>NZ_JACCFK010000001.1 GCF_013410405.1 Amycolatopsis endophytica
CTGCGCGGCGCCGGTGACGCTCATCTGTTGCCAGTTCGGCACGGCGAGCAGGTGCTCGTAGAACTGGGTGGCGGCGTAGCTGGGGTTGAGGATCTGCGCCGGGGTGCCCCAGCCTTGCGAGGGCCGTTGCTGGAAGAGGCCGAGGCTGTCCCGGTCCCATAGTCGAGGTTGTGCAGCCGGGACTCCTGCATGGCCGCGGCGATGGCGATCACCCACCCGTACTCGGGCACTCGCATCTGCTTGCCGACGGCGACGATGGTGGCGGCGTTGGCAAGCTGTTCGGGGTCATATCCCGCGACTCCGGTCGCGGGGCTGGCACCGGCGGGAGCACAGTCAGCACCGCCACCGCTGGTGAACAGGGAGGCGACCACACCGGCGGCGGCCGCGCCGATCAGAACCGGAATGAGCAGCACCACGGCCGCCGCGACCGCCGCCGTCTTGACTGAAGCGGACACCTGCGCGCCTACCGCTGTGGCGGGGGCGGCATCGGCGAGGGCGGAGGCGGCACCGGGCCGGGCGCGGTGTCGTCCGCGGCGACCGGTGGCGGGAGGCCGGGCCAGGCGTCGGCGAGGCCGGCGAGTGTCCGTCGGCGCAACGGCCCTCGGGGTCGAGGGGAAGCCAGACCTCGTCGGCGGGGCTCGGGTGTGCGGCGTCGGGGTCGAGCAGGGCGGCCGCCGCGGTCGCGACGGGCACGGTGTGCGGCTCGGTCAGCTGAGCCTGAGCTCGGGCGAGTACCCGGCGGGCGTTGACCTCCCGGCGCGAGGTCGGCAGCCACACCAGCACTGGGGTGGTGATGCCGGTGGCTTCCGCCAGGGCGGCGTAGCCGGACAGTTTCCCGGCAAGCTTGGCCAGGGGCTCGGTGCCGAAGTCGTACTCCAGGAACCACTCGATCTGCCGGTCCCCCTGCTGCCACCGGCCGTAGGCGTCGGGCCGGACGAGGTCGCCGAAGTGACGGCTGCACCGTGTCTCGGACCACCAGGCCGTCAAGGCGCCCGGCTCGTGGCGTGCGCGGGCGACGAGGGTGGTGAACCACTCGTTCACCCCGACGGTGTGTGCGAGCCGCAGGCTGTGTGCGACGGCGAAGGCGCGGTCGTGCCGGTAGCCCATCTCCTTGACGTCCCGGCCGTCCTCAGCGGCGAGCACCGTGGCGCCGGCCGGGGCGAGCACGTAATGCATCGGCGCTGTCCCGACGGTGACGAACGGCTGGAAGCGGTCCACCACGCCCCACAGGTAGAGCTCGCGCAGCCGCTGGCGTCCTGACCTGAAGCTGGGAAACGCGAGGGCGGTGACCTGGTGCGAGGTCAGGACCCGGTGCTCCCACAGCATCCGGGCGATCCATTTGTCCCGCGGCGTCAGCCGCACCGCCAGCGCAGCCTGGTGCTCGGCCGAATTCGCGACGCGCGGGCTCGGGCGAGCGGGCCTGTGTCCACGCAGCGCTCGCTGGGGAGTCGGGTTGGTGATCAAGGTCGCCTCCAACGAGGTCAAGTTGGATGGGTTCAGCTGCGCCGCCGGGGATCAGCGCTGTGTGCGCCGGTGACTCGCTCGGTGCGGTTGGCGGGTGCCGCGCTGCCCGGCGACCTACCGCTCAGCCTCGTGGTGCCGAGCCTGGTGACGGGCGTGGCGCGACGAGCGGCGGCGCGGATTGCGCGTGCGCGACCGGGAACCGGTGGCGGGAGCGGCAGGGTGCGAAGGGTGAACGGCTGTGCCTCTTCGCCGTTCAGGACGAGTCGGGCGGCGGCGTGGTAGGCGCCGAGGTGGGCCAGGTCGTGGTCAGATAGCCGTGGCGCGGTGTGGCGGGCCAGCTCACGTGCGTCTTCGGGCGAGGCGTTGAAGAAGATCTTGCTGCGTGCGTTGGTCGAGATACCTTCGCGGAGTTCGCGGGGAAGCTGGCCGAGGTGCTGGTGCGCCAGCGTCATCGAGGTTCGGAACCCGCGGGCCTCGGCGAGCATGTCCTCGATCGGATAGGGCAGGTTGAGGAAGTTGTGGCACTCGTCGATCACCAGGCTCGCGTCCCTGCGACGACGCTGAGGGATGCGCGCGCGGCCGGTGATCGCCTGCCAGGTGCGCGCCACGACCAGCGACCCGACCAACCGGGTGGTCTCCTCCCCCAATGAGCCCTTCGGGATTCGCACCAAACAGATGCCACCATCGAGCACTTGGTCGAGGTCGACTGTGGAGTGTCCTCCCGCGATGGCGGCGCGGACGAAGGGGCGCAGCAGGAAGGCGCGGAGCTTGTTCATCAACGGGCTGATGACCTGCGAGCGGGCCGAGTCGGTGAGCTCCTCATACCAGGACCAGAAGCCACGTAGGACCGGATCGGTGATGCCGGCGGTGACGCGGCTGCGGAAGGCTTCGTCGGCCAGCAGTTTCGGCAGGTCCGCGAGGGTGGCGACGCCTTCCTGGGACCGGAGGGTCAGGCAGGCCGCGCGCATCACGTCGTCGGTGCGCGGGCCCCAGAACGCTGAGTAGACCCGGCGGAACACGGAGACGAGGTTGTCCACCATCAGGTCGGTTTCGCCGCCGTCCAGCGGGTTGAGGCATGGTGGGCGGACCTTGCTGTCGGCGTCGAAGAGCACGACCCGGTCGGCCGCGGAGCGGGGTAGCCGGGACAGGACGTCGGTGACGAGATCGCCTTTGGGATCGATCAGGACGGTTCCGCGGCCGGCCTCGGCGTCGGCCAGGACGATCGTGCCAGCAAGGTCGATTTGCCGGAGCCGGTCGCGCCTAGGCACGTGCAGATGGTTGTCGGGCGTCGGGGACTCGCAGGGCGACGGGCCGTTCGTGCGCGTGTGTCGTGACGCCGAGCGGTTTGGCTTCGGGCCCTGGGACGGCGATGCCAGGTGGAGGCGCAATGGCGCGGGCCCCGGCGCGCTGCAGCCCCGGGATGGCCTCGTCGGTCGGAGGTGGGCTATCGCGGCCAGCTCAGGCACCGACAGCAGGTCGCCCCGCGCCAGAAAGCCGGGAGCCGATCACCTGCTCGGGGCGGCGAAGGCGGTGTCGCGTGTAGTGGTTGTGCTCGGTGTAGGAGGCGAACGATGCGGCGAGGGCGTGTGCGCGCCCGCGGGCGACCTCTCGGGCTGCGCTGACAGCGTCGGCGTCGGCACTTGAGGGGAGGATGGTGGCGACGGCGTAGCGGACGACGTCTCGAACTGGCTGCCGCGCTGCTTGGCGACGATGCCCGTTTTGTGCCGCGTACTCGAGCGAGGTTTGCGGGTCGCTATGCAGAGCACCGGTCTTCGTGCGGTGCAGCGTCGTGCGGCGGGTTCGTGACATCCAGGGGTGACCGCGTCCAGCAGGCGGCCGACCAGCCCGCACCGAACTGCCGGTGTGGACCTGCCGGGCGGCGCGGCGGGCTCGTTGGACGCGGCGGCCGGTGACCGGGCGGGCCAGGACCTGCACGCAGGCGTGCTCGTTGCGACCCAGTCCGACCGGCGCGCCGATCAGCGCGCGGATCGGGTCGGCCTCGAAGGCCGTGCGAATAGGCAGTGCCTCCGACCGCGCGAGCCGCAGCTCGCCGCCGACTACGAGCCGCCGCTCGCCGTCGCGGGAGCTGGCAGTGGCGGCTCAGCAGGCCGCACCTGGGTGTGGGCGCCGGGCCACGTGGCCTCGAGGGCGCGCTCGACGAGGCCGGGTGGGATGGCGCCGGGCACCCACAACCGGATCGCAACCCCTGCCTCGGAGAACACGTACTCGCAGGCCACGTGCGGTTGTCCGGTGAGCGCCCGTCGCCAGCCGGGCCGCAGAAGGCCCACGAGGTTGGACCACAGCGCGGCGCCGCCGGCTGGATCGACGGTGGGAGGGGCGAGCACGGTGACTTGACGTGCGTCGGCGACGAGTCGCTCGTGGCACCGTCGCGCCCACCACCTTCGCCCGGCGAAGAGCGTCGCGATAAGCACGGCGAGCACCGGCACGGCGATCGGGCCTTCATCCACGGCGAGATCGCGGAGTCGGCTCAGCAACGCGACCAACGCACCAGCAGGGTCACGCAGGTAGTTCTCTAGCCAATCGGCGGAAGCGGAACGTATCCACATAGGACGCGTCTCCCAGTGATCAAGGGGCATCGAGGCTGATTTCCTCGCCCTCGACGGGCTGAGGACCGAGGTCGACGAACGCGGCAGCCTGGTCGTCGTCTTGCTCGGCGAGTTCGACCGGATCGCTGGTGATCAGGTAGTGCTCGGTCGGCGACGCCATGCTCTGGAAGGCCACGCGCTGGGTTCCGGTCGACAGCAGTCCCTGGCCGCGGTCGGCTGCGAGCAGGAACTGGCGTTCTCCGGCGGAGAGGGTGAAGGTGCGGGCGATCTCGTCGATGGCTTGCGGGGCCTGCCGGAGCAGGATCTGGGTGGCCGCGTTGGCCACGACGGCTTTGCCGAGGTCGGTGCCGAGGACGTCGTCGACGTCCTGGGTCGCCACTGTCAGACCGGCCCAGTACTTGCGGAAGGCTTTCGCCGAACGGAACAAGAACTCGGCACCGGCCTTGTCTTGCAGCAAAAGCCATGCCTCGTCCACCGCCACCATCCGCGGCCGGCGGATCGCGGGGTTCGACACTCGCCGCCAGATGACGTCGAGCGTGAGCAGCGTGCCGATCGCTTTCAGCTCGTCGGGCAGGTCGCGGAGGCTGAACACCACGAGCTGTCCCTCGGGTTGAACGGTGCTGGGCCCGTCGAAGAGCTGCTTGAACGCGCCCTCGACGAACGGATGCAACCGCGCGGCGAGCTCGCGGCCGGCACCGTCACCGGAGCTAGCGAGCTTTTCTCGCAGTGTGCGCAGCTCGGGTGAGGGTCGGGTCCAGGTGCGGGGATCGGTGGTGATGCCCACGCTCTGGTAGGTCGCGGCGATCGCGCGGTCCAGCGCGGCCCGCTCGGCTGCCGACGGTTCACCGCCGAGAAGAACTTCGATCGCGGTGTGCAGGAACAGGCTGCGCCGAACGAGCGCGTCCTTCGGTGCGGTGCGTCGTCCGTCCGGCCGCGTGTGGATGGGCAAATCGAACGGGTTGAGCCGAACTCCGGGCACGCCGAGGTGGACGTTGGTTCCCCCGACGGCGGCCGCGAGCCGGGCATACTCGTCCTCCGGATCGACAACGGCGACCTCGATCCCGCGGTACAGCGAACGCAGCAGCTCCAACTTGACCAGGTATGACTTCCCCGCGCCCGAGCGGCCAAGGATGACCGAGTTGTGGTTGTGCATGCCCTCGCCGAAGCGGTCCCAGTGGACCAGCCCCTGGGAGCCGATGTTGTACCCGTAGAGCACCCCGGCCGGTGCCGCGACCGAGGTCGGATCAGGCGCGGGCAGGTCCGGGCTGGTGAACGGGAACGCGGCCGACAACGCTGCGGTGTCGAAGGTGCGGCGCATGCCGATCAGGTCCAGGCTCAGCGGCAAGGTCGACACCCACCCCTGGAGGCTGCGGTAGGTGGTGTGCTTGGCGTCCAGCAGCAGGCTGGCGCACAGTGACCGCAGTGCCGCGACTTCCTCGGCGAGAGCGCGTTGGGTGGTGGCGTGGATGGTCAGGTACAGCCCGACGCGGAACAGCTTGCCCTCGCCTCGGGCGACGCGGGAGGACAGGTCGTAGGCGTCTTCGGTGGCGGCCTCGACGTGGGGGTCGAACAGCCGGCCGTGCTCGGCGGTGTGGCGTCGGCCGGCCTCGAGCTTGGCGAGCTGCTTCTTCAACCGGGCGGCGGCGGTGGCAGGGTCGATCGGCTCGACGTGCACGGAGACGTCCAAGCGGCCGGGGTAGGTCAGCAGCGGAGCCAGCCAGCCGGGGTGCACCTCGCGCGGGTAGCCGATGACCGCGAAGCTGGCGACCCATTCGCCGCCGACCTCCAGGTGCCGCGCCCCCACCGACAGGGCGTCCGGCGTGAATGCGGCTGCGGCCGGGGAGGCCGGTTGGCCAGGCCGACGGTGGTGGCTGCGATGGCGCATCAGAACTGCTCCTCTCGCTCGTCCTCGTAGTCCCAGTCGTCCTCGCCCCACGCGGGCTCGTCCTCTGCACGTGCATCCGCACGCCACCGGGCGGCGTCGTCATCCGCCGGGTCCGAAGCGGTAGTGATGACCTCATCCGCGCCGGCGAGCCCGGCTGATGGGGGCAAGAGGCTGTCGGGGTTGCACGCCGAGGCCAGGACCGCGGTGGCCTGCCCCGCGTCGAGCGGGGTCACCGTGATCCCGGCTGGGGACAGCAGCTCCACGGCTTCGGTGAGGCGGCGCACCAGGCGTGACTCGGCCGCTCGTCGTGCGGCGGCGTCGGCCTGGCCGGGCGTCCGGTTGCGGCGGCCCTGCAGAGCGGCCAGCGCCCCAGGGCCGCCGAGTCCGTCAGGAGGGTCGGCTGCGGCGAGCGGTTCCCGCAGCACGAGCAGCACCTGCCGTCGCAGCAGATCGGACTCCTGCCCGAGCTGGACCAGGTAGTCGGCGTGCTCGACCGCGGCCGCTTCCAACGCCGGGTGCGGCAGGCCACCCGCGCGCTCGCGCAGCTCGGCGATCTGAGCGGAGAGGTCGAGACGCTCGGTGCGCACCAGCACCTGGACCGGGGCGGTCAGTGAGTGCAGGTAGCGCCCGAACGAGGCGACCAGTGCCTCCTGCTCGGCCGGTGTCCGGAGCGCGAAGTTCACCGTGCTCGCGACGGCGACGACCGTCAACCCGTCCGGGCCCAGGTCCACCACGCCGGTCTCCGTGACTGCCTCAGCCGGCAGGCGCAGCGCGGTCGGGGAGACGGGTTCAGCCTCGGACGCTGGCCCGCGGCGGCCGGCTCCCTGGTCCGCGTTCGCGGTGAGCCACGCGGGCGCCGGACGGACGCCTTCCGGCGCGGCGACGCGGTGTCGCGGAGCGATCCGCTGGCGGATCGCGGCGATCAGGAGCTTGTCCAGCGGGACACCGTCGCGCTTGCCCAGGGCGAGCATCACCGACGCCGCGCCGACCGGAACCGCGAAGGCGGCGAAGAGCGGGATCGGCAGGAACGCGCGCGTGACGAGCCACACCAGGTACAGCGCCGCTCCGGCCGCGGCGAGGATGCCCAGCTGGCGCGCGGTGAGCGGGCCGAGCACGCGGTCGTGCATGTCGACGTCGGCGGGAATGCGAACGGGTTCGGTCATGACGTGCTACCTCCTGGCTTGCGCCGTCGCACGTTCGTCGGCGGTGGCGGGGTCACGCGCGGGGGCGGCGTCTTGGCGGGCTTGGGCAGGTCGAGCGGGAGTCGCAACTGCCGTCCGGCCTTCGGTGCACGTGGCTTGGGCGGTGGTGGCGGCGCGGGCTTGGGCGGCACGTGTTTCAGGCCGTCCAGGGGCAGCGGGTACTGACCGGACCGGGTCGGTCGGTTGCCCTCGTAGGGGTCAAAGGGCAGCGGCGGCTGGATCACGCGCCGGCCGGTTCCGCGACGAGCGGGAGGCGGTGGCGGGCTCGCCGGCCGAGGCACCTTGCGCAGTCCGTCCAGCGGCAGTGGGTACTGGCCGGACCGGAGCGGCCGGTTGCCCTGGTAGGGGTCGAACGGCAGCTCGAGTTGTTTCCCGGTGCGCCCGCGAGGCGCCCGTCGACCGCTCGTTCCCGCAGCTCCCGTGGCCGCTGAAGGTGGCGCTGCGCGCGGAACGTCGAAGGGCAGGCGGTACTGCCCGTCGCGGCCGAGCACCGGCTTGTTTTCGGGCCAGTCATCGCCCAGCGGCAGCGCCAGTTGACGACCGGGATTGCGCGGTGGTGGTTTCGGCTCCGGAGTGTTCTTCGGTGTGGGCTTGGGCCGGGTCCGGCGCAGGCCCGGCAGCGGCAACACGTACTGCCCGCCCGCGGTGGTCCTCGGCTCCGCTGAGCGCGTGGACGAGCTGCCAAGGCTGTTGCCACCGCCGGTAGCTCGGGGCCTCCGGGGCTTTCCGCCGCCCCCGCCCAGAAGCCCGAACGTCTTGTAGGCGAGGAAGCCCCGGACGAGCGATCCGATCAGGCTGCGGCCGCCTCCACCGCGGATCGAGCCCAGGATCCAGAACGGGATTTTGAGCAGGATGTACATCAGCGCGAGAGCGACGAGCAGGTTGATGAGCCCGGAGGCGGTCGGCCCGAACACGGTGAATCCGCCGGGGGTGAAGAACACCTTCAACGCGGTGATCAGGGTCAGGCTCTGGCCGAGCTGGATCGCGAGGCAGCCGCCGTAGGCTTTCCACCACCAGTAGGCGATGCCCTCGGTCTGCGGCAGGGCGTGGAACATCAGCGCCAGCGGCGCGGCGACGATGAGGATGATCGTCAACGCGACTCGCACGACGTAGGTCACCAGCAGCGCGACGAGCAAACCGGCCAGGACGAGTCCGATGAAGATGATCCACATGCCGCCTTTGAGTGAGCCCATGACGAGGTCGCGCAGAGCCACGCCGGCGGCACTCGCGTCGAGCCCGCCGCCCATGATGGCGGCGACGAGGGCGTTGGCGATCTGGATGCCCTTGGTGGCCACCCACAGGCTCAACGCACCGGCCAGGAACCCCACCACGAGGCGCGGCGCGATCTCCTTGGCCGAGTGCCGGGTCTGGACGGTCTGGTAGCCCATCACGATGACACCCGCGATGAGAATCAGCAGGGCGTAGGAGACGAGCAGGATCTGCCAGGAGTTGTCCCACAGCTCACCCACCCGCGGCAGCGAGTCCGGCGTCGGGGTGGTCAGCAGCGTCTTGGACAGCAGTTCGAGCAGCGGGTTGAGCGCGCTCTCGACGATGCCGCGGAAGAACCGGTCGATCACGTCGGTGATGCAGGCGCCGATGTTCGTGAGGCCGCAGTCGTCGCCGGTCTCCTCGTCCGGAACGGGCTGTTCGGCACCGGGCGCCGTGGGCGGTGTGCTGGTGCCGGGCTGCGGGATGCAGCCCTCACCCGTGCACGGCGGAGCGGTCGAAGTCGGCGACGGAGGGCACCCGTCCTGCAGTGAACCGGGGAAACAGGTGACCGAGGTCGGCGCCCCCGTCGGCAGTGGCAGGGGCACCTCGGGCAGCGACGGTGCTGTGGTCGGCGCAGGCCGCGAGCACAGCGGCAATCCGGGCTCACATGGCTCGACAGTCGGAAGCGGCAGTGGTTGCGCGGCAGCCGGCGGCGCCATCGACGAGCCGGGGTTGAGCGCAGCGACGGCAAGCGTGCCACCGAACAGAACGACGAGGCTCACCGCCAGCCCCACCAGCGCCCGGCCACGAGTCAGCTTGGGTAACCGCACCTTCCGGCGTGATGGCGGAGCGGTGAGTGCTCGACCGTCCGGCGTGTTCGAGGGGCGCATCGCGTCAAGCCCCCACGATGCCTTTGAGCACCTCGACGACCAGCGGGGCGAGCGCGGCCAGAACGTAGCCGATGCCGGCGGCCTTGAACGCCTCCTTCGCCTTCTCCTGCTCCCCCGGGTCGCCGCCGCCGAACACGCGCCGGACACCGCCGATGGTGAGGAACACCGTCGCCAGCCCGGCGAGGATGCCCATCAGCCAGTTGCGGATGTTGTTGAGGACTTCCTCGACGCTGCCCGCGAGCGCGAGCACCACGGTGTCCCCGCGGGCGCTCGCACCAGAGGTCAGCAGGGCGAGCACGACGAGTTCGGCCAGCAGCAGCGCCCGGCGGCGCCAGTGGTGCGTGCGCGGCAGGCGAGGGGTTCGGGTCAGGCGCATCGCGGCTCTCCCGGAGTCGAGCCCGGCCGCCGCTGCGGCTGCTCGGGCGAAGGGGTGGTGTTCGCACGGGAGGCTGGTCTCGTCCCGCACCCCTGAACTCCGGAAGACGCGCCCCGTGGGGACACGTGCGCGCTGGGTTTCTTGCCCGCCCGCGCGCGCAGAGTGGTTACGCGCGGTGATGGTTGGACGTCGGTGATGGCCACCGTGTCGGCCACCCGAGCCGCGACGTCGCACTCGCGATCGGCGGTGTCCGCGTCACGGCGAAGGTCCTCGCGGAGGTATGCGACGAGACGCCGCTCGGCCCGTTGCCTGGCCTTCTTCGCGGCTTGATACGACACGTCGCGCTCCGCCGCGGCATCGGCCAGCGGCACTCCTTCCAAGCGGGTGGCGCCGATCAGCTCGGCCTCCGCCGCGGTAATCGCGCCCTCGGCCACCGCGCGGGCGAGAACGAAATCGGGGTGCCCCCACGGCGGTGGCGGCAACGTCGAACGGAAGCCGTGACCGGATGGCACGGGGGCGTCCAGCGCCTCGCGGACGCACGCGTGCCCGGCGCGGTAGGCAGCCCACCGAAGCCGGAGCATGATACGCGGCCTGCGCAGGTCGATCGTCTCGAGCTCGGCGACGAATCCGGCGAGCACCGCCGCATGGATGTCACTGGGATCGCCGGCGAACCTCGCCGACAGGGTGGCGGCGATCGAGGTCAGCGCGGGCAGCGCGACGCCCACCGCGCCGACCGTCCAAGTGCCGCCTTCGGTGCGCGCCAGCAACACCAGGTGCGCCCACACCGCGTCCCGCAACGTCTGCGGACAACGAGGCCGGAGCAGCCGGTCACGCAGCTCGTTGAGCGGCACACGCCGCCGCGGCAACCCGGCGAACAACCGGCCATCGACCGCCACCGGATGGTCCCCGGTGACCAGCCACTCGAACGCCGCGCGGGCGGCGTCCAACGGCATCGCAGAACGCTCGAAACCCGAGCGCGGAACGGCATCACGTGAATTCATCAAGTGACTCCCAAACGGGCCGGAACAACGACCTACCCAGGACGCCACAAGAGGTGTTACCAACCGCTGACCGAAGTGGCACCGGACAAGTACCGACGGCAAACCGACGATCTTCAACCCGTCACATCGAAGATCGTCTTCGACCGACCCCTGTACTCCCTCAAGATCAGATGCGCCGCCCTGTAATTGCCTTCTACCTGCACCTTTTCCCCATCGGTACTAGATCGGTACCAGTTTGGTCAGCGCTCGAATCCGCCACGGCCACGGTGCCGCCGCATCTCGATGCCCCGGGGTAAATCCACTTGATTACGCACCGAGCTCACTATTTGCCGGCCCGCGGATAAAGGTTCCCCAAGACGTGTCCCCGCCAAGCGGTTCTTTCGGAGTTCAGGGGTGTCATCAGCGCCACGCACAAACGGACGCGCTCGCCTTCTCCGAGGGGATACCCGTGACCACGCCCGACCGTCCCGGCCGCCGCACACCCCGCAAGCGATCCGACTCGACGCACCCGTCCCCGACCCGCGCCGGCCGACGCCGCATCAGCGACCGCAGGCCCTGGCCAACCGCCCCGACCACCACTCGGCCCAGCCCCGGCAAGCCCGCGAACACCACTCGCCGCTCGCGTTCACAAGGCGTCGCTCCGATCCCAACTCCCGCGACTGTGTGGCCTGCCGGTTCGTCCGCCATCGACCTCAACGCGACATGGCCCGCGGCCCTCATCAATCGGGTCGTCACCGCCTTCAGCACGCCCGGCGCGCAGGTCGTCCTACTCCCCTGGCCGTCGCCACCGGGGCCGCGTCCGAAGCTCACACCCGTGGGTCCTGGCGGCGTCATCGACCGCGCTCCCGACGCCGATCCGGATGCCGAACTCACCGATGCCCTGCACGCCGTCGAACGCCTCGGCCGCACCGCTCACATCGAACGCGTGTCACACCCGGCGACCACCGGCACGTCGAATTCAGCACCCTTTTGGGCGGACCTGATCGGAGGCACCGATCCGACTCCGGAGCTGGTCCCTACCACCTCGGCAGTCCCCGCAGACGACGACATGACGGGGGACGAGACAAAGCACAGCAGTGGTGATGATCTGATCATTTCGAGCTTGCGGCCCGGGCTCTCCGGCGACCACTCCGCCGACCTCATCGCACTGTTCGCAGCCTGTCGGCTCCGGCTCGGCGGCATCCTCGTGGTGCTCACGCACTGTGACTGGACAACCGGCCAGCTCACCGACCCGACCGGAGCCATCGTCGCGGCCGGACAGAACGCCGACTTGCTCTACCTCCAACACATCGTCGCCGTCCACACGCCCGTCCGGGACGGCCAATTCGACCTCCCCGACGAGCACCCTGACCGGGCCGACGACAGCACTCGCACGCGGCACCGCGCGCGAGTGCGCGGGCTTCCGCTCCCGCATCACCGCATCCACCCGGACGTCCTCGTCTTCACCCAGGCCCAGAGTCCCGTGGGTTCACGCGAAGCGAAGGGATTTCAGGACGAACCCACGGGTCGGTTGCGCCGATCTCTGGGGGCGGGCCGGTCGGTTCGTGAGGAACTGGGCGAGGCGTCCTCGTGAGGCTGTTCGAGGAGTTGCCGGGCGGAGGCCGTGTAGCGGACCGCGGTCTTGGCGTCGAGGTCGAACACCTCGGAAAGGTGCAGCGGGTCAGCGCCGCTGACGAGGGCCTCGTCGAGTTGCCTGTCGATGCGCAGCCGCTCCAGGGACGCGGGCAAGCCGCGCAGCGTCGTGTTGGCCCAGACGTGACTCACAGGTCCCGTGCCAATCGCGGTCATCGCGTTGATCATGAGATGGGGGTTGGCCGTGTTCGGCCAGTTCCGTCGACGGTGGTCCGACCAGGCGAGCAACGTCTGGTGGCTCAGCTCGCTGAGCGGCTGGTTCCTCCCCGCGATGGTGATGCGCCAGTTTCGCAGGTCGAGGTCGGTCAGGTGCAGGGCGCGGATCGCGCTTGGCCGGGCGGCGTGCACGGCGGCCAGGACAACGAAGACACGTGCCTGGGGTGTGGTCGCGGCGCGAACCGTGCGGGTGATCTCGTCGGCGGTGAGCGGTTGCAGGACACCAGGTTCGACTTGGCCGACCCGGATGCGGTTGGTGGGGTTGGCGAACACGACGCCCTGACGTTTGGCCCAGGAGAACAGCGACCGCAACGCCACGAGCGTGATCTGGCGCCGGATGCCGTGCGACGGGGCGATCGCGGCCACGACCTCGTTGCGGGTGATCTCACGCAGGTGGTCGTGGTGTTCCGACCACGCCAGCAGCACCGGTCGCAGCAGGTCGATGTAGCCGCGCAGGGTCCGGTGGTTGCGGGCGCGGGTGCGCGGCCCGCCGGTGTGCATCAGCTGCACCCGTCGGCGGGTCTCGTCACGGATTCCCGGGGCGATGTCGGTGAGTTTCGCCTCAAGCCAGCGGGCAAAGGTGGGCTGGCGATCGTCGAGCAGGATCCCCATGGTCTGCAGGATCTCGGTGGTCTGGGCGAGGCTGGAACCACGACCGGTCAGCATGGGGTGATAGCTGGAGTAGCGGATCAGTTCGCCGTCGACGTAGCGCGTCAGCAGCATGGTGAGGTTGCGGGTCAGAGTCCGCGTCAGTTGCGGGGTGAACCCTCGGGCCTCGGCCATCGTGGTGGCGAGGTGCAGCGCCCAGCACAGCCACTCGTTGGTCGGGGGCTGCCGGTCTCGCCGGTCGACCATGCCGTAGCGGTAGGTGCGGCGCAGGTCGGGCAACAGCAGCAACTGCGGCTGCGGCAGTGCGCGCCGGGGCCTGGTCACCGCCACGGCCTCGGGTACCTTCGTGCGAGGGCTGGCGGCGCGCTGCAGCGGCATCCCAGCGAAGCACAGCTGGTGGTGCCGCACCTGCCGGACGTACGGCAGCAGCATCGTGTTGGGGCCGGTGGGCCGGTCCAGCTGCGCCTGTGCCCAGCAGGGCCGGCAATGGCCCTTCAACAGCGGCAGCCGGCGTCGGCAGGCACCGCAGTTGGAGACCTCCGGGTGGCGGGCGGCGAACTCCGAGCATGGCCTGCACGCCGCGTCGTGCCAGAGCACGCCCCAGGCGAAGCAGGTGCTGCAACTGTCCGCGTCGCGATGTGCAGGCACCCCGATCACGCCGGGGGAAGCGAGCGACCGTCCCGCCGCCGGGGGACCACCCGCGCGGCCCCTGGCACCGCCGCAGCCGGTGCGCTCTCCGCCTCGCCCGGTGCTGCGACCTTGTCGGGTTCGGGCAGCAGGAGTTCGCCGACCTCGCAGCCCAGAACCGCGCAGATGACGTCGAGGTCGTCGAGCTTGATCGAGGCCGGCTGCCCCGACCACAAGCCGGACATCTTCCCGGCCGAGATCACCAAGCCACGCTCGGCGAGGCTGCGTTGCAGCTCCGAGGCCTTCCAGATGCCGCGGTTGGCCGCGGCAAGACGCAGGTTCCAGCGCACTCAGATCAGCCCTTCCAGCCGTCGCGCCGCCCGCAGCTGCCCAGCAGCCCAGGCGTCTTCGATCCGGGTCCGGTGGACATGGACGTAGCGCATCGTCGTGGCGATCCAGGAATGCCCCAGCAGTTCCTGGATCGCGATGAGGTCCATGCCGTCGTGGTAGAGCTGCGAGGCGCAGTAGTGCCGCAGCACGTGCGGGGTGAGTGCGCCCGGCCAGCTCGGCAGGTGGTCCCTCGCCGCGGCGGCGAGTCCGCGCCGCAGCGCGTCATCGCCGACCCGCGAGCACGACCCGTCGCCGTTGCACCGCTCGGAGGGAAACAGCGGTGCTCCCGGCCGGGTGTGGTCGTCGTCGAAGTGTCCCCACACGTCCTCGACGTACCAGCGCAGCGTCCGATCGGCACCGTTGATCAGCGGCACCATCCGCTCCTTCGGCCCGGAACCGCGCGACCCCTTGCCATGGCGGACGTGGATCTTCCCGAACCGCCCGAGGTGCCACTTGACGTCGCTCAGGTCCAGCCCGCAGACCTCGTTCACGCGCAGCCCGACCTCGGCCATCAGCCGTGCCGCGGCGTAGTTGCGGGCGGTCGGCGCGTACTTGCGGCAGGTCGCCAACTCGGCCGACCAGCCGGCGAACAGTGTCATCGTCTCGGCCGCGGTGGGCGGAATCCGCAGCTTCGCCTGCTTGGCGCCGCGCGGCCGGTTCATCTCATCCAGCGGGCAAGCCACCACCCGGCCGGTCATGGCGTGGATCTCCACCTGATGCCGCAGCTCCAGGTAGGAGAAGTAGGTCGTGATCGCCTGCGCCCGCGCCAGTCGAGTGCCGCTGGGAACTCCGCGCAGCACCCGCCCGAAGTACGCGTCGCCATCCGTGGGCTCCATGTCCCACAACGGCTTGCCCAGCCACGCCCGCACTTGATCCAGATGCCCGACATCACCACGGATAGTGCTGTCGGCCAGACCCGCGGAGGCACGGGCAAGCACGAACCCGGCCAGCACGTCGGTCTCGAAATCGACGAGCTCCTCCGGACTCGTCGGCGCCCGCACCTCGCGGACATCGCGTACCACCGCCAGCGCCAAACCCACCGCCCTCACCTTCACCCCTGCAGCAACAACCTCGACCAGATGGAGATCGGCTCATGAATCCTGAAGTTGAGTCATCGCGCCTCACGACCACCCAAACGGGAAAACACGCCCAGGCCCAGGCGAGCACATCGCCCACGCACGTCCACACCGGACGACCGAACTCGCGGGTTGTCGCACACGACCACCAGTCACAGGTCGACGGCACCTGACGCACCTGCGCCGAGCCCCGACTTCACCCGTCATCGTCAGGAAGGCACCCCATGACAGACGACCGCCGCGCTCCGTCCTCGCCCGGCCCTGCCGACGAGCCGACGCAGCCCATCTCCCGCGCACTCATCGACGCGCTCGACCACCAGACGGGTGCCCAACCGGATTCACGCGACCTCTCGGTGTGGACCACCGCGCAGGTGTCGCCCGCAACCCAACGCAAGGGCAAGTACACGCCCGAGTCGACCGCACATCCGGCCAAGATGCTGCCCGACATCGCCCGCCACGCCATCGAGCACTACACCCGTCCGGGCGAGCTGGTGCTCGACCCGATGTGCGGCATCGGCACCACGCTCGTCGAAGCCGTGCACCTCGGCCGCCGCGCGGTCGGAGTGGAGTACGAACCCCACTGGGTCGCAGTCAGCCGATCGAATCTCGAGCTGGCCCGCGAACAGGGCATCGACCACGACGCGCACGTCATCCAGGGCGACGCCCGCCAGCTGCTGACGCTGCTGCCGCAGGAGTACGTCGGCCAGGCCGCGCTCGTCGTGACCTCCCCGCCCTACGGGCCGTCGACCCACGGGCGCGTGGCCGTCGCACCCAGCGAAGGCATCCAGAAGTACTGGCACCGCTACGGCAGCGCCCTCGACCGTGGCAACCTCGCCAACATCGGGCACCACCGGCTGCTCGCCGGGTTCACCCGGATCCTCGCCGGCCTGCGCACCTTCCTCCGGCCCGGCGGCCACGTCGTCATCACCATCCGCCCCTGGCGCGAGCACGCCGAACTCATCGACCTGCCCGCCCAGATCCTCGCCTGCGGCCGCGCAGCCGGACTCACCCCCACCGAACGCAACGTCGCACTACTCGCCCGCGCAGCGGAGACCGACCTGGTCGCCCGCGGCAGTTTCTTCCAACGCGACTTCATCCGCAAACAGCGCGAAGCCGGACTCCCCCTGCACCTCATCGCCCACGAGGACGTGGTCGTGTTCCGCACAGCTCAGCATCGAACGGCCGCCATCACGGCAGCGCACGTGAGTCCCCTTCCTCCGCACCATGACAGCTCCCGAACCGCGGACCGCGCGGCATGACTGCTGTCCAGCGAACTGCCAGCACGAAGCCCGCCTTGCGCCTGCTGTCCCTCGGTGCCGGGGTTCAGAGCACGACGGTGCTCCTTCTGGCCTGCGAAGGCATAATTCCCAGGTTCGATGTCGCCCTGTTCGCCGACACAGGCTGGGAACCGCGGGCGGTCTATGCCAATCTCGAGAGGCTTCGAGTACACGCCGAACGCGCGGGCATCCCGGTGCAGCGGGTCTCCGCCGGCAACATCCGGACCGATGCGCTCGACCCGATGCACCGCTTCGTCTCGATGCCCTTGCACACCCTCAACCCGGACGGTTCCCGAGGACTCGCTCGGCGTCAATGCACCAGCGAATACAAGATCACCCCGCTAAAGAAGGCAGCGCGCGAGTTGCTCGGATACCCGCATCCACGCCGAGTTCCGAGCGGCGTGTTCGCCGAGCAGGCCATCGGGATCAGCACCGACGAGATCGGGCGCGCGCGAGACTCCGGTGTGCGGTTCATCCACAACATCTTCCCCCTCCTTGACCTTGGGTTCGACCGCGCACGGTGCGTCGAGTACCTCCGGGAGCGAGGCTTCGGAGCGACGGTGAAGTCCGCATGCATCGGTTGCCCGTTTCACGGCAACGCGGGCTGGCGCTGGATCAGGGACCACGACCCGGACGGGTGGGAACAGGCCGTCGAGTTCGACCGCGCGATCCGTCACGGCTACCCGCACGCCTCGAAACACGGACAGCTGCTCCGTGGTCAATACTTTCTGCACCGCTCCTGCAAGCCGCTCGACGAAGTTGACCTCGACACACCAGCGCGACACCCGCAGCTGATTCCAACGCCTGCGACGCTCGACGAGGAGGGAGCTGCTCCCCCTGGTCATGCCGCTCCGGCGCTCCGGTCGGCCAACCAAACGCCGCGTGAACCACCCGCGCTGCGTCACGAATGGGAGTACTTCCATGACCACCGACGACGAGCCGAGCGCCACCTCAAGTCGGAGGGTGGCCGACACTGTCACATCTCTTGCTTCGTCAGTGACCGCCGAGCGTGCCCATTCCGACGCCCAGGGCACAGACGACGGCGTTAGGCCGCTCACGGACCAACTGGCGCCTGATCCGGCCCCCGTGTTGTTCACCCCGGCGCAGGCGGCTGAGTTGCTACAAGTTCGGGAGTCATGGCTACGCCGCCGCGCAGCTCGCCGGCAGGTGCCGTGCACCTTCCTCGGAAAACACCTGCGGTTCTCCCGCGCCAACCTGGAGCAGATCGTTTCCGACGCGGCCCTCCCGGCGACACACGCCCAGCGCCGGGCTCCGGGGACCGGGGCATCTCCACGGCCTCGAAGCCGCCGCCGCAGTCGGCCTGGCTGAAGCACACATTCTTTCGCCCACTGACCACATTTGGGTTGATTTTCTCCGCAAACGGAGCGTGGATACGGCCGTGCCGAATTTCCGGCACGGCCATATCCACTCCTACCGGAAAGAGAACCGACAATGGCCTGGGTAGAAAAACGTCGAGGCGGTTTCCGCGTCCGCTATCGACTCGACGACGGGACGATCTTCACCGAGAGTGGCTTCGCCACCCAGGACGAAGCGGAGGACCGCGCAGCCGACGTGGAGTCCGACCAGCGACGACGCCGGTTCACCGACCCCCGGCTGGCGCAGACCACGATCGACGAGTGGATCCGCGCATGGTCCGACGCCCACCACGCCGCAGACGTGACGCTAGCGACTTATGACTCGCACATCCGCAACCACATCCTGCCCCGCTGGTCAGGAACGGCCCTCGGCGACATTGCGCGAATCGAGGTGAAAGGGTGGGTAAACAAGAAACTGCGCCCCAACCTGGCCGACAAAACCGTCCGGGACATTCTCGTGTTGTTCTCGATGATCCTGGGCGAAGCCGTGGACGAGGGACTGATCGGTGCGAACCCGTGCCGGAAACTCCGCATCAGCTTCGACGAGCGTCCCGAACGGCCCCATGCCAGCAGTGACGAAGTCGACGCACTCGCGGCCGGATGAAGCCGGACGAGGGGCTCATGACCATCACCGACGCGTACACCGGCATGCGCTGGGGTGAGCTGGCCGGGCTGCAATGGATCCGCACCTACCTCGACGAAGACCCACGCATCGAGATTGACCCCAAGTTCGGCGCTCTGCACGAGGTCCGCGGACGGCTGGAACTCGGACCGCCGAAGACCCCCGCAAGCGTCCGCACCATCCACCTGTCGCCGTTCCTGGCCGACCTGCTGAGGGACCACCGGGAACGCAACCCCGACGCACGGTTCGTGTTCACCGGAACCAACGGGGGACTCCACCGCCGGTCCAACTTCCGTCGACGCGTCTGGCTACCCGCCCTAGCCGGCGACAGGAGCCGTGGCTGGGCGCCACCCAATCAGGGGATGCACTTCCATGACCTACGCCACACACATGAGACCTGGTTGATTGAAGACGGCGTCCCGCGAATCCTTCGGCTGGTGCGCCTGGGACACAAGCGCAAGGACACCGACGACCTCTACTCCCACGTGACTGACGTCATGGTCGAGTCGATGCTGGCTGCACTGCAGCGACGGTGGGAGCTGGACGGCGGATGGACCTGGGACGAACACGCAGGTCAGGGGGCGGACGCGGCGTGACCTCTTCGGTTTCGCGAAAGTGGTCAGCACACCCTGCTCCCCATCTGCTCCCCGCAAATGCCGACGGCCCGCCGACGATGGTCGTCGACAGGCCGTCTGAACAGCTAAAATAGCGAGTGGGCGATACTGGGATCGAACCAGTGACCTCTTCGGTGTGAACGAAGCGCTCTCCCCCTGAGCTAATCGCCCGGTGTCCGCCCATGTTAGCGGACCCCATGGCTACCCCAGCCGCCGGGTCAGGCGTTCCTGTGCCGCCCTCGCCTCCCGCGCCAGGCGCGCCACGATCTCGGACGCCGGGCCCTCCGGCGCGATCGAGTAGGTCTGCCCGCCCCAGAGGTTGACCCCCTCCGGGTCGCCGGCCCGGTGCGCGGCGGCGCGCACCGGCTTCGTCAGGTGGTGTACCTGCGGGTAGGCCGAGGGCGCGTAGGGCGAGTGCTCGGTCAGGAACCGGTTCACCAGCGCGCGCGCCGGGCGGCCGCTGAAAGCGCGCGTGACGGCGGTGACGCGTCCACCCTCGGCCAGCGCCGTGCGGTGCGCGGGCTGGGTGCCGGCTTCGTCCGCGCGCAGGAACGCCGTGCCCAGCTGGGCCGCGTCGGCACCGGCGGCCAACACCGCCGCGACGTCGGCGCCGTGCACGAGACCGCCCGCGGCGATCAGCGGCAGGTCCACCGCGGACCCGATCAGTCGCACCAACGCCAGCAGGCCGTAGACCTCTCCCCCGGCTGGATGCGCCGGATCGTCGGCGAACAACCCGCGGTGCCCACCGGCTTCGGAACCCTGTACGCACAGGGCATCCGCCCCGACCTCGGCCGCCTGCACCGCTTCTTCGGGCGTCGTCACCGTCACGATCACCTTCGACCCGGCCTCGTGCAGCCGCCGGACGTCCGACGCGGACGGCAGGCCGAAGGTGAACGACACGAACGGGATCCCCTGCTCCACCACGAGGTCGACCTTCGCCGGGTAGGCGTCGTCCTCCCAGCGCGGGTCGCCCGGCTGGACCTCGTAGTGCCGGGCCTCCTCCTCGATCCGCCGCACGTACGGCGAAAGGTCCACACCGGACTCCGGCCCCGGCACGAACAGGTTCACCCCGAACGGCCGGTCCATCAGCTCCCGCGTCCGCGCGATCAGCTTCGCGAGCGCGTCGGCGGTCAGGTACCCGGCGGCGAGGAATCCCGATCCTCCGGCCCCGGCGACGGCGGCGACGAGTTCCGGCGTCGTCGGCCCACCGGCCATCGGCGCCACGAGGACGGGGACAGGCAGCTCTTCGAACATGCCCCCACCCTAGGGTTTCCGGTCGCGCGCGTACGCCTCGAGACCGTCCAGCAGCCGCTCCACACCGAACTCCAGGTCCGGCAGGATCCCGGCGTCCTCCGCGTCCGGATCGAACGTGCCCTCGGCGACCGTGGCGGCCAGCATCGGGAACCGCTCCGGATCCAGGAACCGCCGCATCGCATCGGCGAAGTCCGCATCCGCTTCGAGCCCGGTGATGCCGGCCTCGCGCTGCGCCTCCGCCATGTCCAGCGAGATCCGCGCGAGCTCGCGCACCGCGCCGTCCAGGAAGGTCATCGCCCAGATCATCTCGGCACCGGTCAGGCCGAGCCCCGAGATCGCCCGCATCCCCGCCTCCATCCAGGCCAGCTGCCGGGGCCCGGAGGGCGGGCCGCTGATCCGGACCCGCAACATCCACGGGTGCCGCAGGTGGAACTGCCACACCGCGCGCACCCACGCCGCGACCTCGGCGCGCCAGTCCTCGCCCGCGGGCTCCGGCGGCGCTTCCTCGGCCCCGTAGTCGACCATCAGCTCGATCAGCTGATCCTTGCCCGACACGTACCGGTACAGCGACATCGTGGTCTTGCCCACGGCCGCCGCCACCCGCTGCATGGACACCGCGCCGATGCCCTCGGCGTCGGCGAGGTCGATCGCCGCGCGGACGATCTTGTCCACGCTCAGCGCGGGCTTCGGCCCGCGGGTGGGCCGCTCGCCGCCACCCCACAGCAGTTCGAGGGTCCGCGTGCGTTCCGCCGTCATCGCCGTCCTTTCGTCCTTGACGGCCATCCTAGAACTGTGTATCACTTACACAAAATAGTCTACGAGATACACAGTCGCAGGGAGAGTGTGATGATCGAGGTCAGCGGCCTGTGCAAGGCATTCGGGGACAGAGAGGTGCTCGGCGGTGTCGACCTCACCGTCGAGCGGGGCAGCGTCGTCGCACTGCTGGGACCGAACGGCGCGGGCAAGAGCACGACCGTCAAGATCCTCACCACACTGCTCGCCCCGGACAGCGGCACCGCGCGGGTCGGCGGGTTCGACGTGGTGCGGCAGGCACGGGAGGTGCGGCGGATCATCGGCGTGACCGGACAGCAGACCGCGGTCGACCGCATCCTGACCGGTCACGAGAACCTGGTCATGATGGGCCGCCTGTTCCGCCTGGGCACCGCGGCCGCGCGCCGCCGTGCCGACGAGCTGCTCGACCGGTTCGACCTGACCGAAGCGGGCGGACGACCGGTGAAGACCTACTCCGGCGGTATGGAACGGCGCCTCGACCTGGCGATCAGCCTGATCACCGCACCGCCGGTGCTCTTCCTCGACGAACCCACCACCGGGCTGGACCCGCGCAGCCGCGCCGGGGTGTGGGACACCGTGCGCGACCTGCTGGCCGGCGGGGTCACCGTCCTGCTCACCACGCAGTACCTGGAAGAGGCGGACGAACTCGCCGACCGGGTCGCCCTGATCGACAACGGGCGGGTCGTGGCCGAAGGCACGCCGGAGTCGCTCAAACAGCGCGTCGGCAGCGAGCGCCTCGACCTCACCTTCGCCACCGCCGGGGCATTCGAGCTGGCCCGTCTCGTGCTCGGCCCGGCCCATTTCGGTGAGGGCCACACGTTGAGCGTTCCGGTCGACGGCGCGCACGACGTCCGCGAGATCCTGAACCGGCTGGAGCAGGCCGGCGCGCAGGTCGCCGACCTCGCCCTGACCCGCCCGACCCTCGACGACGTGTTCCTGTCCCTGACCGGCGAGCCCGCGATCGGAGCCACCCGATGAGCACCCTGCAGTGGACGGCGCACAACTCGTCCGTCCTCACCGGACGGTCCATCCGGCACATCCTGCGCAACCCGGACCAGGCGATGACGGCGATCTTCCTGCCGGTCGCCCTGATGCTGTTGTTCCGCTACGTGTTCGGCGGCGCGATCGACACCGGCGGCACCGCCTACATCGACTACGTGATCGCCGGGATCATCGCGATCAGCGTGACGTTCAACTCGACCGCCACGACCGTCGGCGTCACCGACGACCTCACCCGCGGTGTCGTGGAGCGGTTCCGCTCGATGCCGGTGTCTTCCACCGCCGTCCTCACCGGGCACGTCGTCGGCTCCGTCGTCCGCAACGCGCTCTCGCTCGCCGTGATGATCGGCGTCGGACTGCTGATCGGCTTCTCGCCCGGCGCCGGCCTGGGCGGCTGGCTGGCGGCGCTGGGGATCCTGCTGCTGTTCACGCTGGCGATCTCGTGGGTCGCGGCGATTCTCGGACTCCTCGCGCGCAGTGTCGAAGGGGCGGGCGGGCTCGGCATGGTGCTGGTGTTCGTGCCCTACCTCAGCAGTGCGTTCGTGCCGCCCAGCACGATGCCCGCCGGTTTGCGTGCCGTCGTGGAATACCAGCCGGTGACACCGGTCGTCGACAGTGTCCGCGCGCTCCTGCTGGACGGGCCCGTGGGCAACGCGGCCTGGCTCGCGGTGCTGTGGTGGGGCGCGATCCTCGTGGTCGCGGTCCCGGTCGCCGGAGCACTGTTCCGCCGTCGCGCGCGGGTCTAACTTGGCGGTATGACGACGAAACTCGACGCCGTCCGCGCGCTCGCCGCCGGGGAAACCGGCTTGGCGACGGTGGCGATCGCGCGGACGGACGGCACGGTGCAAGCCTCGGTGGTCAACGCGGGCCTGCTCGACGACCCGGTGTCCGGCAGGCCCTCGGTCGCGTTCGTGGCGGTCGGCGGGGCGCGCAAGCTCGGCCTGCTGCGCGAGCGCGGCAATGCGACGGTCGTGTTCCGGCGCGGCTGGAACTGGGCGGCGATACAGGGCCCGGCCCGCCTGATCGGACCCGACGACCCCGATCCGGGCTTCGACCCGGCCGGGCTGCCCGGGTTGCTGCGTGACATTTTCACCGCGGCGGGTGGCACCCACGACGACTGGGACACCTACGACCGCGTGATGGCCGAGGAACGGCGATGCGCGGTGTTCGTCGAGGCGAGCCGGATCTCCGGACCTGCATGATCGACATTGTGTCCCCGGCGTGGCCGCGTTGTTAACGGAGACTCACCCACCGGCGCGACATCCGGTTGCCATGTCGTCAAGTGCCCGTTAAGCACCTTGTTGCGCCGATCGGCCTAGTCCACGCTGCTGCTCATGCGAACGCGCTTCGCATTTCTGCCGACGAGCCGAAGGGACACCATGAGCGAGAACCAGGCTGTGACCGCCCCGAAGACCGAGAGCAAGACCCGCCGCTGGACGCAACGCGGCATCGCACTGGGGCTGCTCACCGCGCCGATGCTGGCGCTGGTCGGCGGCCAGGCCTCCGCGGCCGAACTGACCCCGATCGCCGAGTACCTGGACGCGACCGTCGCCGGCGTGTCGTCGTCTCTCGTCGAGGCACTCGCTGTGCTGCTGGGCGTTTCCTGACCCGGAAACCACGAAGGCCCGCGATCCCGGCTCCGGGATCGCGGGCCTTCCGCTACTTCTTCTTGCCCTTGTCACCGGAGGGCTCGTCGGTGGACAGCGCCGCGACGAAGGCCTCCTGCGGAACCTCGACCCGGCCGATGTTCTTCATCCGCTTCTTGCCCTCCTTCTGCTTCTCCAGCAGCTTGCGCTTCCGCGAGATGTCACCGCCGTAGCACTTGGACAACACGTCCTTGCGCATCGCGCGGATCGTCTCGCGCGCGATGATCCGCGAACCGACCGCAGCCTGGATCGGCACCTCGAACTGCTGGCGCGGGATCAGCTCCCGCAGCCGGTTCGCCATCCGGTTGCCGTAGGCGTAGGCGGCGTCCTTGTGCACGATCGCGGAGAACGCGTCGACCGGCTCGCCCTGCAGCAGGATGTCGACCTTCACCAGGTCCGACACCTGGGTGCCCGCCTCCTCGTAGTCGAGCGAGGCGTAGCCGCGGGTGCGGGACTTCAGCGAGTCGAAGAAGTCGAAGATGATCTCGGCCAGCGGCAGGTGGTAACGCAGCTCGACGCGTTCCTCGGACAGGTAGTCCATGCCGAGCAGGGTGCCGCGCTTGCCCTGGCACAGCTCCATGATCGCGCCGATGAACTCGGACGGGGCGATCACGGTGACCTTCGACAGCGGCTCGTGCACCTCGGCGATCTTCACGTTGCCCGGCCAGTCGGACGGGTTGGTGACCATCACCTCGACACCGTCGTCCTGGACGACGCGGTACTCCACGTTCGGGGCCGTCGCGATCAGGTCGAGGCCGAACTCGCGCTCCAGCCGGTCGCGGGTGATCTCCAGGTGCAGCAGGCCGAGGAACCCGCAGCGGAACCCGAAGCCCAGCGCGACCGAGGTCTCCGGCTCGAAGGTCAACGCGGCGTCGTTGAGCTGCAGCTTCTCCAGCGCCTCGCGCAGCTCCGGGTAGTCCGAGCCGTCCACCGGGTAGAGCCCGGAGAACACCATCGGCTTCGGATCGCGGTAACCGGCCAGCGGTTCGGCGGCGCCCTTGCGTTCGGAGGTGACGGTGTCACCGACCCTCGACTGGCGGACGTCCTTCACACCGGTGATCAGGTACCCCACCTCGCCGACCCCGAGGCCGGCGCTGGGTTTCGGCTCGGGAGAGATGATGCCGACCTCGAGCAGCTCGTGCGTGGCACCGGTGGACATCATGCGGATCCGCTCACGCGGGGTGATCTTGCCGTCCACCACGCGGATGTAGGTGACGACGCCGCGGTAGGTGTCGTACACCGAGTCGAAGATCATGGCGCGGGCCGGGCCGTCGGCGTCCCCGACGGGCGACGGCACCTGGCGGACGACCTCGTCGAGCAGATCGGTCACACCCATCCCGGTCTTCGCCGAGACGCGCAGCACCTCGGACGGGTCGCAGCCGATGATGTGCGACAGCTCGGCGGCGTACTTGTCCGGATCGGCGGCGGGCAGGTCGATCTTGTTCAGGACCGGGATGATGTGCAGGTCCTTCTCCAGCGCCAGGTACAGGTTGGCCAGGGTCTGGGCCTCGATGCCCTGGGCGGCGTCGACCAGCAGGATCGCGCCCTCGCACGCTTCCAGCGCACGGGAGACCTCGTAGGTGAAGTCGACGTGGCCGGGGGTGTCGATGAGGTGCAGGACGTGGTCGCGGCCGTCGACCTGCCACGGCAACCGCACGTTCTGGGCCTTGATCGTGATGCCGCGTTCGCGCTCGATGTCCATCCGGTCGAGGTACTGGGCGCGCATGGCCCGCGCCTCGACCACGCCGGTGAGCTGCAGCATCCGGTCGGCCAGGGTGGACTTGCCGTGGTCGATGTGCGCGATGATGCAGAAGTTCCGGATCTGCTCCGGCGGCGTGAAGGTCTGGTCGGCGAACGTGCTCACTCGGGTCCTCGGCTCGTCGTGGGGTACGACTCCATGTTCCCATGCCCGATTTCCGGGTCATCCCCGATGCCGGTGAGCAGGGCCGAGTGCTGACCTGGAGGTATGAGCACAACGATCGGACAGATCTTCGACCGGGCCTTCGGTCACCCCCGCGGCCTGCTGGGACGCATCGGGGGCGCGGTGATGGCCCAGAGCAACGGCGCGACGGAACGGCATGTGGTGAACGTGGCGAGGCTCACCCCGGACGAGACGGTGCTGGTCCTCGGACCCGGTCCGGGGGTGGGCCTGCGGCTCGCCGGGCAGCGGGCGACGCTGGCGGTGGGGGTGGACCCGTCACCGGAGATGCTGGCACTGGCGCAGACCCGGTGCGCCGAGGAGATTTCGGCCGGGCGGGTGCGGTTGACGCGCGGGACGGCGGAACGGACGAACCTGGACCCGGCCTCCGTGGACATCGCGCTGAGCGTCAACAACGTCCAACTGTGGGACGACCGCGCCGCGGGTTTCGCCGAACTGCTGCGGGTCCTGCGCCCGGGCGGCCGCCTGGTGCTCTCCGCCCACGAGAAATGGCTCCCCGTGCCGCGGCACGTACTGGCGGACGAACTGACGGACGCGGGCTTCACGGACCTCCAGACGTGGGTGTGGCAGCCCCCCGGTGTGACGGCGCCGCTGGCCGCGCAACTGCGCGCCCACCGCCCCTGACCCGCCCGCGAGTCCCACGCTCCCGTCGACGAGTCCCCCCTTCCGGCGCGCGAGTCCTGCGCTCCCGCGCACGAGTCCGAGTTCACGTCCGCGAGGTCCACGCTCGTTGCCGCGGGTTTCCGCGCAGGCCCGCGACCCCGGGAACACTGCATCCACGCGAGTTCCACGGCGCGAGCACGAGCCCCGTCACCCGCGGCGCGGGATGCACCGCGCCGCCGCCCAGCCGGGACCATCGCCACCGAAGGCGTCGTCCCGGCCGCCCACACGGTGGTCAGCCCACCGCCGCCACAAACCCGCCGACGGCCGGTCACTACGGCCGAATGTCCGTCCTGAGTGGATGGTCCGGCGGGATCTCGACCAGCACGATGGACGTCCCGTCGGGGTCGGAGATGCGCGCCTCGTCCAGGCCCCACGGCTCACGGCGGGCCTCACGATCGGGCTCGACGCCGCGTCCGGCGAGCTCGTCGAGCGTCGCGGCCAGGTCGCGGACCTGGAACCACAGTTCGACGTCCGGGCTGGTGCCCTTCTCGCCACGGCCGACGACCTCCAGGAAGCCGTGGCCGGTGAAGAACACGGTGCCGCCGGGGAACGTGCGGTAGATCGCCAGGCCGAGTGTGTCCCGGTAGAACGCCGTCGTCTTCTCGAGGTCACGGGGGTGGATCAGAACACGGCTGCTCAGCACGTCCATGCCTCCTGCCTACCCCACCCCGTCAGGAGGCCGCAATCGCGGCGATCCCGGCCAGCACCACGGTCGAGCCGACCAGCCGCCGCACCGGGTTCGCCTCGCCGAGCACGATCCAGGCGGCGATCCCGCCCAGCACGATGCTGACCTCACGGGCCGGGGCGACCAGGCTCACCGGCGCCCGCCGCATCGCGTAGAGCACGAGCAGGTACGCCACCGGCGACAGCATGCCGACGACCAGGGTCTCCCGCCAGTGCGCCCGCCACAAAGTGGCCACCTGTCCACCGGAGCGCAGGGCCGCCGGGGCGAGCAGCAGGCTCTGCAGCACCGCGCCGGTGGCGAAATAGATCAGCGGCGGGACGGCGAGCGCGTTGACGGAATGGTCGTCCCACAGCGTGTACCCCGCGATGGTGACGCCGGTGAGCAGCCCGTAGAACACGCCCGCCCGGCGTGCTCGCCGGTCCGCCGACGGCCCGAGCCCGATCACCAGTACCCCGGCCACGACCAGGAGCGCCCCGGCGAGCCCGAGCCACCCCGGCCGTTCACCGAGGAGGACCACCGCGGCGAGGACGGACAACAGCGGCCCGCTCCCCCGCGCCAGCGGATAGACGACGGACAGGTCACCCACGCGGTAGCCCCGCTGCAGCACGATGCCGTAGGCGACGTGGAAGACCGCGGTCAGCAATGCGGCGACCAGCCAGGTCCAGTGCGGACGCTCCCCCGACACGATCAACGCGGCGACCGCGAGGGGAGCGCAGACCACCGCGGACACCGTGTAGTAAAGGAAGACGAACCGGGCGCCGGCGTCGACCCGTTTGGCCGCGAGGTTCCACCCGGCGTGCACGACAGCGGCGACGAGAACGAACGCCAGTGCGGTGCCGTCCACGTGCCTCCGTCCCGGTCATGGCCAGTGCAAGTGTCACGGTAGTCCCCTGCTAGCCTTGACGGTCGTTGCCGCGCGGCATTCCGCCAGGGAGGAAACCCGCACGCCGGGGCCGGTACAGCGCGGCAGCGAACCCACCGATCGATTGAAGGAGCGCCCTCGTGGCCAACATCAAGTCCCAGATCAAGCGCATCAAGACCAACGAGAAGGCGCGCCAGCGCAACCAGTCGGTCAAGTCCTCGGTGAAGACCGCGATCCGCAAGTTCCGCGAGGCCGCCGAGTCGGGTGACAAGACCAAGGCCGTCGAGCAGCAGCAGATCGCCGCTCGCGCCCTGGACAAGGCCGCCAGCAAGGGCGTCATCCACGCGAACCAGGCCGCGAACAAGAAGTCCGCGATGGCCAAGCGCGTCAACCAGCTCTGAGCAGGACCTCCACGAGGGCGGGCATCTGCGGATGCCCGCCCTTTGTGCTGTGGTGCACTATCTGCCTGTTCAGGCACCACGAAACGTGGTCTCCCGGCGCCGCGCGGCGGCGCCGTCACGCCGCGACCGAGGCAGGTTTCATCCCTCTCGTCGGCGGTACGAGCGTTGGGTCGCCGACCGCATCAGCACCGGCTCCACCCGCGCCGGACGTTCGCCCGTGCGGGGTCAGCGCTTGTCGCGGGCGGCGGCCAGTTCCAGGACGGCCCGTTCGAGCGCGTAGGACGGGTCCGCCGCCTGGCCCTTGACCTCACCGTTCACGCGCGCCACTACCGCCATCGCCTCGGCGAGGCCCGCCTGTGTCCATCCCCGGGACTGTCCCTGGGCCTTGCGGATCTTCCACGGCGGCATCCCGAGCTCACCCGCCATCTGGTTCGGGTTGCCGCGGCCGGCCGCGGACACCCGGGCGATGGTCCGCACGGCGTCGGCCAGCGCGTCGGCGATCAGGACGTGCGCCACGCCGATCTGGAGCGCCCACCGCATCGCCTCCAGCGCCGCCCCGCGTTCTCCCCCGACCGCCTTTTCCGCCACTGCGAAGCCGGTCACGTCCGCGCGGCCGCGGTGGTAGCGCCGCACCGCCTCCTCGTCGACTCGGCCGCCCGAGTCGGCCACCAGCTGCGACGCGGCCGCGGCCAGTTCCCGCAGGTCGGACCCGACCGCGTCGATCAACGCGGCGACACCCGCCGGGTCGATCTTGCCCCCGGCCTGGCGGACCTCGTTGCGGACGAACGATTCCCGGTCGGCGGGTCTGGTGATCTTCGGGCACTCGGTGACCTGGGCTCCGGCCTTGCGCAACGCCGCCGGCAGCGCCTTGGCCGCCTTGCTGCGCCCGCCACCGGTGTGCACGACGACCAGAACGACCCCGTCGGCAGGCATCTTCGCGTAGGCCAGGACCGCGTCGGACAGGTCCTGGCCGATGTCCTGCGCCGCGTCCAGGACGATCACCCTGCCCTCGCTGAACAGCGACGGGCTGACCAGCTCCGCCAGCGCGGGCGGGGTGAGATCCGACACCCTGACCTTCGTCAGCTCAGCGGCCGGATCCTCCTTCCTGGCCTGGTCGAGCGCAGCCCGGACGGCACGCTCGACGAGCAGTTCCTCTTCGCCGAGCACGAGCTGGAGAGGAGCGGTGGTGGTTGCCGGCGCGGTCACGAACCAGATACTGCCACGCGCGACCGACAGTTCCGGACCGTGATGAAACCCGGAGGGGCATGGCGTGGCCCGAGCCCGGTGCCGTATGTTGTTGACCGGGCGTTGCCGCAGCGCGGTATCCCCGACAACTGAACACCGCTCATCCAGAGGGGCAGAGGGAACGGCCCGACGAAGCCCCGGCAACCGGCGTCAGCCTGTCATCTCGATTCCGCGAGGTAGCTGACGACCACGGTGCCAATTCCGGCCCGCGCCAGCGGGACAGATGAGGAAAGGAACCTCGCGATGACTGCAGCCCTCGATTCGACCGCCACCGGCCGCACCGTCGACCTCGGTCCGGCTGTCGAGCTGGTCTCCAAGGAAGAGGGTCACCGCCAGCCGCTGGCCCCGGAGTTCGTCTCCGCCGAGGACTTCTCGCCGCTCGAGGTCGCCTACGACTTCGGACGCGTGCGCCGCGAGGACATCGAGTCCGGCCCGCGCAACATCTGGCGCTACAAGAAGCTCCTCCCGGTGCCCTCGAACGTCGAGGAGATCCCCAACACCGAGCCGGGCTGTACCCGGCTGGTGAAGGCCGACCGGCTCGCCAAAGCTCTCGGCGTCAAGAGCCTGTGGGTCAAGGACGACACCGGCAACCCCACGCACTCCTTCAAGGACCGCGTCGTCGCCGTCGCACTGGCCGCGGCCCGCGAGTTCGGTTTCGACACCCTCGCCTGCCCGTCCACCGGCAACCTGGCCAATGCCGTCGCCTCGGCCGCGGCCCGGGCCGGCTGGCAGTCCGTGGTGCTGATCCCGTCCTCGCTTGAGCGCGCCAAGATCCTGACCACCGCGGTCTACGACGGCAACCTGATCGCCGTCGACGGCAACTACGACGACGTCAACCGCCTGGCCACCCAGCTGGCAGCCGAGCACGAGAGCTGGGCGTTCGTCAACGTCAACGTCCGCCCGTACTACTCGGAGGGCTCGAAGACGCTCGCCTTCGAGGTCGCCGAGCAGCTCGGCTGGCGGATCCCGGAGCAGATCGTCGTGCCGATCGCGTCGGGCTCCCAGCTGACCAAGGTGGACAAGGGCTTCCGCGAGTTCGCCAAGCTCGGCTTGGTCGAGGACACCCCGTACAAGGTGTTCGGCGCCCAGGCCGCGGGCTGCTCGCCGGTCTCCACCGCGTTCCGCAACGGCCACGATGTCGTCCAGCCGGTCAAACCGGACACCATCGCGCGCTCGCTGGCGATCGGCAATCCGGCCGACGGCCCGTACGTGCTCGACACCGTCCGCCGCACCGGCGGTGCGATCGAGGACGTCACCGACGAAGAGGTCGTCGAGGGCATCCGCCTGCTCGCCCGCACCGAGGGCATCTTCACCGAGACCGCCGGTGGTGTCACCGTGGCGACGGCGAAGAAGCTCATCGAAGCCGGCAAGATCGACCCGGACGCCGAGACCGTCCTGCTGATCACCGGTGACGGCCTCAAGACCCTGGACGCGATCGAGAACCACGTCGGTCCGAAGGCGACGGTCGCACCGTCGGCGGCGGCCGTGCACGAAGCTCTCGGTCTCTGAGCATCTCCTGCCTCACTTTCCCCGGCGCACCACTGCGGGGCCGGCCTGGTCGGGGATCACCGCGGTGTCGCCGTCGGTGTCCGTGCGGGTGATGAGCGCGCCGTCCGCGGTCAGGGTGTCGAGTGTCGTGCGGTTCGGGTGGCCGTACCGGTTGCCCGGACCGACGCTGACCAGCGCCAGCCGCGCGGACACCGCGGCCAGGAACTGCGGGAGCGAGAACCTGCTGCCGTGGTGCGGCACCTTGAGGATCTCCGCGTGCAGATCGGCTCCCGCGGCGAGCAGGTCGGCCTGTGCCGCCAGCTCGACGTCACCGGTCAGCAGCACCGTTCCCGCCGTCGTCCGGGCACGCAGGACGACCGAACCGTTGTTGATCTGTGTGCCGTCGTCGTTGTCCTCCTCCTCTGGCGACACGTATCTGGGGCCCAGCACCTCCAGGTTCAGTGACGGCCACTCCAGTCGCCGTCCCAGCTCCAGTTCCAGCAAGGGCACCCCGTGGCGCGCCGCGACCTGGACCGCCTGCCGCCAGGCCCAGTCCGGCTGCCGCCCCGGCCCGACGGCGATCCCGCCGACGGAGCGCCCCTCGAACACCGAGTCCAGTCCGCCGATGTGGTCGGCGTGCAGGTGGCTCAGCACCACCAGGGGCACCCGTTCCACGCCCAGCCGGTCCAGGCACCGGTCCACCGGCCCCGGCTCGGGCCCCGTGTCCACCACGACCGCCCGCCCCGCCTCACCGGTGGACAGGACGAGACTGTCGCCCTGCCCGACGTCGCAGGCCACCACCGCCCAGCCCGGCGGCGGCCAGCCCGGGGTGACGACCTTGCCCGGCACGACCACCAGCAGGAGCCCGGCCAGGACCAGCGCCAGCAGCACTCGCAGCCGTCTTCGGCGCAGGGCCAGCACCACGGCCACCGCGACCACCAGGGCGAGCAACCCGCCCCACCACCCGGCCGGCCAGGCCAGCACCGCACCCGGCACCTCCGACGCTCGCCGCGCGACGACGATGAGCCACCCCGCCTCCGGCCCGGCCAGCCGCACGGCCAGTTCCCCGCCCGCGGGCCAGATAGCCGCCACCACCGTGGCGAACACCCCGAACACCGTGGCCGGAGCGACGACCGGCGCGACGAGGATGTTCGCGGCGACACTGACCACGCTGAGCTGTCCGGCCATCCCCGCTACCACGGGGGCAGTCACCACGAACGCCGCCGCGGGGACGGCGAGACCCTCGGCGAATCCGGGTGGCATCCCTCGGCGCTGGAGCACTTCCGCCCAGCGCGGCGCCAGCAACACGAGCCCCGCCGTCGCGATCACCGAGAGTACGAAGCCGAAGCTGACGGCCATCGCCGGATCCCACGCCACGAGCACGCACACCGCCGCCGCGAGCGCCGGAACGACCGATCGTTGCCGTCCCAGTGCCAGGGCCAGCAGGGCGATCCCGCCCATCACCCCGGCCCGCAGGACGCTGGGCTCGCCCCCCGACAGGACCACGAACCCGGTCAGCGCCACTCCGGCCAGCCCCGCCGACAACCGTGGCCCGGCCCGCAGGAGCCGCAACAGCAACAGCACGGCGCCGCACACGATCGCCACGTTCGAACCGCTGACCGCCATCAGGTGCGTGAGCCCGGCGTCGGTGAACTCGCGGTCGAGCCGTTCGGACAGTCCGCTCGTGTCGCCCACGACCAGACCCGGCACCAGCCCGGCCTGCTCCTCGGGCAGGACCGCCACGCATGCCTGCCGCAGCGCGTCCCGCATCGATTCGGCGCCACGCTGCCACCACGGGGCTCCGGTCGCGGCGACGGGCGGCCCGCGGACGTAGACCGCGGCCACGGTCAGATCGGCGTCTCGTGGCGGGGCCAGCTCGCCGCTCGCCGTGACCTCCTGGCCCGGGAGGGCCCCGCTCCAAGTGCCGAAGGGCGCGAGCAGCACGACCCTGCCTGCCGAGGGCACCGCCTGACCGTGGGATTCGGCGTGCAGGACCTCGGCCGTGACGACCACCGAGCGCGGACCGGCCTGCTGGTCGGCGTACCCCGCGGAGCGCACGGGTCTCGGTCGGTCGGTGACGAGCACCCGCAACGTTGCCCCGGCGCCCCGGCCCGCCAGATCCAGCAGCGGATCGTGCTCCGCTCGGCTGAGCCGGAAGCCGAGCGGGCCCGCCAGCACCAGGCCGGCCACGAGCAGCGCCAACGCCCCCGACCACCAACGCGACCGGGACGGGCGCAACCGGACGAGCAGCACCACGGCCACCAGCACCCCCGCCACTCCGAAGGCGAGTGCCACCCACCACGACCACAGCAACCCGAGCAACGCGCCGAGCCAGAGCACCGACGCCGCGGGCACCAGGCGGAAATCGTGCCTCACCAGCGGTTCGGTTCCGGTGATCATGAGACGCTGACCTGGTCGCGCAGCCGGGAAAGCCGTGTCTCACCGATGCCCTCGACCTCGCGCAACTGGTCGACGGAACGGAACCCGCCGTGCTCGGTGCGCCAGTCGATGATCCGCTGCGCGGTGACCTCGCCGACGCCCGGCAGCGCGTCCAGCTGCTCGGCCGTGGCCGTGTTGAGGTCGACTTGCGCGGACGCGCCACTACTCGTCGCGGGTTGCTGGACGCCGGGCGGGGGCTGGACGCCGACGTAGATCTGCTCGCCGTCGGCAAGCTTCCGGGCGAGGTTGAGCGCCGTGACGTCAGTGCCCTCGACGGCGCCGCCTGCCGCCCGGAGCGCGTCCGCGACCCGTGCACCAGCGGGCACCGTGACGAGCCCGGGAGTGCGGACCTTGCCGACGACGCTGATGACGAGCGAACTGTCGGCGACCCGGCTCGCGGACGCGGCGACCGGCGCCGGCCGCTCCGGCGCGGCAGGCAGCACCGGGGCGCGCTCGACCTGCGGCCCTCCGCCCAGGAGCGCGATCGACGTGCCGACGAGCACGAGGACCACGACGAGCGCCAGGAGGACCGTCGTCAGGCGCCGCCGCTGCGGGCCGCGGGTGAGCGATTCGGGTACCCAGCGTTCGACCAGACGACCGACGGCACCTGGTGGTCCGGTGTCACGGTCGGCCGCGAGGGCCTGGTCGGCGAGCTTCTCGAGCCGGTGGTTGACGGGGAGGCCCGGCGATTCCGGGACTGATCGTTCGAACACGCATTCGACGCTAGGGGGCGCGATGCGGAGGGAGAAGCGGGAATCGTGGAGGCTGTGGACAAGTGGGGGTCTGTGGACAAGTAGCGCGTTCCGCCACGGTCACCCGGGTTTCTGTCGGTGGCCTGTGGCAGGGTGGAAAGTTCTGCCTCGCTCTCGACTCGCGACCACTTCGACAGCGCATGCGGCGCCCGCGAGCGCATGGCACCGACGCGGAACCAACCGCCCGAGCTACGGTTCGTCGTTGCCGTCGCGCAGGGAATCGATCATGCCCCGCAGAATCCGGAACGCGTCCGACCGCTCGGTCTCGGTCATGCCGCCCAGCATTCTGACCTCCACGGACCGAACCGCCATGGACGCCTTCTCGAGCTCCCGCCGTCCGCGAGGCGTGAGCCGCGTGGGAAGAACCTTCCCGACCGGCGCCTTCGCGGGCCTGGTCACGTGCCCCTCTCGTTCCAGGGCCTGGAGCAGCACGTTCATCGACTGCCGCGTCACGAACGCGCCCCGCGCGAGCTCAGAGTTGGACAAGCCCGGCCGTTGGGCCAGCAGCTCGAGGCAGGAGTAGTGCGTCACGCTCATCCCGAGCGGCCGCAGCACCTCCTCCATCGCCAGACGGAGGGTGCTCGACGCCTCCTTGAGCAGGTAGCCCAGTGACGTCTCCAAGTCGACACCCTCTTGACTCATGTCAGCATTCTGACATAGGTTGGTCTGTGTCAGAAAGCTGACACGAAGAGAAGGAGCATCACCATGCCCGCCACCGGCCCCGACTTCATCTCGCTCCAGGCGCGCGACCTCGCCGCTTCGCAGGCGTTCTACGAGCACTACCTCGGCCTCGTCCGCTCGCAGGCCGGGCCTCCGCACGCCGTCGTCTTCGAGACGAAGCCGATCGCGTTCGCACTCCGCGACGTGATTCCGGGCACCGATCTCACCTCCGTCGCCCAGCCCGGCATCGGTGCCGCGATCTGGCTCCACGCCACAGACGTCCAGGCCATCCACGACGCTCTCGTCGCCGACGGTCACACCATCGTCTCGGCACCGATCGACGGCCCCTTCGGCCGGACGTTCACCTTCGCCGACCCCGACGGCTACCGGATCACCCTGCACGACCGCGCCTGACAGGCCCGAACGGAATGTGAGGTCTGCCGGAGAAGCGGGCCTCGCCGATCGCGCGGCCGCGGCCGGGCCGCCGGCGCTGCCGCCATCGCCGCCAGGCGACGGGCACCTTCTTGATCAGACAGCGCCGGGCCCGGCCGGGTTCCGTTGCACCACGACGCCCACCACGCCGGGCCCGGTGTGCGCGCCGATCACCGCGCCCAGTTCCGACACGACACAGCCCTCGGTGACGTTCAGCCGTTCCTCGATGCGGTTCGCCAGTTCCACGGCCCGTTGCGGCGAGGCGAGGTGGTGCACCGCCACCTCCACCGGTTCGCCGCGTCCCGCCTCCTCCGCCAACTCGACCAACCGCGCGATGGCGCGGTTCATCGTGCGCACCTTTTCGAGCGGCTTGATCCGGCCGTCGTCCAGGTGCAACACCGGTTTCATGGCCAGCGCGGTCCCCAGCAGCGCCGCCGCCGCGCCGATCCGGCCGCCGCGCCGCAGGTACTCCAGCGTCTCGACCACGAAGAGGGTCTGCGAACACCGCACCGCCGCCGTCGCGGCCGTCTCGACCTCCCGGGACGAAGCGCCCGATGAAGCGGCCCTGGCGGCGTGCAGGGCCGCGAAACCGAGGCCCATCGCCGTCCCCCGCGAGTCCACGACCCGCACCAGGTCCGGCCCCACCTCCTGCGCGGCCAGGACCGCCGACTCCCAGGTTCCGGAGATCTCGCTGGACAGGTGAACCGACACGACCGAGTCCGCGCCCTGAGCCAGCGCGTCGCGGTAGGCCGCGGCGAACGCGCCCGGTGTCGGCCGTGAGGTGGTCACGATCCGGCGCTGCCCCAGTGCCTCGGCCAGCGCCTCGGGACCCACATCGACCCCGTCCAGGGCCGCGGCACCGTCGATGAGGACGTGCAGCGGCACGACGCGCAGGGCGAAGCGGTCGGCGAAGCCCTCGGGCAGATGGGCGGTGGAATCCGTGATGACGGCGACCGGCACGACCGCCAGCCTACGTGCCCGCGGACGGTTCGCCGGGGGCCAGCAGCGGACCGAGCAACGCGGCCATCGCCTTGCCCACGAGCGCGTGCCCCTCCCAGCCCCAGTGCATGCCGTCGGGATTGCCGCGGCCGCTCAGGACGTGCTCCCCCACCACCTCGGCCAGGTTCAGCAGGGGCACGTCGACACGCCGCGACCAGGCCGCGATGGCACCGGCCGTCTCCTCGCGGCCGGTGTGCACGTTGCCGTAGGACGAGGCCCGGTGCACGCTCGGCAACACCGCGACGACCGGCATCTCCGGCCGCAGGACACGCAACGCGTACACCGCGCGGTCGAGGTAGTGCACCGTCAGCTTCGCCGGCAACACCCGCGGCCGTCCGCGCAGCACGACCGCGAGCCGCGGTTGGGCCGCGAGATAGGTCTTGCGCACGGCACGCCGGAGCCCGGCCGGCCGCAGGTACTTCAATCCGCCACGCAAGTACGTCGGCAACGGCGACGGCAGCGTGTCCATGCTGCCGACCGCCAAGATGACGACGTCGGCGTGCTTGAGGTCCGCCCACACCCGCGGGTCACCGGTCATCGACCACCACGCGTCGCGTGCGGTCCAGCCCGCGGAGGCCACGACGTCGGCGCTGCCGCCCAGCGCGTCCGCCGCGATGTTCGGCCACAGGCGCGGCTCGTCGGCCGCGCACGGGCTCTCCGGGCCCTGGAAACTCAGCGAGTCCCCGAAGACCAGCAGCCTCGGCATCTCAGCCGAGCATTCCCGCGTTGTAGGCGAGCAGACGCCACCGGCCGTCACGCAGGCCGAGTTCGACCCAGTGGCAGTTGCCGATGCCGCCCAGCTGCGGCCACGCCTCGACCGGGAGATCGAGCAGCTTGCCGGTCAGCGCCGTGATCAGACCGCCGTGCGCGGCCAGCAGGACCGTCTCGCCGGAGTCGTCCGCGGCCAGCAGGTCACTGACGACCTCGGACGCCCGTTCGGCGACGTCGACCCTGGACTCACCACCCGGCGGAGCCCACGTGGCGTCCACGCGCCAGATGGCCCGGTCGCCGGGCCAGCCCTCGTCGACCTCGGCGCCGGTCATCCCCTGCCATTCGCCGAGGTGGGTCTCGCGCAGTCGCTTGTCGATCCGCAGCGGCACCCCGATCGCCTCGGTGAGCACGGTCGCGGTGTCCATGGCCCGGTGCAGGTCGGAGGAGATGACCAGATCCGGTTCGAACCGGGCGAGCGCGGGCGCGGCGAACCGGGCCTGGTTCCAGCCCACCTCGGTGAGCGCCGAATCCAGGTGCCCCTGCATGCGCCCGGCGGCGTTGTAGTCGGTCTCACCGTGGCGCCACAGCACCAGGCGCCGGATCGTCACGAGGCGTCCCCGGCTTCGACGGCTTCGGCGAGCCCGTCGATCTCGATGCGCGGGCAGTCCTTCCAGAGCCGCTCGATGCCGTAGAAGGAGCGCTCCTCGTCGTGCTGGACGTGGACGACGACGTCGACGAAGTCGAGCAGGACCCAGCGGCCCTCACGCGCGCCCTCGCGGCGCACCGGCTTGTGACCGGCCGCGCGCAGCTTCTCCTCGACGTTGTCCACGATCGCCCCCACCTGGCGCTCGTTGGGCGCCGAGGCGATGACGAACACGTCGGTGATGACGAGCTGCTCGGAGACGTCCAGCACCACCACGTCGGTGGCCTTCTTGTCCGCGGCCGCGTACGCCGCCGCGGTCGCGATGTCTCGTGCCTGGGACGTCGCTGCCACTCCTGTGCTCCCTCACCTCGGAAAGTCGGTCCACCGAGGGTACCTGCCGGGCCGGACGGCCCCGGCGGCGTGTCAGGCCGGTTTGCGGTACAGACCGCGCTTGTCGATGTACCGGACCACACCGTCGGGCACCAGGTACCAGATCGGCTCGCCCTGCTCGACGCGCTCGCGGCACCCGGTGGAAGAGATGGCCATCGCGGTGACCTCGACCAGGCTCACCTTGCCGCTGGGCAGGTGGTGGTCGTTGAGGCGGTAACCGGGCCGCGTGACGCCGATGAAGTGCGCGAGCGTGAACAGCTCGTCGGCGTTGTGCCAGGTCAGGATCTGTTCCAGGGCGTCGGCGCCGGTGATGAAGAAGAGCTCGTCCTCGGGGTATTCGGCCTTGAGGTCGCGCAGCGTGTCGACCGTGTAGGTCTCGCCCCCGCGGTCGATGTCCACCCGGCTCACGGAGAAGACCGGATTGGACGCGGTGGCGATGACGGTCATGAGGTAGCGGTCCTCGGCGCGGGTGACCTGCCTGCCGGACTTCTGCCACGGCTGACCGGTGGGCACGAAGATCACCTCGTCGAGGTCGAACCGGGCCTGCACCTCACTGGCCGCGACGAGGTGGCCGTGGTGGACGGGGTCGAACGTGCCGCCCATGACCCCGATTCGGCGTGGTGACATGAACGGATCGTAGAAGCGCGAGTGCGCGGGCACTGCCCCGCTCCCCGGTAACAGCACCCGCGCACCTCGCTCCGCCGGAAGTTCGAGGGGAACCTCCGGAGGGCCCCGACACCGTGGAGACGCGGCCGAACGGGTGTTCTGACGCGGCTGATTGACGTGTCCTGAGTCACATTTTGCACCACTGGACCGTTCGTGCGGTATTCGCGCCGGTTTCGTCGGAGCGATGGGGTAGACGTTGTCCCGTGGACCTTCACCTCTTGCGCGAACGAGCCGAGACGCTGCTCCGGGCACTGGCCGGGGACGGCGCGACCCTGCGCGACGACCAGTGGACCGCCATCGAGGCACTGGTCGCGCACCAGCGGCGTGCCCTCGTCGTGCAGCGCACCGGCTGGGGCAAGTCGGCGGTGTACTTCCTGGCCACCGCCCTCCTGCGGGAGCGTGGCGCCGGGCCGACGGTGATCATCTCGCCGCTGCTGGCGCTGATGCGCAACCAGATCGCCGCGGCCGGACGCGCCGGGATCCACGCGGCGACGATGAACTCGGCGAACCCGCAGGAGTGGGACGACGTCCAGGCCCGCATCGCGGGCGGCGAGGTCGACGTGCTGCTGGTCAGCCCGGAGCGGCTGAACAACCCGGACTTCCGCGACACCGTGCTGCCCAAGCTCACCGCGACGGCGGGTCTGCTGGTCGTCGACGAGGCACACTGCATCTCCGACTGGGGGCACGACTTCCGGCCCGACTACCGGCGGCTGCGCACGCTGCTGACCGGTCTTCCGGACGGTGTGCCGGTACTGGCGACCACCGCGACCGCGAACGACCGCGTGGTCACCGACGTCGCCGAGCAACTGGGGCTCGGCCAGGGCGGTGACACGCTCGTGCTGCGCGGCCCGCTCGACCGCGAGAGCCTGCGCCTGTCGGTCGCCAGGCTGCCCACCGCCCAGGCGCGGCTCGCATGGCTCGCCGACCGGCTCGGCGAGCTGCCCGGTTCCGGCATCATCTACACGCTCACCGTCGCCGCTGCCCACGACATCGCGGAGATGTTGCGGGAGCGCGGTTTCCCGGTCACGGCCTACACGGGCAAGACCGAGCCCGCCGAACGGGAGGCCGCCGAGGACGATCTGCTCGCCAACCGGGTCAAGGCGCTGGTGGCCACATCCGCGCTGGGCATGGGCTTCGACAAGCCGGACCTCGGGTTCGTCGTGCACGTGGGCGCGCCGTCCTCGCCGATCGCCTACTACCAGCAGGTCGGCCGTGCCGGGCGTGGCGTGCGGCGGGCCGAGGTGATCCTCCTGCCGGGCGAGGAGGACGCCGAGATCTGGCGCTACTTCGGGTCGCTGGCCTTCCCCGACGAGCAGCGCGTCAACCAGGTACTCAACGCACTCGCCTATGCCGACCGTCCATTGTCGACCGCGGCGCTGGAGCCGATGGTCGAACTGTCCCGGTCGCGTCTGGAGATGGTGCTCAAGGTCCTCGACGTGGACGGCGCGGTCCGGCGCGTCAAGGGCGGCTGGGAGTCGACCGGGCAGGACTGGAGCTACGACCGCGAACGCTACGAGCGGGTCGCGCAGTCGCGGCGGGCCGAACAGCAGGCAATGCTCGAATACCAGGCGACGACGTCGTGCCGGATGGAGTTCCTGCGCCGCCAGCTGGACGACCCCTACGCCGAGCCCTGCGGCCGGTGCGACAACTGCACGGGCGAACGCCGGGACGTGACGGTTTCGGCGGAGGCGGTCGAAAAGACCGACGAACGACTCCGACGGCCGGGCGTCGAAGTGAGCCCGCGACGGCAGTGGCCGACTGGCATGGGCTCGCTCGACGTTCCGCTGTCGGGGCGGATCGCGAAGGGCGAACTGTCCGAGCCGGGCCGCACGCTGGGCCGGTTGACGGACGTCGGATGGGGCGCACGGCTGCGGGAGCTGGTCGGCGAACGCGCGAGCGACGGCGAGGCCCCCGAATCGGTGTTCCGGTCGTGCGTCCAGGTCCTGGCGGCGTGGGGGTGGTCGCAACGACCGGTGGCCGTGGTGGCGTTGCCGTCGGCGTCCCGGCCGCGGCTCGTGCACGACCTCGCCACGCGCCTGGCGCAGATCGGCAGGCTGCGTTTCCTCGGCACGCTGGACAGCCGGGGAGGACGGCCACGACGGGCGAACAGCGCACAGCGCGTCGCTGATCTGTGGCATTCGCTTGCGGTGCCGGGAGAACTGGCCGCAGAGCTGTCCGGTGTGGAGGGCCCGGTGCTGCTCGTGGACGATCTCGTGGACACCGGCTGGACCATGACGATGGCGACCCGGCTCCTGCGGCAGGCCGGGGCACCTGCCGTGCTGCCGTTCGCCCTGGCGAGCACGAGCTGAGAGGGTGGTGGATCACAGGTTGAGCGGCGCGGGATTTCGGCGCCCGGCCCGGTCTGGCTGACGAGCGAGGACACGGGCGCGGTGGGCCTTCGGCCGACGGACTGGAGGCCCGGGCAGGGCCGGAGCCAGGAGCCAGGAGCCAGGAGCCAGGAGCCAGGAGCCAAACGGTAAGCCGGAGCAGCGGAGGGCACCGCGACAGCCCGGCGGCGACGGCCCGACGCCGGTAGCCGGTCGGCGACGGCGGCCCGGCGACAGCTCGTCGGGGGTGGCCCGACGGCGACAGCCCGTCGGCGGTCGGCCGGAGGCTGGGTCCCGAGCGGCGAGCTGGAGCAGCGGAGTGTGCGGCCGCGATCAGCCGCGGCACGCAGGTCGCGGGGCGTGGCCGTGAGGCGTGAGGCGTGAGGCGTGGCCACAGTGGCGAATGTCGGCAAGCGGCGGCTTAGCGCGCGGCGGGGCAACGACAGCAAATACAGCCCTACGCCGGCAAGCGGCGGCGAAGCGGACGGCCAAGCACGGCAGCCAAGGTGGCGTGCACGACCGCCGCCACTGACGCGCGGCGGCGACCTGCGCGCCGCACGTGCACCGGGCGCACTGGGCGCCCCACGGCAGACCGGCACACCACGCACACCGGCGACACCCGCCGCACCGGGCGCACCGGGCGCACCGAGGCACCGGAGACACCCGCCGCACCGGAGACACCCGCCTCACCGCCGACACCAGGCGCACCGCCGACACCGAGCGCACCGAGGCACCGCGACACCCGACGCATCGGGCGCACCCGACGCACCGGCGACACCCGACGCACCCCGCACCGGCGACACCGGGTGCGCCAGGAAAAACCAGCTCAACGGGGGTCGGACGAAAAGTAACCTTTCGGTCCAGGCCGACGTGTGGCATTGTCCCACCTCATCGGGTGAACGTGGAGGTGGCGTCCATGGTCGAGTCGAAGCTGAATTCCGAGGTCCGGCATCGGCTGCCCGTCCGCAAGTTGTTCGCGGCCAGCGTCGGCAATGCGCTGGAGTGGTTCGACTGGACCATCTACGCCACGTTCAGCATCTACTTCGCCACGGCGTTCTTCCCCTCCGGCAACGACGTGCTGGCCCAGATCAACACGTTCGCCACCTACGCGCTCGCGTTCTTCTTCCGGCCGCTCGGGGGGATGCTGCTCGGGCGGTTCGCGGACGTGCGCGGGCGCAAGCCGGCGATGATCCTCACCATCAGCCTCATGGCGGGCGGCTCCATCGTGATCGCCATCCTGCCGACGTTCCAGCAGGTCGGCTGGCTGGCACCGGTCCTGCTGCTCCTCGCGCGCATCGCGCAGGGACTGTCGCTCGGAGGTGAGGTGTCCAACGCCTCCGCCTACCTCGGTGAGATCGCCCCGGCCAAGTGGCGCGGGCGCTACTCCTCGTTCTTCTACATCTCCACCGGCTCGGCGGTGCTGCTCGCGTCGGTGCTCGGGTTCGTCCTTGCCCGCACCATGGACAAGGCCGCCATGAGCTCCTACGGCTGGCGCATCCCGTTCCTGCTCGGCGGCGTCCTCGGCATCATCGGCCTGTGGCTGCGCCGCAGCCTCTCCGAAACCGAACAGTTCGAGCAGAACAAGACCCGCGCCCAGAAAGTCCGCCGCCCCCTGCTCACCACCCTGCGTGAACACCCCAGGGCCGTCGGGCAGCTGATCGGCATCACCATGCTGTCCACGCTCTGCTACTACACCTTCTTCAGCGCCCTCACCCCGTTCGCGGTCAAGACCCGGCACGCCAGCGACGTCGACGTCTTCCTCGCCCTGTCCGTCGGAACCGCACTGTTCGTCGCCCTGCAATACCCCTACGGCGCGCTCTCCGACCGGATCGGGCGCAAACCCCAGCTGTTCGCCTGGTCCGCCGCCACCGCGATCCTCATCGTCCCACTGTCCACACTGGTCAAACCAGGACTCGGCGGGCTGCTCATCGTGTTCTGCGTGGGCCTCGGGCTCTACGCGGCGCTGTCCAGCCTCGCGCCCGCGATCATGAGCGAACTGTTCCCCACCGAACTGCGCGGCCTCGGCATCGGCGCCTGGTACAACCTCACCGTCGCCGTCTTCGGCGGCACCGCACCACTGGTCATCAGCGCGTTGTCCGCGGCCGGGGCATCGATCCTGTTCTTCTGGTACGTCGCGGCGGGCGCGGTCATCGCGTTCCTGGTGCTGCTCACCCTGCCCGAAACGAAAGGCACGGAACTGCGCTAACGCCGGAACGGCACCAGATCGTCGGCGTGCACGACCTCGCGGCGCTGCTCCTCCGGCAACTCGTGGCTCGACCGGCCGATCAGCTCCGGCAACTCCCCCGCGTCGAACGCCACGACACCCCGCGCCACAACCTTCTGCGCCGGATCGACCAGCTCCACCACGTCGCCCGCCTCGAAATCCCCGTCCACACCGGTGATCCCGGCCGCGAGCAGCGACCGACGGCGACGGACCACCGCCGCGACCGCACCGTCGTCCAGGTGCAGCCGTCCCCGCGTCCCGGCCGCGTAGCCGAGCCAGAACCGGCGCGCCGACAACCGCGAGTCGGCCGGGCGGAACGCCGTGCCCACCTCGGCCGTCGACAACGCGTGACCGGAATCGGCCGCCGCGGCCAGCAACACCGGGATTCCCGCCGAAGCCGCGGTGCGCGCCGCCGCCAGTTTCGACACCATGCCGCCCGTGCCCAAGCCCGAACTGGACATGCCGACGGCGATGCCCTCCAGATCCGACGGGCCGGTGACCTCGGCGATCCGGCTGGTCGACCCCGACCGCGGATCACCGTCGTACAGACCGTCCACATCCGACAGCAGCACCAGCGCGTCCGCGCCGATCAGGTGCGCGACCAGCGCCGCCAGACGGTCGTTGTCACCGAACTTGATCTCCTCGGTGGCGACCGTGTCGTTCTCGTTCACCACCGGCACCGCGCCCAGCGCCAGCAGCCGCGAGAACGTGCGCTGCGCGTTGCGGTAGTGCGCGCGCCGCACCACGTCGTCGGAGGTCATCAGCACCTGACCCACCGTCAGCGAATACCGCCCGAACGACTCCGCGTAGGCGTGCGCCAGCTGCAGCTGCCCCACACTCGCCGCGGCCTGCTGGGTCGCCAGGTCCCGCGGTCGCTTGCCCAGGGCGAGCGGCGCCAGGCCGGCACCGATCGCCCCCGACGACACGAGCACGATCTGGCTGCCGCGTGAGATCCGCGTCGCGATGGCGTCGACCAGCGCGTTCAACCGCGTCACGTCCAGCCCGTCACCCGCGGTCGTCAGCGCTGACGAACCGACCTTGACGACCAGCCGTTGGGCCGCCGCGACGGCTTTCCGGGCGGCGCTCATCGCTCCGACGCGTCCTCGGTGTCGGCGGCGTCGGGCCCGTCCCGGCGGATGCGGCGGGCCTCCTTGCGCGCCGCCGCGCCCACCCGGCTGTGGTCCTCCAGCCGGACGTCGGTGCCACGGCCGGTCATCATCGACGCGACACCCGGCGTCGAGGGCTCCCACTCGAACGTGATGGCGCCGATGGTCACCGGGCAACCCGGTTCGGCGCCGCGCTTGGCCAGAGCGTCCTCGACACCGAGCCGGTTGAGACGGTCTGCGAGGTAGCCCACGGCCTCGTCGTTGCCGAAGTCGGTCTGCCGGATCCACCGCTCGGGACGCGCGCCCCGCACGATGAAGCCGCCCGGCTCCTCGGGGTCCTCTTCGATGGTGAAACCGGCATCGTCCACTGCCAACGGCTTCAGCACGATCCGCGTCGGCTCCGCCTCGGGCTGCGCCGCACGGTACTTCTCGACTTCCTTGGCCAGCGCGAAGGTCAGCTCGCGCAGGCCGCGGCGCGTCACCGTGGACACTTCGAACACCGGCAGGCCGCGCGCTTCGAACTCGGACCGCACCATCTCCGCCAGCTCGGCGGCGTCCGGCACGTCGGTCTTGTTGAGCACCACGACACGCGGCCGCTCGTCCAGGTCCTCACCCAGCGCGGGCGTGTAGCGCGCCAGTTCCGCTTCGAGAGCGTCCACATCCGACACGGGGTCACGCCCGGACTCGAAGGTCGCACAGTCGACGACGTGCACCAGCACCGCGCACCGCTCGATGTGGCGGAGGAAGTCCAGCCCGAGCCCCTTGCCCTGGCTCGCGCCCGGGATGAGACCCGGCACGTCGGCCATGGTGAACACGGTGTCGCCCGCGTTGACCACACCGAGGTTCGGCACCAGCGTCGTGAACGGGTAGTCGGCGATCTTCGGTTTGGCCGCGGACAGCACCGAGATCAGCGACGACTTGCCAGCCGACGGAAAACCGAGCAGGCCCGCGTCGGCGACCGAGCGCAGCTCCAGCACCAGGCTGCGCTCCTCGCCCGGCTCGCCGAGCAGGGCGAACCCGGGGGCCTTACGGGCCCTGGACGCCAGCGCCGCGTTGCCGAGGCCGCCGCGACCGCCCTGGGCGGCGATGAACGTGGTGCCCGGGCCGGTCAGGTCCGCCACCACCTCGCCGCCCTCGGTCATCACGACGGTGCCGTCGGGGACCTTGAGCTCCAGTGTGTCGCCTGCCGCGCCCGCGCGGTGGCTGCCCTGGCCCTGACGGCCGTTGGTGGCCTTCGCGTGCGGGTGGAAGTGGAAGTCGAGCAGCGTGTGCACGTTCGGATCGACGACGAGGCGGACGTCGCCGCCGTTGCCGCCGTTGCCCCCGTCGGGGCCGCCGAGCGGCTTGAACTTCTCGCGGTGGATCGAGGCACAGCCGTGCCCGCCGTCACCCGCGGCGACGTGGATCACCGCGCGGTCAACGAACCGGGACGCCATTGTGAAGCCTCTTCTCGTTGTTCGGAGGGATATCAGCCATTACCAGCAACAAGGGGCGGGACCGGATCTGTTCCGGGCCCGCCCCTTGCTGGAGGTGCTGGGTTGTCTCGGCGGACCCTCAGGCCTCGACCGGGACGATGTTGACCGTCTTGCGGCCACGCTTCGCGCCGAACTCCACGGTGCCCGCCGAAAGGGCGAACAGCGTGTCGTCACCGCCGCGGCCGACGTTCAGACCGGGGTGGAACTTGGTGCCGCGCTGGCGGACCAGGATCTCACCGGCGTTCACGAGCTGACCGCCGTAGCGCTTGACGCCGAGGTACTGGGGGTTGGAGTCGCGCCCGTTGCGGGAGCTGGACGCACCCTTCTTGTGTGCCATGGCTCCTGCAGCTCCTTACTTCGTGATTCCGGTGACCTCGACGCGGGTCAGCTTCTGACGGTGACCCTGCCGCTTGTGGTACCCGGTCTTGTTCTTGAACTTGTGGATGCGGATCTTGGGACCCTTGGTCTGCTCGACGACCTTGCCGGTGACCGAGATCTTCGCGAGTGCGTCGGCGTCCGCCGTGACATCGCTGCCGTCGACGTACAGCACGGCGGGGAAGGAATGCTCGGTGCCCGGCTTGCCCTCGAGCTTCTCGACCTCGACGACGTCGCCGACGGCCACCTTGTACTGCTTGCCGCCGGTCTTGACGATCGCGTACGCCGACACGGAAGTCTCCTGCTAACTCGACAATGGGTGAGGGCTTGCGCCACGTCCCGCTCTCTCGCGGTCCTGTGATCGCGCCATAGCCCATCCGGGGATGGGCCGCCTTACAGGTTACGTGACGCCCCGGCGCCGGGTGACACCGGGGCGTCCGAACATCAGCTCTGGTCCGCCGCGTGCACCGGCGGGCCCGCCGGACGCGTGGCCGCGCGGCGCGGACGCCGACGGGTCGTCCGGGTGGCCGGGGTGGGCACGTCGACCTCCGCGGTGGTCTCCTCGGCCGTCTCGGCGACCTCCGGAGCCGTGGCCGCCGGGGACGGCTCGGCGGGGGTGGAGATCTCGACGGCCTCGCCCGCGGACTGCTGCGGCCTGCGGGCGACGCGGCGGGCCCGGGACGGCGTGCGCCGCGCCGGGGTGGCCTCGTCGGCCTGCTCGGGGGTGACCGAAGCGGCCTGCTCCCCGCCGGCCGGCTGCTCCGCGGTGGGCGGTTGCTCCGGGGCGGCGGGCTGTGCAGGGGCAGCCGAGCTCGCGGACGTGGCGGACTGTTCCGGCGTGGCCGGATCCGCCGCCGCGGCGGGCTCCGCCGTGGTGACCGGCTTCGCCGAAGTGGCGGCGGGGTGCTCGGAGTCAGCCGAGCTCGCCGAGGTGGCGGGCTGCTCCGAGGTCACCGCGGCGCTCGACTGCTGCGCGACGGGCTGGTCCGTCTTGGCGGGCGCCGCCTGCTCGCGGGTGGCGCTCCGCCGCTTCCTGGCCGAGCGCTCCGGCTGGGGCCGGGCGGGCTCGGCCGTGTCCGGGCGGTCCGCCGGGTCGGCGCCGTTCAGCGCGACGGCGTCCGGCTCCGCGGCGGGCTTCTCGCCGCCCTCGGTCTTCGTCGAGGCGATCTTGGCCGCCTTGGCCATGGCCTCGACCGCCGAGATCGTGCTCTCCCGCTGCACCGGCGACGGCGCGGGCTCGGTGTTCTTCGGCTCCTGCTGCTCCTCGGTCTTCGCGCGGCTACGGGACCGGCGCGAGCCGCCGCCACCGTGCTGGTGACCGTTGCCGCCGCCACCGCCGTTGCCGGACTTCACCGGCTCGGTCGAGACGATCACGCCGCGGCCCTTGCAGTGCTCGCACGTCGTGGAGAACGCTTCGAGCAGGCCGGTGCCGATCTTCTTGCGGGTCATCTGGACCAGGCCCAGCGAGGTGACCTCGGCGACCTGGTGGCGCGTCCGGTCGCGGCCGAGGCACTCGGTCAGCCGCTTGAGCACCAGCTCCCGGTTGGACTCCAGCACCATGTCGATGAAGTCGATGACGATGATGCCGCCGATGTCGCGCAGCCGCAGCTGACGCACGATCTCCTCGGCCGACTCGAGGTTGTTGCGGGTGACCGTCTCTTCGAGGTTGCCGCCGGAGCCGGTGAACTTGCCGGTGTTGACGTCGATCACCGTCATCGCCTCGGTGCGGTCGATGACCAGGTAACCGCCCGAGGGCAGCCACACCTTGCGGTCCAGCGCCTTGGTCAGCTGCTCGTCGATGCGATGCTCGGCGAGCACGTCACCGTTGCCGACGTACCGCTTGAGCCGCCCGGTCAGGTCCGGCGCGACGTGCTCGACGTAGGCGTGGATGGTCTCCCACGCCGTGCTGCCCTGGACCTCCAGCTTCGCGAAGTCCTCGGTGAACAGGTCGCGGACCACCTTGACCAGCAGGTCCGGCTCCTCGTACAGCATCACCGGCGCGGAGGACTTCTTGCCGCCGGAGGCGGAGTCGGCCTTCTCCTTCACGACCTCCCACTGCGCCTTCAACCGCTTGACGTCGCGCTCCAGCTCCTCCTCGCTGATGCCCTCCGACGCGGTCCGGATGATCACTCCGGCGTCGTCGGGGACGATCCGCTTGAGGATGTCCTTGAGCCGCCGCCGCTCGTTCTCCGGCAGCTTGCGGGAGATGCCGGTGGCACCGCCGGAGGGCATGTAGACCAGGAACCTGCCGGGCAGCGAGATCTGCGTGGTCAGCCGGGCCCCCTTGTGCCCGACCGGATCCTTGGTGACCTGCACCAGGACGTTGTCGCCGCTGGAGAGGGCCTGCTCGATCTTGCGGGACTTGCCCTCCAGGCCCGCGGCGTCCCAGTCGACCTCGCCCGCGTAGAGCACGGCGTTGCGGCCGCGGCCGATGTCGACGAACGCGGCCTCCATCGAGGGCAGCACGTTCTGCACGCGGCCCAGGTAGACGTTGCCCACGATCGAGCCGCTGTGCTGCGAGGTCACGAAGTGCTCGACCAGCACGCCGTCCTCAAGGACGCCGATCTGGGTGTGCTCGCCGTTCTCGGCGACCACCATCGAGCGCTCGACCGCTTCGCGCCGGGCCAGGAACTCGGCCTCGGACAGGATCGGCGCGCGGCGGCGGCCCGCCTCGCGGCCGTCGCGGCGGCGCTGGCGCTTGGCCTCCAGCCGGGTCGAACCGCGGACGCTGCGGACACCGTCCGAGCTGCTGCTGCCGCCCCGCTCCTTGTCCTCGCCCTTGGTGTCGCGGACGTGGACGACGGTGTTCGGCGGGTCGTCGGTGCCGTCGGCGTTGTCCCCGTCGGAGCCCTTGCGGCGGCGACGGCGGCGCCGGCGCCGGTTCGACGCCTCGCCCTCGTCGGAGTCGTCGGACTGCTCCGGCGTCTCCCCCTCGTCGGCGGTGTCGTCGTCCTCGGCCCTGCCGGTCTCCTCGGGCCGCTCGGACTCGGTCTCGGTGGTGTTCTCGTCGCCGCCCTTGCCCCGGCCGCGGCCACGGCGGCCACGGCGGCGGCGACGGCGGCCGGCGCCGTCCTCACCCTCGCCGTCGTCGGCGTCCTCGTCGCGCCGGGTGTCCTCGGGCTCCTCGGCCTGCTCCACCTTGGCGGGCCTGGCCTGCTTGGGCTTGGGCTCCCCGGCCGTGGCCTCGGGCGGGAGGAACACCGGCGACGGGGCCGCGAAGACCGGCATGTGGGCGGACGGGCGCTTGGCTTCCTTCGCCGGAGCCTCGGGCTCGGCCGGCGCGTCGGTCGTGGGAGCGACCTCCGGCTCGGGCTTCGCGGCGGGCTGGGTGGTCTTCTCGACGACCGGTTCGGGCGTGCTCTCCGGTACGGCGTCCGGGCCGGGCGCGGCGTCCTCGGCGGGGGCGACCGCCTCCGGGGAAGCGGCCTCGTCCGCAGCCTGCTCGTCGGCCGGGGCGAGCGCCTCGGCGACCTTGACCGCGACCTCCCGCGGCACGCTCGACTGAGCGCTGCGTGCCGTCTCACCCAGTTCGGTGAGCTTGGCCAGCACGGTCCGGCTGTTCGAGCCGAGCAGCTTCGCCAGTGCGTGGACCCGGACGCGCGGCGGCAGTTCGCCGAGCGGGCCGGGTGCGGGTAGGGCGGTGTTCCCGCCGGTGTTCTCGGCGGGTGTGTCCGCGTTCGACATACATCTCCTCCGCCCCCGGGCGCGTCCCCAGCCACACGGGCTGGCGGACGCGGCCGCACAGGGGCCCTTCCTGTCTGTTCCGCCAGGGTGGTCACCACCGGCGGGAATCCTGTGCCTCGTCTCGCCGCGACGGCGCCGGGGTCCGGCTCCCGCCGCAAGCAGGTCTCCTCGGTGACGGGCCGTCCGAGCCGGCGGTTCCCGTCCGCCTGCCGCTCGTCGAGCCACCCAGGTGGTTCCTGGCGGCGACGACCTGGCGCTCTTCCGTCCTGTCTCCGGACCGCTCCCCCCGGACCGACCGCAGGTCGCGGGCGTGTCGGCGGGAGCAGCCGAGTCGAGTATCCCACACGGCGGGTCCGGTGCGGCGTGCTCGGTGCCAACAGGGGTGTCGCCACGGCCGGGCGAACTTGCCCGCCGCGCTTGTCGGCGGCGCGCGGAGTGGCTTAGCGTGCGGCAGAACACCGCAGGTCCCCGACCGCCTGTTCGCCCTGTTGGAGGTCCCCGTTGCCCGGCTTGGGTCGCTCGCTGGTGACCTTCGCGTGCGCCGTGCTGGTCCTCGCGCCGGTGCCGGCCGCGGCGGAGCAGGACGAGGCGTGTTCCGGCGGCGAACGGACCGTGCGCCACCTGATCGTCCTCGATCCCGGTACGTCCGAGGCGGCGGCGCGGGACCGGGTCGAAGCGGCCTGTGGGGACCTGACCGGCTGGTTCCCGCGGATCGCGGTGGGGGTGGCCACCTCCACCGACCCGGGTTTCGGCACGCGGATGGGGCCGGGCCGCAGTTACGGCGCGCAGGACGAACGGGGGGCGGGCAGGCGGCCGGTGCGGCCCTCGCTGCACGCGAACGCCGAGGTGTCCGCCGCCGACCGCAGCGCCGAGCAGTGGAACCTGGCGGCGGTGGGCGGGCCGGAGCGGGGCAGCCCGGATGTCGTGGTCGGGGTCCTCGACTCCGGCATCGACCCCGGCCACCCCGATCTGGCCGGCGCCGTGGACCGGGAGAACTCGGCAGGGTGCGTCGGCGGGGTGGCGGATCCGTCGGAGCGCGCGTGGGAGGCGACGACGTCCGCGCACGGTACGCACGTCGCCGGGATCATCGCCGCCGCCGATGACGGGAAGGGCACGACCGGGGTCGCGCCCGGCACGCGGGTCGCCTCGGTCAAGGTGGTCGACGACCGCGGCCTCGTCACGCCGGAGGCCGTGGTGTGCGGCCTGATGTGGGCGGCCGAGCACCGGATGGCGGTCACGAACAGCAGCATCGCGATCAACACGTGGAGCCCCTCGTGCACGGGTTCGCCGGGGCACGAGGTGGTCCGCGAGGCGCTCTCGCGTGCGGTCGGCTATGCGGCAGGGCAGGGCACGCTGACCGTCGCGGCGGCGACGAACGACGCGCTGGACCTGACCCCGTCGTGGAGCGAGCCAGGAACGCGATGTGACGCGTTTCCCGCGGCGCTCCGCGATGTGGTGACGGTGTCGGCGGCCGGACCGGACGGGGTGAAGGCCGGGTACAGCTCGTACGGGCTCGGCGTGGTGGACCTGACCGCGCCCGGTGGCGACGGTGACACGTGCGTGTTGTCCACGATCCCCGGCGGCTATGGCACGTTGTGCGGCACGTCGATGGCGGCGCCGCACGTGGCGGGCGCCGCGGCGGTGCTGGCCGCCGAACGGCCGGGGTCGACGACGCGGCAGCTGCGGCGGGCTCTGGAGAACCGGGCCCGGCCCGTCCCGTGCCCTGCCGACTACGACCTCACCGGCGACGGCCGTCAGGACGCCTTCTGCGCCGGGTACACCGGCTACAACGGCTTCTACGGCCACGGGATGGTGCGGGTCAGCGGAGGAGCAGTCCGCTGAGGCGCCGCGCCGTGCCCCAGATCCCGAGGGCCGCCAGCGCCACCAGGTAGGCGACGTGACCGAGCATGCCGGGGTGCAGTGCCCCGACCGACAGCTCCCGCATCAGCTGGATCCCGTGGTAGAGCGGCGAGCACTGCACGACGATCCGCAGCGCCTCCGGGTACACCGACAGCGGGTAGAACGTCGTCGAGAACAGGAACAGCGGGACGACGACCAGGTTGATGTAGTCGAACTGGGACGTCGAGCGGAGGAAGGTCGCGCAGGTCATGCCGACCGCGGCGAAGGCGAACGCGATCAGGACCGCGGCGGGGATCAGCAGCAGCGCCCACGGCGTGGTGACCAGGCCCATCGCGGCCATCACGACGAAGAACGCGACCGAGTACAGACCGCCGCGCAGCACCGCCCACGAGATCTCGCCGATCGCGATGTCGAGCGGGCCGATGGGGGTCGCCAGCATCGCGTCGTAGGTCTTGGCGTAGCGGAACTTGAAGAACACGTTGAACGTGCTGTCGAAGATCGCGCCGTTCATCGCCGAGGACGCCAGCAGGGCGGGCGCGACGAACGCGACGTAACTCATCGGCGCACCGCCGGGGCCGGTCGCTTCGCCCACGAGCCTGCCGAAACCGATCTGGAACGCGACCAGGTAGAGCAGCGGTTCGAGCACACCGGACGCGAACACCAGCCACATGCGGGAGTACGCCAGCACCGACCGTTCGATGATCTTGCTCGCCCGGCCCGCGTAGAGGCCCGGCGGGAGAACGCGCAGCAGCAGGCCGCGACGAGGGGTGTCCAGGACGGTCATCGTCACACCACCAGTCGCCGGTAGAAGTAGCGGTGCGCCAGGGCCGTGCCCGCCGCGAAGAGGGCACCCAGGAACGCCAGGTGCCCCAGCGCGGGCAGCGGATCCAGACCGCCGAGCGTGACACCCCGGGCGAGTTCGTTGCCGTGCCACAGCGGGGAGATCCATGCCAGCCAGCGCAGCGCGAGCGGGATCTGCTCGATCGGGAAGAACGTGCCCGCGAACAACGTCATCGGCATCACCACGAACCGGAACACGCCGTTGAACCGGACGCCCTCGTCGTAGGTGGTGGCCGCGAGCGCCGTCACCGGTGCCGCACACGCCAGACCGGTGGCCGCGCCGACCAGGACGACCAGCACCGCACCCGCGTTCAACCACGCCCCGAACGGCACCGCGATCACCGCGTACACCGTGCCCGCCAGCAGCAGGCGCAACGTCACCCAGATCAGATGCCCGCCCAGCACCTGCCCCGGCGTGACCGGTGTCGCCGTGACCGCCAGGTAGTCCTTCTGCCACTTGAACCCGGACAGCACCGGGTACGTCGACTCCCCCACCGCGTTCTGCAGCGCCGCCGACACCAGCAGCGCGGGCGCGATGTAGTGCACATAGGACAGTCCGCCGGTGGCGGGGCCCGCCTGCACCTGCGAACCGAACCCCAGCCCCATCGCGAGCAGGAACAGCAGCGGCTGCAGACCCGTCGAGTACAGATTGGACTTCCAGTACCGCCGGTACCACGTCCAGTAGCCCTCGACGCGCAGCCACGCGCCGTGCCAGGCCGGGACCACCCGGCCGGTCGGGGAAACGCTCATCAGTCCACCAGCGTCCGTCCGGTCAGCCGGAGGAACACGTCCTCCAGGGTGCTGCGGCGCACCAGGCTCGACGTCGGCCGCACGCCGCGCTGGTGCACCTGCTCCAGCGCGCTCTCCCCGGCCGCGGTATAGAGCAGCAGACGGTCCGGCAGCACCTCGACGCGGTCGGCGAGGTCGGCCACGCGGCCGGCCGGCGCCTCCTCTCCCGGCGGGAACCGCAGCTCCAGCACCTCGCGGGTCGAGTACCGCAGGATCAGCTCGGCCGGGGAGCCCTCGGCGACGATCCGCCCGCCGTCCATGACCACCAGCCGGTCGCACAGCTGCTCGGCCTCGTCCATGTAATGCGTGGTGACGATGAGCGTGACACCCTGCGCCTTGAGCCGGAACAGCTTGTCCCACAACAGGTGCCGCGCCTGCGGGTCGAGTCCCGTGGTCGGCTCGTCGAGCAGCAGCAGCTCGGGATCGTTGACCAGTGCCCGTGCGATCGTCAGCCGCCGCTTCATACCGCCGGACAGCGGTTCGACCTCGTCCCCGGCCCGGTCGGTCAGCTGCGCGAACTCCATCAGCTCGACCGCCTTGCGCCGGACGTGCGCGCGGGACAGCCCGAAGTAGCGGCCGTACACGTGCAGGTTCTGCCGCACGGTCAGCTCGTTGTCGAGGTTGTCCTGCTGCGGCACCACCCCGAGACGCGCACGGATGCGCGGGCCCTCGGCATTCGGGTCCAGGCCGAGGACCTTCAGATCCCCGTCGGAGCGCGGCGAGACCGACGCGATCATCCGCATGGTCGACGACTTGCCCGCGCCGTTGGGCCCGAGGAACCCGAACGCCTCCCCGCGCCGGACCTCGACGTCGATCCCCCGCACCGCTTCGAAGTCGCCGAAGCGCTTCACCAGCGCCTTCGCCTCCACCATGCTCTCGTCCACGCTTCGCAGACTAGGGCGACCCACCGACAGTTTTCGATCGGTTTAAGGCCCGACCAGCTCCCGTGAGAGCGCCGAAGCCGCCGTGCGGACCGCGGGTGCCAACCGGTCCACGTCGAGCTTCGCGGCGCTTCCCGTGATGGACACCGCGGCGATCAGGCGGCGCCGCCGGTCGTACACCGGCGCTGCCACGGCCGCGACCCCGACCTCGGCTTCCTCGTGGTTGACCCCGTACCCGCGCTCGACGGCGCGGTCCAGGTCCCGGCGCAGCAGCCCGGGCGCGACGATCGTGCGGGGTGTGCGGCGGGCCAGCCCGGCCGCGGTCACGCGCTGGAAGTACTCCGGCGGCCCGAGCGCGAGGAACACCTTCCCGGTCGCGGTGCAGTGCACCGGCATGCGCCCGCCGACGCGGGACACGATGGGTGTGGACCGGTGCCCGGTGACCTTCTCCAGGAACAGGGTGTGGCGGCCGTCCGGCACCGCGAGGTGGATGTTCTCGTGCGTGGCCTCGTAGAGGTCCTGCAGGTAGGGCAGCGCCGCTTCCCGCAGCTCACGGCGCCGCGGCACGCGCTGGCCGAGTTCGAACAGCTTCATGCTGAGCCGGTACGCGCCACCGTCGCGTTCCAGTCCGCCCCAGCGGACGAGTTCGGCGACCAGCCGGTGCGCGGTGGCCTTCGGCAGGCCGGTGCGCGCGGACAGCTCGGCCAGGGAGAGCTGGACGTCGGCGGGCTCGAACGCGTCGAGCAGCATCAGGCCGCGCGCCAGCACCGACTTCGGGACCTCGCCTCCGTTGGCGGTCATCCACGGATGGTAAATCCCCGGAGGGACTCCCGGTAAGGTCGATCTTCCCGGGAGTCCCCGCGGTCAGGTCACAGGTCGGGGAACCAGAGCTTCAGCTCGCGCTCGGCCGACTCGGGCGAGTCCGAGCCGTGCACCAGGTTGAACTGGGTCTCCAGGCCGTAGTCCCCGCGCAGCGTGCCGGGGGTGGCCTTCTCGACCGGGTCGGTGCCGCCGGCGAGCTGGCGGAAGGCGGCGATGGCGCGCACGCCCTCGACGGCGATCGCCACGACCTGGCCGGAGGTGATGAACTCCAGCAGGTCACCGAAGAACGGCTTGTCCTTGTGCTCGGCGTAGTGCTCCTCGGCGACCGAACGCTCGACGGTGCGCAGCTCCAGCGCGGCCAGCTTCAGCCCCTTGCGCTCGATGCGCGAAATGACCTCGCCGACGAGGCCGCGCTGTACGCCGTCGGGCTTGACCAGAACCAGCGTGCGTTCACTCACGACTGCGTTTCTCCTTAATCACGTGCACGGATTGACCGGAAGCCTACTGGCCTTCCCGGCGCTGGGGTTCCAGGGTGGTCGACCACAGCGAAGCGCCCGTGCCGTCACGGAGATCGACGCGAAGCTCGCCGGAGCGGCCATCGACGTTGATCTCGCCGAAATGCTGGAAACCGCCCATCGGGGAGGTGTTCTGGGCAGGCGGCGCGTGCACGAAAACCGCTTCCGGGCCGAACGTCGGGTCGAGCGTGTTGGGACCGAAGGCACCCGCGTGCAGCGGCCCGGAAACGAATTCCCAGAACGGGTCGAAATCCTGCACGGCCGCGCGGTCCGGCGAATAGTGGTGCGCCGCCGTGTAGTGCACGTCCGCGGTCAGCCACACGGTGTTGCGCACCTTGCGCCGGGAGAGTTCGCGCAGCACGCCCGCGATCTCGCTCTCGCGGCCGGCGGGCGCGCCGGGCAGGTTGTTGGCCACGCCCTCGATTCCGGTGCCGTCGAGCACCGCCAGCCCGATGGGGAGATCGGCCTGCACGATCTTCCACGTCGCGCGGCTGCGGGACAGGCCGTCGACGAGCCACTTCGCCTGCTTCTCGCCGAGGATCTGCCCGGGCTTGGTCTGATCGGCGGTGTTGGCGTCCTTGTAGGTGCGCATGTCGAGGACGAACACCTCGAGTCGCGAGCCGTAGGTGAAGCTGCGGTAGACGCGGCCGTCGACGGCACGGCGCGGGTCGATCGGCTGCCATTCGTGGAATGCCTGGAACGCACGCCGGGCCAGGACGTCCACGCGCTTCTCGGTGTACTGCGGCAGGTCCAGGATTTCGCCCGGGTACCAGTTGTTGGTCACCTCGTGGTCGTCCCACTGGACGTAGGCGGCCGTGGCGGCGGTGAACGCGCGCACGTTCTCGTCGAGCATGTTGTAGGCGAACTGCCCGCGGTACTCGTCGAGGGTCTCGGCGACCTTCGACTTCTCCGGGGTGACGATGTTGCGCCACACGCGACCGTCCGGCAGCGTGACCGATTCGGCGAGCGGGCCGTCGGCGTAGACCGTGTCGCCGCTGTGCAGGAACAGGTCCGGCTTGCGGGCCAGCATCGCGGAATAGGCGGTCATCCCCCCGATGTCGGGGTTGATGCCCCAGCCCTGGCCGACGACGTCGCCCGACCAGGTCAGGCGGACATCGCTCCGGCCGACCGGGGCGGTCTTGAAGGTGCCGGTGAGCGGCTCGCTGGTGGCGCGGCCGTCGAGCGATTCGGCGGTGACGCGGTAGTGCACTTCGCTGCCCGGGGCGAGCGCGGAGACCCGCAGTTTGCCGGTGCCGCCGGTGTCCGGGGTGAGCAGCGGGCCGCGGACGGTGCGCGCGTGGCGGAACGACGGGTCGCGGGAGATCTCAACCACCATGCGCGACGGCCGGTCGGCGCGGGTCCAGACGAGGCCGGAGGTGGGGGTGACGTCACCCGCCTGGACACCGTGGGTGAGCACCGGGCGGTCCGTGCGCAGGAGGGCGGCCCCGGCGAGCGGGCTGCCCACCACCCCGGCGGCCAGGACACCGGCGCCGACGAGGCCGGTTCGGAGAGCGGAACGTCGAGTCTGTTCGGTCATGCCGGTGTTCTATGCGGCGTTCGGGGCCGACGGGCCAACTCCGGCTGTCCGCCCGGTGAATTACGCCGCGGCGCGCTGCCTGCCTTCGGCGGTGCGAAGGCCGTAGCCGAACACGCGATCCACCGCGATGTGCGCGAGCCAGGCGAGGCCGAGGGTAAAGGCCGCGGGGCTCGCGACGAAGCTGAACACCACGAGGAGAACGACGGGCGGCGCCCAGTGGTGGGCCGCGTTGTAGAACGGCACGACCCGGCGGGGCAGGACGCCACGCTCGATCGGACCCGCGCCGATGCCGGCGAGGAACGTCAGGTCCGGTCCGATGAGCCCCAGCACGAGCGCGCCGACGGTCCAGCCGCCGTGCTTGACCGCTTCGAAGACGGCGAACGCGAGCAGGAAGGCGGCGACGAGGGCCCAGGCGACGCGCGTCACGGGAACACTCCTCCGAGATCGGTTATCCGACTTGAGAGCAGTGCTCTCATACGGACGAATATGGCCCGGATGGCATTCCTTGTCAAGAGCAGTGCTCTCGCTACGAATCGCCGCTCACTCGGCGGGCTGCTGCTGACTCGGCAGGCGGCCCTGGGCCATCCGCTTGGCGACGTCGTTGCGCAGCCAGAGCGCCCACAGCCAGAACGCCAGGAACAGCAGGCCGATGATGCCGATGGCCACCGTGTCGACGAAATAGGCGACCAGCGCGACCTGCAGCACCAGGATCACCGGCACCGCCCACCGCTTCTTGAGCGCGCCGCACAACAGCACGTGCAGGACGGCGATCACGATGACGCCCCAGCCCTGCAGCGTGCCGACGCCGTCGCCGAGGTTCGCGATGATCGGCACGGCCAGTCCGACGGTGATCGCCTCACAGATCAGCGTCCCGGCCATGACGCCGCGGAAGGACTTCATCGGGTCCTTCGCCGGCGGCCGCACCGTCTTCTCCTCGCTCATGCCGGTTCCTTCCCGAACAACGTCCGCGCGTCCCCCACCGTGACGACCGAACCGGTGATCAGCACGCCGCCACCGGCCAGCGGTTCGCCCGGTTCCTCGCTCTCCTCGACCAGCGCGACCGCCGTCTCGACCGCGGCGTCCAGACTGGACTCCGCGACCACCCGGTCCTCGCCGAAGATCGACAGCGCCAGGTCGTTCAGCTCGTCCAGCGGCATCGCGCGCGGCGAGCTGTTCTTGGTGACCACGACCTCCGAGACCACCGGTTCCAGCGCCTCCAGGATGCCGCGCACGTCCTTGTCGTCGAGCACCCCGATCACCGCGGCGAGCTTGCGGAAGGCGAACTCCTCCTCGATCGCGGTGGCCAGCGCGCGGGCGCTGTGCGGGTTGTGCGCCGCGTCGAGCAGCACCGTCGGCGCGGCGCGGACGCGCTCCAGCCGTCCCGGGTTCTCCACCGTCGCGAACGCCTCGCGCACGGCGTCGATGTCCAGGCGGCGGTCCTTGCCCGCCCCGAAGAACGCCTCGACCGCGGCGAGCGCCAGTAGCGCGTTGTTCGCCTGGTGGGCTCCGTGCAGCGGCAGGAAGACCTCGTCGTAGACGCCACCGAGACCCTGCAGGCTCAGCATCTGCCCGCCGACCGCGATCTCCTTGCGCAGCACCCCGAACTCGCTGCCCGCGCGCGCGACCGTGGCGTCCACCTCGACGGCCCGCTCCAGCAGCACGCGCAGCGCGTCGGGCTCCTGCTCGGCGATGATCGCGATGCCGCCCGGCTTGATGATCCCGGCCTTCTCCCCGGCGATCCCGGCCAGGTCGCTGCCCAGGTAGTCGACGTGGTCGAGGCCGACCGGCGTGATCACGGAGACCTGGCCGTCGGCGACGTTGGTCGCGTCCCAGGTGCCGCCCATGCCGGTCTCCACCACCGCGGCGTCGACCGGGGCGTCGGCGAACGCCGCGAACGCCATGCCGGTGAGCACCTCGAACTTGCTCATCTTCGGGCCGCCCGCACCGTCCACCATGCCGATGTAGGGCGCGATGTCGCGGTAGATCTCCACGTACTTCGAGGCGGCGATCGGGGCGCCGTCGACGGCGATCCGCTCGGTGACCAGCTGCAGGTGGGGGCTGGTGTAGCGGCCGACGCGCAGGCCGAGGCGGGACAGCAGCGCGTCGATCATGCGGGTGACCGAGCCCTTGCCGTTGGTGCCGGCCACGTGCACGACGGGGTAGGTCTTCTGCGGATCGCCCAGCACGGTCATCAGCGCGGCGATCCGGTCGAGCGAGGGCTCGATCTTCGTCTCCGGCCAGCGCTGGTTCAGCTCGGCCTCGACCCGCAGCAGCTCCTGGCGGGCCTGGCGCTCGATCTCCGCGAGGTCGACCGGATCGATCTCCTCCGGGTCGTCGGGCAGGGGCCCGGCCACGAAGTTGCCGCCGCTGGACAGCTCCGCCGGGTACTCCTCGTCCTCGCCCGATGTCACACGTTCTCCCTCATCAGCTGGGATCCTCTACCCGGCCGAGTCTACTTTCGCGGGTGCTGGCAGGTTGGGCTGCATGCCGTTCGACCACAACCACGCCTACCACCGGTTGTTGCTGCGGCACGTTCCGCGCGGGGCGCGCACCGCTCTGGACGTCGGTTGCGGCTCGGGGCTGTTCACGCGGCGGCTCGCGGCGGCAGGGCTGAAGGTGGAGGGCATCGACCCATCCGCCGGGATGATCGCCGCGGCGCGGGCGCTCGGAGCCGGCATCACCTACCGGCAGGAGGACATCACCGCGGCCGAGCTGGGCCGCTACGACTTCATCTCGTGTCTGGCCGCGCTGCATCATGTGCCGTTCGAGACGGTGCTGTCGTTGCGTGCGGCTCTGAATCCGGGCGGTGTCCTGGCGGTGCTCGGGCTGGCCCATCCGCGGTCGTTCACCGACTGGGCGAAGTGGGGCCTGCTCGCCCCGCCGGTCAACCTGGGCGCGCGGCTCGTGGTGGCGGCCGGGGAGCACCTGAACGGCGGACCCGACGCGGTCGCGAAGCCACCCGTGCGGGCCTGGGACATGACCATGACGCGACTGCGCCACCGGTCGGCCGAGCTGCTGCCGGGCTCGACCGTGCGGACGCTGTTGTTCTGGCGCTACCTGCTGGTCTACCGCGCCTGACGCGCGGCGATGCGCGCCTGCACCTCGGGCCGTCGCAGGGGCGGCACCGTGGCGGGCGGCTGGCGCCGGGCGGGCAGTTCGCCGAGCAACCGGGTGGTGATCCCGGCGATCTCGGCCACGGCCCGTTCGAAGGGTTCGCGAGTGGCGTCCGACAGCGTCTGCACCCCGCTCACCTTCCGCACGTACTGACGCGCGGCGGCCTCGATCTCTTCGTCCGTCGCGGAGGGCTCCAGCCCGCGGAGCACCGTGATGTTTCGGCACATGTGGGGAAGAGTACGCGCGCGCTGCCCTCGACGGGGTCACACTGATCGGGCAAGCTCGTTCCCGTGCACGAGGAGGTGTCCGCGCTGACCACGGATTTCGGCGCCTACGTCGAGCGCCACCCGTATCCCGGAACCGGAATCCCCTTCGCCGTCAAGGACTTCCTCGACGTCGCCGGTCAGACGACACGCAACGGCACGCCGGGGCTGGGGCACCACGCCGCCACGGAGGACGCCGAACCGGTCGCCCGGCTGCGTGCCGCCGGTTACGTGCCCGTCGCCCGGACCGCCGTCCCGGAGCTCGCGTGGTCGGTGCGCACGCCCGGCTGCCGCAACCCTCGGGACCCGGAGCGCGACGCGGGCGGGTCGAGTGGCGGCTCGGCGGTCGCGGTGGCCACCGGGGACGTGCCGGTCGCGCTGGGCACGGACACGGGAGGCTCGATCCGCATCCCGGCCGCGTTGTGCGGTGTCGTGGGCCTGCGGCCGACGCACGGCACCGTTCCGATGCGCGGGGTGACCGCGCTGACGCCGTCCATGGACACCGTCGGGCCGATCACGCGAACCGTCGCCGACTGCCTGGAGGTGCACCGGATCCTGGGCGGCGCGGTCGAACCCGTGCCGGACACCGTCGAGGGACTGCGGGTGGGCTGGCCGGAACACCTGTGGGGGACGAAGGCCGATCCGCCGGTGCTGCGATCGGTCGAAACGGCCAGGGACGCCCTGCGCGCCGCGGGCGCGCGGATCGTGCCGGTCGAGCTGCCGCTGGGCCACCGGCACGCCCGTTCCGCCGGGTTCACGACCATGTTGTTCGAGTCGGCGCGCCTGTGGTGGCAGGACTACCAGGACGATCCGTCCGGCCTGCGGGGACGCGCGATCGGCCAGCTCAAGGCGGGCAGCGAGGTCACCCAGGATGAGTACGACGCCGCCCGCGCGCGGGCCGACGGGATCCGGAACGAGCTGGACGCGGCGTTCGCGCAGGTGGACGCGCTGCTGATGCCGACGGTGCCGGTCACCGCGGCGCCCGCGGACGTCGACACCGTCGAGATCGGCGGACGCGCGGAGGCGATCGAGAACGCCTACTACCGGCTGACCGCGCTGGCCGCCGTGAGCGGGCATCCCGCGCTGACGGTCCCGGCGGGCCTCGCCGGCGGACTGCCCGTCGGTGCCCAGCTCGTCGGACCGCGACGGCAGGAGGCCCTGCTGTGCCTGCTCGGCACCGTGATCGAAGGAGAAACCCCGCGACCGCGCTGACCGGGTGAGGCGGCGCGGGGCCTACCCGTGCTGCCCGAGGAACGCGTCGATTTCCGCGTGACCGGGGGCGGTGGCCGGTCCCCTGCGCTGCACGGACAGTGCCGCCGCCGCGTTGGCCCGTCGCGCGGCGGTCGCCAGGTCCGCGCCCGCGAGCAGTTCCGCGGCGAGCACACCGCAGTGCGCGTCCCCGGCCCCGTTGGTGTCCACCGGCTCGACCGGGAACCCGGGAATCTTCCGCACCACACCGTTTTCGGCGAGCAGGCATCCGGCGGGGCCGTCGCGCACGACAACGGTCCCGCCCAGCACTGACGCGGCCGCGGTCAGCGAGTCCTTTCCGGACAGTGTCCGCGCCTCGGCCGCGTTGCAGCTCAGGATGTCCACGTACGGCATCACCAGGTCGACGGGCAGGTCGGCGGCGAGCGGGCCGGGATCGAACAGCACCCGCGCGCCGGAAACCGAGGGCAGCCAATCCAGCAGCGCCTCCCGGTTCGCGGGGTGCGCGAGCGTGTACCCGCTGACGTAGACCACGTCACCCGGCGACACCGCGACCGTCGCGAACTGGCCGGGTACCATCCGCCCTTCCGCGCCGGTGCCGGTCACGAACGTGCGCTCACCGCCGTCGTCCACCAGCACCACGCACACGCCGGTGTCCACATCGGACAACGGCGGGCCGGCGACCGAGATGCCTTCCGCGCCCAGCGCGGCGCGCACCGCGTCACCGAACCGGCCGATGCCGTGAGCCCCCGCGTACACGACCTCGGCGCCCGAACGCGCGGCGGCGGCCATCACGTTGAACCCGCCACCGGGGGTCAGAGCCATGCCGGAAGCGAGCAGATCACCACCGCGTTCCGGCAGGCCGGGCACCTGGAGCACCAGGTCGACGATCACCTGCCCGGTGTGCACCAGCCTGCTCATCGCGACGTCTTCCGCGCGCCGCCGAGCAGCGCGTACAGTCCGCCCGCGACGACCAGCGTGATGACCCAGCCCAGGCCGTTCTGCCCGGGCCAGGTGCCCGCGAACGGTCCGGTGAACCAGACGTCCTCGCCGGTTCCGGCCGTGGTGAACAGGTAGCCCGCGACGATCCCCGCCGCCCAGGACAGCAACGCGCGCGGCTCGACCCCGAGCCGGTACCAGTACCCGCTGGTCCGGCCCAGGTCCATCAGCGCGTCCGGGTCGTAGTGGCGGCGGCGCAGCATGTCCACGCCGAACACGCCGACCCACGCCGTGATCGGCACCGCGAGCAGGCTGATGAACGCGATGAACGGCCCGTAGAAGTTGTCCGCGACCAGCATGAAGTAGGCCGCGCCCGCGAACGTGACGACGACGTCGACGACCACCGCGTAGACCCGCTTGATCCGGATGCCCAGCGTCAGCGTGGTCAATCCGGCCGAGTACACCGACAGGTGGTTGGACAGCAGCAGCCCGCCGAACGCCGCCAGCAGGTAGGGCACCGCCATCCACGCGGGCAGCATCGAGCGGATCGCCGCGACCGGGTCGTCGGCCTGCGCCAGCGTCGGATCGCCCGCGGAGAGCAGGCTGCCCAGCCCGATCAGCAGCACGAGCGGGATCCCCGCGCCCGCCGCGGCGGAGAGCACGAGCGAACCGCCGCGCACCGACGGGGACTGGTAGCGGGACATGTCGGCGGAGGCGTTCGCCCAGCCGATCCCGGTTCCGGCGGCGATCGTCCCGATCCCGGCGATCATCGCTCCTGCCGACGCGGGTTCCGCGGCCGCGACCGCAGGCCAGTCGATCGTCGCGATCAGGCTCACCGCCACGACGATGTTGAGGGCCCCGAAGATCCACGTCGCCCAGCGCTGCACGGCGACCAGTACCGCGTGCCCGAGCCCGGAGACCACCACCGTGCAGGCGACGAAGACCGCGATGCACACGATGGTGAGCACCGGCGCCGATTTCGCGTCCGAACCGGTTCCGAACACGATGGCGCACAACGACAACAGCGCGAACGCGGCGGTCGTGGTGTTGACCGTCTCCCAGCCCAGACGGGACAGCAGTGACACCACGGTCGGGCCCGCGTTGCCCCGCACCCCGAACACCGCGCGGGACAGCGTCAGCCCCGGCGCTCCCCCGCGCCGCCCGGCGATCGACACCGCGCCGACGATCGCGAACGAGCCCACCGAGCCGATCACCGCGACGATCGCGGCCTGCCAGAAGGTCAGCCCCTGGATCGCGACGAGCGTGGCGCCCAGCGGCAACCCGAGGATCGAGATGTTCGCCGCGAACCACACCCAGAACAGCTGCCCGGGCCTGCCGGTCCGTTCGCCCTCGGGAACGGGTTCGATGCCGCGGGTCTCCAGCGCGCCCGCGCGGGACTCGACACCGGTGTCAGTCGCCATGTGACTTCCCTTCACGAAGTTCGAGCAACCCGTCGACGACGGGGCCGAAGTCCAGCCCGTTGACCTCGACGACCGCGGCGACCTCCTCGGCGGGCAGACCGGACAGACCGTGCTGCGCGCCAAGGATCGCGCCGCACATCGCGGCCACGGTGTCGGTGTCGCCGCCGAGCCCGGCGGCGAGCGCGAGGGCGTCGAAGGGACGCTCCCCCAGAGCTTCCGCCAGCGCGAGGGCGGCGACGACGGATTCCTGTGCCGCCACGGAGGTGCCGACGACCTCGTAGACGGCGTCCGCGAGCGCCTCGGGCCCCACGCCGCGGACCCAGCCGCGCGCCCAGCGGATGCGGGCGGCGATATCCCCGCCCGCGCTCCACTGTCCACAGTGGGCGCCCGCGGCGGCGGCGCGCTCGGCGTGGTCGAGCGCCTCACCCAGCGGCGCGCCGTCGATCCCGGCGGACACCGCGGCCGCGACCGCCGCCGCGCCCGCGATGCCGAGGCTGGAGTTGTGGGTGATCAGGCTGGCCGCGGTGACGGCGCCGAGCAGCGGATCGAGAGCGGGCGGGGTGGCGATGGCGACGGGCGTGATGCGCATGGCTGCGCCGTTCGTGCTGCCGCCGCGGCCGGCCTCCTCCGGGGGCACGCCGGCCTGCAACAGGTCGAGCGCCCGTTTCGTGGACGGACCGAGCAGGTCGGCGGACCCACGGCGGATCATGTCGGCTTCCCAGTCGAGCAGCGCCTTCGCGAACACCAGCGGTTCGACCCGGCCGCCACCGTCGACGAGCAATCGCGCCAGCAGCAGGGCCTGTTCGGTGTCGTCGGTGATCGATCCCGCAGGCATCCCGGGCGCGATCGGCTGGTCGGGCACCGCGTCGAGGAGCCGGTCGACGGTGCCGTAGCGGCGGGCGATCTCCGCGCGCGACATCGACTGCGTGGGCATGCCGAGCGCGTCTCCGAGTGCCAGCCCGGCGAACGCGCCGAGTGCCCTGTCCCGGGCGCTCACGGGCGGCCGAACGTGAGGTGGAACTGGAACCGCGCCGGATCCAGGAGGCTGACGACGTGCTCGACGAGCCCGCCACCGGCGTCGGTGCTGGTGCGCACCGCGCGCAGGAACAACGTGCCGGGCGGGCGTTCCAGCAGCCCGGCCGTCTCCGGGGTGAGCGCCTCGGTGCCGATCCACTGCTCACCGCCCTCGGCGCGCAATCCGGCGTCGGCCAGGGTCGCGGTCAGCGAACCACCGACGAGGCCGCGTTCGGGCAGCTCGGCGAGGATCCCGGCGGCCGGTACGAGCGCCACTTCGAGCGAGACCGGGCCCGCCGCCTGGTCCCGGCGCAGGCGGCGGACGGAGACGAAGGACTCGACTCCGAACCTCGCGGCGAGCGCGTCGTCCCGCACGTGCTCGATCGCCAGGAGATCGGTGGTGATCCCGAACCCGGACCGGGCCAGCGCGGTCGCCCAGCCGACGGCCCGGTCGAGCTGGACACCGTCGAACGTGACGAACGAGCCGACCCCGCTCTCCGTCGTGATCAGCTCACGGCGCTGGAGCTCGGACAGCGCGCTGCGGACCGTGCCCCGGCTGACCTGGTAACGCTCGGCCAGCTGGTGCTCCCCCGGGAGCCGGTCGCCGCGGGCGAGGCGGCCGGAGCGGATCTGGTCGGCGAGATCGGCGACCAGGCGGTGCCGCTTCGAGAAACCGACCTGTTCAGTCCTGTCCATACCTGTACATTACCCCGGTCGGTGGAAGACGCGGCGGCCCACCCGAATGGCGGCGGCAGCGGCGCGCGGCGAGAGTTAAGAAGAATCCATGCGCCGCAGCCTGATCGTCCTCGTGATCGCCGCCTGCACCCTCCTCGCGTCGACCCTCACCGCGTCCGCCGCGCCCCGTTACCGGCACTACGTCGCCCTCGGCGACTCCTACACCGCCGGCCCGCTGATCCCCCTGCAACGACTGGACCCGGTGGGCTGCCTCCGCTCCACCGCCAACTACCCGTCGCTGCTGGCCCTCACGCTGCGAGTGGGCTCGTTCACCGACGTTTCGTGCAGCGGCGCCGACACCCACGACCTGGCGACGCCGCAGGACGTGATCCTCGGCCCGAACCCGCCGCAGCTGGACGCGCTGCGGCCGGACACGGACCTGGTCACGCTCGGCATCGGCGGCAACGACTACAGCGTCTTCGGCACGATCATCGGCACCTGCCCCGGACTGCGGGAATCCGACCCGGCGGGCAACCCGTGCGAGCGGCACTTCACGGTCGACGGCGTGGACACGATCAAGGCCCGGCTGCCGCTGACGCAGGCCAACGTCACCGCCGTGCTGGGCGAGATCCACGACCGGGCGCCGGACGCGGACGTGCTCGTGATCGGCTACCCGCGCATCGCCCCGCCGCGGGGAACGTGCCCGGACGTGCTGCCCTTCGCCGACGGCGACTACCCGTGGCTCAACAGCGTCGAAGAGGAACTGAACTCGGCACTGGCGAAGGCGGTCGCCGACGACGGTGACGCGTCCTATGTGGACACCTTCGGCCCGTCACTCGGACACGACGCGTGCGCGCCCGCCGGTCAGGCGTGGATCAACGGCAAGGACCTGAAGCCCTGGGCCGCGAACTACCACCCGTTGTTCCGCGGAATGCAGGGCGTCGCGGCGACGACCTACGCCCAGCTCCGCGTCACCTCCTGACGCCGCACCGACTCCCCCGATGTGGCATGGGGGAACCGTCAGGCGATGGAGCGGCGCCGGGTGTCGTGCGGCAGCTGCCAGACCATGGACACCGTGGTGCCCTCGTTGCTCGCGGTGACCTCGACGTGCCCGGCCAGCCCGCGGATGAGCCGCAGACCCCGCCCGTCGGCCATGGTGCGTCCCGGTGGGGGCGGCTTCCACCGGCCGCGGTCGATGACCGTCACCGCGATCAGGTCGTGGTCGCGGCTCGCGTGCAGCTCGACCGGACCGTCCGCGCCCGCCGGGTAAGCGTGCGTCACCGAGTTCGTCAGCGCCTCGTAGCCGGCCAGCCCGATGGCGTGCGCGAGGTGCCCAGGGAGGTCGAGGTCCTGCGCCCAGCGCACCAGCTCGTACCGCAACGCGGTGATGTCGCGCGGCGAGGCGGGCCAGCGGCAGTGCAGGCTGGTCTCGGTGAGCCCTGGCCTGGGCGTCGTGTCCATCGACTTTCCCCACTCGCGGGAGTACAGGTCTGCTCATCTTCACACCGTGGCGTGAACGGGTGAAAGGGACCTTGGACCCCAGTGGGTCCCCTGCCACGCAACCCGGTGGCCTTCCCGGAACTACCTTGATATGCTTCGAGTGCGGGTCGATGAGGTAGGATGAGGAACAAATGGCGCAGGAGCTGTACACGGTCGAGCAGGTGGCCCAGCGGCTGGGGCTGCACGTCCGCACCGTGCGGAACTACGTACGGGACGGGCGGCTCAACGCCGTCCGGATCGGCAAGCAGTACCGCATCGCGCGGGAAGACCTGGACGCCTTCACCGGACGGCCGGCGGAGAGCCCGTCCACCGAACGGCGGGTGGAGGTGTCCAGCATCGTGCAGATCGAGGGGGTCGACCAGTCGGCTGCCGATCGCATCGCGTCGGTGCTCCGGGGAGTGGCGGATCCCCGGCCCGGCGAGCCACCGATGCGCATCGACACCGTGTTCGACGCCGGGCGGAGATCGATGAAGGTCGTCGTGCTGGCCGACCTGACGTCGAGCACCCAGGTGCTGCGGCTGGTGTCGTCACTGGCCGAGGAGTGAGATGACTGACGCGGCTACCCGCGTGCCTGACCGTCCAGCGTTCATCGGGTGATGAGCACCGAGCGCGGCGATGTCCGGCCGCCCAGCGGCAACGCGGACGAGAAGACGACCCCGGTGACCTTCCTGGCCTACCTGCGCGAGGCCATCGCCGCGAAGGTGCAGGGGGTGTCCGACGAGGCCGCCCGCTTCGCCGGCGTCCCGTCCGGCACCAGTCTGCTACGGCTCCTGAAGCACCTGATCGCGGTCGAGCACAACTGGTTCGTCTGGGCCTACCACGGCGACGGCTCCCTCATGGACGACAACGCCTTTCCCGCCGGCACCGACACCGCCGCGTCACTTCTCACCGAGTACCGCGAGACTATCCGGCGCTGCGACCGGATCATCGCCACCTGCCACGACCTCGACCGCCCCGGCGCGCGGCCCCTCCGCGAAACGGAGCCCCCGTCGATGCGCTGGCTGCTCGTCCACATGATCGGGGAAACCGCCCGGCACGCGGGCCACGCCGACATCCTGCGCGAACAGATCGACGGCTCCACCGGGCGCTGACCACCCACGGTGCCCCGGTGGGCCGATCGCTCCGCCCTTCGCGAAAGCGGTGCAACCGGCGGGGGAACGGGAGCACCATGGCGCAATGGATTTCGTCTTCCTGCACGGCACCACCCAGTCCCCGGCGGACTGGGACCGCCTCACCGCGCTCCTCGCCGCTCGTGGTCACCGGACCCACGCCACCGACCTGCCGACGAACCACCCCGAATGGGGCGCGGCCGACTACGTGGAGGGTTTCCCGGGGCAGATCCCCGTGGACTTCGACAGGCCGGTCGTGGTCGCGCATTCCGGCGCCGGTCTGCTGCTCCCGGCCGTCGCCGCCGCGCTGGAGATCCGCCACCTCGTCTGGATCGGCGCGGCGGTGCCGGACGTCGCCGGTGGCAGGAGCTTCGTGCAGGACCTCGTCGCGGGAGACGTGGTCGACAACGAGTGGCGGCTGGCGAGGGCCGAACCCTCCGTCCCGGCTGGATGCGCCACGCAGCCCGCGAACGCCTCGGCACCGAACCGGTCGAGATCGGAGCCGGACACTGCCCACACGTCTCGCGACCGGACACCATCGCCGACATCCTCGACCGGATCACCTAGCCACCACCGGCGAGAGCACACGGGCCGTCCGCGGGAAACCCGCGGACGGCCCCGCGAAACTCACGCCGCGGGCAACGAACCCAGCCGCGCGGTCAGGCGCTCGATATCCGCCGCCGCGGCATCACGCCGCACCTTGATCTTGTCCACGACCGCTGCCGGCGCCTTGTCCAGGAACGCCTGGTTCCCGAGCTTGCCCTCGGTCTGCTTCAGCTCCTTCTGGGCCGCCGTCAGGTCCTTCTCCAGCCGCTTCCGCTCGGCTGCCACGTCGACCGCGCCGGAGAGGTCCAGTTCGACGTGCACGGTGCCGCCGGACAGGCTCACTTCGAGCGAAGCCGAGGCGGTGAAGCCGTCCTCCGGGGCGGTCAGCCGCGCCAGCGCGCGAACCTCCTCGTCGTGGCCGGACACCTCGGTGAAGCCGTCACCGCCCACCCGCGCCGCGACGCGCTGTCCCGGTTTGAGGCCCTGGTCCGACCGGAACCGGCGGATCTCGGTGATGAGCTTCTGCACGTCGGCGATCCGGGCGTCCGCCGCCGCGTCCACGTACGAAGCGTCCGGCTTCGGCCAGGGCGCGATCACGATCGACTCACCACCGGTCAGCGCCCGCCACAGCTTCTCGGTGATGAACGGGATCACCGGGTGCAAAAGCCGCAGCACCGTGTCGAACACGTGCCCCAGCACCGCGCGGGTGCTCTCCGCCCTGCCGCCGGCGATCTGGACCTTCGCCAGCTCCAGGTACCAGTCGCACAGCTCGTCCCAGGTGAAGTGGTAGAGCCGGTCGGTGGCCTTGGCGAACTGGAAGTCCTCCAGCAGCTCGTCCACTTCGGACAGCGTGGTGGCGAGGCGGCCGAGGATCCAGCGGTCGGCCTCGGTCAGCTCGGCGGCGGGCGGCACCGGTGTCGCCACCGTCGCGCCGTTCATCAGCGCGAACTTGGTGGCGTTCCACAGTTTCGTGCAGAAGTTGCGCGAACCGGCGGCCCACTCCTCGGCCACCGCCATGTCCGATCCGGGGTTCGCGCCGCGCGCGAGGGTGAAGCGGGTGGCGTCCGCGCCGTAGCTGTCCATCCAGTCCAGCGGGTCGATGCCGTTGCCACGCGACTTCGACATCTTCTTGCCGAACTGGTCGCGGATCAGGCCGTGCAGGTAGACGTGGTCGAACGGCTGGACACCGTCACCGCCGTACAGGCCGAACATCATCATCCTGGCGACCCAGAAGAAGAGGATGTCGTAGCCGGTGGACAGCACGCTGGTCGGGTAGAACTTCGCCAGCTCCGGCGTCCGCTCCGGCCAGCCCAGCGTCGACAGCGGCCACAGGCCCGACGAGAACCAGGTGTCCAGGACGTCCGGGTCCTGCGTCCAGCCCGCACCGGACGGCGGCTGCTCGTCCGGCCCGACGCACACGGTCTCACCGTCCGGGCCGTACCAGACCGGGATGCGGTGCCCCCACCACAACTGGCGCGAGATCGTCCAGTCGTGCATGTTGTCGACCCAGTCGAAGTAGCGCTTCTCCAGCTCCGGCGGGTGGATCTTGGTGCGGCCGTCGCGGACCGCGTCACCGGCCGCGCGGGCCAGCGGCTCGACCTTGACCCACCACTGCAGCGACAGCCGCGGCTCCACGACCGTGTCACACCGCGAACAGTGCCCGACCGCGTGCAGGTACGGGCGCTTCTCCGCGACGATCCGGCCCTGCTCCCGCAGCGCGGCGACGATCGCAGGACGCGCCTCGAACCGGTCGAGCCCCTGGAACGGCCCGGCCGCGGTGATCGTGGCGCGCTCGTCCATGATCGTCGGCATCGGCAGGTTGTGCCGGCGGCCGATCTCGAAGTCGTTCGGATCGTGCGCCGGGGTCACCTTGACCGCGCCGGTGCCGAACTCGGGGTCGACGTGCTCGTCGGCGATCACCGGGATGCGGCGGCCGGTCAGCGGCAGCTCGACCTCGGTGCCGACCAGGTGCCGGTAGCGCTCGTCGTCCGGGTGCACGGCGACCGCGGTGTCGCCCAGCATCGTCTCGGCACGCGTGGTGGCCACGACGATCGAGTTCTCGCCGTCGCCATACCGGATCGAGACGAGTTCGCCCTCGTCCTCGGAGTGGTCGACCTCGATGTCCGACAGCGCCGTCATGCAGCGCGGGCACCAGTTGATGATGCGCTCGGCGCGGTAGATCAGGCCCTCGTCGAACAGGCGCTTGAAGATCGTCTGGACGGCCTTGGACAGGCCCTCGTCCATCGTGAAGCGCTCACGCGACCAGTCGACGCCGTCGCCGAGGCGGCGCATCTGGCCGAGGATGCGGCCGCCGTACTCGGCCTTCCACTCCCAGACCCGCTCGACGAACTTCTCGCGGCCCAGGTCGTGGCGCGACAGGCCGGACTTGGCCAGCTCGCGCTCCACCGCGTTCTGGGTCGCGATGCCGGCGTGGTCCATGCCCGGCAGCCAGAGGACCTCGTAGCCCTGCATGCGGCGGCGGCGGGTCATCACGTCCATCAACGTGTGGTTGAGCGCGTGACCCATGTGCAGGCTGCCGTTCACGTTCGGCGGCGGCAGCACGATGGTGAACGGAGGCTTGTCCGACGCGGCGTCGGCCGTGAAGTAGCCCGCGTCTACCCACCGCTGGTAGAGGGCGGCTTCTTCCTCGGCCGGGTTCCACGCGGCCGGGAGGGCGGACTGCTGGTCAAGGGCGTTCTCCGTCACAACCGGTAAGTGTACGAACCGGCCGATCGGCGCTGCATCCGCAGTACCCCGCGGCCCGGAATGATCCGGGGCACACGCCGTAACGATCTTCCGCTTCCGGCGACATGGGAGCGAGATCGAAGCGGCAGGCGGGTCCGAAGTGGACGAGCCCAGACCTGGAGCGAGCCGGTCGGCGGCCTGGCCGTCCCGCCCGCGGCCCGCCCCGGATCACCGGCACGATCACGGCGGCGGGGGGACGCGACGCCTCGCCCCTGGCGCTCCACGCCACCTGCTCGGTCGCCTACGCGTTCGCTCCGGGCAGCCATGCCCGACCCTGAGGCCGGGCGACATCGACGCCTTCCTCCGGTACGAGGTCGTCCGGGGTACTTCCGTCTACAGCGAACCGAACCCGGGCATCGACGACACCGGAGGCTTCGACGAGGCGGCCACGGACGACGTCACCGAGCCGATGCCCGGGTTCACCGGCAGTTGCGAGTGAGTTCGACAGGCTGAACTCAACAGCCTAGGCTGTCTAAATGACCCGCGTACCGAACGATGTCGCACGCCTCGCCGGTGCGCTGCGCGGCGTCGTCGGCCAGTTGCATCGCCGCCTGCGGCAGGTCGACAACGCCGAGGTGCTGACCCCGTCGCAGTCGGCTGTGCTCGCGCGGCTGCACCGGGACGGGCCTGCCACCCAGGCGCAGCTCGCGGCGGCCGAGCACGTGCGCCAGCAGTCGATGGCGGCCACGCTCGGCGCCCTCGACGAGCTGGGGTACCTCAGCCGCACCCGCGATCCGGGCGACGGCCGCCGCGTGGTCATCACCCTCTCCGACCTGGGTGAGAAGACCGTGCGCGGCGTGCACCAGCACCGGGAGGAATGGCTGGCCACGGCGCTCGTCGACGGCCTGACCCCCGAGGAGCACCGGAGACTCGACGAAGTGCTGCCCCTGCTGCGGAAGCTGGCACAGCGATGAGGAAGTGGTGACGACGGTTCAGCGCACGAGCACGCGATCTCCGGCCGCATACCCGCCGCGCATGGTGCTCCCCCTGGTGGCCAGCGCGGTGCTGAACCCCATCAACTCGACCCTGATCGCCGTGGCGCTGGTGCCGATCGGCGAGGCGTTCGGCGCCTGTCCGGGCGCGACGGCGTGGCTGATCACGTCGCTGTACCTGGCCACCGCCGTCGGGCAACCGGTGGTCGGCCTGTTCGTCGACCGCTTCGGCGCGCGGCGCGTGCTGATCGCCGGTGCGGTGATCGTGCTGGTCGCGGGTATCGGCGGGCTGCTCGCGTTCTCGCTGGGCTGGCTGATCGCGGTCCGGGTCGTGCTCGGGATCGGCACGTGCGCGGGCTTTCCCGCGGCGATGGCCGTGCTGCGCAAGCGCGCGGACGCCATCGGCGGCGGGGTGCCGAGCCGGGTCCTGTCGGTGCTCGCGATGTCTTCGCAGACCGTCATGGTGATCGGCCCGACGCTGGGTGGCGCGCTGATCGGCCTGGCGGGCTGGCCGGCGATCTTCGCCGTCAACATCCCGCTCGCGGCCGTCGCGCTGGTGCTCGCGCTTGTCTGGGTGCCGAAGGACCCGGTGCACACCGGCCCGCGGGAGCCGGTCGACGTCGCCGGGATCGCCCTGTTCTCCACGACGCTGCTCGCGGTGCTGCTGTACGTGATGGCGCCCGCCGTGTCCGACCTGTACCTGCTCGGGCTGGCCCTGGTGCTCGGCTGGCTCTTCGTCCGGGTCGAGCTGCGGGCCCGCCGACCGTTCGTCGACCTGCGGATGCTCGCCGGTAACGGCCCGCTGCTGCGCACCTACCTGCGGCAGGCGCTGGCGTTCCTCATCGTCTACTCGATCATGTTCGGTTACGTCCAGTGGCTGGAGTCCGCGCGCGGGCTCAGCGAGTCGGCGGCGGGCGCGCTGCTGACGCCGATGTCGGTGGTCGCCGTGCTGGCGGCGGCTTCGGCGGGCAAGCCGACGCGGCTCAAGGGCCGCCTGGTCGTCAACTCGCTGGCGCTGCTCGCCGGGTCGGTGCTGCTGCTGTTCGTCGGGGACGGCACGTGGATCGGGGCGCTGGTCGTGCTCGCCGCGGTCTTCGGGCTGGGCCAGGGGCTGACCAGTGTGACCAACCAGACCGTCCTCTACGAGCAGACCCCGCCGGAGGTGATCGGCACCGCCAGCGGCCTGTTCCGCACCGCCCAGTACCTCGGCGCGATCGGCTCGTCGACGCTGATCGCGCTGTGCTTCGGCGACCGGGCCGGCTCGCTTGGCCTGCACGAGCTGGCGGCGGCGCTGATCGTGATCGGCGCCGTGCTGTTCACGCTGACAGTGGCCGACCGGCAACTCGGTACTCGCGCGAAAGCGGCCGCTGACGCAAGATAGTGGACGTGACACGCAACGCCCCTCGCGCCGACATCGACGAAGCCGCACTCGAAGTGCACAAGCCCAAGGAGTGGGCGGCAGGAATTCCCGGGGTGGCGGTGTCACTCCTGCGCGGCGTCGAACAGATGGGCACCGGCCGCACCGTGAAGACGCTGCGCCTGCTCAACCAGCGTGAGGGGTTCGACTGCCCCGGCTGCGCCTGGCCGGAGCCGCGCGCGGAGGACGGCGAGCACCGCAAGCTCGCCGAGTTCTGCGAGAACGGCGCGAAGGCCGTGGCCGAGGAAGCCACGAAACGGCGCGTCGGCCCGGAGTTCTTCGCCCGGCACTCCGTCGAGGAGCTGCACGGCCGCACCGACTTCTGGCTCGGGCAGCAGGGCAGGCTCACCGAGCCGATGGTGCTGCGTGAGGGCGGCACGCACTACGAACCGATCACCTGGGACAGCGCTTTCCAGCTGATCGCGGGCAAGCTCAAGGCGCTGGACAGCCCGGACGAGGCGGTCTTCTACACCTCCGGCCGCACCAGCAACGAGGCCGCGTTCCTCTACCAGCTGCTGGTGCGCTCGTTCGGCACCAACAACCTGCCGGACTGCAGCAACATGTGCCACGAGTCCTCCGGCGCCGCGTTGTCGGAGTCCTACGGGATCGGCAAGGGGTCGGTGAGCCTGGCCGACATCCACCACGCGGACCTGATCGTGGTCGTCGGCCAGAATCCGGGCACGAACCACCCGCGCATGCTGTCCGCGCTGGAAGAGGCGAAGGGCCGCGGCGCGAAGGTGATCGCGGTGAACCCGTTGCCGGAGGCCGGGTTGATGCGGTTCAAGAACCCGCAGAACCCGCGTGGCGTGGTCGGCAAGGGCACGCCACTGGCGGACGAGTTCGCGCAGATCCGTCTCGGCGGCGACCTGGCGTTGTTCCAGGCGATCGGGCACCTGCTGCTCTCGTGGGAGGAGGACGCGCCGGGCACGATCGTGGACCGGGCGTTCGTCGACTCCTCCACGCACGGCTTCGACGACTGGGCGAAGAGCCTGCAGGAGATCGACTGGTCCGCGATCGGCGAGGCCACCGGCCTGGACCGCGAGCAGATCGAACGGATCGCGCGGATGATCGCCACGTCCGAGCGGACGGTCTACTGCTGGGCCATGGGGATCACGCAGCACCGGCACGCGGTCGCGACCATCCAGGAAATCTCCAACCTCGCGTTCGCGCGCGGCATGATCGGCAAGCCGGGGGCCGGCCTGTGCCCGGTGCGCGGGCATTCGAACGTGCAGGGCGACCGGACGATGGGCGTCTGGGAGAAGATGCCCGAGACGTTCCTGGGGCGGCTGGAAGACGAGTTCGGCATCCCCGTGCCGCGGAAGCACGGGTTCGACACGGTCGACGCGATCCGCGCGATGCGGGACGGCCGGGGCAGGGTTTTCCTCGGCATGGGCGGCAACTTCGCCGCCGCCACACCGGATTCGGAACTGACCGAGCGGGCGTTGCGGTCGTGCGAGCTGACCGTGCACGTGTCCACGAAGCTGAACCGGTCGCACGTGGTGCCGGGGAAGATCGCGCTGATCCTGCCGACGCTGGGCCGCACGGAGCGCGACACGCAGGCCGCGGGCGAGCAGTTCGTGACGGTCGAGGATTCGATGTCGTGCGTGCACGTCTCACGCGGGCGGTTGAAGCCGGCGAGCGCGGAGCTGCTGTCCGAGGTGGCCATCATCTGCCGCCTCGCCGCCGAGTTGTTCGGCGACGACCACGCCGTGCCGTGGCGCGACTTCGAGGGTGACTACGACCGGATCCGCGACCGGATCGCGCGGGTCGTGCCCGGTTGCGAAGACTACAACGCGAAGGTGCGCCGGCCGGACGGTTTCGTCCTGCCCCACCCGCCGCGCGATTCCCGGTCGTTCGTGACCTCGACCGGCAAGGCGAACTTCACGACCAGCGACCTGGAGTTCCCGCGTGTTCCGGCGGGACGGCTGCTGCTGCAGACGCTGCGCAGCCACGACCAGTACAACACCACGATCTACGGCCTGTCCGACAGGTATCGCGGCATCGAGGACGCCCGCCGGGTCGTGCTGGTGAACCCGGAGGACGTCGCGGCGCTGGGCTTCACGGACGGTCAGCTGGTCGACCTGGTCTCGGAGTGGGAGGACGGCAGCGAGCGCCGGGCGGACCACTTCCGCATCGTGGCCTACCCGACGGCGCACGGTTGCGCCGCGGCGTACTTCCCCGAAGCCAACGCCCTGGTACCGCTGGACTCGGTCGCCAAGAAGTCCAACACACCGGTCTCGAAGGCGATCGTGGTCCGCCTGGAACCGGCGAGCGCCAGCGAGCCGGAGTAACACCCGAAGCTGGGTGGTCATCCCGGAGCCAGCCCGTCCGGCGAGGACAATCCCTTGATCTTTGAACCCGCGCGTGGGGCAGGCGGCCGCTGGGCGCGCCGCCGTCGAGTAGTCGGTCACCACAGACCGCCCCCGCCCCTCCTCGCGGATGGTTTCGGGCTTGGGATGAGGGGCGGGGGAGGTCTGGGCCGGTCGGGTGTGGGCTTGCGTTGCCGGGCGGCGGTCCGTTCGTCCTTAGAGAACCGTGTTGCCGTACATCTCGCCGAGCGGGTCGGCGATCAGCTCGATGCGGGCACCGTCGGGGTCGCGGAAGTAGACCGAGACGTCGCTGTGCACCGCGTGCTCGACGTCGGCCTCCTCCAGCTTCGTGACGAGCCTTCGCCACCTCTCCGGATCGACCGAGATGGCGATGTGGTGCAGGCCGCCGAGCACCTCGGCGTAGGGGCCGACGTCCAGGCCCGGGAAGTCGAAGAACGCCAGGAGGTTGCCGTTGCCGATGTCGAAGAAGAAGTGCGACGAACCGGGGTAGTCGCGGTTCTCGATCAGCTCGGTGAGCGGGAACTCCAGCAGGTCCTGGTAGAAGCGGACGGTGCGCTCCACGTCGCTGCTGACGAGCGCGGTGTGGTGCAGTCCGCGCGCGGACGACGGTGGCCGCTGCCCGGCGGGTTTGAGGTGCGTGTCGCGGATGCGGTCCCGCTCCCGGCGGACCGCGTCGAGGTCGACGGAGGTCATGGCTGGCGTTCCTTTCCCAGGGTGGGCCCGGCATACCCGCCGGGCACCACCGCTATCCGTGTCAGGCGGCCTTGATCGCGGAGATCTCGAACTCGAGGGTGACCTTCTCGCTCACCAGGACACCACCGGTCTCCAGCGCCGCGTTCCAGGTGACGCCGAAGTCCTTGCGGTTGATGGTCGTCGAACCCTCGAAGCCGATCCGGGTGTTGCCGAACGGGTCCTGGGCGGTGCCCTCGAACTCGAACGGGACGGTGACGGACTTGGTCACGCCCTTGACCGTCAGGTCACCGGTCACGTCGAAGCTGCTGTCGCCGGTCTGGGCGATCGACGTGGACACGAAGGTGATCTCCGGGTGCTCGTCCATCGCCAGGAAGTCGTTGCTGCGCAGGTGCGCGTCGCGGTCGGCGTTGCGGGTGTCGATGCTGTTCGCGGCGATCTTGACCGACACCGACGAGTTCGCCGGGTTCCCGCCGTCGATCTTCGCGCTGCCGGAGAACTCGTTGAACGACCCGCGCACCTTGGTCACCATCGCGTGCCGGGCGTGGAAACCGATCCGGGTGTGGGTCGGGTCCAGGGTGTATTCACCGGTCAGCTGTGCGAACGTGGCCGAAGTGGTCATGAGGTCCTCCCCTGTGGTTGATATGTCGTCGTCACCGTGGCACAACTTAGATGACGCGTCAACTATTCCCGTATACTCGATGCCATGACCCGGTGGCTCGATGATGGCGAACAGCAGGCGTGGCGTGCGTACGTGAAGATGCAGAGTCACCTGAACGCGGCAGTGGGCCGCCGCATGCAGGCCGATTCGCAGCTGTCCCTGCCGGACTTCGAGGTACTGGTCCAGCTCACCGACACCGCCGAGGGCCGGGTCCGGGTGTTCGAGCTGGCGCGGGCGCTGGACTGGGAGAAGAGCAGGCTGTCACACCACCTGCGGCGCATGCAGAAGCGCGGCTTGGTGTCACGCGAGGAGTGCCCGGACGACGCCCGGGGCGCCTTCATCGTGCTGACGGCGGAGGGCCGGAAAGCGATCGAGCAGGCCGCGCCGCACCACGTGGAGACCGTGCGGAAGCTGGTGTTCGACGTGCTGACGCGTGAGCAGGTGGACGCCCTCCAGGCGATTTCCGAGCAGATCCTGCGCGCGGTCCGCCCGGAGGACTGCCCTCAGGACCGCAGGTAGGACGCCCCGTTGAGGTCGAGGATCGCGCCCGAGGCCCACTCGGCCTCACCCGAGGCCAGGTAGACCACGGCCGCGGCGATCTCCCCCGGCTCCGCGACCCGGCCGAGCGGTGACTGGGCACGCAGCGCGTCGCCCCGCTCCCCGGTCAGCCAGTCCGCCACCCGTTCGGTCGCGATGAACCCGGGTGCGACGGAGCTGACCGCGATGCCGTGCGGCGCCAGGTGCACCGCGAGCGACTGGCCCATCGAGTGCAGCGCGGCCTTCGTCGCACCGTAGGCGGGGTGGTCCGGCTCACCGCGGAAGGCGCCGCGCGAGCCGACGTTGACCACGCGTCCGGCGGCGCCACGGGCGATCATGTGCCGGGCGACGCAGAACGTGAGATCGGCCGCGCCGAGCAGGTTGACCTCGACCGACTGCCGCCACACCGCCTGCCAGTGCTCGAAGCTGGTGTCCGCGAGCGGGTGCGCGGTGTCGGCGGTCGTCACCACGGCCGCGTTGTTGACCAGGACGTCGACGCCGCCCAGGGCTTCCTCAGCGGCGTCGGCGATCCGCTGGGCCTCGCGAATGTCGCCCTGGACCAACGTGTGACCCTCGCCCGGTAACCCGGCCAGCGTGGCCTCCGCGTCGGCGCGGTTGCTGTTGAAGTGCACCGCGACCCGGTCGCCACGACCCGCGAAGGCCGTCGCGACCGCGCGGCCCAGCCCGGACGCGGCGCCGGTGACGAGAACTCCGCGGCTCACTTGGCGAACAGCTGCGACTCGTCGCGGAACGCCTTGAACTCCAGCGCGTTGCCCGCCGGGTCGTGCAGGAACATCGTCCACTGCTCACCCTTCTCCCCCGCGAACCGCTGGTAGGGCTCGATGACGAACTTCGTGTCCGCGGCCTTGAGCCGTCCGGCCAGCTCGTGGAAGCCGTCGACGGTCAGGACCAGGCCGAAGTGCGGGACCGGCACGTCGTGGCCGTCGACCGGGTTGCGGCCCGCCTCGCTGCGCGCGCCCTCGACGACGTGGGTGACCACCTGGTGGCCGTGGAAGTTCCAGTCGACCCATGTGGTGTCGGACCGTCCCTCGGACAGGCCGAGCACCCCGCCGTAGAAGTCCCGGGCGCGGCCGAGGTCGTCGACCGGGATCGCGAGGTGGAACGCGGGGCGGGTCATGGGGCCTCCTCTGTTCGTCGTCTCGGGCCAGCTTGACCCGGCCAATGTCGGAATGTCAACATTCGAACATGCAACCCGCCCGTCGGCGCGGACTGGCCGAGGAGGCCGCCGACCGCATCCGCGACGAGATCCTCACCGGCCGCTTCGCACCCGGCAGCGCGCTGCGGGAGGTCGAGCTGGCCGCATCACTGCAGGTCAGCCGCGGTTCGGTGCGCGAAGGGCTGGCGATCCTGGAACACGAGGGGCTGGTGCGCGGTGAGTGGCACCGCGGAACGCGGATCATCGAGCTGACCGAGACCGACATCACCGAGGTCTACGCGGTGCGCGCCGCCTTGGACCGGCTCGCGACGCTGACCGCGGCCCGCTTGGGGCGCCCGGAACAGTTCGACGAGCTGGACCGGCTGGTCGAGGCGATGGACCGCGAAGCGGGCGGAAGGGCGGACGGCGCACGGTTGGTGGCGCTGGACATCGAGTTCCACGACTGCGTCTACGCGATGGCGGGCAACGGGCGGCTGATCAGCGCGTGGGAGGCCGTGCGGTCACAGGTGCACCTGTTCCAGGCGCACCGGGTCCGGCTGTCGCATGAGCACTACCGCACCCGCGTGGTGGACGAGCACCGCGAACTGGCGACCCTGCTGCGCGCCGGGCGCGTGGAGGGCCTCGGCGACCTCGCGGAGGAACACGTGCAGTCCGCGAGCCGCGGGCTCATCGAGAGCCTGCGGAGCTGACCGCGGCGGCCAGCCGCCGGCAGAAAGCCCGCTCCTCCACCGACAGCGCCCCGAACCGCTCCGCCACACACTCCGCGAACCGGGTCCGGATCCGCTCCCGTAGCTCCTCCCCCGCCTCCGTCAGCACTACGCGGCTGACGCGCCGGTCCTTCTCGTCCGGCTCGCGCGCCAGCAGGCCACGCTTTTCCAGACGGTCGACCATCCCGGTCACGTTCGTCTTGTCGCAGCCCAGGATCGTCGCCAGCTCGCCGAGCGACGGACGCTGCGACAGGGCGCACAGGATCTGCGTCTGCTGGCTGGTCAGCTCGAACTCACGCGCGATCCCGGCGTAGAGCACCGCCGCCTCGCGGTGGAGGGTGGCGACCGCGGAAGCGAGGTCCTGCGTCATGTCGCACAGCATAGTTGACATGCTCGACCAATTAGTCGAGCATCTCGACTATCGATCATCTGGAGGAGATGTGCTGAACGACAGGGTGACGCTGGTGACCGGCGGTTCACGGGGCATCGGGCGGGGTATCGCCGAACGGCTGGGCGCGGACGGCGCGCGCGTGGTCGTGAACTACCGCGCGGACGCGGACGCCGCGGCGAAGGTGGTCACCGCCATCGAGAACAACGGCGGCCAGGCCACGGCGATCCAGGCCGACGTCACCGATCCGGCACAGGTCGTGGGCCTCTTCGACGCGGTGGAGGAGACCTTCGGCGGGCTCGACGTCTTCGTCGGCAACGCGGGCACCGCCCGCTTCTCCCCGCTCGGCGAGGCGACCGACGAGGACTTCGGGCTGATGTTCGCCACCAACACCCGTGCCACCTTCACCGCTCTTCGGGAGGCGTCGAGGCGGCTGCGAGACGGCGGGCGGATCGTGGTCATCTCCAGTGGCGCCACCGTCACGGCGCGCCCGAACAGCGGTGTGTACGCGGCCAGCAAGGCCGCCGCCGAGCAGCTCGTGCGCGCCGCGGCCAAGGAACTCGGCTCCCGCGGGATCACCGCCAACAGCGTGCTGCCCGGCGCGACCCGCAGCGACGCACTCGAAGCGGGCATATCCGCGGACCGGCTCGCGGCGACGAAGGCCCAGACGCCGCTGGGGCGCCTGGGCGAACCGTCGGACATCGCGGCGATCGTGGCGTTCCTCGCCTCCGACGACGGCCGCTGGGTCACCGGGCAGACGATCCACGCCGGCGGCGGGCTGTTCTGAGGGTCAGCCGCCGAAGAGCTTGATCACCTTGAGGATCAGCTCGTAGAGGCCGTAGAGGAAGGGAACGCCCACCCACAGCCACGCGAGGGTCATCAGCCAGACGCGGCTGCGCGCGGGCGTCTGCTCCGGCGTGCTCATTTCGCCTCCTCGTGCGCGGTTTCGGCGCGCTCGGGCTCGTGGTACTTCGCGTTGACCGGCCGCACCAGCTCATTGGCGACGAAACCCACCACCAGCAGCGCGATCATGATGTAGAACGAGGTGGTGTAGAGGTCGGGCCCCTGCTTGCCCGTCCGCTCCTGGCTGTCCGCGATCGCGTTGACGATCAGCGGGCCGAGCACGCCCGCGGCCGACCACGCGGTGAGCAGCCGCCCGTGGATGGCGCCCACCTGGTAGGTGCCGAACAGGTCCTTGAGGTAGGCCGGGATCGTGGCGAAACCCGCGCCGTAGAACGAGAGGATCACCATCGCCGCGAGGATGAAGACCACTTTGGACGAGTTCCCGACGAGCGCGATCACCAGGTACAGCAGCGCGCCGACCCCGAGGTACATGCGGTAGATGTTCTTCCGCCCAATCACGTCCGAAGTGGACGACCAGACGAACCGGCCGAGCATGTTGGTCAGCGACAGCAGTGCGACGAACCCGGCCGCCGCGGTCGCGCCGACCGGCACGGACGTGCCGCGGAAGAAGTCGGTGATCATCGGCGACGCCTTTTCCAGGATGCCGATGCCCGCCGTCACGTTGAAGCACAGGACGACCCACAGGCACCAGAACTGGGGCGTCTTGATGGCGTTGGCCGCGGACACGTTCGCCGAGGTGATCATCGACTTCGCCTTGGCCGCCGCCGGGTCCCAGCCCTTCGGCTTCCACCCTTCGGCCGGCACGCGGACCAGGAAGACCCCCAGCGACATGAAGATCGCGTAGACCACACCGTGGATCACGAACGCGGTGCCGATGCCGCTCGGGGTGGCCCCGAACGACTCCAGCATCTGGCTCGACCACGGCGAAGCGATCAGAGCGCCCCCACCGAAGCCCATGATGGCGATGCCGGTCGCCATGCCCGGCCGGTCCGGGAACCACTTCATCAACGTCGACACCGGTGAGATGTAGCCGATGCCGAGCCCGACGCCGCCGATCAGGCCGTAGCCGAGCACCACCAGCCAGTACTGCGAGGTGAACGCACCCAGCGCGGACACCAGGAATCCGGTGGAGAAGCAGGTCATCGACACGAACATCGCCCAGCGCGGCCCGTTGCGTTCGACGAGCGTGCCACCGAAGGCCGCGGACAAGCCGAGCATGACGATGCCGAGCTGGAACGGCAGAGCGCTCAGGGTCCCGGACAGTCCCAGCGCCTTCTCCAGCGGTGGCTTGAAGACGCTCCACGCGTAGGCTTGGCCGATCGCGAGGTGCACCGACAGGGCGGCGGGCGGGATCAGCCACCGGCTCCAGTCCGGGGGCGCGATGCTGCGCGAACGGTCGAGGAATGTGACGGCCACGGGAGGCTCCCCTACGCTGGTCATTGAGCCTGCAATTTCTTACTAGATAACTGACGGCACGGCAACCACCGTCGCCGATGAGCGGAACGAAGGTGACCCCATGGGGCGGGTGACGGTACGGCGTCCGGTGCGGAAGCTGACCGGCGAGGGGCAGCGGCGGCGGGCCGACCTGCTGGCCGCCGAAGAACCGCTGGAGTTGCGGGTCGACGGCAAGGCGCTGGCGGTGACCATGCGCACCCCCGGGCACGACGTCGAACTGGCGCACGGGTTCCTGCTGTCCGAGGGCGTGGTCTCCGCCCGCGCGGACGTGTTCGCGGCGCGCTACTGCGACGGCGTCGACGACCAGGGACGCAACACCTACAACGTTCTCGACCTCACCCTCGCCGAGGGCGTCGCTCCCCCGGAGACGGGCGTGGAGCGCAACTTCTACACCACCTCTTCGTGCGGCGTGTGCGGTAAGGCGGCGCTGGACGCGGTCAAGCTCAAGACCCGCTTCGCGCCCGGGGAGTCGCCGTTCGCCGTGACCACCGAGGTGCTGGCCGGGCTGCCGGAGACCTTGCGGGCGCAGCAACGCGTCTTCGCCAGCACCGGCGGGCTGCACGCCGCCGGACTGTTTCACCCGGACGGGTCGCTGCTGGCGGTGCGGGAGGACGTGGGCAGGCACAACGCGGTGGACAAAGTGCTCGGCTGGGCCCTGCTGGAGGGCCGGGTGCCGTTGTCGGACTGCGGGCTGCTGGTGTCCGGGCGCGCGTCGTTCGAACTGGTGCAGAAGGCCGCGATGGCGGGCATCCCGTTCCTCGCCGCGGTGTCCGCGCCGTCGTCGCTCGCGGTGGAGCTGGCCGAGGAGAACGGCATGACGCTCGTCGGGTTCCTGCGGGGCAGCAGCATGAACCTCTACACCGGCGACCAGCGGGTGCTGGAGGCGGCCGCGGCGTGAGGGTCAGATCCGGGGCATGACCTCGGCGGCCAGGCGTTCCATCTGCTCGGCCTGGTCGGCGAACGGGGTGAACAGGATCATCTGCGCACCCGCCTCCGCGACCTCCCGCACCCCGGCCACGCACTCGTCGGGTGTCCCGGCCACGGCGACCGCGTCCAGCTTGCGGGTGCCGTAGACGCTCGCCAGGCCCTCGGAGGCGCGGCGGTGGGCCGTGTCACTGTCGTCGTCCACGGCGATGTAGACGCGCTTGGCGATGCGGAAGTCGTCCCGCCCGGCCTCGGCCAGCACTTCACGCAGCACCTTGACCTGCCCGGCGAAGGCCTGGGTGGTCGAGGAGCCAGCGCCGAAGAAGCCTTGGCCGTAGCGCACGGCGCGCTTGAGGGCGTTCGGATGCCCGCCGCCCAGCCACATCGGCGGGTGCGGCTTCTGGAACGGCTTCGGCTGCATCGAGGCGCCTTCCAGCTGCCAGAAGCGGCCGTCGAAGTCCGTCTTCGGTTCGGTCCACAGGGTCTTCATCAGGCGCAGGCCCTCGGTGAAGCGGGCGAGGTAGGCATCCCCGTCGATGCCGAAGGCCGCGAACGGACGGTTCTTGCCACCGCTGCCGACGCCGATCTCCAGGCGCCCGCCGCTGAGCTGGTCGAGCGTGGCGAGGCTCTTCGCCAGGTGGGCGGGGCTGTGCAGCGGGGTCACGTACACGGCGCAGCCCAGGCGCAGCCGCTCGGTGCAGGCGAACGCGTAGGCCATGGTCTCGTTGGGCGCGAGCTGCGCGGACGGGCCGATGATCTGTTCCTGGGTCCAGCCGCTGTCGAAGCCGAGTTGCTCGGCCCGCTGGACGTAGGCGCGGAAGGCGGCCGGGTCGAAAGTCCCGTCGGCCACGAACTGGGGGATGGAGATCGCGAACCGCATGGGCACGAGATTAGTCCCCTCGGTGTATCGCCCGCGCTACTTCTCACGACAGGGTTATCGGGACTGATGTTGAATGGCGCGGGGAGGTCAGGTGACCGAGGACGAAGCGACCGCACCGCGCAGGCGGCCCAGCCGCCGTTCCGTGCTGATCGCGGGCGCGTCGGGTCTCGGGCTCGCCGGGGTCGCGGCCGGCGCGGCCACCGGTGTCCTGCCGGTCAGCGAGGCGGTGCAGCGCGTGCTCGGCGTGGCTTCTTCCTCTCCGGCGACGCAGCTCGGTGCCGCACGGGTCGAGCGAGTGTGGTCGCACTACCGCAACCGCATGGTCGACCTGGTGACGCTGCTGCCGACGAAGTCGCCGCCCCGGAACCTGCCGATGTCGCTGCTGCTGCACGGCCTGCGTGGCCGGGCCCGGACGGCGGCGCCGACCGGATCCCTGAACGAGCTGGCCAGTCAGGTCGCCCGGAAGCGGACCCGGCCCTACGGTTTCGTGGCCGTGGACGGCGGCGACAACTACTGGCACGAAAACATCCCCGGCGACGATCCGATGGGCATGCTGCTGGAAGAGGTCCCGCAATGGCTGCGGGAGCGCGGCCTCGGCGGTACCGATGGACTGCCGTTCGCCTGCACCGGAATGTCCATGGGCGGCTTCGGCAGCCTGCTGTACGCCCGGCGCCGAGCCGAGCGCCGTCAACCCGTGAGCGCGCTCGCGCTGCTGGCGCCCGCGCTCATGCTGTCCTGGACGGAGATGGCCAAGCGGCGCGCCTTCCACGACGAGGCGGACTGGGCCTCGATGGACCCGCTGCGCAACCCGACCGCGACGGCCGGCGTGCCCACAGCCGTATGGTGCGGGACGGAGGACGCGTTCATCAGCGGCGCACGACGTTTCATCGCGACGACCAGGCCGGAAATCGGGTACACGGCGCGGGGAAAGCACGGGGATTCGTTCAACCGGACCGTGGTGCCCAGCATGGTGGGTTTCCTGGGACGACACCGGCCGACGCCGTAGGCAGACGAGCTGACCGCTGGGCGCGTGGGCGGCCGGTAGTTGGTTCGGCTTGCGTTGCCGGGTGCCGGGCTCAGCTGACCCAGTGGCCCATCACCGAAATGAGCCACAGGCCGAGCAACGAGCCCGCGAACATCAGGCATGACCACAGCAGCAGGGGGCGGTGGTCGCTGCCCGCCGAGCGCATCCGGTGCAGCGCGTAGCAGGCCACGCCGATCACCGGGAGCGGGATCAGGGGCAGCACCGACAGTCGTACGGGGGCGGCGGCTACGCAGGCCAGCGCCATCAGCGTCAGCAGCACCAGCATGGTCTTGTACAGCACAGCGCTGCTCAGGTACGGGGTGAGGATCCGGAAGGTGAGGTCACTGATGCCACGCACGTCGTCCCGCCCCTCCGGAACGACGGTGTCCCCGGCCTCTGCCGCCGGAGCGGTGCCCTCGCCGGCACCCGAACGGGGACCAGCCCCCTCCACGCTCATCCGACTAGCTTAGCGAGCGCGGCGAAGTGGCCTACACGCAGATCAGGCCGTCTTCTCGCCACGTTCACTGCTGCGGCGCCGCGACGGCTGACGCGACACGATCGTGGGATTGACGTTCTCGCGGACGGTCTGTTCGGTGATGACGACCTTGGCGACGTCCGAGCGGCTCGGGATGTCGTACATCACCGGCTGCAGGACCTCTTCCATGATCGCGCGCAGGCCGCGGGCGCCGGTGCCACGCAGGACCGCCTGGTCGGCGATGGCCTCGAGCGCGGTCTTGGTGAACTCCAGCTCGACGTTGTCCATCTCGAAGAGCTTCTTGTACTGCTTCACCAACGCGTTGCGCGGCTCGGTGAGGATCCGGACCAGCGAGTGCTTGTCCAGGTGCGTCACGTTCGCCACCACCGGCAGACGGCCGATGAACTCCGGGATCAGCCCGAACTTGATCAGGTCCTCGGGCATGGTGTCGGAGAAGACGTCGCTCTCTTCGATCTCGGCCTTCGTGCGGATCTCGGCGCCGAAACCGAGGCCGCGCTTGCCGACCCGCTCGTTGATGATCTTCTCCAGGCCCGCGAACGCGCCGGCCACGATGAACAACACGTTCGTGGTGTCGATCTGGATGAACTCCTGGTGCGGGTGCTTCCGCCCGCCCTGCGGCGGCACCGAGGCCGTCGTGCCCTCCAGGATCTTCAGCAGCGCCTGCTGCACGCCCTCGCCGGACACGTCACGCGTGATCGACGGGTTCTCCGACTTGCGGGCGATCTTGTCGACCTCGTCGATGTAGATGATGCCCGTCTCGGCGCGCTTGACGTCGTAGTCGGCGGCCTGGATCAGCTTGAGCAGGATGTTCTCGACGTCCTCACCGACGTACCCGGCCTCGGTCAGCGCCGTGGCGTCCGCGATCGCGAACGGGACGTTGAGCATCTTGGCCAGGGTCTGCGCGAGGTAGGTCTTGCCGCAGCCGGTGGGCCCGAGCAGCAGGATGTTCGACTTGGCGAGCTCGACCGGCTCGTCCTTCGCTTCCTTGGGACCGGTCTTGTCCTCGGACTGGATGCGCTTGTAGTGGTTGTACACCGCCACGGCGAGCGAACGCTTCGCGTCGGACTGGCCGATGATGTACTGGTCGAGGAACTCGTGGATGTCGAGCGGCTTGGGCAGCTCGTCGAGCTTGACGTCGCCGGCCTCGGCCAGCTCCTCCTCGATGATCTCGTTGCACAGCTCGATGCACTCATCGCAGATGTAGACCCCGGGGCCGGCGATGAGCTTCTTCACCTGTTTCTGGCTCTTCCCGCAGAAAGAACACTTCAGCAGGTCCCCGCCGTCGCCGATCCGTGCCATGACCGTTGACCTGTTCCCCTCCGGTACGCCTGCCGGCACACCTGGTCGTGTTCCTGCCCTCGCCACCGGGCCAGCGGGAAATGATGGCCGCTGTCCCTAGACGGTACCCGCCCGGAGCGCCGCGCGGGAGGACCAGCGGGCACCGGGCGCCCCGAGACCCTAAACCGGGGGCCAGCGCGCACCGCGGACGACACGCACTGGCCCCGGGCAGGAGTCCCGGGGCCGGGACTCAGCCGTTCTGCGACGCCTTGCGGTACGGCAGCACCTCGTCGATGATGCCGTACTCCTTGGCCTGCTCGGCCGTGAGGATCTTGTCGCGTTCGATGTCCGCGCGGACCTCTTCGGGGCTCTTGGTCGTGTGCTTGGCCAGCGTGGTCTCCATCAGGCGGCGGACCCGCTGGATCTCGTTGGCCTGGATCTCCAGGTCCGAGACCTGCCCGTAGGTGCCCTCGGTGGCCGGCTGGTGGATCAGCACCCTGGCGTTGGGCAGCGCGAGCCGCTTGCCCTTGGTGCCGGCCGCCAGCAGGACCGCGGCCGCGGAGGCGGCCTGGCCGAGCGCGACGGTCTGGATGTCCGGGCGCACGAACTGCATGGTGTCGTAGATCGCCATCAGCGAGGTGAACGAGCCACCCGGCGAGTTGATGTAGATCGTGATGTCGCGGTCCGGGTCCTCGTGCTCGAGGTGCAGCAGCTGGGCCATCACGTCGTTGGCCGACGCGTCGTCCACCTGCACGCCCAGGAAGATGACCCGCTCCTCGTACAGCTTGTTGTACGGGTTCGACTCCTTGTGGCCGTAGCTGGTGTGCTCCACGTACGACGGCAGGATGTACCGGGACTGCGGAAGCTGGAAGTTGTTCATGAGAGCTTTCTCCTCGTCAGGCCCGGTCAGCGGCTGCCGTTGCTGGACGGGAGCTGGTTCTCCCTGGTGAGGACGTGGTCGACGAAGCCGTACTCCCGCGCCTCCTCGGCGGTGAACCAGCGGTCCCGGTCGCCGTCCCGGATGATCTGCTCCATCGACTGGCCGGTCTGCTCGGCGGTGATGCGCGCCAGCTCCTGCTTCCACTTGCCGAAGACCTCGGCCTGGATCGCGATGTCGGAGGCGGTACCACCGACACCGGCCGAGGGCTGGTGCATGAGGATGCGCGCGTGCGGGAGCGAGTAGCGCTTGCCGGGCGCGCCGGAGGACAGCAGGAACTGTCCCATCGAGGCGGCCAGGCCCATCGCGTAGGTCGCCACGTCCGGCTCGATGAGCTGCATCGTGTCGTAGATGGCGAACCCGGCGGTGACCGAACCGCCCGGCGAGTTGATGTAGAACCGGATGTCGGACTCGGAGTCCTCCGCGGACAGCAGCAGGAGCTGCGCGGTGATCCGGTTCGCCACGTCGTCGTTCACCTCGGAGCCGAGGACGACGATGCGCTCCTGGAGCAGCCGCTCGTACACCGAGTCGGTCAGATTGAGGCCCGCGGTCGAGCTGCGTGCCTCTGCCTTGTGCTGCGTCACGTCTGCCTGCCTTTTCACCGCTGTGGGGCTCCCGAGGGGAGATCCACTGTGCACTGTCGAAGATGCTGAGATCTTGTCATCGACCCTAACGAACTCGGGCGGCCCGGCATGCCCGGTACCGCCCAAGTTCGCTGACAGCTTTATTTCTCGGAAGCGGCTGCGGCCTCCTCGGTGACCTCGGTCTCAGCGGTGGCCCCGGGGGCCTCCTCCTCGTCCGCGCCGAAGAGCTCGCTCAGGTCGATCTCGGCGCCGGAGCCGTCGGTGACCGTCGCCCTGCGCACGATCGAGGCCAGCGCCTTGCCGCGGCGCACGTCGGCGAAGATCGCGGACAGCTGGCCCGACTGCTGGGCGCGCTGGACGTACTCGTCCGGGCTGACACCGAAGCGCTGGGCCTGGTAGATGATCCGCTCGGTCAGCTCGGCGTCGCCGACCTGGACCTCCTCCGCGTCGGCGATGCTGTCCAGCAGCAGCTGGGTGCGCACCGCCTTCTCGGCGTCGGTCTGCAACTCGGCGTGGAACTCCTCGAGGGTCCTGCCCTCGGACTCCAGCACCTTGGCCAGCGCTTCCTCGTTGTGGTCCAGGTCGTGCACCGCGTCGTGCTTGCGGTTCTCGACCTCGGCCTCGACGACCTTCTCCGGCAACGGGACGTCGACCGACTCCAGCAGGTCGTCCAGGATCTTGTCCCTGGCCTGCACGCCCTGCTGGACCTTCTTCATCTTGCCCAGGCGCTCGCGCAGATCGGCCTTGAGCTCGTCGATGGTGTCGAACTCGCTCGCCAGCTGGGCGAACTCGTCGTCGGCCTCGGGCAGCTCGCGCTCCTTGACGCTCTGCACCGTCACCGACACCTCGGCGTCGCGGCCGGCGTGCTCACCCGCCACCAGCTGGGTGGTGAAGGTCTTCGTCTCGCCCTCGTTCGCGCCGATGATGGCCTCGTCGATGCCGTCCACGAGCTGGCCGGAGCCGATCTCGTAGGACAGGCCGCTGGTCGCGGCCTCCTCGACCTCCTGGCCGTCGACCGTCGCCGACAGGTCGATCGACACGAAGTCGCCGTCCTGGGCGGGGCGCTCGGCGGCCTTGAGGGTGCCGAAGCGGGCGCGGAGCTGGTCCAGCTCCTGCTCGACCTCTTCGTCGGTCACCTCGACGTCGTCGACGCTGACCGACAGGCCGTCGAAGTCGGGGAGGGTGATCTCGGGGCGGATGTCCACCTCGGCCGTGAACTCCAGTACCTCACGGTCCTCGAGCTTGGTCACCTCGAAGTCGGGCTGGCCGAGGGTGCGCACCTCGCCCGCCCGTACCGCCTCCAGGTACTTCGCCGGGATGGCCTCGTTGACGACCTCATCGAGCACCGGCGCGCGGCCGATCCGGCTCTCCAGGACGCGAGCGGGCACCTTGCCGGGGCGGAAGCCCGGAATGCGGACCTGCTGGGCGATCTTGGAGTAGGCGCGGTCGAAGTTCGGTTTGAGTTCGTCGAACGGCACCTCGACATTGATCTTGACTCGCGTCGGGCTGAGCTGCTCGACGGTGCTCTTCAACGTGTTCTCCTCGAGCCGTGAAAACCTGGTTTTCGGGTGGTAGCCGACTGCGGGCACGGCGGTGCCCAAAGGCCGAGTCTAGGCCAGCGACTTGACACGACAGGCCGGGGCCTGCTTGGGCCGGGAACGGATCGCGGCCCGTACACTCCGTTTACATTTGGACGCGGTTTGTCTACGGTCGTGATCCGCCAGTTCCGCCGTCCCCAGGAGCCCGGTCCGTGACAGCCGATGCCCAGGTCCAGGGCCTTTCGCAGGGTCTGGCGAAGCCCCGGACGCGACTGCCGGCCGTGGTCGCGCCGACGGTGGCGTTGTTCGGCGGCGCGCTCGCGCTGTGGGCGTGGGCGACCTGGCTCTCCCTCGTCTGGCACCTGCCCGCCTGGTCGACCGTCCCGCTGCACACGCTGGCCGTGTTCGGCCTGTTCACCGTGCTGCACGAGGCCGCACACCACGCCGCGGGCAGCGTGACCTGGCTGAACGGCGCCCTGGGGCGGCTGACGGTGCCGTTCGTGTCGCCCTTCGGCGGCTTTCCCGCCGCCCGATACGTGCACCTGACGCAGCACCGCTCCGGATCGCCGGAGCACCTGACGCCGTGGAACACGCGCGGGCCGTCGTGGACGCTGCCGCTGCGCTGGGCCACCGTCGACCTCTGGCACGCGTGGCGTTACCTCAGCACACCGGGCAGGCCGACCGCGGAGAGCGCTGAGATGCTCGCGGTGCTGGTGTTCCTGCCGTGTGTGCTGGCCGCCGTGGCCGGGACGGGCCACGGGTGGGAGCTGACCGTCGTGTACCTGCTTCCGCAGCGGCTGGCGCTCGTGCTGGTGTCGTGGTGCCACGACTGGCTGCCGAGGCGGCGCGCGAGCGGCTACCACCAGGTACACGCCGCGCGGCCCGGCCAGCCGTTCTACCGCTTCGCCGCGGTGCCGGCACCGCGCGTTTCGTCGCGGTCGGCCGTGGCCGCGGAAGCGCCGTCGGAGTTCCACCCGCTGACCGTGACCGGCGTGCGGTGGCTGACCGGCGAGGCCGTCGCGGTGAACCTGGCCGTGCCCGCGGAACTGCGGCAGGTGTTCCGGTTCGAGCCGGGCCAGCACCTGGTGCTGCGCGCGCTGGTCCAAGGCGAGCAGGTGGAGCGCAGCTACGCGATCTGCGCGAGTCAGGACGAGCCGGAGCTGCGCGTGGCGATCAAGCGGGTGCCGGGCGGACGGTTCTCCGAGTACGCGCTGGGCCTGCGGCTGGGTGACCGGGTGCTGGCGCGCCCGCCGTCGGGGCGGTTCGGGTTGCCTGCCGCGGCCCGCGAGGCCCGGCACGTCGTGGCCGTCGCCGCCGGGTCCGGGATCGTCCCGGTACTGCCGGTCGTGGTGCACGCGCTGGCGACCTCGCCCCGCACCCGCGTGACCCTGCTCTACGTCAACCGATCCGGTGACGACACCCTGTTCGCCGACGACCTGTCCGAGTACACGCGCCGCTTCGAGGGACGCCTGCGGGTGATGCACTACCGGACCGACGAACGCGACCCGTCGCTGCGGCACGCCCGCGGCGCGAAGCCGTTCGACAGCATCGGCCAGGCGCTGGCCATCTCCTACGAGCGCTACCTGCCTGGCGGGCTGGACACCGGGCGGATCCGGTCACTGCTGGAGTCACGACTACACCCGTCCAAAGTGGACGAGTGGCTGCTGTGCGCGCCGCCCGAGGTCGCCGAGCCGGTCCGCGAAGCACTGGCGGAGCACGATGTCCCCGACGGCGCCGTGCACGTGGAGCACTTCCACCGCGGCCGGCGTTGACTCCCCTGGGCCGCCCGGATCTCCACGTCAGTTCTGGCCCGGATCGGCGGTGCCGTCCTCGCGCCGCGGCATCGTGCCCTGCCGGCCCTGCTGCCCGCCGGACTGGTCGCTGCCCTCCGTGACGGTGTCGGCGGTGGCCGTTTGCCCGGACACCGAAGCGACGACCGTGACGGTGTCGCCGGTGGCGATGCTGCTGAGGTCGGCGTCGTTCCCGGCCGCGGTGTCGCTGTCGATCGTGTAGGTCCTGGTGTAGCCGTCGTCGCTGTGGGCGGTCAGCGAGGTCGAGCTGATCCCGGTGACCGTGCCGATCTGCATCGCCTCGGTCGTGTAGCCGCCCTTGCCGTCGGAGACCACGTACTCGCCGTGCAGCGCGCTGGACAGCGCGGCCTGCGAGCCGCCGGGCCCGCCCGGCATCTGGATACCGCCGCCCGGTCCGCCCTGCGTCGCCGACGCGTCGGTGGAGCCGCCTGCCGCGTAGATCGCCACGCCGCCCGCGCCGGCGACGCCGACCGCGATCGCGGCGGCCGCGACGGTCTTGCGCGCCGACCACTTCGACGGTGGCTGCTGGGCGCCCCATTCCCGGGCCTGCGATGCGGGCTGCTGTTCGGTCATCGTCGCTTCCTCTCACTGGTGCGTCGAGGACCAGCTTCGGCCGCGCCGCTGTGCGGGGACTGTGGGACGGATAGCGGATTTCTGTGTCCCGGACAGACACAGCTTCCGCACAGGAACCACACAACGACCCCACACGAACCCGACGGAAAGTCGGGGCGTGAACCTGCCCCACCCTGCCCGCTCGCGGGCCGGGACGCGACCGCGGCGCGTCCGGCCGCTGCGGACGAAGCTGATCGCGGCGCTCGTCACGCTGCTCGCCGTGGTCTGCCTGGTGGTCGGCGTGATCAGCGAGTTCGCGCTCAGCAGGTTCCTCACCGAGCAGGTCGACGCGCAGGTGCGGGACGCGGTCGAACGGACCCGGCACTTCGACGATCCGGCCGGTGGCGATCCGCTGCACATCCCGGGCACCGCGACCGGCACGCTCTACGCGCGGCTGTCCGGTGGCCAGATCCGCGAAGCGGCCACACTCGCGCCGGTCCAGGGTTCGCCGGAGAACGAAGCACGGGCGCTCGACGCCGCCGACGCCGCGGCCCTGCTCACCGTCCCGGTCGACGGCCAGGCCCACACGCTCGCCCTGTCCGGCGGCGACTACCGCGTGATCGCGACGCCGGCCCAGGGGTCGGTGCTGCTCCTCGGCCTGCCGATGGACCAGGCCGAGGACACTTTGCTGACCGTCGGGGTCATTCTGGCCGCGGTCGCCGCGGTCGCCGTGCTGGGCGCGGGTTTCGTCGGCGCGTTCGTCGTGCGCCGCACGTTGCGTCCGCTCGACCGGGTCGCCGCCGCCGCGTCGAAGGTCACCGAGCTGCCGCTGGAACGCGGCGACGTGGCCCTGTCCGTGCGCGTGCCGGTCACCGACACCGACCCCACGAGCGAAGTCGGCCAGGTCGGCCACGCGCTGAACCGGATGCTGGTGCACATCGACAACGCCCTCGACGCGCGCGCGAACAGTGAGATGCGGGTGCGTCAGTTCGTCGCCGACGCCAGTCACGAGCTGCGCACACCGCTGGCCGCGATCCGCGGGTACGCCGAGCTGACCCGGCGCAGCAACGGGCGGGTGCCGCCGGACATCTCGAACGCGATGAGCCGCGTCGAGTCCGAAGCGGACCGGATGACCACGCTGGTCGACGACCTGCTGCTGCTCGCCCGCCTCGACGCGGGCCGCCCGCTGGAGGTCGCCGAGGTCGACCTGACCCGGCTGGTCGCCGACGCGGTCAGCGACGCGCGCATCAGCGGCGGGCGGCATCGGTGGCGGCTCGAACTGCCGCCGGACCCGGTCGTCGTGCGTGGCGACGCCCAGCGCCTGCACCAGGTTCTGGCCAATCTGCTCGCCAACGGCCGCACGCACACCCCGCCGGGCACGGCCGTGACGACCCGGCTGGCCGTGTCCGCGGACGGCAGTGCCGTGGTCACCGTCACCGACAACGGGCCCGGCATCGCGCCCGACCTGCTGCCGCACGTCTTCGAACGCTTCGCCCGCGGCGACTCCTCGCGTTCCCGCGCGGCAGGCAGCACCGGTCTCGGCATGGCGATCGCCGCCGCCGTCGTGGCGGCGCACCGCGGCACGGTCGACGTGCGTTCGAGGCCCGGCCGCACCGAGTTCGAGGTGCGGCTGCCGCACACAGCTTTCGCACAGGAACGGCACAACCACGGCCAAGTTCGGCCGGTGAAAGTGAACCTATGACGGCCCTCGCCGAGCGCGGCTCCGCGCCCTCGACCCCCGAACCACCCGCCAGTCCGCGCCGCCCCGGATGGGTGCGACCGGCGCTGGGCGGTCTGCTGATCGCCACCGCGGTGCTCTACCTGTGGGGGCTGAGCGCTTCCGGCTGGGCCAACGCGTTCTACTCCGCGGCGGCGCAGGCCGGTGGTGACAGCTGGACGGCGTGGTTCTTCGGGTCCAGTGACGCGGCGAACGCGATCACCGTCGACAAGACACCCGCCGCGCTGTGGGTGATGGGCCTGTCGGTGCGGCTGTTCGGGCTCAGCTCATGGAGCGTGCTGGTGCCGCAGGCGCTGATGGGCGTCGGGTCGGTGTGGGCGCTGTTCGCGACCGTGCGCCGGGTGTCCGGCCCCACCGCCGGGCTGCTCGCGGGTGGCGTGCTCGCACTGACCCCGGTGGCCGCGCTGATGTTCCGGTTCAACAACCCGGACGCGCTGCTGGTCCTGCTGCTCGTACTGGGCGCGTACGGCGTGGTGCGGTCGCTGGAGAAGGCGAGCCCGAAGTGGCTGGCGCTGGCGGGGGTCGCGGTCGGATTCGGGTTCCTGGCGAAGATGCTGCAGGCGTTCCTGGTGCTGCCCGCGTTCGGCATCGTCTACCTGATCGCGGCGCCGACCTCGCTGCGCAAGCGCTTGCTGCACCTGCTCGGCGCGCTGGGCGCGACGGTCGTCTCGGCGGGCTGGTACCTCGCGGTGGTCGAGTTGTGGCCGGCGGATTCGCGGCCGTTCATCGGCGGCTCGCAGCACGACAGCATCCTCGAACTGACCCTGGGCTACAACGGCGTCGGCCGCATCACCGGCGACGAGGTCGGCAGCCTCGGCGGCGCGCAGAGCAGCGGCAGCTGGGCCCGGCTGTTCGGCAGCGAGATGGCGGGCGGCATCGCGTGGCTACTGCCCGCCGCCGCCCTCGCGATCGGCGCGCTGGTCTGGCTGACCTGGCGCGCGCCGCGCACCGATCGCACGCGCGCCGCCACGATCGTCTGGGGTGGCTGGCTGATCGTGACCGGTGGCGTGTTCAGCTTCATGAGCGGAATCATCCACCCGTACTACACGGTGGCGCTGGCCCCGGCGGTCGCCGCGCTCGTCGGCACCGGCGTGGTGGGGTTGTGGCACGCGCGCACGCATCCGATCGCGTCCGGGCTGTTGTCCAGTGGTGTCGTGCTGACCACGCTGACCGCGTACCTGTTGCTGGAGCGGGAATCCACGTGGCTGCCCTGGCTGAAGTACGTGGTGCTGGTGCTCGGGCCGGCCGCCGCGGTGATGGTTTTGGTGTCCGACCGGCTGCCGCGGGCGGGCGGGCGCGGTGTGGCCGTGCTGGCCCTGCTCGCCACACTCGCCGGATCCGGCGCCTACACCGTGGCGACCGCGACCACCCCGCACTCCGGCGCGATCCCGTCGGCCGGACCGAGCAGCGGCGGGTTCGGCGGTTTCGGCGGGCCGGGCGGTCCGCCCAGTGGCGGTCAGGGCGGGATGCGCGGCGGCATCGGCAGCCTGCTCACCACGACCACCCCCAGCGCCGAGATGACCGCACTGCTGCAAGCCGACGCCGGGAACTACACGTGGGTCGCGGCCACGGTCGGTTCCAACCCCGCCGCGAGTTACCAGCTGGCCGCCGGTTTCCCGGTGATGGCCGTGGGCGGGTTCAACGGCACCGACCCCTCCCCCACGCTGGAGGAGTTCCGGGCGTACGTGGCCGCGGGGCGGATCCACTACTTCATCGGCGAACCCACGCAAATCAACAGCACCGGCGGAAGCGACGCGGCCGAGGAGATCGCCGAGTGGGTCGCGTCCAATTACACCTCGACCACAGTGGACGGTGTCACGGTGTACGACCTGACTTCCTAGGCGGACGACAGTGCCCGGACGCCGCGGTCACACAGAGCGGCCGCGGTGGCCAGGCTCACGAGCGCGGCGCCGGTGAACAGGGTGGCCCGCACGCCGATTGCCGAGGCCGGGCCCACCACCATCTCGCCCACGGGCACGGCGACCAGGGAGCCGAGCGCGTCGAACGAGTACACCTTCGCCAGCTGGTCCTCGGGAATATGGTGCTGCAACGAAACATCCCAGGCAACGGCGAACTGCTCGATCCCGAAACCGGCCAGCACCATCGCGACGAGCAGCGGCACCACCGCGGGTGCCGCTGCCATGACGGCCATCGGCACCGCCAGCAGGGCGGTCGCGGCGACGCCGACGAACAGGGCGTGCCGTGACCGCCCCCGGGCGGCGAGCACGCCACCTGCCAGGGCGCCCACGGTCTCCGCCCCCAGGACGAAACCCCAGGCGGTGCGGCCGATCGTGGCGTCGGCGATCCCCGGGCCGAGGACCTGGACGCATCCGGCGAACACCGCGTTGACCACCATGAACTGCAGGACCACGACCCACACCCACGACCGGCTGGTGAACTCCCGCCAGCCTTCGCGCAGGTCCGCCGGCGGCCGCCCCGGCACCGGTCGCGGACCCGCCGGACCGATACGGCGATAGCACCCGGCGGCGAGCATGAAGGCGACCCCGGCCGCCGCGAGCGCCCACCCCGGACCGGCCGTGGCGGCGAGCAACCCACCGAGCGGCGCGCCGGTGATCGTCGCGGTGTTCTGCGCCATCCTGGCCACCGCGTTTGCCGGGCGGAGCAGTTCCGCCGAGACGGTCTGCGAAGTGAGGGCCAGCGCGGCGGGCAGCGCGGCCGCCGCGACCGCGCCGTTGACGACGTTCAGCCCGACCAGCAAAGGCACCGAGGCTGCCCCGGTGAGGACGGACGCGGCGATGGCGACCTGGCTGAGCGCGGCGACCGCAGCCGTCCCCTGGAGGATCACTGGCCGGGGCAGCCGGTCGGCGAGAACCCCGCCGCACAACAGAAGCACCACCATCGCGACCGACCGCGCGCCCACCACGACACCGACGTCGACCACCGACCCGGTGAGATCCAGCACGGCGAACGCGAGGGCCACCGGCGCCACGGCGTTACCCAGGTAGCTCGCGAACCTGCCCGCCGCGAGGCCCCGGAACTGCCGGTACCGCAAGGGATCCCGGAGTCCGGCGCTCATCGCCGTGGGTCCATGGGGAACAGCGACACCGTCGCACTGACCCGTACCGTTCCCGGCGTCCGCGGAGGCTTCGCAGACGCGTGGAGCAACTCGCTCACCTGACGCGCGTGGTGCATAGCCGCTTGCCAGACGCGCGGCTCCACCCAGACTTCGGCGTCGGTCACGGTGCTCCGGCCTCGCGGGCTGCGCAACTCGGTCCGCCTGCGAAGCTCCTCACCGAGGGCAGCCGCCATCGCGACGTGGTCCTCCTGCCCGGAGACAAGCCGCTCGCCGCTGGCCGGATCGTGCCGGTACCGCTTCGCGCGGCCGCCGCGAATCGACACCTCTTCCGCGATGCGCAACAGGCCCGCCGCGTGCAACCGCCGCAGGTGGTAGCTGACGTTGGCCTGGCTCTCCCCCAGCTCCCGGCCCACCTCCGCGGCGCTCATGGAGGCACCGGTCAGCAGCGAGAGGATGCGCAACCGCAGCGGATGCGCGACCGCGCGGAAGCCGAGGAGCCGTTCGTCGTTGGTCACGTCGGCGAGTCTGCGGCGTCGCTGTCCAGCCAGTCAAACATCTCTTTGGGGGTCGCGAAAGCTCATAGTCCCCACACAGTCCGGGCACAAGGACGCCCCAGCGCGCGGCGGAACCGTGGGGGCATGACAGTCACGCTTCCCGCGGCGGGCCCCGGCACCACCCGCATCGACACCCGGACCACCACCCCGGTGCTCGATGTCGTCATCCCGGTCTACAACGAGGAAACCGACCTGGAGCCGTGCATCCGCGGGCTGCACGCGCACCTCGCCTCGACGCTGCCCTACCGCTTCCGGATCACCGTCGCCGACAACGCGAGCACCGACGCCACCCTGCCCATCGCCGAGCGGCTCGCGCGTGAGTTCGCCGAGGTCGAGGTGCACCACCTGGACCTCAAGGGCCGTGGGCGAGCGCTGAACGCGGTGTGGTCCGCCTCCGACGCTCCCGTCGTGGCCTATCTGGACGTCGACCTGTCGACCGACCTCGCCGCACTGGCACCGCTGGTGGCTCCGCTGATCTCCGGGCACTCGGACGTCGCGATCGGCTCGCGGCTGGCGCGCGGTGCCCGTGTGGTGCGCGGGCCGAAGCGCGAGTTCATCTCCCGCTGCTACAACCTGATCCTGCGTGGCGCGCTCGCCGCGAAGTTCTCCGACGCGCAGTGCGGGTTCAAGGCGATCCGCTCGGACGTGGCCAGGCAGCTGCTGCCGCTCGTCGAGGACACCGGCTGGTTCTTCGACACCGAACTGCTCGTGCTCGCCGAACGAGCGGGCCTGCGCATCCACGAGGTCCCGGTGGACTGGGTGGATGACCCGGACTCGTCGGTCGACATCGTGAAGACCGCGACCGCCGATCTCAAGGGCGTCGCCCGGATGCTGCGCGCCTTCGGCAAGGGCACGTTGCCGATCAGTGAGCTGCGCGCCCAGCTGGGCCGTCACCCGATCGGCGTCTCGGCGCCCGGCGTGCCACCGAAACTGGCCACGCAGCTGGTGCGGTTCGCCGCGATCGGCGTCGGCAGTACGCTCGCCTACCTCCTGCTGTTCCTGGTGTTGCGCCTGGGAATGGGCGCCCAGCTCGCGAACTGTCTCGCGCTGGGCGTCACGGCGGTGGCCAACACCGCCGCCAACCGCCGGTTCACCTTCGGCGTCCGGGGCGCCCAGGGCGCCGGGCGGCACCAGTTCGAGGGCCTGATCGTGTTCGGGCTCGGGCTGGTCCTCACCAGCGGATCGCTCGCACTGGTCAACAGCCTCACGGCGCCAGGACTCGCACTCGAACTGACCGTTCTGGTGCTGGCCAACCTCGCCGCGACCGTCCTCCGGTTCGTCCTGCTGCGCGGCTGGGTGTTCCACCCGCGGCGCCGGAACTGACCTCCTCGTCGACGAAAGAGAGATCCGCCATGACCAGCGTCCTGACCGAGCCGGCCCGCACCGGGCCGCGGCACCGGGCCGGGGAACCCGCCGGCTCCCCGCCGCGAGGCCGCCTGAACCGCCTCCTGCGGGGCCCGGAGAACCAGCCCGCCTGGGTGCGGCCCGCGGTGCTCGCGCTGCTGGCCGCGACCGCGGTGCTCTACTTCTGGAACCTCACCGCCTCCGGCTACGGCAACGGCTTCTACGCCGCCGCCGTGCAGGCGGGCACCCAGGACCCGAAAGCCTGGTTGTTCGGCTCGCTCGACTCCGGCAACTCCATCACCGTGGACAAACCACCGGCCGCGCTGTGGGTCGCGGTCGCCTTCGCCCGCGTCTTCGGGTTCTCCAGCTTCACGGTGCTGGCCCCGCAGGCGCTCATGGGCGTGGCGTCGGTCGGCGCGCTGTACGCGACGGTGAAGCGCACGTCGGGTCCCGTGGTCGCGTTGTTCGCCGGTGCCGCGTTCGCGCTGACCCCGGTGGCCGTGCTGATGTTCCGGTTCAACAATCCGGACGCGCTGCTCGTGCTGCTGCTCATCGCGGGCGCCTACTGCACCGCGCGCGCCACCGAGAAGGCGAGCGGGAAGTGGCTGGCGCTGGCCGGTGTCGCGATCGGGTTCGCCTTCCTCACCAAGATGATGCAGGCGTTCCTGGTGCTGCCGGCGTTCGCACTGGTGTACCTGGTCGGCGCCGACACTCCGTTGCGCAGGCGGCTGCTGCACCTGCTCGGCGCATTGGTCGCGGTGGTCGCGTCGGCGGGCTGGTTCGTCGCGCTGGTGGAGATCTGGCCCGCGTCGTCGCGCCCCTACATCGGCGGCTCGACCACCGACAGCCTGCTGGAGCTGGCCCTGGGCTACAACGGACTGGGCCGGATCTTCGGCGGCGACGGCAACATGGGCGGTGGCGGGGGTGGTGGTACCGGTTTCGGCGGTGACACTGGCATCTTCCGGATGTTCAACACCTCCTTCGGCACCGAGATCTCCTGGCTGCTCCCGGCGGCGGTGATCGGGCTGGGCGCCGGACTGTGGTTCACCCGCCGCGCCCCGCGCAGCGACCGCACCCGGCTTTCGCTGCTCCTGTGGGGCGGCTGGCTGGTCGTGACGGCCACGGTGTTCAGCTTCATGAGCGGCACCGTCCACCCGTACTACTCGGTCGCGCTCGCCCCGGCGATCGCCGCGCTGAGCGCGATCGCGGGCAGGGCGCTGTGGCGGGGCAGGGCGAACTTCTCCGCCCGCGCGGTGCTGGCCGGCATGGTCGCGGTGACCGCGGTGTGGACCTACATCCTGCTGGCGCGCACCCCGGACTACCTGCCGTGGTTGAAGTTCGTGGTCGTCGCGCTCGGGTTGGTGGTGTCGACCGGCCTGCTGGTCGGGGCCACGCAGTTCAAGCGGATCAGCGCGGTGGTGGTGACGGCCGCGGTGCTGGTGTTCGGCCTCGGTGGCGCGGCCTACGCGGTGTCCACGGGGAGCGTCGCGCACACCGGTTCGACGCCGTCCTCCGGGCCGAGCAGCAGTGCCATGGGCGGCACGGGTGGCATGGATGGGTCGGCTTCGTCGGAGCTGACCACGGCCCTGTCGCGGACCACCACCAAGTGGGCGGCCGCGGTCAGCGGATCGCAGCAGGCGGCGAGCCTGGAACTGGCCACCGGCAAGGCGGTCATCGCGATCGGCGGCTGGGACGGCAGCGACGATTCGCCGACGTTGGAACAGTTCCAGGACTCCGTCGCGGCCGGGGAGATCGGGTACTACGTCTCCGGTACCGGGATGGGCGGCGGCATGGGCGGCGACGGCTCGGCCGGGGAGATCCAGGAATGGGTCGAGGCCACCTTCACGGCCACGACCATCGGCGGCACGACGGTGTACGTGCTCAGCTGACCAGCACCGGAGCGAAGGGCCGGGCGGGCGCGCCCGGCCCTTCTTCGCGGGTGAATCACAGGCGGACTTCACGCCGGTCTCAGCGGAACCTCAGGCGCGCGGTCGAAAGTGGAGGTATAACAGCACGAAGGAGGCCACCATGCATCGCCTCACCCACGGCCCCGTCTGGGGCACAGCCACCGCCCGCGGTCCGCGTTCGGTGAACGCCGACGCCACCGCCGCCTACACCGACCCGAGCACCGGTGAGGTCGTGTTCGCCCTGGCCGACGGGGTCGGGGACGAGCAGTCCGCGGCGCGTGCCGCCCGGATCGCCGTGTCCACCGCGGTCCAGGTGCCCGCCTCGCAGGGCCCCGCCGCCGCGCTGGCCGCCGCCCAGCGGGCCGTCCGGGCCTCCTCCGGGGGCGGGGACTGCGTGCTGGTGGTCGCGTCCCCGTTCGACGGTGGGTACCGGGTGAGCTGGGTCGGCGACGTGCGGGCGTACGCATGGAACGGCGACTCGCTGCGGCAGCTGACCAAGGACCACACGCTGGCCGAGTACTTCCGCGACCGTGGGCACACGCCCGCCCCGACGATGGAGCACCTGGTCACGACCAGCGTCCGCACGGCACGACTGGAGGAGGTCGGTCACGCGGAGGCCGTCGGCCCGGCTGGGCTGTTGCTGACCAGCGACGGGGTCCACAAGGTCCTGACCCGCTCGGCGATGGCCGAACTGCTGCGCGTGCCGCCCCAGGGCGCCCAGGCCCTGGTCGACGCCGCGCTCGCCGCGGGCGGCCACGACAACGCGACGGCACTGATGGCGGAATTCGCCCCCAGCCTGCCCGACCTGACCACCACCCCGCTGCCCACGGCGTCTCCCGCCTGAACCCACGCTCTCCCGAGGCCACTTCCGTCACGCGGAGGTGAGTCAGGCGGGGGTGCCGGGCACGGCGTTGTCCCGGATCACCTGCGCGTAGAAGTGCGCGCTCCGCTTGAGGGTCCGCACCTGGCTGCCGTAGTCCACGTGCACCAGCCCGAACCGCTTCGAGTACCCCTCGGCCCACTCGAAGTTGTCCAGCAGCGACCAGTACGAGAACCCCCGCAGGTCCACCCCGCGCGCAAGGGCGGCGTGGGCCGCCCGCAGGTGCGCGGCCAGGAACTCGACCCGTTCCACGTCGTCGATCCAGCCGTCCGGCCGCATCGAATCCGGGTAGGCCGCACCGTTTTCCGTCACGTACAGCGGCACGGCCGGGTACTCCCGGTGTACCCGCACCAGTGTCTCGGCGAGCCCGTCCGGCTGCACGGACCAGCCCGAGTGCGTCACCGACGCCGCCACGTCGGGCACGAACCCGATCCCGTCGGCGCCCACCCATTCCAGTCCGCCCGGCTCCACACCGGGACGGAGCGTGCCGGTGACCTCGTAGCCGCGGTAGTAGTTGATGCCCATCTGGTCGATCGGCGCGCCGATCAGCTCCAGGTCACCGTCGCGGACGTGGTCGCCGAACCCGAACGGTTCCAGGTCGGCCAGCAGGTCGTCGGGGTACTGCCCGCGCAGCACCGGGTCGAGGAACAACCGGTTCTGCAGACCGTCCACGCGTCGCGCGGCATCGAGGTCCGCCGCCGACGACTCGTCCTCCGCGCGCACCGGGTACAGGTTCAGCGTGATCCCCGACTCGGCGTCCGGCGCGTACCGCCGGATCTCCGCCAGGCCGAGCCCGTGCGCCAGCAGCAGGTGATGCGCCGACGCCACGGCGGCGCGCGACTCCTGACGGCCCGGCGCGTGAATCCCCTTGGCGTATCCCAGGAACGCGGAGCACCACGGCTCGTTCAAAGTGGACCAGAACGGCACCCGGTCGCCGAGTCGCTCCGCGGCCGCCTCCGCGAAACCGGCGAAGCGGTAGGCGGTGTCGCGGTTCGCCCAGCCGCCGTCCTCCTCCAGCGCCTGCGGCAGGTCGAAGTGGTACAGCGTCGCCCAGGGTGTGATTCCCCGTTCCAGCAACGCATCGACCAGGCGCTCGTAGAAGTCCAGGCCCTTCGGGTTGACCGCGCCACCGTCCGGCCGGACTCGCGACCACGCCACCGAGAACCGGTACACCCCGAGCCCGAGTTCGGCCATCAGCGCGACGTCATCGCGGAAGCGGTGGTAGTGGTCGGCGGCCGGGTCCCCGGTGTCACCGCCCACGACCGCACCGGGACGACGGCAGAAGGCGTCCCAGATCGAGTCGGTACGACCGTCCACAGTGGTCGCGCCCTCGATCTGGAAGGCCGCCGTGCTGACCCCCCACCGGAACCCGGGCGGGAACTCCAGCCCGGCGGTGACCTCTTCACCCAGAACCGACATGCTCACCCTTTCACCGCACCCTGCATGATCCCGGCCACGATCTGGCGGCCGAGCAGGAGGAAGACGATCAGAACCGGAATGGTCGCCAGCGTGGTCCCCGCCAGCACCAGCGAATAGTCGACGTAGTGGCCGCTCTGCAGCTTCTCCAGCGCCACCTGCACGGTGGGGTTGCCCGCGTCGAGCACGATCAGCGGCCACAGGAAGTCGTTCCACGACATCATGAACGTGAACATCGCGAGCACCGCGGCCGCCGGGCGGATCGCGGGCAGGCAGACGTGCACGAAGGTCCCGAACACGCTGCACCCGTCCACCCGCGCCGCCTCGATCAGCTCGTACGGCACGGCGTCCACGATGTACTGCCGCATCCAGAACACACCGAACGCGGTGACCAGGTTCGGCACGATCACCGCCTGCAGGTGCCCGGCCCAGCCCAGGTCGGACATCATGATGAACAGCGGGATCACGCCCAGCTGCGTGGGCACCGCGAGCGTCACCACGATGAACACGAACAACCCGTTCGAACCGCGGAACCGCATCTTGGCGAACGCGAACCCGGCCAGCGCGGAGAACAGCACCGTGGTCAGGGTGACCGTGCCGGCGACGATCACGCTGTTGCCCAGCGCCTTCCAGAACGGCACCGAGTCGAACACGCGGCTCGCGTTGGACCAGAAGTTGCCGCCGGGCAGCAGCGGCGGCAGGTGGTCCGACAGCATGCCGGTGTCGCGGCTGGCCACCAGGAACGACCAGTAGAACGGGAACAGCGAACCGGCGATGAACGCGATCAGCGTGGCGTAGACGAAGAAGCGCGATCCGCCGCGCCGCCGGTGGAGTCGGAGTACGGTCATCGTTTCAGTCCCGTCGTCGCGGCGAGGCGCCGGGTGATCAGGAAGTTGGCCAGCGCGATGAGGATGATCAGCAGGAACAGCAGCCACGCGATCGCCGACGCGTAGCCGAGGTCGAAGCCCTCGAACGCCGACTGGTACAGGTACAGCGTCAGCGTCTGGAACTGGTGCTGCGAACCGCCGTTGTTCGAGCCCGGCATGGCGTCGAACAGCTTGGGCTCGGTGAAGATCTGCAGACCACCGATCGTCGAGGTGATCACCACGAAGATCAGCGTCGGCCGCAGCATCGGCAACGTGACGGAGAAGAACCGGCGGACCGCGCCTGCTCCGTCGACCACCGCCGCCTCGTACACGTCGCGCGGCAGGGCCTGCATCGCGGCCAGCACGATCAGCGCGTTGTAGCCGGTCCAGCGCCAGTTGACCATCGTCGCGATCGCCAGATGGCTGGCGAAGCGGTTGGCCTGCCACTCCACCCGGTCCAGCCCGAACGTCTCCAGCATCGCGTTGACCAGCCCGTACCGCGGTCCGAAGAGGTTGGCGAAGATGATGCCGAGCGCGACCAGGCTGGCCGAGTACGGCAGCAGGATCCCGACCCGCCAGCTCGCCGGGAACCGCAACCGCAGCGACAGCAGCGCCGCCAGCAGGACCGCGATGATCACCTGCGGCACACTGGAGAGCAGGAAGATCGAGATCGTGTTGACGAGGGCGTTCCAGAACTGCGCGTCGCCGAAGAGCGTCACGAAGTTCTCCAGCCCGATGAACTTCGGATCGTCGTCGCCGATCTCCCAGTCGAACAGCGAGACGTACGCCGTGTAGAGCAGGGGGAACAGACCGGTCAGGCCGAACACCACGAAGAACGGCGCGATGTAGACGTACGGCGAGAACTTGACGTCCCATCGGGACAACCGGTGCCGCAGCGTCGGTTTCGCCCGTTCCCGCGGTGCGTCCTGCCGCGGCGGTTTCTCGACCACGGTGGTCATCGGCCTGATCCCCCTCGGCTCACTTCACGATCTTCTTGGCGCCGTCGACCACCTGTTGCCAGGCCTCGGCCGGCGAGGTGCCCTGTTCGACGGCCTGCAGCGCGGGACTGGTGACGTTCTCCTGGATCTGGCCGTCACCGGGACCCTTGTACTGCGCGCGCGTCACCTTCTTGGCCTGGTCGGCGTAGAGCTGGCCGATCTTGGTGTCACCGAAGTAGGGCTCGGTCTGCTGCAGCAGCTGCGGCGAGGTCAGCGCCTGCGTCTGGCTCGGGAAGTTGCCCCGCGCCTGGAACGCCTTGAGCTGCTGCTCGGGCGCGGTCAGCCAGGCCGCGAGCTCCGCGGCTTCCTTCGGGTGCTGGCTCTGCTTGGGCACCGTCAAGTACGAGCCACCCCAGTTGCCGCCACCGTTGGGGAAGGCGTCGGTGACCGCCCACTTGCCCGCGTTGTCAGGGCCCGCGTTCTCCTCGACGACCCCGAGCATCCACGACGGGCACACGGTGGTCGCGAAGGATCCCTGCTGGAAGCCGGTCTTCCACTCGTTGCCGAACGCGACGAGCTTCGCGGACTGTCCACCCTGGATCGCGGTGGTGATGCGGTCCCAGGCCGCCCTGATGCCCGGGTTCGATTCGATGGTCAGATTGTCGTCGCGGTCGAGGTAACCGGTGTCGAGCTGGTTGACCATCGAGTTGTACAGCTGCGAGGACGCGTCGAACCACGCCTTGCCGCCGGTGCTGGCCACGTACTGGGCGCCCGCCGCGAAGTAGGAGTCCCAGGTGGCGAACAGCGCCTTGACGCCCTCGGGGTCCGACGGCAACCCGGCGGCCTGCAGCAGGTCGGTGCGATAGCACAGCGCCAGCGGGCCGATGTCGGTGCCGTAGCCGATCAGCCGGCCATCGGAGTCCTTGCCCGCCTCGTACTTCCAGTCCAGCCACCGGTCCGGGGTCACGTCCTTCGGGCCGATCTCGGTGAGGTCGTTGAACTTCGACGACTTGTCGATGATGTCGGAGAAGTGGCCCTCCTCCACCGCGACCACGTCCTCCAGGCCGTTGCCCGCGGCCAGCTTCGTGATCAGGTTCTGGTGGTAGGGGCCGCCCTCGCCGGTCTTGTGATGGGTGATCTTGATGTTGGGATGGAGCTGCTCGTACTCGGTGATCAGGTCCTCGTAGCCGAACTCGGTGAAGGTTCCGATGGACAGCTCGATCTGCCCGCTGTCCGACGAGGAGGACGAGCCGCCGCCGCAGCCGGCCAAGCTCGCGCCCAGCACCGCCAGCCCGATCGCGAAGCTCACGCCCTTGTGAAGATGTCGCACGTCGATTCCCTTGCTCGTGGGGTTCCGGGGAGGGAGAGATTGTGGGAGCGCTCCCAGAACGGGATCGAGTGTGTCCCGCGTCGCAGGGCTTGTCAAGGTGCGCTAGGCTTGGAAGCGCTCCCATCGATGGCGGAAGGTGACGCGGTGACCGCACATGGCAACCACGAGGGCCGTCCGACGCTGGAGGACGTGGCCGCGTTCGCCGGGGTCTCGCGTTCGACCGCCTCACGTGCGCTGAACGACGACCAGAACGTCAGCGCCCGCGCCCGTGAGGCGGTGCGGGCGGCGGCGGCCGACCTGGGTTACTCGCCGAACCAGGCGGCGCGGTCACTGGTGACGCGGCGGACGGGCGCGGTGGCGGTGGTGCTGTCGGAGCCGGAGGAGGTCCTGCTCGGTGACCCGTACCGGACGGCCGTCATGCGTGCCGGGTACCGGGAGCTGGCCGCTTCGGGCATCCAGATGGTGTTGATGTTCTGCGACGGACGGGAGGATCTGAGCCGGACGCTGCGGTTCCTGGAGGGCGGGCACGTCGACGGCGCGCTCGTTTTCGCGCCGCACCAGGCGGATCCGCTCCCCCGCGCGTTGCGGTTGCTGCGCCTGCCGGTCGTGTTCGGCGGCCCGGCGGGTGGCGTGGCGCGCGGCGTGCACGTGATCGACTTCGACAACGAGTCCGGCGCGCGCGTGGCGGTGGAACACCTGGTGGGCCTGGGACGATCCCGGATCGCGACCGTCACCGGCCCGCAGGACCAGACCGCGGCGGTCCACCGCCTGGCGGGCTGGTACAAGACGCTGGCCGACGCGGGCCTGGACACCGCCGGCCTGGCGGAGGAGGCGGACTTCACGTTGGTCGGCGGACGGGACGCGATGGACCGTCTGCTGGCCAGGCGCCCCGACCTGGACGCGGTGTTCGTCGCGAGCGACGTGATGGCCGCCGGTGTACTGCAGTCGCTGGGCGCCGCGGGACGACGGGTACCGGGCGACGTCGCGGTCGTGGGTTTCGACGACCACCCGGCGCTGGCCGCGGCGATGAACCCGCCACTGACCACAGTGCACCAGGACCCGGCCGCCCAGGTCCGTCACATGGTCGCCACACTGACAGCCTTGCTGGGCGGGGAAGCCGTGCGGCCACGGCGACAGGTCCTGCCGGTGTCACTGAAAGTCCGCGAATCGGCTTAGCGGTCCGTCCACTCCGGACTGCCCGAACCGAGCAGAGCCCCGACGGCGGCCGCCGCCTTCGCCGCATCCGGTTCTTCTCCGACGATCAGATCGGCGTAGATGAACGACTCCGCGATGCGCGTGATCACATACGCCGTGTCGCGCACGGGCAAGGGCAGCCGGAGCCCGGAACTGACCTGCTCGGCATCCAGCAGTCCTTCGAACAGCGCGATCACGCGGGTCTGGTGCACACCCGCCCGCGTGGTGAGCAGCCGTAGCGCCCGGTCTCGCTCGCGGCGGAGGTAGGCGCGGAAGAACCCGGCCTCGATCACGGCACTGCTGAACGCGTGGAACACCGACACCACCCGGGTCACACCGGTTCCTTCGGCGCCCCGGACGGCGCCCTCCCAGGTACGCACGCACAGCGACCAGATCACCTCGGACACCAGCTCGTCCCGGTTGCCGACCCAGCGGAACAGGGTCGCCCGGTCGACTCCCAGCTTCGCGGCGAGCGCCCCCATGTCGACGCGCTCACCGGCGAGGAATTCGCGGCGAGCCACCCGGAGGGCCCGTCGGGGACCGGCGTTGCGGGGCTCCTGCCCGGCGTACAACTCCAGCGACAGCCGGGTGTACGGCTCGCGGCGCGCGGAATCCACCGCCGCCCCTGCCGCCAGCCTGCTCCAGGTCGGATTCGCGGTCACCGCACGACTGTAGGACAGGCCGCGACCGGATGCAACGTTTTCAGATATGTTGCGCCACGGGTGACCGTGCCGCTAGGGTTCGCCGCACCCCAAGCCGATCTTTCGGAGAAAGGCAGCAACGATGCGCCTTCATCGTGTTCTCCTGGCGGCAGCGCTGATGGCTGTCGCCGTCTCCGCACCAGCCGCCGCCGACCCACTGGCTTTCGCGCCGGTGGACCGCCCGGGCCCGGAACTCACGGTTCCCGCCGAGGAGCTGGCCAAGAGCGTCACCTGCACCGCGAACGCCGCCGACGCGACCGAGGACGTCGTGCTCTTCGTTCCGGGCACGACGTTGACGCCGACACAGAACTTCGGGTGGAACTGGTTCCGGGCACTGGACCTCCTCGGCAGGCCCTACTGCGCGGTGACCGAGCCGGACCAGGCGATGTCCGACGCGCAGGTCTCCGCCGAGTACGTGGTCAACGCGATCCGGTACGTCCACCGGATCAGTGGCCGCAAGGTGGACATCCTGGGCCACAGCCAGGGAGGCACCGAACCCCGTTTCGCCCTGCGGTTCTGGCCCGACCTGCGTCCGATGGTCGACGACTACGTCGCGTTCGGCGCGACCAACCACGGCAGCGTCGTGATCAACGCGATGTGCCCGCCGGTCCTCGGGTGCGCGCCGGCGTTGTGGCAGCAAACGCTGAACTCCGACTACGTCCGGGCGATGAACTCCGGCCAGGAGACCTTCCCCGGCATCTCCTACACGGCGATCTACACCCGCACCGACGAATTCGTGCAGCCCAATCTCGACGGGCGCGGCACCACCAGCCTGCACGGTGGTGGCGGGCAGATCACCAACGTCGCCCTGCAGGACGTGTGCCCGGCCGACGTGGCCGGGGAGCACCTCGCGATCGGCACCTACGATCCGACCGCGTACGCGATCGCGATGGACGCCCTGGACCACCCCGGTCCGGCCGACCCGGCCCGGATTCCCCGCGAAGCGTGTGGCCACCTGTTCATGCCGGGCGTTGATCCGGTGCGGTTCGCGACCGACTACGCCGCACTGGCCGGTGTGGTCGGCGAGCAGCTCGCCCTGCACAGCCGGGTACCGGCGGAGCCGCCCCTCAAGTCCTACGTCTACGCCGCGGGCTGACGCCCGTCTCGGGCCAGTGGCCGTGCGGGGAGCGGGAACGGCTCCCCGCACGGCCACTCTCAGCCGCCGGGCTGTCCGATGTGGACCACCTTCGTCACGGTCATCTCGTCCAGCAGCTCGGGCCCGTACCCGAACCCCTCGCCACTCGCCTTCCGGGGATGCGCCGCACCAGCCGGCGCGCCGCCGAACACGTTGTTCACCTTCACCGTCCCGACGGGCAGTTCCCGCCAGGCGCGCTGCGCGTGGGACATCGACTCGGTCAGGACCGTCGCCGTCAGGCCGTAGGAGTCGTCGGCTGCCTCGGACAGCGCCTGCTCGAAGCTGTCGACCACCCGGACGGGCGCGACCGGGCCGAACGTTTCCTCGCGCAGCACCCGCATCGACGGCGTGCAGCCACTCAGGACGGTCGCCGGGTAGCGGGCGCCCGGGCCGTCCGGAGGCACCCCGCCGGCGAGCAGTTCGGCGCCCTGTTCGAGGGCGTCACGCACCTGCTCGTGCACGTGGTCACGCTGGCGCTGGTCCACCAGCGGGCCCATCGGCACCTCGTCCGGGCGTTTGCCGGCCTCCTCGACCAGCGCCTCCAGGAACTCCCGTGCGACAGCTCGGTGCACGTAGATCCGTTCCACGGAAACACAGATCTGCCCGGCATTGGCGAACGACCCCAGCGCGGCCTGCGACGCGGCCCACCGCGGATCGACACCCTCGTCGACGATCAACGCGTCGTTGCCGCCGTTCTCCAGCAGCACCTTCGCCCCGGTCCGCGCCGCCGCCATCGCGACCGAGCGGCCCGTCGCGGTGCTCCCGACGTGCGCGATCACGTCGACGTCCTCCGAGGAAGCGAGCCACGCGCCCACGGCACCGTCACCGTCCAGGCAGGCCAGCACGTCCGGCGGCAGGTGCCGCGTCAGCACCTCGGTCAGCAGCCGCCCGACGTGCGGGCACCGCTCGCTCGGCTTGTGCACCACCACGTTCCCGGTCGCCAGCGCGGCGCCGAGCAACCCGCAGGCCACCGCGACCGGGTCGTTCCACGGCGTCAGCGCCACCACGACACCACGCGGCCCGGGCACCATCAGATCGGTCGCGTCCCAGCCGCCCTGCAGGCTGCGCCCGCGGTGCGCCGGACCCAGTTCGGCGTACTGGTCCAGCGTTCCGGCACCAGCCAGGACGCCTTCGCGTGCCTCGTCGAGCAGCTTGCCGGTCTCCCGGTTGTTCATCGCCGCCAGCTCGTCGGCCCGCTCACGCAGCTCGGCCGCCGCCGCTTTCAGCGAGGCCGCCCGCTCACCCGCCGGCGTCCGCGCCCACTCCGCGAAGCCGGTCCGCGCCGCGGCGACCGCGCGCGTCACGTCCTCTTCGGTGGCGGTCGTGACGCGTCCCACCAGCTCCCCGCTGGCCGGGTCGTGCACCTCGATGGCTCCCGGCGCTTCCCGGGTCAACAGCTCAGTCATCGCACCTCCTGTCCCCGGTGCGAGTACCCCTGCTCCTGCCCGGTAACACCCGCGGAGTCAGCCCTCCGCGATCTGCTGCGCGCGTGCGTAGGCCAGCTGCAGGAAATCCGCACCGGTGAGCGCGGCGAACGCAGCGACAACCGTCCGGGTGAGACGCGGCACGAAGACGTGACCGAGCGTGAACGCCGTCACCACCCACATATCGAGGCAGAACGGGCAGGTCAGCAGCTCCCCGACGCTGTGCCGCACCCCGGAAGGCTTACGCACCTCCTCCATCACCTCGGCGGGGCCACCGGTCTCGGAGTACCGGGCGAACGGCGCGCGCAGCGGGCTGGTGACGGCGTCCTTGCTGAGGGTCCTGGCGAGTTTGTGGGTGCCCATCGCCATCAGCGCGATGTCCTGGACCCGCAGGTCACGCGGGAGTTTCCGGCCGGTCAGCATCGCCGCGACGGCCGCCGTGGTGACGAGCGAGACGTACACGGCCATGACGACGAGATAGCCGCCCAGCGGACGGTCGTCGTTCCCCCGGTAGGCGTCGGCTTCGGCGCGACCCGCGGCGGCGAGATCTCGGAGTCCGGCGTTGCTCGCCATACGCTCTCCTGAAGTCGGCTGTTCGTGCGGCAACCGGGTACCCCCGAGGTCCGCGGGCAACCGCCCGGCCGTGAAGGAGGCGACATGCCCGGACACAAGTACCTCTTCCGCCGCGCCACGGCCGAGGACGCCGACGTCATCCGTGAACTGGTCCACGCCGCATACGCCAAATGGGTGAATCTCATCCGCCGTGAGCCGCTCCCGACGCGGACCGACTACGACCAGGCCGTTGTCGCCCACCAGATCGACCTGCTCTACGACGACGATCACCTGGTCGCGTTGATCGAAATGATCCCGGCCGTGGACCACCTGCTGATCGAGAACGTCGCCGTGCGCCCGTCGGTCCAGGGCGCGGGGTACGGGCGCCTGCTGATGCGGCACGCCGACCTGTTGGCCCAGTCGATGGCGCTGCGCGGCGTGTGCCTCTACACCAACGCGAAGTTCACCGAGAACATCCGGTTCTACCGGCGGCTGGGTTTCCGGGTGGACCGCGAGGAGCCGTTCCTCGACGGGTCGCTGGTGCACATGAGCAAAGCGGTCTGAGCACTCAGCCGGGTGAGAAGGCCACGGTCGCGGTCTTGAAGAGGCTCGCGACGCGCCGTTTGCGGCGAGGGCGCAACGGCGTCAGCGCCGCTCCCCCGAGCACGGCCGCGACCTCCCGTGCGTCCGGGCGCCCGGACGGGTCGCGGTCACCCATGCGACGCAGCAGGTCCGCGAACTGGGACGGCAAACCCTCGGGCACCTTCGGCTCGCGAAGCAGGCGCGCCACCGCGGATTCGGTGACCGAGCCCAGGTACTCGCGCTGCCCGGACAGGCATTCCAGCAGGACCAGCGCGAGCGCGAAGATGTCGGCGGGCGGTCCGACCGGTTGTCCGCGGACCTGTTCGGGCGCCATGTAGGCGGCGGTGCCGACGACGGAGCCGGACGTCGTGGACCGGTTGCCGTCGGCTCCCTGGGCGACGCCGAAGTCTCCGAGCAGCGGCCCGTCCGGTCCGAGCAGGACGTTGGCGGGTTTGACGTCGCGGTGGGTGATTCCCGTGCGGTGCACGTAGGACAGCGCGTCCGCCAGCCGGGCCCCCAGCCCGATGGTGTCCTCGACCGGCAGGGGCCCGCCGGCGATGCGGTCGGCGAGTGCGGGGCCGGGGACCAGCCGCATCACCAGGTAGGTCCGGCCGTTCTCGATGCCGGAGTCGTAGAGGGGGATCAGGCCGGGGTGGCGCAGGCGGTCCAGGATCCGCAGCTCCCGCGCCTGCCGGTGCCGCTGCGCGGGGCACGGCGCCGAGTGGAAGAGCTTGATCGCGACCTCACGTTCCGCGACGCGGTCCCACGCACGGTGGACGTCGGCGGTGGCCCCACCTCCGATGCGCTCGTCCACCCGGTACCTGTCCACGGGGTGGCGATACCACCGGGCGGCCGGGAACAAACTTCGTCAGGGCTGGTCAGGGCGCGTCGCGTAGGCGAAAGTGAGGCCATGAGCAGTGCGGAGGCGCGGGACGGTGTGTCGTTGACGAACCTCGACCAGACCCTGTTCGCCGACGCCGGCGCGACGAAACGCGACCTGATCGACTATCTGGAAGCGGTCGCCGATCACCTGATCGGGGCACTTCGCGATCGACCGCTGTCCGTCGTCCGGGTGCTTCGCGGGCAGGACCCGTTCATGCAGAAGAACCTGCCGAAGTACACGCCGGAGTGGGTGGCGCGGGTGTGTATGTGGGCGGAGAGTTCGCACCGCCAGGTCACCTATGCGCTGGGCAACGACCGCCGGACGTTGTTGTGGTTCGGCAACCAGCGGGCGATCGAGTACCACCCGACACTGGCGTTGGCCGACGATCTGGGCCGTCCCACGCATCTGGTGCTGGACCTGGACCCACCCGAGGGCACCGAGGCTTTCGACCTTGCCGTGCGCGCCGCCTTCCTGATCCGGCAGGCCCTGGCCGACGCCGGTTTGGCCGGCGCGGTGAAGACGAGCGGTTCGAAGGGCGTTCACGTGTTCGTGCCCGTGCGGAACGCGGATGCCGAACAGGCCGCGGCAGCAACCCGCGCGATCGCCGCCCGCGCCGAACAGCTCGATCCGGCCCTGGCGACCACGGCGTTCATCCGAGAGGACCGCAAAGGCAAAGTCTTCCTCGACTCGACACGCGCCGGGGGTGCGACCGTCGTGGCGGTCTACAGCCCCCGCGTACGCCCCGGCCTGCCGGTGTCCTTCCCCGTCCCGTGGAACGATCTGGAGTCGGTCACGCCCCGGGATTTCACCCTGCGCTCGGCTCTGGACCTGCTGGGTGGTGAGGACGCGTGGACTTCGTCACTGCCCGCGCCACAGGAGATCCCCGCGGAGCTGATCGAGCACGGCCGCACCATCCCGATCGCCCGCGTGCAGGCCATGCACGAGGGCAAACGCAGAGCCCGCGCCCGCCGCTCCTCCGCCGGGGGTGAGTCATGATCACCGGCGCGGAAGGCGGCCCGAGTCGCACTCCAAAAGTCGCCAGGCGGAGGGTCGCCGAGCGCCACGCACGCTTCCGTCGGCGGACCGGCCACCCATGGTGAGGGTGTTCATGCAGGTCAAAGGCCCGTGGTCGGGATGACAGGATTTGAACCTGCGACCCTCCGCTCCCAAAGCGGATGCGCTACCAAGCTGCGCCACATCCCGGTGCCCCGAAACCCGGGGCGGTGCGATCACTCTAGCGTGAGCCGCTAGACTCGCAGACGCGCCCGTGCGATACGGGTGCATGCGGGCGTAGCTCAATGGTAGAGCCCCAGTCTTCCAAACTGGCTACGCGGGTTCGATTCCCGTCGCCCGCTCTCACGCTCCGCCGCAGGTCGGACCGACAAAACGAGCGGCGATCCCGATCAGAGGGACCGCCGCTCGCTTCGTTCGTGCCATTCCCGTGCCACTAGCTCACCGGTTCGTCACCGCGCTTGCCCTGCCGGTAACGCTCCACGCGCGCGTTCAGCTCGTCGGCAATCTGCCAGGCACGGGCACGTGCTCGTAGATCAGCGCGACCCGGACGATTCTCTGTCCCATCCGCTACATCAGCTCCTGCGTGGTCGCCCGGGCTGCCGACGCCGTCTCATTGCCGGTGCGGCGGAGGTCATGGAAGTGCTGCCACGGCCTGCACAGGCCCGGCAGACATACGCCTTGTTCCGCATCAGCCGACGGGTGCGACCGCATAGCCAGCAGCGCCGCCGCACCAGCCAACGCCGGTGATACTTCCGCGACCTGAATGACACTTCGTTAACCTCCTCCAACGGGGAGCATGCTGATCTCACTCACCCTTGGAGTCCTGCGGGGCAACGAATGTGCCCTTGGACCGGATCGTCATGACGAACCCCTGCGCTCGCAGGATGCGGGTCGCGTGGCGAACCGAACCCAGCGAAACGCCGTACTCCACCGCCAATCGCCGTTCGCTGGGAAGCGGTGCGTAGACGGGAAGCTGCCCGGACCTGATGCGGTCAGCGATATGGGCCGCCACCCACTCGTAGACGTAACCCGGCTCTCCACCTTCCGGACGCGTCCACGCCTGAACCGGGGGCGGGTGCTCCTCACGCGTCATCATCGTCAGCGCTCCTCGCCCGCTCACGCGGCTTTCGCCGTCTGCTCAGCGGGGGCCTTGCGTCCGCTGTTCACGGCCTTGAAGCCAGTCGCGCGAAAGACGAAGGACTGGTACTTGAACTCGCCGTTGCCCGCCACTCGCGGCTCAGCGGTGAGCCCTTCCAGCTCCACCGCCGCATGCCGGGAAGCACCTCGCTCGTCGTCGGCACGGGCTGCACGTCGGCGAGGAACGTGATCTCGAAGGACGCCCGCTTGGCGTTCGGCTCGGACGGGTCGGTCACGGTCGCCTTCCACTGGCGCTTGCCGGTCGCTTCGTCGATGCGCTGCCCGGCGGGACGACCTGCCGCCCTGTCCTCCCGGGACTGGTACTCGTTGTCCGGCGACATCTCGCCCACCATCACCAAGCCCTGCGGAAACGCCTCGTCAAATGTGATCGGGAAACGGTGTCCCCTGGTAATAGCCATGTCGATACCCCTTGTGTGCCTTGGGTTTCTCAGTCGGTTTCGGTCGAGCTGTGACCGTCAGGAGAGTCGAACGGAAACGAGCGCGAGCGGTTCTGCGCCTCGCACCAGTCACCGAACTCGATGGCAGCGACAGCCAGGCTCCTCGCGAACCGTGCGGCGTCAGTGAGACCGCCGATGCGCGGTGGAACCTGGATGACGAGGGTGGCGTCCTCCCCGCCGGCGATGAGTTGCCGGATGCCGGGTGACGGTGAAACGACCTCAGCGCCGTAACCGGTCGCGGGCTGGATCCCCACGTGAATGCCCATCTGCTCTCCTGGTGGTCTTGGCTCTCCCGCGTCCGGTGGGGCGCGGTATGACCCAGGAGACACCCGGTTCAGGGCGAGCACCCGGACAAACTGTCCGGGTAGGTGTTGGAAGGGGCTAGCGCGAGGCGGGAACGGCCTCGTTCACCGCGTCGAGCACGGCCGACCAGGGCAGTTCCCGCCCTGGCGCACTGCGCGGCTCGTGGAGCGGCCAGACGTCATCACCGTAGACGAGACGCACACCGGCCCGCTGAAGCGCAGCGATGTGGAACTCCCACGACGGGTGGCGCGCATGCGCAGCGTTCACCCGCGGAAACACGACGACCGGCAGGTTCCGAGTGCCGATGGCCTCGTTCACCTGCGTCAAAGCCTGGTTGTCAGCAATACCCATCGCGAGTTTCGCGACCATGTTCGCCGACGCGGGAGCGACCAGGTAGCAGTCAACGGGAGGGTGCGGGCTCTTCTCGTCCGGGTCGCGAGGCTCAACGCGCACCGGATAGCCGGTCGCCTCCTCGATCTCAGCGAGCGCCCCGGACTTCTGGAGCCAGCGGCCGGCAGTGGGCGTCAGGGTGACGACGACCGTCCACCCTGCTTCCTGCGCAGGCTTGATGATGCGCGGAAGCAGCTCCTCGACGCCACCCGCACCAGAACCGACCAGACCGAGCACCCGCGAACCCATGCAGCTACCTCACCGCTCCACAACGCTCAGCCAGCGCCAGGAGCGCCGAGGACTTCCGTCCAGCCGTGGCCGGAGCACGACGGTACATCGACCGCACGACTTCCCGCACCGCAGTGGAGTGCCGCACGATGGCCGGCGACTTCTGCTCAGCCGACAGCAGTGTCTGCAGCGCCTCATCGTCCTTCGCCATCAGGCTCAGCGCCCGCGCGTAGTCGATCAGGTAGGTCACCTGCCGTTCCTCGGGCAAGTGGTCGACCTTGACGTTCGGAGCCTGCTCGATCACCTGCGCCACGTCACCCAGGTCAAGGGCAGCCGAAAGACGGTGCAGCTCAACGTTCGCCGGCCCGAAGCCGGTGTGCCAGTAGTTCGCGTCCACACCGAGCTGATTCCCCGCGCGGGTGGCATGCGCCAGGAGATCGTTCGACGTGCCACGGTCCTGGTGCCGAGCCGCAGCCACGGCCGTGCGCAGGTAGAGCATGCCGTAGAGGCTCAAGGCCGAGGGATCACCGGCCGCCATCCGCGGATGGAGCCACTTGGCCGCAGCCTCCCCCAGCTCAAGCGCATCTTCGAACCGGCCGACAGCCAAGAGCGCGTGTGTCCCGGACCGCGCCGCCGACGCCAGCACCAACGGATCGTCAGCCTCGTCCGCCGCCTGCATAGCTCGCTCAGCAGCGATCCACGACAGGTCCGCCTCACCGATCTTGCTCAACGTGGTCGCGGTCAGGTGATGGATTCGAGCCGAGAGCGCCGCACAGGTCCGCCGGTAAGCCGGATCATCCGCCGACGCGGCTTCCATCTGCGCGGTGGTCTTGATCAGCCCGGGAAGCGCCTGAACCACGCGGCCGAGGTCGCCCTTCTGGTAGCTCGACCAGGCACCCTCGACGAGCACTTTCACCGGTGCCGGGTCGATGTACTCCGGTGACATGGACGACGAGAACAGCGTCCGGGAGAGCCGACGCGGGGCCATCAGCGCATCACGGATGGCCGGAACGTCGTCGTTGCGCTCCTCGTCCTCCATCAGAACGGGCTCACCGAGCAGATCCCCGAGGGTCACCCGGAGCGCGCGGGCTACCTCCGCGAGTACGTCCAACCTGCGGATATCCCGCTCACCGCGCTCGATCTTGCTGAGCCAGTCCTCAGAGCGTCCGACCAGATCGGCTAAGACAGCCTGCGACAACCCCCGGCGGCGCCGGTAGAAGGCAATACGCTCCCCGATGCTGAGCTGATCACCCGCACCACCACGCATACGACCAGGTTAGCAGTGGCCAGGGACTTGATCTCCCAGATGGTTTCGTCGAGCGTCAAATCTGCAGCCGACTTATCGACGGTCAGGCTTTATATCAAGCGCCAGCCTGAATGCCGGGTGAACGCAGAACTGCGCGACATCCTCCATTGCGCTCGCTCGATCCATATACTCGGGTGAGTCATAAGCGTAAATCTCCGTTCCTGATTTACGAATGCAACCAATAAAGCCGATATCAAACAAGAGTCGGGTTAGCGGGTGATACTCTCGCCCAGCGTCGCCCACCTGAGAACCACTCCAAAAAGCCTCGGACATCTCGGTAACCCAGACAACTCCACCAAAATCCGGATCCGCCGGAAGCAAGAATGCCTCATCGAGGCGCTCAAAAAATTCTTTCCGATTCATTTTAATTGGCGCAGAATCGAAAACCCAAAACACACGATCGATATCAAAATATGAAGGCTTCCACTCATCGCGGAGTGCAAATAGGCGGTCTCGCGAGTAAGTCCGCTCCGCCTCTACGATCGTCTCCCAGGTGAGCCGTTTATTGTTTGATATGGAGTAACACGCATTGAAGCAGGAGATGATGTCACGCGGCCGCATCAAGGTTCGACGCAGCATGTAATCGAACGGATTCCCCCGAGAGGGGTTTGTAGCCGGAAGCAGATCTTTGATCGATTCGACCGTATCCAACTGTCGCATCTCCGCAGCAGACGATGCGCGAGTCACGACAAGTTCTTGAAGTTCACGAGACGACCAACGAAGGGTCATTTTCACTGAACGAAACTTCTCCTCTTGGCCACCAGTTCGCGTCCCAAAATTCAGCTGCTCGAATATGTTCGTCCGCAAGGCTACGAGCACCTTGAGATTCCGCACACGCTTCAAGTCCAGAACCGCGCGAAAGAGGCATCGGATCAGAGAGTTGAGAATCTTCTCATCTACCCAGTCTCGATCTAGATCGTCGATCACAACATATGTGTAGTTCTGTGGCGATTCCAGGATGTGCTCGTCGAGGACCCCGATCATCTTATTCAATCTCGGCAGTTGGGTTTCGTTGACAATCCTCTGAAACCGCTCCGCTTGCTGCGCTTTGGTCTCTTCCCCATATAGTGCACTGCCGCCGAATGTGGCATTAGCATCAAACGGAGCTGCTGCAATCTTCCCGCCCGCCTCCTTCTTTACCTGCTCCTCGAACTTCGTCGTGATATCGCGAACCCGCTCGTCCGTCTCACACCAGAACTTACCGTCAAAGTCATCGAGATATTCGAGGGCAGCCATTTTACTCTTATCACGACTGACGCGATCTCGAAGAGAGACGAGGAAGTTCTGTTTCGCAGCTGGTGAGTTTACCTTATATCTGTGTCGGATTATTTCAACCAGCAATACATGCTTCCAAAGCGCGATAAAGAATGGGTCCAAATGTACATCCATAGCCGCAAGGAAGCGAACAACCCCCAGGTCGGAAATGTAGGGGAGTGAAAGATCTTCGGGATTAATTCGGATTACATGATCCGGGTGATCTTCCTCAACGCGCTGGAGCATAGCGGATTTTCCACTGCCAGTTCGGCCAACAATGAAACACTTGGGCTCATCTCGCGAAACCAAGCTCGCATATTGGCTGGACTGAAAAAATGCGCTTTGGAGAAGCGGATCCGCTTCCGCCTGCTCACCCCCCAGGTTGAAGTCCGCACTCGGGAGCCTTCTAGGAACACCCTTCCCCACAGTTACCCGATCTCCTCTTTTCGTTCAACTCCGCTGAGAACAAATTCAACAATTCCGGCTCCACCCGGCGCCTGGTCCGTCTGAAGCCGGTACCACCCGACTAGCTGCCGAGATTGGCTCTATGGGATCAAGGCGCGCCGCCGGCGGCGGCGCGCTCGGCCGGTTGCCTTGGGTGCCGCAGCAGGTCCCGGACGCGGCTTACGCCGGGCTGTCGCTCCGCTTCGCGCGGCGAGCCGCGTGGCGCGGCAGTCCAGGCGGGCACCTCGCCACCGCCGGCGGCGCGCCGATTCAGCCGGACCGAGCGCAGCAGCTCGTCACCTGGGCAGCCACCCGCCGCCTGCCTGGGCACTTTCACGCTCGGTCTCCTTGCGCCAACGCTGTGGATTGAACGTCGTTCGCCAGGAGTCGCGCATTACGCACGTGTGGGTCACAAGTCGATCACCACCCCGACAGCCGATCGTGACTACGGCCGGTGGCACCGCGTCAAGGCGGGAAAGCGTGCCTTGACCCGGCACCACCGGCCGTGTTCTGGGCTGTGGGGCGGGGCGATGGGAGGGGCGTGGGCGGCTCGACCGGGCGTGCCATTGCCGTGCCAGTAGCCCCGGTCAACAGCGCGTCCAGCGGGGCGCGTTGCCTCGGCGCCGGATCGAAGCACACACCACTCCGGCGCAACCCCCTCATCACACCGAAAACACAGCTGCTCCCGCAGCTTCGCCGTGCGCGAACCCAGCCGGGCGGCCGACAGCAAGACGCCCCGGCTTGCCGCGATGCAACATTTTGTGTTTTAGTTGCATCCGCGTCGCGACGGGGCGGCGCTGGTCGGGAAGGAAACACGGATGCCAGCCTCCTCGCTTCGTCGTCTGCTCGCTCTTGCCGCAGCGACCGTCGTCGGCAGTACCGCGGTCCTCGGCGGCGGAGGCGTCGCCACCGGCGAACCCGCCTACGCGCCCGTCGACCAGCCGGGGCCTGCCCTGACGGTCCCCGCCGACGATCTCGCCAAGAGCCTCGAATGCACGCCCGACGTCCGGGACGCCACACGCGAACCAGTCCTGCTCACGCCCGCCACGACGGTCGACAGCGACCAGAACTTCGGCTTCAACTACGAACCGCTGTTCCGCGAGCTCGGTATCCCCTACTGCACCTCGAACTCGCCGACCGACCCGTACAACATGGGCGACATGCAGATCCGGGCCCAGTACGTCACCTACGCGATCCGGGAGATGCACGAGCTCGCCGGACGCAAGATCGCCGTCATGGGGCACAGCCAGGGCGGGATGATCATGCGCTGGTCGCTGCGGTTCTGGCCGGACACCCGCGCGATGGTGGACGACGTGATCGGCATGGCCGGCACCAACCACGGTTCGGTGATCGTGCCCGCGCTGTGCGTCCCCAACTGCGCACCCGCGCTGTGGCAGCAGCGTGCGAACTCGGACTTCGTGCGGGCGCTCAACTCGGGCCAGGAAACGTTCCCCGGCATCAGCTACACCGAGGTCTACTCCCGCACCGACGAGTTCGTCCAACCCAACCTCGACGATCACGGCACCTCGTCGCTGCGCGGCGGTGGCGGCGACATCACCAACGTCGCGGTGCAGGACGTGTGCCCGCTCGCCGTCCCCGAACACCTGCTCATCGGCACCCTCGATCCGGTCACCGCCGCGCTCGCGGTCGACGCGCTGACCCACCCCGGCCCCGCCGACCCGTCCCGGATCAGCCCGTCCACGTGCACACAGTTGCTGATGCCCGGTGCGGACCCGCTCACCGCCCCGCTCGACTTCACCTCCGTGACGGTGCAGGTCGCAGCCCAGCTGACCGTCGCCGCGCACCGCGTGGAGTCCGAACCGGCGCTCGCCTGCTACGTCACCGCGAGCTGCCCCGCATGACGCGAGGCCGCGCCGACCGGGAAAGCGCACTGCGCCTGGCGCGGCGGAACTTCAACGCCCGGCAACGGGTCGAGGTCAACGATCTCGCCACGGAACTGGGCGTGAACCGGGTGACCGTCTACCGCTGGCTCGGCGACCGGGACGCCATCCTCGCCGAAGTGGTGTGGCGGCTCGGCGAGCGAACCATGCTCGACGCCTACGCCGCAGCCGACGGGGTGGGCGGCACCCGGATCGCGAACGCGATGTCGACGTTCGTCCGGCGCACGCTGTCCCATGCGGGCATGCGTCATTTCCTCACGAACGAAACCGACACCGCGCTGCGCGTCCTCACCCGCAGCGAACAGACGTTCCAGCCCCGGCTCGTCGCACTCGTCGAATCACTCCTGACCAGGGAACGCGACGCCGGACACCCGCCGGCGGCCGGCATCGACCTGCACGACCTCGCCTACCTGTGCGTCCGGGTCGGCGAATCGTTCGTCTACACCGACGCGATCACCGGCGAACCGCCGGACCCGGACCGTGCCGACCGCGCGCTGCACTACCTGCTGCGCTGACTACGAACCCACCTGCCGCGCCGTCGCCATCGCGCGCTCCGTCTCCCAGAACGCCCGCATCGACAACACTAAGCCGTCCTCCCGCACCCGGTACACGAACACCCCGTCCGTGTCGACACGGTAACCACCGGGCAGGTACGTCGTGATCGTGCCGACGTTCGCGACCTCGTCGCCCGCCGCGAACGAGTCCTTGATCGCGAACTCGAACCGCTCGACCTTCGCGATCGTCAGCTCCCAGAACGCGGCGATCCCGTCATGACCGTGGTGCCCGCGCCCCTCCTCGTCGAACATCGACTTGCCGACCGGATCCTCGATCACCGCGTCCGGGGCGAACAACGCCAGCCACTCGTCCTTCGCGCCACGGCAGGTCGCGTTCATCGAGTTCCACGCAGCCACCCGTGCGGGCGGCTGCTCCGCATCAACGTCCCAGCAGACCGAAACACCCATGGCACACCCCTCAGTAGCGCGAAATGATCTCGTCGGCGAACTTGCGGATCGCGTCCTTCTTCGGGCCGATCGGATCACCGAACCCGATGCCGTCGAACACCCACGGCTGCGTGACGACGTCGGTCACGCCGATCTCGCCCTGCTCGCGGTAGCCGTCGAGACCGAACCGGTCGATGCACACCGCCTGGATTTCGAACGGCTTCTCGCCCCGCCCGTACTCCGCGCGCAGCTCCGACAGGCGCGAAATCGTCGAGCGCAGGTCCTCGAACTTCATCATCGCCGAGGACCAGCCGTCCCCGACGCGGGCGGCGCGCTTGAGCGCCACCTCGGTGTGCCCGCCGATGTAGAACGGGACGTGCTTCGACGGCGCCGGGCTCATCTGCAGCTTGTCGAAGTCGAAGAACTTGCCGTGGTACTCGACCATGCCGCCGTCGAGGATCAGCCGCAGCACGTCGATCGCCTCGTCGACCCGCTTGCCGCGCTGCGCGTACGGCGCACCGCACCACTCGAACTCCTCCGGCGACCAGCCGACGCCCAGGCCGAGCCCGAACCGGTCGCCGGACAGCACCGCGACCGACCCGACCTGCCTGGCCAGCAGCACCGGGTTGCGCGACCCCAGCTTGAGCACCGAGGTGTAGAACTCGATCCGCTCGGTGACCGCGGCCATCGTGGCGACCGCGACCAGCGGGTCCGCCCACGGCGTGTCGGCGTTCCAGAACCGGCTGCCGTCCGGGGTGTACGGGTACTCGGCGGACACGTGCTCGGAGTAGAACAGCGAATCCGGCAGCACGACGGAGGAGAAGCCACACTCCTCGGCCGTGCGCGCGAGTTCGGTGAACTGGTCGAGGGGATTCATCGCGACGGAGAGGGAGAACTTCATGCGCCGAGACTATAACTTGTTCTAGTTTTCGTCGAGAGTGGGAACCATCAGCGTAGCGTCCGCGTTGTCCGGTTCAAGAACACCGAACTTCCGGGAGTAAGCCATGGGCACCGCGATCACCGTGATCGTGCTCCTCGTCATCATCGTGGGCGGCATCGCCTACTTCGCCAAGGCGCAGGCCAAGACGCGGCAGCGCCAGCTCGACGACGCCAAGGCCGACGCCCGGCGCCTGGTGGAGCGCCTGGGCGGGCAGGTGCTGAACCTCGTCGGCTCCAACGAGCCGTCGAAGCAGGCACTGGCCGACGCGTCCGAGCGCTACAACGCGGCAGGCTCGCAGCTGGAGCAGGCGCAGACCGCCGAGCAGGCCAAGCTCGTCAAGGAAACGGCGCTCGAAGGCCTGTACTACGTCCGTGCCGCGCGCATCGCGATGGACCTGGATCCCGGGCCGATGCTGCCCGAGGAAGCCGAGCGCGAGCGGGCGGGCAAGGTCACCGAGGACCGCAGCGTCGACGTCGAGGGCCGTAACTACCAGGCCTCGCCCGATCCGGGCGACAACACCCCGTACTACTACCCCGGTGGCCGCGTGGCCGGGCGGCCGGTGCCGCAGGGCTGGTACAGCGAGCCGTGGTGGAAGCCCGCGCTCGTGGCCGGCGCCTGGGGCCTGGGCTCGATGTTCCTCTTCAGCGCGATGTTCAGCGGCATGTCCGGCATCGCCAGCGCGTCGGCCTGGGAGTCGGGCTACGACGCGGGCCAGGAGGACGCCATGGCCGACGCGGGTGCCGACGGCGGCGACGGCGGCGACATGGGTGGCGACATGGGCGGAGACATGGGCGGCGGCGACTTCGGGGACTTCGGCGGCGGGTTCGACTTCTGACACCCGTTTGGTGAGGAAGCGGGCCGGACACGGCCCGCTTCCTCACACCGCCTGGCAGGCCGGGCACCAGTACAGGTTCCGCCCGGCCAGTTCCGTGTGCGCGATGGGCGTGCCACAGACCAGGCACGGCTGCCCGGTCCGCCGGTACACGTACACCTCCCCGCCGTGCCGGTCCTGACGCGGCGCGCGGCCGGTGACCTCGGGCAGGTGCTCATCGTCGACCGTGTCGATGCGGCCGAGACGCACACCCTTGCGCATCAGCGCGACGAGGTCGCCCCACATCTCCTTCCACCCCACCTGGTCCAGTGCGCGGCCGGGCACCATCGGGTTGATTCCGTGCCGGAACAGCACCTCGGCGCGATACACGTTGCCCACGCCGGAGATGACCTTCTGATCCATCAGCAGCGCGGCGATCGAGGTGCGGGATGCGGAGATCCGGCGCCACGCCTCGTCGGGGCGGGCGTCGCGGCGCAGCGGGTCCGGCCCGAGCCGGGCCTTGATCGCGTCGACCTGGTCCGGCGTCAGCAGCTCACAGCGGGTGGGGCCGCGCAAATCAGTCCAATGTGTCCGTCCGGCCAGACGCATCCGGACCTGGCCCACCGGCGGGGTTTCCGGCTGCGCGGCCTCGGTGAACGTGCCGTACAGCCCCAGGTGGACGTGCACCGAACCGAGCGGGCCGAAGTCGTGGAACAGGTGCTTGCCGTGGGCCTCGGCCCGCACCATGACCTGACCGTCCACAAGGGCCGCTTCGCGCGCGAAGCGGCCCTGCGGACTGGAAACACCCACCGGCGCGCCCGCGTAGCGCCGTTGGTGCAGGCGGGCGAGCCGGTGGAGGGTGTGCCCTTCGGGCATCAGGCAGGCAGAGGCGGCGGGGTGCCGGTGCGCTCGTAGTCGAGCATCTGCTGCACGCGACGGCCATGACGTTCGTCCTCGGACGGCGGAGTCGCCAGGAACGCGTCGACGATCGCGGTCGCCTCGTCGAGGGTGTGCATCCGCGCGCCGACGCCGATCAGCTGCGCGTGGTTGTGCTGGCGGGCGAGCTCGGCGATCTCCGGCTTCCAGGCCAGCGCGGCCCGCGCGCCCTTCACCTTGTTCGCGGCGATCTGCTCCCCGTTGCCCGACCCGCCGATGACGATGCCCAGGCTGCCCTCGTCCGCCACCACGCGGCGCGCGGTCTCGATGCAGAAGGCCGGGTAGTCGTCGGCGGCGTCGTAGACGGCCGGGCCGATGTCGGTGACCTCGTGGCCCTGGCCCTTCAGGTACTCCACGAGGTGATTCTTCAGCTCGAAACCGGCGTGGTCTGATCCCAAGTAGACGCGCACGGGTGGAGTCTCGCATCCGGGCCGGATCCGGGCATGCTGGGGGTGTGAACCCCTTCGCACAGTCAGGGCACGACCTGCGGCTCGAATGGGGCCCCGACGGGGTCGCCGAGCTGGGGCGGGAGTGCGCGGCGCTAGTCGTGGTGGACGTGCTGTCCTTCAGCACGACGGTGGACCTGGTGACGAGCCGGGGCGGCCGGGTGCGGCCGCTGCGCTGGCGGGGCGACTCAGTGCCGCGGCCCGCCGCGGTCGGCCCGGCGCCGGGGCTACTCGATCTGCCGTCGCCGAACGGCGCGACGCTGTGCGCACAGGCCGCCGCAACGGGGGCGACAGTGCTCGCCGGCTGCCTGCGCAACGCCTCCGCCGTGGCGGCCGCGGCGGCTGGGATCGCGGGTGCGCGCCCGATCGGCGTGATTCCGGCAGGCGAACGCTGGGGCGTGAACATCACCGCGGCCGGGGCCGGGGAATCGCTTCGGCCCTGCGTGGAGGACCTGCTTGGCGCCGGTGCCATCGTCGCCGCGATGGCCGGGCGGCCGGCTTCACCGGAGGCGCACCTGGCAGCCACCGCCTACCGCGGCACCGGCATCGGCGAAGCGCTGCGCGGCTGTTCCTCCGGTCTCGAGCTGATCGCCCACGGCCACGCGCGCGATGTCGAGCTGGCCGCGGAAGTCGACGTCAGCGCGACGGCACCGATACTCGTGAACGGCCTGCTGGAGGCGGCGTGACCTGGTTCGACCTGGCGGACGGCGTGCACGCCCGGCGTTACGAGCACCTCGACCAGACGCTGGGCCTCGTGGTCGGCAGCGAGCGGTGCCTCGTGATCGACACCGGGGGCGACGAGGTGCAGGGCACGCAGTTCGCGGCCGAGGTCCGCGAGATCACGAATCTTCCGTGGACGGTCGTGATCACCCACGCCCACTTCGACCACCACTTCGGCACCGCCGCGTTCCTGCCGTGCCCGGTGTGGGCGCACCAGCGCTGCCGGGACGCCCTCGTGCGCGAGGGCGAGACCGACCGCGAAACCTGGGTGCGCCGGTTCGCGGGCAAGCCCGAGGCGGACCGGCTGGCGTCCGCGCGCCTGGTGCTGCCGGACCATCTGCTCACCGACCGTGTCCAGCTGGACCTGGGCGCTCGCACCGTCGAGCTGATCCACCCCGGCCTCGCGCACACCGATCACGACGTGGCCGTGCACGTGCCGGACGCGGACATCATGTTCGCCGGTGACCTGGTCGAGCAGGGCGCGCCACCGTCGATCGGGCCGGACGCGCACCCGCGGGACTGGCCGGGTGCGCTCGACCGGCTCCTCGCCCTGCGCGCCGGCACGATCGTGCCGGGGCACGGCGATCCGGTCGATCGCGCGTTCGTGGCCGCCCAGCGGGACGGGCTCAGTCGACGTTGAGCTCGCCGGTGCGGGTCCGCACCGTGCTCGCCCGAGCACTCACCAAACGCGCGGCCGCCTCGCCGTGAAGTCCGTTGCCGCCGGCCTGTCAGCCGCGGTCTTCACCGTTACCGGCTACTCGTGATCGCCAGGATCCACCGCGTCCAGGGCATCGCCAGCGACGCGTTGCGCTCATCGCGATCATCGCCATGCTGTTCCGCCCGGATGCCGCCGAGGCATATCGCAGCCGCGGCGAGCGGTAACAGCCCACCTGCTCGGTTCGACTTGTTCCACGTTCAGCGAAGGAGACAAGCTCACATGAACCGGCCCAACCCCTACCCGGTGCAACAGCCCGCGCCGAAAAAGCGCCACAAGTGGCCGTGGATCGTCGGCGGCCTGGTGGTGCTCATCATCGCGATCGCAGCAGCCGCGAATGGCGGGAACTCAACACCCACGACATCCAGCGTCCCCGCAGCAGCCGGCACAAGCCGGCCTGCCGTCCCGGCGCCATCGACCGCGTCGTCAACCACACCGTCGACCCGGCCGGTGCCCGTCACTACGGAAACGCCGACACCGGCTGCGCCACAGATCCCGTACCAAGTCCAGTCCGCGATGAGGGCAGCACAAAGCTACCTGGACTTCACCGCCTTCTCGCGGGACGGGCTTATCCGGCAGCTTTCGAGTCAGGCGGGCGACGGATACCCGAAGGATGTCGCCACTGATGCTGTCGACCGGCTCGACATCGATTGGAACCAGCAGGCAGCCAAGAAGGCGCAGTCGTACCTCGACTTCACGACGTTCTCCTGCTCGGGGTTGATCCAGCAGCTATCGAGCAAGGCCGGTGAAGGGTTCACCAAGGCTCAGGCGACATACGGCGCGCATCAGACTCCGGCTTGTCAGTAGACCCACCCTGACTCGATCGGGTCACGGATGGAACCCGGGTCCGTCGCCAGCTGGCGCCCGTCCCGGCCAGGGCGGGCGCCAGTCCCGGCGAGTGCGTGGTGCCTAGTCGAAGTTGAGCTCACCGGTGCGGGTGCGCTTGAGCTCGAAGAAGTCGGGGTAGCTCGCCAGCAGCCGGGCGCCGTCGAACACCTTCACCGCGTCCTCGCCGCGCGGGATCGAGCTGAGCACCGGGCCGAAGAACGCGACGCCGTCGACGTGGATCGTCGGGGTGCCGACGTCCATGCCGACCGGGTCCATGCCCTCGTGGTGGCTCTTCTTCAACGCCTCGTCGTACTCGGTCGACTCGGCGGCCGCGGCGAGGTCCGCCGAAGCTCCCACTGCCTCCAGCGCCTGCTTGATCACCGACGGGACGTCCTTGTCACCCTGGTTGTGGTAGCGGGTGCCGAACTCGGTGTAGTAGTCGCGCAGCACCGCCTCGCCCTTCTCCTGCGCCAGGGCGATCGCCACGCGCACCGGGCCCCACGCCTTCTCCAGCAGCTGCTTGTAGTCCTCCGGCAGGTCACGGCCGCTGTTGAGGACCGCGAGGCTCATCACGCGGAAGTTCAGGTCGATGTCGCGCTGCTTCTCGACCTCGAGGATCCAGCGCGAGCTGATCCAGGCGAACGGGCACACCGGGTCGAAGTAGAAGTCCACGCGCGTGCGCTCTGCGGTCATGGGGTGCTCTCCCTGTGCTGGTGGCGAAGATTCGGGCGTCAAACCGGGCAACAGCGCGCGGACGGCACTTGTTCCCCCGCCGGACATGATTGGATAGCGGGATCACCGAGAATGACAACCGCGAGCGTTTCCGAGGTGCCTGTGCCCGCCCCTAACCTGACCCGTGACCAAGCCGAACAGCGTGCCGAGTTGCTCGAGGTCGAGTCCTACGACATCGCCCTCGACCTCACGGACGGTAACGGCGGCCCGGGCGAGAGAAGCTTCGACTCGAAGACCACGATCCGCTTCGCCGCGACGAAGCCGGGCGCGGATACGTTCGTCGACATCGTCGCCGGCTCCGTCCGCTCCGCCACGCTGAACGGCCGGGCGCTGGACGTGTCCGGCTACGTCGAGGACGACGGTCTCGCCCTGCCGGAGCTGGCGGCCACCAACGAGCTGGTCGTCGAAGCCGACTGCCGCTACATGAACACCGGCGAGGGCCTGCACCGGTTCGTCGACCCGGTCGACGATGCCGTCTACCTCTACACGCAGTTCGAGACGGCCGACGCCAAGCGCATGTTCGCCTGCTTCGACCAGCCCGACCTCAAGGCCACCTACCGGCTGACGGTCACCGCGCCGAGCGACTGGAAGGTCATCTCGAACGCGCCGGTCGAGAGCACGGAGAAAACCGCCGAGGGCGCCACCCGCACGGTGTTCGCCACCTCCGAGCGGATCTCGACGTACCTGGTCGCGCTGATCGCCGGCCCGTACGCGGAGTGGCACGACCAGTACAGCGACGAGCACGGCACGATCCCGCTGGGCATCTACTGCCGCGCGTCGCTGGCCGACCACATGGACGCCGAGCGGCTGTTCACCGAGACCAAGCAGGGTTTCGGCTTCTACCACAAGGCGTTCGCGACGCCGTACCCGTTCCGCAAGTACGACCAGCTGTTCGTGCCGGAGTTCAACGCGGGCGCGATGGAGAACGCCGGGGCGGTGACGTTCCTGGAGGACTACGTCTTCCGCAGCCGCGTCACCCGCTACGCCTACGAGCGGCGCGCCGAGACGCTGCTGCACGAGATGGCGCACATGTGGTTCGGCGACCTGGTCACCATGCGCTGGTGGGACGACCTGTGGCTGAACGAGTCGTTCGCGACGTTCGCGAGCGTCCTGGCGCAGGCGGAGTCCACCGAGTACGTGCACGCCTGGACGAGTTTCGCCAACATCGAGAAGTCCTGGGCCTACCGCCAGGACCAGCTGCCCTCGACGCATCCGATCGCGGCCGACATCGTCGACCTGCAGGCGGTCGAGGTCAACTTCGACGGCATCACCTACGCCAAGGGCGCGAGCGTCCTCAAGCAGCTGGTGGCCTACGTCGGGCTGGAGCACTTCCTGGCGGGGCTGCGGGTGTACTTCGGCAAGCACGCGTGGGGCAACGCGACGCTGGCCGATCTGCTCAGCGCGCTGGAGGAGGCTTCGGGGCGGGACCTGTCCGGCTGGAGCGCGCAGTGGCTGGAGACCACGGGCCTGAACTCGCTGCGCCCGAAGTTCGAGACCGACGCCGAGGGCCGGTTCACGTCGTTCGCGGTGCTGCAGACCGGGGCGAAGCCGGGCGCCGGTGAGCTGCGCACGCACCGCATCGCGGTCGGCATCTACGACGACGAGGACGGCAAGCTGGTCCGCAAGCAGCGGGTCGAGCTGGACGTCGAGGGCGAGCGCACCGAGGTTCCCGACCTGGTCGGGCAGCCGTCGGGCCAGCTGGTGCTGGTCAACGACGACGATCTGACCTACTGCACGATGCGGCTGGACACCGGTTCGCTGACCACGCTGGTCGACCGGATCGCCGACATCACCGAGCCGCTTCCGCGCACCCTGTGCTGGTCGGCGGCGTGGGAGATGACCCGCGAAGCCGAATTGAAGGCGCGGGACTTCCTGCAGATCGTGCTGCACGGCATCCACGCGGAAACCGAGGTCGGCGTCGTGCAGCGGCTGTTGCTGCAGGCGCAGACGGCGCTGAACTCCTACGCCCAGCCGTCGTGGGCGGCGGCCGAGGGGTGGCCGCGGTTCACCCGCAAGCTGCTGGAACTGGCCCGCGGCGCCGAGCCGGGTTCCGACCACCAGCTGGCGTTCGTCAACTCGCTCACCGGCTCGGTGCTCGACGACGAGACGGTCGGTGTGCTGGCCGGCTGGTTCGACGGTTCGGACCCGCTGGACGGGCTGGTGGTGGACGCGGACCTGCGCTGGCGTCTGCTCAACGCGCTCGTCGCGCACGGACGGGCCGCGGACTCGGAGATCGACGCGGAACTGGCCAGGGACGACACCGCGACCGGACGGCGCCACGCCGAGCACGCCCGCGCCCTGCGCCCGACGGCTGAGTCGAAGGCGGAAGCCTGGCAGCGCGCGGTCTACGACGACGAACTTCCCAATGCGATGAGCAACGCCGTCATCGGCGGCTTCTCCCACCCCGGGCAGAAGCAACTGCTGACCGGCTACGTGACCACCTACTTCGCCGCCATCGACGAAGTCTGGTCCCGCCGCTCGAGCGAACGCGCCCAGCCCACGGTGGTCGGCCTGTTCCCGGCCTGGGCAGTGGAGCGCAGCACGGTGGCAGCCGCCGACGAGTGGCTGGCGGGCGAGCGACCGGCGTCGCTGCGCCGCCTGGTGACCGAGGGTCGGGCGGGCATCGTGCGCGCACTGGCGGCACGGGAGTTCGACGAGACCTGATCGGCAGATGGAGGCGCCGGTTCGCCGTGTTCGCGGACCGGCGCCCGTTCTTTTCAGCAACGCACCAGCACCCGGCAACGCGCGCCGAAAACCGACCGGCCCGGACCTCCCCCGCCCCTCATCCCCAGCGCGCTTGGGTCGATTTCAAAAGGTGACCGACCACCGCGCGGCGGCCGGCGCGCCGCACAACGCGAAAAGGGCGGCCGCTCAGCGACCGCCCTCCGCGCGAAAACCCCAGCTCTAGTGCTTGGGCGCCGAACCGGCCTGATCGGCCAGCATGCGCAGCCCGGACACGAGTCCACCGATGAGGTCGCCCTCCTTGAAGGACGCCACCATGCTCATCACGGCCAGCTTCGCGCCGCGGTCGGGCATGCGCTGGGCCGCCTCGGTGCCCGTGACGATTTCCACCACACGCTCGCCCGGTGACACGGCGATCAGCACCGCGTTCGCCGCGCTGGGCTCGATCGTCGAGTGCAGCTCCTCGGCCCGGGCCCGGGTGTCCGCACCCAGCTCGCCCAGGTAGACGCTGAAATCGAGGCCGGTCTCCCGGCTCGCGAGCGTCAGCGCCTCGTCCAGGCGGGCCAGTTGGACGGTGCTGAATGGGCTGGATGGAGCAGCGGGTTCGTACATCCGCGCCGCCGACAGGCGACCGGTCGCCGTAATCACGGTTCCCGGTTCCAGCTCCTCGTCCGCCGCCGGATGGCGGGTCAGCTCACCAGCTCCCACGGGCTCCTCCTGCCGCCGTCGCGCTCGCGTCCTTGGTCTCCACCGGTTCGGCGGCGTGCGCCGAGTGGGCCCCGCCGATACCTTCCGGGTTGCCGCTCCACCACATCGGCGGGTAGTCCCAGGTCTGCCCGGGCCGGTACCGCGGGTGGCCGCCCAGCTTCGACCGCAGGGTGAGCAGGCTGATCACCCCGTAGATCACCGCCGGGATCAGCGCGAAGATCAGGATCGTCTCTCCGATGTTCACCCCCGAAGAGTAGCCCGGCGAGCCGCGACCCGCCCAAGGCGGTCGGAACCGCTCGTCGCGCGGGGGCCACCGTCCGCCGAGCGTCGTTACGCGGATGGCGCGATGGGCTGAAGAGCGGTCGGACGAAAGGTTGCAACTCAACGTACAGCCGGCCGCACCCGGCGCCATTGCCTTGTTCGGTCGGCCAGATCCTCGTAGCTTTTTCACCTGTACGGGCCTTGCGCCCCGCTCCCCTACCCAATGAGTAACGCCGAGGTCCCTGGAGGACAGAACATGTACCTGCTCCGTACCCTCGCTCAGAGCAACGCCGACTACGTTCCGTCACAGATCGACGCATCCGACGAGTGCACCACGCGTGGCACTCGTGTGACGCGCGGCACAAGGGTCACCGCGGGTACCCGCGTCACCCGCGGTACGCGCGTCACCCGCGGCACGCGAGTCACCGCCGGCACCCGCGTCACCCGAGGTACGCGCGTCACCCGCGGCACCCGTGTCACGGCAGGGACCCGGGTCACGCGAGGCACGCGAGTCACCCGCGGTACACGCGTCACCGCGTGACCATCCCGTCCCGGAACTGACCCCGGACCACCACCAGACGAACAGACGTCGGAACGCCCCGGCTCACCACCACAGCCGGGGCACCGGTGCGCCGTCGATCAGGCAGCGACCCCGAGGTAGGGCTTCCACAACGGATCCGCGTCCCCGGAGTGCACCAGCAGCCGCCAGTGCGGCCCCCGTGGCGCCGTGGGCACGACCCGCAACTGCCAGCCCAGGTCCTCCAGGAGCCGGTCGGCCTTCCGGTGATTGCACTTCGCGCAACAGGCGACGCAGTTCTGCCAGCTGTGCGGACCACCCTTGCTGCGCGGCAGCACATGGTCGATCGTCTCGGCCCGCCCGCCGCAGTAGGCGCACCTGTAGCGGTCCCGGTGCATCAGCCCGGCACGCGTCAGCGGCACCTGCGCCCGGTAGGGCACCCGCACGAACGTCGACAACCGGATCACCGACGGCACCGGCAGCGACAGGGTCGCGGCGTGCAACGTGAGCCCCGCCGGGTCGCCGTGCACGACCTCCGCCTTCCCGCACATGACCAGCACCACAGCCCGCCGCAGCGGAAGCGCGGTCAGCGGTTCGAACGTGGCGTTGAGGAGAAGCACACGCCGACGGCCCAGGGAGAACGTCCCGGGGGTGCCGACACCGGACGGATCCCGCCCTCTACGCTGACCGGAGGGCCGGCTCACGCGGCCGCCGCCCCGAGCCGGTGGCCCACTGGGCCGCGGTCCGCCACCCGGCGGCCCCTGGCCCTGATGAACACCCTGATCCTGAACAGAGCGCAGGGCTACCTCCGACGCCTGCCCGCCCACCGCTTGGTCGGGGGCGCCGAGGGGGATCGGTTGTCGGTCTGGCACTCGACCACCTCCACCGGTGCAGCCATAGTCGACCACAGATCACACCCGATGCGCACCTGTGTTAGAAGACGTGTCCGGTGAAATTCGTTCGACGTCCGTGTGACGCCGGGCGGAAACGGCCAGAAAGGGATCCCCGAACCCCGTGACGCCGCTGCTCAACGAACCACCCGAGTGCATCAACCAGGCCGGCACCTGGTGCTATCAAGTGTTCCAGATCACGCACAACGAGTGGCTGGCAGGCTCGGCCAACTGGCTGATCGCCAAGCCGTTGCGCATCGTGCTGATCCTGATCGTCGCGTTCGTCGTCCGCTTCCTGCTGCACAAGCTGATCGAACGCGTCACCACCATGCCCCGAGCCGATGGGAACGGGAAGAAGCTGCCGACCATCCTGCGGCCCCTGCGTGAGCGCGCACCCGACCTCCTCGGTCCGGTCGTGGCCGAGCGGCGCCGCCAGCGGGCGAAGACGATCGGGTCGGTGCTGAAGTCGCTGTCCTCGTTCGTCGTACTCGGGCTGGCCGCGATCTACATCCTCGGCGAGCTGGGCATCAACCTCGGCCCGCTGCTCGCCTCCGCCGGGGTGGTCGGCATCGCGCTCGCGTTCGGCGCCCAGAACCTCGTCAAGGACTTCCTGTCCGGGATGTTCATGATGCTGGAGGACCAGTACGGCGTCGGTGACGTCGTGGACGTCGGGCCTGCCACCGGCACGGTCGAGGCGGTCGGCCTGCGCATCACCACGATCCGCGACGTGCAGGGCACGGTCTGGTACGTCCGCAACGGCACGATCAGCCGGGTCGGCAACTCCAGCCAGGGTTACGCGATCGCACTGGTCGACGTGCCGCTGAGCTACAACGCCGACGTCGAGCGCGCCACGGCCGTGCTGACCGAGGCCGCCCACTCCGCGGCCACCTCCGAGCCGCTGTCGGTCGACCTGCTGGAGGAGCCGGAGGTCCTGGGCGTGGAGAAGGTCACACCGGAGAGCATCGAGCTGCGGCTGACGGTGAAGGTACGGCCGGGCCGGCAGTGGGCGGTGCAGCGGCAGCTGCGTGCGGCATGCCTCACCGCGCTCGAGGAATCCGGATTCCTGTCCGCCTCGGCCACGGCACAATGAGAGGGTGACCGGTATGAGCGAGCCCCAGTCCTTCTTCGAGGCCGTCGGCGGGGAGCCGACGTTCCGCAAGATCGTCGCCAGGTTCTACGCCGAGGTGGCGAAGGACGAGGTGCTCCGGCCGATGTACCCGGAGGAGGACCTGGGTCCGGCCGAAGACCGGCTGCGGCTGTTCCTGATGCAGTACTGGGGCGGCCCGCACACCTATTCCGACCAGCGCGGCCACCCGCGCCTGCGGATGCGGCACGCGCCGTTCAAGATCGGCCCCATCGAGCGCGACGCGTGGCTGCGGGCCATGCGCATCGCGGTCGACGAGGCCGGTCTTCCCCAGCCACTGGAGGACGAGCTGTGGCGCTACCTCGAGATGGCCGCGCACAGCATGATGAACTCCTGGGTGTGACCGATCAGCCGCGCAGCGCCTCGGCCAGCGGCTCCAGCACGGCGGGCGTGTGGGGCGGCGGCAGGTAGATGATCGCCAGGTCCAGGCCCTGCTCGCCGAGCGCCGCGGCCTCATCGACGACCTTGCGGTAGTCCCGGTCGGGCCCCAGCCGCACGTGGCTGGACAGCATGATCTCCTTCGGGTCCCGGCCGATGTCGGCGCAGTGCTGGTGCAGCACCTCACGCTTGCGGGCGAACTCCTCCGGCGTGCCGCCGACGAAGTTCCAGTGCTGGGCGAACCGCGCGGTGGTGCGCAGCGTCCGCTTCTCGCCACTGCCGCCGATGCAGATCGGCGGGTGCGGGCGCTGCACGCCCTTCGGGTTGTTGCGCGCGTCGGTCAGCTGGTAGTACTCGCCCTTGAAGGTCGTCGTCTCCTGCGTGAGCAGGCCGACCAGCACCTCGCACGCCTCCTCGAACCGGTCGCTGCGCTGCCGGACGGTGCCCAGCTCCATGCCGTAGGCGCCGGACTCCTCCTCGTTCCAGCCCGCGCCGATGCCGATTTCCAGCCGCCCGTTCGACACGATGTCGAGCGTCGCGGCCATGTTCGCCAGCAACGCCGGGTGCCGGTAGTGGATGCCGCTGACGAGTGTGCCGAGCCGCAGCCGCTTCGTCGCCTGCGCGAGCGCGGTCAGCGTGACCCAGCCCTCCAGGCACGGGCCCGTCGGATCGGAGAAGATCGGGTAGAAGTGGTCGAAGGTCCATCCGGACTCGAAGATGTCGATGTCGTCGGCCGCCTGCCAGACGGCGAGCATGTCGGACCACTCGGTGTCCTGCGGCGAGGTTTTGAACGCGTAGCGCATGACGCCGACCCTAGCGACCTGGAGCAGCTCCAGCGCAAGTCAGAACAGCAGCGGCAACAGGGCGTGCCGACGGCGAACCACCGCGCCGTAGCGGGCATCCAGGCGCATCCACGAGTTCGTCGCCGTCACCCGGATGGTGTCATCGGGGACGGCCGAATCGAAGAAACCCATCCCGGACAACGCGAACAGGCATCGCATGTGGACCTTCACCTCGAGGTCGCCCTCGCTCACGGTCAGCACGGCCTGGTCCATCAGGGACGCCGGCGGGGTTCCGTGGGGACCGGCGTTCTCCCGGGCCAGCGCGACGCCCCGATCGGTGAGCTCACTGATGACCTTCGTGGGCAACTCGTCGACCAGCCGCCAGCCGGCGCCCGCGGGCAGCTCACCGTGCCACAGCAGGTCCCGCGGCGGGCCCGGATCCATCCGTTCGCCGCCGGCGACCGTCAGGGCGGCCAGCAGCTCGTTGCCGGACACCGTGACGTCCCCCGGCCCGATCTCGCCGTGCACCGCGCGGGTGGCCAGGCAGTCGAACGGCGTCGCGACCCAGGCTTCCACGATGCCGTTGCCGCGATTACGCAACCGCACCGCCGACTGGCCGTCCAACCGAACGGCCCGCGCCACGAAGGCCCCGAGGGTTTCCCGGTCACGCGCGTCCGGGATGCGCAGCTCGGTCATGCGCCCGCCTCCGTCAGCCGGGTCCGCATGAACGCGCGTTCCTCGGCGGTCAGGCGACGCGGGCGGTTCGTGGCCACGTCGTAGGGCGCCAGGACGGTCTCGGCGGTGACCGCGACCTTGTCCCGCGCGCCCGGTCCGTCGTGGACCTGGTAGGCCAGCGTCAGCGACGCGAACTTCAGGTCCTTCAACGTGATCTCGACCCGGATCTCCTGCCCGCCGACCACGATCGGCGCGCGGTAGTCCACGGCGAGCCGCACCACGACCATGCCCTTGGAGAACTCGGGGAGGCCGGCGCGGCCCGCTTCGTCGAACAACAACGGAACACGTGCCTCTTCGAGCAACGTCACCATGTTCGCGTGGTTGACGTGCCCGAACACGTCCATGTCCGACCAGCGGGGCCGCACCTGCGCTACATACACGCCGCTATTCCTACCTCACCGTGCTCCGCAGCTGGCGCGCGGCGACCGACAGGGTCGCGAGATCGAGGCGGCCCGACTGGTTGATCTCGTCGAGCGAGACACGGGCCCGCGCCAGCCTGGAGGCGTTCGTCTTCTCCCACTGCGCGATCTTCGCGTCCGCGTCGTCGTCGGTGTCGCTGTGGCGCAACGCGTCCAGCGTCATCGCCCGCAGCGACGAGTACACGTCGTCGCGCAACGACAACCGCGCCAGCGCGTGCCAGCGGTTGCCCCGCTCCAGCGCGCTGATCGAGGTGAGCAGCCGGTCGACGTCGAGGTGCGCCGACAACGCGTAGTACAGCTCCGAAGCCTCCTTCGGGCTGCGCTCGGCATCGACCCCGGCCTCGCGCTCGGCCAGCTCGGCCACCTCGACGACGTCGAGCAGACCGTAGGCGTCGAGCAGGACCGCGACCCGCAGCGCCAGATCCCGCGGCACGCCCTCCACGGCGTAGCGGTCGGCCTGCTCACGCACCGCCTCGGCCTCGCGGCCACGCAGGAGCGTGTCCACCTTCGGAGCCAGCTCGGCAACGACGGGACCGAAACGCGAGATCTCCGCGCCGACGGCCAGCGGCTGCGGCCGGTTGGCGAGGAACCAGCGCGCCGCCCGGTCCAGCAGCCGCCGCGACTCCAGCATCATCTCGTCGGCGACCTCGGTGGGCACCGCGTTGTCCAGCGCGTGGATGTCGTCCCACAGCTCGTTGAGGTTGAACACGCGGGTGACGATCGTGTACGCGCGGACCGCGTCGGTGGCGGTCGCGTTCATCTCCTCCGACAGCCGGTGCGCGTAGGACACCCCGGCGCCGTCGACGACCTCGTTGACCAGCAACGTGGTGATGATCTGGCGGCGCAGTGGGTGCTCGCCGATGCGGTCGCCGAACCGTTCCCGCAGCGGCTGCGGGAAGTACTCCGGCAGCCGCCGCGCGAACACCTCGACGTCGGGCAGGTCGCCGGCCAGTAGCTCGTCCTTCAGCTCCAGCTTCACGTGCGCCAGCAGCGTCGCCAGCTCGGGCGAGGTCAGGCCCTGCCCGGCCTTCTCCATCGCCTGGAACTGCTGCTTGGTGGGCAGCGCCTCCAGCCGCCGGTCGAGCGCGCCGGCCTTCTCCAGGCTCGTGACCAGCCGGGCGTGCACGGGCAGCATCGGCACCGCGTGCGCCCTGCTGAGACCGAGCACCCCGTTCTGGTGGTAGTTGTCCGCGAGCACCAGGCGGCCGACCTCGTCGGTCATCTCGTGCAGCAGGGCGTTGCGCTGCTCGTGGTCCAGCGCGCCGCTACCGACCAGCTGGTCGAGCAGGATCTTGATGTTGACCTCGTGGTCGGAGCAGTCCACCCCGGCCGAGTTGTCCAGCGCGTCGGTGTTGATCTTGCCGCCCTCGCGGGCGAACTCGATGCGGCCGAGCTGGGTCAGGCCCAGGTTGCCGCCCTCGCCGACCACCTTGACGCGCAGCTGCTTGCCGTCGACCCGCACCGCGTCGTTGGCCTTGTCACCGGCGTCGGCGTGGGTTTCGGTCCCGGCCTTCACATAGGTGCCGATGCCGCCGTTCCACAGCAGGTCCACCGGGGCCAGCAGGATCGCGCGGATCAGGTCGGCCGGGGCGAGCTGGGTGACGTCGTCGGCGAGGCCGAGCGCCTGACGCACCTGCGGCGAGACCGGGATCGTCTTGGCACTGCGCGAAAAGACGCCGCCACCCTCGCTGATCAGCGAACGGTCGTAGTCGTCCCACGACGAGCGGGGCAGCTCGAACAGGCGCTTGCGCTCGCGGAACGACGAAGCGGCGTCCGGGTTCGGATCGAGGAAGACGTGCAGGTGGTTGAACGCGGCGACCAGGCGAATGTGCTCGGACAGCAGCATGCCGTTGCCGAACACGTCACCGGCCATGTCGCCGACGCCGACGACCGTGAAGTCCTGGGTCTGTGTGTCCACGCCCAGCTCGCGGAAGTGCCGCTTGACGCTCTCCCAGGCGCCGCGCGCCGTGATGCCCATGGCCTTGTGGTCGTAGCCGACCGAACCACCCGAGGCGAACGCGTCGCCCAGCCAGAAACCGTAGGCGGCGGACACCTCGTTGGCGATGTCGGAGAACGTCGCGGTGCCCTTGTCGGCCGCCACCACCAGGTAGTTGTCGTCGCCGTCGTAACGCACGACGTCCTTGGCCGGGACCGTGCGGCCCTCCAGGAGGTTGTCGGTCAGGTCGAGCAGGCCCGAGATGAACATGCGGTAGCAGGCGATGCCCTCGGTCAGCTGCGCTTCACGGTCGACGCCGGGATCACCGGTCGGGACCGGCGGGCGCTTCACGACGAACCCGCCCTTCGCGCCGACCGGCACGATGACCGCGTTCTTCACCGCCTGCGCCTTGACCAGGCCGAGGATCTCGGTGCGGAAGTCCTCACGGCGATCCGACCAGCGCAGACCACCACGAGCGACCGAACCGAACCGCAGGTGCACGCCCTCGACCCGCGGCGAGTACACGAAGATCTCGAACCGGGGACGCGGCTCCGGCAGGTCCGGCACGTTCTTCGGGTCGAGCTTGAGCGCCAGGTACGACCGGGGGCGGCCGTCGTCGTCGGTGACCAGGTAGTTCGTGCGCAGCGTGGCGCAGATGACCGCGAGCAGGCGCCGCAGGATGCGGTCCTCGTCCAGGCTGGTGACGGCGTCGATCATCGTCGAGATCTCGCTGACCAGCGCCTCGGTCTGCTCGTCGGCGTCCGGGTTCGTGGTCAGGGCGAACCGGTGCTCGAACAGCCGCACCAGCTCGGTGGCGATGTCGGTGTGCGCGAGCACGGCGCGCTGGATGTATTCCTGCGAATACGGCGTGCCCGCCTGGCGCAGGTAGCGCGAGTAGGCCCGCAGCACCGCGGCCTGGCGCCAGGTCAGGCCGGCGCGCAGGACGAGCGCGTTGAAGTCGTCGACCTCGCAGTCGCCGCGCCAGGACGCGGCGAAGGCGTCCTGAAAGCGCTCTCGCAGGTCGCGCTCGGCGTCGCCGAGATCGGTCAGGCCGATGCGCAGACCGAAGTCGTACACCCAGGAACGGGTGCCGTCCCAGCGGCGCAGCTCGTAGGGCCGCTCGTCGACGACCTCCAGGCCCATCCGCTGCAGCACCGGCAGTACCGCCGACAGGGTCACGCCCTCGCCGAGGAGGTAGAGCTTGAAACGCCGCTCCCCCGGCTCCGCGCCGTCCGGGGTGTAGAACGACATCGCCAGGTCGTCCTGGCCGCTGAGGCCCTCCAGCTTGCGCAGGTCGTCGAGCGCTTCGGCGGCCGTGAAGTCCTCTTTGTACGCCTCGGGGAAGATGCCCGAATAGCGCTGGCCGAGTTCGCCCGCGGACTCCTCGCCGAGCACCGCTGTGGTGCGGGCGTTCTCGCGCCGCTCGGCGAGGATCGCCTCGACCATGAGGTCGTCCCAGTTGCGCACCGCGGCGTTGAGCCGTTCCTGGATGCGCAGCACGTCCGGCTCGACGCGCGTCGCGGGATCGGTGTGGACGGTGAAGTGCACCTGCGCGAGCGCGGTTTCGCCGACGCGCGTGCCGTACTCCAGGTGCGTGCCTTCGAGTTCGGCGAGCAGCACCTCCTGCATCGCCAGGCGCGAGCGGGTCGTGTAGCGGTCGCGCGGCAGGAAGACCAGGCACGAGTAGAAGCGCCCGAAGGTGTCACGGCGCAGGAACAGCCGGAGGCGGCGCCGGTCGGACAGGGTGATCGCGCCGACGGCGGTCGAGTACAGCGAATCGAGGTCGGCGGAGAACAGGTCGGCACGCGGCCAGTTCTGCAGCACCTCCAGCATGCGCTGGCCCGAGTAGGACTCCATGGGGAAACCGGCGCGGTGGATGACCTCGCACACCTTGCGCGACACCACGGGCACGTCGAGGACGTCCTCGTGCAGCGCGGAAGTGGTGAACATGCCGAGGAAGCGGTGCTCACCGGTGACGTTGCCGCGCTCGTCGAACGTCTTGACCCCCACGTAGTACGGGTAGACCGGACGGTTCACAGTGGACGGTGCGCTGGCCTGGGTGAGGACGAGCAGCTCCGGGGCGAGCGCGATGGCCGCGCTGTCCGGGCCGGCGGTGAGGCTGCGCGCGGCCAGGCTGTCCTGCCTGAGCACGCCGAGACCCGACGCGAGAACGGCGCGCAGCGCGGGCTCGTCGGTGTCGGCGTCCTCGACCAGTTCGTAGCGGCGGTAGCCGAGGAACGTGAAGTGACCGTCGGCGAGCCAGCGCAGCAGGTTCGCACCCTCGTCGACCTCGCCCGCGGGCAGCGGAGGCGGGCTCGCGTCGAGCCAGGTCGCGAGGTCGACCGCGGCCTGGACCATCTTGTCGGTGTCCTCGACGACCTCGCGAACGTCGCCGAGCACCGAGGCGAGGTGGGTGTCCAGCTCGCGGGCGCGGTTGAGGTCGGTGATCAGATCGATCTCGACGTACATCCAGGATTCGGCGACCGCGCCCTCGGGCGGGTTGCCGACGTCGGCGCCCGGGTGGATCTCGTTCAGTTCGCCGGTGATGTCGCGCGTGACGACGACGATGGGGTGCACGAGGCGCTGCACCTGGACCCCGTCACGGGCGAGCTTCGCGGTGATCGAATCGACCAGGTAGGGCATGTCGTCGGTGACGATCTGCACGACGGTCGCGTCCCGGGTCCAGCCGTCCTCGGCGGTGGTCGGGTTGAGCAGGCGCACGGCCGGCCGGCCGGGCACACGGCTCTGGGCGAACTGCTGGTGCGACCGGACGGCGCCGACGAGGTCGACCGGATCGTCGCCGAGGATCTCGTCGGCGGGAATGTGGCGGTAGTAGAGGCGGATGAGCTCGGCGATGTCGGGCGCATGCTGGGCCGCGGCCTCGATCAGCTCGTCCCGGATCTGCTCCGGGCTGGCGTGTCGTGGGCGGGTGCCGGGGGTGGTCCCGCCGGCGGTCTCGGGGTGGACGGCCACTCTTGTCGAACTCATCTCTGCTAACTCTCCAGCGAGTCTGATCGCGCGCTTGACGCCGAACGACCACCACCATAACCAGGTCGTAAACCGGGCCCGCGCCCGACAGCGCCTCACGAATCAGTGCGAAAACGAGGCAATGGTGTCGAGTGTTTCGAGGGGCGGAGCGCCTACCACGGAGGTTCGACCTGCGCCTTTGCTTCCCCAGCGACCCTCCTGGTCGAGGCGTGTGGTGGAAATCTCCCCGGCGGCGGTTCGTTCAACCCGCGCCGCGTGCCTCGGGAGGGGTGCCGAAAGTTTGAGTGATTCTTGAGTCCTGTTCCGGGTGCCGCAGCCCGTGCCCGGCCACCGAGGCGTTCGCTGAGCGCGGCGATCGGCTCTTGCTCGTTTCGCGGGCCGCGGACGACGGCTCCTGCCATCGGCTGGCTGAGCCGGGTATCGGAAGCGTGCGGACTGCCCGGAGCGCGCTCGCGGGTGGCGGCGACGGCTCAGCCTTCACCGCGACGGTTGCGTGGGCTCAGCCGTCGTGGCGGTTGCGGCAGCGAGTGTCCAGCCGCCACGGTGGCGGCCCCGAGCTTCGGCCGTCGCGGTGGTGGCTACGAGACCTCAGCATTCCCTGCGGCGGCTATGAGGCCTCAGCCGTCGCTGCGGCGGCGGCCACGAAAGCCCCACCGCCGCCAGCGGTGGCGCCGCGAGGGCTCAACCGTCGCCGCGGTGGCGGCCGTTTCCTGGCTCGCTGCCGTTGCGTCCGTGGCCGTTGACGGGTCGCGGTTCCGCCGGCGACTGGTTGCCGAGCCGCTTCACGAGCGCCGCCGCGCTGGCGGTGCCGGCCTGGTGCTCGGCGAGTGCGCGGGCGAGCAGGTCGGCGAGGCCCGCGTCCTCGGGGAGGTCGTCGTCCGGGGTGCCGGGCGGGTCGCTGCGGAACGGTTCGCCGAGGTCGTCGTCCTGCAGCACCGGCGCGTTCGTGAACGGCGTCTCGGACGTACTCGTGCCGGAATCGCTGCCGGTGTCGGCGAAGTCGTCCCACGGCGCCAGCGACGGCGGCAGCCGCAGGCGCGGCAACCAGTTGTCGACGACCGGCATACTCGGCGCGGGCTCGTGCTCGGCGCGCGGCTTGTCCTCCGGCGTCTCGGCTTGCGGGGCCGGTGCGATCTCGGCGCGGCTGACCGGCTCTGCGTCCTCGCTCAACCACGACTCGCCCGGCCCGTCGGTGCCTTGCCGGGCCGCGGCGTCGTCGTCCGCACGGCGCCGCCCACCCGATTCGGGACGGCCAGGGTCGCCGGAATCGGCCGCCCGCCGACGTCCGCCACTCGCCCCGGCACTGATTCCGAGCCGATCCAGCACACTGCGTGCGGCGACCGACCCGTGCTCCGAGTCGTGCCGCGTCTTCCGGGACGCGATCCTCGACTCCGAGCGCTCCTCGCGCGAGGCCACTTCCTCAGCCGGACTCGCCGTTTCAGTTCCCGGCGCGCCGACGGCGTCGGCCGTCTGCCCGGACACCGCCGCGCTCGCGACTTCAGCGCGATGCCCGGCACCAGCGGCCATTCCGGCCACCCGCTCAGACGGCGATCCCGCGACGACCTGTTCCGGTCCTGACGCTTCATCCTCACTCGCCGAACCCGACCGCGACGCCGCAGCATCTTCGCGCGGATCCACGACGTCCGCAGCACCTGGCGCCGATACCGCCATTTCCGGCCGCGACGAAATCGCGGTCTCGCCCCTTCGATCGGCCCGGCTCTCGCCGAGGTCCGCGGCCGCCGAACCCTCCTGGATCTCGGCTCGCGGCGTCCCGGCCCCGGTCACCCGATCCACCCGCGACACCACAGGCTCGACCGCGGGCTCCACCGGTGATGCCCCGGAACCGGACGTCCCATCCGCCCGCGATGTTTCCAACGCGGTCGTCCGATCCCCCCGCGACGCCGTCGGCTCGACGGCGCGTTCCACCTGCGGCGTCCCAGAACCGGAGGTCTCCTCCGCCCGGTTTTCGGACCCGGTCGCCCCGCGCGCCCGCGACACCGCAGAGCCAGCCGCGTCATCCGTCCGCGACGTCCCGGACTCGGTCACTCGATCCGCCCGCGACACCACCGGTGATGTCCGGGCGCCGTCGAGCTGCTCGGCGGACAGGGCCGTCGGAACCGCGAACCGCGGCGCACGCGCGGCCTCCGCCGGCCGCTCGTCCGCGGGCTCCGGCGCGAGCGACCAGCCCGGCTTCGCGCTGTGGCTGCTCTCGGAGCGCGAGTCCGGCTCCGCGGCCGCCCGCGGTTGAGGAGCGTCCGCCGTCGTCTTCGCGGGAGAACCCGGCTCCCGGCTCGCGGGCACCTTCGGCTCCGGCACCGACAACGGCGCGACCGCCACCGAAGCGGCACCTTCGCTCGCCGGCACCGATCCCAGGACGTGGTCCAAGTCGACCTCGGCGTGCCCGCCCCCACCGAACTCACCCGCGAGCAACCCCACGGCCTGCCGCCGCGCCCGCGCGTGCACATGTTCGGCCGCGCGCGCGAGGTGCAGGCATTCGATCGCGTCGGCGAAGCGGCCGAGGCGCTCCTCCACGTGTGACAGCTCGGTCCACAACCGCGCCGTCAGCGCGTGCAGCTCGTGCCTCTCGGTGGCGTGCACCGCGTCGCGCAGCATCCGCGCCGCGGCCTCCACACTGCCGGAGGGCAGCAGGACCCGCGTGGCGATCGCCATCCGGAGCCAGCCCGCCGGGGCGACCGAGGCCGCACGAGCAGGCTCGTCCAGCACCGACTGCGCCAGCTCGAGCGCGTTGGCGCCATCGCCGCGATCCAGCAGCGAGCACACCAGCTGCAACACGAGCCGTCCCCGGACCACGCCACCGTCGTGCTGCGGATCCTCCAACTGCTCGAGAAATCCCAGCCCCGTGCGCGCCGCGTCGGCCGCGCCGACGACGTCCCCGTGCCGACGGCGGTGAGCCGACACCGCGACCCGCAACAGGCCACGCGCCAGCAGCCGCCCGTCACCGTCGAGGTCGTCGTCCGCCCCGCACAGCCGGTCGGCCTCGGCGAGTGTCCGGTCGAGCTCCGGCTTGCGCCCGAACTGCGACAGGCACCCGACGAGCTGGCTCAGCGCCGCTGCCTTGTGCGCACCGGCGAAGCCAGGCGCGTCGAGCACCGGCCGCAACGCCGCGAGCCCGGTCAGCGGTGCTCCGACGCTGCGCGCGCACACCGCGAGTTCGGTGCGCAGCCGCGCGGCCAGGACCGTCTCACCCGTGTCCTCCGCCGTGCGCAGCGCAGCCACCGCGCGGCCCACGGTCGGCGCTCGCAGCCCGAGCCGGACCCGTGCCGACACGGCGAGCCCCTCGGCACGGACCCACAGCTCCTCCGCCCCGGCACCCTCGGCCAGCGCGGAAGCCCGCTCACCGAGCACGAGCGCCAGCTCGGGCGCGCGCAGCTCGAAGTGGGCGGCCTGGCCGAGCAGGCGCTCGACCGCCGCGATCTCCGCGGTCCGGCCACCGTCCTGGGAGCGCGAACCCGATCGGCTGTGCTGGGTGGCTGCCAAGACGACTCCGCTTCCGTGTTGGCTTCGGCGTGCTAGCACGGGGCTCCCCCGCTCAGTCGCGGGTCAGCTTGCGGTGTGTCACCCGGTGCGGACGGGCCGCCTCCGGACCGAGCCGCTCCACCTTGTTCTTCTCGTAGCCTTCGAAGTTGCCCTCGAACCAGAACCACTGGGCGGGGTTCTGGTCGGTGCCCTCCCACGCGAGGATGTGCGTCGCCACGCGGTCCAGGAACCACCGGTCGTGCGAGATGACCACGGCACAGCCGGGGAACTGTTCCAGCGCGTTCTCCAGCGAACCCAGCGTCTCGACGTCCAGGTCGTTCGTCGGCTCGTCCAGCAGGATCAGGTTTCCGCCCTGCTTCAGGGTCAGCGCCAGGTTCAGCCGGTTGCGCTCACCGCCGGAGAGCACGCCCGCCGGCTTCTGCTGGTCCGGCCCCTTGAAGCCGAACGCGCTGACGTAGGCGCGCGACGGCATTTCGGCCTGCCCGACGTTGATGTAGTCGAGCCCGTCGGACACCACCTCCCACACCGTCTTCTTCGGGTCGATCCCGGCCCGGTTCTGGTCCACATAGGACAGCTTGACCGTCTCGCCGATCTTGACCTCGCCGTCGTCCGGCTTCTCGAGACCGACGATGGTCTTGAACAACGTCGTCTTACCGACACCGTTCGGCCCGATCACGCCGACGATGCCGTTGCGCGGCAACGTGAACGACAGGTCGTCGATCAGGACGCGCTCCTCGAAACCCTTCTTGAGGTGCGAGACCTCGACGACCACGCTGCCCAGCCGCGGCCCCGGCGGAATCTGGATCTCCTCGAAGTCGAGCTTCCGGGTGCGCTCGGCCTCGGCGGCCATCTCCTCATAGCGGTCGAGACGGGACCGGGACTTGGTCTGGCGCGCCTTGGCGTTGGATCGCACCCACTCCAGCTCGTTCTTGAGCCGCTTCGCCAGCTTGGCGTCCTTCTTGCCCTGGACCTCGAGGCGTTCCCGCTTCTTCTCCAGGTAGGTCGAGTAGTTGCCCTCGTACCCGACGACGCGACCGCGGTCGAGTTCCATGATCCACTGCGCGACGTTGTCCAGGAAGTACCGGTCGTGGGTGACCGCGAGGACAGCGCCCGCGTAGGAGGCCAGGAACTGCTCCAGCCACAGCACGCTCTCCGCGTCCAGGTGGTTGGTGGGCTCGTCGAGCAGCAGCAGGTCCGGCTTCGACAGCAGGAGCTTGCACAACGCGACCCGACGGCGTTCACCACCCGACAGGTGCGTGACCGGCTCGTCCGGCGGCGGGCAACGCAGCGCATCCATGGCCTGCTCGAGCTGGGAGTCCAGCTCCCACGCGTCGGCGTGGTCGAGATCCTCCTGGAGGCGCCCCATCTCCTCCATCAGCTCGTCGCTGTAGTCGGTGGCGAGCTGCTCGGCGATCTCGTTGAAGCGGTCGAGCTTCACCTTGATCTCACCGAGGCCCTCCTCGACGTTGCCGCGCACCGTCTTGTCCTCGTTGAGCGGCGGCTCCTGCTGCAGGATGCCCACGGTGGCGCCCGGCTGGAGGAACGCCTCGCCGTTGCTCGGCTGATCGAGTCCCGCCATGATCTTCAGCACGGTGGACTTGCCTGCACCGTTCGGACCCACGACGCCGATCTTGGCGCCCGGGTAGAACGCGGTGCTGACGTCGTCGAGGATGACCTTGTCCCCGACGGTCTTGCGCACCTTTTTCATGGTGTAGATGAACTCGGCCATGCCCACGATCGTAGAGCCGTGTCACGCGCGCCCGTACGCCGGTCACCATCCCGCGACGGACAGTCAACCCCCCGTCACCGTGGAGAACACCCGGCGATCACGGCCCCGGCCCTCCGCGCGGCCCGTCTCGCAGCCGTGGCGGCGCAGGGACAGGGCGGTTCTCCAGCGCTCCGGACGCGGAGCCGGAAGCCTCCCCCGCGTGGACTCGCACCGGCATGGCGGGTTCGAACCGCTGCCGCGTCGAACCCGCCCGGCACCCGCCCGGCAAAGCCTTGAGGTCAACTTGAACGCGAGACCCTTCGTTCCGCCCGGCAGGTCCACCGCGGGTCATCGTCTTCCCGAGAGCCATCGCCGCACTCCTTCTCACTCGTCGTTCCCGGTCTGCGACCAGAGTGCACCGGACAAGGGGCGATCGGGGGACGAGGGCGAAAAAGGCCGAAATCTGTGGACAGTTTGCGGTGATGTGCACAACTCGCGAAGAAATCCGGCCTGGGCGCCAAAACTGTCGGTGGCGTGTGCTACGGGCGCGGCTTGCCCTGATCGGCCAGTTGCTTGAGCATCGCGTTGTAGGCGGCCAGTTCCTGATCGCCGCTGGCCTCTTCCCTGCGGTCTTTCCGTTTCGCCTCGCGCGCATCCGCCCGCGCCCACTGCACGAGCAGCGCGATCAGCACCAGCAGCACCGGAACTTCACCGGAAGCCCACGCGATCCCGCCGCCGAGCCGTTGGTCCGCCAGCAGATCGGAGACCCACGGCAGGTGCAGCGCGCGATAGAAGTTGTCGCCGATCACCGTCTGCTTCGACATCAGGATCACGCCGAAGAACGCGTGGAAAGGCATGGCGGCGAACATCATCCCGAGCCGGCCGAGGTGCGGCAGGCGGCGCGGCGCCTGGTCGACCCCGATCACCGGCCAGTAGAAGACGTAGCCCGCGAGGAGGAAGTGGGCATTCATCAGAAGGTGTGCCCAGTGGTAGTTCAGGGCCGAGTCGAACAGGCCGGAGAAGTACAGCGCGTAGAACGAACCGACGAACAGGGCCAGCGCGACGATCGGATGGGTGAGCAGGCGCGCGACCGGCGAATGCACCGCGGCCAGCAGCCACTCCCGCGGTCCGGGCGGGGCGTCGCGGCCGGCCACCGGCAGCGCGCGCATCGCGAGCGTCACGGGCCCACCCAGTACGAACAGCACCGGAGCGATCATCGACAGGAGCATGTGACTGCCCATGTGCACGCTGAACATCGCGGGCGAGTAGCGGCCGATGCCGGAGGAGGTCGCGATCAGCAGCACCGCGCACGCGGCGAGCCACGCGACCGTGCGGCCGACGGGCCACTCGATCCCGTTGCGCCGCAACCTCCGCACGCCGACGAGGTACAGCACGGCCAGGACGATCGCCGCGGTGCCGTAGACGAGGTCGAACCGCCAGTCGAAGAGCAGGCGAAGCAGGGTCGGCGCGCCGGACAGGTCGTAGCCGACGAGCAGTTCCGTGGTCGACGGTTGCGCGACGTCCTGCGGCGGCGGAGTGCGACCCAGCGCGGTCGCGATGCCGATCGTGACGAACATGATCAGCACCTCGACCGCGGCCAGCCGCAGCAGTTGCCCACCGCCCTGACCGTCGACCACGGCGCGCACCCCGCGCGAGCGCTGCTGCTGGCCGAAGACCCCGAGCACGAGCAACGCGACGATCTTGGCCACCACGAGCAGGCCGTACTCGGTGGTGAGCAGATCGGGCAACGGCAACCGAACCAGCGCGTTGATCACACCGGAGGCCGCCATCACGATCCAGCAGACCAGCGCGAGACGCGAGAAGCGACGCGCGGCGAGCGCCAGGTGCTCGCCGCGGCGCCAGCCGAGCGCCAGGAGCGCGACCAGCCCGCCGACCCACAGTGACGCGGCGATCAGGTGGTAGAGCAGGCTGTTCGTGGCCAGGTCGTGCGAGCCACCGCTGGCCGAGTGACCGGTGACGGCCACCGGGACCAGCCCGACGACGGACACGCCGAACAGCACCGCGGTCCAGCCCCAGGACAGCGCGAGACGGCAGCCGAGCACCAGGACCAGCGCGATCCCCGCGGTCCACAACCACGCCTTGGGCTGCTCGATGGCGTCGACCAGGTCGATCAGGACCTCGGGCGAGAACAGCTCCGTGACCGGCTTGCCCGCCGCGTCCGCGGCCGTGAACAGGACCGATGCCAGCGCCGCGAAGAACCACACCCATGCCGCCACACCGGCGGTGCGCAGCGCCGCGTAGCCGTCACGGGCCAGGACACCGGACTTCTGGGGCGGCACCAGGAAGGCCGCGAGCAGCAGCGAGCCGACGCACACGGTCGACGCGGAATCGGCGAGCACCCTGACCACGCCGACGCCGTACTGCGTGACGAGGCCGGGATCGGGCAGGCCGGCGATCTGGTAGCTCGCCCCGCCCGACAGCGCGAGCAGCGCGACGGCCACCACCGCGGCCAGCATCCCGCACACCAGGAGCAGCGGGAAGACGCTCACCCGGCGCCGGGTCGCGGTCTCGGAAACTTCGGAGGGCACGTGTCGAGGGTAAGCCTGCCTCACCCGGGCAGTCCGGCAGCGGTCCGCTCACGGTGACGTGCGCGACTCGCACCGACCGACGCCGGGGCGATGAGCGCCGCCAGGACCGCTACCAGCACAAACGAAGCGGACAGAGACGTCACCTGGGCGATACCGCCGATGAGGGGCGGACCGGCCAGGAATCCGGTGTAGGCGACAGTCGTGACGAACGCGATCTCCCGCTCGCCGCCGCTGCCGTCGGCGCGTTTCCCTGCCTCGCCCGCCAGGCTCAGCGCGACGGGGAACGCGGCGGCCAGCCCCGTGCCGGCCAGGACGAACCCGGCGAAGGCGAGCCCCGCGACCGGGACGACGGCGGACAGCAGCAGGCCCGCGCCGGAGATGACGGCGCCGATCGCGAGAGTGCGGGTGGCGCCGAGGCGGCGTTGCATCCACGCGCTGCCAAGACGCGTGACCGCCATCGCGAGCGAGAACGCGGTGAAGGCGAGCGCGGCCGCGCCCTGGCCCGCCCCGTGCTCGGTGACCAGCAGCAACGCCGACCAATCCGAACTGGCACCTTCGGCGACGGCGGAGCACAACGGCACCGCCGCCAGCAGCCAGAGCACCGGCCGCCGGGTCGGCGCCCTGCGCGCCTTCGGCTCCGGCTGCCCGGACCGCGGAACCGCCCGTGGAAGGCCGCGGTAGACAGCGGCCATCGCGAGCGCCGTGACGACAGCGGCGACGAGGAAGTGCCGGGACGGCGACCAGTGCTGCGCCGCGGCGAGCCCGGCCGCGGCCGAGGCCACCAGCCCGCCGAAGCTGAACCCCGCGTGGAAGACCGGCATGATCGCCTGGCCGGTGCGGCGTTCGACGCCGACCCCGCCGATGTTCATCGCCACGTCCAGAGCCCCGTTGGCGAACCCGAGGCCGAACAGGGCGACGGCCAGCGACGCGACCGACCCGACGAGCCCGGCGAGCGGGAGCACGACGCAGGACAGCAGGGTGGCCGCGAGCATGACGACACGCGCGCCGAACCGTTCCGACAGCCGCCCGGACAGGGGCGCCGCCAGGAGCAGCCCGGCCGTGCCGCCGAGCAGGGCGAGCCCGAGCGTGCCAGGGCTCGCCCCGACCTGCTCGGCGAGGGCGGGCACGCGCGGCGCCCACGAGCCGTACACCGCGCCGTTGAGCGCGAAGACCACGATCACCGCAACCCGGTCGCCGACCACGGTCACCCCTTTCACCCTGTCCCACAATGACTTAAGCGCTTCAGAAGGTCAACCGCTCCTTCGGCCCGTCTAGACTGCGCCGATGACCGGTAGCCGTCGGCGCCGCCCGACGCTCGACGACGTCGCCAACGCGGTGGGTGTCTCGCGGGCGACGGTGTCCAACGCGTACAACCGCCCCGACCAGCTCTCCGCGGACCTGCGGAACGAGGTGCTTCGCGCGGCGAAGCGGCTCGGCTACGCCGGCCCCAACCCGGTCGCCCGCAGCCTGGCGACCCGGCGTGCGGGCGCGATCGCTTTCATGCTCGACACCGGCCTGTCCGCAGCCTTCTCCGACCCGGCCCTGTCGATCACGCTCGACGCGCTGGCGAGCCGGGTCGATCCCGAAGGGCACGCGCTCCTCCTCCTGCCGGGCGGCGACGACGGCGGTCCGCGGGCAGACCGGGTGCTCGCCGCGCAGGCGGACCTCGCGGTCGCCTACTCCCTCGCGGACAACGCCCCGGCCCTGCGGGCGGTCAGGCAGCGCGGGCTGCCGCTCGTGGTGATCGACCAGCCGGTCGTGCCCGGGTCGGCCCGGGTGTCAACGGACGACCGCGGCGGCGCGACGGCCGCGGCCCGGCATCTGCTGGAACTCGGACACCGGCGGTTCGCGATTCTGTCCGCGCAGTGCCTGTCCGAGCCGCGGGGCGGTCCGCTGACGACGGCCGAGGCGGCGGCCAGCCGGTTCCGCGACAACCGCGAGCGGCTCGCCGGGTATCTCGCAACGCTGGCGGCGTGGGACATCGCGCCGGATTCGGTGCCGATCTGGGAGGTCTCCGGGTTGTCGCGGGAGGCTGCGGCGCCCGGCGCGGCGAGGTTGCTCGACCGCGAGCCCACCGCGTTGCTGTGCATGTCGGACGAGCTCGCTCTCGCCGCGATGGCGGTGGCACGTCAGCGCGGCCTGCGGGTGCCGGAGGACCTTTCGATCGTCGGGTTCGACGACACGCCACCGGCAGCGTGGTCAGACCCTCCACTCACGACGGTGCGACAGGACCTGGTGCGCAAGGGACAGCTGGCCGGGGAACTGGCCCTGCTCCTGCTCGCGGGGCAGCGCGCGCCGAAAGCGACCACATTGGACGTCGAACTCGTGGTGCGCGGTTCCACCGGTCCCGCCAAATAGCAGAACTTTCCCCCTTTCGGCAAGGACGAGTTCGGAACCCTGTGGACAAGTCCGTTCGGACGAGCCCGAAAGAGTTAGTGGAGGCTACTTATCCACAGAAGTAGAAATGCGTGATGACAAGATCGCCCCGACCCGACATTGTGGATCTCGGACCGCGAAGTGCGGCTACCACAGGGAAACTCACAGGGGAGATGAGAAATGTTCGGCATTCTCGGGAGAACTCGCGCGTACCTGCCCAAGGCCCTGGTGCTGGCCGCGCTGGGACTGCTGGCCGCCGGGGGAATCGCCGAGGCGGAAACCGCCCCGGCGGACAGCGGCTGCGAGCAGGGCGAGTTCTGCGCGTGGTCGGATGACTTCTACGGCGGCGCGGTGCAACTGCTCGATCTTCGCACGGCCAACCCCGGCGAATGCATCCCGCTCGGCGGCGACGCCCGGTCGTTCGTCAACCGGCTGGACCGCGAAGTGACCGTGTACCAGGGCGAGGACTGCTCGACCGAGGGCGACTTCACCACCTACCCGGGCGGCGGGACGTTCGTGCCGGACGCACCGTTCGTCGTGCGGGCGATCCAGATCTGGGACAACAGCTGACGCCGATCCCCACAGACGGGACCGCTGCCCGCTCGCTCCTGGGGACGTGAGTCCGGGTGGGTGCAGGTCCGGGTTCCGCTCCCCCATGGCGGTTCCCGCCCGCGGGCGCGCCGCGGCACACGGTGCGCCCGCGGGTCCCCGGACGGCGTCCTGGTTCGGTCTCTGTGAACACACCTTGGCGCGGGCGTGCTCGCGGATGAGCGGTGGTGCGCTGACGACCGGCCCGCCCCGGAACTCTGGGCCTTGCTGCTCGCAGGCGGTCGTTCCTCCGCTCAGGTCCGGTCCCGGTAGGCGTTGAGGTCCTCGGGCGGGAAGGCGGCCGCGGGACGGCTGAGGATTGCGCGGACGCGAAGCGGGTCGACCTTCGGAGTCCGGTCGGCGGTGAGCAGGCCGTTGCGTTCCTGCTCGGTGTCGGTCAGCTGGGTGTAGCAGAAGCCGGCGAGAACAGGCGAGGAGAGGGCGGCGGTGGCCAGTTCGTCGAGGCGGGCGACCAGCTCGTCGGTGTCGGACACCGTCGAATAGCCGAACCACTTCTCGCCCTCGGCGGGAGTGTGGGAGAGGCCGCCGAACTCGGTCAGCATCACGGGCCGGGCGGCGTCGATGTCGCCGAGCAGAAGTGGGCGCCCGCCGGGGCGGCCGGTGGACAGGGTGTCGCGCATCGCCTGCGCGTCACCGTAGCGAGTGGACAGTGCGGCGCCCGTCGGTGCGTAGTCGTGGACACCGACGATGTCGGCTTCCGTGATTTCCCAGCCGTCGTTGCCGACGACGGGACGGGTGGGATCGACACTTTTGGTGAGGTGGTAAAGGGATCGCACGAAATTAGCTTGCGCGGGAGTCGTGGCGAGGTCGGGCACGCCCCAGCTCTCGTTGACAGGCACCCAGGTGACGATGCTCGGGTGGCTGCGGTCCCGCCTCAGGATCTCCAGCCATTCCCGGGTGAGGCGTTCGACGGATTCGGGGGCGAACTCGTAGGCGTTCGCGGTCTCGCCCCACACGAGCAGGCCGAGCCGGTCGCACCAGAAGAGGAACCGCGGGTCCTCGGCCTTCTGGTGCACGCGAACCCCGGTGAAGCCGAGCTCTTTGATGAGTTCGACCTCGCGGCGCAAAGCGACCGCATCGGGCGCGGCGAGGTGGGACTGCGGCCAGTAGCCCTGTTCGAGGACCATTCGCGGGTAGTACGGGAGGTGATTGAGGAGGAAACGACCATCGGCGACGCCGACGTCGCGCAGCCCCAGGTAGCTGGTCACCACATCGGAGGGCGCTTCGGCGGTGTGCACTTCCACGGTCGCGTCGACGAGCACCGGGTTTTCCGGGGACCAGAGCAGCCGGGACCGGTCCTGACCGTGCCGCAGCGCGGGCACGGCCACGTCGAACCGGAACCGCCGGTGGGCGACCCGCACCGACTGCTCGGCCAGGATTTCCGCACCGAGCCTCAGCGCCACACGGACGGTGACAGCCTCCCTGGGCACTGCGGAAAGTTCCCCTTCGCACGCGACGGAGGCGCGCGCCGGTTCGGGGGTCCAGTGCAGTTCCCGTAGGTGCAGGGCGGGTACGACCTCCGCCCAGACCGGCTGCCAGATCCCGGTGGTGCGGTGGTACCAGATGTCGTGCGGCGCGGGATGCCAGTCCTGCTTGCCCCGGGGTTGAGTGCCCTCGTCCGGACGATCCTCGGCTCGCAGGACGATCACCTGCGGACCACCAGCGCGCATCGCGGAGGTGATGTCGAACGCGAACGGGGTCTGACCGCCTTCGTGTCCACCGACGTGGGTTCCGTTGACCCACACGGATGCCGTGTAGTCGACCGCGGCGAAGTGCAGGACCAGCCGGTGCCCGGACGGGACCGTCGGAGTGTCGACCTCGCGCCGGTACCAGACCACGGTGTGCGGTTCGGTGGCGTGCACGCCGGACAGTTCGGATTCCGGCGGGTACGGGACCGTGATCGTCCGGTCGAACGGATCGGGGCTCTCGAACCACCGGTCGGCGAGGCCGCGATCGTCGTCATCGAAAGCGAAACCCCAAGAACCATTCAGCTCGAACCACTCCGGGCGGACGAGCTGCGGCCGTGGGCAGAGACGGTCCGGGTCCGCGGGAAGCATGACGGAAACCCTACGACAGAAAGGAGGATTGAGCATTGCGCACCACAGTTGCAGCCTCGGTGTCGTGACTGCCGGGTCGGCCTCGCGCCGTACACTGATGGGACTCCCGGCCAGGCCGTGATCGCCCGCGGCCCGCCGCCTCCAAGCGCTCTTCCCTCTCCCTGCGACGACGCGAAAGGAGGTGATCACCATGTCCCAGTACCAGATCTCCCAGTCGGTGTGGCGGGATTTCCTCGCGCGCTTCGGTGACGGCGGCACCATCACCGCGACAGTGACGCGGGTCGTGCCGTTCGGCGCGCTCGTCGAACTGCCACCGGGCGTTCCCGGGTTGTTGCCGCGCCCCGAACCGACGACGGCCGCCGAGTCCGGCTCGCCGATCGAGGTCCGCATCGCGAGCGTCGACGTCGAGCACCGTCGCGTGAGCGTGGTTCCCGCCTGACGGCCGGGGTGCGGGGGTGGGCAGACCACTGCCCCGCACCCTGCCCGCCCGCCGCAGGGCAGACACACCATGCGCCGAGGCGGAGCACACGACGCGCCACGCGCCGAGGTCGAGGCCGAGCCACGCGGCGAGGCCGAGGTCGAGGTCGAGGTCGAGGCCGGGTGACGCGGCGAGGCCGGGTCACGCGCCGAGGCCGAACCACCGCGGCGAGGCCGAGTGGAGCACACTCACCGCGCCGGGGCTGCGTGCGCCCCGCGCCGCGCTCCGGGGGCGAGTGGTGCACACCACGCCCCGACGCCGAGCTGCACCCACACCGCCCACAGGGGGCCGTGCCGCCACTCCCGCCACGAGCCGCCGCCACTCCCCGTCACGAGCCGCCGCCACTCCCCGTCACGAGCCCGCCGCCACTCCCCGAGCGGGCCGTGCCACCACTCCCTGCCACGAGCCCGCGGCAGGACCTTCCGCCGCGGCGCGGCGCTACCACTGACTGCCGCAGGGCCGCGTTCAGCCCTGCGCGATGTCGGCGACCACGCAGGTGATGTTGTCCGGGCCGCCGCCGGCGTTGGCCAGGTCGACGAGGCGTTGCACGGCCGCTTCGGGGTCGGTGACGGTCGCCAGCACCTCCGTCAGCTCGGCGGGCGAGGCCACGTCCGACAAACCGTCGGAACAGATCAAGTACCTGTCGCCTGCCTGGGCGTCGAGGGTGAAGAGGTCCGGCTCCGGCTCGCCGGCGCCCTGCAGCGCTCGGGTGAGGACCGAGCGCTGCGGGTGGCTGCCTGCCAGCTCCGGCGAGATCCGGCCCTGGTCCACCAGCTCCTGGACCACCGTATGGTCCCGCGTCACCTGCACCAGCTCGCCCGCCCGCAAGCGGTACGCGCGGGAGTCGCCCACGTGCGCCACCGCGAAGGACGCGCCGTCCCACGCCAGTACCGTCAGCGTGGTGCCCATACCCTGCAGGCCGCTGTCCTCCTCGACCAGCGCACGCAGCCGCCGCCCGGCGTCGGTCACCGCACCGGCCAGGGTCTCCACATCGGCCTTCCCCGACTCGGCCGCCAAGCGCTCGTCCAGCGCTTCGACCGCCCCGATCGCGCCCGAACTGGCGACCTCACCGGCCACATGACCACCCATCCCGTCGGCGACGGCAAGCAGACGCGGACTGGTGTAGACCGAGTCCTCGTTCGCTTCGCGTCGCTGCCCGACGTCGGAAGCCACGGCGTAGGTAAGCGTCAGCGGCCCAGGTTCCATACGTGAAGTAAAGCAGCGGCCCGCGAGACGCGGGACAGCCTCACCCCGTCCGGAGCCGGATGCGCCACAATCGGCAGCGTGTGGTTCGCCATCCTGGGTCCCGTCGAGGCGCGGTCCGCGGCCGGGAACCCGGTGCCCCTCGGCGGGCCACGGCCGCGTTCCCTCCTCGCACTCCTGCTGCTCGACGCCGGACACGTCATCGGCACCGGCCGGCTCATCGACGGCCTCTACGGCGACGACCCGCCCGGCGACGCCGCCAACGCGCTACAGGCCCAGGTGTCCCGGCTGCGCCGCAAACTGGGCGACGAAGCCCGCATCGAGTCCCATCCCGCCGGCTACCGGCTCACGATCGAACCGGACCGTGTCGACGCCCACCGGTTCACCAGGCTCGCCAGGGAAGGCCGCGCCGCGCTCGACGCGAACGAGCACGCCCACGCCGCGAAACTCCTGCACGACGCCCTCGGCCTCTGGCGCGGTCCGGCACTGGCCGACGTCCTGGAGGCGCCCTTCGCCGAGGCACAGGCCGTCCGCCTCGACGCGCTGCGGATCGCCGCCATCGAGGACCGCGCCGAAGCCGACCTCGCGCTCGGCGACTCCCGCTCGGTCATCGGCGAACTCACCGACCTGTGCGCGGCCCACCCGCTGCGCGAACGACTCCGCGTGCTGCTCATGCGCGCACTCGCCGCCAACGGTCGCCACGCCGAAGCGCTCGCCGTCTTCGAAGACGCCCGCCGCACCCTCGCCGACGAACTCGGCGCCGACCCGTCACCGGAACTGGCCTCCGCCCACCTCGCGCTGCTGCGCGCCGAACCCCCGCCCGAACCACCCCGGATACCCAGCCAGCTCACCAGCTTCATCGGCCGCCGACGCGAACTCGACACCATCGCCACCCTGCTGGACACCAACCGCCTGGTGACCCTCACCGGCCCCGGCGGCGCGGGAAAAACCCGCCTGTCCCTCGAAACCGGCGTCCGGGTGGACGGTGAAGTGTGTTTCGTGGACTTCGCCCCCGTCACGAGCGGAACCGACGTGTCCCAAGCCGCACTCGCCGCACTCGGCCTGCGCGAAACCGCGCTCTTCCCGGCCTCGGGCGCGGCGCCGGACCCGGTCGGCCGGATCGAGGTCGCGCTCACCGGCCGGCCGATGCTGCTGATCTTCGACAACTGCGAGCACGTCGTCACCGACGCGGCGCGCCTCGCCCACCGGCTGCTCACGGCGTGCCCAGGGCTGCGGGTGCTCGCCACGAGCCGCGAACCACTCGGCATCACCGGCGAAGCGCTGTGCCCGGTTCCTCCGCTGGAGTCCCCGCCACCCGGCGCCAGCCCCGCCGAAGCCGCGGACTACCCGTCGGTGCGGTTGTTCACCGAACGAGCGGCGGCGGTGCGCCCGGGATTCCACCTCGACGACGACTCGACCGAACGGGTCCTGAGGATCTGCGGGGCACTCGACGGCCTGCCCCTGGCGATCGAACTGGCCGCCGCGCGGCTGCGGACCCTGTCGCTCGACCAGCTCGAAGCCCGCCTCGACGACCGCTTCCGCCTGCTGTCCCGGGGCAGCCGCACCGCGGCACCCCGGCACCAGACGCTGCGCGCGGTCGTCAGCTGGAGCTGGGACCTGCTCGAACCGGACGAACGGGACCTGGCCCGACGGCTCGCCGTCTTCACCGGCGGCGCCACCGGTGACGCGATCGCACGCGTGTGTGGACTGTCCGAACCGGACACCGAAGACCTCCTCGACGGTCTTGTCGACAAGTCGCTCGTCGAGTGCTCCGCCGGGCGGTACCGGATGCTGGAGACCATCCGGGCCTTCAGCGCGGAACAGCTGGACGAATCGGGCGAGCGGGACGAACTGGCTCGCGCGCATGCCGAGTACTTCCTCGATTTCGCCCGGACGGCCGACTCCTACTTGCGGCGCGCCGAACAGGTCGAATGGCTCGCGCGGCTGACCGCCGAGCGGGCGAACCTGCACGCCGCGCTGCGGTGGTCGATCGACGTGGACACGCGCCTGGCGCTGCGGCTCGTCGGGGCGCTCTCGTCGTACTGGCGCATGCAGGGGGTGCGCACCGAGATCGCGCCGCTCGCCGCACGGTTGCTGGCGGGCCTCCCGGCGGAACCTCCCGGCGATCTCGCCGAGGAGTACGCGTTGTGCGTGCTCAACGCCGCACCCACCGGCCCACCGGGCCTGGACGAGCACCTGCGCCGGGTCGAGTCGATCATGTCCTCGCTGACGTGGCCGGTGAAGCAGCCCTATCTGCTCGTGTACTGGGCGATGTTCGCCGGGCCTCCGTCCCCGACCGACTGGGCACGCGAGCTGGGCGGACTGGAACGGGAGCTGACCGGAACGGAAGATCCGTGGTTCCAGGCGCTGTGGCAGTTCTCGACGAGTTACGTCCGGTTGTACAACGGTCACCTCGAGGGCGCCGAGGAGGCTTTCCGCGCCTCGCTCGCCCTGTTCCGCGAGGTCGGTGACCGGTGGGGCATCGCCCAGACGTTGGACGGTTTCGCGGCGCTCGCCGATCTGCGCGGGGAGCCGGACCGGTCGCTGGCGCTGATCGACGAGGCGATGGAGCTGCTGGGCCGGCTCAACGCGACCGAAGAGCTGGCTGAGCTGTGGTACCGGCGGGGGGACCGCCTGCTGCGCGACGGCGACCTGACCGACGCCGAGACCGCCTACCACCGCGCGGCCGAGCTGGCGCGCCGCTCCGGCGCGCTGACCCCGCTCGCCATGGCCAACCGCGGGTTCGGAGAGCTGGCACGTCACCGCGGTCACCTCGCGGAAGCGCGGGAGTACTACGAACAGGCGTTACGCGAGGTGGGAACGGACTGGCAGGCCGACGCGGCCGGGGCACAGATCCTCTCCGGGCTGGGTCGCCTGGCCGAAGCCGAGGGCGATCCGGGCCAGGCGCGGGCCCGGCACCGGCAGGCACTCGACGCGACGCTGGCGCAGCACTTCCGGACGAACATCGCCGACGCGGTCGAAGGGCTGGCCGGGGCAACGCTGCTCGACGGAGACGCCGGCGAGGCCGCCGGGCTGCTGGGGATGGCGGTGGCGCTGCGCGGTATGGCCTACCCGGGCGACCAGGACGTGGCGGCAGTCGCGGCGGGCTGCCAGAAGCTCCTCGGCGCCGACGCCTTCGCCACCGTCTACGACCGCGCCGTGGCGATGCCCTACGAAGACATCGTGCAGCACCTGCGATCGCACGTCGCGTAGCGGCGCGGCCGAAACGCGGAGCAGGCCCCACCCGAACAGGCCCTGACGCGGCCACCGCAGAAAGGGCGGTCAGGTCGTGTCCGCACGAACCCCGCGCGGACCTCAGATGCCGTAGTCCCGCAACCTCAGGGTGTTCGCCGCCTTCACGGTCATCCTGTCGAACATCCCGGAGAACAACCGGGTCGTCAGCATGCGGTGCGACTGGTTCCGCAACCACAGTCCGCGCGCCGTGCGGGGCGCCAGGAACGAGCCGGTGTTCTTGGCCTGCTTGGCGCCCGCCTCGGCGGCCGGACGGACCGTCGCTTCGTACCTCGCGAAGGCCGTCTCGTGGTCGCCGTCGGTGGCGGACAGCTCACCGGCCAGCACGTACGCCGCCATCATCGCCAGCCCGGTGCCACCGCCGCCGGGACCAACGCCCCATCCCGCGTCGCCGACCAGTGCGATCCGGCCGCGGTGGTAGCCGGGCAGGGTGATGTGCGCCAGCTCGTCGAAGTACAGGTCGTCCGCCCCGGGCAGCGCCGCCAGCAGCCGCGGGACCTCCCAGCCCACCCCCGCGTAGACGGCGGCGATCATGCTCCGCAGCCCGGACTCGTCCTTGCGGTCGACGACCCGGCCGTCCAGGGCGAACACCAGGCCCACGCTCGCCGGGCGGTCCGGCTCCCGCGCGGACAGCATCACGCCCCGCCCCAGCACGTTGGAGATCAGCCCCGTGTGGTCCAGCCGCAGGTGGTTGGGCGCGCTGAACCCCGCGAACGCGTACCCCGTCCCGGTGCGGAACTCCGACTCCGGCCCGAACGTCAGCGCCCGCGTCCCGGAGTGCAGGCCGTCCGCGCCGATCACCAGGTCCACCGTGCGCGGCGAGCCGTGCGCGAAGGTCACCTCGACTCCCGAGGCGGTCTCGGTCAGCGAGGTGATCCAGTCGCCGAACACGTACTCGGTCCGCTCCTTCGTCGCGTCGTGGAGGATCCGGCTCAGGTCCCCGCGCTGGATCTCGACCTCCCCGCTGATCATCGACGCGGGCAGGCTCGCCACCCGGTCCCCCGACGCGTCCAGGATGTGCTGCTCCCCCATCGACGTCCGGTGCGCCCGGATCTCCTCCAGCACCCCCATCCGCCGCAGCACCGTCACCTGCTCGCCCCGGAAGTCGACGGCCTGCCCGCCCTCGCGCAGGGCAGGCGCCCGCTCGACCACGACGGTCGAATACCCCAGCCGGTTCAGCCAGAAGGCCACCGACGGTCCGGCGATGCTCGCGCCGGAAATGAGAACGGTCCTGCTCATGGTCACGCTCCTCGTGGTCCCGGATGCCCCGAGCTTCGCGCGGTGCGCTGACCGCCTGCTTACCGTGCGCTGACCGCGAGTTACCCTGCCAGCCGTGCTGGTGCTGCTGCCCCCTTCGGAAACCAAGGCTCCCGGTGGCGACGGTCCGCCACTGCGGCTCGACGAGCTGTCGTTCCCCGAGCTGAACCCCCTGCGGCGCAAACTCGCCGACGCCGTGGTCGACCTCGCCCACGACGTCCCCTCGAGCCTCGACGTGCTGGGCCTGTCGCGGCGACAGGGGGACGAGGTCGCGCGCAACGCCGCGCTCTGGAGCTCACCGACGCTGCCGGCACTGGAGCGCTACACCGGCGTTCTGTACGACGCGCTGGACTACGGCGGCTTCGGTCGTGCCGCCCGCGCGAAGGCGGACCGCCGCCTCGCCGTCGCCTCTGCGTTGTTCGGCATCGCGCGCGGCGACGACCGCATCCCGGGCTACCGGCTCTCCGGCGGCACGTCCCTGCCCGCACTCGGCACCCTGCGGTCCCTGTGGCGGCCGGCGCTCGAACCCGCACTGGCCGAAGTGGACGGCCTGGTGGTCGACCTGCGTTCCGGCGCCTACGCCGCGCTCGCCCGCGTCCCGCGGGCCATCACCGTGCGCGTGGTCACCGCGGGCGGCAAGACGGTGAGCCACTTCAACAAGGCATACAAGGGGAAGCTCGCCGCGGCGCTCGCGACCGCCTCCCGCGAGCCCTCCACTGTGGAGGGTCTGATCGCGGCGGCCGAGAAGGCGGGCATCACGCTCGACCGCGTCGGCGAGCAGGAGCTGGAGCTCATCACCGACCGGTGAACCGCTCCGGCCGGTAGGGCGTGAGGTCGACCGGCACCTCCGCGTCGAGCGCGAGGCACGCGATCAGGTGCCCGGAGAACGGCGCCTGGGTGAGACCGCCGGGACCGAACCCGGTGGCGAGCAGCACGTCCGGCCGGTCTTCGAGCGCGCCGAGCAGTGGCAACCCGTCCGGTGAAGCGGGCCGGAACCCGATCCGCGTCTCCAGCAGGGTCGCGTCCGCCAGTCCCGGCGCGACGGTCAGGGCGTGGTCCAGCACCTCACGCTGGCCCGCCGCGGTGACGCGGTGGTCGAACCCCGAACCGGTTTCCCGCGTCGCGCCTGCCACGACCCGCGAGCCGGGGAAGGCCAGCAGGTAGTGGCTGGACACCGGCTGCACGACCGGCCAGCGGCCGGTGTCGGTCCCCGGCAGTTCGAAATGACTGATCTGGCCCCGTTGCGGCGCAACGGGAAGCGCGGGCAGCAGGTCCCCGGTCCACGCGCCGGCCGCGATCACGACCCGGTCCGCCGCGAGATCCTCGTCCGCGGCCCGCACACCGCGCGGGGTCAGCTCGGCGACGCCGTGGACGAGCCGCGCGCCACGAGCCACCGCCGCGTCGAGCAGCGCCTGCCGCAGGCGCCGTCCGTCCACCCGGCCGCCACCGGAGACGTGCACCGCGGCCAGGTCCGGGGCGAGCGCCGGGAACAGTTCGCGGGTTTGCGCCGGGTCGAGCCGTTCGACCGCACCGGCGGCGGGTTCCCCGGCGGCGCGCTCGCTGACGCGCTGGTACGCCTCGTCCAGCTCGCGCTCGTCGGCGGACACGATCATGCCGCCGACCACCTCGAACGACGTGTCACCGGCGCCGTCGTCGGCCAGCTGCGCGATCAGGTCCGGGTAGTACGCCGCGGCCGCCGCCGCGAAGCGGTATTCGTCGTCGCCGCGGCGGCTCGTCCACGGGCACACGATCCCGGCACCCGCGGCGGTGGCCACGCCCGGCCTGCCCGCGTCGACCACGACGACGTCGGCGCCCCGGCGGGCGAGCTGGTGGGCGGTACTCGCCCCGGCGATCCCGGAGCCGATCACGACGACACGCATGCCGCCAGTCTGCCTGTTATTCGGTTGCGGCCACACCGCCGCCGCGGGCATGCTCTGGGCAGTGCCGAGCGCTGGGCCCGGTGTGAAGTGAGGAGGTGCGTCGTGTCGTTCGTTGTCCTGGGCGCTGCCCTCCCCGCACGTCCACCCGCCCCGCCCGCCTGACGTCACGGCGCCGGTGGGGCACCTCAGCCGATGGAGACCCACCAGTGCGCCAGCACGATTCCGAAGATTTCACGCCTCGCTCACGCCGCCGTCGTCCGCGCTTCGACGACGTCAACCCGGTCCGCGGCGGCCGCCTGACCCAGGACGAGCGCAACCGGCTCGCCCGGATGCGCGAAGACGACTACGCCGAACCCGAGATCCCCGGCGGGGGTGACCGCTATTCGACCTGGGACAGCGCCGAACACGGTCCGCATCCGCGTCCGGCCTGGGTGGTCACCGATCTGGCCGCCGTGGACACCGAACTCGGCGTGCTCAAGACCGGCAAGGAAGCCGAGGTGCACCTGGTGCGCCGCGGCCTGCCGGATGGCAGCAGGGAATGCCTGCTCGCCGCGAAGCGTTACCGCTCCAGCGAGCACCGCCAGTTCCACCGCGACTCCGGGTACCTCGAAGGCCGCCGCATGCGGCGGTCCCGGGAGAACCGGGCCATGGCGCAGCGTTCCTCGTTCGGCCGCAACCTCATCGCGGAGCAGTGGGCGGTCGCCGAGTTCGCCGCGCTCAGTCGCTTGTGGACGATCGGCGTGCCGGTGCCGTACCCGGTGCAGCGGGACGGCACCGAACTGCTGCTGGAATTCGTCGGCGATCCCGACGGCACGGCGGCACCACGCCTGGCCCAGCTGCGGCCCGGGCCGGCGGAACTGGAGGACCTGTGGTTCCAGACGCTCGGGGCGCTCGACGTCCTGGCCTCGGAGGGGCTCGCACACGGAGACCTGTCCGCCTACAACCTGCTCGTCCACGACGGCCGGATCGTGCTGATCGACCTGCCGCAGGTGGTCGACGTGGTGGCCAATCCGAGTGGAACGGAGTACCTCACCCGTGACGTCCGCAACATCGCCGCGTGGTTCACCGCGCGGGGACTGCAGGTCGAGGCCGCTGACCTGGCGATCGACCTGCGGAAGCGGGCGGGGCTGACGTGAGGTCCCGGACGGTCTTCCGGTAGTCTGATCACAGTCCGCAACCGGGCGACGTGAATTCGGGTCGCCCCCTTCATGGACGCGGACACACCACCGATGGCGCAGCCGCGCCGGGTTCGTCCTTGTGAAAGCCCGCCGAACTTGTCTTCCGCCTGCCTGCGCGCAGGCACACCGGGCCTCCCTTGAGACGTACCACCACGTCCGAGAGGCAGTGCGTGAGCATCACCCTTGAGTCCACTTCCACCGTGCAGTCGTTCGACGACCTGAACCTGCCAGGGCCCCTCCTCGGGGCTCTGCGCAAGGCCGGCATCGACGCACCCTTCCCGATCCAGTCGGCGACCCTGCCGGACGCGCTCGCGGGGCGCGACGTGCTCGGCCGGGCGCAGACCGGGTCCGGGAAGACCCTCGCCTTCGGGCTGGCCCTCCTGGCCCGCCTCGACGGCGGGAAGGCCAGGTCGCGGAAACCCCGCAGCCTGGTCCTCGTTCCGACGCGTGAGCTGGCCCTGCAGGTCAGCGACGCGCTCACCCCGCTGGCCCGCGCGCTGGGCCTGTGGTGCCGGACCGCCGTCGGCGGGATGGCCTTCCCCCGGCAGGCTGACGCGCTGCACCGCGGCGTCGACCTGCTGATCGCCACGCCGGGCCGCCTGTCGGACCACGTCCGGCAGGGCACCGCCGACCTCAGCGAGGTCGACTTCATCGCGATCGACGAGGCCGACCAGATGGCGGACATGGGCTTCCTGCCCCAGGTCAGGGAGATCCTCGACCTGACTCCGCGCGACGGTCAGCGGCTGCTGTTCTCGGCGACGCTGGACGGCGACGTCGGGCAGCTCGTCAACCGCTACATGCACGACCCGGTGGAGCACTCGGTCGCGCCGGCCACCGCCAGCGTCGACACCATGGACCACTACGTGTTCCAGGTCTCCCGCCAGGACAAGCAGTCGGTGGTCACCGAGATCGGTGCCCGCGAGGGCCGCACGATCATGTTCGTGCGCACGAAGCACCACGTCGACCGGCTGACCGACCGGCTGCGTGAGCGCGGCGTGCGGGCGGGTGCGCTGCACGGCGGCAAGTCGCAGGGCCAGCGCAACCGGGTCCTGCAGGACTTCCGGGACGGGCACACCACCGTGCTGGTGGCCACGGACGTCGCGGCGCGCGGCATCCACGTCGACGACGTCAGCCTGGTGCTGCACGTCGACCCGGCGGCCGACCACAAGGACTACCTGCACCGCGCCGGCCGCACCGCGCGCGCCGGGGCGTCGGGCACGGTGGTCACGCTGATCACGCCGGACCAGCGCCGCACGGTGCGCCGGATGACCGACCGGGCCGGCGTGCGCGCCGACAACCTGGTGGTCCGCCCCGGCGACGAGAAGCTGGCCGGGATCACCGGTGCCCGCGAGCCCAGCGGTGTCCCGGTGGTCGACCGGCCGCGCGACTCCGGTCCGCGGCGCGGCGGTGGCCCGCGTGGCTTCGGCGGCCCGCAGCGTCCGCGCCGCGGTGGCGGCTACGGCGGCGACCGCGGGCACGGCGGCGGATACCGCCAGGGACGCCCGAACCGCGGCCCGCGCCGCACGCCGTCCGCAGGCTGAGCCGAGTGACCGAAACCGCCGCGATCCCGATGGGGTCGCGGCGGTTTTTTTCATGGGCCGAGAGCGGCTTCGTATGCCTCCTGCAGGCGCACGAACACCGACTCCCGCCCGGCCGGCCGCGGGACGCCCAGGTGCTGCTCACGCAGCTCGTCCATGAAGTCGTCCCACAGCTCCGGCCCACCGTTTTCCAGCAGCTCGGCCCGCACGGCAAGTTCGCGGGTGACGGGCAGGTGGCGGCGGCCCCACGCACCGAGGTGCGCCATGACCGGCACGAGCTGGATGGCCGGCTCGGTGAGGCTGTAGATCACCTTCTGCTTGTGCGTGGGGTCCGGTGCCCGCGACACGAGCCCCAGCTCGGTGAGCCGCTGCAGCCGGGACGCGAGGATGTTCGACGCGATCCCTTCCTCGGAGCCCTGCAGCAGCTCGCGGAAGTGCCTGCGGTTGCCGAACATCATGTCCCTGATCACGACCAGTGACCACCGGTCGCCCAGCACCTCGACCGACAGGTTGATCGGGCACCCCGAGCGGCGCACGTCGGTCATCGTACCCTCCTTTTCCGATTGCAGTTTACAACCGGTTCATGAGGCAGTACAGTGCCCAAAACCGGTTGCAAATCACAATCAGTCAGGAGAAACGGCGATGGGTACGGTCTTCAGCAGCCCCGCGATCTCGCTCGACGGGTACGTCGCCGGTCCCCGGCAGACCCGCGAGAACCCGCTCGGCGAAGGTGGCGAAAACCTGCACAGGTGGATGTTCGAGACGCCCGACGAGAACAGAGCCGAGATCGACGCGATCGTCGACGCGGGCGCGTTCGTCATGGGCCGCAACATGTTCGGCCCGGTCCGCGGCGGATGGGACGAGGACTGGCGCGGCTGGTGGGGAGAGGAGCCGCCGTACCACGGGCCGGTCTACGTGCTGACCCACTACACGCACGAACCGATCGAGATGGACGGCGGCACGACGTTCTTCTTCGTCACCGACGGCATCGAATCCGCCCTGGAACAGGCGCGAGCCGCGGCGGGCGACCGCGACATCTCGGTCGCGGGCGGCGCGTCCACGCTGAACCAGTTCCTGGCCGCGGGGCTGATCGACGAGCTGCGCCTGCACATCTCGCCGATCGCGCTGGGATCGGGCGAGCGGCTCTTCGAGGGCGTGCCGAACCTGAACCTGGAGCCGGTCTCCTCCCGGACGGTCTCCCTCGCCACCCACGTCACCTACCGCGTCAAGCGCTAGCTCGAAGGTGCAGGCGAGCGGGACGCCGAACGACGCGCCCGCAGCCGCCGCGAACTGGCGCAGGAAGGGTTCCGGCTCGGCCATGTCGAACCCGCCGCCGGCGAAGGTTCCGCGCTGGTCGAGCGTGATCACGAGTTCCGGCCGGTGCCGCGGGATCGTCTCGGCGATGCCGCGGCGCAGCGGGATCCCGTTCTCGATCAGCCCGTCCGGATGGTGCAGGAACTCGACCGCCTGCAAACCGACGACCCGGGCGCTCGCCATCTGCTCCGGCATCCGCAACGGCCCGGCCTCCGCCGGCGGCCTGTCGATCCCGGCCTCGCCGCGCGAGGTCAGCACGTGGACGACCGTTCCCCTGCCCCGGCCGCGCCGTACTCCAGCTCGTCCCGGTCACGCCCCCTCCACTGCCGAATGCGGGTGCGGTGCGACACTGCGTGACGTGAACGTACCGGCTTCCCCGTCCCCAGAGCAGGTTTTCGACTGGCTCGACACCGCGGCCGACAAGCGCGCGGCGGCCGGGCTGACCCGTAAACTGCGGCCGCGGGGGGCCTCCTCGACGGAACTGGACCTGGCCGGCAACGACTACCTCGGTCTGGCCCGTGACAAGCGGGTCGCCGGTGCCGCCGCGGCCGCCGCCCTCCGCTGGGGCGCCGGCGCGACCGGGTCCCGGCTCGTCACGGGGTCGACCGAGCTGCACACCGAACTCGAATACGAACTGGCGCGTTTCTGTGGCGCGCAGGCCGCGCTGGTGTTCTCCTCCGGCTTCGCCGCCAACCTGGGCGCGGTCACCGCCCTGTCCGGCGCCGAATCGGCGATCGTCAGCGACAAGCACATCCACGCCTCGCTGATCGAGGGCTGCCGCCTGTCCCGCACCGACGTCGCGGCGATCAACCACGGCGATCCGGCGGCCATCAAGCACGCGCTCGCGACCCGCCGCAAACCGCGGGCCCTCGTCGTCACGGATTCGGTGTTCTCCGTGGACGGCGACCTCGCCCCGCTGCGCGAACTGTCCCAGGTGTGCCGCGAACACGGCGCGGCGCTGCTGGTCGACGACGCACACGGATTCGGCGTGCTCGGCGAAGGCGGCCGTGGCGCGGTGCACGCCGCCGGGCTGGCTGGCGAACCGGACGTGGTCACCACGATCACGCTGTCCAAAGCGCTGGGCGCGCAGGGCGGCGCCGTACTCGGGCCGCGCCGGGTGATCCGGCACCTCCTCGAAACGGCCCGCAGCTTCATCTTCGACACCGCGCTCGCGCCCGCCAGCGCCGCCGCCGCGCTGGCCGCGCTCGGCGTGCTCAAGTCCGAGCCCGGCCTACCGGACAAGGTGCTGACCGCGGCCGGAACGCTGTCCGCTCAGCTCCGCGCTGCCGGGTTCCGGGTCACCACACCGGAAGCGGCGGTGCTCGCGTTGCAGGCGCCCTCCGCCGACGCCGCCGCCGAATGGGCGGCGCGCTGCGCGGAACAGGGTGTGCGCGTCGGGTGCTTCCGGCCGCCGTCGGTCCCGGACGGCGTGTCGCGGCTGCGCCTCACCGTCCGGGCCGATCTGACGGAGTCCGATGTGGACACCGCGGTGAAGGTGATCAGTGAATCGGCGCCAGCCGGCGCCGCATCGTGATGTGCGGGATGCCGTCCTCGTCGAACTCCTCACCCTCGGCGACGTACCCGAACTTCTCGTAGAAACCGCGGGCGTAGGTCTGCGCGTCGAGCACGCTGTCCGCGTCGCCGACCGAGATCAGCGCCGCCGTCATCAACCGTGCCGCCAGGCCCCGGCCGCGGGCGTGCTTCGCCGTGACCACCCTGCCGATGCGCTGGACGCCGTCGTCCTCCGCCAGTACCCGCAGGTAGGACTCGATGCCGTCCGGCCCGTCGATCCAGAAGTGGCGGGTGGACGGGAGCAGGTCACGCCCGTCCAGCTCGGGGTACGGGCAGTTCTGCTCGACGACGAACACCTCCACCCGGAGCCGGAGGATGTCGTACAGCTGTCGCGTGGTCAGGTCCGGTCCGCGGACGCCTCTGTCGGGGTTCACGCAGTCCTGACTACCAGAACACACCCCGCGACGAGTCCGCTTCGCTCCGGATCTCGTCCGCATAGGTGGTGACGCGCGTGTAGACGCCCGGCTTGCCCGGCCGCGCGCAGCCGTCGCCCCACGAGACGATGCCGATCAACGTGTCGCCGACGACCAGCGGACCACCCGAGTCGCCCTGGCACGCGTCGACCTCGCCCTGCGGGTAGCCGGCGCACACCATCGACCGGGAGTCGTAGTTGGAGTAGCTGGACCGGCAGCTGGAGTCGCTGACGATCGGGACGACCGCGCTGCGCAGGACGTCCGAGCGCGCCCCGCCGTCGGCGGTGCGGCCCCAGCCCATCACGGTCGCCTTCGTGCCCTCCGCGTAGAGCGACTCGTCGCCCGGCAGGTTCGCCGCCTGGTAGGGCAGGCTCTGCGACAGCTTGAGCACCGCCACGTCGTCACCCTGGCCGGGATCGGTGAACCCGGAGGGCATCCACACGTCGCGCACCGACACGGTCCTGCCGTCGTTCGTGCGCTTGTCCTGGCGGCCCGCGACCACCCGCAGCTCCGCCCGGCTCACCGCCTTCGCGCAGTGCGCCGCCGTGGCGACCGCGGCCGGGCTCACGATGACGCCGCCGCAGAACTGGTTGCCGTTCTTGTCGGTCAGGTACACCGCGTACGGATGGTCGGAGATGGACGCCTCGGTGCCGCCGACGATATTGGGGCGGGCGCCACTGCTCGGCGCGGCCGCGGCCGCCACCGGCAGGAACGCGGCGGCGGCGACCACGGCCGTCAGCGTCAGACGGAACTTGCGGTCGCGTCGACGGTGTTTCGCCATGCGCGCGCTCCCTTCGGAACAGCTCTCGAGGATCCCCCTGTGCCCCACCTGGAACGACTCCGGGGCGTCAGATTGCCGCACATACAGTAATCGACAAGAGGCCGGAAGCGGTGTCACTGAATCGGGTGGTCTCGATTCTGGGAAACTGGACTACGTGCGAGGAATCTTGGCGATGCTCCTGGCGCTCGGGCTCGTGGCGTGTGGCGCCCCGCCCGAGCCACCCCCGCCCGCGCCCTCGCCGTCGGCTCCCGCCACCACGACGACCGCGCCGCCCACCACGAGCGCTCCGCCGTCGTGGACCGTGGGCGCGACCCCGCTGCCCCGCCGTTCCGACGGGTTCGGCGAGATACGGCCGACGCCGGAGGTGCTGCGCAACCGCAGCCTGCCGACCACCGATTTCCTGCCCCCGCCCGCGGACGGCCGCTACGTCTCGGCGGTCGGCGCGGTCCCGGCCGACGTGCTCGCGCGCAGCACGTGGCAGTCCGCGTGCCCCGTCGCGGCTTCGGACCTGCGCTACCTGACCATGTCGTTCTGGGGCTTCGACGGGACGGCCCACACCGGCGAAATGCTGGTCAACGCCTCGGTGGCGGCGGAGGTGACGCACGTGTTCGGGCAGCTGTTCGCCGAACGGTTCCCGATCGAGGAAATGCGGATCACCTCACCCGCCGAACTGGACGCGCCCCCGACCGGCGACGGCAACAACACCAGCGCGTTCGTGTGCCGCCCGGTCCGCGGGCAGACGACCTGGTCCGCGCACGCCTACGGGCTGGCGATCGACCTGAACCCGTTCGACAACCCCTACACGAAGGGCGACCTGGTGCTGCCCGAGCTGTCCTCGGCGTACCTGGACCGCTCGTGGGTGCGGCCGGGAATGGTGCTCGCCGGGGACGCGACGGTGCGCGCCTTCGCCGCGGTCGGCTGGGACTGGGGCGGGGCGTGGCAGGAGCCGAAGGACCGGATGCACTTCACCGCCACCGGCGGATAGGAACGGGAATGAATTTCGGGTCCGGACCGGTTGCACCGGGGGAACCCAAGCTGGCTGGAGGTTGCACACGTGCCCCACTACGACCTGGTGATCGTCGGGACCGGCTCGGGGAACTCGATCCTCGACCCCTCCTTCGCCGGATGGAAGACGGCGATCGTCGAAAAGGGCGTGTTCGGTGGCACGTGCCTGAACGTCGGGTGCATCCCGACGAAGATGTTCGTGCACACCGCGGACCTGGCCGCGACGCCGTCGCTGGCCGGCCGGTTCGGTGTCGACGAGACGCTGGACGCGGTGCGCTGGACCGACGTCAGGGACCGCATTTTCGGCCGTATCGATCCGATCGCCCAGGGTGGCCGCGAGTACCGGACCAGCCACGAGGACAACGCCAACGTCACCGTGTATGAGGGCGCGGGGCGCTTCACCGGGCGCAAGGAGCTGACGGTGTCGTTCGCCGACGGCCGTCCCGGCGAGACCATCACCGCCGACAGGTTCGTGCTCGCCGCCGGTGGCCGCGCGGTCGTGCCGGACCTGCCGGGTCTGGACGAGGTCCGCTACCAGACCTCGGACACCGTGATGCGGCTCGACGAGCTGCCCGCCCGCATGGTCATCCTGGGCAGCGGTTTCGTCGCCGCGGAGTTCGCGCACGTCTTCACCTCGTTCGGGGTCGAGGTCACCCTGGTCGCCCGCTCCGGCGCGTTGCTGCGCGGCGAGGACGAGGCGATCAGCGAACGGTTCACCGAGCTGGCGTCGCAGCGCTTCGACGTGCGGCTCAACCGCAAGGCGGTGCGGGTGCGGCCGTCCGGCGCGGGTGTCGCGCTGGAACTGGAGGGGCCGCGGGGCGCCGAGACCGTCGAGGCGGACGAGCTGCTGCTGGCGATCGGGCGCCGCCCGAACAGCGATCTGCTGGACGTGGCCGCGACGGGCGTGACGACCACCGAGGACGGGCACGTGATCGTCGACGACCACCAGGAGACGGCGGTCGAGGGCATCTACGCACTGGGCGACCTCTCCTCGCCGTACGAGCTCAAGCACGTGGCCAACCACGAGGCGCGCGTCGTGCAGCACAACCTGCTGCACCCGGACGAGCGGATGACCGCGGACCACCGGTTCGTGCCGCACGCGGTGTTCACGTCACCGCAGATCGCTTCGGTCGGGCTGACCGAGCAGGAGGCGCGCGGGCGGGGCGTGAAGTACGTGACGTCCACACAGGACTACGCGGGCATCGCCTACGGCTGGGCGATGGAGGACCTGAGCGGTTTCGCCAAGCTGCTGGCCGACCCCGACACGGGGCAGCTGATCGGCGCGCACGTCATCGGCCCGCAGGCGTCGACGGTGATCCAGCCGCTGGTCCAGGCCATGAGCTTCGGCCTCGACGCGAAGTCGATGGCGCGCGGGCAGTACTGGATCCACCCGGCGATGCCGGAGCTGATCGAGAACGCGCTGCTGAACCTGCCGCTCTGAGCCCGCACACCGGACAGGAAGGGTCCCGGCACTACCGCTCCGCCGCACGGCCGTCAGACGTAGCGCGGACGTCCCGCGAAGAAGCCGAACACCATCTGGCCCACGACCACGGCGAGCAGCATCGCGAACGGCACCGTCCACCCGTGGGTCACGTCGTGCAGCAGGCCGAACAGGAACGGGCCCACCGCGGCCAGCAGGTAGCCGATCCCCTGCGCCATCGCGGACAGTTTGGCCGTCTCGGCGCCCGTGCGGGCGCGCAGCGCGATCGTCGTCAGCGCCAGCGAGAACACGGCCATCCCGATGCCGATGAAGATCGACCACAGCAGCGGCGCGGCACCCGGCGCGACCATCAGGCCGATGACGCCCGCGACGCCGAACACGCCGAGCAGCACGATCCAGCCGCTCTGGCTGCCGTGCTTCGCGGCCAGCGGCGGCACGATCAGGCTCACCGGCAGGCCGAGCAGCGACACCAGACCGAGCAGCAGGCCCGCGTCACCGCGGCTGACGCCCGCGTCGATCAGCACCTGCGGCAGCCACCCCATGACGATGTAGGCCAGGCACGCCTGCATCCCGAAGAACACGGTGACGATCCACGCCAGCGGACTCCGGAACAGCGACCGCCCCCCGGTCGCGTTTTCCCCCGACGCCGGCGTGCCGGGGCGGGTGCGCGCGGCCGCCAGCCACAGCACCAGCGCCGCGACGGACAGCAGCGCCCAGCTGCCCAGACCGGGACGCCAGCCGCCGAGACCACTCTCCAGCGGCGGGGTCAGTGCCGAGCCGAGCGCGCCGCCTGCCTGCAGCGCACCGGTGTAGAGCCCGGTCATCAGGCCGATCCGGGTGGCGAAGGACTCCTTCACCACCACCGGGATCAGCACGTTGGCCAGTGCGATCCCGGCCGTTCCGATCAGCGTCCCGCCCAGGACGACCAGCGGGCCGTCGAGCACGCGCAGCACCAGTCCGCAGGACAGCAGCGCGAGCGCGAGCGTCACCGCCGTCCCGATGCCCAGCCGTCGCGCGACGACCGGCGCGGTCAGTCCCGCGAAGGCGAAGCACAGCCCGGGGATGGTGGTCAGCGCCCCGGCCCACGTCGCGGACGCCCCCAGCGTGTCGCGGACCTCGTCGAGCACCGAACCGACACTGGTCACCGCGGGGCGCAGGTTCATCGCCGCCAGCAGCACCGCCACGCCCAGCAAACCGCTCCCGACGAGCACGCGAGGCGCGGGAACACGCGTCTTCTCGGGCACCGAGGTCTCACCATCCACAGTCACGCACGTTAGTATGGCAAACATAGGATGATCGGGTGAAGGGACTTCCGGAGTGCCACTCGCCACTACGCGTCGTACCGGTCTCGTCGACCAGGTGATCGCGCAGCTCAAGGACGCCATCGCGGAGGGCGAATGGCCGATCGGGCAACGGATCCCCACCGAGGCCGAACTCGCCGAAAGCCTCGGGGTCGGCCGCAACACGGTCCGCGAAGCCGTGCGGGCGCTCGCGCACGGCGGGCTGCTCGAAGTGCGTCAGGGCGACGGCACGTACGTGCGCGCGACGAGCGAGGTGTCCGGCGCGATCCGCCGTCTGTGCGGCACGGAGCTGCGTGAGGTGCTCGGCGTGCGGCGCGCGCTGGAGGTGGAGGCCGCACGGCTCGCGGCGGAGGTCCGCACGGACGAAGAACTCGCGACCATCGCCGAACTGCTGGACCAGCGCGACACGGCCTACCGCACCGAAGAGCTCGAAACCTACATCCGGGCGGACACCGAATTCCACCTGGCGGTCGTGCGAGCGGCCCACAACGACCTGCTCACCGAGCTGTACCGCGGGATCCTGGAGGCGGTGATCGCGAGCGTGGCGGCCACGACCGACACCCGCCTTCCCGAGACCGAGGCGATCGGCCACCGCGGTCTGCTGGAGGCGCTCGAAGCCGGGGACAGCGCACGCGCCATGGCCGAGGCGGCCGGCTTCCTGGACGAACTCATCCAGGAAGCCTGAGCCGTCAGGGCAGAGTGAGGATCTCCGCGCCGTCCGCGGTCACCACGAGGGTGTGCTCGAACTGGGCGGTCCAGCTCTTGTCCTTCGTGGTGACCGTCCAGTCGTCGTCCCAGATGTCGTAGTCGATCGCGCCCAGCGTGATCATCGGCTCGATCGTGAAGGTCATGCCCTCCTCGATCACCGTGGTCACCGACGGGTCCTCGTAGTGCAGGACGGTCGGTGCGGTGTGGAAGGCCGGGCCGACACCGTGACCGGTGAAATCACGCACCACGCCGTAACCGAAGCGCTTGGCGTAGGACTCGATGACGCGCCCGATCACGTTGAGCTGGCGGCCCGGCCGCACGGCCTTGATCGCCCGCATGGTCGCCTCGTGGGTGCGCTCCACCAGCAGCCGCACCTCCTCGGACACCTCACCGGCGCAGAACGTGGCGTTGGTGTCGCCGTGCACGCCCCCGATGAAGGCTGTCACGTCGATGTTGCAGATGTCGCCGTCCTCGATCACGGTCGAGTCCGGGATGCCGTGGCAGATGACCTCGTTCAGCGAGGTGCAGCACGACTTCGGGAAGGCCCGGTAGCCCAGCGTCGACGGGTAGGCGTGGTGGTCGAGCAGGTACTCGTGCACCACCTTGTCCACCTCGTCGGTGGTGTTGCCGGGTTTGACGGCCTTGCCGCCCTCCTCCAGCGCCTGCGCCGCGATCCGGCTGGCGACCCGCATGGCTTCGATGACCTCGGACGTGCGCACGCCGTTGCCGTTGTCCCGCTTCGGCGCCGGCTTGTCCACGTATTCGGGACGCGGGATGCTGGCGGGAACGGGGCGGCGCGGCGTCTGCACGCCAGGGGTCAACGGAGCACGCTGGGACATGCCCTCCACCCTACGACTCCCCCGCGGAGCGCGGCCGTGAGCCCGGTCAGAACAACACGGTGGCGTAGCGGCCGACCTGGCTGAACCCGATCCGCCGGTACGCCGCCAGCGCCGGGCTGTTGAAGCTGTTGACGTAGAGGCTGGCCGTGCGGCCGAGGCCGTTGACGAGGTGGCTCACCACCGCGGCCGTCCCGGACGTGCCGAGCCCGTGACCGCGCCGGTCCGGACGCACCCAGACGCCCTGGATCTGCCCGACGCTGCGGGACAACGCGCCGATCTCGGCCTTGAACACGACCTCGCCGTCCTCGAAGCGGGCGAACGCGCGGCCACCGGCGATCAGCTCCGCGACGCGGGCGCGGTAGCTCACGCCACCGTCGCCTGCCCGCGGGTCGACGCCGACCTCCTCGATGAACATGGCGATGGCGGCGGGCAGGTACCGCTCCAGCTCGTGGGGCCGCACCGGGCGCACGAGCGGGTCCGGGTCGACGGCGGGTCTGCCCTCCATCGCCATCAACGGCTGGTCCTCGCGCACCTCTCGGGCCGGGCCCCACTCCCCCGCCAGCTCGTCCCACAGGCCGAGGACCTGCTCGGCGGGCCCGACGAGCGAGGAGCAGACCCGCTGCTTGCGCAGTGCCCGGTCGGCGAAGGACCGCAGTGCGGCGGCGTTGCCGCGCAACGGGATCAGATTGGGGCCGGAGAAGCACAGGCCGGGCAGGCGGCCACCGCGGGTGCCGCGGTAGTCGGCCGCCCACAGTTCACCGCCGAGCCGCCACGGGTCCAGACCCGCCAGCTCGACGCGTGCGCTGACCATGCAACTGGCCACCGGGTCCGCCCCGAGCACGGCGCGGACCACGGGATGATCCCGATCACTGAGCAGCCGTGCACCGGCAAGCCGCAACACATCCACCAGATTGCCAGACGGAGTGGTGGAACGGGAAATCGTGGGGGGTCAAGGGGCCCCGCGGTGAGCCCGGAACGGGAGCTCCTCGGCGATCCACGTGCGTGGCGAGCACCCGGCCAGTGCGCGCCACTCGTTGCTCAGGTGGGCCTGGTCGTAGAAGCCGCAGTCCGCGGCGAGGGTGGCCAGGTCCGTGCGCCGCTGCCGGAGCCTGGTCACGGCACGCTCGAACCGGAGCACGCGGGCGGCCTGTTTGGGCGCGAGGCCGAGTTCGCGGCGGAACCGTTCGGCGAGGTGGCGGCGGCTCCAGCCGACCTCGTTCGCGAGGGCCTCGACGCGGATCAGACCACCGGTGCCGGTGAGGCGGCGCCAGGCCCAGGTGACCTCGGGCGAGGGTGCGCGGTCGGCGAGGGTCGCGCGGAAGGTCCGGTCGAGGACGGCGAACCGGTCCGCCCAGGTGGGTGCTTCGGCAAGCCGCTCGGTCAGGTTCTTCGGCCCCAGCTCGGCGAGATCGACGACGAGGCCGCTCAACTCGGCCGCAGGCACCCCGAACAGGACGGGCACGCCGAGTGGGTCTATTTCGACGTGGACGCCGGACTGCACCACGTCCTGGTCGATCAACGCGGGCGCGGTGTGCAGGCCGCCGAGCGCCGCGGCGTAGCGGCCCGGCGACTGGTCCGGGCGGGGCATGCCGGTGAACCGGATCGGCTCGGCGAGGCTGATGACGAGCGTGACGTGCCGCGACGGCAGCCCGCGGTGGGTGCTGAGGACTCCGTGACGGCGGTACCCGATGTAGCGCGTGATCAGCGGCCGCAACTCCGGATGCGGCTCACGGATCACCCACTCCACATCGGACACTCAGAACCCGTTGGTCTCCAACCGGATTCCGAACGGCTCCCCGATCTCGACAGGCTGTCCGAAGGGGACCCGCACGGTGCGACTGTAGACACCCTCGATCGGCTCGGTGAAGAGCGAGACCGCGGGGCCGTCCTCGTCGTAGGCGTCGATCAGGAGGTACTGCGGGATGTTCCCGTGGGCGTAGGCCCACTTCTTTTTCTTCCGGTCGTGGTCACCGTTGCTCGGTGAGGTGATCTCCGCCGCCAGGAGCACATGCTCGGCCGGGACCGGGTCAGAGTTCCCCGGAACGGCATCGCGAGGCACCACGCACAGATCCGGTACGTAGATACTTCCCGTCGCGCGGATGGCGACACCCACTGTCTGGAAGACACCACACCCGTCAGGACGTGCCCGACGCAGCGCGTCATCCACCAGATCTGCGATCAGGTTGTGCGGTCCCCCAGTCGGCGGCGTCATCTGAATCCCCTCGGCAGTGAGCTCCGGGCGCCAGCCCTCCGGCACCTGGAGTCCACGCCAGGTGTCCAGCAGCCGTTCCCAGGCCATCGCCGAACCCGCGAATGCGGTGCTCATCGACCCACCCCGTTTCTGCCATCCACGCGCCGTCCCCCAAGGATAGCGGCCGGAGGGCTGGGTCTGCGCCCTCTGCCAGAGAGGCTAACCCACGGTGACTACCGGCTCACCGCTTCCTTCCGCGTCACCCGACTCCTCCGCGATGCGCATCGCCTCTTCGATCAGCGTCTCGACGATCTGGTGCTCCGGCACGGTCTTGATGACCTCGCCCTTGACGAAGATCTGGCCCTTGCCGTTGCCGCTCGCCACGCCCAGATCGGCCTCGCGTGCCTCGCCGGGGCCGTTCACCACGCAGCCCATCACCGCGACGCGCAGCGGGACCTCCATGCCCTCCAGGCCCGCGGTGACCTCGTCGGCCAGCTTGTAGACGTCGACCTGCGCCCGGCCGCACGACGGGCACGACACGATCTCCAGTTTGCGCGGCCGCAGGTTCAGCGACTGCAGGATCTGCTGCCCGACCTTGACCTCCTCGACCGGAGGCGCGGACAGCGACACGCGGATGGTGTCGCCGATGCCCTGCCGCAGCAGCGCGCCGAACGCGACCGCCGATTTGATGGTGCCCTGGAAGGCCGGGCCGGCCTCGGTGACGCCCAGGTGCAGCGGGTAGTCGCACTGCTCGGCAAGGAGTTCGTAGGCCCGCACCATCACGACCGGGTCGTTGTGCTTGACCGAGATCTTGATGTCGTGGAAGTCGTGCTCGGCGAACAGCGACGCCTCCCACAGCGCCGACTCCGCCAGCGCCTCCGGGGTGGCCTTGCCGTACTTCTCCAGCAGCCGCTTGTCGAGGGAGCCCGCGTTGACGCCGATGCGGATCGGCGTGCCGTGGTCCTTCGCCGCCTGAGCGATCTCCTTGACCTGGTCGTCGAACTTGCGGATGTTGCCGGGGTTCACGCGGACCGCGGCGCAGCCGGCCTCGATCGCCGCGAACACGTACTTGGGCTGGAAGTGGATGTCGGCGATCACCGGGATCTGCGACTTCTTCGCGATCGCGGGCAGCGCCTCGGCGTCGTCGGCCGACGGGCACGCGACACGCACGATGTCGCACCCGGCCGCGGTCAGCTCGGCGATCTGCTGCAGCGTCGCGTTCACGTCCGCGGTCAGGGTGGTGGTCATGGACTGCACCGAGATCGGGTGCTCACTCCCGACCCCGACCGGGCCCACCATCAGCTGCCGCGTCTTGCGACGCTCGGACAGCACGGGGGGCGGGAGGGCGGGCATACCAAGCTCGACGCTCATCGAATCCTCTGCGGCGTGAGACGGGCTGCTGACAGGTCCAGCTTACTCACAGGCCGGGCCGCGCACGGCGGCGACCGGCCGGAGTGAGTCACCCCGGCCGGGACCGTGACCTGCGAAAACGCTGCGCTACTGCAGCCTGATCGGGTTGACGATGTCCGCCGTGACGGTGAGCAGCGTTACGGCGCCGCCGATCAGCACCAGCACCACGGTGACCGCGGACAGCTTCGAGTAGTCGACCGGGCCGCCCGCGCCCTTGCCACGCAGCTTGCGCACCCAGTCACGCACCCGCTCGTACCAGACGACCGCGATGTGCCCGCCGTCCAGCGGCAGCAGCGGCAGCAGGTTGAACACGCCGACGAAGAAGTTCAGGCTCGCCAGCAGCAGCAGGAACAGCGACCACAGCCCCTGCTCGACGGCCTCGCCGCCGATGCGGCTCGCGCCGACGACGCTGACCGGCGTGTTCGGGTCGCGCTCGCCGCCGAAGATCGACGACACCACGGCCGGGATGCGCTCGGGGAACTCCATCAGACGCTGCCAGGTCTGCACGAACATGTCGCCGGTGAAGCCGGCCGCGCCGCCGAGCGCGGTGGCCGCGTTGTAGGGGATCATGTTGGCGAACGTGAGGCCGAGCGAACCGACCGAGACGATCTTGTCCGGCCCGTTCGGGTCGGCCGGGTCCTGGACCGGGCGCTCGACCTGGACGACGTCCACGGTGAGCGGCACGACCTGCCCGTCGCGCTCGACCTCGACCGCGACCGGCCCGGACAGCGGCTGGACCAGGGTCGTGACGTCGGCGTAGGTCTCGGTGTGCTGACCGTTGATCGAGACGATCTCGTCGCCCGGCTGGATCCCGGCGCTCTTCGCCGGGGCCGGGTCGCCGGGACGGCACACCGGGTTCGCGAACTCCTCGTCGGTCTGCGCGTCACGCACGCAGTCGTAGACCGTCGAGATCGCCGGTTCGGCGGTGAGGTTGGGCAGGCCCATCGTCGCGGCCATCAGGTAGAGCACGACGAAGCCGAGGATGAAGTGCGTGACCGACCCGGCGGCCATCACTACGGTGCGCTTCCAGGTCTTGAACCGCCACATCGCGCGTGGCGCCTCGTCCGGCGTCACCTCGTCGAGCGCCGTCATGCCCGCGATGTCGCAGAACCCGCCCAGCGGGATCCACTTCAAGCCGTACTCGGTCTCGCCTCGGCGGAAGGAGAACACCTTCGGGCCGAAGCCGACGAAGTAGCGGCGCACCTTCATGCCGAACGCCTTGGCCGTCACCATGTGACCCGCCTCGTGCAGCGCGACGGACACGCAGATGCCCAGCGCGAACAGCACGACTCCGAAAACGTAGGCCACCCGCTACTTCCCTCCGGTCACGATCTCGGCGGCCCGGGCTCGCGCCCACCGCTCGGCCGCCAGTACCTCCGCGACGTCGCTCGGCTCGCGACGCCACTCGTCGGCGGCCTCCACCACCTGGGTAACAGTGTCCACAATCGCCGTGAAGCGGGCGTTCTGCGTCAGGAAAGCCTCGACGCAGACCTCGTTCGCGGCGTTGTAGACCGCGGGCAGGCAGCCGCCCGCGGTGCCGACCTGCCTGGCCAGTTCGACCGCCGGGAACGCCTCGTTGTCCAGTGGCTCGAAGGTCCACGAGCTCGCCTGGTCCCACCGGCACGCGGCCGCGGCACCGGGGACGCGGTCCGGCCAGTTGAGGGCCAGCGCGATCGGCAGGCGCATGTCCGGCGGGCTGGCCTGGGCGAGCGTCGAGCCGTCGGTGAACGTGATCATCGAGTGCACGATCGACTGCGGGTGGACGACCACGTCGATGCGGTCGCAGCCGACGCCGAACAGCAGGCTCGCCTCGATCAGCTCCAGGCCCTTGTTGACCAGGGTGGCCGAGTTGATCGTGATGAGGCGGCCCATCGCCCAGGTCGGGTGTGCCAGCGCGTCGTCGACCGTGACATCGGCCAGGTCGGCGCGCCGTCTGCCGCGGAACGGGCCGCCGGAGGCGGTGAGCACGAACCGGTCGACCTCGTCGGCGCGGCCGCCGCGCAGCGCCTGCGCCATCGCGGAGTGCTCGGAGTCGACCGGGACGATCTGGCCGGGCTTGGCCTGCTTGAGCACCAGCGGCCCGCCGGCGATCAGCGACTCCTTGTTCGCCAGCGCGAGGGTCGCCCCGGTTTCGAGGGCCCTGAGCGTCGGTTCGAGGCCCTGCGAGCCGGGCAGCCCGTTGAGGACGACGTCGACGGCGACCGCACCGATCAGTTCGACCACGGCGTCGCGGCCCGCGAAGATGCGGGGCAGCTTGAACTCACCCCGTGAGTAACCACGCTTCTGCGCCTCCGCGTACAGCGCGAGCTGCAGGTCCTCCACCACCGTGGGTTTCGTCACGGCGACGGCGTCGACCTGGTGGGCCAGCGCCTGCGCGGCGAGCAGCGCGGGGTCGGATCCGCCCGCGGCGAGGCCCGCGATGCGGAAAAGGTGCTGGTTGCGGGCGGCGACGTCCAGTGCCTGGGTGCCGATCGAGCCGGTCGAACCGAGCACGAGGACGGTGCGGGGTGCGTTCATCGGGGACATTGTCGCGAACACGTCCGAGCGGGTCATCGGCGCGGGGCGGGTCGGGATGTGGAATCATCCGGTCGGACGTTTGTGCAGGGCCTTTTGAGGAGTGATCGTGGCGAGCAAGGCGGTCGAGAAGCGGCAGGACGCCGCCGTGACGAAGGTGGATCCGCGCGACGAGCCGTCCGCCGCATGGGGCTGGCACGGCGGGTTCCCCAAGGGCGGGCGCATCGCCGGGTGGGTCACGGTCGTCGTGCTGCTGGCGATGATCTACAACAACCACGAGAACAACACCGAGAACGTGTGGCTGGTCGCCATCGCGGCCGGTATCGCGATCGGGCTGCTCTGGGACGTCAAGAAGAAGCGCACCTCCTGGCGCCGCTGAGGCTTCCGCTTGTGACGGCGCCCCGGCCGGTCCGGGGCGCCTTTTTCGTGCTCAGGCGTCCCTTCTCGCGAAGACGGACCCGGTGACGGCGAACGCGGCCGCGAGCCAGGCGGCCAGCACCAGGCCCCCGGTCACGGCGGACAGCGGTCCGGGCCGGTAGAGCACGGCCCCGGCGCGGTCGGGCAGGTACGCGGCGGCGCGCAGGACCTCCCCCAGCAACGGGGACGCCACGAACACGAGCGTCACCACCGTCGCGAGCGCCCCGACGAGGCTTCGCGCGACCATCGCGACGGCGAGGGCGAAAAGCCCGATCAGGACCAGGTAGGCGGCGGCGCCGAGCACCGGAACCCCGGGCGACAGGGCTGCGGCGAGGACCGCTGACGGCGTGGCGACGGCGAGCCAGGCCAGCACCTTCCCGGCCAGCAGCACCAGCCGGTCCGGAACGGCGGTCAGGCTCGTACGGATCTGGCTCCCGGCGTACTCGGTGGCCGCGGTCAGGACCCCGAGCACGAGGAAACCCACCTGGCCGAACTCGACCGCGCGACGGTCCACCGCGAGTGCCAGCACCGGCATGACGACGACGGTGACCACGACCGTGACCGGCACGATCCGCAGCGTGGCCAGCTTGATCAGCTCGGCGACGACGACACGGCGGAATGCGTTGCTTCGCGCCACCTCAGGCGTCCCGCCTCGTGAAGACCACCGCGCCGGCCACGAGCGCGAGCACCGTCCACACGGCGAGCACGAGACCGCCCGCGCCGGGTGACAGCGGCTCCGGCAGCGTGGTGTTCCGCGCGAACAACTGCGTCCCGGCCGCGTCGGGGAGGAACTTCGCCGGCGGGAACACCCTGGCCAGCAGGAACGACACCGACACCGCGGTGGTGTTGACCAGGAGCACGACCAGCGGTACGACGCCGCCGCGGGTGAAGGTGGCGATGGCGAGCGCGATCACCGACACGCAGGCGCAGTAGACGACGACACCGCCCAGGCGCCAGCCGATCCCGTCGAGCGCCTGCGCGGCGGTCACCCCGTAGGGACCGAGCAGCTGCTGCCCCACCACGGTCCCCACGACGACCGCCACGGCGGTGAGCACGGCCGTCACCAGTGCCACCACGACCGCCTTCGCCACGAAGAGACGGCCTCGGCGTGGCGCGCTGGTCAGGGTGACCAGGATCTGTCTGCCACCACCGGCGTCCACCGCTGCGGCGGTGTACTCGCTGCTGACGGCGACGACACCGAGCAGCACACCGGCGGCCGCACCGAGGGCGCTGGTCTCGAACCCCAGCTCGGTCAGGTCGCGGTTGCCGAGCGCACCGCCCTCGGCGAGCCGTGACCGGATCGCGTGCGCGTTGAGCGCGGTGATCGCCGGTGTGACGATCAGGCACAGGCCCGCCGCGACCTGTGCTGCCCGCAACGACAGCACCTTGCGGAACTCGGCGTTGAGGTATCCGGTCATCGTCCCTCCCCGGTGAGCGCGAAGAAGGCGTCCTCCAGCGAGGCGTGCCCGGCGGTGACCTCCGTGACCGTTCCACTGTGGACGATCGCGCCGCGGTTGATCACGACGAGCCGGTCGGCGGTGCTCGCCAGCTCGCTCATCAGGTGGCTCGACAACAGCACCGTTCGCCCCTGTTCCGCGTAGGACCGCAGGAACTCGCGCAGCCAGCGGATCCCGTGCGGGTCGAGGCCGTTGACCGGCTCGTCCAGCACGAGCACGTCCGGTTCGCCGAGCAGCGCGGTGGCGAGCCCGAGCCGCTGGTGCATGCCCAGGGAGAACGCGCCGACCCGCGTGCGGGCCGCGTCGCCGAGCCCGACGACGTCCAGCACCTCCGCGATCCGCCTGCGCGGGATGCCGTTGCTCGCCGCGACCCACGACAGGTGCCCGCGCGCGGTACGGGACCGGTGCGCGCCGCTGCCCTCCAGCAGCGAACCCACGGTCCGCAACGGGTTGCGCAGCGACCGGTACGGCTTGCCGCCGACGAGCGCGGTCCCGGAATCGGCCGCGTCGAGGCCCAGCAGGATGCGCAGGGTGGACGACTTGCCCGCGCCGTTCGGCCCGAGGAACCCGGTGACCTGCCCGGCCTTCGCGGTGAAGCTGACCTCGCGCAGGACGGTCTGCACACCGTGCCGCTTGACCAGACCCGAAATTTCGATCATGGCCCCAGCCTGGGGCGGACCGCGCCGGGTGGCATCGGCCAAAGGTTGACACCTACCGGCGCAGCGAGTCGATGAAGCCGGTTTCGTAGGCGAGGACGACGAGCTGGGTGCGGTCGCGGACGCCCAGCTTGTCGAAGAGGCGGCTCAGGTAGGTCTTCACGGTGGCCCGGCTGAGGAACAGCGCCGCGGCGATCTCCTCGTTCGACATGCCCTCGGCGATCGCCGCCACCACGTCCCGTTCGCGGTCGGTCAGCGTGGCGAAGCGGGCGCGCTCCGGACGGTCGAGGCGCCGGGCGAACTCCGCGATCACGCGTCCGGTCACCTCCGGCGCCAGCATCGCGTGCCCGTCGTGCACGGTCCGGATCGCGCGGAGGATCTCTGCCGGGCCCGCGTTCTTCAGCAGGAAACCGGAAGCCCCGGCGCGCAGGGCCTCGTAGACGTACTCGTCGAGGTCGAACGTGGTCAGGACCAGCACCCGCGAAGACGGAGCGACCTCGCGCGTGGCGACCAGGCCGTCCAGCACCGGCATGCGGATGTCCATCAGCACCACGTCCGGGCGCAGCCGGGCGACGGCCTCGACCGCGGCGGCGCCGTCACCCGCCTCACCGACGAGCACCAGACCTTCGTCCGAGGCGATCAGCTCGCACAGCGAACCACGCAGGAGGTCGTCGTCCTCGGCGACGAGGACCCGGATCCGCCCGCTCATCCCGGCCCCGGCAGGACGGCACGCAGCGCGAAACCGCCGCCGTCACGCGGACAGGCGGTCAGCTCACCGCCGAGCGACTCCACCCGTTCCCGCACCCCGATCAGCCCGAACCCTCCCCCGTCGTGCGTGCCACCCATGGTCCCACCGTCGTCGGTCACCTCGACGACGACTTCCCGGTCCCGCACCGCGACGGTCACCTCGCACCGGCACCCCGGGGCGTGCCTGGCCGCGTTGGTCAGTCCCTCCTGGACGATCCGGTACACCGCCAAACCCGTGCTCGCGGGCAGGCCGTCCGCGTTCCGCACGGCTAGGGTCACCTCGATACCGGCGTCGCGTACCCGTCCGGCCAGGGCTTCGAGGTCGCCGATCCCCGGCTGGGGCGCGCGGTCGGCTGGCCGCTCGCGGACCGCACCGAGCACCGCGCGCAGATCGGTCAGCGCGTCCTTGGCGGTTCGCTCGATGCGGGAGAGCCGGTCGCGCAGCTTCGGCGCGTCATCCGCGGCGACGTGGACCGCGACCCCGGCGGTGACGGCGATCGTGCCCAGCGAGTGCGATACGACATCGTGCACTTCACGCGCCACCCGCAGCCGCTCTTCGAGCACCGCGCGCTGGGCGGCCTCCGTCCGCTCCCGCCGGATCGCCATCCCGAGCCGGACCGTGCCTGCCAGCACCAGCAGGCTCACCATGACGTAACGCAGGACGTCCTCCCACGCCGTCGATCCCGCCACCAGCAGAACGGCCACGGCCGCCGCGAGTGCGACCGAAACGACCCGGGAGAAGCGAAGGCGGTGCGCCCGGATCACCAGCGGGTACAGCGTCCACGCCGCCGCCACGAACGGATCCGCGGTGAGCCCGAGCAGCGCCCCGGCGAGGGTCACCACCGCGACGACACCGAACGCCACGGCCGGCCACCGCGAGCGGAGCAGCACCCCGGCGACCAGTGCCGGGACGAGCACCGCGGCGACGCCAGGCGAGTGGGCGAGCGGCAGCCAGAACACGGCCACGCACAGCACAGCCACACCCGCGTCGGTGAGAACCTGCCGCGGACCAATCGAGGTCGGCATGCACCGACCTTATGGGTACCGCCCGGTCAGCGGCTTTCCCGACGAAAACGCCCACCGTCCGAGGGCGATTCCCTTACGGCTGCCGCCCTGCTGACCGCAACCCCGCGCGGGGGCGGTGGCCGAGGGACCGCCGCCCTCGTCAGCCCTCGGCGGCGAGCTGTCCGCAGGCGGCGGCGATTTCCTGCCCTCGCGTGTCCCGCACCGTGCAGGCCACGCCGCCTTCGTTGACGCGCCGCACGAACTCGCGTTCCACCGGCTTCGGGGAGGCGTCCCACTTCGAGCCGGGCGTCGGGTTCAGCGGGATCACGTTGACGTGCACCAGCTGGTTCAGGTGCTTGCGCAGCCGCTTGGCCAGCAGGTCCGCCCGCCACGGCTGGTCGTTCACGTCCCGGATCAGCGCGTACTCGATCGACACCCGGCGGCCCGTCGAGTCGGCGTAGTAGCGCGCCGCCTCCAGCACCTCGTCGACCGACCAGCGGTTGTTGACCGGGACCAGCGTGTCGCGCAGCTCGTCGTCCGGGGTGTGCAGCGACACCGCCAGCCTGACCTGCATCTTCTCCTCCGCCAGCCGCCGGATCGCCGGGGCGAGGCCGACCGTCGACACCGTCACCGAACGCTGCGAAATGCCCAGCCCGTCGGGCGCCGGGTCGGTGATGCGGCGCACCGCCGCCAGCACGCGCTTGTAGTTCGCCAGCGGCTCACCCATGCCCATGAACACGATGTTCGACAGGCGCCCGGGGCCACCGGGCATCAGACCGTCGCGCATCACCGCGGCCGCCGACCGGACCTGGTCGACGATCTCCGCGGTGGACAGGTTGCGGGTCAGGCCCGCCTGGCCGGTCGCGCAGAACGGGCACGCCATCCCGCAGCCGGCCTGGCTGGAGATGCACAGCGTCGCCCGGTCCGGGTAGCGCATCAGGACGCTCTCCAGCAGCGTGCCGTCGTGCGCGCGCCACAGCGTCTTGCGCGTGGTGCCGTCGTCGCACGCCAGCGCCCGCACTTCGGTCAGCAGCGGCGGCATCAGCTCCGACACCAGCCGCTCACGCGAGGCGGCCGGGATGTCGGTCATCGCCTGCGGATCGGCGGTCAGGCGGGCGAAGTAGTGGTTCGACAGCTGCTTGGCGCGGAACGGCTTCTCGCCGAGGTCACTGACGGCCGCCGCGCGTTCGGCGGCGGTCAGATCAGCGAGGTGGCGGGGCGGCATCCCCCGCCGGGGAGCCTCGAAGAGCAGCGGCAATGTCGACACAACCACACATTCTCCCATGTCCTCGCGTCGCGGCGCGCCCGGGCACCGGCGACGTGACGCGCAACTCCTCTCCGCGATGCGCAATGCCCGCCGGAAACCCCGGAAGTGCGACACAAATTCTCCGCCGTCAATTGCCCGGTTTTCCACTCGCTGCGATTCTGGGCGCGGTCGGCCGACCCACCGGAAATCAATTCCCCACCCGTCCGGAATCGGAGGTAACACATGTCCCAGACCCGCCTGCGCCGCCGGGTCGCCGCGATCCTCACCGGCGTGACAACACTGCTCGCACTGACCCTCACCGGCACCGCAACCGCCTTGCCCGCACGGGATGTTCCCGATATCGGCGTGGACACGGGCCGGTTCAGCCTGCCGATCAACTGCGCCATCACCCTGCCCGACTTCGGCGGCGTGAAAGTGCTCGATCTGGGCACCACGGTCGACGTCCAGGGAGCCGTCGCCGCGCAACTGGGACCGGGTCAGGAATTCTGGCTCACCCAGGGATCGGGCAGCATCACCTTTCCCGAAGCGCTGACCGCGCTCGCCGGAGTGGCCGGCATCGACAAAGCGGACGCGACCATTTCCGCGTTGAACATCGGCGCGGCGAACGCCACCCCGGCGCGGATCAACGTGGCCGATCCGCCCGCGGAGATCAAGGACATTCCGATCCAGGCCGGGCAGCCGCTCAAGGTCGGCCTGCCGCTGGAAGGCACGTTCGACGTCGGCCCGTTCACCGCGCCCGATTCGGGCACGGTCACGCTGCAGTTCGTCGACGCCGTAGCGCACGTCGCCCTCAAGTCGGCGGTCGGGTTCACGCTCAACGTCGAGGCGAACTGCACCCCGACCGCGGGCAACGCGCTGCTGACGATCGCCGTCGGCGGACCGGCGGGCCAGCCGCCGTCGAAGATCACCGGCGCGCCGATGAACTACTCCGTCCCGCCCGCGGAGTCGCTGATCGGCATCATCAACGCGCCCTACCACTGCACCCTCGGCGGGCAACCGCTCGACGTGGGCATCGCGGTCGGCGGCACCATCCCGCTGGCGGTCAAGGCGGGCGGATCCCTGTCGTTCACCGATGCTTCGGGCGCGCTCACGATCCCGCCCGCGACGGTCAACGCCCTGCTCGACGCCGGCGTGCACACCGTGTCCGGACGGGTGACCACGCAGAACCTGGTGGTCGAGGGCGGGACACCCGCCGTGCAGAACGTGGCGGCCGACGGCATCGACATCCCGGAGACCACGCTGGTGCGCGACCAGAAGGTCGTGCTGTCACTGCCGGCGAACGGCACCCTCACCGCGGGCCCGTTCAAGCCGGTCGCGGGCGCGGACAGCGTGCGGATCTCACTCGGCGACGCGGCGGCCGACTTCCGGATCAACGGCAGCACGCAGACGATCCGCGCCACCTGCGCCACCCCGTCCCCGCAGGTCATCCTCGTCGACAACCCGGTGACCTGACCCACATTTGCCTTCCGACTGTTTCCGATATATCGTGAACATGTCGGAACAGTACGGAAGGAGAACCGACATGAGAAAGCACCCATTCCCCCCGCACCACGAGCGCCCGGCCTTCGGCCCGTTCGCCCGCGGTGGATTCGGCGAGTTCCCCCCGGGCTGGGGCCCGGGCGGCCCGCGTGGCGACTTCCGGGGGCGCGGCCCCCGAGGCCCGCACCGCGGACGGCGAGGACGCCGGGGCGACGTGCGCGCCGCGATCCTCGCCCTGCTGGCCGAACAGCCCCGGCACGGTTACGAGATCATCAGCGAGATCGCCGAACGCAGCGGCGGCTTCTGGCGGCCGAGCCCCGGCTCGGTCTACCCGACGCTGCAGCTGATGGCCGACGAAGGCCTGGTGGTGGCCCGCGAGGACGGCGGCAAGCGCCTGTTCGAGCTGACCGACGCCGGCCGTGAGGCGGCCGAGAAGCAGGACTCGACGCCGCCGTGGGAGCACATCGCCCACGACGTCGACCCGGTCGAGGTCGACCTGCGCAAGGCGGGCGCGACGCTGGCCGCCGCGGCGGTCCAGGTGTCCCAGGCCGGGTCACCCGGGCAGAAGCGGCGCGCCGTCGAAATCCTCAACGAAGCCCGCCGCTCGCTCTACGCCGTACTCGGCGAGATCGACACGGACGACGAGGACGACGAGGAGTGACCGGGCAGCACGAGGCCGGAGGGCTTGTCGCGGACCAGAACCCGATAGCCCACCGGCACCGTGAAGCCCGCCGCACCGGGGTGCCGGCCGTGCGATCCGTTGTCCCGTAGGACATCGGCGATCGCGCGGTCGGCCACCTCGGGGCTGAACTCGATGCGCAGGACCGCCGCGAGGCTTTCCGAGTCGGCGAACCACCACCGCGTCATCACGCGGCGACAGCGGAAACCCTGCCGTTCGAAGAAAGCGTCGACCGCCGCCGCGTCGTAGTCGGGCAGATCGGCCCGCATCCACCGGCCGTACGGCTCACTGGACACGTCCAGATCGACGACCACCAGCGCTCCACCGGGCCGCAGCACGCGATCCGCCTCGCGCAGACCGGGTTCGCACCCGGGACCGAAGAAGTACGCGGTACGCGCGTGCACCACGTCGGCGCTCGCGTCCGGCACCGGAATCGACTGCGCGGAGCCGCGCAGCACCCGCACCGACGGCAGCTCCCCGACGCGGCGTTCGGCCCGGCGCGCCAACGGTTCGTGCGGTTCCACACCCGTCACGGACTTCGCGGTCGCGGCGAAGCGCGACAGGTGAAAACCGTCCCCGCAGCCGACGTCCAGCACGTCCTTGCCCGCCCAGTCACACTCGCGGGCGAGCACCCGCCACACGTCGTCACCGACGTCCTGCGCGCGGTTCTCCAGCTCGTAGGTATCGGTGTGGTACCAGATGTTCGGGCTGGGCAGCACATCCGCCCGTGCCGCGGGCCGCTGCCCGCGCCGGGCGATTTTCCACACACGGCAAGGATAACCGAGAGGGCGCCGGGAAAGCGCTCAGTTTCCGGCTTAGACTGCTGCCTTCCCCACCGATCGGAGGCGGAATGTCCGTCGGATCCTCGCTCCCGTCCGCGCTTCCCTCCGGAGTGCCGTGCTGGGTCGAACTGGCCACCGTCGACGAGACCGCGTCACACCGGTTCTACGAAGGGCTCTTCGGCTGGCAGTACCTGCTCAGCCGCGACCCCGCGACCCGCACCGGGCGTTACCTGATCGGCACCCTGGAGGGGGTACCGATCGGCGGCCTGTACCAGGCGGCGCCCGGTCAGGCGAGCGCGTGGATGGTCAACATTTCGGTGCACAACGCGCAGGCGGCGGCGAACTGGGTGCAGCGGCTGGGCGGCTCGGTCACGCTCGAACCGACCGTGCTGCCCCAGCGCGGCTGCATCATGCACGGCATCGAACCGTCCGGCGCGCCGTTCGTGCTGTGGCAGCCGCCGCCGGACTGGGCGTTCGCGGCCGGGTTCCCCAACACCTTCGCCGGCGCCGACCTGAACACGCGCGACGGCGAGGCCGCGGACGGCTTCTTCTGCCGGCTCTTCCAGTACACGAGCCTGCAGGTGGGCGACAACCGCGGCGTCGACTACGCCGAATGGCGGCTGAACCAGGAACCGGTGCTCTACCGGTACGTGATGGGGCCGGAGTATCCGCCGCAGGCGCCGCCGCACTGGATGGTGTACTTCAGCGTCGACCCGGCCCGCGGCACGGACGCGACGGCCGGGCATGCGCTGATGCTCGGCGGTACCGTGCTCGTCGAGCCGTACGACACACCGCGCGGCCGGATCGCGATCCTCGCCGACCCGGCCGGCGCGGTCTTCTCGGTGATCGACCACTCGCGCGTCAGCGAAGGCTGGGGCCGCGCCGAAGTCGACGACCCCTACGACGACTGAGAGAACATTCCAGTGGTGTGGCCCGCGTAGCGGTGCGAGTGGCGGAACCCGAGGCGGTGCAAGCTGCTCAGGCGGTGAGGCGGCTCCGCCGCCGGAAACACGTGCGTCAATGCAAGAACGCCGAGAGCAGCAGGAACGACACGACCGCGGACGGCAGCAGCGAGTCCAGCCGGTCCATCAGCCCGCCGTGCCCCGGCAGCATCGTGCCCATGTCCTTGATTCCCAGGTCCCGCTTCATCAGCGACTCCACGAGATCGCCCAGTGTCGCGGTCAGCACGATCGCGACACCGAACACCACGCCCTGCCATACGTGCCCGTCGAGCAGCAGTGTCAGCGTCAGCGAACCCGCCACGACGCCCGCGATCAGCGAACCGCTGAAACCCTCCCAGGTCTTCTTCGGGCTGATCGACGGCGCCATCGGGTGCTTGCCCTTGAGGACACCGGCGATGTAACCGCCGGTGTCGGACGCGACGACCCCGATGAGGAACGCCAGCACCCGCCCCACCCCGTCGGCGGGCGGCACCAGCATCGCCGCGAACGCGCCGAACAACGGCAGGTACGCGGCCGTGAAGACGGACGCGCTGGTGTCCCGCAGGTAGCCGACCGGTCCACCGGGCAGCCGCCACAGCAGGCACGCCAGCACGGTGACCGCGAACGCGATCAGCGCACCCCGGTACCCGAACGGCCACGCCAGCCAGATCATCGCCTGGCCGCCGAGCAGCAACGGGACCAGCGCGAGCCGGATCTGGGCCGCGCGCCGCAGCGCCTGCGCGAACTCGTACGTGCCGACCGCGATCGCCGCCGCGATGATCCCGATGAACAGGTACCGCACGGTGAGCAGCGACACCAGGATCGCAGCACCCAACAGCAGCCCGACACCGATCGCCGCGGGGAGGTTACGGCCCGCCCGCGACGTTTTCTTGGCCGGTTCGGCCGGTTCCGGAGAAGCCATCGGGGCCTTCTCGCGCTCTTCGCTCACCTGGGGCATTCAGACCTCGAGCAGCTCGGTTTCCTTGTGTTTCACGAGCTCATCGACCTTCGCCACGTAGTTGTCGGTGAGGTGCTGCAGTTCCTTCTCCGCGCGCGCGACCTCGTCCTCGCCCGCCTCGCCGTCCTTGGCGATGCGGTCGAGCTCTTCCTTGGACTTGCGGCGGACCCCGCGGATGTGGACCTTGGCGTCCTCACCCTTGGACTTGACGGTCTTGACCATCTCCTTGCGCCGCTCCTCGGTGAGCTGCGGGATGGTGATCCGGATGATCTGGCCGTCGTTGGACGGGTTGACACCCAGGTCGGACTCGCGGATGGCCTTCTCGATCGCGCCGAGCTGGCTCTGGTCGTAGGGCTTGACGATGACCATGCGGGCTTCGGGGATGTTGACGCCCGCCACCTGGTTCAGGGGCATCGACGACCCGTAGGCCTCGACCATGACGCGGGCGAACATGCTCGGGTTGGCCCGGCCGGTCCGCACCGACGACAGATCCTCCTTGGCGAAGGACACCGCTTTTTCCATCTTCTCCTCGGCGTCGAGGAGGGTCTCGTCGATCACGGCTACTCCCGTTGTGTCTGCTGTTGTTCCGGTCCACCCGCGGTCAGGCGCTGGGCCCCGACCCGGGGGTGCTCACCAACGTGCCGATCCTCTCACCACGCACCGCCCTCGCGATGTTCCCCTCGGTCAGGAGGTTGAACACGATGATCGGCATGTTGTTGTCCATGCAGAGGCTGAAGGCGGTGGCGTCAGCGACCTTGAGCCCGCGCTCGAGCACCTCGCGGTGGCTGATCTCGTCGAACATCTTGGCGCTCGGGTCGCTCTTCGGGTCCGCGGTGAAGACACCGTCCACGGCCTTGGCCATGAGCACGGCCTCGCAGCCGATCTCCAGCGAACGCTGGGCGGCCGCGGTGTCGGTGGAGAAGTAGGGCATCCCGGTGCCCGCGCCGAAGATCACGACGCGGCCCTTTTCGAGGTGCCGTTCGGCGCGCCGCGGGATGTAGGGCTCGGCGACCTGGCCCATGGTGATGGCGGTCTGCACGCGGGTGGGCACGCCCTCCTTCTCCAGGAAGTCCTGGAGGGCGAGGGAGTTCATGACGGTGCCGAGCATGGCCATGTAGTCGGCCCGGTCGCGGTCCATGCCGCGCTGCGACAGCTCGGCGCCGCGGAAGTAGTTGCCGCCGCCGATGACGACGGCCATCTGGACACCGGTGCGGACGACGTCCGCGATCTGGGCGGCCACGGAGTGCACGACGTCGGGGTCGAGGCCGAGTGCTCCCCCGCCGAACATCTCGCCACCGAGTTTCAGCAGCACCCGCCGGTAGCCACCGTCGGCTCGTTTCGCCTCGCCCATGTCCGCCTCCGCCCGCTCGGGTGCCGCTTGTAGACCCTGCCTTCGCGAGTGTGCCCCGTCCCCGTGACCACGGAGACGGGGCACGCTCACGTCATGCCGTCGTGTTACGGCTGGCCGACCTCGAACCGGGCGAACCGGGTGACGGTCACGCCGGCCGCGTCGAGCAGCGCCTTGACGGTCTTCTTGTTGTCCAGCACCGACGGCTGCTCAAGCAGCACGTTGTCCTTGTAGAACGCGTTGACCTTGCCCTCGATGATCTTGGACAGGGCCTGCTCGGGCTTGCCTTCGGCCCGGGCGGTCTCCTCGGCGATGCGGCGCTCGTTCTCGACCGTCTCCGAGGGGACCTCGTCACGGGTCAGGAACTTGGGCCGCAGTGCCGCGATCTGCAGCGCGGCGTTGCGGGCCGCCTCGGCGGCGCCGTCACCCTCGCCGTTGTACTCGACCAGGACGCCGACCGCCGGGGGCAGGTCGGTGCCGCGGCGGTGCAGGTACGTCGCGACCGTGCCGTCGAAGGTCACCACGCGGCGCAGGACCAGCTTCTCGCCGATCTTGGCGGCCAGCTCCTGCACGGTGTCGCCGACGGACTTGCCGCCCTCGAGCTCGGCGGCGGACAGCTTCTCGATGTCGTCGGTCTGCAGGGTCTGCGCGACCTTGACGATCTTGTTCGCCAGCTCCTGGAACTGCTCGTTCTTCGCGACGAAGTCGGTCTCGGAGTTGATCTCGATCAGCACGCCGCCGTCACCGGCGACGAGGCCCTCGGCGGTGGCGCGCTCGGCACGCTTGCCGACGTCCTTCGCGCCCTTGATGCGCAGGAACTCAACGGCCTTGTCGAAGTCGCCGTCGCTCTCTTCGAGCGCCTTCTTGCAGTCCATCATGCCGGAGCCGGTGAGCTCGCGGAGACGCTTGACGTCCGCCGCGGTGTAGTTCGCCATCGTGCGTTGTCCGTTCCCTTCGAAAAGTCTGCGGGCCGCGCTCAGGGACGCGGCGGTGTCAGGAGTTTCAGGAGGCGGTGGTCTGCTCGGCCGGGGCCTCGGAGTTCTTGAGCAGCGCCTGCTCCCACTCCGGCAGCGGCTCGTCCGACACGCCCGGCTCGGGCTTGTCCTGGCCCTCGGCGGCGGGGGCGGAGCCGTTGCGGCCGGAGCGGGCCATCAGGCCTGCCGCGGCGGCCTCGGCGACCACCTTGGTGAGCAGCGCGGCCGACCGGATCGCGTCGTCGTTGCCCGGGATCGGGTAGTCGACCTCGTCCGGGTCGCAGTTGGTGTCCAGCACCGCGACGACCGGGATGTTGAGCTTGCGCGCCTCGCCGACGGCGATGTGCTCCTTCTTGGTGTCCACGATCCAGACGGCGCTGGGCACCTTCTGCATGTCGCGGATACCGCCCAGGGTCTTCTCCAGCTTGTCCTTCTCGCGGGTCAGCGTGAGGATCTCGCGCTTGGTCAGCCCCTGGAAGCCGCCGGTCTGCTCCTGGGCCTCGAGCTCCTTGAGGCGCAGCAGGCGCTTGTGGACGGTCTGGAAGTTGGTCAGCATGCCGCCGAGCCAGCGCTGGTTGACGAAGGGCATGCCCACGCGCTGCGCCTCGCGGGCGATCGCCTCCTGGGCCTGCTTCTTCGTGCCGACGAACATGATGGTGCCGCCGTGCGCGACGGTTTCCTTGATGAACTCGAAGGCACGGTCGATGTAGCTCAGCGTCTGCTGCAGGTCGATGATGTAGATGCCGTTGCGCTCGGTGAGGATGTAGCGCTTCATCTTCGGGTTCCAGCGGCGGGTCTGGTGCCCGAAGTGCACGCCGGAATCGAGCAGCTGCTTCATGGTGACGACGGCCATGGCCGGATTCGCACCTCTTCTGTGTTGCGCGTGCCCTGCCGGGCACGCTGGCCGGTTTTGTCGCCGTCGGCCGGGTGGCCGGCGACCCTGGTGCAGTGCCGGTGCCCGAACCCCGTGCTGTGCGCGGGGACCGCCGGGCGCCGTGTGGTTCCGCTCCCCTCGGCGAACACCTTCGGGAGGGAGACGTGCACGTACACGCGAAGTCGACCTGTCATGACAGGCCGCGCGAACAGTGTACGCCCTGGCGGCGCGGGGTTCACCACGGGCAAGGCATGGGCGGCGCGGGCCCGTGCCTCGTCCTCGTGCCTGTCCGCTGCTTCACACGGAACCCGGCAGGCGAGTTGTCCACAGACGGCGCGAGTTGTCCACAGATTTCGTTCGGCCCCGTTGCGTGGGGTGATCATGCGTCACGCTGAGGTGGTGATCGTGATGATGCGCCGGGTGCTGGTGACCGTGCTGGCTGGTGCCTTCCTGATGGCCATGGCACCCGTGGGCGAGGCGCTGGGGAGGGCCTTGCCTGGCCGGGTGACAGCGGCAGAGCCCAGCGACGCCGCGCCGCCTGGGCCGGTGTGGCCAGAAGGCGCCGCGCGTGCCGTGATGCCCGCGGGCGCGGATGTGACCGCGGCCGCGCTGCCTGTGGGTGCCGATCCCACCGCGACCACGCTGCCGGTGAGGGAGCGGGAGCCGCGGTTCGGGTGGCCGTTGTCGCCACGGCCGACGGTCGTGCGGGCGTTCCAGGCGCCGTCCGGGCCCTACGGTCCGGGTCATCGCGGTGTCGACCTGGCCGCGGCGCCCGGTCAGCAGGTACTCGCCGCCGGGCCGGGCGTGGTGGTGTTCGCGGGCATGGTCGCGGGCCGTGGCGTGATCTCGGTCGACCACGACGGTGGCCTCCGGACGACCTACGAGCCGGTCACGCCGACCGTGCCGGCGGGGACGCAGGTGTGGCAGGGCCAGCCGATCGGGCTCGTGGTGCCCGGGCATCCGGGATGTCCGGCGGACGCGTGCCTGCACTGGGGTGTCCGCCGCGGCGAGGAGTACCTGAACCCGCTCGCCCTGATCCGGACCGAGTCACGGATCCGGTTGAAGCCCTGGACGGGGTGACCCGTCTGGTCAGACGCCGGCCTGCTCGGTGAGCCGCGCACGGAGTCGCAGGACCGCGCGGGTGTGCAGCTGGCTCACCCGCGATTCCGTGACGCCGAGGACCCGGCCGATTTCGGCGAGGGTGAGACGCTCGAAGTAGTAGAGGCTCACCACGATCCGGTCGCGCTCGGTCAGCTGCGCGATGGCGTCGGCGAGCTGGCGGCGGTTGTCGCGGTCGACGAGGACGGCCACGGGGTCGACGGCGTCGTCGTCGGGCAGGGTGTCGACCAGCGAACCGCTCTCCCGCCCGGCGGCCATCAGGTCCTCCAGCGCGACGACGCTGGTCAGCTGGAGCTGGCTGTACAGATCGCGAAGCTCGTCGAGGCTGATGCCCAGCTCCGTCGCGACCTCGGTGTCGGTCGGGGTGCGGCGCAGGCGGCCTCCCAGCCGTTCCAGCGCCCGCTCCACGTCGCGGGCCCGGCTGCGCACGACGCGGGGGACCCAGTCCTGGGACCGCAGATCGTCGAGGATCGCGCCGCGGATGCGCTGCATCGCGTAGGTCTCGAAACGCAGACCGCGCTCGGGTTCGAACTTCTCGATCGCGTCGATCAGCCCGAAGATGCCCGACTGGATCAGGTCGCTGACGTCGACGTGCGTCGGCAGCCCGGTGCCGACCCGGCCGGCCACGTACTTCACCAGCGGCGCGTAGTGCAGGGTGAGCCGCTCGCGCAGCCGCTGCTCGGGGCGCTCCCGGAACTCCCGCCAGACCGCGTGGATGACCGAGTCCACGTCACCGGAGCTGCGCGCCGGGGTTCCGGACGTGCTGCCGGACCCGGCCCGCTCGGCGCCGCCCCGGGGCCGGGCGCCCTCCGGCGTGGATGCGGTGGCTCCGTCGGACACCGCCTGGCCGCCTGCGGCAGCGGTCTCGCCACCGCTGGGCACGGGCTGGTCACGGGCACCCGCGCCGTTCGCCGGAGCGGTCCGCTCCCCATCCGCGAGCGGGGCCGGCTGACCGCCCGCCGACGCGGCCGACTGACCGTCCGCAGGCGTGATCGGCTGCCCGCCCACAGGCCGGGTCGACTGCCCCACCGCGGGCACGGTCGACTGCCCCACCGCGGACGGGGTCGGTTGCCCGTCGGCGGGCAGGGGCGGCTGCCCATCCGCGTCGGGGGCGGAGCGGGCGTCGGTCCCGCGCAGGTCGGCTGTCACACGGGAACCGTTCTCGGCGGCGGGCTCAGATCGTTCTCCGGGCTCGTACGGGGCGGGCGGTGTCAACGATCCTGCCTGCCGTCCTCCGAGGTCATCGGGATCGGGGGTGGGCTTGGTCATGGATCGCCTTCAACCGCTCGACGGTCACGTGGGTGTAAAGCTGTGTCGTGGCAAGCGTAGCGTGACCGAGCAGCTCCTGAACGCTGCGAAGGTCGGCACCGCCCTCCAGCAGGTGCGTTGCCGCGGTGTGCCGCAGTCCGTGCGGCCCCATGTCGGTCGCCGAAGGCATCGTTTCGAGAGCCTCGTGCACCGTCCGCCGCACGGTGCGCGGGTCCAGCCGCCCACCCCGCACGCCCAGGAACAACGCGCTCGAATGCGGCTCCGCCACCGCTCCGGCCATCGCCGGGCGGCCGCCGTCCAGCCAGCTCCGCACAGCCCGGTCCGCGGGCGTCCCGAACGGCACCATCCGCTCCTTGCCGCCCTTGCCGAGCACACGGACCAGCCGGCGCCCGAAGTCCACGTCGTCGACGTCGAGACCACACAGCTCGGACACCCGCACCCCGGTCGCGTAGAGCAGTTCGAGAACGGCGTGGTCCCTCAGCGCGACCGGCTCGTGCTGGGCGGCGCCACTGCTCGCGGCACCCAGCACGTCCTCCGCCTCGTCCGGCCGGAGCACCGGCGGCAGGGTCCGGTGCACCCGCGGCGCCACGAGCTTCGCTCCCGGATCGTGGTCGAGCGCGCCGTGGCGGCGGGCCCACGCGGTGAAGGTGCGCGCCGAGGCCGCGCGGCGCGCCAACGTGGTCCGTCCCGCGCCCGCGTTGCGCTGGTCCGCGAGCCACGACCGGAGCGCGCCGATGTCCAGCCCCTGGAGCGCGGGGGTCTCCGGCGCCGCCTCCGCGCTGTGCAGGAACCCGAGCAGGGACACGACATCGCCCACGTACGCCCGGACCGTGTGGGGGGACAGTCCCCGTTCGAGCCCGAGGTGCCGTTCGTACTCGTCGACCAGGCTCCCGGCGGCGCGCGGCAGGGCGTCCCGGAGGGCGTGCAGGTCGGCCCTGCGACCTCGAGATTCCCGTGCGGACATGGTTGTTCACGCTGCGCGAAGGGGCCCGTGTGGTCAAGCATCGCCACACCGGCAGCAGATGACGATCGCATCACCTCCCGGCCTTGCCGCGCCAGCCGCTGTCGCAGCGGACGGCGAGGTCGTCGAGTTCGAGGGCGGGCAGCAGCCCCCGCACCCGGGTGACCGGCACCCCGGATTCGGCGGCGATCTGCTCGGCCGACTTGCCCTCGCGTCTGTGGAGCGCGTCGTGGACACGCAGGGCGTCCGGGCCCAGCACGTCGGTCGGCCGCTGGGAGCGGACCCTCTCCGGGCGGGGCGTGCCGAGCCTGCCCACGGTCTCGATCACGTCCTCGACCGAGGCGACCAGCGTGGCTCCGGCGTCGCGGAGCAGCTCGTGACAGCCGATCGACATCGCGGAGGTGACCGGGCCGGGGACGGCCATGACGACCTTGCCGAGCGCGCCTGCCGTGGTCGCGGTGTTGCGAGCGCCGCTGCGCCTGCCGGCTTCCACTACTACGGTGCCCTCGCTCAGGGCCGCGATGAGGCGGTTGCGGACCAGGAAGCGGTGGCGGGCGGGAGGCGTGCCCGGCGGGTACTCGCTCACGACGAGGCCGCCGGTCTCCGCGATCTTGTCGAGCAGCACGACGTGACCCGCGGGATAGCCGGCGTCGAGACCGCACCCCAGCAGCGCCACGGTCGTGCCCCGCGCGGCGAGAGCTCCGCGGTGGGCGGCGCCGTCGATGCCGTAGGCGGCTCCGGAGAAGACCGGCACGCCCTGACGGGCCAGCGAGTTGGCGAAGTCGCCGGCGACGTGCTCGCCGTAACCGGTGGCCGCCCGCGATCCGACGATCGCCACGGCCTGCGCGGTGGCGTCGTCGAACCGGGCCGAGCCACGCACCCACAACGCGAGCGGCGGGGCCACGCCTTGGACGCCACGACTGGCGGCGAGTTCGAGGGACAGGAGCGGCCAGCCGGGCCAGTCGTCGTCCTCCGGGATGAGCAGCCGCATGCCGAGGCGTTCGCCTTCGTCGAGGTCACGCTGGGCCAGGTCCAGGTCGCGGCGGGCTTCTGTCTCGTCACGGACCCGACCGGAACACTCACCGGCGCGGATCGCTTTCGCGGCCTCGAGGGGGCCGCGCCGCGTCACGAAGTCGGCGACCGCGGGAGCGGGCGGCTCGGCGACGCGGAGCAGGTAGGCGCGGGCCAGGCGCACGGCGGTGAGATCAGGCATCGCCATCTCCGGGTGCGGTCGCTGGGGCGCTCGACGACCACCGAAGCGGTCGGTTCGGCGACCGCCGGGCCGGGGGCGGCACGACGACCATGGGGGCGGGTCGCTCGGCCATGGGGTGGGGGTCCGTACGAGTGACGTGCTCGGCGGCGTCGATTGGTATCGCGTTCTTCCTCGCGAGCCGTGGCTTCGTCGGTGGGAGTGCGCCCGGTAGCGAGCGTTGTGGGGTGGTCATGCCGCTCTCCGGTCACGGAATTCGAGGGCCGCGGCCACGTGGTCGGGAGCCGGCTCGTCGGCTTCGGCGAGGTCGGCAAGTGTCCAGGCGATGCGCAGACAACGGTCGGCTCCGCGGGCTGTCAGCGCGCCGCGTTCGAGGCTGCGGTCCAGCAGGGCGGTCGTCGCGTGGGGGAGGGCGAACTCGCGGCGCAGGGTGGGGCCGGGGACTTCCGCGTTGGTCTTCCAGCCCTGTTCGCTCCACCGGGCGGCGGCGCGGTCGCGGGCGGCCAGGACGCGTTTGCGCACCACCTCCGTCGGTTCGGGTTCGCCGGCTTCATGGGCACTCATCGCGGTCATCGGGCGCAGGCGGACCCGCAGGTCGACGCGATCGAGCAGCGGACCGGACAGGCGGCTGAGGTACCGGCGGCGCTCGGTCGGGGAACACGAGCAGTCCGACTCCCGTGGTGGGGCGCACGGACACGGGTTGGTGGCCATGACGAGCTGGAACCGCGCCGGGTAATTGACCGAGCCGCGGGCACGGGCGATGCGGACCTCACCCTCCTCCAGCGCGGTGCGCAGGGAGTCCAGGCGCTGCGCACCGAACTCGGCCGCCTCGTCCAGGAACAACACCCCGCGGTGGGCCTGACTGATCAGCCCGGGCGCGGCGATGCCGGCACCGCCACCGACCAGAGCGGCTTCGGAGACCGAATGGTGTGGCGCGACGAACGGCGGCACCTTGATGAGCGGATCGGTCGACGAGAGCGCGCCATGCACGGAGTGCACCGCGGTGACCTCGAGCGACTCCTCCGGACCGAGCAACGGCAGGAGACCGGGCAGCCGCTTGGCCAGCATCGTCTTGCCGACGCCGGGCGGTCCGGACATCAGCAGGTGGTGACCGCCGGCCGCCGCCACCTCGAGAGCCCAGCGGGCCTCCGGTTGCCCCACGACGTCGGCGAGGTCCAGCGACTCCGGCGGCTCGCCCTCGACCGGCGGGCCCGGCCGGGCGAGCGCGTTCTCACCCTCCAGCCACGCCACGACATCCCGCAGGCGGGCCGCGCCGAAGACCTCCAGGCCGTCCACCAGTGCTGCCTCGACGAGCGAATGCGACGGGACGACCGCCCGCTTCACCCCGGCGTTGCGTGCCGCGAGCAGGCCGGGCAGAACGCCGCGGATCTCCCGCACCCGGCCGTCGAGGGCCAGTTCGCCCAGCAGCACCGTGCCGAGCAGGCGGGTGGCCGGGACCTTGCCCGCGGAGGCGAGGATGGCGACCGCGATGCCCAGGTCGTAGCCCGAGCCGAGTTTGGGCAGGTTCGCCGGGAACAGTCCGAGCGTGAGCTTGTCCTCGGGCCACTGCTGACCGGAGTTGCGGATGGCCGACCGGACCCTGTCCTTCGCCTCGCGCAGGCCCGCGTCGGGCAGCCCGACCATCTTGACCCCCGGCAGGCCCCCGCCCAGATCGGCCTCGATCTCGACCAGTTTGCCCTCCAGGCCCACGAGCGCGACCGACCAGGCACGTCCGATGGGCATCAGAACGCTCCCGGAATGTGCCGGACCCGGGCCTCGCCACCCGGCTCGGAGTACACCGCGACGACGTCGAAGCGGAGGCGGCACCAGCCGACGCGGTGCACGCTGAGCCACTGGCCCGCGAGGCGGCGGATGCGGGCGATCTTGTCCTCGGTGACCGCCTCCGCCGGATCGCCGAAGCTGTCGCGGGTGCGGGTCTTGACCTCGCAGATGACCAGGGTGCGGCCGTCGGTGAGGACGAGGTCGAGTTCGCCCTGGCGGCAGCGCCAGTTCCGGGACAGCACGACGAAGCCGAGCTTGCGCATGTGCCGTGCTGCGATCTCCTCGCCCTTGCGGCCGAGTGTCAGGTGGCGGGCAGGTCTTGCCGCGGTGGTCATGGCTGGTCCCCCAGGTCTGTCGGTCGTTCACTCCTTCGACCGTGCCAGGACCTGCGGTTTCCCCGACAGACCGAGTTCCCGCACCTGTGGACAAGTGGGGTCATGTGGACAACCACGGGCGATCGCGGCCCGGTGCGCCGAAACTGTCGGACCCCTCTGGTACGGGGCCGCGGGCACGAAAAACGGGACGCCCCGCGTGGGGACGTCCCGTTCGTTGCCCTGGTTCGACGGGGTCAGCCGGAGAAGGGACCCTCCTCGGGCAGTCTCAGCTCCGGCTTCTCCAGCTCCTCGACGTTGACGTCCTTGAAGGTGATGACCCGGACGTTCTTCACGAACCGGGCGGGCCGGTACATGTCCCACACCCACGCGTCGGACATGCGGACCTCGAAGTAGACGTCTCCCCCACTGTCCCTGACCTGCACGTCCACGGCGTTGGCCAGGTAGAACCGCCGCTCGGTCTCCACCACGTACGAGAACTGGCTGACGATGTCGCGGTACTCGCGGTACAGCGACAGCTCCATCTCCGTCTCGTACTTTTCGAGATCCTCTGCGCTCATGAAATCCGCGCCCCTCCTCGCGAGTTCGACCGGTCTCCGGCGGCGGAACTCCCATTCTGAACCACGGTGCCCTCCAGAGCACGTACCGGAGCATCGGACTGCCCCAGCGCAGCAGCGGTCAGCATGACCTTCCGCGGGGGCCGCAGCCCGTGCACGGCCGCCGCCGCTGCCACGTTGGTGTACGACCAACGGTGTACCTCACAGGGCCCGTGTTCGACGAGCGCCGCGCCGTGGTCCACCGTGGTGTACCCCTTGTGCACATCGAATCCGTAGACCGGGTACTTCTCGTGTGTCTCCGCCATGATGCGGTCGCGCGTCACCTTCGCCAGCACCGAGGCCGCCGCCACGCACGCGACAGCCCGGTCCCCTTTGATCACGGGCACGCTCGGCGCGGGCAGGCCGGGCACCTTGAAACCGTCCGTCAGCACGTAACCAGGGCACTCCCGCAACCCGGCGACCGCCCGGCGCATGCCCTCGATGTTGGTCACGTGGATACCGAGCTGATCCACCTCTTCGGGTGAGATGACGACGATCTTGTAGTCCACCGCCCGCGCCAGGACGCGGTCGTACACCCGCTCCCTGGCCAGTGCGGTGAGCAGCTTCGAGTCGTTCAGCTCGGCCAGCCGGGCCGCGTCACCGGGCTTGAGCACACACGAAGCCACGACCAGCGGGCCCGCGCAGGCCCCGCGTCCGGCCTCGTCGACCCCGGCCACCGGGCCGAGACCCCGCCGGTCCAGCGCCGACTGCAGACTCCACGCCGTCTCACCCCGGACGATCGCCCTGGGCGGGCGGAACGAGGCCAAGACCGCCGAAGATCTACCCAACCTGGTTACCGCTTTCGCTCGACCGCCTCGCGCACCTTCGAGCCCAGCCGCCGCCCGCCCCACACGACGGGCCACGCGGCGGCGAAACCGAACCCGAGCGGGACGCCTTCCTGCCACGACGGGGCGCTCATCGAGAGCGCGACCGGCTGGGCGTCGGCCTGCGGGTTGTGGTCACTGACCCCGCCCCAGCGGCCCGGCGGCAGCACGATGATCCTGGCCTTTCCGATGATGTTGTCCACCGGAACCGCCCCGCGGACACCCCCGCCGCCCTGGCAGCGTGAATCACACGAGTCGTTGCGGTTGTCGCCCATCACCCAGACATACCCATCCGGCACTGTCACCGGATCGAAGGACATCTGCCGGTCATCCTCCGGATTTTCCCAGTGGATGTAGGGCTCGTCCAGCGCCTTGCCGTCCACGACCACCCGGTTCTGGGCGTCGCAGCACTGCACGGTCTGGCCACTGGTGGCCACGATCCGCTTGACGAAGTCGCGCTCGTCCGGCGGCGCCAGTCCGAACACCGAGCCGATGTTCTGGAAGAAGCGCACCACCGCGTTGTCCGAGCGCTGGGTCGCGACCTCGTTCTCGACCCAGGGCTCGGGTCCCTTGAACACCACGACGTCACCCGGTTCCGGATCGGTGAAGTCGTAGGTGATCTTGTCGACCAGCACCTTGTCGCCGTAGCACCCGGTGCAGCCGTGCAGCGTCGTTTCCATCGATCCCGAAGGAATCGTGTAGACCCGCGCCAGGAACTGCTGGAACACAAAGGCCAGAACCAGCGCCACCACGATCAGAATCGGCAGCTCGACCCAGAACGACCGCTGTTTCCTGGGTTTCCGGCGACGCCGTTTCCCCTTTGCGCCGTCTTCGGCGCTCTCGTCCGGATCGGGGCGTTCGGGCTCGTCCTCAGCGGCGCTGGAGGGCACAGGTTCGACCACTTCGCCAGGCTATCGGAGAATGTCCGGCAGCTCAGGACGCGGTGGGGGCCTCGCGGCGCTCCTTGATCTTGGCGGCCTTGCCGCGCAGCTCACGCAGGTAGTAGAGCTTGGCGCGCCGCACGTCACCGCGCTTGTGCACCTCGATCTTCGCGATGTTCGGCGTGTGCAGCGGGAAAGTGCGCTCGACGCCGACACCGAACGAAACCTTGCGCACGGTGAAGGTCTCGCGGATGCCGCCACCCTGGCGGCGGATCACGACGCCCTGGAAAACCTGAACACGCTCACGGTTTCCCTCGATGACGCGAACGTGCACCTTCAGCGTGTCACCTGGGCGGAAGTGCGGGATGTCGGAACGCAGCGACTGAGCGTCCAGGGCGTCCAGGGTGTTCATCGGGAGTCCGTCCTCGTCCTTCGTCTGTGGCAGTCATCCGAGCACGCGCACGCTCACTTCGGCAGGCGACCCGGGGGCTTGTGGCAGGCACGCACCAGTGGCACGGCCAACCTGTCAAGTATTGCAGACGCGTCCCCGGCCGGATCACCCGGCCTGCCGCTGCTCCGACCGGACACGGTCGAGCACGGCGAGATCGCGCTCGTCCAGCGTACCTTCCGGCAGCAGGCCGAGGAGATCCGGGCGGCGCAGCACGGTGCGCTCCAGTGCCTGGTCGCGCCGCCAGCGGTCGATCAGCGCGTGGTTGCCGGACCGCAGGACCTCGGGCACGGACAACTCACGCCACACCTCGGGGCGCGTGTAGCTGGGGCCTTCGAGCAGGCCGTCGGAGAACGAGTCCTGCTCGGCCGACACGGGGTTGCCCAGCACGCCGGGCAGCAGCCGGACGGCGGCCTCGACCATCACCAGCACCGCGGCCTCACCGCCGACCAGGACGTAGTCACCGATGGACACCTCGTCGACCGGCATGCGGCGCGCGGCATCGTCGATCACCCGCTGGTCGATGCCCTCGTAGCGGCCACAGGCGAACACCAGGTGCTGCTCGCGGGCGTACGACTGTGCCACTTCCTGCGTGAACGGACGGCCCGCCGGTGTGGGCACGACCAGGCGGGTGTCCGGTCCGCAGACCGCGTCCAGCGCGTCGCCCCACACCTGGGGCTTCATGACCATGCCGGGACCGCCGCCGTACGGCGCGTCGTCGACGGCGCGGTGCACGTCGTGGGTCCAGTCCCGCAGATCGTGCACCCCGACCTCGATCAGCCCGCGCTCGATGGCGCGGCCCAGCAGCGCGGCCCGCAGCGGGTCCAGGTACTCGGGGAAGATGGTGACGACGTCGATCCGCACGGCGCGAGCGTAACCAGCCCGTCAGCCGGCGTCGTCGAGCAGGCCCTCGGGCGGATCGAGCACGACCCGGCCGCCCTGCACGTCCACCACCGGGACGATGGCCTGCACGAACGGCACGAGAACGGTGCGGCCGCCGCGGTCGAGCGCGAGCAGCTCGCCACCCGGAGCGTGCACGACCTCCTGCACGGTGCCGACGACCTCGCCGTCGCCCAGTTCGGCGCGCAGACCTTCGAGCTCGTGGTCGTAGAACTCGTCCGGATCGTCGGAGGGTGGCAGATCGGCGGTGTCGGCGAGCAGCAGGGCGCCGCGCAGGGCCTCGGCGGCCTCGCGCGTGACGACCTGCTCGAAAGTGACCAGCAGCCGCCCGCTGTGGGGGCGGGCGGCTGCGATGGTCAACGGGCGTGTGGTGCCGTCGCGGAACCGCGCGGTCACCGTCACGCCGTCGCGGAAGCGCTCCCCGGGCGAGTCGGTCCGGATGTCCACGGCGAGTTCACCGCGCACACCGTGGGCCTTGGCGACCCGCCCGACGACGACGTCCACGAAAGGGTCAGCGGTCGGTGTCGACGACGTCCACACGGACGCCGCGGCCACCGATGCCGCCCATGACGGTGCGCAGCGCGGTCGCGGTCCGGCCGCCACGGCCGATGACCTTCCCGAGGTCGTCCGGATGGACGTGGACCTCGAGGGTGCGGCCGCGGCGGGTGGTGATCAGGTCGACACGGACCTCGTCCGGGTTGTCGACGATCCCGCGCACCAGGTGCTCCAGGGAGTCGGCGAGGAAGCTCACGCCTCGTCCTTGGCCGCCTCGTCGTCGGCCTTTTTGGCCGGCTTCTTCTTCGGCGTGGTGGCCTCGTTGGCGGGCTCGTCACCGGCCGCCGCGAGGGCTGCGTTGAACAGCTCCTCCTTGCTCGGCTTCGGCGCGGCGGTCTTCAGCGTGCCCTCGGCACCCGGCAGGTTCTTGAACTTCTGCCAGTCACCGGTGATCTCCAGGATGCGCTGCACCGGCTCGGTCGGCAGCGCGCCCACACCCAGCCAGTACTGGGCGCGGTCGGAGTCGACCTCGATGAAGCTCGGCTCCGACTTCGGGTGGTACTTGCCGATCGTCTCGATGGCCTTGCCGTCCCGGCGGGTGCGCGCGTCGGCGACGATGATGCGGTAGTACGGCGCACGGATCTTGCCGAGGCGCTGGAGCTTGATCTTGACGGCCACGGTGTGTGGGTACTCCTTGGTTCTCTGCGGTGCTCGCGGGTGTCGGGTCACGATCCGTGTGGGGACACCGGACGAGAACCCGAAGCTTTCGGTCGCCACGGCATGGTGAGAGGGCCCTTGCCGCAGCAGGCAAGCGTCTATTCTGCCAGACCGCGTGAAGCGCCCTGCATCCGGCTCAGATGGCCATCACGCCGAGCGCGGTCAGCAGCATCGCCACGGCGGGGAGGAAGTTGTTCATCTGGTGGGCGACGATGCTGCCCAGCAGCCGCCCGGTGAACAGGCGCGCCAGACCGATCGGGATGGCGATCACCAGCAGCAGCGTCGTGCGCAGCGGTTCCAGGTGGCTGGCCGCGAACACCGCCGTGGACAGCAGGAACGCCGCGAGCCTCGCCCACTTCTCCTGGCCCCAGTGCAGGCGCTCGACCGCGCTCCACAGCAGGCCGCGGTAGATGATCTCCTCGCAGATCGGCCCCAGCAGCCACAGATAGGCGAACATGACGACGGCCGCGCTCACCGACATGGGTTGTTCTTCGACCAGCGCGCTGATCGCCGATCCGGCGTTGGCCTCGCCGACCGCCTGCGTCCAGACGAACGCGCTGACCGTGGTCAGCACCAGCCCGAACGTGCCGAGCTTGAGCCCGAGCTTCACGTCGTCCCAGTTCCACGACAGCCGCAGGTCCGTGAACGGCCCGTTGCCGCGGACCTGGGTGATGAGGATCGCGACCAGCGCGGCCAGTACGGTCGGCGCGATCGTGCCGATCAGCACGTCCCGCGCGGGCAGCGGCTGTCCGGGCGGCGCCGGGCCGAGGAGGACGCTGACGAACGCCGCCGACGCGAGCAGCACGGCCTCGACGACGAGGAACGCGCCGAAACCCCAGCGGTGCGTCGGGAAGGACGAAGCCGCCACGGGCAGTTCGGGTGGGTCGAGGTCGGAGACGGGCTCACCCGGAGTTGCCGTCACGCCGTTCCTCCCTGTCATCCTCGCCCAGTACCTACCGAGCCTAGTCGCCATGGTCGTTCGTCTCAGGACCCGGTGAACAGCAGCAACGCCGGGGCCAGGTTGTTCGCGGCGTGCGCAACGAAACTCGCCCCCACCCGGCCGGTGCGCCAGCGCGCGACGCCGATCACCAGTCCCTGCGCCAGCAGCGCCAGCGTGCGGGTCGGTTCGCCGTGCAGGTAGGCGAAGACCACGGCGGTGAGCACGAGGATCACCCACTGCGGGATCCGGTGGTGTTCGAGCGCACCCCACAGCGCGCCGCGCATCAGCAGTTCCTCCGCCATCGGGGTGGCGACCACGACGACGAGCGCGGCGAGGGCGAGCCACACGACGTCGTCGGAACCGCCGTCCTCGGCGAAGTCGGTGAGCGGGCTGCCGGAGACCCGGTCGGTGCCGTAGATGCCCAGCAGCACGAGGTTGACCAGATACCCGGCGAGCAGGGCGAGTACCCCGCAGGCCAGGCCGACCTTCACGTCACGCAGATCGGGCAACCAGCCGAAGTCGCCGCGCGGCCCGCTCCCCCAGCGCCGCGAGGCGAACAGCGGCGCGAGACCGAGCAGCAGGCCGGGCACGAACGCCAGCAGCAGCACCGGCCCGACGTCGAGCAGTTCGAGCGGGTCGACGCTCGCGCGCCCGGACCGCAGTGCCGTCATCACGACGGTGACGAGGTGGTACACGCCGAGACCGGCGAAGAACGCGACGAACCCCCAGTGGGCGCCGAGCACGAGCCGGGCGCGCGACGCTTCGCCGATGCCCCGGCCCACGCGCGACGATCCCATGTCGTTCAGGCTATGTGGCTGGACGCGATCGATCGACCCCGGGGCGTGAGCGGCCTCACCGCGGGCCGGTCCCGACCTCCACCTCCGAGCCGTCGCCGCGGGCAGTCGGCATGCGGCCGAAGACCGCCGGGTCGAGTGTGGTGACGTCGACCGTGGGTTCGCGGGTGGGCAGCCGTCCGCTGAACCAGTCGAAGTCGTGGCCTGCTCCCGCTGCGCGACCGGAACGGCGTACGGCAGACCCGGCGATCTGACGATCTTCACGAGACCATCTTGGTCTTCGAAGCGCCCTGGCCCTCAGCGGACGAGCGCGCCACGCAGGACGATGTGCCGTGGCGAACGCAGGGCGGACAGGTCCTCCCGCGGATCGGCGTCCAGGACGAGGAAATCGGCCGGGGCGCCCTCGCTCAGACCGGGGTGCCCGAGCCAGTCCCGCGCCGCCCACGAACCCGCCGCCAGCGCCTGCTCCGCCGTCATTCCCGCGCGGCGCAACGCCTCCAGCTCGTCCACGAGACGACCGTGCGCGATCATGCCGCCCGCGTCGCTGCCGGCGTAGACCGCGACACCGGCGTCGAGCGCGTTGCCGACCAGATCGCCCACGCGGGCGTGGAGCGCGCGCATGTGGTCGGCGTAGACCGGGTACTTGCCCGCCGCGTCGGCGATGCCGGGGAAATTCTCGATGTTGATCAGCGTCGGCACCAGGGCCGTGCCACGGCGGGCCATCTCGGCGAGCAGCGAGGTGTCCAGACCGGTTCCGTGCTCCAGGCAGTCGATACCGGCGTCGATCAGGCCGGGCAGGGCGTCCTCGCCGAACACGTGCGCGGTGACGCGGGCGCCTGCCTCGTGGGCGACCTTGATCGCCTCCGCGAGGACGTCGTCCGGCCACAGTGGAGCGAGATCACCCACCGAACGGTCGATCCAGTCACCGACCAGTTTCACCCATCCGTCGCCGTCGGCCGCCTGCTCGGCGACCGCGGCGGGCAACTGGTCCGGGTCCTCCAGGTCGAGGCCCAGCTTCGGGATGTACCGCTTGGGGCGCGCGAGGTGCTGCCCGGACCGGATGATCCGCGGCAGGTCGGCGCGCGCCTGCAACGGCCGGGTGTCGATGGGCTGACCGCAGTCGCGGATCAGCAGCGTGCCCGCGTCGCGGTCGGCCAGTGCGTTCGCCGCCGCGCCGTCGAGGTCGGTGGGACCGCCGGGCCCGATCGCCGGATGGCAGTGGGCGTCCACCAGCCCCGGCACGAGGAAACCCTCCGACACCAGGGTCGGCGCGCCCTCGACCGGCGAGAACGTGACCCTGCCGTCGGAGATCCAGACATCGCGCTGCCCGCCGTCGGGCAGCACCACCCCACGCAGGTGCATCTACTTGTTCTTCGGCAGCTTGAACTTCGACGGGTCGAAGCCGGGCACGTCGTTCATGCCGCCACCCAGCTGGGACAGGTCGGGCATGCCGCCACCGGCACCGCCGGGCGGGAGCATCGGCATGCCGCCGGGGAAGCCGCCACGCACCTTCGGCTGCGTCGGGCCCTTGCCCTTCTTCCCCTTCTTGCCCTTCTTGCGCTTGGTCGCGCTGCCACCGCCGCCGAACCCGAAGCGGCCCGCCATCTGCTGCATCATCTTGCGGGCTTCGAAGAACCGGTTGACCAGGTCATTGACCTCGCGTACCGAAACACCCGAGCCCTGCGCGATGCGGGAGCGGCGCGAGCCGTTGATCATCTTCGGATCGGCCCGCTCGGCGGGGGTCATGCCGCGGATGATCGCCTGGAGGCGGTCCAGGTGCTTGTCGTCGACGTTCGCGAGCTGGTCCTTCATCTGCCCGGCGCCGGGCAGCATGCCGAGCAGGTTGCCGATCGGGCCCATCTTGCGGACCGCGAGCATCTGCTCCAGGAAGTCTTCGAGCGTGAGCTGACCGGTGCCCAGCTTCGCCGCGGCCTTCTCGGCCTGGTCCTGGTCGAAAGCCTGCTCGGCCTGCTCGATCAGGGTGAGCATGTCGCCCATGCCGAGGATCCGGCTGGCCATCCGGTCCGGGTGGAAGGTGTCGAAGTCTTCGAGCTTCTCACCGTTGGACGCGAACAGGATCGGCTGACCGGTGACCTCGCGGACGGACAGCGCCGCGCCACCGCGGGCGTCGCCGTCGAGCTTGGTCAGCACCACACCGGTGAAGCCGACTCCGTCGCGGAATGCCTCCGCGGTGCTGACCGCGTCCTGACCGATCATCGCGTCGACGACGAACAGCGTCTCGTCCGGCTGCACGGCGTCGCGGATGTCGGCCGCCTGCTTCATCAGCTCCTCGTCGACACCCAGCCGTCCGGCGGTGTCGACGATGACGATGTCGTGCTGCGCGTGCTTGGCCTCGTCGATGCCGCGACGGGCGACGTCGACCGGGTCGCCGACGCCGTTGCCCGGCTCGGGCGCGAAGGTCTGCACGCCGGCCCGCTCGCCGACGACCTGCAGCTGCGTGACCGCGTTGGGGCGCTGGAGGTCACAGGCGACGAGTAGCGGCGCGTGTCCCTGCTTCTTGAGGAACATCGCGAGTTTGCCGGCCAGTGTCGTCTTACCGGAACCCTGCAGACCGGCGAGCATGATGACGGTCGGCGGGGTCTTGGCCAGGCTCAGGCGCCGGGTCTCGCCACCGAGGATGCCGATGAGCTCCTCGTTGACGATCTTGATGACCTGCTGCGCCGGGTTGAGGGCCTCGGAGACCTCGGCGCCCTTCGCGCGTTCCTTGACGTGCGCGATGAACTCCCGGACGACGGGCAGCGCGACGTCGGCCTCCAGCAGCGCGATACGGATCTCGCGCGCGGTGGCGTCGATGTCGGCGTCGGTCAGCTTCCCCTTGCCCCGCAGGTTCTGCAGGACCGAAGTGAGCCGGTCGGAGAGGGTGTCGAACACGGGTGTGCACGCTCCAGCTGGTCGTGGTTGTCCGCCTGCGGCGTCTCTCCAGGGTAGCCGCTGCTCACGGCCGGGCTGTCAGGCCTGCCGTTCCGCCAGCAGGCGCATGCCGCGTGGCTCCACGAGCACGACGCACGGCACCAGTTCGGTGGTGTCGTACTCCGAGGCCAGGGTCTGCTCGTGGATCGTCTCGGCCCAGCCCGAGTTCGCGCCGGCCACGAAGAGTTCGTCCGGGCAGGGCAGGCCGACCACCAGGCGCTCCTCGCCCAGGTTGCGGGCCATCTGCGCACCGAAGTCGTCCAGTGCCAGCGCGGATGCGGCCAGCCAGTCCTCGCGGGTCAGGTGCAGCAGGTCGCCGTGGTCGCCGCGGTGGCCGGTCACCCGCAGGCCGCGTTTGAGGTTCGCCGCGGCCTCGGCCATCAACCGCCCGAACGGCGGTGAGCCCATCTCCTGGTAGGCGTGCGTCGTGACGTGCCGCATACCGAGCGTGCCTCGCGGGGTGAGACCGACGTGCGCCAGTGCGACGGACAGCCGCCCCGGTACCAGCGGGTGGTGCGGGATCGAGCCCAGCACCTCGGCCTGCGGGGACGACGCGCTCCACAGCACCGGCATCAGTTCCGGTGCCGGCGCGGCCTTTTCCGCCAGCACGCGCTCGGCTTCGGCGAACGCCTCGTCCCAGCCGCCGGGGGCGGGACGCGGGAAGCTGTAGGTGTGCTCGGCGGTGGGGAAGGCGGTGGCCAGGAACCGGAGGTCGTCCCCGGACGGCTCCCATTCGCTGTAGACCGCGACGATGTCACCGGGCCGGACCTGCCGCTCCTGCCGGATCTGGAACCAGGCCTGACGCAGGGCGTCCTCCGCGCGGGTCGGGGCGCTCGCGATGACCGGATCGTCCTCGCCGCGCACCCGGAAGGCGACGAGGTTCTGCGTCACGTCCGTGTTCACGCGGCTCTCACCAGCCCGGCGAGCCCGGGGTGCACCCGGCCGACGTCGATCGTGGTGATCGAGTACTCGGCGACGCCCGCGCGAACGAACGGGTCCTCCGCCGTGATGCTCAGGACCGCGGCCCGGTCGACACCGCGGGCGAGGATCGCCCCGCCCTGGCCGGAGGGCACGGTCTGCCCGGATGCGATGAACGTGCCTGCGGCGTGGTGCCGTTCGAGGTACTCGACGTGACCGGCCACGTGCGGCTCCACGTCGGCCTCGGTCCCCAGGTACCGCAGGATCAGCAGATGCAGCATGCGCGACATCCAACCGCGCGAGGGGAAGTGCGGGTGGCCCGCCCCCTCGCCGGGCCACCCGCACGCCTCACGCCGCGGGCGCCGGTTCCCCGGCGCTCGCCGTACCCCCAGTCCCAGCGAGTTCCCCGGGACCCACGACGTGATGTCCCAAGACTGCCGGTTCCGGGAGCGGCTGGGCAGCGTGAAGACACCCAAGTAGCCCTAGGTAGATCTACTCGGATTTCCCGGCGGCCCGCCGCGGCGCGCACCGGTGTGACCCCGGTCTCCCGGGGTCATGACGCGGTTTTCCGCAAACTTTTCAGCGGGCGGATCTGGGCGCCGATCTGGCCTTCGATGACGCCTTGCGGGCACGGCCCTTCGCCTGGGACGCCTTCTTCGCGGCGGCTTTCGCCTTGGCCACGCCCTGGTCGGCGTCGGTCCGGTCCTGCGCGCTGTACTGCAGGGCCGCCAACAGCTCGGAGACGCCCTCGTCCTGGATGGCGGCCGTCGGGCGGACCACCTCGCGGCCCTCGACCTTCGCCTCGACCAGGTCCTCCAGCGCGGTCGCGTAGCCGTCCGTCAACGCGCCCGGTTCGAAATCGCCGGAGAGGTTTTCGATCAGGTTCGCCGCCGCCCGCAGCTCGGGCATGCGCACCTCGATGTCCTCGTGCAGGAACGGGAAGTCGGCGCGGCGGACCTCGCTGGGCCAGTGCATGGTGTCGAGCACGATCAGCTGGTCGCGGACCCGCAGCGCCCCCAGTGTCTCGCGCTGCCGGATCGCCACCTTCACCAGCGCGACCCGGCCCGCGGTCAGCAGCGCCTCGGCGAGCAGCACGTACGGTTTCGTCGCGGGCACCTCGGGTTCGAGGTAGTAGCTCTTGATGAAGTAGACCGGGTCGATCTGCGCGGGCGGGACGAACCCGACGACCTGGATCGAGTGAGCGCTTTCCGGCGCCAGCGAGGCCAGTTCCTCTTCGGACAGGATCACGACGTCACCGCCGGGCAGCGCGAAACCACGGCCCAGCTCCTCGGCCGGGATCTCGGCGCCGTCGACCTCGCAGACGCGCTGGAACCGCAGCCGTCCGCCGTCGGTGAGGTGGAGCTGGTGCAGGCCACTGCCGGGTTCCTCGGTGGCGCTGTAGGCCTTCACCGGGATGGCGAAACTGCCGACGCCGATCGTGCCCTTCTAGACCGTCCGCATCCCACCCACGCTAGTCAGGCGGAAACGTCGTTCAACTACTACAAACGGGTGTTCTCACCGGCGTTCGCGGCGACGTAGGCGGCCAGCGGTTCGCTCTCGCCGAGCGCGTCCGCCGAATAGCCGAACGCGGCGCCCGCCGCCTGGAGTATTTCCACCAGTGCGGCCATCTCCGCCGACGGCAGCGCCGCCAGCGCGCCGTAGCGGGCTTCGCCCATCCGCTCGGCGAGACCGGTCAACGTGCCGGACAGGTGCCGTTGCGCTCCGACGAGGTGTTTGAGCACGGTGACGATCTCGCCGAGGTCGGTTTCCGGTGCCCGGTCCAGCTCGGCGGCGCACGCCTCCAGGTGGGCCGCGGCGACCGTGAGCGGCAGGATCGTCGACTCGGGCACGAGCGACATCCTGCCAGCCCCGATCAAGAAATCCGCGGCGACACCCCGTAACGAGTCATGACGCCGCCGCGAGCACCGCCTGCTCGATCCGCTGCCGCCACGCCGCGTCGACCCGCCCGTCACGCGGCGAGACGGCGAAGGAGTCGACGACGGCCGCGCCGAGCGTGGCGACCTTGGCCCACTTCACCTCGGCGCCGCACGACTGCAGCGCGCCCGCCACCCGGTACAGCAGCCCGATCCGGTCGGTGGCCCGCAGCTCCAGCACGACCGTGTTCGGCCCGCTGGTCTCGTCGTCGAACCACAGCACCTTCGGTTCGGCCGCGACCCGGGTCGGCTGGTAGTCCCGTTCCTTCGCCGCGAGCTTCGCCTCCAGCGCGAGCCCGCCGGCGACCGCCCGCGCGAACTGTTCGCGCAGCAGCGCGGGATCGGGCAGCGATCCGAACTTCGGCGAGGCGGTGAAGATCCCCGCGCGTCCGCCGTCGTGACCGCGCAGCACGGCCGTGTGCACTTCGAGCAGGTGCAGGGCGAGCACCCCGGCGGCGGGGGCGAGCAGGTCCGCGCGGGCCGGTGCGGCCACCACGACCGTCGCGACCTTCCCGTCGGAGGTGATCAGCACTTCGCTGCGGCCGGCCGCCACCGCGGCCGTCACCAGTTCGCGGCGGCGCGCGTCGAGCGGTTCGGGCGGGCTGAACCCGTTGCCCTGCACGACCTGGCGGCACCGGCCGACCAGGTTGGCGACCAGCCCGGCCTTCCAGTCGGTCCACACGCCGGGTCCGGTGGCCAGCGAGTCGGCCTCGGTCAGGGCGTGCAGGAGTTCCAGCAGGACCACGTCGTTGTCGATGGTCTTGGCGACGCGCGCGATCGTGCCGGGCTCTTCGATGTCGCGCCGGGTCGCGGTGTGCGCGAGCAGCAGGTGGTGCCGCACCGCCGCCGACACGAGCGCGGTGTCGGCGGCCGGCAGCCCGATCCGCTGGGCGACCTGCAGCGAGATCGCCGCGCCCAGCTCGGAGTGGTCGGCTTCGCGGCCCTTCCCGATGTCGTGCAGCAACGCGGCCAGCAACAGCAGATCCGGCCGGGACACCGTGGTGGTGAGCTTCGCGGCCTCGACCGCGGTCTGCACGAGGTGCCGGTCGACGGTCCACGAGTGCACCGGCTCGCGCGGCGGCAGATCCCGCACCGCGCCCCATTCCGGGAACAGCCGCGCCCACAGGCCGGTGCGGTCCAGGGCCTCGACGGCGTCGATCAGGCCTTCGCCGGCGCCCAGCAGCTCGGTGAGCGAGTCACGCGCGTCGGCGGGCCACGGCGTGCGCAGCTCCGGCGCGGAATCGGCCAGCGCGCGCAGGGTGCCGTGCGAGATCGGCGCGCGGGTTCGCGCGGACGCCGCGGCGACGCGCAGCAGCAACGCGGGATCCTTGGCCGGGACGGCGTCACGGGCGAGCGCCACTTCGTTGCCGTGCAACACCACGCCGTCGTCCAGCGGGGTCCGGCTGGGGCGCCGTCCGAACCGCCCGCGTGGGGACTCCTCGGTGGCGCGCAACGCGACGTCCACCGCGTAGCCGACCGCCCGGCCCGCACCGGCGAGCTTGCGCGCCAACGTGAACCGGTCACCGAAACCCAGTTCGGCCGCGACCAGCTCACCGTCCACAGGGGACATCACGTCGCGGTCGCGACGCAGCTCGCGGCGCATCTCGGTGCGGACATCGAGCAGCAGCTCCCGTGCGGCCCGCAGCTCCTCACCGGGACGGTCGGTCAGCTGCGCGGCGGCGAGCGCCCCCAGCACGCCGAGGTCGCGCAGCCCGCCCCGGCCGTACTTGAGGTCGGGCTCGGCCGACTGGGCGATCTCGCCGCTGCGCTGCCAGCGTCGGCGGGTGGACTCGGCGAGCTCCGGCAGGCGCTTGCGGGCCGTACGGCGCCACTGGTCGCGCGCCGCCGTGGCGAGCCTGCCGGTCAGCTCGGCGTCACCGGCGATGTGGCGGGCGTCGAGCAGTCCCATCGCGGTCCGCAGGTCCTCCGAGGCGACCTGAAGCGCCTCCCCCGGCGTGCGGACCGAATGGTCGAGGCCGATGCGCGCGTCCCACAGCGGGTACCACAGCGCGTCGGCGATTCCGGCGACTTCCGGGTGCTGGTTGTGGACCAGGACCAGGTCCAGGTCCGAGAACGGCACGAGCTCACGGCGGCCGAGACCGCCGACGGCGACCAGCGCGACACCGGGTTGCGCGGTGTCCACGCCGGCCGCCGCGGCGGCCTTGCCGATCCAGAACTCGTACAGGTCCACCAGCGCGGCGCGCAGTGCGGACGCACTGTGCCGTCCGTCCAGCAACCGGTTCGCCGCCTTGGCGAGTTCCCCCCCGACGACCATCCGCTTCCCTACGTTGTGTTTCGAAGTGGCGGCGCCGCTTGCGGTGTGGGACTCAGCCCGCACCGCAACGCAAACCACTTCGAGCAGGAGCTACAGCGCGTCCGTACCGCGTTCGCCGGTGCGGACGCGGACGACGGTCTCGACGGGGGTCACCCAGACCTTGCCGTCGCCGATCTTGCCGGTGTGCGCGGCGTTGACGATGGCCTCGATGACCTTCTCGACGTTCGAATCGTCCGTCAGGACCTCGACCCGCAGCTTGGCCACGAAGTCGACGGCGTACTCGGCGCCGCGGTAGACCTCGGTGTGGCCCTTCTGGCGGCCGTAGCCCTGGACCTCGCTGACGGTCATACCGAGCGTGCCCAGCTGCTCCAGGGCGGCACGGATGTCGTCCAGCGTGAACGGCTTGACGATCGCGGTGATCAGCTTCATGCCTTGCTTCCTTCCAGTGCCGCCCCGTCCTTCGACGGGACTCCAGCGGGGGCCGAACCGCTGTGGCCGCCGATGCTGCCACCCACGAAGTCGTACGCGCTCTCCGCGTGCTGCGCCTCGTCGATGCCGGTGACCTCGTCCTCCTTGCTGACCCGGAACCCGCCCGCGACCTTGATGATGCCGCCGATGACGAAGGTCAGGACGAACGAGTACACCATCACGACCGCGGCCGCCGCGGCCTGCTTGCCCAGCTGCTCGAAACCGCCGCCGTAGAACAGACCGTCGGCACCGGCGGAGTTGACGCTGGTGGTGCCGAAGAAACCGATCAGCAGCGTGCCGACCAGACCACCCACGAGGTGGACGCCGACCACGTCGAGCGAGTCGTCGTAACCGAGCTTGTACTTGAGGCTCACCGCGAGGGCGCACACGGCGCCGGCGATGACACCGATCGCGATCGAGCCGAGCGGCGTCACGAAACCCGCCGCCGGGGTGATGGCGACCAGACCGGCGATGGCGCCGGAGGCCGCCCCCAGAGTGGTCGGCTTGCCGAAACGCAGCTGCTCGACGATCAGCCAGCCCAGTACGGCGGCCGCGGTGGCGACGGTGGTGTTGGTGAAGGCGACACCGGCGAGGTCACCGGCGCTCAGCGCGGAACCGGCGTTGAAGCCGTACCAGCCGAACCACAGCAGGCCGGCACCCAGCAGGACGAACGGCACGTTGTGCGGGCGGCCCGCGTCGCGCGGCCAGCCACGGCGCTTGCCGAGGACGAGGGCGAGCGCCAGGCCCGCCGCACCGGCGTTGATGTGCACGGCGGTACCGCCCGCGAAGTCGAGCGCCTTGAGCTGGTTGGCGATCCAGCCGCCGACCGAATCCGGGCCCATGAAGCCGTCGAAGGCGAACACCCAGTGCGCGACGGGGAAGTACACGATCGTCACCCAGATGACGACGAAGGCAGCCCAGCCCCAGAACTTCGCGCGGTCGGCGATCGCACCCGAGATCAGCGCCGGGGTGATGATGGCGAACATGAGCTGGAACATGGCGAACACGAGCATCGGGATGCCGTCGCCGCCCGGCCATGGGATCTCCGGCGTCGTGTCGGTGGCCGCGGTGGCGAAACCGACCAGCTGGCCCCAGGTGTCAGCCATGCCCGCGTGGCTGAAGCTGCCGAGCAGGCCGCTGAACGCGTCGTCGCCGAAGGCCATCGTGAACCCGTAGAGGGTCCACAGCACGGCGACGATCGCCAGGCAGATGAAGTTCATCATGAGCATGTTCAGGACGCTCTTCACGCGGACCATGCCGCCGTAGAAGAACGCCAACCCTGGTGTCATGAGCATGACCAGCGCGGCGCTGGCCAACACCCATGCGGTGTCTCCTGCGTTCAGCACATCGTCCTCCCGTACCGAGATATTGACCGGGAGTTTTCGATTCCCGTGTTTCACCGGGACGCTTCCGACGTTTCCCCGTCGTGAACTGTTCCGCGGCTCTTGTTACGAGCACGTTTCGCGAGATCAGGGAAGTGATGTCCGACTGCGAAACGTCGTCGTCGGATACTCCCCGTCGCCGGTCACCGTCGGTCACCCCGGTGGTGTGATGAGATGGGGGGCATGACCAGGCCCGCCACGCTGCCCGACGCCGTCGTCGCGGCGTTGCGGTGCCCGCTCTGCTCGGCTCCGTTCGGCTTGGACGGCCGCTCGCTGCGCTGCCCGTCACGACATTCGTTCGACCTGGCGAAGCAGGGGTACGTGAACCTCCTACACGCCGGGGTCGCGGCGGGGACGGCGGACACCGCGGAAATGGTCGCGGCGCGTGTGGCGTTCCTGGCGGCCGGGCACTACGCGGGCCTGCGGGACGCGATCGCGCAGGTCACTGCCCATGCGGACGGACTGGTGGTGGACGCGGGCGCGGGCACCGGCTACTACCTCGCGGGGGTGCTGGACCGGCTTCCCGGCGCGGCCGGGCTGGCGCTGGACGTGTCCGCTCTGGCACTGCGCCGCGCGGCGAAGGCGCACCCGCGGCTGGGCGCGGTCGTGTGGAACCTGTGGGAGCACTGGCCGGTCGCCTCCGAGGCGGCTTCGGTGGTGCTGAACGTGTTCGCGCCGCGTAACGGCGCGGAGTTCCGGCGGGTGCTGCGGCCGGGTGGGACGTTGCTCGTCGTATCGCCCGAACGGGGGCATCTGGCGGAACTGGCGTCGGTGGCGCCGGTTCTGGAAGTGGATTCGCGCAAGGAAGAACGTCTCGATGCCGCGTTGTCGGATCATTTCGAACTGGTCTCACGGAACGCGTTGCGGGAACGGGTGACGTTGAAACCGGACGACGTCCGCAACGCCGTCCTGATGGGACCCACCGGGCACCACCCGGCGCGCCTGGCCGCGCTGCCGGAGGTCACCGAGCCCGCCGAGGTGACGTTCGCGTTCTCGTTGTCGGAGTACCGGAGGACCGTATGACGGCCGTGCCCGCGACCGCGATCACCGACCGGCAATGGCTGCGTGGGCAGCTGCAGCGCGCCGCGGTGCTGTACGGCGGCGGTGGTCCGGTCGTGATCGGGACCATCTGGTGGTACTCGGTGTCCGCGGTGCTGGTGACGCCCGCGCTCGACTCGCTGGTCGGCACCGGGCGGGCGATGGACCCGTCGCTGGAGGCGGTGACGCTGGACGTGCTCGGCGACGGACGGGTCATCGACGGCCGGTCGTCACGGCCGCTCGGCTCCGACGTCGACGCGATCGGCAAGGCGCTGGCCGGTTCGCTGGACGCCGGGATCGCCGCGGTGGCGGAGGTCAGCGGAGCCGGAACGCGTTCGTTGTGCGCCATCGCGACGGATTCGATCGCGAACGTCCTGCTGTGGGCGGGAAAAGCCGCGGGAGACCCGGCGCGGGGCGTGGCGCTGGCCGGGCCGGTCGTCGAGGCCGTCGGCGATCACCTGCCCCGGCCGCGGTTCGTGGAAACGGCGTCGGCGCCCGTGGTGCGGCGGGCTTCGTGCTGCCTGATATACCGGACCGGCGGTGCGGAAAAATGCGTCAGCTGTCCACGCCAGACTCCCGCCGACCGTGCCCACCGCCTGCGCATGGCGTTCGGCTGACTGGGCTGAATGGCAGGATGAGCGCATCACGACGAAGCGGCGGGCCCCTGCCCCGGAGGAACGGCAGCGCGACGCCGAACGCACCAAGGGCCGCATCGTCGACGCCGCCGTGGCCGAGTTCTCCGCGAAGGGCTTCGCGGGCGCGCGGGTCTCCGAAATCGCGCGGCGGGCCGGGGTGAACCAGCAGCTCATCGCCTACTGTTTTGACAGTAAGGAGGGGCTCTACCGCGAGATCGGGCGACGGTGGCGGGCCCGCGAGGCCGCGGAGTTCCCGGAGAACATGGACTTCGCGGAGCTGATCCGTGGTTACGTGAAGGCCAGCGTGGACCCCGCGCTCGGCGGGCGGCTGCTCGCCTGGGACGGCCTCGCGGACACCGGAGAGGACGACCCCGAGCGCGACGCCCGCCTGCGCCAGGAGGTGGAGCTGGCGCGGCGCCGCCAGGAGGCGGGCGAACTGGACGAGCGCCTGGACCCGGCGGCCCTGGTCCTGATGAGCATGGGCTCGCGCTGCTGTCCAGCAAAAAGTGATCCGAGCGCAGACTTCGCGCACGGGAACGTGGAACTCGCGGCCGGGAACGCAGAACTCGCACGCCACGCACACGCGAAACCGCCACCCGGCAACGAAACGCGCCCCACCACCCGAACCACACCTCTCCCGCAGCCCGATCCCCAGCCCCCTCGGCAACCGAACACTGAAAGAACGGGTTCGGGAGGGCGGACGCCGGGGCGCGCCAGCGCCCACGGCCCGGGCGTAGCGAAGCGAAGCCCGGCGCCCCCAGCCGCGCCCAGCGCAAAACCCGCGTAGCGCCCCGAACGCAGAACTCACCCGCCGGAACGTGGGACTCGCGTGGGCGTGTCCCACGGGCTCAGGAGTGGGCGGCGTGGCGGGCGGCGAGGTAGCCGAACGTCAGGCCCGCTCCGACCTGGCATCCGGCGCCGGGATACTCCGAGGCCATGATCGAGTTGGCGTCGTTGCCGCACGCGTACAACCCACCGACCGGCTCGCCCGATGCGCGCAGCACCTGCGCGGACACGTCCGTGCGCAGGCCGAGCGCGGTCGCCAGCGGGGTGGGCACCACGGCGATCGCGTAGAACGGGGCCTTCGAGATCGGTCCCAGGTTGACGTTCGGCGTGTGCGCGGGGTCGCCGTACTGATGCCCGAACGGGCTCGTCCCTTTCCCGAACTCGGAATCAACCCCGGTGCGAGCAAAGCGGTTGGCGTCGGCGACCGTCTGCTCCAGCCCGGCGGGATCAACGCCGATCGACGAAGCCAGCTCCCGCACCGAAGAACCCGTGTGCAGGTATCCCGAAGCGAGGTGCCGCTTCAGCAGCACCCGCGGCAGGTGCGGGTAGATCATCCCGAGCCCGTACTCGGCCAGGGTTCGCGAGTCGACCACGAGCCACGCCGGGATCGTCGGCACCGACTTGTGCGAGTCGTACATCGCGCGCGTGAACCGGTGGTACGACACGGATTCGTCGACGAACCGGCGGCCGTCCGCGTTGACCGCGACGATGCCGGGCTTGGCGCGGTCCCAGATGTGCGGGAACACCGCGGTCGACCCGTCCCGGCGGCGGCCGATGGAGCTGGGGAACCACAATGCGTTGTCGTCACGCGGTTCGCCCAGAGCGCCGCCGACCGCCGACGCCAGCGCGATGCTGTCCCCCGTGGCGCCTTCGCCCGCGCGCGTGAACTGCGCGGTCGGCCGCGGCAGGTGCTCGGCGCGCAGCTCGGGGCTGGCGGAGAACCCTCCAGCGGCCAGCACGACACCGCGCCGGGCCTCGATCCGCACCGTCCGGCCACGAGCCGACACCACCGCGCCGGTGACCCGCCCGTCGGCATCGGTGACCAGCTCCGTGGTGCGCGCCGTGAACCAGACGTCGCCGGATCGCCGCAGCAGCTGGTGGTAGAGGTTCGCGACCAGTGCGTTGCCCATCGCCAGCCGGGTACCGCGCGGGTACCGCAACCGGTCGAAAGCCCAGCGCACGCCGAGCCGCAGCGCGAGGGCCATCCCGCGCACCGAACCGTCGAAGATCGTGAGCAGCTGGTTGACCTCCGGGCGCCGCACCATCAACGTGCCGCGGAACAACGCGAACTCCGGCACCGGCCGCCGCACCCGTCCGAACCGGGCCCTGCCGAGCTTGCGCCCGTCGAAGGTGCGCGGCTCCAGCGCCCGCCCGACTCCGGAACCGGGGATCTCCGGGTGGTAGTCGACGACGGTCTTGGAGTGCCAGAACCCGACGCCGATCCGGTCGAGGTAGTCGAGCATCACCGGGCCCGCCGCCAGGTACGCCTGACGCAGCTCGCGCGGCGCGCGCTCGCCCACCAGCGCGTCCAGGTACCCGCTCGCGGCGGCCGCGTCCGCCGCCGGATCGGCCTGGTAGCGGTGGCCGGGGATCCAGCAGGTGCCCGCGGAGTACGCCGTGGTGCCGCCGAGCCATTCGGTCTTCTCCAGCGCCAGCACCGACAACCCTTCCTGGGCGCCGACCACCGCCGCGCCCAGGCCGGCCGCGCCGGTGCCGAGTACCAGCAGATCGACCGAGTGGTCCCAGTCGTCACGCATCGGTTGTCCTTCCCGCGAGGACGTCCAGGTGCCCTCGCATGCGGTCGAGATCGGGGGTGGCGCCGGTGAGCACGGCGAGCGTCCTGGCGGCCTGGGCGACGAGCATCGCGCCGCCGTCGAGGACCCGGCAGCCCTTCGCGCGCGCCGCGGTCAGCAGGGCCGTTTCCAGCGGCCGGTACACCACGTCGGCCACCCAGTGCCGGGCCTGCAGCAGATCCGGGTCGAACGGCACTCCGCGATGCCCGGTCATGCCGATCGGCGACGCGTTCACCACGCCGTCGGCGTCCGCCACATCGACGGCGGCAGCACCGGAAACACCAAGCCGGGACACCAGCGCCGCCACGCGCGAGGCGTCGGGATCGACGACTGTCACCGCCGCTCCGGCGTTGGCCAGCGCGTAGGCGACGGCCGACCCCGCTCCCCCGGCGCCGACCACCACGATCCGGCCGAGCGGAACGTCCGGAAGGCCGTGCCGCAGTCCGTCGAGGAATCCACTGTGGTCGGTGTTGTGCCCGACCAGCCGTCCGCCTTCGACGGTGACGGTGTTGACCGCGCCGAGCGCCCGCGCGTCCGGGGACAGGTCGTCGAGCTGCGGGATCACCGCCTGTTTCACCGGATGCGTCACGTTGAAGCCGGTCAGGCCGTCCGCGTCCCGCAGCGTCCATCCCGGCGGGAGCCGGTCCAGGTCGAGCAGCCGGTAGGTGTAGTCGAGGCCCAGCGCGGCGGCCTCCCGCTCGTGCAACGCGGGCGAGAGCGAGCCGCCGATGGCCGCGCCGACCAGGGCGACCCGGTGCCGGACGAGGACCTCAGACATGCGCGTTCACCAGCGCCCGAACGCACTCCAGGTTGCGTCGCGCGAACTCCAGCGGCCCGAGGCTCGCCAGCAGCGACGCGTGCGGCACCTCGACGCTCAGCGGCGTCCCGGCGGGAGCGGCTGCGATCAGCCCGGCCAGCGGGAACTCGCCCTCGCCGGGCAGCTGCCGCTGCACGCGGGCCTCGACCTGCAGCACCGAACCGTCGGCGGTCATGCCCAGCGGCAGCTCGCCGGGCAGGTCCAGCCGCGCGGGTGCGGCCAGCGGTCCGTCGCACAGTTGCAGCACCGGCACGAGGTCCGGATCCAGTGCCCGCACGTCGTCGAGCGTGCTGCCGCCGCGCTGGACGTGCAGGGCGTCGAGCAGCACGGCGGCACTCGCGGCGGACGCGATCGCACCGGCTTCGGCCACCGTGCACACCGGCTGGTAGCTGATCGGTTCGAGCGTCGGGCGGATCCCGACGGCCAGCGCGTCCGCCGTCAACGCGGCCAGCGTGTCGGTCAGGCGGCTGGAGTCCGGGTCGGCGCCGGTGACGCTGATCGTCGACGCACCGAGCGCGGCCCCGGCGTCGAGTGCGGGCTGCCAGTCGCCGGGACCGGTGTCCGGGCCGAGCGCCAGGAACTCGATGTCACGCACCCGCACACCGGTGTCGTCGAGGCGGCGCCGGGTCTCGCACGACATCGGCGATCCGGCCGTCATCGGGTACTGCCGCTCCCCCGCCGTCGCCGCCCGCACGCGGACGCCGACGAAGTCGTACCCGGCCGCGGCCGCGGTGCTGACGAGTTCGGGCGGGCTGAGCTGGAGCAACGTCAGGTGGGCGAGCCCGATGGGCGTCATACGGTGATCTCCTCGTTCAGGGCCGGGACCGGTTCCGGGCGGCCGGAGCGGGCCGAGGTGTACAGCGCGGTGAGGATCGCGAGCGACTTCGCGGCTTCCCGTCCGGTGACGGCGGGGTCGCGGCCGTTGCGCACCGCGTCGATGAATTCGGCGATCTGCAGTGCGTGGAAGGGCGCGAGACTGCCGTTGATCTCCGTCAGCGGGAGGTCCGCGGACAGGCCGGGCCCGAACGGCGACGCGACGGCTTCCGCGCCGGGAACGGCCCAGACGTCGATGCGCGCCTCGCTGCCCTCCGGGTACTCGGCCAGGCCCGCGGTCGCGCCGGTCCGACCGGTGACCTGCACGCGCGTGCCGAGGCCGGGCGTCAACGCGGTCGACGCGGTGAGTGTGGCCAGTGCGCCCGAGGCGAACCGCAAGGTCGCGACCGCGGTGTCCTCGACCTCGATCGCGGCGCCGTGCTTGACCGTCGCGTGCGCGGCGCCCACCTCGACGGCGTCGCTGACGAACCACTGCAGCAGGTCGATGTTGTGCACGGCCTGGGTCATCAGGACGCCGCCGCCGTCGGTCGCCCACGTGCCGCGCCAGGCGTCGGCCGTGTAGTAGGACGTGTCGCGGTGCAGCAGCACCGAGGCGTGGCCGAGGATCGGTTCGCCCAGGGTGCCGTCGTCGATCGCGGCGCGGATCCGTTGCGCGGCGGGCCAGAACCGGCGCTGGAACAGCACTCCGAGCGTCACGCCCGCCGTCTCGCAGGCGGCCACCATCCGGGCGGCGGCGCCGAGGTCGATCGCGATCGGCTTCTCGCACAGCACGTGCACGCCGTGTGCCGCGGCCTGGGTGACGACGGCTTCGTGCGTGGGGTGCGGCGTGCAGACGCTGACCACGTCCAGGCCCAGGTCGAACAGCTCGTCCGGTGCGGAAGCGGCCGCGGCGTACCGCCCGGCGAACCGGGCCGCGCGGTCAGGGGCGACGTCGCTGCACGCCACCAGTTCGACGCCCGGCAGGTCGCGGTAGGCCGCGGCGTGGTTGCCCGCGACGTTGCCGCAGCCGACCACGCCCGCCCGCAGCACCTCGGTCACCGGTGCACCGCCTCGGCCGCCGGGGTTTCCACTGTGGACTCACGCTCGCCCAGCCGGGCGGTCGGGACGCGGAAGGTTTCCGGTCCGGTCAGCGCGGCGAGCGCGGAGGCCACCACGAACGCGGCGCACATCCACGCCACCGGAGTCCAGTTCGCGGTGTCGCCCGAGGTCAGCGCCGTGGCGAAGGTCGGGGTGAACCCGGCGGCGAGCAGGCCGACCATCAGGCCGATCGCCATCCCGCTGTAGCGGACGCGGGCCGGGAACTGCTCCGGGAAGTAGGCCGGGTAGACCCCGTTGGGCGCGGCGTAGCAGAAACCGATCAACAGCACGGCGGAGCCGAAGATCCACGGGACGTTGCCGGTGCTGATGGCGTGGAAGAACACGAACACCATCACCCCGACCCCGATCAGCCCGGCGACGAACACCGGTTTGCGGCCGATGCGGTCGGCGATGATCCCGTACACGGGCTGGGTGAGGACGGCGACGGCGTTCGCGACCGAGATCACGGCGAGCATGGTCGGTTTCGAGACGCCCTCGACCTCGGTGGCGTAGGCGAGCGCGAAGACGTTGACGATCGTGTTGACCATGGCGAAGCTCGCGCAGACGGCGATGCGCACCACGGTCAGCCAGTGGTCGCGGAACAGCTCGACGACCGGCGCCTTCGCGGTTTCGGCGCTGTCCCGCAGCTCGGCGAACACCTCCGGTTCCTGCAGCGAACGGCGCAGGAAGTAGGCGATCGCGGTGACGGCGATGCTCAGCCAGAACGGGATCCGCCAGCCCCACGAGAACAACTGGTCGTCGGGCAGTGCCGTGATCGGGATGAAGACGATGCTGGACACGACGATCCCGAACATGATGCCGCTCATGGTGAAGCTGGTGAAGAACGCGCGACGCCGGTCGGGGGCGTGCTCGACGGTCAGCGAGCTGGCGCCGGGCGATTCACCGCCCGCGGAGAGACCCTGCAGCAGCCGCAGCGCGACCAGCAGGATCGGCGCGGCGATACCGATCGAGTCGTACGAGGGCAGACAGCCGATCAGGAACGTCGAGGTGCCCATCATCAGCAGCGTCGCCATCAGCGCGTTGCGGCGGCCCAGCCGGTCACCGAAGTGCCCGAAGAGGATCGCGCCGAGCGGCCGGGCGACGTAGGCGACGCCGAGCGTGGCGATCGACAGCAGGGCACCGGTGGCGCCCGCGTCGGGGAAGAAGACCTTGCCGAACACGAGCGCGGCGGCCGAACCGTAGATGAAGAAGTCGTAGTACTCGAGGGTGCTCCCGAGGAACCCGGAAAGCGCGGCTTTCCGGGGATCGTTGCGGGGACCGCCCGGGTGCGGGGCGCTCGACATGGCGCCTCCTTTCGATCCGGCGTCGTCGACGGTGGGGTTGCCGACGAGGATCGCAGGCACGACTATGTCTCGTCCAATACTTGGTTTTGCTTACACAATGTGCACGAGAAGCTTAATCAGCGCTCCGGAGTCGGCAGGACCTCCTCGGCGAGATCGAGTACGGCCCGGAGCACCGGCGAGTGGTTGTCATCCATCCACGCCAGCGCGTGGTCCATGTAGGTCGGTTCCCCGCGCAGCGGCACGAACACCGCGGCGGACGGCATGATCCCGGCGACCCCGGAGGACATCAGCGCGACGCCGACACCTGCCGAGACCAGCGTCAGGATCATGAACGGGTCGGTGATCTCCTGGACCACCCGCGGCCGGAACCCGGCCTTGACGCAGGCTTGCATCGCCAGCTCCTGCAGGGCCGAGCCGGTGGCCGCCGGGGTGGTGATGAAACCCTCGCCGGCGAGGTCGGCGAGGTCGATCTCCGGCTCGCGGGCGAGCGGATGGTCGATCGGCAGCGCCGCGCCGAGCGGTTCACGGCCGATGAGCCGGGTGCGGACCGGGGACGGGTCGATCGGCAGGCCGACGAAGGCGATGTCCAGGCCGCCCTGTTCGAGCTGCTCGACACCGTCCCGCGTCATCACGCGCCCGGTCAGCGACAGCTGCACCTCGGGGTAGCGCTGCCGGACCGCGCGGGTCAGCGGCGGCAGGGTCAGGTGGTTGAGGGCGCCGGAGAACCCGATCGAGACCGTGCCGTACACCACTCCGGACGTGGCACGGGTGGCCTGGCGGCCCAGTTCCAGCTCCTCGAACACGCGGTGCGCGTGCGGCAGGAACGCGTGCCCGGCGGGGGTGAGCGCGACACTGCGGGTGCTGCGGTCGAACAGCGTGGTGCCCAGCTCTTTCTCCAGCTTGCGAATGGTCTGGGACAGCGGCGACTGGGCCAGCCGCAGGCGCGCGGCGGCGCGGCCGAAGTGCAGCTCCTCGGCGACGGCGACGAACGCTTCGAGCCACCGGATCTCCATGGGTCCTCCGAAACGAGAGGGCTTGCGCCGCGACAGGTTCCACTTATAGTCAGCTGACAGCACAGTTGACCAGCGATTTTATCGTCATTCTTACATAGTCCTGGTGCGCGGAGAACACAGTCCGCCCGGGACGTCAGGGAGGAACAACGTCGTGACCACCCGAAAACAGCAGGAGTACGACGTGGTCGTCGTCGGTTCCGGGGCGGGTGGGCTGGCCGCCGCGGTGACCGCCGCCCACCACGGTCTGCGGGTCGCCGTCCTCGAACGCGCGGCGATCTGCGGCGGCGCGACGGCGTGGTCGGGCGGCTGGATGTGGGCACCCGGCAACCCGCTGGCACACGCCGACGGCGTCCGCGAGGACACCGATGAGTTCCGCCGCTACCTGCGCGCGGCGCTCGGCGACGACTACGAACCGGAACGGGTCGACGCGTTCCTCGCCGCCGCGCCGGAGATGGTGCGGTTCTTCCACGAGCGCACCGCGCTGACGTTCGTGCCGGGCGCGAAGATCTGCGACATCTACGGCGACCTGCCCGGAGCCGGAACCGGGCACCGCTCGGTCGGACCGGAACCCGCCGACCTGCGGCGGCTCGGCGACGACGTGGCCCGGCTCCTGCGCAGGCAGCTGTATGAGACGTCGTTCCTGGGGCTGGGCGTGATGGCGGGGCCGGATCTGGCCGGGTTCCTCGCCGCGTCGCGCGGGAACGTGCGCGGTCTCCTGCACGCCTCGCGGCGAGTCACCCGGCACCTCTTCGACCTGGTCACGAAGCGGCGGGGAATGCAGCTGGTCAACGGGACCGCACTGGTCGGACGGCTGCTGCGGTCGGCGCTGGACCTCGGCGTGGACATCCGCGTGTCGGCGCCGGTCACCGAACTGATCCGCGAGGACGGGCGGGTCACCGGCGTGGAGGCGTCCACTTCGGACGGTCCGGTGCGGTTGACCGCTCGTCGTGGCGTGGTGCTCGCGGCGGGTGGCTTCCCCCGGGACGCGCGGCGACGTGCGGAGCTGTTCCCGCACGGCGAGACGCACTGGACGCTGGCGCCGGAGACCGCGGACGGGGCCGGGATTTCGCTGGCCGAGCAGGCCGGCGGGCGGCTGCGGACCGACGTGGCCTCGCCGGCGGCGTGGTGCCCGGTGTCGCTGGTGCCCTACCTGGGCGGGCGCACCGGCGTGTTCCCGCACATCATGGACCGCGCGAAGCCCGGCAGCATCGGCGTACTGCGCTCCGGGCGCCGGTTCGTGAACGAGGCGAACGGCTACTACGACTACGTTTCCGCGTTGCTGGCCGCGACGCCGCACGGGGAGACCGCGCAGTCCTGGCAGATCGCCGACGCGCGGTTCGTGCGCCGGTACCCGCTGGGTATGGCGAAGCCGTTGCCGGTCCCGCTGTTCCCGTACCTGCGCAGTGGTTACCTGAAACGGGGCCGGACACTGGCGGAGCTGGCCCGCGAGTGCGGCATCGACCCGGACGGCCTGGTCGCGACGGTCGAGGAGTTCAACGAGGGCGCCCGCCGCGGCGAGGACCCCGCGTTCGGTCGCGGCCGTTCGCCGTTCAACCGTTACGGCGGCGACCAGACGGTGACGCCGAATCCGTCGCTCGCGCCGCTGGAGAAGGGCCCGTTCTACGCGGTGCGCATCGTGCCCGGCAGCTTCGGCACGTTCGCCGGACTGGCCACCGACGCGCGCGCCCGGGTGGTCGACGCACGGGACACGCCGATCCCCGGCCTGTACGCCGCGGGCAACGACCAGGCCAGCGTCATGGGCGGTCACTACCCGGCGGGCGGCATCAACCTCGGGCCCGCCATGACCTTCGGCTGGATCGCCGCGCGCGATCTGGCCGGTATCGAAACGGAGGTGGCGGCATGAGCCCGCTGAACAGGATCGACCAGATCGGCATCGTCGTGCGCGACCTGGACGCCGCCGCGGCCGGAATGCGCCGCGTGCTCGGGGCCGAACCGCACACCCGGGTCGAAAACACCTACCGACGCACCACCTACCGCGGCACCGAGATCGACGCGACGGTGGGGGTCATGCTCTACGACGTCGGCGGGATCGAGCTGGAATTCCTCGCGCCGCGCAGTCCGGGCAACGTGTGGCAGGACTTCCTCGACGAGCGCGGCGAAGGTCTGCACCACATCCGCTTCGACGTCGACAGCCACGCCGCCGCGCGCGACGACCTGCACGCGCGCGGCGTGGAGACGTACCAGGAAGGCGAGTCCATGCGCGGCGGCGAAATCCGCTACGCCTACTACGACACGGTGCCGTTCCTCGGTTTCCTGATCGAGACCCTCAACGCGGGAGGCAAGGCATGAGCTACCCCGACGGCGTCCTCGCCCTCGTGACCGGTGGCGCCAGCGGCATCGGCGCCGCCGTCGCGACGAAACTCCGCGCCGACGGCGTCCGGGTCGTCACCGCCGATCTCGCCACGGGCGCTGACGAGAAACTCGACGTCACCGATCCGGAGGCCGTCGGGGCGCTCGTCGAAGAACTCGGCACGGTCGGCATTCTCGTGCACAGCGCGGGCATCGTCGGCCCCGCGAAGGCGCTCACCGAGACCGGGCTCGACGAGTGGCAGAACACGTTTCGCGTCAACGTGGACGGCACGTTCCTCCTCTGCCGCGCCGTCGCGCCGGGCATGGTGCGCAACGGCTGGGGCCGTATCGTCACCATGGCCAGCATCGCCGCCAAGGACGGGAATCCCACGCAGAGCGCGTATTCCGCGTCGAAGGCGGCGGTCGTCGGGCTCACCAAATCGCTCGGCAAGGAGCTGGCCACCACCGGCGTGCTCGTCAACACCGTGGCGCCCGCCGCGGTCGAGACGCCGATGAACGCCCACACCGACCCGGCCGTGCTCGCCCGGTCGCAGGCGCTCACGCCGATGGGCCGTTTCGGGAAAGCCGAGGAGATCGCCGAGCTCGTCGCGTGGCTGTGCTCCGAGCAGGTCAGCTTCTCGACCGGCGCGGTCTACGACGCCAGCGGCGGCCGGGCGAGCTACTGACGATGGAGATGCGCTGGATCGAGGCGTTCCTCGCGGTCGCCGAAGAACTCCACTTCGGACGCGCGGCCGAACGCCTGCACATGGCGCAGTCGCCGCTGTCCCAGACGATCAAGAAGCTGGAAAAGCACGTCGGGACACCGCTGTTCGACCGCACCACCCGCGCGGTCACCCTGACCTCCGCCGGGCACGGGTTCCTCCCGCACGCCCGGCGGATCGTCGCCGAGACCGACCTGGCCCTGCGCGCCACCAGCGCCGGACCGGGCGAGGTCTACGGGCGCGTGCGGCTCGGCTTCTCCGGCGCGCTCAACCACCTCACCCTCCCGCCGTTGACCCGCACCCTGCGTACCCGCCACCCGAACATCGCGCTGCAGCTCGTCGACCGGGTCACCACGGAAGACGCCGTCGGCCTGATCGAGCACGGCACGCTCGACATCGCGTTCGTCGGACTGCCCGCGCCGGGCTCGCTGCCCACCCGCGTCGTCACCGTCGAACCGCTGGGCGCCGCCCTGCCCAGCGACCACCGGCTGGCCCGGTCCACCAGGATCACCCTGGACGAACTGGCCGCCGAGGACTGGGTCCTGATGCCCGGCCAGTCCGCGCTGCGCACGGTCATCCTCACCGCCTGCCACACTGCGGGCTTCCGGCCGCGCCTCGCGCAGGAGGTCAAGGACCCCTACGTCGTGATGTCGCTGGTCGCGGCCGGTCTCGGCGTCTCGCTGGCGCCGACCTGCCTGCGGTCGATCATGCCGGCCGGCGCGGTGTGGGTACCGCTGTCCGGTTCGCCGCCCCTGCTGCGCAGCGCGCTGTTGTGGCACCCCGACCGGCTCACCGACGCCGTCCGCGCCCTGCTCGACGTCGCCGCGGAAGTGCTGCCCACGCCCGGATAAAGTGCGATCGACACACAATGTCTGCCGAACCATGTATTGGACTCGCACAGTCCCGGCGGCGCACGCTGCTTGCATGGCTACTTTCGCGGTGCACTACACCTACGGCGACGACACGGAGACGGCGCGCGACACGGTCCGCCCGGAGCACAAGGACTTCCTCGCCGGACTGCACGAGTCCGGGCGCCTGCGGGTCTCCGGCCCGGTGGACGGCGGAGCGCTCCTGATCCTCGAAGGCTCTTCGGCGGACGAGGTCGCCGCGCTGCTGGACGGGGATCCCTTCCGCCGCGAGGGACTGATCGCCGAGCGGACCGTGCGCGAGTGGACCGTCGTCTTCGGCGGTCTCAAGTGAAGGTCGCCCGCACCCTCGCCCGCGAACGCGTCGAGATCCAGGACGCTCCCGACCCGGAACCGGCGCCCGGCGAAGCGCTCGTCCGCGTCCACACCGTCACCCTGTGCGGCACCGACCTGCACATCTGGGAGGACGACTACGCGACCGAACTGCCGATCGTGCAGGGGCACGAGATCGCCGGGATCGTGGCGAGCGCGCCCGGGTTCGCGCCCGGTGACCGGGTCGCCGTCTCCCCCATGCGGTTCTGCGGCGAGTGCTACGCCTGCGGCATCGGCCGGGTCAACGCCTGCCGCGACTCCTCGTGCCTCGGCTGCTACACCGACGGCGCGCTCGCCGAGCTGATCGCCGTCCCGGTGACCGACCTGCACCGGATCCCGGACGGGATGCCGACCGGGATCGCGGCGCTCGCCGAACCCGCGAGCATCGCGATGCAAGCGGTGCTGCGTGGCCGCCCGGTGCGGGGCGAGCGGGCCCTGGTGCTCGGATGCGGTCCGATCGGCCTGCTCGCGACCCTGCACCTGACCTCGCTCGGGGTGGAGGTCATCGCGGCCGACACCGCGCCGGAGCGGGCCGCGTTCGCGCGCCGGTTCGGGGCCGTGGCGGGGGTCGATCCGGGTGAGCTGACCGTCGAGCCCTCACTGGTCATCGAGGCGACCGGGGCGCCCGCCGCCTTCACCACGGCCGTCGACGTCGTCGCCACCGCGGGCCGGGTCGTGCTCGTCGGGATCTCGGACCGGCCGGTCACGGTGTCGATGCGCACCGTGCCGGTCAAGGACATCGACCTGCTGGGCAGCCGCAACAGTCAGCGGCGCCTGGGCGAGGCCCTCGAACTGCTCGACGCTCATCCCGAGGCGGCGGAAGCCCTGGTGACCCATCGCGTGCCGTTCGCGCGGGTCGGGGACGCGTTCCCGCTGCTGCGGTCGCGGAACGAACTCGTCGGGAAGGTCGCCGTGGAGGTGTCGTGCTGACTTCGCGGCCGCGGGACCGCTACGACGTGGTGGTCGTGGGCAGCGGCGCGGCCGGGCTGACCGCGGCGGTGGCCGCCGCCGACGCCGGGCTTTCCGTGCTGGTCCTGGAAAAGGCCGCGCGGCTGGGCGGCACGTCCGCCGTCGGCGGCGGGGTGATCTGGGCGCCGGGCAACCACGTCATGGCCGCGGCCGGGTTCCCCGACTCCGCGGAATCCGCACGGGCGTACCTCGGTACCGGCCGGATGAGCGCCGGGAACATCGCGGCCTACGTCGCCGACGCCCCGGCCGCGGTCCGGTTCCTCACCGGCGCCGGAGTCCGCATGCGTGCGCTCGCCCGGCCCGACTACCACCCGGAATGGCCCGGGGCGGCCCGCGGGCGCGGGCTGGACCAGGAGCCGTTCGACCCGCGCCCGTGGCCGGGACTGGCGGAGCTGCTGCGCCCGCCGACCTACTTTCCGCTGATCACGATGGCCGAGCGGGACGCACTGGCCGGCGCACCGGCCGACCCGGACCTGCTCGCGCGACGGGCGTCCGAGGGCATTCGCACCATGGGCGGGGCACTGGTCGGGCGGCTGCTGGTCGCCGCGCTCGACCGGGGCGTCGAGGTCGCCGCGTCGACACCGGTGACCGGCCTCGAACCCGGCTGGATCGTGCAGGCGGGCCGGGAAATCCACGCCCCGGCCGTGGTACTGGCCTCGGGCGGGTTCGAGTGGAACCCGGCGTTGCGGGACGCGTTCCTGCCCTACCCGGTCACGCCGATCAGCGCGCCCGGCAACACCGGCGAGGGCCTGGTGCTCGGCCTGCGGGCGGGCGCGGCGGTCGCCGAGATGACGGCGGTGTGGGGCGTGCCGGTGCTCACCCCGCCCACCGCGCGCTACGACGGTCAGCCGTCCGGCCGCATGGGCAACGTCGAGATGACACTGCCCGGATCGATCACGGTCGACCCTGGCGGGCGCCGGTTCGTGAACGAGGCGGTCAACTACCACGACCTCAACCGCGCGTTCGGCGCGATCGGCTCCCGCGCGTTCCTCGTGTTCGACCGCGCCTACCTGGACCGCTACCCCGTCGCCGGGTTCACCACACCGCAGGACTGGATGCTCCAGGCCGATTCGCTGGATGCGCTGGCCGAAGCGATCGGTCCAGCTCTCGTGTCGACGGTCGAGGAGTTCAACGCGGGCGCGCGCCGGGGCGAGGATCCCCTGTTCGGCCGCGGCGCGAGCCCGCAGGACCGCCACCTCGGCGATCCGGCGATCACCCCCAACCCGTGTCTCGCCCCACTCGAACGGGCGCCGTTCTTCGCGGTGCCGATCCACGCGGGCGTACTCGGCACGGCAGGCGGCCTCGCGACCAACGGCGACGGCCGGGTCATCGACCACGACGGCGCGCCGATCCCCGGCCTGTACGCGGCGGGCAACTGCGCGGCGACCTTGTTCCGCGACTCCTACCCCGGCGGCGGGGCGACTCTGGGGTCGGCGATCGTGCGGGCCTACCGCGTGGGCCGTCATCTGGGAGCGCTGGCCCGCCGCGCGGACGGCCGGGTAGCGTCGGGCGGGTGAGTGAGCGCAGCTGGGGCTTCCGGACGCGCGCCCTGCACGCCGGCGGGACACCCGATCCGGTCACCGGGGCACGTGCCGTGCCGATCTACCAGACCACGAGTTTCGTCTTCGAGGACGCCGCCGACGCGGCCAACCTGTTCGCGTTGCAGAAGTACGGCAACGTCTACAGCCGGATCGGCAATCCGACGGTGGCGGCGTTCGAGGAGCGCATCGCCAGCCTGGAGGGCGGCATCGGCGGTGTCGCCACCAGCAGCGGCCAGGCGGCGGAGTTCCTCACGTTCTCGGCGCTGGCCGAGTCGGGCGACCACATCGTGTCGGCCAGCGGGCTCTACGGCGGTACGGTCACGCAGCTGTCCGGGACGCTCAACCGCTTCGGCGTCGAGACGACGTTCGTGCCGGGCGACAACCTCGACGATTACGCCGCCGCGATCACCGAGCGCACCCGGCTGATCTTCACCGAGGTCATCGGCAACCCGAGTGGCGGTATCGCCGACCTCGCCGGACTCGCCGATCTCGCGCACAGTCACGGGATCCCGCTCGTGGTCGACGCGACGCTCGCGACGCCGTACCTGTGCCGTCCGATCGAGCACGGCGCGGACATCGTGCTGCATTCGGCGACGAAGTTCCTCGGCGGCCACGGCACGACGCTGGGCGGAATCGTCGTCGAGTCGGGGAAGTTCGACTGGGGCAACGGGAAGTTCCCGCGCATGACCGAGGTCGTGCCCAGCTACGGCGGTCTCAAGTACTGGGAGAACTTCGGCGAGTACGCCTTCTGCACGCGCCTGCGGGCCGAGCAGCTGCGCGACATCGGCGCCGTGTTGTCGCCGCATTCGGCGTTCCTGCTGCTCCAGGGCGTGGAGACGTTGCCGCAGCGGATGGACGCGCACCTCGCCAACGCCCAGACCGTCGCGGAGTTCCTGGACGCCGACGACCGCGTGGCGTGGGTCGGCTACGCCGGACTGCCCGCGCACCGGCACCACGGCCTGGCGAAGAAGTACCTGCCACTCGGGCCGGGCGCGGTGTTCTCGTTCGGTGTCAAGGGCGGCCGCGCGGCCGGGGAGAAGTTCGTCGAATCGGTCGAGTTGTTGTCGCACCTCGCCAACGTCGGCGACGCCCGCACGCTGGTCATCCACCCCGCTTCCACGACCCACCAGCAGCTTTCGGACGAGCAGTTGAAGGCGGGCGGCGTCGGGCCGGACCTGATCCGGCTGTCGGTCGGGCTGGAGGACGTCGAGGACATCCTGTGGGACCTCGACCAGGCGCTGACGGCGGCGGTGAAAAGCGCATGAGCCTGGAAACCACTGTGCCCGCTGGAGCCGTTAGGTCCGAATCGTCCCTTTCCTGGACACCACCGTCCGCACGGGACCGGCTCGCGCTGCTGTCGCGGACGAAGTCGGTGACGATCGTCGGCGCGTCCGACAACCCGGCGCGGCCGAGCTACTTCGTCGCGACGTACCTGTTGTCCTCCAGCGAATACCAGGTCAACCTCGTCAACCCGCGGCTGTCCACGCTGCTGGGCCATCCGGTGTACCCGTCGCTGGCGGACGTGCCCGGCGAACTGGACCTGGTCAGCGTGTTCCGCAAGCACGCCGACCTGCCCGATGTCGCCGAAGAAGTGGTCAAGGCGGGCGCGCGGACGCTGTGGCTGCAGCTGGGCCTGTGGCACGAACCGGTCGCGGAACGGGCGAGCCGGGCCGGGCTGGACGTGGTGATGAACCGGTGCGTGAAGATCGAGCACGCGCGCTTCGCCGGCGGACTGCACCTGGCCGGGTTCAACACTGGCGTGATCTCCTCACGGCGGCGCCTGAGGCCCTGATTTCGCCTCGGGAAGGCGATTCGGCGCAACTCACCCTCCACCGGAGACGGCTCGTCGTGTCAGACTCGGTGGTGTGGCGGGAAGTTCCCGGGTGGAGGTGAGTGGTGGTGGTCATGGCAGACGGAGTGCGCGTGACATTCGTCGGCGGTCCGACGGTGCTGCTCGAAGTCGCGGGCAAGCGGTTCCTGACCGATCCGACGTTCAGCCCGGCAGGCGTGCACGAAACGACGCCAGGGCGCCCGTTGACGAAGACCGAGGGCCCCGGCCTGTCCGCGGACGAGATCGGCCCGGTCGACGCGGTGCTGCTGTCGCACGACCAGCACGCCGACAACCTGGACCCGGACGGGCAACGTTACGTCGGGGAAGCCCTGCTGACGCTGACCACACCGAGCGGCGCGCAGCGTCTGGGCGGCACGGCGCAGGGGCTGCCGCCGTGGCACCAGCTGCACATCGGGCCGGTCGCGGTCACGGCCGTGCCCGCCCAGCACGGTCCGAAGGGCGGTGAGGAGCTGGTGGGCGAGGTCATCGGTTTCGTACTGACCGGCAAGGACCTGCCCACCGTGTACATCAGCGGCGACAACGCCTCGCTCGACGTGGTGCGCGACATCTCCCGGCGGTTGCGCAAGCTGGACCTCGCGGTGCTCTTCGCCGGCGCCGCCCGCACCTCGCTCTTCGACGGCGCCCCACTGACCCTGACCAGCGAGGACGCCGCCGAAGCCGCCACCATCCTGCGGGCGCGCGCGATCGTGCCCGTGCACACCCGCGGCTGGGGCCATTTCAGCGAGGGACCGGACGAGGTGCGCAAAGCCTTCGCGGGCGCGGGCCTGAGCGACCGCCTGCACATGCTGGACCCCGGCGAATCCACGACGATCACCTGATGCGCGAGTCCCACGCTCCCGAGCGAGTCACGGCGTGATCGCGGTGGACGGGGTCAGGTGCTGTCGGTGAAGCGGCGGTGCAGTGTGGTGCGGCCGTCGTCCGTGAGGGCGCCCCACAGGCGCAGCCTGGCCATGCCGCCGTCGGGGTAGATGTCCAGGCGCAGGTCGGTCAGCTCGCGGGGTTCCGGGACCAGGAAGCGGTGGCGGGTGTCCGGTTGCAGGCGGGTGCGGGGCAGCACCTCGAACCACTCGCCGTCGCCCCGGCGGCCCGTCAGACAGGCCCAGCCCGGGGCGTTGCCCTTGAAGTGGGTGGTGTCCAGCTCGGCCAGGCGCGGGATTCCGGCGCCAGCCAGGCGCACCGTCACCCAGTCGTTGCCGTCGTCGCGGCGGCGGGCGGTTTCCCAGCCCTCGCCCATCACCGCGGCGAAACCCGGGGAGATCAGATTGCTCGGCGACGAGTAGAACATGTTCGAGCAGTCGGTGATCCGGGCGCCGTTCTCCAGTGCGGCCAGGTCGAGCGAGGCCGGATCCAGCCAGCGCGGATCGGCCACCGGGGTGCCGTGCACCCGGAAACGCGCGACCCCGCCGTCCGGGTGAATCGTCAGGCGCACATGCGTCCACCGCCGCTGGGAAGCGACCTCGAAGAAGTTCTCGGAGTCACCGTTGAGCGGCGATTTGGGCACCAGCTGGGTCCACTCCAGCGCGGCCAGCTCCTCCGGCGAGGGATAGCCGTCGACGGACAGCCCCTCCACCGACGCGAACGGTGGGTAGTTGCCCGTGAAGAAGGCCGTGTCGACCACGACCCCGGACACCACGCCCGGCAGGCCGAGGCGCACGACGGCCTGGTCACAGCCTTCCGAACGGCGTCGCCGCGTCTCCCAGCCGTCGTAGATCTGCCCCTTGTGCCCGAAGCTCCACGGCTGGAACTGCGCCGGCCCCGGCTTGATCAGGTTCTCCCGCTCGGCGAAGAGCTCGTCGTTGGCCCACACCACGCTCCCGCCGACGCGCCGCAGCGCCAGATCCGGCTCGTGGGTCCACTGCGGACGGTTCTCGCTCAACACTGACCTCGATTCAGCAACTCACCCCGCGGATCGGTTCCGCTGACTTTCCTGCCCCGCAACCACGTCTGCCGCACCACACCGGTCAACGGACTGCCGTGGTAGGCGCTCACGGCGTTGCGGTGACGCAGGTTCGCGACGTCCACGACGAACTCCTCCCCCGGCGCGAACACGCAGAAATCGGCGTCGCGCCCCACCGCGATACGGCCCTTGCGCGTCATCCCCGCCAACTCGGCCGGGCGCCGCGCCATCCAGCGCACCACGTCCTCCAGTGCGTACCCGCGCCGGGCCGCGCCTGTCCACACCGCGGGCAACCCGACCTGCAGACCGGCGATCCCGCCCCACGCCTCGCCGAAATCACCGCTGTCCAGGCGTTTCAGCTCGGGCGTGCACGGCGAGTGGTCGCTGACCACGCAGTCGATCACGCCATCGGCCAGCCCCTGCCACAACAGCTCCCGGTTGGCGGACTCGCGGATCGGCGGACAGCACTTGAACTGCGTCGCGCCGTCACGGATTTCCTCCGCGGTGAAACTCAGGTAGTGCGGGCACGTCTCGACCGTCAGCGCCACCCCCTCGGCCCGCGCCCGCGAGATCAGCGGCAGCGCATCCGACGAGGACAGGTGCAGGATGTGCGCACGCGCCCCCGTGCGCCGGGCCAGCTCGATGACCCGCGCGATCGCCCGGTTCTCCGCCTCGCGGGGTCGCGAAGCCAGGAAGCCCGCGTAGCGCGAGCCGTGCGGCCGGGGGGCGCCCTCGACCGTCGAGGCGTCCTCGGCGTGCACGATCATCAGCGCACCCAGCCCGGCGAGAATCCGCAGGTCGGCCTCCAGTTCGGCGTCGTCGAGCGGCGGGAACTCGTCGACGCCGGAGTGCAGCAGGAAGCACTTGAACCCGAACACCCCGGCCTCGTGCAGCGCGGGCAAAGCCTCGCCGTTGCCGGGGATCGCGCCGCCCCAGAACCCGACGTCGACGTGCACCCGGCCCCGCGCGGCCTTACGTTTCACCTCCAGCGCGTCCGGGTCGACGGTCGGCGGCAGGCTGTTGAGCGGCATGTCGACGAGCGTCGTCACCCCGCCCGCGGCCGCCGCACGCGTCGCGGTCCCGAAACCCTCCCATTCGCTGCGGCCGGGATCGTTGACGTGCACGTGCGTGTCGACGAGACCGGGCATCAGGACGACGTCCTCACCCAGCTCGATCACCCGATCCGCGGACAGCGACAACCCTGCTTCGACCGCGACGATCCGCCCCGCGTCGACACCCACCGAGTACGCACCGGTGCCCGCCTCCGTGATCGCGCGCCGCGCGCGGAAGGCCATCTCCACCCGGCGCCTCCTTTCGCCTGCTTCGTGTTCCCGGTTACCGTGCGGACGTGGAGCTGGAAGCCGAGTTCACCACCGAACCGTTCCGCGGCGAGGGCGAACCGCCGAGGCACGCCGTCGAAGCCCGCAAAGCCGCCGAACACGCGGGCCTGTCCGTGGACTTCGGCCCACTCGGCACCACCACCCGTGGCGACGCCGACGCCCTGCTCGACGCGCTTCCGGCGATCGCCAGGGCCGCACTGGCCGCCGGGGCCACCCGCCTGACCCTGCAGCTGTCCACGCCGGCCGCCTCCCGGGAACCGGCCGCGCAGCCGCCGACCACGCTGGGGCGGCTCATCACCGACGTCGAGCGTGAACTCGGCGCCCGCCTCGCCGACCTGGACCGGCCCGGCAAGCAGCACGCCGTGCGCCTGCTGGAGGAACGCGGCGCTTTCGCCATGCGAAAAGCCGCGCCCACCGTGGCCGAGGCGCTCGGCGTAACCCGCTTCACGGTCTACAACTATCTCAACCGCGAGCCCTGATCTCAACAAAATGTTGACGGTGCTCGAACACGAACGTAACGTCCACCCACCAGTGTCGATCGGAGTGGAACCCGTGACTGTCACCCTCGCCGACTTCAACACCACCGACGTCCGGGAGCTCCTTGTCGCCTGCCTGGATGTGCCGCGCTGGGTGGACACGGTGCTGGCCGGGCGGCCCTACCCCGATCTCGCGGCGCTGACCGCCGCCGCGCGCCTCACCCTCACCGAGGACGAGATCCGCCGCGCCATCGAAGCCCATCCCCGGATCGGCGACAGATCGGCTGCCGGCTGGTCCCGCGCCGAACAGTCCGGTGTGGACGACGACGGGGCCGCGAAGTTCCGCGCCGCGAACGTCGAGTACGAAGAGCGCTTCGGGCACGTGTTCCTGGTGTGCGCGAGCGGCCGGAGCGGCGAGGAGCTGCTGGCGAACCTGCGCGAGCGGATGACCAACGACCCGGCCACGGAACTGGCCGTCGCCGGGCGGGAACTGGTGAAGATCGCCGTGCTGCGGCTGGGCAAGGCGGTGACGGCGTGAGCCTGGTGACCACTCACGTTCTGGACACCGCCGCGGGCAAACCGGCCGCGGGCATCGCGGTGCGGCTGGAGTCCGGCGGCGTGGAGATCGCGCGGGGCCACACCGACGACGACGGCCGCATCCGTGATCTCGGCCCCGACGCGCTGGAGCCCGGCGTCTACCGGCTGGTGTTCGACACCGGCGCCTACCTCGGCCCGGACGCGTTCTTCCCGGAGGTCACGGTGTCCTTCCGCGTCGTCGACGGCGCCCGGCACCACCACGTGCCGGTGCTGCTGAGCCCGTTCTCCTACTCGACCTACCGAGGGAGCTGACCATGGCGATCACGCTGGGCCCCAACCAGTACGGCAAGGCCGAGGTCCGTCTGGTCACGGTGACCCGCACCGGCGAAACGCACCACCTCAAGGACCTCACGGTGTCGACCGCGCTGCGCGGCGATCTCGCCGCCACGCACCTGACCGGCGACAACTCCGACGTGGTCGCCACCGACACGCAGAAGAACACCGTCTACGCCTTCGCCAAGCAAAGCCCGGTCGGCGAGATCGAGGACTTCGCGCTGCGCCTGGGACGCCACTTCGTCAGCTCGTTCCGGCAGATCACCGGCGCCCGCGTCACGATCGACGAACACGGCTGGGACCGCATCCCGGTCGACGGCCACCCGCACGACCACGCCTTCTCCCGCGGCGGCGAGGAAAAACGCACGACGGTGGTGACCATCGACGGCGACCGCAGCTGGGTCGTGTCCGGCCTGCGTGACCTGGTGGTGCTCAAGTCCGCGGGCTCGGAGTTCCACGGCTTCCCACGCGACGAGTACACGACACTGGCCGAAACCGACGACCGCATCCTGGCCACCGCGGTCACCGCGCGGTGGCGGTACCAGGGCGCGGACATCGACTGGCGCACGAGTTTCGCCGAGATCCGGCGGATCCTGCTGGAGACTTTCGCGACCAAACACAGCCTGTCGCTGCAGCAGACGCTGTACGCGATGGGCGCGGCGGTCCTCGAAGAACGCACCGAAGTGGCCGAGATCCGGCTGTCGATGCCGAACAAGCACCACTTCGTGGTCGACCTCAGCCCGTTCGGGCTCACCAACGACAATGAGGTCTTCCACGCCGCCGACCGTCCCTACGGCCTCATCGAAGGCACCGTCCTCCGCGAGGAAGCCGAGGACTGCGGCTCCGCATGGCAGTAACCCCCACGCAGTTGGGAGAACCGCGTGACCACGACCGCCGCCCCAGCGTCCGAAGTTCATCCCGTCGACCGCAGACCCCCAGCACTCCAACTGATCGTCGGCGGCGTGCAGCATGTCGCCGCGATGTACGCGGGCGTCGTCGCGCCGCCGTTGATCATCGGGGCGGCGGTCGGGCTCACCGGCGGTCAGCTGAGCCTGCTGATCAGCGCCAGCCTGTTCACCGCGGGCCTGGCGACGCTGCTGCAAACCCTCGGCGTGTGGCGGTTCGGGGCGCGGCTGCCACTGGTCAACGGCGTCACGTTCGCCAATGTCGCCCCGGTGATGGCAATCGTGTCGCAGCACGGGTCCCAGAACGCGCTCGGCGTCGTCTACGGCGCGACCCTCATCGGTGCCGCCCTGATCGTCCTCGCCGCACCGTTCTTCTCGCGCCTCACCCGGTTCTTCCCGCCGCTGGTGACCGGCACGGTGATCACCCTCATCGGGATTTCGCTGCTGCCGGTGGCGATCCAGTGGATCTCGAACCAGCAGGACTCCGCGGACGGGCACGGCATCCTGCTCGCCGCGCTCACGCTGCTGGCGGTGCTCGCGTTCAACCGGTTCCTGCCCGGTTTCTGGAGCCGGATCGCGCTACTGCTCGGGCTGGTCGCCGGCACGCTCGTCGCGTGGCCGCTGGGCGAGGTCGACACGTCGACCTTCCGTGAGGCGCCCGCGTTCGGCGTCGCGAGCCCGTTCCACTTCGGCACCCCGGCCTTCGACATCGCCGCCATCATCTCCATCGCGATCGTGATGCTCGTGATCATGGCCGAGAGCACGGCGGACATGCTGGCGCTCGGCGAGGTCGTCGGGCGCCCGACCACCCAACGCACGCTCGCCGACGGTCTGCGCGCGGACGGTGTCGCCACCGCGGTGTCCACGGTCTTCGGCGGGTTCGCCTGCACCGCGTTCGCGCAGAACGTCGGGCTGGTCGCGCTGACCCGCATGTTCAGCCGGTACGTGGTAGCCGCGTGCGGAGCGGTCCTGGTGCTGCTCGGCCTGTTCCCGGTCGCCGGTGGCGTGGTCGCGCTGGTGCCGCAACCGGTGCTCGGCGGGGCCGGGCTGGTGCTGTTCGGCAGCGTCGCGGTCAGCGGCATCCGGACCCTGTCCACAGCCGCGTTCGACCGGCCGGCGAACGTGACGATCGTGGCGGCCGCGCTCGGCGTGGGCATCATCCCGATCGCCGCGCCGGAGTTCTACGCGCACTTCCCGTCGGCCGTGCAGACGGTGCTCGACTCCGGCATCAGCGCCGGCTGCGTGGTGGCCGTGGTGCTCAACCTGGTTTTCGGCTCGCGGCGGGAACGAACTCCCGCAACAGGGTCGTGAGCAGCTCCGGCTGGTCCTCGGGCACCAGCGTGTAGCTGTCGTCGACCTCGACGAGCCTGCCGTCCGGGAACAGGTCCGCCAGCCGCCGCCCGTGCTCGCGGGGCATGAGCTTGTCCTGCTTCGCCCACACCACGAGCACCGGCCCGGTGAACGCGCGGAGCTTGCCGGTCCACTCCAGCAGCGTCTGCTTCGGGGGCGTCGCGAGGCCGTACTTCAACGTGTCGCGCAGGATTTCCGGGTTCTCGCGGGCCGGGCCGAACCAGCCGTCCATCACCTCGGGCGGCACCGGTGTCCGGCTCATCCACCCCCACGAACCGGGCGCGCGCTGCACGAACCGGAACTTCAGCAGGTGCAGCATCACCCTGAACGCGCCGGGAATCCGGCCGACCCGGACGAGCATGCGCCCGGACAGCCCCGGCGGGAAGTTGTCGAACGCCTCGCACGCCACGAGGACCAGGCGCGCGACCCGATCGGCCGACCCCTCGGAGATCAGGAATTGCGCGCCGCCCCAGTCGTTGAGCACCAGGGTCACCTCGTGCAGGTCGAGCCTCTCCAGGAACTCGGCCAGCAACCGGACCTGCCCGCGCAGCGACAGGTCCGCGTCCGGTTTCATCGGTTTCTTGTGTGCGCCGAGCGGCCAGTTCGGCAGGACGCAGCGGTAGCCGCCGAGGCCGGGAACGACCTTGCGCCACACCGTGTTGTCGATGGTCAGGCCGTGCAGGAACACGATCACCGGTCCGTCGCCGCCGGTGTCGGTGTACTCGATCGGGCCCGCGGACAGTTCGATCTCGGGCATGGTCACGCCCCCAATTTGATAGATCGCTCTAGCGGCAGAGTAGCTAGGATCGGGTCCGTGGGCAACACCAAGGAACGCATCCTGGCGGCCAGCGCGGAGCTGTTCCGGCGCAACGGCTACACCGGCACCGGGCTCAAGCAGATCGTCAGCGAGGCGAGCGCGCCGTTCGGCTCGCTCTACCACTTCTTCCCCGGCGGCAAGGAACAGCTGGCCGAGGAGGTCATCCGCACCTCGGGCATGGAGTACGCGAAGCTGTTCGACCTGCTGATCGCGCCGGCGCCGGACCTGGTGACCGGTCTGGAACAGGCGTTCGCCGCGGCGGCGGTGACACTGCGGGAGACGGACTACGCGGACGCCTGCCCGATCGCGACCGTGGCGCTGGAGGTGGCCAGCACCAACGACACCCTGCGCCGCGCGACGGCCGACGTCTTCGGGGCGTGGATCTCGACCGGGACCGCGGCCTTCACCCGGTTCGGCCTGACGGAGGACGCGTCCCGCCGGTTGACGATCGCGGTGATCACGAGCCTGGAGGGGGCTTTCGTGCTGAGCCGGTCGCTGCGGGACGTCGAACCACTGGCCGTCGCGGGCGAGGCCGCCGTCGCGATGGCCCGCGAACTGGCAGCCGCTTCCGGTTCCGGACGGTGACTGGTAGGAAGCAGGCATGCGCAACCCGTTCCGCCGGCGCCGCACCTCACCGGACAGCGGCTTCGAGCTGTGCGGACACGACGCGAGCGTGCACTGCCTGACAACCGTGCCGACCGCCGACGGGGTGCTGCTGGCCAGCGGCGACGCCGAGGGCGCGGTGCTGCTGTGGGACCCCGGGACCGGCGAACAGCTCGCCGGTCCCGTCACGGCCGACAGCAGCGGGGTCCGTGGCCTCGCCGCGGTCGAGCTCGGCGACGGCGACTGGGCGCTGGCGTGTTGTGGTGCGGACGGCGTCACGCTCTGGGATCCGCGCCGGATGGGCGAGGCGGGGTACCGACCACGGTCGCTCACGGGGAACCGGACGTCGGCGCTCGCGGTCGTTCCCGCGGAGCCGCGGCTGATCGTGATCGCGGACGCCGACGCGGTGCGGGTGGTCGACCCGGCGACCGGTCGGCAGGTGTTCGCGTCGGACCATCCTCCGCAGCCGCGCGGCCCCGACGCCGATCAGGTCCACGAGCTGGCCGGAGTTCGCTTCGGCGACACGGCCGGGTTCATCGCCATGCGGTACTTCGCCACCACCGAGCTGTGGGAACAGCAGGGGCCGTCATGGCGGCAGCGGTCCGCCCCGTTCGGCGAACTCGAACGCAACGTGCTGACGACCTTCGGCTCCCAGCTCGCCGTGACGGCGCGGCGCGGGATCGAGGTGTGGGACCTGCGGACCGGCGGGCGCACCGCCCGGGGTGAGCTGAACGCGCCGTTCAAGAAGCTCGCGCCGGTGTCGCTGGGTTCGCGCCAGGTCGTCGCCGCGGCCTTCCGGGAGCACCACGACTGCGGCGTGCAACTGTGGGATCCGCTGCGGCCGGACGCGCTCACCGCTCCGGTCAACCGGCACGGGCCCGCGTTCGGCGATCCGGAGATGGGCGGCGCGACGATCAACGCGCTCGTGGGCATCGCCCTCCCGGACGGAACGGCACGGGTCGCGAGCGCGGCCAACGACGGCTGCGTGCTGATCTCACCGCCCCTCGGCGAGGACGACCTGGTCAGCGGACAGCACGCCGGAGCCGCTCCACCGAGGGGTGACGGCGGGAACTTCGCCAGGGTGCGGACATCCGGTGGCGAGATCATCGGTCTGTGGTTCGGCGACGAGGCACACGCGCGGGACCGGATGCTGCTCGAAACCGTGCTGTTCAACGAGGACCTCCTCGATTCCCTGCACACGGAACCGCGGCTGGTGCCCAACACCTACGACGACAAGGGCGGGGTGTTCGTCATGTTCGGCCGGCACCGCGCACCCGGCGAGCTCAGCTGACGATGTGCTCCGGCCGCACCGGCACGCGCGGCAGTTCCTTCCCCGTCGCCGCGCGGATCGCGGCCACGATCGCCGGTGTGGAGGAAATCGTCGGGGGCTCGCCGACGCCGCGCAGGCCGTAGGGGGCGTGGGGGTCGGCCAGTTCCAGCACGTCGACGTCCATCGGGGGCATGTCGAGCACCGTCGGGATCAGGTAGTCGGTGAACGACGGGTTCCGGATCTTCCCCTCGTGCGTCTGGATCTCCTCCATTACCGCCAGGCCGAGCCCCTGCGCCGATCCGCCGTGGATCTGGCCCAGCACGGCCTGCGGGTTCAGCGCCCGCCCCACGTCCTGGGCGCAGTCCAGCGCGACCACCTTCACCAGGCCCAGCTCGGTGTCCACGTCCACGACCGCCCGGTGCGCCGCGAAACCGTACTGCACGTGGGCGTTCCCGGCGCCGGTCTCCGGATCGAGCACGTCGGTCGGCCGGTGCCGCCACTCGACCGTCTCGTCGAGCACGTCGTCGCCGAGCACGTCCACCAGGTCGGCGAGCACACCGTCGCGGCGGGACACCAGCTTGCCGCCGGTCAGTTCCAGATCGGGCGAACCCACCCGCTCGACCAGCGCCGCCCGCACCGCCAGGCATGCCGCGCGCACCGCTCCCCCGGTCACGTACGTCTGGCGGGACGCCGAGGTCGAACCCGCGTTGCCGATCGAGGTGTCCATCGGCAGGATCGCGACCTGCTCCACACCCAGCTCGGTCCGCACGATCTGCTGCAGCACCGTCACCAGGCCCTGCCCGACCTCGCACGCCGCGGTCCGGACCGTCGCCGCCGCCTCGTCCCCGGCCACCCGCAGCTGCACGCGCGCGGTCGAGTAGTCGTCGAAGCCCTCGGAGAAGCAGATGTTCTTGATCCCGACGGCGTAACCGACCCCGCGCACCACGCCCTCGCCGTGGGTCGTGTTCGAAACGCCGCCCGGCAGCGTCCGCAGATCGCGTTCGCCGGACGGCTGCGGCGGCAGCGGTTTCGCGGCCAGCCTGTGGAGCAGCTCCGCGACCGGTGCGGCCGAGTCGACGATCTGCCCGGTCGGCATGCGCGATCCCTCGCTCATCGCGTTGCGGACCCGCACCTCCACCGGGTCCAGACCGCACGCCGCGGCGAGCTTGTCCAGTTGGGACTCATAGGCGAACGCGGCCTGCACCGCGCCGAACCCGCGCATCGCGCCGCAGGGCGGGTTGTTCGTGTACGCGCCCCAGCAGTCGACCTCGACGTTGTCGACGTCGTACGGGCCCACACCCAGCGTCGCGGCGTTCGCGACGACCGCGCCCGTCGACGACGCGTACGCACCGCCGTCGAGGTAGAGCTTCGCCTTGACGTAGACGAGTTTCCCGTCGCGGTCGGCGCCGTGCTCGTAGTACATCTTCGCCGGGTGCCGGTGCACGTGACCGTAGAACGATTCCTCGCGGTTGTAGACCATCTTCACCGGTTTGCCGGTGCGCAGCGCGAGCAGGCACGCGTGCACCTGGATGGACAGGTCCTCACGCCCGCCGAACGCGCCGCCGACCCCGCCGAGCGTGAGCCGCACCCTGTCCTCGGGGAGCCCTAGCGCGGCCACGATCTGCCGCTGGTCGACGTGCAGCCACTGCGTCGCGACGTACAGGTCGACGCCACCGTCCCCGGCCGGAACAGCGAGCCCGGACTCGGGACCGAGGAAGGCCTGATCCTGCATCCCCACTTCGTAGACGCCCGAGACCACCACCTCGGCGCCGCGCGAGTGGTCACCTCGTCGCACCGGCACATGCCGGACGACGTTGCCGTTCGGGTGGACCAACGGCCCGTCCCCGCGCACGGCTGCTTCGGCGTCGGTGACGGGTTCCAGCACCTCGTAGTCGACGCGGATGCGTTTCATCGCCCGGCGCGCGGTCTCCGGGTGATCGGCCGCCACGAGCGCGACCGGTTCGCCCTGGTATCGCACCACGTCGACGGCCAGGACGGGCTGGTCCGGGTGCTCCAGCCCGTACCGGTTCACCCCCGGCACGTCCTCGTGGGTCAGCACGGCCTCGACGCCGGGCACCCGCAGCGCCTCGGTCAGGTCGATGCCGGTGATGCGCGCGTGCGGATGCGGGCTGCGCAGCGTCACGCCCCACACCATGTCCTCGTGCCACAGGTCGGAGGAGTACGCGAACTCGCCGCGTACCTTCACGATCCCGTCCGGGCGGCGCGGGCTGGCGCCGATCCCGCCCGCCGTGGTGGTGCGCTCGACCGACGTCGTCATCGCAACCTCCTGCTCGCCGCGGCCAGATCACGCGCGATCGCCGGCTCGTCGTCGGTGCGCAACTCCCCGTCGGCGACGACCGTGCGGCCACCGGAGAGGAGCAGCCTCAGCGACGGCGTCGCGCCGAGCACGAGCGCGGCCACCGGATCCTCGATACCGGCGTACCGCAGGCCGTTCAGGTCCCACACCGCGAGGTCGGCGAGCTTGCCGCGCTCGATCGAACCCAGTTCACCGTCCCGTCCGAGGCACCGCGCGCCGCCCATCGTGCCCATCCACAACGCTTCCCGGACGGTCAGCGCGGTCGGACCGCCGCGCTGCCGCGCCTGCAGCAACGCCTGGTGCAGCTCCTCGCCGAGCCCGGCGGACTCGTTGGACGCCGCGCCGTCGACGCCCAGTCCGACCGGCGCGCCCGCGTCGAGCAGGTCCCGGACCGGGGCGATCCCGGTGCCCAGCCGCCCGTTCGACGTCGGGCAGTGCGCGGAGCCGGTGCGGGTCGCGCCCATCCGCCGGATCGCGGCCTTCTCCAGGTGCACGGTGTGGGCGAACCACACGTCCTCGCCGAGCCAGCCCAGCTGATCCGCATACTCGGCGGGGGTGCACCCGTTCTCGGCGAGGCACTGCTTCTCCTCGTCCAGCGTCTCGGCGAGGTGGGTGTGCAGCCGGACCCCCTTGCGCCGGGCCAGTTCCGCGGCCTGGCGCATCAGCTCCTCGCTCACCGTGAAGGGTGAGCACGGTCCGGCGGCGATCCGGATGCGCGCGCCGGGCGAGGCGTCGTGGTGGGCGTCGATGGCCGCTTCGGTGCCCAGCAACGCGTCCTCGGTGGTTTCCACCAGGTTGTCCGGGGGCAGGCCGCCGTCGGACTCGCCGCGGTCCATCGAGCCGCGGACGAGATGCGCTCGGATTCCGATCCGGCCTGCCGCCTCGACCAGCGCCGCGATCTGGTCGCCCGCGTCGCGTGGGAAGACGTAGTGGTGGTCGGCGACCGTCGTGCAGCCGGTCATCGCCAGGTGCGCCATGCCCGCGGTGGCGGCGGCGTGCGTGATGTCCGCGTCGAGCCGCCCCCAGACCGGGTACAGGTGGACCAGCCACTCGAACAGCGTGGCGTCGGGCGCGAGGCCGCGAGTGGCCCACTGGTAGAGGTGGTGATGGGTGTTGACCAGCCCCGGCGTGACCAGGCAACCGCTCAGGTCGACGCGCTCGCCCGGCACGATCGCCGGGCCGTTGCCGACCGCGGTGATGGTGTCGCCGTCGATCACGACGTGCCCGTTGCGGTACTCGGTGCCCTCGGCGTCGACGGTCGCGACCGCGGCGTTCTCCAGGATCAGCGTCATCGTGCCACCGCCCGCACCGCGTCGAGGATCTTCTCGTACCCGGTGCAGCGGCACAGGTTCCCGGCCAGCGCCTCGCGGATCTCCTCGTCGCTGGGTTCCGGCACCCGGGCGAGCAGATCGTGCGCGGCGACCACCAGACCGGGCGTGCAGAAGCCGCATTGCACCGCACCTGCGTCCACAAAGGACTGCTGCACCGGATCGAGCCGGTCTCCCCGCGCCAGCCCCTCCACCGTGCGAACCTCCCGGCCCTCCACCTGACCGGCCGCGACCAGGCAGGCGCACACCGGCGTGCCGTCGAGGTAGACCGTGCAGGACCCGCATTCGCCCTGCTCACAGGCGTTCTTCGATCCGGGCAGACCGAGCCGTTCCCGCAGCAGGTAGAGCAGGCTCTCGCCCTCCCACACGTCGTCGGCCTCGCGGGCCTCGCCGTTGACCGTCACGTTCACGCGCATGTCCGCTCACTTCCGAGGTAGTCCTGCCAGGCCCAGCCGAGCGTGCGGCGGGCGAGCACCGCCAGCGCGTGCTCGCGGTACTCCGCGGTGCCGCGCACGTCGTCGATCGGCGCCGCCGCGGAAGCGACGAGTTCGCCGAAACGCCGTTTCACCGAGTCCCGCAACGGCACCGGCGCGTCCCACGGCAGCTCGCCTGCCAGGAACTCTTCGGCGTCGGTCGCATGCCGTGGGGTGGGCGCCGCGGAGCCGATCGCCGCACCGGCCCGCCGGTTCTCCGGATCGAGCACGACGGCGAACGAGCAGACCGCGATGACCATCGCGTTGCGCGTGCCGACCTTCGCGAACTGCTGCGGCGCGGTGGCGACCGGCAGGTGCACCGCGACGATCAGCTCATCCGGTTCCAGGCTGTGCTTCTTGACGCCGACGTAGAACTCGCCCGCGTCGATCATCCGCGTGCCACGCACCGAGGCGGCCTCGACGCGCGCGCCGGTGGCCAACAGCACCGGATGCGTGTCCCCGGCGGGCGAAGCCGCGCCCAGGTTCCCGCCGACCGTCCCGCGGTTGCGGATCTGCGGCGACCCGACGGTCCGTGACGCCATCGCGAGCGCGGGCAGCCTGTCACCCAGCTCGGTGATCAGCCGGGTGTAGGGAACACCCGCGCCGAGCCGGATCGACGGCCCGTCGGTGGTCCACTCGCGCAGCTCCGAAATGCGCGTCAGATCGAGCAGCGCGCCCGGACGGCGGTGATCGAAGTTCAGCTCGACCATGACATCCGTGCCACCGGCCAAGGGCACGGCGTCCGGACGCCCGGCCTTCGCGGCGAGCGCCTCGGCGAGGGTCGCCGGTCGCAGGAATTCCATCCCAGCAGTAGACGCCCGGCGCACCGGGATCGGCAACGGCGGCTCAGTACGAACCGGCAGCCCCCTGGCGCGCTCCGGTTGTGCTTTCCTACAACAGCGATGACGACCGTGAAAACTCTGCTGGAGATCCCGGAACTGCGGATGCGGCTGCGCACCGGTGCCGGGGCGCTCGGCCGCGAGGTCTCCCGGATCTACGTGACCGAACTGCCCGACCCGAGCCGCTACGTCTCGGCGGGCGAGGTCGTGCTGAGCGGACTGCTGTGGTGGCGCGGACCGGGCGACGCCGGACCGTTCGTCGCCGCGCTGGCGCGGGCAGGGGTCGCCGCGCTCGCCGCGTCCGGTGCGGACACCGGCGGTATCCCGCAGGACGTGGTGCACGCGTGCGCGCAGCACCGCATCCCGCTGCTGGAGGTGCCGCCCGACCTGTCGTTCGCGGTGATCACCGAGCGCGTGGTGCTGGAGCTGGCCGCGGCGCGCGGACGGGAGCCGGGTGGTGCCCGCAAGCGCTTGCTGTCGGCCGCCACCGAGGACGTCTCGCTGCCCGCGCTGCTGCGGCAGGGCGCGATCGAACTGGGTGCGCCGTGCTGGGTGCTGTCCGGAACGGGACGGCTGGTCGCCGGGACAGCGGAACCACCGGGCGGCGATCTGGTGGCGAACTTCGTGCCGGGACAGGAAGTTTCCGTGCACGACGGGTGCGCGGTGCTGCCGGTGGGCGGAAGCTTCGCGGTGCCGTGGCTGCTGGCCGTCGGGCATCCCGAACCGGGCGCGCTGGCGGGCGAACTCGCCGAACTGGTGCGTCTCGCCCGCGCACGACTGGACCAGGTGCGGCGGATGTCGGGCCGTTCCGCGGAACCGTTGCTGCACGCGGTGGCCGAAGGCGGCCCGGTCGCGGAGGCGTTCGCCGCGTCCGGTCTGCCCGAGGACGCCGAGATCCACGTGCTGCTGGCCCGCGCGCCCGACGACGGGGCGGCGCTGGCGGCCGACGTGCTGGCCGAACTGGTCGCCGAAGCACGTCCGGTGGTCGGTGCCGTCGGGGAGGACGCGTACGCGCTGGTGGTGGAGCCGGGGAACTGGATGGGCGCGGCGGCCGATGCACTGGCACAGGCGGACCGGCTGATCTCACTGTCACGGTTCCACCTGGGTTCGGGCGGACCGGCGTCGGTGGACGGTCTGCGTGGCGCGGCACAGGAGGCCCGGCACGCGGTGGAGCTGGCCGGGCGGCGCGGCGGGCGGATCGAACTGGTGGCGGGCGAGGACATCGCCGTGCACCAGCTCCTCGCCGCCGGCGCCCCCGACGAGCTGCGGCGGACGGTGCGCGCGCGAGTGCTGGGGCCGCTGCTCGCCTACGACGCCGCGCAGGGCACGGACCTCGTGCACACCGTGCGGGTGTACCTCGAGTGCTCCAGCTCGCCGACGGTCGCGGCGCGGGCACTGCACGTCCACGTCAACACGTTGCGGTACCGGATCGCGCGGGCTTCGGAGCTGCTGGGCGTGGACCTGAACGACTTCGTCACGCAGGTCGACGTGTACCTCGCCCTGCTGGTTACCGTCTAACTGGGTTAGATGGTAACGTCTCCGGCATGGAGGAGTTCGAGACGTCGAGCGGAACCGTGCGCTGGTCGCGGACCGGCTCGGGTTCGCCCGTGGTCCTGCTGCACGGCACGCCGTTTTCGTCGTTCGTGTGGCGCGACATCGCGGCCGCGCTGGCCGGGCGGCACGAGGTGTTCGTGTGGGACATGCCGGGGTACGGGCGATCCGAGATGCGCAACGGGCAGGACGTGTCACTGGGGGCGCAGGGCGCGGTCTTCGCTGCGCTGCTGGAGCACTGGGGCTTGGAGTCGCCGTCGGTGGTCGCGCACGACTTCGGCGGCGCGGTCGCGTTGCGGGCACACCTGCTGCACGGCGCCCGGTACCGGCGGCTCGCCCTCGTGGACGCCGTCGCGGTCGCCCCGTGGGGTTCGCCGTTCTTCCGCCTCGTGCGCGAGAACGCGGCGGTGTTCGAGCAGTTGCCGCCCCACCTGCACGCGGCGCTGGTACGCGAGTACGTCGGCACCGCTTCGGGATGCGGTCTGCGCGCGGACGTGCTGGACGCGCTGGTGGCGCCGTGGCTCGGCGAGACCGGCCAGGCGGCGTTCTACCGGCAGATCGCCCAGGCCGACGAGCGCTACACCGACGAGATCGAGCCGCTGCTGGGTTCGATGGACCTGCCGGTGCGGGTGTGCTGGGGCGAGGCGGACTCGTGGCTGCCGGTCGAGCGCGGCGAGGCACTGGCGACCCGCATCCCGGGCGCCTCCCTGCAGCGGTTCCCCGGCGCCGGGCACCTGCTGCAGGAAGACGCTCCCGCGAAGCTCACCGCTGTCCTGGCGGACTTCCTCGCCTGACCGGGGCCGGGCGGTCGGCGAGCTTGAGCCACACGACACCGCCGATGATCACGGCCAGCCAGAAGGCCTTGGCCGGGGTGAGGGTCTCGGCGAAGAAGAGCGGGCCGAGCAGTGCGGCTCCGACGGCGCCGATCCCGGCCCACACCGCATAGGCGATACCGACGTCGATGGTGCGCAGGGCGAGGCTCAGGGCGAACAGTGTCAGGAGAAAGAAGACGCCCGCGACGAGCGACCAGGAGAGCACCGTGAAGCCCTGGCTGCCTCCCACGGAAAGGGCGTAGCCGACCTCGAAGACTCCGGCGAGGAGGAGCACGAGCCAGGCCCGGGCGGTGGTGTTCGCGGCGGCCATCACGCCGCTCCGGTGAGCTGGAGACCGGCGACCCCGGCGATGACGGCGACGATGCCGAGGAGCTTGCGCCAGTCGAGCCGCTGGCCGAAGAGGACGGCGCCGAGGACGACGATCCCGACGCCGGCCACGGAGGTCCAGATCGCGTAACCGACGCCGACGTCGAAGGTCAGCAGCGCCAGGCTGAGGAGGTAGGTGGCGATTCCGCCGCTGACGAGCGTGGCGGCGGTCCAGCCGGGCCGGGTGAAGCCCTGGGCCTTGCCCGCGGAGACGGCGACGGTGATCTCGAAGACCACGGCGATGCCGAGGTAGAGCCAGTGCATGACGGGTTCCTCAGGTCGGGGCACCCCTGGTGGGCGCGACCCCTTGATGGTGAAACTTCACACCGGTGTCAACTGCAAGAATGGACCCGGCGGAGGAGGTCTCATGCGCATCGGTGAACTCGCGGACGCCGGCGGCGTCAGCACGCGGTCCCTGCGGTACTACGAGGAGCAGGGGCTCATCCGCTCCAGGCGCACGCCCGGCGGGTGGCGTGACTTCGACGGTTCCATGGTCGAACGGGTCGTCCTGATCCAGCACCTGTTCGCCGCGGGACTGAGCAGCACCACCATCAACGAGCTGCTCCCCTGCCTGGAGGCACCGCCCGAGGAGCGCACCGGCGCCCTCGAGCAGTTGCTCGCCCAGGAGGTCGAACGCCTGGAGACCAAGCGACGCGACATCGACCGCGAACTCGACACGCTGCGGGCTCTGCGCACCGAAACGGCGTTGCCCGGCACTCAGCCGCGGAAGCGGGTGTAGGACTCCAACTGCGTGCGGGTCAGGCCGGTGAGCTCGTCCCCGGCGACGGCGCCGCAGTCCAGGCCGCGCAACAGGAAACCCGCCAACGCCCGCGCGGTCGCGGGCTCGTCGAGCACTCCGCTGTCCACCCGCGCCGCGTAGTCCCGGAGCCGGCCGGCGGCCGCCGCCAGTCCGTCGCGGAAGAAGCCGTACGTCGCGGCGAAGCGGGTGGGCAACTGGTGCGGGTGCAGGTCCCAGCCCTGGTAGAAGCCGCGCTCCAGGGACCGCCGGACGAGGCGCAGATGCTCGCGCCACGCCGGGACCAGCGCCTGAGCCACCGGAAGCCTGTTCGTCGAGCCGTCGGAGAGCCGCACGCCCGTTCCCGCCGCGCTGACCTGCATGAACGACTTCGCGAAATCGGCCGCCGGGTGCTCCATGCTCTGGTACCCCGCGGCGATGCCGAGACCGGCGCTGTAGTCGTAGGTGCCGTAGTGCAGCCCGCTGCAGCGCCCTTCGGCGGCCTGCACGATCCGGGCCACCGCGATCCGGCCGTCACCGTCCACGATGGACTGCGAGGTTTCGATCTGCACCTCGAACCGCAGCGTTCGGGCGGGCAGCGAGTACGCCGTCTCCAGGTGCCCCAGCACCTCGGCGGCCGCGCCGACCTGCTCCACCGCCGTCACCTTCGGCAGCGTGACGACGAACCCGGCGGGCAGCTTCCCGTGCTCCAGCAGGCCGGACAGGAACAGGTCCAGGGTCCGGATGCCGCGCCGCCGGGTCGCGCGCTCGAAGCTCTTGAACCGGATACCGGAGAACGGCGTCGCCGGGTTTTCGGCCAGCACTCGCCCGCAAGCCAACGCCGCGTCGTCCTCCGCGGAGTCGCCGGGGCTCCCGTAGCCGTCCTCGAAGTCGATGCGCAGGTCCTCGACCGGCTCGGTGACCAGCTTGCGCCGCACCCGTTCCGCGACCGCCGGATCGAGCCCCAGCGCCGCGCCGTCCGAGTCGAACACCGCCCGCGCCTGCTCGCCCCAGCGCGCGACCAGGCCGGGAACATACCGGTGCGCCGGCACGTAGACCGTGTGCACCGGCTGCCGACCGGCGGGCTCACCGGGGTAGCGGGACTCGACGCGCGCGTCCACTTCGGACAGCCGGGCGTCGATGCCCGCGTAGACGTCCCCGGTGAGCCTGCCGTCCACGGCTACTTGATCCGCTCGTACGCGGGCAGCGTGAGGAAGTCGACGAACTCGTCGGCGAGCGCGACCTCCTCGAACACCTCGACGGCCGGGTTCAGCAGGTCGGCGGGAACCTCGCCGTCGAGCTCCTTGCGCACCTCGTCCAGCACCGACCGGACCAGCTCACGCGTGACCTTCTGGCCGTTGTCGAGCTGTGTGCCGTTCTGCACCCACTGCCAGATCTGCGATCGCGAGATCTCCGCGGTCGCGGCGTCCTCCATCAAGTTGTGGATGCCCGCCGCGCCGTTGCCGCCCAGCCAGGACGCGATGTAGCGCACGCCGACGTCGACCGCGGCACGCAGGCCGGCCTCGGTGGCGCCACCCTCGGTGGCCGCGACGTCGAGCAGCTGGTCGGCGGTCACCGACACGTCCTCACGCAGCCGGTCGAGCTGGTTCGGCTTGTCGCCGAGGACCTTGTCGAACTCCTCCTTGCACAGCCCGACCATGCCCGGGTGCGCGACCCACGAACCGTCGAACCCGTCGTTCGCCTCGCGCGCCTTGTCGGCGTGGACCTTCTTCGAGGCGTTCTCGTTGACCTCGGGGTCCTTGCTCGGGATGAACGCGGCCATGCCGCCGATCGCGAACGCGCCGCGCTTGTGGCAGGTGCGCACCAGCAGTTCGGTGTAGGCGCGCATGAACGGCGCGGTCATGGTGACGCTGTTGCGGTCGGGCAGCACGAACTTCTCGCCCGCGTCGCGGAAGTACTTGATGACGCTGAACAGGTAGTCCCAGCGCCCCGCGTTGAGACCCGAGGCGTGCTCGCGCAGCTCGTAGAGGATCTCCTCCATCTCGAACGCGGCCGGGATGGTCTCGATCAGGACGGTGGCGCGCACGGTGCCGTGCTCGATGCCCAGCTCCTTCTCAGCGTGGCTGAACACGTCGTTCCACAGCCGCGCTTCGAGGTGGCTCTCCATCTTCGGCAGGTAGAAGTAGGGCCCCTTGTCGCCCGCAAGCAGCGCGCGGACGTTGTGGAAGAAGTACAGCCCGAAGTCGACCAGCGCGCCGACGCCCTTGCGGCCGTCGAAGGTCAGGTTGTGCTCGTCGAGGTGCCAGCCGCGGGGCCGCACGACGATGGTGGCGTGCTCGATGCCCTCCTTGAGGGCGTAGTGCTTGCCGTTCGAGTCCAGCTCGATGGTGCCGCGGATCGCGTCGTGCAGATTGACCTGGCCGCCGACGACGTTGCCCCAGTGCGGGGTGTTGGCGTCCTCGAAGTCGGCCAGCCACACCTTGGCGCCCGAGTTGAGGGCGTTGATCGTCATCTTGCGCTCGGTCGGGCCGGTGATCTCGACGCGGCGGTCACGCAGGGCGGGCGGCGCCTCGGCGACCTGCCAGTCGCCCTCGCGGATCTCCCTGGTCTCGGGGAGGAAGTCCAGTCGGCCGGTGCGCTTGGCCTCCTCACGCCGCTTCGCGCGTGCTGCGAGCAGCTCGTCACGGCGGGCCGCGAAGTTCTGGTGCAGCCCGGCGAGGAAGTCCAGCGCCTCCGGGGTCAGGATCTCGTCGCCTCGCTCGACGGAGCCGCCGAGCACCTGGACGTCAGCCATGCGGAACACTCCCAGTAAGAACTTGCGGTTCGGTTTTTTACATCTCGGACTATAGTTTCTGCATAGCGGAAGCTCAATGTGAGGAGACGCGGTGGCCGAGGAGAAGGTGGGACGCGACGGCGGGGTCCAGTCACTGCGGCGTGCCTTCGAGCTGCTCGAACGGCTGGCCGACACCGGGGGCGAGGCGAGCCTGTCGGAGCTGGCGGCCACGTCGGGGCTGCCGATGCCCACGATCCACCGGCTGATCCGCACGCTCGTGCAGCTCGGTTACGTCCGGCAGAACACCAACCGGAGGTATGCCCTGGGCGCGCGTCTCATCCGGTTGGGCGAGAACGCGAGCATGCAGTTCGGCACCTGGGCACGCCCACTGCTGGCCGAACTGGTCGAGGCGACCGGTGAGACGGCGAACCTGGCGGTCCTGGAGCGGGACGAGGTGGTCTACGTGTCGCAGGTGCCGTCGAAGCACTCGATGCGGATGTTCACCGAGGTCGGCCGCCGGGTGCTGCCGCACGGGACGGGTGTCGGGAAGGCGATCCTGTCGCAGCTGCCCGCCGAGGACGTGCGCGCGCTGCTGGAGCGGACGGGCATGCCCGCGTTCACCACCCACACCTTCACCGACGCCGACGCGCTACTCGCACACCTGGCGCAGGTCGCGGCCGAGGGCTACGCGGTCGACGAGAGCGAACAGGAACTGGGAGTCCGCTGCATCGCCGTCCCGCTGACCGGCACACCGGCCCCCGCGGCGGTCTCGGTGTCCGGCCCCGAGGGTCGTCTGACGAAGGACGCGGTCTCCCGGATCGCCCCACTGGTCCAGGCCACCGCAGCGACGCTGTCGACACACCTGGCGGAAAGCGCCTGACTCAGCCGAACCAGCCGCTGGACGGCAAGGGCTCGTTGTCGACCTGGACGTGGTAGTTCGCGGTGCCGCCTTGGACGTCGGTGACCGTCGCCGTGACACCGACGCGCATGCCCTGGTCGGTCAGCACGCACCGCGTGCTCTTGCCCGCCTTCGCGTCCAGTGGATCCGGGCAGTCGACCCCGTCCGGCCGGTGACCGATCTCCGTCAACAAGGCGTCTGAAATGCCCTGCTCGACGGTCTCCTGGCTCAGTGAGCCGACCGTCCCGACCTGCACCGAGCACCCGGTGAGCAGGAACGTGGCGACACACGCGACGAGCGCGGTGCGGATCATCGTGGTTCTCCTAGGCCCAGGCGGCGGTCGGGATGCGGTCGAGGATGTCGCAGCGCAGGTCGAGCGCCGGGATCAGCTCGGCGGGGTCGCGGTGGTCGCGGATGGTGTCGAAGGCGTCGGCATGGTCCGCGAACAGCGTGAAACCGCGGGACTTGCGCTGGTCGGTCAGCAGGAAGTCGGCCAGGGGCGGGCTGAGCGCGAAGGCCAGGAACCGCTCGTCGGGGCCGTTGACGTCGAACCGGTCGTCGAAGGCGACATTGCCGGTGCGGAAGTCGCCCTGCCCGATGGCCGCGTTGATCCGGCTGACCAGGCCCACGGTCGGCCGGACGTAGACCGGCGGGCGTGACACGGGCGTACGGACCCAGACGCAGAGCTGCGTGAACTGGTGACGGCGGTAGTGGACACGCAACGTCGCCGCGACGAACGGCCTGCCGCGGTGCGTGCCCGCGACCACGTGCCGCGCGCTGTCCGCCCGCGGCGGCCGGACGAAGGGCACCTCCAGCGCGTCCGGCACCTGGTGAACGTAGCCGGACTGCCACTCGGGCTGGTTCGGCCGCCAGAACTGGCTCTGCTGCGGACTCCAGAACTCCTCGTGCTGACGGTTGTACAGCTCGGCGAACGAATCGTCCTGCTCGGTGTAGGTCCACCCGCGACGGGGCAGCTCCTCCCGCAGCCTCCCGAGCGCCACCTCGGCGACCGCGGCTTCACGGCGCCGGAGCCACAGGGACAGCCAGATGATCGGTGCGAACAGGAGCACCGCTCCGCCGACCGCGATCGCGACGATCGCGAGCGGGCTCACCGGCCACCGTCCGCGAAGAGGTCCGTCTCCTCGAAGGGCTCGTCGTCCCGGGCCGCCGGACGACGCGTCACCGGAGCGCGAGGCGGCACCGGAATCGGAACCGGGGCCGGGGCCGGGGCCGGCGGAACGGGAGGCTGCTCGTCGAACAGCCGGTCGGCGGGCCCGGCCGGCTCCTCCTCATGCCGGGGGACCGGGACCGGCGCCGGACCCGGATGAGCGGGCCGCTCGTCACCGAACGTCTTCTCGTCCGCGTCGAGCACACGGTCGAGGTGCTCGGTGTCGCCGAGCCCGCGCCGCACGACCTCCGCCTGTTGCCTGGCCGCGGCCGCCCTGGCGACACCGAGGGTGTGCATGACCATGGCAGCCAACGCCGCGGGCGTCACCTCGCGGATCCGGTCGCTGAACAGCAAGGTCTTGACCTCGCCGCCCGCTCCGGCGACGACCGTGACCGCCCCGTCGGGCGACACCGCCTTCGCGCTGACATCCTTCAGCTCGCCGCTCATCCGTTGATAGACCTCGGCGCGGCGCCGGCTGTCGGCAGCGGCCGTGTCGATCGCCTCGATGCGGCGCAACAACTGCTGGGCGAACTCGCTCATCGGGCCTCCTCCGGCCGGATCGTGGACAGGAACTTCTGGAAGTCCCCGACCACCTCGTCGAACTGCTCCGCCAGCGCGCTGAGCACGAGCTGGAGTACCGCGTACCGGCTCGCGTTCCGGGTGTCCCTGATCCCGAGGAACACCTGGAGCTGCACCACCTGCCGCGGTTCGCCGTCCAGCAGCAACGACAGGCGCACGGCCTGGGTCAGGCCCGGACCGGTCGCCGAGCCCGCCTCCTTGCGACGGCCGAGCTGCGCGTCGGGCGCTCCCCTGCGCAGCCGCTCGAACGCGGCGTCGGCCAGCTGGGTCAGCTCGACGTCGCTGGGGTGCAGGCTGCCGCTGATCGTGATGTTGGGGGTGAACCCCTTGCGCGCGGGCGGCCGCAGCGCGACGAACGCGGCCTCGTCCGCGTTGACCTCGTGCGGTGGCACCGACTGCCAGCCCTCGGGGAGCGAGAACTGGATCGGCACGGGAAGGGCGGCTACCACGAATTCTCCTTCAGAACAGGAAGTCCACGACCGCGTCCGCCGCGTCCGCCACACTGTTGCCGACGTCGGCAGCGATGTCGGCGACGTCGTCGGCCACGTCGGTCACAGTGTCCACGACCTCCTGTGGATCGATCGCGACGTCGAAGCCGATCTCGCCGCCGATCCCGACACTGAGGCCGAGCGAGGCATCGAGGTGGAACTTCCCGTCGTCGCCCATACCGAACTGGCCACTCGCGTCGGCACCGAGGCCCGCCCGGAGTTCGCCGTGCACACCCGCGCTCAGCCCCGCGACCTCGGGGGACGCGTCGCCGCCGAGGCGGCCGCCGGCGAAGGCACCCACGCTGCCCTGCATCCCGGTGAGCCCGATGCTGCCCTGGGCGTTCGCGCTCGCGCCTACCTCGGCCTCGCCACGACCCGACAGGCCCGCGTGGTCACCGAGCTTGACCTCACCCTCCGCGCTCCCCTTCGCCAGGTACGCCTCCGCGCTCGCGGCTCCGGTCATGCCGAGCGCGTTGACGCTCGACGAAGCCGAGACACCGGCCCCGAGCACCGAGCCTTCGAGCTTCCCGGAACCGGACAGCACACCGGACTCGAACGAGCCGTCCAGGCTGCCCCCGAACAGTTCGGTGCTCGCCGAGGCACTGACCGTCTGTTCCGACAGATCGAACCCGAGCGCTTCGAGGGTGTCGCCGATCCGGTCGCCGAGCATGCCCTCGGACTGGCTGCCCCACGTGAACTCCTTGGGCTTACGGGGGTCACGACTCTTGTCGCTGAGGGTCTTTGGTGAATCCGCCTTCGCCGTCGGGCTCCATGTCGAACGCAGCCGCCACCAGCCCCCCGATCTCGGCGACGTGGGAGCGCGCGTAGTCGAGCACCGACTGGGCTTCCCGCGCGAGTGAGGCGCCCGGATCCTGGAACGGCGCCAGAATCCGACCCGCGGCCTGTGCCAGCGCGGACTGCTCGTCGTACTGCGCTGCCGCGGTCCGCGAGGCCGCCTGTGCCTCGGTGTACATCTCGATGGCGCGCTGCGCCTCGGACTGCGCCCAGGTCAGCGCGTCGCCGAAGTCGGCGAGCGACTGGCCGCCGCGGCCGAGGAGGTTCGCCGTCTCCAGCCACCGGGGCGGCTCCGCACCGAACGCCGCCCGGAATGCCTCGGCCGCCGCGCCGCTCCACTGCGCCGGCGTGAGGGCACCGAGGCCGTCGCCGGTGACGCCGATCTGGTCGATGCCGGAGACCAGCTCGCGGAGGTCGTTCGCGATCGACTCCGGCTCGCCGGGAATGAGGTCCTTGGGGTTGGTCGACTGTCCGAGTCCGGCGGCCATCAGTAGGTCCGCTCGTCGTCGGGGTCGAGACGGTCGGCGATGCTCTCGGGGAACAGTTCGCGGGACCGCTCCGGGCTCATGAACCCGGCGGATTCGACCGGAGCGCCGCCGGTCGCCTGGACTCCCGCGAAGCCTCCGTCATGCCTGGCCGTACCGGCGCGGCCACCGGCGAAACCGCCGCCGACCGTGCCGCCGATCGGGTCACCCGCTTCGCCGATCAGTTCGCCGATGCTACCGAGCGACCGGCCCGCCTCGCCGTCGGACTCCTGGTAGACGCCCGCGGCCACCCGCAGGTTCTCGCCGTGTTCCTCCGCCTTGGCCCGCAGCTTCTTCAGCCGCGCCTCCATCTCGCCCAGGAACTCGGTCCAGCCCGCCTGGACACCCGCGTGCCCGTAGTCGCCGCTCGGCCCGTGGAACGCCACACCCGCGACACCCGACACCACGTCACCGATCGCGCTCGCGGTCCGGCGCAGCTCATCGGGGACGGCTCCGAAGCCCGTCATCCCTCAACCCCCAGTCATGAAGAAGGCGCGCCACCTCCCCAGGCGCGCGCCTCCACAGACTGGCGACTTCGAGCGATCTTGTACAGCGTTTAGGTTTGCCTCACCCGCCGGGGTGAAAAGATCAACCGAGCAGGGCGTCCACGAACGCGGAGGGCTCGAACGGCGCCAGGTCGTCAGGCCCCTCGCCCAGTCCGACGAGCTTCACCGGCACCCCGAGTTCCCGCTGCACCTGGAACACGATGCCACCCTTGGCGGTGCCGTCGAGCTTGGTCAGCACGATGCCCGTGACGTCCACGACCTCGCGGAACACCCGGGCCTGCATCAGGCCGTTCTGCCCGGTCGTCGCGTCGAGCACGAGCAGCACCTCATCCACCTTGGCCTGCTTCTCGACGACCCGCTTGACCTTGCCGAGCTCGTCCATCAGGCCCGTCTTGGTGTGCAGGCGGCCCGCCGTGTCGATCAGGACCGCGTCCACACCCGCGTCCACGCCGCGCTTGACCGAGTCGAACGCGACCGACGCCGGATCGGCGCCCTCCCTGCCGCGCACGACCTCCGCCCCGACGCGCTCCGACCACGTCTGGAGCTGGTCGGCCGCCGCGGCACGGAAGGTGTCCGCCGCGCCGAGCAGGACCTCGCTGCCCTGGGCGACCAGCACCCGCGCGAGCTTGCCCGTCGTGGTGGTCTTGCCGGTGCCGTTGACGCCGGCGACCAGCACGACCGCGGGCTGTTTCGTCCCGTCCACGGTGTGCGCCAACGCCCGCACCGAGCGGTCCCAGTCCGGGTGCAGCGCGTCGGTCAGCACGGTCTTGAGCACCGTGCGCGCCTCCGCCGACGTGCGTACCGCGCGCGCGGTCAGCTCGGACCGCAACGTCTCGACGATCTCCGTGGTCGTCGACGCGCCCAGGTCCGCCATCAGCAGCGTGTCCTCGACGTCCTGCCACGAATCCTCGTCCAGGTCACCCGCGCCGAGCAGACCCAGCAGGCTCTGCCCGAACATCGACCGGGACTTCGACAGCCGTCCGCGCAGCCGCTCGATCCGCCCCGAGACCGGTTCCGGCTCCTCGACGGCGACCGGCTCGCGCGCGGCCGGGACCTGCGGCGCCTCGGTGACCGGCGGCGAAGCGGGCGTCTCGGTGGGCGGCGGCACCGACGGGACTTCGGTCTCCGGCGCGGGCGCCTGCGCCTCCGGCAGGCCCACGTCGACGATGCCGCGGCGCGGCGCGTCCCGCGGCACGGAGGCGTCGTCGCCGACGCCGGGCTGACCGTCCACCTCGGTGCGCTCACCGGCGGGGTGCTCGGGCGGTTCGGCCGTCTCGGTCTTCCGACCACCAGGCGCCAGGGCGATGCCGCCGCCCGCCTGGTAGCCGCCACCTCTCGGCGGCTTGCTCTCGCGCTCCTGCTCCGCCTCGGTCAGGCTGATCCGCCGCTTGCGGGCGAAGACCAGACCGCTGATGAGGAGGATCGCCAGCAGGACGACGACCACCAGGATGATCCAGAACCAGAGGTTTTCCGCCACGTCGTCATCCTCGCATCCCCCAGGTCACCGGGCAGGACACCCCTGTCCGGGACCCGGCGAAGACAAGAAATCACCGATTTTCTTGCGTTCCGGTGAGAAAAGGACTAGACCAGTCGCTCATGCGCGTCGTCGGGCTCATCTCCGGTACGTCGGTCGACGGGATCGACGTGGCGGTGGCGGACCTGAGCGTGTCCGGGGACGAGATCGTCCTCGTCCCGCTCGGGCACTCCTCGGTTCCCTACCCCGATGACCTGCGGCGGGACCTGCTCGCCGTCCTGCCGCCATCGGCGACGACGGTGGCGCGGGTGACGCGCCTGGACACCCGCGTGGGACAGACCTTCGCCGAAGCCGCGGCCACCCTGAGCGCCGGAGCGGACCTGGTCGCCTCGCTCGGCCAGACCGTCTTCCACTGGGTCTCCGACGGCCGGGCCCGTGGATCGCTGCAACTCGGGCAGCCGGCGTGGATCGCGGAGCGCACCGGGCTGCCGGTCGTCGCCGACCTGCGGGTGCGTGACATCGCCACGGGCGGGCACGGCGCTCCGCTGGCGAGCACACTGGACGCGCTGTGGTTACGTGATCTCGCGCCGGCCGTCGCGCTGAACATCGGCGGCATCGCGAACGTCACCGTGGTGCGGGCGGACGGCGTTCAGGCCTTCGATACCGGACCGGGGAACGCTTTGCTGGATCTCGCGGCACACGAAGTGACCAACGGCGCGCAGGACAGCGATCTCGACGGCGCGATCGCCGCCCGCGGTCACGTCCACACCGAACTACTGGACCGCCTGCTCGCCGAGCCCTACTACGCCGCGCCACCACCGAAATCGACCGGCAAGGAACTGTTCCACGCCGACTACCTGCACGCCGCGACCGCTGGTCTCGACCTCACCGCTGAAGACCTCCTCGCCACCCTCACCGAACTGACCGCCGTCACCATCGCCCGCGCCTGCGCGGACGCGACCACCGTGATCACCTCCGGCGGCGGCGCCGACAACCCGGCCCTGATGCGCGCACTCGCGGCGCACCTGCCCGGCACGCGACTGGCGGTCAGCGACGAGTTCGGCCTTCCGCGCGAGGCCAAGGAGTCCTACCTCACCGCGCTGCTCGGCTTTCTGACCTGGCACGGCATCCCGGCCAACCTGCCGTCGGCCACCGGCGCGCGCGGCCCGCGCCTGCTCGGCAGTATCACTCCCGGCGAGAACCCGTTGGGGTTGCCGGCGCCGCATCCGGTGGCCGTCACCCGTCTGCGGGTAGCGGCTCACCCGGACCAACCGATAGGAGTGCCTGATGCACCCAGTTGACCTGGCGATCATCGTGGTCTACCTGGCCGCGATGCCCGCGATCGGCGTGCTCGTCGGGCGGCGCCAGCGCTCGGCGGCGGACTACTTCATCGGTGAGCGGAGCCTGCCGTGGTGGGCGGTGTGCTTCTCGATCGTCGCCACCGAGACCTCGACGCTGACCGTGATCAGCACGCCGGGCCTGATCTGGGCGGCATCGGGCAGCTACAACGGCCTGACCTACCTGCAGCTGCCCTTCGGCTACATCATCGGGCGCACGCTGGTGTCGTTCGTGCTGCTGCCGCGTTACTTCAAGGGCCAGCAGACCACCGCGTACGCGTTCCTCGGCGAGCGGTTCGGCTCCACGATGCAGGGTGTGTCGTCGGTGGCGTTCATCGTGACCCGGCTGCTGGCCGAGGGCGTGCGGCTGTTCGCCGGCGCTATCCCGATCCAGCTGATCCTCCAGCACTTCGGGCTGAACACGTCCTACTGGCAGATCGTGGTGGTGCTGACCGCGCTGACCGTGATCTACGCGCTGGTCGGCGGCATCAAGGCGGTCGTGTGGGTGGACGTGATCCAGCTGACGGTCTACATCGGCGGCGCGATCATCGCGATGATCGTCCTGGCGACGAAGCTGCCGTCGGGCTGGACCTCACGTGCCGCGGACGCCGGGATCTTCCGGCTGTTCGACTTCAACCTGGACCCGCTGCACCTGCTGACCAGCCAGTACGCGTTCGTCACGGCTGTGGTCGGCGGCGCGATCTTCACGATGGCCTCGCACGGCACCGACCAGCTGATCGTGCAGCGGTTCCTGGCCTGCCGCAGCATCCGCGACGGGCGCAAGGCCCTGATCGGCAGCGGCATCGCGGTGACCGTCCAGTTCGCGTTGTTCCTGTTCGTCGGCGCGATGCTGTGGGCGCACAACGGTTTCCGGACGCTGGGCGAGCTGGGTGTGAAGGGCGACGACGTCTTCACCAACTTCATCACCAGCGAACTCCCGGTCGGGGTGGCCGGGTTGCTGATCGCCGCGATCCTCGCCTCCACCATGGGCGCGCTGGCCTCGGCGCTCAACGCGTTGTCCAACTCGACGGTCGCCGACCTCTACCAGCGGTTCACCAAACGCCGGCCGGAGGACTCGAAGCTGCTCCGGCACGGCCGGATCTGGACGCTGGTGTGGGCGGTGGTGTTCGCGGTGTTCGGATCGCTGTTCAGCAACCGGGACAACCCGGTGATCGAGCAGGGGCTGTCCATCACCGGCTATACCTACGGCGCGATGCTGGGCGCGTTCTTCCTCGGCATGTGGGTCAAGCGGGCACGGCAGCTGGACGCGATCATCGCGTTCGTCGTGACGGTCGCGGTGATGGCGGTGGTGGTGCTCGCGGTGAAGATCCCGCCCGCCCCCGGTGCGAAGCCGGTCGTGCTGGCGTTCCCGTGGTATACGCTGCTCGGCGTACTGATCACGCTCGTCGTGGGCGGCGCGCTGTCCCTGCGGCACCGCACGAAAGCCACGGCCCCGAAGGAACCGGAGCCGGTTTAGATGGACGCCAACGTCCTGCTGAGCACCGCCGAAACCTGCGCGGAGTTCCTGTCCGGGCACCTGGAGCGCGACTGGTCAGCGCCCGTGCCGGAGCTGGACCTGACCGTCGCCGGGGTGGTCGCGCACATCAGCGACTGCCTGCACTGGTACGCCTACGACCTGACCGCCGGGCCGGTCGAGCTGGCGACCATGGAATCGCACGTGCGGCCCGGTTCGGCACCGGCGGAGCTGCTGGTCACGCTCGGCACCACGGCGAAGGTACTGGCCGCGGTGGTGGCGACGAGCGCTCCGGAAGCACGCGGCTTCCACCCGTGGGGCGCCGCCGACCCGGCCGGTTTCGCCGCCATGGCGTGCGACGAACTGCTGGTGCACACCTCCGACGCGGCCCGCGGACTCGGCGTCCCGTTCGAGCCACCCGCCCGCCTGGCCGCCGCCGCGCTCTACCGGCTGTTCCCGTGGACGCCGATGGACACCGAGCCGTGGCCCACCCTGCTGTGGGCCAACGGACGAGCGCCGTTGCCGGGCCACCCCAGGCTGACGAAGTGGCGCTGGCACTGCGCCCCACTGTCCGAATGGGACGGTTCAGCACCGATCAGCTAGCCCCCCACCCCGTGTTGGCCCTTCCCGCTGGCGTGTTGGCCGCTGCCTGGCGTGTTTGCCCTTCCGGGCATCGTGTTTGCCGTTCCGGGCATCGTGTTTGCCGTTCCGGCTGGCGTGTTTGCCCTTCCGGGACTCGGCGCCGCCCGCAACGGACGCTGAGCCCGCCGCACCACCCGCCGCCCGGCATGTAGGCCGAGTCGCGACTGGCTCGGGCCTCCGGCGTCCGGCAACGTAAGCCGAACCGCGACGTGCCCGGACCTTCCCGCCCCTCATCCTCAGCCTGCTTTGGTCGCTGAGCAGCGGGGTCAAGGTACTCTTTCCCGCCTTGACGCCGCTGCTCAGCGACTGACACCCTCCGCAAGGAGGGGCAGGGGAGGTCGAACCCAAGCCGACCGACTACCGGTAGCCCACGTGCCCAGCGGCTCGCCTGCCAAAGGCGGGGTTCAAAACGTCCTCGCCGGACCGGCAGACTCCGGGATGACGGAAGAGCAGTCCGGGCTCACCGTGGCGAGGTGGTCGCTGTGTGATCATCCAGCTCCGGGCGCCCGGACACACCGCTCAATCCTGCGCCGGTGGTGGCGGCGTCGACTGTGAGTAGACCGTGTAGCGCGACGCGGACCACGCGGGTGCCCCCGCCACCGGTTCCAGTCGCACCTGCACCGCGCTCTGGCCCGCGGTCGCCGAGGCGGGGATGTCGAAGCTGTCCTCCAGCCACCGCGAATGCGTGTTGCCCAGCGGCTGGTACCACTCGCCGACGGGCCGGTCGTTGACGAACACTCGCGCGTGCTGGAATGCCTGGGCCTGGTCGGACACACGGTGCAACCGCAGTCCCCCGTTGGCCTGGTCGACGCGGGCGGTGAACGTCACCGGCTGGGTGGTGGACGTCGTCGTGCCGGTGACCGGTGTCGTGTCCCGCTTGCCTTCGAAGGTCGACGTCAGCTGCTCCCGGGTGTCGCCCGGCGCGGTGTAGCCGTGCTGGGACCGGCTCGTGTCATCGCCGACGTCGACCACGTCGCTCTGACTCAGCGACGGTGTGTCCTGTCCGTACCAGTAGGCGGTCGAGCTGTAGTCGGCAGGCATCGAGTTGCGGTCGCCGTGCTCGATGTCGAACTCGATGCCGTTGCCGAACGGCACCCCGTCGCCGATCATCAGCCGGTAGGCGTTGAGACAGACGTACTGGCAGCCGTCGGTGGCGTCCTCGCGGCTGACGAGCCCGGCCTGCGGCATCGCGTACGGCACGCCCTCGACGCCGCTGTCGCGCCCGTCCTGGAAGTACCAGCCGGACTCGTAGAAGTCCTCCGATCCGGTGCCGTGGATCGCCGGGCTGGCCGAGCCGTCGGCGTACATCCGCTCGTCGCCTTCGAGGTAGTTCAGCTGGTTCTGGCCCGGTGGGATGCCGCCGCGCATGCTGGTCGTGACCCCGTAGAACACACCCCGGCCGCGTGAGGTCAGGAAGTTCCAGTCCTGGCCGGGCACCGTGCCGCCGCGGTGCTGCGTCGCGTGGAAGTAGCCGAGCGAGCCGTCCTGGAGTCCGGCCGCCACCGACGAGTCCCCGGCGGTCGTCACCTCCAGGCTGCCGCCCGCGACCGGCACACCCGAGTTGTTGACCAGCTCGACCACGGCGCTGCCCCCGTACGGCATCGGCCACCAGCTGGTGAACGCGCCGTTCTCGGTGGTGTCGATGGCGTGCAGCAGGGTCCGGGAGGCGTACTTGCCCAGCCCGGAGCCGAAGAACTCGCCGACCGGCGCGTCGACCGTCGTCTGGCCGTCGAAGGTCAGCCGCAACCGCAGGCCCTCCAGCACGGACTCGGACGCCTCGGCACGGCCGGGGTCGGCGGCGTAGCGGAAGTACCGCAGGCCCGACCACCGCTGACCGTCCACTTTGTACCCATGGACGGCCTCGTCGCTCACGTGGTTGTGGCCGACGTCGAGCACGTCGGTGCGCACCCACTGCCCGCGGACCAAGCTGTGCACCTCGTAGCGGAACTCGTTGACGTCCTCGGCCGACGACACGAACCGGGTCGCGACCTGCAGCTGGGACCTGTTCCTGGTCAGGTCCGCCGGCACCTCGATGGTCTGGTCCAGCCAGCCACCGTCGGCCCGGGCGGGCCCGCTGTAGAACTGGCCGGCGGGCTGACCGCCGACGAGGAGGTCCGCCCGTTGTTCCCCGATTCCCGCGTCGACGCGACGCGTGATGCGCACACCCTCGTTGTCCGGGGCGACGGTCGCGTTGAACGAGCTGCCGCCCGCGCCGTACGCCCGTCCGTCGTCGGAGAGACCCGGCGCGGCGATGACCTGCGGAAGCCGGAGGCCGAGCTGCGTGATCCGCCGGGAGCCGGACGCGAGCGGAACCGACACCGCAGCCCCCGGAGCGACGTCGACCGGCGCCGACTGGGCCCGCGCGCTCGTCACGGCCGGTTTCGGATCCCGCACGCCGTAGCCGCGCAGCCGCTGGATGACGTCGGTGGCCCTGTCGCCGGGGTTGAAGGTCCGGACACCGTTGGCGTCGGCGAACTGGCGGTAGGTGACGTGGTAGAAGTGCGGGTTGTTCTGGGTGGTGATCCGCATGGAGCGCGTGTACGGCATCGGCACCTTGATCACCGAGCCACCCATGGTGTCGGCCGAGTTCCCGACGAGGGGCCAGACGAACGGCGCACCCTGGGAGCCGTTGACGATGTCCTGCAACGATCCCTGCAACACGACGCGACCGTCCAGCTCGATCGTGATCCGGCCGATGGACGCGACGGACGTCGACTCGTAGGTGAACCAGATCGACGAGATCTCTCCCGCGCCACGGGCGTCGGCGAGCAGACAGTCACCGTTGGGTTCTTCCCTGAGACACGAGTACGTTCCGACGAAACCGTCGTCGTTGTGTCCGGTGCGGTCGAAGCTGGAGAACTGTTTCACCTGCTCACCGGGCCGCAGGCGCGCCAGCCCGTCGATCGAGCGGTAGGTGTCCCAGCCGACGGGCCCTTTATCACCGGACGCCGGTGCCGGCGCGGCCCCAGCCGGCACCCCGACGACCAACGCGAGGACGAGCCCCACCACGACGAGCACCGAGCGGTTTTTGGGCGCGCTCAAGGAAGTTACGGGCACAGTGGGGACCCCCAGCCTGGACGGACCGCCCTCGCGCTCGCACGCGAGAAATCGATTACTCAACTTAGCGCCAGGTGACGCGATGTGTCTTGCGCCACATGGGTGGTTACGGATCAGACACTGAGGGTTATTACCGGGAAGGAGTGTCTGAAACGGACACTTTCGAGGGAAACGGGCCGAAACGGAGCACCAGCGGCGGTTTTCGGCGAGCCGCGCGGCGCGTGCCCCATGCCCGGAGCTGGGTGGTCATCCCGGAGTCTGCCGGTCTTGATCTTTGAACCCCGCCTTTGGCAGGCGAGCCGCTGGGCACGTGGGCTACCGGTAGTCGGTCGGCTTGAGTTCGACCTCCCCCGCCCCTCCTTGCGGACGGTGTCAGTCGCAGAGGATGAGGGGCGGGGGAGCTCCGGGCACGTCGCGGTTCGGCCTACATTGCCGGACGCCGGAGGTCCGGGCCGTTCCTGGCTCGGCTTACGTTGCCGGACGCCGGAGGCCCGAGCCAGTCGCGACTCGGCCTACATGCCGGGCGGCGGGTGGTGCGGCGGGCTCAGCGTCCGTTCCCGGGCGCCGAGTCCCGGAACGGCAAACACGCCAGCCGGAACGGCAAACACGGCGCCCGGAAGAGCAAACACGGCAGCGGGAGCGGCAAACACGCGCGTGTTTGCCGCTGCGGGCGGTGTGTTGGCTGCTCAGGCGTCTTGGCGCAGGCGTTGGCTGATCACCTTCGTGATGCCGTCTCCCTGCATGCTCACCCCGTACAGGGCGTCCGCGATCTCCATCGTCGGCTTCTGGTGGGTGATGATGATCAGCTGGCTGGACTCGCGCAGCTGCTCCAGCAAACCAATGAGTCGCCGCATGTTGGTGTCGTCCAACGCGGCCTCGACCTCGTCCATCACGTAGAACGGTGAGGGCCTCGCGCGGAAGATCGCGACCAGCATCGCGACCGCCACCAGGGACTTTTCGCCACCGGACAACAGTGACAGGCGCTTGACCTTCTTGCCGGGCGGGCGCGCCTCGACGTCGACGCCCGTCGCCAGCATGTCGTCCGGCTCCGTCAGGATCATCCGGCCCTCGCCGCCGGGGAAGAGCACCGAGAACACCGTCTCGAACTCGCGGGCGACGTCGGTGTAGGCGGAGGTGAAGACCTCGAGGATCTTGTCGTCCACCTCCTTGATCACCGTCAGCAGGTCCTTGCGCGTGGCCTTCAAGTCTTCCAGCTGGGTGGACAGGAACTTGTACCGTTCCTCCAGCGCGGCGAACTCCTCCAGGGCCAGCGGGTTGACCTTGCCCAGCGTCGACAGGTCACGTTCGGCCCGCTTGGCCCGCCGCTCCTGCGTCGAGCGGTCGTACGGGATCGACGGCGGTGCGCTGACCTGCTCGCCGTTGGCCTTCGCCTCTTCGTACTCGGCCACCTCGGCCGGGCTCGGCGGCACCGGGACGTCCGGACCGTACTCGGCGACCAGGTCTTCCAGGCCGATGCCGAAGTCCTCGGCGATCTTGGTTTCCAGCTGCTCCAACCGTAGCCGCTGCTCGGCACGCAGCACCTCGTCCCGGTGCACCGCGTCGGTCAGCTTCTCCAGCTCGTGCGTCAGCTCGCGGACCCGGTTGCGCACCTGCGACAGCGCGCCCTCCCGCTGCTGCCGCACGGCCTGGGCCTCGTCGCGCTCGGCGGCCGCCCGCTGCACGGACAGTTCGATGCGTTCCAGCGCCAGCTCACCGGCATCCACGACGGCGGCGGCGATCCCGGCGCCACGGGCGCGGGCGGCACGGGCTTTCTCGGCGCGCTCACGTGCGGCGCGTTCGGCGTGGGCGGCCCGGCGCAGCGACTCGGCCCGGCCGGCGATGCTGCGGGCACGCTCCTCGGAGGTCCGCAGCGCCAGCCGCGACTCGACCTCCTCCTGACGCACCGACGAAAGCTTCTCGGCAGCCTCGTCGCGGGCGCTGGTGTCCGGGTCCTCGTCCACCGGCTGCTCGGCGACCGCGGCCAGCCGCTCCTCCAGCTCGGCGAGAGTGGTCAGCGCCTGCTCGCGGCTGGCCTCGACCTTCGCGCGCTGGTCCCGGAACCGCGTCACCTCCGCCTCGGCCGACCGCGCGGCCTGCTGCAACCGGTTGAGCCGCTCCGACGACCGCGCCTTGCGGACCTTGGCCTCCGAGAGTCCTTCCTTGGCCTGCGCGACCTCCTCGCGACGAGCCTGCTGCTCGGCGCGGGCGCCCTCCAGTTCGGCGGTCGTCTGCTCCAGCCGCCGCTCGGCCGCGATCAGCCGGTCCTGCGCCTCGTCGACCGCGGCCTGCACCTCGATGACGCTTTCGCTGCGGCCCGAGCCGCCGACCGCCCAGTGCGAACCGAACACATCGCCCTCGGCGGTGACCGCGCTGACCTCCGGATGCGCCGCGACCAGCCGCTGCGCCGTCTCCAGGCTGTCCACGACCGCCATCCGGTCCAACGCCCGCGCCACCGCCGGACGCAGGGGCCCGGGCGCGGTCACGACGTCGCGCGCCCAGCGGGCGCCGTCGGGCAGCGCGGGCCACGACGCGGTGTCCACTGTGTACGAAGCGCCGCCGAGCAGCACCCCGGCGCGTCCGGAATCGTTGTCCTTCAAGAATTTCAGCGCCGCGATCGCCTGATCGCCACCCTCGACCGCGACGGCGTCGGCGACCGGGCCCAGCGCGGCGGCCAGCGCGACCTCATGCCCTGGCTCCACGGACAGCAGTGCCGCGACCGAACCGAGCAGGCCCGGTACCTGATCGCTCGCGCCGAGCAGCGCACCGGCGCCGTCCTTGCGCCGCAGGCCCATCGACAGCGCGTCCGCCCGCGCCTTCTCGGACGCGATCTCGCGGTCGGCCTGCCGCTCGGCCTTGACCAGCTCCTCGACCCTGGCCTTCGCGGCCTGGTTGGCCTGCACCGCGCGGTCGTGCCGGTCCTGCAGATCGGCGTCGTCGGACTCCTCGACCCCGCCCTCGGCGCGGGCCTCCTCCAGCTCCTCGACGGCGATCTCGGCACGCGCCGCGGCCTCGTCGATGGAGGCGGTCAGACGGTCGATCTCGTCGGAGGTCGCACTGTTCTTGCTGCGCAGTGCCTCGACCTGACCGGTCAGCTTCGCGAGGCCCTCCCGCCGGTCGGCGATCGCGCGCACCGCCGCCATATGGGCCTTCTCCGCGGCCTGGACCTCGTGCTCCAGCTCCTCGCGGCGCAGCACGGCCTCGGCGAGCGTTTCGCGGGCGATCATCACCGCCTCGTTCAGCTCCGCCTCGCGCTCGGCGACCTGCTCGGCCTCCTCCAGCAGCTCCTCGGGATCACGGCCGCCGGTCGAGGTCTCGATGTCGGCGGACAGGTGCCGCTGCCGCTCCACGGCCAGCCGCACGGTGCCGCGCAGGCGCTCGCCCAGCGCGGACAGCTTGAACCAGGTGTCCTGTGCGGCGTTGAGGCGCGGCGCGTCCTCCGCGACCATCGCTTCGAGCTGGGCTTCCTCGGCACCGGCCAGTTCCAGCGCCTGCTCGACCTCGGCGCGGCGGGCGCGGGCGGCGTTCTCGTCCGCTTCCTCACGCGCGATCGCCTCGCGCTGGGTGACCAGATCGTCGGCCAGCAGACGCAGGCGCGCGTCCCGCAGTTCGGCCTGCACCGACTGCGCCTTGCGGGCGATCTCGGCCTGCTTGCCCAGCGGCTTGAGCTGGCGGCGCAGCTCGGCGGTGAGGTCGTTGAGGCGGTCCAGGTTCGCCTGCATCGCGGTGAGCTTGCGCAGCGCCTTTTCCTTGCGCTTGCGGTGCTTGAGCACACCCGCGGCCTCTTCGATGAAGGCGCGGCGCTCCTCCGGCTTGGACTCGAGGATCTGCGAGAGCTGGCCCTGGCCGACGATGACGTGCATCTCGCGGCCGATGCCCGAGTCCGACAGCAGTTCCTGGATGTCCAGCAGACGGCACGAGTTGCCGTTGATCTCGTACTCGCTGGCGCCGTCGCGGAACATGCGGCGCGTGATCGAGACCTCGCTGTACTCGATGGGCAGGGCGCCGTCCGCGTTGTCGATGGTCAGGGTCACCTCGGCGCGGCCCAGCGGCGCGCGGCCCGAGGTGCCGGCGAAGATGACGTCCTCCATCTTGCCGCCGCGCAGGTCCTTCGCGCCCTGTGTGCCCATCACCCAGCGCAGCGCGTCGAGAACGTTCGACTTCCCGGAGCCGTTCGGGCCGACCACGCAGGTGATGCCCGGTTCGAACCTCAGGGTGGTAGCCGAGGCGAAGGACTTGAAGCCCTTCAGCGTCAAGCTCTTGAGATGCACGTGGCGGGACCCTTCAACGCCTGGGTGATCCGACGAGTCTATCGGTGGCCGCCGAACCTCCCGGTCTTGCCCGTGGGCGTGTTGTCCCCGCGTGCCTCAACGACCCCAACCACCACAGCCGTCACTCCTCGACGAACCCCTCCAGGCCACCCTGAGGCGCCGACCAGTGCTCGACGACCTGATCCACACGTCCGGGTGATGATGTTGAGCGGAGCAGGTCCAGTAGCTGCTGACAGTGGCTTTCACTACCCTCCGCCAACACCCGAACACGGCCGTCGTCGAGGTTGCGCGCACTGCCGACCAAACCGAGTTCGAGCGCGCGGCACCGCGTCCACCAGCGAAAACCCACACCCTGCACCGTGCCGCTGACCCACGCCGTGAGGCGGGCCGTGTCCTGTTCACCCGTCACGTCCTCCATGGTGCCCGACTCCGTTCGGTAGCGGAGGGTGAGCGGTCGGGCGCTCCTGGACAGCTTGACATTCACTCTTGGTGCTAACCTGCCCGCCAGACGCCACCATTCGGGCTCACTCGCCCGGGTGTACTCCAGCCGGTTCCCCGCCAGTCAAGGAGCGACCAATGGCCCAGATGGGGTCACGATCGAGTCGTCGGACCGAGATCTCACCGCCGCGCGACTCCGCCACGCGCAGCCAGCGCAGCGGCTACGTGCTGCTCGCGGTCAGCGGCGTCGTGCTCGCGACCGCGTTCGGCGGCCTGGCCACCTTCATCGCGCCCGGCGACTCGCCGAAGGCCGCGGTGCCGAACGGCCAGTCGACGTCGGGCGCGCAGCTGATCCCCGGCGACGCAGCCCCCGGCCAGGCCCCGGTGACGGTCGACGGCGTCGCGCTGCCCGCCGGTTCGCGCACCGCCGTGGTGACGACCAACCCGGACGGGACGCAGGTCGTGACGCTGCTGCCGCCCGAGGGTTCCGACGAGGCGCCGATCGTGCTGCCGCCGGGCACACCGCTGCCGCCCGGCACGGTCATCCCGCCCGGCACGACACTCCCGCCGGGGACCACGACCTCTCCCCCGCGCAGCGACCCGCCGTCCCCGACGAGGACCGCGTCGCCCACACCGTCCGACCCGACCACGCCGACGACTCCGCCGACCAGCAGCAGCAGCACCTCGTCGTCGAGCACGTCCAGCAAGCCGACTTCGACCTCCACGTCGAGCGAGACCAACAGCTCGTCGTCGTCATCACGCAGCGACAGTTCGAGCCCGTCGCCCTCCTCCTGACCGACGCGTCCCGGAACAGCCAACACGCCGCCCGGAAGAGCAAACACGCCAGCGTGGGTCACGCTTCGAAGCGGTAGCCCATTCCTGGTTCCGTGATCAGGTGGCGGGGGCGGGACGGTGAGCGTTCCAGTTTGCGCCGCAGTTGCGCCAGGTACACCCGCAGGTAGTGGGACTCGTTCTCGTACTGGGGGCCCCACACCTCGCGCAGCAGCTGTTTCTGCGCCACCAGCCGGCCGCGGTTGCGCACCAGCAGTTCCAGCACACCCCATTCGGTCTTGGTCAGGTGCACTTCGACGCCGTCGCGGTGCACCTTCTTCGCCAGCAGGTCCAGCGTGAACGACTCGGTCTCGATCACCGCCTCGCCTTCGCCGGAAGGCGGGACCGCCGAGCGCCGCAGCGCCGCGCGCAGCCGGGCCAGCAGTTCGTCCATCCCGAACGGCTTCGTGACGTAATCGTCGGCGCCCAGGTCCAGGGCCTTGACCTTGTCGGGTGACTCGCCGCGCGCGGACAGCACGATGATCGGCACCGTGGTCCACCCGCGCAGCCCGGCGATCACGTCCGTGCCGTCGATGTCGGGCAGGCCCAGGTCCAGCACCACGACGTCCGGCTTCGTCTCGGCCACGGCACGCAGCGCCGCGGCACCGTCGTGCGCGGTCACGACCTTGTAGCCGCGCGCGGACAGGTTGATCCGCAGCGCGCGCACGATCTGCGGCTCGTCGTCCACCACCAGCACGGTGCCCTGCTCGCTCACGGCGCGACCTCCTTCAGCGTCACCGGCACGACGTCCGGAGCCTGGCACCCCTTCAAAGCCACGACCACCGTCAGCCCACCACCCGGTGTGTCCTCGGCGCGGATCGTGCCGCCCATCGCCTCGGTGAATCCTTTCGCGACGGACAACCCCAGACCGACACCGGGCGTCGCGTCCCGGTCGCCCGCCCGTCGCCCACCACCACCCTCAACGGAGGCCCAAGGGGCCGCTGTGTCGACCAGGCGTTGGAACGGCGCGAAAGCCGCCTCCGCCGCTCCCTTCCGCAACCCCTGCCCGTGGTCGACGATCCGCAGCTCGACCCACTCCGCATACGCGCTGCCCCGCACCGCGACCGGTGCGGCCCCGTGCCGCAACGCGTTGTCCAGCACGTTCGCGATCACCCGCTCCAGCAACCCTGGATCGGCCATCACCGCGGGCAGCTGCTCGTCCACCTCGACCGCCACCGACGCCGAACCGTCCACATTCGACAACGCGTGTGCCACCACCTCGTCGTAGCCGACCGCACGCAGGTGCGTGCGCACCGCGCCCGTCGCGAGCCGCGACGAGTCGAGCAGGTTGTTCACCAGCCGCGCCAGCCGGTCGGTGGACTCCTCGGCCGCCTCCAGCAGCTCCTCGGTGTCTTCCGGCGACAGCTCGATGTCGTGTGCCCGCAGGCTGCCGATCGACGCCTTGATCGAGGTCAGCGGCGTACGCAGATCGTGGCCCAGCGCGGACAGCAACGCGGTGCGCAGCTCGGTCGCCTCCGCCTTGCGCTCGGCTTCGGCCTGCGCCGCGGCCATCCGCTGCTGCCGCAACGCGAGCAGCGCCTGCCCGGCCGCCGCCTCCAGCGCCCGCCGGTCCGCCGCGGGCAGCGCACGACCACGCAAGGTGAGGTGCACATCGGCGGTCACCGGGATGTCCACGTCGGCCTCGTCCGGTTTGCCGCACGGGTTCGCCCCGGCGTGCTCGACCACCCGCCACTTGCCGCTGCTCTTCTCCAGCAGCACCACGCATTCCATGCCGAAGTTCTCGCGCACTTTCTCCAGCAGTCGCGGCAACGGCTCGGTGTTCGTGAGGACCGTCCGGGCGTAGGAGGCCAGCAGGGAAGCCTCGGTCTGGGCGCGCGCCGCCTGCGTGGCCCGGCGCGCGGCCCGGTCCACCACCAGCGCGACCAGGACCCCGACCAGCACCATCGCGATCAACGTGATCACGTTGGTCTGCGCGTGCACGGTCAGCGTGTAGAGCGGTTCGGTGAAGAAGAAGTTCAGCAGACCCGCCGACAGCGCGGCCGCGACCACCGCGGGGCCCAGCCCGCCGACGAGCGCGACCAGCACGGTGGCGAGGAAGTAGTCGACCACGTCGGTGGAGAAGTCCAGCTCGCCCCGCAGCAGCACGCCGGTCAGCGTCGCCAGCGCGGGCGCCACGAACGCCAGCACCCACCCGATCAGCAGCCGTGACGGCGCCAGCGGACTGCGCCGCCCCAGCCACGATCGCAGCCGCCCGCCCGCCTCGTCGTGGGTCACCATGTGCACGTCGATCTGTCCGGACCGCTGCACCACGGTCGCGCCGATGCCCTCGTCGAACAGCCGCGCGATCCGCGACCGACGGGACGTGCCGAGCACGAGCTGGGTCGCGTTGACGCCGCGGGCGAAGTCCAGCAGCGCGGTCGGGACGTCGTCGCCGACGACCGTGTGGAACGTGCCACCGAGCTGGTCGGCGAGCTTGCGGTACCGGCCGACCTCGACGTGGCCGAGCGGCGACAGCCCGTCGCCGCGCAGGACGTGCAGCACCAGTAGCTCCGCCCCGGCCCGCGCGGCGATGCGGCTCGCGCGCCGCACGAGCGTCTCGCTTTCCGGACCGCCGGTGATCGACACGACCACCCGCTCCCGCGCCTCCCAGGTGTCGGTGATCCGCTGCTCCGCGCGGTAACGCTGCAGCGCGACATCGACCTGGTCGGCCAGCCACAGCAGCGCCAGCTCGCGCAGCGCGGTGAGGTTGCCGGTGCGGAAGTAGTTGCCGAGCGCGGCGTCGATCCGCTCGGCCGGGTAGACGTTGCCGTGTGCGAGCCGCCGCCGCAGCGCCTGCGGGGTGATGTCGACCAGCTCCACCTGCTCCGCGCGGCGCACGACGTCGTCGGGCACGGTCTCCTGCTGCGCCACCCCGGTGATGCGCTCGACCACGTCCCCCAGGCTCTCCAGATGCTGCACGTTCACCGTGGAGAGCACGTCGATACCGGCGTCGAGCAGCTCCTCGATGTCCTGCCAGCGCTTCTCGTTGCGGGAACCGGGGACGTTGGTGTGCGCCAGCTCGTCCACAATGGCCACTTCGGGCGCACGGGCGAGCACCGCGTCCACGTCCAGCTCCTCGAACTCCCGCCCCCGGTACGTCATCGTCCGCCGAGGCACGGTGTCCAGGCCGTCGAGCAGCTCCGCGGTCTTCGCCCGGCCGTGGGTCTCGACGAGCCCGGCGACCACGTCCGTGCCGCGGCCGAGGCGGCGGCGCGCCTCGCCCAGCATGGCGTAGGTCTTGCCCACGCCGGGCGCCGCGCCGAGGTAGATGCGCAGCTCTCCCCGGCGCGGCGGTTCCTTCTCGACGTCCACGTGTTCAGTGTGCTCCTGCCTGCTGGACCGCGAGGTTGAGCCGCAGCACGTTCACCCCCGGGATGCCGATGCCGTGCCCGGTGGTGTTCGCCCCGACCAGCTGCCGGACCCGTTCTTCGGCCAGACCGGTGTTGCGTGCCACCCGCGCCACCTGCAGATCGGCGTAGGCGACGCTGATCGTCGGGTCCAGGCTCGACGCCGAGGCGGTCACCGCGTCGGCGGGTACCGCGTCCGGCGCAACGCCCTCGCGCTGCGCGATGGCGGCCTTGCGCTCACCGATCTCGGCGAGAAGGTCCTCGCTGAACCCGCCCTGGTTCGATCCGCCCGACACCGACGGGTCATCCGTCGCGGAGGGCCGGGTGTGGAAGTACGGATCGTGCGCGGGATCGGCCGCGACCGGGTCGATACCGATCAGCGACGAGCCCACGACCTGGCCGTTCACCGTCACCAGTGACCCTTCGGCGTTGTCGTGCAGTCCCGGGATCCGCGAAACCGCCCACACGCCGAGCGGGTAGACCACTCCCAGCAGCACGGTGAACACCAGCAGCACCCGCAGTCCGGCGCCGGTCTGCTTGAGCAATGTCTTGATCATGAGCACTACCCGATTCCTGGGATGAAGCGGACCACGAGGTCCACGAGCCAGATGCCGAGGAACGGCGTCGCGATGCCGCCGACCCCGTAGATCAGCAGGTTGCGCCGCAGCAGCGCCGACGCGCTGGCGGGTTTGTACCGCACGCCGCGCAGCGCGAGCGGGATCAGCACCACGATGACCAGCGCGTTGAAGATGACCGCGGACAGGATCGCCGACCGCGGCGTGGCCAGGTGCAGGACGTTCAGCGCGGCCAGCTGCGGGAAGATCGCCACGAACATGGCGGGCAGGATCGCGAAGTACTTCGCCAGGTCGTTGGCGATGCTGAACGTGGTCAGCGCGCCGCGGGTGATCAGCAGCTGCTTGCCGATCTCGACGATCTCGATCAGCTTCGTCGGGTCCGAGTCGAGGTCGACCATGTTGCCGGCCTCCTTGGCGGCCGACGTTCCGGTGTTCATCGCGACCCCGACGTCGGAGGCGGCCAGTGCCGGGGCGTCGTTGGTGCCGTCCCCGGTCATCGCGACCAGGTGGCCGCCCTCCTGCTCGCGGTGGATGAGCGCCATTTTGTCCTCGGGCTTGGCTTCGGCGAGGTAGTCGTCGACACCCGCGTCCTCGGCGATGGCCCGCGCGGTGCGGGGGTTGTCGCCGGTGATCATCACCGTCTTGATGCCCATCCGGCGCAGCTCGGCGAAGCGTTCCCGCATGCCCGGTTTGACGACGTCGGACAGCCGGATCACGCCACGGACGAACGCGCGTCCACCGGTCAGCTCGGCGACCACCAGCGGAGTGCCTCCGTGTTCGCTGATCTCGTCGACGATCCGCTCGGTCTCGTCCGGGAAGTCGCCGCCGTGCTCACGCACCCAGTCGCGGACCGCGCCCGCCGCGCCCTTGCGCACCTGCCGCGCGCCGAGGTCGAGGCCGCTCATCCGGGTCTGCGCGGTGAACGGCACGAACTCGCCACCGTCGGGCACCGGGGTGCCTTCGGTCAGTTCGAGGACACTGCGGCCCTCCGGCGTGCCGTCGGCGAGGCTGGACAACCGGGCGGCTTCGGCCAGCTGTTCCGGTGTCGTCGAGCCGACCGGGACCAGCTCGGTCGCCCGCCGGTTGCCGAAGGTGATGGTGCCGGTCTTGTCCAGCAGCAGCGTCGACACGTCCCCGGCGGCCTCGACCGCGCGGCCGGAGGTGGCGAGCACGTTGCGCTGCACCAGCCGGTCCATCCCGGCGATGCCGATCGCGCTCAGCAACGCCCCGATCGTCGTCGGGATCAGGCACACCAGCAGCGCGGTCAGCACGATCACCGACTGCTCGCTGCCGGAGTAGGCGGCCATCGGCTGCAGCGCCACGACGGCCAGCAGGAAGATGATCGTCAACGTGGACAGCAGGATCGTCAGGGCGATCTCGTTCGGCGTCTTCTGCCGCGAGGCGCCTTCGACCAGCGCGATCATCCGGTCCACGAAGGACTCGCCCGGTTTCGTGGTGATCCGCACGACGATCCGGTCGGACAGCACGGTGGTGCCGCCGGTGACCGCGCAGCGGTCGCCGCCGGACTCGCGGATCACCGGCGCGGACTCGCCGGTGATGGCCGATTCGTCGACCGTCGCGATGCCCTCGACCACGTCGCCGTCACCCGGGATGATCTCGCCCGCCTCGACCACCACGAGGTCGCCGACCCGCAGTTCGACGCCCGGCACGCGCTCCTCGGCACCGTCGGCGATCCGGCGCGCGACGGTCTCCTTCTTGGTGCGCCGCAACGACTCCGCCTGCGCCTTGCCCCGGCCCTCGGCGACCGCCTCGGCGAGGTTGGCGAACACGACGGTGAACCACAGCCACACCGCGATGAGGATCGTGAAGACGCTCGGCTCGACGACCGCGAACGCGGTGGTCAGCGCCGAGCCTGCCCACACCACGAACATCACCGGATTGCGGACCTGGTGACGCGGGTCGAGCTTGCGCAGCGCGTCCGGCAGTGAGGTCAGCAGCTGACGGGCGTTGAACACGCCCGCCCCGACCCGCTGGCCGGGTGCCTCCTCGGCCGCGACGGGCTTGTCCTGGGTGACGGTCATGCCATGGCCTCCGCGATGGGACCGAGCGCGAGCGCCGGGACGAACGTCAGCGCCGCGACGAGAACGATGGTTCCGGCGAGCATCGAGCCGAAGAGCGGCCCGGTCGTCGGGAGGGTGCCCGCGGTCTCCGGCACCTTCTTCTGCGCGGCCAGTGAACCGGCCAGGCACAGGACCGCGATGATCGGCACGAACCGGCCGATCAGCATCGCCACCGACAGCGACGAGGAGAACCACCCGTCGGTCACGGTGATTCCGGCGAACGCGCTGCCGTTGTTGTTGCCGGTCGAGGTGTAGGCGTAGAGCACTTCGGACAGTCCGTGCGGACCGCTGTTGCCCAGCGCGTCGGGCGTGCCCGGCATCAGCAGCGCCGCGCCGGCGCCGAGCAGGACGACCGTCGGCATCGCCAGCATCGCGATCGCGGCGGCGGTGACCTCACGGCGGCCCAGCTTCTTGCCCAGGTACTCCGGCGTGCGCCCGACCATGAGTCCGGCCAGGAACATCGCGATGATGGCCATCACCAGGATGCCGTAGAGGCCGGTGCCCACCCCGCCGGGCGAGACCTCGCCGAACAGCATGTGCAGCAACGGCATCCCGCCGCCGAGGCCGCTGTAGCTGTCGTGCATCGAGTTGACCGCACCCGTCGACGTACCGGTGGTGCTGGTGGCGAACAACGACGAAGCACCGATGCCGAACCGCTGCTCCTTGCCCTCCAGGTTCGCCCCGGCCAGCAGCGCCGCGGGACCGTTCGGGTGCGATTCGGCCCACCAGGTGACGGTGAGCACGAACGTCCACAGCAGACCCATCACCGACAACAGGACGAATCCCTGCCTGCGGTTGCCGACGAGCTTGCCGAACGTCCGGGTCAGCGACACCGGGATCACCAGGATGAGGAAGATCTCGATCAGATCGGTCCACGGGTTCGGGTTCTCGAACGGGTGCGCGGAGTTGGCGTTGAAGATGCCGCCGCCGTTCGTGCCCAGCTCTTTGATGACCTCCTGGCTCGCCGTCGGCGCCAGGGAAAGCGTGCTCTGGTTGCCGTCGAGGCCGGTCACGGTGACGCCCGAGCGCAGGCTCTGCGTCACGCCGAGCGCGATCAGCACGATCGCGAACACGAAGGCCATCGGCAGCAGGATCCGCACGGTGCCGCGGGTCAGGTCGACCCAGAAGTTGCCGAGCCGGTCGGTCTTCGATCGCGTGAACCCGCGGATCAACGCGATCGCCACCGACAGCCCGACGGCGGCGGACAGGAAGTTCTGCACCGTCAGTCCCGCCATCTGGACCAGGTGGCCCATGGTGGTTTCCGGCACGTAGGACTGCCAGTTCGTGTTGGTGACGAAGCTGACCGCGGTGTTGAACGCGATGCCCGGGTCGACGGCGCCACGACCGAGGCCCAGCGGCAGCACCGGCTGCAGGCGCTGCAACAGGTACAGGAAAACGACGGACACCAGCGAGAACCCGAGCACGCTCAGCGCGTAGGTGGGCCAGCGCTGCTCGGAGGACGGGTCCACCCGGAAGGCGCGGTACAGGCCGCGCTCGACCTTGAGGTGCTTCCCACTGGTGAACACATGCGCCATGTAGTCGCCCAGTGGCTTGTGCACGAGCGCCAGCGCGGCGACGAGGATACCGACCGTGATCAGGCCGGACGTGAGGTCGGACATGTGTCGCTCAGAACCTCTCCGGCTTGATGAGGGCGAAGAACAGGTAGACGATCAGGCCCAGCGCGAGAACCGCGCCGACGATGTCGGCCACCAGACCGGTGCCGTTCACAGCCGCTCCAGTCCGCGCAACGTCAGCGCCAGCACGGCGAACACCGCGATCAGCAGCACGGCGTACAGCAGATCCGCCACTTCACACCTTCCAGCACCGGGTCACCCGATCGGTGACCGCTCCGGTGACAGCGTGCGCTCGGATGTCCCCTCCGAAGGGCCGCCTGACGGCCCCTTGACGCCGCTTCGAGGACCGTTTACGCGTTCTTGACGGGCGTGTGCGGCCGGCCACAGTGCGTGAAGACATCCGGTCAGAGCGGTCAGATCGGGCAGACAGTTACCGGCGAGTTGTGTTACCACGGTGTTACACATAGTTGTACTTGCTAAGCATTGGGAGGGTAGTACGCATGTGCGGTATCACCGGCTGGGTCTCCTACGAGACCGACCTCACCCAGCGCCGCGAGGTGCTCGACGCGATGACGGGCACCATGGCCTGCCGCGGCCCGGACGACGAAGGCACGTGGGTCGCCCCGCACGTGGCCCTGGGTCACCGGCGGCTCGCCATCATCGACCTTCCCGGCGGACGCCAGCCGATGTCGGTGTCCACGCCGTCCGGCGACGTCGCGATGGTCTACAGCGGTGAGGCGTACAACTTCTCCGAACTGCGCGAGGAACTGGAAGGCAAGGGCCACGCGTTCCGCACCGACAGCGACACCGAAGTCGTGCTGCACGGCTACCTCGAATGGGGCGAAGCCGTCGCCGACCACCTCAACGGCATGTACGCCTTCGCGATCTGGGACGCCCGTGACGACAAGCTCGTCATGATCCGCGACCGGATGGGCATCAAGCCGTTCTACTACTACCCCACGCGCGACGGGGTGCTGTTCGGTTCCGAGCCCAAGGCGATCCTCGCCAACCCCGCGGCCAAGCGCATCGTCGACGCCGACGGCCTGCGCGAACTGTTCTCCTTCACCAAGAAGCCCGGCTGGTCGCTGTGGCACGGAATGTCCGAAGTGGAGCCCGGCACGATCGTCCGGGTCGACCGCGACGGTGTGCACACCCGCACCTACTGGACCCTCGAAGCCCGCGAGCACACCGACGACCAGGAAACGACGGTCGCGCGCGTGCGGGAGCTGATGACCGACATCGTGCACCGCCAGCTGGTGGCCGACGTGCCGCGCTGTGTGCTGCTTTCGGGGGGTCTGGACTCCAGTGCCATCACCGGTCTGGCGGCCGCGCGGCTGCGCGAGGAGGGCGAGCAGCTGCGCACCTTCTCGGTCGACTTCGCCGGGCAGGAGGAGAACTTCAAGCCCGACGAAATGCGCGACACGCCGGACTCGCCGTTCATCCGGGACGTGGCGAAGCTGGTCGACTCGGCGCACCAGGACGTCGTGCTGGACCCGCAGGCTCTGAGCGACCCGGCGGTGCGCCGCGCGGTGCTGGAGGCGCGGGACATCCCGGCGGGCATGGGCGATATGGACACCTCGCTCTACCTCCTGTTCAAGGCCATCCGGGCGGAATCGACGGTGGCGCTGTCCGGCGAGTCGGCCGACGAGGTGTTCGGCGGGTACCGCTGGTTCCACGACGACACCGCCCGCAACGCCGACACGTTCCCGTGGCTGGCCTTCCGCACCGGCGTCCAGGACGGCGGCAACCTGCTGCGCGGCGACGTCTCACGGAGGCTCGACCTGAACGGCTACATCGCGGACGAGTACCGCACGGCGCTGGGCAGGGTGCAGCACATCGACGGGGTTTCCGCGGAGGAGCGCCGGATGCGTGAGGTGTGCCACCTGCACCTGACGCGGATGGTGCGGGCGCTGCTGGACCGCAAGGACCGCGCGTCGATGGCCGTCGGCCTCGAAGTGCGGGTGCCGTTCTGCGACCACCGGCTCGTCGAGTACGTGTACAACACGCCGTGGTCGCTGAAGACGTTCGACAGCAGGGAGAAGAGCCTGCTGCGGCACGCGACCAAGCACGTGCTGCCGCAGTCCGTTGTGGACAGGGTGAAGAGCCCGTACCCGTCCACGCAGGACCCCGGCTACGCGGCGGCGTTGCAGCAGCAGGCGAAGGACGTGCTCGCGACGACGGACAGCCCGGTGTTCGAGCTGGCCGACCGCGGCTGGGTCACCGACGCCGTGAGCCAGGACCCGGCCACGATGACGTCCGTGACGCGCCGCGGCCTGGACCGGCTGCTCGACCTGCACCACTGGTTCGACATCTACCGGCCGGAGCTGCGAGTCGACTAGCGGTTCGAGCTGCAAGCAACCTGCACCGCCGCGGGTTCTCAGGCGTCCTCTCGCGAGGACAACGCCGACGTGGTGAACCGGCGTTCATGAGGAGGCGATCCCACAGCGAGAGGGCGTCTGAGGTTCCGCTACCTGCACCGCCACGCAAGCCGGAGTCTGATAATTCGCTGTGAGGTTCAGACATAGGGCACAAGTGGGTATGCGGGAGCGTTGAACAGGTCAGGAGAGGTGAGACAGATGACCCAAGCATTCACGCAGACCGCGTTCACCAACGCCCGTACCGCGCCGCAGCTGCCGACCCTGCCCACCGGCTGGCCGATCGGGTCCTACGAGTCCTACGAGCAGGCCCAGCACGCGGTCGACCACCTCGCCGACAACGACTTCCCCGTGGCGGACGTCACGATCGTCGGTGTCGAGCCGATGCTGGTCGAGCGCGTCGCGGGCAAGCTCAGCTGGGGCAAGGTGCTCTCCAGCGCCGCGATGTCGGGTGCCTGGTTCGGTATCTTCGTCGGCCTGCTGCTGACGATGTTCACGCCGGGCGCCGGCCTGCTGCCGATCCTGTTCGGGCTGGTCGCGGGTGTCGCGTTCAGCATGGTGTTCGCCGCGATCAGCTACGGAGCCACCCGCGGCCGCCGCGACTTCGTGTCGCAGACGCAGCTGGTCGCGCGCCGCTACGACGTGCTGAGCCAGCCCCGCAACGCCGAGAAGGGCCGCGAGCTGCTGACGAACCTGGCCGCACGGACGCACGTGTTCAACTGATCCCACCCCAGACGAAAGCCCCGGGCCACACCCCCTTGGCCCGGGGCTTTCCCATATCAGCCGCGAGCTCGACCGAGCGCGCCCGCACAGAGCCGCTCGCGCGCCCAGTTGTCGACGTCCCGGCCCGAGGGGGAACTCGCACTGGCCGGAACTGGACAGGCGAACAGGCCCTGCAGACACCAGTCGCCGTCCTTGACCATCTGGCCCACGATGAAGCTCGGCGTCGAATCGGCCACGAACAGGGCGACGGCGTAGTCATCGGAGCCGTGCTGCACCTCGTACACGCTGATGGGGCCGATGTCGAACGCCGAGACGTATCCCTGATCGGGCAGGTTGACCTTCTCCCCCGCCGGCGGAAACCCGCACTGAAGCGCTTCGTAGGCTGCCCGGTCGCCGCCGGTCAGAGCCGAGGCGACGTCGTCCGCGAAATCGCCCGGACCGTCGTCGAGCAGGTAAACGAGCAGCACCGCGATCACCGCGACCAGGACGACACCCGCTCCGCCCAGCCACCACTTGGTGCGGGCCGGTCGGGCCTTGATCTCGTTCTCGCTCATGTTCACCGCACCCCGGATCGTCCGGGTCGAGGCGAGCACGTGCGCACCCAGCGGCAGGTGGATCAGGCAGGAAGCGGCCACCGGCACGGCACGGGATTACCGCTGTGTCGCGGCGATGGGGAGAGTCACGGCGAGCTGCGGGACCTGCAGCCGCGACCACGGGCTGAACACGAACGGCGTACGGCGCATGCTCTCCACGAGGTCGTCCCAGCGTGCCCACTGCCACTCGCACACCTCGTCGGGCTCGGGGCGCGGGTCGGCGTCCGCCTCGGCGGTCCAGACCGGGCAGAACTCGTTCTCCACGATCCCGCCGGCGTCGGTGGCCGTGTAGCGGAAGTCGGGCAGCACCTTCCGCAGGCCGGTCACGGTCATGCCGAGTTCCTGTTCCGCGCGCCGCCCGATGGCGTCCGCCATGTCCTCGCCCGGGCCGGGGTGGCCGCAGAACGAGTTGGTCCATACGCCGGGCCACGTTTTCTTGCTCACCGCGCGGCGCGTCAACAGCACGCGGCCGCGCGAATCGAAGACGTAGCAGGAGAACGCCAGGTGCAGTGGGGTGTGCGCGTCGTGCACCGTGCGCTTCGGGGCCGTTCCGACCGGGTCGAGGCGCTCGTCGAGCAGCACCACGAGTTCTTCCTGGGGCACCTGTCCCGCCTTCCGTCAGTTCGTGCGGCGCGGCCGGGGCTGGCAGCGCGGGCAGAAGTAGGACGACCGGTTCATGAACGGCTCCCGCCGGATGGCGGTGCCACAGCGCCTGCAGGGGCGGTCGCCCTGGCCGTAGACGTTGAGGGAGCGCTCGAAGTAGCCGGACTGGCCGTTGATGTTGACGTACAGGGCGTCGAACGACGTGCCACCTGCCTGCAGCGCCTCGTTCATCACTTCGGTGGCCGCTTCGAGCACCGCGGCGCCCTGGGCGCGCGTGAGTTTCCCGGTGGGCCGGGCCCCGTGCAGGCGGGCGCGCCACAGTGCCTCGTCGGCGTAGATGTTGCCGACGCCGGAGACGAGGGTCTGGTCGAGCAGCGCGCGCTTGATCTCGGTGCGGCGGGAGCGCAGTGCCGTGACGGCCTGGGCGGGGTCGAACGCCGGATCCATCGGATCGCGGGCGATGTGCGCGATGGACGACGGCAACAGGGCGCCGTCGGAGTCGACCAGATCGGCCAGCGCGAGCCCGCCGAACGTGCGCTGGTCGACGAACCGCAGCTCCGGCCCGCCGTCGTCGAAGCGGACACGCACGCGGAGGTGTTTCTCGTCCGGGGTGCCCTCCGGCTGGACGAGCATCTGGCCGCTCATGCCCAGGTGCGCGAGGATGGCCTCCTTGCCGGAGAGCTCCAGCCACAGGTACTTGCCGCGACGGCGCGCGGCTTCGATGCGGGCGCCGGCCAGCCGCCCGGTGAAATCGTCCGGACCCAGCTCGTGACGCCGGATCGCGCGCGGGTGCAGCACCTCGACACGCGCGATCCCCCGCCCCGCGACGTGCGCCTGCAGCCCGCGGCGGACCACTTCGACTTCGGGAAGCTCCGGCACCACACCACCCTATCCACCGGGACCGACAGTTCTTGAGGTCCGTCCGGGTCACCTTCCGAACCCGGAGAGTGACGCCCCCGCCCGCCACTCGACGCGGACTGCCAACACAACGCCCGCAACAGCAAACACGGCGCCCGGAAGGGCAAACACGCCGCGGCGGGCGGCATGTTTGCCGCTCCCGGCGGCGGGGGAAAAGGCGAAGCCGGGCCGCCGCGCACGACGTGCGGGGGGCCCGGCTTTCGGCGAAAAACTACTCCGAGCCCTCGGGCTTGAGCTCCTCGGAGAGCGAGCGCCACGCGGTCTCGGCCGCCTTCTGCTCGGCTTCCTTCTTGGTCGTCCCGGTGCCGTTGCCCAGGTCGCGCCCGGCCACGAGGACCGTCGCGCTGAACTCCTTGCGGTGGTCGGGCCCGGTGTCCTCCACCTTGTACTCCGGAACACCCAGCCCGGCCGACGCGGTCAGCTCCTGCAGGCTCGTCTTCCAGTCCAGCCCGGCCCCGCGCAGCGGCGCCTCGGCCAGCAGCGCGTCGAACAGGCGGTGCACGAGCGCACGGGCCGCGTCGATGCCGTGCGCCAGGTAGGCCGCTCCGATGACGGCTTCCAGGCCGTCGGCGAGGATGCTCGCCTTGTCGCGTCCTCCGGTGAGCTCCTCGCCCTTGCCCAGCAGCAGGTGCGCGCCCAGCCCGCCCTCGCCGAGCCCGCGCGCCACGCCCGCGAGTGCATGCATGTTGACCACACTGGCCCGCAGCTTCGCGAGCTGCCCCTCCGGCAGGTCGGGATGCGCGTTGTACAGGTGGTCGGTGACGACGAGACCGAGCACGGCGTCGCCGAGGAACTCCAACCGCTCGTTAGGCGGCAGCCCACCGTTCTCGTACGCGTACGAGCGGTGGGTGAGCGCCAGCGTGAGCAGCTCGGCGTCGAAGTCGACGCCGAGCGCTTCCAGCAACGGTTTCGGGTCGGCGGCCGGCCCTCCCGATCTCGACCTGCCCCCCATCCTGGTCAATGACCTCAGGCGGGCTCGACGACCTGACGACCGTCGTACTGGCCGCAGGTCGGGCAGGCCACGTGCTGCGGCTTCGGCTGACGGCAGGCGCGGTTCGAGCAGGGCACCAGCTGCACGGGCGTCGCCTTCCACTGCGCACGACGGTGGCGCGTGTTGGAGCGCGACATCTTCCGCTTCGGGACGGCCACGACTGAATCTCCTCTATCCACGGGTCGCTCACGCGGACGCGAGCGTGCTTACTTGCTGCTTACGGGCTGGTGCCCGTCAGGCTTGCCGGCCAGGCCCACCCGCGGACGAGTCGCCGAAACGCTCGACCAGCGCGGCCCACCGAGGGTCTATCGTCTCATGCCCGTGCCCGGGCTCGAGATCGGCCCACTTCCCACCGCATTCGGGGCACAGGCCCGGGCAGTCCTCGCGGCACAGCGGGACCTGCGGCAGTGCCAGCACGACGGCGTCGCGGACCAGCGGTTCGAGATCGATCCGGTCGTCGACCAGGCGCATGACCTCGTCTTCTTCGGTGGTCTCGTCGGTGGTCGAGTCCGGGTAGGCGAACAGCTCGGTCAGGTCGACCTCGACTTCGTCGGAGATCGGGTCGAGGCAGCGCGAGCAGGTGCCGGTGGTCCGCACCGCGGCGGTCCCGGTGACCAGAACGCCCTCGACGACCGACTCGAGCAGGAGGTCCAGCTCGACCTCGGCGCCCCGGGGCACGACGATCACGTCGGGCACGCCCAGCTCGACGCTGGTGGGCACGGTGCGCTGGATGGTGCGACTCAGGCCGGCGCGGCGGCCCAGCTCACGGGTGTCGACGACCCACGGGTTGCGGGCGTCGGGAGTGTCATTCTGCTGAGACATCGGTCCGTTGTGTCGAGGGCGGAAAGCAACCTCACCACTCTACGCCCCCACCTGATCAGGGCTGGAAGTCGTACAGCGGCGTCTGGCGCTGGGAGCCGAGGCCGGGTGCGCGCAGGTGGTTGCGGCCGGAGTCGACCGTGCGCAGGGTGGTGGACAGCAGTTCGGAGAACTCGGCGAGCTTGCCGTCGACGTAGGCGTCGCAGTCGGTGCGCTGACGGTCGGCCTCGGCGTGGGCCTCGTCGACGATGCGGGCGGATTCGGCGTGCGCGGCCTGCACCACCTCGGTCTGCGACACCAGCCGCGACTGCTCGTGGCGGCCGTCCTCGACGGCGCGCTCGTAGGCGTCGCGCCCGGCCTGCATCATGCGCTCGGCCTCGGCGCGGGCCCGCTCGGTGAGGTTGTGGTACTCGGCCTGTCCCGCGGCGATCATCCGCTCGGCCTCGGCACGCGCGTCGGCCATGATCTGCTCGGCGTGCGCCTGCGCGTCGACGACCATGCGCTCGGCCTCGGTGGCCGCCTCGGAGGTGACGCGCTCGGCCTCGGCACTCGCGTTGCCGACCGTGGTCTCGGCCTGGGAGCGGGCCTTCTCGATGAGGTCGTCGCGCTTGTCGAGGACGTCCTGGGCGTCGTCGACCTCGCGGGGCAGCGCGTCGCGCACGTCGTCGAGCAGTTCGAGCATGTCCCCGCGCGGCACGACGCAACTGGAGGTCATCGGCACCCCGCGTGCCTCTTCCACGATCGTGACGAGTTCGTCCAGCGCCTCGAACACCCGGTACACAGCGACTCCCTAGGGCCTTTCCCCAATCCGGCTTGGGCACAAGTCTGCCCGCTGCCGGCGGGAAAGGCCGGGACCGCTGAGTCACCGGGCGTGTCAGGAACCCCGCTCAGGAATTCACGTCGACCAGGTCGAAGCTCTCGTAGTGGTCGCTGGTGTAGAAGTACTCGCCGTCGGAGCCGGTGACGATGCGGCGCGCGCCGCGGTCGTCGCTGCCGGGGGTCTCCACGGTGTACTCGTGGTAGTAGCCGCTGGAGCAGTCCGGCAGCAGCCCTTCCCGGTTGCCGAACACCGTCCCGTCCTGCTCGTGCGGGTACGGGCCACCCTGCTGGATCAGCTCGTAGGTGTCGGTGGCCTCGGCGGGCAGGGAGGACAGCGCGACCTCGGTGAAACCGGAGGTGTCACCGCACTCGGCCTGCGCGACGGCAACCGAGGGGGTGGTCGTGGCCTGTGCGGGCGCGACCAGGCCGAGCCCCGCGAACAACGTGAGAACGAACGCGAGCAGCCCACCGGCCGCCCGGAACTTCGTGATGTTGGTCATTTTCGGACCGTAACCCGAGTGTGTGACCACGAGGAGGCCGCGAGGTGAACCGGCCCGAAGTCCCGACGAAAGTCGTCGCCCGATCAGGCGCGTTCGGCGAGCTTCGCCGTCAGCCGTTCGAACACGATGCCCGGCACCAGGTTCTTCACGTCACCGCCGTAGGTGGCGACCTCCTTGACCAGCGAGCTGGACACGAAACCATAGGCCGGGTTGTTCGACATCAGCAGCGTCTCGACGCCGGAGAGCTCACGGTTCATCTGCGCCATCTGCAGTTCGTAGTCGAAGTCGCTGACCGAGCGCAGGCCCTTGGTGATGGCCGCGACGTCGTTGCGCCTGCAGTACTCGACGAGCAGGCCGTGCCACGAGTCGACGCGCACGTTGGGCAGGTGCCCGGTGATCTCCCGCAGCATCTCCATCCGCTCGTCGATGGAGAACATGCCCTGCTTGGACTTGTTGATCATGACCGCGACCACGACCTCGTCGAACAGCTTGGCCGACCGTTCGATGATGTCGAGGTGGCCATTGGTCACCGGATCGTAGGAACCTGGACACACCGCACGCCGCATGGCGCGGACGCTACCAAGCTCTACCCCCCGTGGCGCGGCGAAGTGACGTACTCCGCCCAGTACAACGCCGTGTCGCCGTAGCGCGAGGCGCGCAGCGGTTCGAAACCCGGCGGCCAGTCCGGTTCGCCGTCCCGAAGGGCGCGCTCGACGATCACCAGCCCGTCCTCGGCCAGCCAGCCGCCCGCGGCCAGCGCGATGAGCACGCCGCGAATCTTCCCGGCCCCCACCGCGTACGGCGGATCGGCCAGCACCAGGTGGAACGGCTCGTCCGCGGGCTGGGCAAGGACCGTCTCGACGGGACCGGAGCGCACCGCACCACCAAGACCCAGCGCGCTCACGTTCGCCCTGAGCACCTGCGCGGCCCGGCGGTCGGACTCGACGAACACCGCATCGGCCGCTCCCCGCGACAACGCTTCGAGTCCCAGCGCGCCGGATCCGGCGTAGAGGTCCAGGACACGCGCCTCGCGCAGTTCACCCGCGGCTTCCAGCGCGTTGAACAACGCCTCCCGCACGCGTTCGGACGTCGGCCGCGTGCCCTGCGAAGGCACCTTCAGCCGCCTGCCGCTCGCCGCCCCGGCCACGATCCTGGTCACCCGTCCATCATCGCGCTGTGTTCTGCGCGGGGTTTTGGCCAGGACCCGGTGAACGGCGCGCGCGGCACGCGTAGAGTCAATCTTCCTGTTGCCGGCGAGTGAGCTGTAGGAGCGCTGCGTGTCGGAACCTCGGGTCAGACGGGCCGAGATCGCCATCGAACAACATCACGTGGACCGCGTCTACACCCGGTTGGCCGAACTCCGGGCGCAGGCCGAGGCCATGCGCGCCAAGGGTTACGAGATCGGTCACGGCGCCCAGCGCGAGGCTGTTTTCGAGCAGGCTTCGATGCTGTTCGAGCGCGACATGATGGTGCACCACGCGACCCAGACCCTGCAGACGCTCGACGCCGAGTACGAGGGCCTGGTCTTCGGACGGCTGGACCACACCAGCCGGGAGAAGATCTACGTCGGCCGCCTCGGCATCCGCGACGCCGAGTTCGACAACCTCGTCACCGACTGGCGCGCCCCCGCGGCCGCCGCGTTCTACCAGGCCACGGCCGAGGACCCGATGGACGTGGTCCGCCGCCGCGTCATCCGCTGCTCCGGGCAGACCGTGCTCGACGTGGACGACGACGTGCTGATCCCGGACGCCGTCGACGACGACATGCAGGTGGTCGGCGAGGGCGCGCTGATGGCCGCGCTCGGCCGCTCGCGCGGCGAGAAGATGCGCGACATCGTCGCCACCATCCAGAAGGAACAGGACGAGGTCATCCGCGCGCCGTGGCGTGGTGTCACGGAGATCACCGGTGGCCCCGGGACGGGCAAGACCGCCGTCGCGCTGCACCGCGCGGCCTACCTGCTGTACCGGCACCGCCGCCAGCTCGGCGGGGCCGGCGTGCTGGTGGTCGGCCCGTCGGGCGTCTTCACGAACTACATCTCCCGCGTGCTCCCCTCGATGGGTGAGACGAACGTCGAGCTGCGCGCGCTGGGTTCGGTCCTCGACGGGCTCGACACCGAACGGCAGGACCCGGCGCCGCTGGCCGCGGTCAAGGGCTCGCTGCGGATGCGCAAGGTGCTGCTCAAGGCGCTGCGCGACACTCCGCCGGACGTGCCCGACGAGATGCGGATCCTCTACAAGGGCGACCTGCTCAAGCTGACCCGCAAGGAGCTGGAGAAGGTGCGCCGCCGGGTGCACGGCCACGGCGGTCCGGCGAACCGGTCGCGGGTCCGCGCGGCGGAAGCTCTGCTGGAGGCGCTGGCCGACCGCGCCGAGGAGAACGCGCGCACCGACGGCCGCACGGTCGAACGCGCCGACGTGATTCACGACCTGGGTGAGCGCATCGACTTCCACCGCTTCCTGGTGGTGTGGTGGCCGGTGCTGTACCCGGGCGAAATCCTGCGGTGGCTGGCCGATCCGAAGCGGCTCACCAAGGCGGCGCGGGGCGTGCTGACGCCCGCCGAGGTCGACCTGTTGTCGGCGTCGTTCGCGGAGTCCGCGGACGACGAGCGCGAGTGGACGGTCGCCGACGTCGCGCTGCTGGACGAGCTGCGTGTGCTGGTCGGCCCGCCACCCAAGCGGCGCCGCCGCACGCAGCAGATCGAGCTGGACGCCGCGCCGCCGGAGCGCGGGTCGTCGGGCAAGCCGCACCGTCCGGAGCACTACGACGAGTACTCGCACATCGTCGTCGACGAGTCGCAGGACCTCTCCCCCATGCAGTGGCGGATGGTCGGGCGGCGCGGCAAGTACGCCAGCTGGACGGTCGTCGGTGACCCGGTGCAGAGCTCGTGGCCCGATCCGGAGGAGGCGGCGCAGGCGCGCACGCAGGTCTTCGGCGCCCGCACCCCGGTGCGGAAGTACACGCTGCGCACCAACTACCGGAACTCGGCGGAGATCTTCGCGCTGGCCGCGCGGGTGGTCGCCGGGCACGCGGCCGAGGACGAGCTGCCGCGCGCGGTCCGGACCACCGGTCTCGAACCGGAGGTGCGGACGGCCGAGCGCGGCAGCGTGGAGAACGCGGTGCAGGCGGCGGCGAAGGAACTGCTGGACGCGGTCGAGGGCACCGTCGGTGTGATCTGCGCCATGGATCGGGTCGGCGAGGTCCGCACCTGGGTCCAGGGGCAGGCCGACGAGCGGCTCAAGGTCGTCGGCAGCCTCGACGCCAAGGGCCTGGAGTACGACGCCGTCGTACTGGTCGAACCGACCGAGCTGATCACCGAGTCGACCACCGGCCGCCGCGTGCTCTACGTGGCGCTGACCCGCGCGACGCAGCAGCTGACGGTCGTGGCCTCCGACGACGAGTGGCTGCCGTCCGCGAAATAAATCACCACAATCGTGGCGCTTTCGTTAGTGCCGGCCATTTCCCGGGCAATTACCATGCACGGCGAGACCGATCGTCTCTTCGTGTGTCACGGGACTGTGGATGGAGCACCTCATGGCAGGTTGGGTGCGTGCTGCGCGCCGTACGATGGCCTCGATCGGCCTCGTCGCGGCGCTGCTCACGACCGCCGCGTGTACGGGCGGCGGCGGCGAAGCCGGGCTGGGCGACGATGGAACCGCTGGTCAGGGCGTTATTGGTGAGGCACCGGTGGCGGGTGAGGCGGATCTGGCCGCCAGCCCGACCGCGCAGGCCATCCGGGCGCGGGGCACCCTGATCGTCGGTGGTGACGAGAACCTGCCACTGCTGTCGCAGCGGAATCCGATCACGGGAAGTACTGACGGATTCGACGCCACACTCGGAAAAATGCTGGCGAAATACATCATCGGCAGGCCGAACGTCAACATCGTGACCACCACACCGGAAACGCGGGAAGCGATGTTGAAAACGGGCACGGTGGACACCGTGATCCGCATCTACACGATCACCGCGGAGCGGGCGCAACGGGTCGCGTTCGCGGGCCCGTACCTCCTGTCGGGCCAGGCCATCGCGACCCTCAAGGGCACCACCGGTATCGACGACCCCGGTGACCTCAACGGCAAGAACGTGCTCGCCGTAGCGGGCACGACGAGCGTGACGGCGCTGCAGCAGCGCGCGCCGGGCGCGAAGATCACCACCTACGGCACGGCGGAGGAGTGCGTCCAGGCACTGGAGCAGGGCAAGGGCGACGCGTACGTGCACGACCTGACGGTGCTCGCCGGCGAGGCCCAGCTGGACGAGAAGCTGCAGATCAGCGGGCAGCCGTTCACCAGCGAGCCCTACGGCATCGGCTTGAAGCTCGACGACGGCTCGTTCAAGCAGTTCATCAACGACTGGCTGCGCAAGATCCAGGCGGACGGGCTGTGGCAGCGCGCGTGGCAGCAGACGCTGGGAACGGTCGTCACCGGCGAGGCGCCGCCACCCCCGCAGATCGGCTCGGTCCCCGGCTCCTAGCGCTCACCGCGAGTTCCACCTTTCCGCGCGCGAGTTCCACGTTCGTGTGGGAAGGGTTCCGGTGCGGGTGGCGTTGGACGTTGCCGTGAGTTCCCTGTCCCAGGTCGCGTTGTCCGTGCTGGACCTCTCGCCCATCCCGAGTGGCGCGGACGCCCGCACCGCGCTCCGCGGCTCGATCGAGCTGGCCCGGCGGACCGAACGGCTGGGCTACCGCCGGTTCTGGGTGGCCGAGCACCACAACATGCCGGGCGTGGCGAGCTCGGCCACGACGGTCCTGATGAGCCACGTCGCGGCGGCCACCGAGACCATCCGGGTCGGGTCCGGTGGCATCATGCTGCCCAACCACGCGCCACTCGTGGTGGCCGAGCAGTTCGGCATGCTGGAGGCGTTCCACCCGGGCCGCATCGATCTGGGCATCGGCCGCGCGCCGGGCACCGACCAGCGGACGGCGGCCGCGCTGCGGGGTCCGGCACAAGCCCTGGGCGCCGACGACTTTCCGCGACAGCTGACCGAGCTGATGAGCTACTTCGACGGCACGGGGCCGGTGCGGGCGGTGCCCGCCTACCGGCCGCCGGTGTGGCTGCTCGGGTCCAGCGGGTTCAGCGCGCGGCTGGCCGGTTCGCTCGGGCTGCCGTTCGCCTTCGCCCACCATTTCAGCGCGCGCAACACCGTGCCAGCGGTGCGGCTCTACCGCGAGTCGTTCCGGCCGTCGGAGGCGCTGTCCGAGCCGTACGTGATGCTCGGCGCCGCGGTGGTCTGCGCCGAGACCGACGAGCGGGCGCGGTGGCTGGCGGGCCCGAGCGGCCTGCAGTTCCTCAGCCTGCGCCGCGGCGACCCGGCCCCGCTGCCCTCTCCCGAGGAGGCCGCGGAGTACCCGTACTCCGACCTCGACCGGCTCCTCGTCGACGAGCGGCTGGGCACCACGGTGCACGGTTCACCGTCGACCGTGCGCAAGGGCCTGGAAACCCTGGTCGACGACACCGGCGCCGACGAGCTGATGATCACGACCATGGTGCACGGCGAGGCCGACCGACTCCGCTCCTACGAGCTGCTGGCCGACCTCGCCCACCGCTGAGGTCAGGAGAGCCAGGCCGAGCGCACCGGCGGGAGGCCGCTGCCGCCGCGGGCCGTCGGCTTCACGGCCAGGATCTGGTTGACCCCGATCGCCCCGGATTCGAAGCTCAGCGCGGACGCGGCCATGTACAACCGCCATACGCGGGCCCGTCCCGGGCTGCTCAGCCGGATCGCCTCGTCCCAGTTCGCTTCGAGGTTCGCCACCCACGCGCGCAGCGTGCGCCCGTAGTGCTCGCGCAACGCCTCGACGTCGCGCACCTCGAAACCGACCTCCTCGATCGCGGCGGCCATCGCGCTCACGGGTTCCAGCTCCCCGTCCGGGAAGACGTACCTGTCGATGAACGACGTCTTCTGGTCGCGCACCGGCGCCGTCGGGTGCCGGGAGATGGCGTGGTTGAGCAGCCGACCCTCCGGTCGCAGGAGGTCGAACAGCGCCTTCGCGTACACCGGCAGCATCGACGCGCCCACGTGCTCGGCCATCCCGATGCTGGAGATCGCGTCGAAGGGTCCGTCCGACACCTCGCGATAGTCCTGCACCCTGATCTCCACCAGGTCGGACAGCCCCTCTTCGGCGACCCGTTTGCGCGCGAAGTCGGCCTGCGCCTGCGACAGCGTGATGCCGACCGCGTGCGCCCCGTACTCCTTGGCGGCGTGGATGACGAACGCGCCCCAGCCGCACCCGACGTCGAGCACGCGCATGCCCTCGCGCAGCCCGAGCTTGCGCGCCACGAGGTCGACCTTCGCGGTCTGCGCCTCCTCCAGCGTCGTCTCCGGCTTGGCCCACACGGCACACGAATAAGTCATCGACGGGCCGAGTACCAGTGCGTAGAAATCGTTGCCGACGTCGTAGTGGTGCGAAATCGCGGCGGCGTCGCGCTTGCGCGAGTGCATGCGCCCGCCGAGCCGGATCTCCTCGGGCGGCGGTTTCGGCGGGAAGCCGACGAGGCCGAGTTTGACCGCACCGGCCGCCAGTTTCCGCCGGGTCACCCAGTCGAGGTTCACGCCGAAGCCGCTGGAGTGCGCGAGCTCGCCGAGACGTTCCAGGCCCTGGACGAACGGGCCGTCGAGGTCGAGTTCCCCGGCGACGTGCGCGCGGGCCACGCCCAGCTCGTTGGGCGCCCACAGCAGCCGACGCAGCGCGCGACGGTTCTCCAGGTGCAGCACGGGCGCGTCCGGCGGGCCGGTTTCGCTGCCGTCCCAGCATCGGATCCGGATCGGGACTTGTTGGCCCAGCGCCGTGCTCAGAAGTTCTCCGACGGCGCCGGCGACTCCGCCTGCGCTACCCACGAACTTCATTCAAGCACGCGATCCGCGAAAACGCTTGTATTAGCGAACTAATTCACCATTGTGTGCGGCACCGGCCGGAAACCGGCCCATTCATCCCGTTTGCCGGAAATAGACGAAGAGGGGGCAGGCGGAGTGCTCCGCCTGCCCCCTCTTCCGGGCGTGTCACTCCAGCACGATCAGCAGATCGCCGCCTTCGACCTGCTGCACCGAGTTGATCGCCAGCCGCGAGACCTTCCCGGGCCCGGACGCGGTGATCGCGGCCTCCATCTTCATCGCCTCGATGGTCGCGACCGTGGCACCCGCGGCCACCTCGTCGCCCTCCGAGACCGCCAGCGTGACCACACCGGCGAACGGCGCGGCGACCTGCTTCGGGTCGGACTTGTCGGCCTTCTCCGCGGCGGGCAGGTCCGAGGCCACCGACCGGTCACGCACCTGGATCGGGCGCAGCTGGCCGTTCAGGGTCGACATGACCGTGCGCAGACCACGCTCGTCCGCCTCGCCGACGGCCTCCAGCTCGAACAGCAGCCGGACACCGGGTTCGAGGTCCACCGCGTACTCCTCGCCGGGGCGCAGACCGTAGAAGAAGTCCTTGCTGGGCAGGACACTCGTGTCTCCGTAGGCACGGCGGTGTTCCTCGAACTCCTTCGTGGGCCCGGGGAACAGCAGCCGGTTCAGGGTCGCGCGCCGGTCGTTCGCCAGGCCCTCACGGTCGTCGGCGGACAGTTCCACGACCGGCTTCGGCTCGGCGCGGCCTTCGAGTGCCTTGCTGCGGAACGGTTCCGGCCAGCCGCCGGGCGGGTCGCCCAGCTCGCCGCGCAGGAAGCCGATCACCGAGTCCGGGATGTCGTAGCGGTTGGGCTCGGCCTCGAACTTCTCCGGCTCGACCCCGGCGCCGACCAGGTGCAGCGCGAGGTCACCGACCACCTTCGACGACGGCGTCACCTTCACCAGGTGGCCCAGGATCTTGTCCGCCGCCGCGTACATCGCCTCGATCTCCTCGAAGCGGTCACCGAGGCCGAGTGCCTTGGCCTGGGTGCGCAGGTTGGACAGCTGACCACCGGGGATCTCGTGGTCGTACACGCGGCCGGTCGGCGACGCCAGGCCCGCCTCGAACGGCGCGTAGATCTTGCGCACGATCTCCCAGTACGGCTCCAGGTCCCCGACCGCGCGCAGGCTCAGGCCCGAAGGCCGCGCCGAGTGATCGGTCGCCGCGACGATCGCCGACAGCGAGGGCTGCGAGGTCGTCCCGGCCATCGAAGCGACCGCGCCGTCCACGGCGTCCGCACCCGCGTTGATCGCCGCGAGGTAGGTGCCCAGCTGGCCACCCGCGGTGTCGTGGGTGTGGATGTGCACCGGCAGGTCGAACTCCTTGCGCAGCGCGGAAACCAGCTTCTCCGCGGCGGGCGCGCGCAGCAGGCCGGCCATGTCCTTGATCGCCAGGACGTGCGCCCCCGCGCCCACGATCTGCTCGGCCAGCTTGAGGTAGTAGTCCAGCGTGTACAGCTTCTCACCCGGGTCGGTGAGGTCCGACGTGTAGCACAATGCCACCTCGGCGACAGCGCTTCCGGTCTCGCGCACGGCCTCGATCGCCGGGCGCATCTGCTCGACGTCGTTGAGGGCGTCGAAGATGCGGAAGATGTCGATGCCGGTCTTGGCGGCCTCCTCGACGAAGGCACTGGTCACCTCGGTCGGGTACGGCGTGTAGCCGACCGTGTTCCGCCCGCGCAGCAGCATCTGCAGGCAGATGTTCGGCACCGCCTCACGCAACTTCGCCAGCCGCTCCCACGGGTCCTCGGCCAGGAACCGCAGCGCCACGTCGTAGGTCGCGCCGCCCCAGCATTCCAGCGACAGCATCTGCGGCAGCGTGTGCGCCACCACCGGCGCGACGGCCAGCAGATCCTTCGTTCGCACGCGGGTGGCCAGCAGCGACTGGTGCGCGTCGCGGAAAGTGGTGTCGGTGACGCCCAGGGTCGGCGACTCACGCAGCCAGCGCGCGAAACCCTCGGGGCCCAGCTCGGTCAGCTTCTGCTTCGACCCCGCCCGCGGCTCACCCGAAGGCAGCGACGGCAGCTTGGTGGCCGGGTCGATCAGCCGAGGGCGCTCGCCGTGCGGCTTGTTGACCGTGACGTCGGCGAGGTAGGTCAGCAGGCGGGTGCCGCGGTCGGCGGAGTGCCGCGCGGTCAGCAGGTGCGGCCGCTCCTCGATGAAGCTCGTGGTGACGCGCCCGGCGGCGAAGTCCGGGTCGTCGAGCACGGCCTGCAGGAACGGGATGTTCGTGGACACGCCACGGATCCGGAACTCGGCCAGTGCCCGGCGGGCGCGGCCGACCGCGGTCTTGAAGTCGCGGCCGCGGCAGGAGAGCTTGACGAGCATCGAGTCGAAGTGCGCGCTGATCTCCGTGCCGGCGAACGCGGTACCGCCGTCGAGCCGGATGCCGGAGCCACCGGGCGAGCGGTAGGCCGAGATCATGCCGGTGTCCGGGCGGAACCCGTTGGCCGGGTCCTCGGTGGTGATGCGGCACTGCATCGCCGCGCCGCGCAGGTAGACGCGGTCCTGCGACAGGCCGAGGTCGTCGAGCGTCGCGCCGGAGGCGATGCGCAGCTGCGACTGCACCAGGTCGACGTCGGTGACCTCCTCGGTCACCGTGTGCTCGACCTGGATGCGCGGGTTCATCTCGATGAAGACGTGGTTGCCGTCCTTGTCGAGCAGGAACTCGACGGTGCCGGCGTTGCGGTAGCCGATCTTGCGGGCGAAGGCGACGGCGTCGTTGCAGATGCGTTCCCGCAGCTCGGGGTCGAGGTTGGGCGCCGGGGCCAGCTCGATGACCTTCTGGTGCCGCCGCTGCACCGAGCAGTCGCGCTCGAAGAGGTGGATCACGTTGCCCGCACCGTCGGCGAGGATCTGGACCTCGATGTGCCGCGGATCGACGACGGCTTTTTCGAGGAAGACGGTCGGGTCACCGAACGCCGACTCGGCCTCACGCATCGCGGCCTCGATCGACTCGCGCAGGTGCGCCGGGTCCTCCACGCGGCGCATACCCCGGCCGCCACCACCGGCGACGGCCTTGACGAACACCGGGAACCCGACCTCGTCGGCCGCGCTGGTGAGGGTGTCGATGTCGGTCGAGGGCTGGGAGGAACCGAGAACCGGCACCCCGGCCGCACGGGCGGCCGCCACGGCGCGTGCCTTGTTCCCGGTCAGCTCCAGGATCTCCGCGCTCGGGCCGACGAACGTGATCCCGGCTTCCTCGCACGCGCGCGCGAGATCCGGGTTCTCGGACAGGAATCCGTAACCGGGGTAGACCGCGTCCGCTCCGGCCTTCCGTGCGGCGCCGACGATCTCCTCCACGTCGAGGTAGGCGCGTACCGGGTGCCCCGGTTCGCCGATCTCGTAGGCTTCGTCGGCTTTCAGCCGGTGCAGCGAGTTGCGGTCCTCGTGGGGGAACACCGCCACCGTGCCCGCGCCCAGCTCGTAGCCCGCGCGGAACGCCCGGATGGCGATCTCCCCGCGGTTGGCGACCAGCACCTTGCGAAACATGCCCGGTCCTTCCCGGTAAACGGATCGGTAGTGCTGTGACGTTACCTTGCCGATCCCGCTCACCGGGAGTTCAGTCCCGGGTGATGGACATCATCCGGGACGTGCGCATGCCGCACGAAAGTACGGGGTATTCCGGCCTCGTTTGACGAAAAAGTCAGCGCCACGCTCGGGCTCCGCCCCGAGCGGGGCGATCTCGTCGGCCGTGACTTCGGCGCCTTCTGCCGCCGCCACGACATCCTCTGCCTCAGCCCTCCGCGGCCGGCTCTTCGAACAGCGTGTAGAGCAGGCGATTCGGCGTGCCCTGCGGAACTCCCGTCAGCACGTCCGGCGTCGAATTGTTGATCAGGGCGTTCACGACCTGCTCGGGCGTCTCGTCGGGGTGCTGGGCCCGGTAGAGGGCCGCGGCGCCCGCCGCGAGTGCCGCGGACATCGACGTGCCGGAGAACGGGGTGGCGGTGGTGCCGCCGGGCGCGGTCGACGGGACGTCCACGCCGGGTGCCAGGAGATCCACGCCGAGGCCGAAGTTCGACTTCGCCGCGAAGGCGTCCGCCTTGTCGACCGCGCCGACCGTCAGGACCTCCGGGATCCGCGCGGGCGAGGAGAACGACGCGTCCACTCCCGACCACCCGGCGGCGGCCAACACCGGCATCACCGACACCAGCTTGCGCACCGCGTTGTCCAGTCCGTCGGACGCCGGACCGCCGAAGCCGATCACCGCGACCGCGGGCTGCTTCGCGTTCTGAGCGACCCAGTCGATGCCCGAGATGATGTTGTTGAGGCGCCCGTTGCCCGCGTCGTCGAGCACCTTGACCGGCACGATCCGCGCGGTCTTCGCGACGCCGAACTCCTTGCCAGCGACGAGCCCCGCCATCCGGGTGCCGTCGCCGTTGCCGTCCGCCGGGTTGTCGGTACCGCCGACGAAATCGCGCCCAGGGTCGACGCGCCCGGCGAGGTCCGGCAACGCCGCGTCGACACCGGTGTCGATCACGTACACCGTGACGCCCTCGCCGGTGCTGTCGTAGTGGTACGTCTGGTCAACGGCCTTGTCGCGCTGGTCGATCCGGTCCAGGGCCCAGCTCGGCGGGTTCTGCTGCTGTTCGCCCGGCGCGGCCGAAACCGGCGCCGTGGCGGCGAGAACGAGGAGCGCCGAACCGATGACCGCGCGTAATCCAGTCTTGAGCACGCCTCAGCGTTGCCCGGCCACGGAGCGCGCACAACTCGGGCCGTCGCCCGATCGTGCGTCAGGACTTTTCGAGGTACTCCGCGCGGTCGGCATCCACCAGGTCGGAGATCAGGTGCGCCAGGCCCGGATGCCGCTCCAGCGCCGGGTCACCGCCCACGACCTCCTGCGCGCGCTTCCGCGCCCGCGCGATCACGTCCTCGTCCCGCAGCAGCGACAACAGTTTCAGCCCGGACCGCTTGCCCGACTGCGCCGCGCCCAGGATGTCGCCCTCGCGCCGCAGCTCCAGGTCCAGCCGGGACAGTTCGAAACCGTCCGTTGTGGACTCCACCGCCGCCAGCCGGTCCCTGGTCGCGGTGCCGTCCAGCGTCTCGGTGACCAGCAGGCACAGCCCCGGCACACTCCCCCGGCCCACCCGGCCACGCAGCTGGTGCAGCTGGCTGACCCCGAACCGGTCGGCGTCCATGATGACCATCATCGTCGCGTTCGGAACGTTGACGCCGACCTCGATCACGGTGGTCGCGACCAGCACGTCCAGCTTGCCCGCGGCGAACGCGCGCATCACGGCGTCCTTGTCGTCGGCCGCCATCCGGCCGTGCAGGATCCCGATCCGCAGCTCCGACAGCGGTCCGTTCTCCAGATCGGCCGCGACGTCGAGCACCGCCAGCGGTGGGCGCTTGTCGCTGTCCTTGGTGGACGCGGGCTCGTCCCCGATCCGCGGGCACACCACGTAGGCCTGGTGTCCTTTCCGGACCTCCTCGGTCACCCGCTGCCAAGCGCGGTCCAGCCAGGACGGCTTTTCCGCGACCGGCACCACACTGGTCTTGATCGGCGAGCGGCCGACCGGCATATGCCGCAACGCGGAAATTTCCAGGTCGCCGTACACCGTCATCGCGACCGTGCGCGGGATCGGCGTCGCGGTCATCACCAGCACGTGCGGGCTGCCGCCGTTGGCTCCTCGGGAGCGCAGCGCGTCCCGCTGTTCGACGCCGAAGCGGTGTTGCTCGTCGACCACCACGAGCCCGAGGTCGGCGAACGACACCGTGTCCTGGATCAGCGCGTGCGTGCCGACGACGATCCCGGCCGCGCCGCTCGCGGTGTCCAGCAACGCCTGCTTGCGCTCCTTCGCCGACATCGACCCGGTCAGCAGCGTCACCTTCGTCGCGTTCTCCGCGGCGCCCAGCTCCCCCGCCTGGCCCAGGTCACCGAGCATTTCCCGCAGCGACCGGGCGTGCTGCGCGGCGAGCACCTCGGTCGGCGCGAGCATCGCGGCCTGACGGCCGGAGTCGACCACCTGCAGCATCGCGCGCAGCGCCACGACCGTCTTGCCGCTGCCGACCTCGCCCTGCAGCAAGCGGTTCATCGGGTGCTCGGTCTCCAGGTCGCGCGCGACGTCCTCGCCCACCTCGCGCTGTCCCTCGGTCAGCTCGAACGGCAGCCGCTGGTCGAAGGCGTCCAGCAGGCCGTCCTTGATGCGTGCGCACGCGGGCGCGGGCTTGGACACGGCGGTGAACCGGCGCTGCGCGAAGATCAGCTGCACCGCCATCGCCTCGTCCCACTTGAGCCGGTCCTGGGCGGATTCGAGGGCGTCGTGGTCCTTCGGGCGGTGGATGTTGTGCAGCGCGTCGAAGAGGTCCATCAGCCCGTAGTCGCCGAGGAAACCGCGCGGCATCGGGTCCTCTTCGCGCTCCAGCGTGTCGAGCACCTGGCGCACGCAGCGCGCGATGGACCAGGACGGCATCCCGGCGGCCGCCGGGTAGACCGGGATGATCGCGCCCACGAAGTCGTCCATCGCGCTGTCGTCGTCGCCGTCGAGCATCTGGTACTCGGGGTTGGCCAGCTGCAACTGGTTGCGAAACGCCGTCACCTTGCCCGCGAACAGGCCGGTCTTGCCCAGCCGCAGCTGGCGTTCGTGCTGGTGCGGGCGCCCGAAGAAGGCACACGAGAGCCGGCGCTGGCCGTCGGTGATGGTCAGCTCCAGGATGTGGCCGGGCTTGTTGCGCATGCGGCGCAGATTGACCCGCTCGACGCGCGCCATGACGGTCGCGTGCTCGCCGATCTCCAGCCCGGCGATGTTGGTCAGCTCGCCGCGCTCGGCGTAGCGGCGCGGGTAGTGCCGCAGCAAATCGGCCACGGTGTGGATGTCCAGCGATTCGGCGAGCGCCTTCGCGGTCTTGGCGCCCAGCAGCGGGGGCAGCTTGTCACGCAGTCCGGTCACGCGTTCACTCCACACCGATCAGCAGCACGGCGTCGGCCTGGCCGCCGGGGTAATCCACGAACTCCACCTCCGGTCGCTCGGAGCGCAGCCGCTCCCGCAGCTCCACCGTCAGGCCCTCCGGCGCCTCGGTGCCGGTCAGCACGGTGACCAGCTCGCCGCCGAGCGCCAGCATCCGGTTCAGCACGCCCATCGCGGCCTCGGCGGGCGCGGCGCCGGGCGGTTCGACCAGCACGACCTCGCCGTCGACGAAGCCGATCAGGTCACCGGCGTGGGCCCGCCCCACCCAGGTTATCGACTCCTCCGCGGCGACCACGAGCTCGCCACGCCGCGTCGCCGCGGCGGCCTCGGCCATGGCCACGACGTCGTCGTTCGCGCGCCGCCCGAGGTCGTGCACCGCCAGCGCGGCCAGCACCTGGACCGGGGACGCGCACGGGATCACCACCACGTCCCGGTCGCCGATCATCGGATGGCCCGCGGTGTCGTCGGCGGCCCTGGTCAGCTCGGCGCCACCGGCCAGCACCGTGATGTGCCCGACGGCCTGCTCGGTGATCAAACCGAGCATCTCCTCGACGCTCGGCGCGGCGTGGTCGGGCACCGCGAGCACCGCGGCGCCCTCCTCCCGCAACAGGGCGGCCAGCTCCTCGCCGTGCACGACGGCGACGACCGCGCGGTCCGGGCCGGACGGCGGTTCGATCGGTGTCGGCGTGACCAGCGGTTCGACCCGGATGTCGCGGGGCGTGCCCGCACGCAGCCCGGCCTCGATGGCCGCGCCGATGTCCGCGCAGTGCACGTGGACCGCCTGTCCCCCGGCGCCGTCCCCGGCGACCGTCACGCTGTCGCCCAGGCCGGACAGCGCGCGCCGCAGCACCGGGACCTCGGCCTCGGCAACGCCTTCCAGCAGGTACATGACCTCCCAGGCGTACGGGGCCTTCTCCTCGGGTTCCGGTTCGAGGTTCGCCTCGCACGAGTGCGAGACCTGCGTCTCGGTGCCCATGACGACGCCGGCCAGCGCGTCGAAGACGGCGACGAGCCCGCGCGCGCCCGCGTCGACGACCCCCGCCGAGGCGAGGACGGGCAGCTGGTGCGGGGTCTGTTCCAGCGCTTCGGACGCGGCCTTCGCGGCGAGAGCGACAACCTCGGACAGCTCGCCGGGCTGCGTGGCGACCGCGGCGGACACGGCTTGGAGAACACTGAGCATGGTGCCCTGGACCGGGCGCGCGACGGCGTCCGTGGCCGCGCGGTGTGCGCTGGCGAGGGCTTTCGACAGCGCCGGACCGTCGAGTTCGGGCGCGTGGGCGGCCGACTCGGCGAGCCCCCGCAGGACCTGCGAGAGGATCACACCGGAGTTACCACGCGCCGCGACCACGGCGCCGCGGGCGAGCACGGACAGCGCCTCCGCGGCCGTGCTCCCGGGCTCGGCGGCCAGGCGGGCCTGCGCGCCGGACATGGTGTGCAGCAGATTGGACCCGGTGTCGGAATCGGCGACCGGGTAGACGTTGATGCCGTTGATCGCCGGGCACAGCACCTCCAGGCTGTGCACGCAGGCCGCCGCCCACGCTGTGATGGCATGCTCGTCCAGAGCCCGCACCGCCGACCTCCTCCCCTGGTCAGGCCAGGGTAGCGACCCGGTGACCGGAGGGCGAAGGACCGTCGTTTACTATGGTCGAGATGCCCAGTCCTCTGGGTTTGTAGTCTTCCCTGATCGTCAAAGGAGTTCGACGTGGCTGCCGTGTGCGACGTCTGTGGCAAGGGACCGGGCTTCGGCAAGTCCGTCTCGCACTCCCACCGGCGTACCAACCGCCGCTGGAACCCGAACATCCAGACCGTTCACGCCAAGATCGGCGTGTCCCAGCGCAAGCGGCTGAACGTCTGCACCTCGTGCCTCAAGGCCGGTAAGGTCGTTCGCGGCTGAGGCGCGAAGCTCAGGACGGCGAGTGCTCACGGAGAGCGCTCGCCGTTTTTTCGCGCCTCAGTGTTCTTCGGGGGTAAAACCCCCGAAGCCCCGCCGGGGGCAAGCCCCCTGGCCCCCCGCGGTGGCGCTAAAGTACGCCGCCGTGGCTGCGAAACCCTTGCACGAAGTCGTCGAAGCGGGCTGGGCCAAGGCCCTCGATCCGGTCGCCGACCGCATCTCCGCGATGGGCGAGTTCCTGCGCACCGAGATCGCCGCGGGGCGCCGGTACCTGCCCGCCGGTGACCACGTGCTGCGGGCGTTCCAGCAGCCCTTCGACGACGTCAAGGTGCTCATCGTCGGCCAGGACCCGTATCCGACGCCCGGCCACCCGATCGGCCTGTGCTTCGCGGTCGCGCCGGACGTCCGGCCACTGCCGAAGAGCCTGATCAACATCTATCAGGAATACTGCTCCGACCTGGGCTTCCCGACGCCGTCCAACGGTGACCTCACGCCGTGGACCGAGCAGGGCGTGCTGCTGCTCAACAGGTCGCTGACGGTGCGGCCTGGCTCGCCCAACTCACACAAGGGCAAGGGCTGGGAAGAGGTCACCGAACAGGCGATCAAGGCACTGGCCGCCCGGGGCAAGCCGATGGTCGCGATCCTGTGGGGCAGCAACGCGCGCAGCCTGAAACCGTTGCTCGGCGGGGTGCCGTGCATCGAGTCGGTGCACCCGAGCCCACTATCCGCACGCAACGGCTTCTTCGGCTCGAAACCCTTCAGCCGGGCGAACGAACTCCTGCACAAGCAGGGCGCCGAGCCGGTGAACTGGCAACTGCCCTGAGCCGTCGCGGCTTCAGCGGCGCGCCCGGAGCTGGGCTTTCCCCGATGCGTGCCAGCCTGCCGGTCGGTGGGATCAGTCGATGCGCCGCAGTGCGCCCCGGAACCACTGGGCGCGTTCCACGTATCCGTCGACCACGGCGCGGATCTTGTCGGGACCGAAGGACTTGTTCTCCCGCACCTTCGCCGGCACCCCGAGCGCGATGTGCCCGGACGGCACGTGCGCGGCGTACGACAGCACCGCCCCGGCACCGACCATCGCGTCGTCCTCGATCACGGTTCCGTTGAGCACCACCGAACCGGACGCGATCAGGCAACCGGTGCCGATGCGGGCGCCCTCCACGTGTACCGCGTGGCCGATCGCCGAACCGGGGCCGAGGATCGTCGGGTCCTGCGCGGTGCAGTGCAGCACGCACCCGTCCTGCACGTTGGAACGCTCGCCGATCTCGATGTAGCCGTGGTCGCCACGCAACACCGTCTGCGGCCACACCGACGCGTCCGGCCCGATCCGCACGTCGCCGATCACCGTGGCGTCCGGGTGCACGAACGCCGTGGGGTGGATCGACGGGGTCAGCTCACCCAGCGCGTAGATCGCCACTCATGTCCTCCAGTACCTTGCCCATGCACACCGAGAGCGGATCGTCCCGGTAGACCCCGAACTTCGGGATGTCGGCGTAGCCGGCGGACCGGTACAAGGCGAGCGCCTCCGGCTGCTTGAGGCCGCTCTCCAGCACCAGCCGCGTGCGGCCGGCGGCGAACGCGGTGCGCTCCAGCTCCGCCAGCACCGCCCGCGCGAAACCCTTGCCCCGAGCGGCATCCACGACGTACATCCGCTTCAGCTCGGCTTCGTCGTCACCGCGGACGCGCCACCCGCCGCAGGCGACCGGCACGTCGTCGAGGTAACCGACCAGGAACAGCCCCAGCGGCGGCGCGAACTCGGACGGCTCGACCGGCGTGATGTCCATTTCGCCGTACCGCACGACGTACTCCTGCTGCACGCCGTCGATCAGCTTGACCGCGTCCGGGTCGTCGTAGGCCACCACGCGAAGGTCCATGACCCGTCACCGTAACGGGGTCAGCGCCAGTGCTCCCAGCCGTTTTCACCGTGGTACTGCTCACCGTCGACGGTCACGCCCGACTCCGGCATCGTCACCGCGCCGATCCGCCGCCACCCCTCGGGCAGATCGGTGAACGACGGGAACGTCGCGACCAGCGCGTGGTCCTCACCGCCGGTCAGGACCCAGGTCAGCGGGTCCGCGCCGAGCGCCGTGCCCACATCGACCAGCTTCCGGTCGACCTCGAGGTGGTCGGTCAGCACGTCGATGCCGACGCCGGAGGACTCGGCGATGTGCCCGAGGTCGGCGAGCAGGCCGTCGGAGACGTCGATCATCGCGGTCGCACCGGCACGTGCCGCCGCCGGCCCCGCCGTGTAGTCCGGTTCCGGCGCGCGCTGGGCGTTGACGACCGAGACCGGCGAACGGAACCCGCGTCCGAGCGTCGCGAGCCCGGCCGCGGCCCAGCCCAGCCGCCCGGACACCGCGACGATGTCGCCCGGTCTGGCCCCCGACCGCGTCACCGGCGCGCGGCCCTGCAGGTCGCCCAGCGCCGTGATGGTCACCACCAGCTGATCGGCCCGCACCATGTCGCCGCCGACGACCCCGGCACCGGCGCGGCTCGCCTCCGCCCACATGCCGTCGGTCAGGTCGGTGACGAGCTTCGCCGGGGTGTCGGACGGGCAGGCGAGACCCACCAGCACGGCCGTCGGCACCGCGCCCATCGCGGCCACGTCGGCGAAGTTCTCCGCCACGGCCTTGCGCCCCACCTGGTCCGGAGTGGACCAGTCGAGCCGGAAGTGCACGCCCTGCACGAGAACGTCGGTGGTGGCGACCACCCGACGATCCGGCGCGGCGACGACCGCCGCGTCGTCCCCCGGACCGAGAAGGGTGGCCACCGGCTGGCTCCGGTTCTCGGTCACCGCACGGATCAGGCCGAACTCACCGAGCCCGGCGACCGTGCCGGAGTCCGGTACCCCGTTGGTTGACATGCATCACCTCGGTCGCTCGCCGTCCGTGCGGTAGGTTCTGACCGCTCACACGCAGATTAACCGGCCTGGTGCGCCCCTCCGGGCAGGACGCACCGGGCACCCGCCTGCGCACGAAGCACCGCATCGAGCCCGGACTCTCGACGTGACGATTACGGGTTACTTGTCTTCCGGCTTCTTGCGCATAGTGACGCAGGCCATAACGGACCCTTGTTAAATGTCGATCGCGCAGGTCTCGGCGGGAGGGGGTCGCCACAGCATGGCAGACTGGACGGACATGGGGTTGACCGGCGTGACCGGCGATCGGGATCAGCTCAAAGCGATGGGGGATCAAGCTCAGCACTTGCTGGATGACGCGAAGTCCGGCGGCTGGGCCGTAGACGAAGAGACCGGTACCCATCTCCGCAACGCGATCACGCAAGCCGAGGAACGGCTCTCGCGGATTTCGCTTAACGTTGAGCGGTTGCGCAACAAGCCGCCATTCGGCAACGACACTTACGCCCAACAGGCCGCCGCACATTTTCAGACCGCAATGGACTCCGATCAGAATTCCCTCATTCCTGTTTATCAAACCGTACCGAAGAACCTCAAGACCATCCGCGAGGCACTCGACGTGGCGATAAGCAAATACGACGCATCAAACGAGGAAGCCACGCAATATCTCGGTAAATTCAAGGATCCGGAGTAGTGTCCAAAAAGCTGGCGGCGATCACTCTCGCATGCTTGACGATCTCCGCGGCCGCGTGTACTTCCACGGTGTCTGGTGCCCCGACCCCGGCGACCAGCGGGGTCCCCACTTCGACGAGCACCAGTGATCCGTTCGCCGGAATGGTCGCGTGCCAGGTGTTGGACGAACTCAACTCCGCACAAGGATTCAAACCCGGCGACAACATCAGCCACCGAAACGAATGCACCGCAACGAAATCCGGTCTCGGCAGTAATGGGCTCGCACTTGACCCGGCGCAGGGATTGGCCGCCTTCAAGGAGGTCAATCCGGCCTCCGTCGACACAGACGTGAACGGCCGCAGGGCTTTGCAGGAACAGAACCCTCTCGGCTGCACGATCGCGTTCGAGGTGGGCGAACACGCCCGTGTTCTCGCCCAGATGGCCATGTCGATGCCGGAACGCAACGCGGAGGCGTGCCCGCTGGCGCACGACCTGGCGGAGCGGGTGGAGGCACTGTTACCCGAGCGTTGAGACCCTCTGCATCGCGCGCACCGAGCCGCGCGACAGGGCCACCGATCGCTGTGACCCCCGGTACCACGTCAGGTACGCGCGTACGCCTTTGAGGTACGTTCCTACCTTGAGTTCCGCACCGAATACGAAGGGGCGCGCCGTGGTCCACGCATACATCCTCATCCAGACCGAAGTCGGCAAGGCTGCCGCGGTCGCCGCGGAGATCTCCGGCATCCCCGGTGTCACCAGCTCGGAGGATGTGACGGGCCCTTACGACGTGATCGTGCGCGCGGAGGCCGACAACGTCGACACGCTCGGGCAGCTCGTGGTCGCGAAGGTGCAGGGCGTCGAGGGCATCACCCGCACGCTCACCTGCCCCGTGGTCCACCTGTAGACGATGCCGGACACCGACACGGGCGCGCCGCCCCGCACCCTGCTCGTGGTCGCGGCGGTGCTGGTCGTCGCGCTGGCGGTGGCCGTCGCCGTGATCGGGCTGACCGGGCGGGATTCCGGCGACGAAAAGGGGCCGCTGGCGCTCGTGCCCGTCGACGCGCCGGAGGCCACCTCACCCGCGTGCGCGAAGCTGATCCCGGCGATGCCCGCGGAGCTGAACTCGAAGGGCACCCCGCTGCCCCGGCGCGAGATCGCCGAACCCGCCCCCGAGGCCACGATCGCCTGGGGCTCCCCTGACTCGATCGTGCTGCGCTGCGGCCTGGGCAAACCACCCGAACTGACGCAGACCAGCCCGCTGCGCGTGGTCAGCGGTGTGCAGTGGCTGCCGGTCGAGGGGCCCGGAGCGTCCACCTGGTACGTCGTGGACCGGCCGGTGTACGTGGCGCTGACCGTGCCGGACACCTCCGGAACGGGCCCGCTGCAGCAGATCTCGGACACCATCGCGGCGACCCTCGATCCGGTGCCGCTGCGCTTCTAACGCAGGCCGGTGCCCCGTGCGAGCGCGGTGTCGATCAGCGTCGCCAGCAGGGTGCGGTAGTCGACGCCGGTGACCTGCCACATCTTCGGATACGCCGACGTCGAGGTGAAGCCCGGCATCGTGTTGACCTCGTTGACCGTCAGCTCGCCGCCGGCGCCCACGAAGAAGTCGACGCGGGCCAGGCCCTGGCAGTCCAGCGCCTGGAACGCCTTCACCGCCTGCGCGCGCAGCTTCTCGGTCACCACGTCGTCCAGCTTGGCGGGGATGTCCAGTTCCGCGTCCTCGCCGATGTACTTCGTCTCGAAGTCGTACCAGGCGGATTCGTCGTCGGAGAGGACGCGCACCTCGGCGGGCAGCGACGCCTCGACCCGGCCGTCCGGGAACTCCAGCACACCGCACTCGACCTCACGCCCGGGCACGGCCGCCTCGATGAGCACCTTCGGATCGGTTTCGCGCGCCAGTGCGATCGCCGCGTCGAGCTCGGCCCAGTCGCTCACCTTGCTGATCCCGATCGACGAGCCTGCCCGCGACGGCTTCACGAACACCGGCAGTCCCAGCCGCTCGCGGTCCGCCGCGTCCAGAGTGGACTGGCCGCGGCGCAGCTCCACGTAGCGGCCGACCGGGAGTCCTTCCGCTGCGAGAAGTTTCTTCGCGTACCCCTTGTCCATCGCGGCGGCGCTGGCGAGCACGCCCGGCCCCACGTACGGGATACCGGCCATCTCCAGCAACCCCTGCAGCGTGCCGTCCTCACCGAAAGCGCCGTGCAGCACGGGGAACACGACGTCGACACCGTCGAGCGCCTCCGCGCCCGGCTCGGTCACCACCAGTTCGCGACGCGTCGGGTCACCGGCGAGCACGAGCGACTGACCACCGTCGACGGAAGGCAGCCGACGGTCCTGGATGGTGAGGGACTTCGGGTCGGAGGTGCCCAGCACCCAGCCGCCTTCGCGGGTGATGCCGATCGGCACCACCTCGAACCGGTCGCGGTCCAGATGCGCCAGCACACTGCCTGCCGACAGGCACGAGATCGTGTGCTCGGTGCTCCGGCCGCCGAACACCACGGCCACCCGCGTCTTCCTCATGGCCGGTCACCCTACCGGGCTCTTGCCCCCGTCCGATCAGCGCAGTAAGCCCACCAGCGTGTCCAGCGCACCGGCCAGCGCCTCACGGGAACAGCCCGCGTACCCGATCGCCGCGCCGAAGGCCGTCGGGGTTCCGGCGAAGTGGCGGGCGAGGCCGTCGAGCCGGATGCCGCGGGCGCGCCCGGCCGCGAGACGCTCACGCTCGGCCGCGGCGGACGGGAACGGCACGACCAGGTGCGCGCCCGCGTCGTCGCCCAGCACGGGAACGCCGCCCTGCCGCAGCGCGGACACCAGCACCACCCGCCGCTCGGACAGCTCCCGACGCAGTTTCCGCAGGTGACGGCCCAGGTCGCCGTGGCGGGCCAGCTCGATCAGAACCCGCTGTCCGGCGGGTGAGGGCCTGGTTCCGGTGCGGTCGCGGTAGGCCAGCACCATCGACGTGACCGCCGCGGGCGCGACCATCCACCCGGCGCCGAGCGTCGGGGTGAGGATCTTGCTCGTGGTGCCCAGGTGCAGCACGACATCGGGCGCGAGCGCGGCCAGCAGCGGCAGCGGGGCGACGTCGAACCGCAGCTCACCGTCGTAGTCGTCCTCGATGACCAGCATGTTCTCGGCCCGCGCCCGCTCGACCAGCTCGACCCGGCGTGCCGCGTTCAGCCGCGATCCCATCGGGTACTGGTGCGCGGGCGAGCAGTACACGCCGCGGACACCGGCCGGGATCGCGTCCGTACGCAGGCCTTCGTTGTCGACCGGGATGCCGACCACCTCGAGCCCGGCGCTCAGGAATGCCTGCACCGCACGCTGGTAACCGGGTTCCTCCACGGCGATCGTGTCGCCGGCCTGGAAGATCGCACCGGCCAGTTCGAGCACCGCGCTGGTGGTGCCGCCGGTGGCCAGGACGGAGTCGGTGCCGACCGCCAGCCCGCGGTGACGCAGCAGGTGCTCGGCGATCGCGGCCCGGTACTCCGGCAGGCCCGCGCGGTGGGCACGCGTCAGCGGCGCGGTGTCGGCGGCCGCGCGCCAGGCCCGGCGCCACGCGGCCCGGTCGATGCCGCCCGCCCACGGCGTGCCCGGGGTGAGGTCGAGCAGCTCGTCCGGCTCGGCGATCTCGCCGGGGACGATCCGGTGGACGGGGCGGTCGCTGGGTGGTGAAGTGGTGACGTAGGTGCCGGATCCGTGGCGGCCGGTGATCCAGCCTTCGGCGTGCAGCTGTTCGTAGGCCGCGGAGGTCACCGTGCGGCTGACGCCGAGCCGGGCGGCCAGCGCACGGGTGGAGGGCAGCCGGTCCCCGCCACGCAGGTGGCCGGCGGCGGCCGCGTCGCGCAGGGCGTCGGCGAGCTGCACCGCCAGCGGGGTCGGCGCCTCGCGGTCAAGGGTGACGGGCAGCGCGGTGGCGGACTGCGGCACGGCAAGTGGCCTTTCGTCATTGCCCAGAAAGTGGCTCTTCTAGAAGTCCACTATACGTCGCATCCTGGGATTCATGAGCACACTCTCGCCGACCCCGCGCAGCACCCTGACCCGGAAGAAGGACCGGGCCGCGACCGATCGCGAGCGCCTGTACGAGGTGCTCGACGGCGGCCTGATCTGCCACCTCGGGCTCGTGCTGCACGGCTCCCCGGTGGTGCTGCCGACCGGCTACGGGCGCGAGGGCGACACACTGTACTTCCACGGATCGACCGGCGCGGGCAACCTCCGCGAGGCGGCGCGGGGCATCGACGTGTGCGTGACGGTCACCCTGCTCGACGGGCTCGTCTACGCGCGCTCGCTGAACAACCACTCGATGAACTACCGCAGCGCCGTCGTGCACGGAACCGCCCGGCTGGTGACCGGCGAGGAAAAGATGCACGGCCTGCGGGCGGTGACCGAGCACCTGACGCCGGGCTCGTGGGACCACGCCCGCGCGGTGAACGCGAAAGAACTGGCGTCGGTTTCGGTGCTGGCACTGGACCTTTCCGAGGCGTCGGTGAAGATCCGCTCCGGGGAGCCGATCGAGGAGCCGGAGGACCTGGACAGCCACGACATCTGGGCCGGTGTGGTGCCGGTCCGGACCACGCTCGGGGAGCCGGTGCCCGCCCCGTACCTGCCCGCGGATGCGCCGGTTCCGGCTCACGTGCTCGACCGGAAACTGTCGTAGGGAGCCACTAGCGTCGGTGGGGTGCTGACCACGCTGGCCGTCGAGAACTACCGCTCGCTGCGGGATCTCGTGCTGCCGTTGTCCCGGCTGACGGTCGTCACCGGCGTCAACGGCACCGGGAAGTCCAACCTGTATCGCGCATTGAGGCTGCTCGCCGACGCCGGGCGCAACGGCGCGGTCGCGGCGCTCGCTCGTGAGGGCGGGCTGCCCTCGACGTTGTGGGCCGGGCCGGAGGCGGTGGGCAAACGCGCGACCGTGCAGGGAACGGTGCGGACGAAGCCGGTCGGGCTGCGGCTCGGATTCGGTGGCGACGAGTTCGGGTACGCGCTGGACTTCGGTCTGCCGGTGCCGAACAAGGATCCGGACCGCCCCACGCTGTTCAACCTGGATCCGGAGTTCAAGCGGGAGAGCCTGTGGTGCGGGCCGGTTCTGCGGCAGACGGCGGTGCTCGCCGATCGCGCGGGGCCGTCGGTCCGGGTGCGGGACGAGTCGGGCGCCTGGGCGGCGGCGTCGCGTATCGGGCTGACCGACAGCATGCTCAGCGAACTGGGCGATCCGCGGGCCTGCCCGGAGCTGATGATCGTGCGGGAACGGTTGCGGTCGTGGCGGTTCTACGACCAGTTCCGCACCGACGCCGGGGCGCCGGCGCGGCAGGACCGCATCGGCACCCGCACCACGGTGCTCGGCCATGACGGCGCCGATCTGGCCGCGGCGCTGCGGACGATCCAGGAGTTCGGCGACGACGAGGCACTGGCCGAAGCGGTGTCGGACGCCTTCCCTCGGTCGCGCGTCGAAGTGGTGGGTGCGGACGGCCTGCTGCGGTTGCGGTTCCACCAGCACGGTCTGCTGCGCCCGCTCGGGGCCGCCGAACTGTCGGACGGCACGTTGCGATACCTGTTGTGGGTGGCGGCGCTGCTGAGCCCGCGGCCGCCGGAGTTGCTGGTGCTCAACGAACCTGAGACCAGCCTGCACCCCGACCTGTTGCCCGCGCTGGCCGCGTTGATCGTCAAGGCGTCGCGGCGCGCGCAGGTCGTCGTGGTGTCCCACGCGCGGCCGCTGGTCGTCGCGTTGTCCGAGGACGCCACGACGCTGGAACTGGAGAAGAGCTTCGGCGCGACGGCGGTGTCCGGGCAGGGCAGGCTCGACCGGCCGTCGTGGCACTGGCCGAAACGCTGATGTCCGGGAGATCAGTCCCGGATCGGGCCGCTGACGGGGTCGAGGTGGTAGGACCGCATGACCCTGCCGCCGCTGCGGTAGACATGGACGCTGATCGCCGGGTCCGGGCCGTCGTTGCGCACCTCGTGCACGTAGCCGGGGCCGAACACCCGCGACTGCCCCGCGGACAGCGCATGCACCTCGGTCACCCCGCGCCGCGCGACGGTTTCGCTCAGGCGACCGCTCACCACCGTGAAGGCGCCCGTCGAACGCCCGTGGTCGTGCAGGTCGGCCCGCTGGCCGGGAAGCCAGCCCATCAGCCAGATTTCCTCGTCGTCACGCGCCTCGACGAGGGTGGAGAACCGCTCGTCGGGGTCGTAGCGCAGCAGGTGGCGCCAGCGTTCCCGGTCGGCGGCGACTTCGAGTGCGACGCGCACCGGATGGCGCAGCACGGGCTTTTCGGTCAGGGCGAGGGTGTTGTCCGGAACGGCGAACATGAAAAGTGTCCTCGTGAAAGAAAGGGATGGTCGTCGGGCTGGATCAGCGACAACAACAAGGACACAGCGCAGCGCCACGGCGGATGTTCCGCCGGACCGGAAGGCCGCGCGTCGTCATGGCGCCCACCCAACCAGCGGGCCACGCGAGGGTCAACTCGGTTCCACCCACTAGGACAACCCGGCGCCGTCCAGCGGCGCGCCAGCGCCCTACACCCCAAGCTGGGTGGTCATCCCGGAGTCTGCCGGTCTTGATCTTTGAACCCCGCCTTTGGCAGGCGAGCCGCTGGGCACGTGGGCTACCGGTAGTCGGTCGGCTTGGGTTCGACCTCCCCCGCCCCTCCTTGCGGACGGTGTCAGTCGCAGAGCAGCGGCGTCAAGGCGGGAAAGAGTACCTTGACCCCGCTGATCAGCGACCAAAGCAGGCTGAGGATGAGGGGCGGGGAAGGTCCGGGCACGTCGCGGTTCGGCCTACATTGCCGGACGCCGGAGGTCCGGGCACGTCGCGGTTCGGCCTACATTGCCGGACGCCGGAGGTCCGGGCCGTTCTTGGCTCGGCTTACGTTGCCGGACGCCGGGTGGTGCGGCTGGGTCGCAGCGCGGCCTACATGCCGGGCGGCGGAGGCCCGAGCCAGTCGCGACTCGGCCTACATACCGGGCGGCGGGTGGTGCGGCGGGCTCAGCGTCCGTTCCCGGGCGCCGAGTCCCGGAAGGGCAAACACGCCAGCCGGAACGGCAAACACGCTGCCCGGAACGGCAAACACGGCGACGGGAGCGGCAAACACGCGCGTGTTGGCTGCTCCGGGCGGCGTGTGGGCTGCTCGGGCGCGGGCTTGCGCTAGGACCATTCGTGTTTCTGGCGTCGGCCGAGCAGTTCCGCGCCGGCCTGGCGGGGGTCCGCGCCCTCGTGGCAGACCCGGTGCATCGCGTCGGTGATCGGCATGTCGACTCCGTGCTTGCGCGCCAGTTCGCGGATCGACGTGCACGACATCACGCCCTCGGCGACCTGGCCGCCCGCCGCGGCCTGCGCCTGCTCCAGCGTCTCGCCCCGGCCGAGCCGCTCGCCGAAGGTGCGGTTGCGCGACAACGGGGACGAGCACGTCGCCACCAGGTCGCCGACCCCGGCCAGCCCGGCGAAGGTCAGCGGGTCGGCTCCCAGCTTCGTGCCCAGACGCGCCATCTCGGCCAGTCCTCGGGTGATCAGCGTCGCCGTGGTGTTGGCGCCCAAGCCCATGCCGACGGCCATCCCGCAGCTCAGCGCGATGACGTTCTTCGCGGCGCCGCCGACCTCGCAGCCCACCACGTCGGTGTTGGTGTAGGGCCGGAAGTAGGAGTTGAAGCTGGCCTGCTGGATCGCCACCGCGCGGTCGTGGTCGGTGCACGCCAGCACCGCTCCGGCCGGCTGCCCCTGCGCGATCTCGCGTGCCAGGTTCGGCCCGGACACCACCACGATCTCGTTCCCGGACACCCCGCTGATCTCGGCGATCACCTCGCTCATCCGCTTGAGCGTGCCGAGTTCGACCCCCTTGGCGAGGCTGACCAGGACCGCACCGGAGGGCAGCAGCTCCCGCCACCCGGACAGGTTCGCGCGCAGGCTCTGGCTCGGCACGGCCAGCACCACGGCCTCCGCACCGGACAACGCGTCGCCCGGATCGTGCGTCGCGGTGAGCCGGTCCGGCAGATCGATCCCCGGCAGATACCCGCTGTTCGTGTGCCGGTCCCGGATTTCCCCGGCGACCTCTTCACGCCGGGCCCACATCGTCACGTCCCGGCCCGCGTCGGCGAGCACCTTGGCGAACGCCGTGCCCCACGAACCCGCGCCGAGCACGGTGATGCGCTGCACCATCGTCAGTCCGCCGCCTCGGGTTTGCGCGCGGGCGGCTGCTCGCCGCGAACGTCGGCCAGCAGTCCGGTGACCCGCTCCATCAGCAGTTCCGTGACCTCCCGCAGCACCGCGCCGGTCTGCGGCTTGTCCCGGTAGGCGGACAGGTCGACCGGCTCGCCCACCGCGTGCGTCACGGTCTTGCGCGGGAACAGACGCAGCTTCTTGTGGTAGAAGTCCAGGATCTGATGGGTGCCCCAGCGCGCGACCGGGATCACCGGCACGTCGTTGTCCAGCGCGAGCCGCGCCACCCCGGTGTGCGACTTCTTCGGCCAGCCCTGCGGGTCCTTCGTGATGGTGCCCTCGGGGTAGATGACGACGAGCTTGCCCTCGGTGAGCGCCTGGTGCGCGGCGCGGAGACTGTCCCCCGCCTGCGCCGAACCGCGGTAGACGGGGATGCTGCCCGCGCCGATGAGGATCTTGCCGAACACCGGGGTCCTGGCGAGGCTCTCCTTGGCCAGGAACCGCGGGACACGCTTCTGCCGGTGGACGAACACGGCGTCCACGGCGGGGTCCATGTGCGAGACGTGGTTCATCACGAGGATCGCCGGCCCCTCCCGCGGGATGCGCTCACCATGCGTGTAGACCCGTTTCCCGATCCAGCTCACCGGGTAGAACAGCACCGCGGCGGCTCCGACCCAGAACCCGCCCTTCTCGCGACCGGCCAAGACTCCTCCTGCTGTGGTGTGTGCTGCTGGGAGCTGATCCTAGGTGCACGATTGGGGAAAGATGGTGGAGTGTCCTCACCCGTCGAAATCTCCGGCCTGATCATGCCGATGAAACAGCCCCGCGCGGGCAAGTCCCGTCTGCGTGGCGCGGTCGACGAGCGCGAACACCCCGCGCTCGTGCTGGCACTGGCCCGGGACACCCTGGCCGCCGCGACCGCCGCGGGCGTGCGCCGCGTGGTGGTGGTCGCCGCCGATCCGGCTGCCGTGTCCGGTTTGCGCCGTCCCGGTGTGGAAATCGTCGCTGAGCGGGGGCCCGCCGGGCTGAACTCCGCGCTGCGGCACGGTGAGGAACTGCTGCGCGAGCACGATCCGGGGGCGGTGGTGGGGGCGATCCAGGCCGATCTGCCCGCTTTGCGCCCCGAGGAACTGGCCGCGGCGCTCGCCGAAGCCGCCGGCCGTCGCCTGTTCGCCGCCGACGCCGAGGGCACCGGCACCACCCTGCTGCTGTCGGCGGCGGGCGAACCACTCGCCCCGCGGTTCGGTCCCGGCTCGGCGCTCGCGCACGCGGCGTCCGGCGCCGTGCCGCTGCGGCTGGCGGCCCCCAGCCTGAGGCGGGACGTGGACACCCCGGCCGACCTGGAGGAGGCCCGCGAGCTCGGGGTGGGTGAGCACACGCGGGCGTTGCTCTGCGCACAGGAGGTGGCGTGAACATCACCCGACCGCTGGGCGAACTGCTCCGAGTCATCGTCCGGAGCACCGGTGAACTGCTCAATCTCTCACTCGGGGTATCGGCAGGCCGCCCCGAAGTAAGGAACAATGCCAGAGTGAGCAGCGACGAGATCCTTCCCCCGGCAACGACCCCCTCGGCGTCCGGCGAGCCCGCCGCGCCCACGAGATTCCGCGCGATCCCGTCCGCGCCCCCGGCGGTGACGCCGCCGTCGGAAGCGCCGCCCGTGACCCTGCCCGACGACCGCTACTTCAACCGCGAGCTGTCGTGGCAGGACTTCAACGCCCGCGTGCTGGCACTGGCCGAGGACGCCTCCCAGCCGCTGCTGGAGCGGGCCAAGTTCCTGGCCATCTTCGCGTCCAATTTGGACGAGTTCTACATGGTCCGGGTGGCCGGGCTGAAACGCCGCGACGAGACGGGCCTGCCCGTGCGCAGCGCCGACGGGCTGACCCCGCGCGAGCAGCTGGCCTACATCGCCAAGCGCAACCAGGACCTGGTCGAGCGCCACACCGCCGCGTTCGAGGAGCATGTGCGCCCGGAACTGGCGAAGCAGGACATCTCGATCGTCTGCTGGGCCGACCTGGATCCGGCCGAGCAGGCGCGCCTGTCGGACTACTTCACCGAACAGATCTTCCCGGTGCTCACCCCGCTCGCGGTCGACCCGGCGCACCCCTTCCCCTACATCTCGGGGCTGTCGCTGAACCTCGCGGTCACCGTCCGCGATCCGGACCTGGGCACCGAACGGTTCGCCCGCGTGAAGGTGCCGAACAACGTGCCGCGCCTGATCCGCGTGGAGCAGCAGCGGGAAACGCGAGTGGCGACGTTCCTTCCCCTGGAGGAGCTGATCGCGGCGCACCTCGGTGAGTTGTTCACCGGCATGGAGGTCACCGAGCACCACGTCTTCCGCGTGACCCGCAACGCCGACGTGGACGTGGACGAGGACCGCGACGAGGACCTGCTGCAGGCGCTGGAGCGGGAGCTGGCGCAGCGCCGGTTCGGTCCGCCGGTGCGCCTGGAGGTCGCCAACGACATGAGCGAGCACGTGCTCGATCTGCTGCTGCGCGAGCTGGAGGTCGACCCGCACGACGTCGTCGAGGTGCCCGGCCTGCTGGACCTGACGTGCCTGACCCAGCTCTCCAGCCTGGACCGCAAGGAACTGAAGGACCGCCCTTTCGTCCCGGCCACGCACCCGGCGTTCGGTGAGCACGAGACGCCGAAGAGCGTTTTCGCCACGCTGCGCGAAGGTGACGTGCTCGTGCACCACCCGTACGACTCGTTCTCCACGAGCGTGCAGCGGTTCATCGAGCAGGCCGCCGGGGACGACAAGGTGCTGGCGATCAAGCAGACCCTCTACCGGACGTCCGGTGACTCCCCGATCGTCAACGCGCTCATCGACGCGGCCGAGGCCGGCAAGCAGGTCGTGGCGCTCGTGGAGATCAAGGCGCGGTTCGACGAGGAGGCCAACATCACCTGGGCCCGTACGCTGGAGCGTGCCGGCGTGCACGTGGTGTACGGGCTGGTGGGGTTGAAGACGCACTGCAAGGTGGCGATGGTGGTGCGCCAGGAGGGGGCGACGATCCGGCGCTACTGCCACCTCGGCACCGGCAACTACAACCCGAAGACGGCGCGTCTCTACGAGGACGTCGGCCTGCTGACGGCCGATCCGGACATCGGCGCCGACGTCACCGACCTGTTCAACGTGCTGACCGGGTACTCGCGGCAGGACACCTACCGCAACATCCTCACCTCGCCCGCCGGGATCCGTCGCGGCATCCTGCGGCTGATCGACGAGGAAATCGAGCACAGGCACGCAGGCGAGGAGGCGCACATTCGCCTCAAGTGCAACTCGCTGGTCGACGAGCAAATCATCGACGCGCTCTACCGGGCATCGCGCGAGGGCGTTCCGGTCGAGATCGTGGTCCGGGGTATTTGCGCGCTCAAACCCGGCGTGCCCGGACTGTCGGAGAACATTTCCGTGCGCTCCATTCTCGGCCGGTTCCTGGAGCATTCCCGCATCTTCCATTTCCTCGCGGGGCGCACCTACTGGATCGGCAGCGCGGACATGATGCACCGCAACCTCGACCGCCGGATCGAGGCGATGGTGCAGGTCAAGGACCCGAAGCTGACGGCGCAGCTGGACGAGATCCTCGATTCGGCGCTGGATCCGGCCACCCGCTGCTGGGTGCTGACCGACAGCGGCGAGTGGCAGCCCTCGCCCGCGGACACCACACAGGTCCGCGACCACCAGACCGAGTTGTTGAAGAAGCACGGGGCCAACGGGTGAGTTCTGTTCGTGTCCGCGCCGCGGGTGCGGTGCTGTGGCGCACCGGCCGGGACGGCGTCGAGGTGGCGATCGCCCACCGGCCGCGTTACGACGACTGGTCGCTGCCCAAGGGAAAGCTGGACGACGGCGAGACCGTCCCGGCCGCGGCCGTGCGGGAGATCGAGGAGGAGACCGGCTTCCGGGCGGTGCTGGGGCGGCACCTGATGACGGTGCGGTACAGGGTGCCCGCCGGGCCGAAGATCGTCGACTACTTCAGCGCCGCGGCTGCTTCGGGTTCGTTCTCGCCCAACGAAGAGGTCGACGAGCTGCGCTGGCTGTCCCCGGTGGAGGCGGCGGGGTTGCTGTCCTACGACAGTGACCGCTCGGTGCTGGACGCGTTCACCGCGCTGCCCGCGGGCCTGTCGACCCTGCTGCTGGTGCGGCACGCGAAGGCGGGCAAGCGGGACGAGTGGCTGGGCGACGACGATCTGCGCCCGTTGTCCGCGGCAGGCGCCCGGCAGGCGGCCGCGTTGCGGGCCCTGCTGCCACTGTTCGGTCCGGACAGGGTGGTGTCGGCGCCGCGGTTGCGGTGCGAGCAGACGGTGCACGGCCTCGCAGACGACCTCGGCGTCATGGTGGAGCACGAGAACCTGGTGGCGGAGGAGTTCTACTGGGACGACCCGGTCGCGGGCCTGGCGCGCCTGCTGGGTTTCGTGGCGGGCGGGGCCACCCCGGTGGTCTGCAGCCAAGGCGGCGTCATCCCCGACGTGGTGTGGAGCCTGGCCGTGCGGGACGACGTCCGGTTACCCGTCGAGGACGACGAACGGGTGCCGAGCAAGAAGGGCTCGCTGTGGGTGCTGTCGTTCCAGGCATCCCCCGGCAACGGCGGTCCACGCCTGGTGGCGGCTGACTATCTGCCCACAGCACTGCCCACACCGGTGAGCAGCAGCGCATAACAATACGTCCGGCTGCGACAGTCACCGTGAACCGCCGCCCGGCAACGCAAGCCGACCCAAGACCTACCCGGACCTCCCCCGCCCCGATCCCCAGCCCGCTTCGGTCGCTGATCAGCGGGGTCAAGGCACGCTTTCCCGCCTTGACGCCGCTGCTCAGCGACCGAAACCATCCACACGGAGGGGCGGGGGAGGGCGAACCCGAGCCGACCGACTACTGCGCGGCGACGCGCCCAGCCGCCAGCGCCCAAGGCGCAGGTTCGGATCACGAGCGTCCTCGCCGGGATGACCACCAATACCCGAAACGCGGCAGGGCCCCCGCGAAAGAACTCGCGGGGGCCCTGCCGAGAAGGCAAGCTGGCTACTGCTGCTTACTTCTTCTTCCGGGTCGTGGTGGCCTTCTTGGCCGCGGTGGTGGTCTTCGCCGCCGCCTTGGGGGCCGTCTTCGTCGCGGTCGCCTTCTTGGCCGTGGTGGACTTCGCCGCCGTGCTCTTCGAAGCCGTCTTCGACGCGGTGGCCTTCGGCGCGGCCTTGGTGGCGGCCGCGGCGCGAGTGCGGGTCGTGGTGCTGCGGGTCGCGGTGGGACGCGTGGTGGTCGCCTTCGCGGTGGTCCGCGAGGAGGCGGCACGCGTGGTGGTGCCGGTGCTGCGGGTCGAGGCAGCGCTACGGGTCGAAGCCGTCGTGCGCTTCGCCGCCGTGGCCTTCGGCAGCTTCTTGGCACCGCTGATGACGTCCTTGAAGGTCGTGCCGGCGCGGAAGGCCGGAACGTTGGTCTTCTTCACCTTGACCGTCTCACCGGTGCGCGGGTTGCGAGCGGTGCGGGCCGCGCGGGCGCGCTTCTCGAACACACCGAAACCGGTGATGTTGACCTTCTCGCCCTTCTGCACGGTGCGAATGATGATGTCGACGAGGTTGTCGACAGCCTGGGAAGCAACCTTCTTGTCGCCCAGACGCTCGGAGAGCGCCTCGATCAGCTGGGCCTTGTTGGCCATTCCAGTCCTCCATGAAGAACTACGTGTCACACGGCCACATCGGCCGACTTCACGCACACGGTATTACCAACTCGCCCAAAATTCCAAACGGCGCGCGGAATTTTTCCGCAGGCGGGGCGTGGTTTCCGCCTCCCGAGCGACCCTCCCGGGCCGTTCCGCGCGCCGTCCGGCGTGGTGTGCCCGGCTTTACGCCGGGTGGGAATCCCTTGCTGAGCAGGGAATTCGTGTTATTCGGCGGCCACTGGCGTGGTCACCGGCTTCCAGCTGGGACGCTCGTCCTCGAACCGGTCGATCTCTCCGGCGTGTCGGAGGGTGAGAGCGATGTCATCGAGCCCCTCCAGCAACCGCCAGCGGGTGTAGTCGTCGATCGAGAAGGTCGTCTGGAAGTCCTTGGCCCGCACGGTCTTCTCCGCGAGGTCGACCGTGACCTCGGCGCCGGGGTCGTTTTCGAGGATCTTCCACAGCTGCTCGACGTCGGCCTGCTCGCACTGGGCCGCCACGAGACCCTGCTTCCCCGAGTTGCCCCGGAAGATGTCGGCGAAGCGCGAGGAGATGACGACCCGGAAGCCGTAGTTCATCAATGCCCAGACAGCGTGTTCGCGCGAGGATCCCGTGCCGAAGTCCGGCCCGGCGACCAGCACGCTACCCGCCTTGAAGGGTTCCTGGTTGAGGATGAAGCTCTCGTCCGCGCGCCAAGCCGCGAACAGCCCGTCCTCGAAACCGGTGCGGCTGACCCGCTTGAGGTAGACGGCCGGGATGATCTGGTCAGTGTCCACGTTGGACCTGCGCAGGGGCACTCCGATGCCGGTGTGCGTCTTGAACGGCTCCATGGTGGTGGGCTCCTTCAGTTCAGGTCGTCGGGGCTGGACAGCGTGCCGCGAACGGCCGTGGCGGCGGCGACGAGCGGCGAGACGAGGTGGGTGCGGCCGCCCTTGCCCTGCCTGCCCTCGAAGTTCCGGTTGGACGTCGACGCGCTCCGCTCGCCCGGCGCCAGCTGGTCCGGGTTCATGCCGAGGCACATCGAGCAGCCCGCCTGGCGCCACTCGGCCCCGGCGTCGAGGAACACCTTGTCCAGCCCCTCGGCCTCGGCGGCCTGGCGCACGCGCATCGAGCCGGGCACGACGAGCATCCGGACCCCGTCGGCCACCTTGCGGCCCTGCAGCACGTCCGCCGCGGCCCGCAGGTCCTCGATCCGGCCGTTGGTGCACGAACCGAGGAAGACGGTGTCGACCTTCACCTGCCGTAGCGGAGTGCCCGGCTGCAGGTCCATATAGGACAGGGCCTTCTCGGCGGCGAACCGCTCGTTCTCGTCCGCGATCCGCGCCGGGTCCGGCACCGACTCGCCCAGCGGCAGGCCCTGGCCGGGGTTCGTGCCCCAGGTCACGAACGGGGTCAGGGTGTCGGCGTCGAGGTGGACCTCGGCGTCGAACTCCGCGCCCTCGTCGGTGCGCAGCGCCTTCCAGTTCTCGACGGCGGCGTCCCAGTCGGCACCTTGCGGTGCGTGCGGACGGCCCTTGAGGTAGGCGAAGGTGGTCTCGTCCGGTGCGATCATCCCGGCGCGGGCGCCCGCTTCGATCGACATGTTGCAGATCGTCATGCGGGCTTCCATCGACAGCGCCTCGATCGCGCTGCCCCGGTACTCCAGGACGTAGCCCTGGCCGCCGCCGGTGCCGATCTTCGCGATGACGGCGAGGATCACGTCCTTGGCGGTGACGCCGGGCCGGAGACGGCCATCGACGTTGATCGCCATGGTCTTGAACGGTTTCAGCGGCAGCGTCTGGGTGGCCAGCACGTGCTCCACCTCGGAGGTGCCGATTCCGAAGGCCATCGCGCCGAACGCGCCGTGCGTCGAGGTGTGGCTGTCGCCGCAGACGACCGTCATCCCGGGCTGGGTCAGGCCCAGCTGCGGGCCGATGACGTGCACGATCCCCTGCTCGGCGTCGCCCATCGGGTGCAGGCGGACGCCGAACTCCTTGCAGTTCTTCCGAAGCGTGTCGACCTGGGTTCGGGACACCGGATCGGCGATCGGGAGTTCGATGTCGACGGTCGGGACGTTGTGGTCTTCGGTGGCGATCGTCAGGTCGGGGCGCCGCACCGGGCGTCCCGCCAGCCGGAGGCCGTCGAAGGCCTGCGGGCTGGTGACTTCGTGCACCAGGTGCAGGTCGATGTAGAGCAGATCGGGTTCCGCTCCTTCACCGCGGCGCACCGTGTGCGCCTCCCACACCTTCTCGGCCAGGGTCCGTGGCCGCGTGGTGGTCATCAGTACTCCTCCCACGAGGTTGATTGGGAGCAAAGGAACTCGAGCGGGAACGGCCGGGCCCGAGTCCGATTTTCCCAGATTCTGGACTTCCCACATCTCGGGAAGCTAGTATCGCGTCGTGGGACAGTCTAGCTCTTCCGACCAGCAGAGCGGTATCGGTGTTCTGGACAAGGCCGTCGCCGTGTTGCAGGCCGTGGCCGAAGATCCGTGCGGGCTCGCGGAACTGTGCACGCGTACCGGACTGCCGCGCGCGACCGCGCACCGCCTCGCCGTGGGACTGGAGGTGCACCGCCTCCTGCGCCGCGGGCCGGACGGCCGGTGGCGCCCGGGTTCCGCGCTCGCCGAACTCGCGGGCGGCACGGCGGATCCACTGCTCGACGCGGCCGGTTCGGTTCTGCCGAAGCTGCGGGACATCACCGGGGAGAGCGTGCAGTTGTACCGGCGCGACGGCGTGCAGCGCGTGTGCGTGGCGAGCGCCGAACCGATGAGCGGGCTTCGCGACACAGTGCCGATCGGCACCCGGTTGTCGATGACGGCGGGTTCCGGCGCGAAGGTTCTCGCGGCGTGGTCGGATCCACACACGCAGCGCGCCATCCTGGCCGACGCCGTGTTCGGGGAACGCACCCTGCTGGAGGTGCGCCGCCGCGGGTGGGCGCAGAGCGTGGCCGAGCGCGAGCCGGGCGTGGCGAGCGTTTCCGCGCCGGTACGGGATCCCGGCGGCAACGTCATCGCGGCCGTCTCGGTTTCCGGCCCGGTGGAACGGATCGGGCGCAAGCCGGGCGCGCGCTGGGCGGCCGATCTCCTCGCCGCGGCCGAGGCCCTGCAGGAACGGCTCTAGCCGGCCAGCTCCGGCCAACCGCGCCGCAAATGCGTGAAAGCCGCGTCCAGCGCGGCCGCCGGGTCCGGTTCGACGCCCGCGAGATCGGGAATTTCCAGGATGTAGCGGGCGAGCAGCCGCAGCGAGAGGTCTGCCTCCCGACTGGTTTCCTCGGCGATGACCGCCACGAGCGCGTCTTCGCAATCCGTCCACAACGCCCTGGCATACCGGCGCAGCGCGGGCGTCGCGACCACGAGTGCCGCGATCCGCCGCGCCTGTGGGGCGGGGTTCGACTCGAAGGGACCTCGCGTCCGGAGGAAGTCGCGCAGCGCGTCGAGTACGCCGCCCCGCCGTTCTCGCACAGCCGCCACGAGTGCCTGTTCGCGTTCCCGTGAATCGCCGAGCACCAGCGCCTCCTTCCCGCCGGGGAAGTGGGCGAACAAAGTCGAAACCGCCGTGTCCGCGGCGTCCGCGATCTCCGCCACGGTCACGCCGTCGAATCCGCGCGCCAGGAACAACTCCCGCGCGGCGGCCGCCAACGCCTGGCGGGTGGCGGCCTTCTTGCGCTCACGACGTCCTGCCATGCCGCCACCATAGCCGAATCGAGTACGAAGTCGGAATGACTTCGGCTATCGCGGACTGGCCGCCGCAGGCGTGGCCGTCATCCTCGGCGGCCGTGATTCCGCGAAGGCCCGCGGCGCGATCGACGCCATCCGTACACCCGGTGCGCGGGTGCGCTACCTGCGACTGGATCTGGCCGACCTGCCGGGCATCGGGGCTTCGGTGGACGCGCTGGACGCGGACCACCTCGACGCCGTCGTCTGCAACGCCGGTGTGATGTTCGACGATCCGCAACGACGGAAAACACGCGAGGGTCACGAGCTGATGTTCGCGACCAACCACCTGGGGCACTTCGCATTGGCCGGGCACCTCGCGCCGCTGCTGCGGGGCGGCCGGGTGATCACCACGGGCAGTTTCGTCGAAGTCGGCCCGACCGGACCTCGACGACCTCGGGTTCCGCACCGGCTACCGGCCGAAGGACGCCTACGTGCGCTCGAAACCGGCGCAGATCCTGTTCGGTTTCGAACTCGACCGCCGCCCGAAGGCCGCGGGCAGCACGACCATCAGCGTGGTGAACCACCCGGGCGGCGCCCTGGATTCGCTCACCCCTTCCCGGCCGCCGGCACACGTCCGGACCGCCGGGCAACGACGTCGCGGCCTGCCCGCCGGGATTCTCGTGCAGGGCAAGCACACCGGAGCCCGGCCCGCCGTCCGGGCCACGCTCGGTCCAGCCCGCGGCGGGGAGTTGTGGGCGCCGCGGGTGTTCGGACTGCGTGGCGCACCGCGCCTGGAACCGGTCCGAGGCGTACTCACGCACTGGCGAGCGCGTTGTGGGCGGCCAGTGCGGGACTGACCGGAATCGATTCGTTCGCCCACTAGAACACCTGTTCGATCTCGGGTAAAGTCGGGTGCATGACCGCGGAACTACAGGGTTCGCTGTTCGGTCAGGCCGAGGAATGCTCGCTCGGTTCCCTGACCGGCGTACGGCGCACGGAACTGGGCGACGGCGCGTGGATCGATCTGCGTCCGGCGTGGCTGACGGGTGCGGACGTCCTGTTCGAACGCCTGGCCGCGAACGTGCCGTGGCACGCGGAACGGCGCCGGATGTACGACCGGGTCGTCGACGTGCCGCGGCTGTTGTCCTTCTACGGCGAGACGGACGCGTTGCCGGATCCGGTGCTGGACGAGGCGCGGGACGCGTTGAGCCGGTACTACGCGGAGCAACTGGGCGAGCCGTTCCGCACGGCCGGCCTGTGCTTCTACCGCGACGGACGGGACAGCGTCGCCTGGCACGGTGACACGATCGGACGAGGAGCCACCCACGACACGATGGTGGCCATCGTGTCCGTCGGCGCGCCGCGAAGCCTGCTGCTGCGCCCACGCGGCGGCGGGGCGGCCGTGCGGCAGGCACTCGGCCCCGGGGATCTGATCGTCATGGGCGGTTCGTGCCAGCGGACGTGGGAACACGCGGTGCCGAAGACCAGCAAGCCGGTCGGGCCGCGGATCAGCATCCAGTTCCGCCCACGCGGTGTCCGCTGACGCGCGAAGGCCGGGCGGGAAAGGCAGAGCCGGGGAAAGACCGCAGCGTCTCCCCCAGCGTGGTCCGCATCCACGAGCGGACTCGGAAAGCGCCGGCAGGGGCACCGGCCACCGCGGGTGCCCTCATCGACGTCGTCACCCCCGTGCAGGGGTCAGGAACGCGCCCAACGGTCGCCGAGCGTGGCCCATTCGCTCGTCCACCTCGCGGCGCGCCTGCGGTCGAGCACGAACCGCGTCATCCAGTACGCGGCAACCAGCACCAGCGCCGCGACCAGCCACGCGAAGATGCCCGCCAGAACACCGGTGGTCGCCGCGTCGGTGGAGCTGATCGGCGCCGGCGTGGGATCGCCTGCCTCGTTCAGCCACACCGGCACCTTCGTGCCGGCCGTCGCACCGGGATCCGCCGACACGACGCCCGTTTTCGGCTCCCCGCCGTTGTAGGTCCACTCCGCGCGCACCCCGGCCGAGCCGCTCGTCGAGAACGCGCCCTCCGTCGCCGGCACCGGCGTCGGAGCGTCGTCGATCAGCGTCGCGGTCACCTGGTGACGCGTCGCCTGCTGTTGTTCGGACACCGCCAGCTGGCCACCGTACGTCTGGGATCCGGTGAACAACGCCAGCGGAATCGCGACGAGAAGGCCCAGCACCACCACGAACAGCAGCGCGGCCTCGACCCGGTCGGACGTTCTGGCCAACGGGTTGCGACCGATGTGCAGGCGTCGCCAGAAACGCCCGATTGGTCCGGTCACGGTCCCATCCCCCTTTCCTCTGCTACCTCGGCAAGCACAATCGCAATACCCACTGTGCCGCGCCCGTACCCGAATTGGCACTGAAACGAGACCAAGACCGCTGTGAGGAGCCCCTCACAGCGGAGCAAGATCGGGATGTATCCATGCTGGCACTGGTGAACGGTTCACGACATCGACCGAAAGGGCTTTCCGTGACCGTCGGGAGACACGCTCCGTGACCGCCTCGACCTGGCGATGGGCCGCCGAGAGCCCGTCCCGGCACCGAGCGGCTGTTATCGTCCGTTGATGTGCGCCGTTGTGGGATAATTGAGCAATACCACTGTGGTGTTACACATTTGCCAGACAATTCTTGTCATATTCTTTGCGCCGCACGGTAGCCGTTCCCTAGACCAAAAGGGTGACGACGAAAGTATTGCGCGAATCTTGCAATCACCCCGCGTCGCCGTCGAGCCAAGGAGGGTCAGCTCACGACACAACGCCGTGCGCCCCGCCGAGAGGGTGCTCCCAGCCCCCGCTCGGTCTGCGCCGACTTCGAGAACGATGTACAACACGTCGCCGACCTGCGGGTGTCCCCGAGCCAGCCGCCCGCCAGTCCACGGTGGACAAGCCGGGCCGACAACGAAAAAGACCGCCAGCCTGAGCGGCTGACGGTCTTTCGCTGTACCCCCGATGGGATTCGAACCCACGCTACCGGCGTGAGAGGCCGGCGTCCTAGGCCGCTAGACGACGGGGGCCAGGTCTTTCCGTGTTGCGAGAGGAACCTTACCAGAGCTGGTTTTTCCTCTTGCAGCTGGGGTACCAGGACTCGAACCTAGACTAACAGAGCCAGAATCTGTCGTGCTGCCAATTACACCATACCCCAACGGTTCGCCGTTCCGATTCGCGACTCGGCGCGGCTCCGCTGGGAAGAAATATAGCCTAGGCCCGTCACCGGGGCGTAACCGGGGGGTCCACCTCAGCGCTGCGCGGGCACCCCGATCCGGGCAAACTCGCTGACCAGCAGCTGCGGGAGCTCGTCGAGGCCGCCGATGACGTGCACGCCCTCGGGCACCTCCGCGTCGCCGCCGTCGCGGTCGAGCCAGACGCCCTCCAGGCCGGCGTCGCGGGCCCCGACGGCGTCGGTGTGCAGCTTGTCGCCGACGTGGGCGGCCTCACAAGGATCGCAGTCCAGCACCGCGCACACGGAGTGGAACATCACCGCATCGGGTTTGGCGGCGCCGACCTCACCGGCGATGGCGATGTGGTCGAAGAACCGCGACAGCCCCAGATCGGCCAGCTTGGTCCGCTGGTGGGCACCCGAGGCGTTGGTCACAGCGGCGATGCGAACATCCGCCGCGCGCAACCACTCCAGGCACGGCAGCACGTCGTGGAACAGACGCCACGAGCCACGCAGCACCTCCTTGCGGCGGCACTCGAACCGGGCCACGTCCTCCGGATCCATCACCACGCCCATCTCCGCGAGGAAGCACTGGGTGCGGCGCTGGTGCATGACGGCGTAATCGATCTCGCCCGCGACCACGCGGGCGACGTGCCAGTCGGTGATGCGCTCCCACAGCGGCCACATGTCGGCGCGGCCGATGAGCAGTGAGAGGGCACGCTTGCTCGCGTAACTGAAATCGATCAGGGTGTCGTCGATGTCCAGGCACACCAGCCGCAGGCTGGACGGTCTCCAGGGGTCGGCCGGGTCATCCCCCAGACTCGACTCGGGGAGGACACGGACGCGGGTAGGAGTGCAGGGACGCGCAAAATCCACCCAGCGAGGCTAGGCGAGAACTACGCTGAGCGGTTCGGCCGACAAGGTGAATCAGCGCGTTGTTTCGTGCCCCGTTTCGCTCTACTCAGGGTTGCCGGGCAGAGCGTTACGCAGACGTCCGAGTGAAACCTCACGCCCCAGGAGTTCCATCGACTCGTACAACGGCGGCGACACGGTGCGACCGGTGATCGCGACACGCACCGGGGCGAAGGCCTTGCGTGGCTTGAGTCCCAGGCCCTCGACCAGCGCGTCCTTGAGGGCCTGCTCGATGGCCGCGGTCTCCCACGACGGCAGCGCCTCCAGCGCCTCGATCGATGCCCGCAGCACGGGTTCGGCCTCCGGCTTGAGGTTCTTCGCCGCCGCGTCCTCCTCGGGCGCGAACTCCTCCTCGGTCACGAACAGGAAGCGCACCAGTGGCGCGGCGTCACCCAGCACGGTCACGCGCTCCTGCACCAGCGGCGCGATGGCGCGCAGCCGGGTCATCTGGTCGTCCGACGGCTCGGCGGGCAGCACCCCGGCCGTCTGGAGGTAGGGCACCGCGCGCTGGACGAAGTCCTCCGCGTCGAGCGCGCGGACGTGCACGGCGTTGATCGCTTCGGCCTTCTTCACGTCGAAACGCGCCGGGTTGGCGCTCACCTTCGAGATCTCGAACGCCCGCACCAGTTCGTCGACCGTGAAGGTGTCGCGGTCGTCGGCGATCGACCAGCCCAGCAGGGCCAGGTAGTTGAGCAGCCCCTCGCGGATGAAACCCCGGTCGCGGTAGTTGAACAGGTTCGACTGGGGGTCGCGTTTGGACAGTTTGCGGTTGCCCTCGCCGGTCACGTACGGCAGGTGGCCGAACTCGGGCGTGAACTCCGCGACGCCGATGCGCTGCAGCGCCCGGTACAGCGCGATCTGCCGCGGTGTCGACGGGAGCAGGTCCTCGCCGCGCAGGACGTGCGTGATGCGCATCAGCGCGTCGTCGACCGGGTTCGTCAGCGTGTACAGCGGGTCACCGTTGGCGCGCACCAGGACCGGGTCCGGGATCGAGCCGGCCGGGAAGCTGATCTCGCCGCGGACCAGGTCGTTCCACGCGAGGTCCTCGTCCGGCATGCGCAGCCGCAACACCGGAGCACGGCCCTCGGCGCGGTAGGACTCGCGCTGCTCCGCGGTGAGGTCGCGGTCGAAGTTGTCGTAGCCGAGCTGGGGGTCCTGTCCCCGGGCCTTGCGGCGCTCGGTGACCTCTTCGTTCGTCGAGAACGCCTCGTACAGCTCGCCCGCGTCGAGCAGGCGGCGCGCGACGTCGGCGTAGATGTCGCGGCGTTCGCTCTGCCGGTACGGGCCGTACTCGCCACCGGCGTCGGGACCCTCGTCCCAGTCGAGACCGAGCCAGCGCAGCGCCTCCAGCAACTGCTGGTACGACTCCTCGCTGTCGCGGGCGGCGTCGGTGTCCTCGATGCGGAACACCAGGCTGCCACCGTGGTGCCGGGCGAAGGCCCAGTTGAACAGCGCCGTGCGGATGAGCCCCACGTGCGGGGTTCCGGTGGGCGACGGGCAGAAGCGGGCGCGGACTGTCTCAGTCATAACCCGTTCAGCCTATCCCGCTTGACCAGGCGTTCGGAGAGCGCCATGCTGGAATTATTCAACGCATAATGAATTAAGGGATGAGGGCGATGACCGAACGCACGACCTGCCTCGTCGCCGGCGGCGGACCGGCGGGGATGATCCTCGGATTGCTGCTCGCGCGGGCCGGGGTCGAGGTGACGGTGCTGGAAAAGCACGCCGATTTCCTGCGTGACTTCCGGGGCGACACCGTGCACCCGTCAACCCTGCGGTTGCTGGACGAGCTGGGCCTTGGCGAGAAGTTCCGGAAGCTGCCGCAGAGCAGGATGGACACGGTGTCGCTGCCGGGGCCGCCCGTGTTGACGATCGCCGACTTCCGGAAGCTGAAGATCGCGCATCCCTACGTCGCGATGGTGCCGCAGTGGGACCTGCTCGACATGCTGGCCGACGCGGGACAGGCGGAACCGCACTTCCACCTGCGGATGAACACCGAGGTCACCGGGCTGATCCAGGAGTCCGGCCGGGTTACCGGCGTGCGGTACCGGACGGCGGAGGGCGGAACCGGCGAGATCCACGCGGAGCTGACCATCGGGTGCGACGGGCGTTGGTCGTCGGTGCGGCGGGCAGCCGGGCTGGAGCCGCGGGAGTTCCCGGTGCCGATCGACGCGTGGTGGTTCCGGCTGCCGCGCGAGGGGAACGAAAACGCCACACTGGTGCCGGAAATGCGGGACGGGCACTTCGCGGTCGTCATTCCGCGCGAGGATTACTTCCAGATTGCCTACCTGGCGGGAAAGGGCCTCGACGCGCGTCTGCGAGCCGAAGGTGTGGAAGCGTTCCGCGACCGGTTGCGCACCGTGCTTCCCCAACTGGCGGGCAGAGTGACCGCGATCGAGTCGATGGACGAGGTGAAGCACCTCGACGTACGGCTCAACCTGCTGCGACGCTGGCACCATGACGGCGTGCTGTGCATCGGCGACGCGGCACACGCGATGTCCCCCATCGCGGGCGTCGGGATCAACCTGGCGGTGCAGGATGCCGTCGCCGCGGCACGCCTGCTGGCCACTCCCCTGCGACGCGGACGAGTCACCTCACGCGACCTCGCACGCATCCACCGTCGCCGCCTGGCGCCGACGCTGCTGGTGCAGGGCATCCAGCGCATGATGCACCGGGTCGTGATCCGCCCGGTGATCGAAGGCCGCCGCAACGGCCCCCCGAAACCCTTGGTACGACTGATGAACACCATCCCCGCCGCATGCCGGGTACCCGCCTACCTGATCGGCGTCGGCCTGCTCCCCGAGCACGCCCCACCCTGGGCCCGCCGCTGACCCCTCGCTCCCCTCCACGCAGCAACACGCCGCCGCGAGCGGCAAACACGGCGCCCGCAACAGCCAACACGGCGCCCGGAACGGCCAACACGACGGCTCGGCGTGTTGGCCGCTCCCGGCAGCGTGTTGGCCGCTCGCGTCAGTCGACTACCGGCCGCCAGCGCGACCAGCGGACACGGGATGACCACCCGGCTCGTTTGAGGGCGCGCCGCCCAGCGTCGGTCAGGCGTTCTGCACCGGGTTCGTCAGGGTGCCGATGCCCTCGACGGTGATCGAGACCGACTGGCCGTCCGTGATCTGTCCCACGCCCGCCGGGGTGCCGGTCAGGATGACGTCGCCGGGCAGCAGGGTCATCACGCCGGACACGAACTCGACCAGGTCGGGGATCTTGTGGATCAGCAGCGAGGTGCGGGAGTCCTGCTTCAATTCCCCGTCGACCTCCGTGCGGATCGCCAGGTCGTCGGCGTCCACCGACGTTTCGATCCACGGGCCGAGTGGGCAGAAGGTGTCGAAACCCTTCGCGCGGCCCCACTGGCCATCCGATTTTTGCAGATCACGGGCGCTCACGTCGTTGGCGATCGTGTAACCCAGGATCGCGGCGCCGGCCTGGGCGGCCTTCACGTTGCGCACCGGCTGGCCGATCACCACGGCCAGCTCGCCCTCGAAGTCCACCCGCTCGGACGCGGCGGGCAGGCGGATCGCGGCGTTCGGACCGATCACGCTGGTCGAGGGCTTGAGGAACATCATCGGCGACTCCGGCACCTCGTTGCCGAACTCGGCCGCGTGCTCGGCGTAGTTCCGGCCGATCGCGATGACCTTCGACGGCAGGATCGGCGCGAGCAACCGGACGTCGGCCAGCGCGAAACGCTTGCCCGTGTAGTTCGGCTGGCCGAACGGGTGATCGGCGATTTCCAGGAGCTCTTCGCCGTCGACCGAAGCGAACGCGACCCCACCGGCATGAGCAACTCGAGCTAGACGCACCCACCCAGCCTAGTCATCCGCGCCCACCCCAGCACGCGGGGTCATGGGCAGACGCACCACTGTGGCAGCTACTTCGACGCCCAGAGGACGCCGCCGAGGTCGTGGCGGCCGGCTTGCAGCGCGGCGAAGCCGGGGTCGCGGAAACCGGCGACGCGCAGCAGGTGCAGCCACTCCCAGCGGCTGCGCAGTCCGCCACGATCCCACCAGCCGTCGCGGGCCGCGAACAGCACGTCGAGCGCCCACGGGCTGCCCTCGACGGTCGTCGGGCTCGCGGCCTCCGCCAGCACCAGGCGTCCACCGTCGGTGAGCATGCCCCGCAATCGCCGCAGCGCCATCTCCTTGTCCGCCGCGCAGTGCACCGCGTTGGTCGCGACGACGGTGTCGAACATCTCCGGTCCCGGCCCGGAGTCGAGGTCGTCCGGTCCGGCGTCGAGCACCCGGCCCCGCGCCCGCCCGTCCGCCGCGACGACTTCGGCCGCGTACTCGGCGTACACCGACATCGGCCACTCGCACATCAACCGGTACCGCTGCTCGAACGGCTCACCCTCGGCCAGCGCCGGCCACGTCGCGACGAGGGCATCCAGTGCGTCGTGCGCCGCCGTCCGGGTTCCGGAAACCGGTTGGCGCGGCGGGGAATGCGCGGCGGTCAGCGCCAGCGCCTCGCGGTGGACGGTGCGCGCCCGCGCGGTCGCCGGGCGCACCGGGGAAGTCAGGATCGACTGCGCAGCACGGCAGGCGTAGTCGAGCAGCTCCTCGTAGCGCAGCGCGCTCTCCCGCCGCACGGTCAGCCCGCGCGCCATCACCTGCCGCAGCGGCTGCCCGTTCTCCGCGGCGCGGTAGCCACGCGTGGAGAACACCGCCGGGCGGATCCGTGCGGTCCGGTGCATCTCCCGCAGCCCCTCGACGGCGCCGACCAGCGCGATCTCGTGTCCCAGCGCGGGTTCCGGCACGGCTACCGCGGCGAAGTCCCCGGACAGCCCTGCCTTCCGCCACTCCCCCTCGATGTCGGCGGGGTGCAGCCGCTGCCCGCCGCGCTCGATGAGTTCGGCGGACCGGCCGTGCAGCACGAGGAAGCCGTCGCGCAGCTCGCCACGATCGCCGGTGCGCAACCACCCGTCGGGAGTCCGCACCCGCGCGCTCTGCTCGGGCTCGCCCCAGTACCCGCGCATCAGTTCCGGTGCGCGGAGCCACACTTCGCCGTCCTCCACGCGCAGTTCGGTACCCGGCAACGGAACGCCGACGGGCGGCGCGTGCCGCACGTACTGCTCCTGGAAAGCACCGGCGTCCAGCAACGGCATCGTGGTGCTGGCGTTGACCGCTTCGGTGAGCCCGTACGCCTGCCGCAGCCGCGGGCCGTAACGCGCCGCGAACTCCTTCGCCAGCTCACGTGTGAGCGGGGCGCCCGAGGTGATCACGTACTCCAGGCAGTCCGGCCACGGGACACCGGCGCGCACGACCTCCCGAAGCTGGGACGGCACGAGCGACGCGGTCTGTACGCTCTTCGCCTCGACCGCGGCGAAGAACGTCACGGGGTCGAACCGCTCGGCCAGCACCAGTGGCGCGTCGGTGAGCCGGGTGCCGACCAGTGACATCACGAGCGCGGTCACCTGGTGCAGTGGCAGCGCGGTCGCGTGCGGACGGACCGGTGAGAACCCGTGCAGCGCCGCGGTCCGCGCCGCGTTGCCGGACACCTCGTCGCGGCCGAGCATCACGAGCCTGCCGGAGCCGGGGGTGCGCACCACGAACGCGAGACCGGTCGCGTCCGGGTGGCCGGGTTCGCCGTCGAGCGAGGTCACCCGCGCCGCACGCGGTGGGCCGTCGACGACCGCCGATGCCCGGACCGCGGTGGCCACCTGGACCAACTCGGCGTCGGAGGCGCGCGCACGCAGGGGAACCGCCACCAGCCTGCGGTCCGCGCAGGCCAGCAGCAGCTCGGCGAAGGCATCGCCGGAGGGACAGCGCAACACCACCCGGGCGTTGTCCGGGAGATCGTCGAGCGTCGGCCGCCATGGCTCCACGGCCTCCACGATGTCGGCTCGGCGGGACCCGGTGCAGGGGGCGAGTCCCGCCCTCAGACCCGCAGGCTCTTGTGCACCAGCGCGTCGCAGAGGGCGAGCCAGCTGGCCTCGACGATGTTGCCGTGCACGCCGACCGTCGTCCACTCGCTGTCACCGTCGCCGGAGTTCACCAGTACCCGGGTGACCGCGTCGGTGCCCGGATGGCCGGGCAGGATGCGCACCTTGTAGTCGGCCAGCTCGACACTGTCCAACCAGGACAGCGACGGCGAGAGCGCCTTGCGCAGCGCCGCGTCCAGCGCGTGCACGGGGCCGTTGCCCTCGGCGGTGGCGATCACCCGCTCGCCGCCGACGTGCACCTTGACCGTCGCCTCGGAGATCACCTCCCCGTCGCTGCGGTGGTCGAGCACGACGCGGTAGGACTCCAGGGTGAACGGCGGCGCGACCGGGCCGTCGACCTCCCGGCGCAGCAACAGCTCCAGCGACGCGTCGGCGGCCTCGAACGACCAGCCCTCCGCCTCCAGCCGCTTGATCTTGCCGACCGCGTTGGTCAGCGCCTCGGGCCGGCCGGCAAGGTCCACTCCGAGCTCACGTCCCTTGAGTTCGAGGCTCGCCCTGCCGGCCATCTCGGTGACCAGCACCCGCATGTCGTTGCCGACGGAAGAGGGATCGATGTGGTTGTACAGCAACGGATCCACCTTGATCGCGCTCGCGTGCAGCCCCGCTTTGTGGGCGAAGGCCGACGCCCCGACATAGGCCTGGTGGGTGTCGGGGGCGATGTTCGCGATTTCGGCAAGAGCATGGGAGACGCGGGTCAGCTCGGCTTCGGCTCCGGTCGGGAGCACGGACATGCCGAGCTTGGTCACCAGGTTTCCCGTCACGGCGAACAGGTCGGCGTTGCCCGCCCGTTCCCCGTAACCGTTCGCGGTGCACTGCACGTGTGTCGCGCCGGCCTGGACCGCCGCGATGCTGTTGGCCACGGCGCAGGAAGTGTCGTCCTGGCAGTGGATGCCGAGCCGGAACCCGGTCCGCTCGGAGACCTCCCGCACGGTTTCGGCGAGCCCGAGCGGCAACCGGCCGCCGTTGGTGTCGCACAACACCACGACGTCGGCACCGGCGGTCGCGGCGGCGTCGAGAACGCGCAGGGAGGTGTCCGGGTCGAAGGCGTAGCCGTCGAAGAAGTGCTCGGCGTCGAGGAAGACGCGACGCCCCTCGCCGACCAGGAAAGCAACGGTGTCACGCACCATCGCGCAAGCCTCGTCGACGTCCACGCGCAGCGCCCGTTCGATATGGCGCCGGTCGGACTTGGCCACCAGCGTGACCACCGGCGCCTGCGCGTCCAGCAGCGCCCGGACCTGCTTGTCCTCGGCCGCTTGCACGCCCGCCTTGCGCGTCGACCCGAACGCGACGAGCGCGGCGTGCTTGAGGATCAGCTCACCGGACGCGGCGCGGGCGAAGAACTCGGTGTCCTTCGGCAGCGCGCCCGGCCACCCGCCCTCGATGAACCCGACGCCCAGCTCGTCGAGCAGGCGCGCGACCGCCAGCTTGTCCCCCACCGAATAGGAGATGCCCTCGCGCTGGGCCCCGTCCCGCAACGTCGTGTCGTACAGGTGGAAGTCGTCGCCGAGCGGCAGTCCGGCGGGCTCCGTGCGGGTCACGGTCGTCTCCTCGTGGTGGGATGCGGCTTCTCGGGCAACAAAAAAAACCTCCCGCGAAATGCGAGAGGTCTGCGCGCCGGGTGTCCGATGCGGACACTACCCGACGCGCCTGCCGATAATGATCACGGCGGAAGAAGCCATGTCCGCATCATGCCACACGGTCACGCGAAGAGGCAAAAAAGCGGTGAAGGCCACCCCCGGACCGGGGATGGCCTTCACCACGGAAAACTCAGCCGACGGGCCGCGTGTTCGAGGAAACCAGCGCCGCCAGCCGGTCGCCGATTGCCGTCGTGGTGCCCGGGTTCGCCTGGTCACGGGTGGCCAGGTCGAAGGCGACGGACGCCTCGATCCGGCGGGCCGCCTCGCGCTGGCCCAGGTGGTCCAGCAGCAGCGACACCGACAGCACGGCGGCGGTCGGGTCGGCGATGCCCTGTCCGGCGATGTCCGGCGCGCTGCCGTGCACCGGCTCGAACATGCTCGGGTTGCGGCGCGTGATGTCCAGGTTGCCGCTGGCCGCGAGCCCGATGCCGCCGGTGACCGCGGCCACCAGGTCGGTGATGATGTCGCCGAACAGGTTGTCGGTGACGATCACGTCGAAGCGCGCCGGGTCGGTGACCAGGTGGATGGTCGCGGCGTCGACGTGCGAGTAGGCGACCGTGACGTCCGGGTGCTCCAGCGACACCTCTTCCACGATCCGCGACCACAACGAACCGGCGTGCAGCAGCACGTTGGTCTTGTGCACCAGCGTGAGGTGCTTGCGCGGCCGCTCCTCGGCCCGCTTGAACGCGTCGGACACCACGCGGCGGATGCCGAACGCGGTGTTGACGCTCACCTCGGTGGCGATCTCGTGCTCGGTGTCCTTGCGCAGCAGACCGCCGTTGCCCGCGTACGGGCCTTCGGTGCCCTCCCGCACGACCACCATGTCGATGTCGGCGTTCGTGTCGGCCAGGGGGCCGCGCACCCCCGGGTACAGCTTGCCGGGGCGCAGGTTGACGTGGTGGTCCAGCTCGAACCGCAGGCGCAGCAGCAGACCGCGTTCGAGGATGCCGCTGGGCACGGTCGGGTCGCCGACCGCGCCCAGCAGGATCGCGTCGTGCTGCCGGAGCTCACCCAGTACCGATTCGGGCAGCAGCTCACCGGTGGCGTGCCAGCGGGCCGCGCCGAGGTCGTAGTTCGTGTACTCCACCGTCGGGGCGACCTCGCCGAGTACCTTCAGGGCCTCGGTGATCACTTCGGGTCCGATCCCATCACCTGGGATCACCGCGAGCCGCATCAGACACCTCCGTCGATCAGGGCCACGGGGCTCGTTCGCGCCCGTTTGCCCACATACTCCAGCGACGGCAGGTTACCGGCTGTCGCCAAGGGACCGAAGCGGCACCACCCTTATGACGGAATCTCCCGCGAAGTGAGACACCCGGATGGCGGATTGAGCCCGGTTGTCAGCCCAGCCGACCCCCGTTCACGCGGATCACGCTCACCCGGTCGCCGCCTGCGTTGTGGTGCTCCAGCGCGAGCAGTCCGAGCACGGTGTCGGCCTGCGCGGAACCCGCGTTGCGGGTCACCTCCAGCGACGTACCGGGCTTCGCCGAGTACATCAGCGCGGCACCGTTGGCCCCGGAAACCGAGTAGCCCGGCGCGAGCGGGTCGAACGACATCGGCGTGCTGATCGAGTCCACCAGCCCGTCCTCGCTGCTCGGCGCCGTGTAGTACCCGGCGACGCCGACCGTGTAGCTGATCCGGTGCGAGGCCGCGGCCGGATCGATGCCCAGCGCGGAGATGCTGACCGGCAGCAACGCGACGTCGGTGTCGAACACGTTGGTGTCCACGTCGCCGAGCTGCCCGTTGAGCGCCTGCACGTCCACCGTCGGGAAGCCCTCGGTGTTCAGGTCGACGGTGTTGACCAGCCAGGCGTCCGTGCCCGACGGCTTGGTCACGTAGGACTCGAAGTCCGCGGCGCCGTCGCCGGTGGTGTCGATGTCCACGAAGGGGATCGTGTTGCTGCCCAGGTTCGCCCAGTTGCCCCACGTCGAGATCCCGAACGCGAGCAGCGCCTGGTCGGCGTGCCCCTCCTGCCTGGCCTGCGCGATGTTGGACGCCGCGCCGACGTACCGCAGGTCACCGCCCTTGGCGGTGTCGTTGATCGTGCAGCCGTCGGTCAGCTTGCCGCGGCATTCCGGCAGCTCCGGCGACTGGCCCTGCAGCTCCAGGACGCTGATCAGCGATTCGTAACGCTGGCTGGCGGTGCCCTGGTCGACGCCACGGCCGCTCAGCGTGAACCGCGCGGTGTCGGAGCGGAAGTCGAGCGAGCGCGGGGTGTCGATGTTCGAGACCGGCTTCGGCGCCGAATACACCGGCACCCGCAGGGCGGGGCTGAGACCGGCGAGCGGGGTCAGCACGACCCGGCCGGAGGCGTCGGCGACGAACTGCCGGGCCAGCCCGGCCTGCTCGGTCGCGACCGTCGGGTCGATGACCTTGCGCAACGCCGTCGGATCGGTGATCCGCAGCGTGACGCGGACGGCCGTGCTGCCGTGCGGCGCCACCGTCACCGACCGCTCCGACAGCTGGTACTGCACGCCGGGCAGGTTGGTGATGCCCCCGTAGGCGACGTTGTAGCGGACCCAGTTGTCACCCTTGTTGACCACCTGGATGGTTTTGGTGAGGGTGGTCGGCCGGTCGACCTCGACGGTGCCGAAGGTGACGCTCACGGCGCCACGATCGTCCCGCGAGTAGGCCAGCACCTGGTCGTCCAGCGCGGCCCGGGCGTCCAGGCGGCCCGCGCCGACCCGCTGCGGGGCGTAGGTCTTGCCGTCGGCGGTCACGTCGTGCCCGGCGGTGTTCATCACCAGCGCCTTGATCTCCTCGACGCTCCAGCCGGGGTGTGCCTGGCGCAGCAGCGCGGTGACGCCGGCGGTCAGCGGCGTGGCCATCGACGTGCCGGACAGGGAGATGCGACCGTTGCCGCTGCCGCGCAGCGCCGAAGTGATGGTGTCACCGGGGGCGGCCACGTCCGGCTTGACCGACGGGCCGCGCACCCCGCGCGAGGTGAACGAGCTGGGGGTGTCGGTGATCGCCGGGTCGCTGGTCGGCAGACTCGCGCGGCCCTCGCCGTAGAGGCGGACCGTGAGCCCGCCCGTGTCCAGGGCCGGGCGGATCTGGTTCGTCGCCGAGGCGGTGAACTGGAACATCGGGATCGCCGAGTTGCCCGCGATCGCGGCACCGAAGTGCTCCACGCCCGAGGACAGCAGGACACCCGTGGCGCCGGCGGCCTGCGCGTTGTTGGCACGCACCGCCGAACCGCATTCGCGGGTGGCGTCGTCGTCGTCCCACTCCAGCCACGCGAACTTACCCGCGACCGCGGCCGTGTCGGCCTCGGAATAGGGTGCGCAGCCGTCGTCGTTGGCCGCCGACAGCTTCGCCACCGGCGCGGTCAGGTCGAGGGTGTCGTAGCCGGTGTAGTCCTGGCTGTACTGACCGCCCTTGATGCCAGCCACATCGGCCGGAGCGGTCACGTCCGCCGCGTCGCGCAGGACCGAAGCGTCCCGGGTGGACGCCACGGTCAGCGCCTCCGGCGTGTTGCCCGGCGAGCCGCCGACGTCGTAGAGGTCGCCGCCGTTGCCCTCGGCGATGACGGACAGGACGTCGTTGGCGGCGAGCTTGCGCACGAACAGCGAGTCCGGGTCGTCCGGCGCGCCGAAGTCGCTGCCCAGCGACAGGTTGACGATGTCGAGGTGGTCGTCGAAGTCACCGTCGCCGTTGGGATCCAGCGCCCAGTCCAGCGCCTGCGAGGTGACGTCCGTCGAACCCGCGCAGCCGAACACCTTGATCGCGTACAGCGACGCCTTGGGCGCCATGCCCGGGCCGATCTGCATCGTGTTCAGGGTGTCGGCGGTCAGCTTGGAGTAGTCGCCGGTGAAGGTGGAGCCGTCGGCGTTGACGCCGTAGCCACCCACCGTTCCGGCGACGTGGGTGCCGTGCTCGCCGCACGCGATCGGGTTCGGGTCCGGTTTGGGGGTGTCCGCGCCGTCGGTGCCCGCGTCGTAGTCGTCGCCGACGAGGTCGGTGCCGCCGACCACCTTGGCGTTGGGGAACAGCGGCGTCTCCGCGGCCCGGTCGACCGACTCGTAGGCCTCCTTCGTGCCCGGTCCCCCGAAGTCGGCGTGCGTGTAGTCGATGCCGTCGTCGATCACGCCGACCTTGACGCCGTCGCCGAGCCGTCCGGTCTGCTGCCACGCGGTGAGGGTGTCGGTCAGCTGCGCCGCGCTGGAGTTGGTGCGCGTTTTGGGCACCACCGTGCGGATCGACGCGACATCGGCCCGCGCGGCCAGTTCACGGATCTTCGCGGCGTCGGCGGTGACGACCACGCCGGACACCGCGTTCGCGGTCGAGTACAGGACCTCGGTGCCCGCGTCGAGCGACCGCAGCTGACCCAGCACGGAGTTCACCACACCGGCCACACCGGCGCGGGCGTCGTTGGCCGCCTGCTTCGCGCGGTCCTTGCCCGCTCCGCGCTGCGCGTTGAACGCGTCCACCGCGGGCTGCTGGGTGAGCTCGACGAAGGCGGTGGTCCGGCCCGAAGCCGAGGCCAGCCGCGGCGACAGCTTGCCCTGCAAGCCGTCCGCCGAGACCTTGGCCACCGGCACGCCGGGAGCGAGCGGCTCGTCCTGAGCCGCCGCGCTTCCCGACGCGAAACCGGTCGCGGCCAAGGCCGCGGTGAACACGGCCGCGAGCGACCGCCGGGTCCCGATTCTCATGGTGTTCGCATCCTCACTCGGATCATGACGAGGCTGCGAACTTAGCCGGTGCCCGTGCGATGCGCCTAGAGCGGATCGGAGTAATCCGACTTTGGAAGGGGTTTCGTGTTATCCGAACGTGACGGCGCGAATGGTGCGGGCACCCACGGTCGCCGCGATCGGCTCCAGCAGGTGGGAGTCCACCTCGCGGTCGACGCGCAGCAGCATGACCGCGTCCGAGCGGTCCGTGGTCTGGCTGATCTGCGCCGCCTCGATGTTCACCGATGCCTCCCCCAGCAGGGTGCCCACGCGGCCCATGATGCCCGGGCGGTCCGGGTACTCCAGGAGCAGCAGGTGGCCCTCGGCGCGCAGGTCGAAGTGGCGGCCGTTGACCTCGACCAGCTTCTGCACCTGGTTGTTGCCGGTGACCGAACCCGACACCGACAGCACGCTGCCGTCCTCCTGCACCGCGCGCACGGTGACCAGGCTGCGCCAGTTCGGGCTCTCCGGCTCGGTGACGATCTCGGTGCGCACGCCGAACTCCTCGGCCAGCCGCGGCGCGTTGACGAACGTGACCTGATCCTCGACCACACCGGAGAACACCCCCCGCAACGCGGCCAGCGACAGCACGCTGACGTCCTCCGAGGACAGTTCGCCGCGCACCTCGACCTTGACGGCCGAGGGCGCCTTCTGGCTCAGCGCGGCCAGGACGGTGCCCAGCTTCTGGGTCAGCGGCAGGTACGGGCGGACCTCCTCGCCCACCACGCCACCACTGGCCACGTTGACCGCGTCCGGCACGAAGTCGCCGCGCAACGCCAGCAGCACCGAACGCGCGACATCGGTGCCCGCGCGGTCCTGCGCCTCGGCGGTCGAGGCCCCCAGGTGCGGGGTGACGACCACGTTGGGCAGACCGAACAGCGGGCTCTCGGTGGTCGGCTCGGTGACGAACACGTCGATGCCGGCGCCGCCGACGTGACCGTTGCGGATCGACTCGGCCAGTGCTTCCTCGTTGATCAGGCCACCGCGCGCGGCGTTGACGATGATCACGCCCGGCTTGGTCTTCTTGAGCGCCTCGGCGTCGATCAGCCCCTTGGTCTCGGGAGTCTTCGGCAGGTGGATCGAGATCATGTCGGCGCGGGCGAGCAGCTCGTCGAGGCTGAGCATCTCGACGCCCAGCTGCGCGGCGCGGGCGGCGGGCACGTAGGGGTCGTAGGCGACGATCTTGGTGTCGAAGGCGGCGAGGCGCTGTGCGAACAGCTGCCCGATCTTGCCGAAGCCGACGACGCCGACGGTCTTGCCGTTGAGCTCGACACCGGTGTACTGGCTGCGCTTCCAGGCGCCGCCCTGCAGGCTCTGGTTGGCGGCAGGCACGCGGCGGGCGACGGCGAGCAGCAGCGCGACGGCGTGCTCGGCGGCCGAGACGATGTTGGAGGTCGGTGCGTTCACCACGAGCACACCGCGCTCGGTCGCGGCCGGGACCTCGACGTTGTCCAGGCCGACCCCGGCGCGGGCGACGACCTTGAGTCGGGTGGTGGCGGCCAGCACCTCGGCGTCCACCTTGGTGGCGGAGCGGACCAGCAGCGCGTCGGCGCTCTTCACCGCCTCCAGCAGCGCGGGGCGGTCGGTGCCGTCCACGTGCCGGACCTCGACCTCGTCACCGAACACGGAGATCGTGGAGGGGGCGAGCTTTTCGGCGATGAGGACGACCGGCTTGCTGGGGTTGGTCACGTTAAGGCTCCCGTGGACGCAGCTGTGCTCGAACGACGCCCGCGAGTCTAGTCGCGCTGCTCACCGGGGCTGTTAACGGGAGCGCAACCCGGCGAGACGACGTAAACGGAGTACAAACTCCGTATAGTTGGCTGCATGACCCGATCCCCCGCCGAAGTCGTCGGCTCCCTCATCGCCGGTATCACCGCGGGCCGTTGGACGGAACTGGCCGCCCTCTACGCGACGGACACCGTCGTCGAGCACCCCTTGCTCAAGACGCGCCTCACCGGGCGGCAAGCCCTCGAAGAGCACTTCGCGAGAGCCTCGGGCCGGAAACTCGAAGCATTCGACGTCGTGCTGCACGAGACGACCGACCCGGAGGTCGTCATCGCCGAGTACGGCTACCGGTTCCCCGGCTGCACGACGGCGAACGTGCAGGTCGTGCGGGTGCGTGACGGCCTGATCACGCACTCGCGCGACTACCACGACCACCTGCTGATGGCGGTCGCCCGTTCCGCGCCGGTCGAGGCGACGCCACCCGGGCCGGTGCCGGGCGGACCCCTGCCCGAGGTTCCGGACGGCTCACCCCAGTCGGTCCTGCTCCGGCTCCTGACCCTTCCGCTGGAATCCCGCGCGGACCTCTACGCCGAGGACGCGTACGTCACGCACCCCTTCCATCCCGGCGCGCCCGCGCTGCGCGGCCGGGACGAACTGCGCGAGCACTTCGCGGGCGGCCCCTCCGCGGTCCCGGCACCGCGGAACGTGGTGTTCCACCAGGGCATCGACCCGGAGATGATCGTCACCGAGTTCACCTACACCGGGGACGCGCTGGTGGCGCACAACATCTTCGTCAGCAGGGTCTCCGGTGGGCGCATCACCGAGTCCCGCGACTACGCCGACCACGTCGCGTTCGCGGCGGCGGCCGGGCGGCTGCCGGAACTCGTCGCCGCCGCCCGGTCCGCGCTCGGTCAGGCGCCCACGTAGTCCGCCAGGTGCTCGCCGGTCAGTGTGGAGCGTTTGGCGGCCAGCTGTGCGGGCGTGCCCTCGAAAACGATCTGTCCCCCGTCGTGACCGGCGCCGGGGCCGAGGTCGATGATCCAGTCCGCGTGCGCCATCACCGCCTGGTGGTGCTCGATCACGATCACCGACTTGCCGGAGTCGACGAGGCGGTCGAGCAGGCCGAGCAGCTGTTGCACGTCGGCGAGGTGCAGGCCGGTGGTCGGCTCGTCGAGGATGTAGACCCCGCCGCTGTTCGACATGTGCGTGGCCAGCTTGATGCGCTGCCGCTCACCGCCGGACAGCGTGGTGAGCGGCTGGCCGAGGGTCAGGTAGCCGAGCCCGACGTCGGACAGGTGGGTGAGGATCTTGGCCGCCGCGGGGGTCTTCGCCTCGCCGCCGGAGAAGAACTCGCCCGCCTCCGCGACCGACATGCCGAGCACCTCGCTGATGTTCCGGCCGCCGAACTCGTAGTCCAGCACCGCGGCCTGGAACCGCTTGCCCTCGCACACCTCGCACGACGCCGCGACCCCGGCCATCATGCCCAGGTCGGTGTAGATCACGCCGGCACCGTTGCAGTTGGGGCAGGCGCCCTCGGAGTTGGCGCTGAACAACGCCGGCTTCACGCCGTTGGCCTTGGCGAACGCCTTGCGGATCGGCTCCAGCAGTCCGGTGTAGGTGGCCGGGTTGCTGCGGCGGGAGCCGCGGATGCCGGTCTGGTCGACCGTGACGACGCCGTCCCGCCCGGCCACCGAACCGTGGATCAGCGAGCTCTTGCCCGAACCCGCCACCCCGGTGACGACGACGAGCACGCCCAACGGGATGTCGACGTCGACGTCGCGCAGGTTGTGGGTGGCCGCGCCGCGGATCTCCAGCTTGCCCGAGGGCTCGCGCACCGACTCCTTGAGCGAGGCGCGGTCGTCCAGGTGCCGCCCGGTGATCGTGTCGCTGGCCCGCAGCCCTTCGACGGTGCCCTCGAACATCACCTGACCACCACCGGAACCGGCGCGCGGGCCCAGGTCGACGACGTGGTCGGCGATCGCGATCGCCTCCGGCTTGTGCTCCACGACCAGCACCGTGTTGCCCTTGTCGCGCAGCTGCAGCAGCAGGCCGTTCATGCGCTGGATGTCGTGCGGGTGCAGGCCGATCGTCGGCTCGTCGAAGACGTAGGTGACGTCGGTCAGCGACGAGCCGAGGTGCCGGATCATCTTCGTCCGCTGTGCCTCGCCACCGGACAGGGTGCCCGAGCGGCGGTCGAGGCTGAGGTAGCCCAGGCCGATCCCGACGAACGAGTCGAGCGTGTGCCGCAGGGCCGTGAGCAGCGGCGCGACCGACGGCTCCCGCAGGCCGGACACCCATTCCGCGAGATCACTGATCTGCATGGCGCACGCGTCGGCGATGCTGATGCCTTCGATCTTCGACGACCGGGCTTCGGCGGACAGCCGGGTGCCGTCGCAGTCGGGGCAGGTCTGGAAGGTCACCACCCGCTCCACGAACGCGCGGATGTGCGGCTGCATCGCGTCGACGTCCTTGGACAGGAACGACTTCTGGATCTGCGGCACCAGACCGAGGTAGGTCAGGTTGACGCCCTCGACCTTGATCTTGGTCGCTTCCTTGTACAGCAGGTCGCCCAGCTGCTTCTTGGTGAACTTCTTGATCGGCTTGTCCGGATCGAAGAAGCCGCAGCCGCGGAAGATGCGGCCGTACCAGCCCTCCATGCTGTAGCCCGGGATCGTGACGGCGCCCTCGTTGAGCGACTTGTTCTCGTCGTAGATCTGGGTGAGGTCGATGTCGTTGACCTGGCCGCGGCCCTCGCAGCGGGGGCACATGCCGCCGATGATGTTGAAACTGCGCCGCTCCTTGACCTTCTGCCCGGCCTTCTCGATGGTGACCGCGCCCGCGCCGCTGATGGAGGCGACATTGAACGAGAACGCCTGGGGCGAGCCGATGTGCGGTGTGCCGAGCCTGCTGAACAGGATGCGCAGCATCGCGTTGGCGTCGGTGGCGGTGCCGACGGTGGAGCGGGGGTCGGCGCCCATCCGCTCCTGGTCGACGATGATCGCCGTGGTCAGACCGTCCAGCACGTCGACCTCGGGCCGGGCCAGCGTCGGCATGAACCCCTGCACGAAGGCGCTGTAGGTCTCGTTGATGAGCCGCTGCGACTCGGCCGCGATGGTGCCGAACACCAGTGAGCTCTTGCCCGAGCCGGACACCCCGGTGAAGACGGTCAGCCTGCGCTTGGGCAGCTCGACGCTGACGTCCTTGAGGTTGTTCACGCGGGCACCGTGCACGCGGATCAGGTCGTGGCTGTCGGCCACGTGCTGCCGCGCGGGCGTCTTCGTGTCCGTCCTCTTGGCCGGGCTCATCGCGTCTCCATCTGTTCGGGCGGTCCGTGAAACCCACGCTAACCACCGGCGGGTGGCAGCGCTTCTCGATTTCTGATCGCTTCGACCAGCCGAGATGTAACACGACACCCTCCGCGAGGAGGGGCGGGGAGGTCGTGAGGTGACCGACTACTGGGCGGCGGCGCGCCCAGCGGTCACCTCACCGTGCGGAGCGCGGCTTCAGGGATCAAAAGGGTCCTCGCCGGACGGGCTGGCTCCGGAATGACCAGGGGTTTTCGAGTCCGGCCCAGCTCGGGTGTTCTGGCGCGCCGCTTCCTACAGGCCCGCGAGGTCGTGGAACTCGCCGTCGCGGGCGCCTGCCACGAAAGCGTCCCATTCGGACGGTGTGAAGACCAGGATGGTGCCGTCCGGGTCGTCCGCCCTGCGCAGTGCGGTGTAGACGAGTTTGTCCACGTGCTCGATGTGCGCGAACTCCAGCTCACCGCCGGTCGGCTGCCACCGCGCCCCGCCGAGATCGAGTTCCCCGCGAACCCCAGCCTTCTCGTCCACGCGATCACGGTAACTCCGGACGCGAAAAGGGACCTCCCCGGGGCGCGTCCCCCGGGAAGGTCCCTCCGCGTCGAATGAGACTAGGCGGTCTCGGTGATCGGGCGGTCGACCCACGACATGAGGCCGCGGAGCTTCTTGCCGGTCTCCTCGATCGGGTGCTGGGCGCCCGCTTCCTGCAGCTTGCGGAAGTTCGAGCGGCCCTCCTCGTCCTCGCCGACCCACTCGCGGGCGAAGGTGCCGTCCTGGATCTCGCCCAGGATCTTGCGCATCTCCTCCTTCACCGCGGGCGTGACGACACGCGGGCCGCGGGTGAGGTCGCCGTACTCGGCGGTGTCGGAGATCGAGTAGCGCATCCGGTCGATGCCGCCCTCGTACATGAGGTCGACGATCAGCTTGAGCTCGTGCAGCACCTCGAAGTAGGCGATCTCCGGCGCGTAACCGGCTTCGGTCAGCACCTCGAAACCGGTCTGCACCAGCGCGGAGGTACCACCGCAGAGAACGGCCTGCTCACCGAACAGGTCGGTCTCGGTCTCCTCCTTGAAGGTGGTCTTGATGACACCGGCACGCGCGCCACCGATGGCGGCGGCGTAGGCCAGCGCGAGCGCCTGGGCGTTGCCCGACGGGTCCTGCTCGACCGCGATCAGGCAGGGCACACCCTTGCCGTCGACGAACTGGCGGCGCACCAGGTGGCCGGGGCCCTTGGGGGCGACCATCGCGACGTCCACATTGGCCGGCGCCTTGATCAGCTCGTAGCGGATGTTGAAGCCGTGACCGAAGAAGATCGCGTCGCCGTCCTTCAGGTTCGGCTCGATGTCCTCGGTGTAGATGTGGCGCTGCTTGGTGTCCGGCGCGAGGATCATGATCAGGTCGGCCTCGGCGGACGCCTCCGCCGGGGTGAGCACCCGCAGGCCCTCCTCCTCGGCCTTCGCGCGCGACTTCGACCCCTCCGGAAGACCGATGCGCACATCGACCCCGGAGTCGCGCAGGCTCAGCGCGTGCGCGTGGCCCTGGCTGCCGTAGCCGATCACCGCGACCTTGCGACCCTGGATGATGCTGAGATCGGCGTCGTCGTCGTAGAAGATTTCGACAGACATGAGGGGATTGAATTCCTTTCGGTTCTCAAAAAAACTTCTAGCGGGGCGCGGAGGCGGTGATGGATCGGGGACCCCGGCCGACCGCGACCATGCCGGACTGCACGATCTCACGCACGCCATACGGTTCGAGCATGCGCAGAAGGGCACTGAGCTTGTCACCGGTGCCGGTGGCCTCGATCGTGAGCGCCTCGGGCGACACGTCGACCACCTTCGCACGGAACAGCTGGACGGTCTCGAGGACCTGGCTGCGCACGGTGGCGTCCGCCCGCACCTTGACCAGCAGCAGTTCGCGCTGCACGGCGACGGCGGGTTCGAGTTCCACGATCTTGATGACGTTGACCAGCTTGTTGAGCTGTTTGGTCACCTGTTCGAGCGGTAGCTCTTCGACGGCGACCACGATGGTCATGCGGGACACCTCGGGGTTTTCCGTGGGCCCGACGGCGAGGGACTCGATGTTGAAACCGCGGCGGGAGAACAGCCCGGCGACTCTGGCGAGCACCCCGGGGACATTCTCCACCAACACGGAGAGCGTATGCGTGGTCACTGGCTAACCTCGTCGTCCTCGAACAGCGGGCGGATGCCGCGCGCGGCCATGATCTCGTCGTTGCCGGTGCCCGCGGCCACCATGGGCCAGACCTGGGCGTCCTTGCCGACCACGAAGTCGATCACCACCGGGCGGTCGTTGATCTCCATGGCGCGGCGGATGACCTCGTCGACCTCGTCCTTGGTCTCACACCTCAAGCCGGCGCAGCCCAGCGCCTCGGCCAGCAGGGTGAAGTCCGGGATCCGGTGCTTGTGGGTGCCGAGGTCGGTGTTGGAGTACCGCTCGGCGTAGAACAGGTTCTGCCACTGGCGGACCATGCCGAGGTTGCCGTTGTTGATGACGGCGACCTTGATCGGGGCGCCCTCGATGGCGCAGGTCGCGAGCTCCTGGTTGGTCATCTGGAAGCAGCCGTCGCCGTCGATGGCCCACACCTGCTTGTCCGGCACGCCGAACTTGGCGCCCATCGCGGCGGGCACGGCGTAGCCCATCGTGCCGAGGCCACCGGAGTTGAGCCAGGTGCGGGGGTTCTCGTACTTGATGAACTGCGCGGCCCACATCTGGTGCTGGCCGACACCCGCGGCGTAGACGGCGTCCGGGCCGACGAGCTGGCCGATGCGCTCGATCACGTACTGCGGCGAGAGGGTGCCGTCGGCGGGCCACTCGTAGCCTGCCGGGAACGTGTCGCGCCACGAGCGGACCTGCGTCCACCACGGGGCCAGGTCGGGCTCACCGGTGCGCTCGGACTCGGACTTCACCGCGTCGATCAGCTCGGTGATGATCTCCGCGCAGTCCCCCACGATCGGCACGTCGGCCTTGCGGTTCTTGGAGATCTCCGCCGGGTCGATGTCGGCGTGCACGACCTTGGCCTCCGGCGCGAACGACGACAGCTGACCGGTCACGCGGTCGTCGAACCGGGCGCCCAGCGCGATCAGCAGGTCGGCGCGCTGCATCGCCGCGACCGCGGCGACCGAACCGTGCATCCCGGGCATGCCCAGGTGCTGCGGGTGCGAGTCCGGGAAGGCACCGCGGGCCATCAGGGTGGTGACCACGGGGATGCCGGTCAGCTCGGCCAGTTCCAGCAGCTGCGCGTGGGCCTGGGACTTGATCACGCCGCCGCCGACGTAGAGCACCGGGCGGCGGGCCTGCGCGATGAGCTTCGCGGCTTCGCGGACCTGCTTGCCGTGCGGGCGCAGCGTGGGCCGGTAGCCGGGCAGGTGCATCTCCGGCGGCCAGGAGAAGGAGGTCTGCTCCTGTAGAACGTCCTTGGGGATGTCGACGAGCACCGGGCCGGGACGGCCGGTGCAGGCCAGGTGGAACGCCTCGGCGATCGTGCGCGGGATGTCGGCCGGATCGGTGACCAGGAAGTTGTGCTTGGTGACCGGCATGGTGATGCCGCAGATGTCGGCTTCCTGGAACGCGTCCGTGCCGATCAGCGCCCTGGTCTGCTGGCCGGTGATCGCGACGACCGGGACGGAGTCCATGTTCGCGTCGGCCAGCGGCGTGACCAGGTTGGTCGCGCCGGGGCCGGAGGTCGCCATGCAGACCCCGACCTTGCCGGTCGCCTGCGCGTACCCGGTCGCGGCGTGCCCGGCGCCCTGCTCGTGGCGGACGAGCACGTGGCGCACCTTCGTCGAGTCCAGAAGCGGGTCGTACGCGGGCAGGATGGTGCCACCCGGGATGCCGAAGACCACCTCGACGCCCATCGATTCGAGCGACCGCACCAGCGACTGCGCACCGGTCACGCGCACCGGGGTGCCGGCGGGCGGGGTGGGCTTGGGACGGCTCCCGAGCTGGGCGGGCGACGCGGCGGCCGGAGTTGCTCCGGGTTTCGTTTCCGATCGCGACGTGGCGCTTGTCATCAGTTCTGCCTCGTGGGTCTCGTCGGGCTTCTCGTGGGGTGGACTGGGTTCGGGCTGCACGGGCAACAAAAAACCCCCGCCGACCAATCAAGGTCGCACGAGGGTCGCGCGTCGACGCAGGTGGGTTCGATGGATCCCTACGCGTCGACGCGCGGGGGAAGTACGAGGCCAATCTGCGGGTTCACGGCGCTGACGTTAACGGGTCGTGACGAAGGGTGTCAACTCTGCGGGATGGTGATCCCGGATACTGGGCACACCCGGCCGAGTCGTCCCATCCGGCGGAAGGCACCATGGAGGCGTGGCCGAATCCCCGCAGGAGGGCCGGAAGGCGATCTTCCGGGTCCCGCTGATCACCCTGCTCGCCGTCGTGTTCCTGGCGGTGTGCATGATCCCCGCAGCCTTCGCCGACGTGCCCGGCCTGTGGGTCATGTACGTCATCCCGATCGGGTTGTTCGTGTACGTGGTGCGCACCCGCACGGTCGCCTCGACGCGGGGCCTGAGCGTGCGCACGGTGTTCGGTCACCGCGAGATGCCCTGGTCTTCGCTCAAGGGTCTGTCGATCAGCGGCAAGGCCAAGGTGCGGGCCGTGCTGGAGGACGGCAGCGAGGTTCCGCTGCCGTCCGTCCGCACCCGTCACCTGCCGGTGATCTCCCTGGTCAGCGACGGCCGCATGAAGGACCCGAGCGGCCTGACCGACGACCTGGACGCCGAGACCGAGCCCGCCGCCGAGGAGAAGGCCGAGAACGGCAAGGGCTGAGTCAGCGCGCCCAGTCCTCGATCCGCGCCCCGGCCCGGAACCGCAACGCCGGATCCGTGTAGCGCGCCTCCGGTACCGCGTAGAGCGCGTCCATCGCCAACCGCTGTCCCGCGTACGCCGGCGCGTAGGCGGCCAGTTCCTCCTCGCTCGCCACCAGCCCGGCGGCGTCGAGCAGTCCGCGCGTCATCGTCAGGTCGTCCATGTCCGTCTCCTTTCAGGCCGCGGTCACGTCGGCCGTCCGCGGCACGCGCAGGTGCCAGTCGGTGCTCTGCTGGAACGCGTCGCCCGCCCGCAGGATCGCGGCCTCGCCGAACGCGGGCCCGGCGAGCTGCAGTGACAACGGCATCCCGTCGGCGGTGAAGCCCATCGGCACGGCGAGCACGGGGTTGCCGACGCTGTCCCAGTACGGCGTGAAGATCAGCGAGAACAGCTCGCTCACGTCGACGCCGCCGGTGGGTGTGGTCAGGCTGGCGAAGGCCGGGGCGCCGACCGCCGCGGTGGGCGCGGCGATCACGTCCACGGTCTCGAACAACCGTGCCACCGCGTCCTGCGCGACCCGCCGCACCCGCTGGGCCTGCACGTAGTCGGCGCCGGACACCATCGCGCCGGTCACCACCATCGCGCGCGTCGCGGCGTAGTAGTCGCCCCAGCGGCCGGCGAGGTCATTGCGGTGGTAGGCCAGAGCCTCGCAGCCCATGGTCACCATGTCCGCGGTGATCATCTCCGCCCGGTACGGCAGCGTGACCTCGGTGACCGTCGCGCCCTGCTCGGCGAGCACCGCGACCGCCGCGTCGAACGTGCTTTCCAGCGCCGGGTCCGCGTGGTCCGGGAAGTGCCCTTCGCGGACCACGCCGATCCGCAGCCCGGTCAGATCGCCGTCGAACCCCGGCGCGGTGAACGGCGCGTCCACGCAGTCGGGGTCGCTGGCGTCCAGTCCGGCCAGCACCTCCAGCACCGCGGCGCAGTCCTTGGCGGAGCGGGCCAGTGGCCCGATGTGGTCGAGGCTGTACCCGAGCGGCACGCATCCGGACTTCGGGACCCGGCCGAACGTCGGCATCAGGCCGCTGACCCCGCAGAACGCCGCCGGGATGCGGATGCTGCCCGCGGTGTCGGTGCCGAGACCGGCGAGGAACATCCCGGCCGCGACGCCGCTGCCGGTGCCGGAACTGGAGCCGCCGGGCCAGGTGTCGGGGTTCCACGGGTTGCGCGGGACCGGGAACGGCTTGGTGTCGTCGGGCATACCGCACGCGAACTCCATCGTGGACGTCTTGCCCGTGATCACCGCGCCCGCGGCCTTGAGGCGGGCGACCACCGGGGCGTCCCTGCCCGCCCCCCAGGCCGGATCGAGGACCAGGCTCTGCGCGGTCGTCGGGCCCTCGGCCATCGCGATGATGTCCTTGACGCCGAACGGGATCCCGTGCAGTGGGCCGCGGTCCTCGCCGCGGGCCAGTTCGGCGTCGGCCTCCGCGGCGCGTTCGAGGGCGTAGGCGTCGAGGCGGTGCAGGTAGGTGCCGACCTCGCCGTCGAGCCGGTCGGCGGCGGCGATCGCGGCTTCGGTCAGTGCGACGGACGTGGTGGTGCCGTCGCGCAGGGCGGCGGCCGCGTCGGTGAGGGTGTGGGTCATGCTTCGCTCCCGGGGAGTCGGAGGCCGCGCGAGACGAACCGGAACCGGTCCGCGCGGGTGTGGATGAAGGCCAGGTCGAACAACCGGCCCGCGGGGTCGGCGATGGTCTGCTCGGTGACCAGGACGGGCGCGCCGACCGGGATCCGGAGGATGTCGCCGATCAGCGGGTCGGCGGGCTCGGCGCCGATGACGAACTCGGACTGTCCGAACTCGACACCGGCGTCGGCCATGAGCGCGTACCAGTCGGTCACGAACGGGCAGTCCCGCAGCCGCCCGGCCTCGGGGAAGAGCGCGTAGTTGGTGGCGAGCCAGATCGGCTCCTCTTCGTAGAGCGCGACGTACTCCAGGCGCAGGCACGGGGTTCCGGCCGGCACGCCGAGCCGGTCGGCGACCGCGGCGGGCGCCGGGATCTCGGAGCGGTCCAGCATCCACGGCCGCGTGCGGCGGTTGAGCAGGCTGCGCTCGTCCGGGCTGGTCGCGCCGTGCGCCGCGATGAGCCGTTCGTCGACCGGCCGGACGACGGCGTGCGTGCCGATGCCCTGGGTCCGCTCGATGAGCCCCTCGGCCCGCAACAGGGACAGCGCCTCGCGAACCGTGCCGCGGGACGCGCCGTGGGCGGCCATCAGCTCGGCCTCGGCGGGCAGGTGCCCGTCGGGGTACCGGCCGCCCTGCACCGCCGCGCGGATCATGTCCCGCAGCCGCCGGACGTCGTGAACCCGCGCCGCACCACGTGAAGCGGACCTCATTCCGGGGGACGCTAAGGAGCGTCGTTTGCCGATGGGTCTCCACGGCATCACCGCCGTGTTACCGCTGCTCATGCGACCTCCAGTTCCTTCGCGGGGGCGAACTTCGGCATGCCGAGCGGCACGGAACCCCTCGGTGGGCGCCACGCGCTGGGTTTGCAGACGTCGTGGCAGGCGCCTTCGGTGGAGCAGCACAGGGAGCAGATCGTGCCGCCGTGGAAGGGGCACGTCGCCATGTCTTCGACGTCGTAGCTGCCCTCGCACACCGAGCACGGCAGCTCCGTGGCGCCTGCGGGCAGCACCGACTCGCGGGCGATGTACCAGCGTCCGCGTGTCGCGGCTGCGACGACCGGGGGCAGCACCAGCGCCAGGCCGAGCGCGATGAACGGCGACAGCGCGGCCGCCCCGGCCCCGAACGCGCCGTAGTAGGCGGCCATCGACACGGCACCGGCCACGATCATCGACCCGAACCCGACCGGGTTGACGTTGTAGAGGTGCGCGCGGTGGAACACCAGTTGCGGTGGCGCCAGCTTGAGCCAGCGCTTGTTGATCACCAGGTCGGCCACCATCGCCGCGATCCACGCGACACCGACGTTGGAGTACCAGGCGAGCACCTCGACGATGTGGCTGAAGATGTCGATCTCCATCAGCACCAGCGACAGCCCGACCTGCAGGAACACCCATGCCGCGCGACCGGGGTGGCGGTGCAGCAGCCGGGAGAAGAAGTTCGACCAGGACAGCGACCCCGAGTAGGTGTTCATGATGTTGATCTTGATCTGGGACAGCAGCACCAGGACGCCCGCGAGGATCAGCGCCACCGTGTGGTTGCCGGTCAACCGTTCGTAGACCGTGGTGAACAGGTCGACCGGGACGCCCACGTGCTCGGCCCCGACCTTCGTCGAGGCGTACCCGACCAGCAGCGTCGAGGCGAAGAAGATCCCGACGGCGAACAACGCGAAACCGGGCCCGCCCATGATCACCGCCAGCCGCCAGCGCCCCCGCTTCCCCGGCGACGGATCGGGCATCAGCCGCAGGTAGTCGCCCTGCTCACCGACCTGCGTGGCCAGCGACAACTGCGCCGCGGCGATCGTGAACACCGCGAGCACGGTCATCCCGGCCAGCCCGGCGGGCGAGACGGTCGACGGGTGCACCATGTTGTGCCCCGCGTCCGGAGCCGTCGCGGCGGTGCCGAGCGCGAGCCCGATCAACGCGATCCAGATCGGCCAGGTCCACGCCTGGAACCTGGCGCTGAACGTCATCCCGTACAGGGTCAGCGGGATCATCACCGCCGACACCACGACGTAGGAGAGGTGGATGTCCAGTCCGGACAGCGCGGTCACCGCCTGCGCCATGATCGCGCCCTCGTAGGCGAGGAAGATCAGCGTGTACGTGGCGTAGACCAGCGAGGTCAGCGTGGATCCCAGGTACCCGAAGCCGGAGCCGCGGGTGAGCAGGTCGATGTCGACGTGCCTGCGGGCGATCGCGAAGGCGATCACCAGGGTCAGCGGCAGCGTCACCGCGGCCGCGACCAGGAAACCGGTCAGCGCGTTCGCGAAACCGAACGCGTCCACGAAGGCGGCGTCGAGCGCGTAGCCCGCCATCGCGGAGATGCCGACCAGGCAGGACAGGAAGACCATCCACGGCGACCACTTCCGGAACGCGGCCGGGGTGTAGCGCAGCGAGTAGTCTTCCATTTCCGGGTTGTCAGCGAGGCCCATGTGCGATCCCTTCGCTCGTGTCGGGCGAAAGCTAGGAATCGCGTATTGCGTCGGCGTATCCGGTTCCATTGCGCCCGGTTACGCCGGATCCCATTCCGTGGACACCGGCCCTGACCTGCGGTTTCCTATTCGGGACGGAGGGCTGCGCCGATTGTCGTGTGTGATGGGCCGCCGGATGACCGCGCGGAGATCGAGCGGGCGTAATCTGGCTGGCATGCCTGCTCTGCGTTCCCGCACAACCACCCATGGCCGCAACGCCGCGGGTGCCCGGTCCCTCTGGCGGGCCACCGGGCTGACCGACGGTGACTTCGGCAAGCCGATCGTCGCGATCGCCAACTCCTACACCCAGTTCGTGCCGGGGCACGTACACCTCAAGGACCTCGGCGACATCGTGGCCGAGGGGATCCGCGAGGCCGGTGGCGTGGCGCGTGAGTTCCACACGATCGCGGTGGACGACGGCATCGCGATGGGGCACAGCGGCATGCTCTACTCGCTGCCCTCGCGCGAGATCATCGCCGACTCGGTCGAGTACATGGTGAACGCGCACCAGGCCGACGCGCTCGTGTGCATCTCCAACTGCGACAAGATCACGCCGGGCATGCTCAACGCCGCGATGCGGCTCAACATCCCGGTCGTGTTCGTCTCCGGCGGCCCGATGGAGGCCGGCAAGGCGGTCGTCGTGGACGGGGTCGCGCACGCCCCGACCGACCTGATCACCAGCATCTCCGCCTCCGCCAACCCGGCGGTGGACGAGGACGGTCTGTCCATCGTGGAGCGCTCCGCGTGCCCGACCTGCGGGTCGTGCTCGGGGATGTTCACCGCGAACTCCATGAACTGCCTGACCGAGGCGCTGGGCCTGTCGCTGCCGGGCAACGGCTCGACACTGGCCACGCACGCCGCGCGCCGCAAGCTGTTCGAAGACGCCGGCCGCACCGTCATGGAGCTGTGCAAGCGCTGGTACGGCGAGGACGACGACAGCGTGCTGCCCCGCTCGATCGCCAACCGCCAGGCGTTCGAGAACGCGATGGCGCTGGACATGGCGATGGGCGGCTCCACCAACACGGTGCTGCACATCCTCGCCGCCGCGCAGGAGGGCGAGGTCGACTTCACGATCGACGACATCGACGCCATCGGCCGTCGCGTGCCGTGCCTGTCGAAGGTCGCGCCGAACTCCGACTACCACATGGAGGACGTGCACCGCGCGGGCGGAATCCCGGCGATCCTCGGTGAGCTGAACCGGGCGGGCCTGCTCAACACCGGCGTCACCTCGGTGCACTCGCCGACGCTGGAGCAGTGGCTGTCCACCTGGGACATCCGCGGCGGTTCGCCGTCGGACGAGGCGGTCGAGCTGTTCCACGCCGCGCCCGGCGGGGTCCGCACCACGGAGGCGTTCTCGACGTCGAACCGCTGGAGCTCGCTGGACACCGACGCCGCCGGTGGCTGCATCCACGACATCGAGCACGCCTACACCAAGGACGGCGGACTCGCGATCCTGCGCGGCAACCTGGCCGAGAACGGAGCCGTCATCAAGTCGGCGGGCATCGACGAGGAGCTCTGGCGGTTCCAGGGTCCGGCGCACGTGCTGGAGAGCCAGGAGGAGGCCGTGTCGGCCATCCTGGCCAAGAAGATCCAGCCCGGCGAGGTGCTCGTGATCCGCTACGAGGGTCCGGCGGGCGGGCCGGGCATGCAGGAGATGCTGCACCCGACGGCGTTCCTGAAGGGTTCGGGCCTGGGCAAGAAGTGCGCCCTGATCACCGACGGCCGCTTCTCCGGCGGCTCGTCGGGCATCTCGGTCGGTCACATTTCCCCCGAGGCCGCGTCCGGCGGCACGATCGGTCTGGTGCAGACGGGTGACCAGATCCTGATCGACGTGCACGAGCGCAAGCTCGAACTGCTGGTGGACGCCGACGTGCTGGCCGAGCGCCGCGCGAAGATGGACGCCTCCGAGCGCCCGTGGCAGCCCGCCGAGCGGCAGCGCCCGATCACGGCCGCACTGCGTGCCTACGCCCGGATGGCCACTTCGGCCGACACCGGTGCGGTGCGCGACCCGAACAAGTAGGAAACCCCCAGGCGAAGGGCCTCAGCCGATCCGGCTGAGGCCCTTTTGTCGTACCCGGGTGTCACAATGATCCGGATCGGCTTGGGGGAAGGGGTGCGGGTGCTCCGCGACGACGAACTCACCGGCCTCGAACGGGACCTCGTCCAGTTCGTGGACGACCGCGACCAGGTGATGATCGGCGGCAAGACCGGCGATCCCGCGGCGGACGACCCGTCGACGGGCGGCACGTGGGGTGCGGAACGGCAGGTCCGCGCGGAACTGCTCGCGGAGCTGCTCACCGGCACGCGCCCGGTGAAGCGGGCCTGGTCGATCCTGCTCAGCGGCGTCCGGATCACCGGGACGCTCGACCTCGCCGCCGCCACCATCACCCGCCAGCTGCACCTCGTCGAATGCCACGTCGACGAGCCGATCATGCTCAGTGACGCGCGGGCGCAGAGCGTGACGCTGGCGCTGTGCCACCTCAACGGTCTCGTCGCGCAGCGGGCCCGGTTCGACGGTTCGCTCAACCTCCGCCAGGTCCGCACCGACGGCGCCACGATCGACCTCCTCGGCGCGCGCATCGACGGGCAGCTGCTCCTCAGCGGAGCACGCCTGCGCAATCCGCGGGGCACGGTGCTGCGCGCGAACGGGGTCACGGCGACGCAGGGCATCTTCTGCAACACCGATGTCCTGGACGGCGACGAACCGCGCCAGTTCACCGCCGAAGGTGTCGTGGACGTGTCCACCGTGACCTGCGGGTGGGACCTCGACTTCTCCGGTTCCCGGCTGAGCGCACCCCGCGACTACGCGCTGATGGCGGAGAACGCGTCGCTCAAGGGGAACCTGCGGCTGAACAACGCCGAGTTCGACGGCGGGATCAGCCTGCTCGACACCAAGATCGACGGTTCGCTGCTCATCCCGGGTACGCGGATCACGTACTTCGGCTGGTGGGCCCTGTACGCGCCGCGGCTCGTGGTGGGGCAGGACGTCACCAGCCGCGGCGGCACTCTCGTGGTCAAGGGCGGCACGGATCTGACCGACGCCCGCGTCGACGGGACCATGGACCTCAACGGCGCGCGCCTGAACCGGCGTGACGGGCTGGCGCTGACCGCGCGGAACCTGCTCGTGGGCCGGTCCCTGTTCTGCGCCAACGGTTTCCACTCCACCGGCACCGTCGACCTGACCGGCACCAGGGTGGGCGGCTCGGTCGACGTCGGTGGCGCGCGGTTCACCAACCCGGGAGGGACCGCGCTCAACGCGAACCGGCTGACGGTGCCGGGTGAGCTGCACTGCGACAAGTCGTGGTTCCGCGGTCAGGTGCTGATGCGCAACACGCAGACGGCCACAGTGGACTTCAGCGGTGCGCGCCTGCTCAACCCCGGCGGCAGCGCGTTGTCGGCCGACACCCTGCGGGTCGAGCGCTGCCTGTTCGGCAAGGACAGGTTCACGGTGCGCGGCGAGGTGGTGCTGACCGGGTCCACCATCCAGGAGATCCAGCTCAGCGGCGCGCGGTTGAGCAATCCGGAGGGGACCGCGCTGATGGCGCGCGGGATGCGGGTCGACCACGATTTCAAGGCCGACGACGTCATCCTGCGTGGTGCGGTCAAGCTCCGGGACTCGCAGCTGGGTGTGCTCGACCTGACCGGCGCGGAGCTGGCCGGGTCGCCGGCGGCGCTGAGCCTCGACCGGGCGCGGATCGGCAGACTGACGTTGCGGCCGAAGCGCGCGCCGGACGGGTGGGTCGACCTGACCGGCGCGGGCGTCGATGTCCTCGACGACGAGCCACGCAGCTGGCCGCGGCGCCAGGTGCTGGACGGGTTCACCTACCGCGGGCTCGGCAACAACCGCGTCCCCGTCGCCGAGCGGCTGGGCTGGCTGGAGCGCGGCGACCCCGGTTTCACGCCGGGCACGTACGACCAGCTCGCCACGTGCTACCGCGAATCGGGACGGCTGGAGGACGCGCGCCGCGTCGCGTACGCCAAACAGCGGCGGCGACGGCGTGAGCTGCACTGGCCGGGCAAGGTGTGGAACGCGCTGTTGCAGGTCACGGTCGGCTACGGCTACCGGCCGTGGCTGGCTGGCGTGTGGCTCGGCGCGCTGCTCGCCGTCGGCGCGGTCGTGTTCGGGCTCGCCTACCCCGGCGGTTTCGTGGCGAAGGGCGCGGACGTGCCGCGGTTCAACGCCTTCGCCTACGCCCTGGACGTGGTGCTGCCGGTCGACCTCGGTCAGCAGACCGGCTGGTTCCCCCAGGGCGTGGCGGTGACGACGAGCTGGGTCCTGCTCGTCGGCGGCTGGATCCTCGCCGCGGCGCTCATCGCCGGCGTGACGAACGCCTTGAAGCGCGACTAGCGATCATTGGGCGGTTCACCCGACCGCGGCGGAGTTGACGGCATTGCACAGCGGCCGATGTCGATCGAAGGAAGTCAGTGGAGTCACTATTTGCTATCCACCGTAGGTGCCCACACAACACCGTGCACTTCTCCGACGGCAATCGCAGCGATCCAGTCGAAGATCGTCGGCAACTGGCGCGGATCGCTGTGCTGCTCGGACGAATCTAGCGCGCCAGCACGATCACCAGCACGGACGCGGCCGCGGCGACCAGCAGGAAGAACAGCCCGAACGGCACCGGCCGTCGCCGCCACGGGGTGTTCACGTCGAGGGCGATCCGGCCCGATCCGGTGAACAGCAGGGCGAACGCGACGGCCGCCAGCAGCAGTTCGAACTCGAACCCGCGCGGCTCGAAGAACCCGCCGCTCCACTGGACGTAGACGATGTTCGCGGTGACGCCGAGCAGTGCCGCCGCCCCGATCTGGGTGAACAGGCCCAGCACGATGAGCACGGCGCCGATCAGTTCGCTCAGACCGGTGATCCACGCGAGGAGCGTCGGCTGGGCCGTGTAGCCCATGCTCTCCAGCATGCGCGCCGTACCGTCCAGGCCGGGCCCGCCGAACAGGCCGAACACCTTCTGCAGCCCGTGCGCGCCCATGATCGCGCCGAGCGCGAGCCGCAGCACGAGCAGGCCGAGGTCCAGGCCCCCGTGCCAGCGGTTGGCGTCCGGCTTCGGCCGGTCCTCGACGTCGGAAAGCATGCTGGTCGACGAACCGGTGGTGTCGGTGTCCGTCGGCTGGTAGTACCCGGATTCCGTGAACAGGTTCTGGGTCTTCGACTCGTCCTGAGGGCTGGTCACCCGCGCAGGCTAGGCCATTCGTGGCGCCAGCGCGACCGCTTGGCGAAATCAGCGCTCCGACTTACTCCGCTCGATGCATCGCCGCATCGCCCCCAACGTGGCATTGGGGAACGGCGGCACCTGGCGGTCTAGTATTCCCCGTGCACCAGGTTGTTCGGCAGTTCCCCGCCGGCGTAGCGGGCGATCTCCTCGGCGACCACCGCGTACGAGCGGCGTTTGCTGCCCGACACGGTTCCGGCGACGTGCGGGGTCAGCACCAGGTTCGGCGCCGTCCACAGTGGATGCTCCTGCGGCAGTGGCTCCGGGTCGGTGACGTCCAGCGCGGCGCGCAGACGGCCACTTTCCAGCTCGGTCACCAGCGCGTCGGTGTCGACCACGGGTCCGCGCGCGGCGTTGACGAGGATCGCGCCGTCGGGCATCGCGGCGAGGAACTTCGCGTCCGCCATTCCCCGGGTGCGTGAGGTCAGTGGCACCATCAGCGCGACGACGTCGTGCGCGCCGAGCAGCTCCGGCAGCTCGTCGACGGAGTGCACGCCCTCCCGCGCGTTCACCCCGACCATCGTCACGCGCGCGTCGAAGGCGAGCAGCCTCCGCTTGAGCTGCTGCCCGAGGTCACCGGCGCCGACGACGAGCACCCGCCTGTCCTGCAGCGTGCCGGTGGCGTGCAGGTTCCAGCGCCGTGCGGCCTGGTCGGCGGCGAAGCCCGGTAGTTCCCGGTAGATCGACAGCAGGACCGCCATCACCCATTCGGCGGTGCTGCCGCCGTGCGCGCCCCGGCAGGTGGACAGCAGCACCCCGTCCGGCACCGTGCCCACCCAGTTCTCCGCTCCCGCGGACAGCAGCTGGATGAGCTTGAGGTTGGGCAGCGCGCCGAGCACCCTGTCGCGCTCCTCGGGCCGGTGCGCGCCGGGGACCAGGACCTCCGCCTCGGCGGCCTCCGGCGGCAACGGCTCGCGCCAGCGGTAGCGGACGGGGCGCACCCCGGCCAGCTCACCCAGCGCGAGCAGGCCGTCTTCGTCGGGGACCAGAACGGTGACGGGCATGATCACCACGGTACTTACCCGTCGTTCACCCGGCGCCACCTAGGCTGGGAGACGTGCGTGTCGGGAAGGGGAAGGCGCCGTGGCTGCTCGCGGCGTGCGGGCTGCTGCTGACCGGCTGCGCGCAGTTCGACGACAGGGCCGCGAACGAGACGTTCGAACCGGCGCCCGAGCTGACCGCCCCGGCGGGCCCGCAGCCCGAACTGCCCGAGGTCGACGGCGACTCCGGTGAGTCGCGGCCCAGTTCACCGCAGACGTCGGTCCCACCGCCGCAGGGCTGCACCGACTACGACCAGTCCGTGATCGCGACGTGCCTGGACACCGTCTCCGCGCTCGCCGCCCTGCCGAACACCGGTGCCGCGCCGAGCGCCCTGGCCGGCGAGCGCAAAACCGGCCGGGTCCTGCAGGTCGCGTCCGGATCGGCGCCAGCGGAGTTCATCACGCTGGACGTGCAGGCGACGGGTGACGGTGGCCTGACCGGGCTCGCGCTGTCCCCCACCTATACCGAGGACCAGCTGGTGTTCGCCTATGTCACGACGGCGACGGACAACCGCGTCGTCCGCTTCACCCGGGGCCAGCAGCCGAAGGCGGTGCTGACCGGCATCCCGAAGGGCGCGACGGGCAACCGGGGCGCCATCATGACCGACGGCGCGGGCGCCCTGCTGGTGGCGACGGGCGACGCGGGCAACCCGTCAGCAGCGGCGGACCCGGCGTCGCTGGCCGGGAAGGTACTGCGGATCGACACGGCCGGCGCGGCAGCCCAGGGCAACCCGACGCCCGGTTCGAGGGTCTACGCGAGCGGCGTGCACTCCCCCGGGGGTCTCTGCAAGGCGACGGACGGTTCGCGAACGTGGATCACCGACCGCGGCGCCACGGTGGATTCGCTGTACGCCATCACGCCGGGCGCGTCCTTGGCGGTGCCCACCTGGACGTGGCCGGACAAACCGGCGCTGACGGGCTGCGCGGACAACGGAACGGCGGTCGTGATCGCGACGTCGGTGGGCGCCAACCTGCAGGAGTTGCCGATCACCCTGGACGGCTCCGTGGGCGGCAAGCCGAAGGCGCTCATGGACGGCAAGAACGGCACCGCCTACGGCCGCTACGGAAGCCTCGACCAGATCGACGCCCAGTTCGCCCTCGTGGGAACCGTCAACAAGGACGGCGGCCAGCCCGTGTCCAGTGACGACCGCGTCGTGCTGATCTCCCTGCAAGCCACCCCCAACGGCGGCTCCGGCAAGGATTAGTCCCGCGCCCGCACACGACCGCAGAACTCGCGCGCGGGAGCGTGGGACTCGCGGGCGCGCTCGGCGAGTCCCACACTCAGCACCCCAAACCCCACAAACCGCCACCCGTTAACGCAACGCACCCCGCCCCTGAACCACACCTCTCCCGCAACGCCGGGGCGCGCCAGCGCCCACGGCCCAGGGCGTAGCGAAGCGAAGCCCGGCGCCCCCAGCCGCGCGCAGCGCAAAACCCGCGTAGCGGCCCCCCAACGCAGCACTCGCCCCCATGAACGTGGAACTCGCGCGCGGGAGCGTGGGATTCGCGCCGCGAGTCACCGTCGCCGCAAGGTGCGCACGTCCAGCACCGCAGCCACCAGCGAAGCAACGCCCGCCAAAATCCCCAGATACCGCCCGATCCCGGCGTACAACCCGACCCCACCATCGGCAAGCAGCCCGCGAGTCTCCTCATCGAACTGCCACCCGATGGCGAACCACCCCAGGACCATCAACACCACCGAAACCGCGGCGAAGATCAGCCACAGATGCGGCAGCCCGGCGATCCGGACCTTGCGAAACTGCCCGAACGCCGCCACCACAAGACCGGCAAGCAGCAGCAACAACGGCCCGCACCAGGCCAGGAACCCGGTGGTCCAGGCATCCCGGGCCACATCCGAGGCAGGCAGTTCCCGCAACGCCTCCTCGACGATCTGGTCCTGCGCGGACAAAACAGTCCACGGCAGGAACAGGGCGAGCGTGGCCACCACGCCCGCCCCGAACGCCGTCCACTCGCGCCAGCTGACCCGCGCGAGGGAGTACCCGGCGGGTGAGGAAGCCCGGGCCGCAGGCATCCTCAGGCGCCCACCCGCTCGATGATCAGCTCACGCACGCGCTTGGCGTCGGCCTGGCCCTTGGTCGCCTTCATGACCGCGCCGACGATCGCGCCCGCGGCCTGGACCTTGCCGCCGCGGATCTTGTCCGCGATGTCCGGTTGCGCGGCCAGCGCCTCGTCGACCGCCGCGAGCAGCGCCGAATCGTCCGAGACGACCTTCAGGCCGCGCTTCTCCACGACCTCGTCCGGCTCGCCCTCGCCGGCCAGCACGCCCTTGACGACCTCGCGGGCCAGCTTGTTGGTCAGCTCACCGGCCTCGACCAGGGCGGCGACCCGTGCCACCTGCGCCGGGGTGATCGGCAGTGCCGTCAGCTCGACCTCGCGCGTGTTGGCCTCCTGCGCCAGGAAGTTGACCCACCAGCTGCGGGCCTCATTCGGTTTGGCGCCCTCGGCGACCGTCGCCTCGACCAGCTGGACCGCACCGGCGTTGAACAGGTCACGCAGCTCCTCGGCCGACAGCGACCACTCGTCCTGGATCCGCTTGCGGCGCGCCGCCGGCATCTCCGGGAGCGTTCCGCGCAGCTCCTCGACCCACTCGCGCGACGGCGCGATCGGGACCAGGTCGGGTTCCGGGAAGTACCGGTAGTCCTCGGCGGTCTCCTTGGTGCGGCCGGACGACGTGGTGCCGTCGGCCTCCTGGAAGTGCCGCGTCTCCTGGGTGATCGTGCCGCCGGCGACGAGCACCGCGGCCTGCCGCGTCATCTCGTACCGCACGGCGCGCTCGACGCTGCGGAAGGAGTTGACGTTCTTGGTCTCGGTGCGGGTGCCGAACTCGGTGGCGTCCTTCGCCATCAGCGACACGTTCGCGTCGCAGCGCAGCGAGCCCTGGTCCATCCGCACATCCGACACGTCCAGCGCCCGCAGCAGATCACGCAGCGCTGTCACGTAGGCCCGCGCCACCTCCGGCGCCCGCGACCCCATGCCCACGATCGGCTTGGTGACGATCTCGATCAGCGGCACCCCGGCGCGGTTGTAGTCGAGCAGCGAGTGCTCCGCGCCGTGAATCCGGCCGGTGGCGCCGCCGACGTGCAGCGACTTGCCGGTGTCCTCCTCCATGTGCGCGCGCTCGATGTCCACGCGCACGATCTCGCCGTCGTCGAGGGTCACGTCCAGGTAGCCGTTGAACGCGATCGGCTCGTCGTACTGCGAGGTCTGGAAGTTCTTCGGCATGTCCGGGTAGAAGTAGTTCTTCCGGGCGAACCGGCACCACTGCGCGATCTCGCAGTTGAGCGCCAGGCCGATGCGGATCGCTCCCTCGACTCCCTTGCCGTTGAGCACCGGCAGCGCGCCCGGCATGCCGAGGCAGGTCGGGCAGACCTTCGTGTTCGGCTCGCCGCCGAACTCGTTGGCACATCCGCAGAACATCTTCGTGTTCGTGTTCAGCTCGACGTGGACCTCGAGCCCGAGCACCGGGTCGAACCGCTCGACGACCTCGGCATAGTCCATCACTTCGGCAACGGCGGTCACGCCGAAACTCCCTTCAGCTCCGGAACCCGGTCGAGGACCGGGCCGCGCGCGACCTCGTAGGCGGCACCGACCCGGTAGAGCCGGTCGTCGGCCAGCGCCGGGGCCATGATCTGCAGTCCGACCGGCAGGCCGTCCTCGTCGGACAGTCCACTCGGGACGCTCATCGCGGCGTTGCCCGCCAGGTTCGACGGGATCGTGCACAGGTCCGCGAGGTACATGGCCATCGGGTCGTCGACCCGCTCACCGATCTTGAACGCGGTGGTCGGGGTGGTCGGCGAGACCAGCACGTCGACCTTCTCGAATGCCGCTTCGAAATCGCGCGTGATCAGCGTCCGCACCTTCTGCGCCGAGCCGTAGTAGGCGTCGTAGTAGCCCGAGGACAGCGCGTACGTGCCGAGCATGATGCGGCGCTTGACCTCGGGGCCGAAGCCCGCCTCGCGGGTGAGCGACATGACCTCTTCGGCGCTGTGCGACCCGTCGTCGGACACCCGCAGGCCGTAGCGCATCGCGTCGAACCGGGCGAGGTTCGACGACGCCTCGCTGGGCGCGATCAGGTAGTACGCGGGCAGCGCGTAGACGAAGTTCGGGCAGGACACCTCGACGACCTCGGCACCCAGCGCACGCAACTGGCCGACCGCCGCCTCGAACGAGCGCTGCACACCGGCCTGGTAGCCGTCGCCGCTGAACTCACGGACGACACCGACCTTGATGCCCTTGAGGTCGCCGTTGAGGCCCTCGCGGGCGGCGGCGAGCACCGGCGGCACGGGCGCGTCGATGGAGGTCGAATCGAGCGGGTCGTACCCGGCGATGACCTCGTGCAGCAGCGCCGCGTCCAGAACCGTGCGGGCACACGGCCCGGCCTGGTCGAGCGAGGAGGAGAACGCCACCAGCCCGTACCGGGACACGCCGCCGTAGGTCGGCTTCACGCCGACGGTGCCGGTGACCGCGCCCGGCTGACGGATCGAGCCACCGGTGTCGGTGCCGATCGCCAGCGGCGCCTCGAAAGCGGCCAGCGACGCCGACGACCCGCCGCCGGAACCACCCGGGATCCGGGTGTGGTCCCACGGGTTGCGGGTCGGGCCGAACGCCGAGTTCTCGGTGGAGGAACCCATCGCGAACTCGTCCATGTTGGTTTTGCCCAGGATCGGCACGCCCGCCTCGCGCAGCTTGCGCGTGACCGTCGCGTCGTAGGGGGGGACCCAGTTCTCCAGCGTCTTCGAACCGCAGGTGGTGACCAGGTCCCTGGTCGCCATCACGTCCTTGAGCGCGAGCGGCACCCCGGCGATCGGCGAGGCGGGCGCCTGGCCCGCGGCCAGCGCGGAGTCGACCTGGCGGGCCGCCGCGAGTGCATCCTCGCCGTTGAGGGTGAGGAAGGCGTGGACCTCACGGTCGACCTCGCCGATGCGGTCCAGGTGGGCCCGCGTGACCTCCTCCGAGGACACCTCGCGGGCGTGGATCTTGTCCGCCAGCTCGGCCGCGGACAGGCGTGTTAGGTCGGTCACTGTTCCTCCCCCAGGATCCGCGGCACCCGGAAGCGGCCTTCTTCGGCGGCGGGCGCACCGGCCAGGGCCTGCTGCTGGGTCAGCCCGGGCCGGACCACGTCCTCGCGGAAGACGTTCGTGAGCGGCACGGCGTGCGAGGTCGGCGGCACGTCGGCGTCGGCGACCTGACTGACCTTGGCGACCGCGTCCAGGATCTGGTCGAGCTGACCTGCGAAAACGTTCAGCTCCTCGTCGGTGACGGCGAGCCTGGCGAGCTTGGCCAGGTGCGCGACCTCGTCGCGGGAAATGTTGGGCACGCGGGTGACTCCCGGGGTGTGCGGATCGGTGTTTCGGTAAGTCACAAGTCTATGGCGATGGGCCTTGCGGGCTCGACCGGGTTATGCACGGGTTGTGCGCGGAACGGTCTCAGTAGGCAGACGATGGCTCCCCGTGACGGCCTTCGTCTGTCACAATCAGCGGCCGGTTGCGCTCCCCGGCAAGGCGGGAGCGCCGGACCCGAGAGGGGTTCACGTTGTCCTTCCTGATCCGGGTGCAGCTCCCGGACTCGCCAGGAACCCTCGGAGCGGTCGCGACGGCTCTCGGCATGATCGGGGCGGACATCCTCTCGGTGGACGTGGTGGAGCGCGGCGGCGGCGTCGCGATCGACGACATGGTGGTGGAGCTGCCCTCGGGGCGGCTGCCGGACGCCGTGATCACCGCGGCGGAAAGCGTGGAAGGCGTCGAGGTCGACGCGGTGCGCCCGTACGCCGGCGTCCTGGACACCCACCGCGAACTGGAACTGGTCGAGGAGATCGCCGCGCAACCGGCCTCCGGGCTGTCGGTGCTGGTCGAGGGCGTGCCGCGGATCATCCGCGCGGGCTGGGCGATCGTGGTGTCGGTCAGCGAACCGGGCGTCGACCGGCTCGCCTCCTCCAGCGCCGCACCGGAGGCGCCGATCACCGATCTGCCGTGGCTGCCGCTGGAGCGCGCCACGATCCTGGACGCCGAGGACTCGTGGGTCCCGGAGACCTGGCAGGAGCTGGGCACCGAGCTGGCCGCGACGCCGCTGGGCAAGCCGGACCGGGCGCTGCTCGTCGGCCGTCCCGGCGGTCCGATGTTCCGGGCCGCCGAGGTCGCGCGCCTCGCGCACCTGGCCGGGATCGTCGCCGTCGTCCTCGACGGCTGACCTGCGGCGAACGGCGTAGTCCGTCATGGGCACGCCGATGGCGCTCAACCTGGTGCGCGGAGGCGGACGTGGTGATCCTGATGCTCGCCGACGGTGCGGCTGTCGATGCTGTCCTGGACCGGGGTGGCCCCGGGTTTTCGGCGGCGGTGACCGGGCGTGTCGTCGTGCACATGGGCACGACTTCGCCCGAGTACTCCCGGTTGCTGGCCGCGGATGTCGTGGCCGCCGGTGGGCGGTACGTCGAGGCGCCGGTGTCCGGCTCGCGCAAACCCGCTTCGTCGACCGGCGTGGATCTGGGGCGGCTCGTGGAGGTTCTGGATGCCGGGCCGATGGCGAGTGAGGTGTCACGGGTGAAGGTGTCGAAGCTCGTTTCGCGGGATTTCGCCGTGCAGGCCGGGATCGCGGACGTGTCGAAGAACAACCGGCTGATCGCGGAAGCGGCTCGGGCGGGCGGGGTGGCCTCGCCGTTGCTGATGTCTGTCACCGGTTGTACGGGGAGGCCGTGGAGATGGGCGCGGGTGTAGAGGACATGGCGGGCTCCTCCCGGACCCGGTCTTTCGGTGTTTTGGGCTGGGGATCGGGTGCGGGGGGAAGTGAGGCCGGTAGGGGTGCGTTGCCGGGTGCCAGTGGTGGCACAGCGGACAAAAGGGCGGGCGCGTGGCTGTGGTCAGAGCTGGAGGCGGAAGGCGCGGAGCCACAGATCCGGCACGGGTTGCCAGTCCCGCGCTGGGGCACGGGTGAAGCCGAGGCGGGTGTAGAGGCGGTGGGCCGCCTTCATCGCGTCCAGACTGGACAATACGACCGCCTGGGCGCCGGCCTCCGTGGCCCGGTCGAGGACGGCGCGCGTCAGGAGTTCGCCGACGCCCCGGCCTCTGGCGGTGGGGGTGGTGGCCAGCATGCGGAACTCCAGCTCGCCCTCGACCGAAATCTCCGCGTACCGCGTGCCGGGGCGGACGATGGTCACCGAGCCCAGGACCGCGGCGCCGTCGGTGGCGACGAGGAGTTCGGCGTGTTCGGCGCGGTGGGCGGCGTCGGTCAGCTCGTGGACATAAGTGTCGTCGGGAGTGATCAGGCCGTCCGCCACGTAGGCGGCAGCGGTCATGGCGCCGATCGCCTCGAACTCTTCGGGGCGTGCCGGTCTGACGGACACCTCACTCACCGGAGGGCTCCTCCGGCGGCAGGGCGACCTCGGCGGCGGCCTCCGGACCGCTGTCCAGCAGGACCTGGAAACCGGCCTCGTCCAGGACCGGGACCTTCAACTGCACCGCCTTGTCGTACTTGGAACCCGGGGCGTCGCCCACCACGACGAAGGCGGTCTTCTTCGACACCGACCCGGACGCCTTGCCGCCGCGCGACATGATCGCCTCCTTGGCCTCGTCACGCGAGTACGTGGTCAGCGAACCGGTGACGACGATGGACAGGCCCTCCAGGGTGCGCGGCACCGACTCGTCGCGCTCCTCCTCCATCCGGACCCCCGCCCGGCGCCACTTCTCCACCACCTCGCGGTGCCAGTCGACCGCGAACCACTCGCGTACGGCGTCGCCGATCGTCGGGCCGACACCGTCCACTTCGGCCATGACCTCCTCGTCGGCGTGCTCGATCCGCTCCAGCGAGCCGAACTCGCGGGCCAGCGCACGCGCCGCGGTCGGGCCGACGTGCCGGATCGACAGGCCGACCAGCACCCGCCACAGTGGACGGTCCTTCGCGCTGTCCAGGTTGGCCAGCAGCTTGCGCCCGTTGGCCGACAGCTCCCCCGCCTTCGTGCGGAACAGCTCGACCTGCCCCAGCTTCTCCTCGTCCAGGTCGAACACATCGCCCTCGTCGACGACCACGCCGGAATCCAGCAGCGCCGTGGCCGCCTCGTAGCCCAGCATCTCGATGTCGAACGCGCCGCGCCCGGCCAGGTGGAACAACCGCTCCCGCAACTGCGCGGGACACGACCGCGAGTTCGGGCAGCGGATGTCGACGTCGCCCTCCTTCTGGTGGGCCAGTTTCGTGCCGCACTCCGGGCAGAACGTGGGCATGATGAACTCGCGCTCGTCGCCGGTGCGCACGTCGACGACCGGCCCGAGCACCTCCGGGATCACGTCACCGGCCTTGCGGATCATCACGCGATCACCGATCAGCACGCCCTTGCGCTTGACCTCCTGCGCGTTGTGCAGCGTCGCCATCGCCACCGTCGATCCGGCCACCTTGACCGGCTCCATCACCGCGAACGGCGTGACCCGCCCGGTGCGCCCGACATTGACCTGGATGTCGAGCAGCCGGGTGGTCGCCTCCTCCGGCGCGTACTTGTAGGCGATCGCCCACCGCGGCGCGCGGGACGTGGTGCCCAGCCGCCGCTGCAGCGACACCTGGTCGACCTTCACCACGATGCCGTCGATCTCGTGCTCGGCGTCGTGCCTGTGCTCGCCCCAGTACCGGATGTGGTCGAGCAGCTCGGCGGCCTTGCCGACGACCTTCGTATGGCTGGACACCGGCAGCCCCCACGCCGCCAGCGCCTCGTACGCCTCGGACTGCCGCGCCGGTTCGAACCCCTCGCGCTTGCCCAGACCGTGGCAGATCAGCCGGAGCTTGCGGCTGCGCGTGACCTTGGGGTCCTTCTGCCGCAACGAACCGGCGGCCGTGTTGCGCGGGTTGGCGAACGGGGGCTTGCCCGCCTCGACCAGCCGGGCGTTGAGCTCCGCGAAGTCCTCCACCCGGAAGAACACCTCGCCCCGCACCTCGACGACGTCGGGCACCGGGTACTCCTCGGTGCCCGTCAACGTCTCCGGCACCTGGTCGAGGGTGCGGACGTTGAGCGTGACGTCCTCACCAGTGCGGCCGTCGCCCCGCGTCAGCGCCCGCGTGAGGCGTCCCTTTTCGTAGAGCAGGTTGATGGCGAGCCCGTCGATCTTGAGCTCGCACAGGTACCGCGTGGACCCGCCGACCTCCTTCTCCACCCGGTCGACCCACGTCTGCAGCTCCGCCTCGTCGAAGACGTTGTCGAGGCTGAGCATGCGCTCCAGATGGTCGACCGCGACGAAGTCGGTGGAGAAGGTGCCGCCGACGTTCTGGGTGGGCGAGTCCGGGGTGGCCAGCCCCGGGTACTCCGACTCCAGCCGCTCCAGTTCCCCGAGCAGCTCGTCGAACTCGCCGTCGGTGATGACCGGCGAGTCGAGCACGTAGTAGCGGAACTGGTGGCCGCGCACCTCTTCGGCGAGCGCGCCGTGGCGCTCGCGGACCTCGGCGGGCACCTCGGTGACGTCCTGTGCGGCGGGAGTCTCACTCACAGTCCGTCAGCTTAGTCAGCACCACCGACACTTTCCGGACGTCGGCCGTCCAGACCGCGGACCAGGTCACGGAGTTCCAGCAGCGTGATCGCGCCCGCCGGTTCGGTCTCCGCCGTCTCCACCCTGCGTAACCGTTCCGCCGCAAGGCGTTCCCCGAGCGTGGCGTCCAGCGGCAGGAAGGTCATCGCGGCCCGCGACGCGTCGTCGAGTTCACTCAGCAGCGGGTGGTGGACCGCGACGTCGACCACCCCTTCGGCCGAATCGACCTGCGCCGCGACGCGGACGTCGGCCAGCGCGATCGACCGCGTCCCCAGGTTCACCGTCACCCCGGCCGGATCGGGCACCGGCGGCACCGAATCGTGGTACTCCCAGATCGCGTCCTCGGGCGGTGCGGCGGCCCGCCACGCGTCGGTGAACGGCCGCAGCGCGGGGTCCTCCTGCCCGCTGATCACGAGCGCGTAAACGGCCCGCTGCCCTCGTTCGAGTGAGACCTGCAGGTTCGGGTGCAGCTCGGCGACGGCGTCGGCCAGACCGACCTCGACCCGCTGCGGCTCGGCGTCACCGAGCGCGGCGCTGATCTCCGGCAGCATCTCCGACCAGCGGCGCCAGAACCGCACGGCGGCCGCTTCCGGATCGTCCGGCACCGTCTGCTCGGGCCACGCGGTGCGCGGGTCCGGCAGCTCCTCGTCCGTGCGCCGTCGCTTGAACCATCGCATCAGGCGTTCCTACCAACCTTCCGGCGGCTCCACGAACGCTTTGCCCAGATCCGTGGTGAGCTTGAGGGCGCGGCGTACCCAGTCCGCGGTCGCACCGGCGAACCCGCACGTCGGCGTCGGCACCGCCCGGGCGGCCAGCGTCGAGCGGTTGAAGCCGAGCCGGTCGGCCAGGTCCAGCGCGGGCCGGGCCAGCTCACGCAGCGACGGACGGCGCGCGGGTTCGAGCGCAGGCACCAGCCCGAGGAAGAGCACGGTCCCGCTGTCCCACGCCTCGCCCAGCTCGTCCAGCAGGGACGACGGCGCGCCGGCAAGCAGCGTGGCGTCGATCGCGAGCGCGCCCGCACCGGCCTGGCGCAGGAGACCGACCGGTGGCCGCGCGGCGCAGCAGTGCACGACGACGGGCTGCCCGGTCAGCGCACCGGCCCGCTCGACCACCCGGTTCAGCAGCTCCCGCGCCTCCGGCTCGGGCACCGCGGGCACCGTGCCGTAACCCGATGGTGTGCTCAGCGCACCGGCCAGCACGTCCGGCAGCGCCGGCTCGTCGAACTGAACGACGACCTCGGCGCCGGTGCGCGCCTTGAGCTCGGCGACGTGCGCCGCCAGCCCTTCCAGCGCCGATTCGGCGAATTCCCGCACCGCTCCGCGGTCGGTGAGCACACGGTGGCCCCGCGGCAGTTCGATGCCCGCGGCGAGCGTCCACGGCCCGGCGATCTGCGTCTTGATCACCGGCGCGCCGGCGGCCCCGGTGACCGCGTCGAGATCCCAGCGCAGCAGGTCCACCGCGCGCCGGTGGTCACGGCCCGGCCGCGCGGCGACGCGGTACCCGCTCGGCACGACCTCGATCGCCAGGTCGACGAGCATCGCGGCGGTGCGCCCGATCAGGTCCGCCCCGACGCCACGCGCGGGCAGCTCCGGCAGGTGCGGGAAATCGGGCAGTTCACCGAGGACGACGGCGGCCGCCTCGGCGGGGTCGGTGCCGGGCATCGACCCGATCGCGGTGGCGGCACCGGAAGGCCAGACGAGTTCGCTCACGCCCCGATTCTCCAAGGTGCGCGCTCCGCCCGCGTCCCGGCCCCGCCGCGCGACCGGGAATGGCACCGGACGGATTGACGAAAAGGCACCGGTATTGGCGAACCGGGTTAACCCGGACATTTCCGTGCAATTCACCGGTCGTCTCCCGTTCTTGATTTCCGCTGGCTAACCTTGGCGTGCATGACGAGCAGTTCGCGGCAGGCGGGCGGTGGCACCCTGTTCACCGAACCCTTCCTGGTGGTCAGCCGTCGTGCGCGGCTGTCCGGGATGGCGAACGAGTTCGCGGTGCTCGACCAGCACGGGAAGCCGCTGGGCGCCGTCGTGGAAGCCGACCGCAGCGCGCTTCGCAAAACCCTGCGGACGCTGACGAATTCCGACCGGTTCCGGCCGCACTGTTTCGAGGTGCGCGACTCCGGCGGAAGTGTCGTGCTGAAAGTGCGGGCGCACGACTCGCGATTCCTGGTGACCCGGGCGGACGGCACGCCGATCGGCGCGATCGCCGCCGACGGGCGTACCCGGTTCACCTTTTCCGCGCGGGGCCGGACGGTCGGAACGCTGCAGGACCGGGGCGGCGGGGGCTACGGCCTGACCGGCGCGAGCGGGACCGAGGTCGCGCGGGCGACGAAGACACTCCACGGCGCGCTGCGCGAGACGTTCACCGGCGGCGACCACTACGTCGTCGAAGTGTTCGCGCAGCTCACCGATCCGCTCGCGAGCCTGGTGATCGCCGCCGCGCTGACGCTGGGCACCGCGCTCCGCCCCACCTGGTGACGGGGGTCTCAACCGCGTCAGGTAGACATTCCACCCGGGAAGTTCCAAAGTGAAATATCCAGGGTGTGAAAGGACGATGAGGTCTCGTGGAAGCACTTCCCGAAGGCAGCGCCGAGTGGACCGAGCCCGGCCTGTACAGCGTCGCGCCGGGCGTGCACCGGATCCCGTTGCCGTTGCCCAACGACGGCTTGAAGGCGGTCAACGTCTACGCCCTGACCGAAGGCGACGAGCTGGTCCTCATCGACTCCGGCTGGGCGCTGGCCGAGGCGCGCGAGCAGCTGGCCGATGCGCTCAAGGGCCTCGGTGCCGAACTCGGCGACGTCAGCCAGTTCCTGGTCACCCACGTCCACCGCGACCACTACACGCAGGCGGTCGCACTGCGGCGCGAGTTCGGCGGGCGGATCGCGCTGGGCTCGCTGGAGGAACAGTCGCTGCGCATGTCGGCGGACCCGGGCAGCGCTCCGATGGCCGGGCAGATCCGGTTGCTGCGGATGTGCGGCGCGGATCCGGTGGCCGACGAGCTGGTGCGGGTGTTCGGGATCCACGGCGGCAACAGCGAGGCGGCGATCTGGGAACTTCCCGACGAGTGGCTGACGCCGGGACGCCGCAGTGTCCTGCCCGGCCGTGCGCTCGACGTGGTGCACACGCCGGGGCACACCGCCGGTCACGTGGTGTTCGACGACGGCGCCGCCGGCCTGATGTTCACCGGCGACCACGTGCTGCCGCACATCACGCCGTCGATCGGGTTCCAGCCCGCGGTGGCCGAGATGCCGCTGCGGGACTTCCTCGACTCGCTGCGCCTGGTGCGCGGCATGCCGGACCGCCGGATGCTGCCCGCCCACGGCCCGGTGACCGACAGCGTGCACGCCCGCGTCGACGCGCTGCTGGACCACCACGCCGGTCGGCTCGACGTCATCGCGGCGACCATTGCGGACGGTGCGGCCACGGCGTACGAGTCGGCACTGCGGATGGGCTGGACGCGGCGGCAGCGCAAGCTCGGCGAGATGGACGTGTTCAACCAGATGCTCGCCGTTCTGGAAACCGCCGCACACCTCGACCTGCTGGTGCACCAGGGCAAACTGGCACTGCTCGTCGAGAACGGGGCCCGCCGCTACTCGGTCGCCTGACGCTCGTCCAGGTGGGAAGGGGACCGGGGGACGCCGCCCATGGGCACGACCGTCCTGCCCACTCCGCGCGCGCGACCTCGACGTCATCCGCCGCGAACCACGGCGCCGTCGGGCCGAGTCGCGTAGGGTGGAGGCAGCGGGCCAGATCCGACCGCCGTTGAGACCGGTTGCGAGGAGCACCGGAGCGGCCACTTGCTGCGATGATCACGCGCACTTCCCCGCTGACCACGACCTTTCCGGCCGGCTGCCCAGTACATTCCCGGCGCCGCCGGTCCCTTTCCAGGAGTTTTGTGATGCCCCACACCCCTTGCCCGCCGCGTGCGGGCACCGTTCTGTTCAGCCACCTCCCCGATTCGCCACCGGCCACCACGGCCACCCCGACCCCGGCGACCCGCGACGTCCACTTCTCCGCACCCGCCGACACACCGTCGAAGGGTGCGCGCCGGTGACCGCGGCGGGTGTCCGGACCCAGCCGGGAAGTGACTACGCCGCCCTGTCCAGGGAAATCCGCGCCGCCGGGCTGCTGCGCCGCCGGTACGGGTACTACGCCGTCCGGATCACCGCCAACCTCGCCGCGTTCGCCGGCGCCTGGGTGGCGTTCGCGTTCCTCGGCGACACCTGGTGGCAGCTGTTCGTCGCCGCGCTGCTCGCCGTGGTGTCGGCGCAGCTGGCGTTCCTCGGCCACGACGCCGGGCACAAGCAGATCTTCCGGACCCGACGTCCCAACGACACCATCGGCACCGTGCACGGCGGCCTGATCGGCATGAGCTACCAGTCGTGGATCTCCGGGCACAACAAGCACCACGCCAACCCCAACCACGAGGAACACGATCCCGACCTCGACATCCCGGCGCTCGCGTTCACCCGCGGCCAGGCGAGCCTGAAAAGGGGATTCCTGCGCTGGATGGCGAAACACCAGGCCGCGTTGTTCTTCCCGCTGCTCATGCTCGAGGGACTGAACCTCCACGTGTCCGGCATCCGGGCGGTCTGGCGGGGCGAGACCAAGGCCCGTCGCCTGGAGGGCGCGCTGCTGGCCGCCCACACGCTCGGCTACCTCGCGGCCGTGTTCCTCGTGCTGTCGCCCGGCATCGCCGTCGTGTTCGTCGTGGTGCACCAGGCGCTGTGGGGGGTGTACATGGGATGCTCGTTCGCGCCGAACCACAAGGGCATGCCCACGCTGACCGGCGAATCGCCCGACTTCCTGCGCAAGCAGGTGCTGACCTCACGCAACATCCGGGGCGGCTGGTTCACCGACTTCCTCCTCGGCGGGCTGAACTACCAGATCGAGCACCACCTGTTCCCCAACATGCCCCGCCCGCACCTGCGGCACGCGCAGCCCATCGTCCAGCGGTTCTGCGCCGCGCACGGCATCTCCTACAGCCAGACCGGCCTGTTCCGGTCCTATCGCGAGGTGCTCCGGCACCTGCACGAGATGGGCGCGCCGTTGCGGGCGGCCGCGGCCTGACTAGGAGAACCGGTCGCGCAGCTCGCGTTTGAGGATCTTGCCCGACGCGTTCCGGGGCAGGTCGTCCACGAAGCGGATCGCCTTCGGGACCTTGAACGCGGACAGCCGTTCCCGCGCGTGGGCGATCAGCGCGTCCGGTTCGACGTCCTCCTTGGACACCACCACGGCGGTGATCGCCTCGATCCACTTCTCGTCCGGGACGCCGATGACGGCCGCCTCGGCGACCGCGGGGTGCGTGTAGAGCGCGTCTTCGACCTCGCGGGAGGCGACCAGGACGCCGCCGGTGTTGATGACGTCCTTGATGCGGTCCACGACGTAGATGTAGCCCTCCTCGTCGATCCGCACGAGGTCGCCGGAGTGGAACCATCCTCCCTCGAACGCCTCGGCGCTGTCCTGCGGCTTGTCCCAGTACCCCTCGCACAGCTGCGGGCTCCGGTACACGCATTCGCCGGACTCGCCGGGCGCCACGTCATTGCCCTCGGCGTCGACCACGCGCAGCTCCACGAACAGCACCGGCCGCCCCGCCGAGTCCGGACGTGTGGCGTGATCCTCGGGGCGCAGGATGGCCGCCAGCGGACCGATCTCCGACTGCCCGAAGCAGTTGTAGAAACCCAGCTCCGGCATGGCTTCGCGGAGCCGGTCGAGCACCGGGCCGGGCATGATCGACGCGCCGTAGTACGCCTTGCGCAGCGCGCTCAGGTCGCGCCTGCCGAAGTCGGGGTGGTTGGCCAGCGCGACCCACAGCGTGGGCGCGGCGAAGAAGGCGCCGTGCCGGTCCTCGGCCAGACGGCGCAGGACGTCCGCCGGATCCGGTGTTTCGAGGAGCGTGTTCGTCGCGCCGACGGCGAGCCACGGCATGAGGAACACGTGCATCTGCGCCGAGTGGTACAGCGGCATCACGTGCAGCGGATCGTCGTCCGCGGTGAGGTCGAGGCCGGTGATGCACGACAGGTACTCGTGCACCAGCGCCCGGTGCGTCATCATCGCGCCCTTGGGGCGGGACGTGGTGCCGGAGGTGTAGAGCAGCTGGGCGAGGTCGCCGTCCTCGACCACGACGTCCAGTGCGGGCACCTCCCCGGACAGCGACACCAGCGAGCCCTCGGCGTCCCGCAGCGGCACCACGCGTTCCAGCCGCGGAAGGTTGCCCGCCAGCGCGGGATCGGCGAGCGCGACGCGGCTGCCGGACTGTTCGACCAGATAGGCCAGCTCGCCGCCGGTGAGGTTGTAGTTGACCGGCACGTGCACGAGCCCGGCGCGGGCACACGCGAGGAAGCCGATGAGGTAGGCGTCGGAGTTCTTGCCGTAGGCCGCGACCCGGTCACCCTTGGCGAGCCCGAGACCGAGCAGGTGCGCGGCGGCGCGGGTGACGGCGGCGTCGAGTTCGGCGTAGGTCCAGGTGCGGTCGGCGAAACGCAGAGCCACCCGGGAGTGCCACCGTGCGGCGCTGCGCCGGAGGATGTCCGCGACGGTGCTGGATCGGAGCGTGGTCAAGGGAACTCCTCCTGGGGCGCCGGTGCCATACTCGGTGTTCGTGAGTGAGATCCACATTAGACGAGCCCGGCGCGAAGAGGTCGGGACGATCGTCGAGATGCTCGCCGACGACCACCTCGGCGCCCAGCGGGAGACCCTCGACGACGCGACGCCCTACCTGCGCGCGTTCGACGTCATCGACGCCGACCCCCACCAGCTGCTGGTCGTGGCCGAGCGGGACGGCGACGTGGTGGGCACGCTGCAGCTGACGTTCATCCCCGGCCTGTCCCGCCGGGGCGCGACGCGGGCACTGGTCGAAGCGGTCCGCGTGCGGTCCGACCAGCGTGGCGGCGGCCTGGGCGTGACGCTGATGAAGTGGGCCGTCGACGAGGCCCGGCGCCGGGGGTGCGCACTGGTGCAGCTCACCTCCGACGGCTCCCGCACCCGCGCGCACACCTTCTACGAGCGGCTCGGTTTCGAGCCGACCCACGTGGGCTTCAAGCTCACCCTGTAGTTCCCCCGATGCCACGGGGTCGTTGCGCCTCTCCGAAGTAAACGGTACGGTTGAGTTTACTTAGCCGGACCTCCCGAAGAGAGATGCCATGATCGTCATCACCACCCCGACCGGAAACATCGGACACCAGGTCCTCGGCCACGTACTCGCCGCGGGCAGACCGGTTCGCGTGATCGCGCGGAACCCGTCCGGACTGCCCGGCGACGTTCGCGACCGCGCCGAGGTCATCCCCGGATCGCACGGCGACCCGGAAGTCCTCGCCCGCGCCTTGGACGGCGCCGAAGCCGTGTTCTGGCTCGCGCCGGGCGACCGCCGTGCCACGAGCATCGACGACGTCTACCGCGGCTTCACCCGTCCCGCCCTCGAAGCTCTGAGCGGCGTGCAGCGCGTCGTCGACGTCAGCGCGCTGGGCCGCGGCACCCCGTATGCCGGTCAGGCGGGCCACGTCACGGCCTCACTGGCCATGGACGACCTCATCGCGGACACCGGAGTCGCCTTCCGCGCGCTGGCCGCGGCGTCGTTCATGGACAACGTCCTCCGGCAGGCCCGGTCGATCGCGGAACAGGGCACGTTCTTCGACGTCCTCTCCCCCGACCGGGCGCTGCCGTGGGTGGCCACCCGCGACATCGCGGCGGTCGCGGCACGCCTGCTGCTCGACGGCACCTGGACCGGCCGCGGCGAGGTCCCGCTGCTCGGCCCGGAACACCTGTCCTACGCCGGGATCGCCGACATCGTGTCGGAGGTGCTGGACAAGCCCGTGCGGTACGAGCAGATCCCGGCCGAGACGCTGTACGACGCGATGACCGGCTCCGGCGCATCCGAAGCGCAGGGACGGGCGATGGTCGAGATGGCCACCGCGAAGGAGAAGGGTCTCGACGACGGGGTCGCCCGTACCCCGCGCCACGCGACCGACACACCCACCACGTTCCGCCAGTGGTGCGAGGACGTCCTGGCGCCGGCGGTCCGGCAGGCCTGATGCCGGGAACCCGGCCCACCGCCGGGTTCCCCGCACGATCAGGTCGCGGCTTCGACCGGGCTGCGAAACTGCGCCGAGTACAGCCGGTGGTACGCGCCCTCCGCGGCGATCAGCTCGTCGTGCGTGCCCTGCTCCACGATCCGCCCCGATTCCATCACCAGGATGAGATCGGCGTCGCGGATCGTGGACAGGCGGTGCGCGATCACGAAACTCGTCCGGTCGGTCCGCAGCGCAGCCATCGCCTGCTGCAGCAGCGCTTCGGTGCGGGTGTCCACCGAGCTGGTCGCCTCGTCGAGGATCAGCAGCGACGGGTCGGCGAGGAACGCCCGCGCGATCGTCACCAGCTGCTTCTCCCCCGCGCTGAGGTTGGTGCCCTCGTCGTCGATCACCGTTTCGTAGCCGTCGGGCAGGCTGCGCACGAACCGGTCGACGAACGTGGCCCGCGCGGCGGCCTCGACCTGTTCGGCCGACGCGCCCGGGTTGCCGTAGGCGATGTTCTCCCGGATCGTGCCGTTGAACAGCCACGTGTCCTGCAGCACCATGCCGGTCTGGCCACGCAGCTCGTCGCGCGTCAGGTCGGTGATGTCCACGCCGTCGAGCGTGATGCGCCCCGCGTTCAGTTCGTAGAACCGCATGATCAGGTTCACCAGCGTGGTCTTGCCCGCACCGGTCGGGCCCACGATCGCCACGGTGTGCCCCGGTTCGGCCACCAGCGACAGGTCCTCGATCAGCGGTTTGGACGGATCGTAGGAGAACTCGACGTGCTCGAACTCGACCCGGCCGCGGCGCTGCTCGGGCAGCTTCGGCGACGTGGTGTCCGGCTTCTGCTCCGCGGCGTCGAGCAGTTCGAACACCCGCTCGGCCGACGCGACACCGGACTGCAGCAGGTTCGCCAGGGACGCGGCCTGCGTCAGCGGCTGCGTGAACTGCCGCGAATACTGCAGGAACGCCTGCACGTCGCCCAGCGTCATGGTCCCCGTCGCCACCCGCAGGCCACCGACGACGGCGAGCACGACGTAGCTGAGGTTCGACAGGAACATCATCGCGGGCATGATGATCCCGGAGATGAACTGCGCGCCCATTCCGGCCTTGTAGAGGTTTTCGTTGCGGCGCCCGAACTCCTCCTCGACCTCGCGGCGCCGCCCGAACACCTTCACCAGCTCGTGCCCGGAAAACGCCTCCTCGATGTGCGCGTTGAGCGATCCGGTGTGCTTCCACTGCGCCACGAACAGCTTCTGCGAACGCTTCCCGATCACACTGGTCAGCACGATCGACACCGGCACCACGAGCAGCGCGATGACCGCCAGCAGCGGCGACACCACGAACATCATCACCAGCACGCCGATCAGCGTGAGCAGCGCCGTGAGCAGCTGGCTCAGCGCCTGCTGCAGCGTCAGGGAGATGTTGTCGATGTCGTTGGTGACGCGCGACAGCAGCTCACCGCGCGGCTGCCCGTCGAAGTACCGCAACGGCAACCGGTGCAGCTTCGCCTCGACGTCCTCGCGGAGCCGGAACACCACGCGCTGCGTCGCGCCGTTGAGGAGGTACCCCTGCAGCCACGCGAACAGCGACGCGGCCACGTACAGCGCGAGCACCCACATGAGTACCGTGCCGAGCGCATCGAAGTCGATGCCCGAACCGGGCACGATGTTCATCCGCAGGAGCATGTCGGCGAGGTTGTCGTTCCCCCCGGCCCGCGCCGCCGCGACGGCCTGCTCCGTGGTGACACCCGCGGGCAGGCGGCTGGAGATGAAACCACCGAAGATGATGTCCGTCGCGTGACCGAGGATCTTGGGGCCCACCACGGAGAACGCGACGCTGACGACACCGAGCGCGACGACGGACACGAGCGTGACGCGCTCGGGCCGCAGCCGGCCCAGCAGACGGCGCGCACCGTCGGCGAAACTCTTCGGCTTCTGCCCCGGCGCGCCGGGCGCTCCCGGCATCCCACCCGGCCTGGTCACGCGGCCTCCTCAGCCGTCATCTGCGACTCCACGATTTCGAGGTAGGTGGGACAATCGCGCAGCAGCTCGCGGTGCGTGCCGAGCCCGACGATCTCCCCGTTCTCCAGCACGACGATCTGGTCGGCGTGCACGATGGTCGAAACCCGTTGCGCGACAACGATCATCGCGGCCTCGGCGGTGTGCGGCGCCAGCGCGGCGCGCAGGCGCGCGTCGGTCGCCAGGTCCAGCGCCGAGAACGAGTCGTCGAACAGGTAGACCTCCGGTTTGCGCACGAGCGCACGGGCGATCGCGATCCGCTGACGCTGTCCGCCGGAGACGTTCGTGCCGCCCTGCGCGATCGGCGCCGCCAGGCCACCGGGCATCTCCGCCACGAACTCACGCGCCTGCGCGATCTCCAGCGCCTCCCACAGCTCGTCGTCTCCCGCGTCCGGGTTGCCGTAGCGCAGGTTGCTCGCGACCGTGCCGGTGAACAGGTACGGCCGCTGCGGCACCAGCCCGATGCGGTTCCACAGCACGTCCGGGTCCAGATCGCGGACGTCGACCCCGTCGACCAGAACCTGCCCCGCCGTCGCGTCCATGAGCCGCGGGATCAGCGACAGCAGGGTGGTCTTGCCCGCGCCGGTGCTGCCGATGATCGCGGTGGTCTTGCCCGCCTCGGCCCGGAACGTGATGTCGCGCAGCACCGGGTCCGCCGCGCCGGGGAACCGGAACTCCACGCCGCGCAGCTCCACGGCGCCGTGTTCACGCAGCTGACGAACCGGCTGCCGCGGCGGCACCACCGACGAATCGGTGTCCAGCACCTCCGCGATCCGCTCGGCACACACCGACGCGCGCGGAATCATCGTCGCGATGAACGTCGCCATGGTGACCGACATCAGGATCTGCACCAAATAGCTCAGGAACGCCGTCAGCGCCCCGATCTGCATCTCCCCCGTCTCCACGCGGTGCGCGCCGAACCACAGCACGGCGACGCTGGACGCGTTGAGCACGAGCATCACCGACGGGAAGATCAGCGCCTGGAGCCTGCCGACCCGCAGCGCGGTGCCCGTCAGCTCACCGTTGGCGGCGGCGAACCGCCGCACCTCGTCGCGCTCACGCACGAACGCCCGCACCACGCGGATACCCGACAGCTGTTCGCGCAGCACCCGGTTGACGCGGTCGATCAGTACCTGCATGCGCCGGAACTGCGGCACCATCCGCGACACGATCAGCCCGATCACCGCCAGCAGCACCGGCACCGCGACCAGCAGCAGCCAGGACAACCCCACGTCCTGCCGCAGCGCGAGCACGATGCCGCCGACGCACATGATCGGCGCGACGATCAGCATCGTGCTGCCCAGCACCACGATCATCTGCACCTGCTGCACGTCGTTGGTGGTGCGGGTGATCAGCGACGGCGCCCCGAACTGCGCCACCTCGCGCGCGGAAAAACCCCCGACGCGGTGGAAGATCGCACCGCGGACGTCGCGCCCGAACCCGGCCGCGCTGCGCGCGCCGAAGTACACCGCGGCGATCGAGCAGGCGATCTGCAGCAGCGTGACGGCCAGCATCCAGCCGCCGGTCGAGAAGATGTAACCGGTGTCGCCGGTGGCCACACCGTGGTCGATGATGTCGGCGTTGAGGCTCGGCAGGTAGAGCGAGGCGATGGTGCCCACGAGCTGCAGCACCAGGACAGCCGCGAGCGCTCGCCAGTACGGACGCAGGAATGTCCGTAAGATCCGGTTGAGCACGATTCCCCCTAGGAAACGATCGGTATTTACTGTGTAGACTAACCGAGTAAGAAACGCAACGTATTTTAGGAGGGAGTCACGAGGTGTCCAGGCGCCACGGCGAGGAGCTGGAGTCAGCCATCCTGCAGGCGGCCTGGGACGAGCTGGTCGAGGTCGGCTACGCCAAGCTGACCATGGAATCGGTGGCCGTGCGGGCGGGCACCAGCAAGCCGGTCATCTACCGCCGCTGGCCCGGCCGCGCCGAGCTCGTCCTCGCCGCGTGGCGCAGGCGGGTGCCCAGGGAGGGCGACCTGCCCGACACCGGCAACCTCCGCGCCGACCTGCTCACCCTGCTGGAGCGGACTCTCCACCGCTTCGACGACACCCCGCGGGACGTCCTCGCCGGCCTGATGACGGAAACCTTCCGCGATCCCGAGGTGTTCGCCCTGTTGCTCAAGCAGATCGCCGCCGCGACACACCGTCCGAGCATCGAGACGATCGTCGGCCGCGCCGTGGAGCGCGGCGAAATCCGCCCGGTGGAACTCACCGCGCGCGCCGCCCGGCTCCCCCTCGACCTCATTCGCGTGGAAGCCGCGTTCTACCACCGGGAAATCACTGAGAAAACGATTACCGAAATCGTCGACGACGTATTCCTGCCCCTCTTGCGCGGACTGGCACGATAAGGGTTCACTGACAGGAATGCCCCGCTCCGGCAGCGGGTACCACTCCCGTTGACGGGAAAGCACACCGAAGTAACTTGGAGGCGGTGTCGGCTGATGAGCACCGCTGATCAGATCGTCGTCGAGCAACACGACCTGGCCGGCTGCACCGTCGTCGATCTTGACGGCAGACTCGACGCACGGACCTACGGCATACTGCGCGACAGCCTGATCAAACTGGCGATCGAACAACCGAGAGCACTGCTCGTCCGGGCCGACCGGCTGGAGGTGACCAGCACCTCCGCCCTGACCGTGTTCTCCGCGGTCTGGATGCGCATCAACCAGTGGCCCGCCGTGCCGATGGTGCTGGTCACCGGGGACGAGCAGCAGCGTCGCCTGATCGACTTCAGCGGTGTGCGGCGGTACGTGCCGACCTACTCGTCACTGGTGGACGCGCTGGACGCGATCGAAGAGCCACCGCAGCGCCGCCGCCACACGGCCGACTTTCCGCCGATCCCGGCCAGCTCCCACGCCGCCCGTGCGTTCGTGCGGGAAACCTGCCGCGACTGGAACGTGGTGGCCCGGCTGGAGGACGCGCTGGGAGTCGCTTCCGAGCTCATCGAGAACGCCGTCACCCACGCCGGAACCGAGCTGGAGCTGCGTGTGGAGCTGCGCTTGGGCTACCTCACGATCGCCGTGCGGGACCAGAACTCGAAGCAGGCCGTGTTGCGGCAGAGCGCGCAGGGCCGGTTGTCGGGCTACGGCCTGCAGGTGGTCGCCGCGCTGTCCCTGGCCTGGGGGTGTTCACCCACCCTCGGCGGCGGCAAGGTGGTCTGGGCCGTCCTCAGCCTGGTTCCGCACCGGCTCGCCACGTTCACGGTATGAGGTCGACGACACCGTCCTGGGCTTCCATCACGAGGATCGCGCCCGTCGAATCGCCACGGCGGTTGCGCAGGGCACCGCAGGCGACGCGCAGCACGACCGCCCGGCCCCGCCGGTTCACCGCGTCCATGGTGATGCGTTCGAAGTAGGCGGGATCGGCCAGCGCCGGCCGCACCATCGGGCGCAGATCGGCCACCGGCAGGCCGATGTCGAGGTTGAGCAGGTGTTCGCCCTCGACCTCGTTCCGGCGCAGCCCCCACAGGTCCTCGGCGCCCGCGTTCCACGCCACCACCCGCATCTGCTGGTCCACGACCACCACCCCGGCCTGCAGCGAGGTGAGGATCGACTCCAGGAACTCGTTGAGGTCGTCGAGTTCGGTCGTGCGGTCACGCAGGGTGTTGTTGATGGTCTGCAGCTCGTCGTTGGTCGACTGGAGTTCCTCGTTGGTGGTCTCCAGCTCCTCGTTGGTCGACTGGAGCTCCTCGTTGGTCGTCTCCAGCTCCTCGATGGTCGACTGGAGCTCCTCGTTGGTGGTCTCCAGCTCCTCGGTGGTGGATTGCAGCTCCTCGTAAGCGTTTTCCCGTGCCCGGTTCGCGTTCGCCAGCTCGGCCACCAGCCGGTGCGTCGTGGTCACGTCGTGGAAGACCACGGACACGCCGACCAGATCTCCGGACTGCACGATCAGCGGGCTGAAGTGCAGCTCGAGCGCCAGCAGGTCCCCCGGCCCGCGCTGCCACTCGACCCCCTTCGCGCGCACCGCCCGCCGATCGCCGCGCACCTGGTCGATGTAGCTGCGCAACTCGACCGGCCGGTAGGAGATCTCCAGGTCCCGCAACAGCCGTCCGACATCGCGTTCGCTCAGGTTGAACATCTGCCCGGCCTGCTCGTTGATCAGCGCGACCGCGTCGTCGGAGGTGACCACGATCTGCGCGACCGGATTGGCCGCGAAGGTCAGCGACCGCAGCTCGTCGAGCCGGTCGAGCACCGTTTGCCGGTCGGCGGGCAGGCTGTGGTTGAACGGCGAGTTCACGGCCACCGGATTCGCGCCGAGCTTCCGGAAGATCCGGAAGCGCAGGTTGACCGGATCGAAGATGCGGCTGTGTGACAGCAGCATCTCGGCCTTGCCCATGAACAGCACGCCGCGCGGCACGAGCGCGAAGTGCAGTTTGCGCAGAATACTGGTCTGGGCGTCCGCGTTGAAGTACATCAGCGTGTTGCGGCAGACCAGCAGGTCGATGCGCGAGATGGGCGCGTCCTGCACCAGGTCGTTGCGCCCGAAGATCACCGAGCGGCGCAGCTCCTTGTGGAAGGAGTACCGCCCGGCCTGGTGCTCGAAGTACCGGGACACGTAGTCCGCGGGCAGCCCCTCGATGTCCCGTGACGAGTAGACGGCCTGCCGGGCCTGGGCGAGCGCCTCCTCGTCGACATCCGTGGCGTAGATCTTCACCCGATGCCGGAACTGCTCGATCCCCATCGCTTCGGCCAGCGCGATGGCGAGGCTGTACGCCTCCTCTCCCGAGGCGCACCCGGCGCTCCAGACCCGCACCGGGTCGTCCGGCCCGCGCTCGGCCAGCACCATGGGGATGATCTCGGACTGCAGAAAGTCCCACGCGTCCGCGTCACGGAAGAAGTTCGTGACGTTGATCAGGATCGTGTTGAACAACGCGCCGAACTCGTCGCCGTTGACCTGCAGGAAGTCGAGGTAGTCGACGAAACTGGCGCAGCCGACGGTGTGCATCCGCCGGTTGACGCGCCGCATGAGGCTGCTGCGCTTGTACCCGGTGAAGTCGAAGCCGCGCGTCTCCTTGAGGTACTCGAGAATGGCCTCGAAGCCCTCGTCCGTCGCCGACTCGATCTGCTCGTCCACGTGCGGACCCTACGTCAGTGTTCAAGCGGTTTCATCGGAGGCGTCGTCGGCCTCGTCCACGATCGGAAGTTCCTCGAACAGGAAGGTCCGCAGCACCCCGGCGGCGTGGTCCGCTTCCGCGCGATGCCGTTCGTAGCGGGCGGAAACGAGGTGGAAGCCGCGGTGGTCGGCGTCCTGGCTCATCCGGATCGCGAGGTCCCGCTTCTCCTCCAGCGCACGCAGCGCCGCCCAGAGCGCCTGCTCGATTCCGAGGGACTGCTGGTAAAACAAGGCTTTCGCGGTCCACGCGTGCCCGACCCGGCACCGGTACCGCGTGCCCGCCTCGTCGAGCGAGTGCAGCACGCCGTGGCAGTCCGGGCACGCCAGGCCCGAGGGCTGGGACACGTCGAACACCTCCCGCGACACCACGTTGGCGTTACCCTCGGACCGGGCGATACGTGCCTCGACCTCGTCGACGGCCGGTCCCGGATCGTTGCTCTCGCCGTCGACGACCTCCCGTACCCGTTCGGCGAGGACGCCGCCGATCTTCCCGCTCGGCAGGACGTGGTCGACCGCGACCCGCGCGAGCGCGTTGTCCGGCATCGCCCGGTAGATGGCTTCGTGGGGATCCTGCGCCACGGCAACGCCTCCACGAGCCTTGATCGCGGCCAGACCCGCGGTGCCGTCGTCGAGCGCGCCCGAGAGCACCACGCCGATGACACGCGGTCCGCGGTCGACGGCGGCGGACCGGAACAGGGCATCCACCGCGGGCCGGTACCCGTTCTCGGTCGGGCCGCGGGACAACACGATCCGCCCGTCGTGCACCAGCAGGTGGTGGTCCGGCACCGCGGTGTAGAGGTGCGCTCGCCGCAGCGGTTCGCCGTCACGGGCGCTCAGTGCGTGCAGCGGCCCGGCACGGTCGAGAATCGCGGGCAGCGCACTGGCCCCACCCGGCGGGAGGTGGAGCACGACCAGGACCGCGGCGGGCAGGTCCGCGGGAAGCCCCGCGGCGAACTCACGCAGCGCCTCGACGCCACCGGCGGAGGCTCCCACGACAATGAGATCCCGCGGTTGTCCGGCCACTCCTCGACGGTAGCCCCTTTTCGGCCTGTCAGCAGATCATGAACCGACGGCGTCGACGACGGAATCGAACCGGGGCACCTGCGCGGTGAGCCCGGTGACGTCGAAGATCCGGAGCAGCCTGCCGCTGCGCGGAACCACCAGCCGCAGGTCACACCCCCGCGCCTGGGCCTCCAGCATCACCTGGACACCAGCCGCGCTGAGGAACGCGACACGGGTCAGGTCGAGCACGACCGGGCCGGACCGTTCCGCGAGCGCGTCCGCCAGCCCGGGCGCGCTGCACAGGTCGATCTCGCCTGCCGCCGACACCACCGCCACACCACGCCGACGCTCGACGGCGAGATCCAGCACGCGCTCCGTGAGCGGGGTGCACGGCTCGTCGGACACCAGGCTCGCCTCCTCGGCGCTTTGTCGAATACTGGCGGGAACCGTAGCCCGAGTGTAGCGCCGCCCACGGCGCCGGCGCTGGCGGCGAAACCACCGGATCGTGCGTTACTCGCCGGTCGCCACGATCTTCGCGCTGCCCAGCACGAGGTCACCGGCCGCGTCCGGCCGGTACAGCACGGCGACCTGGCCCGGCGCGACGCCGGTGAGCGGCTCGCGCACCTGGATCCGCACTTCGTCGCCCTCGACCTCGGCGACCGCGGCGCCGAGCCCGCCGTGCGCCCGCACCTGGACCACGCATTCGGTCGGGCCATCGAGCGGCCCCGACGGCCACACGGGGCGGCCGGCGCGGATCTCCCGCACGGTCAGCGCGTCCGCGGAGCCGACCTTCACGGTGCCGGACACCGGTTCCAGCGCCAGCACGTACCGCGGCTTGCCGTCCAGCACCGACCGGTCGATGCCGAGCCCCTTGCGCTGGCCGATGGTGAAACCGTGCACGCCGGTGTGGCGGCCGAGCACGGCACCGGTCTCGGCGTCGACGAGGTCGCCCGGTCGCTGGCCGAGGCGCTTCTCCAGGAACTTCTGGGTGTCGCCGTCGGGGATGAAGCAGATGTCGTGGCTGTCCGGCTTGCGCGCCACGGCGAGACCGCGGCTCTCGGCCTCCGCGCGGATGTCCGGCTTGCGGGTGTCGCCGACCGGGAACATCGAGTGCCGCAGCTGCTCCGGCGTCAGCGAGGCCAGCACGTAGGACTGGTCCTTGTCCGCGTCGACGGCGCGGCGCAGCTCCGGCACACCGTCCACAACGGACAGGCGGGCGTAGTGGCCGGTCGCGACGGCGTCGAACCCCAGCGCCATCGCCTTGTCCAGCAGCGCCTCGAACTTGATCTTCTCGTTGCAGGTGACGCACGGGTTGGGCGTGCGTCCGGCGGCGTACTCGCCGACGAAGGTCTCGATGACCTCCTCGCTGAACCGCTCCGCGAAGTCCCAGACGTAGAACGGGATCCCGAGGATGTCCGCGGCGCGGCGCGCGTCGTGCGAGTCCTCGATCGTGCAGCACCCGCGCGAACCGGTGCGCAGCGTGCCGGGCTTGGCCGACAACGCCAGGTGTACGCCGACCACGTCGTGGCCGGCCTCGACCGCACGGGCCGCCGCCACGGCCGAGTCCACTCCCCCGCTCATCGCGGCCAGTACCCGCATCACATCTCCTGCTTGTTCTTGCGCAACCCGGACAGGCCCGCCTGCCGCGCCCGCGCGACCACGCCGCCGATCTCCCGCGCCACCGCGTCCACATCGTCCGGCGTCGACGTGTGACCGAGCGAGAACCGCAGCGAACCGCGGGCCGACGCCGCGTCGGCGCCCATCGCGAGCAGCACGTGGCTGGGCTCCGCGACGCCGGCGGTGCAGGCCGAACCGGTCGAGCACTCGATGCCCTTGGTGTCCAGCAACATCAGCAGGCTGTCGCCCGCGCAGCCGGGAAAGGTCAGGTGCGCGATGCCGGGCAGCCGTCCCTCGCCCGAAGGCACGCCGTTGAGCACGACGTCGGGCACCTCACGCCGCACGGCTTCGATGAGCGCGTCGCGCAGTCCGCTTACCCGTTCGGCGTAGCGGGGTTGCTCGCGCACCGCCTCTTCGACGGCCGTCGCGAACGCCCGGATGGCGGGCACGTCGAGCGTGCCGGAGCGGACGTCGCGTTCCTGGCCACCGCCGTGCAGCAGCGGCACGCATTCGGTGTCCCTGGACAGCACGAGCGCGCCGACGCCGTAGGGGCCGCCGAGCTTGTGCCCGGTCAGGGTGAGTGCGCTGACGCCACTGCCGGCGAAGTTCACCGGCACGGCGCCGACGGCCTGCACGGCGTCGGTGTGCAGCGGGAGACCGTGCTCCGCGCAGATCTCGGCCAGCTCGGCCATCGGGTTGATGGTGCCGACCTCGTTGTTCGCCCACATGACGGTGACCAGCGCCACGTCGTCGGGGTCGCTCTCGACGGCCTTGCGCAGGGTTTCGGGCAGCACCCGGCCATGCTCGTCGACGTCGAGCCAGGTGACCTCGGCCCGCGCGTGATCGGCCAGCCACTGCACGGCGTCCAGCACCGCGTGGTGTTCGGCGGTGCCGGCCAGCACGCGGCGGCGCTTCGGGTCGGCGCCGTGGCGCGCCCAGAAGATGCCCTTGACCGCGAGGTTGTCACTTTCCGTGCCACCCGCCGTGAAGATCACCTCGGAGGGGCGGGCACCCAGCGCCTCGCCGATGATCTCGCGCGCCTCCTCGACGGCCCGGCGTGCCCGCCTGCCGGAGGAATGCAGTGACGAGGCGTTGCCCACGGTGGACAGCGCCTCACTCATCGCCGCAATGGCTGACGGCGACATCGGGGTGGTCGCCGCGTGGTCGAGATAGGTCATCGCATTACCAGGGTAGACCGTGCGTCCTCACCCGCGCGTGGGCCACCGGCGGGTGATGACGACGCCGAGCAGCGCAAGAGCGGCCAGGGTGAGGCCGAGCACACCGAGCGCGGGCGCGGGCCGCCCGGCGGAGGCGACCAGGCCGAGCAGGACCCCGCCGAAGCCGACGGTCAGCGCCGAGGCGACCCAGTCGCCCAGCTGCATCGCCGAGGTGTTGAAGCCGCGCTCGTGCTCGGGCGAGAAACGCAGCAACAGCAGCGAGATCGACGGGTAGGCGATGCCCATGCCCGCGCCGCCGACCAGGCACGCGGCGAACGCGATCCAGCCCGGGAACCACGGCTGGGCGACGAGCGCGAACAGGAGCACGCTGACGGCGACCATGCCGAAACCCGCGCGCAGGAGCGTTTCGCGGGACCAGTCCGGGTGGCGGCCCTGGACGGCGGAGGCCGCGGACCAGGTCAGCGCGGTCGCGGTGAGCGGGAGACCGGCGAGCGCCGGGCTGTAGCCGTGGACGGTGGTCATGGCCAGCGGCAGGTAAGCCTCCATCCCGGCGAAGGCGCCGCCGAGCAGGGCCCGTGAAGCGACGACGGTGGGCAGGCCGGGCCGTGCCGTGACGGTGCCCGGCGGGACGAGACGGCGGACCGCGAGGGCCAGCGCGGCCAGCCCGGCGCCTCCGTAGGCGAGTGCGGCGGGGCTGGGGTGCTGGGCGGCCCAGGTCAGCGCGGCGACGCCGAACGCGGCCGCGAGCGCGACGACGATCCCCGCGCGGCGCTGCTGTTCGCCGGGTACGTGCGTGAGCCGGCGGGCGACCTGGACGAGCATGGCCAGGCCGACGACGGTGAGCGGGGCGAGGCCGAGGAACACCCAGCGCCAGCCGAGGTGCTCGGTGACCAGGCCCGCGACGGTCGGCCCGACGACCGCGGGCAGCACCCAGGCCGCGGCGTTCGCGGCGTACATCACGGGCCGTTCGCGGTCGGTGTAGACGAGCGCGATGAGCAGCGACACGGCGACGAGCACCAGGCCCGTGCCGAGCCCCTGCAGGACCCGTCCGGCGAGCAGGAGGGCCATGCTCCGCGCGGTGCCCGCGACGAGCAGACCGGCGAGGAACAGCGGCGCCGGCCCGGCGATCAACGGCAGCGCCGGACCCCGCCGGTCGCAGATCCGGCCGGACAGCACGGTGGCGACGACACTCGCGACGAGGAACGACGTGAACGGCCAGGAGTAGAGGCGCTGCCCGCCAAGGTCGGCGACCATGGTGGGCATCGCGGTGGCCACACCCATGTTCTCGAACGCGATGAGCGTGACGACGAGCAGGCTGGCCACGGTGGTCATCCGGTGCTCGGCCGTCCACAACACCCCGCGCGGCCGGCTTTCGACGATCATCGGTCCAGGCTCACACCTCCAGCGCGGTGGAGGTCAAGCGGCTACACCTGCTCGAAGTGCTCCACCCGGACGGGCACCCGCCGCCGCTGCTGCACCGGCACGCGCACGTTCCCCAGCGCGGCCTGCACCGCGGCCTCCGCCATTCCGGCCAGCTCACGCCGGTCCGCGGCACGGCCGGGCGCGATTTCCCCGCACACCGTCACTTCCAGCACCAGCCCACGCAGCGCCGCGACGCGGTTGAGCGAGTCGATCAGTGATTCGGGACCGATGAAGGCAGGCTGCGTGGTCTCGCGGCCGTCCGCCATCCGGTACCGCAACGCCAGCGGCCGCACCGGCACCCCGGCGTCGATCGCCGCTTGGAACGTCGCCGGGCGGAACCGGCCGGAGGCCAGACCGCACCAGGTCGTGCCCTCGGGCGTGACGCTGACCAGCGAACCGTCGCGCATCGCGGCGGACAGTTCGGCCATCGTGGACGGAAGTGTGGAAAGCCGTTCCCTGTCGAGGAAAATGCTGCCGCCGCGGGCCACGAGCGCACCGAGCACCGGCCAGCCCGCGATCTCCTTCTTGGCGAGCGCGCGCATCGGCCGCACGGCGTTGACCGCCACGATGTCCAGCCACGAGATGTGGTTGTTCACCACCAGCGCCCCGCGCCCGCCACCGTCGAGACGTTCACCGCGCACCACCAGCCGTACCCCGAACGCCCGCAGCACCCCGCGGAACACCGTGCGCGCCACGGGTTCCCGGAATCGTCGGACGACCAACGCCGGCAGCGCCCCGAACGCCAGCAGCACCACCGAAACCGCCGCGGTGAAGCGCAGCGCGCGGCGCACCGGCCCGACGGTCGCCGCGCCCGGCGTCAGACAGCCGTCGCCGCACGGTGAGGCGGGCATCCAGGGGTGGCTCATGCCTGGTTCCCGAGGAAGAACTTGAGATAGCGTGCGTCCATCGCCTGCATGTCGAGCAGGGTGAAGAAGTCGGCGACCGCGAAGTCCGGGTCGTGCGCGGCCGGACCGCACACCTTCGCGCCGAGCCGCGTGTACCCCTTGATCAGCGGGGGCAGCACCGCACGGGCGGGCCGCGCGACGCCGGTGTCCTGCCACGGGTTCAGCGGTGTCACCCGGTTCGACTCGCTCGCGTAGTGCTTGACGCGGAGGATGTCCCACACACCGGCCGCGTACGTGCCACCGTCGTTGAGCGGGACCGATGCGCATCCCCCGAGGTAGCGGTGGCCGGACAGCAGCATGTACCGCCCGATGCCCGCCCACACCAGGCTCACCACGGCGCCTGTCCGGTGGTCGGGGTGTACGCACGACCGTCCGGTCTCCACGAGCGACCCGCGCAGCCCGGCGAGGTTCGTCAGGTCGAACTCGGTCTCCGAGTACAGCCCACCGGCCTTCGCGGCCCGATCGGGCGGCAGCATCCGGTAGGTGCCGACGATCTCCCCCGTGTTGTCGTCGCGAACCACGAGATGATCGCAGAACTCGTCGAACCGGTCGACGTCCAGACCGGGCGCCGAATGCAGCTTCGCACCCATCTCCCCGGCGAAGACCTGGTAACGAAGCCGCTGTGCCGCAACGACTTCATCGTTGTCGTAGGCGACGAGCAATGAATACCGGGCAGCGCCCTCGGGCAGCTGGCCGTCCTGGCAATCGGTGCTGACGAGCAACTGGGACCGCGTCATGTCTGTAGGTGTACCGGCGGCCAGGGAACCGCCAGGAGGTTCATCGCGTGACCACCTCGTGCACGTTGGATGAACCGCGGGTTCTCAGGGTTCTCTCAGGAAGCGGGGCCACCCGGCGATGCGACCGGCACCGGCAGCCACCTCACCCACACCTCCCCCACCCCCGATACAGAGCCGCCCTGACGATCAAGGCTCGGGGGAAAGCCCAGGTCTGGGTTGTATTCGCGCGCAGCGCTCGGCTTTCAAAGATCAAGGGACAGTCCTCGGTCATCCCGTCTCGATCTGCTGCAGCTCGCCGGCGCTCGCCGCAAGGACGAAAGAACGGGGGCCACCGCCTGTCCTGGCGATGGCCCCCGTCTTACCTGCATCAGCTCTTGCGCTTGGCGACCTCTTCGGTCAGCTGCGGGGCGACATTGAACAGGTCGCCCACCACGCCGAAGTCGGCGATCTCGAAGATCGGCGCCTCGGGGTCCTTGTTGACCGCGACGATCGTCTTCGAGGTCTGCATACCGGCGCGGTGCTGGATCGCACCGGAGATCCCGAGCGCGACGTACAGCTGGGGCGAAACCGTCTTGCCGGTCTGGCCCACCTGGAACTGCGCCGGGTAGTAACCGGAGTCGACAGCGGCACGGGAGGCACCGACCGCCGCACCAAGCGAGTCGGCCAGCTTCTCCACCACGTCGAACTTGTCGGCCGAACCGACACCACGACCACCGGACACGACGATGGTGGCCTCGGTCAGCTCCGGACGGTCGCCGCCCGTGACCGGCTCCACGCCGGTGATCTTCGCGGATTTGGCGGCGTCCACCGCGGGCAGCTCGACAGCCTCTTCGGCCGCCGCGCCCTCGGCCTGCGCGGCCTCCACCGCGCCCGGGCGCACCGAGATGATCGGCAGGCCCTGCGCCTTCGCCTTCACCGAGTAGGCGCCACCGAAGATCGACTGCTCCACGGTGCCGTCCGAGTTCACACCGACGGCGTCGTAGACCAGGCCACCGCCGACCCGGATCGCGAGACGGCCGGAGACCTCCTTGCCCTCGGCGGACGCGGTGACGATCACCGCCGCCGGGGACGCCTGCTCGACCAGCTTCGCCAGCGCGTCGACCTTCGGGGTCACCAGGTAGTTGCCCGCGTCCTCGGACTCGGCCACATATACCTTCGCCGCACCGTAGGAGCCCAGCTGCTCCTTGAACTTGCCCGCGGTGCCCGGTGCGCCGACGACGACGGCCGACGGCTCGCCCAGCTCACGGGCCGCGGTCAGCGCTTCGAACGTGGTCTTCTTCAGCTCGCCGGCCAAGTGATCGACGAGAACCAGAACTTCAGCCATTGCTCTGTCTCCTGTCTCAGATGATCTTCTGGCCGACCAGGTACGTGGCGATCTTGCTGCCGCCGTCACCCTCGTCCTCGACCCGCTCGCCCGCGGTGCGCGGGGGCTTCGGGGCCGCTTCGACCACAGTGGACAGTGCGCTGCCGAGGCCGACCGCGCCCGCGTCGACGCCGAGGTCGGCGACCGTGAGCGTCTCGACCGGCTTCTTCTTCGCGGCCATGATGCCCTTGAAGGACGGGTAACGCGGCTCGTTGATCTTCTCGGTGACGCTCACCAGCGCGGGCAGGTTCGCCTCGAGGTGCGTCAGGCCGTCGTCGGTCTCCCGGTCGGCCTTGACCGTCGAGCCCTCGACCGTCAGCGACCGCACCTGGGTCAGCTGCGGCAGGCCCAGCAGCTCGGCCAGCATCGCGGGAACCGCACCGGCACGGCCGTCCGATGCCTCGTTGCCCGCGATGACCAGGTCGACACCCTCGACCTTGCCGACAGCGGCGGCGAGCACCTTCGCGGTGGCCACGGCGTCGGAACCGTGCAGGGCCTCGTCCGAGACGTGGATGGCCTTGTCCGCGCCCATCGACAGGGCCTTGCGGATGGCGTCGGTCGCGCGGTCCGGGCCCACCGAGATCACGGTGACCTCGCCCTCGCCGGCTTCCTTGATCTTCAGCGCTTCTTCGACGGCCTTCTCGTTGATCTCGTCGAGAACGGCGTCGGCGGACTCGCGGTCAAGCGTGTGGTCGCCGTCGGAGAGCTTGCGCTCCGAATAGGTGTCTGGCACCTGCTTGACCAGGACAACAATGTTCGTCATTGGTCCCCTTCGACCTCCCTGAACCAGCTCTACTGGTCGGTAGCGTAGGGAGATTTCGCTGCCGTGGCGCGCCGAGGTGACGGCCTTCACCCGGAATCCCGATTTACCGGGACGATCGTTCAGCTTGTTCTCCCTCTCGCTCAGACTACTCCGAGCGGGGGCTTGACCCGATGTGGTTACACCCGATCGGGCATCCGGTCTAACCTCACATCCCGTGTCCAACCACGTCGCCGTAGTCACCGACTCGACCGCGTCCCTGCCCGAGCAGCTCCGCAGACAGTGGGGCATCGCCTCCATCCAGCTCCAGCTGCAGGTCGGGGACCACATCGACGAGGAGAGCCGGTTCGACAGAAGCCACCTGGTCGAGGCTCTGAGCGCCGGCGAACGGGTGACGACGAACCCGCCGGACCCTGGCGCGTTCTTCTGGACCTACCAGGACGCGGTGAGCGCCGGGGCGAGCGCGATCGTCAGCCTGCACATCTCGCAGCGCATGTCCGCGACCCTGCAGGCGGCCCACGAAGCGGCCCAGCAGGTGCAAATCCCGGTGTACACGGTGGACAGCGGGACGACCGGGATGAGCCTCGGCTTCGCGGCGCTCTCCGCCGCCCGCGCGGCCGCCGCGGGCGCTCCGGCGGAGCGGGTGATCGATGCCGCGCAGCGCCGCTTCGCGACCAGTAGCGAGCTGATCTACGTGGACACCCTGGAGTACCTGCGCCGTGGCGGCCGGATCGGCGGCGCGACCGCACTGCTGGGCACCGCGCTCTCGATCAAGCCCCTGCTCACCGTTCGTGGCGGCGAGGTGTCGCCGCTGTCCCGGGCGGCGGGCAGCCGTCGCGCGATGGCCAAGCTGGTCGATCTGGCGGCCGACCGGGCCGGTCACCTCCCGACCGACCTCGCGATCTCCTGCTTCCGGCCTACCAACCGCGAGCTGATGCTGGTGCAGCAGCTGCGTGAGCGGGTGCCCAACGTCCGCGAGCTGAGCATCGTCGAAGCCAGCACGGTGATAGGAGCGCACGTCGGGCCGGGTGCGCTGAGCATCACGGTCTCCCCTGGGTAGCGGTGGAACCAGCGGGGTAACCCGTCCGTTGACAGGGTGACGAAACCGGCATACCGCCCCGGAGGACGGACATGGCTTCGCTGTTCAACAAGATCGCCCGGTTCGCGAACTCGCCGCAGGGCAAGCGCGCGATCCGGCAGGCCCAGCAGTTCGCCAACGACCCGCGCCGCCGCGCCCAGGCCAAGTCGGCCGTGGCCAAGCTCAAGGCACGCGTGAACGGGCAGGGCCGCCGGCACCACTGACCTTCGCCGGCAGCACCACCAGCACGAGAGCCAGCAGGACCAGCGCGCTCAACCCGACCACGTTGAGCGCCTGGTCCAGCGGCTGGAACACGTGCAGGTGCGTGAAGTGGTAGAACGCGTGCGGCACCGAGAACACCAGCCACGCCAGCCCGGTCAGCCGCGTGACCGTCGTCGTCCGCACGATCATCGCGCCGACCGTCAGCGCCCCGAGCGCCAGGAACATGGCACCCACGTCGCGCACCAGGTGCTGGTTGTAGGGCCCGTCGACCGAGACGTACCCCGGCCGCACGCCCGGGAAGTCGCTGTAGAAGCTCTCCGGCAGGAACGTCGCCCAGCAGCCCACGACCAGGCCGGTGAGGGCGAACAGCGTCAGGCTCACGAGTCTCATACGACTTGGACAAGACAGCGGCCCGGAACGTGACACCGCGAGTTTGTCCGTTCGTTTCCACCAGAACCGTAACGGAGTAGCGCGCTCACCCGATAGGGTCACGCCTCAGCTCGCACTGTTGCCACTGAGGGGAGCCGTCACCGGTGCACACGGCCACCACCATCCGGGATGACCAGCACGTCCAGGCCGACGTCCGCCGCTTCGCGGCCGCCCCCTTCGACGGCAGACCGGTCGAGACCGCCACCGACGCCGACCTCGACGTGCGCCTGTTCCGCACCACCTACCTGCCTTCGTTCGTGGCGGCGGAGTCACTGGAAGAAAAAAACCACCCGGTGGAAGCCGACCTCGCCTGGCTGCGGCTGACCACACCGGGCGGCGTGCCGACGGCGCTCGGCCTGCTCTCGGTCGGCCGCGACCCCAGCGCGCACGTCCCAGGCGCGTACGTCCAGTTCATCCGCTATCAGGGACGCGACCTCGACGCCCCGGTCATCGACCAGCAGGAGCTGCGCGGCAACCTCGTCGCGACGGCAACGAGGCTGAGCGCGCTGCTCAGCGGTCACCTGCGGACGCGGCTGACCGACGGCGAGGGCTTCCGCGAGGAGCAGCTGCCGGACTACCCGCTGGAGGCGCTGCGGGAGACGTGCATGAACGCGGTCATGCACCGCAACTACGAGACCTCGCACGCGCCGATCCGGATCACCTGGTTCGACGACCGCATCGAGGTGACCAACCCGGGCGGCCCGTACGGCCAGGTGCGGGCGGACAACTTCGACCGCGTCCACGACTACCGCAACCCGAACCTGGCCCGCGCGATGAAGGCGCTCGGCTACGTGAACCGGTTCGGCCGCGGCATCTTCCGCATCCGCTCGGCCATGGCACGGGCGGGCAATCCGGTGCCGGAGTTCCACGTCGACTCCTCGTCGTGGACGGTCGTGCTGCGGAAGTGGCCCTGACTCACCCAGTAGTGTCGCCGGGGTGAGCACGTCGCGCGCCGAAGCACTGCACCTGACCGGGGAACGCACGGTTCCGGGCATCGCCGAGGAAAACTACTGGTTTCGCCGTCATGAGGCGGCCTACCACGCGCTGCTGCCGTGGTGCGCGGACGCGGTGGTGCTGGAGGCCGGATGCGGCGAGGGCTACGGCGCCGGGCTGATCGCCTCGACGGCTCGCGCGGTGCTGGCGCTGGACTACGACCAGCCGACCACCGAGCACGTCGCGCGGCGCTACCGCGAGGTGTGGACGGCGCGGGGGAACCTGGTCCAGTTGCCGGTGCGCGACGGGGCCATCGATGTGGTCGCGAACTTCCAGGTCATCGAGCACCTGTGGGATCAGGGCGCGTTCCTGTCCGAATGCCTGCGCGTGCTGCGGCCGGGCGGGCGGCTGCTGGTCACCACGCCGAACCGGCTGACGTTCACCCCGGACAGCGACACCCCGCTGAACCCGTTCCACACCAGGGAACTCGCGGCGGCGGAGCTGGATTCGCTGTTGCGGGAGGCGGGTTTCGCGGTCGAAGTGCTGCACGGTCTGCACCACGGGCCGGGTGTGCGCGCGCTGGACGAGCGGTACGGCGGGTCGGTCATCGACGCGCAGCTGGAAGTCGTGATGGGACACCTGCCGGGGCAGGCGCCGTGGCCGCCCGCGCTGCTCGCCGACATCGCCGCGATCGGCGCTTCGGACTTCGAGATCCACGGCGACCGCCTCGACGAGAGCCTGGACCTGGTCGCGGTGGCGGTGCGGCCGTGACCCGCGAGGGGACGTTCTGCCTGGTGCTGCACAGCCATCTGCCGTGGCTGCCGCACCACGGCTCGTGGCCGGTCGGCGAGGAATGGCTCTACCAGGCGTGGGCGCATTCGTACCTGCCGGTGGTCGACCTGGTGCGCAGGTTCGCGGCCGAAGGCAAGCGGGACGTGCTGACGCTCGGCGTGACGCCGGTGCTCGCGGCGCAGCTCGACGATCCCTACGCGCTGCGGGCGTTCCACGAATGGCTCGGGCACTGGCAGTTGCGGACCGTGCAGGCCGGGACGTTGTGGCGTTCGGACCCGTTGCTGCGCGAGCTGGGCGCGCACGAGTACCGCGCGGCGACGCGAGCTTTGGAGGACTTCGAAACCCAATGGCGGCACGGGTTTTCGCCGCTGCTTCGGTCGCTTGTGGACTCCGGGGTTCTGGAGCTGCTGGGCGGCCCGTACGCGCATCCGTTCCAGCCGCTGCTGGACGAGCGCATCCGGTCGTTCTTCCTGCGGGGCGGGCTGGCGGACACGGCGCTGCGGACCGGGCACCGCCCGGAGGGCATCTGGGCGCCCGAATGCGGCTACGCGCCGGGCATGGAGGCCGGTTACGCGGCGGCCGGGGTGCGGCGGTTCCTGGTGGACGGGCCGTCGTTGCACGGCGACACGGCCTTCGCGCGCCCGGTGGGCGCCTCCGACGTGCTGAGTTTCGGGCGGGACCTGGAGGTCACGTACCGGGTCTGGTCGCCGCGCGCGGGCTATCCGGGGCACGCGCATTACCGCGATTTCCACACCTGGGCGCACGAGGTCGGGCTGAAACCGTCGCGGGTGACGGGCAAGCAGGTCGAGCCGTCGGACAAGGCGCCGTACGAACCGGCGCTGGCCGCGGACACGGTCCGCACGCACGTGAAGGACTTCGTCGAGACGGTCGTGTCGCGGCTGCGGTCGCTGCGGGAGCAGCACGGCCGTGAGGCGATGGTGGTCGCCGCCTACGACACCGAACTGTTCGGCCACTGGTGGCACGAGGGCCCGGCGTGGCTCGAAGGTGTGCTGCGGGCGTTGCCGGAGGCCGGGGTGCGGGTGACGACGCTGCGCGGCGCGGTCGACGCCGGGCTCGTCGGGCCCGCGGTCGAGCTGCCCGCGTCGTCCTGGGGGTCCGGTAAGGACTGGCGCGTGTGGGACGGCGAGCAGGTGGCCGACATGGTCGCCGACAACGCGGCCCTGCAGGAGCGGCTGCTGGCGCTGCCGCGCTCCGGGGCGCGGGACAAGGTCGCCGACTGGGCCGTCGGCGAGGCGATGATGTCACTGTCCAGCGACTGGGCGTTCATGGTCACGAAGAACTCCGCGGCCGACTACGCCCGCCGCCGCGCCGCTGTGCACACCTCGCGCTTCGACGAGCTGGCCGGATGGGTCGGCCGGGGACCGCTGCCCGCTCCGGTGGAACGCTGGGCCCGCCAGGACAACCCCTTCGGCCGACTGGACGCACGAGACTTGTGACCGAGGTCACCCCTGCCGCGGCGGGCGTTCGGGCGGTTCTGTTCGTAGTTGACCAGTGAGTAACCTCCTGTCATGCGTGTGCTGATGCTGTCCTGGGAGTACCCGCCGGTCGTGGTCGGCGGGCTGGCCCGCCACGTGCACGCGCTGGCCCGCCACCTGGTCCGGGACGGGCATGAGGTCGTGGTCCTGTCGCGGCACCCGGCCGGGACCGACGCGCACACGCACCCGACGACGGACCTCGTGGTCGAAGGGGTGCGGATCGTCCGCGTCGCCGAGGACCCGATGCACGTGACGTTCGAACGGGACCTCGTGGCGTGGACGTTGGCCATGGGTCACGCCATGGTGCGCGCGAGCCTGGAGCTGGCGCGCACGTGGCGGCCGGACGTCGTGCACGCCCACGACTGGCTGGTGGCGCACCCGGCGATCAGCCTGGCGGGCTCACTGCGGCGGCCACTGGTCGGAACGATCCACGCAACCGAGGCCGGACGGCATTCGGGCTGGTTGTCGCAGCCGCTCAACCAGCAGGTGCATTCGGTGGAGTGGTGGCTGGCCAACCGGTCGGACGCGCTGATCACCTGTTCGCAGGCGATGCGTGCCGAGGTCGCGAAGCTGTTCGAGGTGCCGGCGGACGACATCACCGTCATCCACAACGGCATCGAGGAGCGGGGCTGGCAGGTTCCGGCGGAGGAGGTCGCGCGGGCGCGGCAGGCGTATGCGCCGGCAGGTGAGCCGCTGTTGTTGTTCTTCGGGCGCCTGGAGTGGGAGAAGGGCGTGCAGGACCTGGTGTCCGCGCTACCGAAGATCCGGCGCTCACACCGCGGGACGCGGTTGGTGGTCGCCGGGCGCGGACGACATCTGGACGAGCTGGTCAAGCAGGTGCGGCGGATGCGGATGCAGCATGCGGTGGAGTTCGCCGGGCACCTGCGGGACCGGGAACTGAGGGCGGTGCTCGCGGCGGCGGACGCGGTGGTGCTGCCGAGCCGGTACGAGCCGTTCGGGATCGTCGCCCTGGAAGCGGCTGCCGCGAAGGCCCCGCTGGTGGCGTCGACCGCGGGCGGTCTGGGTGAGGTCGTGGTCGACGGCGTCACCGGCTTGTCTTTCGCTCCCGGCGACGTGGCGGCCTTGACGTCAGCGGTGACTTCGGTCCTGCGCGACCGGACCGCCGCCGAATCCCGCGCGCGCACCGCACAGGCCCGCCTCGCCGACGACTTCGACTGGGCCCGCATCGCGGCGACCACCGCCGAGGTCTACCGCCGCGTCCGGGTCCGCGACCACGGCGAACTCGGCCGGCCCAAGATCCCGACGGGCAACGTCCTCAACCCCGAACCTCCCCCGGCGGTGCCGAAGACGTTGACCGGCAAGGCCACCGCGGGCGCCAGAAAGTCCGGCGCCGCCGGACCGTCGGGCAGGGAACAGCCCAGCGCGGCGAAACCCGCCGCCGCGCGGAAGAACAAGCCCGCAACCTGACCGGCGCACGCGCTGATCGCATGGGCCAGCCAGTTCGCGGCACGGGGATCGGCTCGCACCGCCGCACTCCCCCTGCCCCAGCCCGGCAACCGACGCGAGTTCACGAAGTACGGGCTGAGTTCCACGGACGGCGCCCGGTTCGCCGCGGCCAGGTCGCCCTCGGCGAGGGCCTGGCAGACCGCCGGACCCAACGCGACGAGACGCACGCTCGCAGGTTCCGTCCGGTCGTGCCGACCGAACAGCGATCAGAACACCGGCAGCGGGGCGTCGCGCTCGGACTCCGGGCGCGGGCCGAAGATGCGGCGCTCGGACTCGCTGATCGGGACGTCGTTGATGCTCGCCTCGCGACGGCGCATCAACCCGTTGTCGGTGAACTCCCACAGCTCGTTGCCGTAGCTGCGCCACCACTGGCCGTCGGCGTCGTGGCACTCGTACTGGAAGCGCACGGCGATCCGGTTGCGACGGAAGCCCCACAGTTCCTTGCGTAGCGCGTAATCCAGCTCGCGCTCCCACTTCCGGCGCAGGAACTCGACGATCGCGTCGCGGCCCACCACGTGGCGGTCCCGGTTGCGCCAGACCGAATCGAGGGTGTAGGCCAGCGCGACCTTCTCCGGATCGCGGGTGTTCCACGCGTCCTCCGCGGCTTGCACCTTCTGGGCGGCGGTGACCTCGTCGAACGGCGGGAACGGGGGACGATCGGACATGGGACTCCTTCGACGGCAAGCGGAGAACGTACGTTCTCCATCGATGCGCTACGGTAGAGAACGCACGTTCTCCACGCAAGGGCAGGTGGGATGGACCTGGACGAGGCACGTGTCAGGGTGCTCGACGCGGCGGGAGAACTGTTCGCCGCGCGCGGCATCCAGGCGGTGGGGATGGACGCGATCCGGGCCGGGTCGGGCGTGTCGCTCAAGCGGCTGTACCAGTGCTTCCCGGCGAAGGGCGATCTCGTCGAGGCGTGGCTGCGCCGCCGGGACGCGTGGTGGCGGCAGTCGCTGGCGGACTACGTCGGGACGCGGTCCGATCCGGTGCTCGCGGTGTTCGACTGGCTGCGGCGGTGGTTCGGCGAGGAGGACTTCCGGGGGTGCGCGTTCCTGAACGCCTGGGGAGAACTGGGTGAGTCGGTACCCGGTGTTGCTCGTGTGGTGCGGGAGCACAAGGACTTGGTGCGGGCCTACCTGCGTTCGGTGGCCGGTTCGGACGATCTCGGCGACCAGATCTTCACCCTCGTCGAGGGCGCGACGGTAATCGCCGGCGTCACCGGCGATCCGGAGGCCGCCGGCCGGGCGCAAGCCGCGGCGAGGACCCTGCTCCGGACGAGTTCCTCAGGTGGTTGACGGCCGGCGCCGGCGGATCACGTCCGCACCCACAGCCGTCGCGATGCCGACGACCGCGAGAGCGGCGGCGATCCAGGCCGCGGTGGTGTAGCCCGCACTGGCGGGCACGAACTGTCCGGCCGTGGTGTGCGCGGCGAGTATCAGCCCGCCCACCGCGCTGCCGATGGAGAACCCGACCGCGCGGACGACCTGGTTGACGCTCATCGCCGCGGCGGTTTCACGCGCCGGGGTCATGGCGAGGATCGCCTGCGGCATCGTGGCGGAAGCCCCGCCGACACCGAAACCGAGCACCCCCATCGCGACAATGGGCCAGGCCACCCCCCACGTGCGAGTGCCGGCGAACAGCACGCACCCGGCGGTGATCACGACGCCGCAGACGGCCAGCAGCACGAAGGGTCCCGTGCGCAGCTGGAGCCGCGGAACCACCCGTCCGGCCGCGAATCCCAGCAGCGAGAACGGCACCAGGACGAGCCCGGCCTCGACGGCGGTGAGGCCGTAGCCGTAACCGGCTTGTCGCGGGGTCTGTACGTAGCGGGTGATCAGGGTGAACAGCAGGTACATCGCGATGCCGGAGACAGCCATGATCAGGTTGGCGGCAGCCACCGCCGGGTGGCGCAGGGCCGCGAGGTCGACCAGCGGCCGCGAAACCCGCCGCTCCACGACCACCCAGCCGGCCAACAGCACGACGCCCGCTGCCAGGACCAGCCCCGCCACTGTCGGTTCGCTGAGCCACAAGGCGGTCTGACTGGTCACCAGAAGAACGGCCACCAGCCCGAGCGAAAGCAGGGAGGTGCCAAGCCAGTCCACGCTCCCACCGCGTGGCGCAGCCGCACCCTCCGCCGGGACATCGGCGCGCTCCCCCGGCGCGTCGGGGCCGCTTCGCGACGCAGCGGCAGGATCCTGCGATGCGTCAGCACCCCCATGCGACACGTCGAGACGATCCCGCGACACGTCGCCGTCTCGGGCCGCATCGGTATGGTCGCACCGCCCGTCGATGCGCGCGGGCGACGCGCCAGGGCCGCCCCGCAGCGCTGCGGCGCCATCCTGCGGCACGTCGACCGCACCCCGCGACTCGTCGGCGTGATCCCGCACCACGTCCGCACGACCACGCGACACAGCAGCGTCGTCCTGGGCCGCGTCAGCCCCACTCCATTGCGCGTCGGCGCGATCAGGCGGTACGTCACGGCGTTCGCGCGGCGGGGCGGGGCGGTCGCGGGGCAACGCCACGATCGCCGTGGCCAGGGCGGCTGCCGTGATGACCACGCCGAGCAGGTAGGCGGCACGCACTCCGCCCACCTGGGCCAGCAAACCCGCTGCCGGGTAGCCCAGACCGACGCCCGCGGTCGAGGCGACGGACAGCAGCGCGATCGTGCTCGGGGCACGCTCCCCGAGGTGCTGGCGTGCGGTGGCCATCATCAGGGGCGTGAGGCCCAGGCCGATCCCTTGCGCGGCGCGGCCGGCCAGGAGCACGGCGAACGGGACCGGCGCCACGGTGGCGACGCTGCCCGCCGTGACGATGGCGAGGGTGGCCACCACCACGGGCCGCCGTCGGACCGAACCCAGCCTGCCCAGCAGCGGAGTGGTGACCGCGCCGGACAGCAGCGCGATCGTCAGGCTCCACTGGGCCGCCGCCAGCGACACCCGGTACTCCTGGGCCACCGCGGTGATCAGCGGCGCGCCGAGACTGCCCAGGACGGCCACAACCAGTGCGATGAACAGCAGTGGCGCCACCAGCGTGCCACGACCGCCGTCGGTCACGCGGCCGTTCGCGGCGGTCGTCATCGGTTGTTGTCGTCCGTCAGGTGGTCGAACAGTCCGGCCTGGATGCGGGTGCGGATGCCACGGGCCCACTCGGCATCCACGTCGTCGACCTCCAGCGCCGCGGCGGTGTTGAGCAACATGCCGTAGGCCAGGAAGGTCTTGACCGCCACCGGGTGCAGGCCGGTGTGCCCGGCCGTCGCCGACCACATGCGGGCCATCTGCTCGCGCACCACCTCGCGCACCTCGGGATCCCCACAGGCGGCAAAGGCCTGCAACTGCACCAGGAGCGCGGTCCGGTCGGCCAGCGCCCGGTCGTAGAACTGACCCATCGCCGCGAGCGCGTCCCGGCCTGCGCGCTCCTCCGCGGCTCGGTCCATGCCGCCGATCAGCCGACCGAACGCCCGCTCGACGACCTGCAGGAACAACGCCTTCTTCGATCCGAACAACCGGTAGATGTAGGGCTGCGTGATCCCCGCCCGACGAGCGAGCGTGTCGGTCGACGTGCCGTGCAGACCGGCGCGGGCGAACTCCTCGGCTGCCAGTTCGAGCAACTGCTCACGCCGCTGCTGCCCCGACATCCGTGCAGGTGCGTCTGTTGCCATGCCTGCAAAGTTATCAGTTACTGATTACTAACTCATCACCGCCTGTCTTGAATAGTCCGAGGTCGCAGGAGTGGGTCGCCGCCGGGATCGGCGTTCTCAAACCGGAGGGCTGGCACACGCGCCAAGGGGGCCGGGAACGGTGCGGAGCGGGGAGGGAACGCTCAGGGCAGCACGTCCTGTGGTGTCAGCTGGGCTTGGAGCTCGTCGTGGTAGGCACCGACTCGGGCGTAGACTCCGGGTTTTCCTGGTTCGGCACAGCCTTCGCCCCAGGAGACCACTCCGATGATGCGTCCGGCAGCGACCAAGGGGCCTCCGGAGTCACCCTGGCAGGTGTCCACGCCACCCTGTGGGAAGCCCGCGCAGACCATCGCGTCGGGGGTGTACTGCGAGTACGCGTGCGAGCAGTAGGCATCGCTCGACACCGGGACCGTCGCTTTCAGCAGCACGTCGGACGAATCGCCCATCGGAGCCGTGTTGCCCCAGCCGAGGATCGTCGCCTCGGTGCCCGCCCGGTAACCGACATCGTCCTTCGTCGCGAGTTCCAGCGGCTGCCCGGTAACGGGCTGGGTCAGCGTCAGTACCGCGACGTCGTAGCCCTCCGTGGCGTCCTTGAACCCGGGATGCACCCACACGTGGGACACAGTGGACACTGTGCCGTCACGACTGCTCAGGGCCGTCCGTCCACTCACGACCCGCAGGGCAGGCGGACTCTCCCCCTGCGCGCAGTGCGCGGCGGTCAGCACTTTGTCGGGCGCCACCAGCGTTCCGCCACAGAACTGCAGACCCGTGGCGTCGGTGAGCGCCACGGTGAACGGGTACTCCGCGATGTCGGCGGGCGCACCACCGATGATCCCCGGCTCCGCGTGGGCGGCGGGCGCGCAGACACACGCGGCGATCAGACTCGCGGCTACCGCGATCGAACGGGTGAAACGACGCACTGCAGGGATCATGACCAGCTCCTTCGGCATCCCCGGGACAACTTTGCTGCTCTCCAGGATTGCGCAGCCGAAGGGTCTTACACATCTACCTCAAGGAAGAAATTTCGCGGGACAGGTCGGGCCCGGTAGGTGGAGCATACCTACCGGGCCCGAGTGTCCGCGCTGTCCGGCCACAGCCAGCGCGAGCCGGTTTTCCCCGTCAGGAGAGGGAAAACCGGAGTCCGATCTAGACCAGATCAGTCAGGTGGCGCGCGTACGCGCCGGTCGTCAGGAAGTTCGGCAGCTTCTCGCCGAGCGCGGTCTCGACGAAGATCTCCCGCGCATCGTCCAGTTTGGCCTGATCACCCAGCTCGGCCCGGACGGACGACAGCTCCTCGTCCAGCCACGAACGGACCAGCGACGCCGTCACGGCGGTACCGTCGTCGAGCTTCGTGCCGTTGCGGATCCACTGCCACACCTGCGCCCGCGCGATCTCCGCGGTCGCCGCGTCCTCCATCAGGTCGAAGATCGCCGCGGCGCCGGTCCCCCGGAGCCATGAGTCCACATAGCGCAGAGCGACGTTGATGTTGGCCCGCAGACCCTTTTCGGTGATGTCGCCGCCCGCGCTGGCCACGTTCAGCAGATCCGAAGCGGTCACCGCGACATCCTCACGAAGACGGCCGATCTGGTTCGGCCACCCGCCCAGCGTTTCGTCGAAGACCTCGCGGCAGACCGGGACCAGACCCGGGTGCGCGACCCAGGAACCGTCGAAACCGTCACTCGCCTCGCGTTCCTTGTCCTGGCGGACCTTGTCGAACGCCACGGCGTTCGCCGACGGGTCCTTGCTCGGGATGAACGCCGCCATGCCACCGATGGCGTGCGCGCCGCGCTTGTGGCAGGTCTGGACCAGCAGTTCGGTGTAGGCACGCATGAACGGCGCGGTCATCGTCACCTCGGCGCGGTCCGGCAGGACGAAGTCCGCGCCCGCGTCGCCGAAGTTCTTGATGATCGAGAAGATGTAGTCCCACCGGCCAGCGTTCAGGCCGGAGGCGTGCTCACGCAGCTCGTACAGGATTTCGTCCATTTCGAACGCCGCGGTGATCGTCTCGATCAGCACGGTCGCGCGGATCGTGCCCTGCGGGATGCCCAGCTCACGCTGCGCGAGGCGGAACACGTCGTTCCACAGCCGCGCCTCCAGGTGGTTCTCCAGCTTGGGCAGGTAGAAGTACGGTCCGCTGCCGCGCGCGAGCAGCTGGCGCGCGTTGTGGAACAGGTACAGCCCGAAGTCCACGAGGCTCGCCGAAACCGGCCGCCCGTCGATGCGCAGGTGCTTCTCCACCAGGTGCCAGCCACGCGGCCGGACGACGATCGTGGCGGGGCTTTCGCCAATCGTGTACCGCTTGCCCGATTCCGTGGTGAAGTCGATGTCGCGCCGGATGGCGTCGAAGAGGTTCAGCTGCCCGCCGACGACGTTGGGCCAGGTCGGCGAAGTGGCGTCCTCGAAGTCGGCCAGCCACACCTTCGCGCCGGAGTTCAGCGCGTTCACGGTCATCTTGCGGTCGGTCGGGCCGGTGATCTCCACGCGGCGGTCCTCGAGGCCGGGCGCCGCGGGCGCCACCTGCCAGGAGTCGTCGTTGCGGATCCATCGGGTCTCCGGGCGGAAGTCGAGGGGTTCCTCGCCGCTGGCCAGCTTCTCGCGCCGCAGCCGCCGCTCGTCCAGCAGCTCGCGCCGCCGTCCGGCGAACTCGTTGTCCAGCCGCGCGATGAAGGCGAGCGCCGCCGGGGTGAGGATCTCGTCGTACCGCTCGCCGGCCGGGCCGGCGACCTCGATCTGCGAAGTGAACGTGTGCGTCATGGCAAGCCTTCCTGGAGGGGCCGCGGTGGCGGCCGGGGCGAGCGCGCCCCGGCCGCTCGCGGCTCTTTCTAGAACTGGGCTTCTTCGGTCGACCCGGTGAGCGCGGTGGTCGAGCTCTCCGGGTTCAGCGCCGTGCTGACCAGGTCGAACCAGCCGGTGCCGACCTCGCGCTGGTGCTTCGTGGCGGTGTAGCCCCGCTCCTCCGAAGCGAACTCGCGCTCCTGCAGGTCGACGTAGGCGGTCATGCCCTCGCGGGCGTAACCGTGCGCCAGGTCGAACATCGAGTAGTTCAGCGCGTGGAAGCCGGCCAGCGTGATGAACTGGAACTTGTAGCCCATGTGGCCCAGCTCGCGCTGGAACTTCGCGATGGTCGCGTCGTCCAGGTGCTTGCGCCAGTTGAACGACGGCGAGCAGTTGTAGGCCAGCATCTGGTCCGGGTACTTCGCCTTGATGGCCTCGGCGTACTGGCGCGCCACCTCCAGGTCCGGGGTGGAGGTCTCCATCCACAGCAGGTCGGCGTACTCGGCGTAGGCCAGACCGCGGTCGATGCACGGCTCGATGCCGTTGGTGACCTTGTAGAAGCCCTCCGAAGTGCGCTCACCGGTGATGTAGCGCTGGTCGCGCTCATCGGCGTCGCTGGTGATCAGCGTCGCGGCCTGCGCGTCGGTGCGGGCGACGACCAGCGACGGCACGTCGAGCACGTCCGCGGCGAGGCGGGCGGCGTTCAGCGTGCGCTCGTGCTGCTTGGTCGGGATCAGCACCTTGCCGCCGAGGTGGCCGCACTTCTTCTCGGACGCGAGCTGGTCCTCCCAGTGCACGCCGGCGGCACCGGCGGCGATCATGCCCTTCATCAGCTCGAACGCGTTGAGCGGACCGCCGAAGCCCGCCTCGGCGTCGGCGACGATCGGCGCGAACCAGTCGATGTCGCGGTTGCCCTCGGCCCAGTTGATCTGGTCGGCTCGGCCCAGCGCGTTGTTGATGCGGCGGACGACGGCCGGGACCGAGTTGGCCGGGTAGAGGCTCTGGTCCGGGTAGGTCTGCCCGGCGAGGTTGGCGTCGGCCGCGACCTGCCAGCCGGACAGGTAGATGGCCTTGAGGCCCGCACGCACCTGCTGGACGGCCTGGTTGCCGGTCAGTGCGCCCAGCGCGTGGACGTAGTCCTCGGTGTGCAGCAGGTCCCACAGCTTCTCGGCACCCCGGCGGGCCAGGGTGTGCTCCTCGACGACGCTGCCGCGAAGCTTGATCACGTCCGCCGCGCTGTAGGACCGCTTGACACCCTTCCACCGGGGGTCGTTCTCCCACCGCTGGGCGAGCTCAGCGGCTTCCTTCTGCAAGTGGTTGGGCTGCTCTGCCATGGGTCTTTCTCCACCTTTGCGAACGTTGCGATGACTCGCTTGCTGGTGTCGACCATGACATGGGCTGCGCAAACGTGGCCAGCGCTCCAATTTGCCAATTTCTGTAAATTTTCACGTAGCATGTTGTGAAGGTTGCGAAACGCGGTTTCGCAGTCGCTGCAAAGTACGGGGACTGAATCGGTCACGTGATCGGTCCGGACTGAAAATGCTGTCCGAGGAGGGCCAGTCGTGGAAAAGACTTTCGCCGGCGCGAAGCTGCGCCACCTCCGCGAAAGCCGCTCGATGAGCCAGGCGGACCTGGCCAGGTTGCTGGAAATCAGCCCCAGCTACCTCAACCAGATCGAACACAACTCGCGTCCGCTGACCGTTCCGGTGCTACTGCGCATCACCGAGGCGTTCGGCGTCGACACCGAGTTCTTCGCCAACAACGACACCAGCCGCCTGGTCGCCGACGTGCGCGAAGCCCTGCTCGACGAGTCGATCGGCATCGACGCGACCACCAGCGAGCTCAACGATCTGGCCACGAACCTGCCCACGATCGCGCAGGCCCTGGTCCGGCTGCACCGCAGCTACCGGGCCGCGGTGGAGAGCACGGCCGCGCTGGTGACCGAGAACGGCATGGGCCCGCACGGCAGCGCCGCCGCTCCCCTGCCGCACGAAGAGGTCCGGGACTTCTTCTACGAACGGGAGAACTACGTCGCCGAACTCGACGAGCGCGCCGAACGGATGGCCGACGACATCGGACTGCGCCGCGGCGGCGTTCACAAGACTTTGCAGGAGCGCCTCGCCGACCACTACGGCGTGCAGGTGATCAGCGAGGGGCTCGACGAGGCGGCCGGTCAGCAGCACCGCTACCAGCCCGACGGCAAGGTGCTGCGGCTCGCGCCGAGCCTGCGCGTGGGCCAGCGGGCGTTCCGGATGGCTTCGCAGATCGCGCTGATCGAGTACGACGACCTGATCACCGAACTGGCCGACTCGTGGGCGTTCTCCGGTCCGGCGGCCCGGTCACTGGCGCGGGTCGGGCTCGCCAACTACTTCGCCGGGGCGCTGATCCTGCCCTACGGCCAGTTCCTGTCCACGGCGGAGAGCTTTCGCTACGACATCGAGCGGCTCTGCGACCACTTCGGCGTCGGGTTCGAGACGGTCTGCCACCGGTTGTCCACCCTGCAGCGCCCCAAGCAGCGCGGCGTGCCGTTCTCGTTCGTGCGGGTCGACCGGGCGGGCAACATGTCGAAACGCCAGTCGGCGGCGGGGTTCCACTTCTCCCGCGTGGGCGGGTCGTGCCCGCTGTGGAACGTCTACGAGGCGTTCAGCTCGCCGGGCAAGATCCTCACCCAGATCGCCACGCTGCCGGACGGCAAGAGCTACTTCTGGATCGCGCGGACGGTGTCACGCAACATCGGCGGGTTCGGCAGCCCGGGCAAGATGTTCAGCGTCGGGCTGGGCTGCGAACTCCGCCACGCGGGACGCCTCGTCTACTCCACGGGCCTCGACCTGGACGCGAAGGCCGCCGCGACGCCCATCGGCATGGGCTGCAAGGTGTGTGAGCGGCCGGCGTGCCCGCAGCGTGCGTTCCCGACGATCGGCAAGCAGCTCACGGTCGACGAGAACACCAGCACGTTCGTCCCGTACCCCGCCGTGCCCAAGGGATAGCTGGGTGGCGCCGTCCCGGAACGACCAACACAGCGCCCGGAACAGCAAACACGGTGACGGGAACGGCAAACACGGCGGCGGCCTCGGCGTGTTGGCCGCTCCGGCGCGCGTGTTGGCCGCTCGGGGCGGCGTGTTGGCCGCTCGGGGGCGGGGTCAGTGCTGGTCGAGGGTTTTCCGCAGTGCCTTGTTCGCCTTGCGGGCCATGTCGGCGATGGCTTCGCGGCGTTCGGCGTCGGCTTCGTAGTCGGCGCGGCGGTCGCGCACCACGCGGGCCGGGGAGCCGACCGCGATGCCGTAGTCGGGGATGTCCCCGCGCACCACCGCGTGCGCGCCGAGCACACAGCCGCGGCCCACGCGGGTGCCCCGCAGGACCGAAACCTTCGTGCCGATCCAGGTGTCCGGCCCGATGCGGACCGGGGTCTTCACGATGCCCTGGTCCTTGATCGGCAGGGTGATGTCTGCGGTGACGTGGTCGAAGTCACAGATGTAGACCCAGTCGGCCACCAGGGTCGCCGAGCCGAGTTCGATGTCGAGGTAGCAGTTGACGACGTTCTGCCGCCCGAAGACCGCCTTGTCCCCGATGCGCAGCGAACCCTCGTGGCAGCGGATCGCGTTGCCGTCGCCGATGTGCACCCAGCGACCGATCTCCAGGCGCCCGTAACCGGGCCGGCAGTGGATCTCCACGTCCTTGCCGAGGAACACCATGCCGCGCAGGATGATGTGCGGGTTCGCGAGCCGGAACTTCAGCAGGCGGTAGTACCGGACCAGGTACCAGGGGGTGTAGGCGCGGTTGCGCAGCACCCAGCGCAGCGAGTCGGCGGTCAGGAACTTCGCCTGACGAGGGTCGCGCCGGGCGCGGCGCCAGGCCTGCACCCGGGACAGCACCGGCGATCCCCACATCGATGTCATAGGTTGACAGTATGCCGACTCCGATGATCATCGATACGGACCCGGGCGTGGACGACGCCTTCGCGATCTCGCTGGCAGCGTTGAGCGAGGAGGTCGACCTGCTGGGGGTCACGACGGTCTTCGGCAACGTCCCGCTCGAGGCGACAACGCTCAACGCCAGGCGCCTGCTCGCGCTGTGCGGCCGCGACGACGTGCCCGTAGCGGCGGGCGCGGCGCGACCGCTGGTTCACGCGCCACTGCGGCGCGCCAGTCACGTCCACGGGGCGGACGGGCTGTCCGGGCGTTCCGCGGCGTTGCCGGAGCCGGGCCGGGCGCTGGAGCCGGGTGGTGCGGTGAGCCTGCTGGTGTCGTTGCTGGAGGCGGCCGGGGAGCCGGTGACGATCGCGCCGATCGGGCCGCTCACGAACATCGCGCTGCTGCTGGCCGCCCACCCCGAGGTGCGGGAGAAGATCGCGCGCATCGTGATCATGGGCGGCGGGCTGGCCGGCGGGAACAGCACGGGCGCGGCGGAATTCAACATCTGGAGCGACCCCGAAGCGGCGCGGCGCGTCCTGGTCGAGGAGCCCGTGCCGTGCGTACTGGTGCCGATGGACCTGACGTACCGGTGCGCGGTGGACACCGCGTGGCTGGCCAAGCTGGCCGCGTCCGGGCCGATCGGTGCCGCACTGGAGGCGCTGACCCCGGACTATTCGTCGCACTACCGCAAAGCCCTGGGCTGGGACGGCATCGTGCTGCACGACGCGGTGGCGGTCGCCGAGGCGATCCGGCCGGGGATCCTCAAGACCGAGACCTACCCGGTCGAGGTGGAGTGCTCACTGGGCCCGGCCCGCGGCGCGACGCTCGTCGACCGGCGACGGCAGGGGCTGCGCGCCGAGGCCGAAGGCGACATCGCGCAGGGCCACATCGAGGTCGCCGTGGACACCGACCTGGACGGGCTCCGGTCCTTCGTCCTGGACCGCCTCGCGCGCTGACCGGCCGGAGCGGGGACTCGCGGTCAGGGGTGGGCCGGGTGCGGGAGCCGCAGCGCGGACAGGCGCCGGTTGCGGGAACCGGCGCTCTCCGCTCCCTTGGCCGCGCCGGTGCAGCGCGGGTACTTCGCCTTCGGGTCCGGGTCGAGGATCTTTTCGCAGGTGACGGAGTGCTCGACGCCGTTCGAGAAGAACCGCACGGCCGTTCCCGGGCGGACCAGCACGTGGGACAGGCGGACGTCGTGCTCGTCGCGGTCCTCGCCCAGACCGGAGAACGGGTCGGCGTACCGGACACCGTCGGCCTCGAAGTGGTGCTCGCCGTCCGCGTCGAGCGCTTCGGCGAGCACGCCGAGCGTCACGCTCGCCGGGATCACCAGCCGCCACCACCGCGGGGGTTTGCGCCCGGCGACGGTGACCTTCAGCTGGTACACGTGCAGCCGGACCGACGCGGCGAAGGCCCGCAGCTCGCGCCGCAACGCGGTCGCCTCGGGCTCGAGCGCGTCGAGGCCGCCCCGGTCACGCACGTAGTGGTATGCCTCCTCGACGCCGCTGCGCTCACGCGCGGACAACGCGTACTCGGTGACCAGGCGCCGTCGCTCCGCTTCGGACAGCCCCGGGCCTTCGTCCCACATCTCCAGCATCGCCGCGGCGTGCGGCCGCACGTTGCGGTGGCTCAGCGCGCTATGCCACGCGGGCAGGACCTCGGCGCCGAAGCCCGCGACGACCTCGATCGCCGCGACGCGTTCCACCGGTGACGTGAACTCCGCCGCGTGCAGCAACTGCGCGGCGCCGTCGACCGGACGCCTGTCCTCGAACCAGCGCTGCGCCTGGCGCCAAGCCTCGTCGGCCGGCAGCGGCGCCAGCCTGCCGAGCAGTTGCGTGGCGCGCAGGTCCGGCGTGACCGGACGAGGTTCGCGAGCGGCCCATTCGTCGAGCGCCCACTGTCCCAACGGCGTGACTTCGCGGTGGCCGTCGAGTGCGCCGAACTCGGTCAGCACGTCCACGGCAGCGCCGAGCGGGAACGGTTCCACGCCGCCGAAGCTCACCGGGACGGCGCCCGCGTCCTCGTCGCCCTTCAACAGCCGGTGCACGGAAAACCCGAGGTCGTCCAGCAGCGGGCCGTTGACCAGCGCGGTCAGCACCGCGCGGCACAGCGCGTGCGCGCCGCGGCGGCGCGGGTCGGCCGACTCGGCGCGCAGGACCGCGTCGAGACCCTTGAGCCACAACTGCGCCGGATCGTCGTCGGCCGGGCGCGCGACCGCTTCCGCGACGCCGACTTCGATCAGTCCGGCACCCTCGGCGGCGACCCACGGCCGGTGGATCGGCACGACGTCGGCGGCCGAGCGGACCTTCTCCCCCACCTCGACGCCGAGCACCCCGGCGACCGACGGGACATCGGCCGGCCGCAGAACTCCTTGGGCGGTAACGGGTCTCCCGCTGCCGACCCACGTCGCCAGCGCCCTCGTCCTGGACAGCGCGGGACACTGACTCGCCAGGGTGGAGATGCCGGTACTCACCCGCAGGACTCTAGCGAGGGCGCACCGGCCGGTCCCGACCGTCCACAGTAGCCACCGAGCACTGTCGACAAGTCGATCAACCCGCTGATCTAGTCCAGATCCACGCGAACGGTCAGCGGCGCGGTACCCAGGCGGCGCACCATCATGCTGTTGAACGCGGGCAGCTTGTTCAGCCGCTCGTACGGGTCGTCCTCGGGCAACAGGTGCGCCGTGCCCGTGCGCCACGTCGAGCCGAGCCTGACGCGGACCGCCGGGTTCGCCTCGATGTTGCGGATGTAGGCGGCACGCGGGCCGTCACCGGAGACGAACCAGAACGCGCCGTCGATCACCTTGCCACCGACCGGGACCTGCCGTGGCAACCCGCTGCGCCTGCCGGTCGTCTCCAGCACCACCTGGCCGGGCATCATCCGCATCACCGGGTTGATCGCGCGGTGGAACGCGTCCGCCCGGCGCTTCTTCTGTTCCGGTGTCACCATGTCGTCCCCCTTTGCCGAAACCATAAGTCTCGTCAAGCATTGCCGAGACCGATGGTTCCGTCAAGAGCTAGAGTCGGGCCATGCCACGACGCGCGCACACCGGACGCCGCCGGAACGAAGCCGCACGCGAAGCGATCCTCGCGGCCGCGGCGGATCTCCTGGCGCGCGACGACACGGCGATCAGCGTCGGCGCCATCGCCGCCGCGGCCGGTGTCGGCAAGCAGACCATCTACCGCTGGTGGCCGTCGAAGGGCGCGGTCCTACTGGAGGCAGCCATCGAGCGCGCGCAGGAACTGACTCCGCGACCGGACACCGGCAGCTTCGCGGGCGATCTCGAAACCTTCCTCGTCGCCACCTTCGAGACGGTGTCCGCGCCCCCGGTACGCGCGCTCCTCCGCACGTCGATGGCCGAGGCGCTGCGGGACCCGGCGGCCGCCGATGCGCTCCGGGCCTTCACGCTCAGCCGCCGCGAAATGCTACTGGAGATCCTCGACCGGGCCGGTGAACGCGGCGAGGCCGACGAGGGCACCGACCGGCACCTGTTCGCCGATCAGGCCTTCGGCGTGCTCTGGTACCGCGTCCTGCTCGGACACGATCCGCTCACCCCCGCCGCGGCCCGCGCACTGGCCGCGAACCTGGTGCGTTCGTGCGGTTCCTCCTGATCGCAGCGGTTGTGAGCGTTGCTAATAGCTCTTAGTCAGAGCTACTTTGCGGAAGTGCGAGAACTGGCCGAGAACCTGATGACCACCACCGCGGCGCTGCGGCGGGTGACCCGGCGGCGCGTGCGGGAGACACTGCCGCACCCGCCCCTGCGCGTCGCCCAGATCGAGCTGCTCCGCGAGGTCGAGAAACAGCCCGGTACCGGAGTCGCCGCGGCGGCCCGTTCACTGCACCTGGCCGGGAACTCCGTCAGCACGCTCGTCAACCAGCTCGTGGACGCGGGCCTGCTCGAACGACGGGTCGACCCGGACGACCGCCGCGCCGCGCGACTCGACCTGACCGGCACGGCACGCGAACGGCTGGCGAACTGGCGCCGCACACGCACCGAGTTCGTCGCGACCGCCGTCGCCACCCTGCCCGCCGAGGACCGCGAAGCGATCGAGGCCGCGTTGCCCGCTCTCGGCAGGCTGATCGACGCACTCCAGGAGGAGAGATGACCGCACCCGCGGTGCGCTGCACCGGGCTCCGCCACGCCTTCGGTGACACGGTCGCCGTCGACGGTGTCGACCTGGAGATCCCGGCGGGCCAGGTCTTCGGCCTGCTCGGGCCCAACGGCGCAGGCAAGACCACGACCATCCGGATGATCACCACGTTGCTGCCGTCGAAGGCAGGCGCGATCGAAGTCTTCGGGCTCGACGTCGCACGCCGCAAGATGCCCGTGCGGCGGCTGATCGGCTATGTACCACAACAGCTTTCCGCCGACGGGACGCTGAGCGGGCGGGAGAACGTCGCATTGTTCGCCCGGCTCTTCGACGTCCCTCGCCGCGACCGCGCCGAACAGGTCGACAGGGCCCTCGGCGCGGTCGGCCTGCTCGACGACGCCGGCAGGCAGGCCTCGACCTACTCCGGCGGCATGATCCGCCGCCTCGAACTCGCGCAGGCGCTCGTCAGCGCCCCGCGCCTGCTGATCCTCGACGAGCCCACCATCGGACTCGACCCGGTCGCCCGTACCGGCGTGTGGGAACGCATCGAGCAGGTCCGCGTCGAGACCGGCATGACCGTCCTGGTCACCACGCACTACATGGACGAGGCCGAGCAGTACTGCGAACAGGTCGCGCTCATGCACCGCGGCCGCATCCGCGCACAGGGCAGCCCCGCGCGGCTGCGGGCGGAACTGGGGCCGGAGTCCACTCTGGACGACGTGTTCCGCGCGGTCACCGGTGACGCCTTCGACGACTCCGACAAGGGAGGGATGCGCAATGTCCGCGCCGCTCGCCGCCTGGGCTGACCCGGCCCCGGTCCGCCGCCTGCTGTCCAGGGTCGGCACGATGTGCCTGGTGGAGCTGCAGAAGCTCCGCCGCGACCGTTCCGAGCTGATCACCCGGGCGATCCAGCCCGCGCTCTGGCTGCTGATCTTCGGCGAAACCTTCACGCGGCTGCGCGCGATCCCCACCGGCGACACTCCCTACCTGGACTTCCTCGCCCCGGGGATCCTCGCGCAGTCGGCGTTGTTCATCGCGATCTTCTACGGCATCCAGATCATCTGGGAACGCGATGCCGGCGTGCTGGGCAAGCTGCTCGTCACCCCCACCCCGCGCGCCGCGCTGGTCACCGGCAAGGCGTTCGCAGCGGGGGTGCGCGCGTTCGTGCAGGCGGTGATCGTGATGGTCCTGGCCGCGATCCTCGGCGTGGACCTGACGGCGAATCCCCTGAAACTGCTCGGCGCCGCTCTCGCGGTCGTGCTCGGCTCGGCGTTCTTCTGCTGCCTGTCGATCGTGATCGCCGGGCTGGTGCTGTCCCGCGAACGGCTGATGGGGATCGGGCAGGCGATCACGATGCCGTTGTTCTTCGGCTCGAACGCGCTCTACCCGGTGGACCTGATGCCGGGTTGGCTGCGCGAGCTCAGTCACGTCAACCCGCTCAGTGACGAAGTGGACGCGCTACGGGGACTGCTGATCGGCACCCCGTCACACCTCCGGCTGGACTTCGGCGTGCTCGCCGTGGCCGCCGCGATCGCCATCTCCGTCGCTTCCGCCCTGCTCGGACGGCTGGTCCGGTAAGTTTGCCCGATTCGCCCGCCGGGTAGCCCGCCAGGCACATCACGCAACCGTGGTGTCCCGTCGGACAAAGGGGACAGGCGACATGTCTCGTACGGAACACGCCCGCGTCCGGGTGGCCGGCTTCCAGCCGGTCCAGGTGCTCGCCGGGCTCGTCGGACTGGTCTACCTCGCACTCGGCATCGTCGGGTTCGTGCGGACCGGGTTCGGCGACTTCACCGGCAACCAGGACCACATGGTGCTGGGCTTCCTGGTCAACCCGCTGCACAACCTGATCCACATCGTCGTCGGTGTGGTCGGCCTGCTGTTCGCGGCGTCGTCGGCGTCCGCGCGCACGTTCGGCTGGATCCTGTTCATCGGGTTCGGCCTGGTCGGGATCTGGGGGCTGATGATCACCGGGGTGATCTCCTCGAACCCGGTGTCCGGTCTGGGCAACCCGCTCAACCTCAACGCCGCCGACAACTGGCTGCACCTGGTGACCGCCGTGCTCGGCCTGGTGATGGCGATCATGCCGGCGCGCAAGAAGGCACACGTCGAAACGGACGAACCCGCCGACACAGCGGTGCAGCAGCCGGTGACGACCGGCGACACCGTGGTGGGCAACGCGGACGTCCCGACCCGCCCGGTCCCGCAGCAGACGGCCGCGGCCCCGGCGGGTCACCACCGCCCGTCGCGCTGGAAGATCCACCGGCCCGGGCGCGCCGCCCACTGATCGTCGGGCAGACTGCCCCGCGTGAGCGGAACGGTGCTGGTGCTCGGCGGGCGCAGTGAGATCGGCCTCGCCGTCGCGCGGAAACTCGTGGGCGGGGCAGGGAAGTTCGTGCTGGCGGCCCGGCGCAGCGACGACCTCGGCGAGGAGGAGGCGTCACTGCGGCGGGCCGGCGCCACGGAGGTGGCACGGGTCGAGTTCGACGCCGACGACGTGGCCCGGCATCGCGAGGTGCTGGACGCGGTGGTCGCCGAGCACGGTCCACTGGAGACGGTCGTGGTGGCGTTCGGCCTGCTGGGCGACCAGGCCCGCGCGGAACGGGAAGCGGCGCACGCGGTGGCCGTGATCCACACGGACTACGTCGCGCACGTGAGCATCCTGACCGAGCTGGCCAACCTGCTGCGCGAGCAGGGCCATGGACGGCTCGTCGTGTTCTCCTCGGTCGCCGGGGTCCGGGTCCGGCGCGCGAACTACGTGTACGGCTCGGCGAAGGCCGGGCTGGACGGTTTCGCGAGCGGCCTGGCCGATGCACTGCACGGCAGCGGGGTGCGGTTGGTGCTGGTGCGGCCGGGATTCGTGATCGGCAGGATGACGGAGGGCATGTCCCCCGCCCCGTTCTCCAGCACACCGGAACAGGTCGCCGCCGCGACGGTGCGTGCGCTCGAGCGAGGGCGCGGCGAGGTGTGGGTGCCGCCGGTGCTGCGCCCGGTGTTCTTCCTGATGCGCCTGCTGCCCCGCCCGGTGTGGCGGCGCATGCCGCGTTAGCGGCCGAGGAGGCCGCCGACCAGGTCGCCCACGACGCCGAGCAGGCCGCCGTTGTTGTCCTGGCGCGGCTTCGACGTGCTGGTACCTGAGGAGGAGCCGGGGGTTTCCTCGTCGGAGGGCGACGTGGTCGTGCTCTCCGGCGGGGTGGTCGTCGTCGTGGGCTGGGTGCTGCTCGACTCCGTGGTCGTGGCGGCGGGCCCCGGAGCCGCGGTCGTCGGCGCGACCGTCGAACCGGTGCCGGTGGTCGACCGGCTGGTGCGCGACTCGCTGCCGGAACTGCTCTCCGCGGACTGCGAGTCCGGCGCCTGCGCCTGGGACGACGCGCTGCCGGACGGCGGCAGGCTCGAGCTGCTCGACTCCGTCGGGGTACTGGTGGCCAGCAACTGCTGCTGCGGCCCGGAGATCGTGCTCGTCGGCGCGTAGCCGGTGCTGGTGTCCGGGCCGCCACCGGCCCCGCCCGGCGCGGCGGCGTCGTGCAGCTGACCGGTGCCGAGCGTCGAGGCGGCGACACCGCACAACGCGGCCACACCCGCGGCGATCGCGCCGAGGCGACCGACCTTGCGCTTGTCCCACCTGCTGCCGGGCTCGCTCTCCCGGCGCAGGATGCTCGCCGCCGGAATGCGCACGGTCGGCGCCTCGGCCATCTCGGGCGTGATGCCGGAGTCGTCGAACCCGGGCTCCGGCGCGGAAGTCTTCGGCAGCTTGACGGCGGTGAACTCCTGCGTGACGCCTTCCCGGTGCAGCAACTCCGCGACACTGATGCGCCGCGTCGTTTCACTCGCCCGGGTGGCCTTGTCGTCGCTCGTCACGCTGAAACCTCTCCACATCGCTTACTGCCCGCGACATGATTACTGTTGTTATCAGTTCGTATCCTTATCTCGTGACTGACGTCACACCCGTTGGGCCAGATGTCGTACGGGCAGTGACCGGCCGGTAGCGCAGGCGAGGAGATACTGTGGCCGTCATCGCACATGCGGAGGTGACGACGTGGCGGGCCGCAACCCTCTCTCGTGGGTGAGCAGCGTGGCGGACTGGTTCGAGCAACGCGGCGTCTACGTGCCCGGCGAGGACAATCACAGCGTCGACCCGTGGCGCGACTTCGGCTGGCTGATCGTCGCCTGGCTACTGGGGTGCGGCACCTTCATCCTCTTCCTCGCGCTGGCCGTGTGACCCCGGCTGGGGTGAGGGCGGTCACGACTGGTGCCGTTCCGATCACGGATCGGCCACATCCCGACACCAGGTCCGCCTCAACCCCCCGCGCTGACTCGCAAGCGGTCGCCGGTAGGGACAGAGTGGAGCCGGCCCCGGTCGAAATACCTACCCCGAACGGCCCAGCCGGGTGGCAGCCGAAGAAGAGGAAGTGGCCCCTGTGCGCACCCCGAGGCACGCGATGGCCGCTCTCGCCCTGGTGGCGGTCACCGCTTGCGGTGCACCGGCGCCGGTCGACGGCGGGTCGACGAGCACCGGCGGTGATGTCACGCTCCAGCAAGCGGTTCCCGCGCTGCGCACGGTGGACTTCGGCGGCCGGTTCCGGTTCGACGACGGGATCGCGGTGTCGGTGTCGGCGCCGAAACCGTTCCGCCCCAGCACCAGCGCCTATCCGCGCAGCGACCGGGCGGTGGCGTTCGAGATCTTGATCCGCAACGACAGCGAGCAGCCGTTCCGGCTGTCCGGGCTGAGCGTGTCCGCCACGGTCGGCGAGGTCGCATCCAAGCAGGTGGTCGACTCGACGCAGGGCTACAGCGGGATCGTCGAGGCCGGGAAGGACGTGCAGCCCGGCCGGGACGTGCGGGTGAACCTGGCCTTCACCGCGCCGCCGCAGCCCGCCGAGATGAAACTGACGCTGCGGCCGACCGCGACCAGCCCGGTGATCGCCGTGTACTGCGGGGCCGCCTGAGCGCCCGGATACGCTCGGAGCATGACTGACCCGAAGCGGCTTTCCCCCGGCGACAAGGCTCCCGACTTCACCCTTCCGGACAGCACGGGCAAGCAGGTCTCGCTGTCGGACTTCCGGGGCAGACAGGTCGTCGTCTACTTCTACCCCGCGGCGGGCACGCCGGGCTGCACCAAACAGGCCTGCGACTTCCGGGACAACCTCGGCGAACTGGACGGCGCCGGCTACCAGGTCATCGGTGTCTCGCCGGACAAGCCGGAGAAGCTGGCCAAGTTCGCCGAGGCGGAGCAGCTGAACTTCCCGCTGCTGTCCGACCCGGACAAGACGGTGCTCACGGAGTGGGGCGCGTTCGGCGAGAAGAAGAACTACGGGCGCGTTGTCCAGGGAGTCATCCGGTCCACCTTCGTGATCGACGCTCAGGGCACGATCGTCGAGGCGCGGTACAACGTGCGGGCGACCGGCCACGTGGCGAAGCTGCTCAAGGACCTGAAAATCTCCGCCTGAGTGCGCGTCTGAAGTAGTTCAGATGACCTGGCGGTATGACCGTCGAGCGGTTTCCCTACTCCGACTTCCTGCTCGGGCCGGGCAAGGTCCTGCCCGCGTTGGAGGGCTCGGACGTCGTCCTCGAGCGCCGCGACGACGAGAACCTTGTGCTGACCAGGATCGAACGCTTCGAGGCGGCCCAGTCCGGGATGAGCGTGGCTGCCCACGCGCTTCAGGCCCTGCTGAAGCGCGACAGACCTCTGGCCGAGGAACTGCTCACCGAACAACTGTCCTGGCTGCACTGGCTGCCGCCGGACGAGCGCGGCGACTGCGTGCGCGATCTGCTCGCACACCTGCTGGCCGGCGCGGACACGAACAGTCTGCTGCCGTTCGCGAGAGCGCTGAGCGCATGGCAGTCGACGGCTGAGGCTTGGAGCGATCCCGAGCTGGCCGAACGTGTGCGGTCGGACTTCCCGGGCGACGGACCCGCGCTGGAGCGGCCCGCTCGATGACCAAGCGTCGTCCGTGCGCCCCGCGGACGTGGGACTCGCGGCCCTGAACGTGGGATTCGCCGGGGCGTCCGCGAGTCCCACGTTCCCGCGCGCGAGTTCCACGTTCCCGCAAGCGAGTTCTGCACTCGCGGTCACATCATCTTGCGGTAGGCGTCCACCAGCTGCTTCTCGGCGTCGTCGAGGTAGTCGGCCAGCAGGTGTTCCGCCGCCGTGCCGTCGCCGGCGCGCAACGTCTCCAGGATCTCCCGGTTCCGTTCCAGGTACGGCTCGTGGAAGGGCTGCGGGTCGGCCATCACGTGGAATACCAGGCGCAGCTCGGCGAGCAGTCCGCGGACCAGCTCGTCGACGCGGGGGCTGCCCGCGAGCGTGATCAGGGCCTGGTGGAAGTGGATGTTGGCGGTGCCGAGCTCGCGCCAGGCCTGACGCTTCCGCGCGTCCTCGCCGTCCGCCACCGCGGCCTCCACCGCCTGCAGCTTGTCGCCGGGCGGGGTCGTGATCTCCCGCAGCACGGCGCATTGCACGAGCTTGCGCACCTTGTACAGGTCCGTGACGTCCTCGACCGACAGGCGGCGCACGAAGACGCCTCTGTTGAGTTCGTGCACCAGCAGTTTCTCGTGCGTGAGCAGCCGGAACGCCTCGCGCAGCGTGTTGCGTGAGACGCCGAGCGCGCCACCGATCGTCTCCTCGGACAGGCGGCTGCCCGGCTCGAAGAAGCCTTCCGTGATGCGCGTGCGCAGGATGTCGGCCAGCCGCTCGGCGGTGCTGGTGCGCCCCAGGAGCAGGCGGTCCGCTTCGAGGCCGGTGCTGAGGATCGAGCCCATGGACTCGGCGTCGGTGCTCATCGGGCCTCCGGTAGGTGAGGGGTCGGACCGCGTTACGGAAAGTTAACCAGCGAATCGAAGGACGGTCCAACCTGGGACTTGTTCTACGAAAAGTCTATCCAAGCGCTTCGGACCGCCGTCGATGTTCCGGGAAAGTATTGACGGATCGTTCAACAATCCCTAACTTCATGACCTACCTCACTACCCTTCGATGCGGATGGACAACGTGATGACCGACTCCACCCCCACCACGGACAAGCGGTCCCTGCGCCGCGCGTTCGTCGCGAGCTTGTCAGGCACCACCCTCGAGTACTACGACTTCGCGGCCTACTCGGTCGCGGCCGCGACCCTGTTCGGCAAGCTGTTCTTCCCCTCGGGCGACGCACTCGCCGGCACCATGGCCGCGTTCTCGACCTACGCGGTCGGCTACCTGGCCCGTCCGCTCGGCGGGTTCATCTTCGGCCGCCTCGGCGACAAGCTCGGCCGCAAGCAGGTACTGGTTTTCACCCTGCTGCTCACCGGTATCGCGACCTTCCTGATCGGTGTCCTGCCGACCCACGCCGCGGTCGGCGGATGGGCCGCCGTGCTGCTCGTGCTGCTGCGCTTCGCGCAGGGGGTCGGTGTCGGCGGCGAGTGGGGCGGCGCGGTGCTGCTCTCCAGTGAGTTCGGTGACCCGAAGAAGCGTGGATTCTGGGCCTCCGCAGCGCAGATCGGCCCGCCCGCGGGCAACCTGCTGGCCAACGGTGTCATCGCACTGCTGACCCTGATGCTGTCGACCGCCGCGTTCGAGTCCTGGGGCTGGCGCGTGGCGTTCCTGCTGTCCGGCGTCCTGGTGCTGTTCGGCCTGTGGCTGCGGATGAAGCTCGAGGAGACCCCGGTCTTCAAGAAGATCGCGGAGAAGGGCGAGGCGCCGAAGGCCCCGCTGAAGGAGGTCTTCACCCAGGAGCCGCGTGCCCTGATCGCCGGCATCCTCGTCCGCATCTGCCCGGACGTGCTGTACTCGCTGTTCACCGTCTTCGTCCTCACCTACATGACCACCGAGCTGGGCATGAGCCGCAGCCAGGGCCTGACCGCGGTGATGATCGGCTCGGCGTTCCAGCTGTTCCTGATGCCCGCCGCCGGTGCGCTGTCCGACCGGTTCAACCGGCGCACGATGTACATGGTGGGCACCATCGCCGCCGCGATCTGGCCGTTCCTGTTCTTCCCGCTGGCCGGCACCAAGTCCTACCTGGCCATCGCGGTCGGCATGGTGGTCGCGCTCGCGATCCACGCTCTGCTCTACGGCCCGCAGGCCGCGCTGATCACCGAGCAGTTCTCCGAGCGCCTGCGCTACACCGGCAGCTCGCTGGCCTACACGCTGGCCAGCGTGGTCGGTGGCGCCGTCGCCCCGCTCATCTTCACGGCCCTGATCGCCAGCTACGACTCCTGGGTCGCGGTCGCGCTGTACGTCGTGGTCACCGCGGTGGCGACCGGTATCGGCGTGGTCCTCAGCCGCAAGGCGCCGGAGGAGACGGTCGTGGTCCAGGCCGAGACGGCGGAACTCGCACGATGAGCGCCCCCGCGACCACCGCCACCATCGACCTGAACTGCGACGTGGGCGAAGGGTTCGGCGCCTGGCGGATAGCCGATGACGAAGCCCTGCTGGACGTCGTGACCGGCGCCAACGTGGCCTGCGGCTTCCACGCCGGTGACCCCTCGACCATGCGGCACGTCTGCGAGGCGGCGGTGAAGCGCGGGGTCACCATCGGAGCCCACGTCGGGTACCGGGACCTGGCCGGGTTCGGCCGCCGGTTCCTCGACGTGGACCCCGTCGAACTGATCGACGAAATCCTCTACCAGCTGGGCGCGCTCGACGCGCTGGCCGGCGCGGCGGGCGGCGAGGTCGCCTACGTCAAACCGCACGGCGCGCTCTACAACGCCATCGCCACGCACGAGAAGCAGGCGGGCGCGGTGGCCGAGGCGGTGTGGCAGTACGACCCGACGTTGCCCGTGCTCGGGCAGCCCGGGTCCCGGTGGCTGGCGCGAGCAGGAGAAGCCGGGCTGACCACCATCGCCGAAGCCTTCGCCGACCGCGGCTACTCGCCCGACGGGCGGCTCCTGCCCCGGCGTGAGCCGGGCGCGGTGCTGCACGACCCGGACGAGGTCGCGCGCCGGTGCGTCCGGCTGGTGCGGGACGGGGAGGTGGTGGCCGTGGACGGCACGGTCATCCCGCTGCAGGCGGGATCGTTGTGTGTGCACAGCGACACCCCGGGCGCGGTTGCGCTGGCCACCGCGGCCCGCACCGCGCTGGTGTCGGCCGGGGTCGAGGTGCGGAGCTTCGCATGAAGATCCGGCGTTGCGGGGACCAGGCGCTGCTCGTCGACGTCGGCGAAGACGGCGACGGCATCGGCAAGGTCCTCGGCCTCTACTCCGCACTGGCCGACGACCGTCCCGAAGGCGTGACCGAACTGGTGCCGGCCGCGCGCACCCTGCTGGTGCGTTTCGACCGGACCGTGATCGGGGCCGGTGAGCTGGCCGAGCTGCTGGCCGGTACCGCACCGGTGCCCGCCAAGGCGATGCGCGGTGAGCTGGTCGAGATCCCGGTGTACTACGACGGGGCCGACCTGGCCGAGGTCGGCAAGCACACCGGCCTCGGCGCGGACGGTGTCGTCGAGATGCACACCGCGTCGGAGTACACGGTGGCCTTCGGCGGGTTCGCCCCCGGTTTCGGCTACCTGACCGGCCTGAACCCCAAGCTCCACCTGCCACGGCGGGCCACGCCACGAACGCACGTGCCGGCGGGCGCTGTCGCCATCGCGGGCGAGTTCACCGGCATCTACCCGCGGTCGTCGCCGGGCGGCTGGCAACTGGTCGGGCGGACCGAGGTCCCGCTGTGGGATCCCGCCCGGCGCCCGCCCGCCCTGCTCCGGCCGGGCACCCGCATCCGCTTCCGGGAGGTTCGATGATCGAGGTGGTGCGGCCGGGCCCGCTGACCACGGTGCAAGACCTGGGGCGTCCGGGACTGGCCGCCCTGGGGGTCGGCCGGTCCGGGGCGGCGGACCGCCGGTCCGCGGCGCTGGCGAACCGGCTCGTCGGCAACCTCGACGGCGCGGCGGTGCTGGAGACCACCTTCGGTGGGCTCGTGCTGCGGTTCCGGCAGGTGGCGCGGGTCGTCGTGACCGGCGCGCCGTGCCCGGTCCGGCGTGGGGCCCGTGGTGAGGCAATGAACGCGCCGTTCACGGTCTGGCCCGGTGACGAGCTGACGTTGGGCATGCCCTCGTCCGGCCTGCGCACCTACGTCGCGGTGCGTGGCGGGATCGGCGTGGACAAGGTGCTCGAATCGCGCTCGACCGATCTGCTGGCGGGTCTGGGACCGGCCGCGCTGAGCGAGGGCGACGAGCTGCCCATCGGCAGGGACGAGTGCGGGCCGCTGCCCTCGGTGGAGGTCGCGCCGGTGCCCGATCCGGCCGGGTTCGCGCTGACCGTGCGGGTCATGCCCGGCCCGCGCGATGACTGGTTCACGCCCGAAGCGCTGCGCACCTTCGCGACGGCGACCTACGAGGTCACCTCGGAGAGCAACCGGGTCGGCGTGCGGTTGAGCGGCCCGGAGCTGTCACGGGCGCGCACGGGTGAGCTGCTCAGCGAGGGGATGGTGCCCGGTGCGATCCAGGTGCCGCCCTCGGGGCTGCCGCTGGTCTTCCTGGCCGACCACCCGGTGACCGGCGGGTACCCGGTGATCGGCGTGGTGCTGACCGACGACCTGCCGGTGATGGCCCAGGCCCGCCCGGGCCAGTCGGTGTCGTTCCGCCTGGTCCCGGCCGAGCTCCCGGTCCCGACGGCGGCCTGAAACTCCCGGAGGGCCACCTGCCCTGGGTGGCCTTCCGGGGCTCCACGTCAGACGAGGTCGCGCAGCGCGGGGAGCAAGGCGCGCAGCGCGCGGCCGCGGTGTGAGGCCGCGTCCTTCTCCGCCGGTTCCATCTCCGCCGACGTGCGGGTCTCCCCCTCCGGCACGAAGATCGGGTCGTAGCCGAAACCGTGGGTGCCACGGGCCTTCCGGATCAGCCGCCCACGCCACTCGCCGCGCACGGTCGTCTCCTCGCCGCCCGGCAGGACCAGCGCCGCCGCGCACACGAAGCCCGCTCCGCGCCGCTCGTCCGGCGTGTCGGTGAGCTGGGCGAGCACGAGGTCGAGGTTCGCCTGGTCGTCGCCGTGCCGTCCCGACCAGCGGGCCGACAGCACGCCCGGCATCCCGTTCAGCGCGTCCACCGCGATGCCGGAGTCGTCGGCGACCGCGGGCAGTCCGGTCGCCGCGACCGCGTCCCGGGCCTTCGCGACCGCGTTCTCCTCGAAGGTCGCGCCCGTCTCCGGCGCCTCCGGGAACTCGGGCACGTCGGCCAGCCCGATCACCTCGAGCCCTTCGATGCCCTCGGCGGCGAGGATCCGCCGCAGCTCGTCGAGCTTCTTCGGGTTGCGCGTGGCGAGCAGGACGCGGCTCACTTCGATCCCTTCTTCTTGCCCGCCACCGGCTCCGGCAGCTCGTACGGGTAGTCCTCGGCCAGCGCGGCCGTCTGCAGCCGCGTCAGCTCCGCGCACCCCTCCTGAGCGAGGTCCAGCATCTTGTCCAAAGTGGAGCGCGTAAAGGTGGCACCCTCGCCGGTGCCCTGCACCTCGATGAGCGTGCCCGCGTCGGTGGCGACGACGTTCATGTCGACCTCGGCGCGCGAATCCTCCTCGTAGGGCAGGTCCAGGCGCACGCGCCCGTCCACCACCCCGACGCTGATCGCCGACACCATCGCCGACAGCGGTTGTGGATCGGCCAGGCGGCCTGCCGCGGCGAGCCAGGTGACCGCGTCGGCCAGCGCGACGTAGCCGCCGGTGATCGCGGCCGTGCGGGTGCCGCCGTCGGCCTGGATGACGTCGCAGTCCAACTGGATCGTGTTCTCGCCCAGCGCGGACAGGTCGATGCAGGCCCGCAGCGCGCGGCCGATGAGCCTGCTGATCTCGTGGGTCCGCCCGCCGACGCGGCCCTTGACGGACTCGCGATCGCTGCGGTCGTGCGTGGCCGAGGGCAGCATCGCGTACTCGGCCGTCACCCAGCCCAGTCCCGATCCGGCCCGCCACCGCGGCACACCTTCGCTGACGCTCGCCGCGCAGAGCACCTTCGTGTTGCCGAACTCGATGAGCACCGAGCCGGCCGGCCACTGCTGGAATCCCCGCGTGATCTTCACGTCGCGGAGCTGGTCGTCGTTCCTGCCGTCTTTTCGCACCACGCGGCCAGCGTAGAACCCCGCTACCGTGCTTGTTCATGCGCGCCGCCTTCGCGACCTTGCTCGCCTGCCTGCTGTGCCTGACCGCCGCACCCGCCACCGCGAGCACGACCACGTGTCCGACCACCCTGACCTGCACCGTCGAGGACATCGACGGGATGACGATCGCGCAACGGCTGACGTTCGTGCGCACCCTTTCGACCGGTCCGGCGGCGGAAGTGGTCCCGGGTTACGCGCCGCGCTGGCGCAACATCGAGGGCGTCCTGCGGTTCTTCGCCGACCGCGATCTGGGTGCGTCCGGCACCTGGGTGTCCTATGTGGATGCGGGCATTCTGGAGGGCATCGAACGGGGCATCGCGCTGGCCCGCGGAGACAGTACGGACACGTTCGGCAACCCCGGTGCGTCCCGGTGGGCGAGCTACCTCACCCGCCTGCGTGACGGGGAGCTGTCCGCCCGGTCGGCGCACGACCGCGCGTGGAGCGAAGCCGAGCAGGCTTCGACCGAGTACGGGGTGCGGCTGGCCGAGCAGGTGCACGGCGTCCCGGCCACAGCCGTCGAGGAGCGCTTCTACCAGTTCTCCGAGTTCTACCGCTGGACGCTGCGCAGCCGACCGATGCTGCTCGACCTGCTGACCCCGCCGGTCGGCCCCGGTGAGGGGCGGCAGCTCACCTTCCTCGACTGGTTCACCGACGTCACCAACGACGTCCCCGCCCGCCGCGGGTCGCACCTGGCCTACGACCTCGCGGAGTTCGACGTACCGGGCGGTGCGCTGAACTTCGTGGCCCTGTTCCACGCCTACGCGGCCGCGCTGGCGGAGGACTATCTCCCCACGCCGTCGGAGCGGTGGTGGTACTGACGCTGCGCGATCGCGTTCCCTCGCCCCAGGCGATCGGCGCCGCGCCGCACGAGGCGAGCCCCGGCTGGCTGTCGCGGCCGTCGCCGAATCGGGCCGCTCCGCCATCTCGATCAGCCTGCCCGCGGGCTCGGCGATCTCGGCCGTCCACGCCTTCCGGCAGTTGCGGACGGGTGGCGCGGACCGGACGGCAGCCGCGGTGGTCCTCGTCGCGGGTGCGGTCCTGCTGGTCACGCAGACCCCGGGCGGAATCAGCGTCATCGAGGTCAGCCTGCTCACCGGGCTGGTGTCGGCGGGGGCCGCGGAACCGGCCGCCACCGCCGCCGTGCTGGGCTACCGGTTGCTGTCCTGCTGGCTCGTCACCCCGGTCGGGCTGGTCTGCTGGGCCGCGCTGCGGCGGTCAGATGTCGTGGACCGCGCCCCGCTCGGCGAGGGTCGCGCCGGGGAAGGCCGCCCGCGCCTCGGCGAGGACGGCGTCACGGTCGCTCCACGGTGCGACGTGGGTGACGAGCAGCCGTTGCACTCCCGCGTCCCGCGCCAGCTCGCCCGCCTGCTTCCCGGAGAGGTGCACGCCCGGCGGCCGTTCCGGCGCGTCCGTCCAGGACGCCTCGGCCAGCAGCACGTCGGCGCCGCGGACCAGGTCGGCGAGGGCGTCGCAGGGGCCGGTGTCGCCGGTGTAGGCGAGCGTCCGGCCGGCGTGGCGCACCCGTAGCCCGAATGCCTCGGTCGGGTGGTCGACGGGGACCGCGGTGACCTCGAACGGGCCGATCTTCACCGGTTCGGCCGACAGCGCGTGGAACTCGTAGACGTCGGACAGGTCGGTCTCGGCCAGTTCGGTTTCGTTCGGTGCATAGGCCATCGCCAGCCGGACCGGCGCGTTGTCCGGCGCGTGCACCGGGAGCCGCCGCGCGGTCGTGTCGTGGGGCGGCGCCGGGTGGTAGCGGCGCAGGACCGTCAGCGCGCTGACGTCCGCGCAGTGGTCCGGGTGCAGGTGCGACAGCACCAGCGCACCGAGGTCGAACGGGTCACGCCGCTGCTGCAACTCGGCGAACACGCCGTTGCCGAACTCCAGCCCCAGCTGGAAACCGTCCGCTTCGAGCAGGTACCCGGACGCGGGCTCGCCCGGGCCGGGAACACTGCCCGAGCAACCGAGAATCGTCAGTCGCACGAGATCACACCCTGCCAGCTCACGCGCTGATCGGCGAGAGCACGCCGGGTGCGAATCCCATGAACCGCTGCGCGAGGCGCACGAACGGCTCCGGCGAACCGGTCGCGACGAACTCGTGCTGGGGCGGTGTGTCCCGTTCGGCCAGCATGTCCTGTTCGGTGAGCACACGGACCACGTCCTTCGCGGTCTCCTCGGCGCTGGAGACGAGCGTGACGTCCGGGCCCATCACGATCTGCAGGACGCCGGTCAGCAGCGGGTAGTGCGTGCAGCCCAGCACCAGGGTGTCGACCTCGGCGCGCAGCAGCGGTTCGAGGTACCCCTGCGCGAGCCCGAGCACCTGCCGTCCGGAGGTCACTCCGCGCTCGACGAAGTCGACGAACCGGGGGCAGGCGACGCTGGTGACCGATACGTCGCGGGCCGCCGCGAAGGCGTCTTCGTAGGCGCGCGAACGGATGGTCCCGGCCGTCCCGATCACTCCGATCCGACCCGTGTGGGTGGCCGCGACGGCCCGCCGCACGGCCGGGAGCACGACCTCGACCACCGGCACGTCGTAGCGCTCGCGGGCGTCGCGCAGACACGCCGCGGAGGCCGTGTTGCAGGCGATGACCAGCGCTTTCACACCGCCCGCGACGAGATCGTCGAGCGCGGCGAGCGCCAGTTCCCGCGCCCTGGCGATGGGCAGCGGGCCGTACGGGTTGTGCGCGGTGTCGCCGACGTAACGCAGCTGCTCGGACGGCAGCTGGTCCAGGATCGCGCGGGCGACCGTGAGGCCCCCGACTCCGGAATCGAATACACCGATCGGGGCCTCACGACTGCTCACGGTTCCGAGGGTACCGCCCGCTTCCGGTTCGCCCGCGCCGCGAACCAGGCGGCGAGGATCCCGCCGAGCGCCCCGAACAGGTGCGCCTGCCACGAAATCCCGGGCTGGCCGGGCAGCACGCCCCACAGCATCCCGCCCCACCCGATGATCAGCACCGCCGCGATCACGATCTGGGCGAACGCCCGGTTGAACAGGCCGCGCACCAGCAGGTACGCCAGCCAGCCGAAGGCCAGCCCGGACGCGCCGATGGTGATCGTGCCCGCTCCCCCGGTCAGCCACACGCCCAGCCCGCTGACCAGCCAGATCGTGGCCGTCACCAGCGCCCACCTGGCGACGCCGCCCGCCATCGCGAGGAAGGCGAACACCAGGACCGGCAGGGTGTTCGCCAGCAGGTGCGACCAGCTGCCGTGCAGCAGCGGCGCCCACGCGACGCCGTCCAGCCCGTCGAGCGAGCGCGGCAGGATGCCCTGCGCGTCGAGGCGGTTGTTCAGCGCGACGTCCACGGCCTCCACGAGGTACAGCAGAGCGGTGAAGGCCAGCACGACGAGCGCGGCGGTCTTCGGCTTCGGCGGGAGGACGCGCTTCGCCTGGTCGGCGGGCGGTGCGGGCAGCGTGCTCATGACTCCACGGTAGGAGCGGCCGCGCGGGACGGGATCGGGAGAAAACCCTGAATTGACCTCGGTCTTACGTCGGGGAAACCGCGCCCCGGTTCGCTGGGGACATGACGAGCATCTACGAGCAAATCGGCGGACAGGACGCGCTCATCGCCGTCGTCGACGACTTCTACGAGCGGGTACTCGACGACGCCGAGCTGGCCCCCTTCTTCACCGGCACCAACCTGCCCCGGTTGAAGGGCATGCAAGTCGAGTTCTTCGCCGCCGCTCTCGGCGGGCCGGACGAGTACCGGGGCCGCTCCATGAAGGACGTGCACCGCGGCCGCGGCATCGCCCAGCATCACTTCGACCTGGTCGCCAAGCACCTCACCGAAGCGCTGCTGGCCGCGGGCGTGCCCGAGGACACCACGAGCACGATCATCGGTGCCGTCGCTCCGCTGTCCGCCGACATCGTCTCCCCCGCCTGACGCGCGGAAGCCCCTTTCCCGGCCGTGGGAAAGGGGCTTCCGTGTGCGTGTGGTCAGGCCCAGAGCTGCCCGTCGAGGCGTTCGGCGGCCTCGTCGACGCTGCCGCTGTACGCACCGGTCGACAGGTACTTCCAGCCGGCGTCCGCGACGATGAACGCGATGTCCGCCTTCTCGCCCTTGGCGGCGACCTTCTCGGCCGTGCCGAGCGCGGCGTGCAGCACCGCGCCGGTGGAGATCCCGGCGAAGATGCCCTCGTGCTCCAGCAGCTCACGCGTGCGGCGCAGCGCGTCATAGGCGCCCACCGAGTACCGGCCGTTGAGCACCTCGGGGTCGTACAGCTCCGGCACGAACCCCTCGTCGAGGTTGCGCAGCCCGTACACGAGCTCGCCGTAGCGGGGCTCGGCGGCGATGATCTGCACGTCCGGCTTCTGCTCGTGCAGGTACCGGCCGACGCCGACCAGCGTGCCCGTCGTGCCGAGGCCACCGACGAAGTGGGTGATCGTCGGCAGGTCCTTGAGCAGCTCGGGACCGGTGCCGCGGTAGTGCGCGTCCGGGTTGGCCGGGTTGCCGTACTGGTAGAGCATCACCCAGTCCGGGTTCTTCTCGGCCAGTTCCTTCGCGCGCCGGACGGCCTCGTTCGAGCCGCCCGCGGCGGGCGAGAACACGATCCGCGCGCCGTAGGCCTGCAGCAGCTGCTTGCGCTCGGACGAGGTGTTTTCCGGCATCACGCAGATCAGGCCGTAGCCCTTGAGCTTGGCGGCCATGGCCAGCGAGATCCCGGTGTTGCCCGAGGTCGGCTCCAGGATCGTGGAGCCTCGGCGCAGCCTGCCCTCGCGCTCGGCGGCCTCGATCATCGCCAGCGCGGGCCGGTCCTTGATGGAGCCGGTCGGGTTGCGGTCCTCCAGCTTGGCCCACAGGCGCACGTCGTGCGTCGGGGACAGCCGCGGCAACCCCACCAGCGGCGTGCCGCCGAGCGCGTCGAGCAGCGATTCGTAACGGGCCATGGCCTAGCGGGCGCCGCCGGCCACCGCGGGCAGGATGGTGACGGTGTCGCCGTCCTTGACCTCGGCGTCCAGACCGCCGGCGAAGCGCACGTCCTCGTCGTTGACGTAGACGTTCACGAAGCGGTGGAGCTTGTCCTCCTTGACCAGGCGGGCCTTGAGACCACCGTGGCGGGACTCGATGTCGTCGATCACCTCGGACACGGTCTTGCCGGACGCCTCGACCGACTTCTGACCATCCGTGTGCGTACGCAGGATGGTGGGGATGGACACGGTCACGGCCATGGGTAACTACCTCCGCTTGGGTTTCTTCCAGGTCTGACGTCTGCCCGCCTGGCGTTATTCCGTGATCTCCACGGGCTCTTCGGTGACGACCCCGTCCACGATCCGGTACGACCGGAACTCGTGCGTCTCGGCGTCGCGGGTGGAGACCAGCACGTAGTGCGCGTCGGGCTCGGAGGCGTAGGACACGTCGGTGCGCGACGGGTAGGCCTCGGTCGCGGTGTGCGAGTGGTAGATGACGACCGGGACCTCGTCCTTGGCGTCCATCTCGCGGTAGAGCTTGAGCAGGTCACCGGAGTCGAACTCGTAGAACGTCGGCGAGCGCGCCGCGTTCAGCATGGGGATGAACCGTTCGGGGCGGTCGGAGCCCTCGGGACCGGCGATCACGCCGCACGCCTCGTCCGGGTGGTCCCGGCGGGCGTGGGCGACGATCTCGTCGACGAGTTCACGGCGGATCCGAAGCACGACCGACATCTTACGTGCCGGACACCGGGGGTTCACAGAGTGAGACTGCGCACGCCAGGCGCGCCCGGGTGCGCGAGGCCACCCGCGTTACGCGAACGCCTCCGGCCACACGTCCCGGTAGGACGGCACCCCCGCGACGCCCTGCGCGCTCAGCAACCCGTGCACGCAGGCGCGCGCGAAGACCCGCGCCGCCGCGGCACACAGCTCGTCCAGAGCCGCCGCGCGGGTCGTGACCGCGAACGGGCCCGCGGCGGACGGCAGTTCCCGCGCGCCGGTGGCCAGGGAGAACACCGTGTCACCGTCGAACATCGAGTGCGCGGGCCGCACCGCGCGCGCCAGCCCGTCCTGCGCCGCGACCGCCAGCCGGCGGCACTCGGCCTTGGACAGGTCCGCGTCCACCGCCACGACGCCGATCGTGGTGTTCAGGTCCACCGGCTGTCCCGGCACCGATCCCGCCCGGTCCGGCCAGCGGACCCCGAATTCGCCGCCCACCTCGTGGTCCGCCGCGAACGCGCGCCCCGACTCGAAGTCCACCGCCTCGCCGCGCGCGTTGACCACGGCCAGCGCGCCGACCACGAAATCGCCCACCCGCTCGCTGGCCGAACCCACGCCGCCCTTGAGCGAACCGACCATCGCACCGGCTCCGGCACCGACGGAACCCTGGTCGAACGAAACGTCCGCCGCCTCGCAGGCCGCGTACCCGAACGACGAATCCGGCCGGTTGCCCCAGTCGCCGCGCGGCAGGTCGAAGATCACCGCGCCCGGCACGATCGGCACCACCTCGTGCGGTTCGGCCCCGACCTGGAACCCGCGGTCCTGCCCGGCCAGCCAGCGCATCACCCCGTCGGCGGCCGCGAGACCGTACGCGCTGCCACCGGACAGGCACACCGCGTCGACGTGCCGGACCAGGTTCTCCGGTTCGAGCAGGTTCGTCTCCCGCGTCCCCGGCGCCCCGCCGCGCTGGTCGACCGCGCCGGTGGTGCCCGGCGGCGCCAGCACCACCGTCGTCCCGGTCGCCCAGCCCTCGCCGATCCGGTCGTGGTGCCCGACGAGCACCCCGGGCACCTCGGTGATCATGCGGTCAACGCCTGGACCAGGCTCTCCTGCACCCAGGTCAGCCAGTGGTAGACGCCGAGATGCGGCGAGCGCGGATCGTCCTCGGGCAGTTCGTCGGGCATGTCCTCGTTGACGTCCAGCGCGGTGCCCAGTGCCAGCCGCACGTCGTTGAGGGCGGACAGCCACGCGTCGGCCTGTTCGTAGGTCAGCTTCACGTCGCCGCCGTCGCGCGGCAGGGTCTCCATGACCACCGTCGCCACGCCGACCTTCGCGTCCACCAGCTCCGGCTCGTGCAGCGACCGCAGCGCGCTCGCCGAGTCCAGCACCTCCTGGGTCGGCTGGTCCGGGTCGATCTTGTGGTAGTCGGGCAGCAGCCGGGACAGCACCGGATCGTCCGGCGACTGCGACGGGCCCGTGCGGATGCCGGTCAGCTCGGACAGCGGATCCTGCGGCGCCTCCTCGGCGCGGGCCCGCAGCATGTCTTCGAGCTGGCTCACCAGACCGCGCAGCACCGCGGCCTCCTGCTGCTCGAACCCGGCGTGCATGCGGCCGCCCTTGCGCTGCCAGCCCCTCACGACGTGTGCTCCATCGTCGCCCACAGGCCCGCCGCGTGCAGTCTCGTCACGTCGCCCTCGACCTTTTCCTTCGAACCCGAGGACACGATCGCGCGCCCCTTGTGGTGCACGTCGAGCATCAGCTTGGTGGCGTGGTCGCGGCTGTATCCGAACAGCTTCTGGAACACGTACGTCACGTACGACATCAGGTTCACCGGGTCGTTCCAGACGATCGTCTGCCACGGCTTGTCCTCGGCACCGGCTTCGGCACCGACTGGTTCAACCTGCGTCTGTTCGGATGCGACAGGCGTGGTCATGCGACCCATGGTGTCACGGAACCGGCACACCGTGATGTGGTGGTGGGTCTGTTCGGGTGATTCGGCCGAACGCGCAACTACCTCATAGTCTGAACCCATGGGTTTCCCCGACGCGCACGGCAGCACCGCCCTGCTGACCGACCACTACGAACTCACCATGCTGGGCAGCGCGCTCGCCGACGGCACCGGCGACCGGCAGTGCGTGTTCGAGGTGTTCGCCCGCAGGCTGCCTGCCGGGCGCCGCTACGGCGTGGTCGCGGGCACCGCGCGGGTGCTGGACGCCATCACCGACTTCCGGTTCACCGACGCCGAGATCGACCAGCTCGCCGCCACCGCGGTCGTCGACGACGACACCCTGTCGTGGCTCGCGAACTACCGGTTCAGCGGTGACGCCGACGGTTACCCCGAGGGCGAGCTGTACTTCCCCGGCTCACCGATCCTCACCGTGCGGGGGTCCTTCGCCGAGGGTGTCCTGCTGGAGACCGTCGCGCTGTCGATCCTCAACCACGACAGCGCGATCGCTTCCGCCGCCGCGCGCATGTCCTCGGCCGCGCACGGCAGGCCGATCATCGAGATGGGCGGCCGCCGCACGCACGAGATGGCCGCCGTCGCCGCCGCGCGCGCCGCCTACATCGGGGGGTTCGCCACCACCTCGAACCTGGAGGCCGGCCGCCGCTACGGCATCCCGACCCGTGGCACGGTCGCGCACGCGTTCATGCTGCTGCACGACAGCGAGGAGGACGCCTTCCGCGCGCAGGTCGAGAAGATGGGCACCGACACCACCCTCCTGGTCGACACCTACGACATCACCCGCGGCATCGAGACCGCGGTGCGCGTCGCGGGCACCGAGCTGGGCGCGATCCGCATCGACTCCGGTGACGTGGGCGTGCTGGCCCGCAAGGCCCGCGAACAGCTGGACTCGCTCGGCGCGCGGGACACCCGGATCGTGGTGTCCGGCGACCTCGACGAACACGCGATCGCGGCACTGCGCGCCGAACCGGTCGACGCCTACGGGGTGGGCACCTCGGTGGTCACCGGATCGGGCGCACCGACCGCGGGCATGGTCTACAAGCTGGTCGAAGTCGATGGCCGCCCGGTCGCCAAGCGCAGCGAGAACAAGGCTTCGCGCGGTGGCGCGAAGTCCGCGCTGCGCCGCCACAAGCCCACCGGGACGGCGACCGAGGAGGTCGTGTACGCCGCCGGGCAGCGGCCCGAGGCAGGCGAACACGATCGTGAGCTGCCGATCCCGCTGGTGCGCGGCGGGAAACCGGTCGACGACCTGCCGACGCTCGACGACAGCCGTCAGCGGCTGCGGGACGGCCTGGTCAGCCTGCCGTGGGAGGGCCTCAAGCTCTCCGGCGGTGAACCCGCGATCCCCACCGTGTTCCCCCAGGAGGCCTGATGAGCCGGGCACTGATCGTCGTCGACGTCCAGAACGACTTCTGCGAAGGCGGTTCGCTGGCCGTCGCGGGCGGCGCCGAGGTGGCCGCGAAGATCACCGGGCACCTCGCGCGTGGCGGGTACTCGGCGGTGGCCGCGACCCGCGACTACCACATCGACCCCGGCGCGCACTTCAGCGAGAACCCGGACTACGTGCGCTCGTGGCCGCGGCACTGCGAAGCCGGCACACCGGGCGCGTCGTTCCACCCCGCGCTGGACGTCGGCCCGGTCACCGCGGTCTTCTCGAAGGGCCAGTACAGCGACGGCTACTCCGGCTTCGAAGGCCACACCGACGCCGGCGAGAAGCTGGTGGACTGGCTGCGCGAGCGGCGGATCACCGACGTCGACGTGGTCGGCATCGCGACCGACCACTGCGTGCGGGCCAGCTCGCTGGACGCGCGCGAGGCCGGGTTCTCGGTGCGCGTCCTGCTCGACCTGACCGCCGGTGTCGCACGGGAGACCGTGGACAAGGCGCTCGACGAGCTGCGCGCGGCGGACGTGGACCTCGTCGGCACCCCGCGGGTCGGCTGATGCGCACGGTGCTGCGGAAGCACAACAACCGCTTCCGGGAACGGCTGGCCACCAGCCGGGTGATGGCGATCCTCCACGCGGAGGAACCGTCCTGGTTCGCCGACGCGGCGCAGGTCGTCCACGAGGCGGGCATCCGCGTCATCGAAACGGATCTGTCGACGCCGGGCGCGCTGGACGCGATCGGGATCCTGCAGGCCGAGCTGGGTGAGGAGGCGTTGATCGGCGCGGGTGGGGTGCGCACCGTGGCCGGCGTGGACCGGTGCGCGGCGGCCGGGGTGGACTTCATCGCGACCACGACGTTCTGGCCGGACGTGCTGTGGCGGGCGCAGGAGTACGCGTTGCCGGTCGTGTGCGGGGCGCTCACCCCGACCGAGATCGACACGGCCTGGCGGTACGGGCCCGCCGCGGTGAAGGTGTTCCCGGTGGGCACCTCCGGCGGCGCGCGGTACCTGGAGGAGGTCTCCGCGACCCTGCCGGAGGTGCCGCTGGCGCCCGCAGGCGGCGTCGAGCTGTCCGATGTGGACGACTACCTCGGCGCGGGCGCCGTCGCCGTCGGGGTCGGCTCGGCCCTGTTCGGCGACGCGCTCGAAGGCGGACGGCTCGACGAGCTGGCGAAACGCGCGTCCCGTCTCACCGCGATCGCCGACCGGTACGCCTAACGGCCGTACGGCGAGCAGCTCGCCGACCCGACCAGTATGTCGCCGGAGGCCGGTCCACCCTGCGGGAACAGCTTGATGTGCAGGGCGTTGGTCGTCAGGCTGCCGTCCGCGGGCGTCGGGACCACCAGTTCGTTCAGGACCACCTCCGCCATCGGCGGCGCGTCCGGCGTGGCGCCGGGAATGGTGACCACGTGGTTCGGCGGGATGCTCTGCGGCACCGTGATCCCCGTGACCGTGCCCAGTTCCATGGAGCCGTTGCTGCCGTTGGCCGTGGTGTTGCAGCCCGCGCCGAACGTCCTCGCCTTGATCACCGGCCCGCCGAACTGCTCCAGCACGCTGGTCTCGAACCGCTGACCGGTCACCTTGACGCTCGCGGTGCCGTCGGCGTTGCGGGTGCAGGTGGTCTCGCCGAGGCCGTACTTGGTCTTCGTGCCGACGGTGATGGGGTCGGTGCGGTTGGACGGGGTGGTGTCGACGGCACACGGCGCGATCGGGTCGGAGTGCGCTGTCATGCCCTCGACCGTGATGTCCGCCGCGCCCACGGAACCGGCGCCGGTCGCGCCCTGCTGCGCCTGCGCGCTCGCCTGAACCGCCACCAGACCACCCAACAGCGTTGCCACCGTCACGATCTTCCTGGCCCGCCTCATGAGCCGCTCCTTTCGTCCAGCCGGGGAATCCCTCCTCGAAATCGGCAGGCGGCGCGGCGAGCCTGACCCACCCGGGCGGATGCCACCCGGACGAGTGGATCTCGGACCTGCCGATCGCGGGGCGGCGGCCCGGTCCTGTCGGTGAGCCCCGGTACCGTGTCCTGGTGGCCGTCCGAACTGCGTTCCCCGGTGTCAACGAGCTCCTCACGACTGCTGTCGAGGCGCTCGGCGGTGCGGAGCGCCCTGGCCAGGTCGAGATGGCGGAGGCGGTCGGCCGCGCGGTCCGCACGGGTGAACACCTGGCCGTCCAGGCGGGCACCGGCACCGGGAAGTCGCTGGCCTACCTCGTGCCCGCGATCCGGCACGCGGTCGAGAAGGACACCACGGTGGTCGTGTCGACGGCGACCATCGCGCTGCAGCGCCAGCTCGTCGACCGTGACCTTCCGCGGCTGGCGAAGGCGCTCAAGAAGCCGCTGGGCCGCACGCCGACGTTCGCGATCCTCAAGGGCCGCCGCAACTACCTGTGCCTGCACCGGCTCGATTCCGGCGCGCCGGAGGAGCCCGAGGATCCGGGCCTGTTCGACCCGTTCGCGGTGTCCCGCATGGGCAAGGAGGTCACCCGGCTGCGCGAGTGGTCCTCCGACACCGAGACCGGCGATCGCGACGAGTTGGTGCCCGGCGTGTCCGAGCAGGCCTGGCGGCAGGTGTCGGTCACGGCGAAGGAATGTCTCGGAGTGTCCCGGTGCCCGATCGGCCAGGACTGCTTCGCGGAGAAGGCGCGGGGCGAGGCGGGCAAGGCGGACGTGGTGGTCACCAACCACGCGCTGCTGGCCATCGACGCGCTGCAGGGCTACCAGGTGCTGCCCGACCACGACCTGGTGATCATCGACGAGGCCCATGAGCTGGTCGACCGCGTCACCTCCGTGGCGACGGGCGAGCTGACGTCCTCGGCGGTCGCGGTGGCGGTACGGCGCTGCGGGAAGCTGATCGACGCCGACACGGCCGACCGGCTGCAGGAGGCGAGCGAAGGTCTAGCGATGATCCTGGAGGACATGCCGTCCGGGCGGATGGACACGCTGCCGAAGGCGCTGGGCGGAGCGGTCACGGCGGTGCGGGACGGCGCGCACGCGTGCCTGTCGGCGCTGGGGTCCGACCGCAAGGAGGACGTGGACGAGGCCACCGCCCGCAAGCTCGCGCGCTCGCAGCTGGAGGAGGTGCACGACACCGCGGTGCGGCTGCTCGACGCGTTCGGGGAGGACACCGCGCACCAGCGGGACGTGGTGTGGCTGTCCAACGACAAGTTCTCGTTCAGCAGCCGCCCGCCGATGCTGCACGTCGCGCCGTTGTCGGTGGCGGGCCTGCTGCGGGAGCGGGTGTTCGCGCAGAAGACGACGGTGCTGACGTCCGCGACGCTGGCGCTGGGCGGCGCGTTCGACACGCTGGCCAGGCAGTGGGGGTTGCCGCCGTCGCAGGCGAAGGTGATGCGCGCGGAGGGCGCGGCCACGGAAAAGGCCGCGCCTGCCGACGACGACGAGCTGAAGTGGTCGGGTCTCGACGTCGGGTCGCCGTTCGACCATCGCCGCAACGGCATCCTGTACATGGCCAAGCACCTGCCGCCGCCCGGCCGGGACGGTCTCGCCGACAGGACGCTGGACGAGATCGCGGAACTGATCCGCGCCGCCGGTGGGCGCACGCTGGGCCTGTTCTCGTCGATGCGCGCGGCGAAGCAGGCGACCGAGGAGCTGCGGGATCGCGTGAAGTTCCCGATCCTGTGCCAGGGCGAGGACGCGACCTCGCTGCTGGTGAACAAGTTCGCGGAAGACCCGCGAACCTGCCTGTTCGGGACGTTGTCGCTGTGGCAGGGCGTGGACGTGCCAGGGCCGTCGCTGCAGCTGGTGATCGTCGACCGGATCCCGTTCCCGCGGCCCGACGACCCGGTGTCGTCGGCACGGCAGCGCGCCGTGGAAGCACGCGGGGGCAACGGTTTCCTGACGGTGGCGGCGACACACGCGGCGCTGCTGCTGGCGCAGGGCACCGGCCGCCTGCACCGGTCCGTGGGTGACCGCGGCGTGGTGGCGGTGCTCGACTCGCGTCTGGCGACGGCCCGCTACGGCGGTTTCCTGCGCTCCTCGCTCCCGCCGTTCTGGCCGACCTTCGACCCCGAGGTCGCCAAGGCCGCGCTGCAGCGCCTGGACGCCGCGGCGGGCTGATCAACCGAACACGGCGGCGTGGCGCCGCACGAAATCGGCCACGCCCAGGGGTGCCCGGCCGGTCAGGTCCGCCACCGTCGAGGTGACCTTGCCGGCCCCGCCATCACGGTAGGCACGCGCCACCTCGATGAGGATGTCGACCTGGAACTGCGGCATCCCGCGGCCGAGCATCGCCGCGCGGATCTGGTCATCGGGGAGACCCACGTAACGCACCGGCTTGCCCAGGACGTCCGAGAACACCGACGCGGCCTCGTCGTAGGTCAGCGCCTCCGGACCGGTGAGGTCATGGACGCGGCCGTCGTGCCCCTCGGTGGTCAGCACATGCGCGGCCACCCGAGCGACGTCCTCGGCGTCGATGAAGCTGATCGGCGCGGTGATCAGCGGGAAGCTGAACTCGCCCGTCGCGTGGATCGAGTGCTGGCGCAGGAAGTTCTGCAGGTAGAAGTTGGGGCGCAGCACGGTCCACGGCAGACCGGACGCGGTCAGCGCCTCTTCGACCGGATGGTGCAGCCGCGCGATCGGGGTCAGCCGCTCGTCCGCGCGCCAGACCGACAGCTTGACCACCCGCACGTCCGCCTTCTGGGCGGCCCGCACCAGGTTCAGTTCCTGCGCCGTCTGGTCCGGCCCCGTCGCGCCGACCAGGAAGACCGCGCCGACCCCGTGCAACGCGGGGCCGAGGGTTTCCGGTACGCCGAGATCCAGCGTGACAGCGTCGTTCTCCCGCGCCGTCCGGCGTGGATCACGGTAGGCGGCGCGGACCGGAGTCCCGACGGCACGCAGATGGGCGAGCAGCGCGGTACCGACGTTCCCGCTCGCACCGGTCACCAGAATCGTCATCGAACCCCCAGTTCGTCGATCCTCAGCCGGCGAAGCCCTCCGTCACCGGGATGCCCTTCTTGAGGGTCCGCGACACGGTGCACAGCCGCTCGATGGCCCTGTCCACCGCCGTCACGAGCTTCGCCCGTTCTTCATCATCCAGGCCGGACAGGTCGACGTCGAACAGGAGGTGCACGGCGTCCAGTTCCCACGCTCCCTCGCGCCGGTCGGCGTCCACCGTGACGCGCAGGGGTGCGTCGGTCCGGCGGGTGATCAGCTCCTCGGCCGTCACCGCCGCGCACCCCGCCGCCGCGATCTGCAGCAGCTCGGCCGGGGAGAACGCGTCCGGCGCGCCCTTGCGGCCGATCCGCACCGACGCGCCGCGCTCGTTGCGGCCGACGAACTCGTGCTCTGCCTCGCGGCGGACGTCCAGGCCCACAGGCGCTCCTTGGATCGGGGTCAGCGCCACTGGGCGAGGACCGTGACGGTGCCGGGATCGACCTCGGTGAACCCGGCATCGCGCACGGCGACGACCCGCCGCGTACGCCAGGCCCCGGCCGGATCGTCACCCGGGTGCAACTGCTTCCACTGGGCCACGGTCGCGGTCCGCACCGCGCACGCGTACCCACGCTCGGCCCAGGCGGCCAGCTCATCGTCGCTCAGCAGCGACGCGAGAATCATCGTGCCGTGCCCCACCTGCGCCGACGCCTTGCCGACGGTCATGCTCACCTCGGGGTTGAGCAGCAACAGCGGCAGATCGTCCGGCGCGGGACCGGGCTCGTCGGGCGGCAGGTCGCTGCCCGAGATCTGCAGACGGCTGATCTCCTTCGGCACGTCCACGACACGGCCTGGCACGAGCGCCCGCGCTTGGGCGCCGCCGACCGTCACCGTGACGCCGGGAAAGTCCTGCGCCGCAACCCAGTGCGCACCCCGGGCCCGGCGCGAGACCTTGCGAATGTGGCCGGACACCCAGTCGCGCACCGGTTCGTGCCACTCCCCGCCCGGGCGGGCACGCTCGTCCAGGCACACCGCGAGCGCGGCGATCGCCGCCGCTTCGAGCAGCGGCGTGCGGGAGGGCGGTTCGGCCTTGTCCAGGCGCAGGATCACCGGCATCGCCCGGACCTCCTCGGGCGACGCCTCCGGCAGCGCGGTCTCCTCCGCGGGCAGCCCGAGCCACGTGGCGTACCGGGCGGCCAGCGGCGCCAGCACGCTCATGGCCGGGCGAGCGAGAGGCCGTCGGCCGCGTCGGCGGCCTCGACCTCCGCGCGGCTGACGCCGAGGACGAACAGCACCGCGTCGAGGTACGGATGCGACAGCGCGGTGTCGGCGACCTCGCGCAACGCGGGCTTCGCGTTGAAGGCGACACCCATCCCTGCCGCCTTGAGCATGTCGATGTCGTTGGCCCCGTCGCCGACGGCCACGCACTGGGCGAGCGGGATGCCGTAGTGGTCGGCGAAACGACGCAGCGCCGTCGCCTTCCCCTCGCGGTCGATGATCTCGCCGACGACCCGGCCGGTCAGCTTGCCGCTGACGACCTCCAGTTCGTTGGCCGCGACGAAGTCGAGACCGAGGTCGTCCGCGATCGGCCGGATGATCCGGGTGAACCCGCCGGACACGACACCGCAGCGGAACCCGAGCCGCTTGAGTGTGCGGACCGTGGTGCGCGCGCCGGGGGTCAGCTGGATCGACGCGGCCACGTCGTCGAGCGTCGACTCGGAGAGCCCGGCCAGCAGGCCGACTCGCCGTTCGAGCGATTCGGTGAAGTTCAGCTCGCCACGCATGGCGGCCTCGGTGATCTCGCGGACCTTCGGCTCGACGCCGACGTGCGCGGCCAGCATCTCGATGACCTCGCCCTGGATGAGGGTCGAGTCCACGTCGAACACGATGAGCCGCTTGGCCCGGCGGGCGAGCCCGCCACGCTCGATCGCGATGTCCACGCCACCCGCGGAGGCGACGTCCGCGACCGCGGCCCGCAGCTCCGTGTCGGCGTGCTCGGTGTCCTCGGCGACCGAGAGGTGCACTTCGAGCCCGGTGACCGGATAGTCGGCGATGCGGCGGATCGCGTCGATGTTGGCGCCGAGCGCGGCCAGCCTGCCGGCGAACTCGGTGAACGCCCGCGCGGTCAGCGGCCGCCCGAGGATCACGGCGACGTGTGTCGAACCCTGCCGGGCGGGTGCGAACGGGTCCTCCCCGATCGCGTCCCCGACCCGGACGTCGACGTGCATGGCCACGCTGGCCATCGCCTGCTCGACGGACTCCTGCAGGCCCTCCGGATCGTCCGCCACCGCGACCAGCACACCGAGGGTGAGCCTGCCGCGGATGACGACCTGTTCGACGTCGAGCATCTCGACCCCGTGCCGCGTGAGAGCGGCGAAGAGGACCGACGTGACGCCGGGTTTGTCCGGCCCGGTGGTCGTGATCAGGACCGGCGTCATGGCGTTGTTCCTACCCGGACGCCGCGGATCACTGCTCGCTCGCGTTGTCCTTGTCGTGGTCGCCCGGGATGACCGCGTCGGTGAGGGCCTGCGACGGGGCCTTGACCCCGGCGTGGACCTTCGGCTTGCCGAAGAAGCCGATCTCACCCTCGTGGTGCATCCGCTCGACCATGTGCGGGTAGTGCAGCTCGAACGCGGGCCGCTCGGACCGGATCCGGGGCAGCTCGGTGAAGTTGTGCCGCGGCGGCGGGCACGAGGTGGCCCACTCCAGCGAGTTGCCGTAGCCCCACGGGTCGTCCACCGTGACGAGCTCGCCGTAGCGGTAGCTCTTGAACACGTTGTAGATGAACGGCAGGGTCGACGCGCCCAGGATGTAGGCCCCGATGGTCGAGATCGTGTTCAGTGTGGTGAAGCCGTCGCTGGCCAGGTAGTCGGCGTAGCGGCGCGGCATGCCCTCGGCACCCAGCCAGTGCTGGACCAGGAACGTGCCGTGGAAGCCGAGGAACGTGGTCCAGAAGTGGAGCTTGCCCAGCTTCTCGTCGAGCATCCGTCCGGTGATCTTCGGGAACCAGAAGTAGATGCCCGCGAAGGTGGCGAACACGATCGTGCCGTAGAGCACGTAGTGGAAGTGCGCCACCACGAAGTAGCTGTCCGACACGTGGAAGTCGATGGCCGGTGCGGCCAGCAGGATGCCGGTCAGACCACCGAAGAGGAAGGTGACGAGGAAGCCGACCGAGAAGATCATCGGCGTCTCGAAGCTCAGCTGGCCCTTCCACATGGTGCCGATCCAGTTGAAGAACTTCACCCCGGTCGGGACCGCGATCAGGAAGGTCATGAAGGAGAAGAACGGCAGCAGCACGGCGCCGGTGGCGTACATGTGGTGCGCCCACACCGCGACCGACAGCGCCGCGATGGCCAGCGTCGCGAAGACCAGGCCCTTGTAGCCGAACACCGGTTTGCGCGAGAACACCGGGATGATCTCGGAGACGATGCCGAAGAACGGCAGCGCGACGATATACACCTCGGGGTGCCCGAAGAACCAGAACAGGTGCTGCCAGAGGATCACGCCACCGGTGGCCGGATCGAACACGTGCGCCCCGATGTGCCGGTCGGCCATCAATCCCATCAGCGCCGCGGTGAGGATCGGGAAGGCGAGCAGCACCAGGATGCTGGTGATCAGGATGTTCCAGGTGAAGATCGGCATCCGGAACATGGTCATGCCGGGCGCGCGCAGGCAGACGATGGTGGTGACCATGTTGACCGCACCCAGGATGGTGCCCAGACCGGAGACGGCGAGACCGGCGATCCACATGTCCGCGCCGATGCCCGGCGAGTGGATGGCGTCGGAGAGCGGGGTGTAGGCGAACCAGCCGAAGTCGGCGGCGCCACCCGGCGTGAGGAAGCCCGCCACGACGATGAGGCCGCCGAAGAGGTACAGCCAGTAGGAGAAGGCGTTGAGCCGCGGGAACGCCACGTCCGGCGAACCGATCTGCAGCGGCATGACGAAGTTCGCGAAACCGAACAGGATCGGCGTCGCGTACAGCAGCAGCATGATCGTGCCGTGCATGGTGAACAGCTGGTTGTACTGCTCCTGCGACAGGAACTGCTGTCCAGGGCGCGCCAGCTCGGTGCGGATCAGCATCGCCATCGCGCCGCCCACCATGAAGAAGGCGAACGACGTGACCAGGTACATGATGCCGATCTGCTTGTGGTCCGTCGTGCGGAACAACCGCAGCAGCAACGAACCCTTGGCCTCCTGTCGCGCCGGGTAGGGACGCGTGACAATCGGCTGCGGGGCTACGGCTGTCACTCCTGCCTCCAAGTTCTGCTTCGCTCTCGTCACCGGCCGCGGCGACGCGACCAGTCCGGATCGTATCCCTCGCCCCCGACACAGGTGCGCACCGGCTGGGAAGATCACGCCATGGGAGACCGCTGCGTCACCGCCGCCGTGGCCGCCGCGGTCGAGGTCGGGAACCGGTTCCACCTGCCGACGGAGTTCCCGGAAGTGCTGGCTACGCACTCGAACGTGCTGGTGAGGCTGGGTGCGGTGGTCGCGAGGGTCCCGGCGACGACGCTGGTCGCGCGGCCCGGGGTCCTCCCGTCGCTGGCGCGCGAAGTGGCACTGTCGTCGTTCCTCGGACGGAAGGACGCACCGGTCATTCCGCCCTTCGAAAGCCCAGGTCCGCACCTTGCCGCCGGCCTCCCGGTGACACTGTGGCGTTTCACACGTCACGACCCGGACCACCTCTTCTCCCCCGCCGAGGTGGCCTGGTCGCTGGCCGAGCTGCACGCCGCGCTGCGGGAGTTCCCCGGTGAACTGGACGCGCCCGGCCCGCTCGCCGAGGCCCGGTCCTGGATCGAGCGGCTGGATCTGCCCGCCGAGCTGCTCGACGAGGTCGCGGAAGTGGAGGCGGACCTGCCTGTCGTGCGGGTGCGGGCCCTGCACGGCGACGCGCACGCCGGCAACCTGCTGGCGACCGGGAGCGGGCCGCGGTGGCTCGACTTCGAGGACACCTGGGCCGGACCGGTCGCGTGGGACCTGGCATGCCTGGCCGGGTCGGCCCGGCTCGACGGCCGGGCCGCGGTCGCCGCCTATCCGGATGCGCCTTCGCCGGACGAGCTGGCGCCGTGGATGCGGCTGCGCGGGCTGTTCGGGGTCTGCTGGCGGTTCGTGATCGCGCACCGGTTTCCCGAGCGGCTGCCGGAAGCATGGGCTGAGCTGCGGGGATTCAAAACTGTCGGGGGTTGGCGTCAGCGTTCGCGGCATGGATGGACAGCGGAATCCGGCCGCATTGCGCGGCGAGCGCAGGCCGTGCGCGCCCCGGCGAGGTGCCCTCGTTCCGGAAGCGGATCCGGGCACGGCTCGCCGAGCCACCCGGCCCTCCGCGATCAGCCGTCACCGGTATCCACCGTGAAGCCACCCGGGCTCAGGCGAACGGCCACCACCCGAGGATCGACTCGGTGACCATGGCTGGCGCCTCCAGTGGTGTGAGGTGCCCGGCCTGCGGGACCACCACCAGCTCGCCGCGCGGCAGTGATTCCGCCATCGCGCGGGCGGCGTCCGGTGGGGTCAGGGCGTCCTCCTCCCCCACGACCACCAGCGCGGGCACGTCGGCACCGGCCAGGAGCGATGTCGAGTCGGGGCGGGCGGCCATCGCCCGCGCCGCCCACGCCACCCCGGCGCCCTGCTGGCTGTCGATCAGGTCGCGCACCGTCTCGACCACGTCGGGGCGGGTCTCGCGGGTCTCGGCGCTGAGCAGGTTCGGCAGCATCGACTCGGCGAGCCAGCCGGACACGCCCTCCGTCTCGGCGCGCCGGGCCAGCTCGTGGCGGGTCCGGGCGGCCTCCGGGGTGTCCGCGGTGGACTTGGTGTCGATGAGGACCAGCCCGGCGACGCGTTCCGGCGCGGCCCGCAGCGCGGCCATCGTCAGGTACCCGCCCATCGAGCAGCCGCCGAGCACGACCTGGTCGAGTTCGAGCCGGTCGAGCAGCGCGATCAGGTCACGGGCCGCGTGGTCCAGGCTGGGTTCGTGCGCGGATTCCGGCAGCGCCGTGCGGCCGAGCCCGCGCTGGTCGGGCGTGATCAGGCGGTGCCGCGTGGTGATGCCGTCGCGCAGCGGCTGCCACATGCGGGCGTCCACCGGGAAGGCGTGCAGGAGAACCAGGGGAAGATCAGCCATACCGCAGATTGTGCTGGACCGGGCGCGCTAACGTCGCGGGGTGAGCGTCGAGTGGCGGGAGATCCGCACGGACCGCCTGCTGCTGCGGGCGCTGGACCCGGACGACCGGGACGACGTGGTCGAGATCCAGACGGACCCGCGGACCAACGTGCACCACCCGGGTCCGCCGGGTGTCGACGAGACCGAGGTCAAGCTCACCGCCTGGCTCGAGCACTGGAAGGCGCACGGGTTCGGCTACGTCGCCGTCGTGGCACTGGACTCGCGCGAGGTGGTGGGCATCGGCGGGCTGCAGCACCTGGAGTTCGGCGGGGTGCGGTTGCTCAACCTCTACTACCGCTTCCGGCCGGAGGCGTGGGGACGCGGCTACGCGACCGAGATGGCGACGGCCGTCGTGGAGTGGGCCGAGCGCGAGATGCCCGAGTTGCCGGTGCAGATCAGTGTGAACATCGCGAACGCGCCGTCGCTGCGGGTCGCCGAACGGCTCGGGTTCACCGCCTACACCGAAACCTTCTACGACGGCGCCGTGTCACGCCACTTCCGTCGGCTCTAGAAGCGCTTGCGGGTGGGGCCGCGGCGAGTGCGGGCCTGCCAGCACGCCCGATGCCAGTGCCTGCGGTCCGACACCGAGCCCAGTTCGTCGGCGGGCCAGGCGACCACGTGCGGTACGCCGGGCTGGATCTCGTGGTCGCAGCCGGGGCAGCGGTAGACCTTCGTCGCCTGGCTGCCGGGCACGCTGCGCACCAGCCAGTCGCCGTCCGTACCGGACTCGGCGTGCGCCCAGCCGGCAGCCGCCCCGGTGCGGTCGGCGCCGGGGCGGCCACGGTCCGGTCGGTTGCGGCGGGGCACCCGGCCACGGTATCGCCTGCGCGGCGCGGTCCGCGTCGCGCCGGAAGGTGAGTGCCACCACGAAGGTGAGGCACGCGATGACGACCGAACCGGTGAAGGCTGCGGTCATCCCCCAGACCAGCACGTCGTGCGGCGAGCCGGTGAGATCGCGGGTGACGGTGCCGAAGATCGTCACCAGGATGGCCAGCCCGAGCGTCGCGCCGGTCTGCTGCATCGTCTGCAGCACGCCACCGGCGGCACCGGCGTCCGACGCGGGCACGCTGCCCATGATGATCACGTTCAGCGGCGCGAACGCCAGTCCCATGCCCAGTCCCGTCAGGACCATCGGGCCGAAGAAGAAGTTCGCATAGGCAGCGGCCCGGTTGCGGTCGGCGAACAGGCGCAACGGCAGCAGTGGTTGCGCGCTGCGGGTTTCGACGACGAGGAATACCCCAATCAGGACGGCACCGGCGATCAGCGAGGTCAGCGTCAGCGCGCCCGTCCAGCCCGGATCGGCGGCGCGGATGAAGCCGTAGACCAGCGCGGCGACACCGACCGTCCCGGTCACGGCACCGGGCAGGTCGAGCCGGGCACGCGGGTCGGTGATGGTCGTGGTGAGCAGGGCGAGCGTGCTCGGTCCGGCCGCGGCCGCGCCGAGGCCCTGCACGATCCGGCCGACGATCAACCAGGTCGCCGGCGCGTCCGCCGAGCAGCAGCAGGCCACCGAAGACCAGGGGCTAGCCAGCTCAGCGAGGCCGCGGTGAACCCGAGGTCGGCCTGAATGCGGGGCGGCGCGACGTTCACGACGGTGATGAACAACGCCGCCGAGGTGCTCACCCGCGCGCAGGAGGCGGGCTCCGTGCGCCGGGACCTGCGGCCGCGCGACCTGCTCCTGCTCGGGCGCGGGGTGGGCGTCGCCGCGGAGGGCGACGACGAAACGGCCGAACGGCTGATCGCCGTGATGCTGCACGGGCTCCGCGCCTGACCGCGGCCTCAGCCGCGGGCGACGGCCAACGGGACCAGCAACTCGGCCGACGTCAGCGAACCGTGCTGACCGATCAGCGCCGACTCCAACGGCTCCGCCGTCCGGCGCAGCACCCCGAACTCACCCCGCGCCGCGGCCACCACATCACCGAACCGGGGGCGCACGCGGTCACTGACCCGCGGCCCGAACCAGCCCGCGGCGATCGCCTCGTCGCGGCTGGCCACCCAGGCCCGCTCCCCCAGGGTCGCGCGCCACGCGGCCAGCACGTCGGCCTCCGCACCGTCCTCCGTGTAGACGTGGCGCACCCGCGGATCGCCGCCCAGGGCCCGTACTCCGGACCGCAGCTCCGGTGCGCCGTCGAAGTCGATCACGGTGTCGTCGAGCGCCACCATGCCGTGATCGGCCACCACCGCCAGCACCCGCCCGGGCGGCAGACCGTCCACAAGCGACTCCACCATCCGGTCGACCTGCCGCAGCTGCATCACCCACGCCGTCGATCCCGGCCCGTAACGGTGACCGAGTTCGTCGAGCTGGCTGTGGTAGGCGAAGCAGAACCCCGGCGAGGAGGTCAGCGCCCGCAACGTCTCCGCGACCAGGTCGCCCATCGCGTGGACCCCGCGGTAGTCCCCGCCCCGCTGCACCGCCTTCGTCAGCGGCGTTGTGGCGAACCTGGCGTCGTTCACCACGACCGCCGCGACCCCGGCCGCGGCCGCGCGCTCGAAGGTCGTCGGCAGCGGCTGGACCACCTCCGGGTCCAGGTCCAGCTCGCCCCGGCCGGGGTGGCTGCGCCAGGTCAGCGCGTTGAGCACCCCGCATCCGGGCACCTCGAAGGTGTAGCCCGCCATGCCGTGCTCACCCGACGCCAGCCCGGTGCCGATCGCGCCCAGTCCGGCGGCGGTGGTCGACGGGCAGCCGACCGTGAGCGTCGACTTCGCGAGCGCGGCCAGCACCGGTGCGTCGTCGGCGTGGGCGCGCAACAGCTCCGCGCCAAGACCGTCGATCAGCAGCACGCACGCACCCGCGTTGTCCGGCAGGCCGAGGGTGTTCACACAGCCGGGCACCCCCAAGGTGGCGAGAACGGAGGGGACGACTTCGGCGAGGTGCCCCTGACCGGGCAGCGCTGGCAGCTCCACGGGGCCAGCTTGGCAGGGAACTGGCTCCGCGTGCACTCCGTGCCGGATAATGACGACATGCCGACCTACGCCTACCGCTGCCGCGAATGCACCGGCACCTTCGAGGTCAACCGGCCGATGAGCGAGTCGAGCGCGCCCGCGACCTGCCCGGACGGGCACTCGGACACGGTCAAGCTGCTCACCACGGTGGCGTTGACCGGCTCGGCACCGGGCGCGCCCTCGGGCGGCGGCTGCTGCGGCGGCGCCTGCGGTTGTGGTCACCCAGCGGTGTAGTCCGCGAAGCCCTTCCCGGTCTTGCGGCCCAGCCGCCCGGCCGTGACGAGGTGCTCCAGCAGCGGCGCGGGCGCGAAACCCTCCTCGCGGAACTCGTCGAACAGGGTCCGCTGGATCGCCAGCGACACGTCGAGGCCGACGACGTCGAGCAGCTCGAACGGGCCCATCGGCAGGGAGCAGCCGACCTTCATGGCGGTGTCGATGTCGGCCGCCTGCGCGTAGTGGCCCTCCAGCATCTTCACGGCGTCGTTGAGGTAGGGGAACAGCAGCGCGTTCACGATGAACCCGGCCCGGTCGGCGCAGTGCACGGGGTGTTTCCCGATCGCGGCGCAGACGGCGTGCGCGGTCGCGACGACGTCGGACGCGGTGGCGATCGTGCGCACCACCTCGACCAGTTTCATGACCGGCGCCGGGTTGAAGAAGTGCAGGCCCACGACATCGGCGGGCCGGCCGGTGGCCGCCGCGCACTCGATCACCGGCAGCGATGACGTGGTGGTCGCGAGGATCGCGCCGGGCTTCACGACGGCGTCGAGCGCGGCGAACACGTCCTGCTTGACCGCGAGGTCCTCGGCCACCGCTTCGACGACCAGATCGGCGTCCGCGAGCGCGGCGAAGTCCGGCACCGGCGTGATCCGGTCGAGGGCGGCTGCGCCGTCGGCCTCGGTCAGCTTGCCCTTGGCGACCGCGCGGTCGAGGGATTTCCCGATCCGCGCCACGGCCGCCCCGGCCTTCTCCGGTGTGCGGGCGCGGAGCACGACGTCGTATCCGCTCTTGGCGAAGACCTCCGCGATCCCGGTCGCCATCGTGCCGGTGCCGATCACGCCGACCACGCGCACCGGCCGGACCTCCGCGGAATCGGCCGGGACGAGGCTGGGCGTGGAGCCGATGACGACCGGCGAGTCGGGCGCCTCGTAGGTGTAGAAGCCACGCCCGGACTTCCGGCCGAGCAGGCCCGCGGTGATCATCTGCTTGAGCAGCGGCGCGGGCGCGTGCAAGCGGTTGCGCGACTGGCGGTACATCGATTCGAGGATCTCGTAGGCGGTGTCGAGGCCGATGAGGTCGAGCAGCGCCAGCGGGCCCATCGGGTAGCCGCAGCCCAGGCGCATCGCGGCGTCGAGGTCCTCGCGGGTGGCGTAGCGCTGCTCGAACATCCGCACCGCGTGGTTGAGGTAGCCGAACAGCAGGGCGTTGGCGATGAACCCGGCGCGGTCCCCGATGACGACCGGCGTCTTGCCGAGACGCTCGGCGAACGCGGTCACGTCGGCGATCACGTCCGGCTCGGTGACGACGGTCCGGACGATTTCCACCAGCTTCAGCACGGGCGCCGGGTTGAAGAAGTGCATCCCGACGACCTTGCCGGGCCGCGAGGTGTGCACGCCGATCTCGGTGACCGACAGCGAGGACGTGTTGGACACGAGGATCGTGTCCGGCGCGACGATCTTGTCCAGCTGGGCGAAGATCTCCGCCTTGAGGCCGAGGCTCTCCGGAACGGCCTCGACGACCAGGTCGGCGTCGGCCAGGTCGGTCAGGGCGGTCGTGTAGCTGATGCGGCCGAGCAGTTCGGTGCGGGCCTCGTCGTCGAGCTTGCCACCGCTCAGCGCACGGGCGGTGGACTGCTCGACGTGCCCGCTGGCGCGCTCCACGGCGGCGGCGTCCACCTCGACGCCGATCACCCGGATCCCGCTGCGCGCCAGGACTTCCGCGATCCCGGAGCCCATCGTGCCGAGCCCGACCACGCCTGCCGTGCCGATCGTCCGCGCCATAGGAGCCCTCCGGAGTTACTCGCCGGTAAGCCCTCGATGGTGCCACGCGCGCGGCCCCCGCGGGAGATGAATCGAATCAGCCACCCGCGAGTCCCAACTCCCCGCGCGCGAGTCCCACGTTCCCGCACGCGAGTTCTGCATTCAGGTGAGTGAGTTCCGCATTCGGCGGCGTGGCGGCCCCACCCGCGCCGCGGTGTGAGGGTGGAACTCGCCGTCCCGAACGTGGGACTCGCGCGCCGGAGCGTGGGACTCGCCCCGCGTCAGGTGGGTTCGTGGAAGTTGTCGTGCACCAGGTCCTGGACCACGCGGAGGGCTTCGGCCGCCTGGGGGCCACCGGCGCGGACCTGGATGCGGTCGCCCTGCCGGGCGCCGAGTGCCATCAGGGCCAGCACGCTGTGCGCGTCGGCCTCCTGATCGCCCAGCCGGATGCTCACCTCGGCCTCGATGCCCGCCAGGCTGCGCGCCACGACCGCCGCGGGACGGGCATGCAGGCCGATCTCGTTGGTCAGCGTCAGCTCGACGCAGTCCGACAGCGGTTCCGTGGCGGGCCCGAGGTCCGCCGGGGCGCCCGCCGCGGCCGCGGCCTCCAGCACCGCCGCGCGGTCCGCCCCGCCCTGGGCGGCGACGGCGGCCGCGACCGTGCCTTCGACCAGCGGCGCGTCGGCGACCACGACCGCCTCCGGATCGGCCAGTGACTCGACCGCCAGTTCCGCCGTCATCTGCGCGCTGCCCAGGTCGTAGAGCAGGACGACCCCGGCTCCCGAGTCGGCGCGCTGGACCGCGGCGACGACCGAGTCGTAGTCCGTGCCGATCCCGCCGTCGGGCAGGCCCCCCGACGGCACGATCGTCACGTCCGGCGCCATCTGCGCGGCGACCTCGGCAAGCCCTTCGGCGAGTTTGGCGCTGTGCGACACCAGGACCAGGCCGACGCTCATCGGGCCGCCTTCGCGAACGCGTCCAGCAGCAGGGCCGTCGACCGCGCGCCCGGATCGAGGTGCCCGGCGCTGCGCTCACCGAGGTAGGACGCGCGGCCCTTGCGCGCGACCAGGTCCACAGTGGACTCCGCGCCCGTCGCGGCCCCCTCGGCGGCCGCGGTCAGGACGGCCGCGACATCCGCGCCACTCGCCTTCTCCGCGGCGGCGACCGCGGGCAGCAGGGCATCGACCATCGTCTTGTCGCCCTCGACCGCCTTCCCGCGCGCCTGCACGCCTTCCAGCCCGGCCCGCAGCGCGGCCGTCACCTCCGCCGGGCCCAGCTCCGGCTCGTTCGACACCACCGTCGACGCGCGCAGGAAAGCGGTTCCGTACAACGGCCCCGCCGCGCCACCGACCTTCGAGATCAGGGTGGTCGCGGCGAGTTTCAGCACCGCTCCCGGCGTCTCGGGCACGGTGCCCTCCAGCGCGGCGACCACGGCCTGGAAGCCGCGGTTCAGGTTCTCGCCGTGGTCACCGTCCCCGATCGCCCGGTCCAGTTCGACCAGCTCGGCGCGGTGCTCGGCGATCACGGCCGCGGCGTCCCGCAACGCGTTCGCGACGCCCTCCGGCGTGCATCCCATATTCTCAGGCCTTCCAGCGCAGTGCGGCGGTGTTGACCGGCGCGTCCCACAGTTCCGTCAGCTCGTCGTCGAGCCTGAGCAGGGTCAGGCTCATGCCCTGCATCTCCAGGCTGGTGATGTAGGGGCCCACCAGGCGGCGCTCGACCATGATGCCGCGATCGGCCAGCAGCCGCTCGGCGATGCCGTGCGCGAGGTACAGCTCGACCAGCGGGGTGGCGCCCATCGAGTTGGTGAACAGCAGAACCCGGTCGCCGCGCTCGAACGGCAGGTCCTCCACCACCGCCTGGACCAGCCGCGCGACCAGCGCGTCGGCGGGTTCGGCCGGGATCCGCTCACGGCCCGGTTCGCCGTGGATGCCGATGCCGAACTCGATCTCACCGGGGCCGAGGGCGAAGCTGGGCTCGCCGACGTGCGGCACCGTCGGCGCGGTGAGCGCGACGCCGATCGAGCGGACCTGCCCGATCACCTTGCGGGCGAGCGCTTCCACGGCGTCCAGCGAGTCGCCGCGCTCGGCCGCCGCGCCGGTGATCTTCTCCAGCAGCACGGTGCCGCCGACGCCCCGGCGCCCCGCGGTGAACGTCGAGTCGGCGACCGCCACGTCGTCGTCGATCACCACGCTGCGCACGTCGAGGTCCTCGGCCGCGGCCAGCTCGCCCGCGGTCTCGAAGTTCAGCACGTCACCGGTGTAGTTCTTGACGATCAGCAGCGCGCCCGCCTCGCCCGTGGTGGCCCGGATCGCGGCCTGCACGGCGTCCGGGGTCGGTGAGGTGAACACCGCGCCGGGCACCGCCGCGTCGAGCATCCCGAGGCCGACGAACCCGCCGTGCAGCGGTTCGTGCCCGGAACCCCCGCCGGAGATCACCGCGACCTTGCCCGCGACCGGCGCGTCCGCCCGCACCACCACGGCCGGGTCCTCCTGGACGCGCAGGATGTCGGCGTGCGCGGCGGCCAGCCCGCGCAGTGACTCGGTGACCACGTCCGCCGGCTCGTTGATGATCTTCTTCATGCCCGCTTCCTGACTCCGCTGTCGCCCCTTTTCCTATCAGGACTTCGGCAGCTTGGGCAGGATCGTGCCGACGAGACGGCGGGCCTTGCCACAGGGATCGTCCGGTCCGGCGTCCTCGTGGTAGTTGTCGTACTCGACCGAGGCGGCTTCGCCCTGGTCAGGCGACACGGGCAGGTGCGTCCAGGTGATTTCGCACCGCTGCCCGCCACTGGTGTCCAGCTCCTGGTAGCCGGTGACGCCTCCGCCGAGGTCGATCCTGACGCCCGAATCGGGTTCCCGCGGCAGGTACGTGTTGTCCAGTCGCACGGTGCCGTCCGCGGTGCTCCCGTGCCAGGCGCAGCTGTGCAGTCCGGATGGCCGTTCCTCGCCGCCCCGCCCGAACACCTCCACGGTGACGGCGGCGTCCACGGTCGCGCAGGGGTCGACGGTGACGAGCGAGCCGTCCAGGCGGGAAAGCTGTGCCGGGGAGTCGTGGATCTGCTCGATCACGTCATGCGCCACACGATCCGCGGGATCACAGGCGTCGCTGTCCTCGTAGGAGGCTTGGACCTCGATGGCGGTGAGGTCCGTCCGCGAGGTGATCACCCGTGCGTAGCAGGTCTCGTCGACCTCCTCGACGATCAGCGGCAGGCCCTCGACGGCGCTGCCCGGCGCGGTTTCGGTCAGCAGGCTCGCGGCCAGCCGCAGGTTGAGGCGGATCGTCTTGCCGCCGGCGTCGGTGACCTCGGCCCCGCACTCACCGAACCCCTCCACGCTCCCCCAGCCGGCCGCCGGGGTTCCGACCGTCGCCGCGGCACCGCGAAGCACCGCGCAGGTGTCGACCGTGCGCAACGCCGCCGGGCTGACCGCCGGGTCGTCGACCTCGCCCGCGGGCACCGGTTCGGGCACCGTGGCGCGCGGGAAGTTCTGCCTGTCGAGGCCGGAGGCGCACGCGGTCGCGGTCAGGACGAGCAGGACCAGCAGCGCGCACCGGCGGAAGATCACGAACATCCCTCGCACCGTAGCCGCGCACCCGCGTGCAGCGGGCCGTTTTCAGGTCTTCGGCAGCTTGGGCAGGATCGTGTCGACAATGCGGCGGGCCTTGCCGCACGCGTCGTCGCCGCCGGCGTCGTCGTGGTAGTTGGTGTACTCGAACTTCACGATCTCGCCTTCGCCGTCGGCCGTCGGCAGATGCTTCCAAACGATCGTGCAGCTCTTCGAGGAGCGGTTCTCCTCCTTCTGGTAGCCGGTGAGCCCGCCGCCGAGGTCGACGCGGGTGCCGTCGTCACCTTCGGTCGGGTCGACGGTTTCGGTGATGCGGAGATCGCCCTGGGCGTTGCCGCCGTACCAGTTGCAGTCGTGCAGTCCCGTTGGCTTCTTCGTGGTGCCGCGGCCGAGCACTTCGGTCGCCACGGCGTCGTCGGCCAGTGTGCACGGGTCGAGGGGCACCACCGAGTTCGCCGGACGGGTCTGCTTCGGCGGTCCGTCGTGCATCTTCACGACGATCTCGCGCAGCGCGGTCATCCCGGCTCCACACGGGTCGCCGCCCTCGTAGGTGGTCTGCAGGCCGATGCTCAGTGACGACTCACGGTCCGTCATCGCCGCGAGGAAGCACATCGGGGTGCCGTCGTCCGGCTTCGACTCGTAGACGGGCAGACCTTCGATCGCGCCGATCGCGTCCATCAGGCTCACGATGTAGCCGAACTGGAGCCTGAGCCGGACCTTCTTGCCGCCCGCGTCGGTCACCTCGATGCTGCACTCGTCCAGACCGCTCGCGCTGAGGCCGTCCTCGACCGGGGTGCCGATGCTGGAGACGGTGTCGCCGTCGAGGATCGCGCACGGGTCGACCATCCGCTGGGCGTCGAGGCTGACGGCGTCGTCGTCGATCGGCCCGTCCGGCGCGGTCGCGCCGCTGGTCTGGGTGACGGTCGTGCGGGGGAAGTTCTGCTTGCCGAGGTCCGGGCCGCCGCACGCGGACAGCGTCATTGCCAGCAGGACCACGGGGACGAAACGGCGAGGCCGGGCGACGAGGGGCACGCGGTGCACCATAATCGCCCGGCCTCACCGGGGTGTTCGTCACCTGCCTATTCGGCCGGCGTCTCGTCGCCTTCCGGCACCGGGACCCGGATCGGACGCACGATCGCCCACAGCACCATCAGCGCGGTGAAGATCAGCAGGCCGATGCCCGCCCACAGGTTGATGTTGACGCCCGCCGCCTTGTCCAGCTCGGCGTCGTCGGTGAAGCCGATGCCCATGACCGTCAGGACGATGCCGTAGACGCCGGTCAGCAGCGAGATGATCAGCCGGATGTCGAACGCGCCTGCCCGGCGCGTGCGCGCGGGGGTTTCGCTAGCCATGTGTGCCAACCTCCTAGAAGGCGATGTTCAGCGCGATCGTGATGACCAGGACGATGCCCGCGAGCAGGCCCGGGTTGCGGTACCAGCCCGCGTCCTCGCCGGTGGTGGAGTGCTGTCGCGTCTCCTTCGGCGTCAGCGAGTACACCAGGCCGGTCAGCTCGGCGGCCGCACGCGGCTTCGACACCATGGTGACCGCGACGCTGACCACGATGTCGACCACGAAGGCCGCGCCGGCGCCGATGAAGCTCGCGCCCTGGCCGGGCAGGTCCCACACGCCGGTCTCGGCGAGCAGGAACACCACGATGGCCGACGCCGTACCGGACAGCAGACCGATCCAGGCGGCGGCCGGCGACATGCGCTTCCAGAACATGCCCAGGATGAACGTGGCGAACAGCGGCGCGTTGAAGAACGAGAACAGCTGCTGCAGGTAGTCCATCAGGTTCGAGTACTGCGAGGCGATGCCCGCCGTGCCGATGGCGAGGATCGTGGCGCCGGCGGTGACCCAGCGGCCCATGTTCAGGTAGTACGAGTCCGGCTTGTCCTTCTTGATGTAGGCCTGCCAGATGTCGTACGTGAACACGGTGTTGAACGAGCTCAGGTTCGCCGCCATCCCGGCCATGAACGAGGCCAGCAGACCGGCGATCGCGACACCGAGGACACCGTTGGGCAGCAGGTCGCGCATGAGCAGCAGCAGCGCGTCGTTGAAGGTCGCGCCGCTGGGCGCCGATCCGCCGTCGATGAGGGCCTGCTTGTTCTCGCCCTGCAACTCGGTGACGGTGACCGCGGCGATCATGCCCGGGATGATCACGATGAACGGGATCAGCATCTTCGGGAACGCGCCGATGATCGGGGTGCGGCGGGCCGCCGACATGCTCTTCGACGCCATCGCGCGCTGGACCTCGACGAAGTTCGTGGTCCAGTACCCGAACGACAGCACGAAGCCCAGACCGAACACCAGGCCCAGCACGGACAGGAAGTTGCTGCCGAAGCCGGTCAGCTGGTTGCCCGGCCAGGAGTTCAGCTGCTCCGCGCCGCCGGGACCGCCTGAGACCTTCTCGACCAGGCCGTTCCAGCCGCCGACCTTGTAGAGGCCGACGATCGTCAGCGGCACCAGCGCGGCGACGATGACGAAGAACTGCAGCACCTCGTTGTAGATCGCGGCGGAGAGGCCACCGAGCGCGGTGTAGGCGAGCACGATGACGGCGGCGACGACGATCGACACCCAGATCGGCCACCCGAGCAGCAGGTTCACCACGCTGGCCAGCAGGTACAGGTTCGCGCCCGCGATGAGGATCTGCGCCAGGGCGAAGCTGATGCCGTTGGTCAGGTGGGCGCCGGTGCCGAAGCGGCGTTTCATGAACTCCGGCACGCTGCGGACCTTGGACCCGTAGTAGAACGGCATCATCACGATGCCGAGGAACAGCATCGCCGGGATGGCGCCGATCCAGAAGTAGTGGGCCGTGGGCAGGCCGTACTGCGCGCCGTTGGCCGACATCCCCATCACTTCGATGGCGCCGAGGTTGGCGGAGATGAAGGCGAGCCCGGTGACCCAGGCAGGCAGCGAACGACCGGACAGGAAGAAGTCGATACTGCTCGACACCTGTTTCCGGGCCAGGTAGCCGATGCCGAGCACCAGCACGAAGTAGAACGCGAGCAACACGTAGTCGATCGCGTGCGCATCAAGTCGCAGGTTCGCTGCGGCTAGGACGGGCACCGATGCCACCTCCGGGAGTCCAACATCTTTGAACAAAAATCACCACGATCGAGTGACGAGCGCACATTACTACGCGGTAAGACACCTGTGCACGCCAGCGGGCGCGCCTTGACCGTGTCGAGATCAAACCGGTGACAAATCAACCGTGGGTCGTCACGCAGCGCAACTCGCGGCGCCGGTGGAAACGCGGAACGCCACCCGTCCGGCGCGTGCCGGGCGGGTGGCGTCGCGGGCCCGGTCAGAACAGGCGGAGGTCGTCCGATTCGGTACCGCGGAGGGCGTCGTAGTCGAGGGTGAGGCAGCGGATGCCCCGGTCCTCGGCGAGGGTGCGGGCCTGCGGCTTGATCAGCTGCGCGGCGAACACGCCCTGGACCGGCGCGAGCAGCGGATCGCGGTTGAGCAGTTCCAGGTACCTGGTCAGCTGCTCGACGCCGTCGATCTCGCCGCGCCGTTTGATCTCGACCGCCACCGAAGCGCCGTCGGCGTCGCGGGCCATGATGTCGACCGGGCCGATCGCCGTCGGGTACTCGCGGCGGACCAGCGTGTAACCCGCGCCGAGTGTGGTGATGTGCTCGGCCAGCAGCTCCTGCAGATGCGCCTCGACGCCGTCCTTCTGCAGCCCCGGCTCGGCGCCGAGATCGTGGCTGATCTCGTCGATCCGCTCGTCGATGGTGATGACGAGTTTCTCGCCCGCCTTGTTCTGCACCGTCCAGATGTCGCCGTCCTCGATGAGCCAGCACGGCGGGCTCATCCAGTTCAGCGGCTTGTAGGCCCGGTCGTCGGAGTGCACCGACACGGACCCGTCCGCCTTGATGAGCAGCAACCGGGTGGCCATCGGCAGGTGTGCCGTCAGCCGGCCGGCATAGTCCACTTGGCATCGAGCGATCACGAGACGCACCCGGCGAGGGTAGACAATGGTTCGGCAGACTGGTCGCGTGGATCCCATCGAACGGCTCAGCACGCGTGAGGTGTACCGGAACAACTGGATGACGGTCCGCGAGGACGGCATCCGGCGGCCGGACGGCTCGCACGGCATCTACGGCGTCGTCGACAAGCCCGCCTACGCGCTCGTGATCCCCCTCGACGGCGATCGCCTGCACCTCGTCGAGCAGTACCGCTACCCGCTCGGCCTGCGACGATGGGAGTTCCCGCAGGGCACCGCACCGGACCTGGCCGAACTGGACCCGCTCGACCTGGCGGCACGGGAACTGCGCGAGGAGACCGGACTGGTGGCGGGGAGCCTGGTCGACCTCGGCCTGCTGGACGTCGCCCCCGGGTTGTCCAGCCAGCGGGGACGCGTCTACCTGGCCACCGACCTGGTCGAAGGCCCCCACCAGCGGGAACACGAGGAACAGGACATGCGCACGGCCTGGTTCAGCCGGTCGGACTTCGAGAAGCTGGTCCGGCGCGGGGAGATCACGGACGCGCAGTCGATCGCCGCGTACGGCCTGCTGTTGCTCCGCGAACGCTGATTTTTCGCCCGATCGGACGTTGCTACTCCCGCAACAACAACGTCGACTTCTCTCTCGGCGGAGCCACCACACCCCGCAAGCCGAACCAGGACCGGCCCGGACCTCCCCCACCCCTCATCCCCAGCCCGCTTTGGTCGCGGACGAGCCGACCGACTAGCGGCCGCCCACGCCACCAGCGGTAACGCCGCCAGCCGAAGGCGCGGCTCTAAAGATCAAAAGCGTCCTCGCCGGACAGGCAGGCTCCGGGGTGACCAGGAGTTTTCGAGGCCGCCTCACCTTGGCAGGGTGGTCGCTGTGCGGTCATCCCGTCGCCTTCTGTTTGGGCATATCATCTTGAGGTGATCGTCCGGTTTCAGGCGACGGGATAACCACCCAGCTCTGGGGTACGGCAGCTCGCTGGCGCTCGCCTAGTGTGGCCACTCTGGTTTGCGCTTCTCCAGGAACGAGGCCATGCCTTCCTTGGCCGCGGGGGTCTGGGAGGCAGCCGCCATCACCTCGACCGCGATCGCATAGGCGTCGGCCTCGGGGCGGTCCAGCTGGGCATACAGGGTTTGCTTGCCGAGTGCCTTGCTGGCCCTGCTGCCCCGGGTGGCGCGGGCGAGCAGATCCGAGACCGCCGTGTCCAGGTCGGCGTCCGGGACGACTCGGTTGACCAGTCCCCAGGCCAATGCCGTGTCGGCGTCGATGACGTCTCCGGTCAGGGCCAGTTCCATCAGCCGTTTGCGGCCCACGGCCCGCGCCACCGGCACGGCGGGGGTGTGGCAGAACCAGCCACCCTTGCCGCCGGGCAACGCGAAACCGGCCGAAGATGCCGCCACAGCCAGATCACATGAGGCGACGAGCTGGCAGCCCGCCGCGGTGGCCAGTCCGTGCACCCGCGCGATCACCACCTGGGGCACCGACTCCATCGTCCGCATCAACCGCGTGCACAGCTCCAGCAGCCGACGGACACCGGCGTGGTCACGGGCCGCCACATCACCGAAATCGTGGCCCGCCGAGAACACCGGACCGGCGCCGGCCAGCACGACGCCCGTCGCGTCGGTTTCGGCCGTCTCCTCGAACGCGGACAGCAGCTCGGCGAGATGAGCCTCGGACAGGGAGTTTCTCCGCGCGGCACGGTTCATCGTGATCGTGACCGTCGCGTCGTCGCGTTTGACCAGGATGTGCTCGTACTCGGCCATGCCACCGACGCTACCTGCCACGAGCGGTGTTGTGGAACCCGAAGACCCGCCGCTCCCGCGCGGTGACCGTGCCCATCACCCGCTCCCGCCACGGCGTGCTGGTCGCGTGCAGGTAGAGCGGATCGTCGAAGAGGTCCACGCCCGCGATCTCGTGGAAGGCCAGTACGTCCGGGCCGGAACCCTCGACCCGACGGTAGCGCCTGATCCGGTGCCAGCCGGGCAGGCCGAGCAGGAGCGGGGCGTGCTCGTCGCGGTACCACTCGCCCAGCGCGTCCGCGTCACCGGACAACGCCACCGACACCACCACCGGGGCGGGCCCCTCGACCGAACCCCACGAATCGGTCAGCTCGTACACCCGCCGGTCCAGCGTCTCCAGTCGCGAGACGACCGACTGCTCACGCGGGCTCCGTCGTCGCACGATGTCGTACTCCGGGCTCGTCAGCGCCGCGAGGTCCAGCTCGTACCAGGCCAGCCACGACGGGCGCGCGCCGTCGAGCGCCCGGTACCGGTGACCGCTGTGGATCCGGGGCACCCGGACGCGCGCGGGGGCGTGCTCGGTGTCGTACCAGTCGTGGAACTCCTCCTCCGCGACGCCGCCCGGCTCGGACAGCACGTACAGCAGTCCCTCCGTCATCCGCGACTCCTCCCCCGCGCTCGGGTACCGTTTCCGTGAAGCGGCGACCACGGCGAGGAGCGGCAGTGTCGAGAGAGGACCCCGACGTCATCGACTCGGTGGAGAAAGCCTTCCGGCTGCTGCAGGCGTTTTCCGCGGACCACCCGGCGATGACGGTGAGCGAGGCGGCCGCGGCCACCGGGTTCACCCGCGCCACCGCGCGCCGCATCCTGCTGACCCTGGAACGCCTCGGGTTCGCCGAGGTCGACGATCGCCGCTTCCGCCTCACCGCGGGTGTCCTGCGGCTGGGCTACGGCTACCTGGCCGCGTTGCCGTTCTGGGAACACGCCCAGCCGCACATGCGCACGCTGGCCGACGAGCTTCGCGAATCCTGCTCGATGGCCACTTTGGACGGATCCGAGATCGTCTACGTGGTGCGCGTGCCCGCGTCCCGGTCCATGACCATCACGCTCAACGTCGGCTCGCGCCTGCCCGCCTACCCGACGTCGATGGGACGGGTACTGCTCGCCGCATTGCCCGAGACCGAGCTCGCGTCCTATCTGGACCGCACCGAGCTGCGGAAGCTGACCCCCAACACCATCACCGATCCCGCCCAGCTGCGCGCGGAGCTGAACCGGGTCGTGGAGCGGGGCTACGCCGTGGTCGACGGTGAGCGCGAGGAGGGCATCCGCTCCGCCGCGGCGCCCGTGCGCGGTGCGGGCGGACGCACGCTGGCCGCGCTGAACGTGTCGGTCAACGCGGCCCGCGTCTCGCTCGACGAACTGCGCGAGCGGTTCGTGCCCCGCCTGCTGGAAACCGCGGCGGCCATCAGCCGCGACATCGAGGGCCTGCATTAGTCCTCCGTGAAGAAGCACCGCGTGGGGTTGGTGACGAGCAGCGCCTCCGGATCGGGCGTGATCTCCGCGATCAGATCGGCCAGGTCGCCGTCGTTGGGCACGAAATCGGTGTTCGGGTGCGGAAAATCGGTCCCCCACACCACGCGCTCCGGCGCCTCGGTGGCCAGCAGCCGCGCCAGCGCGGCGGAGTCGGCCCAGCTGGGCGGCGCCGTCGCGATCCGGTCCGCGCCGCTGAGCTTCACCCACACGTCGCCGTCGTCCAGCAGCCGCAACAAGCTCTGGACCGCCTCGCTGTTCAGCCCCTGCCGCAGGTCGACGCGGGCCATGTGGTCGATCACCACCCGCACGCCCAGCGACCGCACCAGGTCCGCGTGCTCGGCGATACCGTTACCCGCGACGTGCAGCGCGATGTGCCACCCGAACGGCCGGATCAGCCCGACGACGGCGTCGATGGTCTCCTGCGTCGGCGCCGGCCCGAGGTGCGGGGTGAAGTGCAGGCGGGCGCCACGGACACCGGCCTCATGCAGGCGTTTCACCTCGTCCACGGGCGTGGTCGGCCGGATCAGCGCGACCCCGCGATACCGGCCCTCGCCGGCATCGAGCGCGTCGAGCAGCGCCGCGTGATCGGTGCCGTGACAGGCGGACTGCACGATCACCGCGCGGTCGAGGCCGAGTAGCCGGTGCAGCGCCAGCAGGTCCTCCTTCGGCACCTCGGGCGGTGTGAAGGTGCGCTCCGGCGCGTAGGGGAACTTCGCGGTCGGCCCGAAGATGTGGCAGTGCGCGTCGCACGCGCCGGAGGGCAACGCGACGGCGGGTGCGTGCGGGTTCGGGTCCGGGCCGGGGTTGCGGGGGTCGGTCATCAGTCACACCTCGCGGTCATCCCGCCATCGACGACGATTTCGGTACCGGTGACGAAGCGTGCTTCGTCGGAGGCCAGGAACAACGCGGCGTACGCGGTGTCACGGCCGTCGCCCGCGAAGCCCAGCGGAATGCGTGCCTGACGCTGGGCCAGCAGCGCGTCCACGTCACCGCCCGCGCGTTGCCCGGCCAGGCGCGCCTCGACCATCGGGGTGTGGAGTTGACCCGGCACCACGGTGTTGACGCGGATGCCGTCCGGCGCGTGCTGCACGGCGATCACCTTGGACAGCTGGATCACCCCGGCCTTCGCCGAGGCGTATCCGGCCTGGGCGGAGCCGGTCCAGCGGGTGCCGGACGTGGAAGCGGTGTTGACGATCGCGCCCCCACCCTGGGCCTTCATCACCGGGATGACGTGTTTGCAGGTGAGGAACACGCTGGTCAGGTTGTAGTCCAGCTGACTGTGCCAGTCCTGTTCAGCCAGTTCCACGGGCCCGCCCTTGCGCGAGCCGCCGACGTTGTTGACCAGCACGTCCACACGCCCGAACCCGGTCCGGCACGCCTCGACCATCGTCGTCACCGCCGCGCTGTCGGTCACGTCGCACAGGTGGGTGCGGATCGTGCCGCCCTCGGACTCGACGGTCCGGACGGTTTCCGCCAGTGCCTCCTCTTTCAGGTCCACGGCGAAGATCTTCGCGCCTTCGCGGGCGAACAGCACGGCGGCGGCCCTGCCGTTGCCCCATCCGGGGCCGACGCTGCCCGCGCCGGTGACGATCGCGACCTTGCCGTCGAGCCGCCCGGTCACGATCCGACTTCCAGTGCGACGAGGAACCGCGACACCATGTTGTAGGCGGCGACGGTGACGGTCAGCTCCACGATCTCGCGCGGGTCGAGGTGCTCGTGCAGCGCCGCGAACAGCTCGTCCGGAACGGTGACCTGCCCGGTCATCGCATCGGTGTAGTCGAGGACGACGCGCTGCCGCTCGGTCAGCACGCCGCGGTCGCCGCCGTCGCGCAGGGCCGCGATCTGCTCGACCGTCATGCCCTCCTCCTTGGCGACCGGTTCGTGAGCCGCCCATTCGTACTCGGCACCGTTCAGCTCGGCGACGCGCAGCACCGCCAGTTCACGCAGGTCACCGGATAGCTCGCCCTGTCCGCGGATGGCGCCCAGCAGGCTGTTCCAGCCGTCGGCGAACGGCGGGCTGTGCAACAGCATGCCGTCCAGCGGCCTCAGGCGCCCCCCGCGGCGCGCGCGGATCCGGTCGGCGATCTCGCTGCCCGAGTCCACGTACTCCAGCCTTGCCATGTGTTTCCCTTCTAGTGCACTGCAACAGGTTCGGCGATCGGTCCCTGACCGTTGAGGACCCGTCGCGCGCGGTCGCGGTCGAAGACGCCCTCCCAGCGGCTGACGACGATGCTGCCCAGCATCTGGCCGCACAGACTGACCAGTCCGCGCATGGTGGAGAGGAACCGGTCGATGCCCAGGACCAGCATGATCCCGGCGACCGGGACGACGCCCGTGGTGGACAGGGTCGCGGCGAGGATGACGAACCCGGCGCCCGCCACGCCCGCGCTGCCCTTCGAAGTGATCATGAAGACGGCGAGCAGGCCGACCTGCTGCCAGATGGTCAGGTTCACGTCGAACGCCTCGGCGATGTAGAGCGAGGCGAAACCGAGGTAGAGGCACACGCCGTCGCCGTTGAAGGCATACCCCGACGGCACCACGAGTCCGACGATCCTCTTCGGACAACCGAGGTGTTCCAGCTTGCGCATCAGCTGCGGCATCACGACTTCGTAGTTCGCCGTGCCCAGCGTGATCAGCAGCTCGTCCTTGAAGTAACGGTAAAGTTTGAGGATGCGGATGCCGCAGAGGCGGGCCACCGCCCCGAACACCAGCAGGCAGAACGCGATCCCGGTCCCCCAGAACAGCAGCACGACACCGCCGAGGCTGGCCAACGTGGACGCGCCGAACTTCCCGGTGGTGTAGGCCATCGCCGCGAACGCCCCGACGGGCGCCAGGTACATGATGAGCTTGACGATCCCGAACACCACTTCACCGATCCGCTCGATGCCGCGGATGACGGGCGCGCCCCGTTCGCCCAGCGCCTTGACCGCGACGGCGAACAGGATCGACACCAGCAGCACCTGAAGGACGTTGCCACCGGTGAACGCGCTGACCACGGTGTCGGGAATGATGTTGATCAGGAAGTCGTACCAGTGCTGGGTTTCGCCGGTCTGCGCGTACTCCTGGGCACTGCCGGACAGGTGCAGCGTGGACGGGTCGGCGTGGATGCCGCCGCCCGGGTTGAACACGTCCATCACGATGAGCCCCACGATCAGCGCGATCGTGGTCAGGACCTCGAAGTACACCAGCGCCTTCACGCCGATGCGCCCCACACTGGTCAGTTCACCGGCCGACGCGATGCCGGTGACGATCGTGCAGAACACCACCGGAGCGATGAGCATCTGGATGAGCTCGATGAACCCGGTGCCCACGGGTTGCAGCGCCGCGCCCACCCCGGGCGCGACGAACCCCAGTGCCGCTCCCAGGACGATCGCCACCAGGACGGTCACGTAGAGCTTCGTGGTGAAGGCGGTGCGCAAGAACGATCCGGCCGACATCTTCGTCTCCCTTGTGTACGCCTGACGTACAGCTGCACGTCTGACGAACAGGAGTATGCCCAGAGAGACGCACCCGGTCAACCCACCCGCGAGTCCTCCCTTCCCGCGCGCGAGTCCCACTCAGCGGACCCCGCACCCCGGCACCGGCACCCACGCCCTAAACCGGCAGCCTGACGCACAACGGAACCACCACCTCACCCACACCCTCCCCGCCCCCGATACAAAGCCGCCCTAACGGTCGAGACACCGGGTCAAGCCACGCTTTCCCGGCTTGACGCGGTGTCTCGACCGTTAGACACTCACGGCTCGGGGGGACAACCCAGGCCAGGGTTCTTTTGCGCGCAGCGCCTGTCTTTTCGCCGTGCGAAGCGCGGGTTCAAAGATCAAAAGAGTCCTCGCCGGACGGGCTGGCTCCGGGATGACCAGGGGTTTTGCAGTCCGGCTCACCTTGGCGAGGTGGTCGCTGGGTGGTCATCCCGTCTCGTTTTGGGGCAGTGCCGCTCGCCGGCGCCTCAGCCCCGGTCCAGTACCGCCTGCAGGAACTCCCGTGTCCGTTGGTGGTCCGGGTCGGTGAAGAGCTTCTCCGGCGCCGCGTCCTCGATGATCTGACCCTGGTCGAACATCAGGACGCGATCGGAGACGTCCCTGGCGAACTGCATTTCGTGTGTGACGCAGAGGAACGTGATGTCCGTGGTGGCGGCGATCTCCTTGAGCACCTTCAAGACGCCGGCCACCAGTTCCGGGTCCAGTGCGGAGGTGACCTCGTCCAGGAGCAGCACCTCGGGCCGCATCGCGAGTGCGCGGGCGATCGCGACCCGTTGCTGCTGCCCGCCGGAGAGCTGGGACGGGTGGGCGTCCGCCTTCTCGCCCAGCCCGACCATGTCCAGCAGCTCACGGCCCCGCTCTTCGGCCTCGGCGCGGGGCAGGCCCAGCGCGCGGATCGGGGCCTCGGTGATGTTCTGCAGCACCTTCATGTTCGGGAACAGGTTGAACTGCTGGAACACCATGCCGATCCGCTTGCGCATGCGCCGCTGGTGCTTCTCGTTCGCGGGCGCCATCTTCCCGCCACGGTCCACATGCGACAGGCATTCGCCGTCCACGTAGATCCGGCCCGCGTTCACCTGCTCCAGCGTCATCAGCAGCCGCAGGATCGTCGTCTTGCCCGAACCGCTCGGGCCGATCAGCGTGACGAACTCGCCCGGCTTGACGCTGAAGTCCAGCTCCCGCAACACGACGTGGTCGCCGAACTTCTTGACGACCCCCTCGAACCTGATCATCTCAGAGCTGTCCGACACGGCGTTCCAACCTTCGTACCAGGATCGACGACGGGAAACTGATCAGCAGGAACAGGATGCCCGCCAGGGTGTAGGGCTCAAGCACCTGGAACGTCTCCGCACCCTGTTCCTTGGCCTGGTTCAGCACCTCGAAGATGCCGATGCTGATCAGCAACGGAGTTTCTTTGAACATCGAGATCATGTAGTTGCCCAGCGCGGGCGTCACCCGGGGCACCGCCTGCGGCAGGATGATGCCCGTCCACACCCGCGAACGCGGTATGCTCAGCGCCGTCGCGGCCTCCCACTGTCCCTTCGGGATCGCCTCGATACCCGCTCGGTACACCTCGGCGGTATAGGTTCCGTAATGGATCCCGAGGGCGATCACGCCGGTCAGGAACGCCGATGGCCGGATATCCAGCGCCGGCCACAGCAGGTAGAAGATGACGAACACCTGGATGAGCAGGGGCGTGCTGCGCACCAACTCGATGAACAGGTACATCAACTGGCTCACGACCGGAATCCGCGCCCGCCGCACCAAGGCGAACACCAAGCCCAGCACGTAGGCCAGCAACGAGCCGAGCACCGTCAGCTCGACGGTGACGAGCAGACCCTCCAGCAGCAGCGGGACGGAATCCCAGAAGTACTCCCAGCTCCACTCCATCAGGCGTTCGCCCCCGCCCGCGCCCACGCGCTCTGCCGCTTCGGCACCTCACGCCCGAGCCGCCTGGCCAGCACACGTTCCAGCAACCGCATGCCGAACGTGATCACCAGCGCGATCAGCAGGTAACACACCAGCTCGACGCCGTAGATCAGCACCAGCTGGCTGCCGTACACCGGTCGCAGCAGCTCGCCCTTTTCGGTGATCTCCCCGGCCGAGATGAAGTACAGCAACGCGGTGCTCTTCATCAACTGGATGAAGAGGTTGTTGAACGACGGCAGCATTTCCACCACCGCCTGCGGCAGGATCACGCGGAACATGCGCTGCGCGGGGCTGAACGACAGCGCCAGCGCACCTTCCCGTTGCGCACGCGGCACGGACTGCACCGCGCCACGCACGATCTCCGCGCCGTAGGCGCCGTGGTTCAGGCCCAGCACGATGATGCCGGCGAACAGCGGGACCAGCTTGAACCCCACCAGCGCGGGCAGGACGAAGAAGATCCAGAACAGCTGGACCACTTCGGACGTCCCGCGGAAGCCTTCGACGTAGATCCGGCTGATGAACCGCACCGTCCGGGACCGCGACAGCATCGCGAGCCCGGCGATGAAGGACAGCGCGATGGTCAGCGCGATACCGCCGACCGTCGCGTACACCGTGGTTCCGAGTCCACTGAGGATGGTCGAGATGATGTTGGATGTCGAGTCGGACACGACGCGCCCCCGGAACCTGTCGTCAGGCCGCGCAGAGCTTGTCGGTCGTCAGGTCGGCCTTCGGCAGGTTGCTCTGGTCGAACCCGAACGGAGACGCGATCCGCAGCCACTCCCCGTTGTCGTGCAACGTCTTCAACTGCTGGTTGAAGGCGTCCCGCAGGGACGTGTCGTCCTTGCGGAACACGAATCCGCCCGCGGTCTCCACCAGCTGGCCGTTCTCCATCGGCTGGAAGCCGGGGGTCACCTCGACACCGGAGTTCGGGTTCTGCTTCACCAGCCACTTCAACGAGATGTCGGTCAGCGCGGCGCAGTACACGCGCCCGGCCGTCACCGACCGCAGCAGGTTGTCCTGCGTGTCCAGCGTCTCGATCTGGTCCTCGGCGACACCGGCGGAGGTGGCGAAACCCTTCTCCACGGCGGCGGAGAGCACGGCGACCTTGACCTTCTTGGCGGCGACGTCGGCGAGCGTGTTGATGCCCTGCGGGTTCCCCGCGGGCACCAGCAACGCGGTCAGCGCCGAGTAGTCGGGGTCGGAGAACAGCGCGGCGTTGCAGCGGGCGGAGGTGATGTTCATGCCCGCGGCCACCACATCGAACTGCTTGGCGTTGAGGGCCGGGATGAGCTGGTCGAACGGGACCACGCTCGCCTGCACCGTGTCGATCCCCAGACCCTTGAACACCGCGCGAGCCACCTCGGGCGCCTCACCGGTGGTGGTGCCGGACGCGTCCGCGAACCCGTACGGAGACTCGTTGGCGATGCCGATCTTGATCGTCTTGGCACTGCGCGCCGCTTCGAGGGTGTCCCCGCTTTCCGTGCTCTGGCAGGCTGCCAGCAAGGCTGGTCCCGCCACCGCCGCGGCGCCCACGACCGCCGACGTCCGGAAGAAGTCCCGTCGCGTCCATTGTCCGTGCGTCATCTTCGCACCCCTTGTTCGGTTCAGGTGGTTAACCGAACGTAGGCGGTTCACCCGAAGATGCGACGAGATCACCACTCGCTGTTATGGGAAAGAGATCGACCTTCTGTGTGGACAGTGAATACGGAAAGTGACAGAACTGGCTCAGTCCTGCGACAACTCGTGACGCTCCCGCACCACCGAGACGATCTCGTCCATGATTTCCGTGAGTTCGTAGTCCTTCGGGGTGAACACGCGAGCGATGCCGCGTTCGGTGAGTAACCGGGCGTCGTCGGGCGGAATGATGCCGCCGACGATCACCGGGATGTCACCGGCTCCCGCCGCTCGCAGCCCGTCGACCACCTGCGGCACGACCTCCAGGTGTGAACCGGAAAGCACCGACAGACCGACGACGTGCACGCCCTCCTGCACCGCGGCCGCGACGATCTGTTCCGGTGTCAGCCGGATGCCCTGGTAGACGACCTCGAACCCGACGTCCCGCGCGCGGACCGCGACCTGTTCGGCGCCGTTGGAATGCCCGTCCAGCCCCGGTTTGCCGACCAGGATGCGCAACCGTTCGCCCAGTTCCTCACCGGTGGACCGCACGCGGTCGCGCACGCGGGACAACTCGCGGGCGTCGCCGGACATGGCTGCCGCGGACACGCCCGTCGGCGCCCGGTACTCGCCGAACGCCTCGCGCAGCGCGCCCGCCCACTCGCCGGTGGTCACGCCCGCGGTCACGCAAGCCAGTGTCGCCTCGAACAAGTTCTCCGACGTCTTCGCCGCCTCACGCAGCCGCGCCAGCGACTCGTCGACGGCTTTCTGGTCGCGACGGGACCGCCATTCTTCGAGCGCGCTGATCGCCTGCTTCTCCACCGCCGGGTCGACGGTTTCGATCGCCTTGGCGCCCTCGGCCTGCAACGGGCTGGGCTCGGTGGTGTCGAACTTGTTGACCCCGACGATGACCCGTCCGCCGGACTCCATGTCGCGCCGGTAGTCGGCCAGCGACGCAACCAGCTGCGACTTCATGTAACCGCTTTCCACCGCGGCCACGGCACCGCCGAAGTCCTGCACCTGCTCGATCTCCGCGCGCGCACCGGTCACAATCTCGTCCACTTTGGACTCGATGACGTGCGATCCGGCGAAGATGTCCTCGTATTCCAGCAGGTCCGTCTCGTAGGCGAGCACCTGCTGCATGCGCAGCGCCCACTGCTGGTCCCACGGCCGCGGCAGGCCCAGTGCCTCGTTCCAGGCAGGCAGCTGGATCGCGCGCGCACGGGCGTCGCGCGAGAGGGCCACGCCGAGCATCTCCAGCACGATCCGCTGGGCGTTGTTCTCCGGCTGCGCCTCGGTCAGCCCCAGCGAGTTGACCTGCACGCCGTAACGCAGGCGACGCGCCTTCGGGTCCTCGACGCCGTAGCGTTCCCGCGTGATCTCGTCCCAGAGACGACCGAACGCCCGCATCTTGCACATTTCTTCGACGAACCGCACACCGGCGTTGACGAAGAACGAGATCCGGCCGACGACCTTCGCCATGTCCGCGGGCTCGACCTGACCGGAGTCCCGGACCGCGTCGAGCACCGCGATGGCGGTGGACAACGCGTAGGCGACCTCCTGCGTCGGCGTCGCGCCCGCCTCCTGCAGGTGATAGCTGCAGATGTTGATCGGGTTCCACTTCGGGATGTGGTGCACCGTCCACGCGATCACATCCGTGATCAGCCGCAGACTCGGCGCGGGCGGGAAGATGTAGGTCCCGCGGGAGAGGTACTCCTTGATGATGTCGTTCTGGGTGGTGCCGGTGAGCTTGGCGAGCACCTCGTCGCGGTCGCGGCCCTCGGCGTCGGCCTGCTCCCGCGCGACGGTGACGTAGAGCGCGAGCAGCCACATGGCCGGCGCGTTGATCGTCATCGAGGTGTTGGCCTCGGCCAGCGGGATGCCGTCGAAGAGGCGGCGCATGTCGCCGATGTGCGAGACGGGCACGCCGACCTTGCCGACCTCACCCTTGGACAGCGGGTGGTCCGGGTCGTAGCCGGTCTGGGTGGGCAGATCGAAGGCGACCGAAAGGCCGGTCTGGCCCTTGGCGAGGTTTCGGCGGTACAGCTCGTTGGACGCCGCGGCCGACGAATGCCCCGCGTACGTGCGCATCACCCAGGGCCGGTCCCGTTCGCGATCCGTGGGGTAGGGCATCGGTGCACCTCCTGATGACGACATGCCGAGCGTACTCGGCGGTAACTTGTTGTGCAGCACCACAAGGACGCACGTCACTGGGCGCCTGACTCATTCTGGGCCGCGAGTTAGCCTCGTGGGTGTGACGTGGAGCCTGTACGTGAGCTATCTGGTCTTTGCCCTGCTGATCGCGGTGGTGCCGGGGCCGGACACGATGGTGGTGCTCAAGAACGCCCTGTCCGGTGGGGCGCGCGGGGGGCTGTTCACCTGCTCCGGCATCGCGCTGGGCAACCTCGTGCAGGCCACCGCGGTCGGTCTCGGGCTGGGGACCGTGATCGTGCAGGTGCGGCCGCTGTTCGAGACCGTGCGCTGGGCGGGTGTCGCCTACCTGTGCTGGCTGGGGTTCCAGGCACTGCGCGGCGCGCGACGCGGCGACTACGAGGCGCTCGACGCACTGGACCGGCACCGGGCGGGCGACTTCCGCCGGTTCCGCGAAGGGTTCCTGTCCAACATCACCAACCCGAAGGTGATCGCCTTCTACCTGTCCGTCCTGCCCCAGTTCCTCGACCCGGCGACCACCGGTGTCGGCGAGGCCCTGCTGCTGGCCTACACCGTGCTGGTGGTGGGCACGGTGTGGCAGCTGACGCTGCTGTTCCTGATCCGCTGGGCGAAGACCTGGCTCAACCGCCGCCGCGTGCGCCGCACGATGGACGCCGTGACCGGCACGGCGCTGGTCGGCTTCGGGATCGGGCTGGCGGTGGAGTGAGTCAGAGCAGCTCGGCGAGGTCGATACCGGCTGCGAACGGCTCGGCGACGGTCACCTTGCCGGTGTTCACTCCGTCAGTCGCGTAGAGGCCGGTGGTGGGGTCGAGGCGGTAGCGGAACAGCGAGATGGCGCCACGGTCCAAGCCCTCCACCCGCCAGAAGTGCGGGATCCGGGCATGTGCGTACTCGGCAGGCTTGTCGGTCTGGTCCGCGGTGATCGACCCCGGCGACATCACCTCGACGACCAGGACGCAGTGCTCCGGCCGCAGCACGGCGTCCTCGTCCAGAGATGCGTCGTAGACGACGAGGTCCGGCCTGCGGTTGAGGAGCGGCACATCCCGCAGCCGAAGGTCGACGTCGGTCGCGACCTCCCATTCCTCCGGCGCGGCGTCCTCGAGCGCGTTGGCGAGGCGACGAGCGAAGATCTGGTGCGCCCTACGCGGGGCCGGGTTCACTACAATGGCTCCGTCGACGATTTCCAGACTGCGGCACACTTCTTCCGGAAGGGCTTCGTAGTCCGCCGCCGTCAAGCCGTCGGGCGGGAGCACCATCCACTCGGGCAACGCGGTCATCCGACCCCCAACCGTGAGAGTTCCTGCTTGCAGGTTACGTGACCTCGGGGAACGCCGGGAAGTAAGGACGCGCTCTGCCGCGGCGCGGATCAGAGCAGTTCGGCAAGGTCGAACGTCACCTCGATCGGCTCGCTGATCGTCACCTTGCCCGTGTCCGCCCCCGCCGACCGGTAGGCGCGCGCCTCCGGGTCCAGGCGGTAGCGGAACAACTGGATCAGCCGTGGGTCGTCGTTGACGTTCTCGATGCGCCAGAAGTGCGGGATGCGCGCGTCCGCGTACTCGCCGGGTTTGTCGATCCGGTCCGCGGTCATCGAGCCGGGTGACATCACCTCGACCACCAGCAGGCAGTGCTCCAAACGGAGCACGGCGTCCCCGTCCAGCGCCGCGTCGTAGACCACCGGGTCCGGCCTCCGGTTGAACAGCGGCACGTCCGGGCGGCACACCTCGGCCAGCACGAACGACAGGTTCCTTGACCTCGGTGAACCCGGGAAAGCTCAGCAGCGCTCCGCCGCGCCCACGACCCGTTCCACCCGCGCGCCCAGCCGGTTCAGGTTCTCGACGAAGTACGGGTACCCGCGGTCGATGTGGAAGACGTCCCAGATCTCGGTGACGCCGTCGGCGCACAGGCCGGCCAGCACCAGGCCCGCGCCGGCCCGGATGTCGGACGCCCAGACCGGCGCGCTGGACAGCCTGCCGACCCCGCGGACGACCGCGTGGTGGCCGTCGGTACGGGCGTCGGCGCCCAGGCGGACCATCTCCTCGATGAACCGGAACCGCGCCTCGTACACGTTCTCCGTGATCATCGAGGTGCCCTCGGACACCGCGGACAGCGCGACGGCGAATGGCTGCAGGTCGGTGGCGAACCCCGGGTAGGGCAGCGTCACGAAGTCGACGGCCTTCGGCTGGTCGTTCTGCACGACCCGGAAACCGCTCTCGTCGAACGTGGTCACCTCGGCGCCCGCGGTGCGCAGCTTCTCCAGCACCAGGTCCAGGTGGTGCGGGTTGACGCCCTTGACGGTCAGGTCGCCCCGCGTCATCGCCGCCGCGAAGGCCCAGGTCGCACCCACGATCCGGTCACCGATGACGCGGTGCTCGGTCGGGTGCAGCTCGGGCACGCCGTGCACGGTCAGCGTCGACGTGCCCGCGCCCTCGATCTGGGCGCCCATCTGGTTCAGCATCACGCAGATGTCGACGATCTCCGGCTCGCGCGCGGCGTTGTCGATCACCGTCGTGCCGTGCGCCAGCACCGCGGCCATCAGGATGTTCTCGGTCGCGCCGACGCTCGGGAAGTCCAGCCAGATCTGCGCGCCCTTGAGCTCGTCGGCCTTGGCGACGACGCAGCCGTGCTCGATCGTGCTCGTCGCGCCCAGCGCGCGCAGCCCGTTCTGGTGCATGTCCAGCGGCCGCGACCCGATCGCGTCACCGCCCGGCAGCGCGACGACGGCCCGCTTGAGCCGCCCGACCAGCGGCCCGAGCACGCAGACCGACGCGCGCAGCTTGCCCATCGCGGGCGAGTCGGCGCGGTGGGACAGCTCGGACGGGGTGGTGATCTTCGCGGTGTCGCCGTCCAGCACGACCTCGCACCCGACACTGCGCAGCACGTCCGCCATCAGCGGGACGTCGAGGATCTGCGGGCAGTTGGTGATGGTGGTGGTGCCCTCGGCGAGCAGGGCGGCGGCCATCAGCTTCAGGACACTGTTCTTGGCGCCGACGACCTCGACCTCGCCCACCAGCCGCGCACCACCGTGCACGTCGAAGTGCTCGCTCATGAGCGCCATCATGCCTGCCGGTTCAGGCACCCGAACGGAGGGGCGGGACATAACAGAGGGCGACGGAGTTCGCACTATCGTGTGAAACACTGTGCGCTCTCGCGGCGATTACGCGCCCGTGTGTCCCACTCGACTGGGGGAACCTTGAGCGAAATGTTGACTCCACCGGCGTCTCCCTCGCTGCCCGAGGTGCACCGGACGGAGATCGACGGCGTCCCGGTGTTCTGGACCGACCAGCCCGGCAGGCTGACCGCGAGCCTGCTGTTCGGCGTGGGACTCGCCCGCGAGACGTTCCTGGAGACCGGGATCACGCACCTCGTCGAACACCTCGCGATGCGGGGCGTGCGCACCAGCCGGTACGAGAACAACGCCACCACCGAGGTTCTCCACACGAGCTTCGACGTCACCAGCACCCCGGAGGCCGTCGCCGAGCACCTGCGCCGCGTGTGCGACTCGCTGGCCCACCTGGACACCGGGCCGCTCAAGCTGGAACGCGGCGTGCTGCTGGCCGAGGAACGCGGCAGCCAGGGCCCTGGCGTGACCGCGTGGCTGCCCTCCGCGCTCTGGTTCGGCAACCGCGCGTTCGGCCTGACCGGCAACGTCCAACTCGCCGCCGTCAACGCCGGCCCGGCCCAGGTGCACGCGTGGGGCGCGCGCTGGTTCCACCGCCGCAACGCCGCCCTCGTGCTGTCCGGCCCGCCCCCGGCCGGGCTGCGGCTGCCCCTGCCGGACGGCCCGCCCCGGCAGCCGGTGGCCGCCGAGCCGTTCGATCTGCCCACCCCGGCGCACGCGGTCATCCCCAACGGCGTGGTCGGCTGCGCGCTGGTGGAATGGACCGCGGAGATGGCGTGCGCGGCAGGCGTCCTCATCCACCGGCTCACCGACCGGCTGCGGCATCTGGAAGGTCTGGTCTACGACGTCGCCTTCGACCACCAGATCGTCGATGCGCGACGGGCCGTCCTCGGATTCGGCACCGACGTGCCGGACAAGCACGCCGGACGGGTCGTCGAGGCGATCCGGGCGGAGCTGGCCGAGCTGGGCCGTGGCGGGCCGACCCGTGAGGAGCTGGCAGCCGACCGCGCCGGGCTCGCCGAGGAGGTCGCGGAGCGGGAGTTCGCGCAGTACCGGGCGTTCGACGCGGCGATGAGCGAGCTGACCGGCTGGCCGTCGGCCGCCGCGCACCAGCGGCGGGTGCTGGCCGGGCTCGATCCGGCGGTGGTCGCCGCGGCCGCACGCGACCTGGCCGGGCGGCTGGTGCTGTGCGCCCCGGAGCGGCATGTGCCCCGTGACCTGCCGGAACTGCCCGGCAGCCCGCTGCCCGCGCCGCCGGGGCGTGAGGTCAAGCGCGCGCTGGTCGGGTCGACGTCGCCGCGGGCGCACCGGCTCGTCGTCGGCGACGACGGCTTGTCCACCTACTTCGGTCAGAACGGCTCCCCCGCCGCGGTCGTCCGGTTCGACGACCTCGCCGGCGTCGGCATCGAGCACACCGACGGCCGGCTGCCGATCCTGCACCTGTTCGGCGGGCACGGCGGGGCGATCACCGTCCGGCCCGGCGACTGGCGCGGCGGGCGGACGCTGGTGCGGGATCTGCGGGCGCGCGTCGATCCGGCGGTGTGTTTCGAAACGCCGGAGTCGATGCGGATGTTCGAACAGTCGTAGAGTTCGGGGCATGCCCGTACGGATCAACCGCGTGTACACCAGGGTCGGCGACAACGGCACGACCGCGCTCGGGGACGGCTCACGGGTGCCGAAGACCGACCCGCGGCTGGCCGCCTACGCCGACGTCGACGAGACGAACTCGGTGGTCGGGCTGGCCGTCGCGATGGGCGGGCTGACCGAGGAGATCGCGGTGGTGCTGCGCCGCGTCCAGAACGATTTGTTCGACGTGGGCGCCGACCTGTGCGCTCCGGTGGTGCCCGACCCCGAATTCCCTCCGTTGCGCATCACCGAGCCCTACATCGAACGGCTCGAAGGCTGGTGCGACGAGTTCAACGAGCGCCTGCCGAAGCTGACGTCGTTCATCCTGCCCGGCGGCACGCCCGGCGCCGCGTTCCTGCACCAGGCCCGCACGGTGAGCCGCCGCGCCGAACGAGCAGGCTGGGCACTGGTCGAGGCGGACCCGGACCGCACGAACGCGCTGGCGGTCAAGTACCTCAACCGGCTCTCCGATCTGCTCTTCATCCTGGCCCGGCTGGCCAACCCGGACGGCGACGTGCTGTGGCAGCCCGGCGGCGCGGAGGCCTGAGAGCTGGGAACGGGGGAGGTCCGGGTAGGTCGGTCCCCTGCCCGCGTTGCCGGGCGGCGGTTCCTCATTCCGACCCGGTATCCACCTGCTCGGCGAGTGGCCGAGCCCAGCGCAGCCCGGGGAACTTCGCGAAGTCGAGGTCGTCGCTGACCCACGTCGCGCCCAGTTCGATGGCCAATGCGGCGTGGTAGGCGTCCGGGACGAGGTTCGCCCGTGCACCCACGGAGCGGCACAGACCGGCGAAGATGTCCCAGTGCCGCGGCCCCGGGCGAGCCGCGATCGCAGCCGGGGCCTGACGGACCGCCTCGCAGAACCCGAAAGCCTTCTCGGGCGAACTCGGCTCCCGGAAGACTCGGTGGTTGGTCACCAGCCGGACGACCCCGGACAGCACCAGCTCACTGATCGCGACCGGCTCGGCACCCACGAGGCGCGACTCCAGCCAGGCACGGAACTCATCGTGCCGGGGAAGATCGGCCCGGAACGCCTGGACCAGCACGTTGACGTCAACGAGCAGCATCGGCCCAGGCGTGCTCGTCCTCCAGCAGGGCAGCGACCGCGTCCTTGTCCGCCAGGTCCACCCCGGGGCGCAGTCCGCCCGAGCCGTCCGTGGGCAACGCGAACTCCGGCGCCGCCCGCTGCGCCTTCTCGTGCTCGGCCAGCAGCACCCGCAACGCGTCCTCGACCACCGAGCCCAGCGACCTGCCGGTGCGGGCCGCGAGACCTTTCGCGTCACGCAGCAGCGCGTCTTCGATATTGACCGTGGTCCTCATCCAAGCATCATAGCATCAGGAGCACGCATCAAGATGCGCCGACGAAAAGGCGCACCTCGGAAGGCGCGCCCCAGGGTCAGGAAGCGCGTGGCACCTGGCGCCCGGGCGGGGCGGACTCCAGCCACGACAGGAAGCCGGTCAGGGCGTCCGGGCCCATCGCGATCTCGATGGGCTCCCGTTCGGCGGACTCGCAACGCAGAACCGTCGCGTCCGAGGGCACCGCGTAAGCCTCGGTGCCGATCGGATCGCGACGGTCGGCGATCATCAGCGTCTCGCGTTCGAAAACCCGGTCGGCGCGGTTGCGCAGGCTCCACACCCGGTACCAGGCGAACACCTCACCCTCGTATCTGCCCATGCCGAGATGCCATCCCGCACGGGCATTGTCCGGATCCCACCGCAGCGCGACGCTCACGCCACCGTTGCGGCGCATCCGGACCCACCGCAGGCCGTACCAGACCGCGATGACGGCAAGACCGAGCAGGACGACCAGGACAACGAGGGCGATTTCCACGGCCGGCTCCCGCTCGACGCCGAATCAGACCGACTGACCGGCCGCGCGCAGCTGGGCCGCGGCCCTGGCACGCTCGGCCTCGTCGTCACCGCCGAGCGCGGACCGGGCGGCCTCGACGTCGATCTCGTCGGCCAGCTCGGCCGTCTCGGCCAGGATGCTGATCCGCTCGGCGGTCACGGACAGGAAGCCGCCATGGACGGCCGCGCGGACGGTCTCACCGTCCGTGGTCGTCACCTTGACGACGCCACCCTCGACGAGCTGGCCGAGTACCGGTTCGTGACCCGGCATCAGGCCGATCTCACCCTCGGTGGTCTGGGCGACCACGAACGTCGCCTGACCGGACCAGAGACGGCGTTCCACGGCGACAAGCTCGACGGTCATCTCAGCCACGTGGTTCTCCTTCGTTCCCGCGCCGGTGAGCGCAGTCTAATAGGTTCGCGACCGGTTACGACAACGGCGGGGTGGAAGTCCACAAAGGACACCCAACCCCGCCGTGGTCCCGACATCACTTGCCGGTGAGTTCCTTGTACTTCTTCTCGAGGTCCTCGAGGCCACCGATGCCCAGGAACGCCTGCTCCGGGTAGTGGTCGAACTCGCCCTTCGAGATCTTGTCGAACGCCTCGACGGTCTCCGACCGCGGCACGGTCGAACCCGGCTGACCGGTGAAGGTCTCCGCGACCAGCATGTTCTGCGACAGGAACCGCTCGATCCGGCGCGCCCGCTGCACGGTCAGCTTGTCCTCTTCGGACAGCTCGTCCATACCGAGGATCGCGATGATGTCCTGCAGCTCCTTGTACTTCTGCAGGATCCGGATGACCTCGGAAGCGACACGGTAGTGGTCGTCACCGACGATCGCCGGGTCGAGGATCGTCGACGTCGACGCCAGCGGGTCGACCGCCGGGAAGATGCCCTTCTGGAACACCGACCGGGAGAGCTCGGTGGTGGCGTCCAGGTGGGCGAACGTCGTCGCCGGGGCCGGGTCGGTGTAGTCGTCCGCGGGCACGTAGATCGCCTGCATCGAGGTGATCGACCGGCCCTTGGTCGAGGTGATCCGCTCCTGCAGCTCACCCATCTCGTCGGCCAGCGTCGGCTGGTAACCCACGGCCGAAGGCATGCGGCCCAGCAGGGTCGACACCTCGGAACCGGCCTGGGTGAACCGGAAGATGTTGTCGATGAACAGCAGCACGTCCTGGTTCTGCACGTCGCGGAAGTACTCCGCCATCGTCAGCGCGGACAGCGCGACCCGCATACGGGTGCCCGGCGGCTCGTCCATCTGGCCGAACACGAGCGCGGTGTCGTTGATGACGCCGTCCTCGCTCATCTCCAGGAACAGGTCGGTGCCCTCACGGGTGCGCTCGCCGACACCGGCGAACACCGAGGTGCCACCGAAGTTCTTGGCGACACGGGTGATCATTTCCTTGATCAGCACCGTCTTGCCGACGCCGGCACCACCGAACAGGCCGATCTTGCCACCCTGCACGTACGGGGTGAGCAGGTCGATGACCTTGAGGCCGGTCTCCAGCATCTGGGTGCGACCCTCGAGCTGGTCGAACGCGGGCGGCTTGCGGTGGATGCTCCAGCGCTCCAGGTCCGAGCCGTAGCCCGGCTGGTCGAGGCAGTCACCGAGGGCGTTGTAGACGTGGCCCTTGACCGCGTCGCCGACCGGCACCGAGATCGGCGCGCCGGTGTCGGTGACCTCGGCACCGCGGACGAGACCGTCCTGCGGGGCCAGCGAAATGGTGCGGACCAGGTTGTCGCCGAGGTGCTGGGCGACCTCGAGCGTCACGGTCTTGCGCAGCTCCGCGAACTCGATCTCGACCTTGAGCGCGTTGTAGAGGTCGGGCACCGCGCCCCGCGGGAACTCGACGTCGACGACGGGACCCGCAACGGAGACGATCCGCCCCTTGGTCCGGGTTTCAGTGGTGGTCATCTACTCATCACTTCCTACAGCGGCGAGCGCATCGGCCCCACCGACGATTTCGCTGATCTCCTGCGTGATCTGGGCCTGCCGGGCCTGGTTGGCCAGCCGGGTGTAGGTCTCCACCAGCTCGCTGGCGTTGTCCGACGCCGACTTCATGGCGGTGCGGCGGGCGGCCAGCTCGGAAGCGGCCGACTCCAGCAGGGCCGAAAAGATCCGCGTGTTGATGTACTTCGGCAGCAGGGCCGACAGCAGGCGGTCGGCGCTGGGCTCGAACTCGTACGCGGGCGTGATCTCGCCGCCCTGCTGGGGCTGCGCCTCCTCGCCCTCGGCCAGGTACTCGACCTCCAGCGGGGCCATCCGCTTGGCGACCGGGGTCTGGGTCAGCATCGAGCGGAACTCGGTGTACACGATGTGCACCTCGTCCACGCCGAGGATCCCGTCCTCGCCGGGACCGTTCGCATCGTCGTCCGCACCGGCGAGGAACGCCTTGGTCAGGGTCTCCCCCGCCGTGGCGGCGTTCTCGTAGTGCGGCTGGTCCGAGAAGCCGGTCCAGCTGTCGACGACGTCGCGGTTGCGGAACCGGTAGTAGTTCAGGCCCTTGCCGCCGATGACGTAGACCTGCGGCTCCTTGCCCTCGGAGCGCAGCAGCGACAGCAGCTCCTCGGTGGCTCGCAGCACGTTGGTGTTGTAACCACCGCACAGGCCCTTGTCACTGGTCACCACCAGAACGGCCGCCCGCTTGGGGTCGGGCCGCTCGACGAGGAACGGGTCGTCGAGGCTCGCGGCCCCGCCCGCCAGTGCGGAGAGCACCTTGGTGATCTCCGTGGCGTACGGGCGCGAAGCCTCGACCCGTGCCTGGGCACGGCCGATCCGCGAGGTGGCGATCAGCTCCATCGCCTTGGTGATCTTGCCGATCGATTTCGTCGCCCGGATCTTTGCCCGGAGCTCGCGAAGTTGCGCCATCAGCTATCCGGTCACTTCGTCGGGGCGGGCTTGTTGACCTTGACGGTCTCCTGCCCGACCTTGTCGGCGTCCATCGCGTCGGCCTCGGCCTCGTTCACGAGCTGCTCACCGGAGGAGGTGGTGAAGCCCTTCTTGAACTCGGCCGCCGCCGCGGCGACGCGCTCGGCCAGCTCGTCGGTCCACTTACCCTTGTCGCGGATCTCGGCGAGGATGTCGTCGTGCTTGTGGCGGATGTTCTCGAGCAGCTCGTGGTTGAAGCGAGCCACGTCCTCCACCGGCACGTCGTCGAAGTGGCCCTTGGTGCCGAGCCACACGGTCAGGACCTGCTGCTCGACCGGGACCGGCGAGTACTGCGGCTGCTTGAGCACCTCGTACAGGCGGGCACCGCGGTCCAGCTGGGCGCGCGAGGTCGGGTCCAGGTCGGAGGCGAAGGCGGCGAACGCCTGCAGCTCCTGGTACTGGGACAGGTCGATCCGCAGCGAACCGGACACCGTCTTCATCGCCTTGATCTGCGCGTCACCACCGACGCGGGAGACCGAGGTGGTGACGTCGACCGCGGGGCGCTGACCCGAGTTGAACAGGTCCGACTGGAAGAAGCACTGGCCGTCGGTGATCGAGATGACGTTCGTCGGGATGTAGGCCGAGATGTCGTTGGCCTTCGTCTCGATGATCGGCAGACCGGTCAGCGAACCGCCGCCCAGCTCGTCGCTCAGCTTCGCGCACCGCTCGAGCAGCCGCGAGTGCAAGTAGAAGACGTCGCCGGGGAACGCCTCGCGGCCCGGCGGGCGGCGCAGCAGCAGCGAGATGGCGCGGTAGGCGTCGGCCTGCTTCGACAGGTCGTCGAACACGATCAGAACGTGCTTGCCCTGGTACATCCAGTGCTGGCCCAGCGCCGAACCGGTGTAGGGCGCCAGCCACTTGAAGCCGGCCGAGTCCGAGGCGGGGGCCGCGACGATCGTCGTGTACTCCAGCGCGCCCGCGTCCTCGAGGGACTTGCGGACACCCGCGATGGTCGAGCCCTTCTGGCCGATCGCCACGTAGATGCAGCGGACCTGCTTCGACGGGTCGCCGCTCGCCCAGTTGGCCTTCTGGTTGATGATCGTGTCGACGCAGACCGCGGTCTTGCCGGTCTTGCGGTCGCCGATGATCAGCTGGCGCTGACCGCGGCCGATCGGGGTCATCGCGTCGATCGCGGTGATACCGGTCTGCAGCGGCTCGGACACCGGCTGCCGCTGGACGACCGAGGCCGCCTGCAGCTCCAGCGCCCGGCGCTCGTCCGAGGAGATGTCACCGAGGCCGTCGATCGGCTTGCCGAGCGGGTCGATGACGCGGCCGAGGAAGCCCTCGCCGACCGGGATCGACAGGATCTGCCCGGTGCGCTTGACCTCCTGGCCTTCCTCGATGTTCTCGTAGTTACCGAGGATGACGACACCGATCTGGCGCGGCTCCAGGTTCTGGGCCACGCCGAGGATGCCGCCGGGGAACTCCAGCAGCTCGTTGGCCATGGTCGAGGGCAGGCCCTCGACGTGGGCAACGCCGTCGCCGGTGTCCACGACGACGCCGACCTCTTCCCGGTTCACTTCCGGTGAGTAACTCGAGACGTAGTTCTCGATCGCGCTACGGATCTCGTCCGAGGAGATCGTCAGCTCCGCCATGTCGTTCCCGCTCTCGCTTCGTTCCTGCAGGTGTGCAAAGTCTTGTGTGGCGTCACGCCAGCTGCCGGCGCAGCGCGGCGATGCGGCCCGCGGTGCTGCCGTCGATGACCTCGTCGCCCACCCGGACGACGAGCCCGCCGCCGAGGCGGGGGTCGACCTCGACGTGCAGACCGATCGGCCGCCCGTAGATCCGGTGCAGCTGCTCGGCCAGCCGCTCCCGCTGCTCCGCGGACAGCTCGCTCGCGCTCGTGACGTACGCGACCGAACGCTCGCGGCGCTGGGCGGCCAGCTGGACCAGCTGGTCCAGGTTGAACCCGACGCTGCGGCCCGCCGACCGGCCGACGACCTGCTCGACCAGCGCGAGGGTGACGTCGTCAACCTTGCTCTGCAGCAGGTCCCGGACCAGGCGGCGCTTCGCTTCGCCGGGCGCTGTCTGGTCGGACAGCGTCTGCTCCAGCTCCGGGTTGCTCACCACGATACGGGCGATCCGGAACAACTGGTCCTCGACCGAGTCCAGCTTCCCGGCCTTCTCCGCGCTGGTCAGCAGGGCGTTGCGGCCGAGCGACTCCAGTCCGTCGACCAGTTCACGCGGACTGGACCACCGGGCCGCGACCACGGCGTCGAGCACGCGCAGGGCCTGCTCGGACACCTTGCCGGACAGCAGCGAGCGGACCAGCCGCGTGCGGGCGTCCGGATCGGACGAGGCGTCGGCGACCGCGCGGCGCAGCCCGATCTCCCTGCCGAGCAGGTCGACCACGGCCAGCAGCTCGTTGCCGAGGGCAGCCGGGTCGGCGCCTGCCCCGCCGGTGACCTCGGACAACCGGGTCTCGGCGGCGGCGAGCGCTTCCCGGCTCGCGGCGTGCAGCGTCAGCGTCTGTGTAGTCATCGGCGTTACTTCCGAGCCCCGTTACCCGCGCTCGAACCGAGCTCGGTGAGGAACCGGTCGACCGTGCCACGGCGACGGACCTCGTCCTCGAGGTGCTCCCCGACGATCCGGCTCGCCAGCTCGATCGAGTTGCGGCCCAGCTCGTTGCGCAGCTCCGTGACGATCTGTGCCTTCTCGGCCTGCAGGGCGGCGTGGCCCTGCGCGACGATCCGGGCCGACTCGTCCTGCGCCTCGGCCCGCAGCTCCTCCTTGATCCGCTCCGCCTCGAGGCGGGCGTCGTCGCGGATCTTGGCGGCCTCGGAGTAGGCGTCCTTCAGCTGGGCCTGGTACTTCGCGAGCGCCTCTTCGGCCTCGGCCTGCGCCTTCTCCGCCTTGGCGATGCCACCCTCGATGGCCGCCGTGCGCTCTTCGTACATCTTCTCGAAGCGCGGCACGGCGAACTTCTTGAGCAGCCACAGCAGGATCAGGAAGGCCACCAGGCCGAGGATGAGCTCGCTCAGGTGCGGGATCACCGGGTTCGGCGCCGCTTCCTGGGCCAGCACGATCTGGGTCTTCACCACAACGTCTCCCAACGCGTCAGGCGGACGATCAGGCAGAAGCGATGAAGTACACGACCAGGCCGATCAGGGCGAGCACCTCGGTCAGCACGAAGGTGGTCCAGGCGATACCCATGAGCTTGCCCTGGGCCTCCGGCTGACGGGCGGTGCCGTTGATGACGGCGGCCCAGATCAGACCCACACCGATACCCGGGCCGATGGCGCCCAGACCGTAACCGATGGCCGCCAGGCCCTGGTTCAGGTTGATGGTCTCAGCGGCCTGGGCGAGAACGATGCTGCTCACTTGCGTTTCCCTTTCACTCGGTCCGCTACCACGCGGATCGGGGGCTTGCGGTTGGTTTTCTTTCCTAGTGGTCCGAGGCCAGCGCCTGGCCGATGTAGTTCGCCGACAGCACGGCGAACACGTAGGCCTGGATCACCTGGATCAGCGCTTCCACGAAAGTCATCAGAATGGCGAACGCCCACGAGACCACCGAGATCGGCTTGAACACGCCACCCGCGTGCAGCAGCAGGAACTCGCCCGCGACGGTGAACACCAGCAGGATCAGGTGGCCGGCGAACATCGCGGCGAACACCCGGACCGCCAGCGTGAGCGGGTTGAGGACGAACTTCTGCAGGAACTCGATCGGCGTCAGCAGGATGTAGATCGGGCCGGGAGCGCCCGGCGGCACGGTCGCGTGCTTGAGGTAGCCGACGAAACCGTGCCGCTTGAACCCGACGTAGTGGTAGACCGGGTAAACCACCAGCAGCGAAAGCGCGAGTGGGAAACCGATGTGCGAGAAGGTCGGGAACTGGAAGACCGGGATGATCCCGAAGATGTTGTTGATCAGCACGAAGCTGAACAGTGCGAGGACCAGGGGGACGAAGGGCCGGAAGTCCTTGGACCCGATCTGTTCGCGGGCGATGCCGTTGCGCGCGAAGTCGTAGGCGTACTCGGCGACGAACTGCACCTTGCCCGGCACGATCTTGAGCTTGCGCGAGGACAGCATGAAGAAGGCCGCGATGATGATCACCGACAGCACGACCATGATCATCGGCTTCGTCACGCCGAGGAAAATCGCCGGCAGCTCGAAGTCTCCGGCACCCGGGGGCATGAAGGTGTCGCCCTCGGCCATAACCAGCGCGCCCAACTGGGCTCCTTCCGGTTCTCCCGGCCGGCGTTCACTCCGCCGGGGGAATCGTCACGATCTGGACTTAACGTACCCGATACGTTTCGGGTAGTTGGAGGCGGATCCCCTGAGTGAACACCGCGTGTACGGTCAGCCACTTGAGGGTTTCGGCGGTACGATCTCCGACGGCAGAACCGGCACACCGTGCTCAGCGGCCATCCGTCACGATCGCCACATTGCTGGTCGGTTCCCGCATCGCAGAGCGTGGCCGAAGGCCCACCTCCACACTCGCGGACGATACCAGCCGGTAAAACGCCACCGTACGGGCGTACTTCTAACGGCGGGAAAGCGCCTGCGACCAGCGCGGATCAGCTGGGGATGATGGTGGGGATCTTCGTCCTGCGGAAGGCGAGGAACTCCGCGGCCGCCCAGACCAGGATCACGGCCAGCGTGGTGAAGGCCAGCGAGTAGCGGTTGAACGCGTCGACACCCTTGAGTGCGGTCATCACGCCGAACAGGACCAGCACCTTGAGGATGTAGCCGCCGATGGCCACGGCCATCACGGCGAACGGCTCCATGGCCGCCGACTTGCGCATCATGAACAGCGTCACCAGCGAGGACGCGAACGCGACCACGCCACCGACCAGTGACCCCAGCAGGCCGGGCACGCCGGCCAGCACCGTGGAGACGACCGCCCCGATGACGACCGTGGCCAGCGCGGGCCAGAGCGCGAAACGCAGCATCGCGTCGGCCAGCTTGAGCACCGACTGCGCGTGCGGGTTCTCGGTCTTGTCGGTCATGACACTCCCTGGTTCCGCGACCTCAGGCGCGGAATGACGGACACGATCCCGGCGAGCACGAGGCCCGCACCGACGATCCAGAGTACAGCCGTCGTGTCGAACAGCGTCATCGAGACCGCACCGAAGCCGAGCAGGCCCGCCCACAGGTAGATCAGCAGCACCGCGCGGCGCTGCGAGTGACCGATCTCCAGCAGGCGGTGGTGCAGGTGCATCTTGTCCGCGGCGAACGGGCTCTCCCCGCGCCGCGTGCGCCGGATGACCGCCATCAGCAGGTCCAGCACCGGCAGGAACAGGACCGCGACGACGACCAGCAGCGGCGAGAGCAGCGCCAGCGCGTCCGAGCCGCCGAAGCGGGTGTAGTTGATCTTCCCGGACGCCGAGGTGGTGGCACCGGCCAGCATCAGCCCGATCATCATCGAGCCGGAGTCGCCCATGAAGATCTTCGCGGGCTGGAAGTTGTGCGGCAGGAAACCCAGACAGGCCCCGGCGAGGGTGGCGGCGATCAGCGCGGGCGGGTAGACGCCGACGTCCCCGCCCTGCGAGTTGAGCAGCCCCAGCGAGAACGCGCAGGTCGCGGCCGCCGCGATGAACCCGAGCCCGGCGGCGAGACCGTCCAGGCCGTCCACGAAGTTGACGGCGTTGACCAGCACCACCACGAGCAGCACCATCAGCAGCCCGCCCTGGTTGTTGTCCAGGGTGACGACCGAGCCGAGCGCGTCGCCGTTGCCGCCCCACGGCACCCAGAAAACGTTCCACTGGACGCCGAAGATGACCAGGATCCCGGCGCACATGACCTGCCCGGCGAGCTTGGTCCACGCGTCGATCTCGAACCGGTCGTCCAGTGCGCCGATCAGGACGATCACGCCACCGCCGATCAGCACACCGACCGGGTCGAGCGAGAAGTCGAACGCGCGGCGCAGCACCGGCAGCTGGTGGGCCATCGCCATGCCGCCGACGACGCCCAGGTACATGCCGACACCGCCCATGCGCGGGATCGGGATGACGTGCACGTCGCGGGCACGCGGGTTGGCGATCGCGCCGAGGCGGATGGCCAGGCGGCGGATGACGCCGGTGAGCAGGAACGTCAGGGTCGCGGCGATGAGGCCGACGAGGATGTACTCCCGGATCGGGAGCCCGGCTGTCGTGACGGGGGTCATCAGGACGGGGTCTTCACCGGCGCGCCGAGAACCTCGCTCACCGCTTCGGCTGTGACCGCGCCCGCGCGCAGCAGCACGGGCTCGTCGCCGGTCAGATCGATGATGGACGAGGGCACCGGCTCGCCGCTGGGCCCGCCGTCGAGGTAGACCGAGACGGACTCGCCGAGCTGGTCCTGCGCTTCCTGCGCGTTGGACGCGGGCGGCTGGCCGGAGACGTTGGCGCTGGAGACGGCCATCGGGCCGACCTCGCGCAGCAGCTCCAGCGCGACCGGGTGCAGCGGCATCCGCAGCATGACCGTGCCGCGCGTGGTGCCCAGGTCCCAGCGCAGGCTGGGCGCGTGCGGGAGCACAATGGACAGATCACCGGGCCAGAACGCCTCGATCAGGGCCCGCGCCTGCGGCGGAACCCCGAGCACCAGACCGTCTATTGTGGACCAGGAGCCGACCAGGACGCCGACGGGCATGTCGGGGCCGCGGTTCTTCGCCCGCAGCAGGGCGCGCACGGCGTTCGAGTCGAACGCGTCCGCGCCGATGCCGTACACCGTGTCCGTGGGCAGCACGACCAGGCGCCCCGAACGCACCGCGCTCGCCGCCGCCGCCAGCCCTTCCGCCCGCGACTCCGGACGGCTGCAGTCGTACACCGCGCTCATGGGGTGAAGACTATTCCCGCGTGTGTGATGCCTTCGTCCGAGGGTCGTGGTGCGCGTCTCTCAGGCACGCAGGGCGGTGACGAAGCGGGGGCGGCCGGCGAGGTCGCGGTGGTCCCGCACGTCGGTGAGCACCTTGCGGCCCGCGACCAGGGCCGGGGCGGCCGAGCCGTGCGTGTCGTCGTGCTCGATGGCCACTCCCCCGCCGCGCTTGAGCAGGCGGCAGGCGGTCGCGACGGCCTGACGGACCACCGCCAAGCCGCCGTCATGGGCGAAGACGGCCTGGGGCGGGTCGAAGTCGACGACCTCGGGGGGCAGGTCACCACCCGGCGGGACGTACGGCGGATTGCACACCACCAGGTCCACCAGGCCGTCCAGCTCGGCGAAGATCGTCGTGTCGCCGACGTCGCCGGAGTACAGCCGGATCGGCGTGTCACCGGCCGCGGCCTGCTTCTCCGCGTTGTGCCGGGCCCAGGCCAGCGCGTTCGAGTCGACGTCGACCGCGTAGACCACGGCGTCCGGCCGCTCGTGCGCGATCGCCAGCGCCAGCGCACCCGAACCGGTGCACAGGTCGACCACCACCGGGTACTCGCGGCCGTGGATGTGCCGCAGCCCCCACTCGACCAGCAGCTCGGTCTCCGGACGCGGGATGAACACGCCAGGTCCGACGTCCAGCGTGATACCGGCGAACCCGGCCCACCCGGTCAGGTGCTGCAGCGGCACCCGCTTCGCCCGCTGCGCGACCAGCTTGCCGATCGCCTCGATCACCGGCGGATCCACCAGCGGCACCAGCGGCAGCCGCCCGCGGTCCACACCCAGGACGTGCGCGGCGATCGACTCGGCATCGGCACGGGGCGAGGCCACCCCGGCCTCTTCCAGGATGCGCATCGCCTCGAGGATCGCCAGACGCAACGGTTGCCGCTTCACGGACCTAACTGTTCCACAGCGGTCATCCGGTCGCGGGCACATATGCCGCGAGCGCTCCGCGCGTCTGCCGCAGATCGTCGATGCGCGAGTCCAGCGCCGCCAACTGCTCACGCAGCGTGCTCACCAGCGACGGGCACAGCTCCAGCTCCGGCTTCTCACCACGGGCGCACGGCAGCACCTTCCGGATCACGCAGGTCGACAGGCCCGCGGCCAGCAAGGCCCTGATCTGCCTGACCGTGACCACGGCGCCCTCGTCGTAGACGCGGTAGCCGTTGCCGTCCCGGTCCGGCACCAGGAGCTCCTGCTCCTCGTAGTAGCGCAGCAACCGCTGGCTGACGCCGGTCCGGGCGGAAAGCTCACCGATCAGCATGCGACCTCGCTCACTCGGGTTTGACCTTCACACCGGTGTCAGTTCCTAACGTCGCCGCATGACCGAACATTTCTCGCACATCGTCCGCGGTTCCGGGCCGGGTCTGCTGCTCGCGCACGGCGGTGGCGGCAGTATCGAGGCCAACTACGGCCCGATCCTCGACGACCTCGCCCGCACACACACCGTGGTCGGACCGGACTACCCCGGTTCGGGCGCGACACCCCGCCGGGGCCCACTGGACCTGGACGACCTGGCCGACGGCCTCGTGGCGACCGCGGTGTCCGCCGGAGTGGAGCGCTTCACGATCCTCGGGTACTCGCTCGGGACGGCGGTCGCGGTCCGGGCGACCACGCGTCATCCGTCGCGGGTCACTGGGCTGGTGCTGACCGCGGGGTTCGCGTATCCGTCCCATCAGATGCGGTTGGCGGTTTCGGTGTGGCGGCGGTTGTTGTCCCTCGGGGAACGGGAGCTGCTGGCTCGATTCGTGACTTACGCGGCGATGGGCGGAGGGTATTTGAACGCGCTCTTGGCGTCCGAAGTGGACGCTGTGCTCGACGGGCTGGTGGTGCCGGAGGGGACGCCGGAGCAGGTCGATCTGGTGGAGTCGGTGGATACGCGGGCGGAGTTGGGGGGTGTCGCGGTGCCTGCGCTGGTGATCGGGACGCGGCAGGACCTGCTGGCGCCGGTGGGGTTGTCGCGGGAGCTGGCTGACGGGATTCCCGGGGCCGGGTATGTGGAGATCGAGGCCGGGCATTTGATGCAGGTGGAGGCTCGGGATGCCTGGCTGGGGGAGATTCGGAAGTTCCTGGCGGGGGTGGGTGGGTAGGTAGGTTCGGGGGTGGGCGCGTTCCGTTGCCGGGTGGCGGTTGCGAGCGTGGGGTTCCACGTTCGGGCACGTGAGTTCCGCGTTCGCGGGGTCAGTTGCCTGCGGAGGCGAGGCGTTCTTCGCGGTCCGCGTTGGCCAGGGCGTCCAGCACCGAGTCGAGGTCGCCGTCGAGGACCTGGTCCAGGTTGTACGCCTTGTAGTTCACCCGGTGGTCGGAAATGCGGTTCTCGGGGAAGTTGTAGGTGCGGACCCGCTCCGAGCGGTCCACCGTCCGGACCTGCGACTTCCGTGCGTCGGAGGCCTTGGCGGCCGCTTCTTCCTCCGCGATGGCCTGCAGACGAGCCTGCAGGACCTGGATGGCGCGGGCGCGGTTCTGGATCTGCGACTTCTCGTTCTGGCACGACACGACGATCCCGGTGGGCAGGTGCGTGACCCGCACGGCCGAGTCGGTCGTGTTCACGCTCTGACCGCCGGGGCCGGACGAGCGGAAGACGTCGATGCGCAGGTCGTTCGGGTCGATTTCGACCTCGACCTCTTCGGGTTCGGGGTAGATCAACACACCGGCCGCCGAGGTGTGGATCCGGCCCTGGGACTCGGTCGCGGGCACGCGCTGCACCCGGTGCACGCCGCCCTCGAACTTGAACCGTGCCCAGACCCCGTCGGCATCCGTGCCTTTGCCTTTGACCGCGACGGTCACGTCCTTGTAGCCACCCAGGTCGGAGTGCGTGGCGTCCAGTACCTCGGCCTTCCAGCCGTGCCGCTCGGCGTAGCGCAGGTACATGCGCAGCAGGTCACCGGCGAACAGGGCCGACTCCTCGCCGCCCTCACCGGACTTGATCTCCATCAGGACATCCGAGGAGTCGTACGGGTCACGCGGCAGCAGCAGCTCGGTGAGCCGGGATTCCAGCTCCGGGATGCGACCGGTGATCTCCTCGGCCTCCGCGGCGAACGCCGGGTCCTCGGCGGCCAGCTCCCGCGCCGCCGTCAGGTCCTCGCGGGCCTGGTCGAGCTCGTTGATGACCTTGACCACCGGGCTCAGCTCGGCGTAACGGCGGCCCAGCTTGCGGGCGCGGCCCTGGTCGGCGTGCACGGCCGGGTCCGCAAGCTGCTTCTCCAGCTCGGCGTACTCGTCGAGCAGCCCGTGCAGGGAAGACGAATCCACGGCCGTTCCTCTCCTCTTCGTTCAACCAGGACACAAAAGCGGCGCCCACCCCCGGTCGGGAGTGGGCGCCGCGAGTGGAGCTACTTGGCGTCGGCCTTCTTGGCCCGCTTGCCGTAGCGCGCCTCGAAGCGCGCCACCCGGCCACCGGTGTCCATGATCTTCTGCTTGCCGGTGTAGAAGGGGTGGCAGTTCGAGCAGATTTCGACCGTGATCGCACCGGAGGTCTTGGTGCTGCGGGTCGTGAAGGTGTTGCCGCAACCACAGGTGACCGTGGTCGGCACGTACTCGGGGTGAATACCGCTCTTCATGGGGTCCTCTCTCAGTGGCCGCCGGGTCCCCGTGAGCGGGGTGAACCGGAGCCGGACGTTAGCGGATCGATTCTGCCAGATGCGCTGACACGCAGGTCAACGCCCCCCGCGAGGCGCATATTCCGGGTACGGGACGTGTACGGGTTTTGTACGGGCCCGCGAGAACCTGCACGCGGAACCCGGACCCGCCGGGTGAGGAGGAGCCGATGTCCCTTTCCCGCACCGCCAAGTCCGCCGCCGTCGCCGCGCTCGCCGCCACGGCACTCGCCCTCGTCCCGGCCACCAGCCAGGCCGCCACCCTCGCCGCCGCCCCGAACAGCGACATCTCGATCCTCGCCGCCGGTGACGGCACCCCGACCGGAGCCGTCCAGTGGTTCCAGGCCCGCATCGGCAGCACCGCCTACCAGGGCTACTGCGAGAAGGCCGTCGAGAACGCCTACGGCACCACCGGCGTGTGGGCCTCGGCCAACGCGCACTGGAACGGCGCCAGCCCCAAGCACGCCGGTGACCGCAACCCGCCGAAGGGCGCGTTCGTGTACTGGAACATCAGCTCCTGGGGCCACGTCGGCATCTCCGACGGCGCCGGCGGCTTCTACGCCACCAGCGTCGGCGGCAAGATCGGCCACGTGACCAAGGCACAGGGCGGCTACAGCTACTTCAACAACTACCGCGGCTGGACCCCCGCCGCGGTCCCCCACCAGTAGGAACGCGACGAAAAACGGCCACCCTCCGCAGCGGGAGGGTGGCCGTTTCGTCTGCTACGGAACTCAGTCGTCGTCCGAGGCCAGTGCCGTCTTCGAGACCTGCATCAGGAACTCGATGTTGGTCTTGGTCTTGCGCAGCCGGGACAGCAGCAGGTCGATGGCCTGCTGCGAGTCCAGCGCGTGCAGGACCCGGTGCAGCTTGTGCGTCACCGCGAGCTCGTCCGGCGAGAGCAGCAGCTCCTCCTTGCGGGTACCGGACGGGTTGACGTCCACCGCCGGGAAGACGCGCCGCTCGGCGATCTTGCGGTCGAGCTTGAGCTCGGCGTTGCCGGTGCCCTTGAACTCTTCGAAGATCACCGTGTCACCGGTGGACCCGGTCTCGACCATCGCCGTGGCGAAGATCGTCAGCGAGCCGCCGTTCTCGATGTTGCGCGCCGCGCCGAGGAAACGCTTCGGCGGGAACAACGCGGTCGAGTCGACACCACCGGAGAGGATCCGGCCGGACGCCGGGGCCGCCAGGTTGTAGGCGCGGCCCAGACGGGTGATCGAGTCGAGCAGGACCACCACGTCCATGCCCATCTCGACGAGCCGCTTGGCCCGCTCGATGGACAGCTCGGCGACCGAGGTGTGGTCTGACGGCGGGCGGTCGAAGGTCGAGGCGATGACCTCACCCTTCACCGACCGCTGCATGTCGGTGACCTCTTCCGGACGCTCGTCGACGAGGACGACCATCAGGTGGCACTCGGGGTTGTTCGTGGTGATCGCGTTCGCGATGTCCTGCATGATCGTGGTCTTACCGGCCTTCGGCGGCGACACGATCAGGGCACGCTGCCCCTTGCCGACCGGCATGACCAGGTCGATCACACGGGTGGTCAGCTTGTGCGACTCGGTCTCCAGGCGCAGCCGCTCGTTCGGGTAGAGCGGGGTCAGCTTGGTGAACTCCGGACGGCGCTTGGCCTCGTCCGAGTCCAGGCCGTTGACCGTGTCGACCCGCACCAGCGGGTTGAACTTCTGGCGCTGCTGCTCGCCCTCGCGCGGCTGCTTGACCACACCGGTGATCGCGTCACCGCGGCGCAGGCCGTGCTTGCGGACCAGCGACAGCGACACGTACACGTCGTTCGGCCCCGGCAGGTAGCCCGAGGTGCGCACGAACGCGTAGTTGTCGAGGACGTCGAGGATGCCGGCGACCGGCAACAGGACGTCGTCCTCGCGGATCTCGGTGTCGGCGCCGCCCTCACCGCGGTTGCCGCGGCGGCGGCGGTCCCGGAACCGGCGGCCGCGACGGCCACCCTCGTCGTCGTCCTGGCCGCCACCGGAGTTCTGCCCACCGGAGTTCTGCTTGGGCTGGCCGCCACCGGCGTTGTCACGCTGGTCGTTGCGCTTGCGCTGGTCGCCGCCGCCCTGCTGGGACTGGTCGCCACCGCGCTCGTTGCCACCGCGCTGGCCCTGGTCGCCGCGGTTGTCGCCACCGCGGTTGTCCGGGCTGCCCGCGGCGCGGTTCGCGCCACGGCGACGGCGGGCGCCGCCCTCGCGACGGGGGCCGTCCTCGCCCTGCTGCTGCGGCGCTTCGGCGCCGTTCACCGGCTTCTCCGCCTTTTCGGGCTTGCCGGACCGTTCGGCCTTCTCCGCGGGCGCCGGCTTGTCGGCCGGGGCCTCGGCGGGCTGCCGGGTCTTCTCCACGGGCTTGGTCTGCACCGGAGCCTCCACCTTCGCGGCGATGCCGTCGAGGGGCAGGGTTTCGTCGGCAGCACCGGCGCGCTTGCGCGGGGCCTTGCCCTGACGCTCGCGGATCGCGGCGATCAGATCGCCCTTGCGCATCCCCTTGGTGTCGCCGATGCCCAGCTGGCCGGCGAGTTCCCGCAGGTCGGCGATCACCATGCCGGACAGGCCGCCACTGCGGCGCTTCGGCGCGGCCGTACCGTTCTGCTCCCCTGGCTCAGCGGCGGACGCAGCCGTTGCCGCCACGTCACCGCTCAAAAGATCGGTGTTGCTCACACATGTCCTTCCTGACCGATCCACGCCTCCAGGTGGATCAGCGGACTACCGCCCGCGTCCGATCGCGAAACGGTCTGCTCCTGCCCTCCTGTGGCTTCCCCGGCCGGGACACACGGGTCACAGCGGCGGAGCCGCCACACGGGGTCTTGCGTGTTCCAGGTGGAACGCGCCGAATTCGTGTCACCGTGGCTACCGGAAACCCGCCTAGGTCAATCCCTGCACCAGCTATGCGGAATTATCGACTCAACAAGAGAATGCGATCCGGGTAGATCCCCCGGGACCGACACCGGGTGCGATTGCGCGCGGTGATCGAACGCCCCCGAGGGTAGACCGACGGGGGACGAGGTGCAACAACCACCCCCCGGCGCGCCGGAAATCTCCGCACGGACGCTATCGACCCGTGACCTGAACCCCGGTCCGGTCGACCGGCAGCTCGATGACTTCGAACCCCTCAACGTCCACGCCAGCGGGAATTATTCCGTCGACGGTCAGCGCCAGCACGGTCGGGCCGGCGCCGGACACGGTGGCCGCGACCCCGGCCGCGCGCAGTTCGTGCACGAGACGGGCGGTCGCGGGGTAGGCGGAGGCACGGTAGTGCTGGTGCAACCGGTCCTCAGTGGCCGGCAGCAGCAGCGCGGGCCTGCTGGTCAGCGCGTGCACCGCCAGCGCCGCGCGGCCGGTGGACAACGCCGCGTCCGTGTGCGGGACCTCGGCGGGCAGCAGACCACGCGTGGCCTCGGTAGACGACTGCACCGACGGCACCGCGACGACCGGGCGGATCGACGGATGCGGGTTGAGCCGCTCCGCGTGAAAGCGGCCGTTGTCGCACCAGGCCAGAACGAAACCACCCAAGAGGCTGGCGGCCGCGTTGTCCGCGTGGCCCTCGAACCCGGCCGACAACTGGACGGCGTCACCGTCGAGCGGCTTGTCCGCCAGCGCGTACCCCGCGGCGATCCCCGACACCACCGCGGCGGCCGAGGAACCCAGCCCCCGCGCGTGCGGGATCTTGTTGAAGCAGCGCAGATGCAGCCCCGGCGGCTTGACCCCGAGGTGCTCGCACGCGCGCCGCAGCGCCCGCACCACGAGATGCCGCTCGTCGGTGGGCACGTCCTCGATCCCGCCTGCCCCCGCGTCGAACACCTCGACCTTGAGACCGGCGTCGGTGACCTGCACCTCGACGACGTCGTGCAGCGCGAGCGCCAGCCCGAGCGCGTCGAAGCCCGGGCCGAGGTTCGCGCTCGACGCCGGAACGGTCACCTGCAGGGACGTCACGTGAGCTCCAGCGCGGAGGCGACCGCACGCGGGTCCACGGCCAGCGGCTCGACCTCGACGTTGCCCTCCAGTGCCGTGCCAGGGTCCTTGAGGCCGTGACCGGTGACGGTGCACACGACCGTCGAGCCCTTCGGGAGGCGGCCGTCGGCGGCCGTGGCGAGCAGTCCCGCGACGCTCGTCGCCGACGCCGGCTCGACGAAAACGCCTTCCCTGCTGGCCAGCAGCCGGTACGCGGCGAGGATCTTCTCGTCGGTCACGGCCTCGAACAGGCCACCGGAGGCGTTTTTCGCCTTGACCGCGCCCTCCCACGAGGCCGGGCTGCCGACGCGGATCGCGGTGGCGATCGTCTCCGGCTCGGCCACCGGCTCGCCCTTGACGAGCGGCGCGGCGCCCGCGGCCTGGAATCCGAACATGCGCGGTGTGGACTTCACCACACCGTCCGCGGCGTACTCGGAGTACCCGGCCCAGTAGGCGGTGATGTTGCCCGCGTTGCCGACCGGGAGGCAGTGGATGTCCGGGGCCCGGCCGAGGACGTCGCAGATCTCCCACGCGGCGGTCTTCTGACCGATCAGGCGCACCGGGTTGACCGAGTTGACCAGCGTCACCGGATGGTCGATCGCGGTCTTGCGGGCCAGTTCGAGGCAGTCGTCGAAGTTGCCGTCGATCTGCAGGATGCGCGCGCCGTGCAGGATCGCCTGCGCGAGCTTGCCCATCGCGATCTTGCCCTGCGGGATGAGAACCGCGCAGGTCAGGCCCGCGCGAGCGGCGTAGGCGGCGGCGGAGGCCGAGGTGTTGCCGGTGGAGGCGCAGATGACCGCCTGCAGGCCGCTGGCCTTGGCGTGCGTGATCGCCACCGTCATGCCGCGGTCCTTGAAGGACCCGGTCGGGTTCGCGCCCTCGACCTTGAGGTAGACGGTCGACCCGGTCAGCTCCGACAGGTGCGGCGCGGGCATCAGCGGTGTGTTGCCCTCGCCGAGGGTGATGACCTCCGCTCCGGCCGGAACCGGTACCCGGTCGGCGTACGCCTCGATGATCCCGGGCCAGCCGGCCTTCGCAGTCATGAATCCTCGCCTTCCACCCGCATCACGCTGACGACCTCGTTCACGACGTCCATTTTCCCGATGGCCTCGACCGTCGCCGCCAGCGCCGCGTCCGGTGCGAGGTGCGTCACGATGACCAGGCTCGCGGTGTTGGTCCGGTCACGTTGCCGGACCGCCGCGATGCTCACGCCCTGCGCCGCGAACTCCTGCGCCACCTGGGCGAGCACACCCGGCTTGTCGGCGACGTCGAGGCTGACGTGGTACCGCGTCGGCGTCTGGCCCATCGGCCGCACCGGCAGCGCGGCGTGCGCCGACTCGCGCGGACCGCGCCCGCCGACCACCCGGTTGCGGGCGACCGCGACCAGGTCGCCGAGCACCGCGCTGGCCGTGGGCGCGCCACCGGCGCCCTGGCCGTAGAACATCAGGTTCCCCGCCGCGTCCGCCTCGACGAACACCGCGTTGAACGCTCCGCCGACGCTCGCCAGCGGGTGGCTGCGCGGGATCATCACCGGGTGCACGCGCGCCGACACCGACTCGGTGCCGTCCGCGCTCTCGACGCGTTCGCAGATGGAGAGCAGCTTCACCGTGCGCCCCAGCGCCTTCGCGGCCGCGATGTCCGAAGCGGACACGTTCGAGATGCCCTCGCGGTGCACGTCGGAGGCGGTGACGCGGGTGTGGAACGCGAGCGAGGCGAGGATGGCCGCCTTGGACGCCGCGTCGTAACCGTCGACGTCCGCGGTCGGGTCCGCCTCCGCGTAGCCGAGGCGGCTGGCCTCGTCGAGGGTTTCGGCGTATCCGGCGCCCGTGGAGTCCATCGCGTGCAGGATGAAGTTGGTGGTGCCGTTGACGATGCCCATCACCTTGGTGATGCGGTCACCGGCCAGCGACTCGCGCAGCGGGCGCAGCAGCGGGATCGCACCGGCCACCGCGGCCTCGAAGTAGAGGTCGGCGCCGGAGGCGTCGGCCGCTTCGGACAGCTCCGCGGAGTGCTCGGCCAGCAGCGCCTTGTTGGCCGTGACGACCGACTTCCCCTTGCGCAGCGCGGTGAGCAGCCATTCGCGCACCGGGTCGACGCCACCGATCAACTCGACCACGACGTCCACATCGGACTCGACAAGCGCGGCGGCGTCACTGGTCAGCAGGTGCTGGGGCAGCTCGGGATGCTTGTCCGGACGGCGCACCGCGATGCCCGCCAGCTCGACCGGCGCACCGGCGCGGGCGGCCAGCTCGCCGGCCTGCTCGGTGAGCAGCCGGGCGACCTCGGTGCCCACCGTGCCGCAGCCCAGCAGGGCCACGCGCACCGTCTTGCCGTCTACAGTGGACATTGCAGTCACGACACCTCCAGCTGCAGCATGTCGTCGATCGTCTCGCGGCGCAGGAGCAGGCGCGCACTCCCGTTGCGCACCGCCACCACCGCCGGGCGCGGCTGCCGGTTGTAGTTGCTGGCCATGGAGTAGCAGTAGGCGCCCGTCGCCGCCACGGCGAGCAGGTCACCGGGCGCGAGCGTGTCGGGCAGCCAGCAGTCACGCACGACGATGTCGCCGGACTCGCAGTGCTTGCCCACCACACGGGACAACGCGGAGCCGACCTGCTCGTTCGTCCCGTCGTCACTCGCGCGCGAGACCAGCCGGACGTCGTACACCGCGTCGTAGAGCGGCGTGCGGATGTTGTCGCTCATCCCGCCGTCCACGCTGACGTAGCGCCGGGAGTCGTCGTCCCCCAGCGAAACGTCCTTGATGGTGCCCACCTCGTACAGCGTGACCGTGCCCGGTCCGGCGATGGCGCGGCCCGGCTCACCCGCGATCCGCGGCACCGGCAGCCCGGCGAACTCGCACTCCTTGCGCACGATCTCGCGGATCTGCGTGATCATCTGCGCGGGCGGCGGCGGGTTGTCCTTGTCGGTGTAGGCGATGCCGAAACCACCGCCGAGGTCCACCAGCGACAGCTGCTCCAGCAGCTGATCGCCGTGCTCCTTGGCCAGCTCGGCCAGCAGCCCGATCACACGGCGGGCGGCGACCTCGAACCCGTCGGCGTCGAAGATCTGCGAACCGATGTGGCTGTGCAGGCCGACCAGGCGCAGCGACGGCGCGTTGAGCACCCGGCGCACCGCCTCCGCGGCGTCACCAGCGGCGAGCGAGAACCCGAACTTCTGGTCCTCGTGCGCGGTCGCGATGAACTCGTGCGTGTGCGCCTCGACGCCGACCGTGACGCGGATGAGCACCTTCTGCTCGACGTCCAGCCGGGCCGCGACGTCGGCCAGCCGCGCGATCTCGTAGTAGGAGTCGAGCACGACCGTGCCGACCCCGGCACCGACCGCGGTCTCCAGCTCGGCGACCGACTTGTTGTTGCCGTGGAAGGTGATCCGCTCCGGCGGGAACCCGGCGCGCAGCGCGACCGCCAGCTCACCGCCGCTCGCGACGTCCATGCTCAGACCCTGCCCGGCGACCCAGCGGGCCACCTCGGTGCACAGGAACGCCTTGGCGGCGTAGTGCACCAGCGACGGGTCGTCGAACGCCTCGGCGTACTCGGCGCAACGCGACTTGAAGTCCGCCTCGTCCACGACGAACAGCGGCGTGCCGTACGTTTCGGCCAGCTGCCGAACGTCGACACCGGCGATGCGCACGACGCCGTCCGGGGCGCGGTAGGCGTTGCGGGGCCAGACCTTCGGGTAGAGCCGGTCGAGCTCGGCGGAACTGGACGGGGGAAAACCGGAGGCGTCGACATGCGGGTAAACCTCCGCGTGCCGTGGGCCGGCGGGGTGAGCCATCAGTGATTACATCCGTTCCGGGGCTGATACACCGAGCAGGGCGAGGCCGTTGGCGAACACCTGGCGCGCCGCCTCGCACAGGGCGAGGCGGGCGGAGGTGAGCGGGGTCGCCTCCTCGTCGCCCTTGGGGAGCACCTGCGCGACGGCGTAGAACTTGTGGAACGCGCCGGCCAGGCTCTCCAGGTAACGCGCCACGCGGTGCGGTTCACGCAACTCCGCGGCACGCTGGAGCACGTTCGGGAACTCCCCGATCGTGCGGATCAGGTCACCCTCGCGGTCGAGGGTCAGCAGCCCGAAGTCGGCATCGTTGCTGTACTTCAGTCCCAAGTCGGCAGCGTTGCGCTGCAGCGAGGCGAGCCGGGCGTGCGCGTACTGCACGTAGTAGACCGGGTTCTCGTCGCTGTGCTTGCGCAGCAGGTCGAGGTCGATGTCCAAAGACGAGTCGACGGAGTAGCGGGTCAGCTCGTAGCGGGCCGCGTCCACGCCGACGGCCTCGACGAGGTCCTCCATCGTGATGACCGTGCCCGCCCGCTTGCTCATCCGGACCGGCTTGCCCGCGCTGACGAGGTTGACCATCTGGCCGATCAGCACCTCGACGACGTCCGGGTCGTGGCCCATCGCGGACGCGGCGGCCTTGAGGCGGGCGATGTAGCCGTGGTGGTCGGCGCCCAGCATGTAGATGTTGAGGTCGAAGCCGCGCCCGATCTTGTCCTGCAGGTAGGCGATGTCACCGGCGATGTAGGCGGGCGCGCCGTCGCTCTTGATGACCACGCGGTCCTTGTCGTCGCCGAACTCCGTGGAACGCAGCCACCACGCACCGTCGGCGTGGTAGAGGCTGCCGTCGTCCTTGAGGCTCTGCACGGCCTTCTCGACCGCGCCGGACTGGTGCAGCGAGTCCTCGTGGAAGAAGACGTCGAAGTCCGTGCCGAACTCGTGCAGGCTCTTCTTGATCTCTTCGAACATCAACTCGACGCCGATGCGGCGGAAGGTCTCGTTCCGCTCGTCCTCGGGCAGCGACAGCGCACTGGGCTCCTGCCGCAGCACCTCGGCCGCGATGTCGGTGATGTAGGCGCCGGCGTAGCCGTCCTCCGGCGCGGGCTCGCCCTTCGCACCGGCGATGAGGGACCGGACGAACCGGTCGATCTGCGCACCGGCGTCGTTGAAGTAGTACTCGCGGGTGACGTCGGAGCCCTGCGCGCCGAGGATGCGGCCGAGCGCGTCGCCGACCGCGGCCCAGCGGGTGCCGCCCAGGTGGATCGGTCCGGTCGGGTTGGCCGAGACGAACTCCAGGTTGATCTTGCGGCCCTGGAGCGTCTCACCACGACCGTAGGCGTCGCCGAGCGTGAGCACCTGGCGGATCTGCTCGCCCTGCGCGTCGGCGGCCAGGCGCAGGTTCACGAAACCGGGGCCCGCGATCTCAGCGGAGTCGATGCCGTCGGTGGCCACGAGGGCGTCCGCCAGCTCCTGCGCGAAGTCCCGCGGGGCGAGGCCGGCCTTCTTCGCCACCTGCAGCGCGACGTTGGTGGCGTAGTCTCCGTGTTCCGGGTTGCGCGGACGCTCGACCGTCACCGTCGCGGGCAGCACCGCGGTGTCGGCGCCTCGGGTGGCGAGCACCTGCGCGGCGGACGTACGGACCAGGTCAGCTAGGGCCTCGGGAGTCACCAGCCGAGTGTAAGGGCCACGACCTCGGGCGTTGACAGGGACCGAACACGGGGTCCCTAAACTCTACCCGGGTATATCCACTTGACGGGAGACGCGGGAGCCATGGCCAGCGGCACGAAGAAGAAGGGCGCACCGAAGAAGGGCAGCGTGAAGGCGGCCCGTGGCTCGGTGGTGTCCAAGAAGGGCGTGCCCTGGGGCACCATCGTCGCGGTGGTCGCGGTCGTGGCGCTCGCCGCGGTCGTCGTCGGCTACTACCTGGTCCAGTCGGCGCCCAAGCGCGCGCTGGCGGAGTGGGCGCCCACCGCCGACAACCCGGACCCGTCGCTGACCATCCCGGGGATCGTCACGGCGCAGTACGCGGGCAGTGTGCACGTCCTGCCGACCGAGCGGGTGGCCTACGACCACTCGCCGCCCTTCGGCGGCCCGCACGACGGGTACTGGGCCGCGTGCAACGGCATCGTCTACCCGACCGCGGTGCGCACCGAGAACATGGTGCACGGGCTCGAGCACGGTGCGGTGTGGATCGCGTACAACCCGGACCAGGTCAGCGGTGACGCGCTCAACACGCTCAAGACCAAGGTCGAGGGCAAGCCGTACACGATGATGTCGCCCTACCCCGGCCTCGACAAGCCGATCTCCCTGCAGTCGTGGGGCCACCAGCTCAAGCTGGACTCGGCCACCGACGAGCGGATCGACCAGTTCATCACGGCGCTGCGCACCAACCAGAACGTTTACCCGGAGGTCGGTGCCTCGTGCGACGCGCTCGGCCCCGGCGCGTTCGACCCGGACAACCCGCCGCCCTTCGACCCGACGCCGCCCGGCCCGGACGCCAAGCCCATGGACTACCAGGGCTCGGCCGGCACGCAGCAGGACACGGGCATGGGCTCGACCCCGGCTCCGACGTCCTGATGACCGCCCCCGGAGAAGCCCCGGCCGGCCGGCCGGCGTTCCAGCGGCCGGTCGTGATCGGCGCGACCGTGATCGCCGTGCTGCTGGTCGGCGCGGTGGTCGGCATGTTCCTCACGCAGCTCGCGACACGGGACGACGCGGCATCGGCCACACCCGCGGCGGGCTCGGTCGAGGTCGGGTTCGCGCAGGACATGTCGGTGCACCACCTGCAGGCCGTGACGATGGCGAGCTGGGAGCGGGACCACACCGCCGACCAGCAGCTCAGGCAGCTGGCGTTCGACATCGAGTCCACGCAGCGCGAGCAGGTCGGGCGGATGAAGGGCTGGCTGATGCTGTGGGGCCAGCCCGAGCAGGCCACCGGCGAGTACATGACCTGGATGAACTCCGGCGCCGGGCACGGGCACATGGCGATGGCGCCTTCGGTCGCGGGCACGGGCGGTTCGGACGGCGCGGTGATGCCCGGGATGGCGACGAACACGGAGCTGGCGAAGCTGCGGTCGCTGTCCGGGCAGGAGCTGGACGTGTACTTCCTGCAGCTGATGCTGCGCCACCACCAGGGCGGCACGGACATGGCGCAGTACGCGCACGACAACTCGCCGAACCCGGCGGTCAAAGCGCTGACGCAGAGCATCCTCACGTCGCAGGGCGCGGAGGTGACGCTGATGCGCGACATGCTCACCGCGCGCGGCGCGCAGCCGCTGCCGTTCCCCTGACGCTCCCCCGCGAGTCCCACGCTCCCGCACGCGAGTCCCGCGCCCCGGTGCGCGAGTTCCGCGTTCAGCGGTTCGCGGTGGTCACCAGCTGAGTTCCTGACAGCGGGCCGCGGATTCGCGGGGCTCGCACTGCAGGGTGGCGTGCTCGATCGAGTAGTGCTCGGCGAGCAGGCTCTGCGCGGCGGCCAGCACTTCGGCCGGTTGCGCGGCGCGCTCCAGGGTCAGGTGCGCGGAGGCGACCTCCATGCCGGAGGTGAGGGTCCACACGTGCAGGTCGTGCACGTCGCACACGCCGGACAGCCCGGCGAGGTCGGCGCTGATGCGTTCGACGTCGACCTCCGCGGGGGCGTGCTGGAACAGGATGCGCAGCGCACGGCGGGCGAGCGTGAAGGTGCGCGGGAGCACGAACAGTCCGATCGCGACACCGATGAGGGCGTCGGCGTAGCGCCAGCCCGTGGTCAGTGTGACGAGGCCGCTGACGAGGACGCCGATCGAGCCGATCATGTCCGCGAGGACTTCCAGGTAGGCGCCGCGAAGGTTGAGGCTCTCCTTGGAGCCGCTCCGCAGCAGCGCGAACGCCACGAGGTTCGCGGCGAGCCCCCCGACGGCGACGAGCAGTACGGGCAGCCCGGGCACCTCCGGCGGGTCCTGGAGGCGTTGGATCGCCTCGAAGAGCACGTACGCGGCCACCCCGAACAGCAGCACGGCGTTGGCCAGCGCGGCGAGGACCTCGGCCCGGTACAGCCCGAAGGTCCGCCGGTAGGTGGGTCCGGACCGCCGCGCCAGGACGATCGCCGTCAGCGCCATCCCCAGCCCCAGAACGTCCGTGAGCATGTGCCCGGCGTCGGAGATGAGCGCGAGCGACCCGGTCGCCACACCGACGACGACCTCGGCGAGCAGGAACGCGACGCCGATCCCGAGCGCCGCCGCGAGCCGCGGAAGGTACCGGGCGGACGCGCTCGCGGGCGGCTGGTGCCCGTGTCCGTGTCCCATGCGCGTTCCTCCCTTTTCCCCGCATGCGGAATATATAGTGATATGCGCATGTCTGCAAGAGAAAGTTAGGCTACCCTTCCTCTGCCGAGTCTAGCCGATCACGAGATTCCCCGCCCTGCCCGAAGGGGTGCCGCTCACGGGGTGGAAACGCGGTGCGCTAGGCTGTGTCACGTCGCCCAGCGATGGGCCCTCGTAGCTCAGGGGATAGAGCACTGCCCTCCGGAGGCAGGTGTCGCAGGTTCGAATCCTGCCGAGGGCACCCTTCCCGAAATGCGAAAACCGGCCCCTACCAGCGAAAACGCGGTAGGGGCCGATTCATGTTCTTCACGGTCCGCCGCGGACCGTGATCATCCGCGGAGCAGGTCCGGCGCGGCGGTCAGAGGTTCCCGGCGCGGTCGTAGAGTTCCTTCACCTCGTCGGTGAAGGCAGCCGCGGCCAGGGACGTCGTTTCGAGGTCTTCGTTGACCGTGCCCTTGCTCGTGACCCCGAAGATCGTGCCGGTGCCGGTGGCGTCGTCGAAACCGGTCAGCCACGGGCCGCCGCTGGAGCCGCCCGCCAGATCGCACGGGGAGGTCCAGCTGTCGGCCACCGAGTTGGACGTCAGCTACGCCGTCACGTCGCACTGCTGGACCTTCTGGCCGTGCGCGAGGCGGGACACCGGGTAGCCCAGGATATCCGTCGCCACCGGGGACGGCGGGCGGTCGAACGACACCTGCTGGGTGCCGGCCGCGTCGGCGACGTGCGTGCCCCGCACCGGGTCCAGCGCGAGCACCGCCACGTCGTCGCGGGAGCTGCTGGGGCCCCGGTAGGTGCCGGGCCACGCGAACGCGCGCACCGGATACACCCCGTGCGGTGCGGAACCGTCCGCATAGGACGGTACGAACACCAGGTTCGTCACCTCGACGGGCACGCCCTGCGGAGTCAGCCCGCCGTTGACGCAGTGTCCCGCGGTGAGTACGACATCCTTGCTGGCACTGGGCACCGCGGTCGCCGTGCAGGACGAGTCTCCCCTGGGAACGGAGGTGAAGTACAGCTTGCCGACCCCGGCGGGCACCGGGCCGGGCCGCACCGTGCCGATCGTCTCGGGCGGCGGCTCGGTCGAGGGATCGGACGCGGTCATCCGCTCGGGCGTCCAGTACGCCAGCGCCGCCGCGCGGTCCCCGGTGCTGACGGTCGTCACCACGTCCTCGTCCGCGACCGCGGCCGGTGCCGCCACCGCGACGAGCGCGGCCGCACCGGCCACAGCGATCAGGCTCCGCTTCACCGGCCGACACCCTGCACGTAGGAACCGGGATGCGTCGCGCCGTCCTGGCGCAGCACGGGCAGGTCCGCGGGCCACTCGGAGATCAGCGGGCTCGTCTGCCCCGGAGGCGTGACCTGAATGGTCCGCGGCGTCCAGGTCTCACCGCCCGGCCCCGGGGTCAGCACGGTCACTTCGGCGACCGGCTCGGCCTCCCCCGGCACCAGCGCGACGAAGTCGCCCTTGTCCGCACCCTCGGTCAGCCGGAAGGTGCCGCCGAACGTGGGGTCTTCCGGGCCCACCAGGTCGACGGTGGGCAGACCGTCGACACCGCAGGTGCCACCGGAGATGTTCTTGAGCGTGAGCGTGGTGGCGTACTGCGAACCCGTGCCCGCGACCGGCTGGGGCGCGGCGACCGACACCTTGAGCTGATCGCTCGTGCACGGCGGCACCTCGCCGCCCTGCTGCGGAACGGTCCACGATCCCACGGCCCCCAGCGCCAGAACCCCTGCTGCTGAGGCGGTGATGATCCCCGACATCTCATCCCTCCACAATGGTCTGTTCAACTGTCCACAATGGCTCATCTGGACTGAACCACACACGGGAGACGTGTGCTCGCGCCACAGGGTTGACCGGGAGTGACCCGGGCCACAATCACCGGGAACCGTGCAACCCGGCAGAATCGGCGCATGGGAACACCCGCATTCCGCCAGGTCGTGCTCGACTGCACCGACCCACGGCGACTGGCCGAGTTCTACCGGCACCTGCTCGGTCTCGTCTACCGGCCGGGCGACGAGGAGGGTGACCGCGACTGGCTGGTGCTGCGGACGGCCGACGGCATCCCCCAGCTGGCCTTCCAGCAGGTCGACCGCCTGCCCGAGGTGACCTGGCCGGACGGCGCCGTGCCGCAGCAGCTGCACCTCGACCTCACGGTGCCCTCGGTCGGGGAGCTGGACGAGCAGCACCGGCGGGTCCTGCGTCTCGGCGGCCGTCTGCTGCGCGACCGCAGCGACGACCCCGAGGAGCCGTTACGCGTGTACGCCGATCCCGCCGGACATCCGTTCTGCGTCTTCGTCGGCTAGACCGTCAGGACGATCTTGCCGCGGGTGCGGCCGGACTGGCTCAGGCGCCACGCCTCGGCTGCTTCGGCGAGCGGGAGGGCCCGGTCGACGTGCACCGTCAGCTTGCCGTCGTCGGCCAGGCGGGCCAGGTCGGCCAGCTCGTCGCCGTCGGGGCGCACCCACACGTAGTGGCCGCCCTTCGACTCGACCTCGGCGTTGGCGATCGACGCGACCCGGTCCGGCGATACGAACTCCAGCGACACGTCCGCCGCGTCGCCGCCGACGAAGTCCACCGCGGCATCGATCCCGCCGACGGCGCGGAGGCGGTCCGCGAGCCCGTCACCGTAGGCCACCGGTTCGGCGCCCAGAGACCGCAGGTAGTCGTGGTTGCGTTCGCTCGCCGTGCCGATCACCCGTGCACCCAGCGCGACCGCGATCTGCGTGCCGAACGAACCGACGCCACCGGCCGCCGCGTGGATCAGCACCGTGTCGCCTGCCCCCACGCCGACCCGCTTGAGCGACCGGTACGCCGTCTGCCCGGCCAGCGGCACGCCGGCGGCCTGTGCCCAGTCGAGCGCGCGCGGCTTCTTCGCCAGCATCCGGACGTTGGCGGACACCAGCTCGGCGTACGCACCCTGCTGCACCCAGTCCTTGCGGATGTAGCCGAAGACCTCGTCACCGACGGCGAACTCGCCGGCGTCGAAACCGACCTGTTCCACGACGCCTGCGACGTCCCAGCCGGGCACCAGCGGGAACCGGACCTCCATCACGGCGTCCAGTCCCCCGGTGGCGAGTTTCCAGTCGACCGGGTTGATGGCGGCGGCCTTCACCCTGATGAGGACTTCGGCAGGCCCGACCTTGGGGTCGGGAACGTCGATCAACCGGAGGTCGTCCGCCGATCCGTACTCGCGCAGTGCAATTGCCTTCATGCTCTGCGCAACGAGGACCACGCGGAGCGGTATTCCGCGGATCCGGGGTTTCGCGCGTCCGTGGCCGGGGCACTCCACACGCGGGCCGTCCAGCCTCTCCGAGTGAGACGATGGGGCCATGAAGGATGCATCAACCGCATCGGACGACCGGTATCGCGCCGCGGACGCACGCGATACGGCAGCTGACGCGCGCGACCGGGCGGCCGAACTCCGCGACCGGACCGCTCTCGACCGCGACGAGGTGGCCGGGATCCGCGCGAGGCACGGCGCGGTGGAACGCCACGGGCTCCGCGACAAAGCCGCCGCCGCACTGGCGCGGGACGCGGCGGCGGCCCGGCGGGACGAGGACGCCGCGAAGCGCGCCGCCGACCTGCGCGGCGACGATCCGCAGGCGCTGGACGACCTGCTGGAGCGGGCCCGGGAGGACCGGGACGCCGCCGCGGCGGACCGGGTCGAAGCGGCGGACGACCGGGCCGCGCTGCGGACGTACCTCGACCGGATGGGGATCGAGCAGGACGCCGCTGAGCAGGCACGACGGCGGACGGCGTGGGAACGGGGACAGTCCCGGGCGGATCGCGCCGCCGCGCGCGGGGACCGCGAAGCGGCGGCTTCCGACCGCGAGCAGAACGCGATCGACCTGAACACGACCAGCTACCCCGAGATCCCCCCGCTGCCCTGACCCGGCGGGCGACGGCACGGATATCGTCCACCGGGTGAGCAAGGATGAGCCCGTCACGCTGATCGCCGTGGCGCGAGTGGCCGGGGTGTCGAAGACGACGGCCTCCGACGCGCTCCGCGACTCGGGGCGAGTGTCGGAGCGGACGAAGCAGCACGTGATCGCGGTGGCGCGGCGCCTCGGCTACAGCCCCAACCCGGCGGCGCGGTCCCTGCGGCGCGCCAGCACCGGCGTGATCGGACTGCACCTGCCCGAAATTCTCACCCGGTCCGAGTACTACATGTCGTTCGTGTTCGGCGTGGTCGACGAGGCCGCCCGGCACAACCACGACGTCACCCTCCTCACCTCGAACCACCTCCCCGGCTCGTTCCACCGCGTCGACGGCGTGATCCTGGGCGATCCGCTGGAGACCGATCCGGTGGTGCGCGGCCTCATCGATTCGAGCGTGCCGGTGGTGACCTGCGAACGCTTCACCGGCGAGGGTGCACCGGCGGGTGTTGTCCTGTCCGATCACGCCGCGATGCTGGAGGAACTGCTGGACCACCTGGTCGCCGCCGGGGCGCGGCATGTCGCGTTCCTCGCCTCCAGCACGGTGACCGACTGGGGCCGCACGCTCCAGCGCACGTACCTGGACTGGTCGGAGCGCCACCGGCGGCGGCCGCGGTTGCGTGAGATGGCGTTCGGCTCGCCGAGCACCGTGACGCAGGACAACGTCCGGGCCCTGCTCAACGCCGATCCCGAGGTCGACGCCCTGGTGTGCGCGCCGGACGGCGCCGCGGCGGCCGTGCTGCCCGTCGTGCGCGCGGCGGGACGGACGATCGGCCGCGACCTACTACTGGCGTCCTGTGTGGACAGTACCGCGCTGGCGCACACCGACCCGCCGATCACCGCCATCGACCTCCGGCCCCGCGACGCGGGCAGCGAGTGCGCGCGGCTGCTGTTCGACCTGCTGTCCGGTGAGGCGGAGACGGGCACCGTCCGGACGCAGCCGATCGGGCTGGTCGAACGCGCCTCGACCCGGATGGCCTGACCGCCACCGGACCGCGGGGTCAGCGAGGGATAGCGGTGAAGGTGTGCCAGGAGTCCGCTGTGACGGTGCATGGTCCGCCGGTGTGGACGTGCATCCGGGCCGCTGTCACGTCCAGGGACACCGTCGCCAGGCTTTCCCAGCGTTCGTGGGGCGGCAGACCCGGGTCGGGGTGCGCGCAGACCGCCGCGCCGTCCTCGGTGTGCGCGCACAGTGCCCGTGCGCGGGCGGTCCGATCGGAAACAGCCAGCGCGTCCGCGTGCGAGCGCAGCCAGCCGGCCCGGGCCAACGTCGTCGAGACGGCCACCGTCGTGCGTTCGCCCGGGGACAGCGCGGGGTCGAGGAAGTGGTTGGTGTGCACCAGGAATCCGTCCACCGGGTCGATCACGCCGATGCCGGCCGGGCTCAGCTCCAGGCACCGCGCCCGCCCGCCGGCGACGACCGTGACCACCGACGACGCCGACATCCGGGCCGAGCTGGCCAGCTCGGTGGCCTCCTCGACCGTCCGTGCCTCGTCCAGGATCCGCCGCGCCACGACGTGCACGGGGACCCCGATGTCCGGGCTGTCCGACTGGTGCCGCAGCACGTTGAAGTGCACGCCCAGCCCGGCGCTGTTCACGCCGATCTTGCCGACCAGCCCGAACTCGGTGAACGTGCACAGCCCCGGCCACGCCACGACGGTCATCCCGCCACGCAGCGTGTCGTGCCAGTCCCAGGTCTGCACGGTCCGCGGCGGGCCGTCGGCGGGCAGCACGACCGACGTCGAGCATTCACCCTCGCCCGTCACCGCCGCGGCGGCCAGGATTTCCGTGCGGCCGTTGAGCGCGCCGAGCTGCCACGGCTCCAGGCCGCTGCCCTCCGCGACACCGGTGATCTCCGCCGCCAGCGAGGGCGCCCACGAACGGGTCGCCTCCAGCGCCGCGTCACCCCACTCTCGCACCTGCCCGGCGCCGACGCCGTGCGCCGCGAACAACCCCAGGTATCCCTCGAAGGTCGCCCGAATCTTCGCGGCGCACTCAGCGCCCAGAGCCTTCGGATTCTCCGGCGTCACGAGCTTCATCGCGTGCTCGCCAGCACGGCGTCCCACGCCACCTCCGAGGCCAGCGCGCCGAGCCCGGTCGCGGGGATGCCTTCCAGGTCGACCGCGTCGGTGGTCAGCGCGTACAGCGTGTCGCCGTCCAGCTCGGTGTGGAACGGGTGGATCGCGCGGTGCATGGAGCTGTGCACCTGCGTCGCGAACTGCCGCAGGGCAACGTCGGTCAGGCGCGCGTTGGTGATCACCACGGTCAGCGTAGTGTTCCCGGACGCCGTTCGCGTCGTTTCCGTCCCTCCGCACGCCGATTCGTAGTCGAACGCGGGCATCCGCCGCTCCCCCGTGTCCGCGTGGTAGTTGCCGCGCACCACGTTCCCGGACCGGTCGACGATCACGCCGACCGCGTTCACCACGGTCGCGACCAGCACTTTCACTGCACCGTAGGACGCGAACGCCGCGCCCTGGCCGGCGAACTCGGCGCGCGTGAAGTCGACCTTGCCCACCGACGCCGAACGCCCGGCCCCGCAGCGCCCGACCGGGAATTCACCCTCCACGGCGTTGCGCAACGCAGCCCGGCCGAGCGCGGTGTCCGGCGCGATCGCGGTGTCGCGCACGGAGAAATCGTAGATCACCGAGCCGGACACGTGGGCCAAAGCCGCCCAGTGCGTCCGGTTTTCGGCGCGGTGCAACAGTTCCGTCGACACCCCGGCCGCGGCCTCCAGGCCGTAGACCGATCCGCCCGCCAGCACGATCGCGTGGTGGAAGTTGTAGCCGCCGCTGATCCCGACCGCGCCACCGCGCGCGTCGACCGCCGTGCGCGCACCCTCGGGCAGATAGATCACCGTGCAGCCGGTCGGGCCCTCCGCGTATTCGGCGGTGCCGACGTGCACGCCCGGGATGTCGAACGGCACGACCGCGCTGCCCGGACTGGGCTGCGGGACCAGGTCCAGGTCGTCGTTCGTCAGCGCACCCGGCGCGTACTTCGACGGTGCGACGGTCACAGTGCCTCCACTAGTTGTCGCGAATACTCGTGTTCCGGCCTTCCGTAGAAGACCCGAGCGTCGGCGGTTTCGACGATCTCGCCGTGCCGCATGACCGCGATCCGGTCGGCGACGTAACGCACCGCACCGATGTCGTGGCTGATGAACAACGCGGCGAAGGAGAACTCCGCCCGCAGGTCCTTGATCAGGTTGAGGATCTGCGCCTGCACCGACACGTCCAGCGCGCTGACCGCCTCGTCGAACACCACGAACGGCGGCCGCGTGATCAACGCGCGGGCGATGGACACGCGCTGCCGCTGCCCGCCGGACAGCTCGTGCGGGTAGCGCCGCGCGAACGATTCCTCCAGCCCGACCTGGGCGAGCGCTTCGCGCACGCGGCCGGGCAGATCGTCCTTGCGCCCCAGCACGACCAGCGGTTCGGCGACGCTCTGGCCGACGCGCAGACGCGGGTCGAGCGACCACTGCGGGTGTTGCAGCACCGCCTGCATCCGGCCGGCCAGCGCGCGGCGCCGCTTCGGGAACGGCTCACCCGCGAAACGCACCGTGCCGCTGTCCGGGGCGCGCAGGCCGAGCGCCACCGTGCTGGTGGTCGTCTTGCCCGAACCGGATTCGCCGACCAGGCCGAGCACCTCGCCCTCGGCGATGCTCAGCGACACCCCGCGCATGGCGTGCACCGCCCGTCGTTTCCAGGGCGCGCCGGAGGCGAAGGTGACGTGGACGTCGTCGAGTTCCAGGATCATCGGCCCGCTCCCGCCAGGTGGCACAGCACGTCGCGTTCGTCCACCGATACCAACGGCGGCCGGTGGGTGCCACAGGTTTCCAGCGCCTGGAGGCAGCGCGGGGAGAACGCGCAACCCGCCGACGCGCCGGTGAGGACCGGTGGCTGCCCCGGAATCGGCTCCAGGCGCTGCCCGTCCGAGGCCGCGGCGGGCACCGCGCGCACCAGTGCCGCCGTGTAGGGGTGGCGCGGTTGCGCCAGAACGGGGGCCGCGGCGCCGGACTCGACCACCCGCCCGCCGTACATCACCACCACGTGTGAGCACCGTTTGGCGACCGCGGGCAGGTCGTGGCTGAGCCAGAGGATCGTCGTCCCGGCCTCCGCGGCGAGGGTGAAGATCACGTTCAGCACGTCCTCGCGCACCTGGCTGTCCAGCGCGGCCGTCGGTTCGTCGGCGACCAGGATGTCCGGGCTGCTCGCCATCGCCATCGCGATCGCCACGCGCTGGGCCATGCCACCGGACAGCTGGTGCGGGTAGGACCGGGCCACCCGCTCCGGATCGGTCAGCCGGACGCGTGCCAGGTGCTCCAGAACCCCGTCGCGGGACCCGAGCACCAGCGCCATCTGCTTCCCGACCCGCATCGTGGGGTCGAGCGAGCCGATCGGTTCCTGGAACACGAACCCCAGCCGCTCCCGCCGCACAGTGCGCAACTCCTTGGGGCGCAAGCGGTGCACGTCGGCGCCGTCGATGCGGACCGTGCCACCGTCGATCCGCGCCGAGCGCGGCAGCAGGCCACCGACCGCCGAACCGAGCGTCGACTTGCCGGACCCGGATTCGCCCACGACGCCGACGGTCTCGCCGCGCGCGACGGTCAGTGCGGCGCCGTCCAGCGCGCGCACCGCGCCGTAGGAGACCGTGAGGTCCTCGACCTCCAGCACAGGTGTCATGTCAGCGACCGCGCCTCCCTCGGTTCGAGGCTGTCCCGCAGCCCGTCGCCGATCACGTTGATGGCCAGGATCGCCACGACGAGCACGATCCCCGGCACGATGACCAGCCACGGCGCCGTGAGCAGGTAGGTGATGCCCTGCTGGATCAACGCGCCCAGCGACGACTGCGGCGGCTGCACCCCGAACCCGAGGAAGCTCAGCCCGCCCTCGACCAGGATGCCGACCGACAGCGCGTAGGTGCCCTGCACCGCGATGGTGCCGGAGATGTTGGGCAGCAGATGCCGGAACAGCACTCGCGGCCACCGCGCGCCGCTGATCACCGCGGACGTCACGTAGTCGCGCCGCGACACGGTCACCGCGGCCGCCCGCACCAGCCGGGTCATCAGCGGGATCGTCACCAGCACGATGCTGCACAAAGTGGCCGTCTGCCCCGGCCCGACCACGGCGGCGACCAGGATCGCCAGCACGATCGTCGGGAACGAGTACAGCACGTCGGTCAGCCGCGACACGACTTCGCCGAGCCAGCCGCCCCAGTAGCCCGCGGCGAGCCCGAGCAGCGTCGCGAGGACGGCCGTCACCACCACCGCGATCGCCGACAGCAGCAGTGTCGTGCCGACGCCCTCGAACAGCCGCGGCAGCAGTGAGCGGCCGAGCTGGTCCGTGCCGAGCAGGTGATCCCCGCCGGGCGGGGACAGCCTCGGACCGGTCATCGCCTCCGGATCGCCACCGGCCAGACGGCCGGCCACGGTGCCGAGCACCAGCACCGTCAGGCACACCACGCCGGTTCGCGTCAGCCAATCGACCCTGCGCCACCAGTTCATCGCTTGCCCTTCGCCGTACCGAACCGCGGATCGAGGACACCGGCCACCGCGTCGGTCAGCACGTTGAGCACGATGAACACGAACGCCGCGAGCAGCACCCCGGCCTGCACGACGGCGTAGTCGCGGCGCCCGACCGCCTGCACCACGTAGGACCCGACACCGGGCAGGTTGAACAGGTACTCGATGATCACCGCGCCGCCCAGGAGATACGCCGTGACGGTCGTGAGCACGGTCAGCACCGGGATCGAGGCGTTGCGCAGCACGTGCCGCACCACGATCGACCCGGGGCTCTCGCCGCGCGCGACCGCCGCCGTGATGTGCGGTTCGACCAGGACGTTCAGCACCGCGTCCCGGGTCGTGCGGGCCGTGGCCGCGATGACGAACACCGACAGCACCGCCGCCGGCAGCACCATCGCCCGCAGGTTGCCGCCCGGATCCCGGCCGAACGGCACGTACCCGCCGACCGTCAGGCCCAGCGCGTAGCGGGAGAACAGGAACACGACGATGCTGCCCAGCACGAACTCCGGCACGCTGACGCCGAAACCGCCCGCGAGCCGTCCCGCCGCTCCCCCGCCGCCACCGGAGCGCACCGCCGTCCAGACCCCCAGTGGAATCCCGATCAGGACGGCGGCGCCGACACCCAGCAGCGTGAGTTCCGCGGTCACCGGCAGCCGCAGCCCGAACTCGGTGGTCACCGGCTCACCGCTGATCATCGAGATACCGAAGTCGCCGGTCAGCGCGGTGGTCAGCCACAGCCAGAACTGCACCGGCAGCGACGAGTCCAGTCCGTACTTGGCGGCGACCTCGGCCTTCTCGGCCGGTGTGGCGAACGGGCCGAGCACGACGTCGGCGAAGCTGCCCGGCATCAGCCGGGACGCCGCGAAGATCAGCACGGCGATCAGGAACAGCGTGACCGCCGCGCTGAACACCCGGCGGGACCACCACGACAGCAGGCGCATCACTTCGTCAGCAGCCGGAAGTCGCTGATGCCGCGCAGCACGTTGCCGTAGCCCTCGGTGGCGTAAACGGTCGGGCTCAGCGCGTCCTTGCGGTAGCCGACCAGCGCGGGACGGGTGACGAGCGGGATCATCTGCGCGTCGGTGTCGACCGCCGCGCACAGGTCCTGCAACGCGCTCCGCCGCTGCGGGCCGGAGGTGGCGATCGCCTGGTCGATCTTCGCGTTGAGCGCCGGATCGGGCTTCATGAAGCCCGCGTTGAACCCGGCCTGCTCCGGGTTCCACCACTTCGCGGCCATCCCGGCGTCGGCGTACCCGGCGAACCAGGACATCGCGGCGTCGAACGTCGCGGGCGCCGCGCCGTAGACCTTGCCGGACCAGCTGCCCTCGTCGAGCTGCTCGATCGTGACGGTGATGCCGATGCGTGCCAGGTTCTGCTGGATGACCTGGGCGATCGCGGGCGCGGGCTCGGTGTTGAAGATCGTCAGCTGGAACGCCAGGTTCTCGGCACCGGCGTCCTGGAGCAGCTGCTTCGCCTGGTCCAGGTTCGAGGTCGCGGACGGCAGCCGCGCCGGGTCGCACGCGCCGGGCAGCCCGGCCGGGGTGACGCCGGTCGGTTTGCCGAACCCGCCGAGTGCGGTGGTGGCGATGGTGTCGCGGTCCATCGCGATGGTGATCGCCTGCCGCACGCGCGGGTCGGCGAACTTCCCGCCGGGCGCGTTGCCGTTGAGCATCAGGTAGTAGAAGTCGGTGGTCGCCTGGGTGGCGACGGCGGCCCCGGGCAGTCCCTGCACCAGTCGTGGCGAGTCCACATTGCCCAGTGTCACCAGGTCCGCGCTGCCGTTCTGCAGCGCCGCCATCCGCGCCTGTTCCTGTGCCGCGATGGTGATGTTGACGGTGTCGACGGACGGTTTGCCCGCGGCCCAGTAGCCCTCGCGGCGCGTGAACCGCCACGACACGTCCTGCCGGTGCGACTCGACGACGAACGGGCCGGTGCCGAGCATCGTGGTGGCCAGGTCGAGCGAGCCGTTCCGGATCTCCTGCATCGGCAGGATCGCGGCCGGGACGTTGGCGAGCGAGGCCAGGAACGGTTCGTAGGGTGCGGACAGCTTCACCTCGACCGTCCGATCGTCCACCTTGGACACCTGCCGCACGGGGCCGATCTGCGCGCGCCAGATGCTCTGGCTCCCCAGCAACCGCTCGAAGCTGCCGACGACGTCGTCGGCGGTCATCGCGCGGCCGTTGGAGAACGTGACACCGTCACGCAGGTGGAAGACGTAGGTGGTCGGGTCCGGAGTGTCCCACGAGGTGGCCAGCTGCGGCTGGATGCTGAAATCCGGGCCCACGGTCACCAGCGTCTCGTAGACCAGCGACATGATCTGCCATGAGGTGGCGACCTCGGCGAGCTGCGGGTCCAGCCCGGTGGCGGCGCCGTTGTCGACGGTCATCTGCACGTCGAGGGTACCGCCCGCGGTCACCGCCGGGTCGGCGAGCGCGAGGTAGCCGGGCGCGACCTGTGCGTTCGGGGTGGCCCGCGGAGCCGCCGAACACGCGGCGAGCACGACCGCCGCGGCGGCGAGGGGAAGAACTCGGGGAATCCGCATGGCGCCTCAGCTTTCGGCGGGACGTGGGGCCGACCGGAATGCCGGAACGTTCCGACATGGGCAGTGATTCAACCGACAGCCCCACGCTCAAGTCAAGGGTCTTTTTCCGTCATTGACCGAATGCAAGCCGCGAACTAACCTCCGAACGCAGTGCCGGAACGTTCCGGCACCCTGCGACCTCAGGAGAGTCACGTGACGGATCGTCGCTCCCCGCACCCGCTCGCACCGCTCACCGCGGACGAGTTCACCACCGTGCGAAACATTCTGGAAACAAGCGGAGCCCTGCGGAATTCGACGCGGTTTTCCTATGCAGGACTGGTGGAACCGCCGAAAGCCGCGGTCGCACGGTACGAAACGGACGGTGTGCCGGTGCCGCGGACGGCACGGGCACTGCTGCTCGACACCGCCACCGGCGACGCCGAGGAGGTGCTGGTCGACCTCACCGGCTCGATCGCCGCCCGGACCCCGGTCACCGGCGAGCACGGTCAGGTGCCGGTGCTCGCCGGTGAGCACGACCTGGTGCGTGAAATCGTCGCCGCCGACGAGGAGTGGTGCGCCGCGCTGCGCAAACGGGGCATCGACGATCCGGCGCATGTCTACCTGGCGGCGCTGTCGGCGGGCCGGTTCGACGGCGACGGGGGCAGGCGGCTGGTCCGCGTGCTCGCCCACCACCGCCCGGAGCCGTCCACCATGGTCTGGGCGCATCCGGTGGACGGACTGGTCGCCTACGTGGACCTGATCGCGCGTGAGGTGGTGGACCTGGTGGACACCGGCGCGGTCCCGGTCCCGCGGGAGTCGGGCGACTACGACGATCCGGCGGTGTCCGGTCCGGCGCGCACCAGTCAGCGGCCGATCGAGATCACCCAGCCGGAAGGCCCCAGCTTCACCCTCGACGATGGGCTGCTGACCTGGGAGAACTGGCAGGTCCGGCTCGGGTTCGACATGCGTGAGGGGCTGGTGCTGCACCAGCTGGGCTTCACCGACAGCGGCCGGCTGCGGCCGGTCGTGTACCGCGCGTCGGTGGCCGAAATGGTCGTCCCCTACGGCGATCCCGGCCCGATCCGCTTCTGGCAGAACTACTTCGACACCGGCGAGTACCAGCTGGGCAAGCTGTCGAACTCGCTGGAGCTGGGGTGCGACTGCCTCGGCGATATCACCTACGTGGACGCGATCGTCGCCGACGACGAGGGCCGCCCCGTGACGCTGGCCAACGCGATCTGCATTCACGAGGAGGACGCCGGGATCCTGTGGAAGCACACCGACCCGGCCAACGGCAGCAGGCAGACGCGGCGGCAGCGGCGGCTGGTGGTGTCGTTCTTCGTCACCGTCGGCAACTACGACTACGGGTTCTACTGGTACCTCTACCTCGACGGCACGATCGAGCTGGAGTGCAAGGCGACCGGCATCGTGTTCACCGCCGCCTACGACGAGCGGATCGCGCCGTACGCGTCGCAGGTCTCCCCCGGCGTCGCGGCGCCCTACCACCAGCACCTGTTCAACGTGCGCCTCGACATGGCGGTGGACGGCGACGTGAACGCGGTGGAGGAGGTCGAGGTGTCGCGGGTGCCGATGGGGCCGTCGAACCCGCACGGCAACGCGTTCACCCGGTCCGCCCGGCGGTTGACGAGCGAGTCCGCGGCGCAGCGGATGGCGGCACCGGAGCGCGGGCGGGAGTGGCACATCGTGAACCCGTCACGACGCAACCGGATCGGTGAGCACCCGGGGTACGCGCTGGTGCCGGAGGGGTTGCCGGTTCTGCTGGCCGACGAGGGTTCGTCGATCCACGGCCGCGCGACGTTCGCGACGAAGCACCTGTGGGTCACGCGGTACGCCGAGGGTGAGCGGTATCCGGCGGGCGAGCTGGTGAACCAGAGCCCGCCCGGGCAGGGCTTGCCCGCGTACACCAGCGGCGACCGGGATCTCGACGGCGCGGATCTGGTCGTGTGGCACACGTTCGGGCTGACGCACTTTCCGCGGGCCGAGGACTGGCCGGTGATGCCGGTGGACCGGTGCGGGTTCACGTTGAAGCCGTCCGGTTTCTTCGACCGCAACCCGACGCTGGACGTGCCCGCACCGGGCGGACACTGCCACGCGCACGGGGGCTGAGGTGCACGAGTTCGCCCGGTACGCCGCACCGTCGGTCGCGGACGAGATCGATCTGGTACGGCGCAACCCGTTCGCGCTACTGGTGACTCCGTCGTCCGGCGCGCCCGTCGCGACGCACCTGCCGGTGGTGTTCCCCTCCGGTTCAGTACCTTCGTCGTGGGATGACGTGGTTCTGCTGGGCCATCTGGCGCGCGCGAACCCGCAGTGGGAGGTGTTCGCCTCGCGTCCGCCGGTGCTGCTGGTGTTCTCCGGCCCGGACGGCTACGTCTCCCCGAGCACCTACGGTTATACCCCGGCCGTCCCGACGTGGAACTACGCGGCGGTGCACGTGACGGGCGAGCTGGAGCCGGTTCCGGATACCGCGTCCACTTTGGACGTGGTCGAGCAGACGGTGCAGCGGGCGGAAGGGTTGCGGGCGTCTCCGTGGGACATGTCCTCGTCGCGGGGACGGTTCGAGTCGCTGATCGAGCACGTGGTGGCGTTCCGGGTGCGAGTGCGGGAGGTGCGCAGCGTGTTCAAGCTGAGCCAGGACATGTCCGCGGACGTGCGGGCGAGGGTGCGCGCTGACGTGGGCGGCTCGCTGGCGGAGATCATGGAGCGCTACGACGGACCTCCGCGATGATCCGCACGCCCTCCTCGATCTCGCCCGGTGACCGGGCGCCGTACCCCAGCACCAGGCCCGGCTCACCGGGGAGCTGGCGGTGCCAGGACAACGGCTGCACCTTGACCCCCTCCGCCAGCACCGCCACGGCCAGATCCACATCGGACAGACGCGCGTCGAACGTGATCATCAGGTGCAGGCCCGCTGCCGCACCGTGCACGCGCGCGTCGGGAAGGTGCCGGGACAGCGCGGCGATCATCGCGTCACGGCGCTGGCGGTGACGGCGCCTCAGGAAGCGCAGGTGGCGTTCCAGCTCTCCTGAGGCCATCAGATAGCCGAGCACCAGTTGGGGCAGCACCGCGTTGCCGAGGTCGGCGTAGCGCTTCGCGTCCACCAGGTCCCGCTGGTACCGCGCCGGCACCAGCATCCAGCCGATGCGCAGCGCGGGCGCGAGCAGCTTCGAGATGCTGCCCGCGTACACCACCCGCTCCGGCAGCATCGCCCGCAGCGCGGGCACCGGCGGGCGGTCGTAGCGGTGTTCGGCGTCGTAGTCGTCCTCGACGATCAGCCCGTCCCACCGCATCAGCTCCCGCCGCCGCTCGCCGCCGAGCACCACACCCGTCGGGAACTGGTGGGCAGGCGTCACCAGCACCGCGGGCGAGCGCAGCGCGTCCACCCGGATGCCGTCCCCGTCGACCGGGACCGGCGGCGTGACCAGGCCACCGTGCCGCAGGTGCTGCCGCGTGCCCAGCGAACCCGGCTCCTCCACCGCGATCTCGGAGATGCCGTCCGCGCGGAGCACCGCCGCCAGCAGCCCCAGCGCCTGCGCGACCCCGGCCACCACCACGACATCGCCGGCGTCGGCGCGGATGCCGCGGTTGCGGGCCAGCTAGTTCGCGACGGCCAGCCGGAACGACGGGGCGCCGCGAGGGTCGCCGTAACCGAAGTCCGGCGCGGACAGATTGTTGAGCACCGCGCGTTCCGCCCGCAGCCACACGGCCCGCGGGAACGCCGCCAGGTCCGGCACCCCTGGCGTGAGGTCGATGCGGGCCGGCGCCGCCCGCAACCGGTCGAAGACATCGGGATGCGGCTCGAACCCCACGTCCTCCGGCGCCCGCGGTGGCGAGGGTGACGCCGCGACCGGCACGGCCACCACCACCGTCCCGGCCCGTCCCCGTCCGGCGACATGCCCGTCCTCCACCAGCCGCTGGTACGCCTCGGTGACCATGCCCCGAGACACGCCCAGCTCCGCCCCCAGCGTCCGCGTCGCGGGAAGACGGCTGCCGACCGGCAGGCGCCCGTCGGCGATCGCGTCCCGCATCCGGGCCGCCAGCCACGCCGACCGCGCACCGGCGGGCGCTTCGCCGATGTCCAGCTGGAGAAAGTCCGAACCCGTTATGGTCCGGTGAGATGCCCCGGGTTTGGACCTGTTCACCGGACCAGTATGGGGTCAGAGTGGGTGCCATGTCCTTCGAGTTCCTGCTCACCGCGCTGGTCGTCGTGGCCACGCCGGGCACCGGGGCGCTACTGACGATGAGCGCGGGCCTGGCCCACGGCACGCGGGCGAGCGCGATCGCCGCGCTGGGCTGCACGCTCGGCATCGTCCCGCACGCCGTCGCCGCGATCACCGGGCTCGCCGCGCTCCTGCACACCAGTGCGGTCGCGTTCCAGGCGATCAAGTACGCGGGCGTGGCGTACCTGCTGTACCTGGCGTGGTCGGCGCTGCGGGAGAAGGACCAGCCGCCGGAGGCCCCGGCGCCACGGTCGGCGGTTCGCGTGATCGTGTCGGCGGTGCTGGTGAACGTGCTCAACCCGAAGCTCACCCTCTTCTTCTTCGCGTTCCTGCCGCAGTTCGTTTACACCGCCGATCCGCACTCGCTGCTCACGATGATCGAGCTGAGCGGGGTGTTCATGGCACTGACGCTGGTGGTGTTCCTCGGTTACGGCGCGGGTGCCGCGGCGATGCGGGACCGGGTGCTGTCCCGGCCGCGGGTGCGGGCGTGGATGCGGCGGGTTTTCGCGGGCACGTTCGTCGCCCTCGCCGCGCGGCTGGCGGCGGAATGATCACCTTCCGGCACCCCGAGCGAGTGCGGCCGGACTTCCCGCGGCGTTCTCCGGCGAGACCGAGCACCCGGCTCGGCAGCCGCGACGTGTCGGAATTCCGGGTCCCGGCCCGCCGTTGACGTCGCCGTGGTTCAGTGCCCCGCATGGACCTTGAGCCCTCCCCGGACACCACGACCGACGTCCTCAGCCGCGACACCCCACCGGTGCTGACGGTCGACCCCGGCGAGACCGTGAGGGTCCGGTCGCTCGACGCGCACGGCAACCTCGAACCGCAGCGGACGCCCGGTGAACGCTGCCCGCGGATGTTCCCCGAGTCGCGAGGACACTGCCTCACCGGCCCGATCGCGGTCCGCGGCGCCCGGCCCGGTGACGTGCTGGCCGTGCGCCTGCGGTCGTTGCGCCCGGACGGCTGGGGCTTCACGGTGGCCGCCGCGAAGGAGAACTGGCTGACCCGCCGATTGGGTGTCGCCGGTGGTGACCCGGCCTGGCTGCTGTGGGAGCTGCGGGATGGTACCGGCACGAACCAGTTCGGCCAGCGGGTGCGGCTGGCGCCGTTCCTGGGCGTCATCGGGCTGCCGCCGGACGAGCCGGGCGAGCACTCCACCATCCCGCCGCGGCCCGAGGGCGGCGGCAACATCGATTGCCGCGAGCTGGTCGCGGGTTCGACGCTGTACCTGCCGGTGACGGTGCCGGAAGCGTTGCTGCACCTCGGCGACGGCCATGCGGCCCAAGGTGACGGCGAGGTCGCGGGCACGGCGATCGAATGCGGGATGACCACCGAGGTGACCCTCGACCTGCTCACCGAGGCGGCCGTGCCGGGAATCCACGCGGAAACCCCGGCAGGCCGCGTCACGTTCGGCTTCCACACCGACCTCAACGAGGCGAGCGCGACCGCCCTCGACGCCATGCTGACCTGGCTGGAGGCGCTACACGGCGTCGACCGGACGACCGCGCTGGCCCTCGCCGGCCCGACGGTCGACCTGCGGGTCACGCAGATCGCCAACGGCACCTGGGGCGTGCACGCCCTCCTCCCCTGGGATGCGATCGGTTAGGCGTTGGCCAGCAGGCCGTGCGGGTCGAGGACGTACTTGCGTGCCGCGCCCTGGTCGAATTCCTGGTAGCCCCGTGGAGCCTCCGCCAACGGGATCGGCGTCGCGTTGACGGCCTTCGCGATCTGGACCCGGTCGTGCAGGATGGCCATCATCAGTCGGCGGTGGTAGCGCATCACGGGGCACTGCCCGGTGGCGAAAGCGTGCGATTTCGCCCAGCCCAGGCCGATCCGGATGGACAGCGAACCCTGACGTGCGGCTTCGTCGGACGCGCCCGGGTCGCCCGTCACGTACAGGCCCGGAATGCCGAGCGCACCACCGGCGCGGGTGATGTCCATCAGCGAGTTCAGCACCGTCGCCGGGTGCTCGGTCGCCGCCTCCCTGCCGTGCCCGCGTGCCTCGAACCCGACGGCGTCGACACCGCAGTCGACCTCGGGCTCGCCGACGATCTCCGCCAGCTGCTCCTTCGGATCGCCCTTCGAGACGTCCACCGTCTCGCACCCGAAGCTGCGGGCCTGCGCCAGCCGCTCCTCGTTGAGGTCGCCGACGATCACCACGGCCGCGCCGAGCAGCTGCGCGGACGCCGCCGCCGCGAGTCCGACCGGGCCCGCGCCCGCGATGTACACCGTCGAGCCGACGCCCACGCCCGCGCTGACGCACCCGTGGAACCCGGTCGGGAAGATGTCCGACAACATGGTCAGGTCGAGGATCTTCTCCATCGCCTGGTCACGGTCCGGGAACTTCAGCACGTTCCAGTCGGCGTAGGGCACCAGCACGTACTCCGCCTGCCCGCCGACCCAGCCGCCCATGTCGACGTAGCCATAAGCCGACCCGGGCCGGTCCGGGTTGACGTTCAGGCAGATCCCGGTCTTGCCCTCCTTGCAGTTGCGGCACCGCCCGCAAGCGATGTTGAACGGCACCGACACCAGGTCGCCCTGCTTCACGAACTCGACGTCGCGGCCGACCTCCACCACCTCGCCGGTGATCTCGTGCCCCAGCACCAGACCTTCCGGCGCGGTCGTGCGGCCCCGCACCATGTGCTGGTCACTGCCGCAGATGTTGGTCGCGACGTTCTTGAGGATGACCCCGTGGTGCACCTCGCGCCCCACGTTGGCCCGGTTCACGCCGGGGCCGTCCTTGAGGGAGAAGCCCGGGTAGTCGATCGTGTCGACCTCGACCTTGCCCGGTCCGAGATAGGTGACCGCTTTGTTGCCCGCCATGGCTGTGCGCCTCGATTCGTTCGCCGTTGAACGCCGGAACCCTTGATGCTAGGAACCAGCGGGGCGCACGGGAAGGGCCGGAAGACCGATCCGCGGGGCGCGGGCGCTCAGGGCAGCAGGACCACCTGGATCGCGGTGAGAACGCCGGCCGCGGCGACCGCCAGGGTGGCCGCGGCGAGAATGCGCCGCGCGCTGCCGGTCGTGGACGGGCGGCGCACCGCGATGAACCACAGCACGACGACCGCGGCGGCACACCCGGCGGCGGCGATCTCCAGCGGCGCACCCCGCACCAGGCCGCTGCGCAGCAGCAGTACGGCCGCGACGGCGGCGGACAATGCGGTGCGCTGCCAGGCCAGCGCGGTCCGTTCGGGCTGGAGCCCCGGATCCCTCATCGCACGGTGGCCAGCACGACCACCACCACGATGGCCCCGGCGATCGCGGCCGCCCAGCCGACGACGAACGGCAGCCACGTCATCGGCAGCGGGCGCTTGTGACGCATCGCGCGCTGCACCCGCGCCCACCGGCGGTAGGCGAAGGCGGCGAGCAGGGTGCCGGTGACGGCGAGCAACGCGGCGAGCGCCGCGCGCAGCCCGGAGATCGAGAACTGCGGGACGAACTGCATGAGCGCCACGGCCCCGGCGACGAGCGCGAGAGCGGTCCGCAACCACGCGAGGAACGTGCGCTCGTTGGCGAGCGTGAACCGGTAGTCGGGTTCCTCTCCCTCTTCGTACCAGCGGGGGCTCATGCTTCTCACGTTACTGTTCGCCCTGGTGACGCACGCCGGGGGTGGCTCGCCTGTCAGCGGGCCCGCGGAAGCTTCACCGGGTCTTCGTGGAGGTCGCCGAGCAGATCGCCGAACTCGTCGACCCGGTCGAGGACGTCGTCGCTGAGGAACTTCAGCTGAGCGGGTTTCGTGCAGGCCGCGACCTCGTCCCAGGTGAGCGGCGTGGACACGGTCGGCTCGTCGCGGCCGCGCAGCGAGTACGGCGCCACGGTGGTTTTGTGCGGGTTGTTCTGGCTCCAGTCGATGAACACCTTGCCGGGGCGCAGGTCCTTCTTCATGACGGCGGTGACCTCGGCCGGCGTCTCCCCGGCGAGCTTCTTCGCCGCGGCCTTGGCGTAGCTGGAGGTGTCCTCGGGAGTTGTCGTCTTCACCGCGGCGTAGAGCTGCATGCCCTTCGAACCGCTGGTCTTCGCGTACGGCCGGAGTCCGTCGGCCTCCAGCAGGTCCCGCAACCGCTCGGCGACACGGCAGCACTCGACGATCGAGGCCGGCTCGCCCGGGTCGAGGTCGAACACCAGCAGGTCGGGGTTGCGGCGCGCCCCGCGCGGGCCGACCTTCCACTGCGGCACGTGCAGCTCCAGCGCGGCGAGGTTGGCCGCCCATATCAGCGTCGGCACGTCGTTGACCAGCGGATACAGGTTGACGTCGTCGCTCTGGCCGCGTCCGCCGCCCGCGATCTTCGCGGTCTTCACCCACGACGGCGCGTTGCGGCCGGCGTTCTTCTCGTAGAACGGGTTCGAGCGGACGCCGCCCGGCCAGCGGCGGAAGGTCAGCGCCCGGTCGCGCAGGTGCGGCAGGATCACCGGGGCGATGCGGGCGTAGTAGTCGATCACCTGCCCCTTGGTGAACCCGGCGTCGGGGTAGAGGACCTTGTCCAGATTGGACAGCGAGAGGCGGCGCCCGTCGACGTCCACGGTCACCCTGTCCTCGGCCATGCTCCCCACCCTGCCTCAGCGCCGCTGCGCCTGCACGCCGGACAATGTGTCGCTCAACGGAACATTCCTTGCTTCGAACCGGTACAGTGGGGGCGAAGCTGCACCAATACCGTTCCTTTCAGCGGAACGCTACCCCGAGGACCTTCGGCTTTGACGACCAAGAGTACCGCCGGACGCAAGCCCGCACCGGCCACCGACAACACCGGCACGGAAGCCGCCGCCCGGGTCGCCGACGTTCTCCTGCTCTTCGCCGGCGGTCCCCGTTACCTCGGGGTGAGCGCGATCAGCCGCGAACTGGGCCTGTCGAAGGCGGTGGTGTTCCGGATCCTGCAGTCGCTGGTGTCGCGTGAGCTGCTGGCCACCGATCCCGACGTGAACGGCTACCGCCTGGGTCAGGCCGCCGCCGCGCTGGGAGCGAGCGCCCTGCGCCGCTTCGACGCCCGAACGGTCGCGACGCCCATACTGCGCCGGCTGCGGGACGAGACCGGCGAGACCACGACACTGTCGGGCCTGGTCGGTGACGAGCGGGTGTACCTGGACCAGTTCGAAAGCCCGCGCGAGATCAAAATGACGGTGGAAATCGGCCGACGTTTCCCGTTGCACGCGGGCTCGTCGGGCAAGGTCATCTTGGCATTCCTGCCCGAGGAGCGCCAGGAAGCGCTGCTCCACCGCCCGCTGGACTCGTTGACGGACAAGACGATCACCGACCTGGGCGCACTGCGAACGGCTCTGGCGGAGGCAGCACGCGAAGGCGTGGCGGTGTCGTTGGGCGAACGTCAGGCCGGCGCCGGTTCGGTGGCCGCGCCCCTGTTCGGCCCGGACGGCGAGGTGCACGGTTCGATCAGCATCTGCGGACCGCAGTACCGCTTCACCCCCGAGGCGATCGACCGATACCGGGGTCTGGTGCGCGCGGCCTCGGACGAGATCCGCGACAACTGGACCTGGCTGCGGGAGTCGAACGCGAACGGGTAGCGCGGGCCAGCGAGCTGCAGTAAACACCCGGAGCTGGGTGGTCATCCCGTCGCCTGACACTGGACGATCACCTTGAGCCAGGGCCGCAACCTTTGTGCTCGCGTGAGTTGACATGCCGACCTTGCGGCCCTGGCTCAAGGTGATATGCACAAACCGGAAGGCGACGGGATGACCGCACAGCGACCCCCTGCCCGAGGTGAGCCGGACTCGAAACCCCTGATCATCCCGGAGCCTGACTGTCCGGCGAGGACGCTTTTGATCTTGAGAGCCGCGCCTTCGGCTGGCGGGGAAGCGCCTCCGGCGCTGACCGCTGGGCTCGCCGCCGCGCAGTAGTCGGTCGGCTCGTGCGCGACCTCCCCCACCCCTCCTCGCGGAGGGTTCCAGTCGCCGAGCAGACGCGTCAAGGCGGGAAAGAGTACCTTGACCCGCCTGATCGGCGACCGAAGCAGGCTGGGGATGAGGGGCGGGGAAGGTCCGGGCACGTCTTGGGTCGGCTTGCGTTGCCGGGTGGCGGTTTCCGGGGGGGGCGCCGGGCTTGCGTTGCCGGGTGGTGTGTCCCGGAAGGGCAAACACGCCAGCGGGAACAGCCAACACGCTGCCCGGAAGGGCCAACACGGCGACGGGAACGGCCAACACGCGCGTGTTTGCCGCTCCGGGCGGCGTGTTTGCCGCTCCGGGCGGCGTGTTGGCTGCGGCGGGCGGCGGGGTGGCCGCGTTGCCCGTGCCGCAGTCGGCTGGAGCAAGTCGTCAGATCTGTGAACCGCCTCCGTCGACGGGCAGTTCGGCACCCGTTGTGAAGGTTGCTTCGAAGGCCAGGAATGCCACGCCCTTCGCGACCTCCTCGGTGGTGCCCATTCGCTGCATCGGGCTGTCAGCCGCCATGTGCGTCTTCATCTGCTGCGTCTGCTCGGCGGGCATCGATTTTTCCAGGATTCCGGAGTCGATCGGGCCGGGGCTGATGGCGTTCACCCGGATGCCCGCCGGGAGGAGTTCCCTCGCCAGGCTGCGGGTCATCGAGCGCAGTGCGGCCTTGCTCGCGGCGTAGGCGCTGAGCATCGGCAGGCCGAGGACGTTCGCGACGGAGGTGGTCAGGACGATGCCCGCCCCCGAGGTCAGCAGCGGGGCCAGCTTCTGGACCGTGAAGTACGGGCCCTTCGCGTTGACCCTTTGAATTTCGTCGTACAGCTCCTCGCTCGTGCCCTCGAACGGAGCGAAACCGTTGATGCCGGCGTTGACGAACAGGGCGTCGACCGTCCCGAGCTCACTTTTCACCCGGTCGGCCAGGTCCTCGATCTCCGCCACCGACGATGCGTCACTCCGCACCGCGATCACGTTGTCGCCCAGCTTGGCCTTCGCGGCGTCCAGCCTGGACTGGTCTCGGCCGGTGATCAGGACGCGTGCACCTCCGGTCGCGAGCAAGGCCGCGGTGGTGAAACCGAAACCGCTGCTGCCCCCGGTGATCACGACGTTCTTACCGTCGTACTGTCCCATCGTCATCTCCTCGAATTCTCGTCCGTTGGGGACAAGATCGAGTCAACGCCGCCGGAGCGCGGGCGTCCAAGACCTGTTCGGCACCCCGTCATGCACCGGGCGTATACCGTGGACGACATGGATCTCGACCTGCGGTTGGTGCGTTACTTCACCGTCGTCGCCGAGCACCTGAACTTCGCCAGAGCCGCCGGGGCACTGCACGTCGCCCAACCGTCGCTCAGCAGGCAGATCCAGCGGCTCGAAGACGAAGTCGGGGTGCGGCTGCTGGAGCGCACCCCACACGGCAGCAGGCTCACCGCGGCCGGTGCGGCGTTCCTGCCGAAGGCACACGCGGTCCTGCGCGCGGCCCACGAGGCGGTGGCCACCGCACGAGCCGCCGCGCCACCCCGCACGGTCATGATCGGCTACACCGAGGACCTGGTGATCACACCCGCGGTCCGCGACCTGCGCCGCCGCCACCCCGAGGCCCACGTCAGCACCCGGCACCTCGACTGGAACGACTCCCGCGCCCTCGCCGACCACCGGGTGGACGTGCTCGTCGCCCGCGCGCCGCTGCCCTTCGACACCGACGGCCTCGACGTCACCACCCTCTACGACGAGCCGCGTGTCCTCCTCGTGCCCGCCACACACCCGCTCGCGGGCAAGGAATCGGTCACCCCGGACGACTTCGCCGCCGAACCCCTCGTCCCCTGCACCGGCGGCGGCGCGCCGTGGACCGGGTTCTGGCGGCTCGAACCGCGCCCCGGCGGACAACCGGCACCGCTCGGCCCCGAGGTCGTGGAGACCCACGAGGACAAGCTCGAACTGGTCGCCGAGGGCCGGGCCGTCGCCGTCCTGCCCGCGCACGACCGGCGCAGCACCCTGCGCGACGACCTCGCGGTGATCCCGGTCGAGGACGTCGAACCCGCCCGGGTTGTGGTCGTCAGCCGGGCCGACGACCACAACCCGCTCGTCACCGGGTTCCGGGAATCCGCGGAGGCACTGCTCAGCGGCCCCGCTTGAGGAACCGGCCCACCGGCTCCCCCACGACCTTGCCGTCGGCGAAGACGTGGTTGCCACGCACGAACGTGTCCGTCACGCGCGCCGTCATCGGGAAGCCCTCGAACGGCGTGTACTCCTGCGTCGACTCCGATTCCGCGGCCCGCACCGTCCACTGCACGTCCGGGTCCACGAGCGCGAAGTCCGCATCGTAGCCTTCGGCGATCGTGCCCTTGCGCAGCAGGCCGTAGCGCTGCGCGGGGTTCCACGACAGCATCTTCGCGATCTTCTGCAGCGACAGGCCCCGCTTCGTGCCCTCACCGACCAGGCCGGGCAGCAGGTACTCGGCACCGCCGAAACCGGACTTCGCCAGGAAGACGTCGCCGCGGTCGGAGCCGAACTTCAGCTCGTCCCGGCAGCACGCGTGGTCGCTCACGACCCAGTCGACCTCACCGGCCAGCACGTGCCGCCACAGCGCCTCGACGTCCTCGCGCTCGCGCAGCGGCGGGTTGACCTTGCCACCGATGCCGGACGCGGTGTCCACATCGGCGAGCAGGTGCCCGATGGTCACCTCGCGGCGGAAGTCGATGTGCGGGAACGCCTTCGCCATCGTCAGCGCGGCCGACAGCGCCTTCTCCGACGACAGGTGCAGCAGGTTGATGTTCGGCAGTCCGGTCTCGTGCGCCAGGTACGACGCGATGGTGACCGCCAGCCCCTCCGAGTGCGGCGGCCGCGAAGCGCTGTAGGCGCGCAGGCCGGTCAGCGAACCGTCCTGCTCCACCAGCTTCGTGTAGGCGGTCATGATCTCGGCCGTCTCGCAGTGCAACGACAGCGACAGGTGCGGCGCGTACTCGGTGAGGATCTCGCGTGCCTTCTGCACCCCGCGCATCACGAACTCGAAGTGCGCGATGTCGTAGCGCTCGTCCGGCGGGATCATCAGGAAGTCGCTCTGGCTCGTCGACCGGCCGTGCAGCCCGTGCGAACCGTAGAACATGAAGATCTTGAACGAGGTGACGCCGTGTTCCTCCACGAGGTACGGGATCTCCTCGATGTGCTGCGACGACATCGGCGCCAGGTGGAAGGCGTAGTCCACATAGGCGTTACCGGCCGACTTGCTCAGCACCTCCGGGAAGAAGTCCCGGTAGCTGCCGCCCTTGTTGAGGTAGTACTGCCCGGTCCGCATGTAGGTGAGCGACGTCGTGACGCCACCCTGCGCGCTCGCGCGGCTTTCGGTGCGGGTGTCGGTGGACAGCTCGTTGTAGATGCCCCAGTGCTGGTGCGCGTCGACCACACCGGGGAAGGCCAGCAGGCCACGGCCGTCGATCACGCGCGCGGCGTCGTCGGCGGGCAGGCCGGGCGCCACCCGCGTGATGGTGCCGTCGTCGACCGCGATGTCCAGCAGTTCCGGCTCGCCGTCGGCGGCATCGGGCCGCACGACCCGGACGCCCTGGACGAGCAGTTCCGTCGTTGCCATTTCTTCGATTCCTCCGCGTGATCGTTCAGGCCGGGCGACGTGCGACGTCGTTCGCGGCCAGGTAGGCCAGCCCGAAGGCAGGCAGGAGCCCGTTGCCGGGCAGGTATCCGGCGGCGCCGTGACCCGAAATGCTCGCCGCGGCGCCTCCCGCGGCGTAGAGGCCGGGGATCGGCCGGTCGCAGGCGTCGACGACGGCGGCGTTCTCGTTCACCCTCAGGCCGCCCTGGGTGTGGAAGAGCGCGGGCACGACCCGGACCGCGGCGTACCGGCCGGACAGCGGGCGCTCCCAGTTGGTGCGGCCGAACGGGTCCTCGCGCTCGCCACGCGCGATCGCCGCCGCGGCGGCGAGTTCGTCGGCCAGCTCCGGTAGTCCGAGCGCCTCTCCCAGCCCCACCGCGTCGTCCGCCCACACCAGCGCACCGGACTCCACGGTGTTCCGGAAGTCCTGGAACGGCTGGCATTGCTCGAAAATCGTCTCGTCCAGCACGATCCAGCCGGTGGCACCGGGCCGGGCCGCGAGTTCGGCGGCGTACTCGGAATAACCGCGGGTCTCGTTGCCGAAGCGCCTTCCGCCTGCGTCGACGAGGATCGCGCCGTGGATGATCGTCGCCCACCCGACCAGCGTGCCCGCGTTCGCGGCGACCGCGCCGTGGCCCTGGTAGGCGTCCAGGTAACCGGTGGCCGCGCCGAGCTTCTCGCCGATGCGCAGCGCGTCGCCGAGCGACTGGTCGCTGCCCTGGTACAACGCGTCCGCGATCTCCGGCAGGTGCCGCGCCACGAGGTCGCGGTCGGCGCCGAAACCGTTGGTGGCCAGCAGGACCGCGCGCGTCGGGATCTCTTCCTCGGCGCCGTCCGGATAGCGCACGACGGCGGCCCGGACACCGTCGGGGTCGGTCAGCACGTCGACCAGCTTCGCCGGGGCGAGCAGCTCGATGTTCTCGTGCTCGGTGACCCGCCGCGCGAGGTGGTCGATGACGCCGGAGCCGTGCCGACCGGGGATCGAGTGGCAGCGCGGCACCGCGTGGCCCGGGTAGTTGAAGTCCGTGACCAGCGACAACGGCAGACCGGCCGAATCGGCCAGCCACTCCACCAGCGGCGCGCTCACCTCCGCCAGCGTACGGGCCAGCCTCGGATCGGCCTGTCCCTTGGTCTTGGTCATGATGTCGTCGACGAACCGCTCCGGCGAGTCGTCGATGTCCGCTTCGACCTGCCAGCGCGAACCGGCGCCGGGAAACATCGCGGTCGACATCGACGTGTTGTTGCCGCGCCGGAAGTGCTCGCTGGCCTCGACGACCAGCACGCTCAGCCCCAGTTCGGCGGCCCGCAGCGCACCGGCCAGGCCGCCACCGGCACCAGCGACCACCAGATCCATCACGGCTGCACCGCCAGCAGCCGCAACGCCAGCTCCGTCGGGTCGACGATGCGCGCGGGCAGGTCGGCGGGTTCGACGTCGACCGCCGAGCAGCCGTTGATCACCGCGGTCGCGCCCAGCGACGCCAGCTCACGCACCGCATCGCCGAGCGCCCGGTTCCAGGTGGCGGTGTCCGCGATCGCCTCGAACGGCAGGTCCAGCACGCGCGTTCCGGCGAAGTACGCGGTCAGGCCGTAGTCGGCGACGCGCTTGTCGAACTCGGCACGGATCGCCTCATTGCGCACGACGGCGCCGAACCGCACGCCCTTGCCCGCGAGGTGGGTCGCGGACAGCTTGAGCAGCCCGTGCACCGGAAGCGGCTGTGCGGCAACGGTGTCCGGCACGGCCGGGTCGAGCACGCAGTCCGGGAAGGCCAGGTCGAAGCCCTCCCCCGCGCGACCCAGCGCGGCGGCGACCTCCCGTTCGGACGCCCGCACGGACTCGCCCGTGTCGAGCGAAGCCGGCGCGGCCGCGCCCACGTCGACGAGTTCGATCTCCAGGTCCGGCGGGGCGAGCCGGTCGTAGCGGTCCTGCCGCCGCCGGATCTCCTCCGGCGGCAGGTGGATGGGCGTCACCGCGAGGGCACGCATCAGTTCAACTCCTTCTCTGCTCCGCCGGCCAGCCCGCGCAGCGCGTCACCGACACGGGGCAGGCCGGGCAACTCGTGACTGACCGCGACGGCGCGGTCCACGAGCCCTGGCTGCCGCGGCAGCCACGTCTTCAGCATCGCGACCAGGTCGGGTTCGCTCAGCGGGTGGTGGTCGGCGTCGCCCACCGGGTTGGGCACCTCGCTGGCCAGCGTGGTGCCGTCGTCGAAGCCGATGCTGACCCGCGCGGCGCGTTCGGCGGGCAGCCGGGCGGTCAGGTCGTCGGCCGCGACCAGTCGTACCCGTCGCGCAAGCGCTTGCACCTGCGGATCGTCGAGCGCGCTGTCCGGGGCGACCTGTCCGGTGAGCGCGGCGGTGGCGACCACGAACGGTGTCGAGAACATCGCGGACAGCCGGTTCGACCAGGTTTCGCTCGTCAGCCCGGCGCCCAGGACGTGCGATTCCACCAGGATCGAGGTGATGGCGGCCGCCGGGAACTCGGCGCGCAACGCCAGGACCGCGTCGGCGGCCGGGTGCGTGAACGAGCAGGACGCGTGCCGTTTGAAGTAACCGTGCGTGATGTCCCAGCGCACACCCAGCTCAGCGGTCAGCTCCCCGACGTCGAACGAGCCCAGCAACGTGCCCAGCGACAACGCGGCGGTGCCGGTGTTGCGCGCCATCCCGGCCGCGGCCATCCGCGCCGCGGCCAGGCCGGACGACTGCGAAGCGCCCATCCACGCGTTGCGGACGGGGTTTCCGGTGGTCGCCGAGTCGAAGTGGCCCGCGATCGCCATGCCCGCCCCGGTGTCGATCGCGGCGGCCGTCGCATCCGGACCAAGCCCGAGCAACCGCGCACACCCCGCCGCCGCACCGGCCACGCCCCAGCTCCCGTGTGGATGCGCGCCGGGCTTCAACGACGTCGCACGGCCGAACCGAGAAGCCACCTCGTAGGCCGCGAGCAGGGCCGCCGCGGTGTCTTCGCCACTGCTGTCCAGCTCGGCCGCCAGCGCCAGTACCGCCGGGAACCCGTGCGCCGCGGGATGCCCCTTGGCGTACTTGTTGCCCTCGTCGAGTTCGAGCGAGACCAGCGCGATCCCGTTCAGCCACGCCGCCGCGTCGGTGGACACACACGTACCAGCCCCGACCAACGGCGCCGGGCCGTCCGGCGCCCGCCACGCCGCGCGCAACGCCCGCTGCTCCGGCTGAGCCGCGCCCACCGCGGTGACGCCGAAGACGTCCAGCAGTACCAGGGAAAGCCGGTCCAGCACCTCCTCCGGCACGTCCACACCGGACACCCAGGCGCCGAGTTCCGCCGTCGATTCCGCCGCTGTCACAGTCCCAGATACGCCTTCCTGACGCGGCTGTCCTCCGCCAGCTCACCGCCGGTGCCGGACAACACGGTCGATCCGCTCTCCATCACGTACGCGCGATCCGCGATCGCCAGCGCCTGCTTGGCGTTCTGCTCGACCAGCAGCACCGACACCCCGTTGTCCCGGATCCGCCGCACTGCCTCCAGCATCGTCCAGGTCAGCTTCGGCGACAGACCGGTCGAGGGCTCGTCGAGCATCAGCAGCTTCGGCGCCGCCATCAGCGCGCGGCCGATCGCCAGCATCTGCTGCTGCCCACCGCTGAACGTCTGCGCGATCTGCGTCCGCCGCTGCGCCAGGACCGGGAACAGTTCGTAGACCTCGGCCAGCGACTTCTCCGCCTGCGCGGACGTGCGGGTCCACGCGCCCATCCGCAGGTTCTCCTCGACGGTGAGCGTGCCGAACAACGCGCGATCCTCCGGCACGTGCACCAGCCCGTCGCGGACCAGCTGGTCGGGACGGCGGCCCGCGGTGGGCGAGCCGCCGAAGGTGATGCTGCCGGACAACGTCTTGAGCTGACCGCAGATACTGCGCAGCGTCGTGGTCTTGCCCGCGCCGTTCGCACCGACCAGCGCGACGATCTCACCCTCGCCGAGATGCAGGTCGATGTCGTGCAGGATGCGCATTCGTCCGTACCCGGCGCACACCTTCTCAAGCGTCAGCATGGGTCGGCTCCTCACCGAGGTAGGCGTCGATGACGCGGGCGTCGCTGGTGACCTCCTGCGGCGAGCCGACCGCGATCACGCGTCCCTGGTCCAGCACGAGCACCCGGTCGGCCAGGCGCATGACGGCGGCCATGATGTGCTCGATGAACAGCAGGGTCACGCCCTCCTGATCACGCAGCAGCGCGAGCAGGTCGAGCACCGGTTCCCGTTCGGCGGGCACCAGCCCCGCCAGGACCTCGTCGAGCAGCAGCACCTTCGGCCGCGTCGCCAGTGCCCGCGCCAGCTCCAGCCGCTTGAGCCCGGCGGTCGGCAGTTCGGGCGCGATGCGGTGTGCCCACGGACCGAGCCCGACGCGCTCGACGACGTCCAGCGCGTGCTCACGCAGCTTCCGCCGTCCGAAGCGGTGGTGCTGCGCGGCGAGGCTGACGTTCTCCAGCACGGTCATGCTCGCGAACGGCCGCATCAGCTGGAACGTGCGCACCATCCCGGCCCGCGCGATCCGGTCCGGCGAGGCGCCCGTGACGTCCTGCCCGGCGAACCCGACCCGGCCCGTGTCCGGCGTCAGCGCGCCCGAGACGACGTTGAACAGCGTGGTCTTGCCCGCGCCGTTCGGGCCGATGATGCCGAGGATCTCCCCCTCGGACACCTCGAAGTCCACATCGGACAGCGCACGCAGACCGCGGAACGCCTTGCCGACGCCGCTCACTTCCACCATGCTCATCGACGCCACCTCGCCGCGATCGTTCCGACGATCCCCTTCGGCAGCAGCCGCACGATCAGGATCAGCAGCACCGCGTAGAGCACCACGTCCAGGCCACTGCGGCCCTGCAGGAAGCTCAGGAACTCCGGCGGGGTGCGCAGCATCGTCGCGGTCACGTCGTTGAGCGCGCCGACGATGATCGCGCCGACCACCGGGCCCCAGACCGTGCCGATGCCGCCGATCACGACCGGCACGATCGCCTGGATCGACACCGACGAACCGAAGCCGAGTTCGGGGTTCACGAACAGGTAGTACTGCGTGTAGAAGGCGCCCGCGACCGCGGTGATCGCCGCGGACAACGCGACCGTCATCAGCTTGTGCCGCATCACCGGCGTGCCGAGCGAGGCCGCGGCCAGCTCGTCGTCGCGGATCGCGGTCACGTACTTCCCGGCCCGCGAGTGCAGGAACACGATGCTGATCGCGACCGCGGCCCCGGCCAGCACCAGCGCGACCCAGAAGTACGCGGGCGAGTCGGCAGGGAACTGGATCATCCACAGCGACGAGTCCGGGATCAGCGGCACGCTGAACCCGACTGCCTTGTTGGCGAACTCGCTGCTCGTCACGACCAGCCGCAGCATCTCGGCGAAGGCGAACGTGGCGAGCGCGAAGTAGGCGCCCTGCAGCTTGTAGCGGAAGGAGAAGTACCCGATCAGCACCGCCGCCGCGGCGGCCACCGCCATCCCGGCAAGCATCCCGATCCACGGCGACACGTTGTGCTTCACCAGCAGATACGCGCTGGTGTAGGCGCCGAGGCCGAAGTAGGCCGCGTGCCCGAAGCTGAACATGCCGCCGAAACCACTCATGATGTTCCAGCCCACCGCCATGAGCAGGAAGATCAGGATCCGCACGGCGACCGCGCCCTGCGCGGCGGGCAGGATGAGCGGCAGCGGGATCGCGATCAGCACCAGCACGGCGAGGATGGCGAGCTGCCGGTTCTGCGGGCGCAGCGGCGGTGCCTTGACCTTCTCAGCGCCGGCCGGCCCGGCGATCGTGATCGCACTCATGCCGTCTTCCTTCCGAAAAGTCCCTGCGGCCGGAGGAAAAGCACGAGGATGAACACGACGAACACACCCAGCAGCGAGCTCTGCCCGCCGAGGTAGATCGTGGTGAGCTGCTCGACCAGCCCGATCAGCAGGCCGCCGACGAGCGCGCCCACGACGTTGCCCATCCCGCCGAGCACCACCACCACGAACGCGGTGATGTTGAACTGCTCGCCCAGCGTCGGCGTCACCGTGACCAGCGGACCCGCCAGCGCGGCGGCCGCACCGGCGCACGCGGTGCCGATCGCGAAGGTCAGCGTGTGGATGCGGCGGACGTTGATGCCGACCAGTTCCGCGCCCGGACCGTTCGCCGCGACCGCGCGGATCGCGGTACCCAGCCGGGTGCGGCGCAGCAGCCAGAACAGCAGCGCGCCGAGCAGGATCGCGCCGAGGAAGGCGTACAACCGCGAACCGGCGACCACCGCGCCCAGCAACGGGAACTGGAAGTCACCCGGCAGCGCGATCGTCTTCGGCTCGGCACCGAAGAACATCAGCAGACCGTTCTCCAGCAACAGCGACAGGCCGAGTGTGATCAGCAGCTGGTTCTCCAGCGACTTGCCACCGGTACCGGACAACAGTCCACGGTGGACGGCAGCGCCGATCAGGAACAGCGCCGGGATGGCCACGACCAGCGTCAGGTACGGGTGCATACCGGTCGCGGAGATCATGCCGAAGGAGATGAACATCGCGACCGCCAGCAGCGCGCCGTGCGCGAAGTTGACGATGTCCAGCACGCCGAAGATCAGCGTCAGGCCCATCGCGATGAGGCCGTAGAGACCGCCGGTCAGGACGCCGGTGACCACCGACTGCCAGACCACCAGCCCGCTGCCGGACTGCAGCAGCGCGACCACGATCGCGACGACGAGAACGACACCGACGACGCCCGCGCGGCCGAGGAAACCGCGATCCTTCTTCTGGGGAGGGGAGATTTCGGGGGCGAGTGGCGCCCCCTGCGTTGTGTTGGTCATGGCCGCCACGTCACCTGGTACTCGGGCCGGGATTCGGCTTTCTCCGGGGGATAGACCTGCTTGACCTGGCCGTTCTGGATCTGCATCAGGACCGCCAGTGCGTTGCGGTTGTCGCCGTTGGGGGCGAACTGGATCGGGCCGTTGCCCACGGTCAGGGGTTGGACCCGGGCGGCGGCGATGGCGTCGCGGACCTTCTCCGGATCGGTGCTGGCGGCCTGCTCGACCGCCTGCGCGATCACCTGGACCGCGTCGTAGGACAGCACCGCGCCGGTGCGCATCGGATCGCCGTAGGTGCGCTGGTACTGCTCGCGCAGCGCGACGGTCTGCGGGTTGGTCGCGTCGTAGTGATAGTTCGTGCTGAAGTACAGCGCGCCGAGGTCACCGGCGTCCGCGACGAACTTCGGCTGGTCGTAGGCGCCGTTCGAGACGCCCCAGACCGCGTTGAGATCCGGTTTGACCGAGGCGATGGCCTTGGCCGCCAGCAGGCTGTCGCGGTAGTAGCCGGCGACCGCCAGCACGTCCGCGCCGGACGCCTTGACCTGCGTGACCTGGGCGGTCAGATCGCTGACGCTGGCCGCGTCGTAGCTGATGTCCGGCCCGACCTCGATCCCCAGCTGCCGCGCGGCCTCGGTGAACGCCTCCGCGGCGCCGCTGCCGAAATCGCTCTGCTCGTGCAGGAACGCGACCTTCTTGACCGGTTTGCCCGCCTGCTGCGACACCTGCCGCAGGTACTGCGCGGCGGCGGTGGCGATCACCTCGCTGCCCGGCTGCACCCGGAAGGCGTACTTGTAACCGTGCGCGTAGACCTGATCGGACGCCGTGACGTCGGCGACGAAAGGCACGCGGTTGCGTTCCGCGACGACGGCGACGTTCGTGCTGACCGCGCTCTGGTAGGTGCCGACGATCCCGACGGCACCGGCGGAGATCAGCCGCTGCGCCTCACTCTGACCGATGTCGGCCTTGCCCTGGGTGTCCCCGGTGACCAGCTCGACCTTGCGGCCGCCGAGGGATGCGATACCGCCCGCCGCGTTGATGGCGTCGACCGCCATCTGCGCGCCGCGCCGCATCTGCTGCCCGTCCACCGCGTTCGAACCGCTGACCGGGTGCAGCGCGCCGATCTTGACCGGGCCCTCGTCGCGCCCGGCGGCCGCGCCCCCGGCTCCCATCGGGGCCGAGCCCCCGCAGCCGGTCGCGAGCAGGGCGCACGCACCGAGCGCGGCGATGAGCTTTCGCGCGGCCATGTCACCTCGTTCCGCTAAGAGAAACAACTTGTGTGATGCCGGTTATCGTGACACTGCTTCCATCGTCAGGTCAACATCTAGCCATAACTTGACGGATGGCTGTTATCAGTGCGAACTTGGTGACCAGCGAGAGACGTCGGCAGGAAACACGGCGTTCACAGTCGTTCCCTCTAGCGAAACACTACGGCTGGGGGAGAGGAAAGGCAGGTACGCCCCATGACGGGCGCATTGTCCGGGGTCCGGGTACTCGACACGGCCACCCTGTTCGCCGGCCCGCTGGCCGCGACTCTGCTCGGCGACTACGGCGCCGAGGTCATCAAGATCGAGCATCCGAAGGGCGATCCGGTGCGCAGCCACGGCGCCCAGCGCGACGGCGTCGGCCTGTGGTGGAAGATGCTCGGCCGCGGCAAGAAGGCCATCACCCTCTACCTCGGATCGCCCGAGGGGCAGGAAGTGTTCCGGAAGATGGTCGCCGACGCCGACGTGGTGATCGAGAACTTCCGGCCGGGCACGCTCGAACGCTGGGGCCTCGGCTACGACGAGCTGCGCGAGATCAACCCGCGCCTGGTGCTGGCGCGGGTGACCGGGTTCGGCCAGGTCGGGCCGTACGCGAAGCGGCCCGGGTTCGGCACGCTGGCCGAGGCGATGAGCGGGTTCGCCGCGATCACCGGTGAGCCGGACGGGCCGCCGACGCTGCCGCCGTTCGGGCTCGCCGACGGTATCGCGGCCCTGACCACGGCGTACGCGGTGATGACGGCGCTGCGGGCACGCGAGCAGACCGGGCGCGGCCAGATCGTCGACCTGGCCATCATCGAGCCGATCCTGACGCTGCTCGGACCGCAGATCATCGCCTACGACCAGCTCGGGCAGCTGCAGGAACGCACCGGGAACCGGTCGGTCAACAACGCGCCGCGCAACACCTACCGCACCCGTGACGGCGGCTGGGTCGCCATTTCCACGAGCGCGCAGTCGATCGCGGAACGCGTGATGCGGCTGGTCGGCCGGCCGGAGTTCATCGACGAGCCCTGGTTCGCCTCCGGCGCGGAACGGGCCGAGCACGCGGATGAGCTCGACGACGCCGTGGGTTCGTGGATCGCCGAGCGGGACCGTGACGAGGTGGTCAAGGCGTTCGAGGAGGCGCAGGCGGCGGTCGCGCCCATCTACACCGCGGCCGAGGTGATGACCGATCCGCAGTTCGAGGCGCTGGGCACGATCGCGACGGTCGACGACGACGAACTGGGCCCGGTGAAGATGCAGAACGTGCTGTTCCGGCTGTCCGACACGCCGGGACGGATCACGTCGGCTGGCGCGCCGCTCGGGGCGCACACCGACGAGGTCCTGGGCCGGTACGGCGTGGACGTCGCGGCGTTGCGGGACAAGGGCGTCGTGTGATTCCCCGCAGCTGGCTCTACGTGCCGGGCGACCGGCCGGACCGGATCGGCAAGGCGCTGGCCGGGCCCGCGGACGCGGTGGTGATCGACCTGGAGGACGCGGTTTCTCCCGCTGACAAGGATTCCGCGCGACGGACGGTGCTGGAGACGCTGGCTTCGTCGTCGGCCTTCGTCCGCATCAACGCACCTGGATCCGAGGCCGGGGAGGCCGACATCCGCGCGCTCGCCTCGGCCGAGGCGCTGGCCGGGGTGCGGGTGCCCAAGTGTGAGGACCCGGCTGAGGTGCGGCGGATCGCGGATGCGCTCGGGGTGCCGGTGTATCCGCTGCTGGAGTCCGCTCTGGGGGTGGAGAACGCGCTGGCGCTGGCTTCCGCGCACCCGCTGGTGGCCGGGATTTCGCTCGGTGAAGCGGATCTGCGGGCCGACCTGCGGGTGCGGGCCGCCGAGGCGCTGGTGTGGCCGCGTTCGCGGGTGGTCGTCGCGGCGCGGGCGGCCGGATTGCCGAGCCCGGTGCAGAGCGTGTGGACCGCGGTGCGGGATCTGGACGGGTTGCGTGCCTCGACCGTCGAGGGGCGGGACGCCGGGTTCTTCGGCCGATCGGTGATCCACCCCGCGCAGATCCCGGTGGTGCACGAGGTGTGCGCCCCCGATCCGGCCGAAACGGCGTGGGCGCGCGAGGTGCTGGCGTCCGGCGAAGCGGCCCGGATCGACCACAACGGACAGTTCGTCGACGCCGCGATCGTGGCGCGGGCCCGGTGGGTGCTCGATCTCTCGACTCAGTACAGCAAGGAAGGCAAGGGTTCATGACACAGGATGCGTTGCTGGCGGCGGTGTCCGGCGGGGTGCGGCTGATCGAGCTGGGTCAGCCGTTCTTCACCGGCATGCCGACCTCGCCGAACCATCCCGGGTTCCGGATGACGCTGATCCGCCGCCACGGCGACATGCAACGTCCCGACGGCGGTTCGGCGGCCAACGAGATCATCGTCACCGGCGGGCACGTCGGCACGCACATCGACGCGTTGTCGCACGTGAGTCACTGCGGCAAGCTGCACGGCGACGTCGACGCCGCGGAGGCCCAGCAGGGCGGCGTGTTCACGACGCACGGCGCCGAGAACCTGCCCGGCCTGCTGCGACGGGCGGTGCTGCTGGACGTGGCGGCGGTGCACGAGGTGCCTGTTCTTCCCGCGGGTTACGGCGTGACGGCGGAGGACCTGGACGCGGCGGCGAAGCTGGCCGGCACCGAGCCGGGGCCGGGCGATGTGGCGCTGATCCGCACCGGGTGGGCACGGAACTTCTCCGATCCGGCGGTGTACATGGGCAAGGAGTCGGGCGTGCCGGGCGCTGACGTGTCGGCCGCGTCGTGGCTGGCCTCGCGCGGAATCGTCGCGACGGGCGCGGACACCACCGCGTACGAGCAGATCCCGGCCGGGGCGGGGCACGCGGTGCTGCCGGTGCACCGGGTGCTGCTGGTGGAGTCCGGGATCTTCATCCTGGAGCACCTGAACCTGGAGGAGATCGCCGAATCGGGCGTGCGGGAGTTCGTGTTCCTGCTCGCACCGCTGCGCATCGTCGGCGGCACCGGTTCGCCGGTGCGCCCGCTCGCGGCGGTGTCGGCATGAGCCAGACGATTGTGCAGCGGCTGGCGGAGTTCGCCGCTTCGGTGCGGGCGAAGGGGTTGCCGTCCGAGCTGCGGGAGGACGCGGCCCGGCGGGTGCTCGACGTGCTGGGCAACAGCCTGGCCGCCACGTCGGAACGCCCGGCCGCCGCGGTCGGCGCGCTGGTCCGCGAGTGGGGCGGTTCCGGCCGGGCCACGGCCATCGGCTCGGGCGACCGGTTGCCGGAGCCGAGCGCGGCGCTGGTGAACGGAACCCTGGCGCATTCACTGGATTTCGACGACACGCACCTGCCCTCGGTGCTGCACCCGTCGGCTTCGGTGGTCCCGGCGGCGCTGGCCGTCGCGGAGGCTCGGGGCTGCTCGGGCGCGCGGTTGCTGGACGCGATCGGCGTCGGGGTCGAGATCACGGTGCGGCTCGGCATGGCCGGGTACGACGAGGCGTTGGGCAACTCGGTGTTCTTCGAGCGTGGCCTGCACGCGACCGCGATCTGCGGCGCGCTCGGCGCGGCCGTAGCGTGCGCGATGCTGTCCGAAGTAGACGAAGAGGGCATCGCCGACGCGCTCGGGATCGCGTCGAGCATGGGTTCGGGCCTGCTGGAGGCGAACCGCACGGGCGGCACGGTGAAGCGGGTGCACTGCGGCTGGGCTGCTCACGCGGCGGTGACGGCGGCCGGCATGGCGCGGCATGGGATCACCGGTCCGCCCACGGTGCTGGAGGGCCGTTTCGGTTTGCTGCAGGCGTTCTGCGGCACGCAGTCGGACGCGGAGGCGATCGTCCGCGGGCTGGGTGAGGACTGGGAGCTGCCGGGGATATTCTTCAAGCCGTACCCGTGCAACCATTTCACCCACGCCGGCATCGACGCCGCCCGGCGCCTGCGTTCCCGGGTGGACATCGCCGAGATCGAATCGCTGGAACTGGGCGCGCCGACGGCCGTGTTGCGCACGATCGGCGAGCCGAGGGAGGACAAGATCCGCCCGCGCTCGGGCTACCACGCGGCCTTTTCGGGCCCGTACACGGTCGCGGCGGGCCTGTTGGGTGGCGGCGGGCTGGGCGTCTTCCACGACGACTTCACCGACGAAGCGGCATCCTCCCCGGCACGCTTGGCCCTGGCGGCCAAGGTGACCTGCGTCCCGGACGCTCGCTGCGACGAGATCTTCCCGCACCAGTTCCCCGCCGTACTGAGGGCCCGCCTCCGCGACGGCCGCGAGCTGGAAGAACGAGTGGACGCCAACCGCGGCGGCGCGGCCAACCCGCTGTCCGCCGAGGAACTGGCCGAGAAGTTCCGCCTCAACGCCACCCGGGTGGTGACGGCGGAGGCAGCTGATCGCATCACGGAACTGACCTACGGTTTGGCTGGGCTGACAGAATTGGGTGAGCTGACGCGGTTGCTGCGGGCCTGAGGTTCGTTCTCAGGTTGCCCCCTGTGTGCGCTCACGCTCGTGGGCGCACGGCCCGCGTCCGTTGGTGGCTGCGCTTGCCGTGCTGTTTCGCGCTCCGGATTCGCCGCCCACACTGCCCGCGCCCGCTCGGGGACCACGCCCGGGCGGTGGAGCAGCTCGGGCTGGCAAGCGGGCCGGGCTGCGAAACTGCCTCGGGCAAGCACCGCGGCCCGGGTGACGAAGCAGCCTGGGCCTGGACAAGGTGGCCCTGGCGGCGAAGCCCGCCCGAGCAGGCAACGCGGAGCGGGCGGCGAAGCCCGCTCGGTCGAGCAAGGCGAGCGCGAGCGGCGAAGCGGGCACGGCAGCGGATGAACCTCGGCGAGCGGAGCAGGCCCGAGCGGTGAACCCGGCTCGGGCGGGCGAGCCGGGCGCACAGGAACGGCATGGCGTGGGAGTGACCAACTGTCTGCGTGCGCCAGTGGTGCGAGGTGTTCCACGGGGCCGCTGTCCGGGGCCACCGCCGCCGTTCCGTGGTCGCCGTGGTCTGTTCGCCCACTGTGTTCTTCGTGCGGTCAGGGCACCAGGACGAGGCGAACGGGGTTGCCTTCCTTGCGTTCCAGGTGCTCCACGGCGGTCGCGGCGTCCGCCAGGGGGAACGTGCCGCTGATGGAGCGGCTCCACTCGACGCGGTGGTAGCGTGCCAGTTCGATCAGCTGCTCGACCGCGCCCGCAGGGGAGCCGTAGTGGCCCAACAGCCGGCGCCCGCGGAAGCTGAACCCGATTCCGTCGGTGACCGTGAGCGGTTCCGGTGTCAGGCCGACCAGCACCAGGCGCCCGCGCATGCCCAGGCAGCTCACCGCCTGCTCCCGCACGGCGGGAACGCCCGCCATGTCGAACGCGACATCCAGTCCCGCCCCGGCCGTGACGGCGAAGATCTGCCGCCGCAATGTCGGGTCCTCCGGGTCCAGCGCCAGGTCGGCACCGAACTCCAGGGCACGCTCACGCGCCGCCTCCAGCGGATCGACCGCGACGATCGGCGCGGCGCCGATCAGCCTCAGCAGCTGCACCGCATGCACGCCGAGCCCGCCCGCACCCCACACTCCCGCCGGCCTGGCGGGTTGCGCCTCACCGGTCCCGGTGACCGCGCCCCACGGCGTCGACACGGCGTCCGGCACGATCGCGGCCTGCACGAACGGCAAGTCGTCGGGAATCGGGATCAGCGTGTGCTGGCCGGCGAGGGTGTACTCGGCCCAGCCACCGTCGTAGTCGACGCCACGAGTGCGGATCTGCAGGCACGGCTCGCGGAACCGGACGCAGTTCGGGCACTGGCCGCACCGCTCGCCCGCCTCCAGCGCCACCCGCTGCCCCTCCTGCCACCGGGGCGGCACACCCGGGCCGAGCGCATCGACCACGCCCGCGACCTCGTGCCCGAGCGTGACCTCGGGCGTTTCCAGGAACAGCGGCGTGAGGGTGCCGTCGATGAGGTGCACGTCGGACAGGCAGACCCCAGCCGCGTGGACCTTGATCCGCACCTGCCCCGGACCGGGCTCGGGGACCGGCACCTCCCGGACATCGAACTTGCGCGTGCTGATCTCCAGCCGGCCGGCCAGCATGGTGGCCATCCCAGTCCTCCCGTCGTCGCCGCGTGATCCCCCACATGGTGACCCAGTTGCGCGCCGTTCACACCCGGCTCCGCCCATTTCGCGAAGAAGTGGTGAAGATCCAGGGGCACAACCGCGCTGAGTGGTCCCGCCGGGTAGGACTTCGGCCGCTCGGGGACCGCGCACCTCGGCAAATTCGGCTGAGCTCGCGTGAATGACCTCCACGACCGCGGCGACCCACTAACGTGAGCGCGGGTCATGGAATGGGGGTCGCGAAATGGAACGTCCGAGACGAATCGCCCGCGCGGCAACGGTCCGCAAACCTGTTTCGCCAGCGCGTCCGATGGGCGGGATGGCGGGCTACGAGGAACCACCCGTCGCCGTCGTGGACGAGTTGCTGGATCCGCTCGCCGACGCGGTCGCCGAGGTGTTCCCCGCCATCGTCGCGCGGATCCCGTCCGCGCCCGCGGCCATGCTGGGGCGGACGGCGGTATCCACGCCGTCAGGCGCATCCTTCCCGGGACGTCCGCAGGCGAGGCCGGCCCCGCCCATGTCGCGACCGCCGTCGGTCGCCGAACTCGAATCGATCGACCCCTTTCTCGCCGAGCGGTTGCTCGGCGCGTTGGAACTGACGGTGGGCATGGTTGCCGTGCCCGCGCCGGAAGGGCTCACCGCGGGCCTTCCGGTTCCTACGGGTCCAGCCGCTTTCGCCACCGTCCGGCAGGACAGCGCGGTTCGCGGCGCGGTGGCCGTACTCGATCAGGTCCGGCCGGGTATCACCTCCCTGGTGCTGGTGTATGTGCGGGCACTCGCCGCGCACGACCGGATCGTCCCGTTGCTTCGCGTCGCGGCGGCGGGGACGGACGAGGAGGAGATCGCCGCCGCCCATGGCGCCGTTCATCTCGCATTCGCGGTGGCCACGGCGAGCGCGGTCCTCCGTGAGCAACCGTCACCCCTCGGCGATCCCGCCGCCGCGGTCGTCGGCGCCGCGCTCGGCGCGGTGTCCCTCCTCCTCCGCGACACGGCCATGCCCCCCGCCTACGACGCAGCCCTCCTCGACAAGCGCCGCTCCGAGTACCTCCTGCCGCGCCGGACCCATGGTCACGCGAGAGTGCACGACCACCGGCTCGTCCTGTCGGAGGGCGGGTCCCCGGAGCCAGGCGACTTCCGCGCCAACGGACTGGTCGAAGCCATGCCCGGTGGCGCGGCCATCCGCACCGGGATCGCCGACGGACAGGTGCAGGTCACGGTCCGCGTCGTCGAGGACCCGCCCGGTCCGGCCGACCCCCTGGGCTGGGACGAGATCGTCGAGGTCAGCTGGACCGCGGCCCGCGGCCTCGCGTCGGTTCTCGACGGGCAGGACCACCTGCGCGAGGTGACCCCGCCCTGGCCCGGCGACTACCGGCTGCGCGTACACGCCCGCAACCGGGACGACGAGGACGAGACCGAGCACTACGAGCTGGTGGTGTGGAGCGCAGCGAGCGCCGCCGCGGTCGTGCACAAACGCTCCGACCGGCTCGGGTACCGGTTGCGTGGCGAAGAGGCACCGCCGGAGCGGCCGAAGCCGGAGGCCGCTTACCGCTGGGTGCGCAAGCAGCTGGGCGAGGCCGCGACGATCACCGTGGTGACAGGCTCAACGCTGGATGAGGTGCTGCAGGCTTGTCGTGCGGATACCGAAAACCCCCTTTCGCCGAAGGATCTGGCTCGCGAGTTCGGGCTGCGGGCCGGTGCTGTGGTTGCCGAGGCGGATGACGCGGTGTTGTTGCTGGAGACCAACGGCTGGCAGGCGAGCCGACCGGAGTTGCTCACAGCGCTCTCGGCCAGGGGTAAGGCGGCCAGCATGTTCTGGAACGTCAACGCGCTGACGCGGCTCTCCCTCGCCGAGAGCGGACGGTTGATCGCCGGTTTCGAGCCAGGGTTGGAGCGCACGCCCGAACTGCCCGTCGAGTGGGAGGACCTGGACCTGCGGGACTACCGGGACCGCGTCGCCAAAGCCATGGTGCTCGTCGAGCGCTTCACCCAGCGGAGCCTGACGCCCGCCGATCTGGAACGCCTGCACACCGAAGGTGTCGGTTACCACCTCGGCGAGTTCTGACCGGCAGCGCAAGGTTCAGCGCGGGCGAGGACAACGCAGGGGGACCGGGCCCGCACGCACCCGAGGTGCTGCTGCCGCTGCGGGCGCACGCGGCGTCCGTCGTAGGGAACATCGGCTGCTTCGGGATCGTCGGGTGTGGGAAGGAGAAGCTAGGCGCCGGGCGGGTCGGCTGCTCGCAACAGGGCCGCACCGGCGCGGGGACCCAGTACCGGTTGGCGTCCGCCGGGGCCGTGCCAGCCAGGACGCCAGGGCCAGCGGCCGTGGGAGTCGGCGTGAACGAGCTGGGTGGCGCGGACTTCGGGGCCGAACAGTTCCACCGCGGTGGGCAGGTGGACCGACGGGACCTCCACGTGCACCGCCTCCAGCAACAGGTTTCCGGGGCCCGGCAACCGCTCGCCCGCCGACAGGTCCGGCTCTCCGGTGCGGAGGAGGTGCCCAGCGATGTCGTTGAGCACTCTGCAGGCTCGTCGCGGCGCCATCGCGGTGACGACCAGCTCCGGCCTGCCCCGGCCGGAAAGTCCGACCGTGTAGGCCCATGGCGGCCGGGATCGGTTGCCCTCGAAGGACATCACCGCCCAGCCGTGTTCGCCGATGAGCTCGCACAGGTGCCGCACGGCACCGCCCTGCCGTTCGCACGTTCCGCACATCGTGGTCCCCTCTCGTGGTCGCGTTCTCTGCGATCGACTATGCAGGGGGGCACCGACAAAAAGACAGTCCGCGACACGTCGCTTTCACTCGATCGTGGCAAATTGTCGCATTATGGCGGGGGAAAACGACGTCGGACGCCAGACGGGTTCCGACGCCGCAGTTCAGTACGTTCGTCCACACCGGACGAACCCGGCGAGCAACGTCTAGATGACACGCAGAGCGTAGTGCCGGATAGTCCGGGACGGAGCTTCGGGCTCCGCGGCGGGACGGACGGTCTCGGCGAGAACTCGTGCGGCATCACGGTCTTCGATGTCGAAACTGCCGGACAGGCGGGGCGGTGCCTGTCGGCGGTGGTTGCGGTTGAGGCCCCACACGACCAGGGCGATGAGCAGGAAAACGAGGATCAAAGCGGCCATGGCAGAAATTATTCGCCGCGCAAGAAGCGGCCAGAAGTGGCTGGACAGACCTTGTGCGACAAAATCCTGCCAGCTATCGTGAGGCATGCTCCGAACCGTCGCCTCCGTGCTCGTCGACCAAGCCGCCGTGTTCGAGTTCGGTGTCGTCTGCGAGGTCTTCGGCATCGACCGGACCGAGGACGGGGTTCCGCCCATCGAGTTCCGGGTGTGCGGGGAGCGGCCGGGTGAACCGATCCAGGCTAACGTCGCGGTTCAGCTCGTGCCCACCCACGGCCTCGACGGACTCGAGGGCGCCGACCTGGTGACGATTCCGGCGCTGACGATCCGGGACCAGTATCCGCCGCCGGTGTTGGATGCGATTCGCAAGGCTCACGCGAACGGCGCAACTCTGCTCACCGTGTGCAGCGGGGCGTTCCTGCTCGCCGACACCGGACTGCTGAACGGGCGACAGTGCACCACCCATTGGAAGCATGTCGACGAGTTCAAGCAGCGCTTCCCCGAGGCGATCCTCGACCCGGACGTCCTGTTCGTCGACGACGGGGACATCATCACCAGCGCCGGCACGGCCGCGGGCATCGACGCGTGCCTGCACCTCGTCCGCCGCGAGCTGGGTTCCACCGTGGCCACCGCGATCGCCCGGCGCATGGTGGTGCCGCCGCAACGGGACGGCGGCCAGCGCCAGTTCGTCGATCTGCCGATACCGGAGTCCACAGGGGACAGTCTGGAACCGTTGCTGGCGTGGATGGTCGAGAACCTGACCGTGGAACACACGATTCCGGCGCTGGCCCGGCGCGCGCAGATGTCCGAGCGCACGTTCGCCCGCCGGTTCGCGGCCGAGACCGGCACGACACCGGTGCGCTGGCTCACCACCCAGCGCGTCCTGCACGCCCGCACCCTCCTCGAAGAAACCACGTTGAGCGTCGAGGAGATCGCGCACGAGTGCGGGTTCAGCACCGGAGCCCTGCTGCGGCACCACTTCCACCGCGTGGTCGGGGTGTCGCCGCACGACTACCGTCGCACGTTCGCCGGCGCGTGAGGCATGCTGGGAGCCGTGGCCTATGACGTGACCGCAGTACGCAAGCACTTCCCCGCGCTCGACGAGGGCGCCGCGCACTTCGACGGCCCCGGCGGATCGCAGGTGCCGGACGTGGTCGGCGAGGCCGTCGCCGCCGCGTTGTGCGCCGCGATCGCCAATCGCGGCTCGACCACGCCCGCCGAACGCCGGGCCGACGGTCTCGTGACCGGGGCGCGTCAGGCGGCGGCCGACCTGCTCGGCGCTCGGCCCGGCGGCATCGTGTTCGGCCGCAGCATGACGCAGCTGACCTACGACTTCTCCCGCACGCTGGCCAAGACGTGGCAACCGGGCGACGAAGTCGTGGTGACCCGTCTCGACCACGATGCGAACATCCGGCCGTGGGTGCAGGCGGCGCAGGCGCGTGGGGTCACCGTGCGGTGGGCCGACTTCGACCCGGTTTCCGGTGAGCTGCCGGTCGGCGCCGTGGCCGGGCTGCTCTCGGACCGCACCCGGCTGGTCGCGGTCACCGCCGCGTCGAACCTGCTGGGCACGCGGCCGGACGTCCCGGCGATCGCGGCCGCGGTGCACGAGACCAACGCTCTGCTCTACGTCGACGGCGTGCACCTGACGCCGCACGCGCCGGTCGACGTCGCCGCTCTCGGCGCGGACTTCTACGGCTGCTCGCCCTACAAGTTCCTCGGCCCGCACCTGGGCCTGGTCGCGGCGGAGCCCGCGCTGCTGGAAACCCTGCACCCGGACAAGCTCGCCCCGTCCACCGACGCGGTGCCGGAGCGGTTCGAGCTGGGCACCCTGCCCTACGAACTGCTCGCAGGCACGACCGCCGCGATCGACTTCCTGGCGGACCTGGTGCCGGGTGACGGCTCACGCGGGGAACGGCTACAGCGGTCGCTGTCCGCCCTTGAGGAGTACGAGCAGGCGCTGCTGAACCGGCTCGACGCGGGCTTGGCGGAGATCCCCGGCATCACCCGGTACGGCGATCCCGCGCGACGGCGCACGCCGACTGTGCTGTTCTCGGTCGACGGCATGCCCTCGGCGGAGGTCTACGCGAAGCTGGCCACGCACGGCGTGAACGCGCCCGCGGGCAGCTTCTACGCGCTCGAATGCTCGCGTCGCCTGGGGTTGGGCGATACCGGCGCGGTCCGGGCCGGTATCGCGCCCTACACCACCGTCGCGGAGGTCGACCGGCTGCTGGACGCCCTCACACGCTGACGCGGTACTCGCTGTCGCGGTGGTCGGTGATGAACATGTGGCCCGGCGAATGCGTGATCGCGAACGGCGGGCGGGAAGCCATCAACGCCGCCTGCGGGGTGACTCCGCACGCCCAGAACACCGGCACGTCACCGGCGGCGGGTTCGACCGCGTCGCCGAAATCGGGACGGCCCGGATCGGCGATGCCCAGATCGGCGGGGTCACCGGCATGCACAGGGGCGCCGTGCACCGCCGGCATCGCGCCGCTGATCCTGATCGCCTCCGCGACCCGGTCCGCCGGGATGTACCGCATCGACACGACCATCGGACCGTGCAGGCGTCCGGCGGGACGGCACTGCCGGTTCGTCACATACATCGAGACGTTGCGGCCCTGTTCGAGGTGCCGCAGCGGAACGCCGGCCGCGAGCAACCCGGTTTCGAACGTGAAGCTGCAGCCGATCGAGAACGCGACCAGGTCCTCCGGCCACAGCCCGCTGACGTCGCCGACCTCCTCGGCCAGTTCGCCGTCGCGCCACACCCGGTAGCTGGGCAGGTCACGGCTGAGGTCCGCGCCGGGCGCGAGCACCGTGGACGTGCTGCCCGGATCGGTCACGTCGAGGACCGGGCACGGCCGCGGATTGCGCTGGCAGAACAGCAGCACGTCGTACGCCCAGTCGCGCGGGACGGCGATCAGGTTGGTCTGCGTGAAACCGGTGGCCCACCCGGAGGTCGGCGCGACAGTGCCGTCACGGAAGGCCGCACGGGCCCGGTCCGGGGTCAGCGCCGCGGGATCGTCAACCGTGGTCATGACTCCAGCTCAGCACACGGAGGCGGCCCCGCGCATCACGGCCGTCCGCCCGAGCGCAGGGTGGTCAGGGGGTGAGTTTGCGGAGCAGGCGGTCGAGTTCGGAGAGGTCGTCAGGGGACAGCGCGGCGAGGAGCGGCGGCGGCTCGCTCAGGATGCGGTTCGCGGTTGCCGCCGCCTCCGCGCCCGCGGGGGTGACCGCCACCAAGCGGCGGCGGCGGTCGCCGGGGTGGACGGTCCGGGACACCAGACCGCGTTGTTCGAGGTCGTCCACCACGAGTGTGGTGTACGGCCGGTCGGTGGCCAGCCGTTCCGCGAGTTCGCCCAGCGTCAACGGCCCGGGTGCGAGCCGCCGCAACGCCTTGGTCTTGAAGAAGCTCAGCCCGAGCGTCTCGGTCACCACCTTGCGGCGGTCGTACCCGTGCAGCACCAGGTCCGACATCCGTGCCCACACGTTTTCCGCCGAGGTCATGCCCGCGCTCCCACCGGTTCCTCGAACAGGTCCGTCGCCCGCCGCGCCGTCGCCTTCGCCCAGCGGCCGGTCGTCAGCAGGCCCAGCGCCGTCACCACCACTCCGCATCCGGCCATGATCCACCACGCGAGGTGACTCGCCGCGGGGAAACCCGCCTCGAACGATCCGGAGATGTGCGAGGTGACGACCGCGCCGAGTACGGCGACCCCGAGTGAGGCCCCGACCTGCCTGCTGGTCGACGCGACCGCCGCGGCCACCCCGGCCTGCGCCCGCGGCATCCCGGACACCGCGGTATTGGTGATCGGCGGGTTCAGCATCCCGAACCCGATACCGAACACGACGTAGGACAGCACCAGCCAGCCGATCGAGGTGTCCGCGCCGATTCGCGTGAGCAGCACGCCGCTGGCCGCGAGCGCCGCTCCCCCGGTGACCAGCGGGATCCGGGCGCCGCGCGCGGCCACCAGCCGTCCCGAGAACGGCGCCAGCGCGAAGATCGCGAGCGCGCTCGGCAGCGTCAGCAGGCCCGCGTGCAGCGGCGTGTAGCCCCGCGCGTCCTGCAGGTACAGGGCGTTGAGGAACAGGAACCCGCCCAGCCCGGCGAACCCGCACACGGCGATCACCGTCGCGCCGGAGAACGGCACGCTCGCGAAGAACCTGGGGTCCAGCAACGGTTCCGCGCGCCTGCGCTCATAGGCGAGCAGACCGGCCGCGGCGACCACCGCGACCGCGAAGCACCCGACGGTCAGCCCCGACAGCCAGCCGTGGTGCGGCGCCTCGATGATCCCGTAGGTGAGGCTCGCCAGCACCACTACCACCAGCAACTGTCCGACCGGGTCCAGCCGCCGCGCGCGCGGGGCCTTCGACTCCGGCACGAACACCGCGGTCAGCACGAGCGCGGCGACACCGACCGGAATGTTGATCCAGAAGATCGACCGCCAGCCGACCGCGTCCACGAGCACACCGCCGATCACCGGTCCGAGTGCCATGCTGAGGCCGACGATCGCACCCCACACGCCGATCGCCTTCGCCCGCTCCCGTGCGTCGGTGAAGGTGTTCGTGATGATGGACATGGCAACCGGGTTCAGCATGCTGCCGCCGACGGCCTGCACCATCCGGAACACGATCAGCAGGCCGATGCCCGGCGCGATACTGCACAGCAGCGAGCCGAGCGTGAACAGCACCAGCCCGGCCTGGAAGGTGCGCCGTCGGCCGATCCGGTCCGCGGTGGAGCCGGACAGCATCAGCAGACTGGCCAGCACCAGGGAGTACGCGTCGATCGTCCACTGCAGGCTCGACACGCTGGCGGAGAAGTCGCGCTGGATGGCGGGCAGCGCGAGGTTGACGATCGTCGTGTCCATCGACACGACGAAGAGACTCAGGCAGCAGATCGCCAGCACGAGAAGGCGACCGCGGCGGGTCAGCTCCGGCACGAGCAGCCTCCGAAAGTTTGTAGGTCTATAACAGTTATAACTCTACAACTTTCTGACCGGCGAAACCACTGTGACTCAGCACTCCTCTGGACTTGAATCATCTAATGATTTAACGTTCGAACTCACCGGCACTCGACGGAGAGGAACAGCTCGTGACGGGGCAGAGGCGCAGCGCGGCGTGGTTCGGGGCGACCGGCCGGGCGGGGATGATCTACCGGTCCTGGATGCGCAACCAGGGCTTCGGGGCCGAGGTGTTCGACGGCAGGCCGGTCATCGGCATCGCGACCAGCGCGTCGGAACTGGCGCCGTGCAACGCCCACCTGACCCGGGTCGCCGAGGCGGTCAAGCGCGGCGTGTGGCAGGCGGGTGGTTTCCCGCTCGAGTTCCCGACCATGGCCACCGGCGAGACGCTGATGCGCCCGACGGCCATGCTCTACCGCAACCTGATGGCGATGGAGGTCGAAGAGCTGATCCGGGCCAACCCACTCGACGGTGTGGTGCTGCTTTCCGGCTGCGACAAGACGACCCCCGCGATGCTGATGGCCGCCGCGAGCGTCGACCTGCCCGCGATCATGGTCACCGGCGGTCCGATGCTCAACGGCAAGTACCGCGGCACCGACGTCGGTTCCGGGACCCACGTGTGGAAGTTCGAAGAGGAACTCAAGGCCGGGCGCATGACCCAGGAGGAGTGCTTCTTCGCCGAAGGCTGCATGGCCCGGTCGAACGGGCACTGCATGACGATGGGTACCGCGTCGACGATGGCGTGCATGGCCGAGGCGCTGGGCATGCAGCTGCCCGGTTCGGCGGCCTGGCCCGCGGTCGACGCACGGCGGTTCGAGATCGGGCAGTCCGCCGGGCAGCGGATCGTGACGATGGTCGAGGAGGACCTGCGCCCGTCACGGATCCTCACGCGCGAGGCGTTCGAGAACGCGATCCGCGTCAACGCCGCGATCGGCGGCTCGACGAACGCGATCATCCACCTGCTCGCGATCGCCGGGCGCGCCGAGGTCGACCTGTCGCTCGACGACTTCGACACCCTCATCCGCGAGGTCCCGACCCTGGTGAACCTGATGCCGTCGGGAAAGTACCTGATGGAGGACTTCTGCTACGCCGGTGGCCTGCCGGTGGTGATGCGGCAGCTCGCCGAGGCCGGTTTGCTGCACACGGAGAGCGTTTCGGTCACTGGCAAGCCGCTCGCCGAGAACGTCGCGACGGCCGAGAACTTCGACACCGACGTGATCACCCCGATGGACTCGCCGTTCCAGCCCGCGGGCAACGGGACCGCCGTGCTGCGCGGCAACCTGTGCCCCGGCGGTGCGGTGATCAAGCAGTCGGCCGCGTCCCCGCACCTGCTCAAGCACCAGGGGCGGGCGCTGGTGTTCGACACGGTCGAGGACTACCACGCCGTGGCGGACGACCCGGACCTCGACGTGGACGAGACGAGCGTCCTGGTGATCCGCGGCGCCGGGCCGAAGGGCTACCCGGGGATGCCGGAAGTCTCCAACGTGGCGCTGCCGGCGAAGCTGCTCAAGGCGGGCGTGACGGACATGGTGCGGATCTGCGACGGGCGGATGAGCGGCACCGGCTACGGCACGGTCGTCCTGCACGTCACCCCGGAGTCGGCGGCCGGTGGTCCGCTCGCGCTGGTGCGAACGGGCGATCTCGTGACGCTCGACGTGACGGCGCGAACGCTGAACGTCGAGGTGACCGACGAGGAACTGACCGCGCGCCGGGAGGTTTGGCCGGCTCCGGAAACGGCCTACACCAGCGGATACACCTGGCTTTACACGCAGCACGTGCTGCAGGCCGACCAGGGCGCCGACTTCGACTTCCTGCGTGGTTCCCGCGGCCATTCCGTCCCGCGGGATTCGCATTAGGCCGCCAGACAGCACTCGACGAAGTCGCGAACGAGCGGGTTGCCGTCGTCGGCCGGGGACCAGGCGACGCCGACCCGCGTCGGGCCGATGCCGCGCACCGGGCGGTAGACGATGCCGGGCCGGGCGTAGAACCGCGCGGCCGATTCGGGTGCGAGCGCGATGCCGTAGCCGTTCGCGATGGCGCCAAGCCACTCGTCCGGGTGGTCGGTGACGGCGCCGATGCGCGGCTCGCCTTCGCGTTCGTCCGCGCCGAGCCAATAGTCGCGGAACCAGCCGGTCTCCACCGGCGCGGCGACGAACGGATCGTCCCACAGCTCGCGGAACTCGATCTCGTCGCGGTCCGCCAGCGGGTGCGACGCGGGCAGCGCCACCCAGCGCGGTTCGCTGAACAGCTCGTGCACGCGCAGCTCGTCCTGACCGGGAAAGGGAAGCCGGAGCAGCGCGGCGTCCACTTCCCCGTCGGCGAGCCCGGCGGTGGGGTTCGACCAGGCGGCCTGGCGCAGGTCGACGCGCCAGCCCGGACGGCGGCGGCCGAACGCGGCGATGATCTCCGGCGTCGCCTCGTTCGCGGCGCTGGCCAGAAAACCGACGCGCAGCACCCGGGCGGCCCGGCTCGCGGCCGCGCGGGTTTCGCGCACCGTGCGATCGTGCGCGGCGAGCAGGGACGGCACCCGTCCGGCGAGCACGCGGCCGGCCTCGGTGAGAGCCATGCCGTGCCGGGAGCGGGTGAACAACGGCGTGCCGAGCAGCGTTTCCAGCTGCCTGATCTGTTTGGTCAGCGCGGGCTGGGACACGAACAACCGCTGCGCGGCGCGCGTCAGGTTCCCCTCCCGCGCGACCGCCGCGAAGTACCGCAGCAGCCGGGTGTCCAGGTCCATGCCGCCAGGTTATGGAAGGAGGTATTGGACGCGCTGCCCCCGGTGCCGCGAGGCTCGGTGCATGCAGACCGTCTCCCTGGTCGTCACCGTCGTGACGATCGTGCTCAACGCCGGCATCGCGGCCGCGGACTTCGCGCGGGCGCCCTTCGTCCTCGCGAACTCGACGGCCGTCGAGGTGCCGCACTCGTGGATCCCGATGCTGGCGTCGCTGAAAGCCGCGGGCTCGGCCGGTTTGCTGCTCGGCCTGCTGGGCGCCGAGTGGCTGGGCGTCGCCGCGGCGGCCGGGCTGGTGTTGTTCTACCTCGGCGCGGTGGCCGCGCACGTGCGGGCGCGCCGCCTGAGCACCACCGGCCCCGCGGCCGTTCTGCTCGCACTCGCCGTGGCGTGCCTGGTGCTGGGGCTCAGGTGAGGACGCGGAACCGCAGGCCCGGCTCCCGCCGTTCGTAGATCCGGTGCCCGGAACCGGGGATGCGCAACCCCCGCTGCACCGGTCCGCCCGCCCTCAGCCGGTGAGCTGAGGCAGCACCTTCGACGACCAGGCGTCGAAGAACTTGTCCTTCTCCGGGCCGATCTGCGACACGTACACCTCGTCGAACCCGGCGTCGGCGAACTGGCGTACCGCCTGGGCGTGCGCGTCCACGTCCGGTCCGCACGGGATCTGACCGGCCACCTGCTCCTCGGTGACCACCGGCACGGCCTGCTCGAAGTCGCGCGGCGTGGGCAGGATCCGACCGAGGCTGCCGGGCAGCAAATCGCTGGCCCAGAGCCGGTGCGCGGTCCCGCGGGCGTCCTCCGCCGAATCGCCCCAGCACACCTTGAACCCGCCCTGGATGGGGCCGCGCCCGCCGGCTTCGCGGTAGGAGTGCACCAGTTCGCCGTCCGGCATGACCGTGGCGAAACCGTCGGCGAACCCGGCGACGCGTCGCGCCGTCTTCGGCCCGAACGCCGACACGTAGATCGGCACCGGCTGCTCCGGCAGTGTGTAGAGGCGGGCCTGCTGCACCGTGTAGTGCTTGCCGTAGTGGGTGATCTGTTCGCCGGTGTGCAGCTTGCGGATCACCTCGACCGCCTCCTCCAGCATCTCCAGCCTGCGCGGCCCCGGCGGCCACGGATCGCCGAAAATGTGCTCGTTGAGCGCCTCACCGGACCCGACCCCGAGCACGAACCGGCCCTCACACTGCACCGCCGCCGTCGCCGCGGCCTGCGCGATGATCGCCGGGTGGATCCGCACCGTCGGGCACGTCACGGCGGTCGTGATCGGCACCGACACCGCCTGGGACAGCGCCCCGATCACCGACCACACGAACGGGCTGTTGCCCTGCTCGCCGGTCCACGGGTGGAAGTGGTCGGAAATCCACAACCGCTCGAACCCGGCCTGCTCCGCCCGCTTCGCCTGCTCGACCAGCTCGCGGGGTCCGTGCTCCTCGCTGGACAGGAAGTAGCCAACACTCACCATGAGCGGGGACTACCCGCGAACCTCACCCCTCACGCACCCGCTCCAGCGGTTCGAAGCCCGACATCTCCAGTACCCGCCGCACCGGCGACGCGGGCGCGACCGCCAGATCCAGCCGCATCTGCAGCACCTTGAGACGGCCGGCGAGCGTGAACAGCACCCGCAGACCCGAACTGTCCAAATAGCTCACTTCGGAGAGGTCGATCGAGACCCGCACCGCGTCGTTGTCGATGGCGGCGTAGATCTGGTCCTGCACGAGCTGGGCGTTGGCGAGATCGATCTCGCCGCTGACGGTGAGCAGGACGTGCCCGCCGTCGGCCTCGGCGGCGATGTTCGCTGCCGTCATCCGGGATGCCCGGTCCTGATTCCGCGGCGGATCACGACCTCCGTTCCCTGTGGGCGATGGTCGATCCGGACCTCGTCCCCGCACCGGTGCATGAGCAGAGTCCCCCGGCCCCGGTTCTCGCCGCGCGGCGGACGCCAGCGGCCTTCGTCGCACACGGTAGCGATGACGTCGTCCCCGTGCAGGACGAGACGCACCTTGACCACGCCGCCCGCGGGACCGTAGGCGTGCTCGACCGAGTTCGACGTCGCCTCCCCGACCGCCACGAGGAGATCGGAGGTGGCCTCCGCGTCCGCGCCGACGAGCGCCAGCCACCGGCGCATCGCGGAGCGGACCTCCTTCAACGACTCCGGGACCGCGGGCACCGCCATGTCCATCGGCCCGATGTCGGAGTTGTCCTGGCGCCGCACGGTGAGCAGCGCCACGTCGTCCTCGGGGCTGTCGTCGCCGATCAGCGACACCATCACCTCGGCGCAGACCGCCGCGGCGTGGTCCGGCTGCACCGCGTCGCAGAGGCGTTCGAGCCCGTCGTCGAGCGGAACGCCGCGCCGCTCGACCAGGCCGTCGGTGTAGAAGCAGACCACGGACCCCGGAGGCATCTCGACCACGCTCACCCGGCGCCGCACGTCGCGCAGCGCTCCGATCGGCGGGTCGACGGCGACGTCCAGCAGCCTCCCCCGCCGGCCGTGCCTGCCCTGGACGGGCACCAGGTGCCCGGCGGAGGACACGTGTAGCCGCTCGAAGTCCGGTTCCACCACCGCGTAGAGCACCGTGGCCATCATGCCGGGCTCGAAGTGCTGCATCTTGCGGTCGAGCTTCGTGAGCACCTCGCCCGGGTCGCCGCCCTCGAGCGCGAAGGCCCGCAGCGCGCTGCGCATGCGCCCCATGACGATCGCGGCGGGCAGGCCGTGCCCGACGACGTCGCCGATCACCACGCTGAGCCAGCCGTTGGGCAGCACGAAGACGTCGTACCAGTCGCCGGCGATCGCGCCGTCCTCACCGGGCACGTACCGCGCCGCCAGTTCCAGCCCGGGAATCCTGGGCAGCTCGCCGGGAAGGAGGCTCCGCTGGAGTTCCGCCGCCGCGGCACGCTCGGCCTGCGAACGCTGGGCGTGCGCGGCCAGCGCGACCCGGTCACCCGCGAGCTGGAGCAGCTCGACGTCCTCGTCGCCGAACTTCCGCGGCGTCAGCGACCCGACGTGCAGCACTCCGATCGCTTCACCACCAACCATCAGCGGGACACCGAGCAACGTCGCGATGCCCTTTTCCCACAGCAGCCGGTTCAGCACCGTCGTCGAGTCCACCCGCTCCAGCTGCACCGGCTCGCGCCGTGCCACCACCGTGCCCGCGAAACCCTCGCCGACCGGGATGCGGACGCCCTGCTTCACCTCGGTTTCGATGCCGCGCGCGGCCACCGCGACGAGCTCGCGCCCACCCGGTTCGAGCAACAGCACCGCCGCGGTGTCGACGTTCAGGACCGTGCGGACGCGGTCCAGGAGTTCGGCCAGGAGATCCTCGGTGGCCAGATGGGCCAGCGCGCTGTCGCTGACGAGGCCGATGCGCCGGAGCTTGTGCTCGGCTTCGATGCGCGCGCTGGCCGATGTGGACATGATGCGAGATTAGCCCCTGCCCAGACGAGAGAAACCTACGGATTACGACGGTCCCGATCGTTTCCGCCTCGGTTCTGCAACGTTTTGCGCACGGGTGACCAGACTCGACTTCACCGCAGGCCAGGTCCCGCCGATCGGATCGATCATGGCGAAGTGACCCGCGTCCGGAACGGCGACCAGACGCGCATCCGGATGGACTTCCGCGTAGGCGCGGGAAAGCTTGATCGGCACCACGTCGTCGGCGGTTCCGTGGACCAGCACGACGGGCCGAGACGGCGACGGCAACCGAACCGGGTCGAGGTCCGGTCGCGGCCGGCCACCGAGGAAAGCCCTGGCAGCACCGTCGCCGAGACCCAGCTCGTCGGCGAGGGCCAGATCGGCGACCGGAGCGAGCGCGACGGTGGCCGTCAGATCCGGCGCGGGCGCGGCGGCCGCGGCCCAGAGGGCGAGGTGACCACCGGCGGAGTGGCCGGTGACGATGATCGAACCGTCGTGCTGTCCGGCGAGTTCCACCGGCAGCACGCGCAGGGCGGTGGCGACATCGTGGGTGGCCAGGGCGGGCTCGCCGGGCACACGCCGGTACTCGACGGAAAGCACGCTCGCCCCGGCATCGCGCAGGGCGGCGGCCATCGGGCGGGTGTGACGGCGGTCGACGGCCGGCCGCCAGAACCCGCCGTGGAGGACGACGATCAACGGCCCGTCCGGGCGGCCGCGCCAGAGGTCGGCCACGTGCTCCGGCTCCGGGCCGTACCGCAGCTCCCCGTCCGGCTCCGGCGCCGGACGCGTGAGGACCGATCGATCTTCCGGCACGTCTGCCCCCTTTCTCGAAGCACGCGAATCACCCGCAAGGGTCACCTTCCCCACCCGCGCGGCCCCCAAGCCGCACGCCGCCTGCGAACGCAGGACTCGCGCGCGGGAACGCGGAACTCGCGCCTCGCGTGGGTGGTACGAGGGGCGAGGTGTCAGCCGCGTTCGATGAGGTGTCCGACGACGTCCGGGCCGGGGTGCGGGGCGCCGGAGGCGTCGCGGCGGGTGGTGGGCTCGGGGAGTTCCACCGGGTCGCCGTTCTTCGACGCCGCCGCCGGGCGCGGGCCGACCCAGCCGACCGTCAGGCGCGTCTCGCCCTTGAGGAAGCGTTGCGCGCGGACACCGCCGGTCGCCCTGCCCTTCGCCGGGTACTCCGCGAACGGCGTCATCTTCACGCTCGCCCCGGTGGCCGTGACCACCATCGGCTCGCCGTGCTCGTCGTCGTCGGTGCGGATGACGCCGAAGAACACCGCTTCCGCGTCCGCGGCGAGCTTGATGCCTGCCATGCCACCGCCCTTGAGGCCCTGCGGCCGCACCAGCGACGCCGGGAACCGCAGCAGCGACGCGTCGGAGGCCAGGAACGCGAACGTCTCCTCTCCGTCGCCCAGCCACTTCGCGCCGATCACCTCGTCGCCGTCCTTGAGGCCGATGATCTCGAACTCGTCGGAGCGGACCGGCCAGTCCGGCGCCACCACCTTCACCACACCCTGCCGCGTGCCGAGCGCGAGCCCCGGCGACCCGGCGGCCTGCTCACCCAGCGGCGCGATGCCGATGACCTTCTCGCCCTTGTCCAGCGGCACCAGTTCCCGCGCGGCCATCCCGCCACGCAGCGACACCGTGCCGGTCTGCTCGGGCAGCACCGGCAGCGGCAGCACGTCCGTCTTGAACGCCCGGCCCCGGCTGGTGACCAGCAGCACCTGCCCGCGCGCGGTCGAGTGGACCATCGAGGCGACCGCGTCGTGCTTCACCCGGCCGTTGCGACGCCTGCCCTCCTGTGCCTCCTCCGACTCCGCCGCCGTGCGGGCCACGAGGCCGGTGGCGGACAGGATCACCTGGCACGGATCGTCGGCGACCTCCAGCGGCCCGGCCGGCTTCGACGCGGCCAGCACCTCCTTGAGGTCACCATCGATCAGCGCGGTGCGCCGCTCGGTCTGGAAGTCCTTGGCGATCTTGGACAGTTCGGCGGAGACGACCTTCTTCAATTCCCTGTCGTCGTCCAGGATCCTGCTCAGCTCGGCGATCTCGGCGCGCAGCTTTTCCTGCTCGTCCTCGAGTTCGAGCTTGTCGTACTTGGTCAGGCGGCGCAGCGGCGTGTCCAGGATGTAGGTCGCCTGGATCTCGGACAGCTTGAACCGCTTCATCAGGCCGTCCTTGGCCTGCGCGGCGTCGTCGCTGTTGCGGATCAGCCGGATCACCTTGTCGATGTCCAGCAACGCGATGAGCAGACCCTCGACGAGGTGCAGCCGTTCCTCGCGCTTGCGACGCCGGTACTTCGTGCGCCGGGTCACGACCTCGTAGCGGTGGTCCAGGAACACCTCGAGCAGCTGCTTGAGGCCCAGCGTCTGCGGCTGTCCGTCGACCAGCACGAGGTTGTTGATGCCGAACGACTGCTCCAGCGGCGTGAGCCGGTACAGGTCGGCGAGCAGCGGCTGCGGGTTGACGCCGACCTTGCACTCGATGACCAGGCGCGTGCCGTTCTCGCGGTCGGTGAGGTCCTTGACGTCCGCGATCCCGGTGAGCCGCTTGGACTTGTTGACCTCCTCGGTGATCTTCTCGATCACCTTCTCCGGCCCGACGCCGTAGGGCAGCTCGGTGACCGTGATCGCCTGCCTGCCGCGACTGCCCGCCAGCGGACCGGTCTCGACCTTGGCACGCATGCGGACGACGCCGCGGCCGGTCTCGTACGCCTTGCGCACCTCGTCCAGCCCCAGCAGCATGCCGCCGGTGGGGAGGTCGGGCCCCGGCACGAACTCCATCAGCTTGTCCAGCGTGGCGCCCGGATGGTTGATCAGCCACCGCGCGGCCGCGATGACCTCGCCCATGTTGTGCGGGATCATGTTGGTCGCCATGCCGACCGCGATGCCGGACGTGCCGTTGACGAGCAGGTTCGGGTACGCCGCGGGCAGCACCGACGGCTCCTGCAGCGAACCGTCGTAGTTCGGCCGGAAGTCGACCGTCTCCTCGCCCAGCTCACCGACGAGCAGCATCGCCTCGGGCGACATGCGCGCCTCGGTGTTGTGGTTGACGAACCCTCCGGCCAGGAACGAGTGGTCCTCCGAATCGACCCGCACCGAGTACACCTCGGCAGGATCGGCTTGGGTGGCCTCCGTGACCTCCTCGAACCGGTACCCGGAATCCATGATCGGCAGCACTGTCGCCAGTACCTCGGTGTCCTTGATCCGATCGATGATCCGCAGGCGCTCGGTCTCCCAGCGCTCCATCCGGTCGAAGTTGTGCTTGCTCAGCCACTTGCGACCGCTGCCCCTCCGGTCGAAGTCAAGGGCACCGCGCACGTAGTCGGCGACGAAGGGAACCCTGTCCCTGCTGAGGCGGTGCGGCCGCACGACCGCGCGCTTCAGCAGCTCACCCACCTTGGCTTGCTTGGTCTTCAAGAAACCGACCCGTTCGACGAAGGCCCGGACGTTACGCAAGCCCGACACGACGAGCCGGTGCTCGACCGAGCCGCTGGCCCTGGTGTAGGAGCGGCGGGCCGCGACGACGCCGAACTCGGCGAGCAGCTCTTGCACCTCGACGGCCAGTCGCTCGCTGTAGGTGCTGTACTGGACGGTGAATCCGTCCTTCGCGACGCGAGGACCACCATCGCCCTCGAAGAGCGCCATCAGGAAGGCGCGCTTGACCCCCCAGCCTCCGTTCCAGACGCACTCCGGGACGAACTTGTCCCTCGCCTGGTGGCCGATCAGCTCCGCGAGCGGACTGGCCCGGAACGCGGCCATCCCCCCGGCGTAGTGCTGGATGTCAAGCTCGTGCACGAGCTTGCGGTCCCGACGGGTGTGCCTGGCGGAGACGTACCGCGAGCCACCGACCACCTGGTCGTACGCGTGCAGGACCTCGCCGAAGAAATGCTCGTCGGTGTTGTTGAACCCCGCGCGGGTCTCGTTCGCCCAGCCCTCGGAAACCCAAGCTCCCGTCAGCACCCCGAGCATGTACTCGCGCGCGGTGGGAACCACCTGCATCCAGGAGTTGCGCGCGACGCAGACGACCGTCCCCGGACGCACTTCGTCCAGCCGCCGCCACTGGAACAGCGGCACGCCCATGGGCGCTTCCAGGCACAGGACCAGGTGGTTCTCACTGCCGCGCAGCGAGTACCCGGACGCGGTGGTCATCCTGATCGTCGGGTGGACACCGGAGTTGAACACCTTGCTGACCCGGACGCTCTTGCCGTCCTTGTCGAGCACCTCGAAGTCCGCGTCCTCCTCGCTGTCGGCGGGAAGGTTCACCACGTCCGCGATGCGGGGGCTGGAGCCGTCCGCGAGACGAATCCGCGTGTCACCTACGACGCAGTAACGGCTCGCTGCCGGTCCGTCGTCCGGGCTGCCGAAGTTGCCGTGCCCGTCGATGAGTGGCGCGTTCATCGAGAAGTCCTGCGCCAGGCGCACCATCGCGTCGTAGATCGCCGTGTCGCCGTGCGGGTGGTAACGGCCCATCACGTCGCCGACGACGCGCGAGGACTTCACATACGCGTGGTTGGGCCGGTAACCGGCCTCGTTCATCGAGTACAGGATCCGGCGGTGCACCGGCTTGAGCCCGTCCCGCGCGTCGGGCAGGGCGCGGGAATGGATGACCGAGTACGCGTACTCCAGGTAGGAGTCCTCGATCTCGGTCTTGACCGGGTTCTCGAAGACCTGCGCGCCCGCCTGGTCGAACGCGGCGGGATCGACCCGGGTGACGGTGGTCTTGGATCGGCGTGCCATGACTTGGTGTCTCCTCAGCGAAAACTCAGACGTCGATCGCTTCGCGGTCCACGCGGGCGGCGGATTCGACGAGCCAGTTGCGGCGGGGTTCGACCTTCTCCCCCATCAGCAGTTCCAGTGCGGACTCCGCGGCTTCCGCGTCGTCGAGCGTGATGCGGCGGACCGAACGGGTCGAGGGGTTCATCGTGGTCTCCCACAGCTCGTCGGCGTCCATCTCGCCCAGGCCCTTGAACCGGGGCACCGGCTTGACGATCTGCCTGCCTGCGGCCTCCAGATCGGCGACCTTCTGCTCCATCTCGCGTTGCGTGAAGGTGAAGATGGTCTCGGCGTTACGACCCTTCGTGACGATCTTGTGCAGCGGCGGCATCGCGGCGAACAGGCGGCCGTCCTCGATGACCGGGCGCATGTACTTGGCGAACAACGTGATCAGCAGCGTGCGGATGTGCGAGCCGTCGACGTCCGCGTCGGCCATCAGGATGACCCGGCCGTACCGCATCGTGGACAGGTCGAACGTGCGCCCGCTGCCGGCGCCGAGGACCTGGACGATCGAGGCGATCTCGGCGTTTTTGAGCGTGTCGCCCAGCGACGCCTTCTGCACGTTGAGGATCTTGCCCCGCAACGGCAGCAGCGCCTGGTACTCCGACACCCGCGCCATCCGGGCCGATCCGAGCGCGCTGTCACCCTCGACGAGGAACAGCTCGCTGCGTGAGATGCCGGTCGTGCGGCAGTCGACGAGCTTGGGTGGCATCGCCGCGCCCTCGAGCGCCGTCTTGCGGCGGGCCGCGTCCTTCTGCTGCTTCTGCGTCAGCCGCACGCGCGCGGCGTCGACGATCTTCTGCAGCACGACCTTGGCCTCGGACTTGGTCTTGCGGTTGTCCGTCCACTCCTTGAGGTGCCGCTCGACGACACCCTGCACCACCCGCGTGATGCCGGACGTGGACAGCTCGTCCTTGGTCTGCGAGGTGAACTGCGGCTCCGGGATGCGCACGTGGACGACCGCGGTCATGCCCTCCAGCACGTCGTCCAGCGTCGGCAGATCCTCCTTGGCCTTGAGCAGGCCGCGGGTGCGCGTGATGGCCTCCTGCAACGCCTTCGTGGCCCCGCGGTCGAACCCGCGGCGGTGCGTGCCGCCGTGCAGGTTGCGGATCGTGTTGCTGAAACACTCCACGGTGCGCTCGTAGCCGGTGCCCCACCGCAGCGCGATCTCGACCTCGGCGTGGCGCTCCACATTGGACCGCATCACGCCGTTGGCATCGGCCGCGTTCTCCTTGTACACGCCCTCGCCGCGGATGATCAGCGTGCCGGAAACCGGTTTCTCGTCCGAGGGCGCGAGGAAGTCGACCATATCGGCCAGCCCGTGGGGGAAGTGGAACGTCTCCTCGCCGATCGAGCCTTCGGTGGCGGTGCGCAGCACGTAGGTGACGCCAGGCACGAGGAACGCGGTGTTGCGCAGCTTCGTGCGCACCTGCTCGACGTCGAGCTCCGCGCCCTTCTCGAAGTACCGCGAGTCGTGCCAGTAGCGGATGGACGTGCCGGTGCGCTCACCGCGCTTCATCCTGCCCGCGATACGCAACCCGGGCTGCGGCGTGAACTTCGCCTTCGGGCCGGGCCCGTCGAACACACCCGGCTTGCCGTGCGCGAACGACATCTCGTGCACCTTGCCGCCGTTGCGCACCGTGACGTCGAAGCGGTGCGACAGCGCGTTGACCGCCGACGCGCCGACGCCGTGCAGACCACCCGAGGTCTTGTAGCCGGACCCGCCGAACTTGCCGCCCGCGTGCAGCCGGGTCAGCACCAGCTCGACACCGGAGAGCCCGGACTTGGCGTGCACGCCGGTCGGGATGCCGCGGCCGTCGTCGTCGACCTGGACACTGCCGTCGGCGTGCAGCGTCACCACGACCCTGGTCGCGTGACCTGCGACACCCTCGTCGGTCGAGTTGTCGACGATCTCGGTGAACAGGTGGTTGACGCCACGGCTGTCGGTCGACCCGATGTACATACCGGGGCGCTTCCGGACCGCTTCCAGGCCTTCCAGGTGGGTAAGGTCGTCGGCCCCGTAGAGGGGCTCAGCAGAAGCAGTCACAGGATCTTCTCTCCCAGTAGCCATTGGGGTGGTGTGGCGCCCGTGCCCCACGACTGTGCAGGGTATCGGAGGGCACCGACAACACCGGGGATTGTTGCCTACTGCCGACGTTTCGCGTGGATGGCGCCGACCAGCATGTCGAGCTCCGCGTCGAAGATCTCGTCGGCGGTGGCGGCCCGCAGGTGTGGTACCAGTGCTTTCAGTGTAGGCGCTGACGAGCTGCCCTGTGCGGCCGCGAAGATCCCGGCGTTGCGGTCCGGGGTCGTCGGGTCGCCGTGCACCTCGCGGTGGGCGCGGCCGAGCACGACGTCGAGGAAGACCAGGTAGAACCGGGCCTGGGCGGGTTCGTCGAGGCCGGCGGCGGCGAGGATCTCCGCGATGGTCTCGGCGAGGCGCAGGCCGCCGGGGCCGTGGTTGCCGCGGGTCATGATCAGCTCGGCGAAGCCGGGGTAGGCGCGCAGTTCGCGGCGCATCCCGTGAGCCAGCACACGCAGCCGCTCCGGCCACGGTCCGTGACCGGCCTCGGCGGGGCGGACGTGGTCGGCCGCGATCGAGTCGGCGACCAGGACCAGCAGCGCCTCCTTGTCCGGGACGTGCCGGTAGAGCGCCATGCGGGAGGCGCCGACCTCGTCGGCGACCCGCCTGATGGTGAGGGCTGCCAGTCCCTCGCGACGGGCGAGCTCGACCGCCGCGGCGACGATCTGGTCCCGTTCGAGGCTTCCCCATGCACGACGTTCGGCTGCGCTGGACACGGCTACGCACGCTACTCGCTACAGTGCGTACCGATGAGACGCAAGCCGCCCCCGTCCCCGCTGCCGCCACGCGACGGGGTCAACGCGGCGCGCATCCGGACGCCGCCGGGCGGTCCGTGGGAGACGATCCGCGACTACCTGGTGCGGAAGCTGACGAAGCTGCCTGCCGAGACGATCGACGCGATGCTCGCCGAAGGCGCCGTCGTCGGCGTGGACGGGCCGATCGACGCCGCGACACCGTTCACGCCCAGCACTTTCCTGTGGTTCCACCGCGACCGCCACGACGAGGTCCGGGTACCGTTCGAGCTGACCCCGCTTTACGAGGACGACGTGCTGCTGGTCGTCGACAAGCCGCACTTCCTGGCGACGACGCCGCGCGGCGGGCACGTGCGGGAGACCGCGCTGGTGCGGCTGCGGCACACGCGGGACCTGCCCGAACTGTCCCCGGCGCACCGGCTGGACCGGCTGACGGCGGGCGTGCTGATGTTCGTCAAGACCGCGGCACACCGCGCCGCGTACCAGAACCTGTTCCGGGATCGCCTGGTGCACAAGGAATACGAGGCGGTCGCGCCGTACTCGGCGGAGCTGGAGCTGCCGCGCACCGTGGAGAGCCGGATCGTGAAGAAGCGCGGGGTGCTGACCGCGCGTGAGCTACCCGGACCGGTGAACGCCAGGACGCACGTGGAGCTGCTGGAACACCACGACGGGCTGGGCCGCTACCGGCTGGTGCCGGAAACCGGGCGCACGCACCAGCTGCGGGTGCACCTGAACTCGCTGGGCGTGCCGATCCTGAACGACCCGCTCTACCCGGAGGTGCGCGAGACCGCGCCGGACGACTTCGGTGATCCGTTGCAGCTGCTGGCGAAGGTGCTGGCGTTCACGGATCCGGTGACCGGGCGGGAACACCGCTTCGAGAGCGGGCTCCGGCTGCGATCCGTCCACATCGGATCGTGATCCGCGAGGTCTTCGGCGAACCGGTCGCGGTCCACCCGCTTCCGGCGCACCCTCGGGCCGGAGCGGGCGCGGAGTACGCGAACGTCACCGGAGCGGTCACCACGGAGCAGGGCGAGCCGTGGCACGTTCCTCTCCCCGGACGAGTCCGCGCGTTGCTCGGGCCGCACGACCTTCTCGTCGACCGCACCGACAGCCGGCGCCCCGCCGAGCTTTCCCGCTTCGTGCACGCGGTCAGGACTCGCTCGGCGGCGCCAGATCGAGCTGCCGTCGCAGCGTCGTGCGGAACACGTCACGGGTGGCGTCCCCGACACCGGTCGTCTCCACGACGACAACGCGGTCGTAGAGCACGTACGCGGTGCCGAACCGCGCGAGCGGCACGCCGACCGGCGTTCCGTAAACCTCGACGCCCTCCAGCGACAGGTCCCGGTCGGTGGTCAGCCCCTGGAGCTCCTCCCCCTCGCCGAAGGCTTTCACGGCGCCCTCGGGATCACCCGTCGTCATCGCGTACAGACCGACCGTCACCTCGGACTGGACCCCGGTCTTGCGCATCCCGTCGCTCATCCCGGCGGTGGTCAGCACGTCGACCATCGGCTGCGGCAGCGACACCGTGGTGCGCAGCGAGGCCAGCGTGAACGGCCCGCTCGGCCCCGGCGCGCCGGGTGGTTCGACGAGAGCCAGCGCGCTGTGCTCGGGCGCGGGCTTGGCGTCCGGCGGGTCGGCGAGGCCGGCGTTGCGGGTCACCAGGAACCCGGTGGCCGACACGGCGAGCCCCAGCATCAGCACCACGACGATCGTGATCCCGAGGGTGAGCTCCCGGCGCTGCCGGCGGACGTCGCTGGACACCGTCAGTGAATTCCTCCCCGCCGCGGATTACCGGGGATCAGTATCCCCCACCCCTTCCGACCGGTAGCCTTCCCGGTCATGGTGGGTATCGGGGGGTCCCGGGGCATCGACTGGACCGGTGAGCGCTGCGTGCCCTGGGCCGACGACGTCCAGGTCATCTACGAGCACTACCACCGCTACGCACTCGCGGCCCGCTACACCTTCGGCAGGCGCGTGCTCGACCTCGCCAGCGGCGAGGGCTACGGCAGCGCGCTGATGGCGGCCCACGCCACCGAGGTCGTCGGCGCCGACATCGACGAAGCCAGTGTCGCGCACGCGAACGCACGCTACGGCGGACCGGGGAACCTGCGCTTCGTCACCGGGTCGATCACCGATCCGGACCTGCTCGCCGACGCCGGGAAGTTCGACGTCATCACCTGTTTCGAGGCGCTGGAGCACGTCGAGGAGCAGGACGATCTGATGCGCCTGGTGCGCAACCGCCTCGCCCCCGGCGGGGTCTTCCTCACCAGCACGCCCGACCTGCTCGTCTACACGCACGAGCACGGCAACGAAAACCCCTTCCACGTCAAGGAGTTGACCGAACCGCAGTTCCGCGCGCTGCTCGGCGGCTCGTTCGAGCACGTGGCGGTCCTGCGGCAGAACGTCGCGGTCGGCTCGGTGATGACCGGCGACCGCGAGCACGGTCCGATCCTGTCGCAGCAGCTGCGCCGCACCGGCGAGGACAGCTGGGCGGTCGGCACCGGCGCCCCGCACACCTACCTCGTGGGCATCGCCTCCGACGAGCCCGTCGAGGTGCCCGCCGCCACCACACTGCTCGATCCGGACCGCGCCCTGCTCGGCGCGGTCGCGGACGCCGCGGCCACGCCGCTGCGTGCCGAAATCGACCGCCTCACCGCGGAGAACGGCGGCCCGAAGTCGCAGTCCCGCCGTCTCATCGAGCGCTACCGGACGCGCCGCCGTCAGGCCGAAGGGCCGGTCGCGATCACCACGAGCGAAGAGCCGGTGGTCAGCGTCGTGATCCCGGTGCACGGCAAGTGGAGCTACACGCGCCGGTGCCTCCAGTCGATCGAGGACAGCGGCACGCGGGTGCCGTTCGAGGTCGTCGTGGTGGACGACGCCTCGCCCGACGAATCGGCCGACCTGCTCGCCGCGTGCCAGGGCGTGCGGCTGGTGCGGGCCGAGGAGAACCTGGGGTTCCTGCGCGCGGTCAACTTCGGTGCCTCGCACGCCCGCGGTGAACTGCTGGTGCTGCTCAACAACGACACCGAGGTGCGGCCCGGCTGGCTGGACGCGCTGACCGAGGTCGTCCGCGGCGACGGCGAAATCGGCCTGGCCGGGGCGAAGCTGGTCTACCCGGACGGCAGGCTGCAGGAGTGCGGCGGCATCGTGTTCGCCGACGCCAGCGCCGCCAACTACGGTCACGGCGACGACCCGGACGACCCGCGCTACCGGGCGATCCGCGACGTCGACTACTGCTCCGGCGCGGCGATCATGGTGCGCCGGGACCTGTGGGAGCGCCTCGGCGGCTTCGACCAGCGCTACTCCCCCGCCTACTACGAGGACACCGACCTGGCCTTCGCGGTGCGCGCCGAGGGTTTCCGCACCGTGGTGGTTCCGGACGCGGTCGTCGTCCACCACGAGGGTGTCTCACACGGCACCGACGTCACGGCGGGTGTCAAGAAGTACCAGGAGATCAACCACAAGGTCTTCGCCGAGAAGTGGGCCACCGCACTCGCGGAGCAGGCCGAGCCGGGCACGAGCCTGTGGCTCGCGCGTCAGCGGATCCCCGGCCGGACCCAGCGGGAGGGCGAGTTCGTGCTGGTCGCGGACGTCGTCATCCCGACCCCGGACCGCGACTCGGGCTCGGTGCGCCTGCGCACGCTGCTCGACCAGCTGGTCGCGATGGGGCACCGGGTGGTCTTCTGCCCGATGGACGAGTCACCGCGGCAGCCCTACCTCGACCAGCTGCAGCGCGCCGGTGTCACCGTCCTGCTCGATTCGGCGGCGCGGGAGCAGTTCCTGCACGAGGCGGGCAGCCGCATCAGGCTGGCGCTGCTGTCCCGGCCGACCGTGGCGTGGCACCTGGCCGACCGGCTGCGCATCTGCGCGCCGCGGGCCCGGATCGTGTTCGACACCGTCGACCTGCACTTCCTGCGGCTGTCCCGTGAGGCCGAGCTGGTGGAACGCCTGGGCGGGGCGATCGAGACCTCGACGATGCTGCACCAGCGGTCGAAGCTCTACCGCGAACTGGAGCTCGCGCTCGTGCGGGCCTGCGACCGCACGCTCGTGGTGTCCGAGGCCGAGCGCGACCTGCTCGCCGACCTCGCGCCGGGCGCACCCGTCAGCGTTCTGTCCAATGTGCACACCGTGGGGCCGGAGGCGACCCCGGACGGGCGGCCCGGTGTGCTGTTCGTCGGCAGCTTCGACCACCCGCCCAACCGCGACGCGGCCTACTGGCTGGCCGGTGAGATCTGGCCGCTGGTGCGCCGCGAGGTGCCGGAGGCGGTGCTCGACCTCGTCGGCCACGATCCGACGAACCAGCTGCGCACGCTGGAGGGTTCCGGGGTGCGGTTCCGCGGCTGGGTCGCCGACCTCGCCGCGCTCTACGACACGGCACGGCTGGCGGTCGCGCCGCTGCGGTTCGGCGCCGGGGTGAAGGGCAAGGTCGGCGAAAGCCTCGCCGCCGGTGTTCCGGTCGTCGGGACGACGCTGGCGTTCGAGGGCATGCGGCTGCGGGACGGCGAAGAGGTCCTCGTCGGCGACAAGGCCGACGAGATCGCCGCCGCCATCGTGTCACTGCTGACCGATGACGCGCTCTGGTCCCGCCTCTCCCGTGCCGGGCAGACCGCGGTGACCGCGCAGTTCGGACCGGACGTCGCACGCGCCGCCCTGACCGAACTGCTGGCCTGACCGTGGTCGCGGGGAACAACGCCGCCGAGCGCACGCAGGAGATCCGCCCGGCCCGCTACGCCAAGTCCGAGACCGGGTTCGCCTGGCTGCGGCTGATCGGCGCGAGCATGGTCGTGGTCGAGCACTCGTTCCCGATCGTGGACCCGCGCAACATCGGGATCCTCCCCGCCGCATGGGACCTCTCGCCCGGTTATTTCGCGCTCATGGGGTTTTTCACCATGAGCGGTTACCAGATCACCGACAGCTGGGTCCGCGACGCGTCGTGGTGGCGCTACCTCGCCAAGCGGGTGCTGCGGATCTGGCCGCCGCTGCTCGTCGTCGTCATGTTCACCGCGTTCGTGATCGGTCCACTCGTCACGGTGCTCGACGCCGCCGAATACTGGACGGACTCCGCGACCTGGGGTTACGTGGTGCACAACGCCGCGATGTACCCCCTGCAGCACCTGCTGCCGGGCGTGTTCGCGGAGAACCCGTACCCGTGGTCGGCGAACGGATCACTGTGGACGCTGCCGATGGAGACCACCGGGTACGCGCTGGTCCTCGTCGTCGGGCTGACCGGTCTGCTCACCCGGTGGCGCGCCGGGCTGTTCGCGGTGCTGGCGGCGATCGTCGTGCTCGACGGATTCCTCGGCGCCACCTACACGTTCCAGGGTCGCGGAGGGTCCTTCCTGTCCGTGCCGGTGGGCGCGACGGTCGCGTTCGGTGTGGCGTTCGTGGTCGGCATGGTCTTGCACCGGTACCAAGACCGCATCCCGCTGTCGCGCGGTGCGGCCTACTCGATGGTGGCCCTCTACCTCCTGGTCAACTTCGTGCCCTTCCTGCAGCCCGCCGCGCGGTTCGTGCTGCCGTTCGCCGCCGGGTACGGCGCGGTCGTGTGGGCGCACCACTGGCCGCGGCGGCTGGCGAAGTACGACAAGTGGGTCTACGGCAGCTACGGCATGTACATCTGGGCGATGCCGGTGCAGCAACTCATCGTGTTCGCCGGGGTACGCGATTCGTACCTGTTGATGGCACTGGCGTTGCCGCTCGCATACACCTGCGGGCTGCTGTCCTGGCAGCTCGTCGAAATCCCGACCCAGCGGTTGCGGATCTACCTGCGGCCCCGCAAGATTTCGGACCGTAACACTCGTCCAGGCGACGGCGTCTCCGGAAGGGGAGCACATCGTCGCGAAGGGACGGGCCATGAAAACATCCCGAATCCTGCCGACGGCAGCCACCGCGCTGGCGGTGACACTGGTTCCGCTGAGCGCGGAGGCCGGAGGCACGGTGTCCACAGTGGCCGACGGGCTGAACAACCCCAGAGGCCTGGCTTTCGCCCCTGACGGGGCTCTCTACGTCGCCGAATCCGGTCGGGGCGGTGACGGTCCGTGCATGATGGGCCCCGAGGGCGCGGAGGTCTGCTTCGGCACCTCGGGGGCGGTGACCCGGATCGACCGCGGGCACTCCAAGCGGGTGCTGACCGGCCTGCCTTCGCTCGCCGGCCGGGACGGCTCGCAGGCCATCGGCCCGTCGGACGTGTCGTTCCTGGGCAAGGGGAACTCCTACGTCACCGTCGGTCTCGGCGCGGATCCCGCCGTGCGGGACAGCCTGCCACCGGCGGGCCGCGACGTGATGGGATGGCTGCTGCGCAACGGCAAGCCCGCGGCCGACGTCGCCGGTTACGAGGCGAAGGCGAACCCGGACGGCGGTGTGCCGGACAGCAACCCGAACGCGGTCCTGGCGCTACCCGGCGGTCGCATCGTGGCCGACGCCGGGGGCAACTCGCTGCTCTGGGTGCCGGACCGGGGCCGGATCCACACGATCGCGACCTTCCCGGCCAGGACGGCCACCGCACCGGACGGTTCGCGGATCCCGATGCAGTCGGTGCCGACGTCGGTCGCGATCGGCCCGGACGGCGCGCTCTATGTCGGTGAGCTGACCGGTTTCCCGTTCCCGAAGGGCGAGGCGCGCGTGTACCGGGTGGTGCCGGGCCAGGCGCCGCAGGTGTACGCGAAGGGGTTCACCAACGTGATCGACGTCGGCTTCACGCGCGGGAAGCTGTACGTGCTGGAGATCGCGCACAACAGTCTGCTCAGCGGTGATCCGTCCGGTGCGCTGGTCCAGGTGGACCGCAAGGGCGCGCAGCGGATCGTGACCACGCAGCTGACACTGCCCGGCGGGCTGGCGCTCAGGGACGGCAAGGCGTACGTGTCCGACTGCGGTGCGTGCCCGAACCCGCCGGACCGCGGCAGCGGCAGCGTGGTCCGGATCGGCCTGTAGCACAAAGCTCCCCCAACGCCACATGGGGGGAGCTCGGCAGAGGCGGGCGGGCTCAGCGGTTCAGCACGTTCCGGATGGCGTCGCGGGCTCGGTCCATCAGGGCGGCCGGCGGGCCGAACAGCATGTTCTTCGCGGCGCTTTCCGTTCCCGGGTGCGGGCGGGTCGGGGCGACGGCCTCGGCCGCCCGCACCGTGTCGGCCATCGCTTCCAGGCGCTGCCGGTCGTGGGCCTCACGCAGGAGCGGGAATTCGGACCGCTCTTCGTGCTCGGCGTGGGCCAGCACGTCGTCGCGCAGCTGCATCAGCAGGGTGTCGAAGCCCTCGGCCTCGGGACCCAGTTCGTCCAGTGTCGACAGCAGTTCCTTGGCGCGGTGCTCCTCGCCGACCCGCGCGTCCACGATCGGCTCACCACCTTCGAGGCGCCGTACCTCGGGGTGGACCAGCTCCTCCTCCGCGGTCTCGTGCACCGACAGCACGCGCACGAGGTCGCGGAAGGCGTCCCGGCGCTCCTCCCCCGAAGCCTGTTCGACCTCGCCGAACAGGCGCCGGATCTCCTGGTGCTGCTCCTCCAGCAGCTCGATGACGTCCTTCTTGTCCGTCGACACGATCGCTCCCTTCGTCCGCCGGGAGGGTTACCCGCCCCGGCGGGGGTTCACTCGTTCCGCGGCGAACCGGGACGTGACAAGATCCGTTCACACCACACGACGACGTGTGCCGAAAGGACGGTCATGACACGATCGCTGCTCGCCCTGCTGGTCCTCGTGGGCTCGGTTCTGGTGCCCGCCACGGCCTCCGCCGCGGACGGCCCGGTGCTGCTCGTCCCCGGGACGACGCTGACGGCCGAGGTATTCGACTGGAACTACGTGCCGGCGCTCACCGCCGAGGGCCGCCCGTTCTGCACGGTGACGCCGCCGGACAACGGCATGGCCGACATCCAGGTCGCCGCCGAGTACGTCGTGCACGCGATCCGCGCGGTCAGCGCGAAGGCCGGGCACAAGGTCGACATCATCGGGCACAGCCAGGGCGGCATGGTCCCCCGCTGGGCGCTGAAATACTGGCCGGACACCCGCGCGGACGTCGACGACCTGGTCGGACTGGCGCCGTCGAACCACGGGACGGTCGTGGCGCAGGCGGTGTGCCTGCCCGGGTGCGCGCCCGCGTTCTGGCAGCAGCGCACCGGCGCGGCCTTCCTGACCGCGCTGAACTCCGGCGCCGAGACCTGGGCGGGCATCGACTACACGAACGTCTACACGATCCTGGACGAGGTGGTCGCCCCCAACCTGGACGACAACGGCAGCTCGTCGCTGCACACGGGGCAGGGCCGGATCAGCAACATCGGACTGCAGGAGGTGTGCCCGGCGCACGTCGCCGACCACCTGACGACCGGCACGAGCGACGGGGTCGCCTACGCGCTGGCGCTGGACGCGATCACCCACGACGGCCCCGCCGACCCGGCGCGCCTGCCCGCGGACGTGTGCGCGCGGCTGCTGATGCCGGGCATCGACCCGCTCCACCTGGCCCTGGACGAAGCCGCGATGGCCACGACGATCGCCACACAGGTCGCGCTGTACCCGCACGTGGCAGCCGAACCGGAACTGGCCGCCTACGCCCGTTAGGCACCGAGGGTGCCGATTTCCGTGGAGAGGATCGTGGCCTGCTCGTCGAGCACGCGGTCGTCGGGTGCGGCGCCGACGCGCCCGCGGAGTTCGTCGCGCTCGACGACCGTCATCGCGCCCTCGTGGCGAGGCAGCTCGCTCGCGGGCAGCACCGCCAGCCTGCCCTTTTCCATGACCAGCCGCGCTCCCGCCCCGGCCTGCAGCAACGCCCTCAGATCCGCCGCGGTCACCTTCATCCGGCCTCCCTTCGCCTGCCCCGGCATACCCGTTCCGCGCGGGGGCCAAGCGTGCCGGAGAAGCCGCCGGAATAGGCCACCGTCGCGGGCCGTTGCACCGCACATGGCAACGGTGACGCTGACCAAGGACAACTTCGAGGACGTCGTCAACTCCGACGGCATGGTGCTGGTCGACTTCTGGGCGGCCTGGTGCGGGCCGTGCCGCCAGTTCGCGCCGGTGTTCGAGGGGGCGGCGGGGCGGCATGACGACATCGTGTTCGGCAAGGTCGACACCGAGGACCAGACGGAGCTGGCGCAGGCGTTCGGCATCCGGTCGATCCCCACGCTGATGGCCGTCCGGGACGGTGTGGTGCTCTACGCTCAGCCCGGGGCGCTGCCGGAGCAGAACCTGGAGGAGCTCATCGGGAAGCTGCGCGAGGTCGACATGGAGCACGTCCGCGCGGAGATCGCGAAGCAGCAGCAGCCGGAATGACGGATTGCCGGTGATCGGCGGCGGGCCGATGATGGTGTCATGCCCTCCCGGTTCGACGCGATCGCCGACGAGCTGTACGCGCTGCCGCGGGACGAGTTCACGTCGGCGCGCACCGAGCGGGCGAAGCAGGTCAAGGCCCGCCGGCCGGATCTGGCGAAGCGGATAGCGCGGCTGCGCAAGCCGACGGTCTCGGCGTGGCTGGTGAACCAGGTCGGCCGCAGGCACGCGAGCGAGGTCGAGCAGCTCGCCGATCTGGGTGGGCAGCTGCGGTCCGCGCACCAGAAACTCGCGGGTGACGAGCTGCGCTCGTTGTCCCGTGAGCGCAACGAACTGATCCGCCGCCTGAGCGGTTTCGCGGGCACGATCGCCGCCGAGGCGGGCGTCACCTACAGCGACAGCGCGGAGCGGCAGGTCGAGGCCACCTTCGAGGCGGCGGTATCCGATCCGGACGCCGCCGCCGAAGTACGGGCGGGACGGCTTTCCGGCGCGCTGACACCGTCCTCTTCGGAGGATTGGCTGGCGTCCGCGCTGGCCGCGTCGCCGCGGAAAAGGGCCCCTGCGCCCAAGAAGGAGCCTGCGCCCAAGAAGGCGCGCGAGGATCCCGACGCCAAGCGGCGTCAGGCCGCGCTGGAGGAGGCCCGCGAGAAGGCCGATGCGGCCGCGAGTGCCCGCGACGAGGCACACAACACGGTCGAGGAGCTGACCACCCGGGCCGACGAAGCCGGCCAGACGGTCGCGGACCTCCGTGCCCGGCTCGACGAGGCCGTCCGGGACGAACGGGCCGCGCGCAAGGAACTCTTCGCCGCCCGCAAAGCCGTGACATCAGCCGAAAAGACCGCGAACGAGGCGCGACGGCGGCTTTCCGAGATGGAGTCGTTCGGGCGCAAGCGCTGACGGGCCTACGGCAGCAAAGCACGCAGGAACTCGTGCGTGCCGCGCTCCAGCTCCGCCAGTTTCGGCTTGCGAGCGGCGCCCGCACCGGCCACCGAGTCGAACAACAAGCCATCACACCAGGCGATCAGCATCCGGGTGTGACGCTCGGGTTCCGGGGAGCCGAGATCGGTCAGCAACCGGGTACAACTGTCCCGGAACCGGCGGCCCGCGCTGTCGTAGATCGCCCGCAACTCCGGCCGCCGCGTCGCTTCGAGCGCGAACTCGTACCGCGCGATCAGGCGGCTGCGGCCCTTCGTCAGCGAGACGTGCAGGAACTTCGCGAGCGCCGGGGCGGTCCGATCGGTGCCGACGGTGATCTCCGCGTCGTCCAGTTCGAGGATGCGCCCGATCGTCAGCTCCAGCAGCGCCGCGCGCGTACGGGCGTAGTAGGACGTCGACCCGGCGGGCAGGCCCGCGGCCCGGTCGACGGCGCGGTGGGTGAGCCCGCGCATGCCCTCGGCGGCGACCACCTCGATGGCCGCGTCCGCGATCGCCGTCACTCGCACCCCGCGACTCTACAGGAGTAGAGTCCTCGACAGGTGTAGAGGAGGTCGCGATGCGGACAGCGGTGGTCGTCGGAGGCGGCATCGGCGGGTTGAGCGCGGCGATCGGGCTGCGGCGCGCGGGGTGGCGGGTCACGGTTTTCGAACGTGCGCCGCGGGTCACCGGGATCGGAGCGGGCATCACGTTGTGGCCGAACGCCCTGCGCGCGCTGGAGGTGCTGGGCCTGGACCTCACCCCGCTGACGGTGCCGCAGAGCACCGGCAGGCTGCGTGACCACCGCGGGCGGTGGCTGACCCGGGTGGACGGGGCGGAGTTCGAGCGGGTGCTCGGCAGGCCGATCCTCGGCATCGCCCGCGCCCAGCTGATCGACCTGCTGCGCGAAGAGGTTCCCGCGGCGGACCTGCACGCCGGCGTCACGGTCACCGGCGTCACCGCGGACGGCCGGGTCCGGTGGGACGGCGGCGAACTGCACGCGGACCTCGTGGTCGCCGCGGACGGCATCCACAGCGGGGTACGAGCGGACCTCTGGCCGGACCACCCCGGCGCCGTCTACACCGGACAGACGGCTTTCCGCGCCCTGCTGGACAATTCGGGACGAAGTGGCCTGTCGGGCATCCTCGGCCCCGGCACCGAGGTCGGCATGGTGCCGCTGACCGGCGACCGCCTGTACTGGTACCTCGCGTGCCACGCGCCGGAGGGCAGGCGCCACGCCGATCCCCTGGGGTATCTGCGCGGACGTTTCCACGACTTGCCGGACCCGCTGCCCGCCCTGCTCGACGCGACGCCGCCGGACCGCCTCCTGCACCACGACCTGTTCGCGCTGCGCACTCCACTGCCGACGTATCTGCGCGGGCGCGTGGCCCTCCTCGGCGATGCCGCCCACGCCATGACGCCCTACCTGGGACAGGGCGGCTGCCAGGCCATCGAGGACGCGGTGGTGCTCGCCGCGGCCATCGCCGGGCACGAGCGCGTCGAGGACGCGCTGGCGCACTACGACCGGGAACGCCGTCCCCGCAGTCAGGCGATCGCGCGCCGATCGGACCAGGCCGGGCGGTTCGGCACCCGCCTGACCAATCCGCTCGCGGTCGCCGCGCGCAACGCCGTGTTCCGGTTGGCGCCCGCATCGCTGTCGGTGCGGGCGGCCACCGCTGCCGCCCACTGGACTCCTCCCCCGATCGGTTGAATCGTGTGCAAGACTGGCCCGAATCGCAGCTCGATCCGGACAGGTGGTGCTCGCCGATGACGCCGCACGAGACTCCGAACCAGCGCACCACGGCCACGGCCGCGGGCGTGTACGACTGGTACCTCAACGGTCACCACCACTTGCCCTGCGACGCCGAAGTGGCGATCGCGGCGCAGAAGCTGTTTCCCCTCGCCGGGCGCGTCGCCCGGTACAACCGGGACTTCCTGCAGCGGGCCGTCCGCTGGATGACCGAACAGGGCATCCGCCAGTTCCTCGACATCGGATCGGGCTATCCGGTGGCGGGCAACGTGCACGAGATCGCCCAGCGGTACGCGCGCGGGGCGCGGGTGCTCTACGTCGACCTCGACCCGGACACGGTGACGGTGAGCAACCAGCTCCTCGCGGGCTCGCCGGACGCGGCGTGCGTGCGCGGTGACGTGCGGGAGCCGGAGGACATCCTCGCGCGTGCCGAACTGCTGGACCTCACGAAACCCGTCGGGCTGCTGCTGGTGTCGGTGCTGCCGTTCCTGCCGGGCGACGTCAGCCCGCTGGTCCGCCGCTACCTCGCGCGGCTCGTGCCGGGCAGTTACCTGGCGCTCACCCACGTGACGACCGCCGACGACGAACGGATCCGCCGCCGCCAGGAAGACGTGGAACAGACCTACAACGCGAGGGTGCGGCAGAACGTCCACTTCCGCGCCAGGGACGAGGTCGCCGAACTGTTCGCCGACACCGAGCTCGTGCCGCCGGGCCTGGTGCTGGCGACGGACTGGCATCCGCCGCGCGGCTACCGCCCGGACCCGGACGACGAGGCGAACCAGCTCCTCGTGGGCGCCGTCGGCCGCCTCACCTGACCCCTCGAGGCCACACCGGGAGACCGCGGCGGGTCAGAAGGCGGGCTCGGCGCGTGCCGCCCAGCGGCCCTCCGTCCGGGTGATGCGGACGGGGTGGTCGAAGCACTTGCTGATGTGGTCCGTGGTCACCACGTCGTCCGCGTCGCCTGCCGCGAGGCACTGTCCCTCGCGCAGCAGCATCGCGTGTGTGGTGCTCGCGGGCAGCTCTTCGAGGTGGTGGGTCACCAGCACGGTCGCCAGCGCCGGATGCTCCCGCCGCAGGGCGTCCACACTGGACAGCAACTGCTCCCGCGCCGCGACGTCGAGACCGGTCGCCGGCTCGTCGAGCAGCAGCAGGCGCGGCGCGGGCATCAGGGCGCGGGCGATCAGCGCCCGGCCACGCTCGCCCTGGGAGAGCGTCGGCCAGCGGGACTCGCGCTTGCCCGCCAGCCCGAGCATCCGGATGAGGCGCTCCGCGCGCTCCCGTTCCTCCACCGTCGGCTGCCAGCGCGGCACCAGTTCGGTCGTGTTCGTCAGGCCGGTCAGCACCACCTCGAACACCGACAGCGGCGTGCGCAGCGGGTGGCGCGGGTTGATGTGGCCGAGGAACGACCGCAGTTTGCGCATGTCGACCCGCCCCAGCCGGTGCCCGAGCACGTCGACCGTGCCGCGCGTCGGGTGCGTCATCGCGCCCAGCAGGCCGAGCAGCGTGCTCTTGCCCGCCCCGTTCGCACCCAGCAGGGCCCAGTGCTCGCCCTCGCGCACGGTCAGCGAAATCGACTGGAGCAGGTACCTGCCGTCGCGGACGAGGTCGACATCGGACACCTGCAGCACGGTCGTCATGGCCCGCACCGTATCAAGACGTCAGACGTCTGATGAAAACGGACCTCCGATAACCTGCCGGAATGGATCGGGTCGAGACGCGGGAACTCGCGTACTTCGTCGCGGTGGCGGAGGCCCTGCACTTCGGGCGCGCGGCGGAGGGGCTGGGGCTGGCCCAGCCCGCGCTGTCGAAGGCCGTCCGGTCGCTGGAGCGGCGGCTGGACGTGACCTTGTTCGAGCGTACGAGCAGGCGGGTCGAGCTGACACCGGCCGGTGAGGTGTTGCTGGGCGAGGCGCGGAGGGCGCTGTCGGCCGTCGCCGCCGCGGCCCGGCGGACCCAGCGCGCCGGACGCGGTGTGCCCTACCTCGCCCTGGCCGCGAAGCCGGGCGGCGACGCGGGGATGCTGTCGCGGATCCTCGGGCGCTACGAGTCCGATCCGGAGGCGGTGCCCGTCGAACTGGTGTCCTGCCACGACGATCGCGTCTCGCTGCTGCACGACGGGCGCGCCGATGTGGCCCTGCTGCACACGCCCTTCGACGATCCGGCGGGCCTGGAGACCGCGGAGCTGCGCAGCGAGCCGCGGTCGGCGCTGCTGCCGCCGGACCACCCCCTGGCGCGGCGGTCGATCCTGCAACTGAGCGACCTGCGCGGCGAGCCGGTCGGCCGCTGGGCCGGATACCCCGACGACGGCGGCGTGGAGGTGACCGACCTGGCGAAGCTGCTCCGCGTGACCGCGCGCGGCCGGGCCGTCGCGCTGCTGCCGCGTTCGGTGCTGGACACGCTCGACCACGACCTGGCCACGGTGCCGGTGGTGGACGCGGCACCCGCGCGACTGCTGCTCGCCTGGCCACAGGGCACGCGCTCCCCCGCGATCGCCGCGCTGGTCCGCGCCGCACGCGAGGCGGCCGGCCGCGCCGACACGCCAGCACACGCCTGACCGACGGAGCCGAAGTGGTGGGGCGGCTACCGCTCGCTGAACAGCTCCGGCAGCGACTTCCGGCCGGTCGGAATGGCCGCGCGGCCCCGCGGCGCCTGACCGGGCCACCCCAGAGCGAGCGCGTGGTGCGCCAACCACGGGGGCCCGTACCCGCAGAGCGCGGCGGCCTCCGCCGCGTTTCCCTCCGGGTAGAGCGACACCGGGCAACTGCCCAGGCCCGCCGAGTGCGCCGCGAACACCAGTGTCTGGCAGACGCGGCCCAGGTCGAACTCCGTGTCACGGCCCGCGGACGAGTCGGAGAGCAGCACGAGCGCCACCGGGGCGGCCGCCAGCGGCAGCGCGTACTGGCCGAGGCGGGCGAGGGCACGCCTCGCATCCGCGCCGGTGACCGACACGAACCGCCACGGCTGGCGGTTGCGGGCCGAGCCGGTCCAGCGCGCGGCCTCGACCAGCGACTCCACGACCTCGCGCGGCACCGGCCGCCCGTCGAACACCCGCGTCGCCGGCACCCTGATCATGGCTCACTTTCCCACGACGGGCGGAAAAGGGACCTAAGGCCCTGGACTCGGACGGATGGTTCGGGCACGTTGTGAACCAGACCCCGGGGTGCCCGGGCACTACGAGGTCGAGGCCCTACGGTCCCGTCGAAGCGGCTCCGAAGGCCGAACCGCCGAATGGATGTCCGGTCCTGGTTCACCTCCCCGTCGGCGAACCAGGCCGGCACGCGTGGAAGGGCCCTCCGCGACACCGCGAAGGGCCCTTCACCATGGCACCGGTCAGGGAATCGTGACCGTGGCGTCCCCTGCGTCCAGGCGCGCGGTCCGGTTCGCCGAAGCCAGTTCCTCGGCCGTCGTCCGCGGCGGCACGCCGTCGCTCAACCACGCGGCCAGTAGCAGCGCCACCTTCGACCGCATCTCCGTCTGCAGCCGGTGGAACGAGTCGACCGGGTCGGCGCCCACCTGGCCCAGCAGCAGCCACCACGCCCAGGCCGCGGCACCGGCGTTGGCCACGAAGTCCGGCACCACCGGGATGCCACGCGCGGCCAGCATCGTCTCGGCTTCCGGGGTGGTCGCGGCGTTCGCGGCCTCCACGACCACCTTCGCCGCCACCTCTGAGACGTTGCCCGGTGTCAGCGCGTACGAAATCGCCGCGGGCACGAGGACGTCCGCCTCGACGCCGACCACCGCGTCGCGCGGCAACTGCCGGACGCCCTCCGGCAGACGCGAGCGGTCGACCTCGCCGAACGCGTCACGCAGGTCCAGCAGCGCCGGGATGTCGAGCCCGGCCGGGTCGTACAGCGTGCCCGCCGCGTCGGCGACCGCGACCACGCGCATCCGCGCCTCGTGCAGGTACCAGGCCGCGCCGCCGCCCATCGTGCCGATGCCCTGGATCGCCACGGTCGTCGCGGCCGGCTCCCAGCCCCACGCGCTCGCCGCCCCGAGGCACGCCTGCGCGACGCCGTAACCGCCCACCACGTCACCCAGCAGCAGCCCGCCCGGCACCGGCGCGTTGAGCCCGGCGTGCACCCGCCGCAGGGTCCGTTCCGGGTCCGGCGAACGGCGGATGGCCGCGTGGTAGGACTGCTCCAGGCCGAGCCGCTCGAAGACGTCGTCGATGAGGTGCTGCGGCACGCCGAGATCCTCGGCCGTCACCCAGTGCGCGTCCAGCCACGGGCGCATCGCCTGGCAGAACCGCTCCAGCACCCCGACGGCCCCGGGGGCCTTCGGGTCGAAGTCGATCCCGCCCTTCGCCCCGCCGACGGGCAGGTCGAACGTCGCGGTCTTGGCGGCCATGCCGCGGGCCAGATCCTCGACCTCGGACATCGTGCAGCCGGCGCGCATCCGGGTGCCGCCGGTGGCCAGCCCGGAGACCAGCGTGTGCACGACGAGATAGCCGTGGGTGCCGGTGACCGGATCGGTCCAGGTCAGCCTGAGCATCGGCTCCTGCGTCCGCGCCGGGGCGCGCTCGCCGGTGGCCCCGCGCGGGTTCTGCATCGTGGTCAACTGTTCCCCTCCAAGCCCATCGCCGTTTCCGCGCACAGCGGCGCCTGCCTCCGCCACCGTGGTGGCTCGGCCGGTTCGCCTCGTGTGGAGTCCGGGAGATCCTTTCCCGCTGACACCAGACTGCGGCCTGACCGGCGCGGGCGTCCAGTTACGGTTCATGCACGTAACCGTTCACGTTCCCTGCACAGCCGAAGATCCTTCTTTACTCTGGGCCGCATGGAGCTTTCGCTGCACAGATTGCGGATGCTTCGGGAGCTGCACCGCCGCGGCACCGTCACCGCCGCCGCCGCGGCCCTGCACTACACGGCCTCGGCGGTCTCCCAGCAACTCGCGCAACTGGAACGGGACGTCGGGGCCAAGCTGTTCGAACGGCTCGGCAGGCGGGTGCAGCTGACCGAGCTGGGGGTGGTGCTCACCGAGCACGCCGAGGAGATCCTGAAATCCGTCGAACGGGCGACGACGGCGCTGGAAGAGGCCCAGGAAGGGGTCACCGCGCGGTTGACGGCCGGCGTGTGGGCCTCCGTCGCGTCCGGGCTGCTGCCGTTCGCGTTGACCGAGCTGGCGAAGGACCACCCCGGCATCGAGGTCCGCACCAAGGAACTGGCACCGGAGGACACCGCGGGCGCGGTCCGCGACGGCGCACTCGACTTCTCGTTCGTCATCGACTACTCCGACTACCCGATGCCGTGGGATCCGGCGCTGACGCGGGTCGTCATCGCGGTGGAACGGCTGCACGCCGCGGTTCCGCGCGGGGCGCTGCCCGCCGCCACGGTCGGGCTCACCGACCTGGCCGACCAGCCGTGGATCCTGGCCGGACCGCGGTCGCACTTCGGGCGCGCGGTGCGGCTGGCGTGCCAGCGGTCCGGGTTCGAGCCGAAGATCAACCACGAGGTCGGCGAGCAGGCCACGGCGCTGGCGATGGTCGCCGCCGGGCTGGGTGTCACGCTGGTGAGCGATCTCGGGCTGCAACTGCGGCCGGACGGCATCGACATCGTGGCGCTGACCGAGCCGCCGATGCGGACCGTTTCCATCGCGCACCGCACGTCGTCGACCCGGCCGTCACTGCAACTGGTGATCGACGCCGTGCGGGCGGCCGCGGCGGAACAGGGCCTCGGCGCGGCCGCGCCGCTGCCGTGAAAGGGCTTTCCGCACCGGCGCGGCCGGCGAAAAACGCCGTCCGCCCCGGTTTCACCCGCCCAGCGCCTCGTCGCACGTCGCGTAGAGCGCGAACTCCTCGTCGAGACCGACGACCTCCATCGCCCGCACCACGACCGGATTCGCCGCGGCCAGCCGGATCTGCACGTCGTCGCCCGCCGCCTGCCGCACCGCCACCAGCGAGGCCATCCCGGCCGAACCCAGGAAGGTCACCTCGGTCAGGTCGAGCACGAGCAGCGATGGCCGCTCCCGCAACGCCGCCGAAGCCGCGTTGTCCAACCGCGGCGTGGTCAGGAGATCGAGTTCGCCGCTGACCTGCACCACGACGGCCTCGCCGTGGTGCTCGACCGCGACCGCCACGCCGTTGACGGCGTCGTCGGCCGGGTCGCTTCGGTTCGCTGGGTCCGGTGCCTGCACCAGCCCATCTTCCCCTTCCGGGCGCCGCGGCGAAACTCCTTCCCCGGATCCCGGGATGTGCGTCAGGCGCGCACCTCCGGCAGCCATCGCCGCAGGCAGCGCAACAGCTCCCCGGCGTCGACCGGCTTGGTCAGGTAGTCCGTCGCCCCCGAGGCCAGCGCCTTCTCCCGGTCGCCCTGCATCGCCTTCGCGGTGACGGCGACGATCGGCATGTCGGCGAACCCCGGGATCTCCCGGATCGCGGCGGTGGCCGCGTACCCGTCCATCTCCGGCATCATCACGTCCATCAGGACCAGCTCGATGCCGTCCTCGGCGAGCAGCGCGTCGATGCCCTTGCGGCCGTTCACCGCGTGCCGCACGTCCAGTCCGTAGCTCTCCAGCGCGCCCCGCAGCGCGAACACGTTGCGCGGATCGTCCTCCACGATCAGGACCTTGTGCCCGCGCAACGGTTCGTCGGCGGGCCCTTCGCCTGCCTGGCCGGGGTCCGTCAGCGGCACCCGCGGCTGGGTGAGCGGGATGACGTCGTCGGGCTGCTCGGCCGACAGGTGCAGCGCGATCCGCTCGCGCAGCTCGTCGAGCGAGGGCAGCAGCTCCAGCGGCCGCATCGCCGCCCTGGTCCGCACCAGGCTCTCCTGGTCCGGGGTGAGCTTGCGGGACGGGTGCGCGAGCACCGGCACGCTCCGCAGGTCCGGGTGCTCGGCCAGCGCGTCGAGCACGGCGAACGCGCCACCCTCGGGCAGGCTGATGTCCAGCACGACGCAGTGGTGCGGGCGGCTGAGCAGCACGTTCGCCGCCTGCTCCGCGGTGCTCACGGTCGCGACCGTCACCGTGCCGTGCGTGTCGTCCAGGTCCGCGGCCGCGCTGCTGGCCAGCAGCGACAGCAGGCCCGTGCCACTGGATTCGACGACGAGCAGCTGCCGTTTGCCCGGCGTCTCGCGGGCGGCCGCCGGTTGCGGGAGCACGGTGTTCTCGATCTCGGCAGGCACGAGCTGGTGGCCGTCCGCGGGTTGGCCGAGCGGCAGGAACAGCGTGAACGTGCTGCCCTCGCCCAGTTCGCTCTCCGCGCGGATTTCGCCGCCCAGCCGGAACACGACCTCGTTGCTGATCGACAGCCCCAGCCCGGTGCCGCCGTAGCGGCGGCTGGTGGTGCCGTCGGCCTGCTGGAACGCGGCGAAGATCGCGCTCAGGTTCTCCTTCGCGATCCCGATGCCGGTGTCGGTGACCGCGAACGCGGCCACCGGCCCGCGCGTGTGCGGCGGCACCTCCTCGTCGCGGGCCATCCGCACCCGCAGCTCGACGCGCCCGTGGTCGGTGAACTTCACCGCGTTGGACAGCAGGTTCCGCAGCACCTGGCGCAGCCGCTGCTGGTCGGTCACCAGCTCGCCCGGCACGTCCGGTTCCGCCGCGACGGCGAACGTCAGCCCCTTTTCGGCGGTCAGCGGCTGGAACGTGGCCTCCACGTAGTCCAGCAGCTGGCTCAGGGCGAACGACTCGGGGTGGATGTCCATCCGGCCCGCCTCCACCTTGGACAGGTCGAGGATGTCGTTGATCATCTGCAGCAGGTCCGATCCGGCCGAATGGATGACCTCGGCGTACTCCACCTGCTTCGCGGTGAGGTTGCGGCTCGGGTTCTGCGCGAGCAGCTTCGCCAGGATCAGCAGGCTGTTGAGCGGCGTGCGCAGCTCGTGCGACATGTTGGCGAGGAACTCGGACTTGTACTTCGACGCCAGCGCGAGCTGTTCGGCGCGTTCCTCGATCTCGCGCCTGGCCTGCTCGATCTCGGTGTTCTTGACCTCGATGTCGCGGTTCTGGCTGGCCAGCAGCGTCGCCTTCTCGGCGAGTTCGGCGTTGGAGCGCTGCAGTTCCTCCTGCTGCACCCGCAGCTCGGCCGCGAGCCGCTGGGACTCCTCCAGCAGCGAGTCGGTGCGCGAGCTGGCCACGATCGTGTTGACGTTGACGCCGATCGTTTCACCCAGCTGGTTGAGCAGGTCCCGTTGCGACTGGCTGAACTGCTCGAACGAGGCCAGCTCGATCACGCCGAGCGTGCGGTCCTCGTACAGCAGCGGCAGCACGACGAGGTTCACCGGTGGCGCCTCGCCGAGGCTGGACGCGATCCGCACGTACCCGGGCGGCGTCTTGTCCACGACGATCGGACGGCGGGTGCGCGCCGCCTGCCCGATCAGCGTCTGCCCGACCTCGACCTCCGTGCGCAGCTCGTCCGTGGAGTGCGCGCCGTAGCTGGCGATCAGCCGCAGCCTGTCACGCCCGTCCTGCGCACCGGCCAGGAAGAACGTGGCCTGCTGCGCGTCGACCAGCGGCGCCAGCTCGTTCAGCACCAGTTCCGCGACCGTCGCCAGATCGCGGTGGCCCTGCATCAGGCCCGCGATGCGGGCGAGGTTGGTCTTGAGCCAGTCCTGTTCCTGGTTGGCGTGCGTGGTTTCGCGCAGCGAGCGCACCATCGAGTTGATGTTGTCCTTCAACTCGGCGACCTCGCCCTGCGCCTCGACCGAGATCGAGCGGGTCAGGTCGCCGGTGGCCACGGCGCTGGCCACCTCGGCGATCGCCCGCACCTGACGGGTCAGGTTGCCCGCCAGCTCGTTGACGTTCTCGGTGAGCCGCTTCCACGTGCCGGACACGCCCTCGACCTCGGCCTGGCCACCCAGCCGCCCCTCGCTGCCCACCTCGCGCGCCACGCGCGTCACCTCGGCCGCGAATGAACCGAGCGTGTCGACCATCGTGTTGATGGTGGTCTTCAACTCCAGGATCTCGCCGCGCGCGTCGACATCGATCTTCTTCGTCAGGTCGCCGTCCGCGACCGCGGTGGTCACCTGGGCGATGTTGCGCACCTGGTTGGTCAGGTTGTTCGCCATCGAGTTGACGTTGTCGGTGAGGTCCTTCCACGTCCCGGCGACGTTCGGCACGCGCGCCTGGCCACCCAGCATGCCCTCGGTGCCCACCTCGCGGGCCACTCTGGTCACCTCGTCGGCGAACGCGCCGAGCGTGTCGACCATCGTGTTGATGGTGTCAGCCAGCGCCGCGACCTCACCCTTGGCCTCGACGGTGATCTTCTTCGACAGGTCACCCTGCGCCACCGAACTCGACACCTGCGCGATCGAACGCACCTGGTTGGTCAGGTTCGACGCCATGCCGTTGACGTTGTCGGTGAGGTCCTTCCAGGTGCCGGACACGCCGCGGACGTTGGCCTGCCCGCCCAGGTTGCCGTGGGTGCCCACCTCGCGGGCCACGCGCGTCACCTCGTCCGCGAACGCCGAGAGCTGGTCGACCATCGTGTTGATGGTTTCCTTGAGCTCCAGGATCTCGCCGCGCGCGTCGACGCGGATCTTCTGCGTCAGATCGCCCTTCGCGACCGACGTGGTGACGTCGGCGATCGAGCGCACCTGGTCGGTCAGGTTGGTGGCCATCACGTTCACCGACTCGGTGAGCGCCTTCCAGGTGCCGGACACGCCCTTGACGTCGGCCTGACCGCCGAGCCTGCCCTCGGTGCCCACCTCGCGGGCCACTCTGGTCACCTCGCCCGCGAACGCGGACAGCTGGTCGACCATCGTGTTGATCGTGTTCTTCAGTTCCAGGATCTCGCCGCGCGCGTCGACGGTGATCTTCTGCGACAGGTCACCGTCGGCGACCGCGGTGGCCACGGAGGCGATGGAGCGCACCTGATCGGTGAGGTTGCCCGCCATGAAGTTCACCGAATCGGTGAGCGCGCGCCACGTTCCGCCGACACCGGGCACCTGCGCCTGGCCGCCGAGCCGCCCGTCGGTGCCCACCTCGCGGGCCACTCGCGTGACCTCGTCGGCGAACGCGGAAAGCTGATCCACCATCGTGTTGATGGTGTTCTTCAATTCGAGAATTTCACCGCGCGCGTCGACCATGATCTTCTGCGAAAGATCACCACGCGCCACGGCCGTGGTCACCTGCGCGATATTGCGCACCTGATCGGTGAGATTTCCCGCCATGAAATTCACCGAAGTCGTGAGATTTTTCCAGGTTCCGGAAACGCCGGGCACTTCCGCCTGACCACCGAGAATTCCTTCGGTGCCGACCTCGCGGGCCACTCTGGTGACCTCGTCGGCGAACGAGGAGAGCTGATCCACCATCGTGTTGATGGTCTCCTTCAGCTCCCGGATCTCGCCCTTCGCGTCGACGGTGATCTTCTGCGACAGGTCGCCTTTCGCCACCGCGGTCGCGACCTGCGCGATGTCCCGCATCTGGTCTGTCAGGTTCCCTGCCATGGCGTTGACCGAATCGGTGAGATCCGCCCACGTCCCGGACACCCCCGGAACCCGTGCCTGGCCCCCGAGTTCGCCCTCGGTGCCCACCTCGGTGGCCACCCGCGTCACCTCCGAGGTGAACACGGAGAGCTGGTCGACCATGCCGTTGAACACCGCGGCGATCTCGTCCATCAGCTCGTCCCCGACCTGCGGCAGGCGGGTGCCGAAATCACCGTCCCGCACGGCGGTCAGCCCGGCCAGCAGCTGCTGGAGCCGGGGGTCGGCGAGCTCACGCTCACTGCTTCTGCCCGGTTCCCGTTTGGCTTGGGCTGTGCGGCTCTCAGCCATCAGTGCACTCCGATTTCGTGAGGCGCGCCGATCGCCCTTGCGAACAATCGCTCCAGGAGAGGAATCTACTGGTAGCGCGGGGCCGATCCCAGCGCCAGTTGCGAGACTCGTTCCACCGACGTCACCGAAGGGCACACGTGCCGGCCCAGCACCCTCCGCGGACCAGTGATCTCGAGCCCCGGGCCGCCCGGCTGGCCGACGTCGTGACGCGCCAGCAGCAGGAGATCGAACGGCTGCGGGCGGAACGCGACGGCGGCCTGCTCGTCCCACTCGCCGAAGGCATCCTCGTCGAACGCCTCGGTTACTCCCCCGCCGAGGCCACCGCGCACCTCACCGACCTCGCCGCGAAGACCGGTGTCGCGGTGCCGGAACTCGCCGCCGACCTGGTCGCGGGCGCGGTCCGGCCGCCGCGGGCCCCCACGCCCGGCCCCGGCGGGATGCCGGACTTCGCCCGGCTCCCCGATGGCGACGCGGAGAATTCGGCTCTGCTGGAGGAGGTCCGGCGCACCGCGGGCGCGCTCGCGGTCGCGTTGTGGCAGGTGCAGCCGGACGGCGCGCTGGGGCTGGCCGGCCAGACCGGGCTGAACCTGCTGGAGGCCAGCCGGTGGCGACACCTGCCCGTGCTGCTGGACTGCCTGCCGCAGCGGGCGGCCCGCGAGCGGCGCCCGCACTGGCTGCCGGAGGCGGACATCACCCCCGGGGTGCCGTTGCTGGCGGCCGACGAAGGCCGGGCGCGCGCGGTGATCCCGGTGACCACCTCCCGCGGCATCGCCGGGGTGGTCGAGTTCGTGTGGCCCGCCCCGCTGCCGGGGTTCCCGCCCGAGCGACGGCGACGGCTCACCGCGCTCGCCGCGTTGTGCGGCCGGGAGATCATGTTCAGCACCCAGCCCACCGGTGCGCTGCCGGCGCTGGTGGGGCTGCTGGACTCCGGCCTGTTCGCCCGGCCGCGGGCGGACGAGTCCGGCCAGGTGACCGACTTCGAAATCGCCCAGGTGGGCGAGGACTTCGAGGATCCCGGCGGCCGCTCGGCGCAGGACCTGGTCGGGCGCGGCCTGACCCGCGTGTACCCGCTGCTGTGCGCCTACGGGCTCGCCGACCGCTCGGTGGAGGTGCTCACCAGCGGGTCCACCGCGCAGCTCGGGCCGATCCCGCTGGTCGCGCAGCAGGGCGGCACGGCGACACCGGCGATGGTGGACGTGCGCATCACCCGGTTCCTCGACGGTGTGCGCATCGGGCTGACCGTCGGGCACGACGACCACCGGCTGGCGGAGTTGCTGCACAGCCTGCAGCACATCGCGCGGCTGGGCAGCTGGGAGCACAGCGTGCTCACCGGCGAGATGACGTGGACGGAGCAGACTTTCGAGCTGTTCGGGCTGCCGGCCTCGGCCGGCCCGGTGTCGTGGAACGAGCTGTGCACCTACGTGCACCCCGAGGACCTGACGATCGTGCGCGCCTTCCAGAACTCGCTGCTGCGCCAGGAGGCCGCGACGGTGTTCCGGCTGATCCGGCCCGACGGCACGCACCGGCAGATCCGCGCGCACGGTGAGCCGGTCCGGTCGGAGACGGGCGAGCTGATCGCGGTGCGCGGGATCTACCAGGACCTGTCCGCGCAGTACCAGAGCCAGGTCGCGCTCACCGCGACCCGTGACCGGCTGGACGCCAGCGAGCACGAGGTGCGTGAGCAGAACCGGATCGCGCGGGAGCTGCAGCAGGCGATCCTCCCGTCGGCGGCGCGGCCGTCGGGGATGGACGGTCTGGACGTGGCGGTCCGGTACCGGCCCGCGGCGCAGGAGCACAAGGTCGGTGGCGACTGGTACGACGCGACCGCGCTGCCGGACGGGCGGATCCTGCTCGTGATCGGTGACGTCGCGGGGCACGGAATCGGGGCGGCGACCGGGATGATCGGGCTGCGGAACGCGTTGCGCGGCCTGGCCGTTACCGGCGCCGGGCCGGGCAGGCTGCTGGAGTGGTTGAACACGACGACCTTCACGGTGAACCAGGGCATCACCGGTACCGCGTTGTGCGGCCTCTACTCGCCGGGCACCCGGACGTTGACGTGGGCGCGCGCCGGGCACCTGCCGCCGATCCTGGTGCGCGACGGCGTCGCCGAGCAGCTGCCCCTGCCGCGCGGGATCCTGCTGGGCGCGCGGGAGGGCGCGCGGTTCGAGGAATCCGTGCTGCTGCTGCGGACGGGCGACACTCTGGTCCTGTTCACGGACGGCCTGATCGAGCGACGGGGTGTGCTGCTGGACGACAGCCTGGACCGGCTGGCCCTGGGCGCGCGCGAGGCGGGAACGGATGTGGAGCGGATCAGCGACAAGCTCCTGGCCGAGGCGACGTCGGACACGGAGGACGATTCATGTCTGATCGTGATCCGGGTCGCCGGGCCGGTCACCTCCGCGTGACGGGTTCCCTCAGAGCCGGATGAGCGAGCTGCAGTAAAGAGGAGCTGGGTGGTCATCCCGGAGCCTGACACTGGACGATCACCTTGAGCCAGGGCCGCAACCTTTGTGCTCGCGTGAGTTGACATGCCAACCTTGCGGCCCTGGCTCAAGGTGATATGCACAAACCGGAAGGCGAAGGGATGACCGCACAGCGACCCCCTGCCCGAGGTGAGCCGGGCTGCGGGAGCCCTGGTCATCCCGGAGCCTGACTGTCCGGCGAGGACGCTTTTGATCTTGAGAGCCGCGCCTTCGGCTGGCGGGGAAGCGCCTCCGGCGCTGGCCGCTGGGCTCGCCGCCGCGCAGTAGTCGGTCAGCTTGGGTGTGACCTCCCCCGCCCCTCCTCGCGGAGGGTTCCAGTCGCCGAGCAGACGCGTCAAGGCGGGAAAGAGTACCTTGACCCGCCTGATCGGCGACCGAAGCAGGCTGGGGATGAGGGGCGGGGAAGGTCCGGGCACGTCTTGGTTCGGCTTCCGTTGCCGGGTGGCGTGTCCCGGAAGGGCAAACACGCCAGCGGGAACGACCAACACGCTGACCGGAAGGGCCAACACGGCGACGGGAACGGCCAACACGCGCGTGTTGGCCGCTCCGGGCCGCGTGTTGGCCGCTCCGGGCCGCGTGTTGGCCGCTCCGGGCGGCGGGGGGGGCTGGTTCGGGTGAGGGGGCGTTCAAGTCAGTAGTGCTGCCAGCGTGTCCGGCGGCCAGTGCCCTTCCACGCCACGTAAGCCGCCCAGGTATCGGGCCACCTCCTGTGCATTCCAGCCGTGTGATTCGCGCAGTCCCTCGGCCAGCATGCGCAGGTACACCTTCGACGGTGGGTTCCACTCGACCTCGCTCGCCGACCACGGCGCGGTGAACGTCAGCACCGGTGAACCTTCCCGGTCGCCGATGTGCAGCAGCGTTTCGTACCGGCCCGGACCAAGCTCGTCGCGGCCCGTTGTCAGGACCCTCGTCAAATCCAGATCAGTGCTGGGAGCACGGTACATTTCCTGCGCCGCCACGTCCGAGAACTGGCTCACCGTCAGCAGATACGCCCGCCCTGCCGCCGTTCCGGGCAACGTCGGATCATAAAGGGCCCGCCCGCCGGTCCAGATCGCGGATTCGGTCGCGAAGTACACGGCGCCGGGCATCGAATGCGGGGCGATCTTCAACGGCGGGCTCGCATCACGGCAGCCGGGACAGGAACGTTGCCCGCCGGGTGGGGTGCCGCCCTCCAGGTAGTACCGGAGGCGCTCCGCGCGCAGGTTCGAGCCGTATCCGACGTACCAAACCGACCCGACCACGGTCCCATTCTGTCGAAGTTTTTCCTACCCCGCAGGGTGTTGTGAGCCCCCGAGGGGTCTGCGAGGATTGACCGCTCGCGAACGGGAAAGGGGACCCACCATGGCCTCGCGACTCAATCCCTATCTCAGTTTTCCCGGCACCGCCCGGCAGGCGATCGAGTTCTACCAGCAGGTCTTCGGGGGCGACCTGAACCTCAGCACGTACGGCGAACTCGGCGGCATGGAGGGGGCGGAGGGCGACAAGATCATGCACGGTCAGCTCGAGACCACAAGCGGCTTCACCCTCATGTGCTCCGACACCCCGCCCGGCACGGACCACCAGCCAGGCAACACCATCTCGGTCAGCCTCAGCGGCGACGACGCCACCGAGCTGACAGGCTACTGGGACAAGCTGTCCGACGGCGGCCAGATCACGGTGCCCCTGGAGAAACAGATGTGGGGCGACGAGTTCGGTGCGTGCGTGGACCGGTTCGGGGTGTCCTGGATGGTGAACATCGGCCAGGGTGGCTGACCGAAAGTCTTGATGATCGAGGCGGAGGCCGGGTTACCGTGCGGTATGACCTCTCTCGATTACCGGACGCCGGTCCTCGTCGGCGTCGGCCAGGCGTCCGAGCGCATCGACGATGCCGGCTACCGCGGGCTGTCCCCGGTCGAACTCGCGACCGCGGCGGCCCGTGACGCGCTGGCGGACACCGGTGCCGACCCCGTCAGCCTCGCCGAGGCCATCGACACCGTCGCCGGTATCCGCCAGTTCGAGATCTCCACCCCGATCTCGCACTCCCCACTCGGCCGGTCGGACAACTTCCCCCGCTCGGTCGCGAAACGCCTCGGCGCGACGCCTGCCCGAGCGATCCTGGAGATCACCGGTGGTCAGTCGCCCCAGCACCTGGTCACCGAGCTGGCGGGCACGATCGCCGACGGCGGCGCCGAGGTCGCGCTCGCTTTCGGATCCGAAGCCATCTCCACGGCCCGCCACCTCGCGAAAGCCGAGGACAAACCGGACTGGACCGAGCACGTCGAGGGCGACCTCGAAGACCGCGGCTTCGGCCTGCGGGGACTGGCCAACCGGCAGATGCTGGCCCACGGCCTGGTCGAACCCATCAGCCAGTACGCCCTGTTCGACAACGCCCGCCGCGCCCGGCTCGGCCTGACCCGCGACGAGTACGCCCGCGAGATGGGCCGCGTGTTCGCCCCGTTCACCAAGGTCGCCGCCGCGAACCCGCACGCCGCCGCGCCGGTCGAGCGCGACGCCCGCGAGCTGGTCACCCCGTCCGACCGCAACCGCCCGATCGTCGACCCCTACCCCCGTTTCCTCATCGCCCGCGAGCAGGTCAACCAGGGTGCCGCGGTGCTGCTGATGTCCGTCGCCAGGGCACGCGAGCTGGGCATCCCCGAGGAGAGGCAGGTCTTCCTGCACGGACATTCCGACCTGCGGGAACAGCCGCTGCTGGACCGCGAGGACCTCAGCTCCTCCCCCGCCGCGGTGCTGGCCGTCCGGCACGCGCTGGAGGTCGCCGGGATCGGCGTGGACGACCTGGCCACGTTCGACCTCTACAGCTGCTTCCCGATCGCGGTCCTCACCGTGTGCGAGGGCCTCGGCCTGCCGGTCGACGATCCACGGGGCCTCACCGTGACGGGCGGGCTGCCGTTCTTCGGCGGCCCCGGCAACAACTACTCGATGCACGCCATCGCCGAGACCGTCGTGCGGATGCGGGACCGGCCGGGCACGTTCGGCCTGGTGGGCGCCAACGGCGGCACGCTGTCCAAGTACTCCGCCGGCGTCTACTCGACCACCCCGGCGCCGTGGCGCACCAGCCGCGACGCCGAACTGCAGGCCGGCCTGGACGCCCGTCCGACGGTGCCGACCGTGGTCCACCCGGACGGCTGGGCCACCATCGAGACCTACACCGTGCAGCACGCGAGCGGCACCGGCGTGGTCGTCGGCAGGCTCGACGACGGGAGCCGGTTCCTCGCCTCCACGCAGGACGAGGAGATGCTCGCCCGGCTGGGCGAGGGCGAACCGATCGGCGGCAAGGTCTACGTGCGCTCGTTCGGCCACGGCAACCGCGTGACCACGACCGCGGAGCGGATGGACGAGCTGTTCCCGCGGCGCCCGCCGGGATTCCGGGACACCTACGAGCACATCGAGGTCCGCCGCGACGGGCACCTGCTGGAGGTCACCATCAACCGGCCGGAGTCGCGCAACAGCCTGCACCCGCCCGCGAACGCCGAACTGGACGAGGTGTTCGACGCCTACTTCGCGGACCCGGACCTGTGGGTCGCGATCCTCACCGGCGCCGGGGACAAGGCGTTCTCCGCGGGCAACGACCTCGTGTACTCGGCGAGCGGGAAACCCGTGTGGGTGCCCAAGAACGGCTTCGCCGGGCTCACCAGCCGTGAGTCGCTGCCGAAGCCGGTGATCGCCGCCGTGAACGGGTTCGCTCTCGGCGGTGGCTGCGAAATCGCGCTGGCCTGCCACCTCGTGGTCGCCGACGAGACCGCGCAGTTCGGCCTGCCCGAGGTGCGGGTGGGCCTGGTCGCCGCCGCGGGCGGGCTGGTCCGGCTGCCGCGCGCCGTGCCGCCCAAGGTCGCAGGCGACGTGATCCTCACCGGCCGCAGGCTCGGCGCCGCGGAGGCCGAGTCCTACGGGCTGGTCAGCCGCGTCGCCCCGGCCGGGCAGGCGATGACGGTCGCGCGCGAGATGGCGGCGGCGATCCTCGACGGTTCACCCACATCCGTGCGCACCTCGCTGCGGATGATGGCGGAGGCGGACGGAATCGCCGACACCGTCGAAGCCGCCCGGAACCCCTCACCCGCGCTCGACGATCTTCTCGTCAGCCAGGACGCGTTCGAAGGGCCCGCCGCTTTCGCGCAGAAGCGGAAACCGGTGTGGCGAAACCGCTGACACCGGCGAACTCCCGCTGCCCGGTGTGAGTTGCCGCATCCCGCCGTCGTGACCCTGCGTCCCGGCGGCGGGCGCGGCCGGCCAGGTCACCACGTTCAGGGGTCGTTCGTCCCGGGGAAAAGGTCCTCCCGCACTTTCCGGCATGCCGCGCCCGGCACAGACTGAATACGGATTTCCCTTGGCGAGAAACCGTTTCAGGAATTCTTTTCGGGAGGCGAGATGGCGGTGCCTGCTACCGTGCGCCTGCGGGACCGGACCGTGCCGATGCGGGATTTCCTGGCCGACTGCGTCAGCGCGTTGTCCGACGGCCGGACCAGCAGCGAGTACACCACGTTCCTCACCGCCGGCGCGGCCGCGCTGGCCGCCGCCGAGGACAGCCGGTGGATCCAGTGGGGGCTGGCCACCCCGGACCTCCCGGAACTGCACGGCGCCGTCGCCGCGCTCGCGCGGGACTGGTTGTGGCAGCAGGAGATCGACGACTTCTTCGTCATGCACAAACCGCCCGGCCTGCGGGTGCGGTTCGCGCCGGCGCCGGGTCACGGCGGACGGGTGAAGTCGTTGCTGCGCAGGCGGATCCGGCACTGGCAGGACACCGGCCTCGTTACGCGGGCGGTGCCTTCGGTGTACGAGCCGGAAGCGCACCTGTTCGGCGGTCCGGCGTCGATGGCGTGGGCGCACCGCCTGTTCACCGTCGATTCGCTGACCTGGCTCGACCACCACACCCGCCCGGCCGGGTGCCCGTCGTGGGCGCTGTCCCTGCTGATGCTGCGTGGCATCTTCGACGGTCTGCGGATCGCGGGCTGGGAGGACCGCGACGTGTGGGCCCGGGTTCGCGACACCGGGCGACGGCAGCAGAAACCCGTCGACACCGCCGAAGCCGCCGCCGGGCTGCGGCGCTGGTGGAACCGCCCGGACGAGCTGGCGGCCACCGTTGCGGCACCGGCACGACGACTGGCCGAGCGGCACGCCGAGCAGGCGCGGCCCCTGCTCGACCGTTGGTGGGGCGACTACTTCACCAGCACCGAGGCCCAGGTGGGGCCGCGTCACGCCGCCGCGTACTACGTGGTGTTCCACTGGAACCGCGCGAAGTTGACCTTCGGCAGGCAGGTCCTGCTCGCGGAATCGCTGGCGGCCTGCGATGGCTGAGCCCGCACTGGTCCGGGTCGCCGGCCTGCCCGCGGCGCTGCCTGCCGCGCTGGGCACCCCGGACCTGACCGAACGGATGCGGCATCTGATCCGCGCCGAGGCCGCCTACCGCGTCAGTGCCGCGCTCGTCGCCGAGCGCATCGGGGAGGAGCTGGTCCCGAACCTGCCGCGGGACCAGCGGCGCCGGGCTCTCGACGTGCGCAGGCGACTGCACCGCGGCGAGTTCGTGCAGCCGGGCGAGCTGGACTTCCGTCCCCTGGGCCGGATCGTGGAGTGGGGCGACGCGCTGACCGCCGAGACGGCCGCGCTGCACGAGGCGGTGCGGGACACCGAGGCGATGCAGAACGAACTGGCCTGGGACCTGATCAGCCGCGATCCGGGCGCCGCGCGGATGCTGGCGGCCACCGCGCCGGACCTCGTCGAGGACATCCAGGCCCGGCTCGCCGCGGGTGAGCCGTGGACGAGCAAGCGGATGCGCAAACGCGCCGATTACCTGATGCGCCTGCTGTTCCGGTCCGCGATGAAGACCACGCCGCGGGGCTGGCTCGCGCACGTCGCGCTGGCGCGGACCGGGCCGGGGCCGCTGACGGTCGGCGATCACGCCGTGCACCGGCTGACGAACATCCAGGAGGACCGGCGCACCCTGACCGCGGCACCGGTGCTGCCGGACGCCTGGCTGAGCCTGACCCCACTGCGCTGGATCGAGAACGATCGCCTGTTCTGGCACGTCGCCGACCACGACGGGCCGGACGCGGTGCGCCGCGGTGACATCCGGCGGACACCGGTCGTGGACGCGCTGTGCCGGGTGCTGGGTTCGCGCGCGATGCGCACCCGTGACGTGGAAACGCTGCTCGCGCCGGAGGCCCGCCACAAGCCCGTGCTGCGCGAGTTCCTGCGACACCTCGCGCAACTGGGGCTCGTGCAGGTGTCGTCCGCACCCGCCGGGCGGCTGCACCGGTGGCGGATCACCGCGGGCACCGAACCCGGCCGCGGATTCACCGACGTCTACCGCAGGGCGCACGGCGGCGTCGCCGTCCCGGACCGGCTGCCCGAGCTGATCACCCAGGCCGGACGGCTCGCCGCGGTGCTCGCCGGCCGGTCGCCGCACCCGGCGGTTGACCTCGTCGGCCCCGAACCGCGGCCGGTGGCCGAAATCGTCGCGCAGGCGCTGGCCTCGGACGAGCCGCCACGGCCCGCGATGCCCGCCTCCGCGTGGCCGGAACCGCGGCCACGGACCGTCTACCAGCGCCTGTGCGAGTGGATGGCGCGGCACGCCGACGATCGCGAGATCGATCTCGGCCCGGCGGTGCTGGACTACCTCGGCGCGCCACCGGCGAAGCCGTCACCGTGGCCGGCCGACTGCCTGCTCCGGCCCCTGCCCGAGGGCCGGGCGGTGCTGGAGGCGGTCATCCCGGCCGGGGTGTCCGACGCCCGCTTCGCCACCGCGCTGCAGAGCCTGCACGGCGAGGTGCCGCAGGTGACCGCGCACCGCGCGTTCCTGACCGAAACCGCGGCGCGGTGCGGCGCGGAGCTGGTCGAGATCCTCGTGCCACCGCAGGGCAGCCAGGGCGCCAACACGGTGCGCCGCCCCCGCTACACGCGTTCCTGGACCGGTGACGCCGATCCGGCGACCTATGTGGACGATCCGGCCGGCATGCGCCGGTACCTGCCGCTGGACGAGATCACGCTGCGCCGCGACGCGCGCGGGGTGATCGCCGAGGACCGCGCGGGCCGGGTGCTGTGGCCGGTCTACCACGCGACGCGGCGCCCGCCACCACCGTGGGACCTGGTGGTCTCGCTGCTGACCGCCGCGTCGCCGTCCCGGCGGCTGGCGATGCCGCGGTCGTTCGGCGATCCCCGGTCCGCCTTCCCCGGCCGGGATCGCACGCCGCGCTTGCTGCTGGACGACGATCTGGTGATCGCCCCCGCGACCGTGTTCGCGGGCCGCGACCTGCTGCCCGAACCGGGCGGTGACCGGTTCGGGCGGGTGCGGGCGCTGGCGAACCTGCGGCTGGCGACCGGCGCGCCGCGGTGGGTGTTCGCGCGGCACGGGCACCTGTCACGGCCGGTCGACCTGGACAGTGTCGCCACGCTGCGGGTCTTCGACCGGATGCTCGCCGACCCCGCGGTGCCCGGGCTCGTGCTGGAGGAGATGCTGCCCGCACCCGAAGACCTGTCCGTGTCCGATATGGACGGTGGTCGGCGCGCGGCGCAGGTGCTCGTCCGGTTGCCGTTCGAAACATCCCCGTCCCGGGTGGCCGAGCAGGTCACCGCGGCCTGGCAGCAGATCACCACCCGGCGCGCGCGGCGCGCCCCCGAAACCACCGCGATCGGTGGATGAACGAACAACGAGAGGAGAACACCATGGAGAGCACACTGGAACTGACCGAACTGGACGGTCTGGTCGAGCGCCTGGACGCGCGCATCAGCAGTTCGCGCGACACGGAAACGGAGAAGCCGTTCTCACTGCTGTTGTGCAGCGGCGACTGCGACGGCCACGGTCACAGCTGGCACTGGTGCTGACCGGGCCGGGATGGCGCGGGACCTGACGGGCGCCGCCGTCGAGGTTCTCGCGTCGTGGACCGACCGGCAGGAAACGGGTACGGCCGCGCCCGACCCCGGGGCGGCCGTACTCGCGGTCCTGCTCGGCGACCACCCCGCGAGCCGGGCGGCGCTGCGGACCTGGTTGCGCACGAGCACCCGCTGCACGGGACCGGGCCTGTACGGTGGGTTCACCGGTGTCCTGGCGGGGCTGCAGCTGATCGCGCGGATCGATCCCGCGCTGTCCCCGGTCGCCGGCCGGACGGCGGCGCGCCTGGTCAGCCAGGCCCGCTGGCGCACCCGCGAGGTCGGGTTCGAGGACTACGACCTGGTGTCCGGACCAGCCGGACTGCTGAGTGTGCTGCCCGACGCCGGACCGGCCCGCCACCACCTCGCCGCGCTCGCCGGCCACGATCTCGACGGCTACCGGATCGGCGCGCACGACGGGCACACGCTGCTGGGCTGGACGCAGGGCGGGATCGTCACCGGACTGGCCCACGGCGTGGCGGGCCCGCTGTCGGCGCTCGCGCCGGAAGGTCCCGGGGAGGCGGTGCGGAACCTGGCGTCCTGGCTGGTGGCGCACCAGGAGACCGACGGGCTGGGCGTCGCGTCGTGGCGGTCCAGAGCGGATGGACCACGGGACGCTGTCGTGCGGCGCCAAGCGTGGTGCTACGGCACGCCCGGGATCAGCTGGGCACTGTGGACCGCGGGCGGCGAGTTCGCCGACGCCGGTCTGCGGGCCATGGACACGCTCTGCGCCGCCTACGACGAGGAGATCCACCTGACCGACCACCCGCTGAGCCTGTGCCACGGCGCCGCGGGAGTCCTGCTCGTCGCCGACGCCTTCGCCCGGCGGTCCGACGTCGGCGGCCCGTTGCGCGACCGCCTGGTGCGGCTGGTGCGCTCCCGGCTGCCCGAGGTCACGGCGATGGACGACCTGTCGCTGCTGACCGGGGCCACCGGTGTGCTGGCCGCGTTGCTGACGGTGGACGGCGCGGACCGCGAGTGGCTGCGGGTGCTCGCACTGTCCTGAGAGTCCTCACGCCCGCGGACGGCAGAGCACCGGGTTCGCCAGCTCCGCGCACGGCCGGTCGCCGTGGGAGCGGATGATGTCGGCGCCCACCTGGTTCGTCAGGTAGCGCAGGAAACTCGCCGCGACGGAGTCGGCCTTCGGTTCGCCGTAGGTGTAGGCGTATTCGGTCTGCCAAAACGGGTACGCGCCGTGGTCGGCGCCCTCCAGCGTGGCCGCGAGCCCGTCGATGCGCACGGTCGCCAGATCCGCCCGGTTGGCCGCCGCACCCAACTCGCTGTAGCCGATCGCGCCCGGGGTCGTGGCCACCGTGTCGAGCAGGGTCTTCGTGTCGGCGCGGCGGCAGCGGACGACGTCGGCCGAGGCCCCCGGCGCCTTCGACTCGACGCAGTCGTTGGAGTTCTCACCTGGCTCGACGGCACCCAGCACCTGCTGCTCGAACGTCGTCCGTGTCCCGGAAAGCGCTTCCCGATCGACGATCCGCACCGGCTGATCCCTGCCGCCGATCTCCTGCCAGTTCCGGATCCGCCCGGCGAACACGTCCCGCACCTGCGCGGCGGTCAGGTCTCCCACGCCGGCGTCCGGGTGGATCACGATCGTGAACAGCAGGAACGCGATCGGCCGCGGCAGCAGCAGCGGCGACCGGTTTCCCTTGACACCGTCGGAAAACGCCACCATGTCCGTACCCTGGTGCTGGTCGAGCTTCTCCAGCCCGGCGGAGCTGCCGGTCATGTCGATGGTGAACTTCGCGCCAGGGCAGGTGGCGGTGTACGCGGCGGTCGCCTCGTCCAGGACGGGTTTGAACGCGGTGGAGCCGGTGATGGTCAGCGCGCCAGTGGCACAGTCGAGCGGCGGCGGATCACTCGTGGCCACACCGATCACGAACGGCTCCGCGAGCGCGATCGAGGCCAGCAGGTAGGCCAGCACGGTCATCCAGCGTGGGATCCCGGTGCGGCTCTCGGTCTTGCGGATGGCGCCGTTGCGCACACCGCCCTTGATCCCGGCGCTCACCTTGGGGTCGGGGAACTTCGCCGACCGTCCGGCACGTTCGAGCACCGTCAGGACCTTGTAGTGCTGCCCCTTGTTGAGCGGCACCCGCGGCAGCTCGATGATGCCGACCTTGCGGCCGCTACCGTCGACGAAATCGTTGTTGACACCGAGCCCGGACCCGTCACCGAAATTCTGGTCCAGGAAGTCGTCGCTCAGCTCCGTGACGACCATGCCGGCCACGCGCCGCTCCGGAAAGCTGATCCGGATCCCGGCGCGGACGTTGTCCAGTACCGCGTAGTCCTTCTCGTCGATGTTCGTGGTGCCGGTGTTCTCGATGCGCATCAGCACGAACGACGGATCGACGAGCGCCTTGCCGTTCTCGTTCTCCATGCGCTGCAACGCGCCCGCGTTCTCGGCCGCGATCTCCTGCCGCGCGGTGGTGTCGACCTGCACCCGGTAACCGAGCCGTTTGCGCCCGACCAGCACGAACTCCCACAGGAACGCGAGGATCGGCACGACGAGGGCCAGGACCGCGAGGACGGTCTCCCAGGGAAAGTTGGACAAGCTGGCCTCCGCGCCGGGGACACAGGACGAGATTCCATCTTCTGTCCGGCACGGCCCGGAAGATCACGGTATGCCGACCTGTTCGGCGGTTGTTCACCTGCGCTTCAATGGCCGGACGGGTTCGCCGAACCAGCGGGCGAGGTGGTCGTCCAGGTCCCGCTGGCGCTCACCGGCCCAAGCGACGTGTCCGTCGGGACGCAGCAGGATCGCCGGAACCTCCAGTGCCGCCGTGGAATCCGCAATGAGGTCGACCCGGTCCGCCCAGCCCCCGGCGGTGAGGCGCCCGGTGCGGTCGAGGACCAGGCCGCGGCCCCGGCGCAGCCGGTCGTAGAGACGGCCGTGCCGCAGATCGAGGTCGCGCAGGCGGCGCCCAAGCAGGTCGGGGCCGTCACCGAAGTCGTAGCGGATGCCGATCGCGGTGAGCTTCCCGACCAGGTACCGGTTCACCTCGTCGAAGTCCATCAGTTCGGTCAGCAGCCCGCGCACGGCCCGCGGGCCCGGTCCGGTGGACATCAGTTCCACCTGGGCGCGGGTGTTGTCCAGCACCTCTTCGGCGACCGGGCGGCGTTCGGCCTCGTAGGTGTCCAGCAGCGTGTCCGGCGCCCAGCCGCGAACCTGCGCGGCCAGCTTCCAGCCGAGGTTGACCGCGTCCTGCACGCCCAGGTTCAGGCCCTGACCACCGGCGGGCGGATGAATGTGCGCCGCGTCGCCTGCCAGCAGCACCCGCCCGGCGCGGTACCGGTCGGCCAGCCGGGTGGCGTCGCCGAAACGGGACAGCCAGCGCGGGGAGTGCACACCGAAATCGGTTCCGGCGACCGCCCGCAACTGCTGCCGGAAATCCTCCAGAGTGGGCTCCTCACCGCGGTCCTCGCCTGCTGTCACCACCGGAACCACGACGCGGTGAACCCCTCCGTCGAAGGGCCGGAGGCTGAACGCCTTGTGGGTCTCGCGGACCTCGGCCACCTTGACGGCGACCTCCTCCTCCGGCACCCCCACGCGCATCTCGCCCATCAGCGTCTCGGTGCGCGCGGGCTCGCCGGGGAAGCCGATGCCGAGCAGTGTGCGCACCGTGCTGCGGCCACCGTCGCAACCGACGAGGTAACGCGACCGGAGCTGTGCACCGTCCGCCAGCTCGACGGTCACCCCCTCGGCGTCCTGTTCGGCACCGGTAACCGCGCAACCACGCCGGATCCGCGCACCCAGTCCGGCCGCGTGTTCTTCGAGGAGGCGGACGATGACCGGTTGCGGGATGCCCAGCAGGTACGTGTGCGCGGAATCCAGGTTCTCCGGCGCGGGTTTCGGGATGGCGGCGAAAAGTCCCCCGAGTGGACGCCGTCTTCCGTGTTCCAGAACGCGGTCCAGCAGTCCGCGCATCGCCATCAGTTCGAGACTGCGGATATGCAGACCGGCCACGCGGACGAACGACACGGGCTCGGTTTCCTTTTCCAGGACGAGCACCCGCACACCGTGCACCCGGAGCTCGGCCGCCAGCATCGCGCCGGCGGGACCGCATCCCGCGATGATCACCTCGAACACGAATCACCCATTTCGCCCGTTTCCCAGCCCGCGACCCCGCACCGGCGGCTCAGTGTGCGGGGGCCCCGGACGCTGCCGCAACTGGTTTACGATCCGGACTTGACCTCGTATCGAACATATGTACTAATTGATTTCATGAAGTTGCCCCGCCCCTACTGGCGCCTGTGGTCCGCCGCCGCGGTGGACAACGTCGGGGACGGCGCTTTCACCGCGGCGGTGCCGTTGCTGGCCGCGCAGCTCACCCACCGGCCGGTGCTGGTCTCGGCGGTTTCCGCGGCGTCCTACGCGCCGTGGCTGGTCTTTTCGCTGCCGTTCGGCGCGCTCGTCGACCGGTACGACCGCCGTCGGCTGATGGTTCTCTCGCAGATCACCCAGACCGGCATCATGGCTTTCACCGCGCTGGCCGTCGTGACCGGATGGTTCGGGATCGGCCTGCTCGTCGCGATGGCGTTCACGCTGGGCGCGTGCGAGGTCGTCTTCGGCAACGCGGCGCAGGCGATCGTTCCCGATCTGGTCGCGCCCGATCTGCTGCACCGGGCGAACGGGTACCAGAACACGGTGACGTACCTGGGTCAGCAGTTCCTCGGCCCGCCGGTCGGCAGTGCCCTGTTCACGGTGGCCGCGGCCGCGCCGTTCGGCCTGAACGCGGTGTCGTTCGCGGGTTCCGCCGTCCTGATCGCCGGTCTGCCCCGGATCACGCGGACCGTCACGCCGCGACCGCTCGGCGCGGCGATCAAGGACGGCCTGCGGTGGCTGTGGCGTCACCGCAGGCTTCGCACCCTGGCCCTGCTGCTGGGCGTCAACACCTTCTGCTTCGCGATGGGCACTTCGACGCTCGTCCTGCTGGCCACGCACACGCTGCACGCCACCGCCGCCGGCTACGGGGTTCTCCTGGCGGCAGCCGCGGTGGGCGGCGCCATCGGCGGTTTGGTCAACGCGCGCCTCGTGGCGTGGCTCGGCGCACTGCCCGCCCTGCTGCTGTCACTGGGGGGCAACGTCGTCGCGTTCCTGGCCATCGGCGCCGCACCCGCGCTGCCGGCGCTCGCCGCGCTGCTGGCGGTCAGCGGGTTCGCCACCACGATCTGGAACGTCCTCGCCCTGACCCTGCGGCAACAGCAGGTGCCCGACGACCTGCGGGGCCGGGTCAACAGCGTCTACCGGATGATCGGCTGGGGGCTGATGCCACTCGGCGCGCTGGCGGGCGGAGCCGTCGCCGCCGCGCTCGGCACCCGCGCCCCGTTCCCGGTCGCGGGCGCGATCCGCGGCGTCGCGCTACTCGCGGCCCTGCCCGTTCTGCTGCGCGACCTCCGCCACCCCGGCGACTGAGGTCGCGCCCTGCCCGGTCTCGCGGTTGCCACGCCGCGACCTCCGTTCGTCGCGGTAGGATCGGTGGATCCGGAGGGGGAATTCCATGGGGGAACGCGAGTCGCGGCGGGCGGAAGCGGGCGTGCCGTTCGTCTTCGACGTCGACGGCACCACCTGTTTCGACGGGAATCACCTGCCCCGCGACATCGTCGAAGCGATCCTGCGGTGCCGGTCCCGGCATCCGGTCGTCTTCGCCTCGGCCCGGCCGATCCGTGACCTCGTGCCGGTGCTCCCCGGTGAACTGTCCGACGCCCCGCTCGTCGGCGGCAACGGGGCGTTCACCCGCGCGAACGGCCACATCGAGGTCACGAAGTTCAGCGACGACGTCCGTGGCGCGATCGACGGGATCATCGACCGGTACGAGCTGGAGTACCTCATCGACAGCTCGTGGGACTACAGCTACCACGTCAAGCGGGACCGGGAGATCCTCGGCCGCGTGGACCAGGCCGGCCTGGCGAAGCGGGTGGCGCGGGAGTCGCTGGCCGAGTACGTGAAGGTGGTCCTGTTCGGCCTCGGCGACGTCGCCATGACCGAGCTGACGCACCTCGGCGTGACGATCAACGTCCACCGGTCCGAAGACCTCGTGGACCTGGCACCGGGGCTCGTCGACAAGGCGATGGGCCTGTCCGCGCTGGGCATCCCGGCCGGTGGCTACGTCGCGTTCGGCAACGACCAGAACGACCTGCGCATGTTCGAGGACGCCGCCTACGCGGTGTGCGTGGGCGACTCGGACGCGGGCAGGCTCGCCGCCCGCGTCATCACGCGGGCGGAGGTCGCCGAGGCCATCGACGCGTTGTCGAGCACCGCCGCGATCGGCTCCTACTGACGGGCCCGCCGCACGGATGTGTGCGGGTTGCTGCCGTCCGGCGCGGGAACACGCCGTCCGGCACGCTTCTCGGCTCGCCGGGTGCGCAGCTGCACGCACGACCCGCAACGCCGACACCCGCCACCGCAGCGGCAGGTCCGGGTCCCGCACTCGTCGTGCGTGCACGGTGAGCCCGTTTTCGCCGATCCACAATAGACGGAATCTGCGCCGACACCGACACGGCCGCGGCCCGGCGGGCGGCGAAGTCGGCTAGCCTGGCGCCGTGGTCGAACCTGTGCCCCCCGGCGCCGCCGAGGACGAAACCCCGGATCCGGACGAGCGCGCCGAACCGGACGCGAAACGGCGCCGCAAACCGAAGAAGCAGCGCCCGTTCTGGGTCGAGCTGCCGATCCTGATCGTGGTGGCGCTGGTGCTCGCCTTCGTGTTCCAGCAGTTCCTGGGCCGGGTCTACACGATCCCGTCGGGCTCGATGGAAACGACGCTGCACGGCTGCACCGGGTGCTACGGCGACAAGGTTCTCGTCGACAAGATCACCTACGATTTCACCGATCCCGCACCAGGCGACGTCGTGGTGTTCAAGGGCCCCGAAACGTGGGTGGGAACCGAGGCGAGCGGTCAGCGCTCGGACAACGCCGTGGTGCGCTTCTTCCAGAACATCGGCTCGGTGTTCGGACTGGCGCCGCCGGACGAGGACGACTTCGTCAAGCGGATCATCGCCACCGGCGGCCAGACCGTCGAGTGCTGCGACGCTCAGAACCGCGTCCTCGTGGACGGCGAGCCCCTGGACGAGCCCTACATCCACTGGGAGGACCCCGCCGACCGGCAGCAGGACTCCTTCCCGCCGGTCACGGTGCCGGACGGCTACGTCTGGGTGATGGGCGACAACCGCAACAACTCCTGCGACTCGCGCTGCCAGGGGCACGGCGGGGTCGCCGGAGCGGTACCGGTCGACAACATCATCGGCAAGGCCAGGGTCATCGTGCTCCCACCCGGCCGCTGGGGCGGGGTCAGCGACCACGATCCGCAAGCCCGGCGCACCGTCCACTGAGGACCACGCGCGGATCAGGCAGCTCCAGCAGGGGAATCAGGACCTGCTGCCGAGGACCTGGCTGCGCATGGTCCGCCTGCCGGTCGCCGCGTAGGCTCGGTCGATCATCTTTTCCAGGTCGGCTGCGTCGTCTTCGCTCGTCACCCAGAGGGTGAACGCGGTACGGAACAGCGCGAGCGCGACCTCGACCTCGGCGACCGCGGTGAGATCGTCGATTCCCCGGTCGATCAGCACGTGAGCCAGAGCTTCGGCCCAGCACTGCAGCTTGAGCAGCTCACGTTCGGCGAGTTCGCGGTGTGCCCTGACCAGCGCCGCCCGCCGGGCGAGCCGCTCCCGCCGTGGAGTCAGGTCCGCGGCAAGGGCGGACAAGGCGTTCCGGAGCGCCCGGTCGAGCGGCTTGGGCCGCAGCGGCAGGGCGTCGACCAGGAGACGCACCAGCCGGTCGCCGTCTCCGAAGAGCACCTCTCGCTTGTCTCGGAAGTGGCGGTAGAACGTGCGCTCGGTCACCCCAGCGCGTTCGGCGATGGCGACGGCAGTGGTCTCGGTGTAACCGTCCAGCGTGAACAGCTCCAAGGCGGCTTCTTGGAGCCGCTCCCGGGACCGCTCCCGCCGATCGACCATTTCGCCACCCTACCCGGGTACAGGGCGGACGCCGCCATACCAATGGCAGATACTGACATTGGCTGATAGTGTCGTCAATGTCAGATACTGACATTCAGAGTGAGACGTGAGGAGTCCTCCCATGACCCAGCCGACTCGGCATCCGTCGCGTGCGCTCGTGCTCGGCGGGGGCGGGGTGACCGGCATCGCGTGGGAGGTCGGCGTGCTGGCGGGGCTTGCCGCCGGGGGTGTCGACTGGAGCAAGGCCGCGTCGGTGATCGGAACCTCGGCGGGGTCGTTCGTGGGAACCGCGGTCGCCGGCGGTCACGATTTGGATCGGCTCTTCGCCGCCCAGCTGGTCGCGGACGAGAACGAGGTGGACGTCAAGGCATCCGAGGCCACGATGCAGGCCTGGTGGGCGGCGCTCGAAGAGGGTGGCGACGATCCGCGCAAGGTCGGCGCGGCGATGGGGCGAATCTCCCAAGCCGACCCCGAGCCTGTGCCCGCGGCCGTCCGCCGCCGGGTCGTGGCCTCCCGTCTGGTCACCACCGACTGGCCGGCAAGCCTGGAGATCACCGCCATCGACGCCGACACCGGCGAACTGCACCTGTTCGACCGGCGCTCGGGCGTGACACTCGCCGACGCCGTCGCCGCCAGCGGCGCGGTTCCCGGCGTATGGCCGCTCGAACGGTTCCAGGGCCGTTCCTGGGTGGACGGCGGAATGGTCTCCACCACCAACGCAAAATTGGCCGCCGGGCACGACAAGATCGTCATCCTGGCGCCGATGCCCGCGGGCTACGGACGCATCCCCGGCGCGGCCGCGGATGCCGAAACGCCCGCCGAGAACGCCGAAGTCCGCCTCATCACACCCGACGAACACAGCGTCGAGGCCATCGGCCCCAACCCCTACGCTCCCCGACGCCGCCCAGCCGCCGCGCAGGCCGGACGGGCACAAGGTGCAGCTCTCGCGGACGAAGTTTCGGCGATGTGGTGAGTCCGTTCACTGTGGTGCGCCGCCGCTGACCACGAGGTGCTGACCGCTCACCCAGGACGCGAGGTCGCTCGCCAGGTACTCGGCGGCGTCCGCGACGTCCTCCGGGCGGGCGCGCCTTGTTCAGCTGCTTGAACGGGTCGTCGTCATCAATGGTCGTGAACACGCCGGCGCCTTCGATCGCGGTCGGCACGATCGTGTTGACCCCGTACAGACCGGTGCCGGGAACCGGGCTGATCGTGGTGCTCGATCCCGCGTAGATGATGCGGCCGTGTCGGCCACGTGCCTTCCCGCGTTCTTCAGGGCGAAGAACGTGCCCTTGGCGTTGATGGCGAACAGCTTGTCGAACTGCTCTTCGGTGTTCTGCAGAAGCGGCTCGTCGACCCCCTCGACATCGGCGTTCGCCTTCACCGCGATCGCGTTCACCCCATGCTTGGTGGTGATCAGCGCGACTTCACCCGACAGATCGGGTGGAGCAACCGCGCGACAAGTCCGCACGCGGCCTGCCGGTAAGGTCGGGGCATGGTGGTCGGGCGGGTCGGCGCGGGCTCCGCGCCCGGCGAAGACGAGGTCCTCCTGCGCGGCATGGAGGCTTTCGCCGAGCTGGGGTACGACCGGGCGTCCGCGCGCGAGCTGGCCAAACGCCTCGGCGTCAACCACAACTTCATCAATGACCGCTACGGCTCCAAGGCCAACTTCTGGCGGGCCGTGGTCGACCGGGCGCTGCACTGGGAACAGCGGAAGCGTCAGGAAATCCTGGACGCCGAGATGGACGACGCCGACCGCGTCCGCGCCGTGATCGAGCTGTTCTACCGGGCTTCCGTCCACACGCCGTTGCTCGGCAGGCTGCTCGCCGACGAGTTCTGCCGGGAGTCCGAGCGCCTCGACTACTTCTTCGACAACTACGTCGCACCGACGCTCGCGTCATTGCAACCCGCCGTCGACCGGCTGGCCGCCGAGGGCCGCATTCCGGCCACACCGGCGGACGTACTGTTCTTCGCGTTGATCAGCCCGGTCGCGGGTCTCGTGCAGCTGCCGCTGGCGACCAGGCTGGGCCGCGAGCAGCCGATCACCACCGAAAGCCAGGAGCGCACCGCACGGCAGCTCGCCGACCTCGTCCTCAGCGGACTGTTCGGCAGGCGATAACCGAGTCCCACGGCCTCGTCGTTGCCGTCCGCCGCCGATCCCCTACCGGCACGTGCCGAACGCGGCCCCGTTGCAGGCCACCGCACCTGGATCAACGATCAGGCGATGAAAAGAAGGCCAGCTTCAGGCGGCGACGTGGGCCGCGAGCCGTTCAGCGGCGGTGCGGGGCTCGCGGCCCAGCAGTTCGGCCAGCAGCGGACTGGTTTCGGTGAAGTAGCCGGCGCGGGCGGCCTGGTACCAGGTGAGCAGGAGCCGGGCCATCTGCTCCGGGACACCGGTCGCGATCTGCTCGGCGACCCACTGCTCGTCATCCAGGACGATGCGCTCAACACGGCTACCGGTGAGGTCGGAGGCGATCTTCGCGACGTCCTCGAAGGTGACGGCGTTGGACGCGGTGAGGTTGACGGGGCCGTCGAAGGAACGGTCACCGGCGAGAATGACCGCGGTGGCCTCGGCTATGTCGGCACGGTCGGTGTAGGGGACGGGGCCGTCTTGCGGCTGGGCGATCACGCCGGTCTGCCGCCACGGGCCGAGCACCTGGTCAAGTGGGCCGTAGGCGCCGTTGCGCAGTGCGGTCCAGGCGGCGCCCGAGTCGCCGAGGAGCGCCTCGGTGGCGATGTGGATGTCCGACGGCCGGTACGGGTTGCCGGGGACGGCGCCCTGCTGGCTGGTGTAGAGGATGTGCCGGGCCCCGGCCGCGACCGCGGCTTCGATGGCATTGCGGTGCAGGCTGACCACGTCGGCGTCCGGGTCGTTACCGGATACCAGAAGGACCTGGTCGGCACCGGCGAAGGCGGTGCGCAGCGCGGCCGGATCCTCGTAGGTGCCCTGCCGTACGCGTACGCCGCGGTCGGCGAAGTGCTGCGCCTTGGCGGTGTCGCGGACGCTGATGCCGATCTGGTCGGCGGGTACGCGCTTGAGGAGGTGCTCGACGGTGGTGCCGCCCAGCCCACCGGTGGCGCCAGTCACAACGATCATGTTCTTGATCTCCCGGAATCACAAGTTGACCAACTGGGTCAGTTTCGCTCCTGGCTACGACCGTAGGTAAACTGACCACAGGAGTCAAATTGCGCCGATGGACAGGACGGGACGGTGAGTGTGGTGCCTTCGGGATCCCGGCTGCGCGCCGACGCCCGGCGCAATTCCGAACAGATCCGCTCTGCCGCGATCGGCGCCTTCCAGGGGCAGGGCCTGACGGTGCCGCTGGAGACGGTCGCCAAGGCGGCCGGGGTGAGCAAGGCGACGATCTTCAACCGGTTCGGCGGGCGGATCGGCCTCATCGAAGCCGTCATCGAAGAACTCGTGGCGAGTGAACTGTTCGCCGTCATCGACCGCGCTCGGGCCATCGATGACGTGGGCGAGCGGATCAAGTACTACGTCACCGCACTCCGCGACCTCCAGTACCGCCAGCCCGCCTTCAACGACGTGCTGTTGCAGACGTATCCGCATTCGGCGCAGCTGATGGAGATCTGCCGGGCCGGAAGCCAGGCCAACGAGGAGCTCGTCGCAGCGGCGCAAGCCGGCGATGCGCTGCGGCCGGAGTTCACGGCGGGTGACCTGCACGCACTCGTCCTGGACAACGCCCTCGCCCTCAAGCACGGCAAGCGGCCACCCCGGGACGACTACGACCGCCGCACCATCTACCTCCTGGACGGAATCCGGGGCCCCTCCGCCGCTTCTGGCAGAAGGTAGTCTCGCTCAGGCGTAACGTGAAGTCCTTCCGCCGGATCAGGGGTGCAGCACGTACTTGCCGATGGCGTGGCGCTCTCCGAACAGCTGGAGCACCCGGCCGGCGTCGGCGAGTGGCGCGGTCGACGGTTGTCCCGGACGCAGCTTTCCACTCGCCACGGTGGCGAGGACGTCGGTGAGCAGCTTCGCGTTCCCGTGGGCTCCCCCGGCTTCGCTCGACCAGTGACCCCAGTCGACGCCGATGACGAAACGGTTGCGCAGCAGGACGATGTTGGACGGCAACCGCGGGATGTCACCGGACGCGAAGCCGAGCACGCAGAAACGTCCGCCCGTCGCCAGCGCGCGTAACGCGCTTTCCGCCGCGGGCCCGCCGACCGGGTCGATGACGACATCCGCGCCACCGCCGGTCGCGGCTCGGATGTCGTCCTTGAGGTTGTCGTAGCCGAGGACCACGTCGGCGCCCGCCTCCTTGGCCGCGGCGCGTTTGCCGTCGGTCGACGCCACCGCGACGACGTGGGCACCGAGGCTGCGCGCCACATCGACGGCGGCTGATCCGATGCCCCCGCTCGCGCCGAGGACGACGACGTGTTCGCCTGCCTCGATCTTGACGCGATGCGTGGTCGCGAAGGCCAGCGTCAGGTAGCTCTCCATGGCCGCGGCGACCTCGACGGACACGGCGCCGGGACGGCGACCTCGGCAGGCACCACGATGTGGGAGGCGTAGGCGCCGCGGACGATGAGCCCGTCCACGAAACTGGCGCTGACGGCCGCCGCCTCGATGAGCACCTCACCGGGCCCCGGCCGCGGTGCCGGTTCCTCCACCACCCGCAGGGCACGGGGATCGCCGAACGCCTCGCAGACCACGCGTCGCATGTGTTCCTCCGAAATCGATTGTGCCGCGGCGGTCACACCGTCCGAGGCCAGGAACAGCGCCGCACCGCACCGACCCCGGCGGCAACCTGTTCGCCGGGCAGACCCTCAGCCCGAACAGCGGCGACGTCACGCCAGAGGGCTCCCGTCCGGTTCCGGTGACCATCGCACCGGAACCGGGCGGTTACGTCGGCATCAGGGGAGCGCACCGGCCTGCCGGAGGAGGGTCAGCGCGTCGGCGATCGCCCAGTGTTCGGCCATCTGCCCGTCCCGGTACCGCGCCACGTCCATGACCCGGAACTCGACCTGGTTCCCGGACGGGGGAACGCCGAACCACGGGCCGGTGTGCCGCCCGCGAAACGTCTTGTGGGTGGCCACCAGGTCCCCGTCCCCGACACAGTGCAGGATTTCGACGCTGAGCCCGGTGAACGCCGCGTGCATGGCCGCCATGGTCGCCCGGACTCCGTCCCGGTCCGCTGGCTGTCCTGGTTCGACCGTGTGGTTGCGGAAGTCGGGATGGACGAGCGAGTCGATCAGCTCGAGCCGGCCCCGCTGTTGCACCTGCCCGACGAACAACCTCATCAGATCCACATTGGATTTTCCTTCGACTGCGTCCGTCATGGGTCGAGTGCACCAGCTGGGGCCGGCGTACACCAAGACCGAACGCACCCGCCACCTATACCCTGACGGTATGGACTCGAGAGAACTCGCCTACTTCGTCGCGGTAGCCGAGGAGCGGAACTTCAGCCGCGCCGCTGTCCGGCTCGGCATCGCGCAGCCTCCGCTGTCCCGGGCGATCCAACGACTGGAACGCCGGCTCGATCTCCGGCTGCTGGACCGCAGCAGCCGGACGGTCTCGCTCACCCACGCTGGTGAGGTTCTGCTGCAGGAGGGCCGCCGCGCACTCGCGGCCCTGGCCGCGGCCGAGCGCGCGGTACGCGACGCCGGGCGGGTCAGGGAACGACTGCGGGTCGTGGCGAAACCGGGTGGCGACGCCGGTCTGCTCGAACCTCTCCTTGCGCAGCTCGCCGACACGATCGAGGTCGAGGTGCTGATCTGCCGCATCGGTGAGGAGAAGACCCTGCTGCGTGCGGGAACCGCGGACGTCGCGTTGTTGCGCCTGCCCCAGCACGACCTGTCCGGACTGGCCACCGACGAGTTGCTGACCGAGCGCGAACTGGTGGTGCTGCCGCGCACGCACCGACTGGCCACGCGCGCGTCGGTGCGAATGGCCGACCTCATCGGCGAGACCTTCCCCCGCTGGACCACCGACTCGCCCGGCCACGGGCCGGTCATCACCGACACCGGGCAGGTAGCCGAGCTCATCGCCCTCGGCCGCATGATCGCCGTGCTGCCCGAGTCCGTGGCCCGCGACCTCGGCCGTGACCTGGTGACCATTCCCGTCGACGGGCGTGCGACGACCCTCCTCGCCGCCTGGTGCGAGGAACGTCGTGACCGCGCCCTCGCCGTCTTCGTCCGCACCGCGGCCGAGGTCGCCGCCGTGCGCTCGACCGCTCGTTCCACCGCGTGAGATGACCCGCCGAGACCGTCGGCTCGTCCGGCGCGCTTCGCTCGGAAGGCGGGGTCGCGGGACGGGGGTGGCTTGGTAGCCGAGGTCGCCGATGACGGTGGTGTGGGCGGTGCGGTCGTGGGTGCGGCCGGGCAGGACTTGGATGGCCAGGCCGGCTTCGTGGTGTTGCCGGAGTAGTTCGCTTGCGGGGTGGTGTGGTCCTTTCCCCCGGTTGCCGATGGGGATGAGGGTGCCATCGACCAGCACGATCCGGTCTGCAGTGCCTCGGGTAGCAGGGGTATCAGGCGTCGGTAGATGCGGGAGACGGCGGGGTGGGAGACGCCGAAGCAGTCCGCGGCCAGCATCTGGTTGACGTTGTGGCGCAGCATTATCAGCACCAGCAGTACCTGGCGGTCGAGGCCGAGCGCGGGTGGCCTGGCTGTGCTCGATCTGCCGGATCCGGGCCAGCAACTCCGGGATCTGGTCATGGTCGGGACCCGTCGTGGACTCGTACCGCAACAGCCCCGCCGTGCTGTGGGACTCGCCAACCCGCTCCCGCGAAGTTCCTTTTCCCAGCTTCGACTGTCGAGGTTGCCGCCAAGATCGGCAACGTCCTGCACCCCGCCACCGACGTCGCCGCCGCCGCGCGCTTCTCTTCGAGTGGTTTCGGTACCACCACCAGCTTCGTCGACAGCGATCGTCACGCCGCGCTCGACGCGGGCGGCACCAGGCTGGCGTTGGCCGGTCCCGACGAGGACATCACCGACGGTATCGCCGCGGTCGCGTTCAAGGTCCCGGACGTGCCCACGGCACTGGCCTAGATCCCGTGGATGTCGGCGGTGGCACAGGCCCGCTCCACGAGGGCGACGATCCGCTCGCGGGTGGGAGTCCCAGGACTTCCCACTCCGGCTTCGTCCCCGCTGGCCAGCACGCGAATAGTGTGCCGAGGTCAGCGAGCGGCTCACTGAGCGTGCTGAGTTCCCGGTCCAGCACCGCGGCCACCGCGCCCGGCTCCGGCGACAGGATCACGTTGCGCAGGTTCGGATCGCCGTGCACGAGTGTCGTCTCGTGCTGAACGGGAACGGCCCGCCACAGTCGTTCGGTGAGCCGGTCAAGCATCGGGAGGTCACGGGTACGCGACGCCTCCCACTGTGCCGACCAGCGCCGCAACTGGCGCTGTGCATACGGCTTGGTGCTCGCCTGACCCGCCAGGCCGGTCTCGGCGAGGTCGACCCGGTGCACTGCGGCCATCGCGGCGACGAGGGAATGCGCCGCTTCGGACCGCCTGCCCAAGGGGATGGCGTCGACGACCTCACGACGGTCGAGGACGAACCCGTCCACCCGCGACATCAGCACCGCTGGTACGTCCCCGGCCTCGCCGTCCACCAGCGTTCCGTGGACGACCGGAACGGGAACCGGGGTGGTGCCCAGCGCCCGCCATGATCCGGGCTTCGCGCAGGACATCATGAGCCGACTCGAGCTTCTCACCCCAGGGCGGCCGTCGAAGGACCCAGCTCCGACCGGATCCATCACCGACCCGGAAGGTCAGGTTCGATTGACCGGCGCCGATACGCGCCAGTGACAACCGGCCTTCCGGCCGGAGGCCGCGCGTGATCATCCACTCCCGCAAACGGTCCGTGCGCGTCTCTGCGCGCGTGGTCTCCCATCGGTCTGCTCCGTGCCGGCGGTGTGTGTCCGTGGTTCTGCCGTCCTCGGAGCCTCCCGGTCGCCGTTGTCACAGCCCTGTCCCCGCCGACGCGCTCTGCGAACCTCGGCGGGCGGCACCGCGCACGGCTCGGTACGACCGCGGCCCTGGCACGACACGGACCGACCGCACGATCGGGTCGTCCGCGCGCGCCTCCTTGAGTACCGGGACGATGACTGGTTTCCGGCACATCTCCACCTTTCGGATCCGGGGCGCGGTGCGTCGGGACCGACGGGCACCCACCGGTGGACCCCGAACATGGTATTTGCGCCTCCGGTCGCGGCGCCCTCATCCGTGCGGGATCGCCAGCTCCGCGTAGACCTTCACCTGCTGGAACTGCTCCAGCGCGCGCGGCCCACAGAGGAAACCTCCGTTGCCGCTCGCCTTGTAGCCGCCCTGTTCGAACTTCTCGTTCAGCAGCCCCCACGTGTTGATCCACACACCCGCCGCCTGCAGTGCCCGGCCCAACGCGCGTGCACGACCGGTGTTCCGCGTGAAGATCGCCGCACCCAAACCGTATTCGGTCGCGTTCGCCCGGCGCACCGCCTCGGCGTCCGAATCGAACACCTCGAAGGTCTGCACGGGACCGAACAGTTCCTCCTGGACCACCGGAATGTCCAGCCGCTCGACCTCGAGCAGGGTCGGCCGGTAGAACGCCCCGGCGGCGAGCGGGCCGTCGGTGATCAGCCCGCCCCGGACCAACGGCATTGCATCCGGCAGGGCGTCTTCCACCAGCCGGTCGACCCGTTCGGCGCTTGCCCGGTCGATCAGCGGGCCGATCTGGCTGCCGGGCTCGTCACTCGGGCCGGGCCGGACCGCCGACAACGCTTCGCTGAGCCGCTCGCGCGCTTCGCCGGCAATCGCACGATGGACCAGTACCCGTGATCCGGTCACGCAGAACTGCCCGTTCAACATCGTCACCGCGGACACCGCAGTGGGGATCGCCACGTCGAGGTCGGCGTCGTCGAGCAGGATCAGCGGGGTTTTGCCGCCCAGTTCGAGATTGAGCCGCTTCAGCGTGGCCGCGCTCGCTTCGACGATCTTCCGGCCGACCGCGGTGCTGCCGGTGTAGCTGAGCACCGCCACGTCCGGTGACGTCGCCAGCAGTTCGGCGCCCTCGCTGCCCGATTCCGTGAAGACGTTCACCACCCCGGGCGGAATTGCCGTGCAGTGCGCGATGATCTCGGCGAAGAACGAGTTGGTCAGCGCGGTTTGCGCCGGCATTTTGACAACCGCTGTGCATCCCGCGGCCAGCGCCGGGCCCAATGCCCTGGCAGTCAACGTGATCGGCGCGTTCCACGGCGTGATGATTCCCGCGACTCCGAGTGGTTCGGGACTGGAACGGAAGTGTATCTCCTGGCTGATGTCGGCATGCCGTCCGACATCGGAGCCGACGAGGCCCGCCGCGGCGTTGTAGCGCAGCCATCGCACCGCGGTGCCGACCTCGAACACCGCCTGCCACCGCAGCTTGCCGCTCTCCCGGCTGATTCTCGACGCCAGCTCCTGGGCGTTCGCCTCCACGCCGTCCGCGATCTGCGACAGGGCCCGTGCTCGCAGGTCGACGTCGCGGGCCCAGTCGCCCGCGGCGAACGCCGTGCCGGCGGCGGCGATGGCAGCCGACGCCTCGTCGGCACCACCGTCTTGGTAACGGCCGACCACCTCACCTGTCGACGGATTGATCGATTTCCCGGTCGCCGGTGCCTGCGCCCACTCGGCATTGATCCAGTGCCGGCCGGGAACAGCCGAACCGGTCGCGACCTCGGTTGTGCTCATGTCAGTACTCCTGCTGTCATTGGCGAGGCGACGGTGCACTACTCCGTGGCCGTCGGGCTTTCGAGAAGGCTCCGGACTGCCTTCTTGTCCGGCTTCCCCAAGCCGGTCAACGGAATCGAGTCCAGCACCACCACCCGCTTCGGGGACTGCACTGGCCCCTTCCGGTTGCGCACCGCGGCCTGGATCTCGGCAGTCAGCTCCTCGACGAACCCGGCGGCACGGCGGGCGGCTGAACGCACCACGACCACCGCGGTCACGGCTTCTCCCCATTTCTCGTCCGGCGTCCCCACCACGCAGACCTGCTCCACGTCGGGATGTTCGGAAATCACGTCCTCGACCTCCCGCGGGAACACGTTGAACCCGCCGGTGACGATCATGTCCTTGATCCGGTCGACGATGTACCAATAGCCGTCCTGGTCTTCCCGAGCGAGGTCTCCCGTGTGCAACCAGCCGGCACGGAACGTTTCCCCGGTCACCCGAGGTTGATTCCGGTAGCCGTGACCGAGCAGCGGTCCACTGACGCAGATTTCGCCCACCTCACCCGGGCGCACCAGCTCTTCGTCATCGCCGAGGATCGCGCAGCGGGCGAACTGCGTCGGCCGTCCACAGGAAGTGTGCCGAGGCCCCTCGTGGCGGTACGTGGGCAGGTACGTGATGGCCATCGGGGCTTCGGACTGGCCGTAGTACTGGGCGAAGATCGGACCGAAGTGCTCGATCGCCTCTGCCAGCCGCGCGGGGTTGATCGCCGCCGCTCCATAATAGACGATCTGGAGCGACGACACGTCACGAGTGCGCAGGTCGGGATGATCCAGCAGCGCGTAGATCATCGACGGAACCAGCATGAGTGCGGTGACCCGCTCCTTCTCGATCGTCTCCAGTACCGCGGCCGCATCGAACCGCGGCATCAGAACCAGCGTCCCGCCCTTGACCAGCACGGGGGTCACGAAGGCCGCCCCGGCGTGCGAGAGCGGCGTGCAGCTGAGGAACCGCGGCCGGTCCGGCCATTCCCATTCGGCCAGCTGGATCGTGGTCATGGTGAAGTAGCTGCCCGCCGAGAGCTGCACGCCCTTCGGCCTTCCCGTGGTGCCGCCGGTGTACACGAGGCTCGTGATGTGCTCGGGTGGCAGGGCGGCGGCGGCCGGCTGCCGCGGCGTGAACGTCGCGGCGTGCGCGACGATGTCGGTTGCGCTGTGCGCGAGCTCCGGCGGCACCGGACCGAACGTCAGGATCTGCCGTAGGGCTGCGACCCGGTCGAGGAGGGCCAGTGCGCGCTGCACGTACTCCGGGGTGGGTTCGATGATCAACGAGGTGACGCCGGCGTCGTCGAGAATGTAGGCATGGTCGTCCAGTGAACCCAGCGGATGCAGCGCCACCCGCTGGTACCCGCCGATGTGCGTGGCAGCGATGTCGATCACCACTTCGGGGCGGTTGCCGGAAAGGATCGCCACGGTCGACCCGGTTCCGGCCCCCAGATCCTCGAAGCCCTGCAGGTACCGGCTGACCTCGTCAGCCAGCTGGGCACCGGTGTAGGTACCGGACCCGGACGAGAGCACTGTCCGGTCCGCATGCCGGCGCAGCGACTCGGCGATCAGGTGCCCATTGTGGTTGGGCCGGTGCAAGCCGTCGGTCTGCATAGCGTTTCGAACTCCTCCAGAAGCGTGGCGAGCCGCTCGTGATAACGGTCCGCACTGTCGACTTTGATCTGTTCATAACCGCGGATCTCGTCCGGAAGCTTCGCCATCTCCACCGCGACAGGGTGATTGCGGGAGGTCAGCCCGGCCGACAGCTTGCGCAACATCGTGCTGTACTCGCCGATCAGGTCACGTTCCAGTCGGCGAACCCTGGTGTAGCCGAACAAGTCCAGTGGTGTCCCGCGCAGCCGGCGCATCGCCTTCAACACCCGGAACACCGGTGTGGCCCAGCTGCCGAGCTTCAGCTTGTTCCGCACGCCCCACGCGCGCAGCATGGGCGGATGCAGGTGAACGTACCTCTTGGCGCCGGTGCCGAACTGCTCTTCCACCTGCGATCTGAACTCGCGGTCCAGCGCGAGCCTGGCCACTTCGTACTCGTCCTTGTAAGCCATCAGCTTGTACAGGTACCGTGCCGCCGCCTCGGTCAGCGCGGTCGAATCCGGCACAGCGCGACTTTCCGCCTCGCGCACCTGATCGACCTGCCTGCGGTAGCGTCCGGCGTAGGCGGGGCTCTGGTACTCGGCGAGATCGGCGGCCCGCAACTCGATGAGGCGCTGGAGGTCGTCGCCGGAGGTGCCGTCGTCGGGTTCTGCGGCACTGTCCGTAGCCGAACCCGTGTTCGCCATCTGCCACCGGCCCAGCCGGAACGCCTGGCGGTTGCGGTCGACCTCGACCCCGTTGATGTCGATGGCGCGTTCGATCGCCTCGCTCGATACGGGCAGCCGGCCGGTCTGGAACGCCGCGCCGAGCAGGAGGACGTTGCTGAACTGCTCGTCTCCGAATGCGTCGAGGGCAAGCCGGCCGGCGTTCAGTGCGACGCAACGCCTGCTGTCCTGCGCGATTGCCGAGTGCAGGTCGGCGAAGTCCGGTAGCTCCAACGATGTGTCGGCGACCATCTGCCCGGTCGGGATCCGCGCCGACGAAACGATCGCCACCGTCCGCTGTGGGCTGAGCACGTTCAGGTTCGCGGGGTCGGCTCCGGCCAGCGGGTCGGACACCAGGTAGACATCGCAGGAACGTGCGCTGAGCTTGCCCGAACGCGGAACAGGTTCCGTCGAGATCTTCAGATCGGAGACCACGGCGCCGCCTTTCTGCGCCAGCCCGGTCTGGTCGAGACTTCGCACGTGCTTCTCGTCCAGTGCAGCGGCCGTCGCCAGTAGCTGGGCGATGGTGACGATTCCGGTGCCGCCGATGCCCACGATGCGGACCTGCGCTTCGGCGGGCGGTGCGCCGGTGGGCGACGGGATGGAGCCGGCATCGATGACGCTCGGTACTGCCGCCGGGTTTCCGCGCTCATCCGGGACCACCGTGACGAAGGAAGGGCAATCCCCGCGCAAGCACGAGAAGTCGAGGTTGCAGGAAGACTGGTGGATCTCGGTCTTACGACCGAACTCGGTCTGCACCGGCCGGACCGACAGGCAGTTCGACTGGACGCCACAATCACCGCATCCTTCGCAGATGCGCTGGTTGATGACGACGCGTTCGGCCGGGGACGGGGCCAGCCCGCGCTTGCGCTTCCGGCGCTTCTCCGCCGCGCACTCCTGATCATGAATCAGCACGGTGACGCCGTCGATGGAGGCCAGGCGCGCCTGCTCGGCGTCGAGCTCGTCACGATGCTTGACGGTGACGTCGCGGCCGAGCCGAGCCTCCTTACGGGTCCGCCGGACATCGTCAGTGGTGACGACGACCTCGGCAACTCCCTCCGCCCGGAGCGAATCGATCACGCGGCGCAACGCCATTCCGCCGGCCGGATCCTGTCCGCCGGTCATCGCCACGGCGGAGTTGTACAGGAGCCGGTAGGTGATGTTGGTGCCGGACGCGACCGCGGCACGCACCGCGAGGCTGCCCGAATGCGTGAAAGTGCCGTCCCCGATGTTCTGCACGAGCCGGTCCTGGTCGATGAACGGCGCCATGCCGAACCACTGGGCGCCCTCCCCGCCCATCTGTGTCACGCCGAGGACGTTCCCCGCCTGCTCCTCGTTCATCACCATCACGAGACCGTGACAGCCGATTCCGGCACCGACCAGGGTTTCCCTGTCGGTGCGAGTGGAACCGTTGTGCGGGCAGCCGGAACAGAAGTACGGTGTGCGCGCCATCACCGGCAGCTCGATCCGAGCGGGCGGCCGTGATTGCCCGAGCCATCGCCGGACCGGCTCCACCTCGTGGATCTCGCCGAGCCGCCGGGCCAGTCCGGTGATCACCCGGTCCACGTCGAGCTCGCCGGACGGGGAGAACAGTGTCCGTCCCTCGTGGTCATGCTTCCCGACCACGACGGGAGCGGCCACACCCGCGTAGAGAATGTCCTTGACCGCGGTCTCGAGGAAAGCGCGCTTCTCCTCGACCACGATGATTTCCCGGAGACCCTTCGCGAAGCGCCGGACGATCAACGGATCGACCGGGTTGACCATGCCCAGCTTGAGCAGCCGGATTCCGTGCCGGGCCAGTGTTGCCGGATCCCCCAGCCCCAGTCGCGCCAGCGCTTCCCGCACATCGAGGTAGGTCTTGCCTGCCGCGACGATGCCCAGGCGATCCGCACCGGTCGTCTCGGTGATGGCATCGAGTCCGTTCGCGCGTGCGTAGTCCAGGGCTCTCGGGAACCGCCGGGTGAGAAGACTGTGTTCGAGCGCGGCGAGGTTCGCCCCGATCAGCTTCGCGGACGGCCGGTGCCTGCTCGGCTCCAGATCCGCCACCGTCGGGCTCACTCGATCGGGGTGGACGACAGCGGTGCTCGCGCCGTCGGCGACCGCGGTGGTGATTTTGAGCGCCGACCACGTCCCGGTGAACCGGGACAGATGAGCGGCGTGGATGCCGTAGTCCAGGATCTCCTGCGAATCGGCGGGATACAGCGTCGGCAGGTACAGATCGGCGACGGCCGCCTCTGATGAACAGGGATAGGTCGAGGACTTTCCCGCCGGGTCGTCGCCGATGAGCGCGACCGCGCCACCCTGCGGGTCGGTGCCGATCAGGTTGGCGTGCCGGATGGCGTCGGAGGCACGGTCGAGCCCGGGGGATTTGCCGTACCAGTATCCGGTCACGCCGTCCGGACGCAGCGCACCGGCCTGACGGGCGAGCTGGGTGCCGGCGACGGCGGTCGCGGCCAGCTCTTCGTTGACCGCCGGGCGGTGCACGACCTCGACATCGTCGAAGAGCTCGAGCCGCCGCGCCAGCTCCAGATCGTAACCGGCGAGCGGGGACCCTTCGTAGCCGGTCACGAAGCTCGCCGAGCGAAGCCCCCGGCGGTCGTCGATCAGTGCCCGGTCCCGGATCATCCGAACCAGCGCCTGGATACCGGTGAGGTAGACGACGCCGTCGGAAGCCAGATAACGATCGTCCAGCCGCCACCGCGAATCCGCCGCGGCGCCCCGCCCGCCGCTCACCGTGCGAGGACCGTCTCGACGGCTGCGGCGAGCGTCACCGCAGGCTGGTCGTCACCGGACATACTGCGCCACGCGACGTGGTTGTCCGGGCGGACGAGCACGGCACCGTCCTCGCCGATCTGCCGCACGGCCTCCCATTGGCCGTCCACGTCGTGGTGCGTGTTCCCGACCTGAGCCGTCGCGATGGTGATGCCCAGTTTCTCCGCGACCTCCGCGGCCGCGGCAACCCATGCGCCGCCCCGGCTGCCCGTGATCAGAGCGACGGTGTCGTCGGCACCGACGAGGTCATGGGTCGACGACCGCTTGCCTTCCTTCTCCAGCCAGGCGTGCGGCAGCCGATGGCCCGGGCGGGTCGTGGGCTGGTAAACCTGCCCGAGCGGGTCGCCCGCGGCAGGCACCGACCCGTCCGGAACCACTGCGCCGCTCTCATACGCGAAGCCCATTTCGAGTTCCTGTGCGCAGAACTCGATGCACTGGGTTTCGACGACCTTTCGGAACCGGGTTCGCCGGGCCTGGCCCACCAAGCCCTCGGCGAAGAAGCCGCCGATGAGCAGCTGGTCCACTTCGGGCGGCAGGGGGAACGGGATGCGGCCGAATCCCGCATCGATGGCGAGGTGGTTCTGGGCCGCGAACATGGCCCACTCGACGTTGCGCAGACCGACCGGCTGCCGCTCCGCCCCATAGCTGTCCAGCAGGCGCGCCGGCGCGTGTCCTCGAAGGACGGTCGCGAGTTTCCAGACGAGGTTGTGCACGTCCTGGATGCCGCTGTTGAGGCCGAGACCGGTCGTCGGCGGCACTCGGTGCGCGGAGTCGCCGACCAAGAGAACCCGGCCGTCCTGATACCGCTCCGCAAGCACCGACTCGGCCCACCAATGACTGATCTTCTTGACCACGATGTCGACATCGGTGCCGATCAGCGCACCGATCTTCCGCACGATTTCGGCGTTGTCGGGCACGGGATCACCGGGGAACACCGCGAAGTGCGCCACCCATTCCTGCGAGCCCGCGCCCCAGGTGGGGCCCATCGGCACCAGTCGTCCACCGCTGGGCAGGAAGTGGGAAATGATCACCCCCTCGGTCCACCAAGGGGACAGATCGGCGGACACGTGGGCGGTGATCGTCTCGAAGACCTTGGATGCGCCGACCATGCCTATTCCGAGAAGCCTGCCGAGCGTCTTGCCACCGTCCGCGCCGACCATGTAGTCGGCGTGCACCGAATGCACCTCGCCGGTGGCGATCTCGCGTACCGACGCGTCGACTCCCTGATCGTCCTGGACGAATTCCAGGAGTTCATGACCGAACTTCACCGCATCGGCGTTTCGGTCCCGCGCTGCGGCGAGCAGCAGCGGTTCGAGGCGCAGCTGGGGCAGGTTCGTCGGTGGGCACACCGAGTGACGCCGGTACTCCACGGTGGAGTCGCCGGCACCGAAGCACTCCATTTCGAAGAGCTGCTTGCCGTCGAAAGGGCCGTCTCCCGCCAGCGTGGTACGCCACTCGACCTTCGACATGTCCTTCAGCGGAATGCCCTGCGCATAGACCGCATCGGCCAGGCCGAACTGCCGGAAGATCTCCATGGTGCGCGGATTCAGGTAATGTGCCTTGGGCAGTTCGGACGTCGACTCGTGGCGCTCGACGAGCAGATGGTCGATTCCGTAGCCGGACAGCATGATCGATGTCATCAGCCCGGTACCGCCGCCGCCGACGATCAGTACCGGTACCTCGAAGTGCGCCACTGCATTCTCCTTTTCGCACGCCGGAACGGACTCGCTGCCCGGCCGGTCACCGAGTCGTGGGCCTCAGAACTCACCGATGACGAAAGCCGGCGTCAGCGTCCGTTCGGCGATCCGCCAGTGTCCGTCGTCGCCGAGCCGGTACCGGTCCTCGACATCGGCGACGACCACCTGGGGAATCCCGGCGTCGCCGACCCGGCGGTAGACGGTGAGGATGATCGATCCGCGCACCCGGCCGGGGCTCTCGGCGCGCAGCCGGGTGTTGGATACGACGTGGCGGGAGCGAATGTCCCGATTGCGCGCCCGTTCTTCGAGGTGGCGGCGGATGTCGATGATCCCGCTGACCACCCGGTCCCCGGTCGACAGGATCGCGTCCTCGGTGAACAGCTCCGCCGCCCGGTCGGCGCTTCCGTGGTCGACGAGCCAGGAGTACTCGGTGGACAGTGCTTCGATCGCACGGCGCGTGTCACCGTCGAGGACGGCATCGGATCCGACAGCCATCGTCGCGCCCTTCACATCGTGCGGACGGCGTCGAGCCCGCCCGTCCCGGTCTCGGGCCGCTTGCGCAACTCGGTTTCCGGTACGCCGTCGTGGAATCGGCGGACGAATTCGTCCGCGTCGAGATTCACTCCGATCGGGTTCTTGGGGAATTCCGCGGTGAGGAACTCGTTGGTTTCCTCGATCGTGGCGAAGTTGTCGACCTGCAGCTCGAGCTGGTTGTTGTCCGGGTCGCGGTAGTAGAACGAGATCGTCGGCCCGTGGTTGATCGTCCAATACGGTTCGATGTCCAGTTTTTTCAACCGCTCATAGGTCGCCACGAGGTCGCCGAGCGTGGCGTAGGTGAAGGCGATGTGCTCGAGCCCGGCCGCCATGACCGGGCGTTCCGCCAGCGTCGGCACGCCCGCGATCGCCACGCGGTGGTGCTCCTCGTCAAAGGTCAGAAAGCACATGGCGCCCGGAGCCTCGAACGACGTCCGGGCGCCCAGCACTGTCCGGTACCACGTGACCATGTCGTCGTATCGCGTCGTACGCAACACGACGTGTGCGAGCCGGTCCGGACTGACGGACGCCCCCGCCGTCGCCGGTTGCGGCGACCTCTCCTGTGACACTGCGACCTCCCGATCTCCGTGTGGGGTTTGTCTGTCCTATCATTGTTCTTGATAGCAGTATCAAACTAGGATGTCGTCGTAGCCGGTGTCAAGCCTCCGGCCCGCACTCCGCGCCGGAGCCGGCGATCGTCAACCACAGGAAGGGCAAGGAAAAAGATGCACCTTTACCGGACGTCGCGAGGACTCGCTCGTCGCGACGGAGATGACCTGCTACTGCTCGACCTGCCCTATCCGGACGTGGCGGCGCTGTGTCGAGCCGGTGTCGACCAGGCGTCGACCGCGCCCGTCCTGGCGCGCGTCATGGTCGACGAGGTCGAATTGCTCGCGCCCGTGGAGAGGCCGTGCCGCATTGTCGTGGTCGGACTCAACTACCGCAGCCACGCGGCGGAGACCGGCGCCGAGATTCCCGCTGAGCCCACATACTTCTGCGTGGACGGTGGACCGACGGCCGGACCCGGCGACCCGATCGTCCTGCCGCCGGCCGCGCCGGACTTCGTGGATTACGAAGGTGAAGTCGGCGTGGTGATCGGACGTGCCGCGTATCGGGTACCGGTCGGCGAGGCGTGGAAGTTCGTCGGCGGGCTGACGTGCGTCAATGACGTTTCGGCCCGGGACCTGCAGGCGGCCGCTTTCGGTGAGCCGGGATCACCGGGCCTCGGCCTTTCGAAGGCGCTGGACACGTTCAAACCACTCGGCCCGGCAGTCGTCACCACCGATTCGTTCTCGTCGCCGCTGGACCTCCGCGTGACGACCTCGGTGAACGGCGAAATCCGGCAGCGGTCCAGTACCGCTGATCTGATCTTCGACATCCCGCAGCTCGTGTCGACGATCTCGCGAATGGTCACCCTGCTGCCGGGCGATGTGATCTGCACGGGCACGCCATCCGGGGTCGGGGCGGCGACGGGCCGCTTCCTCCGGTCCGGTGATGTCGTCGAGGTCGACGTCGAGGGCATCGGCACCCTGCGCAACCACGTCGTCGACTACCAGCCGGTGACCACGCCGTCGTGATCAGTCCGGCCGGGAGGTCAGCAAGCCGCCCAGCGTCAGGTCGATGGTGACCCGCGCGTGAGTCTCGACGGCATCCGGGTCCGCGTTGTCGATGCCGTGCATCCGATCCATCAACGCACCGGTCATGAAGAACGACGAGGCGCTGCCGACGAGGAAACGGGCGACGTAGGGCGTCGGAAGGTCGTCCCGGATCCGGCCCGCTTCCTGGCCGAGTTCGATCAACTTGGCGAAATGCCGCTCGAGCGGTGCGATGTAGGTGTCGGTCAGCCAGCGGACCCGGTCCGTCGCGAACTGCGATTCACTCGCCAGCACCGGGGCGACGCTGGGATGCCGGGCGAGGAACGAGATGTGCCGCCGGATCAGCACCTGCAATGCCGATACCGGGTCCAACTCCTTGAGCTCGTGATTGAGTTCCTGCTGCACCAGCAGTTCGCTGAACGCCTTGCCGATCGCCTCGCGCCAGAGCTGGTCCTTTGACTCGAAGTAGTAATGCATCAACGGCTGCGCGACCCCGGCGCTGCGTGCCACGCCGGACATGGACGTGCCTTCGTAGCCGGAGCGGGCGAAGCAGTCGATCGCCGTCTCCAGAATCGCCTCTCGGGTGGCCGCGCGTCGCTGCGGCACTTCGGTGGACTTGGCCCCTTTGCCGCCGCGACGTGGTGCTGCAGCTGACATAGCCCCTTCCTCCTGGTATTTCGGCCTTCGCGCGAATCACTGCTCCGCCGTCCCGGCCAGGTGTGGCCACCAGCTAATCACGGTAGGCGGACGCGCCGGGCCGACGGTGCCCGGCGAGCCCCGGCAGCATCTTGCTTGCGTAATAAATATTTTGTATTACGCTATCAAACATGGAGTCATTGCGCGTCATCACGGTCGAGGAGCACTTCCACCATCCCGAGGTCAGCGCCGAGGTTCGTGCGCTCTCGGGGCCGCTGCCGGTGACGCCCGACGAAGGGTTCGCCACGTTCGTCCAGGACGAGTTCATGCCCGATCAGGACTCTGCCGAGCGCCTCGGCGGCAGTCGCCTCGCGCACATGGACAAGGCCGGGATCGACGTCCAGGTGGTGTCGCACGGCGCGTTCAGTCCCACCAACCTCGACCGCCCGGAGGCCGTCGACCTCTGCCGCCGGGTGAACGACCGTTTGGCACTGCAGATTTCCGAACATCCGACGAGGTTTCGCGGGTTCGCCACCATCCCCCTGCACGATCCGGCCGCGGCAGCCGACGAGATGAAACGATGCGTGCACGAACTCGGTTTCGTCGGCACCCTGATCACCGGAACCTGCGGCGGCCGGTTCCTCGACGACGAACGTTTCGACCCGGTCCTTTCCGCGGCCGAAGCGGTGGACCTGCCGATCTACGTGCATCCGGGCTTCCCGGACAACTCCGCGGTGGCCGGCTACTACGCGGGAAACTGGCCCGCGGCAGTCCAGTTCACGTTCGCCACGCACGGTTTCGGGTGGCACATGGAGGCCGGTGTCCACATCCTCCGGCTCATCCTGTCCGGCGCGCTGGACCGGCACCCCGGCCTGAAACTGCTGAGCGGGCACTGGGGCGAGTTCGCAGCGGGATGGCTGGACCGCTTCGACGGGACGTTCGCGAAGACCCGCTACCTCGAGCGCGATGTGAGTGACTACTACCGCGACCACGTCTGGATCACGCCTTCCGGCATGTACACCCACAACCAGCTGAACTATCTGCTGGGCGAGGTCGGGGCCGACCGCATCATTCATTCCGAGGATTTCCCGTACCTCGTGCGCGACGACGTCGCGGGCTTCCTGGCCGACGCCGATCTCCCGGACGACCAGCGGCACGCGATCGCGCACCGCAACGCGGAGCAGTTGCTGCGGATCTGAATCCGTTCCGCATCCCGCTGTGCATGTGAAACGAACAGGAGCCAACCCATGAAAGCAATCCAGATGACCGAAACCGGTACCGCCGACGTGCTGAAGCACGTCGAGCTCACAGACCCGGTTCCGGCGGCAGGCGAGGTGCTGATCCGCGTCGAGTCGGCCGCGGTGAACTTCGCCGACGTCGCACGTCGACGTGGGGATCGGTATCCCGATCCGACGCCACTGCCCTTCACCCCCGGCGCCGAGGTGGCCGGCACCGTCGCGGCCGTCGGCGACGATGTGACCGGGGTCGGAGTCGGGACCCCGGTGTTCGGTTCGGTGGGACCCTACGCCAACGGCGGTTACGCGGAATTCTCGCTGGCACGACAGTCCAACGTCATCCCGTTGCCCCCGGGCGTCGATCCGGATCTGGCGGCGGGCCTCCTGGCGGTCGGACTGACCGCGACGTTGATCCTGACCGAGACGGCCAACCTCGCCGAGGGCCAGTCCGTCTTCATCCCGGCCGCGGCCGGCGGAGTCGGCAGTTACGCCGTCCAGATCGCCAAGACGCTCGGCGCGAGCACGATCATCGCCGGCGCGTCGACCCCGGAGAAACGGGAAATCGCGCTGCGCCACGGCGCGCACCACGCCATCGACTACCGCCAGGAGAACTGGCCCGCACAGGTTCGCGAACTGACCGACGGCAAAGGCGTCGACGTCGGATTGGACATGATGGGCCCGAAGCACCTTCCGGCCACGCTGTCGGCCCTCGCCCCCTTCGGCCGGCTGGTCACCTACGGAGCAATCACCGGGCTGGACGGGCAACACCTCGACGGAGACGCGCTGACTCCGCTGATCTACGACCCCGCGCCCGGACAGTCGCTGACCGGGTTCAACCTGGGCGCCTGGTTCGCACTGCGCCCCGAGAGGGCGATCGGTGGGCTGGGCCGGCTGCTCGGCTGGATCTCCGAGGGCAAGGTCACCGGCCCGACGATCCACCCCATGCCACTGGCCGAAGCCGCCGAAGCCCATCGGCTGCTGGAAAGCGGTTCGGCGACCGGCAAGCTCATCCTGAAACCGTGACTCCGCGAGCACGCCTACTACGGCGACACGCCGGCCGAAGCCGCTTCCACGTTGCCAGGGCCTGCACGCGCGGCTCACAGCTCGGGGAAACGCCCCGAGCGCGTCGGCCCGGCCGGGTTCACCGCCCAGCAGCCGTCCATGCCCACCGCATGCCCGGACTGCTTAGCACTCCGCCTGTTCAGGTGAGACGAGCGACCCCACCGAGCAGCACGGCGGCGGCCTGGTCCCACCGATCAGTGCGGTGATGCGGGAGCGGGTGCCAGTCGGTCGCCCGAACCAGCCCCGGCGATACGAGTTCGGCGTCGCCGAAGAGCGCTGCCGCTATGTCTGGGCCAGTTCGGCCTGCTGCCTGCGTGCGCGCTCGTCTTCACGGGCGTGACGTGCGTAATCGCAAAGCCGGGGACGAACGGCAGCACCGATACCATCGGGAGCCCGACCTCGCCACAGCCGTCCACGACGCCGGCATGCGAATGGTCGCGGCGATGTCGCCGCCAGACAGCAGCCATCGGCGTACCTGTTGTTCGCCGCCGGAAACCTGACCCTCACTCATGTCCACGACCGCGAAGCCGCCACGACACCAGGCGAGACCGCGCAGGGACTCCAGGGTTTCGAGGACGAGGCCGAAGAGCGTGCGGGCGTCGCGGCGAAGCCCGGTTGCGCGAACGGTTCCGGCGCGGCGCTCGCCGGGCGCGCTCGTGCGGACGATCGCAGTGCGAAAACCGAGGTCTGGGTGCTGGCCAGGACCGCACGCGGTCGCCGCGCGTGCGCCTGCCGGCACTGCGGGGGTGTGCCACACCCAGTGACGCGGCGACCTGCCTCCCGGCCGCGGCCGACCCTAGCATCGATCGCGTACCCCCCACGAACCATCAACCGCTACGAGGAAAACGAATGCCGTACTCCGCTCGGGAAAACACCAACATCGAGCTCGTGAAGGCCGCGCTGAACGCCGGTGCAGCGGACTTCACGAAATTCTTCACCGAGCTCTTCACCGATTCCACGGAATGGACGATCGCCGGACACGGAGCCGTCGCCCGTACCTACAACGGTTTGCGGGACCTCCACGAGAACGCGGAAAAAGCGCTCTTCGACCGGCTCGACGGACCACTCGCCATCACACCGCGCGGGCTCTGGGCCGACGGCGACGACGTGATCGTCCGTATCGACAGCACCGGAAGGGCCATCGACGGCAAGCCGTATCACAATGGCTATCTCTACATTCTGACGATGAAAGAAGGAAAGGTAGCCGCGGGCATCGAATGGCTCGACTTGCACGCCTACTACGAGATCGTCGAGCGTGTGACGATCTGATTGGGTGGGCCCGCCGCGGCTACTCGCCGGGCAGGTCCCCGCGGGCCTGTCCCGGCCGTTGTCGGGACGAGGCGGCGATGCTGCCGAGCAGCCGCAGGGCCTGTTCGGCGTGGCTGCCGGCCTCGGCCTGGCACACGAGGAGGTACTGGCCGCTGACCCCGGCCACCTCGAAGGCGTGATAGTCCAGCTCGAGCGAACCGACCGCGGGATGGTCGAGGCTCTTCGTCTCGTGCGACTTGCCGGCCACGACATGCGAACTCCACAACCGTGCGAACTCGTCGCTGTGCGTCCGCAGCTCGTCGATCACCGGCTGGACCCGTCCTCGTGCCGCCGGCCGCCCCCATGTCTGTCGCAGCGTCGCGACCGTGCCGGCGGCGACCTTCTCCCATTCCACGAAGAATCGAGGCCCCTGACGGTCGAGAAACACCATCCTGGCGAAGTTGTCGGTGTGCTCGAATCCCGCATGCAACGCCACGCCGAGGGCGTTCGCGGCGAGGATGTCCTGAACGTCGTTGAAAATGAACGCGGGATTCACCGGCCACTGGTCGAGCAATCGGCGTAACGCCACGGGAATCGTCCTGCTCGTCGGCGCGGCAGCGCCCGTGGGATCGACACCCGCGAGCCGATGCAGGTGCAGCTGCTCGTCCGGACTGAGGCGAAGGACCCGGCCGAGCGCGCTCAGCAACGACGGCGAAGGGTGGTTCTCACGCCCCTGCTCGAGCCGGGTGTAGTAGTCCACGCTCACGCTCGCCAGCGTCGCGACCTCCTCACGACGTAGCCCGGCGACGCGTCGCCTGCCACGGGGAAGACCGACGCCCTCGGGATCGACCGCGGCACGCCGAGCGCGCAGGTAAGCTCCCAGCTCGCTGGAGTAGGTCGTGGGCATGCCTCCGATGTTAGCCTCCGGTCACGCCGCGATACGCCGTCACGGTCATGATCGCCGGTCCGGAAGCACCCGGGACGATCGGCCGCCCGTGTTTGTCCCGACATCTCGGCGGCGATGGTCCTCGATGGACCGCTGGGCACTCGCCGCGACCTCCGTCGGCCGGCGGGGCGCCGGACTGTTCCCGCTCAACCAGGTCCAGGTCAGGAAGCGAGCGGGGCTCAAGGCAAGCGCTCACCGCGACGGGAGGTCGCGATCGGCGCACCGCGTCGCCTCGCCTCGGAGGGTCACTACGACCTGTCCCGGACCGTCGTCGGGCCTTGTCGCTCGGGGTCCGAGCACATCGCGCGGTAGGAAGTGTGGGGTGTGGTTGCGCTGGGCGCTCGGCGGTGATCGGGAGGATCTCGTCGAGTCCCGTCAGTCGCAGGGGGCGCAGGACGCTGGCGGTGTTGGCGAGGAGGAGCAGTGACCGGCCTGCGCGGCGGCAGGTGCTGGCGGTCGACGGTCGCGTCGTCGGCCAGGTCGAGGGTGTCGCGGTAGCGGGCCGTGCGGCGCAGGATCGCGGGCGGGACGTGGGCCGCGGGCAGGTCCCGGCTGTCCCGCATGGCCTCGATGAGGATGTCCGGCCTGTCTTGGGGCGCGCCGACGTGGCTGTAGCCCCCGTCGCTGACCACGATCAGCCGGTCACCGGGTCGGAGCTGGAAGTGCTGGCTGTGGTACGGGTGTTTTCGAACATGCCCAGGGGCAGTTGCCGCTCGAACTTCACCGGCTCGACACCCTCCTCGCGGAGGAGCCACAGCTGGGGCGATCCGGCATCGACGACCTCGACTCTGCCGGTGTCCAGTTCGAACCGCAGCAGCAGGGTGGCGTAGGCCTGCTGCAGTAGCGCATCGATGCGGTATTCGGGCCGGGAACAGGACCGGCCGGGCAGCAGCTGCCACTGCAACTCGGCGGCGAGGGTGAGCCGTTGCGGTTTCCAGCCGACCCTCGCTAGGGCCTGCATACCGAAGTCATACCGCGCAGTCAGTCCCCGGCGGCGCCGCCAAGACGACCGGAACGGCAGGGCTCGTTGGTGCTGCTCGTCGAAGACGTCGGCGAGGATGTGCCCGACGGTGTCCTGCAGGCTGAAGGTCGGCGGGACGAGCTGCTCGCCGTCGAGTCCGAGCAGGTCCCGCTCGCGGTACCACTCGCGCATGTGTTCGGGACCGACTCGGCTGCGTGCGAACGGGTCGCGTGCCGGCGCAGCGACTCCTCGAACGAGACGTCAAAGTAGTAGACGCCGGTGCGGCCGCGATGATCGGCGGCGAGGTCGGCGAGCATGTCGCCGTAGCGCTCGGCGTGCAGGATGCCTTCCACGATGACGTGAAAGCCGTTGTCGAGGGCATGGCGCGCCACGGTCGAGACGAGTCACGCCTCCGGGCACGTCACGTTCTTTGAGGATGGTCCGCCGGACGACGTCCTGGGCCACGACGGCGCAGGTCCGGCCGAGGCGGGACCGGACGGCCAGCGCGACGGAGCTCTTGCCCGATCCCGAGTTCCCTCGCACGATCGCCAGGCACGTCGACTTCGATCCGGTAGGTGCCATCGGCAGCAGTCTAGGCAGCGGAACCGTCGCGACAGCCGCCGCGCGGGATGTGTCGCTTTCGCTGTATGTCCGCGCGGGGCCACCAGTGCACGGTGCCGTCGATGAGGTCGGCGGTGTGTTCGGGTGCGTCGTCCGGGTAGTTCTCCCAGTGGGATTCGCCCGGTCCGTCGTGGACGCGTATGCCTTCGGCGTAGATGGCGAACAGGAAGGCTCCGGCCGTGCCGTGAGGGCGCTGGTGGACCCAGTTTGGCATCGCGGCGGTGGGAAGGGTCTGCTCGATCCAGCAGCGGGCCTCGTCCTCAGTGGCGGCATCGTGTTCGGCGACGCAGGCGACGTTGTCGTCATCGCCGATGCCCAGCAGGATCGCTGCGCCGAATCCGGTGCGGACCTCGGCGGTGGTCGCGGTGCTCAATGCGGTTCCCCCTCGTGTGCTTCGGCAGGGACTTTGAGCATGCGCCCGTTCCGGTGATCCCGCCAACCACGCCCACGGGCTTGTTCTCGGCATTGTCGCCGGTCAGCGCGGGCGGGACACCGTCCACGCCGACGGTACGCGGCAGGTCACGGGGCGATTCCGCCGACGCAAAGCCGCTGGCCACAGTGCGGCGCCGGTGTCCGTGCCGGGATAGTCCTCGACAGTGGCCCGCCTCAGCTTCCAGCCGGTTTCGGGCCGGGTCACCGTAAGATTTCGGCAGGAAAGTCGGGATCGTCGAGCGCGATGCTGATCGCTGAGATGGCTTGGGCAACGGCGATCGCAGCGTGGGTTGTGGGCAAGCCGTCGAGTGCCCCGGCCGGTTCGCCTTCATCTGCCACTGCCGACTTGAACAGTGCTGCTCCCGGGTCGGGGCACGGTGGCTGTTCGCGGAGGAGTGCGGGCAGGCGCCGAAGGACCTCGACGGTGCGGCTCCACCAGATATTGATCTCGTTGCGGAGGGCAGGTTCGTCGCGGGGGTCGTTGCTGCGCAAGGCGGGCAGGTCGGCTGCGAAGCTTCCGGCGACGGCGGGGTCGAGAGCGGTTGCGGCGATGAGGATGTAACTGCGCAGGCGCTGCACTGTCCGGTTTTCGTCATCGGTGGAAAGCAGGACGCAGGCTGTTGCGGCGGGATCGAGGAACAGCTCGCGAGCGATCCGAGCCGGCGTGTCGGGTTGGGCGGCCGCCGCGGCCGTGATCAGCGACAGGACATCGCGAGCCTGCCGGACACGCTGGCTGGCGCTGCCCGAGGGCGGGAGTAGGTGCTCAAGCACGAGGTAGAGGTCGCTGTAGGGGTCGCCGTCAGGACCGTCGTCGTCCTCGCGGAGAGCTTCGATGGCCCGTAGCGGGGGCAGTAGAAGGCCCGCGATTCTGCTTTGCTTCTTGACGTCGGCTGCTTTCGCGATGGCGTCGGCGCCCAGGGTGATTAGTGCGTGGTGGACGACGTGGTGCAGCGGCCCGGCAGTGACTGTGATGTCGGAAAACGGTGACCCGGGTTCGTTCAAGGTTGGGCCGTCGAGCAGGTCGGGACGCAGCAGCGCTGCGCGGACGAGCACATGCGCCTCGGCCGCGGCAGCGAGCTCCTCGTCATCGTCTTCCGCAGCCATGGCGAGGCGTTCATCGTCGAGTTCGGCGAGGACGCCAACGGCGGGGCTGAGGTCGTCGCATTCCAGCTTGGCGAGCCAGAGCCACGGAGATTCGGCGTGGTCGGCGAGGTCGTGGGTCAGGGTCGCCAGGACGCGCAGTCCCGACCACAACAATGCCCGGAGCTGCTCGCGGCTACGCCGTTCATCTGCGTCATCGTCGAGGTCGTCGCTGCGGCGGTTCCATTGCAGGTCGTGGCGCTCCATGAAGTCTTCGACGAGCACATGGCCACGCATCCGGTCGTCGTCGTAGCCGATGGCCGGCTGGTCGATCTCGGCGCGGATCGCCTCCAGCAGCTGCTGCGCCAGTGCGGAATCGCCGCCGCCGTGGGGGGTCAGGGATCGTCTGGTGCCGGATACGGCCTCGTGGCGGCCGGCGGCGATCAGGAGGGTGCCGAGTTCACCCGCCAGTTCCCGACCCCAGGGGTGTTGCTCGGCACCGGCAACGAGGTCGGCTGCATCGACCGCTTCCGGGGTATAGCGGCTTTCGCCGGTAGGGTCGTGCAGCTCGCGCACGGCGCCAGCGATCAGGAACTGGGCGGCCATTCCGAGTAAGTCGTCGCGAAGGTGTTCCGCGACTGAGAATCGCGGACCGTCCTCGGGCAGCGGCGGTAGCCAGTCACCGTCGGCGTCCGGGGCGGCCAGTTTGACGGCGCGTAGCGATTCGGTCGTCCAGCCCAGCAGTGCGGGTGCAGCGTCAGCGAGGTGACGGCCGAGGCTCGCCCCGATGGCCGTGGCGATCTCCAAGACATCGGTGTCGACCGCGAGACCAATCATGGCGCCGTCGCGATATCCCACCACCCGCATATCGAGAAGGCCGGGACCGTCGTCAGTGTCGTCCTCGTCGGCAAGGGAAGGGTCGTCTTCGTGGTCGAGCCATGGGACCGCGGGTACGTCCCAACCGGCCTTCAGCAAGTCGACGATCAGCCCCGGCAGTTGCGCCCCGGCCGCCGCGTCCGCAATCGGCTCTGGTGCTGTCATTTCCAGCCACACGGCGTATGGCACACCCTCACCCCTCCACCCACCGGTTTCGCTGACCGGTGCCAGTTTAGGGCGAGAGCCGTATGCCACACGCCTACGTTTTCGGCGATGCCGGATTCGTGTGGAGCGGCTGGTCAAGCCCGGGCAGCGACGATCAGGGGCGGCAGGACTAACCAGGTCAGCCCGTGTCGCGCCCCCGATTGAGCACAGCAGAAAGAACGGAGACATAACGAAGCCCAGACTAACCGTTCGCAAACGCAAACATGACCTTGAATTCGCCGAAGTCGCAGGTAGAAGCCCTGCAAACAAAGAACGCTTCAAGATCACCACGACCGAGCCCGTGGGCTTTCAATCCCTGGGTTTCGCGCACCAACGGTGTCAGGTAGTGCCGCGCAAGGTTGTCTGCGCAGGCCAGGCTGAATTTCTCGCGATCGTTAGTGGCGAACAGAGTCGCGGCGTCGTGTCGAGTGCTGCGTGAGCAACGGGGCTCAATCGGAGACCTGGATCGGCCTGCGCGCGTACGTCGAAACGCGCGACTTACCCCGTTCCAAGCGGGACTACGCGGCACCCGAGCATGGCGGTTAGATCAGTCTGCGGCTGTTCCTCATTCGCTTCGGTGACCCGCGTTCGCCCCAACAGGTGCAACTCGACCTCGGCGAGAACCGTGGGGGCACTCAACGCCCGCTCCGGTTCGATCGGTCCTGACCACTCCGCGAACCACACGCCCTGCGTTGCCAGCGGCCGCCCACTCAGATGCTGACCGTCGACGTGACCGCGGCTGTCCCCGGACCCTCGCTGGCTCCGGCCGCAACCGAAACCAGCCGACGCCGAATCGAGACTGGACAAGGATGCCCGGCTGCCACAGGCCCGCATCAACCGGGCGCCACCAGAAGAAACCTTGACAACAACACCCGAATGGGTGAACAACCTGGGGCAGTTCGCGTGACCCCATTTCGCCCAAAATCAGCCACTGCCCCAGTTTTGCCCCAGTTACTGAAGGGTAACTGAAGCGAGATCCACAATGGACAAAAGTTTGGGCTACCGGAAAAAGACGCCTGACCTGCGAAAACTCGCAGGTCAGGCGATCTTGAAAACTGTGGAGCTAAGGGGACTCGAACCCCTGACCCCCACACTGCCAGTGTGGTGCGCTACCAGCTGCGCCATAGCCCCGGAGCGAAGGTGAACTCCGCATCTCGTCTGCGACTACAGTACATGACCCCCCGATGGCTCGTGCACGGGGGGTCGACCGCCTGGGGCCGACCCCCCGTGCACGTCAGCCGGCCTGGTTGACCAGGTTCGTCAGCCAGTTCTGCTGCGTCCAGTCGACCATGGTGCCGTTGTGCAGCACCGTCGGTGTGCCCTTGAAGTTCGGGTCGTTCTCGACCTCGGCGAGGGCCGCGTTGAGCTGCTGGTCGTAGGTGCCGCCGTTCACGCACGTGGCGAACTCCGGCGCGGTGATGCCCAGGTCCTGGCCCAGTTTGATCAGCTGCGCGTTGTCGTAGCCGCGTTTGCCCTCTTCGGGCTGGGACGCGAACAGGCTGTCGTGGTACGGGGTGAACTTGCCCTGGTCGGCCGCGCACAGAGCGGCGTTCGCCGAGGCCAAGGAGTAGCCTGCCGGGTCCGACTGGTTCACCAGCAGCGGGATCATGTGGTACGTGACCTGCACGGTCCCGGCCTGGATCTGCTCCTCGATCTGCTTGCCGGACTGCTGCTGGAGCTGACCGCAGTAGGGGCACAGGAAGTCGGCCCAGATGTCGAGCTTCACCTTGGCGTCGGCGTTCCCCGAGACCACCACGGCGCCCTGCCGCTCGTCCGCGGTGTCCAGCGCCGCCGAGGCCGTCTGGGGCGCGATGGTGGTGCCCTCGGTCTTGTTCTTCGACGCGTTCGTCCAAACCACCCCGCCGATGATCAGTGCGGCGAGCACCACCACGGCGATCACCGACACGATCGTCTTCCGGCCGGGGCCGCCACCACCACGGGCCTGCGTCACCGCCCTGGCCCCCGCGTTCTGCTGCTGGCGGCGCTTGCGCGCGGACCGTTCCGCTCCACCCACGTTCTTCAGATCCTCTCTTCCTCGGTCTCGAGCCGCGGCGCCCCGCCGCGCAGCCAGCCGTCCAGCGCGAACCGGGTCGACGGGCGCACGATCAGCCAGGTGGCCAGAACCAGGAAACCGACGTCACGGGCGATTTCCTGGGGGTACTGGGTCTGCCCCGCCGCCACCTCGCCGCCGCCGCCGAAACAGCCGCAGTCGATGGTCAGGCCCCGCGCCCACGACTGCGCGACCCCGGCGATGAACACCACGAGCAGCGCGGCCGAGGCGACACCCACCCAGCGCGTGACCAGCCCGAGCAGCAGGAAAGCGCCGAGGGCCAGTTCGAGCAACGGCAACGCCGTCGCGACCGGGTGCAGCAGCGCCCCGGGCAGCACGTCGTAGGCCTTGACGGCCAGGTACGTCTGCCCCGAATCGCTGATCTTGGCGACCCCGGAGACCAGCCAGACCGCGGCCAGACCGAGCCGCACCAGGGTGCCGACGGCGTCGAGCACGGAGGGGGACGGGCGGAACACGGTCCCAGGCTAACGGCCCGCCCTGAGAAACCTGTGAGGTCCGCCGCTCGCGGGCGAACGCCATACGACCGGGTGACCAGGAACGTGATGTCCGGCCGCGGGCTACGGTGGCTCCCGCCATGAACCTGCCCGATCTTCCCGTCCGCGCGGTACTCGGCGATCTCGCCACCGCACTGGACGCCCACGGCACAGCGGTACTGGTCGCACCGCCCGGAACAGGCAAGACGACGGTCGTCCCGCTGGATCTGATGACCCGGGCGGACGGCCGGATCGTGGTCGCCGAGCCGCGCCGCCTCGCCGCACGCGCCGCGGCCGCCCGGATGGCCGCGCTGCTGGGTGAACCCGTCGGCGAAAGCGTCGGCTACTCGGTCCGCGGTGACCGGAAGGTGTCCCGCCGCACGCGCATCGAGGTGGTCACCTCGGGGCTGCTGGTCCGGCGCGTGCAGAACGACCCCGAACTACCGGGTGTCGCGACCGTCCTGCTGGACGAGTGCCACGAACGCCACCTGGACGCCGACCTGCTGCTCGCGCTTCTGCTCGACGTCCGCGGCGGCCTGCGTGACGACCTGCGGCTGCTCGCGACCTCAGCGACCGTCGCGTCCGGACGCCTGGCCGAGCTGCTCGGCGGCGCCCCGGTGGTGACCGCACACGCCCGGACGTACCCGGTCGAGACCACGTACGTCCCGCCCGCGCGAGGCGAACGGGCGGAGGCGTGCGTGGCCCGCGCGGTGCGCAAGGCGCTCGCCGAGGGGGACGGCGATGTTCTCGCATTCCTCCCCGGCGCTGGTGAGATCGCGCGGGTGGCCGGAATGCTCGACCTTCCCGGTGTGGACGTCCTGCCACTGCACGGTCGGCTGTCACCCAGCAGGCAGGACGCGGCGTTGCGGCCCGGTGACCGCCGCCGGGTGGTGCTGGCGACGGCGGTGGCCGAATCGAGCCTGACCGTGCCGGGTGTGCGGGCCGTCGTCGATTCGGGGCAGGCCCGTGTTCCGCGCGTGGACCACCGCCGGGGGTTGCCCGGCTTGGCGACCGTACGGGTCTCGGCCGCGGTGGCCGAGCAGCGCACCGGGCGCGCCGGCCGCGAGGCGCCGGGACGGGCGTACCGCTGCTGGCCGCGACACGAGCAGGCGGGTCTGCCCGCCTACCCCGAGCCCGAGATCCGGACCGCCGAGCTGTCCCGGCTCGCACTGGAGCTGGCCTGCTGGTCGACGCCCGACGGCGCCGGGTTGTCCTGGTGGGACGCACCGCCGGCCGGGCCGTTGGCGGCGGGCCAGAACCTCCTCCGCACCCTCGGCGCCCTCGACGGCGACACCGTCACCGACCGGGGCCGTCGCATGGCCGAGCTGGGCCTGCACCCACGCCTGGCGCGTGCCCTGCTCGACGGCGCCGCCGAGGTCGGCCCCCGCCATGCGGCGGAGGTGGTGGCACTCATGGATGCCGGCGGCACCCTGGCGGACGTGGACGCCGAGCTGCGCCGTCTCCGTGACGACCGCGGCTCCCGCTGGCACACCGACACCCGCCGCCTGGAGCGGCTGGTGACCGCCCGTCTCGGCTCCGCGTTTGGCCAGCCGATCGCGGATCGGTCCCCCGCCAACCCGGTGGCTTCGTCGACACGTTCACCGCGAACGCCGAACGCGCCCGATCCGGCGCTCGTCGTCGCGCTGGCGCATCCGGAGCGCTTGGCACGTCGGCGGAGCCCGGACTCGCCGGTGTACCTGATGGCCGGTGGCACCGCGGCCGAGCTGCCGTCGGGGAGCGGGCTCGGCGACGCGGAATGGCTCGCGGTGGCGGAGGCGACCCGCGACCCCGGCCGCGCGCACGGCATCATCCGGCTGGCCGCGCGAGCGGACGAGGAGCTGGCCGTGCGGGCCGCACCGAATCTCGTCACCGAACGGGACGAGGTGACCTGGTCCGGCGACGTGGTCGCGCGGCGAGTGCGGAGGTTGGGAGCCATCGTCCTGCGTGACCGGCCCTTGCGCGAACCGGATCCCGCGCTCGTGCGCGAGGCGCTGGTCGTGGGCCTGCGCGATGGCGACATCCTGACCTGGACCGCGGACGCGGATCGCCTGCGGTCGCGGATGGCGTTCCTGCACGCCGTTCTCGGTGCGCCTTGGCCCGGGGTCGGCGACGACGCACTGCTGTCCAGAGTGGACGACTGGCTCGAACCCGAACTGTCCCGGGCCCGCCGCCGCGCTGACCTCGCCCGCCTCGACACCGCGGCCGCGCTGCGGCGGCTGTTGCCGTGGCCCGAGGCGGGCAGGCTGGACGAACTGGCACCGGACCGGATCGAGGTGCCCTCCGGGGGCCGCTTCCGCATCGACTACTCGACCGGGAGCCCGGTGCTGGCGGTGAAGCTGCAGCTCGCGTTCGGCTGGCGGGAAACCCCGAAGGTCGCGGGCGGGCGCGTGCCCGTCGTGCTGCACCTTCTCTCCCCCGCCGGACGGCCGGCGGCGGTCACCAGCGATCTGGAATCGTTCTGGGCGAACGGCTATCCCGCGGTACGGGCCGAGCTGCGCGGGCGCTATCCCAAGCACGCCTGGCCCGCGGACCCTCATGCGCCGTAGGAACGCTCCGGCGGCGACGGCAGTGTGCCCTCCAGCTCCTCGTCCTCGTCCTCGTGCAGCCCGAGGACGACCGCCTGGCGGATCTGTTCCCGGTTCTCCCGCACGACGTGGGCGAAGAACGCCTCGGTGCGTGGATCGATCAGCACCTCCAGCATGACACGCATCGTGGTGTCCACAAGGGACCTGAGGACCTCGTCGTGGAAGGGCAGGCGGGACAGGCGGCCCGCCTGCCGGTCGGCCTTGATCTTCTCGGTGACGATGGCGCGCAGCATCTCCTGATTTTCGCCGAGCGAGCGGGCCAGGTTCTCCGGGTAGTTGCCGGTCTCGATGACCTTGACGACCTCGTCGAGCACCGCGATGGTGATCGGCTTCTTGATGGCCAGCACGATCGGCCGGGACATCCGCTCGACCAGACGCTGGGTGAACAACTCGCCGAACGCCCTGTCCGCGGTGCGGGCCAGCCGCACGGCCACGATGACGATCCGCAGCAGACGGAAGCTGCGCAGCGCTGGGTGCGCGATCGGGATCATGCCGAGGATCTCGTACCAGTTCCGCAGGGGAAAGCGCTTGTCCCATCGGGCGCGGGACCACCGGTACAGGAACTCGATCAGGAACACCCCGCAGATCGAGGCGTCGATGACGAAGATGCGGTGCGCGGTCTGCGGTGAGTGCGGAAAGAACGTCACGTAGACGACCAGGCCGACGGAGACGACGGCCAGCGTCAGCATGGCCAGGTCGAGCGGGCTCACCCTGCGCCGAAAACTCATGCGCCGCATTCTGCCCTGCCGAAAGTGCAGGTGGCCGGATACCCTTCGGCAGATGTGCCCGGGCGTGTCCGGAACCTACGTTCGAGCGCATGATCACGGTAAGGGCGCTGACGAAGCGCTTCGGCGAAAGAATCGCCGTCGACCAGCTCACCTTCGCGGTCGAGCCGGGCAAGGTGACGGGCTTCCTCGGCCCGAACGGGGCGGGCAAGTCGACCACCATGCGCATGGTGGTCGGCCTCGACCGGCCCACCTCCGGCGAGGCACTCGTGGACGGCACGCGGTACGCCGAGTTGCGGTGGCCGCTGCGCGCGGTCGGCGCGTTGCTGGAAGCCAAGGCCCTGCACCCGGGCCGCTCGGCGGGCAAGCACCTGCTGGCGATGGCACGCAGCAACGACATTCCCGACCGGCGGGTCGAGGAGGTGCTGGCCACCGTCGGCCTGTCCGATGTGGCCGGCAAGCGTGCCGGGCAGTTCTCGCTGGGCATGGGCCAACGGCTCGGCATCGCCGGGGCGTTGCTCGGCGACCCCGGGGTGTTGCTGTTCGACGAACCGGTGAACGGGCTCGACCCGGACGGCGTGCGGTGGGTGCGGCAGTTGGTGCGGTCGCTGGCGGCGGAGGGCCGCACGATCCTGGTCTCCAGCCACCTGATGAGCGAGATGCAGCTGACCGCGGACCACCTCCTCGTCATCGGACGTGGCCGCCTGCTGGCCGACGCGCCGCTGAACGAACTACTCGCCGGCGGTTCGAGCGTGCGGGTGCGCTGCGCGGTCCCCGGCGACCGTCGGCGGCTGGCCGGGCGACTTCCCGGCGCGCACGTCGAGGGCGATTCGCTGCTGGTGCCGGGCGCGTCGGTGGAGTCGATCGGTGACCTGGCCTTCGAGCTGGGTGTCCGGCTGCACGGCCTGAGCGAGGAACGGGCCTCACTGGAGCAGGCGTACATGGAACTGACCGCGGACGCGGTCGAGTACGGCGCGGACTCCGCGCGGACGGTGGGTGTGCGATGACGACGACCGCGGCGATCCGTTCCGAGTGGACGAAGTTCTGGTCGGTCCGCTCGACCGGGTGGGGCCTGGCCGGGGCCGTGGTGCTGATGCTGGTGGTCGTGGTGCCCTCGGCTACCTCGCTGGCCTACAACCGCGACACCGAGGAGTCGGCCGCGGGGCTGGTGGCAGGCGGGACCTTCTTCCTCGCGCAGTGCGCGGTGATCGCGCTGGCGAGCCTGTTCATCGCGGGCGAGTACGCGACGGGCAGCATCCGCGCGACGCTGCAGTGGGTGCCGGTGCGGCACCGGATGCTGGCGGCGAAGGCGTCGGTGCTCGCGCCCGTGTTGTTCGTGCTCGGAATCGTCGCGGCAGCGGTGGCGATCGCGGTGGCGACACCACTCATGGACGGTTACGGCCGCCCAGCCTCTGCCGGTGAGGTCATCCAGGCATGTGCCGGTAACGGGGCCTACTTCGCGCTCACCGGCGTGCTCAGCCTCGGTATCGGCACCGCGTTGCGGAGCGTCGCGGTCAGCATCACCGTGTCGTTCCTGGTGATGCTGATGTCGGCGATGGTGTTCGGTTCGCTGGGTCTTGGTGTCGCCGACTACATGCCTGGCGTCGCCGGAGCGAGCGCACTGGTGGCGTCCGGGCAGCCGAACCCGGTCTCCGGGTCCGTCCCGCCCTACCCGTCGTGGGCCGGGCTGCTGATCCTCGCCGCATGGACCGCCGCGGCGCTCGCCGTGGGCCACGAGGTGCTGCGGCGCCGTGATGCGTGAGTTCACGGCACTATCCCCGCCTCGTAGGCGATGATCGCGGCCTGGACCCGGTTACGGACGCCGAGCCTGCCGAGAATGGTGCTGACGTAAGCCTTCACGGTGCCCTCCACTACGAACAACTGCTCGGCGATGTCCGCATTGGACAGTCCCGCTCCGACGAGTGCGAGCACCTCGCGTTCACGGGCGGTGAGGACGGTGACGCGGTCCCGGGCCGTGCTGGCCCGGGACACGCGGTCACCGGACAGCTGGGCGATCACCCGTTGCGCCACCTTCGGCGACAGGAAGGCCGCCCCGTCCGCGACCGCGTGCACCCCGGCGAGCAGTTCGCGGGGGTCGCCGGACTTGAGCAGGAACCCGCTGGCACCGCCCGCGAGCGCGCGCTCGATGTAGGCGTCCTCGCCGAACGTGGTCAGCATGATGACTCCGGTCTCGGGGAGCAGGCCCCGGATCTCCTCGGCCGCCGCGAGCCCGTCCAGGTGGGGCATGCGGATATCGACGAGCGCGACGTCCGGCCGGGTGCGCCGGGCCTGCTCGACGGCCTCCCGGCCGTCCCCGGCCTCGGCGACGACCTCGATACCGTCGTCGGCGGACAGGATCGCCGCCACGCCGGCCCGGATCATGGCCTCGTCGTCGGCCAGCAGTACACGGATCACGACAGTCCTTTCCTCACGTGGCCTCTCGCACGTCGGTCAGAAGTTCCTTGTGCACGAGTCGGTCACCGGCGAAGCAGAGCCGGTAGGCGTCGAACCGCAGCTGCAGGATGCTGCGGCCGGTGCCGTAGTACTCGCAGGTCACTCCAGGTGGCTCGGGCGCCTGGACGTGGGGGTCGCGTTGCCGCTCCGGGAGAACCGCCGCGACTTCGGCGCGGGGCTGCCCGACGCGCAGTCGCTCGTAATCGGCGGGTTCCAGCACGGAGGTCTGCCACTGGTAGAGGTTGACGGTCCCGACCACGCCCAGGAGCCCGGCCATGATCGACGGTGGCACGACGAGCGCGGCGACCAGGCGCCGTCGCACCTTGCGCCGGGCCTGACCGTGCTGCCGGGCCGACTCCGACTCGGTGGTGTCGACCGGCGCGGGCCCGGCCGCGTGCGGGAGGCGGGCCACCACTTCGAAGCCGCCGTCGCGGGGACCGGCGTGAAGCGTTCCGCCCAGGAGCCGTACCCGCTCCCCCAGCCCCGCCAGGCCCCGGCGACCGGAGACGGTGCCCGGAAGGGGCCCGGCCGGTGGCGGGCCGTTGCACACCTGGACGACGGTTTCGTCCGGCGCTCGTGCGATGCGGACGGTGACCCGCGCGCCGGGAGCATGTTTCGTGACGTTGGTCAGTGCTTCCTGGATCACCCGGTACGCGGCGCGCTCGACCATGGGCGGAGCCGGATCCTCCGGGACGGACCCGGGTGGAACCACCACAGCGCCGGAAGCACCCCGGCCATCCGGAGACGGATGGCTACCGGCGAAGACCCGTGCCGACGCAGGGGAAAGCACCGCGGTGCTGGACGAAGCCCGCTCACCCGGCGCAGATGGCTCTTCGTCGAACGCGATGTCCACACCGGATGCCCGGGCGCGTTCGACCAGCCCGGCAACGCCACCCTGCACCGGTTCGACCGGGACTGCGGCATCCTCGCGCAGGACGCCGATGATCTCGCGCAGACGCTCGGTCGCCGCGGCGGCGTTCTCGCGCAGGGCCTTGGCCTCTGCGCTACCCGACATCTCCAGCGCGGCCGCGCGGAGTGCGATCAGACTCAGCTCGTGCCCCAGCGAATCGTGCATGTCGCTGGCGATGCGTGCCCGCTCGCGCAGCCGCGCCTCCTCCGCGACGATCCGCTGCCGCAGCTCCAGCTCCTCCGCGCGCTGCCAGCCGGACCGCACCAGGTCCTCCCGCGTGCGCATGTACCGCCCGAGCTGCCACGGCAGCACCCCGGCGAACAACAGCACCCCGGCCATCGCGCCCCAGTCCGCCATGGCGTGGCGGCCGATCGCGAGCGACATCGGCACGGCGAACCCCGCCACCGACAGGAAGGTCACCAGTGCCGGACGCACCGACTCCATGCGCCTGCCCGCCAGGTAGGCGAACGGCACCATCAGCAGCACCGGCCACGCCGGGACACGACCGCCGAAGTTGAACAGCATCGCGGTGCTGGACGCCACGGCAGCGGTCAGTGACAACCACGGGCTGCGGCGCGCGACGCCGACCGCGACGACGATCGCGACCACACCGCCGATCTGCTCCCACGGCTGCGCGTTGTGCCTGCTCTCATAGAGCAGCAGTGCCACCACCGGCGCACCGGCCAGCACTTCGAGCGCTCGTCCCCAGACTCTCCCCATGTCACGGAACGTTACCGGCGGCCGTGGGCGAGCGGTATCTATCGAAAGTCAGATTTCGTGGTCGTCCGGACGAAGTCGAGCACCTGCGGCCAGGACAGCGCGAACGCCTCGGCGTTGACCGGGTTCCCGTGCCGCGTCTTACTGGAGAAGCCGTGTTCCGCGTCCGGGTACACGTGGATCAGGCTGGCGCCGGTCGCGCGGCCCTGCAGCGCTGCCTGCAGCTCGTCGAAGCGCGAGCGTGGCACCAGGTCGTCCGCCGTGGGGTACAACATCATCACGGGCGCCTTGATGAGCCCCGCGTGCGCGACGGCGTCCATCGTGTGATTCGGCGGGGTCTCGCCGGGCACCGTCGGGTGGTAGGCCACCACACCCGAGAGACGGTGATCCCGGCCACCCAGGATGAGCGCGAACCGCCCGCCGAGGCACCAGCCGATCACGCCCGCGCGGGTGCAGCCGAGGTCGCCAAGGAGGTGGTCCAGCAGCTGCCCCTGCTCGTCCATCGCGACCGCGTCGTCGAGTTCGGGCATCTTCGCCAGCAGATCGGGGATGGAGGTGTCGTCGCTGCTCACACCGTGCCACGGATCCCACACGAGTGCGGTGACACCGGTCGCGGCGATCGCCTCCGCCCACTCGCGGACCTGCTCGCCGACACCGGTGACCATGGGCAGCAGCAGCATGCCGGATTCGCTGCCGCCGACGGGCCGGGCGAGGTGGGCGCCGAGGCCGTTGACGGTGATCCGCGACGTTTCGATGTCCTGTGTCATGCCGCGACATTAGGCATGATGATCGGCATGGCCGAACGCACCCTGGCCGAGCAGCTCGGCGCCGAACCGCCCGCGGGCGTCGCCGCGCTGGACCCGGCACACCAGCAGGACCTGGCGGACGCGCTGCGCACCGCCCGGCGACGGCAGGCGGCGGCGCTGGCCAAGGCCGGCAACGACGCCCTCAAGTTCGTCCCGGCGCTGCTGCGGCCCGCCATCCGGAAGGCCGTCGGACTGTGACGCCCGCGGAAGCCGAGATCCGCAAGCTGGCCCGTGTGCTCGGCGTCGGCGGGGAACGACTGGCCTACCTCGCCGACGTGCCCGTCGAGGACCTGCGTGAGCTGCGTGAACGTGCGACGACCGTGCTCTTCGACGCGCACCTGGGCGTGCTGGAACGCATGGCGGGCGCGAGCAAACTGCTGCCGACGCCGGTGCTGGCGAAAATGGCCGAGCGAGTGTTCGGCCCGCTGCTCGCCGCGCGCATCGCCGGTCTGGTCGAGGCCTCGCGCGGAGCGGAGATCGCCGGCCGCCTGTCACCGGTGTTCCTGGCCGACGTGGCCGCGGAACTGGATCCACGCCGGGCGCGCGGGATCATCGCGAAACTGCCGGCGCCGGTGGTCGTTTCGGTGGCTCGTGAGCTGACCCGGCGGCAGGACTGGGTCACCATCGCGCGGTTCGTCGACCACCTGCCGGATTCGACGATCGTGACCAGCCTGGAGTTCATCCCGGACACGGCGCTGCCCGAGGTCGCCGCCCTGCTCGACGATCCGTCACGCATCGCGAAGGTGCGCGACCTGCTGCCGCCCGACCGGCTCGCCAAGCTGCCCGGACACCTCCGCTGACGCGCGGGTTCCGGTTCTTCCAAGACCGCGACCCTGGCCGCGCGGGACGATGTCGTGGTGATCAGGAGAATCTTCCCGTACGTCGAAGGAAAAGATCCCGCCGCCTCGCGTGACTTCTACGTCGAAGTCCTCGGGCTCGAGGTGGCGATGGAGGATCCGGTGCTCGGCCTGCGTGCCCCGGCCAACCCGTCCGCGCAGGTCCTCATCCCGCCCGCCGGGATGGACGAAATCGTGCCGCGGGTCGGCATCGACGTCGGGGAACCGGAAGCGGTCGACGCGGCACATGCCGAGGCGCTGCGCCGGGGCCTGCGGATCGTCTATCCGCTCACCGACGAGCCGTGGGGCGTGCGCCGCTTCTTCGTGGAGGATCCGGGCGGCACGGTGGTCAACGTGCTCGCGCACCGCCCTCAGGCGGCCACGATGAGGTAGATGCCGTACCCGACCACGGCCGCGCACACGACGAAGCACGTGCCCGCCGTGACCGCGCCCGCGGTGCCCGTCCCGCCGTTCTCGCGCGCGTCGGCCCGTGCGGCCACTCCGCGTACGCCGACCGCGAACAGCCCGGTCACCACCGCGACGGCGGCGAGGGCGACCACGAACACGCTGCCGAGTGAAGCCCAGTCGATTTCCATGGCGCTCCTCCTCAGGCCGCCGCGGGAACGGCTCGGTCGGGTTCGGTCATGGACTTCGCGGTCACCGGATTGCGCCGCGACCACATCCAGATGCCCAGCGCCGCGGCGAGGAGCGCGGCGACCACCACGACGGTGCCGACCGTGCCACGGGTCGCGATTTCGGCGGCGACCGCCCCGACCGCGGCCGCGGCGGGCAGGGTGAGCAGCCAGGCCAGCGCCATCCGGCCCGCGACGCCCCACCGGACCTCGGCCAGCCGTCGTCCGACGCCAGAGCCGATGATGCCGCCTGAGCACACGTGCGTGGTGGACAACGCGAAGCCGAGGTGCGAGGACGCGAGGATCGTGGCGGCCGCGCTGGTCTCCGCCGCGAAGCCCTGTGGCGTCTGCACGTCGGTGATCTTGCGGCCCATCGTCTGGATGATCCGCCAGCCGCCCAGGTAGGTGCCGAGCGCGATCGCCAGACCGGCGCTGAGCACGACCCACAGCGGCGGCCCGGATCCCGGGGCCAGCGAGCCGGACGAGATGAGCGTCAGCGTGATCACGCCCATGGTCTTCTGCGCGTCGTTCGTTCCGTGCGCGAGCGAGACCAGCGAAGCCGACAGCACCTGTGCGCGCTTGAACGACTTGCCCACCACGTCCTCCCGCACCTTCGCGGTGATCCGGTAGACGAGGTAGGTGCCGACGACCGCGACCAGCCCGGCGACGACCGGCGAGGCGACGGCGGGGATCAGGATCTTCTCCACGACCTCGGCGAAGTGCACCGCGTCGGCGCCGGAGGCGACCCACGTCGCGCCGATCAGCCCGCCGAACAACGCGTGCGACGAACTGGACGGGAGGCCGAACAACCAGGTCAGCAGGTTCCACAGGATCGCGCCGACCAGGCCGGCGAACACCACCACCGGGGTGATCCTCGTGTCGTCCACGATCCCCCCGGAGATCGTCTTGGCGACTTCGACCGACAGGAACGCGCCGACGAGGTTCAGCACGGCGGAGATGCCGACGGCGACCTTCGGTCTGAGGGCGCCGGTGGCGATGGAGGTCGCCATCGCGTTGGCGGTGTCGTGGAAGCCGTTGGTGAAGTCGAAGGCCAGCGCGGCGATGATCACCACGAGGACGATCAGGGAGAGGTCCACGATGCGAAGGTAACCGTCCGGGTGAACACGTACCCGGGAACGCCGATGAACTCTCGGTGAACGCGTTTCGCCTTACGCCACAAGCTTTCCCTTTCGCCACACTTGCCACGTCAACGGCACTCCCGGGCGATATGCGAGGTCTGTCCGGGATTTCGCTGCGAGCACGTGGAGATCAGCGCGTGCGCCGGGACGGATGACGCCGACGTCTCCGCGGCGAAGAGCCTGCGCACCCCCCAGCGTCGCGGCGCGGACGGCCTCTTCGACCGACAGTCCCATCTGCAGGACCGCCGTCGCCACGCAGAAGTTCATCGACGTGGTGTAGGAGCTGCCGGGATTCGCGTTGGTGGCCAAGGCGATCTTCGCTCCCGCGTCGAGAAGGCGCCGCGCCGGGGCGAGTGGTTGGCGGGTGGACAGGTCGCAGGCCGGGAGCAGCGTCGCCACCGTGCCGGATCCGGCGAGCGCTTCGATGTCCGATTCGGACAGATGAGAGCAGTGATCGACGCTGGCGGCGCCGGCCCGCACCGCCAGCCGGACCCCGGGACCGGCGCCGAGCTGGTTTCCGTGCACCCGCAAGCCCAGACCGCGCTGCTTCGCCGCGAGCAGGACCCGTTCGGACTGGGCCTCGTCGAACGCTCCGGTTTCACAGAACACGTCGGCCCAGTGCACGGAAGACGCGACCGCGTCGAGCATCTCGCCGCACACGAGGTCCGCATAGGACTCGGCGTCCGCGCCCGGCGGCACCACGTGCGCGCCGAGGAAGGTGACCTCGTCGACCACCTTCGCCGCGATCCGCGCAGAGCGCGCCTCGTCGGCGACCGTCAGGCCGTACCCGGTTTTGGTCTCCAGACAGGTCGTGCCCTGGCGCGCCGCCTCGGCGACGTGCCACCGCAGGTTCGCGGCCAGCTCCGCGTCGCCTGCCGCCCGGGTCGCTTCCACCGTGACCGCGATGCCGCCAGCCGAGTACGGCTCACCGGCCATCCTGGCCTCGAACTCGGCGGTCCGGTCGCCGGCGAACACGAGGTGCGTGTGGCTGTCGACCCAGCCGGGCAGCGCGGCGCGGCCCTCGACGTCCACGCGCTCGTCCGCGTCCGGTGCGCGGCTCGCCGGGCCGGCCCAGGCGACGACCGGACCGTCCACCACGATCGCCGCGTCGTGCACGGTGCCGAGCACTTCGTCGTTGGTGGTCAACTCGCCGATGCCGGTGATCAGGATCGCCACAACGCCTCCACCTCGTCCGCCAGCGCCGCCGCCGGGCGCTCGACCAGCTGGTGCACCCCGTCCCGCACGATCCAGCGACCACCGACCAGCACATCGGTCACGTCGGCGGCGGAGGCGGCGAACACCGCCCCGCCGGGCGCGGTTCCGGCCGTGCGCACCGAGTCCAGCGCGATCACGACCAGATCGGCGGGGGCTCCGCCGGTCAACGCGGCCGGGGGCTGCCCGATCGCGCTGTGATCGCTGGCCGCCGCCATCAACTCGCCGACGGCGAAGCACCCGCGTTCCTCGGCCGCGAGCCGTTCGTGCAGTTCGAGCGCCCGCAGTTCGGCGAACGGATCGATCACGGCCTGGCTGTCGCTGCCCAGGCACAACGCGGCACCCGCGTCCGCCAGCCGCCGCGCGGGGCCGATTCCGTCGCCGAGGTCCCGTTCGGTGGTCGGACAGAAGCAGACCCGGGACAACGAGCTGATGTCCGTGTCCGTGAGATGGGTGGCGTGCACGGCGACGGTGCGCGGTCCGAGGACACCGGCGCGGTGCAGCAGTTCGGTGGGCGTGCATCCGTGGCGGGCGCGGCAGTCGTCGTTCTCGGATCGCTGCTCGGAGAGGTGGACGTGCAGCGGGCCGTCGTAACCCGCGAAGAACGGCAGCTGCGCGGCGGGAACGGCGCGGACGGAGTGCACGGCCGCGCCGACCACCGCTGTCCCGGGCTTCAGCGCCGCGAGACGTGCGGCCCAGCCGTCCACGTCGCCGTCGCCGAACCGGAGCTGCACGCCGGACAGCTCACGGTCGAAACCGCCTGCCAGATAACAGGTGTCGAGCAGGGTGAGGCGGATACCCGCCTCGGCGGCGGCCTGGATCAGGGCGTGCCCCATCGCGTTCGGATCGTCGTAGTGCCGTCCGCCGGGCGCGTGGTGCAGGTAGTGGAACTCACCGACGGCGGTGTACCCGGCGAGCGTCATCTCGGCGTACACGGCGCGGGCCAGCCGGAGGCAGGAGTCCGGGTCGAGTTTCGCGGCCAGCTCGTACATGCGGTCGCGCCAGGTCCAGAACGTGCCGCGGTCGTGGTGCGTCCGTCCGCGCAGGGCACGGTGGAAGACGTGCGAGTGCGCGTTGGCGAAGCCGGGCAGCACGAGACCGCGCAGCACGGTCCCTTCCCGTGGCACGTTCGGTGTGACGGCCGTGAGCAGACCGTCCGCGGTCTCGATCCGCACGTCCGAGGCGACTCCGCCCGGCAACCACGCGTGCTCGGCCCACAAGATCGTCATCTCGACAACGACTCCAGAACCCGGGTCAGCGCGACCACACCCGCCTCGATGTCGGTGTCCTCGGCGAACTCCTCCGGCGCGTGGCTGATGCCGGTCGGGTTGCGCACATACAGCATCGCGGTGGGCGCGTGCGCGGCCAGGACCGCGGCGTCGTGCCCGGCACCGGTCGGCAGCTCGGGTGCGCCGAGCAGGTCCGTCAGACGGTCCCGCAGCGTCGGGTCGAACGTGACTGTCCCGCTGTAGGACTCCTCGGTGACGGTGAGCGTGCACCCTTCGGCGGCAGCAGCTCGCTCGGCCACTCCGGTCAGTTCCGCCACCACGTCGCGACTGTGCCCCCGCGCGTCCAGCCACAGGTCCACGGTGGACGGGATGACGTTGGTGCCGCCCGGATGCGGGACCAGACGACCCACTGTCGCGCGTGCGTCCACAGTAGACGCGATGCGGCGCGTGGCGAGAACGGTTTCGGCGGCGGGCAGCATCGGATCGTGGCGGTCGCCCAAAACTGTCGTACCCGCGTGGTTCCCTTCTCCCATGAACGAGAACCGCCACCGCCCGTGCTCGATCACGGTGCTGCCGACGCCCACCGGCACGTCCAGGCCCCGCCCCTGCTCGACGTGCAGTTCGACGAACGTCCCGATGCGGCTCAGTGCCTCCTCGTCCCGTCCGATGTGCACCGGATCCACTCCGGCGGAGGCCGCGGCCTCGGCGAGTGTCACGCCATCCGCGTCGCGCAGAGCCCGCGCGCGGTCGGGCGCGAGAGCACCCGTGAGGAGGCGCGAGCCGAGGCACGGCACGCCGAACCGGCCGCCCTCCTCCTCGGTGAACACGATCACGGCGAACGGCCGCGCCGGACGGTCCATCCGGGACACGGCTTCCAGCGCGCTGATCACGCCAAGCGGGCCGTCGAAGGCGCCACCGCCGGGAACGGAGTCGAGATGACTGCCGGTCACCAACGCGTCCGGCCCCGGTGTACCCCACCACGCCCAGAGGTTGCCGTTGCGGTCGGTTTCCACGTCCAGGCCACGACGCCCGGCCTGCTCGCGGAACCAGTCCCGCATCTCGGCTTCGGCCCGGTCGAAACCGTGCCGGGCATAGCCGCCGCCGGGAGCGCGACCCACGTCGGCGAGGTCGTCGAGCAGGCTCACGGCTCCTCCCGCATCGGCACCCGCATCCCGCGCTGCGCCGCGACCTCGGAGGCGCGTTCGTACCCGGCGTCGACATGCCGGAGCACGCCCATGCCCGGGTCGTTGGTCAGCACCCGCTCGATCTTCTGTGCGGCAAGCGGAGTTCCGTCGGCGACGCACACCTGGCCGGCGTGGATCGAGCGGCCCATGCCGACGCCGCCGCCGTGGTGCAGCGACACCCAGGTGGCGCCGGAGGCGGTGTTGACCAGCGCGTTGAGCAGTGGCCAGTCCGCGATGGCATCGGAGCCGTCGGCCATCGCCTCGGTCTCGCGATACGGCGAGGCGACGCTGCCCGCGTCCAGGTGGTCGCGGCCGATCACCACCGGCGCGGACAGCTCGCCACTGGCGACCATCTCGTTGAACCGCAGCCCCGCAAGGTGCCGTTCGCCGTAGCCGAGCCAGCAGATCCGCGCCGGAAGTCCCTGGTACGCCACACGTTCACCGGCGAGCCGGATCCATCGGACGAGAGAATCGTTGTCCCCGAACAGATCGAGGATGGCGCGGTCGGTGGCGGCGATGTCGGCCGGGTCGCCGGAGAGCGCGGCCCAGCGGAACGGTCCCCTGCCCGCGCAGAACAGCGGCCGGATGTAGGCGGGCACGAAACCCGGGTAGTCGAAGGCCCGTGCACAACCGCCCAGTTTCGCCTCACCACGAAGGGAGTTGCCGTAGTCGAAAACCTCTGCACCGGCGTCGAGGAAACCGATCATCGCCTCGACGTGCTCGGCCATCGATTCGCGTGAGCGGTCGGTGAACTCGTCGGGTTTCGCGGCCGCGTAGTCGGGCCAGTCGGCGACGTCGACACCGCGTGGCAGGTACGCGAGCGGATCGTGGGCCGAGGTCTGGTCGGTGACGATGTCCGCTTCGAGTCCGCGCCGCAGCAGCTCGGGCAGGACGTCGGCGGCGTTGCCGATCACGCCGACCGACACGGCTTCGCCGGCCTTCCTCGCGGCGGTCACCCGCCGGACCGCCCCGTCCACATCGGAGGCCAGCTCGTCGAGGTACCGGGTGTCCAGACGGCGCCGCGCCCGCGCCGGATCGCATTCGACGACCAGAGCCGTTCCCCCGTTCATCGTGATCGCCAGCGGTTGCGCACCGCCCATTCCGCCCAGTCCGGAGGTGAGAGTCAATGTTCCGTTCAGCGAACCGCCGAACCGTTTCGCGGCCACCGCCGCGAAGGTCTCGTAGGTGCCCTGCAGGATCCCCTGCGTGCCGATGTAGATCCACGAACCGGCGGTCATCTGCCCGTACATGGTCAGGCCGAGCTTCTCCAGCCTGCGGAACTCGGGCCACGTCGCCCAGTCACCGACGAGGTTCGAGTTCGCGATCAGCACACGAGGTGCCCACTCGTGCGTGCGCAGGACGCCTGCCGGCTTGCCAGACTGCACCAGGAGCGTCTCGTCCTCGGTCAACGTGGTGAGGCAGCGGGTGATCGCGTCGAAGCTCGCCCAGTCGCGGGCGGCCTTTCCGGTGCCGCCGTACACGACCAGGTCCTGTGGTCGTTCGGCGACATCGGGGTCGAGGTTGTTGTGCAGCATCCGCAACGCGGCTTCGGTCTGCCAGTTCCCGGCCGTCAGCGTGGTTCCGCGGGCGGCACGGACGGTGCGGCTCATGCTTCCTCCAGTGCGGTCAGGACGGCTCCCGAACGGACGAGTTCCTCGGCGGCCGCGATCTCCGGTGCGAGGTGGCGGTCCGGGCCCGGCGCGGGCACGCGTTCCCGGAGCAGGTCGCGGGCCGCGGCCGTCACCGGCGCGGGGCGCAGCGGCGCGCGGAAGTCGAGCGCGCGGGCGGCGGTCAGCAGCTCGATCGCCAGCACGGACGTCAGCCCGTCGACCGCGCGACGCAGCTTGCGGGCGGCGGACCAGCCCATCGAGACGTGGTCCTCCTGCATGGCGCTGCTGGGAATCGAGTCGACCGAGGCGGGCACGGCGAGCCGCTTGAGTTCGCTGACGATCGCCGCCTGCGTGTACTGGGCGATCATGTGCCCCGAGTCGACGCCGGGGTCCTCGGCGAGAAACGCGGGCAGCCCGTGCGAGCGGGTCACGTCGAGCATGCGGTCGGTGCGGCGTTCGGCGATGCTGGCGACGTCGGCGATCGGGATGGCCAGGAAGTCCAGGACGTAGGCCAGTGGCGCGCCGTGGAAGTTGCCGTTCGACTCCACCCGTCCGTCGGCGAGGACGACGGGGTTGTCGATCGCCGCGGCCAGTTCCCGGTCGGCGACCGCCTCGGCGTGCGCGACGGTGTCACGGGCGGCGCCGTGCACCTGGGGCGCGCAGCGCAGTGAGTAGGCGTCCTGCACGCGGGTGCACTCCGGGCCGCGGTGGCTGGCGACGATCTCCGAACTGGCGAGCGCGGCGAACATGCGGCGCGCGGACGCGGTCTGACCCGGGTGCGGGCGCAGCGCCTGCAGGTCGGCGGCGAAGGCTCGGTCGGTGCCGAGCAGAGCCTCGACGCTCATCGCGGCTGTGAGGTCGGCCGTGTCGAGAAGGCGGTGGAGGTCGTCCAGGGCGAGGACGAGCATGCCGAGCATCCCGTCGGTGCCGTTGGTCAGCGCCAGGCCCTCCTTCTCGGCGAGGGTGACCGGTTCGAGGCCCGCCTCGGTGAGCGCTTCGGCAGCCGAGCGGCCGTCGACAAGCTCGCCCTCACCCATCAGGGCGAGCGCGACGGCCGCGAGCGGCGCGAGATCGCCGGAACAACCCAGCGAGCCGTATTCGTACACGACCGGAACCATGTCCGCGTTGAGCATCGCGGCCAGCGCTTCGGCGGTGGCCGGACGGACACCGGTGTGCCCGGAAGCGAGCGTGCGCAAGCGGAGAAGCATCAGGGCGCGCACCACTTCCGGCTCGACGGCGGTGCCGGTGCCGGCGGCGTGTGAGCGGATGAGGGACCGCTGCAGTGCGGTGCGCCGGCCGGCCGGGATGTGGCGGATCGCGAGGGCGCCGAAGCCGGTCGAAATGCCGTAGGTCGGCCGGTCGGCGTCCGCGAGCGCGTCGATGTGGCGGCGGATCTCGCCGAGGTTCTCGCGCACCTCGTCGGACAGCTCGACCCTCGCACCGTTCCGTGCGACCGCGACGACCTGCTCCCGGTCGAGGGGCCCGTGGTCCATCCGCACTGTGCGCGTCATGTGCCTATTGGACCTCGCCCGGCGGGTGACCGGAGGTCACCGCGGAGTGGTTGTGTCTGGTATTCCAGACAGATGAGCGACGTCCCCGCCCTGCGCCGCGGTCTGGCGGTACTGCGCGTCCTGGCGACCCGTCCAGGGCCGATCTCGGCCGTCGCGCTCGCCCGCGATCTGGACCTGCCGCGCTCGACGACCTACCACCTGCTGGCGGAGCTGGAAGCGGCGGGTTTCGTCGTGCACCTGCCGTCGGAACGCCGCTACGGGCTGGGCATCGCCGCGTTCGAGCTGGGATCGGCCTATCTCCGGCACGACCCGCTGGAGCGGCTGGCGGCACCGTTGCTGCGGAAGCTCGCCGACCGGACGGGGCACACCGCGCAACTGGGGGTCCTGCACGGGAACGAGCTGGTGTACCTGCTGAAGGAACGCCCGCCGGCGCCGGAGACGCTGGTGACCGACGTCGGTGTCCGGCTGCCCGCGCACCTGCCTGCCAGTGGGCTGGCGCTGCTGGCGCATCTGCCGCACGCGCACGTCCGGGCACTGTACCCGCGTGCGTTCGTCACCCGGACCGGGCGAGGCCCCGCGTCACTGGCCTCGCTACGACGCGCACTGGCCGCGGTGCGCGCCCGGGGCTGGGCGGTCGAGGACGGCCACGTGACCGCCGACTTCGCCTCGGTGGCGCACGCGGTGTTCGACCACAACGCCCACCCGATCGCCGCCGTGGCCCTGACCTTCCGGCACCACTGCGACCCGCCGTGCGACGGCACCTGGCCCGAGCCGGCGGCACAGGTCATCGCCACGGCGCGGACGCTCACGGACCGGATCGGTGGCCGCCGGCCCGGTGCGTGACGATTTTCCCACCGCACAGCGGAACCTCGAACGTCCAGGACGGAGCGACATGACGGCGGTTCTCCATCAGCCCCTCGCGCCGACGCGGTCGCAGGTCCTGGCCCGGGAGCGCGAATCGCCCTGCACCGGCACGAGGAACACCAGGTGATCTACGCGAGCAGTGGGCTGCTCGCGGTCACGACGGCCGCCGGTTCCCGGGTGGCACCACCGGATCGTGCGATCTGGGTGCCCGCCGGAGTCGATCATGAACACGACGCGTACGGCATCGTGTCCCTGCATCTCGTCGCGACACCCGAGGACATCGACGGACCCGACCCGGGTCCTGCGGGTCACCCCACTGTTGCGGGAGCTGCTCAAGGAGCCCGCGGGAGCCGTGACCACCGACGCGGAGACCCAGCAGCGCCTGCACGCGGTCCTGCGGGACCAGCTGCGCATGGCGCAGCACATGCCGGGTTTCCTCCCCGCGCCGACCACACCGCTGCTTCGCGACGTCGCCGCGATCTTCCTCGCCAACCGGCCGACACCCGGACGCTGGCCGAGCTGGGGCGAAGCGTCGGGGCGAGCGAACGGACGCTCTCCCGTCTGTTCCGCACCGACCTCGGGATGAGCTTCCCGCAGTGGCGGGGCGGCTGCGGCTGCATCACGCGCAGGCCCTGCTCGCCGAAGGTGTCCCCGTGACGACGGTGGCGCACCGGTCTGGCTGGTCCTCGGCCAGCGCGTTCATCAGTACGTTCAAGGGGACCTTCGGCTACACGCCCTCGCTGAGTGAGGCGCAGGGCGCTCACAGCTCCGACGTTCCCCATTCCCGGACGGTCACCGCGTCCCCGACCGACACCGTTCCCGGGCGGAGAACAGCGAATTTCGCGCCGAAGGCCACACCGCCGCTGGTCCGCCGGTACCCGGCGAGCGTGCGGAGCGGCTCCGGACCACGCTTGCCGGCCGTCTCCTGATCCACGGTGATGACGACACAACGCAAGGCGAGCTTCGCGTAGCCCAGTTCGCATCCGCCGATGGTCACGCTCCGCACCAGGTCTTCGACATGGGCGTCGGCCCAGCCGTCGACGACGATGTTCGGCCGGAACCGGTCCATGGGCACCTCGGGTTTCCCGGCCGCCCGCAGCTTCTCGTTGAGCAGGTCCACGGTGCGCCGCGACAGGACGTGGACGGCGCAACTGTCGGCGTACCCCGACGTTCCCGGCGTGTGCCCGTCAGTGACGCGCTGGTGGTCCGGCGGCACGCGAACCAGCCGGCAGCGTTCCCCGATCGCCTCGGAAAGCCACTCCGCCGCGGCCGCACCCTGGTCGATCCCGCGGAAGGGCGCGCCGAAGAGGTCCACCGGCCGTGTCGGCCCGGTCGCGTCCACGGCGAAGGTGATCGGCTCCAGGTCCGGATGACGCAGCGACATCTTGGCGCCGTCCGCACTCACGTCCGGCGCGATGAGCGCCAGCCGCGGGTGGCGGCGCTGCGTCCGGTAGACGCCCTCCTCGCTGATCACCAGGAAGCCGCGGTCATGCGTGAGCCCAGCCGGAGTGACCTGCGCGGTGGCGGGGTACGTCGCCGCGCACCCCTTGATCGGGTAGTACGCCAGCTGGGTCACCCGTGCCGTGTCGGGTGCCACGGAGTCAGTCCGTGACCAGCGCGAGGAGGAAACCGTCGTGGCCCTTGTCGCCGACGGTCTGGACCGCGGTCGCCGACAACCCGCTCTCGGCGGAGACCATCTCCGTGAACTTCCGGACTCCGCGCACGCGGGGATCCGTGTCACGGGCGTCGGCGACGGCGCCGCCCCGCACGACGTTGTCACCGACGATCACGCTGCCTGGTGCCGTGAGCCGCAGCGTCCACTCCAGGTACCGCGGGTTGGACGGCTTGTCCGCGTCGATGAAGACCAGGTCGAACGGCGCCAAACCCTCCTCGGCGAGCGACGGCAGCGTGGTCAGCGCGTTGCCGACCCGGACCTCGACCCGCGGCGCGAGATCGGCGTTCGCCAGGTTTTCGGTCGCGACTCGCGCGTAGTCGGCATTGGCCTCCAGCGTGATCAACCGCCCGTCGGCAGGCAGCCCGCGTGCGAGGCAGATCGTGCTGTACCCGCCGAGTGTGCCGATCTCCAGTACGGTGCGCGCGCCACGGATCCGCACGAGCAATTCCAGCAGCTTCCCCTGGTTCAGGGCGACCTGGTGCGCGGGAAGCCCGGCTTCCTCGCTGCGCCGGGCCGCCGCCGTCAGCACCGGGTCTTCGGGCAGGAGGAGGTCGTTGAAGTAGCTGTCGACGGCGGTCCATGTCGCCAAGGTCACCGGCGGTGTCCCTTCACTGTGCGGTCAGAGCGGGTCCATGACCCGTGATCATCCTGTGAGTGGCACCGGACCCGCGCTTTCAGGAATCCGACAACGCGTGTCGCGAACCCGCCAGATCACCGCCGGGGTGTCGCGCCGCCCGTGCTGTTCCGGGCAGGCTGGCCGGACCGCCACACGAAGGAGATCAGGTCCATGGGACGTGTCCACCCCCAGATCACCCCCCAGCTGCGGGACTTCATCTCCGCACAGCACGTGTTCTTCGTGGCCACGGCCCCACTGGCGGACGACGGGCGCGTCAACGTGTCGCCGAAGGGCGTCGACGGCACGTCCCTCGTCGTCGACGCGCACACGTTCGCCTATCTCGACATCACGGCCAGTGGCGCCGAGACGATCGCGCACCTCAGGGAGAACGGCCGGATCACGGTGATGTTCTGCGCCTTCGAAGGCAAACCCAAGATCGTGCGGCTGCACGGGCGCGGCAGGGTCGTCCAGTCCGACGCCCCGGAGTTCGCCGCGTGGGCCTCGCGGTTCGAGGGGGTGGCCGCGTCTCCCGCTCACCGCGCGGTGATCGTCGTCGATGTCGCCCGCGTGAGCGATTCGTGCGGGTTCGGGGTTCCGTTCATGAGCTTCGAGGGCGAGCGCCGGATGCTCGTCGCCCATGCCGAACGCCACGGCGCCGAGGGTGTACGGGCCTACCAGCGACAGAAGAACCTGACCTCGATCGACGGCCTCCCCGCGCTGAACCTGCCCACGCCCCACCCCTGACAGCAAGACCGCACCCGCCCGGCCCGAGGGCCCCACGCCCGAAACACACGACGAAGGCCGAGCCCTGCGAACGTTCTCCGCGAGCAGCCCCCGGCACGACAACCACCCAACGCAACCACCCACCCATGGGGGTCCAGGGGGCGAAGCCCTCCCGGCGAGGGCCCGGGGGTCCGACCCCCGGGAGACACGACGAAGGCCGAGCCCTGCGAGCGTTCTCCGCGAGCAGGACTCGGCCTTCGGCCGAGTGGAGGTGCCGGGAATTGAACCCGGGTCCTCTGGCGCCTTGCCTAGGCTTCTCCGTGCGCAGTTCGCTGTGCCTCTACTCGGCCCCACCGGTCACGCGAACAAGCCGGTGTGACGGGCCCAGCCGCTGTGGGTGTCCCGTCCGGACCCCGCGGCCGGGTCCGGACAGTGAGCCTCCTAGCTGATGCCGGCTACCGGGACGGAGGCTCTCCCGGGCCGACAGACTCGCACTCGCTCAGGCGGCGAGGGCGAAGTCGCGCTGACTATTAGTCTTGGCGCTTAATTGGTTGCGGCGACGCTTACGGTGGTCTCTCGCCTGCACCGGCACGCTTCCCTTGACTCAACGTCCAGAGTCGAAACCGTTCACCCCCTTGATGGTGTTTCGCAACCAGCATAACGCCCTCGGCAACCGCATTTGTTCCCGCCGGGTGGGGCTACCCCCACCCCGGTGACGCCCGCGCACCCCATGGTCCACCAGCGTGAACGCGACGATGCTGGTCAGGTGCTTCACAGAGAGGAACGGACCATGGCGGCGACCTTTTCCGACGGCACCCGGCCACATCCGCCGGTGCTCGGCTCGCTGGGGTACCTGCTGTCGAACCTGCCGCTGGGCATCGCGGGGTTCACGGCGATGGTGACACTGTTCACCGTCGGGGCCGGCACCGCGATCATCTGGGTGGGTCTGCCGGTGCTGGCCGCCGCGATCCTGCTGGCGCGTGCCGGTGGCCAGTTCGAGCGGGCCCGGGTGCACCGGATGCTCGGCGCCTACATCGCGAACCCGTACAAGCCACTCCCACCGGAGGGCGCCAAGGCCCGCTGGAAGGCCAGGGTCAGCGACGGCGCGACCTGGCGGGACGTCCTCTACCTGGTCCTGCTGCTGCCGCTGGGGATCGCGGACTTCACGGTGGTGGTCACGGTGTGGTCGGTCGGTCTCGCGGCGACCTTCCTGCCGTTCTACTGCACCTACCTTCCCGGTGGGGCCTACTTCTTCCCCGAGTACGACCTGCGCTGGATCGTCGTCGACTCACCGGTCGACGCGCTGCCGTGGGCCGCGCTGGGCCTCGTCATCCTCGCGCTCGCGGTCGCGCTGACCCGCGGCCTCGGCACCCTGCACGCCCACTTCGCCCGTGCCGTGCTCGGCCCCGGCCCGCGGGCCCGCCGTCTCGCCGAAGAGCCCACCGGGCACCTCGGCGCGGTGGCATGATGAGCGTCGTGGCCAGTGAGCAGGCGCCGATCGAGCAGCCGCGACCGGGGGCCGCGAAGACGATCGCCTTCATGGTCACCTCTTTCGCGCTGCGCCTGGTCCAGTTCGTGCTGATCGTGACGCTCTCGCTGGTCGGCATCGCGACCACGGTGATCTGGGTGGGCATCCCGATCCTGCTGTGGACGACGAGCATGGTGCGCGGCTTCGGCGACCTGGAACGCCGCTGGGTGCGCACGATGCTCGGCACTCCCCTGCCGCCCGCCGATCGCGCGCCGGTCGACGGCGGTGTGCTCCGGCGTTGGCGGATGCGCCTGGTCGACCGCACGACGTGGCGGGACCTGGCGTATCTGCTACTGGCGTTCCCGCTGGGTGTCGTGGAGTTCGCGGTGGGCCTCGCGTCGATCATCCTGGTGCCGATGGCCATCTGGGTCGCGCCGTGGATCGGCTGGATGCATGGCGCGCTGGCGCTCTCGTTCCTGGGCCCGGACAGCAATGAACGGCTTCGCGTGAAGGCTCAGCAGCTGCAGGCGTCGCGGGCCCGCGGGGTGGACGCGGCGGAGGCGGAACGGCGCCGCATCGAGCGGGACCTGCACGACGGCGCCCAGCAGCGGCTGGTGGCCGTCGCGCTGAACCTGGGCCGGGTGAAGAACAAGCTGGACCGCGAACCGGACGCGGTGCGCGCGCTGATCGAGGAGGCGCACACCGACGCCAAGCTCGCCGTCTCGGAGTTGCGGGACCTGGCTCGCGGCATCTACCCCGCGGTGCTCGGTGACCGCGGCCTGGACGCGGCCCTGTCCGCGCTGGCGGCGAAGACGCCGATCCCGGTCGAGGTGACGGTCGACATCGAACCGCGCCCACCTGCCGCCGTGGAGACCACCGCGTACTTCATCGCCGGTGAGACGCTGACCAACGTCGCCAAACACTCCGGCGCCACGGAAGCACAGGTCAAGGCGTGGCGCACGGACGACAAGGTGGTCATCGAGATCACCGACGACGGGCACGGCGGCGCCGAAGTGCGTCCCGGCGGCGGGCTGGCCGGACTGGCCGACCGCGCCGCGACGATCGACGGCGTGATGACCGTCGTCAGCCCGCAGGGCGGCCCCACCGTGGTCCGGGCCGACCTGCCCTGTACCTGGTGAACGGTTCGTGAGTGAATAAGGCGGATTCACTCACGAACTGGGGGTTGCGGGATGCGGGTGGTGATCGCGGAGGACGCGGTCCTCTTGCGGGCGGGGGTCGAGCGGCTGCTCGGCGACGAGGGCATCAAGACGGTCGCCGCGGTCGACAACGGTGACGCACTGGTCGGTGCGGTCACCGAGCACCGTCCGGACCTGGCGATCGTCGACGTCCGGATGCCGCCGACGTTCACCGACGAGGGCCTGCGGGCCGCGCTGGCCGCCCGCGAAGCGGTGCCGGGACTGCCGGTGCTGGTGCTTTCGCAGTACGTCGAGGAAAGCTACGCGGTCGAGCTGCTGTCCGGCGGCGCGGGCGGCGTGGGCTACCTGCTCAAGGAACGCGTCGCCGACGTGGCCGACTTCCTCGACGCGGTCCGCCGTGTCGCACGGGGTGGCACGGCCATCGATCCGGAGGTGATAGCGCAGGTCATGGCTCGCGGCCGGAAGAACCCGCTGGACGCGCTGACGGCGCGGGAATCCGAGGTGCTCGGGCTGATGGCGCAGGGCCTGTCGAACTCGGCCATCGCCGCCTCTCTGGTCGTCTCGCACGGCGCGGTCGAGAAGCACATCGGCAACATCTTCGCCAAGCTCGGGCTGGAGGCCAGCGCCGAGGAACACCGCCGGGTCCGCGCGGTCCTCACCTACCTCGGCCGCCCCTAGCGGTAACCCGTGCACCCGTTGTGGTGAACCATCCCTCACCCGTTCTGACGGCGGCGCGAGGTCGAACGGTCACCTACCATGGGCGGACGTCGATATCGTTTTCCCGGATCGAGGAGGGCTCCATGACCGAAGAGAACGTCCGGTTCTTCGGCGGCCCACTCGACGGCCGGGTCCAGACCCTCGACGACCCGGTGTCCGGCTCGGTCCTGCGGCACGTGCACCTGCACGAGGGGCCCAAGATCGAGACCTTCTACCAGCTCGGTTTCACGACGGAAACCGGCTGGGAGTACCGCCTCTGCGGCGTCCCCTCCCCCGCGAACGACGAAGCCCGCGAGCACTAGGTAGGGACAGCCCCACCACCTTCCTGCACTGGTCCCCCGCCCGAAGACGGCGGTCTGCCTCGCTGTGCCGGAAAGCCGTTTCGACCAGGCTGAACGCATGCGATCAAGCCTGCGGCAGGCCCCGGCGGGAGCCCGCGACACCTTCCTCGACGTGGTCCGTGCGACGGCCATCCTGGCGGTCATCGGACAGCACTGGCTGATGCCGGTGCTCAGCTACGACCACGGCCGCCTGGCCACCGGCAACGCACTCACGACCCCCGGCTGGTGGGCGCTGACCTGGCTGTCGCAGGTGATGCCGATGGTCTTCTTCGCCGGCGGCGCGGCGAACCTGATGTCCCTGCGGCGTGCGGCGTCCACGCGGGACTGGCTGTCCGCGCGGCTCAAGCGCCTGCTGATCCCGGTGCTGCCGCTGTTCGCGGTGTGGCTGCTCGCGCCGGACCTGTTGCGTGATCTGGGCGCACCGGAACAGCCGGTGCAGATCGCCGGGGCGATCGCGGGCCAGCTGCTGTGGTTCCTCGCCGTCTATGTGCTCACCGTCGCCGCGACGCCGCTCATGCTCGCCGCCCACCGCCGGTGGGGTCTGGCGGTCCCGCTGGTCTTCACGGGGCTCGCGGTGATCGTCGACTTCGGACGGTTCGAGGTGTTCGGCCCGATCGGTTACGTCAACGCTGTGTTCGTCTGGCTCGCGGTGCACCAGCTCGGCTTCCACTACGCCGAGGGCCGTCTCGGCACACTGAGCCGCCGCGGCGCGGCCGGGCTGGCGGCAGCCGGGTTCGGCGTCACCGCGCTGGCCGTCGCATTCGGTCCGTACCCGGCCAGCATGATCGGTATGCCGGGCGCGCCGGTTTCCAACATGAGCCCGCCGACCGCGGTGATGATGAGCCTCGCGATCGGGCAGATCGGGTTCTGGCTCGCGCTCAAGCCCACACTGACCGCGCTCGCCGAACGCCCCGCCGTCGCCGCCGTGCTGCGCTGGAGCGGGCCGCGGTTCATGAGCCTGTACCTGTGGCACATGCCGGCGCTGGTCGTCGTCGCGGGCGTCACGGTGCTCGGGTTCGGCTACGCGACCCCGGACCCGGGCAGCTCCGACTGGTTCGCCGTCGCGCCGCTGTGGGCCGGCACGGCCGCGGTGGTGCTCGCCGGGCTGCTGAGGGCGTTCGGGCGGTTCGAGACGAAACCGGGCTCGGGCAGCTCCGTTCCGGTGAAGCAACTGGTCGCGGCGACCGTGCTGGCCTCCGGCGGGCTGCTCGGCCTCGCGGCGCGCGGGTTCACCACCCCGCTGGACGGCGGCCTGCTGTCCGGTCCAGTGCCGTGGGTCGCGCTGGTGCTGGCGGGGCTGCTGTTCGCGACGAAGCCGGTGAGCGTGCGGCCGTTCGTCAGAGGTTGAGCAGCTTCGCCGGGGTGTCGTGCAGGACGGCCCGCAGGAAGTCGTCCCCGAGGCGGTCGTCGGCGGCCCAGTCGGCGACCGCCCGCAGCTGTGTCGCGTAGGAGTAGGGGATGTTCGGGAAGTCGGTGCCGAGCACGATCCGGTCGGCGATGTCGGCCAGCCGGTCGGTCCAGTACGACGGCAACGGCATCAGCGCCTCGGTGAACGGCACGCCGACCATCGTGGTGTCGAGGTGCACCCGCGGGTACCGCTCGACGAGTGCGAGAGCCTCGTCGTACTCGGGCATCCCGGCGTGGGCGAGCACCGCGGTGAGCCGTGGATGCCGGGCCAGGACCTCGCCGAACACGTCCAGCCCGGTGTGCGGGCCGCGCTCGGGCCCGTGCCCGGCGTGCACGACCACCGGCACCCCGGCCTCGGCGAGCGCGCCCCACGCCGGGTCGAGCAGCTCGTCCCGTGGGTCGTACGCGCCGACCTGGACGTGAGCCTTGAAGCAGCGGGCACCGGCCCGCAGCGCCTCGGCGACGTACTTCCCCGCCGACGGTTCGGGGAACAACGTCGCGGTGTGCACGGCGGCCGGGACGCGCTCGGCGAACTCGCTCAACCAGCCGTTGAGCCACTCCGCCATGCCCGGCTTGTGCGGGTAGGCCAGCGGCGCGTACCGCAGCACACCGAACGACTCGAGCAGCGCGACGCGCTCGTCCTCGGCCACGCGGTACTGGATGGGCCAGTCGTAGCCGGTGCGCTCACCGATCCGGTCGAAGTAGGCCCAGACCTTGACCAGCATCCGCTCCGGCAGGAAGTGCAGGTGCAGGTCGACCAGGCCGTCCAGCCCCAGCGACCGCACCCACCCCGGGATGTCCTCGTCCCGCTCCGGCCCCACCTAGCGGCGGCCCTTCAGGGCGCGGCCGAAGGCGCGGCTCATCTCACGCTGGGCGTCGCGTTTGGCGAGGTCCTGGCGCTTGTCGTAGGACTTCTTGCCCTTGGCCAGTGCGAGTTCGACCTTGACCTTGCCGTCCTTGAAGTACAGGGACAGCGGGACGAGCGAGAGCCCGCCCTCCTTGGTCTTGCCGATCAGCTTCTCGATCTCGCCCTTGTGGAGCAGCAGCTTGCGCTTGCGCCGCGACTCGTGGTTGGTCCACGTGCCGTGCTCGTATTCGGCGATGTGGACGTTGCGCAGCCACACCTCGCCGTCGTCCACCGTCGCGAACGCGTCGACCAGCGAGGCGCGGCCCTCGCGCAGGCTCTTCACCTCGGTGCCCACCAGCGCGATACCGGCCTCATAGGTGTCCAGCACCGCGTAGTCGTGCCGCGCGCGGCGGTTCGACGCGATCACCTTGGAGCCTCGTTCCTTGGGCATACGTCCAGGTTATCCCACACGTCCCGGCTGGAGCACGGCGTTAATGCCGCACGTAGAGCCGCAGGGTCGCATACCCGGTGGAAGCCGAGATGATGATCGACGCCAGCAGCAGCCACGGCGCCACCACGACCACGTCGAGCACCTGGATGTTCGGGATGATTCCGCCGGTGACGGACAGGATCCGGTCGATGAACGCGAACTTCGCCGCGATCAGGCCGCCGACCGCGATCGCCCAGCCGATCACGCCGGTCACGACCGCTTCGAGGAGGAACGGCAGCTGCGTGTACCAGCGGGTCGCACCGACCAGCCGCATGATGCCGACCTCCTTGCGGCGCGTGAACGCCGAGATCTGCACCGTGTTGGAGATCAACAGCAGCGCGGCGAGCGCCTGGATCAGGGCGATGACGAACACCCCGTCGCGGACGCCGCCGAGTACGCCGAAGAACCGGTCGAGGAACTGCTTCTGGTCGTCGACCCTGGCCACGCCGGGACGGGTCCCGTAGTCCTGGGTGATGACGTCGCTGCGGCTGGGGTCGTGCAGCTTGACCTGCAGCGACGCGGGCAGCGCCTCGGGCCGGGCCGACTGGACGAGGATCGGGTTGTCCTGGAAGAGCTTCTTGAACCGCTCGTAGGCCTGGTCACGGTTTTCGAACACGACGGACTCGACGGCCGGGTTGCTGTTCAGGTCGGCCAGCAGTCCGCGGCACGGGTCCTGGGCGCAGGTCTTGTCGTTGGCGCTGACGTCCTGCGTGAGATACAGCGAGACCTCGACGTCGGCCATGTAGTTGACCTGCATCTTGTCGATGGTCCGCACGATCAGCAAACCACCACCGAGCATGCCGAGCGAGATGGCCGTGGTGATGATCATCGCGATGGTCATCGTGATGTTGCGGCGCAGGCCGGTGAAGACCTCGCTGAACACGAAACTGGCGCGCATCGGGGGGTTGGTTCCTCAGGTCGGGGGCAGGCGGAGGTGGGGTGCTTATCGGCCGACGCCGTACACGCCCCGGGCATCGTCGCGGATCACCCTGCCGAGCTGGAGCTCGACGACCCGGCGTCGCATGGAGTCCACGATGGAGTGGTCGTGGGTGGCCATCAGGACGGTCGTGCCGGTGCGGTTGATCCGCTCCAGCAGCAGCATGATGTCCTGGCTGGTGTCGGGGTCGAGGTTTCCGGTGGGCTCGTCGGCGAGCAGCACGAGCGGCCGGTTGACGAATGCTCGGGCGATCGCCACCCGCTGCTGTTCACCCCCGGAGAGCTCGTTGGGCATCCGGTCGGCCTTCCCTTCCAGCCCGACCAGTTCGAGGACCTCCGGCACCACCTTCTTGATGGTGTGCTTCGGCTTGCCGATGACCTCGAGGGCGAACGCGACGTTCTCCGCGACGGTCTTGTTGCCGAGCAGCCGGAAGTCCTGGAAGACGCAGCCGATGGTCTGACGCAGTCGGGGAATCCTGCGGCGGGCCATCTTGGCGACGTCGAAGTTGGACACGAAGACCCGGCCCTTGGAGGGGACCTCCTCGCGCAGCAACAGGCGCAGGAACGTCGACTTGCCCGACCCCGAGGGACCGATCAGGAAGACGAACTCGCCCTTGTCCACGTCGACCGACACGTTCTCGAGTGCGGGACGCGTCGACGTCTTGTAGACCTTGGAGACACTGTCGAGCCGAATCACGGTGCGCCATCCTACCCATGAACCGGGTTAAGCCCGGGTTGGCCTATTGCCCACGCCACGGTGATTACTCCCACCGTCGCCCACCCCCACCCACACAAGGAGGCGCTCCGCGCCGCTGATTACGCAGCGTTGACTTGCTTGCGCCAGCGGATCCCGGCCTCGAGGAAGTCGTCGATCTCGCCATCGAGCACGGAGCTGGGGTTACCGACCTCGTGCTCGGTGCGGAGGTCCTTGACCATCTGGTACGGATGCAGAACGTAGTTGCGCATCTGGTTGCCCCAGCTGGATCCGCTGTCCTTGAGGGCGTCCAGCTCGGCGCGCTCCTCTTCCTTCTTCTTGAGGAGCAGTTTGGCCTGGAGGACCTTGAGCGCCGCGGCCTTGTTCTGCAGCTGCGACTTCTCGTTCTGGCAGGAGACGACGATGCCGGTCGGGATGTGGGTGAGGCGCACCGCGGAGTCGGTGGTGTTGACGCTCTGCCCGCCGGGGCCGGAGGAGCGGAACACGTCCACGCGGATGTCCTTCTCCGGGATCTCGACGTGGTCGACCTCTTCGACCTCGGGCAGCACCTCGACGTGGGCGAACGACGTCTGGCGCCGGCCCTGGTTGTCGAACGGCGAGATGCGCACGAGCCGGTGGGTGCCCTGTTCGACGGAGAGGGTGCCGTAGATGTAGGGGGCCGCGACCTTGAAGGTGGCGGATTTGATGCCCGCTTCTTCCGCGTAGGAGATGTCGTAGACGTCGGTCGGGTAGCCGTGGCGTTCGGACCAGCGCAGGTACATGCGCAGGAGCATCTCGGCCCAGTCGGCCGCGTCGACACCGCCCGCTTCGGCGCGGATGGTGACCACCGCGTTGCGGTCGTCGTACTCGCCGGAGAGCAGGGTGCGGACCTCGAGGGCGTCCACTTCCCTGGCGAGGCGGACGAGGTCGTTCTCGGCCTCGTCCTTGCTGGCGTTGTCGCCCTCGGCCTCGGCGAGTTCGTGGAGCACCTCGAGGTCGTCGACGCGCTGGCGCAGGTCGGTGACCCGGCGTAGTTCGGACTGCCGGTGGGACAGCTGGCTGGTGACCTTCTGCGCGGCCTCCGGGTCGTCCCACAGGTTGGGGTTGGACGCCTGCTGTTCGAGGTCTGCCACCTGCGCGCGCAGGCCGTCGAGGTCCATGACGGACTCGACCTGCGTCAGCTTGCCGGCGAGGTCCTTGAGGTCGGCTGCGAAGTCACCACTCACAACCTTCAAGGTTACGGCACGGGGCGCGGCCGGTTCCGGGAACCGGCCGCTTGCGGCCTCGTGGCCGTCCGAGCTGCCGGTCAGGCGTCCGGGATCGCGTCGATCAGCTTCAGCGCCGCGCGGGCGTGCGCCTGGCCGAACTCGGCGATGGCCTTGCTGTAGGGGTCCCCGGCGGCCTTGACGGCGGCCTTGGCCTCGTCGAGGTCCTCCTGGTAGCTGCTCCGTGCCGCGTCGACGAGCGAGCCGCGTTGTTTCGCGGTGAGCGAGCCGGCGTGCACGAGGCGCAGGATGAGCGGGCTGCGCAGGTGGTCGGGGCCGGCGTCGGAGGTGAGCCAGCCCTTGAAGGCTTTTTTGCCCGCGGCGGTGATCACGTACTGCTGGCTGGAGCGGGGTCCCTGCTTGCCGAGCCGGACGAGCCCTTCTTTGGCGAGGGCGGGCAGCTCACGGTAGACCTGGCTGCGGGTCACGCTGAAGAACGTCCCGAACCGCTCCTCCGCCGCCGCAACCAGCTGCCCCCCGGTGGCCGGGCCGTCCTGGAGCAGGCCGAGCAGTGCCGCTGCTGTTGCATTGAGTTCAGACACCCCTACACGGTGCCACTCTTCCGGCGTTCTGTCCACTGTGGTCACGCTCAATGTCCACAAAGGTCATTACCTTCCCCCGTCCGGCCCAACGGCGGGTGCCCCAAGCGCACGAAAAAGGCCCGGTTCGGATCGAACCGGGCCTTTTCCCTGTAGTAGCGGGGACAGGATTTGAACCTGCGACCTCTGGGTTATGAGCCCAGCGAGCTACCGAGCTGCTCCACCCCGCGCTGTGAGTACCACTATACACACCCCACTCTGACCCCCACAGCGCCCCCTTTCAACGTCCCGATTGGACCCCGACCCGAATTGGGAAGCACGCCGACACCACAAGGCAGGCTCCGCCCACGCCAGGCACACCAGCCCACCAAACCCGCACCGAGAGGGAGCGCAGGGGCCTCACCCACGCCAGGCACACCAGCCCACCAAACCGGCACCGGGAGGGGGTGCAGGGGGCTCGCCCCCTGCCGGGGGCCTGGGGGTCGACCCCCAGAAGACACGCGAAAGAGGCCCTGTATCCGCGCTTTCCGCGGATACAGGGCCTCCCGACTCTGTAGCGGGGACAGGATTTGAACCTGCGACCTCTGGGTTATGAGCCCAGCGAGCTACCGAGCTGCTCCACCCCGCGCTGTGAGTACCAGTTTACGCGTTGGTTGCGGGGCGGTGCACACCGGGTGCCGGATCGGGTCCGGCACCCGGTGTGCCCAGGTCAGCCGCCTGGCTGGGGCGGTGCGGACGTCGTCGTCTCGGATTTGGCGTTCTCGTAGGCCCTGGCGGCGGCGTCGAGTGCGGCGAGCGCGGCACCCTGGGCCTGGAAGTCGCCGTTCTGCTGGGCCTGCCGGAGCTGTTCGAGCGCCGACTGGATGCCGGCGACGGCCTGGTCGAGCACCGGGCTGCTGCCGGTGCCGCCCGTGGCCGGCGGTGTGGTGGTCGGCGTTGTCGGGGTGGTGGTGGGCGTGGTCGGCGGTGTGGTGGGGTTGGTCGGCGAGGTCGCCGCCTGTCCCGCCTGGTCGCCGAACACCTGTTTCAGGGCGTCGCCGAGTGTGGAGGCGAATCCGACCTTGGAGCCGTAGGACACCAGCACGCGGGCCAGCTGCGGGTAGCTGTTCTGGTTGCGTTGCTGGATGTAGACCGGTTCGACGTAGAGGAAGCTGCCGCCGACGGGCAGGGTGATCAGGTTGCCGAAGATCACCGTGACGCTCTGGTTGCTGAACAGCGTCCGTTCCTGCGCGAAGCGCGAATCGCTCTGGAACCTGTTCTGGACCTGCACGGGACCGTCGACCTGACTGTTGCCCGCGGCTGTCGTGGGTAGTCGGAGGACCTTGATGGCGCCGTAGTCCTTCGGATCCGACGACACCGTCATCCAGGCCGCCAGGTACTGCCGTTGCAGCGCGGTGAGCGGACTGGTCAGCTGGAACGTCGTGCCGGTCTGTCCCGGCGCCTCGGCGAGGACGTAGTAGCCGGGCTGGTTGGCCAGCCCGGAGGCGTCCAGGTTGGTTCCGCCCTCCTGGGTCGGATCCTGGGGGACGTTCCAGAAGGTGTTGGTGGTGTAGAACTCCTGCGGGTCGGTGACGTGGTATCGCGTCAGGAGTTCCCGCTGGATCTTGAACAGGTCCTCCGGGTACCGGAAGTGCGCCTGCAGGTCGGGGCTGATCTCGCTGCTCGGCTTCACCAGGCCGGGGAAGACACCCTCCCACGCCTTGAGCACGGGGTCCTGGTTGTCGACCGAGTACAGGCTGACGGTGCCGTTGAACGCGTCGACGGTCGCCTTCACCGAGTTGCGAATGTAGTTGATGTTGTTGTTCGCCTGCCTGGCGACACCGGCGAGGGTGTCCTCCGTGGCCGCGCCCAGCTGGGTGCGCTGGGAGTACGGGAAGTTGTTCAGCGTGGTGTAGCCGTCGACGATCCAGACGATCTTGCCGTCCACGACCGCCGGGTACGGGTCGCCGTCCACGGTGAGCCACGGCGCGACCTTGCTGACGCGCTGGCGCGGGTCGCGGTTGTACATGATCTTCGAGCCGTCGCTGATGGCGTCGGAGAAGAGGATGTTGCGTTCGCCGTACTTCGCGGCGAAGGCCAGGCGGTTGAACCAGTTGCCGAGGTTCACCCCGCCGGCGCCCTCGTAGCGGTAGTCGTTGCTGCTGGCGCTGTCGTACTCGCCGGGCGCCTTGCCTTCCTGGCCGCCGACGATCGCGTAGTCGTTGGTCAGCTCGCCGTAGTAGATCCGCGGCTCGTCGACCGCGATGCCCGCCGCGGTCGGGTTGGCCGGGTCGATGCCGGCGCCGGTGGGGTTCTGGGTGTCGCTGGTGACCGCGATCGGGTAGCCACCATCGCTGTTGGCGCTGCTCACGGCGCGGTCGATCGTGTTGGCCGGCGCCGCCACGAACCCGTTGCCGTGGGTGTAGACGAGGTGCTTGTTGATCCAGTTCGTCTGGTTGCCGGTGAGGTTCGCGGTGTTGATCTCACGGGCCGCGACCACGTAGTCCTGGGTCTTGCCGCCGATGTCGTAGCGGTCGATGTCGAGCTTGGCGGGGAAGCCGTAGAAGTTCTCCCGGCCGACCCGCTGCGTGAACGTCGGGGCCAGCACGTTCGGGTCGAGCAAACGGATGTTGGGCACGGTCGAGGTGTCGGCGCTGATCTGCGCGGCGGTCGCCTGTCCCGTGCCCGTGTAGTCCTCGTACTGGACGTCGTCGAGCCCGTACGCGGACTTGGTCGCCTCCATGTTGCGGCTGATGGAAAGCGCTTCCTTCTGGTTGGCGTTCGGCTTCACCGAGAACTGCTCGAGGATCGCCGGCCACGCCACCCCGACCAGCACACCGGACAGGATCAGCAGCACCAGCGCGATCGCGGGCAACTGGATGTTGCGCAGGAACGCGCCCGCGAAGAACGCGACCGCGCAGATCGCGGAGATGCACAGCAGGATCAGCTTCGCGGGCAGCACCGCGTTCAGGTCCGTGTACGTCGCGCCGTTGAACAGCGGGTTGCGGTCGGAGAAGAGCAGGTTGTACCGGTCGAAGTAGTACTCGACCGCCTTCAGCAGGACGAACAGGCCCGCGGTGACCGCGAGCTGGACGCGCGCCGATCCGGCGAGCTGACCGCCACGGCCCGCGAGCCGGATGCCGCCGAAGAGGTACTGCGCGATCAGCGCGCCGATGAACGAGATCGTCACCGCGACGAACAGCCAGCCGAGCAGCCACTGGTAGAAGGGCAGCGTGAAGGCGTAGAAGCCGATGTCGTTGCCGAACTCGGGGTCGGTCTGGCCGAAGCTCGTGCCGTGCAGGAACAGCTGGATGCGCTGCCAGTCGCCCTCGCCGGTGGCGCCCGCGATGAGGCCGGTGACCACCGGGATGCCGATGCCGATCAGCCGGATCCGGCCGACCACCGCCGAGCGGTAGCGCGCCAGCGGATCGTCGGCGCCGGAGACCGGGACGAACACCGGCCGCGTCCGGTAGGCGATCCACAGGCTCAGCGCGAGCGACCCGCCGACGAGCAGGCCGATCGCGAAGAACAACACGACACGGGTCAGCACCATCGTGTTGAAGACCTGGCGTGCGGCGACCTCGCCGAACCACAGCCAGTCGACGTAGGTGTCCAGAAGCCGCGCCCCGAGCAGCAGAGCCAGCACGACCACCGCGGCGATGATCAGCAGTATCCGGCTGCGTTTGGACAGCTTCGGCAGGCTCACTGGGGGCCGACTGGCCACTGCGCACGCTCCTGTTGTCGTGGTCCGCTGGCGAGGGGGCGGTCATGCACGCCACCCCCTGAACCCCTAACTCTAGGAGGGCCGCTCCGGGTTCCCCGACCGGCCCGAATCGGACATGCCCGGCGGGCACCTGACACGATGAGGAGATGGCATCGGAAGTCAACCCCGCCGCTGGTCCGGCGATCGCCGCGCTCGCCCGCGAGGTCGAGGAGTTCGTGGCCGCCGCCGGGTGGGACCAGCAGCCCCAGCTGTTCGCGCTGGTCCCGACCGAGGCGCTGCTGCGCGAGCAGCCCGAGCTGGCCGGGCAGCTCGATCCGTCGAGCGCGCTGACGCCGGTGGCGCAGGAGCCGCTGCCGGAGAGCGATCTGGCGGAGGCGCTGGGGCGGATCGCCTGGCCGGACGCGGTCATCGGCTGCGCGCTGGCCCAGGAGATCATCATCCTGCCGCCGAGCGCGGAGTCCGAGCTGCCCGAGTCCGAGGCCGGCGACGTGGCGCGGCTGCGCCAGGCGGCCGCGGACCACCCCGATCGCACGGAGGCCCGGCTGGTCGCCGCCGTGCTGCGGGACGGCCCCGCCGCGTGCGTCATGCGGCTGCGCGGCTACACCCAGACCGAGGACGCCGAGCCCGCCGACGAGATCGTCGAGCACCCGGACCTGGCGCCGAACCTGGTCGAGGCCCTGCGCGCCACCCTGACCCCGTAACCCGCGAGTCCCCCGCTCCCGTCGGCGAGTCCCACCCTCCCGCGCCCGAGTTCCGCGCTCGGCGTCAGCAGGACGGGGTCGGCTGCCCGGCCTTGAGCGCGTCCAGCGCGGACAGGGCGCTGTTCAGGTCGGTCACCTTGACCAGCTGGAGCCCGTCCGGGGCCGCGGCCGACGCCTCGGCGCAGTTCGCCTCCGGCGTGAGGAACACGGTGGCGCCGGCCTCGCGGGCGGCGACGACCTTGAACGAGATGCCGCCGATCGGGCCGACCACGCCCTTCTCGGTGATCTCCCCGGTGCCCGCGACGTGCTCGCCGGCCACCATCTCGCCAGGAGTGAGCCGGTCGACGATCGCCAGCGCGAACATCAGCCCCGCGGAGGGGCCGCCGACGTCCTGCAGGGAGATCTTCACCTCGAAGGGCACGTCCGCGCGGTCGATCGGCTGCAGGCCCATGAACCCGTTCTTCTTGTCCGGGTCCGGGTTGGCGGCGAGGGTGATCTGCTCGGTGCGGGCCGGGTCGGTGCCGTGCTGGAAGGTGATCGGCACGGTCTGGCCGGGGGTCGTGTCGGCGACCGCGGCGGTGACGTCGTCCTCGTTGGTGATCGTGCGGCCGTTGACGTTGAGCAGCCGGTCGCCCGCGGCGAGAACCTTGCTGGCCGGCGTGTCCTCGACGATCGTCTGGGCGAGCACCTTGATCGGGAAGCCGAGGTGACGCAGCGCGGCGACCTCGGCGTTGCTCTGCGAGTCCTGGAACTGCTGGACGTTCTCCTGCTGGACCTGCTCGTCGCTCTCACCGGGACGGAAGTACTCCTCGCGGGGCGCGAGCGCGTAGCGGCCGCTGACCCACAGCCCGAGCGCGCCGAAAAGGCTGATCTCGTCGTTGAGGGAGACCGTGGTCATCCGCAGCTCGCCCGCGGTCGGGTAGGTCTGCTGGCCGTCGATCTCGACCACCTGGGCGCCGTCGACCTGGCCCAGGGTGTCGTAGGTGGGACCGGGCCCGATCGCGACGTAGGGCACCCGGACGAACGCGCCGATGAGCCCGAAGACCACGATGAGGACACCGCTGACCACCACGGTCCAGCCGCGCCGGCTCATGCGGACGCGCGGAGGCTGCCGTGTCGCGCGGTGACCGTTGCGGTCCTGGTCGGCGCCATCGGGCTTGGTGCCCGTCGCGGCGCCGGGAGCAGTGCTTTCGTCGCGGGACTCGCTCACGGCCCACAGCGTACGGTGACCGGCCCGTGCCACCGATCACCAGGCCATGATCGCGTCGAGCGAAATCGGACACCTCTGGCGCGGTCACGGCAGCCCGGTCCGCGTACGGTGGTGATATGAGCAATCCCCCGTTCGGCTTCGGGCCCCCGGATCCCGACAAATCCGGCGACAACGGGCCGTCGGAAGGCGGCCAGCCGTCCGGTGCCGAGGCGTTCAACCAGCTGGGCCAGATGCTCAGCCAGCTCGGGCAGATGATGAGCCAGGCGGGCAGCTCGTCCGGGCCGGTGAACTACGACCTCGCCAAGCAGATCGCGCTGCAGAAGCTGGGCAGTGGTGGCGGCGGGCAGATCGGGTTCGCCGCGAGTGGCGACTCGGACAGCGCCGTGCGCGACGCCGGCCACCTCGCCGAGCTGTGGCTCGACGCGGCGACGATCCTGCCCGCCGGCGCGAGCGTCACGACGGCGTGGTCTCCGCGCGACTGGGTGCAGAAGACGCTGCCGACCTGGCAGCGGCTGTGTGATCCGGTGGCCCACCAGGTGTCCGGCGCGTGGGTCGAGGCGCTCCCGGCGGAGGCGAAGCAGGCGGCCGGGCCGCTGTTGTCGATGGTCGGCCAGATGGGCGGCATGGCCTTCGGCTCCCAGCTGGGCAACGCGCTGGCGCAGCTGGCGGCCGAGGTGCTGACCTCGACGGAGGTCGGTTTGCCGCTGGGCCCGGAGGGCACGTCGGCGCTGCTGCCCGCGAACGTCGAGAAGTTCACCGAGGGCTTGGAGCTGCCCAGCAGCGAGGTCCTGGTGTTCCTGGCCGCGCGGGAGGCCGCGCACCAGCGGTTGTTCTCGCACGTGCCGTGGCTGCGGCAGCGGCTGCTGGCGACGGTCGAGGAGTTCGCGCACGGCATCAAGGTCGACACGTCGGCGCTGGAGCAACTGGCGGGCCAGGTGGACCCGTCCAACCCGGCGAGCATCGAAGAGGCGCTGTCGTCGGGCCTGCTCGAGCCCCAGACGACGCCCGAACAGCAGGCGGCGCTCAACCGTCTGGAGACGTTGCTCGCCCTGGTGGAGGGCTGGGTGGACGTGGTGGTCGCCGAGGCGGTCGGCGACAGGCTCCCCGGCGCCGACGCCCTGCGCGAAACGCTCCGCCGCCGCCGCGCGACGGGCGGCCCGGCCGAACAGACGTTCGCCACGCTGGTCGGGCTGGAACTGCGCCCCCGCCGGATGCGCGCGGCGTCCGCCCTGTGGAAACTCGTGGGCGACCAGCACGGTGTCGACAAAAGGGACGGCCTGTGGTCCCATCCGGACCTGATGCCCTCCGCCGCGGACCTCGACGACCCGATGGAGTTCTCCGACCGCCTCGGCAAGCCCGGGGAGCTGGACGGCCTGGACCCGCTCGCCGAGCTGGAACGCACGGACGCCGAGGCCAAGGCCGACCGCGAGGACAAGCCCGAGGACGGCGACGCGAAGGAGTAGGCGACTCCTGGTCGATGCCGCACCTGGACCGGCGCCCGTGCGGGGTGCATGTTCAGGTGTCGGTGGGTGTCGGTAGGCGTTCGGCCCCGGTCGGGGTTCCGGCAGGCGGTTAACGCCAACAGGGTCTTCGGCGACAGCCGGATGCGGCGGCCGCTCGGCACCGCGCCACACAACCGACGCTTGCCGGCTCCGGCAAGCGTCCGGCGCCGGTCGGTCCAGCAGGCGCCCGGCTGGCGCCGGACCGGGTTCCGGCAGGGGCCCGGACCGGCCCGTACCCGATGTCGGTCGAGTTCTGACAAGGCGCCCGGATCCGGGCCCGTCCCCTTCCCCGACCCGATCCAGCACGTCCGCCCACCCAAAGGCGGGTGCCGCGTCGAGGCCGGCGCATCGGGTCTCGCGCCGCTGCCGACCCGGCCCGGACGCAACCGGGGACCACACCCAACGGGCACGGCCCCCGGCTCGACCGGACTGCTCAATCTTCGTCCAGCTCGCTGATCCCCCATCCGGCAGCCGCGGACAGGCCCTCGAGGTAACCGATGGCCCGCTCGGTCTTCGGATACCGCCGGACCAGCTCCCAGAACTCCGCGTTGTGCGCTGCGACCCGCAAGTGTGCCAGCTCGTGCACCAGCACGTAGTCCAACACCCATGCGGGCACGTTCTGCAACCGGTCACTCACCCGGATCGTCCGGTCGACCGGCGTGCAGGACGCCCACCTGGTCCGCATCGGCGGGACCCAGCGGACACTCGCCGGCAGCGCCTGCCCGTCCAGATACCGCGCGGACAGTTGCGCGCAGCGCGCGAGCAGCGCAGCATCCGATTCGCGCGCCGGAGACGCCCGTTTGGTCTCCGTGCGCTGGAGCTTGCGCTCCATTTCTGCCACCCAGTGTTTCTCCTCGGCTCGGCTCATGCTCGCCGGGATGAGCACCACGAGGGTGTCGCCGTCCCGGTACGCGCTGACCGTCCGCCTTCGTCGTGCACTACGCCGTACTTCGACCTTGAGCTGCGGGTTCGATGACTGCCCGGTGTTGTCCCGGTTCCTCAGAGAGGGCACCCGTGCGTTCGCCACCCGTCCACGGTAAGGCCAGGCACCGACAAGTCGGGAGAGTCGGCTTCGAGATCGCCCGAGTTGTCCACATGTCCACGCACCTGTGGATAACTCGGGGTTGCGGTTAGCGGATTCTTAGCCACCTTCCGTCACTCTGTGCGCCATGACGAACACAGCGATCACACCGCGCCCGGTCTTCCTGCCCGAACGGCCCTGGCTCCGGCCAGGGCTCGAGATCTTCGACCGCGGTCCGGGCGAGATCCAGATCGGGGTCGACCCACGCCACGCGATGATGGCCCGGGACTTGCCGCCGGACGTGGTCCGGGTCCTGCATCGCCTGGACGGGAGCCTGCGCCTGGAGAGCCTGTTCGCTCTCGCCGAGAGCGAACACGTCGAGCTCCTCCGCGATCTGCTCACCCAGTTGACCCACCTCGGTCTGGTGGAAGAGGCGTGGGCGCCTGCCGCGTACAACCGCATCGCCAACGAAGCCGGTCTCTGGTCGCTGTCGGCGAGGCAGAGCCACGGCGAAACCGTCGCGCGTCGCCGCCACAGCGCGATCGTGCTGTACGGGTCGGGGCGGGTGACGGTGGCCATGGCGGTGCAGCTCGCCGCGGCCGGTGTGGGACACGTCCGCGTCGAGGCCGCGGGCAAGGTCGCCGACCACGACACCGGTAGCGGCTACACGGACACGGACATCGGCCGGTCGCGGACCGCCGCCGCGGCCGACGCCATCCGACGGGCGAATTCGGCGACGGTGACGCGCAGGCTGCGCGACGGGCGGAACCCGGAGCTCGCCGTCCTCGCGGACGCGGTCGTTCCGGCCCCTGAGCTGGTTCGGCAGCTGATGCAGGAGAAGATTCCGCACCTGGCCGTCCGCGTCCGGGAGGGCATCGGCATCGTGGGCCCGCTCGTCTATCCGGGCCGGAGCAGCTGCCTGGGCTGCGCCGACCTGATCCGGCGCTCGATGGACGAGCGCTGGCCGACGGTGGCCGGCCAGCTGGCCGGGCGCAGCCAGCCTGCCGACCTGGTGAGCGTGCAGGCCACCGCGGCCCTGGCGACCGGGCAGGTGCTTCGGGCGCTGGGTCGCGCCGACGGGATCCCGCCGGGCTGGAACACGACGCTCGAAATCGATCCGTACGAATGCACGATCTACCACCGTCCGTGGCCGCCGCACCCGTCCTGTTCCTGCGGCGCCCGCCCGGAGCCGCTGGTCAGGGGCGTGGCTCCGCGGACGGCTGCGGAAGGCGCGGTCGGCAAGGCACAATCGCAGGAGTGACCGACTTTCCCGAAGAGACCGACGACCGTGCCGATCCCGGGATCCCCCGCCGCACCGCCGCCCGCGCCGCCAAGCTGGCGAGCCTGCCGCTCGGCATCGCCGGCCGCGCGGTGGGCGGCTGGGGGCGGCGGCTGACCGGTCAGAACGCGGAAGAGGTCAACGCGAACCTGTCGGCGAAGGCTGCCGAGCAGCTGTTCGAGGTGCTGGGCACGCTCAAGGGCGGCGCGATGAAGTTCGGCCAGACCTTGAGCGTGTTCGAGGCGGCAGTGCCGGACGAGATGGCGGCCCCGTACCGGGACGCCTTGACGCGGCTGCAGGCCGCGGCGCCGCCGATGCCGGCGAAGCAGACCCGGCGCGTGCTGGCCGAACAGCTGGGCCGGTCGTGGGAGAAGCGTTTTCTCCAGTTCGACGAGGCGCCCACGGCCGCGGCAAGCATCGGCCAAGTGCACCGCGCGGTGTGGCACGACGGCCGCGAGGTCGCGGTCAAGGTCCAGTACCCGGGGGCGGATGAGGCACTGCGCAGCGATCTGCGGCAGTTGCAGCGCTTCAGCAGGCTGTTTCAGGCACTGGTGCCGGGGACCGAGGTCAAGCCGCTCCTCGCCGAACTGTCCGCGCGGATGGACGAGGAGCTGGACTACCGCGGCGAGGCCGACAGCCAGCGCGAGTTCGCGAGGGCCTTCGACGGCGACGACCACGTCCTGGTGCCGAAGGTCGTCGCGAGCGCGCCCAAGGTCCTCGTGACGGAGTGGGTGACCGGCACTCCCCTGGCAAAGGTCATCGCCGGCGCGGACGCCGAAACCCGCAACCACGTCGGCGCCCGCCTGGCCGAGTTCCACTTCTCGTCACCGGCCCGGGCGAAGCTCCTGCACTCCGACCCGCACCCCGGCAACTTCATGCTGCTCGACGACGGGCGCCTCGCCGTCATCGACTTCGGCGCGGTAGCCCGCCTGCCCCACGGCATCCCCCGCCAACTCGGCGAGATGACACGCCTCGCCCTAAACCGGCGCTCGGACGACCTCATGGATCTGCTGCGCTCGTCCGGGTTCATCCGTCCCGGAACGGAACTCAGCGCCGAGGACGTTCTCTCGTACCTGGCCCCGTTCACGGAGCCGCTGGCCACCGAACGCTTCCACTTCACACGCCGCTGGATGCAGCGTCAGGCGATGCGAGTCGGTGACACGCGCGGCCGGGACTTCCGCACGGGCCGGTCCCTCAACCTTCCTCCGGAATACCTGCTGATCCACCGCGTGACGGCGGGTTCCACCGGCATCCTCTGCCAGCTCGACGCGGAGTTCCCCGTGCGTGCGATCGTGGAACGGTGGCAGCCGGGTTTTGCCGACTGACTCGATACCCCCTTTCGTCCTGTCTTCTTCTGGCCCATCGCCGCGTCTCCGAGCATCCGGCACCCCGCGGACAGCCGGGTTGATCCACGCCCGGCCACACACGCGAGTCCCGGTCAGCCGCGAGGACGTCTCGCCAGGCACCTGATTCCGGCCGAACGGCCAGCATCCCGCCCCAGGATCCTGACCCGACACCGGCATCGGCGCTCGCGCTACCCAGCGCTCGTCGTGCGATCCGCCAGTTGACACCTTCCGCCGTCACAACATCCCCGTCACTCCCTCATCTCCTCGTCATTGCCCGTCGCGCCCCGGCCTCGTCCGATCTCCAGAGTGCCGCAAACCTGCGACTTCCGGGTTCACGGGAGACGTCAACCGGCCCAGTTATCCACAATTTCGCCGCAAACGACACGAGATCGCCATTCGCACCACCAAGTTGTCCACAGTTGCCGGTCACACCTTCCCCCATCGGCCCTCCGGTTCCACAGTGGAACCATGACCGAAACCATCGACGCCACCACGACGCGAGACCGCGCCCACGAGGACGGGGTCACCACCAGCATCCGGCTGCGCAGAGCGGGACTCAGCCAGCACGTCATCTCCTCCCGATGCCGCCCGGGCGGCCCGTGGCGCAGGCTCCTGCCCGGCGTGATCCTGCTGAGCAACCGGGAACCCAGCCGGGACCAGCAATTGCGTGCGGCCGTCTACCATGCGGGCGACGGCGCGGTTGTCAGCGGAACGGACGCCCTGCAGGCACAGGGAATACCGCTGTCCCCGTCCCGGCGCGTGCACGTACTGATCCCTGTGGGACGACGCATCGCCTCACACGAGTTCACCTGGCTCGAACGCACATCGCGGGTTCCCCCTCCGGTCGTCGTCGACGAAATTCCCTTCGCCCCACCGGCTCGCGCCACCATCGACATCGCACGGCACGAGAGGGATCCGGACAGGTTGCGCCGGCTGCTCACCCTGCCGGTCTACTACGGACTGTGCACCGCTGAGCAGTTGCGCGACGAGCTCGACGCCGGCAACCAACGCGGCACCTCGGCAGTTCGGCAGACGTTGCGGAGCCTCGGTTCTCTTCGGGACACCTACCAGCAGGGTGTGGCGCGGGAGCTGCTCGGCGGTGTACCGCTGCCGCCGCCGTTGTGGAACGTGACCGTTTGCGATTCGCGAGGAAGGCGACTCGGAGTGGTCGACGCGTGGTGGGACGAAGTGGCGTTCGGCTGGATCCTCGATCCGATGACCGCGCGATCGGACAGCCCTGTCGTGAATCACCTGCCACTCACCGGCGCCGGGGTGACGTTGGTCCGCACCACGCCGAGCCGATTGCGAGGTGACGCGGACAGCGTCGCGCGCGAACTCACCAGTGCCTTCGCGGCCGCGGCTCGCCGACGTCGGCCGAAAGTACAGGCGCTTACGGAGGTGGCTGCATGAACGACGATCACCAGTACTCGGTCGGCAGTTTGCCTTCGATGTCACGGACGTGCTCGCGGGCGCAGCGAGGACACAGCCAGCGAAGAGCGCCCCCCTCACGCTCGCTGACCCACGCCAAGGCCACGACCGGATCTTCGTCCGACTTTCGGTGCGCCCCACACCGAGAGCACACGACGGGCTCGGTCACGGGAGAAATCCGAGGTGGACGGTCCGCGCACCGAGCACGTAGACATCGTCCCGAAGGCCGAGGTACGCCGGATCCACGGGATCGAGCAGGACACGCAGGGCGTCCCGATCCTCCTGCGTGACTAGTTCGTCGACGGTCGAGCCCAACCAGGCGATGTGCTGGACGACGTAGTCGCGGACGGCCGCATCCAGTGGCGCAGGGAAGTCGACAAGGCGACTGAAGGACGCGGTCCGCTCCAGCCCCGCCTTACCGAGCGCCAGGTTCCAGCCATAGGGCATTCGGACGGCATCTGCCATCCCAGCGCGCATCTGTCCGAACCAGTGATCCCGAGCCGCGAGCAGGCGGCGTTCGAGCCCCGGGGTGCCGACGCCCAGGTCCCAGGGCAGGCAGTGAGTGGGCGGGCTCCCCTCGACCAGGGCGAGCATGCCGCCCGGTTTGAGGGCGCTGACGAGACCGGCGACGCCGGCTTGCTGATCAGGGAGGTGATGCACCATCGAAGCGGCCCACACGAGATCCGCGCGCGGCACGACTTGATCGAGTGCCACGGATGCGACATCCGCTAGCACGCTGTCGATCTCGACCGTCGCCAGTGCTGTGGGCGCGGCGCCTGGTCCGGGGTGCCCGCGTCCGACAGTCGCGGCTGCGGCGGCGCCGTCGATCTCCGCGCGCGCCTGCTCGACCTCGGCCTGCTCCGTGCCGAGCGAGACCGACGCCGAGGGTGCGACCGAGACGCCCGGCGAGTCCGAGAGCGCAGAGACCGCCTCCGCAGGGGGACCGGTCGCCTCGGCGGCGGGAGCCTGCTCGATCGCGACCCGCGCAGCGGTGCAGGCGACATCGAGCAGCTCCGGTACGGCGTCGACCAGCACGAGTTGCCCACCACCATGGCGCGCGAGCGCGACGGCGAACGCGGCGCTCATCCCGCCGGCTCCACTACCCGCATCGACGATGACCGGCGTTGGGCCGAGCTGCTCGACCAGCCGTGCGGCGATCTCCTCGTGGATCGGCGCGTGCAACTCGTCGGCGCGGCGCAGGGCCGTGATCCGCCCGGCCCAGTCGATGTCGTCATGCGTGTGCGCGGCCATACCCGCCATTCAAACACCGGAGGTGAAAACACGCCGAAGCTTCCGCGATGAGCAGCCGCCACTCGACGCCGGCCCGAATCGCTGAGGACGCGCCTGTTTGAGCAACAGCGGAGCCGCTTGGTGGGGGCAGGAGCGTTCAGGCTGCGCTGCCGCACGTGCAATCGCTTGCGGACCGACCGCGGCCGGAGAGCGGTGCGGCGGCCCAGCCACGCCGCCAGCGTGGCCGTAAACAGGAGCGCGGCCGCGCGGGCAAACGTGGCAACGCGGGCAACGTGGCAGCGCGGGCAACGCGGCAACGCAGCACCGCGGCAACACGGTCAACGCGGCAATACGGCAACGCAGCACCGCGGCAACGCGGCACTGGGGCAACGCGGCACTGCGGCAACGTCAGCACGGGCTCACGTGCCCGACCAGTCAGCTCTCGGTGCGGCGGCAGCGCGCCTCATTTCGGAGCGGGCCTCGTTTCGCGAACGTGGCTCGAAGAGGGGGTAGCCGGCGAGGGTGACGCAACTTGGCTTCCCGCGATCACGACCGATCGCCAGCGTCAGCCGGCGATCGGTCGGGTATGACGGCGGTCGGGTCCTGCACTACGGGCAACCACCGGTCGGCCCCTGGCGCCAGTTCAGGCCGGTGATCGTCGAGCCGACAGCCAGGCGCGCCCGGCGCCGCCCGGCTGTGACCATCGAACAGGCACGGTGATCACGCCAGACGACACCAGGCGGCACCCGGCGACCGGTCAGGGGCGGTGACGTCCGGCGCGTTGGGAGGCCCATCGGGCGATTCGGTCCCAACGGCGGGCCGCCCTGGGGTTGCCGCGCGGCAGCCGCGGGCGGACGTCGTCGTGCAGAGATTGTATTCGGGCTCTCGCCAGTTCTTCGTTGAGCAACATTCGGATGGTCTCCTTGGTCATGGGCGCGACCCCGGCGCGGGGACGCGGCGTGCTCGGATGCTTCGTCCAGCTCACCGGGACGAAAGGGGCTTCAGTACTCATGCGGCTGCACTCTGCTGGTCAGTGCGGTTGCGGCGCTCGAGGCGCTTGTCCGCGACGGGCGTTTCCACCGGGTTCTTACGAGGGCGTCCCCGCGGGCGCTTCCGCGCGACCACGGCACCGCGCTCGAAGATCTCGCCTCCCCAAACCCCCCAGGGCTCCCGCCGGGCGAGCGCGCCGGACAGGCACGCACTCCGGATCGGGCAGTCGGCGCACCGGCTTTTGGCCAGTTCCAGATCCGCCGGTGACTCCGCGAACCACAGGTCGGCGTCGCCCGACCTGCAGGGCAGGTCCGCCTCCGGCGAGGCCACGGCATCGAAAAGCTCACCGATCCCGGATCCCGAGAGGGCGGCGAGTGCGTCGGGTAACGCCTTCTCTGACGCGAAGGCGGTTGCCGATGACATTCCCGTTCTCCTTTGTGTAGTAACGGTTCTTCGGTTGTGAGGTGGGTACAAAAACACGAGGGCCGCGGATCCGAAACTCGGTTCCGCGGCCCTCGTGAGACCTTGCTCTGACTTGTGGTCAGAGTCTGAGCTCCGGAGGAGCCTGCGGAACATGGAGTCGGGTCTGCTGCTTGACGGCCGGGAAGTACGCCGGCTTGACGGCGGACACACCGGTCCCCTGAACACGGTCACGCAGCCGGGCGAGAATCGGCAGTTCGGTGCCGACCAGCACGGCACCCCAGCCATTCGCGCGCGCCATCGCCGAGCGGGCGAAGGGCAGAGCGGTGCCGGGGTTCGTGACCGTCGTCGAAATGTTCACGTTCCAGCACCTCCTCTCTCGACCTTCGCTCATCGCCGGCGGGCGATGAGGCCTTGCGCTCGCGGGCACTTCTCACCCGCTCCTGCAGGCTATTCGCCCTGCCCAGCGCCGTGCAACTCATTTTTCGCAGAACTTTCCCCAGCGACGAAGATCGTCCCCATGCAGCGGTTCCGCCGCGCGAAGCCGCCCTCCGGCGCGGTCAACCGTGCTCGCCGCGGACGACCGCCAGCACGTCGTCCCCGAACCGCTGCACCTTCGTCGGCCCGATACCCGAAATCGCCACCAGCCCGCGCTCATCGTCCGGCCGCTGCTCGGCGATCGCCACCAACGTCGCGTCCGTGAACACCACGAACGGCGGCACCCGCAGCTCCCGCGCCCGCCCGGCACGCCACTCCTTCAACCGGTCCAGCAGACCCTCGTCCAGATCGGACGGGCACCGCGCGCACCGCCCGAGCTTGACCTCCAGCGTGTTCGCCAGCTGCTCACCACACATCCGGCAACACGGCTTCGTCCGGGTGGCCTGCTGACGTCGCGGCACCCGCGCCGCCGGGTGCTCCTCCGGGATCAGCCCGTACAGGAACCGGCTCCGCCGCCGGTGCCGCCGCCCACCAGGGTGCCGCGACAGCGACCACGACAACCACAGGTGCTCCCGCGCCCGCGTCACTCCGACGTAGAACAGCCGCCGCTCCTCCTCGATCGCGGCCTCGTCCCCGTCCGCGTGCTGGATCGGCATCGTGCCCTCCGCCAGCCCGACGAGGAACACCGCGTCCCACTCCAAGCCCTTCGCCGCGTGCAGCGACGCCAGCGTGACGCCCTCGACCGTCGGCGGGTGCTGTGCCGCCGCGCGCTGCTCCAGCTCCGCGACATACCGGCCGATCGACGCGCCCTCGACACTCGACGCCAGCTCCTCGGCCAGCTCGACCAGCGCCAGCAGCGCGTCCCACCGCTCCCTCGCCGCGCCGCCCGACGGCGGCTGCTCGGTCAGCCCGACCCGCGCCAGCACCGACCGGACCGTCGTCACCAGATCGGACGACGGCGGATCACCCGCCGCCGTGCGCAGCGCCATCACCGCCTGCCGGATTTCCCGCCGCTCGAAGAACCGCTCGCCGCCGCGCACGAGGTAGGGCACTTCGAGATCGGTCAGCGCCTGCTCGAAGACCTCCGACTGGGCGTTGATCCGGTAGAGGACCGCGATCTCGCTCGCCGGAACCCCGGAGTCGAGCAGCTGCCGCACGCGCCCCGCGACCGCGCCGGCCTCCGTCGGCTCGTCCTCGAACTCCCCGAACCGCGGCTGCGGACCGGACGGCCGCTGCCCGGTCAGCTTCAGCCGTGATCCCGCCGGACGTCCACGCGCCGCGCCGATCACCTTGTTCGCCAGCTCCACGACCTGCGGCGTCGAGCGATAGTCGCGCTCCAGCCGGACGACCGTGGCCTCCGGGAACCGCCGGGTGAAGTCCAGCAGCGGCCGCGGCGACGCCCCGCCGAACGAATAGATGGTCTGGTTCGCGTCGCCGACCACGGTGATGTCGTCCCGCCCGCCGAGCCACGCGTCGAGCAGGCGCTGCTGCAGCGGGGTGACGTCCTGGTACTCGTCGACCACGAAACACCGGTACCGGTCGCGGAACTCGCGCGCCACGTCCGCGTTGTCCTCCAGCGCCGCGGTGGTGTGCAGCAGGAGGTCGTCGAAGTCGAGCATCCGCGCCGCGTTCTTGACCTCTTCGTACTGGCGGTACACCTCGGCCACCTGTGCCGCCTGCATCGGCGTGTCCCGCTGCAGGCGGGCCGTCTGCGCCGGGTAGTCGTCGGGGCTGATCAGCGATGCCTTCGCCCATTCGATCTCGCTCGCCAGGTCCCGGAGGATGTCGGTGTCGCTGGTGACGCGCGAGCGCTGCGCCGCCTGGGCGACCAGCCGCAGCTTGCGGTCCAGCAGGTCCCACATCCGGTCGCCCACCACCCGTGGCCAGAAGTACCGCAGCTGGCGGCGCGCGGCCGCGTGGAACGTGAGTGCCTGTGCACCGTCGACCCCCAGCGACCGCAGCCGCGTCCGCATCTCACCCGCCGCGCGCGCGGTGAACGTGACTGCCAGCACCTGACCTGCGGAAACGTGCCCGGACGCGATCAGGTGCGCGATGCGGTGGGTGATTGTGCGGGTCTTGCCGGTGCCGGCACCGGCGAGGACGCAGACCGGACCGCGCGGGGCTGCTGCGGCGGCACGCTGCTCGGGGTCCAGCCCGTCCAACAGGCCCGTCGGGGACTTGGTCACAGGTGCGCTAGCCACCCCGGCATCCTCGCAGAGGGGACCGACAGGATCGCGCCGCCCTGCCCGGCCGTATCCTGGTTCATATGGCGGGAAAGCAGGACAAAGAGGCTGCCAAGCAGGCCAAGGCGGAACGGCGCGCCGCGGGCAAGGCCCGGCGCGGTCAGATCTGGGAAGCGTTCAAGATGCAGCGCCGCGACGACAAGGCGCTGCTGCCCTGGATGATCGGCGCGTTCCTGGTCGTGGCAGGCGTGTTCGTCGTGATCGGGCTACTGCTGGGCATGCTGTGGGTTCTGCTGCCGCTGGGCATCGTCCTCGGCGCGCTCGCCGCGGTGATCATCTTCGGCCGCCGGGTGCAGCGCAATGTGTTCGCGAAGGCCGACGGGCAGCCCGGAGCCGCGGGCTGGGCGCTGGACAACCTGCGCGGGCGCTGGAAGGTGACCCAGACGGTGGCCGCGACCACGCAGCTCGACGCCGTGCACCGGGTACTCGGCGGCCCTGGCGTGGTGCTCGTCGGTGAGGGCGCGCCGCACCGGGTGAAGAACCTGATCACGCAGGAGAAGAAGCGGGTGGCCCGCCTGGTGGGCGACACGCCGATCTACGAGGTCGTGGTCGGCAACGAGGAGGGCCAGGTCCCGCTGCGCCGCCTCTCGAACCACATGATGAAGCTGCCGCGCAACCTCCGCCCGCCGCAGGTCGACGCGCTGGAGGCCAAGCTCGCGGCGCTCGGCAACCGTGGTGGCGCGGCGCTGCCGAAGGGCCCGATGCCCCAGGGCGCGAAGATGCGCAGTGTGCAGCGTGTCATGAAGCGCCGCTGACCGGACACGGAAATGGCCCCGACCGCGTGGTCGGGGCCATTTTTTGTGCACTCAGCGGGTTCGGATGACCACGGTTCCGGTGGCCCGGTCGAGCCAGCTGCGGCCGTCGGCATTGCGGATCACCGCCGGAATGATCACGAACGTGAGCGCGCCCCGCACGATGGCCCGTGGCACACCGACCATCTGCGCGCCGTCCAGCCGGGCAACGCGGATTCCCACCGCCGCCATTCCGAGGGTGAATCCGAAGAACGACACCGGAATGACCGTGATGACCGCCCACACCGCGACCGACCACAGGTTGTAGGTCTGCATCGTGGCGGTGTCCTGCAGGTCGGGACGGATGAACAGCGACGTCAGCAACGAAGCGGCGACGAGGTCGAGCACCAGCGCGAGCAGGCGCGCTCCGCCCCTGGCGACCGATCCGCCGCCCTCCTCGGGCAGCCCGAGCCGTTCCCCTCGCCAGCGCGGCGGCTCTTCCGCGCCGGGACGGGGATCGGACAGCCACTCACCGGTCCATCTCGCCACCCGACCAGGGTATGCCGGTGGCGCACACCACGTTCGCCCTGGTCTGCTGGGGGATATCGCCCCGCCCGTTAACCTCCGCGAAACATACGGGTGACGGTCGGGCAACACCGCACTCTTAGCGTGAGCCGAAGAGAGTACTGCCACCGGCAATGCACATGAAGGAGTTACAGAGGGTGTCCACTACTCCAGACGATATCCAGCGTCTCATCGCGGATGAGAACGTGCAGTTCGTTGACGTTCGGTTCTGTGATCTGCCGGGTGTGATGCAGCACTTCACCGTTCCCGCGAAGGCGTTCGACGCCGACGCGTTCGAAGAGGGCCTCGCTTTCGACGGTTCCTCGGTGCGCGGCTTCCAGTCGATCCACGAATCGGACATGCTGCTGCTGCCGGACGCCGAGACGGCGCGGATCGACCCGTTCCGCAAGGAGAAGACCCTCTCCCTCAACTTCTTCGTGCACGACCCGTTCACCCGCGAGGCGTATAGCCGCGACCCGCGCAACATCGCGCGCAAGGCCGAGCAGTACATCGCCGAGTCGGGCGTCGCGGACACCGTGTTCTTCGGTGCGGAGGCCGAGTTCTACATCTTCGACTCGGTGCGCTTCAACTCCGCCGAGAACGGCTCCTTCCACGAGATCGACTCGGTCGAGGGCTGGTGGAACACCGGCCGCGAGGAAGAGGGCGGCAACCGCGGCTACAAGACTCGCTTCAAGGGCGGCTACTTCCCCGTCCCGCCGGTCGACCACTTCGCCGACCTGCGTGACGAGATCAGCCAGTCGCTGATCGGCTCCGGCTTCACCCTCGAGCGCGCGCACCACGAGGTGGGCACCGCGGGTCAGGCCGAAATCAACTACAAGTTCAACACGCTGCTGCACGCTGCCGATGACCTGCAGCTGTTCAAGTACATCGTGAAGAACACCGCGTGGAACGCGGGCAAGACCGCGACCTTCATGCCGAAGCCGCTGTTCGGTGACAACGGTTCCGGCATGCACTGCCACCAGTCGCTGTGGAAGGACGGCGCGCCGCTGTTCTACGACGAGTCCGGTTACGCCGGCCTGTCGGACATGGCTCGCCACTACATCGGCGGCATCCTGGCGCACGCGCCGAGCCTGCTGGCCTTCACCAACCCGACGGTGAACTCCTACCACCGCCTGGTACCGGGCTACGAGGCGCCGGTCAGCCTGGTGTACTCGCAGCGCAACCGCTCGGCGTGCGTCCGCATCCCGATCACCGGCAGCAACGCGAAGGCCAAGCGCATCGAGTTCCGCTGCCCGGACTCGTCCGGCAACCCGTACCTGGCCTTCGCCGCCATGATGATGGCCGGCCTGGACGGCATCAAGAACAAGATCGAGCCCGCGGAGCCGATCGACAAGGACCTCTACGAGCTGCCGCCGGAGGAGGCCAAGGATGTCAAGCAGGTCCCGGCAGACCTGGGCACCGTGCTCGACAACCTGGAGGCGGACCACGACTTCCTCACCGAGGGCGGCGTGTTCACCCCGGACGTCATCGACACCTGGATCTCGCTGAAGCGCGAGACCGAGATCGACCCGCTGCGGCTGCGCCCGCACCCGTACGAGTTCGCGCTGTACTACGACGTGTGATCTCGTAACAACCCTGAGCGCGCCGGCGGCGAGGAGCGGAAAACGCCCTCGCCGTCGGCGTTCGTTATTCGCCGGGCCGGTACCCCTGCTTCGCCTGCTGGATGCGCTCGTACACGTGCGCGCGCAGTTCGGCGAACTTCGGGGTGGACCGCGTCGACAGCTGGTCGCGTTCGTCGGGCAGGTCGACCGGCACGTCTTCGAGTACCACCGTGGGCCGGTCGGACAGCACCAGCACGCGGCGGCCGAGGTAGATCGCCTCGTCGATGTCGTGGGTGACGAACAGGATGGTCACCCCGAGGCGGTGCCACAGGGAGCGGACGAGGTCTTCGAGTTCGGCGCGGGTCTGGGCGTCCACGGCGGCGAACGGCTCGTCCATCAGCAGCACCGTCGGTTCGTAGGCGATGGCGCGTGCGATGGCGACCCGTTGTTGCATGCCACCGGAAAGCTGCCACGGATGCTTGGCCGCGCTGTCCGCGAGCCCGACCGCCTCCAGCGCCTCGTCCACCTTCGCCGCGCGAGCGGCGCGCGGAACCTTCTTCTCCTTCAACGGGAGTTCGACGTTCTGCCGCACGGTCATCCACGGGAACAGGCTGCGCCCGTACTCCTGGAAGACCACCGCCATCCCCTCCGGGGGTCCGGTCACCTTCGTGCCGTCGAGGACCACCTGGCCGCCGGTGAGGTCGAGCAGGCCGGCGATGCAGCGCAGCAACGTGGTCTTGCCGGCGCCGGAAGGGCCGACCACACAGAGGAATTCGCCGCGCGGGACCTGGAAGGTCAGCGTCCGCACGGCTTCCACGTCGTCCCCGTGCCCACGGTAGACCTTGTGCAGGTCGCGGACGTCGAGGGCGACTTCGTCCGTACCAGGCATCAGTTCTCCTTCTCGGCCCGGCGCAGGCCGCGGTACCACGCGAGCGCCCGGTGCTCGACGACACGGAACAGGACGGAAAGCACCACGCCGAGCAGGCCGAGCAGGATGATGCCCGTCCACATCTGCGGGATCGCGAAGCTCCGCTGGAACTGCACGATCGACGCGCCGAGGCCGCGGTTGGCGCCGAACAGCTCGCTGATCACCATGAGGATCACCCCGATGGACAGCGCCTGTCGCGCGCCGGCGGCGATCTGCGGGCTCGCCCCGTGCATCACCACGCGCACCAGGCGGGTGCGGGCGCGGAACCGGTAGGAGCGCGCGGTGTCGAGCAGTACCTCGTCCAGTCCGCGTACGCCCTCCACGGTGTTGAGCAGAATCGGCCACAGGCAGCCGAGTGTGATCGTAACGATTTTCGGGACCACGCCGGTGAATCCGGTGAACAACGCGATGATCGGGACCAGCACCGGCGGCGGGATCGCGCGGAAGAACTCCAGCACCGGTTCGCACAGCGCGCGCACCGTGCGGGACAGCCCGATCACCGTGCCCGCCAGCACCCCGACGACCAGCGCCAGGAGGTAGCCGGCGAGGAGGTTCCCGAGGCTGGGCAGTACGTCCCCGGTCCACTTGTCCGCCGTCCACGTCTCGCCGAACGCCTCGACGATGTCGGTCAGGGGCGGCCAGAAGTAGTTTTCGCTGCCCGCACTGGCGAACCACCACACGATCACGAGGATGACCGGCAGCGCCAGTGCGAAGGCGATCTGTTTCGCCACGCTCCGAAGGCTCATCCGACGTCCTTCCGTACCGAACTGTGCCAGCGCAGCACCCGCCGTTCGACGAGGCGCGCCAGCACGTTGACCGCGACACCCACCAGCCCGACCACGATGACCAGCGCGTACGTCAGCGGCACCGCACCGGAACTCTGCGCCACCCCGATGTCGCGGCCGAGGCCGGGCACGCCGATGATCAACTCAGCGGTGATCTCCAGGATCAACGCGACCGCGGCGGCCAGCCGGAAACCCGTGACCACGTAGGGCAGGGCGGTCGGCCAGATCACCGTGCGGATCATCGACCAGCGGGAGAACCGGTACGAGCGCGCGGTGTCGCGCACGACCGGATCGACGTCGGCGACCCCGTACAGCACCTGGACGAGCACCTGCCAGAACGACGCGTACACGACCAGCACGAGCGCGGACTGCGGTTCGCTGCCGTAGATCAGCACCACCAGCGGGATGAGCGCCACCGACGGGATGGGCCGGAGGAACTCGATGGTGGACGCGGTCAGCGACCGCAGGAACGGGACGCTCCCGATGATCACCCCGACCACGGTGCCCGCCACCATGGAGAGGGCGAGCCCGGTCGCCCAGCCGAGCAGCGTCTGCCCGAAGGATGTCCAGAACGCCCCGTGCCCCAGCTCGGCCCCGAGCTCGCGGGCGATTTCGCTTGCCGGAGCGAGGAAACGCGCGTCGATGATGCCCGAGCGCGGCAGGATTTCCAGCAGTGCCACCACGATCACGAGCCCGGTGACACCGAGCACGGCGTCCCGGCCGCGGCGGATCGAAAACCCGCCGCGCCGGGATGTCGCGACGTCGGTCGTCAAGGCAGCAGCGCCTTGACGTCGGGGCGTTGGTCACCAGGCCGTCCTGCTGGGCGAGGGTGGCGAGCTTCTGCACCGCGTCGGCGTCGATGTTCGCCGTCCACCGGGGCAGGACCATCGCGGCCTGCACCTCCAGGGCGATCTTGGTGTAGCTGGCGAGGATCGCGCGCGCCTCGTCCGGGTGTTCCTGGGCGTAGGTCAGGGACGTCCGCATCGCGGCGGTGAACTGCTGGACCACCTGCGGGTTCTTCTGGATGTAGGACTGCGAGCTGAAATACATCCCGACCTCCAGGTCCGGGTCGGTGCCCGCGTAGTTGGACGCCACCTGGCGATCGCCCTGCCGGGTCGCGATGGTCAGGAACGGCTCCACGACCTGGCCCGCGTCGACGTCGCCCTTGGCCACCGCGGCGGCGATGTCCGGGAACGCCAGCTCCACGTACTGGATCCCCGACGGGTCACCGCCGGCCTGCCGGACGACCTCGTTGATCGTGGTGGTGTTGATGTTCTTCAACGTGTTGACCGCGACCTTCTTGCCCGCGAGGTCCGCCGCGGTCCTGATCGGGCTGTCGGGTTTGACGACGACGGCACCGAAGTCCTTGCCCTGCATGCCGGTGGAGGAGTTGCCGGAGCTGACGACCTTCACCGGCAGGCCCTGGGACTGGGCCAGCAGCAGCGACGTCGTGTTGCTGAAGCCGAACTGGAACTGCCCGCTCATCACGCCGGGCACGATCGCCGCACCACCCTGCGCAGTCTCCAGTGTCAGGTCGAGGTGCTGCTCCTTGAAGAACCCCTTGCTGACTCCGAGGTAGATGGGCGCCACGTCGACGATCGAGATGACACCGACCTTGAGCGCCGTGTCGCCCTCGGCGTTGGTGGTCGACGTGCCGCCACCGCCGCCGCAGGCTGTCGCGGTCACGGCCAGCGCGAGCGCGGCCGCCGCGGCGATCACGCGTCGCGCGAGTGGGCCGCGGCTGAGGAACCGGTGCACATGGTGACGCAGGTTACAGCGATTGTGAACAATTGTGAAGCCAATCATGATCACAAAAATCCGCAAGATCCTCGCCGGTCACTCAGGAAAACCCCACGTCACCCGACCGGATGCTCCGACAAGTAACGATGTTGTGCACAATTTCGTTCGCGTTTACGCTCACCGGACACGGCACCGAGGAGCCCACGTGAGCACCAGCACGAGCGCGGCGGGGCCCGGCGACGTGGCCGAGCGGATCAGGACCGCCATCGTCGCCGGTGACTTCGCCCCTGGCCAGCGGCTCGTCGAGGCGGAGCTGAGCGAGTTGTTCGGCACCACCCGCGGAGTGGTGCGCGCGGCCCTGGTCGACCTGAGCCACCAAGGCATCGTCGAGCGGATCGCGAACCGCGGCGCGCGGGTGCGCGAGGTGACACCGGCCGAGGCCATCGCGATCACCGAGGTGCGGATGGTGGTCGAAGGTCTGTGTGCGGCGAAAGCGGCCGAGCGGATCACCGACGCCGAGATCGCGGAGCTGCGTGAGCTGGGCCGGCGCATGGAGGACTCCGTGCGCTCCGGCGAGGTGATGACCTACTCCCAGCTCAACACCGCGCTGCACGACCGGATCCGGGACATCGCCGCGCAGGAGGTGGCCGCGGAGGTGCTGGTGAACCTGCGGGCCCGCAACGTGCGGCACGCCTTCCGGCTCGCGCTCCGCCCGGGACGTCCGCAGGTGTCGCTGCCCGAGCACCTGGCCATCATCGACGAGCTGTGCGCGCGCAGCCCGGAGGGCGCGGAACGCGCCGTCCGCCGTCACCTCGGCAGCGTGATCACCGCGCTGCGCGAGGCGGAAGCTTCCGGGTGAACGGCTATTCGGCTCCGAGGACAGACAGGTCGACGCCGGCGCGCTCGAAGCGGCCGCGCGGGTCCTCGACCAGCTTGCGCAGTTCGAGGTCCATCAGACCCAGCGTGGAGCTGATCTCGGCGGACAGGGTGCCGTCCGCCTTGTAGATGTTGTTCGTCATCTGGAAGGTCTTGCCGCTGCCGAACTTCGCCTCGCAGGCCACGTAGACGGTTTCACCGGCGCGGATCTCGCGGCGGAAGACGATGTGTGACTCCAGAAGCACCGGCGAGACGTTCTCCTCGCGGAGCTTCGCGCTACCCGCCCGGTCCATCGCCTCGATGCGGGCGACCTCCCCGTACGAGTGGTAGACGGCGTGGTTGAGGTGGCCGAGCGTGTCCAGCTCGTAGTGCCTGACCTTGATCTCCACCCGGAACGGTTCGCGCTGAGTCACCGATTCACTGTAAGGCCGCCTTCCACGTCGACGAGTGCCCGCGCCGTGGGAGATTCGCCACGTCAGACTTCGTAGAAGAGCCTCTCGACGATGGCGTGCGCCCGCCGGGTGGTGCGGCGGTAGGAGTCGAGGAACTCACCGGGATCGTCGTCGGCGCTCTGACCGAGGATCCGGGCCACCGCGGCCAGGTCACGGCCGGAACCGGGAACCTGGTCGACCGCCTTGCCGCGAACCAGCATCGCGGCGTTGCGCACCCGGGTCGCGAGCAGCCACGCCTCGGTGAGCGAGGCCGTGTCCTCGACGTCGGCCAGACCCGCTTCGGCCAGCGCGGCGAGCGCCCGCGGCGTCGAGGTGGTGCGCAGGTCCGGGACCTCGAAAGCGTGCCGGAGCTGGAACAGTTGCACGGTCCATTCGACGTCGGCCAGACCACCGCGACCCAGTTTGGTGTGCAACGTCGGGTCCGCGCCCCGTGGCATCCGTTCGGTGTCGACCCGCGCCTTCATCCGCCGCACCTCGCGCGCGCGGCCGTCGTCGAGCCCGCCGCCGGGGTAGCGGATCGGATCGATCATCTCGATGAAACGCTCCCCCAGGTCCTCGTCACCGGCGATGAACCGGGCCCGCAGCAGAGCCTGGCTCTCCCACACCTCGCCCCAGCGCGCGTAGTAGGCACGGTAGGAGTCGAGCGTGCGTACCAGCGGCCCGCCGCGGCCCTCGGGCCGCAGGTCGGCGTCGACCTGGAGGGGCGGATCGGCGCTCGGCGCGCCGAGCATCTTGCGGACGGTCTCCGCGACCGACGACGCGTACCGCACGGCCTCGCCGTCGGACACCCCCTCGGCCGGTTCACAGACGAACAGGACGTCGGCGTCGGAGCCGTAGCCGAGTTCCGCGCCGCCGAGCCTGCCCATGCCGATGACGGCCAGCTTCGCCGCTTCCCCGCCGAGCTCCGCGGTGCGCTTGCGGATCGCCGCGGACAGGGCACTCTGCAGAACGGCGACCCACACCGACGACAGCGCCTCGCACACCTCGCGGACATCCAGCAGACCCAGCAGATCCGCCGCGGCCACCCGCAGAACCTCGTGACGCCGCAACGATCGCGCGGCCGCCACGGCGGCGTTGAGTCCCGGCTGCCTGCGCACGGTCGCCCGCAACGACTTCGCCACCTCCGCCGGCGCGCGACCGGCGAGCCGGGCCGGGTCACCGAGGAGCTGCAGCACCTCCGGTGCGCGCACGAGCAGGTCCGGCACCAGTTTCGAGGTGCCGAGCAGCAACGCCAGCCGCTCGACGACCGCGCCCTCGTCGCGCAGCACCCGCAGGTACCACGGGGTGCCCTCCAGCGCTTCGGACACCTTCCGGTACGCGAGCAGGCCCCCGTCCGGGTCGGGGGTGTCGGCCAGCAGGTCCAGCAGTACGGGCAGCAGCGCCTTCTGGATCGAGGCGCGGCGGGAAACCCCGGCGGTGAGGGCCCGGATGTGCTGCAGCGCGCCGTCGGGTGCCCCGTAGCCGAGCGCGGCGAGTCGTTGCGCCGCCTGCTTCGTGGTCAGGCGGAGGTCCTCTGTGGACACGTTCGCGACGGACTGCAGCAGCGGGCGGTAGAACAGCTTTTCGTGCAGCCGCCGGATGCGCTGGACATGGCGGCGGAACTCGACCAGGAGGATGTCGCCCTCACCGCGGCTCATCTCCGGGCGGATGCCGATCGACCGCCCGAGCACGCGCAGCTCGGCGGAGTCGTTCGCGTCGGGGAACAGGTGGGTGCGGCGCAGGCGGCGCAGCTGCAACCGGTGCTCGACGGTGCGCAGGAACTCGTAGGACGTCTCCAGTTCGGTGGCGTCACTGCGTCCCACGTAGCCGCCGGCGCCGAGGGCAGCCAGCGCCTCGACGGTGGACGCCGAGCGGAGCCGGGAATCGGCGCGGCCGTGGACGAGCTGGAGCAGCTGGACCGCGAACTCGACGTCACGCAGACCGCCGCGGCCGAGTTTGAGTTCCCGCTCCGCCAGCTCGGACGGGACGTGCCCCTCGACGCGCCGGCGCATCTGCTGGACGTCGGCGACGAAGTTCTCCCGCTCCGCGGCCGCCCAGACCATCGACGTGACCATTTCGGCGTACTGGTCGCCGAGTTCCCGGTCGCCCGCGACCGGGCGGGCCTTGAGGAGTGCCTGGAATTCCCACGTCCGTGCCCACTTCTCGTAGTACGCGGTGTGACCCTCCAGGGTGCGGACGAGCGCTCCGGCCTTGCCCTCGGGGCGCAGCGCGGCGTCGACCTCGAAACACGCCTTGCCGACGGCGCGCATCATGGTGCTCGCGAGGCGGGTGGCGAGCTGAAGATCGCCCTCACCGACGAAGACGACGTCGACGTCGCTGACGTAGTTGAGTTCGTGGCCGCCGCACTTGCCCATCGCGATGACGGAGAGCCGGGTGTCCCCCAGCCCGTCCGGGGCGAGTTCGGTCCGCGCGATCTCGAGACCGGTGATGAGCGCGGCCTCGGCGAGGAGCGTGAGCTGTTGCGCGACCTGGGCGTAGCGGGGCCGGTCGAGACTGGTCTCGACGAGGTGACCGAGGTCCGTGCCCGCGATCTCCAGGAGCAGGCCCCGGTAGCCGGCTCGCAAAGCCGTTTCGGCCTCGGCGCCGGTGTGGACCTTCTCGCCGTGACGGACGGCGTCCCGTAGAGCGTCGGCGTAGCAGGCGGCCTCGGTGCACTGGTCGGCGGTGAGCCGCTTCCACTCGTCCGGGTGGCCGACGAGGAAGTCGCCGAGCGCGCTCGACGTACCCAGAACAGCGACGAGTCTGCCCCGCAAGATCTTGTTGTCCCGCAGCGCTGTCGCCAGTTCGGGCCAGCCCTGCTCGTCGGCTTCGCGGATGCGGTCGAGGCTGCGTAGCGCCAAGTCCGGATCGGCACTGCGGGACAGCGCGACGAGGACGTTCCGGGCTTCGGGATCGGGTCCGGCGTCGGTCCACCAACCTGCCGCGCGAAGTTGTTCCTCTGCCCGGTCGTCGGTGAAGCCATAGCGCGCTGGGGACGCCGCCCCTCGTGACTGGTCTGCCATCAGCGTCCACCGTATCCGTTGTCGGGCGGGATGTTCTCGTTCAAGTCAGCGGAAGTGACGGCGGCGGCGCGACTTCGAGCGCGCCGTTGGCCAGCTGCACGAACCTGGCCGCGAACGGGCGCCAGGTTTCCTCGAGGTCGGCGTGGTTGCGGTCGAGGGTTTCGGTGTCGAAGGCGCTCGGCGGGCGGGTGGCCGCGATCTCGGGCGCCTCGTCCGCCCAGGTCTGGACGATCTGCGTGGTGGTCTCGATGTGGAACTGGACGGCGTAGGCGCAGCGGTGCAGGCGGAACGCCTGGTTCTGGTACCGGGGTGCGGAGGCGAGCAGGACGGCGCCACCGGGGAGCCGGGTGATGGTGTCGGTGTGGAAGTGCATGACGTCCTGCATGAGGGGCAGGTCCGCGAAGAGCGGGTCGCTCCAGGCGGCGTCCTTCTTGGCGACGAGGGACGCCCCGACCTCGGGTCCGGCCTCGCCGGTTTCGACTCGTCCACCGGTGGCGACGGCAAGGAGCTGCGCGCCGAGGCAGATCGCGAGGGTAGGCACGTTGGTGCGGGCGGCGGTCGCGAGGAGCCCCCGGACGTCGGCGAGCCACGGGTGCTGGGTGTCGTCCTCGGCGCCCATGCCGCCGCCCAGGCAGATCACCCCTTGATGATCGTCGAGTGTGGCGGGGAGTGGGTCTTCGGGCAGTCGGCGGATGTCCAGTTCGGCGCCCGCCTCGGTGAGCCAGTCGCCGAGGGGCCCTACCGGGTCGGTGGGATCGGGTTGCAGGACCAGGAGGCGTGCCGTCGTCATTCAGTCAGGATAAGGGCATAAAAAAAGCCCGAGGCCCCGGGAGAACTGTGACGGTTCTCGACCGGGGCCTCGGGTGTGAGATTGTGTTCGGCGGTGTCCTACTCTCCCACACCCGCGGGGGTGCAGTACCATCGGCGCTGGCAGGCTTAGCTTCCGGGTTCGGAATGGGACCGGGCGTTTCCCTGCCGCCATGACCACCGAAACTCTATGAAACAACCACACAACCACGGTGTGGTGTTTCAGAGTTGCAGAGCGGATGCGTAGCAGCTTTGTGGGCAAGTCCTCGGCCTATTAGTACCAGTCCACTCAAAAACACATTACTGTGCGTCCATGTCTGGCCTATCAACCCAATCGTCTCTTGGGGGCCTTAACCCACAAAGGGGTGGGAGACCTCATCTAGGAACAGGCTTCCCGCTTAGATGCCTTCAGCGGTTATCCCTTCCGAACGTAGCCAACCAGCCATGCCACTGGCGTGACAACTGGCATACCAGAGGTTCGTCCGTCCCGGTCCTCTCGTACTAGGGACAGCCTTCCTCAAGTCTCCTACGCGCGCGGCGGATAGGGACCGAACTGTCTCACGACGTTCTAAACCCAGCTCGCGTGCCGCTTTAATGGGCGAACAGCCCAACCCTTGGGACCTACTCCGGCCCCAGGATGCGACGAGCCGACATCGAGGTGCCAAACCATGCCGTCGATATGGACTCTTGGGCAAGATCAGCCTGTTATCCCCGGGGTACCTTTTATCCGTTGAGCGACATCCCTTCCACCAGGAGATGCCGGATCACTAGTCCCTACTTTCGTACCTGCTCGACCTGTCAGTCTCACAGTCAAGCTCCCTTGTGCACTTACACTCAACACCTGATTGCCAACCAGGCTGAGGGAACCTTTGGGCGCCTCCGTTACTCTTTGGGAGGCAACCGCCCCAGTTAAACTACCCACCAGGCACTGTCCCTGAACCCGATCAGGGTCCTAAGTTAGATTCCCAATCCGACCAGAGTGGTATTTCAACAACGACTCCACCAACACTAGCGTGCCAGCTTCACAGTCTCCCACCTATCCTACACAAGCCGAACCGAAAACCAATACCAAGCTATAGTAAAGGTCCCGGGGTCTTTCCGTCCTGCCGCGCGTAACGAGCATCTTTACTCGTAGTGCAATTTCACCGGGCCTGTGGTTGAGACAGCCGGAAAGTCGTTACGCCATTCGTGCAGGTCGGAACTTACCCGACAAGGAATTTCGCTACCTTAGGATGGTTATAGTTACCACCGCCGTTTACTGGCGCTTAAATTCTCAGCTTCGCCCCACAAGGGAGCTAACCGGTCCTCTTAACGTTCCAGCACCGGGCAGGCGTCAGTCCATATACCTCGTCTTACGACTTCGCATGGACCTGTGTTTTTAGTAAACAGTCGCTTTCCGCTGGTCTCTGCGGCCAACTCACCCTAGCCCGCACGGGGCTTCAAGTGCTTTGGCCCCCCTTCTCCCGAAGTTACGGGGGCATTTTGCCGAGTTCCTTAACCACAGTTCACCCGACCGCCTTAGTATTCTCTACCTGACCACCTGTGTCGGTTTGGGGTACGGGCCGCACATGTTCTCGCTAGAGGCTTTTCTCGGCAGCAGAGGATCACCCTACTTCGCCTCAACGGCTACGCATCACGTCTCAGACTCCATGAGTGACGGATTTACCTACCACTCGTCCTACACGCTTACACCAGTACAACCACTCACTGGCGGAGCTACCTTCCTGCGTCACCCCATCGCTTGACTACTACTGGTTCAGGCTCCACGCTCACCGCCCTTGGCCCGAAGGCCGCCGACAGCTCGGGTGGTTAGTATCACCAGCCTCGTCATGGGCGAACATACGCGGGTACGGGAATATCAACCCGTTGTCCATCGACTACGCCTGTCGGCCTCGCCTTAGGTCCCGACTTACCCTGGGCAGATTAACTTGACCCAGGAACCCTTGGTCATCCGGCGGCAGAGTTTCCCACTCTGCATTCGCTACTCATGCCTGCATTCTCACTCCCACACCCTCCACGACTCGCTTCCACGGCCGCTTCCCTGGATGCAGGACGCTCCCCTACCCAACAACACCACTACACACCACTCCCGAAGAGTGATGCGGATGTATCTGTGTCATTGACACGGCTTCGGCGGTGTACTTCAGCCCCGCTACATTATCGGCGCAGGACCACTTGACCAGTGAGCTATTACGCACTCTTTCAAGGATGGCTGCTTCTAAGCCAACCTCCTGGTTGTCTCGGCGACCCCACATCCTTTCCCACTAAGCACACACTTAGGGGCCTTAGCCGGTGTTCTGGGCTGTTTCCCTCTCGACGACGAAGCTTATCCCCCGCCGTCTCACTGCCGCACTCTCACGTGATGGTATTCGGAGTTTGGTTGACTTCGGTAACCCGGTAAGGCCCCTAGGCCATCCAGTAGCTCTACCCCCACCACGAAACATGCGACGCTGCACCTAAATGCATTTCGGGGAGAACCAGCTATCACGGAGTTTGATTGGCCTTTCACCCCTACCCACAACTCATCCCCCAGGTTTTCAACCCTGGTGGGTTCGGCCCTCCACACCGTCTTACCGGCGCTTCAGCCTGGCCATGGGTAGATCACTCCGCTTCGGGTCTAGACCACGCGACTCCATCGCCCTCTTCAGACTCGCTTTCGCTACGGCTACCCCACACGGGTTAACCTCGCCACGCAGCACTAACTCGCAGGCTCATTCTTCAAAAGGCACGCCATCACAAAACATAATGTTTGCTCTGACGGCTTGTAGGCACACGGTTTCAGGTACTCTTTCACTCCCCTCCCGGGGTACTTTTCATCTTTCCCTCACGGTACTCGTCCGCTATCGGTCACCAGGAAGTATTTAGGCTTACCGAGTGGTCCCGGCAGATTCACAGCAAATTCCACGAGCTCGCTGCTACTCGGGAACACCACCACACCACACCAACACAGCTTTCGCGTACGGGACTCTCACCCACTCCGGTCCACCATCCCAGGTGATTCCACTAGCCATGCAGTAACTGATGCCAGAAGTGTCAGCTTCTGGAAGGCAGGTCCCACAACCCCGCACACACAACCCCTGACAGGTATCACATGCGCACGGTTTAGCCTCCTCCGCTTTCGCTCGCCACTACTCACGGAATCACTAAAGTGTTTTCTCTTCCTACGGGTACTGAGATGTTTCACTTCCCCGCGTTCCCTCCACACCAGCTATATATTCACCGGCGGGTAACACCTCATAACAGGTGCTGGGTTTCCCCATTCGGACACCCTCGGATCACAGCTCGGTTGACAGCTCCCCGAGGCTTATCGCAGCCTCCCACGTCCTTCATCGGCTCCTGATGCCAAGACATCCACCATGTGCCCTTAACAACTTGACCACAAAGATGCTCGCATCCACTCTGCAATTCTCAAACACCACACCCAGAAACAACACACCGTGTTGCCTCAGGACCCAACAGCGTATCAACAAGCACCCACCATCCGGTCTCGATGACTCCGTTCCACGCCGTTGCCGGCAGTACTAGACAGTCACCTCCACCTTCCGATGAGCATCAAACCAGTCGTCCACAATTCCTTGAGCAACCGAGCAGCACCACAGTCGGGCACTAGACTCAGCCACTCCACCCGCCAGGGGCGGGTGGATGTGTTGTGCTCCTTAGAAAGGAGGTGATCCAGCCGCACCTTCCGGTACGGCTACCTTGTTACGACTTCGTCCCAATCGCCAGTCCCACCTTCGACCACTCCCTCCCACAAGGGGTTGGGCCATGGGCTTCGGGTGTTACCGACTTTCATGACGTGACGGGCGGTGTGTACAAGGCCCGGGAACGTATTCACCGCAGCGTTGCTGATCTGCGATTACTAGCGACTCCGACTTCACGCAGTCGAGTTGCAGACTGCGATCCGAACTGAGACCGGCTTTAAGGGATTCGCTCCACCTCACGGTATCGCAGCCCTCTGTACCAGCCATTGTAGCATGTGTGAAGCCCTGGACATAAGGGGCATGATGACTTGACGTCATCCCCACCTTCCTCCGAGTTGACCCCGGCAGTCTCCCGCGAGTCCCCGCCATTACGCGCTGGCAACACAGGACAAGGGTTGCGCTCGTTGCGGGACTTAACCCAACATCTCACGACACGAGCTGACGACAGCCATGCACCACCTGCACACCGGCCACAAGGGGGCCGACATCTCTGCCGGTTTCCAATGCATGTCAAGCCCAGGTAAGGTTCTTCGCGTTGCATCGAATTAATCCACATGCTCCGCCGCTTGTGCGGGCCCCCGTCAATTCCTTTGAGTTTTAGCCTTGCGGCCGTACTCCCCAGGCGGGGCGCTTAATGCGTTAGCTACGGCACGGACAACGTGGAAGTCGCCCACACCTAGCGCCCAACGTTTACAGCGTGGACTACCAGGGTATCTAATCCTGTTCGCTCCCCACGCTTTCGCTCCTCAGCGTCAGTATCGGCCCAGAGACCCGCCTTCGCCACCGGTGTTCCTCCTGATATCTGCGCATTTCACCGCTACACCAGGAATTCCAGTCTCCCCTACCGAACTCAAGCCTGCCCGTATCCACTGCAGGTCCGGAGTTAAGCCCCGGATTTTCACAGCAGACGCGACAAGCCGCCTACGAGCTCTTTACGCCCAATAATTCCGGACAACGCTTGCACCCTACGTATTACCGCGGCTGCTGGCACGTAGTTAGCCGGTGCTTCTTCTCCAGGTACCGTCACTTGCGCTTCGTCCCTGGCGAAAGAGGTTTACAACCCGAAGGCCGTCATCCCTCACGCGGCGTCGCTGCATCAGGCTTCCGCCCATTGTGCAATATTCCCCACTGCTGCCTCCCGTAGGAGTCTGGGCCGTGTCTCAGTCCCAGTGTGGCCGGACACCCTCTCAGGCCGGCTACCCGTCGTCGCCTTGGTAGGCCATCACCCCACCAACAAGCTGATAGGCCGCGGGCCCATCCCGTACCGCCGAAACTTTCCACCCAGAACCATGCGGAACTGAGTCATATTCGGTATTAGACCCCGTTTCCAGGGCTTATCCCAAAGTACAGGGCAGGTTACCCACGTGTTACTCACCCGTTCGCCACTCATCCACACCCGAAGATGCTTCAGCGTTCGACTTGCATGTGTTAAGCACGCCGCCAGCGTTCGTCCTGAGCCAGGATCAAACTCTCCAACAATGTCAGAAAATCAAACCCAGCTATACATGATAGCCTCAAAGGAACCCACAAAGGGTTCTAACTCATCAACTGGCTTTTAGCTCATCAATACACTGTTGAGTTCTCAAACAACACGAAGCTGCCGCTTCTTTCAAGCTTTGTTGTGCTCACGGAGGGCGTCAGCAACCCTACTGGTTTAGTAGTAGTAGTTGGCGACCCACCCGCGAGCCGACCAAGAACTTTACCCGGTTCGGTTCGCGGTGTCAACCCGCCCGACCCTGGTCCCGTCCGCCGGGGCTTTTCGGCCCCGTCGGCCCGGTCTCCCTGGCGACGAAGAGAAGATTACATGCCCTGGAACCCCCCTGAAACAGGGGGGTCCGTTAAGTGCGAAACCCCTGCTCAGAGCACCGGGAGGAGCGTGCGGAGCTCGTAGGGCGTGACTGCCCGCCGGTAGGCGTCCCACTCCGCGCGCTTGTTCCGGAGGAAGAAGTCGTAGACGTGCTCGCCCAGTGCGTCGGGGAGCAACTCGGACTTCTCCATCTCCGCGAGCGCCTCCCCGAGGTTCTGCGGCAGCTGCTCGTAGCCGGCGGCCTTGCGCTCGGCGTCGTTCATCGACCAGATGTTGTCCTCGGCCGCCGGTGGCAGCTCGTAACCCTTCTCGATGCCCTTCAACCCGGCGGCGATGATCACCGAATACGCCAGGTACGGATTGCACGCGGAATCGAGCGTGCGGATCTCGACCCGGCGCGAGGACGCCTTGCCCGGCGAGTAGTTCGGCACCCGGACCAGAGCGGACCGGTTCGCACGGCCCCACGAGACCGTCGTCGGGGCCTCTCCCCCGCTGATCAGCCGTTTGTACGAGTTCACCCACTGGTTGGTCACCGCGGAGATCTCTCGGGCATAGTGGAGCAGGCCCGCCACGAACGCCTTACCCGTTTCCGACAGTTCGTACGGGTCCTCGGGGTTGTGGAACGCGTTGCGGTCACCCTCGAACAGCGACACGTGCGTGTGCATCCCCGAACCGGGCTGCTCGGTGAACGGCTTGGGCATGAAGCTCGCGCGCACCCCCTGGGTCAGCGCGACCTCCTTCACCACGTACCGGAACGTCATGACGTTGTCGGCCATGGTCAGGGCGTCGGCGTAGCGCAGGTCGATCTCCTGCTGCCCCGGCGCGCCCTCGTGGTGGCTGAACTCGACCGAGATGCCCATCGCCTCGAGCGCTTCGATGGCGTGGCGGCGGAAGTGCGTCGCGGTCGCGTGGCTCGCCTGGTCGAAGTACCCGCCGTTGTCCGCGGGCTCCGGTTCGGTCCCGTCCACCGGCATCGTGGACAGGAGGAAGAACTCGATCTCCGGGTGGACATAGCAGGTGAACCCGGCCTCACCGGCCTTCGACAGCTGACGCCGCAACACGTGCCGAGGGTCGGCCCACGACGGCGATCCGTCGGGCATCGCGATGTCGCAGAACATCCGCGCGGAGTAGTGCCCGCCCTCCGGGGTCTCCCAGGGCAGCACCTGGAACGTCGAGGGGTCGGGCTTCGCGACCATGTCCGATTCGTACACGCGCGCGAAGCCTTCGATGGCGGACCCGTCGAACCCGATCCCGTCGCTGAACGCGCCTTCGAGCTCGGCGGGTGCCACGGCCACCGACTTCAGGAATCCCAAGACGTCGGTGAACCACAGACGGACGAACCGGATGTCACGTTCTTCCAGCGTGCGCAGCACGAACTCCTGCTGGCGATCCATGGCCGCACCCTACGCAGAACGTGTTAACGGCATGTTTCGTGGTTCGCCGGATGACACCACCGAGGGAATGAGCAGCGACATCACCGCCGCCAGCGCGCACAATCCGCCGGCGAGGTACCACGCGAGGTCGTAACTTCCGGCGTGGTCGTGGATCGCCCCGGCGCCCACCGCGGCGATCGACGCGCCGACCTGGTGGGCGGCGAAGACCCACCCGAACACGATCGGCCCGGACATCCCGAACCGCTCGCGTGCCAGCGCCACCGTCGGCGGCACCGTGGCCACCCAGTCCAGGCCGTAGAAGATGATGAACGCCCACATCGGCGGCTCGGTGGTCGGCGCGAACAGGTGCGGGAGCAGCAGCAGCGAACCGCCGCGCAGGAAGTAGTACGCGCCGAGCAGGATGCGCGGATTGACCCGGTCGGTGAACCATCCGGACGCGATCGTGCCGGCCACGTCGAAGACGCCGACCAGGGCGAGCAGCGAGGCCGCGGTGGTCGGTGGCATGCCGTGCTCGTGCGCGGCGGGCACGAAATGGGTGCCGACCAGGCCGTTCGTGGACGCGCCGCAGATCGCGAATCCGGCCGCGAGCAGCCAGAACGTGCGGGTCTTCGCGGCCTGGGCGAGTACCCCGAGTGCACGCCGGGCCGCACCGGAAGTCGGCGTCGGGGCCTCCTCGCCCTCGGTCGCGCCGTACGCGGTCAGGCCGAGTTCGCTCGGATGGTCGCGCAGGAAGATCAACGTGATCGGCACGACGGCGAGCGCGGCGAAGGCCACCACCAGCGACGCCGTGCGCCACCCGTCGTTCGTCGCCAACGCCGCGAGCAGGGGCAGGAACACCAGCTGCCCGGCCGCGCCCGCGGCGGTGAGGATGCCACTGACCAGGCCCCGGTGCCGGACGAACCACCGCGAGGTCACGGTCGCGACGAACGCCAGCGCCATCGACCCGGTGCCCAGCCCGACCAGCACTCCCCAGCACAGCAGCAGCTGCCAGCTCGCGGTCATGAACACCGTCAGCCCGCTGCCCGCCGCGACCAGGACGAGCGCACCGGTCACGACCTTGCGCATGCCGAGCCGCTCCATCAGGGCCGCCGCGAACGGGGCGGTCAGGCCGTAGAGCAGGAGGTTGATCGAGACGGCGGCCGAGATCGTGGTCGTCGACCAGCCGAACTCCTCGTGCAGGGGGTCGATCAGCACGCTCGGCGTGGCGCGGAAACCGGCGGCGCCGACCAGCGCGACGAAGGCCGCGAAGGCGACGAACCAGGCCGGGTGGATACGGGCGCGGGACTGCGTTCGGGTCACCGGGACAGCCTCGTCTTTCGTCAAGTCCTCGACGAGTGGCCGGAGAGCCAATATGTGCAAGAATCCGGCCATGCAGCGTGTCGTCGTCCTCGCGGTCTCCGAAGTGGTCGGATACGACCTGAACATCACCCCGCTCGTCTTCGGCGCCGCCCGTCAGGACGGCGAACCGGTCTACGACGTGCGCGTGTGCGGCGTCGACGACCGGCCGGTGCGGGTCAGCTACGGGTACGAGGCGCGTTTCGAGCACGGACCGGAAGTCCTGGATGACGCGGACATCGTCGTCATCCCGGGCACCCGCGACGTCAGTCCGCGCCGCCACGGCACGATGTCGCCGGAACTCGCGGCCGCGATGACCCGGATCCCGTCGTCGGCGCGGCTCGTGTCGATCTGCACCGGCGCGTTCGTGCTCGGCGCCGCCGGTGTCCTCGACGGGCGCCGCGCGACGACGCACTGGGCTCACGCGGCCGACTTCCGGCGGCTCTACCCCGGCGTCGACCTGGACGAGAACGTGTTGTTCGTGGACGACGGCGACGTGCTGACCTCGGCCGGGCTCGCCGCCGGAACGGATCTGTGCCTGCACATCGTGCGGTCCGACCACGGCAGCGCGGTCGCCAACCACGTCGCCCGCTACTGCGTGGTGCCGCCGTGGCGCGACGGCGGCCAGTCGCAGTTCATCGAGCAGCCGCTACCCGACAGCGAGGGCAGCACCGCGGCCACGCGCGCCTGGGTGCTCGAGCGGCTGGGCGAGCCGCTCGACCTGGCGACGCTCGCGCGGCACGCGGGGATGAGCGTGCGCACGTTCAGCCGCCGCTTCCGCGCCGAGACCGGGGAGTCACCGCGGGCCTGGCTCAACCAGCAGCGCATCCTGCACGCCCGGCACCTGCTGGAGACCACCGATCTGCCGGTCGAGCGGGTGGCGGCCGAATCCGGGCTCGGGTCCGCCGCGTCGCTGCGGCAGCACCTGAACTCGGCCATCGGCGTCGCGCCGCTGGCGTACCGGCGCACGTTCTCCCGTCGCTGATCGCTACCGTTGGGGCATGCTCCGCCGACGCACCGCCGGTGTCCTCGCTCTGGTCTTCGCAGTGTCCGCCGCCTGCTCACCTGCTCCCGAGGAACCGCTGCCCGACGGGCGCGCACTCGTGGACGCCGCCGAGACCAGCCTCAACGGCGTACGCAGCGTGCGCTTCGATTTCAGCGTCAGCTCGACCATCCCGGGACTGGACATCCGCGAGGTCAAGGGCCAGGCGAGCAAGGACGGCGGACCGCACGGCACGGCCATCGGGCAGGCCGACGTGCAAGCCTCGGCCGACCGGTTCGAACTGGACTACGTGCTGGTCGGCGACACGGTGTTCCTGACCGACAAGAAGGGCGCGCAGACGCAGGTCCCGGTGCCCGCGGACTACAACCCGATGACGATGCTCGACCCCGAGCACGGCCTGCCGAAGCTCCTGGCGGACGCCACGGCGCTCAAGACCGAGACCAAGGAGGACGTCCTCGGCGTCGAGGCGTACCGGGTCACCGGTGAGCTCGCGAAGAACGTCATCTCCGACGTGATCCCCGGCATCCAGGCCGACGTGGACGTCAAGTTCTGGGTCACGCAGGCCGAGCCACGCAACCTGGTGCGGGTGTGGATCCAGGTGCCGCCGCGCCAGCCGAACGAGGGCGCGATCCAGCTGGAACTGGCGCTGTCCGACCAGAACGTGCCGGTCGGGAGCAACAGCTAGCTGTTGCGGGTGCACTGCCTCGCGTGAGAGGGCTTGCCGGCCCGCGGCCGGGGCGCCTACGGCGCCGGGTGGTCGGCTTGGGATCGGGGCGGGAGAGGTCTGGGGCGGTCGTGGGTCGGCTTTCGTCGCCGGGTGGCGGGTTCTTCGGTGCGCCGTGGGGCTCGCCGAGCGGCCTCAGGCGCGGCAGCGGGTGCCGGGCGCGGGCTGGGTGTTGTCGACCAGGTAGTCGAGGCCGGCGACGTCCACGCACATGTTCCCGTGCAGGAACGCGGTGTGCTGGGTGCCCTCGACGGTGAGCAGCCCGCCGCGGAACAGGTTCGCGAGCCGCACGCCCGCCTGGTACGGCGTGACCGGGTCGTTGGTCGTCGAGATGACCAGTGGTGGCGCGGCGGAGGTGACGGTGGGCCGGTGGGGCCGGGACGTGCTCGGCACCGGCCAGGACGCGCACACGTCCAGTTCGCCCTGGTCGGGACGGCCCCAGCCGAGGAACGGCGCCGCCGCGATCATCCGCGAGCGCGCCGAGGACACCGCCGCCGGATCGGTGACGCGCTCGTTGTCGACGCACCGGACGGCGTAGTACGCGGCCTGCAGCGACGAGTACTTCCCGTCGGCCGCGCGCTCGTAATAGGCGTCGGCGAGCCGCAGCAGGATCGAGCCGTCGCCGTGGCGCAGCAGCCCGAGGCCGGTGTTCAGGAACGCCCACGACTGGCTCGAATACATGGCCTCGACGACACCGGTGATCGCGTCGCGGTAGGACAGCACCCGGCCGTCCCCGGTCTTCGCGGGCGCGGTGACCAGCGGCTGGACCAGGCCCTCGAACATCGCGCGTGCCCGAGCCGGGTCGGCGCCCAGCGCGCAGCCGTCGTGCCGCGCGCACTCGGTGGCGAACTGGTCGAACGCGCGGGAGAAGCCCTCGCCCTGCGCGACCAGAGAATCCGGATCGTTCTCGCCAGGGTCGATCGCGCCGTCGAGCAGCAGTGCGCGGACCCGCTCCGGGAACGCTTCCGCGTAGCTGTAACCGATCTGCGTGCCGTAGGAGTAGCCGAGGTAGCTCAGCTTCGCGTCGCCGAGCGCAGCCCGCAGGACGTCGAGGTCTTTGACCACGTCCCGGGTGCCCATGTTCGCGAGCATCGCCGCGCCGTGTTCGGTGCGCTGGGCGCATTTCGCGGCGAAATCCCTGGCCTGGCCCGCCCACGCGACATCCGCTGTACCCGGGTTGCCACCGCGGTCGGCGTCGCGCTCGGCGTCGGTCAGGCACTGGATGCGGGGTTCGCTCGCGCCGACACCGCGTGGATCGAATCCGACGAAATCGAACCGCAGGCCGATCGCGTTGTTGACCACCGTGGGCACCAGGCGCGCGGCCGCCTCCATGCCGGAACCGCCCGGTCCGCCCGGGTTCATCACCAGCGAGCCGATCCGGTTGGCCGGGTCGAGCGCCCTGTGCCGCAGCACGCCGACGGTGATCGTCTGCCCGTGCGGGTCCGCGTAGTCCAGCGGGACCGTCAACCGGGCGCATTCGACGCCGGGCGTGCGGAACGCGTCCTGGCTCTGCTGCCCCGTCGCGTACGCGCCGCAGTCACCCCACGCGAGCTTCTGGTCGTAGAAGCGGTCGAGCGCGTGGCCGTCCGCGACCGGTGACGGAGAAGGCGGCGGTGCGGTGACCTGGGTGGTGCACGCCGTCAGCACGCCGGCCAGCAGGCCCGCGGCGAGCAACGTCCGGCGGCGGGAGAAACGCATCTCTCACATCGTGCCAGTCCGGTCACTGAGAGGTACAGCGCGTGCCCTCCGCGGGGAGGTCACCGTCGACCAGGTAGGCGGTCCCGATGTCGTCCACGCACGGGATTCCCTGCAGGAAAACGGTGTGCTGCGTGCCCTCGAACGTCAGCAGCGAACCCTTCATCGCCTTCGCGAGGTTCACCCCCGCCTGGTACGGCGTGGCCGGATCGTTCGTGGTCGAGATCACCAGTACCGGCGGGACACCCTCGACGTTCGGCTCGTGCGGCTCGGAGGTGTTGGGTACCGGCCAGAACGCGCACGCGTCCAGCGCCGCGCCGTTGGGCCTGCCGTCGTCGAGGAAGGGGGCCACCTGGTCGTACCGGTTCTCGGCCTCCAGTACCTCGGCGCGGTCGGTCACCGGCGGGTCGTCGACGCAGCGGATCGCGGTGAAGGCGTCCTGTGTGTTGGCGTAGTGCCCGCTGCTGTCGCGCTCGTTGTACTGGTCCGCCAGCGCCATCAACGTGGCGCCCTGACCGGTCCTGAGCTCGTTGAGGCCGGCGTTCAGCGGTTGCCACAGCTGCTGCGAGTACAGCGCCTGGATCGCGCCGAGGGTGGCGTCGTCGTAACTCAGCTCGCGGCCGTCGCCGAGCCGGACCGGGTTGTCGATCAACGGGCGGACCAGGTTCTGGAACGCCTGCGTGGCGGCGCCCGGGTTCGTGCCGAGTGCGCAGTTGCGTTGCGCGGCACACCACTTCGCGAAGTCGTTGAAGGCGGTGCCGAAACCCTGGCCCTGCGCGACCAGCGACTCGACCTCGTCCTGGTTCGGGTCGAGCGCGCCGTCGAGCACCATCGCCCGCACGTTGCCGGGGAACGCCTCGGCGTAGGTGTAGCCGATGCGGGTGCCGTAGGAGTAGCCGAGGTAGGTCAGCTTCTCCTCGCCCAGCGCGGAGCGGAGCACGTCCATGTCCTTGACGACGTCACGGGTGCCGAGATTGGCCAGCATGTCGGTGCCGAACCGGGTCCGCTCGGCGCATTTGGCCCCGAAGTCCTTCGATTCGGCGTCCTGGCGGGCCACACCCGCGGGCGAGCCGTCGGCTTCGAGGTCTTCGGCGCGCTGCTCGTCGCGCTCGGCGTCGGTCAGGCAGGTCACCTCGGGCTCGCTGGCGCCGATGCCGCGCGGGTCGAAGCCGACGAGGTCGAACCGTTCGCCGAGTTCGGTGTCCCCGACCTGCGAGGCGAGACCGGCGGCGGCGGACATGCCGGAGGCGCCGGGACCGCCGGGGTTGATCACGAGCGACCCGACGCGGTTGCTCGTGGCGGCGGCCTTGTGGCGGAGCACCCCGATGGTGATGGTGTCGCCCCGCGGCTTCGTGTAGTCCAGCGGCACGGTCAGCCGTGCGCACTGGAGATCATTACTGCCGAAGGCGGACCTGACATCGTCCGAAGTCGCGTAAGGTGCACACTCGCCCCAGGTCAACGGCTGTGCGTAGAACTCCTCCAGCCCGGCGGGCACCGCGCCGGCCGGGCCCGCCGTCTCGGTCGTCGGCGCCGGTGCCGGAGCCTCGGCCGGCTCCGGCGAGGTGCAGGCGGCGACCGGCACCAGCAGGCAGGCGCCGAGGACGGCGGCTCGTACGGAAGAGGACCTGGCTCGCTGAAGGAGGCGCACGTCGTGATCGTGCCATCCTGAGGGGGAACCGAGGTGCACCGCCACCTCGTTGGCAGGTGGGTTGCGCGCGAACAGGACAGGAGACCACGGGTGCCAGCACTGATCAGCCGAATGGGCAAGCGGCTTCGCAGGCTCATCGAGCGGCCGGGCAGCGTCGAGCTGTCCCGGTACGAGGCCCTGCTGCCCGACATCGAGGCACTCGAACCCGAGCTGGAGAAGCTGAGCGACGCCGAGCTGACCGAGCGCGCCGGCAAGCTCCGGCCGGAGGCCGAGCTGGGCGACCGGCAACTGGTCGAGCTGTGCGCGCTGGGCCGGGAGGCCGCGCGGCGCGCCCTGGACGAGCGCGCGTTCGACGTCCAGCTTCTCGGCACGATGGGCCTGCTGAGCGGTCACGTGGTGCAGATGCAGACCGGTGAGGGCAAGACGCTGGCCGGTGCGCTGGCCGCCGCCGGATACGCGCTGCAGGGCAAGCGCGTGCACGTCATCTCGGTCAACGACTACCTCGCCCGCCGCGACGGCGAGTGGATGAAACCGGTGTACGACCTGCTCGGCGTGTCCGTCGGCTGGGTCGACGGCAGCCTGACCCGCGAGGAGCGGCGCGCGGCCTACGACGCCGAGGTCACCTACGGCGCGGTCAGCGAGATCGGGTTCGACATGCTGCGCGACCGTCTGGTCACCGGCGCGGCGGAGGTCGTCCAGCCCGAGCCCGAGGTCGCGATCGTCGACGAGGCCGACTCGGTGCTGGTCGACGAGGCACGGGTCCCGCTGGTCATGGCCGGTTCGGTGGACCAGGCGACGGCCGACACCGAGGTCGCCAACGTGGTCCGGCGGCTGCGGCTGGGCCTGCACTACGAGACCGACACCGACGGCCGCAACGCCTGGCTGACCACGGCCGGCGCGTCGGTCGTGGAGAAGGCGCTCGGCGGCATCGACCTCTACAGCGAGTCCGGCTCCGACCGGCTCGCCGCGGTGAACGTCGCGCTGCACGCGCACGCCCTGCTCACGCGCGACGTCGACTACCTGGTGCGCGACGGCAAGGTCGAGCTGATCAACGCCTCCCGTGGCCGGGTCGCCGAGCTGCAGCGCTGGCCGGACGGGTTGCAGGCCGCGGTCGAGGCGAAGGAGCAGGTCGCGCCCACCGATCGCGGCGAAATCCTGGACTCGATCACCGTGCAGGCGCTCATCGCCCGGTATCCGCAGGTGGCGGGTATGACCGGGACCGCGGTCGCGGTCGCCGAGCAGCTGCGCGAGTTCTACTCCCTCGAGGTCGCCGTCATCCCGCCGAACAAACCGAACGTCCGCGAGGACCTCGACGACCGGATCTTCGCCTCCCCGTCGCACAAGCTGCGCGCGATCGTCGCCGAGATCCGCGAGGTGCACGAGACCGGGCGGCCGATCCTGGTCGGCACGCAGGACGTCGCCGAGTCCGAGGAGCTGGCCGAGAAGCTGGCGAAGGCCGACCTGCCGTGCGTCGTGCTGAACGCGCGCAACGACGCCGAAGAGGCGGCGATCATCGCCGACGCGGGCAAGCACGGCGCGATCACCGTGTCCACCCAGATGGCCGGGCGCGGCACCGACATCCGGCTGGGCGGCGCCGACGGCCAGGACCGCGAGCGAGTCGCCGAACTGGGTGGTCTGCACGTCATCGGCACCGCCCGGTACCCGTCGAGCAGGCTGGACGGGCAGCTGCGTGGCCGGTCGGGACGCCAGGGCGACCCGGGCAGCGCGGTGTTCTTCGCGAGCCTCAACGACGAACTGGTCGTGTCCAACTCGCCCGACGTGCCGGACGGCATCGGCTCCGACAGCGAGACCGGGGAGATCACCGATCCGGCGGCGAAGCGGCACATCGACCACGCCCAGCGCGTCGCCGAAGGCGTCGACCTGGAGATCCACCGCAACACCTGGCGCTACACGCGGCTGATCGAACACCAGCGGCGCGAGCTGCTGGAGTACCGCGACAAGCTGCTGCGCACGGACGAGGCCGCGGAGGCGCTGGAGGGCGAGAAGCGCTACGACGAGCTGGTGGAGAAAGCCGGCGAGGAGCGGGCGAAGCAGACCTGCCGCGAGATCACGCTGTACCACCTGGACCAGCTGTGGTCGGACCACCTCGCGTTCCTCACCGACGTGCGGGAGAGCATCCACCTGCGGGCACTGGCGCGCGAAACCCCGCTGGACGAGTTCCACCGCATCGCGATCCCGGAGTTCCGCAAGATCGTGCCACGGATCAAGGAACGGTCGGCCGAGACGCTCGCGGACGCCGAGATCGCCGAGGACGGCATCGACCTGGCCGCCTCCGGGGTGCGGCGGGCCAGTTCGACGTGGACGTACCTGGTGCACGACGCGCCGTTCGACGCCGGTTTCGAGGAGACACTGCGGCAGGTGCGCAGCCTGATGCGGCGCAAGAAGAACTGAGCCCGCCGGCGGTCCGTGGCCGACAATGACGTCATGCTCCGGATCGCACTGGCCCAGGTGAACCCGACCGTCGGCGACCTCACGGGCAACGCCGCCCAGACCGTGGAGTGGGCCCGCAAGGCCGCCGAGGCGGGGGCGCATGTCGTCGTGTTCCCCGAGATGTCGCTGACCGGGTATCCGGTCGAAGACCTCGCGCTGCGGTCCACGTTCGGGGAGGCGTCGCGCTCCGCGTTGCTCGGGTTGGCCGCTTCGCTGGCCGAGGCGGGATGCGGTGAGCTGCTCGTGTACGTCGGCTATCTCGACGTGGACGACGTGGGGCCGCGCGACGCGGCGGCCGCGCTGTACCGCGGCGAGGTCGTGGCGCGGCAGTTCAAGCACCACCTGCCCAACTACGGCGTGTTCGACGAGCAGCGGTGGTTCAAGGCCGGACGGACGCTGGACGTGCTGCGGTTGCACGGCGTCGAGATCGGCATGGCGATCTGCGAGGACCTGTGGCAGGCGGGCGGCCCGGTGACCGCGCTGGGCGCGGCCGGGGTGGATCTCGTGGTGTCGCCGAACGCGTCGCCGTACGAGCGGTCCAAGGACGACATCAGGCTGCCGCTCGTCGCGCGGCGGGCCGCGGAGGCCGGTGCCGCGCTGGTCTACGCGAACCAGGTCGGCGGGCAGGACGACCTCGTGTTCGACGGCGATTCGTTCGTCGTCGGCGCGGACGGGGAACTGCTCGCACGGGCTCCGCAGTTCACCGAGCACCTGCTGGTGGCGGACCTGTCGCTGGAGTCGGGTGGTTGCACGACTGGGACTTTCGAGGGCATCGAGGTGCGACGGCGGGTGTTGTCCGCGGATCCGGTGCCCGCGTACGAACCGTTGGCGCCGGTGCTGAGCGAGCCGCTGTCCGACGAGGCGGAGGTGTGGTCGGCACTGGTTGTCGGGTTGCGGGATTACGTGCACAAGAACGGGTTCCGCTCGGTGGTGTTCGGGTTCTCCGGCGGGATCGACTCGGCGGTGACGGCGGCGCTGGCGGTCGACGCGCTGGGGCCGGATTCGGTGCACGGGGTGTCGATGCCGTCGGAGTACTCGTCGGCGCATTCACGGGACGACGCGGCCGAACTGGCGCGACGGCTGGGGTGCCACTTCCGTGTCGAACCGGTGGCCGAGATGGTGCGGATCTACGTGGAACGGCTGGGCCTGTCCGGGATCGCCGAGGAGAACATCCAGGCGCGGGTGCGCGGAATGCTCCTGATGGCACTGTCCAATCAGGAGGGGCATCTGGTGCTGGCGACGGGGAACAAGACCGAACTGGCCGTCGGGTACTCGACGATGTACGGGGACGCGGTCGGCGGGTTCGCGCCGATCAAGGACGTGTTCAAGACGCAGGTCTGGACGCTCGCGCGGTGGCGCAACGCCGAGGCGGAGAAACGTGGTGAGGTGCCGCCGATCCCGGAACACTCGATCACGAAGCCGCCGTCGGCGGAGCTGCGGCCGGGCCAGCTGGACACGGATTCCCTGCCGGAGTACGGATTGCTGGACGACATCCTCGACGACTACGTCGAGGGCGATCGCGGGTACGCGGATCTGGTCGCCGCGGGTTTCGCACCGGAAACGATCGACCGGGTGATCCGGATGGTCGACCGGTCGGAGCACAAACGCCGCCAGTACCCGATCGGCACGAAGATCGCGTTCAGGGCTTTCGGGCGGGACCGGCGGTTGCCGATCACCAACTGCTGGCGCGAAGGCGAGTTCTGAGACCGGAAACTGTCGTACCAGGGTGAGACGATCCTCTTCGTCAGCGGTGGGAAGGGGTTGGTTGTGATGTTCGTTCCGCGGGTCGGCGATGAACGCGATGGTCTGCTTGCTTTTCTTGCCCAGCAACGGGATGCGCTGCGCATCGCCGCGCACGGGCTGACCGACGAGGAGGCGTGGCTCGTGCCCACGCGCAGCGCGCTGAGCATCGGCGGGCTGGTCAAGCACGTGGCCGGGACGGAACAGTCCTGGATGGACAGTGTGCGGCAACGGGAGAGACCGGCGCTTGCGCTCCCGGATTCGCTGGAGTCGGTGCTGGACGCCTACGCGGAAGTGACGCGGGAGACGGAGGAGACCGTCGCGGAGGTCGCGGATCTCGGGACGCGGGTACCAGCACCCCGCGGCGTTCGGGGCTTCCTGGACGACGGCGGCGCGTGGTCGGTGCGGTGGGTACTGCTGCACCTCATCCAGGAGACCGCACGACACGCCGGGCACGCGGACATCCTCCGGGAACACCTCGACGGAGCGACGCCGTACCCACTGCTGGCGGCGGCGCAGGGGTGGGTGGACGAAGGGTGAGTGGGGGCGGGCTTTCTGAGGGCGAGGTGAGCGGCGCGAAGTGAGATGAGATGAGGTGAGGCGGAGGCGGAGCGGCGCGAGGCGAGGCTGAGCCGGGCGAGGCTGAGCCGGGCGAGGCTGAGCGGAGCGAGGCGAAGCCGAACCGGTCGAGGCCGGGTGAAGCGAAGCCGGGGCGGGCCGCCCTGCCAGACCGAGCGAGGCCGGGTCGGGTGTGGCCGGGCCGGGTGTGGCCGGGCCGGGTGTGGCCGGGCCGGGTGTGGCCGGGCGCAGCTCAGCCGGGTCACGGGTGGCGCGGGGCAGGGGTCGCCTGCCCAGCCGGAGCCTGCCCTGCCCAGCCGCGCAGGGCAGGCCGGGCTCCAGGGCCGAGACCGGGGTGCGAGCCGAGGTGCGAGCCGAGGTGCGAGCCGAGGTGCGAGCTGCGGGAAGCCCGGGGGCGAGTTGCGGGCGGTTCCCGCTCGCCAGGGCGGGTATCCGGGGCGGCATGGAGAGCCTGCGCGTGGGTGTCGTCGCCTCGTTCGACTTCACCCGGGACGACGAAGTGCGCCGCTGGGTGCCCGACGGCGTCGCCCTGGAGATCCGTCGCACGGCGGACGCGCCCGCCGATGACAACCTGACCATGGTGTCCGCGCTGGCTGCTCCCGCCTGCCTCACCGAACCCGTTCGCGAGCTGTGCGCGACGGGCGTCGCGGCGATCGGTTATGCCTGCACCGCCTGCAGCTTCGTGCACGGCGCCGAGCGTGAACGGGCCCTGCGGGAGGCCATGGAGTCCGTCGGCGCTCCGCGCGCGTTGACCACGTCCGGCGCAGTGGTCACCGCCCTGCAAGCAGTCGGGGCCAAGCGTGTGGCCGTCGTGCACCCGTACTCGCCGCCAGTCGCGCGGCGTTTGCACACCTTCCTGGCCGGGGCCGGGTTCGGCATCACCAGGACCACCGGCTTCACCCTCGCCGTCGACGAGGTACCCGACGTCCAGCCGGACGAGGTGACCGACCTCGTCCGCCAGAGCGACACCGCCGACGCCGACGCGGTCTTCGTCAGCTGCACCGGCCTGCCCACCTACGACGTCATCGCACCACTCGAAGCCGAACTGGGGAAACCAGTGGTCACCGCCAACCAGGCGACCCTCTGGGCACTGCTGCGCGCGGCCGGAACCAAAGCAGCCGGACCGGGACAGCAGCTCCTCGCCAGCTGAAAATCACCGCCGTGTGAAGCTCATCGCAGCCGCTTGGGACGGCGTCCGGTCGGTGACACGCTGGGTTTCCCAGATCCACGACCCGGGGACTCGGCAAGGGCCTCGAGGGAAGGACGGTCGACGAAGATGTCCACCACCAGCGGCGAAACCGCGGCCCCGTACGGCACCGGCCCGGCAACCAGCGCCGCACCGGCCAAGAAGGTCCGCATCCCCCACCTCCAGGAGATGAAGCGCCGCGGCGAGCCGTGGCCCATGCTCACCACCTACGACATGTACACCGCCGAACTGTTCGACGAGGCGGGCATCCCCGTACTCCTCGTCGGCGACTCGGCCGCGAACAACGTCTTCGGCTACGAAACCTCGCTGCCCGTGACCGTGGACGAGCTGCTGCCGCTCGTCCGCGCCGTCACCCGCGCGACCAAACGGGCCCTCGTCGTCGCGGACCTGCCGTTCGGCTCCTACCAGCTTTCCCCCGAACAGGCACTGGCCACCGCCGTCCGGTTCATGAAGGAAGGCCGCGCCCACGCCGTCAAACTCGAAGGCGGCCGCCGGTTCGCGCCCCACGTCGAAGCACTCACCGGCGCCGGTGTGCCCGTCATGGGCCACATCGGATTCACCCCGCAGAGTGAACACAATCTGGGTGGCTACCGGGTGCAGGGCCGCGGCGAGGCCGGTGCCGAACTGGTCGCCGACGCGCTCGCGCTCCAGGAAGCCGGGGCGTTCGCCGTGGTCATGGAAATGGTGCCGGCCGAAGTCGCCAAACAGGTCACGCACGAACTGACGATCCCGACCATCGGCATCGGCGCCGGCCCGGACTGCGACGCCCAGGTGCTGGTGTGGCAGGACATGGCGGGCCTGCGCCGCGGCAAGGCTCCACGCTTCGTCAAGCGCTACGCCGACCTCGCCGGGGCACTGTCCGGCGCGGCGACGGCCTTCGCCGACGAGGTCCGCCGCGGAGAATTCCCCGCCTCCGAGCACGCCTTCCACTGATCACTTCCCGGGGTGCGGCGAACACCGACGCACCCCGGGAATCAGGCCAGGAAATACGCCAGGCTGCCCAGTCCGGCGACCACGCAGTAAACCGCGAACGGCGTCAGCGTGCGCGTTTCGAAATACCGCGTCAGGAAACGCAACGCGAGATAAGCAGCCACACCGGCGACCAGGCTGCCCACCAGCGCAGGCCCCAGCGACGCCTGGTTCTCCGGCGCGAACAGCGACGGTATCTTCAGCACACCCGCGGCCAGGATCACCGGCGTGGCCAGCAGGAACGCGAACCGGGCGGCGTCCTCGTGCGACAGTCCGCGCCGCAATCCGGCGACCATCGTGATACCGGACCTGCTGATGCCCGGGAACAACGCCAAGATCTGCGCCGCGCCGATCAGCACCGCCTCGCCGACACCGAGCCGCGCCAGGCGCCGGTCCGCGGCCTCCTCCGCCCGGATGACGCGGATCGGCATGGTGATCTCGGCCGAGAAGTCGTGCGTGATCTCCGACGGCTCCGGCACCGGCGCGACCGGCACCGGTTTCCGCGCCCCGCGGGCGGACCGTTCCACCGCCAGCAGCACGAGACCGTTGAGCGCCAGGAAGATCGCGGTCGGCACCGGCTTGCCGAGGAAATCGCGCAGCAGGCCCTCCAGCAGCAGCCCGGCGATGCCGACCGGGATCGTGGCCAGCACCAGCAGCCAGGCGAGCCGCTGGTCGGCATCGGCGATCCGGCGGTCGCGCACCGACGTCCACAACCCGCGCACGATGCGCACCCAGTCGCGCCGGTAGAACACCACCAGCGCGATCGCGGTCGCCACGTGCATCGCGACCAGCACAGCCAGATACGGCGAGTCCTCGCCCATGCTCAGATCGTGCGCCCAGGAACCGCCCAACCAGGCCGGAATGAGGATGCTGTGCCCGAGGCTGGACACCGGAAACAATTCCGACACACCCTGCAGAGCGCCGACGACAATGGCCTCGAAATAGCTGACAGCGGACATTTGCGGACCTCTTTCCGACCGCCTTGTGGCCCGCTGAAAATACCTGAGCCCCTCAGATGCGGCCGCCACTGGCCGTGTCACCGGACAGCCGCTGCGCGAGGTACACCGGCAGCGTCGACACCACGATCAGCACCGCGGCGACCACGTTGACCACCGGCGCCTGGTTGGGCCGGAACAGGTTGTCCAGGATCCAGATCGGCAGCGTCTGCAACCCGGCACCGAGGGTGAACGTGGTCACGATGATCTCGTCGAACGACAGCGCGAACGCCAGCAGCCCGCCCGCCAGCAGGGCCGAGCGCAGCATCGGGAAGGTGACGAGCCGGAACGTGGTGATGCCGTCGGCGCCGAGGTCCATCGACGCCTCCTCCAGGTTGCCGCCCATCCGGCGCAGCCGCGCGACGACGTTGTTGAACACCACCACGATGCAGAACGTGGCGTGCGCGACGATCGCGGTGAACAGCCCGAGGTCGATACCCAGGATGGTGCGGAACGCGTTGTTCAGCGCGATGCCCGTGACGATGCCGGGCAGCGCGATCGGCAGGATGATCAGCAGCGACACCGTGTCCTTGCCGAAGAACCGGTACCGCTGCAGCGCGAACGCCGCCATCATGCCGAGCGCCAGCGCGATCGCGGTGGCCGCGAGACCGGCTTCCAGGCTGGTGACCAGCGCGTCCAGCACGCCCTGGTTCTCCGCCGCGCGGCCCCACCATTCGAGCGTGAACCCGGACGGCGGCCAGCCGAACGTGGTGTCGCTGTTGAACGAATTGAGCAGCACCACCAGCAACGGCAGGTAGATCACGGCGAGCCCGAGCACCAGCGCGGCCAGCAGCAGGTACTTGGTCTTCTTCGACAGCATCATGGCGGCCGCCTAAAGGTTGTCGAGTGCGCCGGTGCGGCGGACCACGAAGAGGTACACGAGCATGATCACTACCGGCACGGTCGCGACCGTCGCCGCGAAGGGGAGGTTGTTCGCCGCGCCGATGTTGTCGTAGACGACGTTGCCGAGCATCTGGTTGGCGCCGCCGACGATCTTGACCGTGATGTAGTCGCCCAGCGTCAGTGAGAACGTGAAGATCGACCCCGCCACGATCGCCGGGAACGTCAGCGGCAGCACCACCGACCGGAACGTCCGCCACGACCGGGCGCCGAGGTCACCGGAGGCTTCGACCAGCGAGTTCGGCAGCCGGTCCAGGCCCGCGTAGATCGGCAGGATCATGTACGGCAACCACAGGTAGGACAACGTGATGATCGTGGCGGCGAGGCCGTAGCCGGGGGTGGCGCCGAACAGCCACCCCACCAGGCCGTTGCCGGACAACATGACCCGCCACGAGTACGCCTTCACGAGGTAGCTGGCCCACAGCGGCGTCATCACCGCGATCACCAGGATCCGCTGCGCTCTCGGCGAGGCGAACTTGGCCATGTAGAAGGCCATCGGGAACGCGATCACGGCGTCGACCACCGTCACCGCGACCGCGATCCCGAGCGTGCGCAGGGTGATCGTGCGGTAGACCTCGTCCGAGACGAGTGTGGCGAAGTTGTCCAGCGACCACTCGGTCACGACCTGGCCGGTGAACGTGTCCGTGTGCCAGAAGGCGGTGACGAACAACGCCGCCAGTGCGCCGAGGTAGGCCAGGCCCAGCCACAGCAGCGGCGCGCTGAGCAGCATGCCCAACCGCAACCGGGGTTTGCGGTACAGGTATCCCGACACACTGGCGGCGATGCTCATGTCAGCCCTTGATCTCCGTCCAGGCACGCGTCCACTCGCCGTAGTCCTTGCACTGGACGTCGGTGCGGCCGTCGATGCACTGGGTGATCGGTGTGGTCCAGTACCAGATCTGGCTCGCGTAGGCCGAGTCACCGGCGTGGTAGGTCTCGCAGTGCTTGGCGTCCGCGGTCAGCGAGCAGGCCTTCGGGTTGGCGGGCGCCTCACCGAAGTACTCGGCGACCTTCGCGTTGGCCTCGGGGGAGATGATGTGGTCCATCCACTTGTAGGCGCAGGTCTTGTGCGGCGACTTCGCCGAGACCATCCACGTGTCGGACCAGCCGGTCGCGCCCTCGGTCGGCAGCGTGGACTCCAGCGGCGCGCCCTCGGACTGGGTCAGGTTGACGGTGACCTGCCACGCGGTGCCGACGACGGCGTCGCCGTTCTTGAGCGCCTGGCTTTCCTTGAGGTAGTCCGACCAGTACTCCGACACCAGGGGGCGCTGCTGCTTGAGCAGGTCGACCGACGCCTGGAACTGCTTGTCGTCCAGTGCGTAGGGGTTCTTGATGCCCAGCTCCGGCTTGGTCTTCATCAGGTACAGCGCGGCGTCGGCGATGTAGATCGGCGAGTCGTAGGCGATGACCTTGCCCTTGAACGGCGAGTTCGGATCGAACATCACCGACCACGAGGTGGGCGCGGGGCTGACCTGGTCGGTGCGGTAGGTCAGGACGTTGGCGCCCCAGCCGTGCGGCACACCGTAGGCGGTGTTGTGCACGCTGTTCCACGGCTTGTTCTTGAGGAAGTCGTAGACGTCGGCGTAGTTCGGCACGAGGCTGGTGTTGACCGGTTCGACGTCACCGGCCGCGATGAGCCGCAGCGACGCGTCACCGGAGGCGGAGATGACGTCGTACTGGCCGGTCTTCATCAGGCTGACGGCCTCGTCGGAGGTGCCGAACGTCTTGACGTTGACCTTGCACCCGGTCGCCTGCTCGAACGGGGTCACCCAGTCGACGGCGGGGTCGTTGGACCCGTTCTCCGCATAACCGGGCCAGGCCAGGATGTTCAGCGCGCCCTCGGGTTGCCCGAGCTGGGACATCGCTTCGAGCTTGGGCGGGGTGAATCCCTGCCCGCCCCCGCTGGACGAGCTGGTGCTCGACGTGCCGCAGGCCGCCACGGCGGTGCCCGCACACATCAGCCCCGCGATCAGGCGCAGGGTCCGGCTGTTGCGCATTTCGGTGGCTCCTTACTCGGTGATGCGGAAGTTGTGTTCTTGCCGCCAGACGAGGCGAACGCGGTTGTCGGCAAGTTCGAGTGGTGCTCCGGCGTTCTGCCGGACCACCGAAAGCTGCCCGCCCAGATCCAGCGACACGACGTAGCGGACGGTGGCTCCGGCGTAGGAGGTGCTGGTCACCGTCCCGGTCGCGCTCACCTCACCGACCGCCGCGGGCTGGGAGAGATCAGCGTCGAGGCGGATCTTTTCCGGGCGGATGCTGAACACGCCGCGGGTGCCGAGCACCGCCTCCGCGCTGTCACCGGAGAGCAGGTTCGACGTGCCGACGAAACCGGCGACGAACGCGCTGGCCGGCTTCTCGTAGACCTCGCTCGGCGTGCCGACCTGCTCGATGCCGCCCGCGTCGAACACCGCGATCCGGTCGCTCATCGTCAGCGCCTCGTCCTGGTCGTGCGTGACGAAGATGAACGTGATGCCGACCTCGCGCTGGATCTGCTTCAGCTCGGTCTGCATGGCGTGCCGCAGTTTCAGGTCGAGCGCGCCGAGCGGTTCGTCGAGCAGCAGCACCTTGGGCCGGTTCACCAGCGCCCGCGCCAGTGCGACCCGTTGCCGCTGACCGCCGGAGAGCTGCGTGGGCTTGCGGTCGGCGAACCCTTCCAGGTGGACGGTGCGCAGCGCCTCACGGGCGCGTTCCCGGCGCTGCCCGCGCGGCACCTTCTTGACCCGCAGCCCGTACTCGACGTTCTGCTGGACGCTCATGTGCGGGAAGAGGGCGTAGTCCTGGAACACCGTGTTGACGTCCCGCTCGAACGGGGCGAGGCGGGTGACGTCGCGGCCGGCCAGCTCGACTGTTCCCGCGGTGGGCAGTTCGAACCCGGCGATCATGCGCAGCACGGTCGTCTTGCCCGAGCCGGACGGCCCGAGCATCGAGAAGAACTCGCCCTGCGCGATGTCCAGGTCGATGCCGTCGACGGCGACCACGGAGCCGAACTCCTTGCGCAGCCCGGTCAGCCGGATCGCGCTCGTGGTCACGACGGGGGCGGCCTGCTCGGCCAGCGCGGGAGCCTGGTTCGGGGACATCGCGCTCACCACGCCGTCATGACGTGCTTGACGCGGGTGTAGTCCTCGAGCCCGTACAGCGAGAGGTCCTTGCCGTAGCCGGACTTCTTGAACCCGCCGTGCGGCATCTCGGCGATCAGCGGGATGTGCGTGTTGATCCACACGCAGCCGAAGTCGAGTTTGGCGGAGAACCGCATCGCGCGGCCGTGGTCGGCGGTCCAGACCGAGGACGCGAGCCCGTATTCGACGCCGTTCGCGGCGGCCAGCGCCTCGTCGTCGCCGCCGAACCGCTGCACGGTGATGACCGGTCCGAACACCTCGTTCTGCGTGATTTCGTCGTCCTGCCGGACACCGGAAACCACGGTGGGCTGGAAGAAGTACCCCTCGTCGCGGGCCCGTTTCCCGCCGGTGTGGACGGTCGTGTGGGACGGCAGCCGCTCGATGAACCCGGACACCTTCGCGAGGTGCCCGGCGCTGTTGAGCGGCCCGTACAGCACGTCGGGGTCGTCGGGCAGGCCGGTCTTCGTCGCCTCGGCGTTGCGGGTCAGGGCGGCGACGAACTCGTCGTGGATGTCGTCGTGCACCAGGACGCGGGTGGCGGCGGTGCAGTCCTGCCCGGCGTTGAAGAACCCGGCCGTCGCGATGTTCTCGGCGGCGTTGTCCACGTCGGCGTCACCGAAGACGATCACCGGTGCCTTGCCGCCGAGTTCGAGGTGGACGCGCTTGAGGTCGGCGGCCGCCGAGCCCGCCACCTCGACGCCGGCCCGGACCGATCCGGTGATCGACACCATCGCCGGGATGTCGTGCTCGACCAGCGCCCGGCCGGTGCCGCGGTCGCCGCACACGACGTTGAGCACGCCGGGCGGCAGGAACTCCGCGGCGATCTCGGCCAGCAGCAGGGTCGACGCCGGGGTGGTGTCGGAAGGCTTGAGCACCACGGTGTTCCCGGCGGCCAGCGCGGGCGCGATCTTCCAGATCGCCATCAGCAGCGGGTAGTTCCACGGGGTCACCTGGGCGCACACGCCGACCGGCTCGCGCCGCACGTAGGAGGTGTGCCCGGTCAGGTACTCCCCCGCGGCCCGCCCTTCCAGCGCGCGGGCGACGCCGGCGAAGAACCGCAGCTGGTCGGTGATCATCGGGATCTCTTCGGCCGTGGTGACGGCGAGCGGTTTGCCGGTGTTCGCCGACTCGACGCGCACGATCTCCTCCGCCCGGCGCTCGATCGCGTCGGCGATCTTGAGCAGCGCGAGCTGACGGGTGCCGGGCGTTGTTTCGCGCCAGTCCTCGAACGCCGTCGCGGCCGCCCGCAGGGCCCGGTCCACGTCACGGGCGCTCCCGACCGGCGCGGTGCAGTACGGCCGTCCGGTGACCGGATCGACGATCTCGGCGACGGCTCCGTCGGCGGAATCGGCGTGTTCGCCGGCGATGAAGTGCTTCAGCTGGTGCACGGCAGGCTCCTGGCTCGGGCGGGGACGGTGCGGGTCGGTACCCCGATGGCCGGAAAACATATAAGACCATATTTCATAGGACAAGGTGTTGAGGCAGGATTGATCGCGGCAGCACCCGAAAGAAGGAGCCCGATGCGCAGGCCGCTGACGTCCCCCAGCGCGCGATCAGTGCTGTTCGCGCCCCTGGACCAGACCGGGCGGGCCGAACTCGTCGCCCGGCGGCTGGTGGACGCGATCACTCTGGGTGTCCTCGCCGACCGGGAGCAGCTGCCGAGCGAAGCCGAGCTGGCCGAGCAGTTCGGGGTGTCGACCGTGACCGTGCGGGAGGCGCTGGTGGCCCTGCGGCAACAGGGCCTGGTGCGGACGAAGAGAGGCCGCGGCGGTGGCAGTTTCGTCTGCGCGCCGCCGGAGGAGAACGACGACACCTGGCGGACGCGGTTGCGCGAGGTCTCGCTCAGTGAACTCCGCGACATCGGCGACCACTACGTCGCGGTCGCCGGTGCCGCGGCCAGACTGGCCGCCGAACGCAGCTCGACCGAGGACCTCGCCCGGCTCCAGCTCGCCGCCGAAGACCTCGACGGCGCGGCAGGCACCGCCGCGACCCGCGCGGAGCGGCAGTTCCACCTGGAGGTCGCCGCGGCGTCCCAGTCGCCGCGGCTGACGCACCAGGAGATCCGGTTGCAGAGCGAACAGGGCGCGCTCCTGTGGCTCCCGCTCGGACACCACGATCCGGTGATGGCGTGCAGCGAGCACCGCGCGATCTCCGCGGCCATCGCCCAGGCCGACGGCGAACTCGCGCGGAAGTTGACCGAGCGGCACATCCTCGACACCATCGACCGATTGGGTGAGGTGCATCTTGACCTACTCGGGTCCTAAGCTTCGACACCTCGACTACACGAGGGGCGGCATGGTCAACAACGCGGCCGGTGCGGACATCGTCGAGGAAGTGTCCGGAATCGTCGAAGGCGTTTTCGGACGGTTGACACCGCTCGCCGCCGCGGCGAGCGCGATCCTCGGCAGATCCGGCCCGGTTCGCGCCGCCGAACTGGACGCGCTGCGGCCCGACGTGCGCGCCGCGCTCGGCGGACGGGTGGTCGGCGCCGGGTTCATCGCCGCCCCTGGCACGCTCGCCGACCAGCGGTTCGGCTTCGAATGGTGGACCTGCACGCCCGGTGGGCCGCCCGCCCAGCTGTTCATCAGCCTCGACCCGGCCAGCGACCACTTCCTCGACTACACGCGGCAGTCCTGGTTCACCGTGCCGCGTGATTCGGGCCGTCGCCACATCACCGGTCCGTATGTCGACTACCTGTGCACCGACGAGTACACGCTGACCTTCACGGTCCCGGTGCTGCGCGGCGGCGGGTTCGCCGGTGTCGTCGGCGCGGACGTGTTCGTGGACGAGATCGAGCGGCTGCTGCTGCCGAAACTGCGCCGGGTCGACGGGCGCGCGGCCGTGATCAACGCGCAGGGACGGGTGATCGCGGCGAACACCGCGCGTCAGGCGACCGGTTCACTGGTGCGCGATCCGGACATCGCGTCGTGGTGGAACGCCGGGGCACAGCCGGTCCACGACGGCGCGACCGAACTGCGCCGCTGCGGTGACGCGCCGATCGCGCTGCTCGTCACCGCTCGTTGAAGGCGCGCGTCAGCTCGCGGTGCGCGTCCACGAGGGACGGTCCGTACCAGGTCAGGTACCGGCCGGAGATCAGCACGTACGGCACGTCCGGGAACGACTCGGGACCGTCGATCCCGGTGAACAGATACGGCTCGTCGGGCAGCACCAGCAGGTCGGCCTCGCCGTCGGTGAACCGTGCGCGCAGCTCGTCGATCTTCGGCCGCGGGTACCGGTCCTCGTGTCCGGAGTAGACGTTCGCGACGCCGAGCCGGTGCAGGACGTCGCCGCCGAAGGTCTCGCACCCCAGGACGATCCACGGCCTGCGCCACACCGGGACGACCGCGCGAACCCGTTGCGGTGCCGTGTCCCGCCACAACTCCTCTGCCGTGACCAGCCAGTCCGGTTCGGACACTTCCAGTGCCTGGGTCAGCACGCGGCGCAGTGAGGCCAGCGCGTGCGGAACCGTCGCCGGCGCCTCCATCACCCACACCGGCGTTCCGTTGGCGCGCAGGCGTTCCACGTCCTCCGGCCGGTTCTCCTCGGAGTTGGCGAGCACCAGATCCGGTCGCAGCGCGAGCACGTCGTCGACCTTCGGGTACTTCGACCCGCCCACGCGCGGCACTTCGAGCCCGTCCGGGTGCGTGCAGTAGTCGGTGGCGCCCGCGATCAGGCCCGGCGCGCTGACCTCGACCGCTTCGGTCAGCGCCGGGACCAGGGAGACCACGCGCCCGGGCGCTCCGCGCAGCGGGACGTCTTCACCGAGGTCGTCGAACAGTGTCATCGTCCCTCTTCGAGGTGTTCCAGCAGGACGTGGCCGTGGCAGGGTTGCGGCGCGCACCAGCAGCCGAGCGCGCGGCCGTCCAGTTCACCGATCCTCTTCAGCAGGTCCGGCCGCCCGTCCAGGTACTCGCGGTAGTGCCGCACCATCGCCTCGCGGTCCTGCTTCGCCTCCTTGACGAACGGGTTGGCGAACGGCGATTCGGGCCACGAGTGCCGGTTGCCCTTGTGCCCGATGTAGGTGATCAGGTCGTGCTCCACGAGCCACGGCACGAGGTGCTTGTGCGGTCCGGACTTGCGGACGTTGACCAGCACCGCGTGGCCGTCCCGCACGCGGTCGGCCAGCTCGCGCTCTTCGTCGGTCCAGTCGGTCATGCCCGTTCGAACGACACCTTTCGCTTGTCGACGTCCACCGCGGTCAGCCGGACCGCGATGCGCCTGCCCTCCGGCAGGTTCTCCCCCGCGCACTTCGCCATCACCGGCGGATCGGCCAGCATGATTTCCGCCCGGTTCTCCTCCGCACGCAACACCACGGCCTCGAACGTCTCGCCGGTGCGGCCCGCGAGCGTCCACGCCTCAACCTGGTCCAGACAGGCCTTCTCGACCCGCGCGGCGAGCAGGTCGGAGGCGCTCATCTGACCGGGCAGCCCGGCCAGCGCGTCACGCGCCCAGGCAGGCACCGGCTCGCCCGCGCTGACGGCGACGCAGATCTCCGCGGCGAACCGGTCCGCCAGACGGCGGATGGGCGCGGTGACGTGCGCGTACGGCGCGCCGATACCCGCGTGCGTGACCGTCTCCGGGAGTTCGCCGTCGAAGCTGGTGTACCCGGCGCCACGCAGCAGACGGGTCGTGTCGGTGTAGAAGGCCATCGACTCGGGCTGGCGCGGATCGAGTCCGGCCAGCAGCTCCGCGACGCTGGTGCCCGACGCCCAGTCGATACCCAGCGCGCGCCCGGCGCCACGCAACCAGTCGAGGGTTTCGGCGTCCGGTTCGGGCAGGGTGCGCAGCAGGCCGATCTTCGCGTCGATCATCATCCGCGCCCCGGCCATGCCGGTGAGCAGGGAGATCTCCGCGTTCCACGCTTCCAGCCGGGTGCGCGGGCGCATGCCGAGCACCCAGTCGCCGCCGTTCGCGCCGATCATCCGGTCCGGCAGCTGCGGTTCCACGGCGCCCCGCCGCACGGCCAGCTCGCGACGGAGCGTGCCCACTTCGGGCAGGGCGGCGATCGACGGATGCAGCGCGACCGGGTCGGAGCTGGCGTAGTCGAGTTGTTCGGTCGAGCGGACCAGCGCGCGACGCACCTCCGCGTCGAGGAGTTCACCGTCGCGGTCGAGGTGCAGCGTCCACAGCACCGCGGGCCGGATCTCGCCGGGCAGCAGGCTGGCGGCGCCCTCGGACAGCACCGGCGGGTGCAGCGGGACCGTGCCGTCGGGCAGGTACAGCGTCTGGCCGCGGCGGCGCGATTCGCGGTCGATCGGTCCGCCGGGAGCCACGAAAGCGGCCAGGTCCGCGATCGCGTACCGCACCCGGAACCCGCCCGCGCTTCGCTCGATCAGGACCGCCTGGTCCAGGTCCTTCGCGCCCGCCGGATCCAGCGTGACCAGTGGCAGGTCCGTCTCGTCGGCGCGGTCGGCGGCCAGCACGGACGGATCCATCACGACGGTCTCGGCCTCGGCCAGCACGGACGGGTGGAAGTCCTCCGGCAGCTCGAACTCGGCGCGCAGCCGGGCGAAGCCGCCGTCCGCCGAATTCGTGCTGGTCACCCCGTGGGACACACCTAGACCCTAACGCGGTACGGGCTCCCCCGTCGCCTGATCGGCGTTCGGCCCACCCGCCAGCCCGCCACCACCCTCAACGGAAGCCCCTTCGGGGCTCAGTTAGACCAGGCGGGTGTATCTTGCCCACACCTCATCGAAAAAGGATATCGTTTTCAACTGGACTGAAGGGTGCGCATACTGTGAAGGTCGCCTTCGTGGGCAAGGGCGGAAGCGGGAAGACGACGCTGACCTCGCTGTTCGCCGCATATCTCACGGGTACCGGTCACCCGGTGCTGGCCATCGACGCCGACATCAACCAGCACCTCGCCGTGGCGCTCGGCGCCTCCGCCGGAGAGGCGTCGGCGCTGCCGACGCTCGGCGAGCACCTCCCTCTGATCAAGGACTGGCTGCGCGGCGACAACCCGCGGATCACCAGCGCCGAGGCGATGATCAAGACGACCCCGCCCGGCCGTGGTTCGCGGCTGGTGCGGCCGTTCGAGGACAACCCGGTCATGGACGCGTGCTTCCGCGACGTCGCCGGCGTCCGGCTGGGTGTCACCGGCCAGTTCACCGAGGACGACCTTGGTGTGTCCTGCTACCACTCCAAGGTCGGAGCGGCGGAGCTGCTGCTCAACCATCTGGTCGACGACGCGGGCGAGTACGTGGTGATGGACATGACCGCGGGCGCGGACGCGTTCGCCTCGGGCCTGTTCACCCGCTTCGACGTGACGTTCCTGGTGTGCGAGCCGACGCTGCGCAGCGTCGGCGTGTACCGGCAGTACGCCGAGTACGCCCGCGACTTCGGGGTGCGGCTCGCGGTCGTGGGCAACAAGGTCACCGACGACGAGGACGTCGAGTTCCTGCGTGAGCAGCTCGGTTCCGATCTGGTGTGCTGGCTGCGGACTTCGGGCCACGTGCGCGCCGCCGAACGCGGCCGGGCCCGCCCCATCGACGCGCTGGAGCCGCACAACCTGGAGGCTCTGGCCACCATCCGGTCCACTGTGGACTCCGCGTCGCGGGACTGGGCGAAGTTCCACCGCCAGGCGGTCGAGTTCCACCTGCGCAACGCCCGGTCGTGGGGCAACGAGCGCACCGGAGAGGACCTCGCCGGCCAGGTGGACCCCGAGTTCGTGCCCGGCCCGCCCGCGCTGGCCGGCGCGTAAGGAAAATCGAAAGGAGCACGATGTCCCTCGATGTACCCGCAGACCTGCTCGCCCGCGCCGAAGCCGGTGACGTGACCGACGCCGAGTTCGTCGCCTGCGTACGCGACTCGCTGCCCTACGCGTGGCAGGTGATCAGCACGGTGGCCGCGGACCTCGACGGCGGCACCGCCGACTTCGCCGACCACGCCACCCCGCCGCCCAGCGAGAAGGAACGCGGCCAGCTCCTGCGGGCCCTGGCCTCCGACGCGATCCGCGGCGGACTGGAGCGGCACTTCGGCATGAAGTTCGCCTTCCAGAACTGCCACCGGGTCGGAGCCTTCCGCCCGGCCGCCGTGGACAGCGACGCCTACCGGGAGTTCATCTCACCGGCCGGCCAGCTGCGCAACCAGAGCCCCGCGCTACGGGACTGCTGAACCTTCGTTTTCCGGGCCCCGGACGGGATTTCTCGTCCGGGGCCTTCTCACGTCAGCGCCACTTGGCGTCTTCTTCGTCGGCCTTCCGGGTCCGCTCCTTGGCGATCTCCAGCGCCCTGCGCGCGGTGGCCTCGTCCGGATAGGGGCCGAGAAGGTCGATGGAGCGCGACCGTTCGAGGTGCTCGACTTCGCCGGTCCGCGTGTTGTAGTACCAGCCCTGGTCCGGGTTGGGGTCTTTGCTCTTCGCCATGCTCCGAGCTTCGCATCCGGTGCGCGTCGCTGTCACTCGCTCGACACCGGGCAGGCGACCTTCACCGAACGTGGGCCTATTCGGAGTAGCGGAACCCCCCTTTTTACCCACGAACGAGCGACCGCGATCGGGTGGCCACTGGAACGGCAAGCCGCGTCCCAGTGCTTCACTGTGCGCCATGTCGATGTTGATCACAACTGCCGCGGCCATCGGCCGCGGCCTGACCAGGCTCGGCCGGTCGAAGCGCCTCGCGATGGCGGCCCTCGCGATCCCGGCCTGCTGGCAGATCACGCAGATCCTCGCCTGAACCATTCCCGGCGTGGCGCTGTCCGGGCACCGTCCGGACAGCGCCTGTCTCCACGATCCGGGCCCGCACCCGCGCGACCCGGCTGTCGGTCAGCTCTTCGAACAAGCCGGCCGCGATCCTCCAGTGTCCGACCGCTTGGCCGCGATCGTCCAGCGCCTCCGCGCACACACCCATCCACTCGAACGCCGAGGCCCGCGCTCGCAGGTCACCGCAGCTCTCCGCGAGCCCGGCCGCCTCCTTCGCGCAGCTCATGCTCTCCTCATGCTCGGCGAGGCCGTGCAGGCCCTGCGCCAGGACGAGCAGATCGCCGCACACCGCCCGCTCGTGCCGTGCCTCCCGGTGCAGGCGAAGGGCCTCCCGGCCGTACTCCACCGCCACCCCCGGCTCACCGTTGCCCTGGTGGAACTGCGCCAGTTTGACGAGCACGTCCGCGTTGCGCTCGATGGCCAGCGCGTGCCGGTAACAGAGGGACGCGGCCGCCGTCTGTCCCCTCTTCCACTCGACATCCCCCAGGTGCAGGTAGGCCCGCCACTGACCGGCGGGGTGATCGAGACCGGTGAAGAGCGCGAGCCCCTCGGTGAACAACCGGCCCGCCCTGGCGAAATCCCCGCGAGCGAACGCGGCGGTCCCGCAGTTGTGCAACGAGGTGGCCTCCCCGAGTTCGTTGCCCAGTTCACGGCTCAGCCGCAGGGCACGCTTGAACGCGATCTCCGCCTGCTCGAAGTCGTCCACGCCGAGGAGAGCCGACCCCAGGTTGTTCGTGAGCATCGCCTCGCCCAGCCTCGACGCCGACACCTGGGCCGAACGCACAGCCACCTCGTGGATTTCGACCACCTCCCGCGGGTCACCGTTGCGTTTGAGGATCTCGCCGAACCGCCCGACAATGCGCCACACCTGCTCGTGCAGTCCCGCCTCGGCGGCCGCACGGCTCACCGCCAGCACCTGCGACCGCTGCTCCGCGCACCACGCCATGGCGTGCTCCCGGTCCGCGAGCTCGAGCGGCTCGACCTGAGCCGCAATGGCCAGGGCGGGCACTTCGGTGAGCGACGGCGCGATCGCCCGTACCGCGTTGTCCACGGTGCCCCGGTAGAACTCGACCATCCTCAGGACCGCGTCACGCCGTTCCTCCGCACCGAGGTAGCGGCGGGCACTGTCCGCCGCGTAGGCGTGGACGAGATCGTGCAGACGGTAACCGTCCACGGTCTTCTGATCCACCAGCCGGGCACCGAGCAGGACCGCGAAGGCGTCTTCGACGTCCGGCAACGGCAAACCGGTCATCGCCGCCGCGACCGGACTGGTGACGGAAGCACTGGGGTGCAGGCCCAGCCGGCGGAGCAACCGCTGGGCCTCCGGCCGCAGAACCGCGAACGACGACGTGAACACCGCCCGCAACGTCCGGTACTCGCTGTCACCCGGGCTGCTCAGATCCAGAAGGCGCTGCCGGGAACTGAGCTGGCCCACCAGATCGGCGATCGGCACGTCCGAGCGCGCGGCCACGTACTCGGCAGCGATCCGCAACCCGAGCGGCAAACCGCCGCAGAGGCGCCCGAGTTCACGCAGCGCGCCGGCCTCACGCCGGGCCCGGCCGTCGTGAATCCTGCGGTGGAGCATGTTCACGGCCTCCTCCGCGGACATGCTCGGCACCGTGAGATGGCGGCAGTCGGTGAGCCCGAGCCGGTTCCGGCTCGTCACCAGCACCGAACAGGGCGCGGTGGCGTCGAGCAGCGGACGCGCGTGCGCGGCGTCGCGGACGTTGTCGAGGACGACGAGCACCCGTCGTCCACGGAGCTTGTGCCGCAGCAGGGCCACCCGGTCGTCCGCATCCGGCGGCAGACCGTCCGGCGGCACCCCCAGCACCGTGAGGAACCGGGCCAGCACCACCGAGGGCGCCACCGGTCTCCCCGGTCCGAAACCCTCCAGGTCGGCGTAGAGCTGACCGTGCACGAAATGCTCGCTCCGCGTCCTGGCCCAGTGCCTGGCGATCGCCGTCTTTCCCGCTCCGGGCAGTCCGTCCAGCGCCGCGACGCCCGGTACGTCGTCGTCGACCAGCCAGCCGTCCAGCGTCGTGAGCACGCCGGTTCGTCCCACGAAATCGGGTACGTCGCGAGGCAGCATGCAGGGCGGCTCGGGAAGACCGTAGGCCGCGGCGGGTGGTTGCTCCTCGACGAGCCGCCGGGCGAGCGCGAGGAAACCGTCACTGGGGTCGGCGCCGAAGTGCTGGCGGAAGTCGCCGACGAAACGGTCGCGAAAGTCCGCGACCGCGCCCGCGTCCTCGACCACGGCCAGCGCACGGAGGTACACCGCCGCCAGGGACTCGCTGCGCTCCAGCAGGTCGGCACTCCGCCGCAGTTCGGAGACGACGAGATCGTGGTGTTCCAGCGCCAGATGGGTCTCGTAGTAGGCGCGGCACACGGGTACCAGCTCACGTTCGACCAAGCGGTCGCTGGTGCGCCGGGCCCAGGACAAGGGCACGTTCTCGAACGCCACCGGTTCCGGCCAGAGTTCCAGCGCCTTTCGCAGTAACGACAACGCGGCGTGGCGATCGCGTTTCTCCAGCGCTTCGGACCCCTGCCGGGACAGATCTCGGAAGACGTGGAAATCCACGAGCGCGGGGTCGACCCGGAGACGGAAATGATCACCTTCACGCGGTAGTTCGGGGTGGCTGGGGGTGTGCTTGAGAACGCCACGGACCTTGGTGACGGTGCGGCGGAGTTCCGCGAGGTTCTCGCTCCCGTCTTCGTCCCGCCACAGCCAGTTCAGCAGCTTTTCCTCGTGCATGCGCTGATTCGCGTGCAACAGCATGATCGCCAGCAGGCCACGGCGCTTGACGGAGCGCAGCTCACCGAGAGCCTCCGGCGGCGCCGACACGCGCACCGGTCCCAGAATTCGGAATTCCATTGGTATTCGCCCCCGCAAACCATCCGGATGCGGCCCCACACTCGGAAAAAGTGTCACTCCGGCGCTGATCTCCCGCCCGGCTTACCCGCTTCCGATACCCCATCGTTATCCGGCCGGCTTCCGGGCAATGCACTTCTCGTCCGTTGCAACTGTTTTGGTCGCCCCGCTCCCGAAGCTGAACCACATCGCCAGGAGAGGGGAGCGAACATGATCGACGGAAAGTGGTCGACGGTGCCGGTGGGACCGGACGCCGGCCGCTGGGTGACGAGGCCCGGATGCCGGACGGTTCTCGTCGTCGTGCACACGATCGTCACCGGACAGCGTCTCCTCGACGCGCTCGGGCTCATCGAGGAGGACGGTGCGATCCAGGCCGTCTTCACCCGTGCTCCGGATGTCTTCGGCGAAGGTGTCGGCGACTTCCTGCGCGGCGCCGGCGCACTGGAGATCCCCTGGGAGCAGGCGATCCGGGAACGGTTCGACCTCGCGATCGCGGCGGCCTACGGTGGCATCGACCAGGTACACGCACCGCTTGTCGTCCTGCCGCACGGAGCGGGCTACGCCAAGAAGACTCCACCCGCCCGGAACGGAACACCGGCACGGCGAAGTGTCTACGGCCTCGGGGCCGAGCACCTGGTGAAGGCCGGGCGCGTGGTTCCCGCGTCGATCGTGCTGTCCCACCAGGCACAACTCGCCGTGCTGCGCGAGCAGTGCCCGGAAGCGGCCGACATCGCGCTGGTCGCGGGCGATCCGTGCGCCGACCAGCTCGTCGCGAGCACCGGTCATCGCGAGGTCTACCGGCGCGCGCTGGGCGTCGGCTCCGGCAGGGAGCTGGTACTGGCCGCCTCGACCTGGGGGCGTCATTCGTTGTTCGGCCGGCACCGCGATCTGCTCGGTGACCTGATCCGGCAACTCGATCCACGTCGCTACCAGGTCGCGGCGATGCTGCACCCCGCGACGTGGGCGGCGCACGGCAGGCGCCAGCTCAAGGCGTGGCTCGCGGAGGAGCGGGGACACGGGCTCCTGCTCATCGAGCCGGAAACCGAGTGGAAGGCCGTCGTCGTCGCCGCCGATCACGTGATCGGCGATCACGGCTCGACGACGGTCTACGCCGCCGCGCTCGGCAAGCCGGTGCTGCACACCGATCTACCTCTGTCCGAACTGGACGATACCTCCGCACAGGCCCACGTCGGCAGGCACGCCCCTCGTCTGCTGCGCTTCCGGCCGATCGAACCGCAGCTGCACCGGACGCCCCCGGCGGGCTGGGGCGCCGAGGTCATGCGACGCCTGACTTCGCGGCCAGGCGAAGCACACCGGTTGATCCGGGAGGAGATGTACCGCCTGTTGCGGCTGCCCATGCCCGGAAAACACCGGGCCGTCCCCGCGGCGGCCCTGCTCGTGAACGGAGCACGTGATGTCTGAGGAACTACTGGCCCGGAGCAGTTTCGCGAACCGGCAGCACCTGCAGTGCGCCGACGTCATCCTCCTCGAAGCGGTCACCCTCGTACAGGCGTCGTGGCAGCTGTCGAGCACCTTCGCCCGCTACCCCGGCTGTCTGGTCGTCGCGGTTCGTCACGAGTGCGGGCAGTGGGCGCTCCTCGCCGTGCGCGAACACGGATTCCGGATGGTCCGGCCGGGCTTCGCCGAGCGCATCGGCTGGCCGGCACTGGAAGCACGCGCCAGGGACACCTATTCGAGGGCGGTGGCGTCATGATGCTCGTCGCGGGAGCGGTGACGGTGCGCATGGCCCGCCAGTTCGACTCCTTCCCGATCCCGCTGGTGTCCAGCACCACGCACCCCGGTGACATCAGCATCCGCCCGGCGGGGGTCGGGTGGACGGTCGCCCGCACACTCCAGCGACTCGGCGAGCACGTCACCCTCGCGACCTTCGTGGGCGACGATCTCCTGGGCCGGATGACCGAGAGCGAGCTGCGCCGCCACGGGCTGGCCGGACCGACGACGGTGACCTGTGCGAGCCAGCCCCGCTCACTGGTGCTCTACGACCGGCACGGCACCCGGTGCGGCGCGTCCGATCTGCGGGGCACTCCTCGTCTGGCCTATCCCGTGGACACCTTCGCCCGTGCGGTCGCCGAGGGGTGCACGGCGGCGGTCCTCACGAACATCGCCTACACCCGGCCGCTGATCCCGGTCGCGGTCGAGCGGCGCGTACCGATTATCACCGATCTGCATCTCGTCGACGATCCGGAGTCCCGCCACAACCACGACTGGATGTGCCACGCGCACGTCGTGGCCTGCTCGCACGAGCGACTGCCGATGTCGCCCGTGGACTGGGTGCGCGAGCTGTGGGACCGGTACGGCACCGAGGTGGTGCTCGTCGGGCGCGGACCGGATGGTGCCGTTCTCGGGATCAGGTCCCGCAGAAGCCTGTGGCACGTCGAAGCGGTCAGTCCACGCGGAGTCCGCTTCATGGCGGGCGCGGGTGACACGCTGCTGGCGGTGTTCACGCTGGGGTACTTCGCGCTCGGTGATCCCGGTTCGGCGCTCCGCCGGGCCGTGCTGGCCGCCGGCTGGAAGGTCGGCGGCTCGCCGGACGAGGAGCCTGGCATCGACGCGCACGCGCTGGACGAACTGCGCCTCTCCGCCGGGCTGCCGTCGATCACCAGGATCGGGTAGCCAGCAGCTTCCGCGCAAGGTCTTCGTGGCTCCGGGCCTGTTCCTCGTCACCGATCCGGCGTGCCAGCTGCGCGAGCAGCCGGTGCGCCCCGGCCCGTTCGTGACCGGACCCCAGCCGGGCGAACGTGGTCAGAGCCTGTTCGAGGAGTGGGCGCGCCTCGCTGATGCCCCCCTCGGCCAGATGCGCCTGCCCGAGAACGGCGACGGCACGGGCGACGTTGTACGGGTCGGGATCGTCGAGCGCGGACAGCAACTGACGCGCCCGGCGCGCCTGCTCGATCGCGGACCGGTGACGGTCGAGGCGCACGAGCGCTTCGCTCAGGTTGATCAGCACAAGGCCCTCGCTCCGGCGACGGCCCAGCGAGCGGAGGATCTCGGCGGTCTCCTGGAACGAGGTGACCGCATCCGCCAGATCGCCCCGCGCGAGCGCGACCAGGCCGAGGGTCTTGAGCGCGCCGGCTTCGCCCCGCCGGTCGCCGCGGATCCGGCTGCTGTCCAGAAGATCCACGGCGTGTTCCTGGGCTGCCGCCCAATCCCCGTGCGCGACGAGGGCTCGCGCCAGTCGTTTGCGCATCCGGTCGCGTGCCGTGGCGTCGCCGGTGGATTCGGCTGCCCGGAGGCCCAGTTCGCTGCTCGCGACGGCGTCTTCACGGTGTTTGTGGAGGATGAGCAGCGGCTGGAGTGCGTCGGCGAGTTCGTAGGCCAGTCGTGGCCAGGAACGGTGCAGCGCTTCCCTGGTCAGGGCGAGCAGCGTCGCCCGGTGCCCGGACAGCCAGTCCAGCGCCGGCGCGTGCGCCGAGAAGACCTGGGGCCAGGTGAAATCCGCCGGCTCCGGGACCGAGCAGATGATCCCGCGGGCGGGCATCACGACGCGGTTCGCGCGGTGCGCCGCGTGCAGGTACCACCGGGCCGCCCGCCGCACGATGTGCGCGCGTTCCTCCTCGCCGTCCTCGTCGAGCGTCCGGCCGCGCGCGTGCACCCGGACGAGTTCGTGCAGCCGGTAGCTGCCCTCGTCCAGTTCTTCGGCCAGACTGGCGTCCACCAGCGCGTCGAGGCCCGCCTGCGCGGCACTCACGTCCAGGGGGAGCATCGCGGCGGCCACCTCCGGCCCGAAACCGTCACCGGGATGCAGGCCCAGCGCCCGGTACAACCGCCGCAGATCAGCGGGCAGATCGTCGTATGCGGCGTCCAATGTGGAACGCACGGACAGGTCCCCCTCCGTGGAAAGGCCGTCGAGCCTGGCTCGTTCGTCGGACAGTTCGGCGACCAGCCTGGCGAGCGACCGGTGTGGCCGGGCGACGGCCCGCGCCGCCGCGACGCACAACGCGATCGGCAGACCGCCGCAGAACCGGACGAGATCGCTCGCCGCATCCGGCTCCGCCGCCACCCTCTCCCCACCGAGGCGCGCACGAAGGAGCGCCAGTGCCGGCTCCACCGGCAGCGGCTCGACCGTCACGATCTCCGCCCCGCCGGCGAGCAGACCGAGCAGCGCCCGGCGCGTCGTGACCACCGTGGTGCCGGAAACCGGTGTCAGTACCCTGGCCTGCGCGGCCGAGACGGCGTCGTCCAGCAGAACCGCCAGCGCCTTGCCGGTCGTCACCGAACGGTAGAGAGCGGTGCGTTCGGCCAGCCCGGACGGCACCTGCGCCGCCGGCACCCCGAGCGCGCGGAGGAACTGGCCGAGCACGTCCTCCGGCGCGACCGGTTCGCCGGAGGGCAGAGCCAGGTCGGCGTGCAGCTGACCGTCGGGGAAGCGTTCCCGGCCGCGGTCGAGCCAGTGCAGAGCCAGAGCCGTCTTGCCGACGCCGCCCGGCCCCTTGAGCACCGCGACACCGCCATCCCGCAGGACCTCGTCCATCCGGACCAGTTCCGCGTCCCGCCCGGCGAAGCCGGTGGGCGGCGTCGACAACTGCGCGGGCACGACGGTGAGCGGCACCGGCCCGGTGAGGTATACGTTCCCGTGCACCGAGCCTGCCTGCACGACCGGCCCTTCGACCAACCCGGACACGGCGTTGTCGGGATCACGCACCGTCAGCCCCCCGTCACGCTCGCCTCCACTCTAAATTAGCGGGACGGGCGTACGGCAGGTCCGGAAAGCGCAATCCGGCGCTCCGGGCCGCGGTCAGGGCCGGTAGCGGTAGGGCAGTTCGGTCGGCTGGCCGGTGGGTCCGAAGCCCTGCTCCGCGGGGTCCTCCTCGAACCAGTCGCGGTCCGACCGGGGGATGCCCTGCGGTGGCGTGGTCTCGGGGTCGCCGGTCCTGCCGAGCGGGATCCCGGCCGCCGGGGTGGGCTGGGGCTGCGGCGGGAGCGGCTCGGGGAACCGCGGCGGCGGCTCCGGTGCGTCCATCGTGCGCCAGGCCTGCGGGTTCCGGACCGGCTGGGCTGCCGCGGGCTGGGCCGACGACGGCTGAGCCGGTGCGGCCCGGGGCGGGGAGGGCGCGGCGGCGGGCTGGCCCGGGCCGGGCGGGCCGCCCGCGGGCGGCCCGGCGGCGGGCTGGCCGGACTGCGTGGGGGACTGTCCCGGCTCCGGCGGTGTCCTCGGTGCCGCCAGCTTCTTCGGCGGCTCGGGCAGGGGCGGCACCTCGGGCGACGGCGCGGTCGGGGTGGTCCGCCACACCGGCGCCGGCGGGAGGTTGATCGGTGCGGCGCGCGGGGCTTCCGGCTGCGGGGCGGGCGCGTCGGGCTGGCTGCGGGCCTGCCCGCGGTGCGGGATGGGATCGAGGCAGGGCACCAGTACCGTCGTGTTCTCCGGCTCCTCGACCTTCCGCCCGCTGCGCTCGCGGTAGATCATGTCGCCGTCGGCATCGATTTCGACCAGGTAGCCGACCTCGGCGAGCTGCTCCTCGTCCAGGTCGGTCAGCTTCTCGTGCCGCGAGGGCACCGTGCGGTAGACCGGCCAGTTCAGCGAACGGTGCGTCTGGTGGAACTGCGCCAGCAACCCGGCCAGTTGCTGCTGCCACGGCAGGGACATCGACTCGGCCAGCGAGCGCGGCAGCACGACGTAGCCCTCGTCCACACCGGGCAGTCCCTGCGCCAGGTAGTCACCCAGCGGCGTGCTGGACGCGGGCGGCCCCGGGCGCGGTGGGGGTGGCGGGGCGCCGAACAGGTCGCCCAGCTGCGCCGGCTTCTTCTTCTTACCGAACTTCTTCGCCACGGGGCATCACCTTCTACACGCCGGGCCGGACTGCCTGCGGCACGAGCTCGTCTTCGTCCCACGAAACCGACCGGGTGTGCACCGGCACGCCGGTCTGCTGGGCCTCCACCATCTTGCCGCCGCCAAGGTACATCGCGACGTGGTGGATGGTCGCCGGGTTGGAGGGGTCGTACGCCCAGAAGAGGAGGTCGCCGGGCTGCGCGTCCCGCACCGGGAGCATCGCGCCGTTCTTGTACTGGTCCCGCGACACCCGGGACAACGTGATGCCCGCGGCCTCGTACGCCCGCAGCATCAGACCCGAGCAGTCGTAGGAGTTCGGGCCGGTTGCGCCCCACACGTACGGCTTGCCCTGCTCCCCCAGCGCGAACTGGATCGCGGCGGCCGCGGCGTTGTTCGCGGGCAGCGCCAGGCCGGCGCTTTCCCCGCAGCCGACCATGTCCTCGACCTGGCCGAGGTTCTCCACCAGGTGCGCCGCCATCGGCTCCCACTTGTGGTAGCGCTCGGGGAAGGCGGACCGCTCGACGTCCTGCGCCGACGCGCCGGGGCGTTGCTTGTCCCAGTCCGGCACGGTGAGCAGGACGTCGTAGAACTTGTTGATCTGGTACGGGATGTCCTGCAGCTGCGCGACCGTGCCCCACCCCATCGACGGCCGCATCTGGAAGATGCCGAGCGAGTCTCGGTCACCGTGGTCGAGGTTGCGCATGTTGGATTCGGTCATCCCGGCCTGGATCGCGATCTGCCACGCCCGCGGCGCGAGGTCGCGCTGCTTGCCGATCTCGATGATCGCCTTGATGATGGCCTGCTGCCCGAGGTCGAGCCGGGCGGCCTGCGCGGCGCCCTGGTTCGAACCGGGCACGCTCGGCCCGATCGCGGCGTCGCAGCTGACGTTGGTGTAGGCGGCCTGCATCTGGGCCTGCTGCTGGTCGGTGACGACCTTCGTGACCACGCCGACGGTCGCGACCCCGGCGAACAGGACGGCGACCAGAACGCCGACGAGGACACCGATCCGCATCTGTCAGCTCGCCTGGTCGTAGCCGGTCACCAGCCAGCCGGACGATGTCCTGGCGACCGTGATGGACAGCTTCGGCCCGTCGGTGGGGACGAGCACCTCGAGCGAACTGGTGTAGGACTTGGTGACGGTGGGCTCGCCGGTCACCTTCGTGGCCGGGATGTTCGCCGGGTCCACAGTGGACATCTCCGGCAGGTACTCCTCCGTCGTGAGTGGACGGAGGCCGTCCAGCCACTGCGCGTTGGTCATCCCGTCGGGGTGGGTGGCCCACGCGGTGGCCCACTGCTTCGCGACCGTCAGCGCCGCCGGGTCCGGCGCGGCGGAGGTGGGTTGCACGAGCGGCGCGGTGAGCCGGGTCGACATCGGCGCCGAGGTGGTGCTGGTCGGGCTGGCGGCGCCGCTGCTGCCGGGGTCCTGGATCCGCACGGGTTCCGGGCCGGAGCGGTTGGGGTTGCCCAGCAGCTGCGGCACGACGACGCCGATCGCGACGATCAGCGCGATCACCGCGACGGCGGTGCCGACGAGGTGGGCGGGCGAGCGCAGGGGAAAACCCCAGATGCGGCGGTAGACGGCGGCGCGGCCACGGTTGGTCCGGATCGGCATCTAGATCACCGCACGATCCGGTCGGTGTCACGGGAGTCGTCCCGCACTTCGAGCCCGCGGGAGGGCCGGTACAACACGTGGACCGGCTTGCCACCGACGAGTTCCTGCCCCGCGCGGCGCGGGGCTGGGCGCTGCGACGGCGTGGCGGCGACACCCGGCCGCGAAATCCGCGACGGCACGACGACGGGGTCGGGTTCGTCCCAGCCCCGGTCGTACACCGGCGAGGTGTCGACCCGCCTGCTGGGCGGCTGCGCGACGGGCGGCGCCCAGCCATCGGAGCGGCGCGTGGTGCCCGGCGGGGCGGAGTAGACGAACGCGTCCGGGTCGGCACCCGCCGGGGCGTAGCCGGAGAGGGCTGGCTGGCTGCTCCCGCCCGCGGGCAGCGCGGCCCGCGTCTGGTTGCCGATGGCGGGGCCACCGCCGGGCCACGGCGCACCGGACCAGGCGGCCGCGGGACGAGCGGCCATCGCACCGGCCCCGTCGAGGCGCTGGGCGTTGGCGAAAACGGTGGCTTCGGGCCGCCCACGCCCGGCCGAGCCGGTCGGGCTGGCGACTTCGCTCTCTTCGCCCTCCTTGACGCTCTCCCAGAACGCGTCCTGCGGCGTGGGCCCCTGCTTGCGGCGGAAGCGGCTGAACAGGCCACCGCTGGGCGCGGGCACGGAGCTGCCCACCATGCCGACGGACATCTCGACCATCTGCCACAGACGGCGCACCGGCCGCCCGACGAGGAAGAGCAGCACCGTCACGAGACCCGCCATGACCATCTGGGTGAGGATCGACAGCGAATTCCCGGCGGCGAAGATCGCCTGCAGGAGCAGGGCGTGCACCCCGGCGAGCACGGAGAGGACGAGCAGGTTGAACCCCACCGCGCCGAGCAGGCGCGCGACGCGCCGGAGAATGTCGTGGTGGACCAGCGCTACCAGGCCGATCAGCGGTGCGGTCAGCACGAACAGCCGGATCAGGACCTGGGCGAGCAGCACGGAAGCCTTGGCCAGCAACTGGAACAGCGCGTAGACAAGGCTCTGGCCGAGCGCGAGGAAGCCGGAACCCGTACGGCTCCCGCCCTCGCCGGTGAAGTACTGGGTCGCCGGGCCGAGTTGCGTGGAAATGTTCTTGTAGGCCGCCTTCTTCTGGTCGACGATCGCCTGATTGGCGTCGTCCCCGTTGCGAATCTGGTTCCAGGTGAAGGCCTGAGCGTCGAGCAGCTGCCGCCCGAACTGCTGTGCCTGCGGCGCGTCCGGCGCGCCGAACTCACCCCGCAACCAGTTGTTGTAGATGACCTGGTTGTACAGGTCGGTTGGCAGGACCTCACGCACGATCCGGTCACCCGAGTTGTCGACGAAACCGGCCTGGATGTTCGTCGAGGTCTGCACGATCGCGCGGTCGATCGGATCGAAGTACTGCAACATCGCCATGGACGAGGCCGCGAGCCACACGGCCCCGAGCGCATACAGCCCGCGTTTGCTCACCGTGGACAGGTCGCCGCGCCAGATGTTGCGGAACATCATGATGGCGAGCACGAGGGCGAACAGGCCGAAGAGCTGCGCGTAGACGTTGTTGTAGACCTTCTCCGCACCCGATTTGACCGCGTTGTAGATCGGGTTGAGGAGACCGCCCTCCATGACCGTGTAGTGCAGGGAGTTGGTGGCACCGACGATGTTCTTGCCAATGTTGAACAGCTGGTTGCCGGCCCAGGTGTCGATGGTGGTGTTCGGGCTGGTGATGCCGCTCAGCGGGCCGCAGTCGGTCTCGTAGACGTTCCAGACCGTGCCGGCGTAGCTGTAGTCCAGGTATCCGCTGCCGTTCTCGCCGTGCCGGGCGGGCGGATCGAGCGCGCCCACCAGACCGGAACCTGGTCGCTCGGGGTTCGGTGCCTCACCGCAGGCCGCTGCTGACGCGGAGGGCGCCATCACCGTGGCCTGCAGACCGACGAGCAGCGCCACGGCCACGAGCGAAGCCCACCGCGACGGTCTCTTGCGCCGACCACCCCGGTTCTTCAACCCCCGCCTCAGCGCGTGCCATCCGGCGGCCACCGCGAGCACGCTCAGGACCGTCAGGAGCGTCATGCGGCGTCCCAGCCGCCGCGTTTGCCCGCGCCCGCGCGTTCGCCGTCCCGCTTGCCCGCGTCGTCATCGGGGCCGCCGGGGACGTCCTCCGACAGGATCTGCTCCTCGGTGAGTCCCACTTCGCGTTCGGCGGCCAGTTCCAGGTCCGGCTCCAGCTCGTCGTCCGGGGGCGGGGCCGGGATGTGCTGCTCCTCGACCGCCGGCTCGGCGTCGCGGGCGTGGGTGTCGGCGGGCAGGGCGTCCTTCGAACCCGGCGTCGTGTCCAGTGCGGCACGCAGGTGCTGCAGATGCGGGCCCGAGAAATCCACCCGGATCCGCTCCACGCCACCGGCACCGTCGCCGAAGATGAACTGCCGCGGCTCGCGGTCGCGCTCCAGACCGCGCTGCGCACCGGGACGGCGGCCCAGCGACGCGACCACCTGCTCGTACCCGACGCCGACCGGCACCTTCAACAGCCGCAGCGCGTCGGCCTGCGCCTCGTCGTCGTCGAGGCGCCCGACGAACACCGAGTCCAACAGCGCCACGAAACCCTGGATCTTCAGGAAGTCCGCCGGGATCTGCGAGGACAGCAGGACACGGACGTTCCACTTCCGCGAGTCACGCGCGAACCGGTTCATCAGCACGCGACCGGTCGGCACCTCGGACAGGAAGAACGCCTCGTCGATCCACACGCCCTTGCGCAGATCCTTCGGCTTCTCGTACACCGACCGCTGGGTCAGCCACGCGGCCAGGTTCAGCATCTCCACACCGAGCGCCTCGGCGTCGGTCCAGTGCTCGCGCCCGACACCGTCCTTGGGCAGCGTCAGCCCGGCCATCGTCAGCACCGTCAGCCGGTCGTCGCGCGTCTCCGAGTACGGGTCGGCGTCGTTCTCCGGGATCAGCAGCGACATGCGCTCGCGCATCTCGTCCAGGAAGTCCGCCACCACCACCGCGTGCTCGTGGTGCTCGCTGGAATCCCGCCGCAGCGCGTCGATCACCTGGCCAGGGTCGGCGTCGTACCGGCCGCCGACCGCCCGCACCGCCCGCAGCAGCACGATCCGGCTCTGCGGCATCCGCGCCACTTCATACGGCAGCACACCGGTCAGCACGTCGAGCACGAGCCGCCGCCGGGTCGCGCCTGCCAGCGCGCGCTCGCGCCGCCACGCCCGCTCCGGGTCCTCCTCGTCCATGAAGTGCTCGAGCAGCGGCTCGGCCACCACGCGGTAGGGGTTGAGAATCCCGGGTTGTGCATTCAGCAAGTTGATGGGCCGCGCGTACGGCCGGATCTCCGGCAGATCGCACAAGCGGGACAGCGGCCCGGACGGGTCCAGCAGCGTCCAGTGCGCGCCCGCGCGCAGCGTCTTGTAGACAATGCCGCCGCCGAGGAACGACTTGCCGCCACCGAGACCGGCCACCATCGCGGTCAGACCGGACCCGTCGCGGATCTCCTGCGCCATCCACGGGTCCCAGGCCACCGGGCGCCGCGTCGCGGTGACGGTCTCGCCGAGCAGGATGCCGCGCCGGTCGCCGACCTCCGCGGTCGCCGTCGGCACCGCGGCCGCCGCCCACACCACCGACCCGCGCCGCATGTACGCGGCCGAGGACAGCTGCTCGCCCGGGATGAACTCCCTGGCCAGCGAGTACTGCGCCTCCGGGTGCTCGATGGCGATCTTCGGCTTGTACAGGTCGAGCAGCTGCTGGGCGTAACGCAGCGCCTCGCGCTCGGTGTCGCCGGACACCGCCAGGCGCCACCACGACCGCACGCGCGTGGCCAGCGCGGTGAAGCCCGACGTCATCTCGTCGTCGATCTCCAGCACCCGGGTGGCCTGCCGCGCCAGCGACTGCGGCGGCTCCAGCTCGTGCTCGTCGGTGTAGTGCTTGACCTGCGAGCGCACCTTGTTCATCTGGCGCTGCAGCTCGCCGGCGACCTCCTCGGGCCTGCGCACGTAGATGCGGGCGGACCACTCCACGTTGGCGGGCAGCCGGTCGGCGTGCTGCATCCACGGGTCGTCGACCTCGGGGATCTGCAGACCGTGCATCTGCCCGACGGTCAGCACCGCGAGGTGCCGCTGCACCCCGGCGTTCGATCCGGTGCGGCCGCGCACGGTCAGGGTCGGGGCGTAGGGGTCGGCGTGGAAGTCCGCCGCGTCGGTGAAGCTGGCCAGATCCTCCGGCTCCCAGGCCGCGCCGGGCACGGCGGGCAGATGCCGGGGCGCGGGCAGGCCCAGCGAGCACGAACGGTGCATCAGCCAGGACATCTCCTCGGCGTGCACCGGGCGGCCCTCCAGACCGGAGGAGCCCATCACCTGGTCCAGGTGCTCGACCTCGGAGTCCAGCGCGGTCAGCTCGGCGTCGACGGCCTCCGGCAGGATCCGGCGCAGCAGCGGCGCGGCGCGCTCCACCGCGCGGTCCACCACGCGCCGGGTCTGCACCTGGACGCCGATGTAGACCTCTTTTTCCGCCATCGACCGGCCGAGAAGCTGCTGCTGCTCACCGATCAGGTAGTCGTCGAACGACAGCGCGCCCGGGGTGTCCGGCGGGCGGCGGACGGCGTTGTGGACGTGCGCCTCGGCCCACATCCGGATCGGATACGGCCGGGTGGTCACGCGCAGGTGCAGCCAGCGGCCCTGCAACTCGGCGTACTGGCCCGCGATCGCGGCGATCAGGTCGCGCCGCTGCGAGTCCGATCGGAACGACCACCGCTGCGGCGCCAGCCGGTACCACGCGTAGACCTCGTTCTCGGTGCGCACCAGGTGGCCGTCGATGGTGCGCAGCGAAATCGACGGGGTGTAGCTGGGGATGGCCTGCTCACCGGGCAACCGGCGGCCGGACTGCGTGCCGGAGGCGCGGCCCGACCGCGGTGGCCACTGCGTGGCACCGCTGGCGTCGGCCTGCTGGGCCTTCCGGCGTCCGCCGCTTCCGAACAACCTCTACCTCCTACCGTGGCGCCGGGGTGCGCGCGCCACGCGGTCGTGCTGTCTGGTGGTGAGGGTGAGCCCCCGCCGCGGCGGGGCGCCGTTTGTGCTTGGGGAGCGGCCGCTCGTGCCGCACGCGGATCTTCGTCGCCGTGACGGCACCGCCCTCCCCGGAGGTCTTCTCGCGAGGCGCCTGCAACTCGCGCAGCCACATCGTCATGACCGCGCCGAGCGGACGCTCGTGACTGATCTTGGCGGTGATCATCCGGGTGATCAAGATCGTGAGGACGAACGCCCACGCCGTGGAGAAGAAGCCGAACCCGAAACCGAGCTGCCGCTCGATCGCGAGGACGACGAGGAAGACCGGGATGCCGACGCCCCAGGCCACGTACCGGGCCCGCCACGGGAACGTCGCCTTCGGCGGGCCGAGCCAGACCGCGTCGACCCGGTAGACCTCGTCATCGGTTCGAATCCGCACGCGCGCTACCCCGCGCCGTCAGCTGGTGAACAAGCCGGCGATCCACTCGCCGACGTTGACGCCGAGCCCGCTCACGGCGAGGCCGACGATCGCGAGCGCGATCACCACACCGGCCAGGCGGCGCATGACCCCGGCGTTGTCGCCCTTGCCGCCTCCGAGCCAGAGCAGCAGCAACGCGACGGCGAGCAGGACCAGCGGGATGATGTTGTCCAGCAGCCACTGCTGGACGCCCCGGGTCTTGATCTCGCCCTGCGCCAGGTGCTGCACAAGTGTCATCATGGTCATCGCGTACTCCAGGTGCGAGGAGTGTGGGTGTCGGGTGGGTCGGCGCGGGGCAGGCCCACGAGGTCGGAAAGTCCGGTCCGGTCTGTCTAGCCCATCATGGCGTCACAAGTTGTGACGGTCAAAGCGCTCTCTGTCGAACGGCAGTCCATTCACACCAGGCACAGTACGGCCACTTCCACTGAACTCGTCGCCCTCCATCATCGTGGCAAGACCGCTCAGGGTTAACCCCCTGCACCCGGATTTCCTAGTGTGGGCAGGGACTCACCCACAGGCGCAGTCGTGCTTCACTCTGGGTGTGCGGTATCGCTCGTCGATGGCGCGGACAACAGTGTGGCATGACCCGATCGGCCGCAGAGCACGTACCCGGGCGTGACGACTTCTCCGCGCGAGTCGATCAGCCGATCCGGCGAACGCGGTCACACAGCGCCCGGGTGGACCCCCGTTGCACTCACCTTGCGTGACCAGAATGCACTTTCGGGCGAACTCGGGTGTAAACGCTCCCTGCGACGGGGGCGCGGCAGGACGCGGTACCCCGATGACGGCTCGTGAGCGCGAACGCGGTCGTGCTCACGAACCGTGACACTCAGGCCTTCGGTGTCGCGAAAACGCCGTCCGGGAAGGCGCCGTTCGCGACCGCGTGACGGGACAGTTCACGGCCCAGCTCGTGCAACCGCCCGGCCTTCTCCGCGCCCAGGTGCCGCCACGGCGCCACCGCGGACGCGTTCGTCTGCTCCTCGACGCTGTCCCGCAGCACCGTGCCCTCCGCCGTGAGGGCGCCGCCGTCGTCGAGCAAGCCCTGCTCGCGCAGGTCCGCGCATCCGGCGTCCCACTGCTCGTCGGACCAACCGCGCGTGGCCTTGGCGGCCGCGACCAGAAAGCCCTTCCCGGTCGCTGTGTAGGTGATCAGCGCCGCCAGCCCGCTCAGGCCGTGTCCGACCAGGGCGGCGATGTGCCCGTCACCGCGGTACTCGCGCAGCAGGGTCACGGCGTGCCAGAACACGAGGTGCGGTTCGGACGGCCAGTCCAGCCCGGCGTGGCCCGCGTACAGCGGACGGCCCTCGGCGGTGCACGCCTCGGTGGCCTCGCGTGCCAGCTCGGCCGCTTCGGCCAGCCGGGAGGAGGTGACCAGCTCGTCGCCCAGCAGGCGGCGCAGCCCGGCGTCCGCGGCGGCGACACGGGCCTCGACGATCCCCGCCGGCCCGGCCAGGCTCCAGGCGCGCGGGATGTACTTGGCGATCAGGTCCGGGTTGAAGTTGTAGAACGTGGCCGCGACGACATCGGCGGTGACCGGTCCCATCGGGGCGGAGCGGCTCGCGAAGTAGCCCATCCGGCCGGGCCGCAGCCCCGCGCCGGTCAGGGCCTGCTCGGCCTCGGGCGCGAAGTAGAGGAACGAGTGCAGCGGTTCGAGCGCGCGGTGGCACCGGTACGCGAGGGCGCGGGCTTCTTCGTGATCCACGACTGCGACCGTAGGCGCTGCGGCTCCGGCGCGGAAGGGGCGGACGAGTTGGCGTGTAAGCCGGATCCTGTCCCGCGGCGAACCGCGGTGGCGGCCATCCATCTAGGCCTGCCGTTGCCGGCAGGCTCGAGCGGCCTACCCGCAGGCATCGGGCGGGCCGCCCTCGATCGCCTGCGCAGGCACCTGACGGCGCCCTCTTGGCCTTGCTCCGGGTGGGGTTTACCGAGCCACCCCGGTCACCCGGGATGCTGGTGGTCTCTTACACCACCGTTTCACCCTTACCCCGGCCGTGCGGCCGGGGCGGTCTGTTTTCTGTGGCACTGTCCCGCGGGTCGCCCCGGGTTGCGGTTAGCAACCACCCTGCCCTGCGGAGTCCGGACTTTCCTCGAGGGGCTGGCCCTCGCGGCCGCCCGGCCAACTCGTCCGCCTGCCCAGGGTAGCCGTTCCCAGCGCGTGGACGTCGATTGCCCCCGCCCGCACCGCGCGGCTGCACTCGGAATCGGCTCGCGTGCCGTCCGAAAACCATTCCGAGACACCGCGAACTGGCCGTGCTCGCGGAGAACAACGGTTCGAGTACGCACGAGTCCACCGGGTTCAGCCTCGCCCTGCTGCTGGCGACGCAGCGGCTCAAGGTGATCGCGGCCGTCCACCCTGGACTGTGGCAGCCGGGGGCGCTCCGAGGAGTTCCAGGGCGGCAATTCGACCGCGGCGCGCCGGCTGGCCGGACGCGTGCCGGACTGGTGTTTCAGCAACGGCACGGACTTCGACGGCTTCAGCGAGCAGGTCGCCGAGGTTCGCGGCGGAGAACGACCGCACCGTCCGGTTCGGGCTCAACGGTTTCGTGATCGCCCGCGACACCGAAGCGCAGGCCCGTGAGGTGCTGCGGGAGATCGTGGACAAGGCCGACGTGCAGGCCGTCGAGGGCTTCCGCTCCGCGGTCAGGCAGGCAGGTCCACTTCGGACGGCAAGGGTAGGTGGGCGGACTCGGAGTTCGCAGATCGCGCGGCGCGTGGTGGAGTACAAGCGGCGCGGGGCGAACCTCCTGCTGCTCGGGTTCCTGCACGCCGCCGAACCCGTGGGAAGTTTCCCGTGACCGGCTGGGTCGTGCGGACCGGCTGGGCCTAATGTGAAGCCATGATCGCGGCGCTGTGCAGCCTCGGCGCACTCGCCGCGGTTCTCGGCTTCGCCACGGTCCGGCCGCGTGGCCTGCCGGAAGCTCTCCTGGCGGTCCCGGCCGCGCTCGTCGTCCTCGCCACCGGCCTCGTCCCGCTCCACGAGGCCCGCGACGAAACGATCACCCTGGCACCGACACTCGGGTTCCTCGCCGCCATCCTCGTGCTCGCCGATGTCACCGACCGGGAAGGCGTCTTCACCTGGCTCGGCACGCGTCTGGCGTCCGCGTGCCGGGGACGGCCGCCGGTGTTGCTCGCCCTCACGTTCGCCGCCGCGGCGGGCACCACGGCGGTGCTCAGCCTCGACGCGACCGTCGTGCTCCTGACGCCTGTCGTGCTGGCCACCACGAAGACGCTCGGCCTGCCCCCGAAGCCGCACGTCTTCGCGTGCGCCCATTTGGCCAACTCCGCCTCGACCCTGTTGCCGGTCTCGAACCTGACCAACCTGCTGGCCTTCGCCGCGTCCGGGCTCACCTTCACCGGCTTCGCCGCGCTGATGGCGTTGCCGTGGCTCGTCACCCTCACGATCGAACTCGCGGTCTTCCTCTGGTTCTTCCGGCGCGACCTCGCCCCTCGACCGACACCACAACCGGACGACGGCCGGCCCGCACCGGTCTTCACGCTGGTCGTCCTGGCCCTCACGCTCGCCGGGTTCGCCACCGGTCAGCTGATCGGGCTCGCCCCGGGCTGGGTGGCCGCCATCGCCGCCGCCGTGCTGGGGGTCCGGGCGCTCGTCCGCCGCGAGACGACGCCGTGGCGGATCGTCGTCGCCGCGAACCCGCTGCTCACACTGTTCGTGCTGGGGCTCGCGGTCGTCGTGCAGTCGGTGTCCGACCACCTGCTCGGCGGCCCGCTCGGCGCGCTGCTCCCGGAGACGGCCGGGTTGCCCGAACTGCTGCTCACCGCGTTCGTCGCCGCCGTGCTGGCCAACGTGCTCAACAACCTGCCCGCGACGCTGATCCTGCTGTCCGTGCTCGGCCCGCACCCGGCCACCGGCGTGCTGCTGGCGGTCCTGCTGGGCGTGAACATCGGCCCGAACGCCACCTACCTCGGCTCGCTGGCGACGCTGCTGTGGCGCCGGGTGCTGGGCCGCGACGCCCCCGGCGTCGGCGAGTTCACCCGGCTCGGCCTCGCAACAGTGCCGGTCAGCCTCGCCGCCGCGACCACCGCGCTGTGGCTCGTGCTCTAACCGAGGTGCGAGATGTCGTTGACCAGGCGCACGGAGGCGTTGCCGTCCGGGTAGAACTCGACGATCGACACCGACGCCAGGTCCAGGTGCAACCGGAACAGCAGTGACGGCCCGGCGTCCAGGCCCAGCCGCAGCAGCGATTTGATCGGCGTGACGTGGCTGACCACGATGATCGTCTGCCCGCCGCGGGCCTCGATCAGCTCGTCGCGTGTCTGCCGGACCCGGCGCAGCACCGCGTCGAAGCTCTCCCCGCCCGGCGCGGGCACCGACGGGTCGCGCAGCCAGCGGCCGTGCAGCGCGGGATCACGCTCCGCGGCCTCGGTGAAGGTCAGTCCTTCCCACTCGCCGAAGTCGGTCTCCAGCAGGCCCGGGTGGGTTTCGACCCGGCTGCCGAGCGCGTCGGCGACGGCCTGCGCGGTCTGCTTCGTCCTGGTCAGCGGGGACGCGACGATCGCCGTGTCGCCACCCAGGTCCGGCAACCCGGCCAGGCGTTTCGCCGCGGCCGCGACCTGCTGCAGGCCGTGCTCGGTCAGCGGCACGTCACCGCGGCCGGAGTAGCGGCGCTCGACCGACATCGCGGTCTGACCGTGCCGCAGCAGCAGCATCTTCGTCGGCGTGCCCTGGGCCCCGGTCCACCTCGCCGGGGAGGTGCGGTCCGGGCCCGGCTTGCCTGCCTGCGTGTCCATGGCTTCGTTGGCCAGCCGGTCGGCGTGGGAGTTCTCGGCGCGCGGAATCCACTCGTAGGTCACGCTCGCGAACCCGGCCGCCAGCTCACGGGCCTGCTCGGCGAGCGGGCGCAGCGCCTCGTGCTTGATCTTCCACCGGCCGGACATCTGCTCGACCACCAGCTTGGAGTCCATCCGCACGGCGACCTCGCTCGCGCCCACGCCGGACGCGGCACGCAGCCCGGCGATCAGGCCCGAGTACTCGGCGACGTTGTTCGTCGCCACGCCCAGACCCTCCTGCCGCTCGGCCAGAACCTCACCGGTGCCGGCGTCGCGGACGAGCGCGCCGTAGCCGGCCGGACCGGGGTTGCCCCGCGAACCGCCGTCGGCCTCGACGACGACCTTCACAGGCCCGACTCCATGGTGCGGACCAGGATCGCGCCGCAGTTCTCGCACTGCACGACCTCGTCCTCCGCGGCGGCCTTGATCTCGGCGACGGTGTTGCGGTCGAACTCCATGTTGCAGGCCAGGCACTTCCGCTGCCGGATCAGCGCGGCGCCGATGTTCTTCTGCGCGCGCACCCGCTCGTACAGCTTGAGCAGGCCCTCCGGGAACCGCGGCAGCAGCTTCGCCCTGTCCTCGTCGCGGCGCGCCTTCGTGGTGTCCAGATCGGTGAGCGTTTCGTCGCGGCGGCGCTCCGCCTCGGCCAGCGTTTCCTGCGTCTTGTCGACCTCGGCGCCGGTGCGCTGCACGTCCAGGCCCAGCGCCTCGCGGCGCTCCATCAGCTCCAGCAGGTCGTCTTCGAGCGCGCTCTGGCGGCGCGCCAGGGTCTCCAGCTCGTGCTGCAGGTCGGCGACCTGCTTGGCGTTGACGCTGCCGCCGTCGATCAGTGTGCGGTCGCGGTCCTCGCGCGCCCGGACGGACTCGATCTCCTTCTCCTGGCGTGCGATCTCGCGGTCCAGGTCCGACGCCGCGGTCTCGTGGCGGATCGCCGTGTCACGCAGCTCGCGCAGGGTCTTCTCGATGCCCTCGATCTCCGCCGTCTCGGGCATGGTGCGGCGGCGGTGCTCGACCCGGGACAGCTCGGCATCCACTTTCGCGAGCTCGAGCAGCTGACGCTGGACGGCTGGCTCTGCCTTCACTGGTACTCCCTCGGTTCACACACGGATGGTCCACGGATCGGTGCGGCGCCCGGACACGTGAACGTCGACGTTACCCGCAAAGGCGGTACGCAGGACCGCCGAGGCTTGACCACACCACGGCCATTCGCTGGCCCAGTGGGTCAGGCCGACCAGAGCGGGCGCGTCCGGCCCGGTCTCCAGGTGCTCCCCTGCGGGGTGATGCCGCAGGTCGGCGGTGACGTAGGCGTCGACCCCCGCGCGCCGGGCCGTCTCCAGAAAACTGTCGCCGGCCCCGCCCGACACCGCGACGGTCCTAATCAGACGGTCCGGGTCGCCCGCGCCGAGAACGCCGGGTTCGGTGCGGGGCAGTGCGGCGGCGACCCGCCGCACGAACGCCGCGAACGGCTCGGGCACGGGCAGCTCCCCGATGCGCCCCAGTCCGGTGCCGCCGTCCGGATGCGGGTCGAGCGGGCGGAGCACCCGCAGCCCGATCGCCTCGGCGAGCGCGTCCGAGACACCGGGGTTCGCCGAGTCGGCATTGGTGTGCGCGCAGTAGAGGGCGATGCCGGCACGGATGAGCCGGTGCACCAGCGCACCCTTCGGAGTGTCCGCAGGCACACCGTGCACGCCGCGCAGCAGCAACGGATGATGCGCGACGACCAGCTGCGCCCCGGCCTCGATCGCCTCGTCGATGGTGTCGGCGACGGGGTCGACGCAGACCAGGACCTTCTCCACCGTCTCGGCGGGATCCCCGCACACGAGACCGACGGCGTCCCAGCTCTCGGCCAGCGCGGGCGGGTAGGCGTCCTCCAGAACGGCGATCACTTCGGCGAGCGCGGGCATGGGGCGATCTTTTCACGTCCGGCAGACTGCGGGTGTGAGTGAGCCGTCCCTGCACCTGTGCTTCGTCTGTTCCGGCAACATCTGCCGCTCCCCGATGGCGGCCGTCGTGTTCCGCGCTCACCTTGAGCGCGCCGGGCTGGCCGACCGGGTGCGTGTCACCAGCGCCGGCACCGGCCCGTGGCACGTCGGCGAGCCCGCCGACGAGCGGGCCCGCGACACGCTGCGCGCGCACGGCTACCGCGCCAAGCACGTGGCCGCCCAGGTCGACGGCGACCACCTGGCCGCGGACCTCCTCCTCGCCGCCGACCAGGGCCACCTCCGCGCGCTGCGCCGCATGGCCGACGACCCCGGCCGGGTCCGGCTGCTGCGCTCGTTCGACCCCACCGCCCCGGCGGACGCCGAAGTGCCCGACCCGTACTACGGCGGCGACGACGGCTTCGACGACGTGCTCGCGATGATCGAGCGCACCGTCCCGGCGCTGCTCGACTGGGTGAACGCGAGACTGTGACCACCCCCACTCGGTCCGATACCGTGCTCAGGATGCGGCCGAACTGGGTATCCGGACTTCGATGAGCGCACGTGAAGCCGTCGAACGACTGCTGGGCGTCTCCGTCACCGGGGTGCGGCGCAGCAGCGGCGCGGTGTGCCTGGTCACGGCGGAGGGCCGCGGCGTTCTCGTCGCCAAGCAGGGCGTCGGGCCGGGCGCCGCCGATGCCGAGGCCGCCGGCCTGCGCTGGCTTGGCGAACACGGCGACGTCCCGGTGCCGCACGTCCACGCCCACGACGACGAGTGGGTGGTGATGGACCATATCCCGCCCACCTACCCCGAGGCGACCGCGGCGGAGGCGTTCGGGCGCGGCCTGGCGCGGCTGCACCTGCGGGGCGCGCCGTCCTACGGTTCGCCCCCGCCGGGCGGCCCGGCCGACGCGTGGATGGGCATCGCGCCGATGCGCAACGAGCCGTGCCCCGACTGGCCGTCCTTCTACGCCGCCCACCGAGTGCTTCCGTACCTGCGGATGTGCGTCGACCAGGGCCTTTACGACGCCGACCAGGCCACGGTGTTCGACCGCCTGTGCGAACGGCTGGACGAGCTGGGCGGCCCGCCCGAGCCGCCGTCCCGTCTGCACGGCGACGCGTGGAGCGGCAACGTCCATTGGGCACGCGAGGGGGTGTGGCTGATCGACCCCGCCGCGCACGGCGGGCACCGCGAGACGGACCTGGCGATGCTGCGGCTGTTCGGGACGCCCCTGCTGGAGCACATCCTCGGCGCGTACGAGGAGGCGGCGAAGGAGTTCGAGTCCCCGCTGGCCGACGGCTGGCAGGACCGCGTCGAGCTGCACCAGGTGTTCCCGCTGCTCATGCACGCCGCTGTCTTCGGCGGCGGGTACGCACGGCAGGCGCTGCAAGCCGCCCGTACGACACTCGGCTGACTGTCCGTCCGGTTCGTCCTGTGACGCCGCACGCTGCGGCGACCTCCCCGCACCGCCCGCCGCGGCGACGGCTTACCGTAGGGGTGTGCGGCTGAAGTTCCTCCTCCGGCCGAGCTGGCTCGCCCTCGTGGTGGGCGTGCTCGCGTTCGCGTTCGCCTGCTTCACGCTGCTGTCCCCGTGGCAGTTCAGCCGCAACGACCAGCGCGAAACCCAGAACAACGCCATCGAAGCCTCGCTCAGCGCCGATCCACGGCCGCTCAACGACGTCCTCCCGCCCGGCGCCGTCCCGGACAGCCGCACCGAATGGACGAACGTCACCATCACCGGCACCTACCTGCCCGCGCACGAGGTCGTCGCGCGCCTGCGGACCGTGCAGGGCCAGCCCGCGTTCGAGGTGCTCACCCCGCTGCGCACCACCGACGGGCAGGTCGTGCTCGTCGACCGCGGCTACCTGCAGCCGGACTCCCGCACCGAGGTGCCGCCCTACGCCGCGCCACCGGACGGCACCGTGACGATCGTCGCGCGGATCCGGCAGGACGAGAACGACCCGAAGAACCGGGACGCCTTCGCCGACGCCTCCACGCACGGCAGGCTGCAGAGCTACGTGGTGGACTCGCGGGTCGTGGCGCGGTCGAGTGGTCTGGACATCCGGCCCGGCTACTTCCAGCTCGACCAGGACCAGCCGGGCGTGCTCGACGCGCTGCCGCTGCCGCAGACCGACGCCGGGCCGTTCTTCTCCTACGCGCTGCAGTGGATCGCGTTCGGGATCATGGCGATCGCGGGCCTGGTGTACTTCACGGTTCGGGAGATGAAGCCCGGCGGCGTGCTCAACGAGATGGCGCAGCGCGAGAAGAACCGGCGCAGGCGGAAGTCGGTCGCCGAAATCCTGGCTGAGGACGATGCAGCGGCGCGCGGCGCCACCGTTGAGGGTGGCGGTGGGCGACGGGCAGACAAGACAGCGGCGCGCAGCGCCACCGTTGAGGGTGGCGGTGGGCGACGGGCAGACAAGACAGCGGCGCGCAGCGCCACCGTTGAGGGTGGCGGTGGGCGACGGGCGGGCGGAGCTAGCGGGACCGCCGGAGACCGAGAAGAGCAGCCAGTACGGCGGAGCTGACCCCGGCCAGCCATCCGACCACCCGGGACAGCTCGACCGCGCGGGTCACGTGCCCGGCGTCCGGGTTGCGGCCGTCGCCGAGCACCGGCAGTTCCTCCACCCCGTGCGGGTACACCGTGCGGCCGCCGAGGCGGATCTCCAGCGCACCGGCGAAGGCCGCCTCCATGCGCCCGGCGTTGCGGCTCGGGTGCGCCCCGGTGTCGCGCCGCCACGCGCGCCACGCCCCGGCCGCCGAACCGCCGACGACCGGTGCGCTCGACACGGTCAGCGTCGCCGCGAAGCGGGTCGGCAGCAGGTTGACCAGGTCGTCCAGGCGCCGCCCGAACCAGCCCGCCGGACGGGTCGGGTCGCCGAGGGTGCGCAGCACCGACACCGTCCGCGCCGCGAGCAGACCGGGCACGCCGGCGACCGCGCCCCAGAACAGCGGTCCGACGACGGCGTCCGCGGTGTGCTGGGCCACCGACTCCACCGACGCGCGGGACAACCCGACCACGTCGAGGTCTTCGGTGCGCCTGCTGTCCAGTTCGGACAGCGTCGCGCGGGCGGCGTCGAGTTCGCCCTCTTCGAGGTCACGGGCCAGCTCGGTGCCGTCGTCGGCGAGACCCGCGCCACCGAGGACGGCCCACGTCGCGACGGCCGTGCCCAAGGCCTGGACGACCGGGCTGCGGCGCGCGGCCCGTTCCGCGAGGAGCCCGGCGAGCACCGCCGACCCGGCCAGCCCGCCGGCGAACGCGACACCCGCGGCGCGGCCTTCGGGAAGCTTGGCGTCCAGGGCCCGGACGGTGCGCGTGAACACGGTGACCGGCCTGCCCCGCTTCGGCTCGCCGATCACCCCGTCCGCCGCCGCCCCCAGCAGCAGTCCGATCGCCCGTGCGGCACTCACTCCGTTGCTCCCCGAGGTCCGAATTGCTTGTCGAAGCGGCGAAGCCGCTTGCTGTGGGCCGTCAGCCCGCACCGCCTCAGGTTCCGCCACCCGCACCGCAAAGCAAGCCACTTCTGACCGGTATTCAGTCCGCCGTCAGGCTACTGGAACTGCTGGGCGACCTCGTCGCGAGCCTGGACCATGATGTCGCGCATGGCGCGCTCGGCCCGGTCGGCGTCGGCCAGGTCGACCGCGCGGGCGACCTCCAGGTGCAGCGCGACGGCCTCCGGCTGCGGCTCGGGCGGCATCAGGCCGTGCTCGGTGCGGCCGGTCAGCACCTGCGCGACCACCTCGGAGAGCTGCCCGAACATCGGGTTGCCGGAGGCCGCGAGCACCAGGTGGTGAAAAGCGATGTCGTGGCCGAGGAAGGCGATGAGGTCGCGGGCGTGTGCGGTGACCTCCAGCCGGGCACCCAGGGCCCGCAGGCGTCCGCGCTCTTCGGGGGTCGCCCGGAGCGCGGCGAACCGGGCCGCGCTGGGTTCGACGGCCCAGCGCAGCTCCATCAGGTTGCGCAGGGCGACCGGGCGTTGCTCACCGTCGAGCTGCCAGCGGATCAACCGGGGGTCGTAGTGGTTCCAGTCGGCGCAGTCCCGCACCGTGACGCCGACGCGCCGCTTGCTGGTGGTCAGCCGCATCGCCTCCAGTGCCCGCACGACCTCGCGGGCCACGGTGCGCGAGGCACCGAAGTTCCGCTGCAGCTCCTCCAGCCGCAGCACCGATCCCGGCGACAGCTCGCCACAGGCGATCGCGGTGCCCACCGCGTCGAGCATGCGTTCGTGCATTCCTTCGGCCACGGTCGTGACGCTAACCCACTGATTCGATTAAGTATTACTTGTGGCTTAAATAAGTAGTACTTTTGCGTTGCACTGATCGAGTGACAGCGAGGTCTGGAGAGAGCCAATGACGGTCATCGTCGTGATGGGTGTGGCCGGGTCGGGCAAGACGACCGTGGGCTCGGCGCTGGCCGGGCGCCTCGGCGTCGTGTACGCCGAAGCCGACCAGTTCCATCCGGCTGCGAACATCGAGAAGATGTCGTCCGGTCACCCGCTGAACGACGAGGACCGGCAGCCGTGGTTGCACGCGATCGCGGCCTGGATCTCCGAGCACCAGGACAGCGGGGGCGTCGTGTCCTCGTCCGCGCTCAAGCGACGCTACCGCGACGTGCTGCGTACCGGCGGCGACGTGTGGTTCCTGCACCTCGACGGTCCGCGGGACATCCTGGCCGAGCGCATGCGCGGGCGGTCCGGGCACTTCATGCCGGTGTCCTTGCTCGACTCCCAGCTCGCCGACCTCGAACCCCTCGAAACCGATGAGCGCGGCATGATCGCCGACATCTCCGAACCCCCCACCGGGATCGTGGACCGCGCGCTCACCGAGCTGGCAAAGGAGCAGCCGTGAGTAACCTCGCCGCCGCATGGACCGGGACCGACACCCGGCTCGTCGTGGCCACCCTGATCGGCATCGCCGTGATCGTGGTGCTGATCAGCAAGGCGCGCATGCACGCCTTCCTGTCCCTGATCATCGGATCGGTCGTGGTCGGCCTGCTGGGCGGACTGCCGGTCGACAAAGTGATCAAGAGTTTTTCCAGCGGGGTCGGCTCGACCGTCGCCTCCGTCGGGCTGCTGATCGCGCTGGGCGCGATGCTCGGCAAGCTGCTTGCCGACTCCGGCGGCGCGGAACAGATCGTCGACACGATCCTGTCCCGCACCTCGTCCAAGGCGCTGCCGTGGGCGATGGCGCTGGTCGCCGCGCTGATCGGGCTGCCGATGTTCTTCGAGATCGGCCTGGTCATGCTGATCCCGGTGGTGCTGCTGGTCGCCAAGCGCAGCCAGAAACCGCTGATGCTGGTCGGCATTCCGGCGCTGGCCGGCCTGTCGGTGCTGCACGGTCTGGTGCCACCACACCCGGGTCCGCTCGCCGCGGCGGGCGCGCTCAACGCGAGCGTCGGCATCGTGCTCGGGCTCGGGCTGCTGGTCGCGATCCCGACGGTGATCATCGCGGGGCCGCTGTTCGGCAGGCTCGCCGCGCACTGGGTGCCGGACGCCAAGGCGCCGGAACACCTGGTCCCGGCCGGCGGTGACGAGGAGGAGGACGTGCGCCGCCCGAGCTTCGGCGCGACGCTGGTGACGGTGCTGCTGCCCGTGGTCCTCATGCTGGGCAAGGCGATCGCGGATATCGTCGCCGACGACGGCAACACGGCCCGGCGCGTCCTCGACTTCATCGGTGACCCGCTGATCGCGCTGCTCGCGGCGGTGCTGCTGGGCATGTTCACGCTGGGCCGCGCCGCCGGTTTCACGCGCGACAAGCTGTCCTCGACGGTCGGCGATTCGCTCGGCCCGATCGCCGGGATCATCCTGATCGTCGCCGCGGGCGGCGGTTTCAAGCAGATCCTGGTCGACGCGGGCGTCGGCAACGTCGTCACGCAGCTGGCCGAAGGGGCCCACATCCCGGCGCTGCTGCTGGGCTGGCTGGTCGCGGTCCTGATCCGGCTCGCCACCGGTTCGGCGACGGTGGCGACGGTGTCCGCGGCCGGGCTGGTGTCCGGTCTGGCGGCCACGATGTCGCCGACCGAAGCGGCACTGCTGGTGCTCGCGATCGGCGCGGGATCGCTGTTCTTCTCGCACGTCAACGACGCCGGGTTCTGGCTGGTGAAGGAGTACTTCGGGCTCAGCGTCGGTCAGACCATCCGGAGCTGGTCGCTGATGGAGACGGTGATCTCGGTGGTCGCGATCGTGATCATCCTGCCGCTGGGCGCGCTGCTGGCGTGAGCACGGAGGCGACGTGGACCGGCCGGGTCCACGTCGCCTTCAGCCACGGTCGGCGTAGGCCCAGGCTTCCAGCATCACGCGGGCGATCGACGAATTGCCCGGAAGCTGCAGTTCCCCCGCGCCGTCCAGCATCGGCACCGGGCTGCCGTTCGCCTCGAACGCCGCCCGCACGTCGGCGCGCGGCACCCACAGTGCTTCCTCGATCTCGCCGTCCGCCGGGATCAGTGCGCGGGACGCGTCGGCCCGCGCGGTGAAACCCAGCATGATCGAGCGCGGGAACGGCCAGGGCTGGCTGCCCAGGTACCGCACGTCGTGGACGTCGGCACCGACCTCTTCGCGGATCTCCCGCACACAGCAGCCTTCGAGCGACTCGCCCGCCTCGACGAACCCGGCCAGCACCGAGTACCGCCCCGGCGGCCACACCGGCTGGCGCGCGAGCAGGACCTGCTCGCCGTTGACGCCCTCGTCGTCGTGCACCAGGCAGATGATCGCCGGATCGGTGCGCGGGTACTCCTCGCGACCGCACGCCTCGCACTTCGACGCCCACCCGAACTGCACCAGGTGCGTCGGGCTGCCGTCGCGCACGCAGTGACGCGCCTGCCGGTGCCACACGCGCAGCGCCTGCGCCGTGGTGAACAGCCCGGCCGCGGTGTCGTCGAGCTGGTCACCGTGCGCGCGCAGGGTGACCCACAGCTCGCCGTCGGCCAGCGGCGCCTCCTCGGCGACGCCCCAGCTGCCGGGGACCTCGACGATCTCCGCATCGCCGTCCGGCTCGCCCGGCACCGTCCAGTAGTCGACGCCCTGCCACTCGCCGAGGAACGCCGCCTCGGCGGGCGGTTCCGCGCCGAACGTCAGCGCCTTGCGGGTGGCCAGCACCGGCTCTCCGCGACGGACCGGCGTACGCAACTGCTTGTCCAGCAGCATGACCTGGGCGTCGGACCACCGCGACCGCAGGCGCTCGGGGTTGGTACGCAACGTCTCCTGACGATCCACAGTGGACCGGGAGAGTGTCGGCAGACGGCTCAGCGTGAACGGAACGACGCTCACTTGCCGGGCTCCCCCACCACGAATCCGCCCAGCGCCGTCAGTTGTGGTGCGAGGATCTGCGCGTCGCCGACCACCACACCGGTGAACCGGGCGGGCGCGAAGAACTCCAGCGCGGCCCGCGCGACGTCGTCGACCGTGACCTCGGCCAGCCGCGCCGGATGCTCGGCCAGCCACTCCTCGCCGAGGCCCGCGGCGGTCAGCGCGGCGAGCTGGCTGGCCAGGCCCGCCTGCGAGGACGTCGCGGTGAGCAGCGACCCGATGGCGTACTGGCGGACCGATTCGACCTCATCGGCCGTCGGCGGCACGACCCCGAGCCTGCCCAGCTCGTAGCGGGTCTCCAGCAGCGCCGCCGCGGTGACCTCGTTCGCGGTGTCCGCGTCGACTCCGACCGTGGCGGTCGGGCCGGTGAACTCGAACCCGGAGTGCGCGCTGTAGGTGTAACCCTTGTCCTCGCGGATGTTCTCCACCAGCCGGGACGAGAAGTACCCGCCGTAGGTGAGGTTCGCGAGCTGCAGCGCGGCATAGCGCGGATCCGTGCGCGGCAGGGACTGCGCGATGAGCCGGATCTGCGACTGCACCGCGCCCGCGCGCGGCACCAGCAGCACGTCACCGCCCGCGACCTCGGGCAGACCGGGCATGCCGATCGCATCCCGGTCGGAGGCCCAGCCGGACAACGCGCGCTCGACGTCGCCGACGATCCGCTCCGGGTCGATGTCGCCCACGACCACCAGCACCGAACCACGCGGAAGCACCGACGCGGCGTGCAGGGCGCGCACCGCCTCCGGCGTCACCCGCTCGACATCGGCTGCCTGCGGGACCTCCCGCGTGGCCGGGTGGTCACCGTAGACGTGCGTGAGCAGCGCTTCGCGCGCGATCACCCGCGGCTGCGTGCGGGACACGGCCAGCCGCTCGACCAGCCGTCCCGACTCCCGCCCGACCTCGTCGTCCACATAGGACGCGGCGGTGAGCGCGTCGGCCAGCACGTCCAGCAGGGTCGGCAGCCCGGAGGCCAGCGCGTTGCCCGCGATGGTCAGCCGCTCCGGGTCGACCACGGTGCTCAGCTCGCCGCCGATCAGCGCCAGCTCGGTGTCGATCGCGACGCGGTCGCGCCGCGCGGTACCGGTCAGGATGGTCTCGGCGAGCACCTCCGCGGTGGCCGCGTGCAGCGGCTCGCCGCCACCGAACGGGATGCGCAAGCGCAGCTCGACCAGCGGCACCGTCGCCTTGCGGACCGCGAGCAGCCGCAGCCCGTTGGACAACACGGTGTCCACATGCGACAGATTGGCGGCCGCGGTCTGGCCGCCCAGCTCCGGAACCGGGCGGGGTCCGGTGGCGGTGCGGCCGATCTCCTCGGCACTGCGGTGTCCGGCGGTAGTCACTTCGCTCCCCCTTCGGGCTCGACCAGCAGGACCGCGCGCGAGTCCGGCCGCAGCGCCTTGGCGGCGGCGGCCACGTCCTCGGCGGTGACGGCGGCCATCCGCTCCGGCAGCCGGTTCACCAGCGACGGGTCCCCGTAGAGCAGTTCGAACGCGCCCAGCGACAGCGTCCGGGACATCAGCCTGTCGTGCTCGGCGTGCAGGCTCGCGCTCCAGCGCGCGGTCACCTTCGCCAGTTCCCGCGCGTCCGGCGGCGTGGCCGCCACCCTCTCCAGCTCCTCGTCCACCGCGGTGAGCACCCGGTCGGCGGGCACGTCCGGCGAGTGGATCGCGGTGATCGAGAAGGTGTCCGGGTCACGCGCCTCGAACGGGCCGAACAGGCCCGCGCCCGCCCCGATGTCGGTGACCAGCGGCTCGCGGTGCACCAGGCGCTGCTGCAGCCGGGACCCGTCACCGTCGCTCAGCACACCCGCGAGCACCAGGTGGGCGAGGTAGCCGTCGAGCTCGCCCACCGGATCCGGCATGCGGTAGCCGATGGCCAGCGCCGGAAGCGGCGCGTGCGGGTCGGTGTGGGTGCCGCGGATCTCGCCGGAGGGCGGCGGCTCGGCGAACGAGCGCTTCGGCGGCGCCGGGCGGTGCGGCACGTCACCGAAGTGCTTTCCGATCAGCTCGCGCGCGCGGTCCGGCTCGAAGTCACCGGCCACCGTGAGCACCGCGTTGGCGGGCGAGTAAAAGGTGTCGAAGAAGGCGGCGCAGTCGTCCAGGCTCGCCTGCTCCAGATCGGTGAAGTCGCCGTACCCGTTGTGCGCGTTGGGGAACGTCTGGTACAGCACCGGCGGCAGGAGGATCCAGGGGAACCCGCCGTAGGGCCGGTTCAGCACGTTGAGGCGGATCTCCTCCTTGACCACGTCGATCTGGTTGGCGAGGTTCTCCCGCGTCAGCTTCGGCGCGCGCATGCGGTCCGCTTCCAGGAACAGCGCCCGCTCCAGCGCCGCCGAGGGCAGGACCTCGTAGTAGTCGGTGTAGTCCGGGTGGGTCGAGCCGTTGAAGGTGCCGCCGCTGGACTGCACGATCTTGAAGTGCGCGAGCTTCTCCAGGCTCTCGCTGCCCTGGAACATCAGGTGCTCGAACAGGTGGGCGAACCCGGTGCGCCCCTCCGGTTCGGAGCGGAAGCCCACGTCGTAGTGCACGGCGACACCGACGACCGGAGCGGTCGGGTCCGGCGCGAGCACGACTCGCAAGCCGTTGTCCAGGGTGAACCGGGAGGTCCGGGAAATCTCCGCCATGCGCCCCACCATACGGCCCTCAGCCGGTGCGGGTCCGGCGGCGGTCCCGCAGCGCGACGAGGAATTCACCGAGGGCGAACGCGGTGGCGGGCACCGGTCGGCCGAGGGCGAGCGCGTAGGGCGCGAAGCGTTCCGTCGCGGGCAGTTCGGCCGGGTCCGCGAGGCGGCGGAGGAGCGTCCGGCCGCGACGGGTGGTCGACGGCAGGAACCGCGCGCCCAGGGCCAGCGCCGCGCCCGCGAGCGTGAGGACGACGCCGAGCTGCGCGTAGCCGACGGTGAGCGCGAGGACGATCGTGAGGAACAACCCGTAGCAGACGATCCGGATTCCGGCGCGGCGCGCGCGTCCGGGCGACCGGAGCCAGCCGCGGCGGATCGCGTCGCGTTCGACGGCGTCGCCGGGGGCTTCGCCGTCGAGGACCCGGCGCTCGAACCCGGTGAGCTGGTCGTCGGCGTCGTGGAGTCGTTCGCCCGCGGGGCCGAGATAGCCGCGGACGGCCAGGTCGACGGCGGTGACGGCCTCCGCGTCTTCGTTGCGCAGCAGGGCGATGTGCCCTGGCAGGACACCGTCCGGTGTCGCGAACGGCTCGGCGGTGAACCCGGACGGCAGCGGCTCGCCCTCGCGACGGGTGCGCCACAGCGCCGCCATCCCGGCGAGGAGGAGAAGCCCGAAGGCGAACCAGCCCGCGGCGACCGGCGCGGTGAAGACGAACGCACCGGCGAGGGTTCGCGCGGGCTCCAGCCGGGCGTTGGCCGCAACGGTGCCCGGCGGAAGGTCGACCGCGATGTGCAGTCGCCCGCCGGTATCGAGGCGTTGCGCGGAGAAGCGGGTGAGGCCGGTCTGGTCGTTCTGGGCGGCCGTGCACGCGTCACACCGGACGCCGACGGCGATGCGGGGCGCGGCGAAGCTCGCGCGGACGAGGGTGAGCGCGGCGTTCCAGCCGGTGAGCTGCCAGCTGACTTCGAGGTGGTCACCGACGTTCCGGACGACACCGTCCACTGTGTACCGGATGGTGGTGGTGCCGCGGACGGTGACGCGGACGGCGTCGCCGGTCTGCTCCGCCGTGCCGGCCCCCTCGATGGCGAGGTCCCGGATCGAGTAGACGCGCTCGCGGTTGCGCGCGCTGGGCACGCGGAGCGGGATCGTGCGCGTGGCGGGCTCGGAGACCGAGACCGCCTCGGCGACCGACAGCGAGCCGTCGCGCTGCAGCTTCATCTCGATCTCGGCGCTGTCCGGCAACGTCGGCAGCGGCGGCTCCTGCGCATCGGCGGTGCCGGTGGTGACCAGCACCAGCAGCAGCGCGCACAGCCATCGCACCCGCGCAGGTTACCGGGCGAGCAGGCGCGCGACGGCGGCGGTGATCTCGGCGGCCAGCCGGTCGTCGACGGGCGCGTGACGGCTCAGCAGCCGGTACCACATCGTGCCGAACGCGAAGTCGACGACGAGCGGGAGCGGGACGTTCTCGGCCAGCTCACCCGCCTCGACGCCGTCCAGGAGGATGTCACGCAGCACGTCGCGGCGCGGACCGATCACGGTGCCCTGCAAGCGGTCCGACAGTCCGGGGTCGTCCTGGGCGTCGGCCATCAGCCCGACCAGGGCGGGGCCGGTGCTTTCGTGTGTGAGCTCGAAGGTGCGCGCCAGGATCCGCTCGACGTCGCGGAGGGTGTCGCCCGTCCGGCGGTCCAGGCCGGGCTCGCGTTCGCGGAGCTCGATGAGGGCGTCGAGCAGCACCTGGGCGCGATCGGGCCACCAGCGGTACACGGTCTGTCTGCCGACGCCCGCCTCGTCCGCGATCGCCTTGATCGTGACCTGCCGGTAGCCGTCGCGGTGGCAGATGCGCAGTGCCGTGTCCAGGATCGCGCGCCGGGCCTCTTCGCTGCGGGGACGTCCTCTCATGCGGCGCACTTTACAAGACACAGTGCCTCGTATATATTTTCGATGCACAGTGTCTCGGAAATAGGAGAAGATCGTGACCGAACGAGCCGTGATCCTGGGTGGCACCTCCGGCATCGGCCTGGCGACCGCGCACCGGATGGTCGACAGCGGGCGGGAGGTGATCATCACCGGGCGGTCCGCGGGCAAGCTGGAGACCGCGCTCGGCAAGCTGGGCGGTTCGGCGCGGGGCTCGCTCGTCGACGCCCGTGACTACACGGCGCTGCAGGAGTTCTTCGCGTCGACCGGACCCGTGGACCACGTGGTCGTCACGGTCACCGGAGCGCCCGGCACCCGCGCGTTCGCCGACCTGACCATGGACGGCCTGCGCGAGGGCGTCGACGGGAAGCTGGTCCCGCACACCGCGGCGGCACGCGCGGCGCTCCCGGTACTGCGTGGTTCGCTGACCTTCGTGTCCGCCGCCTCCGCCGGTGCCGCGATGCCCGGGACGGCCGCACTGGCCGCGGTGAACGCCGGCATCGAGGCGATGGTGCCGGTGCTGGCGGTGGAACTGGCGCCGGTGCGGGTCAACGCCGTCTCGCCGGGCGTGATCGACACGGCGTGGTGGGACTTCCTGGACGCCGACGCCAAGGCGCAAACGTTCGCGGGCATCGCGGCCGGGTTGCCCGCGGGCCGGGTGGGCACCGCGGACGACATCGCCTCGGCGATCGCGTTCCTGGCGGACAACACGTTCACGACCGGCATCGTGTTGCGCGTGGACGGCGGCGGACGGCTGGGGTCGGCGGCGTGACGGCCGGTCAGCCGGGCGGGGCGAAGCCCGTCGGCGGGGTGGGCTCGCCCGGCTCGGCCGGCGGCTGAACCGCGGGGCGGTCGGCCGGAACCGGCGACCACCCGGTCACGCCGTATCCGCCCGCGCGACGGCGGCGTTCCGCCAGCACCGCCTGCAGGTAGGCCCACGCCGGGACGCCCCACGGGGGCGGCGCGCCGATGCGCGTGGCGACGTCGTGCATCAGCTGCTGCCCCAACGGTTCCCGCGCCCGCGGGCTCAGCTCGCCGTAGCGCGCGAGGTACTGCCGCATCGCCAGCGCGAGGTCGTCGCCGAGGCCGGTCAGGTCGAGCTGCGCCGCCCAGCCCGCCAGTGCCGGCGGCATCGCGATGTGCGGCGCGGGGACCCGCGGAGCGCGTTCGCGGATCACCACGGTGCCGGCCAGGTAGTCCCCGGCCCGCTTGGACCTCGGCGAGAACAGCGACACGAACAACGCCACGGCACTCCACGCGAGCACCGGTCCGAAGTCGACGATCGCGCCGGACAGGGCCCGCGTCAGCGCCTGGCGGAACCGGACCGGCCCGCCGTCGTCGCGCACCACGCGCAGTCCCAGCGCCATCTTGCCCAGCGTGCGGCCGCGGCTGAGTGTTTCGAACAGCACCGAGTACCCGACCCGCACCAGCACGAAGAACCCCAGCGCCAGCGCGGCGATCAGCGCCCCGTCGGCCACCCCGGACATGGCCAGCGCCAGCAGGAACAGCAGGAGCGCGGCAGCCTGCACCGACACGTCGATCGCGAACGCCGCGGCGCGGCTGGCGAGCTGCGCGATCGGCAGCTCCAGCACGACGGCCTCGCCGGTCACCAGATCGGGTTCGGTGGACACCGGCTCACTGTAATCTGCCCCCATGGACGTGGACCTGTTCGTCGCGGCCCACCGCGCCGAATGGGCCCGGCTGGACCGGCTGCTGGCGACCCGCAGGCTGACCGGCCCGGAGGCCGACGAGCTGGTCACGCTGTACCAGCGGGCCGCGACGCACCTGTCCGTCGTGCGATCCTCGGCGCCCGACCCGGCGTTGCTGTCCTGGCTGTCGTCGCTGGTCACGCGCGCCCGATCGGCCGTCACCGGCTCACACACCCCCGCCTGGCGGGAAATCGGGCTGTTCTTCGCGCGCCGCTTCCCCGCCGCCGTCTACACCTCCGCCCGCTGGTGGGTGCCGACCGCGCTGGTGACGATCGTCGTGAGCGGTCTGCTCGGGGTGTGGATCGCCACCGATTCGCGGGTGCAGGCGAGCATCGCGGCCCCGGAGGCGATCCGCGCGCTCACCGAGCCCGGCGGGCGGTTCGAGACCTACTACTCCAGCAATCCCGCCACCTCCTTCGCCGCCCAGGTGTGGACGAACAACGCGTGGGTCGCCGCGATGTGCCTGTTTTTCGGGGTGCTGCTGGGAATCCCGGTGCTGATCGCGTTGTGGCAGAACGCCCTCAACGTCGCCGTGTCGGCCGGGCTGATGGCCGCGGCGGGGCGGCTCGACGTGTTCTTCGGGCTCATCACCCCGCACGGCCTGCTGGAGCTGACCGCGGTGTTCGTCGCGGCGGGCACCGGTCTGCGGCTGGGGTGGACGGTGATCCAGCCGGGACGCCGATCACGGTCGGCGGCGCTGGCGCGGGAGGGCCGGTCGGCGGCCGGGATCGCGCTGGGGCTGGTGTGCGTGCTGCTGGTGTCCGGGATGATCGAGGCGTTCGTGACACCCTCGGGGCTGCCGACGTGGGGGCGCATCGCGATCGGCGTGGCCGCCGAGGTCCTGTTCCTGGTCTACGTGTTCGTCTTCGGACGGCGGGCGGTGCGGGCCGGGATCACCGGCGACGCCGACTCGCGCGACACCGGTGACCTGCGTCCCGAGGCGGGTTGACACGCCGTTGCCCGGAATTGTCGGTGGCGGGTTTTAGGGTGGGATCATGCGACTGACACTCTCCGACGACACCTACGCGCAGGTCAGGGCCCGTGCCGAGGAAGCGGGGCAGTCCGTGGACGAGTGGGTGCTGGCCGCGGTCGAGCGGGAGGCGTACCGGCAGCTGTGCGAGCAGCAGGCGCGGTGGAACGCCGAGCACCCCGACCAGGTCCGCGCCGCGGCGGACGACTGGCGTGCCCGTGGCTCTTCGGCCGCGTAGGGGCCAGATCTGGGCGGTCGGCGACGGCCCGCGACGCGTGCTGATCTTCTCCGGCAACATGCTCAACGACATCGACGACGAGCACGTGGTGACGATGGAGGTCATCGAACACGCCGTGCCGCTCAGCGTCGCCACCGGCAGCGGCGGGTGGGTGCGGTACACGTGGCTGGACCACGTGCCGAAGACGTCGCTGACGCGCCACACCGGTGAGGTGCCCGGAGACTTGATGCAGCGCCTGAGCACCCGCCTGTTCATGGTGATCGCCACCGACTGATGTCCTTTCGGGCCGTAGAGCCCGCGCGCGCCCCCGGAGCGGCAAACACAGCGCCCGCAACGGCAAACACAGCGCCCGGAGCGGCAAACACAGCGCCGTGCGCGGCGTGTTTGCCGTTCCCGCTGGCGTGTTTGCCGCTCCGGCACGCCACCCACCGACGCAACCGCCACCCGGCAACGCAACCCAGCCACCAGGCCGCCCACACCTCCCCCGCACCCGATCCCCAGCCCGGTTCTACGGACGATCAGGCGGAGTCAAGGTACTCTTTCCCGCCTTGACACCGCCTGCTCGGCCGTAGAAGCCCTGAAAAATCGGGGCGGCCACGGCTCAGTCCAGCCGCGCGCAGCGCGACAACCCGCGTAGCGGCTGCCGAACACCTCACAACCGCCCAGCCGCCTTCAACGCCAGGTACCGATCGGCGAGCGCCGGAGCCAGTTCCTCCGGCACCGCATCCACCACCTCGACCCCACGCCGCACCAAGGTAGAAACCACCGACCGCCGCTCACCCAGCGTGCGTTCCGCCGCGGCCGCCCCGTAAACCGCCTCCGCATCCCCCCGAGCCCGAGCCATCGACGCCACGGAAGGATCCGCCACCCCGGCCACCAGCAACTGATGCCGCCCGACCACGGACGGCAGCACCGGCAGCAGCCCCGACTCCAGCGGCGCGGCATCCAACCCGGTCAGCAGCACCACCAAGGACCGCCGCCGGGCCCGACGAAGCACCTCCGCCACCATCCCTCGTGCATCGGTCTCGACGAGGCTCGCCTCCAACGGCGCCATGGCGTTCACCAGCGCGGGCAGCTGCGCACCGGCGACGTGGGCGCGGACCTGACGGTCGTAGGCCAGGAAGTCGACCCGGTCTCCCGCCCGCGACGCCAGCACGGCGAGCAGCAGGGCGGCGTCCATCGCCGCGTCCAACCGGGGCACGTCGCCGACGCGGCCCGCCGCCGTGCGACCGGTGTCCAGCACCAGCAGCAGGTGCCGGTCCCGCTCCGGACGCCACGTCCGCACCATGACGTCCGCCGCCCGCGCCGAGGCCCGCCAGTCGATCGAGCGTACGTCGTCACCGATCACGTACTCGCGCAGCGAATCGAACTCCGTCCCCTCGCCCCGCACCAGCGCGGCCTGACGCCCGTCGAGTTGCTGCAATCGTGCCAGCCGCGACGGCAGGTGCTTGCGGCCGGCGAACGGCGGCAGCACCCGCACGGTCCCGGGCACGCGGTGCGAACCCTGCCGCCCCGCCAGCCCGAGCGGCCCCAGCGCCCGCACCGTGACCCGCTCCGACGACCGGTCGCCCCGCCGCACCGGACGCAACCGCACGACCACCGACCGCCGCTCCCCCGGCGGCACCGCGACAGCGAACCGGTCCTGCTCCACCCCGGCGCTCGGCGGCCACGCGTCACGCAACAGGCCCCGCAGGTGCCGCGACGACAGGTTGGTCACCGACAACGTCACCTCGGCCGTCTCGCCCAGCCGCGCCGAGGTCGCGCCCGTCCGCGAAAACGACAGCCCTCGCACGGAAGCCGCGAGCAGCAGGTCCACCACCACGCCGAGCGCGATCACCGCCAGCACCAGGAGAACCCCGGTCCACGACGGAATCCCGAGCGCCACCACGACGATGCCCACGAGCGCCAGCAGGCCGGCGCGGCCGGTGATGGCCATGTCAGCGCGGCACGGGGACGGTGGCGAGCACGCGTTCGACCACGCCGTCCGCGGTCGCGCCCTCCAGTTCGGCCTCCGGCCGCAGGTCCAGCCGGTGCCGCAACGCGGGTCGCGCAAGCGCTTTCACGTCGTCCGGAGTCGCGAAGCCACGCCCGGACAACCAGGCCCACGCGCGCGTCGCGGCCAGCAGCGCCGTCGCCCCGCGTGGCGACACCCCGAGCCGCACCGACGGCATCGCCCGCGTCGCCCGGCACAGGTCGACGATGTAGCCGAGCACCTCCGGCCCGACCGTCACCCCGGCCACCGCCGCCCGCGCGTCCGCGAGGTGCGACGGCCCGGCGACCGGCCGCACCCCGGCGGCACCGAGGTCGCGCGGGTCGAAGCCCTGGGCGTGCCGGGCCAGCACGCCCAGCTCATCCTCGCGGCCGGGCAGCGGAACCGTGAGCTTGAGCAGGAACCGGTCCAGCTGCGCCTCGGGTAGCGGGTAGGTGCCCTCGTACTCGACCGGGTTCTGCGTGGCGATCACGATGAACGGGTCCGGCAACGCCCGTGGGCGGCCGTCGACCGACACCTGCCGCTCCTCCATGGCCTCCAGCAGCGCGGACTGCGTCTTCGGCGGGGTGCGGTTGATCTCGTCGGCGAGCAGCAGGTTCGTGAACACCGGCCCCTCGCGGAAGGAGAACTCCGACGAGCGGGCGTCGTAGACGATCGAACCGGTCACGTCGCCCGGCATCAGGTCGGGCGTGAACTGGATGCGCGAGGTCTGCACGTCCAGCGCCGCCGCGAGTGCCCGGACCAGCAGCGTCTTCGCCACGCCCGGCACACCCTCGACGAGCACGTGACCGCGGCACAGCAACGCGATGATGAGCCCGGTGACCGCGGCGTCGTTGCCGACCACCGCCTTCCCGACCTCGGCGCGCAGAGCGATCAGCGCTTCGCGCGCGTGGACACCGGTCTCCGTCAACTGATCTCCCTCTCGATGCGGTCCAGCTCGTCCGCGAGCCGGACCAGTCCCGCGTCGTCGGCGGGCGCTGGACCGTACAGAAGTTCCCCGACCGCCGGAGCGGGCCATCCGGTGCGGTCCGCGGCCGCGGCGACCACCGCCGCCGGTTCCGCGCTCGCGCCCAGGCCCAGCAGGGGCCGCATCCGTCCGATCGCCGCCTGCCGCAGCGTAGCCGCGGCGTGGTCGACGGCGCCCGAGCGGCGGTAGAGCCGGGCCCGCCCCTCGGTGGTTTCGGCGGCGCGCACGGCGACCGGCAGCCGTTCGGTCACGACCGGCCCGAGCCGCCGCGCCCGCCACACCGCGAACAGCACCGCGGCGACCGCGAGCTGGATCGCGCCGAACATCCAGGCGCGGGGCAGCAGGTCCATCGGCGAGCGCTGCTCGATGCCGGCGCCGGTGTCGCCCGGCGACGGCACGTACCAGACGAGCGTCGCGTTGCGCCCCAGCAGCCGCAGCATCAGGGCGGCATTGCCTTCGTCGTCGAGGCGGTCGTTGGTCATGAGATCGCCGTTGCCCAGGAGCGTCGTGCTGCCGTCCTCGCCGGGAAGCTGCAGCATCGTGCCGTCGTAGCAGCCGCGGGCCCGGCTGTGCGCGGAGTAGGTGAGGCCGCCGAGGACGACGTCGCCTGCCGAGACAGCGCCCGCGACGGTGCACCGCGGCGCCCGGACCGACAAGGGCACGCCGACTCCGACGACCACGCCGGGGGTGAGGAGGTCGAGCGTCGCGTCACCAGGGGCGATGACCACGGCTTCGCCCGCCCGCGCCCGCAGCGCCGCCAGGCGACCCGGTTCGACCAGGTCCGGGCCCGTCACCAGCAGCGTCGTGTCCTCCCGCACCGCGGCGTCGGCTTCGGCGTAGGTCCGGGCGGCGACGACGCGCACGCCCTGCCGCTCCAGCAGCCGCGCGAGCGCGCGCGAACCGGTCGGGTCCGGCGAGCCGGGGTCGAGCGCGCCGTGCTGCCGCCCGGCCGACCCGAGCAGCACGATCACGGCACCGACCAGCAGGATCAGCGCGACCACCAGTGGTGCCCGCGCGGCACGCCAGATCCGGCGGGCGTCCGGCGAAACACTGGTCACGCCGGGACTCCGGGACGGCTGTGGCCGACCACGTCGTCGAGTCCGGCGACGACGCGGTAGTCCTCGACCGTGGCCGCGCGGCCGCCGTAGTGGACCGCGTCGAACAGCTCCGCACCCGCCCGCAGGGCGTCCCGGACGGCGGGCAGCCTCCCGCCCGCCTCGCGCGCGGCCTCGTCGGCGGTGCGCCCGGCGCGTTCGTCGAGCACGCCGCGCTCCTCCAGCGTCCGGACCACCGCACGGAACCGGTCGCGCACCGCCGCCCCGACGTCACCGGCGGCGAAGGCGCGCTCGGCGGCGTCCCGGTAGTCCCGCGCGGACCGCGACCGGCCCTCGAAGACCGTGCCCGGCCGTCGCGCCGACCGCGCGAGCCGACCGACCCGCAACCGCACGACGACGATCACCAGTACCACCACCGCGAGCATGACCAGCACCCCGGCCCCGCCGCCGGGCACGATCCCGGACGCCGCGTCGAACAGGTCCACGATCCGCTGCGCGACCCAGCCGAGCGCCCGGTCGAACCAGTTCGGCTGGGCCGCCGCGTACACCGGATCGGACAGTTCGGCCTCCGCGGCGCGGCGCGCGTCGTCCCGGCCGATGTCGACCGGGACGTCGGCGAGCCAGGCGGCGATCAAGCCGTGCCCGCCGCCCGCGCCAGCTGGAGGTCCATGCCCTCCTTGCGCATGCGCTGGTCGATGTAGAGCAGCGCGGTGGTGTTCGCGGTGAACGGCGCGACGATCGTCATCGAGATCACCTGGCCCAGCGCGACGAGCAGCAGACCACCCCAGCCCGCCGGGACACCCTCACCGGTCAGCACACCGGTGCCGCCCGCGGCGAGGCTGAACGGGATGTCGATCAGGTAGGACAGCACCGTGCCGATCACGCCGGCCAGCAGCAGGACCCCGAAGCAGCGCCACCAGGAGCCGCTGACCAGTTCGCGCGACCGGGTCAGCGACTGCCCGACCTTCGCGCGCTCCAGCACCAGCGCCGGGGTGGTGAGGCCGAACAGGGTGTAGAGCCAGATACCGGGGATCAGGCACAGGATCGAGCCGGCCGCGACCAGCAGGCTGTAGACGATCGTGGCGCCGAGCAGCGGCAGGAACCGCGGCCGCGCCTCGGCCATGGCTTCGGCGAACGAGACCGGCTTGCCCAGCACGGCCTTGCCGATGACGACGGTCAGGAAGCCGGACAGGAAGGTCTGGGTCAGCACCGTGATGATCAGCGTGACACCGGTGACCGCCGCGGTGTCGCCGAGCACGTCCAGCGCCGCGTCCTGGATCTGCTGGTCGGTGGCGGCCGGGCCGAGGTTCTGCAGCGTCTCCACGTCCGGCAGGAGGTAGCGGCTGGCCAGCAGCTGGAGCACGGCGCCGATCACCGCGACGACGGCCGACGCGCCGAACACCAGAGCCGGGTGGCGCCGCATGGTCGTGATGGCCCCGTCGAGGATCTCGCCGACCGACAGCGGGCGCAGCGGGATCACGCCGGGTTTGCCGTAACCGGGGCGTGGCCCCCAGCCCTGCTGCTGGTAGGGCTGACCGGGCGGCGGCTGCTGGTTCCAGCCCTGCTGCCCGGTCACCTCCGGCGGCGGTGGCGCCGGCGGCATCGGGCTCCCGGCGGGAGGCGTCGCGTCGCCGGGCCTGTCCTTCGGATCGGGGCCGGCCCAGCCGCCACTGTCGCTCATCGGGTCGTCTCCACTCGGTGCGGGTCGTTTCGCCGCCCACTCTCGCAGAGCGGCCCGGCACCGGCCACGGGTGGCGCGCCGACGCCGCCGAGTCGTGATCTCACCCGCCCGGCACACGTGCTGACTATGCTGGCGGCCGATGACGCCACCGCCGCAGCGACCACGGGAACCGTTGCCGCCGCCGCGTCCGGCACAGCCGGCCGCGCGGCACCGGGCGCGCGGCCGCTCGTCGAGGCCGGTCACCGCGTTCGTGCTCAGCGCCGTGGCGGTGCTGCTCGCCGGGCTGGTGGTGTTCGTCGCGGTCCGCAACGGATCGGAGCCGTCTTCCCCCACGGTGGCCGCGCCGACGACGACAGCGGTCAGCGGCGGCAACGCGGCAGGCGCGGCGACCAGTTCCGCGGACGGCCAGAAGGTCCTGGAACTGGCGTCCCACCCGATCCTGCAGAACAGCGAAGACGGGTTGCAGAACTTCGCCTGCACGCTCCCGGAGTGGCACAGCGACCAGGATTCGGCCGAAGCCTTCTTCACCGCCGCCGCCCAATGCCTCAACGAGGCGTGGGGCGGTTTCCTCGAACGCTACGACCTGCCCTTCACCCCGCCCAGCCTGCACTTCCCGACGGGCACCTCGTTCACCACCGCGTGCGGCACGATCGCGGTGAGCGTGGCGACCGCGGCCTACTACTGCGACGACAACCTGTACGTGCCCTTCCGCGGGTTGCAGACCGACCAGTACGGCGACAACCCCGGCGTCTACCTGGCGCTGTTCGCGCACGAGTACGGCCACCACGTGCAGGAGGTCGCCGGGATCATGGACGCGGTGTGGCAGCAGATCTACGCCGCGGGCCAGAACAGCCCGGCCGGGCTGGAGCTGTCACGCCGCAAGGAACTGCAGGCCCAGTGCTTCTCCGGGATGTTCCTGGGCGCGGTGGTCGACCAGGGCGGCTCCATCACCCGCGACATGTACTCCAAAGCCTGGCGGGACCAGGACACCCGCGGCGACAACACCTCCGGCAGCATGGACCACGGCAGCAACGACCACTACGCGATGTGGTGGCGGCTGGGCGCGCAGTACAACCGGATCGCGCGGTGCAACACCTTCGCCGCCCCCGCCGCCGAGGTCAGCTGACCCGTCAGCCCGCGGGGGTCCGGCGCGGGCCGCGGTGGACGAGGAAGGCGTAGGTGCCGCCGCCGAGGCAGCTCAGCGCCAGCAGGGCGAGGCCGATCGGGCGGCGCAGATCGTCGTGGCCGGTGACGACGTCGGCCAGGTGCACCTCGAGATCGCCGTCACCGGCGGCGGCGGGCACCCTGACGTCCACCCGGTCGTCCTGGTCGTGCCCGCACGCGTCGAGGACACCGGTGCGCTGCTGCCCGTCGAGGGTGATCTCGACCGTTTCCTGCGGCTCCGGCGCCGAACACTCGGCGCCCCGCGTGACCGTGGCCTGCGCGGTCGTGCCCTGCGCGGCGGCGGCGGTCCCCAGCATGCCCGGACCGGCCCACCACACGGCGGTCACGATGGCGATGCCGGCGAGCACGGCGACGGCGAGGGTGTTCCAGCGCAGCACGATCCCCATGCTTCCAGAAGGTCCGGGCGAATCACAGCCGCCGCCGGACTCCGGAGATCTATCACTCAACCTGGTCGGCGGGGGTCACTTTCTTCACGTAGAGCAACCGGTCACCGGGTTCGATCGCGTCCACGGCGGGTGAATCGACCCGGTACAGCTCACCGTCGCGGACCACGCCGAGCACGATGTCGGGCAGGTGCCGCGGCGAGCCGCCCTCCTCGGACTTCTCCGCGGGCCGCTCCGCGATCGCCAGCCCGGACTCCGGGGTCAGCAGGTCCTCGAACATGTCGACGACCACCGGGGTGGACGTGGCCATGCCGAGCAGCCGCCCCGCGGTCTCGCTCGACACCACGACCTGGTTCGCGCCGGACTGCTTGAGCAGGTGCACGTTCTCGGCCTCACGCACCGACACGACGATGTGCGTCTTGGGCGCGAGCTCACGCGCGGTGAGCGTGGCCAGCACGGCCGAATCGTCCCGGTCCGCGGCCACGATGACCGCCTTGGCCCGCTGCACCGCCGCGACCCGCAGCACGTCGGACCGGGTGGCCGACCCGTGCACGGTGACCAGGCCCATCGCGGCGGCCGCGTCCAGCGCCTGCTGGTCGGTGTCCACGACGACGATCCTGTTCGGCTCGACGGCCTCGTCACCGAGGAGGGTCTTGACGGCGGACCGGCCCTTCGTGCCGAAGCCGACGACCACCACGTGGTCCCGCACCCTGGACCTCCACTTCTGAATCCGGAACGCCTGTCGAGACCGTTCGGTCAGCACCTCGAGTGTGGTGCCGACCAGGACGATGAGGAACAGCACCCGCAGCGGCGTGATCACCAGGACGTTGATCAGCCGGGCGGAACTGGTGACCGGGGTGATGTCGCCGTAGCCGGTGGTCGAAAGCGAGACCGTCGCGTAGTAGAAGCAGTCCAGCAGCGACAGCCCGTCCTCGTTGACGTCGCGGTAGCCGTCTCTGCCCAGGTAGACCAGGAAGACGGCGGCCACCAGGGCGATCAGCGCCCAGAGGACTCTCTTGCCGATGGACCGGATGGGGCTCGCCGCCGGCTCGGGCATCCGGACGACCCCGACGAGCGACGGGTCCGGTTCCTCCGCGACACGCACCCGCGGATCCTAAGCGATCACCACCAGGCCCGCTAGGGCTGCGGGACGCTGCGGAGCAAGTCACGGAGGCCGTCCGCGTCGAGCAGGTCGACCGGGCGCAGCGTGTGGTCGTGGCGCACGTAGTGGAAGGCCGCGCGCACCTTCTCCAGCGGTGTGCCGGACAGCGACGCCCAGGCGAGGCGGTATGCGGCGAGCTGCACCGCGAGCGCGGCCATCCGGCCCTCCTCGGGCACGGCGCCGGTCTTCCAGTCCACGACCGTCCAGCCGCCGTCGGCGTCGGCGAACACGGCGTCCATCCGCCCGCGCACGGTGACGCCGTCGACCTCCGTCGAGAACGGCACCTCCACCTCGTGCGGGGTGCGCACGGCCCAGCCGCTGCGGTCGAAGGCTTCCTGCAGCGCCTCCAGCGCGTCGTCACCGGCTTCGTCGGGGTCGGCCGCGCCGGGGAGTTCGTCGAGGTCGAACAACCGGTCACCGGCGAAGCGGCGCTCCAGCCAGCCGTGGAACGCGGTGCCGCGCCGGGCGAAGGTGTTGGGCGGCACCGGCAGCGGGCGGCGCAGGCGCCGGGCCAGCCCGCCGGGGTCGGCGGCCAGTTCGACGAGCTGGCTCACCGACAGGTGGTCGGGCAGCGTGACCTGCTCGGCCGTGCCCTGGCGCCGGGCGTACTCGGCGAGCAGGACGTCGGTGTCGGCGATCCAGCCGTCCGGGTCGTCCTCGTCGTCGTCCTCGGTGACCTCGGTGATGGTGCCTTCGGCGAGCGCGGTGCGGACCAGATCGGCGCCCTCGGCCACGGCGTCGCGGCGCCCGCCCAGCGGATCGGTCGGCCACTGCGCCGACCGGGCCTCGCTGACCAGCGGATTCTCCTCGTCGGCAGGCGGTTCTTCGGCCCAGGTGGCGACCCGGCCGACGCCGTCCTCGACCAGCGCACCGACCTCGACCAGGAAGTCCGACGGGCCCTTGGGGCGCGTGCTCGTCTCGTTCCACCAGTGCCCGGACACGATCAGGGCCCGCTCGGAGCGGGTCAGCGCGACGTAGCAGAGGCGGCGTTCCTCCTCGGCCTCGCGCTCGGCGAAGTCCTGCTCGTGGATCTCGAAAGCCTCGATGACCTCCTTGCGGTCCATACCGTCCGACACGCGCAGCTCCGGCAGGTCCTGCGAGTCGCCGCGCAGGGCCGCGGGCAGGGATGTGACGGTGCGCAGCCAGGACGACGACCGGCGCTTGTTGGGGAAGACCTCCCGCGCCAGGTGCGGCACGGCGACGACCTCCCACTCCAGGCCCTTGGCCGAATGCGCGGTGAGCACCTGCACGCGGTCCGGCACGACCTCGACCTCGCCGGGAGTCAGGCCGTCCTCGGCGTGGGCCGCGGTGGCCAGGTAGTCCACGAAGGACATCAGCGTCGCGGTCGGCGAGGTCTCGGCGAAGTCGGTGACGACGTCGGCGAAGGCATCCAGGTGCGCGCGGCGGGCACTGCCGGGGCGGGCCTGCGCTTCGACGTCGAGCAGCAGGGTCCGCTCGACGTCGGCGACGAGTTCGGGCAGCGACTGGTCGAGCCTGCGCCGCAGGGACGCCAGTTCGTGGCCCAGCTCGCGGATCCGGCGGTACCCCTCCGGCGAGTACCGCCGCGGGTCGCCCGGATCGTCGAGCGCGTCGATCAGGCCGGTCTGCTCGGCGCGTTCGGCGAACAGGCCGTCCATTCCGGACTCTTCGGTGGGCGGCGGCCCGGAGATCTCGTTGGCGCGGCGCCACAGTCTGGCGAGGTCGGCGGCCGCGATGCGCCAGCGGGCACCGGTGAGCAGGCGCGCGGCGGCCGTGCCCGCGAGCGGATCGGCGAGGACACGGAGGGTCGCGACGAGGTCGGCCACCTCGGGTTCGTCGAGCAGCCCGCCGAGGCCGACGACCTCGACCGGCAGGCCGCGGGCCCGCAGCTCGGCGGCGATCGGGGCCATGTCGGCGCGGCGGCGGACGAGAACGGCGGCCGTGGGCGGTGCCCCGTGTTCTTCCTGGTGGGCGAACCACCGGGAAGCGAGCGCGTCGGCGACCCACTCGCGTTCGGCGCGGATGTCGGAGAGCAGCGCGACTTCGATGTCGGCGTGCCCGGCGCCGTCGCGGGCGCGGAGACGTTCGACGCCGAGGCCGCGGGCGCGCAGCGGTTCGGCGATGCCGTTGGCGAGCACGAGGACTTCGGCGGGGTTGCGGAAGCTGGTGAGCAGGCCGTACTCGTGGGCGGGCCGGAGCCCCTCGCGGGGGAAATCGGTGGTGAAGCGCGGCAGGTTCGCCGCGCTCGCGCCGCGCCAGCCGTAGATCGCCTGTGCCGGGTCGCCGACCGCCGTGACCGGGAGCGGTTCGTTCTCGACGCCGCCGAAGAGCGCGCGGAGGAGGATGCGCTGGGCGTGGCCGGTGTCCTGGTACTCGTCGAGGAGCACGGCGCCGTAGCGGGCACGTTCCCCCTCGGCGACCTGCGGATGACCGGCCGCGAGGGTCGCGGCGAGCGACATCTGGTCGGCGAAGTCGAGCGCGCCCTCGGCTCGCTTGCGGCGCTGGTACTCCTCGATCAGCGGGATGAGGGACAGCCGGAACCGCTGGGCGGCGACGATGTCGAGGAGTTTGCCGGGCATGGCGGCACGCTGTCCCTTGGCGCGCGGGGCGGTCTCGATCAGGTCGCACAACCAGCGGCTGTACTCGGCGAGCTTTTCTTCGGTGACCAGGTGTTCGCCGAGCTCGCCGGTGAGCGCCAGCAGCTGGGCGGTGACGGAGGCCGGGACGCGATCGGTGTCCAGGTCTTCGTCCCAAGTGGACACGACGCGGTGCGCCAGTTGCCAGGAGGAGGTCTCGGACAGCAGCCGGACGCCGGGTTGCACCGGCAGGCGGAGGCCGTGTTCGGCGAGGAGGCGGCCGGCGTAGGCATGGTAGGTGAGGACGGTGGGTTCGCCCGCCTGGATCGCCGCGCGGAGCGCGCCGCCCGGATCGAGGCGGTCGAGCAGCTGCGACCCGGCGAGGCGGCGCAGGCGCGCCCGGACGCGTTCCCCGAGCTGGCGGGCCGCCTTGCGGGTGAACGTGAGGCCCAGGACGCGTTCCGGGGTGACGATCCCGTTGGCGACCAGCCACACCACCCGGGCGGCCATGGTCTCGGTCTTGCCCGCCCCGGCCCCCGCGACGACCAGCGCGGGCTCGATCGGCGCCGCGATGACCGCCGCCTGCTCCTCGGTGGGCGGGTGCAGCCCGAGCGCGTGGGCGATCTCGACTGGCGTGGCGCGCGGGCTCATGCTCCGGCTCCGTCGCGCGTCACGGGCCCGTCACCTGCCTGCCCTCGGGGCGGAGCGGGCAGGAGCCGCGCGCGGGGCAGCGGTCGCAGTCCGGGTTTTCGGTGGCCGTGTAGTCGGGGCCGGTGGCGGAGATGGCGACCTTGCGGACCAGCTCCAGCCATTCGCGGCCACTCTCGTCGTCCAGCGGGGGCTGGTCGCGTTGCGTCGCGCCGGTCTTGTTGTGCGACTTCGACAGGTACACCAGCTTCGCACCGCCGGGACGGGCGCCACTGCCGAAGGCGCCCAGCAACACCGACAGCTGGTAGGCGGCCAGCTGCGGGTTCACCTCGGCGTCCGCGGCGCTCACCGCGGTCTTGCCGGTTTTCAGGTCGACGATCACCGGGCGGCCTTCGCGGTCCTGTTCCAGCCTGTCCACGCGGCCGCGCAGTTTGACCAGCAAGCCATCCGAGCCGACCGGCAGCTCGACCTCGATGTCCTGCTCGATGCCCATCTGCTGGAGCTCGTCACGGCTCGTCGACAGCCACGCCAGGAAGTTGCGCACCATCTGCTCGACGCGGTTGCGTTCCCGGCGGGAGAACCACGGCGCACCCGCGTCGACCTTCGCCCACGCCTCGTCCAGCGCGCGGCGCAGGCCCTCGTCGTCCATGCCGCTCGCCGCGGCCTGCGCCAGCTCGTGCACCAGGGTGCCGGTGATCGCCGCGAGCTGGGCCGGGTCGCTGCCGCCGTGACGCTCGATCAGCCACCGCAGCGGGCACTTCTTCAAGGTGTCCACAGTGGAGGGCGAAATACGGACGACGTCGCCCTCGCCGTACAGCGGTGTGTCCGTCGAGGCGGACATGATGCCGTACCAGGAATCCGGGTCAGCACCCGGAATCCCGGCGCGGGCCAGCCTGGCCAGCTGCCGCGCTGCCCTGGCCCGGCGCGCGGGCTCGACGTCGGGATCGCACACCGCCCGGCGCAGGTCCCCCACCAGTTCGGCCAGTACCAGCGACCGGCCCGGCGGCTTGATCCGGGAGTCCACACCGGACTCGTCCGCGGCGTTCGGCTCCAGGTCGTCGACGAACCGGGACGGCTGCTCGTCCTCTCCGGTCACCGCGCTGACCAGCAACGTCCGCTTCGCCCGGCCCAGTGCGACGTAGAACAGCCGCCGCTCCTCGGCCAGGATCGGCGCCGTCGCCGAGACCGTCTCCTCCTCCAGACCGGACAGCAGGTCCACCAGCCGCTCGACACCGAGCAGTGAACCCCGCAACCGCAGGTCCGGCCAGCTGCCCTCCTGCACGTTCGCCACCGCGACAACCGTCCACTCGCGACCGGCCGCACCGTGTGCCGTCAGCAGCGAAACACCTTCCCCGCGCAGCGCGACCGGCGCGAGGCTGTCGCCCGCGATGTTCTGCGACGACAGGTAGTCCGCGAACGCCGCGACGCTCGCGCGGGGCAACCTGTCGACATAGTTCCCGGCGGCGTGGAACAACGCGACCACCGCGTCCAGATCGCGGTCGGCCTGGGAGCCCAGCGTCCCGCCGCGCGCGGACAGCCGCACCCACCGCCGCTGCAGATCGCTTTCCTGCCACACGTCCCACAGCACCTGCTCGACACCCGCGCCCCGGTCGATCGCCGCGCGCGCGGTCGCGATCAGGCCACCCACCCGGCGGATCGGCGCCGCCTCGGCCTCCGCCAGGCCACCGAGCTTGTCGTTGTCCCGCAACACTTCCACGAGCAGCTCGTCACTGGACCGCTCACCGCCGCCCGCCAGCTCCAGCCGTCGCAGGCCGCGCCGCATCCGGCGCAGCGCCAGCGGATCCGCGCCGCCGAGCGGGGAGGCCAGCAGCATCTCGGCGATCTCGGGATCGAGCAGCTCCGGGTCACCGGCCACCCGCAGCACCGCGAGCAACGGCCGCACCGCGGGCTGGCGGGCCAGCGGCAGCTCCTCGGCCGCCGACGCGATCGGCACCCCCGCCGCGCGCAACGCCCGCTGCAGCACCGGGAACGACCGCCCCGGCGAACGCACCAGCACGGCCATCTCCGACCACGGCACCCCGTCGACGAGGTGCGCGCGGCGCAGCTGGTCGGCGACCCAGCTCGCCTCGGCCGACGGCGTGGGCAGCAACCGGACCTTGACCTCGCCCGGCTCGGTCTCCGGGTCGACGTCGATCGCGCGATGGCGGTTGCGGCCCGGCAGGGTCCCGCCGAGCCGGGTGACCGCCTCGTGCACGGTCAGGCTCATCCGGTGGGACCGGGTCAGCGTGACAGTGCGGCCGCCGTCGGAATCGGCACGGGACAGCAGGCCAGGGTCGGCGCCGCGGAAGGAGAAGATCGCCTGGTCCGGATCGCCGGTCACGACGAAGTCCTCGGCCGCCGTGCCGAGCAGCTTCAGCAGGCGGAACTGCAGGTGGTCCAGGTGCTGGGCGTCGTCGACGAACACGTGCCGGATCCGCGCCTGCTCCCGCGCCAGCAGGTCGGGATCGCCCTCCAGCTCGACGAGCGCGCTCGCGACCAGCTCGGCCGCGTCCAGTGCGGGCGATCCGGGCGCGCCCAGCGCGTTGCCGCCCGCGCCCTGCAGGACGGTGACCTCTTCGTACTGCCGCCAGAACACACCGGCCGCGACCCACTCCGGACGGTCCTTGCGCCGCCCGAGCTTGACCAGGTCCTCCGGCCCGAGCCCGCGCTCGGCGGCACGCAGCAGCAGGTCACGCAGCTCCTCGGCGAATCCGGGCACGGGCAGTGCGGGCCGCAGCTGCTCCGGCCAGCCGAGCGCACCCCCGGCGAGGTCACCGGCCAGCAGCTCGCGGACCACGACGTCCTGCTCCGGGCTCGACAGCAGCCGCGGCGCGGGCAGGTCCTGCAACCCGGCCTGCAACCGCAGCAGCGAAAAGGCGTACGAGTGGACCGTTCGCACGATCGGTTCGCGGATGGTGCGGGGCATCCCGTCGGCGGCGCTGGCGGTGACCCGCCGGGTGATGTCCGCGCGCAGGGCGTTCGCGGCGCGGCGGGACGCGGTGAGTACCAGCAGGCGTTCCGGGTCGGCGCCACCCGCGATGCGGTGGGCGGCCGCGCTGGTGATCAGCGTCGTCTTGCCCGTGCCCGGTCCACCGAGGACCCGCACGAACCCGTGGGGCGCCTCCAGCACCGCCCGCGCACCCTCGTCCCAGTGTTCCGGGCGCGCCTGCGCCGCGGGCGGCCGCACCAGCCGCGCGCCCGCCCGGGACCGGGTGCCCTCTGGACTCACGTCTCGCATGGAATCACGACCCGCCGACAGAACCGGGGACCGGCACACCTTGACGGTAGGTTGGTCACGTGGACGAGGAGCTGCACGAGCGCGTACGCGAGGTGATCGCGACCGTACCGGCCGGCAAAGTCGCGACCTACGGCGACATCGCGGCCATCGCCGGAGCACCCTCGCCGCGGCTGGTCGGCCGGATCCTGTCCGAGGACGGCGAAGACCTGCCGTGGCACCGGATCCTGCGCGCCAACGGCACGCCCGCGCCCCACCTCGTGCACCGGCAACTGGAACTGCTGCGCACCGAGGGCGTCCTGGCGGATGGACACAAGGTCGATCTGCGCACGTATCGCTGGCAGCCCTGACATCGAGATATCGTGGTCTGTCGAAGCAGAAGGCAGAGAGGCGGACCATGATCACGAACACCGACCTGGTCGAGGTCTTCAAGGCGCTCGGCAACCCGGCCCGCCTGCAGATCATGCGGTGGCTACGGGACCCGGAAACCCATTTCGCGGAGTACGAGCCGATCGCGGACCGCGAGGAGGTCGGCGTCTGCGTCACGCACATCCAGGCGAAGTCGGGCCTCGCGCAGTCCACGGTCTCCAGCTACATGAGCACGCTCGAACGGGCGGGCCTCGTGCACCCCACCCGGATCGGCAAGTGGACCCACTACCGGCGCGACGAGGAACAGCTCGCACAGGTGTCGCGGATGATCACCGACACAGTCTGATTGACGTACCGCGATATCTCGATATGATGATGCCATGACAACCGACGCCGCTCCCACCGCTCTGATCGTCCACGCGCATCCGGAACCCCACTCGTTCAGCACCGCCCAGATGACCACCGCGGCACAGGCCCTGCGCGACGCCGGGTACCGGGTGGACGTCCTCGACCTCTACGCCCAGGCGTGGGCCCCGATCCTCGCGCGCGACGAGTTCGCGCCGGTGGAGGGACATTTCAAACCGCAGGCGGAGCAGATGCGCGCGATCGCGGACGGCACGCTCGACGCCGCCGTCCGCGCTCACCTCGACCGGCTGCTGGCCGCCGACCTGCTCGTGCTGTCGTTCCCGATGTGGTGGTTCTCGATGCCCGCCATCCTCAAGGGGTGGGTGGACCGCGTGTTCGTGATGGGCGGCGTCTTCGGCGGCGATCACGGGCTCTTCGACGACGCAGCACTCGCCGGTAAGCGCGCGATGCTGCTGATCACCACCGGAGGGCGCAGCGAGTCGTTCCGGCCCGGCGGCAGCTTCGGGCCGATGGACGACTTCCTGTTCCACATCCGCCGCGGGATGCTGGAGTTCGTCGGTTTCCGGGTGCTCGACCCGGTGGTCACCTACGGGCCCGCGCACCTGTCCGAGCGGGACCGCGCGAAGGCGCTGGAGAAGGTGCGGGAGTCCGTCACCCGCGCGGCGGCCCGAGTTCCGACACCAGCAGCTTGACCAGCGCGCCCAGCCGCTGCCGCTCCGGTTGCAGCGTCGGCACGCCCGCCTCGGTGAACGGGGCGGCGGTCACCGGGCCCACGCACGCGCACACCACGTCCCCGCGCAGCGCGCGCAACAGCTCGTCGTAGGCGCCGCGCTCGCGGGCGAGGTCCAGCATGTTCGCGCTGGCCGGGGCGCTCGTGAAGGCGAGCGCCTGCACCCGGCCGTCGAGCACGCCGGCCAGCAGTTCGTGCGCCGGGTGCAGGTCCGAGGGCCACTCCCAGCGGTAGGGCTGGACCTCGATCAGCCGCGCCCCGGCCGCACGCAGCCGCGACACGTGCTCGGTCAGCGGCGACCCGTGCAGCTGGACCGCCACGCGCGCGCCCACCACACCCGCCTCCAGGAGGTGGCCGAACAGCTCGCGATTGCTCTCCTCCGGCGCGGCCCATTCCTCGGTGAGACCGAGCCCGCGCACCGCGCCCTTGCCTTTCGGGCCGCGGACGAACACCCGCGCCCTGGTCAGCGACGCGAGCAGCGGATCACGCAGCCCCCAGCCCTCGGCGGCCTCCATCCAGCCGCGGAAACCGGCGCCGGTGGTGACCGCGAGGAGGTCCAGCGGCTCGGCCAGCACCTCCTCGGTCGCGGCGCGCAGCCGCTCGTCGCCGGGCAGCGGCACGATGTGGATCAGCGGCGCGTGCCGCACGGTGGCGCCGTTGCGTTCCAGCGCGCCGATGAACTCCTCGGCACGCCGTTCCGCGGTGACGCCGATCGTGATCCCGCTCAGATCACCCATAGAACGCACCCATCCGGTCGATCGCCGCCGCCACCTGGTCGCGGAGGTCGGCGGGTTCGAGCACCCGCAGTTCGGGCCCGAACCGCAGCAGCTCCCCGAGCGCCGGGGCGCCGGGCTCCACCGGTAACTCCACGCGCAACCACCCGTCCTCGTCCGGGACCTCGGTGCACTCCCGCAGCGCGCGGGCACCCACCGCTCCCAGGTAGAACGGTACGAGGTCGCGGCCGAGCGGGGAAAGCCGCACCACGGCCACCCGTGGGTACAGGCGCCGTTCGAACTGCTCCGACCACTCCCGCCAGTAGGCGGTGAGGTCGAAGTCGGGGCGCTCGAAGGGAGCGCCGGGTTCGAGGTCGTGGATCCGCGAGACCCGGTAGGTCCGGTTCGCGCCGTCGCAGCGCGCGGCGAGGTACCAGTTCCCGGCCTTGAGGATCAGCCCGAGCGGCTCCAGGACGCGGTCCGTCTCGCTGCCGTCCCACCGGCGGTACCGCACGGTCACCCGCCGCGAGTCCCACACCGCCTGCGCCACCTCGGCGAGCACCGGCAGGCTTTCGATGCCGCGGAACCAGCCGGGCACGTCGAGCAGGAACCGTTCGGCGACCTTGCCCGCGCGGGTGCGCAGCTCGTCCGGCAGCGCGGCGTAAAGCTTGAGCTGCGCGGCCGTCAGCACCGTGCCCAGGCCCAGTTCGGCGGCCGCGTCCGGCAGCCCGGCCAGCGGCAGCGACTGGGCCTCCTCCCCGGTCAGGCCGGTCAGCCGCGTGCGGTAGCCGTCGAGCAGCCGGTAGCCGCCGGCCCGCCCGCGCTCGGCGTACACCGGCACCCCGGCGGCCGACAGCGAGTCGATGTCCCGGTACACGGTCCGCACCGACACTTCGAGCTCGTCGGCCAGCTCCTCGGCGGTCATCCGGCCACGGCTCTGCAACAGCAGCAGCACCGACAGCAACCTGCTCGCACGCACCGATCCAGTATCTCCGAAAAACCTGACAGAAGATGTCAGGTCAGGATCGCAGACTGGGGGCATGACGAACACTTTCACCATGCGCAGCTGGGACGAGACGGTTGTCAGCGGCCCTGCGGATGGCCCGCGTTACGCTCACGCGCACTGCACGTTCACGTACTCGGGCCTGATCGAGGGCGAGTCGGTGTGCGAGTACCTGCTGTACTACCCGGGCGAGGGTTTCACCGGCAGCGGGCAGACCGCGCCGGGATTCGAGCGGATCGAGGGCAGTGTGGACGGGCGGAAGGGCAGCTTCGTGATCCGGCACGACGTGTCCTACGGCGCGGACGGGGTCCACGGCACGTTCACCGTCGTCGAGGGCTCGGGCACCGGTGAGCTGGCGGGCCTGCGCGGCACCGGCACGATCGGAGGAGCGAGCGAGACGATGAACTACACCTTCGACCACCAACTGTGATGCCCGAGGTCGGCCGCGAGCAGGTGCTCGCCCACCGGATCGCCGCACAGGGCCTGCACCGCGACCGGCCGGACCCGGCCGGGCTCGCGGTGTTCGACCTCGGCCTGCAGAGCACCCAGCGGGACACGGCGGCGATCTCCCTCGCGGCACGCCTGCCCGGCCCGGTCACCGAGGAGTCCATTGTGGAGGACTCGCGGTTCGTGCTGGCGTGGACGCACCGCGGGGCGCCGCATTTCCACCGGGCCGACGGGATCGGCCGGGTCGCCGCGGCGCTGGTCCCGCTCGGCGAGGACGACGCGATGGCGCGGATGCAGTGGCAGCGCAAGCAGGTCGAGGCCGCCGGGATGGGCGCGCTGGACGGGTTGTTCACCGCGGCGAAGGCGTTGCGGAAGGTCGTCACCGGTGTGATGAGCAAGGGCGCGGCGAGCGAGGCGATCACGAAGATCATCCCGGACGGCCTGTCGTACTGGTGCCGGGTTTGCGGGGCGACGCACGTCCTGGAACAGCTCATGCGGCTGGCGGCGATCCACGGCGGCGTGCGTTTGGAGGCGGGCGCGCAGCCCGCGACGCTGGCGCCGCTGGACGGGCGCCCCCGGATGCGGACCACACCGGACCCGGCCGCGGCGGCGTCGGTCGTGCGCGACTACCTGCACCTGCATGGCCCGGCGACGGCGAAGGAGGCGGCGGGGTTCGTCGGCACGACGGTGTCCGTGGTGAAGCGCATATGGCCGGACGAGCTGACCGAGGTCCGGGTGGACGGGCGGAAGGCGTTCCTCCCGGTTCGCGACGTGGCCGCGCTGGAGAACCCGCCGGAGCCGGACGTGGTGCGGTTGCTGCCGCCGTGGGACCCGTTCCTGCAGTCCCGCGACCGGTCCCTGCTGGTGCCGGACCGCGCGCGGCAGAAGGAGGTGTGGCGGATCCTGGGCAATCCGGGCGTGCTGCTCGCCGACGGTGAAGTGGCCGGGGTGTGGCGGTCCAAGGGCAGTGGCCGGAAGCGGCTGGACTTCACGATCACCGCGTTCGACCCGCTGCCGCCCGCCGTCCGCAAGGCCGCGGAGGACGAAGCCGAGCGCGTGGCGAAGACACGCGGGTTCGCCGATCTGCGGGTGAGCTGGGACTGAGTCCTGCTCACAACCAGTCGCCGAAACCGTGGTGGTGGAAGCCGTCGAGGAGGGTGTCGGCCAGGATCGCGCCGCCGACGCCCGCCACGAGCGCCGTCTTCCACCACGGCGTGCTGTACCCCGCGCGTCCCCCGACGTGCCGCCCGGACAGCAGTAGGGCGTCGCGTCGCCGGGGCGCGGTAAGGCGATGAGCGTGAGCTACGAGTGAACCATGAGTCAGCGCAGGGCACTGCCGACGCTGATCCCGCCGTCCACGTCGAGCACGACGCCGGTCACGTACCCGGCCGCCTCGGAGCACAGGAAGGCCGCGGCCTCGGCGATGTCGGCCGGGTCGCCGATATGGCCCACCGGCACCCGCGCGGCGAGCTTCGCGCGGGCCGCGTCGTCCATGGAGGCCAGCATCGGCGTGTCGATCAGCCCGGGCGCGATGGCGTTGGAGGTGACGCCGTGCGCTGCCCCTTCCAGCGCGATGGTGCGTGCCATCCCGACCACTCCGGCCTTCGCGGCGGCGTAGTTGGCCTGCCCGAAGTTGCCGCGCCAGCACATCGACGAGAACGACAGGAGCCGCCCGTACCCGCGCCGCTTCATCTCCGGGAACACGGCCCGGCTGCAGTTGAACATGCCGCGCAGGCTGACGTTCAGCACCGCGTCCCACTCGTCGTCGGTCATGCGCTCCAGGCGGTTGTCCCGGATCACGCCCGCGTTGTTGACCAGCACGTCGATCCGGCCGAACTCGAACATCGCCTCGGCCACCCACGCGCTGACCTGCTCCGCGTCGGACACGTCGACCGCCGAGGCCCGCACGTCGATGCAGTCGGCCGCGGTCTCCTTGACCGCGCCCTCGTTGACGTCGCACAACGCGAGCGACGCGCCCTCGTCGGCGAACCGGTGCGCCATGGCACGGCCGAGCCCCTGCCCGGCGCCGGTGATCAGAACGACCCTGTTCACGTAACGCATCACAAAAACAGAAACTACTGTTTCATCTACCGAACCACAAGGGTCAAGCCGCCACTGCCGGTTCCCGCCGCGCCCGCCGGTACCGCGCCAGCACCAGACCGGCCACGTCCGGGTGCACGCCGAGCGGGTCCGCGACCACGTCGGCACCCGCCTGAAGCACCTTGCGCTGGAACAGCCCCGGCGCGAGCAGCCACGAAGCCACCGCCACCCGGCGCCCGCGCGCCTGCGCCACCGCTTCGGCGATCGTCGGCCGGGCGGTCGCCACGTAACCGGCCCGGACCGGCGTACCCAGCAGATCCGCCAGTTGACCGGCCGCGCACCGGACCTCGGCCAGCGCACGCGGATCACTGGACCCGGCCGCGGCGAGCACCACCGCGTCGCCCTCGCGATAACCCGCCCGGGCGAGCCGGTCACGCATCACGCCGACCAGCTCCGGCGCGGGACCGAACGGATCGGCCAGCAGGGCGTCGCGGTGCTTGCTCGCCGCCATCTGCGCGGGAATGTCGGTCCGCACGTGGTAGCCGGCCGCGAGGAACGCGGGCACGACGACCGCCTGGTGGCCACGTACCGAGTCGAGCACCGTGGTCACGTCGGGCTGCCGGACGTCGGCGTAGGCGACGCGCACCGGCACCGGCGTCTCCGCCCGCACCAGTTCCGCCAGCTCCTCCACCACGCGCGCGCCGTGCGGGTCGCGGGTTCCGTGTGCCGCCAGGACGATCACCGTTCCACCGCCAGCCGGTATCCGCGCTTCACCACGGTCTGCACGAGCTTCCCCTCCCCGAGCGACGTCCGCAGCCGCCCGATCGCGGTTTCCACCGCGTGTTCCTCACCACCGCCGGGCAGTGCTGCCGTCAGCTCGCGCCGCGACACCACCCGGCCCGGCTCACGGGCCAGCGCCCGCAGCACCGCCATCGGCGCCGGCGGCACCTCCCGCAGCTGACCGTCCACAATGACCGCCTGCCCGCGCAGCTCGACCACACAACCAGCTGCGCACAGCCTCGGTGACCGTTCCACCAGCGCCTGCGCCACCGTCCGCGCCAACGCGCCGATCCGCGCCCGCTCCGGTTGCATGGTCGGGATTCCGACCGCGGCCAGCGGCGCCGCCGTGATCGGGCCGACGCACGCGACCAGCACCCGGTGCGTCAGCGCCCCGACCAGCGGCCCGAGACGCCCGGTGCGCCTGGCCATCGCCAGTGTGCTCGCCGCGGCCGGTGCGCTGGTGAACGGCATCGCGTCCACCGAGCCGTCCAGCACGGCATCGATCAGCCGGTCCAGCGGTCCCGGATCGGACGGCCCGACCCAGCGGTAGACCGGCACCTCGATCACCTCGGCGCCCGAGTCCCGCAACGACTCCACGAAATACGGCAGCGGTTCGCCGTGCAGCTGCACCGCGATCCGACATCCCTCCACTCCGGACTCCAGCAGGTGCTGCAACAGTTCGGCGCTGCTCTCCGACGCGGGTGAATAGACCTCCGACAGCCCGGCCGCGCGGATCGCCCCGCGTGCCTTCGGGCCGCGGGCCAGCAGCGACGCCTTGTCCAGGCAGCCGACCAGCTCCTCGCCCAGCCCCCAGCCCTCCGCGGCCTCGACCCAGCCGCGGAACCCGATCCCGGTGGTCGCGACCACGATGTCGGCCGGCTCCGCCAGCATCCGCACCGTCGCGGCGTGCAGTTCGGTGTCGTCGGCCAGCGGCACGATCCGGATGGCGGGCCCGTACCGCACGGTCGCGCCCTTGCGCACCAGGAGCGCACCGAGCTCGTCCGCCCGGCGCGCGGCGGTGATGCCCACCGCGAAGCCGGCCAGCGGATGGGTCGGCGCGGGGTCGGTCATGGCTGGAGGTACACCATGCCCTCGACCACGCTCACCGGATACGTGCGCACGGCCACCGTCTCGTCCTCCAGTGAGTGGCCGGTGGCCAGCTCGAACCGGTGCTTGAGCATCGGCGACGCGACGTACGGCACACCACGGACGTCACCGATGATCCCGCGCGACAGCACCGCTGCCCTGGTGAACGGATCCACATTGGACAGGGCGTAGACGTCACCGCCCACGGTCCGGAACACCGCCACCTGCCGCCCGTCCGGCAGCAGCGCGGCGGCCCCGCGCCCCGGAACCAGGCGGTCGACCGGGCAGATCTCCACCACCGTCTGCACAGCCGTCATCGCGACACCACCTCCGGAACACCCAGCAGGACGGGAACTTTCTGGTCCCGCTCCGCGCGGAACGAAATCGTCGGATCGGGCGTGCCCGGCGCGTTGACGAACGAGGTGAACCGGGCGAGTTTCTCCGGGTCCTCGATCACGCCGCGCCACTCGTCGGCGTAGTTCTCCACGTGCTTGGCCATCGCGGCGTCCAGCTCGTCGCGGATGCCGAGCTTGTCGTCGACGATCACCGCACGCAGGTGGTCGAGCCCGCCGTCCATCTCCTCGATCCACGGCGCGGTGCGCTGCAGCCGGCCGGCGGTGCGCACGTAGAACATCAGGAACCGGTCGATGTAGGCGATCAGCGTGTCCTTGTCCAGATCGGACGCCAGCAGTTCGGCGTGCCGCGGGAGAGCTCCGCCGTTGCCGCCGACGTAGAGGTTCCAGCCCTTCTCGGTCGCGATCACGCCGAAGTCCTTGCCACGGGCCTCCGCGCACTCGCGGGCGCAGCCGGAGACGCCGGACTTGAGCTTGTGCGGTGACCGCAGACCCCGGTAGCGCAGCTCCAGCTCCACGGCCAGCCCGACGCTGTCCTGCACGCCGTAGCGGCACCACGTCGACCCGACGCACGATTTGACCGTGCGCAACGACTTGCCGTACGCGTGCCCGGACTCCATCCCGGCGTCCACCAGCCGCTTCCAGATGTGCGGCAGCTGGTCCACGGTCGCGCCGAACAGGTCGATCCGCTGCCCGCCGGTGATCTTGGTGTAGAGGCCGAAGTCCTCGGCCACCTCGGCGATCACTTTCAGCTTCGCCGGGGTGATCTCGCCGCCGGGAATCCGCGGCACGACCGAGTAGGTGCCGTTGCGCTGCATGTTCGCCAGGAAGTGGTCGTTGGTGTCCTGCAGCGTGGCCTGTTCGCCGGCCAGGACGTGACCGCCGTCGCGGTCGGTCGTGTCCAGGGTCGCCAGGATGGAGGCCACCGCGGGCTTGCAGATCTCGCATCCGGAGCCGGTGCCGTGCTTGGCGATCAGCTCGCCGAACGTGGTCAGACGGGTGGCGCTGATGATCTGGAACAGCTCCTGGCGCGAGTGGGTGAAGTGCTCGCACAACGCCTTCGACTGCTCGACACCGCACGCGTCCAGCAGCTTCGCCAGCATCGGCACACACGAACCGCACGTCGTGCCCGCCTTGGTGCAGCCCTTGATCTTCGCGACGCTGTCGCAGCCCTCGTCGTGGATCGCACCGGTGATGGTGCCCTTGCTGACCGCGTTGCAGGAACAGATCTGCGCCTCGTCCGGCAGCGCGTCAACCCCCACCGCACCGGAGCCTTCGGGCGCGAGCATCGCGGCGGGATCGGCCGGAAGCGGGCTGCCGACGAGCGGGCGGAGCAGGTTGTACGCGCTCGCGTCGCCGACCAGGACACCACCGAGGAGCAAGCGCCTACCGTCCTGTTCGGCGGACACGACGAGCTTCTTGTAGTACCCGCCGACCGCGTCCGAGAGCACCACTTCGACGGCGTTCTCGGTGGTCGCGTGGGCGTCGCCGAAACTGGCCACGTCCACACCCATCAACTTGAGCTTCGTGGACAGGTCGGCGCCGGGGAACTCGCCGGTGCGGCCGAGCAACCGCGCGGCGACGATCTCGGCCATCGTGTAGCCGGGCGCGACCAGGCCGTAGCAGCGGCCCTCGACCGCGGCGCACTCGCCGATGGCCCAGATGTCCGGATCGCTGGTGCGGCAGGCGAGGTCGGTGACGATGCCGCCGCGCTCCCCGACCTCCAGACCGGACTGACGGGCCAGATCGTCGCGCGGCCGGACACCAGCGGAGAACACGACCAGGTCCAGGTCCAGTTCGGTGCCATTGGTCAACTTGGTGAACAGCCGGTCGCCATCCTGCGCGATCCTCTCCGCCGACGTCGAGGTGTGAACGGTCAGGTCGAGGTCGGTGACCAGCTCGCGCAGCAGGCTGCCGCCGCCGTCGTCGACCTGGATCGGCATCAGCCGCGGCGCCATCTCGACCACATGCGGCGACAAGCCCATGTCCCGCAGCGCCTTCGCGGCCTCCAGGCCCAGCAGGCCACCACCGACGACCATCGCCGCGGCCCGGCCCCGCTTCGTCGCCTTCGCGTGCTCGACCGCCGCCCGGATCGCGTCCAGGTCCTCGATCGTGCGGTAGACGAAGCAGCCCGGCAGGTCATGCCCTGGCACCGGCGGCACGAACGGGCGCGAACCGGTGGCGAGCACGAGTGCGTCGTAGGACTGCACATGCCCGGAAGCGGTGGTGACCGTCCGTGCCGCGCGGTCGACACCCGTCACCGGGTCGCCCAGCCGAAGCTCGACCTGGTCGTCACCCGCGTAGTCCGAACCGGACAGCGTGAGCGCGGCGACGTCCCAGCCGTCCACATAGGAGGTCAGGGCCACCCGGTCGTAGGCCGGGTGCGGCTCCTCGGCCAGCACGACCACGCGCCAGTCGTCGGCGGTGTCCTCGTCCCGCAGCGCCTCCACCAGACGGTGGCCCACCATCCCGTTCCCGACGACCACGAGTGTGCGCATTCTCCAACCCCCTTCAGACCCGCGCACCGGCGAGTGCCAGCCCGCGCTCACTCACCGGGGCGTCCGACTTGCGGAGGTAGACCGCCCAGGTGACCACGAAGCAGATCCCGTAGAAGGCGAGGAACCCGGCGAACGCGGGCACCCCGCTCCCGGTGTCCAGGAACGACTGGCGGAACGCCAGGTTGATGAACAGCCCGCCCAGCGCACCGAACGCACCGGCCAGCCCGATCAGCGCGCCCGAACGCTTGCGGGCCCTGAGGAGTTCGGCCTCCTCGTCGGCGCCTGCGGCGATCGCCGCCCTGGCCTTGGTGCGGAAGATGGCCGGGATGCTCTTGTAGGTGGAGCCGTTGCCGACGCCGGTCAGGACGAACAACACGATGAAGGCAACGGTGAACAGGGCGAGCGACTGGGTGTTCGACGCGATGACCAGGATCGCGGTCATCACGGCCATGCTCACGAACGTCCAGAAGGTGACCCGCGCGCCGCCGATCCGGTCGGCCAGCCGTCCGCCCGCGGGCCGGGACAGCGAACCGAGCAGCGGGCCGAGGAAGGTGACCGCGGCGGCCTGCAGCGGGGTGCGGCCGAACTGGTTCTGCAGCACCAGGCCGAAGGCGAAGCTGTAGCCGATGAACGACCCGAACGTGCCGATGTAGAGGAACGACATCACCCAGGTGTGGGCGTCGCCGAGGATTTCCCGCATCGCCTTCTGGTCGTTGCGCACGGAGGCGAGGTTGTCCATGTACAGCGCGGAACACAGCGCGGCGATGACGATCAGCGGGAGGTAGACGTAGAGGATGATGCGTGGCGCGGTGGTGCCCGCGGTCGCGATGATCAGCAGGCCGACCAGCTGGATCACGGCGACGCCGAGGTTGCCGCCGCCCGCGTTGAGGCCCAGCGCCATACCCTTGGCCCGTTCCGGGAAGAACGTGTTGATGTTGGTCATGGACGAGGCGAAGTTGCCGCCGCCGACGCCACCGAGCGCGGCGACCAGCAGGAACGCCCACAGCGGGGTGCCCGGCTCCATCACGATCGCCGCGCCGACGCTGGGGATCAGCAGCAGGCTCGCGCTGATGACCGTCCAGTTGCGACCGCCGAAGCGGGCCACCGCCCAGCTGTACGGCAGCCGCGCCAGCGCGCCGACGAGTGTCGGGGTGGAGGTCAGCAGGAACTTGTCGGCGGCCGAGAACCCGTACTGCGGGCCCATGAACAGGACCATGACCGACCACAGTGTCCAGATGGAGAACCCGATGTGCTCGGAGAAGATCGAGAACCACAGGTTGCGGTGGGCGATCTTCTTCCCGGTCGATGCCCAGAACGACTCGTTCTCGGGCTCCCAGCGCTCGATCCAGTGCCTGCGCGCGGTGGTGGTCGTTGTCAATGTGGTCTCCCTAAGCGGTGGTGGCGAGCCAGTCGGCGATGCCGCGGACGGCGTCGCGGCAGCTGCCACATCCGGTTGTCGCTCTGGTCACGGACGCGAGTTCGGTGACGTCGGTGGCACCGGCGCGGAACGCCTCGACCAGGCGTCCCTTCGTCACGGAGTTGCACCGGCAGACGACGGCGGCCGCCGGGAGGTCGGCGGGGCTCGACGCGGCGGTCGCCCCGCCCGGCAGCGCGCGTCCGAGCAGGACGGCGAGCCGGTCCTGGGGGACCGGGGTGCCCCGGTCGAACAGGTGCGTGATGTTCGCTGCGGCGTCCGGCGCGCCGAGCAGGATCGCCCCGGCCACGCGCTCTTCACGCACGATGAGCTTCGCGTAGCGACCGCGGGACGGGTCGTCGAGGCACACGACCTCGGCGTCCGGGTCGGTGGCGTCGGTGTGCACGTCGCCGAGCGCGGTGAGGTCGATGCCGCGGGCCTTGAGCTTGGTGATGACCCGCGTGCCGCGGTAGCGCGACGACACGTCGGCGCCGGTCAGCAGATCGGCCAGCACCTGTGCCTGCTGCCAGGCCGGTTCGACCAGCCCGGACGCCGTGCCGGGGTGCTGCGCGCAGTCGCCGATCGCGTGGATGCGGCCGTCGCTGGTGCGCAGCGCGTCGTCGACCACGACGCCGCGGTCGACCTCCAGCCCGGCGTCCGCGGCGAGCCCGGTCTCGGCCCGCACCCCGGTGCTGACCACGACGAGGTCGGCGTGCACCTTGCTGCCGTCGTCGAGCTTGAGCCCGTCACCGGGCAGGTAACGGGCCGCGCCCGCGCCGAGCCGGAAATCGATGCCCAGCTCACCCAGCACGCGGGCCAGCACCCGGCCCGCACCGGGATCGAGCTGGCGTTCCATCACGTGGCCGACCGGGTGCACGACGGTGACGAGGTTCCCGCGCCCGGCCAAGCCGCGGGCCGCCTCCAGGCCGAGCAGGCCACCGCCGAGCACCGCGACCGGGGCACCGGCCTCGGCGGCTTCGAGGATGCGGTCACAGTCGTCGAGGGTGCGGAAGGTGAGCACACCGGGCGCCGGGGATCCGTCATCCTGCGTGAGTCCTTCGACCGGCGGCATCCACGGTTTGCTGCCGGTGGCCAGCACCAGCGCGTCGTAGTCCACAGTGGATCCGTCGGTGAGCCGGACCCGCCGCATGGTGCGGTCGATGTGCTCGGCGCCGACGTCCGTGCGCAGGTCGACGTGATGCCGCGCGGCCCAGTCCGCGTCGTGCAGCCGGACCGTCTCGGGGCGCATCGTGCCCGCCACGACGGCGGAGAGCAGGACGCGGTTGTACGCGGCATGCGGCTCCTCGCCGATGACGGTCAGCGAGACGCGCGTGCCTTCCGGATCGCGCGCCCGGATCTCGTCGGCGAGGCGGGCCCCCGCCATGCCGTAGCCCAGCACCACCACCCTGCGGGTCATACCGCACCGTCCTCCGTGGTCAACCGGACCGCGCACACCTTGAACTCGGGCATGCGGCTCGCCGGGTCCAGGGCCGGGTTGGTGAGCAGGTTCGCGCGCTGCGCACCGGGGAAGTGGAACGGCAGGAACACCGTGTCCGGCCGCATCGAGGCGACGCAACGCACCCGCGCGGTGGTCTCCCCGCGCCGCGAGACCACCCGCGCCCAGTCCCCGTGCGCCAGGCCGCTGCGGGCGGCGGTGTCCGGGTGGACCTCGACGTAGACCTCCGGCACGAGCGCGTTCAGCTCGTCGGTGCGGCGGGTCTGCGCGCCGGACTGGTAGTGCTGCAGAACCCGGCCGGTGGTCGCGATCAGCGGGTATTCGTCGTCGACGGGCTCGGCCGGGCCGCGGTGCTCGACCGGGACGAACCGGGCGCGGCCGTCGGCGTGGGCGAAGGAGTCCAGGAACATCCGCGGCGTTCCGGCGTGCCCGGTGCCGGTCACCGGCCAGTACAGCGCCTCACCCTCGTGCAGCCGGCCGTAGGTGACACCGGAGTAGTCCGCGAGACCGCCCCGCGACGCCTCACGCAGTTCGGTGAACACGATCTCGGCGTCGATCGGGAAGCGTTCGGCGGGCTGACCCAGGCGCTGCGCCAGTCCATTGAGGACTTCCAGATCGGTGCGCACCCCGTCCGGAGCGTCGATGGCCTTGCGGCGCAGCAGGATCCGGCCTTCGAGGTTGGTCATCGTGCCGCTCTCCTCGGCCCACTGCGTGACCGGGAGGACGACGTCGGCCATCGCGGCGGTCTCCGACAGCACGAAGTCCGCGACGACGAGCAGGTCCAGGCTCTTGAGGCGTTCCGCGACGTGCGCCGAACGGGGCCCGGAGACGACGACGTTGCTGCCGAAGACGAGCATCGCCTTCGGACCGGACTCGGTGCCCAACGCGTCGAGGAGCTCGTACGCGGAGCGGCCCGGACCGGGCAGGCTCGCCGGGTCGACACCCCACACACGCGCGACGTGCTCGCGCGCGGCCGGGTCGTCGATCTTGCGGTAACCGGGCAACTGGTCGGCCTTCTGACCGTGCTCGCGGCCACCCTGCCCGTTGCCCTGCCCGGTGAGGCAGCCGTACCCGGAACCCGCGCGACCCGGCAGGCCCAGCGCGAGGGCCAGGTTGATCCACGCGCTGACGGTGTCCGAGCCGCTCGCGTGCTGCTCAGTGCCGCGCGCGGTGAGGATGTAGGCGCTGCGGGCCTTCGCCAGCAGCGTCGCCACGCGACGCTGGTCCGCCGCGGCGACGCCGGTGATCCGTTCGACGCGCTCGGGCCACCAGCGGGCGACAATCTGCCACACGGCCTCGAAACCGCGGGTCCGGCGGTCCACATAGGACATCGCGGCCAGACCGTCGGCGACCAGTGCGTGCAGGATTCCCAGCGCCAGCGCGAGATCCGTGCCCGGCGCGGGCGCCAGATGCAGGCGCGCCTGCTCCGCGGTCGGCGTGCGCCGCGGGTCCACCACGACCAGCCCGCCGGAGTCGATGGCCTTGCGCAGGTGCTGCATGAACGGCGGCATCGTCTCGGCCGGGTTGGCGCCGACCAGCAGCACCGCGTCGGCGTCACCGACGTCGGTCAGCGGGAACGGCAGGCCGCGGTCGAGGCCGAACGCCCTGTTCCCGGCGGCGGCCGCGGACGACATGCAGAACCGTCCGTTGTAGTCGATCTGCGACGTGCCCAGGGCGACGCGTGCGAACTTGCCCAGCAGGTAGCTCTTTTCGTTGGTCAGGCCGCCGCCACCGAAGACGGCGACCCCGTCGCGGCCGTGCCCGGCCTGCACCTCGGTGATGCGCCGGGCGATCAGGTCGAGCGCGTCGTCCCAGGTCGCGGGCACCAGTTCGCCCTCGACCCGGACCAGCGGCGTGGTCAGGCGAGCCGGGGTGGTGAGCAGGCTGCCCGAAGTCCAGCCCTTCTGGCACAGGCCCCCGCCGTTGGCGGGGAACTCGCGGGGTGCGACAGCGGTGCCGGACAGGCTCATCCCGCACTGCAGGGCGCAGTAGGGACAGTGGGTGGCCACGGTGACCTGCGGTTCTGCCGTGAGCGTCACGCGCACCTCCTTCCGTCGTGGGGATGACGGTAGGAACGGCGTGTTACCTGGAAACGCCCGAATGTTTCAGGCGTTTGACATTGCTACGGCGTTTCGGGCGATGCCCGGTGAGAAGTGATGCGCGCTACAGGATCTCGCTGACAGCGGCGGCCGCGGCACGGAGACCGTCGAGAGAAGCGGCGGTGGCGCGCGGGTTGAGGGCGTTGCCCGCGAGGCGGAACAGCACGGCACGCAGCAGGAGCTGGGGCCACTGCGGCAGATGGGACCAGCGCTCGAAGAACTCCGGCGGAGCGTCACCCCAGGCGACGGCGTCCACGGCGGCGACCGCGGCGCCCCATTCCGCGGGCCGGTGGAACGGATCGAAGTCGACGATGCCCGGCGCCGCGTCTTCGTCGAACAGCACCGCGCCGAACAGGTCACCGGGCACGACCTGGTCCGGCAGGTCCACGGGTCTTCGCGCGACGGCGAGGACTTCGAACCAGCGCCCGCCCTTGGCCTCGTCGACCGGCACGTCCACGTCACCCCAGGCGACGCGGTCGGCGAGCGCGTCCGGGTCGGTGCGGCGGGCGAGGTACTTCGGCGGCGGCACCCCGTCGAGCGCGTGCGCGAGCTTGAGCGCGGCGAGCATGATCTCGTCGTGCCGGTGCTCGGGAGTGCCGGAGAGGAACCGGCGAGCCGACCAGCCCCCGACGATCCAGCGGCCGTCCCGCGACCGCAGCGGACGCGCGATACGCAGGTCCGGGACGTCGAGCGCGTGCAGGGTGCCGGCGATCCAGAGCGCCTTCGGCCTGTCCTCGACCGGGGTCAGCACCACGTCTCCACAACGGTGCACCCGCCCGCCCGCCAGCGGCTCCGGTTCGAGCCCGCTGAGCCCGAACGCCATCAACACCGCGCCCGGCGGGCTGTGACGGGCTCTCGGACCTGCGGACACGCGCTGAGATTACCCCGAGCGTCCGACCTTTTTCCGGCGTTCAAGCAGCCGGTTCCGCGCGCGGTGTCCGGTGTTCGGTGCCGACCGAACACCGGACAGCAGAAAGGCCCGCCGCGACCACAACCGCGACGGGCCTTCCCCGCGAAACCTGCTCAGTAGGTCGGCAGGCTCTTGTCGATCTGGTTGGCCCAGGCCAGCACGCCGCCACCGAGGTGGGTGGCGTCCTTGAAGCCAGCCCGGTGCAGCGCCGCGAGCGCCTCGGCCGAACGGGCACCCGACTTGCAGTGCAGCACGATCGGCTTGTCCTGGGGCAGCTCCGCCAGCGCTTCGCCGGACAGGATGCGGTCCTTGGGGATCAGCTTGGCGCCCTTGATGTTCACGATTTCGTACTCGTGCGGCTCGCGGACGTCGATGAGCGCGAAGTCCTCACCCGCGTCGAACTTGGCCTTCAGCTCCGCCGGGGTGATGGTGCTGCCCGACGCGGCCTGCTGGGCCTCGTCCGAGACGACACCGCAGAACGCCTCGTAGTCGATCAGCTCGGTGATCTTCGGCGTCTCCGGATCCTTGCGGATCTTGACCTCGCGGTAGCGCATCTCCAGCGCGTCATAGGAGATGAGACGGCCCAGCAGCGGCTCACCGATGCCGGTGAGCAGCTTGATCGCCTCGGTCACCATGATCGAGCCGATCGAGGCGCACAGCACGCCCAGCACGCCACCCTCGGCGCACGAGGGGACCATGCCCGGGGGCGGCGGCTCGGGGTAGAGGTCGCGGTAGTTGAGGCCCTGGCCGTTCGGCGCGTCCTCCCAGAACACGCTGACCTGGCCCTCGAACCGGAAGATCGAACCCCACACGTACGGCTTGCCCAGCAGCACGGCGGCGTCGTTGACCAGGTAGCGGGTCGCGAAGTTGTCCGTGCCGTCCAGGATCAGGTCGTAGCCGCGGAAGACGTCGAGCGCGTTCTCGGTCGTCAGCTGCTCGGTGTGCAGGATGACGTCGACGAACGGGTTGATCTCGGCGATCGACTCCTTGGCCGAGACGGCCTTGGGCTTGCCGACGTCGGACACGCCGTGGATGACCTGGCGCTGCAGGTTCGACTCGTCGACCACGTCGAAATCGATGACACCGAGCGTGCCGACACCCGCGGCGGCCAGGTACAGCAGCGCGGGGCTACCGAGGCCACCCGCGCCGATCACCAGGACCTTCGCGTTCTTCAGCCGCTTCTGCCCCACCATCCCGACATCCGGGATGATCAGGTGCCGACTGTAGCGGGCCACCTCTTCCTTGGTGAGTTCGGCCGCCGGCTCCACGAGCGGCGGCAGTGTCCCTGCCATCGGTCCTCCAAAGATCGCGGCTGTTCAGTGTCGCACCCCCAAGTATCCACAACACGCAGCGCGACGGGACTCTTCCCGCCGTCCCACGATCTGGACGCCGGGTCGCTTCCCGGAGTCAGCCTGCCTCGGGGGCGTGCTGGAGGGGAAAGCCACCGCCGATGCCGCGCCAGGCGAGCGTGGCCGTCAGGCCCACGGCCTCTTCACGGCTCATCGTGCTGTGGTGCGCCAGCCAGAACCGGGCGCTGACCTGGCTCAACCCGACCAGCCCGACCGCCAGCAGGCGCGCGCGGCCCTCGTCGAGGCCCGCGTCGGCGGTGATGGTGTCGGTGATCGCGTCGACGCACTCGGTGGTCGCGCGGTCGACGGCCTCCTGCACGACGGGCTCGCCGCGCAGGTCGGACTCGAAGATCATCCGGAAGGCGCCGGTCTCACTGGCGACGAAGTCGAAGAAGGCGCCGACGGCGGCACGCACGCGCAGCTTGTTGTCCGTGGTCGATTCGAGCGCCTCGCGCACCCGGCCGACCAGCTCGTCGACGTGGTTCTCCAGCAGCGCGGTGTAGAGGTCGAGCTTGCCGGGGAAGTGCTGGTACAGCACCGGCTTGCTGACGCCTGCCTGTTCGGCGATCTCGTCCATGGCCGCCGCGTGGTACCCGTTGGCCGAGAAGACGCGCTGCGCCGCGGCCAGAAGCTGGGCACGCCGTTCGGTCCGGGGTAGCCGGACTCCCCGCTGCCCTGCTGCCGCAGTCTCCGTCATGCTTTCCTCCCAAAGAACCCGTTTGAGATTACTCGCCGGTATCGCCGAGTCGCCAAGGGACGGGTCGGTAGGCATCCTGAAACCATGACCGACACCGTCCCGGATTCCCGGCGGGCCCCGGATGCCGGGGCGCCCCGGGTGCCCGTCACGCACGTACCGCTGTCCACTCGTGAGCTACCCGAGCTGGACCCGAAACTCCCGCCGTGGCCGGGCGAAACCGAGGACGTCGGCGGCGTGTCGCTGCACGTGCGCCGCACACCGGGCGCCGAAGCCGAGACCGTGCTCTACGTGCACGGCCTGGGCGGATCGTCGACGAACTGGACCGATCTGTCCGCGCTGCTCGCGCCGAGCGCCGGTGGCGCCGCGATCGACCTGCCCGGGTTCGGGTTCTCCGAGCCGGAGCACGCCTTCGATTTCAGCCTCGACGCGCACGCCGAGGTCGTGCGGAAGTTCGCCGACGGCCTCGGGGCCGGGCCGGTGCACCTCGTCGGCAACTCGATGGGCGGCGCGGTCTCGCTGCTCGTCGCGGCACGGCACCCCGAACTGGTGCGCACGTTGACGTTGATCTCGCCCGCGATGCCCGATCGACGGCCCGACCCGCGGCGGCTGTCCGATCCGCTGATGGCGCTGGCGTACCTGCCGCTGCTCGGCCGCAAGGCGCGCCGCAGGCTGGCCGCCTACACCGCCCGTGAGCGCGCGCAGCAGGTCATCAAGCTGTGCTTCGCCGACCCCGGCTCGTTCCCGGAACACCGGATGGCCGAGCTGGTGGAGGAGCACTCCGCGCGGGCCGAGCTGGCGTGGGCGGGCTCGGCGATGTCGCGCAGCACGTTCGGGATCTTCCGGACCTGGTTCGCGCGCGGGGCCGCGTCGCTGTGGCGGGTGGCGCCGAACGTGACGGTTCCCACGCTCGTGGTGTGGGGCACGGAGGACAAGGTGATCTCGGTCCGCCGCGCGACCCGGACGGCGAAGCTGCTGCCGCGGGGGCGGTTGCTCGTGCTTCCGAGGACCGGGCACGTGGCGCAGATGGAACGCCCGGTTGTCGTAGCCAAGGCGATTTTGGGTATGTGGGAGGAAGTGGCGGCCGGTTCGTGGTAGCCCGTTCGAGTTACGCGAAGATCAGAGCGTGACGGTTTGGTCGCGCGTTGCGTAGCTCTGCGCATGTGGCAGTCTGGACGCCGTGAACGGGGCGAGTGGCGGCGATCGTGGCGAGGGGAAGCGGACGCAGTACGCGCCTTCCTCCAGCCGGTCGTCGGTGCGCGTGAGCGAGGACCGCTACCGCCCGCGCTCCCGCCGCGCGCAGGGCGAGCCGCTGGCCGCGTCGTGGAAACCGCCGCAGGCGCAGCTCGAACAGGATCCCCGGCAGGCCCGCGAGGCGCGCCGCCGCCGCGGCAAGGTGCGCCGCCTCGTCGGCACGTACGGCTGGCGGGTGTACGCGCTCCCGGTGCTCCTCGTGATCACGGTGCTGGTCGCGGTCAACGTGACGGGTGAAGCGCCGCCGTCGCCGACGAACTCGTCGCAGGCCAGCGACGGTGTGGGGGTCGAGGACCCCGGGCCGGAGGAACAGCCCGCCCTGCCGCGCGATCTGAACATCCCCACCGCCGAGCTGCCTGCCGGCGGTGATTTCACGCAGAGCGGCACGATGGCCTACCACGTGGTGCCGGTGCCCGACGACGGCGTGAGCGGCAAGGAGGTCGGCACCGGCGCCACCGAGTACCACTACACGATCGAGGTCGAAAACGGCATCGACGCGTCCAGCTACGCCGGTGACGACGCGTTCGCGAGCGCCGTCGAAAAGACCCTGTCGGACGTGCGCAGCTGGATCGGCACCGGCCAGGTCAAGCTGCAGCGCGTCGGCGCGGACGCACCGGACATCGACTTCCGCGTGAGCCTCACCACGCCGGACACCGCGAAACGGCCGGACGTGTGCGGGTTCGACATCCAGTTCCCGACGTCCTGCTACTCGCGGTCGTTCGACCACCGCGTGGTGATCAACCTGTCCCGCTGGGTCCGCGGCGCGCTCGCGTTCACCGACCTGGGGCTGTACCGCCAGTACGCGATCAACCACGAGGTCGGGCACGCGCTGGGCAACAGCCACGTGGGCTGCCAGGAGAACGGCGCGCTGGCGCCCGTGATGATGCAGCAGACCTTCGGGGTGTCCAACGACTACGTGGCCCAGCTGAACGCGGTCGACAAGTACAACTCGAAGGCCGTTCCGGCGGACGGGAAGACGTGCGTCCCCAACGCCTGGCCGGTCCTGCAGTTCGGCGACAAGGCCCCGAATTAGCCCGTCATCGCGCTCCGGCGGGCTACGAAACCAGTCGCCCCAACCGCGCCGCCACCGCGCGGGTCCGTTCGTAGGTCAGTTCGTGACCGGCGCCGGGGAAGAGCACGTACTCCGCCGACGGCAGCTCCTCGGCGATCACGCGCGCGTGGTGCACGGGCGTGATCCGGTCCCGCTCCCCCACCAGCACGACGACCGGCTTGTCCCGCAGCGTCGCCAGGGCCTTGCGGCGGTCGTGGCCGGACATCGAGTCGCGGAAGCCGCCGACGCTGCGCGGGTGCGCCCGCAGGAACTGCGCCGTCATCGCCCGCACGTCGGCCCGCGCGACCTTCTTCCCGAACGCCAGCCACTTGACCGACGGCCGGGCCAGCGGCGCCGGGATGGGCACGTGCTCGGCGCCCCACCGGTTCAGCAGCCGTCCGAACGTCTTGTCGACCCGCGCCGCCACGCGCCCGGCCCGCCCGTTGAGGCCCAGCGTGAGCCGGTCCATGTCGCAGGACGACGTGGCGATGAACGCGACCCCGCGCACGCGCGCGGCGACCAGTTCCGGGTGCCGCTCGGCCAGCGCCATCACCGTCATTCCGCCCATCGAGTGACCGGCGAGGACCAGTTCACCCTCCGGCGCCAGCTCCGCGATCAGCTCGGCGAGGTCGTCCGCGAGCTGTGCGACCGTCGCCGTGCCGGGGCGGGCAGGCTCGGACCAGCCGTGGCCGCGGTGGTCGTAGCGCACCACCCGGATGCCGGTCGGCAGCAGCGGCAGAACGGGATCCCACTCCAGGTGGTCCTGTGTCCACGCGTGCACCAGGACCAGGGTCACCGCGGCGTCGCGCGGGCCGGAAACGTCGACGTGCAGCGCGGTACCGTCGCTCGTGGTGAACCCGGCCCGCCGGATCGTGGCCGTCACCGGGCCCCCAGCAGGAACGACTTGCGCCACCAGTACGTGCCCGGCTGCCCGACCAGCCCGGCCTCGTCCAGGAACGCCATGATCCGCTCACCGGACCAGCGCAGCGTTTCGTGCCAGTTCGGGTTGGCCAGCGCGGTTTCGAACGCTTCCCGCGGGTTGAGACCGACGGCCTTGTAGACGCGCGGGTTGATGAGGCTGCGCGTGATCGCGAAGCTGACGATCGCGATGAGCCAGCGCTGGTAGAGCAGTTCGGGCTTGGACAGCTTCGCCATGCCGCGCGTGACCTCCTCGCGCGCGAAGGTCACGTGCCGCGCCTCTTCGAGCACGTGGATACGGTTGACCATGCGCACGAGCGGCTGGATGTTCTCGTCGGCCATGCTCTCGCGCTGGATGCGGTCGAGGATCTCCTCCGCGACGAGGATCGAGCCGTACAGCGCCGGGCCGTAGCCGATGAACGGCAGCAGCTTGCCCAGCCGGTGCACGATCTTGACCGGACCGTAGGCGGGTGCGCCGACCGTTTCGACCGAGCGCGCGAACATCGTCGAGTGGCGGCATTCGTCGGCGATCTCGGTGAGCGCGTACTGGACGTGCCGGGACGTCGGGTCGGAGTTGTAGACCTCCTTGAGCAGCAGCTGCATCAGCAGCACCTCGAAGAAGATGCCGTTGCTGGCGATGCTGGCGAGCTCGTGCCTGCCCAGCTCGATGCGCTGCTCTTCGGTGAGCCGGTCCCACAGGTGCGTGCCGTAGAGCGAGCTGCGGTGCTCCAGCTGGAACGGCTTGCCCTCGTCCAGCGGGGCGCCCCAGTCGATGTCGACCTCGGGGTCGTAGAACTTGTTCGCCGAGGATTTCAGCAACCGCTCCGCGGTCTTCTCCCGGCCGTGGTCGTCCAGCGTTCGCGTCATCGCGTGCTCCCCACTGATTATGTAACCCGTGGTAACAGTTACCTCTGGTAGCTTGAAGTGCGTGACGGATCGTGTCAAGCGCGGAAAGCACCCCAAGGCCGACGAGCCCGCCACCGGCGACGCCCGGCGCGACCGCTGGCGCAAACACCGCGTCGAGCGACGAGCGGAGTTCGTCGAGGCGGCACTCAAGGCGCTGGACGAACACGGCCCGGACCTGGCGATGGACGACGTCGCGGTCGCGGCAGGCGTCACGAAACCGGTGCTGTACCGGCACTTCGCCGACAAGGCCGACCTGTACGACGCACTCGGCCAGCGCGGCACCGAACTGCTGTTCTCGCGACTGGTCCCGGCGATCAACGCCGAACTCGCGCCGGTCCCCCGCATCCGGATGGCGCTGGACGCGTTCTTCACCGTCATCGAGGAACACCCCAACCTCTACCGGCTCCTGGTGCGCGGCTCGTTCGCGGGCAAGCAGGCCGACGCCGACGTGGTGGCCGAGGACAAGGAACTCATCGCCACCGCGCTGACCGCCCTGCTCGGCGACTACATGCGGATGTTCAACATGGACTCCGGGGCGGCCGAACCGTGGGCCTACGGCATCGTCGGGATGGTCCAGAACACCGGTGAGTGGTGGCTGGAGCGCCGGTCGATGAGCCGGGACAGCGTCGTGGAGTACCTGACGCAGATCATCTGGGCCGCGATCGACGGGCTCGCCCGGCAGCAGGGCGTCGAGATCGCCCCGAACAAGCCGCTGGAGGAGAACAAGATCGCCCAGTTCACGCGGGCGCACCCGAAGGAGGAGACGGATGTCGGCTGACGACGAAGACGGCTACACCGGCCCCGCGCAGGTCGTGGTCGAGGGCACCGAGATCGCGGTCGAGGTGGAGCTGCGCGGCCATTTCCAGCCCATCGACGGCTACTACCGCTGGTACGGCCGCATCGCGCCGAACGCCGAACTGGACCGGTTGTGCGGCGGCCGCAGGAAGAAGGGTGAGATCCGCACCCCGGACGGCTCGGCGACGGGCGAGCTGTCCGACCCGGACCCGTGGGGCCGCTACCGCATCCTCGGCACGAGCACGCCACCGTTCACGGTGCCCACGACCCTGGCCGCCGTGCCCGAGTAACCGAACGAGAACGTGGGACTCGCCGGCCCTTCGGCGAGTCCCACGCTCCCGCGCGCGAGTTGACCATTCACGCCAGCAGCAGGCGCCCGCAGCCGCGCGCAGCGCAACAACCCGCGTAGCGACCCACCCACAACGCGAAAAGGGCGCCCACCAGCCGGTGGACGCCCTTCTTTTCGAATGACTACGAACCGACCGCGAAGCCGACCCGGCGCACGTCCGAGGGCGCGATCTCGACGTAGGCGATCCGGTCCGAGGGGACCAGGAACTTGCGGCCCTTCTCGTCGGTGAGGCTGAACAGGCCGTCCGCGGTCTTCAGCGCGTCGGCGACCAGCTTCTCGACCTCCTCGGCGGACTGGCCGCTGGACACCACCAGCTCACGCGGGGTGTCCTTGATGCCGATCTTGACCTCCACCTGTACCTCCGCCTTGTTCTGCCACGTTCTCCGCCACCCAGGCTAGCCCAGCCCGAGCACCTGCATCCGTTTGGTGTGCCCCTGCTGCAACCGGCGGAACAGGCCGGCGATTCCCGACAGGTCGCCCGAGCCGGACACGATCAGCTCGGCCAGCGGGTCCCGCTCGGCCACCACGTACTGCGCCTGCGTGAGCGCTTCGCCCAGCAGCCGCCGCCCCCACAGCGCCAGCTTGTCCCGCGTCTTCGGGTCGGCCTTGATGCCCGCCGCGACCTCGCGCTCGGCGAACGCCGAGTGACCGGTGTCGGCGAGCACGGTCACGACCAGGTCCTTGGTCTCCGCGTCCAGCCAGCTGCCGACCTCGCGGTACAGGTCGGCCGCCAGCCCGTCACCGACATAGGCCTTGACCAGCGACTCCAGCCACGACCTGGGCGCGGTGGACGCGTGCCAGGCGTCGAAGCGGCCGACGAACGGCGCCATCGCGTCCTCGACGCGCCTGCCGTGGTCGGCGAGGAACTTCGCGAGCAGGTCGTAGTGCCCGATCTCGGCGGCCGCCATCGTCGACAGCGCCGCCCGGCCGGACAGGGTGGGGGCCTGGCGGGCGTCCTCCGCCATCCGGTCGAACGCGGACAGCTCGCCGTAGGCGAGGACTCCGAGCAGGTCGACGACGCCTTCGCTGATCTCTCGTGTCACGGCCGTGAGCGTACCGCCGTGACGGCGAGACGAATCTAACGTGGACACACCGGGCCGAAATGCCGAGGCAGGGGGCTCACCGGTTACAATTGGGGAGGAAAGCTACCGCATCCGCTCATGATGCGCCCCACCCGAGGCACACCCGCCTCGACTCGCCGGAGGACGAGCAGACCCGGGCGCAGGGCGAGCGGCAGATGATGCGCGTGCACGCCGTCCAGGCATTCCCGGCGGACCTTCCCGCAGGTTGAGTGCCCAATCTCGACCAGGCCGTGCGCGCTGGTACGAGAGAGGCGATCACACTGACCGCAACCGAAAACCAGACCGACCCGGTGGCCCTGGAGCACAGCGAGACCGGCGTTCCGGACACCGACACCTCCCACCCACTGCAGGCCGACCACGTCGAACCGGCCACCCCCACCTTCGCCGAGCTGGGCGTCCGCCCCGAGATCGTGCGGGCGCTCGCCGAGGCCGGCATCGAGCACACCTTCGCCATCCAGGCCCTCACGCTGCCGCTCGCGCTGGCGGGCGAGGACCTGATCGGCCAGGCCCGCACCGGCATGGGCAAGACGCTGGGCTTCGGCGTCCCGCTGCTGCAGCGCGTGGTCAGCCCCGGCGACGGCACCCCGCAGGCGCTCGTCGTCGTCCCCACACGCGAGCTGTGCCTGCAGGTCACCCGCGACATCACCGACGCGAGCAAGCACCTGGGCGTGCGCACGCTGGCCATCTACGGCGGCCGCCCCTACGAGCAGCAGACCTCGGCGCTGCGCAAGGGCGTCGACGTGGTCGTGGGCACTCCCGGCCGCCTGCTGGACCTGGCCGAGCAGAAGTCGCTGGTGCTGGGCAAGGTCCGCGCGCTCGTGCTGGACGAGGCCGACGAGATGCTCGACCTGGGCTTCCTGCCCGACATCGAGCGCATCCTCGGCATGGTGCCCGACGAGCGGCAGACCATGCTGTTCTCGGCCACGATGCCGGACCCGATCATCAAGCTGGCCCGCACCTTCCTCAACCGCCCCACGCACGTGCGGGCCGAGGAGAACGACTCCAGCGCGGTGCACGAGCGCACCACCCAGTTCGTCTACCGGTCGCACTCGCTGGACAAGCCGGAGCTCATCGCCCGTGTCCTGCAGGCGAAGGACCGCGGCCTGACGATGATCTTCACCCGCACCAAGCGCACCGCCCAGAAGGTGGCCGACGACCTCGCCGAGCGTGGTTTCGCCGCCGCCGCGGTGCACGGTGACCTGGGCCAGGGCGCCCGCGAGCAGGCGCTGCGCGCGTTCCGCTCCGGCAAGGTGGACGTGCTGGTCGCCACCGACGTCGCGGCCCGTGGCATCGACGTCACCGACGTGACGCACGTGATCAACTACCAGACGCCCGAGGACGAGAGCACCTACGTGCACCGCATCGGCCGCACCGGCCGCGCGGGCAAGACCGGTGTCGCGATCACCCTCGTCGACTGGGACGACCTGCACCGCTGGCAGAGCATCAACGACGCGCTCAAGCTCGACCTGGCCGAGCCCGCCGAGACGTACTCGACCTCGAAGCACCTGTTCAGCGACCTGGACATCCCGGAGGACGCCACCGGGCGGCTGCCGCTGTCCAAGCGCACCCGCGCCGGCCTGTCGGCCGAGCCGGAGGAGCAGATGGGCGGACGCCGCCGGTCCGGTGGTAGTGGTGGCAGCACGCGCAACCGCCGCCGCACGCGGGGCGCCAAGGCCGACACCGAGCCGGCCGAGGCAGGCGAGACGAGTGGTGAGGAGCGCAGGCCGCGCCGCCGCACCCGTGGCGGCAAGGCGAACGGCGAGGCGTCGGGTCCCGCGGACAAGGGCGCGGCCGAGCGGGAGACGGGCGAGTCCGCGGAACGTCCCGCGCGCCGTCGCCGCCGTCGCCGTTCGGGCTCGGCCAGCGCGACGGCGAACACGTCTGATACACCGGGTTCGGCAGACTGAGGTCGACCGGCGCCGACGGCGCCATCGAACACCGGGAGCAGGAACGTGAGCGAGCCCGCGGAGGGGGGGCGGCACCGCCGTCCCGAGGGCGGCGAGGCCCCCGGCGACAACGGAGGCCCGGCCCGGATCGGCGCGGAGGACGTGCTGGCAGGCCCACCGCCCGCGGTCGCTCCCGCGGAGCGGCGCCGCGACCGGCCCTCACCGTGGAGCCGCCCGCGTGACCGGGTGATCGTGGTCCTGATCGTCGTGGTGGCCGTGGTCGCCGGGGTCGTCGTATGGGCCGGTAGCGCGAGCCGCGCGACGATCCAGGAAACCTCCGCGCCCGGCACTCCCCTGCCGCCCTCGCCCCCGACCGTGCCCGCGACGCTGCGCGAACTGTGGCAGGCGCCCAGCAGCGCCGCGCCGGTGCCGATCGCCGAGGGCACCGCCGTCGCCACCGCCGAGGGCGGCGAGATAGCCGGCCGCGACCCGATGACCGGCGACATCCGCTGGCGCTACTCCCGCGACCTGCCGCTGTGCACAGCGACCGAGGTCTGGGGCCGGGTGCTGGCGGTGTTCCGCAAGGACGGCGTCAACGGCGAGTCCGGCTGCTCCGAGGTGATCGGGCTGGCCATCGACACCGGACAGCGCAAGGCGCAGCGCACCGGCAGCGCGCAGCTGGGCACCGGGCTCGTCACCGACGGCAGCCAGGTCACCGCGACGGGACCGGACCTGCTCGTGACCTGGCGGGACGATCTGGTGGAGACCAACGAGTACGGCCGGGTCCCCGCGCTGATCAACCCGGACAAGCAGCCGCGGACCGGATGCACCTACGGCTCGGTCGCCATGGCGTCGAGCCGGATCGGCGTCATCGAGCGGTGCCCCGGCGACCCCGGCGACCGGCTGACGGTGATGAAGTCCGTGCCGAAGGAGGCCGACCAGCCGCAGGTGTCGTTCAGCGCGATCATGCCCGGCCGGGACGCGAAAGTGGTCGCCATGTCCGGCAACTACACCGCGGTGGCGATGCCGCACCAGAAGCTGCTCGTGCTCTACGACGAGGACGGTGAACAGACCGCCGCGTACCCGCTGGATCTTCCCGGATCGGACCTGGCGCAGGACCCGGAGGGCCGGGTGGCGCCCACGACGAGCACGACGTCGAACGTGTACTGGTTCACCGGGTCGAAGATGATGGCCCTGTCCCGGGACGACCTCACTCCACTGTGGACCCTGAACGGCGCGGTGGGGCCGGGGGTGACGTTCGCGCACCAGCTGGTCGTGCCGATCGAGGGCGGGCTGGCGGTGCTCAACGAGTCCGACGGCTCGACGATCCGGACGATCGCGGTGGACCGGCACGGCTACACCGGCCCGGTCCGCCTGACCGCGATGGGGCCGGTGCTGCTGGAACAACGCGGCGACACGCTGGTCGCCCTGTCGTGACCGGACAGCTGACCCCGCACGGCGCCGAGAAGGTGCGTGCCGGGGATCTGGCCGCGCTGCGCACGCCGGGCCCTGCCGGTGCCTGCGCGCTGCTGGTTCCGGGATACACGGGGTCCAAAGAGGACTTCGCGCCGCTGCTGGACGGCTTGGCCGCCGGTGGTTTCCGCGCCGTGGCCATCGACCTGCCGGGCCAGTTCGAATCGCCAGGACCGGACGACGAAGCGGCGTACCTGCCGTCGGCGCTGGGCGTCGTCGTGGCGAAGCTGGTCGAGAACCTGGACGGACCGGTCGTGCTGCTGGGCCATTCCTACGGCGGCCTGGTCGCCAGGGCCGCGGTGCTGGCCGGCGCGCCGGTCGCCGGGCTGACCCTGCTCGACAGCGGCCCGGGCGAACTCCCCGATGGCGCCCGGCGGCAGGCGCTGGGGGCGGGTGAGCCGGTGCTGCGGACGTCCGGCCTGGACGCGGTGTACCGGGTGCGGGAGCAGGTGAGCGCCCGTTCACCGCTGTGGGCCACGCTGCCCGGCGAGATGAAGGACTTCCTGCGGATGCGGTTCCTGGCGTCCAGCCCCGCGGGCCTGCTGGGGATGGCCCAGGGGTTGCGGACCGAGCCGGACCGGGTCGCGGAACTGGCCGCGACCGGCGTTCCGACCCTGGTGGTGGCAGGCGAACGGGACGACGCGTGGAGCGTGGATTCACAACGCGACATGGCCTCGCGGCTGGGCGCGCCGTTCCACGTCATTCCGGGCGCCGCGCACTCCCCGAACACGGAGAACCCGGCCGCGTTGCTGCGCGTGCTGCTACCCGCGTGGCGGGAGTGGGTCGGCTAGCGCACCCCGGCCGACGGCCGCGAGCGGCGGCAACGGGCAGTGCAGCATCGCGCAGACCATCCGGAGCAGTTCGCTCTCCGCCACTTCCACGACGCCGTCGTGCCAGACCACCGTCGCCAGCCCGTCCACCACGAGAGCCTTCGCCCGGCCGTCCAGCCCGTCCAGGGCGGGCCACACGCCGTCCAGCGCCTGCCACGCCCGCGGCGGCGGCTGGAAGGGCAGCATCGTGGTCGGCAGCACCCGCGCCAGCCCGGCCTGGAACGCGGCCGCGGCAGTGGCTGGCGCCCGGTGCCCGACGGCCGCCACCACGGCCAGCAACGTGGCCACCGCGGGAGCGGCCTGCCCCAGCGAACTGCCGCGGACGGTCCACGGCGGTTTGCGGAACATCGTCTCGAAGAGGTCACGGTGCACCAGCGCGGACAGGCAGTACTCGAACACGTCCACGTTCCCGTCCGCGCGGACCAGCTCGCCGAGAAGTGCCTGCACGGCCTGCAACTCCTGGGATGACCGGTGCCGCAACGCGGGGAACGCCAGCTGCGCCAACGGCAGGCGCAGCGCCGGGTCGAGCCGCCCCAGCGCGTCGGCCTCGGTCCAGGCGGCGTCCGCGACCGGGCGGCCCAGCCGGGCCTCGACCAGACGGCACTGTCCCGTCCGTGTCGGCTGGTCCCGGGACAGCACCAGTCCCAGCACGAGCGCGACCACGGTGTCGGCACGCAATGCCCGCGCGTGCACGTCCTCCGGGATCGCGCGCAGCAACGCGCCCGCGTGGTCGAAGGAACCCGCGGCCGGAGTGCCGATCGCGGCGACGACCGCGGCCGGCCACGCCAGGACCGGAGCGGACACGGACCGCGGGGCCGGTGAGGTGAACCCGAGCGCCCTGTCTTCGTCCATTCCGGACGGAAGGGCTCCCGCCCAGCGGGCGCTCAGTCGTTCGAGCTCGCCGGGGTCGAACGTCGGGTCGAGCCGCCGGATGCGCTCGGTCAGCGGCGGATGGGTGGCGAACAGTGAGGAGAACTTCCGGCCCTCGCCGAACAGCATGTGGCTGACGTCCTCCGCCTTCGCGGAGCGCAGCCGGGATCCCGCGGGCAGTCCGCCGATCTTCTTCAACGCTCCGGCCAGGCCCTCCGTCTGCCGGGTGAACTGCACGGCGGAGGCGTCCGCGAGGTGCTCGCGCTGACGGGACACGCCCGCTTTGATCAACCGTCCGATGAGGACACCCACGTACCCGCCGATCATCGCGACCGCGGCCGGGAGGACCAGCGGCCCGAGACCGGCGGCTCGTTTGCTCCCGCCGCGTGGCACCAGCATCCTGCCGAGGATCGCGAGCCCGACGATTCCGGTGAGCACCCCGATCAGACGGATGTTGAGCCGCATGTCGCCGTTGACGATGTGGCTGAACTCGTGCGCGATCACACCCTGCAGCTCGTCGCGGTTGAGCCGGTCGAGCGCGCCCTGGGTGACCGCGATGGCCGCGTCACCGGGCGTCCACCCGGCGGCGAAGGCGTTGATCCCCTGCTCGCCCGGCAGCACGTACAGCTCCGGGACCGGCGTGCCCGAGGCGATCGCGATCTCCTCGACCACGTTGCACAGGCGGCGCAGCGGCGGGTCGACGGTGTCCTGGGGAACGAGCCAGCCACCGAGCCCCGAGGCGATCTTGCCACCGCCGCCCCTGCGCAGCAGCAACGTGCGGATCCACGAGGTCAGTCCGATGACCAGCACGGTGAGCACGCCCGCGACCACCAGCACGCGCACGGCGGTGGCGGCGGGCCGGTGATCCAGTTTGAAGCCCACCCAGACGGCCAGTTCGACCAGCGCGACGAGGACCACGACCGCGAGGACGAACAACCAGACCAGGCGCGCGGACGCACGGCGGACCTCGATCTGCCGTTCGAAGAAGTTCATCGCCGGTCAGAAGGAGATTCGCGGCGCCTGACGCGCCTCGGGCGTCTCGGCCGCCAGCAGGGCGGCGGGAGCGAACCCGAACATGCCCGCGATCAGGTTACCCGGAAAGACCTCGCGCTTGGTGTTGTAGCCCATGACCGAGTCGTTGTAGCCCTGCCGCGCGAACGCCACGCGGTTCTCCGTCGAGGTCAGCTCCTCGGACAACTGCATCATGTTCTGGTTGGCCTTGAGGTCCGGATAGGACTCGGTGAGCGCGAAGAGCCTGCCCAGCGCCTGCGACAGCACGTTTTCGGCTCCGTCGAGCTGCTGCATCGCGCCCGGATCACCAGGATTGACCCGCGCGGCCTGCTGCGCCTGCATCGCGCCACCGCGTGCCGCGACCACGGCCTCCAGCGTCTGCCGCTCGTGCCGGAGGTACGCCTTCGCGGTCTCGACCAGGTTCGGAATCAGGTCGTGCCGCCGAGTCAGCTGCACGTCGATCTGTGCGAACGCGTTTTGGTAGGCGTTGCGGCGGCGGACCAGCCCGTTGTAGGCAGCGATGGTCCCGATCAGCAACGCCAGCACGACGACGACCACGATCACGATCGCCACGATGCCCCCGGTACCCACGGTTTTTCCTCCCCCTTGAACGGCGTACAGACGGCAGCTTAGCGGATCAAGGCGGCCAGGCACACCAGGTGGCGGGAGGGGACCGCCGGAATCCGGTTGCCTCGCCGCCGTGGTTCGGCGAGTGTGTCCGGCGTGGACGAGATCTCGGGAACGTTGCGGATGTGGAAGCCCTCCGACGCGCCGGTCGTGCTGGCCGCCGCCAGGGAACCGTTGATGGCCCGCCAGTTCGCGACGTCCGTCGACACCCTCGACGACGCCGAAGCATGGGTGGCCGCGCGGCGCGATGACCACGCCGCGGGCCGGGCGTTCGCCTTCGCCGTGCTGGACGAGGCGGGTTCAGCGGTCGGCAACGTGGCGGTGTCGAACGTGGAGCGACGTCATCAGACCGGGTGGGTCTCCTACTGGCTCCTCGAGCGCGGGCGCGGGCAGGGCCTCGCGGCGGGAGCGTGCCGGGTGCTCGCCCGGTGGGCGTTCGAGGAGCAGCAGCTGTTCCGGCTGGAACTGGGACACCGCGTGGACAACCCGGCATCGTGCCGGGTAGCGGTGTCGGCGGGGTTCGCCGTGGAGGGGCTGGAGCGCGCCAAGCTCCAGTACGGGGGCACGCGCTTCGACGTGGAGCGCCACGCGCGCCTGGCGACGGATGCCTGAGACCTGAGCCCCGGAGACACCCAAGCCGCTTCCGGCACCGTCTCTACCCCCACCAGAAGGTCCACAACGCCACAGCGAGGATGGCGACGACCAGGATTCCGGCGACTCCGGCCAGCGACCCGTTCCGCCGGTCCGCGACGCGCTGTGCGAGCAGGGCCAGCACGGCGGCGACCGGGTGGGCGATCATCGGTTCCGCGCCCGGGCCCGGCACGTCGAGGAACGCGCACAGCATCCCGGCTCCCAGGACGAGCACGGCCAGCGCGACGAGCCCGGCCGCGAGCGAGCCGGTGAACCCGCGCCACCACCGGGCTGTCCGGCTCCGGCCGCGAGCCGGGGCCAGCTCCAGCTCTTCGGTGTTCGTCATGTCCTCGCTCACCCTGCTCCACCAGTTCGTCGCATGCCGGCCTCGATTGCACCACGCTCGCGCGTCCCGGCAGCACCACCCACCACGGGGATTCACCGCACGACCGAGCACCGGCTCGCGGTCGGGCCGACCCGGCCCGGCGCGCCGTTCGGCCCACCTAGGGCGCCAGCAGCTCCCAGGGCTTCGCCGCCGGGGCCGCCCGCTGTCCGGTCTCGCAGCTGGGCCGGAAATCGCACCAGGAGCAACGCCTTCCCGGCCGCGCGGGGAACAGCACGTCGGCGTCGCCGCCCGCGTCGAGGGTGTCGGTGGCCAGGCGGACGTCCTCCGCTGTTTCCTGCGCACGGCTCAGATGGCGGCGGAGGCTTTCCGGCGTGTGCGTGGCCTCGGCGACCGTGCCGCTGGGCAGGTGGTGCAGCTCGACCTTCCGGCACGGCCGCCGCAGGGTGCGCTCGGCCGCGACCGCGTACATCGCCAGCGCCTGCGAACTCCGGGCCTCGTACTCGTCCGGCGCGCGGCGGCCCGTCTTGTAGTCGACGATGACCAGTTCGCCGCCGCGCTGGTCGATCCGGTCCGCACGCCCCTCGATGATCATCGACGCGGGCCGGCCGGGCTCGGGGTTCACCGGCGCCGAAACCCAGCGCTCGATGCCGACCGGGTCGCTGGCCACGTCGTGGTGCTCGACGTACCCGGCGACCCACTCCTTGGCGCGGGCGCGGTAGACCGCCGCCTGCTCGCCGTCCGCGAAGCCAGCGTCCTGCCAGTGCTCGGACAACAGCGCCGCCGCCCGCTCCGGCGTGCGCCGCCCGGGCGGGAGGTCGAACAACGCGCGCAGGGCGTTGTGCACGACCGCGCCCAGGGTGCTGTGCGCCCAGGGACCGGTGCGCGGCGGGGTCGGCCGGTCGAGGTAGGACAGCCGGTACCGGCGCGGGCAGTCGCCGAAGGTCGCCAGTCGCGCCGGGCTCACCTTCGTCAGCCTCCGCGGCTGCACCGCGAACTCGAACCCCAGTTGCTCCACGTCCACTACGGTACGCACCCCCACCGACACTTTCGGCTCCGGCAGGCGCCCGCGCGGCATATGATCTCGCCGTGTTGACGTTCGAGACGGCACCGGCCGAGCTGGACATCCTCGACGAGGAACTGGGGCTCGGCAGGTTCGTCTACCCCCATCGGATCCCGTACGTGAGCGCGACGTTGTCCGGCAGGGAAACGCAGCGTCGCGAGGTGTTCGAGCGCCTCCGGCGCGGCGGGACGATGCGGCGGGACCGTCTGCGCGACGATGTCGAGGACCTGCTCCGGCTGTGGGCCCGCCCCGACGTGCTGGTCACGCAGGTCGCGACCGAACCGGCGACCGCCTCGAAGGTCCTCTCCCGCGGCGGGTGGACCGGCGAACACGGCGTGCTGAGCCGCCAGAGCGCGGACAGCGTGACCTTCACCGAACTCCGGGCCGCGCAGGTGGTCGCCGCGATCCTGGACCCGTTGCCGGAGGTGCCGCCGGTGCGGATCGCGCCGGTGAGCTACGTCTCGCAGAAGCAGGGCGGTGACCTGTTCAGCGGCGCCGAACCGCCGCGCGAGAAACGCGCCGCCGACCGGTACTTCAGCGCGCCCCCGCTCCGCGTGGGAGTCGTGTCCTGCTCCGTCCGCGGGGCCGACGCGGGCCGTCTGACCTGGTTCGACACGCCCGACGGCCGGTTCTTCACAACCGTCGACCACCTGTCCGACGGCGCACGCAGGCACACCTTCACACCCGCCGACCGCGCCCGGATCGGCCAGTGGGTGCGGGACCGGATCAACCAGCGGCTGTCCGGCTACTGATCGCGGTGAACCGGTCACGCGAACGGACCGGACGCGCTACCGTTGTCCGCCGGGAGCAGGGGAGGGACACATGACGCAGCCCGACAGCGGTTACTCCGCCCGCAGATACGAATCCGAGGTCTACGCGCAGGTCGCGGGGGACCGCAAGTTCTTCGGCCCGGATCCCGGGCAGGCCGCGAGTGCCTATTCGACCGCGTCGGCCCAGAAGTACACCCAGAAGCTGCAGTCCGAGGGCGGCGGGTACCGCGACGGGCTGTCTCCCACGAACGTCGACTACCGCAGGGTGCCGCACGAGCAGCTCGCCACCATGGTGCAGGACGGCGCCTCACCCGAGGAGGTCGACGAGCAGGGCATCATCGTCAACGACCTCGGCAACGCGTTCGGCGAAATGGCATCCACGCTGCGCCAGGGTGTCGCGAAGGAGCAGGCTGGCTGGCAGGGCGGTGGCGCGTCGTCCGCGCTGGGGTACTTCGGCACCCTCGCCACCTGGGCGGACGGCTCCCGCGACTCCGCCTACCTGTCGTCGAACCGCTATTCACAGACCTCCGCGGCGCTGTCCGACGCCCGCAACAAGATGCCGGAGCCCGCCGGCCGGTCGGTCGACGACACGCTGGCCGCGGCCCAGAAGCAGTTCACCAGCGGCGACTGGGAAGGCGCGAGCGCGACGCTCGACGACATGGAGAACCAGGCCGCGCTCCAGCAGCAGGCCCAGCAGCAGGCCGCGGCCGTGCTGGCGCAGCGTGACGTGATGCTGCATTCCGGCGGCTCGACGCAGCCCGTCTACACGACGCCCTCCACGCGGCCGGACACCGACCAGACCACCGCCCCGTCCTTCGCCGCGAACGACAACACCAGCGCGTCCAGTTCGAGCGGTGTCGGCGCGATGGGCGGCTCGCCGGGCGGCGTCCGGACGACCGCGGGCATCGCGCCGCCGACCACTCCCCTGCCCGGCGCGGGAGTCGCCACCGGCGCGGCGCCCGGCCTGACCGACAACGCCGGTGGCGGCGGTTGGGGACGGACCCCGGGCACTGTCCCCGGCAGCTCCGGCGCCACCGCGGGCGGCGGGATGATGCCCGTCGCGCCGGGGCAGACGGACCAGACCAGGGGCACGTCACCGCGTCCCGGTCCGGGCCGGACCGGGACCTCACCCCGCGCGGGCGTCGGCGCGCGGACGGCCGGTGGCGGCTCCGCGCGCCCCGGTGGCGCGTCCGGCCGCCTCGGTGGCGCCGCGGGCCAGGAAGCCGCGGGACGCAAGGCCGGGGTCGCCGAACCGGGTGCCAGGGCCGCGGCGGAAAGCGCGAACAGCGGCCGCGCCGGCGCGGCGGGCAAGCCGGGGGCGGCGGGCACGGGCATGGCAGGCGGAGCGGGAAACCGCAAGAAGGAAGACGACGCCGAGCACGAAACCCCGGCCTACCTGCTGGAAGACGATCCGGACAGCGTCTTCGGCCTCGACGGCCCCACCGACGAGAACGGCAACCGCATCAGCCCGCCGGTGATCGGCGGCTAGGTCGTTTCACAAGCGGCGGAGCCGCTTGCTGTGGGCCGTGCGCTGGCACCGCCGCGGGTTTGGTTCAGCGGGGTCGCGCGGAGCGCGTCCGTTGAGGGTGGCGGTGGGCAGGCGGGAGGGGCCGCTGCTTGCACCGCCACGCAAGCCACTTCCCCACAGTCCCTAACCGCCGTCGATGAAGCCGCGGACGGAGTTGGCGACGAGCTCGACGGCGATCGCCGCCAGCAGGAGGCCCGCGATCTTCGCCAGCAGCGTGATACCGCTTTCCCTGATCAGGCGGATCACCACGCCGGAGAACCGCATGCACGCGTAGATCACCACGTGCACCGCCACGATCGCGCATCCCAGCGCGACGTACGCGCCCACGTGACCGGACGCCTGCCGCACGAAGACGATCGTCGCGGCGATCGCGCCGGGGCCCGCCAGCAGTGGCGTGCCCAGCGGCACCAGTGCCACGTTCACGTCCTCGACCACGTTCGGCTCGCTCGTCGCGCCCCTGCCGGTCAGCAGGTCCAGCGCGATGAGCAGCAGGAGCAGCCCGCCCGCGCCCTGCAACGCGGGCACGCCGATGCCGAGGTAGGCCAGGATCGCCTGCCCGGCGATCGCGAACAGCGAGATCACCAGCAGCGACACCAGCACGGCCTGGCGCGCCGCCTTCGCCCGCACCGCCGGCGGTTTGCGCCCGACCAGGCTCAGGAACACCGGCACGGTCCCCGGCGGGTCCATGATGACGACGAGCGTGATCGAGGCTTCCAGGAACAGCTTGGCGTCGAAGAGGTCCGCCAAGTCAGCCCACCGCGATCTGGGCGCCGGACGCCTTCTCGATGAGCGCCTCGAACTGCTCGGGATCGGTGTTCTCGGCGCCGATCGGGATCGTCTTGTTGGTGCCGTGGTAGTCGCTCGACCCCGTCTTCACCAGGCCCAGGCCGTCGGCCAGTTCGCGCAGCTCGGCGCGGGTCGCCTCGTCGTGGTTCGGGTGGTCGACCTCGAGCCCGGTCAGCCCGATGTCCGCCAGCTCGACGATGGCCTCCGGTGACACGATCCGCCCGCGGCTGCGGGCGAACGGGTGCGCGAACACCGTCACCCCGCCCGCCTCGGCGATCATCTCGATCGCGGTCTCCACGGGCGTGTCCTGCCGCGGCAGGTAGTAGCCGCGGCCGCTGCCCAGGTACTCGGCGAACGCCTCGTCCACGCTGGTCACCAGCCCGGCCCGCACGAGTGCCTGCGCGAGGTGCGGGCGGCCCGCGGGCGAATCCGGCCCGAGGGAGCCGAGCAGCTCGTCGGCGTCGATCGGCAGGCCGTCGGCGGCCATCCGCACCGCCATCGCGCGCAGCCGGGTGCGGCGCTCCTGCCGCAGCCGCGTCTGCTCCGCGACGATGGCCGGTGACGCCGGGTCGAACAGGTACGCGAGCAGGTGGATGCTGATGCCGAAACTGCTCACGCAGGACAGCTCGGCGCCGGGCACGAGGGTGAGGCCCGGTGGCAGCGCCGCGGTCGCCTCGGCCCAGCCTGCCGTGGTGTCGTGGTCGGTCAGCGCGACCACGTCGAGCCCGGCCGAGGCCGCGACGGCGACCAGCTCGGCCGGGGTGTCCGTGCCATCCGACACGGTGGAATGGGTGTGCAGGTCGATGCGCATCGGGTTCATTGTCGCCTACCCGGCCCGCACGCGGCGGACCAGGCACGACGACGTGTCAACCGACGATCTTCTTGCCGCGCGCGAGCCGCTGCGCCTTGATCATGGAGAAGCGCTCGCTCTGCTTGTGCTTGTCGCCGAAGACGAGCTCGGAGATCGTGTCGTAGAAGTCTTCCGGGGCAGGCAGGAACTCGATGCGGTTGAGCGCCTGGATCTGACCGGCCGACTCGACCACGACGGTGCCGTAGCCGAACATCCGGCCCCACGCCGAGCGCTCGTAGGTCAGGTCGGTGACCTTGGAGATCGGCATCATCGCGACCTTGGTGGTGATGACGCCGCTGGTGAGCACGAACCGTTTGTCGGTCACCACCAGCCGTTCGACCCACCATTCGATGACCTTGAACGCGTAGACGACGACCACGAGCAGCGCCGCGTACCAGAGGATGTTCTGCACGATCCACAGGGACGGCGGCAGCAGGTAGGACACCATCACGGCGATGGCGAGCAGCGCCGCCGACTCGAAGGTGTCCCAGGCGAGGTACGCCCAGTGCCTGCGGACCCGGACCACGCGCCGCTCGGTGTCGAGCAGGTACTCGTCGGGGTCCCGTGGGGCGAACATCAAGTCAGCCTATCCGGCCGCCTACGAAGTGAACACGTTGCTGACGAAGGTGATGACGGCTTCGGCCGACTCACGGAGGAAGTCGACGATGTTGCCGACCAGGTTGGCCGCGTTGCCCGGCTGGGCGATCACGAAGAACAGCACCAACGCGATACCCACGAGCCCGGCAATCTTCTTCGCGTTCACAACGATCAATCCCGTCTCTTACTCCGACATCGGACTGGCAAGCTCACCAGTAACGTTGTACCGCACTCCGCAGGGTTACGGGAGGTAAGTCCCGCGCTTGGGTCAGTGTCCGGCTGTGATCTACTCGGTTGGTTACTCTCCGCTCTCGGCGGTCCCGGGTTAGGCTGCCCTCATGAGCGCGAACGGTGCGGCTTCCGTGCGCTGCGTAGGCGGCATCTTGCACGATCAAGAAGGTCGGCTGCTGCTCGTCCGGCGCGCGAACGATCCCGGACGCGGACTGTGGTCGATCCCCGGCGGACGCGTGGAACCAGGCGAAACGGACAGCGCGGCGCTCGTGCGGGAGATGCGCGAGGAGACCGGGCTGCTCGTGCGGCCGGAAGCGCTGGTGGGCCATGTGGTCCGCGGCCGTTACGCCATTTACGACTACACCTGCACGATCGAGGGCGGCTCCCTGCGGGCCGGCGACGACGCCGCGGAAGCCCGCTGGATCGACTCGGCGGCCTTCGCGACCCTCGCCCTGACCGACGGCCTCGCCGACACCCTCCGCGACTGGAACCTGCTGCCCCGCCACTGAGAGCGCTTCCCCCATGTGGCATCGGGGAAGCCATCAGCCCTGGATGCGCGTCTGCGTCTCACCCCAGTCGCGGTCGCGGAGCTGGAACTTCTGGATCTTGCCGGTCGACGTCTTGGGCAGCGCGTCGACGAACTCGATGTGGTCGGGGACCTTGTAGCGGGCGATCTGCGAGCGCACGTGCTCGCGCAGCTCCTCCGCCGTCACGGACGCGCCCGGTCGCAGCACGACGTAGCCCTTCGGCCGCTCGCCCCACTTCTCGTCGGGCACGCCGACCACCGCGACCTCCGCGACCGCCTCGTGCGAGTCCAGCGCCGCCTCGACCTCGATCGTCGAGATGTTCTCGCCCCCGGAGACGATGATGTCCTTCGCCCGGTCGCGCAGCTGGATGTAGCCGTCCGGATGCCACACACCCAGATCGCCCGAGTGGAACCAGCCGCCGCGGAACGCGTGCGCGGTCGCCTCCGGGTCACCGAAGTAGCCGGACATCACGTTGTTCCCGCGCATCACGACCTCGCCCATCGTGACACCGTCGCGCGGCACGTCACGCATCTGCTCGTCGACCACCCGGATGCCGTCGGTGACGACCATGCCGACGCCCTGCCGCGCCATCAGCGTGCTCCGCTCGGCGATGTCGAGCTTCGTCCAGCCCTCCTGCGGCTCGCACACCGTGTACGGGCCGTACGTCTCGGTCAGCCCGTACACGTGCACCAGCCGCGCGCCCAGGTCGGTCATGCGGCGGATCACCGTCGGCGAAGGCGGCGCGCCCGCCGTCGTGACCACCACTTCGCGGCCCAGCGGATGCGCCCCGGAGTACCCGGCGATCGTGTTCAGCACCGTCGGTGCGCCGTTGAGGTGCGTGATGCCCTCGCTGTCCAGCAGGCGCCAGATCTCCGCCGCGTCGACCGCACGCAGGCACACGTGCGTTCCGCCGATCGCGGTGACCGCCCACGGGGTGCACCAGCCGTTGCAGTGGAACATCGGGAGTGTCCACAAATACCGGGACTCCGGCGAATGGTCCGAATGGATGATCTCGGCGAGTGAGTTCAGGTAGGCGCCACGATGGTGGTACTGCACGCCCTTCGGACGGCCCGTCGTCCCGGACGTGTAGTTGATCGAGATCGTGGAACGCTCGTCCTCGACCGTCCACGGCAGCGGCTCGTCGCTCCCCCGCGCCAGCAGCTCGTCGTAGGAAATCCCGCCGACGGCCGGGTCGGGCGACGCGCCGTCCACCACCGTCACCACGGACACCCCGTGGTCCGCGGGCACCGAGGAGTGCAACGCGGCGTCGACGACCAGCACCTTCGCCCCGGAGTGGTCGAGGATGTAGCGGATCTCGGCCGGCGCGAGACGCGTGTTGATCGCCACCAGCACCGCACCGGCCAGCGGCACCGCGAAGTGCGCGACCAGCATCTCCGGGATGTTCGGCAGTAGGTAGGCGACCCGGTCACCCGGCTCGACGCCGCTCGCGCGCAGCGCACGCGCCACGCGGGTCGCCTCGGCCGCGAACTCGCGGTAGCTCACGCGGCGCTCGCCGTGCACGATCGCGTCCTTGTCGGGGAAGACCTCGGCGGCGCGTTCCAGGAAGGCCAGCGGGGTGAGCGGGGTGAACCACGTGTCCATGGCCCACATCCTCACCGCACCGGGCCCTGCCGCACAACAGCTACGAGGCCAGCCAGGTCATCCGCGCGCCGTAACGCGTCGTCCGGGCCAGTGCGGTCGCCTCCCAGCCGTCGGCGGTCCGGCGCGCGAGACCGAGCGTCGTCAGCCCGTCACCGGAGAAGGCCAGGTCGTCCCGTCCCGGCAGCACCTCCCCGAGGCCGTGCTCGTACGTCTCGTCCATGACCCACCACAGTGGACGGGAAGCGCCGAGGACGGCCAGGCGGGACAGGAACTCCGCCCGGCCCTCGTCACCCACGTGGCCCAGCGTCCGGCTGGTGAGCACCACCAGCGGCGCGTCCGCGGGCAGCCGGGACAGCGCCTCGTCCAGGCCGCCGACCGCGTCCCCTTCGACGACCTCCGGCGGCGACTTCCGCTGCGCCAGCGCGGCCGCCCGCAGCAGCCGCACCCGGTCCGGCTGGTCGGCCCACACGCAGGCCTCCAGCCACGCCAGTTCATCCTCATCGGACAGATCCAGCGGCCGCGTGTCGAGACCGGCGCGCGCCACCACGGTCAGCTTCTTGGGCAGTTTCGGCAGCACCGCACCGGGAGCGAGATCCAGCGCGCAGTGCAACCCGACCGCCGCCTTCGCCGGGCCGGCGACCAGCTGCTCACCGCCGTCGCACTGGTAGCGGAAGGCGTACTTGTCCATCCCCAGCAGCAATCCGCCCGCGGCACCCACCTCGAGCAGCGCGATCTTGCCGCCCGCCTGCTTGGCCGCCATCGCGACCGCCGGGTACGCGCACGCGGCCCGCCGCACCTCGTTGTTCGCCAGCGACCGCGACGCGAGCATCCCGGCCGCGGCGTCGGCGTTGGCGAGCAGGAACTCGCGGAACACCGGCCACGTCTGGCCGTCGACGCCGTCGAATCCGCCCAGCGACGGGTAGTAGCGGGACAGCGGGTGGATCGGATCGGCCTGGATGAGCCGGTGCGCGACCGCGAACAACAGCGCCGGGCTCGCGCTGTCCGGGGCGGCGGCCAGCAGTCCGGCGACCTCGTCGTCCCCGGCGGCCTCCGACGCGAGGTGCTCGTAGAGCGGGGACTCACCCGACGCGCCCCCGGCGAACTCGTTCAGCTGCCGTTTGGCCTCGGCCAACCCGATCGTCACCCGGTCTCCTCACTCGTGCGGCACGGGGCGACCCGGTTGTTCGCCCCCGCGCACCTCACCGTAGCTCTGCTTGGGCACCAGAACCTTGCGCCGGAAGATGCACACGATCGTGCCGTCCTGCTTGTAACCGCGGGTTTCCACGTACACCACACCGCGGTCGTCCTTGGACTTCGACGGGGTCTTCTCCAGCACCTCGGTCTCACCGTAGATGGTGTCACCGTGGAAAGTCGGCTTGACGTGCCGCAGTGACTCGATCTCCAGGTTCGCGATCGCCTTGCCCGACACGTCCGGCACGGACATGCCCAGCAGCAGCGAGTAGATGTAGTTGCCCACCACCACGTTCTTGCCGAAGTCCGTGGTCTCGCCCGCGTAGTGGGCGTCCAGGTGCAGCGGATGGTGGTTCATGGTGAGCAGGCAGAACAGGTGGTCGTCGTATTCGGTGACCGTCTTGCCGGGCCAGTGCTTGTACACCGCACCCACCTCGAACTCCTCGAAGTACCTCCCGAACTGCACTGGTCGACCTCCCTGCGGGTAACGCCACACCGACCTGGAGCGACGTCAACTGATGTTGAGGAGTACCCTCGACCACTGGCGGCGGTGCGTCAACGCGACAGCCGCCACGTTGCCGGTCCGGCTGGAGGAGGTGAGGAACGCACGATGAGTAGTGGCGATAGTCCGCTCCCTAGTAAACCCAGCGTTTCCCTCCGCACGGCCGGATCCACTCCTCGCCGTTAGGCCTCATCTCGCCCTGGGAAGCGCTGGTCAGCGCCGGGCGGCCCACCACGTGCCCGTCCCGGCGGTCGTAGTACGCAGTGCGAAAGCCAGGAGATCCCATGCCTGCGATTCCCTCCCTCGGTGGCCTGCGCGGCCGCGGCAACGGCCGGTCGGCCCGTGTCGAGCCGCCGGTCCCGGCGCCGGTGTCCGCCTACATCGTCGACTGCGCCGTGTACGTCGACGGCGAGCGCCTGCCCGGGCGCTGGACGCACGCCGAGGCGATCAAGGAGGTCCGGCGCAGGCGGGACGGGTTCGTCTGGATCGGCCTGCACGAGCCCGACGAGCAGCAGATCCAGGGCATCGCGGACGTCTACGGCCTGCACGAGCTGGCGGTGGAGGACGCCGTCCAGGCGCACCAGCGGCCCAAGCTCGAACGCTACGACGACACGTTGTTCATGGTGCTCAAGACGGTCCGCTACGTCGAGCACGAGTCGCCGACCACGGCCAACGAGATCGTGGAGACCGGCGAGCTGATGGCGTTCCTCGGGCTGGACTTCATCATCACCGTCCGGCACGGCGCCCACTCCGGGCTCGCCCGCCTGCGGCGCGAACTCGACGAGGACGCGGAACGCCTGGCCGGCGGACCGGCCGCCGTGCTGCACGCCATCACCGACCTGATCGTCGACCAGTACCTCGACGTCACCTCGGCGATCGAGGAGGACATCGACGAGATGGAGGCGCGCGTGTTCGCACCCCGCTCGGCGGTCAGCGCGGAGCAGATCTACCTGATGAAACGCGAGGTGCTGGAGCTGCGCCGCGCGGTGCTGCCGCTGGTCACGCCGGTGCGGCGGCTGGCCGAGGGCTTCACCCGGCTGGTGCCCGACGTCGTCCGCTCCTACTTCCGCGACGTCGACGACCACCTGACCACCGTGTCGGAGCGGGTGGGCAACTTCGACGAGCTGCTGACCACGCTGGTCAACGCGACGGTCGCGAAGATCACGCTGCAGCAGAACACCGACATGCGCAAGATCACCGCCTGGGCGGCGATGATCACGGTGCCGACGATGATCGCCGGTATCGAGGGCATGAACTTCGACTACATGCCGGAACTGCGCTGGCAGTTCGGCTATCCGGCGGTCCTGATCCTCATCCTCGGGATCTGTCTCCTTCTCTACCGAATATTCCGGAAGAACAAGTGGCTCTGACCCATTCCTGAACTGTTCACCGGAAGGAGTTTCGCCATGACCAGACTGCTCACGAGCCTCAAGTTCTGGGCCCTCGCCATGGCAGTCGTGTGGATCGCGGTGGTGGCCGTCCTGATCGCGGGCCATCCGGAACTCGCGCAGTCGCACTGACGAGTCCCTATCGTTGGACCCATGCGTGCGCTGGTGGTCGCCGACGAGGTCGACGAAGCGCTGTGGGCCGGTCTCGGTCCCGGTTGCGACGTCGGCCTCGTGCTGGCCGCCGGCGACCTGCCCTTCGACTACCTGGAGTTCCTGACCGACGCGCTGGGTGGCGTGCCGTGCGTGTTCGTGCCCGGCAACCACGACCCCGACCTGTCCGGGTTCACCCGTCACGGCGGGCTGTCCCTGCGGGCCGGGTTCCCGCAGCACTGGCCCGGCCCGGCGGGCGGGATCGACGCCGACGGCCGGGTGGTCGACGTGTGCGGCCTGCGGATCGCCGGACTGGGCGGCTCCCTCCGCTACAGCGACGGCCCGAACCAGTGGACGCAGGCGCAGCAGGCCCGCCGGGCCCGGCGCCTGATGCGCCTCGCCGCACGTCGGCGGCGCCGGGACGGGCGCGGCGTCGACGTCCTGCTCACCCACGCGCCACCGCGCGGCGTCGGCGACCGCGAAGACCAGCCGCACCGCGGCTTCGACTGCCTGCACGCCACGGTCGAGCGGATGCGGCCGGACTGGTTGCTGCACGGCCACATCCACCCCTACGGCGAGCGCCCGCGCGAGCACCGGATGGGCGGCACACGCGTCCGGAACGTGGTGGGACGGCACGTCATCGAGTTCACCCCGCACGAGGTGCGCACATGAACGCACGCGACACGGGTTTCCCCCGCGCCGACGCCGAGCACGACTTCCTGCGCGCCCGGCGGCGGCAGGTGCTGGGCAGGCTCGCGAACTGGCTGCGCCGGGAACCCGACGACGTCAACATCATGCTGCCGTTCGACGAGGTCGTGGAGGCACTCGGCTACGTCGGCGAGCGGCGGATCGGGATGCGCATGGTCCCGCTCGGATCGATCGTCGGCAGCGTCGACCGCAGCCGCGACTTCGATCGCCGCTTCCGGCCGACGTCGGGCCGGGTGCGGGAACGCTGGGAGCGGCTCGCGCTGGCCGCCCGCCGGGGCGAGCACATCCCGCCGATCGAGGTGTACCGGGTCGGTGACCTGCACTTCGTGATCGACGGGCACCACCGGGTGTCGGTGGCCTACGCTCTCGGCCTGGACGCCATCGAGGCCGCGGTGACCGAGGTGCAGACGAAGCTCAAGCCGAAGGGCATCCGCTACCGGGGCGACCTGATCGTCAAGGACTACCGGCGGCTGTTCCTCTCGCGGGTCCCGCTGACCGGGGAGGCCAGGGCGGCGATCGTGGTGGGCGATCCGTGGGACTACGCGCACCTCGGCGAACACGTCGAGGCGTGGGGTTTCCGGCTGATGCAGTCCGAGGGGAAGTTCCTCGACCGGGCCACGATCGCGCGGCGCTGGTACACCGAGGAATACCTGCCGGTGGTGGAGATGATGCGGCAGGCGGAGCTGGTCGGCGACCGCACCGAGGCCGAGGCCTACCTGTGGGTCGCGGGCGAACGCTACCGGCTGATCCGGCAGCACCGCTGGGACGACGAGGTCATCGAGCAGCTACGGGCCCGCCGGCACTGAGGTCCGGCGGGCCCGCGGCCGCTACGCGTGGACGACCGGCAAGTCCGTGTCGATCTCCTCGGGCACGCCGGGCTTGATCAGCGCGCCGCAGATGACCGCGCCGAGCAGGAAGATCCCCGCGGCCCAGGTGAACGCCGTGGTGTAGCTGTGGATCGCGGCGTCCACGGCCAGCTGCTCCGTCGGCGTCTTGCCGACCGTGAACGAGCTGGCGGCGTTGGCGGCCACCGAGCTGAGCAGCGCGGTGCCGATCGAGCCACCGATCTGCTGACCGGTGTTGACCGTCGCCGAGGCGACACCGGCGTCATGCGGGTCGACGCCCGAGATGGCGACGTTCATCGACGGCGCCATCGACAGGCCGATGCCGACGCCTGCCACCAGCAGCGGGAACAGCACACCACTGGTGTAGGTGCTGCTGGAGTCGATGCCGCTGAGCCAGAACAGGCCCGCGGCGGCGATCACCATGCCCGTGCCCACCAGGATCTTCGGCCCGATGCGCGGCAGCAGCACGCTCGTGGACAGCGTCGCGGCGATCATCAGCGTGCCGACCATCGGCAGGAACGCCAGCCCCGACGTGATCGGCGTGAACTGCAGGTTCTGCTGCATGTAGTAGGTCAGGAACAGGAAGATGCCGAACATCCCGATGCCCATCAGGAACACCGCGATGTACGCGCCACCCCGGTTGCGGTCGAGGACCACACGCAGCGGCAGCAGCGGGTGCGCGACCCGCATCTCGATCCGGACGAACACGCCCAGCAGCACGACGCCGGCGGTCAGGAAGCCCCACACCAGCGGCGACGACCAGTCGTGGGTTTCCGCGTTGGCAAACCCGTAGACCAGGGCGAACAGGCCGGCGGCCGAGGCGATCGTGCCCGGGATGTCCAGCTTCGGGCGGTCCTCCGACGGGCGGTGCCGCAGCAGGGACGAACCGCCGGCGAAGGCGATCACGGCGAAGATGATGTTGACGAACATGCACCAGCGCCAGTCGAGGTATTCGGTGAGCACGCCGCCGAGCAGCAGGCCGACCGCGGCGCCCCCGCCCGCGATCGCCCCGAAGATGCCGAACGCTCGGCCGCGTTCCTTGGGGTCGGTGAACGTCGTGGTCAGCAACGACAGCGCGGCCGGCGCGAGCAGCGCACCGAAGACACCCTGCGCCGCACGGGCGATGATCAGCATTTCGATGCCGTTCGCGGCGCCCCCGACCGCGGACGCGATGGCGAACCCGGCGAGCCCGATGAGGAAGGCGCGCTTGCGGCCGAACAGGTCGTTGACGCGTCCGCCGAGCAGCAGGAGACTGCCGAAGGCGAGCGCGTAGGCGGTGACGACCCACTGGCGGGCGTCACTGGAGAAGCCCAGCTCGTGCTGGGCGGTGGGCAGCGCGATGTTCACGATGGTCGCGTCGAGCACGACCATCAGCTGCGCCAGCCCGATCATCACCAGGATCAGCCAGCGCCGCGCGTGGTGCGGATCGGCCGTCGAGCCGGCTGGACTCCCCCCGGCGGGCTCGACGTAGGTGGTTTGCGTCATGAGTCCTCGCAGATTATGTGGAGTAGGGACCTCCCCTTTCGTCACCACCGTACCCAAAAACCGGAGGACTTACCTCCCGTTTGGTATACTGGGTTTCATGACGCGGGACACACTGCGCGCCGCATCGCCGCGGCCGCTGCGGCGCGACGCCGAACGGAACCGGTTGCGGATCCTGTCGGCGGCCAGGGACGTGTTCCGGGAGCGTGGCTTCGACGCGACCCTGGACGACGTGGCGCACGCGGCGGGGCTGGGCGTCGGCACGGTCTACCGGAGGTTCCCGAACAAGGAACACCTCATCGACGCGATGTTCGCGCGACGGCTGGAGGAGATCGAAGAGAACGTCCGCGTGGCGCTGGCCGATCCGGACCCGTGGGAGGGCTTCCGGAAGTTCGTGTGGGACGCGGTCGGGATGATGGCGGCCGACCGCGGGATGCGGGACACGTTGCTCAGCAACGCGTTCGGCCAGATCGAGGTGGCCCGGGTGAAGGACCGGATCATCCCGGTCCTCACGGAACTGGTGCAGCGCGCGAAGGACAGCGGGCAGCTGCGCGCGGACTTCGCCGAGACCGACTGTCCGGTGCTGTTCAAGATGGTCGCCTCGGTGGTGGAGTATTCGCACGAGGTGGCACCGGACCTGTGGCAGCGGTACCTGACCATGCTGCTGGACGGCCTGCGGGGTGATTGCGGGGCGAGGCAGCCGCTGCCGGTACCGCCGCTGGACCACGAAATGCTGGACTGCGCGATGAACGCGTGGCACGCGCGGCGCTGAGTCCGCTGCGCCGCACGGCGAGCACGGCGATGCCGGCGACGGCGACGGCTCCGCACGCGGCGAGGGTCGGCAGGTCGAGTTCGGGCGCCTCACCGAGTGCGGTCATGCCGAGCGCTGTCGCGACGACGGGGTTGGCGACCGTCTGACAGCCCACGACGACGTCCGGCGGGCCGCTGGCGTAGGCGTGCTGCACGAGCCACGCGGCGGTGGCGAACGCGAGTACCGCGCCGAGCAGCGAAAGCCACGGCAGGCCCGGCGCGTGGAGGACGTCTCTCGTGAGGACCGCGACGAGCCCGTAGCTCGCCCCGGCGGCGGCGGCGAGAGCGGCACTGCGTGCGATCTCCCGGGTGAGCATCGCGACGGCGAGCAGGGCGACGACGAGGACAGCCACGAGCCGCCCCGCCTCGACGACGGCGCCCGGTGGGATGGTCGTAGTGGCCGGGGAGCGAGCGGTGAGGGTCACGAAGACCGCCACGGCGAGCGCGACCGCGGCGACGGCGCCCTGCGTGACCCGGTCGCGAGGTCCGTTGAGGACGGTCAGGACGGGCAACGCCAGCACGACGACCGGTGCGACGACGGTGACGGGCGCGAACGCCAGCGCCAGGATCTGGAGGAGCGTGCAGGCGGTGAGGACGACGACGCCGGTCCGCCAGGCGCGGTTGCGAAGCAGCGCGATGGGCTTGGTGCCTGCCCTGCTGACCCCGCGATGCTGCAGCCATGCCCCGACCGCCGCGGCGACCGCGGAGAGCACCGCGAAAACCACCCCGAGAGCGATCACCGCGGCACGCCCGTCCGGCTCATCGCCACCTCCTCCGTTGGAGGCGAGGATGCCCGCTGCCGCCTGAGAAACCCCTCAACCATCCCGAGCGTCACCGGAGGAACGCTCAACGCCACAGGGGAACCGGGCAGCACGTCAGGACAGTGGCTGGAAACCTTCACCGGCGGCGGCGTCCGCCAGTGCCTTGTCGAACGCGGCGAACGTGCGGCAGTCCGGATCCGCGGAGGCGACGAGTTGCGCCGTGGCCAGCTGGAGCGCGTCGTAGGCGCGCAGGCCGTGCACCCCGGTCAGCCGGGCCGCCACGTCCACCACGATCGGCGACACCGGAACCACCGCGAAACGGGGCGCCTCGTCCGGCGTGCCGAAGTAGTCGGCCTCGAAGGCCGACACCAGCAGCCGCGCGTCCGCGGCCGAGATCGCGCCCAGGCGGTACTTCCGCCAGATCGCCGCCGGAACCTCGACCCGCGCGAGCTGCGACACGACGAGCCCGCGCAGCGCCTGGACCCGCTCACTGCCCGGCTCGTCCACGTAGAGCTTGACCAGCGCCGACGAATCGGCGAACACACTCACCGCGGGCCGCGCTCCTCGGCGACCAGATCCGCCGCGTGCGGCCCAGCCGCACCGGCCCGGCGCGCGGCTGCCGCGACCGCGGCCGGATCGGGACGAGCCACCCCGGCTTCCGGCTCCCACAGCAGCCCGCCACGACGCAAGCGCTCGCGCAGACGCTCGTTCTCGTCACCCGCGAGATCCGGATCCGTCGCCACATCCAGGACACGCGTGATGAACTCGTTCATGCTCTCCCCCCGTTGAGCGGCGGCCTGCCGCACGCGCTGCACCAGTTCGTCCGCGGCACGCCAGCTGACCTGACTCATGACAGCATGCTAGCACGCTTGCTTCCAGACAGGGCGGCACGCACGCGGCGTCACACGGTGCCGGACCCACGCGAAGCCACCATGGAGTCGGAGTGGTCCCGCGCCGAGCGCGGGCGCGGGACCACTGCCCGCTCAGCCCTCGAAGGTCAGGTTCTTCCCCGAAGACGGGTCGAACAGCTGCACCTTCTGCACGTCGAACCAGACGTCGAGCGTGCCGCCCTCCCTGGCGCCGGACACGGGCGACAGCCGGGCCGTGATGGAGGCTCCACCGCCGGGCACGTCGTCCGCGCCCGTGTCGGCCGCCAGTTCGGCCAGCTCGGAGGTCGTGGCCAGCTCGCCTTCGACCGTGAAGTACGCGTACTTCTCCGAGCCCATCGACTCCAGCACGTCGACGTGTGCGCTGAACACACAACCGCCGCCCTTCGCGCTCTCGTCCAGCAGCGCCGCATCCTCGAAGTGCTCCGGACGGATACCGACGATCACCTCGCGGGGCGCGTCCGCGGCCTCGGCCAGGCGGCGCAGGCGGTCCGGCAACGTCACCGTCCCCAGTGGACTCTTCAGGCTGCCGTCTTCGAGCGTCGCCGGGACGAAGTTCATCGACGGGGATCCGATGAAACCGGCCACGAACAGGTTCGTCGGGTGATCGTAGAGGAACTGCGGCGAACCGATCTGCTGCACGTACCCGGCCCGCAACACGACCACCCGGTCGCCCAGGGTCATGGCCTCCGTCTGGTCGTGCGTGACGTACAGCGTCGTCGTGCCCAGCTGGCGCTGCAGCTTCGACACCGACGTCCGCATCTGACCACGCAGCTTGGCGTCCAGGTTGGACAGCGGCTCGTCCATCAGGAACGCCTTGGGGCTGCGCACGATCGCGCGGCCCATCGCCACCCGCTGCCGCTGCCCGCCGGAGAGGTTGGACGGTTTGCGGTCCAGGTGCTGGGTCAGATCGAGGATCTCCGCGGCCTCCTCGACCTTCGACTTCACCGTCGCGTCGTCCACTTTGGCCAGTCGCAACGGGAAGGCCATGTTCTCCCGCACGCTCATGTGCGGGTACAGCGCGTAGGACTGGAACACCATCGCGATGTCCCTGTCCTTGGGCGCGCGCTCGTTCATCCGCTGACCGTCGATGCGCAGCTCACCGGAGGAAATGTCCTCCAGGCCCGCCACCATGTTCAGCGTGGTCGACTTCCCGCACCCGGACGGGCCGACCAGGATGATGAACTCCCCATCGGCCACCTCCAGCTCCACCTCGGACACGGCGAGCGCACCGTCCGGGTAACGCTTGCTCACCTTGTCCAGCACGATCTCAGCCATGGCGCCTACCCCTTCACCGCACCGGAGGTCAGCCCCGCGACGATGCGGCGCTGGAAGAACAACACGAACAGGATGATCGGGACGGTGATCACCACGGCCGCGGCGCAGATCGTCCCGGTCGGGTCCTCGAACTGCGAGGCCCCGGTGAAGAACGACAACGCCGCCGGCACCGTCCGCGACGCGTTCGTCGAGGTCAGCGAGATGGCGAACAGGAAGTCGTTCCAGCAGAAGATGAACACCAGGATCGCGGTGGTGAACACACCCGGCGCGGCCAGCGGCGCGATCACTCGCCGGAACGCCTGCCCCGGCGTCGCGCCGTCCATTTTGGCCGCCTTCTCCAGCTCCCAGGGGATCTCCCGGAAGAACGCCGACAGCGTGTAGATCGCCAGCGGCAGCGCGAAGGTGATGTAGGGCAGGATCAGCCCCGGCCAGGTGTCGAACAACCCGAGTGTGCGCTCGATGTTGAACAACGGGCTCACCAGCGACACCTGCGGGAACATCGCGATCAGCAGCGAGATCCCGACCAGCAGCTGCTTGCCGGGGAAGTCCAGCCGCGCGATCGCGTACGCCGCCATCGTCCCCAGCACCACCGCGATCAGCGTCGCGATGAGCGAGATGCCGATCGAATTGATCAGCGCCCGCACGAAGTCCAGCGTCTGGAAGATGTCGGCGTAGTTCTGCAGCGTCCACGAACGCGGGATGAACTTCCCGTCGTCGATCGTGTCCTTGGTCTTGAGCGACAGCGACAGGATCCACAGCACCGGCACCAGCGCGTAGACCACCACGATGACGTTGACGATCGTCCACCGCGTCCTGCGGCCGGTGGTGACCGCTCCACCCATCACCATCAGCGCTTCCCCTCCTTGTCGCTGCCCGGCGCCGCGGTGCCGAACAGCTTGATGAAGATGAACGCGATGATCGCCACCGTGATGAAGATCAGCACCGACATCGTCGACCCGACGCCCAGGTTCAGGCCCTTGATCAGGTTGTTGTAGGTCTGCATGGACACCGACGACGTGTCGTTCTGCCCGCCGGTGAGCACGTAGATGTTGTCGAAGATGCGGAACGCGTCCAGCGTGCGGAACAACAACGCGACCAGGATCGCCGGCTTCATCACCGGCACCATCACCTTGATGAACCGCTGCCAGCCGTTCGCGCCGTCCATCGCCGCGGCCTTGAGCAGGTCGTCCGGCACCAGCGCGAGCCCGGCCATCAGCAGCAGCGCCATGAACGGCGTCGTCTTCCACACCTCGGCCAGGATGATGATCGCCAGCGACGGCAGGTACTGCGTCAGCGGCGCCGAATCGCCCGCGAGGATGTTCGCCAGGTACCCGGTGTCCGGTGTCCACGCGTAGTACCAGGAGAACGCGGCCACCACGGTCACGATGCCGTACGGGATCAGCGAAACCGTGCGGACCAGGCCGCGTCCGAGCAGCGTGCGGTGCATGATCAGCGCCAGCGTCATGCCGAGCACCAGTTCGATCGCCACCGACACCACGGTGAGCGCCACGGTCGTGCCGAACGCCGTCCACCAGTAGGAGTCCGACAGCACCGCCGCGTAGTTGGCGAACCCGACGAACTCGGTCTGCTGCGGGAACCGCAGGTCGTAGCGCTGCAGGGACAGCCAGATCGAGTAGACGATCGGGTATCCGGTGACCGCGACCATCACGATCGCCGCGGGCGCGCACAGCAGCCAGCCCAGCCGCCGCTCCGCCCGCTTGCCCTCGCTCAGCGCCGGTTTCCCCGGTTTCGCCGTGGTCTGCTGGGGCGCGGAAACGTCTTCGACCGTGCTCACGGGATCACCCCTTTCGAGTCCAGCGCGTCGGTCAGCTTGCTGCGCAGCTCCTCGGCCGTCTGCTGTGGATCGATCTCCGACGGCGGCGAAAGCACCTTCGAGATCACCGTCGACAGGCTCTGGTACGCCGGGGTCAGCGGGCGCACCGCGGGATCCTTCAGCGCGGCGAAGATCGCTTCCCGCATCGGGTACGCGGTCGCCATGCTCGGGTTGTCGTCGGCGTCGACCGGCTTGGCCGGGTCGAGCGGGGTGTCGTCGGTGTAGAGGGCCTCCAGGCTCGGCGGCACGCCGTCGTTGAGGGCCGAGAACTTCTGGCTCTCCTCGCTGCGCAGGCACAGCGCCGCCTCGAACGCCTCCGGCTTGTGCTTGGAGGTGGAGCTGACCGCGAGGTCGTAGCCGCCGATCGTGGTCTTGGCCGGGACACCCGGATCGACGGCCGGGTACGTCGACCACTTGAAGTGCGGCAGGTCCTGCGGCTGCTCGTCGGCGTAGGAGGCGTAGACGAACGGCCAGTTCAGCTCGAACGCGCCGTTGCCGCGCTGGAACGCCTGCCGGGTCTCGTCCTCCTTCATGTTCGTCAGCGACGGATCGGTGATGCCGCTGGAGGTGACCCGCTTGAGGATCTCCAGCGCCTGCACCGCGCCCTCGTCCATGACCACGGACTTGCCGTCCTCGGACAGGATGTGCCCGCCCGCGGAGGCGACGAGCGTGTTGTAGATGACGACCAGGCCCTCGTACTGGGCGCCGGTGAACAGGATGTTGTGCGGCTTGCCCTCGGCCTTGAGCCGCTCGGCCTCGGAGATCATCTCGTCCCAGGTGGCGGGCGGCGTCGGCGTGATCCGGTCGTCGTACCAGAGCAGCTGGACGTTGGTGTTCTTCGTCGCCGCGTACAGCTTGTCGTTCCAGGTCGCGGTGGCCAGCGGACCGGGCAGCACACCGGCCTCGGCCTGCGCCTTGTTCGACCCCGTCCACTCCTGCGCCCAGCCCGCCTCGGCGAACTCCGGCACCCAGGTGACGTCCAGGCCGAGGATGTCCAGGCCGTCGTCACCGGCGGCGAGACGGCGCGCCATCTGCAGCCGCTGGTCGTCGGCACCGCGCTGGAGCTTGTTGTAGACGATGTTGTAGCGCCCCGCCGCCTTGGCGTTGCAGTTGTCCACGACCGTCTGGAACGTGTCCTCCGGCGCGTAGTACAGGTTGAGCGTCAGGCCCTGTTCGGACCCGCACGCGGTGACCAGGCCGGCGGTCATCATGCTCGCACCGAGCACCGCGGCGATCCTGCCGGGCGGGCTGCCCCGGCCCTTCCCGTTCCCCATCAGGCCTCCTCCTCGGCACGCGACCGGCGGGAGACCCCACCCGCACGGCGTCGTGCATGCAACCAAACAACCCGGTGGTGTCAACCCGGATCGCGCGATCGGTGGGAAGTCAAACTATGCCCGGCGATCACGCCCCGCAAGCGCCTGAGGTCACGATTCAGTCGGTTGACCCGGATGGCCGCATCGCGAGCTTCGCCAGCAGGTCACGGCCCTGCTCCGCGTTGCGCGGCTGGCACAGCACGTCGTAGCGGCCCGCCACCAGCTGGCTGGCGGAGGAGAAGTCGCGCCGCCCGCGCGAGGAGGCGTAACTGATGGCCGCGAACACCAGGCCGAACAGCACACCGGAGGCCAGTCCGACCAGGATCGGCTGGTAGGTGACCTCCGCACCGGAGGCGAACATCGCCAGCAGGAAACCCACGAACAGGCCGAACCAGGCGCCGGAGATGGCGCCGGTCCACAGCACCCGCCCCCACGAGAGCCTGCCCAGGACCCGCTCGACGAGCATCAGGTCGACGCCGACGATGGTCACGTCCTCGACCGCGAACTGGCTTTCAGCGAGGTGGTCGACCGCCCGCTGCGCCTCCTGGTAGGTGGAGTAGGACCCGATCGGCCACCCGCTGGGCGGCGTCGGCAAGCGCGGCAGACCCTGCGCGGGACGGCCTCCGGAGGAGAACGGGCTGGTCACGGTCATCACCTGTGCTGTCGTAGTGATCGAGTGACTTCATCCTGCCAACCCCCATGAAACCACGCGAACCCGACACTCCAGGTTTGATCAGCTCTTGACCCGGTACTCGCGCAGCAGGCCGCGGCTGATGATGGTCTTCTGGATCTCGCTGGTGCCCTCGCCGATCAGCAGGAACGGCGCCTCGCGCATGAGGCGCTCGATCTCGTACTCCTTGGAGTAGCCGTAGCCGCCGTGGATGCGGAACGCCTCCTGGGTGACCTCGGCGCAGTACTCGCTGGCGATGAGCTTGGCCATGCCGGCGGCCACGTCGTTGCGCTCGCCGGTGTCCTTGAGGCGGGCGGCGTTGACCATCATCAGGTGCGCGGCCTCGACCTTGGTGGCCATCTCGGCGAGCTTGAACGCGATCGCCTGGTGCTGCGCGATCTGCTTGCCGAACGTCTTGCGCTGCTGCGCGTACTCCACGGCCAGCTCGAACGCCCGGATCGCGATGCCACAGGCGCGGGCGGAGACGTTGACGCGGCCGACCTCGATGCCGTCCATCATGAACGAGAAGCCCTGGCCCGGCGCCTCGCCCAGGACCTGCGAGGCGGGGATGCGGAAGCCGTCGAACACCGCCTCGGTGGTGTCGACGCCCTTGTAACCCATCTTGTCGATCTTGCCGGGAATGGTGAGGCCGGGAGCGACCTCGCCGTAGCCCTCGGGCTTCTCGACCAGGAACGTCGTCAGGTTCTGGTGCGCCCTGTCGGCACCCTCGTCGGTCTTGACCAGGAGCGCGATCAGGTTCGAGGTGCCGCCGTTGGTCAGCCACATCTTGGAGCCGTCGATGACGTAGTCTTCCCCGTCCCGGCGAGCCTTCGTCTTGATCGCCGCGACGTCCGAGCCCAGGTCGGGCTCGGACATCGAGAAGGATCCGCGGATCTCCCCGGTCGCCATCTTCGGCAGGTAACGCTGCTTCTGCTCCTCCGTGCCGTGCCGGGAGATCATGTGCGCCACGATGAAGTGCGTGTTGATGACCCCGGAGACGCTCATCCAGCCGCGCGCGATCTCCTCGACCACCAGCGCGTAGGTCAGCAGCGACTCGCCCAGCCCGCCGTAGGACTCCGGGATCGTGATCCCGAACAGGCCCATCTCCTTCATGCCCTCGACGATGTCCGCCGGGTAGGTGTCGGAGTGCTCCAGCTCCTGCGCGCGCGGGATGATCTCCTTGTCCACGAACGAGCGGACCGTGGACAGGATCTCCGACTGCACTTCGGTGAGACCGTGGGTCTGGGCCAGACGGGCCATGGGGCGACTCCTGTGTCTGCGGGACGAATTACCCGCGAGTATGGCCGTCGTGCCACCCGCCCGCATATGAGGCGCCTCACCCGGATGCGCTGTCCTCCGGCTGCCGTGGAGCGGGCGCGTGACCGTTCACGGACGGCTCGGCGGCGGGCTTGTCGGCGGTGTGGTGTTCGAGAAAGCGCAGCAGCTCCACCGGGAACGGCAGCACCAGCGTGGAGTTCTTCTCCGCCGCCACCTGCACCACCGTCTCCAGCAGCCGCAGCTGCAGCGCCGCCGGGGTGTCGGCCATGATGCCCGCGGCCTCGGACAGCTTGTGCGACGCCTGCAGCTCACCGTCGGCGGAGATGACCCGCGCCCGGCGTTCCCGTTCGGCCTCCGCCTGGCGCGACATCGACCGCTTCATCGACTCCGGCAGCGCGACGTCCTTGATCTCCACCCGGTCGATGTGCACGCCCCAGTCCAGGGCCGGGCTGTCGATCATCAGCTCCAGCCCCTGGTTGAGCCGCTCGCGGTTGGACAACAGGTCGTCCAGGTCGCTCTTGCCGATGATCGAGCGCAGCGACGTCTGCGCCACCTGCCCGACGGCGAAGCGATAGTCCTGCACGTTGACCGCCGCCACGACGGGATCGATGACCTTGAAGTACACGACCGCGTCGACCCGGACCGTCACGTTGTCACGGGTGATGCCCTCCTGCGCCGGGACCGGGAGGGTGATGATCTGCATGTTCACCTTCTGCAGCCGGTCCGCGCCCGGCAGCAGAAGGGTCAGGCCGGGTTCGCGGACGGTGGAGACGACCCGGCCGAACCGGTAGACCAGACCGCGCTCGTACTGCCGGACGACACGGACGCTGGCGGCGAGCCCGGTGACGCCCACAGCAGCGACGACGGAGACGATTTCAGCCCACATGGCGGCTCCCCGGGGTACGTATCCCTTGACGCGATGTTACCCCCGTCACAGCGGCTGGGAAGGGTCCGGTCACTGGCAGAGTGGTGCGGTGCAGGTGCCAGGGGACTTCGCGAAACGGCTGATCGGCAGCGAGGGCGACGGGGTGCGGCCGTGGCTGGACGGCCTCCCGGACCTGGCCCGGTGGCGCTGCCGCGAGTGGGGGCTGCGGATCGAGGGCCCGCCCTGGCACGGTCACACCGCGCTCGTCTTCCCGGTACGCCGGGACGGTGCGCGGGCGGTGCTGAAACTCGCCTGGCAGAACGACGACACCCGCGACGAACCCGTCGCACTGTCCACCTGGGATGGCCGGGGTGCCGTGCGGTTGCTGGAAAGCGGGCACGGCACGCTGCTGCTGGAGCGGCTCGACGCGTCCCGGTCACTGCTCACCGAGCCACTGGACGAAGCGGCGGGTATCGCCTCCGCGCTGCTGCGGCGGCTGACCGTGCCCGCACCCCCTCTCGTCCGGACCCTCCGTGCCGAGGCGATCCGGCTGGCCACTGAGCTGCCCGCGGAATGGGCCCGGCTGGGCCGTCCGCTGCCGAAGCGGTTGCTGGACGCCGCCGTGGCCGTGTGCCGGGACCTGGGCCCGGAAGCCGGATCACATCTGGTCAACCAGGACCTGCACTACGAAAACGTGCTCGCCGGGACTCGGGAGCCGTGGCTGGTGATCGATCCGCAACCGATCGCGGGTGACCCCGAATACGGCGTGATCCCCCTGCTGTGGAACCGGTTCGGTGAGTCCACAGTGGAGGAGCGCTTCGCCGCCGTGACCGAGGGGCTGGACGCGGACCGCGCGCGGGCGTGGACGCTCGTGCGAGCGGTGGAGAACTGGTTGTGGGCCGTCAAGTCCGGCGGTTTCCCCAGCACGCCGATCCTCGCTGCGATCGCCGAGCGCGTAGCACTCGAATAGTGTTGGCGACATGGTGAACAGGGTCTTCGCCGCCCAGCTGGCCGGCCTGCCGGTCTTCGGACCGGACGGGGAGTCGATCGGCAAGGTGCGCGACCTGGTCGCCGGCCTGCGGCTCGACCAGCAGCCGCCACGCGTGCTCGGTCTCGTGGTCGAGCTGGCCACCCGGCGCCGGGTGTTCGTGCCGATGCTGCGGGTCACCGCGATCGAGCCGAACGCCGTCACGCTCGCGACCGGTTCGGTCAACATGCGTGCCTTCCACCGCAGGCCCAACGAGGTGCTCGTGCTCGGGCAGCTCATCGACGCGCACGCCCGGCTGGCGGACGGCGACACCCGCGTCACGGTCGCCGACGCGGCGATGGAACCGATCCGCACCCGCGACTGGGTACTCGCCCGGCTCGCCGTGCGGGAGCGCGCGGGACGGCTCGGGCTCACCCGCAGACGCTCGTCGCTGCGGGTCCTGCCCTGGTCGGAGGTGCGCGGTCTCGGCCTGACCGACCTGTCCGGCCAGCCGCAGGGCGCCGGGCAGCTGCTCATGCTGTTCGACACCATGCGCGCCGTCGACATCGCCGCCACCGTGCGCGACCTGCCGACCAAACGACGCCACGAGGTGGTCGACTCGATGGACGACGAACGCCTCGCCGACGTGCTGGAGGAGCTGCCCGAGGAGGACCAGAAGGAACTGCTCGCGCACCTGGCCGAGGAACGCGCCGCCGACATCCTCGAAGCGATGAACCCCGACGACGCGGCCGACCTGCTGGCCGAACTGGCCCCCGCCGACCAGAACCGCCTGCTCGACCTGATGCACCCCGACGAGTCCGAGCCGCTGAAACGCCTGCTCACCTACTCGTCGGACACCGCGGGCGGGCTGATGACACCGGAACCGGTCATCCTCACGCCGGACGCCACCATCGCCGAGGCACTCGCCCACATCCGCAACCCCGATCTGCCCGCCGCGCTGGCCAGCCTGGCGTTCGTCTGCCGTCCACCGACCGAGACCCCGACCGGCCGCTACGTGGGCTGCGTGCACTTCCAGCGCCTGCTGCGCGAACCGCCCGCGGAGCTGGTCGCCAGCGCCGTCGACACCGACCTGCCCGCCCTGCGCCCGGACGCCGAGCTGTCCGAGATCACGCGGTACTTCGCCGCGTACAACCTCGCGTGCGGCCCCGTCGTCGACGACCAGGACCACCTGCTGGGCGCCGTCACCGTCGACGACCTGCTCGACCACCTGCTGCCCGACCACTGGCGGGAGACCGGGCTGCACGACGTCACCGAGGGACAGGAGATAGACAGTGCCTGAGCTGCCCACCCGACGCCGCCTCGACCAGCCGCGGGCGGGCCGCGGGCCGGTGCTGTCCATCGACCCGGACAGCTTCGGACGGCTGTCCGAACGGCTGGCCCGGTTCCTCGGCACCGGCAAGTACCTGTTCTGGCAGACGCTGATCGTGGTCGTGTGGATCATCGTCAACCTGAGCGCGGTCGCGCTGCAGTGGGACCCGTACCCGTTCATCCTGCTCAACTTGGCGTTCTCCACGCAGGCCGCGTACGCCGCGCCGCTGATCCTGCTCGCGCAGAACCGCCAGGACGACCGTGACCGGGTGTCGCTGGAGGAGGACCGCAACCGCGCGGCCCAGACGAAGGCCGACACCGAGTACCTGGCGCGCGAGCTGGCGGCGCTGCGCCTGGCTGTCGGCGAGGTCGCCACCCGCGACTACCTGCGGGGAGAACTCGACAAGCTGCGTGAGGACCTCAACACCAAGCCGCGGCGCGGCAAAAACACCAGGGCCCAGTCGGAGGCCATTACCGGTCCGTAGCATGGTGGGGTGACCAGTACGCAGCAGGTTCCCAGTGTCGAGGACGTCCGCGCGGCGCTGAAGAACGTCCAGGACCCCGAGATCCGCAAACCGATCACGGACCTCGGCATGGTCAAGGACGTGACGGTCGACGCGGGCGTCGTGACGGTCGCGGTGTACCTGACGGTGGCGGGCTGTCCGCTCAAGGACACCATCACCAAGGACACCCAGGCCGCCGTCGGCAAGCTCGACGGTGTGCGCGAGGTCCGGGTCGAGCTCGACGTGATGAGCGACGAGCAACGCACGGAGCTGCGGAAACAGCTGCGCGGGGACTCCGCGGAACCGGTCATCCCGTTCGCCCAGCCCGGCTCGATGACGCGGGTGTACTGCGTCGCGTCCGGCAAGGGCGGGGTCGGCAAGTCGAGCGTGACGGTCAACCTGGCGGTGGCGATGGCCGAGCGCGGGCTGTCCGTCGGCGTGGTCGACGCCGACATCTACGGCCACTCGGTGCCGCGCATGCTGGGCGCGCGCGAGAAGCCGACGAAGGTCGAGCAGATGATCATGCCGCCACAGGCACACGGCGTGAAGGTCATCTCGATCGGCATGTTCACGCCGGGCAACACCCCCGTCGTCTGGCGCGGGCCGATGCTGCACCGCGCGCTGCAGCAGTTCCTGGCCGACGTGTTCTGGGGCGATCTGGACGTGCTGCTGCTGGACCTGCCGCCCGGCACCGGCGACATCGCGATCTCGGTCGCGCAGCTGATCCCGAACGCGGAGATCCTGGTGGTGACCACGCCGCAGCAGGCCGCGGCCGAGGTCGCCGAACGCGCGGGCGCGATCGCGATGCAGACGCGGCAGCGGCTGGCCGGGGTCATCGAGAACATGTCGTGGCTGGAGACACCCTCCGGGGAGCGGATGGAGATCTTCGGCTCCGGCGGCGGCCGGACGGTGGCGGAATCGCTGTCCAAGTCGACCGGCTCCGAGGTGCCGCTCCTGGGCCAGGTGCCGCTCGACCCGCGACTGCGTGAGCAAGGCGACGCCGGGACGCCGCTGGTGCTCGCTGCACCCGAGGCACCCGCCTCCGAGGTGCTGCGCGAGGTGGCGAAGAAGCTGTCCGTGCGGGCACGCGGGCTCGCCGGGAAGATGCTGAACCTGAGCCCCACCGGCCGCTGATCCACCGCGAGTCCCACGCTCCCGCGCGCGAGTCCCACGCTCCCGCGCGCGAGTCCCACGCTCCCGGGCGTGAGTTGCGCGCTCGGGTGTGGGAGTTCGCGCTGTCCGTCGTCTTTCTTGGGGTGGAAGCGCCTCCGGCGCGGGCTGGTTCCGTTGGCGGCCGGTAGGTGGTTGCGTTGGGTGCGACCTGCGTTGCCGGGTGGTGGTTCTCGGGGGCAGAGGCGGCACATTGGGGTAGCGCGGCGGGGCTCAGGTGGCGTCGGGGTCCACGGGGGGTTTTTCGCCGGGCTTGAGGGATTCCGGTTCCGTCTTGGTGGCCGGGGTGGTGCTCGGCGTGGGGTAGCCGTTCGGCTTCGTGCTGCCGCCTGACGTGCCGTTCAGGCCGAGGGGGTCCGGGTCGCCGTCGAAGAGGTGCTGGGTCACGGCGCGGCGCGGGTCGAAGTTGCGCAGCTGCCGCAGATCCTCCAGGGGCTTCTGGAACTGCTCGAAGTCCGAACCCATCTCGTCCTTGAGCTGCTGCCGCGCGCCGCTCGCGAACTCACGCACCTTCCGCACGCTGCGGCCCAGCCAGGCCGCCGCCTCGGGGAGCCGCTCCGGGCCGAGGATGAACAGGCCCGCGACGATCAAGACGAGGATCTCGCCCCAGCCAACGCTTTCGAACATTCGCGAACCTCCGCCTCACACGGCCCAGCACTCCCACCCTACCCCGGCCCGCCCCCCGATCGGATACTCCGCGAGGAGTTCACGGCCCGGCCATCCGGAGGTCAGTCCGAGCCGAGCGTCACGTCGACCATCAGCGTCCGGCCCTGCCGCACCAGCTGCACCGGCACGGTCTCACCGACCTCGTGCTGCCGGACCGCGACCGTCAGCTCGGCCGCGTTGCGGACCAGCCGGTCGCCGACCCTCGTGATCACGTCACCTTCCGTGACACCGGCCCTGGCGGCCGGACCACCATCGGCGACGTTGAGCACCTGCGCGCCCTCCGAGGTCTCCGCCGCGACCGACGCCGCGTTCACCCCGATGTCGGCGTGCTTGACCTGGCCACTGCTGATCAGCGTGCGCGCGATCTTCATCGCGTCGTCGGCCGGGATGGCGAAACCGATGCCGATGCTGCCGCCCGAACCACTCTCACCGCCGTCCGTGCGGATCGACGAGTTGATGCCCACCAGCGCACCCGTCGAGTCGACCAGCGCACCGCCCGAGTTGCCGCGGTTGATCGGCGCGTCGGTCTGGATCGCGTCGTAGGTGACCGGCGGTTCGCCGTTCTCCCCCGCCGCCGTGACCGGCCGGTGCAGCGCGCTCACGATGCCCGAGGTCACCGTGTTCTCCAGACCCAGCGGCGAGCCGACCGCGATCACCGAGTCACCCGGCTCCAGGTTCGACGGGTCACCGACCTGCAACACCGTCGGGTTCGACACCGCCACCTTGATGACCGCGAGATCGGTCTTCGGGTCGGTGCCGACGACCCGCGCCTCCGTGCGGGTGCCGTCGGTGAACACCGCGGTGATCTTGGCCTCCGGATCACTGGTGGCCAGCGAGATGACGTGGTTGTTGGTGATCGCGTAGCCCTGCGGGTCGATCATCACGCCCGATCCGACACTGCCCGACTGCCCCGACTTGACCTCGATGGACACGACCGCGGGCGCGACCCGCTGCGCGATGTCGGAGATCGAACCGGGCGCGCGCTCCTTGCCCGCCTCGGCCTCCGCGATCGTCGCCGAACCGGTCAGTGAATCGCCCGCGCCGCCGAGCCACCAGCCCACCAGGCCGCCGATCGCGCCGATGAGCAGGCAGACCACGCCGAGCAACCCCAGCGCGACGGGCTTGACCCGCCGGCCGAACAGCAACTCGGGCAACGACAGCTGCGCGCTGCGCGGCCGGTCGGCATCCTCGTCGTCCTCGGCGCCGGGTTCGAGCGCCGGCCGGGACAGCACCGCCGCGGAACCCGGATCACGCCACGGGTCGGTCATGCGGGACCACAGCGGCGACTCGTGCTCAGCCGGCCGCCGGCCGTTGTCCTCCGCGGGTCGCTGGAGCCGGACGTCCTCGGCGCCGGGCGGGCGGCCGAACGCCTCGGCCAGCGACTCCGGGGCGGGTGGCGCGGACACGATCTTGTCGCCGTTGCGTGTGCCCGGGGTGTAGAGCTTGTCGAAGGCGCCTTCCACACCCTGCGGACGGCCGAACGCCCCGGCCTGCGCGGGATCCACCGCCGGCCGGTCCAGGGGCCGCGGTGCCAGGCGCGGCTCGGTCCGCGGCGCACCGGCGCTGTCCTGTGGTGGGTTGGGCTCGCTCATCGTTCCCCGGGTGGCTGGCTCGTCGTGCTGTCGGCGCGACCCTACGCCACCGAGTGTCCCGCGCAGGCGGTGAAGGGCGCGTCAGCGACCGGCCACGGAGGTGGGCGCCGGGGTGGTGGTCGTGGCGCTCGTGGTGGTGGCCGGTGCGGTCGGCTCGCCGCCGAGCTGCGCACGCAGCACACCGGGCGCGGGCGCCTGGCCCGGCTCGGGGTTGGCGCGTCCCGGATCGGTGCTGCTCGCGGAGGTGGCGACGAAGGCCAGCGCGCTCAGGACCAGGCCGGACACGGCCACGCCTGCCCCCTGCGCGACTCGGCGCCGCACCGACGGGTGGCGCTGCGCACCCAGCACGGCCGGGCCGCTACCGAGTGGCGCGCTCGACCCCAGCGGAGCCGACGAACCGAAAGGGGACGATTTGAGACCGGCGACGCGGTCGGGCCGCTGGATGGCGACGAGCTGGCCGTCCTCGGTCATCGCGAGGTTGTCCGGTGTGGTCGGCAGGTCGGTGTCCTGCGGGATGTTGCGCAGGCTCGCCAGCAGGCCGGCGGGCATCGACGGGGCTTCCGCGTGCCGGACGGCCGCGCGCACCTGGCGCTGCGAGGACACCTCGGCGGCGCAGATCGGGCAGCGGGCGACGTGCGATGCGGCACGCTCGCGGGCGCCCAGGCCCATCTCGCCGTCCACGAAGGCGACGACGGCGTCGGGAAGCAGGTGAGACTCGGGAAGCCCCCAGCCCCGCGGTTCGCTCATGCGGAAACCCCCACCGATTCCTCCTTGGCCGCCCGGCGCCGTTCGAGCGAGGCACGCAGCGCCTGCCGGCCGCGGTGGATCCGGCTGCGCACGGTGCCCAGCTTCACGCCGAGCGTCGCGCCGATCTCCTCGTAGGAAAGCCCCTCGACGTCGCAGAGCACCACGGCGGCGCGGAACTCCGGCGGCAGCTCGTCGAGCGCTGCCTGCAGGTCCGGGTCGAGGTGGGTGTCGCTGTAGACCTGCTCGGGGCTCGGGTCGTCACCGACGATGCGGTCGGTGTCCTCCGGCAGCCCCTCCATCCGCACGCGCGAGCGGCGGCGGGCCATGTCCAGGAACAGGTTGGTGGTGATGCGGTGCAGCCAGCCCTCGAAGGTGCCCGGCTTGTAGGAGGCCAGCGAGCGGAACACCCGGATGAACGTCTCCTGGGTGAGGTCTTCGGCGTCGTGGGTGTTGCCGGTCAGGCGGTAGGCCAGCCGGTAGACCCGGTCACCGTGCTCGCGGACGACCTCGTCCCACGACGGCGGCGTCCACTCGGACTCGTCCACCGTGACCGGGCGGCCCTCGGCGACCTGCTCGTTCTTCAGGCTGTTCTGCATCGTGGGGGACGGCACCTCCATCAGGCTGTTCTCCCAACTGATCTGTCCAACGCGGGCCATCCGCACTGTGTTCCCGGAAAACCCTTGTCGCCGGTTGAGACCCAGCTTGGCCCCTCTCCTTATGGTGATAGTGAGACGAGACTGAGAGCCGCCTGAGAGAAGTGTGCACGTCTTCCACGGGTTTGGCGACGACCAGCGCTAACCTTTGCCGCGTGACCTCCGAGACGCTCGCGGCGAGTGGCGGCGACCACGCCGAGGGCTACCTGCCCGGCCACCCCACCGACGCCGCGCTGCTCGCCGCGCGGGCCCGCTCGGCGGAACTCGGCTGCCTCGCGCTCGGCCCGGCCACCGGCGCCGCGCTGTGTTTCCTGGCCACCAGCCTGCGGGCCCGCGCGGTGGTCGAGATCGGCACCGGCATCGGCGTGAGCGGGCTCTACCTGATGCGCGGCATGGCGCCGGACGGGGTGCTGACCTCGATCGACATCGAACCGGAACACCACCAGGCCGCCCGCCGCACCTTCCGCGACGCGGGGTACCCGCCGGGGCGGACGCGGCTGATCATGGGCAGGGCGCTGGAGGTGCTGCCGCGGCTGACCAGTGGCGGCTACGACCTGGTGTTCGTGGACTCGGCGCGCGCCGAGTACCCGCGGTACTACGAGCACGGAGTGCAGCTGCTCCGGCCGGGCGGGGTGATCGCCTTCCACGGCGTGACCGACGCGGCCCGCGGTGAGCGGCGGGATCCCGGGACGCTCGCGGCGCGGGAGCTGGCCAGGTCGATCCGGGAGGACGAGCGGCTGGTGCCGGCGCTGCTGCCGGTCGGCGGCGGGCTGCTGGTCGCCGCCGTGCAGTGACGGCGGTCCACGCGTCACCCACATGACCGGTCCTGCTCAGCGCAGCGTCGCACGTCGCTGGCTGGCAGTCACGGGTCTCGAAAAGTGTCGTACCCCTGGGGCAGGATCTCCCTCACACGAAATGTCCGGTTCGGCGAGGGGGTCGTCATGCGTGAGGCAGTAGTGAGTGCCGCGCGGTTCATCAGCACGCGCGCGCAGGAACCGATAGGTCTGGGGGACGTCGCCGACCACGTCGGCTACAGCCCGTTCCACCTGGCGCGCACGTTCGAGCGGGAGCTGGGGCTGCCGCCGGGGCAGTTCCTCACCGCGCACCGCTTCCAGCGGGCCAAGCAGCTGCTCCTGCGGACCGACGAGCGGATCATCGACATCTGCAACGAGGTGGGCTTCTCCGCGGTCGGCACGTTCACCACCCGGTTCGCCACCGCGGTCGGCATCACCCCGGTCCAGTTCCGGCGGCTGCCCGACATGCTCACCGGCTCGCCACCGCGGCCGGTTTCGGTTCCGGGACCGGACGACGCGGGTGGCACCGTCGTGGGCACGGTCCGGCTCACCCCGGCCGCGTTGACGGTGCTGGGCCCGAATCCGGCCGTCTACGTCGGGCTGTTCCCGAAACGGGCCGCGCGCGGCTACCCGGTCAGCGGCACCCTGCTGGCCGAACCGGGCGACTTCCTGCTCACCGGCGTCCCACCGGGCACCTACTGGGTGCTGTCCTCGGCACTGCCGAGCAGCGCCGACGCACTGGGCCAGCTCATCCCCGGCCGCAGCGTGCTCGGCGCCTGCCCGCGTGCGGTACGGGTGTCGGCCGAAGCGCCGGTGCACCAGCGTGACGTGACGCTGGACGTCGCCGCGGACTGGTCGCAGCCGGTCGTGGTCGCCCTCCCCGCGCTGGCCTCGGCGGGTGCGCGAGAACGGCGAAGACGGTGAAGCGGGCGTGTGGCGGATCAGTGCGAAGGCGCCGTGGCGCGAACGCGTCCGGCTCGGAGGCTGAGCACCGCGAACCCGGCCAGCGCCAGCCAGATCACCGCCGCGAACACCAGCCACGTCCAGCCGGCGTGGGCGAACACCACGCTGCCGAGCGTGCCGCCGACGCTGCTGCCCAGGTAGTAGCAGAGGTTGTAGGTGCCGGACGCCTGCCCGCGCGCACCCTCCGGCGCCTCGGCCGCGGCCCAGCCGTTCGCCACCGCGTGCGCGGCGAAGAACCCGCCGGTCAGCACCACGAAACCGGCCACCACCAGCGGCAGCGAGTCCGGCAGGGTCAGCAGGATCCCGGCGGCCATGATCGTCAGACCGCCGAGCACCGCCCGCGGCCTGCCGAAACGGGCGACCAGCCTGCCCGCGTTCGACGAGGACACCGAGCCGACCGCGTAGGCGAGGAACACCAGCGACGCGATCGCCGGGGACAGGTTCAGCGGTTCGCTGGTCAGCCGGAAGCCCGCCACGTTGTACATCGCGACGAAGGCGCCCATCGCCACCAGCGCCACGCTGTACTGCACCAGCAGCACGGGCCGCCGCAACGCGGTGCCGATACCGGTGAGCACGCTCCGGAAGCCGTCCCCGGCCGGGCGCGTGGTCGAAGCGGGCAACGCGAGGATCGTCACCGCGCTGCACACCAACGCCACGCCCGCGACGACGGCGAGGGCGCCGTGCCAGCCGAACGCCTCCGCCGTGAACCCCGCGGACAGGCGGCCGAGCATGCCGCCGACGGTGTTGCCGGCGATCATCGCCCCGACAGCCGCGGCCACCCCGGTCCTGCCGAGCTGCTCCACCAGATAAGCCGACGCGACGCCAGGGAACCCGGCGATCGCGATCCCCTGCAGCGCCCGCAGCACCAGGAGCAGCGGGTACGAGGGCGCGAGCGGCATCAGCAGCCCCAGCACCACCGACAACGTCACCGAAGCGACGATGATCGGGCGCCGCCCGACGATCTCCGACAACGCCGCGATCGGCAGTACCGCGATCGCCAGCGCGCCCGTCGCGACCGACACCGCCAGCGACGCCGAGCCCGGGTCGAGGTGGTACTGCTCGGCGAGCTGCGGAAGGACCGGCTGCGGCGCGTAGAGCAGGGCGAACGACGAGATCCCGGCGGCCGCGACAGCGAGCTTCACACGCCGGGTGTCCGAACGGGCGGGGGCGGGCACGGCGACTGACACGCACTCGAAAGTAAGCCGCGCTAACCAATACTTCCAATACAACGAGCTGACATCATTCATACCGTGGCGTATGACTCCGTCGAAGAATCGCCTGACCAGGAGCTTGCCGCTCGGCTGGCCCCCCATCTGGCGCTGCTCGCCGCCCTGGGTGAAACACGCAACATCACCCGTGCGGCGGAGCGGCTGGGCGTCCCGCAGCCCACGGTGAGCAGGCGACTCGCGGCGTTGTCCGGGGCGGCGGGCGCGCCGCTGACCCGGCCGGACGGACGCGGGGTGCGCTTGACGCGGGCGGGCGAGATCCTCGCGGCGACTGCGGTCCGGGCACTCGGGGTGGTCGAGACGGGTGCACGCCAGACGCGGGAGGAAATCGCGGCGGACAGCGGGCACGTGGTGCTCGGGTTCCTGCACCTGCTGGGCCGATGGCTGGTCCCGTCGCTGCTGCGCGATTTCCGCACCGACCATCCGGGGGTGCGGTTTTCGCTGGTCCAGGGCTCGCGGCAGCACGTGCTCGACCGGCTGGCCGAGGGTGAGCTGGACCTGGCGCTGGTCGCGCCATTGCCGGACGATCCGGCGCTGGACCGGTTCGCGCTGTCGGAACAGGAGCTGCTGCTGTCGGTACCGGAGGCGCACCCGCTGGCCCGTCGCCACCGCATCCGGGTCGCCGAGCTGGCCGACGAGCCGTTCGTGACGCTCGAACACGGCTACGGGCTACGGCAGATCATCGACGAGTTGTGCGCGGCGGCCGGGTTCGCCCCGAAAATCGCGTTCGAGAGCCAGGAATCGGACACCGCGCGCGGCCTCGTCGCGGCCGGCCTGGGCGTGGCGCTGCTCCCCCGGTTCGGGCCCGCGCCACCGGCCGGGGTCGTCGAAGTGCCGCTGTCCCCGCGGGTCAGCCGCACGATCGGCCTGACCTGGCGCGCGGGCGAACACCTCACCCCGGCGGTCCACGCCTTCCGCGACTACGTCCGCGCGAAGGGCCCCCGCTACGCCTGATCGCTGCCGAACGCCTCCGCGAACGCGACCAGCGTCCGTGCCGCGAACCCGGTCGCACCGGGGACGACCTCCGCGTACGGCTGCTCCGCCCGCGCGGGGCCCGCGATGTCGAGGTGCGCCCACGGCAGGCCCTCGGTGAACTCCTTCAGGAACAGCGCCGCCGTGATGCCGCCCGGCCCGCCCGGCGCCTGCTTGACGTCGGCCAGCTCGCCGCGCACCGCGTCCGCGTGGGCCTCCAGCAGCGGCATCCGCCACCAGGCTTCGCCGACGCTCGCGCCTGCCTCGCGGATCCCGTCGGCCAGTTTGTCGTCCGTCGCGAACAGCCCGCCGGTGCGCAGGCCCAGCGCGACCTTCATCGCGCCGGTCAGGGTGGCGACGTCGATCGCCGCGTCCGGGGTGAACCGGCGGATCCCGTACGCCAGCGCGTCCGCCATGACCATGCGGCCCTCGGCGTCGGTGTTGGCGACCTCGGCCGTCCGGCCGCCGTAGTGCCGCACCACGTCGCCCGGCCGGTAGGACGAACCGGACACGTGGTTCTCCGCCGACGGCACCAGCGCCGTGACCCGCACCGGCAGCCGCAGCGAAGCGATCGCGCGCGCCGCCGCGATGACCGCGCCACCACCGGCCATGTCGGTGCGCATCAGGTGCATCCCGTCGGCGGGTTTGATCGACAACCCGCCGGTGTCGAACGTGATGCCCTTGCCGACCAGCAGCAGGTGCCGGACGGCGCCGCGCGGGCGGTAGGTCAGCTCGATCAGCCGTGGCGGGCTCGCCGAACCGCCGCCGACCGCGAGCACCCCGCCGAAGCCCTGGGCGGCCAGCCACTGCTCGTCCCGGATCGTCACGCTCAGGCCGGGCACCTCGCCCGCGACGCGCGCGGCGGTGTCGGCCAGCCACGCCGGGTTCTTGACGTTGGACGGTGTGTTCGCCAGGTCGCGGGCCAGCGCCGACGCGGCGGCCAGCACGCGGACCCGCTCGACGACGCGCTCATGGGAGGGAGCGACGCGCGTCACCAGGCGGATCGTGCGCAACCCGGACTTGGCTGTGTCCGCGCCGACCTTGAAGCGGTACCCGCCGAGGAGGGCTCCGAGCGCCAGCTCGGCCACCTGTTCACCGGTGACGCCGTCGTCCAGCTCGATCTGGACCGCCTTGGCCGTGTCCGCGGCTTCGCGGGCGAGCGCGGCGCCCGCCGCGCGCCAGTCGGCGGGCTCGCCCGCGCCGATCCCCACCAGCCAGCCGTCACCGGCTCGCCGGACCTCACCGGCCTTGCCGGAGTGTTCCGGCTCGTCCGCACCGGCGGGCACGAGCACGGCCAGCTCGGCGCCGCGACGCCGCTCGCCGGCGACCTCGACGTCGATCAGCCTGCTGGGAACGGACGGCAGGGGAAAGCGCGCCATCTGGCGACCTCCTGGAAACTTGGGACTACGGCCGCGTCAGCCGGTGACGGGATCAGGTTCTGCCACCCGCACCGCCACGCAAGTCACTCCGATGAACCAAGAGCAGCTCAGCTGGTGGCCTCCTGCAGGGCGACGCCCAGGTCCTTGGCCTCTTCGGCCGACAGCTCGACGACAAGTCGCCCACCGCCCTCGAGCGGAACGCGCATCACGAGGCCCCGCCCCTCCTTAGTCACCTCGAGGGGACCATCTCCGGTCCGGGGCTTCATGGCCGCCATAGCGTGCTCCCTCCGTCTCAACCGGCGCGCCCGGGTCGCGCTCCTCAAGCCAACCGGGTGAGGCCCATTCTCCCTCATCAGGATGGGGGCGCGAACGCGGACCGATCTTTTCGTGTTTGCTTAGGTGCTGGTATCAGCCTTACCCCGACATAACAGGAGGACCTGCGGTGACGACCGAGGACGTGCTGCTGACCGCCGACGCCGACGGCGTGCGCACCGTGACGCTCAACCGCCCCCATGCCTACAACTCGCTCACCGTCGAGTTGAAGGAACGCCTGCTGGCGTCGTTGCGCGAGGCGTCGGCCGACCCGGCGGTGCGCGCGGTCGTGCTGACCGGGTCCGGCAAGGCGTTCTGCGCGGGCCAGGACCTCAAAGAGCACGTCGGGCTGCTGCAGGCGGGCGATCCGGCGCCGCTGCGGACGGTGCAGGACCACTACAACCCGATCGTCCGGACCCTCGTCGAGATGCCCAAGCCGGTGATCGCCGCGGTCAACGGCCCGGCCGCCGGGGCAGGGGCCGCCTTCGCCTACGCCGCCGACCTGCGGATCGCCGCGTCGTCGGCGAACTTCCTGATGGCCTTCGCGAACGTCGGGCTCGGGCCGGACTCGGGCGCGTCCTGGACGCTGCAGCGGCTGGTCGGCTACGGCAGGGCGGCCGAGCTGATGTTGCTCGCACGCACTGTCGGGGCCGAGGAGGCGCAGTCGCTGGGCCTGGTCACCGAGGTCGTGCCGGACGAGGAGCTGGCCGGCCGGGCACAGGCGCTCGCGGCGAAACTCGCCTCCGGGCCGACGATCAGCTACGCCAAGATCAAGCAGGTCCTGACCGTCGCCGCGGAGGGCACTCTGGAGGACGCCCTCGCCGCGGAGGACGCGGCGCAAACGGTGCTCGGCTCGACGGCCGACCACCGGGAGGCGGTCGAAGCCTTCGTCGCCAAGCGCAAGCCCGACTTCCAGGGCAAGTAGCGCCCGCCCCAGCTGCTCCGGCGCCCCTTGGGGCAGCTGGGGCGCCGGGCGGTCAGGACGCGCGGAAGCAGGTGGCCAGGTGGTCGTCGACCATGCCGGTGGCCTGCATGAGCGCGTAGCAGGTCGTGGGGCCGACGAAGGCGAACCCGCGCTTTTTCAGCGTCTTCGCCATCGCCGTCGACTCCGGGGTGATCGCCGGGACGTCGGCCGACGTCTCCGGCCGCCGTCGCTTCCCGGACGGCGCGAACGACCACAGCAGCTCGTCGAGGGGCTGGTCGAGCGTCGTGATCGCGCGTGCGTTGGTGATGGCGGCCAGGATCTTCGCCCGGTTCCGCACGATGGACGCGTCGGCCATCAGGCGTTCGACGTCGTCGTCACCGAACTCGGCCACCCTCTCCGGCACGAACCCGGCGAAGGCGCGCCGGAAACCCTCCCGCTTGCGCAGGATCGTGATCCACGACAGCCCCGACTGGAACGCCTCCAGGCACAGCCGCTCGTACAGCGCGTCCTGTCCGTGCAGCGGCACGCCCCACTCCGTGTCGTGGTACTCGGCGTAGTCCGGGGCCGAGTTCCCCCACGGGCAGCGCGACACCCCGTCGCTGCCGACCAGTTCCGTCATACCTGCCCCACCGAGTAGCTCTCCGCGAACTTCGCGAACCGTTTCAGCGAATACCTCAGCCCGACCACGAAAGCCGGTTTCACGACCGGCCACCCCAGCTGCCCCGCGGGCCCCAGCGGCGGCACCAGGCTCTCCGACCAGACGAACGTCGAACGGTGCGCGCCCTTCGCGTGCACGTGGAACGCGCCGGTGCCCTTCACGACCCCGCCCAGGTGCCGCACCGTGCACCGCACCGGCGGCTCCCAGCTGGTGATCTCCATCGGATCGGTGACGCCGACCCCGCGGACCCCGGTGAACGCGCTCAGCTTCGACCCGACGCTGCGGCCGTCGCCCTCGGTGACCTCCACGTGCGTGCCCAGCATCCACTCGTGCTGGCGTTCCCAGTCGGTCAGCGCCAGCCACGTGGTGCCCGCGCCCGCGTGCACGTCCACGGACAGGACCAGATCGATCATCCCGACGTCTGCCGTTCCGACTCGAGTTCGGCCACCCGCTCACGCAGCGTGTCGATCTCGGTGCCGAGTCTGCGCATCACCCAGTCCACTTCGGACATCTTGTACCCGCGCAGCACCAGCTGGAAGCGCACCTTCTGCACGTCGTCGCCGGAGATGTCGCGGACCGGCAGCCGCGTCGGCGAGCTGCCCGGCGGCAGCGGCGCGAGCTCCTCGCCGCGGCCGAACACGACAGCGGCCAGCAGGAACACCACCGCCGCCACGAGCAGCATGATCACGAGGTAGATCAGGGCGGTCGTCACCTCAAAATCCTGGCACACCCGGCCGCGGTTCGTCCCGCGAGCGCATCGGCGGCCGGTCGGCGACCAGGACGTCGGTGTTCCGCGGCACCCACGCGCCCGCCTCCGGCACGAACTGGGTCAGCTCCCCGGAGCCGCCCGCGTCGATCCCGCACCGGGCCAGCGCCGTCCCGAGGATCTGCCGCGCCATGACGCCCAGCTGTTGCAGCGACCGGTTCCGGTGCTTGCGGACACCGAGGTTGACCTGCGCGAGCCCGTCCATGCCGTAACGGGCCTCGGCGTCGAGCAGCAGGCCGATCTCGACCCCGTACCCGGCGGCGAAGGGCACCGATTCGAGGAACTCCCGCGTGGCCGCGTACTCGCCGCCGAGCGGCTGGACCACCGACGACAACGCGGGCCGCAGCGCGGACAGCACCGGGCGGGCGAGCAGCTCGGTGACCCGGCCGCCGCCGGTGCCCTCCTCGGCCGATTCCAGCCGCAGCGGCCGCCGGTAGAAGCCCTTGACCAGGTGCACACCCTCGGCCAGCAGCAACGGGCCGAGCAGGGCCGGCACGAACCCGGGGTCCGGATCGACCAGATCGGAGTCGAGGAACACCACGAGGCCCCCGCTCGTGGCGGCCAGTGACCGCCACAGCACCTCGCCCTTGCCGGGCAGCGGCTCCAGGCCGGGCAGGACGTCCTCTCGCCGCACCACGCGGGCGCCGGCCTCGGCGGCGACCTTGATCGTGGCGTCCGTCGAGCCGGAGTCGACGACCACCAGCTCGTCGACGAGCGTGCCGACCAGCGGCCGCACCGAGGAGACCACGTCGCCCACGGTCTCCTCCTCGTCGAGCGCGGGCAGCACCACCGACACGGTGCGGCCCGCCTTCGCCCGGACCAGCTCACCGGGGTCGAAGCCGGGTTCCTGCCAGGTGCGTCGCGCGAACCAGCCGGTATCCATGACCGCCGATCGTGCCATGCTGGACGTGACGACGAACTGGAGGAACCGTGCTGTACCAGCTGATCCGTCTCGCGTCCGTTCCGGTGGTCAAGGGGATCTACCGGCCGGAGGTCCGCGGCGCGGAGAGGGTGCCCGAGCACGGCCCCGTCATTCTGGCCCCCAACCACCGCGCGGCGATCGACACGACGGTGTTGTCGCTGGTCAGCCCACGGCGGGTGCGGTTCCTCGGCAAGGCCGAGTACTTCACCGGCAAGGGTGTCCGGGGCCGGTTGATGGCCGCGTTCCTCGACGCGCTCGGGTTCGTGCCGGTCGAGCGCGGCAACGCCAAGGCCGGACTGGCGGCGCTGGAGTCGGGCCGCAAGGTGCTCGACGACGGTGGCGTCTTCGGCATCTACCCGGAGGGCACGCGCTCCCTCGACGGACGGCTGCACCGCGGGCACACCGGCGTCGGATCGCTCGCGCTGGCCACCGGCGCGAAGGTCGTTCCGGTGGCGCTGACCGGCACCGAAAAGGTCCAGCCGATCGGCAAGCTGATGCCGCGCGTGGCGAAGGTCACCGTCGAGTTCGGGGAGCCGCTGGACTTCTCGCGGTACGCCGGGCTGGAGGCATCACCCGCGATCCGCCGGGCTGTCACCGACGAGGTGATGTACGCGATCGCGGAGCTGTCGGGGCAGGAGTACGTGGACAAGTACCACAAGCGCCCCGGCGAGGCCGCGTAGCCGCTGCGCCGCTCCACGCGAACGGGGAACTCGCGGAACGCAGAGTTCGCCGGCCGGAGCGTGGCACTCCCCGCGTAGCGGCTACTGCCACTTGGCGATGTCCGGCGCCTCATAAGCCGAGAAGGAATCCAACAGCACCGCCGGGTCCTCGTCGACGAAGATCAGGTCCCGGTGCTGCTCCCGCAGGAACTTCTCCGTCACCATGTGGTCGATGAACTCGCCGAACGGGCGGTAGTACCCGGCCACGTCTACCAGGCCGATGGGCTTGCCGTGCAGTCCCAGCTGGGCCCAGGTCCAGACCTCGGCCAGCTCCTCCAGCGTCCCCGCGCCACCGGGCAGGGCGAGGAACGCGTCGGCCAGCTCGGCCATCTTCGCCTTGCGTTCGTGCATGTCGGCGGTGACGATCAGCTCCGACAGGTCGTGGTGGGCGATCTCGACCCGCTTGAGGTGCTCGGGGATGACGCCGATCACCTCGCCGCCCGCCTGCAGCGCGCCGTTGGCGACCGCGCCCATCAGGCCGACGCTCGCGCCGCCGTAGACGAGTCCGATGCCCCGCTCGGCGAGCAGCTTGCCCAGTCCGGTGGCCGCGTCGGTGTAGACCGCGTCACCGCCCGCGGACGAACCACAGAACACACAGATCCGCTTCACTTAGTGGGTGTCCTCCCATGCCTTGTAGGCCTCCTCGACCATGGCCACCGCTTCGTCGACGTCGTCGGTCAGGTGCAGCAGCGCCAGGTCCCGGTCACCGATCTTGCCCTGGGCGTGCACCGAGTCCCGGACCCAGTCGTAGAGCCCGCCCCAGTAGGACCGTCCGAAGAGGACCACCGGGAACTTCGTCACCTTCTTGGTCTGGACCAGGGTGAGCGCCTCGAAGAGCTCGTCCAGTGTGCCGAAACCACCGGGCAGGCAGATGAACGCCTGCGCGTACTTGATGAACATCGTCTTGCGGGTGAAGAAATACCGGAAGTTCACACCCAGATCGACCCACGGGTTGAGCCCCTGCTCGAACGGCAGCTCGATGCCCAGCCCTATCGACAGCCCGCCGGCCTCGGACGCGCCGCGATTGACCGCCTCCATCGCACCCGGACCGCCACCGGTGATCACCGCGAACCCGGCGTTCGCCAGTCCGGAGCCGATCTTGCGGCCCAGCTCGTACTCGGGGTGCTCCCGCGGGGTGCGCGCCGACCCGAACACGGTGACCGCGCGCGGCACCTCGGCCAGCGCCCCGAAGCCCTCGACGAACTCGGCCTGGATGCGCATGACCCGCCACGGGTCGGTGTGCACCCAGTCGCTCGGCCCGCGCGAGTCCAGAAGTCGCTGGTCGGTGGTGGTCGGTTCGATGCGGCGCTCCCGGCGCAGCACGACCGGCCCACGCTGCTTTTCCCGCGGGCGCTCGGGATACTCGGACGTTCCGTCCACTTCTTCCCCTGTCACGCCGCCGAGCTTACTGGCCCAGGAAGTCCCGCAGCACGCGCGTGACCTGCCGGATCTCACCGGCCGCGACGTGCTCTTCGCGGGTGTGCGCGAGCGTGGGGTCACCGGGGCCGAAGTTCACCGCGGCCATACCCCGCGCGGCGAACCGCGCGACGTCCGTCCACCCCAGCTTCGCGGCCGCCGTGCCGCCCGCCGCCCGGACCAGTTCGGCCGTCGCCGGCGCGGTCAGCCCGGGCAGCGCGGCCGGTGAAAGGTCCACAACGGACAGGTCATAGCCGTCGAACACCTCGCGCACGTGTTTTTCGGCCTCTTCGGCGCCGCGGTCCGGGGCGAACCGGAAGTTGACCGCGAGCACCGCCTCGTCCGGGACGACATTGCCCGCCACGCCGCCGGAGACCCGCACCGCCTGCAGGCCCTCGCGATAGGTCAGTCCGTCGATGTCGACGACCCGCGCCTGGTATGCCTCCAGCCGCCGCAGCGGCTCGCCGAGCGCGTGGATCGCGTTGACGCCCATCCACGCCCGCGCGGTGTGCGCGCGCTTCCCGCCCAGCCGCAGCTCGACCCGCATCGTGCCCTGGCAACCCGCCTCGATCACGGCGTTCGACGGTTCGCCGACGATCGCCAGATCACCCGCGAGCCAGTCCGGCATCTCCCGCTCGATCCGGCCGAGACCGTTGCGGACGGCCTCGACCTCCTCGCAGTCGTAGAAGACGAACGTCACGTCGTGACGCGGCTCGGCGACGGTGGCCGCGAGGTGCAGGAACACCGCGTCACCGCCTTTCATGTCGACCGTGCCGAGCCCGTGCAGCACCTCGTCGTCACCGGAACCCTCGCGGCGCACCGGCAGGTTCTCGTTGACCGGCACCGTGTCCAGGTGACCGGCGAGCACCACCCGGGAGGGCCGCCCGAGGTTCGTGCGGGCCAGCACCGCGTCGCCGTTGCGCACCACCTCGAGGTGCCCGGCCTGCCCTCGCAGCGCCGCTTGGACGGCGTCGGCGATCGCTCCCTCGTTTCCGGAGACGCTCTGGATGTCCACCAGCGCGGCGGTCAGGTCGACCGGGTCGGCGTGCAGGTCGAGAGTGGTCATGTGCCGACTCTAGGCGGTGTCGTACGGTGGGCGGATGCGCACGTGGAAGCCACTCCTCGCCCTCGGGGCGCTGGCACTCGTGCTGGCCGGATGCTCGAACGAGGCCGGCCCGACCCCGAAGGGCGGCGGCGGTCAGGCCGACACGCCCTACGCCCTGTCGATCAAGCTCAACGCCCTGACCGCGGATCCGTGCTTCCGCGAACCGGCCGGTTCGACGCCGCGCGGCTGCGGCAAGTACGTCACCGAACTGGGCAGCACGCCGGGTGTGGTGCGTGAGCAGGCGGGCACCAAGCACCCGGACCTGGTCGCCCTGTCCGGTGACCTGGACAAGGGCATCGGCGCGTACCGCGACAACCGCTGCGACACCGTCGCCGAACCGGGTGATCCGTGCACCGCGGCGCTGACCACGATCGCGGACAGCCTGCGATCCATCAAACACCTGGTGGACACCCAGCTCGTCGCGAGCTGAGTTACGGTTGGGGCCGTGAGCGAGCAGACCCCGAACCCCGAGACCACCGGCGCGCACGGCATCGGCCTGGCCACCGTCACCACCGACGGGACCGTGCTGGACACCTGGTTCCCGCAGCCCAAGCTCGGCGAGCCCGCCACCAGCGGCACCGAACGGCTGACGCGCGAGCAGGCCGTCGAGGTCCTCGGCGAAGCCGCCGCCGCACTGCTCGGTCCGGACGAGGCACGGGGTGTCGAGGTGGTCGCGGTGCGCACCACGATCGGCACGCTCGCGCAGGCCCCCGCCGACGCGCACGACCTGTACCTGCGCCTGCACCTGCTGTCGCACCGTCTGGTGCAGCCGCACGGCCAGAACCTGGACGGCATGTTCGGTCTGCTGTCCAACGTCGTGTGGACCAACCACGGCCCGTGCCCGGTCGAGGGCTTCGAGCAGACCCGCCTCCGCCTGCGGGCGCGTGGCGCGGTCACCGTGTACAGCGTCGACAAGTTCCCGCGCATGGTGGACTACGTCACGCCCACCGGTGTGCGTATCGGCGACGCCGACCGCGTGCGCCTCGGCGCGCACCTGGCGAGCGGCACCACGGTCATGCACGAGGGCTTCGTGAACTTCAACGCGGGCACGCTCGGCGCGTCGATGGTCGAGGGCCGCATCTCGGCGGGTGTGGTCGTGGGCGACGGCACCGACGTCGGTGGCGGCGCGTCGATCATGGGCACCCTCTCCGGTGGCGGCAAGGAGGTCATCTCGCTCGGCGAGCGCTGCCTGATCGGCGCGAACGGCGGGGTCGGCATCTCGCTCGGGGACGATTCGGTGGTCGAGGCCGGGTTGTACGTCACGGCGGGCACGAAGGTCGTGGTCGAGGGCAAGATCGTCAAGGCCCGCGAGCTGTCCGGGATTTCCGGGGCGCTGTTCCGGCGCAACTCCGAGACCGGCGCCGTCGAGGCCGTGCAGCGCGCGGGTTCCGGCATCGAGCTGAACGAGATGCTGCACGCGAACTGACGGGACGCGGATCTCGTTCACCTATCATTCACCTGGTGAGCACCGCGACGCTGTCTTCCCGTGTCCTGACCGTGGGCGATCTCGGGCTGTCCGAGGCGCCTCCGGCCGTCGGGCCGCGAGATACGCCGGAGGCCGTGCTCCGGGCACGGATCGACGGCCAGTTGCGCGAGATGCTCGACCACGAGGCGGGCACGCGATCCGGGGCCGATCCGGAGGATCTGCACCAGATGCGGGTCGCGGTCCGGCGGCTCCGCAGTGTGCTGAAACTGCTGGGGCCCGCGGGCGACGACGTGCGGGCCGAGCTGAAGTGGCTCGCCGCGGCGCTGGGCGAGGTGCGTGATCACGACGTGCTGATCGGGCACCTGCGGTCGACGGTGGCGTCGTTCGACGCGGCCGACCAGCCCGCCGCGGCGCGCCTGATCCGGATCTTCGTCGCCGAGCGCGCCAAGGCGAAGCGCCGCCTCAACCGGGTTCTGGGCAGCGCCCGCTACACCGCGCTGTTGCGCTCGACGGCGCGGCTGGTGCTCACGGAGCTGCACCTGGTCCAGGGCAACGGTTCCCGGCCCCAGCCGCTCGACGTCGGCGCCGTGATCCGCAAGCCGTACCGCAAGCTGACGAAGGCCGTGGCCGCGCTGCCCACCGACCCGCCGGACGACGAGCTGCACGAGCTGCGGATCTACGGCAAACGCTTGCGCTACGCCGCCGAGACGGCGAAGCAGGCCGCGCGGAAGAAGCAGATGGCACAGGTGAAGCCCCTGATCAAGGCGACGAAGCGACTGCAGGACGTGCTGGGCGACCACCAGGACGCGGTGGTCGCCGCCACCCGCATGCGCGACCTGCTGGACACGGCCGACGAGCCCGCCGTGGCTTTCATCGCGGGCCGCATCGCCGAACGCGAACTGGGCCGCCGCGCCTCGGCCCGCGAAGTGTGGCCGAGCGCTCTCTCGAACGTGCACGCGGCGGTGGCGAAGCTCTGCGGTTGACCGGGGTCGATGTGCTGGAACGAACCGCGTACTTTCGTCGCGGCCGGTAAACTTGACGGTGACAACCGGTCGAGAACGGGGAGGTGCACCAGCGTGGCCGAAGTGAATGACGTGGCCGCCGCTCTGCTCTCCCAGACTGGCCAGATCACGACCATGAAACTTCAGAAGCTGGTGTACTACGCGCAGGCTTGGCACCTGGTGTTCCATTCCGAGCCATTGTTCGCCGACACCATCGAGGCTTGGCCGCAGGGCCCGGTCACCCGTTCTCTGTACGAGAAGCACCGGCGCCGCCGCGCCGTGAACGAGTGGCCCGACGGCGATCCGGATCACCTGTCGAGCGGTGAACGTGAGACTGTCGACTGGGTTCTGTCCAAGTACTCCCATTTCTCGGCCGAGGCACTTTCGAAGATGACGCACATGGAAAGGCCGTGGCGTATAGCCCGGGGTTTGCTCGCCGATGACGAGAAGTCGTCAGAGCCGATCAGGCTCGAAAACATGCAACACTTCTACTCGCGTCAGCGATCGGACCCCGATATCGCCGTTTCCCAGGCGGCAGCAAGCGCCGCCATGGAAGGCATCGAACTGGACGACGACTGGCAATCCCGATTGCGTTCGGTGGCGAGCGGTACACTTTCAGCCGAAGATGCGATTGCGGAAGAGTTGCGCAGGGCCTCGCAACAGTGAAAGACCCCTACGCCACGCCGGACGGCAGGCGTCTCCAGACTCCTGTTCCAGGACGTGTATGAATGGGCGAGCCGAACACGAACGGTCAACATCTCGAAGGAACAATCGACTTTCTGCGCATGGCAATTCGTCGATGACGAGATTTCGGCAATTCTCGCTCAACTCGAGCAGGACCGCTGGCTGGTCGGCCTCAACCGCGAGAAGTTCGTGGAGCGGTTGGCCCACTACTACGGCGAGATCAACGCCCGCCATCCCTTTCGCGAGGGCAACGGTCGCACCCAACGCGCGTTCCTTCGCCAACTCGCGGCAGCCGCCGGCTGGCGCCTTGATTGGTCCGCACTCAACCGCGATGACAACCTCACAGCGTCGAGGGAGAACTTCCGCACAGCCGGCACCGGCCTGCTTATCCGGGTACTGAACCCCGTTGTCGTCCGGATCTGACCCGCCGTCCGCTATCGGCTCAGGGCGCCCACGTACCCGTCCGGCCGCACCGTCACCCGCACCGCTTCGTAGGCTTTGAAGGCGTGTCCCTCCACGTCGGTCACGGAATTGCCCGCCGAGGTCTCTCCCGAGCGCAGCACCGTGTACGTGTGCGGCTGCGTGGACACCGAGCCGTCGAACAGCAGCGTTGTCGCGTGGGGGCCGCGGAACAGGTCGAACAGCCGCACCGCCTTGCCGTCCGCGCCCACGAGCGGGGCGTCGGGTGCACGGTCGCCCACCGCGAGGCCCGGTGAATCGGTGGTCCGGTAGCTGATGTCCAGCTGCTGGGTGTCCTCGCCGCGCTCGTGGGCGCTCTCATCGCCCTCCGTGTACTTCCGCATCAGCTCCGACGACAACCCCAGCACGTGGGCGGCCACCGCGCGTCGCTCGATTTCGTAGCTGTCCAACAGCTCCGGTGAGCCGTCGGCGAGCTTCCAGCCCAGGTTGTACGCGTCCTGCACCCCCGTGTTGAGGCCCTGCCCGCCGGTCGGCGGGTGGACGTGCGCCGCGTCGCCCGCGAGGAACACCCGGCCGTCCCGGAAACGCTTCGCCAGCCGCACGTTCGGCCGCCACACCGTCGACCACGTCATCTCCCGCAGTCGCACCCCGGCGTCGAGCGCGTCCAGTTTGGACTGAAGCGTCGCCACGGTCGGCTCGACGTCCTCCTCCCCCAGCGGCGCCCCGAACTGGAACAGCCCGATCCCCGGCAGCGGGCTCATCATGATCCCGCGCATCGGGTTCGCCGAATTCGAGAACCAGTACCCGAACTCCGGATCGAGGTCGGCCGCGACATCGCCCAGCAACATGCGGATCGACTCGTCCGTCACCCCCTCGAACTCGATACCGAGCGCCTTGCGCACGAAACTGCGCCCACCGTCGGCACCGACCAGGTAGTCCGCCCGCACCGTCTCACCCGTGGACAGCTGCGCGGTGACCCCGCCCTCGTCCTGCGTGAACCCGGTCAGGCCCGCGCCCAGCTCGACCCGCACCCCGAACTCGGCCAGCCGGTCCCGCAGGATGCCCTCGGTCTGCGCCTGCCCCAGCATCCGCGCGTTCGGATACGGCACGTCGGGCATCGGCTCGCGCCGTTCGAACATCACGCGCTCCATCACGAACTTCCCGTCCATGTACGCGTGGAGCGCCGGCGCCTCGCGGCTGGCGGCCAGCACGGCGTCGATCACGCCCAGGTCGTCGAACACCTCCATGGTCCGGGGCTGCAGCCCGTCACCCCGCGAACCGGGGAAGAACTCGGTCGCTTTGTCGACGATCCGGACGTCGACGCCGCGGCGGGCGAGGTCGATGGCCAGCGTCAGCCCGGTCGGGCCGGCTCCCGCGATCAGCACGTCCATTTTGAATCTCCATTCACTGAATTTTGATTCAAGTTTGCTCTTGTCGGCGTTCGCTGTCAAGAGCAATGGATGACACGAGCCCGCCGGCGAGCGGGACCGGTGTCGGGGGTCGGACATCGCCACAATCGCGGCGGGACTGTCCGGGCACGCGTCTCCGGCGGCAGACTGTCGGCGGGCAATCGCCGTCGGCCCAGGACCGAGGCCGGGCCCCCGACGAAGTGATCCACTTCGCTACAGTCGGCGCACTCCGCATCCGGGCCTTCGCCGCCGCGCGTGCCGACTCAGTCGGTGGGCGCTCTCGGCGCGGTTCTGGCCGCTGGTTCCCCTCGGAAGGACTGATGTGATGAAAGCAGCCGTACGCCAGTTGGTCACCTTCGCCGCCGCAGCGGCCGCGGTGACGTCGCTGTCGACAGGCCCGGCTTCTGCCGACGATCTGGACGGAGCCGACGGCCTGCTCGGCGCTTCCCCTGCGTTGTCCGGGCTGCCGCTCCTGGAAAACGGGTTGCCGGAGCTTCCGTTGAGTGTGCTTCAGAACCCCGTGGGCTCGACGGGACAGACCGACACCCGCAACTTCGGCACACCCACCGTCGCGCGGGGAAAGGTGTGCCCGTTCACCGGCAACGTTCCGGTCGACATTCCACTCGTCAACATTTCCGCCGGCAGTTCACTACCGGGCCTCGGTGGGTACACGCTCGATCAACCCTCGGTGCCGAGTTCGGTCTACAGCGAACTTTGCATGAGCGAGAAGACCTATCGGGACGCGCGAGCAGGCAAGGCGCCCGCGGTGCTGGTACTGGTGCACGGGATCACCTACGGCACCTGGTACTGGGATTCGCCGTACCAGCCCGAGAAGTACTCCGTGGTCAACGACCTGGTCGACCACGGCTACGCGACACTGAACATCGACCGGATCGGCGAGGGGCGCAGTGGGCATCCGTTGAGCGCGCTCGTCACGCCGGACACCAACGCGGAGACCGTGCACCAGCTGATCACCAAGCTCCGCGGCGGGGAAATCGGCGGGACGAAGTTCGGCCACGTCGGACTGGTCGGGCACTCCTACGGCACGATCACCTCCTGGCTCGAAACGGCGAAGCACAACGACGCCGACATGGTGATCGGCACGGGCTACGGCAACCGCTTCAAACTCGATCAGGGGGGACTGCTGTTCTCGGGGTTGATCCCGGCCGCACTGCAACCCAACTTCCCCCACGCGTCCTGGAAGTTCGACCCCGGGTACCTGTCGTTCCGCCCGGGAGCACGCGCGAACTCGCCGTTCTTCTACAAGCCGAACACGGATCCGGCGCTGCTCACCCTCGACGAGCAGTTGCAGAGCCCGGTCACCGCGACGGAGCTGGGACTCTTCCTGCCGCGGGACTACGACGGCACGCACAAGAACATCAAGATCCCGAACTTCATCATCAACGGCGAGCACGACTCGTTCTTCTGCGGAGCCGGCGACAAGGAGTGTGCGAACGAGGCGTCCCAGCAGGCGACGCCGCAGGAACTCGAGGCGGCGGCGGCAAACCAGACGGCCTATGAAGCACCGGGTTTCGGTCCGCAGGCCTGCCTGCGGACCGCGGTGATTCCGGACGCCGGACACAACATCAATCTGCACCAGAACTCCGACCAGGTGTCCGCCCAGATCATCTACTTCGCCGACGAGGCGATGGGGGTGACGGGGCAGAACAACCAGCAGTACCGCGGGAGCTGTGTCACCCGGGACGAGGGGCTGTCCGATCTGTTGCCGGACCTCACCAGGGTCATCCCGCCAGCGACGAACCTGCTTCCGGTCGGCTGACCGGACGCCAGGGCTCCACCGCCCCTGGTGGAGCCCTGGCTCGAACTACGGGTACGACGTGCCGGACAATCTGACAGCTGTCAGGGTCGCGTGCCACACGCTGGCAGCGCCACCAGCAGGGTTGGGGGTAGCGGTGGGTTCGCGGCCGACACGGCGCCGATCACCCTGACGCTTGCTAGCGTTCCCGTCAAGGAGGTGCCGTGAAGCGCAAGGAGAAGGCGGCGGAGACCGAGACCGCGTTGAAGGCCGCCGCCCAGCGGCTGTTCGCCACGCGCGGCTACCTGAACACGAAGATCACCGACATCACCGCGGAAGCGGGCCGTGCGGCCGGCTCGTTCTACAACCACTTCGCGAGCAAGGAAGAGCTGCTCGAATCGCTGCTGGGTGATCTGGAGTCGGCGGGCGACGACGACGCGCGGAAGGCCGAACACAGCCCGGACTTCAGCGACCCCGCCGCGATCCGCTTCCACATCAGGGCGTTCTGGTCGTTCCACCGCGAGCACACGGCGACGATGCGCGCGCTGCGTCAGGCGGCGCTGGTGAACGAGGACTTCGCCCGCACGCTGGGCGAGTTCAGCCGGGCGCAGAGCGAGGAGATCACCGGCCACGTCGACTACGTGACCAAGGCCGGGTTCGAGCTTCCCGGCCCGCCGGCGGCGAGCGTCGCGATGATGAGCGCGCTGATCGACAACTTCGTGCAGATGTGGCACGACGGCCTCGTCGACCTCGCCGAGGAGGACGCGATCGACGCGCTCACCCGGTTCGTCTACCGGGGCTTCACCGGCCGCGACTACTGACGCGAAGACCGGTCATGGAGGACCGGTGACCCCGCTAGCTCAGGCGCTCGGCAGCCGCTTCGATCCGTTCGTCGGTCGCCGTGAGGGCCACTCGCACGTGTTCGCCGCCACGTGGGCCGTAGAACGTGCCGGGCGCGACGAGGATGCCGCGCTCGGACAGCCACGCGACGGTCTGCCAGGCGTCCTCACCGCGGGTGGCCCACAGGTACAGCCCGGCCTCCGAGTGGTCGATCCGGAAACCGTTGTCCTGCAATGCCTTCTGCAGCACCAGCCGACGGCGCGCGTACCGCTCGCGCTGCAGCGCCAGCGCGTCGTCGTCGGTCAGCGCGGCCGTCATCGCCTCCTGCACCGGGCGCGGAACGATCATGCCGGCGTGCTTGCGCACCGCCAGCAGACCCGCGACCAGCTCCGGGTCACCGGTGACGAAACCGGCGCGGTAGCTGGCCAGGTTCGCCGACTTGGACAGCGAGTGCACGGCCAGCAGGTTGTCGAGCCGCCCACCGCACACCGAGGGGTGCAGGATCGACACCGGATCGGCGTCCCATCCGAGCGCGAGATAGCACTCGTCGGACACGACCAGCACGTCCCGCTCGCGCGCCCACTCGACGATCCCGCGCAGCGCCTCGGCACCCAGCACACGACCGGTCGGGTTGGACGGCGAATTCAGCCACAGCACCGCGGGCGGTTCGGCGAGACCACGCGGGTCATCGCCGCGCACCACCGAGGCGCCGGCCAGCAGCGCGCCGACCTCGTACGTCGGGTACGCCAGTTCGGGGATGGCCACGGTGTCGCCCGGCTCGGCGCCGAGCAGGCGCGGGAGCCAGGCGACGAGCTCCTTCGAACCGATGGTGGGCAGGACGGCCGCTGGGTCGACCCCGGCGATCCCGTGCCTGCGGTTCAGAGCTTCGACCGCGGCCGCGCGCAGCTCCGGCGTGCCGTGCGTGGTCGGGTACCCGGGGATTTCCGAGACCGACGCCAGCGCGGCCCGGATCGAGCCGGGGACCGGATCGACCGGAGTGCCGACCGACAGGTCGACGAGCCCGCCTGGGTGTGACTTCGCCCGCGCCGTGGGCTCGGCGAGCGAGTCCCACGGAAAGTCGGGCAGTCCGGTGCCGCCGCGTTTCATTCGCCCTGCGGAGGCAGGTCCTTGACCCACTGCGGATCGTTGCTGGTCTTGCCGACCTTGGAGGCGCCACCGGGCGAGCCAAGGCTGTCGAAGAAGTCGACGTTGGCCTTCGTGTACTGCGCCCACTCGTCCGGCACGTCGTCCTCGTAGTAGATCGCCTCGACCGGGCACACCGGTTCACACGCGCCGCAGTCCACGCACTCGTCGGGGTGGATGTAGAGCATGCGGTCGCCCTCGTAGATGCAGTCGACAGGGCACTCGTCGATGCACGCCTTGTCGAGCACGTCGACGCAGGGCTCGGCGATCACGTACGTCACTGCGGTCTCCTGCTAGGTCTGCGTAATCCAACGGAATCCACTACCGACTCTGGACATTACGCGCCGACGTCGGAACCTTCCAAAGTAAGGCCACCCTTAATCGCAGGATCGGCGAGCACAATGTGAACCGTGGACGCCTTCGAAACGCTCGAACTGCGCTGTGCCGACGCCTGGCCGGCGGTGACCGAGGACAAGATCGGTGACTGGCGGCTTCGCGCCGCCGGCGGATTCACCGGACGGGCCAACAGCGCGCTGGCCGTCGGGGACCCTGGAGTGCCGGTGGAGCACGCCTTACGAGACGTGTGTGACTTCGCCCACGCCCAGGGAATCCCGCCCGTGGTGCAGGTCGTGGACGGCAGCGAAAACGAGCGCGCGATCGGGTCGGCGGGCTGGGTGCCCAACAGCGCACACGCGGCCGGGCACGTCGTGTCGGTGCTCACCGGACCGCTCGGCGAGGGCGCCGAGGGAATCTCCGTGCTCGCGACGCCGACAGCGGGCTGGTGGGAGCTGACCGTCGGACGGTCCGCGCCCACCGAGGCCGAGCGGCACGTGCTCACCACCGGCGAAATCGGCTACGTGACCGCCGACGTGATGGGTGTCACGGCCGGCGCGGTGCGCGCCGCGGTGGTCGGCGACGTCCTGCACATCGCCCGGCTGGCCGTCCGGCCGGAGTACCGGCGCCGTGGTCTGGCCTCGGCGTTGATGGCCGCGTGCGGGCCGTGGGCAGCCGAACGCGGGGCCACCCGCTGCGCGCTCCAGGTCGCCGTCGACAACGACGGCGCGCTGGCGTTCTACGACCGGCTCGGCTTCACCGGACACCACAGGTACCGCTACTGGGTTCCCGGACCCCGGGCGTGCGAGGATCGGCCGCTGTGAAGGTTGTCGTAGTTGTCGGCGGGGTGGGCGGCGCCCGCTTCCTGCTCGGAGTCAAAGCCGCGCTGGGCCTGCCCCCGATCGGCCCTGGGGAATCGCCGCACGAGGTCACGGCGCTGGTCAACACCGGCGACGACGTGTGGATGCACGGCCTGCGCATCAGCCCGGACCTGGACACCTGCATGTACACGCTCGGCGGTGGCATCGACACCGAGCGCGGCTGGGGTCACCAGGGCGAGACGTGGGCGGTCAAGGAGGAGCTGGCGGCCTACGGCGCCGAGCCGACCTGGTTCGGGCTCGGCGACAAGGACATCGCCACCCACCTGATCCGCACGAGGATGCTGCGCGCGGGCTACCCGCTGTCCGCGGTCACCGAGGCGTTGTGCGACCGGTGGAAGCCGGGCGTGCGGCTGTTGCCGATGAGCGACGACCGCGTCGAGACGCACGTCGTGATCGACGATCCGGACGACGTGGGCAACCGCAAGGCGATCCACTTCCAGGAGTGGTGGGTGCGGTACCGCTCCCAGCCCGAGGCGCACTCGATCGTCCCGGTCGGCGTCGAGGAGGCCAAGCCCGCGCCGGGTGTGCTGGACGCGATCGCGGAGGCCGACGCCGTCCTGTTCGCACCGTCCAACCCGGTCGTCTCGGTCGGCACCGTGCTGTCCGTGCCCGGCGTGAAGGAAGCGCTGCGGAAGACCGAGGCCGGGGTGGTCGGTGTGTCACCGATCATCAGCGGCAAGCCGGTGCGCGGCATGGCCGACGCGTGCCTGGCCGCGATCGGGGTGGAGACGTCGGCGGAGGCCGTCGGCATCCACTACGGATCGCGGCAGACCTCCGAGGACGGGCTGCTCGACGGCTGGCTGGTCGCCGAGGGCGAGACGGTGCACGTGCCCGGTGTCGCCGTGCGGGCCATCCCGCTGCTGATGTCCGATGTGGACGCCACGGCCGCCATGGCGCGGGCGGCGCTGGAACTCGCGGGAGCCGACGTTGAGTGACCATTCCACCCGTCGGCTGGAGATCCTCCCGGTCGAGGGCCTGCCCGAGTTCCGGCCCGGTGACGACCTGACCGGCGCGATCGCGACCGCCGCGAAGTGGCTGCGCTCCGGCGACATCCTGGTCGTGACCAGCAAGGTCGTCTCGAAGATCGAGGGACGGCTGGTGCGCGTGCCCACCGATCCGGAGGAACGCGACGCGACCCGCCGTGAGCTGGTCGAGCAGGAGTCGGTGCGGGTGCTGGCCCGGTTCAACCGGACCCTGATCACGCAGAACCGGATCGGCGTCGTGCAGGCCGCCTCCGGCGTGGACGCGTCCAATGTGGCCGGTGACGAGATCGCGTTGCTGCCCAGCGATCCGGACGCCTCCGCGCTGGCGCTGCGCAACGGCCTGCGGGAGCGGCTCGGCGTCGAGATCGCGGTCGTCATCACCGACACCATGGGGCGCGCGTGGCGGGTCGGGCAGACCGACAACGCGATCGGCTCCAGCGGGCTGCGGGTGCTGCACTCCTACGAGGGCGAGGTCGACGCACAGGGCAACGAGCTGCAGGTCACCGAAATCGCGGTGGCCGACGAGGTCGCGGCGGCCGCGGACCTGGTCAAGGGCAAGCTGACCGCGACGCCGGTCGCGGTGGTGCGCGGTCTGCGGCTCGACGACGACGGGTCGACGGCGCGGAAGCTGGTGCGGCCCTCCGAAGAGGACATGTTCTCGATGGGCACGCGTGAGGCGATCGCGCGGGGGCGCCGCGAGGCCGTGCCCGCCCGCCGGTCGGTGCGCTCGTTCACCGGCGAGCCGGTCGATCCCGATGCGTTGCGCCGGGCGATCGGCGCGGCACTGACCGCGCCCGCGCCGCACCACACGCATCCGGTGCGGTTCGTGTGGCTGCGTGACCGCGGGCTGCGGACGAAGCTGCTGGAGGCGATGCGCGAGGCGTGGCGGGCCGACCTCTCCGGCGACGCGTTCACCGAGGAGCAGATCGCGAAGCGGACCGCGCGCGGCGACATCCTGTTCGACGCGCCCGAGGTCGTGATCCCGTTCCTGGTGCCCGAAGGCGCGCACACGTACCGCGACGAGCGGCGCAACGACTGCGAGCGGACGATGTTCACCGTCGCCGGTGGCGCGGCGGTGCAGGGGCTGCTGGTGGCGCTGGCCGCCGAGGAGCTGGGCTCGTGCTGGATCGGGTCGACGATCTTCGCCGCGGACCTGGTGCGTGAGGTGCTGGGGCTGGAGCCGTCGTGGCAGCCGCTGGGCGCGGTCGCCATCGGGCACCCGGCCGGGCCCGCCGCGCCGCGCGAACCCTCGACCGAGGGGTTGATCGAGCTGTGAGCCCGCACTCGGACGTCGTCGAGACGCTGGAGAAGTGGCAGCCGGGGACGGCCGGGCAGGAGGCGTTGCGGCACGCGTTCCTGGGTTTTCTCGCCGCGCGGGAGGACGCCTGCCTGCGGTCGTGCGAGGCCGGGCACGTCACGGCGTCGGCGGTGGTGCTGAACGCGTCGCGTTCGCACGTGCTGCTGACGCTGCACCCGCGGGTCGGGCGGTGGCTGCAGCTGGGCGGGCACTGCGAGGTTTCCGACGTGTCACTGTCGGAGGCAGCCCTGCGGGAGGCGTCGGAGGAGTCCGGGATGAGCGGGCTGACGATCTCCGCGGAACCCGTGCACCTCGACGTGCACCCGATCACGTGCTCGCTCGGAGTGCCGACGCGGCACTTCGACGTGCGGTACGTGGTGGTCGCGCCGGACGGGTCGGAGCCGGTGCGCAGCGACGAGTCGGACGACCTGCGCTGGTGGCCGCTGACCGCGTTGCCGCCCGGTTCGGAGGACCTGACCGAGCTGATCGCGGCGGCGTGCGGATGATCGTCCCGGTCGATTCCTCGTCCTCGGTGCCGCCGTTCGAGCAGGTGCGGTCGGGGCTGGCGGAGCGGATCAACTCCGGCGCGCTCGCGGTGGGCACGAAGCTGCCGACCGTGCGTGGCCTGGCGGAGGAGCTGGGGATCGCGCCCAACACGATCGCCCGCGCGTACCGGGAGCTGGAGGAGGCGGGCCTGATCGAGACCCGCGGCCGGGCGGGTTCGTTCGTGGCCTCCTCCGGCGACGAGTCCCTGTCACGCGCCCGTGAGGCCGCGCAAACCTACGCCGCGGTGACGCGGGCTCTGGGCTTGTCCGCCGACGAGGCACTGGCCATCGCGCGCGCCGCCCTACGACTCGCGCGGTAACCCAGCGAGTCCCACGCTCCCACGCGCGAATCCCCCGCTGCGGGCCGCGAGTTCGGCGTTCCGGAGCGCGAGTTCCGCGTTCGGGCGGGGTCAGATCGCGCGGTAGTCGCGGGGCGAGAAGCGCGGGCCGAACCGGGGGCGGGTGAATCCCGCCGCCTCCAGGTACCGCACCGCGCGTTGCCGTTGCGGCGCATAGGGGGCCAGCACCTCAGCCAGGCCCTCGTCGTCGAGTGGCTCGCCCAGCAGCGCGTACCCGACGACCGCGGGGATGTGGAAGTCGCCGAAGCTGACCGCGTCCGGGTCGCCCCACGCGCGCTGCGCGATCTCCGACGCGGTCCAGACCCCGATGCCCGGCACCTTCCGCAGGAACGCCCTGCCCTCCGCGCCGCGCATCCCCGCCGCCCGCTCCAGCCGGTGCGCCACCTGCGCCGAGTGGATCAGCGCCTTGCGCCTGCTCAGGTCCACGCCGGCCCGGTGCCAGGTCCAGTCCGGAATGGACATGATCGCCTTCGGTGACGGCGGCACCCGCGTCCCGGCAGGCGCCGGGCCCGGCGCTTCCTCGCCGAACCACCGGCACAGTTCACGCCACGACCGTCGCGCCTCGTAGCCGGTGACCTTCTGCTCCAGCACCGCCGGGATCAGCGCGTCCCACACCCGCCCGGTCGAGCCGAGGCGCAGCCCCGGCATGCGGCGCCGCACCTGGGCGACCTGGTCGTGGTGCGATACGAACTCGCTGTCGTCGTCCTCGGCGCCGAGAAGCGCCGGCACGCCGTCGAGCAGCCGGTCCGCGCCCGGCCCCCACGCCGCAGCCTCGATCTCGCCGTCGGAGAACCGGCGCAGCGCCAGCGTTCCCGGGCCGTCCGGGGTGTTGCCGGTCAGCCACGTGGTGCCCGTCTCGTCCGCGCGCAGGCACGGGTCGCCCTTGCCCCGCCGGTGCGGCCGGAGGACCGCATCGAGGTCGAGGGGGAACGGCGGGCGATACCGCATCAGGCGTCGCTGGAGAACCGGATCGATCCGTCGGCCAGCGTCGCGTCCGGCCACACGCGGGCGCCGTCGAGCAGTTCGCACCCGGCGCCGACGGTCGCGCCGTCGCCGAGCACCACGCCCTTGAGCACGGCACCCTTGCCGACGCGCGCGCCCACGCCCAGCACGGAGTTCTCCACGACCGCATTCTCCGCCACGGACACCCGGTCGAACAGCACCGCCCCGTCGATCCGCGCGCCGGAGGCCACGTGCGACCCCGCGGCGACGGTCGATCCGCCGGTGACCGTGGCGTCCGCGGCCACGTCCGCGCCCTCCAGCACGAGGGATTCGCCGGCCGGGCCGGGCAGGGCCGAGGTCGGGGCGAGCCCGCGCACCAGGTCCGCGCTGCCGCGCACGAACGCCTCCGGGGTGCCGACGTCGAGCCAGTAGGACGCGTCGACGAACCCGTGCAGGTGCGCGCCGTTCTCCAGGAGGCCGGGGAACGTCTCACGCTCGACCGATACGCGGCGACCTGCCGGGATGGCCTCCAGCACCGTGCGACGGAACACGTAGCAGCCGGCGTTGATCTGGTCGGTCGGCGGGTCGGGGGTCTTCTCCAGGAACGCGGTGACCCGCCCGTCGGCGTCGGTGGGCACCGAGCCGAAGCGGCTGGGGTCCTCGACGCGCTGCAGGTGCAGGGTGACGTCCGCGTTCGTGTCCCGATGGGTCTGGACCAGTGCGCGCAGGTCGGCGCCGGAGAGGATGTCGCCGTTGAAGATGACCGCGTGGTCGGCGCGCAGACGGTCGGCGACGTTGCGGATCGCGCCGCCGGTGTCCAGCGGTTCGTCCTCGACGACGTACTCGAGTTCCAGCCCCAGCGACGCGCCGTCGCCGAAGTGCTCCTCGAACACCTCGGCGCGGTAGGACGTCCCGAGCACCACATGCCTGATGCCCGCGGCGCGGATGCGGGACAGCAGGTGGGTCAGGAACGGCACGCCCGCGGTGGGCAGCATCGGTTTCGGGGCGGACAGGGTCAACGGCCGCAGGCGGGTGCCCTTGCCACCCACGAGCACAACGGCATCGACGTCCAGTTCCGAGGTCACGTGAAGATCCTTCCCTTTATCACGCACCGGCGGGCGACAAGCCGCGGGAAACAATGACGGCGACGGCCCGGAGGGCCTACCCTAGACAGCACACGCCGGGCCCCGTTCGGAGAGGGCCTTACGTCGAGTCGGGAGGCCTAGGGGATGGACCCCCGCGATCGAGCGGATGCTCTGCTGGCCAGGGCACAGTCCCGGGGTGCGTTCGTGGTGACACCGGACGCCGCGGTTTCGCCGATGGACGCCTCGACCACCCAGCAGATCCCGAGGTCGGTCGTCGACAAGATCGACGAGGACGACCCGGACACGACGGCCGTGGTGCCCGCGTCGGTGATCGAATCGGTGCAGGGCAGTCTGGAAGCCAAACCCGACACGCGAGTCGGGATGGCCCCGGTGCAGACCGAGGAAGAGGTCGACGGCCTCGTCCCGACGACCAAGACGCAGAACGGAAACTCCGACTTCGCACGCCGGCTGGAAGGGCTGTAGGCGGGCGCGGCAACGCACGCCGCACAGACCCGCGCCCTGAACCGGCGAGCTGGCTCCGGGATGACCACCCAGCTCGATTTGTCGCAGCTCGCTACTTGCCCCGCGTCTCGAACTTGAGCCGCAGTTTCAGTCCGGCCTTCACCGCCGCCAGCACGGGCTTCCAGGCGAGCCCCCGGTGCCGGTCGGCGAGGTAACGGTAAGCGCTCTCATGGTGTGCTGCCAGCATCTTCTTCGGGGCACGAGAGGTCGCCTTGCCGCCGATGTGCGTGACCGCCGCCGAGGGGATGTAGACGTTGTGCCACCCGGCACGCCCGATGCGGTCGCCGAGGTCGACGTCCTCGAAGTACATGAAGTAGCGGGTGTCGAAGCCGTCGACGGAGTCCCAGGCGGCGCGGCGGATGAGCTGGCACGAACCGGACAGCCAGCCGGACGTGCGTTCGATCGGGGCGCCCTGTTCCTGACGGTAGGCGCGGGTCCACGGGTTGGCGGGCCAGATCTTGCCGAACACGGCGTGCCCCATGCCGCGGCCCAGGGAGGGCAGCAGGCGGGCGGAGGGGTAGACGGTGCCGTCGGGGTCGCGGATGAGCGGCCCGAACGCGCCGCCGCGGGGCCAGCGCTGCCCGGCGTCGAGGAGGGTGTCGAGGGAGCCGGGTTCCCATTCGAGGTCCGGGTTGGCGATGACGATCCACCCGTAACGATCGTCGAGCTCCACCACGCCGCGATTGGCGCCACCGCCGTAGCCCAGGTTTTCGCCGATCCGCAGAACCTGCACGCCCGCGCGCCCCTCGGCGCGGTCAAGGGCTTCGTCAGTCGAGTCATTGTCGGCGACGATCACCTGCACGTCGCGGGAGGTCGCCTTCTCCAGGCTGTCGAGGAAGCGGTCGAGGTCCTCACCGGGGAAGTACGTCACGACAACCACGGCAACCCCGTCGCCGTAACGGCTCGGCTCGGTCACGGCGCCATTGTGCCCCCACCACTCAGCGCAACGAGGCGACCCCCTCGCCGAACCTGCCGCGGCAGGTCGCTACCGCGCGCGGTCGTGCGCGTACTCCTCGTCCAGGATGACCTCGTGTCGCTACACGCCTTCATCGACGAGTCAGCCCGGGCGCAGATCTATCCGATCTGCGTCGCGGTCGTGGATCCCGCGCAACTCGCCCCTGCTCGCAAGCAGCTTCTGAAGCTGCTGCTGGCCGGTCGAATCGCCAGCCTTCCCGTCACCAGCCACATCTACGGCGCGGGCGGGGACTGGCGCAGAAGGATCATGCCGGTCGTGCAGAATGTGATCGAGGTCTAGACAGCGCAAAGCCCGTGACACGACCGTCTGGACGCACCACGGGCTCACTTCTCGGCCCTACGGGGGCCTCGAGCCACCCACTGTACCCCATCCGGCCGAACAGTGTCCAACAACCACGGGTCCAACAACCACCGGACCAACGGGCTATTGCTCCCGCTTGTGCAGATGCCACGCCTTGCCATACGCCTCACGATGTTTCTCGGCGCTCGTGGACCACGAGAACTCCTTCGCGCGGCGCTGGGCGGCCGAGGCGAGGAACGCGCGCCGGGCCGGGTCGTCCAGCAGTTCGCTCAGCGCGGCGGCCACGTCGCCGGGCCCGACGCCGCAGTAGGCGACCGCGTCACCACCCACCTCGGGCAACGACAGGCGCCGGGTGGTCAGCACGCAGGCCCCGCAGGCCATCGCTTCCAGCACCGGCAGGCCGAAACCCTCACCGAGGCTCGGGTAGGCCACCATCTCCGCCCCACCGAGGAAACCGGACAGCGTGTCGAACGGCAGGTACCCGGCTCGGATCACCCGCAGCCGCAACGGAGCCGCCGCCAGCGCCTTCTCCACCTGCGTGTCCCAGCCCGGCTGACCGGCCAGCACCAGTGCGGGCGGGTCCGGCCGGTGCTCGACCGCCTTCACGAAACCCCGGATCAACGCGGGCACGTTCTTGCGCGGCTCCAGCGCACCGAGGAAAGCCACGTACGGCGTCTGCTCGAGTCCGATCGCCGCCCGCGCCGCCTTGATCTCCTCCGGTGTCGGCGGGTGGAACCTCTCCACGTCGACCCCGTGCTCGATGATCTCCAACTGCTTCGCCCGCGCCACCCGTGTCAGCTCCGAGGCGGTCGCCTTCGACGGGACCACACACAGGGTCGCCCGGTTCAACGCCGTCCGCGTCCAGCCGCGGAAGAACCGCGCCTTCACCGACGAGTGCAACACCGCGTCGGTGAAGAACGTCGCGTCGTGCAGGGTCACCACCGACGCGGCGGGCCCCGCCAGCGGCATCGTGTAGTGGGGCGAGTGCACGACGTCCACGCCCAGCCGCCGGGCCAGCGACGGCAGCGTGGTCTGTTCCCAGATCAGCCGCGCAGTGCGGGTCGCGGTGGACTGGACCGCCGGGACGACCCGCGAGCGCGGCGCGAGCCGGTCGAACAGCCGGAAGTCGCGTGGCTGGCAGACGACCGTGACAGGCGCACCGTCGTCGTCCAGCGCGGCCACCAGCGAGTCCACGTATCGACCGACCCCACCCCGGTCCGCGGGCACGGCCGTGGCATCGATCAGGACGCTGGGTTCGCCTCTTCCCACTCGTGCAGGGTACGGCTGATCGCTACCGCCGTGGTCGGGAACTCACGAAGTGGCATCTTCGTGAACGGCCCAAACGGCCTCCGCTGCCCGCTCCCACGAGAACTCCGCGGCTCGCGCACGGCCGAGACTCACCAGGTCAGCCGCCCGTTCCGGACCGGACAGCACGCCGTTCAACGCTGCTGCCAGTGCCTCCGCGTCCCCGCGCGGCACCTGGACGCCCGCGCCTCCCGCCACCTCGGCCAGCGCCGGAGCGTCCGAGTGCACCACCGGCACCCCGGCCGCCATCGCCTCCAGCACCGGCAGCCCGAACCCCTCCGCGCGGCTCGGCGCCGCGAGCACGGATGCCCGCCGCACCACCGCCGCCAGCGAAACGTCGTCCAACCGCCCCAGAACCCGCACGTCCACGCGGTCGCCGGCGAGCGCGACGGGGTCCAGACCACCCCAGCCCGGCTGCCCGGCCAGCACCAGCGGGACGCCGACCCGCTCCATCGCCGCGATCAGCACGTCGATGCCCTTGCGCGGCTCGATCGTCCCGACGGCGAGCACGTACCGCGGCGGCACATCCACATCGGGCAGGTCGTCGCGCGTGAACACCTCCGCCACGCCATGCGCGGCGACCGTCACCGGCGCCCGCAGCCGCACCCGCTCCACCAGGTCGTCCGCGACCGCCCGCGTCGGCACCACGAGCCCCGTCGCCCGGCTCGCTGCCCGCCCGATCACCGTCCGGTGCCAGCGCACTCCGCGTGCCGTCAGGGTTTCCGGGTGGGTCCACGGCACGGTGTCGTGCACGGTGACCGACAGGGTCCGTCCCTTCGGCACCCGCGGCGGGGCCAGCGGCGTCGGCGCGTGCACCGCGTCCCCGCCGGGCCACCACGGCAGGCCCAGCTGCCACGCGGCGATCAGCGCGCGCGGCGGCAACGGCAGCATTCGCGCGCCGGGCAGCCCGGCAGGATGCCGCGCGGTCACGGTCGACACCGTCCACCCGGGCGGTGCGGTCGCGACCAGCGCGGGCAGCAGCTCGGCGGTGTAGCGGCCGGTCCCGCCGGGGACGGGCGCGAGCAGTTGCTCGGCGATGACCACGAGTTCGGGCACGGCACGTATTCTTCCCGCGTGCCGATCCGCAGCACCGTCGTGGTGGTCACCTGGCGCGGTCGCGCGCACATCACCGCCTGTCTGGACGCCCTCGCCGCCCAGACCCGGCCGCACCGGCTGCTGGTGATCGACAACGCCTCCGACGACGGCACCGCCGCGATCCTGGCCCGCCACCCCAGCTCCCCCGATGTGCGGCGCCTGCCGCGCAACACCGGTTACGCCGGGGCGATGGAACACGCACTGTCCGCAGTGGACACCGAGTTCACGGTGTGGCTCAACGACGACGCCGCCCCGGCGGAGGACTGGCTCGCCGAGCTGGAGGACCACCTCGGCGACGCCGCGGCCGCCGCGTCGCGCCTGGAGTACGCCGACGGGCAGGTCCAGTCACTCGGCGTCGGTCTCACCGCGGACGGCCACGGCTACGACCGCACGCAAACCCCGGTGTTCGGCTTCTGCGGCGGCGCCGCACTGATCCGCACGCGGATCCTCCGCGACATCGGCGGTGTTCCGGGCAGCTTCTTCTGCTACTACGAGGACACCGACACCGCGTGGCGGCTGCGACTGGCCGGGCACGACATCGTCACCGTCCCCACCGCGCGGGTCACGCACCGCCACGGCGCCAGCACCGAGCCCGGTTCGGCGAACTTCCACCGCTGGAACGAGCGCAACCGGCTGCTCACGCTCCTGCGCTGCGCACCGGCCACGGCCGCGGCGCGCGAGCTGGCGCGGTTCGCCGCGATCACCGCCGTTCTGCCGCTCAAGCGGGCCGCGCCCGAAGCGCCCAATTTCCGCGTCGGCCTGCGGTGCCGGGTGTTGTCCGAGATCATCACCCGGCTGCCGTCCACGCTCGCTGCCCGGCGCGCGATCACGCGCCGCTCGACGATCGGCCGAGGCGCGGTCTGGACGGCCTGGACCTCCCGATAGTCTCTCCGCACAGGAGCGAGTACGGAGGTCGGGCGTTGGTCCAGGGGGATGCACCACTGCCGCTGGTCTCGGTGATCTTGGTGAACTACCGGGGCGCGGAACACACGATCACCTGCCTGCGCGCGCTGCGCGAGGATCTCGACTACCCGAACCTCGAAGTGCTGGTGGTCGACAACGCCTCGGGCGGTGACGACGTCGCCCGCATCAAGGCCGCCGCCGGTGACGCGCACGTGATCGAGTCGGGCACCAACACCGGCTTCGCGGGCGGCTGCAACCTCGGTGCCCGGCACGCCCGGGGCAGCGTGCTCGCGTTCCTGAACAACGACGCGCGCCCGGACGCGGCGTGGGCGAAAGCCGCGGTCGACGTGCTGCGTGCCGAGCCGGCCGTCGCGGCCGTGGCCAGCAAGGTCCTCGACTGGGACGGCACCGGCGTCGACTTCGTGGACGCGGGCCTGACCTGGTTCGGCATGGGCTACAAGCGGCACGCTGGCGGTCCGCTCGCCGGCCTCGCGCCCGGCGAGCACGAGGTCGCCAAGGACGTGCTGTTCGCCACCGGTTCGGCGATGTTCGTACGGGCCGACGTGTTCAAGGCCCTGGATGGGTTCGACGAGCGCTTCTTCATGTTCTACGAGGACGTCGACCTGGGCTGGCGGCTGAACCTGCGCGGCTGGCGCGTGCGGTACGTGCCGGAGTCGGTGACCTACCACCGCCATCACGGCACGATGTCCGAAGTGGACGCCCCGGACACCGGACGCGAGACGTTCCTGTTGGAGCGCAACGCACTCGCCGCGCTGTACAAGAACCTTTCCGACGAGACGCTGGCGAAGGTACTGCCCGCCGCGCTGGCGCTGGGCGTGCGCCGGGCGACCGCGCGCGGCGAGCTGGACGCGACGCAGCTGGACCTCGCCAAGGCCGGAGCGGTGGAGACCGCCCCGGTCGAGGTCCCGCGCACCACGCTGGCCGGGGTGCTGGCGATCGACCAGTTCGTCGAGCTGCTGCCGTCGCTGGCCGAGTCGCGCGCCGCCGAGCAGGCCGCGCGGGTGCGCACGGACGCCGATCTGATCCCGCTCATGCGCAAGGCGCTGGAGCCGGCCTACCCCCTGCCCCGGTACCTGGCCGCGCACGACATCCTGGCCGAGGTCTTCGGCATCGAGGCGGTGTTCGGGCAGCGCCGGAAAGTGCTGGTCATCACGGGTGACGCGATCACCGACCGGATGGCGGGCCCGGCGATCCGGGCGTGGAACATCGCCACCGTGCTGTCCGCCGAGCACGACGTCCGGCTGGTCACGGTCAACCCGCTGGCCGCGCCGCCGCCCGCGCCGTTCCCGGTCAGCGCCGCGCGCAAGCGTGACCTGACCGAGCCGGTGGCGTGGGCGGACATCGTGATCCTGCAGGGCCACGTGCTGGAGATGGCGCCCGCGCTGAAGGCGCAGGATTCCAGCAAGATCGTGGTCTGCGACCTGTACGACCCGATGCACCTGGAGCTGCTGGAGCAGGGCAAGAGCGCGCCCGACGACCGGCGCGCCGCCGACCTCGCCGGGGTCACTCGGGTGCTCGACGCGCAGCTGCTGCGGGGCGACTTCTTCCTGTGCGCCTCGGAGCGGCAGCGGTTGTTCTGGCTGGGGCACCTGGCCGCGCTGGGACGTCTGTCGCCACGGCTCTACGACGCCGACCCGACCACGCAGTCGCTGCTGTCGGTCGTTCCGTTCGGACTGTCGCCGGAACCGCCGGCGCGGACCGGGCCGGGGCTGCGGGCGACGCTGGACATCGATCCGGGCGACCGCGTCGTGCTGTGGGCGGGTGGCGTCTACAGCTGGTTCGACCCGTTGAGCCTGGTCAACGCGATCGACCGGCTGCGGCAGCGGCGGCCGGACGTGAAGCTGGTGTTCCTCGGGATGAAGCACCCGAACCCCGAGGTCGCCGAGATGGACATCGGCGCGCGCACGATCCGGCTCGCGGACCGGCTGGGGCTGACCGACAAGCACGTGTACTTCAACGAGCACTGGGTGCCGTTCGGGGAGCGGCAGAACTGGCTGCTCGACGCGAACTGCGGTGTCACCACCCACTTCGAGCACGTGGAGACGACCTTCGCGTTCCGCACCCGTGTCCTGGACTACCTGTGGGCGGGGCTGCCGATCGTCACCACGGACGGTGACGCGTTCGCCGACCTGGTCCGCGACGAGCAGCTGGGTGTCGTGGTACCGGCCGAGGACGTGGACGCGCTCGCCGACGCCCTGGAGAAGGTGCTCTACGACGAGGAGTTCGCCGCGGGCTGCCGTGACCGCATCGAGGTGGTCGCGAAGCAGTTCGCCTGGCCCACCGCGCTGGCGCCGCTGGTCGAGTTCTGCCGTGACCCGCGCCCGGCCGCCGACCGGTTGGTCGGCGCGGCCGAGCTGACGGTGGAGGAGCCGCCGCGCGGGGCCGAGGCGGTGCGGCGGGATCTGGCTCTGGTGAAGGAATACCTCGCCGACGGCGGCCCGAAGGAGCTGGCCCGGCGGGTCGCCGGACGGGTGCGGAAGGTCGCCCGCCGTCGTGGCTGAGCGAGCGCTTCGGGTCCTGCTGGACGGGACGCCCCTGCTCGGTGACCGGACCGGCGTCGGGCGCTACACCGCGTCACTGGCCGAAGAGCTCGCCTCGATGTCCGATGTGGACATGCGCGCTGTCGCGTTCACGCTGCGCGGCTGGCGACGCTTGCGGTACGTGCTGCCGCACGGCGCACGGGCCCGTGGCATGCCGGTGTCCGCGCGGATGCTGCGCAAGGCGTGGCTGCGCTCGACGTTCCCGCCGATCGAACTGTTCGCGGGCCGGGCGGACGTGGTGCACGGCACGAACTTCGTCCTGCCCGGCGCGCTGCGGGCCGCGGGCGTGCTCACCATCCACGATCTGGCCTTCCTGGACGCCCCGTCGGAACTGCCACCCAGCGACCGCGAGTTGCCGGAGCTGGTGCGACGCAGCGCCATCCGGGCCGACGTGATCTGCACCCCCACGGAAGCGGTCGCGGACGCGGTCGCCACCCGGCTCGACGTCGAGCGGAACAAGATCGTGGTCACCCCGCTCGGCGTGGACGCGGCGTGGTTCACCGGCCACTCCCCCGACGACGCGATGCGCGAGCGGCTGGGGTTGCCGGAGCGGTACCTGCTGTTCGTCGGAGCGGCGGGCCCGCGCAAGGGCATGGACTGGCTGCTGAAAGCCCACGCGGCGGCTGATGACCTGCCGCCGCTGGTGTTCTCCGGCCCCGGCCCCGCTCCCGGCACACCTCGCAGTCGGCGCCTCGGGTATCTGTCCGAACGCGACCTGCACAACGTGATGGCCGGTGCAACGGCGCTGGTTCTGCCTTCGCGCGACGAGGGTTTCGGCTTGCCGGCGCTGGAGGCGCTGGCCTCGGACGTGCCCGTGGTGTGCTCGGACATCCCGGCATTGCGGGAGATCGCGGGCGGGTACGCCCATCTCGCCCCCTACGGCGATGTGGATGCGCTGATCACGGCACTCCGGACAGCGGTGACCGAGCCACCGTCGGCTTCGGTGTCCAGTGAGCGACGTGCTCACGCCGCAGGGTTCACGTGGCGGCGGACGGCTGAGGCCACGCTGGAGGCTTACCGGCTGGCGTCTCGGCGGTGAGCGCGCGGCGGCGGCGAGCGCGCAGCGGCGAGCGTCAGCGAGCCTGCTGGGTGGTCGTTCCGTCGCCTGAGGCCGTCTCGATCATTGTGAGCGAGGCCCGCACCCTGCGCCGGGTCGCGAGTTGAAGGACCAAAGCGTGCGGGCCTGGCTCACAGTCTTGATCTTCGAACTCGCGCTGCCTTCGGCTGGTGGGGAAGCGCCTTCGGCGCTGACCGCTGGGCGCGTTGGCGGCCGGTAGGTGGTTGCGTTGGGTTCGACCTCCCCCGCCCCTCCTCGCGGAGGGTTTCAGTCGCTGAGCAGCGACCAAATGACGGCTTGGGATCGGGGCGGGGGAGGTCCGGGTACGTCTTGGTTCGGCTTGGGTTGCCGGGTGGGCGTTTTGTGGCGGGGTGGGTGTGCGGGAGCGGCAAACACGGCGCCCGGAGGAGCAAACACGGCGCCGGCGTCGGCGTGTTTGCCGTTCCGGGCAGCGTGTTTGCCGCTCCCGTCAGCGTGTTTGCCGCTCCGGGAGCGTGGGGGTCAGGTAGGTGTGCAGGGCGTCTCGCCAGGGGCGCAACTCTGTCAGGCCCGCCTTGGTCCATGCCTCGTTGGACAGCACCGAGTAGGGGGGCCTCGGGGCGGGGCGGGGGAATTCGGCCGTCGTGCAGGGCTTTACGCGATCCGGGTCGGCTCCGAGTTCCTCGAAGATCGCCCGGGCGAAGCCGTACCACGTTGTTTCGCCCGCGTTGGTGCAGTGCAGCACCCGGCGCTGCGGGGGGTGGCCCTCGGCGATCGTCCGGGCCAGGTTCAGCAGACCGGCCGCCAGGTCCGCGGACCACGTCGGCGAGCCGCGTTGATCGTCCACAACGGACAGTGTGTCCCGTTCGGATTCCAGGCGGCGCATCGTCTCGACGAAATTCGTACCGCTCGCGCCGTACACCCACGCCGTGCGGACGACCCACACCTGCGCGCCTGATCCCAGCACGGCGTCCTCGCCCGCGGCCTTCGTCCGGCCGTAGGCGCTGCGCGGCCCCAACGGGTCTTCCGGCTCGTACGGGCGGGTCGAGTCGCCGGGGAAGACGTAGTCCGTCGACAGGTGGATCAAGGGGACGCGGCGTGAGGAGCAGGCCGCGGCGAGCACCCGGGCACCGTCGGCGTTGACCCGGAACGCTCGTTGCTCGTCGGTCTCCGCCGCGTCGACCGCGGTGTAGGCGGCGGCGTTGATCACCAGCGGGTGACGGCCCGCCTCGGCGGCCGCCGCGGCCAGTGCGTTGACCGCCGCGATCACCGAACCGGCGCTGGTGACGTCCAGTTCGGACGACGACGGCGCGACCACCTGGACCTCGGGCGAGGCCAGCGCGGACAGGTCACCGCCGAGCTGACCCGATCCGCCGGGCACGAGCACACTGAGCATTCGTCACTTCCCCACCAGCGTGGCACGACCCTTCAACGGCTCCCACCACGCGCGATTGTCGGCGTACCAGCGCACCGTATCCGCCAGCCCCTCGTCGAAGGAAACCCTCGGCGCGTACCCGAGCTCCGAGCTGATCTTGGTGATGTCCACCGAGTACCGCCGATCGTGCCCCTTGCGGTCGGCGACCTGCTCGACCCGCTCCCAGCCTGCCCCGACCGCCGCCAGCATTCGCTCGGTCAGCGCGCGGTTGGTCAACTCGGTGCCACCGCCGATGTTGTAGATCTCCCCCGGACGGCCGCCGTCGGCCACCAGCTGGATGCCGTGACAGTGATCGTCCACGTGCAGCCAGTCACGGACGTTCAACCCGTCGCCGTAGAGCGGGACGTTGTGCCCGTCCAACAAGTTGGTAACGAAAAGCGGGATGAACTTCTCCGGAAACTGGTACGGACCGTAGTTGTTCGAGCACCGCGTCACACAAACAGGCAGCTCGTGTGTCCGGAAGAAGGACCGGGCCAGCAGGTCCGATGACGCTTTCGAGGCCGAATACGGCGAATTGGGCTCCAGCACGTGATCCTCCGACCACGAGCCGCTCTCGATCGAGCCGTACACCTCGTCGGTCGAGACGTGCACGAACTTGCCCACCCCGGCCTCGAGCGCGGCCTGCAGGAGCGTCTGGGTGCCGAGCACGTTGGTCACCACGAAGTCGGCCGAACCGAGGATCGAACGATCCACATGGGACTCCGCGGCGAAGTGGACGACCAGGTCGACGCCCTTCATGACCTCGGTGACCACCTCGGCGTCGGCGATGTCCCCGCGCACGAAACGCAGCCGCGGCGAGTCCGCGACCGGCGCCAGATTGGCCTCGTTGCCCGCGTAGGTGAGCTTGTCGAGCACCACCAGTTCGGCGTCGGCGAGCGCCGGGTAGGCCCCCGACAGCGCCTGCCGGACGTAATGCGAGCCGATGAAACCCGCACCGCCCGTCACCAGGACCCGCATCCCCTCGTCCTCCTCAAGATCGTCAAGACCCGGCCCACGGCCGCTTCACTCACCCGAACAGTAATCTGGAGACGTTCACTCGGGTCGGGGGCTGGGAGGAGCGAGTGTGACCGACGGGCTTACCACCCGCATGGAAGCCGCGGACGAGGTCGCGTGGCCCGCGGCGCCCATCCCGTCTCCCAGGCGGCGGCGCAACCGTATCGCCGTTTTCGCGCGCCGCGGTGGCAAGGTGGTCGTGGCGCTGGTGTCGACCGTGGTGCTGGCCATCACCTGGTACGGCTGGCAGTTCATCGGCGACCCCAACTCGGGGCTGTCCACCACCGGCGTCTTCGACGACGAGGAACTGCACGCGGTGCCGCTGGACGGCGCGGTCGACATCCTCCTGGTCGGTATGGACAGCCGCACCGACAACCAGGGCAACCCGCTGCCGCGCGAGGTGCTGGACATGCTGCACGCCGGTGACGCCGACGGCGAGAAGCAGACCGACACGATGATCCTCGTGCACATCCCGCAGGACGGCCGCCACGCGGTGGCGATCTCGTTCCCCCGCGACTCGTGGGTCGAGCTGTCCGGTGGGTTCGGCAAGCACAAGCTCAACGGCGCGTTCGTCTACGCCTACAACGACAGGTTCAAGGAGCTGCAGCAGGAGGGCAGCGACCTCGCCGACGCCGACGAGCAGGCCAAGGTCGCCGGGCGGAAGAACCTGATCTCCACACTGGAGACGTTCATCGGCAAGCCCGGCATGATCGACCGCTACGCCGAGGTGAACCTCGCGAGCTTCTACGAGGTCACCAGGGCACTGGGCGGCATCGAGGTGTGCCTGAACGCGCCGGTGCACGAACGCAGGTCCGGCGTCGACCTCCCCGCCGGACGGCAGACCGTCGAGGGCGTGCAGGCGCTGGCGTTCGTCCGGCAGCGCTACGACCTGCAGGGCGGTGACCTCGGCCGCATCGCGCGGCAGCAGGCGTTCCTGTCCGGGCTCGCGCGCAAGGTGCTGTCCCGGGAGGTCCTGACCGACCCTGGCAAGCTGGGCGACGTGCTCGACGCGGTCAAGAAGTCGGTCGTGCTGTCGGACAACTGGGACCTGCCGGAGTTCGCGGCGCAGATGCGCGGGCTGAACGGCGGAAACGTCGAGTTCCACACCATCCCGGTGATCGGCAACGCGAACATCGGCGGCGCGGACGTGGTGCGCGTCGACCCGCAGGCGGTGCACACGTTCGTCGACCAGCTCACCGCCGACCCCGGCCAGCAGACGTCCGCCTCCACCACCACGGCGCCGCCGACGTCGACCGGTTCGCCACCCACGTCAACCCGTCGAGGCAGCACCTCGTCGGCGTCGTCCACCTCGTCGTCCACCTCTTCGGCCGTCACCTCGACCTCGGCCGCACCGCCGATCACGGCCGGGGACGTGCCGTGCGTGAACTGACGCCCGAAGTCACCTAACCTGGGACTCCGGGGTCTTGAGGAGGGGGAGACACGGGGATGGACGACGAGGACAAGCCGACGCCCTACCCGCGGCCGAAGCCTCCGGCGGACGAGCCGGAAGTCGCGGCGGCTCCGCGCCGCCGACGACGGCCGGTGCGCGCGACCGGGAAGGCCCTGCTGGCGCTCGTGTCGGTCGCCGCGCTGGTCGCGACGGGGTATGCGTGGGCGACCTACCACCAGGTCCAGGGCAACGTGCACACGACGGACGCGCTCGACCTGCCGGACGACAAGCCGGCGCCGCCCGCGGACGACGGTGCCGACGACATCCTGCTGGTCGGGGCGGACGCGCGCACCGACATGCAGGGCAACGCGCTGCCGCTGACGGTGCTCAAGACACTGCGCACCGAGCAGACCAGCGGTGTGAACACGGACACGATCATCGTCGTGCGGATCCCGAAGAACGGCGCGAAACCGTACGCGCTGTCGATCCCGCGCGACACCTGGATCGACGTGCCCCGCGGCGGCCAAGGCAAGATCAACTCGGTGTACGGCCTGGCCAAGCAGGCCAGAGTGAACGAGCTGCGACGCGACGGCGAGCGCGACCCGGCCGAGATCGAGCGGGATTCCGACCAGGCCGGCCGGCAGTCGCTGGTGCAGGCGGTGCAGGACTTCACGCAGGTCCGGGTCGACCACTACGCCGAGGTGAACCTGCTCGGGTTCTACCTGATCACCGAGGCGCTCGGCGGGGTCCAGGTGTGCCTGAACCACGCGACCGAGGACAAGGACTCCGGCGCCGACTTCGCCGCCGGGGTGCAGACCGTGTCCGGCGGCGAGGCACTGTCCTTCGTACGCCAACGGAAGAACCTCCCGCACGGTGACCTGGACCGGATCGTGCGGCAGCAGGCGTTCCTGTCGTCCGCCCTGCACAAGGTGCTCTCGGCCGGGGTCCTGACGAACCCGGGGACGCTCGGCGAGCTGACCGACGCGCTGCACCGGTCGCTGGTCCTGGACGCGAACTTCGACCTGCTGCAGTTCGCGGACAGGGCGAAGGGCCTGGCCTCCGGCGACGTCACGTTCACGACGATCCCGGTGATCACGATCAACGGCCGCAGCCCCGACGGGCAGCAGAGCATCGTCGAGGTCGACCCGGTCGCGGTGCGGCAGTTCTTCGCCGGACTGGCCGGGCGGGCCCCCTCCGGCGGCGGCGCGTCCGGCGGTGGCGCGTCCGGCGGTGGCGCGTCCGGCGGCGGCGCGGTGTCGCGGGCCGTACCCGCGGGCGTGACCTGTGTGAACTGATTCCCGGGCCGGTGCGGCGGTTGCGCAAAGGGGGGCGCGGCGGGCGATACCGCCACGTTCCCTTGAAGTGGGTACCCGTCCCACGGCGACCATTCGGTGACCAGGCACAATCGAGTCCGTGAGCCTGACCGACGCGCTGTTCCGCCCCCTGCTCGCCCAGCCGGGGAAGCCGCTGATCACCCACTACGACGACGCGGCGGGCACCCGGGTGGAGCTGTCGGTGGCGACCACCGCGAACTGGGCCGCGAAGACGGCGAACTGGCTGGTCGAGGAGTTCGACGTGGAGCCGGGCGATCCGGTGGCCGTGGTGCTGCCGGCGCACTGGCAGACCGCGGGTGTGCTGCTGGGCGCGTGGTGGTGCGGGGCTGACGTCGTGGCGTCCGCCACGGGCGCGCGGGTGGCGTTCGTCGGGCCCGGCGGTTCGGGCGAGGGCGCCGAGGCGACGGCCGTGGTGGCACTGGACCCGATGGGGCGCGGACTGTCCACACCGGTCGAGGGCGCGCTGGACTACCTGAACGAGGCCCGCGCCTACGGCGACGACTTCTCCCCCATGATACCGATCTCCGGCGACACACCCGCGCTGGCAGGGTCCACTGTGGACGAGGTGCTGACGGAAGCCCGCTCCCGAGCGGATTCACTGGGGCCCGCCGCCCGTGTGCTGTCCACTGTGGAGTGGACCGTGCCGGAGGGAGTCCTGGGCGGCCTGCTGACCCCGTTGTCGGCAGGGGCCCACCTGGTGCAGGTATCGAATCCCGATCCGGCCAGGCTGGACGACCGCCGCAACGCCGAACGCACGACGGTCGACCTGCTCGGCTAAGCGGTTTCCAGCTCGGCCTTGCGCACCCGCCGCCTGCCGAGAAGCAGGTGGTCCAGCGAGAAGCGCCCGCCGTTGAACCCGAGCGCGAGCGCCGCCGCGCCCAGGACGAGCACGAGTTCGTAGCCGCCCTGGCCGGTCAGTCCGTTGTCGACGTGGACGAAGAAGATCGCGCCGACCATGTCGACCGCGAGCAGCACTCCCAGCGCCGGCAGCGCGATGCCCGCGATGAAAGCGACCGCGCCGACGGTTTCGATGAAGATCAGGAAGAGCGCGGACACGGTCGGCAGGGGAACTCCGATGCCGCTCATCATGTCCGTCACGCCGCCCACACCCATGTCCCACTTCTGCAGCCCGTGGGCGAGCATGACCACACCCACCCCGATCCGGCCGATCAGCGCAGCCACATCCCTGAACCGGTCGTACATGCCGCTCCCCTGGTTGAAGTTTCAACTAGAAGGTTCACGGTACCGGACCGGCGTGAGCAGGTTGTGAAAAACCCACATTCTGGACATGACGGCGCGACAACGGATCGGACACGGCGTTGAACTCCCGACCGGGTACTCCGACCAACGGGTGACCCGGTTGGACAGTTCGGCGAGGCCGCGGACGGCCCGGTCGCCGAGGAAGTTCGCCACCGCGGTCGGCACCGGGGACCGCTCGGGCCACACACCCCACGCCTGCGCGGCCGACTCGAAGTACAGGCGGGCGGCCGAGCCGGCCGTCCCGGTCAGCCAGAAGATCGTGACGTTCGTGAGGATGGCGTCGCGGTCGACCGGCGTCCGGCCGGACCGGGTCGGGTCCCAGTCCACGAACCACTCCAGGTTCCACGCGAGCTGACCGGCCGGGGAGTCGTTGAGCGCGTAGGCGAGGGTCTGCGGCCGGGTCGAGATCCGGGTGGCGTAACCGGAATGCGGGTACCACCACTTCTGGTTGGCCGTGGCCCGATCACGCTCCGCGGGCGACAGCGCGGCCACCGCCCTGCACGCCGTAGCGCTCGTATCCCAGGCGGCGCATCAGCTCCGCCCACGCGCGCGCCACCCGGTCGACACCCCAGCCGCGCTCGCGGGTCGGCCCGGAGAACGCGAAGCCCGGAACGGACGGCGCGACCACGTGGAACGCGTCGGTGAGCGGGCCGAGGATGTCGAGGAAGTCGTGCACCGTGCTGGGCCAGCCGTGCGTGAGCAGCAGCGGGATCGCATCCGGGTGCGGCGAGCGGGCGTGCAGAAAGTGGATGTTCTGCCCGTCGATCATCGTGGTGAACTGCGGAACCGCGTTCAGCCTCGCCTCGTGCACGCGCCAGTCGTAACCGGTGCGCCAGTAGCGGACCAGGTCGGTCAGGTAGTCCTTGTCGACGCCGTAGTCCCACCCGGCGCCGGGCAGCTGATCCGGCCAGCGGGTGCGGTCGAGACGCTCGGCCAGATCGTCGAGATCTGCTTGCGGTATGTCGAGGTGACAAGGTCGCACGGATACGGGCTGGCCCCCGGTCAGGACAGATTCTGTCCTGATGGGCCGCTGCTTGTGCCGGACCTCGGCCCAGCGGGCTATTGCTGCTCGGGCAACAGAGGTTCCACCTTGGCCGCCAAGTCCCGGGCGGCCGGGCAGGCCTTCGCATCATCGCCCGGCCGTGTCATCGTCGCCGCGGTCAGGGCACGCGCGTGCTCCCCGACCTCGAGAGCGACTTCACACATCCCCGCGATGCCTGGCTTCCCCTCGCGCCCCTCACGGCCGTTGATCTGCAACGGCACGATCTCGGTCGCCTGACCTTCGAACTCGGCCAGCCCCTGGTAGGGATCGAGAGCCAGGGAATACGTACCGTAGTCAGCCTTGCTCGCATGGCACTCGTTCCGGACGGTCTTGCGCACGCCAGGCTCGAATCCCTGTCCCTCGACCAGTTGGGCGAGCACAGCGCAAGCATCAAGTGCTTTCAAGGAGTCCTCGACACTCACATTCGCCGACGGGTGCGGCTCCGGCGAGGCCGTTCCCGACACCGTTTGCGAGCAACCGGACAACGTCACCACCGCAGCAGCGGCAGCCGCCAGGAGAACAATCGAGCGTGGCATCTCTGTCACTCCTTGAACTGCCCCAGATGCCTGGTGGCGGCCTCGTCAGCAGCATCGTAGTTCCGCACAGCCGTGTCCAATGCCTGCCGGAGACTCTCCAGGCCCTCTCGAAGCGCCTCGAACACGGGAACCAGCGATTGATCGTCCGAGTCCATAGCCGCTCGCATGTGCTCCGCAACTGTACGAGCGTATTCGTCGTTGCCGAGTTTCGGGGCTTGCTTGAGGAAGCCGACTCGTGGTGCGAGTTGATCGAGCCGGTGCTGCATCGTCACGATCGCACTGCGCAGGTGAATCCCGGTTTCTTCGTCGACCGCCCAGCGGCCCGCTTGGGCATCACCCAGCATCTGCCGAGCGCCTTCGGCGAATGTTTTGACCTGCTCAGGGCCGCCTACGACGTTGGCGATCGCGTCGCCGATCTGCTCGCGTTGCCTGCGCAGCGTACACCGCGGCCGGGTGCGGCTCGGCGCGATTCACCTCGCCGAACGCACCAAAAACGGCGCGGCACCCGAATCCGGGTACCGCGCCGTTTGCGGAAGAACCTCAGCCCTTCAACAGCGAACGCGCCATGACCATGCGCTGGATCTGGTTCGTGCCCTCGTAGATCTGGGTGATCTTCGCGTCGCGCATCATGCGTTCCACCGGGAAGTCGCGGGTGTAGCCGGCGCCGCCGAAGAGCTGCACCGCGTCGGTGGTCACCGACATCGCCACGTCGGACGCGTAGGACTTCGCCGCCGACGCCATGAAACCGGCACGCGCGTCGCCCCGCTCCGAGGCCGCCGCGGAGGCGTAGACCAGGTGCCGGGCCGCCTCGATCTTCGTGCCCATGTCCGCCAGCATGAACTGCACGCCTTGAAAATCACTGACGAACCGTCCGAATTGCTTGCGCTCCTTGACATACGCGACCGCCGCGTCCAGCGCGCCCTGCGCGATGCCCAGCGCCTGCGCCCCGATCGTCGGGCGCGTGTGGTCCAGCGTCCGCAACGCGGTCTTCAACCCGGAGCCCGGCTCACCGACGATGCGGTCCGCCGGAATGGTGCAGTTCTCGAAGTAGATTTCCCGCGTCGGCGAGCCCTTGATACCCAGTTTCTTCTCCTTGGGCCCGACCGAGAAACCCGGGTCGTCCTTGTGCACCACGAACGCCGAAATCCCGTTCGACTTCTTCGGCGCGTCCGGATCGGTCACCGCCATCACCGTGTACCACGTCGACTCGCCCGCGTTGGTGATCCACGCCTTCGTCCCGTTGAGCACCCACTGGTCACCGTCCAGCCGCGCCCGCGTGCGCATCGACGCCGTGTCCGAACCGGCCTCCCGCTCCGACAGCCCGTACGACGCCGTCGCACCGGCCGCGATCTCCGGCAGCACCAGCTTCTTCAGCTCGTCCGACGCCGACAGGATGATCGGCTGCGTCCCGAGCTTGTTCACCGCCGGGATCAGCGACGCCGACGCGTCGACCCGCGCGACCTCCTCGATCACGATGCACGCCGCGATCGCGTCCGCGCCCTGCCCCTCGTACTCGTCCGGGATGTGCACGGCATTGAACCCGGAGGCGTTCAGCGCCTTGAGCGCTTCGGCGGGATACCGCTCCTGCTCGTCCACCTCGGCGGCGTAGGGCGCGATCTCCTTCTCCGCCAGCGCACGCACGGCGGCACGCAGCTCCTCGTGCTCCTCGGCCAGCTGGTAGAGGCCCGGGGTCTCCGACACCTGCGTCACCTTCCTCATACGGGTAAGAAGTCCGTCATCCATGTTAGTGCTCGTTCACCAGCCGGAATTGTGTTCTGGGCCGCAGATCCGCTCTATGGTGGAGTGATGCCGATCACTGCTGGGTCATGGCCGCCCCACTTCCCGAGATCGCTGGACTACCCCCTCGTCCCCGCCGGTTCGATACTGGCCGGTGCCGCCAAGAGGTACGGGGACCGAATCGCGTTCGCCCATCACGACCGCTCCCTGACCTACGCGCAGACCTACCGCGCCGCGTGCCGGTTCGCCAACGCGCTGCGGGCACAAGGGATCGGGCCCGGCGCGACGGTCGCCATCCACCTGCCGAACTGCCTCGCCTACCCCGTCGCCTATTACGGGATTCTGCTCGCCGGCGCCACCTTCACCCCGGCGAACCCGCTGCTGCCGCCCGCCGACCTCGCGCACCAGCTTGCCGATTCGGGCGCGGTGGCCGCGGTCACGCTCGGCAAGGTCGCGCCGGTGCTGAGCGCGATCCGCGGGCAGACCGCGGTCGAGCTGGTGGTGGTGGTCGCGCCGGACGACCTGACCGACGGCCAGGCCGAGTTCCAGACCTTCCACGCCGATCAGCCGGACAACCGCCCCGAACTGGACATCGACCCGCGCACCCACCTCGCCCACCTGTCCTACACCGGCGGCACCACCGGCCGGTCGAAGGGCGTCCGGCTGCCGCACCGCAACGTCGTGGTCAACACGCTGCAGTACGCCTGCTGGGGCACGGGATCGCTGCCCGCGCTGGACGAGGACGGCGACCTCACGCTCGACCAGGTGGGCAGCGAGGAGGAGTGGACGGTGCGGCTGGGCACCGGACGCGGGATCAACCTGACGCCCTGGTTCCACGCGATGGGCACCATCGGCGGGCTCAACGCACCCGTGATGGCCGGCGGCTCGACGACGCTGCACGACCGCTTCGACCCGATCGCCTATCTCGCCGACGCCGAACGTCTGCGGGTCACGTCCATCGGCGGTGCACCCGCCCTGTTCGCGGCGCTACTGGCCAGTCCCGACCTCGCGACCCGTGACCTGTCGTCGGTGCGCGGGCTCAGCTCCGGTGCCGCTCCCCTGCCGCACGAAATGCTCAAGGCGCTGGCCGCGCGCTTCCCGGACGCGGTGATCTCCGAGGGCTACGGGCTCACCGAGGTCACGATGGGCGCGACGAGCAACCCCTCGTTCCGGTCCGGCCTGCGCAAACAGGGTTCGGTGGGCGTGCCGGTGTTCGACACCGAGATCAAGATCGTGCCGCTGGAGGGCGGCGACGAGCCGGTGCCCGACGGCGAGCAGGGCGAGGTGTGCATTCGCGGGCCGCAGGTCATGGAGGGCTACCACCACCGGCCCGACGAGACGGCCGCGGTGCTGGTGGACGGGTGGCTGCACACCGGCGACATCGGCGTCCTCGACAAGGACGGTTACCTGTCCATTGTGGATCGCAAGAAGGACATGCTGCTCTACAAGGGGTACAACGTGTACCCGCGGGAGCTGGAGGAGCTGCTGATCGCGCATCCGGGGGTCGCTGCGGCGGCCGTGGTGGGGCGCAAACAGGTCGAGGTCGGCGAGCTTCCGGTGGCGTTCGTGGTGCGCGCCGGTGAGAGCGTGACCGAGGAGGAAATTCTCTCCGCGGTCAACGACAACGTGCTGCCCTACAAGCGGATCCGTGAGCTGCGGTTCGTCGAGGAGATCCCGGTCTCGGCAGCGGGCAAGATCCTCAAACGGGAGCTGCGGCAGCGGCTCTAGATCCGGGGCAGGACCCGGGCGCGGTAGAACTCGACGGCCGCGCCCGGGTCCTCCTGCGGGAAGTGCAGGAACGGCGTCACGCCCGCGTCCAGCAGCTTGCGTACGGCCGCGACGTGCACCTCGGGATCCGGGCCGACCGCCCACCGCGACGCGACCTTCGCCAGTGGCGTGGCCTGCGCGGCCTCCTGGATCGCGACCGGGTTCGGCAGATCGGCCGGCTGCACGGTGAACCGCCACCGCCGCGCGGCCAGGTCGGTCTCCCGCTGGTCGCCCGCCACCGCGAACAGCTCGGCCCACTTCGGCATCGTGTCCGGGTTCTTCCCCGCCGTCCGCAGCGCCGGGTCCAGAGCGGCTCCGGCACCGGCGGTGGCTGCGCCGGGAGGTCGTACAGCTTGAGCTGGTCCGTGGAGAAGAACCGGCTCGTTGACCGACTCGCCGGTGCCGAGCCCGAGGAACGTCCGTCCGGGCGCCAGCAGCTCCAGGGAGGCAAACGCTTGCGCCACCTCGCTCGGGTGGTGCCGGTAGCTGGGACACGTGACGCCGGAACCGAAGCCGACCCGCCGGGTGCGCTCGCCGACCAGCGCGAGCGTCAGCCACGGGAACATCGAATGCCCCTGGTTGTCCTGCCACGGCTGCTGGTGGTCGCTCGCCCACACGTGGGGGAACCCGGCGTCCTCGGCCTGGCGGGCGAACTCCAGCAGCCGGGCCGTCGGGAACTGCTCGTGGGACAGCACCAGCCCGACGGGCGCCCGCGCCGACGGCGGCTCGAACCGGACGAACCCGGCCGAGGCAGCGAACATCCCCAGGCCCCGGCGAGAGATTTCCATGATCGGCGAATACCCGGCGCGGCCCCGGCTGTGGCGGAGTTCACCTGTTCGAGGTCCCCACACTGGCGATTTCACCGATGCCGAGGCAACCGGGTCTCACGACACTTGGTGAATGACCCACAATCTCCGCAACGCGATCCTCCTGGCCTGCGCCGCGCTCGGGGTGGCGGGTACCGCCGCCGTCGGCACCGCGAGCGCGGACACGAAGGCCGCCTGCTCCGACCTCGAAATCGTCTTCGCCCGGGGCAGCGGAGAGGCGCCCGGCCTCGGCATCACGGGCACCCCGCTGGTGTCGGACGTGAAGTCCGCGCTGTCGTCGGACTCGGTGTCGTCCTACGCCGTCAACTACGCCGCGAGCTACGACCAGACCAGCGCGGGCCCCGGCGCCACCGACATGAGCAATCACGTCAAGTCCACCGCGGCCGCCTGCCCGGACACGAAGTTCGCGTTCGGCGGCTACTCGCAGGGCGCGAGCGTCACCGACATCGCGATCGGCATCCGGACCGCTCTCGGCACCGGCGGCACGATCCCGGAGGAGCTGGCGCCGCGCGTGGTCGCCGTGATCGCGTTCGGCAACCCGCTCGGCCTGTACGGGCAGACGATCGGCACCGCCAGCCCGACGTACGGCCCGAAGTCACTGGAGTTCTGCAACCGCGGCGACAACGTGTGTGGCGGTACGGGCACCGGCCCCGGCTACGGCCACCTGAGCTACGCCCGCGACGGCAGCGTCGACGCCGCCGCGGAGTTCATCGCCAAGCAGTACACCGCGAGCTAGGACTGCACCCGGGCGCGGAGCTTCGCGTCCTTGTCGAGCACGAGCTGTTCCAGATCGGCCTGGAAGGCGGCCATCTTCTCCCGCAGCGCCGGGTCCTGCGCGGCCAGGATCCGCACGGCCAGCAGTCCGGCGTTGCGGGCGCCGCCGACCGACACCGTCGCCACCGGGACACCGGCGGGCATCTGCACGATCGACAGCAGCGAGTCCATGCCGTCCAGGTATTTGAGCGGCACCGGCACGCCGATCACCGGCAGCACCGTCGCCGAGGCGACCATGCCGGGCAGGTGCGCCGCTCCCCCGGCCCCGGCGATGATCACCTTGATCCCGCGCTCCGCCGCGGTACGGGCGTAGTCGAGCATCCGCTGCGGCGTCCGGTGCGCCGAGTACACGCCGACCTCGTAGGACACGCCGAACTCGTCCAGCGCCGTCCCGGCCGCCTCCAGCACGGGCCAGTCCGAATCGCTGCCCATGATCACGCCGACGTCGGTCACGCGCGCGCTCCTTTGCCGTGGATGTCGTAGCCGTCGGGCCATTCGGCGTGCGACAGCCAGTGCGCGGCCAGCTTGGCGCGGGTCCGCAGGTTCTCCAGGTCGCCGCCGACGAAGTTGACGTGCCCGAGTTTGCGACCGGGCCGTTCGCCCTTGCCGTAGAGGTGCACGCGGGCGTCCGGGAAGCGCGCGAACAGGTGGTGCAGCCGCTCGTCGGGCGTCATCTCGGGGGTTTCCGGCGCGCCGAGGACGTTCGCCATCACCGTCGGCGCGATCAGGTCGGTGACCCCGAGCGGGTAGTCCAGCACGGCACGCACGTGCTGCTCGAACTGCGAAGTCGCCGAACCGTCCATGGTCCAGTGGCCGGAGTTGTGCGGGCGCATCGCCAGCTCGTTGACCAGCAGGCCGCCGTCGGTCTCGAACAGCTCCACGGCCAGCAGGCCCACCACGTTCAGCTCGTTCGCGATCCGCAGGGCCAGCTCCTGCGCCTCGTGCACCTGACGCGATGTGAGGCCCGGCGCGGGCGCCAGCACCTCGGTGTTGATGCCGTTCTCCTGGACGGTCTCCACGAGCGGCCACGCCGCGCCCTGCCCGAACGGCGAGCGCGCGACCAGCGCGGACAGCTCGCACTTCATCTCGACGCGCTGCTCGGCCAGCAGCTCGGTGCCCGCGGCCAGCAGCTCGGGGATCAGCATGCGCGCCTGCGCGTCGTCGTCGACCATCCACACGCCACGGCCGTCGTAGCCGCCGGTGGCCGCCTTCACCACGACCGGCCAGGAGTGCTCCGCGCCGAACTTGAGGACGTCCTCCACATCGGACACCTCGGCGTAGGGCGGGCACGGGAAGCCGAGCGCGGACAGGTGGTCGCGCATGACCAGCTTGTTCTGCGCGAACGCCAGCGCGTCGGGACCGGGCCGCACCGTGAAACCCTCGTTGACGAGCGCGAACAGGTGCTCCCACGGCACGTGCTCGTGGTCGAAGGTGACCACGTCGACGGTCTTCGCGAAGTCGCGCAGCGCGCCCAGGTCGGTGTGGTGACCGATCTGGACACTCCCGGCGACCATCGCGGCCGAGTCGTTCTCGTCGACGGCGAGGATCCGCATCGACTGTCCCAGGGAGATCGCGGCCTGATGTGTCATCCTGGCGAGCTGGCCGCCGCCCACCATCCCGACGACCGGGAGCCCTGTGCGCTTGTCCATAAGGACTACGAGTTTATGCGGAGACGCAGCTCACGGGCCGTCAGGCCGAGTATTCCGAGCGCCGCGGCCAGCACATAGGCGTTGCCGGGCACGAACAGCTCCGGACCCCAGCCGAACTCCGTGTCGCCACCGTTGGGCACCAGCATCACCACGCAGCTCGCGAAGAACACCGCGACTAAGGTGGCCCAGGCCCGGCGGCCCTTCGACGCGAGCAGCACCACCAGCGGCACCGCCCACACCCAGTGGTGCGACCACGACACGGGCGAGACCAGCAGCCCGAAGAACGCCGTGACCAGCAGCGCCGCGAGCGTGTCGCCGCGCTGGTGCCACCGCCGGACCAGCCACACCGACGGCACCGCGAGCACCGCCCCGATCGCCAGCGCCACCGGGGTCGACCAGGCCGCCTCGTGGGAGGCGCGGTTGACCAGACCACCGAGCGACTGGTTGAAGATCCACGACACGCCGCCGACCCGGTCCGGGTCGAACGCCGCCTCCGCCCAGTACCGCGAAGCGTCACCGGGCATCAGCGCGAACATCACGATCTGCAGCCCCGCGAACGTGCCCAGCGCCCGCAGCCCGTCCCGCCACCGCCCGGTGACGAACAGGTGCGCCACGAACACCAGCGGCGTCAGCTTGACCGCGGCCGCGACCCCGGTCAGCACCCCCGACCACCGCGATCCGGCCAGCACCAGCACGTCCAGCACGACCAGCGCGAGCAGCACCAGGTTGATCTGCCCGAGGAAGATCGTCTTCCACACCGGTTCCAGCGCCAGCGCCGCCACCGTCAACCCGGCCACCGCCCAGCCGCGGAAACGTCCGCTGACCCGGATCACCACGGCCAGTGCCAGCACCGCGACCGCGGCCAGGATCCCCCAGGTCAGACCGCTGGGCAGGGCGGTCAGCGGCACGAACAGCAGCGCCGCGGCCGGCGGGTAGGTGAACGGCAGCGACACCCACGAGGGCAGCGTGGTCAGGCGCTCCGGCGTGTAGACGTCGTCGCCGTGCAGGAACGTCAGCGCACCGGCGCGGTAGACGGCGCTGTCCGCGCCCAGGTGCCAGCCCGCGAGCCAGCAGACCACCCCCACCGCGAACGCGCCCAGGACGAGGGCGCCGACGAGTGCGGGCTCAGCCCGCGACCGTAACGTCGTCACGCGCCCGCTCCCGCCGGCGCTGCAACGCCCAGCGCGCCACCAGCACCACCGTCAGGACCAGCGGCGTCAGGATGTAGGCGTTGCCCAGCACGCTCTGCCAGAACTTCCAGTGCAGCTCGATGTTGCGCCCGTTCGGCAGCGCCAGCAGCACGCAGCTGATGAACACCGCGACCACCGCGCCGGTGGCGACCCACCGCTTCCAGGCGGTGGCGAGAGTGGTCTGCGGCAGCCGCGACACGAGCAGCACGATCAGCGGCACCGCCCACACCCAGTGGTGCGACCACGAGATCGGCGAGGCCAGCAGCCCGAAGAACGCCGTGACCAGCAGCGCGGCCAGCGCCTGCCCGCGGCGGTGGAAGCGCAGCATCAGCCACACGGCCGGGATCGCCAGCAGCACGGCCACGCCCATCGCCGCCTTCGACGCCCACGGCGCCAGATCGGTGAGCCGGTTCATCAGGCCGTTCAGCGACTGGTTGCCCGCCCAGTGCACCGGCCCGATGCGGCCGGTGTCGGAGATCGTCTTGGTCCAGTAGCGGATGGTGTCGCCGGGGATGAGCAGCAGCATCAGCAGCTGCATACCGAGGAACACACCCAGCGCGCGCATCGCCTCGCGGCGCTTGCCGGTGAAGAACAGGTGCGCCACGAACACCAGCGGGGTCAGCTTGACCGCCGACGCGACGCCGACCAGCACGCCGCCCCAGCGCGTGTTCCGCGTGCTGATCACCAGCACGTCGAGCACCACGACCGCCATCAGGATCAGGTTGATCTGACCGAGGAAGATCGTCCGCCACACCGGCTCCAGACCCAGCATGACCAGGGAGAACAGCAGCGTCGCGCGGGCGGGCGAGGACCACCAGCGGCGGACGGCGGGCGGGGTCGGCAGCGAGCCGATCGCCACGCGGACCACCAGTGCCATCGCGAGCACCGAGATCGCGGTCAGCACACCCCAGGCGACCTGGACCGGCAGGATCCCCAGCGGCACGAACAGCAGCGCGGCCGTCGGCGGGTAGGTGAACGGCAGCAGCGCCCACCACGGTTCCGGCGGCAGCGTGTTCGCGTCGTAGAGCGGATCGCCGTGCAGCAGGGTGATCGCCCCGGCCCGGTACACCGCGCTGTCCACGCCGAGCCGCCAGTCCAGCACCCAGCCGACGACGCCGAACACGATGGCGAGCAGCGGCACGAGCGACAGCAGCAGGATCGAGCGCGGCCGGACCGACAGCCGGACGAGCGAGGTCCGCAGGGCCAGGCGCGGGTGCGCCGGCTCGCCGAGCGGTTCGCCGCCGGTGGCGGGCACTGACTGGGTCACCCTTTCAGGAAATCACGAATCGGTGTCGAAGGGGTAAGGAGGGTACGGCGCGCGGTCAGGTGTGCGCCAGGCCCTGCAGGAGATTGCACGCGGACTCGTGCGTCGCGGGCAGCCGGACCAGCTTGATCTTCGGCGGTCCGACGTGTTCCAGCTGGTCGTCGACCGACAGGCGCTCGTGCAGTTCGCGCCGCAGCAACACGGCCTTGTTCGCGATCCGGCCGTCGCGCGGCACCGCGGCGGCGACCGTCGACGGCCCGAGCGAGGCGACGCTCTCGCCGCCGTCGAACACGACACGCAGTGCCTCGGCGATCAGGATCATCGCGGTGAGACGCGGCCAGCCACCGATCCCGGACAGATCGACCGAGACGACCAGCAGGGTGTGGTCCTCGGAGGCTTCGTGCCCTGGCCGGCCGTACAGCTCCCGCAGACGGGTCCGGAGGTAGGCCGCGGTCGGCAGGCCGGTGAGCGGATCGATCACCTCGACGCTGGCGAGCTTGTCCATCGCGACGTCCGCCCACGCCAGGGCGGCCACTCGGAGTAACCGCGAGGGCAACGCATCGACGTCCGCACTCACCAGACCGTCGGAAGTTCCGGGCGTGGTGATCACCGCGTGCAATGCCGCGAGGTCAGCCAGGGTCTCCGGAAGACCGGCACCGGCGGCGGCCCTGGCACGGGCCAGTGCCGCGATCGGGATTTCCGGCGGTGCGTCGCGCAGCAGCGTCGCGCAGACGGTGTCGACCTCGGGCAGGGCCCAGTCGCTGGGGAAACGCCATCCGGCGGCCAGGCTCGCGGCCCGCCACCGCGACCGCAGCGCGCGCAGCGACCCGCCGGGTTCCGGTTCGAGCCGCACACCCCTGGCAGGCATGTCCACTGACAACCGTCCTCTCGTCCGGCGACGCTCTTCTGGAGTAGTGACGAACAGGGCGGCTCACCGTGACGGAAATACACCATGCGGGTCAACACGGCGAGGTCCCGCGTGACGGAACGGGACGGGTCAGTCACACTGTTCCCGCGAAGACTGGGGATAGGAGAGCGGTGTCGACCCTTCCGGCCGATTTCGAGGGCATGAGCGACGCGGAGCTGATCAGCGACGTGCGTTCCGGGACTCTGGCCGCGTACGGCACGCTCTATGAACGGCACGTCGGCGCGGCCTACAACCTGGCGCGCCAGCTCGCGCGGTCCACCGCCGAGGCCGACGACCTGGTCTCCGACGCGTTCGCCAAGGTCCTGGACACGTTGCGCGCCGGTAAGGGCCCGGACAGCGCCTTCCGTGCGTACCTGCTCACCGCGCTGCGGCACACCGCCTACGACAAGACACGCAAGGACAAGCGCGTCGACCTCAACGAGGACATGACCACGGTCGGCGCCGAGGCGCTGACCGTCCCGTTCTCCGACACCGCGGTCGCCGGGCTGGAGCGGACGATGGCGGCGAAGGCGTTCGCGTCGCTGCCCGAACGGTGGCAGGCGGTGCTCTGGCACACCGAGATCGAGCAGCAGAGCCCGGCCGAGGTCGCGCCGCTGCTCGGCCTGACGCCCAACGGCGTGTCCGCGCTGGCCTACCGTGCCCGCGAGGGTCTGCGGCAGGCCTACCTGCAGGTCCATCTCGCCGAGACGTCCGCGGACAAGTGCCGGGCCTGTGCCGACCGGCTGGGTGCCTGGACCAGGGACGGACTGTCCAAGAGGGAACGCGCCCAGGTCGAAACCCACCTCGACGAGTGCGCGGACTGCCGTGCGCTGGCCGCCGAGCTGGCCGAGGTCAACGGCGCCCTGCGGGCGATCATCGCGCCGATCGTGCTGGGCGGGGCCGCGCTGGGCTACCTCGCGACCGCGGGCAAGGCGACGGCGGCCACCGTGGCGACCGCGGGAGCGGCGGCGGGCTCCGCCGGTGGCGCCGCTTCGCTCGCGGCCGCCGGGCCGCGCCAGTTCGTGGGCGTCGGCGTGTCCGGTGTCGCGGTGGCTGCCGCGGTGGCGGCGGCGCTGGCCGCGGGCGGCGGTGACCAGGAGATCCCGGCGGCCGCCGCCGCGCCGGCGCCGCCACCGGCCGTCGCGCCCGCGCAGCCCCCGGCCGCGCCACCGCCCGCCGCTCCCCCGGCCGCGCCACCGCCGGCTCCGGCCGTCGAACCGGCGCCACCTCCGGTCGCGCCCGCGGCGCCCGCCCCGGAACCGCCCCCGCCGCCGGGCGCGGCGCCCGCGAGCATCACCGCGGAGGGGCCGACCTCGACGGTCGAACTCGAACCGGGCGGTGACCCGGTCGCGCTGCCGATCACGGTGCGCAACAACGGCGGCACGGTGTCCGATCCCGTGTCGGCGACGCTGAACCTGCCGCAGGGCATCCGGGCGGTGCCCGCCGGCGGCGGTGGCGGGGGCGCAGGCGGTGCCCGCGCCTTCGGCACGCAGGCGCAGGCCGGGCCGCTGCTGGTCGACTGCCCGCCGGGCACCGGCACGGTCACCTGCACGACCCCGCGGGGGCTGCAGCCGGGTGAGAGCGCGGTGCTGACCTTCCTGCTGAAGGCCGACGAGGGCGCGACGTCGGGTCAGGTCACCGGATCGGTGAACGCGGGGACGAACGTCCGCGTCTCGGTCAACGTGCCCGTCTCGGTGTCGGAGGCGCCGGACAAGCTGGCGCTGGACGCGAAGGCGGTGTGGAGCGGCCAGCCGCTGTGGGGCCACTCCGTGTGGCTCTCGGTCGACGTGACCAACAACGGCCCCAACACGAAGCCGGTCACCCTCCTCGTCGACGACGACGCCCGCCTGATCCTGGGCGGCTTCCGCGCCGCCTGTTCGAGCGGCGAAACGACCACGTGCACCAGTCTGAGCGCCCTGAAACCGGGCGAGCACCTGCGGTTGTGGTTCGAGGTGGACCGGCCGCACAAGCAGGTACGCACGCTCACGGTCTCGGCCACGCTGGGCACGGCGAACGTCTCCCGCACGGTGACCTTCGACTGCGGTTTCCCGTTCTGCCATGTGCCCACGCCGGGGCTGCTGCCGACGAAGACCACCACTGCGCCGACCACCACGTCGAAGCCGGAGACGACCACCTCGCGCGAGCCGACGACGACCACGCCCACCACGACGCCGACCACCACCATCACGACGCCGACGCCGACGCCGACGCCGAGCAGCACGACGACGACCACGTCGGAGTCCAAGCACCACGACCGCCCGTGGTGGTGGCTGCCGTGGATCCCGTACCCGAATTGATCTCCGGCGGATTGGGATGAAACCGGCTCACCCGCCGCCTGACGATCCGGTCTTCCGCGGACTACGTAGACTGCGCACGTGACCGTTGTGGAAAGCGTGTTGTCGCACACGCCTGAGCCATTACGCGCAGTGTTGATCAAGCATCGCGAGCTGCTCAAATTCGCGTTGGTCGGCGGAACGACATTCGTGGTCGACAACGGTGTCTGGTACCTGCTGAAACTCAGCGTGCTGGAAGACAAGCCGACCACCGCGAAAGCGATCGCGATCATCGTCGCGACGATCGTGAACTACGTTCTCAACCGCGAATGGTCGTTCCGGACCCGCGGTGGCCGGGAAAGGCACCACGAGGCCGCGTTGTTCTTCGTGATCAGCGGGCTGGCCGTGGCCGTGAATCTGGTCCCGTTGTGGGCGTCGCGGTATGTGTTCCACCTGGAATTGCCGCACGTGAGCAGGTTCGTGCAGGAAACCGCGGACTTCGTCAGCGGATCCATCATCGGCATGCTGCTGGCCATGGTGTTCAAGTTCTGGGGTTTCAAGAAGTGGGTTTTCCCGGACGAGCTGGGCCAGCGCCGCCGGGACTCCCACCGCACCGACACCACCGCCTAGCGCGGCACGCGTTCCGCGGGCCAGCGCACCTCCGGCACGTCCCCCGGATACGGCACCCGCAGGAACAGCGAGAACACCGCGGGCCGGCGGCTCGACAGCTCCAGCCGCCCGCCGTCCGCCTCCGCGAGGGCTCGCGCCAGCGCCAGCCCGACGCCGGTCGACCCGCCGCCGGAGAAGCCGCGCTCGAAAATGTGCGGTGCCAGGTCGTCGGGGATCCCGGAGCCGGTGTCGCTCACCTCCACCACCACCGTCGCTTCCGTCTCGCCGCGGCGGGCCGCCAGCGTGACCGTTCCGGCGCCGTGACGCAGCGCGTTGTCCAGCAGCACGCCGACGACCTCCCGCAGCCTCCCCGGCGTCGCGCGCGCCATCAGACCCTCGCCGATCCGCAGGCGCAGATTGCGGCCCTCCGCCCGCAGCAACTGCCGCCACTCCTGGGCCACCTCGGGCAGTTCGGCCGCCAGCTCCAGCGCCTCGGCGTCGACCTCGCTCGCCGCGCGGGCCGCCGCCAGCAGCTCCTCCAGCGCCTCCGACAACCGGTCGGCCTGCTCCTGCGCCGCCCGCGCCTCCTCCGCGATGTCCGGATCGTCCGACACCGTCAGCGATTCCAGCCGCAGCTGCAACGCCGTCAGACGGCTCCGCAGCTGGTGCGACACGTCCCCGACCAGCTGACGTTCCCGCTGCACGAGCTGCGCCAGCGCGGTACCGGAGGTGTCCAGCGCCTCGGCCACCATGTCCAGCTCGCCGATGCTGTACCGGCTCGGGTCCGGCCGGAAGTCACCACCGCCGAGCCGTGCCGCGCGCTCCGCGACATGCCGCAGCGGTTTCGCCAGACGGCGCGCGGTCACGGTCGCCACCACGGTTCCGATCGTCACCGAGAACACGACCAGCAGCAGCACCGCGAGCGTCACCGTCGTCTGCCGGGACCGCAGCGGCCCGGACGGGATCGACAGCTCCAGGTGCCCCTGCCGCGCCAGTTGCACGGTGGCCGTCACCGGGTCCGCGCCGGGGTCGGCGCCCTCGGTCATCCGGTCCTGACCCGGCACCTCGACCAGGAGCTTGCCGCCCTGCGGGATCGCGACCGACACCTGCACGAGGTCGTTCTGGTCGAGCGCGCCGTCGGCGAGTTCGGTGTCCAGCGTCGCGGCGATCTGGGCGGCGCGGCCGGCGAGGTCCTCGTTGTAGATGCTGTCGACGAGCTTCCACGCGGTGACGCCGAGCGGGATGCCCAGCGCCGCCGCGGTGACCGCGACGGCCAGCAGGATGGCGAGCAGGATCCGGCGGCGCACTAGTCTGCGTTGAACCGGAAGCCGACGCCGCGGACGGTCGCGATCCGCCGTTCACCGTCGCCGTGGTGGATCACCGAGCCCTTGCCGTCGCTCGACACGGACAGCTTCCGGCGCAGCCACGACATGTGCATGTCGAGCGTCTTCGACGTCTTGGACTCCAGGTCGTTCCACACCTCGGACAGGATTTCGTCGCGGCTCACGACCTGCCCGGCGTGGCTCATCAGCACACGCAGCAGCTCGAACTCCTTGTTCGCCAGCTGCACCTCGCGGCCGTCGACGAGCACCATCCGCGCGCCCAGGTCCATTCGCACGCCGCCGGCTTCGAGCACCTCGGGGGCGCGGCGGCGCAGCAGCGCGCGGATGCGGGCGAGCAGCTCGGCCAAGCGGAACGGTTTGGCCACGTAGTCGTCGGCCCCGGCGTCGAGACCGACCACGAAGTCGACCTCGTCGGTGCGGGCGGTGAGCATCAGCACCGGCAGTTCGCTGCCGTTCGCGCGGAGCCTGCGGCACACTTCGAGGCCGTCCATGCCGGGCAGACCGAGGTCGAGTACGAGCAGGTCCACCCGCTTGGCTTGCGTGACGTCCAGTACCGCGGGACCGTCCGCGACGACCTCGACGTCGTAGCCCTCCCGTTCGAGCGCGCGCGACAGCGGGTCCGCGATCGCCGGGTCGTCCTCGGCCAGCAACACCATGCTCACCTGGCCAACTCTACGACCGCGCTCCGTGAAACCATCGTGGCGTGGCAGGCTACTCGGACGATCTCATCCTGGCGGGGAAGCTGGCGGACGCGGCGGACGCGATCACCACGGCCCGGTTCCGCGCGCGCGACCTCAAGATCAGCAGCAAGCCGGACCGCACCCCGGTCACCGACGCCGACACCGCCGTCGAGGACGCCGTGCGCGAAATCCTCGCCGCCGAGCGCCCGGACGACAACGTGGCGGGCGAGGAACGTGGCGGCACCGCGTGGGAGTCGGGCCGGGCGTGGGTGCTGGACCCGATCGACGGCACCAAGAACTTCCTCCGGGGCGGCCCGGTGTGGGCGACGCTGATCGCACTGGTGGACGAGGGGCGGCCGGTGGCCGGGATGGTGAGCGCACCACTGCTGGGCCGCCGCTGGTGGGCCTCGGCGGGCGGGGGCGCGTGGATGAGCGACCAGGCCGGCGAGCGCCGGATCTCGGTCTCGGCCGTGTCGTCCCTGTCGGACGCCTACCTGTCCACCACCGACCTGAACTCGTGGATCGAACACCACTCCCGCGAGGCGTACCTGGGGTTGGTCGACGCCTGCTGGGAAACCCGCGCCTTCGGCGATTTCTGGCACCACTGCCTGGTGGCCGAGGGCGCCATCGACCTGGCGGCGGAACCGATCGTCAACCCGTGGGACGTCGCGCCCATGCAGGTTCTGCTGAGCGAGGCCGGCGGCCAGTTCAGCGACCTCACCGGCGCGGTGCGCTTCGACGGCGGTTCAGCACTGTCCTCGAACGGCCACCTGCACGACGAGGCCCTGCGGCACGTGCGGCGATAGCCACCCACCCACGCACCCAGCGGCCCCGCGCCCTGAACCGGCAGCCTGGCACGCAACCGAACCACGACCTCACCCACACCCCGGTCAGGGTCCTTTTCGCACGCAGCGCTCAGCCTTATTGCAGCTCGCTGACGCTCGCCTCACGCGGGCGCGGGCAGCAGTCCGACGGCGCCGCGGGCAACCTGTGACCAGGCCAGCCTGCCGAACAGGTAGTGGCAGGCGACCTGTTCGTTGGTGAAGCGGGCCCAGTCGTAGCGGTTGCCCTGCTCGCGCCAGAACACCTCCCACACCGGGCCGCCCTCCTCGGACTCCTCGACCCGCAGCAGGCACCACGCGTTGTCGGCTTCCGCGCCGACCGAGATCACCTCGCGCGGCACTCCGAGGGCCGCCAGCCACCGCACGATCGACTCGACGTTCACTGCGCAGCGTCCTCCTCGAACGTGATGTCCGCCAAATATCCCAGGGTGACCAGCTCGTCGGCGGAGTAGACACCGCGGTACCGCTCACCACCGCCGGGCTGCCCGAACCACGGCGCCGACACCGCCCGCCACACCGGCAGATCCCGCAGCACGCGGTAGCGCCGGTAACCGGCCTCACGCGCCGGTGGCGGCAGCGACCGGGAAGCGAACGCCGTGCCGTCGGGGGCGAAGACGCGGCCCCGCGGGTCACCGAACCGGTCGATGACCGTGCCCTCGGCCAGCACCTCGGGCTCGCCCTCGGCACTGCCGCCCTCGGGATACCGCTCGCCGGGCGGCCACGCGTACTCCGCCACCTCTCGGCGCTTTCCGGCGAGGAACCGGCGGTCCCAGTCGCGCTCGGGCAAGCCGCCCAGCGGGTCGTAGCCCGCGAGCAGCTCGGCGGGCGGTGGGGCGGACGGCGACGGCAGCCGGCCGTACCCGGCCTGGACCTTCGCCAGCGCGTCCTCGGTCTCGATCAGATCCGAACGCGGGTGGTCGTGCGGCGGGAACCGCAGGCCAGGCGCGAAATCGACCTCGCACGGCGGCACCGGCAGCTGTCGCGCGGGCTTGTCGGCGGCGACCGGCAGATGCCCGATCGGGAACATGTGGACCCGGAACAGCGCGACGATCGTCTCCTGCTCCTGACGCGGCGCACCCATCGGCGGCTGCGTCGGCTCCGGTGCCACGGGCTCGGGCTCGGGCGCGTAGTGCTGGTAGAGCTGCCGGGGCCCCGGCGCGACGGGCGCCGCGCCGCGGGCGATCGGCGGCACGGCGGGAGCGGGCGAGGCGTGCTGCGGGGGCGGGGCATAGGCCGACGGCCCCGGCGGCCCCACGACCGGCGGCGCAGGTGGCGGCGACGGCACCGCCGATTCCGAGAAACCCGCCGCGACGGTGGCGTTCGGCAGGCCCGTGGACGGCGTCGGCACGTCGTCGAAACCGGCCGAGTCCAGCAACCCGCCGTACTGCGGCATCGCGGGCGGTGTCAGCGGATCCGGCAGCTCGAGCGGGCCGGTGTCGCCGTCGGCGAAGGCGGGCTCCGGCACCACGGGAGGCACGACCGGCGGGGTCAGCGCACTACCCGGTGCCGCGGACGCCGGAGTCATCAACGGTGGCAACGGTGCGGACGGTGCGCTGCCGAGCACCGCGGGCGAGGGCGCGACCACCGGCGTCACCAGCTCCGGCGCCAAACCCGTCACCACCCCGAGCAGCGCGCCCTGCCCGTCCGGGGTGCGGGCGCCGGGATTCGGCTCGACGACGGGGGTGACCAGCGAGCCCACCGGACCCGGACCGAGCGTCGAGACCAGGCCGTGCGTGACGACGGCCAGGTTCGCCGCCGCGCCTTTCAGCACCGTGTCGACACCGAGGGCCGCGGTCGGGTGCCCGCTTTCGGCCGCGGCCAGGCTCGCGTCCCGGTTCTTCGCGGCCTCCGCCAGCTGCCGTACGAGCTCGACCTTCGCGGCGCCGACCTGCTCGGCCGCGTTCTCCAGCCGGTCCGCGGCCTCGGCGGCGCCGCGGGCGGCGACGGTCAGATGCCCCTTCTCCGGATCGACGAACCCGGACCAGGCGTGCCCCGCGGCCTCGCCCGCGTCGCGGGACAGGGCGGCCACAGCGCTGCCCGCGTGCTCGTCGGCTTCGGCGGCGAGCGCGGTCAGTTCACGGTGCGCTTCGCGCCAGACGCCGGCCTGCTCACGCAACCGGTCCTCGTCCGCATGCGGCCACGACAGGCCCGCCCGGGCGGCGAGACCGGCGAATTCCCGCGGTAGCTCGATACCCATCCGCTACTCCCGCGCCGCGTCGGTGATCGCCTGCTCAGCGTCCTCTTCGGACCCACGGTAGCGGCCGGAGGCAGCACCGACGGTGCCGCCGAAGCGGGTCAGCCGGGTGGACAGGTTCCGCAGCCCGGCCAGTGTCTCGTCGGCGTGGGCGACGTGCGACGCCGCGAAACTCCGCCCGGCGGCGTCGTCGCCCCACGCCTCCTCGGCGCCGTCGAGGGCACGTTCGAGCCGTTCCGCGACCGCCGCCGCGCGGACGGCGAGGCTGTCGAAGTCGCCGGAGGAGACCGCGAGCCGGTCGGCGTCGGCCTCGAACCCGGCGGTCATCGGGTCATCCAGGTCTGGTCTTCGAGGCTTTCCTCGTCCGGCGCGTGACGGGGCTTCGCCGGCGCGATCTCGGTCGCGTCCAGGTCACCGGTGCCGAGCAGCAGCGCCTGCGGGTCCGTCCCGGCGGGCAGTACGGGCGCCAGCACCTCACCGGCCCGCGCGAGCGCCCGCACGGTGGCCTCGGCCGTGATCCGCACGATCTGCTGGGCCAGCTCGCTCGGCCGGTAGCGCCAGTACGCGCCGTCGGCGACGGTGAGGGAGGTCAACGTGCCACGCGGGCCCACGGTCGCCGTGATCAGGCCGTCGGCGTCGGACGCCGAGGCGGTGACGGCGGCGAGAGCACGCTGCGTCGAGGCGAGGTCCTCGCGGCTGCGGCGGTAGTCGGCGAGCAACTCCTCCACCTGTGCCCGATGCTCGGTCACGGCACCCCTCCTCGCGAGTACAGCAGTCGGCTCGGACTCGGACGCGCGGCGAGGCGCTCCGGTTCCCCCTGGGATCAAGGTTGCCTCACGGCACCGGAGTACGCATGGCGCCGGGGGCGGTTTCCGAGCAGCCCCAACGGTTTCCCGACGCCCTGTGATCACCGCTGAGCAACAATCGCTGGATCGGGTGACGCTCAGCGCACGCCACGTCCGTGTGGCTGCGGTCCCTGCTCGCCGGGGAAGTCGTCGTACGGGTTGTCGTTGACCTGCCGGTAGATCATCGTGTGCACGCGCTCGACGCGCGGGATGTCCTCGAAGCGCAGCGGCTCGTCCGAAGCGGACTCGATCACCAGGGTGCCGCAGCCGAAGAGCCGGTCGACGATGCCGTGCTCGAACTGCACGCTGCTGATCCGGCCCAACGGGATGTCGATGCCGGTGCGCTTGATCACGCCCTCGCGCACGATCAGCCGGTCGGTCGTCACGATGAAGTGGGTGGTGCGCCACCGGATCAGCGGCACCAGGAAGAACCAGACGATCAGCACGACGGCGACCACGGCGACGGCGATGCGCGCGACGTCGTTCCACGGCGACGGCGCGTCACCGGCGAGCGTGACGAGCCAGATGCCCAGCCCCAGCGTCACGAGGAACCCGGTCACCGGCCAGATCAGCATCTTGGCGTGCGGATGGCTGTGCACTATGACCTGCTCGTTCTCGCTGAGCAGATCGTCGGGGTAGGCCACTGCGAACTCCTCTCGCGACCGCTTCACCGTACCGGGCGAAGGTGGACGACGTCTCCGGCGAACACGGTGTGCCGCTTGCCGTCGTGCCCCCGCACATCGAGCTGCCCGGTCGCGTCGACGTCCTCGGCGGTGCCGACGATCGAGGCGTCACCCGGCAGCAGCACCCGGACCTCCTGTCCCAGCGTCTCGCACCGGGCCCGGTAGTCCTCCAGCAGCCCGGCCCGTACGAGGTCGCCGCCCGCCGCCCGCCAGCGGTCCTCCCGGTCGGCGAGCGCGGCGAGCAGCAGCGCGGCGATGTCGGTGCGGTCGGTGGTGCGCGCGCCCTGTTCGGCCAGCGACGTGGGCAGCAGTCCGCCCGCGCCCGCTTCGACGCCGGGGCCGAGGGGCCGCACGTTGAGCCCGATGCCGAGCACCACGGCGAGCTCGTCCCCGGCGACGGCCTCGGACAGGATGCCGGCGCACTTCCCGCGGTCCGGTCCGGCGAGCACGTCGTTGGGCCACTTGAGGACCGCGTCGACGCCCAGTTCGGCGGTCACGTCGGTCACCGCGAGCCCGGCCGCGACCGCGAGCGAGCCCAGTCCGCTGAACGGCACCTCGGCCGGGCGCAGCAGCACGCTCAGGTAGACGCCACTGCCCTTGGGCGAGGCCCACAGCCGGGCGCGCCTGCCGACGCCGGAGGTCTGCTCCTCGGCGATCAGCACGGTCCGGTCGGCAGCGCCCTCGACGCCGGCTCTGCGCAGGTCGGCGTTGGTGGATCCGGTGCTGGGCACCACGTCCAGAGCCGCGTACGGCCCCTGCGGGGCGAGCAGTTCGGCACGCAGCCGCCCGGCGTTGATGGCGTTCATGGGAGGCAGCCTAGAAGTGCCGTTCGTGACTCCACGAGGGGTCCACTCGTTGGATCTCCGTGACTCGAGCACTCGTTGTCTTTTAGTGTTGGCGAGGTGACCATGCGTTTCGGATCCTGGGGGAGGGCGGCCGCCGGGCGCGCCCTGATCGCGCTGATCCTCGTCGCGGCCGTCGGCACCTGCGGCTGGCTGCTGCTCGAACCACCGGAGGAACAGGTACGGGCGGCCGCCGACGTCGTGCCGCCCGCGCAACCGGAGGGCAACGCGGCGGTCGCCGCCGCGCCCACCACGCTGGAGCCGAACGCGCCGGTGCAGGCACAGGCGCCACGGGAACAGGGCCCGAGTGAGCTGGAGAAGTGGGCGGCCGGGCTGAGCGGTCCGCTGGACATCCCGGAGCGCGCGCTGATCGGGTACGCGACGGGCGAGCTGACGCTGCGCGACGAGGACCCCGGCTGCCACCTGTCGTGGGTCACGCTCGCGGGGATCGGCAAGGCCAGTTCGGACCACGGCCGCTTCGGCGGCGGTTCCCTGAACGCCGACGGCACGCTCGCGAAGCCGCTGGGCGCGGTGCCGCTGACCGGTGCCGCCGGTGAGGCCGCCACCGAATCGCGCGGCGGTCCCATGCAGCTGACGCAGGCGGAGTGGCAGCGCGCGGGTGGCGAGGGGAACCTGCAGGACATCGACGACGCGTCGGTCGCGGCCGGCCGCACGCTGTGCGCGGACGGCACGGATCTGCAGTCGGGCCAGGGCTGGTGGAACTCGATCGACGACTACCGCGACTCCGACCTGTTCCGGCAGCAGGCGCTGGGCAACGCGCAGCTGTACGCGCAGCTCTCGCTCGACCCGGCGTCGGCGTCCACGCCCTCGGTGCGGGCCACCCGGTTCGCCCTCGACCAGCTCGGCCTGCCCTACGTGTGGGGCGGCAACGGCCCGGACACCGGCGCGGCCGGGTTCGACTGCTCGGGCCTGACGAAGGCCGCCTACGACGCGGCCGGCCTGGACCTCCTGCGCACGGCCGACATGCAGTTCCGGTCCGTGCCATCGGTCACCGAGCCGGAGATGGGCGACCTGGTGTTCTACGGCAACCCCGCGACGCGCATCCACCACGTCGGCCTCTACCTCGGCAACGGCCTGATGATCAACGCACCGCAGCAGGGCATGGCCATCCAGATCGCGACGTACCGCAAGGCGACCGACGACTACGCGGGCGCGGGACGACCGTCGATTTAGGACCCGCCCGGTCGTGCGCGGACCAGCCGACACCGACGTTCACCGTCGGCGTGGACCTGCATGGAGGCGTTGTCGTGTTCGGGTCGCACGGAGCCGTCGACGACCGCGTAGTGGACTGCCGAGACGATCACCGCGGCTGGTCGACCGAGCGGCCACGCGCACCCCCGACACCGACCACGCAGCAGCCGAGAGCCTGCTCGCTTCGCTGGCCACGGTCGCCCGGCAGGTCGTGACCACCACCCCGGACAGCGACCGGACCCGCGCCGGTGACGGGCACTGGTAGCCCAAGCCCGCACCGTGATCAGCGGTGGTCATCCCGCGGGTCGATCACACCGCCATGGCCAGCGCGGTAGGTGCAACCGATGTGGTCCCACTGGCCATGGAAGCTCCGGCAGTCGCGGAGCCCGCGGTCTCGGCACCTCTCACGAGATGGAACGCAACCGCCCGCTGGACTGGCGGTGGAGCTGCTCGACGGTCTGGGCCGTCGGGTCGTCCGCGGGCAGGAAGACGACGAGTTGCTGGTCGTCGGCGGGCAGTTCCAGCGTCTCGCGCGTCAGCCGCAGTTCGTGACCTGACGGGTGGTTGAGCCGCAGATCGCCACGTCGTGGCAGCTCGTGGCGGTTCAGCCTGCGGGTGAAGTCGGAGCCGGCAAGGGGAATGAGCTCGGCGGTGAGCCATTCGAGGTTTTCGGCGGAGGGTGCCAGCCACAGGTCGAACGCCTGCTCGTCGGCGACGGCCTCCCAGTCCGGGAAGAAGGCACGGGCCCTGGGGTCGGTGAAGACGTAGCGGGTGACGTTCGGCGGGTCGGCGTCGAGCAGTCCGGTTCCACTGGTGAGCGCCGCGTAGGTACTGGTGTGGGCGAGGATGTCGCCCAGCCGGTTGGTCACGATGGCGATGCCCGGTTCGAGCATGCGCAGCGTGTCCATAACGGACGGTCGCACGTGACGGCGCGGCGGCGCGGGCTTGAAGTGGGCGGAACATTCGTCGCCGGTGATCTTCGCGAGGTAGCGCAGGTGGTTGCGCTCCGAGGCAGCGAGGCTGAGCGCGTCGGCGATCGCGTTCACGACCGCGGCCGACGGATTGCGGTCGCGCCCTTGCTCGATGCGGGCGAGGTATTCCACGCTGATACCCGCCCGCGCGGCGAGATCAAGGCGGCGCAGTCCTGGTGACCGACGGCGGCCGCGGTCCGGCAGTCCCACGGATTCCGGCTGGGTACTGTCGCGCTTGGCCCGGATGAAATCCCCCAACGGCGTACCCATGCCACTCAATGTACGGCGCCGCCCGCCGAGTGCGCACCAGTCAGGGTAGCCCTGTGCGGGCCAGCCCAAGCACGGCCTGGTTGTCGCCGTAGTGTGGCTCGATCATCGTCGTATGGAGAACAGTCACACGATGACGGCCTGCTGACGTGAGTTCCGCGGTGGACACGACGCAGCCGGCGCGGCGTTCCGGTCAGGCGCTGCTGGTCTGGGGATTACTGGTGGTAGCGGCGAACCTGCGGCCGAGCCTGACCGGCGTCGGGCCGTTGCTGGATCGCGTGCAGGCCGGCCTGGGATTGTCCCCGGCCGTGGCCGGACTGCTGAACACGGTGCCGCTGCTGGCGTTCGCGGTGGTATCGCCCATGGTTCCGCGGCTGGCCGCGCGGCGCGGACCGGAGCGGGTCCTCGCGGGTGGGCTCGTGGTGCTGACACTCGGGATCGCGATCCGATGGATCCCGGCGACAGGCAGCGTGTTCGCCGGGACCGTGCTGGTCGGGGCGGGCATCGCGGTGGGCAACGTGCTGCTGCCGAGCCTGATCAAGCGCGATTTCCCCACCAAGGTGGGCCTGCTGACCAGCGCGTACGCCACGGTGATGGGCGGGGTTGCGGCCGTGGCCTCCGGGATCGCGGTGCCGGTCAGCGAGGTCGTGCCTGGCGGGTGGTACGCCGCGCTGGGCTGCTGGATCGTGCTCGCGCTGGTGGCCATCGTGCTGTGGCTACCCCAGCTGCGGACCCCACCACCGGTCCCGGCGACGGTTCGCGGCGGACACCGGCTGCCATGGGGATCAGGACTGGCCTGGGCGGTCACGGCGTTCATGGGACTGCAGTCGCTGGGCTTCTACGTCATCGTGACGTGGCTGCCCGGAGTGGTCCAGGACACCGGGCTCAGTCCGGCGGAAGCGGGATGGCTGCTGTTCCTGTTCCAAGTTGTCGCGGTACTGACCAGCCTGGTCGCACCCGCGATGCTGCGGTGGGCACGTGACCAGCGCGCGGTGGCGGCGGTGAACTCGCTGATCATGCTCGTCGGCTACGTCGGCCTGCTGACGGCACCGGAATGGGCACTGGTGTGGACGATCGTCCTCGGGCTGGGCGGCGGCGCCTGCCTGGTGCTGGCGTTGGCCTTCCTCGGCCTGCGCGCGCGCGATGCGGCCGGAGCGGGCGCGTTGTCGGCGATGGCACAGTCGATCGGTTACCTGCTGGCGGCGGTCGGGCCGGTGCTCTTCGGTCTGCTGCACTCCGTCGGTTCGGGCTGGCGCGCACCGCTGATCCTGATGTGTGCCGCCGCGGTCGGCCAGGCCACCGTCGCGATGGTCGCCGGCGGAGGCACAGTACCCGCAGCCGACGACCACCGGACACCCGATCACACGCCTTCGCCCGCACGTTGAGGCGGTCCTCGTGGCTCCTCTGAAACAGTCGAGCAGTCAGGGGCGCACGCGGATGACGGTCTTGCCCTTGCGTCGCTGGGCGGGGTTGAGCGCGGGGATGGCGTCGTCGAGGGTCGCGACGGTTCCGATGTGCGTGCGAAGGCGTCCGTCCCGCACCCGTTCGACGATCTCCGCCAGCTGGCCCGGGACCGACTCGACGACGAAGTCGATCGCGAGGCCGTCGGTGGGGCGGGCCTCGGCGGGCCCGACCACCGACACCAGCGTCCCGCCGGGCCGGACGATGCGCGCCGAGCGCCGCTGGACGTCGCCGCCGATGACGTCGAAGACCAGGTCGACCCCGCCGATGTCGTCGAGATCGTCGTGGTCGAGGTCGAGGAACTCGTTCGCGCCGAAGTCGAGCGCCGCCTGACGGTCCGCCGCCCGCCCGGTGCCGATGACGTGGGCGCCGAACTCCCGGGCGAGCTGTGTCACCACGGAGCCGACCGCGCCGGCGGCGCCGTGGGCGAGGACGGTCTGCCCGGCCCGAAGGCGACCGTGCTGCAGCAGACCCTGCCACGCGGTCAGGCCGGAGATCGGCAGACTCGCGCCGACCGTGAAGTCGACGTTCCCTGGCAACGGCGCGAGATTGCGTGCCTCCACGGCCGTGTGCTCGGCCAGGGTTCCGTCGCGGTGCCAGTCGGTGATCCCGAACACCCGCTGTCCCAGCGAAAGTCCCGTCGTGCCGTAGCCGAGAGCGGTGACGACCCCGGCGAACTCGTGGCCGATGATCGCCAGGACCCGATCGTGACCGGAGCGATCGACCCAGGTCGAAGGCCACTCCCACTCCGCGGGGACGAAGCCCGACGCCTGGACTTCGACGACGACGTCATTGATCGCCGGCGATGGCTCGGGCCGGTCCATCAGGGTGATTCCGGCTGCTTCCGCGGCCTGATCCGTCGCGACGATGGCTTTCATCGGTACCTCCATGTATCCGATCCATATTTTGGGCCTCTCAGCCCATTAATGGCAGTGAACACGCCCCCGAGTGGGCTGTCAAGCCCAATTCGCGGTATCGTGTGAGCCATGGAAGCCACAACGGAGGCCCGAGTACCGCAGAAGCTCACGAGCAAGGGGCGGGCGACGCGGGCCCGCATCCTCGAGCACGCCGCGGAACTCATCTACACGAAGGGCGTCCACGCGACGAACAACGAGCAGCTCCGTCGCGCGGCAGGCGTCAGCGGCTCGCAGCTCAACCACTACTTCCCGACCAAGGAAAGCCTTGTCCTCGCGGTCATCGAGTGGCAGGCGGAGCGCGTCCTCGCGTTCCATCGCAGTGAGCGGTTCGCCCACTTCGAAAGCCTCGACTCGCTCCGGGAGTGGGCCGGCTTCTACATCGCCTACGAGCACTCCTACCGGGAAGGCTGCACCCTCGGCTCGCTCGCCAGCGAGATCATCAAAACCGACCTCGACGTCCGCGCGGACCTCGCGAACGCGTTCGAGCAGTGGAAGGACCTCTTCCGGGACGGACTCGAACGCATGCAGAGGCTCGGCCGCATCAGCGCCGAGGCCGATCCTGCTCGCCTGGCCCACCTCCTGCTGTCCGCCTTCCAGGGCGGCATGCTCCTCGCCCAGGTCGCCCGCGACATCACTCCGCTGGAAGACGCCCTGCGGGCAGCCATCGACCACGTGCAGACGTTCGCCGTGCTCCCCGCTGCCGACGCACCCGAAGATCGGTAACAGTCGCTCGCCGAAGACAGGGGACCTGGTCGCGCCCGTCCTGCCGTGGGACGCGAAAACTCGTCACCGCAGGAACGCGGCGTGCAGGTCGTCGCCGAGTCCGCGGAGCACCGCGACGTCGAGCGCATGGACCACGTGGCGCCCCTGTCGTTCCGAGCTCGCCAGCCCGGCCTCTTTCAGCACGGCCAGATGCCGCGAAACCTCGGCGCTGGAGTAGTTCCACAGCTCGGCCAGTTCGCTCGTCGTGCGCGGGCCGCGGGCGAGACTGCGGGCGAGGCGGAGCCGGATGGGGTTGTCGAGAGCGCGCAGACGGCGCCGCACCTGCGTCGAGTCGGGCCCGGGGCCGGGGGAAACACCGGGCACCGGGTACTGGATCACCGGCGCGGGCGCGGGCGCGTGGACGACCAGCAGGTGCGGGCTGCCGAACACGCTCGGGAGAAAGGTGACACCGGTGCCGACGGCGGTGGCGAACCCGTCCTGAACCTTGTCGACGAGAAGCCGGGATCCGTCGTCGCTGAGCCCGATCCACGGCGACACCTCGGCCAGCGTCGGTCCAGGTGCCGACGTGGCGCGGAGCAGGTCCCGTTTGCGCCGCACGTCCCTGGCGAGCTGCGGCTCGACCCGCTGCCACACCGTGGCGAAGAACGCCGACTCGCAGCCCTCGAACAGCGCGCGGACCGCGCGGCGGACCTCGGGTGGGTCCGTCAGGACGTTCTCGGCGAACCGGGCCGCCCGCGCGCCACGGGCCCGTGCCCGGTCCAGCGCGATCCGCCGGACACCGGCGTCGGAAAGGGGCGACGCCGCACCGTCGACCAGCGGGATCGAACCGCAGCTGCTGGTCAGCAACGCCGACGAGACCCATGCTTCGTCGCTGAGCCGGTCCAGCGCGTCCAGTTCCCCGGCGACGGAAGCACCCGGCTGGTGCGGCAGGAACATGTCGGGGCGCGACGTGCGGAACAGGTAGTCCATGCGACGCAGTTCGTGGACCAGTTCGACCGGCAGCCGGTCCACCGCCGAACTGATCCACTCCCGCTGCTCGGGATGGTGCCCCGGCTCGGCGATGACGTGCAGTACCGCGCACAACTCGGCAAGCGGCGAGACCGCGAACCGGTAGCCGGCGGAACGCACGCCGCGTACATCGATCGCGATGGCCATCCGGCCCCCTTCCGACGATTGATGATATCCGTCAAACGTCCGAGTCAGGGCGATCCCGGCGAGAACAGTGAAACCGTGCTCACCCCATCGACATCACGGCTCGGTTCCCGGTACTGGCGGCTCTGGTCGGCCGCTTCGCTGTCCAGCCTTGCCGACGGCACCCTCAAGATCGCATTGCCACTGCTCGCGCGAGCGCACACCGACGCGCCGGTGCTGATCGCCGGTGTCGGGTTCACCGCCGCGCTGCCGTGGCTGCTCTTCTCGTTGCCCGCGGGCGCCATCGTCGACCGCGCCGACCGGCGGCGGGTCCTGATCGGCGCCAACCTGGCGCGGGCGGCGCTGCTGTCCGTCGCGGCGGTGGCCGGTGTGGCCGGAGCCGGTTCGATCGCGGTGCTGTACGTCGTGGCCTTCGGCGCCGGCGTGACGGAAACGCTGTACGCGTCGGCGGCGCAGGCAGTCGTGCCCCGGCTCGTCGAGCACGACCGCCTCGACCGGGCCAACTCCCTGCAGCAGATCGCGGACCAGGCGGCCAACCAGTTCGCGGGCCCGGCACTCGGCGGGCTGCTCGCCGGTCTCGGGGTCGGGGCCGCACTCGGCGGACCTGCCCTCGTCTGGTCGCTCGCCGCCGGCATGCTCGTGACCCTGCACGGTGCCTTCCGGGCCCGGCCGGCCGCACGGGGCAGCCTCGGCGCGGACATCGTTGCCGGACTGCGGTTCCTGGCCGCCAGCCGGGTGCTCCGGTCGGTGAGTTTGTGCGTCGCGATCACGAACTTCGCCGGGGCGGCGGCCAGTGCGGTGTTCGTGGTGTACGCGGTGGGCCCCGGTTCCGCCCTCGGGCTGGCGCCGACGGGCTTCGGACTGCTCATGACCGCGTCCGCGGTGGGCAGCGTGGCCGGCTCGGCGCTGATCACGGCCGCGACCGCCCGGCTCGGCCTGCGTGCGTTGCTGATGATCAACAGCGGTTCGCAGGCCGCCCAGATCCTGGTTCCGGTGCTCACCCACGACCTGTGGGCGATCGGAACCGCCTACGCGCTGGGCGGTCTCGGCGTCGCGCTGTGGAACATCGGCACGGTCACCCTGCGCCAGCGGCTGGTCCCCGAGGCCCTCCTCGGCCGCCTGATCAGCACCCACCGGCTCATTTCCTGGGGCAGCCTCGCGCTCGGTTCACTCGCGGGCGGCGTCGTCGCCCAGACCGTCGGCCTGGCCGCGCTCTTCTGGGCCGCCACCGCGCTCACGCTGACGGGGATGCTCGCTCTGACACCGCTGACCACCGCCCTGGTCGACGGGGAGGTTTCTCGCCGCGAAAGCTAGAGCGCCGTGGCCAGCCAGGCCGCCGCCAGTGCGGTGAGCTGCGCGGCTCCCCGGTCGTTGAGGTGGATGTGGTCGATGAGCAGTTCCCGCCCGGCACTGCTCGCCACGTCGTCCCAGCTCTGCCCGAAAACGTAGTGCCGGGTCGCCGCCATGAGCGCTGTCAGGAAGCCGAAGTCGTAGGGCTGGCCGCCGTCGCGCCCGAGTAGTTCGACCATCCGTTCGTGCACCGGCAGGTAGTCCACTCCGGACTGTGCGGCCGTATCCCTGATCGCGGCGTTGTACCCGGCCAGCGAGTGGTTGATCTCGGTGTCGAGGTCCTCGCCGAGCGGCGGCAACGACATCAGCGCGATGCGGGCGGTCGTCCGCTGCTGGAGCGTGGCCACGATCGCGGCGAGGTTGTCGCGGTACTGGTCCAGCGGCGTGCCGTTCCGGACGTCGTTGGTGCCGACGAGGATCATCACCGCCGCGGGAGCGCACGCCACGATGTCGGTCTCGACGCGAGCGAGCAGGTCAGCGCTGGTGTTGCCGTTGACCCCGGCGTTGACGAACTCGTGCCCCGCGAATTCCGGTCTGCCGCGCAGCGCGCCGATCCAGTCGCCACCGAGCGTGCCCTGGGTCATGCTGGCCCCGGCGCCGACCACGGCGGGCCGGGTGCTCTCCGCGGCGCAGGCTTCGGCCGGGGTGTTCTCCGGCGAGCGCACGAACGCGAGGTACCCGGCGGTGCCGACGATTCCCAGTGCCGCGACCAGCACCAGGCAGGCCGTGACGATGACCCGCTTCTTCGTGAAGATCCGCATGGTTGCCCTCCAATTGGTGAGTGTTCACTAACCATAGCGCAAGTAAGTACTCACCAACCTCGTGGACGAGGTCAACGTCACGCGGTGGCCGGTTCGGCTACCGGCGGAGGCCGTCCAGGGTGACCCGGAGGTTGCGGCGCCACTGGTCGTCCTTTCGCACGCAAGCCGATCGTGTGATCGGCCGGGATGGCGGTGGCCAGGACGAACGGAACGTCGCGCCAGTCGAGGTCGCGGATCGCCCCGGCTTCCTGGGCACGCCGGACCAGCCGGCTCATCGCCCCGCGAAGGCGTTCGAGACGGGACTCCAGGTCCAGCCGGCAGCCCGACAGCGGGTCGTACAGCCCGCAACACGACCGCGCGGGCGGTCATCTCGTCGATGGTGTCCAGGAGGATCGCGGTGAGCAGGGCGTCCGGGGACGGCAGGCGCCGGCAGAAAGTGCCTAGCCCGACACCGGCACGGCTCGCGATGTCCCGCGTCGTGATCGCGAGCCCCTGCTCGTCGAGCGTTTCACGGGCGGCGACGACCAGCGGTCCGGCGTTGCGGCGCGCGTCTGCCCGAGGAACGCCCTGCGCCAGCAGCGCCTCCACCGCGGATCGACGAAGTGGAACAACATGACCCGTTTCGTGTCGGACTGCTCGGCGCCAATCCGGAGCGCGGATGGGGCGCCACCGCCCACGTTCCGGCCATCGCCGCCTCGCCCGACTTCGTACTGACGGCCGTGGGAACCACGCGCCCCGACAGCGCCGAAGCCGCGCGACAACGCTTCGGCGCACGTCACGCCTTCACCGACGCTCACGCGCTCGCCGCACACCCCGAGGTCGATCTCGTGGTCGTCTCCGTGAAGGTTCCCGCCCACGTCGAACTCGTCACCGCGGCGCTCGATGCGCGCAAGCACGTGTACTGCGAATGGCCGCTGACCCAAACCGCTGCCGAAGCCGACGCGCTGGCCGCGGCTGCCGACCGCGCCGGTGTGCACGCCGTCGTCGGCCTGCAGGCCCGCTTCTCCCCCGCGGTCCAGGCCGCGCGGGAAGCCATCGGCAGGCTGGGCACCGCCCGGTCCGCGACCGTCTTCAGCTCACGCGGCAAGGGCGGCGCACGCGAGGTGCCCGCCTGGACCGCCTACACCTACGACAGCGCGAACGGCGCCGGGATGGTCGAGGTGTCGGGCGGGCATGTGCTCGACCTCGTGGAACATCTGCTCGGCCCGATCCGGGCCATCGGCTGACCGGAAACTGTCGTACCCCCTCGGCACGATGCTTCCCATGACCGAGACAACGACACACCAGCACCACGCCATCGACTACATCGAGCTGACCGTCACCGACATGAGCGCCGCCCAACAATTCTACGGCGAGGCGTTCGGATGGACGTTCACCGACTACGGGCCGGGTTACGCGGGGATACGGAACCCGCTGGGCGGGGCGGCGCCCGAGGTGGGTGGGCTCGCCGCCGGTACACCCCCGGGCCAGGGCGGCCCGCTCGTGCTGCTCTACTCGGCGGATTTGGACCGGTCGGTGGAGGCGGTGCGCGCGGCGGGCGGCCAGGTGGTGCACGGGCCGTACGACTTCCCGGGCGGCAGGCGGTTCCACTTCACCGATCCGAGCGGCAACGAACTGGGCGTCTGGTCCGCCGGTTAGCGGTGCCGTCGGAGCTCGTCGAGGTACCGCTCGACCGGTCCGAGTGTGAGCAGGCCGCTTCCCGCACCGGCGAGTTCTTTCGCCGCGGGCAGCAGTTCTTCGTACAGCCGGGCCATCACGCGCCGATCGCCGCGCCGGACGGCGGTCAGGGCGTGCAAGCAGGTCCGGGCTTCGAAGAGCAGGTCGGGCGGCGAGTCCGGGATCTCGGCGCCGTCGTCGGCAAGGAGGGGGCGGCACCACGGCTCGTAGGCGCCGAAATCCAGATCGTGTCCCGGATCCGCACCGCGCCGGATCCGGTCGCACAGCAACGCGAAACCGAGGAGGCCATTGTCCAAACCAGACATTCCTGATCCGTTCAGGCGAGCGGCCGCGGCCCGGTAGGCGGCTTCCGCGGGTTGGCCGGACGCGGCCAGCCGTAGTGCCCGGAACCACTGGGTGAACACCCCGACCAGCGGGATCCCGTACTTCTCGCCGAGCCGGTCGGCCGCGTCCGCGTGCCGGGTGGCGGTGGTGAAGTCGTCGAGCGCGGAGCACGCCTGGGTCAGGATCAGGTGCCCGAGCACTTCGAAGGGCACCATCTCGTGCCGGGACGCCAGGTCGACGAGCTCGCGCCCGAGCCGGGCACGCTCCGGCGCGAGCCCGGCGCGCTCGAAGGACTGCATGAAGCGAGCATTGAGCGCGAACGCCAGGACGGCTGGTTCGTCGAGCTCGCGCGCCAGTGCCTCGGCTTCGCGGGCCGCTGCTGCTCCGCGGTCGCTGTCGGTGTTGCGGAGTTCGAGGGCAAGGGTGGCGAGAAGCCGGCTGCGAACCGCATCCTGCCCCGGCGGCAAGGCGAGCAGGGTCCGCTCAGCGACATCCACGACGCGCCGCGCGAGCGCGGGATCGTCGTTTTCGGTCCACACCGCAGGCACGTCGAAGGCGACCAGCACACGCGCAACCAGCGCCGGTTCACCAAGGCCCTCGGCAAGCGCAAGAGCCTCCCCCCGCCCACGACGGGCCTCGTCGAGCCTGCCGCTCACAGCCAGAGCCCGCACAAGCCCCATGAGCAGATCGAGCCGCTCCCGCACGCCCACCCCCGAGCCGGACCCCACACGATCACGCCCGTCCCGCGGGTCCGGCCCCACACCGCCGGGCCCGTCGCGTGGGTCCGATTCCGCGGCGCCGGGCCACTCACCCACCCCCGGCTTCACACCGGCAGGCTCCTCACCCGCGCTCGAATCCGCATCACCGGCCCCACCGCGAGACTCCGAGCCCACACCACCGCGTCCCTCACCCGCGCCGGCGGCAGCGTGGTCGAGCGCGGCTTGCCACAGGCGGGCGGCCTCGTGCGGGGCGAAGCGTCGTTCGGCGTCCTCGGCGGCCGCTCGGGCGTACCGAACCGCCTCCGGGGCCCCTGCCAGCAGGAAGTGGTGCGCGAGCGCGGCGACGTCATCGGGGCGGAGTTGTTCGATCGTCCTGCCGATCTCCGCGTGCAGCCGGGCCCGGCGGGAGCGGGAGAGGTCCTGGTAGAGCGTGTCGCGGACGAGAGCGTGCGCGAAGCGAAACCGCCCGGGCCCGTGCTCGGTGAGAAATCCTCGCGAGGCCGCGAGTTCGACGGCGTCCAGCGCGTCGCCGGGCAGGAGGTCGAGGTCGATTTCCGTACCGACGACGGCGGCGTGACGCAGCACCGTCTGCACGGCCTCGGGCAAGTGCGTGACGCGGTACCGGACCACGTCGCGCACCCCCGCGGGCACCCCGGTCAGCGCGCCGTCCGTGTCGAGTACCCGGGCGAGTTCCCGCACGAAGAACGGGTTGCCGCCGCTGCGCTGGTGGATCGTGCGGGCGGTGTCGGCGTCGACCTCCCTGCCGGTGGTGGCGCGCACGAGCGCCGGAACCGCGTCGGCGGGCAGTCCGCCGAGGTAGATCCGCACCGGCTCGCTCCGGGCGGCCTGCCCGAGGAAACCGGCGAGCGCGGCGGACACGTCGGTGCTGCGGTAGATCGCCAAGACCAGCGCCGGGCCGGGCTCCTCGGCCAGCGCGGACAGCATCGCCAAGGTCTCCTCGTCCGCCCAGTGCAGGTCGTCGAGGACCAGCAACAGCCGGTCCCGCCCGGCCAACCGCTCCCGCACGGCCTGGTGCCACCGGAAGCGGGCCGTGGCCGGGTCACCCGCCTCGACCGGCACCGAAACGCCGAGCTTGTCGAGGATCCGCGTCCACGGCCACCCGGCGGGGACACCCTCGTGCTCGGGACTGACACCCCAGGCGGTGGTCCAGCCGCGTGCTTCGAGAGTCGCCGTGAACGCCTCGGCGAGCGCGGTCTTGCCCGAACCGGCCTCACCCGAGATCAACACGAGTCGTGGCCGCGCGGTGACGTCGGCGAGCCGCGCCAGTTCGGCGTCCCGTCCGACCAGACCGGACACCCGTGGAACGGCAGTCAGCTCGGGCGCCTGCGCGAGGATGGCGGACTCCAGTTTTCGCAGCTCAGGGCCGGGATCGACACCCAGTTCACCGTTGAGGACCTGCCGGGCGCGGCGCAGGGCGGCGAGCGCGTCGCCCTGGCGTCCGGCCCGGTAGAGGGCGAGCGCGAGCAGTCGCCAGGCGTCCTCGCGCAGAGGATGAGCGTCGGTGTGCGCCTCCAGATCCGGCACGGCCTCGGCGGCGCGGCCGAGGTCCAGCAACGCCTCCGCCCGGCGTTCCCCGGCCAGCAGGCGCAATTCGTCCAGCCGGGCGATCTCCGTGCGTGCCCAGCGCTCGTCGGAGAACTCGGCGTAGGCGGGACCTCGCCACAGCGCCAGCGCCGAATCCACCAGGGACAGTGCATCGGCCGCAGCCAGTTCGCGTGCCCTCGTCACGGCCTCCTCGAACCGCCACGCGTCGACGGACTCGGCCCGCAGGGCGTAACCGGGTCCGGTGGTGACCAACAACCGGGCAGGCGCGCGAGGCGGCCGACCGGGTTCGAGCGCGCGGCGGAGGGTGGAGACGAAGGTCTGGATGGCGCCGACCGCGCCGTCCGGCGGGTCGGCCCACAGGTCGTCGACGAGGCGGTCGACGGGGACGACCCGGCCGCGCGCGATCAGCAGGCGCGCGAGGACCGCCCGGTGCCGCGGTCCCTTGAGGTCGAGCGGGCCGTGCCCGGCCTCGGCGGCCAGCGGGCCGAGCACCGCGAACCGTACCGGCGAGCCCATCACCGCGCACTGTAGCCGTTCAGCCGGCGCTGACCGGATGCTGATTCGTTCCGGGCACGCTCGCCGGTATGCAGATCACCGGATTCGACTACCAGCGGGTTCCCGTCGCCGATGGCGTCTCACTCAACGTGGCGATCGGCGGCTCCGGCAGCCCGATCGTGTTGTTGCACGGGTTCCCGCAAACCCATCTGATGTGGCGGCACGTGGCTGCCGACCTGGCCAGCGACCACACCGTGCTGGTGCCGGATCTGCGTGGCTACGGCGACAGCGACAAGCCCGTGGACACCGGAGAGACGTACTCGAAACGCACGATGGCCGCGGACGTGGTGGCGCTGGCCCGCGCGTTCGGGCACTCGCGCTTCGCGCTGGCCGGCCACGACCGCGGCGCGCTGGTCGCGATCCGCGCGGGCCTCGACCACCCGGACGCGGTCACGCATCTGGCGTCACTGGACGTGCTGCCGACCCTGGACACGTGGGACGTGATGCACGGCGCGAGCGCGGCGGTCGGTTTTCACCTCTACCTGATGGCACAGCCGCCGGGCCTGGCGGAGAAGATGATCGGCGCGGTGCCGGACGAGTTCTTCGGCCATTTCCTGGACGGCTGGGCCCGCAATCCCGACGCGATCCCGGCGGACGTGCGAGTGGAATACCTGCGCGCCTCCCGCGAAGCCGTGACCTCGATCGTCGCCGACTACCGCGCCACCGCGACGATCGACATCACCCACGACACGGCGGACCGCGAGGCGGGCAACCAGCTGACGATGCCGGTGACGGTGCTGCAGCAGGACTGGGGCGCCGCCCTCGGCTACGACGCCGAGGCGGTGTGGCGGGCGTGGGCGCCGGACCTGCTCCACCAGACGGTGACCTCCGGGCATTTCATGGCGGAGGAGTCCCCGGCGGACGTGATCAAGGCGTTGCGCACCCTCCTGGCGCGATGATGGCGAGATGACCGATGACGTCCTGACGCGCCCCGCCCATCACGGGGAGGAGGACGTCGTGCTGGACCTGCTCGCGGACGCCGCGGCCCGGCTGCGCGGGCGAGGAATCGTCCAATGGCCGCGGCGCTTCCCGTTCGACTCGGTGGCGGGGCCAAATCACCGCCGGGGAAGCGCTGCTGGCGGTGCGGGACGGCGAACCGGTCGCGACCGTCCGCCTCGCCACGGCCCGCGACAACGCAGCTTTGCGCGGCTACTACGAACGCGCCGGATACCACCACGTGGCCGACCCACCCGACGCCAAGTGGCCGACGAGCCTTGACGAGCGCGCGGTGGTTCACGAGCGAACGACCCCGCAGCTGCCGACGTAGGACGACTGGCCGCGCCGGTCCGCCACGTGCCGCGCGGTCGTCGTCGAGACGCCGAAGCCCCAGCCGCGGGTGCCGAAGTAGCCGGGGCAGAAACCGGAGATCGCCTTCTCCCCCGGTGAGAGCTGGTCGGTCGCCATCGCCTCGACCGTGGGTCGCCAGCAGCCGGTCGGCGGTGCACCGGGGGTCGGCCATTCCGAGCGGGTCAGCACCGTCTCCCGCAGCACGTCCTCCAGCGAAGGGCCCGCCAGCAGGACGCCCAGCACGTCCGATGCGGAACAGGTGCCCCGGCGCGGCGGTGGCCCGCCTGTCCTCATCGTCCGATGAGCGCGGAGCGGCGGCCGCCTGTCGTCAGGGACTCGACGAGGGTGCGCAGGTCATCCAGATCGGCCTCGAACTCGGCGTCCCAGTCCACGGTTCGATCCAGGTGCTCGGCCAAGCGGTAGTGCGCCGGGACATCTTCGGGGGCAAGTTGCGCACGACGGGCACGTGGGTTGAGCGTCCCCTTGCTGAAACGGCCGTTGACGTTCGAGGCGGTGAAACCGATGACGAATGTGGTGAACAGGCGCTCGACCCGCGCCACCTGGTCGTCGGGCACCCCAGCGTCGAGAAGCGCCTGGTAGACCAGGTCGGTCGCCCGGATGGCGTCGGGCGTGACCGACGGGCGCGCGATCAGCAGGGAGAAGGCGCTCGGATGGCGGGCGGAGAGCTCTCGTGCGGCATACGCCACGGTGCGCAGTCTGGTCCACCAGCCGGCCTCGGCGGGCACCGGTTCTCGCAAGGACAGCAGCTCCGCCAGCAGTACGTCGACCATCCCGTCGAGCAGCGCTTCCTTGTTGGAGACGTGGGGGTAGAGCGCCATCGCGCTCACCCCGACCCGCTGCGCGACCGCCCGCATGGACACGGATTCGAGACCGCGCTCGTCGGCCACGCCCAGCGCCGCTTCGAGGATCTTGTGACGCATGTCATTCACCTCCTACAGTGTAGATCTATACGCTGTAAATACAAAGTATAGGTGCATGACGTCGCAGGTGCGGCTTCCGGCCGGGGGAAGGGGAACGACATGACGTCCGACCACGGGGACGGAAAAGCCGGAAGTGAGGCCAGATGGAGCGCCGCCCGGCGCGGCCGGATCGGCTGGTACGGCTACGACTGGGCGAACTCGGTCTTCACGACGACCGTGACGTCGATCTTCTTCGGCCCGTTCATCACCGGCATCGGTGAACGAGCCGCCGACGCCGACGGGTACCTGCGCCCGCTGGGGTTCCCGGTGTTCCCGAGTTCGTTGTTCCCCTATCTGGTCACGCTGTCGGTGTTCCTGCAGATCTTCGCGCTGCCGACGGCCGCCGCGCTGACCAGGCGGTATCCGAAGGGGGTCCTGCTGGGGCCGCTGTCCTCGTGCGGCGCGATGGCCACGATCGGCATGTACGGGATCGGGGACACCGACTACGCGCTCGGTGCTGCGCTGTACCTGATCGCCACCATGGCGCTGGGAGCCTCGATCACCGTCGCCAACACGTACCTGCCCGTCCTCGCGCCTCCGGAACACCAGGACCGGACGTCCGCTCAGGCTTCGGCCGCCGGGTTCCTCAGTGGCGGAGTCGTGCTCGTGGTCGCTCTCTACGTGTACGCCAACCACGAGGCCTGGGGGATGCCGGAAGACCGGGCGGTACGGCTCATCATGCTCAGCGCGGGACTGTGGTGGCTCGTGTTCGGCGCCGTGGCGGTGTGGCTGCTGCGAGGCTACGGCAGCCCTCCTGTGCCGGAACCGAAAACGAGGCGGACCGGCACCTACCGGTCCCTGTTCGCGGCCCTCCGCCTGCTGCGGAGATTCCCGGGGGCGGCCTGGTTCCTGGTGGCGTTCCTGTTCTACAACAACGGCTTGCAGGCGGTGACCTCGCTGGTCGGGACCTACGCGGCGGAAGAGCTCCGGCTCCCCGAGGACGACGTGGTCACCGCCGTGCTGCTCGTCCAGTTCGTCGCCTTCGCCGGTGCGGTGCTCGCCGGACGGCTGGCCGAGAAGTTCGGCGGCCGCCGGATCTTGCTGGTGATCGTGCTCGTGTGGTCGAGCGTCGTCGTCGCGGGCGGCCTGATTCCGGACTCCTCGTTCGGCGCGTTCATGACGTTGTGCGTGAGCGCGGGCATCGTCGTCGGCGGCACGTACGCGCTGTCCCGGTCGGTCTTTCTCGGCCTGGTTCCGGGCGACCGCGTCTCGGAATTCTCCGGCATCTTCGAAACGGTCAACCGGTGCCTGGGTTTCCTCGGTCCGGCCGCCTTCGGCGGTGTCCTGCAGTGGTCGGGGAACTACCGGGCGGCGTGGTCATCGATCCTGCTGTTCTTCCTGGCCGGCGCGCTGGCACTGATGCTCGGCTCGCTGGCGAGGCGAGGCCGGGAACGAGGACGGCACCAAGAGAAGGAAGCGACCACCCATGTCTGAGGTCCCCCCGGCGAACGGCCGGCTCCGCGTTCTGCTCACCGAAGCATCCAGCAACTCGGCGAGGGAGGTACTCACCGTCCTGGGCGGACAGGGACACGAAGTGGGTGTGATGGACAGCGGCGGCATCTCCTTCACCGCCCTGTCGCGATGGGTCGAGCACCGGCACCCGAGCCCGCCGTTCGCCGCCGACCCGCTGCGCTACCTCGACGCCCTCCGGGAAGTGCTGGCCGGCCACTCGTACGACGTCGTGCTGCCCACGCACGAACAGCTCGTCGCACTGGCCCGCCACCGCGACGAGTTCAGGAAGCTGGTGCCCGGCCTGGCCGTGCCCGGTTTCGACGCCGTACGCAGAGTCCAGGACAAGGCCGCCGCCGCCCGTCTGCTCGACGAGCTGGGACTGCCACAACCGGACACCACTCTGGTGACGAGTGAGCCGGAACTCCTCGCCCAGGCCGACCGGCTGCCCGCCTACGTCAAGCTGCCCGTGGCAACTTCCAGCAGAGGCGTATGGCTCGCCGAAAACCCGGGGCGGTTGTCCGAGATCGCCAAGACGCCCGCCGTGCGGGAAGCCCTCACCGGCGGCGAAACGCTGCTGGTGCAACAACCTCTGGCCGGTCCACTGATCATGGTCTCGGCATTGTTCGACCACGGCGTGTTGTCGGGCGCGCACGTGAGCATGCGGAAACGCGAAGGCGTGCAGGGCAGTGCATCGGCCAAGGAGTCGGTCGTGCTGCCCGACGTCACCCAGCACCTCGCCACACTCGGTGCCGCGCTGGACTGGCACGGCCCGCTCTCCATCGACGCCGTCCTCGACGAACCCTCCGGCACGGTCCGCTACATCGACATCAATCCGCGCCTTGTGGAACCGATGAACGCGGAGCTGGCCGGCGCCGACCTCGTCCGGCGCTGGCTGGCCGTCTCGCGGGGCGAGAACGCCGGGCCGCGTCCCGAGCCGCGCGCGGGGATACGCACGCACATGCTGCTCACGGCGGTCGTACGCCACGCGGAAGTGGGGCGGGGACGGCGAGCCATCCTGCGCGAACTGATCCAGGCAGCGGCCCGGCGCGGTTGGTACGCGGGCAGCAAGGAGGAGTTGCTGCCGGTCCGGTCGGATCCCGCCGTCGCCCTGCCACTGCTCGCGATCAGCGCCTTGCTGTTGCTCTCCCCCCGGCTGTGGCAGCGCCTCGCCCCCACCGGCGCGCCCGCTCATGCCCTGACACCGCAGGGCTGGCAGCAACTGACCGCGTGACCCGGCTACTGCTGGGAGAAAACCTCCGGCCCGGCGCGGCGCACCGTCGCCAGGACGGCTTCCCGCGAGCCCGCGCCCTCCGGCATCAGGATGATCCGCCCGGCGCCGAGCAGCTCTTCCCGCTCCGCGAGCTGCCGTGCGCACTCGTCCGGGTCACCGGCGACGAAGTGGCCGACCACCTGGCGCGCCATCGCGCCGGCGCTCTCGGGTGTCATCTCGGGCTGCTCGATCAGCGGGCGCGACCCTGGAGCACCACGCAGGACGAGCGCCCGCACCCCGTCGACCAGGAGCTGCTGGGCCGCTTCCGTGGTGTCGCCGATCGCGAAGTAGGTCGAGTCGATGTTCTCCGCTGGGTCGATCCGGTGCCCGTTTTCGGCGGCCGCCTCCGCGTGGGCGTCGAGCATGGCGCGCTTGTCAGCGAGGCTCGCGAACGGGGCGAGGATGACCGGCACGCCGACCTGCCCGGCAAGCCACGCGGACGACACCGACGCCACCGACAGCGCGATCGGCGGTCGCTCCGGCACCTCGGGCACCACTCGCACGTCGTCGAACCCGCCTTTCCGCAGCGTCGATTCCAGCGACGTCAGCTTCGCCGTGATGTCGGTGTACCCGGCCAGCCCGTCGCCGAAGATCTCCAGATCGACGCGCGGTTGCCCGCGTCCGACGCCGAGCGTGAACCGTCCGTCGCTGAGGTGGTGCAGCAGCGCGGTCTGCTCGGCGAGCGCGACCGGGTGGTGGTTGGGCAGGACCGCGACGGCCGTCCCGACGCCGAGGCTCGTGCGGCCGAGCAGGAACGCGGCCATCGCCACCGCCGACGGGTTCTGCACCACGGACGTGAAGTGGTGCTCGGTGGTCCACACCTCGTCCCATCCGCCGCGTTCGGCCTCGCGCACGTACTCCAGCGACCAGTCCAGCACCTCCTTCGACGCGGCATCGGTGCCGAACGTGTCGGTGAACAGCATCAGGCCGTGCTTCATCGGACCGCCTCCGTCCGCGCGAGGGCCAGCAGTTCGTCGACCGACCACTGGTCGTCGGCGTGCTCGCCGTATTTGTGCGCCAGGACATGGCCGCCCGGGTCGACGAGGAAGTCGGCGGGCAGGCCGAGCCGCCCGCCCTCCTGCTTGACCGCGGGCGGCCGGTACTTCCCCACCAGCGTCAGGGCGGAGCCGCGCACGATCGCGCCCCACGCGCGAGGGTCCAGCAGCGCGCGGCGGCCCGATTCGACGCCGAACTCGCGGTAGTGCCGCCTGCCCGGATCCGCGATGACCGCGAACGGCAGGCCGTGATCGCGCAGTTCGTCCTCGGGCGAGTGGAAGAACACCACTTCGCGGATGCCCGCGGCGACGATCTCGTCGTGCCGCCGGACGACCGAGCGCAGGTGCAGGTTGCAGACCGGGCAGCCCGCGAACCGGCGGAATTGCAGGTGGACCAGGCGTTCGGGATCGGGGACCGGCACCCGTTCGCCGGTGACGGTGACCAGCTCGCGCTCGTCGACGCGCATGCGCTCCTCCTCGGTAGGCGTGCGGTGTACACCTACGAACGTATGCGCGTATGCTGTACGCTGTCAACCGCCATGCCACGACCCCGTTCCCTGACACCGCACCAGATCGCCACGGCGGCCCTGAACGTTCTCGACCGCGAGGGACTGGAGGCCCTGTCGATGCGCACGGTCGCCGGGGAGCTCGGGATGAGCACGATGTCGCTCTACCGCTACGTCTCCGACCGTGGTCAGGTCGAGGAGCTGGTGGTCGACCTGGTGCTGCAGGAGATCGACCTGACGGTGCCGCGTGGTTCGGCGGGCAGGCGGCTGAGCGTGCTCGCCGACCGCGTCCGCGTGGCGGTCTCACGGCATCCGGCGGTCGTGCCGCTGCTGCTGATCCACCGGCACGGGGTGCCCAGCTCGACGCGCTGGGGCGAGGTGATGCTGACCGTCCTCACCGGCGCGGGAATCACCGGTAAAGCGCGGGCGATCGCGTTCCGGGCGATCATGGGATACGTGTTCGGAGCACTGCAGGTCGAGCACTTCGGCGCACTGGCGGGCCCGGGAACGGCCGCGCTGGCCGGTCTGCCGCCCGAGGAGTTCCCGATCCTGTCCGAAACCGCCGCGCAGGCCAGGACGATCCCTCCGGAGGAGGAGTTCCGGCGGGGCTTCGACCTCCTGCTGCGCGGCCTCGGTCTCTAGTCCGGCTCGGGCGGGAAACCGCACACACACGACACCGGAACCCGGACCACCGCGCGCTGTGCGTCGGCCATCTCCCGCCCGGTCGCGTCACCGGGTTCGGTGCTCACCGGTGTCACAGGTGCAGCGCGAGCCCTTCGAGCGCCTTGTCGCGCGCGGCGGACAACTCCGCGCCGTCCGCGGTGTAGACCAGCACGGGCTGCCCGAACATCGGCAGGTACGCCCGGCCGGAAGCGTCCTCGTAGTCCTGACCGTCCGGGCCGGCTACTGGCGTGCGCCCGACCGCCCGCCGGAGGCGATGCACGCCCACTTCGAGCGGCACGTCTACCACCGGCACAGCCACGAGTCCCACTCGTTCGGCGTCACCGAAACCGGCCTGCAGGGCTTCACCTACCGGATCGTGCACCTGGGGCCGGACCTGGTGGCCGGCGTGCTCGCCGACGCCGCCGAGCGCCCGGCCGGGCTGCCGCTGTTCGCCGACCCGGTCCTCGACGACCCCGGCCTGGCCGCCGCGCTGCGCCGCCTGCACGACGCCTTACGCACCGGAAGCCGGCTGACGCAGGATGAAGCGCTCGCGGCGACCGTCCGCGGCATGGTGCGCCGGGGCTCCACCCGACCGCAGCCGACGCGCGGGGGCAAGGTGCCCGCGGGTGTCCACCGCGCGCGGGAACTGCTCGACGCCGAGTACGCGCGCGACCTGAGCGCGGACGAACTCGCCGCGGTCGCGGGCCGCAGTCGCTACGCCCTGCACCGCGGGTTCCTCAAGGCGTGCGGCCTCGCGCCGAGCGACTACCAGCGTCAGGTCCGGCTCCGCGCGGCACGGCGGCTGCTCGTCACTGGACACACCCCCGCCGAGGCCGCGGCGGAAGCCGGATTCGCCGACCAGAGCCACCTGACCCGATGGTTCGGCCGCTACTACGGCGTCACGCCCGGGGTGTTCCGCTCCGCTTGAGCTATATTCCAGATTGGTTATATTGCTCGTATGGCATCCACGTTCGAGGTCCTCGCCGAGCCGCGGCGCCGGGAGATCCTCGACCTGCTCCGCACGTCCGAGCGGCCGGTCGGGGATCTCGTCGAGCGCCTGCGCCTCACCCAGCCCGCGGTGTCCAAGCACCTGAAGGTGCTGCGGGAGGCTGGCCTGGTCGAAGTCCGGCAGGACGCGCAACGGCGGTGGTACCGGCTGCGCCTGGAACCGCTGGCCGAGATCGACGCGTGGCTGGCGCCCTACCGGCGGATGTGGAACACCAGCCTGGACGCACTCGAACGGCACCTCGACTCGACACCGGAGGGACCACAATGACCGAACTGCGGACGATCGCCGGAAAACCCGTGCTGCGCTTCGAGCGGCGGCTCGCACACGGCCCGGAACGGGTGTGGCGGGCGGTGACCGATCCGGCCGAGCTGGCGCACTGGTTCCCGGCGCGAGTCGAAACCGAAGCGCGGGTGGGCGCGCCGATCCGGTTCGTCTTCCCCGACGAAGCGCCGGTCGACGACGGCGGCAGCGGCGAGGTCCTGGAGTTCGACCCGCCGAAGGTGTTCGTGTTCAGCTGGAACCTCGACGTGCTGCGGTTCGAACTGGTGCCGGACGGGGACGGCTGCCTGCTGGTCTTCACGCAGACGATCGGCGGCGGCGACATCGGCCGGCTCTCCGGTGGCCGCAACGCGATCGGCTGGAACGCCTGCCTCGACGGCCTGACCGCGCGACTGGACGGCGCCGAGCCGCCGCCCGCGCCGGACTGGCTGACGGGCATGGAGCGCTACATCGACCAGTTCGGCCTCGGCGACGGCTCCGCGCACGAGACGGCCGAGGGCTACGAGCTGCGCTTCGCCCGCGACCTGGTGTGGAAGCCCGCGGCGGAGGTCTGGCGGCTGCTGACCGAAGACGAGTCCGAGCCCGGCGGCCCGGCCCCGCTGCCCGCGACGAACGGCTACGTGCCCGCGGGCAGGGTGATCACCGCCTCGGCGCCGCACGTGCTGGAGTACGAGTGGCTGCACGACGGCGCCCCAGCGGGACGCATCCGCTGGGAGGTCGTGGCCGATCCGGAGCTGGGCACACGCATCGAGCTGACGCAGACCATGCCGTTCGCGCTGAAGCACCTCCGGGCCGAAGCGCTGGCCGCCTGGCACACCCACCTGGAACTCTTCTTCGCCGCCACCTTCGGCGACGTCCGCTGCCCCTGGCCGGAGGAGCGCACCAGCTACCTGGCGAAGAAGTACGCCGAGCAGCTGAAGGACTGAAAGGTTCGCGCAGAGTTCACCCGATCGGACGCCACGCCGCATTAGGTTGTCGATCATGACCAACTCGGTGACCCGGCGCTCGGTGCTCGGCGGGGCGCTCGCGCTCGCCGCCCTCGGCGGCGGCACAGCGGTCGCCTCGCGTTCCCCTCGTGTCCTGATCGCGACCAACGAACCGTGGGGCACCTACCACGTCAAGCCGCTGCTCACCGAGGCCGCGCGGCGCGGCTGGCGGCTGACCCAGCTGGTGCCGGACCTCAGCCAGATCACCCCGGGTGATCCGGTGCCCGTCGCGACCCCGGAGACCGCTCCGCGCGCCGATCTGCTGGTCGTCACCGGCGCCGGTGACTGGCCGGCCGACTGCGCCAGGCGGTTCCGGTGGGCACCTCGGGTCGCCAGTTCGCTCGCCTACCAGCAACCCGTCGAGGCGCCGCGGGCCAAGGAGCTCCACCCGTGGGCGATCACGTCGTCCTCGGCGGCGGAGGCCCGCGCGTTCCGCTCCTACCTCGGCCTGTCGCGCTGGCGGCGGATCCAGGTGGTCGGTTCGCCGCAGACCGACGACCTGCCGAAGCGCGCCCCGGAGACCGATCTGGTCCTGGTGCTCACCAGCGTCACGCACCCGGACGGCACCGGCTCGGCCGCACCGGGCACCGAGCTGCTGCTGGCCTCCGCCGAGAAGCTCGCCGCCTCGGGCAAGCGGATCCTGGTCGGGCTGCACCCGCGAGAGGACCGCTCGCTGTGGGAGCGCTACGAAATCAGCGACGTGGCGTCGGTGCGGGCGGCGGCACGCGCGGAGGCGGCCATCGGCATCCCCGGCACGGTGTTCCCGCTGGTCGCGGCGGTCGGCACCCCGGTGGTGGGCGTGACCGATCCGGCGCTGAGCGTGCCCGACTACCTGCTGTCGATCTGCTCCTCGACCATTTCCGACGCCGGGCAGGCGGTCGAGGCGGTCGGCTCCGCCCACCTGCCGGACGCGGACACCCTCGCCGACGCGGTCGGGCCGGTCGGCGGATCGGCCCGGCGGCTGCTGGACACCTGGTCGTGGTTCGCCAGGTGAGGTTCACGCCACACACGCGCCCCTTGCGCAGTAGATAGGCTCCCGGCATGAGCAGCGCGACGGAGCCGATCGGGACGCCTCCGGCGGAGGAGCCGGACATCCACACCACGGCCGGGAAGCTGGCCGACCTCTACCGCCGGAACGACGAGGCGGTGCACGCCGGGTCCGCCCGTGCCGTGGAGCGTCAGCACGCGAAGGGCAAGAAGACCGCCCGCGAACGCATCGACCTGCTGCTCGATCCCGGTTCGTTCGTCGAGCTCGACGAGCTGGCCCGGCACCGGTCGACGAACTTCGGGCAGGAAAAGAACCGCCCGTACGGCGACGGCGTGGTCACCGGGTACGGCACCATCGACGGCCGCCCGGTGTGTGTGTTCAGCCAGGACGTGACCGTGTTCGGCGGTTCGCTCGGCGAGGTCTACGGCGAGAAGATCGTCAAGGTCATGGACCTGGCGATCAAGACCGGCCGCCCGATCATCGGCATCAACGAGGGCGGTGGCGCGCGCATCCAGGAGGGCGTGGTCTCGCTCGGCCTCTACGGCGAGATCTTCACCCGCAACGTCAAGGCATCCGGCGTCGTCCCGCAGATCTCGCTGATCATGGGCGCCAACGCGGGCGGGCACGTCTACTCCCCCGCGCTCACCGACTTCGTCGTGATGGTCGACCAGACCTCGCACATGTTCATCACCGGCCCGGACGTGGTGAAGACCGTGACGGGCGAGGAGGTCACGTTCGAGGAGCTGGGTGGCGCGCGGACCCACAACACCAAGTCGGGCAACGCGCACTACCTCGGCTCGGACGAAGAGGACGCGGTCGCCTACGTCAAGGAACTGCTGTCGTTCCTGCCGTCGAACAACCTCTCCGACGCGCCGGTGTTCGACTCGCCGGAGCCGACCGAGGGTTCGATCGCCGATGGCGTGACCGACACCGACGCCGAGCTGGACACGCTCATCCCGGACTCGCCGAACCAGCCCTACGACATGCACGAGGTCGTCACCCGGATCCTGGACGACGGCGAGTTCCTGGAGGTCCAGGAACTGTTCGCGCCGAACGTGGTCGTCGGGTTCGGGCGGGTCGACGGGCACGCGGTCGGCGTGGTCGCCAACCAGCCGACGCAGTTCGCCGGCTGCCTCGACATCGACGCCTCCGAGAAGGCGGCGCGGTTCGTGCGGACGTGCGACGCGTTCAACGTGCCGGTGCTGACCTTCGTCGACGTGCCGGGCTTCCTGCCGGGCACCGACCAGGAGTGGAACGGCATCATCCGCCGCGGCGCGAAGCTCATCTACGCCTACGCCGAGGCGACGGTTCCCCTGGTCACGGTCATCACGCGCAAGGCATACGGCGGGGCGTACGACGTCATGGGTTCCAAGCACCTGGGCGCGGACGTCAACCTGGCGTGGCCGACCGCGCAGGTCGCGGTGATGGGCGCCCAGGGCGCGGCGAACATCGTGCACCGCAAGACGCTCGCCAAGGCCGCCGACGAGGGCAAGGACGTCGAGGCGCTGCGGGCCGAGCTGATCCAGGAGTACGAGGACACGCTGCTCAACCCGTACGAGGCGGCCGAGCGGGGTTATGTCGACTCGGTGATCGTGCCGTCCCACACCCGCGGCCACGTCGCCCGCGCGCTGTCCATGCTGCGGGACAAGCGCGAGACGATGCCGCCCAAGAAGCACGGAAACATCCCGCTGTAAGGGGGCCTTGTTCGATGAGCGATTCCGAGACGGACCGCCCGTTGCTGCGCGTCGTACGGGGCAACCCGGACGACGCCGAACTGGCGGCCTTGACCGCGGTGGTGGCCGCCGCTTCGTCCGGCGAACCCGAGCCGGAAAAGCCCGAACGCACGTCGTTGTGGGCCGACCGCGCCTCCCTGGTCCGGCGCCCGTTGCCGCAGCCCGGCTCCGGCGCCTGGCGCGCCTCAGCCCTCCCGCGCTGACCCCACCGAACGCGGAACTCGCCGACGGGAACGTGGAACTCGCGGGCGGCATCGGCGAGTCCCACGCTCTCGCGCGCGAGTTCTGCATTCGCGCAGCCCGATACACAGCCCAGTTCTACGATGAAGAATCGGGGCGGCCAAGCCCGCGTAGCGGCTACGGAACCGCCACCAACGGCGAACGAACCCCGGCGTGCGAGTTCAACGCCAGCAACCGCACCGTCCCCGCCAGCCCCATCACCAAGGCGACGAGGAACGACAACCGATAAGCCAGCGCCACGTCGACCCCGTGGCGCAACAGCTCATCCAGCAACACCCCAGCCCCCAGCTCGGCGACGACGGCGAAGGTGAAGCCACCCATGTTCGCCACCCCACTGGCCACCCCGGCCTGATGCCCGTGATTGGCCGACCGCGCCAGATCGAACGCGAGCATGCTCACCGCGCCGGCGGCCCCGATCAGGAACAACACGGGCCCGAGCACGGCAACCGGCAACGGCCCCGGCACCACGACGAGAACCGCCCAGCACAGCACGCTCACCACCGCCGACGCGGCGACCAGTGCCCCACGCGACGACGGACGGCGTGAGCCCAGCTGCCCGGCAATCGTCCCCACCAGCACGAACCCGACGACCACCACCGTCAGCAGGGCGCTCGCTTCCGACGACGACCGCTCTTGCGCGTGCACCAGGTACGGCTGCCCGAGCACGGCGGTGAAGGTGACGAACGCGCCCATCAGCGTGAAGTGCGTCCACATCGCGTGCCGGGTTCCGCGGTTGCGCCACGCGTGTCGCAGGCTGACGCGCAACGGCTCCTCCGACGCCGAGCGCTCGACGGCCACCGGACCGTCCCGCAGCGCGACACCGACCACGACCAGCAGGACGGCCGTCACGACACCGGCCACGAGGAACGCGGACGTCCAGCCGAACCCGGTCAGCAGCGCGGCCAGCGGCGCCGTCGCGATCAGCTGGCCCAGCCCGCCGATGATCCCGGTCAGTGCCGCGACCAGGGCGTACCGGTGACCGGGGAACCAGTTGTGCGCCAGGCGGAGCACGTTGACGAACAGGAAGGCGTCGCCGGCGCCGATGAGCGCCCGTCCGGCCATCGCCGCCGGGTATGCCTCCGCCACAGCGAAGACGATCGAACCGGCGGCCATCAAGGCCATCCCGAGCGACAGCAGCCGCCGCGGCCCGAACCGGTCGGCCGCCGCGCCGACGGGCACCTGGAGCAGGGCGTAGAGCACGAGCTGCACCACGGAGAAGGCGGCCAGCCCGGTCGCGTCGATCGAGAACCGCTCCTGCGCGGTGAGACCCGCTACCGACAGGCTCATCCGGTGGAACAGCGCCGTCAGGTAGCACAGCGCCCCCAGCCCCCACATCAGCCAAGCCCTGCCCGCGGACACCGGCTCACCTCCTGTTGCATCTATCTTGTATCTAACAGCGTCCTGGCTACGATGCGCCCATGTCAACGAGGGACCGCTCACAGGCGGCCGGCGACCGGGCCTACCAGTGGACCAAGGACCGCATCCTGGACGGGCGCCTCGAAGGTGGGCGGCTGATCAGCGAGGGCGAGGTCGCCGAAGCCCTGCGGTTGTCCCGCACCCCGGTCCGCGAGGCGTTCCTGCGCCTGTCGGCCGAGGGGCTGCTCCGCCTGTACCCGAAACGTGGCGCGCTGATCGTGCCGGTTTCGCCGAACGAGGTGCACGACATCGCCGAGGCGCGGATCTTCCTGGAGCGGCACGCGATCGCGAAGGTCGTCGCCGCGGGCATTCATCGCGAGGTGGCCGAGAAGATGCGCGGCGTCCTCGACGAGCAACGCGCGGTGTCGCTGCCCGAGCACACGTCGCGCTTCACCCAGCTCGACCGCGAGTTCCACGCCACCCTCATCGCGGCCGCGGGCAACGCCCTGTTCGACGAGTTCTACTCCGGCCTGCGCGACCGCCAGCTGCGAATGGTCAACACCGCGCTGCGCGACAACACCGTGCGCCCGCCGATCATCCTCGACGAGCACTCCCGGATCTGCGATCTGCTGGCCGACGGCGACGCCGAGGCCCTGCACACCCTGATCGGTGACCACATCGCCGCCGTCCGGGACGAAGCCGCGCACTGACACCCCTGTTCCCGTTTTACCCGGTGCCGTATAGTCCATGTGGAATAAACGGACTGGAGCGATCATGGCTGCCGCGAAACTCACCCCGATGGCCCTCGCCATCCTCGAACTGCTGCACGAACGGCCGATGCACCCGTACGAGATGACCCAGCTCATGCGGGACCGGCACCTGGAACACCGCGTCGCCGTCAAACCCGGCTCGCTGTACCACACGGTCGACCGGCTGCTGGCCGCCGAACACATCGAGGTGGTCGGAACCCAGCGCGAGGGCAGGCGCCCGGAACGGACCGTCTACGCCCTCACCGAGCAGGGCCGCGACGCGTTCGTCGACCGCGCCAAGACCATGCTCGGCACCATCGCCACCGAGTACCCCGAGTACCTCAGCGGGCTCGGCGCGTTGGACGACCTCGGGCGCGATGCCGGGCTCGAACAGCTGGAAACGCGCCTCATGCGCCTGGAGGCGAAGGCCGCCTCGCAGGAGGTCATCACGCGCAGGCTGGTCGCCGAGGTCCCGGAGATCTACTGGGTCGACTGGCGCTACACCACCGCACAGGTGCGGTTCGAACTCGACTGGACCCGGCAACTCGTCCACGACATCAAGACCGGCCGCCTGGACTGGTCCACGCGGGACCGCCACCCGGCCAGGCTCTCCGCAGTCCCCACCGAATCCACTGAGGAAAGACCGAATGAACAGGCAAGCTAACCCGTGGGCGGCGCTCGGCGCGCTGTGCATCGGGTTCTTCATGATCCTGCTGGACACCACGATCGTGTCCATCGCGATCCCGTCGATGGTGAAGGGCCTCGACACCGACCTCAACGCCATCGTCTGGGTGATCAGCGTCTACCTGCTCACCTACGCGGTGCCGATGCTGTTCACCAGCAGGCTCGGCGACCGGTTCGGGCCCAAGCGGTTGTTCCTCGCCGGACTGGCGGTGTTCACGCTGGCCTCGCTCTGGTGTGGCCTGTCCGGCACGGCCGAGACGCTGATCGCCGCCCGCGCCGTCCAGGGGCTGGGCGCCGCGTTGATGACACCGCAGACACTGGCGTTCATCACCCACCTGTTCCCGCCCGCCAAACGCGGTCCGGCGATGGGCCTGTGGGGCGGTGTCGCGGGACTCGCCACCATCACCGGCCCGCTGCTCGGCGGCGTGCTGGTCGACCACCTGGGCTGGGAGTGGATCTTCTTCGTCAACGTCCCGGTCGGCGTGGTCGGCCTGGTGCTGGCGATGGTGCTGGTGCCGGACTGGCAGCCGCGGAACTCGCACTCGTTCGACATCCCCGGCATCCTGCTCTCGGTCGCCGGGATGTCGCTGGTGGTCTTCGGTCTGCAGAACGGCCAGCACTACGACTGGGGCACGGTGGCCGGGCCGGTCACCGTCGTCGAGGTGATCGGCGCGGGCGTCCTGCTGCTGGCCGGGTTCGTGGTGTGGCAGCACTACAACCGGCGTGAACCGCTGCTGCCGCTGCGGGTGTTCGCCAACCGCAACTTCTCCGCGGGCACCCTGACGTCGGCGACGATCGGGTTCACGATGACCGCGATGTTCCTGCCGCTGGTGATCTACATCCAGGACGTCCTGCTCCTCACACCGACCCAGGCCGGCCTGGTCACCGCGCCCATGTCGCTGTTGTCGGGGATCATCGCGCCGTTCATCGGCCGGATGTCGGACCGGGTGAACCCGAAGTACCTGGTGATCACCGGGATCGTGGGGCTCGCCGCCGGTCTCGGGCTGATCGCGCTGATGGCGGACGAGACCAGCACGTGGTGGGTCACCTTCCCCGGTCTGCTGCTGTGCGGGGTGGGCACCGGGTGCGTGTTCGCGCCGATGAGCAACGCGACGATGAGCTCGGTGGAACCACGGCTGGCCGGTACCGCGTCGGGCATCTTCAACACGGCCCGGCAGGTCGGCGGGGTGCTGGGCAGCGCGGCCTGTGGTGTGCTGCTGCAGGCCCGGATCAGCGCGGGCATGGCGAGCACGCACGGCAACGCCCCGCAGGCCCTGACCGACGCCGCGCGCGAGACGCTGCTGCTGCCCATCGCGGTGCTGCTGCTGGGGATCCTCGCCGCGGCCGCATTGCGCCGCCCGCCGGTCCGGCAGGCCCCGGCCACGCCCGACCCGGCGGTGGCCCGCGCCTGAGGCGATACCCTCGCGGCGTGCATTTCGTGCTGGCTTCGCAGTCCCCCGCCCGTCTCGCGGTGTTGCGCGCCGCGGGGGTCGAACCGAGTGTCGTGGTCTCCGGCGTCGACGAGGACGCCGTGGCCGCGGCCCTGACCGACCCGTCGCGGGAGGAGCTGGTCACCGCGCTCGCGCTCGCCAAGGCAGAGGCCGTGCTCGGCATGATCACCAGCACGGACACGGTCGTCGTCGGCTGCGATTCGATGCTGTCGTTCCAGGGCGAGATGCTGGGCAAGCCGGGTGACGCCGAGACCGCGCGCAAGCGGTGGGCACAGATGGCGGGCGGCACCGGCGACCTGCTGACCGGCCACGCCGTGCTGCGGATCGAGGGCGGTTCCCGGGTCACGCGCTCGACGGGCACGCAGATCACGCGGGTCCGGTTCTCGGCCCCGTCACCGGCGGAGGTCGACGCCTACATCGCGACCGGTGAACCGCTCCAGGTCGCGGGGGCGTTCACGCTCGACGGGCTCGGTGGCTGGTTCGTCGAGGGCATCGACGGCGATCCGTCCAGCGTCGTCGGCATCAGCCTGCCGCTGACCCGGCGGCTGCTGGCGGAGGTCGGTGTGAGCGTCACCGACCTCTGGTCTCCCACATCCTGAGAACTCGCCCACACGAACGGGTTGCGGGGAAGAGTCCGGTGACGTCACGTGTTGACCACACGCGGCACAACCAGTGACTTTCACGCCCCGGAGCGAACCCGTGTCCCTGTTACGCAGTTACACCAAACCCAAGGTGTTCGGCCTGATCGTGGTCGTCGCCCTCGTCGTGGGCGCCCTGCTGGGCATCCTCGCGAAGCAGACCGGCCAGGACTGGCTGGTCACGACCCTCGACACGATCGGGTCGATCTTCACGAACCTGCTGCAGGTCACCGTCCTGCCGCTGGTGTTCACCGCCATCGTGCTCGGCATCGTGAGTCTGCGTGGCCTCGGCGGCGCGCGCACCGCGGCCCGGCTCGGCGGCAAGACCGTGCTGTGGTTCGCCACCACCTCGCTGATCGCGGTGCTCATCGGCATCGTGCTCGGCAGGATCGTCAACCCGGGCAGTGGCGTGTCGCTGCAGGCCCAGCCGTCGACGGTGGACAAGCTCGCGGCGCGTGACCAGGGGTCCTGGCTGGATCTGATCAACAACCTGGTGCCGAGCAACCTGTTCGAGGCGTTCGCCGACGGCGAGATCCTGCAGGTCGTGCTCGTGTCGCTGGCCGTCGGGCTGGCGGCGTACGCGCTGGGCGACCGGGTCGAGCCGTTCGTGAACTTCAACCGCGCGGTGTTCGACATCGTGCAGAAGGTGCTGGGCTGGATCATCCGGCTCGCGCCGCTGGGTGTGCTCGGCTTGATCGGGAACGCGTTCGCGACCTACGGCGACCAGTTCGTGCGGCCGCTGCTGTCGCTGATCGTCACCGTCTACGCGGGCACGCTGCTCGTGCTGTTCGTGGTGTACCCGCTGCTGCTGCGGTTCGTCGGCAAGGTGAGCCCGGCGCTGTTCTTCCGCAAGGCGTGGACGGCGCTGCAGTTCGCGTTCGTGTCCCGCTCCTCGGGCGCGACGCTGCCGCTGAGCCGTCAGACCGCGGTGAACCTCGGCGTCGACCCGGGCTACGCGAGCTTCGCGGTCCCGCTCGGCACGACGACCAAAATGGACGGTTGCGCCGCTGTTTATCCGGCCGTGGCCACGATCTTCATCGCGAACCTGTTCGGGATCTCGCTGTCCTTCGGCGATTATGTGCTGATCGTCGTGGTGGCGGTGTTCGGCGCGATCGCGACCGCCGGGGTGACCGGCTGGTTCACCATGCTCACGCTGACGCTGAGCACGCTGAACCTGCCGCCCGAGGTGATCGCGACCGGAATCGCCGTCATCTACGGCATCGACCCGATCCTGGACATGATGCGCACGGCGACGAACGTCGCGGGCCAGATCGCGATCCCCACGTGGATCGCCCGCACCGAGGGCCTGCTCGACGACGAGATCCTGAACTCGAAGACCCCGGCCCCCCTGCTCGACAGCCCCGCGACCGCGCCCACCCCGGTCCGCGCCTGACGACGCAGACTTCACGCGCCGGAACGTGGAACTCGCGCGCGGGAACGTGGAACTCACGCGCGCGAACCCCACGCTCGCCAACCGCCACCCGGCAACGCACCGCGCCCACCTCCCGAACCAGCCCTCTCCCGCAACCCGATCCCAGCCAGCTTTGGCGGCCAACGACACTGAAAGATCGGGCTCGGGAGGGGCGATGGGCGTAGCGAAGCGAAGCCCGGCGCCCTGGATACCCGCGTAGCGGCAACCCCCAACCGGAACTAACTACAACCCCGCAGATCCGACGAACGCACCTGCACCTCGGGCCACCCGCGCAACTGCCCCACCGACGTGTACTGCCGCGTACACCCCAACGCGCTCCCGTCCAGCGCGAACACCCGAGCAAGCACCGGCGCCGTCTGGACCACCACGACTTCGGGCGCGGAATCCCCGCTCACGTCGTCCAGGCGCACCACCCCTGCGCTGGAGTAGTACGGCTTGTCCACGGATCGCCACGTCCCGGCCCGGTCCACCACGAGCTGGGCGATCATCGCGCCGTTCTGTCGCGCATGGACCAGGCATGCGGACACCGCGCCGTCCACGCAGCTCAGCGAACCAGCGTCCAGCCGTCCGCCCAGCGCGCTCACCGTCACTTCGAGCAAGTTGCCGCCGGCCTGAAATCGCCCGTTGCCGCCCTGCGCATCGGCCAGGAGTTCGACCAGTGCACCGTCGACGCTCGCCTGCGCGATCACCCGGCACGGCGCTTCGCCGCAGTTGACGCCCGCCGTCGGTGCACTGCCCGCGGCCCCGTCGGCCGACGTCGGCGCGCTGCCACCGTCCTCGCGCAGCAGCCGCACGGTGACCAGCGCGGACAGCGCCACCACGGCGGCCAGTACCGCTGTCACGGCAACCGAACGAGGTGCGCGTCCCCTGCCCACGTACCCACCCCTTTCACGACCAGGGTAAGCGTGAGCCGGGTCTCACCGCAGCCGGACTACTCCGCCGTAAACTCCGGGAAAGGCCCGCGGAAGCGCCGCGCGACGCTCCGGGGGGATTGCGTGAAGGACCAGATGGAGGTAAGGGCGTGCCCGAGCAGGCCAGCGCGACCCAGGGCGGACCGGTGACGAAGATTCTCGTCGCCAACCGGGGCGAAATCGCGGTCCGCGTCATCAGAGCGGCCAAGGACGCCGGGCTCGCGAGTGTCGCGGTGTACGCCGATCCCGACCGCGACGCGCCGCACGTCCGGCTCGCCGACGAGGCGTTCGCCCTCGGCGGCACCACCGCGGCGGAGAGCTACCTCGTCATCGACAAGCTGATCGACGTCGCCAAGCGGTCCGGCGCCGACTCCGTCCACCCCGGCTACGGCTTCCTCTCCGAGAACGCCGACTTCGCGCAGGCGGTCATCGACGCGGGCCTGACCTGGATCGGCCCCAGTCCGCAGGCCATCCGCGACCTCGGCGACAAGGTCACCGCGCGGCACATCGCGCTCAAGGCCGGTGCCCCGCTGGTCCCGGGCACCAAGGACCCCGTGTCGGGCGCCGACGAGATCATCGCCTTCGCCGACGAGCACGGCCTGCCGGTGGCCATCAAGGCCGCTTTCGGCGGCGGTGGCCGCGGTCTGAAGGTCGCGCGCACCAAGGAGGAGATCCCGGAGCTGTTCGAGTCGGCCACCCGCGAGGCGGTCGCCGCGTTCGGCCGGGGCGAGTGCTTCGTCGAGCGCTACCTCGACAAGCCGCGGCACGTCGAGGCGCAGGTGCTGGCCGACCTGCACGGCAACGTCGTGGTCGTCGGCACCCGCGACTGCTCGTTGCAGCGCCGCCACCAGAAGCTGGTCGAGGAGGCGCCCGCGCCGTACCTGAACGACGAGCAGCGCCGCACGATCCACGAGTCGGCCAAGGCGATCTGCCGCGGCGCCGGCTACTCCGGCGCCGGCACGGTCGAGTACCTGGTGGGCCTGGACGGGACCATCTCGTTCCTGGAGGTCAACACGCGCCTGCAGGTCGAGCACCCGGTGTCGGAGGAGACCACCGGCATCGACCTGGTCCGCGAGATGTTCAAGATCGCCCGTGGCGAGAAGCTGTCCTTCACCGAGGACCCGGAGCCGCGCGGCCACTCGATCGAGTTCCGCATCAACGGTGAGGACGCCGGCCGCAACTTCCTGCCCGCGCCCGGCACCGTCACCAGGCTGGTCTTCCCGGAGGGCCCCGGCGTCCGCGTCGACTCCGGTGTCGTCACCGGCAGCGTCATCGGCGGCCAGTTCGACTCGATGCTCGCCAAGGTCATCGTCAGCGGCTCCGACCGGCAGAACGCGCTGGAGCGCAGCCGCCGCGCGCTGGACGAGATGGTCGTCGAGGGCATGGCCACCGTGCTGCCGTTCCACCGCACGGTCATCAACGACCCCGCGTTCGTCGGCGACGACGAGGGCTTCCGCGTCCACACCCGCTGGATCGAGACCGAGTTCGACAACAGGATCGAGCCGTTCACCGCGGCCGCGGAGGCCGATGAGGAGGCCGGGCCGCGTCAGACGGTGGTCGTCGAGGTCGGCGGCCGTCGCCTGGAGGTCTCGCTGCCCGGCGACCTCGCGCTCGGCGGCGGTGGCGGCAAGGCCGACGGCGGCGCCAAGGCCAAGCCACGCAAGCGGGGCGGCGGCACGAAGGCCGCGGCGAGCGGTGACACGGTGGCCGCGCCGATGCAGGGCACCATCGTCAAGGTCGCGGTCGAGGACGGCCAGCAGGTCGAGGCGGGCGAGCTCCTCGTCGTGCTCGAGGCGATGAAGATGGAAAACCCCGTCACCGCGCACAAGTCGGGCACCGTGACCGGACTTTCCGTCGAGGTGGGCGCCGCGGTCACGCAAGGCGCTTCCCTGCTCGAAATCAAGGACTAACCTGGCGGTGTGACCGAGGTTCCCCAGCCCGATCTGCGCATCGGCGACGACGACCGGGAGTCCGCGCTGAAAGCGCTCGGCGAGCACCTGAGCGCCGGTCGGCTCGACCTCGACGAATACGGCGACCGTTCGGCGAAGATCACCGCCGCCCGCACGCGGCGGGATCTCGCCGAGCTGTTCGCCGACCTGCCGCAGCCGCACCCGGTGTTCGAGAAGCCGGAACCGGCCACGGCCGTCGCCAAGCGGGCCCAGAAGTCACCCCAGTGGGGCGACCGGCCGCTGCCGCAGCGCGTCGCGGCGGCGGCCGTGCCGTTTCTGTGGCTGGCGGCCGTGGGGCTGTTCATGTTCTTCGGCGGCTGGTGGTGGTTCGCGTTGCCGTTCGTGTTCAGCGCCGCCGCCAGCGCCTTCTGGGGCAAGGAGTGGGAGCGGGACCGGCACGGCGCCTGCGACCGCCGCGACCGGCGGGACCGGTACCGGTGAGCGACCAGCCGGACCTGCGGCTGTCCGACCAGGAACGCACGGAGGCCCTGGACGCGCTGTCCGAGCACGTCCGCACCGGCAGGCTGGACATCGACGAGTTCGGCCTGCGCTCGGCGAAGGTGACCGCGGCCCGGACGATCTCGGAGCTGGCGCCGGTGTTCGCCGACCTGCCCGCGCCCCGACCCCGCGTGCTGGACCGGCCCGCCCCGGCGGCCCGGCCGCCCGCGCGCAAGGTCGGGCTGGGCCTGCTGCCGCTGCTGCTCATCGCGGCGGGCGCCCTGCTCGTGCTCACCCGCGGCATGTCGCTGGTGCTGCTGGTGCCGATCGCGATCGCGGTGGTCCTGCTCGCCCGGCGGCGCTGATGGAGCCGGTCGAGATCAACGCGGGCCGGTACTACCTCCGGCAGTTGCGTGCCGACGACCTGCTGGACGACCGTCCCCTGCTGCGGGAGGCCGGAGTGACCGCGCCTGCCCAGTACGTCGCCCGCCGGGCCCGCGAGTGGGCGCGCGACGAGAGCTACTCGTGGGCGATCGCCGAACCGACGACCGGTGAACTGCTGGGTGAGGTGGTGCTGGGCACCGACGGCACGGTCGAGGTCTGGAGCTTCCCGGAGAACGCGGACGCGGCACGGGACGTGACCGCCGCGGTGGCCCGTTTCGGATCCGGGGCGCTGGGACTGCGCATCCGATTGCCCTAGCCGAATGTGTTCCAGTCCTCTTGTGCTCGCTGACACAATTCCTCGCACCGCGGCGCGGCTTGTGGTGATCTGGTTGCAGATTCCGATTCAGCGCTGAACGGGGGGAACGTGGGCGAGTCCAGTGTCTTCCTGACCCGCATCCTCGACGTGCTGTTAGATGGCGGCGACCAGATCGCTTTCGCCCATCGTGGCCGGTCGATGACCTACCGAGAGACCTTTGACACATTACGGCGGCTGCATGCGACACTGAAAACCGAGGGCATTGTTCCCGGACAGCTCGTCGCAATTGGCGGGGGAAACACGCCGGAAACAATTCTTCTGCAGTTTGCCTCCCAGTTACTCGGCGCCCGCGTGGTGCATGTGGACGGTCCGCGCACCGATCTGCTGGAGCTGCTGGAGGTCGACCACGTGCTGTCCACCGAACCCGGTGACCCGCTGGTGACGTCCCGCGTCGCCCGCGGCCCGCGCCGTGAGGAGGACACGGCCCTGCCGCGCACGGTGGAGACCATGTTCTCCGGCGACGGCACGAACCTGGTCTGCTACCGCGACCTGTACGAGGAGATGGCCCGCACGACGACGCCGGACCCCGACGGGCCGCAGCGGGTGCTGTTGATAGCGCCCCTGTCGCACCCGATCGGCAACCGGCTCACCTGCAAGGCGCTCCTGGCCGGCAAGACCGTGGTGCTGCACGAGCGCGCGAACGACAGCGGCACTCTCGCGACGGCGCAGCTCGCCAACGAAGCCTGACCGAAGTCCGACAAAGGCGAAGCGGGGCGGTCACCACGGCCACCCCGCTTCGCGCGCGCTGTCCGCCTATCCGACCGGCTCCATCAGGCGACCGCGGACCTCGGGGGCGTTGGAGCGCCGCTCGTCGGCCGCCTCGTCGCTGGGCTGCGTCTGCGAATCCCGCTCCGCCGTGACACGCGCGGTGTAGACCTCGACCTCGTGGGCGATCGTCTCCTCCGACCACCCCAGTGTTCCGGCCACCAACCGCGCCACCTGTCCGGCGCAGTCGACACCCCGGTGCGGGTACTCGATCGAGATGCGGGTGCGCCGGGCGAGCACGTCCTCCAGGTGCAGCGCGCCCTCGTGGCTCGCCGCGTAGACCGCCTCGACGCCGAGGTAGTCGGGCGCGCGCTCGATCGGCTTGAGCAGTTCCGGCTTGCCCTCGGCCAGCGCCAGCACCTCGTGCACGAGCGAGCCGTAGCGGTCGAGCAGGTGCCGGACGCGGTACGGGTGCAGCCCGTGCTCCGCGGCGAGGTGATCGGCCTGGTTGACCAGCGCGTGGTAGCCGTCCGCGCCGAGCAGCGGCACCTTGTCGGTGATGGACGGCTGCAACCGGCCCGGCAGGTCGACCGCGGCGGCGTCGACCGCGTCGGCCGCCATCACGCGGTACGTCGTGTACTTGCCGCCGGCGATCGCGACCAGCCCGGGCGCCACCCGCGCCACCGCGTGCTCGCGCGACAGCTTCGACGTCTCCTCGCTCTCACCGGCCAGCAGCGGCCGCAGCCCGGCGTAGACACCCTCGATGTCGTCGTGGGTCAGCGGAGTCGCGAGCACGGAGTTGACGTGTTCGAGGATGTAGTCGATGTCGTTCTTCGTCGCCGCCGGGTGAGCGAGGTCGAGGTTCCAGTCGGTGTCGGTGGTGCCCACGATCCAGTGGTTGCGCCACGGGATCACGAACAGCACCGACTTCTCGGTGCGCAGGATCAGCCCGGACTCCGACACGATCCGGTCCCGCGGCACCACGATGTGCACGCCCTTGCTGGCCTGCACCCGGAACCGTCCGCGGCTGCCGGACAGGCGCTGCAGCTCGTCGGTCCACACGCCGGTGCAGTTGATCACCGCGCTGGCGTGGACCTCGGCCTCGCGGCCGTCCTCGACGTCACGCACCCGCACCCCGGACACCCGGTCGGCCTCCCGCAGGAACTCCACGACCTGCGTACTGGTCCGGACCACCGCGCCGTAGTGGGCGGCGGTGCGGGCGACGGTCATCGTGTGCCGGGCGTCGTCGGCCTGGGAGTCGTAGTAGCGAATTCCCCCGATCAGGGCATCCCGCTTGAGCGCCGGGACCATCCGCAGCGCGCCCGCGCGGGTGAGGTGCTTCTGCCCGGGAACGGACCGCGCGCCGCCCATCGTGTCGTAGAGGAACAGCCCGGCCGCCGTGTACGGGCGTTCCCAGCCGCGGTGTGTCAGCGGATACAGGAAGCTCACCGGCTTCACCAGGTGCGGCGCGATGCGGGTCAGCATCAGCTCCCGCTCCCGCAGCGCCTCGCGCACCAGGCCGAACTCCAGCTGTTCCAGGTACCGCAGACCGCCGTGGAAGAGCTTGCTGGAACGGCTCGACGTTCCGGACGCGAGGTCTCGGGCCTCCACCAGCGCCACGCGCAGCCCGCGCGTCGCGGCGTCGAGCGCGGTGCCCGCGCCGACCACCCCGCCGCCGATCACCACGAGGTCGAACGTCTCCGCACCGAGCCGTCGCCAGGTCTCCTCCCTCGCCTCCGGCCCCAGCTTCGCCTCAGTCACTCCGGTTTCCCTTCCTCACGGACACGGGCAGTACACCTCCAGCATGGCACGGGTGGCGGTACCGGCGCGGTCTTGGGACGCGTGTCCCGACGCACATGAATTGCCTTCACAAAGTTCGCCGGGGGCTTGGACTAGTCGTCACGGACCGTTAGGTTCAGGCGACGTGGGTCGGCAGGGGCGCCGGAGTGCACTGCGGCGCCCGACCCTTGGGGACGTTGGGAAGGGGCAGGATGAGTGCACTGGGAATATTCGTCTGGGAGCTGCTCGGTACCGGAACCCTGATACTGCTGGGCAACGGCGTGGTCGCCAACGTCGTGCTCCGCAAGAACAACGGGCACCAGGCGGGGACCCTGTTCATTACCTTCGGCTGGGCCTTCGGTGTGTTCACCGGCGCGAGCATCGCCGCGCCGAGCGGGGCGCACCTGAACCCCGCCGTGACGCTCGGACTGGCCATCGCCGACAAGACACCGTGGAAGGACGTGCCGTTCTACGTCGCGGGTCAGCTGGTCGGCGCGATCATCGGTGCGATCCTCTGCTGGGCCACCTACAAACTGCAGTTCGACGACCACCCGGAGCCGGAGGGCACGCTCGGGATCTTCTCGACGGCTCCGCAGATCCGCAGCTACGGGTGGAACGTGGTCACCGAGGTCATCGGCACGTTCGTGCTCGTCGCGTGGATCCTGCTCAGCCCGACCGTGAAGGCCGGTGACGGCGGCGTGCCGGAGTTCGGCAACTCGGCACTGGGGTACGCGGGTGTGTCGTTCGTCGTACTGGTGATCGGTATCTCGCTGGGTGGCCCGACGGGGTACGCGATCAACCCGGCGCGCGACCTCGGTCCGCGCATCGCCTACGCGTTCATCCTGCCGATCCGTGGCAAGCGCGACGGGGACTGGGGCTATTCGTGGGTTCCCGTCCTCGGTCCGCTGGCGGGCGGTGCGCTCGCCGCGTTGCTCTACCTGGCCGTGCACAACCTGACCTGATTTGGAGATCAGCATGACTTCCTACGTCGCCGCGATCGACCAGGGAACCACCTCCACCCGGATGATGATCTTCGACCACTCCGGCCGGGTGGTCGCCGTCGACCAGAAGGAGCACGAACAGATCTTCCCGCAGGCCGGGTGGGTCGAGCACAACGCGGAAGAAATCTGGGAGAACACCCGCGCCGTCACCGCGGGCGCGCTCGCGAAGGCCGATCTGCAGGCGGGCGACATCGTCGCCGTCGGCATCACCAACCAGCGCGAGACCACGCTGGTGTGGGACAGGAAGACGGGCAAGCCGGTCTACAACGCGATCGTCTGGCAGGACACCCGCACCGACCGGATCGTCGACGAGCTCGGCAACCTCGGCGGCGGCCAGGAACGCTACCGGCCGAAGACGGGCCTGCCGCTGGCGACGTACTTCTCGGGCCCGAAGGTCAAGTGGATCCTCGACAACGTGGACGGCGCACGGGCCCGCGCCGAGGCGGGTGACCTGCTGTTCGGCAACATGGACACCTGGCTGGTGTGGAACATGACCGGCGGTCCGGACGGCGGTGTGCACATCACCGACCCGACGAACGCCTCCCGCACCCTGCTGATGGACCTGGACACGTTGAGCTGGGATGCCGACATCGCCGGCGACATGGGTGTTCCGCTGTCGATGCTGCCGGAAATCCGTTCCTCGTCCGAGGAGTACGGCAAGGTCCGCCCGCGCGGGGCGCTGTCGGGTGTGCCGATCGCCGGCATCCTCGGCGACCAGCAGGCGGCGACCTTCGGGCAGGCGTGCCTGTCCCCCGGCGAGGCGAAGAACACCTACGGCACCGGCAACTTCGTGCTGCTCAACACCGGCACCGAGAAGGTGATGTCGGAGAACGGTCTGCTCACGACGGTCTGTTACAAGATCGGCTCGAACGACACGGTCTACGCGCTGGAGGGTTCCATCGCGGTCACCGGTTCGCTGGTGCAGTGGCTGCGCGACAACCTCGGGATCATCCGCAACGCCGCCGAAATCGAGTCGCTCGCCCGCAGCGTGGACGACAACGGTGGCGCGTACTTCGTGCCCGCTTTCTCGGGCCTGTTCGCCCCCTACTGGCGCTCCGACGCGCGCGGCGTGATCGCCGGGCTGACCCGGTACGTCAACAAGGGCCACCTCGCGCGCGCGGTGCTGGAGGCCACGGCGTTCCAGACACGTGAGGTGATCGAGGCGATGAACGCGGACTCCGGGGTACCGCTCAAGTCGCTCAAGGTGGACGGCGGGATGGTCGTGAACGAGCTGCTGATGCAGTTCCAGGCCGACATCCTGGACGTGCCGGTGATCCGCCCGGTCGTGCCCGAGACGACGGCGCTGGGCGCCGCCTACGCCGCGGGCCTGGCGACCGGGTTCTGGAAGAGCGAGGACGACATCCGCAACAACTGGGCCCAGGACAAGGAATGGACCCCGTCGATGGAGGCGAAGCAGCGCGACGAGCAGTACCGCAACTGGAAGAAGGCGGTGACCAAGACCTTCGACTGGGTCGAGTGATCCGTGGTGTGCTTCCCCGGTGCCGCCGGGGAAGCACACCGTCTACTCGGGACTGTCAGTCCAGGTCGTCGTGCCGCATCAGCTGCCGGGCGGCTTCGGTGATGGAACCGGACAGCGACGGGTAGACGGCGAACGTGAGCGCCAGGTGGTCGACCGTCAGCTGGTTCTGCACCGCCAGCGCGATCGGCAGGATCAGCTCACTCGCCGTCGGCGCCACCACCACGCCACCGACGATCACGCCGGTCGCCGGGCGGCAGAACAGCTTCACGAAACCACGCCGCAGGCCCTCCATCTTGGCACGCGCGTTGGTGGCCAGCGGCAGCATGATCGTGCGGGCGGGCACCTCGCCGGAGTCGATCGCGCTCTGGCTGATGCCGACCGTCGCGATCTCCGGGTGCGTGAACACGTTCGCGGCGACGGTCTTGAGCTTGATCGGCGCGACACCCTCGCCCAGGGCGTGCCACATCGCGATGCGGCCCTGCATGCTGGCGACCGACGCGAGCATCAGCACACCAGTGCAGTCGCCTGCCGCGTAGATGCCGGGGACGCTGGTGCGGGACACGCGGTCGACCGTGATGAACCCGCCGGGGCCCGGCTCGATGCCGACCTTGTCCAGGCCGACGTCCTTGGTGTTGGGCACCGAACCGACGGTCATCAGCGCGTGGCTGGCCTCGATCACCCTGCCGTCCTGCAGGTGGACGGCCACACCCTTCTCGGTGCGCTCGACCCGCTCGGCTCGCGCATGCTTGACGACGGTGTTGCCACGCTGGGCGAACACCTCCTCCAGCACCGCGGCGGCGTCCGCGTCCTCGTGCGGCAGGACGCGGTCACGGCTGGACACGAGGGTGACCTTCACGCCCATCTCGGTGTAGGCGGAGGCGAATTCGGCGCCGGTGACCCCGGATCCGACCACGACCAGGTGCTCGGGCAGTTTCGGCAGGTCGTAGAGCTGGCGCCAGTCGAGGATCCGCTCGCCGTCGGGCACCGCGCCGGGCAGGACCCGCGGAGTGGCGCCGGTGGCGATGAGGACCACGTCGGCGTCGAGCACGTCGACGTCGCCGGTGGCCTTCGTGACGCGGACCTTGTGGGTGGCCAGGCCCGGCTCGTCGTCGTCGAAACGGCCGGCGCCGGTGAGGATCTTCACACCTTCGCGTTGCACGCGGGCGCGGATGTCAGCCGACTGGGCGAGCGCGAGACCTTTGACGCGCCCGTGCACGGTGCGCAGGTCGACGCTCGTGTCAGCCATGTCGGTGACGATCCCCAGCTCGGCGAGTCCGTGCATGTTGGCTCGGGCGCCGGACGAAGCGATGAACGTCTTGGACGGGACGCAGTCGTAGAGCACGCACGCGCCGCCGAGCCCGTCCTTCTCGACGATCGTGACGTCGGCGCCGTGCTGCGCGGCCACCAAAGCCGCCTCGTAGCCCGCCGGTCCGCCGCCCATGATCACGATCCTGGTCACGTGCTTCCTCCTCCTCACGCTCACCTCGCGCACAACCTTAGGCCGCGACACCTGGAGTACGTCCGGTCGGGTGAGCGATGGGCGGCTAGGCTGTGCGCGTGCCGTTGTATGCCGCCTACGGGTCCAACATGGATCCGAATCAGATGATGGAGCGGGCGCCGCATTCGCCCATGGCCGGCTCCGGCTGGCTGGAAGGCTGGCGGCTGACCTTCGGGGGCGAGGACCTCGGTTTCGAAGGCGCGCTGGCGACCATCGTCGAGGACCCGGGCTCACGGGTGTTCGTGGTGCTGTACGACGTGACACCCCTGGACGAAGCCGGTCTGGACCGCTGGGAGGGCGGCGAACTCGGCCTGCACAACAAGATCCGCCTGCGCGTCCAGACGATGGACGGCGCCTCACTCGCGTGGCTGTACGTCCTCGACGCCTACGAGGGCGGCCTCCCGTCCGCGCGATACCTCGGCGTCCTCGCCGACGCCGCCGAGGCGGCCAGCGCCCCGACGGACTACGTCGACGACCTCCGCACCCGCCCCTGCCGCGGCATCGCCCCCTGACCCATCCGCCCCCGGCACGCGTGTTGGCCCCTCCCGTCACCGTGTTTGCCGTCCCGGTCAGCGTGTTGGCCCCTCCGGTCAGCGTGTTGGCCGCTCCGGTCAGCGTGTTGGCTCGTCATGACTCGAAGCGGTAGCCACGGTCCCGGAAAACCTGTCTCAACTCGGCGAGAAAGCGCACTGGATCCGCGAGTTCATCCTTTCGCACCCGGAGGATGTGCCACCCCCGGTCGGCCAGTCGCCGGTCCCGCTCCGCATCTCGATCCTCCCTGCCCTCGTGAGCCTCGTAGCCGTCGTACTCGACACCGATCCGCAGCGCGGGCCAGGCGAGATCCAGGCGGTACAGCAGCTCGCCCCGCAGAGTGACGATCGGGTGCTGGGTCACCGGGATCGGAAACCCGTCGTCAACGATCGTCAGCCGCAGTCGGCTCTCCTGCGGTGACTCGGCGCCCGTCGTTCCCAAAGCGATCAGCGCTTCCGCGTTTCTGATCCCTCGCCTGTCGTCCCGATCCATCAAGCGCCGGTCCACCTCTTTCCGGAAGTCCGCGACATCCCGCGGCGGTTGTTCCGCCAGCGCCTGGTCGAGGTATGCGAGCGCCTTCCAGCGTTCCTCGGTGCAGAGCAGGTCGGCGAGGACCAAATCGAGCGAGAGCACCGGCAATCCCTGCAATCGCGTGACATCGCTCGTATCGAAACGATCGTGGTGCACCACGAGCCCCTGCTTCGATCGCACCCAGACGGAATAGGGCACGGTCACGTGCGTCTGGGTGGATTGCGCCGCAGTGCATCCGTGCAGCCAGGCCGCGGTGTGGTACGAGAGCACCGCCTCAGGACCGCCGGCCAGGACGGCGGCCGCTGCACGAGTAAGGGGGTCGAGGGCGCGGCGAGCATCGATGATGACGCCGCGCCACAGATGGATCAGGACCTTGTCGCGGATGGCCCCTCGCAGGGTCCGCTCGCCGAGAGCTTCAGCCAGGTCACTTCGGCGCGCTGCGCCGTGGTCAGAGTCAGGTATGCCGAACATGGAAACAGAATGCGTCGATGCGGCGACATTCGGTGACCACTGACGAAATCTGTGGATAACTCAGCGGCTTGTGGATAACTGTGCAGCGCGAGCTTTGCCCTCACCGGCCAACACGGTGACCGGAGCGGCCAACACGGTGACCGGAATGGCAAACACGGTGACCGGAGCGGCAAACACGGTGCCGCGGGGTCAGGCGAGGGTGGCCAGGGCGGCGTGGACCATCACGCGGACGCCGACGTGCAGGGCGCGTTCGTCCAGTTCGAAGGTGGGGCGGTGCAGGTCTCGCTGGTCGCCGTCGCCGGACCACACGCCGAGGCGGCAGAAGGCGCCCGGCACGTGTTCGAGGTACCACGCGAAGTCCTCGCCGCCCGACGACTGTTCGGTACCGGTCATCGCGTCGTCGCCGAGGGCTGCTTCGATACCGGCCTGCAGCAGCGTCGTGCTTTCCTTGTCGCCGACCACCGGCGGCACGCCCCGGCGGTAGTCCAGCTCGAAGCCGACCCCGGTGGGCGCCAGCAGCGACTCCACCGACGACTGGACCAGCGGCTCCAGCGCCTTCCACGTCTCGTGGTCGGCCGTCCGCAGCGTTCCGCGCAGCACGCCTTCCTCGGGCACCGCGTTGGCGGCCTGGCCGGCATGCACGGCGCCCCACACCAGCACCGTGCCGGACCGCGGGTCGACCCGACGGGACAGCAGCGAGGGCAGCGAGGTGATCACGACACCGAGCGCGTGCACCAGGTCGGCCGTCAGGTGCGGCCGGGACGTGTGCCCGCCGGGCGAGGTCAGCCGCAGCTCGATCAGGTCCGCGGCCGAGGTCAGGGCCCCGACGCGGGTGCCGATCTTGCCGACCTCGACGCGCGGGTCGCAGTGCAGGCCGAAGATGCGGTCGACGCCGTCGAGCCCGCCGGCGGTGATCACGTCGAGCGCGCCGCCGGGCATGACCTCCTCGGCCGGCTGGAAGATCAGCCGCACGCGGCCGGGCAGCTCGGGCGCCGAGGCCAGCGCCTTCGCCGCACCCAGCAGGATCGCGGTGTGCGCGTCGTGGCCGCAGGCGTGCGCCGCGCCGTCGACGGTGGACGAGTAGGGCAGGCCGGTGGCCTCGGTGAGCGGCAGCGCGTCGATGTCGGCGCGCAGCGCGACGCAGCGGTCACCGCTGCCGACGTCGCAAACCACCCCGGTCCCGCCGGGCAGGACCTCCGGGTGCAGGCCCGCCGAGCGCAGGATGTCGCAGATCAGCTCGGTGGTCGCGAACTCGTGGCGCGCCAGCTCGGGGTGGGAGTGGATGTGGCGGCGCCAGGCGACCAGGTCGGTACCGCCGCGCTCGAGCCATTCGTCCAGCCAGAACGGGCCGCGGCCCGCACCAAGATCGGTCACGGGAGCCATGCTGACGCCGTCCGCTGTGATCAGCGCGTTGGGCGCCTCGAACGAGGTATGGCGACCACCCTGATCGCCGGGCACCTCCGGGCGGGAGTCCAGCACGGTCACGCCGCACCTCCATACACAGTGAGAACTACGTAACCCATTTGCCGCAATCCTGCACCATGCAAGGAGCAATCTTCGAACAAGATCTCACGCTGGGCGATGGCCGGTAGTGGATCTGCGTTGAGCGGCTCTAGTGAATACGGCCTAGCCGAATACGCCGCACGCCACTCACCCGGCTGCCTTGCGCTTCTTCTTCCGGACGCTGCGGCCCCAGATGACCAGCAACGCGAGCACCGCCGCGAGCACTCCGACGATGATCTTGTTCTTCGTCTTCTCCTGGCCGGCCTTGTTCGTCTGCTCCGGGTCGATCTTCGGCCCCGGGTCCACGTCGTTCTGCTGCACCACCACTCCGGGCGCGACCGCCTGCACGGCGACCGGGGCGGCGAGCGCGGGCGCGGCGGGCACGGCGAACGCCACCGTCGTCGCCAGCAGCAGACCCGTCAGCACCGCACGCACCTTGACCATGGCACCCAGTGTGCCGGTTCGGTTACGCCGCAACAAGGAAGACTCACGCTCCGAAGGCATCCAGAATGCGCTGCGCGGCCAGAGTCGCGGTGAGCCGTCCCTCGCGGACGTCCTCCTCGACCTCCGGCACCAGCGCGCGCACCCCGGGGTGCTCGGCCAGCCGCGCCTGGAGCTGCTCACGCACCATCGCCCACGTCCAGTCGACCTGCTGCTGCTGGCGCTTGCGGTCCAGCTCGCCGGAGCCGGAAAGGGCTTCCCGGTGCCGTTCGATCTGCTGCCACACGGTGTCCAGGCCGATGTCGTTGAGTCCGCTGCAGGTCAGTACGGGTGGCGTCCACGCGGCGTCCGGTCCGTAGATCATCCGCAGCGCCCCGGCCAGCTCCCGCGCGGCCCGCTTGGCGTCGCGTTCGTGGTCGCCATCGGCCTTGTTCACGGCGATCACGTCGGCCAGCTCCAGCACGCCCTTCTTGATGCCCTGCAGCTGGTCCCCGGTCCGGGCCAAGGTGAGGAACAGGAAGCAGTCGACCATGTTGGCGACCGTCACCTCGGACTGCCCGACGCCGACGGTCTCGACCAGCACGACGTCGTACCCGGCGGCCTCCATCAGCACGATCGTCTCGCGGGTCGCGCGGGCGACGCCGCCGAGCGTGCCGGATGTCGGGGAGGGGCGGATGAACGCGGCCGGGTCGTTGGCCAGCCGCGCCATACGGGTCTTGTCGCCGAGGATGCTGCCTCCGGTCCGCGTCGACGACGGGTCCACGGCCAGCACCGCGACCCGCGAACCGGCCGCGGTCAGGTCGGTGCCGAGCTGGTCGATGAAGGTCGACTTGCCGACTCCGGGCACGCCGGTGATCCCGACCCGTCGCGCGCCACCGGCGTGCGGCAGCAGCTCGACCAGCAGTTCCTGGGCCTGCTGCCGGTGGTCCGGCCGGTGCGATTCCACCAGCGTGATCGCCCTGGACAGCGTGCCGCGGTCACCCGCGAGCACGCCCTTGGCGTAGGCACCGACGTCGATCTTGCGCGGCAAGGGCTCAGGACTCCCGCTGTTCGAGCTGGTCGAGCAGGTCCAGCGCGGCGTCCGCGATGACCGTGCCGGGACCGAAGATCGCGGCGGCACCGGCGGCCCGCAGCTCGTCGTAGTCCTGCGGCGGGATCACGCCGCCGCACACGATCATGACGTCCTCGCGGCCGAGCTGGGCCAGCTCCTCGCGCAGCGCGGGCACCAGCGACAGGTGCCCGGCCGCCAGCGACGACACGCCGACGACGTGCACGTCCGCCTCGATCGCCTGGCGCGCGACCTCGGCCGGCGTGGAGAACAGCGGCCCCACGTCGACGTCGAAGCCGAGGTCGGCGAACGCGGTGGCGATCACCTTCTGGCCACGGTCGTGCCCGTCCTGCCCCATCTTGGCGACGAGGATGCGCGGACGGCGCCCCTCGGCCTCGGCGAACGCCTCGACCCGCGCGCGTGCCTCGTCCACGTTCCCGGATTTCCCGACCTCGTCGCGGTACACGCCGGAGATCGTACGAATCTGGCCGGAGTGGCGGCCCCACACCTTCTCCAGCGCGTCGGAGATCTCCCCGACCGTCGCCTTGGCACGGGCCGCGTCGACGGCCAGCGCGAGCAGGTTTCCCTCGCCCTCCGCGGCGGCCGTGAGGCGCCGCAGCGCGTCCTGTGTGACGTCCTCGTCGCGTTCCTCGCGCAGCCGCCGCAGCTTCTCCAGCTGCTGCGCGCGAACTCCGGCGTTGTCGACCTTGAGCACGTCGATCTGCTGGTCGTCGGTCACCTGGTACTTGTTGACGCCGATCACTGGCTGGCGTCCGGAGTCGATCCGCGCCTGCGTGCGGGCCGCGGCCTCCTCGATGCGCAGCTTCGGGATACCGGCGTCGATCGCGCGGGCCATGCCGCCCGCCGACTCGACCTCGCTGATGTGGCCCCACGCCTTGCGGGCGAGGTCGTAGGTCAGCTTCTCGACGAACGCGCTGCCGCCCCACGGGTCGATCACGCGCGTGGTGCCCGATTCCTGCTGCAGCAGCAGCTGGGTGTTGCGGGCGATGCGCGCGGAGAAGTCGGTCGGCAGCGCCAGCGCCTCGTCGAGCGCGTTGGTGTGCAGCGACTGCGTGTGGCCCTGCGTGGCGGCCATCGCCTCGACGCAGGTGCGGATGACGTTGTTGAACACGTCCTGCGCGGTCAGCGACCAGCCACTGGTCTGCGAGTGCGTGCGCAACGACAGGGACTTCTCGGACTTGGGGTCGAACTGCTTGACCAGCTTCGCCCACAGCAGCCGGGCCGCCCGCATCTTGGCGACCTCCATGAAGAAGTTCATGCCGATCGCCCAGAAGAACGACAGCCGCGGCGCGAACTTGTCCACCTCAAGGCCGGCGTCCATCCCCGCGCGGATGTACTCCACGCCGTCGGCCAGCGTGTACGCCAGCTCCAGATCGGCGGTCGCCCCGGCCTCCTGCATGTGGTAGCCGGAGATCGAGATCGAGTTGAACCGCGGCATCCGCTGCGAGGTGTAGCCGAAGATGTCGGAGATGATCCGCATCGACGGCTGCGGCGGGTAGATGTAGGTGTTGCGGACCATGAACTCCTTGAGGATGTCGTTCTGGATGGTCCCGGCCAGCTGCTCGGGCTGCACGCCCTGCTCCTCGGCCGCCACGATGTAGAGCGCCATGACGGGCAGCACCGCGCCGTTCATGGTCATCGACACGCTCATCCGGTCCAGCGGAATGCCGTCGAAGAGCTGGCGCATGTCGTAGATCGAGTCGATCGCCACACCCGCCATCCCGACGTCGCCGCCGACGCGCGGGTGGTCGGAGTCGTAGCCGCGGTGAGTGGCCAGGTCGAAGGCCACCGACAGGCCCTTCTGCCCGGCCGCGAGGTTGCGCCGGTAGAAGGCGTTGGACTCCGACGCGGTGGAGAACCCGGCGTACTGGCGGATCGTCCACGGCTGGTTGACGTACATCGTCGGGTACGGCCCGCGCAGGAACGGCGCCATCCCCGGATACGTGCGCAGGAAGTCCAGTCCGGCCGTGTCCTCGGCGGTGTAGAGCGGTTTGACGCCGATGCCCTCGGGGGTTTCCCAGGCCAGCGCGTCGGCGCCCTTGCCCGTGCTGGAGTGCAGCGCCTCGGCCCAGTCGCTCTGGCTGCCCGGGTCCGGGACACCCAGCTCGACATCGGAGAAGTCGGGGATGGCCATCACTTCACTCCCAGCGTGTCGAGGATGCTGGTCAGGGCGGCGAGGGCGTCACAGCCGGCGTGCACGACGGCGTCGACGCCCGGGTACTCGGATTTCCCCGCCAGGAGCACCCGAATCGCCCCGGCTTCCTTGAGCTTCTTCGCGCTTTCGGCCGCGTGCTCGTCGTAGAGCTGGTCGCTACCGCACAGGCAGGCGACCTTCGCACCGCTCTCCCGGAACGCTGCGACGACGTCCTCGGGCGCGCCCGGGTTCACCGGCTCGATACCACCGGCCTGGAACAGGTTGGACGCGAAGGTGGCGCGCGCGGTGTGCGCGGCGACGGGACCGAGCGTGGCGAGGAAGACCTTGGGCCGCTCACCGGTCTCGGCGAGGTGCGCGTCGGAGCGGTCGCGCAGGGCCTCGTAGTCCTGGGCGTAGCGCCGCCGTGGCAGCCCGCCTTCGTCCACAACGGACGGAGCCGGGGCGCGCTCGACCGGTTTCTCGCCCAGATCGGGGAACTCGCTGACGCCGGTGAGCGGGTCCTTGCGGGTGGCGAGGCGCTGCTTCCGCCGCTGCCAGGTCTCGTCGACGCGTGCGGCGAGCGCGCCGGAGTCCAGCACCGCCTCGATGCCGCCCTGGCGCTCGATCTCGGTGAACTCCCGCCACGCCGCGTTGGCCAGCGCGTCGGTGAGGTTCTCGACGTACCAGGAGCCGCCCGCCGGGTCGATCACGCCGGACAGCTTCGACTCCTCCAGCAGGATCGCCTGGGTGTTGCGGGCAATGCGGCGGGAGAACGGGTCCGGCAGGCCGATCGCGTGGTCGAACGGCAGGACGGTGACCGCGTCCGCGCCGCCGACACCGGCGGCGAAGCAGGCGACCGTGGTCCGCAGCATGTTCACCCACGGGTCGCGGCGGGTGAACATCATCGGCGAGGTGACGGCGTGCTGGCGCATGCCCCGCCCGGCGGTCGCGCCCGAGACCTCGCACACTCGCGCCCACACGCGCCGCGCGGCACGCAGTTTCGCGATGGTGAGGAACTGGTCCGCGGTCGCGGCGAACCGGAATTCCAGCTGGTCAGCGGCGTCTTCGACGCTCAGCCCGGCGTCGGTGAGGGCCCGCAGGTAGGCGACGCCCGCCGCGACCGCCGCGCCCAGCTCCTGGGAGTCGGATCCGCCCGCCTCGTGGTAGGGCAGGGCGTTCACGACGAGCGTGCGCAGCTTCGGGTGCTTCGGCGCGAGACGCGCGGCCAGCGCGGCGGCGGGCGCGATCTCGTGCGGTTTGCCCGTGCGGGCACGCAGCGTGATCGGGTCGGCACCGAGGTTGCCGGTGACCTCGCTGTCCGGAATGTTCTTCTCGGCGAGCAGGCCGAGCAGCGCGTCCGCGGCCGCTTCGTAGTCGGCGCCGGGATCGAGGACGATCGGCGCGAGGTCCAGGTACACCTCGTTGAGCGCGTCGGCCAGCGACTCCGGTGGCAGAGCGTCACCGCCGACGCGCAGCCACACGGACGAGGCACCGTGCTCCAGGTCCGCCAGGATCGCCTTGTTGGTTGCGGCCGCGTCCGCGCCGCCGTGCAGGACCCGCACGTCCCAGCCGGTGCCCTCGGGGCGCGCGCCCCGCACGTACGGGGGCAGGCCGGGGAAGCCGGAGGGCGCGGCCGCGTCGTCGGCGGTGTAGAGCGGCCGGATCTCGATACCGTCGTAGGTCTTGCTGGTCAGGAGGCTTTCCGGGGCTCCGTCGAAACCCTCCGGCAGCACCCCGCTCTTGGTGAGCACCCCCGCGACGAGGCGTTGCCAGTCCTCCCGCCGCGGCGTCTCGAACTCGGCGGCGAGGGTCAGCTCGTCCGGTGAGTCCGGGGTGGGCGCCGTTGTCCCAGCCTGAGTCATGCGTCTGATGGTAGGGCGCCCGCAAGGGACGCGATTGTGACTCTGCTCGCGGCGCGGAAGCGCCCGCAGTCACCGAGCGCGCATCCGCAACAATGGGCGCGTGGCGAGTGCGAGTGAGGAAACCAGGGTGGTGGCCGGACGGTACCGGCTGCGCTCCGTGCTGGGTTCCGGCTCGATGGGCACGGTGTGGTCGGCCTACGACGAGTTCCTGCACCGCCCGGTGGCCGTCAAGGAGATCCTGCTGCCGCCGGGGGTGACCGCCGGGCAGGCCGACGAACTGCGGGAGCGGACGCTGCGCGAGGCCCGCGCCATCGCCGTGCTGTCTCACCCGAACGTGATCACCCTGCACGACGTCGCACGTCAGGACGGCGAACCGTTCGTCGTGATGGAGCTGCTGCCCTCGCACAGCCTCGCCGAGTTGATCCGCGAGCACGGGCCGCTGTCGGTGCAGCAGGCGGCTGCGGTGGGCGACGCGGTCGCGGCGGCGCTCGGGGCCGCGCACAACGCGGGCATCACGCACCGTGACGTGAAACCGGGCAACGTCCTGGTCGCCGACGACGGCCGGATCAAGCTCACCGACTTCGGCATCGCCCGCAACGTGTCCGACGCGTCCATGACGCGCACCGGGATGACGCTGGGTTCGCCGGCGTACATCGCCCCGGAGGTGGCTTCCGGCAAAGCGGTCACCCCGGCGGCGGACCTGTGGGGTCTGGGGGCCACGCTCTTCTGCGCCGTCGAGGGCCATCCGCCCTACGACGCCGACGGTGACCCGCTGGAGACGATCGGCAAGGTCGTCAAGGGTGAGGTGCCACGTCCGTCGCCGGGCCCGCTCGCGCCGCTGATCGCCGCGTTGATGGCGAAGGAGCCGCGGGACCGGATGCCGTTGCGGCAGGTGCGCCGCCAGCTGTACCCGATCCTGGCGAAGGCGCCGCGTGTGTTGTTCGGCCCGGAGATGTTCGCCGCGGCGGGCAGCACCCGCGAAGACGCCTCGGACACGCGCGAGATCTCCGCGAGCCCCGTGGTGAACGAGACGGCGGAGGCCAGTGGCGAGCTGGCCGCGGATCCCGGACCGCTCCCGTTCGCCCCGTCGGCTGCCACCGACGCACTGGCAGCGGCCCCGGGCCCGCTGCCGTTCGGCCCGCCATCCCCGGCGAAGCCCGGCGGCACCCTGTCCCCCGCGCCCGGCCCACTGCCGTTCGGGCCTCCTCCGGGCCGACGCACGTCGGTGACGGTGGCACTCGTCGCGGTGTCGATCGTGTTGTTCCTGGCGGCGGCCTTCGGCGGTTTCGTGGCGGCCAGGGTGATCGGTGCACAGCCGGTGGCGCCCCCGTCGCGTTCGGACACTTCGGGCCCCGCCGCCCCACAGCCGACGGTGTTCGAACGCCGGACGGGCGAGGCTTCGAGCGTGAAGGGCGCCGAAAACGGCACCTTCACCGTCGACGTCCCGGCCGAATGGACGCGTTTCACCAGCTCACAGGCGGGCGACGACCTGCCGTTGTCGACGCTGGTGCAGTTCGTGTCGGCGGACGGTTCCCAGATGCTCGCCGTGAACCACTTCCCCCAGTACTACCCGGGCAACGACCTCGACGATTACGTGAAGGCCCTGGAACGCAGCCGTTCCGGTGGCGAGTTCCGCTTGGTGTACCAGGCGAAGCTGGCCGAGCAGGAGGGCCTCACCCTGATGTACCGCACCATCGACCGGGCCCCGTCGGGCTCCGTGAGCCGCACGACCTACGCCAAGGTCTACCGCCAGAGCACGAGCCTCTGGGTGGTCAGCGTGACCGTGCCGACCGAGCAGGAGGAGACGGCGAAGGCCGCCCTCTACGACCGCATCCTGCCCACCTTCTCCACCAGCGGCAGCTAGCCAGCGCCGACCGCCCCAGACCTCCCCCGACCCTCATCCCAAGCCCGCCAGAACACTCCAACCGGGGCGGGGCGGTCGCACCCGACGCAGCCATCTACCGGCCACCAGCGCGCCCAGCCACCACCACCGGCCACCAACCCACCGCACGCTGCCAAGATGGTCCCCATGACCGAAAATGACGTGGCGGCCGCTGCCGCGGCCACCATTGCCGAGCGCACCGGGTTCGCCAAGCACGACATCGCGGTGGTTCTCGGTTCCGGATGGCGTCCGGCGGCGGACGTGATCGGCGAGCCGGAGGCGGAGATTCCGCTCGGCGACCTGCCCGGTTTCGAGACCCCGACCGCGGTGGGCCACGGCGGCACCGTCCGCTCGGTGGACGTGGATGGCAAGCGCGCGCTCGTCCTCCTCGGCCGCACCCACCTGTACGAGGGCAAGGGCGTCGGCCGGGTCGTGCACAACGTGCGTACCGCCGCGGCCGCCGGAGTGAAGTCGGTTCTGCTGACCAACGCCGCGGGCGGCCTGCGTGAGGACTACCAGGTCGGCCAGCCGGTGCTGATCTGCGACCACCTCAACATGACCTCGACCTCGCCGATCACCGGCGCGAACTTCGTCGACCTGGTCGACCTGTACTCGCACCGCCTGCGGGACCTGGCGCGCGAGGTCGACCCCGGCCTGACCGAGGGCGTGTACGCCGGCCTGCCCGGCCCGCACTTCGAGACCCCCGCCGAAATCCGCATGCTGCGCACGCTCGGCGCGGACCTGGTCGGCATGTCGACCGTGCTGGAGGCCATCGCGGCCCGTGCCGCCGGGGTGGAGGTGTTCGGCCTGTCCCTGGTCACGAACCTGGCCGCGGGCATGACCGGCGAACCGCTGAGCCACCAGGAGGTTCTGGAGGCGGGCCGAGCATCGGCCGAGAAGATGGGCACCCTGCTGCGTGAGCTCGTGACCCGCGCATGACCCGTCTCGAGCCTGACCTGCGGGATCGCACCATCCGCTGGATCGCCGACGACGTCGACCCGGCCGCCCGCCAGGAATTACAGGTCGTGCTGGCCGCTGCGATGAACGGCGCCCCCGATGCGGTGACCGACCTCACCGACCGGATGGCCGGTCCGCTGGAGTTCGGCACCGCCGGGCTGCGCGGGCCGGTCCGCGCCGGACCGAACGGCATGAACACGGCCGTCGTCGTACGCACCACCGCGGGGGTCGCGGCGTGGCTGTCCGCACACGGCAAGGGCGGGCAGATCGTGGTTGTCGGGCGGGATGCCCGGCACGGCTCGGAGGAGTTCGCCACCGCGGCGGCGGAGGTGCTGCACGCCGCCGGGTTCGACGTGCGGATGCTGCCCCGGCCACTGCCGACGCCGGTGCTGGCGTTCGCGACCAAGTACCTCGGCGCGGTTGCCGGTATCCAGATCACCGCGTCGCACAACCCGCCCGCCGACAACGGCTACAAGCTCTACGACGACCTCGCGATCCAGATCGTCCCGCCGTCCGACTCCGAGATCGAGTCCGCGATCGCCGTCGCGCCGGGCGCGTTCGGCGTGCCGCGCCAACCCGGCGCGACCGTGCTCGGCGAAGAGATCGTGGACGAGTACCTGTACCGGGTCTCGCAGGTGCCGCGGTCCGCGGCCCGCGGTTTGCGGGTCGCCGCGACAGCCCTGCACGGGGTGGGCGCCGAGGTGCTGCGCGCCGCGCTGTCCCGTGCCGGGTTCACCGACGTCCACCTGGTGGCCGAGCAGTCGACACCCGATCCGGACTTCCCGACGGTGTCGTTCCCGAACCCGGAGGAGCCCGGCGCGACGGATCTGCTGCTCGCACTGGCCGCCGAGGTGGACGCCGATCTGGCCATCGCGCTGGACCCGGACGCCGACCGCTGCGCCGTCGGAGTACCGGACCCGTCCGGAACGTGGCGCATGCTGCGTGGTGACGAGACCGGGGTGCTGCTGGGGGATTACGTCCTGTCGATGACGTCCAACCCGGACCCGCTCGTCGCGACCACCATCGTGTCCGCGTCCATGCTCGGCGACATCGCACGTGCTCACGGCGCCCGGTACGCGGAGACGCTGACCGGCTTCAAGTGGCTGACCCGCTCCGGCGAGGGCCTGGTGTTCGCCTACGAGGAGGCGCTGGGGCTGTGCGTGAACCCGGACTTCGTGCGGGACAAGGACGGCATCGCCGCCGCGACCCTGGCCTGTGACCTGGCGGCGAAGTTGGAGGCCGAGGGCCGTTCTCTGCTCGGCGAGCTGGACCGGCTCGCGCTCGCGCACGGGGTGTACGTGACCGATCAGGTGTCGTTGCGGGTCACCGACCTGTCGGTGCGGGGACGGCTGATGTCTCGTCTGCGGCGAAACCCGCCACCGGAGCTGGCGGGGGTGGATGTGGCGATGGAAGACCTGATGCCGGAAACGGACGCGTTGCGCATCGCCGGTGAGGGTGTGCGGGTGGTGATCCGGCCGTCGGGGACGGAGCCGAAGCTCAAGGCTTATCTGCAGGTGGTGCGGACGGTTCCGGACGCCGGTTCGCTCGCCGGATGTCGTGCGGAGGCGGAGGCCACCATGGCGGCGCTGCGTTCGGGTGTGGAGGCTCTGCTCGCCTGACGCGGCGGGGGGCGGAACGATGAAAAGCCCGAGACCCCGGGAGAACCGTCAAGGTTCTCGACCGGGGCCTCGGGTGTGAGATTGTGTTCGGCGGTGTCCTACTCTCCCACACCCGCGGGGGTGCAGTACCATCGGCGCTGGCAGGCTTAGCTTCCGGGTTCGGAATGGGACCGGGCGTTTCCCTGCCGCCATGACCACCGAAACTCTATGAAACAACCACAATCATGGTGTGGTGTTTCAGAGTTGCAGAGCGGATGCGTAGCAGCTTTGTGGGCAAGTCCTCGGCCTATTAGTACCAGTCCACTCAAAAACACATTACTGTGCGTCCATGTCTGGCCTATCAACCCAATCGTCTCTTGGGGGCCTTAACCCACAAAGGGGTGGGAGACCTCATCTAGGAACAGGCTTCCCGCTTAGATGCCTTCAGCGGTTATCCCTTCCGAACGTAGCCAACCAGCCATGCCACTGGCGTGACAACTGGCATACCAGAGGTTCGTCCGTCCCGGTCCTCTCGTACTAGGGACAGCCTTCCTCAAGTCTCCTACGCGCGCGGCGGATAGGGACCGAACTGTCTCACGACGTTCTAAACCCAGCTCGCGTGCCGCTTTAATGGGCGAACAGCCCAACCCTTGGGACCTACTCCGGCCCCAGGATGCGACGAGCCGACATCGAGGTGCCAAACCATGCCGTCGATATGGACTCTTGGGCAAGATCAGCCTGTTATCCCCGGGGTACCTTTTATCCGTTGAGCGACATCCCTTCCACCAGGAGATGCCGGATCACTAGTCCCTACTTTCGTACCTGCTCGACCTGTCAGTCTCACAGTCAAGCTCCCTTGTGCACTTACACTCAACACCTGATTGCCAACCAGGCTGAGGGAACCTTTGGGCGCCTCCGTTACTCTTTGGGAGGCAACCGCCCCAGTTAAACTACCCACCAGGCACTGTCCCTGAACCCGATCAGGGTCCTAAGTTAGATTCCCAATCCGACCAGAGTGGTATTTCAACAACGACTCCACCAACACTAGCGTGCCAGCTTCACAGTCTCCCACCTATCCTACACAAGCCGAACCGAAAACCAATACCAAGCTATAGTAAAGGTCCCGGGGTCTTTCCGTCCTGCCGCGCGTAACGAGCATCTTTACTCGTAGTGCAATTTCACCGGGCCTGTGGTTGAGACAGCCGGAAAGTCGTTACGCCATTCGTGCAGGTCGGAACTTACCCGACAAGGAATTTCGCTACCTTAGGATGGTTATAGTTACCACCGCCGTTTACTGGCGCTTAAATTCTCAGCTTCGCCCCACAAGGGAGCTAACCGGTCCTCTTAACGTTCCAGCACCGGGCAGGCGTCAGTCCATATACCTCGTCTTACGACTTCGCATGGACCTGTGTTTTTAGTAAACAGTCGCTTTCCGCTGGTCTCTGCGGCCAACTCACCCTAGCCCGCACGGGGCTTCAAGTGCTTTGGCCCCCCTTCTCCCGAAGTTACGGGGGCATTTTGCCGAGTTCCTTAACCACAGTTCACCCGACCGCCTTAGTATTCTCTACCTGACCACCTGTGTCGGTTTGGGGTACGGGCCGCACATGTTCTCGCTAGAGGCTTTTCTCGGCAGCAGAGGATCACCCTACTTCGCCTCAACGGCTACGCATCACGTCTCAGACTCCATGAGTGACGGATTTACCTACCACTCGTCCTACACGCTTACACCAGTACAACCACTCACTGGCGGAGCTACCTTCCTGCGTCACCCCATCGCTTGACTACTACTGGTTCAGGCTCCACGCTCACCGCCCTTGGCCCGAAGGCCGCCGACAGCTCGGGTGGTTAGTATCACCAGCCTCGTCATGGGCGAACATACGCGGGTACGGGAATATCAACCCGTTGTCCATCGACTACGCCTGTCGGCCTCGCCTTAGGTCCCGACTTACCCTGGGCAGATTAACTTGACCCAGGAACCCTTGGTCATCCGGCGGCAGAGTTTCCCACTCTGCATTCGCTACTCATGCCTGCATTCTCACTCCCACACCCTCCACGACTCGCTTCCACGGCCGCTTCCCTGGATGCAGGACGCTCCCCTACCCAACAACACCACTACACACCACTCCCGAAGAGTGATGCGGATGTATCTGTGTCATTGACACGGCTTCGGCGGTGTACTTCAGCCCCGCTACATTATCGGCGCAGGACCACTTGACCAGTGAGCTATTACGCACTCTTTCAAGGATGGCTGCTTCTAAGCCAACCTCCTGGTTGTCTCGGCGACCCCACATCCTTTCCCACTAAGCACACACTTAGGGGCCTTAGCCGGTGTTCTGGGCTGTTTCCCTCTCGACGACGAAGCTTATCCCCCGCCGTCTCACTGCCGCACTCTCACGTGATGGTATTCGGAGTTTGGTTGACTTCGGTAACCCGGTAAGGCCCCTAGGCCATCCAGTAGCTCTACCCCCACCACGAAACATGCGACGCTGCACCTAAATGCATTTCGGGGAGAACCAGCTATCACGGAGTTTGATTGGCCTTTCACCCCTACCCACAACTCATCCCCCAGGTTTTCAACCCTGGTGGGTTCGGCCCTCCACACCGTCTTACCGGCGCTTCAGCCTGGCCATGGGTAGATCACTCCGCTTCGGGTCTAGACCACGCGACTCCATCGCCCTCTTCAGACTCGCTTTCGCTACGGCTACCCCACACGGGTTAACCTCGCCACGCAGCACTAACTCGCAGGCTCATTCTTCAAAAGGCACGCCATCACAAAACATAATGTTTGCTCTGACGGCTTGTAGGCACACGGTTTCAGGTACTCTTTCACTCCCCTCCCGGGGTACTTTTCATCTTTCCCTCACGGTACTCGTCCGCTATCGGTCACCAGGAAGTATTTAGGCTTACCGAGTGGTCCCGGCAGATTCACAGCAAATTCCACGAGCTCGCTGCTACTCGGGAACACCACCACACCACACCAACACAGCTTTCGCGTACGGGACTCTCACCCACTCCGGTCCACCATCCCAGGTGATTCCACTAGCCATGCAGTAACTGATGCCAGAAGTGTCAGCTTCTGGAAGGCAGGTCCCACAACCCCGCACACACAACCCCTGACAGGTATCACATGCGCACGGTTTAGCCTCCTCCGCTTTCGCTCGCCACTACTCACGGAATCACTAAAGTGTTTTCTCTTCCTACGGGTACTGAGATGTTTCACTTCCCCGCGTTCCCTCCACACCAGCTATATATTCACTGGCGGGTAACACCTCATAACAGGTGCTGGGTTTCCCCATTCGGACACCCTCGGATCACAGCTCGGTTGACAGCTCCCCGAGGCTTATCGCAGCCTCCCACGTCCTTCATCGGCTCCTGATGCCAAGACATCCACCATGTGCCCTTAACAACTTGACCACAAAGATGCTCGCATCCACTCTGCAATTCTCAAACACCACACCCAGAAACAACACACCGTGTTGCCTCAGGACCCAACAGCGTATCGATGAACACCCATCACTCCGACCACCAACCCCCGTTCCACGCCGACAAGCAGCAGTACTAGACAGATCAATGATCATCGCGATGAGCATCAAGCCAGTCGTCCACAATTCCTTGAGCAACCAGACAGCGCCACAGTCGGGCACTGAGCCTGGCCACTCCACGTCCCACCGAAGCGAGCGTGGATGTGTTGTGCTCCTTAGAAAGGAGGTGATCCAGCCGCACCTTCCGGTACGGCTACCTTGTTACGACTTCGTCCCAATCGCCAGTCCCACCTTCGACCACTCCCTCCCACAAGGGGTTGGGCCATGGGCTTCGGGTGTTACCGACTTTCATGACGTGACGGGCGGTGTGTACAAGGCCCGGGAACGTATTCACCGCAGCGTTGCTGATCTGCGATTACTAGCGACTCCGACTTCACGCAGTCGAGTTGCAGACTGCGATCCGAACTGAGACCGGCTTTAAGGGATTCGCTCCACCTCACGGTATCGCAGCCCTCTGTACCAGCCATTGTAGCATGTGTGAAGCCCTGGACATAAGGGGCATGATGACTTGACGTCATCCCCACCTTCCTCCGAGTTGACCCCGGCAGTCTCCCGCGAGTCCCCGCCATTACGCGCTGGCAACACAGGACAAGGGTTGCGCTCGTTGCGGGACTTAACCCAACATCTCACGACACGAGCTGACGACAGCCATGCACCACCTGCACACCGGCCACAAGGGGGCCGACATCTCTGCCGGTTTCCAATGCATGTCAAGCCCAGGTAAGGTTCTTCGCGTTGCATCGAATTAATCCACATGCTCCGCCGCTTGTGCGGGCCCCCGTCAATTCCTTTGAGTTTTAGCCTTGCGGCCGTACTCCCCAGGCGGGGCGCTTAATGCGTTAGCTACGGCACGGACAACGTGGAAGTCGCCCACACCTAGCGCCCAACGTTTACAGCGTGGACTACCAGGGTATCTAATCCTGTTCGCTCCCCACGCTTTCGCTCCTCAGCGTCAGTATCGGCCCAGAGACCCGCCTTCGCCACCGGTGTTCCTCCTGATATCTGCGCATTTCACCGCTACACCAGGAATTCCAGTCTCCCCTACCGAACTCAAGCCTGCCCGTATCCACTGCAGGTCCGGAGTTAAGCCCCGGATTTTCACAGCAGACGCGACAAGCCGCCTACGAGCTCTTTACGCCCAATAATTCCGGACAACGCTTGCACCCTACGTATTACCGCGGCTGCTGGCACGTAGTTAGCCGGTGCTTCTTCTCCAGGTACCGTCACTCGCGCTTCGTCCCTGGCGAAAGAGGTTTACAACCCGAAGGCCGTCATCCCTCACGCGGCGTCGCTGCATCAGGCTTCCGCCCATTGTGCAATATTCCCCACTGCTGCCTCCCGTAGGAGTCTGGGCCGTGTCTCAGTCCCAGTGTGGCCGGACACCCTCTCAGGCCGGCTACCCGTCGTCGCCTTGGTAGGCCATCACCCCACCAACAAGCTGATAGGCCGCGGGCCCATCCCGTACCGCCGAAACTTTCCACCCCACGAGATGCCTCGAAGAGTCATATTCGGTATTAGACCCCGTTTCCAGGGCTTATCCCAAAGTACAGGGCAGGTTACCCACGTGTTACTCACCCGTTCGCCACTCATCCACACCCGAAGATGCTTCAGCGTTCGACTTGCATGTGTTAAGCACGCCGCCAGCGTTCGTCCTGAGCCAGGATCAAACTCTCCAACAATGTCAGAAAATCAAACCCAGCTATACATGATAGCCTCAAAGGAACCCACAAAGGGTTCTAACTCATCAACTGGCTTTTAGCTCATCAATACACTGTTGAGTTCTCAAACAACACGTTTTGTTGTGTCACCCGACGACCCAGCCAGCAAGCGTGAAGTCTCGCAACTTCCATCTCACTGTGGTTTCGTCCGGCGGCGGTCACCCACTCTACCAGCCTCGCTGGGAGCTTGGTTCGTGACCCCCCGCCCGGTTTCCCGGCCCCTTGGGGCTTTTCGGCCCCGCCGGCCCGGTCTCCCTGGCGACGAAGAGAAGATTACATGCCCGGAAAACCCCTCGAAACAGGGGGGTCCCTTAACGGTAAAAGCGCTGATCAACTGCCTGGACGGGTGGTTGCGGCGGGCCGGACCCGGCCGGCGCACGCGAACGGGGGATGGCCGGAACTCCGCCCTGCCGTGTGGCGACCAGGTCTTCGGAAAGCGCATCCGACGGGAGGAGAACCATGGAGACACCCGGTAACTGCAACTGCGGTAACTGCTGCGACTGCGGTGGCGAGTACGGCCGCAACTGACGGCGATCCGGAACGCCCTGGCACACGCGCCGGGGCGTTCCGCGTGTCCGGATCGGGCATCCTGGCCCCATGCCGACGCTGCTGATCGTGCACCACACGCCCTCGCCGAACCTGCAGGCCATGTTCGAGGCCGTCGTCTCCGGCGCGACCACGGACGAGATCGAGGGAGTGACCGTCGTGCGCCGGGCCGCACTCGCGGCCACTCCGCCCGACGTGCTGGACGCCGATGGCTACCTGCTCGGGACCACGGCCAATCTCGGCTACATGTCGGGCGCGCTCAAGCACTTCTTCGACCAGGTCTACTACCCGTGCCTGGACTCGACGCGCGGCCGCCCGTTCGGGTGTTACGTGCACGGCGGCAGTGACGTCTCCGGGACGATCCGTGGCATCGAATCGATCACCACCGGTCTCGGATGGGAGAAGACCGCGGAGTTCGTGACCGTGACGGGTGAACCTTCGAAGGCCGACCTCGGGCGGTGCTGGGAGCTGGGTGCCGCGGTCGCGGCGGGCCTTATGGATAACGACGTTACATAACAGTGTTACGATCGTCGCCAGTCCTTCGAGAGAGGAAGCTCGCGATGATCGTCCTGTCCGGTCCGGCCCAGCTCTTCACGGTGATCGCCCTGGTTTCGCTGCCGACGGTGATGTTCGGCGGGTACTCGCTGCTCGGCCTGTTACGCAAGCGGAAGCTGACCGAGGAGCAGCGGGCGTACTTCCGCGCCGGCCACGCGCACGCCGGCGTGCTGCTCGTGCTCGCGCTGATCACGCTGCAACTCGTCGCGGCCGGCGGGCTCGGGGCCGCGGGACAGTGGGTGGTGTGCGTCCTGCTGCTGGCCGGAATCCTCGCCCAGTCCGGCGGGCTGTTCCTGAACCTGCTGCCCGGGCGCACATCGCTCGCGCACGGCGTCACGGCGAGCGGCGCCGTGCTGCTCGCGGCCGCGATGATCACGACCGCCGTCGGGGTGGCGGTGGCCTGAGCCACCGCCCAGCCTCACCTGCCGACGTTGCGGGCCAGTGCCGCCGGGTAACGCTCCCCCGCCACCGCATCCGCGGGAACAGCGGACTCGATGCGCGCTATGTCCTCTTCGGACAGTTCGAGCGTCGCGGCGGCGACGTTCTCCTCCAGGTACTTGCGGCGCTTCGTGCCGGGGATCGGAACGACGTCCGCGCCCCGGCTCTGCACCCAGGCGAGCGCCAGCTGCCCGGCCGTCACGCCCTTCTCGGCGGCCAGCTTCCGCAGCGCCTCGACGATGAGCAGGTTCCGGTCGAGGTTCCCCTCGGCGAAGCGCGGCAGGTTGCGGCGCATGTCGTCGGGGGGCAGCTCGTCGACCCCGGTGATGCTTCCGGTGAGGAACCCACGGCCCAGCGGGGAGAACGGCACGATGCCGATGCCCAGCTCACGGCAGACAGGCACGACCTCGTCCTCGATACCGCGCGTCCACAGGCTCCACTCGCTCTGCAGTGCCGTCACCGGGTAAACGTCGTGGGCGCGACGGATCGTGTCCGCGGACGCCTCGGAGATCCCCAGGTACCGGACCTTGCCCTCGGCGACCAGCTCGGACAGCGCGCCCCACGTCTCCTCGACCGGGACGTCCGGATCGACGCGGTGCTGGTAGTAGAGGTCGATGTGGTCGACGCCGAGCCGGCGCAACGAGGCTTCGGCCGACTCGCGCACATGGGCGGCGTCGCCACGCGCCGACTGCTTGCCGTCGTCGAAGACCACACCGAACTTCGTGGCCAGCACGACCCGGTCCCGCTTGCCCGCGATCGCGCGGCCGACCAGTTCCTCGTTCGTGCCCGCGCCGTAGACGTTCGCCGTGTCCAGCAGCGTCACGCCGAGTTCCAGCGCGCGGTGGACCGTCGCGACGGACTCCGTGTCGTCGTCGCGCACGCCGTAGGCCTGGCTCATGCCCATGCAGCCCAGGCCCTGCGCGGCGACCACGAGCTCGCCGAGCTTCCGGGTCCCGATCACGCCGAGATCTCCTCCCTGACCACGCCGGTGGCGCCCGGGATGTCGGCGCAGATCCGGTCGTAGTTGGTGATCTTGTAGTTGAGGACGTCCATGCACGCCTGCAGCTCCGCGATGCGGTCGGCCACCGAGCGGCGCTGCTCGACCAGGATCGCGCGCCGCCGGCCTGCCCCGGCGTCACCGGCGGACCGCAGCTGCGCGTACTCCCGCATCATCTTGATCGGCATGCCGGTGGTGCGGAGCTTGGTGAGGAACTCCAGCCAGGCGAGGTCCTCGTCGGAGTAGGCCCGCCTGCCCGCGGCGTCCCTGGCGGGCGGATCCAGGAGTTTGATGCGCTCGTAGTAGCGGAGGGTGTCGATCGACAGCCCGCTGCGACGTGCGGCTTCCGCTATCGAGTAGCTCATGCAGCGACAGTACGACCTGGAGTGCACTCCAGGTCAAATCTTCGCCGAACGAACGATAACAGTGTTGCGATAGCCTGGCGGGATGCCACGACCGCGGACCCACGACGAAGCGCTCCGGCTCAAACTGCTCGACCGGGCCGGTGAGCTGCTGTCCACGGACGGCCCGAACGCGCTCAGCCTGCGCAAGCTCGCCGCCGACGCCGGGACCTCGACGACCGCGATCTACTCGCTCTTCGGCGGCAAGCCCGAACTGGTCAACGCCGTCTTCCTGGAGGGGTTCCGGCGGTTCGGCGCGCGCATGCGCGACGTCGAGCGGACCGGCGACCCGGCCGGGGACCTCGTGCGGCTCGGGCTGGCCTACCGGGAAAGCGCGCTGGCCGACCCGCACCTGTACTCGATCATGTTCACCAAGGCGGTGCCCGGGTTCGAACCCGGGCAGGAGGCGTCGCGGACCGCGCGGGAATCACTGGCACCACTGGTCGAAACCGTGCGCGCGGCGATCTCGGCGGGAGTGTTCCGGCAGGTGGCGCCGGAGGTGATCGCGGTCAGCGCGTGGGGCATCGTGCACGGGCTGGTGTCACTGGAACTGAACGGGAGCCTGCCGCCGGACTTCGACGTCGCCGCCTCGTACGAGGCGGCACTGCGCGCGCACGCGGACGGGTGGCGCGCCTAGGGTTTGCGCCAGGTCAGTGAATACCGGCGGAGCACGTGGCGGCGGTAGCGCACGCCGGGCAACATCCGGCGCGCCGCCTCGCGAACCTCTCCGTAGCTCATCGCCGGGTTCGTTGCCGGCATGCCGTCCGGACCGCTCGCGCGGCGCAGAACCTTGGTGATCCGCACGACCGGGGTGGCCGCGGCCCACCACGCCCAGTCCGCGGCGGTCGCCTCGCGGGCGAGGCCGACCACCACGAGCGTGCCGCCGGGCCGGAGGAGATCGCGCATCCGTCGGAGAGCGGGTTCGAATCCCATATGGTGGATCGTGGCGACCGAACAGACGAAGTCGAAGCCCTCCGCGGGGAGGTCGGCGTCGAGGAAGTCGCCCTCGACGAAGCACGGACCGCCGGCCTGCTCGCGGGCGCGGGCGATCATCGCCGGTGAGCGGTCGATACCGGTGACCACCGTCGCCCGCCCCATCAGCTTCCGCGCCAGCAGTCCGTCCCCGCAGCCGACGTCCAGCGCGTCACGGCAGCCGATGGGCACGGCACGGAGGATGTCCGGGTGCCGGGCGACGTTGGTGTTCCAGTAGGACAATCACCGCGCCCCGTACTGGCGGTCACCCGCGTCGCCGAGACCTGGGACGATGAAGCCGGAGTCGTTGAGCCGTTCGTCGATGCTCGCGGTGACCACGCGGACCGGCAGGCCGGAGTCCTCCAGGTGCTTGATGCCCTCCGGCGCGGCGAGCGCGCAGATCGCGGTGACGTCGGTGGCGCCGCGGCCGGTCAGCAGCCGGATCGTGTACTCCATCGAACCGCCGGTCGCGAGCATCGGGTCGAGCACGAACACCGGGCGGCCGGACAGGTCCTCCGGCAGCGACTCCATGTACGGCGTCGGCTGCAGGGTCTCCTCGTCGCGGGCCAGTCCGACGAACCCCATCTGCGCCTCGGGGATCAGCTTGTGCGCCTGGTCGGCCATGCCCAGGCCCGCGCGCAGGACGGGCACCAGCAGCGGCGGGTTCGCCAGCCGGACGGCGTCGGTGCGGGCGACCGGCGTGTGGATCCGCTCGGTGCGGACCGGCGCCTCCCGGGTGGCCTCGTAGATCAGCATGACGGTCAGCTCGTGCAGCGCCGCCCGGAAGGCCGCGCTGTCGGTGCGGGCATCCCGCATGGTCGACAGCCTGGCCGCGGCCAGTGGATGATCGACGACAAGCACGTCCATGGAGCGTCACGGTAGCCGACGAGGCGATGCCGATGCGGATGGTCGTCGCGGTCGCGGGACTCGGCCTGGCGATGGCGGGGTGCGCGCGGGTGACCTGCCCGGCCATCGGCTCCGTGCACCACTCGCACATCTCGTTCCCGGCCGCCCCGGAGGTCGCGACCGTGGAACTGCGGCTGTGCCGGTCGGGCACGTGCCACGCCACGAGTGCCGCACCGGACACCTCCACCGCCGGACCCGAGCCGTGCACGCAGCACCTGGTGTGGGTGGACGTGGCCGTGGCCGCGGCGGGAGCCGTCTCCGGAAGGTGACCCGGAAACGACGTCCGGCTCGGTACGCTCGCGCGGTGGAACAGCCTGGGACCCCCGAGCAGCCGCCGATGCGGGCCTCCGACGCGGACCGTGAACGCGTCGCGCAGATCCTGCACAACGCGCTGTCCGAAGGGCGCATCACGGTGCAGGAGCTGGAAGAGCGGCTCGACACCGTGTACGCCGCCAAGACGCTCGCCGAGCTCGAACCGCCCGTCGCGGATCTGCCGGGCGTCTCCGCGGGCGCCGTCCAGCCCGCCACGCCGCGGGCGCTGAGCCCGGACACCCGGATCGGCGGGGTACCCGGCTCGAAGACGTCCATCGCCGTGATGTCCGGCGCCCAGCGCAAGGGTCCCTGGACCGTGCCGCCCCAGCACACCAGCTTCGCGTTCTGGGGCGGCGTCGAGATGGACCTGCGCAACGCGCGCTTCGCCGAACGCAACACCACCATCACGGCCGTCGCGATCATGGGCGGGATCGACATCGTGGTGCCGGACGACATCATCGTCGAGGTCACCGGGTTCGGGTTCATGGGCGCCTTCGAGTCCCAGGAGCGCGGCGAGGTCTCGCCGGAGCCCCCGCCGCCGGGCGCGCCGGTCGTCAAGGTCACCGGCTTCGCGTTCTGGGGCGGGGTCACGGTCACCCGCAAACGGCGGAAGGGTCAGCCCCCGCAACTACACTCGGGCGCGTGAGCGCACCCACTCTGCCTGCCGCTCTCGCCGACGCCACCCGCGACGACGCGAGCCTCCGGCGGTTCCTGCACGGTCTGCCCGGCGTGGACCAGGTCGGGGTCGAAGCCAGGGCCACCGCACTGGCCACCCGCAGCATCAAGAAGTCCAGCAAGCTCTGGGCCATCGACACCGCGATCTCCATGGTCGACCTCACGACCCTGGAGGGCGCGGACACGCGCGGCAAGGTCCGTGCGCTGACCGCGAAGGCCCGGCGCCCCGACCCCGACCGCCCGGACACGCCGCGGGTCGCCGCGGTCTGCGTGTACCCGGACCTCGTCGCGACGGCCGTCGAGGGACTCAAGGGCACGGACATCGGCATCGCGAGCGTCGCCACCGCCTTCCCGTCCGGACGCTCGTCACGGCAGGTGAAGCTGGCCGACGTGGCGCTGGCCGTCGAGTCCGGCGCGACCGAGGTCGACATGGTGATCGACCGGGGCGCGTTCCTCGAAGGCCGCTACGGCGAGGTGTTCGAGGAGATCCAGGCGATCCGAGAAGCTTCCGCGCATGCTCATTTGAAGGTCATCCTCGAAACCGGCGAGCTCGCGACCTACGACAACGTGCGCCGCGCGTCCTGGCTGGCCCTGCTCGCGGGCGGGGACTTCATCAAGACCTCCACCGGCAAGGTCTCCCCCGCCGCGACGCTGCCCGTCACGCACGTGATGCTGCAGGCGGTGCGCGACTGGTTCACCGCGACCGGCGAGGTGCGCGGCGTGAAACCGGCGGGCGGTATCCGCACCACCAAGGACGCGATCAAGTACCTGGTCGCCGTGCACGAGGTCGCGGGCGAACAGTGGCTCACCGCGGAGAAGTTCCGCTTCGGCGCCTCCAGCCTGCTCAACGACCTGCTGCTGCAGCGGCGCACCCAGCACGACGGCCACTACAGCGGCCCCGACTACGTGGCGGTGGACTGATGCCTGCCTTCGAGTACGCGCCCGCACCCGAATCGCGGGACCTCGCCAACCTCAAACCGTCCTACCGCCCGTTCATCGACGGCGAGTTCCGCGACGGCGGCGGTGAACCGCTCAAGACCCTCAACCCGGCCACCGAGGAGGTGCTCGCCGAGGTCTCCACCGCGAGCGACGCCGACCTCGACGCCGCGGTCAAGGCCGCGCGCAAGGCGTTCGAGAAGATCTGGGGCCCGATGCCGGGCAGCGAGCGCGCGAAGTACCTGTTCCGCATCGCGCGACTGATCCAGGAACGGTCGCGGGAGCTGGCCGTCCTGGAGACCCTGGACAACGGCAAGCCGATCAGGGAATCACGCGATTCGGATCTGCCGCTGGTCGCCGCGCACTTCTTCTACCACGCCGGCTGGGCCGACAAGCTCGACTACGCGGGCTACGGACCGGACCCCAAGCCGCTCGGCGTGGCGGGCCAGATCATCCCGTGGAACTTCCCGTTGCTGATGCTGGCGTGGAAGATCGCGCCCGCGCTGGCCACCGGCAACACCGTGGTGCTCAAACCGGCCGAGACGACGCCGCTGACCGCGCTGGTGTTCGGCGAGATCTGCCAGCAGGCCGGGCTGCCGCCGGGCGTGGTCAACATCCTGCCCGGCGCCGGTGACCTCGGCCCGAAACTCGTCGAGCACCCCGGCGTCGACAAGATCGCGTTCACCGGATCGACCGAGGTCGGCAAGCTGATCCAGCGCCAGGTCGCGGGCACGCCCAAACGCCTGACGCTGGAGCTGGGCGGCAAGGCGGCCAACGTGGTCTTCGACGACGCGCCGCTGGACCAGGCCGTCGAGGGCATCGTCAACGGCATCTTCTTCAACCAGGGTCACGTGTGCTGCGCCGGTTCGCGGCTGCTCGTGCAGGAGTCCGTCGCCGACGAGGTGCTGGACAAGCTGCGGTACCGGATTTCCACGCTGCGGCTGGGCGATCCGCTGGACAAGAACACCGACGTCGGCGCGATCAACTCCCGCGAACAGCTGGGCCGGATCCGCGAGCTGGCCGACTCCGGTGAGGCCGAGGGCGCGCAGCGGTGGACCAGTCCGTGCCCGGTGCCCGACCGTGGGTTCTTCTTCGCGCCCACGATCTTTTCCGGCGTGCACCAGTCGATGCGGATCGCGCGCGAGGAGATCTTCGGCCCGGTCCTGTCGGTGCTCACCTTCCGCACGCCGGACGAGGCCGTCGCGAAGGCCAACAACACGCCCTACGGCCTGTCCGCCGGGATCTGGAGCGAGAAGGGCTCCCGGATCCTGTGGACGGCGAACCGGCTGCGCGCCGGGGTCGTGTGGGCCAACACGTTCAACCGCTTCGACCCGGCCGCGCCGTTCGGCGGCTACCAGGAGTCGGGCTTCGGCCGCGAGGGCGGCCGCACGGGGCTGGAGGGGTACCTGGATGTCTGAGCGGGTCACCGTCGCGAAGACGTACAAGTTGTTCATCGGCGGGAAGTTCCCGCGCTCGGAGTCGGGCCGGGTGTACCCGGTGACCGACGGCAAGGGCCGCTTCCTCGCCAACGCCGCGCACGCTTCGCGCAAGGACGTCCGCGATGCGGTGGTCGCCGCGCGCAAGGCGTTCGGCGGCTGGTCGGGTGCCACCGCGTACAACCGCGGGCAGGTGCTGTACCGCGTCGCGGAGATGCTGGAGGGGCGCCGGGACCAGTTCGTCGCGGAGGTCTCGGCTGCCGAGTCGCTGGCGACGCGGCGGGCGGAGGCCGTCGTGGACGCCGCGATCGACCGCTGGGTCTGGTACGCGGGCTGGACGGACAAGGTCGCGAGCGTGCTGGGCGCGGCGAACCCGGTCGCCGGGCCGTACTTCTCGTTCACCGTGCCGGAGCCGACCGGGGTGGTCGGGATCCTCGCGCCGCAGAAGTCCTCGCTGCTCGGGCTGGTGAGCGTGCTGGCGCCCGCGCTGGCGGCGGGCTGCACGACGGTCGTGGTGAGCAGCGCCGACCGCCCGTTGCCCGCGATCACGCTGTCCGAGGTGCTCGCGACCTCCGATCTGCCGGGCGGGGTGGCGAACATCCTCACCGGGCGGGCCGCGGAGCTGGGACCGTGGCTGGCCTCGCACGCCGACGTCAACGCCCTGGACCCGACGGGCGCCGAGGACCGCGCGGAACTGGCGCGCGAGGCCGCGGGGACGGTGAAGCGCGTGCTGGCGGTTCCGGCGGAGGAACCGGACTGGACGAAACGCCCGGACATCGCGCGCCTGCGCCGCTACCTCGAAGCGAAGACCGTCTGGCACCCGATGGGCGTCTGACCGGGTGGTCAGCGGTCGCGGTGGCGACCGCGGGGGCGGTGGTGGCGGCCACGCTCCCGCTCCCGCGCGACGGGGAAGTCCGGGTGGATTTCGGCGAACTCGCTGTCCGTGATGCCCATCAGCACGAGGTACTTGACGCCGTCGCGGGACAGTTCCAGGTCGCGCACCCGGCCTTCCTCGCGGAAGCCGAGCCCGGCGTGCAGCGACAGCGACGCCACGTTGCCGCCGTAGATGCTGACCTGGCACGTGGAGTAGCCGCGCTCGCCGAACATGAACCGGAGCAGGGTGATCACCGCGTCGCCGGCGTAGCCGCACCGCCGGTGCTGCGGTCCGATCCCGATGCCGTAGCTGAACCGGTCCGGGGAGTCCGCCTCGGTCGCCGACAGCGATCCCACCACCAGGCCACCACGCAGGGTCTCGATGCCGAAGTGGAAATCGGCCTCGGCGCGGTGCGCCGCCCAGTGCCGGTACTCGCCGACCCGACGGGTGTCCGCGCTGTCGCGGTCGAACCCGGCCAGCGTGCGCCGGTCCGCTGGGCCGATCTCCCGCAGCCGCACCTTGCGCCCGGCCCTGGCGGGCACGAGCGCACGGCCGTGTGCCGGGTCGAGGCGGGTCGGGGGCGGAACCATCGCGAGCACCATACCGGTACCCGTCAACGGATTCGGATGTCCTCACCGGTGATGGGCCGCCCCGGCAGCGGGGTGGCGGGGCGGGCTCGCAGGCCGTCGAGCATGAGCGCCGTGGCGCGTTCGAACGCGTACAGGGCCGGGTCGTGCAGCACCGGCGGCTGGCGCAGGACCAGCGAAAACAACAGGGCGACGTCCCCGGATCCGATGTCGCCGCGCACCGTGCCCTCGTCCTGCCCCGCCCGGACGATCCGGTCCAGCTCGACGAGCAGCGCGTCGCGGAACTGGCCGGTTTCCGGATCGTCCTTGAGGGCTTCCCTTGCCCGTTCCGACACCAGCGCGAGCTGCACGCTGGCCTGCAGCGGATGCGTCCGGCCGACCAGGCGCAGCAGCGCGTCCCACGCGGTCGGTTCCTCGGCCAGCGCCGCGCGCGCCGCGGCGAGCACCTGGGCGAAACTCTCCCTGGCGACAGCGAGGATGAGCGCTTCCCGATCGGGGAAACGCCGGTAGAGCGTGCCGACGCCGACCCCGGCGGCGCGGGCGATCTCCTCCATCGGTACGTCCGGCCCCAGAGCGGCGAACACCTCGCGGGCGGCGGCGACGATCTGGTCGCGGTTGCGTTGCGCGTCGGCCCGCAGCCGGGTCTCCGAAACCGTCATCGCCGCTCCTCTCCGTCACCGCGGCCAGATTCTCTCACCCGAACGCAGGTGGACGAAAACCTTCCACATCACTACCTTGGGCCATAAGTGGAAGACATCCTTCCACATTTGTCCGGAATGGGGTGGACCCGTGACTGCTCAGCTTCCCGCCACACTGCCCATCACACGCGGCTGCCCGTACGCGCCGCCGGAAGAACACCGCAAACTGCAGGAAGACTCGCCCGTCTCCCGGGTGACGCTGCCCAGCGGCACGACCGCGTGGGCCCTGAGCCGCCACGAGGACATCCGCAAGATGCTCACCGACCCGCGGTTCAGCTCCGACCGGCGCAACCCCGGGTTCCCGCTGCTCATCAAGGGACAGCGGCTCGACACCCCCTTCCGCGCGTCCCTGATCGGCATGGACCCGCCGGAGCACGGACCGGCCCGCCGCATGGTGGTCGGCGAGTTCACGGTGAAGCGGATGGCCGCGCTGCAACCCCGCATCCAGGAGATCGTCGACGAGCACATCGACGCGATGCTCGCCGGCCCGCGCCCGGCCGACCTGGTGAAAGCGCTCTCCCTGCCGGTGCCGTCGCTGGTCATCTGCGAGCAGCTCGGCGTTCCCTACAGCGACCACGAGTTCTTCCAGGCCAACTCGTCGACGCTGCTGAGCCGCACGGCCTCGCCGGAGGAACGCCAGGACGCCGTCGAGGCGCTGCGGAACTACCTGCGTGACCTGATCGCGGAGAAGGAGAAGGCCCCGGCCGAAGACCTGCTCAGCCGCCAGCTCGCGAAGCAGGAGGACCGCGAGGAGCTGGTCAGCCTCGCGTTCCTGCTGCTCATCGCCGGTCACGAGACCACGGCGAACATGATTTCGCTGGGCGTCATGACGTTCCTGGAACACCCGGAGAACATCCGGACGATCACCGACGACCCGTCGAAGACGCTGCTCGCGGTCGAGGAGATGCTGCGCTACTTCACCATCGCCGAGTTCGCGACCTCACGAGTCGCCGTCGAGGACGTCGAAATCGGCGGCGTGACGATCAAGGCGGGCGAAGGCGTCGTGGCGCTGAGCAACACCGCCAACCGCGACCCCGAAGTGTTCGAGCACCCCGACGAGCTGGACATCGAGCGCGGCGCGCGCCACCACCTCGCCTTCGGCTTCGGCGCGCACCAGTGCCTCGGCCAGAACCTGGCGCGGATGGAGCTGCAGATCGTGTTCGACACGCTGTTCCGGCGGATCCCCGGCCTGCGGTCCGCCGTGCCGATGGACTCCCTGCCGTTCAAGGACGACGCGAGCATCTACGGTATCCACGAGTTCCCGGTGACCTGGTAGGAGGAACCATGCGCATCGTCGCGGACACCGACACCTGCATCGGCGCCGGTCAGTGCGTGCTGACCGAGCCCGAGGTGTTCGACCAGGACGACGACGGCACCGTCGTCCTCCTGGAGGAGAACGTCGAGGGCGGACACGCCGAAAGCGCCCGTGAGGCAGTGAAACTCTGCCCGGCCCAGGCGCTGTCGACCTCGGAGGACTGACACCACCACTGTGGCGTCGGGAGCGCCCGGCGCCCCCAACGCCACAGTGGGCAACGCCGGATGCCTACTTCACCGCGCCCATCGACAGGCCGCGGACCAGGTGGTTCTGCGCGATCCAGCCGACGATCATCACCGGCAGCGAGGCCAGCAGCGCGGCCGCGGACAGCTGCGCCCAGTACAGGCCCTCACTGGTGATGAAGCCGACGAGGAACACCGGCACGGTGCCGGCCCGCGCCGCCGTCAGGTTGACCGCGTAGAAGAACTCGGTCCACGAGAAGATGACGCAGATCAACGCGGTCGCCGCGATGCCGGGCGCGACCACGGGCAGGATCACCCGGTACAGCAGTGTCGGGAGGCTCGCCCCGTCGACGCGCCCGGCCTCGATCATCTCGGTCGGCACTTCGAGGAAGAACGAGCGCATCATCCAGATCGCCAGCGGCAGGTTCATCGCCGTGTAGAGGATGACCAGCGCCCACACGTTGTCCAGCAGCTGCGTGCGCTGCGAGATGACGTACAGCGGGATGATCGCGGCCACGATCGGCAGCATCTTCGTGGACAGGAAGAACCCGAGCACGTTGCTCGTCTTGGGCACCGGGGCGAGCGACAGCGCGTACGCCGCCGGCACGCCCAGTGCCAGCACGATCAGCGTGGACAGGACCGTCACGAACGCCGAGTTGCCCAGGTAGGGCAGGAAACCGCGCTCGAAGATGCTGGCGAACTGGTCCAGCGTCGGGGTGAACGCGATCCGCGGCGGATCGGTGTAGGCGTCGGCCTCCTGTTTGAAGGCCGTGATCACCATCCAGATCAGCGGGAACACGAACAGGATCGCGATCACCCACGTCGCCGTGGTCAGTGAGGCGGGACCGAGCCGCCTGCGTACGGTGCTCACTTCACGACCCCCTTGCTGACGTCGAAGGCGCGGAACATCAGCCGCAGCGCGAAGGTCGCCACGATCAGCGTCAGGATCACCACGATCACGCCCATCGCCGACGACTGGCCGATGTCGAAGCCCTGGAAGGCCCGCTGGTAGATGTAGTACGGCAGGTTGGTGCTCGCGGTGCCCGGACCGCCCTGCGTCATCAGGAAGATCGCGTCGAAGCTGTTCACGATGTAGATCGCGCCCAGCAGCACCGACAGCTGCAGGTACCGGGACAGGTGCGGCAGCGTGATCGACGCGAACGTCCGCCACCGGCCCGCGCCGTCGACCTGCGCGGCCTCCAGCACGTCCTTCGGCTGACTCTGCAGACCGGCCAGGATCAGCAGCATCATGAACGGCGTCCACTGCCACACGACCTGCGCCATCACCGAGCCGAGCGGGAACTCCGACAGCCAGTCGGTCTCCCCGCCGAAGACGAAGTTCAGCAGCCCGTAGGTCGGGTCGAACATCGTCGTCTTCCACAGCAGCGCGCCCGCCGCGGGCAGGATGAGGAACGGCGTGATCAGCAGCGTCCGCACGACGCCGCGGCCGAGGAACTTGCGGTCCAGCAGCAGCGCCAGGCCGAGCCCGAGCAGCAGCGCGACGAGCACGCACACCACCGTCAGTACCACGGTGTTGAGCATCGCGCCGCGGAACTGGGAGTCGGCGAACACGTCGACGTAGTTGCCGAAGCCGACGAAGTGCTGCGAACCCGGCCGCACCAGGTTCCACGACTGGAACGAGTAGACCACCGTGAGGATGAACGGGATCTGGGTCACCACGATGGTGAACAACAGCGCGGGCAGCAGGGGCGCCCGGCGTGCCCAGGCCCCGGTTCCCTTGCGCTTCTCCGGTTTCGCTTCGACCTTCTGTCCACTGTCCACAGTGGGCGCCACAGCGGTCATTTCGTCTCCCGGTAGGAATCGCCGACGGTCTGCGCGTACTCCTGTGACTGGGCGATGGCCTCGTCGACGGTGATCTGACCGGCTATCGCGGCCGAGAGCTCCTGGCTGACCCGGGTGCCCAGGTCCTGGAACTCGGGAATGCCCACGAACTGGATGCCGGGGTAGGGCACCGGCTTCGTCATCACGTTGCGCTGGTCGGCCGCGTCGATCCCGTCCAGCGTCGGCTGCGCGTAGGCCTTCGCGGCGTCCGCGTACTCGGGGATCCGGTAAGTGGACAACCGGCACCCCGGCGGGACACGGTTCCAGCCGTAGGTCTTGCCCACGGTCTGCACGAACTCCTTGTTCGTCATCCACTGCAGGAACTTCCACGAGTCCTGCTTGTTCTTCGCGACCTTCGGGATCGCCAGCGACCAGGTGTAGAGCCAGCCGCTGGCCTCGGTCTTGTTCACCGGCGCGGCGACGTACCCGGACTTGCCGACGATCTTGCTGGACTCCGGGTCCTCGTTCGTCCCGGCCATGACCGTCGCGTCGTACCACATCGCGGCCTGGCCCTGCCCATAGCGCGTGCCGCATTCGGAGAACCCGGCGCTGGAGGCGCCGACCTCGCCGTAATCGCGAACCAGGTTCACGTAGAAGTTCGCGGCCTCGCGGAACTCCGGCGAGTCCAGCTTCGCGTTCCAGTCCTGGTCGAACCACTGCGCGCCGAAGGTGTTGGCGACCGTGCTGAACGGGGCCAGGCTCTCGCCCCAGCCGGGTTTGCCGCGCAGGCAGATGCCGGATACCCCGGCGGCCTTGTCGTCCAGCTTCGCGGCGAAGTCGGCGATCTGCTGCCACGTCGGATGGTCCGGCATGGTCAGCCCGGCCTGCTCGAACAGGTCCTTGCGGTAGGCCAGGAACGACGACTCGCCGTAGAACGGCACCGCGTACATCGAGCCCTCGTAGGACAGCGAGTCGCGGATGCTCGGGATGAAATCGTCCGGGTCGTAGCCGGGACTGGAGTCGATGTAGGGCTGCAGGTTCTCCAGCCAGCCGTTGGCCGCCCACTGCGGGGTCTCGTAGTTGCTGACCATCACCGCGTCGAACTCGCCGCCCTGGGTGGCGGTCGACGCGGTGATCTTCGCGCGCGCCTGGTTCTCCGGCAGCGACACGAACTTGAGCTTGATGCCCGGGTTCGCCGCCTCGAACTCGTGCGACAACGAGATGGCGTCGTTCATCTGCGGGTTCGCCACGATGGCGATGACGAGTGTGTTGCCGCCGGCGCCGAGCGCGCCGGCGCCCGCGCAGCCGGTGAGGGTCAGCAGCGCGGCGACCGCGAGGAGTGCCAGGCGTTTACGCATTCGGGGCCCCCGGCAACACCTGGACCTTCAACCCCGCGCCACTGCGCATCAGTTCCAGCGCGTCGAGGAAGCGTTCCAGCGGCAACGCGTCGGTCAGCAGGGCGTTCGTGTCGACCGCGCCGGACGCCACGAGGTCCAGCGCGGCACCGTAGGAGTGCAGAACAGCCATCGAACCCACCACCGTGATCTCGTCGTTGTAGATCCGGAACGGCGAAAGCGCGACACGTGCCTCCGCCGGGGCGACGCCGAAGACGAGCAGACGCCCGCCGCGGCGCAGCGAATCGAAGGCGGCCTCGATCGCCGGGGCCGCACCGGTGCAGTCGGCCGCCGCGTCGAACCGCTCGCCGTCCAGTTCGGACACGTCGGCGGCGACGGCGTGCGCGCCGAGGTCCTTGGCCCGCGGCAGGCGGGACGCGTTGCGGTCGACGACCGTGACGCGGGCACCGGCCCGCTGCAGGAGCATCTGCATGATCAGGCCCATGGTCCCGGCGCCGACGACGAGGAAGTGCTCGCCCGCCTCGACCCCGACGCGGCGCACGCCGTGCACCGCGCAGGACACCGGCTCGACCAGCGCGCCCTCCTGCCAGGACAGGTGGTCGGGCAGGCGGTAGCAGGTGCTCGCGGGAACGCTCACGTATTCGGCGAAGGCGCCGTCGACGGTGTCGCCGGTGGCGCCCCAGTTCTCACACAGGTTGCCGTGCCCGGCGCGGCACGGGTCGCAGTAGCCGCAGAACAGCGAGGGGTCGACGGCCACGCGGTCGCCGACCTTCCAGCCGCCGGGGACGTTCCCGCCGAGTTCGACGATCTCGCCCGCGAACTCGTGACCGGGGACGATCGGGTACGGCGTCGGCGGGAAGTGGCCGTCGGCGATGTGCAGGTCGGTGCCGCAGATGCCGGTGGCCCCGACCTTGATCACGACGTCGCGCTCCCCCGGTGCCGGATCGGGCACCTCGCCGACCCTGATGGAACCCGGTTGATCGACGATGGCGGCGCGCATGCCGTGTCACCTCTCCCTGCGCTCAGCTGAGCGCATCACGACTCTGTGGTCCTATGCTCGGTTGTGAATTAGAGGCTTTTGCCGGGGCTTGCGTCAACGGTTCGCGCGCTATCATGCTCAGATGAGCGAGTCTGGCGTGCTGAACGGCCTCACCGCGACGCTGGTCGCGTACCGGTTCTACGTGCTGGGCCAGTCCAAGATCGAGATCGCCGCGGACTTCGGGATCAGCAGGTTCAAGGTGGCGCGGATGATCGACGCGGCGCTCGCGCGGGGCCTGGTGCGGGTCGAGTTCGCGCCGCCAGCGCCGGTCGATGTGCGACTGTCCGACGAGCTGCGGTCGGCGTACGGCCTTCGGCAGGCGTTCGTGCTCAACCGAGCGGCCAGTGCCGGACAGCGGCCGCAGGTGCGGCAGCAGGTCGGCGCGTTCGCGGCCCAGTTGCTGGCGGAGACGGTCACCGAGGACGACGTGCTGGGCCTGTCGTGGGCGCGGTCGGTGAACGCGATGGCGGTGTCGGTGCGGCGGCTGCCGAAGTGCCCGATCGTGCAGCTGTGCGGGGTGCAGGCGGGCATGGACATGCGGGACCGGTCGGTGGAGACGGTGCGGCGGGTGGCGGAGGTGTCCGGTGGTGACGCGTTCCCGATCTTCGGCCCGCTGGTGCTGCCGGACCGGCGGACCACCGAGATCCTGCGGCGGCAGCCGGGCATCGCCGAGACGTTCGCGCAGTTCCCGCGGCTAACGAAGGCCGTGGTGAGCATCGGCGCGTGGCTCCCGGGCGAGTCGACGGTCTACGACGCGGTCTCCCCGGCCGAACGCGAGGCGATCAGCGCGCGCGGCGCGAAGGCGGAGGTCGCGGCCCGCCTGTTCGACGCCGACGGCAGGCCGCTGTCGACGGGCCTCGCCCACCACGTGCTGGCCATCGACACGGCGGAACTGCTGCGCGTACCGGAGGTGATCGCCCTCGGCTACACGGCCCCCAAGGCCGAGGCCATCGACGCCGTGCTGCGCTCGGGCCTGGTGTCGACGCTGATCACGGACACTCCGGCGGCCGAACGCGCACTGCAGCTCCGCGGCACCTGACCGTCGGCCTGCTCGGTTACGGAGATCCGCGCCCGGTACGGGATCGCCGAATTGCTGATCTTCGGTTCCACCGGGCGTGGCGATGGCGGACCGTCGAGCGGGCCCCTCTCTGCGGCGTGATCACCTGCTGATCGCGGAGATGACCGATGCCGCCGAGCAAGCGCAGCTCCTCGCGGCCGGCGCGGACATGGAGCGCCTCGAAAACGACCGGCAGCGGCGGGACGCGCTGCTGGGGAACTTCACGGTCCTCGGCGAGGCCAACATCCCGAAGTGCCCTGGCGTCGCCCTGCCGCTCTGCGGAACCGCATCGTCCACGGCTACTGGTCGATCGACCTCGCCGTTCTCCACACCACCGCGAACGAGCAGCTCGGCGAGCTGATCAAGGCCCTCCGCGTGGTGCTCGACAAACTTACCTGACCCGCACCGGCAGCGTGTCCACCCCGTAGACGATCGACGTCTGGCGGTAGCTCAGCTGCTCCGGCTCGATGTCCAGGCGCAGGTCCGGGAAGCGCCGCACCAGTGCCGGGTACGCGGCGCGCAGTTCCATGCGCGCCAGTTCCGCTCCGATGCACCGGTGCGCGCCCCAGCCGAAGGCCAGGTGCTGCGTCGCCGGGCGGGTGGCGTCGAAGGTTTCCATGTCGGCGCCCAGGTCGGCGTCGCGGTTGGCTCCGCTCAGCGACACGAACACGATGTCGCCCTTGGCGATCTGCTGTCCGCCGACCGTGACGTCCTCGCGCGCGAACCGCGGGAACGCCACCTGCACCACGGTGAGGTACCGCAGCAGCTCTTCGACGAAGTTGTGCGCCGCCTCGTCGGAGGCGCGCACCAGCTCGAACGTCTCGCGGTCGCGCAGCAGCACGATCGCCCCGAGAGCCAGCATGCTCGCCGTCGTCTCCAGGCCACCGGTCAGCACACCGTCGGCGAGACCGGCCAGCTCCTGATCGGAGATGCGGTCACCGTGCTCCTTGACCAGCATGCCGAGCAGCCCGTCACCGGGCGACTCGCGCTGCTTCTTGACGATCTCCAGCAGGTAGGACAGCGACTCGGAGATCGCGCCGAACGACGCGCCCGCCCCGGCGAACAGGTCGAACCGGACCGTACTCAGCCGCTGGAAGTCGTCCCTGTCCTCGTAGGACACACCGAGCAGCTCGCAGATCGTCAGCGACGGGATCGGCAACGCGAACGACTGCATCAAATCGACCGGCCCGTCGGCCTTCTCCATCGCGTCGAGCTGGTCGGCGATGATCTCGTCGATCCGCGGCGTGAGCCGGCTCAGCCGCCGCATCGTGAACTCCGGCGTGAGCATCTTGCGCAGCCGCGTGTGGTCCGGCGGGTCGGCGAACCCCAGACCGCCCGGGTTCTGCTCGGCGGACAGCCCCGCCTTGCCGACCAGGTTCGTGTAGTCGTTGCTGAACTTGTCGGTGGCGGCGAGCACTTCCTTCGCCTCGCCGTACCCGGTGACCAGCCACGCGGTGATGCCGAACGGCAACGGCAGCTTGCTCACCGGCGCCTCGTCCCGGCTCGCGCCCAGCTCCGGCACCGGATCCAGCCCGTCGCGGCGCAACGGCATCAGCGCGGAATCAGGCAGGACCGACAGGTCGAAGCCCTTCTTCTGCGCTCTCGCCAGGTAGCGCCGTCCCACCCAGGAAACCACACGCGCGCGAAGCCCCATGACCGCAGATTACACGCGGCCACCGACCGTCCCGGGGCCGCGAGTGATGTCACTCTCGCAGGTGGTGCGGGTCACCCGGTAGGTCGGCGTCCGGTCTGGACCCCGCCGTCCCGGGTACATCGTGGCATCACCACAACCAGGGGAGTGAGCCGAGATGTCTGACAGGGCCCGCCTCGGGATGACCGCCGCGCTGTGCGTCCTCCTGCCGTTCGGACCGGCCGTGGCGCACGCCGCGCCGTCCGGGAACCAGCCCGCGATCGCGCAGGAGCAGATGAGCGACCTGCCGCAGGGACTGTGGGGACTGCTGGGCCTGCTCGGGCTCTTCGGCCTGCTGGGCCTGGCCCGGCGCGGCCCGAAGCGGAACGCGAAGAATCCGCTGGCCGGCTACGGCGGCGAGGACGAGATGAGCCGCGGACGCCATCAGGCACCGCCGGCGCCACGCGCCGGCTCGCCGATGGACATTCTGCCCGGCGCCCAGACCGACCGGAACCCGCAGGTGGAGCGCCCGCCGCTGATCGACCAGCCAGCCATGCCGCGAGCCGACGCGGCGATTCCGCATGCTCCGAACCGGCCCGCGATGCCCCGCGAGCCGATGCCCGAGCCCGGGTCCCGGCCCGCCATGCCGCAGGCGCAAGCCGAGCAGATCAGGCCGTACGCCAGCTACACCGAGATGGCTCCTCCGGCGCCGCAGGCCGAGGTGGACGCGCCCCTCGCCCCCGCCGACGCGGTACCGTTCCCCGACTACACCGCCGCCTCGGCCGACCCGGCCCAGCGCATGCCCGCCGAGGAGGCCACGCCCTACCCCGAACACAGCGGGTCCGCCGCGGCGCCCCAGTCGGCACCACGCGCACCGGCCATGCCCTACGGCGCCTACGCCGAGGTGCCCGCTCCGGCCCAGCCCGTGCAGGGCGAGCTGAACCCGCCGCGGACGGCGACGTCCTACCGCACCCATGGCGAAATCCCGCCAGCCGCGCACCAGGTGGGGCCGCGGGTCGACTCGCCGATGGACACCGCGCCCACCACCCCGACACCGGTCCAGTACCGGCACGGCCAGGACGCGTACCCGCAGACCGACCAGGACCCACCGCCGCAGCGACCGGTGGTACCGCAGCAGCAGGGCGGCAGCGGCGGCCCGACCTTCGCCGGCCTGCCCCGCTACCCCGAAACCACGACACCGGACCCAGGCCCGGTCGACGCCGGGCCCCGACACCGGCGTTGACCGTCGCTCCCCGCCGCGGGGTCCACACCCCCGGGACGCCGCGGCGGGGGGCCATCCACACCCGCTCGGGCCCCGGGCGTCAGAGCTGGTCGACCGCCGTCACCCGCAACACCGCCGTGCCCGCCTCGTCGGAAGCCGCGAGATCCACCTCGGCGCTGATGCCCCAGTCGTGATCGCCCGCCGGGTCGTCGAAGATCTGCCGCACGCGCCACACGTCCGGTTCCTTCTCGATCATCAGCATCGCCGGGCCGCGCGCGTCCGCGTCGATCCCCAGCGTGCCGTGCTGCTCGAAGTAGCCCTCCAGCGCTGCTTCCCACTCGATGTCGTTCCAGCCGGCCGCCGAGTCCAGCTCGCCCAGCTCCGCGTACGCGCGCCGCGCGGCCAGCTCGACCCGCCGGAACATCTGGTTGCGCACCAGCACCCGGAACGCCCGCTCGTTGCCCGTCACCGGCGGCGGCTTCTCCGGCAACGTCTGCGTGACAACCGGCTCCTCCCCCGGATGCCGCAGCGCCTCCCACTCGTCCAGCAGGCTCGAATCGACCTGGCGCACCATCTCGCCGAGCCACGCGATGAGGTCCTCCAGCGGCTCGGTCTTCGCCTCGTCGGGCACCGTCCGCCGCAGCGCGTCATACGTATCGGCCAGGTAGCGCAGCACCAAGCCTTCCGACCGGGCCAGCGAATAGAAGTTCACGTACTCGACGAAGTTCATCGCACGCTCGTACATGTCCCGCACGACCGACTTCGGTTTCAGCTCGTAGTCGTCGACCCACGGGTGCCCCTGCCGGTAGGTCGAGTACGCCGCCTCCAGCAACTCCTCCAGCGGCTTGGGGTAGGTGACATCGTCGAGCAGCGCCATCCGCTCCTCGTACTCGACACCCTCCGCCTTCAACGCCGCGACCGCTTCGCCGCGCGCCTTGAACTGCTGCTGCGACAGCACCGGCCGCGGGTTCTCCACAGTGGACTCGATCACCGAGACCACGTCGAGCGCGTACGTCGGCGACTCCGTGTCCAGCAGCTCGATCGCAGCCAGCGCGAACGGCGACAGCGGCTGGTTGAGCGCGAAGTCCAGCTGCAGGTCCATGGTCAGCCGCACGATCCGGCCCGTGGAGTCCGGTTCGGACAGCCGCTCGACCACTCCCGCGGCCACCAGCGCGCGGTAGATCGCGATGGCACGGCGGATGTGCCTGCGCTGCGCCGGCCGGTCCTCATGGTTGTCCTCCAGCAGGTGCCGCATGTGGTCGAACGCGTTGCCCGGCCTGGAGATCACGTTGAGCAGCATCGCGTGGCTGACCGTGAAGCTGGACGTCAGCGGCTCGGGCGCCGAGGAGATCAGCCGCTCGAACGTGCTCTCGGTCCAGTTGACGAATCCCTCGGGCGCGTTCTTGCGGACGATCTTGCGCTTCTTCTTCGGGTCGTCGCCCGCCTTCTGCAGCGCCTTGGCGTTCTCGATGACGTGGTCCGGCGCCTGCACGACGACGTACCCGTCGGTGTCGTACCCGGCGCGGCCCGCGCGGCCGGCGATCTGGTGGAACTCGCGTGCCTTCAGGTGCCGCTGGCGCACCCCGTCGTACTTGGTCAGCGCCGAGAACACCACCGTGCGGATGGGCACGTTGATGCCGACGCCGAGCGTGTCGGTCCCGCAGATCACCTTGAGCAGACCGGCCTGCGCGAGCTGTTCGACCAGACGGCGGTACTTGGGCAGCATGCCCGCGTGGTGCACGCCGATGCCGTGCCGCACCAGCCGCGACAGGGTCTTGCCGAAGCCGGCGGAGAACCGGAAGTCGCCGATCGCCTCGGCGAGCGCGTCCTTCTCGGCGCGTGTGGTGACGTTGATGCTCATCAGCGCCTGCGCCCGTTCGATGGCCGCCGCCTGCGAGAAGTGCACGACGTACACCGGGGCCTGTCCGCCGTGCAGCAGCTCCGTCATCGTCTCGTGCAGCGGCGTCAGCGCGTACCGGTAGGTCAGCGGGACCGGGCGCTGTGCGGAGGTGACGACCGCGGTGGCCCGGCCGGTTCGGCGGGTCAGGTCCTTCTCGAAGAACGTGACGTCACCGAGCGTAGCCGACATCAGCACGAACTGTGCGCCCGTCAGCTCCAGCAGCGGCACCTGCCACGCCCAGCCGCGATCCGGCTCGCTGTAGAAGTGGAACTCGTCCGCCACGACCTGGCCGACGGGGGCGTCGGCACCGAACCGCAACGCGATGTTCGCCAGGATTTCCGCCGTACAGCAGATGATCGGCGCGTCCGGGTTGACCGCGGAGTCGCCGGTCATCATCCCGACGTTGTCGGCACCGAAGATTTCGATGAGCTGGAAGAACTTCTCCGAGACCAGCGCCTTGATCGGCGCGGTGTAGTAGGACCGCTTCCCCTGTGACATCGCGGTGAAATGCGCACCGACGGCCACCAGGCTCTTCCCCGAGCCCGTCGGGGTGGACAAGATCACGTTCGCGCCGGAGACGACCTCGATCAGCGCCTCTTCCTGCGCCGGGTACAGCTCGAGCCCGCGTTCGGCCGTCCAGGCCGAAAACGTCTCGAACAGCGCGTCGGGGTCGGATTCCGCAGGCAGGAGTTCTGTGAGGGTCATTGTGGGTACCATCGTGCCACCCGCGGCCGGAGAGCAGATGGGGCCCATCGCGGGCGGTCCCGTCAAGCCGTAGGCTTCCCGCACACAGGTGTAATCCGGAGGGCTGGCATGGCACAGGACATCGTCCCGATCGAACTCGGGCTGCCGCAGGGGGACCTGGTGACCCTCTGGGCCCCGCGCTGGCGGGAGGACGGTGAGGAGTGGGAGGCGTTCCTCGGCGACGAGGAAGATCTGTACGCCTTCCCCGACGCCGCGCACCTGGCCGCGTTCGTCCGGACCGCCGAGCAGCACGACCTGATCGACCACCCGGCGTGGAACGCGGTTCCGGCGCTGAACGTGCCGGAGCTGATCCCGGACGACGACCACTCCTACGACCTGGTCGGCGTGCCCGAGCTGGTGGCCGAGGACCCGGATTCGTGGACGATCAGCGAGCTGGCCGAGATCGTCGGCATCGTGCGCTCGCTGGCCGACGTCTGCGAGCTGGAGGAGGTCCACGAGGTACTGGACGCCACCGAGGGCTTCTCGCTGCTGGAGCAGGGCCGCCTGCCGTTCACCGGCCGCGAGGGCGAGCGGCTGTGGAACGACCTGTCCGAGGCGGTGTCGGAGAAGTGGGACACCGTGCTGGACGCGATCGACGGCCTGGTGACGGTGCCCGGTGTGGACGCCGCGGTGCTCGACCAGACCGCCGAGGAGCTGGCCACGTTCCTGGAGGAGTCCGCCGAGGCGGAGGTCGAGTCCGAGAAGGACGACGACCTCGACCCGGTCGAGGGCGCGGACACCGATGAGGACGACGAGGAAGAGGACGTCCCGGTCGGGTTCTGGGGTGAGGTCGGCATCGACCCGATCAAGATCATCACCGCCGACCGCGAGCACTACACGCTGCGCTGCTACCTCGACGACGAGCCGGTCTTCCTCGGCAGCGACGGCAAGATCGACGTGTTCAAGTCGGAGAAAGCCCTCGCGCGGGCACTGGCCGACGCCGGGGCCTTCGCCGACTCCGACCTGGCCGAAGTGTCCACTTGGGACGAGGTCCTGTCGAAGGCGACCGCGGGCGAGCTGGAGATCGAGGTCGACACCGAGAACACCTACGTGCTCACCGGCCTGGACGAGGACCTGGCCGAGGGCCCGGACGCGATCGACCCGACGCAGCTGGACCTGGCGGTCGAACTGATCACCGACGCGGCGGACTGGGCCGGCGACGACACGGTGGCCACCGCACTGTCCACTTCGGAGAGCCTCGGCTGGCTGGTGTCGTTCGTGCTCAAGCCGGACCCCGGCCGTCTGGCGCCGAGCGCCCCGTTCGACACCGAGCAGAGCGAGTGGCGCAAGCTGGTGGAGGCGTTCGAGAACCGGTTGCGGACCCACTGAGTCCCCACGAGCGCGCCGCGGTCCCGTCGAGGGCCGCGGCGCGCTTTTTCGTTCGCGTCAGCGGCTCTCGGCTCGGACGGGCGTGAGGCCGATCGCCAGCACCGGGAACACCGCCGCCACGCAGAAGGCCAGCGCGTACCGCGAATCGCCGATCACCAGCCCCAGCAACGGCGGCGTGAGCGACGACGCGACGTTCTGCGCCGTGTTCTGCGCGCCCATCGCGCGCCCGGCCCAGTCGATCCCGGCCAGCTCCGCCGACGCGGTGAAACCGAGCCCGTTGTCGGCCACCGTGATCACCGCCGCCAGCGCCAGCGCCAGCAGCACCACCCACGTCCAGCTCGCGTCGCCCGCGGCGACCAGCAGCATGACGGCCGCGCTGGCCACCGCCAGCTGCCGCATCGGGCGGAGCCTGCTGCCCACCCGGTCCGACCACCACCCGGACACCAGTCGCCCGGTCGCGCCCAGCACCTGGACCGCGGCCAGGAACCAGCCCGCCGCCAGCGCGCTCCACCCGTGCGACGACACCAGGTACACCGGCGCGAACGCCGACACCGCGAACTGCGGGACCACCAGCAACGCGCTGGCACCGTGCAGCCGCCACAGCGTCGGCGTCCGGTACGGCGAGGCCGGCTTGGGCGCGCCCGCCTGCTTCGCGGGCCGCGGCGGGTCGATCACCAGCCACGCCACCAGCACGGCGACGACCATCCCGAAGACCGCGGGGAACAGCACCGCGGCGTGGAAACCCCAGTGCTGCGCCAGCGGCGGCAGGGCCAGCGCGGCGACCCCGACGCCGAGCGGCTGCGCGGTCTGCCGGATGCCCATCGCCGTGCCGCGCTCCGCGGGCCCGAACCAGCCCATCACCGCCCGGCCGCTGGCCGCGTTCACCGACGCCGTCAGCGCCCCGGCGAGCAGGAACAACGCGAACAGCGGGCCGGTCGACGGCTGGACGAGCCCGGTGACCAGCAACAGCACCGACGACGAACCCAGCCCGAGCGCCATCACGACCCGCTCGCCGAAGCGGTCGGCCGCCGCACCCCACGCGATCAGCGTGAACAGCAGGCCGATGCTGGGCGCGGCGACGATCGTGCCCGCCTGGGCCAGCGTCAGGCCGCCCGACCGCATCTCCGGCACCAGGAACGGGATGCCGTAGAGGAACGTGCAGCTGGCGGTCTGCGCGGCGAGGCCGAGCGCGAGGATGCCCCACCGGCGCCTACTCCTCGTGTCCAGTGCCACGCCGCCACCCATCGCCACCATCCCAAGATATGAGAACGAGTTCTTACATCCTGGACTTTACTTGGCATGGCTAACGATCACAAGGTCGTTTCAGATCAGCGGGGCGTACCCCGGTTTGATCACCCTGTCGATGATGTCGAGCCGTTGATCGAAATCGAGGAACGCCGACTTCATCGCGTTGATCGTGAACCACTGGAAGTCGGCCCAGCCGTAGCCGAAGGCGTCCGCGAGCGCCGCGAACTCGCTCGACATCGAGCAGCCGCTCATGAGCCGGTTGTCGGTGTTGACGGTCACCCGGAAGCGCAAGCCCGCCAGTAACCCGATCGGATGGTCGGCGATCGACGCGGCAGCCCCCGTCTGGACGTTGGAGGACGGGCAGATCTCCAGCGGGATGCGGCGGTCCCGGACGTAGCCGGCGAGCCGGCCGAGATGGACGGTGCCGTCCGGATCGCGCTTGATGTCGTCCACGATCCGGACACCGTGCCCGAGCCGTTCGGCGCCGCAATGCTGAATCGCCTCCCAAATGGAAGCGAGCCCGAACGCCTCACCGGCGTGAATGGTGAAATGCGCATTGTTCGTCCGCAAATACTCGAATGCGTCGAGGTTACGGGTGGGCGGGAATCCCGCTTCCGGTCCGGCGATGTCGAACCCCGCGACACCCGAGTCGCGGTAACGCACCGCGACCTCGGCGATCTCCTGCGCCCGGGCGTGCTGACGCATCGCACACAGCAAAGTACCCATTCGGATGACTTTCCCCTGCTGGGCGGCGCGACGCTCACCCTCCGCAAACCCCGCCTGGACGGCTTCGACGACCGCGTCCAGGGAGAGCCCGCGCTCGACGAACAGCTCCGGCGCGTACCGCACCTCGGCGTAGGCGACACCGTCCGCCGCGAGGTCCTCGACGCACTCCGCGGCAACCCTGACCAGGGCTTCCTCGGTCTGCATGACCCCGCAGGTGTGGGCGAAGGTCTCCAGGTAGGACTCCAGCGAGCCGGAGTCGGCCGCGTCGCGGAACCACTGGCTCAGCTCGGCGACGTCCGTGGTGGGCAGATCGCGGTATCCGAGGGCGTCGGCGAGTTCGATCACGGTCCCCGGACGGAGTCCTCCGTCGAGGTGATCGTGGAGCAGGACCTTGGGCGCCCGGCGGATGTTTTCCATGGTCAGGGGCGCGGCGGCAGAGGTGTCAGGCATGCTCTGACGGTACTCCGCGGACGGTCACCTACATGGACGCGCGGTGGCAACTCTCAGGCTCCACTCAAGGCTCAGACCGCCACTCGGCCCAACCGCATTCGGCCAGTTGGGGCGGGCTCCTTTACGGGGGCGATACCGACAGCAATTCCGCAATGGTTAAGCTTCGCCCACGTCCCTCTTTCCCCGCCGACGAAGGACACCGAAGTGACCACTGATAACCACATTGGAGCTCCGTCCTTCGACCGGATGCGCAACATGCTGGTGCGTGCGGCCGAAGTCCGCGAGAGCGAGCAGCAGCAGATCTTCGACGCGCTCGACGACATCTACGCGCGGCTTGCCCCGGTCGACTCGCTGGGCGCGGTGCGCAAGCGCCTGTCCGAGCTGCCCGACCGCACCGAGGTCGGCGTTCTCGCCGAGCGTCTCGACGAGGCGATGACGCGGCTGGAGTCGCAGGACAACGCGCTGGCGGACCTCGCGCGTGCGGTGGAGAGCATCGTCGACAAGCTGGCGAAGCCCTTCGCGCAGCTCGACGGTCGTCTGGACGGTGTCGCCGCCCGCTTCGAGGGCGTGGCCGGCCGGATGGACGGGCTCGAGGACAAGCTGGAGAACATCCACCGCCGCCTCGACGACCTGAACGGGCACCTGGACAAGCAGGACGCCAAGCTGGACGCGCTGCCGCAGGCGGTGCACGGCCCGGTGAAGGAGCGCATCGAGATGGCGGAGTCCATCCTGCGCGACCGCGTCGACTCCGGTCTGGGCGAGCTGCGTGAGCGGGTGGACAACGGTGTCGGCGAGCTGCGTGACCGGGTCGAGAGCGGCCTGACCGATCTGCGTGGCCGGGTCGACGAGGCCGAGACCCACAACCGCGAGCGCGTCGAGGCGGCCACGCAGTCGCTGCGCGGGGCGATCGACGAGACCGGCGAGATGCTGGATCCGACCGAGCGGCTGGAAGCGCTGTCTTCGCGGCTGGAGCAGATCAGCGGGCGCCTGGACGACCTGGGCAACCGGATCGACAAGGTCGACGAGGGTGTGGCCGCGCAGTTCGGCGATCTGGGTGGTTCGGTGAAGAGCGGGTTCTCCCGGGTGGAGAGCACGCTGTCCAGCCAGCCCGACACCGATTCGGTGAGTTCGGTGGTGCGCCGCAGCAACGAGGAGTCGGAGCGGCGCATCGGCGGCCAGCTCGACGAGGCGATGGCCACGTTCGCGGAGCTGATGCTCGGCGGTGGCCCGTCCGTGCCGCAGATCGCCCCGCCGCCGCCCGCGCAGCGCCAGCCGCGCCGCGCCCGCAACGGCCGGGCACCGAAGAACGCCGACGTGAAGCCCAAGTCCGACGGCGACGACTCGGACGCCTGAGTTTTTCCGGCCGGAGCCCCGGGCACGCTTGCCGTGCCCGGGGCTTCTCGCGTCTCTAGGCTGCTTCCCATGCTGAGGCTCGGATTCCCGGTGATCGGCGTCGACGACGTGGAGCGCGCGACGACCTTCTGGACAGCCGCACTGAACCTGACCCCGACCGGCGAGTGGGCGAGCGACACCTGGCGCACCCTGAACGACGGCGATCGACGAGTGCTGGCGCTCATGCGGAGCGAGACTCCCGTGCAGTCGCATCCCCGCACGCACCTGGACCTGTTCGTGGACTCGCGGGAGGAGCAGGAGGCCGAGGTGGAGCGCCTGGTGGCCCTCGGCGCGCACCGGGTGGCGTGGGACAGCTACCCGGCAAACCCCGACTTCGTCGTACTGGCCGACCCCGAGGGCAACATCTTCTGCGTGGTCGACCTGAGCCACGCCCCCTCAACCTGAGCCACACCCCCCGCCACGGCCAACACGGCGCCCGCAACAGCAAACACGGCGCCCGCAACGGCAAACACGCCGCTCGGAGCGGCAAACACGCCGCGCCGAGCCGTGTTGGCCGCTCCCGCTGGCGTGTTGGCCGCTCGCGGCAGCGTGTTGGCCCTTCCGGGACCGCCACCCGGCAACGCGAGCCGAACCAAAGACGTGCCCGGACCCAACGCAACCACCTAACGGCCGCCCACGCGCCCAGCGGTCACCCTCGCCGCGCGGAGGCGGCAGCCGAAGGCGACGGGCCAGCTCGTTTTTACTGCGCGTCGCTCACGCGCCTCAGCACCAGGGTTCCGCTGGACGGCGCCGAGTCCGCGACCTCGACGGCCCCGGTCAGGGCTTCCAACGCCCCGCCGACCGCGTCCGCCGTGTCCGTGTGCAGCTCCAGCAGTGGCTGCCCCTGGACGACCGGCTCTCCCGGCTTGACCAGACACCGAACGCCAGCCGCGTGCTGCACCGGATCCTCCCGCCGAGCCCGCCCAGCACCCAGTCGCCAAGCGGCGACACCCACGGCGTAAGCGTCCAAACGGGACAGGTACCCGGACGACCCGGCTTCCACCACGTGGACGTGAGCAGGGCGTGGCAGAGCCGCCGAAGGATCGCCGCCCTGCGCCGCGATCATCCGGCACCACGTCTCGTATGCCTCGCCGGAAGCCAGCACCGCGGCCGGGTCCGCCGACAACCCGGCCAGTGCCAGCATCTCCCGCGCCAGGGCCACCGTCAGCTCGACCACGTCCGCCGGACCGCCGCCCTGCAGGACCTCGACGGCCTCCGCGACCTCCACCGCGTTGCCGACCGCGGCACCCAGCGGTGTCGACATGTCGGTCAACAGCGCCGTCGTCGCCACCTCGTGCGCGGATCCGATCGAAACGAGCGTCCGCGCCAGCTCCAGCGCCTGCTCAGGTGACTTCATGAACGCCCCGGAGCCCGTTTTCACGTCCAGGACGAGACCCGACGCTCCTTCCGCGATCTTCTTGCTCATGATCGAGCTGGCGATCAACGGCACCGACTCGACCGTGCCCGTCACGTCCCGCAGCGCGTACAGCTTCCGGTCCGCCGGCGCCAACCCCGAGGTCGCGGCGCAGATCACCGCGCCGACCGAATTCAACTGCGCGGTGATCTCGTCGACCGACAGCGCGGCCCGCCAGCCCGGGATCGATTCCAGCTTGTCGAGCGTCCCGCCGGTGTGGCCGAGGCCGCGCCCCGACAGCTGGGGCACGGCCGCGCCGCAGGTGGCGACCAGCGGGGCCAGCGGCAGGGTGATTTTGTCACCGACCCCGCCGGTCGAGTGCTTGTCCACCGTCGGCCGGTCCACGCGCAAGGACAACCGCGAACCGGAGTCGATCATCGCGCCGGTCCAGGTGGCCGTCTCGCGGGCGTCCATTCCGCGCAGGAATACCGCCATCGCCAGCGCGGACATCTGCTCCTCCGCCACGTCACCGCGCGTGTAGGCGTCGATGACCCACCGGATCTGCTCGTCGCTGAGCACACCTCCGTCCCGCTTCGCGCGGATGACGTCGACCGCCGCAAACGCTTTCACGGCAGGTCCGCGGGACCGAAGGCGTCCGGCAGCACCGAGGTCATCGGCAGGATTCCGGACGGGGTGTCCACCAGGCACGAACCGCCGCCCAGCTCGAACAGGATCTGACGGCAGCGGCCGCACGGCATCAGCAGATCACCGGCACCGGACCGGCACGCCACCGCCGTCAGACGGCCGCCGCCGGAGAGCCGCAGCTGCCCGGCCATCGTGCATTCCGCGCACAACCCGACGCCGTAGGAGGCGTTTTCCACGTTGCACCCGGTCACGACCCGGCCGTCGTCCACCAGCCCCGCGACGCCGACGTGCAGCCCCGAGTAGGGCGCGTACGCGCTCTTCGCCGCCAGCACGGCCCGGGCACGCAGCGCCTCCCAGTCGATCCCGCTCATCAATCCCCCTCGCCGCGGCGATATCGCATGCCGCCGGCCTTGGGCGGTCGCAATCGTTGCGAGGCCACCGCGAGCACGATCAACGTCACCACGTGCGCGGTGTACGGGGTCAGCTCGCTCGGCAGCGAATCGTTGGACCAGTAGATCCAGTACAGGATCCCGGCCCCGACGACACCGAGCGCCGCCGCGATCCACTGCCGCCGGATCAGCTGCACCACGACGATCACGAACAGCAGCAGCACCACGCCGTACAGCAGCGCGAGCACCGCCGTGCCACCGCCGGAGAGCTGCAGACCGTCCGCGTACCCGAACAGCGCCGCACCGCCGAGCAGTCCGCCCGGCCGCCAGTTGCCGAAGATCATCGCGGCCAGACCGATGTACCCGCGGCCGTTGGTCTGGTTCTCCAGGTAGCCGCCGCCGCCCTGCAGCAGCACCAGCGAGGCACCACCCATGCCGGCCAGCCCGCCGGAGATCAGCACGCCCAGGTACTTGTGCGCGTACACGTTGATCCCCAGCGACTCGGCCGCCACCGGGTTCTCGCCGCACGACCGCAGCCGCAGCCCGAGCCGCGTCCGCCACAGCACCAGGTAGCTCACCGGCACCAGCAGGATCGCGATCATCGTCAGCGGCGCCACTCCGGTGACCAGCCCGTTGAGCAGGCCGGCCGCGTCCGAGATGAACACCCGCTGCTGGTCTTCCAGATCGGTGAGCCAGTCCGACAGGAACGTCGCCGAGTAGGTGTCGAACGTCGGCACCGTCGGCGACTGCCGCGGATTGCCGGACAGCGGTTCGAAGATCAGCGTCGCCAGGTACTTCGCGATACCGAGCCCGAGCAGGTTGATCGCCACACCGGACACGATGTGGTTGACGCCGAACGTGACCGTCGCGATCGCGTGCAGCAGACCGCCCAGCGCACCGAACACGATCGCCGCGCCAAGGCCCGCCCACGGGCCGCCGTAGTAGGCGCCCCACGCCGCACCCCAGGTGCCGAGGATCATCATGCCCTCGAGCCCGATGTTGACCACACCGCCGCGCTCCGACCACAGACCGCCGAGCGCGCACAGCAGGATCGGCAACGCCAGCCGCAGCGCGGTCTGCGCGGTGTTCGTCGAGGTCAGCGTGTTGACCCCGGTGAAGTACGACGCGGTGGACAGCACCGCGACGATCCCGACCGCCCAGACGATCCCGCGTGCCCAGCCGGGGATCCGGCGCTTGCGCGGCGTCGGCGGCACCGTCAGCGCCGTCGTCTCCGTCGCGAGACTCATACCGCTCCCCCTTCACTGACCGAGCCGGGACGGCCCCCGGACAACGCGCGCCCGACGCGGCGCTGCGCGGCGGCCAGGTCGGCCCGCTTCACGATTTCGTAGGCCACGACGACCGACAGCACGATGGCGCCCTGCATGATCGTCGCGATCTCCTTCGGCACGTCGACCTGTTCCAGTGACACCGCCGACTTGTCCAGGAACGCCCACAGCAGCGCGCCGAGCGCGATCCCGCCGGGGTGGTTGCGGCCCAGCAGCGCGACCGCGATGCCGGTGAAGCCGTAGCCCTGGGTGGAGGTGATGGCGTAGGTGTAGTCGCGGCCGACCAGCTCCGGGATGGCGACCAGTCCGGCCACCGCGCCGGAGAGCAGCATCGCGATCAGTGTCATCTTCTTCGCGTTGACGCCGCCCGCGGCGGCCGCCGTGGTCGACTCGCCGCTGGCCCGCAGCTCGAACCCGAAGCGGGTCCGGTTGAGCATGAACCAGTACGCGAACCCGATGACCGCGGCGATGATCACGAACCCGAACATCTCGCCGCCGCCGATCGGGATGTTCGGCACCCGCCCGGACGGCGCGATCTCCTCGGTCTTGAGGTTGTTCCCGGTCAGCACCCCGAACTGGTCGGGGTTGATCAGGAACGCCACGATGCCGCCGACGACCGCGTTGAGCATGATCGTCGAGATGACCTCGCTGACCCCGCGGGTCACCTTGAGGATCGCGGGCACCGCCGCGTAGAGCGCGCCGGCGAGCGCGGCCACCACGATGATGAACACGACGTGGATCACCGGCGGCAGCGCGAACGCCCCGCCGACGATCGCGGCCACCACACCGGCGAAGCGGTACTGGCCCTCGACACCGATGTTGAACAGGTTCATCTGGAAGCCGATGGCGACCGCGAGCCCGGACAGGTAGTAGACGACCGACAGGTTCACCGTGTCCACGGCGGTCGTGCCCTTGAAGAGCTGGCCGATCATGGTGCCGTAGGCCTGCAGCGGATCGGATCCGGAGATCAGCAGCGCGATCGAGCAGATCAGCACCGAGAACACGATCGCCAGCAGGGGCGGCAGCACCTTGGTGCGCCAGGAGGTCACGCGGCTTCCTCCGCTCCGGTCATGGCCGAGCCCAGTTCCGTCGGCGTGACGGTGGCGGGGTCGGCTTCGCTCACGAGACGTCCGCGCAGCATGACGCGGATGGTGTCGGACAGGCCGATCAGCTCGTCGAGGTCGGCGGAGATCAGCAGCACCGCGAGGCCGTTGTGCCTGGCCTGGCGGATCTGTTCCCAGATCAGCGCCTGCGCGCCGACGTCGACACCGCGGGTGGGGTGCGAGGCGATCAGCAGCGCGGGTTCGCCGGACAGTTCGCGGCCGACGACCAGCTTTTGCTGGTTCCCGCCGGACAGCGCCGCCGCGGGCACCTCGATGCCGGGTGTCCGGACGTCGTAGTCGGAGACGATCCGTTCGGTGTCCTTGCGGGCGCCCGCGATGTCGAGCAGCTGGCCCTTCGCGACCGGGCGCCGGGTCTGGTGGCCGAGAATCCGGTTGGCCCACAACGGTTGCGTCAGCAGCAGCCCGTGCCGGGTGCGGTCCTCGGGTACGTACCCGATGCCTGCCTCGCGCCGGGCGAGCGTGCCCAGACCGGTCAGGGCACGCGCGGTGCCGTCGGGGCCGACCAGCTCGATCGAACCGCCGCCCGCCTTGCGCATGCCCATGATCGTTTCGACCAGCTCGGTCTGACCGTTGCCCTCGACACCGGCGATGCCCAGCACCTCACCGGCGTGCACGGTGAAGGTGATGTCGGAGAGGATCGCACGGGCGGTGTCATCGGGACCTTCGGCGACCAGCCGCAGGCCCGAAACCCGCAGCACATCGCGATCGGTGACGGTGGACTCGCGGGTCTCCGGGCTCGGCAGCTCCGAGCCGACCATCATCTCGGCCAGCTCCCGCGAGGAGATCTTCTTCGGGTCGGCCGTGCCGACCGTGGTGCCCCGCCGGATCACGGTGACCGAGTCGGCGATCGCGCGCACCTCGTCCAGCTTGTGCGAGATGAAGATGAAGGTGAAGCCCTGCGACTGCATGCCGCGCACCGTCTCGAACAGCGCGTCGACCTCCTGCGGCACCAGCACCGCGGTCGGCTCGTCGAGGATGACGATCCGCGCGCCGCGGTAGAGCACCTTCATGATCTCGACGCGCTGCCGGTCGGCGACACCGAGCGTCTCGACCAGCGCGTCCAGCGGCGCGGACAGGCCGACCTGCTTCTCCAGCTCGGCCAGCTGCACGCGGGCGGCGCGGCCGATGCCGTTGAGTTTCTCGGCACCGAGCAGGACGTTCTCCCGCACGGTCAGGTTGTCGGCGAGCATGAAGTGCTGGTGCACCATGCCGATCCCGGCGCGGATCGCGTCCTGCGGGTTGCGCAGCCGGATCTGCTCGCCGTTGATCGTGATCGTGCCCTCGTCCGGCGGCTGCATGCCGTAGAGGATCTTCATCAGGGTGGACTTGCCCGCCCCGTTCTCGCCGCAGATGGCGTGGACCTCGCCGGACGCCACGGTCAGGTTGACGTCGGAGTTGGCGACCACGCCGGGAAAGCGCTTCGTGATGCCGCGCAGCTCGACGGCCGGTGGTGAGTTGGTCATGAGACCCCCGGAAACGGCGTACGGGGCCCGGGAGGGGTCACCCTCCCGAGCCCCGGACGCGGCTGATGCTGGTTACTTCTGCGGTGTGGTCGGGACGTTGATCGAGCCCGCGATGATCGCCTGCTTGTAGCCGTCGAGCTGCGGCTTGATGTCGTCGACCTGCCCACCGGAGGTGGAGTAGCCGACACCGTCCACCGACAGGTCGAACCGCTTCGGCAGTTCGGCCAGCTTGCCGCCCGCCAGCGCCTGGATGTAGTCGTACACGGCCACGTCGACCCGCTTGAGCATGGAGGTCATGATGACGTCCTTGTACTCGGCGACGGTCGACTGGTTGTACTGGTCGGAGTCGACCCCGATGGCCAGGCCCTTGGCCGCGCTCGCGGCCTGGAACACACCCTTGCCGGAGGCACCGGCCGCCTGGTAGACGACGTCGGCGCCGGCCGAGAACTCGGCCGCGGCCTTGATGTTGCCCTTGGCCGGGTCCTGGAAGCCGGTGTTGTCACCGGCCGGGGTCAGGTAGTCGCTGGTGATCTGGACCTTGTCCGACGCGGCCTTGGCGCCCGCGATGAACCCGGCCTCGAACTTCTGGATCAGCGGGGTGTTCACACCGCCGACGAAGCCCACGTGGCAGTTCTTGCTCTTGTAGACCGCCGCGACACCCACCAGGAAGGAGCCCTGCTCCTCGGAGAACACCAGCGGAGTGACGTTCGGCGCGTCGATCGAGTCGTCGTCCACGATCGCGAACTGGGTGTTCGGGAACTTCGGCGCGACGGCCTGCACGGCGCTCGCGTAGGCGAAGCCGATCGCCAGCACCGGGCTGTACCCGTCCTGGGCCAGCTGGGTCAGGCGCTGTTCCTTGGCGGCCTCGTCCTCGGTCGGCGACGCGGTGCTCTCCCGGACGTCGGTGACGCCCATCTCGGCCTTGGCCTTGTCCACCCCCGCGGCGGCGGCGTCGTTGAACGACGCGTCACCGCGGCCGCCGATGTCGAAGGCGAGCGCGATGCGCAGCTTGCTGCCGTCGACCTTCTCGCCGGCGGCGCTCGCACTGGTCGACGCCGCCGTGGCCGGGGGCGCCTGTGCCGTGACGCAGGATCCGGCCGCGGCGTTGTCGTTGTTGCTGCTCCCGCTGTTGCCGGAGTCCTTCGCACACCCCGCCAGCGCGAGCGCCGCCGCCATCGCGGTGGCGGCCAGCGTGGTGGCACGCGTCTTACGCACCCTGTCTCTCCCTCCCCGCTGTGTTCCAGCGGACCCGAGAACGGCCCGGCTCACTGCCGGGCTCGACGGGCGAACGGTACCCGCCTGTGAGCAAATGGCCATGCCAGAGCCACAGCACGTAACCTAAATGTTTGCTTGTCCTCCGGCACGGCGACAGTTCAATCACATCGAGTCACCCCACCCCGTTCGAGTGGGCGAAATTCACCTCTGCGCGACGTCTGCCGACCCGGACGTAACGGGATGAGACGCACGACACGCGCAGGGTGTCTGGTCGATCACACACACCAACCACAGGTTGAGTGCGCTATGGCGACCGGGTCTAGCATCCCTTTATCCAAGCTCGATGGCCTTGACAACCCCACCGGGGTGACTCGCGAAGTCCCAGGTGGACGCTCCCCGCGCCCGGTGGATTCGCAGGTCAGCCGGGCACAGTCCAACCACGACGTTGGAGGCCGTACACCGATGTCCACCACGGCGAGCACCGCCGCCGACCAGACGGCGGCGGAGGCGAGCGATCGGGCGGGTGCCTCACGCCGGAACGGGACCTTCTACCGGGGCGACCCCGGCATGTGGTCCTGGGTCCTGCACCGGATCACGGGCGTGCTCACCTTCTTCTTCCTGTTCGTCCACGTTCTCGACACCGCGCTGGTCCGGGTTTCGCCCGACACCTACAACGAGGTCATCGAGACCTACAAGACCCCGCTGGTCAACCTCATGGAGGTGGGCCTCGTCGGCGCCGTGCTGTTCCACGCGCTGAACGGCATCCGGGTCATGCTGGTCGACTTCTGGTCGAAGGGCACCAAGTACCAGAAGCACATGCTGTGGACGATCGCCGTCGTGTGGGTGGTCGTGATGATCCCCGGCGCGATCTCGATGATGTGGCGCACGGTGTCGGTCATGTTCGGAGGCGGAGAGTAGAGATGGCTACCGAGACCCTCGCGCTCGACAAGCCGCGCTCGCCGCGGCGCCCCGCCGCCCGGCGGAGCAACTTCGAGCTCTACAGCTGGCTCTTCATGCGGATCTCCGGCCTCGCGCTGGTCGTCCTGGTGCTCGGCCACCTGTTCATCATGAACATCCTCGACGGCGGTGTGCACCGGATCAACTGGGGCTTCGTCGCCGGCCGCTGGTCGTCGCCGTTCTGGCAGTTCTGGGACCTGGCGATGCTGTGGCTGGCGCAGCTGCACGGCGGCAACGGCCTGCGCACGATCATCGACGACTACGCCCGCAAGGACAGCACGCGCTTCTGGTTGAAGATCGTGCTGTACGTGGCGATGGCCATCATCCTGTTCGTCGGGACCCTGGTGGTCTTCACGTTCGACCCCGACATGGCCGGCAGCTGACCCACCACCACACGCACCCGAGGAAGAAGCGGACATGCAGTTCCACAAGTACGACGTGGTGATCGTGGGCGCCGGTGGCGCCGGCATGCGCGCCGCCATCGAGTCGGGCCAGCGCGCCCGCACCGCGGTCCTCACCAAGCTCTACCCGACCCGCTCCCACACCGGCGCGGCTCAGGGCGGCATGTGCGCCGCGCTGGCCAACGTCGAAGAGGACAACTGGGAGTGGCACACGTTCGACACGGTCAAGGGCGGCGACTACCTGACCGACCAGGACGCGGCGGAGATCATGGCCAAGGAGGCCATCGACGCCGTGCTCGACCTGGAGAAGATGGGCCTGCCCTTCAACCGGACGCCGGAAGGCAAGATCGACCAGCGGCGGTTCGGCGGTCACACCCGTGACCACGGCAAGGCCGCGGTGCGCCGCGCCTGCTACGCGGCCGACCGCACCGGCCACATGATCCTGCAGACGCTGTACCAGAACTGCGTCAAGCACGGCATCGAGTTCTTCAACGAGTTCTACGTGCTCGACATGATCACGACCGAGACCGAGAACGGGCCCGTCGCCACCGGCGCCGTCGCCTACGAACTGGCCACGGGCGAGATCCACGTTTTCCAGGCCAAGGCGATCGTGTTCGCCACCGGTGGCTTCGGCAAGGTCTTCAAGACCACGTCCAACGCGCACACCCTCACCGGTGACGGCATGGGCATCTACTACCGCAAGGGCCTGCCGCTGGAGGACATCGAGTTCTACCAGTTCCACCCGACCGGTCTGGCCGGCCTGGGCATCCTGCTCACCGAGGGTGCCCGCGGCGAGGGCGCGATCCTGCGCAACGAGTCCGGTGAGCGGTTCATGGAGCGCTACGCCCCCACCATCAAGGACCTCGCGCCGCGTGACATCGTCGCCCGGTCGATGGTGCTGGAGGTGCTGGAGGGCCGCGGCGCCGGACCGCACAAGGACTACGTCTACCTCGACTGCACCCACCTGGGCGCCGAGGTGCTGGAGACGAAGCTGCCGGACATCACCGAGTTCGCCCGCACCTACCTGGGTGTGGACCCGGTGAAGGAGCCGGTGCCGGTGTTCCCGACCGCGCACTACGCGATGGGCGGGATCCCGACCAACGTGCACGGCGAGGCCCTGCTCGACAACGACACCGTCCTGCCCGGCGCCTACGCCGCCGGTGAGGTCGCGTGCGTGTCGGTGCACGGCGCGAACCGGCTGGGCACCAACTCGCTGCTGGACATCAACGTGTTCGGCCGCCGCGCCGGCATCGCCGCCGCGGAGTACGCCAACGGCCACGACTTCCTCGAGCTGCCGGAGGACCCGGCGAAGATGGTCGAGGGCATGGTCGACCACCTGCGCACCGCGCACGGTGGCGAGCGGGTCGCTGATATCCGCAGCGAGCTGCAGCTGACGATGGACAGCAACGCGGCGGTCTACCGCACCGAGGACACGCTGAAGACCGCGCTGACCGACGTGCAGCGGCTCAAGGAGCGCTACGGCCGGATCGCCATCCAGGACAAGGGCAAGCGGTACAACACCGACCTGCTCGAAGCGATCGAGCTGGGCTTCCTGCTCGACCTGGCCGAGGCACTGGTCAACGCCGCCCTGGCGCGCAAGGAGTCCCGCGGCGGCCACGCCCGCGAGGACTACCCGAACCGCGACGACGTCAACTTCATGCGGCACTCGATGTCGTACAAGATGCTGCCGGAGAAGGCGGATCCGGACGCCCCGCTGGGCATCAGCGGGTTCTCCTCCGACATCCGGCTGGACTACAAGCCGGTGACCTTCACCCGGTACGAGCCGATGGAGCGTAAGTACTGATGACCGCGGTAGCCGAACCGAAGACCGTCAATGGGATCCCCGCGCCGGATGGCTCGGTCACCATCACGGTGAAGATCCAGCGCTTCAACCCGGAGATCGACGACGCACCGCACTGGGAGTCCTACGATGTCCCGGCGCTGCCGACCGACCGGGTGCTGAACCTGCTGTTCAACATCAAGAACTACGTGGACGGCACGCTGTCGTTCCGCCGCTCGTGCGCGCACGGCATCTGCGGATCGGACGCGATGCAGATCAACGGCATCAACCGCCTGGCCTGCAAGGTTCTGGTGAAGGACCTGCTGGCGAAGGAGGGGAAGGAGACCACGGTCACCATCGCCCCCATCAAGGGCCTGCCGACGCTCAAGGACCTCTACGTCGACATGGAGCCGTTCTTCGAGGCGTACCGGGCGGTGAAGCCGTACCTGATCACCTACGGCAACGAGCCCACGCGCGAGCGGATCCAGTCGGCCGCCGACCGCGAGCGGTTCGACGACACCACCAAGTGCATCCTGTGCGCGGCCTGCACCTCGTCGTGCCCGGTGTACTGGAACGACGGGTCGTACTTCGGCCCGGCGGCGATCGTCAACGCGCACCGCTTCATCTTCGACTCGCGTGACGAGGGTTCCGAGGAGCGGCTGGACATCCTGAACGACGCGGAGGGCGTGTGGCGCTGCCGCACGACCTTCAACTGCACCGACGCCTGCCCGCGTGGCATCCAGGTGACGAAGGCGATCCAGGAGGTCAAGCGCGCGCTGCTGTTCAAGCGCGTCTGATTCTTCATGGGCGATTGCGAAACGCTCGGCTGGGATGTCCCGGCCGAGCGTTTTTTCGTGGGCGGCCCCGTGTCGGCGCTGGCTGGTCCCGTGGGCGTGGTCAGGGTCGGCGGCCGCGGATCAGCAGGATGACGGCGGCGGCCAGCACGACCAGGGTGGCGCCGCCGACCCAGATCGGCCAGGTCACCGGATCCTTGTCCGCGACCGGAACGAACGCCGGGGCCGCCTCGGTAGGTTCCTTGTCGCCGAAGATGCCGCCGGACGGGGACGCGTAGGCCGGGCCGCTCTCCTCGGTTCCGGCGACCGTCAGGTCCAGCGTGACCGGGACCGGAACGTTGTCACCGTCGTCGAACGTGGCGCCCAGCTTGACCGCGATGTAGTACCAGCCTGCCACGCTCTGGGTGCGCACGTTCGAATTGTCGGCGTCGCGGTTGTGGTACCGGACCGGGGCCGTCGCGATGGCCGTGTCGTTCGCGGGCAGGGTTCCGCCGGAGCCGGTGAACACCGTGGTGTCGGAGTCGATTTCGGTGCGGTTGGGGTTGTGCAGGCTGGTCGCGATGTTCGAGACGTTGTCGATCCCGGCGCCGCCCGCCTGTCCGAAGTGGACGCGATACGCCAGACCCCGACCCCAGCCCAGCCACACCCGGTAGAAGACGTACTCGCCGCGCTGCAGGGTGTCGGTGTAGCGGCCGCTGCCGTCCAATGGCGCGGCGACGTTGAACGAGCCGCCGCCGACGACCGGTGCGCCCTGGCCGGACGGCTCCGCGAACGTGGTGGTGGGCAGCACCGCTTCCGAGCCGCCGTCGGTGACCGCGGGCTCGACGCCGACAAGCAGTTCGATGGGCAGCCGTTCGGGCACCCCGGCCGACACGCGGTCCCAGGTGAGGGCGAAGAAGTACCGGCCGGCGCCGCGGCAGTTGTCCGAGCTGCCGCTGCCCTTCTTCGGCTCGGTCGCGCCGTCCCACGCCTTGGCGATGGTCAGGGCGACGCCGTCGCTGGACATCGTCGCCTGCTCGGACGCGAACGCATGGCAGTCCTCGCCGCCCGCGCCGTACACGCGCGCCTGGAGGCTGTTGATGTCGTCGAGCCGGTCCACGTCCGGCAGGCGCGGGAAGGAGATCGTGCCACTGAAGTAGGCGGTGGCGCCCTGCGGGACGTCGACCGCGTAGTAGCGGGTTTCCTTCTGGCCCAGGGTGTCCAGGTACTGGCCGGGGTCGGCGACGGGTGCGTGCTTCCAGTCCGGGCGGCCGGCGATCGGGGTGCCGGCGGGTTCGTACGTCCGCAGGGCGGTCGCCGACACACGCGGCAGGATCCGTTCCAGCGTCCTGCCGTCGGGCGCGTCGCTGTAGGTGCCGCCGGTCGCCTGCGCGATGCAGGTCAGCTGCTGCCGGGACCGCTCGTCGACGTTGAAGCCCACCGCGTGCACCACGATCTCGGCGCCCCGGGCGGTCAGCTCCTTCGCCACCTCGCACGGGTCGGGTGGCGCGCAGGTGTCCTCACCGTCGGAGACCAGGACGATCGCGCGCGGCCCTTCCTCGGGCAGTGCCTCGGCGGCGGCGCGCAGGGCGTTGCCGATCGGGGTGTAGCCGCTGGGCCGGATGCCGTCGACGGCCGCGGTGAGGGCCGGCTTGTCGACGGTCCGCGGCGGGCGCAGCACCCGGACGTCCTGGCAGCCCGCGGCTTTCTCGGCGTCGGAGGAACCGGTGCGGGTGCCGTAGACGGTGAGCCCCACCTCGGCCTCCGGGGGCGCCGAGTCGATGAACCGGTGCATCGCGTTCTTCGCGGCGTCCATCTTGGTGCCGCCCGAGGGGTCGCCCTGTTTCATCGAGCCGGACCCGTCGAGCACGAGCATGGTCGGCGCGTACCCGGCCTCCTGCGCGAGAGCCGGGACGAGCCCGAGGCCCAGCAGACCCGCGAGAACCACCGGGAGAAGCTTCGAAAGCCGGAACATGACCCACCGTCCGTGTCAGCGATGCGCCTTGGATGCGATCGCAAACGGATGGGTTCCGGCGAGTTTGGTCAGCCCCCCGCGTCCACCTTCTCGCGGCGCCTGGCGCGCAGCCCGCGCCAGCCGATGACCCCGATGATCGTGCCCAGGGCAAACGACACGATCGCCAGGATGAGGTGCACCACGAAGAACCCGGTGGCCGATCCGTCCGCCGCCCAGGAGTTGTCGCTCGCCCACAGGTTCTTCACGAACGTGATCCAGATGATCCACGACCAGATCCCGAAACCGAGCAGGAACAGCGCCGTACGTCGAGACATGGGTCGAGTATCCCCCGATCGGATCGGGGCGCCGCGCGGGGGAACCCGTACGCGCGTCCTCTAGCCTGCTTTGGTGCGACGCGGTTTCCTGCTCTCCCTCGTTCTCGTTCTGCTGTCCGGTCTCGTGCCGTTCACCGGCACCGCGGCTGCTGCTCCGGCCGTGTGCCCGGACGCGGTCGCGCCGCCGCCACCCGTGGACACCTCCGAGGAACCACCGCCGGGTGTGGCCGCGCCCGCTCCCCTGCCCGTGCCCGAAACCGCCGTCGGCGGGGCGCGCATGGGCGAGTGCGGTGTGGTCACGCCGACCGGCTCCGCGAACGCGCTGGACACGACGGCGGCCTCCTGGGTGTTGCAGGACCTCGACACCGGCGAGGTGCTCGCCGCCAAGAACCCGCACGCCCGTGAGCGCCCCGCGTCGCTGATCAAGACGCTGCTCGCGCTCGTGGTGCTCCGCGAGATGACGCCGGACCAGGTGATCGTCGCGACCGCCGAGGACGCCGACCAGGAGTGCACGTGCGTCGGCCTCGTCGCCGGCGGGCGGTACACCGTCGACCTGCTGCTGCACGGCCTGCTGATGCATTCGGGCAACGACGTGGCCCACGCCTTCGCCACCGCACTGGGTGGTGTTCCGGTCGCCGTCCGGAAGATGAACGCGCTGGCCGCGGAACTGGGCGCGACCGACACCCGCGCCGCGACCCCGTCCGGTCTGGACGGACCGGGCATGTCGGCCTCGGCCTACGACATGAGCCTGATCTTCAACTACGCGATGAAGCAGCCGGAGTTCGCGACGTCGATCCTGACGCGGGCGGTGCAGATTCCGGACCAGCCCGGCAAACCGGCGTTCTCGATCGTCAACGACAACAAGCTGCTCGGCACTTACCCGGGCTTCCTCGGCGGCAAGACCGGCTTCACCGACGACGCCCGCCACACCTACGTCGGCGGCGCCGAGCAGGGCGGCCGGCGCATCGCGGTGGTCATGATGCGCGCCGAGAACCGCCCGACGCCGGTGGTGAACCAGGCCAAGGCGCTGCTGGACTACGGCTTCGCCCTGATGAAGACCGACGCCTCCCCGGTCGGCCAGCTGGTGTCCCCGCAACAGGCCGCCGAGGCGACCGGGTCCGGTTCGTCCGGGGTCGACGGTGTGAGCAACGCGAACGCGGCCGGCCAGGACCCGTTCGGTGTCACCGGGTGGATCCTCACGGTGGTGGTGGCCCTGATCATCGTGGCCGGTTTCGTGATCGGGCACTACCGCAAGAAGGGTCAGCAGGCCGCACACCGTTGACCCGGCCCGAGGCGAACCTGCCCTAAAAACGAGCTGGGTGGTCATCCCGTCGCCTGAGGCCGTCTCGATCACTGTGAGCCAGGCCCGCAACATCCGCTGCCAGCGCGCAGCCGACGACGCAACCTTGCGGGCCTGGCTCACAGTGATAGGCCTCAGATCAGGCGACGGGATGACCACCCAGCGACCACCCACCCGAGGTGAGCCGGACTGCGAAAGCCCTGGTCATCCCGGAGCCAGCCCGTCCGGCGAGGACGCTTTTGATCTTTGAACCCGCCGCCTTCGGCTGGCGAAAAGAGAGGCGCTGCGCGCAAAAGACGACCTGGGCTTTCCCCCGAGCCGCGATCGTCTAACGGCCGAGCCACCGCGTCAAGCCGGGAAAGCGTGGCTTGACCCGGCGTCTCGACCGTTAGGGCGGCTGTGTATCGGGGGCCGGGGAGGTGTGGGTGAGGCGGTGGTCCCGTTTTGATGTCAGGGCGCCGGTTTTAGGGCACGGGCGACTGGGGGCCGGGGAGGGTTGCGTTGCCGGGTGCCGGTTCCGGACAGCTCCGTGTGTTGACTTCGCAGTTTTCCTGACACTAGCGTCCGCTCGAACAGGTGAAACACTGACGGAGCGGGGCGCGCGTGCGGCAATCGTCAACGGGCTTTTTCGGCCACCCCCGTGGTCTGGCGACTCTGTTCTTCACCGAGGCGTGGGAACGGTTCTCCTACTACGGGATGAAAGCGATCCTGCTGTACTACATGTACGACCGCGTCGCCGACGGCGGGCTCGGCATGGACAGCGCGCAGGCCCGCTCGCTGGTGTCCGTGTACGGCGCCGCGATCTACCTCGCCGCGATCGGCGGTGGCTGGCTCAGCGACCGCCTCCTCGGCCCGGCCCGGAGCACGCTCTACGGCGGCATCCTGATCATGTTCGGGCACCTCTGCCTCGCCCTGCCCGCCGGCGCGAGCGCCCTCTACGCGTCGATGCTGTTCATCGTCGCGGGAACCGGCCTGCTCAAACCGAACGTGTCGACGTCCGTGGGCGACCTCTACCCGGAAGGCGACATCCGGCGCGATTCGGGCTTCACGATCTACTACATGGGTATCAGCGTCGGCGCACTGATCGCCCCGATCGCGGTCGGCACCCTCGGCCAGGAGTTCGACTACCACCTCGGGTTCGGCCTCGCGGCGATCGGCATGGCCGCCGGGCTGATCGTGTTCGTCCTGGGACAACGGAACCTGAGCGAACGCAGCAAGGGGCCGCGCAACCCGTTGCGGCGCCAGGATCTCTCGCCGGTCTGGATCGCCGTCGTCGTGGCCATCGCCGCCGCCATCGTGATCACCGCGGTCACCGGGGTCCTGACCGCCGGGCTCGTCGTCGACGGGGTGAGCGCGCTCGCGATCGCCCTGCCGGTCGCCTACTTCACGGTGATGCTGCGCAGCCCGCGCACCACCAAGGTCGAACGGGCCCGCGTCCGCGCCTACATCCCGCTCTTCCTCGCCGCGGTGTTCTTCTGGATCATCCAGGAGCAGGGCGCGACCGTCCTGGCCCAGTACGCCGACGAGGACACCGACCTGGGCGCGCTGGGGTTCGCGATCCCGTCGTCGTGGTTCCAGTCCGTCGGTTCGGCGGTGCTGATCCTGATCACGCCGTTCTTCGCGACGCTGTGGATCCGGCTGGCCCGCCGCGACCGGCAGCCCTCGACGCCGGCCAAATTCGGGCTCGGCCTGCTCATCGCCGGGCTGTCGTACGCGGTGCTGGTCATCCCCACCCTGTCCGAGGGCAAGACGAACCCGCTGTGGTTGGTGCTGAGCTTCGCGCTGGTCACGGTCGGCGAAATCTGCCTGTCACCGATCGGGCTGTCCGCCACGACCCAGCTCGCGCCCGCGGCGTTCGCCACGCAGACGATGGGGCTGTGGCTCGCGGCGAGCGCGGCCGGGCAGGGGGTTTCCGCGCAGATCGTCGGCCTCTACAGCCGCGAAAGCGCGCCCGCGTACTTCGGTTTCATCGGCGCCGTCGCGATCGTGCTCGGCGCGCTGCTGCTCGTGGTCGCTCCTGTCATGCGGCGGCGGCTGGCCGCGCAACTCAGTTCCGCCGGCGCCCCAGCCACGCCAGAACCGCACCCGCGCTGAACGCGCCGGCCACCGCTCCGGCACCGGGTCCGCGACGCACCTCGACCGTCGGGCGGATGACGGCCGGGGGCGGCGGCGCGACCCGATCGACGATGTTCTCCCGCGCCGTCGCCGTCCACGCGGTCACGAACAGCAGGAACCGTGACACCAGGTTCGCGAACACCAGCAGACCGATGATCGGCCCGAACAGCGCACCGCTCGGCGAACTCGTGACGCTGGCCAGGTAGATCGACCCGACCTGCTTGAGCACCTCGAACCCGATCGCCGCGATGGCCGCGCCCTTGACCGCGCTGCGGGCCGACACCCGTTCGCGCGGCAGCCGCGACAGCACCCACAGGAACACCAGCATGTTCGCCAGCAAGGACAGCACGATCGTCGCCAGCCGGAGCAGGAACTGGGCCCACCCCTGATCGTCGAGGCCGACCAGCCGCAGCAGCGTGCTGCCCAGGCCACTACCCGCCGCGGTCAGGCCGAACGACACCACCAGCGCCAGCCCGAGCCCGCCGAGCGCGAGCAGGTCCTTGATCGTCGTCGACACCAGCGGGCGGTTCTTCTTCTCCTGACCCCACTGCGCGGTCAGGGCGTCCCGCAGGTTGCTCATCCAGCCGATGCCGGAGTAGAGCGCGAGCAGCAGACCCAGAATCCCGGTCCCGCCGCGCGAGGCCAGCGCCGCGTCGACGATCTTCGTGACGAAGTCACCGATGCCCGGCGGCGTCGACGAGATGATGCCGTCGCGCAGCTCGTTCAGCGCCGTCGCGTTGTTCGCCAGCACGAACCCGGCGATCGAGAAACCCACCATGAGCAGCGGAAACAACGACAGCACGCTGAAATACGTGATCGCCGCCGCGTAGTGGTTCCCGTAGCGCTCGCCGAACGCCTCGTTGGCGCGCACCAGGTGGTCGAGCCACGGGTACTTCCGGCGCAGCCTGGGGACCAGCTTTTCCTTTTCTTCCGCCACGGGAAAACGCTAACCACCCGGCCCCGACCTCGCAATTCGGGGACGGGGACGCTCCATTGTGGACGTCAGCGCGCCGGCGGCAGGAACCCGACCCGGTCGAACACGCGCTCCAGGGTGCCCGCGGACACCGCGCGGGCCTTCTCCGCGCCCCTGGCCAGGATCTTGTCCAGCTCGGGCACGTCGTCCAAATAGGACTGCACGCGTTCCTGGATCGGCGTGACCCACTCGACGAGCACCTCGGCGAGGTCCTTTTTCAGGTCGCCGTACCCCTTGCCCTCGTACGCCGCTTCGAGGTCGGCGATCCCGCGGTCGGTCAGCGCCGAGTAGATCGAGAGCAGGTTGGACACGCCCGCCTTGTTCTCGCGGTCGAAGACGACCTCACGGCCGGTGTCGGTGACCGCGGAGCGGATCTTCTTCGCCGAGCGCTTCGGGTCCTCCAGCAGTTCGATGATGCCGTTCGGCGAGGACGCCGACTTGCTCATCTTCACCGTCGGGTCCTGCAGGTCGTAGATCTTCGCGGTGCCCTGCACGATGTGCGGCTCCGGCACGGTGAACGTGCGGCCGAAACGCTGGTTGAACCGCTGCGCGAGGTTGCGGGTCAGCTCAAGGTGCTGGCGCTGGTCCTCGCCCACCGGCACCGCGTCCGCCTGGTAGACCAGGATGTCCGCGGCCATCAGCACCGGGTATGTGAACAACCCCACACTGGCGTGATCGGTGCCCTGTTTGGCCGCCTTGTCCTTGAACTGGGTCATCCGGCTGGCCTCGCCGAAGCCGGTCAGGCACTCCAGGACCCAGGACAGCTGGGCGTGCTCGGGCACCTGGCTCTGCACGAACAACGCGCTGCGCTCCGGGTCGACGCCGAGCGCGAGCAGTTGCGCGGCCGAGACGCGCGTGCGCTGCCGCAGCACCTTCGGGTCCTGCTCGACGGTGATCGCGTGCAGGTCGACCACCATGTAGAAGGTCTCGTGCGTGTCCTGCATGCGCACCCACTGCCGCAGGGCACCGAGGTAGTTGCCGAGGTGGAACGAGTCGGCCGTCGGCTGGATCCCCGACAGCACACGCGGACGGGCGGTGGTCTCTGGCGCTTCGGACACGCCGCCGATTCTCTCAGGCCCCGCGGACGGCGATGGCAGCGAGGTCGGCCCCGCGAGCGGGTTCAGGCGTGCGGGCGCCGGTAGGGAGTGAGGGGCCGCGTGGGCTCCTCGGAGGTTTCCACGGTGACGGGAACAGCAGCGGCCGCCTCCGCCTGGGCCTTGCGGCGCTGACGCAGGATGCCCAGCGCCATCCCGACGATGCCGAGCAGCACGGCGGCCAGGCCGACGGGGCCCAGCAGCCCGAACGAGATGCCCGCGGGCTCGGCCTGCGTGGCCGGTGCCGCGTTCGCGGTGCCGGCGGTGACCGCGGTCGTCATGACCGCCAGCACCAGGCCGGCTCGCAGTACGTGCACGGTTCGGTTGCGCACCGGTGTGCCTCCTGAGACGAGACTGCCGTTCCACGGACGCCGTCACCCTAATGGGTGTTCATTGCCAGCGTGAAAACTACCGAGCGTGTCAAGTCCTGTCGTTTTTGATCACGCGCGGGGCAGAGAGTAGCGCCCATCGGAGTGCCGGGGACACGGGGGGCTTCACCTTCTCGACAACTCTTCTTTTCGGTGCGATGGTTCGTGGATGCTCGATGTGGCAGTGATCGACGACCCGTCCGCCGCCGAGGTGTCGCTGGACCCCGTGCGGTCCCGGCTCCTGGCCGCCCTGACCGAACCCGGCTCGGCGACGACGCTGGCCGCCCAGGTCGGGCTGACACGGCAGAAGGTCAACTACCACCTGCGGGCACTGGAGCGGCACGGGCTGGTGGAGCTGGTGGAGGAACGCCGGAAGGGCAACGTGACGGAGCGGGTCTTGCAGGCCACGGCCGCCTCGTACGTCATCTCCCCCGCCGCGCTGGCCGCCGTCGCCCCCGATCCCGGGCGGGCGCCGGACCAGTTGTCGGCCCGGTGGCTGCTCACACTGGCCGCGCGGCTCGTCCGCGAGGTCGGCGACCTGATCAACGGCGCGACGGCGGCGCGCAAACGCCTGGCGACCTTCGCGATCGACTCCGAAATCCGGTTCGCCACGGCCGCCGACCGCGCCGCGTTCGCCCGCGAACTCGGCGACACGGTCAAGAATCTGGCGGCGAAGTACCACGACGAGTCCGCCGAGGGCGGGCGGCGGCACCGGTTGGTGGTCGCCCTGCACCCGGCACTCAAAACCGTTGAGGGGGAAGAGGGTTGAGCCGATCCGATGTGGAGTGTCGCGGATGGACGAGACGCGGTTGACTACTCGCCGACCTTGGGAGCGACGAAGGTTTCGCCGCTCGGCCACCTCCAGTTCATGGACGGCTTCCATCGCGCTGGAGCGGACCTTCCACTGCCCCGCACGGCAAGAGGCTCGGGATCGACGTACACCTCCGCTGTGTGCCGCCAGAACGCGATCACCTGCGCGGGGTTCCCGTGCGCCTGCTCCGTGAACTCGACGAGCACATGCACGTCACTGGTCTCGACGTTGAAGGCCCCACCGGCTGCCGACCGGCGGCGTGATCTCACGGCCAGTCGAACGTGGCGGTGACCGGGGCGTGGTCGGACCAGCGTTCGGCGTAACTGGGCGCCCGTTCGACGACCACCGAGGTGCACGTGGCGGCCAGACCGGGCGTCGTGGCGAGGTAGTCGATCCGCCAGCCGGCGTCGTTGTCGAAGGCCTTGCCGCGGTAGGACCACCACGTGTACGGGCCGGGCCCCTCCGGGTCGAGCTTGCGCTGCACGTCCACGTACCCGGCCTCGCCGAAGACACGGCCCATCCAGGCGCGCTCCTCGGGCAGGAAGCCGGAGTTCTTCTGGTTGCCCTTCCAGTTTTTCAGGTCCACCTCGGCGTGCGCGATGTTCCAGTCACCACCGACGACGACCTCGCGGCCGGCCGCCTCGGCCTTGCCGCGCAGTTCGACCAGGTACGGCAGGAACGCGGTCATGAACCGCTCCTTCTCGTCCTGCCGCGGGGTGCCGACGTCACCACTGGGCAGGTACAGGCTCGCCACGACCACACCGGGCAGGTGCACCTCCAGGTACCGTCCGCTGTCCTCGAACTCCGCCTCCCCGAACCCGACCCGCACCTCCGACGGCTCTGCCCGGCTGTACACGGAGACGCCGTTGCGGCCCTTCACCGCGGACGGCGCGTGGTGGGCGTGCCAGCCGTTGGGCGCGACGACGTCCCGCGGCAGCTGCCCCTCCTCGGCGCGCACCTCCTGGCAGAGGATCACGTCGGACCCGCTCGCGGCGAGCCACTCGACGAAGCCCTTCTTGGCGGCGGCACGCATGCCGTTGACGTTGACTGTGGAGATCGTGAACACGTCCCGCAGGCTACCGGCGCCCACCGACAATCCTGGCGCGACTCAGCAGTTGGTGCCGCTGACCGGCTGCAGGTAGTCCGTGCTGGCCCACTTGTCGTCGGCGAGCTTGCGGAAGCCGTTCTGGACCTCGACCTGCGCGTCGGTTTCGGCGTTCTGGTTGAACTTGCCGACGATCTCGGAACCGGCGTCGGGCGCCGCCCGCACGTTCAGGACGTCCGCGGTGACCGTGACGCGGCAGCCGCTCGACCCGCCGCCCTCGGCACCCTCGGGCGACTGCTTGTCGGTGCCCATCACGTAGATCAGGCCGATGCCGGCCAGGACCGCCACGATGATCAGTGCCCGCTTAGGGATTCCCAGGAACACGGGTACTCCTCACCAGCTCAAGTGCGTTCCGGGTAAGGGTAGCCACACTTCACCAGCACCGACAGGCCCACGCGGGCGAACCACCCGAGCGGCGTCACGACCCGACCACGCTCGGTGATTTCAGGGCGCCCCAGACGCTGTCGTGCCGCACCACGTGGGTGCCGGTCCGGGACAGAAGAGCGACGACGGCCGGATCCCGGTACGGACCGAACGGGCGCCGCGCCTTCCCCAGGTGGTCCGACAGCGCCTTGGCGAGAGATGCCCTGCCGCGCCGGACCCGGGGACGGCGAGGACGGGCTGCGGCACGATCTTCTCGCCCGGAACCCGGCACACGACGTCCACCCGGCCGCGGACCACGCCGATCAGGCGCAGCACCGACATCACGAGCCCGCACAGCACCTGCGCGAGCATCTCCAGCAGCGCGAACGGCACCAGCACGAGCCACAGCAGGATCTGCGCGCCGACGACGACCGCTTCACGATCTGCCCGGCCAGCCCGACGACCAGCAGCAACGGCGCGAGGCAGAGCCAGTGCCAGCCGCTGGTCCCGCGGTCCTGCCTGCCGGTTTTCCGCTGCTCGCGGCGCTCCTTCCGCCACTCCGCCGTCGTGCGCCGCGGATCGGCGGGCAGGGCGCGGTAGCGGTGGTACTCGCCGGGCGCGATGTTCATCGGCTGCACGAGACTCTTCCACGGCGCGAACCCGCGCGTGAGCGTCCAGACGTGGTCGTCGAGGTGGATCACCTGCACCCCGGCGGTCTTGCCCGACGGCGGTCAGCGCGGGGTGCGGACCCGGAGGCCGTTGTGACGTGCCGCCCCGGCGAGACGGTCGTCGTAGGTGACCAGGACATCGACGTCGAGCATCAGCGCCGACGCGAGGTGGATGGCGTCCAGTGACCGCGACTGGTTCGGGTTGAGGTGTCTGCCGAGGCTCACGACCTCGCTCCCGATGGGGTGTTCGGCCACCCCGGACAGTGCCGCGTCGACCTCGTCGGCCACCTCGGCGAAATCCAGATCGCCCCGGACGCGCAACGCCCGGGAGACCTCCACCCAAGCCAGCGAAGACGAGACCAGGAGCGCGTTCCGCTCGTGGTACCGATCGATCTCGTCCACGAGCTGTTCGGACCCCTGCTCCACGATCACTCGCTTGATGAGGGCACTGGTGTCGAGGTAGACGCGCATCAGACCCGATCGTTCCGATCAAGGAGCTCGAGCGAGTCCACGCCCCCTTCGAGCTTCTTCTCCGGCACGACCTTCCGGTACGGGGTCCTCGGCGGCCGGACCTTGCCTGCGAGCACCAGGGGATCCTCGCCCGCCACCCGCGGCTGCTCAGACACCAGGCCGAGGTACCGGTCGACCGCATCGCGCAGCAGATCCTGTTGTGACCGTCCGGTCCGTTCCGCTTCCGCCCGCAGCGCCTCCTCAGCGTCGGGGCGCAGCCGAAGGTTCATCGCCATACCGTCGATGGTACCAAGTTGGTACCATCTGTCGACAACGGAAAAAGCCCGGTCACCGAAGCGGTGACCGGGCCTCTCGCTGTGGCCGGAAAAGCGGACTCAGGCCTGGGCGATCTTCGCCGCCAGGTTTTCGTCCAGGGTCGCCAGGAACTCCTCCGTCGTCTGGAACGGCTGGTCCTTGCCGACGAGCAGGGCGAGGTCCTTGGTCATCTTGCCGCTCTCGACGGTCTCGACGACGACCTGCTCCAGCTTGTTGGCGAAGCCCACCAGCTCGGAGTTGCCGTCCAGCTTGCCGCGGTGCTCGAGGCCCCTGGTCCACGCGAAGATGGACGCGATGGGGTTGGTCGAGGTCGGCTTGCCCTGCTGGTGCTGGCGGTAGTGCCGGGTGACCGTGCCGTGCGCGGCCTCGGCCTCCACGGTCCTGCCGTCCGGCGTGCGCAGCACCGAGGTCATCAGGCCCAGCGAGCCGAAGCCCTGCGCCACGGTGTCGGACTGCACGTCACCGTCGTAGTTCTTGCACGCCCAGACGTAGCCGCCCTCCCACTTCAGCGAGGCGGCGACCATGTCGTCGATCAGGCGGTGCTCGTAGGTCAGGCCCTTGGCGTCGAAGTCCGCCTTGAACTCGGCGTCGAAGATCTCCTGGAAGGTGTCCTTGAACTGACCGTCGTAGGCCTTCAGGATCGTGTTCTTCGTCGACATGTAGACCGGCATGCCGCGGTCGAGGCCGTACTGCAGCGAGGCACGCGCGAAGTCCTCGATGGACTTGCGGTAGTTGTACATGCCCATCGCGACGCCGCCACCCTCCGGGTAGCGGGCGACCTCGAACTCCATCGGCTCGGAGCCGTCCTCGGGCACGTACGTCATGGTCACCGTGCCGGGGCCGGGGACCTTGAAGTCGGTGGCCTTGTACTGGTCACCGTGCGCGTGACGGCCGATGATGATCGGCTTCGTCCAGCCCGGGACCAGCCGCGGGATGTTCTGGATGATGATCGGCTCACGGAAGACGACACCGCCGAGGATGTTGCGGATCGTCCCGTTCGGGCTCCGCCACATCTTCTTCAGGCCGAACTCCTCGACCCTGGCCTCGTCCGGCGTGATGGTGGCGCACTTGACGCCGACGCCGTGCTTCTTGATGGCGTTCGCGGAGTCGACCGTGACCTGGTCGTCGGTCCGGTCGCGCTCTTCGATGCCCAGGTCGTAGTACTCGAGGTTGATGTCGAGGTACGGGTGGACCAGCTTGTCCTTGATGAACTTCCAGATGATGCGAGTCATCTCGTCGCCGTCGAGTTCTACGACGGTGCCCTCGACCTTGATCTTGGCCATGAGCCGCGGTGCTCCTCTCGCGGATCTGCGCGGATCTGCGCGCGTCTGTGCAGCACGTCTAATGCGGTACAAGCGTACTGCTACCGGGTGGCGGACACCTCAATTGGTGACGTACCTCAGTCTTGCAAAGTGGATGAGTGTCCGAACTCACGGCCTCCTCCGAGCGGGCGGGGCGCCAGTGCCGCCAGGGTGTCACTATTGGTCCATGCCCAAAGCGCTGCGCCTGACCGGCGACCCCGAGGCCGACGCCCTCCTGTCCAGGGACCCGTTCGCCCTGCTCACGGGCATGCTCCTGGACCAGCAGATCGCGATGGAGACGGCCTTCATCGGACCGCGCAAGATCGCCGACCGGATGGACGGCTTCGACGTCCGCAAGATCGCCGAGTCGGACCTGGACCACTTCGTCGAGCTGTGCGTGACCCCGCCGGCCATCCACCGCTACGGCGGATCGATGGCCAAGCGGGTGCACGCGCTGGCGAACCACGTCGTCGAGCACTACGACGGCAAGGCCGACCGCATCTGGAAGACGGGCAAGCCGGACGGCAAGGAGGTCCTGCGCCGCCTCAGGGAACTGCCCGGGTACGGCGACCAGAAGGCGCGGATCTTCCTCGCGCTGCTCGGCAAGCAACGCGGCGTGCGGCCCGAGGGCTGGCGCGAGGCCGCCGGCGCGTATGGCGAAGACGGCTCGCGCCGTTCCATCGCGGACGTCGTCAGCCCGGAGACCCTCGCCGAGGTCCGGGCGTTCAAGAAAGCCGCGAAAGCCGCCGCGAAGAACTGATCAGCCCGGGTGGGCGCCGACCGTGTCGCGGATTTCGGCGCCCAGCCCGGACCCGCCCTCGCGCGCGCAATGCGCACAGCAGAAGAACCGGCCCTCGACCTCGACGCCGTGGCCGAGAATCCGGCACCGGCAGTGCTCGCACTGGGGCGCGATCTTCTGCGCGGCGCATTCGAGACTGTCGAAGGTGTAGCTGTCCCCGCTGACCGTGCGGACCTCGAAGGACATCCAGTAGTCGTTGCCGCAGACCACGCACATCGCCATGGTCCCGCTCCTTTTCGTCCGGGGGGTTTTCCGGAAAGCCTCCTCGCCGGCCGGGCGAGGAGGCAAATTGATCAGTTCCCCTTTCAGTGACAATTTCCGCGCGCCCGATTTACCCTGGTTGCCGCGGGAGGTGGTCGGTGATGCACGCAGCCGTTGGAGACCGGATCCTCGTCCACGGTCGCACCGTGGGCGCGTCCGACCGGCGAGGCGAGATCGTCGAGGTCCGCGGGGACGACGGCGGGCCGCCCTACCTGGTGCGCTTCGCCGACGGGCACGAAGGCCTGATCTTCCCCGGATCGGACTGCGAGGTCAGCCCCGCGGAAAACAACGCCTGACCAGGCGCGTTACGTGGGGTTGCTCACCCTGTCGGCGGGATGACAAGAGGGCCCCGCGCGGTTGAAACTGGTCGAGGGACAGCTCGCGCCGCCATGGACTGGAACCGGGCTGTCCTTATTCGTGCCCCTGCACTGTATCGATGCAGACCCTCGAAAGGAGAACCGTGCCCATCGCGCTGCTCGCGCTCGCCGTCGGAGCCTTCGGTATCGGCACCACGGAATTCGTCATGATGGGTGTCCTTCCGCAGACGGCCGCGGACTTCGGGGTCGACATCCCGACCGCGGGCCACCTCATCTCCGCCTACGCGCTCGGCGTCGTGGTCGGTGCGCCGCTGCTGACCGCGGTGGCCGTCCGGCTGCCACGCAAGACCATGCTGCTGGCGATGATGGCGCTGTTCACGGCGGGCAACCTGCTGTTCGCCGTCGCCCCGAACCAGGAGTTCGGCGTGGTCTTCCGGTTCCTCGCCGGACTGCCGCACGGCGCGTTCTTCGGTGCCGGCGCGGTCGTCGCGTCGAGCCTGGTCAAGCCCGGCGACCGCGCCAAGGCCGTGTCGATGATGTTCCTCGGGCTGACGCTGGCCAACGTGGTCGGCGTGCCGCTGGGCACCCTGCTCGGCCAGCAGGTGGGCTGGCGGTTCACCTTCGGCGTCGTCGCGCTGATCGGGCTGGTCGCCGCGCTGGCGATCGCGAAGCTCGTACCGCACCAGGGCCGCCCCGAATCACCGTCGCTGCGTGGTGAACTCGGCGCGTTCCGGCGCCCGCAGGTGTGGCTGGCGCTGGCGATCGTCACGTTCGGCCTCGGCGGCGTGTTCGCCTGCCTGTCCTACGTGACGCCGATGATGACCGACGTCGCCGGGTACCAGCCGGGCACCGTGACCCTGCTCCTCGCGCTGGCCGGGGTCGGCATGACCATCGGCAACCTGCTCGGCGGCCGCCTGGCCGACAAGGCGCTGATGCCGAGCCTGTACGTCGCGCTGCTCGCGCTGGCCGCGGTGCTGGCCGTCTTCACCGTCACCGCGCACGACAAGGCCGGCGCCGCGATCACGATCTTCCTGGTCGGCATCGCCGGGTTCATGATCGGCCCGATGATGCAGACGCGCGTCATGCTCAAGGCCGGCGGCACCCCGTCGATGGTGTCGGCCGCGGTGCAGTCGGCGTTCAACGTCGCCAACTCGATCGGCGCCTATCTCGGCGGCCTGGTGATCGCGGGCGGGCTCGGCCTCGTCTCGCCGAACTGGGTCGGTGCGGGACTGGCGATCATCGGACTGACGATCGCGATCGTGTCCGGCTCGCTCGACCGCCGCGAGCAGGCCGCCCGTGTCCCGGCGATGGCCGACGCCTGAGTCAGGAACCGAACGGGCCGTCGGCGATCGTGAACGCCAGGAAGAGGATGAGCACGCCGAGCCCGGCGTAGCTCAGAACGTCCACCGGGCGGCCGCGGATGGCCAGCAGTCCCGCCCGCACGCCCGGCAGGACACCCCGCAGGATCGCCGCCACGAGCAGGGCGCCGCCGATGATCGCGGCGCCCTGCCTCCAGTGGTACTGCAGGATCCGCAGCCCCGCGATCGCCACCAGCAGCATCACCAGGAGGAACGGCACCTGCTCGAGCAGGGCCGACCGGTCACGCCGTGGCGAGTGCACGCTCGGCCGCCTCGACGACGTTGGTGACCAGCATCGCCCGCGTCATCGGGCCGACACCGCCAGGGTTGGGCGAGAGCCACCCGGCGACCTCCGCGACCGCCGGGTCGACGTCGCCGGTCAGCTTGCCCTCGACGTGCGAGACGCCGACGTCCAGCACCGCGGCGCCGGGCTTGACCATGTCCGGCCCGATCAGGTGCGGCACCCCGGCGGCGGCGATCACGATGTCCGCGCGCTTCACCTCGGCCGCGAGGTCGCGGGTGCCGGTGTGGCACAGCGTCACGGTCGCGTTCTCGCTGCGGCGGGTCAGCAGCAGGCCCATCGTGCGGCCCACGGTGACACCACGGCCGACGACGGTGACGTTCGCGCCCTTGATCGGCACGTCGTGGCGCTTGAGCAGCTCCAGGATCCCGTAGGGGGTGCACGGCAGCGGGCCCGGTTCGTTGAGCACCAGGCGGCCCAGACTGACCGGGGCGAGACCGTCGGCGTCCTTCTCCGGCGCGATGCGCTCCAGGATCCGGCCGGCGTCGAGGTGCTTCGGCAGCGGGAGCTGGACGATGTAGCCGTGGCAGGCCGGGTCGGCGTTGAGCTCGTCGATGACCGCCTCGAGCTTGTCCTGGCTGATGTCCGCGGGCAGGTCGCGGCGGATCGAGTTCACCCCGATCCTCGCGCTGTCCGCGTGCTTCATCCGCACGTACGAGTGCGAGCCCGGATCGTCGCCGACCAGCACGGTTCCCAGGCCGGGCGTCACGCCACGCGCGGCGAGAGCGGCCACCCGCGGCTTGAGCTCTTCGAAGATGGCGTTCTTGGTCGCTTTGCCGTCGAGAACCGTCGCAGTCACGTGCTCCATTCTGGCAAAGGAAAGGTCCGGCCCTCACGCGAGGACGGCGGAGGACACTATGGGTAGCGCCGCTGAAACGCTTAGTACCTCGATGGATGTATAAGCACTGGTCATTGACCCTATTGGTGCGGGCGGTGTGCATTCGGATCAGTGACCAGTCAAAATGGCCTGGTGGCGCAACCGACGACCCAGCTGAACGCGACCGAGCAGGACACACTGGTCAAGCAGATCGGACTGGCCCTGCTGCGGGCCGCTCCACGGGACTGGCGACGGGTGACCGCGACCTACCGTGCGGTCGGCCGCTACCACGAGCTGACCGGTGAGGTCGTGCTCGAGGACGGCTCGGCCCAGGAATGGATGGCCACCCACGACATCGCCACCCTGTTCGGCCGGCTGCGCGGCGGCATGTACCGCGAGGGCCGCGGCACCTGGTTCAACGCCCGCTACCAGCTCGACCACCCATCGAGTTACAACCTCGAGTACGACCGCGACGAGCCGCGGTGGGACCTGATGCCCCCGCCGCAGGCGTACGCCGACGAGCTGCGGATGTTCCCCCGCTCCGAGGACAACGTGCCGGAGTGGCTGATGCGGCGCATGGCCGGCCTCGCCCCCGAGCAGCCCGGCCCGCGCTTCCGGCTGGCCCGGATCTTCGATGGCCACGAGCCCGGCGGCCGCCCGGTGCTCAACCGGCCCGACCTGGACAACGACGAGCAGCACAAGATCCTCGAGTACCTGAACAACGCGCCGGTAGTGCGTGCCGAGCGCGGCTTCGACCTGGACCGGCTGGCGCAGCAGCCCGCGGCGACGGTGCCGGTGGCCTTCCACACCGACGGCACGTGGATCTGGCCGGCCGCGGTCAACTACTACCTGCAGGAGTACGGCGTCGCGCCGGAGGCCGAGCTGGTCGCGCACATCGCCGGCGCCGGGTACGCGCTGCCCGAGGTGCCGGAGCAGACCGTGCAGGGCGCCGCCGGGTTCCTCAACCGTGGTGCGCCCCCGCGCCGGGTGCCGGAGCAGGCTCCGCCGCCTCCCGCCCCCGCGGCCGAGACGTCGCCGGAGTTCGAGCCGCGGCAGGAGGAGCCGGAGGAGCCCGCGCGCCCCGCCGACGTGGAGCAGCCGACGACGTTGACGCCGGTGATCGCACCGGACGCGGGCCCGCCGACGATGCTCGTCCAGCCGGTGACCAAGGACACCGAGCCGGAAACCGGGCCGGGCGACTGGGACACCGAGGACGCTCCGTCCGGGCAGGACGAGCCGGAGACCCGGAGCTGGGACGCGCGGGACGGCTTCGCCGCGCCGGAGGGTCCCGGCCGCGGCTGGGACCAGCGTGAGGCGTTCGCGCAGGAAGGTGCCGCCTGGGACGGGCCCGAGGCACGCGGTGAGCGCGAGGGGCTCGCGCCGGAAGGCACCTGGGACGAGGCACGCGGGCGTGAAGCAGCACCCGAAGGCGCCTGGGACGAGGCACGTGGACGCGCGGCGGCGCCGGAAGGCGCCTGGGGCGACGCGCGCGGGCGTGAGGCAGCGCCGGAAGGCGCGTGGGATGACGCGCGCGGGCGTGAGGCAGCGCCGGAAGATGCCTGGGATGGCGCACGCGGGCGTGAGGCGGCGCCGGAAGGCCACGAGCGCGGCGGCGGGCGCAGGGCGCTCGCGGAACCGGAGGGTTCCGGTGGCCGGGTATCTGCCGAGCCTGAGGGTTTCAGCGGCAGGGCACCCGCCGAATCAGCGGGTCCCGGGGGGCGCAGGGCGCTCGCCGAACCAGAGGGCCCCGGTGGCAGGCCACCCGCCGAGTCGGAGGGTCCCGGGGGGCGCAGGGCGCTCGCCGAGCCCGAGGGGCCGGGCGGCGGTAGCGCGTCGGCCGAACCGGAGGGTCCCGGCGGACGGCGGGCACTCGCCGAACCGGAAGGTCCCGGCGGACGGCGCGCGCTCGCCGAACCGGACGACTCCGGCCGCAGGGCATTCGCCGAGTCCGCACGGCCCGGTGAGTGGGACGCGTCCGATGCCCGCGGCACACGTGAGGTCCCGCCGGGGCAGGAGTCCCGCGGCTGGGAGCCCGCGGCCGGTCAGGAAACCCGTCCCGCGGAGCCGCGTGGGTGGGAACGCGAAGCCGCCCTCGGCCAGGAAGCGCCCGGCGGCCGCGAACCGCAGGAGCCCCGCGCCTGGGAGGCCCCCGGCAGCCGCGAAGCGCGGGAACCTCGCGCGTGGGAGCCGCCCGGCGAATCGCGGGACCAGGAGTCCCGCGGCTGGGAAGGACCCGGTGGCCGCGCAGGTCAGGAACCCGACGGACGTGGGCGGGCCTTCGCCGGCCCGGAGCGCGCGTTCGGCGGTGCGGAGCGTGGGCGCCGTCAGGATCCGCGGGAGAACCGTCCGGCGCCGGAGGTCAGCCCGCCGACCATGTTGTCCCGTCCGGTCGCCCCGCCGTCCGGGGAGCCCGCGCTGGACAACCTGCGCTCGAAACTGTCCGACCTCGGGGTTTCCGACGCCACCTACCGGATCGGCGAGCCCGCCGAGCACGGCTGGAGCCTGGAGAAGGTCGACGAGGGGTGGCGCGTCGGCTGGTACGACGAGACGCTGACCAGCCCCGCGGTCTTCGGCGACGCCGACGACGCGGCCGCGTTCATGCTCGGCAAGCTGATGCTCGACGCGGGCGGCCGGGTCGCCCCGCCCGCGCGGCCGGAGATGGACGCCAACGAGGTTCCGCTGGCCCAGCCCCAGCAGCGCGAGGAACCGGCCGAACCGCCGCGGCGCGCGCTGCCGGACCGCCTCGACGAGCCGGAAGGGCCGCCCACGATGTTGAGCGCGCCCCCGGTCCCGCCGCCGGTGCGCAGGGAACCGCCGCCGCGCCGAGTCGAACCGGCCGCGCCCGCCCCCGCGGCGGCCGCGGCGCCGGCCTCCGCGGCGTCCGGTGGCGGCAACCAGCAATGGCCGATCCAGCCGATGCAGGGTGAGCCGCCGCTGACGTTGTTCCGCGGCAAGGAGATGCGGGAACTGCCCGCCGGCAGCGAACTGGACCGCTTCGGCGGCCCGGCGGGCAACCTGCTCTACGCCGCCGGGACACCGTTCGAGGAGCGCTCGCTGGTGCCGGAGTGGGTCGGCCGCCCGTACCACGTGTACCGGGTGCAGCGGCCACTCGAAGCGCTCGCCGGGGTCGCGATCCCGTGGTTCAACCAGCCCGGCGGCGGCGCCGCGTACCTGCTGCCCGCCTCGATCGAAGACCTGCTCGCCTCCGGCGACCTGATCGAACTCGACCCCGGCGAACCCCCGATCGACTAGACACCACCCGCCACCCCCGCCCGGAACGGCCAACACGGCGCGCCGCCCGTGTTGGCCGTGGGCGGCGGTGGCGCGAGGAGGTCAGTCGACCACCAGGCCGTGCGCGGCGGCGAAGGCGATCGCGGTTTCGAGGTCGACTCGGGCGCCGCGCAACTTGGCCTGCACCAGGCCGTGCGCGTCGAGCTTCGCGCCGCGCAGGTCGGCGCCCGCCAGGTCCGCTCCGTGCAGCCGGGCGCCGCGGAAGTCGCTGTCGCGCAGGTCGGCCTCCGTCAGGTTGGCGTCGGTGAAGTTCGCCTCGCGGAACCGCAGCCCGGACAGCGTTCGGCGACGCAGGTTCGACCGGCTGAGGTTGGCGAGCGAAAAGTCGCTGTCCCGGACCGTCATCCCGCGCAGCCCACTGTCCGCAAAGGACGATCCGAGCAGCGAGCACCCGCTCCACGAACTGTCCGCCAGCACCGTCCGGTCGAACACGCACGACCGGAACGCGCTCGCCCGATGCCGGGACTCGCCCAGGTCGGCGCCGGAGAAGTCGCACTCGTCGAAGGTGCAGCCCTGCGTCACCAGCCGCCGCAGATCAGCGCCGCTGAAGTCACACCCGCTGAACTGCCGCTTCTCCCACGTCGTCCCGGGCAGCACGGCGTCCCGGTAGTCCTCGGCGATCTCCATCCGGCGAGCTAACCACACGGCTCACCGCGCCGAGACCAGCCGGGCGATCGCGGCGTCCAGCTCGCTCTGCTCGCGCAGCATCGGCGCGCCCGGGTGCCACCACGCGATCGCGGACACCTCGTCCTCCTGGGGCGTCACCGACGGCTCGACCGCGAACCCGGCGCGGTACACGGCCGCGTACTCGCGCCGCACCGGGTCCCGCAGCACGAACCCGGCGACGGCGGCGAAGCGCAGCCCGCTCACGACGATCCCGGTCTCCTCGGCCAGCTCCCGCACCGCGGCGCGGTGCGGCGTCTCCCCCGGCTCGATCATCCCGCCGGGCAGCTCCCACCGCTCCCGCCGCCGGTCGAACACCAGCAGCACCCGCTCGTCGACCTCGACGACCACCAGCGCGAGCGGCATCGGCACGGACAGGTCCCGTTCCGCGCCGAACCTCAGGCTGACCAGCGTGTCCCCGCGCGCGTCGGTGACCGGCAGCCCGGTCACGGAGCCACCGCGCCAAGGGTTCGCGGACAGCCTGCCCGTCCCCGCCGACGACGAGCGCGACGACCCAGGGCTTCCGACGGGTGTGCAACGGACCTCCCGGTGTGGTCGTCGACGCCGATCCGACCGGGTGATTGTGGCGGATCGGGCACCATCGCACTCACCGGAAGTCCCGGGACTTCGAGGGCACCCGCATCGACAGGTGCTGCAGTTTCTCCGCCCGCACGCTCACCACCCCGTCCGCCCGTTCGACCACCCCGCGGATCAGCATCGCCGCGCTGCCCCGCGCCACGCGGTGGTACCGGCGCCACAGCCCCGCCGAGCACACGACGTTGACCATCCCCGTCTCGTCCTCGATGTTGAGGAACGTGACGCCGCCCGCGGTCGCCGGGCGTTGCCGGTGGGTCACCGCACCACCGATGAGTACCCGGGCACCGTCGTCGACGTCCATCAGTTTTCCCGTCGGGACCACGCCGAGCGCGTCCAGCCGGTCGCGGATGAACTCCGTCGGGAAGCTGTCCGGCGACAGCCCGGTGGCCCACACGTCGGCGACCGCCACGTCGACCTCGTCCATCCCGGGCAGCGTCGGCGCGTGCGCTCCGGCCAGGGTGACCGGCAGCTTCTCGGGCCGTTCCTGCGCGACCGCACCGGCCGCCCACAGCGCGCGGCGCCGGTCGCCGTCGATGTCGGCGAACCGCCCGAACGCACCGGCCGTGGCCAGCGCCTCCATCTGCGGCGTGGTGAGCCGCACCCGCCGGGCCAGATCGGCCATGTCGGCGAACCGCCCGTGCGCCCGTTCGGCGACGATCTCCTCCGCGGGCTTCTGCCCGATCATCCGGATGGCCGCCAGCCCGATCCGCACCGCCAGACCGTCGTCACCGGGTTCGAGCGTCGCGTGCGGCAGGCTCGCGTTGACGTCCGGACCGTGCACGGTGACGCCGTGCCGCCGGGCGTCGGCGACCAGCGACTGCGGCGAGTAGAACCCCATCGGCTGGGCCCGCAGCAGCGCCGCGCAGAACGCCGCCGGGTGGTAGTGCTTGAAGTAGGCGCTGGCGAACACGAGGTAGGCGAAGCTCAGCGCGTGGCTCTCCGGGAAGCCGAAGTTGGCGAACGCCATCAGCTTGTGGAAGATCGTGCCGATCAGCTCGTCGCCGAGCCCGTTGCGGCGGGCGCCGTCGTAGAACCGTTCCCGCAGCCGCTCCATCTTCCGCGTCGACCGCTTCGACCCCATCGCGTGCCGCAGCTCGTCGGCCTCGGCCGCGGTGAAGTCGGCGACGTCGAGCGCGATCTGCATCATCTGCTCCTGGAACAGCGGCACACCCTTGGTCTTGCTCAGCGCGTTCGCCAGCAGCGGGTGGTCGTAGTCCCAGTCCTCGCGGCCACCGGCGCGCCGGATGTAGGGGTGCACCGAACCGCCCTGGATCGGGCCGGGCCGGATCAGCGCGACCTCGATCGCCAGGTCGTAGAACGTCTTCGGTTTCAGCCTCGGCAGGGTCGCCATCTGCGCGCGGCTCTCCACCTGGAACACCCCGATCGCGTCGGCGCGCTGCAGCATTTCGTAGACGTTGCGATCCTCCAGGTCCAGGTTCGCGAGGTCGACCTCGACGCCCTCGAACTCGCGCACCAGATCGAGCATGTAGTGCAGCGCGGAAAGCATGCCCAGGCCCAGCAGGTCGAACTTCACCAGCCCGACGGAGGCGCAGTCGTCCTTCTCCCACTGCAGCACGCTGCGGTCGGCCATCCGCGCCCATTCGATCGGGCACACCTCGCTCACCGGCCGGTGGCAGATCACCATCCCGCCGGAGTGGATGCCCAGGTGCCGCGGGAAATCCTCCAGCGCGCCCGCCACCTGCAGCACCGGCAGCGGGATGTCGTGATCGGTGTCGTCCTTGGTGTCGTGCAACGGGCCCCACCGGTCGATCTGCTTGCTCCACGCGTCCTGCTGCCCCGGCGAGTGACCGAAAGCCCGTGCGGCGTCGCGGATCGCGGACTTGGCGCGGTAGGTGATCACGTTCGCCACCTGCGCGGTGCGCAGCCGCCCGTACTTGCGGTAGACGTACTGGATCACCTCCTCGCGGCGGTCGGACTCGATGTCCAGGTCGATGTCGGGGTAGCCGTCGCGATCCGGGGCGAGGAACCGTTCGAACAGCAGTTTCCAGCGCACCGAGTCGACCTTCGTGATACCGAGCGCGTAGCAGACCGCGGAGTTCGCCGCCGAACCGCGGCCCTGGCACAGGATGTTGCTCTGCCTGCAGAACTCGACGATGTCCCAGACGATGAGGAAGTAGCCGGGAAAGTTCAGCTGCTCGATGATCCGCAGCTCGTGCTCGATCTGCTCCAGCGCGGCCGGGTTGTCGCGGTAGTGGTGCGCGGCGCCGCGGTAGACCTCCGCACGCAGGAAGGACGCCTCGGTGTAGCCGGCCGGAACGTCGTAGGGCGGCAGCTCGGGCGCGACCAGTTTCAGGTCGAAGGCGCACTCCAGCCCGAGCAGCGCGGCCCGCTGCACCGCGCCGGGGTAACGGGCGAACCGCTGCGCCATCTCCTCACCGGACCGCAGGAACGCGGTGCCGGACGCGGGAAGCCAGCCCGCCATGTCGTCCAGGCCGCGGCGGGCGCGGATGGCGGCCATCGCACCGGCCAGCCGCCCTCGGTCGGGAGTCGCGTAGTGGGCGGCCGTGGTGGCGACGGTCGGCAGGCCCTGTTCGGCGGCCAACGCGGCCAGGATGTCGTTGTGCACCCCGTCCTCGGGGTAGCCGTGGTCGGTCAGTTCGACGTACACGCTGTCGAACCTGTCGCGGAGCCGCCGCAGCTCCTGGCCCGCCGCGTCCGGGCCGCCGCGCGCCAGCGCCTTCCGCACCGCGCCCTTGCGGCACCCGGTGAGCGCCACGACACTGCCCGCGACCTCGTCGGCCACGGCGTCCAGGTCGTACACCGGGCGGCCCTTCTCCGCCCGGTCCGTCACGGCGTGGTCGTGCCCGGCGAGCTGGCCCGCGGTGATCGCGCGGCACAGGCTCGCGTAGCCGTCCTGCTGCTTCGCCAGCAACAGCAGGTGCTCGCCCTCCGGATCGGCGGCACCGTTCTGCGGTGCGGACAGGCCGAAGCTCAGCTCGGTGCCGAACACCGTCCGCACGCCCAGGTCGCGGGCCGCGTCGGCGAAGCGCACCACGCCGTACATGCCGTCGTGGTCGGTGAGCGCGATCGCGTCGAGCCCCAGCCGCGACGCCTCCTCGACCAGCTCCTCGGGGTGGCTCGCGCCGTCCAGGAAACTGAAGTTGGAGTGGCAGTGCAGCTCGGCGTAGGGCACCCGGTGGCGCCCGCCCGCGTGGTCGTCGCCACGCGGGGCGTCGACGGTGCTGGGCCGGACGTAGCCCTCCCGTTTCCGGCTCCAGGCGGGACTGTCCCCGCCGTCGGCCTGCTCGGGTTTGCCGGACAGCGTCCGTTCCAGTTCCTTCCACGGGACGGGCGGGTTGTTGAAGCCCATCGCTAGTCCACGGGCCGCCGCGGGACGGGGATCGGCAGCAGCATCTGCTCGTCCTCGACCGGGTCCAGCGACTCCACCACCTCACGCGGCAGGGCCAGCCAGTGCCGCAGGTCCCGGAAGTACTCGTCCTCCATCAGTCGTACACTCCCTCCACTGTCCATTGCGGACTCGGTCCGCCCAGTCTCGTCAGCAGGACCGCTGTTTCCCCTTCGCCGTCCAGCACGGCCTGCAACCGGGTGCGCACGCCGTCACCACCCGGCGTCCACCAGTGCGCGTCGACCAGCCACGGGCCCGCCCAGTCGAGGACGTCCCGCAACGGGCCGTCGCCCACCGCGACCCGGTGCGGTGGCGCGGAAAGCTCCCGCCGCCGGGTGATCCGCACCTCCGCGCCGGTCGCGTCGAGGACGCGGGCGGGCACCGGTCTCGCGTGGACCGTCGCGGGGGACGGCGCGGGCAGCCGTCCCGGCCACGGCAGGTCCGGCGGGTTCCGCGGCGTCCGCGGATCGCCCCACGGCACCAGCCGGACGCGTTCGGCCGGGCCGCGGCCGCCGTCGAGCACCGCGGTGTGCACGCTGTCCGGGCCGAGCAGGCCCTGCACCCGCACCAGTGCGCGGCCGGCTTTCTCCGCGGCCGGGCCGTGTTCGTCCGCGAGACCACGGATTCCGTCCTGCCACAGGCCCAGTTGCAGCGAGTTGCCCTCGACGGTCTCCTCGGGCGCCAGCCGCAGCCGCTCCACGCCCGCGGTGGGCCGCTCGCCCGGCGCGGCGCGCAGCCAGCCGTCGAACTGCCAGCGCACCCGGTCCGCGATGCCTTGCGGTGTCAGGGGTTCGGCGCAGCGCCACACCCGGCTGAGTTCCTCGCCGTTCTCGGTGGTGGCGTAGATGCCCAGGCGGGTGCAGGCCAGTCCGTGGCGGGCCAGACCGCCGTGGAACTGTTCGGCGAGCATGCGTGCCACGAACGCGGCGGCGTCGATCCGGTCGAGGGGCGGGTCGAAGGTCTTGGTGACGGTGAGTTCGGGCGGCGGGCGGCGCCGGTGCGGCGGACGTTCGGACAGGCCGCGCGCCAGCCGGTGGGCGATCATGCCGTCCCGGCCGAACCGCGCGGCGACGTCCCGTCCGGCCAGCTTCGCGAACGCGCCCAGGGTGCGCAAACCCAGGCGCCGCACCAGGTCCACCAGCTCGGCGCGGTCGGTGTCCGGCTGGTCCAGCTCGTTGACCGGCAACGGGGCGAGGAACTCCGCGGCCCTGCCACGCTCGATGATCGTGGATCGGTGCGCGGCGAGTGTCGCGGCGAACAGCCCGTCGGAGACGCCGATCTGGCACTCCACACCGGCCCGCTCGGCGAGCAGTTCCGCGAGCCGCAACTCGCCGCCGAAGTAGCCGGACGCGCCGTCGGCGGGCACCGCGATCAGCCCCGGCCGCACGACCTCGACCCCCACGACCAGCTCCTCCACCGCGGCCGCGACGGGCTCGAACAGGCGCGCGTCACGATCCTCGTCCGGCGCGAAGACAACGAGCTCCGGGCAGCGGGACTGCGCGTCCCGGCGCCGCATCCCGCGCCGGACCCCGGCCGCCCTGGCGACCGCGGTGCACGCGACGACACGGTTGGCGTGGAACACCGCGGCGGGCAGGTGCAGGGGCGTGCCCTCGGCCAGGCACGCGGCGACCGCGGGCCAGTCCGGGCACCAGAGGACCAGCATGCGTGGTGGGGTGCCCTGGGGGTCCTGGGGGTCACCACGCCGGTGGCGCCGCGCCGCGCCACCGGCGTTCGTGTCTACTGTGGACATGCTGCCCCCTCGGCGCGGGTGGAGCAGCAGGGCAGCGGCCACGCCCCGGCGCCGAGCACCGGCAGGTGTGGAACCCGCCCGCCGGGGTGTGGGACTCGCGCGCGGGAACGTGGGACTCGCGCGGTGGGCATCAGCTTGCCTCCCGGGCCAGGTCCAGTTCCCGCACCGGCTCGGGTGGTGCTGCTGCCGGGGCCCCCGCAGACCCCGGCAGCAGCAGATCCGCCTGCCTGGGCCGCGTCGCCGCGCCCCGGCCGGCACCCTGGACACGGACCCGCCGCTCACGCAGGTACCCGTGCCCGCCTTCGAGACCTGCCCACCGGCCGGCCTCGCAGTTCAGTTCCACCTCGGCGCCGGGCCACGGGCCGAGGGAGAGCAGCACGGCGCCCCGGTGCCGTGCCCGCGCCGAAAGGCGCCGCGCGTCCCGCGGCGCCGCACCCCGCGCGGCGACCGCCACCACATCCACCCCGTCCAGCAGCGCCGCCGTGACCGCGGTGAACTCCACCCCGGGCCGCGGCACCAGCGCGAGCCGGCTCACCTCCACCCCGAGTTCCGCGGCGGCCACCAGACCGAGGTCCGGCATCCCCACCGCCGCGGCCCACGATCCGGTTGCCGTCGCCTCCGCCAGCAACGCCAGCAGCAACGACGTCGATCCACGCACCGCGACGGTGCTCCCCCGCCGCAACCCCGACGACGGCAGCAGGCAACGCAGCTCCGGCCGCACCGGCAGCACCTGACCGGTCAGCTGCGCGTGCTCCGCCGCCGCGGCCACGCTGGTGGCCGTGTTCACCCCGGGCAGAGCAGCCAACGTCGCGACCGACATGCCACCTCCCCACGACGCGCCTGCGAGACCCTGCTGACGTCACCGTGGGGAAGCCGGCGACTCGTCGAACGCGTGTTCGACTTGTTCAGTCTGCCTCGAACACCTGTGCGATGTCAAGGTGAAGCGCGGACGGGGAGAACCCGAGGTGATCCCGCTACGAGGCGCGCCGCGTGAGCACCAGCGGGTCGCCCTCGGTGATCGCGACCGTGTGCTCCGAATGCGCCGTGCGGGAGCCATCCGCCGAGCGGATGGTCCAGCCGTCCGGGTCGAAGACGATCCGGTCGGTCGTGCGGGCGAACCACGGTTCGAGCGCGACGGTCAGGCCCGGCCGGAGCTTCATGCCGCGCCCCGCCTTGCCCTTGTTCGGGACGTGGAGGTCTTCGTGCATGGTGCGGCCGATGCCGTGGCCGCCGAACTCGGTGTTCACCGGGTAGCCGTAGTCCTGGGCCACCGCACCGATCGCCGCCGAGATGTCGCCGAGACGGTTGCCGGGGCGGGCCGCCTCGATCGCCGCTTCCAGCGCTTCCTCGGTGGCGCGGATGATCCGCAGGTCCGCCTCGTCGGGCGTGCCGACGACGAGCGTGTGCGCCGAGTCCGCGGCCCAGCCGTCGATGCTGACCGCGAGGTCCGCGGTGAGCACATCACCGTCGCGCAGGACGTAGTCGTGCGGCAGGCCGTGCAGGACGGCGTCGTTGACCGACAGGCAGATCACGTTGCGGAACGGGCCCCTGCCGAAGGAGGGGGCGTAGTCCCAGTAGCAGGACTCGGCGCCGCGGCGTTTGATCATGCCGCGCGCGTGGTGCTCCAGGTCCATGAGGTTGACGCCGACATCAGCCAGCCTGCCGACCTCGGTGAGCACCTCGGCGACGAAACGCCCGGCCACGTGCATGCGTTCGATTTCGGCGGGCGTCTTCAGTTCGATCACGGATACCTCGCGTCACAGGATTGGTATAACTATACCGACACGGTAGCACGTGCCGGTATAGTTATACCAGTTCCGGGAGCGTCAGTGCGCGAAGTGGCGCGTGCCCGTCAGGTAGAGCGCCACGCCGGCCTCCTCGGCCGCCGCGATCACCTCGGCGTCCCGCACCGAGCCGCCCGGCTGGACGACGGCCTTCACACCGGCGTCGATCAGCACCTGCAGCCCGTCCGGGAACGGGAAGAACGCGTCGGACGCCGCCACCGCGCCCTTGACCCGGTCGCCGGCGCGCTGCACGGCCAGCCGTGACGAGTCGACGCGGTTGACCTGCCCCATGCCGACCCCGACCGTCGCCTGGCCGCTGGCCAGCAGGATCGCGTTCGACTTCACCGCGCGGATCGCCCGCCACGCGAACACCAGGTCCGCGAGCGTGTCGGCGTCGGCGGCCTCGCCGGTGGCCAGCGTCCAGTTGGCCGGCGAGTCACCGGGCGCGTCGATCCGGTCGACGGTCTGCACGAGCATCCCGCCGGAGATCGGCCGGAACTCGATCGGGTCCGCGTCGGTGAGGGCGGGCAGCTTCAGCAGGCGCACGTTCTTCTTGCGCTTGAGCACGTCCAGCGCCTCGTCCTCGAAGTCCGGCGCCAGCACGACCTCGGTGAACACCTCGGCGATCTGCTCCGCGGCCTCGCGGGTGACCGGCCGGTTCGCCGCGATCACGCCGCCGTAGGCCGACACCGGGTCGCACGCGTGGGCCTTGCGGTGCGCTTCGGCGATGTCCAGTCCGACCGCGATGCCGCACGGGTTGGCGTGCTTGATGATCGCGACCGCGGGGCCCTCGAAGTCGTAGGCGGCGCGGCGCGCGGCGTCGGTGTCGACGTAGTTGTTGTAGGACATGGCTTTGCCGTGCAGCTGCTCGGCGTGCGCCAGCCCGCCGCGCCAGTGCCGGTACACCGCGGCCCGCTGGTGCGGGTTCTCGCCGTAGCGCAGGACCTCGCCGCGCTCCCAGGTGGCACCGGTGAAGTCGGGAAAACCGGAGTCGTCCGCGGGCGCGTAGGCGTTGGCGAACCACGCCGCGACCGCCGTGTCGTAGCTCGCGGTGTGCGCGTACGCCTGTGCCGCCAGCCGCTTGCGGTCGGTCAGCCCGAACCCGCCCGCGCGGACCTGCTCCAGCACCCAGCCGTACCGGGCCGGGTCGACGACCACGGCCACGTTGTTGTGGTTCTTCGCCGCGGCGCGCACCATCGCCGGGCCGCCGATGTCGATGTTCTCCACGCAGTCCTCGGGGCTCGCGCCCGAGGCGACCGTCTCCCGGAACGGGTAGAGGTTGACGACCAGCAGATCGAACGGCGCGATGTCCAGCTCACGCAACTGGTCGACGTGCTCGGGGCGGTCGCGGTCGGCCAGCAGCCCCGCGTGCACCCGCGGGTGCAGCGTCTTCACCCGGCCGTCGAAGGACTCCGGGAACCCGGTGACCTGCTCGACCGGCGTGACCGGCACACCCGCGTCGGCCAGTGTCTTCGCCGTGCCACCGGTGGAGACGATCTCCACACCCGCCGCGTGCAGCGCGGTGCCCAGCTCCAGCAGGCCCGTCTTGTCCGAAACGCCGATCAGCGCGCGCTTCACCGGACGCCGGTCTTCCACCGTCACCGCAACCTCACCTTCCGTCCCTCGACCGTGGCACCGGCCCGGCCGAGTCGTTCCACCACGTCCACGAGCAGCCGTCGTTCCACGACCTTGATCCGCTCGTGCAGCCTCGCCTCGTCGTCGTCCGGCTCCACGGTCACCGCCTCCTGGGCGATGATCGGCCCGGTGTCCACCCCCGCGTCCACGAAATGCACCGTGCAGCCGGTCAGCTTGACGCCCAGCTCCAGCGCGTCGGCCACGGAGTGCATCCCCGGGAACGACGGCAGCAGGGCCGGATGCGTGTTGATCACGCGGTTCGGGAAGCGCGCGAGGAAGTTCGTCCCCAGGATCTTCAGGAAACCCGCCGACACCACCAGGTCCGGCTCGTAGGCCGCGACGGCCTCGGTGAGGGCCTTGTCCCAGGCGTTGCGATCCGGGTGGTCGGCCAGGCGGACCGTGAAGTGCGGCACGCCGGCGCGCTCGGCGCGGGTCAGCGCCTCGGCGCCCGCGCGGTCGGTGCCCACGGCGACGATCTTCGCCGGGAAGCCGCTGCGCTGTGTCGCGTCCAGCAGCGACTGCAGCAGCGTGCCCGAACCGGACGCGAGTACCACCAGCTTGACCGGGACGGGCAGGTCCAACCGGCTGGAGTTCAACGCCTCTCCTTCGCCCGTGCCGAATGCGTACAACCCACCCTAGCTGGGCTCTTCGGGCTTCCCGGAGGCGGGCGGGGGCTCTTCGGAGTCCTCCGGATCGGCTTCGGGCTCGTCATCGGCGGGCTCTCCGGGCTCGGCCTCGGTGTCCTCGTCGATGTCCTCGTCGGCGTCCTCGGTGTCCTCAGCGTCCTCGGTGTCCTCGCCGGACTCCTCGATGATCTCTTCGAGTTCGGCGTCGAGGTCTTCGAGTTCGGCCTCGATCTCGGGCTCGACCTCGGGTTCTTCCCCGGGATCGGGCTCCGGTTCCGGCTTCGGCCGGGCGTGCGGTCCGGCGAACCAGGCGACCAGTCCGCCGGGCACCGCGATCCAGCCGAACGCGGCGACCGACAGCAGCCCCACCGGAACGCTCACCGGATCGAAGGCGCCGCCGCCGAGCCGTCCGCCCGCCAGCGTGCCGAGCACCACACACCCGAACCCGACCAGGGCGCCCGCGATGCCGACGATCCGCAGCCGCGCCACCGGGTTCTCGTCACCGCGCCGCAGCGACCAGCCGAGCAGCGCACCCACCGCGGCGGGCAGCAGCATCAGCACCGGCCACCAGAACGCGTGGTGTTCCGGAACACCGGCGAGCACCGGCAGTCCGGGCACCGGGCCGCCGTCGAAGGCGAACGCGGTGATCGAGAACGACCCGATCGAAAAGCCCGGTCCGGCGACGAAGGCCAGGCCGCCGATCACCGCATTGGGGAGGTACCCCAGCGACAACAGCAGCATCCCCACGCCGCTGCCGAATCCGGGCGCGTTCGACGCGAACAGGTCGCGGGTCGTGCCCGAGGCCAGGACGAGCCCGACGGTGTGCACCAGCGCGCCGACGGCCAGCAGCCCGGCCAGCCCGAGCGCACCGGCCCGCAGTCCGCGCACCGCCAGCGGATCCAGGTACTCCCGCAACGCGGCGGCGACCCCCGACCGCGACGCCGCCCCGGCCGCGGCCGCGACCCCCGCGACGACCGCGGGCACGGCGAACGCGGACAACGGCTCGACACGCAGCCCCGCGGTGTTGTCGAGCAGCGCGACCACCAGCCCGGCCACGGCGTGGGCGCCGGTCACGGCACCGATCAGGGGCACGGTGGAGCCGGGATCGCGGAGGCCGAGGCGCTGCGTGGCGTTCGCGGCGGCCCGCGCGACCAGCGCGAACACACCGACCGTCGCCAGCAACGGCAACACGCCCAGCGGCCGCCCGGCGATCGTCACGGGCACCTGGTGGGCCGCGAGCCAGCCCGGCCCGGCGGCTCGCAGCACACCGGCAACCGAGAACTCCGCGGCCGAAGCCATGGCGGTGACCAGCCCGAACAGGGCGGCCACCACGACATACCCGGTCACGAGGGGCCCCAGGACCGCCGCGGCGAACACCTTCGCGCGCCCCACCGGAGAAGGTTCTCCCCGGTGCGCCCGGTCCCTCACCCCTTTCGCGGACCGGCCGTACGAGGTGAGCATGCTTCGCACCCTCGCACCCTCACTCGGCCAACCGGGTGAGCCACGCCGTTCGTCCCTCGCGCGGGTTAGCGCACACCACGAAAAAGCACCCCTCCCAGGCGAAACCCGGGAGGGGTGCTGTCAGGTGAAGATCAGCTCTGCTGGCCGCCGCCACCGAAGCCGCCGGGCGGGGTGCCGGGCTGCTGACCCGGCTGGCCCTGCTGGCCCGGCTGGCTCTCGGGCTTCGCGGCCGGGTTGTAGAACTGGCCCTGCTGCGGCGCGTACACCGTCGACTGCGCCTGCGGCGGGTTCACCGGCGGACCGTACTGGGTGCCCGACGGGCCACCCTTCTGCTCGCCCGGCCCCTGGCCGAACTGGCCCGGCTGACCGTAGGGCTGGCCGTACTGCGGCGCCCGCGGCTGCGGCATCTTCAGCACGCCCGCGTCCAGCAGCAGCGCGGCGATCGCGACGAGCATCTGCAGGATGCCCAGGATCAGGATCACCGTGAGAATGCCCGGGGTGTCCTGGAGCTCCGGGATGTGGACCATCACCAGGATCGCGCTGAGCGCGCCGAGCACGCTGAACAGCGCCGCGAACGGGAGCGTGCGCGGCCCCTTCGGCATCACCGACAGCCCCGCGAGCAGACCACCCACGAGCAGGAAGAGCACCGACTGGCTGGCGCCCTGTGCCTCGTCGGAGAACGCGATGAAGTAGTTCACCAGGCCCAGCAGGGCGATGAACAGGGTCAGGATCATGCTCAGGTTCGCCGGGGACAGACCGGCGCCCGGCTGCTGCGCCGGGGGCTGCTGCTGGGGGAACCCGCCGGTCCCCGGGGGCTGGGGCTGCCCACCTCCGCCCTGCTGCGGGTATCCCGGTCCACCACTGGGGAACGTCATCGCGCTTGCTCTCCTGTCTTCGCCCGAACCGGGGTGCCGATATGTCCGGGAACGGTTTAGCGCACTCCGGGGTTCCCGGCCACCCCATCCGGCTATCCGACGTGCCGGAGCGGGAAACGGTTGCGTCCGGTTCCGGTGCCGGAAACCACACCGGCCGGGCACCGAAAGTCGGTGCCCGGCCGGTGTGTGAACCGCGTGTGCGTCAGTGCAGGTTCTCGTACAGCTCCCGGGCCAGCGCGGCGGTCTCGGACGGCGTCTTGCCGACCTTCACGCCCGCGGCCTCGAGGGCCTCCTTCTTCGCCTGCGCGGTACCGGCCGAGCCGGACACGATGGCGCCCGCGTGCCCCATGGTCTTGCCCTCGGGTGCGGTGAAGCCCGCGACGTAACCGACGACCGGTTTGGTCACGTTCTCCTTGATGTAGGCCGCGGCCCGCTCCTCCGCGTCGCCACCGATCTCACCGATCATGACGATGACCTCGGTCTCGGGGTCGGCCTGGAAGGCTTCGAGCGCGTCGATGTGGGTGGTGCCGATGACCGGGTCGCCACCGATGCCGACGGCCGTGGAGAAGCCGATGTCACGCAGCTCGTACATCATCTGGTAGGTCAGCGTGCCCGACTTCGACACCAGACCGATCTTGCCGGGGCCGGTGATGTTGGCCGGGATGATGCCGGCGTTGGACTTGCCGGGCGAGATGACGCCGGGGCAGTTCGGGCCGATGATGCGGGTCTTGTTGCCCTTGGCGACGGCGTGCGCCCAGAAGTACGCCGAGTCGTGCACCGGGATGCCCTCGGTGATGACCACGGCGAGCGGGATCTGGGCGTCGATCGCCTCGACGACCGCGTCCTTGGCGAACTTCGGCGGCACGAAGATGACCGACACGTCGGCGCCGGTCTCCTTCATGGCCTCTTCGACCGTGCCGAACACGGTGAGGTCCTTGCCGGCGATGGTGACCGTCTGGCCCGCCTTGCGGGCGTTGACGCCACCGACGATGTTCGCGCCGGCCTGCAGCATCTTGGTCGCGTGCTTGGTGCCCTCGGACCCGGTGATGCCCTGAACGATGATCTTGCTGCTGGAATCGAGGAAGATCGACATGTCTCTTACGCTCCTGCCGCCGCGAGCTCGGCAGCCTTGTCCGCCGCGTTGTCCATGGTGTCCACCTGCGTCACGAGCGGGTGGTTGGCGTCGTCGAGGATCTTGCGGCCTTCCTCGACGTTGTTGCCGTCCAGGCGGACGACCAGCGGCTTGGTGGCCTCGTCGCCCAGGATCTTGAGGGCCTCGACGATGCCGTTGGCGACCGCGTCACACGCGGTGATGCCACCGAAGACGTTGACGAACACCGACTTGACGGCCGGGTCGTTGAGGATGACGTCCAGACCGGCCGCCATGACCTCGGCCGAGGCGCCGCCACCGATGTCGAGGAAGTTGGCCGGCTTCACGCCGCCGTGCCTCTCACCGGCGTAGGCGACCACGTCCAGGGTGGACATGACCAGGCCCGCGCCGTTGCCGATGATGCCGACCTCGCCGTCGAGCTTGACGTAGTTGAGGTCCTTGGCCTTGGCCTTGGCCTCCAGCGGGTCCTCGGCCTGCTTGTCGACGAGCTCCTCGTGCGCCGGGTGGCGGAAGGAGGCGTTCTCGTCGAGCGTGACCTTGCCGTCGAGGGCGACGATCTTGTCCTGCGGGTCGCGGACCAGCGGGTTGACCTCGACCAGCGTGGCGTCCTCGGCCACGAAGGTCTCCCACAGCTTCACGACCACGTCGGCCGCCTGGTCGCGGATGACCTCGGGGAAGTTGCCCTGGGTCAGGATCTCCAGGGCCTTGGCCTTGTCGACACCGGCGATCGCGTCGACCGGCACCTTGGCGAGCGCGTCGGGCCGCTCCACGGCCAGCTGCTCGATCTCCATGCCGCCCTCGGCCGAAGCCATGGCGAGGAAGGTGCGGTTGGCGCGGTCCAGCAGGAAGGAGAAGTAGTACTCCTCCGCGATGTCGGACGCCTCGGTCACCAGCACGCGGTGCGTGATGTGGCCCTTGATGTCGAGGCCGAGAATGGCTTCCGCCTTCTCCTTGGTCTCGGCCGGGTTCTGGGCGAGCTTCACACCACCGGCCTTGCCGCGGCCACCGGTCTTGACCTGGGCCTTGACGACGACCTGGCCACCGATCTCCTCGGCCGCGGCCTGGGCTTCTTCCGGGGTGCTCGCGACGGCGCCGGGCAGTACCGGCACGCCGTGGGCGGCGAAGAGATCCTTCGCCTGGTATTCGTAGAGGTCCACTACTCCAGTCTCCTGACGACACACGCCGCTTGCGGTTACCGGTCGCCTCGCGAGGGGTGAACCGAGAGCGGGTGCTTGTTGCAAACCATGCTGCCGGACGGAGACGACCCTAGCGACCTGCGCTTTGGCACGGGGCGGCGCATCCGGTGAACTCGGTCACCGTATGGATCCAGAGCGTGTTTTCGGAGTGTGAATCGAACCACGCGCGGCCAGCACGGCCGCGATGACGAGCGCCAGCGCACAGCCGAGGGCGAGCCACCAGCCGAGCCCGGCGCGCGCACCGGCGATCTCGTCACCGGCGAGCGGCAGCTCGGCCGCGCGCAACCCCGCGACGCAGGCCGCGCCCGCGAGCAGCGCGGCGGCGCGGGCGGGGCGGCAGCGCGGGGCCAGGACGCAGACGCCCAGCACGGTCAGCAGGGCGACGAGGAGTCCCCAGGACGGCGTGCCGAAGCTCGACCAGAGCGCGGGCTCGACGTAGTCCGTGGCGAGGATCGACGGTGTGCCGAAGGCGCCGATGGCCAGGATTCCCGCCGCGACCAGCGGCGTGATCAGGTCGGCGCCGGGCAGGGACGGTCCGTCGCCGAGCGCCGTGGCCGGGTCGGTGGTCTCGTCGCGTTCGACCATGCCGGCGACGACGGAGCAGCAGGCGGTGATCGCCGAGCCGACGATCGCCAGCGCGGTCCACAGGACGCCGGGGCCGGGCGTGAGGCCGGCGCCGAGTTCGGTGGCGGTGACCGCCATGGTCAGCACGGCCGTGCCCGCCAGCGGGACACCGACCCAGGCGACGGACAGTGCCGGCCGCACCCACGCGGCGGGGCCCGCGGTGAACATCACGAGCCCGAGGACCCCGACGAGCAGCCCCGCGACGAGGAACGCCGAGCGGGACGGGCTCTGCGGCCCGTCGAGCCCCTCGGCGATGACGACCTGCGGGGTGAGCGCCCCGGCGACGGCGGCCGCCGCGGTGAGCACGGCGAGTGCGCCGGTGACGATCCGCAGGCGGCGGATGCCGGGCAGGGTGATCTCGCCCGCCTCGTCGTCGTCACGTGCGTCGCGGGTGGCCGCGGTCGGCAGGAAGGCCGCCGCGATCAGCCCGGCCGCGCCGACGAGCACGAGGATCGGCCCCGCCGAGAGCCGCACGCCCGGCAGGCTCAGCCCGGACACGAGGTTCGGCAGCCCGAGGACCGCCGCGGTGATGCCGAGCCCCAGCAGGCCGCCGCGCGCGACCGCCGTTCCGGACCCGGCGAGCAGCACGGTCGCGACAGGCAGGGCGAAGGCCAGCAGGAGGCTGCCGGTCAGCACCAGCGCCGGGCTCTCGAACGCACTGCCCGCGGGCAGGAACGCGTCGGTGGACGTGAAGGGCGCCATCATGACCCCCACCGCCGCGACGACGGCCGCGAACATGCCGAAGACCAGCCCGGCCCTGCCGACCTCGGCACCCTCCGGCCACGCGTCGGCGCCCGCGCCGCCGTCGACGGCGGCGGTGACGCCCCCGTGGGCCTTATGGGACGGCACAGCTCCGCTCGCTGCGCGACCAGCAACGCCGCCCGCGCCCGACGCGGTGCCGCCCGCGCCGGCCCCGGCGGCGGTGTCACCGTCCGCCGACGCCGAGCCGACAGTGCCGTCAGCGGCGGCACCTGAATCGGTGGCAACCGGCTCGGCCGCAGCCGGTGAGGCCGAGCCTTCGCCGCCGCCAGCAGCCTCGCGTGCGCTCGTGGCAGCGTCGAGCTCAGGTGCTGTCCCGCCGGTCGTGCCGTTTACGCCACGGCGGGCCGCGAGGGCCTCGGCCGCCGCGGAGGTCGCCGGGGTCCACGGAGCGTCCGCCTTCGGCGCCGCGGCGCGCGTGGCCATCACGCCTGCCGCGATCGCGGCCACGTGCCCGGCCAGCAGGCACCACAGCCCGGCCCCGGCGGCGGGCTCGGCCAGCGAGTGCAACCGGAACAGCTCGGGCCGCGCCGCGCCGACCGGGTCCGTCAGCAGCATCAGGTCGAGCACCAGGCGTCCCGGCGCGAGCGCCGCCACGGCGGCCAGCACACCGGCCGCTGTCTGGTGACGGCCGCGCAGGGCCAGCACCGCCACGACGACCATCGGCGCCACGGCCAGCACCACCAGCAACGGCGCGCTGCCGAACCCGCGCTCGGCACCGCCTGCCACCGGCAGGACGGCGCCGGCGGCGAGCAGCACGGCCGAGACCGCACCCGCCACGTACGCCGGGACGGACGGGGACCGGCCGGCTGTGGCCGGATCGGGATTGACGGGAAGCTGCACGGCAGCCGCACCGCCGGTGCTGTCAGTGTCCATGTGATCTCACGTCGTCGGGGTCGGAAGAGCGGTCAGGACGGCCGGCCTCGGCGGCCGAGAGCCGCGGGACGACCGAAGCCCGCGCGACGCGTCAACGTCGAGCGCCGACCGCCGCACACCGGCGATCACGTTCCCGCGCGGCCTCGCTACCAACACCGGCGCCGACGCTAGCAAGCCGCCGAGGTTGCCCTCGGGACCCCAGGAAAAAACGAACCGTGTCGCACATCACACCGACGGCGGAATATCCCGTCTACCCAGTGTCATCTCTCCGGCCGACCTGTCGCACTCCTGGCCACGTTCGGCCCATACGACGGCGGGATCTTGCCGAGAACCACATCCCTTCGTTACTGTCCCCCGGTCCCCATCACGGTCAGGTCACGATGCGGGCAGCGGGCAACCACCCCCCGAACGGTTGTCCACCGGGTCCCCCCGCCCGGTGCCCGCGGTCTGACCCCCCGAGTAACGGAAGGCCCTGTCTTGGCTCGATACCGCTCCCCCGGCGGCCAAGCTCCTTCCCCGGAACTCGATGACGACGCTGTGGACGGCGCCGTCGTCCGTGTCCGGGGCGCCCACCGGCTCCCCGCGCCCTCGTCGGCGCTGCGTGGCCGGGTCGTGGTCGCCGCCGTCGCCGCAGGCGCTTTCGCCGCCGCTGCCGCGGGACAGACGCTGCAGGCCGTGCAGACTTCCGACGCCGACGTGACTCCACTGGCCAACGCCGAGGACGCCAGCGCTTCGTTCGCCGTCGGCAGTGACGCCCCCACCGGCGCGCCCGAGATCCTGCCCGCCTCCAACTTCACCGACGCCTCCGCCGAGGTCCAGCGCCTCACTGACAGCGAGAACGTCACGATGGCCCGGCAGGCCCGCGACGCCGAGGCGGCCCGGATCGCCGCCGAAGAGGCCGCCCGCCCCAAGACCTGCCTGCCGGCCAAGGGCACCTACACCTCGGGGTTCGGCGCCCGCTGGGGCGCGAGCCACTACGGCATCGACATCGCCAACTCGATCGGCACCCCGATCTACGCCGCCTCCGACGGCGTCGTGATCGAGGCGGGCCCCGCCAGCGGTTTCGGGCTGTGGGTGAAGATCCAGCTCGACGACGGCACCGTGCAGGTGTACGGCCACATGAACAGCTACTCGGTACGCAAAGGCCAGAAGGTCAAGTGCGGCGAGGAGATCGCGGAGATCGGCAACCGCGGCCAGAGCACCGGACCGCACCTGCACTTCGAGGTCTGGCAGAACGGCACCAAGAAGATCGACCCGCGCCCGTGGCTCGCCGCGCGCGGCGTCTACATCTGACGGCCCCTCACGAGGCCGGCCGCAGGAAACAGGCCACCGCGACCTGCCACACCCCGCACAGCCTCCGCGACCCCCGGCGGCACAGCTCACACCGCCCGTCCTGCGCGCCGTGGCGCTCCAGGAGCAGCCGCCAGGCACCGAGGAGGACCAGGGCCTCCGCGGCCGGTAACGCCCCGTCCCGGACCGTGCTCGCCACCATGCGCTCGACGCGCTCCAGGACGCCTGCCCGCACGTACGGGTACCACTGTTTCGCCACACCATGCCCTCCCGAGGGTTCGAACTTCCGTTCGAGACAGGTATAGCGGAGGGGTCTGACAGTTTTCGGCACGTGCCCGGCAGCCCGTCCGGAACGGCCAACACGCCAACCGGAGCAGCCAACACGCCGACCGGAGCGGCAAACACGCCAGCCGGAGCGGCCAACACGGCCAGCGCGTTCGCGGTGGTGCGGTCGTGGACAGTGGCTCGTCAGCGGACCCGGCGCCCGCCCTGCCACACCGCCCGCACCCGGCCGGCCAGATCGGTCACGTCGAGCCCGGAACCGTGCAGCAACACCAGATCCGCCCGCGAGCCCGGCACGATCGCGCCACGATCGTCGAGCCCCAGCAGACGCGCCGCCTCCGAAGTCGCCGCACGCAGCGCGCCCACGGGCCCGAGCCCGGCCGCGGACAGGTGCGCCACCTCGTCCAGCACCTTCTCGTAGCCGGACACCGCGTCCGCGCCCGCGGCGATGGGGATTCCCGCCTCCAGCGCCAGACGCACCGAGCGGACATGGGCTCCGGCGGCGTCGGAACCGTGCGTCACCGACAGAGTCGGCACGTACCAGGCTCCCTGCGCCGCCATGACCGCCACCGCGGAGGCGTCCAGGAAGGTCCCGTGCTCCACGCTGCGCACACCCGCCGAAGCCGCCGCCTCCGCGGCACGAGCGCCGTGCGCGTGCGCCATCACCCGGCGCCCGCCCTGACGCCCCGCCTCGTCCACGAGCGCGGCCAGTTCACCGTCGGTCATCTGGACGTCATGGGCGCGTGCTCCCTCGGACAGCGACCCGCTCACGGCCACCTTGATCCAGTCCGCGTCCGCGCGCACCATCCGCCGTACCGCAGCCCGCGCGCCGGAGGGACCGTCGAAGACGGGTGAAGGCATCGACGGGTCATCGAAGCGCTCCACCGGCCCGTGTGCGGGATCCCAGTGATCCCCGATGCCGCCCGTGGTCGACAGCTGACGCAGGCTGATCAGCAGTTGCGGCCCCTCGATCCAGCCACGCGCGAGTGCCATCCGCAGACCGGCGTCGGCGCCCCACGCGTCCCGCACCGTCGTCACCCCGAGGTTCAGCAGTGTCCGCAGCGCCGCTACCGCCGCCAGCGTGCGGGCGCTGCGCGGGCCGTACTCCTGGAACGCCACGTGCACGTGACAGTCCACGAACCCGGGCACGAGCAGACCCCCGGAGCAGTCCACCCGCTCCGGCCCGTCCAGCGCCGGGCCCACCGCCGCGATCCGTTCGCCGGACAGCAGGACATCAGCGCGCGTCACGTCACCGGTGACGACGTCCAGGACCGATCCCCCAGCGAGCAGCATCTACAACTTCACCATCGGAACGCTGCCGATCAGCATCAGCTTCACCTTGCCCGCGCTGCCGAAGTCGATGGTGGCCGTCGCGCGGGGGCCTTCGCCGGAGGCTTCGACCACCGTGCCGAGACCGTACTTGTCGTGGTTGACCCTGTCGCCTACGTCGAGCTTCAGCGCGACCGTGTTCTGCCAGCCCTTGACCGGCGTGGTCCGCATGCCGCGGGCCGCGAGTCCGGCCTGTGCGGAGTCCTCGCCGAAGCGTGAGCGACGACCCCAGGTGGTCGCGGCGCGTGGTGACCCGAACGACGACTCCGCCGCCGGTTCCTCGCGGCGCCAGTCCAGCAGGTCGGCGGGAACCTCGTCGAAGAAGCGCGACGCCGGATTCGTCATCGGCTGGCCCCACGCCGACCGCGTGATCGCCCGGCTCAGGTACAGCCGCTGCCGTGCACGCGTGATCGCCACGTACGCCAGCCGCCGCTCCTCGGCCAGCTCGGCGGGCTCACCCAGCGCACGCAGGTGCGGGAAGACGCCGTCCTCCCAGCCGGTGCAGAAGACCACCGGGTACTCCAGGCCCTTGGCGGTGTGCACGGTCATCAACGTGACCACGCCGGCGTCCTCTTCCTCCTCTTCTTCGGAGTCGGGGCTGGGGATCGAGTCCGCGTCCGCGACGAGCGACACCCGCTCCAGGAAGGCAGGCAGCGAGCCCGGCTCGGGCGCGCCCGCGTCGACGTCCTCGGTGAGCGGGCCCAGCTCGGCCGCCTGCTCGGCGAACTCCCGGGCGACGGTCACGAGCTCGGTCAGGTTGTCCACCCGCGAGGCGTCCTGCGGGTCGTCCGACTCCTCCAGCTCGGTGCGGTAGCCCGTGCGCTCCAGCACGGCCTCCAGCACGTCGGCGACCTCGGCGCCGCCGTCGACCAGCTCGATCAGCCCGTCGAGCAGCTCGACGAACCCGGCGATCGCCTTCTGCGAGCGCGGGTTGAGCAGCGCCACCTTGCCCGCCACGGCGTCGCGCAACGCGGCCGCGAACGAGATCCGCTCCCGCTCGGCGTGCGTGGCGACGACCGCCTCCGCGCGGTCGCCGATGCCGCGCTTGGGCACGTTGAGCACGCGCCGCAGGCTCACCGTGTCCTCCGGGTTGGCCAGCACCCGCAGGTAGGCCAGCGCGTCCCGGACCTCGCGGCGCTCGTAGAACCGGACACCGCCGACCACCCGGTACGGCAGCCCGAGCCGGATGAAGATCTCCTCGAACACCCGTGACTGGTTGTTGGTGCGGTAGAAGACCGCGACGTCGGAGTACTTCACCTCGCCCTGGTCGACCAGCGCGTCGATCTCGCCCGCGACGAACGCCGCCTCGTCGTGCTCGTTGTCGGCGACGTAGACGCCGATCTTCTCGCCGTCACCGGAGTCGGTCCACAGCCGCTTGTCGCGCCGGTTCGGGTTGCGCGCGATGACCGCGTTGGCCGCCGACAGGATGGTCTGGGTGGAGCGGTAGTTCTGCTCCAGCAGGATCGTCCGCGCGTCCGGGAAGTCCCGCTCGAACTCCTCGATGTTGCGGATGGTCGCACCGCGGAAGGCGTAGATCGACTGGTCCGCGTCGCCGACGACGCACAGCTCCGCGGGCTCGACCCCGGACTCGGTGCGCTCGGTGCCCGCCAGCTCCCGCACCAGCGTGTACTGCGCGTGGTTGGTGTCCTGGTACTCGTCGACCAGTACGTGCCGGAAACGGCGCCGGTAGTGCTCGGCGACGTCCGGGAATGCCTGGAACAGCTCGACCGTGCGCATGATCAGGTCGTCGAAGTCGAACGCGTTGGCCAGCCGCAGACGGCGCTGGTACTCGGTGTAGACCTCGGCGACCCGGCGCTCCAGGTCGTTGGACGCCTTCGCGGTGGCGTCCTCCGGGCCGGTCAGCTCGTTCTTGTGGTTGGAGATGTGCACCGCCAGCGCGCGGGCCGGGTAGCGCTTGGCGTCGATGTCGAGATCGCGCGCCACGAGCGTGACCAGGCGCCGCGTGTCGTCGGAGTCGTAGATGGAGAAGTTCGACGACATGTCCAGCGTCTTGGCCTCGCGGCGCAGCAGCCGCACGCACATCGAGTGGAACGTCGACACCCACATCGCGTTCGCCCTGCGCCCGACCAGCTCGCCGACGCGCTCACGCATCTCGGCGGCGGCCTTGTTGGTGAACGTGATCGCCATGATCTCGCCGGGGTGCACGCCGCGCTGGGCCAGCAGGTAGGCGATCCGGCGGGTCAGCACACGGGTCTTGCCCGATCCGGCGCCCGCGACGACCAGCAAGGGCCCGCCGGCGTGCGTGACCGCTTCCCGCTGCGCGGGGTTGAGGTCGGCGAGCAGATCGGCGTGGCGGCCCGGCGCGGGGCGTGCGGGCGGCTCGGCGGGGAGGTCGAACAGGGTGCTCATCGGTTGTCCACGCTACTCGGGGGGTCCGACTGTTTACCGCGGTGGACGTACTCCGCGGTGACGTCGCCCGACGGACGCGCGAGGACCCGCCGCGGCGGAGCATCGGTGGCATGAACGCACCGACGAACCGGGTTCGAGCCGGGGACCAGGACCGGGACCGCGTGGCGGTCCGGCTGCAGCAGGCGAGCGGCGAAGGCAGGCTGACGCTCGCGGAGACCGAGGAGCGCCTCGCGACCGTCTACGCCGCGACCTACCTCGACGAACTGGACGGCGTCACCGGCGACCTGCCGGAACCGGCGCCGCCGAAGCCGCCGCGCTTCCCCGTGCCACTGCGGGTGCACGCGGCGGTCGTGGCCGTGTTGTCGGCGCTGCTGATCGTCCGCTTCGCCGCCTCGGACGCGCCGTTCTTCTGGCCCGCGATGCCGATGTTCTGGCTGGGCGTGAGCCTGGTCATCCACGCGGCCGTACGCAACCGGAGGCGCCTTGTGACATACTGATCCCGTGCAGCGCCACGCGTACCGATTTTTCTACGGGACCCGGACTCCGGCTCCCGTGATCGCGTAGGTGCGCACACCACCATCACCAGAAGCCCCGGAGTCCACGGACCCGGGGCTTTCGTCGGCTTCGGGGCCACGGGGGTCCGGAAACCGTCCGGAGGGCCCGATGAACGCACAGACCAACGAGAAGGACAGCGCGCCGGAGACGTCGGGGGAACCCGTGGCCTCGGCCGAGGAGATCGCCGAGCTGCGCAAGGAGATCGACTGGCTCGACTCCGAGATCCTGCGGCTCGTCAAGCGCCGGGTCGAGGTCTCCCAGACGATCGGCGCCGCGCGGATGGCCGCGGGCGGTACGCGGATCGTCTACAACCGCGAGATGGACGTGCTCGCCCGCTACCGCGAACTCGGGCCGGACGGGCGCCAGCTCGCCATGGCCCTGCTCCAGCTCGGCCGCGGGCGCCTCGGCCGCTAGAAAAGTCCGAATTCGGGGGCTTCCCTGAGGCCCGGTGGCGGAGTTCGCGGGCACACTGGAGACATGATTAACGTCATCGCGGTCATCATCGCGATCGCCAGTGTGCTCGCCTCGCTAGCCCATGTGGGTTACCTGGCGCTGCTGAACAACGCCGCGAACAAGCGGGCCGGTGGCGCGCCGGTCGCGCAGTACGTCCGCGGCCGGTGGGCGGTGGCGGGCGGAACGACCGCCGCTTCCCTGCTCGCGTGGCTGTTCACCGCGGGGCCGGGCGTCATGGACGTCCTCGCGATCATCCTCGCCGCGGGCAGTGGCGCGGTCGCCACCAAGGCGCTGCAGTCCACCCAGGCGCGCTACCGAAGCGGTGGGTGAAAAATTCACCGCGGACCCGACAGAGTGAACTTGCGAGTCCGGGCTTGGACGACCGGCCCGGGCTCTTACCCTTGAGGCGTGGGACTGCCCAGATTCGTCAGCGCGCGCCCGGCCACAGGTCGTGCGCGTGCAGATGAACGTGCAGAAGCACGTGCGTTCGCTGCTCCATTCGATCGAACCGGCCCGTTTCCGGCGTCAGACGACGCGGAAGGCGGTGTCCACTCGGCATGACAAGCTGGGCCGAATTCGCGGACACCCCTGGCTCCCGGGCCGGCCGGCACCGACGTGGCGCCGGCACCTGGACCCCGGTCGTACCGGCACGCCGGCAGGCCGTCGGGCGCGTTCCGGAACCCTTCGACGCCCCGTCCCGCGGTTCCCTGCCGCTCGACTGGTTCGTCGACGAGCCGGTCACGGTCCCCCAGCCCGCCACCGAGGCGTTCCCGTCCGCGCACGGTGAGCTGCCCGTCCCGCCGCCCGCGAAACCGCCGCAGCGCACGAGGGTCAAGCTGACGCCGCCCCGCCGCCGCACGGAGGCGCTGGAGGACACCGACGTCCGCGTGTACGAGGCCGCGCCGGTCACCGGGCTCGGCTCGTTCGACCTCGGCAACGTGCCCGCCTCGGTCACCCCGCCACGCAGCTGGCGCAAGGCGGCCTGGTTCGCCACCGCCTCCTCGGGCGGCGTGGTGCTCGCCCTGGTGTTCGCCGGGTCGGCGTTCGTCGCGAAGCCGGGGCCGGACCAGGCCGGCGACGCGTGGGTCCCCGGACTGGGCGGCGGCGTGCCGACCCTGTCCGGCGAGCGGATCGCCCCGCCCAGTTCCGGCGAGGCCCCCAGCGACACGTCGAGCACCTCCCGCGAGGACCTGACCGGCGATCGCGGGCCCGGCGTCGAGCCGACCGCGGCCGCCGACCTGCGCGCGCCCACGACGAGCACGGTACGGGCGACGACCACAGACCCCTCCGAACCCGGCGGCTCGTCCGGCGGATCGACCAGCGCGAAGCCGACTCCCGACCCGGTGCTCGCGAAGCCGGCCCCCTCCCCGGCGCCCTACGACGCCGATCCGAACCGCTTCACCGACTTCGCCGAAGAGGACCCGAAGACGCTGGCGAGCACGTCGCAGAGCTTCCTGGACACCGTGACGGAGAACCCGCAGGCCGCGCACTCGATGACCGGTGGCGACCTGCAGCAGGAGGGCACCGACGGCCTCGCGCGCAAGTACTCCGACATCGCGTACTTCCAGGTCGAGTACATCCGCGTGCACCAGTACGAGGGCCGGACGGTGTGCACCGTGCAGGCGGTCTACAAGGACGGCCGCTCGGTCACCGAGGAGCGCACGCTCGAGTTCTCCGGGAAGAAGATCACCAGCGACGGCGCCTGAGCACTGGGCCAGGCGGGTGACGCCGGCTGCCGTTCGTCGTGCCCCGGCGCCCCTCCACCGATCGGGGGTGGCCGGTAACGCGCGGCGGGGGTTCGCTGATGAACAGCACGACAGCCCCCGGCCAGTCCCCGAGACGGAAGATCCAGACGAGTCGTCCATGAGAGTCGCACACGAACGGCGTCGCACCCGCACGCCGGACGCGCTCCGCGTCGAGGAGCTGATCTCCCCCGAGATCCTCGACACCGGGATCGCCGACCGCGAGTACCTCACGCGGGTGCTCCGCGAGCCGCGGAAGTACCTGCCGCCGCCGCGCGGACGGGTGCGGGACGAGAACGAGCCGAGCCGGGAACCGGAGAGCCGGGGCGCGAAGCTCGCCAAGCTGACCGGCCTGACCATGGCCGGCACGCTGCTCGTCGGTGCCGTCGTGGCGTCGTCACTGGTCAGCAGGGGACGGGACGGGGTGGCGGCCCCGGCAGGCCCGCCGCCGCAGATCACCGGCGCCGCCGCACTCGGCGGGTTCGTCTCCGGCGGCGCGGCGGGAGCCGGGCACGGTGACGAGGCCGTCGGCCACGCCGAGGCGAGCACGCCGCCGGCCTCGCAGGCCCCGGTCGCCCAGACCCAGCCGACGGCCCCGGACACGCCGTCGAGCGCATCCGGGACGGCCCCGGCGACCACCACGGCCGAACCGGCCGACGCCGACAAGCTCGCCGTGGTCGACGAGTTCTACCGGCGTGTGGCCTCGGCGCCGGAGCAGGCGCTGGACCTGCTCAGTCCCGCGCTGGCCGGTGAGGAGGCCGGTGACCTGGTGCGCGCGTGGAGCACCATGCGCGAGGTCGAGGTGCTCGACACCCAGGTCCAGCCCGGCGGGTCGGTGCGCGCGGTGGTGCTCATGCACCGCGACGACGGCACCCGCCTGCGCGTCACCCAGCAACTGGGGCTCGACGAGTCCGCTCACAGCATCTCCGACGCGATCCTGCTGGCCGCCGAGGAGCTGTAACGCCCGCCATAGCAGGCGCGTCCGCACCGCCCCCAGACAGTGCCGGATGTATGTGCGCAGAGTGAGCACCCTAGCCTTGACTGAACGGATCTGGCCCAACCCCGGCCCACGGGCCGAGCTACGTGCATAGGCTCCCAGGCGTGCGGCACTGCGTCGCGCCCTGAAACAGCCCCCGAAGGAGGTCGCGTGAGCGACGAGGGTCGCCTGGTCGCCGGCCGGTACCGGATCGAGCGGCGAATCGGCAGCGGCGCCATGGGTGCCGTGTGGCAGGCGCACGACGACGTACTCGGGCGGACGGTCGCGATCAAGCAGTTGCTTCTGCAACCGGGGCTGGACCACAACGAGGCCGAGGACGCCAAGCAGCGCACGATGCGCGAGGGCCGCATCGCCGCGCGCCTGCACCACCCGAACGCGATCACGGTGTTCGACGTCGTCACCGACGACAACGGGCACCCGTGCCTGGTCATGGAGTACCTGGCCTCGACGAGCCTCGCCGAGATGCTGCGCGACCGGAAGACGCTGCCGCCGCGTGAGGTCGCGCGGATCGGCGCCCAGATCGCGGCCGCGCTCAAGGAGGCGCACGCGGTCGGGATCGTGCACCGGGACATCAAGCCGGGCAACATCCTGCTCGCCGACAACGGCGTGGTGAAGATCACCGACTTCGGTATCTCGCGCGCCAAGGACGACGTCACCGTCACCAAGACCGGGATGATCGCCGGAACCCCGGCGTACCTGGCGCCGGAGGTCGCGATCGGCGGCGACCCCGGTCCGGAGGCGGACGTCTTCTCGCTGGGCTCGACGCTGTACGCGGCGTGCGAGGGCCAGCCCCCGTTCGGGCTGAGCGAGAACACGCTGAGCCTGCTGCACGCCGTCGCCGCGGGGCAGATCAACCCGCCGCGGCAGTCCGGGCCGCTGGCCAGCGTGCTGGCGGTGCTGCTGCACCCCGAGGTCCAGCACCGGCCCACGGCGGAGGAGGCCGAGGAGCTGCTGGCCGCGGTCGCACGGGGCGAGACCCCGCTGGGCGGACCCGCCGACGAGACCCAGTTCTCCCCCTCGGGTGGCGCGCTCGCGGGCGGGCTGGCCGGTGGCGCGCTCGGAGCGGCCGCCGCCGGTGCCGGTGCGACCCGCGCCTTCCGCGGCGACGACCTGGGCGCGCACTCCGGCACCCTCGGCGCCAGCGACCCGTTCTACGACGAGTACGACGACTACGCGGACGACCCGTACGCCACCACCGCCGCGTACCCCACCGACGACTACGACCGCCAGGGCGCGACGCGCGCGGTGCCCGCCGGGTACGACGGCTACGACGACGAGCCGCCGCCCGCCGAGGTCGACGAGGACGAGAAGCGGGGCAACTGGAAGGTGCCCGCCGCGATCGGCGCGGTCGTGGTGGCCGGTCTGGTGGCGCTCGGCATCTGGCTGTTCAGCCCGGCCGGCAACAACACCCAGAACACGACGGAGACCAACCCGCCCGTGGTCCCGCCGCCCGCCACCACCTCGTCGGTCGTGACCACGACGGAGAGTCCCACGGCGAGCGCCACCAAGTCGAGCGACAACGACGAGCCGACCTCGTCGCGCTCGTCGAAGCGCAGCACGCCGAAGACGTCGGATGACGAGCCGTCGTCGAGCAGCAGTCCGACTTCGAGCCCGACGAAGACGACGTCGCCGTCAAAACCGTCCGACACCCCGAGCAGCACTCCGACCACCGGGGCCAACGGCTGAGGCGACTGGCGGAAACGAGAGGGTGTAGTGGGTACTGAGGGCGCACTCGTCGGCGGCCGGTACCGGCTGGATCAGCCGATCGGTCGCGGCCGGGCCGGAATCGTCTGGCTGGCGTACGACACGCAACTGAACCGCACGGTGGCCGCGAAGCGGATGCCGGTCGCGCCGGGGCACAGCGAGCAGTCGGTCGCGACCGCGCTGGCGGAGGGCCGCGCGGCGACGGGGATCCAGCACAACTGCGCGATCGGCGTGTACGACGTGCTCCTCGACGGGCAGGACCCGTGGCTGGTCATGGAGTACGTGCCGTCCCGGAACATGGCGGACTTCCTCGGCGACCACGGCACGCTGACGCCGGACCAGACCGCGTTCCTGGGCATCCAGCTCGCTTCGGCGCTGGCCGCCGCGCACCGCGCCGGGGTCGTGCACCGCGGCCTGGAGCCGGGCAACGTGCTGCTCGCGGACGACGGCGGCGTCAAGGTGACCGACATCGGTTTCACCGGCGCCGGCTTCAACCCCGCCTACCGCGCGCCCGAACTGTCCCGCGGCGCCGCGGCCGCCCCCGCCACCGACGCGTTCTCGCTCGGCGCCACGCTCTACACGGCGGTCGAGGGCGTGCCCCCGTTCGGCGATCACGGCAACGGTCCGCTCCGTCAGCCCGAGAAGGCCGGTGTGCTGGCCCCCGCGCTGATGAAGCTGCTGCGCGAGGACCCGCTGAGCCGCCCCACGCTGTCCGACAGCATCACCTCGTTCCAGGCGATCACGCAGGGCCGCCAGACCGCTTTCATCCCGCCGACCGCGCCCGCGCTGCCGACGGTGCCCGCGTTCCGCCCGCAGCAGCCGCCACCCCCGCCGCCGAAGCAGCCGGTCGTCAAGCTCTCCCCGGTGCGGGTGCGGCAGTTGATCCTGGCGACGATGGCCGTCCTCGTCGCCGCGGCGATCGGGATCGGGGTTTCGCAGCTGCTGTTCCTGTGAGTTCCGGCGCGGCGTGCGGCCTGTTTGCTGTTCCCGGCAGCGAGTTGGCGCGACCGTGACAGCCGATTCGCCGTCCGGCAACGCAACCCGGCCACCAGTCCGCCCAAAAACCAGGGCGGCCACCGGACCTCACACGAGCCGTCGGTCCGAGGCCCACCTCGACAACTCGTAGCGGTTGGACAGCTGGGTCTTGCGCAGCACGCTGGACACGTGCGTCTCGACCGTCTTCACCGAGATGAACAGCTCCGACGCGATCTCCTTGTAGGCGTATCCGCGGGCGAGCAGGCGCAGGACGTCCCGCTCGCGCGGGGTCAGCAGGTCCAGCTCCGGGTCGCTGATCGGCGCCGAACCGGGCCGGTCGGCGAACGCGTCCAGCACGAAACCGGCCAGTCGCGGCGAGAACACCGCGTCGCCGTCGGACACGCGCGCGATGGCCCGTACCAGTTCCTTCGACGAGATCGTCTTCGTGACGTAGCCGCGCGCGCCCGCCCGGATGACCGCGATGACGTCCTCCGCCGCGTCCGACACCGACAACGCCAGGAACACCACGTCCGGCAGCTCGGTGCGGGCCCGGCGCAGCACCTCGGCGCCCCCGCCGTCGGGCATGTGCACATCCAGCAGCACGACCTGCGGCTTGGTGCGCGCGATCCCGGCGACCGCCTCCGCGACCGAACCGGCCTCGCCGACCACCCGCACCTCGTCGGTGATCGAGTCCAGCTCCGTGCGCACCCCGGCCCGGAACAACGCGTGGTCGTCCACCAGGAACACGCTGATCGGGGCCTTCTCCTGTGCTGTCTCCGTCACCGTGTTCCTCCAGAATCGGCCTTGACCGGCATCTCCAGCTGCACTTCGGTGCCGTCCCCCGGCGCCGTGCGCAGCCGGGTCGTGCCCCCGTTGCGTTCCATCCTCCCCCGGATCGAGTCCGCGAGGCCATGCCGGTCCTCCGACACGCTGTCCGGGTCGAAACCCTTGCCCCGGTCCCGCACGAACACGGTGACCGCGGTGGGTTCCACCTCGGCGTACACGCTCACCTCGTCCACGCCGGCGTGCTTGGCCGCGTTGACCATCGCCTCCCTCGCCGCCAGGACCAGGGCCGTGAGCCTGTCGTCCAGTTCCGCGTCCCCGACCACGACCTGCGACACCGAGATCGCGAAGGTGTCCTCGACCTCGCCGCATGCGCCCGCGATCGCTTCGGAGAACCGCCCGCGCGCGGTCTCGTTCCTGGGCGTCCCGTAGCCGGACGGTCCGTACAGCCAGCCCCGCAGTTCGCGCTCCTGGCTGCGCGCGAGGCGGGCCACCTCCTTCGGCGCCTCCGACTGCTTCTGGATCAACGCGAGTGTCTGCAGCACCGAGTCGTGCAGGTGCGCGGCGATCTCCGCGCGCTCCTCCGTGCGGATCCGGGCGCGCCGCTCCTCCCCCAGGTCACGCACCATCCGCAACCAGAACGGCACCGTCAGCACGGCCACCCCGACCAGCGTCGCCAGCACCGCGAGCAGCGCGAACTGCACCTGATCGAGCGAACCGGAGCGCAGCACGACGACACCGATCCCGGTGATGACCAGCGCGACGCCCGCGAGGATCCGGACCGCGGCCGACCATCCCCCGCCGCCGAGCACCATGCCCGCGACACCGGAGCGCGCCCCGTCGCGCCAGCGCCGTCGCTGCGACTCGTCGGCCTCCCGCCAGACGACCGCCGCACCGATCAGCGCCAGCGCCAGCGGCACCGCGACCCACCCGTTGATCGCCCCCGTGATGGCGCCCCCGGCCACCAGCAGGCCGACCCCGAGGATGAGCAGACCGACCGCCTGCTGCTTCTCCTTCGGCGTGGCAGGCGCCTCGGTCTCCTCGCGGCGCCGCTGCGGCACGAACACCCACAGCAGCCCGTAGGCGACCGGCCCGGCGCCGCCGAACGCGGCGAGCACCGCGAAGACGGCCCGCACCCACAGCACGTTGACACCGAGGTGGTCGGCCAGACCGGAAGCGACACCCGCCACCACGCGGCTCGACCGCCGCCGGTACATCCTGGGCCGCTCTTCGGCCTCCGTCAGCGCGCTCCCGGTGGCAGGCACCACCGCGCCCTCGCCCGCCGGGCGTGGCATCGGCATGCCGGTCTCGGTCCGGGGTTTCTCCTGCACGTGATCCATGGTTCTGCCATGGTCACATGCCCGCAAGCACGATTCATCAGGGAAAACCCCCGGGTTCTCGGTCCGCGAAACCTCAGGGTCGTTCCCCGATGTGCCGACCGCCGCGCTCCCGCATGCTGGTCACCATGAACGACACGGCAGAGGCTCCGAAACCGCAAGGCCTGGGCGGGTTCGAAGAGACCGTGAAGGACTTCTGGGCCAGTCGCCCGCGGCGTCCCGCCCGTGGCGGCAAGATCGGCGGTGTCGCGGCGGCCATCGGCAACCGGTACGGCATCGACCCGGTGGTCGTGCGGGTCGCGTTCGTGACCGCCACCGTGTTCGGTGGCGTCGGCCTCTCGCTGTACGTGCTGTGCTGGCTGGTCTTCGCCGCGGAGGGCGACGAGGTGTCGCCGGTCGAGGCGCTGTTCGGCAGGGGCCGCAGCTCGTTGTCGAAGCCACTGACGATCGCGCTGGGCATCCTGTTCTTCCCGCTGTCCAGCTGGGCGTTCGCGGGCGGCTGGTTCGACGGGGGCGGCGTCATCGGGGCGGCCATGATGGTCACCGCGCTGTACCTGCTGCACCGCAGTCGCGGTCACCTGAACCGGCCGGCGCCGACGGTCCGCGCGGTCACCGACGTGGGACCCGCCGCGTTCTCGATGAGCGCGCCGGGCACAGCGGAGAAGAGCGAGTCCGGATGGGACCCGCTCGGCGCGGACCCGATGGCGTGGGACCTGCCGGATCCGCAGCCCGCTCCGGCCCCGCCACCGCCTCCGTCCCCGCCGTCGGCGCCGCGGCGCAAGAGCAAGATCGGGATCGCCACCCTCGGGGTCGCGCTGCTGGTCGGCGGCATCGGTGCGGCGATCGCCTCGGACGGCCACACCTGGTTCTCGGCGCAGCACGTCATCGGACTCGTCCTCGGTGTGCTGGGCGTGGGCATGGTGGCGGGCGCGTTCGCCGGTGGCGGCCGCAAGCTGGCCATCCTCGCGGTGCCGCTGTCCATCATCGGCGTGGCGCTCACGACGCTGCCGGTCAACGACTACTCGGGCGGGCTGGGCGATCTGCGGGCGACGCCGCTGACCGCGGCCGAGGTCCAGCCGACCTACGAGCGCACGGCGGGAACGGTGGATCTGGACCTCACCCAGCTGCCCGCGGACGTGCCGGTGGCGACGGAGATCCACGTCGGCGCCGGTGACACCACGGTGCTGGTGCCGGAGACGGCGGACGTGACCTATTCGTGCGAGTCGCACGCCGGTGACGTGCAGTGCCTTGGCCGCGGGACCAGCGGTGTCGGGACGGGGCCGACCACCGGGGTCGACTACGGTCCCGACGGCGTGGGCGGGCTGCAGCTCACCGTGAAGATCGACCAGGGCGTGGGAACCGTGGAGGTGAACCGTGGCTGAGCAGGAGAACCCGTACAGCTACGACGGGGAAACGACCCAGGTGCAGCCGGAGCCCCGGCGACGCGGGGTGGACGTCTTCACCCTCGTCCTCGGTATCGCGACGCTGCTGGTCTCGGGCTACGTGCTCAGCGACGGCTCCAGCTGGCTGCCCTCGTTCGACCTGAAATGGGTGCTGGCCGGGGGTGCGGTGTTCGTCGGGATCCTGATGCTGGGAGCCTCGATGCGAGGGGGCAGGCGGGACTGAACCGGGGACCAGGCCGAACGACGGAGGGAGCCGCGATGCTCGGCTCCCTTTTTCGTGCTCAGAAGAGCCAGAACCCGGCGACCAGGCACGCGAGGCCACTGACCAGCGCCGCGATCGCGCCGGTCAGGAGCAGGCGGTACCGGGTGGTGTCCTTCGCGCGCAACTCGCCCTCCGGCTTGGCGGCGATGACGAAATCACGGCCGTCCTCGGGCCGCGCGATGGTCAGCGGGCCGTCCACGTCGCGCGCCTCGCCCAGGACGTACAGCCACGTGCCGGGCCGGATGACCCGCTCCTCGTACTGGAAGCCGAGCGTTCCGCGGCGGGAGGGCAGCCGGACGCCGAAGACCTCGACCGGCTCGGGACGGAAGTCGCGCTCATACCGGTCGACAGGCTGGTCGACGCCCTCCACGCGGGCACCCGCCGGAAGGACGCCGATGGTCCAGCCCCACCGGTCGGTGAGCGGGAAAACCTCCGACGACGAACCCTCGGCGACGGTTTCCCAGCGTTTGTGGCGGTCACCGTGGTGGTTGTGGTAGTACGAGCGCCGTCGGATCCGGTAGCTGTACCAGACACACGGGATCTTGCCGAGTTCCGAGATCAGCGGACCGCCGGGCCCGGGCTGGGCCACACCGACCACCTCGGTGACGCGGCGGAAGCCGCCCTCGGCGTGCGGCCGGACGACCTGGCGGCGCATCTCCTCGAGCTGTCCGATCGGCAGCGTCGGGGTGCCCGCCATCGACTTCACCCTGGCGCCCGCCACGCGCGCTCGCCGGTACACGAAACCCGCCACGGCGAACAGCACGAACCCCCACAGCAGCACATCGCCCCCAGATTTCGGTTCACTCCCACTCGATGGTGCCCGGCGGCTTGCTGGTCACGTCCAGCACGACCCGGTTGACCTCGGCTACCTCGTTGGTGATGCGGGTGGAGATGCGTTCCAGCACCTCGTAGGGCAGGCGGGTCCAGTCGGCGGTCATGGCGTCCTCGCTGGACACCGGGCGCAGCACGACCGGGTGACCGTAGGTGCGGCCGTCGCCCTGGACGCCGACGCTGCGGACGTCCGCGAGCAGCACCACCGGGCACTGCCAGATGTCGCGGTCCAGCCCGGCCGTGGTCAGCTCCTCGCGGGCGATGGCGTCGGCCGCGCGCAGTGTCTCCAGCCGGTCCGCGGTGACCTCGCCGATGATGCGGATGCCCAGGCCGGGACCGGGGAACGGCTGCCGGTGCACGATCGTCTCCGGCAGGCCCAGCTCCAGTCCGACCCGGCGGACCTCGTCCTTGAACAGCAGCCGCAGCGGCTCGACCAGCTCGAACTGCAGGTCCTCGGGCAGGCCGCCGACGTTGTGGTGGCTCTTGATGTTGGCCGCGCCGGTGCCGCCGCCGGATTCGACGACGTCCGGGTACAGCGTCCCCTGCACGAGGAAGCGGTAGTCGCCCTCGGCCTTGAGGTCGCGCTCGGCCTGCTCGAACACGCGGATGAACTCACGGCCGATGATCTTGCGCTTCTGCTCCGGATCGGTGACGCCGGCGAGGGCGTCGAGGAAGCGCTCGCGGGCGTCGACGGTGACCAGCTTGACGCCGGTGGCGGCGACGAAGTCGCGCTCGACCTGGGTGCGCTCACCGCGGCGCAGCAGCCCGTGGTCGACGAACACGCAGGTCAGCCGCTCGCCGATGGCGCGCTGGACGAGCGCGGCCGCGACGGCGGAGTCGACGCCGCCGGACAGGGCGCAGATCGCGCGGCCGTCCTCGCCGATTTGCTCGCGGATGCGGGCGATCTGGTCCTCGACGATGGAGGCGGTGGTCCACTGCGGTTTGAGGCCGGCGATGTCGTGCAGGAAGCGGCGCAGCACCTCCTGGCCGTGCGGCGAGTGCAGCACCTCGGGGTGGTACTGAACGCCGGCGATCCGGTCCTCGGGGTTCTCGTACGCGGCGACCGGCGCGCCCTCGGACGTCGCGGTGACCTTGGCGCCGGCCGGCGGCTTCGTGACGCTGTCGCCGTGGCTCATCCAGACCTGGTGCCGCTCGGGCAGCTCGCGGTGCAGAATGCCGCCGTCATCGCAGAGCCGGAGGTCCGTGCGGCCGTACTCGCGGGCACCGGTCGCCTCGACGGTGCCGCCGAGCGCCTGAGCGAGAACGTGGAAGCCGTAGCAGATACCGAACACGGGGACGCCGGTCTTCGCCAGCTCCGGGTCCATGCCCGGGGCGTCCGGCGAGTAGGCGCTGGACGGGCCGCCGGAGAGGATGATCGCGGAGGGGTTCTTCGCGAGGATCTCGTCCACCGTCGCGGTGTGCGGCACCACCTCGGAGTAGACCTGGGCCTCGCGGACGCGGCGGGCGATCAGCTGCGCGTACTGCGCGCCGAAGTCGACGACGAGCACCGGACCGCTCGGATTGGACACCGGACCTCCATCAGGACGACGTGTGTCTTCCATCGTCCCAGGTGGGCTGGGTCACGTGCGCCCCGGGACGGGGTTGTTCGAAGGTTGAGGGGCCGGCGCGGCGGTCGCCTCTCGGCGAGATATCCGAACAGGGCTCCGGGCGAACCGGTGTTCCCTGACGGTGCAGGTGTGAGGCCCGGGGGACACGAACCGCACCGACCAGTCCGTACAACCGGGCGGGTGCGCCGGCTATTCCGCCGCCACCCTGGCTTTCTCGTCCGCCGGGGCGAGCCACAGGAACACCGGCGGCAGCAGGACCTCGATCACGGTCAGCACCAGCTGGAACCACTGCGGCTGCCCGTGCACGGCCAGGGACACCAGCCGTCCCGCGGCGCCGAGCCAGAAGATCCCCGCGAACCACCGTACGGCCGACGCCGGGATCGGGACCCGCCGCGCCGCCCAGATCCACAGCAGGCCGTAGCCGAAGAACAAGGCGCCGTAGAAGCGTTCCCTGCTGTCCACGGTGGCTCCCGTCGCGCCTTCGCCGGGGACCGACGCGATGCCGCCGACGAAGTGGAACACCCCGATCGCCGCGCACACCACGCCCATCGCCAGCATCAGCCATTTCAGAGTCCGGGCCATGACAGCTCCCTTAGTAGACGCGTATCTACTAAGACTAGACGCGTGTCCAGTAGCGTGTCACCCGTGACCCGCCGTCGCCTCGATCCCGCTGCTCGTCGCGCCGAACTCGTCAGCACCGGCGCGCGCCTGTTCTCGGCCAAGCCCTACGACGAGGTCCTGATGGAGGACGTCGCCGACGAGGCGGGCGTCTCGCGGGCGCTGCTCTACCGCTACTTCCCCACCAAGAGCGACCTGTTCGCCGCCGTCTACCGCCAGGCCGCCGACAGCCTCCTGAGCCGGGCGCACTTCGATCCGGACGCCTCGATCCCCGGCCAGATCTCCGCGGCGCTGGAAGCCCACTTCGACTACTTCGCGGCCAACCGCAACACGGTGCTCGCGGCCAACCGGACCCTCGCCGGTGACCGGGGGGTGCAGGCGGTCATCGACGACGAACTGGCGGTGCTGCGGGAACGGCTGCTGGACGCGGGCCGGATCCCGGACGAGGTGCGCGGCGCCGTCTCCGCGGTGGTGCTGAGCTGGCTGGTGTTCGTGCGCACGTTGTGCATCGAATGGCTCACCGCGGAGTCGTTCACCCGCGAGCAGCTGCACGACATGTGCGTCGGCTCGCTGCTGGGTGCGCTGCGGAACATCGTGGAGTTGGAGTAACCCGATCGGGGAGCAGGCGCCGACGGTGAAACCACGCTCCGTCAGGCGCTCTAAGTTGTCAGGCATGGACACCATCACGCCGGAACCGCGGCCGGCCTGGATCGCAGGCCGGGCGGAGCAGGGCACCGCCACCCTGACCGTGCATCACCCGTTCGACGGCAGCGAGGTGGCGACCGTCGCCGTGCCGGGGCCGGACCAGGTCGAGCGCGCGGTGGCCGCCGCGGTCGCCGCCGCTCCCCGGCTGCGCAGGTCGCCCGCCCACGTCCGGGCGGCCGCGCTGGAGCACACCTCACGGCAGCTCGCCGCGCGCGCCGAGGAGCTGGCCGAGCTGATCACCGCCGAGAACGGCAAGCCGTTGAAGTGGGCCGAAGCCGAGGTGCGGCGGGCCGTTTCGGTCTTCCGCATCGCCGCCGAGGAGGCCCGCCGCTTCTCCGGTGACCTGCAGCGCCTGGACACCGACGCGGCGGGCGAACACCGCCTGGCCGTGGTGCGCCGGATCTCTCGCGGCCCCGTCCTGGGCATCGCGCCGTTCAACTTCCCGCTGAACCTGGTCGCGCACAAGGTCGCGCCCGCGCTGGCCGCCGGGGCACCGATCATCGTCAAGCCGGCGCCGCGGACCCCGCTGTCCGCGCTGGTCCTCGGCGAGATCCTGGCCGAGACCGACCTGCCCGAGGGCTCGTTCTCGGTGCTGCCGCTGGGCAACGAGGACACCGCGAAGCTGGTCGCGGACCCGCGGCTGCCGGTCGTGTCGTTCACCGGGTCCGGACCGGTCGGCTGGTCGCTGGCCGAAGCCGCCCCGCGCAAGCACATCGTGCTCGAACTGGGCGGCAACGCGGCCGCGGTCGTGCTGGGCGACTGGACGGACCTGACCGGCGCCGCGCGGCGCATCGCCACCTTCGGCAACTACCAGGCGGGCCAGTCGTGCATCGCGGTGCAGCGCGTCATCGTCGAGCGCACGGTGGCCGACGAGTTCGTCCCCGCGCTCGCCGAGGCCATCGCCGCGCAGCGCACCGGTGACCCGTACGACGCATCCGTGGACGTCGGCCCGGTGGTCGACGAGGCGGCCGCCGAGCGGATCATCACCTGGGTCGACGAAGCGGTCGCCGGTGGCGCCAAGCTGCTGGCGGGCGGCGCACGCCAGGGCGCGACCGTCGAGCCCACCCTGCTCACCAGCGTGCCCGCGGACGCCAAGGCGTGGTCCGAGGAGATCTTCGGCCCGGTGCTGGCCGTTTCGGTGGTCGACGACGCCGACGAGGCGTTCGCCGCGGTGAACGCCTCCGCCTACGGGTTGCAGGCAGGGGTGTTCACGCGTGACATCCGCCTCGCGTTCCGCGCCTCCGCCGAACTGGAGGTCGGCGGCGTGATCATCGGCGACGTGCCGTCCTACCGCGCCGACCAGATGCCCTACGGCGGCGTGAAGGGCTCCGGGGTGGGCCGCGAAGGCGTGCTCGCCGCCATGCACGACCTCACCGAGGAGCAGGTCACCGTGTTCGCCGGGATCGACGTGTAGACACCAGGGGCAGTCGGAGGGCGGCCGGTGCGTCGGACGGGACCGCCGGGGTCTTCGGCGCGACCGGCTTGATCCGCCGGTAGCCCTTCGACTGGTCCGGCCGCTGGTCGGCCTCGCCCTTGTTGGGCCAGAACGAGAACGCCCGCTCGGCCTGCGCGGTGATCGTCAGCGACGGGTTCACACCGAGGTTCGCCGAGATCGCCGTGCCGTCCACGATGGACAGTCCGGGGTAGTTGAACACCCGGTGGTAGGGGTCGATCACGCCGTCCGCGTCGCTCGTGCCGATCGGCGCGCCGCCGATGAAGTGCGCGGTGAGCGGGATGTCGAAGATCTCGCCCCAGGTGCCGCCCGCGATGCCGTCCATGTGCTTGGCGGTCAGCTCGTTGGCCTGGTGCCCGGCCGGGATGAACGACGGGTTCGGCTCGCCGTGCCCCTGCTTGGACGTGTACTTCCGCCGCCCGAACAGTCCCCGCTTGGTGTAGGTGGTGATCGAGTTGTCCAGGCTCTGCATCACCAGCAGGATGATCGTCCGCTCGCTCCACCGGTAGCCGTTGAGCAGTTTCGCGCTCTGCAGCGGGTGTTTGGCGAGGAATCGCACGGCCTGCAGCCAGCGCGGCGCCTGCGCCGACCCGTCGGTGGCGATCGTCTGCAGCAGGCTCATCGCGTTGCTGCCCTTGCCGTAGCGCACCGGCTCGATGTGGGTGGTCTCGTCGGGGTGGATCGAGGACGTGATCGCCACGCCCCTGCTGTAGTCGTGCTCGGGGTCCACCGACGGGCGGCCCGAGCCGATGAGCGCTTCGGAGTTGGTGCGGGTCAGCTCGCCGAACTTCGGCGACAGCCGCGGCAGCACGCCCTGGTCACGCATCTCGTGCAGCAGCCGCTGCGTGCCCCAGGTGCCCGCGGCGAGCACGACCTGCCCCGCGGTCAGCGTGCGGCGGAACTTCTTCGACTTCGTGCCGGTCTTGCGGACGTCGACCTCGAACGAACCGTCCCCACGCGGGCGCACCGCGGTGACCGTGGTGAGCGGGATGACCTGCGCGCCGCCCTGCTCCGCGAGATAGAGGTAGTTCTTGACCAGCGTGTTCTTCGCGCCGACGCGGCAGCCGGTCATGCACGAGCCGCATTCGGTGCAGCCCGTCCGCTCCGGGCCGGCGCCGCCGAAGAACGGGTCGGCCACCCGCTCACCCGGCTTGCCGAAGTACACCCCGACCGGCGTCGGGTGGTAGCTGCCGGCCACGCCCATGTCGGCGGCGACCTTCTGCATGACCTCGTCCGAGGGCGTCACCGTCGGGTTCGTGACCACCCCGAGCATGCGGCTCGCCTGGTCGTAGTAGGGCGCGAGCTCGGACTCCCAGTCGGTGATGTGCGCCCACTGGCGGTCGGCGTAGAACGGCTTGAGCGGCCGGTAGAGCGTGTTGGCGTAGACCAGCGATCCGCCGCCGACCCCGGCTCCGGCGAGGATCATCACGTCGCGGAGCAGGTGGATGCGCTGGATGCCGAAGCAGCCCAGCGCCGGCGCCCACAGGTAGCGCTTGAGATCCCAGGACGTCTTGGCGAACTCGTCGTCGGCGAACCGGCGGCCCGCCTCGATGACGGCCACCCGGTAGCCCTTCTCGGTCAGCCGGAGCGCGGCGACACTGCCGCCGAACCCCGATCCGACCACGATGACGTCATAGTCAGCGGCATTGCTGTTACGCGTGGTCACAGGTAAAGCGTAACCGCCGTCCCACGGTTCTGACCAGTAGTAAGTTACCGATCAGTTCGGGCAACCTCGCGACGACCCGTAACGTATTTCCCCCATAAGAGTGATTCTTCTTGTACATCACATCACATCAATTGGGGAGATGACGTTGTCGCAACCGCCCTCGCTCGCCCGGGTCCGTCGCCTGATCACCGACGGTTCGTGCGGGGCGCTTTCCCTGGATGTCTTCGACACCATCCTGTGGCGCCGCACGCCGCGGCCGACCGACCTGTTCGCCGTGCTGGGCGCCCGGCTCGCCCGCGACGGCCGCTGCCCGGACTGGGTCACGCCCGCCGCGTTCCGGCGGATGCGGATCGCCGCCGAACAGGAGGCGAGACGCAGAGACGAGGAGACGCTCGGCACCGAGGTGACGCTGACCGACATCTGGCAGCACCTGCCGCTGAGGATCTTCAACGCCGAACTGCCCGAACTGGTCCGCGCCGAGGTGCTGTGCGAGCGCGAATTCACGGTGCCCGACCTCGACATCGCCGAACTCGTGGAGCTGGCCGCGAAGCACCACGTGCCGACCGTACTGGTGTCCGACACCTACTTCACCGAGGAGCACCTCGCCGAGCTGCTCGACCGCCCCGGCCTCGGCGCGCTGCGCGGGGCCCGGATCTTCCGCTCGCACCAGCACGGCCTCGACAAGGCATCCGGACTGTGGGAGATCGTCCTGGACGCGCTGGACCTGAACCCCGAGCAGGTCGTGCACATCGGGGACAACGAGGTCGCCGACGTCGAGGTCCCGCGGGACCTGGGCATCCGCACGGTCCACTACGAGCGGCTGGACGAGCAGTTCCGCGCCGTGCTGGACCGGGAGCGCGAGCCGCTCGGCCTGGCGGACCCGGTCGCTGAGCACCTCGACACCGAACAGGGCGACTACGGCCTCACCAGCCTGCGCGCGAAGACGCTCCAGCGGGCCGATCCGGGCGCCCAGATCCCGGTCCGCACCGCCTGGCGTTACGGCGCGTCCGTGCTCGGCCCGGTGCTGACCGGGTTCGCCGAATGGGTCGCGCTGCGGGCCCACCAGTCCGGCACGCGCGTGCTGTGGTGCCCGATGCGCGAGGGCACGATGCTCTCCGCGCTGATCAACAACGCCGCACAGGCCCGCGGCCGGGACGTCGAGGCACGACCGGTGTGGCTGTCCCGGCACGTCACCTCGATCGCCGCGCTCGACCCGGCCGATCCCGGTTCCCTGCGCGAGTTCATCCGGCAGCGCTACGCGCTCACCGTCCGCCAGCTGCTGCAGGCGCTGCACCTGCGTCCGGGCGACGTGCCGCCGCTGGCCGAGCTACTCGACACGGTGCTGGACAACGACCGCACGGTCGATCTCGTCAGCGACGTCCTCACCGAGACCGCCCACCTGCGCAACCAGCTGACCGTCACGGTGACCCGCATCCGGGAGCGCGTCGTGCGGGAGCTGCGCCGCGTGGGGATGCTGGAGGAGCCCGAGCCCGCGCTGGTCGACCTGGGCTGGGGCGGCACCATCCAGTACTACCTCGGCCAGGTCTGCGAGCTGGCCGGCACCGGCGTCCGTCCGGCGGGCTTCTACCTCGCCACCGACGACCGGTCGACCAGGGTGTTCCGCGCCGGGCTGCGCATCGAGGGCTACCTCAGCCAGGGCGGGCACCCCGCGGAGGTCGCCCGCACCATCAGCCGCAGCCCGGAGGTGCTGGAGCAGTCGGTCAACGACTTCTGCGGCTCGCTGCTGGACTTCGCCGACGACGGTTCCCCCGTGCTCGGCCCGGCCTCCGACGGCGAGGCGCAGCTGGCGCAGCGCCGTGCGGTCCAGGACGGCATCCGCGAGTTCCAGGCCCAGTGGAACCGCTACGCGGGCACCGGCTGGCCCGACCTGACCGGCAGCGCGCGGCACCGGCTGGCGAACATCCTGGTGTCCGCGCTCAAGGCACCCACCGCGGAGGAGGCCGCGGTGTTCGGCAACTGGGCGCACGAGGACAACTTCGGCTCCGCGCTGGTCACCCGGGTCGTGCCGGAGGACCTGGTACCCGCGATCCCCTACCTCTCCCCCGGCGACCTCGCCGACCTGGAGATGCGCGACGCGTTCTGGCCCGCGCTGCTGGCCGCCTCGGACACCCACCTGGCCGCGGGTGCCCGCGCGCTCGCGGAAAGGCAGGTGGACGCGGACCTGTTCGAGCCGTCCGGCGACCCCGCCGAGACGCGGCTGAGCTGGCGGTCCGGCGACGGCGAATGGCACGACGGGCCGCGCCGCCGGGTCCGGATCAACCACAACGGACTGTCCTTCGCGCGGCTGGACTTCCGCGCCGCCGACGTCACCGACGTGGCGCTCGCGATCCCGGGCCGCCCCGCGCTGGTCCGCGTCGACTGGGTCGAGGTGCGGGCCCTGCTGCCCGGCCAGACCGTGCCGCGGGTCGAGCGGTGGGACAAGCCCGAGGACTTCGCCGGCCTGATCCACGCCGCGACCCGGTGGCTGGGCGGAACGTTGTTCGAGTTCGAGGCGGCGGAGTCGGCGATCTGGATCCCCGTCTCGGCCCGGATGGGCGCACCGGCGACGTCGGGCCAGGTGACCGTCGCGTTCGCGATGCTGCCGAAGTCGCGGACCGGGCTGGGGGTTCACCCGCCGTCAGCGCCCCGGATGACGCGGGTGACCAGCCGGGTGCGCGAGGAGTACCGCGCCCGCGGCCCGGTCGGCCTGGCGACGTCGGCGGCACGGATAGCCATGCGGCAGCTGCGGAGCGGCAAGTGAACGACTACGGCACCCGCGAAGACCCGCACGCCCAGGCTCGCGCGGCTCGGCAACTGCCCCTGCTGCTGCACTCGCTGTCCCTGTTCCGGGAGATCTTCGAGATCGTCCATGCCCACCACCGGATCTCGACGGTGGTCGAGGTCGGCGTCGAGTCCGGGCAGGTCAGCGGCATCTACGCGGAACTCGGCGCGTCCGCGGTGTACTGCATCGACCCCGCGCCCACCGACGCGTTGCGGGCCGCGCTGGCCGAGAACGACGCGCTGCACCTGATCGAGGAACGCTCACCGGATGTGCTCGCCGATCTGCCCGTCGCCGACCTCTACGTGGTGGACGGTGACCACAACTACGCGACCGTCCGCGGCGAGATGGACTGGGTGCTGGCGAACGCGCCGGACGCGGTGATCGTGCTGCACGACGTGCTCTGGCCGTGGTCGCGGCGGGACCTCTACTACCTGCCGTCCCTGCTCGCGCCCGAAGACCGGCATCCGGCCAGCTCGGAGGGGCCGACGGTGTGGCACGACGGGTTGAGCCGGGCCGGTTTCGTCGGGCTCGGCGCGTTCACGGCCGCGCAGGAGGCCGGCGGCGAGCGCAACGGCGTGCTCACCGCGGTCGAGGACGCGCTGTCCGCTTCGGACGGCGGGCGGCAGCTGGCGGTGATCCCCGCGGTCTTCGGCGTCGGTGTCGTGACGCGGAACCAGGCGCTGCTCGAAGCACTCGCGCCGTACCGGGACTCGAAGCTGTTGTCCACCATGGAGAACAACCGGATCGCGCTCTACACGCGGGTCCTGCAGATGCAGTTCGAAGCGGTGGCGCACGCCGAGAACGCCGATGCGATGGCCGAGACGATCGCCTCGCAGCGGCGCGACATCGAGCGCCGCACCGCCGAGGCCGCCGATCTGCGGGCGCAGGCCGACGACCTGCGGCGGCAGAACGAACGGCTGCGCGAGCTGCTCGACGAACGCCCGGCGACGCTCGCCGACCGCGTTCTGCGAAGACGGTGAACCGGGCACGGGCCGGGACGGTCGCGGCCGGCGTCACCTGGGTCCTCGCCGCGACCTGGCTGCAGCTCATGCGCGGCCCGGGACTGCGCGCGTTCGACGTCGTGTGGGCCGAGGACGGCGGCGTCTTCCTCAACCAGGCGATGCGGCATTCGTTGTGGCACAACCTGTTCACGCCGCACGCCGGGTACCTGCAGGTGGTCGCGAAACTGGTGGTCCAGCCCGTCGCCGCGCTGCCGGTCTCCTGGGCGGCCGCGGCTCTGGCCGGGGGCGCGGCGCTGGTGGTGGCGTCGATTTCGCTGCTGGTGTGGTTCCGCAGTGGGCACGTGCTGCGGTCGCCGTGGGCACGGGTGCTGGTGACCGCGATCGTGCCGCTGCTGCCGCAGGCCGGGTTCGAGGTGAACGCGGCGGTCAACGATCTGCACTGGTACCTGGCCTACGCCGCGTTCTGGGTGCTGCTGGCGCCGCCCCGCACGATCGGCGGGCAGGCAGGTTCGGCGGCGGTGGTGGCGCTGGCAGCGCTTTCCGACCCGCTGACCGCACTGGTGCTGCCCGCCGCGATCGTCGGGATCGTGCGGTCACCGCGGCGGCTGGTGGCGTGCGTGGCGCCCGCGGTGATGGCGGTGGCGCTGGCCGTGCAGGGCTGGGTGCACCTGACCCGCGCGGCCGGTTACCGCACGAGCGACACGGTGTGGGGCGAGCTGCCCTCGATCTACGGGCTGCGGGTGGTGCTGAGCGCGGTGACCGGCGACCGGTTGCTGGGGCCGGTGTACGAGCGGCTGGGTCTGGGTCTGGTGGCGGTCGTCGGCGTGCTGGCCGCGCTCGCGGTGGCGGTGGTGCTGTGGCGGGCGGACCGGGTGGCGCGGCAGGTCGTGGTGGTGGCGCTCGCGTGTTCGGTGCTGTACCTGGTGGTGTCGATCGGACTGCGTGGCACGGACGGTTTCCTGGACCGCGCCGGGTTTTCGCTGAACGGCTCCCGGTACACGATCGTCCCGCTGCTGTTGGTGTGGACCGCGGTGGCCGCCGCGCTGGACCGCGTGCGTCCACGGGCGGTCGTCGGCGGGGCGGTCGCGGTGTTCCTGGGCGCGCAGGTGCTGACCGACTGGGGCGCCGCCGGTGTCCGCACCGGCGGCCCGTCCTGGCAGGACTCGGTGACCGCGGCGCGGGCCTCGTGCACCGCGCCAGTGCGCCCACCCCAGCCGACGCCGCTGGTGGCCGAGGAGGACGGCCCGGCCGCCGGACCGATCGTCCCCGGCCCCGACGACGTGACGATCATCGTGGCGCCGGTGCCACCTCCCGGCGAGGAGCTGTTGTTCGCCGTGGTGCTGCCATGTTCGGAGCTGGGCTGAGCGCCGGCCATCCACCACCTGCTCACCCACACCTCGGGGGTGGCAGCACCACCTGGTCCCGCTACCGCGACCGCGACGTGGTCGGCGTCATCCTGTGCAACCACGACGACGCCCGCTGGGCTAGCGGCGAACCGAAAGCCCCACGCGCTGGAACTCCTTGAGGTCGGAGTACCCGGTCTTCGCCATCGCCCGGCGCAGGGCGCCGAACAGGTTCACCGCCCCCTCCGCGTCCGCGGACGGCCCGAACAGCAGGGTCTTCAAGTCCACCTCGACGTCCGGCCCGGCGGCGACCCGGGAACGCGGCAGGTTCGGGTGCGCGGCCGCGGCGGTCCAGTACAGGCCGTGGCCGGGGGCCTCGGACGCGGCGGCGAGCGGGGCGCCGACGACCGTCGCGTCGGCGCCGCACGCGATGGCCTTCGCGATGTCGCCCGAGCTGGTGATCCCGCCGTCGGCGAGAACGTGCACGTACCGGCCGCCCGTCTCGTCCAGGTAGTCGCGCCGGGCCGCGGCCGCGTCGATGATCGCGGTCGCCATCGGCACGCCGATGCCCAGCACGCGGTCGGTGCTCGTCACGCCCGGCGTGTACCCGTGGCCGACGATCACACCCGCCGCGCCGGTGCGCATCAGGTGCATCGCCGTGCGGTAGTCCGACACGCCACCGGCGATCACCGGCACGTCCAGGCCACCGATGAAGTCCTTGAGGTCCAGCGGATCGGCGTCGTCGTGGGCGACGTGCTCCGCGGAGATGATGGTGCCCTGCACGACGAGGATCTCGACCCCGGCCGCGATCAGGTGCGGCGTCAGCTCGGCCGCGCGCTGCGGGCTGACCCGCGCCGCGACCGTCACCCCCGACTCCCGCACGCGGCGGATCGCCTCGGCGAGCAGCTCGGGCTGGACCGGCGCGGAGTGCAGCTCCTGCAGGGTCCGCACCAGCGCCGTGCGGTCGGCGTCCTTGGCGGCGTCCACCAGGCGGAGCAGCGCCTGCTCCGCGTTGGCGTGCCGGGCCCACAGGCCCTCCGCGTTGAGCACGCCCAGACCGCCCAGTTTGCCCACCTCGACCGCCGTCTCCGGTGACACCACGGCATCCGTCGGATGGGTGACCAGCGGGATGTCGAACCGGTAGGCGTCGATCTGCCACGCCGTGGAGACCACCGCCGACGACCGGGTACGCCGCGACGGGACGATTTCCACGTCATCGAGGTCGTACGCCCGCCGCGCGGTGCGTCCCATGCCGATCTCGACCAGATCGCGCACGTCAGGTCCCTTCTCGCCGCCTGTAGTGACGGTTCATTGTCGCTAGGCCATCGGTGTGACGTGCGCAGGGGGTCGTCAGCGCGAGGTGTAGTTGGGCGCCTCGACCGTCATCGTCACGTCGTGCGGGTGGCTCTCCTTGAGGCCCGCGGCCGTGATCCGCACGAGCTGCGCCTGCTGCAGCTGCGCGATGGTCTCCGCGCCCGCGTACCCCATGCCGGACCGCAGACCACCGACGAGCTGGTGCACGACGTTGGCCAGCGGGCCGCGGAAGGCGATGCGGCCCTCGATGCCCTCCGGCACCAGCTTGTCCTCGGACAGCACGTCGTCCTGCGAGTAACGGTCCTTCGAGTACGACTTGCGCCCGTCGCGCGACTGCATCGCACCCAGCGACCCCATGCCGCGGTAGGTCTTGAACTGCTTGCCGTTGACCAGGATCAGGTCACCCGGCGATTCGGCGGTGCCCGCGAGCAGGCTGCCCAGCATCACGGTCGACGCGCCCGCCGTGATGGCCTTGGCGATGTCACCGGAGTACTGGATGCCGCCATCGCCGATCACCGGCACGCCGGCCGGGCGGCACGCCTTGTCCGCTTCGTGGATCGCGGAGATCTGCGGCACACCGACTCCGGCGACGATGCGGGTGGTGCAGATCGAGCCCGGGCCGACGCCGACCTTGACCGCGTCCGCGCCCGCGTCGACCAGCGCCTGGGCGCCAGCGCGGGTGGCGACGTTGCCGCCGACGACGTCGACCGTGTCGCCCAGCTCCTTCTTCAACGTGGCGACCATGTCGACGACCGCCCGCGAGTGACCGTGCGCGGTGTCGACCATCAGCACGTCCACGCCCGCGTCCGCGAGCGCCATCGCGCGCTGGTGACCGGCCGCGCCGACACCGACCGCGGCACCGACGACCAGACGGCCGTCCGGGTCCTTCGTCGCGGTCGGGTACTGCTCGGTCTTCACGAAGTCCTTGACGGTGATCAGCCCGCGCAGCTTGCCCGCGCCGTCCACGATCGGCAGCTTCTCGATCTTGTGGCGGCGGAGCAGGCCCAGCGCCGCGTCCGCCGTGACGCCGACCTGCGCGGTGATCAGGTTCTCGTTGGTCATCACCTCGCTGACCGGGCGGCTGTGGTCCAGCTCGAACCGCATGTCCCGGTTGGTGATGATGCCGACCAGCGTGCCCGCCGCGTCCGTGACCGGGAGGCCGGAGATGCGGAAGCGGGCGCAGAGGGCGTCGACCTCGGCGAGCGTGTCGTCGGGCGAGCAGGTGACCGGATCGGTGACCATGCCCGCCTCGGACCGCTTGACGACCTCGACGGCCGCCGCCTGCTCCTCGATCGGCAGGTTGCGGTGCAGGACACCCATACCGCCCTGGCGCGCCATGGAGATCGCCATACGCGCTTCGGTGACGGTGTCCATGGCCGCGGACAGCAGCGGGACGCGCAGCGTCACGTTCCGGGACAGCCTGCTGGAGGTGTCCACACTGCTGGGGACGACGTCGGATTCGGCGGGCAGCAGCAGCACGTCGTCGAAGGTCAGCCCGAGCATCGCGAACTTGTCTTCCGGGGCGAACTCGCTCGTCATGTGGGTGGCTGACCTTCCTGGGGGTGGCGGGTGAACCTCTCGTCGATGGTATCCGGCGGTGGCCGGGAGGGGCCCCGGGCAGGCGCCAGACGTGACCGGGGAAACTCGCCCCTGTTTGACGGGATCGAAAGGCCCTGGACAAGCGACCCGGTCGGGCGGGTACGGTGCGACGCGTGCCGCACGAAGTGTTGCCCCCCGACCCGTTCGCCGACGACCCGGACGATCCCGCCCGGGACCTGGTCGGCTTCGGGGACGACGAGCTGGCCGAACCGATGGACGCGCAGGCGCGCGCCGAGTTGCTCGCGGACCTGTCGGACCTCGCGGTCTACCAGGCGCTGCTGGAGCCGCGCGGGGTGCGCGGGATCGTGGTCGACTGCGGCGAATGCGATCAGCCGCACTTCCACGACTGGCATCTGCTGCGCGCGAGCCTCGAGCAGTTGCTCGCGGACGGGCGCATGCGCCCGCACGAGCCCGCCTTCGACCCCGATCCGGCCCACTACGTGAGCTGGGACTACTGCCGTGGCTTCGCCGACGGCATCACCGCCACCGAAAACGCCTACTGACCACAGCACGACGAAGGGCCCGGCCGGAAGTTCTCCGGCCGGGCCCTCGCACGTGTGGATCAGTTGCCGCTCGTGCCCGTGTTCGAGCCGACGCCCGCCGGCTGCTGGCCCGTGCCCGCGTCCGGGTTGTCGTACCGGATGGTGCTGCCGGACGTGCCGTCACCGGGCGGCTGGGTGGTGCTGCTCTCGGTGGTCGGGGTCGGCGTGGTCGAGCTGCTCGACGACGGCGGGGTCGGCGTCGTCGTGGTCGGTTGCGGCGTGGTCGTGGTCGTGATCGGCAACCTGGTGGAGCTGGTCTGCGGCGGCGCCGCCGACGTGGGCAGCGAGGTCGACGAGTCCGGCGGCCTCGTGGTCGAACCCGGCAGCATCGAGGCGAGCTGCTGGTGCTCGGCCATCAGCTGGCTGAGGTTCTCCTCCTCGGTGACCTGGGACAGCTTCGCGGCGGCCTCGGCGAGCGCCTGCTGCGCCTCGGCGATGCGGCCCTGGGACAGGGCGATGCTGGCCTGCTGCAGATCGATGCGGGCCGCGGAGGCGGCCTCGACCGACCGCGCGTGGTCGGCGTAGAGGACCTTGGTCAGGCCCCACAGCGTGTCGCCGGGCTGGGCGTCGCGCGCGGCGATGCTGGTGCCGGTGAAGGCGATGGCGAGGACGGCGGCGGCCGCGGCGACGGGCACGAGCAGGCGGCGGCGGTGCGCCCGCTGCCCGTGGCGGCGGGCCAGCGCGGCGGTCTTGATGGTGGTGACCGCGGTGTCGGTGTCGATCAGCTCGGCGAGCGGTTCGCTGTCGATGTCCCGTCGCCAGGACAGCAGCAGCGCGTTGAGTTCCTGGTCACCGAGGTCGTCGGCGATGCCGGGATCGGATCCGCCGAGCGAGTCGAGCAGACCGTCGTCGGCGCGGATCGCGGTGAGGTCCGCCTCGAACTCCGCCTGCGACGAACTCATGGTGGGGTCGAACTCGAGCTCGTCGAGCTCCTGTCTGACGTCTTCGCGATCGGTCACTCAGGCCACCTCCTCGGACGCCAGCGCCTTGCGGAGCCGGGCCAGCGCGCGGTGCTGGGCGACACGGACGGCACCCGGCGTCGAGCCGACCGCGTCCGCGGTCTCCTCGGCCGACAGGCCCACGACCACTCGCAGCACCACGATCTCGCGCTGCTTGTCGGGCAGGACCCGGAGCAGCTGTGCCATGCGCTCGTTCAACTCCCCCTGCAGTGCGCGCTGTTCGGGCCCGATGTCGTTCTCGATCTCGTCGGGGAGCTCGGCGACGGGTTCGGCCCGGTTGCGCGCGGCGGCCCGGTGCGCGTCGGCCACCTTGTGCTGGGCGATGCCGTAGACGAAGGCCAGAAAAGGACGCCCCTGGTCACGGTACGAGGGCAACGCCGTGAGCACTGCGAGACACACCTCCTGAGCCACATCGTCTGCCGAGGCGAACGACCTCTCCTGTCGTCCGACCCTGGCACGGCAGTACCGCACCACCAGGGGACGGATAGCGGCCAGCAGCCGCTCGACCGCCTGGGGATCCCCCTCGACAGCGGCGGCGACTGGCTCATCCAGCCCGTCCCCCACAGTGGCCATCGCAGACAACAGTCCCAGCGTTACGTGTAGGCGTGCAAAATCAACGGCGCGGCGATCCCCACATCGCTCACACCGGTGATACCTACGGTACCTGCCGACACCGGTGTCGCGTATGCGCGGTCGGCTGTGACGCGCCCCGGTCACGGACGACCGAGGCCGCCCAGTATCGCACGGATGCGGCCCGCGGGAGTGTCGATGAGCGAAGCGGCGCGCGGATACGCGAAAAGTTTTCGCCGAACCCGCGCGACCGCGTCAGGAAACGAGTCCGCGGCGGAAGCCGTGTGCGACCGCCTGCGCGCGGTCCCGCACACCGAGCTTGCGGAACAGACGGCGGGCGTGCGTCTTGACCGTGTCCTCGGACAGGTACAGCTCGCGGCCGATCTGGCCGTTGCTCTTGCCCTGGCTCATGCCCCGCAGCACCTGCAGCTCGCGCTCGGTGAGCTGGACGCCGGGGTCGGCCGGCTGGCGCGGCGCGGGCACGGAAGTGCTGGCGAGCGTGTGGGCGAGCGCGGCGACGAGCTCCGGGCGGGACGCGTCCCAGCGCAGGTAACCGCGGGCCCCGCCGGCGATGGCGGCGGCGATGCTGCCGGCGTCGTCGGGAGCGCCGAAGACGATCACGTTGGCCTGAGGGTTGGCGGACACCAGCCGCCGAGTCGCCTCCACCCCGGCCGGCATCGCGCGCTGGGTGCCGACGAGCACGACGTCGACCGGCTGCCGCGAATACCGGGCCAGCAACTCGTCACCGTGCGCTACACAGTCGATGCGACTGACACCGGGGACAGCAGACATCACGCGGGTGAGCCCTTCGCGGACACTGCGTCGGTCGTCGCAGATCAAGACCGTCGTCACGGGTGTTCCTTCCTGCAGCCGGGTGACATTCCATATCCCCTATCGGACGCTTGAGGCCGTACCTTGACACGATCCGGTGGCTTTTTTTGGAAACTCTTCGCCCGGATGTCGGTATGGCCGTCCTGAGCCCCTGACCCCGGGTCAGACCGGTACCCACGGTGATTCACGTGCGAGCCGCCTCCCCTCGGGGTCAGAGCTTAGTAACACTGCGTGTAACACCGCGGCCGTTCTCGATCTGTGCCGGTCCGCGTCGGCGGGCCGCAGATCGGCCGCGATGAGCCCGGCGGGCCAGGACAACGAGGACAGGTCGTACTCCTCCGCCGTCGCCAGCGCACCGGACACCAGATCCCCGGCTCTTCGCTTGTGCCCGGCGGCGCCGAGCGCCGCGGCGAGCACGAGCCGGGACTTCACGACGTGCCGGACCGAGCCGGCGGCCGTGGCCTTCTCCAGCGCCGCCTCGGCGGGCGCGGTGGCCGCCGGGGCGTCGCCCGAGGCGAGCGCGAGTTCGGCGGTGACCCAGCCGAGCCGGACCCGCGTGCGCCAGTTCCGGGCGGCGGCCTCGCCCGCCCGCTCCAGCACCCGGCGCGACGCGGTGAGCCGTCCGGTGCCGAGGTGGTCCGCGGCGAGACCGAGGAGCGCGTCGGCGAGCGCGCCGCCGGCGTCCAGCCCGTCCGGATCGGCCCCCGGACCCGCGGAGGACGCCGGCCGGAGGGCGGCTCCATCGAGCCCGCGGGCGACGCCGTGACCGCCGAGTTGACGGCAGTGGGAGGCCCGGGTGCTCAACGCCAGCGACGCGACCACCGGATCGCGGTCGCGAACGAGACCGGCCAGCAGGGCCGCCGCGGCCGCGTACCGGCCACGCGCGCCCAGGACGATCGCGCCGAGCAGGCGCCGCCGGGGCGAACCCGCCACCGGGAGCACGTCCGGCGACCGCTGGTCACCGAAGGCCGCTCGTCGCAAGTCGATCTCGTGCACGTCAGTTCCCCACCAGGACGTACTCGATGCGGTCGGCCGCCGTCCGCAGGCCGGACAGCAGCTCGACGCGCTCGGGCAGCATCGGGGACCGCCAGCCCGCGCCGACCGCGAACAGGCGGCTGCGCAGCCCGCCGCGGGACACCTCGGGGAAGAGCGCGGGGTCGGCGTTGCCCGCGCGCTCGGACCACAGCACGACCGCCGCGGGCGAGCTGCGCCGGACGGCGGCCGACAGCGCGGGTCCGGGCAACGGCAGCCCGAACAGCTGCGATCCGATCCGGCGGACGGCCAGTCCGGCGGCCAGCACGTGCAGCGGCAGCGGGTCCTGCTCGCCGGGAACCCGGCTGAGCAGGACCGGACGCTGGTTGCGGGGGTGGTCGAGCACCGGCGTCGCCCGCACGATCGCGGCCAGGACGCACTCGGTCAGCAGCGCGTGCACCTCGACCCCGGCCGGGGCGCCGGGCCAGCCCGCGCCGCACGCCTCCAGTACCGGCGCGATCACGCCGTCCCACGCGTCGATGGCACCGGCACCGCCGATCGCGTCGTCGAGGGTCTGTTGCACGGCCCGCCCGTCGAGCGCGACCGCGGCCGAGCGGAGCCGCCGGGCGGCGGCGCCGTTCTGGGCGGCCGTCAGGTGCTCGGCCGGTGGCGGGAGCGGCTGGGCCGGGGTCTCCGGGGCGGCGCCGTCGGACTTCGGCATCTGCTGGAGCGCGTAGCGGGCGGCTTCGGCGGTGGACGCCCCGCGAAGCAGGGCCCGCTGCATGAGTTCGAGGCGCCCGATGTCGGAGGCGCAGTAGCGGCGGTGCTTGCCACCGGTGTGCCTGCTCGGCCCGAGGCCGTAGCGGCGGTCCCAGGTCCGCAGGGTCGACGGCGCGACACCCAGCCGCCGGGCAACGGCGGCCACGGGCATCGTCGGCTCGGCACCCCTGGGACGGCTCACCCGAACCAATATCCCGGTACCACCCGAACGGGGCAACCTGAATCGGTTTCGTTATTTCCCCTGTTTAGAGCGCTGAACTCACGCATCAGGGGGATACCTAACGGCTGAATCGCCTGGTTTTCCTTGAACAACTATTGGCGCGCTTCTAACGTTACCGCCGTTGCGCCATTTGGAGTAATCGCGGCCAACAAAGCAGGGGTGGCACGACCGAATCGGAGGCGGTCACGATGGCAGACACGCGGAGGCTCCCGGGTCCCAATGCCGATATCTGGGAATGGCAGCTACAGGGGTCGTGCCGGGGGATGGACAGCGGCGCCTTCTTCCACCCGGACGGCGAGCGGGGGCCGGCGAGGGCACGGCGGGAAGCGCGCGCGAAGGCGATTTGCCAGTCCTGTCCGGTGCTGCGACTGTGCCGCGCGCACGCGCTCGCGGTCCACGAGCCGTACGGGATCTGGGGCGGCCTGTCGGAGGCGGAGCGGGAGACCATCATCCGGACCGGGAAACCGCAGCTGACCCTTTCCGGCGGCTGACCGGAGAGGAATGACGGACGGCGCCCGGGAGAACGCCCGTCACCCGGGCGCCGTCTTTTTTCGCACGAATCGCGGCCACACGCTCATCGCCGCGTCGATGACCGCCTCCAGATCCGCCGGTTCCGCGCCATCCCGCGCCTCGATCGACAAGCCGTGCAGAACGGTGCCGTAGAACCGGACGATCGCGTCGACATCGGCTTCATCCCCCGCCGTGGCACGCAATCGCGCATCGAGTGCCACAAGGTTGTTCCGCCGCGTGGCCGCGAGGAAATCCCGGACGCCGTGGTTCCGTTCCGTGCAGTTGAGCGCGGCCAGCACGACCATGCACCCGCGCGGCCTGCCCTCGCCGACGTAGTCGCGGGCGGTGTCCCGCAACCAGTGCTCGACGACCTCCCTGGCCGTTCCCCCGTCCGGCGGCTCGTGCCCGAACCGCTCGCGGTAGCGCTCGACCGCCTCCCGGAACAGCGCCTCCTTGCCGCCGAAAGCCGCGTACAGGCTGGGCGAGCCGATGCCCATCGCGGTGGTCAGGTCGGTCAGTGAGGTGCCCTCGTAGCCGCGCTCCCAGAAGACGTACATGGCCCGGTCGAGAGCCGCGTCCCGGTCGAAGGCCCGTGGGCGGCCGCGTGGTGACATGGTTCGCATTCTATAGCGCTCGGCACAGAAGTCGCCTTAATTTCTGTGCCGATCACTACAGAAACGGAGGGCCGATGGGCTCGCTGGACGGCAAGGTCGCGCTCGTGACCGGGGGCAGCAGGGGAATCGGCGCGGCGATCGCGCGGAAACTGGCCGAGGAGGGCGCGGACGTCGCGGTGACTTACGAACGGTCCGTCTCGCGTGCCGACGAAGTGGTCGCCTCGATCGAAGGGCTGGGCCGGAAAGCGCTTGCCGTGCGGGCGGACAGCGCGGACGCGGACGCCCTGATCACTGCCGTGGACCGGGCCGCGGAGGCACTGGGCGGACTCGACGTGCTGGTCAACAACGCGGGGGTGTTTCCGCGCGGGACCGTCGAGGAGATGCCGCTGACGGACCTCGACCGGATACTGGCGGTCAACGTGCGGGCGGTGTTCGTCGCGACGCAGGCCGCCGCCCGGCACCTGCGGCCCGGCGGACGGGTGGTGCATCTCGGCAGCACGCTCGGCGAGCGCGTGACCGGCACGGGAATGAGCGCCTACGCGGCGACGAAGGCCGCCGTGGCGGGGATGAGCCGGGGCTTCGCACGGGACCTCGGGTCGCGGGGGATCACGTCGGTGGTGGTGCAGCCCGGGCCGACGGACACGGACATGAACCCCGCCGACGGGCCGCGGGCGGCGAAGTCGCTCGCACTGTCGGCCGTGGGACGGCACGCCGCGCCGGAGGACCTGGCGGCGACCGTCGCGCACGTCGCCGGACCGGCCGGGGCGTTCATCACCGGCTCGGTCATCACCGTCGACGGCGGCGTGAACGCCTGAGCCACCGCTTCCCCCATGCCACATCGGGGAACGCACCACTAATCGCGGCGTTGGTCCAGCATCTCCGGGCGCTGCTCGAACCCGGCTGACCGGTAGGTGGCGACGGCACCGACGTTGGAGCTCGGGGTGTAGACGATCGCGCTCGAGGAGCCCAGTTCCCGGAGCGCGGCCGCCGCGGCGACGGTGATCGCCCTGCCGTGGCCGCGGCCCCGGTGCTCCCGGTGCACGCCCATCGGTTCGAGCAGGCCGGGCCTGCCCGGTCCGGCCGACCACACCGTTGCCGCCGCCACGGCGTTGCCCTCGTCGTCGTAGGCGACCAGGCAACGGGCGTCGGCGTAGGGCGCGCCGGCCGCCATCACGTGCCACTGCTCGTCCGAGAAAGTCGACTTGTCGAACGAGGCGCGCTGCACCGCGGTGCGCACGTGCGCGTGCCCCGGTCCGATCACCTCGATCCGCAGGCCAGGGTCTTCCACCGGCTCGGTGAGGCCGCGGCACAGCGGCGTCCACGGCTCGTCGGCGTGCCAGCCGTCCTCGAACAGCAGGTCTTTGACCAGCGTCCCCCGTGGCGTCTCGGCGAACACCTTCCCCTGCGGCAGCACACCGCGCTCCGGCTCACGCAGGTCTTCGGCCAGGCGTCGCGCCAGATCCTCGTCGCGCCCGACGTCCGGCGCGAGCGTGAGCCGCAGCAGGTCGGGAGTGTCCAGCAAGCCGATGGCGACGATTCGCCCGTCGCGCCTCCAGGTGCGGACCGCCGCGGCCGTCGCCTCCGCGCCTGCTCGCCAGAACCAGCCCAGGTCACCGGGATGCAACTGCATCGGCGCCCCGTCGTGCTGCCACTCCCGCAGCACGTCGACAACCTCACCCAGGCCGCCGGGCCCGGGCCGGTCCACCTCGATCGCCATGCCCCGATCCCACACCACCACGCCTTCGGAACGCATCCGGATAACGGAGAAGGGCCCTCGCGCGGTGCGAGAGCCCTTCTCTTCGTGGTGTTCGCGTCAGTGCGCGTGCCCGTGGCCGTGGCCGGTGTCCTCCGGCTCCTCGACCGGCTTGTCCACCACGGTGCTTTCCGTGGTCAGGACGAGACGCGCGATGGACGCCGCGTTGGCGACCGCGGAGCGGGTGACCTTCACCGGGTCGACGATGCCGGCCTGCAGCAGGTCGGTGATCTCGCCGGTGGCGGCGTTGAAGCCGTGGCCCCAGCCCAGCTCCTGCACCTTGGACACGACGACCGCGCCCTCGTGGCCGGCGTTGGCGGCGATCCAGTTCAGCGGCGCGGTGAGGGCGTCACGCACGATGCGCACACCCACGGCCTCGTCGCCGGACAGTTCGGCCTCCAGCGCGCCGAGTTCCTTGACCGCGTGCACGATCGCGGAGCCGCCGCCGGGCACGATGCCCTCCTCGACGGCCGCCTTGGTCGAAGCCACGGCGTCCTCGATGCGGTGCTTGCGCTCGTTCAGCTCGGTCTCGGTGGCCGCGCCGACCTTGATCACCGCGACGCCGCCGCCCAGCTTCGCCAGGCGCTCCTGCAGCTTCTCGCGGTCCCAGTCGGAGTCGGTGGTCTCGATCTCCTTGCGGATCTGCGCGATGCGGGCGTCGATGTCGGCCTTGGTGCCCGCCCCGTCGACGATCGTCGTGTTGTCCTTGGTGATCTCGATGCGCCGGGCGGTGCCCAGCGAGTCGAGCCCGATCTCGGACAGCTTGAGGCCGATCTCCGAGGAGACGACCTCCGCACCGGTGACGACGGCCAGGTCGTCGAGGAACGCCTTGCGGCGGTCGCCGAAGAACGGGGCCTTCACCGCGACCGCGACGAGGGTCTTGCGCAGGGCGTTGACCACCAGGGTGGACAGCGCCTCGCCCTCGACGTCCTCGGCGATGATCAGCAGCGGCTTCTTGGACTCGGCGACCTTCTCCAGCACCGGGAGCAGGTCGGCCAGCGCCGAGATCTTCTCGCGGTGCAGCAGCACGTGGGCGTTCTCCAGGATCGCCCGCTGCTCCTCCGGGTTGGTCGCGAAGTGCGCCGACAGGTAGCCCTTGTCGAACTGCACACCCTCGGTGATCTCGAGCTCGGTGGCCAGCGTGGAGGACTCCTCCACGGTGATCACGCCGTCCTCACCGACCCGCTCGACGGCCTCGCCGAGCAGGGCGCCGATGGTCGCGTCACGTGAGGTGACCGTGCCGACCTGGGCGATGTTGTCGCGACCCTTGACCGGGGTGGCCTTGGCCTTGAGCACCTCGATGACCTTCTCCGCGGCGGCCTCGATGCCGCGGCCGAGACCGGCCGGGTTGGCACCGGCGGCCACGTTGCGCAGGCCGACCTTCACCAGCGACTGCGCCAGCACGGTGGCCGTGGTGGTGCCGTCGCCCGCGACGTCGTTGGTCTTGGTGGCCACGTTCTTGGCGAGCTGGGCACCCAGGTTCTCGAACGGGTCCTCCAGGTCGATCTCCCGCGCGACGGTGACGCCGTCGAGGGTGATCGTGGGCCCGCCGAACTTCTTGTCGAGCACGACGTGACGCCCGCGCGGGCCGAGGGTGACCTTGACCGCGTCGGCGAGCTTGTTCACGCCGCGTTCGAGCGCCCGACGAGCGTCCTCGTCGAAGTTGATCTGCTTGGGCATGGAAGTCCTCTCAGACAGCGAAACGCCCCGTCCCCGGCTTTCCAGCGGGGCCCGGGGCGTTCACCGCAGCGCCGTTTGTCAGTTGACGACAGCCAGCACGTCGCGGGCCGACAGGATCAGGTAGTCCTCGCCGTTGTACTTGACCTCGGTGCCGCCGTACTTCGAGTAGATGACGACGTCACCGACGTTGACGTCGACGGGGACGCGGTTGCCCTTGTCGTCGACGCGGCCCGGGCCCACGGCCAGAACCTTGCCCTCCTGGGGCTTCTCCTTGGCGGTGTCGGGGATGACGAGGCCGGACGCGGTCGTCTCCTCGGCCTCGCTCGTCTGGACAACGATCTTGTCCTCGAGCGGTTTGATGTTCACGCTCACCGGGTTGACCTCCACGGGTCGTCGAAAGCGTTGGCAGGTTTGGTGTTTCGGCGCCTACCACCCCGCCGTCGCGGGTGCCGGGGCGTGTGCGGTGCCTTCGATTAGCACTCTAGCCACGAGAGTGCCAGCCGCGCAAGGAGGGTCCACCAGAGCAGCCGAAACGGGTTGTCAAGAGGCTTGACCGGCGTCTTTGTTCCGTGCGGGCTTCAGACGAGCCGCCCGGTGAAGCCACCGGCGCGAAGTCGCTCGTACGCTGCCCGCACGGGTTCGGGCACGAGCTGGTCGATCGCGAATCCACGCTCCGCGTAGACCGTGATTCGCTGGGTGTCGCCGACCAGCATGGTGATCACCCGGTCCACATCTCCGATGGACTCGACGTACTCGTCCAGCGGCTGCGGCCGGGATGCGCAGAGAACGTCGACCTCGGGCCACAGTTTCCGGCAGGTCGCGTAGGCGCGGCGCTGCTGGTACGGGCGGCTGATCAGCGTCACGGTCCGCACCCGGACGTCCCGCTCTTCGAGGAGGCGCCGCGTGAGGGTGATGTTGTCCCCGGTGTTGCCTGCCTCGGTCTCCAGCATGATCGCTTCGCCGGGTACGCCGAGCCGCAACGCCTCTTCGCGGTAGTGGACGGCTTCGCCCCGCGGGAAGCGCTCGACCGTCGTGGGCGCGTTCGCGCCGGTGAAAACGATGAGCGGGAACATCCCCCGGTGGTACAGCCCGGCGGCGCAGGTGGCGACGCCGGAGTCGTGGCTGCCCAGCCCGATCCCGACGTCGGTGGGCCGCGGCTCGTGGTGCATGTCGTGGTAGTTCCAGAGCGTTTCGACGTCGGCACGGAGTTCGCCGGGGATGCGGGGCGAACGCTCGGGCATCGGTGACGCTCCTGATCGGTCGGGACCTGGCTCTCGGCAACTCCGAGCCGACCCAGCTTCCGGCTCACGGTGACACCGGAGTCGTAGCGCGCAGGACGGCGCATGCGCAGGAACTCCATTCTTCGAGACACTTCACTGGTCGACGTCGACGGCAATCCGTTTCGTTACGCGTTGCCAGACGAAGTACTGCGCATGTCCAAGGAGATCACGAAGAACGCGAGCGGACACATCGGCATGAGAGAGCCGGTCACCAACCCGGAAACTCGCGATCGCTACCTCGTCAGCCCACTCATCGAAGAGGCCATCACTTCGGGCCAGCTCGAAGGTGCGTCCACTGAGCGCCACGTTGCGAAAGAGATGATCCGAAGCGGGCGGAACCCCGCGACCCGCAGCGAACGAATGATCCTCAACAACTTTCACGTGATGCAGCGCATCGGAGAACTGCGCAACAAAAAGCTGACTTCTCGACGCCATTCGCGAGCTTCACCGTGCCGTCACGGACGGAAAGCTCGAAAATCCGGACGCATCGGGAAGATTCCAACGCCCGGACGAAGAACGGATCGCCGTGTGGGACGACGGGAACACGGTCCTCCATCGCCCGCCACTCGCGGAGTCACTTCCCGAGCGCATGCAGGGTTGTGTGATTTCGCGAACGGTCACACGGGCGAAGGTTATCTTCCTCCCGTACTCAAAGCCATCACCAGGGCTTTTGGCTGACGGAGTTTCTCTCTGTTTCGAAAATCTTGAATAAGGCTCGTGCGCAATACGCTCAGAGCTTCATCTACACCGAGCAAGACAATAACAACCTGACATACTTCCATCTCTATCATCTGAACATCATCAGGCGTTCCATCGACGAACTGCAGGGCTACCTGTCGGCGAAGATCGAGGAAGAACGCGGACTGCTCATGCGGGAAAAGACGGGCAGAAAACACGCATGGGTCCCGGCGGGGAACATCATCGAGGTTCTGGAAGAGCGCAAGGTCGGCGCCTGAACCATGAGCCGTGACCGGCGGCATCGAAGTCAACAGCAGGCGTCCCCGCGCCAGGCTTCCCTGCCCTCCTTCACCGCGACCGCCGCGATGACCAGTGCGACCACCGGGTCGGCCCAGGACCAGCCGAACAGGGAGTTCAGCAGGAGCCCCGCCAGCAGCACGCCGGACAGGTACGTGCACAGCAACGTCTGCTTCGAGTCGGCGACGGCGCTGGCCGAGCCGAGTTCGCGGCCCGCGCGGCGCTGGGCGAGCGACAGGAACGGCATGACCACCAGTGACACCGCGGCCAGCGCGATGCCCACTCCGGAGTGTTCGGCCGGGTCGGCGCCGAGCAGGCCGCGCACCGACTCGACGGTGACGTAGGCGGCGAGCGCGAAGAACGACACCGCGATGACCTTGAGCGCGGTCCGCTCCCGCGCTTCGGGGTCGCTGCCCGAGAACTGCCAGGCCACGGCCGCGGCGGAGGCCACCTCGATCACCGAGTCGAGCCCGAACCCGATCAGCGCCGTCGACGAGGCGACGGTACCCGCCGTGATCGCGACGATCGCCTCGATCACGTTGTAGGTGATGGTCGCCGCCACCAACAGCCGGACGCGTCGCGAGAGAACCGCCCGCCTGTCCGGCAGAACCGTCCCGGTCATCCCGCCACGACCTCGTTCAGGCACGGCTCGTCGGTCTCCACGGCCAGCACCACGTGGACCAGTTCGCCCAGCGCCTTTTCCAGGTGCGGGTCCGCCAGCTCGTAGCGCACCTGCCTGCCCTCGTAGGTGGCGACGACGAGGCCGCAGCCCCGCAGGCAGGCGAGGTGGTTGGACACGTTGGACCGGGACAGCCCCAGCCGCTCGGCCAGGCGGCCGGGGTAGTTCTCGCCGTCCAGCAGGGCGACCAGGATCCGGCAGCGGGTGGGATCGGCCAGCGCGCGGCCCAGCCGGGCCAGCGCCGCACCACGCGTCTCACAGGTCAGCACAGAGACAACAGTACAGCAGAAGCTGAACTATCACAGGTGGTGACGTAGTGATATGGCCATCTCACTCGTTGGGCGGTGTCGACCCCGGCGCGGCCTCCCTACGTTGGGATACGGCCCGGACACGACTGGAAGGAATGGTGATCCCATGGGTGGTTGCAGCTGTTGCAGCTCGTGCAGTGGCCCCGGATGCGGCTGCTGCGGAAGCTGCTGAACCGGCCTTGAGCCGAGCGGCCCCGGGACTCCAGCGCAGTGGTCCCGGGCCGTTCGTCGTCTACACCGTCAGCACGATCTTGCCGCGCACCCGGCCGCTCTCGCCCAGCTCGTGCGCCTTCACCGCGTCCTGAAGCGGCAGCACCTGCGAGACGTGCACCCGGATGCCCCGCGCGGCCCCGGCCAGGTCCGCTCCCGAGGGTTGGACGTAGAAGCGCCGGTAGCGCGGGTCCTCCGAGGCGTCGTTGCCCTGCGCGTCGATCAGCACGCCGTCCGGTTTCAGCGCCTCCAGCGACCGCCGGCCGTACTCGCCGCCGACCAGGTCGAACACCACGTCCACATCGGACACGGTCGTCGTGAAGTCCACGGCCGTGTGGTCGATCAGCTCATCGGCGCCCAGTGCGCGCAGGAAGTCGTGGTTGGCCGCCCGCGCGGTGCCGATCACGTGCGCGCCCCGCGCCTTCGCGATCTGCACGGCGACGTGCCCGACCCCGCCCGCCGCGGCGTGGATCAGCACCCGCTGCCCCGAGCGCACGTCAGCCAGCGCCTGCGAAGCCGTCAGCGCGGCCGTCGGCAACGCGGCCGCCTCGACGTGGTCCAGTTCGGCCGGCTTCGGCGCCACCATCCCCGACGGCACGGCAACGTACTCGGCATACGCGCCCCAGCGCGACATCACCAGCCCGAAGACCTCCGCGCCGGTCTCCTCGACCACGCCCGAGAAGTCCAGCCCGAGCCGGAACGGCGGCTCGGCGCCAAGGCCGTCGATCGCCCCGGCCCGCAGCTTCCAGTCCGCCGCGTTGATCCCCACCGCGTGCACCCGCACCAGCACCTCGCCCGGCCCCGGCACCGGCACCGGCGCGTCGACGAGTTCGAGAACTTCAGGGCCGCCCAGGGCCCGGACATCAACAGCCTTCATGGTGAAGATCCTGGAACGCCCGGGTATCCGTTGTGAAGAAGGCACCTTCCTGATATCCAGGTACCTCATGGATACCGTCCAGTCCTATCTCCGCGCCTGCCCGGCCCGCACGGTCCTCGACGCGCTCGCCAACAAGTGGACGCTGCTGGTCCTCTCCGCACTGCGCCGCAGCGCCGGCCCGGTCCGGTTCAACGCGCTGCGCCGCCAGCTCGAAGGCATCACGCAGAAGTCGCTCACCCAGACCCTGCGGACCCTGGAGCGCGACGGCCTGGTCGACCGGGCCGTCTACCCCACCGTGCCACCCCGTGTCGAGTACTCGCTCACCGAACTGGGTGCGCAGGTCGGGGAGATGTTCACCGTGCTGGGTGACTGGGCCGAGGAGCACGTCGGCGAGATCCTGTCGGCGCGGGAGGCGTTCGACAACCGGCCCGCACCGCAGCCACTCCGCTGAGGGAAATTCACCCTCCGGACACCTGATGGCGTTCGTCCCGTTTGCCCCGGACCGGCACCGTCGATGGGCCCCACTGGCTTCCCACCACGAGGAGTGCACGTGCCGGACACCCCGAAACACACCCGTCGATCGGTTCTCATCGGCGGCGCCGCCGCGGTCGCGCTGGGCGCCGGACTCACCCGGGCCTCGGCCTCGACCGGCGCCGGTTCCGCGCCAGCCGGCGAGGTCTTCACCCTCGGCGTCGCCTCGGGCGACCCGCTGCCGAACGGCGTCGTCCTGTGGACCCGCCTGGCCGCGAACCCGCTGGCCGAGGACGGCATGGGCGGCATGCCGGGCAAGGCCCTGCCCGTGCAGTGGCAGATCTCCCGCGACGAGCGCTTCACCCGGATCGTCCACTCCGGACAGACGTGGGCCGCGCCGGAGGAGGCGCACAGCGTGCACGTCGAGGCCGACGGTCTCGAACCGGGCACCGAGTACTACTACCGGTTCCGCGCCGGTCGCGAGATCTCGCCGGTGGGCCTCACCCGCACCGCGCCCGCCCCGTGGCAGCTGAGCCCGCTGACCATGTGCTTCGCGTCCTGCTCGCACTACGGCGAGGGCTACTTCACCGCCTACCGCCGCCTCGCCGAGGACCACCCGGACCTCGTCCTGCACCTGGGCGACTACCAGTACGAGTACGCCGCCAAGGCCACCGACGTGCGGACCGTGGCCGGACCGGAAACCGTCACGCTCGCCGACTACCGGCTCCGCCACGCCCAGTACAAGACCGACCCCGACCTCCAGCTCGCGCACGCGACCGCGCCGTGGCTGGTCGTGTGGGACGACCACGAGACCGAGAACAACTGGGCCGACGAGGTGCCGGAAGCGTCGTCGCAGACACCCGGCGCGGCGTTCCTGGACCGCCGCGCGGTGGCGTTCCAGGCTTACTACGAGAACATGCCGCTGCGCCGCAACGCCCGCCCGCGGGGCATCGACATGCAGCTCTACCGGCGCATCCAGTGGGGCCAGCTGGCCACCTTCCACATGCTCGACACCCGGCAGTACCGCGACGACCAGGCCTGCGGCGACGGTGTCAAGGTCGGCTGCGACGAGCGGCTTTCGCCCAACCGGACCATCACCGGCCAGGAGCAGGAGAAGTGGCTCGTCGACGGCTTCCGGAACAGTCGCGCACGCTGGGACGTGCTCGGCCAGCAGGTCGTCTTCTCCGAGATCGACTTCACCGCCGGTTCGCAGCTCGGCTACAACATGGACGCCTGGGACGGCTACAAGGCCAACCGCGACCGCATCGCCTCGGCGATGGGCAATTCCGGAGTCCGCAACGGCGTCGTGCTCACCGGCGACGTGCACCGCCACTGGGCGTCGGAGGTCAAGGAGACCTACGGGCGGCCGGACTCGAAGGGGGTGGGCGTCGAGCTGATCACGACCTCGGTGACCAGCGGCCGCGACGGCGACGACGACCCGTACCAGTCGGTGCTGGACGAGAACCCGCACGTGAAGTTCCACAAGAACCGGCGCGGCTACATCCGCACCCGGTTCACCGCGGACGAGCTGCGAGCCGACTACCGGATCCTGCCCTACGTGAGCAAGCCCGGCGCGGCCGCCGAAACCGCGGCGAGCTTCGTGGTCACCGACCGGGACCCGAGTCTGCACCGGATCTGACACGACGAAGGGTAGTTCCCTACCTCCTTGACAGTGTGTAGTTTTCTCGCTGCACCGAGGGAGGCAGTATGACACCGTTCACCCGCCGCAACGCTCTTCGCGCGCTCGCCGCCGGTACCGCCGGGGTCGCCGTGGTGTCCGCACCGGGCGCGGCGGCCGCCATGACAGGAGCGCGGCAGCGCGCGTTCGCAGCGGCCGCGGCGGAGTTCGGTGTCCCCGAGCCCGTGCTGCTCGGCGTGTCGTACCTCAAGTCCCGCTGGGACTCGCACAGCGGCATGCCGAGCACCGGCGCCGGGTTCGGCCCCCTGCACCTCACGGACCTGCGTGCCGTCGCGGGCGGGGGCAGTCACCACGACCAGGGCACCGACTCGCGCGGCGATTCCGCGCGCGGGGTGCTGACGCCGCACACGTCGTCCGCACTGCAGACCGTCGACCTTGCCGCCTCCCTGACCGGGGTGGACGCCGAGACGCTGCGCACCGACCCGGCGCAGAACATCCGTGGCGGCGCGGCGATCCTGGCCCACTACCAGCGTGATCTCGGGGTCCGCGCGGATTCACCGGCGGCCTGGTACGGGGCCGTCGCCCGGTTCAGCGGCGCGCCCGACAGCGGCACCGCGACGTTCTTCGCCGACGAGGTGTTCTCGACGATCAGGGCGGGCGCGAGCCGGACCACCGACGACGGGCAGGCCGTGACGCTGGCCGCGACGCCGGTGTCCCCGCAGCGGGACCAGGTGCGCGCGCTCGGACTGGCGACCCTCGAGGAGGGCGCGGCCGAGGCACCCGCCGGGCTGGCCGTCAAGTGGATCCCCGCGCCGTACCAGGACCTGGGCGAAGGCAACTACGGCAACTACGACAAGGCCGAGCGCCCGCACGACCAGAAGATCACGCACATCGTCATCCACGACACCGAATGCACCTACGACGCGGCGATCGGTCTCGTGCAGGACCCGACGTACCTGGCGTGGCACTACACGCTGCGCTCCACCGACGGGCACGTCGCGCAGCACGTGCTGACCAAGGACGTCGGCTGGCACGCCGGGAACTGGTACGTCAACGCCAAGTCGATCGGCGTCGAGCACGAGGGTTTCGCGGCGCAGGGCACCTGGTACACGGAGGCGATGTACCGGACCTCGGCGAGGCTGGTGCGCTACCTGGCCGCGCGGTACCGGATCCCGCTCGACCGCGAGCACATCGTGGGCCACGACAACGTGCCCGGCACCACCCCGCCGACCGTCGCGGGCATGCACTGGGACCCGGCGCCGTACTGGGACTGGGCGCACTACTTCGACCTGCTGGGCGCGCCACTGAACGCGCGGCCGGTGCGGCAGCCCACCGGCATGGTCCTGATCAACCCGGACTTCGCGTCCAACCCGACCGGCTTCACCGGTTGTGACACGGCGGATCCTGGCGCGGCGTGCCCGGCCCGCGGCTCGTCGGCGTTGTTCCTGCGCACCGAACCACGCGACGACGCTCCCCTGCTCGCGGACATCGGCCTGCACCCCGAGGGCGGGCCGTCGACCGTGGCGATCTCCGACGTGGGCAGCCGCGTGTCGACCGGACAGCGCTACGCCGTCGCCGAGGTGCGCGGTGACTGGACGGCGGTGTGGTTCCTCGGGCAGCAGGGCTGGTTCCGCTCGGCGGGGGCGGTGCCGGTGCTGGGCCAGGTGGTGACGCCGCGGCCGGGCCTGGACTCGATCCCGGTGTACGGGCGGGCGTACCCCGAAGCCGAGGCGTACCCGGAGGGGATCACGCCGCAGGAGATCGTGCCGCTGCAGTACACGATGCCCGCGGGCCAGAAGTACGCGGCAGGCCCGACGGTGCGGGCGGAGTACTTCTCGGCGACGACCTTCGACCCGGCGTCACACGTCGTGGTGCGGGGGAAGACGAAGTACGTGCAGATCCAGTTCGGGCACCGCTTCGGCTACGTCAAGCTCGACGATGTGACCCTCTCCCGCACCCACCCCTGACCGCGCGAGTCCCACGCTCCCGCGCACGAGTCCCACGCTCGGCGCGGGAGTGGGTCACGCCTCCAGCGAGACGATCCCCACCGGGAGCGCGGGGTTGGCGGAGAGGTCCAGCGCCGACGGCTTCTTCTCCGCCGCCACCAGGTGCGCGCCCAGCGCGGCGATCATCGCGCCGTTGTCGGTGCACAGCCGGGGCCGCGGGACGCGCAGTTCGATGCCCGCCGCTTCGCACCGCTCACGCGCCAGGCCCGACAGACGCGAGTTCGCGGCCACCCCGCCGGAGATCACGAGCGTCCCGATGCCCATCTCCTTCGCGGCGCGCACCGCCTTCGCGGTCAGCACGTCGGCCACCGCCTCCTGGAACGACGCCGCCACGTCGTTCACCGGGATCTCCGCGCCGCGCCGCTCGGCGTTCTCCACCCACCGCGCCACCGCGGTTTTCAGGCCGGAGAACGAAAAGTCGTACTTCGCGTCACGCGGACCGGTCATGCCACGCGGGAAATCGATCGCCGACGGGTCGCCCTCCTTCGCGGCCTTGTCGATCGGCGGGCCGCCCGGGTATGGCAGGCCCAGCACGCGCGCGACCTTGTCGTACGCCTCACCGGCGGCGTCGTCCACAGTGGAGCCGAGCTCGGTGATCGACCCCGCGATGTCGTCCACCCGCAGCAGCTGCGTGTGCCCGCCGGACACCAGCAGCGCCAGGCACGGCGACGGCAACGGACCGTGCTGCAGGGTGTCGACCGCGATGTGCCCGGCCAGATGGTTGACGCCGTAGAGCGGCACGTCCAGCGCCGCCGCGTAGCCCTTCGCCGCCGACACGCCGACCAGCAGCGCACCGGCGAGACCCGGCCCCGCCGTCACGGCGATGGCGTCCACATCGGACAGACCGAGGCCGGCTTTCGCGAACGCGCGCTCGGCGGTCGGCACCATCGCTTCGAGGTGGGCGCGGCTGGCGACCTCGGGCACGACCCCGCCGAAGCGGGCGTGCTGCTCGACGCTCGAAGCGACCTCGTCGGCGAGGAGTTCGACCGTGCCGTCGTCGTGCAGGCGGACGAGGCCGACACCGGTCTCGTCGCAGGAGCTTTCGATGCCGAGAACGATGCGGGACATCAGCCCACCTCCTGCTCGCTGACGGCCGGGCGCATCATCGTGTACGCGTCCGCGCCGGACGGGTGGTAGTAACGCTTGCGCAGACCGATCTGCGTGAAACCGTGACGCCGGTACAGCTCCTGCGCGCGCTCGTTGTCGGTGCGCACCTCGAGGAAGACCGGTGCGCGCACCTCGTCGGCGCGGGCGAGCAGGGCCTCCAGCAGCGCACGGCCGATGCCCTGACCCTGATAGCCCGGATCGACGCCGATGGTGTGGATGCTCGCCTCGTAGTCCCCCCGGCCGCCGACGACCGCGAGCCCGGCGTAGCCGATCAGGACGTCCTCGGGCGAGTACGCGCCGACGTAGTAGCCGCCTGCTTCGAGTTCGCTGTGGAACGCGCGGGCGCTCCACGGGTCGTCGCCCGCGAACAGCATCTTCTCGATCTCCACGCAGCGCGGGATGTCCTTGCGGCGCAGCTTGCCGAGCTTCACGACGTGGTCACCCGCTTCCGCGTGCCGGGCTCGACGGCGTCCGGGCGGCGCAGGTAGAGCGGCGTCAACGGGGCGGGCTCGGCGTTGGCTCGCAGTTCTTCCCGCGCCGCATCGACCAGACCCGCGGTGGCCGGGTAGTAGGGCTCGACGACTTTCGCGCTCAGCTTGTCCGCGTGGACGCGGGCCCCGTCACCGGCGGCGAGGGTGACGGCGAGCTCCGCAGGCGGCTGCACGTGTGGACCATCGGTGCGGTTGCCGTCGGCGTCGTAGGCGGCCCAGTACACCTCGCGGCGACGGGCATCGGTGACGACGTGGAAGGGCTCGTCCACGTCGACCTGCCGCGCGATCGCGTCGAGGCTGCAGACGGGGTGGACCGGAACGCCGAGCGCGTGCCCGAGAGCGGCGGCGGTGGCCAGACCGGCGCGCAGACCGGTGAACGGCCCCGGCCCGGCGCCGACGACGATCGCTTCGATGTCGGTGAGCGCGACGTTTGCTTCACGAGCCGCGTCGAGCGCGTGCGGCGTGATCAGTTCACCATGCGCCCGCGCGTCGAGAGTGACCCGCTCGGCGAGGACGGTGACGCCGTTGCCCGTGACGCCCGCGGCGAGTTCGGCGACCCCGGCGGTCACCGCGGGAGTCGACGTGTCCAGAGCCAGTACCAGCACAACTCTCCAGGGTACGGGCAGGGTGGTGACCTGCGGTTGGCGGGCTGCGCGTGAGGAGTGGGGTGGCGGGGGATGGGGCTCGGGCTCGGCGGGCTGTCGGGTGGGGGCTGCCGGGCCGGGTCGGGCCTGCCGGACCGGGGCTGCCGGGGCGGGTCACCTTTGGCGGGTGGGCGCTGGGCGCGTTGGCGGCCGGTAGGTGGTTGCGTTGGGTGCGACCTCCCCCGCCCCTCCGGTTGGAGTGTTTTAGTCGCTGAGCAGCGACTGAAGCGGGCTGGGGATGAGGGGCGGGGGAGGTCTCGGGCGGTCGCATGCGGCTTGCGTTGCCGGGTGGGGTTTGTGGCGCGCGGGGTGTGCGCGGGCGGCAAACACGGCGCCCGGAAGAGCAAACACGGCGACCGGAGCGGCGCTCGCGGCGGCGTGTTTGCCGGTCGGGAAGGTCAGGTGGGGTTGGGGTCCCAGCTGAGGAGGCGCACCTCGGCGACTGTGCGGAGGTGGTCGCGCATGGCGGTGGCGGCCGCGGTCGGGTTGCGGTCGCGGATGGACTCGGCGATGCGGATGTGCTGGTCCAGCGAGCGCGGTGGACGTCCGGGCTGGCGGAGTGACTCGTTGCGGCTTTCGGTGATCTGGTCGGCGATCGAGGCCATGAACTCGGCCAGCAGGGCGCTGTGGGCGGCGGCGGTGACGGCGGCGTGAAAACGGCGGTCTCCCTCGATGCCGGACTCGCCATCACTGATCTCAGCCGCCATGAAGGTCAGCGCCTCTTCCAGAGCCACCAGATCATCGTCGGTGCGGCGCATGGCGGCCAGTTCGGCCAGCTTCGTCTCCAGCGCCTCGCGGGCGTCGAGGACGTCCGGCAGGCGGCGACGGCGCTCGACCAGTCGATCGACCGGTTCGGCAGCCAGGGTGTCCCGCACCAGGTACGTTCCACCGCCGTGCCGGGTCTCGACCAAACCCTGCACCGCCAGCACCACGATCGCCTGCTTGACCGACGCACGGCTCACCCCGAGCCGCTGCGCCAGCTCACGCTCGGCGGGCAACCGGTCGCCCGCCCGCAGCCCGGCATCGGCGGCGTAGGCCCGGATCCGCTCAAGGACCTGCTCGTACAGGCGCGGACGGGCCATCGGACTCAGCGCGTCGGACACACCCCGGAGCGTACCGGGGCTTGACAGGCTGAGTGGCTGAGCCGCAAAGTGGTCCAGCCACTCAGCCACTTGAATCCCAACGGCGGGAGTTCTCCGATGTCCGCTGAGCTGATCTCGATCCTCGTCCTCGCGGTCGTCTTCGTGATCGCGACGACCCGCTCGATCAACATGGGCGTGCTGTCGTTCGCGGCCGCGTTCGGCGTCGGCACGCTGGCCGCGAACATGGACGCCGACGAGATCTTCGCCGGCTTCCCCGGCGACCTGTTCGTCGTGCTCGTCGGTGTCACGTTCCTGTTCGCCATCGCCCGCGCCAACGGCACCACGGACTGGCTGGTCGACGCCGCCGTCCGGCTCGTCCGCGGTCGCGTCGCGCTGATCCCCTGGGTCACCTTCGCGATCACCGCGCTGCTCACCGCGATCGGCGCGGTCAGCCCCGCCGCGGTCGCCATCGTGGCGCCCGTCGCGCTCGGGTTCGCCGCCCAGTACGGCATCCACCCGCTGCTGATGGGCGCGATGGTCGTCCACGGCGCGCAGGCCGGCGGGTTCTCGCCGATCAGCGTCTACGGCACGATCGTCAACGGCATCGTCGCGAACGAACGCCTCGGCGGCAGCGAAATCACGCTCTTCCTGGCCAGCTTCGTCGTCAACCTGGTCATCGCGGCCATCGTGTTCGTGGTGCTCCGCAAGCGGCAGGTGATCCGCACCGGGACCGCGGACCGCGAACTCGTCGCCGCGGGCACCGGCGGCGCACCACCCCCGCCCGCCTCCCCCGGCACCGGCGCACCCGAGCGCATCCGCCTCAACGCCGCCCGCATCGCGACGCTCGCCGCCCTGGTCGTGCTCGTCGTCGCGACACTGGTGTTCGACCTCGACGTCGGTCTGACCGCGATGACCCTGGCCGTCGTGCTCAGCGTGATCTGGCCCGTGACCAGCAAAAAGGCCGTCAGCGAGGTCACCTGGCCGACGGTGCTGCTGATCTGCGGTGTGCTGACCTACGTCGGCGTCCTGCAGGAGATGGGCACGATCGAGTGGGCGGGCGAAGGCGTCGGCGGCATCGGCGCGCCGCTGCTCGCCGCGCTCCTGCTGTGCTACATCGGCGCGATCGTGTCGGCGTTCGCGTCGTCGGTCGGGATCATGGGCGCGCTCATCCCGCTCGCGGTGCCGTTCCTCGCGCTGGGCACCGTCGGGCCGGTCGGCATGATCTGCGCGCTCGCGGTGTCGGCGACCGTGGTCGACGTCAGCCCATTCTCCACCAACGGCGCGCTCGTGCTCGCCAACGCACGCGAAGTCGACCGCGACTCGTTCTTCCGGCAGCTGCTCGTCTACGGCGGCATCATGGTCGCCGTGGTACCCGCCGTGGTCTGGCTCGTCCTCATCGTGCCCGGTTTCGGCTGACAAGTAAGGAGTTCCCGTGCCCGAACGGATGTTCCCGGCCCTGGCCGCGCCGCCCGAGAAGGAGGCGCTGCGCTTCGGCGAGGTCTCGCTCGACTACGCCGAACTGGGCGCGATCGCCGGTTCCCTCGCCCGGGAACTGCGCTCCCAGTCACCCACCCGGGTGGCCGTATGGGCAACGCCGACCATCCACACGAGCGTCGCCGTGGTCGCGGCACTGCTGGCGGGCGTGCCCGCGGTGCCGGTGAACCCGAAGATCGGCGAGCGGGAACTCGACCACATCGTGAACGACAGCGCCCCGTCGCTCGTCCTGTCCGAGCCCGGTGCGCGGTTGCCGGAGCGGCTGGCGTCCCTGCCGCGCCAGCAGGTCGCCCTCGTCGGCAGCCCCGGCGATCTGCCCGAGGAGCCCGGCGACGAGGCACCGGCGCTGATCGTCTACACGTCGGGCACCACCGGCCCGCCCAAGGGCGTCGTCCTCCCCCGCCGCGCGATCTCGACCACGCTCGACGCGCTGGAGGACGCGTGGCAGTGGACGGCGGACGACGTGCTGGTGCACGCGCTGCCGCTGTTCCACGTGCACGGTCTGATCCTCGGCATCCTCGGCCCGCTTCGCCGCGGCGGCACCGTGCACCACGCGGGGAAGTTCTCCACCGACGTCATCGCCCGCGAGCTGTCCACCGAGGCGACGATGATGTTCGGCGTGCCCACGATGTACCACCGCATCGCGGAGGAGGTGGGCGGCAACCCCGAGCTGGCGGAGGCACTGGGCAAGGCGCGGCTGCTGGTTTCCGGGTCGGCCGCGCTGCCGGTGCACGACCACGAGCGCATCCGGACGGCGACCGGGCAGCGGGTCGTGGAGCGCTACGGCATGAGCGAGACGCTGATGAACACCAGCGTCCGGGCCGACGGCGAACGCAAACCGGGCACGGTCGGGGTGCCGCTGCGCGGGGTCGAGGCGCGGCTGGTCGACGAGTCGGGCGCGGTGATCGAGGTCAGCGACGGCGAGACGGTCGGCGAGATCCACGTGCGTGGCCCGAACCTGTTCACCGAGTACCTGAACCGTCCGGACGCGACCGCGGAGGTGCTGGTCTCAGGCTGGTTCCGCACCGGTGACATGGCCACGCGCGACGCCGACGGCTACTACCGGATCGTCGGCCGCAAGGCCACCGACCTGATCAAGAGCGGCGGCTACAAGATCGGCGCCGGGGAGATCGAGAACGCGTTGCTGGAGCACCCCGGTGTGTCCGAGGCGGCGGTGACCGGTGAGCCGGACCCGGACCTCGGCGAGCGGATCGTCGCGTGGATCGTGCCCTCCGGCGAGCCGCCCGCGGGGCAGGAACTGGCCGATCACGTGGCTCGGCTGCTGTCGCCGCACAAGCGTCCACGGGTCGTGCGGTTCCTGGAAGCGTTGCCGCGCAACGACATGGGCAAGGTGATGAAGCGGGCCCTGGATGCGTGAAACGGCCCGAGCGGTGATCCGCTCCGTGTGCGACGGGTTCACCGAACTGCCCGCCCCGGACCCCGAAGAGTCCGCTGTGGACGGTCCGATCGGCTGGCCCGGCTACGACGACGCGCGGGCGCGGGCCGCTTCCCGCACCGGTGAACACGAGTCCGTGGTCTGCGGGGTCGGCAAGGTCGGTGACGTCGAGGCGACCGTGATCGCCTTCGAGTTCGGATTCCTCGGCGGTTCGCTGGGGCGGCGCACCGGTGAGGCGATCGAGGCGGCGTTCGCCAGGGCGCGGGAACTGCGGACGCCGGTCGTGTCGATGATCGCGACCGGCGGCAGCCGGATGCAGGAGGGCATGGCGGCGCTGACCCAGCTGCAGCGGATCGCGCGGCAGGCGGCGCTGACCAGGGCGGCCGGATTGCCGCAGGTCGCGGTGCTCCGGGACCCGACGACCGGCGGCGGCTGGGCGACGCTCGGCGCGGGCGCGGACGTGACACTCGCACTGCCCGGAGCCCAGGTCGGATTCGCCGGCTCGCGGGTGCGCCCGGAGGGGGACGCCTCCGCGTACACGGCGGAATCCCAGCTCGCGTCCGGGCACGTGGACCAGATCGTCGAGGACCTCCCGGAGCGCTTGGGCCGGTGGCTCACGCTGCTGACCAGCGCGGACGGTCATCCCGCGCCACCGCCTCCCGCCCTCGGCGCCGCGGACCCGCCCGCCGACGGATGGGCCGCGGTGGAAGCCGCACGCGCGGCTTCCCGCCCCCGCGCTGAGTCCTATTTGGATGCCTACTTCGACTGGCGCGAGGACATCAGCGGCGACCGGTGCGGTGGCGTGGACTCCGGTGTGCGGTGCGGGTTCGGGATGCGCGCGGGCGTGACCGTCGCGTATGCGACACAGTGCGGGACCGCGACGCTGCCCTCGGGTTTCCGGATGGCGGCCCGGCTGATCCGGCTGGCCGACCGGCTCGGAATCCCGGTGCTCACCCTGGTCGACACGCCGGGCGCGGCGAACGACCCGGCGGCCGAACGGTCCGGCGCGGGCGCGGCGATCGCCGAAGTGTTCGCGGCGGTGGCCGGCGCACGAGTGCCGGTCACGACACTGGTGATCGGCGAGGGTGGCTCCGGCGGCGCGCTGGCCTTCGCCCACCCGGAACGAACGTGGGTGGCGCCGGACAGCTACTTCTCGGTGACCTCACCGGAAGCGGCGGCATCGATCCTGAAACGCCCGCCGGAGGAGGTCCCGGCGACCGCGAACCAGCTGAAGCTGCGCCCACAGGACCTCGTGGACCTCGGCATCGCGCGCGGGATCGTCTAGATGGTTGATTCCGTGAAGTTGGTGTTAGTGGTCGTAGGCGGTGAGTGATCGTTTGCTGGTCAGGCCGGTGGTCCAGTTGTGCCAGATTGCGGTGGCCATGGCGAGTAGGCGTTGTGCGACGCGGGTGAACACCCCGGCCGGGGTGCGGCCACCGTGCGCTTCGAGGTTGAGCTGGCCTTTGAGGGTGTGGTTGACCGACTCGATGCGCTGGCGGACGCCGCCGAGGTTGCCGTTGCGGTAGGTCTCGTCTCTGCGGTCCGGGCGCAGCAGCTCCAGGCCCATCGTCTCGGTCAGTTGCTTGAATTTCTGGCCGGCGAAACCTTTGTCTGCCAGCAGAACTTGACCTTGGCGGAGGAGAGCGTGGTTGTGCTCGAGCAGGGTGGCCAGGACCTCGCGTTCACCGAGTTTGGGGTTGGCCAGGCACCACATGACCGGCATACCGTCGCCGGTGCACACGAGGTAGAGCTTCAGTCCCCAGTACCACCGAGAGTGTGACGCGCAGTAGCCATAGCTGGCGTGTCCGGCCAGGTCGGAGCGTTTCACTGTTTCCCGCGACCTTCCGCAGGGCACGGGGGTGGCGTCGGTAATCCACAGGTCGTCGAACCAGGACGGGCAACACGTGGCCAGCATGAGGATTGCTTTGCACAGCAACGGGTGCGCGGCTTTCAACCGCTTGTGGTAGCCGGACTGGGACAACATGGCGGGAAACATCGACCGCCATTCGGCATTGGCGTGGATGTGCCGGATCCAGCGGCGCTCGCTGTCAAAACGCTGCAGCACCTGCGCAACAGCCAGCGTGATCAGCTCACTGTCGGTGAGCTCCGGTCGCCGACCACGACCGACCCTGGGTGGCACCACATGATCGTCGATCAGCACGTACAGTGCGGTCAGGAGGGTGTTCAGTTCTTTCGTCACGGTTTGATCTTGAACACCCTCCTCCCAACCCCCCACAGCGGCTCCCCTCACCTGATCTTCACGGAATCACTCATCTAGGGGTGCAGGAGGATCTTCCCCGCCTCGGCTTCGGGGAAGCCCATGATCTGCAGCGCCCGTTCGGCGTCCTCCAGCGGAAACTCGTGGGTGATCAGCGGCGCCGGGTCCAGCAGGCCGGTCGCGAAGGCCCGCACCGCGTGCGTCCAGGCCCGCGACGGCGCACCGAACACGGTGTAGACGGTCACCGCGGCCGTCACCAGGTCCGCGGGGGCGATCGGCTCCGTTTCGCGGCCTGCCAGACCGGTGAGCACGACCCGGCCGCCGCGGCGGGCCATCCGGATCGCCTGGCGGCCGGTGCCCGGTGCGCCCGCGGCCTCGACAACCACGTCGAACCCGCCGGGCGCCGCGCCCGGGGTGCAGAAGCCGGTGGCCCCGCACCGCGAAGCGAGCGCGGCCCGCGACGCCCGCGGGTCGACCACCAGCAACTCGGCCGGTCCGCTCGCGGCGAGCAGCTGCGTCGCCAACAGGCCGAGCGTGCCGCCGCCGATCACCGCGACCCGTTCGCCGGGCACGACCGCGGCCTGCAGCGTCGCCGCCGCCATGCAGGCCGCCGGTTCGATCAGCGCCGCCGCGCGCAGGTCGGCCCCGTCGGGCAGCACATGCAGCAGCCGCGCCGGGATCCGGAGTTCGTCGGCCCACGCGCCGGGCTGGGTGAAGCCCGTCTCGTCGTACTCGGCGACGCACAGGGTGGTGTCGCCGCGGCGGCACGGCGCGCACCGGCCGCAGTTGCGGAAACCCTCACCCACCACGGGTTTGCCCAACAGCTCGGGGTCCGCGCCCGGCCCCAGCTCGACGACCGTGCCGGACCACTCGTGCCCCGGCACCACCGGGTACCGCACGAAACCCTCGGGCCGCGTCCCGGCCAGCAGTTCGCGGTCCGACCCGCAGATTCCCGACCACGCGATCCGCACGACGACCTCGCCGTGGCCGGGGTCCTCGGGTTCCGCCCGCGCGACGCTCAGCTTGCCCGGCCCCTCGATGACGACCGCGCGGCCCATCACCCCACCAGTTCCGGAACGCGCCCGATCCACGAGCCGTGGGGTTCCAGCGTCAGTTCCCGCACGTCGTCGGGCCGCCGGTCCAGGCGCACCACCAGGTGGTCGGACGACAACCGCTCCGCCGAACCCTCGCCCCATTCGACGACCACCGCGGCCGCTTCGAGATCGGTGTCCAGGTCCAGGTCGTCCAGCTGGGCCAGGTCGCCGCCCAGCCGGTAGGCGTCGACGTGCACCAGCGGCACACCGCGTGCCCCCGCGGGATGCACCCGCGCCAGCACGAACGTGGGTGAGCTGACCCGCCCGGACACCCCGAGGCCCGCCGCGATCCCGCGCGTCAGCACGGTTTTGCCCGCGCCGAGCGGCCCGGCGAGCAGCACCAGGTCGCCCGCGCGCAGCATGCGTCCGAGTGACTCGCCGAACGCCACCGTGTCCTCGGCCGTCGGTAACTCGATCATGGGTTCAACCACCGCCAGATCCGGCGCGGGCGGCCCTCGTCGGCCACCCCCGCGCATCGCTGTATCAGGTCGATGAGGTGGCTGTCGACCACCTCGGGCTGTTCGAGCTGCACCATGTGCCCGGCGCCGCGCACCCGCACCAGCTCCGCGTCGGGCAGCTCGGCCGCGATCCGCTCCGCGTGCGAGTACGGCGTGAACCGGTCGCTGTCTCCGCCGACCACCAGCACGTGGGCGTGTTTCAGACCGGCCAGCGCGGCGTAGCGGTTGTGGCTGCCCAGCGTGCCGACGAAGCCGACGAGTTCCTTCACCGATGTCACGGCGAGCATGTCGAGCATGAAGTCGACCAGCCTCGGGTCGACGTCGCGGGAGCCGAACGCGAGCAGCCGCACGGCCTGCCGGGTCAGTTGCCCGCCCGCGGCGCGCACGAACTCGACGAGCCCCGGCTGCCATCCCGCCAGCTCACCGACGCCACGGGTCAGCGGGTTGTACTTGGACAGCAACCCGCGCGGCAGGCCCTTTCGGCCGACCTCGCCCGCCGCGGTGGCGATGAACGCGACACCGCGGACGCGCTCGGCGAACAGCTGCGGGTTCCGCTGGGCCAGTTCCATCACGACCATGCCGCCCATGGAGTGCCCCATCAGCAGGACCGGCCCGTCGGGGGCGACGGCCCTGATCACGGCGTCGAGGTCCTTGGCCAGTTGCTCGATGGTGCTGGCCTTCTCGCTCGCGGGGCCGGACGTGCCGTGCCCGCGGTGGTCGTAGTAGACCTGCCGGACGCGCGGGAGCGTGAGCGAGGCCAGGTCGCGGCGCTGGTAGTGCCAGCTCAGTTGCGACAGGGCGAACCCGTGCACGCCCACGACGGTCAGTTCGGGTTCGCCGCCGTCGGCCGGGTCGATTTCGGACACCGACAGCGGCGTGCCGTCGTCGGCGGCGACGGTCGACGTGCGGTCCGGGTCGAGCGTGCCCAGCGGTTCGGCCACCAGGTGGTCGCGCTGGCGCTGTTGCTGGGCGGTGACCGCGATGGTGGCCGCCGCGGTGCCGGTGACCAGCGCCGCGGCGCCGCCGAGCACGGTGAGCAGGCGGCGGGAGACCATCAGCCGTCCTCCCCCACGTAGGTTCGCCGGATCCGGGGCCGGTACATGCCGGTCACGATCTCGTAGTCGATCGTGCCGATCTTGTCGGCCCATTCTCGCGCGGTCGGCTCACCTTTGCCGCCGTCACCGAACAGGATCACTTCGGCGCCGAGCGGCGGTTCGTCGTCCCCGCAGTCGACGACGAGCTGGTCCATGCACACGCGCCCGGCGACGGGCCTGCGTTTCCCGTGCAGCCACACGTCCATCCGGCCGGACAGGGTGCGCGGCACACCGTCGGCATACCCGGCGGGCACGAGCGCCAGCGTGGTGTCGCGCTCCGCGGTCCACGTGTGTCCATAGGAGACGGATTCGCCCGCCCGGATGCGTTTGGTGAGCACGACCGACGACCGGAACGTCATGACCGGCCGCAGGTCTTCGGGTTCCGGGTTGGGGTTGAGACCGTAGATCGCGATGCCCGGCCGGACAAGATCGAAGTGCAGGTCGGGCCGGTTGAGGGTCGCGGCCGAGTTCGCCAGGTGCCGCAACGGGTTCAGCCCCGCCGCGCGAGCGATCCCGTAGGCCGCGTGGAAGCGTTCGGTCTGCCGGTCGATCGACGGGTGCCCGGGCTCGTCAGCGCAGGCGAGGTGCGACCAGATCGCGACGACCTCGATGTCCGGGTCCGCGGCGGCTTCCTTGACGAGTGCGGGCCAGTCGGCGTCGGGACAGCCGTTGCGGGACAGTCCCGTGTCGATCTTGAGGTGCACCCGGGCCCGGTGGGACGTGCGGCGGGCGGCCTCGGCGATGGCGGCCAGTTCGGTCAGCGAGCTCGCGGAGAGGTCGACACCGGCGGCGATGCCGGTCGCGAAATCGACGTCCGGAAGGTCGAGCCAGGAGAGGATCGGTGCGGTGATACCCCCGCCACGCAGGGCGAGGGCCTCCCCGAGCGAACACGCCCCGAGCCAGGTCGCGCCCGCTTCGAGCGCCGCCCTGGCCACCGGGAGCGCGCCGTGACCGTAACCGTCGGCCTTCACCACGGCCATCGTCACGGCACCAGAGCCCGCCGCCCGGCCCGCGAGCAGGGCAACGTTGTGGCGCAGGGCAGCCAGATCGACGACAACCTCAGCGCGAACAGGATCGGGGAGTTTCATCGCCGGTCATTTTCCCATGGTGGATCGCGGTGGCGTCGCCCGGCGCCTTTGCAGGCGAGGTGACCGCTGGGCGCGCCGCCGTCCGGTAGTCGGTCACCGCACGACCTCCCCCGCCCCTCCTCGCGGGAGGTGTCAGTCGCTGAGCAGCGGGGTCAAGGCGGGGGATCCGGGCACGCCGTGGTTCGGCCCGCGTTGCGGGCAGCGGTTCTCGGTGTAGCAGCTCCGGGCCTTGCCTCAAGCCCCCTCCAACGGCACCCCGTGCAGAGCCTGCCGCGCCTCCAGGTGCCGTCCCCGGATCTCCTCCCCCGCCGCGCCGGACTCCGGCCGCTCCAGCCGTACCTGCGCCTCCATCTCCCACGCGGGCGGCTCCGCAGCTCCGGCCAGCGCCCAGGCGGCTTGGCGAGCCGCGCCCAGTGCTACGTGCTCCGCTGGTTCCGGGACCTCGACGGGGACGCCGAAGACGATCGGGGCGATGGCGCGCACCGCTTCGGACTGGGCGGCGCCGCCGATCAGCAGCACCCGTCGCACCGTCAGGCCTTGCGCCTCCATCGCGTCCAATCCTGCCGACAGACCGCACAACATGCCCTCGACAGCCGCGCGCGCCAGGTTGTCCGGGGTCATGTTGCCGCGACGCAAACCGTGCAGCGAACCGGCTGACTCGGGGAGGTTCGGGGTGCGCTCGCCGTCCAGGTAGGGCAACAGGGTCAAGCCCCCGGCGCCCGGCGACGCGGTCAGGGCGAGCTGGTCCAGTCCGGCGAGGTCGGTGCCCAGCATGGTGGCCGTCGCGGTCAGGACTCGTGCCGCGTTCAGGGTGCAGGCCAGTGGCAGGAAACGGCCGGTGGCGTCGGCGAAACCGGCGACCAGGCCGGTGGCGTCCGCGGGGGCCGCCTCGGTGACGCCGAAAACGGTGCCGCTCGTGCCCAGTGAGACGACGACGTCACCTTCCCCGAGCCCCAGCGCCAAAGCGGCGGCCATGTTGTCGCCCGTCCCGGCCGAGACCAGCACGCCCTCCGGCGTCTCGCCCGCTGCTTCCGCCGGTCCGAGCACCCGCGGCAGCTCCGGGGTCCGGCCGCCGAACGCCCGCGCGAGGATGTCCCGCCGGTAGGCACCTTCGCCGGGCGAGTAGTAGCCCGTACCGGACGCGTCGCCGCGGTCGGTCACCGGCTCGCCGCCGGCCAGGCGCCACGTGAGCCAGTCGTGCGGCAGCACCACGCGCGCCACCCGGTCGGCCAGCGCGGGCTCGTTCTCGGCGAACCACCGCAGCTTGGTGACCGTGAAACTGGCGACGGGCACGGACCCGACGGCCTCCGTCCACGCCGCCGGACCACCCAGCTCCCGCACCAGGTCCCCGGCCGCCTTGCCGGACCGGGTGTCGTTCCACAACAGCGCGGGCCGCACGACCTCGCCGTCATCGTCGAGCGTCACCATGCCGTGCTGCTGACCGCCGACGCCGATCGCGCGCACGCCGTCCAGCAGGCCGTCACTGGCTTCGGTGAACGCGCGCCACCATTCGCGCGGGTCCACTTCGGTCGCGTCCGGATGCGCCGCGCGGCCCGTGCGCACCACCGCGCCGGTGTCCGCGTCACACACCACGATCTTCGTCGACTGCGTGGAGGAGTCGACCCCGGCCACGAGCGTCTGCTTGCCTGTCATGTTCCCTCCGGAACCGTCGCTACCAGCACCTCCACGCCGAGCCCCCGCATCGCGGCGATCTCCCCGGCGGGCGTTTCGTCGTCGGTGACGACCAGGTCGTAGGCGCCGACGTCGCCGTAGGAGCAGGTCGCCGTCCGCCCGAACTTCGAGTGGTCGACCACCAGCACGTTCCGCTGCGACGCGGCCAGCGCCGCGACTTTCAGGTCCGCGTAGTCGCGCACCGGGTGGTACAGCCGCCCGCCGGCGATCGCCGCGGCGGAGACGAACCCGACATCCGGGCGCATCCGGCCCAGCGCGGCGGTGGTGTCCGCCCCGGCGCACGAGTCGAACTCGGTGTAGCGGCCGCCGAGCAGCCGCACCTCGATCCCGTCCCGCTCCCCGAGGATCCGGGCCTCTTCCAGCGAGTTCGTGACCACCACCATCGGGCCGCGGAACCGCCGGACGAGCGGGAACAACGTCGTCGAATCGTCGACGAACACCGTCTGCCCGGCACGCACCTCCGCGAACGCCACCTCGGAAAGCGCTTCCTTCACCGGCAGGTTGAGGGACTCGCGGAAGCGCTTCGCGGTCTCCATCGTCAACGCCGGGAACGCCGCGACCTTGCCTCGCAGCTTGCGCAGCAACCGGCGCTCGGCGAGGTCGTCGAGGTCGCGGTGCATCGTCATCAGGCTGACCCCGAACCGCTCGGTCAGCTGGTCGATGCGGATCTCGCCGCGGTCGATGACGTGCCGCAGGACCTCCTGGCGCCGCTGTTCGACCTCGGCGTCCGGCGGTCTAGGCACGCACGACCGCCTTGATCACCGAATCGTCCTTGCTCGCGACGGTCAGCGCCCGCTCGACCTCGTCCAGCCCGAACCGGTGCGTGACGAGCCGGTCCAGGTCGACCTCACCGGAGGCGGCCAGCGCGATAGCGGTCGGCCACGTGTTGGCGTAGCGGAAGGTGCCGGTGACCTCGATCTCGAAGTTCTGCACGTGCGCCAGCGGCAGCGGGATCTCGTCGCCGCCCATGCCGATCAGCACGACCCGTCCGGCGCGCCCGACCGACCGGATCGCCTGCGCGGCCGCGCCCGGCACACCGGAACACTCCAGCAGCACGTCCGGCGTGAACCCGTCGAGGCCCTCCCGTGAGACGTCGATCGTGCCCGTCGCGCCCAGCTCCCCGGCCACCCGCAGACGGCGCGGGTTGACGTCGGTGACCACGACCTCGCTCGCCCCGAACGCCCTGGCGGTCTGCGTGGCGACGAGCCCGATCGGCCCGGCGCCGGTGATCAGCACGCGGCTGCCCGGCGCGATGCGGGACTTCCGGCTCGCCCACACCCCCACCGACAGCGGTTCGAGCAGCCCGCCCGCGTCGTCGCTCAGCGCGTCCGGGATCGGATGCGCGAAGTCCTCCCGCAGCACGACGTACTCGCAGAACGCGCCGTCGACCGGCGGCGTGCCGAAGAACCGCATGCGCGGGCAGAGGTTGTAGCGGCCGGCCTTGCACTCGGCACACACCGAGCAGGCCACGCCGGGTTCGAGCGCGACGCGCGCGCCGATCTCGTGCCGGTGCGCGTCCTTGCCCCGGTCGACCACCACACCGCTGGGCTCGTGCCCGAGGACCAGCGGCTGCTCCACGACGAAGTCACCGATGCGGCCGTGCTCGTAGTAGTGCACGTCCGAACCGCAGGTGCCGACGGAGGAGACGCGGATCAGGACCTCGTCGGGCGCGGGCCGCGGCACGGGCCGCTCCTCGATCCGGATGTCGTGGATCCCGTACAGAACCGCGACCTTCATCGAGTCGTCCACCCGACGAACTTAACACAAAACTCGATAACTAGAGCCGGACGACCTGCCGGATCGCGTCCGGTATCCCGGACAGGATCCCACTCGCGGACACCGGCGCCCCGTCCGCGGCGATCTCACCGGCCAGCGAGTGCACGTGGGCGGCACAACCCGCCGCGAGCCACGGGTCGAGCCCGGCCGCGAGCAGCGCCCCGACCAGGCCGGACAACACGTCACCGGACCCGGCGGTGGCCAGCCACGACCCGCGCGCGACGTTGACCAGCACCCGCCCGCCCGGATCGGCGACGATCGTGACGTTGCCCTTGAGCAGTACGACCGCGTCGAACTTGGCCGCGGCCTCGCGCACCGACGCGACCCGGTCCTCTCCCGGTGGCCTGCCCATGAGCCGTTCGAACTCGCCCGCGTGCGGGGTCAGCACCAGCGGCGTGCCCGGGTCGCGGGCGTCGAGGACGTCGGGCTGCTGGGCCATCAGCGTTGTCGCGTCCGCGTCCGCGCACACCGGCACCCCGGCGCCGAGGACGTGCGTGAGCACCTCGCGGCCCTCCCGGCCGGTGCCGATACCCGGCCCGACCACCCACGCCTGCACGCGTCCGGCGTCGGTCACCGAACCGGTCGCGACGACCTCCGGCCAGCGCGAGCGCACCACGTCGGCGGCCGGACCGGCGTAGCGGACCATGCCGGACGTGCTCAGCACCGCGGACCCGGTCGCGAGCACCGCCGCACCCGGGTAGGTCGCCGAACCGGCCGCGATACCGGTGACACCCTGGCTGTACTTGTCGTCCCGGGGGCCGGGGACGGGCCAGGCGAGACCGACGTCGACCGGGTCCAGCTGCCGCAGGTCCGGCTCGTCGAGGTCCAGCCCGAGGTCGACGAACTCGACCCGCCCGCAGCGGTCCGGGCCGAGCACGTGGACCGGTTTGCGGGCGCCGAACGTGACCGTCCGGGTGGCTGTGACGGCGTCGCCGGGGACCACGCCGGTGTCCGGTTCGACGCCGCTGGGCAGGTCGACGGCCAGGACCGGCGCGCTGACGTGCTCCAGCAGAGCGGCCGCGTCCGGGCGCAGACCGCCGTGCGCGGACAGGCCCACGATGCCGTCGATCACCAGGTCCGCGGTCGCCAGCACCCGCGGACCGTCCTCGGCTCCGACGACGCGGCCCCGCGCGCGGCGCAGCGCGGCGAGCCCGGCGGGGTGCGCCTTCTCCGGATTGAGCAGCACCGCGGTCACGCCGACGTTGCGCCTTCGCAGGAACGCCCCGGCCCACAACGCGTCACCGCCGTTGTTGCCCGCGCCGACGAGGAGCACGACGTGGCGACCGGCGACCTTGCCGGTGTGCTCGGCCAGCATCTCGGCGGCGTGCACGGAGACCGCGAAGGCGGCTTTGTGCATCAACGCGCCTTCGGCGGTGACGGCCAGCAGCCGCTCCTCAGCGTGACGGATCCGTTCTGTGGTCCAGAAGCCTCGCACGGGTCGAGGCTAGCGGCGCGGAGCGCCTCCGTTGAGGGTGGTGGTGGGGAAGCGGCTGGCTGTCTACTCGACCGTGACGGACTTCGCCAGGTTCCGCGGCTTGTCCACGTCGTAACCACGCGAGCGAGCGATCTCGGCCGACAGCACCTGCAGCGGCACCGTCGACACGAGCGGCTGCAGCAGCGTCGGCACCGCCGGAACCTCGATCAGCTCGTCGGCGAACGGCCGCACCGTGTCGTCGCCTTCCTCGGCGATCACGATCGTGCGGGCACCACGCGCCTGGATCTCGCTGATGTTGGACACCAGCTTCGCGTGCAGCACCGCGCGCCCCTTGGGCGAGGGCATCACGACGACGACCGGCAGACCCTCCTCGATCAGCGCGATCGGGCCGTGCTTGAGCTCACCGGCGGCGAACGCCTCCGCGTGCATGTACGCCAGCTCCTTGAGCTTGAGCGCACCCTCCAGCGCGACCGGGTAGCCGACGTGCCTGCCCAGGAACAGCACCGCCTTCGAGTCGGCGATGCCTCGGGACAGCTCCCGCACCTGGTCCACAGTGGACAACACCTTGTGCACGGCGGCCGACATGCCCTCCAGCTCGGCGAACTCGCGGGCCACCTCGTCCGGGTACTTCGTGCCGCGGGCCTGCGCGAGCGCGAGACCGACCAGGTAGTTCGCGGCGATCTGCGACAGGAACGTCTTCGTCGCCGCCACGCCGACCTCCGGCCCGGCGTGGGTGTAGAGCACCGCGTCGGACTCGCGCGGGATCTGCGCACCGTTGGTGTTGCACACGGCCAGCACGCGCGCCTTCTGGTCACGCGCGTGGCGGATCGCTTCGAGCGTGTCCGCGGTCTCCCCGGACTGCGACACGGCGACGACCAGCGTGTCCCGGTCGAGCACCGGGTCGCGGTAGCGGAACTCGCTGGCCAGCTCGACCTCGACCGGCAGCCGGCACCAGTGCTCGATCGCGTACTTCGCGACCAGCCCGGAGTGGTAGGCCGAACCGCAGGCGACGACGAACACCTTGTCGACCTCGCGCAGGTCCTGGTCGGACAGGCGCTGTTCGTCGAGGATGACGCGGCCGCCCGCGAAGTGGCCGCGCAGCGTGTTGGCCAGCGCCTCCGGCTGCTCTTCGATCTCCTTGAGCATGAAGTACTCGTGGCCGCCCTTCTCGGCGGCGGAGAGATCCCAGTTGACCGTGAACGGCTTGCCCTGCGCGGGCTCACCGCCGAAGTCGGAGATGTCGTAGCCGTCCCGGCTGATGACGACGACCTGGTCCTGCCCCAGCTCCACGGCCTCGCGGGTGTGCTCGATGAAGGCCGACACGTCCGAGGCGACGAAGTGCTCACCCTCGCCGACACCCACGACCAGCGGCGACGACCGGCGCGCCGCGACGATCAGGCCGGGCTCGTCGGCGTGGGTCACGACCAGCGTGAACGCGCCCTCCAGCCGACGGCACACGACACGCACGCTGGCGGGCAGGTCACCGGCGGTGGGGCCGCCGGCGTAGGCGCGGGCCACCAGGTGGGCGGCGGTCTCGGTGTCGGTGTCGCTGGTCATCTCGACGCCGTCGGCTTCCAGCTCGGCGCGCAGCGCGGAGAAGTTCTCGATGATGCCGTTGTGCACGACGGCGACGCGCTCGGAGGCGTCGCGGTGCGGGTGCGAGTTGCGGTCGATCGGGGCGCCGTGGGTGGCCCAGCGCGTGTGCCCCATGCCCGCCGTGCCCGCGAACCGGTCGAGCCCGGTCTCGGCCAGCGCGCCCTCCAGGTTGGCCAGCCGCCCGGCCTTGCGCTCGACGGTCAGCGCGCCCGCGCCGTCCAGCACGGCCACACCTGCCGAGTCATAGCCCCGGTACTCCATCCGGCGCAGCCCGCCGAGCACGACGTCCAGTGCCTGCCGGTGGCCGACATATCCCACGATTCCGCACACACCACCAGCCTAACGAGGGAAACGGGGTGCTCTCCCCCGGCTCATCTCCACCGGAGGGGGAACCACACTTCCGCGAGGATGTTGCGCGGCCGTGCCGGGCCCGGCTGCCCTAAGCTCTCGACCATGGTCAGCAAGCCCAAGGAGCTGCTCGAAGAGCTGTCGCACGAGGGACCGCACGACGTGCTGCGGGGCAATCTCGCGCTCGCCGGATTGCCCGGTGTGGTCTTCACCCCACGGAGCGGCCTGAGCCTGCCCGCCGTCGCGTTCGGGCACGGCTGGCTGCAGCCGCCGGGGCGCTACCGCGGGCTGCTGAGCCACCTCGCGAGCTGGGGCATCGTCGCGGCGGCGCCCGCCACGCAGCTGGGGCCGCTGCCCTCGCACCGGCTGCTGGCCGCCGATCTGCGCACGACGCTCGACATCGTCACCGGCGTGCGGCTGGGCCCGGACAGCATCAGCGTCGATCCGGCGCGGCTCGGTGTCGCCGGTCACTCGACGGGCGGCGGATCGGCCGTGCTGGCGGCGGCTGCTTCGGACGGCGTCCGCTGCGTGGCGACCTACGCCGCGGCGCAGACCCTGCCGTCGGCGAGCGCGGCCGCCGCTTCGGTTTCGGCGCCGGGTCTGCACCTGGCCGCGGACGGTGACCTGGTCGCGCCCGCGATCGGCAACTCCGAGGCGATCGCCAAGGCGTGGGGCGGACCGGTCCAGTTCCGGAAACTCGACAAGTCGACACACCTCGCGGTGACCGAGGGCAGCCACTGGAGCCAGCGACTGCTGCACGGCAAGCCGAAGCACCGGGTCCAGACGCTGGTCCGGGCACTGTTCACGGCGTTCTTCCTGACGCACCTGACGAAGACGGACAAGTACCGGCCCCTGCTGGAGTCGGACGTGAAGCGCGCGGCGATCGACTTCGAGCGCGGCCCGGAGTCGGTCCCCGCCTGACCGGCGCGCGAGTCCCACCCTCCGGGGCGCGAGTGCTGCGTCGCGGGGCGCGAGCCCCACGCTCCCGCGCGCCAGTGCTGCGTTGCGGGGCGCGAGTCGCACGGTCCCGCTCGAGTCCCACGGTCCCGCGCGCGAATCCTGCGTTCCCGAGCGCGAGCCCCACGCTCCCGCGCCCGAGTCCTGCGTCCCCGACCGCGAGTCCCACCCTCCGGGGCGCGAGTGCTGCGTCGCGGGGCGCGAAGCTTGCCGGTCGTGCGCGGGCTGGCGCCGGTGCCCGGCCGAGGGGTCAGGCCAGCCAGTCCTTCGTGGAGTAGTCGTCCTCGACTTCCTCGGTGCGGACGTGCCGTCCGCGCGGGCGGCTGGGTGCTGCGTGCCGGTTCGTGGGCTCGGTGGCGAGGTCGGGGTCTTCGAAGTCCACGCCGAGCGAGTCGTTCGGGTCCGGTTTCTCGGGGCGCTCCCAGCCCGCGGCCGTGGTCCGGCTCGCGCGCTCGTGCAGGCTCTGCAGCTCCGTGGCGGCCTGCTGGACGAGGTCGTCGGCGCGAGCCTGGCTCTCCGCGAGACTCGTCTCGACACGACGGCCCGCCAGGTCGTTGCGGGCGGTGCGCTCGGCGCTGATCGCGTCGAGCTTCGCCTGGAAGCCGCTCACGAGGTCTCCTCGTCGTCCAGCGAACCGCTGATCCGGCCCGTCGAGCCCGCCACCGCGAAGATGTCCCCGTCGACGCGGTAGGCGCGCGAGGTCCGCTCCGGTTCGTCCTGGGCACCGGCGCCGACGGGCGGCATCCCGCCGACCATGCCGCTGTCCGGCACCGTGCCGAGGGTTGCCCCGTCGGCGGCGGGCACCGGCTGGTCGAGGGCACCGGGGTCGCCGAGGGAACCGCTGAGCGCGCCCTCGGTGGCCAGTCCGTCCGCCACGCCGCCGACGGTCGCCGGGACGGTCCCTTCCGTGACTCCGGAGGGATCCACGGGCAGCGGCGAAGGCTGCGAAACACCGTCCGCTGCGGCCTCGGACCGCCCTGCGGTCCCCACCTGCTCAGCGGCCGGATCGGGCGCATCGCCTTCGCCGGGGATGGGCGTGCCCGGCACCGAGTGCCCGGCCTGCTGCCCGTCCGCGGGCTCCTCGCCGAGGGTGTACGTCGTGGGGGTGCCGCTGCCGTCGTCGACGGTGACCACCGTCGGACCGGTCTCGCCCTGCGGGCGTTCCGCCGTGATCCGCAGGCCGGCGTCCTCGAGGTGGATCTTGCCGTCCGGCCCCGGCGTGTAGGCGGGCTGCGCCGGGTCCGCGGCGCCCCAGTTCAGCTGGTAGTCCTTCGCCTCGCCGGGACCGGTGTCGATGCTGATGCCCATCCGGCCGTCCTGGTCCGGTTCGGACATTTCGATCCTGCTGTCACCGCGCTGGACCGTCACGGTGTCCCGCTCCTCCGCCACCGGCGGCACCACCGGAGCAGGAGCAGCAGCGGGAGCAACCGGCGCGGCGGCAGGGGCAGCCGCGGGCACGGCCCCCGCACCACCACCGGACGCCCCACCACCGCCAGACGCCCCACCGCCGGAAGCGGCGCCACCCGCCGAACCGCCAGAGCCACCGGCCCCGGCGGCACCCGCGCTCGGCGTGACCACCGCGGCTGCGGCGCCGACGTCGGCGAACGGGTCGTCCGGCACCTTCTGCAGCTCCGTGTTCAGCGCCGACCACTGGCCCGCCACCGCGACACGCGTGTTCTCGCACATCGTCTGGAAGTCGCCGACCAGCCCGGAGAACCACGTGCAGAAGTTCGACAGGTACTGCTTCGCCCAGGCCTGGACCGCGTCCAGCAGCTCGTCGGACATCCCGAAGCTCGCCCCGGTGATCAGTTGCGAGGCCAGCGCCGGGTTCTGCGTGAACAGGAAACCGGTGAAGTGCTTGAAGTCGTCGGCGCTGGCGTTGCGGCCGAGCTCGGCGATCCGGGCGAGGCGGTCGATCTCCTGCGCGGTCAGCCCGTTCCGCTGCGGCCACGTCTGGAACGAGTACCGCAACACCCACGAAGCCTTGTCGCGGCAGGAACCGGCGATCGCGGCGACGGTGCGGGTGATGACGTCGGCGGCGTGTTCGAGGGACTGCTCGACCGTCTTGACCCCGTCACCGAACTTCGTCCAGGACGCGGAAGCCGCGTTCTTCCCGCCGCCCTCCCACTGGCCGAACAGGTTCTGCATCGCCTGGTTCTGCGTCGGCGACGCGTCCGCGACCGACTCCCGCACCTGCACGATCTCGTTCGCGCCCGCGGTGAACTTGGCGAAGGGGATGTCCCGCTGCTCGTCGTAGCGCTCGACGACGTCCTGCGCGAGCCGGTAGTCGGGCAGGCCGGGCGCGACGATCGCCCGCGCCTTGCTGTAGACCGGCAGCCAGGTTCCGAAGCAGGCGAGACCGGCGTTGCCGGTGTCCAGGATCTCGTTCGAGTTCCCGGCGCCGGGGTCGGTGTCCGAACCCTTCATCGCGTCCAGGCGCGCCTTGCCGTCGTCGACCGCGCGTCGCTGGTCTTCACGCGCGGCGTCGAGGTTCGCGTCGTGCTGGCCCTGCGCTGTGGAGTACGCGTCGTAGGCGTAGGCGCCGTCGCGGAGGTCGCCCGCGTCGAAGTCGAACCGGTCCTGGTAAGACTCCAGCAGCCGCTTCTTCTCGTTGTCGTTCTCGAAGCCGTAGACGACCGGGTCCGCGTTGCCGATGGCGTCGAAGTAGCGGGTCAGCAGCGTGCGCTTGGTGTCGTCGGCGATCTTCGGGTCGTCGACGAGCTGCTGGACCTCCTGGATCGTCGGCAGCCGTGCCACCATCAGCTCGCCGCCGTCCGCACGTCGGCCTGGGTCCGGTCGTCAGCCGCCGTGTAGGACTTGCCCGCGCCGGTCAGGTTGTCCGCGTACACACCGGACGCCCGCACGTAGCTGTCCACACACGCCACCAGCCGCTCCACCCCGGCCCGGTACCCCTCGAACGACTCGTGGTGCTTTCGGCCGAAGTCCCCGGCCGTGATCCGGACCTCACGCAGGGCGGCCAGCGTGTACTTCAGCTGTGTGCCTGCCTCGTCCCGGACCGCGCCCGCCGCGGCGTCCAGCTGCTGCGGATCGACCTCGTACCCGGCCACGACCACTTCCCCTCATCCCATGCCGTCCGCACAGAATGTACCCACCGGGTACGACAGTTCGCAGACAGTTCACGAGACCGACGAGACGACCCCCGCGAGCCGGTCCGCGGCGGTCTGCGCGATGTCCTGCGCCGGAGCCTCGACCATCACCCGCACCAGCTGCTCGGTGCCGGACGGGCGCAGCAGGACACGGCCCTCGTCGCCGAGTTCGGCCTCCACGGCCTGGACGGCCTCGCGCACCAGGTCGGACTTCGCGACCGTCGCCTTGTCCGTGACCCGCACGTTCACCAGCACCTGCGGCAGCTTGCGCATGACCCCGGCCAGTTCGGCCAGCGGCTTGCCGGTCGAGGCGACACGGCTCATCACGCGCAGCGCCGTGAGCAGGCCGTCGCCCGTGGTGGCCAGCGCCGGGAACACCACGTGCCCCGACTGCTCGCCACCCAGCGCGTAGCCGCCCGAGCGCAACTCCTCCAGCACGTACCGGTCACCGACGGCGGTCGTGCGCAGGGTGACCTCGTGGTCCCGCATCGCCAGGTGCAGGCCGAGGTTGCTCATCACGGTCGCGACGAGGGTGTCGTGCGTCAGCTCGCCGCTTTCGGCCATCGCCAGCGCGAGGACCGCCATGATCTGGTCACCGTCCACCAGCTCACCGGAAGAGTCCACGGCCAGGCAGCGGTCGGCGTCACCGTCGTGCGCGATGCCCAGGTCGGCGCCGTGCTCGACGACCATCGCCTGGAGGTCCTCCGGGTGCGTGGAACCGCAGCCGTCGTTGATGTTGATGCCGTCCGGGCCGGCGTGGATGGCGATGACCTCGGCGCCCGCTTTGCGATAGACCTCCGGCGCGGCGAACGAGGCCGCTCCGTTGGCGCAGTCGACCACGATCCGCAGCCCGGTCAGCGGGTGCGGGGTCGCGTCGAGCAGGTGGTCCGTGTAGCGCTCGATGGCGTCGTCGACGTCGGTGACGCGGCCGATCCCGGCGCCGGTGGGCCTGCCGCCATTGCCGTCCAGCCCGGCCTCGATCTCGTCCTCGATGCCGTCCGGCAGCTTGTGCCCCCCGGAGGCGAAGAGCTTGATCCCGTTGTCCGGCATCGGGTTGTGCGATGCGGAGATCATCACGCCGAGGTCCGCCTCCAGCGCGCCGACGAGGTAGGCGACGGCGGGCGTCGGCTGGATGCCCACGCGCAGGACGTCCGCGCCGGCCGAGGCGAGGCCCGCCACCACGGCAGCCTCCAGCATCTCGCCGCTGGCGCGGGGGTCGCGTCCGACGACCGCGACGGGGCGGTGCGAGCGGTCGTGCGCGGCGAGCACGCGGGCCGCGCTGGCCGCGACGGACAGCGCCAGCTCCGGCGTCAGCTCACCGTTGGCCAGGCCCCTGACCCCGTCAGTGCCGAAAAGGCGAGCCATCTGATCCTCTCCTCGAGCCGTGCGACCCCGACAACCTAGCGTCCCCCCCGTTCGACGGTAACGCTCACCTCGGACATCGTCGGGAGGGTGCGTTCCGCTGCACGGACGTGCTTTTCGCACGTTACACACGCACCCTGCGTGTCACTTGTGCGTGAACGACGAAGGCGCCCACCCGGAACCGGATGGGCGCCTTCGCAGGCAGCTGGGCGCGGATCAGCGCTTGCTGTACTGCGGAGCCTTGCGGGCCTTCTTGAGGCCGTACTTCTTGCGCTCGGTCGCACGCGCGTCGCGGGTCAGGAACCCGGCCTTCTTCAGCGCGGGACGGTCGTCGCCGTCGACCTCGACCAGGGCGCGGGCGATCGCCAGGCGCAGCGCACCGGCCTGACCGGAGATGCCGCCGCCGTCGAGGTTGCCGAAGACGTCGAACGACTCGGGCTTCTCGACGGTCACCAGCGGCTCACGGATGAGCTGCTGGTGCACCTTGTTCGGGAAGTACTCCTCGAGGGAGCGGCCGTTGAGCTTGAACTTGCCGGTGCCCGGGACGAGCCGCACGCGGACGACGGCCTCCTTGCGACGGCCGACGGTCTGCGCGGAGCCACCGGCGGCGCGCGACGGCCGCGGGGCGGCGGGCGTCTCGCTGGTCACGACCGCGGCCTCGGTGGCCTCGGCCGCGGGGGCCTCGGCGGCCACTGGGGTCTCGGTCTCGGTGCTGGTCACAGACACTTCCTCACTCACTGGGCGACCTGCGCGATCTTGGTGATCTGGAACGGCTGCGGCTGCTGCGCGCCGTGCGGGTGCTGCGGGCCCGCGTAGACCTTCAGCTTCTTGGCCTGGGCGCGGCCGAGCTTGTTCTTCGGCAGCATGCCCTTGACGACCTTCTCGAGCAGCCGGTCGGGCCGGGTGTCGAGCAGCTCGCCGAAGGAGCGCTTGCGCAGACCGCCCGGGTAGCCGCTGTGCCGGTACGCGAACTTCTGGTCGCGCTTGTTACCGGTCAGGCGGACCTTCTCGGCGTTGACGATGATGACGAAGTCACCGGTGTCCACGTGCGGTGCGTACGTGGGCTTGTGCTTGCCGCGCAGCAGCGTGGCGACCTCGGTCGCGAGCCGGCCGAGCACGACATCCTCGGCATCGATCACATGCCAGGCACGGGTGACATCGCCAGGCTTAGGGCTGTACGTGGGCAAGGGTTTACCTCGTGGTCAACGGTGCGTTTGGGGTCGGGTGCGCGCCCAGCACGAGATACCTGCTGCACGCACAACGACATATAAAGATACCCGCCGGGTTCGGCGACCTTGAAGGCGGGGTGTCCCGGGCTTACATACTAGGGTTACGCGAAGTCGACAACACGGTAATCCGCCTGGAGGGGGCCACCGGCGTGTCCGCGCGTACGAGATCAAGCCTACCGAGGTTCACCGCGGTGCTCGCCACCGCGGGCCTGCTCGCCACGACGCTCACCGCGTGCGGCAGCGCCGTCGCCGGCACACCCGTGCCCAACGGCGAGGACGCCGCCACGTACGTGAGCGCGAAGTTCGACGACACCCTCGAAGGGCTGTCCGACCAGCTCAACCAGAACGAGACGCGCAAGACGCGGACCGACACCGTGGTGCGGTTCGACGAGAAGCGGATCAACCAGACGATCAGCGCCGTGCAGCTCGGCCACCCGCCCGCCCGGCTGAGCCGCAACCACTCGAACATCCGCTCGGACGAATACCTGGACTCCTTCCACCCCGCGGACAGCCCGGTGGAGTACCTGCAGCTGGGCCCGCTCTACGCCGGCCTCGCCCCGACGCCGTGGGTGCAGATGCCCTACACCGCAGGCCAGTACAACGAGTGCTACTGGGAGGGCATGCAGAGCGTGTGCAAGCTGCTCGGCTCGATGCAGACGGCGGTCGAGGCCGGGCGGGCCATGCAGAGCGCGAACAGCAAGCCCGACGGCAGTCTCGAACTGGTCGCGAACGTCAGCCTGTCGGCGTTCATCGAGCAGGACGTGGTGACCTTCCCGGCGACGATCGAGAACGAGTTCACCGCCGACATGAAGGCCCAGACCTTCCGCACCCGGGTCACGCTCGACCCGCGGGGCAAGCTCACCGAAATCCAGATGCAGGGCAAGATCACCGGCAACGGCCACGAACTGGAGGTCGACATCCACTACCGGCTGGACGGCACCCCGAGCGAGAACGACCTGCCCAAGGTGCCGGACCCGTCGCAGGTCACGGTGCTCTCCAACAGCGCAGCGGTGAACGACTTCTACGCCCGCATGGGCGAGATCCAGGGCGGGTGAGCGCCGTGAACCAGCCGGGGTGGTGGGATCCGCACACGCGGCAGTGGGTCCCGCAGGCCGATCCGAACGCGCCGCGGGGCGGGCCGGGGCAGCAGCCATGGTCCGCGCCGGGCCAGCAGCCTGCGGGCGCGCCGACGCCCCCGCAGGCTCCGCAGGGATGGGGGCAGCCCGGACAGTGGAACGTGCCGCAGGGCGGACAGCAGGGAACCCCGAGCGGCCCCTTCCCGCAAGCACCCGGCACGCCGAGCGGCCCCGTCCCGCAGGCCGCGCCGTCGAGCGGTCCCATTCCGCGGCAGGGCCCGCCGACCGGCCCCCAGCCCGGGCAGTGGCAACCGAGCTACGGCGGGTTCGGCGCGTTCGGTGAGCAGAAACCGAAGCGCTCCAAGAAACCGTTCCTCATCGGGGGCGCGGTGATCGTCGTGCTGGCCGCGGCCGGTGTCGGGGCGTGGCTGCTCGGCGTGTTCCAGGGCGACACCCTCGACCAGGCCGCCGTGCAGGACGGCGTGACGAAGGTGCTGCGCGAGGACTTCGGCGAAGGGGACGTCAAGAACGCCCAGTGCCCCGAGGGACAGCCCGTCGAAACGGGTACCACGTTCGAATGCTCGGTGACCGTCGCGGGACAACCGAAGAAGGTCACCGTGCGCGTGCTCAACGACCAGGCGCAGTACGAAGTGGGAATGCCGCGCTGACGAAAAACCAGTGATACCAACGAAAAGAGCCCCAGCGCGACGCTGGGGCTCTTCCACGTTCAGCCGGAATCAGCCGCCGAACATCTTGGTGATGCCGGTGTCGGTCGACTGGTAGCCGTCCGCGATCTGCGGCAGCGCGGTGGCGATGCGGGCCAGGAGGCTCTTCATGTCCTCCAGCGCCTTGTTCCACTCGTCCTGCCGGTCGTGCCACGCCTGCATGGCGTCACCGGTCCAGCTGCCGGTCAGCGGCTGCAGGTCCGACTTCAGCTGCTCGAACAGGTTCTCCAGCTCGCCGCCGGTCTTGGTGCAGTCTTCCGCCGCCTGGTGGATGGTGGCGTAATCGACCTTCATCGGTCCCGACATGGTTGTCCTTTCTGGTCTGGAAAGTCAGGTGGGGTGACGGCGCTCAGGCCGCGATCACAGGCCTTCGAGCGCGGCCTGGAGCCCGCTCAGCTGCTGGTTGACGTCCTGGTCCTGCACCTCGTACTGGACACCGGACGACTTGAGCATCTCGCCGATGTGCTCGAGCGCGTCGTTCAGCTTCGCCGACTTCTGACCGAAAGCGTCCATGACCTCCTGGAACACCTTGGCCGCCGGGCCGGTCCAGCCGGCCTGCGTCGCCTCGATGTTGTTGGCCAGCTGCATGAGGTTCTGGTCCATCGCCAGCTTGGCCTCGGAAACCTTCAGGTGCGCGGCCGCAAATTCTGCCGGATCCCCTTCGAAACCGCCTGCCATGAGGATTACCCCCTTCGTTCGTGGTGTCGTCCGCAACGATCCCAACCGCCTACGGGCTTACGACGACGACCTTGCCATGGCCGGTTCCACCTTGTCCCGCTTTGCGCGGAAGTAGTTGCGAGAGTGAATGCCGCGCTCACCCGGACGTGTGCTCGTGCAATTTCAGACGCTGATGTTCAGCGAACGAATCACTTGTGTGCACGCGTTGTTCACCCGATCCCGCGCGGACTCATTCGCGTACACGCATCCGATGTTCACCTGGACATTGCCCTGCGCGAGCGCGTACCAGTCGATCGCGGCGTTCTGGTCCGACACGGCCTGGTGGTAGAAGACCACCTTCCGGCCGGCGTAGGTCGCGTTCGGGTCGAATCCGGAGTATTCGGCGGCGTTCGCCGCGATCTGCGCGCTCAGCTCCGACACCAGACGGCCGGGGTCCGCCGACGCGTCGTAGGACAGCGGGTGTTCCTGCACCGTCACCGAGTCGAGCCGGTTCTGCGCGTCGGCCGGCCTGATCAGGGTTTCGCGCTGACTCGGCTCGCCGCCCGTCTGCGTCCAGTCCGGCGGCGCCGTGAACTGGTAGTGGTACTGGGCGATGACCTTCCCCGGCGGCGGCTCGTCGTCGCCGTCCGCGGTCAGCACGAGCAGAAGACCGGCGGCCAGCGCGGCGACGAGCACGACCGCGCCGCCGATGATCCACGACAGCTTCGATGTGCGGGCCGGCGCCACCGCCGTCGCCGGAATCCCGCGCGGTGGCGAACCCGGCCCGTGCTGCGCCGGACGCGGTGGGCCCGGCGGCGGGCGCCGCACGCCCCGCGGGTTCTGCCGCGGCACGGCCGGGCCGCTGAACCCGCCGGGCGGAGTCGGCGGGCGCGGGGAGAACCCGGGGCGCGGCGTGTTCGGGTTGCGCACGACCTCCGTGCGCTGCTCGGCGAGCTGCCGCGCGGGCGAGCGTGATGGCGGCGCGGACGGGGCCTTTTGGACGGCGAGCAGCGCGCCGCGCGCCACGACCGTCTCCGGCTGGTCCAGTGTGGTCGGCACGACGCCGGTACGTTCGTGGATCAGGCGCGAGACCATCGGGATCCGGCTCGACCCGCCCACCAGGAAGATCGCGGTGAGCTGCTTCGGCCGCAGCTCGGCCTCCTCGATCGCGGCGCAGGTCAGTTCCACCGCGCGACTCAACGGCGCCGCCACCAGCCGCTCCAGATCCTCGCGCGTGACGTGCGCGTCGGCGAACGGCGGCGGCATCGGGACATCGGTGTAGGCGTGGCGGGACAGCGTTTCCTTGGCTCCGCGCACGTCCTGGCGCAGCACGCGGCGGCGGCGCCGGTCGGCGAGTTCCCTGCCGTCCACCAGCTGCCGCCAGGCCTCCGGATCCGCCGACGAGACCAGCCCACCGACGTGCTCCAGCAGCAGCTGGTCGACGTCGGCGCCGCCGAAGCTGGGATCGCCCCGCGTGGCCAGCACCTGGAACCCACCCCGGTGGCCGGGCACCCGGCTCACCACGCTGACGTCGACGGTGCCGCCGCCGAGGTCCAGAACGGCGAGGGTGGCGCCGGGCCGGTTGCTGATCTCGACCGTGCGGTCGGAGTTGATCTCCTCCGGCGCGAACGTCGCGGCGTGGAACACCGCCGCCGCGACCGGTTCCGGAACGAGCGTGACCTCGCGGGCCAGCCCACCCGCGGCCTGGCGCAGCAGCCGGGTGCGGACCGCGCCCCAGTCCGCGGGGTGGGTGAGCACGAGCAGGTCGACCTCGGCGCCGCCCGCCAGCCGCCGGGCCTCGCTCACGGCACGGTCGAGGACCGCGTGCACGACGTCGGTGACGCGCAGGACGCGTTCGCCGAGCAGCAGCTCGCCCTCGTCGATGCGGCGCTTCGGGTTCGGCTCGTACCGCGACGGATCCATCGCCGCCTGGCGGTCGGCCTCCTGCCCGACGAACAGGGTGCCGTCGGGTGCCGCGTAGACGGACGAGGACATCAGCGGCTGCCCGTCGACGACCGCCACCTGCGGCGGGCGCCCGTTGAACGCGGCCACCACGCAGGTACTGGACGTCCCGAAGTCCACTGCGACGTGCAACGTCACGACGCGCCTCCGTGCCGCGCCGCACGAACACCCGCCACGCCGCGGGCTGACCGTCCCCCGTGGACCCGCCGTGGGGCGTACCCGCCCGAATCCGGTCCACAGTGGACGATACGGGTCACTCCGGCTGGATCCACGACACCTGCATGAGCTGCTTGCCGATCTTGCGGCTGACCATGGTGCCGCGGCCGGGCGGCATCGGGCCCGGTTTGACGTTGCCCAGCAGCTGGCCTTCGTCCTTGCTGCCGTTCATCACGATGCCCGGCGCCGCGATCTCCTTCAGCTTGCCGATGATCGGGTCGTAGGACGCCCGCGACGCGCCACCGGTACGCCGCGCGACGACCATGTGCAGGCCGACGTCCTTGGCCTGGGCCAGGAACTCCGAGAGCGGCTTGAGCGGGTTGGACGTCTGCGTGGCCACCAGGTCGTAGTCGTCGACCACGATGAACAGTTCCGGGCCCTTCCACCAGGACCGGTTACGCAGCTGCTCCTGCGTGACGTCCGGGCCGGGCAGGCGCCGCGTCATCGACCCGACGATGTCCTTGATCATCCCGTCGAGCTGGTTGGACGACACCGCGTAGCCGAGCAGGTGGTTGCCCTCGACGAAACCGAGCATCGTGCGGCGGTAGTCGACCAGCACGATGACGGCTTCCTTGGCGGTGTAGCGCTCGGTGATCCCGCGGGTGATCTGGCGCAGCAGGTTCGTCTTGCCGGACTCGCCGTCGGCGAAGGCGATGAAGTGCGGGTCGGCCTCGAAGTCGAGGTAGACCGGGGCCAGTTCGTCCTCGTTGATGCCGATCGGCACGAGTTTGGTGTGCCGCTGCTTGTCCATCGACAGCACGTCCTCGTACGACACCATCTCCGGCAGCAGCCGCACCTGCGGCGCCGGACGGCCCGGCCACGCGGACTTGATCTTGGCGACCGCGTCGGCCACCCCCGCGCCGATCGTCTCCGGATCGCTGGACCCGTCGATGCGCGGCAGCCCGATCAGCATGTGCAGCCGGTCCCGCGTCAGCCCCCGGCCGGGGCGGCCTTCGGGCACGTTGACCGCGACGCGGCGGTCGATGTCGGACTCGCTGGGGTCACCCAGCCGCAGCTCGAACCGGGTGCCCAGCATGTCCTTGATGGCCGGGCGGATGTCGGCCCAGCGGTTCGCCGACACGATCACGTGCACGCCGTAGGCCAGACCGCGCTGGGCCAGCGCGGTGATCTGCGGCTCCAGCTCCTCGAAGTCGTCCCGCAGCGCCCGCCATCCGTCGACGATGAGGAACGCGTCGCCCCACGGGTCCTGCTCCGGGGTGATCTCACCGCGGCGCTTGCGGTTGCGGAACTCGGCCATCGAGTCGATCCCGAGCTGACCGAACAGACCTTCCCGCTCGTTGGCCAGCGCGTTGAGCTCGGCCACGATCCGGCGCGCCTTGTCCGGCTCCCGCCTCGCCACCGCGACACCACCGACGTGCGGCAGCCCGGACAGGCCGGCCAGGGTGCCACCACCGAGGTCGATGCCGTAGAACTGCACTTCCTCGGGGGTGTTGGCCAGCGACATCGACATCATCAGCGTGCGCAGCAGGGTCGACTTGCCCGACTGCGGGCCGCCGACGATCACGCCGTGCCCTGCCGCGCCGGAGAAGTCCGCCCACAGCGGGTCACGCCGCTGCTCGAAGGGCCGGTCGACGATCCCGATCGGCACCTGCAGCTTGCCGTTGCCGAAGAACCCCACCGGTGACAGACCGCGGTCGTCGGTCGGGTTGAGGTTGGGCAGCAGGGTGTCCAGCGAGTTCGACTCGTCCAGCGGCGGCAGCCACACCTCGTGCGCGGGCGGCCCCTGTCCGATCAGCCGGTCGACGATGACCTCCAGCTCGGTGGGCTCGGTGCCCTCCTCCTGCTGGGGCTTGGGCGCCGCCTCCACCCGCACCGGCTCCGGCTCCGGCTCCGGCTCCGGTGGCAGTTCGACGAAGTCCGGCACGAACAACTGCGGCCGCTTGTCCGCCCGCACCACGTTCGCGACCGGCCCCGCGGCCTGCATCCCGGCAGGCCGGTACGGACCGGACACGTAGGACGCCTTGAACCGCACCATCGTCGAGGTGTCGTACTTGAGGTACCCGGAACCCGGGATCGAGGGCAGCTCGAACGCGTCCGGCACCCCGATCGCGGCGCGCGATTCCGCCGCGGAGAACGTCTTCAGACCGATCCGGTAGGACAGGAACGTGTCCAGACCACGGAGCTTGCCCTCCTCCAGCCGCTGCGACGCGAGCAGCATGTGCATCTGCAGCGACCGGCCGACGCGGCCGATCTGGAGGAAGATGTCGATGAAGTCCGGCTTCGCCGTCAGCATCTCGGAGAACTCGTCGATGCAGATGAACAGGGCGGGCAGCGGGTCGAGGTCGGCGCCGTTCTCCCGGGCCTTCTCGTAGTCCCACACGTTCTTGTAGTTGCCCTTGGCCAGCACTTCCTGGCGCCGGTTGACCTCACCCGCGATGGCGTCCTTCATCCGGTCGACCAGTGTCAGGTCGCCCGCCAGGTTGGTGATGGTGGCGGCCACGTGCGGGGCCTTGTCCAGGCCGAGGAACGTCGCACCACCCTTGAAGTCGACCAGGATCATGTTCAGCGCGGTGCTGGAATGCGTGGCCAGCAGGCCCAGTACCAGCGTGCGCAGGAACTCCGACTTACCGGAACCGGTCGCGCCGATGCACAGGCCGTGCGGGCCCATGCCTTCGGCCGCGGCCTCCTTGATGTCCAGCTCCACCGCCTGGCCGAACTCACCGATCCCGAACGGCACCCGGTAGCGGTCCCGGATCGGGCGCGGCCGCCACGCCTGCTGCACGTCGAACGTCATCGGATCGCCCGGGATGCCCAGCAGTTCCAGCAGCGTCGGGTTGGACAGCAACGGCTCGTCCTCGGTGGCCTCCTGCGCCGCCGACCCCACCCGGTACGGGGCCAGCTTGCGGGCCAGCGCCTCGCATTCGACGACGCTCAGGGTGTCCGGCTTGCCGAACCACTCGATCCCGCCGCCGCTGCGCGCGCCCACGCGTTCCTTTTCCACCACCAGGCGCAGGCCACGGCGGGCGGCGAGGTTGCCCAGTGAGTCGGACAGGTCGACCAGCGTGACCCCGACCAGGCCCTCCTCCAGGATGATCTGCTCCTCGCGCGTGACCTCCGCGTCGTCCAGCACGATCACCACGTGCGGCTGGTCCGGCGACGGCGTCGCGTTGCGGGAGAACCGCGGCCGGTCGCGCAGCTCCGCGTCCAGCCACTGCTCGATCTGAGCCAGCGACCCCGACATCATCCGCAGCTGGCCGATCCCGTCGGCCAGTTCCGGGTGCTGCACGTGCGGCAGCCACTTCGCCCACTCCCACTCGGCCTTCGCCCGGCCCGTGGTGGCGAACGCGATCAACACGTCGTCACAACTGTGGAAGGTGACCAGCTGGGCCAGCATCGCCCTGGTCAGCCCGCGGGTCAGCTCCTTGTCACCACTCAGGCTCACCGCCGCGAAACCACGCAACGTGATCTGCGTCGGCAGGTCCGGCACGATCGAATGCGCGCGCACGAACCGGCGCAGCGCCAGCGTCGCGATCGGCTCCAGCTCGTCCACCGGGCCCGTCTGCGGCGGCACCAGCCGTGTCGCCAGCCGGTGCGAGCTGCGGCCCACCCGCAGGTGCAGGAAGTCCTGGTCGTTCTGGCGGCGCTCCCACATCCGGCGCGACGCGGCCAGCGACCACAACGCCTGCGGATCCGGGTGCACCCACTCCAGCGCGGCCCGCTGGTCCCCCATCGCCTCGCGGGCACGTTCCCGCATCTGGCCGAGGTAACGCAGGTAGTCCTTGCGGTCCTCGTTCATCTCGGCCTTCTTGGCCCCACCGGACTTGCCGCCGCCCGCGAACATGCCGCCCATCGACATGAGCATCATGAGCGGGAACATCAGCGTCAGCGGGCTGCGCGCGGCCGACCCGCCGGTGGTGAACATGACGGTGACCATGCCGAGCGTGGCCACGATCATGACCACCGGCATCATCTTCTGGACGACGTTGCCCGGAATGGTCCGCGGCACCTCGGGCGGGGGTTCGAGGTGCACCTCACCTCCCGGTGGGCGCGGCGCAGCAAGCCGTGGTGACCTCTTGAACTGCAGCGTGCTCACCGAAGGGTCCCCTCTTCGACTCGATGTTGCCCTGCTCCTCCAGCGCCCACACGGTAGCGAACACCGGCCCCGTCCAGGGCCGAGACCGCACAAGCGGCACCGAATGCCTGAAACCACCCCCGTGGCGGAGCCAGGTGCAGTAATACTAGGACCGCCCACCGACAGTCCGGAACGATCCGCGGGCACCGGGTGGGCAGGAATTCACGGGCGGCGGCTGACTCGGACCGGGTCGTTCGGTATAAGTAGCCCGCAGCATTCTCTCGGGTAGGGGGCAGGCAAGTGGCAACGGGCACGACGGTATTCAGCAGGGTGACAGTGGTCGCGCCCCGCACCAGAATCGACGTGGCACTGCCCGCCGACGTCGCGGTCGCCGACCTGATGCCGATGCTCCTGGACATGGCCCGCGAGACGGCGCCGGACGGTGGCGCCCGCCACGGCGGCTGGGCGCTGGCCAAACTGGGCGACGCCCCGCTGGACCCGAGCCGCACGCTCGCCTCGCTCGGCATCGTCGACGGTGACCTGTTGCAGCTGCGCAAGCGCAACGAGAACCCGCCGCCGCCGCTCTACGACGACGTGGTGGACGCGATCGCCGACGCCCAGCCGGACACCTTCCGGCCGTGGACCAAGGAGACGGCGCGGCGCATCGGCCACATCGCGGGCGGGCTGGCGCTGTTCACGGCGGCGCTGGCCCTGTTCATGGGCGGCCCCTTCTTCGGCGGCAACGGACTGGCCGCCGCACTGACCGCGGGTGTCGCCGCGATCGCGTGCCTCGCCGTCGGCGCGACGCTGGCCAAGGCATACCAGGCCGAGGCGACCGGTGTGGTGATCGCGGCCGCCGGCGGGTTGCCGTTCGCCTTCGTCGCGGGCTTCTCCGCCGTGCCCGGGATGACGGTCCGCGCGAACCTGCTGCTCGCGAGCGGTCTCGTGGTGATACTGGCCGCGGTCGCCATCATGGTCGTGGGCGCGGGCATCACGACGTTCATCGCCGCCGCCACGGCCGGGGTGATCGGCGTGATCGCGTTCACCGTCGCGACCCTGATCGCGCATCCGGCCGCCGGCATCGCCGCGGGCACCGCGGCAGGCTCGCTCGCCCTGATCTCCCTGCTGCCGCGCGCCACGATCTGGCTGGCCAAGCTGCCGCTGCCGCACGTGCCCGGCACCGCGGAGGAACTCAAAGAGGACACCACGTTCCCGGACTACACCGAGATCGAGCGCCGCACCGCCGTCGCCCACAACTACATGACGGGCCTGCTGATCGGCTGCGGCAGCGCGACCGCGATCGCCGCGATCATCACCGCGACCGCGCCCGGTGTCTGGGGCATCCTGACCGCGGCCGTCGCGACGATGGTGCTGCTGCTGCGCGCCCGTTCCTACGCCAACGGCAGCCAGGCCGTGGCGCTGCTGACCACCGGCATCGTGTCCGGTGCCGGCATCCTGATCGGCTGGCTGGGCACGCAGGCGCCGATAGGGCGTCTGCTGTGGGTGTTCGGCGCGCTCGTCATCATCGGCGCGGGGTCGCTCGTGGTCGGGGTGATCTTCCCGAACCAGCGCTTCTCGCCGCCGCTGCGCCGCACGGTGGAGATCTTCGAGGCCATCTGCATCGCCACCGTGCTGCCGCTGGCACTGGCCGTCATGGACCTCTACGCGACGCTGCGTCACATCTCGTTCGGCTGAGCATGACTCGAGGGGAAACGCACGTGCGCAGACTCGGGGTGCCCGGCCGGGTGGCGACCGTCATGCTGGCGGGGTCGATCGGGGTGCTGGCGACCGGAACGGCCGAGGCCCAGAGCGGGTACTGGGCGGTGCCGCCGCCCTACGTCGCCAGCTACCTGCCGGGTGACGGCGGGGGCCACAACAGCTTCGACTACCAGCCCAAGAACGCCTGTGTGACCCGCGACCTGGGGCAGCAGGACGTCGTGCTGCGGGAGAAGCCGTGGGGCCAGCAGTACCTGCAGATCGACGAGGCCCAGCAGCTGGTGCGGGCCAAGACCGGGTCGGCCGGTGGCGGTGTCCGCGTCGCCGTGATCGACACCGGGGTCACGCAGCACCCGTACCTCAAACGGCTGGAGGGCGGCGGTGACTACGTCGTCGCCGCCGACAACGGCCTCAACGACTGCGACGGTCACGGCACCGAGGTGGCCGGGATCATCGCCGCGAGCACACCGGCCGACCAGATCGGGTTCACCGGGGTAGCGCCGGACTCGACGATCGTGTCGATCCGCCAGTCCAGCCAGAACTACACCAAACCGGACTCGGCCGGTGGCACGAGCGGTCAGCAGACCGGCGGCCGCCAGCAGAACGACGCCAACGGCGCGGGCACCACGCAGTCGCTGGCCCAGGCGATCGTCCGCGCGGTGAACCTGCACGTCGACGTCATCAACATGTCGGTGGACAACTGCCGCCCCGCGGACGGCTCGATCACCGAAGGCGAGCGTGCCATCCAGGCCGCGGTGCGCTGGGCCGTGGACAACGACATCGTCGTGGTCGCCGCCGCGGGCAACACGTCGGAGACGTGCCCGCAGAACGACCAGGCGGACCCGAACAGGCCGCGGTCGATCGTGACGCCCCCGTGGTTCTCCGACGACGTCCTGTCCGTCGCGGCGATCGACGAGACCGGCGGCGTCGCGCCGTTCAGCGTCAACGGACCGTGGGTCAGCGTCGCCGCGCCCGGCACCAACATCATCTCGCTGGACCCGTCGAAGGGCTCGTCGCAGCTGGCGAACCAGACCATCGAGAACGACAAGGCCACCCCGATCCAGGGCACCAGCTTCGCGGCACCGTACGTGGCCGGGGTCGCCGCGCTCGTGGCCGCGCAGTACCCGCAGCTGTCGGCACGGCAGATCATGAACCGCATCCGGGTGACCGCGCAGCACCCCGGCGCCCAGGGCGGACGCGACAACTTCACCGGCTACGGCGTGGTGAACCCGGTGGCGGCGGTGACCGCGATCGTGCCGTCCGAGGAAGGCGTGGCCGCGGCGACCGCCGAGCAACTGCCGTCCGGGATGCCCGACGACGGGGGCAAGAGCTGGGCGCCGATGACCGTGGCGCTCATTGGCACCGGCGGCGGGCTCGTGGTGCTGCTCGTGGTGATGTTCGTCATGCGGACCATCCGCCGAACACGCCCGACGCGATAGGCGAGCGCCAGCGAGCTGCCGTGCCCTGAACGGAGCTGGGTGGTCATCCCGAAGCCGCCCGTGCGGCGAGGACTATCTCCCTTGGTCTTTAGAGCCCCCGGCAGGCGAGGCTCAGGATGGGGGCGGAGGTCTGGGGCCGTCGCGTGCGGCTTCCGTTGCCGGGTAACGGTTTTCGTGTGGGCAAAGGAACACCCCGCACAGCGGGTGCCGCGCGGGGTGTGTCCTGTGTGGAGTCAGTTGCCGGAGGAGCCCGAGCTGCCCGTGGCCCCGGCCTGCTGTTGCCGGCTGGGGAAGGTGCCCGCGTTGGGGGAGACCGGGACGGAGTCGTAGCTGCGTTGCGCGTCCTGTGAGTTGAGGGATGCGCCGGTCGGAAGCAGGCGCACGATCGCGTCCGGGGCCGGCCTCGGGTCGGTCAGGCCCAGTGCGTTCGCCGTGTTCGCGTCCGGGACGCCGTAACGCAAACCGCGGTCGGTGACCAGGGAGATCGGGCCCGTGGCGAACGACTGCTTCGACGTCGCGGAGCGGATCACGGCGCCGCGGCCTGGGGGCATGTAGAAGTTGTCGATCTTGAGGCCGTCGGGACTCGGCTGGCCGATCTTGATCAGCTTCGCGTCGGCGGGAACCGGGAGCTGGGTTCCGATGTAGACAGCCGTCTGCTGGTCCTCGGTGGCCGGGTCGCCCGGGTTGACGACGTTCCAGCCCAGGCAGGTGACCGGGCTCTGCGACGGGTCCAGCACGGTCGGCAGCTTCGAGGGCATCGTGTCGACCTTGAGCGCGTCGCCGTCGCCGGGCTGGATCTGGCGGATGCTGCTGATCACGTCCGGACGGACCTCGATCGGGCGCGGCGCGGAGTTGGAGTCCGACGAGAACCGGATCAGGTCGGCCACCGCCGGGGACACCCGCTGGATGCCGTTCTGCAGGATCACGTAGCTGTCGCTGGCGCCGCTGGACAGCGGGACCGCGAACACGTCACCGACGCTGAGGCCGAAGTTCTGCAGCGCCGAGAACTGCGACGAGCCGCCCTGCCCCGGGATCGTCGGCGGGGTGAAAGGCGTCACCTGCGGGATGGCGTTCAGCAGGCCGATCGAGATGCGGCGCGCGTTCTGCGGGTTCAGGCCCAGCGCCGCGTAGACACCGGCGCGGCCCGGGTCCAGCTCGGCCCGCACGGTGTTCGCGTTGGGCTGGTTCGGGTTCTGCTCCAACCGGTAGATCAGGTACTGCTTGCCGTTCTCCGCGGTGGCCAGTACGGCCTCGTCATCGCTCAGTTCGCGTCCCGGATTCGGCACACCGGCGAGCACCGTCGTGGCGTTCGTCGCCTGCTGCAGCGCGAGCTGCGTGGGCAGATCGGAGCGGATGGTCAGCTGGTCGCACACCGCCCAGTCGTCGGAGATCCGCTGGTCGGTCGAGGGCAGCAGCTGCGGCCCGTCCACGATGCCGGTCAGCCGCCCGCGCGGGATGTCCTTGAGCTGGTCGTCGGGGACCACCGACGGGGCCACCGCGGACGTCGCCCCGCCGCTCTGGCCCTGCTGCGACATGAGCAACAGCCGGGCCGACGCGAGGTTGAAGGTCGGGATGAGCTGCTTCGGGTTGCCCGCCACGACGTAGATCGCGCCGGACTCCTTGCCGATGACGATGTTGCCGGAGTCCGGCACGGCGGGCTTCGGGCTGATCAACCCGAAGATCACGAAGCCGACGACACCGAGCAGGGCCAGGAGGAAGCCGACGATCGTCGCTCTCCCGTGCGTCCGCATCGGATCGTGGAGCATGACCGAGTCACGCCGGACCAGCGCGGACTGCATGCGGCGCAGGACGAACTGGTAAGCGTGAACTTGCGATTTCGTTGTCGGTGTTGACGGCATTCTCGACCTACTGCTCCCCGAGTCGCGGTACGGTTCCGCAGGATAGCGGTACGGGAATGGGGCGGTGTGGGTTTCTCCCAACTCCGGCTAGGGTCAGGTTCCCGGCCGACTGTCCTGTCGGGGTCGCGAGAGGTACGAGGGGAAGAACGAGCGGATGTCGATCACCACTCCGCCACGTCCGGGCGGGCCGACGGGTTCGCCGCCGCCGAGGGGCCGTCCGCAGGGTCCGCCGCCGCGCCAGGGCAGGCCGGGAGGACCGGCAGGCGGGCCGGGAGGCCCCGCCGGACCACGCGGCCCCGGAGGCCCGGGGGGACCCGGAGGCCCCGGCGGTCCAGGCGGGCCCGGTGGCCGCGGCCCCGGAGGACCGGGTGGTCCCGGTGGCCCGAGCGGTCCGCCGCCCGCGCAGCCGCCCGCCGAACGCCCGGCACCGGTCGCTCCCCCGGCACGCCGCCGCGTCCTGAACACGCGGCTCGGCCCGATCCCGGTGACCAACCTCGTCGTGCTGGAGATCGGGCTGGCGATCGGCCTGATCCTCATCGCGATCAACGAGTCACTGCTCTACGTCGGCATCGGCGTGCTCGCCGTCGCCTTCATCGTCGCGATCCTGCGGTGGGGCGGTCAGTGGTTCACCCAATGGGTGGGTCTGACCATGCGGTACTCGTTCCGCGGCCACGACAGGGCGTCGACACCGCCCAAGCCGGACGCACCGGCCATCGCCGCCGGTGAGGTCTCCGTCACCGGCCCGGAGGACACGCGCGTCAGCCTGCTCCGGCTCGTCGTGCCGGACCTCGTGGTCGCGCACGGCAAGGACCACGAGCTGCAGGAAGTCGGGCTCGCCTGGCACGACGGCACGTGGACCGCGGTCCTGCTCGTCGAGCCGGCGCCCGCCCTGATCACGCAGGCGGGCGGGGCGCCGAGCCTGCCGCTCTCGGCGCTGGCGCCGACGCTGGAGGACCGCGGCGTCGTCCTGGACTCCATCCAGATGATCTGGCACTGCTACCCCGGCAGCGCGGCCCTGCCCGCCGACTCACCTGCCCTGACGTCCTACCTGGAGGTCCTCGGCCCGCTGCCCGCCGCGGCGCGGCGCACGACGTGGGTCGCGATCCGGCTGGACCCGCGGCGCTGCCCGGACGCGATCCGCGAACGCGGTGGCGGCGTCGTCGGCGCGCACCGGGCGTTGATCGGCGCGCTGTCCCGGGTCCGCAACGCCCTGGAGTCGCAGGGCGTGCCGACGCGTCCGCTCAGCCCGGACGAGCTGCTGCGCGCGGGCATCTCGGCCGCGGAGCTGACCGCGGCCGTCGCCGGGGGTTCGCGGGTGACGTTGAAGGAGAACTGGACCAGCGCGACCGCGGCGGGCATCGGTCACGCCAGCTACGCGATCAGCAGCTGGCCGAAGGGCAAGATCACGACCACGCTGAACGCGCTGACGAGCGTCCGGACGCTGTCCTCGACGGTGGCGATGGCCATTTCGCCCGCGGAGGACGAGGGCAAGGTCGCGCTGCGTGGCGTGGTCCGGGTGAGCGCACGCAACCCGCGTGAACTGGACACCGCGGACGAGCGGCTCAACTCGCTCGCCGACCGCGCCGGCGTGTCGCTGACCCCGCTGCGGGGCCTGCAGATCGACGCGCTCGCCGCGACGATGCCGATGGGAGGCACCGCATGAGCCTGCGGCTTCGTGACCCGGGCCGTCACTCGGGTGTCGCGCCGGAGTTCGTGGTGGACCCGGTGCTGCTGGACGCGGTCAGCCCGTCCGGTGACCGGGGCGGCATCGTCGTCGGTTCGGGCCTCAAGGGCGAGCCGCTGACGATCTCGGCACTGCGCGCCCAGCCGACGCGCATCGTGCTGGTCGGTGGTCTGTACCTGGCCCGGCAGGTTGCGCTGCGGGCGATGGCCGTCGGGGCGTGGGTGACCATCGCCACCGGTCGCCCCGCGGCCTGGCAGGTGCTGCCGAAGGCCGCGGGCCAGTCGAACGGCCGTCCGTCGCCACTGGTGACGATCCGGCGGCTGTCACCGGTCGAACTGCCGCGCCCGTCGGAGGACGCCCCGCTGCTCGTGGTCACCGACGGCGGCCCGACCCCGCAGGACCTGTTCCCGCCCCGCTCACCGTGGCACACGACGGTCTACGTGCTGCCCTACCTGCACCCCCAGGCCACGACGATCGCGAACGCGGCCGATGTCGTGTTGATGCAGCGCCTGCCCGCCGGACAGGCCGATCTGGCCGCCCGGATCTGGCGCCTGCCGCCCCAGATGGTGCGCCAGTTGACGACGTTGAAGGACGACCAGGTGGTGGCGCTGGGCCAGAACCTGTGGCGGCCGTTGCGTTTGGTGACGACGCCGAAGGAGCAGCAGCTGCTGGGACCGGTTCGTCGCGGGGATTGAGGCAGGTCTTGTAGCCGCTACGCGGGTTTCTCAAGCGCCGGGCTCGCAAGCTCGCAGTCGATTGCCCCTCCCGGACCCGATCCGTCAGTGTTTTGGCGATCGAGCAGACGCGTCAAGGCGGGAAAACGTGCCTTGACCCGCCTGATCGACCGCCAACGACGGCCGGGGATCGGTTGCGGGAGAGGAAAGCCCGGCAGACAAGGCGCCGGGTCGCCTCCGCGCTGCCGGGCGCAGCCCGCGAACGTGGAGTTCGGCAAACACGGCGCCCCGAGCGGCCAACACGCCGCCGGGAACGGCAAACACGGTGCCCGGAGCGGCCAACACGGCGCGGCGCGCGGCGTGTTGGCCGCTCCGGCTGGCGTGTTTGCCGTTCCGGTTGGCGTGTTGGCTCTTCCGGGCGGCGTGTTTGCTCTTCCGGGACACCACTCACCCGCACAACCGCCGCCCGGCAACGGAACCCGGCCACCCAGCCGCCCAGTCCTCCCCCGCACCCCGATACACAGCCCAGTTCTGCGGCCGATCAGGCGGAGTCAAGGTACTCTTTCCCGCCTTGACACCGCCTGCTCGGCCGCAGAAACAATGAAAAATCGGGGCGGCCACAGTCCCTCCGCGTAGCGGCTCCACACCCCAACCCACACCCCTGTGGACAACCCCTGTGGATTGTGGATAACTCAGGACGCCTCGGAAGCCGCGCGCATGTTCCGCGTCTGCTCCGCCCGCACCGCCAACTCCGAATCCGCCGGGTAGTCGACCCCGATCAGGGTCAAGCCATGCGCCGGAGCCACCGCACTGTCCCGCACCCCACCACGCAGCAAATCCGCCGGCCAGGAAACCGGTCGTCGACCATCCCCGACCAGCAGCATCGCGCCCACCAGGCTGCGGACCATCGAGTGACAGAACGCATCCGCCGAGACCTGGGCTTCCACGACGTGCGTGTCGATGCGCCGCCACGTGAAGCGTTGCAGCTCGCGGATCGTCGTGCCGGTCGCGCGCTGCTTGCAGAACGCGGCGAAGTCCCGCAGGCCCAGCAGTGCCTCGGAAGCCTCGTTCATCGCCGTCAGGGACAGCGGGCGTCCCCACGCGAGAGTGTCGAACCGGTGCAGCGGATCGACGCCCCAAGCAGCGTCGGAGACCCGGTAGCGGTAGTGCCTGCGTACCGCGGAGAACCGGGCGTCGAAACCCTCCGGAGCCACCCGCGCGTCCAGCACCCGCACATCGCCCGGCAGGAACCGGTTCCAGCGGTGCTGCATCCGCTCCAGATCGGGAATGCCACGGGAATCCACCGTGATGCGTCCCGCCGGGCCGGTGAACGGCTCCACGTCCGCGTGCACGACCTGCCCGGTCGCGTGCACCCCGGCGTCCGTACGGCCCGCCACCACGACCGACTTCGGCACGGCGGCGCCAGGGGGCTGCTTGGCGAGCGCCTCCTCCAGCAAGCCCTGGACCGTCCGTCGCCCCGGCTGGCGTGCCCACCCCGAGAACCCCGTGCCGTCGTAGCTGACGTCCAGGCGCAGACGAACGAGCCCGCCCTCCCTGTCGGGAGAAGCGGGCTCGTCGCGGGAAAACTCAGCCGTCAGGACTCGTCCTTCTTGGCGTCGTCCGTCGTCTCGGCAGCAGCCTCATCGGCGCCTTCGGCCGGGTCGGCGGTCGCCTCGGTGGTGGCCGACTCGGGCGCCTCGGCGTCCTGGTCGGTCGTCTCCTCGGCCTTGGCCTCCTCGGCAGCGGGAGCCGCGGCGGCGGGGGCCTCGTCCTTGGCGAACTTGGTCCCGCGAGCCTTCTCGGCCTCCGAGGTGACGGTCTTCTCGGACACCAGCTCGATGACCGCCATCGGGGCGTTGTCGCCCTTGCGCGGCAGCGTCTTGGTGATCCGGGTGTAGCCGCCCTTGCGGTCCGCGAAATGCGGGCCGATCTCGGCCAGCAGCTTGTGGACCACGTCCTTGTCGCGGATCACGCGCTGGATCTGACGCCGGTTGTGCAGGTCGCCGACCTTCGCCTTGGTGATCAGCTTCTCGGCGAGCGGCCGCATCCGGCGGGCCTTGGCCTCGGTCGTGGTGATCTTGCCGTGCTCGAACAGCGACGTGGCGAGGTTCGCCATCATCAGCCGCTCGTGGGCCGCGGATCCACCGAGACGGGGGCCCTTCGTGGGGGTGGGCATTGCTTCTCCTCGTAAATCCGGCCGCTGTCAGGCCGGCGCCCGCCCCGCACGATCACTCACCGGGGCGGGCGGCCGTCCTTACAGCTGCTCCGTCTCTGCGTAGTCCTGGCCGTCGTCGTGGCCGTTGTCCGACAGACCGCCGACACCCTCGGCGGACCAGCTCTCGCCGCCCTCGTAGGAGGCAGCGGCCGCGGTCGGGTCGAACCCGGGCGGGCTGTCCTTCAGCGAGAGGCCGAGGCCGACGAGCTTCATCTTGACCTCGTCGATCGACTTCGCACCGAAGTTGCGGATGTCGAGCAGGTCGGCCTCGCTGCGCGAGACCAGCTCGCCGACCGTGTGGATGCCCTCGCGCTTGAGGCAGTTGTACGACCGGACGGTGAGGTCCAGGTCCTCGATCGGCATCGCGTAGGCGGCGATGGTGTCCGCCTCCTGCGGCGACGGGCCGATCTCGATGCCCTCGGCGTCGACGTTGAGCTCACGGGCCAGCCCGAACAGCTCCACCAGCGTCTTGCCCGCGGAGGCGACGGCGTCGCGCGGGGTGATCGACGGCTTGGTCTCGACGTCCACGATCAGCTTGTCGAAGTCGGTGCGCTGCTCGACACGGGTCGCCTCGACCTTGTAGGTGACCTTCAGCACCGGCGAGTAGATCGAGTCGACCGGGATCCGGCCGATCTCGGCACCCGCCTGCTTGTTCTGCTGGGCAGGCACATACCCGCGGCCGCGCTCGACGACCAGTTCGATCTCCAGCTTGCCCTTGCCGTTGAGCGAGGCGATGTGCAGATCCGGGTTGTGCACGGTGACACCGGCCGGCGGCACGATGTCGGCAGCGGTGACCTCACCGGGGCCCTGCTTGCGCAGGTACATGGTGACGGGCTCGTCCTCCTCGGAGGACACGACCAGTTCCTTGAGGTTCAGGATGATGTCGGTGACGTCTTCCTTCACCCCGGGGACCGTGGTGAACTCGTGCAGCACGCCGTCGATGCGGATGCTGGTCACCGCCGCGCCCGGAATGGACGACAGCAGCGTGCGCCGCAGCGAGTTGCCGAGCGTGTAGCCGAAGCCGGGCTCCAGCGGCTCGATCGTGAACCGGGACCGGGTGTCGTTGATCGGCTCTTCGCCGAGGGCCGGTCGCTGGGAAATCAGCACTTTCTTCTCTTCCTTTCCTGCCGACGCCCGCCATATGACGCCGAAAGGGATGGCGAAGCGGCGGCACGCGGGTGCGCGCCGCCGCTACCGATCACTTCGAGTAGTACTCGACGATCAGCTGTTCCTGAACCGGAACGTCGATCTGCGCACGCTCGGGGAGCTGGTGCACCAGGATGCGGAGGTTCGACTGCACGACCTGCAGCCAGCCGGGGATCGGCCGGTCACCGAAGGACTCCTTGGCGGCCACGAAGGGCAGCATCTGAGCCGACTTCGGCCGCACGTCGATGATGTCGAACTTCTCGACCTGGTAGCTCGGGATGGTCACCTTCACGCCGTTCACGGTGAAGTGACCGTGCGCCACCAGCTGACGCGCCTGACGACGGGTCCGGGCCAGACCGGCGCGGTACACGACGTTGTCCAGGCGCGACTCGAGGATCTGCAGCAGGTTCTCACCGGTCTTGCCGGGGCGACGCGCGGCGTCCTTGTAGTAGCGGCTGAACTGCCGCTCCAGGACGCCGTACGTGTAGCGGGCCTTCTGCTTCTCCTGCAGCTGGAGCAGGTATTCGGACTCCTTGACCCGGCCGCGGCCGTGCTGGCCGGGCGGGTAGGGGCGACGCTCGAAAGCCTGGTCGCCGCCGACGAGGTCAACCTTGAGGCGCCGCGAGATGCGAGTCGCGGGGCCGGTGTAGCGAGCCATGTGTTGTTACTCCTCCCCGTTCCTCAGACCCGGCGCCGCTTGGGCGGGCGGCAGCCGTTGTGGGGCTGCGGGGTCACGTCCTGGATGGTGCCGACCTCGAGACCGGCGGCCTGCAGCGAACGGATCGCCGTCTCCCGGCCGGAGCCAGGGCCCTTGACGAACACGTCGACCTTCTTCATCCCGTGCTCGGCGGCCTTGCGGGCCGCGTTCTCGGCCGCCATCTGGGCGGCGAACGGGGTGGACTTGCGAGAGCCCTTGAAGCCGACGTGGCCGGAGGAGGCCCACGAGATCACAGCACCGTTCGGGTCGGTGATCGACACGATGGTGTTGTTGAAGGTGCTCTTGATGTGAGCGTGGCCGTGGGCCACGTTCTTCTTTTCCTTCCGCCGGACCTTCTTGGCCCCGGCGCGAGCCTTGGGTGGCATGTTCGGGTGTTTCTCCTAGCGCGAGTTGTCGGTCTGTGCGGCGGCAGCGGCGGCCTCGCGGGCCTCCCGCTGTCCCTGCCGGATCAGCGAGCCGGCGTCGGTGTAGAGCTGGCGAAGCGCCATCGGGCGGGCATACAGGGCCTTCGGCGAAACGCACGAATTGTTGCGGCGGCGCACCTGCCCGGCGCCGGCAACGACCTTCTTGCCCTGGATGCTCACTTCTTGCCAGCCTTCTTCTTGCCGGCGACCGTCTTCTTCGGGCCCTTGCGGGTACGGGCGTTGGTCTTGGTCCGCTGACCGCGGACGGGCAGACCGCGGCGCCACCGCAGGCCCTCGTAGCAGCCGATCTCGATCTTGCGACGGATGTCGGCCTGCACCTCGCGGCGGAGGTCACCCTCGACCTTGAAGTTCTCTTCGATGTGGTCGCGCAGCTTGACGAGGTCGTCGTCGGTCAGGTCACGCACCCGGGTGTCCGGGTTGAGCGACGTGGCCGCGATGAGCTCCTTCGAGCGCGTACGACCGATGCCGTAGATGTAGGTCAGCGCGATCTCCAACCGCTTTTCGCGGGGGAGGTCGACGCCGGCGAGTCGTGCCATGGCGCTTGATGCTCCTTCTGGTGTTTCGTCACTCCAGGTGTGCTCCCCGCCCGGTTCCGGGACCGACTCGCGTGTCGTCCGGAGCACTTGCGTGTCCGGTGTCCCGGCCCCGGCCTGGAGTCCGGGGGTCGGCCGGGCCGTGCGGCCCGGCAGGTGCGGGGAGGGTGTTCAGCTGTCCGTCCGCTCTGCGTCGCGCAGGCGGTGATCAGCCCTGCCGCTGCTTGTGCCGCAGGTTCTCGCAGATCACCATGATCCGGCCGTGGCGGCGGATCACCTTGCACTTGTCGCAGATCTTCTTGACGCTCGGCTGGACCTTCACGTCTCCTGCTTCCTTATGCGTTGCTCACCGTGTCACTTGTAGCGGTAGACAATGCGACCGCGAGACAGGTCGTACGGCGACAGCTCGACGACGACCCGGTCCTCCGGGAGGATGCGGATGTAGTGCTGCCGCATCTTGCCGCTGATGTGTGCCAGGACCTTGTGACCGTTCTCCAACTCGACTCGGAACATCGCGTTGGGGAGTGGCTCGATGACCCGACCCTCGACCTCGATGGCCCCGTCTTTCTTAGCCATGTCCTCCGCGTTTCGTGACTTGGTAGAGCAGCGAGTGGCTTCTCTTTCGTACCCGGCACACACGCCACCCCGACCCCGAGAACCCGAGCATTCATGAACACACTGCGAGCACACTGGAACCGGCGTGATGAGTACGCCGACTAGACAGTTTACGCAGCCGGTGTCGCGCCTCGCGAGGCGGGGTGATGTGTGGTAGGCAACGCCACCGACGAGGGTACGCCCGAACGCGCCCGGAGGGGTGAAACCGCAGGTCAGACGTCTTCCAGGAGGGTCAGGACGCGCGGGCCGGCGTCGGTGATGGCGACCGTGTGCTCCCAGTGACAGGCCCGGGAGCCGTCCGCGGTCACGACCGTCCAGCCGTCTTCGAGTTCGACGGTCTCGGCGCTGCCGCCGGTCAGCATCGGCTCGATGGCCAGTGCCATCCCGCTCTTGAGCTTCGGGCCGCGGCCCGGCTTGCCGACGTTGGGCAGGAACGGCTCCATGTGCATCTCGGTGCCGATGCCGTGCCCGCCGTACTCGACGATCTGCCCGTACTCGCGGCCGTCCGCGGCCGACGACGTCTCCGCCGAGGTCTGCACGGCGTGCGAGATGTCGGTGAGCCGCGCGCCGGGCACGGCGGCCTCGATACCGGCGAGCATCGCGGCACGGGTGGCGGCCGACAACGCCTGGTCGGCGGCCGAAACCGCGCCGATGGCCAGCGTGACCGCCGAGTCGCCGTGCCACCCGTCGAGGATGGCGCCGCAGTCCACGGACAGCAGGTCACCGTCGGCGAGCACCGCGGTCTTCGACGGGATGCCGTGCACGATCTGCTCGTTCACCGACGAGCAGATCGAGGCCGGGAAGCCGTGGTAGCCCTTGAACGAGGGCACCGCGCCAGCCGCGCGGATGGTCTCCTCGGCGATCTCGTCGAGGTCGGCCGTGCTGACGCCGGGCTTGGCGGCCTCCGCGACGGCCGCGAGGGTGCGGGCCACCACGATGCCGGCGGCCCGCATCGCCTCGAACTCGCCGGGGCTCTTGATCTCGATGCCGCGGTGGCGGCGGAGCACGGAGGGCACCAGGTTCACGAGCGGGCGTCGAGGGCGTTCACGATGCGGGTTGACACCTCGTCGACCTCGCCGACGCCGTCCACCTTCACCAGGATGGCCGAGTAGTAGTCCAGCAGCGGCGCGGTCTCCGACTGGTAGACCTGCTGGCGGCGGCGGATGACCTCTTCGGTGTCGTCCGTGCGGCCGCGGCCCAGCAGGCGCTCGACCAGGACATCCTCGGGCACGTCGAGCTGGATGACGGCGTCGATCCTGCTGTCCGACTCGCCCAGCATCTCGCCGAGCACCTGGGCCTGCTTGGTGTTGCGCGGAAACCCGTCCAGCAGGAAGCCGGCCTTCGTGTCGGACTCGGCCAGGCGCTCGCGGACCATCTCGTTGGTCACGCTGTCCGGGACCAGCTCACCCGAGTCGAGGTAGCGCTTCGCCTCCTCGCCCAGCGGCGTCTGCTCCGCCACGTGAGCGCGGAAGAGGTCACCCGTGGAGATGTGCGGGATGGAGAGCCGCTGCGACAGCGCTACCGCCTGAGTACCCTTTCCTGCTCCGGGCGGGCCGACAAGAACCAGGCGCGTCATCGCAAGAACCCTTCGTAATTCCGCTGCATCAGCTGGCTTTCGATCTGCTTCACCGTGTCGAGGCCGACGCCGACCATGATCAGCACCGCGGTGCCGCCGAACGGGAAGTTCTGGTTGTTGCCCTCCTGCGTGATGGACAGGAAGAAGTTTGGCAGGATCGCGATGATGCCCAGGTAGAGCGAACCCGGGAAGGTGATCCGGCCGAGTACGAAGCTCAGGTACTCGGCGGTCGGCCTGCCCGGGCGGATGCCCGGGATGAAGCCGCCGAACTTCTTCATCTCCTCCGCACGCTCGTCCACGTTGAACGTGATCGTGATGTAGAAGTACGTGAAGAAGATGATGAGCGCGAAGTACAGCAGGATGTGGGCCCAGCTGGACTGGTTGACCACGTAGGTCTGCAGGAACGCCTGCCACCCCGAGCCGCTCGTCGGGTCGCCGAACAGGCGGCTGATGAGGTCGGGCAGGTACAGCAGCGACGAAGCGAAGATGACCGGGATGACACCGGCCTGGTTCACCTTGATCGGCAGGTAGGTCGACGTGCCGCCGTACATCCGGCGGCCGATCATGCGCTTGGCGTACTGGACCGGGATCCGGCGCTGGCCCTGCTCGACGAAGATGACGCTGGCGATGATCACCAGGCCGAACACGCAGACGAGGGCGAAGACCAGACCACCCTGGCCGTTGAGGATGTTCATGCCCTCGGCCGGGATGCGGGCCGCGATGTTCAGGAAGATCAGGACGGACATGCCGTTGCCGACGCCGCGCTCGGTGATCAGCTCACCCAGCCACATCATGACCGCGGTGCCCGCCGTCATCGTGATGACGATCAGGGCCAGCGAGAAGATGCTGTTGTCCGGGATGATCGACTGCGCGCAGTCCGGGAACAGCTGGCCGCGGTCGGCGAGCGCCACGACACCGGTCGCCTGCAGGATCGCCAGCGCGATCGTCAGGTACCGGGTGTACTGCGTCAGCTTGCCCTGGCCGGACTGGCCTTCCTTCTTCAACTCCTCGAACCGCGGGATGACCACGGTCAGCAGCTGGACGATGATGCTGGCGGTGATGTAGGGCATGATGCCGGTCGAGAAGATCGACAGCTGCAGGAGCGCCCCGCCGCTGAAGAGGTTCAGCAGGGAGTAGATGCCCGACTGGTCGGCACCTGCCTGGCAAGCCTGCACATTGGGATAGGAGACCCCGGGCGCCGGGGTGACCGCACCGATCCGGTACACGGCCACGATCAACAGCGTGAACAGGATCTTCTTGCGCAGGTCCGGCGTGGTGAGAGCCGAGCGAAAGGCGCTGAGCACGCGGGGGACCTCCTCGGCGTCGCCGGTGGGTGTCACCGACGATCGGCTTGGCCGGCACACGGGCCGGCAGGAAACACCAGGTCGCTGGCAAGCCAGCAGCGCTCCGGGGCAAATGTCTCCCCGAAGCGCGTCGCCCGACTCTAACAGCCGGGAGTTGGCGGGCTGTGAGGTAGGCCGTGTTATGGGCTCGGGCCGACCGCACGGTGCAGGGTTTTCCGCCGCTGGGCGAGCGCCCGGCACTCCGGATCAAGAACCGGGTTGTTCCTCGCGCCGGGGTGCGGGTGCCTCTCCCCTGGCGGCGGCGGGTGGGCCCGTCTGCTGCTGCGGGGGAAACGGCGGTTGCGCCGGGAAGCCGTAGCGCGGGGTGATCGGGTCGTAGCCGTACTGCGGGGGCGGCGGTGCGGGCGCTCGTCTGCCCCGGCTCGCGGCCAGGACCGCTGCCACGACGGCGAGCACGGTGGCGCCCACGACGAGCCAGAAGCCGAGCCCCAGCCTGCCGATGGCCGCCACGTCGGCGAAGTTCTGCGCGGCGCCCGTCGGGCGGAAGCTCTCGTTCAGGCTGATCGCCTGCAGGAAGATCGACAGCGTGGTCGCCGCGAGGAAGCCGGCGCCGATCCCGGTCAGCAGCGCGGCGGCGAACTTCACGCCGGGCGTGGACGTGCGCCGCGCGGCGGCGAGGCCGACGGCGGCCGCGATGAGGAGCAGCAGCCCGGCGCCGCCGAGAGCCCAGCCGTTGCGGACCGGTTCGCCGAAGGTCGTCGTCGGGGTTCCCGGAGTGGCTGCTTCGGCGGAGAGGTCCCAGCCGGTCACCGTCAGCTTGAGCTGTGTCGCGCCCCGGAACCGCAGCTCGCCGATGAACAGCGCCAGAAACGCGCCGGTGACGGCGGACGCCGCGGCGAGCAGCGCCAGCACGGAACCCACGATCCGCTTGCCCTGCCACCCGGGCGGCCGCGACGGGACCGGCTGATAACCCATGGGACGTGGTGCCGCCGGGAACGACATGGTCCGATGGTGACACCGCCGCGACGGCCCTCACGTCACGAGAGCGTCACGATCGTCACAGGCCATCCGCAGAGAGCAGCACCTGCGACCGGATGGGCGCACACGAGAACGGCCCGCCGGTCGCGAAGACCGACGGGCCGTGTCACGGGTAAAAAATCAGGCCTCGTTAGCCGAGCCGCCCGCAGCCTCGAGCTTCTCCTTGGCGGAGCCCGAGAACTTGTCGGCGGTGACGTTCAGCTTGACGCCGTTCAGGTCGCCGTTGCCGAGAACCTTGACGAGCTCGTTCTTGCGAACCAGCCCGCGCGCGACCAGCTGCTCCTTGGTGACGTCGCCACCGTCCGGGAAGACCCGGGCGATGTCACCGACGTTCACCGGCTGGTACTCGGTGCGGAAGCGGTTCTTGAAGCCACGCAGCTTCGGCAGCCGCATGTGGATGGGCATCTGCCCACCCTCGAAACCGGCGGGCACGTTCTTCCGGGCCTTGGTGCCCTTCGTACCGCGACCGGCGGTCTTGCCCTTCGAACCCTCACCACGGCCGACGCGGATCTTCTCGCGCTTCGAGCCCGGAGCCGGGCGCAGGTGGTGGATCTTGATGGCCGTCATGCCTTGACCTCCTCAACAGTCACGAGGTGGCGGACGGTGTGGATCAGACCGCGGACCTCCGGGGTGTCCTCACGGACCACGGACTGCCGGATCTTGCGCAGTCCGAGCGTCCGCAGGGACTCCCGGTGGTTGTGCTTGGTCCCGATCTTGCTCTTGACCTGGGTGACCTTGAGCTGAGCCATGGTCAGACCCCCTGTCCCGCGCGCTGCCGCAGCATCCGGGCGGGCGCGACGTCCTCGAGCGGCAGACCACGACGGGCCGCCACCTCCTCCGGACGCTGGAGACCCTTCAGGGCCGCCACGGTGGCGTGCACGATGTTGATCGCGTTGTCGGAGCCCAGCGACTTCGACAGCACGTCGTGCACGCCCGCGCACTCCAGCACCGCACGCACCGGGCCACCGGCGATGACACCGGTACCGGCGCTCGCCGGACGCAGCAGGACCACACCGGCGGCCTCCTCACCCTGGATGGGGTGCGGGATGGTGCCGGCGATCCGGGGAACGCGGAAGAAGTTCTTCTTCGCTTCCTCGACGCCCTTGGCGATGGCCGCGGGAACTTCCTTGGCCTTGCCGTAGCCGACACCGACCTGACCGTCGCCGTCACCGACGACCACCAGAGCGGTGAAGCTGAACCGACGACCACCCTTCACGACCTTGGCGACGCGGTTGATCGCGACGACGCGCTCGAGGTGCGGGGTCTTCTCCTGGCCGGCCCCGCCACGGCCACCGTCGCGGCGGTCGCGGCGGTCACGGCGGTCGCGGTCGTTACCGCCGGGGCCGCCCTGTCCGCCGCCCTGCCGTGTACGTCCCGGCATCAGGCTTTCCTTCCATTCACGAACGTGTGCATCGTCCTCAGAACTCCAACCCCGCCTCGCGGGCGGCGTCGGCCAGCGCGGCGATGCGGCCGTGGTAGCGGTTGCCACCCCGGTCGAACACGACGCTGGAAATGCCCGCATCCTTCGCGCGGGCGGCCACGAGCTCGCCGACCTTGGCGGCCTTGGCCTTCTTGTCGCCCTCGAGCGCACGCACGTCGGCCTCCAGGGTGGACGCCGCAGCCAGGGTGTTCCCGGCCACGTCGTCGATCACCTGGACCGCGATGTGCCGCGAGGACCGGTTGATCACCAGGCGCGGCCGCTGGGCGGTCCCGCCGATCTTCTTGCGAAGCCGGAAGTGACGGCGCGCCTTCGCGACGCGGCGGCGGGTCGAGATGTCCTTGCCGACCGGCTTCCGCTTCTTCGTTGCCGTTTCGCTCATGATCACTTACCCGTCTTTCCGACCTTGCGGCGGATGCGCTCACCCTCGTAGCGCAGCCCCTTGCCCTTGTAGGGGTCCGGGCGCCGCAGCTTGCGGATCACCGCGGCGATCTCGCCGACCTGCTGCTTGTTGATGCCGGACACCGAGAACCGGGTCGGGCTCTCGACCTTGAAGGTGATGCCTTCCGGCGCCTCGATCAGCACGGGGTGGCTGTAGCCGAGGGCGAACTCGAGGTTGCTGCCCTTGGCCTGGACGCGGTAACCGACACCGTGGATCTCGAGCTTCTTCTCGTATCCGTCGGTGACGCCGACGACCAGGTTGTTGACCAGCGTGCGGGTCAGACCGTGCAGCGCACGGCTGGTCCGCTCGTCGTCCGGGCGCTTCACCAGAAGCGCGCCGTCCTCACCGCGCTCGACCGTGATCGGCTCGGCGACGGTGTGCGAAAGGGTGCCCTTGGGCCCCTTCACCGAAATGTTCTGGCCGTCGATGGTCACCTCGACCCCGGAAGGGACGGTGATCGGCTGCTTACCGATGCGCGACATGCCTGCTCTCCCTTCCGTTACCAGACGTAGGCGAGGACTTCCCCGCCCACACCATTGCGCTTGGCCTGCCGGTCGGTCTGGAGGCCGCCCGACGTCGAGATGATCGCGATGCCCAGCCCGCCCAGCACGCTCGGCAGCTCGGTCGACTTGGCGTACACCCGCAGACCCGGCTTGGACACCCGGCGCAGACCGGCGATGCTGCGCTCGCGGTTGCGGCCGTACTTCAGTTCCACCACGAGGTTCTTGTGCTTCTCACCCGGCTCGTCCCGGAAGCCCGAGATGTAGCCCTCGCGCTTGAGGATGTCGGCGATGTTCGCCTTGAGCTTCGAGTGCGGAACCACGACCTCGTCGTGGTACGCCGAGTTGGCGTTGCGCAGACGCGTCAGAAAGTCTGCGATGGGGTCGGTCATCGTCATGGTGACCTTCAACCTTTCTCGCCTGGTTCCCCTGCCGTGCAAGGGCCTGTGGCGAAGTGGGAGCTTCTGTCGTTCCTACCAGCTGGACTTGGACACGCCGGGCAGCTCGCCCGCGTGCGCCATCTCGCGCAGGCAAACCCGGCACAGTCCGAACTTGCGGAACACCGAGTGGGGCCGGCCGCACCGGTTGCAGCGCGTGTAGGCACGCACCTTGAACTTCGGCTTGCGGGCCGCCTTGGCGATGAGAGCCTTCTTGGCCATCAGTTCTCCTTGAACGGGAAGCCGAGCTTGCGGAGCAGCGCGCGGCCCTCGTCGTCGGTGGTAGCGGTGGTGACAACGGTGACGTCCATGCCGCGGGGGCGGTCGATGGAGTCGGGGTCGATCTCGTGGAACATCGACTGCTCGTTGAGACCGAACGTGTAGTTGCCGTTGCCGTCGAACTGCTTGGCCGACAGCCCGCGGAAGTCACGGATACGCGGCAGCGCGATGGTCAGCAGCCGGTCCAGGAACTCCCACATGTAGTCGCCGCGCAGGGTGACGCGCGCACCGATCGGCTGGCCCTCACGCAGCTTGAACTGCGCGATGGACTTGCGCGCCCGGCGCACCTCGGGCTTCTGACCGGTGATGGCCGCGAGGTCGCGGACCGCACCATCGATCAGCTTGCTGTCCCGCGCGGCGTCGCCGACACCCATGTTGACGACGACCTTGACCACGCCCGGGATCTGGTGGACGTTCTCGTAGCCGAACTCGCTGCGGAGCTCGCCCTTGATCTCTTCGCGGTACCGCGTCTTCAACCGCGGCACGATCTTCTCTGCGGTCGTCATCAGATGTCCTTACCGTTACGGCGCGAGATGCGAACCTTCTTGCCGTCCTCGCCGATGCGGTAGCCCACGCGGGCCGGCTTGCCGTCGGAGTCCACGACCATCACGTTCGACACGTGGATCGGGGCCTCCTGCGTCACGATGCCGCCGGACTGCGCGCCACGCTGGGTCTGCGAGATCCGCGTGTGCTTCTTGATCCGGTTCACGCCCTCGACCAGCACACGGTCACGCTCGGGGTAGGCCTTGATGACCTTGCCCTTGGCGCCCTTGTCCTTGCCTGCGATGACGACGACCGTGTCACCCTTCTTGACCTTCATGTTCAGAGCACCTCCGGAGCCAGCGAGATGATCTTCATGAACTTGCGGTCACGCAGCTCACGGCCGACCGGCCCGAAGATACGGGTCCCGCGCGGCTCGTTGTCGTTCTTGATGAGCACCGCGGCGTTCTCGTCGAACTTGATGTAGGAGCCGTCCGGGCGACGCCGCTCCTTCGTCGTGCGGACGACGACGGCCTTGACCACGTCACCCTTCTTCACCCCGGCAGCCGGGATGGCGTCCTTGACGGTGGCGACGATGATGTCGCCGATACCCGCGTAGCGCCGTCCCGAGCCACCGAGCACGCGGATGCACAAGATCTCCTTGGCACCCGTGTTGTCGGCGACTCGCAGCCGCGACTCCTGCTGGATCACGTCAACTCCTGTATGTCGCGCCGGTTCTCACTGGTTCGTGAGCCTGGCGGAACGGAGGAGGCCCGAGGTGGGCCTCCGATTACTTGGCCTTCTCCACGATCCGCACGAGCCGCCACCGCTTGGTGGCCGAGGCCGGGCGGGTCTCCATGAGGATCACGCGGTCACCGACGCCGGCGGTGTTCTCCTCGTCGTGCGCCTTCACCTTGCTGGTGGAGCGGAGAACCTTGCCGTAGCGGCGGTGCTTCTTGCGGTCCTCGAGCTCGACCACGATCGTCTTGTCCATCTTGTCCGAGACGACGTAGCCCTCGCGGACCTTCCGGTAGTTGCGACCGCTTTCCGCGCTCTGGACCGGCTGCGCGGCGAGCTCTTCGGTCTGCTCACTCATCAGGCAGCACCTTCTTCATTCTCGGCGTCGGGGGAAACGGACAGGCCGAGCTCGCGCTCCCGCATGACCGTGTAGATCCGAGCGATGTCGGCACGGACGGTGCGGAGGCGGCGGTTGTTGTCCAGCTGCCCGGTGGCCATCTGGAAGCGGAGGTTGAACAGCTCCTCCTTGGCCTCCTTCAGGCGCAGCACGAGCTCCTCGTTGGTGAGCTCACGCAGCTCTGCGGCGGCGACACCTGCCTGCGCCATCAGAACTCACCACCTTCACGGGTCACGATGCGGCACTTCATGGGGAGCTTGTGGATCGCGCGGCGCAGCGCCTCGCGGGCCTGGGTCTCATTCGGGAAGCTGAGCTCGAACATGACGCGGCCAGGCTTCACGTTGGCGACCCACCACTCGGGCGAACCCTTACCGGAACCCATGCGGGTTTCGGCGGGCTTCTTGGTGAGCGGGCGGTCCGGGAAGATGTTGATCCAGACCTTGCCGCCACGCTTGATGTGCCGGGTGATGGCGATACGAGCGGACTCGATCTGCCGGTTGGTCACGTAGTGGTGCTCAAGCGCCTGGATGCCGTACTCGCCGAAGGTCACCTTCGTGCCACCCTTGGCGGCACCGGAACGCTTCGGTGAGTGCTGCTTGCGGTGCTTGACCTTGCGTGGGACGAGCACGCCTCAGCCCTCCGTCTTCTCGGCCGCGTCCGGCGAGCCCTGCGCGGGCGCCTCGCTGGTCGCGACATCCGTGTCGGCCTTCGCGGCGGCAGCGGCGCGGCCGGCTTCGGTCGAGGTCGGCGTCGTGCCCTGCGCGCCGGAACGGCGCGGGCGCGACGGACGCTCACGGCGCGGACGCTCGTTGGCGGCCGCGGCGTCCCGCTCGGCCTTGGCCTTGAGGCCGCCGACCAGGTCGCCCTTGTAGATCCACACCTTCACGCCGATGCGGCCGAAGGTGGTGCGGGCCTCGAAGAAGCCGTAGTCGATGTCCGCGCGCAGCGTGTGCAGCGGGACCCGGCCGTCGCGGTAGTGCTCCGACCGCGACATCTCGGCACCGCCGAGGCGGCCGCTGCACTGCACGCGGATGCCCTTGACCTGCGACGAGCGCATGGTGGTCTGGATCGCCTTGCGCATCGCGCGGCGGAACGCCACGCGGTTTGACAGCTGCTCGGCGACACCCTGCGCGACCAGCTGGGCGTCGGCCTCGGGGTTCTTGACCTCGAGGATGTTCAGCTGGACCTGCTTCTTGGTCAGCTTCTCCAGCGAGCCGCGGATCCGGTCGGCCTCCGCGCCGCGGCGGCCGATCACGATGCCGGGACGCGCGGTGTGGATGTCGACGCGCACGCGGTCACGGGTGCGCTCGATCTCGACCTTGGAGATGCCGGCGCGCTCCATGCCGGTGGAGAGCAGCTTGCGGATCTTGACGTCCTCGGCCACGTACTCCGCGTACTGCTTGTCGGCGTACCAGCGCGACTTCCAGTCGGTGGTGATTCCCAGCCGGAAGCCGTGCGGGTTGATCTTCTGGCCCACTAGCGGCCACCTGCCTTCTTCTTACCGCTCTTCTTCGCTTCCGGACGCGAAACGACCTCGACCGTGATGTGGCTGGTCCGCTTGCGGATCCGGTACGCACGGCCCTGGGCACGCGGCTGGATGCGCTTGAGGGTCGGGCCCTCGTCGGCGTACGCGTTCTGCACGAACAGCGTGTCCGGGTCCAGGTTGAGGTTGTTCTCGGCGTTGGCCATGGCGCTGGCGAGCACCTTCGCCACCGGCTGGCTCGCCGCGTACGGCGAGAACCGGAGCACGGCGAGGGCTTCGGCGGCGCTAAGACCCTTGATCAGCTCGATCACCCGGCGCACCTTCGTCGGCGAGTCCCGGACGAAGCGAGCCCGCGCCACGGCCACCTGGGCCGGAGCGGTTTCTGGGGCTGTCATCGCTTGCTTTCCCTAACTCTCGTGTGCCCGCTCAGCGGCGGCGCGACTTCCGGTCGTCCTTGATGTGACCCTTGAAGGTCCGCGTCGGGGCGAACTCGCCCAGCTTGTGACCGACCATGGCCTCACTGACGAACACCGGCACGTGCTTGCGGCCGTCGTGCACCGCGATGGTGTGGCCCAGCATGTCCGGGATGATCGTGGACCGGCGGGACCAGGTCTTGATCACGGTCTTCTTGCCCGACTCGTTGAGAGCGTCCACCTTCTTGAGCAGGTGGTCGTCCACGAACGGGCCCTTCTTCAGGCTGCGTGGCATGTTCTCTTACCTCCCTGCTCAGCGCTTCTTGCCGGTGCGACGGCGGCGGACGATCAGCTGGTCGGACGGCTTGCGGCGGCGGGTGCGGCCCTCCGGCTTGCCGTTCGGGTTGACCGGGTGGCGACCACCCGAGGTCTTGCCCTCACCACCACCGTGCGGGTGGTCGACCGGGTTCATCACGACACCACGGACCGTCGGGCGCTTGCCGCGCCAGCGGTTGCGGCCCGCCTTGCCCCAGTTGATGTTGGCGTGCTCGGAGTTGCCGACCTCGCCGACCGTGGCGCGGTTGCGCACGTCCACGTTGCGGATTTCGCCCGAGGGCATCCGCAGCTGGGCGTACGGACCATCCTTGGCCACCAGCTGCACGCGGGCCCCGGCGGAGCGGGCGATCTTCGCACCGCCACCGGGGCGGAGCTCGATCGCGTGCACCACGGTGCCGACCGGGATGTTGCGCAGCGGCAGGTTGTTGCCCGGCTTGATGTCGGCGCGCGGACCGCTCTCCACCTTGTCGCCCTGGCGCAGCTTCTCGGGGGCGATGATGTAGCGCTTCTCGCCGTCGACGTAGTGCAGCAGCGCGATGCGGGCGGACCGGTTCGGGTCGTACTCGATGTGCGCGACCTTGGCCGGGATGCCGTCCTTGTCGTTGCGCCGGAAGTCGATGACCCGGTAGGCGCGCTTGTGACCGCCACCCTTGTGCCGGGTGGTGATCTTGCCCGACGAGTTGCGGCCACCGCTCTTGCTCAGCGGGCGCAGCAGCGACTTCTCCGGCTCCGACCGGGTGATCTCGGCGAAGTCCGACACGCTCGAGCCACGACGGCCCGGCGTCGTCGGCTTGTACTTGCGAATACCCATTGTCTGCTCAGTCCCTTACGCGGCGGGTCCGCCGAAGATCTCGATCGGCTTGCTCTCGGCGGACAGCGTCACGACGGCGCGCTTGATGTCCTTGCGCTTGCCGTACCCGAAGCGGGTCCGCTTGCGCTTGCCCTGCCGGTTCAGCGTGTTGACGCTGACGACCTTGACGCCGAAGATCTGCTCGACGGCGATCTTGATCTGCGTCTTGTTGGCGTCCGGCCGGACCACGAACGTGTACTTGTGGTCCTCGAGGAGCCCGTAGGACTTCTCGGAGATCACCGGCGCGAGCACGATGTCACGAGGGTCCGGGATGGCAACGCTGCTCACTGCGCTTCACTCCCTTCAACCTCACTGGCGCGCGCGGAAGCCTTGACCGGCTTGCCCTTGGTGGGCCCGGCGATGAAGGCGTCGTACGCGGCCTTGGTGAACACCACGTCGTCGTTGACCAGCACGTCGTAGGTGTTGAGCTGGTCGGGGTTGATCAGGTGCACGTTCGGCAGGTTGCGGGCCGACAGCCAGCCCCGCTCGTCCTCGCGGTGCAGCACGACCAGCAGGCGCTTGGCCTGGGTCACGGCCGCGAGGGCCTTCTTCGCGTCCTTGGTGTTGGGCTTCTCGCCCGGCACCAGCTCCGTGATGACGTGCACCTGACCGGCGCGCGCCCGGTCGGAGAGGGCACCGCGCAGTGCGGCGGCCTTCATCTTCTTCGGGGTGCGCTGGGTGTAGTCGCGCGGCGTGGGGCCGTGGACGGTGCCACCGCCGGCGAACTGCGGGGCGCGGGTCGAACCCTGGCGGGCGCGGCCGGTGCCCTTCTGCCGGTACGGCTTCTTGCCGCCACCGGAGACCTCGCCGCGGGTCTTCGTGTCGTGCGTGCCCTGGCGCGCGGCGGCCTGCTGGGCCACCACGACCTGGTGCATCAGCGGCACGTTGGCCTGCACGTCGAAGATCTCCGCGGGAAGCTCCACGGTGCCCTCGGCACTGCCTGCCGGGGTCTTCAGCTCGACGCTGGTCATTCGGTCGCACCACCCTTCGCGGCGGTCTTGACGAAGACGAGGCTGCCCTTGGGGCCGGGAACGGCGCCCTTGATCAGGATCAGGCCCTCTTCGGCACGAACGTCGTGGACGGTCAGGCCCTGCGTGGTGACCTTGACGCCACCCATGCGGCCGGCCATCCGCAGGCCCTTGAAGACACGGCCGGGGGTGGCGCAGCCACCGATCGAACCGGGGGCGCGGTGCTTGGCCTGGTTACCGTGGCTGGCGCCCTGGCCCTTGAAGCCGTGACGCTTCATGACACCGGCGTAGCCCTTGCCCTTGCTGGTGCCCGTGACGTCGACCTCCGAGCCGGCGGGGAACACCTCGGCGGTGATCTCCTGACCGATCTCGTAGCTGTCGGCGTCGGTCGTGCGCAGCTCGGCGAGGTACCGCCGCGGCGTCACGCCGGCCTTCTGGAAGTGGCCGGTCTCGGGCTTGTTGACCTTGCGCGGGTCCACGGCGCCGAAAGCCAGCTGCACGGCCTGGTAGCCGTCGTTGTCCTGGGTACGGATCTGGGTCACCACGTTCGGCCCGGCCTGCACGACGGTCACCGGAACGATCCGGTTGCCCTCGCCGAAGACCTGGGTCATGCCGAGCTTGGTGCCCAGGATGCCCTTAACTTGCCTGTCAGACATGAGTTCTTATCTCCGCCGCTCGCCCAACGCTTACTGGATGTTGACGTCGACGCTCGCCGGGAGGTCGATGCGCATCAGCGCGTCGACCGTCTTCGGCGTCGGGTCGAGGATGTCGATCAGCCGCTTGTGCGTGCGCATCTCGAAGTGCTCGCGCGAGTCCTTGTACTTGTGCGGCGAGCGGATGACGCAGTAAACGTTCTTCTCGGTGGGCAGCGGCACAGGTCCGACGACCGAGGCGCCGGTGCGCGTCACCGTCTCGACGATCTTGCGCGCGCTGGCATCGATCGCCTCGTGGTCGTAGGCCTTGAGCCTGATGCGGATCTTCTGTCCCGCCATGGTCGCAGCTCGTTCCTTCGTCTTGTGCCGCTATCTTCACCCGCGCTTTCGCGCCGGTTTCCGCACGTCAACGCCCTCGCGTCCGATCCACGCGGTCGGGCGTGTCGCGCCCGCTGCGCAGACTGATCCCGCAAGAGGATCGTCGTCGTGCCGGTTGGTCTTCACCGCGAGACGGCCGATGCCGGCCATCTGCCGCGCCCGTGCTCTCCCCCTGGGAACCCACGGACCAGGGCTACTCGCGCCGGGGCGGCCGAATCCGCGAGAGATATCGGCCGCCCCGCAACGAGCAACTCAACTAGTGTCGCACACGTGCTTTCGCAACCCGGCCCCGGGGGTGTATAGGCCCCCGGGGCCGGACGAAATCACTTGATGATCTTGGTGACCTGGCCCGCGCCGACGGTCCGGCCACCCTCGCGGATGGCGAACCGCAGACCCTCGTCCATGGCGACCGGCTGGATGAGCTGCACCGAGATCTCGGTGTTGTCACCCGGCATGACCATCTCGGTGCCCTCGGGGAGGGTCACGACGCCGGTCACGTCGGTCGTGCGGAAGTAGAACTGCGGGCGGTAGTTGTTGAAGAACGGCGTGTGGCGGCCGCCCTCGTCCTTGGCCAGGATGTAGACCGAGCCCTCGAACTCCGTGTGCGGAGTCGTGGTGCCGGGCTTCACGACGACCTGGCCGCGCTCGACGTCCTCGCGCTTGATACCACGCAGCAGCAGACCGACGTTGTCACCGGCCTGGCCCGAGTCGAGCAGCTTGCGGAACATCTCGACACCGGTGACGGTGGTCTTGGTCGACTTCTCGCGGATACCCACGATCTCGACCTCTTCGTTGACGTTGATCTGGCCGCGCTCCACGCGACCGGTCACGACGGTGCCGCGGCCGGTGATGGTGAAGACGTCCTCGATCGGCATCAGGAACGGGCGGTCGAGGTCACGCACCGGGTCCGGCACGTTGTCGTCGACGGCCTGCATGAGCTCGAGCACCGACTCGGCCCACTTCGCGTCACCCTCGAGCGCCTTGAGACCCGAGACCTTGACGACCGGAGCGTCGTCGCCGGGGAACTCCTGCGAGGACAGCAGCTCGCGGACCTCCAGCTCGACCAGCTCGAGGATCTCCTCGTCGTCCACCATGTCGGCCTTGTTCAGGGCCACCACGATGTAGGGCACGCCGACCTGGCGGGCGAGCAGCACGTGCTCACGGGTCTGCGGCATCGGGCCGTCGGTCGCGGCGACCACCAGGATCGCACCGTCCATCTGGGCGGCACCGGTGATCATGTTCTTGATGTAGTCCGCGTGACCGGGGGCGTCCACGTGGGCGTAGTGACGCTTCTCGGTCTGGTACTCGACGTGCGAGATGTTGATCGTGATACCGCGCTGCTTCTCTTCCGGCGCGTTGTCGATCTGGTCGAACGCGCGGGACTCGTTCAGCTCCGGCCACTTGTCGTGCAGAACCTTGGTGATCGCCGCGGTCAGAGTGGTCTTCCCGTGGTCGACGTGACCGATGGTTCCGATGTTGACGTGCGGCTTGCTCCGCTCGAACTTCGCCTTCGCCACTGGAATGTCCTCCTGGACTCTTGCTTTGCTTCACCGGCCGACGTGGCTTAGTCGGACAGCGACTCAATTTGGTCGGTTGGTGCGGACCTCAGGGGGAGCCCCGTGCGCGCCCGCGTTGGGTGCTGGAGGGTGTTACTCCCCCGTCGCCTTCGCGATGATCTCCTTCGCGACGTTCGAGGGAACCTCGGCGTAGGAGTCGAACGTCATCGAGTAGTTCGCCCGACCCTGGGTCCTGGACCGCAGGTCGCCGACGTACCCGAACATCTCGGACAGCGGAACCAGTGCCTTCACGACTCGGGTGCCTGCCCGCTCGTCCATGGCCTGGATCTGACCACGGCGCGAGTTGAGGTCGCCGATGACGTCACCCATGTAGTCCTCAGGGGTGGTCACCTCGACGGCCATGACCGGCTCGAGCAGAGCCGGGCTGGCCTGGCGCGCGGCCTCCTTGAGCGCCATGGAACCGGCGATCTTGAAGGCCATTTCCGAGGAGTCCACCTCGTGGTACGCACCGTCCAACAGGGTCACCTTGAGCCCGACGAGCGGGTAACCGGCCAGGACACCGTACTGCATGGCGTCCTGGGCACCGGCGTCCACCGACGGGATGTACTCGCGCGGCACGCGGCCACCGGTGACCTTGTTGTCGAACTCGTAGAGAGCGCCGTCGCCGGTCGCCAGCGGCTCCAGTTTGATGATCACCTTCGCGAACTGACCCGAGCCACCGGTCTGCTTCTTGTGCGTGTAGTCGAGCTTCTCGACCGTGCGGCGGATCGTCTCGCGGTAGGCGACCTGCGGCTTACCGATGTTCGCCTCGACCTTGTAGTCGGACTTCATGCGGTTGACCAGCACCTCGAGGTGCAGCTCGCCCATGCCGGCGATGATCGTCTGACCGGTCTCCTCGTCGAGCTGGACCTGGAAGGTGGGGTCCTCCTCGGCCAGCTTCTGGATCGCGGTCGACAGCTTCTCCTGGTCGGCCTTCGTCTTGGGCTCGATGGCCACGCGGATGACCGGCTCCGGGAACGTCATCGACTCGAGGACGATCGGGTTCTGCGAGTCGCACAAGGTGTCACCGGTGGTGGTGTCCTTCAGGCCGATGACCGCGTAGATGTGGCCGGCCTGGGCATCGTCCATCGGGTTTTCCTTGTTGGAGTGCATCTGGAAGATCTTCCCGATGCGCTCCTTGCGCTCCTTGGTCGAGTTGATGACCTGGGCACCGGAGGCGACCTTGCCCGAGTAGACCCGGATGTAGGTCAGCTTGCCGAAGAACGGGTGCGCCGCGATCTTGAACGCCAGCGCGGAGAACGGTTCCTCGGTGGACGCCTTGCGCGAGGCAGCGGTCTCGCCGTCGGGCAGGAAGCCCTCGACGGCCGGGACGTCCAGGGGCGAGGGCAGGTAGTCGATGACCGCGTCGAGCATGGGCTGCACGCCCTTGTTCTTGAACGCGGAACCGGCCAGCACCGGGAACGCCTCGCGGGTGACCACGAGCTTGCGGATACCGGACTTGATCTCGTCCTCGGACAGCTCCTCGCCGCCGAAGTACTTCTCCATCAGGGCGTCGTCGGTCTCGGCGACGGCCTCGATGAGCTTGTCGCGGTACTCCGCGGCGGTCTCGGCGAGCTCGGCCGGGATGTCCTCGACCGCGTAGTCCTCGCCCTTCTGGACCTCACCGCGCCAGACGAGGGCCTTCATGCGGACCAGGTCGATGACGCCCTCGAACTCGCTCTCGGCGCCGATCGGCAGCTGGATCGCCAGCGGGCGGACGCCCAGGCGCTCCTCGATGGTCCTCAGCGTGAAGTAGAAGTCCGCGCCGAGCTTGTCCATCTTGTTGACGAAGCAGATGCGCGGGACCTCGTACTTGTCGGCCTGGCGCCAGACCTGCTCGGACTGGGGCTCGACGCCCTCCTTGCCGTCGAACACCGCGACGGCACCGTCGAGCACGCGCAGGTTGCGCTCCACCTCGACGGTGAAGTCGACGTGACCCGGCGTGTCGATCAGGTTGATCTGGTAGTCGCCCCAGAAGGTGGTGGTGGCAGCCGAGGTGATGGTGATACCCCGCTTCTGCTCCTCCTCCATCCAGTCCATCGTCGCGGCGCCGTCGTGCACCTCGCCGATCTTGTAGTTGATCCCGGTGTAGAACAGGATCCGCTCGGTGGTGGTGGTCTTACCGGCGTCGATGTGGGCCATGATGCCGATGTTGCGGACCTTGTTCAGGTCGGTCAGCACGTCGCGTGCCACTGCACTGTTCCCCTGTCTCGAAGCTTGGGGCCCGGCCTGGCTTGTCTCGGCAGCCGGGCTACGTTCACCACCGGTAGTGGGCGAACGCCTTGTTGGACTCGGCCATCTTGTGGGTGTCCTCGCGGCGCTTCACGCTGGCCCCGAGGCCGTTGCTCGCGTCGAGCAGCTCGTTCTGCAGGCGCTCGATCATGGTCTTCTCCCGGCGGGCCCGCGAGAAGGAGACGATCCAGCGCAGCGCAAGGGTGGTGGAGCGGCCCGGCTTGACCTCGATCGGCACCTGGTAGGTGGCGCCACCGACGCGGCGGCTCTTCACCTCGATGCTCGGCTTCACGTTGTCCAGCGCACGCTTGAGCGTGACGACGGGATCCGTGCCGGTCTTCTCCCGCGCACCTTCCAGCGCGCCGTACACGATGCGCTCGGCGAGCGAACGCTTGCCGTCGGTCAGCACCTTGTTGACGAGCTGGGTGACCAGCGGGGAACCGTAGACCGGGTCGGAGATCAGCGGCCGCTTCGGGGCCGGACCCTTGCGGGGCATTAGCTCTTCTCCTTCTTCGCGCCGTACCGGCTGCGCGCCTGCTTGCGGTTCTTCACGCCCTGCGTGTCGAGCGAACCGCGGATGATCTTGTAGCGAACACCGGGCAGGTCCTTCACACGACCACCGCGCACGAGCACCATCGAGTGCTCCTGCAGGTTGTGGCCCTCGCCCGGGATGTAGGCGGTGACCTCGATGCCGCTGGTCAGCTTCACACGCGCGACCTTGCGCAGCGCCGAGTTCGGCTTCTTGGGCGTCGTGGTGTACACGCGGGTGCACACGCCACGCCGCTGCGGACTCCCCTTGAGGGCCGCGGTCTTCTGCTTGGCAGCCTTGTCCTGGCGGCCCTTGCGGACCAGCTGCTGGATCGTGGGCAATGGACCAGCCTTCTGTCGCGTATTGCTTGTTCCGTCTGTGTTCTCCCCGGCCCCCGAGGTCGGGCGTGTCGGCCCGCGTCTGGGCCTCACGGCCGCTGACGTTCCCTCGGATTTTCCGTGGAGCTCCGCTTCGCCGCGACCGTCGCCACGGTGCCGGAGCACCCCCGCTTGGCCGGAAAGCACGCAGAGCGGCCCGACGCATGCCGGGCACAGTCGTCAAAGATACCCGTCGTGAAGCAGGCGACGACATCGGGGGGCCCTAACGGGCTCACACCCGACCGTCGAGAAGGGCCCCGGCGAGAAGGTGATGCGGCGAGTCTAGCGGAAAGGCGGCCCCGCGGGGCCGTTTCGCGGACTCGCGGCTTCCCCGGAGCTGTCGTGAACCGGCAGGTCGGCAGGCATCTTCGGCAGTTCTTCCAACGCCGGAAACCGCCGGGCGATTCCCGCGTGGCGAAAGTGGTCGATCGAATCGGTGAGTTCACCGGAACCCCGCACCGGCCGCGCACGATTGGTGCATCATCCGATACCGAAGGTGCGTTGTCCACCACGGGGAGGAACCGCATGGCGTACGGCAGCCATGGTGATCTGGTCGGCGAGCTGCAGGAGAAACTGCGCCGGATCGACGAGCTGAAACAGAAGGGTGATCAGCGGCAGGCCGCGCTGACCCGGATGAAGGACGAGATCGGCGCGATGTCGGTCACGGTGTCCTCCCCGGACCGGACCGTCACGGTCGTCGCCGGTCCGGGCGGTGGCGTGCAGTCGGTCCGGCTGAGCGAGGAGGCGATGCAGGGCAGCGCCATCCAGCTGTCGTCGACCATCACGACGACGATCCAGGAGGCCGTCGCCGCGGCGGCCCGTCGGCAGGCGACGATCGTGCAGGACGCGCTCGGCGGGCAGAGCACCGTCCTGGAGCAGGTGCTGCAGACCCAGGCGGAGGCGTTCGGCACCAGCGTCGCGGCCTTGAAGGCGACGGTCGAGGCGGAACGCCCCGTGGTGCCGCAGCGGCCCATCGACCAGGGCGCGGACTTCACCGAGGAGGACTTCCTGGCCGAGCAGCAGCCGTCCCGCCCGTCCCGTCCGGAGGTCCACCGCAAGCCCGCCGAGGACGACGACTTCCTGGACCCGTTCGACGAGGGTGAGCGCCGGTGAGCGGCGGTTTCTCGGTCGACGTGGCCGCACTGCGCAGGACGGCCGCGGCCGCGGCGGGCCAGACGTCGCGGGTGGACGCGTTGCGGCGGTCGCTCGGGGAGGCGGACGTGCCCGCGGTGTCGTGGGGTCTGCTCGGCCAGCCCGTCGTGCACACGGTCTACAAGGACTTGCTCGATCAGTTGAAGGACCACCTCACGCAGATGACCGAGGGTTACCAGGCGATCGGCGCGAAGCTGACCACCGCGGCCGACCGGTACGACGGGATGGACGCCGAGGTCGTCGACGCGTTCGAGGGCATCGGCGAAGACCTCGACGAGGCAGCCGAGGGGGCGATCTGACGTGCCCGGAGAAGAGGGATCCCCCATCGACGAGACCGCTCCCGTGAAGATCTACTCGGCCGGGGCGGCGGCCTACGACGCCACCTCGAAGCTCCGGGAGGACCTGAGCGACGGGGATCTGGGCGCGCTCGCGGCGGACGCGGCGAACACGTTCAACACCGCCACGGGCTTCGTCAACGAGGCGGCAGGCACCATCACCGGCATCGTGTCCGACCCGCTGGGCTGGCTGATCTCGAACGGCGTCGGCTTCCTGATCAGCTGGATCGAACCGCTCAACGAGGCGCTCGAAGTGGTCACCGGCGATCCGGAGGCGCTGGAGGCGGGCGCCGACGCGTTCAACCAGCTGGGCGCCGACATCGAAACCCTGCGGGCGGACACCGAGCAGCTGCTCGTCGACGGCCTTGCCGACTGGCAGGGCCCCGGCGCCGCGGCCGCGGGTGAACGCCTCGCGGAGTTCCGGGACGCGCTGCACGGCACGGCGGGCGCCACCGGCGAGATCGCCACCCTGCTCGCCGTCAGCAGCGCCGTGATGAGCGTGATCAAGGACGTCGTCACCAGCATCATCAGCGATTTCGTCGAGTGGCTGATCGTGACGTGGCTGGCCGCGCTCGCGTCCTCCGTCGTCACCTGCGGCGGCTCGGTGGCTTCCGCGGGAGCCGCGACGGCCGTCCGCGCCGGCACGGAGACCATGAAGGTCAACCGCTGGGTGACGAAGTTGAAGTCGATCATCGACAAGCTCCACGACCTGATCGGCAGGATCCAGGGCTTCCTGCGCAAGATCCCCGGCTTCACGAAGCTCAGCGAAAAACTCGCCGACCACACGCTGACCGAAAACCTCACCGGGGACCTGGTCGGCAAGCTCAAGGACGGCACGACGACCCTCGGCGGGGCGATCCGCGAGCAGGCGGGCGAGAAGATCCGCGAATCGGCCGTCAAAGCGGCCAAGGATCAGGTGTTCTCGACCTACGACAACCTGCTCAAGGACGAGAAGGGCGACAAGATCGAGATCCCGGACATCGTGGGCACGGCCGAAAAGGCCACCGAAGCCCTCAAGCCGTTCCAGGACGCCGTCGACCGGCGCACCGCGGCGGGCGATCCCGACATGGACGACGCCGACATCGAGCGCGGACTGCGCTTCTGAGGCGCGAAAAGAAGGGGCCCGGGGCATGCGCCCGGGCCCCTTCCGCATGTCGGAGACCTATTCGTCCTCGTCCGGTTTCGCGTGGTCCGGCTTGCCCGGGTTGGGGTCGCGGGACAGGTCGATGGCCGGATGTCGTGGAGCCCCCTCGGGCGCCGCGTGCCGCCCCTTCGCCGGCTGCGCCTCCTCCGAGCCCTGATCTGCGTTCACAACGCCCTCCTCGTGTCGCATCGGTGTGAACCCGGGTTCACGCTACCTCCGCTCCGGAACACCGACATGACGAAGCCCCCGGCTCCGACGGGGGAACCGGGGGCTTCGCTTCACGAGCCGATCAGCGGAAGTCGCGACCGAAGTCGTAGTCGTCCAGCGGGACCGCGGCACCGGTGCCGGTACCGAACACATCCGGGGTGTAGTAACCGTCGTCGTAGGACGGGATGGCGTACGCCGCCACCCTGGCCTCCTCGGTCGGCTGCACCTGGATGTTGCGGTAGCGGTTGATGCCCGTACCGGCCGGGATCAGCTTACCGATGATCACGTTCTCCTTGAGGCCCACGAGCTTGTCGCTGCGGCCGTTGATCGCCGCGTCGGTCAGGACACGCGTGGTCTCCTGGAACGACGCCGCCGACAGCCACGAGTCCGTGGTCAGCGAGGCCTTCGTGATGCCCATCAGCACCGGGCGGCCCGAGGCGGGCTCGCCGCCCTCGGCCACGACCTGCCGGTTGTTGCCCTCGAACTTGGTCCGCTCGGGCAGCTCGCCCGGCAGGAAGTCCGTGGAACCGGAGTCGATGATCGTCACCCGGCGCAGCATCTGCCGGACGATGACCTCGATGTGCTTGTCGTGGATCGACACACCCTGGGCCCGGTACACCTTCTGGACCTCTTCGACGAGGTGCATCTGCGCCTCGCGCGGGCCCATCACACGCAGCACCTCGTGCGGGTCGGGCGTGCCCTCGAGCAGCAGCTGCCCGACGGCCACGTGGTCGCCGTCAGCCAGCGGCCCGGTCGGGGTGTTGGCCAGGCGCTGACGCTTCGACAGCTTGTCGAAGACGATCTCCTCGCCACCGTCGTCCGGGATGAGCGTGATCTTCCAGAACCGCTCGCTCTCCTCGATGCGCACACGGCCATCGACGTCGGCGATCGGTGCCTTGCCCTTCGGGACCCGGGCCTCGAACAGCTCGGTGACACGAGGCAGACCCGTGGTGATGTCGTCACCGGCGACACCACCCTGGTGGAAGGTACGCATCGTCAGCTGGGTACCCGGCTCACCGATCGACTGGGCGGCGACGATACCGACGGCCTCACCCACGTCGACGAGCTTGCCGGTCGCCATCGAACGGCCGTAGCACATGGCACAGACACCGACGGCCGACTCGCAGGTCAGCACCGAACGGACCTTGACCTTGGTGACGCCGAACGCGATCAGCTTCTCCATGGCCGGGTCGGACAGGTCGTCGCCCGCGTTGAGCACGACGTTGCCCTGGTCGTCGGTGACGTCCGAGGCGAGCGTCCGCGCGTACACCGCGGTCTCGACGTGGGCGCCGCGCAGCACGGTGCCGTCCGGCTGCTTCTCGCCGATCACCCTGGTCACGCCGCGGCTGGTACCGCAGTCGGTCTCCCGGACGATGACGTCCTGCGACACGTCCACCAGACGACGGGTCAGGTAACCCGAGTCGGCGGTCCGCAGCGCGGTGTCGGCCAGACCCTTACGGGCACCGTGGGTGGCGATGAAGTACTCCGCCACCGACAGGCCCTCGCGGAAGTTCGACTTGATCGGGCGCGGGATGTACTCACCCTTCGGGTTCGACACCAGACCACGCATACCGGCCAGCGAACGGACCTGGGTCATGTTGCCCGCCGCCCCGGACTTCACGATCATCGAGATCGGGTTGTCCTCGGGGAAGGCGTTCTCCATGATCTCGGCGACCTCGTCGGTCGCCTGGCTCCACACCTTGACCAGCTCGTTGTTGCGCTCGGCGTGCGAGAGCTGACCACGCTGGTACCGCTTCTCCACCTGCGCGGCCTTCGCCTCGTAGGTGTCCAGGATCTGCTTCTTCTCCGGCGGCACGATCACGTCGAACATCGACACCGTGACACCCGAGCGGGTGGCCCAGTAGAAGCCGGCGTCCTTGAGCCGGTCCAGGACCTGCGCGACCTGCGTCATCGAGTACCGCTCGGCGAGGTCGTTCACGATCGCCGCCTGCCGCTTCTTGGGCAACGGCTCGTTGATGAACGGGTAGTCCGCGGGCAGCAGGTCGTTGAACAGGACGCGGCCCAGGGTGGTCTCGGCCAGCCACGGCTGACCCGGCTCCCAGCCGTTCTCGGTGAGCCCGGCCTCCTGCGTCTTGTTCGGCTGACGGTCCTTGACGCGGATCTTGATCGGCGCGTGCAGGCCCAGCGTCTTGCGGTCGAAGGCCATGATGGCCTCGGACGGCGAGCTGAACGCCTGCCCGGTGCCGACCGCGTTCTCGTCGAGACGGGTCAGGTGGTACAGACCGGTGACCATGTCCAGACGCGGCATGGCCAGCGGGCGGCCCGACGCCGGCGAGAGGATGTTGTTCGCCGACAGCATCAGGATCCGGGCCTCGGCCTGCGCCTCGGCCGACAGCGGCAGGTGCACCGCCATCTGGTCACCGTCGAAGTCGGCGTTGAACGCCTCACACACCAGCGGGTGCAGCTGGATGGCCTTGCCCTCGACCAGCTGCGGCTCGAACGCCTGGATGCCCAGCCGGTGCAGGGTCGGCGCACGGTTGAGGAGCACCGGGTGACCGGTGATGACCTCTTCCAGCACGTCCCACACCTGCGGGCGGGCCCGCTCCACCATCCGCTTGGCGGACTTGATGTTCTGGGCGTGGTTCAGGTCGACCAGCCGCTTCATCACGAACGGCTTGAACAGCTCCAGCGCCATGTCCTTGGGCAGACCGCACTGGTGCAGCTTCAACTGCGGGCCGACGATGATGACCGAACGGCCCGAGTAGTCGACACGCTTGCCGAGCAGGTTCTGGCGGAACCGGCCCTGCTTGCCCTTGAGCAGGTCGGACAGCGACTTCAACGGCCGGTTGCCCGGACCGGTGACCGGACGGCCGCGGCGGCCGTTGTCGAACAGCGCGTCGACGGCCTCCTGCAGCATCCGCTTCTCGTTGTTGACGATGATCTCGGGCGCGCCGAGGTCGATCAGCCGCTTGAGGCGGTTGTTCCGGTTGATGACCCGGCGGTACAGGTCGTTGAGGTCCGAGGTGGCGAACCGGCCACCGTCGAGCTGCACCATCGGGCGCAGGTCCGGCGGGATCACCGGAACGGCGTCGAGGACCATGCCGCGCGGGTCGTTGCCAGTGGCCTGGAAGGCCGCGACGACCTTGAGCCGCTTCAACGCGCGGAGCTTCTTCTGCCCCTTGCCGTTGCGGATGGTGTCGCGCAGCTTGTCGGCCTCGGCGTTGACGTCGAACTCGGTGGCCAGCTTCTGGATGGCCTCCGCGCCCATACCGCCGGTGAAGTACTCGCCGTAGCGGTCGTACAGCTCGCGGTAGAGGCTCTCGTCCGCGATCAGCTGACGCGAGTCGAGCTTGGTGAAGGTCGTCCAGACCTCCTCCAGGCGGTCCAGCTCGCGCTGGGCGCGATCGCGGAGCTGCTTCATCTCGCGCTCGCCGCCCTCCTTCACCTTGCGGCGAACGTCGGACTTGGCGCCCTCGGCCTCGAGCTGGGCCAGGTCGGTCTCGAGCTTCTGCGCCCGCGCCTCGATGTCGGCGTCGCGCTTGGCCTCGATGTTCTTGCGCTCGACGCTGATCTCGTTCTCCAGCGTCGGCTGGTCGTTGTGACGCAGCTCGGTGTTCACGCTGGTGATCACGTACGCCGCGAAGTAGATGATCTTCTCGAGGTCCTTCGGGGCCAGGTCGAGCAGGTAACCCAGCCGCGAGGGCACACCCTTGAAGTACCAGATGTGGGTGACCGGGGCGGCCAGCTCGATGTGGCCCATCCGCTCACGCCGCACCTTGGCACGGGTCACCTCGACACCACAGCGCTCGCAGATGATGCCCTTGAAGCGGACCCGCTTGTACTTACCGCAGTAGCACTCCCAGTCGCGGGTCGGGCCGAAGATCTTCTCGCAGAAGAGCCCGTCCTTCTCCGGCTTCAGGGTGCGGTAGTTGATGGTCTCCGGCTTCTTGACCTCGCCGAAGGACCACTGACGGATGTCGTCGGCGGTCGCCAGGCCGATCCGGAGCTCATCGAAGAAGTTGACGTCCAGCACGTGGGTGCATCCCCTTGGGGTTGATTCGGCTAGAGGAGTCTGGGGACCGGGCGGGGCGGGTCATCCACCCCGCCCGGGCTCCAACGTCATTGCACGACGTCGTCCACCGAGGGCGACTCGTTGCGGGACAGGTTGATGCCGAGGTTGGCGGCGGCGCGCTCCAGATCCTCGTCGTCGGAGTCACGCATCTCGATCGCGGCACCGTCGCTGGAGAGGACCTCCACGTTCAGGCACAGCGACTGCAGCTCCTTGAGGAGAACCTTGAACGACTCGGGAATGCCGGGGTCGGGGATGTTCTCGCCCTTGACGATCGCCTCGTACACCTTCACGCGTCCGACCACGTCGTCCGACTTGATCGTCAGCAGCTCCTGCAGCGTGTAGGCCGCGCCGTAGGCCTGCATCGCCCAGCACTCCATCTCACCGAAGCGCTGACCACCGAACTGCGCCTTACCACCCAGCGGCTGCTGCGTGATCATCGAGTACGGGCCGGTGGACCGGGCGTGGATCTTGTCGTCGACCAGGTGGTGCAGCTTGAGGATGTACATGTAGCCGACGGCGACGGGGTACGGGAACGGCTCACCGGAACGGCCGTCCAGCAGCACCGCCTTCCCGTTCTCCTTCACCATGCGCTCGCCGTCCCGGTTGGGCCGGGTCGACGCGAGCAGGCCGGTCAGCTCCTCTTCCTGGGCGCCGTCGAACACCGGGGTGGCGGTGTTCGTGCCGGGCTCGACGTCGTACAGCTCCTGGTTGAGGTTCTGCGCCCACTCCGGGGTGCCCTCGATCTTCCAGCCCTGGGAGGCGAGCCAGCCCAGGTGCAGCTCCAGGATCTGCCCGATGTTCATCCGTCGCGGCACACCGTGCGTGTTCAGGATGATGTCGACCGGGGTGCCGTCCTCCATGAACGGCATGTCCTCGGCGGGCAGGATCTTGCCGATGACGCCCTTGTTGCCGTGGCGGCCGGCGAGCTTGTCACCCGGCTGGATCTTCCGCTTCTGGGCCACGTAGACGCGGACCAGCTCGTTGACGCCGGGGGGGAGCTCGTCGGAGTTGCCCCGCTCGTCCTCCTCGCGGGAGAAGACGCGGACGCCGATGACCTTCCCGGTCTCGCCGTGCGGCACCTTCAGCGACGTGTCGCGGACCTCGCGGGCCTTCTCGCCGAAGATCGCGCGGAGCAGGCGCTCCTCCGGGGTCAGCTCGGTCTCGCCCTTCGGCGTGACCTTCCCGACCAGGATGTCGCCGTCGCGGACCTCGGCACCGATGCGCACGATGCCGCGCTCGTCGAGGTCGGCCAGGACCTCTTCGGAGACGTTCGGGATGTCCCGGGTGATCTCCTCGGCGCCGAGCTTGGTGTCGCGGGCGTCGATCTCGTGCTCCTCGATGTGGATCGAGGTGAGAACGTCGTCCTGCACCAGGCGCTCGGAGAGGATGATCGCGTCCTCGTAGTTGTGACCCTCCCACGGCATGATCGCCACGAGCAGGTTCTTGCCGAGCGCCATCTCGCCCTCGTCGGTGGACGGGCCGTCGGCGATGACCTGTCCGGCCTCGACGCGGTCGCCCTCCGACACGATCGGACGGTGGTTGAAGCAGGTGCCCGCGTTGGTGCGGCGGAACTTGTGCAGCCCGTAGCTCTTGCGGGTGCCGTCGTCGTGCATGACGGTCACCAGGTCGGCCGAGAGCTCCTCGACGACACCGCCCTGCTCGGCGACGAGCACGTCACCGGCGTCGACCGCGGCACGCAGCTCCATGCCGGTGCCGACCAGCGGCGACTCGGCGCGCAGCAGCGGCACGGCCTGGCGCTGCATGTTGGCGCCCATCAGCGCGCGGTTGGCGTCGTCGTGCTCCAGGAACGGGATCATGGCGGTGGCGACCGACACCATCTGGCGCGGCGACACGTCCATGTAGTCGATCTCCAGCGGGTCGAGCAGCTCGACCTCGCCACCCTTGCGGCGGCCCAGCACCTGGTTCTCGGCGAAGTGGCCGTCGTCGGTCAGCGGCGCGTTGGCCTGCGCCTTGACGAAGCGGTCCTCCTCGTCGGCCGTCAGGTAGTCGATGTGGTCGGTGACCCGGCCCTCGACGACCTTGCGGTACGGCGTCTCGATGAAGCCGAACGGGTTGACCCGCCCGTAGGAGCACAGCGACCCGATCAGGCCGATGTTCGGGCCTTCCGGGGTCTCGATCGGGCACATCCGGCCGTAGTGGCTCGGGTGGACGTCACGGACCTCCATGCCGGCGCGCTCGCGGGACAGACCACCGGGGCCCAGCGCGTTGAGGCGGCGCTTGTGGGTCAGGCCCGACAGCGGGTTGTTCTGGTCCATGAACTGCGACAGCTGCGAGGTGCCGAAGAACTCCTTGATCGCCGCCACGACCGGGCGGATGTTGATCAGGGTCTGCGGCGTGATCGCCTCGACGTCCTGCGTGGTCATCCGCTCGCGGACGACGCGCTCCATGCGCGAGAGGCCGACGCGGATCTGGTTCTGGATCAGCTCGCCGACCGTGCGCAGGCGCCGGTTGCCGAAGTGGTCGATGTCGTCGACCTCGACCGGGACCTCGGACTCACCCTCGCCCATCTTGACCTCGCCCGCGTGCAAGCGGACCAGGTACTCGATGGTGGTGACGATGTCCTCTTCGGTCAGCGTGCCGGACTCGTACGGCAGCTGCAGGCCCAGCTTCTTGTTGACCTTGTAGCGGCCGACCTTGGCGAGGTCGTAGCGCTTCTCCTTGAAGAACAGGTTCTCCAGGAGCAGCTGGGCGCTCTCCTTCGTCGGCGGCTCGCCGGGGCGCAGCTTGCGGTAGATGTCGAGCAGCGCCTCGTCGGTGCCTGCCGTGTGGTCCTTCTCGAGCGTCGCGAGCAGGGTCTCCGAGAAGTGGAACCGCTCGCGGATCTGCTCGGTGGTCCAGCCCAGCGCCTTGAGCAGCACGGTGACCGGCTGGCGGCGCTTGCGGTCGATGCGGACGCCGACGGTGTCGCGCTTGTCCACGTCGAACTCGAGCCACGCGCCGCGGCTCGGGATGATCTTGACGCTGAAAACGTCCTTGTCGGTGGTCTTGTCGACGCTGGTGTCGAAGTACACGCCGGGCGAGCGGACGACCTGGGACACCACGACACGCTCGGTGCCGTTGATGATGAAGGTGCCCTTCTCGGTCATCACGGGGAAATCGCCCATGAAGACCGTCTGGCTCTTGATCTCGCCGGTCTCGTTGTTGATGAACTCCGCGGTCACGAACAGGGGGGCCGCGTAGGTCATGTCCTTGTCCTTGCACTCCTCGACGGAGGCCTTGACCTCGTCGAAGCGCGGGTCGGAGAAGGACAGCGACAACTTTCCGGCGAAGTCCTCGATCGGGGAGATCTCGGTGAGAACCTCCTCGAGGCCGCCGACGGGGTTCTCCTCGCCCTCGTTCACGCGGCGCTCGAACCACTTCTCGTCACCGGTGAACCACTGGAAGGACTGGATCTGCACGTCCAGCAGGTTGGGGGTGGGGAGGGGTTCGCGGATCTTCGCGAACGAGACCCGCTTGGGGGCTCCGGGAATTCCCGTCGGGTTCGGCTCCGTTACAGCCGAGGTGGTCGCAGCAGTGGCCTGGTTCGCGGGAGAGACTGCCAAGATGCGTCCTTCCGGGGACAATGAGCGGTGCGCAGCCGCGTTAGCAACAGCTAAAGCGACTGTCAAGGGTGCCGTGTGCCCACCATCCTAGCTCCCGTGTCCGGGCAGCCTGAAAGAGGGCAGCGCAAAGAAGCAGTCTAGCCCGAACGACGCGTTCTGTCGAGGGGGCCTCTCGATGGGGCCCGGACCTCGATCACGACGCCTTCAGGTACGCCTCCCGGCAGTCCCTCCCGCAGGGCGCTGCCGTTGGCGATAAGCGTGAACCCCCGGCGCCGAAGAGTCAAGGTGCCACGCGGCGAACCCGCCGGTTGGCGCAACGTCATCGCGGTGCGTGCACAGCTCCGACCTGCGGTTTTGCCACGTCCGCGGCAGTCCGCGGCTCATCCGGTGACGAGGGGTCACGGGTGCCACCACGGCGGGCCAAGATCGTTCCGGGTGCACGTGGAGCGATGCTTGCGCGAGCGGGAAGCGGGTGCGCGGGAACGACCACGGCCCGCCGGGCCGGTGCGGGCTCAGCGGGCCGTGCGGCGACGGGAACGGGGTCAGCCGGATGGCGTCGGGGACGCCGGTGGGGCGCCGGAGGCCGGCGGGGCGGTCGTCGTCGGTGTGGGCTGCTCGGAGTTGTAGGTGTTGAGGTCCGACACCTTCCACTTGCCGTCGACGTACTGCAGGTTCAGCCAGAGCTGCGCGCTGCCGCTGGAGGTCTGGTTCTGGTCGGTGCGCGTGGCGGTCTGGTCGACGAACACCATGACCCTCGCGCGGTCGCCCTCGAGCATGACGACAGCACTGCGCGTCGCCTTCACGGTGACCACGATCTTCTGCTGCGGGGCCAGCCGCTCGACCTCGCCCATCAGGCTCGTGTACCGGGCCCGCACCTCGTCGTTGAGCAGCAGGTCCTTCGCCGCGTCCTGGGTCTTGGCGATGTTGTTGAAGTCATAGGAGAACAGCGTCTCCGCGGCGCTGGACCCGGCCTGGCTGACCTCGGCCGTGCGGGCCGTGTCCAGCAGGGCCGTGTTCGACGTCATCGCCTCGGTGTCGTTCGCCTCGATCTTGAAGATCACGGCGGCGGCGGCCAGCACCAGCGCCAGGCCGAACAGGGCGCCGGCCAGGACGTACGGGCTCAGCTTCCGGCGCGGCGGAACCTCGGCGGGCTCGTCAGCGGGCTCCTCGGCGGCCGCGGTCTCGGCGTCCTCGTAGCTCTCGGGCTTCGGCTCACCCGCGTCGCGCGCCTTCGGGCTCGGGCGCGGCCGGGACGGCTCGGCGACCTCCTCCGGAGACTCCTCCGGCGCGGTCTCCTCGGCGGAAGCCTCCTCCGCGACGAACTCCTCGGGCTCGACGGCGTCCTCGTCGTGGGGCCGCGGGCTCGGCGAGGGACGCCGGATTCCGGCGCCGGCGACCTTGGGACGGCGGCGCACCGGCGGTTGCCGGCGAGACGGTGGCATGAGTAGGTCCTCTCCTCGTACGCCTGGCGGCCGTTACTGCCCGCTCACGAGCGGCACGGACCCGATCCCGGAGACCTTCCACTCGTCCCCGACCCGGGTCATCTGCACCTCGAGCCGCAGCGGCTTGGCGGCGGGCTGCGCGCCCTCCTTCGCGACCAGCGTGCTGATCGCGGCGAGGAAGCTCGCCTTCCCGCCGTGCAGGTCCAGTTCCTCCACCGCGATCTCCTGCACGGTGGTGGTCACCTTGGTCTTGGCGTCGGTCATCGCCTGGCGGTAGTTCTGCTCGGTGGCGGTGATCTGGTCGGCCAGCTCCTGGGTCGACACCGCCTTCTGCCGCGCGAAGTAGGCGTCGGGGTCGGTGTAGTCCAGCTCGGTGTACGCCTTGACGGCCGTGTTGCCCGTCCTGATCACGTCTTCGCGGGCCTGCGCCAGGTCCAGGTTGTCGTCGGCCGCGGCGACCCACCACTGGATGCCGAACACGGCGGCCACGATCAGCCCGGCCAGCGCCAGCGCGGCGGAGCCCAGCACCAGGTACCGGCCCGTCCGGTCCTCGCGAGGCTCGTCGCCGGTCACCTCGTACGGGTTCTCCTCGGGGGTGACCTCCTCGGTCTCCTCCCGCGGCTCGTCCGAACTCATAACTCTCCAGACTAGGTAGGTCGGGTCAGGGCAGTCCCAGCAGGCCGCTCAGGCTGGTGATCGACACCGCGGGCGAGCCGGCGACACCGGGGGTCCCCCGCATGTAGGCCAGCTGCTCCTCATCGCGGTCGGAGTTCTGCTGCACCGCCTCCGGCGACGGCGCGACCGGCACGCCGTTGTACGGCGCGTTCTGCGCGCCGCGCACGTCGATCGGGCTGCCCGCCGGCTCCGCGCAGTAGGAGCCCAGGTTCGGTTCGCGCGGGGTGGTCTCCGCGCCCGTCCGGTAGTCGTCCGGGTTCATGTAGCCCTTGGTGCACACCGGCGGGTCGAACAGGTTGAGCGCGAGCCCGAGGTGCGCGGTGCCGTCGCCGGGCGCCACGCTGCGGGCGCCGACGGCCAGCACCGGGTAGCTGACCAGCACCTGCTGGATGCCGTCCTGCCGGGTCAGCAGCAGGTTCGACGTGGTCAGCAGGTTCGCGGTCAGCTCGCCGAGACCGGGTCCGAGGTCGGCGACGAACTGGTTGAGGGTCTGCGCCGCACCGGGCGCGACCTCGATCAGCTTCCGGATGTCGGCGTCCGAGCCCTTGAGCGTCTGCGACAGCGAGTTGAGGTTGGCGCTGAACTCCTTGAGGTTGCCTGCCTGCTGGTTCTGCGTTTCGAGCACCTGCTCACCGGAGTCGAGCAGCTGCACGGTCTGCGGCAGGTACTGCTGCGCGGTCGAGGTGAAGTCGCGCGCGGTGTCCAGCAGCTCCTGCAGGTCGGGGCCGGTGCCGTTGAAGGCGTTGTAGGACTCGTCCACGACGGTCCGCAGCGCGTCCTTGGGCACCGACGAGGCGAGGCTGTTCAGGTCGGTGATGATTTGGTCGGTCCCGATCGGCACCTCGGCCTTGGCCGCCGGGATGACCGAACCGCCCTCCAGGTACGGGCCGCCGTCGGCGACCGGCCGCAGGTCGACGAACTGCTCGCCGACGGCGGACCGGTTCGCGACGACGGCCTGCAGGTTCGCGGGCACCTGCGGCGTGTCCGGCGCGATCTCCAGGTCGGCCTGCAGCCCGTCCGCGGTGAGCCGCAGCTGCCCGACCTTGCCGATGTTGAACCCGCGGTAGGTGACCTCGGCGCCGGTGAAGATGCCGCCGGAGGAGGTCAGCTCCAGCTTCACCGTGTAGCCGGTCTGGCCGAACACCTGGCCCAGCCCGGCGAACCGGATCAACGCGTACACGATCGCCACCACGGAGATGACCAGGAACGCGAGCAGCTGGATCTTCGTCTTGCGGACCAGCATCACACACCCCCCGCCAGCAGGCCGAAGATGCCCGCGACCCCGGTCTGTTGCGGTTGCCCACCGGCCGATCCGGTCGACGGGCCGGTGTTCTGCTGCTGCGCGGCCTGCTGCTCCTGCGGCAGCGGCAGCGGCAGCGGCGGCGGCTGGTTGGCCTGCTGGCCCTCGACGCCGCCGGTCAGTCCGTCCAGCGCGTCCGGCAGCAGGCCGCCGAGCGGGTTCTGCCTGCTGCGGCTGAGGTTCTGCAGCACGTTCTGCAGGTTGAGGTCGATCTTGGCGTAGAGGTTGAAGTAGTCGCCCTTCACGCCGTCGATCGCCGCGTCGGTGAACGGGTAGGTCAGCAGGATCTCCAGCGATTTGGGCAGGTCGGCGCCTGCCTCGCCGAGCTTCTGCAGCGTCGGCAGCAGCGCCCGCAGGTCGGCCACCAGGTTCTCCTGGCTCTTGTTCAGCGTGTCGACGGTGACGCCGGAGAGGTTCTGCAGCGCCTGCAGCATGGTGACCAGCTGCGTGCGCTGCTGCTCCAGCACCCCGATGCCGGGGCCGAGGTCGTCGATCGCGTTGACGATCTGGTCCTTCTGCCCGGCCAGCGTGCTGGAGAGCCGGTTCAGGCCGTCGAGCGCGCGGGTGATGTCGCCGGACTGGGCGTCCAGTGTGGACACCAGCTGCTCGGCGTTGTCCAGCAGCCGCCGGATGTCCGGCTCGCGGCCCTCGGTCGCGGCGTTGAGTTCCTTGGTGATGGTGTTGAGCTGCTCGACGCCGCCGCCGTTGAGCAGCATGGACAGCGCGCCCAGCACCTCCTCCACCTCGACGCTGCGGTTGGTGCGCTCCAGCGGGATCTCGGCGCCGTCGCCGAGCGTGCCCTGTGCCAGGTCGTCGCCCGGCGAGGCCAGCTCGACGTACTTCTCGCCGAGCAGGCTGGACTGCCGGATGTTGGCCAGCGAGTTGGCGGGCAGCTTCACGTCACCGTTGAGCCGCACGGTGACCTCGGCGTGCCAGCCGTCCGGGGTCAGCCCGATCTCCTCGACGCGGCCGACCGGGACCTCGTTGACCTTGACCCCGGCCTGCGGCACGAGGTCGAGCACGTCTTGGAACTGGACCTTCACCGTGTACGGGTGGTCGCCGAGGTCGGCGCCGCCCGGCAGCGGCACGTCGTAGATGCCGCCGAACGAGCAGCCCGACAGGGTCAGCGCCCCGGCCACCCCGGCGGCGACGAGCGCGAGTGCCTTCCTCACTGCGACGCCCCCGTTCCGTAGACGGTCTCCGCGAGCGGCAGCGGCAGCGGCGGCAGTTCACCGTTCTGCAGCGCGTGCACGGTCTGCGCGACCGAGGGCAGCGGCACCGTCTTGTCCAGCAGTGGCGCGATCGAGCCGCACAGGTCACCGATGGCGTCCAGTGCGTCCGGGGTCTGCTTGAGCAGATTGCAGATCATCACGATCGGCGGCTGGGTGAGTTCGTTGATGTTCGCCCGCGCGTCGAGCGTGCCGGAGGAACCGTTGTAGGCGTTGATGACGTTGTTCAGGCCGACCGGCGCGACATCGAGGATCTCGGCGAGCGCGCTGCGCTGGTCCACCAGCACCTTCGTCACGCTGGCCAGTTTGTCCACATTGGACTTCAACCGGTCCCGGTGGGTGTCGATGAACTGCTGCACCGTCGCGAGCGTCGTGCCCAGCTGCCGCACGGTGGCGGCGAGGTTGTCCTTCTCCCCCGCGAGGTAGCCGGAGACGTCGGCCAGCCGCGTCTCGAACTGCCGCACCTGGTTGTCGCTCTGCGCCAGCGTCGTGGTGAAGTCGGCGAGGTTGGAGACGGTCGCGAAGAGGTCGTCCTTGTTGCCGGACAACGTCTTCGACGCCTCGCTCAGCTTGGTGATCGTGTCGTGCAGGGCCTGGCCGTTGCCGTCCACGTTCTGCGCCAGCGTGGTCAGCAGGTCCGAGAGCGAGCCGTTCTGGTTGACCCCGTTGGGGCCGAGCGACTGGCTGATCTTGTCCAGGCTCTCGTACAGCTGGTCGACCTCGACCGGCACCGCGGTGCGCTCCAGCGGGATGGTGGCGCCCTCGCTGATCACCTCGCCGCCGGTGAAGGCCGGGGCGAGCTGCACGTACCGGTCGCTGACCAGGGACGGCGCGATGATCGCGGCCTGCGCGTCGGCCGGGACCCGCACCGACCGGTCGTACTCCATCTCGACCCGGACCCGGTCGCCCATCGGCTGCACCGAGGTCACCTCGCCCATCTCGACGCCGAGCACGCGCACGCTGTTGCCGACGTAGAGACCGGTCGCGCCGGTGAAGTACGCGGTCAGGTGCTTCTTGTCGGCGTCCTTGAGCGTCCACCACAGCACACCGGCCACGACCAGACCGAGCACACAGGCCGCGGCCACACCGCGCGCCAGCGATCGTCCGAAGCGGGTTTCGGTCATTTCTGGTTGCACCCCTCTTCGTTCAGGGGTCCGACCGACGGCAGGATCAGGCCGCAGATGTAGTTGTCGAACCAGTGCCCGTTGCCGACGGTGTTGGTGAACACGCGGATGTAGGGCGCGAAGCGGGCGATGCCCTGAGCCAGCGAGTCCTGGTTGCGCTGCAGCATCCCGGTCAGCTGGTCCAGCGAGGTCAGCACCGGCGTCAGTTGCGCGTCGTTGTCGGTGACGAGTCCCTGCAACTGCCGGGACAGCTCCTGCGCACCGGTCAGCAGCGTCGAGATCGCCTGTTCCCGCGCCGCGACCTCCTGCAGCACCAGGTTCCCGTCCTGCAGCAGGCGCGTCAGCTGCTGGTCGCGATCGGCCAGCGTCCGCGAGATCTGGTTGGTGTTGCTCAACAGCTGCGACAGCTCGGTGTCGCGCTTGGCGATCGTGTCCGACAGCTGGGAGAGCCCGTTCAGCGCGCCGCGCACGTTGTCCGAGGTGCCCGACAGGGTTTCGGACAGCACGTCGAACGATTGGGCCAGCTGGTCCGTGTCGATGTCCTCGACGGTCGTGGACAGGTCCCGGAACGCGTCCAGCACGTCGTAGGGCGCCAGGGTGCGTTCCTTGGGGATCGGCGTGCCCGGGTCGAGGGATGCCTCCCCGACCGGGTCGAGCGCGAGGTACTTCTGCCCGAGCAGGGTCTTGATCTTGATCGCCGCCGCGGTCTTGTCCCCGAGCCAGGTGTCCTTGACCTTGAACGTCACCTTCACCGCGGCGTCGTCCAGCTCGACGTCCATCACCTTGCCGACCTTGACCCCGGCGACCCGCACCTCGTCGTCGGCCTTGAGCCCGGCCGCCTCGGTGAACTCCGCCTCGTACGTCGTGCCCGCACCGATGATCGGCAGGTCGTCCGCGTTCAGCGCGGCGACGAAGGCCAGCACCATCAGCACCAGGCCGACGACCGCGATGGGCACCGGGTTGCGGGACTGGAAGCTCCTCATGCGCCACACCGCTCACGCGTCGCGGGCACGATCGGCAGGTTGATCTCCTGGTTGATCAACGGCGGCAGCGCGACGCTGCCGGTCGCCGAACAGAGGTAGAAGTTGAACCAGGAACCGTAGTCGGCCGTGCGCGCCAGCGCCGTGACCTTCTGCGGCAGGAACTGGATGAAATGCTCCACCAGTGGCTCGCTGTCGTTGAGGCTCTGGGCCAGCCCGCCCAGCGCCGAGATGTCGTTCTTGAGCGGTTCACGTGCCTCGTCGAGGAAGCCCGCGGTCGTGTTGGCCAGCCCGCCCAGCGCGTCGATCGCGTCACCGATCGAGTCGCGGTCCTGAGCCAGGCCGGTGGTGAGCTGCTGCAGCTTGTCGATCAGGTCGGTCAGCTGCGGAGTGTGCTGGTTGACCGCGTCGAGCACGGTGTTCAGGTTGGTCACCACCTCGCCGATCACCTGGTCCTTCCGGGCGATCGTGGTGGTCAGCGACGCGGTGTGCGCCAGCAGGCTGTCGATCGTGCCACCCTCACCCTGCAGGACCTGGATCAGCTCGTAGGACAGCTTGTTGACGTCCTCCGGGTTCAGCGCGCGGAACAGCGGTTTGAAGCCGTTGAACAGCTCGTCCAGGTCCAGCGCCGGCTTGGTGTGGTCCAGCGGGATGGTGCTGCCCGGTTTGAGCGTCTGGTCCTGACCGGTGGTGCCCTGGCCCAGCGAGAGGTACCGCTGGCCGACCAGGTTGCGGTACTTGATCTGCACCGTGACACCGGCGGGCAGGCTGCGACCCTGGTCGACCTCGAAATCGATCTGCGCCTGGCGGCGGTCGACGATCTTGACGTCGGTGACCTGGCCGACCTTCACGCCCGCGATGCGGACGTCGTCACCGGGCAGCACGAGCGTCGCGTCGGTGAACCGCGCGCTGTAACCGGTCGTGTCCTGGGTGTTGATGTTGGCGATGCTGATGCCGAGTACCGCCGTGAACAACACGGTGATCACGACGAACACCGTCAGCTTGATCAGCGGCGCGAGCAGGCCCCTCACTTCACCGTCACCTCCGCCCCGCGGTAGAGCGGGCCGACCAGCAGACCGGACCAGCCCGGCATGTCGGCCGGGTCGATCCCGACCTGCGGGCCGACGAGCTCGGACAGGACACCGAACTCGGCCGCGCTGTTGGCCGGGTTGCCGCCCGCCGCGCCGCCACCGTTGTAGCCGCCGGCGTCGGCGATCGTGTTCGCGGGCTGGAGCCCGTCACTGGCCGAGCGCGAACCGGGCGTCGGCTGCGCGCCGTCCTGGATCGGTCCCTCCGGCGGGTACTGCGGGAACGGCTGCGGGAAGTCCTTGACGTTGTAGCAGCGCGGACCCCGCTTGTCGTCGAAGCGCGGCTCGTCGCGGCCCGGCTCGTACGGCCCGCGCGAGGTGACGATCTCGATCGTCGCGTGCAGGCCGGGCTGGTCCGTGCCCTTGCCGAGCGCTTCGTCCACGAAGGGCACCAGCTCGGCCATCGAACCGAACAGGCACGGGTATTCCGGCGCGTACTTCGCCAGCAGCTCGGCCGTCGGGCGCGAGTTCGCGGCGAAGCTGATCAGGTTGCTCGCGTTGGCGCGCACGAACGATTCCAGGGTCTGCGAAGCGGCGGTCACGTTGCCGTAGAGGGCCTGCAGGTTCTGCTGCTCGTCGAACACCGTCTTCGTCGTCGTCGACAGGTTGTCCAGCGTCTGCACCAGATCAGGTGCCGCCTCGTCGAGGTTGCCGGAGAACTTCGCCAGCTCGCGCAGGTTCTCCTGCAACTGCGGCAGGTGCGGGTTCAGGTCGCCGAAGTAGGTGCCCAGCTCCGACAGCGTCTGCCCGAGCGTCTCTCCACGGCCCTGCAGCGCCGTGGAGATCGCGGTCAGCGTGCTCGACAGCTTCTCGGGCTGCACGGCCTGCAGCACCGGCAGCAGGTTGTCCAGCGCCTCCGACAACTGGATGGCGTTCTGCGTGCGGTCTTCCGGGATCACGTCACCGGCGGTCAGTGTCGCGTCCGCGGGCTGCCGCGGGATCTCCAGCGACACGTACCGCTCACCGAACAACGTTTTCGGCAGGAATCGGGCGCTCACGTTGGCCGGGATCATCTTCGCCGACTCCGGGTCCAGCGCGAGCGTCAGCGTGGCTCCCTCGGCATCCGCCTCGATCGACTTCACCGAGCCGACGATCAGCCCGCGCACCTTCACGTCCGACTGCACCAGCAGCTGGTTGCCGACCTCACCGGCCTGCAGCTTCACGTCCACGGTCTTCGTGAACGCCTTGTTGTACATGGCGATCGACAACGTCACGCCCGCGGCGAGCACCACGATCATGAGCAGGCCGAGCAGCCTGCGGCGCAAGGTCACCACCGTGTGCTCACCCCGCGATCCGGACCGTCACCGAGGTTCCCCAGATGGCGAACCCGATGAAGAAGTTGATGATGGCGACCGTCACGATGCTCAACCGCACCGCGCGGCCCACCGCCACACCCACACCCGCCGGGCCGCCCGAAGCGCGGTACCCGAAGTAGCAGTGGGTCAGGATGATCACGACGCTGAATATCAGCACCTTGATGAACGAGTAGAAGACGTCTTCGGGAGGTAAGAAGAGGTTGAAGTAGTGGTCGTACGTGCCCGCCGACTGGCCGTAGATGTAGATCACCACCAGCCGCGACGCCAGGTACGACGACAGCAGGCCGATCACGTACAGCGGGATCACCGCGACGAACCCGGCGATGATCCGGGTCGTCACCAGATAGGGCAGGCTCGGCACGGCCATCACCTCGAGCGCGTCGATCTCCTCCGAGATCCGCATCGCGCCCAGCTGGGCGGTGAAGCCGGCGCCGACGGTCGCCGACAACGCCAGGCCCGCCACCAGCGGCGCGATCTCGCGGGTGTTGAAGAACGCCGTCAGGAAACCGGTGAACGCCGAGGTGCCGATCGAGTTCAGCGCCGAGTAGCCCTGCAGGCCGACCAGCACACCGGTGAACAGCGTGAGGCCGATCATCACGCCGACCGTGCCGCCGATGACCGCCAGCGAACCCGAGCCGAAGCTCACCTCCGCCAGCAGTCGCAGGACTTCCTTGGTGTAGCGGCGGATCGTGCGCGGCGTCCACGCCAGCGCACGGACGTAGAACGACATCTGATCGCCGAAGTTGTCCAGCACCTCGAGTGGACGGTGGGCGATCCGCTTCGCCGTCTGACCGATGTTCGCCATGATCAGCTCAGCTTTCCGGGGACGATCTGCAGGTAGATGAGCGTGATCACGAAGTTCACGACGAACAGCAGCAGGAACGTGATGACGACGGACTGGTTCACCGCGTCACCCACGCCCTTCGGGCCGCCCGCGGGGTTCAGCCCGCGGTAGGCGGCCACCACGGCGGCGATGAAGCCGAAGATGAGGGCCTTGATCTCACCGACCCACAGGTCGGGCAGCTGGGCCAGCGCCGAGAAGCTCGCCAGGTACGCGCCCGGCGTGCCACCCTGCAGCACCACGTTGAAGAAGTAGCCGCCGAGCACACCGATGACGCTGACCATGCCGTTGAGCAGCAACGCGACGAGCATCGACGCGAGCACGCGCGGCACGATCAGCCGCTGCACCGCGGAGACGCCGAGCACCTCCATCGCGTCGATCTCCTCGCGGATGGTGCGCGCACCGATGTCCGCGCAGATCGCGCTGCCACCGGCACCCGCGACGAGCAGGGCGGTCACCAGCGGGGCGGCCTGCTGCACGGTCGCGAGCACGCTGCCCGCGCCGGTGTAGGACTGCGCGCCGAGCTGACGCGCGAGCGATCCGAACTGCAGCGAGATGACCGCACCGAACGGGATCGCGACCAGTGCCGTGGGCAGGATCGTGACGCTGGCGATGAACCAGGACTGCTGGATGAACTCACGCAGCTGGAACGGCCGCTGGAAGATCCCGCGGATGATGTCCAGCCCGAGGGCGAACAGTTTCCCGGTTTCGCGGAGCATTCCGATCCCGGGAACCTTGGCCGAAGTGGCCGACGAGCTCATGCCCCACCGGCCCCCGGTCCGCGCAACCGGTCGGTGGTCTCGGATCTGCTCGGCCAGCCCGACTGCGGCATCCGGGCGATCTCCTCCTCGGGCAGCTGCCCCTGGTGGTGTGAGGCCACCGGGCCGGTCGGGGCGGCGTGACGGCTTCCCGTGACCACCGCGCGACGCGGGCTGACACCGTAGCGCCGCTGCTCCTCCGGGGTCAGGGATTCGATGATCCCCTCCTGCGCCGCCGGGGGCAGCGTGTGCAGGATCTGCATGACCCGGTCCTTGCGGCGGATCGCGCCCTGTCGCGTCGGCACACCGGGCGTCGGCTGCATCTGCGCGGGAATGCCGGAGACATCCTCGACGCCGCCCGCGTGGTGACCGGCCTCGAACATCGCCTTCTCGGCGGCCATCTGGGCGGTGTCCTTCTCCTCGGACATGCCGATGGGGCCGTCCATGCGGCCGTTGAGGAACTGCTTGACGACCGGCTCCTCACTGGTCAGCAGCACCTCGCGCGGCCCGAACATGACGAGCTCCTTGCGGAACAGCATGCCCAGGTTGTCCGGCACCGTACGGGCCAGGTTGATGTTGTGGGTGACGATCAGGAACGTCGCGTCGATCTGCGCGTTGACGTCGATGAACAGCTGGGAGATGTAGGTGGTGCGGACCGGGTCCAGACCGGAGTCCGGCTCGTCGACCAGGATGATCTCCGGGTCCAGAACCAGGGCGCGGGCCAGTCCGGCGCGCTTGCGCATCCCACCCGAGATCTCACCGGGGAGCTTCTTCTCCGCACCGGCCAGACCGGTCATGTCGAGCTTTTCCAGGACGATCCGGCGAATCTCCGTCTCGGATTTCTTGGTGTGCTCGCGCAGCGGGAACGCCACGTTGTCGTAGAGGTTCATCGACCCGAACAGCGCGCCGTCCTGGAACAGCACCCCGAAGAGCTTCCGCGTTTCGTAGAGCTTGCGTTCGCTGCACCGCACGATGTCGACACCGTTGATCGTGCAGCTGCCGCGGTCGGGCTTGAGCAGGCCGATCATGGACTTGAGGAACACGGACTTGCCGGTGCCCGACGGGCCGAGCATGACCGACACCTCGCCCTGAGGAAGCGTCAGGGACACGTCCCGCCAAATGTTCTGCCGCCCGAAGGACTTGGTCAAACCCTCGACGACCACCTCGGCACCCATCGAACCTCCCGCAGCTCCGACGCCGTGGACAACACCCTGGCACACGCCTGCCCGGCGTCATGAGGGTGCAACGAGTCAAGTCCCGAGCAGGTTACTCACCAGTTTTTCAAGCCACAATCCAGGTGAACGAAAAAAGCGGACCATCCGCACAGGACGGTCCGCTTTTTCGTGATGCGGAATGCGCGAGTTACTTGACGCTGATCTTGGCGCCGGCAGCCTCGAGCTTCTCCTTGGCCGCGTTGGCGGCGTCCTTGTCGACCTTCTCCAGGATCGGCTTCGGGGCGCCCTCGACGAGCTCCTTGGCCTCCTTCAGGCCCAGACCGGAGACGACCTCGCGGACGACCTTGATGACCTGGATCTTCTTGTCGCCGGCACCCTCGAGGATGACGTCGAACTCGTCCTTCTCCTCCTCGGCCGGGGCGGCAGCGGCACCCGGGGCGGCGGCGACGGCGGCGACCGGGGCGGCCGCGGTGACGTCGAAGGTCTCCTCGAACTTCTTCACGAAGTCCGACAGCTCCAGGAGGGTCAGCTCCTTGAAGGCGTCGAGCAGGTCGTCGGTGCTCAGCTTCGCCATGATGGCGTTCCTTTCCTAACGGGTAGTACGGGGTGGGTGGTGGTTCAGCTCTCGGCGGGTGCCTCGTCGGACGCCGGGGCGCCCTCGCCCTGCTTGTCCGCGAGCGCCTGCGCAAGGCGGGCGACCTGGGACGCGGGGGCCTGGAACAGCGCGGCGGCCTGGGACAGCTTGGCCTTGAACGCGCCTGCCGCCTTGGCGAGGAGAACCTCGCGGCTGTCGAGGTCGGCGATCTGGTTGACCTCTTCGACGGACAGCGGGCGGCCGTCCATGTAGCCACCCTTGATGACCAGGGCGGTGTTGTCCTTGGCGAAGGTCTTCAGGGCCTTGGCGGCGTCGACCGGCTCACCCTGCACGAAGGCGATCGCGGTCGGGCCGACGAACAGCTCGTGAAGCCCCTCGATGCCGGCCTCTTCCGCGGCCCGCTGCACGAGGGTGTTCTTCGCAACCCGGTACTTGGCACTGGTGCCGAGAGCGCGGCGCAGCTGGGACAGCTGGGACACGGAGAGGCCGTTGTACTGCGTGACGACGGTGGCCGAGCTGTTGCGGAAGTGGTCCGCGATCTCGGCGACGGCCGCCACCTTGTCCGGCTTCGCCATGGGTCGCCTCCTCTCTTGGCTGGTTGTGACCGCCGTTTCCGAGGAGCCCCTGAACGGAGAAAACGCCCACGCGCAGCAAGCACGGGGCGTTGACGCGCACCGAGGGTGCGCTGCCTCGTTCCTCCTGCGCGGGCCGCCCCTCCGGGGCACTTCGCTTCGCGTCCGGGACGCGAAGAACCAGCGGTCTTCGGTAGAACCGCCGTCCATAATACATGTCCCTTGACAACCGGCGGCGCCACCCGTGAAGCCTCGATGCGTAGTGACCTCGCCACGGCGCGCAAGGCATCATGAGCGGGTGGTGGAGCAGCGACCAGGCCAGCAGCCGGACGACGAGCCGACCCCTCCCGGTGGACAGCCCACGCCCGGGGGCGCGGTCGAGCCCGCCCAGCAGCTCGATCCGGAACAGCTGCGCCAGTTCCAGCAGTTCCAGCAGTTCCAGGACTTCCTGCGCTACAGCGAGGCCCAGCGGCAGGGCAACGGGCAGATGGTCCCCACCCAGAACGCCCCGGTGCAGAGCGCTCCCGGCTACGGAGCCCCACCGGCCCAATCGGGCCCGGGCGGCCCGCCGATGCAGCCCCCGTACGGCGGCCAGCTCCAGCCCGCGCCCCCGCAGCTGCCCGCCCCCCGGCCGAAGATCAAGGCCCCCCGCTGGGCGAAGCGCCTCGCGGGCAAGCTGCTGTCGGCGTTCCTGTTCCTGCTGGTGCTGGTGATCGCCGGAACCCTGCTGTACCGCCACTTCTTCCCCGAGCAGGACCCGGACCTCCCCGCCTCCGAAACCGGCGGCGGCACCTACCACACCAACAAGATCTTCTCGACGGAGCCATACGAAGCGGTCCGGATGGTTTACGCCCAGACCGCCCAGAACCGTCCGGACCTCGCCTGCGGGTCGTTCGACATCCCGGTCCAGCAGAAGTTCGCCGAGGACCTCGGTTATCCCGACTGCCAGCAGGCCGTCTTCGCTCTGAAGGGGCAGGTCACGGATATCAACGAGTACGCCGAGTCGATTCCGAGCTCGGTATCCGAGCCGCCGCCCGGCGACACAGTGACGATCGACTCGTGCCGCTTCACCATTCGGGGCGGGCCTGCACTGGGGACATTCATGGTGCAGCGCGTCGAAAAGGGACAGTGGCTCATCACCGGCCACGAACCGGGCCCGATGACCTGTCCGCCACCGAGCACCACAAGCACTCCGGCAACCTCGACCAGCCGATGACGAAGGGCCCCGGTGCATGCACCAGGGCCCTTCGTGAACAGCTACAGCCGGATCAGACCGCTGCTTCCTCGGTGAGCAGGTTGCGCGTCCGGGCCGGGTCGACGGGGATTCCGCGGCCCATCGTGGTCGAGACGACGACCTTCTTGACGTAGCGGCCCTTCGCGGCGGACGGCTTGGCCCGCATGATCTCGTCGAGCGCGGCGGCGTAGTTCTCCACCAGCTTCTCGACCTCGAAGGACGTCTTGCCGATCACCAGGTGCAGGTTGGCCTGCTTGTCGACCCGGAAGTCGATCTTGCCGCCCTTGATCTCGGTCACGGCCTTCGCGACGTCGGGGGTGACGGTGCCGCTCTTGGGGTTCGGCATCAGGCCACGCGGGCCCAGGATGCGGGCGATCCGCCCGACCTTCGCCATCTGGTCCGGCGTCGCGACAGCGGCGTCGAAGTCGAGCCAGCCACCCTGGATGCGCTCGATCAGGTCGTCGCTGCCGACCGCGTCCGCACCGGCGGCCTCGGCCTGCGCGGCCTTGTCACCGACGGCGAACGCGATCACGCGGACGGTCTTACCGGTACCGTGCGGCAGGTTCACGGTGCCGCGGACCATCTGGTCGGCCTTGCGGGGGTCGACGCCGAGGCGCATCGCGACCTCGACCGTCTCGTCCATCTTGGACTTGGAAAGTTCCTTCGCGAGCTTCACGGCCTCCAGCGGCGCGTACAGCCGCGTGCGGTCGATCTGCTCAGCGGTCTGGCGGTAGACCTTGCTGCGCTTTGCCATGTCTGTCCTTAACTAGAAAAGTGGATCAGTTGTGGTGACGAGCCAGCGCGTGGCTCTCCCACTGCAAGCCCCGAGGGCTTATTCGACCGTGATGCCCATCGAACGGGCGGTACCGGCGATGATCTTGGCCGCTTGCTCGACGTCGTTGGCGTTGAGGTCCGACTTCTTGGTCTCGGCGATCTCGCGCACCTGGTCCCAGGTCACCTTGGCGACCTTGGTCTTGTGCGGCTCGGCCGAGCCCTTGTCGACACCCGCGGCCTTGAGCAGCAGACGGGCGGCCGGCGGCGTCTTCAGCTTGAAGTCGAACGACCGGTCTTCGTACACGGAGATCTCGACCGGCACCACGTTGCCGCGCTGCGATTCGGTCGCGGCGTTGTAGGCCTTGCAGAACTCCATGATGTTGACGCCGTGCTGACCCAGCGCGGGGCCGACCGGCGGAGCCGGGTTCGCGGCACCCGCCTGAATCTGCAGCTTGATGATCGCTGCAAGCTTCTTCTTCTTGGGTGGCATTCCTAGTTCCTATTCACTACCGAGTACCCCACGCGCCTGCCTGCGCGCGAGGGCCAACGATCCAGTCTACTGGACCGTCAGATCTTGGCGACCTGCGTGAACGACAGCTCGACCGGCGTCTCACGGCCGAAGATCGACACCAGGACCTTCAACTTCTGCGCGTCCGCGTTGACCTCGCTGATCGTCGCGGGCAGCGTGGCGAACGGGCCGTCCATGACGGTGACCGACTCGCCGACCTCGAAGTCGACCTCGACCGCCGGGGCGCCCAGCGCGGTCTTCGCCGCGCCCGGCTCGCCCTTGCCCTTGGCGGGGGCGGCCTTCTCGACCTTCGGGGCCAGGAACTTCAGCACCTCGTCGATGCTCAGCGGCGACGGCTTCGACGTCGCACCCACGAAGCCGGTGACGCCCGGGGTGTTGCGGACCGCGCTCCAGGACGCGTCGTTCAGCTCCATCCGGACCAGGATGTAGCCGGGCAGCACCTTCTGCTGCACCTGGCGGGGCTGACCGTTCTTGATCTGGGTGACCTCTTCGGTCGGGACTTCGATCTGGAAGATGTAGTCCTCGACGTCCAGCGTGGTGGTACGGGTCTCGAGGTTGTTCTTGACCTTGTTCTCGTACCCCGCGTAGGAGTGCACGACGTACCAGTCGCCCGGGAGCGTGCGCAGTTCCTTGCGCATCTTCTCCACCGGGTCCTCGTCGTCGTCCTCGGCGGGAGCCTCTTCGACGGGCGCGGCATCGGATGCGGTGTCGGACTCCGCCTCGGCCGGTTCGTCCCCGGCCGTCTCCGCCTCGCCGGATTCGGTGGTGGCGGTTGCGGCGTCCTCGTCGGGCGCTGCGGCCTCGTCCTCAACCTCGGTGGCCGCCTCGACCGGCTCGTCGTACTCGTCGCCGGTTGCGACGCCGTTCTCGGAGGTCACGTTCCGTCCTCTCACTTGATCGCTTGTCGTGTCCGTGCCGGCCCGCGGGACGCGCTCAGCCGAACAGCCAGAACACGCCCTTGCGGAACGCGAAGTCCAGCACCGAGACCAGCGCGACCATGAAGGCCACGAAGACCAGCACCACGGTGGTGTAGGTGACCATCTGCTTGCGCGTCGGCCAGATGACCTTGCGCAGCTCGGCCCACACCTCGCGGAAGAAGCGCACCAGCCTCGCGAATAGCGACGGCTTCTTGTCCTTGCGAGTCCGCTTCGGGGTCGCCCGCCCCTTCTTGACCTCGCCGGCCTTGGACTTGGCGTCAGCGGCCGGGGCTCCGGCCGAAGCCTTGCCCGCGGGACGCGCCTTGTCGCCCTCCTTGGCCGCCTTGCCCGCAGGCCGTGCGGAAGCGCGACGTTCGCGCCGCGCCGCGGCCGTGACCGGACGCGCAGCCCGCTTGGACTCCTGCTCCTGGTCCTTGCCGCCGGCGTCGTTGTCGCTCACGACCACTCCTCCGCTAAGGCACCTACATCGACGCAGGGGTGACAGGACTTGAACCTGCAACCTGCGGTTTTGGAGACCGCTGCTCTGCCAATTGAGCTACACCCCTTCGAGCAATCCAGCCGCTCGCTGGACGCCCTTGACCCTCCCCGCATGCCCTGCGGGGTCAGGCGCCGGACGTTCCAAGTTCGGAAGTCTACGGCAAGCCCTGAACGACCCCGCAACCGAGGGCCTCACTCCGGGCTCCCGCGTGCTTCGCGACACACCGGACGTGCGACTATGGGGGCCATGAGCGCACCCGCAACCGTCACTGCCAGCTCCCGGATCTCCGCCCGCATCGCGGGCATCACGCCGTCGGCCACGCTCGCCGTGGACGCGAAGGCCAAGGAGCTGAAGGCGCAGGGCCGCCCGGTGATCGGCTTCGGTGCGGGGCAGCCGGACTTCCCCACCCCCGACCACGTGGTGGAGGCGGCCGCGAAGGCCGTCCACGAGCGGGTCAACCACGGTTACACCGCGGCCGGCGGCCTGCCCGAGCTGAAGGAGGCCATCGCGGCGAAGACGCTGCGGGACTCCGGCTTCGCCATCGAGCCCAGCCAGGTACTGGTCACCAACGGCGGCAAGCAGGCCGTCTACTCCGCGTTCGCGACGCTGTGCGACCCGGGCGACGAGGTCCTGCTGCTGGCGCCCTACTGGACCACCTATCCCGAGTCGATCAAGCTCGCCGGTGGCGTTCCGGTGCAGGTCACGGCCGACGAATCGACCGGATACCGGGTCACCGTCGAGCAGCTGGAGGCCGCGCGCACCGACCGCACGAAGGTGCTGCTGTTCAACTCCCCGTCGAACCCGACCGGCGCGGTCTACAGCCGTGAGCAGATCGAGGCCATCGGCAAGTGGGCGCTCGAACACGGTATCTGGGTCGTCACCGACGAGATCTACGAGCTGCTGACCTACGACGGCGCCGAGAACCACTCGATGCCGGTCGTGGTGCCGGAACTGGCCGACCAGACGCTGGTCCTCAACGGTGTCGCCAAGACCTACTCGATGACCGGCTGGCGGGTCGGCTGGATCGCCGGCCCCAAGGACGTGATCAAGGCGGCGACGGGCTACCAGTCGCACCTCTGCGGCAACGTCTCGAACGTCTCGCAGCGCGCCGCGCTGGCCGCTGTCGCCGGGCCGCTGGACGTGGTCGCCGAGATGCGCGCCGCGTTCGACTCGCGCCGGAAGAAGATCGTCTCGCTGCTGTCGGACATTCCCGGTGTCGACTGCCCGACGCCGGAGGGCGCGTTCTACGTGTACCCGTCGTTCAAGCAGATCCTGGGCAGGGAGATCCGGGGCGAAAAGCCCTCGGACACGCTCGAACTGGCCGACCTGATCCTGCGCGAGGCCGATGTCGCCGCCGTGCCCGGTGAGGCGTTCGGGACCCCGGGCTATTTCCGGTTCTCCTACGCGCTGGCCGAGTCCGACCTCGTCGAGGGCGTGCAGCGGATCGCCGCCCTGCTGTCCGAGGCGAAGTAACCCGACCTGAGTAACCGGAGCGGCACCTTCCCAACGGGGAGGTGCCGCTCCGGCGTTTCCGGGGTAGCCGGGGCGGGTGGGGAAGAAGGTGCTGATCGGGGTCGTGGTGACCGCGCTCGTGGGCGCGGCGACCGCGGGTGTCGTGTACTGGCGCGGCGATCGCGGGGAGTCGGCCGCGCCACCGAAGCCGCCGGGTTCGGTGATCGGCCCCGGCACCGGCCGCTACGTCGCCCTGGGCGATTCGTACACGTCGTCGCCGAAGACCGGTGCCCGGGCGGGCCTGCCGGCCGGATGTGCCCGTTCGGACAACAACTACCCGCACCTGGTCGCCGCCAAGATCCGCCCCGCCTCGTTCGCCGACGTCAGCTGCGGCGGCGCGACGACCGAGCACCTGACCGAGCCGCAGACCACGCCCGACGGTGTCAACCCGCCCCAGCTGGACGCGGTCACCCCGGACACCACGCTGGTGACACTCGGCATGGGCGGCAACGACATCGGCCTGGTCGGCCTGGCACGGGACTGCCTCACCACGAACAAGGCCGTGTCCCTGTGCAAACCCCGCCTGACCGCAGGCGGCCGCGATGAGCTGGCGACCCGGATCGCCGACACGGCCCCGAAAATCCGCGAGGCGCTCACGGCGATCCACGAACGCGCCCCGCGCGCGCAGGTGGTCGTGGTCGGCTACCCGACGGCCCTCCCGGACGGCACGGGTTGCTGGCCGTTCCTCCCGATCGGCCCGGACGACGTCGCCTACCTGCGCACCTCACTGGCGAAGCTGAACACGATGCTGGCCACCGAGGCCAGACAGAACTCGGCCGGGTACGCCGACACCGCGACGCCCAGCAAGGGCAAGGACATGTGCGCCAAGGCGAGGGTGAAATGGGTCGAAGACGTGGTCCCGTCCTCCCCGGCGATGGAGCTGCACCCGAACGCGGTCGGCGAACGCGGAATGGCCGACGTGGTCCTGGACCTGGTCGACTAGCCCCCCGTTCTCCCCCGGCGAGTCCCACACGAACCGGCAAACACACTGCCCCGACCGGCAAACACGCTGACGCGAACGGCAAACACACTGCCCGGAGCGGCAAACACGCTCCCGACACCGTGTTTGCCGTTCCGGGCACCGTGTTTGCTCCTCCGGGCGCCGTGTTTGCCGCCCGCGCACAAAACCGGCCAGCGACCAACCGCCGCCCGGCAACGAAAGCCGAACCAAGACGTGCCCGGACCTCAGGTGACCGACTACTGCGCGGCGGCGCGCCCAGCCAGCGCCGGAGGCGCTTCCCCGCCAGCCGAAGGCGGCGCGGGTTCAAAGATCAAAAGCGTCCTCGCCGGACGGGCTGGCTCCGGGATGACCAGGGCCCCCGCAGTCCGGCTCACCTTGAGCGGGTGGTCGCTGACGCTCGTTCAGTCCAGGTCGAAGGCCAACCGGATCGCTTCGGTCAGCTCGTGTTCCTGCTCCGGCAGCAATCGGCCGATCTGCTTGCCCAGCGAGGTCTTCCGGATGGTCTGGATGTTGTCGCAGCTGACGACGCTGTCGTGGTCGAGTCCGTTGAGCTTGCCGACCCGCACCTCGGTCGACAGGCCGCGGATGGTGCTCGTGATGGGGGCGATCGTCACGCGGGTCAGGTGCGGGCGGATCAGTTCGCGGGTCAGCACCAGCACCGGCCGGACCTTGTCGAGCCGGGCCGTGTGGATGGGGCGCATCAGTCCAGGTCGTCCAGTGGGGCGGCGTGCTCGTCGATCCCGTCCAGATCGTCGGGCACGCCGCCGGTCAGCAGTGCGATGTCGCGCTCGGCGATGAATCGCCTGCGCTCCCGTTCCAGCGCGCGGAAGACCAGGTCGGCACGGCTCGTGGCCTTGCCTTCCTCCACCACGTGGTCGATGAACGACACCAGCTCGTCCGGCAGACGAACGGCGATCTGCTTGGTCATCCCATTATGGTACCAGTTTGGGATGCACCTCAGCGGACGACGGCCTGCGCCTTCCCGAGCACGGTCTTGCCCTCGAACTTCGCGGTGATGTCGACCCGTGCGCTGCCGTCCTCGCGGACCTCGGCGACCTTCGCGGTGAACTCGACGTCCGCCCCCTCGGGCGCGACCACGACGGGGCGGGTGAACCGGACGCTGTAGTCGACCAGCTTGCCGGGGTCGCCGAGCCAGTCCGTGACGAGCCGTCCGCCGAGCGCCATCGTCAGCATCCCGTGCGCGATCACGTCCGGGAGCCCGACCTCCTTCGCGAACCGCTCGTTCCAGTGGATCGGGTTGAAGTCCAGCGAAGCCCCGGCGTACCGGACCAGCTGGTCACGCGTGACGTGCACCTGCAGCGGTGGCAGCTCCGTGCCCTTTTCGTACGCCATCAGGCATCCTCCCCCCGCACGACGAGCTGCGCCCGTGTCGTGCACACCAGCTCTCCGGCGGCGTCGGTGACCTCGGCGCGCACGGTCAGGAAGTCGTTGCCGGCGCGGGACTTGATGTCCTCGACCGTCGTGGTGATGCTCAGGACATCGCCGGCGTGCACCGGCCGGACATGGCTGAAGCTCTGGTCGCCGTGCACCATCCGGCCGTAGTCCAGGCCCAGCTCGGGATCGGCGACGATCGTGTTGATCGCCTCCAGGTTGATGATCGTGAGGAACGTCGGCGGGGCGATGACGTCCGGATAGCCGGCCGCGCGGGCCGCCTCCGGGTCGACGTGGACCGGGCTGGCGTCGCCGATCGCCAGGGCGAACTCCCGGATCTTCTCGCGACCGACTTCATACGTTGAGTCCGGCGGGTACGTCCGCCCGGTGAACGAGGGGTCCAAAGGCACCCGGGAAGCCTACCTATCCCGCGAGCGCGGACAGAGCCCGTCCGGTCGCCTCGTCGAGCGGGTAGAAGAGCTCGATCGCCAGCTCGGACAGCGTCACGTCGGCCGGTGCGCCGAACGTCGCCATGGTGCTGAACAAGGCCAGCTCGCCGCCCGGCGCGCGGATCCGCAGCGGCACCTCGATCGGACTCCGGCGCGTGACCGGGCGCTCCGGACCGCCGGGCACGGGGTAGCGGCTGACCTCCTCGTGGAGGGACCGCAGTTCCGCGTCGCCGGTGATCCGCACCTGCCGCAGCAGCCGGTCGAGGAACAGCTCCCGCACCTCGTGCAGGTTGACCAGCCGGGCCGCGAGGCCAGCGGGGTGCAGGGCCAGCCGGAACACGTTCGGCCGCGGCGCCAGCAGCTCCGGCGCGATGCCGTCCATCAGGAGGGCCATGCCGCGGTTACCGGTCACCACGTTCCAGCGGCGGTCCACCACGACCGCCGGGTAGGGCTCGTGGTTCGTCAGGATCGTGTCGAGCGCGACGCGGATCGCCGACATCTCCTCGTCGTCGAGGTCGCGCTCGCGGTACGCCGGCGCGTACCCGGCGGCGAGCAGCAGCGTGTTCCGCTCGCGCAACGGAACATCGAGCGCCACGGTAAGCCGCAGCACCATCTCTCGGCTCGGCTGGGCGCGGCCGGTCTCGACGCACGACACGTGACGCGCCGACGTCTCCGCCAGCAACGCGAGGTCGAGCTGGCTCGAGCCTGCGCTGCCGCCGCCACTCCGGCAACAACTCGCCCACCCGGGCCTCGCTCGGCATGCGGTCAGGTTATGCGCCGGTGATCACCGTGGCCATGACCTCGGAGGTCATTGATCCGCATCGGCGGCGCTGCCAGCGTGAAGATCGAATCGAACGGAGGACACCGATGAACACCGCGAGAGCGAGTCTGCGGGCCGACGGGTGGGGCACCGCGATCTTCGGCGTCGTGATGCTGCCCGGCGGGCTCTACCTGTCCGGGCCGCTGGGGCTGCCCGCTCCCTGGTTCGCGCCACTCGGCGCCATGATGCTCACCGGGGGCGTGGCTTTGGTGCTGCTCGCCCGCCGCGCCGGCGTCCGCACCGCGGCTCGGGCCGCCGCGGGGGTCAACGCCCTGGCGGCGGTGGCGATCCTGGCGCTGATCCCTGTGCTGCCGCTCACCGCGCTGGGGGTGGTGTTCCTGCTCGCCGGCGCCGCGTGGGTCGCCACCTTCGCCGTGCTGGAGGCGCGGGCCTGCAAACACGAAGGCCGCCCCGGGAACCGGGGCGGCCTTCGGAAAAACGGTGTGCGCTGGCGTCAGCGGGTTTCCTTGTGAACCCGGTGCGTACCGCAGTTCGCGCAGAACTTCTTCATCTCCAGGCGATCCGGGTCGTTACGCCGGTTCTTCTTGGTGATGTAGTTGCGGTGCTTGCAGACCTCGCACGCCAGCGTGATCTTCGGTCGCACGTCGGTGGCAGCCACGGCAAAGCCTTTCTCTACACAACGAACCCCCCACAGGTGACCTTGGCTTCATCAGCCGACCCCTTGTGGGGGTCCAGGGGGCTTGCCCCCTGGCGGGGGCCTGGGGGTCCGACCCCCAGAGCAATGCGAAGCGGATCCGGCTCACGCACTCCGTGAGCACAGCCCGCCCATCCGCGTAGCGGTGGCCGGACTTGAACCGGCGACACAGCGATTATGAGCCGCTTGCTCTACCGACTGAGCTACACCGCCTTGACCGGCCTTCGGGCTTCGAACAAAAACCCTCGGACCACCGAGCCCCAATACGGAATCGAACCGTAGACCTTCTCCTTACCATGGAGACGCTCTGCCGACTGAGCTATTGGGGCGAGCCAACGTCGCAACGTTGAAGCCTCGAAGAGATTACCTGGTGGACTCTCCGGCCCGCGCAGGGGGGTCCCCTTTCACGTGAGCAACGTCAGGACCGTCTCCATCTTGCGCCCGACCGACCTGGCCGTGCGCGCCTGCAGCCACGCCTCCAGGCGGTCCTCGGCCAGCGGGCGCGAGATCAGGTAGCCCTGGGCCACGTCGCAGCCCATCGCCTCCAGCTGGTCGCGTGCGACGTCCTCCTCGACGCCCTCCGCGACGACCGCCAGGCCCAGCGAGTGGCCCAGCTCGACGATGGACCGGACCACGGCGAGGTCGCCGAGGTCGGTGCCCATGCCGAGGACGAAGCTCTTGTCGATCTTGACCTCGTCCACCGGCAGCTGCCGCAGGTAGGCCAGCGACGAGTAGCCGGTGCCGAAGTCGTCGACCGCCAGCACGATCCCGTGGCTGTGCAGCTCCCGCAGGATCGGCAGCGCCTTCGCCGGATCGGCCATCACGCCGGACTCGGTCAGCTCGAACGTGAGCAGCTCGGGCGGCACGTCGAACCGGCGCAACGCCTCCACCACCTTGGCCGGGAAGTCCTCGTCGGCCAGGTTCCGCACGGACAGGTTGACCGCCACCGAGATTCGCAGGCCCTCGTCCATCCACTTGCGGACCCGGATCAGCGACTGCTCCAGCACGAACCCGGTCAGCACGCCGACCAGGCCCGCGGCCTCGACGGCGGGCACGAACTCGTCCGGGTCGAGCCGCCCGAACTCCGGGTGCTGCCAGCGCACCAGCGCTTCCACGCCGAGGACCTGCTTGCTGGGCAGCGAGACCTTCGGCTGGTAGTGGACGCTGACCTGACCCTCCTCGATGGCCTGCCGGAACTGCGTGACCATCTGGAACCGGCGCAGGAAGATCTGGCCCATGCTGGGCACGTACCCGCGGACCTCCTCGCCGCCGCGGGTGGCGCGCACGGCGACGTCGGCGCGCTGCAGGAGCGCGTCCACGTCCCCGGGGTCGAGGGTGTCGTCACCGGCGGTGCAGGCGTAACCGACCATCGCGTTCGCCTCGACCGTCAGACGGTCGACGGGGTAGGGCACGGACAGCTGGGCACGCAGCCGCGCCGCCGCCTCGTGCACGTCCTCCTCGCGCACGCCCGTGAGCAGAGCGGCGAAGGACGCGCCCTCCAGGCGGGCGAGCGGGACGTCGGGGCCGAGCGCGTCGCGGAGGCGGCGTCCGGCGGCGATCACCATGCGGTCCGCCCACGCGTATCCGAGCGCGTCGCTGACCGCGGAGAAGACGTCGAGGTCGATGCGCAGGACCGCCGCGTCCTCGGAGGCGCTGTGCTCGGCCAGCGGTTCGCGTGCGACCTGGCGGAAACCGGGCCGGTTGAGCAGGCCGGTCAGCGGATCGTGGTAGGCGTCGTGGCGCAGGGTGGCGAGCAGGCGGCGGTTGTCCAGTGCGGTCGCCAGGTGACTCGCCATGGTGCCGAGCAGCTGCACGTCGTACTTGCCGAAGCCACGCCACCGGGACAGCCGGTCGTGCGCCTCGACCACGCCGAGCAGCTGGTTCGCGCTGCGCAGCGGGACGACCAGCGCCTCCTGCGCGCCGCGGCCGAGCAGTCCGGCGGCGATGTCGCTGTTGGCCTCGGTGATCCGGAAGTGCCGGACGTGCGAGCCGGGCAGCCGCAGCATCGGGTCGTCGGCGGGCAGTTCGGCCGGTGGCATCGGCTCGCCCGCGACGACCGCCCGCATGTCCGCGGTCGGTTCGAGCCGCAGCCGCAGCACGACCCGCCCCGCGGAGAGCTGGTCCTTGATGCGCTCGGCGATGGTTTCCCACTCGCTGGCGTTGACGCCGGCCGCGAGGTCGTCGGCGCCGCTGGCCGGGCGGGCCGCGGCCTGCTGCCCGGAGCGGGCGACCATCAGGCTGACGTCGGACAGCGCCTCCATGTCCCGCTGCTCGCGCAACAGGTCGGAGTAGGCCCAGTAGAGCGCGGACAGCCCGGCGAACACGGCGAGCACGAGCGGCCAGGCGTTGGCTGTCCCGGCGATCACGAGGTAGCCGCTCAGACCGACGGAGGCGTTGACGAACCCGACGACGAGGATGCGGCCGGTGAGCCGGAGCGCGGTGCCGATCCGCATGCGGCGGCGCAGCACCCGGACGGCGGCCAGCGCCAGCAGCGTGCTGGCCAGCGGCGCGGTCAGGGTGCCGGCGAGCGCGGCGGGCCAGGTCATCTCGGACGAGCCCATGATCTTCTCGACCAGTCCGGCGACCGCGAACGCGCTGGTGATCTCCAGCAGGAAGGCGCCCGCGTTGTAGAGGACGCGGCCGGAGACCCGGCGGACGACGAGCGTGCTGATCCCGGCCACCAGGTGCGCGGCGAGCACGACCTCGAACGGCGCCACGAAGAAGCCGATGACCAGCGGGATCTCGGTGAAGGAGATGGTCCAGGAGATGCCGGAGCGGACGTCGACGTTGATGCCGAGCTGTTCGGCGAGCAGGAAGGACAGGGCCAGCACCGGGCCGATCCACCAGAGCTTCGCCGAGCCGTGGAAGGGCATCCACAGCGAGACGGCGGCGGCGGTGAGCACGCCGACGGAGAACACCGTCAGCGTGTAGACCCGGAAGCGGCGCTCGTCCGCCTGAGCCTCGGCACCACCAGCGCCGGTGGCTGCCGCCGGGATGGGGGCCTCGGGCCTGCCATCGGAGTCCGGCATGCAACCTCCTTCCACCCATTCGCCCCAGTGCGCCCGCCGGTACTCATCGCGCACGAGATGGTGATCTCAGTACGAATGAGGGGATCACTGTACCCCGGAGGGCGTACTTCGGCCTCTTTCCGGCCGCCATGACATCACCTCATAGTTAACAACGCGCCAACTACGGTGACCAGCGGAGACTTCCGGGTGATGTGAGCTTGCGAGCAGTCGCTCCCGGTAATCACCGTTAAGCGCTTTCCGTCGACTACGACGCGTTCGCCGCGCGCCGCCGTGCTGCGCTCCTCCGGGACGTTCACGATTCCCGGGCGATCGAGATTACGGAAGCCGATGACGCAGCGTGGCCTGCGGCGATACACCCGGGAAAACGATTCCCGCAATGCGACGAGCATCTCAGTCCCGGGCACTGCCGCGACCGGGTCCGTTTATTCCCCCGAGCCGTCCGCTGCAAGCGAACTACCTGCGGAAACAAACCGGACCGCACGAAAGTTGAGCTAGACAGACTCAACCAGGTAGGGAGCAACGAAGATGACCGACACCAGGCTCCTCCCCGTACTGCCTCTCGACGACGACGTCGTGCTGCCCGGCATGATCGTCCCGCTGGAGCTGGACGACGCCGAGACCCGTGCCGCGGTCGATTCCGCGCAGGCCAAAGCGCCGAGCACGTCGTTCCCGGGCATCCGCTCAGTTCCGGCCGCGCAGACCGAAGTCCTGATCGTCCCGAGAGTGCACGGGGAGTACGCCGAGCTGGGCACTGTCGCGACCATCGAGCGCGTCGGCCGTGTCCCGGGCGGCAAGGCTGCCGTCCTGCTGCGCGCCACCCGGCGCGCCCGGATCGGCGACAACGGCGACGGTCCCGGCGCCGCCCGCTGGGTCCACACCGAACCCGTGGCCGAGATCGTCGGCGAGCAGGCGGGGACGCTGGCGGCCGAGTACAAGACCGTCGTGATCTCGATCCTCCAGCAGCGCGGCGGCTGGCAGATGATCGACGCGGTGCAGCAGATCGAGGATCCGTCCGCGATCGCCGACCTGGCCGGGAACTCGCCGTTCCTGAGCACCGGCCAGAAGCTGGAGCTGCTGCGCACGCTCGACGTCGCGGCGCGGCTGGAGAAGGCACTGGAGTGGAGCCGGGAGCACCTGGCCGAGGTCGAGGTGACCGACACGATCCGCAAGGACGTCGCCGAGGGCATGGAGAAGCAGCAGAAGGAGTTCCTGCTGCGCCGCCAGCTGGAGGCGATCCGCAAGGAGCTGGGCGAGCTGGACGGCACCGCCGACTCCGACGACTACCGCGCCCGCGTGGAGAAGGCCGACCTGCCCGAGCACGTCCGCACGGCCGCGCTGGCCGAGGTGGAGAAGCTGGAGCGCACCTCCGAGCAGTCTCCCGAGGGCGGCTGGATCCGGACCTGGCTGGACACGGTGCTGGAGCTGCCGTGGAACAACCGGACCACGGACGTGCACGACATCGCCGCGGCGCGCGCGGTGCTCGACGCCGACCACGCGGGTCTGGACGACGTGAAGGAACGGATCATCGAGTACCTGGCCGTGCGTGCCCGTCGCGCCGAAGCGGGCCAGGGCCAGGTCGGCGGGACGCATGGAGTAGAGACAGGGCGAAGCTCCGTTGAGGGCGGTGGTGGGCGACGGGCGGGAGCCGTGCTGGCGCTGGTCGGTCCTCCGGGTGTGGGCAAGACGTCGCTCGGTGAGTCGGTCGCGAAGGCGATGGGTCGCGAGTTCGTGCGTGTCGCGCTCGGCGGGATCCGGGACGAGGCGGAGATCCGCGGCCACCGGCGCACCTACGTCGGCGCGCTGCCCGGCCGCATCGTCCGCGCCGTCAAGGAAGCCGGTTCGATGAACCCGGTCGTCCTGCTCGACGAGGTCGACAAGGTGGGCGCCGACTACCGCGGCGACCCGACGGCGGCGCTGCTGGAGGTGCTCGACCCGGAGCAGAACCACACGTTCCGCGACCACTACCTCGAGGTCGAACTGGACCTGTCGGACGTGGTGTTCCTCGCCACGGCCAACGCGCTGGAGACCATTCCCGGCCCGCTGCTGGACCGCATGGAACTGGTCACGCTCGACGGCTACACCGAGCACGAGAAGGTCGTCATCGGCCGCGACCACTTGCTGCCGCGTGAGCTGGAGCGGGCCGGGCTGGGCCGCGACGACGTGCGGCTCACCGACGCGGCGCTGAGCCGGATCGCCGCCGAGTACACCCGCGAGGCAGGTGTGCGCGACGTGAACCGGACCATCGCGAAGGTGCTGCGCAAGATCGCGACCCGGGTCGCGCTGGACGAGGCGGCGCTGCCGCTGACCGTGGACGCGGCTGACCTGGAGACCTACCTGGGCCGCCCGCGGCACCTGCCGGAGTCGGCGCTGCCGGCGTCGACCCAGCGGACCGCGACGCCCGGCGTGGCGACCGGTCTCGCCGTGACCGGGGCGGGCGGTGACGTCCTCTACATCGAGGCATCGCTGGCCGATGCCGAATCGGGCGGCTCCGGGCTCACGGTCACCGGGCAGCTGGGTGACGTGATGAAGGAGTCCGTGCAGATCGCGCTGTCCTACCTGCGCTCGCGCGGCGCCGAGCTGGAACTTCCGGTCGGCGACCTGAAGGACCGGGGCGTGCACGTCCACGTGCCCGCGGGCGCGGTGCCCAAGGACGGCCCGTCGGCCGGGATCACGATGACCACGGCGCTGGCGTCGCTGCTGTCGGGCCGCGTGGTGCGGGCCGACGTGGCGATGACCGGCGAGGTGTCGCTGACCGGGCGCGTGCTGCCGATCGGCGGGGTCAAGCAGAAGCTGCTGGCCGCGCACCGGGCCGGGATGAAGACCGTGATCATCCCGCAGCGCAACGAACCGGACCTGGACGACGTCCCCGCGGACGTGCTGGCCCAGCTCGACGTGCACCCGGTGTCGAACGTGCGCGAGGTACTGGACCTGGCGCTGGCGCCTGCCACCACCCCCGTGGCCCAGGCCGCCTGACGCCTTCCGCGAGGCCGCCCTCCTTCCCGCGGGAGGGCGGCCTCCTCGTTTTCGGCTTGTCAGGAACACCCTGACAGTATTAGGTTCCGCCTGACACCAAATTCCAGTGAAGGGCGGGACCATGACTGCGACCGGCGCACGAGTTCTGGCTGCGTGTTCCTTCTGCATGAAGCCCAACACCGAGGTTTCGGCCCTCGTGGCGGGACCGGGCGTGTTCATCTGTGACGGATGTGTGGAGTTGTGCCGTCAGGTGATCGACGCCAACCCCGGCACGATGCCGCAGCTCGCTCCGTGGGAGCAGATCGACGATGTCGAGGAGGTGCTGTCGGCGCTCCCCCGCGTCGCCAGGACCGCAGACCAGGTGGAGCACAACCTGTTGGACTGGGTCCGGCGGGCCCGCGCACTGGGCGCGAGCTGGGCCCGTGTCGGCGACGCGCTGGGCATGGCCAGGCAGTCGGCGTGGGAACGGTTCTCCGGCGACCGGTGAGCGCTCAGCGGGCCGCGCGCTCGCGGTTGCGCAGTCGCGTGATCACGAAGGCCACCAGCGCGATCGCGACCGCCGCGATCACGCCGTACTGGAAGATCCCGGCGTAGTCGTTCACGATGTGCCAGTTCGCGCCGAGCAGGTAGCCGGCCACGACGAAGATCGTGTTCCAGATCAGGCTGCCCAGCGTCGTCAGCACGAGGAACCTGCCGAACGGCATCCGTTCGATCCCCGCGGGCAGCGAGATGAGACTGCGGAAGATCGGCACCATTCGTCCGAAGAACACCGCCTTCGTGCCGTGCCTGGCGAACCACGCCTCGGTGCGGTCGAAGTCGGACGCCTTGACCAGCGGGACGCGCAGCAACAGCGCGCGCGTCCGCTCCCGGCCGAGCCACGCGCCGAGGCAGTAGACGATGACCGCGCCGGCCACCGAGCCGAACGTGGTCCAGGCCAGGGCGCCGAGCAGGCTGAAAGTGCCCTGGCTCGCGGAGAACCCGGCGAGCGGCAGCACCAGCTCGCTGGGGATGGGCGGGAACAGGTTGTCCAGTCCGACGATGACGGCCGCGCCGAGGCCGCCGAGTGAGTCCATCAGCGAAACGGCCCAGCCCGCGAGTCCCCCGAGCGGTTCGGCCTGTGCAAGGTGAAGATCCATGCTTACGACGCTAGGAATCCGGACCGCGCGCGACCATGGGGCAGGGCACCCGATCATTCTGCGGAAAACCTCAGTACCGGCCGTCGGCACCACCGCTAACCTGGACTTATGCCCACAGTGGACCTCCGGCACGCGCTGCGTGTGACGGTGGGGCTCGCGCTCGGCGCGCTCAGCGCGTTCGCCGAGCTGGCCGTCGCCATCGTCGCCACGCTCGCGCTCGTCGTGCCCGCGGCGCGGACCGCGGTGTTCGACGTGACGTGCTGGTTCGCCGAGCTGGAACGATCCCGGCTGCGACGCTACCTGGACCACCCCACCCCCCCTGTCTACCGCGACGTCCGTGCCCTGCGCTATCTGGCGGTCCGCAGCCTGGCGGGCGGGCTCGGCGCCGGGATCTTCGTCCTGATCGGGCTGGGTGTGGCGACGGCGGGGATCACGGCATGGCGGATGCTCACCGGGCACCCGCTCGGCGACGACCAGGACTGGTACGACATGCCGGTCCTGCTCCTGATGGGCGCACTGCTGATCTTCCTGGCGGTGCAGGGGCTCATCGGCGTCGCCGCGCTCGACCGCAGGCTGGCCGACCACTTCTTCGGGCCGACGAAGGAGGAACGACTGCGGATGCGCGTCGCCGCGCTGACCAACAGCCGGGCCGAGGTCGTCGAGGCCGTCAACGACGAGCGACGGCGAATCGAGCGCGATCTGCACGACGGCGTCCAGCAGCGGATCGTGTCCCTGGGCATGCAGCTCGGCCGCGCGCGGAGGGCGAACGATCCCGAGCGGGCGCAGGCGCTGCTGCGTCAGGCACACGAGGAAACCCAGCTGGCGCTGCAGGAACTCCGGGATGTGGCGTGGCGGGTCTACCCGGTCGCGCTCGACGAGGGCGGGCTCGGCACGGCGCTCGAAGCCCTGGCGGAACGGTCGAGCCTCCCGGTACGGCTGAGGTGCGAGCTGGGCGACCGGGTGAGCCGGGCGACCGAGACGGTTGCCTACTTCGTGGCGTCCGAGGCCGTGACCAACGCGATCAAGCATTCGGCGGCGAACCGGATCGACATCGCGGTCACGCGGTCCGGCACGATGCTCACTCTGACCATCACAGACGACGGCGTGGGCGGCGCCCACATCGGGGGCAACGGCCTGTCCGGACTGGCCCGGCGCGTCGGCGCCGCGGACGGCCGGTTCGTTGTGGACAGTCCGATCGGCGGGCCGACGACCGTCGCGGCGGTGCTGCCGTGCGCGTGATCCTGGCCGAGGACTCGACCCTGCTGCGGGAGGGACTGGTCCGGCTGCTCGCCGAGGAGGGCCACGAGGTCCTCGCCGCGGTCGACAACGCCGTCGAACTGCTGGACGCGGTGTCGCGGAATCAGCCCGACGTCGTGGTCACCGACATCCGCATGCCGCCCGGTCACACCGACGAGGGCCTGCGGGCGGCGCTGGAGATTCGCCGCCGGTGGCCTTCGGTCGGGGTGCTGGTGCTGTCGCAGTACGTCGAGAAGCGGTACGCGACCGAGCTGATCACCGACGACGGCGGGCGGGTCGGGTACCTGCTCAAGGACCGGGTCATGCAGGTCGGCGAGTTCCTCGACGCGCTGGAGCGGGTCGGCGCGGGCGGCGCGGCGTTCGACCCGGAGGTGGTCCGGCGGCTGCTGGCGCGCACCACGCACGCCGACCCGCTCGCGACGCTGACCGCCCGCGAGAGCGAGGTCCTGGCGAAGATGGCCGAAGGACACACGAACGCCGGCATCGCGGCCGAGTTGTACGTTTCACAGTCCGCGGTGGAGAAGCACGTCAACGCCATCTTCGACAAGCTGCGCCTGGCAGGCGTCGCGGGCTACAGCCGCCGGGTGCTGGCCGTCCTGCGCTACCTCGGCTCCTGACCCACCGCGAGTCCCACGCTCCCGATCGCGAGTCGCATTACTGTCGAGCATGCTTTCGATGCCTGCCACCCTGCCCGAACACGGCGACGTGCGACTACGCCCCTTCGCCGACGGCGATGTCGACATGCTTCTCGACATGTCGACCGATCCCTACGTCCCCCACACCGGCACGCTGCCCGGGAACGCGACGCGCGACGAGGCGCTGGCCTACATCCGGCGCCAGCACGGGCGCCTGCAGACGGGGTTCGGGTACTCGTACTGCATTTCGGACCGCCGGACCGGCGAGGCGCTGGGGCAGACGGGCCTGTGGCTGGCGGCGGTCGCCCAGGGGCGGGCCAGCGCCGGGTACTGCATCGCGCCGCGGCACCGCGGTCGCGGACTGGCCGCGCAGGCACTGAGCGCCTTGACCGCGTTCGCGTGGACGCTCGAGGACGTGCATCGCGTGGAGCTGTACATCGAGCCGTGGAACACCGCGTCGGTGCGCACGGCCGAGGCGGCCGGCTACGAGCGCGAAGGCTACCTGCGCAGCCACCAGGAGATCGACGGCCGCCGCGTGGACATGCTGCTCTACGCGGCGCTGCGCTGACTCAGGACTCGCTCTCGACGAGGCTTCGCGGGCGCAGGTCGGTCCAGTTCGTCTCGATGTGGTCCAGGCATGCCTGGCGGCTGTCCTCCCCGAACACGATCCGCCAGCCCGACGGCACCTCGGCGAAGGTGGGCCAGAGCGAGTACTGGCCCTCGTCGTTGACCAGCGCGTAGAAGCGCCCGTTGTCGTCGTCGAAGGGGTTCGTCACGCAAGCCTCCAGAGCCGGGTTTGATAACTGAGGCTTACCTTAGTAAGCCGTGCTCAGGGGTGTCCAGCGGCGAAGAAGGTGACGAGGGCGTCGTTGACCACGTCCGGTCGCTCCAGATACCCGTAGTGCCCGGCGTCGGCGATCTCCAGGTACTCCGCCGACGGGATCGCTTCCGCGACCTCGCGCGCCAGGTACGCGGGCAGCCGCAGGTCGTCGGCGAACCCGATGACCAGGCAGGGGACCTCGATCGCGCGGTAGGCGTCGAGGCGGCTTTCGGTGATGTCGAGGTCGAGCTGGGCACGCAGTCCCGGCGTCCACACCGTGGGCGAGAACTGGAAGAGGTCGAGCCAGTCGGCGATCGCGGCGTCGTCGCGGAGCGTGCGCGGCGACAGGTTCTGCAGGGCACGCACCACCGCCTCGTACCGCGGCGGCAGCTCGATGCCGTTGTCCAGCAACTCCTTCTCCGCCGCACCCATCCGCGCCCGCATCAGGTCCTGCCGCCCGCGCGTCGCCATCAGCACCGAAGCGGTGACCAGCTCGGGGCGCGTGAGCATCAGCTCGGTGACGACCTGCGCGCCCATCGACGTGCCGACCAGACGGCACGGGCCGAGCCTGAGGTGCTCGATCAGCCCGGCGGTGTCGGCGACCAAGTCGTCGATGGTGAAACCCGGTTCCGCGGGCGAGATCCCGCGGTTGTCGAACGTGATGACGCGGTACCCGGCCTCGACGAGCGCGGGCACCTGATGCAGGTGCCACACCCGCCCGGTGGCCGCGGTCCCCATCACGAGCACCACCGGCTCACCGGCGCCCGTCTCGTCGTAGCCGATCTTGATCCCGTTGACATCGGCGAACGGCATCCGGCTACTTCACCCCGGTGACGGCGTAGTCGGCGGACCAGTCGAAGGCCGGCTCGCGGCGGCTCACGATCGAGGTCAGGATCTCCCCCACCCGCACCGCGGTGTTGGACAGCAGTGACGCGGTGATGCCGTGCGAGTGCTCGGTCCCGCCCTGCAGGTAGAGCCCGGCCTTGAGGTCCGGCGCCACCAGCCGGTAGTCGCGCTCGACGCGCAGGCGGCCCTGCTCGTCGCGGCGGCACTTCGCGGCCAGTTCGCCCAGCAGCGATGACGGGTCGGCAGGCCGGTACCCGGTCGCGTACACCACGAGGTCCGCGTCCAGCACCGTCTTCTCGCCGGTGGTCAGGGATTCGATCGCCATACGGACGCCGGACTCCGTCTCGTCGACGTCGACCGGGCGGCACGCGTTGAAGATCCGCAGCCGCTCCACGCCCTGCACCTTCTCGCGGTACACCCGCCGGTACAGGTCGTCGATCAGCTCCAGGTCGACGGCCGAGTAGTTCGTGTTGCCGTGGTAGTCCATCAGGCGGCGCTTGACGTCCTCGGGCGCGGTGTAGAACGCGTCGACCGCGTCCGGGTCGAAGATGCGGTTCGCGAACGAGCTGTCGTCGGACGGGCTGTAGCCGTAGCGCGCGAAGACCGAGCAGACCTCCGCGCGCGGGAACCGGTCGTGCAGGAAGGCCGTGACCTCCGCGGCGCTCTGCCCGGCGCCGACCACGACACAACGCGCGGGGTCGGTGATCCGGTCGATCCGGTGCAGCAGCTGGTGGTTGTGCCAGATCCGGTCACTCGTCGTGACACTCTCGGGAAGGTTGGGGCGCAAGCCGGTGCCGAACACGACGTTGCGCGCCCGCATCACCTCGCCGTCGGCGGTCCGCACGTCGAACAGCGTGTCGGCACCCGGAACCGGCGCGATCACGTCGACTTCGCGGTCGTAGGAAACGAGATCGCCGACCTTCTCCGCCGACCACTCCAGGTAGTCGTGGAACTCGATGCGCAGCGGGAAGAGGTTCTTGTGGTTGATGAAATCGACGAGACGTCCTTGACTGTGCAGGTAGGACAGGAAGCTGAACTCGCTGGCCGGATTCCGCATGGTGACGAGATCCTTCAGGAAGGACACCTGCATGGTGGCGTTGTCCAGCAGCATCCCCCGATGCCAGCCGAACCGCGGCTGGCGCTCCAGGAAACGCGCGGTGACCTGGTCGCCGCCCCCGGCGTTGTGCTCGGTGACGGCGATCGCCAGTGCGAGATTCGAAGGGCCGAAGCCGACCCCCACCAGGTCGTAGACCGGAACTTCCTGCGGTACTGGCATGCCCGTCCTCACCGTAGATGTACAACCGAGGCAACCCTAACCTAAGTTAGGGGAGGCTTAACTACTACATTCGGGGTGATGTTGATCCCGAACGAGGAGGACCGATGCGTGTCGCGATGTTCGGCTACCAGACGTGGGGACACCGCACGCTGCGTGCACTTCTGGACGCCGGCCACGAGGTGACGCTGGTCGTCACGCACCCCAAGAGCGAGCACGCGTACGAAAAGATCTGGTCCGACTCGGTCGCGGAACTCGCGGCGGAGCACGGTGTTCCGGTGATCGAGCGCAACCGTCCCGACGACGAAGTGGTCGCACGCCTCAAAGAGGCGCAACCGGACATCATCGTCGCGAACAACTGGCGCACCTGGCTGCCGCCGGAGATCTTCAACCTGCCGCCACACGGAACGCTCAACGTCCACGACTCGCTGCTGCCCGCCTACGCCGGTTTTTCGCCCTTGATCTGGGCGCTCATCAACGGCGAGAAGGAAGTCGGCGTCACCGCCCACATGATGGACGACGAACTCGACGCGGGCGGAATCGTCCTGCAGCGGGCGATCGAGGTCGGCCCACGTGACACGGTCACCGATCTGTTCCACCGCACCGTGGACCTCATCGGCCCGCTGGTGGCGGACGCACTTTCCAAGATCGAGAGCGGTGCCGTGGACCCGGTGCCGCAGGACCGTTCGAAGGCGAGCTTCTTCCACAAGCGGTCCATTGAGGACAGCCGTATCGACTGGACCTGGCCCGCCGCCGACATCGACCTCCTGGTCCGCGCCCAGTCCGACCCGTATCCGAACGCCTTCACCACCCACAAGGGACAGACCCTGCGGATCACGAAGACGTCGGTCTCCCAGGGCCGGTACGGGGGCACCCCCGGCCGGATCTTCATCCCCGAAGGAAACGGCGTGGTGATCGTCGCCGGCGCCGACGCGCGGTTCGGGAAGAACCACGGGCTGCTCGTCGAGCAGGTCCGCCTCGAAGACGGGACGGACCTGGCCGCGACGGACTACTTCAAGACCATGGGCGGCTACCTGGGCCGCTGACAGCCCACACACTGCCCCCGAGCGGCCAACACACCGACGAGAGCAGCAAACACACCGCGCGGCACCGTGTTTGCCGCTCCGGGCACCGTGTTTGCCGCTCCGGGCACCGTGTTTGCCGCTCTGGGACGGCGGGGGCCACCTACCGACCGCCACTCGGCAACGCAAGCCGAACAGCCGACGTACCCGGACCTCTCCCGCCCCTCATCCCAAGCCGCCTTCCCTCCAGCCGGAGGGGCGGGGGAGGTCGCACCCAAGGCGACCACCCACCGGCCGCCAAGCCGACCCCCCACCGGCCGCCACAGCAACCAGCCGTCAGACCGACCACCAGACCGGCACCCACCGGCCCCCACAGCACGCGCAGCGACTACCCCTTCTTCGCCCGGCTGGGAGCGACCCGAGGCGGCTCGTTGGGCTGCTTGGGATACACCGGCGGCCACGGCGCGTCCATCAACCCCGCAGCCATGTCCTTTTCGGACATCGCGAGCAGTGGCTCGATCGACTGCGGCCGCGAGCTCATCTCCGACCACGGATCCCCACGCCGCTCGACCAGCGACGGCACCGTCGCCGACGTCAGCGAACCAGGCTCCACAGTGGACAGCTCGTCCCAGGAGATCGGGCACGACACCTGGCCACCAGGACGTGGACGAACACACCACGCGCCGAACACCGTCTTGTGTGGCGCGTTCTGGTTGAAGTCCACGAAGACCCGCGCCCCGCGTTCTTCCTTCCACCACTGGGCCGTGACGAGTTCGGGGTGCCGCCGCTCCAGCTCGCGCGCCAGTGCGACCGCCGCGGCGCGCACCTGGTACGAATCCCATCGCGGCTCCAGCGCGACGTACACGTGCAGCCCGCGGGAGCCGGTCGTCTTCACGAACGACGCGATTCCCAGCGAGTCGAGCAGGTCCTTCGTCAGCACCGCCGCCTCCCGCACCTGCCCGAAGTCCACGCCCGGCGACGGGTCGAGGTCGATCCGGAGCTCGTCGGTCGACCCCGGCGCCGTCGCCCGGTAGGGCCACACGTGGAAGCCGATGCAGCCGAGGTTGACGGCCCACAGGATGTGCGCCAGGTCCGCCGCCACCAGCGCGTCGCTCGTCGTGCCGTTCGGCGTGGATACCACGGTCGTGGTCACCCAGGGCGGTGTCGACTTCGGCACCCGCTTCTGGAACCACGACTTACCGCTCGCCCCGTCGGGGTAGCGCTCCAGCAGCAGCGGCCGGTCCCGCAGCGTGTTCATCAGCGGGCCCTCGACGGACTGGTAGTAGCGGACCAGGTCGAGCTTGGTGGCGCCGGTTTCGGCGAAGTACACCTTGTCCGGGCTGGAAATGCTGACCTCGGTGCCCTCGATCGGGACGGCGCTCACGCTCTCACCTCGCTGAACAGGGCGGTCAGTTCCGCCGGTGGCACCTCTTCGAGCTGGTCGTAGCGGCACGAGCCCGGTTCCCGGTCGGGCCGGAACCGCACCAGGCGCGTCGCGTGCCGGAAGCGGCCCGCCTGCAGGTGGTCGTAGCGGACCTCGGCGACCAGCTCGATCCGGACCGGTTCCCACGACAGGTCCTTGCCCGCGTTCCACCGGCTCTGCGCACCGGGCATGCGGCGCCCGTCCGCCTCGAACGAGGCCCACTCCCGCCACGGGTGCTGTTCCAGCGCGCCCTCCCGCAGCGGCGCCAGTTCGTCGACCAGCTCGCGGCGGCGCGCGGCGGTGAAGCTGCTGGCCACTCCCATGTGCTGGAGGCGACCGCCGGGGTCGTAGAGCCCGAGCAGCAGCGACCCGACGCCGTTGCCGTCCTTGTGCATGCGGTACCCGGCGACCACGCAGTCGGCGGTGCGCTCGTGCTTGACCTTCCACATGACGCGCTTGTCCTGCTCGTAGGGCAGTTCGCCGGGTTTGGCCATCACCCCGTCGAAGCCGGCGCCCTCGAACCGGGTGAACCAGTCCTGGGCCAGGTCCGGGTCCCGGGTCATCGGGGTCAGGTGCACCCGGGCGAGCGAATCGTCGAGCACTCCTTCGAGGACGTGCCTGCGCCGGTGGAACGGTTCGCCGGTGAGATCGACGTCGTCGAGGGCGAGAACGTCGAAGGCGACGAAGCTGGCCGGTGTCTCCGCCGCCAGTTTCCGCACGCGGGAGGCCGCGGGGTGCAGGCGCAGCTGGAGGTTGTCGAAGTCGAGCCCGTCGCGGGTGACGATGACGATCTCCCCGTCGACCACGCACCGCTTCGGCAGCGCGGCCTTGAGCAGGTCGACCAGCTCGGGGAAGTACCTGGTCAACGGCCGGTCGTTGCGGGAGCCCAGCTCGACCTCGTCACCGTCGCGGAAGACGACGCACCGGAACCCGTCCCATTTCGGCTCGTAGTGCAGCCCGGGTTCGCGGGGCATCTCGTGCACGGCCTTCGCCAGCATCGGCTTGACCGGCGGCATCACGGGCAGGTCCACACGACGATGCTAGGCCGGGAAGGTCGTCCGCGTGCCATCCAAGACGAATCGTCCAACTTCTGGACAGAGTGTAAGCTGACCCCATGCTCGATCTCGAAGCCATCAGGGCCGCCGCCCAGCGAATCGACGGCGTCGCTCACCGGACGCCCGTCCTCACTTCCACGACGCTCGATCAGCGGACCGGCGCGAGCGTGTTCCTCAAGGCCGAGAACTTCCAGCGCATCGGGGCCTTCAAGTTCCGTGGCGCCTTCAACGCGATCGCCCAGCTGACGCCCGAGCAGCTGGCGAAGGGTGTTGCCGCCTATTCGTCCGGCAATCACGCTCAGGCGGTCGCCCTCGCGGCGCGGCTCAAGGGCACGCAGGCCGTCATCCTCATGCCCGAGGACACCCCGTCCTCCAAAATGGACGCGACCCGCGGGTACGGCGCGGAGGTCGTCACCTACGACCGCTACCACGGTGATCGCGTGGCGCTCGGCAACCAGCTCGCCGAGGAGCGCGGCCTGGCGCTCATCCCGCCGTATGAGCACCCGCACGTGATGGCTGGTCAGGGCACCGTCGCGCTGGAACTCCTCGACGAAACCGGTCCGCTGGACACGCTCGTCGCCCCGATCGGCGGGGGCGGGCTGATGGCCGGGTGCGCGACCGCGGCCAAGGGACTGCAGCCGGGGATCCGGGTGATCGGCGTCGAGCCCGAGCAGGCCAATGACACCGAGCTGTCCCTGCGGCAGAACGAGCGGGTGCGGATCCCCGTCGCCCGCACCATCGCCGACGGGCTCGCCGCCGACACCCCCGGTGAGCTGACGTTCTCGGTCAACCAGCGCCTGGTCGACGACATCCTCCTGGTCAGCGACGACGAGATCCGCGAGGCGATGCGGTTCGCGTTCGAGCGGCTCAAGATCGTGCTCGAACCCAGTGGCGCGACGTCGCTGGCCGGGCTGCTCAAGGGTGCCTTCACTGGCCGCGTCGGCGTGGTGCTGTCCGGTGGCAACATCGGCGTCGAACGCTTCCGCGAACTGCTGGGCTGACCACGGTCCGGGTGCCGCCCCGGCGAACCGGCACCCGGACCGGGAACCGAGCCCGCCCAGCGCGGACAGCAACAGCGACTCGGCCAGGAACTGTGTCCCGACCTGTCCCCGCGTGGCGCCGAGCGAGCGCCGCAACCCGATCTCGGCCCGCCGCTCCCGCACCGAGATCACCATCGTGTTCGCGACCCCGACACCGCCGACGAGCAACGCGACCGCGCCCAGCCCCAGCAGCAGCCCGGTGACCGCCTCGCCCGCCACCTCCCACCCGACGAGCGCGCCCGAGTCCAGTTCGGGCGCCAGCGGCGCCGGTTCCAGGATGCCCACGACGGTGAACCAGCGCCCGCCGATCAGCACCTCGATGTCCGGGCCGGCGCGGCTGATTCCCAGCCGTGCCGCCGCGTCCGAGCCGAGCGTCTCCGGGATCCGGTCGGTGCGGTAGACCTTCGCGTCGGCCAGCCGCGCCGTCGCCGACACCGACTCGACCGGCCCGATCCGCGCGACCATCTCCTCCGCCGTGTCCGGTAGCTGCGCCGTCTCACCGGTCATCGTGGTTCCCGGCGACACGGTGAGCAGGTTCGTGCCCAGCGCCGCCCTTCCGATGGCGTCCTGCGGGGCCCCCAGGGTCCGTCCGGAACCGGCGCTCCGCCTAGGGCCGAAAGCCCCGCACCTGCGGTTATCGCAGGCTACGGGCCAGGAACGCGACCGCCGCGGCGGCCACCATGGCCGTCGAAAGCCCCCACGGAAGACCGGCCCACCCGGCGATCGCACCGATGATCACGGGCTCGACCAGGAACCCGGCGAACCCGCAGGCCGCCACGGCCGCGACGGCCCGCCCCGGCGCGTCCCGCTGTTTCCGGCCCGCCGCACTCCACGCGACCGGCACCACACCCGCGACGCCGAGCCCGACGAGCGCGAACCCGAAGACTGCCGCGAGGGGTGCGGGTGCCGCGAGCACGACGACGAACCCGGCGAGCGCCACGACCCCGGCCAACCGCAGGAAGAGCACCGGACCGATCCGCTCGACGATGCGGTCCGCCGCCAGCCGCACGACGATCATGGTGACGGAGAAGGCGAAGTACCCCAGCGACGCGACCGCCGGCCCGGCGCCGGTGATGTCGCTGAGGTAGACCGCGCCCCAGCTGTTCACCGCGCCTTCCACGACGAATCCGCAGAACGCGACGATGCCGAGTGGGATCAGGGCCCGTTCGGGGAGGGCGAACGGCGAGCCTCCTTGCCCGCGGTCGGGGCCCTGGAGGAATCCGGTACCGATCGCCCACAGCGCGATCGCGAGGAGTGTCGCCCCGGCGAGGGGGAAGTGGGTGGTCACGGGCACGTGCCAGGTCTCCATGAGCGCGTCGGCGCCCGAGCCGGCGAGTCCGCCGATGCTCCAGAACGCGTGGAACCCGGCGAAGATCGGCCGCCCGTAGCCGTCCTCGACGCGGGCCGCGTGTGCGTTCATGGAAACGTCGAGCGTGCTGTTGCCGATCCCGAGAACCACGAGCGCGCCGACGAACACGGTGCTGTTCGGGGCGAACGCGACCAGCGGCAACCCGCCGCAAAGGATCGCCGCGCCCGCCACGGCGGTTTTCCGACTGCCGACGCGGGTGATCACCGCCCCCGCGAGGAGCAACGCGGCGACCGACCCGGCCGCGAGACCGAAAAGCCCGGTCGCGAGCTGCCCGGTGCTGAGCCCGAGCCCGCCCTGCACCGCCGGAACACGCGCCAGCCACGTCCCGAACGCGGCCCCGCACACCGCGAAGACGACCGACACCGCGCGGCGGGCACGAACCAGGTCAGTTGTCATGGTGTACCCGGATCGCCCACCCGTACCTGACGCGTTCCGCCGTCTGCCGGCGACGGCGTCGCTGAGACCGACCCGTCAGCTCCGTTCGAGCTCCGTCAGAAAGCGGGCCACCGTGCCCCGCCGCTGAGCCTCGTCCGCGAGCGACTCACCCACGATCCGCTCCGCCAGCTCGACCGCGAACCGGCTCAGTTCGGGCCGCATCTCGGCCGCGATGCGGCCCCGCTGTTCCGTCAGGTCGGCCTCGCCCCGCGCGATCAACCGGCGAGCCTCCTCCTGCGCCTCCGCACGCAGCTCGGCCCGCACCCGCTCGCCCTCTTCCCGCGCCTCGTCACGAATGCGCGCCGCCTCGGCCCGGGCATCGGCAAGCTGGCCCCGATACCGGTTCAACGCTTCGGCGGCTGCCGCCTGGGCCTTCTCCGCCTTCTCGATCCCACCCTCGATCTTCTCGGCCCGTGCTTCGAACAACGCCTCGAATCGGGGCACCGCGAACTTCGCGAGCAGGAAGAGAAGCACCAGGAACGCAACGAGCCCCAACCCGAGCTCGACGTAGTCGGGCACGACCGGGTTGTCCGCTGCCAGCACAGCATTCGCGAGGATCACGGAGACAACCTAACAACAGGCGAGGCCCCGGAGAGGGAAACTGCCCCAGGCCGCGCATCCGCCGACCCGGCGTGCGGCGGGGACCGCCACACCCGCCAGACAAGGTAAGGCAGGGCCGGACGGCCATGCGGGGCCTACCGGCAGTTGGCCCACAAATGGCCCACAACCATCCGCATACGCCTGCACCGGGGCGTACACCTCCGCCGAAACGACGAACGCCCCGCCAACCTGTTCGCGCAGGTCAACGGGGTGTTTGCCCAGTGTGGCGGGTGAGGGATTCGAACCCCCGAAGGCAGTGCCGTCTGATTTACAGAGCGGCGAGCAAAGCGCTCGTGACCAGGCGTTTTCCAGCATGATCACGGGCGCTTGGGGGCGCATTGGGTGCGTCCGCCCTTCCGAAGGGAGGCGTAGACGCTCCGCTCAGGTCTCATCAGGCGGGCCGGGGGGCGAACCAACCCTCGATGACGTCCGCAGACCGGCGCCGGAAGTCCGGATCATGCAGCGCGGCCACGTGCGCGTGGCGCCAGCGCCAGAAACCAGCCTTTTCCAGCAGCTCATGCAAGGCTGCGGCCCGCCAACTCCTCTTGCCCAAACTTCGTCCCGACCCTGCCACACTACGTACACAGCGTGCGACGGAGTGGAGGCGACAGGTTGACCAACTCGGCGACCCCCGAAAGGTGGCTACACGTGGCCCAGGCAATCGCCGCTCCTCCAGACGGTTCCGATGCTGGCGAGGTGATCCGTTGGTACCGGCAGCACCACAACCTCACCCAACAAGAAGCCGCTGACCTGCTCAACACCACCCAGTCGTGGGTGTCCAAGGTCGAAAAGGGCAAGCTCGTGCCCGGCCTCGCCGAGCTGCGCTCCATCGCGGCCAAGCTGCACATTCCGCCGGAACGGCTCGGCGTCCTGCCGGACCACTCCGCCGACGCCGTCCCCAAGCCCGGGCAGGTCAGCGAGGCAGGCGCGCCGCACGAGAGTCAGGAGCGCTGGAAGCTCGTGCGACGCGAGCTGAACGCGAACCGCGCCCTGCTGGGAGACCTCGCCTCCGAGCTGTACCCGCAGGCCCACTGCATCCCCGGGACTACCGTCCTCACTCAGCCGGAGTGGCTGCCGTCCGGGCCGGTCGAGCTGACCGACATTGACCTGTACTGGCTGGCCGAGGCGCTGCCGAAGCCGCCTATCACGGGTGGCATCGCCCAAACCGAGGGTGTCCGGCCGCTGGCCGCGGATGGCAACCACTTCCGGCTCTACTCGCGAGCCCTCCGCGACCTCGCCCGGCCGAAGCTGCTGGACAACCGCGTTAGCTACCGGCTCGCCGAGGTCGACTGGACCGGCGACAAGGGCCGCCTCGGGTTCAGCTACACCAGCTACTTCGACGTCCTGGACGTCTGCGAGGCCGCCGCCCACGAGTTCTCCGATGCGTGGCTCCGCGTCGGACGGAAGCGGCCCAGCCTCGCTCACCTGCCGCTGCGTCGCCACATCGCCGACCCGTTCGACCTGCTCGCCCGTCCGATGCTGCCCAGCATCAACACACTGACCATCCGACGCGACCCGATCGACGGGCACCGGATGTTCCTGCACCGTCGCGACGCCAAGGCCACCGCCGTTGCTGGCGGGATGTTCCACGTCATCCCCGCCGGGGTGTTCCAGCCCGCCGCCCTCGCGCCTGCTCACCAGGCCAACGACTTCTCCATCTGGCGCAACATCCAACGCGAGTACTCCGAGGAGTTCCTCGGCAACCCGGAGCACGACGGCAACTCCCTTGACCCGATCGACTACGAGGACGACGAGCCGTTCCGGTCGTTCGCGGCTGCTCGCGAGGCTGGCGACTTCCGCGTCTTCACGTGTGCCGTGGTGCTCGAACCGCTGACGTTGTGGGTGGAACTGCTGACTGTGGCCGTGATCGAGGCGCCGGTGTTTGACCAGCTCTTCGCCGACATGGTGGAGGTCAACGAGGAAGGCGCCGCCGTGAGCACCGAGGCTGGTCGCCCGACCGTGGGCATTCCCTTCAACTCGGAGTCCCGCGAGCGGTTGAAATCCGAACCGCTCTCGCCAATCTCGCGTGCGTGTATCGAGCTGGCCTGGCAGCACCGGAACATGCTCCTGGCAAGCTGACCGCGTGCGCGTTCTTGTCACCGGCGCTGCCGGGTACCTCGGACACGCGGTTATCGCTGCCCTCGCCGAGCGAGGACACGAGCCGGTGGCTTTCGTGCGTGACGCCACCAAGGCCCCTCGGCAGGCAACAGCGACGGCTGTCGGGGACGTCGAAGACCCGCCGAGCCTCCGCGCCGCGCTCCGCGATGTCGACGGCGTGTGTCACCTCGCGGCCCGCGCACGAGTTCGGGAATCCCTGACCGATCCCCTGCCCTACTGGCGCACCAACGTCAACGGCACGCTCAACCTGCTCGATGCCCTCACCGCCGGGGAGAACCGGGCCAGCCTCGTGCTCGCGTCGACGGCGGCCGTCTACGGCACCACGGCAACCCAGCCCATCCGCGAAGACGCACCGATCGCCCCGACGAACCCGTACGGCGCGACCAAGGCCGCGGCTGACCTCGCCGCGGCCAACGTCGCGGCCACGGGCCAGCTTGGGGCAATCAGCCTCCGCGCCTTCAACATCGCCGGCGCCGTCGACGGCCACCCGGACCGCGACTTCACCCGCCTGATCCCCAAGGTGCTCGCCGTACAGGCTGGCCTTGCCGGGGAGCTGGGCGTCAACGGCGACGGCGAGGCAGTTCGTGACTTCGTGCACGTAGCCGACATGGCGCACGCCTTCGTCCTCGCCGTGGAAGCGTGCTCCCCCGGCGAGTGGCGCGCCTACAACGTCGGCAGCGGCCACGAGTCATCGATCAACGACGTCCTCGCGACCGCCGAACGGGTCACTGGCCAACCGGTGCGGATCAAGCGGAACCCGCCCGCGAACGAGCCGCGTGTGCTGCTTGCAGACAGCCGTCGGATCCGCCAAGAGCTGGGCTGGCAAGCCCCGAACTCGGATTTGTCGCAGATCCTTTCGGACGCCTGGAACGCTCTGACCAGCTCATATGCCACCCGGGAATAGTCCTTTCCGGAATAGCGCGGACGCGACTGCGGATCACCTACCAACGTCGCCTCCGGTGCGGTGTTCTTGGTTCATGACACGGAACACGAACACCACCGAGGCGAGGTAACGATGGGTAAGAAGAGCAGCATGGTTCCGCTGCCGACCGGCGGCAGCGTTCTCCCGAAGTTGGTCGGTGGTCTGGTCGTCCTCGGGGTCCTCACCGTCGTGATCAAGCACCCCAACGACGCGGCGGTCTGGGTCAGAGCGCTCGCCGAAGCCGCGGGAGACGCCATCGACGGCGTCGCATCGTTCTTCCGCCAGATTGCTGGTTAGCTGTCACGTCCACTCGGCAGTCGGCCAACCTGCCGCTCAAGGTCGGCAACCCGCTCCTTAAGCTCCGCCAACGCAGACTCAACCCCCGCTAGTCGATCCGTACCAATGTCCGGTTCTTCCCCCCCGGCGATCCGTTCAAGGTGGTCCGCCGACCATCCCAAGGCGGTGGAGAGTGCGCCGAGCGTGCGCGGATTTCGATCCTTTGGAATGCCGTGCTGGATCTGCCGCAACGTGGCAACCGCGACGCGCGCTCGGCTGGCCAGCTCCGCTTGACCGATGGAGCGCTCCGCCATTCGAGTGTTGATCGCGTTCGCTACAGCCTGCCAGTCCTTCGCCATACAGCCTCCGAGATAGCGCTACTACCAGCGCAAATACTAGCGATCTCCGACCCAACTTAGTTCCCGTTCGTCGCGATGGCGCCACGTTCACCCGATTGGACGCGTTGCCGTAGCGCTACTAGTAGCGCTACTTTTAGCGCATCGCCAGAGCGATGAGGGACCTGAGGCCCTAGGGCCAGGTCCAGCGAATCGACTTCCTGTTCCTTGAAAACTTCATTTACCCGGCCTAGCTCGGAGAAAAGCTAGGGGCGGACAGGTAGCTAAGCCGTAAGCGACCCGCCTAGTCCGTTGCCCATGATGCAAGAAACTGGGCGAAATTCGATTTTTCATCCTCTGACGGCGCCATATCTGCTGTTCAGGGGGGCATCGGGCGGGTGGCGCGACGCTTCACGAGTCGCGCCGCCGCCCGTTCCTAGGTGTCTTTGTCTTTTCTGACGAGAAAGAGTTGATATGGATTCGAATGTGATCGAACGTCCCGTACTGGTGGCACTGCGGCTGTCGGAAGAGCGGGCGGCCGAGGGATATCTGACCGCGCGCCGGGAGATGGTGCGGCTGGCGTCGCGGGTCGCGTCGATTCGCCAGTTGGTGACGGAGCGGCCGATGCGGGCGGACTACCGGGCCGCGTTGCGGGATGCGCAGGCCGCGCATGGCGCGGCGGTGCAGCGCACCGGGCTGGCCTATCAGCGGTGGCATCGGGCTCAGTTGCGTTCCGACGCGCATTGGACCGACACCGCGGGCCGCGCCGCTTGACCCGTCACGACCTGCCAGAGCGGTCACCACTCACTACTGCCAGGCCGGGCCTGGTGATCACGACAACGAGGAGAGCAATGGAGTTCGCACGAATCCCCAGCGTCACGGCCCGCCGAGCCCTGTTCCCGCTGATGGATGAGGACATTACGGCGATGCTGATCGCCGACGACGCCACCGCCGAAGCCGCTGAGCTGGACTCGCTGATCGCTGAGGAGCTGGGCCCCGACTTCGCCGAGATCGATGCGTTAGTCGATCAGGCTGAGCGGGACTTCGCCGCTGCCGAGCAGGTGGAGTCCTTCCGGGTGTCGCGGGAGCTGACTGACCAGGTGCGGGCCCGTCGCGCGGCTCGCCGGGCGGCGCGGGAGTCGCTGCGGTCGCTGCCGGGTCGGTTCGACACGGCCGGTGAGGTGGCGGCGTGATGCGGGCGACCTCGGTTCGCGCGCTGGCGTTGTTCGGGGCGTTGCAGGCGACGTTTTCGGACGTGCACCCCTACTGCGATCAGATCGTTCAGTCCAGCGACGACGCGATCAAGAAGGGCCTGCCGGGGCGGGAGGGCGCCAAGCATTGTGCCCGGCACGTCGCCACCTACACCGCCGGGCAGGCGGTGGCCACGTTCGCGGTAACCGCGGCGCTGGGCTACCGGCTGCCGCTGCGGGCACTGGCCGCGGGCACGGCGGTGAATGCGGTCACGCACTACGTGATCGACCGGCGGGAGCCGTTCAAGCGGTTCTTGCGCTCCCGGTTCATCGGGAAGGGCGGCTACCTCGCCCACGCCACCGTCCAGCGCCGCGAGGGCGTGGTTGATGAGGGCGGCCCCGGCACGGCGCTGATGGAAATGGACCAGGCCACACACCGCCTCATCGGCGTGGCCGCCTCGCTACTCACGACCTACCTGGCCATCCGCAGCCAGGACTGACCACGGAAAGAGAACACATCGATGGACGCCAGAGACATCGCGGCGCGACTGCGCAGCACGGCCACTGAACAGGAGGGAGCCCGCTACCTCGCGGCGCTGGGGCTGGATCGGGAGGCGCTGCTGGCGGTGGCTGCCGCGCTGCGGCTGACCCGGGTGCAGCGCCTGAGTACCCGCAAGCTCACCGAGCGGATTTTGCAGCAGGCGATCGGGGCGCGCCGCAAGTTCGAGGGGCTGCGCACCTGGTGAGCGCACGCCCCGCCGTGAGCGGCCCGCCGCTCACCTTCCACACCCCCTCATTCCCCGCAATCCAGGACTGATCAGGAGAAACGCATGTTCGGCAAGAACAACCGCAAGCCCGGCAGGGAGATCGAGCACTCCCGGGTGCTGGAACTGACCGGCCGCTGCGCCGGATGCGGCAAGCGCACCAGCCGTAAGGCCAACTGCTGCGGCAAGCCCGCTTGCTCCCGCCGCATCGCCTCCCAGCTCTAACCCCCTCGACCACCGTCCTGAAAGGACCGACGTAGCGATGGCGAGCCGGTCGTGCTCTACGTCCGCCGCTGGCTCCCACCGCAGACAGGAGAAAACTACTGTGGGCTTCCACCTTCAGATCGGCAGCGTGTCCGGACCGGTCGTGGTCAACGGCCGGATCTATTACTCCCGCAACGGGGTCTCGGTCAACGGCAGCACCGTCACCGACGCCGTCACCGGTCGCCGGTTGTCCGGCCGCCCGATCCCGTACCCCGAACGCGGCTCGAACATGGTCTGCCGCGGCGAGCAGGTGTGGGTCAACGGTGTGCGCATCGACCCCGAGGAGGGCTGATGCCGCCGCGCTACCGGCCGCCGCGCACCGCCCGCCGCCCGGTGCCGATCACCGACGCCGAATACGAGCTGCTGTGCGCGTGCCGCTGCCCGCGGATGCGCGGCACGCACCTGGCCGGCCACTGCCGGACCGAAGCGTCCGGCAACGACCGGACGGAAAGGGCGGATCGCTGATGCCCCGCCAGACCACCACGCAGGACCCCGGCGCGGCCCGAACCGCCAAGCACGCGACCGCGCCGGGACTCCCCACCCAGCCCACACGAGACCAGAACAGGGAGGCCCCCATGGTGTCACAGACGATCGTTCATCAGGCCGCACGGCGTACTGGCTACCGCTACGAGCTGCTGGTCGCGCCGGTGGAGATCATCGCGCGCCGTCACCGCGAGGGCCAGTCGGCCTCGCAGATCACCCGCTATATGCAGGCCCAGCTCGGCCCGGATCACCGCGCCGCGTCGCGGTCGTTCGTGCAGTGGGTCATCACCGCGGCCGGGGGTGGTTCCCGGTGACCCCGCACCGCGTGATGGTGCCGGTGTGGGCCGAACTGCTGGACACCTCGGGTGAGGTGATCGAGCTGGCCCCGCTCAAGGTCGTGGTTCGTTACCGCGCCGACGACCCGTACGCGGTCGGTCTGGACTTCGAGGTCGGCTCGGATGTGTGGGTGTGCTGGCTGCTGGCCCGTGACCTGCTCGCGGCGGGCCTGGCCCTCACACCGAGGAGCGAGAACGAAGTCGGCGACGGGGACGTGGTGATCCGCCCGGACCGGGACCTGCCGTGGCGGGTGTGGATCGAGCTGTCCTCGCCGTCGGGGACCGGCTGCTACGCGTTCAAGCGGGACACCCTCGCCGAGATCCTGGCCACGACCGAGGCCCTGGTGCCGCGGGGCAGCGAGTCCGGCCGCATCGACTGGGACCACGAGATCGCGGTGCTGGGTGGTGAGGCGGCATGAGCGCCCGCATCACTATCGGCACCACCCCCGCGCGGCTGAAAACCCTGGCCATCCGCCGCTTCGAGACGACCACCGGTCGGCGGTGGCGTGAGGCCACTGAGACGCAGAAACGGACGTGGCTGGCCGACACGGAGCCGGTGGTGCGTGCCGAAGAAGGCATCGCCACGGACGCGGTGTGGCGGGGCGGGGCGTGGCAGCCCGCCGGTCAGGCCGATCTGTTCTCCCTGGCCGGTCCCGACGAGACGGAGGTGCCCTCATGAGCAAGACGAGGTTCGCGTTGCCCCAGCGCAGCAAGCTGCGGAAGGTGTTCTAGCTGGCCCTGGCCGTGCTCGCGGTGGTGTGGATCGTGCGCAACCCGCACCAGGTCCGCGACGGCCTGGACCAGCTCGTGCACGCCCTGTCCGTGGTGTTCTCGGGCTGGGGTGAGCGGTGATGACGGATCCGAGGAGCTGGGCGTTGCGCGTGCTCACTGACGCCGAGTACGCGGTGACGCAATGGACGTCTGTCGTCCGGGAGGGCGCCGAAGGGCGGGTCGGCAGCATGGAGGCCGAGGCCGTCATCACTGACGAGATCTACTGCCAGGCGCTGGAACTCTCCGATCTGGTGCACCGGGCCGCCGCGGCGTTTCGGGCCCGGGCCGAGCAGATCGAGCGGGGTGGCCGGTGATGTCGATGTTCGAGGTGTTGCGCACCTTCGGCACGAAGGCGCTGGTGAAGTTCGCCGCCGCGGTGGGGTTGTTCCTGGTGCTGCACCTGGTCCGGATCGTGCCGGTGCTGATCGCCACGGTGATCGAGGTGTCCATGCGCCGCTTGGACGCCTTCATTGTCGATCAGGCCAGCCGCGCCCCGTCCGGGCCGGTGAACCAGTTCTTCGCCCACCCCAACCCGACACGGGAGGAGGCCGTCCATGTCCGCACCTGAACACCGCCCCACCGGCCACACCGGACAGACCAGCGGCGGCGCGCCGGTGGTGTATCGGGCCGGTGAGGTGGTGGTGCACCAGCCCGTCACCCGCACCGCCCGGGCGGTGTCGTGGGCGGGCTACCACCTTGGCGAGCTGGCCGGGCTGATCGTCCCGATCGGACTCGGCGCCGCGGTGTGGGAAGGCTTTTACGCCCTGTCCGTGCTCACCGCGCTGGGCTGGACCGCCCACGAGGTCAACGCCCGCCGCACCCGCCGGGGACCGTCCACGAAGGACGGTGGTCGGGCGTGAGGGCGACGCGCATCGCGGAGGTAGCGCAGGCGTGGACGGTCGTGGTGGTCATCCCGACCGGGGAGATCGTGGCGGCCGGGAACTGGCCGGACCTGGCCGAGGCCCGCACCTGGGCACGCGCAACCAACCGGTCACGTCTGGCGCGGGTGCGGGCGGTGGTGCCGCTGGTGTCGGCCAGCGGCTTGACAAGCGAGCTGGAAAGGGGTGTGTGGGGATGAGCTGGCAGGACGAGCGGCGCGCGAACCGGCGCGCGGAGGCGCTGATCCGGCGCGAGGACGCCGCCGCGGCAGCGCAGGTCCGCATCGCCGAGCGGCAAGCCGCTGCCCAGATCCAGCGGGCGGAGGAGCAGGCCCGGGCCAAGGCCCGCGAGGAAGCCGCCGACAAGCGCCGCGCCCGGTGGCGCTCGGCGTGGTCGGGGCTGCGGGCGTGGCTGGGCGGGCATGTGGTGGAGCTGCTGATCTATCCGATCGCGTTGCTGTCCTTCGCCCTGGCCGCCCCGTCGATGGCCGCCTACGGCACCGCGGTCTATGGCTCCGCGCTGGGGGCGTTGCTGCCGGGGATCACCGAGCTGGGCATGTGGGCGTTCGCGGTCGCGGTCGTGATCGCGCGGCGCCGTCACCCGGACCGGTCGGTGTGGGGGTTGGTGGCCGGGGTGCTGGTGTTCGGCGCGGTGGCGTTCGGCATCAACTTCACCCACGGCCTCACCGTCGCCTGGGACCACGGCGTGGTGATGGGCATCGGGTCGATCGCCGGGGTGGTGGCCCACCAGCTCACCCTCGCCGGGCCGCCCCGTACCCGCGCCGAGCGGCGGGCGGCGCGGATCGAGCGTGCCGCCGCCCGCAAGATCGCCCGCGTCCGCACCGCCGCCGTGCGGGCGGCGGTCGCCGAGATCGACCCCGACGGCACCGCCCGGCTCGTGTTCGTCCCGGGCCGCTACACCCTGACCCGCCGCGGCTTGACCACCGCGACGGTGCCCGGGCTACCGGTCGCCGAGACCGGCGACTGGGACCGGGCGTTGGCCGATCTGCTCGCCACCGACGCCGCGGCCACCGACGCCGCGGCGGCGGGGGAGATCGAGCCGGACCCCACGCCGCGGGACTCGATCGAGGGCGGCGCGATCGCCACCGCCGACCGAGCCGGTGAACAGCAAAAATCGAGCCGCCGCGGCCCGAAGATCGGGGGCCGCCCAGCCCGGACGATCGGCCAGTTGCGCACCGAACTGGAGAAGTTGATGCGGGCCCGGCCGGGCTCGATCGATCCCACGAAGGCCGAGCAGATCCGCAAGGCGCTGCGCTGCTCACCCAAGTCCGCGCGCGAGTTGCGCGAGCACTACCGGAAGGGACACCAGGACTGATGAACCCGAACCCCGAGCCCGAGGCCGATCTCGCGCGGGTGCACTACCTGCCCACCACCCGCGCCGAGGCCGCCCCGGTAGAGGCGGACACCGAGGTGATCGAGGGCGAGATCGTCACCGACGCCGAGTACCGGGCCCGGCAGAAGGCCCTGGCGATCGAGCGGTACCGCGGCTACCGCCGCGACCTCGTCACCGTGGGGCGGGCCTCCCGGGCAGCGTTCGCCAGCGACCGGGGCAAAGCGTTCTGGAAAGCGACCGGTCGGCACCTGTTCGGCTACCCGATCGCCGGGGCCGGGGTGGTGGCCAAGCGGTGGCGCGACACCCACGGCGCGACCCGCTACGAGCGGCAGATGCAGCTCGCCGAGATGGAGGGCAACCACGAGCGGCTGCTGGAGTGGGAGGCCCGCGACACGGCGGAGAAGCAGCGCCGCCACCAGCGGGTCATGGACTGGGCCGCCGCCCCGGGGCAGTGGCTCAAGGCCGGCGCGCTCGGCGTGGCCGGGGTGGCCGGGTTGCTGCTGGTCCTCGGGGTGATCCTCGCGGTCAGCTCCGGGCACCTGGCCGACGTCATCGGCCCGATCAGTGCGGTGGTGGACGCGGTCGCGTTCGCGGTGTGGTTCCTGGTCACCTACGGCGTGTTCGTGCTGCTCGGCGGCACCGCGGCCGGGTGGTACTACCTGCACCACCAGGGCCGCACCCACGCCAACATGCCCGGCTGGCTGCGGGCGGCACCGGCGAGCTCCGGTGCTGGCCCGAAGGTCGAGGTGGACGAGTCGGTGATCATGAACGCGCTGCGCAACCTCGGGCACCCGGCGCTGAACAAGAAACTCAAGGAGGGCTGGGGCACCAGCATCACCCCGACCTGGGTGCAGCCGCCGCTGCCGCTCGGGCACGGCTGGGAATTCGTGCTCCGCCTCCCGGCCGGGGTGCCCGCGACCAGCATCAACGCCCGCAAAACCGTGCTCGCCCACAACCTCGGGCGGCGCCCGGAAGAGGTGTGGGTCGAGGTCGATGACACCGACCCGATGGCGATGAAATCCCTGGTCCTGGACCCGGGGTCGCTGCGGGAGCCGGTGCCGGACTATCCGCTGCTCGATGGCGGGCAGACCGACTTCTGGACCGGGTTCCCGGTCGGGATCGACGCCCGCTGGAACCAGGTGGACACCCCGGTGTTCGAACGCAACTTCGTGTGGGCCGGGATCATGGGCTCAGGCAAGTCCGAGCAGATCAACGACCTGCTCGCCGGGGCCGTGCTGGACCCGGCGGTGGACATCGACGTGTTCTGCTTCGCCGAGAACAACGACTACGAGTGGCTGCGCCCGATCGCCTCGACCATCTCCATGGGCGACACCGCCGAGAACGTCCAGGCGTGCATGGACCACATCCACGACCTGCACGACTCCCTCGCCGAACGCGGCCGGTTGCTGCGGGAGTACGGCATCAACTCCGTGACCCGCGAGGCCGCGGAACGCGATGACCGATTGCGGCCCCGCATCGTCATCATCGACGAGTGCCAGAGCTTCTTCCGGCAGGACAAGCCCGAGGACCGCCGTGAGCTGGTCAACCTGGTCGTCCGGTTCTTCTCCGCCGCCCGCAAGTACGGGATCGTGCTGGGATTCGCCACCCCGACCCCCTCCGACCAGTCCCTGCCGCGCGACCTGGTCGCCGTCACCACCAACAAGGCATGCCACGCCATCGGCGACAAGACCCGCAACAACGTCGTGCTCGGCGAGAAAGCCTACGAAAACGGGCTCTCCGCGCTGGAACTCAAGCCCGCGGTGAAAAAGGGCGGCAAGATCGTGGCCCTCAACGACGTGGGCACCTCCGTCACCGTCGGGTTCATGGACACCCCCGGTCTCCTGCGTGCCTTCCACCTCACCGGCGACCAGAAAGCCGCGCTCGCGGCCCGCGGTGTCGAACTGCGAGGCGGGCAGGTGCGCCGGGCCGCGATCGAGCAGCCGGTGCAGCGCGACCTGCTCGCCGACGTCGCCGCCGTGCTCCAGCCCGGAGAGGACAAGGCGCCCGCCACCGACGTCTGCTCCCGGCTGCGCACACTGGCCCCCGACCACCGCCCCTACGCCAGCCTCAAGGCCGAAGGGCTGCGGGACCAGCTCGCCCAGCACGGCTGCAAGGTCACCAAGGTCAGCGTCCTCATGGTGTTCACCGAACGTGTCCGTGACGCGCTCGCCGCCCGCGAGGGAGGGAACACCTAACCCCACCGCAAAACCCGCCCCCACACCGCATCCGGGGGCGGGTTTTCCCTCGCTCCCTCCGCTCCCTTCACCCCCATAACCGCAGATCAACCTAGGGAACCGGCACCAGGACGGCCCGAGGGGAATTTTCCCTGCCCACGCACCGATTCCCTCGCCCGCTCCCTGCCGGTTCCCTACCCCCGCACACCCACCAACGACTACACACAGTCACCACTGAGAGGACACCGCCTGCGATGGGACGTCCCCGCTACGACACCGACGACGCACTCAGCCTCGGCGCACTGGCCGCCCACGAAGCCGGACACGGCGTCATCGCCGTCGTGCAAGGCGTGCAGGTCCTGCACTGCCACCTCGGCGCCACCACCGGCTACACCCGCCACCGCAACGTCGATGCCGACCACCCCGAGATCGCGCTGGCGATCCTGCTCGCCGGGCAGGAAGCCGAAGCCTACTGGCTCACCCGCTACGCCGGTTACTGGTTCGGCTCCGCCCTGCGCACCGCCGCCGATGCCGCCGAACACGACCTGCGTGAAATCCGGCGCCTGCGCAAACGCCACGGCCTGTCCGAAAACCGGCTGCGGTCTCACACCCGCTCCCTCGTGCGGCGCCACTGGAACCGCATCGACCGCGCCGGACACCGCCTCTACAGCCGCGGTCGCCTCTCCGGCTCCGCCCTGTAGCAGGCCCCTCGTGCTGCTGCCGGGCCGTCCGCTGGCCCGCGTCCGGGCGGCCCGGCAGCGCCCACCCCACCCGCCGAAAAGAGGTTCGATGCCCACCCGCACCACGCTGGCCGCCGCCGTACTCGGCCTCGCGCTGCTCGCCGCGACCACCGCGTGCGAGATCCCCACCACCGCCACGACCCACGCCAGCCCGGCCGCCGCGTCAGCCGGACTAGCCGGATTGCCGATCGCGCCGGAGGACACCGGCGTCCACTACGACCGCGACGACTGGCCGCACTGGTCGCCCGTGCACGGCACCTGCAACGCCCGCGAACAGGCCCTGCTCGATCAGGGCCAGGGCGTGCGCGCCGACGACCAGTGCCGCCCCATCACCGGAACCTGGATCAGCGCCTACGACGGTGCCACCGTCACCGACCCGTCCACACTGGACATCGACCACGTGGTGCCGCTGGCCGAAGTCGCCCGCTCCGGCCGCATCGAGCACGGCCACCGCGTCGGCCCCCGCACCTGGACCCGCGACCAACGAGAGCGCTACGCCAACGACCCCGACGTCCTGATCGTGGCCACCGCCCGCGCCAACCGGTCCAAAGGCGACTCCGACCCCGCCCACTGGCTCCCCAACCGCGACCGCTGCGGCTACACCACCCGCTGGATCGAGGTCAAAACCCGCTACCACCTCTCCATCGACCAAGCCGAACACGACGCCCTGGCCACCGTCCTCGCGCACTGCCCGGAAGGGGGTGCCCGATGACCACCGAGGGTCCGCTGACCGAGTGGGCGCTATTCCTGGCCGGGATGGGGTGGCCGGTGTTCCCGCTGAAACCCGGCACAAAGCGCGCGCCCGCGATCAAGGAATGGGAGCGGCGCGCCACCACCGACCCCGACCGTATCCGCCGTGCCTGGTCGGGCAACCGCTGGAACATCGCCGTCGCCGCCGGACCAGCCGGGCTGGTGGTGGTCGACCTCGACATGCCCAAGCCCGGGGAGAGCGGCCCGGACGGGGCGGCCGCGCTGGCGGCCCTGGCCGAGCAGCGCGGCGGCCCGTTGCCGGACACCTTCACCGTCACCACGCCCTCGGGCGGGCGGCACCTGTACTTCCAGGCCCCGCCCGGAGTGCGGCTGCGCAACAGTCAGGGGCAGCTCTGCCCGCGGGTGGACACCCGCGCGGGAGGCGGGTACGTGGTGGCACCGGGCTCGGTCACCGAGCAGGGCGGCTACGAACTGGCCGATGAGCGCGACCCCGCCGAGTTGCCCGCCTGGCTCGTGCAGCTCTGCACCGAGAAAGCTACGCCGCGCACCACCGCGCCGCTCGCGCTGCGCACCGGCAACCCGACCGCCTATGGCGCCGCCGCCCTACGCGGGGAGTGCGACCGCATTCGCCGCGCGGACCCGGGCCGCCACAACGAAACGCTCGCCTCAGCGGCCTACACCGTCGGCCGCAAGGTCGGCGCCGAGCTGATCGACCACGCCACCGCCCGCGCCGAGCTGATCGCCGCCGGAAACACCCTCATCGGCCCCCAGCACTGGCCACCCAACCACGCCGAAGTCGCCCGCGTCGTCGACGCCGGACTCACCGCCGGATCGCGCAACCCGGTCCGCCGCAAGGAGGCTGCCTGATGCCCACACCCCGCACTGACTTCGACCGCCCCTTCCGCGGTCTGACCGCCACCATGGTCCCGCGGCGGCCTCGCACACCGGCTGTGTCGTGGGGCGACCTGGACGTCAGCCGGAACGAACTCGCGTGGCGCGCGCAAGCGGCCTGCCGCGACGACCGCGCACCGCAGGTGTTTTTCCCCGAGCAAGGCGGGCGCGCGGCCAAGACTGTCGCGCGAGCCAAACAGCGCTGCACAGGCTGCCCGGTCCGGGCCGAGTGCCTGAACTACGCCCTGGCCCGCCGCGAGGGATTCGGCATCTGGGGCGGGCTCACCGCCCACGAACGCCGCGCCCTGCTCCGCGGACGCCGAGCGCGCCGCAAGTCCGCCCACCGCGATCGGGAGGTTGCGCGGCTGACCCGCGCCGGGCTGACCGCGCGAGAGATCGGCCAGCAGCTCGGGATCACCCCGCGCACCGTCGTCCGCTCCCGCTCTCGCGCGCGCCTGAACCACGAACCCGGAGACCGCAAGGAGTCCTGATCATGAGCAGCACCGCGGACAACGCCCCCGAGCACGGCCAGCGGTTGCGCCTGTGGCCGGTCGGTGCGGGCGGACGGCCCCGGGTGCGGGTGGGGGCCGCACCCGAGACCATCCGCGTGCTCACCGAAGCACTGGACGCCCGCCTGATCCCCGACACCTACGTCTCCGACGGTGCACCGGTGGCGCTGGAGTCCGTCTCCGGCGCGGCCGATCCCACCGCCGGGGACGAGGACGTGGCGCTGCCCCTGTCGGCCAGCCCGCTCAAACCACCACTGCTTGCGTCGCTGCTGGCCGAACACGCCGACGTCGTGCGGCAGCGAGTGGACGAGAAGGGCGACACCGCCGACGTCGAAGTCTCACCCTCGGGAACGGTGCTGTCCGCGGTGCTCGCCCGCCGCTCCTGGCCCGGACTGCCGGTGCTGCGCAGGATCATCTCCACCCCGGTGCTCCGACCGGACGGCACGCTGCTGCAAGCCCCGGGCTACGACCCCGCCACCGGGTTCTACCTCGCGGGCAACACCCACCTGCCGCCGGTGCCGGAGAAGCCCAGCGGCGAGCAGGTCGCCGAGGCGCGGGAATTCCTGCTGGAACGGTTCCTGCGGGACTTCCCGTGGCGCGAGCCCGCCGACCGGGCGAACTACCTCGCGCTGCTCGTCACGCCGATCATCCGGCCCTTCACCCGCACCCTCGCCCCGTTCGGCGTCATCGACGCGTCCATGCCCGGCTCCGGCAAAACCATCCTCGCCGGGTGCGTCGGGCTGCTCGTGGGACAGCGGGTGCTGACCTGGACCGACTCCGAAGACGAACTCCGCAAAGCCATCACCACCGTGCTCGCCGACCAGTGCGGCGCGGTCGTGTTCGACAACCTCGTGGAGGGACACGTGATCGACTCCGCCGTCCTCGCACGGCTGGTCACCGAACGCACCTGGACCGACCGACGTCTCGGCACCAACGCCGCCGCCACCTACCCCAATGACCGGCTCTGGCTGGCCACCGGCAACAACCTGCGCACCGGCGGCGACATGGCCTCCCGCGCCGTGTGGGTCCGCCTCGACCCCAACTGCCCCCGCCCCGAGCAGCGCACCGGGTTCACCATCCCCAACCTCGACTCCTGGATCCTCGACCCCGCTAACCAAGCCACCGTGCTCTGGCACCTGCTCGTGCTCATCCTCGACTGGACCGCGGCCGGTGCCCCCACCGCCGCCGGGGTCCCACAGATGCGGCAGTTCACCCGCTGGGCCCAGCACCTCGGCGGGTTCCTCACCCACCACGGCATCACCGACTTCCTCGGCAACGCCGAACACGCCCGCGAACTCGATGACGACGCCGCCGAATGGCGAGCGTTCCTGCTGGCCTGGCACGACCTGCACGGCGAGCAGCCCCTCACCTCCCAGCAGGTACGGGGGAGCGCCGAAGTCATCATCGGCCCCGACCCCTGGACCGGCACCTTCCCCACCACCGCGACCGGGAAACCACTGTCCACCAAAGCGCTCGGACGGCGCCTCACCGGTCAGCTCGACCGCTGGCGCGGCGACGTCGTGCTACGCAGCGTGCCCGACCCGCACACCAAGATGCGCCTCTACTGGGTCGAACGCACCGGCTGAAAGCTCAAACCCGCGAAACAAACCCGGAAACCCCGCAAACCCCGCAGCAAAACAAGAAAACCAGTCCTGACCAGGGCAAACGACGGTTACAGCCTGCGGGGTTTCACTACTGGCGGCTCATCGCCAAACCCCGCAAACCCCGCAGAGTTGCGGGGTTTGCGGGGTTTGCCAAACCCGCCGAACTCCCCAAACCCCGCAAGTACATCCCCAGGTCAAGAGCCACTTTGCGGGGTTTGCGGGGTTTGAAACGCACTTCCGCCACCTCAGCCTGAACGTCCCCCCCCCCGTACCCGCCGAGCACCCCCGCCTCGATCACCAACGGTGACCAACACAATCGACTCAAGGAGGCTCCCATGCCCCGTAGCTCTGTCGCAGACCACACCGCTACATCTCGGAGGCCCGTCACTGCCATGGGAACCCCGTCCCGATTCCTCACCCTGAAAGCCTTCTGCGAAGAACTCCAGGTCGCCAAGTCCACCTTCTACGACTGGTGCGCGAAAGGCCGCGCACCACGCCACATCAAGCTGCCGAACGGCGAAATTCGCATCCGTCGTGCAGACCTTGATGCGTGGCTCGAATCCCGAGAGGTGGCCGCCTGATGGAGACCAGCCACGACGTCCGTATCTGGGCGATAGAGACGGTCAGGGGCAAGCGCAGGACAACCTACCGAGTTCGATGGCTTGTGGCAGGCAAGAAGTTCGGCGAGTACTTCGCGACAGTTGGGCTCGCTGACAGTTTTCGCTCGGATCTCGTCACCGCATCCCGTAAGGGCGAGGCGTTCGACACCGAGAGCGGTTTGCCTGTCTTGCTTATGCGGAAACTCGCGACAAAGCCGTGGTTCGAATTCGCCCGCGAGTACGCCGACATGAAGTGGCCGAACTCCTCTCCGCGATACCGCAAGTCCACTGCGGAATCGCTAGGACGGATTACGTTGGCCATGACGAGTAACCGCGGCTCGCTGCCCGAGGTAGGAAGCCCGGAAGGGCGGGCATTGCGGCAAGCTCTGATGTCGCTGTTCAACCCACGACGCGGTCAGCCGCACTGTCCGGCCGGATGACTGCCGAGCTGAATACCATCGCCCGGAACAGCCGGAACGTGAACGACCTGGAGAAGCCCGACGTTCTTCGGTCCGTACTGGCCGAACTCGAAACCAACCTGGACGGAAAGCGGGGATCGGCGAACACCGTGCGCATCCGCAAAGCCGCCCTCACCAACTCCATCGACTACGCCATCGAGAAGAAGCTGCTCGCGGGCAACCCGCTCGCCGAGCTAAAGACGAAGAGGCGGAACTACGTGCTCAAGGAAGTCGATCCGGCCTCTGTCATCAACCCGATGCAGGCACGGATGTTGTTGGAGGCAGTCGGGAACGCGGGGAAACCGGGGCCGCCACTGGTCGCCTTCTTCGCCACGATGTACTACGCGGGCTTGCGCCCCGAGGAGGTCGCGAACCTAAGCAAAGCGGACCTCGCGATTCCCGAGCAGGGCTGGGGTGACCTCAACCTGAGCGGTGCGCGCCCCGAGATCGGCAAGGAGTGGACCGACTCGGGAGAGGCAAGCGAAGCGGGTCCGCTAAAGCACCGCGAGGAGAACATCGGCCGGAAGGTGCCGTGCGCACCGGCGCTTACCGAGATCCTGCACAACCACCTCACCCAGTTCGGCACAGCCTCGGACGGTCGCCTGTTCCGCGGCGCCCGGGATGGCGGCCGGGTGGCGAGCAGCGTGTACGGGCGCGTGTGGGCCGCCGCGCGCGAGCTGGTGTTCACGGAGGAGGTCCAAGCTGGCCCGCTCGCCAAGCGGCCGTATGACCTCCGGCATGCGTGCGTGTCAACGTGGCTGAGTGGCGGCGTGGAGCCGACCCGGGTAGCGAAGTGGGCAGGCCACAGCCTCTCGGTCCTGCTGAAGGTCTACGCGAAGTGCCTCGACGGCGGGGAGAAGGCCGCTCGTGACCGCGCTGAGCGCGCCATGCGTGGCTGGTGAAACTCAGGGGCGTATTGGGGGCGGGATGCCGGACTGAGCCAGACCAACCCGGACGTAGCCGGACCATACGAGAACACCCCCGTGCCTGTCTTTGCAGGTCACGGGGGTGTTTGCCCAGTGTGGCGGGTGAGGGATTCGAACCCCCGAAGGCAGTGCCGTCTGATTTACAGTCAGATCCCTTTGGCCGCTCGGGCAACCCGCCATGGCCGGGCGCACCGGCCGGGCAGAAGTCTACCGAACGGTCCGGCGCGCGTCCGAGGGGGGCCAGCGCGGCGCTATGGTGTGGGCCAGCCGACAAGCGAAACGACGAGGTAGGACACGTGGCGGATCCGTCATTCGACGTGGTGAGCAAGGTCGACCGGCAGGAGGTGGACAACGCGCTGAACCAGGCGGCCAAGGAGCTGTCCACCCGCTTCGACTTCCGGGGCGTCAACGCCAAGGTCTCGTGGGCAGGCGAGGAGGCGTTGACCATCGAAGCCGACACCGAGGAGCGGGCGAGCGCCGCTGTCGAGGTGTTCAAGGAGAAGCTGATCAAGCGCGGCATCTCGCTGAAGGCGTTCGAGGCCGACGAGCCTGCCGTGTCCGGCAAGATCTACAAGGTCAACGGCAAGATCCTGCAGGGCATCGCCTCCGACAAGGCCAAACAGATCGCCAAGGTGGTCCGTGACGAGGGCCCCAAGGGCGTCCAGGCGCAGATCCAGGGCGACCAGCTCCGCGTCTCCGGCAAGAAGAAGGACCACCTCCAGGACGTCATCGCGCTGCTCAAGGACAAGGACTTCGGCATCGCGCTCCAGTTCACCAACTATCGCTGACCCAGGACGCCGCGGGGGCGCGGCTCAGCTCAGCAGCAGCGCCGCGTCCCACGGTGCCGGGTTCCCGGCGTGCGTCGCCAGTGCGAGGGCCGCTCCCGCGGCACCCTGCAACAACCCGGCGGCATCGATCTGCTCGCCGGTGTGCAGATGGTGCCGGAACCCGAACCGCGACGACGGATCGAAGGCCGTGAGGAGCCGTGCGGCGACCGCGTCGGCAGCCGGGGAACCCATTCGCCGGGTGATTTGCAGCAGGCCGGCGTCGCCGTGACAGAAGGTCGGGCCCTCGCTCAGGCCGGGACGCTCGACGGCGCCCAGGGCCAACGCGGCGGCCCCCGCGTCGCCCAGTTCGAGCGCCGCCAGGTGCAGCGCGAAAGCCACCCCGGCCGTGCCGTAGCACCACGCCGATCGCGAGGCGGGCACCGCCCGCCCGCTCACCTGCGCCTCGAACCCGACCCGCGACGGCCAGCCCACCCCCGACTCGTCCGTCCACGCCCACCGCAACAACCAGTCGCGGACCACGCGCATCGCGTCCGTCATCCCGGCGACCCGGTGGCCGTGCCGGTGGGCCAGTGACAACAGCACGAGTGGACCACTGATGCCGTGCGCCAGCCCGGCGTTGAAGTCCCCGCGCGGGTAACGCTCGCGGTCCACCTCCACCGTGTATCGATCCGGCGCGCACCACCAGCCGGGCACCTCGACACCGTCGACGACGGTCGGCCGCGTCAGCGCGACAAGGTACTCCAGCACCCGCTCCAGCGCCGACGAGCAACGGTCACCGCCCAGCGCCAGGAGCAGGCGCCCCCTGCCGGTGAGCCCGCTGATCACGTCGTAGTCCGCCATCCCGAGGCGCTCGGGCTTCGGCCACCGCTCGCACACCTCGGCGAGCGCCACACCGGCCTCGCGCAGCAACCCCTCGTAGCCTCCGCCGTGGACCCGCCGGTGGACCAACGCCGCGGGCACCAGTGCTTCCGGCGCCACCTCGCCCGCGGCCACGAGGTGCGCGTGACACACCGATGCCCAGGCCGGGTCATCCGCCGAGAGCACCGCGTGCAGGACGGCGACACCGGGATGACCGCCGAGCAGAGATGGCCCCAGACCCCGCACGGACCGCAGGCGCTCCCCCACCTCCCACGCGACGTCCATCGGGACCGCGGACCGCTGGTCCGCGCGATGCGATCGTCCGGTCACCGTCGTCACAGCGGTCCTCCCCAATGTCGGGTGCAGTCGGCAGACGCGTCACCACGAGCGCGTCGAAACAGCGGCATACCGCGAATGCGCACTGTGGCCCACAGGCTCGTGGCCGCGAGCGCGCCTGTGGGACTCATCGGCCGTGCCTGCCGCGGTCGAGGCGCAGCGCCAGGCCGCCGTGCACCAGTGCATACACCTCCTGCTCGCGCGCCCGGTCGATGCCGAACACCCGGTTGCAGTGCATATGGGCCAGGCTCAGCGCGACGCGCCCGTACCGGTCCGGCGGCAGCTTCGTCCGGTACTCCGCGAGGGCCTGGCTGCGCTGGCTCCACGGTTGGTCCAGTGACGGACGACCAGAGGTATCGATCGCCCCGGCCAGCTTCTCCCGGTTCTCGCGCGGCACAGATCGGCGCAGGTCGAGGGGGACCGTGGCGGCGAGCCACTCCAGGATCTCCGGAGGCTGTCCGAAATGACGGACAAGGTCGAGCACGCTCAGGGCCACCAGCCCGTCCGGCGCCTGCTCGATCATCGCCAGGGCCACCCGTGAATCGGCGTGGAACACCCGCTCGGCGTCGCCGATCGCGTCTGGACCGCCGTACCGCTCGACCTCGGGGTCGTAGCTGTCCAGCACCATCCGGGACAACAGCCCGTCCTCCCGCAGGCCACTCGCCCACGCGTGCAGACGCGGCAACAGCGTCGGCCACAGCGTGTCCGGTTTTCCGGCGAACCGGATCCGGAGATGCGGATCGGGGTCGGCATATCGGACGAAATGCCAGTCCTCCACACCGCTGACCATCTCGTGCAGGCGCGACTGGAGGATCTGCCGCTGCGCCGCGTCACTCGCGTAGAGCTTCGCGTACAACCAGTCTCCGCCGGGCAGTCGCAGCGCGTCGGACCGGGTCCGGCCGGCCGGAACGGGTCGCGCGGGAGCGCGTGTGCCCATCAGCTGGAAGACCACCTCACCCGCGTGACCGCCGAGCCAGCCGTCGCCGTGTGACAGCACCTCCTGGACGACCAGCCGCGGCGTCTTTCGCAGCTCCGCCTGGAACACGGTCCTGTGCCCGGGGTCGTCGAGATCGATCACGATCCGGTTGTCCGAGCTGGTGAGCTGCACCCGGCGGGGCACGTCCCACCGCTCCCGCCACGACCGGACGGCCGCGGACCAGTCGGCCGGAACGTCGAGCATCTCGCGACTGGGCAACCACCGTGCGGGCGCGAGGACCGTCCGTCCATACCGGACTCGCGGGAGGAACGGCGCCGTCGACAAGGCGCCCCACCGCCACGGCAGGCAGGACGGGTTCTCCTGTTCACCCAGCTCCAGGAGGAACCGCGCGACCGGCGGGATGTGCCCGCTACGCGGATTCAGCATCGAGCCGGACACCGGCGTCACCCGCTCGCCGGAATCCAGATCGACGAGGTACAGCTCGTCCTGGGTAGCGCCGACGGCCAGCTCGTCCAGCGCCAGGTCGCGGACATCGGCGACCGCCGGACCGCAGCCGACCGGAATCCGCACCGGCAACCGCTGCGGCACGGAAGCGACGTTCGCCGAGCGCGTTGTCCGCGGACGGCACGCGACCTGCGCGGCTCCGGCAGGCGAACCGTCCCGGACGAGCGTGGTCAACTCGGTGCCGAGCTCGGGCATCAGATGGGCGAACCGGGCGATCGTCGAACCTGCCTGCGGTGACCCGAGGTTCTCGCCGACGACCAAGCGGAACTCCCCGGTGCACAACGCTTCCCAGCTCGACGCGTGAATCTCCGCGCACAGCTCCATCGACACCGGCCGCCGCTCCGGCGGCTCCGGGGCGAGCACGTCGACCGTCTCGTCGTCGAGTTCGACCTCCGTCCGGCCCGACCGCGCCGCGGCCAGGACGAGATCCAGCACCGCGGGGCCGGAGTCCGAGCGGCGTGCGGTGAAATCCGGTAGTCCCAGGCCACGGTTGTCGTCGAGCAGCTCCAGGAGCGGGACCACACGATCACTTCCGTAGCGCTCCAGAAAGCGCTTCCGGTATTCGCCCAACCACACCGGTCCTGCCGTCCTTCCCCAGCGCCACAACACCTCGGCAGCCCGAGCCGCCTCCGCGCCGAGCGCGGCGGGCAAGGTCGCTTCGATGTCCAGCCGCAGATCGGTCTGGATGACATCGTCCGTCTCGTGTAGAGCCCGCATCCGGGCTGCAACGGCTCGCCTGCGCGACCATCGGTCGCTGACAGCGGCGTCGGCGTGGGCAAGGTCGGCGCGGATCGCCACGAGTTCGGCACGCAGCGGATGCGCTGCCGGCACCCGGTCCAGGACGTGCCCGAGCGGGTCGACGCAGTCCGGCGGCGGGTCGAGATCGGTGAGCAGCACTCCGACCTCGACGAGCTGCCCCAGCACTCCCTCGAACCCGGTGCGCCGGAACCGGCGGCACAGCTCCCCGAGCAGATCCGGCCACGAAACCGGAGTCCGGGCCGCCTCCCGCACCGCTCGCACGAGTGGCGTGAAGCGGATCGAAGCTTCGCGGCGGCGGGATTTCTCGTACCGCTCGGGAAGCACCAGGCGATCGCCGCGGACCACAGCCACGTTGTTCACGACCAGAACAGCTCGTGGCAGCACGAGTGGATCCGTTCGCAACCGCCGCAACAGGCCGTCCAACCACTCGGCATCGGTCCGACTGGTCGGACGGTGCCGCTCGCCGAACCGCAGTTCCGGCCGGTCGCCCAGCCGCACCGGCGCAATGCCCGCGAAAAGACCGAACGGCGTGGGCCGGCTGGCCATGCGCAGGTGGTACTTGGCGAGGGCGACGGCACTGCGCCGCCGGACCTTGTCCTTCACCGGCTCGCCGCGCGCCACACGGAGAACGTCACGCGCCAAGCTGGGGCTGGCGGCGTCGACGGCTTCCACCAGGACCTCGTCACGGGCGAGGACCTCCAGCGACGGGAGCGATTCCTCGGCTCGCGGTCGCACGGCGGCGCGCAGCAAGGCCAGTTCGGCACACGTGAACATCGCTCGCCTCCCGGCTGGACGGGTGGCGGGCCACGCGGACCCGCCACCCGGAACTCACGTCAGCAGGACGGCCACAGGGTCGCGCAGATGTCGCTGAAGCCCGACTTGTTCGTCAGCAGGTCGCCTTCCTGCGTCGGAGCGGAGATACGAAGGTCCAGGTCGAAGTCCTCGGGAGCCAGGTTTTCCATGTGATCTCTCCTTCGTTGTGAGCTGTGGCTCATGCCACTTCTCCGAACGTAGAGGATCGTTCAACGATTCATCAAGAGGTTGATTCTGACGTGGTATTGCGCTACAAAGTTGCCTTTTGTCCACCTTCGCCGCACAGGCACCCGTCACGCTGTGGTCTAATTCGGCCGCCGAGAGTGAGGGGGCCCGATGCGCCGAATGATCGCGCTGGTGCTGACGCTGCTGGTCGCGGTGACGACCACGATCGTCCCGGCCGAAGCCGCGCGACGCGGCGACCTGGGCGTCGGTGCTTATCCCCGAGCGATCCGGCTGGAGCACACGCCGTTCCTGCGCGGCAGGATCATCGCCTCCGTCAACAGCTGGGACAGCGGTGGCGCCTTCGCCCGGATCTTCGAGAGCGCCGACGAAGGCGCCTCGTTCCACCAGGTCGGCGAGGTTCGCGATCCCGAGGGCGCGCAGGGCGAGTGCTGCGGCAGCATCTACGAACTTCCCCAGCGCGTCGGCAGGCTGCGTGCCGGAACCCTGCTGTGGGCGGCGTCCTACGGGCAGAACGGTGGCGCCGGCCGTCGCATGTCGATCCGCGTCTGGTCCAGTTCGGACGGTGGTCGGAACTGGACCTTCCGGTCCGAAGCGGCCCGTTCACACAACCACGACGGAGTGTTCGAGCCGGAGTTCACAGTGGACAGTGGCGGTACACTGTGGATCCACTACGCCGACGAAACCGAGGCACCGCGGTACAGCCAGGTGCTCAACCGCGTCGGCTCCACCGACGGCGTCACCTGGGGGACCAAGCAGACCACGCTCGCGATCCCGCCCGACCGGGTCCGTCCCGGCATGCCGGTCGTGCGCGAACTGCCCGACGGCCGGTACTACTTCTCGTACGAGATCTGCAACTACGGCAAGCGGTACTGCGACCCGTACTTCAAGATCTCCGCCGACGGCGCCAACTACGGCGACCCCGCCGACCCCGGCACGCGGGTGGCAACGGCGAACGGCAGTTACTTCCAGCACGCTCACACCGTCACGACCTTCCCCGGCGGACCGAACGGCGTTCGGCTGCTCATGGTCGGCCAGATCTACACGGACAGTTCCGGCCGTCCACTGCCGTCCAACGGTCAGGTGCTGCTCGCCAACGACCACCTCGGATCAGGTGACTGGTACGAGATACCCGCACCGGCGCCGGTTCCGAACGCGCACAACGACTTCTGCCCGAACTACAGCTCGTCACTGTTACCTGTGGACAGTGGGCGCAACGTTCTCGAACTGGCCGCCGACTACGACGGCGGGGTGTGCAAGGTCTACTTCGGCACCGGCCCGGCGTCCTGATACGCCTTGTCCAGTGCCGCGGCGAAGGTCTCCACGGACTGGGCACCGGAAACGCCGTAGCGGCGGTCGAACACGAAGAACGGCACGCCGTTGGCACCCAGCGCACGCGCCTCGTCGATCTCCGCGCGGACCTCGGTCGCGTAGGCACCGTCGTCAAGCACCCGGCGGACCTCGTCACCGTCCAATCCGGCTTCCGACGCCAGTTCAACGAGCGAGCCGACGTCGAACACCGAACGCCGCTCGGTGAAATAGGCGCGGAAGAACCGCTCGGCGACCGCGTCCTGCAGACCGCGCCCCCTGGCGAGCTGCAGCACGCGGTGCGCGTCGAAGGTGTTGCCGATGACCCCGCCGTCCAGGTGGTACTCCAGTCCCTCGACGGCGGCCAGCTGCGTGAGGCGCTCCTCGTTCGCGGCGAATTCGGCCTCGTTGATCCCGTACTTCGAAGCGAGGAGCGCCGCCTTGGGCTGCGGCTCGCGCGGTGCGCTCGGATCGAGTTCGAACGAGCGGAAGGTCACCTCGACCTGGTCACGGTGCTCGAAACCGGACAGCGCGCGCTCGAAGCGCCGCTTGCCGAGGTAGCACCACGGGCACACGACGTCGGACCAGATCTCCACCTGCACGAACTGGCGAACGTCGTGCGGCGGCGGACTATTCCGCGAGGAGGCCGATCAGCCACATGGCGAGCACCTGCTCGGCGTCGGAGCGCGCCTGCGCGGGGTTCTCCGCGTAGGTGATCATCAAGGCCGCTTCGTTCACCGCGCTGAGGATGAGCTGGGCGAGCGCCGCGACCGGAACGGGCTTGAGCAGCCCCTGCTCCACCGCGTCCTCCAGCAGTCGCACGATCAGGCCCAGACCGTGCTCGGCCTCCAGCTCGCGCCAGGCGGCCCAGCCCAGGACGGCGGGAGCGTCCAGGAGCGAGATCTGACGGCATTCGGGGCGCTCGCAGGCATCGAGGAAGGCTTTGAGCGCGTAGAGCAGGACCGTGGCGAGGTCCGGCGCGTCCTTGGTGGCGGCCTCGACCTCGGCCGTGACCTCCAGCTCGACCTGCTCGAACACCGCGCGGAACAGGCCCTGCTTGTCGCCGTAGTGGTGGTAGAGGGCGCCGCGGGTGACGCCCGCGGCGCGAACGATCTCGTCGGCGGGCACGGCCTGGTAACCGCGCTCGGCGAACAGTTCGCGGCCCGCCGCCATCAACGCGGCCCGGGTGCTCTGGGATCGCTCTTCCTGGGTTCGGCGCACACCCCTAATCTGCCATGACGCCGACGAAGGCCAGGATGTGCCGCACCAGCACGGCGGGCTGGTCCTCCGGGACGAAGGCGTAGGAGTCGGCGACCTGGACGAGCCGGGCGTCCGGCAGGAGCGCGGCGAGGCGACGGCCGAGGCGGAGCGGGAAGGTCCGGTCCTCGTCGGCCCACACCAGCAGGACCGGCTTGTCGAACGCGCGCAGCTTCTCCGCGGCTTCCAGCGTGTAGCGGGAGTGCACGGCGCGGAGGACCTTGCGCAAGTCGCGGCGGATGCCCGGCTGCCGGTGCGCGGGCGCGGTGTAGGAGTCGACGATCGCCCGCGGGATCGGGTACTTGGTGAGGCCACCGAAGACGAGCGGCGTCCGGTGCAGTGCCCTGACCTGCAGAAATGCGGCAAGCGGGCGCATCGATCCGGGGATCTGGGCGAGCAGGGTGAGCGGCCTGAACGCGGGCGGGAAGAAGTAGTCGAACGAGTCCGAGGGAGTGAGGACGACGCGTTCGACCCGCTCGGGACGGCGGGACAGCATGATCTGCGTGAGGGCGCCGCCGGTGTCGTTCGCGACGAGGACGACACCGCGGAGGTCGAGCGCGTCGAGGAAGTCCGCGATGAGGTCGGCGAGGCCGGTCGGGGTGAGGTCGGCGTCCGGGTGGAGCGCGGTTTCGTGCGCGCCGAGCGGGAGGTCGAGGGTGAGACACCGGAAGCCGGCGTCGGCGACGTCCGGCGTGACGTGGCGCCAGAGGTTGGCATTGACGAGGACTCCGTGGATGAAGACGACGGGCCGCCCCTCGCCCCGGTCGAAGTAGCGGACGTCACCGTGGCGGAGCGCCACGTGCTTTTCCTGGCCGAGTGCTGGTGAGCGAGTCATGCCGGCGAAGATACATACAAACTGTATGTATGTGAAGTGGCGGGCGCGCTAGGGTGGTTCCGGATCGATCCGGACGGGTGAACGAGGAGCTGGGGTATGAAGGGCATCGTGCTGGCGGGCGGCAGCGGGACACGTCTGCACCCGATCACCCAGGCGGTGTCGAAGCAGCTGTTGCCGGTGTACGACAAGCCGATGATCTACTACCCGATCTCGGTGTTGATGCTGGCCGGGATCCGGGAGATCCTGGTCATCTCGACGCCCGCCGATCTGCCGAACTTCCGGCGCCTGCTGGGATCGGGCGACCAGTTCGGGCTGCAGCTGAGCTACGCGGAACAGCCGAGCCCGAACGGCTTGGCCGAGGCGTTCGTCATCGGGGCGGACTTCATCGGCGACGATGACGTGGCCCTGATCCTGGGCGACAACATCTTTTATGGGCAGGGATTCTCCGGGCGGATGCGACAGGAGGTCAGCGCGCTCGACGGGTGCGTGTTGTTCGGGTACCCGGTGAAGGACCCGCAGCGGTACGGCGTCGGCGAACTCGACGGGGCCGGGCGCCTCGTGTCGATCGAGGAGAAGCCCCAGCGGCCGAAGTCCAACCAGGCGATCACCGGGCTGTACTTCTACGACAACCAGGTGGTGGAGATCGCTCGCGACCTCACCCCATCGGGTCGTGGCGAACTGGAGATCACCGACGTCAACCTGACGTATCTGCGTGAGGGCCGCGCGAAACTGGTCGAGCTGGGACGCGGTTTCGCCTGGCTGGACACCGGCACGCACGACTCGCTGCTGGAGGCCGGACAGTTCGTGCAGGTGCTCGAACACCGGACCGGGGTGCGGATCGCGTGCCTGGAAGAGGTCGCGCTGAAGATGGGGTACATCGATCCGGAGGAATGCCTGGCGCTCGGGCGGAAGCTGTCGAAGTCCGGGTACGGGGACTACGTGGTGGCATGCGCTCGTTCGGCCGGAGCCGTCGGGTAGGTCGGCGTCGCCACGGCGACGGTGCGCGCTCGGACCGCCGTGCTCTGCCGTTGCCCGTGCCGAGGCCCGCCGTGGTCTGCACGCGCGGGCTGCGGGTCGCGGGCGCGTGCGCGGACACCTCGCACGGGTACGAGCAGGCACCTCGCGCGAGCACGAGCAGGTACCTCGCACGGGCACCAACGGACATCTCGCGCGGGCACGAACACGCACCTCGGGCAGGCACGAACGGGCACCTCGCGTGGGGATGAGTGGGCACGGCGTGTGGGGATGAGTGGGCACGGCGTGTGGATGCGAACGGGCACCTCGCGCGGGCACGAACACGCACCTCGCACGGGCACCAACGGACACCTCACGCGGGCACGAACGGACACCTCGCGCGGGCACGAACGGGCACTTCGCGCCGAGATGAGCAGGCACCTCGCGCGGACGCGAACGGGCACCTCGCTTGGGTACGAGCACGAATTGGGCACGTCGTGCAGGCACGAGTGCGCAACTCGCGCGAACACGAAACGGACATCTCGCACGAGCCGGAACGGATAACTCGCGCGCGCACGAGTGTGACCTTCGTGCAGGTACGAGTATGAATGGGCACTTTATGGAGGTACGAGTGCGCAACTCGCGCTAGCACGCGCGGGCATCTCGTGTGGGCGCGAACGGACACCTCACGCAAGCGGCGGGCGAACACGAACGGCCACCTCACACCGACACGAACGGACACCTCACGCACGCACGAGTGAGCCCTTCGCGCCGGTACGCGCACGAATGGGCGCTTCATGCAGGCACGAGTGCGCAATCGCGCGAGCATGAATGGGCGACCTCATGCGGACACCGGGTGGGCTACCCGGCCGACACGGGGCCGCATCGTCGTTACCTCGGAAGCGTCACCACGGGACCGCAGCTCAGAACGGGCCGCGGCGGGCCATGTCCTCCAAGCGCCGGATGCGGTCCTCCATCGGCGGGTGCGTGGAGAACATGCGCGACAACGTCTCGCCGGGGCGAAAGGGGTTCGCGATCATCAGATGCGACTGGGACACCAGCTGGGGCTCCGGAACGAGTGGGGCCCGCCGGGTGCCGGAGTCCAGTTTGCGCAGCGCCGAGGCCAGCGCGAGGGGGTCACCGGTGAGCTGCGCGCCCGAGGCGTCGGCCTGGTATTCACGGGAACGGCTGACCGCCATGCGGATGATGCCCGCCGCGATGGGACCCACCAGGATGATCAACAACGACACCAGCGGGTTGTTGCCCTCGCGGTCGTTGCCGCCGAACACACCCGCGAACATCGCCAGGTTCGCCAGCACGCTGACGACACTCGCGAGCGCGCCCGCCACGCACGAGATCAGGATGTCCCGGTTGTAGACGTGCGACAACTCGTGCCCGAGCACCGCCCGCAGCTCGCGCTCATCCAACAATCCCAGGATGCCCGTGGTGCAACACACCGCGGCGTGACGAGGGTTCCGCCCGGTGGCGAAAGCGTTCGGAGCGGCCGTCGGGCTCACATAGAGCCTCGGCATCGGCTGGCGGGCCGACGTCGCCAGCTCCCGCACGATCCGGTACATCGCCGGCTGCTCCGCCTCCGACACCGGGCGCGCACGCATCGCACGCAACGCCAGGGTGTCCGACTTGAAGTAGGCGTACGCGTTCATCCCCAACGCCACCACCAAGCCGATGAACAACGCGCCACGGCCGAACAGTGAACTGATCGCGATGATGATGGCACTCATCAGCCCGAGCAACAGCGCGGTTTTCACGCCGTTCTGGTGCCTGTGCACGTGCCCTGCGCCTCCCTTGCCAACGCTCATTTTTCCAACGCCCGAAACGGATGTGAAGTTCCTTCGCCGAACTCGGAGCGCGCGCGAGCCCGCATCCGGTTAGTGTTCGACCGGGTACCCCGTGGACGAGTGGGTCACCCACCGGGGAGGTTGGGCATGGGCAGAGCCAACATCAGCCGCCGGACCGCGTTCTCCCTGGTCGCCGGGGCCGGGCTGCTCGCGCTGACCCCCGCGGCGTTCGCGGCGGGCTCACCCGCCGGACCGGCGCCGCGGCTGGTCTCGGTGCCCGTCGGGAGACAGCCCCAGGCGGTGACGGTGAACCCGGTCACGGGAACCGCCTTCGTCGCGAACACCGGGGACCGCACCATCACGATCGTCCAAGGCGGACGCGCCGTCGCCACCGTCGGCATCCCCGGAAGACCGTCCGACCTCGCCGTCGATCCGGCCACCGGGCTGGTCCACGTCGCGAACAGCACCTCCGGCACCACAGTCGTAGTCGACCCGGCCACCTCGGCCACCGTCACGATCATCCCGTCCGGCGACGGCTCCTCGGTGCTCGCGCTCGACCAGCGAACATACAGTCTGTATGTAGGTTCCGGGGATCAGGCGCGGGTGGGCCGGATCGACCTCTTCGGCGGCGTGATCAGGAACACCATCGAGGGGCCGGGCAAGGGGTTCGCGGCCGCGGTGATCGACGAAAGAGCACGCGCGGGTTACTTCGCGAGCCTCCAGACCGGCTCCATCGAAATCCTCGACCTCGCCACCGACACGTTCACGAAGAGCATCCCCGTCGGCGACGGCCCCTCCGGCATCGCGCTGCACCGGCGCACCGGCAGGGTTTACGTCGCGAACTCGGGTATCCACCACCTGTCCGTGATCGACGGCGCCACCCGCGGGGAGACCCGCACGATCCTGCTCCGCAGCGAAGCCTCTTCGGTGGCGGTGCACGAAAGGAGCAACACGGTCTACGCCAACGGCGGGCCGGACGGCCTCGTCCGCATCGACGGCGCCCGCGGTGAGATCACCGGTGAACTGACGCTCGGCATCAACCCCGGCAACGTCGCCGTCGACCAGCGCACCGGCGCCGTGTACGTCACCGACCCGCTGCGCGACCGGCTGCACGTCGTCACCGGATTCTGAATCCTGGAGCAACTCCGGGTATAGGTTCGAAAAGGCAGGAACACGATTCGACAGAGGGAATCCATGAAACTCGGACTGCAAATTCCCGACTTCACCTGGCAGGGCGGACCGGCCACGCTCGGCGGTGATCTCGCCAGGGTCGCCCGCGCCGCGGACGACGCCGGGTTCGAATACCTCGCGGTGATGGACCACTTCTTCCAGATCGGCCAGGTCGGCCAGGTCGAGAACGACATGCTCGAGGCGTACACGACCCTCGGCTACCTCGCCGCGCACACCGACCGGGCCAAACTGCTGACCGTGATCACCGGCGTCATCTACCGCCAGCCCGGCGTCCTCGCCAAGGCGATCACCACCCTCGACGTGCTCTCCGGCGGCCGCGCCGTGCTCGGCATCGGCGCGGGCTGGAACGAAGAAGAGTCCCGCGGACTCGGTTTCCCGTTCCCGCCCACGGCGGAACGTTTCGAGATGCTGGAGGAAACCCTGCAGTACGTGCTGCGGATGTGGTCCGACGACGACGGCCCGTTCGACAGCGACCACATCCACGCCGAGCGGCTGATGAACGTCCCGCAGGCACTGTCCACACCGCACCCGCCGATCATGGTCGGTGGCAGCGGCGAGAAGAAGACGCTGCGGTTCGTCGCGAAGTACGGCGACGCCTGCAACATCTTCAACGGCCCCGAACTCGAACACAAACTCGACGTCCTGCGCGGTCACTGCGAGGCCGAGGGCCGCGACTACGGCGAAATCACCAAGACCGTCTACCACCCGCTGGACATCGGCGCGAACGGCGAAAAGACCGAAGAGCTCAAGACCGAACTGCGCCGGCTGAACGGGCTCGGTGTCGACGCCGCGATCGGCGCCCTCCCCGGAATTCCGAACACCGATCTGATCGAAATCTTCGGCAAGGACATCATTCCCTTCGCCGAAAGCCTCTGACCCCGTCCCCGGCGCGGCGGACGGCAACCACCGCCGCGCCGGGGACGGTTTGTCACTCGCGAAACCCGCTCCAGGTAAGCGCTTTTCCACACGAGGACGCCCGTAACGATCTCCTCCCGCCCGCCGACCTCTGGGTCAAGCCGGTGGCGGCGGGGAGGATTTTCCATGAAGATCAGCGTCTTCGGGCTCGGGTACGTCGGATGCGTTTCGGCCGCATGCCTCGCCGGCGAAGGGCACGAGGTCATCGGGGTCGACGTCAACACCGTCAAGGTCGACCTCATCCGGCAGGGCAAGGCGCCCGTCGTCGAAGAACGCATCGGCGAACTGACCGCCGGTGTCGTGGCCAGTGGCGCGCTCGAAGCCACCACCAGCGTCGGGGAAGCGATCGCGCGCAGTGAGATCTCGCTGGTCTGCGTCGGTACCCCGTCCGCGCCGAACGGCAGCCTGTCCACGACGTTCCTGGAACGCGTGACCGAGGAGATCGGTGGCGCGCTCGCGGCCAAGACCGGTCGGCATACTGTCGTGTTCCGCAGCACGATGCTGCCGGGCACCTGCCTCGACCTGCTGGTCCCGATCCTGGAGAAGTCGTCAGGGCGCACCGCGGGCGTCGACTTCGGCGTCGCCGTGAATCCCGAGTTCCTCCGGGAAGGCAGCAGTGTCAAGGACTTCTTCGACCCGCCCAAGACGGTGATCGGCGAGCTGGACGACGCCAGCGGCGACGCGGTCGCCAAGCTGTACGAGAGCCTTCCCGGTGACGTGTTCCGGGTGCCGATCCCGGTCGCGGAGATGATCAAGTACGCGGACAACGCCTTCCACGGCCTCAAGATCGGGTTCGCCAACGAGCTGGGCGCGATCTGCCGCGCACTGGGCCTGGACTCACACCGCGTGATGGACGTGTTCCTCGCCGACCGCAAGCTCAACGTCAGCCCCGCCTACCTGCGGCCCGGCTTCGCCTTCGGCGGTTCGTGCCTGCCCAAGGACCTGCGCGGCCTGGTCTACGCCGCGCACCGCGCCGACGTCTCGGTGCCGCTGCTCTCGCACGTGCTGCCCTCCAACGAAGAACACCTGCGGCGCGCCTTCGATCTGGTCGCCCGCACCGGCAAACGGCGCGTAGGTTTGTTCGGCCTGTCGTTCAAACCGGGCACCGACGACCTGCGCGAGAGCCCGCTCGTCGAACTCGCGGAACGCCTGCTGGGCAAGGGCTACGACCTCAAGATCTACGACGCCAACGTGAGCCTGTCCCGGCTGATGGGCGCCAACCGCGAGTACATCGAAAGCCGCCTGCCGCACCTGGGGCAGCTGCTGGCCGGCTCGGTCGACGAGGTGCTCGACCACGCCGAGGTGTGCCTCGTCGGCAGCACCGACCCGGCCGTCCTCGCGGCACTGCCCCGGGCGGGCGGCCGCATGCTCATCGACCTCGTTCGCCTGCCCGACGCCGCGGTGCGCCGGACCGAAGAAGGATACGTCGGCCTTGCCTGGTAAAGCGCTGATCCTCGTCGAGAACCTGTCCGTGCCCTTCGACCGTCGGGTCTGGCAGGAGTGCACCACGCTGCGCGACGCCGGGTGGGAGGTGCACGTCATCTGTCCACAGGGGATGAAGCGGGACACCGAGCCGGAAGCCGCAATCGACGGCGTGCACATCCACCGCTATCCGCTGAAAGCAGCGACCGGCGGCCCAGCGGGTTACCTGCAGGAGTACGGGTCGGCGTTGTGGCACACGTTCCGGCTGGCCCGCCGGGTCGGCCCGGTCGACGTCGTGCACGCGTGCAACCCACCCGACCTGCTCTTCCTGGTGGCGCGCATGCTCAAGCGCCGTGGCGCCAAGTTCGTCTTCGACCAGCACGACCTGGTGCCCGAGTTGTACCTGTCGCGCTTCGACCGGGGCAAGGACCTGCTCTACCGCGGCGTGTGCGCGCTGGAGCGGGCCACCTACCGGGCCGCCGACGTGGTGATCGCGACCAACGAGAGCTATCGCGACGTCGCCCTGACCCGCGGCGGCAAGCGCCCGGAGGACGTCTTCGTGGTGCGCAGCGCACCGGTCGTCGAGCGGTTCCACCACGTCCCGCCGGAGCCGGACCTCAAGCGGGGCAAGCCGAACATGCTCTGCTACCTCGGTGTCATGGGGCCGCAGGACGGTGTCGACTACGCCTTACGGGCGCTGGCGAAGCTGCGGGACGACCTGGACCGCACGGACTGGCACGCGGTGTTCGTCGGCTCCGGTGACGCCTTCGACGCCATGGTGGCGCTGTCGCGCGAGCTCCGGCTGGACGACCAGGTCGAGTTCACCGGACGGATCCCGGATGCCGATCTCATCCGCTATCTGTCCACAGCGGACGTCTGCCTCGCGCCGGACCCGATGAACCCGCTCAACGACGTGTCGACCATGAACAAGATCATGGAGTACATGGCGATGCGACGCCCCATCGTGTCGTTCGATCTGCGCGAGGCACGCGTCTCCGCGGGCGAAGCCGCCGTCTACGCCCCGCCGAACGACGAGCTGGAGTTCGCCAAACTCACCGCCCGGTTGCTCGACGACCCGGCGGAACGGGAACGCATGGGTGACCTGGGGGCCGAGCGTGTCGCGGGCCCGTTGTCGTGGGCCAATTCGGCCAGCACGCTACTCGAAGCGTACGACGCGACCCGGCGGTGATTTCCCCACCACCACGGCGAAATCCGCGTCGGAAAAACGCCCGGTCGCGTTTTGAACAAGCCGGTAACCAATCCGGGAACCGCCGCGACGTGGTTTGTGAAAGCCCATCCGCTCGCGGCCGGGCGCATCTCGCGAAAGGGGGAGTGTGGCGTTGAACGACGACACCGTCCGGCTGTCCGTGGTCGGCAGGATCCTGCGCAGGCGCTGGCGCGTCCTCGCCGCACTCGCCGCGCTGGGCGCGCTGGTGGGTGCCGGCGCGTCGCTGCTGTTCTCCCCCGGCTACCAGACGGTCTCGAACGTCCTGTTGCAGGGCGCGCCGGATTCCAGCGAACTGATGACGGAAGCCCAGGTCGCGACGAGTTCCGTGGTGCTCGACCGGACCGCGCAGGCCCTGGCCTGGGGCGTGCCAGGGCCGGGGCTGCGCGATTCGGTGACCGCGGACGTCGCGGAGGGCAACATCGTGGCGATCACCGCCGAGGCCGAGACCCCGGAGAAGGCGCGGCAGCTCGCGGACCAGATCGCCAAGGAGTACGTGAGCTACTCCGCTCAGCTCATCGGCGGCACGGCGGACGCGGCCAGTCAGATCCGGCAGGAGCAGGAGGACGCGCTGCGCCGCCAGGTGCAGGAGACCAACGACCGCATCACCGATCTGGCCGCCGACGTGCGGACCGTGACGGTGGAGAGCGTCCAGGTGCGCACCCAGCTGGAAACGCTGCGGACGTCGCTGACCGAGGCGATGGCGAAGCTGGACGAGCTCGACGGCACCGGACGTCAGGCCCAGATGGTTGTGATGGGTCCCGCCGAACGGCCGGCCGCGCCAGCCGCGCCGACGATGACCCACTTCATCGGCGGGGGCGCGATCGTGTTCTTCCTGCTCGGCGTGCTCGGTCATCTCGTGGGCGCGCGAGTGGACCGGCGGCTGCGCGACGAGACCGAGATCGCCGCCGCGGCGGGCGGCCCGCTGCTGGGCAGCGTGGACGTGCGCGCCGCGCCAGAGGATGCCGCGGCACCCGCGTCCCGGCGCTGGTGGTCGAAGCTGCTCAAAACCGACGTGCCGTGGAACCTTTCCGACCTCAACGCCTCCGCCGACGCGGCCAGCCGCGAGATCCGCTACCGCCGGGTGCTGTCCCGGCTGGGCGACGGGTCCGGGGTGTTCGCCCGTGTCCTCGTGCTGGTCGCCGACGACGACCCGGTGGCCAAACGAGCGGTGGCTCAGCTGGTCTCCGCTGGCCGGGACAGCCGTCCCGAGCTGCGCGTGGTGATGGTCGACCCGGAACGGCCGACCGTGCCCGACGACAACGACTCCGCCGGTGTCCTGCTGGTGGTCGCGAGCGGGAGCCGGACGGGCTGGGAGCTCGTCGCGCTCTCCGGTGCCGCCGCCGACGCCGGGCAGCGGGTGCTGGGTGCCGTCGTCGCCCAGCGCACCGCGGCGGTTCCCGCACCGGACGGTGACGAGCCGGTCGGCGATCAAGTAGTGGCAGGTTCAGCGTGACGGCACCGGAGAACACCCAGAACACACAGCCGCTGCTGGATCTCCAGCGCGTGCTGATCGCGATCCGACGCCGCAGGCGGCTGTGGCTCTCGGCCGCCGTGCTGGGCCTGCTCGCGGGCGCGGTGCTGGCGTTCCTCTCGCCGACCCCGCCGACCGCGGTGACCCGGCTGCTCGTACTGCACGCGGAGGACGCGCCGAACGACAGCGGCACGCTCATCAAGACCGACGTGGCGATCCTGGAGACCACCCGCGTCGCGGAGGCGGCGCTGCGGAAGCTCGGTTCCACCGAACCGCCGGAGCGGTTCGTCAAGTCCTACACCGGCACCGGCCTCACCAACAATGTGCTGGAACTGCAGGTCACGGCGGACAGTTACGGCGAGGCGGTCGCCAAGGCGCAGGCACTGGCGGACGCGTTCATCGCCGACCACTCGGCGCGCATGCAGGCGGCAGCCGACGCGGAAGCGCAAGCCCTGCTGAGCCAGCGCGACCAGATCCAGACCGAGCTGACGGAGGTCGACCGGCAGATCGCCTCCTCCGCGAACCGCAACAGCCAGATCGGCCCCGCCGAGCTGCAGTCGCTGTACGCCCGCCGCGCCGATCTGACCTCACGGGTCTCCGACTTCACCAACCAGGCCAGTGAGGCGAAGATCGGCACACCCCAGCTGGCCGCTGGAACGCAGATCGTGGACGCGCCACGTCCGATGGCCGCATCGCCGCTGGGTTCGCTCGTCACCAACGCGGGCATCGGGCTCGGGTTCGGGCTGATCGCCGGGCTGGGGCTGGCCGCGGTGATGAGCGTGGTGCGGGACCGGCCGCTGCTGCGACGGGAGGTCTCCGCCCACCTCGGCGCGTCGGTCATCGCGCAGCTGCCGAAGCCGCGTCCGTGGCAGAACGGTGTGGCACAACGGGAACGCGTCGCGGCGACAGTGGCCCGCACGGTCCGGGACGGCGGCAGCGTGTCGGTGCTCGAACTCGGGTGCCCGAAGGTCGCGGCGGCGCTCGCGGTCGGCATGGCCGGGCACCTCGGTGACGACGTCCGGATCGTGGACGACCTGCCACACCGTGATGTCACCGCACTCGCGCCCGATCGCGTCATCGACGGCGGTGCCGCCGGGCAGGGCCGGATCGGGGTCGGCACGGTGTCCCCCGGCACCGCGTGGACCGACCTGCGGCGCCTGGGCTCGGAGACCGTGCTGGTCGTGCAGGCGGGGAAGGCGAGCACGCTGTGGCTGCACACCGTCGCCCGCCAGCTGGCCGACCTGGGCATTCCGGTGATCGGTGTCGTGCTCGTCGCGCCGGACCCGCGGGATCGCACGGACGGCACGCTCTGGGACGGGCTGCACACGGCGTTGCGCGGGCGGGCGACCGCCGTGCCGAGGAACGGCACCGCGTCCGCGAACTGGTTCGCCCGGCTGCCCTCCGCCACGACGGGCAGGTCCGAGCAGACGCTGACCCTCACTCCCGTGCACGACCTCCCCACCAAGCAGTTCACCCCGGTGACACCCCCGACCGACAACCCGGAGGCACACGTGAACGGCAAACTGCCCGTCGAGCACGAGAGCTGACCGGCGCATGTGCGGTATCGCAGGAACTTTCCGCTGGCCCGACGGCGGCCCGCTGACCGACCGGCTCACCGAAACGCTCGCGCACCGCGGACCGGACGGCTCGGGCCGCTACGACCACGGCGACGTCCACCTCGGTCACCGGCGGCTGTCCATCATCGACCTGTCCGAGACGGGCGCGCAGCCGATGGTGTCCGGCGGGCTGGCGCTGACTTACAACGGCGAGCTGTACAACGCGCCCGAGCTGCGCGCCGAGCTGGCGGCGCACGGCGTGCGGTTCCGCGGTACCTCCGACACCGAGGTGCTGCTGGAGGCATGGCGGCGCTGGGGCGTGAAATGCCTGCCGCGGCTGCGGGGAATGTTCGCGTTCGGCATCTTCGACGAGCGCACCGGTGAGCTGTTCCTGGCGCGGGACCAGCTGGGCATCAAGCCGTTGTTCTACGTGCGCCGCGGGGACGGGATCGCGTTCGCCTCGGAGCTGAAGGCGCTGGCCGGTGCGGTCGGCGGGCTGCACGTCAACGAAACCACGCTGGTCGCGTCGCTGTTGTACTACTGGGTGCCGGACAGCCGCTGCGCCTACCGCGAGGCGCGCAAGCTGCCGCCGGGCACCTGGATGCGCTGCCATCCGAACGGCCGCGTCGACACCGGCCAGTACTGGAACCTGCGTGACGTCGCGGCGGAGGCGCAGGCGGGGCCGCCCGCGGACCTCGCCGCGGTCGTCGAGGACTCGACGCGCAAGCACCTGCTGTCCGACGTGCCGGTGGCGACGTTCCTCTCCGGCGGGCTGGACTCCAGCTACCTGACCGCGCTCGCCGCGAAGTACCAGCCCGGAATTTCCGCCTACACCATCGGTTTCCGTGCGGAGGACGCCAAGTTCGAGGCGATGCCGGACGATCTGCGCTACGCCCGGACCGTGGCGGAGCGCTTCGGCGTGGACCTGCACGAGATCGAGATCGCGCCGAACGTGCAGGAACTGCTGCCGCACCTGACCTACCACCTGGACGAGCCGATCGGCGATCCGGCGGCCATCAACAGCTACCTGATCTGCACGGCCGCGCGCGAGGCCGGCGTGAAGGTGATGCTGTCCGGGATGGGCGCGGACGAGCTGTTCGCCGGGTACCGCAAGCACCTGGCGAACCTGATCGCGTTGCGGTACCAGAAGATCCCGAGCGGTGTGCGCAGGCCGGCCGCGTCCCTTGTGGACCGGCTGCCGGTGGCCACCTCGAAGCGCGGGTTCCGCTCGGTGCGCTTCGCGAAGCGGTTCCTCTCCTTCGCCGAACTGCCCGAGGAGACCGCGTTCCGGCGCAGCTACACGATGTACGACCGGGACGAGCTGCTCGGGCTCGTGAACCCCGACCTGGCCGGTGCGGTGGACGACGTGCTGACCGAGCACGCCGACACCTACCACGACAACCTGCTGGACGATTTCGTCAACCGGATGTGCCTGGCCGACGCGCGGATGTTCCTGCCGGGCCTGAACCTGACCTACACCGACCGCTCCACCATGGCCGCCTCCACCGAGGTGCGGGTGCCGTTCGTGGACGTCGAGGTGGTCCGGGCCGCGTTCAGCCTGCCCGGCAACCGCAAGATCGCCGGGCGGCAGGGCAAGGCGGCGCTCAAGGAGGCGGCGTCCTCGATCCTGCCGAAGGAGATCGTCTACCGGCCGAAGGGCCTGTTCAGTGCCCCGCTGCGAGCGTGGATGAGCCGCGACCTGGCGCCGCTGGTGCGCGAGGTCGTGCACGACGGCGCGCTGGTCCGGTCCGGTCTGCTGCGGCGCGAGGCGCTGCAGCAGCTGGTCGACGAGGACGCCGCGGGCCGCGAGGACCGGTCCAAGCACCTCTGGCACGTCCTGACCCTGGAGTACTGGTACCGCGGCGCGACCGAAGCCGGTGCGGCCGAGCGAGCAGCGTGAGGAGCCCTGGTGAAACAGGTCGTACAGAACTACAAGAGCGGCGAGCTGGCGCTGCTGGACGTCGAGGCGCCCGCGTGCAAGCCGGGCGGCGTGCTGGTGCGGACCGCGTTCTCGCTGATCTCCACCGGCACCGAGATGATGAAGGTGTCCGAGGCGAGCATGTCGATGCTGGGCAAGGCACGCTCGCGGCCGGACCAGGTCGCGAAGGTCATGCAGAGCGTCGCGACCAACGGCGTCGGCGCCACCTACCGCAAGGTGATGAACCGGCTCGATTCCTATACGCCGCTGGGATATTCGCTGTGCGGGGTGGTCGAAGAGGTCGGCCACGGGCTGAAAGACACAGCCGATGTGTCCGTTGGAGATTTCGTCGCGTGCGCTGGGAACGAGCACGCGCTGCACTCCGAGCTGAACTGGGTGCCGAAGAACCTCTACACGCGCGTGCCGTCCGGGGTCGAACCGCGGCACGCGTCGTTCGCCACCGTGGGTGCGATCGCGATGCAGGGCGTCCGGCGTGGCGAACCGCAGCTCGGTGACGTCGCGCTCGTCATCGGGCTGGGCCTGATCGGGCAGCTCGTGGTGCAGCTGCTGTCCGCGTCCGGGGTACGGGTGGTCGGCGTCGATCCGGATGCCGAGCGGTGCAAGCTCGCCGAACGCCTGGGCGCGTCGGTGTGCGGACACCCGTCCTCCGGTGAGGTGGAGGTCGCGGTCGGCGAGCTGACCGGCGGGCACGGCGTCGACCAGGTGTACCTGGCCGCGGGGGGCAGCACGAACGAACCGGTCGAGCTGGCCGCGAAGCTGGCGCGCGACCGCGGGCGGGTGGTCGACATCGGCAAGTGCCGCCTCGACCTGCCGTGGAACGCCTACTACGAAAAGGAACTGGACATCCGGTTCTCTCGCTCGTACGGGCCCGGCCGCTACGACCCCGAGTACGAACTGGGCGGCCGCGATTACCCGATCGGCTACGTGCGGTGGACCGAGCGCCGCAACCTGGAGTGTTTCCTCGACCTGATCGCGCGCGGCCGGGTCGATGTCGAGCCGCTGATCTCGCACGTCGCCGACTTCGGCACGGCGGTCGAGACCTACCGCAGGCTCGACGAAGGCGAACTCAAGGCCGTCGCCGTGTTGTTCCGGTACCCGGGCGTGGGTCCCGGCCCTGCCGAACCTTCGCTCACCGCCGCGATTCCGGACCGTGCGCCGATCCGCACGTCCCAGCGCATGGGCAAGGTGCGGACCGCGTTCATCGGAGCGGGCAACTACGCGTCCTCGATGCTGTTGCCGCACTTGGCCGAGCGCGAGGACGTGTCGCTGCGGCGCGTGGTCACCACGTCCGCGCTGTCCGGGGCCAACGCCAAGCGCAAGTTCGGGTTCGCCGAGACCTCCACCGACGTCGACGCCACGCTCGCCGATCCGGACATCGACGCGGTTTTCGTGGTGACCCGGCACAGTTCGCACGCCGAGCTGACCCGCCGCGCGCTGCTGGCCGGCAAAGCGGTGTTCGTCGAGAAGCCGCTCGCGCTCAGCGAAGCCGAGCTGGGCAAGGTGCTCGGCGCGATCGAAGAATCCGGCAACGAGGCGCTGCAGGTCGGGTTCAACCGGCGGTTCGCGCCCCTGTTGCACGAGGCGAGGAGCCAGTTCGGACGGCGCATCGGCCCGGCGTCGGTGCGCTACCTGGTCAACGCGGGCCGCCTGGAGCACGGCAGCTGGTACAACCAGGCCGATTCCGAGGGCACCCGGTTCGCCGGCGAGGGCGGCCACTTCATCGACACGGTGAGCTGGCTGCTCGGCGCCGACCCGGTCTCGGTCTACGCCTGCGCCACCCCCGACCAGCAGGACCTGCAGATCCTGCTGCGTTACCCGGACGGCTCGACCGCGGCGATCACCTACGCCACCAGCGGTTCGGCCGGTTTCCCGAAGGAGACGCTGGACGTCGTCGCCGACGGCAGGGTGCTGAAGTTCGACGACTTCGCGCGCGCCTCGGTGTACGCGCGCAAACGCTGGGCCAGCTCGCGCATCCCGAAGGGCCGCGACAAGGGCCAGAACGCCGAGCTGGACGCGTTCGTCACCGCGGTGACCTCCGGCGGCCCGATGCCGATCCCGCTGGAGTCGCTGGTCGCGACCACGCTGGCCACGATCGCGGTGCAGACCAGCCTGGCCAGTGGGGCGCCGGTCCGGATCGGAACGTCCGCATGACCGACACCGGCTGGTACCTGCGGCGGCTGTCGCGGATGGGACCGCGCGAGGTCGCCGGGCGTGCGGCGGACGTGCTGAACCGGCGGCGGCTGCGGGGCGGGCTGCCCGAACCGTCCACTCCCCTGCCGCGGCGCGGGTTCGCCATCACGCTGAGCGAGGGCACGTTCGCCGTCGTCCCACCGGACGCGCGGGCCCGCGTGCTGCACACCGCGGACCGGCTGCTCGACGGGCGCGCCGAGTACTTCGGCGTGGTGCGTCACGACATGGTGAGCCCGGACTGGTCGTTGGACCCGAAGACCGGACGCCGCGCGCCTGCCGACACCTTCGCCTTCGACATCCCCTACCGGCTCGAAGACGTCGTCGGCGACATCAAGCAGATCTGGGAACCGTCCCGGCACCAGCACCTCACCGTGCTGGCCACCGCGTACGCCCTGACCGGCGACAGCCGTTACGCGCAGCGCGTCGCCGACCACCTCAAGGGGTGGTGGGCGGCCAACCCGCCGATGACGAGCGTGCACTGGGTCAGCGGGATCGAGCTGGGCATCCGGCTGCTGTCCTGGGTGTGGGTGCGGCGGCTGCTCGACGGCTGGGACGGCGCGGCCGGGTTGTTCGAGGACAGTCCCGAGGCGCTGCACCAGATCTGGCACCACCAGCGGTGGCTCGCCACGTTTCCCAGCCGCGGGTCGTCGGCGAACAACCACGTCATCGCCGAGGCCGCCGGGCAGCTGGCCGCCGCCTGCGCGTTCCCGTGGTTCCCCGAATCGGACGGCTGGCGGTCGGCGGCCCTGCGTTCGCTCGACGAACACCTCCAGCACAACACGTTCGATTCCGGCCTGAACCGGGAGCTGGCCAGCGAGTACCACGGTCTGGTCCTGGAACTGGGCGTGGCGGCCGCGGTCGAGGCCGAAGCGGCCGGGATCGCCGTGCCGGACTCGCTGTGGGCCACGCTGCGGCGGATGACCGACGCGCTCGCTGCCGTCGTGGACGTCCGGCTGCACCCGCCGCGTCAGGGCGACAGCGACGACGGCCACGGTCTGGTCCTCGACGGCGCCGGTACCGACCGCTGGTCCTCGCTGCTGTCCACCGGCGCCGCCCTCTTCGGACGGCTCGACTGGTGGCCCGCCCCGCGCGGCGGCGACGCCCGCACTCCGCTGCTCGCCGCGCTCGCCCGGTCCCACCCCTCGCCGGACCGGCCGCGCACCCGGACCGACCACTTCGCCGACGCGGGACTGACGCTGCTGCGCACCCCGCCCGGCGACGGCCACGGCGAGATCTGGTGCCGCTGCGACGGTGGTCCGCACGGGTTCACCTCGATCGCCGCGCACGCCCACGCGGACGCGCTGTCGGTGGAGGTGCGCCACGACGGCATCGACATCCTCGCCGACCCGGGCACCTACTGCTACCACGGCGAACCCGAGTGGCGGGCCTACTTCCGGTCCACCCTCGGCCACAACACGGTGCAGCTCGACGACACCGACTCCGCCACCTCGGGCGGACCGTTCCTGTGGACCCGGCACGCGAACACCCGTGTGCTGGCCCGCCCCGGCGGCGGGGTGCTGCGCTGGTGCGCCGAACACGACGGGTACCGCGTGGCCACGCACCGGCGGACGGTCGAACTCGATCCGGCGCACCGCGAGCTGCGGATCAGCGACGAGATCACCGCCGAGCGGCACCACCCGGCGCGGCTGGCGTTCCACATCGGACCCCGCGTCGCCGCCGAACTGTCCGACCGAACGGCCCTGCTCACCTGGACCTCGCGCGGCCGGGAACACGCCGCCGTCCTCGACCTGCCCGCCGGGCTGACCTGGACGCCCCACCGCGGGCAGACCGACCCCCCGCTCGGCTGGTACTCGGCCGGCTACGGCCGCCGCGAACCGGCCACCACGCTGATCGGTAGCGGTCTCACGGGGCGCGGCGGCGTCCTCACCACACTCTTGCGCTTTTCCGACTAGGAGGTGCTTCCGCCGTGCGCGCACGAACGACCACACGAACCCGCTGGGTGATGGTGCTCCTCGGCGTGCTCTCGCCCCTGGCCGTGCTGGGCTGCACCCCGGGCAGCGACCAGGCGAACACCACGATGGCACTGCCCGTTCACGGCGCCTGCGCCACCCTGCCGCCCGGCCCGGCCGAACCGCCCGCCGGAGCGGTCGTCGTCGACCCGGCCATCCCCGGCGACCTGCAGGCCAAGACCAAGGCGAGCCCGGCGGGCACGACGTTCTGGCTGAAACCGGGCACGCACACCCTCGGTACCGACGAGTTCGACCAGATCGCGCCGAAGGACGGCAACCGCTACGTCGGAGCCCCCGGCGCGGTCGTCGACGGTCGTGACCTCAACCGGTACGCCTTCACCGGCAAGGCGAGCAGGGTGACCATCGAGCACCTGACCGTCACCGGATTCGACGCGCCGGACAACGAGGGCGTGGTCAACCACGACTCCGGCGCCGACTGGCTGATCCAGTCCAACCTGCTCACCGGCAACCACGGCGCCGCGCTGATGGCAGGCGCGCGTCAGGTGATGAAGGGCAACTGCCTCAAGGACAACGGCCAGTACGGGCTCAACGCCTGCTGCGGCGAAGTCACCGACCTCCTGCTGGAGGGCAACGAGTTCGTCGGCAACAACGCCGACGACGTGGAGAGCAAGTACCCGGACGGCTGCGGCTGCACCGGCGCGATGAAGTTCTGGGAGGTCGACGGCGCCGACATCCGCGGCAACTGGATCCACGACAACCGCGGTCCCGGTATCTGGGCGGACACCAACAACAACGACTTCCTGATCGAGAACAACCTCATCGAGGACAACGACGGCAACGCGATCTTCTACGAGACCTCCTACAACGCGGTCATCCGCGACAACACGATGAAGCGCAACAACGTCGTCGGCGGCCGCGAGTTCGTCGACCGGGACGACAACTTCCCCACCGCGGCGATCTACATCTCCGAGTCCGGCGGCGACGCGCGGGTGCCCGCCCGCACGGACAAGATCGAGATCTATGGCAACGACCTGGAGGACAACTGGTCGGGTATCACGCTGTGGGAGAACGCGGACCGGTTCTGCAACAGCCCGGCCAACACCTCCACCGGCACTTGCACGCTCGTCGTCGGCGATGTCGCGAAGTGCGCCCCGCCAGGAATCCTGCGCGAGCCGCTGCTGTCCGACTGCCGGTGGAAGACCCAGAACGTGCAGATCCACGACAACCGCTTCGCCGTCGACCCGAAGGCCATCGACTGCCAGGCGATGTGCGCGCGCATGGCCGTGCTGTCCAACTACGGCAGCTCCCCGGACTGGTCGCCCTACCAGGCGGAGACCGTGCCCGAGGCCATCACGTTCGACCAGCACAACCGCTGGTACGGCAACGACTACACCGGCCCGTGGACGTTCGTCGCCCACGACGCCAGCACGCTGGTCGAGCAGACCGAGTGGCAGGCCACGCCCTACCGGCAGGACCAGGGCAGCACGTTCGCGGTGGGAGGTGGCGGTTGATGAGCCTCGCCGAAGCGCGGGGCCGCCCGCTGGAGGACGACTCGGTCCAGGAGGGCCCGAACACCGGGAAGATCCTCGGCGCGATCTGGGCGCTGCTGATCTTCAACACGCTCGCCACCCAAGGCGTCTCGGCGCTCATCCCGGTGCCGCGGCCGGTGACGCAGGCGCTGACGATGAGCGCGGTGGGCATCGCGTTCGCGCTGGCCCTGCTCGCCAACCCGCGCCTGAAGGTCCGGCCGAGCGCGTTCCTGATGCTGCTCAGCCTGCTGCTGGTCGCCAGTTTCGCGAGCAGCGTGCGGATGGAGTCGGGTATCGGATCGCTGTTCCGGTGCGCACGGCTCGGGCTGTTCACCGGGACGTTGTGGCTGATCAGCCCGTGGATGAACGGGTCGATGCGGTTCGTGCGGCAGCACATCGGGGTGCTGACCGTGCTGCTGGCCACGGTCGCCGTCGGGCTGGTGATCTCGCCGGGGTCGGCCATGCCGGAGCTCAACGACGGCCGCTTGACCGGCGTGCTGTGGCCGCTGACCCCGACCCAGATCGGGCAGTACGCGGCGATCGCCGCGGGGCTGGCCGTGCTGCTGTGGATCACCAAGCTCACCGACGCCCGTAGCGTCGCACTCGTCGGCGGGCCCGCGGTCGTCCTGCTGGTGCTGACGCACACTCGCACCGCCACCCTCGGCCTGGTCGTCGGGCTGGTCATCGCGATGTCGTCGATGTGGCTCACCAGCGCGCGGGCGCGCCGGACGTTCGCGTGGGGCATCGCGGTCGCCGGGATCGCGGCGGGACTGCTGGGACCACTGCTGCAGACGTGGATCCTGCGCGGACAGGACTCGGAGAACTTCGGCAACCTCACCGGGCGCGCCAAGGTGTGGGAACGGTTGCTGGACGAACCACGCACGTGGTTCGAAGAGGTCTTCGGCACCGGACTGTCCAACAAGTCCTTCGACGGGCTGCCGATCGACAACAGCTGGCTCGCCGTCTACCACGAACAGGGGTATCTCGGCGTGACGATCGTGGCACTGTTCCTGATCACGCTCGTCGTCGTGGCGGTTTCGCGCCCGCCGTCGCCGCAGCGGGCGTGCGCGCTGTTCCTCATCACCTACTGCCTCGCCGCCTCCTACACCGAGGCCGGGCTCGGCGATGCGTCGCCGTACCTGCTCCATTTGGCTGTCGCGGCTGGGCTGCTCACCTCGCCGGGACAGCGCGCGGGATACCTCGATCCACAAAGGACCGGGTCGTGACGCGCGACGGCGTAACGGTGTCCCGTCCGCGCGCGACCTCCAAGCAACCGGAAGAGGTGGTGGAACCGTGAGCCAGCCAGGGGTTCTGCTCGACCGCGACGGCACGATCATCGTCGACAGCGGGTACGTCGGCTCGGTCGACCGGGTCGAGTTCATCGACGGGTCCATCGAGGCCATCGCGGCGCTCAACCGCGCGGGCATCCCGGTGGCGGTGGTGACCAACCAGGCCGGGGTGGCGCGCGGCTACTACGGCATCGCCGATGTCGAGCAGGTCCACAAGCACATGATCGCCGAGATGGCGCGGCACGGCGCGCACGTCGACCTGTGGCTGTTCTGCCCCTACCACCCGGACGGCATCGTACAGGCGTTCGCTCGCCGCAGCGCCGACCGCAAACCGGGGCCGGGCATGGCGCTGGCCGCGGCGGAGGCGCTCGACCTGGACCTGGCCAAGTCGTGGGTGGTCGGCGACAGCCCCTCCGACGTCGGCCTCGCCCGCGCGGTCGGTGCGAAGCCGCTGCACGTCGGGCCGGCCGGGTCGGCGGTCGACAACGTGGACACCTTCGCCGACCTCGCCGCCGCGGTGCGGTTCATCCTCGGCGACGGCGAGCTGGCCATGGTCACGCGGGACGAACGGCCGGTCAAGTTCCCCGCCGCCCGGTTCCACCGCGCCGACTCCTACGGCGGTGCCTACGTCAACGAGCTGGCCCGCGCGTTCGCCACCGTCGACCTGGAGCAGGTCAGCCGCGCGGCGAAGATCCTCAACGACGCGCACGACCGCGACGCGGCGATCTTCGCCTGCGGCAACGGCGGATCCGCGTCGATCGCCAACCACCTCCAGTGCGATCACCTCAAGGGCGTCCGCAACGGCACCGGCGTCACGGCGCGCGTGCTGAGCCTGAGCACCAACGTCGAACTGTTCAGCGCCATCGCCAACGACCTCGGCTACGAGCACGTCTTCTCCTACCAGCTGCAGTCGCAGGCGCGGCCGGGTGACGTGCTGATCACCATCTCGTCCTCCGGCCGGTCGCCGAACATCGTGCGGGCGATCGACTGGGCCGTGGCGAACGGGATGCACACCATCTCGCTCACCGGTTTCGCAGGCGGCGCCGCCCGCCGTCGCGCCCACGTCTGCCTCCACGTCGACTCCACCAACTACGGAATCGTCGAAGACGCCCACCAGGCGTGCATGCACCTGCTGGCCCAGTACGTCCGACAGTCGAGGATGACCCCAGATGCCGTTGCCTCCCAGACCTTCTGACCGCATGCGCGTCGCGATCAACCTGCTCACCGACGATCCGGTCAACCCCTCGGGCGCGCACTGGTTCTGGACCCGGGTGATCCCCGAGATGGCGAAACGGCTCACCGACGGCGAGTCGTTCCACCTGATGGTGAGCCCGAAATCGCGGCCGACGCACTCCGGGTACGGGCGGGGCGTCGACTACATCACCTACCCGTGGTCGAACGAGAAGCGCAACCTTCGGACGCTGTCCGAGCACGTGTACTCACCGCTGCGCCTGCCGCTGGGCAAGATCGACGTGCTGAACACGCTGATGGCGCCGATCGTCAGGTCGGCGCCGAAGCTCGTGGTGCACATCAAGACCCTGCACGCCTACACGACACCGCAGGCGATCACACCGGCCGCGCGGCTGTACCGGCAGCTGAGCTACCCGCGCACGGCCCGTCTCGCGGACGCGATCATCCTCAACTCGCGCAGCCTCGTCGACGAGGTCCAGCAGTACCTGAAAGTCGATCCGGCGAAGATCCGGCTCATCCCCGAGGCCGTGGACCACGACCTGTTCCGCCCGGGGGACCGGGACGAGGCGTTCGAGCACGTCTCGCGGCGCTACGGCGTGCGGGAGAACTTCGTGTTGTTCGTGTCTTCGTTGTGGCCGTACAAGAACTGCGAGGGTCTGATTCGCGCGTTCGCCGCGGCGAAGTCCGAGCTGGGCGGGCGGCAGCTGGTGGTCGTGGGACCGGGCCGTGACACCGAGTACGTCGGCGAGCTGAAAGCGCTGGCGTCCGAACTGGGTGTGGCGGGCGACATCGTGTGGGTCGGCGGGGTGCCGCTGGAGGAGACCGTGCACTTCTACCGCGCGGCCGACGTGTTCGTGTACCCGTCGCACAACGAGACGTTCGGCCTGCCGATCCTGGAGGCGATGGCGTCGGCGTGCCCGGTGGTCACCTCCAACGTCACGGCGATGCCGGAGACCGCGGGCGGTGCGGCGCTGCTGGCCGATCCGAAGGACTCCGACTCGATCGCCGACCAGATCGTCAAGGCGTGCGGTCCGGAGGGCGAGCGGTTGCGCCTGCGCGGACCGGAACGCGCGGGCGAGTTCACCTGGGCGGCGACCGCCGAGCGGACGCTGGAGGTCTACCGCGAAGTCCACGAGGGGCACGCCGAATGAGGGTCCTGGTCACCGGCGGCGCCGGATTCATCGGTTCGCACACGTGCGACCGGCTGGTTTCGCTCGGGCACGAGGTGACCGTGCTCGACGTGCTCGCCGCGCCGGTGCACCGCGGCAAGCCGGAGCACCTCACGCCCGGCGTCGAGTTCTACGAGGGGGACGTGCGCAACCGCGACCTGATGCGCAACCTGCTGCGCCGCGCCGACGCCGTCTACCACTTCGCCGCCTACCAGGACTACCTGCCGGACTTCGCGAAGTTCACCGACGTCAACGTCACCTCGACCGCGATGCTCTACGAGATCGTCGTCGCGGAGAAACTCGACCTGGCGCGGATCGTGGTGGCGTCTTCGCAGGCCGCGATGGGCGAAGGTCTCTACCGCTGCCCCGAGCACGGTGAGCAGACGCCGGACATGCGGCCGGAGTCGGCGTTGATCCAGGCGAACTGGGATCTGGGCTGTGTGGTCTGCGGCGGGCCGATCGAGATGCTGCCGACACCGGAGCGGATCGCCAACCCGCAGAACGCCTACGGCATGTCCAAGCACGGCGGGGAGGTGGTGGCGGTCAACCTCGGGCGCCGGTACGGCATCCCGACGGTCGCCCTGCGCTACAGCATCGTGCAGGGGCCGCGGCAGTCCGTGTTCAACGCCTACTCCGGCGCGTGCCGCATCTTCAACCTGCACTACCTGCTCGGCAGCGCGCCCACTCTGTACGAGGACGGCCGGGCGATCCGCGACTACGTCAACATCCACGACGTCGTCGACGCGAACGTGCTGGTGCTGACCGACGACCGCGCGGCGGGCCGCGTGTTCAACGTCGGCGGCGGCACCGGCTACACCACGCAGGAGTTCGCCGAGATCGTGCGACGGCAGTACGGTTCCGCGCTGCCGGGCCGGATCAGCGGCGAGTACCGCTTCGGCGACACCCGGCACATCACCTCCGACATCGACGCGCTCAAACAGCTGGGCTGGTCGCCCACGCGGACCCCGGCCGACTCGGTCGCCGAGTACGCGTCGTGGCTGCGCGGCATGCCGGGCCTGGACGCGATTCTGGCCGAGGCTGACGCCACGATGCGCGCGCTCGGCGTGGTCCGCAGGGCGGAAGCGTGAAGGCGTTCCTTCTGGCGGCAGGGAAGGGCACGCGGCTGCGGCCCCTGACCGACCACACGCCCAAGTGCCTGGTCGACATCGGCGGGCAGACGATGCTGGACGTCTGGCTCGACGCGCTGGAGGCGGCGGGTGTCGACGAGGTGCTGATCAACCTGCACCACCTCGCGCCGCTGGTGTGGGCGCACCTCGCCGAGCGACGAGGTGGTCTCCTCGTGCACGCGGTGCAGGAGCCGGAACTGCTCGGCAGCGCGGGCACGCTGTGGGCCAACCGCGGGTTCGTCGACGGGGAGGACATGTTCCTGGCGCTCAACGCGGACAACCTCACCGACTTCGACCTGCGGATCCTGATCGAGGAGCACCGGGCCGGCGGGGCGATCGCGACGCTGTCGGTGTTCCACGCTCCGGATCCGACGCGGTGCGGGATCCTCACAGTCTCCGACGGCCTGATCACCGGCTTTGCCGAGAAACCGGCCGAGCCACCGAGTGACTTGGCCAATGCGGGGATGTACGCGTTCTCCCCCGCCGTCCTCGACCTGGTCGCGCCACCGGCCCGCGACATCGGCTACGACCTGCTGCCGGAGCTCGTCGGGCGGGCCCGCGCCGTCCCGCTCGGCGATTCCTGGTTCCTCGACATCGGCACCCCGGAAGCACTGGCACGCGCCCGGGCGGAATGGCAAGGCAGGCGAGCATCGTGATCATCACCCAGACCCCGCTGCGCATCGGGCTCGTCGGTGGCGGCACCGACCTGCCCAGCTACTACCGCGAGCACGGCGGCCGAGTCCTCAACGCGGCCATCGACAAGTACGTCTACGTCGTGGTGAAGCAACGTTTCGACGACGAGATCTACGTGAACTACTCGCGCAAGGAAATCGTCTCCCGCGTCGAGGACCTGGAGCACGAGCTGGTGCGCGAGGCCCTGCACATGGCCGGGGTCCGCAGCGGCGTCGAGATCACCACGCTCGCCGACATCCCGTCGGCCGGGTCCGGGCTCGGGTCGTCGTCCTCGGTGACCGTCGGGCTGCTGCACGCGCTGTTCGCCTACCAGGGCAGACAGGTGACCGCCGAGGAGCTGGCCGAGCGGGCCTGCGCCATCGAGATCGACCGGTGCCGCAAGCCGATCGGCAAGCAGGACCAGTACGCGGCGGCGTTCGGCGGACTGTGCGATCTGCAGTTCGGGCCCGGCGACGGGGTCGGTGTCGAGCAGATCGAGCTGCCCACCGCGGACCGGCGGAAGCTGCAGGAGGAGCTGATGCTGTTCTTCACCGGCATCACCCGCAGCGCCGACACGATCCTGGGCGAGCAGAACGCCAACATCGGCGACCGGTTACCGCAGCTCGGGCAGCTGCGCGACCTGGCGGGCGAGGCGGCGGACGGCCTGCGCGGCCGGGACCTGTCCGCGCTGGGCACCGCGTTGCGCAAGAGCTGGGAAGCCAAGCGCGCGCTCGCCTCCGGCGTGTCCAACCCGCAGATCGACGAGGCCGTCGAAGCGGCGCTGTCGGCAGGCGCCTCGGGCGCGAAGGTCACCGGCGCGGGCGGCGGCGGGTTCCTGCTGGTCACCTGCCCGCTGGAACACCAGCAGGCCGTGCGCGACCGGCTCACCACCATGCGGGAACTCCCGATCAAACTGGAGCGGCTCGGATCCCGGGTCATCTTCAACGTGCACCGCGACATCTGGAGCTGATGAACACCTCGACGCCCCCTCCCGCCATCCCGCTCGCGCTGCGCCTGCCACTGGCGGCGGTGGCGTTCGCCGCGGCCGCGGTTTCCGTGGTGTTCGCGGTGCTCTTCGCCGGAGACCGTACCGGGACCGGGCTCGACCGGAGCGCCTACGACGCGTTGAAGGGCAGCGTCGACGGGGACGGGTTCGGGTACGACGTGTCCTGGACCATCGGCACCGCGGGTGATCCGTTGTGGGCAGGCGGTCTGGTGGTGATCCTCGCGGCGATCTGCTTCGCGTTGGAACGCAGGCGGCTGGCGCTGCTCTCCCTCGCCGGCCCCGCCTTGACCGGGGTCGTCACGACGGTGGCGAAACCGTTGGTGGAACGTGTGATCAACGGCGACCACCTGTCCTACCCCAGCGGGCACACGGCACTGCTCACCTCGCTCGGAATAGTCGTCGGACTGCTGCTCACCGACCTGTTCCGGCTCGGCCGCGCCCGCGGGCTGCCCCTCGTGCTGGGCCTGGCCCTGCTGTGCGGCGCGGCGATGTCGTGGTCGCAGACCGCGTCCCGGGTCCACTACCTGACCGACACGATCGGCGGCTTCTGCTCCGCGGTCACGCTGGTGATCGCCACCGGCCTGGTCATCGATCGACTAGCCGATCGGGTGAAGGTCAAGGGGTAACGGCGCTTCCCGCCACGACGACTCCTGTAGACGGACAGAGCTACGGACGGGGGCCAGTGGATGAAGACGAGCAGCCGCGTGGCGGCGCTCGCGCTCGGGGCGGGTGTCCTCGCGGTGGCGGGGATCGTCGCCGTTTCCATCCCCGATCCTGCCCCTCCCGTCGGTGCCCCGCCCGTGGCGAACGCCGCCCCGGCTCGATCCGCTCCGCCTGCCGCGGTGTGCGGCAGCCCGTCCCTCACCGGTCCGGCCACCCCGCCACCGGGCGCCGTCGTGGTCCCGTCGGGCAGCAACGCGGACTTCGACTTCGGCACCCCCGGCGCGACGTACTGGTTCGCGCCCGGCGTCCACACGCTGGCCCCCGGCGAGTACTCGCAGATCGCGCCGGGCGAGGACGCGACCCTGCTCGGCGGGCCCGGCGCGGTACTCGACGGCAACCGGGACAACCGGTACGCGATCACCGGACGCGCCACCGGCGTCACCATCCGGTACCTGACGGTCCGCAACTTCGTCGCGCCACGCGACGAGGGCGTGGTCAACCACGACTCCGGCGACGGCTGGACCGTCGAGCACAACACCCTGACCGGCAACCGCGGGGCGGCTTTGATGGCGGGCGCCGCGAACCGGATCACCGGGAACTGCCTGCGCGACAACGGGCAGTACGGCCTCAACGCCTACCAGTCCGGCAACCGGATCACCGGGCTCGTGGTCGAGGGCAATGAGTTCACCGGCAACAACACCGAGGACTGGGAATCCCAGATGCCCGGCTGCGGCTGCACCGGCGCGATGAAGTTCTGGGCGGTGAACGGCGCTGACGTCCGGAACAACTGGATCCACCGCAACCGCGGCACGGGCCTGTGGGCGGACACGAACAACAACGACTTCCTGATCGAGGGCAACCTCATCGAGGACAACGAGGGCACCGGGATCTTCTACGAGATCTCCTACAACGCGACGATCCGCGGCAACACCCTGCGGAACAACGGGTGGGCGACCGGGCGCGAGTTCGCCGGCGAGCGCGACCCGTTCCCGGCAGGTGCGATCTACCTGTCCGAGACCGACGGCGACGCGCGCGTGCCCGCGCGGACCGCGAAGATCGAGGTCACCGGCAACCTGCTGGAAAACAACTGGGGCGGGGTCGTCGCGTGGGCGAACGCGGACCGGTTCTGCAACTCCACGGCGTCCACGACATCGGACTGCACGCTCCTGGTCGGACCGGAAAACACCGCTGTGTGCTCACCCCCGGCGATCACCCGCGAGCCGCTGTTCACCGACTGCCGGTGGTGGACCTCGGACCTGGACGTCCACGGCAACACGTTCACTTTCGACCCGGCCGCGGTCGACGGCGGCTGCCCGGTGGAGTTCTGCGGCCGGATGGCGTTGCTCTCGAACTACGGCAGCTCACCGGAGTGGTCACCCTACCAGGGCGACGTGATCCAGCAGCACATCGTGTTCTCCGCAGGCAACCGGTGGCACGACAACACCTACCTCGGCCCCTGGCGGTTCACGGTTCCGGACATGAGCACGACGGTGACGGCGGCGGACTGGACTTCGGCGCCCTACCGGCAGGACGCGGGCAGCACGTTCGACGGCCGCCCGCACGGATGAGCGGAGGTTCCCATGGGACGCGAACTGTGCGCGGAATCCGAATACCCGGCGGCATTGCTCGCCGTGGCGGCGTACCGGCTGCCGGGCGCCGACCGGGCGTTCCCGGCCGAACCGTTGCCGTCCGCGGAGTGGGACGCGGTGCTCGCCGCGGCGCGCAAGCACCGGATGACGGGCCTGTTGATGGCGGCGATCGCCGCCGGCGCGTTCGCGGCGACCGGTGAGCAGGCGGAGTCGGTCAAGTCCGCGCACGCCCGGAACCAGATGCGGGTGCTGGCGCTGGAGCGCGAACTGCTGCGGGTGCTCGACCTGCTGGAGGGCGCCGGCATCGAGTCGCGCCTGCTCAAGGGCGCCGCGGTGGCGCACCTGGACTACCCGGACCCGGCGTTGCGGTCGTTCAACGACCTGGACGTGCTGGTGCGCGCGGACGACATCGAGCGGACCGTCGAGGTGCTGGGCACCGCCGGGTTCGAACGCACCCTGGCCGAGCCGCGGCCGGGTTTCGACCGGCGGTTCGACAAGGGCATGACGCTGCGCCCGCCCGCCGGGTACGAGCTGGACCTGCACCGGACGTTCGTGCTGGGTCCGTGGGGCCGGATGGTGGACCTCGACGCGGTGTGGGATTCGGGGCAGTCGTTCACCGTCGCGGGTCGTCAGGTGCTCGCGCTGTCGCTGCCGAACCGCTTCATGCACGCGTGCTACCACGCCGCGCTCGGCGACTGGCCCCTGCGGCTCGGGTCGCTGCGGGACGTGGCGGAGATGTTGCGCAGGCTCGACCGCGACAGCTCCGCGGTGCTGCGGCTCGCCGCGTCGTGGGGCGCCGAAGCCGTCGTCGCCGCTGCGGTGGCGGACACGGTGCGGCTGCTGGGTATCAAGGTGCCCGGCCCACTGGCCCGGTGGGCGGTGGCGTACGTACCCAGCGCACGGGAGGAGTCGTGGCTGGCACTGCACACCCACGCCGGGAAGACCTTCACGGCGCAAGCCGTGGCAACGCTGAAGGTGCTTCCCTGGCGGGACAAGCCGAGCTACCTGAGGGCCCTGGTGTTCCCCGACGCGCAATACACGGCGGACCGGCACCGCTCCCCCCTGCGGCGATTCACCTACGCCCTGCGCGAGGTACGCAAAGGCACGCCAGTCAGGTAGCCCTGCCCCGGCTCAGGCCGAGGCGAGCCACGCCTGCTGCAGGAGGGTCATCGACGGCGCGTGCGGTTCCGGCGAAAGCCAGTTGTCCCGCAGCGCCTCCGGATCCACCAGCTCCGGATCCACGCCCCGGCCGGTCCACGTCCGCGCGAACGCGCGGGTGCGTTCGGTGAACACGGCACCGGTGAAGGTCGCTTTCGTGCCGCGTTCCAGGATCTCGCGCGGCAACAGGTCACCGAACACGTCGCGCATCGTCGCGGTGCGGCCGCTCCACCCCCAGAAGCCGGCGGCCCGCGCCATCGCCGCCACGAAGTCCGGCTCGGCGAAGGTCTGCACGTAGCGGCAGTCCAGTTCGGACCCCAGCGCCCGCATCGTCCGGTACGCCACCAGCGCGCAGCGACGGGTGGTGAACTGCCAGGCGTGACGGCCCGCATGCAGGGCGTACGCGGCCGCGTCGGCCGCGTCCCGCTCCGCCAGGATCTCGTCCGCCGCGGCGCGCAACCACGGGCGCCGGTACCGGTTGCGCAGCGCCGCCCGTCTTCGGACGGCCGCCGGGACGAGTGCGCGCGCCACGTCCGGGTACACCCGGGGGCGCACACGGCCACGCGCCTTGAGCACCTTCGTCAGCGGCGTGATGCGCTTGAGCCCGAACACCTCGTCCCCGCCCTCGCCGGTCAGCAGTACTCCGCCGCGCGCCGCGTCCATCATCCGCCACGTCGGGGTGAAGTTCGGTGGCCACACCAGACCGTGCCGCCGCAACACCGCGGTCGCGATCGAGCCCACGGCGTCGTGCTCGTCGCGCACCGTCAGGATGATGCGTTCGGTGATCCCGAGGTGCGCCAGCACCGCGTCCTGCCACGCGGTTTCGTCCGACTCCGGCGCGTCCGGGTAGCGCAGGGTGATCGGCAGTGGCAGCGGCAATCCCGCACGCCGGGCGAGGCCGACGGCCGCTGCCAGCAGTGACGACGAGTCACGCCCACCGGAAAACGCGACCAGGCACGGCGTCCGCGTCAGGTGCGCGAGCAGGATCCGGTCGAGCACGCGCCGCGGCTCACCAGGGACGCCGGGCGGCAACGGGATGAGGTCGTACCCGTTGATCCACCCGCCCGCGATCTCCAGCGGGTCCATTGTGTACAGCGGCACGAGGTGCTCACCTTCTCCCCCGGCGGTCACGGAGCCGGCGGCATCACCGGCTCCGTGACCGGTGGATCGTCACGAGTAGTCGTTGTTGTCGCCGAGGATCGGCACCAGCCAGGTCAGGCTGTCCGGTTTCTGACCGAACAGGTTCGCCTGGGTCAGATCCGTCACCGAGCCCAGGAGCGTGATTTCCGGGATGGCATATGGCTCGCGCATGTGTTCACCTCCCCCCGCTTTCCGGGGGAACAGGAAAATCTCGGCCAGGAGAACATCAGGTCACCGAAATCGGGCCCGCGGCGAAATCCGCGTCCAGCCTGCTCCCGGTCGACTGACCCAGGGTGCGCTCGGACAACGAGCCCACGTCGTCGATGCGGGACGCGGCATATTCTTTCTTCATGTCACTCCTTTCCGTTGCTCGGCGACGAACGGGAAGCCGAAGACCTCACCGTGGATTCGCCCGAATGCGTCAGGCCGTTACGACCGCTCGGCGAGTGTGCTGATGAAGTTGCCCAACCGGTACCGCGATAATTCCTCTCGACGCGCTGGAACACGCTTTCCGCCAGGTACGCTTCATCGGTGGGGATCAGGCGGATCGTGCGGGCTTCGGTGGTCACACCGCGGCTGATCGCGGCCGCGACGCGTGAGGTCGCGGCCGCCGACCGGTTCGGCACCGTCACCGCCGCGGTCTACCAGCTCATCGGCGCCGTCGGCGCGCTCGGGGTGGTCGCGGCCAGCAAGCTCGCTTTCGACGCGTTGCTGCAGCCGGAAAGAGCCCGCTTCGGGCTCACCGTTTCGTTGCTCGCGCTCGCCTTCATGACCGCACTGTCCGGTTCGGTCAGTGCGTTGCAGACGCAACAGCACCGGCTGCTCGGCGAACGCGTGTCGCAGCGGGTCTGGGACAGGGTGCTGGACACCACGGCCCGTGCCGACCTGGTGACCTACGAGTCGTCCGGGTTCGCGACCTCACTCGAACGCGTGCAGCAGAACGCGCTCACCCGGCCGTTCGCGGTGACCACGGCACTGCTCGGGCTGACCGGCAGCCTGCTCGGGGTGGTCACCATGTCGGCGGTACTGATCGGGGTCGAGCCGTTGCTGGTGCCGATCCTGCTGGCCGCCGGGGTGCCCGCGGTACTGCTCGCGCGCTGGGCGAGCCGCACCGAGTTCGCGTTCGCGCACCGGATGACTCCGCTGTTCCGCCGTCGGAACTACCTGCGGCAGCTGCTGACCCAGCGCCCGTACGCGGCGGAGCTGCGGGCGTTCCACTCGACGAAACCGTTGCGGGTCCGGCACGGCGAGCTGAACGACACCATCAACGTAGCGGTGCGGCAGCAGGTCCGGCGCCGCCAGGTGATCGCCGCGCTCACGACGGTCGGGGTCGCGGTGTCGCTGACGGTGGCTTTGCTCGCGATCGTCGGACTCGTGCGTGGTGGCCGCATCGATCTGCCCGCGGCGGGCGCGGCGGCGATCGCCGTCCGGTTGCTGAGCGGCCAGCTCGGCACGCTGTTCACGTCGGTGGGTGGCCTGCTCGAATCGGCGCCGTTCCTCGAGGATCTGGAACGGTTCACCACGTCGGCCCCGCGTCCGTTGCCCGCCGGGGAGAAGCGCCCGTTGACGCGGGGGCTCGTGTTGCGGGACATCAGTTTCCGCTACCCCGAGCAGGAGCGGCCGGCGGTGGACTCGGTGGACGTCGAGATCGGCGCGGGCGAGGTCGTCGCACTGGTCGGCGAGAACGGTTCGGGGAAGACCACGCTGGCCAAGATCGTCGCCGGCCTGTACGACCCGGACCTGGGCACCCGTCGGTGGGACGACGCGGACCTGACGGCGGCCGACGTGCGTGCCTCGGTCACCGTGATCTTCCAGGATTTCGTGCGCTACCAGATGACGCTGCGCGAGAACATCACGATCAGCGACGGCGACCGTCCCGGCAGCGAAGACCAGGTCCTCGACGCGGCGCGGCGCGCGGGAGTGCTGGGCGTGACGCGGGACCTGCCGCACGGGCTGGACACGATGCTGGGCCGCGACCTGGACGAGGGTTCCGACCTGTCCGGCGGACAATGGCAGCGCGTGGCACTGGCGCGTGCCCTGTACCGGGACACCTCGCTGGTGGTGCTGGACGAGCCCGCCGCCGCACTCGACCCGCGCGCCGAGCACGAGCTGTTCACCGACGTGCGGGCAATGCTCGGCGGACGTTCCGCACTGCTCATCTCGCACCGCTTCTCGAGCACCCGGATGGCCGACCGAATCTACGTCCTCGACGACGGACGTGTCGTGGAGTGCGGCACACACGACGAACTGATGGCACGAGCAGGCCAATACGCCGAGCTGTACCGCCTGCAATCCGCCGCCTACCGATGACCGTCTCCCACACGGAACGCGGACTTCGCGCGCGGGCACCCAGAACTCGCGCGCGGGAAGGTGGGACTCGCGGAGGCTCCCGGCGAGTCCCACCTTCCCGCGCGCCGAGTCCCCCACTCACGCACGCGGACCCCGCGCTCGCCACCACCATCCGCCAACGCGAGGGTCCCACCCCCCTCCCGCAACCCGATCCCCGGCCAGCTTGGACGCCAAGGACACTGAAAGATCGGGTACAGCGCCTACCCCGAGACAGCCGTCAGCAACTCATCCAGCACCGCTCCCGAAAACGGCGGCCCCCAGGGCACCACCGCCTCGTACACAGGCACCCGCTGCACCAGATCCGCCAACCACTGAAACGCCAGATCCATCACCACGGGATCCCGCCACCCCAGCACTCGCGGAAACTGGCTCATCCGCACGAACGCCCGCGCCCCCGCCAACCGCTCCACGGACACCCGCTCCGCATCCCGGCTGGGTCGCGGTATCACGCAACCCGCCAACGGCAACGCGCCCGCAGCCACCGAAGACCGCAACGCCAACCGCCCATCCGCAGTCGCCCGCACATCGGACGCCGGCGCGGCATCAGCCAGCAACCGCGCCCCCATCCGCAACCGGTTCTCGGTACTGCCGGGATACACCGTCCCATCCGGATCCACCCGCAGCACGTCATCAGCGACCAACGAACAGCCCCGCCCGCAGAAGGCAGCCGCCAGAGTCGACTTCCCCATCCCCGAAGCCCCCACGAAGGCCAACGCCCGCGAGCCGACTCGAACGGCACTCGCATGCAGCACCAGATGCGAGTTCAACGTCAGATGGACCGCCAAGAGCGCACCGGTCGCCAGCACGGTCAGCAACCCGTGATCGGCGGAAGGATCCAGGAAGTACGTCACCTCACGCAGCAACGGATCGCCCACGAAGTCGCACAACCCCGGATACCGCAGCACGGTCCCGTCGGACGACGTGGCGAGGGTGAAGAACACCCGGCCATCCGCCTTGGCCAGCTCGGCCCGGCGCCGCCCGGCCAACGCCGAATCCGGCACCGCGCGGTCCGCGCCCCGCCGCAGCACCAGATCCGGCTCGCCGCCGTCACCCTGGGGCAGCGCCAGTTCGACGTCGCTCCAGATGGTCAGGCCGTGCGCCTGGTACGTGAAGTCCATCGTGGTCACCTCGCCGATCCGAGTACCGCGTACCGCTCCGCCGTGGGATCGAGCGCGCCGCCGTCGATCTCCAGCCACGAGTGGGCCGAGAAGGCCCCGTCCGCCTCGCGCCGCACCCCGATCCGCAGCACCGGTGACAGCTCGCGCAGCCGGTGCCCGATCAGCAGGCACTGCCGCAGGCACGTGTCTCCGGCAGGCCACCGCGACACCACGAAGTACGAAGCCTGGATCGGCGCGCGGGTGTACCGCGGCAACACGGCGAGCGACGTCGCGCCGGCCGTGCTGGTCAAATCGCACCGCACCCCGAGGTGGCGGCACGTCTCCCGGAGGTCGCGCCTGCGCAGCAGGAACTCGATCCGCACCATCGCCGGAAGCGCCCGCAGCACCTCCCGGGCCAGCCGTACCCGCCGCCTCACCGGTTCTCCCTCCCGGCCAGCCATGCCTGCTGCAGCAGCATCGCCGTCGACGCCGGCGGTTCGACGGACAACCACGCGTCCCGCAACGCGTCCGGGTCCACCAGTGAGGAGTCCGCCCCGGAGCCGTCCCAGCCGAGCGCGAAATCCCGCGATCGCGCCCCGAACCGCGAAGCGTTGAACCTCGGCTTGTCCCGCCGCGCCAGCACCGCATCCGGCAGCAGCCCGTCCGCCACCAGCCGCGTCCCGGCGGCTCGGGTCATGGGCGGCGCGGCGGCGTGGGAGGCCACGAACGACGGGTCCGCGCACGGCTCCACCAGGCGGCAGCCGTACCCCGCCACCACAGCGGCTCGCGTCGCGAAGCCCAGCGCGAAAGCCCGCGTGGCCAGCGCCGAGCGAACACTCGCGCGCCAGCTCATCGGCCGCTCCGCCGTCTCCCGCCACACCGCGCGCCGCAGTTCCGGCCGCAGCCACGGCATCGGAGCCGCGCGGCGGGCCACCACCCGGCGCGCGGCCCCGGGCGCCATGCACAGTGCGAACTGGCCCCAGTCTGCCCGGGTCAACCCCCGTCCACGACGGCGCGCCACCGCCCGCAGCGTCCCGAGCCGGTGCCCGCCCAGCACCTCGTCCCCCGCGTTCCCGGTGACCGGGCTCCCGCCCGGCGCGTGCGCCGCGAGCAGCAGCGTGTTGCCCAGCGCCGCCGGGTAGACCGGGCTCCGCCGGTCGAGCAGTACCGGTGCGACCAGCGGTCCGATGACGTCCAGCTCGTCCCGGACGTCCCTGCGAACCCAGGTCTCCACGCGCAGGTGCCGGATCACCGCTTCCTGCCACGCCGACTCGTTCGCGGCGGCGTCGCCGGGATACCGGAACGTCAGCGCGATCGGCGGCGCGAGCCCTTCGCGCGCTGCGAGATCCATGGCCACCGCGAGCAGCACCGACGAATCCCGCCCACCGGAAAAGGCGATCACACAAGGCTCGCGCGTCAACGCGGGCCGCAACGCCTCTCGGAGCGCTCGCACCGGGTCCGTGACCGCACCGGCCGGAAACGGCGCGGCACCGGAGGGACAGCCGAGCGCGATGTCCACTCCGGACAGCCGCGTGTCAGTGGAGTAGCTCAGCATCGCGGAGACTGCCGAGGAACGCTTCGACGTCACGACGCGCGGTGTCCGCGTCGATCTCGTACTCGTCCACGATCGCCGTCACCAGGTCGTCGAGCGACCGGTCCTCGGCGAGCAACTCGAACAGCCGGGTCCCGACCCCGGTGATCGTGAAGTACCTCGACGTCGACAGGCTCAGCACGATCGTCTCGTCACCGATGGTGCGAGCCGAGATGTCGGATGCCCGAACGCGCATGGCGGCCCTCCTGGAGCTGGCGGCTTCATACCCGAGTCGCCGATGATCACCGGCGCGTTACGGCGAAACGAACCCACGCGGCGCACCGACTCCCAACGGTGACCATCGCCGTCCTGCCCGAACGGAACGCTCTGCCGGATGCCATGCGGCGGCCGATGCTGATCCTGGGTTGGCCCGCCGCCGCGGCGGTCGTCGTGCTCGGTGTCCTGCTGTACCGCGGAAGCACCGCAAGCGCGTTCGACCGGTGGGCGCTGGAGGCGTCCGGCGGCGCCATCCCTTACCCGTCCCAGCAATGGCTTCTGGCGCAGATCGTCGACTTCGCCGGTGAACCGGTCGGCGCCGGGCTGCTGGTGTCCGCGTCGATCGCGATCTGCCTGGTTCTCGGGCACCGGCGTTCCGCGCTGCTGGCGATCCTCGGGCCGGGCCTGTCGGTCGCGGTGACGACGCTGCTGAAACCCGTGGCAGGGCGCACGATCAACGGTCCACACCTGTCGTTTCCGAGTGGGCACACGGCCGTCGTGACCGCGATGGCGCTGGTGTTCGCGTTCGTCCTCGCCGACCGCATCGGACTGGGCCCGCGCGCCGGAACCGCCGCGGTGCTCTACGCCGCGGCCACCGCGGGTGCCGTCGAGGCGTGGGCGCAGTTCGGCATGGTCGTGCACTACCCGAGCGACACGTTCGGCGGCTTCTGCGTCGCCCTCGCCGTCGTGCCTGCCGTGGCGGCGGGAATCGACCGCGTCACGCGTAGGGGCGGAACACCGGCTTGACCGCACGACCGCCGATCCACGGCGCGGGGTCCTCGACGTCCAGCGCCTTGCGGTAGACCGCGCACGCTTGGGCCACCACGTCCACCGTGCGGTCGATGTCGGCCTCGGTCAGCGCACTGCTGACCACGAAGGACGGTCCGAGCACCCCGCCGGCGATCAGCTGCCGCAGGAACAACGTCCGGTACGGCTGGGACGGCCGGAACTCCGTGTCGAGTGTGCCGAAGACCAGGTTGCTCGCCCGCCCGCGCACGACGACGTGCTCGCCGACGCCCATCGCCGCGGCGACGTCCCGCACGCCGGAGGCCAGCCGTTCGCCGAGCGCGTGCAGCCGCGCGGCGACGCCCTCCTCGACGTAGGTGTCCATCACGGCCATCGCGGCGGCAAGCGAGTGCGTTTCGGCACCGTGCGTGGTCGACAGCAGGAACACGCGCTCCCGCGAGTGCCGCAGCCCGCCCAGCTCCATCAGCTCCCGCTTGCCCGCGAGCGCGGACACCGCGAAGCCGTTGCCGAGCGCCTTGCCGAACGTCGACAGGTCCGGCGTCACCCCGTAGCAACCCTGCGCACCGGCCTCCGACCAGCGGAAACCGGTGATCATCTCGTCGAACACCAGGACCGTACCGTAGCGGTCGGCCAGTTCGCGCAGTCCGGCGAGGTAACCCGGGGGCGGCTCGACCGCGGACGCGGCCTCCAGGATCAGGCACGCGACGTCGTGTCGCCGCAGCACGTCCTCGGTCGCGGCCAGGTCGCCGTAGGGGAAGCGCACGGTCAGCCCGGTGATCTCGCCCGGGATACCGGCGGGCATGCCGGTGGTGCCGATGAACCAGTCGTCGGTGGAGAAGAACGGCTGGTCACCGCAGATCGCGACCACCCGCCGGCCGGTCGCCGCACGCGCGAGCCGCACGGCCGCCGTGGTGACGTCGGAGCCGTTCTTGGCGAACTTGACCATCTCCGCGGTCGGCACGGTGGCCAGGAACTTCTCCGCGGCGGCCAGCTCGACGATGCACGGACGCACGAAGTTCGTGCCCCGGTCCAGTTCGCGCCGCACCGCCTCGACGACGCGCGGATGGCCGTGACCGAGGCTCACGGACCGCAGACCCGACCCGTACTCGACGTAGGAGTGCCCGTCCAGATCCCACACGTGCGCGCCGCGCCCGTGCGAGATGACCGGCGCGAGGCCCTCGGGGTACTGGTCCTCACCCTTGGCGTAGGTGTGCGCGCCGCCGGGCACGAGCGCGTGCAGGCGCTCGTTGGCTTCGACGGACCGGGGCAGGGTCTGCGCGTCCATGACTGTCACCTCAGAGTTCTCAAAACTTCGCCGAGTGACGGGGCGCGCCGGTCCCGCTCGGAGGTCAGGGTCACCGGCAGCGGCCACGGGATGGCCAGCTCCGGGTCGTCGAAGGCGATCGCGACGTCCTCGGACGGGTCGTGCGGCCGGTCGATGCGGTAGGACACGTCGGCGGGGTCGGTCAGTGCCTGGAAACCGTGCGCGCAGCCGGCCGGCACGTACACGGTGACCTGGGTTTCGCCGGAGAGCCGGAAGTACTCGACGTTGCGGAACGTCGGCGAATCCGGCCGCAGGTCCACCACGACGTCGAACACCTCGCCGAAGGAGCAGCGGACCAGTTTGGACTCCCCGGCACCGGAGCGCAGGTGCATGCCGCGGATCACGCCCTTGCGTGACCGGGACAGGCTGTCCTGCGCGAACCCGTCCGGGTCGATGCCGACCGACGCCGTCACCTCGCGGTCGAACGTGCGGGAGAAGAACCCGCGCTCGTCGACGTGCGGGGCCGGTTCGAACAGCCACGCCCCGGCGATGGCGGGAACCGGAACGGCTTTCATGCCTTGCTCCTCTCGATGACCGTTTCGGACAGTGTGGCGAACTGGCGCTCCAGGCGCTCGCGAATCACCCGATTTCGCTCTTTCAGGACAGCGATCAGTTCCTCGCGCCGGTCCTCCAACTCGCGGAACTGCTCGATCAGCCGGCCGAAATCGGGTTCCCGCGCGGACTGGCAGAACCCGCCGAGCCCCATCGTCTCCATCAGGACGTCGTTCTTGCGCGCGTAGCCCAGCGACAGCGTCGGCTTCGCGGTCTTCAACGCGCACAGCACGTTGTGGTACCGGGTGGCGACGACGACATCGACGGCGGCCATCTGCCGCATCAGATCGTCCAGCGAGGTCAGCGGTTCCGCCACGATGTCCGCGCCGGGGACGGCCGCGAGGATCTCCGTGATCACCTCGTCGTCGGCCACATCGCCGGTGAACAACCGGACCGGGCGACCCTCGTCGGCCAGCAGGCGCACGAACCGCTTCACCGCGGCCAGGTAGGCGCGGTTGATCTCGTCCGCGCGGGCACGGTCGTCGTTGCCGCCGTGGAAGGCCATCACCCCGACGCCGACCGCACCGGTCGCGGGCCGCGACTCGGGATCGGCGAGCCCGAACGCGAGGTCCGGGAAGACCTCGTCGGCACCCACGTCCACGCCCATCCGCCGCATCGCCTCACGCGAGTGTTCGTCGCGGTAGGACCGGTAGTGCGCCAGCCGCGCCGCGCGCGTGATCACCCAGCGGGTCGCCCGCTTGCGCACCACGTCCGACCCGACGCTGACCAGTGCGACCTTCGTACCGGTCAGCCGGGCCGTGGCGCCGAGCAGGAGCAACGAATACGGCAGCGCCCACGGCCGCAGCGGCAGCGTCGCCTCCAGCACGCCCATGCCCGGCACGATCACCACGTCGTACTTCCGCACCCAGGCCCAGGTCCGGAACGGGTCCAGCAGCTTGCCGAGCACCTTGAGCCCGGCCGCCCGCAGACCGGTGGCGTCGCCCGCGTGCGGCTCGTACCACTGCAGGTGCGTGGCCGGCGCACCATAACGCGCGGTGAGCCGCTCCGGGCCCATCGCGAGGAAACCCAGCTGCGCGTCGGGGTATCGCTCTCGCACCCACCTGATCACGGCGTCGAGCGAGCCGTCGTTGCCCAGGTTGCCCGAACCGAGGATGCCGAAGAACCCGATCCGCGTCACGTGATCAGCCCCGCCTTCCGCAGGGGCTTGCCGCCCAGCCACTCGGCGATGACGCCGTAGCAGCGCCGCCGCTCGCCCGACGACAACGGCGCCCGCCGGATCGCGACGAGGTACCCGGCGAGGTAGGCGGCGAACAACCGCGCCGTCGACTGGCCCTGGCGGCGCGGGTCGAGGTTCGCGCACACCTTCTGCACCGAACCCAGGTTGTCGCCGCGGCCGGGGTGCTCGCGCCGGAAGAACATGACCTCGGGGACCTGCACGAACGTCCCGTACAGGGCCAGCTCGCCGACGAGCTTGCGGCCCGCGTTGTGGTAGCTGTCGTGCGGGGCGATCCGGCGCATCACCGAGGTGCGGATGACGCCGTAGAAGTCGTCGCCGCCCTCGACGAACATGAGGCTGCGGAACCGTTTCGCGGTGTCCGGCGAATCCGTGTCCAGCGTGTAGTCGTAGTTCTCCAGGATCTCACCGCGCTCGTCCACGATCGCCATGTGCGAGTGCGCGAGCACGGCTTCCGGGTGTTCGTCGAGCGCCCGCACGCACTTCTCCAGCAGCTCGGGCGCGAACAGGTCGTCGTGCGCGGCCCACTTGAAGAACTCGCCGCGCGACGCCTGCACGACGAAGTTGTGGTTGGGCGCGGCGCCGATGTTGCACGGCTGTCGCAGGTAGCGGATCCGCTCGTCCTTCGCCGCGTACTTCTCGCAGATCTCCCGGGTGCCGTCGGTGGAGGCGTTGTCGGAGATGACCAGCTCGAAGTCGGTGAAGGTCTGCGCGAGCAGGTTGTCGATCGCTTCGGCGACGTAGTTCTCCCCGTTGTAGACCGGCAGGCCGATGCTCAACCTCGGTGCGTTCGTCATGGGGTCCTCGCTTCCTCGGGAACGTACTCGCGGACGGCGACGTGCAACTGGCTCCACCAGACGAACGCACCGGCGAACGTGGCGCACGCGACGCCCCAGCCGGACCCGACGGCCCCGCCGATCGCGGCACCGGACAGCCCGCCGACGACGTAGAGCGCGGACGCGATGAGCTGGCAGCGCATGCTGCGCTTGGCCGCGCCCAGCGCCCGCAGGCCGGACGCGGCACCGCCGATGAGACTTGCGTTGAAGACGGACAGCGTGGCCGGGATGATCATCGCCTGCGCGGTGTGCCAGACGTCGCCGAGCACCCACTCACCGAGCCGGTCGTTGAGGAGCACCAGCAGCGCACCGCCCCACAACAGCGCGCCGAGCGCCTGGCTGCCGCCGAGCACCAGGCAGAACGTGGTCAGCCTGCGGACGTTGCGCCGCACCACCCGCGCGGCCTCGGGCACCGCGACGAACGCGAGTCCCATCAGGACGGCCAGGAACGGCCCGAGCAGCAGTTCACCGCCGCGCACGGTACCGACGGCCGCGACCCCGGCGATCGCGCCCAGCCCGTACATCCGGATCTGCGACCCGCCGCTGTTGCTGACGTTCTCGACGAGGTAGCGAGGGCCGAGGTCGCGCTGGTCGTGCAGCCACCTCCGCACTCCGGCGACACCCGGCCGCAACCCGGTCTGGCGGTAGCCGTAGAGGGCTGCGACCGCGGCCGCGCCACCCCAGGCCAGCAGGAACGCGACGACGCTGCCGTGCAGGTCGGCCAGCACCATCGCGGGGATCATCGCGACGCCCCACAGCAGGTCGTTCACGAACGCCTTCCGCCCCTCGCCGGAGGCGAAGAACGCGAACCGCCAGCTGTCCTGCAGCAGCAACGCAGGCAGGATCACGCCGAGCGCGATGAACGCGGGCCCGACACTGCCCCCGGCCACGATGCCGGACAACACGCTGACCAGACCCGCCGCGGCGCCGACGGCGAGCGCGGTCGACGACGACCGGGCCACCGCCGGGCGCCACGCCGCGGCGTCGACACCGCTGAACCGCACCATCAGCGGATCGGTCGCGAGACCGCGGGACACGTTGAGCATCACGCCGTAGGTGACCCAGGCCAGGCTGAAGATGCCGAACGCGGTGACGCCCAGTTCGCGGGCCACGTAGATGCCGACGACGAAGTTCGTCATGCTCGACACCGCCTGGTCGCCCAGCCCCCAGGACAGCCGCCCGGCCATGGCGCGCAGCCCCGAGCGCTGGGGCGTCGAGCGGCGGGGGGTCACGCGATCACTCCTTCACGAGTCCGGCGTCGTGCAGCGCGGTGGCCGCAGCGGCGACCGCCTCGAAGCCGAGGCCGGACCGTTGTGCGATGCCGAGCAGGTCATGGTCGCCGTCGGCGAGGTTGAGGACCCACAGCATCGCCATCTGGGCCTGTTTGGCGTCGCTGCGGCCGCCGAGGGAGTCGTACAGGCCGCGCTTGCCGAGTTGCGGTTCGCCGTAGGGGCTGAGGTTCGTGTAGCGGCGGTTGCGGTCGAGAATCGCGAACGCCTCTCGCAGCACGACGAGTGTGTCTTCCATTGCCGAAGGTGAGATGAAGTCCGGGTTGTCGGCGGAGGTGTGGTACTCGGGGTAACCGGCGTACGGCGTCCGGGTGAGTGAGCCGACCCCCAGGTTGAATCCGGGCGAGCAGAACTGCCGCTCGTCGTAACCGTACGGTGAGAAATCGGCGATCCGATGTGGACGGTCACGCAGCGCGTGCTCCAGAACGCGGTCGATCTCGGCGGCGCCGCGTCTCGACCGCTTGTACGTCAGGTCGCCCCGGTCGCCCGCGCACGCGAGGACGATGCCGTGCCGGATCCGCTCGACCCGGTTGCGGGCCAGCCAGGTGATGGCGCCGATCGTGCCGGGCATGAACAGGAAACGGTAGGTGTAGTAGGGGTTTTCCAGGGCCTGCGCGAGTGACACCGCGACCGCGATCCCGGCGAGGTTGTCGTTGGCCAGTGACGGGTGGCAGACGTGGCAGGACACGATCACCTCGTCGTCGACCCGCCCCGGTACGACGTGCTCGCCGTAGCTGAGGTGCCCGTCCGCGAGCGTCGAGTCGATGCGCACCTCGTACTCGCCGTCCGGCAGCGCGTCCAGCGTCTCCTGCGCGAGGCAGAAACCCCAGGTCGGCGAGTAGTAGCTGGTGCGGTAGGGCACCCAGGACGGATGGTCCGGCAGCGTGTGCAGGTGCGGCCGCAGCTCGGCCAGCGTCATGGTCGCCGCGACCGGCACGCTGTATCCGACGACGTGCAGGTTCGACTCCCGGAAGTCGACCACGCGCTTGCCGTCGGCGTCGGCGATGTAGGCGTCGCGGATGTTCCACTCCTGCGGCACCGTCCAGTCGAACACCTGCGTACCGGTGGGCACCTCGTGCCGGTCCAGCGGGATGTGCTCGCCGATGGCGTCCAGCGTCGCGCGGACGCCGTCCCCGGTGATGCTCCGGCAGAGCGGGTACATCCGCTCCACCAGCGCGTGCATCTCCCCTCCGGTGAGCATCAGGTGAACCGCAGCGTGTCGTCGACCGCGCCGTGCGCGCGGTGGTGCTCGAGCCGCGCGAGACGCGTGAAGCTCTGCTCGAACGTCCGGTGCGTGAGCCCGTGCCGCTGGTAGGCGTCGATCAGCTCGACCGCGCCGTCCTTGACCGACCAGTCGCAGGTGAAGCCGGGGACCGCGGCGCGGAACCGGGAGAAGTCGACCCGGTAGGACCGCGGATCGGCGCCCGCCTCCCCGGTGATCCGCCGCCGCGACCCCGGCACGGCCTCGACGACCTGCTGCGCGATCTCGGCGACGGTCACGTTGTTGCTCTCGGTACCGATGTTGAACGCCCTGTCGTGCACCGCTTCGCGCGGCGCCACCAGCGCGGCGGCGAACGCCTTCGCGATGTCCTGGGCGTGCACCAGCGGCCGCCACGGCGTGCCGTCGGAGAGCACCAGCACCTCACCGGACAGCCATGCGTGCCCGACCAGGTTGTTCAGCACGATGTCGGCCCGCAGCCGCGGTGAGAACCCGAACGCGGTGGCGTTGCGCAGGCAGACCGGGCTGAAACCGTCGTCGGCCATGCCGTGCAGATCGTCCTCGACCAGCACCTTCGACTCCGCGTACGGCGTCACCGGCCGCAGCGGCGCGTCCTCGTTCACCAGGCCCGCACCACCCGAAGCGCCGTAGACCGAGCAGGTCGAGGCGTACAGGAACCGGGACACCCCGGCGTCCTTCGCCAGACGGGCCAGCCGGACCGCCGCCCTGTGGTTGATGTCGTAGGTCAGCTCCGGGGCGAGCGCGCCCAGCGGATCGTTCGACAGCGCGGCCAGGTGGATCACGGCGTCCACTCCGGACAACTGCGCGGGCGTGACGTCACGCAGGTCCACCCGGTGGCCGGCCGGGTCCTGCGGTGCCGGGCCGAGCACGCAGTCGTCGAACAGCCCCGAGTCGAGACCGGTCACCTCGTGCCCGGCGGCGGTGAGCACCGGCGCCATCACCGTGCCCAGATACCCCTTGTGCCCGGTCAGCAGCACACGCATGGCTCAGCCCTCCAGCTGGAGACACATCTTCTTGACGTGGAAGGCTTCCGCGTACCGCGCCTGGCATTCGATGCCCCGGATGCGGGCGAGGCCGAGGAAGGCTTCCCGGTCGTACCAAGGACGATGTCGCTGCGAGGGATACTGCCGTTGCAGCAATGCGGCCTTTTTCTCGGCGAGTTCCCGGGCCAGCGGCACGTAGACCGACGGCGTGGTCAGATCGCCGTCCCACTTGACGATCTCGTAACCGAGCGTCAGGTGCCCGCGGAACGCCGTCGGCACGAGCTCGGCGAGACCGCGGTGGTCCTGGTGCGCGTCATCGGTGCGGGGCGCGAGAATCAGGTCCGGATCGGTGCGCGACCGCAGCTCCTCCAGCGCGTTCTTGACCTCGTCCCAGTGCGCGGGCAGCCGCCCGTCCGGCATCTTGAGCACGGTGACGTCGAGGTCCGCACCGGGACAGAAAGCGGTGAGCGCGGCCCGTTCCTCGTCCTCACGCTCGCTGCCTCCGCCGGAGAGCACCAGTGCGTCCACGCGCAGTCCGGGACGGCTCATCGTGAGCAACGTCCCGCCCGCGCCGATCGCGATGTCGTCGCAGTGCGCGCCGAGCACCACGATCCGCTCCAGCCGTTCGGGAACCAGACCGATCACGCCGGCACTCTGTCCTTTTCCCACAACGCCCACGGCCGCACGCCGCGCGTGTACGCCTCGTCCAGGGCGTAGCGCTCCTTCACGGTGTCCGTCGGCTTCCAGAAGCCGCGGTAGGGGTAGGCCAGGAGACGGCCGCGCTTGGCCAGTTCGGCGCACCCATCGGCCACCAGGTCACCGTTCTCCGGGATGTGGTCGAAGACATCCTGCCGCAGCACGAAGTACCCGCCGTTCTCCCACAGCGGCATCTCGCTGACCGCCGTGATCGAACCGACCAGACCGCCCTCGTCCATCTCGACGCAGTGGAACGACGACTGCGGCGGTACGACCATCATCGACGCGCCCGCCCCGGAGCGTTCGAACCGCTCGATCATCTCCGGCAGTGGTGCGTCGGTGAGCACATCGGCGTAGTTGGCGAGAAACATCTCGTCGCCGTCGAGGTGTTCGCGCACGCGGCGCAGCCGCTCCCCGATCGGCGACTCGATCCCGGTCTGCACGAACGAGATGGTCCAGTCGGCGATGTCGGTGGACAGCAGCTCCGCGCGTCCGCCGCGCAGGACGAAGTCGTTGGAAGTGGTTTCGGAGTAGTTGAGGAAGAAGTCCTTGATGTGGTGCGCCCCGTAGCCGAGGCAGAGGATGAATTCGGTGTGCCCGAAGTGCGCGTAGTACCGCATGACGTGCCAGATCAGGGGGCGCGGCCCGACCATGGCCATCGGCTTGGGCACGTCGGAGGCGGTGCCATTGCGCATCCGCATCCCGTACCCGCCGCAGAACAGGACGACCTTCACGATGGGTTCACCTCGACGATTTCCAGGCTGGGGATGGGAAAGACGAGCTTGCCGCCCCACTCCCCGACGTAGGACAGCTGGTGGGTCAGTTCGTCCCGCAGGTTCCACGGCAGGACCAGGACGTAGTCGGGCCGGCCCGCGGCGATGCGGTCCGGCGGCAGGATGGGGATGCGGGTGCCGGGCGTGAACCGGCCGTGCTTGTAGGGGTTGCGGTCGACCGTGTAGGCGAGCAGGTCGGTCCGGATACCGCAGTGGTTGAGCAGCGTGTTGCCCTTGCCGGGCGCGCCGTAGCCGACCACGGTGAGGCCGTCGTCGGCCGCGTCGATGAGGAACCGCAGCAGGTCTCGGCGCACCTTGGCGACCCGCTCGGCGAACTGCGTGTAGCCGGAAAGTTCGAGCAGCCCGGCGGCTTTTTCGCGGGCCAGCACGTCGAGTACGCGCGTGCTCGGCTCACCGGCGGTCTCGGCGGGCCGGGCCCACAGCCGGACCGACCCGCCGTGCGTCGGCAGTAGTTCGATATCCACAAGGGACAGTCCGCCGGAGGCGAGCGCACGTTGCGCCGAAGCCACCGTGTAGTACTGGAAGTGCTCGTGGTAGATCGTGTCGTACTGGGTTTTCTCGATGAGCGTGAGCAGGTGCTGGACCTCGATCGACACCCAGCCGTCGTCGGCGACGAGCGCGCGCAGGCCCTTCGTGAACCCGATGACGTCCGGGATGTGCGCGTAGACGTTGTTGGCCACCACCAGGTTCGCGGGCCCGTACTCCTCGCGTACACCGGCGCCGCTCTCCGGACCGAGGAACGCGGTCAGCGTCGGCACGCCCGCGTCACGCGCGGCCTGGCCGACGTTCACCGACGGCTCGATACCCAGGCAGCGAATGCCCTGTGCCACAACGTGTTTGAGCAGGTACCCGTCGTTGCTGGCAACCTCGACGACGAACGAATGGGCGTCCAGACCCAGCCGCTCGACCGCCCCGGTGACGAACCTGCCCGCGTGGTCCACCCAGGACCGCGAATACGACGAAAAATAGGCGTATTCGGTGAACGTGTCCTCGGGCGTGATCAACGGCGGAATCTGCGCGAGACGGCATTCCGCGCACACCCGCAGGTGCAACGGAAAGGTATTTTCCGACTCGTCCAGTTGTTCCGCGGTCAGGAACAGCTCGCAGGGCGGCGTGGCACCGAGATCGACGACGCTGGCGAGGTTCGCGGAACCGCAGAGCCTGCAGTTGGTCATGCCCCTGATTCGGAGACCGGGCGGGGGCTGTTACAGACCGCGGAACCCCGGCGCGGCACCGATCTCGAAATGAGATGTCGTCTTCACTTGCGGATCTCCAGCGTGCAGCACTTCGGGCCGCCACCGGCCTTGCGCAGTTCGGAGATGTCGACGAGCACCGGTTCGTACCCGCGGACCACGAGCCGTTCCGCCAGATCGGTCGCCTCGGACGGGAGCACTACGTTGCGCCCGTCGGACACCCCGTTGAGCCCGAAGCACTCCGCGTCGGCCGCGGTGGCGAGCACGGCGTCCGGGAACACGCGCGCCAGGACCCGGCGTGATCCGGCGGAAAACGCCTCCGGGTAGTACGCGATCCGCGCCGGTGTGCTGTCGGTGGCTTCGCTGAGCACGAACAGCGCGGTGTCGAGGTGGTAGTAGCGCGGATCGGTCAGCCGCAGCGACAGGACGGGCACGCCGAGCACCTCCTGCGCCTCCGCGTGGGCGGCGGGGTCGGTGCGGAAACCGGTGCCGGCGAGCAGCATCCGGCCGGTCCAGGCGAAATCGCCCTCGGCCTCGTTGACGAACGAGGGCATGACGACCTCGCGGTAGCCGTGCTCGACGAACCAGCGGCGGAAGTGCTCGGCCTCGGCGGCCCGCTGCGGCGCACGGAAGCGTGAGCCGAGCACCCGGCCGTCGACGACCGTGCCCGAGTTGGCGGCGAAGACCATGTCCGGGAGCCCCGGCTGCGGCTCGATCTCCTCGACCGTGTGACCGAGACGGCGGTAGGTGTCACGCAGCTCGCGCCATTGCGTCAGCGCGCGCTCGGCGCTGACCGGCCGCGCCGGGTCCATCCAGGGGTTGATCGCGTACTCGACGGCGAAGAACCGGGGCGGGCACATGAGGTATCGGCGGGTGGTCGGTACCCGTGTCGTCATGTCTCCACGGTATGGCTCGATTCAGGGACACTCAATCGCTGTCTCTTGCTCACAGACCTGCTAAACATTGCGTGTGAACACCCTGGATCAGCAGATCGTTTCGTGTCTCGTGACGAACGCACGCGCCAGCTACGCCGAGATCGGCAAGGTCGTCGGGCTGTCCGCACCGGCGGTCAAACGCCGGGTGGACCGGCTGCTGGAGACCGGCGTGCTGCGTGGGTTCACCGCGGTCGTCGACCCGGAGGCGCTGGGCTGGGGCACCGAGGCGTTCGTCGAGGTCCACTGCCGTGGCAACATCTCCCCGGCCCGCATCCGCGCCCGGCTGGAACCGCTGCCGGAGGTCGTCGCCGCGTACACGGTGACCGGCGCGGCGGACGCGATCGTGCACCTGCGTGCCGCCGACATCCACCAGCTGGAGACGGCGCTGGAGCGGCTGCGCGGGCTCGAAATCATCGACCGGACGGTGTCGACGGTCGTGCTGTCCCGGCTCCTTGAGCGGCCGCCCGATCCCGCGACATGATGTCGACCATGGTCGAACGCATCGTGGCCGAGCGACGGGGCAAGGTCGCCGTCCTCACCGTCGACGCCCCGCAGCGGCGTAATTCGCTCACCGTGGCTCTTTCCGCCGAGCTGGCACGGGCCGTCACCGAGGCGGAGCAGGACGAGAACGTGCACGCGCTGGTCGTCACCGGCACTCCGCCCGCGTTCTGCGCCGGGGCCGACCTGACGACACTGGGCAGCGCGCAGGAGGAGGGGCTGCGCGCGGTTTACGAGGGCTTCCTCGCGGTGGCGCGGTGTTCGCTGCCGACGATCGCGGCCGTCGGCGGCGCGGCGGTCGGCGCCGGTCTGAACCTCGCGCTCGCGGCGGACGTCCGCCTGGCGGGCCCGCGGGCGAAGTTCATCCCGCGGTTCCTCGAACTGGGTCTGCACCCCGGCGGCGGATTCACCTGGATGTTGCAGCGCGCGGTGGGTATCCAGCGGGCGCGGGCGATGACGTTGTTCGGCCAGTCCCTCGACGCGGCGGCGGCTGAGGAGGCCGGGCTGACGTTGCGCACCGTGGACGGTGACCACGACACGTTGCTGGAGGCGGCTCTCGAACTGGCGGAACCGGCGGCCCGAGCGCCGCGCGAGGTGGTACTCGCGACGAAGTTCTCCCTGCGGCAAACCTCGACTATGGCTGAGCATTCCCGTGCCGTGGACACCGAGATCGAGCCGCAGGTGAAATCGCTGAACTCGCCCGGTTTCGCGGAACGACTGGCATCCGTGCAGGCCAGGATCACCACACGGAAGTAACTGTTACCGCCAGTATCGGGTAACCGGGATCACACCCACGATCCTCGTCACAAAACAGGAAGTAAGGTGGAGGTATCGGCGGAAGTGTGCCCACCGGCCACGTGTCGACGAGGACGCAGCCTGTCGGGAGAGAGGGATTCTCTGACCCATGAGCACGAGCACGAACGGCCACGGTGTGCTGTCGGCGAGCCGGCCCACCGAAGTCGCCAAGCTGGACCGCGTGGTCATCCGGTTCGCCGGTGACTCCGGTGACGGGATGCAGCTGACCGGCGACCGGTTCACCTCCGAAGCCGCGGCGTTCGGCAACGACCTGGCCACCCTGCCGAACTTCCCCGCCGAGATCCGGGCGCCACAGGGCACCATCCCGGGCGTCTCGTCGTTCCAGGTCCACTTCGCCGACTACGACATCCTCACCCCCGGCGACCGGCCGGACGTGCTGGTCGTGATGAACCCCGCGGCGCTCAAGGCGAACCTGCGGGACGTGCCCGCGGGCGGCACGATCATCGTCAACACCGACGAGTTCTCCAAGCGCAACCTCACCAAGGTCGGCTACGCCACCGATCCGCTCGAAGACGAGTCGCTGTCTGCGTTCCAGGTCCACCGGGTCGCCATGTCGACACTCACCCAGGGAGCACTGGAAGGCACCGGACTGGGCAAGAAGGACGCCGAGCGCTGCAAGAACATGTTCGCGCTCGGGCTCCTGTCGTGGATGTACCACCGGCCCACCGAGGGTACGGAGGCGTTCCTGCGGGAGAAGTTCGCCAAGAAGCCGGACATCGCCGAGGCGAACATCCTGGCCTTCCGCGCGGGCTGGAACTACGGCGAGACCACCGAATCGTTCGTGACCACCTACGAGGTGGCGCCGGCGAAGCTGGACAAGGGCACCTACCGGCAGATCACCGGCAACACCGCGCTGGCCTACGGCATCATCGCCGCCGGTCAGCGCGCCGGGCTGCCGGTGCTGCTGGGCACGTACCCGATCACGCCGGCGTCGGACATCCTGCACGAGCTGTCCAAGCACAAGAACTTCGGCGTGCTGACCTTCCAGGCGGAGGACGAGATCGCCGGTATCGGCGCCGCGCTCGGCGCCTCCTACGGCGGCGCACTGGGTGTCACCTCGACCTCCGGGCCGGGTGTGGCGTTGAAGTCGGAGACCATCGGACTCGGCGTGATGCTGGAACTGCCGCTGGTCGTGATCGACGTGCAGCGTGGTGGCCCCTCGACGGGTCTGCCGACCAAGACCGAGCAGGCCGACCTGCTGCAGGCGATGTTCGGCCGCAACAGTGAATCGCCACTGCCCGTCATCGCGCCGCAATCCCCCGGTGACTGTTTCGCGGCGGCCATGGAGGCGGTGCGGATCGCGCTGACGTACCGGACCCCGGTGATCGTGCTGTCCGACGGCGCCAACGCCAACGGGTCCGAACCCTGGCTGATCCCCGACGCGACCCAGTTGCCCGACCTGTCGGTCACCTTCGCCTCGCAGCCCAACGCCACGGACGGGTCCGGCGAGTTCTGGCCCTACATGCGGGATCCGGAGACGCTGGCGCGTGAGTGGGCGGTACCCGGCACGCCTGGTCTGGAACACCGCATCGGCGGTCTGGAGAAGCAGGACGGCAAGGGCAACATCTCCTACGATCCGGACAACCACGACCACATGGTCCGGTTGCGGCAGGCCAAGGTCGACGGCATCGACGTGCCCGACCTGGAGATCGACGACCCTTCCGGCGAAGCGCGCGTGCTGGCGCTGGGCTGGGGCTCCACGTTCGGTCCGATCGGCGCCGCGGCCCGCCGCGTCCGCAAGCTCGGCATGCCGATCGCGCAGGCGCACCTGCGGCACCTGAACCCGTTCCCGAAGAACCTGGGCGAGGTTCTGGCGCGCTACGACCGCGTGGTGGTGCCGGAGATGAACCTGGGTCAGCTCGCCTGGCTGCTGCGGGCGAAGTACCTCAAGGACGTGCACTCCTACACCAAGGTCGCCGGCCTGCCGTTCAAGGCTGAGGAACTGCAGCACGTCTTCACCGACATCATCGAAGGAGCGCTGACCCGATGACCGCCACGGATCTCGGTCTTCCCCAGGTCGGTGGTCTGGATTTGGTCCCGACCACGGACGAGACCCAGAAGGCGAAGGACTTCAAGTCCGACCAGGAAGTCCGCTGGTGCCCCGGCTGCGGCGACTACGTCGTGCTCAACACGGTGCAGTCGTTCCTGCCCACGCTGGGACTCAAGCGCGAGAACATCGTGTTCGTCTCCGGCATCGGCTGCTCGTCGCGGTTCCCGTACTACCTCAACACCTACGGGATGCACTCGATCCACGGCCGCGCCCCGGCGATCGCGACCGGCCTGGCCACCACGCGGCCCGACCTGTCGGTGTGGGTGGTCACCGGTGACGGCGACGCGTTGTCCATCGGCGGCAACCACCTGATCCACGCGCTGCGCCGCAACGTCAACATCAAGATCCTGCTGTTCAACAACCGGATCTACGGTCTGACCAAGGGCCAGTACTCGCCGACGTCCGGGCAGGGCATGGTCACCAAGTCCACACCGATGGGTTCGGTGGACACCCCGTTCAACCCGATCTCGCTGGCGCTGGGCGCGGAGGCGACTTTCGTCGGCCGCGCCCTGGATTCCGACAAGAAGGGCCTCACCGAGGTGCTGACCGCCGCGGCCCGGCACCGCGGCTCCGCGCTGGTGGAGATCTACCAGAACTGCCCCATCTTCAACGACGGCGCGTTCGACGTGCTCAAGGACAAGGACGAGGCGGCTCAGCGGATCATCCCGCTCCGTGCCGGTGAGCCGGTGCGGTTCGGTTCCGAGGGTGAGTTCGGCGTGGTGCCCAACCGGTGGGGCGGGTTCGAGGTCGCCAAGGTGGCCGAGGTCGGCGAATCAGAGCTGATCGTGCACGATCCGACGATCACCGACACCGCGTACGCGTTCGGGCTGTCCCGGATCGGCGACCAGAACCTCAACCACACCCCGACCGGCATCTTCCGCCAGGTCTCCCGCCCCACCTACGACGACGACGCCCGCGCACAGGTGGAGCAGGCCCGATCGGCCAAGCCCGCCGACCTGCAGGCGCTGCTGACCGGCAAGGACACCTGGACGGTCGACTGATCCGCACCGACGAAAAGAGGTCCCGCGCTGTCCGTGCGGGACCTCTTCGCGGCCGGGCTTACAGCGGCCGGAAACCGACGCGCTCGGCGTCCTCGGCCGAGCGGAACCACACCTCGGCCACCATCCGCGCGAACTGCGGGGAGTCCGTGGTGCAGTAGCGCAGCGCCGTCACGCTCGCCTTCACCGTGAAGTCCTCCGCCGGGCTCCCGCCACCGGGCCGCGGCATCGCCGAACCCGGCCCGAACGGCCCCGGCGGCACGGCCCCGTGGGACTGCGACGGGGCATCGGCTGCCCGCGGAGCCGGCTCGAACAGGGACCCGCTGCGGCCACCCTCCTCGGGCCGCGTCGGCTCACGCCGCTCGACGGTCCGCATCGACGGCTGAACCGGCTGCGGTGGGTCGAACGCGTGCGCCGAGCGGCGCGGCTGCCGCTTCGGCAGGATCTGCGTGGTCTCGGTGGCCACCTCGTCGTTGGCGGACGGCTGCTGCTCGTCCGCACCGAACGCGTAGGCCGGCGGCTCCGGCTCCGGCTCCGGCGCCGCGAACGGCGTGAAAGGCGTCGCCGCATCCGGCGTCTTCGGCTGCTCGGGTGCGTGATCGGGGTCGAACAGCGACCCGCGCTCCGGCGCCTGGTCCCGCTCGAACAGTGAGCCCCGCTCAGCCGCCTGGCCTGCCTCGAACACGGAGGTCTGCTCGGTCTGGGCGCCCTCGGATTCCGGACCAGCCGCGTGCACGCCCTCGGAGCGCGGCTCGTCCGGCGAACCCCGCTCGAACGCCCTGCGCTCAGCCTGCTCCTGTTCGAACAGGGAGCCGCGCCCCTGGTCCTCCCGCTCGAACAGCGAACCGGCCTCCGCCGCCTCGTCCCGCTCGAACAGCGAACCGCGCTCCGACGCGGCATCCCGGCCGGTGTCACCGAGGTCCCGCCCGAAGGCATTGAACAGCGTGGTCGCCTCCGCCGGAGCCTCCGGCTCCAGCGCACCGGTACCGCGGTACTCTCCCTCGGGCTCCAGCACGCCCGCCCCGCGGTACTCACCGTCGGCGGCCCCGCGGTACTCCGGTTCGTCGTCCTCAGCCTCGGCCGCGAACAGCGAATCGTCGTCGATCTCCGAGCCCGGCTGGTACGACCGCCCGGCCAGGCTGTCCCGCTCCAGCCACGACGGCGCCGGGTGCTCCTCGCCCAGCGCCTCCTCGACGGCGGGCTCCTTCCTCGCGACCGGCGCGGACACCGGGTCCGGGTCGCGGTCGAAGCTTCGCGTCGGCTGCGCGGCCGGTGCGCTCTGCGCGGCGAGGAGCCTGCGCTCCAGGTGCCGGCTTCTCGCCTGGGCCGGTCGTGCCAGGAACAACCAGGTCAGCAGCACCCCGACCACGAATGCCGCCGCGCTCCACAGCCAGACCTGTCCGAAAAGGGACATCCGTGCTGTCCTTCCTCTCCTACCGCGCGGTTACCACTGTGAGTGACGCCGCAGCGGCACGCGCATGACGCGGCCCGCCCCGCGCGTACTTACCGTGTCCGCGCGACGAGGTAGTCCGCGACCGACTCGCACGCGTCCCGCGCGGGCCCGGCCGGCAGGGGGGCCAGCTCCGTCCTCGCCCGCTGAGCGTAGTCCGACAGGGTGACCATGGCGCGGTCCAGGCCGGTCGAGGCCCTGAGCAGGGTCAGCGCCTCCTCGACCAGGTCGTCTTCGGTGATCGGCCCGGCCAGCAGCTCGACCAGGCGCGGGTCGCTGTCCGGGTCGGCCAGCGCGTACAGCATCGGCAGGGTGCGCACGCCCTCCCGCAGGTCGGTGCCCGGGGTCTTGCCGGACTCGTGCGACGGCGACGCGATGTCGATGATGTCGTCGGAGATCTGGAACGCGGTGCCGATGATGTCGCCGAACCGCTGCATCGCGGTGACCACGTCCGGTTTCGCGCCGGAGACCATCGAGCCGAACCGGCCGGACGTGGCGATCAGCGAACCGGTCTTCTGCGCGATCACGGTCAGGTAGTGGTCGACCGGGTCCTCACCCTCGCCGGGGCCGACGGTCTCCCGCATCTGCCCGGTGACCAGCTCGCTGAACGTCTCGGCGAGGATCCGGGCCGCGTCCGTGCCCAGGTCGGACACCAGCCGCGACGCGTGCGCGAACAGGAAGTCGCCGGTGAGGATGGCGATGCTGTTGGTCCAGCGGGCGTTCACGCTGGGCGCGCCGCGCCGCATCGTCGCCTCGTCCATGACGTCGTCGTGGTAGAGGGTCGCCAGGTGCACCAGCTCGACCGCCGCCGCGGCGATCACGACGTCGGAGTGGTTGCCCTCGCCGAACTCGCCCGCCAGCAGCGTCAGCATCGGACGGAAGCGTTTGCCACCCGCCTCGACCAGGTGCGACGCGGCGTCGTGGACGGCCTGCACCTCGCTGCGCGCGGTGTCGCGCAGCAACTCCTCGACGTCGTCCAGTCCAGCGGCCATCGTGCGCAGCAGCTGCTCGTCGGCGATCCGCAGGCCCACGCTCGCGCGCAGCTCCTCGATCGTGCTACCCCGGTGCCGCACTGACACGTTGTCCGCCCTCTCCGCACTCCACCGACCGGTCCTCACCAGCGTAATGGCTGCACCCGGGCCACTTGCCCACCCATTGCGAACCGTCCCGGTGATGCGTGTGACAGCTCCGGCCACACCATCGGGTGAGGTGCCCCACAGGTGCTCCTGACCAGCACTAACGTTCGCGAAGTGACCAGCAGGAGGGCCCAGAACACCATCGTCGCGACGATCATGCTCGGGATGCTGCTGGCCGCGCTCGACCAGACGATCGTGTCGACCGCCCTGCCGACGATCGTGGCCGACCTCGGCGGCGCCAACCACCTGTCGTGGGTGGTCACGTCCTACCTGCTCGCCGAGACGATCATGACGGTGCTGATCGGCAAGTTCGGCGACCTCTACGGGCGCAAACGCGCGTTCCTGGCCAGTGTCGTGCTGTTCCTGGCCGGTTCGTTCCTGTGCGGGTGGGCGGACTCGATGGGCATGCTCGTCGCGTTCCGCGCCCTGCAGGGCCTCGGCGCCGGCGGGCTGATGGTGACGTCGGCGGCGGTGATCGCCGACGTCGTCCCACTGCGTGAACGCGGCAAGTACCAGGGCGCGATCGGGGCGGTGTTCGGCGTCTCGACGGTCGCGGGCCCGCTGCTCGGCGGCTTGTTCGTGGACCACCTGAGCTGGCGGTGGGCGTTCTACGTCAATGTGCCGCTCGGGGTGCTGGTGATCGCCGTGGCGGCGGTCGCGCTGCCGACGGTGAAGGCGTCGGTCAAGCCGCGCATCGACTACCTGGGCATCGTGCTCATCGCACTGGCCTCGACCGGCCTGACGCTGGTGACCAGCTGGGGCGGCACCGAGTACGCGTGGGCGTCGCCGGTGATCATCGGGATGGCGGTCGGCTCGGTCGTGCTGCTGGTGTCGTTCGTGCTGGTGGAGCTGCGGGCCGCGGAACCGATGCTGCCGATGCGGCTGTTCCGCGGCCGGGTGTTCTCGGTGGCGGGCATCCTGAGTTTCGTGGTCGGGTTCGCGATGCTCGGCGGCATCACGTACCTGCCCACCTACCTGCAGCGGGTGCAGGGCGCGAGCGCGACCGAATCGGGGTTGCGGATGCTGCCGCTCGTGGTCGGGATGCTCCTGACCGCCGTGGTCAGCGGCACGGTGATCAGCCGCACCGGGCGCTACCGGCTGTTTCCCATCGCGGGTTCGCTCGTGCTGGCGCTGGGGCTGTTCCTGCTGTCGCACCTGGACGCTTCGACGGGTTTCTGGGTCACTTCGGCGTACATGGTCGTACTGGGTCTCGGCCTCGGATGCACGATGCAGGTGCCCACGATCGTCGTGCAGAACACGTCCGACTACGAGGACCTCGGGGTGGCCACGTCCGGCGTGAGTTTCCTGCGGACGCTGGGGAGTTCGTTCGGGGTGGCGGTGTTCGGCACCATCTACGCCAGCAACCTGCCGCCCCAGCCGAGCACCGAGTCCTATGTGGACGCGATACAGACGATGTTCCTCATCGCATCACCGGTGGGACTGCTCGCGCTGCTGGTCGCCCTGTTCCTCAAGGAGGTCCCGCTGCGGGACACGTCGAAGGCGCTGGCGTCGGGCAACAGCGGTGTCGGGGAGGGTTTCGCGGTGCCGGGTTCCGGCGATTCGCGGCAGGAGCTGGAGAAGGCCGTGGCGACGGTGTGGTCGAAGCAGCGGACCGATCCGGGACCGGAGATCCTGGCCCGTTCGGGTGTTCCGCTGAGCTACGCGCAGGCGTGGATGATCGCGCGGATCTACCGCAACAGCGTCGATGACGGCGATGCCACGCTGCAGGAAATCGCCGACGAAACCCGTGTCCCGGCAGGCATCTTCGAGCCGACGGCCCGTCAACTGGTCGCCGCGGGACACCTCACCGAGACCGACGGGCACTTCACGTTCACCGGCCAGGGCAGCGACACGTTCGCCCGGCTGGTCGGCGCGTGGCGCCTGTGGGTACTCGACAACGTGAGCCGGTCAGACGCCGCGGCGGGCCGGGACTTCACCGCCTGCATCGACGAGATCGCGACACAGCTGATCAGCAACAGCCGCTCGCTGGCCCCCGCCGGCCGCCACGCAAGCCCGGTCGGCTGACCGACGCCCGCCGCTCCCCGACTCCCGCCGAACGACACGCGACGCCCGGTCGGCGGATCACCTACCCGGCCCGGCCCGCCCGGCGACGCACCCTTCCGCGCACCCGACAGTGCCCCGCTGTCAAGCAGGTTGCCTCCGCCCCGCCGCCAGCCTCCGCACTGCCCCGCCGCCAGCCTCCGCGCAACCCGCGCCAGCACTGTCGACGTTCGACTGCCGCCTTACCTCCTGCCCCTGCTGCCCGCCCCGTAGCCCTGCTTTCCCATCTCCCCATGGCCCACCAGCCGTCCGCCCAGCCGCCGCTCCCTTAGCACATCCCACCGACAAAACCCGCACCTCAAATCGTTTTCCACGGGAGTTGTCCACATCGCCTCCAGCCATCCACAGAATCCAGTTCTGTTTCCCACTCCGCCCCTTTTCGGGGCATGCTCGAACCATGACCGAACAAACCCATCCCGGCCGCCGCACCCGCAACCAGGCCGTCCGCGTGGCCCTGGATGAAGCACGAGCACACGGACTCGCCCACCGGCACCTCCGGAAACTGATGCGCGTGGCATCCCGAAACCCTTGCCACTGCGGCGAAGTGCACCACCACACGTGCTCCTACAGCGAGGTCGTGCGAAGACTCCGATCAGGCCGGGCCGCACCGGACTCGGGTTGATCCTTCCGGACGGCACGCACCTGACTCGGAGAAGTTCACGAGGGTGCCGTTCGGCGAGGACTCACGTACGTCCCTTTGGACCGCACCGTGAACACCAATCCCCAGTCACGCAGTATCTGCGTCGCGTGGCGCGCCGTGCCCAACGAAACCCCGTACTCGGCGGCCAACCGTCGTTCAGCGGGCAGTGGCGCGCCCGACCGAAGATCACCTCGTTCGATCCGCTCGGCCAGGTGATGAGCCATGTGCTCGTAGACGTACCCTGGCTCGTCACCCAGGTCGTACATCGCCGAAGCGGTTGCCGTCATGCGGTTTCACGGGTCGGGCTCGACAGTAGCGAGCTGTGGTTCATGGTGACGTCCAGCCAGAACTCGGCCATCGCTCTGGCTGCGACCAGATCCGCCACTCCGATGTCCTGGTGCACACCTTCACCATTGGTGAGCCGCCACGGGTACTTGTGCCCTGGCGTCGCCCGGAGCGTCCATCTGCCACCCTGCCAGTAAACCCGGTGCGCCTCCCGGTTCACGGTTGTCCATCGCTGCTTCGGCCCCATTCCCTCTGCCCCTCACATCGCACTCTCACTGAAAGCCACGCTAGGACGGAAAAGATCGATGAAGCCACAACCGGTCACGCACTTACATGAATTCGTCCCGAGCAGACAACAGAAAGGCCCGCGCCCGGTCACCCGTGAGCGCGTAGCCACGGAAGAACTCGAAGAGGTCGAGGTGGTACTGCACATCTTTGTGCTCGCGGTAGTCCACACGACCGGAGAACAGCTCGACCATGACCAGCCGTTCGTCATAGACGTGGAACGAGTTCAGGGGTGCCGCAGGAACGCCAGCGGTGAGCGGAACGACGCCCACATGGATGTTCGGCCGCTCCGCCAGCGCCACCAGGTGCTCACACTGTCGCACCATTCCCGGTCGACCAATCCGTTTCCACCGGACGGCTTGTTCGGTCAGCAGAACGTGAAACTGTCGCGTCGGGTACTCGAGCACCGTTTGCTGATCGAGCCGCGCCGCTACTGCTTTTTCCACGTCGCGGACCGGCGAAGTCGGCAGCGTCGGCGTGAGGGCAGCACGGGCATACTCCGGTGTCTGGAACAAGCCGCCGATCATCACCGGCAGGAACGATCGCTGGACACCGCACAGCTCGATGATGTGTTTGATTTCGGTCTGGGCACGCCACAAGCCCAGTTCCGCAAGGGCCCGGCCGGACACATGGGCGACGTTCGCTCGCCGGGCGACCGTCACCAGCCTGACGGCCAGTTCGTCCGGCACTTCGAGCGCCTTGACCATGCGTTCCACGTCCCCGACGCTGGGCAGTTCCTTGCCGCGCTCGATGCGGCTGACCTTGGACTGCGACATGGCGCAACGGGCCGCCAACCGTTCTTGCGACAAACCGGCCGCGCGGCGAAACCGCTGCAGTACGGCGCCGAGCTCCGGGCTCGCGGGCCGGTTTCCGTCAGCCGCGATACTCACCGAACGGCACCGCTTCAGCCAGCGCCAAGTCACGCCACCGCCGGTACAGGTCGAGATCCGCCGGGTCGGCGAGTTCGCGGTCGCGCAGGGTGCCGTCCGGGTTGAAGTTGAGGAGCAGCACCGTCTCGTCGTCGAACAGCCAGAAGTCCTGGCTCGGCAGGCCCAGCTCCCGATCCGTGAGATCGAGGATCCGGTAGTCCTCACCTGCTGCGATGTTGCCCGGAATGGCCCACGCGAACAAGTACCGGGTGTAGTCGCTGAAGGGCCGCCGCACCACCTTTGCTCGCTGCATGGTTCTTCCGGCGACAACGTGCTGCCGGACGGAGGCTTGCCAGGTGAGGTTGTAGTCCTCGGGCTTCGGCTCGCCAGCCAGGAACAGCCCGTATGACGCCTGGTCTCGCGGGATGGTGTAGGTCTGCAGGGTCTCCAATCTGAAGGCCGAACGCTCGAACTCGCGAAACAGCGCGCTTGATACTTCGTTGCTCAACGGCACTCGACGGCCTCCGACAGCTTGGGCAGTGCTTCGCGCACTACGGCAAGCGGCAGTTCGACAGCCTGCTCCCCCGCGCCCAACTTGATGCCGCAGGTGACGGCATTGCCCTGGAAGACGACTGTTCCCCGGTCGGACAGATAGACGGTGGGGCAGTCATCGTCGGGACAACCACCGGCGATCTTACGTAACTCCATCCCGCTAGCTTGGTGATCGTTCTTCGAAGAGGCAAGCGACAGGACGCACCAGTCACGCTCCCGCATAAACTTCGATCGAAACGCCCGCCATAAGAAAATGCCCTCCACCCATCAGGGCGAAGGGCACTCCCGGTGACCTGGCCTCAGAAGGCGAAGGCGCCCGCTCCCGCCCAGTCCAGTGCGAAGGCCGGGGCGATGCCGAGCAGCAGCGTGATGATCACGCCCAGCGTGATCGCCGCTGTGGTGAACGCCCCCGGCACCGTCACCGCGGGGCCGTCGGGGGCGGGTTTGGAGAAGTACATCAGCACGACCACCCGCAGGTAGAAGAACGCGGCGACGGCGCTGAACACCAGCGCGATCACCACCAGGGGTGCCATGCCGTCCCGCAATGCCGCCGAGAACACGACGAACTTGCCGACGAACCCGCTGGTCAGCGGGATCCCGGCGAGAGCGAGGAGGAGGAACGTGAACACCCCGGCCAGCACGGGCGACCGTTTGGCCAGCCCGGCCCACGCGGACAGGTGCGTGGCCTCGCCCTTGGAGTCGCGCACCAGCGAGACCACCCCGAACGCGGCGAGCGTGGTGAAGCCGTAGGCCAGCAGGTAGAACAGGGTTCCGGACAGGCCCTCATCGGTCATCGCGAGCGTCCCGACGAGCAGGAAACCGGCGTGCGCGATGGACGAGTAGGCGATCATGCGCTTCACATCGGTCTGGGTCAGGCCGAGCACGGCGCCGATCGCCATGGAGATGATCGCGACGGCCCACAGCACGCCGCGCCACTCCCAGCTGGTCGATTCGAACCCGACGGTCAGCACGCGCAGGATGCCGCCGAACGCGGCGACCTTCGTGCAGGCCGCCATGAAACCGGTGACCGGCGTCGGCGCGCCCTGGTAGACGTCCGGCGTCCAGGTATGGAACGGGCCGACCGAACCCTTGAACAGCAACCCGACCACGAGGAGGCCCATGCCCGCGAACAACAACATGTCCGAACGGTCCGAACCGGCCGCGGCGTTGGCGATGTCGGCCAGCTTGACCGAACCGGCGTAGCCGTAGAGCAGCGCGAGCCCGTACAGGAAGAACGCCGACGAGAAAGCCCCGAGGAGGAAGTACTTGACCGCCGCCTCTTGCGACAGCAGACGCCGACGCCGGGCCAGACCGCACATCAGGTACAGCGGCAGGCTCAGCACTTCGAGCGCGATGAACATGGTGAGCAGATCGTTGGCCGCGCAGAACGTCATCATCCCGCCCAGCGCGAACAACGCCAGCGGGAACACCTCGGTCTGCATCCCGGTCGACCCGGCCTGGGCCCGGTCCTGCACGGTGCCCGGCCGGATCGCGGCCTGCGCGACGAACGCCCCGCCCGGCTCGACCGAGCGGTCCGCGATCAGCAGGATCGCGGGCAGCGCGAGCGCCAGCAGCGTACCCCACAAAAACAGGGCAGGCTTGTCGACCGACACGGCACCGCTGAGGGTGGTCAGGCCCTTGACCGGCGAACCGCTGACGTACACGGCGAGCGCGACACCGGCGGCGGCGAGGCCCACCAGACTGAGCAGCACCTGCGACGGCCACCGCATGTGCCGGGGCAGGAACGCCTCGAACAACACGCTGACGCACGCCGCGCCAAGCACGATCAACACCGGCAGGATCGCGTCGTAGGAGATCTGCGGTGTCGCGATTTGCCCTTGCTGGGCCAGAATCCCGAGCATTTCACTGGCCTCCGTTGAGTGCGGAAAGCGTCGCGTCGACCGACGGGGTCACCGTGTCCAGCACGGGTTGGGGGAAGAAACCGAGCCCGATGATCAGCACGACCATCGGCACCAGGATCGCCAGCTCCCGGCCACCGAGGTCCCTGATCGTCCTGCGGGCGCCCAGTTCGGGTGCGATGGCCGCGCCCGGTCCGCCGCCCGCGCCGATCAGCGCGGTCCCCCGCACCGGGCCGGTCATCAGCCGCTGGTACAGCCACAGGACGTAGGCGGCGGCGAGCACCATGCCGACGGTCGCGAGGATCGCGTACACCGGCTGGGTCTCGAACGCGCCCAGCAGCACCAGGAACTCACTGACGAACGAGTTGGTACCCGGGAGGGACAACGTGGACAGACCCGCGATGAGCAGCATGCCGCCCAGTAGTGGCGTCAGCTTGAACATGCCGCCGTAGTCGGAGATCCGGGTGGACCCGCCGCGGGCGATCACCAGGCCCAGCACCACGATCAGCATGCCGGTCGCGAGGCTGTGGTTGAGCATGTAGGTCACCGCGCCGACGGTCGCCTGCTGGGTGAAGGCGAAGATGCCCAGCGCGATGAACCCGAAGTGGGCGATCGACACGTACGCGACGAAGCGTTTCATGTCCTGCTGCCCGGCGGCGAGGATCGAGCCGTAGAGCACGCCGATCACGGCGAGCACCAGCACCAGCGGCGCCAGGGCTTTGCTGGCTTCCGGGAACATCGGCAGGCAGTACCGCAGGAACCCGAACGTGCCGACCTTGTCGAGCACACCGACCAGCAGCACGGCCACCCCGATGGGCGCCTCACCTGCCGCGTCGGGCAACCAGGTGTGGAACGGCACGAGCGGCGCCTTGATCGCGAAGGCGAGGAAGAACCCGAGGAACAACCAGATCTGGGTGCCCGTGGGCGCGTCCCGCACCACCGTGACCAGGGTGGCCCAGTCGAAGGTCCCGTCACCCAGCTCGTCGGCGGCGAGCGAATAGGCCCCGATCGCCGAGGCCAGCATGATCAGACCGCCGAGGAAGGAGTACAGGAAGAACTTCACCGCCGCGTACTGCCGGTTCGCGCCGCCGTAGCCGCCGATGAGGAAGTACATCGGAATCAGCATGATCTCGAACAGCACGTAGAACAGGAACACGTCGGTGGCGGCGAACACCGCGATGGTGAGAGCCTCCTGCACCAGGATCAGCGCGAGGAAACCACCCGCGCTGCGGTCCTGCGGCAACTTGTCCGCCGTGCCCAGCGCGCCGATGACGATCGGCACCAGGAACGCGATCACGGCGATCATCACCAGCGCGATGCCGTCGATGCCGAAGGAGATGTGCACCCCGAAGCTCGGGATCCAGTCCATCGAGGTGGTCTGCTGCAGGCGGGCGCCCGCCGGCTCGTAGGCAGCCCACGTCGGGATGATCATCGCCAGCTCGACGAGGGAGAACACCACGGCGGCGAGGACGGCGAGCCGGTCGTTGCGGCGCAGCCCGGTGACCACGCACGCACCGACGAGCGGCCAGAGGATCAGGGCCAGAACCCAGGTCATGAGAACCTCACCATCAGCAGTGCGGCGACGAGGACGAACGAGCCGGCCAGCATCGACAACGCGTAGGAGCGGACGAAACCGGTCTGCAGTCTGCGCAGCCGCCCTGACCCGCCACCGAGCGCGGCGGCCAGGCCGTTGACCGCGCCGTCCACACCACGGCTGTCGAGGTAGACCGAGAAGCGGGTGAGCCACATGCCCGGCTTCGCGACCAGCGCCTCGTTCACCGCGTTGCCGTAGAGGTCCTTGCGGGCCGCCTTGACGACGACGGACACGTTCTCCGGGCGTTCGACCGGGGTGTCCCGGCGCCCCACGACGAGCCAGGCGACCAGCACGCCGAGCGCGGACAGGGCGACCGTGATCCACGGGATGAGCGAGTGCGGGATCACGGTGTGCTCGGCCTCGCCGAGTTCACCCAGCGCGGGCGCGAGCCATTCGGAAAGCCGGTCGCCGAGCGCGAAGAACGCGCCGGCGCCGAGCGAGCCGATGGCCAGGACGATCATCGGCGCGGTCATCACCGGTGGCGACTCGTGCGGGTGGAACTCCTTGCCCTCGGCGGTGCGCAGGTCCTTCCAGCGTTCCTTGCCGAAGAAGGTGAGCAGCATCAGCCGGGTCATGTAGAAGGCGGTCAGTGCCGCGCCGAGCATCGCGGCGAGGCCGAACACCCAGCCGCGCCAGCCTTCCTGCCCGAAGGCGGCCTCGATGATCGCGTCCTTGGAGAAGTAGCCCGACAGGAAGGGGAACCCGATGAGGGCCAGGTAGCCGAGCCCGAAGGTGACGAACGTGATCGGCATGTGCCGGTACAGGCCACCGAACTTGCGCATGTCGACCTCGTCGTTCATGCCGTGCATGACCGACCCCGCACCGAGGAACAGCCCGGCCTTGAAGAAGCCGTGCGTGAGGAGGTGCATGATGCCGAGCGCGTAGCCGAACGGCCCGAGTCCGACGGCGAGCATCATGTAACCGATCTGGCTCACCGTCGAGTAGGCGAGCACCTTCTTGATGTCGTCGTAGGCGCAGCCGACGATGCACCCGATCAGCAACGTGACCGCGCCGACGAGCGTGACGATCAGGCGTCCGGTCTCGGTCTCGTTGTAGATCGGGTTGGCGCGGGCGACCAGGTACACCCCCGCGGTGACCATGGTGGCCGCGTGGATCAGGGCCGACACCGGGGTCGGGCCCTCCATCGCGTCCGGCAGCCACGCCTGGAGCGGGAACTGGCCGGACTTACCGCACGCGCCGAGCAGAAGCAGGATCGCGATCGCGGTGATCACGGCGGGCGGCGCGTCGCCGATGCGGTCGAACACGCCCGCGTAGGTGACCGTCCCGAGGTACTTGAACATCAGGAAGATCGCGAGCGCGAGCCCGACGTCACCGACGCGGTTCATCAGGAACGCCTTCTTCGCCGCGGTCGCCGCGGACGGGCGGTCCGAGTACCAGCCGATCAACAGGTACGACGCCAGGCCGACGCCCTCCCAGCCGAGGTAGAGCGTCACGAAGTTGTTGCCCAGCACCAGAACCAGCATGGAGGCCACGAAGAGGTTCAGGTACCCGAAGAACCGTCGCCGGTCGCGGTCTTCGGCCATGTAGCCGATCGAGTAGATGTGGATCAACGCGCCCACACCGGTGATCAGCAGGACGAAGACGAGCGACAGCGCGTCGATCCGCAGTCCGAAGTCGATCTGGAGGTCACCGACGCCGATCCAGGTGAACATCCTGGAGTCGGTCACCTGGCCGTCGCTGCCGAAGAACAGCACCAGGCCGTAGACGAACGACGCGATGACCGTCGCGCACCCGAGGAGGTGACCCCAGCCGTCGGTGCGCCGTCCCCCGGCCAGCAGGACGAGCGCGCCGAGGGCCGGGAACGCGACCAGCAGCCACGATGATGCGATCACGCGGATCCTTTCTGCGGCGCGGAGCGCCTCCGTTGGGAGTGGGCTCCGTCAGTACTTGAGCAGGTTGGTGTCGTCGACCGAGGCCGAGCGGCGGGTGCGGAAGATGGCCATGATGATCGCCAGGCCCACCACGACCTCGGCGGCGGCGACGACCATCACGAAGAACGCCATCACCTGGCCGTCGAGCTGCCCGTTGATGCGGGAGAACGTGACCAGGGACAGGTTCACGGCGTTGAGCATCAGCTCGATGCACATGAACACGACGATGGCATTGCGCCGGACCAGCACGCCGACCGCGCCGATGGCGAACAGCAGGGCCGACAGCAGCAGGTAGTAGGTGGGGGTCATTCGTCGTCACCCTTCCCGACCAGTGCGTGGGCGTCGGGCTGCGGATCGGTGCCCTCGACCTGCTTGCGTTCGGCCTCCAGGCGGGCCGTCGGGGTGGACTCGATGATCGTGGACAGCGACTCCGGCGCGACCGAACCGTCGGGCAGGATCGCCGGCGTCATCACCGAATGGGAGGTGGCGAACACGCCGGGCCCCGGCCGGGGCGAGATGCGGTCGTACTCGCCGCGGAACCGGGCCTCCACGAGTTCCTTCTGCGTCCGGCGCCCGCGTTTCTCGTTGAACGCCAGGACCATCGCGCCGAGGGCGGCGGTGATCAGCAGCGCCGAGGTCAGCTCGAACGGGAACAGGAAGTCGGTGAAGATCATGCGGCCGAGCCCGCCCGCGGTGCCGTCCGGCGCGGGCGCGGGCGTGACGTTGGACAACGCACGGGTGAGCGCGGTGGCCATCAGCCCGGCGATGCCGATACCGAGGATCCCGCCCCACAACCGCTGCCCGCGCAGCACCTCGACGACCGAATCGGAGCTCTCCCGCCCGACGAGCATCAACACGAACAGGAACAGCATCATGATCGCGCCGGTGTAGACGATGATCTGGGTGAACCCGAGGAACGGCGCCTGCTGGACCATGTAGAGGATGCCCAGCGAGAACATCGTGAGGGCCAGGAAGAGCGCCGAATGCACCGCGTTGCGCGCGAAGATCAGTCCGAGCGCGCCCAGCAGGGCGATCGGACCGAGGATCCAGAACGCGATCGCCTCGCCGGTGGAGACCGCCTCCGCGGCCTGTGCCAGCACCATCACCGCACCTCCTCAGCGGTGGTCCCCGCACCCTGGAAGCGGCGCGCCCCGGCTTCCCCACTGTGGCGTTCGTAGCGTTGAACGCCACCAATGCCACCTCGGGGAACTTCGGTCACGCGCGGCAGCGCGGACGTGCGCGTCATTGGATCGCCTCCTCGCGGGACGTTTCCACCGTCTCGCCCGTCGGGACGCCCCGGCCGCGGGCGAGTTCCGGACCGTGCACGTAGTAGTCCTGTTCGTCGTCGCCCAGGCGCATGGGGTGCGGGGGCTGCTCCATACCCGGCAGCAAGGGCGCGAGCAGATCCTCCTTGGTCCAGATCAGGTTCTGGCGGTCGTCGTCGGCCAGTTCGTAGAAGTTGATCATCGTCAGGGAACGGGTGGGGCAGGCTTCCACGCACAGACCGCAGCCGATGCACCTCAGGTAGTTGATCTGGTAGTCCGCGCCGTACCGCTCGCCGGGTGAGTACCGGGCGTCCTCGGTGTTGTCACCGCCCTCGACGAAGATCGCGTCCGCCGGGCAGGCCCACGCGCACAACTCGCAGCCGACGCACTTCTCCAGGCCGTCCGGGTGCCGGTTGAGCTGGTGCCTCCCGTGGTAGCGCGGCGCGGCGGGCGCCCCGATCTCCGGGTACTCCTCGGTGGCCACCTTCTTGAACATCGTGCCGAAGGTGACGCCGAAACCCTTGATGGGGTCAAACAGTCCCATCGGAACCCTCCTTCCCGGCGCCCACCTGGGCAGGCTCCGAAGTACGGACCGCCGCGCGACGCCGGCGCTTCCCGGCGCCCCGCTCGGGCACCTCGGGCACCCGCAGGTCCAGCGGCGGCAACGGGAAACCGCCACCGGTGACCGGCACCGAATCCTCGTCCGGCTGCTTCTTCTCCGGCACCAGCAACGCGATCGCGACCGCGACCACCACGACGACCGCCACCCCGATCAGGATCTGCGCGGTCGAGAGACCACCGTTGTTCCGGATCGCGCGGATCGCCGAGATGATCACGATCCACGCCAGGTTGGCGGGCACCAGCACCTTCCAGCCCAGCTTCATGAACTGGTCGTAGCGGTACCGCGGCAGCGTCCCGCGCAGCCAGATGAACCCGAACAGCAGCGCGAACAGCTTGACCAGGAACCAGATGATCGGCAGCCAGCCCTGGTTCAGCGGCGAGTCGAGCCCGACGAACGGGAACATCCACCCGCCAAGGAACAGGGTCGTCGCGAACGCCGAGACGATCACCATGTTCACGTACTCGGCGAGGAAGAACATCGCGAACTTCATCGACGAGTACTCGGTGTGGAACCCGCCGACCAGCTCCGATTCGGCCTCCGGCAGGTCGAACGGCGCCCGGTTCGTCTCACCCACCATCGACACCAGGTAGATCAGGAAGCTCGGCAGCAGCAGGTAGAAGTACCAGCCGGACGACTGCGCGTCGACGATGTCGCCGGTCGCCATCGACTGCGAGTACAGCACCACGCCGACGATCGACAGGCCCATCGCGATCTCGTAGGAGATCACCTGCGCCGCCGAGCGCAGGCCGCCCAGCAGCGGGTACGGCGAACCCGACGACCACCCGGCCAGCACGATCCCGTACACCCCGACCGACGAGCAGGCCAGGATCACCAGCACCCCGACCGGCAGGTCGACCAGCTGCAGCACGGTCTGTTCCCCGAAGATCGACACCCGGGGCCCGAACGGGATGGCCGCCAGCGCGATCAGCGCGGGCACCGCGGACAGCACCGGCGCCAGGAAGTACACCTTCCGGTCGGCGCCGTCCGGGATGACCTGCTCCTTGAACGGCAGCTTGATCGCGTCCGCGAGCGACTGGAAGTAGCCGCCGGGGCCGACGCGGTTCGGGCCGGGCCGGTTCTGCATCCGGCCGATCGCCTTGCGCTCCCACACGATCAGGAAGATCGTCAGCAGCGGCCCGATCAGCAGGACCACGACGGCCTTGATGAGGACGAGCCACCACGGGTCGTCCGCCAGCAGTTCCGCACGCGTCATCTGCTCCGGTGCCTGTGCCAGCAACGGTGTCATCGCCGCACTCCCTCGATGTTGACGAGCGCTCCGTGCCCGGCGCCGAGATCCCGGCGCAACCGCGAGCCGTCCGAGTTGCCCGGCAGCCACACGACGTCGTCGGGCAGGTCGGCGACCTCGACCGGCAGCGTCACCGCGCCCCGGCTGGTGGAGACCGTGATCTCGTCACCGAGCCCGGCCGCCGTTTTCGCCGACACCCGCGCGACCACCGGCCGCGCCGTCCCGGCCAGGTGCGGCTCGTCCACCTGCGACGATCCCCCGTCCAGCAGCTGCCGCCAGCTCGCCAGCCGCGCCTGCCCCGGGCCGGGTTCGGTGACCGGGATCCGCAGCGCGGTCGACGCGCTGAACGGGACCGGCACGGACTTCGTCTCACCGAGGCGGGACAGGTCGCCGAACGCGGCCGCCGGGGTCTGCGTGAACAGGTCGGCGTCCATCTCGACGGCGAGCGTGTCGAGCACCCGGCAGTCCGGCAGGGCGCCGGTGCCTTCGAGCGTCGCGTCGAACTCGCGGCGGCGGCCCTCCCAGTTGACGAAGCTGCCGGACTTCTCGACCACCGGCGCGATCGGCAGGACGACGTCGGCGTGCTCGGTGACCGTGCTCGCCCGCATCTCCAGGCTCACCACGAACTCCGCACGGGACAACGCCTCCCTGGCCAGCGCCGGATCGGGCAGGTCGTCCAGATCCACCCCGCCGACGACCAGGCCGGACAGGTAACCGCCGGCGAGCGCGCCGACGATGTCGTTCGTGTCGCGGCCCGGTTCGGCGGGCACGCTCACGCCCCAGGCGTCCTCGACCTCGGCGCGCGCCGTCGCGTCGGTGACCAGCCGCCCGCCGGGGAGCAGCGTCGGCGCCGCACCGGCCTCCAGCGCGCCGCGCTCGCCCGCGCGCCGCGGGATCCACGCGACCCGCGCACCGGTCCGTTCGCTCAGTCGCCGGATCGCGGCGAACAGGCCCGGAACCTCCGCCGCTCGCTCGCCGACCAGCACGACCGCGCCGTCGGCTCCCAGCGCCGACTCGACGTCCGCCGCGTGCTCCGGGATCCCGTCGAGCGCGGCTGCCTCGCTGCCGGGAAGGCAGGCCAGCAGCTCACCGGAGGTCTTGCGCACCGACGGCGTCGTCCACTGTCCCAAGTGGACCACGCGGGTCTTCCGGCGCGCGGCCTTGCGGAGGCGGAGGAAGACGATCGGCGCCTCCTCCTCGGGCTCGAACGCCACGCACAGCACCGCGGGCGCGTTCTCGATCGCGCCGAACGTGACGCCGTTGTCCGGCGTCGTGCCCGTCACCTGCGCGGCGAGGAAGTCCAGCTCCTCCGCCGAATGCGCCCGCGCGCGGAAGTCGATGTCGTTGGTATGCAATGCAACGCGCGCGAACTTCGCGTACGCGTAGGCGTCCTCCAGTGTCAGCCGCCCGCCCGCGAGCACCGCCGCGCCGCGGTTGTCGCGGGCCTTGGCCAGCCCGTCGGCGGCGATCCGCAACGCCTCGGTCCACGGTGCTTCCCGCAGCTCGCCGGAGGCGTCACGCACCAGTGGCCGCCGGATCCGGTCCTCCGCCGTGGCGTAGCGGAACGCGAAGCGGCCCTTGTCGCAGATCCACTCCTCGTTGACGTCCGGGTCGTTGGCGGCGAGCTTGCGCATCACCTTGCCGCGCCGGTAGTCGGTGCGCTCGGCGCAGCCGGACGAGCAGTGCTCGCACACGCTCGGCGCGGACACCAGGTCGAACGGCCGCGACCGGAATCGGTACTGCGCGCTGGTCAGGGCCCCGACCGGGCAGATCTGGATGGTGTTGCCGGAGAAGTACGACTGGAACGGCGCGCCCGACGACGTCCGCGAGGCGAGGTCGAACACGTCCGCCGTCTCCGCCGTCCCGATCTGCTGGTGCGCGCCGCGCTCCAGCAGGTCGATGAACGGGTCACCGGCGATCTGCGCGGAGAACCGCGTGCAGCGCTGGCACAGCACGCACCGTTCGCGGTCGAGCAGCACCTGCGACGAGATCGGCAGCGGCTTCGGGAACGTGCGCTTGGTGTCGCGGAACCGCGAGTCGGCGCGGCCGTGCGCCATCGCCTGGTTCTGCAGCGGGCACTCGCCGCCCTTGTCGCACACCGGGCAGTCCAGAGGGTGGTTGATGAGCAGCAGCTCCATCACGCCCTGCTGGGCCTTGTCCGCGACCGGCGAGGTCAGCTGCGTTTTGACGACCATCCCGTCTGCGACCGTCATCGTGCAGCTGGCCTGCGGTTTCGGCATCGGCCGCCCGCCCATCTCGACCTCGACGAGGCACTGGCGGCAGGCCCCGGCCGGGTCGAGCAGCGGGTGGTCGCAGAACCGCGGGATCACCGTGCCGAGCCGTTCGGCGGTGCGGATCAACAGCTCACCCTTGGGCGCGATGACCTCTTCGCCGTCGATGGTCAGCTTGACGTGTCCTTCCGGGACCGGCGTCTCGGTCCGGGGTTCTTCCGGTGCGATCGTCATGCCTGAGCTCCCACCAGTTCACGCTTGTTGCTCTCGCACAGGGCGAGGAATTCGTCGCGGAAGTACTTGATGCCGCTGGTGATCGGGCTGACCGCGCCGTCACCGAGCGCGCAGAACGACCGGCCGAGGATGTTGTCGCAGACGTCGAGCAGGGTGTCGATGTCCTCGGCGGTGCCCCGCCCGTCGACCATCCGCTCCAGGATCTGCGCCAGCCAGTACGTGCCCTCGCGGCACGGCGTGCACTTCCCGCAGGACTCGTGCTCGTAGAACTGGGTCCACTTCATCACGGCCCACGGCACCGAGACGGTCTCGTTGAACACCTGCACCGCTGTCGTTCCCAGCATCGACCCGGCCTCGGCCGCGCCCTCGAAGTCGAGCGGGATGTCCAGGTGCTCGGCGGTGAACATCGGTGTCGACGATCCGCCCGGCGTCCAGAACTTGAGCGGGATGCCGTCCTTCATGCCGCCGCACAGTTCCAGCAGCTCCCGCAGCGTGGTGCCCAGCGGCGCCTCGTACTGGCCGGGCTTCTCGACGTGCCCGCTGATCGAGTAGATCTTCGGCCCCGGCGACTTCTCGCGGCCCATCTTGCGGAACCACGACGACCCGGCGTTGACGATGAACGGCACGCTCGCGATGGTCTCGACGTTGTTCACCGTGGTCGGCGCCGCGTAGAGACCGGCGGCCGCGGGGAACGGCGGCTTGAGCCGCGGCTGACCGCGGCGGCCTTCGAGCGAGTCGAGCAGCGCGGTTTCCTCACCGCAGATGTACGCACCGGCACCGGCGTGCACGGTGATGTCCAGGTCGAACCCGGAGCCGAGGATGTCCTTGCCCAGGTACCCGGCCCGGTACGCCTCGCGCACCGCCGCGGACAGCCGTCGGTACGGGTGCAGAGCCTCGCCGCGCACGTAGATGAAGCAGTGGTGCGAGCGCATCGCGTACGCGGCGATGATGCAGCCCTCGACCAGCGAATGCGGGTCGGCCATCATCAGCGGGATGTCCTTGCAGGTCCCCGGCTCGCCCTCGTCGGCGTTGATGACCAGGTAGTGCGGTTTGTCCTCGTTCGGCGGCATGAACGACCACTTCACGCCCGCCGGGAAACCCGCGCCGCCGCGGCCGCGCAGTCCGGCGTCCTTGACCAGCTGGACGAGCTGCTCCGGCGTGCCGCTCAGCGCCTTGCGCACCGCGGTGTAGCCCTCCAGCTGCTCGTAGGTGGACAGCCGCCAGGAGTTGGGCGAGAGCCAGCGCTTGGTGAGCACCGGCGTCAGCGGATCACTCATTTCTTCTCCACCTCCGGCAGCGGCACGTCCTCCATGACCGGGGCGGTCCAGCCCCGCTCCTCGGCGATTCGCGCGCCCATCAGGGTTTCCGGCGCCTGGGACGGTCCGTCCACCTGCGACCGGTACAGGTCCTCGTCCTCCGGGAAAAACCCGGCCAGCTGCAGCTCGGCGCTCTTGAAGTCGCCCAGCGGCGCGCCGCGCGAGGGCTGCGGCTTCTCGCCGCGCCGCAACGCGTCGACGAGTGCGACCGCGCTGTCCGTGGTCTGGTTGTCGTAGTACTCGTAGTTGACCTGCAGCACCGGCCCGAGGTCGCAGGCCGCCAGGCACTCGGCGTGCTCCAGGGTCACCGACCCCGGCTCACCGGGCGTGCCCGCGGTTTCCTCGTGCGCCAACGGTTGCCCGTCCTCGCCGAGGTGCTCCTGCAGCGTGCGGTAGATCGCGTCGCCACCCAGCGCCGCGCACAGCGTGTTGGTGCACACGCTCACCAGGTGCTCGCCGCACGGCTTGCGCTTGTACATGGTGTAGAACGTGACGACCGCGCTGACCTCGGCCTCGGACAGGCCCAGCTGCTCCGCGCAGAACGTCACGCCCTCCTGGCTGACGAACCCCTGCACCGACTGGACCAGGTGCAGCATCGGCAGCAGCGCCGAGCGGGACTGCGGGTAGCGGGCCATCAGCTCCTGCGCCTTGGCCACGGTGTCCGCGTCGAACAGTTCCTTCATATGGGTCATCGATCCACTCCACCCATGACCGGGTCCACCGACGCGACCGCCGCGATCACGTCCGCGACCAGGCCGCCCTCTGACATCGCCGGCAGGGACTGCAGGTTGACGAAACTCGGTTCCCGCACGTGCACGCGCACCGGCCGGGTGCCGCCGTCGGAAACCAGGTGGAAGCCCAGCTCGCCACGCGGCGACTCGACCGTCGAGTACACCTGGCCCGCCGGGACCTTGAAGCCCTCGGTGACCAGCTTGAAGTGGTGGATCAGGGACTCCATCGACTGGCCCATGATCTTGCGGACGTGTTCGAGCGAGTTGCCCATGCCGTCGCTGGAGATCGACAGCTGCGCGGGCCACGCGATCTTGCGGTCCTCCACCATCACCGGGCCCGGCTCGATCTTCTTGAGGCACTGCCGGATGATCCGCAGCGACTGGTGCATCTCCTCGACGCGGCACAGGTAGCGGCCCCAGCAGTCGGCGTCGGTCGACGTCGGCACGTCGAAGTCGAACTCGTCGTAGCGCGAGTACGGCTCGATCTTGCGCAGGTCCCACGGCAGCCCCGCCGAACGCAGCACCGGACCGGTGACGCCGAGCGCGAGGCACGCGTCGACCGGCAGGTACCCGACGCCCTTGAGCCGGTTGCGCCAGATCGGCTGGCCGGTGAACAGCTTGTCGTACAGGGGAAGGCGCTCGTCCATCGTCTTGACGAACTCGCTCACCTTCTCCTTCCAGTCCGCCGGCAGGTCCTGCGCGACGCCGCCGGGACGGATGAACGCGTGGTTCATGCGCAGCCCGGTCAGGTACTCCAGCAGGTGCAGCACCTCTTCGCGCTCGCGGAACCCGAACGTCATCGCGGTGGTGGCGCCCAGTTCCATGCCGCCGGTGGCGATGTAGACCAGGTGCGAGCCGATCCGGTTGATCTCGGACAGCAGCACCCGGATCAGCTCGGCGCGCGGCGGGGCCTGGATGCCGAGCAGCTTCTCCACACCGAGGCAGTAGCCCAGCTCGTTGAACAGCGGGGACAGGTAGTCCATGCGCGTCACGAACGTGACGCCCTGGGTCCAGGTCCGGTACTCGCAGTTCTTCTCGATGCCGGTGTGCAGGTAACCGATGACCGTGCGGAGCTGGGTGACGGTCTCGCCCTCCAGCTCCAGCACGAGCCGGAGCACGCCGTGCGTCGACGGGTGCTGCGGGCCCATGTTGATGACGATCCGCTCGTCGTGCTGGGCGTCCTCCAGCACGTCGTCCCAGTCACCGCCGCTGACGTGGTAGATGCGGCCTTCGGTGGTGTCGCGGGATTCGGCGTAACCGGTGCTGTCGGTGCTGTCGCGGCCGGCGTCCGTGGTGTCGGTACCGGTGCTGACCTCCGCGATTCGATCGGTGCTCACGAGTACGACCTCCGCTGATCGGGGGGCGGGATCTCCGCGCCCTTGTACTCCACCGGGATCCCGCCGAGCGGGTAGTCCTTGCGCTGCGGGTGACCGTCCCAGTCGTCCGGCATCAGGATCCGGGTCAGTGCCGGGTGGCCGTCGTAGACGATGCCGAACAGGTCGTACGCCTCGCGCTCCTGCCAGTCGGCGGTCGGGTAGACCTCCACGACGGACGGGAGGTGCGGGTCCTCGACCTCGACCGCGACCTCCAGCCGGATGCGCCGCCGATAGGTCATCGACGTCAGGTGGTACACCGAGTGCAGCCGCTGCGGTACGTCCGGCCCGTAGTCCACACCGGACACCGAGCTGCACAGCTCGAACCGCAGCCCGGCGTCGTCGCGGAGGATGCGGCACATCGCGACGAGGTGCTCGCGGTCGACGTACAGCGTGATCTCGCCGCGGTCGACCGTCACCTGGTGCACCGACTCGGCGGGCACGCCGTTCTCCGACAGCGCGGCGAAGAACTGGTCGGCGAACTCGTCGAACCAGCCGCCGTAGGGCCGTTCCGCGGGCGGTGGCAGGTAGGCGGGCAGCCGCAGGCCGCCGTAGCCGGAGGTGTCACCGCTGTCGCGGACGCCGAACATGCCGCGGCGCTCGCGGCCGGCGACGATCGGCTGCGCCGGGCGCGGTCCGCGTGGCTCCAGTCCGGTGTCCGGCCGCTGGGCGCTGGACTGCTCGCCGCCGGTTTCGGGGGTTTCTTCAGCCATGCCGCATCACTTCTTCGCGTACTTGATCGACGACGGGATCAGCTCGGTCCGGTGCCCGGCCTTGAGCGCGGCGCGGCGCGGCCCCAGCGGCTCGTCCTGGATCTTGGCGTGCAGCTTGAGGATCGCGTCGAGGAGCATTTCCGGGCGCGGCGGGCAGCCGGGCAGGTACATGTCGACCGGCACGATGTGGTCGACGCCCTGCACGACGGCGTAGTTGTTGAACATGCCGCCCGAGGAGGCGCAGACACCCATGGCCAGCACCCACTTCGGCTCGGCCATCTGGTCGTAGATCTGACGCAGGACCGGGGCCATCTTCTGCGTGACCCGGCCCGCGACGATCATCAGGTCCGCCTGGCGCGGGGTCGCGGAGAACCGCTCCATGCCGAAGCGGGCGATGTCGTAGCGCGAACCGCCGACGGTCATCATCTCGATCGCGCAGCAGGCGAGCCCGAAGGTGGCGGGCCACAGCGAGTTCTTGCGGGCCCAGTTGACCAGTTTTTCCAGGCTGGCCAGCAAAATTCCGTTGGGGAGCTGCTCTTCGAGTCCCATGACGTCCCTCCCCTAGTTCCAGTCCAGCCCGCCACGCCGCCAGACGTAGGCGTAGGCGAAGCCGACGGTCGCGATGAACAAGACGATCTCCACCAGGCCGAACAGGCCGAGCGCGTCCGCCGACACGGCGAACGGGTAGAGGAAGACCATCTCGATGTCGAACAGGATGAACAGCATCGCGGTGATGTAGTAGGCGACCGGCATCCGGCCGCCACCCACCAGCGGCTGCGGGGACGGTTCGATCCCGCACTCGTAGGCCATCTGCTTCGCCCGGTTGTACCGCTTCGGCCCGACGAGCGGACCGAGCAGCACGGAGAACACCGCGAACGCGGCGGCGAGGACGAACAGGAGGACCAGGGGCAGGTACATCTCCAGCCCCGGGGACGAGGCAGCCTGCGCGAGGGAACCGGGGGACTTCAGCACGGTTGATGCCGTCCTTTCCGCGCCGTTGCGAACGTGCCGCTTGTGAAATAGTTCACAAGCTTCCGTGCGAAGTTGTGAACCCGTTCACAAAGCATGGGTGCAGTGTAGGACGTGGCTCACATTGTTGTCGCGGGGTGTTTCGGGTAAGGCAAACCTAACCAAAAGAACCGCTGGTGGAGGCCCATAAGCCCGAGACCAGCACTAAAAGGATCTTCGTGATCACCGGACGTGGAAAACGTGTGACGCAACCCACGGCCGAAGGGCCCAACCTCCCCCGTTTGCGAGTGAGATCACCCCTCGAACGGCTGTGACAGAGATCATCTTCGACCGTCTGACGCACGCGAATGTGGAACTCACGTTCAGGAACGTAGGACTCGGGCGGGGGAACGTGGGACTCGCGGGCAGGTTCGGCGAGTTCCACCTTCCCGACGCCGAGTTGACCGTTCGCCGCCCCCGGCCACCCGCCTAGGGCGTGTCTCCAAAAGTTTGTTCTGGTTGTAGGTGATGATCGGCCGGTGGTTCGTGCTGGGGTGATCTCGGATGAGTTGTGGGCGTTGGTAGCGCCGCTGATGCCTTCGCGGGAGGGCCTGCGTGGCCGGCCACTGTCCGATCACCGCCGGATACTGGAAGGGATTGCCTGGCGATTCCGGACGGGGTCGCCGTGGCGGGACCTGCCGGAGGAATTCGGGCCATGGCAGACGGTTTGGAAACGGCACCACAGGTTCTCCATCGACGGCACCTACCAGCGGATGTTCGATGTGGTGCGGTCAAGGTGCGGCATCGACGCGAACGACGATCTCGCCGAGTTACTGTCGATCGATTCCTCAGTCGTGCGGGCACACCAGCACGCCGCGGGAGCGCCGACCATCCCGGGCCGAGCCCTGGCCGCAGCCACCGACCACACAGGGGGCAGCCTCGAATGACACGAATCCGGCCTACGAGCCCGACGATCACGCGCTGGGCCGCTCCCGGGGTGGACTGACCACCAAGATCCACGCGCTGGCCGGCGCGGCTTGTGACCTGGTCGCGGTGCGACTGACCGCCGGACAAGCCGGAGACAACCCCCAGTTGCTGCCCCTGCTGGATGACTACCTCGCCTCCGCGTTCACCGACGCCGGGCCGCGCGATGTCCGGCTGTTGGCCGACAAGGCCTACTCTCACCCCTCGACCCGCCAAGAACTGCGCCGACGCCGGGTCAAGCACACGATCCCTGAACGCCGTGACCAGCTCGCCACCCGGAAGGCCAAAGGCTCCGCCGGCGGCCGACCACCGGCGTTCGACGAGGAGATCTACAAGCAGCGCAACACCATCGAGCGGGCATTCGGCCGTGTGAAGCAGTGGCGCGGGGTGGCCACCCGCTACGACAAGTACGCCCTGACCTTCCTCGGCGGCGTCCTCCTGGCAGGAGCAATCATGATCTCCCGCACCGCTGCCCGGAATTAGGAGACGCACCCTAAGCGCTCGGAGTCAACCGAGCCGCGATCGAGATCATCCGATCCACCGCGTCGCCGCCCTTGGCGTCGTAGCACCCGGACAAACCCTTGTAGATCAACGGAATCAGCGGATTCACCCGCAGCCCGTACCTGGTCGCCGCGCGCATCACCTTCGGAGAGCCGATGGCCTTCGCGAAGACGTTGCCCAACCGGTAATACCCGCCCATCAGCTCCTTCAACGCGAGCGGATAGCCGTGCAGCGCGCGTTCCCGTGACGGGCCCTCGCGGCGGGCCAGTGCCTGCACCACGAACTCAGAGGCCAGCTGCGCCGACTCCATCGCCGCCGAGATGCCTTCGCCGTTGAACGGGCTCACCATGCCGCCCGCGTCGCCGAGCAGCAGCAGGCCGTCGCGGTAGTGCGGGGTGCGGTTGAAGCCCATCGGCAGGCCCGCGCCGCCGATCCGGCCGACCGCGTTCTCCTCGCGGTAGCCCCATTCCTCGGGCGTCGAGTCCAGCCACTGGCGCAGCAGGGCGCGGTAGTCCATGTTGCGGAAGGACTTCGACGTCGACAGCATGCCCAGCCCGACGTTCACCGTGCCGTCGCCGAGCGGGAACGCCCAGCCGTACCCGGGCAGCAGCTCCGGGTTGCGCGGATCCTTGCGGTCCCACAGTTCCAGGTGGCCCTCGATGAACGGGTCGTCGTGCCGCGGGCTCTTGTAGTAGCGCCGCACGGCGACGCCCATCGGGCGCTTCTCGTCGGTCTCGATACCGACCGAACGGGCCAGTCGCGCCGACACGCCGTCGCACGCCAGCACCAGCGGCGCGTGGTAGCGGACCGGGGTCTTCTCGGGCCCCTGCTTGCCTTCCACGCCGATCACGCGCCCGGTGCGCTCGTCGGTGATCGCGCCGGTCACGGTGGTCCGCTCCACCAACCGGGCACCCGCCTCGACCGCGGTCTTCGCCAGCAGGTCGTCGAAGTCCTGGCGGGTGCGCGAGACGCCGTAGGGCGGGTAGCTGGTCAGCTCCGGCCAATCCAGCTCCAGCGTCAGCTCGCCGGTGCGGATCCGCAGGCCGCGGCTGTGCACCCAGCCAGCGTCCTGGCTGGTGTCGATGCCCAGGTCGATGAGCTGCTTGACGCCGCGCGGGGTGAGGCCGTCGCCGCAGACCTTCTCGCGCGGGAACTCGGTCTTCTCCAGCACCAGGACGTCCAGCCCGGCGCGCGCCAGGTACGTCGCGACCGTGGATCCGGCCGGACCGGCGCCGACGACGATTACCTGAGCGTCCTGGGTCATGCTTCGGAGTCTACGGAAGGCCGCACGGCGCGATGGATGGCGACGACGCCCAGCGTGAGGTTCAACCACTCCACCTTGGTCCAGCCCGCGCTCGCGACGATCTGCGCGAGGCTTCGCTGGTCGTGCCAGGCGGCCATGGATTCGGCCAGATAGGAGTACGCCTCGGGGTTGGTCGAGGAGAACCGGCCCAGCAGCGTCATCGCCCGCAGAATGAACCGCTTGTAGAGGAACCGGATCGGCGGGAACGTGGGCGTCGACACCTCGCAGATGACCAGCCGCCCGCCCGGTTTGACCACGCGCAGGATCTCCTCCAGCGCGGCCTTGGTGTCGACGAAGTTGCGGAGGCCGAAGCTGATCGTCGCGGCGTCGAAGCTGCCGTCGGCGAACGGCAGGTGCAGCGCGTCGGCGGCGACCATCGGGACCCGGCGGTGCTTGCCGCTGCGCAGCATGCCCAGTGAGAAGTCCGCGGCCAGGCACCACGCGCCGCCGCGGGCGTACTCGGCGGTGGACACCCCGGTGCCCGCCGCGAGGTCGAGCACCTTCTCGCCGCGCCGGGCGTCCAGGACGCGGGACGTCGTCGTGCGCCAGCGCCGGTCGAACCCGAAGGTCATGACCGAGTTCGCCCGGTCATAGCCCTTCGAGACGCCGTCGAACATGGCGGCGACCTCGTGCGGATCCTTGTCCAGGCTGGCGCGGCTCATCTTTGAAGACTAGCCGCGGCGCTCGCGCCTCGATTGAGGGTGGCGGTGCCCGAGAACGGTGAGCATCCCCCGCACGCTCGCGGGCCAGGCGAACTCCTCCGCGCGCGCCCGCGAAGCCGCACGTCGCAGGTCTTCCGGACTCTCCAGCAGCCCGGTCACGGCCGTGGCGAACGCGACCGGCAGATCGGCCACCGCGGCGCCGCACCCGGGCCGCACGATCTCCCGCAGCGCCGAAGACTGCGACACCACCACGGGTGTCCCGGACGCCAGCGCCTCCAGGGCCGCGAGTCCGAACGTCTCGTGCGGGCCCGGCGCGAGCGAGACGTCCGCGCTGGCCAGCAGCCGCGCCACCTCGGTCCGGTCGGACACGAACCCGAGGAACGTCACCGGCAGCCCGCGCGCCCGCCGCTCCAGCGCGCGGCGGCGTGGCCCGTCCCCGGCGATCACCAGCCGCACCCGGTCGCCGGACTCGGTCAGCTCGGCGACCGTGTCCACGCTGCGCTCCACGTGCTTCTCCGGCGACAGACGTCCACAGTGGACGAGCAGAGCGTCCGCGCCCGCCGCGAGTTCGCCGCGTAACGAAGCGTCTCGGTAGCCAGGACGGAACGCGGCGAGATCGACGCCCAGCGGCACCTGCCGCACATTGGCGACCCCGATCCGGTCGAACTCCTCCCGCGCGAAGGACGTGGTGCAGACCACCGTGTCGTAGTTGCCCGCCATGCGCCGGTTGGCGGTGTCGGCGACGCGACGCGCCAGCGGTCCGGGCACCAGGAACTGCTCCAGCAGCCGGTCCAGTCGCTCGTGCGAGATCACCACGCTGGGCACGTCGTGGCGGTGCGCCCACACACCCATCCCGCGCAGCGTCAGCCGGTCCGACACCTCCAGCCGGTCCGGGCGCAGCGCCGACAGCAGCACACGAACGCGGTACGGGTCGACCGCGCGGTAGCCGCCGGTGCCGGGGATCTTCGGTGCGGGCAGGCTGATCCGCCGCACCCCGGTCGGCAGCTGTTCCTCCGCCGCGTGGTGGCCTGGCACGACCAGCGTCACGTGGTGGCCGCTGGCCACGTACCCGGCGCCGAGGTGGTGCAACGCCGTTTTCAGGCCCCCGGAGCGGGGACCGTAGAAGTTCGCCAGCTGGACGATGTGCATGGCATCAGGCGGCGCGCGCGACGCGGCCGGTGACCACCTCGTAGTGGTTCACCAGCTCCGCGCACACCGCGGGCCACGTCCGGCCCAGCACCACCTTGCGGGCCTTCGTGCCCAGCCGCTCACGCAGCGCGGGGTCCCGCAGGTCCCGCACGCGCCGCACGAGTTCCTCACCGAAGGCTTCGGGATCGGGTGGCAGCAGGTACCCGGTGCGGCCGGGCAGCACCAAATCGCGCGGACCGCCCGCGTCCGGCGCCAGCACCGGCAACCCGGAGGCCATCGCCTCCTGCACCGCCTGGCAGAACGTCTCGTGCGGGCCGGTGTGGACGAACACGTCCAGGCTCGCGTAGGCGGTGGACAACTCGTCGCCGTAGCGCGCGCCGAGGAAGGCGGCGCCGGGCAGCCGTTCGGCCAGCTCCTCACGGTCCGGCCCGTCGCCCACGACCACCAGCCGCACCCCGTCCATCCCGGCCAGCGCGGCGAGCCTGCCGACCTCCTTCTCCGGCGCGAGGCGGCCGACGAACCCGACCAGCAGCTCTCCGTCCGGCGCCAGCTTCGCCCGCAGATCCGGATCGGCGTGCGCGGGTGAGAACCGTTCGACGTCGACGCCGCGGCCCCACCGGTGGACGCGCGGAATGCCGTGCTCACGCAGGTCTTCGACCGACTGGGTGGACGGCGCCAGCGTCCGGTCCGCCTTGGCGTGCAGCCGCCGCACCCACCGCCACGCCGCCCGCGCGCCGAGCCCGAGCCCGTAGGCGGTGGCGAACCCGGCGATGTCGGTCTGGAACACCGCGATCGAGGGCACCCGCAGGCGCCGCGCCGCGGCCAGACCGCGCGCCCCGACGACGAACGGCGAAGCGAGGTGCACCACGTCCGGGCCGAACGCGGTGAGCGCGGTCAGCACCGTGCGGGTGGGCAGGCCGATCGGCAGGGAGTTGACCACCGGAAGGTCCAGCGCCGGGATCCGCACCACGGGAGCCCCGCGGTAGTGCGACGGCCCGGCGAGCCCCGGTGCGACCACCATGACGTCGTGCCCGGTGTCGGCCAGGTGCTCGATGACCCGCAGCACGGAGTTGGTCACGCCGTTCACCTGCGGAAGGAAGCTTTCGGTGACGATGGCGACTCGCACGGGGATCACCGTGACACCCGGTCCGGTTCGCCCGGCGAAGGCCGCGTGACGTCGGGACCAACGGTGCTGGAACTTCACGAAGCTTTCTCCGCTTCACCTGGGTGTCGCGTACCGGACATCTCCCACCGCCACACTCGGCGAGCGTGACCCTCCTCTCCGCCCGCCCGCCCCAGCCGGTCGAACCGGGCTTGCTGTCGCGAGCGCTCGAGGTCGCCGGACGGCTGGCCAACGACGCCACCGACGTGATCACCGCGACCGCGGGCCGTGGCGCCCACCCCGACGTCGCGGACTCGCCGTTCGACTGGGTCACCGACACCGACCGCATCCTGGAACGGCACACGCGCCGCGTGCTGACCGCCGAGTTCCCCGGCATTCCGGTGGTCGGCGGCGAGTTCGGTGCCGACATCGGCGCCGACGTCGCGACCTACCGGTGGGTGGTCGACCCGGTCGACGGCACCGCCAACTACGTGGCCGGGGTACCGTGGTGCGCCTTCAGCCTCGCGCTGGTCGACGTCTCCGGACCGGTCGTCGGCGTGGTCGCCGACCCCTACCGCGCCCAGATCTACGCCGCCGCCCGCGGCCGCGGCACGCGGGCCAACGGCAAACCCGTCAAACTGGTCGACCGCAACCGGATCGCCGGGTCGATCGTGTGCACCGAGCTGGCCCGCAAGGGGCCGTGGCCGGGCATGGGCTCGTTCATCGAGCGCGCCGCCGAGGCCCACGCCGGCGTGCGGGTACTCGGCTCGGCCGCACTGTCGATCGCGCAGGTCGCGCTCGGGCACGCCATCGCCGCGGTGCTGCACAGCTACCACGAATGGGACGTGGCCGGTTCGGTCGCGCTCGCCATCGAAGCGGGCGCCGTCGTGCTGGACCGGCGCGGCGAAGGCAGCAGGCTGCCGACCGACGGCCTGCTCGTCGCCGCCCCGAGCGTCGCCGAGGAAGTCCTGTCCTGGTGGCAGGAAACCGAACGGGAGATCCGCGCGTCCTAGGCCCGAGAAGATCACGGACCCGGGAGACGAACCCATGCTGATTTACGGCTGGCGCAGCAGCGTCCAGGAACTGGCGACCGCGACGTACCTGTGCGGCCAGTGCCAGAACCCGAGCGCGCACGCCCTGCGCCGCGCCGTCACGAAGTTCACGCTGTTCTTCATCCCGCTGTTCCCGATCAACTCGAAGTACTTCACGGTGTGCACCTTCTGCGGCATGACGAACAAGCTGACCAAGGACGAGGCCAGGCAGGTGCAGGAGATGCAGCAGCAGGCGCCGGTGCGGCAGGCCCCGATGCCGCAGGCACCGGCGTACCCGGCCGGGTACCAGCAACCGCAGCCGGGATACGCGCCGCAGCAGATGCGGCAGTACCCCCAGCAGCAGATCCACCCGCCGCGACAGGGCTTCTAGCGCACCACGCGGTAGTGGAGGAAAACGACCTTCGAGCTGAACGTGCGCGTCTCGACGAGTTCGAGATCCACCCGGCGGTCGCGATGGTCGAAGTACGGCGTGCCGCCGCCGACCAGCACGGGGAGAACCCTGATCCGGTACTCGTCGAGCAGCCCCGCAGCGGCCACCTCGGCGGCGAGGGTCGCGCCGCCGACTCCGATGGCGCCGTCCCCCGGCCCGGTCCGCAACCGCTCGATCTCCTCCGCCACCGTGCCGGTCGCCAGGCGCGCGTTGCCCTCGACCTCCCGCAGCGTGGTGGAGAACACGACCTTGGGCAGTGCGTTCCAGAGCGCGGCGAACTCCAGTTCCGCCTCGTCGAGGGAGTGCTTCCGCCCGGCGGTCTCCCAGTACAGCATCGTCTCGTACAGCCGCCGCCCCATGAGGTGAACGCCGAGGTCGCGAACCTCGTCGGTGGCGAAGCGGAACACCTCCTCGTCGGGAGCCGCCCAGTCGAAGCGGCCGTCCGGCCCGACGATGTAGCCGTCCAGCGAGGTGGTCAGCGAGTAGGTCACGCTGCGCATCGGGCCCTCCGCTCAGCCGGATGTGACCGGGGCGTCGTCGGCCACGGCCTCCGGTGTCCGCGGCGCCGTGCGGCGCAGGCGCTGACCGATCACCCAGGACACCGCGACGGCGACCAGCCAGGTGATCAGGACCGTGCTGCCCAGCGGCAGCAGGGTCAACGTCGCGGTGCGGCCCGCGACGCGCGCCAGGTCGGGGTCGGCCGCGTCGTACTCGATGCGCACCAGATCACCCGCGACCAGGCCGCTCGGGTAGAGCACCCCGTTGTTCGGGCTGTGCACGACACCGTCGGGCGTTTCGAAGCGAATGATCGTCCGGTCCCACGTGACGGCGTCGACCTCGGCCGTCGCCGTGCCCAGGTTGCCGGTGATCGCCTGGTCGTTGCGGATCGCCGCGAGCAGCAGTCCCGCGCACAACACGGTGATCACGACGGCGACGGCGAGCACGCAGCGACGGCCGATCCTCAGCCACCGCAGAGTTCTCGCCGTCACTCGTCCGAGCATAGAAGGTCCGGGTTAACGGCTCTCTCCGGCCGCCAGCTGCTGGTGCGTGCGCTGGATCGCCGGATACGACTTCGGCTGCGCCGCCGCACGCAGTGCGGTGGTGCCGTTCGGGCCGGTGGACGGCTTGCCCGCGGTGAACAACCAGGTCTGGAACAGCTGCTGCAACGGTTTGCCGGAAACCTGTTCGGCCAGTGCGACGAAATCGCTGATACGGGCGTCGTCGCCGCGGTGCTCGGCGACCCAGGTGCGCAGGATCGTGAAGAACGCCTCGTCGCCGACCTCGGTACGCAGCGCCTGCACCGCGAGCGCGCCGCGGTCGTAGACGGCGTCGTCGAACTGGTTGGCCGCGCCCGGGTCGCCGGGCAGGACCTGCCAGAACGCGTCGTCCGCCGGGTAGGAGTCGTAGACGTACTGCGCCAGTTCGGCCGCGGTGCCCTCACCCTGGTGCTCCGACCACAGGTACTCCGCGTAGCTGGCGAAGCCCTCGTTGAGCCAGATGTCACTCCACCGGCCCAGCGACACCGAGTCGCCGAACCACTGGTGGGCGTTCTCGTGCGCCACGACGGAGGTGTTGGTGCCGGAGACGAAGAACTTGTCGCTGTACACCGGCCGGGTCTGGGCTTCCAGCGCGAAGGACAAGCCGGTGCTCACGACGCCGCCCTGCGCCTCGAACGGGTACTCGCCGAACTGGCTCGCCAGGAATTCGATGATCTCCGGGGTGCGCTCGACGCTCGCCCTGGCCGCGCCCAGCGAGTCGCCGGTGGTCGGGTCGTAGGCGGTGACGAACGGCTGCCCGCTCGGGGTCGTGGCCTCGTTGACCTCGAACTTCCCGACCTCGAGCGTGGTGGCGTAGGTGTTCTGCGGCTGCGTGCTGCGCCAGTTCCAGCGCGTCCAGCCCGCCCGGTTCTTGGTCTTGCGGACGAGGGTGCCGTTGGACAGGGCGGCGACGTCGTCGGGCACCTCGACCGAGATGTCGTAGCTCGCCTTGTCCGTGGGGTGGTCGCTGGAGGGATACCACCACTGGGCGTTCTGCGGCTCGTCCACGGCGAGCGCGCCGTCCGGGGTCTTCTTCCAGGCGGTGTGGCCGTCGATGGTCACGGTGGAGGGCGTGTCGGCGTAGGTGACGACCACGGTGACCGGCTGGTTCCCGGCGAGCGGCTTCGCCGGGGTGACCTCCAGCTCACCTTCGCGGACGGTCCGGAAGGTCGCGTTCACGTTGTTCACGCGGATCTCGCGCACCGCGAGGCCGAAGTCCAGGTCGAAGCTGGACAGCTCCTGCGTGGTGGTCGCGAGGATGGTCGTCGTGCCGGACAGCTGGTCGGTCGCGGGCTGGTAGGTGAGTCGGACGTCGTAGTGCGCGACGTCGTAGCCACCATTGCCCGCGAACGGGTAGTACGGATCGCCCGCGCCGGCGGCACCCGGAGCGGGCGCGGCAGTGGCGGTGGCGGCGAGCAGAACGGTCGCCATTCCAGTGGTCACGGCCCCCAGGCCGGCGCGAGTTCGCAGACGCATGCGGGCACGCTAGCGAGAAACCTTCTCACCGGACACGGCCGAAAGATGGTTTCCCACTCCCCGGACCACCGGTCAGGCGAGAGCCGCGGAGACCGCGGTGTGGATGCGGGTGTGCAGGTCGCGGTGACGCGAACGGTCCACCTGCACCTCCACGACACGCAGGCCAGGGGCCGGGCGGACCGCTTCGCGGAACTCCCCGATCGTCCCGGCCCGCACGTGCGGGATGCCGAACCCCGCGCACAACGACGCGAGGTCCGCGCCGTGCGGGGTGCCGAAGACGTGCTCGAACGCGTCCCTGTGCTCGGGGGCACCCTGTTCCAGCAGCGAGAAAATGCCGCCGCCGTCGTCGTTGAGCACCACGATCGTCAGGTCCGGGCGCGTCTCCGGCGGCCCCGCGAGCAGGCCGTTGACGTCGTGCAGGAAGGTCAGGTCGCCGAGCAGCGCGTAGGACTGGCCGCGGTGCACCGACGCCGCCCCGATGGCCGTCGACACCGTGCCGTCGATGCCCGCCACACCGCGGTTGCGGTGCACCAGCACGTCCGGGCGCATCCGCCCGGCCAGCGCCACATCCCGCGCCGGATTCGACGAGCCGACCACCAGCAGCGCGTCCGACGGCAGGGCGTCGACCAGTTCCGACGCCAGCCGCAGCCCGCTGGGCCACTGCTCCTGCCGCAACGCGGCGCTCACGGCCCGGCTCGCGGCACCGTCCGCGCGCTGCCACGCGGCCAGCCACTCCGGATCGGCCGGCTTGGTCGGCGAGTCGAACCACTGCCCGACCTGCCGGACGTTGTGCGCGGGCGCGGGCCAGTCCGAGTCCGGGCGCACCAGCAGCACCTCGACGTCGGCGTCCGACAGCAGCTGCTGGATCTGCCGGAACACCGTCGGCCGCCCCAGGCACAGCACCTGCTCCGGCTTGTGCCGCCGGATGAACTCCTCGGCGCCGAGCAGCCACACCCCCGACGAGATCGCCGACGACCCGTGCAGGCCCAGCCCGCCGGTCTCGGAGATCACCGGCCAGCCGTGCTGCTCACCCCACTCACCGGCCGCGCGCACGCCACTGTCACACGCGATCACCAGTCCACAGCGCGACGACGGCACCACGAACGACGGCAGCGCACCGAAGTCGGGCAGCTCCGTCCAGCGCTCACCGCCGGGGCGGCCCTCCAGCGACTCGAACCACTCACCGTCACCGTCGGGCACCAACGGCTCGCGGAACGGGACGTTCAGGTGGACCGGACCGCACCGCCACTCGCCGTAGGCCGCGTTCCAGGCCCGGCAGATCTGGCTGCGCCAGTACGCGTTCTGGCCACCGCGCCGCTCGGCGACGGCCAGCTCGTCGAAGTAGCGCACCGCGCCGCCGTAGAGCCGCTGCTGCTCGATCACCTGGTTCGCGCCCGCGGCCCGCAGCTCCGGCGGGCGGTCGGCGGTCATCACGATCAGCGGCACCCCGGCGCGATCGGCCTCCAGGACCGCGGGGTGGAAGTTCGCGGCCGCGGTGCCGCTGGTGCAGACCACCGCGACCGGGCGGCCGGTGCGCGCCGCGATGCCGAGCGCGAGGAAGCCCGCGCCCCGCTCGTCGATGCGGACGTGCAGCTGGAGGCGCCCGGCGGAGGCCGCGTCGTAGAGCGCCAGCGACAGCGGTGCGTTGCGCGAGCCCGGGCAGAGGACCACGTGCGAGACGGTGTTGCGGACCAGTTCGTCCACGATCACCTTGGCCTGCGCGGTCGACGGATTCACCGGCCACCGCCCGGCGTGTCACCCGTCACCACAGTCACACGGCCTATTCTCCCAAACGTGCATGACGCCCAGGTTTCCGAGCTGTTCGACCCGTCCGTCTGGACCGAAATCGAGGGTTTCGGTTTCACCGACATCACCTACCACCGTTCCGTCGAGGCCCGCTCCGGCAAACGCGTCGTGCGCGTCGCGTTCGACCGCCCCGAGGTTCGTAACGCCTTCCGCCCGCACACCGTCGACGAGCTGTACCGCGCTCTGGACCACGCGCGGATGAGCTCCGATGTCGGCTGTGTCCTGCTGACGGGGAACGGTCCCTCGCCCAAGGACGGTGGGTGGGCGTTTTGCTCCGGTGGTGACCAGCGTATTCGCGGTCGGTCCGGCTATCAGTACGCGAGCGGCGAGACCTCCGACACGGTCGACCCGGCGCGGGCGGGCCGCCTGCACATCCTGGAGGTCCAGCGGCTGATCCGGTTCATGCCGAAGGTCGTGGTCGCGGTGGTGCCGGGCTGGGCCGCGGGCGGCGGGCACTCGCTGCACGTGGTGTGCGACCTCACGCTCGCCTCGGCCGAGCACGCGCGCTTCAAGCAGACCGACGCCGACGTGGGTTCGTTCGACGGCGGGTTCGGCTCGGCGTACCTGGCGCGCCAGGTGGGGCAGAAGTTCGCGCGGGAGATCTTCTTCCTGGGCCGCGACTACACCGCCGAGCAGATGCACCACATGGGGGCGGTCAACGCGGTCGTGCCGCACGCCTCGTTGGAGGCGGAGGCGCTGCAGTGGGGCTGGGAAATCCTCGGCAAATCCCCGACCGCGCAGCGGATGCTCAAATACTCGTTCAACCTGATCGACGACGGGCTCGTCGGACAGCAGGTCTTCGCGGGCGAAACCACCCGTCTGGCCTACATGCAGGACGAGGCGGTCGAGGGGCGGGACGCCTTCCTGCAGAAGCGGGACCCCGACTGGTCCGGGTTTCCTTACTACTACTGACGTGCGGCGGGGATAGCTTGCGCGTGGCGACCACCCGAACGGACTAAACCGGCAGGCCCGCCCGGTAGGCGATGCCACGCAGCTGCCGGCCGACGGCATCATCCTTGGTCTTCGTGAGCACCTCACCGATCACCGAGATCGTGACCGGGCGCCGCAGGACGTGCGCGGGTGGGAGCAGCTCCGCGCGCCGGATCATCCGCACCGCCTCATCGCGGCGTTTCGAGGGCCTGGCCAACGCGGGCCCTCGCCCTGCGTTCGGCCGGATCCTCTGCGCCACCGACACGAGGGACGAAGCCAGCGCCAGCGAACCGGACAGCTGCAATTCGTCCCGATCGACCAGTGGCAACTCCACCGCCTGGAGGGCGCGTGACGCCACGTCGAAGCATCCGGCGGCAGGCAGTCCGAGCGACGTGCCGCGCGCGACAGGCTCATCGAGCCGTTCGGCGGCCTGCCGCGCGATCCGGCTCGCCTGGCGGGCCGGGTCCACGGTGGTCGCCCGGTGCCACGTCGAGGGCGCCGGCCAGCGCGACGATCAGGGATCGGCGGTCGAGCGCCCGGTCACCGGATTCGAGCCGGGACAGGTACGACGGGGAAATCCCCGTGAGCCCGGCGACGACGGCGAGGGACTTTCCACGGGCGTGACGGATTCGCCGCAACGTCGAACCGGTCCCCGAGGGCACCGCACCCCCTCCACGAGAACGCGGGCGTGGCGGGTCCTCCCAGGGTAGCGGCGTCTACGCTCGACAACCGTGCGTGAAGTGTGGCTGCGGGGTCCGGAATCGGTCGACGAGCTGGCCGGGGCGGTCGCCGCGGCGCTCGACGGGGGTGACGCGGTCCTGCCCCTCGACGGCGGCGATCCGAAGGCTTCCGCGCTGCTCGCGGGGATGCGGCCGGACCAGCCGGTGGAACCGGGGACCGCGGTGATCATCGCGACGTCCGGGTCCACCGGGGAGCCCAAGGGCGTCCTGCTGTCCGCGGAGGCGCTACGGGCCTCGGCGACCGCCACGCACGCCCGGCTCGGGGGGCCGGGGCGCTGGTTGCTCGCCACCCCGGCGAACTACATCGGCGGCCTGCAGGTGCTGGTCCGGTCGATGGTCGCCGGGCAGCCGTTCGCGGTCCTGCCGCCGGGGCCGTTCCGGGCGGAACGCTTCGCCGAGGCCGCGCGGCCGGTGCTCGCCGGGGACGGGCCGCGCTACACCGCGATGGTCCCGACCCAGCTCACCCGCCTACTCGACGCGGGCGGCGCCGGCCTGGACGCGGCCCGCGCGTTCGACGCGATCATCATCGGCGCCGCCGCCACGACCCCGGCCCTGGGCGCCCGCGCCGGAGAAGCAGGCGTGCGGATCGTCCCGGCGTATGGGATGAGCGAGACGGCCAGCGGCTGCGTCTACGACGGCGTCCCGCTCGACGGGGTCGACGTGCGCATCGCCGACGACGGCCGCGTCCTGCTCACCGGGCCCGTTCTCACTCACGGCTACCGCCTGCGGCCCGACCTCACCGCGGACGCCTTCGACGGGAAATGGTTCCGCACCGGCGACCGCGGACGGTTCGGCGGCGGGCGCCTCGAAGTGCTCGGCCGCATGGACGACGTGATCAACACCGGCGGCGTCAAGGTGTCCGCCGCCGCGGTGGAACGCCTGATCACAGCCCTGCCCGGAGTACGGGAATCATGCGTCGTGGGTCTGCCGGACCCCGAATGGGGGCAGATCGTGGCTGCCGCGGTCATCCCCGAGGGTGACGGGCCCAGCGTCGACGACCTCCGGACCGCGGTCCGGTCCGAGGCCGGGGCGGCAGCCGTGCCGAAGCGAGTCGAGTTCGTTACCACACTCCCGCTCCGCGGGCCCGGCAAAATCGACCGGACGGCGGTCGCGGAGCAGATTTTTCCCCCGGTTGGTTGACACAGCGCGCGGACCGCTTTTCAGTTAGCCCATGATCTCGCTCAAACGTTTCCTGGTCGCGGCGGTAGGAGCCGCCCTCGCCGTCCTCACGGTGACCGGCACCGCGGCGGCCGGACCGCCCCAGCCGGACTCCGGCACCCTCACCTGGTCCGTCCCGGTCACCGGGGAGTAGGCGCGCTCGACGAGAATGCAGTCATGGCGACTGTGACCGAATGGATCGAGGGTGCCCGTCCCCGCACGCTGCCGAACGCGGTGGCACCGGTGGTGGCGGGCGTGGGGGCGACGGTCCAGCTGGGGGCCTTCTCCTGGTGGCAGTCGGTGCTCGCGCTCCTCGTGGCGCTCGCGCTGATCATCGGCGTCAACTTCGCCAACGACTACTCCGACGGCATCCGCGGCACCGACGCCGACCGGGTCGGGCCGCTGCGCCTGGTCGGATCCGGTGCCGCGGCGCCCAAACTCGTGCTGACCGCGGCACTGACCTGCTTCGCCGTCGCCGGGGTCACCGGGCTCGTCCTGGTCGCGGTCACCGGGCGGTGGTGGCTGCTCGCGATGGGCGCCGCGTGCATCCTCGGCGCCTGGTTCTACACCGGCGGCCGCAAACCCTACGGCTACGCGGGGCTCGGCGAGCTCGCGGTGTTCATCTTCTTCGGCCTGGCCGCCGTGCTCGGAACCGTGTACGTGCAGGCCGGGACCATCAGCTGGGAGGCGCTCGGCGCCGCGGTGGCGGTCGGATGCTTCTCGATGGCCGTGCTCGTGGCCAACAACCTCCGGGACATCCCGACCGACCGGGTGGCGGGCAAGGTGACGCTCGCCGTCCGTCTGGGTGACGGCGGCACCCGCCGGTTGTACCTGGCGCTGATCGCGGTGCCCTACGTCGTTTCGGTGCTGCTCGGGGTCTGGCACCCGTGGGTGTTGATCGCGCTGGTCACGGCGCCGATGTTCGTGGTGCCGGTGCGGGCCATCACCAGTGGTGGGACCGGGCCGCGGCTGATTCCCGTGTTGAAGGACACCGGGCTGGCGATGCTGGCCTGGTCGGTGCTGACCGCGGTGGGGCTGGGGGTTTCTTAGGCTCTGGCTCTGGCTCTGGCGCTACGCGGGTTTTGCGCTACGCGCGTATCCAGGGCACCGGGCTTCGCTTCGCTACGCCCGGGCCGAGCGCTTCGCGCCGGCGTTGTCCCTCCCGGACCCGATCTTTCAGTGTCTTTGGCGGGGGATCGGGTTGCGGGAGGGGGCTGGTTCGGGGGTGGGTCGCCTTGCGTTGCCGGGTGGCGGTTTCGTGGGGGTTGCGTGCGTGAGCGCGTGAGGTCTGCGTCGGCTAAGGGGTCCACTTGCCGGTGTCGAGGAAGCGTTCCATGCGGGCCATGTGCGGGTCGAGGTCGAAGCCCTGGCCGGTGATCCACGCGTCGTTGTAGTAGGTGTGCGCGTAGCGTTCGCCGCCGTCGCAGATGAGGGTCACCACGCTGCCCACCTGGCCCGCTTCGAGCATTCCCGCGATGATCTCGAAGGCCGCGTACAGCGCGGTGCCGGTCGAGCCGCCCGCCCAGTGGCCGGTGCGTTCCCGCAACAACCTGATCGCGGCCATCGACGCGGCGTCGGGGACCTGGATCATGTGGTCGATCACCGTCGGCACGAAACTCGGCTCCACGCGCGGCCTGCCGATGCCTTCGATGCGTGAGGGCATGCCCGTGGTGTAGTCCATCGCGCCGGTTTCCCACGCACCATAGAACGACGAGTTCTCCGGGTCGGCCACCGCGATTTTCGTGGTGTGCCTGCGATAACGCACGTACCGGCCGAAGGTCGCGCTCGTCCCGCCCGTGCCCGCGCCCACGACGATCCAGGATGGCACCGGATGCCGTTCGGCGCGCATCTGGGCGAACACCGACTCCGCGATGTTGTTGTTGCCGCGCCAGTCGGTCGCGCGCTCGGCGTAGGTGAACTGGTCCAGATAGTGCCCACCGCACTCGGCGGCGAGCCGTTCGGCCTCCGTGTACATCGCGGACGGAATGTCGACGAAGTGACACCGGCCGCCGTAGAACTCGATCAGCTCGATTTTCTCCCGGCTGGTGCGGCGCGGCACCACCGTGACGAACTCCAGGCCGAGCATGCGGGCGAAGTACGCCTCGGACACCGCGGTCGACCCGCTGGACGCCTCGATCAACGTCGTGTCCGGGCCGATCTGCCCGTTGACCAGCGCATACAACAACAGCGACCGGGCCAGCCGGTGCTTGAGCGAGCCCGTCGGGTGCACCGACTCGTCCTTCAAGTACAGGTCCACGCCCCACTCGGGCGGCAGCGGGAAGCAGTGCAGGTGGGTGTCGGCGCTGCGGTTGGCGTCGGCCTCGATGAGGCGGATCGCCTCACGCACCCACGCCCTACTCGTCGGCGGCATCCTCGCCCCGCAACTGGGCACGCAGCTTCGCCCGCTCACGGGCCCGGTGCTCGTTGCGCACCGCGAGACCGGCGGTGACCCGCGCGTTCAGCCCGCGGAACGCGAGCAGCCCGACCGGCAGGCCCACCACCACACCGACGGCGACGGCGACCAGCAACGGCACCTTCACCAGGACGAGCACGACCGCCACGACGACGACCAGCCCGAACCGCGCGAGGAGGTAAAGCGTCAGGTCGCGGCCCAGATGAGTCCGAGTCTCGCTCACGTCTGCCGAGCCTACGCGCCGCCCGGTGGCGGATCTTCGAGCACCGTGTTGTTCGGACGGCCCTCGAACCGCGTCGACAGCACCACCGTGGTCCGCGTGCGCGCCACCCCGCCGATGCGGCGCAGGCGGCCCAGCGTGTGCTCCAGCTCGTCGACCGTCGGCACCCGGACCTTGACCACGAACGCCTCGTCACCGGCCACCGCGTAGCAGCTTTCGACCTCGTCGAGGGTGCCCAGCTCGTCGGCGACCTCGTTGTCGTCGGCGGACTCGGTGGGCTGGATCCCGACCAGCGCCGTCACGCCAAGGCCGACCGTGCTCGGGTTCACCGTCGCGTGGTACCCCGTGATCACACCGGCCGCTTCGAGCTTGCCGACGCGCTCGTGCACGGACGACGCGGACAGGCCCACGGTTCTGCCCAGCTCCGCATAGGTGGCCCGGCCGTTCAGGCGCAGCGCGGCGATGATCTTGCGATCCAGGGAGTCCACGACGACCAGCCTAGGCGGCCCTTTACCCAACGGCGGCGGACGCCGCGCGGGGGCATACTTAGCGTCCGCAAGCTGGGCGTTTTGTCCATTACTTACCCTTTACTCTTCGACAACCGTTCGAGTACCTGGCGGGTGAGATGCCACGATTGCGCCGTTGAGTGAACCGGGGTTTCGACCTCCGGTTTAGCAGGTTGGTCGTGAAGGAGGCGGAAAATGACCGCGAGCACGGGAGGGCGCCTGCTGACGCCCGGCGAAGTCGCCGCGTTGTTCAGGGTGGACCCGAAGACCGTGACCCGGTGGGCGACCGCGGGCCGCATCGGCTCGATCCGCACCCCGGGTGGGCACCGGCGCTTCCGGGAGACCGAAGTCAACGCCCTGCTGGCCGAGCTCACCACGGACGCCAACGAGCCGTCCCGCGTCTGAGCACGAAGCGAGACCCCGCGGACCGGCGCGACAGGCCGGGACCCGCGGGGCCCGAGCGCGTCAACCGGAACTCACAGCGGAGGGGTTACCCTCGGTTGAAGCAGTTCCGCGCCAACGCACTCGGAAGGGAGCGGGCATGATCTACCTGCTCGCAGCGATCGGAGCGCTCACCATCGCTGTCCTGTTGTGGCGAGCCTTCGGCCCCGAACGCGTCGGGGTGGCCTCGCGCACCCCCGTGGCGCCCGACGACGACCCCGACTTCCTGCGCAAACTCGGTGAGCAGCAGCCGAAGAAGTCCGAAGACGACTGACCTACCGTTTACCCGGGAACGCGTCCGCCATCGTCGCGGCGAGTTCCAGGAGCGCCAGCCGCGTCTCGGGGGTCAGGCGCTCCAGTTCGATCTCCGCGCCCTCTTCCAGGTGCGGGTCGAACGGGATCCGGCAGACCGCGCGGGTCCGGGCCGCGAAGTGGGCGGCCAGCTTGTCCAGGTCCACCGAACCCGCCCTGGGCCGCACCGAGTTGATCACGGTGATCGAGCGTTTCACCAGGTCGCCGTAGCCGTGGGCGTCCAGCCAGTCCAAGGTGGCCGACGCGCTGCGCGAACCGTCCACCGAGCCCGACGAGACCACGACCAGTGAGTCGGCCGCGTCCAGGACGCCCTTCATCGCCGAATGCATCAGACCGGTGCCGCAGTCGGTGAGCACGATGTTGTAGAAGTGCTCCAGCACGTTCACCGCACGCAGGTAGTCGCCCTCGGAGAACGCCTCCGACACCGCCGGGTCCTGCTCGCTGGCGAGGATCTCCAGCCTGCTGGCGCCCTGTGAGGTGTAGGCCCGCACGTCGCTGTAGCGCGTGATCTTGTCCGCGTCCCGCAGCAGGTGCCGCACCGTCGCGGTGGTCTCGATCGGGATCTTCTGCGACAGCGTGCCGCGGTCCGGGTTGGCGTCCACCGCGATCACCCGGTCCCCCCGCAGCGCGGCGAACGTCGAGCCGAGCGTGGTGGTGATGGTGGTCTTGCCGACACCGCCCTTGAGGCTCAGCATCGCGATCCGGAAACACCCGCGCAGCGGCTGGTTCACGCGCGCGACCAGCTCGCGCTGACGCTGTTCGAGCGGGCTCTCCCCCGGGTTGATCAGCTTGCCGGAGGCGACGTAGACGGCCTTGCGCCAACCCGACTGGGGCACGCGCTTCGGCGGCCGCACCGCCCGCTCCGGCGCGGCGTGACGCGGCCGGGACGGTTGCGGGAGGGGCGGATAGGGGTACTGCTGCGGTTGCCCGTACTGCTGCTGCAGCGGGGGCAGGTTGGGGTCGTAGCCGGGCTGCGGCGGTCGCTGCGGGGGCGGTTGCGCCGGGTGCGAGCTGGAGTCGGTGCGTTCGTCGGAGAAGTAGGACTCGGGCTCTCGCGGCTCGGTCATCAGCCGACCCCGGCGTAGGAATGCAGACCCGTCGTGACCAGGTTGACGAAGAACAGGTTGAACACCGTCACCGCGAACCCGACGACGTTGATCACCGCGGCACGCGTGCCGCGCCAGCCCGCCGTGGCCCGCGAGTGCAGGTACGCCGCGTAGACGACCCAGGCGATGAACGCGGTGGTCTCCTTGGGGTCCCAGCCCCAGAACCGGCCCCACGCGGCCTCGGCCCACACCGCGCCGCACAGCACGCCGAAGGTGAACAGCGGGAACGCGAACACGGTGGTGCGGTAGGCGATGCGGTCGAGCACCTCCGAGGACGGCAGCCGAGCACCGAACCGGGCGAAGCGCTTCGGGTCGCGCTCGTGCGCCGTGCGCAGCAGGTAGAAGATGCTGGCCACGCCGGGCACCAGGAAGACACCGGAGGACACGGCGGCCGCGGACACGTGGATGGTCAGCCAGTACGACTGCAGCGCCGGCTGCACCGGGGCGGCCACGGTGTAGAGCATCGTGCCGCCGACGAACATCAGGATCACGACCGGCAGCAGCAGGAATCCGGACAGGTGGCGGGCCGGGAACTTGCGGATCACCACCAGCCAGGTCACCACGGCGATGAACGTCACCGCCATGATGTATTCGTACATGTTGCCCCACGGCACGCGGTGCGTCGCCAGCCCGCGCAGCACCAGCGCGGCCAGGTGCAGCACGGCACCGAGGATCGTCAGCGCGGCACCCATCCGGCCGACACGCTCCGCCCGGCCCCGCGCGGCGCGGGCCGACGCGTTTTCCACCGGAGGGGTGACGGACTCGGTCGTGTCCGGACCGCCTGCGCCGACCAGTTCGCGAGCGCGCTCGCGGGTGCGCTGCGCCGCCTGGCGGCCCTTGGCGCCGAAGGACTGTTCGATGAGGAAGAAGACCAGCGCCAGGACGTAGATGGCGGTGGCGGTGGTGTAAGACCAGTCGGAGTACTGGGACAAGGTCTCGTTGACCGGCATTGCCTACCTCTTCTTCTTGCCTGTGAGCAGCTCTTCCGCGATCCGGGTGAACTCCTCGCCGTAGCCCGCCTGGTCGGTGCGGGCGAGCCCGCCCACCTCGACCAAGGTACCCGTCCCGGACCCGCCGCCCGGGACGACCCGCACCCACAGCCTGCGGCGTTTGATCACCAACGACAACCCGAGACCCAGCAGCATGGCGATGGCGAACCCGAGCACGTACGTCTGGGTGGGGTCGTGCGAGATCTGCAGCGACACGTAGCGCTGCACCCCGTCGAACCGCACCACGGTGCCGTCGTCGAGGGTGACCGTCTGGCCGACACCGAGGTTCGAGCGGGCCACCCTGGTCAGGCGCCCGTCGTCCACCATGGACTGGTCGATGGAGAAGATCGACTGGCTCTGCCCGGAGTCGAGCCCGAGGTCCCCGCGCATCACGTCGATCGCGACCATCGGGTTGGTCTGCTCCGGGCCGCCGCCGGTGAGCACGCCGCCGTGCAGCAGTCCGTCCGGCGCGAACAGCCCGGTGATGGCGATCTGCTTGGTGCGCCGCTCGAACGGGTCGGTGATGCCGGGCGGGTCGGCGAACTTGGTCGCGCCCTCGTTGAGGGTCCCGGTGGGGTCGGTCGGGCGCCACTGGGTCGCCAGTGTGCGCTCGGCGCCGTCCGGCCAGGTGACCGTGAAGATCGGCGTCCACCCGTTGCCCAGCAGGTAGACCCGGTCACCCGCCAGGCGCAGCGGTGAGTTGACCTCGAGCAGGTAGTCGCGCCAGGTGCCGCTCTCCAGATCGGCGCCGGCCTGGTACTGGACGTTCGACTTGTACTGGACGGGCTGGCCCGCCTCGGTGTACTCGGCGGAGAAGTCGTTCACCTTGACGCAGAACGGCGCCAGCTCGGTGCCGTCGACACGCAGGCCAGGGGTGAACGAGTCGTAGGCGTAGATCCCGGAGTTGCAGAACTGGGACCCGTCGGCCTGGACGATCACCTGGCCCTCGTAGGTGTACATCTTGCCCAGCGCGAACGCGAGGATCAGGCCGAGCATCGCGAAGTGGAAGACGAGGTTGCCGGTCTCGCGCAGGTAGCCGCGCTCGGCGCTGATCGTGCGGGCGCCGTCGGCCTCCTCGCGCTCGACCGTGCGCCAGCCCTTGAGGCGGGCGCTGGCGGAGGCCAGGACGTCGTCGGCGTCGCGGTCGGTGGTGGCCCCGCTGAAGTGCGGCAGCCTCGACAGGTTGCGCGGCGTCAGCACCGGCTTGGCGCGCATCGCCTTGAAGTACTCGACGCTGCGCGGCAGCAGGCAGCCGATCAGCGAGATCATCAGCAGCAGGTAGATCGCCGAGAACCAGACGCTGGAGTAGACGTCGAAGAACTGCAGGCGGTCCAGCAGCGTGCCCCACCAGCCGTGTGCGGCGATGTACTCCGCGGTCTTCGGGGCGTTGAGCGTGCGCTGCGGCAGCAGCGCGCCGGGCAGCGCGGCGAGCGCGAGCAGGAACAGCAGGATCAGCGCGGTGCGCATCGCGGTGAGCCCGCGCCAGGTGTTGCGCAGGAACGCCAGGACGCGCCTGCCCGGCGAGTTCCGGTACGGCTTGGGTTCCGGCGGTGCTTGGGTGGCGGTCACAGCGGCAGCACCGTGTCCGTCACGAAGGCGTTGCGCATCCAGCTCACCAGATCTCCCCACAGGCCGGTGACCAGCAGCACCCCGACGACGAGCAGCAGCGCCCCACCGAAGATCTGGACCCGGCGGCCGTTGCGGCGCAGCCAGTCGGTGGCGCGCACGGCCCAGCGGGCGCCGAACGCGATGAGCAGGAACGGCAGGCCGAGACCGAGGCAGTAGACCAGGACCAGCAGGAACCCGCGGGCACCGCTGGAGCCGGTGCCCGCCGCGAGCGCGAGTACCCCGGACAGCGTCGGGCCGATGCACGGCGTCCACCCCAGGCCGAAGACGGCGCCCAGCAGCGGCGCGCCCAGCAGGCCGCCGCGCGGGACCCGGTGCGAGCGGACGTCACGCTGCAGCGCCGGGATGAGGCCGAGGAACACCAGCGCCATCGCGATGGTGACCACGCCCCCGACGCGCTGCAGCAGGTCCTGGTTGACCAGCAGGGCGTCGGCCAGCCACACCAGACTGCCCACGCCAGCCGCGAAGACGACGGTGAAACCGAGCACGAACAGGCCGGCCGCGCCGACGACCGCGTAGCGGCCCTTCTTGCGCTCCTCCTCCGCGGTGATGGCGGGCGCGTCGGCACCGACCAGCGCGGCGAGATAGGCGAGGTAACCCGGCACGAGCGGCACGACGCACGGCGAGGCGAACGAGATGGCGCCGGCGACCAGGGCGACCCCGGCGGCGAGCAGCAGCGGCCCGGAGGTCGCCAGCTCGGTCACGGAGTTCACGGTTCGAGGGTAAGCAGTGAGTTCGGTGTGAGTTCACCGGGCTGGCCTCGGCCGATCGGCCGAGGCGGTCGAGCTGATCGACCGAAGCGGGCACCGCGGCCGCCACCCTACCTTTCCCGGCATGACGATTTCGCTGCGTGCCCACACGTCGCTGTCCGTGCTGGTCGGGGCACCGCTGGTGTGGGAGATCTCTCGCGTCGATCTCGCCTGGGAGTCGCTGCCGTTCCTGCTCTGCTGCGGGTTCACCGCGGCCGCGCCGTGGCTCGCGCTGCGGTTCGGGTGGTGGACCGGTGTGCTGCCCGCGGCCGTCGGCGTGCTGGGCTCGGCCGGGTTCGTGCTGTGGCTGGACCACCTGCCCGCGCGGCCCGAGGTGGCGAACCTGCCCGCGGTCCAGATCGCGGGCGTGCTCGCGGTGCTGGTGATCGTCGTGCGCGACGCCGGGCCGTGGGGCGCCTGGCTGGGCGGCGTCGTGCTGGCGTCGTCCACCGCGGCCGCGGCCACCGCGATCCAGCTGTGGACGCGGGCCCCGCACTACGCCCCGACCGTCGCGGGTACCGCGCTCCTGCTCTTCGGCGGGGCGCTGGCCTCCGGCGTGTACCTGCGCTCCGGCTACTCCGCCGCCAGCCGCTGGACCACCGGCAGCACGTCGGCGGCCAGGATGGACCTCAGGTAGACCGCGGCGACCCGCTGCTGCTTGTCCAGGATGATCGTGGACGGCACCGCGTTGCGCGGGTAGCCGGAGAGCTTGAGCAGGCTGCGGCCCGGCGCGTCGTAGATCGAGGGGTAGGTCAGCTGCCGGTTGCGGACGAAGTCCTGGGGCGCCGACCGGTCGTCGTCCCGCACGTCGAGCCCCAGCACCTGCACGCCCTGCGCCCGGGTCCGCGTGTGGAGCTTCTCCAGCTCCGGCGCCTCGGTGCGGCACGGCGCGCACCACTGGCCCCAGATGTTGAGCACGACGACCTTGCCCGCGTAGTCGGCCACCGAGATCGTCTTGCCCTCGTTCATGAGGTCGTCACCGGACATCTCCGGGATCGGCTGCCGGTCGGCGCCCTCGTAGAAGATGTCGGTCTTGCCACCCGGCGCGACGAACTGGAAGTTGCTGCCCTGCGAGACCGCGTCGTCGCCGGTGCTGCACCCGGTGAGCACGAACGCGGCGGCCAGTACGGCCGCGAGGACCCGCCTCATGCCCCGGTCACCTTCGGATCGGTGGCGCCGGCGGGCTCGCTGTAGACGATGTCCACCAGCTTCTCGCCGTCGAACACCAGGCTCGTCAGCGAGGCCAGGGAGCACTGGCGGCGGCGCGGGTCGTGCCACAGCGGCTTCGCTTCGAGGAACCGGCGCAGCGTCCAGATCGGCAGCTGGTGCGACACGCACAGCGCCTCGTGGCCCTCGGCCGCGGCGCGGGCCCGCTGGACCGCGCCGAGCATCCGGTGCGCGATCTCCACGTACGGCTCGCCCCACGACGGCAGGAACGGGTTGCGCAGCTTGTTCCAGTGCCGCGGCCGGCGCAGCGCGCCGTCGCCGACCGCGACCCGCTGGCCCTCGAACTGGTTGCCCGCTTCGATGAGCCGCTCGTCGGTCCGCACGTCGAGCCGGTGGGCCGCAGCGATCGGCGCCGCCGTCTCCTGCGCGCGCTGCAGCGGTGAGGCGACGACCACCGTGATGTCGTGCGCGGCGACCGCTTCGGCCACGGTCAGTGCCTGGCGGCGGCCGCGTTCGGAGAGGTGGAACCCGGACAGGCGGCCGTAGAGGATCCCGTCGGGGTTGTGCACTTCGCCGTGACGCAGGAGGTGGACGATCGTCGTCACTGGCGAGCCTCCGCAGCTGCCTTCGCGGCCGACGGCAGCGCGGCTTCGATGACCTCGAACGCGGCGTCGTCCATCGCGGCGTTGACGAACCACGCCTCGAACGCGCTCGGCGGGCCGTACACGCCGCGCTCCAGCAGCGCGTGGAAGAACGGCGGGAAGCGCCAGGTGTCGGAACTGGTGGCGTCGTGGTAGTTCCGCACCGGCTCCTCGCGGAAGAACACGCTGAGCAGGTTGCCCGCGTATGCCACGTGGTGCGGCACGCCCGCCTTGGTCAGCGCCTCGGTGAACAGGGCGCCCAGACGCTGCGAGTTCGAGTCGAGCTTGCGGTACACCTCGTCGTCGGCCGCGCGCAGGGCCGCCAGGCCGCTGGCCACCGCGACCGGGTTCCCGGACAGCGTGCCCGCCTGGTAGACCGGGCCGGTCGGGGCCAGCCGCGCCATCACGTCGGAGCGGCCGCCGAACGCCGCGGCGGGCAGCCCGCCGGACATGACCTTGCCGAACGTGTACAGGTCGCCGGGCACGCCCTCGACGCCGAACCAGCCGGACTTCGACACGCGGAAGCCGGTCATGACCTCGTCCATGATCAGCAACGCGCCGTGCTCGTGCGCGATCTCCCGCAGCTTGGCGTTGAAGTCGCCCTCCGGCGCGACCGCGCCCATGTTGCCCGCGGCGGCCTCGGTGATGATCGCCGCGATCGAGTCCGGGTTGTCCGCGAAGGACTGCCGCACGGCCTCGATGTCGTTGTAGGGCAACACGATGGTGTCCGCGGCCTGCGCACCGGTCACACCGGGCGAGGTCGGCAGCCCGAGCGTCGCGACACCCGAGCCGGCCTGAGCGAGCAGCGCGTCGACGTGCCCGTGGTAGCAGCCGGCGAACTTGACGATCTTGGCGCGCTCGGTGAACCCGCGGGCCAGCCGGATCGCGCTCATCGTCGCCTCGGTACCCGAGTTGACCAGCCGCACCTGGTGGACCGGATCGACGCGGTCGATGATCTCCTCGGCCAGCTCGACCTCACCGATCGTCGGCGTGCCGAACGACAGGCCGGAACTCGCGGCGGCGCGTGCGGCTTCGACCACCGCCGGATGCGCGTGCCCGAGGATCATCGGCCCCCACGAGGACACCAGGTCCACGTAGCGGTTGCCGTCGGCATCCCACAGGTGGGCACCCTCGCCGCGCACCATGAACCGCGGCGTGCCGCCCACCGAGTTGAACGCCCGCACCGGGGAGTTCACGCCGCCGGGTGTGACGGCGGCGGCCCGGTCGAACCATGCCCTGGACTTGTCGACTTCGTGCGTCACGGGCCCCAGTCTTGCAAAGGACTCGTCAGGCCTGGTTCAGGTGTCCGGCGAAGTAGCCGAAGTCATCCTCGTCGCGGGCCTTGCGGCGGCGCCGGACGCGGACCGCCAGCAGGACCTCGCGCACGGCGTCGACCACGAGTACCGCGGCGACCGTGCCGACGCCGATCGCCCCCGCCAGCCAGCTGCCGATCCAGCGCGTGCTGGTCAGGACCGTGCCGTCGGTGAGGGTCACCGTCATCGTGTGGACGCCGGAGTCCCACAACCGGAACGCGGCCCAGACGGCCACGGCGGCCAGCACCAGCTCGGCCAGCGCGACCAGTGCGCGCCAGGGCTGGTGCAACCTGGCCTGTTCACGCCGCTCGTTCACGTGACCAGCCTCTCATGCAGCGCGGTCCGCAGCGCACCGGCGTCCTTCGCCCAGGCGAGCACCACCGTGTCGTCGGTGAGGCGGACGGGCAGCGTGTCGTACTTGCCGGGCACCGTCCAGCCGCCGCCGAGCACGCGCGCGCCGGTGGGCGCGCCGACGTCGTCGACCTCGGCGATCTGGTCGAGCGGCAGCCGTTCGCGGCCCTGCCACAGCTCGTCATCGGTGACCTGGACGGTCAGGAAGCGGCGCCGCGCGTAGACCCACGGCGCGGTGATCGTGGCCAGCCCGAGGCCGACGATGACCCAGGCGATGGCGTGGGTGGTGCCGGTGAGCAGTTCGGCGAGGTAGCCGAGCACGGCGAAGCCGGGCCCGTAGGCCAGTGCCGACCAGCTCGCGCCGCGCTCGATGAACCCGGCCACGGCTACCGGCGGCCGACCTTCGGGAAGAACCCCTGCACGGACGGGATGTAGAGCAGCGCCAGCGCGGCGAGGGCGAGCAACGTCGCGATGAGCGTGAACCCGGTGTAGGCCTGCAGCAGGAACTGGAACAGCAGGGTGATGATCGCCAGCACGGTCAGCACCGTGCGCGCCGAGCGGGTGCCCTGGCGGGCCTTCCACGCGAACAGGATGTAGAACACGGCGAACGACACGGAGCCGACCAGCAGCATCGCGAACAGCACCGTGGTGCCGGAGGAGATCTTGTCCGGCGTCACGTCGGGGTTGGTGTTCGCCTCGATGAGCCGGTCGATCACCACCTGGCGGGTGAGGAACACCACGAGGTAGGCGATGACGAAGAGGACCCCGCTGACGACCCACAGCCAGAAGGACACCTGCACCGGTTTCGGCGCCGGGGGACGCGGTTCGGTCTCGTCATCCGGCAGGCTCGGCGCCGGGGGCAGGCCCTTGGCGCGGCGCTCGTCGTCCGATTCGTTCCCTGCGGTCACCCGGTAGAGACTACTGGTCCCCGCCTCCGGGGCTCAGTCGAGCCAGGCGGCGGCCTCGGTGGCCCAGTAGGTGAGGATCATGTCCGCGCCCGCGCGCCGGATCGAGGTCAGCACTTCGAGGATCGTGCGCTCGCGGTCGAGCCAGCCGTTCGCCGCGGCGGCCTCGACCATCGCGTACTCACCCGAGATGTTGTAGGCCGCGACCGGCACCGGGGACGCGTCAGCCGCCTGACGGAGAATGTCCAGGTAGGACAGCGCCGGCTTGATCATGATCGCGTCAGCGCCCTCTTCGAGGTCCAGCTCGATCTCACGCAGCGCTTCGCGCGCGTTGCCCGGGTCCTGCTGGTAGCTCTTGCGGTCGCCCTTGAGCTGGGAATCCACCGCCTCGCGGAACGGGCCGTAGAACGCGCTCGCGTACTTCGCCGAGTAGGCCAGGATGGCGGCATCGGTGTGACCGGCCCCGTCGAGCGCCCTGCGGATCACGCCGACCTGACCGTCCATCATGCCGCTCGGCCCGACCACGTGCGCCCCGGCCGCGACCTGGGCGACCGCCATCCGCGCGTACAGCTCCAGCGTCGCGTCGTTGTCGACCGCGCCGCGGTCGTCGAGGACACCGCAGTGACCGTGGTCGGTGAACTCGTCCAGGCAGGTGTCGGCCATCAGGACGGTCGAGTCACCCAGCTCGGACCGCAGATCGCGGAGGGCGACGTTGAGGATGCCGTTCTCGTCGATCGCGCCGGAACCGGTGGCGTCGCGCTCCGCGGGGATGCCGAACAGCATCAGCCCGCCGACACCGGCCCGCACCGCCTCGACGGCCGCCTTGCGCAGCGTGTCACGGGTGTGCTGGACGACCCCCGGCATGCTCGAAATCGGCCGCGGCGCGGTGGCGCCCTCGGCGACGAACAGGGGCAGGATCAGCTGACGCGGCCGGAGGGTGGTCTCGCTGACCAGGCGGCGCATGGCCGGGGTGGTGCGCAACCGGCGGGGACGATGCTCGGGGAACACCCCCTCGACGGTACTCCGGCCCCGGACACGGCTCAGGGCCGCCCGTGACATCTCACAGACGGCCCTGAGCAGGGAAGATCAGGAAGAACGGCGGGTGCGCTTCGCCTTGCGCGGCGGCGGCAGGGCGCCCTCCGCGCGCAGCTTGGCGGCGTGCGCGGCGAGCGCGTCCACCAGGTGCGGCACGTCGGCCACCTCGGGCTGGACGTCCACCCGCAGACCGAACTCCACGGCGGTCTCCGCGGTCTTCGGCCCGATGCACGCGACCAGCGTGCGGGTGTGCGGCTTGCCCGCGATGCCGACCAGGTTCCGCACGGTCGAGGACGAGGTGAAGCACACCGCGTCGAACCCGCCGGTCTTGATCATCTCGCGGGTCTCGGCCGGCGGCGGCGCGGCCCGCACGGTCCGGTAGGCCGTCACGTCGTCGACCTCCCAGCCGCGCTCGACGAGCCCGGCCGACAACGTCTCGGTGGCGATGTCCGCGCGCGGCAGCAGGACGCGGTTCACCGGGTCCAGGATGTCGTCGTAGGGCGGGAACTCGGCCAGCAGGCCCTCGCTGGACTGCTCGCCCTGCGGGACCATCTCCGGGTTGATCCCGAAGGCACGCACGCGCTCCGCGGTGGCCTCACCGACGCAGGCGATCTTCACGCCGGAGAACGCGCGGGCGTCGAGGCCGAACTCCTCGAACTTCTCCCACACCGCGCGCACCGCGTTGGCCGAGGTGAACACGATCCACTGGTAACGGCCGTCGACCAGGCCCTTGACCGCGCGCTCCATCTGCGCGGGGCTGCGGGGCGGCTCGACGGAGATCGTCGGAACCTCGTGCGAGGTGGCGCCGTGGCTGCGCAGCCGCTCGGCCATCTCCCCGGCCTGCTCCTTGGTGCGCGGCACCAGGACCTTCCAGCCGTAGAGGGCGCGCGACTCCCACCAGGACAGCTTCGAGCGCTGCCCGGCCTGCTCGCCGATGGTCACCACGAGCGGGCCGACCAGCTCACCGGCGTCCTGCGACAGGCTCGCCAGCGTGGTGTCGACCGTGCGCTGCGTGTTGATGGTGCCGTTCGCGGTGACCGCGACCGGGGTGGTGCCCGCCAGACCGTGCTCGGTCAGCGCGCCCGCGGCCTCGGCCAGCTGGGCCGACGTCGCGTGCAGCACGATCGGGCCCGGCGCCGAGGCGACCTTCACCCAGTCCACGTCACCGCGGACGTCGACGTCGGTGTAGCTGCCGCCGAGCGCGATGCCGGCGTAGGCGGGCACGGCCGAACCCGGGGCGATGCCCGGCACGACCTCGAAGACCGCGCTGGTCTTCGCCACGGCCTGCACCTCGGCCACGGCGGCCGCGCTGGTCAGCGGGTCGCCGCTGGACAGGCGCAGCACCAGCCGCCCGCCCTTGGCCTCGTTGGCGAGGTCCTTGGCGACCTCGGCGGGCTCACCGACGGCGGGCCGCACCTCGGCGTCCGCACTGGCGCCCGCGAGCACTCCGGCGGGCACGTCCGGATCGGTCACCACGACCTCGGCCTTGGCCAGGAGCTCCTGGGCACGTACGGTCAGCAGTCCGGCGTCGCCGGGGCCGGAGCCCACGAAGGCGACGCGCCCAGCGGTTGTCCGCGCGGGGGTCATCGTGTCTTTCTCCTATGAGTCGGCGCGAACGCGCCGAACCGTTCGAGGAACTGTTTCACCGTGATTCGCGGCCCGGGCCGGACAGCGCGCCGGCTCCGAGGTCGAGCAGCTCCGCGGCCAGTGCGCGGCCGAGTTGCTCCGCTTCGCTCTTGCCGGCGACCGCCGAGGCGCGCAGCAGCTGCACGGACTCCTCGTCGAGTCCGGCGGCGGCGACCCCGCGCAACGACACGCTCTCGATGACCGAGCCGTCCGCGTCGAGATCTTCCACCACCTCGGCGAGTGCGCCGACGGGCGCGCTGCAGCCGGCTTCGAGCGCGGCCAGCATGGCCCGCTCCGCCGTCACCGCGGCCCGTGTCGCTTCGTCGTCCACAATGGACCGAAGAAGGTGTTCGATGTCCACGTCGTCGACGCGGCACTCCGCCGCCAGCGCACCCTGCGCGGGTGCGGGCAGCATCTGGATCGGGTCCAGTGTCTCAGTGATCTTCTCGGCCTGCCCGGTGCGGACGAGACCCGCGCGCGCCAGCACGACGCCGTCGAGCTCGCCGTCGAAGACCTTCCGCATGCGGGTGCCGATGTTGCCGCGGATCGGCACGATCTCCAGGCCGAGGCCGAGCGCGCGCAGCTGCGCCACGCGGCGCGCGGCGCCGGTGCCCACCTTCGAACCCGGCGGCAGCTCACCCAGCGTCAGACCGTCGCGGGCGATCAGCGCGTCCCGCGGGTCCTCCCGCCGGGGCACGGCGGCCAGCACGATGCCCCGCTCGGGGGCGGTCGGCAGGTCCTTGTACGAGTGCACGGCGACGTCGACCTGCTTGGTCAGCAGGGCCTCACGCAGCGCCGAGGTGTACACCCCGACGCCGAGCTCGGTGACCGGCGTCTTCTTGTCCCGGTCGCCCGCGGTGGAGACGTGCACGACCTCCACCTGCTCACCGGCCTTGCGCAGGGCGTCGGCGATGATCTCGGTCTGCGCCAGGGCGAGCGCGCTGGCCCTCGTCCCGATCCGGATGGTTCTCGTCACTGGCTTTCACCGTCTGTCCTGGACTGGGAAGTGGGGCTGGCGACCACGGCGGGCGAGGCCGGGTCCAGCTCGAACAGCTCCCGCAGCGCGTTGGCGTAGTCCGTGCCCTGGGTTTCCGCGGCGAGCTGCTTCACCCGCACCGTCGGCGCGTGCAGCAGCTTGTCCACCACCCGGCGCACGGTCCGGTTGACTTCGTCGCGGACCTCGGCGTCGAGGCCGGGCAGCCGGTGGTCCAGCCGCAGCATCTCGGCGTCGACGACCTCGGCGGCCCGCTTGCGCAGCGCGGTGACGGTCGGGGTGACCGCGGCGCTGCGCTGGTTGGCGAGGTACTCGCGCACCTCGTCCAGCACGATGCCGTTGGCACGGGCGATCTGCCTGGCGCTGCCCGCCGATCCGAGCGAGTCCATCCGCTTGCGGACGGTCTCCAGGTCGACCAGGCGCACGCCGGGCAGGGTGTCCACGTCGGGGTGGACGTCGCGCGGCAGGCCGAGGTCGCACACGACCACGGGCCGCCCGCCGCGCGCGAGCAGGTGCTCGGGGGTGACCACGACGTCCTGGGCGCCCGTGCAGGCAACCACCACGTCGGCGTCGGTCAGGCGGGCGGTCAGCTCGTCCATCCCGGCCGCGACGGCGGGCACGCCCTGCTCGGTCACGTTGGCCGCGAGCCGTTCGGCGTTGGCCTGCGTCCGGTTCACCACCGTGATCCGGCCGATGCCGCCCTTGCGCAGCTGGCTCGCGGACAGCGCGCCCATCGAGCCGGCGCCGACGATCACCGCGTGCTTGCCTGCCAGGTCGGGCGCTTCGCCGAGGGCCTCCGACACCACGGACGCGCCGAGGTGGTCCAGCCCGGTCTCGGTGTGCACGCGCTTGCCGACGCGCAGGGTCGTCTGGATCAGCTCGTGCAGCGTGCGGCCGACCGTGCCGGCCTCGCGCGCCGCCGCGTAGTAGTTGCGGATCTGGCCGAGGATCTGGGTCTCGCCCACGACCATCGAGTCCAGGCCGGAGGCGACGGAGAAGATGTGCTCGACGGCGGCACCGGCGTAGTGCACGTACAGGTTGTCGTAGAGGTCCGCGGCCGCGCAGCCGGACTGGCGAGCCAGCACCTCGGACACGTCGGCGAGACCACCGTGGAACGCCTCGACCACCGCGTAGACCTCGATGCGGTTGCAGGTCGAGACGACCATGACCTCGTTCACGTGCGTGGACTGCTGCAGCTCGTGCAGCACCTTGTCCAGCTCGGTCGCGGGCACCGCGACCTTCTCCAGCGTTCGCAGGTCGGCGGTGCGGTACGACAGCCCGACGGCCAGGACACTCACTTACCGCACCACCATTCCGTTACCCACGTTCTCCGCTCGCCGGGCCACGTGGAACGACAGGATCTGCAGCTCCACGGCCAGGTCGACCTTGCGCACCTCGACATGGTCGGGCACCTGGAGTACCACCGGCGCGAAGTTCAGAACGCACTGCACGCCGCCCTGGACCAGACGGTCGGCGACCGTCTGCGCCGCGGGCGGCGGCGTGGCGATGACCCCGATCGAGATGCCCCGCTCCGAGCACACCTCGGGGATGTCGTTGAGGTGCGAGACCGGGATCCCGCCGACCGGCACGCCGATCAGGTCGGGGTCGATGTCGAACAGCGCCTCGACCGGGAACCCCCGGCCGGGAAAACCTCCGTAGTTGGCCAACGCATGTCCGAGGTTACCGATTCCCACCACCGCGACCTTGTGTTGTCGCGTAAGTCCCAGAATGCGTTCGAGCTGGGCCACCAGGACGGCCACCTCGTAACCGACGCCACGCGTGCCGTAGGAGCCGAGGTAGGAGAGGTCCTTGCGCAGCTTCGCGGAGTTCACCCCGGCCGCCGTGGCCAGCTCCTCGCTGGCCACGGTGGTCGCGCCCTGCTCGGACATCGCCGACAGCACGCGCAGGTAGACGGCGAGACGGGCGACGGCGGCCTCCGGGATCGAGCGGACCCTGGCCTCCTCGCCACCGTTCTCGGTGACCGCGGGCATCTCCGCGGTGGGGGCGTTGTCGGCATCGGGGGTGGACAGCTTCCGGGCGACGGCCGAACCGTTTCGCCGGTCACGCTGTGACACCACGCTGGTCTCCTCGTCCGACGTTCGCGAATTCCCTCTTGACCCGGGCCGTGAAGTCGGGTTCGATGCACGGCCATCCGAGGGGTACCGGCAATACGGTAGCCACTTGTGAACGCAGGCACAAAGTGGCTGGTCAACCGCATGACCCAACACACATTCCCGGGCTCCCCTTGACCGGCTGTGATCGACTGGCGGGGTAGATCCAGGAAAACCGGCTGGGGGTCGTGCGTGCGCGTGTGCCTGGTGTCGCATCGCCTCGGCGGGTTCGACGGCGTCAGCGTGGAGGCGGCCAAGTGGATCTCCGCGTTCCGGGCGCTCGGCGCGCAGGTGACCCGCGCTGCCGGTCACTTCGTCGACCACGAGCCCGGCGACGTCGTGGTGCGCGGCCTGTGGGCCGACCGTCCCGGCGGTGATCCGCCCGCTGTGGACCACGACACGATCCGCACCCTCTGCCGTACCCACGATCTGTTGGTCCTCGACAACGCCGGATCGCTGTGGAGCGCGCCGGAGGCGTCGCTGGCCTGGCAGGAGCACGCGCTCGCCGCCGGGATCCCGACCGTGCTGCGGCACCACGACCCGGCGTGGCAGGGCACCGCGCTGCGGCCCGTCGACGAGCACGTCGTGCCCCTGCACCACCCGGCCCACCTGCACGTGCTGATCAATCACCGCACCGCGCGCGAGTTCACCGAGCGCCACCCCGCGCTTGCTCGGGCGGGCGCGCTGCGCGTGTTGCACAACCGCATCGACGTCGACGGCCTCGCCCGCGGCGACCGCGACGGGACCCGGGCGCGCCTCGGCGCCGGCGCGCGGGACACGCTCGTCGTCCACCCCGCGCGCGTCGAAGGGCTGAACAAGAACATCCCCGGCGCCGTGCGGTTCACCCGCGAACTGGCCGCCAAGCTGGACAACCCAGTGCGCCACTGGCTCACCGACGACAGCCCGGCGAACGGGCCGGTGGCCGAGGCGCTGCGGCACGCACCGGGGCTGGTGCGTGGCCGCGTCGCCGACCCGGCGGACCTCTACGCCGCCGCCGACCTCGTCGTGCTGCCCTCGACCTGGGAGGGCTGGGGACTGCCGGTCACCGAAGCCGCGGCGGCGGGACGGCTCGTCGTCGCCGGGCCCTACCCCGTCCTGGACGAGATCCGCGCGCTCGGTCTCACCGTGCTCGACCCCGGCGAGGTGCCGCGGATCGCGGACCTGCTCACCGGCGGCCCCGTCCCGCTGCTCGCGGCGAACCGGGCGGCCGTGCGCCGCCACCTCGACGCCCGCGACCTGCCACGGGAACTGACCGAGGTCGTCACGCACGCCCGTGCCCTGGCTACCGGGCGGTGAAGCTGATGGTGTGCCAGCCCGTCGCACCGTCGGGTACGACGTCGGCCCGCTGGTCGGTCTGGGTGTAGCCGCTGCGGTCCGTCGCCCGCACCTTGACCAGGTGGCTGCCCGGCCCGGCCGTCACGTCGGCCCACCACATGCGCCACGCGTCGACCGTCACCTCGGTCGACAGCTCCGCGGGCACCCACGGGCCGTCGTCGATGCTGACCTCGACGCGGTCGATCCCGGTGTGCTGCGCCCAGGCGATCCCGGCGACCCGCACCTGCCCGGCGGGCACCGTGCCGCTCGGCGCGTCGATCCGGGACTCGGTCTTGATCGGTGCCTGCTCGGACCAGCCGCGCTGCAGCCAGTACGGCGTCCGGGCGTCCCAGGTGGTGACCTCCAGGTCGCGCACCCACTTCGTCGCCGAGACGTAGCCGTAGAGCCCTGGCACGACCAGCCGCGCCGGGAACCCGTGCTCGATCGGCAGCGGTTCGCCGTTCATGCCGATCGCGAGCATCGCGCCGACGCTCCGGTCGGTCATCGCGGACAGCGGCGTGCCCGCGGTCCAGCCGTCCTCGCTGGTGGAGAACACCTGCTGGGCGCCGGTCCGAACGCCGGCCTCGTCCAGCAGGTCGGCGAGGTCGACGCCGACGAACCGCGCGGTGGAGATGTAGGGGCCGCCGACCGGGTTGGACACGCAGCACAGCGTCACGATCCGTTCCACCAGCGGCCGGTCCCGGATGTCGGACCACGAGTAGATGACCTCGCGGTCCACCATGCCGTGGATCCGCAGCGACCAGTCCTCGGTGCGCACCTGCGGCACCACGAACGCGGTGTCGATCCGGTAGAAGTCCGCGTTGGGCGTGAAGAAGGACGGGGTGCCGAACTTCGCGAAATCCGCGCCCGCCGGGACCGGTGGCGCGGTCCGGGCTGGCACCAGCCGTCCGACCGCCGCGCGCGAGCCCTCGGCGTCCTTGCTCGTGCCGATCAGCTGCCCGGCGACCCCGGCGACACCCGCCCCGGCCACCGCGATCAGGAAGTTCCGGCGGGCCGTCGACGAGTACTGCCCGTCGAGCGCGCTGCGGTGCAGCCACGCGAACACCGCGAGCCCGGAGGCCAGGCTGACCACCGGCGCGAGAACCGCGACCTGCCCCAGGTCCGGCCTGGTGAACACCGCGACCACACCGAGCACGCCGACCACGCCGACGAACACCAGGCCGGGCGCGGGACGTCGGCGTGAGGCCAGCCCGGCGCCCACCGCGAGCGCCACCGCCACCACGGCCATCCCCGCCAGCAGCACGGCCTTGTCCGCGGTGCCGAACGCGCGGACCGCGAAGTCCTTGAGCCAGCCCGGCGTCACGTCGATCGCCGCGTTGCCCACGGCGAAGAACGGCGACGCGTTCGTGCCGACGAAGCCGGCCACCAGGTGTCCCGCGCCGAGCGCCGCGACCAGCGAAATCACCCCGATCAGCCCGGCGACGGGCGCGGACAGCCGTGGCGTCTCGGGTGGGGCGTCGGCGAGGTTCGTGCTCACCCCACCAGTCTGGCCCGGCCGGGCGTCCCGGGGGGTTACCGATCGCTTACGCCAGCGCGGCGCGGAGCCGGTCCTCCTCGACCTTCCAGTACCCGTGCTCGGCGCCGTCGACGAGGATCACCGGCACCCGGTCGCCGTACTCGGCGCGCAGCTCCGGGTCGCCATCGACGTCCTCGGCGCGCCACGGCACGTCCAGTTCACCGCAGATCCGCTCGACGTCGCGCTCCGCCTGCGCACAGGACGAGCAGCCCTGGCGGGTCATCACGGTCACTTCGTGGGCCATGACGGGAATCATCCCCGCAACCGGACGCGCCGCAGCTTGCCGGTCGGCGAATGCGGCAGCTTCCCGGCGAACTCGACCGTGTGCGGCACCTTGTAGCCCGCCAGGCGGGACTCGCAGTGCTCGACCACCTGCTGCTCGGACAGCGACGCCCCGGGCGAGGGCACGACGACGGCCTTGACCCCCTCGCCGCTGCGCTCGTCCAGCACCCCGACCACGGCGACCTCGGCCACCTCCGGCAGCTGCCCGATGACCTCCTCGACCTCGTGCGGGTACACGTTGAAGCCGTTGACGATCACCAGGTCGTTGGCGCGGTCGACCAGGTGCAGATCACCGTCGCTGTCCAGGAAGCCGACGTCGCCGGTGCGGAACCAGCCCTCGGCGTCCGGCCCGTGCGCGCCGTCCGGCCAGTAGCCGGAGAACAGGTTCGCGCCGCGGATCGCGACCAGGCCGGTGCCGTCGCCGTCCTCCTCGAACACGTCCTCCGGATCGTCCGGGTCGAGCGGCACCGGCTCACCGGACCCGTCCGGCCCGACCAGCCGCACCTCCACGCCGGGCAGCGGCCGACCGGTCGACCCCGGCTTCGGATAGCCGGTGACCAGCGTGGACGTCACCACCGGCGCGGTCTCGGTCAACCCGTAGCCCTCGAAGACGCCCAGCCCGGTCTTCTCCCGGATCGCGGCCAGCACCTTCGGGTGCAGCGGCGCGGCGCCCGAGGTGAGCAGGCGCACGGTGGCCAGGCCCTCGCCCAGCTCGTCGCGGTCGAGCGCGGCCAGTTCGCCGTACATCGCGGGCACGCCGCCGATCACCGTGACCCGGTGCTCGGTGCACGCCCGCAGCGCCTGGCGCGCGTCGAACCGCTCCGCGAGCACGGCCGTCGCGCCCACCGCGGTGGTCAGCAGCAGGCCCGGCCCGAGGCCGTAGACGTGGAACAGGGGAATCGCGATCAGGACCCGGTCCGGATGTCCGACCGGCGCCGGGTCGAGCTTGCCCAGCTGGTCGAGGTTGGCCAGCAGCGCGCGGTGGGACAGCATCACGCCGCGCGGCGGACCGGTCGTGCCCGAGGTGTAGGACAGCACCGCGGTGTCCTCGCCACCGCCGAGTGCGGTGAAAGTCTCCCCCGGTCCGATTTCCGGGCGCAGCACCGGCGCGTCCGGCGTCCCGTCCTCGGGGTCGCGGCTGATCACCAGCCGCGCGCCGCTGTGCGTCAGCACGGTCTCCAATTCGGCGCGCGGGGCCAGCGGTGAGACCGGCGTGGCAACCGCTCCGCACCGGGTGACACCGAACAACGCGACCGCGAAGTCCGCCGAGGTGGGCAGCCGCAACGCCACGCGGTCTCCGGGCTCGACGCCCTGGACGGCCAGACGCGCCGCGAGACCGCTCGCCGCCGCGTCGAGTTGCGCCCAGGTCAGGCTGAGACCGGCCGCGGTGTCGATCACCGCGACCGAGCCCGGCCACCGCTGCGCGGCGCCGGAGAGCAGGTCGGCGAGGTTGCCCGTGTTCATGAGAGCAGTGTGGCATCAGCTCACCCGGTGTGGGGGCCTTCGGTGATCGTCGCTCTTCCGAGACCCCCACCACTACCTACTTCCGGGTAACTACACGTATGCTGCTTCTCGCGTCGTAGTGGTGCTGATCACTCGGGGTCGGACAGAGGAGTCGCCGTGACCAACTGGCTTGCCGCCCGTCCAGCGGGCCTGCACGTCGGCACGGTCGCCCGCGCGGACGCGGTGCCGGACGAGCAGGCGGGGCCGTGGGCCCTGGTCCGCGCCGCCCAGCAGGGCGACACCGCCGCCTTCGGGACGCTCTACGACCAGTACGTGGACGTCGTCTACCGCTACGTGTACTTCCGCCTCACCGACCGCGAACTCGCCGAGGACATCACCAGCGAGACGTTCCTGCGGGCACTGCGCCGGATCTCTTCGGTCAGCTACCAGGGCCGCGACGTCGGCGCCTGGTTCGTCACCATCGCCCGCAACATCGTGCTCGACCACCTCAAGTCGAGCCGGTACAAGCTCGAAGTCGTCACCGACCAGGTCGCCGACTCCGGTACGGCACCCTTCACCGGCCAGTCCGGACCCGACGCGGGCCCGGAACAGCAGGCGGTCACCAGCGCGACCCGCACCGCCCTGCTCACCGCGATCTCCGGACTGGGTGAGGACCAGCGGGAATGCATCGTCCTGCGGTTCGTCCAGGGCCTGTCACTGGCCGAGACGGCGCAGATCATGCGGCGCAACGAGGGCGCGATCAAGGCACTCCAGCACCGCGCCGTGCGCAAGCTCGCACAGCTGTTGCCGGACGGGTGGCGCTGAACCCGTAACAACCGGACTGTTTGCGTCGTTGCAGCAGTTGTGGAACAACCCCGGTGGACGGCGCGTGAGCTGGAGGTCATCTCCGGCCTGCGCGACCTGGGCCGCGCCGTCGAACCGGACGGGGACACCAGGGCCCGGATCCACCGGGACATCGAGCGGAAGCTGGAGACCGGGCCGGGCCGCCGCCGTCGCGCGGTCGCGACGCTGCTGGCGGCCGCGGCCGCGTTGATCGTCTTCACCGGCGGGGTCGGGCTGGTGCTCTCCCGGGGCTCGCTGCCCGGCGATCCGCTCTACGGCATGAAGCGGGCGGGCGAGTCCGCCGAGCTGCAGTTCACCTTCGACGAGGCGGCACGCGGCGAGAAGCACCTGCGGTTCGCGTCGAACCGGCTCGACGAGCTGGCCGCGATGGACTCCCCGGACACGAACGCGTTCCTGACATCGTTGTCGGCGTTCGTGGCGGAGGCGAAGACCGGTACCGCGCAGCTGACCGTGGCCGGCGTCCAGGGCGACACCGGCAGGTTCGGCCAGCTGCGGACCTGGGCGCGCGAGCAGAACGCGAAACTCATCGGTTTCGACGTGCCGAGCGGGGCGCGGACCGGGTTCGAACAGGCAGGCGCACTGCTGAAACGCATCGACGAGCGGGCGCTGACGCTGTCGACGCGCCTGTCCTGCTACCGCATCACCACCGGCGACTCCGACGACCTCGGGGCCGTTCCCGCGAGCGGCGACTGCACGGTGCCCGACGCCCTGCCCGGAACCACGCCAGACCCGGCGGCGGAACCACCCGTGAGCAGCGAATCCCCGGCACCGGTCGAGATCGCGACCACCCCGACCCAGCGCGAGAGCGCCGCGCCGGTCGTGCCCCTGCCGACCGGGCCACTGCCGTCGAGCACCTCGACGAGCCCGACGGCCCAGCAGCCACCGATCAGCGCACCGGCCATGCCGCCGCCCTCGACCGTCCCCACGCCCTCGCCGCCGCCGCTGATCTCGATCCCGCCCCTGATCCCCGGACTGCCCGGACTGGGCATCGGCTGAGGAGTCAGTGCAGCACCTTCAAGCCGACCACCCCGGCCACGATCAGCCCCAGGCACAGCAACCGCGCCACGGTGGCGGGCTCGCCGAGCGCGATCATCCCGTAGACGGCGGTGCCGACCGCGCCGATCGCGACCCACACCGCGTAGCCGGTGCCGATCGGGATCGTGCGCATGGCGTAGGACAACCCGGCCATGCTGGCGACCAGCGCGACGACGAACAACACACTCGGGACCGGGCGGGTGAAACCGCGGGCGGCGTTGAGCGCCGCCGCCCACGCGGTTTCGAGAAAACCGGAAACGATGAGCACGAGCCAAGCCACGACCACGAACCTCCGACGACGAGGACCACTGTTCCGCGTCGTCTTGTCGTGCCGGGTACGACGGCTCGTCCGGGGTGGCGCACCACCGCCGCCCAGACTACCCGTGACCGCAACGCTGTGACCGGAACACCACGAACAGTAACCCACGGGCAGGCTCGCCAGCCCTGACCGCGACCCGGCGGTCAGGGCCCGGAGGGAACCAGATCGGGGCCGCGGCGGGTGGGGATCGGCTGATCCGGATGCGTGGCGCCCTCGCTACGCTGACCCCAGGCACAAGTGCAGGAGGCGGTGTGCGTGTGGCGCAGCAGGGGTGACGGCCCGGAACGCGAGCGGCTCGCCGAGATGGCGGGCGAGGCGTCCGCCGATGCCGCCGTGGCCATGGAGTCGCAGCTCGACCAGCCGCCGGCCCCTCCGGACCTGACCGCCGCCGCGTTCTTCGACGTCGACAACACCATGATGATGGGCGCGTCGATCTTCCACTTCGCCCGCGGCCTGGCCGCGCGCAAGTACTTCACCACCTCCGACCTGGCCGGGTTCGCCTGGCAGCAGATCAAGTTCCGGGTCGGCGGGCGCGAATCGCACAGCGGCGTGCAGTCCAGCCGCGAGCAGGCGCTGTCGTTCGTCGCCGGCAAGACGGTCGCCGAGATGAACCAGGTCGGCGAGGAGATCTACGACGAGCTGATGGCCGACAAGATCTGGTCGGGCACCCGCGCGCTGGCCGAAATGCACCTCAACGCGGGCCAGCGGGTCTGGCTGGTGACGGCGACGCCGGTCGAACTGGCGGCGATCATCTCCCGGCGGCTCGGCCTGACGGGCGCGCTGGGCACGGTCGCGGAGCACGTGGACGGCGTCTACACGGGACGGTTGGTCGGCGACATGCTGCACGGCCGCGCGAAGGCACACGCGGTACGTGCGCTGGCCGCGCGGGAGGGCCTGAACCTCCGGCGCTGCACGGCGTACTCGGACTCGTCCAACGACATCCCGATGCTGTCCGTGTGCGGCACCGCGGTGGCGGTCAACCCGGACGCCGGCCTGCGCGAGATCGCCCGCGCCCGCGGCTGGGAGATCCGCGACTTCCGCACCGGCCGCAAGGCGGCCAAGATCGGCGTCCCGTCGGTGCTCGGCGCGGGCGCGGTGGCCGGCGCCGTGGCCGCCGGAATGGCCTACCGCCGCCGCTGAGCCCGCTCGCCCGATGCGGCACCGGGGAACGTCAGTCCCGGAACGGGCTCCGCCGGTGCGCCAGCCGCCGGTACAGCGCCGTCTGGATCGACTCGCGCACCTGGTCGGTCAGCGAGAACACCAGCATCGGGTCGTCGAGGTCGTCGTCGCTGTAGGAGTCGGTCGTGATCGGCTCACCGAACTCGATGTGCCACTTCGTCGGCAGCGGGATCGCGCCCAGCGGCCCGAGCAGCGGGAAGAACGGCGTCACCGGGAAGTACGGCAGGCCCAGCAGCCGGGCCAGCGGCTTCAGGTCACCGATCTTCGGATAGATCTCCTCCGCGCCGACGATCGAGCACGGGATGATCGGCACCCGCGTCCGCAGCGCCGCCGACACGAAACCCCCGCGGCCGAACCGCTGTAGCCGGTACCGGGACCCGAACGGCTTGCCGATGCCCTTGAACCCCTCCGGCCACACACCCACCAGTTCGCCCGAGCGCAGCAGCCGCTCGGCGTCGGCCGCGCAGGCCAGCGTCTGCCCCGTCTTGCGGGCCAGCGCGCCGAGCAGCGGCGTCTGGAACACCAGGTCGGCGCCCAGCATCCGCAGGTGCCGGCGGTCCGGTGTCTCGTCGTGCACCGCGACCGCCGTCATCACCGCGTCGAGCGGCAGCGTGCCGGAGTGGTTGCACACGATCAGCCCACCACCCTCGGCCGGCAGGTTCGCCACCCCGTGCGCGGTGACCCGGAAGTACTTCTCGTACAGCACCCGCAGTGGCGGCAGCACGAGCGTCTCGGTCAGCTCCCGGTCGAAGCCGAACTCGTCGACGTCGTAGTCGCCGGTCAGCCGGTGCCGCAGGAACCCGAGCAGCCGCGACACCGGATCGGGATCCGCCGCCGGGGTGGGCACCTCCTCGGGTGCCGCGCTCTTCGCCGGGAACGCGACGACGGGTGCGTCGGCCGGGGTTTCGCCGGGACGCGATGCCGCGTCCGCCGGCTTCTCGCGGCCGGGTGCGCGCAGGGGGATGACCTGCGCTTCCGCGCTGCTGGTCGTCACTGGTCTTGCCCCGCTTTCCGCTCACTGGTCATCGGAGGGCCGCCAGCACCTTGCCCGCCGCACCGGCCAGGTGGTCACCGTCGAGCACGGGCCGCAGCCCGCGCCCGGTGACGTAGTCGTCGAAAGCCGCCTCGCTGGACCACCGCGGCCGGTAGCCGAACACGTCGATCAGCCTGGTCGTGTCCACGACCCGCCCGTAGTTGAGCAGGCGCACCTGGTCGTGCGAGAAGTCCACCCTCGCGCCACGCAGCACCTTCGCCGCCGACCCCACCATCGTCCGCGGCACCGGCAGCTCGACCCGGCCCGCGCGCCGGATCGCCTGCGACAACGTCAGTACCCCGTCCCCGCCGACGTTGAACACACCCGGTTTGTCTTCCAGTGTCGCCTTTTCCAGGACCGCCAGCGCGTCCGAAGAGTGCAGCAGCTGCATCCGGGCGTCGTAACCGAGCACGGTCGGCACGACGGGGAGCGCGAAGTAGCGCGCCAGCACGGTGTCCACGTCGGGCCCGATGACGTTGGTGAACCGCGCGGTGGTGATGGTCATGTCCGGGCGGCGGCGCGCCAGACCACGTACGTAGCCCTCCATCTCGACGGCGTCCTTCGCGTAGCCGCTGGAGGAGGCCGGGATGAGTTCCGAGTCCTCGGTGAAGACCGCCTGCGAGCGGGGCCCGGCGCCGTACACCGCGGCGGTGGACTTCACGACGAGCTTGCGCACCTTCGGAGCGCGCTGGCAGGCGGCGAGCAGGCGCATCGTGCCGATGACGTTGACCTCCTTGATCGCCGTCCGGCGCGCCGGCCCGGCGGGGTGCACGGTGGTCGAGCAGTGCACGACGGTGTCCACCCCGGCGGAGTCGATGACCTTGGCGATCAACGGGTTGCGGATGTCGGCCCGGACGAACTCGGCGTGCCCGAGCCGCCGCAGCACCGTGCGGGACGGCGGGGCGGTGTCGACGCCGATGACGCGTTCGAGATCCGGGTGGTTGCCCAGCCGTACCAGCAGTCTGCCTCCGAGTTCGCCGCCGACCCCGGTGACCAGCACGACAGTGGACGCCATGAATCCCCCTGACAAGGGTGCGGGATGTGGTGTTCGCGGCAGTCGCCGATGCTACCTCGCAACCGGGCCCGCGTCAGGAGGCCTAACACGCTATTAACCCAGGTCAGGGACTTTGGTCACTGATCGGCGAAACGCACGTGGCCCGCCCGGAGATCCGGACGGGCCACGACGAGAGCATTCGGCGCAGGCTTACTTGCCCTGCTTGCGACGCTGCATCCGCGTCCGGCGCAGCAGCTTGCGGTGCTTCTTCTTCGACATGCGCTTGCGGCGCTTCTTGATCACCGAGCCCACAGGTGCTCCTTCACGGTTCGTCTTCTTCACACGCTGCCCAGCGCAACGTCCAAAGAGTTGAAGCGCTACAGGCACGAGCGGCCCTTAAGGTTACCGGGCAGGCCCACGCACAGACGCAGGCCCCCGGCCTAACACTTGTTCGGAGGAGACCTGCGTAGCGGTGCGAGTGGCGGTGCGAGCTGCTCGGGTGGAAAGAGCAACGGCTCCGCCGCTCAGCGCCTACCCCACGTCGAAGTAGGCGCTCTCCAAATACTCGTGTACGGCCTTCTCGGGCACCCGGAACGACTTGCCGACGCGAACGGCCGGTAGCTCGCCCGAGTGCACGAGCCGGTAGACGGTCATCTTGGAGACCCGCATCAGCGTGGCCACCTCGGCGACCGTCAGGAACTGGACCTGCCCTACGGCGGGCACGTCCTTGTTGTTCGACGGCATACGTCACCGTGCCCTTCGACACGTGTCGTGCCGCTCGGCTTCCCCACCGGGCGGTACCGACACGCACGTGCTTCACCCTTGAGGGTAGCGGGACACCTGGGGCCAATGCGACGCCCGGCCGGTACTTTCCCGCGAAAGTGCCCGGACGGTGGCGCCCGTTCGGCCTAGTCAGAGCCTGTCCGGGGCAGGTGCGCAGGGCTATTCGTGTGCTTTGCCGAGCTGCACGGACCGGTCGCGGGCCGCTTCGATCGCGGCCAGCAGCGCCGCCCGGACGCCGTGCTTCTCCAGTTCGCGGATGGCGTTGATCGTGGTGCCCGCGGGGGACGTGACGGCCTCGCGCAGGATGACCGGGTGCTCGTCGGTGTCGGCGAGCATCTTCGCGGCACCCACGGCGGACTGGATGATCAGCTTCTCGGCCACCGCGCGCGGCAGGCCGAGCAGGATCCCGGCGTCGATCATGGCCTCGACCAGGAAGAAGAAGTACGCCGGCCCGGACCCGGACAGCGCGGTGACCGCGTCCTGCTGCGATTCGGGCACCTCGACGACCTGCCCGACGGTGGCGAGCATCTCCTTCACCAGCGCCACGTGACCGGCGGTGGCGTGCCTGCCTGGCGACACCGCGCTCATCGCCTCGCCGACGACCATCGGGGTGTTCGGCATGACTCGCACGACCGGGACACCCTCGGGCAGACGGCGCTCGTAGAGGCTGGTCGGCAGACCCGCGCACAACGACACGACCAGCGAGCCCGGCCCCACCAACGGTGCCAGTTCGGCCAGCACGGGCTCGATGTCCTGCGGCTTGACCGCGACCACCAGCACGTCCGCGCGCTTGGCCGCCTCCGCGACCTCGACGCCCGCGATGCCGTACCGCGCGGTCAGCTCGGCCGCGCGCTCCGGGTGGCGCTCGGTGAACAGCAGCTCCTCCGCGCCGCGACCGCCCTGCAGCAGGCCGCCCAGCAGCGCCTCACCGATCTTGCCCGCACCGAGAACCGCAATCACCGTCATGTCACCAGCGTGCCAAAGCCCGCTCGCACCCCGAAGACGGGGCCGCCCCCCAATGCCACATCGGGGAACGTGTCAGTGGGACGGGGCGAGAGCCAGCTGGCGGGCCTGGCAGACGAGGCGTCCGGCGGAGTCGATCACCGTCGCGTCCGAGTCGAACCACGACTCCTGCACCGCGCGGCAGTCGACCTGCACCCGCAGCCACCCCGGCGCGGGCCGGGCCCGCACCAGGGCCGTGAGCTGGGCCGTCGGTGCCCAGCCCACCCGTCCCAGGTTGACCACCACCGGCGGGTTGATGTCGGCGGCGACCAGGGCGAAGTAGGTGTCCGGCACCGAGTGCCTCGGCCTGACCCACAGGCGCATCCGCGGCGGGTCGCCGTTGCGGCCGGCCAGGTAGCCCGCCGTGGCCGGGTCGATCCGCACCTCACAGCCCTTGGCGAGGTTGAACGCGCCCTCCGACGTGTCGCCGCTGAGGTGGATCGCGCGCGGCGGCGGCTCGACCGGCATCTGCGGCAGGTCCGTCCACTCCGCGCGCCGCACCGGCAGCCGCCCGGTGGTGATCGTCGCCTCGACGCAGCTGCGTCCGCGCTGTTCCAGCCGCACGGCGACGACCGTCGCGCGGCGGCCGACCTTGCGGATGTCCGTGCGCAGCAACGCCGGCCCGACCGCGGGCGGCCGCAGGAACTCGGCGCTCACCGCCAGCGGATCCGTCGACGGCTCACCGCGCTCGGACAGCACCGCCAGCGCCGACCGCGCCATGAGGGCCATCAGGAACCCCCCGTGCGGGTGAGAGCCGATGGCCCACTCGTGCCGCAGGTCCGCGGTCAGCGTGCCGTCCCCCAGCGACCGGACCGCGCAGGCCACCTCGAAGGCCCTGGGGTCCGGGACCTCTGCCGCGCTCACGAACGGCTGACCAGCGCGCGCAGGAAGAACCCGACGTTCGCGGGGCGCTCGGCCAGCCTCCGCATCAGGTAGGCGTACCAGTGCTCGCCGAACGGCACGTAGATCCGCACGGTCTCCCCCTCGCCTGCCAGGCGCCGCTGCTCGTCCGGCCGGACGCCGTAGAGCATCTGGTACTCGTAGCTGCCCTGCTTGCGGCCGTACCACCGGGCGCGTTCGGCGAGGATCGCGATCAACCGCGGATCGTGCGTGGCGAACATGGGATAACCGTCACCGGCCAGCAGCAAGTTCGCACAACGGACATAACTGAGGTCGACCTCGTGGGTGTGCGAGAACGCCACTTCGCCCGGTTCGGCGTAGGCGCCCTTGCACAGCCGGATCCGTGAGTCGCCCACCGCCAGGTCGCGGACGTCGTCCTCGGTGCGGCGCAGGTACGACTGGAGCACCCCGCCCACCCACGGCCAGGTGCGGCGCAACTCGGCGAGCGCGCGCAGGGTCGCGTCGGTGGTGGTGTGGTCCTCCATGTCGAGGGTGACGGTCGTGCCGCACTGCTCGGCCGCCGCGCACACCCGGTACGCGTTGTCGAGCGCGAGCCGTTCGTCCAGGCGCAGGCCGAGCGCGGACAGCTTGACGCTGACCTCGACCCGCGCCGTCAGCCCCTCGGCGTAGAGCCGGTCGAGCAGCGCCAGGTAGGTCTGGACCGTCCGCTCGGCGTGGAACGGCTCGGTCACGTCCTCGCCGAGGTGGTCGAGCGTGACCCACAGCCCGTCGTCGACCAGGCGGCCCACGCGCGTGACGGCGTCGGCGACCGTGTTCCCGGCGACGAATCGCTCGACGACACCTGAGGTTCCCGGAGTTGTCGCCACGAGGCGGCGGACCACCTCGCTTCCGGCGGCGGCGAGAATCAGCGAGCGCAGCGGGTTCACGACAGAAACTTTACGTGTTCATCTATCGGAAGCCCATGATCCGGGGCACTCGCGGACGTGAGATGTTGATCTTGTAAAAGGGCCTCACTGCCCCAGGTGGAAGCGGGCGAACAGCAGGGCCTCGGCCAGATCACGGGCCCGGTCCGCGGCGCTGACGGCACGGCGCGTGTTGACCTCCAGCACCACCTGACCGGTGAACGACGCCACGACCAGCTTCTCCAGCAACTCGGCGCACGGCTGGTTCCCCCGGCCCGGGACGAGGTGTTCGTCCTTCGGGACACCCGTCCCGTCCGCGAGGTGCACGTGCGTGAGCCCGGACCCCATCCGCTCCGCCAGCGCCATCGCGTCCATGCCGGCCGCGGCGCTGTGCGACAGGTCGAGCGTGTAGTGCCGGTACCCGACTTCCGTCGGGTCGATCGACGGCCGGAACGCCGACACGCGCGCGTCCCGGCGCCCGCCGGGCGGGCGGACCTTGAACATGTTCTCGACCGCGATCTCGACGCCGGTCTCGTCCTCCAGCCCCGCCACGAGGTCGGGGAACATATCGCCGTAACGGCGCTGCCACCGGAACGGCGGGTGCACCACGACCGTGCGCGCGTCCAGTTCGATGGCCGCCTCGACGCTGCGCCGCAGCCGGACCGCCGGGTCCGGCGACCACACCCGCTGGGTGATCAGCAGCGACGGCGAGTGCACCGACAGCACCGGTACCCCGGTGTCGCGGGACAGGCGCCGCAGCGCACCGACGTCCTGGCTGAGCGGGTCGACCCAGACCATCACCTCGACGCCGTCGTAACCCAGCCGCTGGGCCAGCTCGAACCCGGCGCCGGCCCGCAACGGCCAGACCGACGCGGTGGACATTCCGATCGGTACCGGCACCGCTCGCGCTACCTCGACAACAACAGCAATGCCGCGGGCGAGACGGTCACCACCAGGCCGACCAGCACCGCGAGCACGGTGGTCTGGATGTCGTCCGCGCGGCGGATGCGCCGCACGATCCACACCAGGGCCACGATCACGACCAGCGCGGCGATCAGCGCCACGGCCGGGATCTGTCCCCAGATCCAGTTGAAGCCGAGCCACACCGCGGCACCGCCGACGACACCACCGGCGAGCTGGCCCGCCATCGACAACCACTGCTTCGCCGGCGATGCCTCGGAAACCTCCCGCTCCGTGGCCTTGACCGGTTCGGCCTCGTCCTCGTCGGGCTCGTCGTCGTAGTCGAACGCCGCGGCGTCGGCGGCTTCCTCGGCCGGGCCGAAGTCGCCGAACTCGTCCACGTCGTCGTCATCGTCGGCGAACGGGTCGTGGAACCCGGTGGCCTCGAGGGCGTCCTCGGGCTCGTCCCGCGGCGGGGGGCCGGGCGCGAACGGCGTGAAGCCGGACGGATGCTCGGGTTCCGCGGGCACCGCGGGCATGAGGCCGACCTCGGTGTCCTCGTTCTGGGCCTCGTCGCGGCGACGGCGCCAGCGCTGCAACCCGGCGGGCGGCGCGGCCAGGCCCGCGGGCGGCCCGTCGGGGACCGGTTCCTCGGGCGGACCGGCGTCGCTGACGGGCTCGAACTGCTCGGTGCTCGGATCCGGCGGCGGCGTGACCCGCGCCGGTGCCCGGCGGGGACGGCGCGGCGGCGGGAAGGTCCCGGTGGCGCGCCCGCCGGCGGGCGGGGCGTCCGGATCGACCGGCGCGTCAAGGCCGTCCAGGCGCGCGGACAGCCCGGTGGCGGTCTCCTCGGCCGAACGGCGGCGCAGCGGCGGCGGGGCCGCGTCCGCGGGCGGCGGCACGGGCAGGGCACCGGACTCCTGCGGCGGCGGAACCGGCAGCGCACCCGGCTCCTGCGGCGGGCGCCGCACGAAACCGGAGTCCTGCGGGTGCGGACGCCGCATCGGCATCGAGTCCTGCGGCGGCGGCAGCGCGCCGCTGTTCGGGCGCGCGAACCCGCCCGAATCCTGCTGACCGCGACGCGGCAGGGCACCGTTGTCGGGACGCTGCTCGGGCGGCACCGGCCGCGGCAGGGCGGCCGAACTCTGCTGGCCGGGGTTCTCCGGCGGAACCGGTCGCGGCATCGCCGCGGAACTCTGCTGGCCAGGGGGAACGGGAGGCACGGGCGGCGGGCCCTGCTCCGGGCGGCGGAACCCGCCCGAGTCCTGACGGCCCGGTGAATCCGGCATCGCGCGGCGGCCGCCGTTGCGACCGGGCGGCGGGGGCGTCGCGCCGTTGGAGCGCACCCGGTCGATGATCGCCTGCGGACCGGTCTCCGTGACGCTGTGACCGCCGTGACGCGGACCGTCGTTCTCCTCCGGCGCCACGTCCTCGTCGTCGGCGGCACGCCGACGACGCCGCCTGCCCTCGAGGTTGTTCCCCCCGTGCAGGGCGAGCAGCTCGGCGACGGTCTTCTGCGAGCGGTCTTCTCGGCTCTCTCGGCTCATCGTGTCATCCCAAACAGCGCGTAGGGCCACAAGACGCGGGCTCGTGTACCGCACACGCCCACCACCGCCTTACGCATCCTTCCGCCTTTCACCGTGCCTGATCGAGCTCACCGAGGTCCAGCCGCTTGCTGTCACCGGTGGTTTTGCCGCGGCGAACAGCCGCCCCGTCGCCGTTGGAGTGATCAAGTCGCCGCAGGATGACACCCTCCCGCAGCGCCCAGGGACAGATCTCCAGTTCTTCCAGCGCCAGCGCCCGCATGGTGGCCTGTGCCACCAGCGCGCCCCCGGCCAGCTGGTGGGCCCGGCTCGCGCTGACCCCTTCCAGTTCGGCGAGGTCGGCCGCCTCCATCCGGGAGATGAAGGCGATGAGCTGCCGCAGTGCGGTCTGGGACAGGGTACGGCGTACCCGCGGGCCCTCTGCGGAGGGAGCCGCCCCGGTCAGCCTGGCCAGCGAACGGAACGTCTTCGAGGTCGCCACCACGCGGTCCGGCGGACCGATCTTCGCGACCCGTTTGGCCAGCGGCGCGAGCTGGTCCTCCAGCCACGCCGACGTCGCGACCAGCTCGGACCTGGTCGGCGGATCGTGGCTGAACCGGGTGCGGGTGATGCGGCCCGCGCCCAGCGGCAGCGAGTCCGCCAGCTCCGGTTCCTCGTCGATCCCCATCGCGACTTCCAGCGAACCGCCCCCGATGTCGAGCACCAGCAACTGACCGGCCGACCAGCCGAACCACCGCCGCACCGCGAGGAAAGTCAAGCGTGCCTCGTCAACGCCGGACAGGACGCTCAGTTCGACACCGGTCTCGTCGGCGACCTTGCGCAGCACCTCGGCGCTGTTGTCGGCCTCGCGCACCGCCGAGGTGGCGAAGGCCATCAGCTCCTCGCAGCCCAGCTTCGCCGCCGAGACCTTCGCGTTCTCGATGGCCTCGACCAGCGCCTGGGCACCCTGCTTGGACAGGTGGTTGGCGCTGGTGATCTGCTCCGCCAGCCGCAGCACCGTCTTCTCCGAGTGCATCGGCGTCGGGTGCGCGCCACGGTGCGCGTCCACCACCAGCAGGTGGACGGTGTTCGAACCGACGTCGAGGACCCCTAGGCGCACAAAGCACTACGGTACCGGGCCACGCACTGTGCGGCTGCAAAGTGCCGGATTGGCCACCTCTGCTTGCTCAGGTCTCGAACTTGTACCCCAGACCGCGCACCGTGACGAGGTGACGCGGCGAGCCCGGGTCCGGCTCGATCTTGGAGCGCAGGCGCTTGACGTGGACGTCGAGCGTCTTGGTGTCGCCGACGTAGTCCGCGCCCCACACCCGGTCGATCAGCTGACCGCGGGTGAGCACCCGTCCGACGTTGCGCAGCAGGTATTCGAGCAGGTCGAACTCCTTGAGCGGCAGCGACACCTCGCCGCCGTCGACCGTGACCACATGGCGCTCGACGTCCATCCGCACCGGGCCGGCCGCCAGCACCAGCGGCGCCAGCTCGCCGTCGCCACCGGTCTCGCCGCCGCGGCGCAGGACCGCGCGGATGCGGGCGATCAGCTCGCGCGCCGAGTACGGCTTGGTGATGTAGTCGTCGGCGCCCAGTTCGAGGCCGACGACCTTGTCGATCTCGCTGTCGCGGGCCGTCACCATGATCACCGGCACGGCCGAACGCTGCCGCAGCTGCTTGCAGACGTCGGTACCGCTCATGCCCGGCAGCATCAGGTCGAGCAGGACGATGTCGGCGCCGTTGCGGTCGAACTCGTCCAGGGCCTGCTGACCGGTCCCGGCCACCGCGGCCGTGAACCCCTCCTTGCGCAGCAGGAAGGCCAACGGGTCGGCGAACGACTCCTCGTCCTCGACGATGAGCACTCTCGTCACTACTTTCCTCCCTGGTTCCGGCCGTCGTTGGCGGCGGTCACGAGCCGCGACAGCTGCGCGGGGGTCTGGTCGGCCCGTTCGCCGGGGGTTCCGTCCCCGTTGCGCCCGGACTGGTGCATCGGGATCCGCAGTGTGAACGTCGATCCCGTGCCCGGCCTGCTCCACAGTTTCACGTCGCCACCGTGGTTGGCCGCGACGTGCTTGACGATGGCCAGGCCGAGTCCTGTTCCGCCGGTGGCGCGGGAGCGCGCCTTGTCCGCGCGGTAGAAGCGTTCGAAGACGCGCTGCTGGTCCTCCTCGGCGATGCCGATGCCGCGGTCGGTCACCGCGATCTCGACCATGCCGCCCGCCAGCCGTCGGCTGATCGACACCGGGCTGCCCTGCGAGGAGTAGTTGACGGCGTTGTCGAGCAGGTTCGACAACGCCGTCACCAGCAGCGTCCGGTCCCCCTCGACGAGCAGGCCGCTGGGGTCGTCGGTGGTCACGTCGATCTCGCGCGACTCGGCCGCCAGCCGGGTGCGGCCCAGCGCCTCCCGCACGACCGCGTCCACCTCGACCACGTTCAGATCGGGCAGCCGCTCGGCGCCCTGCAGCCGGGACAGCGCGATCAGTTCGCTGACCAGCTGGCCGAGCCGGGTCGACTCGTGCAGGATCTTGCCGCCGAAGCGGCGCACCTCCTCGACGTCCTCGGCCGCGTCCAGCACGGCCTCGGCGAGCAGCGCGATCGCGCCGACCGGCGTCTTCAGCTCGTGGCTGACGTTGGCGACGAAATCGCGCCGCACGGCTTCCAGCCGGGCCGCCTCCGAGTGATCGACCGCCTCGACGACGGTGAAGCCCTCGCCGAGCGGCCGGATCTCCGCGACCACCGCCTCCGGCTGGCGGCCGCGGGCCTCCAGCGGGGACAGGTCGATCTCCATCGGGTCGCCGGTCTCCTCGACCTGTTCGGCCGCGACCCGCGCCCGCGGATCGGCACGATTGGCCTGGACCAGTCCCAGCGCCTCGGCGCGGCGGTTGAACAGCACCAGGTCACCGAAGCGGTTGAGCACCAGGATGCCGTTGCCCGAGGAACGCACCAGCCGGAGCAGCAGCTCGGCGACGGTCGGCCCGGCCGGCCTGCGCTGGGCCCGTCGTTTCTTCAGGTGCGGGACGAGGAAACCGGCGATCAGGCCGACCAGCAGACAGCCGACGGCCAGTGCGACTGAACCGGCAACACTCACGTGTGAATCGTAAGCACGGAAGTGACCGTTTGGCCTAGTCCTGGCTGCCTTCTCGTGATGGCTGTGACACCTTCACGGCGCCTGTTTCCACGTGCTTCAACCTGCGTTTACTTGATCCGCCCCGTCCCGTGACCAATCACTCTTCCCGGTGCAAACCGTCCAACCGGGCCAGCTCGTCCGCGGACAGCCGCAGCGACGCCGCCGCGATGTTCTCCTCAAGGTGATCGAGGCTGCCGGTGCCGGGGATGGCGAGCACGTTCGGTCCCTGGTGGAGGGTCCACGCGAGCCGGACCTGGGCCGGGCTCACGCCGTGGTCCTTCGCGATGGCCGTCACGGTTTCGTCCTCGGCCCCGCTGGCGATGGCGAAGAACGGGACGAACGCGACTTTCTGCTCCGCGCACAGCCGGACCAGTTCGTCGTCCTCCCGACCGGCGGTGAGTCCGTACTGGTTCTGCACGCACACCACCGGCGCGATGGCCTGCGCCTCGGCGAGGTGCTCGGCACCGACGTTCGAGATGCCCAGGTGCCGGATCAGACCCTTCTCCCGCAGCTCGGCGAGCGCGCCGAAGCGATCGGCGATCGAGCCGGTGCCGCGGTCGAGTGCGGCGCCGATGCGCAGGTTGACGACGTCCATGTGGTCACGCCCGAGCTGGCGGATGTTCTCCTCGACCTGCAGGCGCAGCTCCTCCGGGCGGGCTTCGGGCAGGAACTCGCCTGCCAGGGTACGGCCGGGCCCGACCTTGGTGGTGATCACCAGGTCGTCGCCGTAGGGGTTGAGCGCGGAGTTGATCAGCTCGTTGGCAGAGCGCAGCGGTGAGAAGTAGAAGGCGGCCGTGTCGATGTGGTTGACGCCCAGCTCGACGGCGCGGCGCAGAACCGCGAGGGCCTGGTCGCGGTCGATCCTGCCGTCGTGGGAAATGGGCAGGCGCATCGAGCCGAAGCCCATGCGGTTCACCGTGAGGTCGCCGAGTTGCCAGGTGCCGGCCGCGCCGGCGTCGATCGTTTCGGTCATGACTCCAGCCTGGCCGGTCGTCGCGGGCGCGGCCGGGATTGGCAACTTGCTGCCACACTGGTTGTCATGGAGTCCGCGGGTGTCCTGGTGAGGGGCCAAGCCGAGCTGTTCGCGCGCACGGCGCACCTGTTCGATTCCGCGCGGGAGATCTTCTGCGCGGCCAACGATTTGCGCACCTGGGCGAGCGTGCACCAGGCGCCGCCCACGCGGCGGGACACGACGGGCACGACCGTGCGCAAGCTCTACCGGCCGGCTTCGCTGCTCGACGCGGGCGGGGTCGAGCAGCTGCGCGAGCGCGAGCGGCTGGGCGCGCAGATCCGGATCACGGCGGACGAGATCAACGAGACGATCGTGCTCGACCAGAAGGTCGCGATACTGGCCTCCGACACCGTGGGCCTGGAGCGCTGCTACTCGGTGATCACCAGCCCCGAGGTGATCAGCAGCGTGACGTCGTTGTTCAACGCCGCCTGGCGCGCGGGCACCGACCTGTCGGTGTACGACGCCGAGTTCGCCGAGCTGCGTGAGCTTGCGCCGCGGATCCTCGACGAGCTGGCCACCGGGTCCAAGGACGAGGCGGCGGCCAGGACACTGGGGCTGAGCGTGCGCACCTACCGCCGCCGGGTCGCCGAACTGATGTCCGCGATGGGCGCGAACTCGCGCTTCCAGGCCGGTGTGCGGGCACGCGAGCTAGGTCTGGTCTAGCGCTTCGAGGTGGTTCCGGAGCACCGCCAGCACCTCGTCGGCTGGCCACAGCTCCGGGTACAGCACGCCGTTGAGGCTGAGGCCGTCCAGTAACGCGGTCAGCCGAAGGACCTCGGCCTCGTCCGGATCGAGCGCGGCCAGGATACGGCGGACCAGCGCGCGGGTGCCGCGAGCCGATTCGCTCGCGAGGTCGGCCAGGCCGGGGTCGGTGCGGGCCGCATGGACGAACTCCAGGAACACCGTCACCTCCGCCCTGCGCGTCTCGTCCAGCGGCAGCAGCTCGGCGAGCAGTTCGACCCGCTTCTCGCGCCGCTCGTCCGCGGACAGCCCGCTCGCGTCGCCGAGTGCCTCGACCTTCCGCGCCAACCGCACCGACACTCGATCGATCACCGTGCGCATCGCGAAGCGCATCAGCTCGGCCTGGCCCTCGAAGTAGTGCCGCACGGAGCCCACGTTCAGACCCGCCTCCGCGGCGACGGTCCGCAGCGACACCCGGTGCAGGCCCTCCCGCACGGCCAGGCGGAACAACGCGTCCGCCACCTCGGCGCGACGACCTTCCGGGTCCACGATCTTCGGCACCTGGCCTTTGTATCACAGCTGTGCTAACTTCTATTTGTCACACCTGAGATATAAAGGGGGCGTCATGGAAACAGTGCTCACGGTTCTGCTGGTCCGGTTCGCGCTGATCGCCGCGGTCGTCGTCGCGGTCGCACTCGTGGTGCTGGCGGTGGTGCTCGTCCTGCACCGGCGCGGCCGGGGCGATCAGGCACGGCGGGTCGCGGAGACCGCCGCCGACTTCGCCCGGCGCCGCATCGGGCGGTGAACGCGCGAAGGCCCGGCTCCCGAGGGGGAGCCGGGCCTGGCGCGGTTCGGTTCAGCGACCCTGGTTGGCGACCGCGGCGGCAGCCTCGGCGGCGGCGGCAGGGTCGAGGTAGGTGCCGCCCGGGTTGGTGGGCTTGAGGTTCTCGTCGAGGTCGTAGCGCAGGGGGATGCCGGTCGGGATGTTGAGGCCGGCGATGTCGTCGTCGGAGATCCCGTCAAGGTGTTTGACGAGGGCACGCAGCGAGTTGCCGTGCGCCGCGACGAGCACCGTCTTGCCCGCGCGAAGGTCGGGGACGATCGCCGAGTCCCAGTACGGCAGCAGCCGGGCGACGACGTCCTTGAGACACTCGGTGAGCGGCGCGCCGGGGCCGTAGCGGGGGTCGGTGTCCTGGCTGAACTCGCTGCCGCGCTCGATCCGGGGCGGCGGAACATCGTAGGAGCGGCGCCAGAGCATGAACTGCTCCTCGCCGAACTCGTCGCGCACCTGCTTCTTGTTCTTGCCCTGGAGCGCGCCGTAGTGCCGCTCGTTGAGGCGCCAGTCCCGGCGCACGTCGATCCAGTGCCGGTTGGCGATGTCGAGCGCGATGTTGGCGGTCGAGATCGCCCGGCGCAGCAGCGAGGTGTGCACGACGTCCGGCAGCAGCCCCGTCTCGGCGAGCAACTCACCACCCTGGCGCGCCTCCTGCTGCCCGAGCTCGGACAGGGGCACGTCGACCCAGCCGGTGAACAGGTTCTCGGCGTTCCAGGTGCTCTGCCCGTGGCGGAGCAGCACCAGCGTCCCAAGTTCGGCCATACTCGTCAGCCTGCCAGAACACCCGCCGCGACCGGACGACGCCCCAGGTGAGAGCCCCCTCTACACACAGTGTGTTACCACTCAGTAGGTGTCCGATCGGCGACTCTTTCGCAGGTTGAACACCAGCCAGGAAAGTGACACTTACTGCATACCGTTAACACAGACAGTGAGAATCACTCGAATGGAGTAACCAGTAGTCTTGTGATTACTGGTGGACATCTGACAAGTTGGCTTACGTCCCGCTCGGCTGGAATTCCACGCACTCCCCAGCCGGTCGCGGGGTACGACCGCAGCCTGTCTCCCCCTGCCGGGCTGCGGCCCCGCCGGCCCCGTTGGCACTCCCCCTCGCCACCGGGTCCAGAAGCGGCGGGAGCGTTCGCGGGGCGGCTTGAGTTCGCGACTCCCCCTCCCTCAAGCCGCTCCGCCCTCCCCGCGCTGACCTTCCTCCGCACGCGACTCCCACGCTCCGCACCGGCCAACACCCCGCCCGCACCGGCAAACACACTGACCGGAGCGGCCAACACGCGGACCGGAGCGGCAAACACGCCGGTGCCGTCGGCGTGTTTGCTCTTCCGGGCGCCGTGTTTGCCACTCCCGGCGCCGTGTTTGCCGTTCGCGGCGAGAGCCCCGGCCACCGCAACACCGCCACCCACGACAGCAGCCACCGCCCCGGCAACCGCCGCCCGGCAGCGGAAGCCGAACCAAGACGTACCCGGACCTCCCCCGCCCCTCATCCCAAGCCGAACTCGGTCGCTGACCAGCGGGGTCAAGGTACTCTTTCCCGCCTTGACGCCGCTGCTCAGCGACCGAAACCATCCGCGAGGAGGGGCGGGGGAGGTCGAACCCAAGCCGACCGACTACCGGCCGCCACAGTGACCAGCGGCCACCTCGCCAGCCGAAGGCGCGAGTTCAAAGATCAAAAGAGTCCTCGCCGGACGGGCTGGCTCCGGGATGACCAGGGCCCCCGCAGTCCGGCTCACCTTGAGCGGGTGGTCGCTGGGTGGTCATCCCGTCGCCTGATCTGAGGCCTATCACTGTGAGCCAGGCCCGCAAGGTTGCATCGTCGGCTGCGCGCTGGCAGCGGATGTTGCGGGCCTGGCTCACAGTGATCGAGACGGCCTCAGGCGACGGGATGACCACCCAGCTCGTTTTGGGGCAGGGCAGCTCGCTGGCGCTCGCCGCTACTCCGTCAAGCTCCCGGGCTCGCGTCCGCCTTCCGGCTCCACCAGATGCCGGAAAGCCTGCAGGTTGGCCAGACTCTCGCCCCGGCTCACGCGCCAGTCCCATTCGCGCTTGATGCTCGTCGCGAAGCCCAGCTCCAGGATGGTGTTGAAGTCACCGTCCGCGGCTTCCAGGACCTGCCCCAGGATCTTGTCGAGTTCCGCCTCGGACACCGTGTCCAGCCCGAACCGGCCCACCAGGTAGATGTCCCCCAAAGCGTCCACCGTGTAGTGCACGCCATACAGCTTCGCGTTCCGGCGCAACAGGAAACGGTAAACCGCCTCGTGGTTCTCGTCCGGGCGGCGGCACACGAACGCTTCCACGGCGAACGCGTGCTCCCGCTCGATCAACCACACGTTGGTCTGCAGCTTCTTCGTGCCCGGCAGGGTGACGAAGTACCTGCCCTCGTCCTTGCGGTCGTAGGACAACTCCGCCTGGTCCAGCGCGGACCGGACGACCTTGTCGACCGTCATACCGCGACCTCCTCGTGCAGTGCGGCCAGCGTGCGCGAGGCCGCGGCGTACGTGTCCAGCAGCGCGTCCGTGGTGCGCGCCCACGAGAAACGCCGCGCGTGGACCAGCGCGTTCTCCGCCAGTTCGGCACGCCGGTCCGGTCGCAGGGCCACGCTGGCGAGCGCGCCCGCCCAGTCCCGCGCCGCGTGCGAGGGGACCAGCAGCCCGGACACCCCGTGTGCCACCGCCACCGGGAGACCACCGACCTCGGCCGCCACCACGGGCGTTCCGCACGCCTGCGCCTCCAGCGCGACCAGGCCGAACGACTCGTTGTAGCTCGGCACCGCCACCACGTCCGCCGCGCGGTACACCTCCGCCAACCGGGTGCCCGGCTGCGGCGGCATGAATCGCACCACGTCGTCGATACCCAGCGAAACCGCCAGCTCACGCAGGGCCTGCGGCTGCTCCAGACCGGTCCCCGACGGACCGCCCACCACGAGCACGACCAGCCGCGACCGCAGCTCCGGCCGGCGCTCCAGCAGGTGCGCGGCGGCGTGCAGCAACACGTCCGGCGCCTTCAACGGCTGGATCCGGCCCGCGAACGCCAGCACGACGGCATCCCGCGGCAGGCCCAGCCGGCGGCGCGCGCCGGACTGCGAACCGGGCACGAACCGGTCCAGGTCCACGCCCGGCGCCACGGTGTGCACCCGCTCCGGGTCCGCGCGGTAGAGGTCCACCAGCTGCCGCGCCTCGACGGGCGTGTTCGCGATCAGCCGGTCCGACTCCGCGACCACCTGCTCCTCGCCGATGACCCGCGTCCGCGGCTCGGGTTTGTCGCCCTCGGCCAGCGCCGCGTTCTTGACCTTCGCCAGCGTGTGCGCGGTGTGCACCAGCGGCACGCCCCAGCGGTCCCGCGCCAGCCACCCCACCTGGCCGGACAGCCAGTAGTGCGAGTGGATCACGTCGTAGTGGCCCGGCTCGTGGAACGCCTCGGCCCGCAGCACGCCCGAGGTGAACGAGCACAGCTGCGCGGGCAGCTCGTCCCGGCCCAGCGGCTCGAACGGACCAGCGGGGATGTGCCGCACCAGCACCCCGGGCGCCAGCTCGGCCACCGGCGGCTGCTCGGACGAGGTCGCGCGCGTGAACACCTCGACGGCGATCCCGCGCCGCGCCATCTCGACCGCGGTCTGGGTGATGTAGACGTTCATGCCACCGGCGTCACCGGTGCCGGGCTGTTCCAGGGGCGACGTGTGCACCGACAACACCGCGACCCTGCGCGGCCGGAATGTGGGCGTTCGTCGTGATCCGCGCAGCGAGATCGTCACCTGGTTCACTCCCGTGTCAGTCTCTGTCCGCTTCAGGGCGGAGCCCGTGAACGACAACGCTCACGGGCCCCCACCATCTTCCCAGCGGTACGAGACCGTCACAGTGCGGACTTGGCCTGCCAGGCGCTCCAGGAGACGAGCCAGTCGTTGACGTCGGAGTTGACGACCGGTCCGAGCTTCGACCCGGTGATCTCCACGGGGTCGCCGATCAGTGCCGAGTCGAAGTAGTTCTTCGCGTCGGATTCCAGCAGGTTGACGCAGCCGTGCGAGGTGTTGGCCTTGCCGATGTTGGCCGCGTTGTCCTGGTTCTCGTGGATGAACTCGCCGTGGTTGGAGAACCGGCAGGCCCACTTCTTGTTGACGTTGGTGTAGCCGTAGCGCGCGTTGTCGAAGATCGCGCTCGGCTCCTTCGTCATGATGATGTAGGTGCCGTTGGGCGTGTTCAGGTTCACGTCCGAGTCCTTGCCGTTGCTGCACGGGTAGCTCTTGGACAGGGACCCGCCCCGGTAGACGTTCATCTTGTGGTCCGGGGTGTTGATCTTCACAACCTGGTTGCGGCCGATCTTGAACTCGGTGGTGACGTCGGCCCGCGGGTAGGCGCCGCCGCCGAGGTCCGTGCCGTACAGCTTGGCCTCGACCTTGACCGTCGTGCCTGCCGGCCAGTACTCCTTCGGCCGCCAGTCGACCTGCTGGTCGGACAGCCAGCCCCAGGATCCCTCGACGTCGGTGGACGTCTCGATCTTGAGCGCCTGCTCCACCGCGGCCTTGTTCTTCACGGCGCTGGTGAACTTGACGCTGACCGGCATCGCGACGCCGACCGTGACGTCGTCGGCCGGGTTCAGGGTGACGCGGACCGTCGAGGCCGGTTTGAGCGTCGAGAAGCTGCCGGTCAGCGTCACCGGCTTGCCGTCGGTGCCGGTGGCCGTCGCGTCGTAGGTGTAGGTCTTGTCGTAGCCGAGCGCCTCGCTGCTGGTCCAGCTCGTCTTGTCGTCGCTGAGCGCGCCTTCGACGGCCTTGCCGTCCGGGTTGGTGAGCTTGACCTCGGTGAGCGTGCCCTGCGCGACCCGCACGGTGACCGGCTGCAGCACGGGCACGTCCGTGGCGTCCGCCGCGGGCTCGGCCGTGATGACCGCGGCGGGTGCGGCCGGTGCCTCCGGTGCCGCCGTGCCGCCGTCCTGCGTACCGTCGCCGCCGCTGGTGCACGCCGCGGCCACCGTCGCCGCGCTCGCGGCGAGCGCGGCCTTGAACACCGTGCGCCTCTCGATCACCCTGCTACCTCCGCACTCCGTACTTCTCCTCGGGCATCGACCGACGCCCGGCCCTGCCGCGTTACCGGCATGTCCCCCGCTGGGAGTATGTGCGGTATGACCAAGCGAACCGCAGTGATCACCGGCGCCAGCGCGGGCATCGGCGAGGCCACCGCCCGCGCCCTTGCCGATGCCGGATTCCACCTGGTGCTCGGGGCTCGCCGCCTCGACCGCCTGGAGAAGCTGGCCGCCGAGGTGTCCGGAACCGCACACGTACTGGACGTCACCGACCCCGCTTCGGTTGCCGCATTTGTCCAGCGGGTTCCAGACTGCCACGTTCTGGTGAACAACGCGGGCGGTGCCCGTGGTCTGGAGCGGGTCGTGGACGCCGACGAGGACCACTGGCGCTGGATGTGGGAGGTCAACGTCCTGGGCACGCTGCGCATGACGAAGGCGCTGCTGCCGAAGCTGATCGCCTCCGGTGACGGTCACGTGGTGAGTGTCACGTCGATCGCCGGGCACGAGGTGTACGACGGCGGCTCGGGCTACACCTCCGCCAAGCACGCGCAGTCGGCCCTGCACCGCACGTTGCGATCGGAGCACCTGGGCGATCCGGTGCGGATCACCGAGATCGTGCCGGGGATGGTCGAGACGGACTTCTCGGCCAACCGCTTCGACGGCGACACCGAGCGCGCCGCGAAGGTCTACCAGGGCATCACCGCGCTGACGGCCGAGGACGTGGCCGACGTCATCGCGTTCGCCGTCACCCGGCCCTCGCACGTGAACCTCGACACCATCGTGATGAAGCCGCGGGCACAGCTCAACGGCAGCCGCAGCCACCGCGAGTGATCACAGAGCGCAGTTGATGAGCAGAGGTTCGGGACGCAGCGTGACGCCGAAGCGGGCGTGCACGCCGTCCCGGACCTCGCGCGCCAGCGCCAGCAGGTCCGCGGTGCTGGCGCCGCCCCGGTTGGTCAGCGCGAGCGTGTGCTTCGTGGACAACGACACCCGCCCGCCCGGCCCCGCGTAGCCCTTGCCGAACCCGGTGTGGTCGATCAGCCAGGCCGCGGACAGCTTCACGCCGCCGTCCGCGGGGTAGCGCGGCATTTCCACGTCCGCCAGCGCCGCAGGCAGCTCGGCGACGATCGGGTTGGTGAAGAACGAGCCCGCGCTCCAGGTGTCGTGATCGGACGGATCGAGCACCATGCCCTTGCCCTGCCGCAGTTCCAGCACCGCTTCGCGCGCCTGCGCGGCCGGGACCCGCGCCCCCAGCTCGACGCCCAGGGTGCGGGCCAGTTCGGCGTAGCGGACCGGCGCCGACAGGCCGTCCCCGCGCAGCGCGAACCGGACACTGAGGACGATGCCCCAGTCCTCGCCTTTCAGGACGCTCGTGCGGTAGCCGAAGCCCAGGTCGTCCGCGGTCATCGTGCGCACCTCGCCGGTGCGGCGGTCGTAGCACTCGACGGAGGTGAGCAGGTCCGCGACCTCGCAGCCGTACGCCCCCACGTTCTGGATCGGCGTCGCGCCCACCGAGCCGGGGATGCCGGACAGGCATTCCAGCCCGCCGAACCCGGCCTCGACCGTCGCCGCGACGAAGCCGTCCCAGTTCTGCCCGGCCTCGACCACGACCTCGTCGCCGTCGATGCGCCAGCCGTGCGTCGCGATCTTCACCACCGTGCCGGGGAAGCCGTCGTCGCCGACGACGAGGTTCGACCCGCCGCCGAGCAGCAGCACCGGCCCGTCGACCGAACGCACCGCGGCCAGCAGATCGTCGGTGGTCCCGGCCACCACGAACGCGCGGGCTGGCCCGCCCAACCGCAGCGTGGTGTGGTCGGCCAGGGTCGTCTGGGTCGGTGTTTCGAGACGGCTCACGAGGACAAACGGTACTGTCTGGCCCCATGGCATCCCGTATCGAGCACCGTGCGGAGTACGCCCAGGGCGTCGCCGAGGTGTTCGCGGCCGAGACGAGCGAGGAGGCGCTGACCGCGCGCCTGGCCGAAATCGGCGGCAAGAACAGCGCCCTGCTCAGTCATTCCGCCGACGCGGACGGCGCGCGGTACACGCTGCGCCAGGGCATCGAGGCGGAGAAGCTGCCGCAGATCGTGCGCAAGCTGCAACCCGGCGACCTCTACGTCGACCGGGAACACACCTTCACGCGCGGCGGTGACGGCTACACGGGCACGGCGAAGGCCACGGTGAGCGGGATGCCCGGCGAGATCACCGCGCGCACCGAGATCCGCCCCGCGGGCGAGGGCACCGTGGTCGAGACGCGCGGCGAGGTCAAGGTCAAGATCCCACTGGTCGGCGGCAAGCTGGAGAGCTTCGTCGCCGGTGAACTGACGAAACTGCTGGCCCGCGAGGCACAGTTCAGCGCCGAATGGCTCGCGCGCACTTCGTAGGCGCGCCGACCCGAGGAACCACGAACCCCAACCGCCTGCGCCGCGTCGACCGCTGGCTGGCCGGCACCCCCGAGGTGTCGGCCGTGCTGCGCCGCGCGCCGGACCCGCTGGTCGTGGACCTCGGGTACGGCGCGTCCCCGGTCACCACGGTCGAGCTGGCCACCCGGCTGCGGCGGGCGCACCCGGCGGTCAGGGTGCTCGGGCTGGAGATCGACGCGGAGCGGGTCGCCGCGGCCCGGCCCGCCGCGAACCCGCCGTTGCTCGACTTCCGGCAGGGCGGTTTCGAGCTCGCGGGAACGCGGCCGAACCTGGTCCGCGCGTTCAACGTCCTCCGCCAGTACTCCGAGGACGAGGTCACCGGCGCGTGGAAACTTGTCCTCGACGGGCTCGCGCCCGGCGGTCTGCTCATCGAGGGCACGTGCGACGAGATCGGACGACTGTCCACCTGGGTCACCCTCGACGCGAACGGTCCGCGTACGCTCACCCTGTCCTGTCACGTCGGCTCGCTCGACCGTCCGTCCACATTGGCCGAACGGTTGCCGAAGGCGCTGATCCACCGCAACGTCCCCGGCGAGCGCGTCCACGACCTGATGTCCACGTTGGACAGTTGCTGGGCCGCCGCCACGCCGCACCGGACGTTCGGCGCCCGCTCCCGCTGGCTGGAAACCGTGCGCCTGCTCGCGGAGCGGGGTTGGCCGGTGCTGAGCAGGCCAGGGCGGATCCGCCTGGGCGAGCTGACCGTCCCGTGGCACGCGGTGGCACCCGAAAGCAGGTAGGGGCACCCCTACTTCCGTAGGAGGGACACCACGTACGGGCCTTCCCCTGGTTGTCCCTGATATTGGCGGAAGTCCCTGGCTCAGGAGCCGTCCGCGGCGACACGATTCACCGCATGACCACAACGCTGGGGAGCAGGCAGTACGACGCCGTCATCACGACGGACGCCGACATCGTCCGGGCGTGCCAGAAGCTGCGGCACAGTGTGTTCACCACGGAATTCGGCGCCGCCCCGCATCCCAGCGGGCTCGACGTCGACGAGTTCGACGGCGTCTGCGAGCACCTCGCCGTCCGCCACGAGGGCGCAGTGGTCGGCACCTACCGGCTGCTGCCGCCCGGCCGGTCGGAGCGCCTGTACTCGCAGTCGGAGTTCGACCTGGGCGGACTGGCCCCGCTGCGGCCGTCGCTGGTCGAGACCGGACGGTCCTGCGTCCACCCGGAACACCGCTCCGGCGGTGTGATCAACCTGATGTGGGCGGCGATGGCCCGCTACGTCGTCGACCACGGCTACCGCTACCTCGCCGGATGCGCGTCGGTGTCGCTCGACGACGGCGGCACCGCGGCGGCCGCGACGTGGGCGCTGGCCCAGGCCAACCACCGCCCGGCCGGGGAGTTGCGCGTCGCACCGCACCGGCCGTGGATCCCGTTGCCGCGTGGCGAACGGCCGCCCAGCTACGCGCAGGTGCCACCGCTGCTGCGCGGGTACCTGCGCCTGGGCGCGTGGGTGTGCGGGCCACCGGCGCACGACCCGGACTTCGCCGTGGCCGACTTCTTCACCGTTTTGGCGGTGGACCAGATCAACGAACGCTACCGCCGCTACTTCCTCGGGGACAATTCATGAGCCCGTGGGACGTTTCTTCACCTTGTACCCCTCGCTGCGTCACCCACCGGCTGCCTGAGATCACCACACTGCTGACCGTGCGACGGTGGCTGGCACTGAGCTCGGTCCTCGCCGGCGTGCGGCGGGGGAACCTGCGGCCACACGCCCGCGGGGTGCTCGACGCCCTCGGGATCGCCCTGGACGCGAACACCGACCTGCTCCGCGTACCCGGCGGCACCGGCACGCTGGTCGTGGCGAACCACGTGTCGTGGCTGGACATCGTGGCCGTGCTGGCCGTCGACCCGGTCGGGTTCCTGGCCAAGCGCGAGGTGCGCTCGTGGCCGGTCATCGGGCCGCTCGCCCAGTCCTGCGGCACCCGGTTCATCGGCCGCCGCGAGCTGCGTGAACTGCCCACGGTGGTCGCCGGGCTGGCGGACGCGCTGCGGGCGGGCGAATCGGTCGTGGTGTTCCCGGAGGGCACCACGTGGTGTGGCGGCCCCGGTGGGACGTTCCGGCGTGCCGCGTTCCAGGCGGCGATCGACGCCGGGGCGCCGGTGCGGCCGGTGACCTTCTCCTACACGCAGGGCGGGCGGCCGAGCACGGTCGCGGCCTTCGTCGGCGACGACGGGCTCCTGCCGTCCCTGGCCCGCGTCGCGCGAGCCCGTGACCTGCGGATCGGACTCACCGCGCACCCACCGCTCGACCCGGTCGGCGACCGGCGCGGGCTGGCCGCACACGCCCAGGACGTCGTCCGGTCCACCCGGGTCCCGGCCCATGCTTGAAGTCCTGGACCACATCGGCGAGCTGCTGCAGGGCACCCTCGGCTCACCGTGGCTGTGGCTGATCGTGTTCGCGGTGGCGGGGCTGGACGCGCTGCTGCCGTTCATGCCGAGCGAGACGACGGTGATCACGGTCGCCGTGCTGCTCGGCACCGACCTGCCGAAACTGGCGTTGCTGGCGGTGGTCGCGGCGGTCGGGGCGCTCGCCGGGGACTGCCTCTCGCACGCGGTCGGCCGTGGTGCGGCGCCCGCGCTGACCCGGTGGTTGCGCGCGGGCGAACAGGACCGCTACGAGTGGGCCCGGGGCCAGGTCGAGCGCAACGCCGGGCTGCTGATCGTCGCCGGCCGGTACATCCCGGGCGGCCGGGTCGCGAGCGGGCTCGCGACAGGCAGCATGGGGGTGCCGTTCGCGCGGTTCGCGGCGCTGGACGCGCTGGGCGCCGGGATCTGGGCGGTCTACAGCGTGATCATCGGCGCGATCGGCGGCGCGAGCTTCGACGGGCAGCCCGCCAAGGGGCTGCTGCTGTCGTTCGCCATCGGGTTGATCATGGTCGGGGTCATCGAGGTCGTCAGGCGACTACGCTCACGGCATGGTGCACGACGAGTACCTCGCGACGATCGAGAACCAGTGCCGGGCCCTGCGGACAGCGGCGGCACAGGCCGGGCCGGAGACACCGGTGCCGACCTGTCCGAAGTGGACTGTCCAGCGCCTCGTCGGCCACCTGGCGAAGGTCCAGTCGTGGGTCCGGTCCGCGATCGCCGATCCCAGCGGCGAGAACGTGACACGCGGGCAGGCGCCCGAAGAGTGGACTGAACTGCTCGGCTGGTGGGACGAGCAGGCCGCCGGAATGCTCGCCGAGCTGGCCGATCCGGCCACGCCCGCCTGGCTGCCGTGGACCCGGTACCCGCGGACCGCCGGGTCGTGGGCACGGCGGCAGGCGCACGAAGCGGCGATCCACCGGCTGGACGCCGAGCACGCGCTCGCGGGTGCCGATGGCCCGTCGGCGGTCCCGTCGCTGGTGTTCGAGCCGGAGTTCGCCGCCGACGGCATCGACGAGCTGATCGCCTGGATGCTGCCGACCCGCGCGAAGTGGGACCAGTTCGCGGTGTCCGGTTCGCTGCTGGTGCACGCCGCCGACGCCGGACGGATGTGGCGGGTCGTGCTGCGGCCGGAGCAGCCCGCCTCGATCGAACCGGTGACATCCGCGTTCGAGGCCGACGCGACGGTCGCCGGTACCGCCGACGCGGTGTACCGGCGGGTGTGGGGACGGCCCAGCCACGCCTCGGTCACCGGTGACGTGCGTCTCCTGGAGCCCCTGGCCGCGCCGTGAGCAGGGGCGGCGGGGAAGATGGGGCCGTGTCCGAACGACGTTATGTGATCACCTTCGGCTGTCCCGACCGCACCGGCATCGTCGCGCGCGTCTCGTCCTTCCTGGCGGACGCGGGTGGGTGGATCGTCGAGGCGGCCTACCACACCGACCCGGACACCGGCTGGTTCTTCACGCGCCAGGAGGTGCGGGCCGACTCGCTGCCGTTCGACGTGGACGAACTCCGGGCGCGCTTCGCCGAGGTGGCGTCGTCGCTGTCGGCCGAGTCGAACTGGCGCGTCGAGGACACCGCCGAGCGGCGCCGGGTCGTGATCCTGGTGTCGAAGGAAGGGCACTGCCTGTACGACCTGCTGGGCCGGGTCGCGGCCGGTGAACTGGACGTCGACGTGCGCGCGGTGATCGGGAACCACGACACGCTGGCGGACATCACGCGCGCGCACGGGATCCCGTTCCACCACGTCGACTTTTCGGCGGAAGACAAGGTCGCGGCGTTCGCGGAGGTCCGGAAACTGGTCGACGAGCACGATCCGCACGCCGTCGTGCTGGCCCGGTTCATGCAGATCCTGCCGCCCGAGCTGTGCCGGTCCTGGGCGGGGCGGGCGATCAACATCCACCACAGCTTCCTGCCGTCGTTCATCGGCGCCCGGCCCTACCATCAGGCGCACCGCCGCGGCGTCAAGCTCGTCGGCGCGACCTGCCACTACGTGACCGCCGACCTCGACGCCGGGCCGATCATCGAGCAGGACGTGATCCGCGTCGACCACGGCGACACGGTGCCCGACCTGGTGCGCAAGGGCCGCGACATCGAGAAGGTCACGCTCGCGCGCGGCCTGCGCTGGCACCTGGAGAGCCGGGTCCTGGTGCACGGCAACCGCACGGTGGTGTTCTAGGACACGACGATCGCGCCGACGATCGCCAGCGTGTAGACGACGACGGCGGCCCGGACCGCCCTGGTGCGGCGCCGTTCCGGGACACCTCGGAGCAGCCAGGCCAGCCCCGGAACCACGAGGACCGCGTGCATCGTGACGGCGTGCACGGGCTTGAGCGAACCCGCGGTCGTGTACGCGAGCTGCGGCTGTCCCTCTCGGGCCAGCGTGACACCGTCGGCGATCATGATCGCGCCGACGATCATCGCCGCGAAGAGCACGACCAGCCCGAACCGCAGGGCCAGCGTCATTCCCGGGCCGAGGTCCGTGGTCTTCCAGGCGGCCGCGGCGAACCCGAGCACGGTCACGATGATCACCCCGCCGCCGGCGGCCAGGCTGTACGAGACGGCCGTGTCGAAGCCGGTCTCGAAGTTGAAAGTGCGACGGCCTCCCGCGCCACACCTGCAACGTCACCAGTGCGACCTCGACAACGCTCACGACCGTGAGCGCGCCGAGCAGCACGGCGCGGCGGCGCACGGACAGGAAACTCGTCGCCCAGGCCACGCTGGCGAGCGTGAGCCCGAAGGACAGGCCGAACGTCATGGCCTTGCGGTAGGAGAGCGGGCCCTCCCACGTCGTGCCCGACGCGACGAGGACCACCAGGTGCACGAGACCACTGGTGACCAGGACGGCGGACACCAGATAGGCAGCCCGCTCGACGGGTCCGCCGCGGGTCCAGACAGCGCGGGCTTCCAGGAGGGCGGTCATACCACCGATGGTCGGTGTTCCCGGTCCGGATGGCGTCCGCCCGGAGACGTCTCCCGGCCGTACGTCCGCTGCCGTACTCAGACCCGGACGAGCATCTTCCCGGTGTTGGCGCCCGCGAGGAGGTCCAGGAATGCCTGCGGAGCGTTACGCAGCCCCTCGACGATCGTCTCCTCGTACTTGAGTTCGCCGGAGCGCACCAGCGGCGCGACCTCCTCGACGAACTTCGGCTGCAGGTCGTAGTGATCGCCCACCAGGAAACCGTGGATGTCGAGCCGCTTGCCGACGATCTGCATCAGGTTGCGCGGCGCGGCGGGCGGCTCGGTCGCGTTGTAGAGCGAGATCATGCCGCAGACGGCGAAGCGGGCATGCAGGTTCGCCGAGTCGATGGCGGCTTCCAGGTGCTCGCCGCCGACGTTGTCGAAGTAGACGTCGATACCTTCCGGCGCGGCCTCTTCGAGCTGCTTCGCGACCGGGCCGTCCTTGTAGTTGAACGCGGCGTCGAAGCCGAGGTCCTCGATCAGGTGCCGGACCTTCTCCGCCGAACCGGCGCTGCCGATGACCCGCTTGGCGCCCCTGCGCTTGGCGAGCTGACCGACCACCGAACCGACGGCGCCAGCCGCGCCGGAAACGAACACGGTGTCGCCGGGCTTGAACCGGGCGATGTCGGTGAGCCCGGCGTAGGCGGTGAGACCGGTCATCCCGAGCACGCCGAGGTACGCCTCGCGCGGCGCGGCATCCGCGTCGATCTTGCGCGCGTTCTGGGCCGTGACCACCGCGTGCGACCGCCAGCCGAAGCCGTGCAGCACGAGATCGCCGGGCTCGAACGCATCCGTGCCGGACTCGACGACCTCGCCGACCGCGCCACCGAGCATGACCTTGCCGACCTCGTACGGCGGCGCGTACGACTTGGCCGAGTTCATCCTGCCCCGCATGTACGGGTCGACGCTGATCTCGGTGTTGCGGACCAGCGCCTCACCCTGCCCGGGCCTCGGCACCTCGACGTCGACGATGTCGAAGTTGTCCAGCGTGGGTGTTCCCTGCGGGCGGGACGCCAGCCGGATCTCCGTGGCAGATGCGCTCACAGTGCACTCCTCGGTCGAAGGTACGGGTGTTCCACCGACCACCAACGCGCTAACCGGGGCGCTGATTCCGCTTTGTGGCTGAGGCGACAACCTCAGGCCAGCTCCGCCAGCTTGCCCAGGACACCGTCGTAGATCCGGCGGAGCCCGCCCGGCGCGAAGGTCTTCTCGAAGAAGCCGCCGATGCCGCCGGCGCCCTCCCAGCTGGTCTCGATCCGGACGGTGCTGCCCTCGCCCGCGGGCCGCACCGTCCAGGTCGTGACCATCGTCGAGTTGGCGTCGGTCTCGACGAGGGTGCCCGCTTCCGGCTCGGACACACTCGCCGCGACGTCCCGTACCCGCTTGGAGGTGGCCTGCAGCTTCCACTTCGCCTTCGTCCCGGCGCCGGTACCGCCCTCGACCACCTCGTAGTCGCGGTAGTGCTCGGTCAGGATCTTCGGCCTGGTCCCGGCGTAGTCGGCGACCAGCGCACGCACCTTCGCAACCGGCGCGCCGATCGTCCGTTCCGCGCTCGCGGTGACCTTCGCCATGAACCCTCCCTGCTCGGACTGCCTTGCCGCGACTCTATCGATCAGATGAGGCCCTGCTGCGACAGCCAGTCCTTCGCCACGTCGGCCACCTGGTCGCCGTCCTCGTCGACCTGCTTGTTCAGCTCGCGCAGCTGGTCGGTGGTGAGTTTCGCGCTGACCGCGTTGACCGCCGCCGCGAAGTCGGCGCCCCGCTCGTCCAGGACCTTCTGGTTCACCGCGGGCACGATGTTCTCGGTGGCGACGATCTTCTGGTCGTCCTCCAGCGCGGTGAAGTCGGGCGTGCCGACCAGCGGGTTGACCGAGTCGAGCGGGATGACGGTGACCGCACCCGAGCGCAGCTGCTCGACCCGCGGGCCGGACTCCTGGATGCTCGAGAACGTGACGTTCAGCTTGTAGACGTCACGGAAGCCGACGAAGCAGTTGGCACGGGTGCCGCACTCCGGCGGCCCGCCCAGCACGACCTTGTCCAGCTTCTTGAGGTCGCTGATCGTCTTCAGCCCCTGCTGCTGCGCCAGGTCGGACTTCACGACGTAGGTGTTCTTGTTCTCCGCGGGCGCGTAGTCGAGCAGCCCGACGCCGGAGGCCTGGAACAGCTCCGCCAGCTTCGCGTGCTCCGACGCGGCGTCCGTCGGCGCCTGCTCGTTGAAGCCGGAGCTGATGGCCGCACCCTGGTACTCGGGGATGAACTGCAGCTCACCCGACTTGAGCGACGGGTACACCAGCTCGCGCGAGCCGATGTTGAACTTCCGCTCGACCGGGTAGCCCTGCGCCTCCAGCGCCTGCGAGTACACCTCGGACAGGATCTGGCTGTCGGTGAAGTTGAACGACGCCACCACGATCGGGGCGCCCCCCTTGCTCGGCGCTGCCGAACCGCCGTCGTCCCCGCCCCCGCACGCCGTCAAGCCGAGGACCGCCACCGCGAGCACCCCCGCCGCCCGCAGGCTCCGTGTCCATCGCATACCTGTTCACCCTCCCGGACTGTTGGATCGAAGCGACCCTATCCGCGACCACCGACAGAAACCACATCGTGAGATCGGCCGCCGGAACGTGTCGGTCCCCGTTTGTATGCTCGCCGGGTGAGCGAGTACGTTCTGGCCGCGAGCGACCGGCCCCTGTTCGAGTGGCGCTGGGTCGAGCGCAACGCGGACGAGATCGTGCAGCGCCTGGGCGAGCACCTGGCGCTGACCGCCGCCGCGCTCGCCATCGGGCTGGTCCTGTCGGTCGCGCTGGCCGTGCTGTCCCTGCGGTGGCGCTGGTTCTACGCGGTTTCGCTGGGTGCCGCCGGTGCGCTGTACGTGATCCCCAGCCTGGGCGCGTTCGCGCTGCTCGTGCCGTTCTTCGGGCTGTCGTTCACCACCGCGGTCATCCCGCTGGCCACGTACACGCTGCTGATCCTGCTGCGCAACATCGTCACCGGCATCCAGCAGGTGCCCGCGGAGGTTCGGGAGGCCGCGGTCGGCATGGGCTTCACGCGCCTGCGCCTGCTGACGCAGGTCGAGTTCCCGCTCGCGCTGCCGGTGGTCATCGCGGGCCTGCGGGTGGCGGCCGTGACGACGATCGGCCTGGTCACGGTCACCGCGATGCTCGGCATGGGCGGCCTCGGATTCTTCATCCGGCAGGGCATCCAGACCACGACCCCCAACCCGACGGCGATCATCGTCGGCATCGGGCTGTCCATCGTGCTCGCCGTGGTCGTCGACGCACTGCTCTGGCTGAGCGAACGTGCACTGGCCCCGTGGGCGAGAAAGGCGGGGCGCGCATGAACGCCATCGATCAGGCCCTCGACTGGCTGGCCCAGCCGGACCGCTGGAGCTGGACCGCCCCGGCCGGGATTCCCTACCGCACCCTGGAGCACCTGGGTTTCTCCGCGTTGTCCCTGCTCATCTCGGTCGTACTGGCGGTCCCGCCCGCGCTGGTCCTGGCGCACTACCGCCGCGGCGCGTTCCTCGCGAGCAGCGCGGTGAACATCGGCCGGGCCATCCCGAGCTTCGGCCTGATCATCCTGTTCTGGTACCTGGCCAGCCGCTGGGAGGTGGACACGTCGTTCTGGCCGCTGATGCTCGCGCTGGTCGCGCTGGCGCTGCCGCCGTTGTTCACCAACACCTACGCCGGGGTGGTGTCGGTGGAGCCGGAGGCGGTGGACGCGGCCCGCGGCATCGGGCACACCGAGGGCCAGATCATGCTGCGGATCGAACTGCCGCTGGCGCTGCCGGTGATCCTCGCGGGCGCGCGGGTGTCGTTCCTGCAGCTGATCGCGACGGTGGCGATCGGCGCGATCGTCAACGACGGTGGCGGTCTCGGCCGGTTCATCGTGGACGGTTTCGCGCAGGGGGCCGGCGGCTACGGCGAGATCCTGGCAGGGGGTTTCGCGGTGATCGTGCTGGCGCTGGCCTGCGAGGGGGTGTTCGCGCTGCTGGAGCGTTTCGCCGTGCCGCGCGGCCTGACCTTGTCGCGACGGGCCGCGTTGTCTACGCGACCGGTTTAGCGAGCCCGTCGATCACCTCGGCGCCGGGCAGGTCCGCCAGGAGCGCGCCGGTGACCAGGAGTTTCCCGCCGCGGATTCCGCTGCCGATGACGAGTTCGGGCGAGTCGGCGACGGCCTGGTCGATGAGGACGGGCCAGTCCGCGGGAAGCCCGACGGGGGTGATCCCGCCGTAGGCCATGCCGGTCAGCCGGACGGCCTCGTCCATCGGGGCGAAGGATGCTTTACGCACGTCGAGGCGCCGTTTGATGACGCCGTTGACGTCCGCCCTGGTGGTGGCGAGCACGAGCGCCGCGGCGAACCGCACCTCACCACCTCGCTTCCCGGCCACGACGACACAGTTGGCCGACGCGGTGAGTGGTGATCCGTATGCCTCGCAGAAGGCGGCGGTGTCGGCGAGTTCCGGGTCGATTTCGACGGCGGCGACGCTGTCGGGGTCGAGGTCGGCGAGCGCCTTCGCGACGGGCTCGGCGAGCAGGTCGGTGCGTTCCGTGGCCGGGTGCACGGTCAGGCTTCCGGCGATGGTCCAGGTTCTCACCACCGCAAGAATAGGGACCTACCAGTTCTTGCCACCGCGCTGCACCTCGATCAGCTTCGGGCGAACGTCGACGAGGTAGACGAGGACGGCGACCAGCCCGGCGATCCAGAACAGGCTGCCGGCGCCGCCGAAGCCGAACAATCCCATGGCGACCGTGCCCGCCCCCGTGATGGCGAGCCAGATCGGTTTGGTCTTGCGGTCGGCGGCCTGGTAGGCGTCCGACCGCTGCAGCAGGGCGTGAACGAACGCGCCGAGACCCGCCAGGGTGCCGACCCAGCCAATGACCTGCATGATCCAGAACGCGATGAACGGCACTTTCCCAGCCTACGTCCCTTCGCCCCCGCCGTCGGAATCCCCTGTGTCCAGAATGCCACGAAGACGCCACCCCGTCACCGGCGCCGGTCCCACGCCGACGACGACGAGCGGTTGCCCCCTGCCGGTGAATGACGGTCGCGCTGCGCGGCCTGGTCGGGCTGCCTGGTGGAGCTGCTTGGTCGAGCCGCCTGGTCGGGCTGCCTGACCGAGCCGCCTGACCGAGCCGCCTGACCGAGCCGCCTGACCGAGCCGCCTGGTCGGGCTGCCTGACCGAGCCGCCTGACCGAGCCGCCCGGTCGGGCTGCCTGGTCCGTGGCGGGGCCCGGAGTACCCGTACGACCTGGCCAGATCCTCAGTCAAGGCCGCCGGGTTGCGGACACGGCACGAACGGTCGAGTCGTGCCCGCACCATCGGCCCACTCACGCCACTGCCGCGGCACGAACGGTCCACCCGTTGCATCACCGCTGGCCCAGCCGCAGCCTCACCACCGGTTCCACTCACGCCCGCCCGCCGGGCCGCTCGCACCGGCATCGCGGTCCAGCCGTGCCCGCCTCAGTGGTCCACTCGCTCCCGCCTCAATGGTCCATCCACACCGCACCCTCACCAACGGCCACCCGCAGCACCTCCACTGGCCCACCCGCACCGGCACGAACGGACCATCCGCGCACACACCTGCGGCCCATCCGCGCGACCGCCGCGCCAACCGCCCTGCCTGCAACACCACCGCTGCCCCAGCCGCAGCCTCACCAACGGCTCCACTCGTGCCCGCACCACCGGACCCCTCGCGGCCGCATCAGTGGCCCGCCCATGCCCGCACCAGCGGCCCACCCGCGCCACCACCTCACCAACGGCCCACCCGCACCGCCACGAACGGCCCACTCCCGCGCACCAGCGGCCCACCCGCGCGACCGCCGCGCCAACCGCCCTGCCTGCAACACCACCGCTGCCCCAGCCGCAGCCTCACCAACGGCCCACCCGCATCGCCACGGACGGCCCACTCGCGCCCGCTCCAACGGCCCACCCGCGCGAAAAACGGCCCGGCCCCCAAGGGGAACCGGGCCGTACCGGGCCGTACGTGCCATACCGGACCGTCTGAAGACGTTCGCCTACTTGGTCGTCTTCGGCGTGGTCGCGTTTGCCGGGCGCTTCGCGGGCGTGGTGCTCCGGCGGGTGGCCGGGGTCTTCGTCGCGGTGGTCTTGGCGGCCGGCTTGGCCTGCTCGTCCTTCACCTCGGACTTGACCTCGTCCTCGATCCGGTCCGCGACCTCGTCCGCGGCCTCCGCGACCTTCTCGCCGCCGGTGCGGGTCCGCTTCGCGACCAGGCCGAGCACCTCCTCGACCCGCTCGCGGGCCTCGGTGCTCACCTCGCCGACCCGGCCCTGCGCGGACACCAGCGCCTCTTCGACCTGCTCGACGACGCTCTTCACCCGCGGCTCGGCGAGGAACTTGTCCCACGCCTGCTCACCGGTCTCGGCCAGCTTGTTGTACAGCTTCAGCGCGGCCTCGGTGTAGTCGTCGATGGCCTTGCGCAGCTCGGCCGGGTCCAGCTTCTCGCGCAGCGTGGTCACCTCGGTCGGCAGCTCCTCGATGTTCTTCCGCGCGGCCTCGCTGCCTTCGACGACACGCTCGCGGGCCTTGCCCACGGCGTCGACGACGGCCTGGCCTGCCAGGTTGCCTGCGCCCAGCGCGGCAAGCAGCGGGGTGCGGAGCTGGTCGATGGCGGTCTTGGTGTTGGGCATTGCGCTCACTCCTTGGCGATGACGGTGGTCTGTCCTCGATCGCCGTCCGCCGCCGCGTTCTCCCGGCGGAACGACTCGTACACGTCGAGCAGGACCTGCTTCTGCCGCTCGGTGAGCTCGGCGTCCGCGCGGATCGCGTCGGTCACCGGCCCACCGGTGGGCAGGTCGAGGATTCCGGCCTGCACGTAGAGCGCTTCCGCGGAGATCCGCAGCCCCTTCGCGATCTGCTGCAGGATCTCCGCGCTGGGTTTGCGCACCCCGCGCTCGATCTGGCTCAGGTACGGATTGGACACTCCCGCGAGCTTCGCCAGCTGCCGCAAGGAGATCTTCGCGTTGCTGCGCTGCTGGCGGATGTACTCGCCGATCCCGGAGGCGAGGTCGGCGACCTTCTCCACCGGTCCGCCCGCCGGGCTTTCGTGGCCGTTGTCCTCCGGCATGTTCGATCCATCTCCTCGCGACAAAACCAACGGTACGCCGTGGTGCTAGCTCTTGCAAGCACCCTGCTTGCAACCTTCGGGTGTTACTCGGGCCACCCGTTACGGTTACAGGTGTGCACAGCACCGCACGCCTGCGGCACCGGCTGGCCGAATCACTGCGCCGCGACGGCGTGCTCACCGATCCGGCCTGGCTCGACGCGTTCCGGCGCGTGCCGCGGCATGTGTTCGTGCCCCGCTACTTCCTATCCCAGCCGGGCGGCTGGACCGCGGTCGACCGCACGGATCCGGTCCGGCTCGACCACGTCTACGCCGACCGGGTGCTGGTCACCCAGCTCGACGGCGATCCCGACGCGTGGCACCGGGCCCGCCGGGGCGGCCGGGCGCACGGCAATCCCACCTGCTCGTCGAGCATGCCGGGGATCATGGCGGTGATGCTGGACGAGCTGTCCGTGCAGGACGGGCACAACGTGCTCGAAATCGGCACCGGCACCGGCTACAACGCGGCCCTGCTGTGCGAACGACTCGGCTCGTCACGAATGTCCACAGTGGATGTCGACGCGAGCCTGGTACGCCAGGCAGCGGAGCGGTTGTCGCTCTGCGGCTACCACCCGTCGATCCTCGTGGGCGACGGTGCGGACGGGTTTCCGGCGAAGGCGCCCTACGACCGCATCCTCTGCACGTGCTCGGTTGCCGAGGTGCCGATCGCATGGCTGGAACAGACCGCGCCCGGCGGGATCGTGGTGACGACCCTGAACCGCCCGATCGGCGCCGGCCTGGTGCGGCTGAACGTCCTGCCGGGGGCGGTCGCCCGTGGCCGGGTGCTGGCCCGTGACGGCCGGTTCATGCCCCTGCGCGCGCACCGCCTGCCCGGCCTGCCGCCACTGCCCGGCGTTTCCGGACTCGCACGGCGGACCAGCCTGTCACCGGAGGCAGTTCTGCGCGCGTCGAGCCGGTTCGAGTTCTTCGCGGGACTCGCACTGCCACGTGTCATGCCCGTGTCCCGCGGGGCGGACACGTTCGTCCTGCACGAGGACGGTTCGTGGGCGATGGTGACCACTCACGGCGGCCGGACGATGGTGACCGAGGGCGGCCCGCGGCGGTTGCGGGACGTCGCCGAAGCGGCTCACCAGCAGTGGATCGGACTGGGCAGACCCGGCCGCGAGCGGTTCGGGGTGACGGTGACACCGCAGCGGCAGGAGATCCGGCTCGACGATCCGGACGGGGATCACCGCTGGACGTTGGCCTGAGGCAGCCGGTCTTCGATCCACTCGACGACGCGGTCGACCGTGGCCGCGAGCGGGGCGCTCGTCGTGTCGAAGAGCGCGACCGGCGGATCGAGGTTGTCCGCGTTCTTGTGCAGCCAGGCGTTGAATTCGAGCATCTCGGCGATGCGGGGTTCGTCCCAGCCGCGCCACGCGGGGCGGGCACGCAGGCGCTCGGCGAGCACGCCGGGATCGGCGACCAGCGCGAGGTAGTGGATCTCGCTGAACAGGGCACGCTCGGGAAGGCGCTCGAACTCCGGTGGCACGACGGTCCCGCACAGCACGACCGGGCGGCCGTTCTGGTGGATCATCGCCACCATCCGCAGCCACGTTCCGCGGAAGGTGGGATGCCCGTCGACGTCGTCCCGTAGCCCGGCGACCCACAGGACGTCCTGCTCCAGCACGGTGACGCGCCAGCCGAGCCGTCCGATGAGCGCGGGCCCCGCGGTCGACTTCCCGGCCCCGCTCGGCCCGGTCAGCGCGAACAGCGGCAGGCGCCGGAAGGGCCAGCGGTGACCGCACCGGTGGCACAACCGTTCGTCGCCCGCCACGACCGGGACCTCGGCCAGGTCCCCGCATCGGGGGCAGATGCGGGGATCCAGCATCGCTTCCGGCATCGCGTCAGTCGAAGAGCCCTTCGAGGAAACTCCGCTTGCGATGACCCCGGTGGCCGTACGGCCGCGGTGAGTCGGAGTAGTAGCCACCGCCGCCCTGGTACGGCCGAGGGGAATCACCGTAGCCGCGTCCACCTCGGTACGGGCGCGGCGAGTCGCCATGACCGCCGTACGGCCGCGGCGAGTCCCGGTACGGCGCGGCGTGCCCGGCCCCCTGGTACGGCGGAGGAGCAGCGGCGGGGCCGCCGTAGTAGGCGCTTTCCGCACCCACGATCTGCTCCAGCTCGCCTCGGTCCAGGAAGATGCCGCGGCAGCCCTCGCACTGCTCGATGTGGATGCCGTTCTTGTTGACGGTCCGCATCACGTTCTGACACTTCGGACAAATCACATATGCCACCCTACGCATGATCGGGGTGCCGGGAGCGGAGCGCCGCCAGTTTTCCGCACTCGGCTTCGCACCAGAGGTCAGCAGGCGCAGAGGCAGAACGGATGACCGGCAGGGTCGGCGTAGACGCGGAAATGCTCGGGGGCGTCGTCGAGCAGTTTCGCGCCCAGCGAGAGCGCGCGCCGGTGCGCCGCGTCGAGATCGGTGACGTCGAGATCGAGGTGCAGCTGCTGCGGCGCGTCCTGTCCCGGCCATTCCGGGGGCCGGTAGGACTCCACTCGCTGGAACGAGACCCGGACACCGCCCGGATCGCTCAGGTCCACCCAGTCGTCGTCGTTCACCTCGGGTTCGGGCAGATCCAGCAGGCGCGCGTAGAACCTCGCCAGCCCGGCGGGGTCCGGGCAGTCGAGGACGATGGCGCCCAGCTTCGGTACTGCACTCATGGACGGTCCTCTCCGTTCGGGTCGGCCTGAACGCCCGGTCGAGTTACCCACAACACGCCTGTGGACAACTCATCCACCTGTGGACAACCAACGAAAGGGCAGGTCAGAACAGCAGCTGCGCCACCGTGTAGATCACCAGGCCGGCCAGTGCACCGACGACGGTGCCGTTGATCCGGATGAACTGGAGGTCGCGACCGACCTGCAGCTCGACCTTGCGCGAAGTCTCCTCGGCATCCCACCGTTCGACGGTGTCGGTGATGATCGTCGTGATCTCCCGCGAGTAGTTGCGCACCACGTAGGCGGCCGCGCCCTGGACCCAGCCGTCGACCTTGCCGTTGAGTCCCTCGTCCGACACCAGCCGCTCGCCCAGGTTCCGCAGCCCGTCGCGGACCCGGCGGCGCAGTTCGCTGGACGGGTCCTCGGCCGCGTTGAGCAGCATGCCCTTCGCGGTGCTCCACGCCGACCCGATCAGCTTCTGCACGTCGGGGTGGTCGAGGATCTGCTGTTTGACCTGCTCGGCGCGGGCCATGGTGTCCGGGTCGTTCTGCAGGTCGGCCGCGAACTCGCCGAGGAACTTGTCCAGCGCCAGCCGCATCGGGTGGTTGACGTCGGTCTTGACCGCCCAGGCGAAGGACAGCACCTCGCCGTACACCTTGTCGGCCAGCATCGCGTCGACGAACTTCGGCGACCAGGTCGGCGCACGGTCGGAGACCACGCGAAGCACGGTGTCGTGGTTGTCGCGCACCCATTCGTAGGCGCGATCGCACATCAGGTCGACCAGCTTGTAGTGCGCGCCGTCGGCGAACACCTGCTGCAGCAGCTTGCCCAGCGGCGGTCCCCACGGCTGCCCGACGACGCGCCGCACCACCGCCTGCTCCATGACGGCCTGCACGTCCTCGTCCTTGAGGACCGTCACCACCCCGCGCACGACGGTGGCGAGTTCGGAGGTGACCCGTTCGGCGTTCTCCGGCCTCGCCAGCCACTCCCCGAACCGCCGGGAGACCTCGACGCGCCGCAGCTTGTCACGCACCACCTGCTCGGACAGGAAGTTCGCGCCGACGAACTCCCCGAGGCTGCTGCCGATCACGTCCTTCTTGCTCGGGATGATCGCCGTGTGCGGGATCGGCAGGCCCAGCGGGCGCCGGAACAGCGCGGTCACGGCGAACCAGTCGGCCAGCGCGCCGACCATGCCCGCTTCCGACGCGGCACGCACGTAGCCGACCCAGCCGGGCCAGCCCGCGGACTGCGCCCAGGTGGTGAGCAGGAAGATCACGGTCGCACCGAGCAGGAAGGCGAGCGCCACCAGCTTCATCCGGCGCAGCGCCTGCCGCTTGCCCTCCTGGTCGGGGACCGGCGGCAGACTCGTGTCAGCGGGGGTCGGTTGCTCCACAGGGCCATTGTCCGTGAGGATCGGCGATTATGCGCGAACCAGTTCTCGTCCCCCGCCTGCGGCCGTTCACCTCGACCATCTTCGCGGAGATGACCGCACTCGCGGTGCGCACCGAAGCGGTCAACCTCGGCCAGGGCTTCCCGGACACCGACGGGCCGTCCGGAATGCTCGACGCCGCGAAGAACGCACTGTTCGGGGGTGCGAACCAGTACCCACCGGGACCGGGACGGCCCGAGCTGCGGGCGGCGATCGCGCGGCACCGGTCCCGGTACGGGCTGTCCTACGACCCGGACAGCGAGATCCTCGTCACCGCGGGCGCCACGGAGGCCATTTCCGCCGCGCTGCTCGCGCTGACCGAGCCCGGCGACGAAGTCATCGTGATCGAGCCGTACTACGACTCCTACGCCGCGGCGGTCGCGATGGCCGGGGCGACCCGCCGGGTGGTGTCGCTCGTCGAGGGCGCCGACGGCCGGTTCGCGCTCGACCTGGATGCCCTGCGCGCGGCGGTCACCCCGTCGACGCGGGCGATCCTGGTGAACTCGCCGCACAACCCGACGGGAACCGTATTCACGCGCGACGAACTCACCGCGGTCGCGGAGCTGTGCGTCGAGCGGGACCTGATCGCGGTGACCGACGAGGTGTACGAACACCTGGTGTTCGACGGCGCCGAGCACCTGCCGCTCGCGGCTTTCCCGGGGATGCGGGACCGGACGGTGTCGGTGTCCAGCGCGGGCAAGACGTTCAACTGCACCGGCTGGAAGATCGGCTGGGTGTGCGGCAGCCCGGAACTCGTGGCGGCGGTGCGGGCGGCGAAACAGTTCATGACGTTCGTGTCCGGCGGTCCGCTGCAGCCGGCGGTGGCCCACGCCCTGGATCACGAACTGCCGTGGGTCGAATCGCTGCGGACATCGCTGGCCGGCAAACGGGATCGGCTCTCTGCTGGCCTCGCGGCGGCGGGTTTCGCGGTGCGCCCGAGCCTCGGCACGTACTTCGTCTGCGCCGACGTGCGGCCGCTGGGCTTCACGGACGCGGCCGAGCTGGCGTGGCAGCTGCCGGAGCGGGTCGGCGTGGCGGCCGTGCCGGTGAGCGTGTTCACCGACCATCCCGCCGAATGGCGGCACGTGCTGCGGTTCGCGTTCTGCAAGCGGGACGACGTACTGGACGAGGCGATCGGGCGACTGCACAAGCTGGCATGACGGAGCCGCCATCTCACGCGTGGTCGTACCCGCGGGCCTCCAGGTATCTGCGCATGCGGTCGAGTGCCCTTCGCCGGATGGGGCCCACGCTGCCGACAGAGATGCCCAGTGCGGCGGCGATCTCGGCGTGGCTGGCGGGCGGGTCGTGGAGCAGCATTTCGACCAGGTTTCTCTGCACGCCGGGTAGCTCGGCCACGGCGCGGTGCACCAGGGCGTCCCGTTCGGCGGTCAGGACCAGACGCTCCGGGACGGTCCGCTCGTCGGGCGCCTCGCAGTCCGCGGGGATCTCCCGGCGCCGCGATTCCAGCATCCGCAACACCTGCCGGCGGGCGGTCGTCGCCAGCCAGGCGGGGAGCCGGGACGGCTCGCGGAGCGTCCGGAGCTGTGCCAGCGAAACCCAGGTGTTCTGGCAGACGTCCGACGCGTCGGCCTCGCCGAGGTGGTGTGCGCGCGCCACGCGCAGCGCCACCACGGACAGGCCCCGCACCAGGGCACACCACGCGCTCTCATCCCCGCGCCACGCCCGGGCCAGCAAGTCGATCAGCTCGAAATCGGTCATGGAACTCCTCGCGATCATCAATCGCGACTCAGATGCCGCCACCGGCACGACAGCTCCCGAAAACCGCTGGTAGGCGAGAATTTGAGTAGAAGTACGCACACGGTGCGTGATCAACTAACGAACAAGCACACGGAAGGCGGAACCAGGGTTCCGCCGTACGGGGCTGGATCGATCGCTTTCGAGGTGAAACACTCGCCACCGGTACGGGAATCAGGCCGGTATTCGCATCCCTGATGACGTGACCAAAAAACACTGTGGGATGTCGTTCGTGGACGGTGGTGGTGGCGATGCGTGACGCGTTCCGCGCGCGACCGCTGCCCGTCGAACTCCGGCTGCTGCTCGCGGGCGGCTTCGTGGTCGCGGGATGGCTGCTCTGCGCGGTCCTCGGCGCGCCCGCCGCCGCCGCCGACGAAGCGCCGTCCGAACCGGACACGACCAGTGTTCAAGAGCAACCGGGCCTCCTCGGCACGGTGACCGGACTCGTCGGCGCTGTCACCGAGACGGTTGACCACACACTCGCGACCGTCACCGGTGTCGTCACCAGCACGGCTGATCAGGCGACCGAACCGATCGCCGCGATCGTGGACACCACCGTCGAGACGATCACGCCAACGACGCCCGAGACGTCCGCAGCTCCCGAGGACGAGCCGGTCACGAAGGCGGCGAAGACCGAACCGGCCGCCGTCGAAACCACCACCGCGACGACGGCCACCGCTCCGGCCACGCCCGTGGAACCGGCCGCCGCGCCGGTGCACCACGTCGTGCACCAGGCGCCGGCAGCCGCGCACCGGCCGGCGCCCACGCCACCCCCGCCACCCCCGCCGCCGAACGTCCCGGACGCGCCGCGGGCCGGCAACGCTCCGCCGCCTCCGGCACCCACCTCTCCGGGTGATTCCGGATGCGCCGTCACCGTCTCCCACGACACCGGGAACAGCGGCCGCGACCTGCTGGCCGTGCTCGGCGCCCGCACGTCGCCCCTGGCGGTTCAGCCGATCGTGGGAGCGCTGACCTGCGGTTTCGTGGGTATGGGCACAGAAGCGGGCCTGCCGCCCACCTCGCCGGACTGACGCGAGACACGGTCACACAGGCGACCCGCGTCCACAACAAGATCAACTAGCGGGGCACTTTTCCCAGCGCCCTCGGGCCCATCCGTCTTCCCGACCGGCCAACCGCGCCTGGCCGGATCGGGCGCCGGTCCCGGCGTCGCGATGCCCCCGCGACGCCGGGGCCCCACCGGGCACGTGCCGCGAGTTTCCGCTCACCGCGCCGAGCAGAAGCCCGCGCACGCGCCCAGCCGCGATGACCCGCCGGCACGTCGAGGGGCGGTGCCGGCGGGTCACCGTGGAACCCGGCCCGGAGTGATCCGGACCGGGTACCCCGGCAGCCGGTGCGCCGGACGTACCAGCCGTACTTCCTCCCTGGAGCGGTTGAGGGCCGTCCGGCGCGTCGGCTGTGTCACACCACCGAGAGGTCGTCGGCAGGGACGGCACGCACCGAAGCCGCCGCCAGCGCGAGCCGGCCGACCGCCTCCGTCAGCCGGTCCGGCGTCTGCGTGAACGGCAGCCGCAACCAGCGCTCCAGCCCGCCCTGAGCGCTGAACCGCGATCCCGGAACGACCTGCACACCGTGGTTGACCGCCGCGACGGCCAGCCGCGTGCTCATCGGCTCCGGCAGACGGCACCACAGCGACATCCCGCCGCCCGGAACGCGGAACCGCCAGTCCGGCAGCTCCCGCCGCACCGCGTCGGCGAGCACGTCACGGCGCTCGCGCAGCCCGGCCCGGCGGGCGGCCAGTGCGTCCTCCGGCGCGTCCAGCAGTTCGGCCAGCACGAGCTGCTCGAACACCGGCGACCCCAGGTCCGAACCGAGCCGGGCGGGTGACAGGCGGGCCAGCATGTCCCCGGACGCCCGGATCCAGCCGATCCGCAACCCTCCCCAGTGCGATTTGGACGCGGTACCGGTGGTGATCACCCAGTCGTCCGCGAACGCGGCCATCGGCCGGGGGCCGTCCCGATCGTCGTCGAGGTTCAGCTCGGCGAGGGTTTCGTCCACGACCGCATACGTTTGCGTGCGCGTCAGCAGCTCGCCGAGCCGGTCGCGTCCGGACTCGTCGAGCCGTCGCCCGGTCGGGTTGTGGAAGTCGAGGATGAAGTACGCCATTCGTGGCGCGGTCTGGCGCACTGCGGCGTCGATACCGGCGAGGTCCCAGCCGTGCTCGCCGAGCGCGACGGGCACGGGAGTCGTGTGCGCGGCGCCGATCGCTTCGAGGGCGTTCGGGTACGTCGGCTGCTCGACGAGCACCCGGTCGCCGGGGTGGGTCAGCATCCGCAGCGCGAGGACGAACGCGCTGTGTGCCCCGTTGGTGATCATGATCTGGTCCGGTGTGGTGGGCAGACCGCGGGCGGTGTAGCGGGCGGCGAGACGCTCGCGCAGGATCGGCAGGCCGCGGCCGGTGTAGCCGGGCTGCCCGATCTCGTCGACCAGCATCAGCCGCGCGCGGTCGACCGCGGCCATCAGGCCCGGGATGGCCGGCAACGACCCGCGGACCAGGTCGATCGCCTGTGGACTGTGCGATGGCGCCATCTCGGGGGACCGCCCGCGTGGTGAGGTGATCCACGAGCCCGCGCCACGGCGGCTGGCCACCAGTCCCCCGTCCCGCAACCGGTCCAGCGCGGCCGCGACCAGCGTGCGGCTCGCGCCCAGCGCCTCGGCCAGCTCCCGTTCCGACGGCAGGCGGGTGCCGACGGGGAGCTGCCCGTCCAGCACTCCCAGCTCGATCGCGGCGGCCAGGTCCACCGCGCCCTGACGAGAGCCGCTGCGGCGCCAGGACCCGAGGATCACAGCCAATCTGCGGGCCGAGATCCGGCCGATGGCATCCATGAGGGCCAATTGTTGCAGATTGGCTCTGGTATCTCGGTCCACTCGGGCGCAAGCTTGGACATCGTGACTGCTCTCGATCTCCGGCCGGTGCGCGTCTCGGTCAGCCCCGCGCGCCGGCTCACCCAATTGCTGGCCGGTCTCGCCCTGTACGGCGCGAGCATGGCGATGATGACGCGCGCCGGGCTCGGCCTGGCCCCGTGGGACGTGCTGCACGAGGGCCTGACCGAGCGGACCGGGCTCAGCTTCGGCACGGTCGTGGCGATCGCGTCCGTCGTCGTGCTGCTGCTGTGGATCCCGCTCCGTCAGCGCCCCGGCCTCGGCACCGTGGCGAACGTGCTGGTCGTCTCGGTGACCGTGGACCTGGTCCGAGCCGTGCTGCCGAACCAGCACGCGATCGGCTGGCGGATCGCGCTGATGCTCGGCGGGATCGCGCTGAACGCGTTCGCGACCGCGGCCTACGTCGGTGCCCGCCTCGGACCGGGCCCGCGCGACGGCCTGATGACCGGCCTGTCCGCGCGCACCGGTTGGTCCGTTCGCGTGGTGCGCACCGGTATCGAAGTCACCGTGCTGGCGGCGGGCTGGCTACTCGGCGGCACCATCGGCGCCGGGACCGTGCTGTACGCACTGGCGATCGGCCCGCTCACCCAGGCGATACTTCCTCGCGTCGCCTGGCGCGAGTCACGCTAGGGCCTGCCGGACCCGCCGCGCGTCCACCTCGAACCGGGCGAGCACGTCGGCGGCGGGTCCGCGCAGGGCGGTCAGGGCGAGCAGGATGTGTTCGGTCCCGAGTTCCTTGCCGCCCAGGGAAATCACCTCCTTCAGGCACACCTGCAGGACCTTCTTCGACTCGTCGGCGAACGGGATGTGCCCGCGCCTGCGGCCGTGCCGGCCCGCGAGCGCGTTCGGTCCGTGAGCCTGTTCCACGCGGTCGAGGATCGTGTCGACGTCGATGCCGAACTCGCCGAGCGCTTCGGCATCGGCCTCGGTGATCCCGCCCCGGCGGCGCACGCGGGCGGTCTCGGCGGCCACGTCGTCGAGCGCCACCCCGAACCCGGTCAGCAGGCGGGCCGCCTTGCCCTCCGGGAAGTGCAGCAGCGCGACCAGCAGGTGCAGCGGGTCGATCCGCGGCGAATCGAGGCGGATCGCGTCGCGTTGCGCCTCGACCACGAGCTCGCGCGCGTCCGCGGTGAACTTCTCGAACATCACTGCCTCCCGTACTTCTTGTGCACGGCCTGCCTGCTCACGCCCAGTTCGGCCGCGATGTCCTGCCACGACCAGCCCTGGACCCGCGCACTGCGCACTTGCACGGCCTCGAGCTGTTCCAGCAGGCGCCGCAACGCGGCGACGGCGCGCAGGCCGACCTGGGGATCGCGGTCGCCGGCACGGGCGGCCAGATCGGTTGCCTCGGTCATGACGTCAACCTACGTTGACGTCAGCGATGTGTCAACTGTGGTTGACGGCTAGGGTCGGGTCCGTGCCCGGAATTCAGGTGGCCGAGCGAGCCGGGGTGGGCCTGGACGGACATCCGCGGCCGAGCGAGGACCGCGTCGTCGTGCTCGACCACGCCGTGGCGGTGCTCGACGGCGCGACGTCGTCCGACCCCACCCAGCCCTCCGGCGGCTGGTACGCGGAACGGCTGGCGTCCCGGCTCGCCCACGAGCTGACCGGCGACGGGGACCTGCCCGCCGTACTGCGACGGGCGATCGCCGGGGTCGCGAACGCGGAGGGCCTGCGTCCGGGGCTGTCGCCGTCGAGCACGGTCGCGATCGTGCGCTGGACGGCGGAGCGCGTGGATTCCCTTGTGCTGGCGGACAGTCCGATCGTCGCTTTCGGACAGACGGTGGACCTGCTCGCCGACGACCGCCTGGTCATCCTGCGCCGCGGGGGAAGGCTGCGCACCCGCCAAGCCGTGCGGTCGCTGCGCAACCACCCGGACGGCTTCTGGGTGGCCGAAGCCGATCCCGGCGCGGCGGCCCACGCGCTCACCAGCAGCAGGCCGCGCGCCGGACTGGACGCCGTCATCCTCGCCACCGACGGCGTGTCCTGCGGTGTCGACGACTACGGCCTGTTCACCTGGACCGAAGCACTCCACCTGGCCCGCGCGAAGGGGCTGAACGCGGTGCTCGACGCGGTGCGCGCGGCGGAGGACAGCGACCCGGACGCGCGACGCTGGCCGCGCGCCAAGCGCCACGACGACCAGGCGATCGTGCTCGTCGAGTTCGCCGGACCCGGACGACCCTAGGGGAAAGATCGGGGACTTCTCCGGATTCTCCGCGGCGCCGACGGCGGAAAGCTTCTCCCATGGGGATTTCCGGAGGTCTACCGGGCGAGAGAACCCGGCCCTGGCTGCTCGTGGCGCACGTCGCGATCGGCTGGGGACTGTTCGCCGTCCTGATCCTGCACGTGGTCAGCGGGCGCAACCCGGTGTGGGCGACGTTGTCCAGTTACGCGCTCACCGACGGCGGGGTCGGCCTGCTGGGTGCGAGCATGATCGCGATCGCCGTCGGATCGGTCGCCCTGCTCGGCGCGCTGCGGGCCGCCGGGCACCGGCTCAGCCGCACCACGCGGGTCCTGTTCTGGGCGTGGTCGTCGGGGCTCGTCGCGGCGGCCCTGTTCCCGGCCAGCTACCCCGAGCGGTTCAACCCGGTGAGCGGCCAGATCCACGAATACTCCTGCGCCATCGCGTTCCTGAGCCTCGCCGCGCTCGGCTGGACGCTGCCCGAACGGCTGCGCACGCACCCGGCGATCGTGCGGCTGACCCTGCTCACGCTCGGCGGCGTGGCGCTGTTCGGCGTCAGCTACCTCATGCCCGGCGTGCTGCCGGTCGGGCTGAGCCAGCGCCTCGCGCTCGCCGCGGACATCGGGCTGCTGCTCACGATCGCCCGCGCGGTCGCGGCTCCGGTTCTCGCACCGGAACCACAGCCGGAACGGGTACCCGGCTGACCGCCGGGGCACGTTCAGTACGCGGTGCGACCGCCGTCCATGACGATCGTGGTGCCGGTGATGTAGCGCGCCCGCCCCGACACCAGCCACGCCACGAGGTTCGCGACATCCTCCGGTTCCGCGACGAAGCCGAGGGGCGTCTCCTTCACCGCACCGGCCGCCGCGACGTAGTCCTCGGCGCGGCTGGCCCTGGTCTCGACGTCGCCCGGCGCGATCCCGACCACGCGAACGCCGTACTCGGCGAGATCGCAGGCCAGCGCCCTGGTGAGACCACCGAGCCCGGCCTTGCTGGCGACGTAGGCCGGCACGTCTCGCTGTGCCTGGAACTCGGCGATCGAACTGATGTTGACGACCACGCCCTCGTTGACGACGAGCTGGGAGAACGACTCGCGCGCCAGCCGCAGCGGCGCCTTGAGATTGGTGTCGATGATCCGGTCGATCAGCTCGTCGTCACCGCTCTCGACGGGACCGAACGCCGCGTAGCCGCTCACCCCGGCGTTGTTGACGAGGATGTCGAGTCTGCCGAACCGCCGCACGCATTCCGCCACGGCGTCCCGGCATCCCGCTCCGGTGGCCAGGTCGTGCGCCCCGACTTCGATCAGCTCCGCGAACGGGTGCTCGGCGAAGTGCTTGCGCCCCATGCTGGCGTCCTCTTCGGACCGCTGGACCACGAACACCTTCATCCGCTCGGCCGCCAGGCGCCAGGTGATCCCGGCACCGATGCCCGTCGCCCCTCCGGTCACCAGCGCGGTCCGCTGTGCCCCGTCCGTCATCGCGTCGGCTCCTCGCGCCATGGTTTCTACCAGAGAAACGCTGATTTCACGGTACAAGGCGCGTTCGGACGACGTCAACGACCGGTGCCCTCCCTGATCCGGAAGACCGGGAAACCGGGCGCGATCTCCCGCAGCACGTCGTCGGACGAGTCGTGGTCGACACCCTCGAAGAAGCGGCCCACCTCCCACTTCCACTTCCGCAGGTAGGTCCGCAGCACCACCGGCTTCTCGGCGTCGGGCAGTTCGACCGGTTCGAAGGGCACCGTCCGGCGCCCGAGCCGCAGCTGTCCCTCGCCCGCGGCACGCAGGTTGCGCACCCACTGCGTCTGCCCGCGCGGGGCGACGAGGTAGCGCTGCCCGTCGATCGTCAGCAGGTTGACCGGCGTCGACCGGATTTCGCCGGACTTGCGGCCCCGGACGAGCAGAACGCGACTGCCGGCCATGCTCACTCCCAGCCTGGTCAGGAACTGCACGGCCGAGTTGAAGAATCCGTCACCCTTGCCCGGCTCGATGTAGCGGTTCATCCGTGCCTCCTCCAGTGTGCGAGAGCGGTGCTCTCGGTCAAGAGCAGTGAACACCTGCCGTCATCCACTGTCAAGAGCAGTGCTCTCTAATTTGTGCGGCGATCTCTGCGCTGGCACACTGGCGGACATGCCAGCCAGCAAGACCGCACGTGAACGCGCCCGCGCCGAACTGACCAGGGAAATCAAGGACGAGGCGCGCCGCCAGCTCGGCGAGGTCGGGCCGCACGGCCTGTCCCTGCGGGCGGTCGCGCGTGAACTGGGCATGGTGTCCTCCGCGCTCTACCGCTACTTCCCCAGCCGCGACCACCTGCTCACCGAACTGATCATCGACGCCTACAACGCCGTCGGCGACGCGGCCGAACGCGCCGACGACCCGTCCGCGCCACCTCGCGACCGCTGGCGCCGCGTCTGGGCCGCGACGCGAGACTGGGCCAAGCAGCACCCGCACGAGTACTCGCTCATCTACGGCTCCCCCGTGCCCGGTTACCAGGCGCCCCAGGACACCATCCCGCCCGCGGGCCGGGTCGCGCTCGTGCTGGCGCGCATCGCGGAAGCCGCCGACCTCACGCCCGCGACACCGGCCCGCCCACTGCCCGCCGAACTGGCCGGACAGGCGCGCGCGGTCCGGACGGCGCTCGACACGAAACTGCCCGAGGAGGACATCGTCCGTTTCATGAGCGCGTGGACCCACCTGTTCGGGACGATCAGCTTCGAGCTGTTCGGCCAGTACGCCAACACGGCCGATCCCGCGGACACCTATTTCGCCTACGTGGCAGAGCAACTGGCGGACTTCGTCGGCCTGCGGTGAACGTTTTACGCGTTGTGGCAGACTCGTCACATGGCGGCAGATGACGAGGTGCTGCGAGCCGTCGAGGGAAGTCTCGACCGGCCATCCGCGGCGCGCGTGTACGACTACTTCATCGGCGGAGACCACAACTACGCGATCGACCGCGCCTTCGGCGACAAGGTCCGCGCCCGTCTCCCGTTGATCCCGGACTCGGCGGTCGCGTGCCGCCAGTTCCTCGGGCGCGCGGTGCGCTACTGCTCGAAGGCGGGAATCCAGCAGTACGTGGACATCGGGTCCGGTCTGCCCACCGCGGGCAACGTGCACGAGGTCGCCGACGAGGCGCGTCCGGAGGAGGACACCAGCGTCGTCTACATCGACAACGAGCCGATCGCGCTGGCCCATTCGCAGCTGCTGCTCGCCGACACCGCCGATCCCGAGCGGCACCGGGCGATCGCGGGCGATCTGCTGGAGCCGGTCGACCTGTGGAACCGGGTCGAGGAGACCGGCGTCATCGACTTCGACCGACCGGTCGCGCTGGTCGTCAACGCGGTGCTGCACTTCATCAAGGACGAGCAGCGGCCGCACGCCGCGCTCGACTTCTACCGCGACCAGCTCGCGCCCGGCTCGTACCTGGTCATGTGCCAGCTGACCGACGAGAACCCGGCTGACGACGAGGAACGGCGCGCGCTGGACGATCTCAAGGAGTACTACGAGAGCACCACGAACCCCGGGCAGTACCGCTCGCGCGAGGAGTTCGTGAAGTTCTACGGCGACTTCGAACTGGTGGAGCCGGGCCTGGTGTACGCGCCGGAGTGGCACACCGACGAGCACGCCCTGTTCGCCGACGCGCCGTCCAAGTCGCGCATCCTCGCCGCGGTGGCCCGCAAACGCTAGGGAACGTGGTCGCTGAACCAGGCGGCGGCGAGCTGGGCGACGGTCTCCAAAGCGCCCGTCTCCTCGAACAGGTGCGTGGCGTTCGGGACGATCTCGATCCGCCGCGGGCCGCCCAGCTCGGTCGCCGCACGTTCGTTGAGGCGCAGCACCTCTTCGTCCCGTGCGCCGATGACGAGCAGCGTCGGGCTGGTGACCCGGCCCAGCGCGTCGCCCGCCAGATCGGGGCGTCCGCCGCGGGAAACGACCGCGCGCACGCGCCCGGGTTCGGCTGCCGCGGCGCGTAATGCGGCGGCCGCGCCGGTGCTCGCGCCGAACAGGCCGATCGGCAGCCCGGCGGCCTCCTGGTGGTTGGTCAGCTCCGCCATCGCCGCCCGCAGCCGTTCGGTCAGCAGATCGATGTCGAACCGCCGGTCGCCGCCGTCCTCGTCCGCGTTGAGCAGGTCGAACAGCAGGGTGGCGAACCGGTTGTCCTGCAGTTCGCGCGCGACCGCGATGTTGCGGGCGCTGTGCCGGGAACTGCCCGAACCGTGGGCGAACACGACGACACCGATCGCGTCGGCCGGAACGGTCAGATCGCCCTCCAGGCCGGGGTCGACGGTGAGCGGGACGGTCATGGCGCCTCCAGCAACTCGATGACCTCGTCGTCCTGCGTCTGACGGAAGTCGGCGTACCACTGCCCGACCGACCGGAAACCGTGTGGCGCCAGCAGGCACAGCACCTCGTCCGCGTCGCCCTTGAGCGCCGCGGACGCGTCCGGGGCGCACACCGGCGCGGCGAAGACGAGGCTGTGTGGCCGGTCCCGGCGCAGCGCCCGCAACGCGGCCCGAGCGGTCACACCGGTGGCCAGCCCGTCGTCGACGACGAGCACGTCCCGGCCCTCGCGCGATCGCGGCGGCCTCCCGCGCTGGTAGACCGCCACGCGGCGGCGGGCCTCGGCTCGTTCGGCCTCGCAGGCATCCGCCAGCTGGTCCGGCCGCAGCCCGAGCGCGTGCAGCGAATAGTCGTCGTAGTAGGCGGGCCCGTCCGGGGTGACCGCGCCGATCCCGAACTCCGGCTGGCCGGGCGCGCCGATCTTGCGGGCGACCGCGACGTCCAGCGGGGCGTCCAGCACCTCGGCCACGGCCCGGCCGACCACGACCCCGCCGCGGGCCAGGCCCAGCACCAGCGGATCGCGCCACTCGTGGCTCCGCAGCAGCTCACCCAGCTGCGTGCCCGCCTCCCGGCGGTCGCGGTACTCGTGTCGCCGCCTCATGCCTCACGGTGTACCCGTGGCGATGGTCGTCAATCCGGTGCCACACCTCACCCGGCCCGGCGACGCGCGGTTTGGCCCCGGCGCCTCTGGGTTACCGTGACCGCGAAACCCCCTCGCCAGGAAGGAACCCCGAAGCCGATGAGGCCGGCCCAGCCCCTGACCCGGCGCCTGCTGCTCGTCCTGGCCGCCGGAGCCCTGCTCGCGGCGGTCGTCGTCTACGCGAGCAGCGACGAAGCCGGGCAGCAGCAGCCCCCGGCCGCCGCCCCACCCACCACTCCCCAGTCGAAGATCGCCGCGGCCCAGGGGCCCGGCGCGTGCGCCACCGTGATCGGCGAACTCACGCCCCGGCAACGGCTCGCGCAGCTCGTGGTCGTCGGCGTGGACGCGTCCGATCCGGGGGGCGCGGCCGAGGTGGTGAGTTCCGAGCAGATCGGCGGCATCTTCCTCGGCGGCAACGCGACCGCCCTGCTGGAGGACAACGCGCTCGCCCAGGTCCAGAACGCGGCCCGGCTCCCGGTTTCGGTCGCCGTCGACGACGAGGGCGGCCGGGTCCAGCGGATCGACGACCTCGACGGTTCCATCCCCAGCGCGCGCGAGATGGCCCGGACGATGACCACCGACGAGGTCCGCGACCTGGCCCGTGAGCGGGGCCGGGCGATGGCCGCCCGTGGCGTGACCGTCGACTACGCCCCGATCCTCGACCTCACCGACGCCGCCGCGGGCGAGGTGATCGGCGACCGGTCTTTCAGCGCCGACCCCGAGACCGCGCGCCGCTACGCGCAGGCGTTCGCCGCGGGGCTCTCCGAAGCCGGTGTCGAACCGGTGCTCAAGCACTTCCCCGGCCATGGCCACGCCACCGGCGACTCGCACAAGGGCGAGGTCACCACCCCGCCGTTGGACGAGCTGCGTCAGAACGACCTGGTCCCCTACCGGGACCTCGCCGGGTTCGGTGACGTCTCGGTGATGGTCGGGCACCTCGACGTGCCCGGTCTGACGGACGGCGAGCCCGCGTCGCTGTCCCCGGCGGCCTACCAGCTGCTGCGCGGCGAATTCGGGTTCCGTGGGCCGGTCGTGACCGACGACCTGGGCGCGATGAAGGCCGTCACCCAGCGCTATCCGCTGCCGCAGGCCGTGGTGAAGGCCATCCAGTCCGGCGCGGACCAGGCGCTGTGGTCCGACGGCGGCGACGTCGCGCCGGTGCTCGACGCGATGGAGAAGGCGACGGCCGACGGGATGCTGACGGCCGACCGGGTGACCGACGCGCTGACCACGGTCCTGCGCGCGAAGAATGCCTGCTGAGAAAGGGCGGCTGCGCCGGCCGGCTCCTCGACGCTGAGGTTCCGGCCGGCGCAGCGGGATCTGGGGCGTCTCGCCGCCGGAAAGTCTACGTAAACTTCGCGGCGGCTCAAGAGCCCGTATTCGGATCGAAATAGTCCCTGGTCAGGCGGCGTCCTGCATGATCTCGTGCCGCTGGGGCCAGTGCGACCAGAACGCCCCGGTGTAGCCCAGTTCGATCAGCCGCAGCAGGAACGGGTTGTCGGCGTAGTTGTTGTCGTCCTCGGTGATGCCGGGCAGCGTCGGCAACATGACGCGGTGGTACTCGGAGGCAGGCACGAGGTCCCACAGCATCTGCACGCTGTTGACCCAGCGGCCGCTGGGCGAGCCGAGCGTGGCCGGGTCCTCGGGCAGGTCGGGCGAGAGGAAGTACACCGGCCGGAACCGCCCGGCCGCGTCGAAGGCGAACTGCCGCTCGTACTCGACGATGCCGTCGCAGGCCGCCCGCGGCTTCAGCACGATCGGCTCGGTCGCCGAATCGGACTGCAGACCGGGCACCGTCCGGCGCCCCCCGCACTCCTCGGCCATCCGGATGCCCAATGGCGAGTACGGGAACGCGCGGATGCCGAGGCTGTACCCGGCCACCGCGACCTGCAGGTCGAGCGTGCGCTTCACGGCGTCGGTCATGGTCACCGCGGTCTCGCCCGGCATGCCCAGCAGGACCTCGACCATCACCGGCAGCTCGACCTTCGCGATCTTGGCGCACAACTTCTGCACGTCGTCGAAGGTGTAGTACCGGCGGCCGCCCGCGGAGACCTTCCAGCCGTCGAGCACGTCGTCCCGGACATGGTCCGGCGCCAGGTTGATGCCCGCGCAACCGGCGCGCACCAGCAGGTCGAGCAGCTCGTCGTCGAACGGCGTCGGCTGCGCGTAGATCCACAGCTTGAGGTCGTGCAGCGGTGTCGAATGGTCGGTGTCGCGGCGCCGGATGATCTCCCGCAGCACGTTCTTGCTGTGTGCGATGACGAGGTTGAACTCACTGTCGGTCGTGTGCAGGTCGTGGACACCTTGTGCGCACAGTGTTTCCATCTCGTCCACCACGGAATCCACCGCGCGCCGGGTGAAGTGCGTGCCCTTCGCGTCGGGCTCGACGCAGTGCGCGCACGCGTAGGCGCAGCCGTTCTTCGTCAGGATGTTGCCGAGCCCGCCGCCGCGGTAGTAGCGCAGGTTGTCGACCTTCCACGGCTGCCCGGACCGGCGGGTGTAGGTCGTGACCCGGTTCATCGGCGAGGTCAGCGGACGGCCGCGGCGGCCCAGCTCCGGCGCGATCTTCTCGACCCGCCCCCGGCCGCGGTTGACGAGCAGCCCCGGCACGGAGTCCGGGCGTTCGCCGTCGAGCAGCGCGTTCGCCAGACCGACGATGATCCCCTCACCCGGGCCTTTCACCCCGAACGGGATGTCGAAATGGTCTACCAGCGCGAACGGCATCGACGAAAACCCGACACCACCCGCGATGATCGGGGCGGTGGAATGCGTTTTGATCTCGTCGATGATGGCGCGGTGGCTGTCCAGGAAACCGCGTTGCTGCTGCGCGTAGATCGTGTCGGTGTTGCGCACCGTGACCCCGACCAGGAGCGGCCGGTGATCCGCGAAGTACTCGCGCAGCACGGTCCACCAGTCGTCCCGCCGGAACGTGAGGTCCACGACGTCCACATCGAACCCGTCGGCCTCCAAAGAGGTCGTCAGGATGTCCAGTGCGTACGGCGTGATCGGCGGGTGGACGAGATTCGGGTTGACCAGTGTGACCAGAGACTTTCCCATGGGACTCCCACTCCTGCGAGCAACGAGAACGTTCGCTGCAAAAATGACAAAAGCGGGATCCGATATTCAGGGGTTGTCTTTCACTGGCGCCAGCGAAGCTGTTTGGCCGTCCGCGCGGCGGCCCGCAGCTCGTCCGGGGGCAGTTCGAGCACCCGGCTCAGGTGGCGCTGCCAGTACGGGCCGGGCACCCGCTTGCCGCGCTCCCAGCGGGAGACCTCGCCCCGCCCCAGGCTTTCGTTGCCCGAGGCCAGGACGAGCTCGTCCGCGAGCTGGTACTGGGTGAGCCCGCGCTCGTGCCGCACCGACCGGATCAGCCTGCCGATCGGCACCGAGTCGCGGGCCACCACCGCAGCCTCGCCGCTCATCGGACCGGAACTACGAGCGCCGCCCGGGCACGGTTCGTCCGGTGCCTGCCGTTGTCCTCGTCACGCACGATGAGCCCCTTCGCATTCGAGTAGACGTCCAGACCGTCTGTGCAACGTCGCCTTGGGCGACTCACCGAACCGGTCGCGGTACGCCGCGGAGAACCGGCCGTGGTGCATCAACCCGTACTTGCTGGCGATTTCCCCCACTGTCGTGACTTCGACCTGCGCCGCCGACAGCTCGTCGTGCACCCGCTGCAGCCGCACACCGCGCACGTACTCGCTGGGCGAGCTGTCCAGCTGTTCCCGGAACGCTTTCTGCAGCGCCCGCACGCTCACGCCGGACTGGTGGGCCAGGCTGGCGGGTGTGTGCGGTGCTTCCGGATTGCTGTGGATCAGGTCGAGCGCCGTGCGCAGCGACCGCGAGGGCGCGGGACGGTCCCTGCCCTCGATGATCGCCGTGTAGTTGTGCGGCTGCGCCAGCAGCAACCCGGTGATCAGATTGCCCTCGAACTGCTCCACGGCGGCCGGGTGGGAGAGCATCGTGTCCGGCTGGTCCAGCTCGGAGACGCCGTAGGCCAGCGTCCGGTACCAGCTGCGGCCGTAGCCGTGCGTGATGTCCATCCCGAGCCGGAACCGCACCGGCTCCGACACCGCGCCGTCGTTGAGCTCGGCCAGGCGCGCCTCCAGCGCCGACCGTTCGATCCTGATCACGAGCTGGGCGCAGTCGTCGGTCAACCGCATGCGCAACGGATCTTCCGCGCTGACCACACCGGCCTTGTCCGGTCCGGTGCCGGTCCGCTGGTGGCCGCACTGGATCATCCCCCGGCCGATGACCGGAGCCAGTACGACGTAGAAGGAGCCGAGCTCGCCAGGCTCGACCCGGACGTCGGTGCCGTAGGCGATCACCGAGATCGCCACGTTTTCCAGACGACGGCAGTTCATCCGCGTGTCCAGACGCGGATTGCGGCCGACCGTGTTCATCGAATGCGGGCAGAAGACGCGGCCCACCCGCTCGCGGGTGTCGTCGACGTCCCGCGAGTGGAAGAGCCGGTACTTGTCGAGCGGTAGAACGGTCATGTCCCGGGCAGTCGAAAAGATCAACGTACGGTGGCGCCGACTCCCATACACCTCCAATGCACCACTGTCCGTTGTTTGTCGTTCAACCGCTACCGGCGAATGGGCGAATTTGCCAAGTGCAATTTGCAGCGAGCGCGTCAGCCCATCCCTCAGCGGCGGTTTTCCCTACTCGGCGGCCGGTCGCAGGACCGCCGTGAACTGTCGCAGGGCACCTCCCTGTTCCACGATGCGGAAGCCGGTCAGCTGGTCCGCCTTCGACCAGACGGTCTCCGCCACGTCGACGACGTATTCGAGGTGACTCAGCGTGTACACCCGGCGCGGCAGCGTGAACCGCGCCAGCTCACGCGGCGCCGGGGTGTCCGGGCCGCCCGCCGGATCGGGCCTGCCGAAGACGAGCGTGCCCAGCTCGGTCACGCGCACACCACCGGTGAGGTAGAGCGCGTTGGCGAACGCCGTCGCAGGCAGCTCGTGCGGCGGGATGTGGGGCAGCAGCTCCCCGGCGTCGACGTAGACGGCGTGGCAGCCGGTGGGCTGCAGCACGGGCAGCCCGGCCAGGCCGAGCTGCTCGCCGAACCAGCGCGCGCACTCCGCGCGGTACTGCAGGTAGTCCGGTTCGGTGACCTCCAGCAGCCCCTGCGCGAGCGCCTCCAGATCGCGCCCGGCGAGACCGCCGTAGGTCGGGAACCCCTCGAAGGCGATGAGCTGGTCGCGGGCCAGGCGTGCGAGGCCGTCGTCGCGCAGCGCGATGAGCCCGCCGATGTTGGCCATCCCGTCCTTCTTGAGGCTGGCCCAGCAACCGTCCGCCAGCTCGAAGACCATCCGGGCCACCTCGCGGGGCGTCAGGTGCCCGTGGCCGTCCTCGCGTTCGGTGACGAGATAGGCGTTTTCGGCGAACCGCGACGCGTCCAGGTACAACGGGACGCCGTAGCTGTCACACAGTTGCCGCGTCGCCTTCACGTTGCGCACCGAAACCGGCTGTCCGCCGCCCGCGTTGTTGGTGACGGTGAGGACGACGCACTTCACCCGGTCGGCCGATTCCCGCAGCAGGTCCCGCAGCCGGTCGATGTCGATGTCGCCGCCGAACGGGTTCAGCTCACCGGGCGCGACCGGCACCGGCAGGTCGACAGCCAGTGCGCCGGCGGCCTCCACGCTCGCGCGGGTGCTGTCGAAATGCGTGTTGCTCACCGAGATGTCGCCGGGCCCCAGCAGCAGACCGAGCAGGATCCGTTCCGCCGCGCGCCCCTGGTGGACGGGCAGGACCTCCGGGTACCCGGTCAGGTCGCGCACCACCGCCTCGAAGCGTTCGAAGGAGCGCGCGCCGGCGTAGGACTCGTCACCCCGCATCAGCGCGGACCACTGCGCGGCCGACATCGCCGCCGTCCCGGAGTCGGTCAGCAGGTCGATCGTGATCGCGCGGGCCGGGACCCGGAACAGGTTCCAGCCCGCCGCCACGAGCGCGTCGCGGCGCTCCCGCGCCGAGGGGAACGGGATGGGCTCGACCGCCTTGATGCGGAAGGGCTCCATGAACGGCGGCACGCGCGGCTCCTCTGCTGGTCATCGGGGACAACCAGACAAGACTGGGACGATCGCGGGCGGCGACGGTAGGGGCCAGTTCGCCGCGGGACCGCCCACTCGGGTGAGCTGGGACACAATCGGGGCGCGATCTGTCCTCGTTGGCCCTGTCCGCGCGCGAGGATCAGCGGTGTGGAAGTGGCGGAGAACCTCGTAGGCTTCGCTTTTCAACCGCTCTACAGCCTCAACACCGGTGGCGTCGTCGGCGTCGAGGCACTGGCGCGCCCGCCCGGCGGCCGGATCCAGGACCTGCTCAGCGAGGCCCGGCGCCGTGGCCGCCTGGTCGACGTGGACGCCGGTCTCGTCGCGCAGGCCGTACTCGCCGAGTCCGCCCACGAAAGCCTGCTGCCGCTCCACCTCAACCTGTGCGCGCTGTCGGCCGCGGCTCCGCAACTCGTCCTCGATCCCCTGCTCCACTCGCTCGGCCGGACCGGGCGGCGGCCGCGTGAGATCGTGCTGGAGATCGGCGCCCCGTTCCACGGGGTCTCCCCGAAGGCCCTGCTGGCCGGGATGCACCGCTTCGCCGAACTGGGGTTCCGGCTGTCCTTCGACGGGCTCGGCTCCGGTGACCTGCCGCTGAACCTGCTGGCCGAGGCGAAGGTGGACCTCGTCAAGCTCGACCGCACGGCGCTGCGGCGCCTGCCCGGTGACGCCGCGACGGTCGCACTGGTCGAGTCGCTGGTCCACTTCACGTCGCGGACCGGCATCCGGCTCGCCGCCACCGGGATCGAGGCCGAGGAGCAGCTCGCCACGGTGCGCGGGCTCGGGGTCCGGATCGTGCAGGGCAACCTGTTCTCCCCCGCCCGCACCGGGGTGATGCCCTCCGGACTGGTCACCGCGCCGCCGGGGCCCGCGCTGCCGGTGCCGCCGACCCCGACGGCCGCTCCACGGGTGGACGATTTCCTGCACGCGGCGACCACCCTGCCGGACGATTCGACCTGTGACGACGTGCGCCGGGTCCTGCTCGACCACGACGCGCCCACCGGGATCGTGGGCCTGGACGGGCAGCGGCGGCCGCGCTGGTCGATCGACCGGGCCCGGTTCCTGCTGGACCTGACCGGCCCGTTCGGGCACGCGCTGCACGCCAACAAGGCCGCGGCGCGGCTGGCCGATCCGCCCCGCACGATCCGGACCGGTGCGGGTGCGCTGGAACTGCTCGACCTGGTCGCCGACGCCGGTCTGGTCCGCCGGGGCGACGACATCATCGTGGTCGGCGAGGCGGGTCAGTGTCTCGGTGTGGTGTTCGTGACCGAGATCGTGCGCGGCATGGCCGAGGCGAAGATCGAGGAAGCGGCCGCGCTGAACCCGTTGACCCGCCTGCCCGGCAGCGACACGGTCGCGCGGGAGGTGGACCGCCGGATCGCCGCCGGCCGTCCGCTCGTCGTGGCGTGGCTGGACGTCGACTCGTTCAAGCGGGTCAACGACACGGCCGGGTTCGCCGCGGGCGACGAGCTGATCCGCACGCTGGGCCGCGCGCTCACCGACCTGGCGGCGAAGCTGCGCAGCGTCACGGTGAGCCACGTCGGCGGCGACGACTTCCTGATCGCCTGCGACATCGACGAGATCCCGGCCATCGCGGACACCCTGCTCGGCACGCCGTGGACCGCGGAGCACCTGCCGGTCACGGTGTCACTGGCGACGGTGGTGTGCGCGGGTACCGCCGCGAAGTCCTACCGCGAGGTGTCGCGCTTGCTGGCGCCGCTGAAGAAGCGCGCGAAGGACGTCGAGGGATCGAGCTGGGTCAACAGCTGGCCGGGGACGGACCGGTTCGAGATCCTGCGCGGACGCGGCTATGACTCATTTCGAGCGCCGAATCAAGTCCTCTGAGAATTGTACGTCCATTTTGGCTAACCCCGTCGGGTGACGACAGTGAACAACTGACGCATTCACCGGCCAACCCGCATTCGGTCACCCGGTAGTGTGACAACGTGGGAGCCCCGGCGGCCCTCGTGATCAACCCCGTCATAGCGCGCACAGGCGCATCTTGGAGCAACCGTGGAATCCGCGCCTTTTAACGCCGTTCTACCTTCCTCCCGTGAACGTCCCAGACTTCGATCCCAGCGAAACCCCTGGCTACATCTACGAGATGATGGCCGAGCACCTGGCGGCCCGAATCGAGGCGGGCGACCTGCGCCCCAACACGCCACTCCCGGCCGAACGACGGCTGGCCGTGGAGTACGGCGTATCCCTTGGCACGGCACGACATGCGACCCAGATCCTGCGCGAGCGCGGCCTGGTGTTCACGATCCGCTCGAAGGGCACCTTCATCGCCGACGAGGCACGCAGAAGAGCGACTTCCGGTGATTCGTGAACACCTTTCACGGGCGCGCCTGCCGAGAATTTCGGACGATACCGCGAAAAAGCGTCCGCTACCCCATACGCATTCGCCACTGTCGTCATCTAGAGTGCGGATGCACGTGCATTCGCACGGTGCAATGATGCCGAGGAGTGGTCGTGGTTCCTGATCTGCCCGCGAACCCGCTGTCGATCGAACTCACGCTCACGCACCGGCGATTCTGGTGGCAGATCGACGACGAGGATGAACAGCCGGAACAATGGGACGCCTCCGCGGACGTCTCCGAACTCGACGTGTGCCCGGACGATCTGCGCCACGTCGGGGACATCGCGCTCGTCATCGCCGATCTGACCAAGGAACGGAACCTGCTCGATTCGGTCGTGCTCGGTGAGTGGGCGCTGGAGTTCATCGCGGAGACGGTGATGGACCCGGACCAGGGCAAGCTGCACCCCGAACTGGACGCACGCATCAGCCAGGGGCCGCCCCGCATGGTGATCCTCAGGCGCATCGACCTGACCGAACCGTGGCGCGGTCACGGCCTGGGCGCCGCGCTGATCGCCAGCGCGCTGAGGATCCTGTCCCCCAACGCACGCCTGGCCGCCTGCCGCGTGTCCCCATTGGACTTCACCGTCCCGGGAGCGGACCGCATCACGGCCGAACTGTCCAGCCTGCGGGCCGGCGCGATGCTCGAAAGCATCGGCTTCCACCGCTGGCGGGGAGTCCACCTGGTGGACCTCAGAAACCCCACCCTGGTCGACGCGCGCATGGACCTGCTCGACCAGTGGTGGCCCGGCCAGGACGAGGACTGATCACGTCAGAACAACGTCTGCGCGACCCCGGTGAGGACGTACTCCTCGTCGACGATCGGCACCACCCTCCACTTGTCCCACGTCGTGCACGGGTGCGAAACGCCGAACGCGAGGCGGTCACCGACCTCGAGGTCATGCACACCCCGGACGTAGGCGTGCTGGTCGTTGACCGCGACCACCTCGCCGGACGGCGCCTTCTCCAGGGTGGACGTGCCACGCCGGATCCGGTGCAGCGGAACCGGGAATCCCGCGTCCACACCGGTGTCCCGCTTGCCGAAGTCCACAATGGCCAAATCCGGTTCCGGCCGGGACAGCACCCGCGACCACAGTTCCAGACTCGGCCGCAATGACATCAGCGGGTACTCGGTCGCGAGCAGCTGCCGGTAGGTCTCGTACCCCAGCGAGTCGTGCGTGACGTAGCACCCGCTCCGCAGCACGACGCGGATCGGGCGGCCGTTGCGCCACGGCGGCGCGAGTTCCCCGGCGACCAGCTCGATGTACTGCGTTCCTCCGGCGGTCACGACGAACTCGCCGTCGCCGGCGTGACGAGCGAACACCTCGTCCGCGAGCTCCTTCAGCTCACCGAGCCAGCCGCGCACCTCGTCGAGGAGCCGGCCGTCGAGCCGGCCGGGGATCACCCCTTCGAACCCGCCGACACCGGCGAGTTCCAGGTGCGGCGACCCGGCGATCCGGCCCGCGAGCGCGACGGCGGCTTCGACCCCGCGCACCCCGGTTCGCCCGCCGGGCACGCCGAGCTCGACGATCACTGGTAACCGCCGCGACCTCGGTCGGCGGCCGAGCTGCCGCTCGAGAACTTCAACGCCGTCCACCGAGTCGGCGTAGCAGTAACAGGTGAAACCCGGGTCGTGATCCAGCTCGGTAATGAGCCATTCGATCGCCCCTGGATCGACGAGTTCGTTGGCGAGCAGCAGCCGGTCGGCGCCGAGGCGGCGGAACGCGGCCAGCTGAGTGGAAGTGGCGAGCGTGAGTGCCCAGGCGCCGTGGCTGACCTGCGCCTGGGCGATCTCCGGCGACATCGTGGTCTTGACGTGGGGAGAAAGTGACAGATCGTGCTTCGCGCAGAAGTTCTCCATCGCGGCGAGGTTGTGGTCCAGGTCCCGCTGCTTGAGCACGAGCAGCGGGGTCCGGAAGCCATCCGACAGGACGCCCAGGCGTCCGGGCAGTGCGGACGCCTCGATACCCGACAGTCCCGACGGGAATCCCTTGTGGTGGTCGGCGATGACGACGCCGGGTGTCCAGAGCCGCAAACTTCACTCCGTCCGGTAGAGGGTGTCGAGGGGCGTTTCGCGGAACCGGCGGCAGTACCAGATCCGGAACTGCTCGCTGTCCCGGAAACCACAGCGCCGCGCGGCCTGTTCGACCGTCGTACGCGGCAACTCACCCGCCACGAGGAGACGGCGAGCGCAGTCCAGCCGGAGGCCACGCCGGTACTCGAACGGCGGGCACCCTTCGTAGTGGCGGAAGGCGTGCACGAGGTCCTGCTCGGAAACACCGGCGGCCATCGCCAGCTCGGACACGCTCAGCTCCTTCGCCGGGTCCGCCGCGTGCATCAGCACCTTGGCGAACTCGCTCACGAGTGGCTCGACCTCGGGGACCGCCCGCCGCCCGATCACTTCGCTGTACTCGTGCGGTTGGTGGCGCAGCAGCCAGTCGACGAAGATGTCGTCCGAGTGCCGCGCGAACCGCGACTTCGACCGGCCGAAGAAGCGCTCGGCGCTCGTGATCAGCGGCTGGCTCCTGCCGGTCAGCTCGGCGACCGCGGGTCCGAAACGGATCGGGGTGTCCGGCCGGACACCGGTGATCCTGGTGAGCCTGTCGTGCATGGCCCGTTGCGCGATGCGGACCAGCTTGAGGTAGCAGTCCGCCGAGGCCTGGAAGCCGAAACTCTGGCCGGGCGAAGCGGTGACCACGTCTCCGGGACCGGCTTCGAGGTAGGCGGTTCCGACGCGCAACACACACCGGCCGCTGAGCACGGTGGTCGTCGCGTAGGCGTCCCGCGGCACGGTCAGGCGCACAACCACGTCCCGGCCATAGGTGACGGTGGCGGAGGTCAACTGTGTTCCGTGGTGCCGGTGCATGCGGAGGTCCATGTCCCCCGGGCCGCCCTCGGGCAGCAGCTCGTGCGGGCCGAGCACCGGCTCGGCGGCGCGCACGGCGAGTTCGGGATCTGCGGTGCGGATGTAGGCGAAGTGGAAGCCGCTCATTGCTCGGGGGTCTCCGTTTCGGGGTCCAGCGGCGGGTTCTAGCAGCGGAGAGTGCGGTCGGGGGACTCTCCGAAAACGATGGTGTATTCGGTCACGAAGCCGATCCGGTCCGGGAACCCCCAGCTGCGGGCCACGTCGTCGAGGCAGGTCTCGGCCGGATCCGACACCTGCAGCATCCGGTGCACGGCCCGCAGCCGTTCGCGGAGCAGGAACGCGGCCACTGAAACGCCTCGGTAGATGCGGAAGCCGGTCTCCAGGCGCGCGAGACCCACGCCGAGCGCGTCTGCCAGTGCACGGGGCGACCAGTCCGGCCGTGGAACGGCACGCACGAGTTCGGTCGCGTCGACCACGGCCCTGGCACGGGCGGGGTGGGCGGCGGCCCGGCTGAGCCGCTCCGAATAGTTGCTGTGCTGCAGTACCAGAAGCCGGGAGACCAGCCAGTCCTCGAACCGCCCGGTCCACGACTGCGCGAAGGGCTTATCGTGCCTGCCGACCCGGCCGATCTCGTTCAACAACGTCCGGTACCACAACCATGGCGCTCCCTTGGCCACGTCCATGCCGAGATCGAAGCGGATCGGACGGTCGGGCTCGTCGTCCAGGAGATGACGCAGGGCGCGCTCGACGGTGGCTGACTCGATCTTCACAAGAACCAGCCGGGTGTCGGAGGACAGCGACATCCGCAGGGACTCTTCGGGGGAGCTCACCACGATCCGGGAGGTGTGTGCGGCGCTCTGGTCGCGCCCGGACCACACCACCCCACGTCCGTTGATGTGTGCCTGTACCACCAGGAAACGCTGTGTGCGGCCGGGATCCACCAGAACAGGAGCGCCGTATTCGACATAATTCAGCACGACGTCGCGCAGACGTGTGGAATTCATCCTCGCGTCGAGCGGTACGGCGAAATCGACGACGTCGAGGTGGTGGTCGCACAGCACGCTGGACATGAGATCCCGCGTTTGATCGATGTCGTGGGAACGAAAAACCTCGTACTGCTGCAAAGGACGTGTCAACATACTCTGCGATTCGTCGCGGCGGCCAAGGAGGTGCCCGTGTTGCCAGGCCGGAGTACCGACCCTACAGGAGTGCTGAAACGAGCGTTTCAGATGACACATGGTACTCCGAAGAGCCGATCGGACAAGTCGGTCTACCGCACACGGTGTGCCTATCTCGGAACGATCACGAGGAGTTCGGCGAGGTGCACCGCGCGCACGCGCGAACCCCGTTTCCGCAGGCCAGTCTTCAGTTGCCGGAGACAACCCGGGTTGACCGCGACCACGAAATCGACCTCGGCGGCCTCGATTTCGTCGATTTTCACCGACAGGATTTCGCCGCTTTCCCGCGGCCGTAAGATCGAATAGGTGCCCGCCGCGCCGCAGCACGCGCCCGCCGACGGCAGTTCGACGTACTCCGCGACGGCCCTGATCAACTCGCGCGGCTGCCGCGAAATGCCGAGCCCGTTGCGGAGGTGGCACGAGTCCTGCAACGCGACCCGCGCCACGCGGCCGTCGACGAGCAGCCGCCCGCTGGGCAGGTGGTCGTGCTCGACGAGGTACTCACTCAGCTCGCGGACCCGCGGCCGGCCCACGTGGGCCGCCAGGTGCGCGGCGCATCCGCCGGACGTGGTGACGATCGTGCCGGGCAGGGCGTCGCCGAGAGACTTCGCCATGCGCTCCCCGGTTCCGGAATCGCCGTTGTGCGCATGCAGCGCGCCACAACAGCCCTGGCGTTTCGGCACGGACAACCCGGGAGCCAGTTTCCGCGCCGCGTGGGACACGCGAGGAAACAACCCGCGTTCCACACAGCCGAGCATGAGCGACGGCCCGCTCGCGCTAGTCACCGTCCTCGCGTGCCGTCGCACCAAACCCTGCGCCCGCACCAGCCACGACCGTGAGACCAACGCCATCAGCAGCCGCGCGGGCAGTGGGCTGCGGCGCCCGCTCCACTGGTGGTCCCGCCACTCTTCCAGCAGGTTCCCGTACTCGACGCCGGCCGGGCACACCGGCTCGCACGCCCGGCACCCGAGGCAGAACGAAGCCTGTTCGGCCAGGGTCGGATCGTCGTCCTCCAGATGACCGGTTTCCAGTGCCCGCATCAGCGAGATCCGGCCGCGCGGCGAGGATGCCTCGTCGCCCGTCATCGCGTACGTCGGGCAGGCCGGCAGACAGTAGCCGCAGGAGATGCACCGGTCCAGCAGGGTTTTGGAGAAGATCATGAACCGAGCTTTCCGGGGTTGAGGATGCCCGCCGGGTCGAACGCGGTCTTGATCCTGCGCAGCAGGCCGAGCTGGGTCGCGCCGAGCCGGTCGGCGAGGAACGGCAGTTTCGCCGAGCCGACGCCGTGCTCGCCGGTGATCGTGCCGTCGAGCCGGATCGCGGCACGGAACACCTCGGCGAACGCCTTGTGCACCCGGCCGACGGCGTCCTCGTCGTCCGGGTCCAGCACGCACGTCGGGTGCAGGTTGCCGTCACCCGCGTGACCGAACGTCGCGATCTGCAGATCGAACCGGTCCGCGATCTCGTCGATCCGCCCGACCATCTCGGGCATCCGCGGTCGCGGCACTGTCACGTCCTCCAGCACCGTCAGCGACCCGAGCCGGGACAGCGCGGGCAATGAACACCGGCGCGCCGCCAGCAGCGCTTCGGAGCGCACGATATCCTCGGCCACGGTGACTTCGAGTGCACCGGTCTCCGCGCAGATCTGGCGCATGCGCAGCATGTTCGCCGCGACCGTCGCAAGCGGACCGTCTTCCCCGAACAGCAGCAGCGCGCCGGCATCCAGACGCAACCCGAGACCTGCGTACTCCTCCACCACGGCGACGCACTTGCGGTCGAGGAACTCCAGCGTGGCCGGCACAATCCCCGCCGAGATGATCGCGCCGACGGCACGGGACGCCTCGGTGAGCGATTCGAAGTAGGCGACGCCGGTGTTGCTCTCGGCGGGCGCGGGCAGCAGCGCCACGGTCGCCTCGGTGATCACGGCGAGCGTGCCCTCCGAGCCGGTGAGCAGCCGGGTCAGGTCGTATCCGGCGACGTCCTTCCACAGGCGACCGCCGGTGCGCACGACCTCACCGGTGGGCAGGACCGCTTCCAGGCCGAGCACGTAGTTGCGGGTCACGCCGTACTTCAGTCCGCGCAGCCCGCCGGCGCACGTGGCGATGTTGCCACCGACCGTAGCGGTCGTGCGGCTTCCCGGATCTGGCGCGTAGAGGAGGTTGCGGGCGGTGGCGGCGTCTGCGAGCCGCGCCGTCGTCACGCCCGGCTGGACCCGCGCGAGCAACTCGTCCGTGCTGATTTCCAGGATCTGCGTCATTCGGGTCAGCGCGAGGACGATCCCGCCGCGCACCGGCACGGTGGCCGCGCACAGGTTGGAGCCCGCGCCACGCGGCACGACCGGAACCCGGTGTGCGGTGGCCAGCCTCAGGACGCGGGCGACCTGCTCGGTGGTGGCCGGGAAGACCACCGCGTCCGGCACCTGGTGGAACAGCGGGGTCGCGTCCCTGGCGTAGACCGCGAGGTCACCGGGCGCCTGGTGGACGTGACCGGCACCGACCACGTCGGCCAGTGCGCCGGCGAAGTCACGGTCGAGGGCCATCAGGCCTGGCCGCACTCGTTGCGCTGGCGTCCGAGGCCGGACACCTCGGTCTCGACGACATCGCCGGCCCGTAGGTAGGCGAAGCGGCCGGACAGCGCGACGCCCTCGGGGGTGCCGGTGTTCACCAGGTCGCCCGGTTCCAGCACCAGGAACTGGGAGAGGTGCCAGATGATCTCGTCGACGGTGAAGACCATGTCCGAGGTCTTCGAGTCCTGGCGGGGTTCGCCGTTGACCCACGAGCGGATCTCCAGCACCTGCGGGTCTGGCACCTCGTCCGCGGGAACCAGCCACGGCCCTACCGGGTTGAACGTCTCACACGACTTGCCCTTGGACCACTGACCGCCGGGCCTGCCGAGCTGGAAGGACCGTTCGGAGACGTCGTCGGAGGTGATGTACCCGGCGATGCACGCGCGGGCGTCGGAAAGCGCTTCCAGGTATCGCGCGCGCTTCCCGATGACGACGCCGAGTTCGACCTCCCAGTCGGTGCGCTCCGATCCGCGGGGGATCAGCACCTGGTCGTACGGGCCGACGACCGTGTTGGGCGACTTGTGGAACAGGATCGGCTCGGCGGGCGGCGGATCACCGGTCTCGGCCGCGTGGGCCGCGTAGTTCTGCCCGATGCACAGAACGGCGCCCGGCCGGGTGATCGGCGCCCCGATCCGCATCCCGACCACGTCGATCTCGCGCAGCACACCGTCCGCGAGCGCCGTCCGCACCCGGCGCACCCCGTCGCGCGCCAGGAAGGGCCCGTCAACGGCGGGGGTCAGCGGCGCCAGGTCGTAGTGGCGGCCGTCTTCCAGCACGACGGGACGTTCCCGGCCGGGATCGCCCACCTGCATCAGTTTCATCCGTCTACTCCGGGAATTCCGCTGCTTCGAAGGGGTACAACGGCTTGCGCCGGTGCTGGTAGGTGAACCGCTCCAGGTTCATCGCGGTGATGCCCTCGGTGTCGACGACGACCATGCGGCGCGCGATCGTGCCGTAGGAGGCCCGCGGCGAGTTCACCCCTTTGGCGACGACGATGTGGTAGCGCCCCGGATCGACGCCGACGCTGAGGAGCTGCTGCAGGCTGGAGTTCATGACGGCCTTCGAGCCGAGGACGAGCGTGTGGCCCTCCACGGTGTCGAGCACCGCCGTCGGCCCCTGGTCGAAGAACCGGAACCCACCGTGCGTCGCGGTCGGCTCCTCGAACCGCCCGTCGGACACCGTCCGGACCGTCCCCCGAACCTCGACAGGTTTGCCGGCGGAGTGCGGGTTCTTCGCCCCCACGTGGAGGTTCACCCCCGCCCCTACGCCGGCCTCGATGCACCGGCGCACGGATTCCGGGTCCGACAACGTCTGCACCAACGGACGGGCCCCGCTGTCCAGCGCGGCGCGCAGGATGACGGTCGAATCACCCGGTGCCCCACCCCCGATGTTGTCGCCGACGTCCAGCAACACCACCGGCCCCGACGGCTCCCGCGCCGCGAGCTCCAGCGCCTCGTGCACGGAACGCTCCCGGGCCTGCAACTCCGCGCGGTGCTTCCAGACCTGGCTGGCCAACTCCTGCGCCGCCGCTTCGGCCTCGGCCTCGCCGCCATCGTGGATCGCGATGCAGGACATTCCCATGTGCGGGACGTCCGCGTAGGGGAAGCCCTCGACGACGCTGGCCGAGAGGAGACCTGGCCACGAGGCGATTGCGCGGGCTCTCGCCATCAGCTCGGCCATCGGCTTCTCGTCGGTGTCCTGCCGCGCGATGTTCACGACCAGGGGCAGCGGCACCAGCGCCTGCTGGGGCCGGATCTCGCCACGCACGGTGGCCGCGATCATCTTCGTGCAGTCGATCCCCCGTTCCCTGGCGTCCACGTGCGGGTTCGTCTGGTAGACGAGCGTCACCGTAAGCGCCTCGACCAGCTGCCGGGACACGTTCGCGTGCAGATCGAGGACAGCGCCGACGGGAACGTCCGGCCCGACCACTGCACGCACTCTGGAAGCGATCTCACCGTCCACGTCAGGCAGGTGTTCCGCCACGGCCGCACCGTGCAGGTTCAGCAGAACACCGTCCCACGGGCCCCTGGCCTCGAGCTCGGCGAGCATTTCACCCACCAGCCATTCGAAGGCGTCCTCGGTGATGGCGCCGATCGGCGTCACGAAGGCGAAGAGGATCGGCTCGATGTCGATGTCCAGCTGCCGAGCCGCCGTGAAGTATCCGCCGAGCGTCGTCGCCGATTCGGCGTAGTCCCTGATGATCTCGGCGTCACGCACGACTCCACCGCTTTCGAAGAGCCGCCGGTCGGCCTTGAGCGGAGAGAACGTGTTGGCCTCGTGGTAGAGGCCAAGGGTGGCGAAGCGCATCTCACCCTCCCGTATGGGCGACGACGTCGACCTCGAACCTGATGCTCTCCGGGAGGCAGCCGGTGACGGTCGTCCGCGCGGGAAGCGGATGGGTGAAGTATTCGGTGTAGAGCCGGTTGAACTCGGCGAGGTCTCCCGCGTCGCGGACGTAGGCGCCGACCTTGACTACGTCGGACAGTTCGAGCCCGGCGGCGGCGAGCACGCGGATCACGTTGCCGAGCGATCGGTGCATCTCCTCCGCGAAGGTGCCGGGCACGATGGAACCGTCTTCGTCGACCGAGGCCTGACCGGAAACGAACACGAAATCACCGGCGCGCACGAACGCAGCGAACTTCGCGGTGTTGCCGTCCCGGTTCATGGTTCCCGTCACCGGCCGGCCCCGTCCGCCAGCGCCGACTCGAACCGGGTCAGTGCGGCATCGAGTTCCTCCTCGCCGTGGCAGGCCGACACGTACCAGACTCCCCGTCCGGCCACCCAGAGACCGTGACGGACCAGATCGCGCGACAACCGCTCGTAGCGGGCCAAGTCAAGCTGTTGCAGCGTCCGGTAGTCACGGACCTCGGCTTCACCGAACGAGACGTGGAACGCGGCGGGGATACCTTCGACCCGCAGCGGCAGGTCGTGTTCGAGACCGAGATCCCGCAACCCGACCATGAGCGTCTTGCTGTGTTTGGTCACCCGCTCGTACGGCGGGTCCTCCAGTAGGCTCGTCACCGTCGCGGCGACCGCGGCGGTCGCCATGACGGAACCGTTGAAGGTCCCGGAGTGGTTGACCTCGCCGGTGCCGAACCTGGACATCAGCCCCTCGCGCCCGACGAGCGCGGCTACCGGAAAGCCCCCCGCGATCGCCTTTCCATAGGTCGCGAGGTCGGGCTGGACACCGTAGCGCTCGGCTGCCCCACCGAGACCAAGCCGGAAACCGGAGATCACCTCGTCGAAAATCAGTACGACACCGTGCGCATCGCACAGCCGCCGTACCGCCTCGAGGAATTTCGGCAGCGGCTCGATAACCCCCGTGTTGATCATGACCGGCTCCATGATGACGGCAGCAACCTGCTCACCGTGACGCTCGAGCGCGTCAGCCACCTGATCAGCGTCGTTCCACGGCAACACGATGAAATCGTCGAGGTGACCCGCAAGCTGCCCCTTGCTCGCGACGGTCCAGGCACCGTCGCGCGGCGCCGTCAAGACGTTGTCGAGCCAGCCGTGGTAGTGCCCTTCGAACCGGACCACCTTCGTGCGCCCAGTGACCCCACGCGCGAGCCGCAGCGCTCCTTGCACGGCCTCGGTGCCGGACACGCCGAACCGGATCATGTCGGCCCAGCCGACCGCCCGGCATACCAGTTCCGACGCCCGGACTTCGAGTTCGTGTTGCCCGCCGAAGATCACGCCGTCGCGGCAGGCTTCGAAGACCGCGTCGATCACCCGGTCCGGCGCGTGCCCGAGGAAATTCGGCCCTTGCCCCAGCAGGTAGTCGACGTAGTCTCGGCCGTCGACGCCGTACAGCCAGGCTCCCTTGGCGCGCTCGATGAACTCCTGCGCACCGGCGAGCCGGACGTTCGAGTGAACCCCACCCGGAGTGCGTTCGAGTGCCCGCCTTCTGAACTCGGCCGACCGGCCGCTGAGCAGAGTCGAGTCGTTGGGCATGAAGATCCTCTCCCACAGCCCAGGACGGCTCGAGCCGATTTCGCCAGGGCTCTCGATGCGGTTTCATCTAGTGAAACTAGAAATCTATGTTGCGATTCACGGTACGACCGCGATGTGCGCACCGTCAAGGGGTCGGGTTCAGACCTTCCTTGGCCCCCTGACACGCCTGTTCGGGCCGGACTAAGATCTGAAACGTCCAACTTGCCGTCCGAAACGAGGAGAAGCCGTGGCTCGGCGCCGTAAGCAGGAACCCGAAGACGCCAACCGGTCGGACAGCGGTTCGCCGGACGAAGAGCGCGACTATTCGGTTCGCGCGGTCGAACGGGTCTGCCTGATCCTCAATCTGCTACAGGAGTCGGTCGACGGAATCACCTTGAACGAGGTTGCCCAGACCACCGGTTTGCCGAAGTCCTCGGCCTTCCGCTACCTGTGGACGCTGGAGAACCACCGCTACGTCGAGCGCGACGAGGAGCGCGGGGTGTTCCGGCTCGGGCTCGGGTTCGTCGGCATGCAGTCCCGGCACCTGGAGATCCTGCGCGAGCGCGCCCGCCCCTCGCTGGAGACGCTGCGGGACGAGTTCGGGGAGACGGCGAACCTCGGCCTCCTCGACGGCGACCACATCATCTACATCGAAATCGTGGAAAGCCGCCGCGGCGTCCGGTTGGCCGCTTCCCGCGGGGATCACGACCCGCTGCACTCCACGGCTCTGGGCAAGGCCATCGCCGCACACCTCCCCGAGGACCGCGTCCGGCACCTCCTCGAAACCACTGGACTCCCCACCCGCACGGCGAACACGATCACCTCGCTCGACGACTACATGAGCGAACTGGCGAAGGTGCGCCGCGTCGGCTACGCGGTCGACAACGGCGAAAACGAGGAGGACGGCCGCTGCGTCGCCGCACCGCTCCTCGCAACGCACCTCCCGGCCGCGATCAGCGTCAGCGGCCCGGCATCCCGATTCACGATGCAAGACGTGAAGCGGGCCGCCAAGAGCCTGATCGAGGTCGCCGCCGGCATCGCGACCAACCCGCAGCCGCAGGAGGTCACCGACTGAGTGGCCAAGGGCATGCCGCCGACGGTCCACTTCACCGGGTGAGCACACGCCCCGGACAGGCTCCGGTGAACGTGCCCCCGGCGACAACCGCTGTTCCGTTGACCCACACGTCGCTAACGCCACTCGCCAACCGACACGGGTCCGTCCAGGTACCCACCTCTCGGACGTTCGGCAGATCAAATACCGCGACATCGGCCATCGCTCCAGGAGCAAGGCGGCCGCGGTCGGCGATGCCGACCCGTTCGGCGGCGGCGAGCGTGCTCTTGTAGATCGCCTCCGACGCGCTGAGGAATTGTTCCTCGACCACATACCTCTGCAGGAGCCGCGCGTGTGCGCCGAAGTTGCGGGGGTGGGGCCGACCAGGCGCCGTTTCCGAGAGTGCGCTTCCGTCGCTGCCGAGGATCGCCAGTCGGTGCTGCAGGAACGCTCGAACGTCGGATTCGACCCGGTAGAACAGGACCACCTGCGCGCGATTTCCGTGCCGTGCACAGAGCCGCAAGCAAAGATCCTCCGGTGTCACGCCTCGGCGCGCTGACGCGTCCTGAACCGTCATACCCTCGAGATCTTCGTCTCCGGAGCCGGCGAGAGAAACGAGGACCCTGTTCCAATCCCACGGGATACTTCCGAACAATCCCTCGGACAGCCCGGACCGGGCGCGCTCGTACTCTCTCTTGTCACGCAACCGAACGGCAATTGCCTCCTCCCCATCCTCTTGGAGCCACGCCGGCAGATACTGCGTCAAAGACGAGGCCGACGCGTTGTAGGGGTAGATGTCGAACTTGATATCGACTCCCTCTCTCTCGACCTCCTCGAACCTCCCGAGCACGTCCCCCGCGCGACCCCAGGCCTGCGGATCGTTGAGCGCCACGTGGGAGAACTGCACGCGCGCTCCAGTCTGCCTGCCGAACTCGAATGCCTCCTCGAACGCGTCGAATCCCGTGGTGGCACGCGCGTGAGTCGCATACAGCGCGTCGGCTTCGGCGACCACTCGCCCGAGCTCATGAAGTTCGGCTGGGCCGGCGAAAGCCGACGGCACGTATGTGAGTCCCGTCGACAGCCCGAAAGCCCCCTGCTCAAGCGCATTCCGCAACAATGCAACCATCCTGCCTCGCGATTCAGCGGTCAGATTCGCGCTGCCGGATCCGGTCGCGGCTATGCGGAGTGCGCCGTGGCCGACCAAAGCCGCGACGTTCATAACGGGCCTGCAGGCGGTCACAGCATTGACATAACCTTCAAAGTCGACCCAGCTGGTCGGAATCCGCGGAATCCCCAGACCCTTGAGAAATTCCTCAAGCTGCCCGCGCCGAGAAGGCTCGACAGGAAAAGCCGAGAATCCGCAGTTGCCGACCACCTCAGTGGTAACGCCCTGCATGATCTTGCTTGGCGCCGAGTGGTCGAGGAGAAAGCTGGCGTCAGAATGCGTGTGTATGTCGATGAACCCGGGGGCGACAACCTTTCCCCGGCAGTCCACAACGCGCCCCGCCCCACTATCCGGACCTTCGCCCGGAATGACCTCGACAATCCGATCAGCTCGGAGAACGACATCTCCCTCGAACAACGAGCCGCCGCTTCCGTCCGCGATCAAGCCGCCCCGCAGCCAGACCTCATCCTCGTTGGACATACACCAATCCTCACACTATCCAGGGGTGCCAGGAATCCTGCCCGCCGACGTCCGGTACCGCACGTAGCCGCCGCACGGACGCCGCAATTTCACGCACGAACAACCAATGTTCGCGCAGGGCTGCCGGGGCGAGATACCCAGGTTTGGTCTGCCCTACGTGCCTCAGCAAAGCGCGCGCACGCTCGTCGACCTCCGCGCTGTCGTTCCGCTCATCATCAGGCCGCCTCACGAGTCTGAGCACGTCCAGAAAGAGCTCGAGGGATTCAATGGTCCGGTGCATTTCGCACTGCCACCGGGCGAGCGGATTTGCCCAGTACCGCACCTCCCCGCCCCGAGGCATGAGAGTGGTCGCCTCCCGCAAGGTCGCCGCGACTTGCCGCAAAGCATCGGCCACTGGCGGCTGCCTCGACGAAAAGGCGACCAGCAGGTCATCCGGATACTGAGAGGTGGGCACCCCGGAATCGGCGAAATAGGGGAGAATCTGGTCGGCCAGGTACATCATTGTCGGGTAAGACGCGCTGACTGTGCTGGCCAGGTCGTACGCTTGCTCGGCATCGGACCACGAAGCGGGTGAGACGTACTGACTCCACCGGCGACGGAAACCGACTGCCCCGCCTGACGCCGCGTAGTTCCACGACAGGTCCGCCAAACAGGCGACGTTCTGGTGATCCGCCACGTCGGGAATCCAGTACGCCAAAGTTCCAGTCGCTCCCCCCATCACCCCTTTCCGCACTGCGGTGGAGATGTTGGGAGTGAAGTCCTGTGCGAACAGGTGCGGGAACAGCCCGGTGGTGGGTGCGACCCAGGTCTCGACGCGCGTCGCGAACGGTTCGGGAACCGGATCGTTGTACTTCCACCAGACGATCGCCGGGGTCGGCAGGCCCAGCTCCTCGATCCGATCGAGATAGGTGTCCAGCACCCCTTCCCGGACCAGCGTGTCGTGCCAATGCACCATCTCGATTCCGTAGTCCGCGAGGACGGCGCCGACGAGCACCAGATACTCGACGAGCAGTTCTCCCGGACCGAGATTCCGGCAACCTTCGCACACGCAGTACGGACTGACCAGACGCTCCCGATCTCGCGGATCCACGTTCCGGATCGGGTAGTACTCGTCTCCTGCGACATGGAGGCGGCGAATACCGTTCGGCCGCAAATGCTGGTCCACGAGATTGCGAATCAGGAGACGCAACGCCTCCCGCGCGTCGGTTCGCGACAGGCAGTACCCGTAGCCGGTGGGGTCCCCATCCGCCCCCACGGCGGACAGTTCAGTCACTACCCGGGGAATCAGCGTCGAATGCCCTGGCCCACCGAGATGTGGAACCACTTCGACACCTCGGTCGGCCGCATATCCACAGATGTCCGCGAACAAGTCCTGCTCGAAGATAACCGGCACGTATTCGAGATCGCACTCCCGTTCCCGATCAGGGTCCCAGGTCGTGATCCGGCTCGTGGTCCTGAGTTCCGGAAACTGGGCGAGCGGAGTGAATAGGTACTCCGCGGGCCGGTCACCGTGCCGGATGTCCCAGCAGCCGTAAATGGACAGCCCCATCGTGTTCAATTTCAGCTGGGACAGACGGTCGATGAGGTTCTGCCAGTCGCTGAGCTCCATGAGATCGGTGCCAGCGAATGACTCGATGAACACGCCACGGACCGGAAGCTCCGGGCCGTCCTCGATATCCGCGACCGGCAGCCACGCCCGATCGTGGCCGTCCCACACATCGACCAACGTACGAATCGCGTGCAGAGCGCCACGGGGGTCCGAGTACTCCACCCGGATCGACCCCTCACGTAACTCCAGGCGGTAATGCTCGGCCGGCAGGCGGCTCGTCGCGAAGTCGATCGGTACAACCGGCACGCCGGACGCGTGCGAGTGCATTCCAGAGATGTCCCGGACGGTTTCGACGTAACGACTGACCTCAGGCGCGACGTCTCGCCACATGAAAGCAACGCAGGGAAACGTCATCTGCTCGTGAATAATTACGGTATGCGGCTGCGGGATCAGTGCGGGGAATCTCGAACGGGTCGGCGAATCGTCTGCGGTCATTTGAGATCCTCGTCTTGAGGCCACGCCTCCGCTGAGGCGTGCGGCAACCAGGCCACCCATACACTTTTTGCCGCCGCCGAGCAATCCCACGAGGCGGGCTGAACTACGGGTGCCAGTTCGCGACATTACAAGAAACTCCGACCGCCTGTCGCAGGCAGCGTCTTTCACCCGACGCAGGCAACGCCAATGTCACATCATCGTCCATCCGGCGTCGACGCGTAGCGTCTGCCCCGTAAGGAAGGAGCTGTCCGGACCAGCGAGAAAACTCACCACGTTGGCGACATCTTCCGGCCGCCCACGTCGCTTCAGGACCTGATGCGCGAGCACCGTACGGTCCAGGTCTTCGGAATCGAACGACTCCCGTTCCTCTTCAGTCTGAATAGCGCCCGGGAGTAGACAATTAACGCGGGCACCCGCAGGTCCAACCTCTCGCGCGAGCGACCGGGTGAATCCGAGCAAACCAGCCTTTGTCGTTCCGTAGTGCAACGCGTTCGGCGCGCCGGTCTCGGCAAGCACGCTGCTTACCACGATCACGCTGGCCCCCGCGTCACACGGACTGCGAAACGCCCTTCGGCAGCAGAGGAAGCCCGACGTCAGGTTGACCGCCAAGATCTCATTCCACTCCCGTAGCGAGATGTCTGTCCATTCGTGGCGATCGGTGCTCGCAGCGTTGAGGACCAAGGTCGTCACGCTACCGAATTCGGATTCGCATTCGTCGAACATCGATTCGACCTGGGCAGGTTCCGTGACATCCGCGGGGACCACAAGGGCCCTGCCACCGACATCGTGGATCTCTTCCACCACCTGCTTCGCAAGACTGATCATCGGTTCACTGGGGAAGCTGTTGACGACCACCGCCATCCCGTCGGCGGAAAGCCTGCGGGCGACTGCCGCGCCGATGCCTCTAGACGCCCCTGTCACCAGAGCTACAGGTTCCGCGCGGAGGTCGGACGACGCCCGCTCCGGCCTCGCACTGCCCATCCGGCACACCTCCGCTACTTCGACCGTCGTGACCCCTGTATTTCAGCAGACAAACCTCCTAGTTCACAAGACGAATCGTGGAACCGTCGATGCACGACGTCCCCCTGAGGTGAGCACGCGGAGGGGCGCGAGCCCACCTGGCCCACACTTGACAGCCCGAACCACACGATTCACTCTGTGTTCCATCAGACGGCACCGACATTTCATATGTGACCCGAGACCTTCGAGCCCAGACTGCCGGGATCGTCTCGGGCAGGTAACTATCGGACAACTTTACGAGGTGGCTCGTGACGCAGATTCTCATCACCGGCGCATCCGGGCGGGTCGGATCGACGCTCGCCAAAGCAGCTGTTGCACAAGGGTTCTCGGTACGCGGGATGGTGATGCCTGGCGAGCGGTTGTCGGTGGGTGGTGTGGAGGTGGTGGAGGCGTCGTTGACTGATGGTGGGGCGTTGGCGCGTGCGGTGGCGGGTGTGGATGTGGTGGTGCATCTGGCGGCGCAGATGGTGCTGGGTGAGTCGTCGGTGGAGCGTTATTACGACGTCAACGTGATGGGTACGTTGCGTTTGCTGGAGGCGTCGGTGTCGCAGTCGGTGCCGGTACGGCAGTTCGTCTACGCCAGCACGGACAACACCTACGATCCGGCGCACGCTCCGCGGGAACCCATCACCGAGGACCACCCTCAGTTCCCGGGTGACTACTACGGAACCTCGAAGGTGCTGTGCGAGCAGTTGGTGCGTAACTACCAGAAACTGCACGGCCTGAACTACACCATCCTGCGTTACGGATCGGTTCTGGCCCCCAACGAAGCCGTCGCGTTGTTCCGCCTGGATTGGGTCCGCGGGTTCCTGGCCACCCACACCACCGCCGGCCGCCGCAGCAACCTCTGGCAACTCCTCGCCGGTGGGGACGACTTCCTCGGCGCACTCCAAGAGCAGATCGGCGACCGCACCGGCAATCCCGCCCTCGCCCTCACCGGCCCCGACGGCCGTCCCTGGGCCATCCACACCTCCGACGTCCGCGACACCGTCGCCGGCACCCTGGCCGCCATCGACCACCCCAATGCCATCAACCAGGACTTCAACATCGTCGGACCCCGCACCACCACCTTCACCGAAGGCGCCACCGTCATCGCCAAGCACTACAACCTCGACCTGCTCACCGCCCACATGCCCGCCACCCTCGCCTTCGAACTATCCACCCACAAAGCCACGCAACTCCTCGACTACCACCCCCACCACGACTTCGACTCCACCATCACCACCGCCCAAGACCCCAACCCCACACCCGACTACACCCCCGTCACACAAGGCTGGATCCCCACAAGCGATGCCGCACCCGCGGACGCCTGATCCTCGAAGAACAGGTCTGACCATGTCCAAGGACCCGAACACGACGTTTTACTGGACCCGTCGAGAAACCTTGCGTTTCGCCGCCGCGACGGCCCTTGGGCTGTCCGCCGGCGTCCCGGTGCTCGCCGGCTGTTCCGTCGGATCGCAGGGGTCGGCCACGAACGCCGGCCCACCCCCGTCGCAGCCGACCGGCACGCTGCGGGTCGCCCACCTCGGCGACCCGACGAGCCTCGATCCTTCCCTGGCGGGCAACGCGGTTTCGCTGCCGATCATCTCCCACAACGTCTACGAGAGCCTGCTCGGTTTCGATGGTGACACGTCGAACCTCGTGGGCGTGCTGGCCGAACGCTGGGAGTCCTCACCCGACGCCAGGGAATGGACGTTTCACCTCAGGGAGGGGATCACCTTTCACGATGGCGCGCCACTCACCTCCTCCGCCGTGAAGAAGACTTTCCAGTACTACAAGAGGTCCGGCACGCAATGGGGCGTGCTCCTTCCGCCGAACGCGACTTTCGATGACACGAACCCGCGGGTGATACGGGTCAGCAGCCCCGACAGTTTCCCGGACATGGGCCGGAACGCCACTCTGATCCGGATGATTTCCCCGAACCTCGTCGATCAGGGGCCGGACGCGGTGAACAAAACTCCGACAGGAACCGGGCCGTTTCGCTTCGAGAGTTACACGACGGCGAAGAGCCTCGTGCTGAGCGCGAACCGTCAGTTCCGCGGCCCGGGACCGTACCTGGAAAGACTCCAGTTCCAGATCATCCCGGACGCCTCCGCCCGGGTAGCCGCGCTGCGCTCGGGCAGCGTGGACCTGGTATTCAACGTCGCGCCAAGCGATGCGGGCACCCTCAAGTCAGCCGGCAACCTCGCCGTGACCGAGAAACCGCTTTGGCGGGTGGGCCAGCTGATCCTTTTCAGCAACCATCGGCCCGTCGACAACGTGGTACTGCGTCGGGCGCTCGCCCACGGGATCGACAAAGAGGCGATCATCAAATCGATCCTGAGAGGGGTTGGGAAGCGCCAGGACAACGTTCTTCCCGAGGGGGTCTACGGCTACCAGCAACCCGCCACCCAGTACCCCTACGATCCGAACAAGGCCCGGGAACTCCTGGCGCAGAGCGGCCTGACCACGCCCGTGGAGCTCGAGGCGGTCTGGTCACCCGAACTCGGTGAGAACATCGGTCGAGTCGAACAAGCGATCAGTGGCATGCTCTCCGAGATCGGCGTGAACCTGAAGGCAACGCAGATTCCCTTCGCCGAGGTCACCAAGGTCATCGTCGATCCCCAGCAGAAGCCCTACCACGCTGTTGCCGGCGAACTCGGATGGTTGACCGGTGGTCCGTTGTTCTTCGCGACCAAGTACTTCCAGCGAACTTCGGAGTTCGCCGCGATGAACGATCTCAATAACAAGATGCTGACCACTCCGGACGGACCTGAGCGGCTCCGACTCCTGGCGGAGATCCAGGAATTGTTTGCACAGCAACTTCCCGTGATTCCGCTCTACAACTCGGTCCAAGTCGACGGCCACTCCACCTCGGTTCAGGGTTACAGCTCACCGAAGGACGGTTTCCAACCCAACTTCGGCCAGGTCTACCTCAGCCAGTGACATTCGCCGACCGAAGGGGCGGTTCTGTGGTCACCCGATTCGTCTTGACCCGGTTGCTTCAAAGCGTCGTAGTGGTTTTCGGCGCCGTCGTCATCAGCTTCCTCCTGACCAACGTCATTGGCAGACCGGCGGACGTGATCGGTGGGCCGCAGATGACCGCCGAGGAACGCGCGGCTCTGAACGCTCAACTCGGTTACGACAAACCGCTGCCCGCACGTTTCGTCCAGTACGTTGGAGGAATGTTTCGAGGTGACTTCGGGATTTCCTACCGAACCAGCTCTGATGCCATGGGCGAGGTGATGACTGCTCTACCGAACACCCTCATTCTCGCCATTCTGGCCATCGTGCTCGCCTCGGCTCTGGCGCTCGTGTTGACAATATTCAGCGCGCGACACCGTGAATCCCGGGCTGACCGGGGCCTCCGCCGCACCATTGGGGCATTGCAGGGAATGCCGGAGTTCTGGCTCGGACTGATGCTCATCCTGATCTTCTCCGCGAACCTCCAGCTCCTTCCGAGCTTCGGTTTCTACGGCCTGTCATCACTGATACTGCCAGTACTGACTCTCGCGTTGCCCACGGTCCCGACGCTGTACCGGGTCTTTCGCGGGCAGATGCTCGACGTTCTTGGCAACGACTTCGTCGAAGCCATGCGGGCACGTGGGTTGAGCGAACGGCTGATCGTGTACCGTCACGCACTTCGTAACATGGTGGGTCCCGGCGTGAACTTCGCCGCTCTACAGCTGGGCTACCTGATCTCGAACTGCGTGATCGTGGAAACCATCTTTTCGTGGCCAGGTATCGGAAACCTGTTGATCTCGGCTGTGCTCACCCGTGACTTCGCAGTGGTCCAGGCAACCATCATCATGGTGGCCGCCTTCTACGTACTACTCAACCTGATCGCGGACATCTTCATCCTGATCAGCGATCCCCGTGTGCGGACGGTGAAAGCATGAACCTTCTCACCAGCAAAGCGTCGAAGCGTCGTACTCGTCCCGGCGGCACTTCCCTTCGTACGGGTGCCACGCTTATCGGCGCTCTCGCGTCCGGCGCTGTCGTAGCACGTTTCTTGCCGATTGATCCGAATTCACAGGAACTCGCGGAGTCCTACCTCGCCCCATTCTCCGGAAACCACCTGCTGGGAACCGACGTCCTCGGCCGCGACCTCCTGGTGTGGTGTGCCTACGGCGTTGCAACCTCGCTGACCGTTGCGCTCGCGGTCGTTTTCATCAGCGCTCTGCTCGGTGTACTGATCGGCGCATATGCCGCCTACACCGGCGGTTGGGTCGACGCCGTGCTGATGCGGCTCGTCGACCTGCAGCTCGCCGTTCCGCCCCTCCTGATCTTCCTCGCGGCTTCCATGGTCATCCAGCCGAGCTACACCACAATGGTTGTCCTGTTGTCCTCGGTCGGATGGGTGCCTTACGCGCGACTGGTGCGGGCGAACGTCCTCGTCGACCGCGAACGCGGTTATGTCGCCGCGGCACGCCTGGCGGGTACACGTCGCATTGGCATCCTGTTCGGACATCTCATTCCCGCGGCCGGGACACCCATCATCGTGTACGCGTCACTCCACGTCGGATTCGTAGTCCTGTCCGAGAGCGCACTGTCCTTCCTCGGACTCGGTTTCCAGCCGCCGACCGCGAGCCTGGGCTACATGATTTCCCAGGGCCGGGACCAGTTGGTCGGGGCATGGTGGATCGCGACCGTACCCGGCCTGGTGATCATCCTGCTCGTCGTCTCGGCGAATCTCATCGGTGACGGCCTGCGTGACCGGTTCCACCTCGACTCCGGAGGCCTCACATGACCAGTCCCGCGCTCCAGGTCCAGGATCTCGAAATCGTCACGCCGAACGGCACGCGCCTGGTTTCCGGGATGACCTTCGAGGTGTCGGCCGGTCACCTGCTCGGTCTCCTCGGGGAGACGGGAGCCGGGAAAACCCTCACAGCACGCGCGGTACTGGGGCTTTTGCCACGGACCCTCCGAGCCAGTGGGAAGGTCAGCTTCGATGGCCGCACCTGGCACGCGCTGGATCACCCGGAAGAGGTAACACACCTTCTCGGTACTTCGACTGGACTCATGCTCCAGAACCCGGCAGCGGCATTCGATCCGATGCACCGTGTCGGGCGCCAGCTGATCGAGTCCGTCGTGCACAAACGCCTGATGACGCGGCGCGAGGCCACTTATCGCGCCCGTGAGCTGTGCGAGTACCTGGGTCTGTCGGACACGGACGAACTGTTCCAGCTCTACCCGCACGAACTGTCGGGCGGAATGGCGCAACGTCTGGCCCTGGCGCTGACGCTCATGCCGAGACCGAAGTTGATCGTGGTCGACGAACCGACCTCCGCCCTGGATGCGAACCTTCGCGTCGAAGCGCTACGGCTGCTCCGATCGATAGCCGAAGAATCGGGAATGGCCGCGCTTCTGGTCTCACACGATCTGGGACTCGTCAGCAGGTACTGCGACAGTATCGCGATCGTGTACGCCGGGCGGCTGGTCGAGTACGGATCGATGACTGCGGTCATCTCGGCTCCCACTCATCCGTATACAGCCACGCTGCTGAACTGCGGACTCACCCTTGACCGCCCCTCCCGCATCCGGCTGCCGGTGATTGCCGGCGAGCCACCTTCGCCGGGCAACTGGCCTTCGGGATGCTCGTTCCACCCGCGATGCCCCGACGCGCAGGACCACTGCGGAGACGAGCGTCCCCTGCTCACCAATGACCACGATCGTGGCTACGCGTGCCACCATCCCCGACGAGAGGGCCGGACGTGCGAAATCTGACGGACACGATGGTCGAGACTGCGACGATACGCATCAATTCCCTGACCAAAGATTTCCGGAATCGGAAGGGCATGGTGCGGCATGCGCTCGATTCTGTCGAGTTCGCGGTGAAACGCGGGATGACCACCGCAGTAATCGGCGAAAGCGGCGCGGGGAAGTCGACGTTGATCCGGTGCGTCGCCGGGCTCGAGAAGCCGACGCGGGGTTCAGTTGCGATCAACGGCCGCCAGGTTGCTCCACCCCGGCACGGCAACACCAGCCCGGTTCAAATGGTGTTCCAGAACCCCGCTGACGCCCTGAATCCCGTCCGAAGCGTCGGATGGAGCATTTCCGAGCCACTGAGGAAGCTCCGCCGGCGCGAGCGTCGCGTACGCGTGGCGGAGCTGATGGCCTCGGTTGGCATCGATCCAGCACGCCGCAAGGATCGCCCGAGAGCGTTTTCGGGCGGTCAGCTCCAGCGGATCGTCATCGCCCGTGCGCTCGCCTCATCCCCTGAAGTGCTGCTGTGTGACGAACCCACGTCCGCGCTCGACGTCTCGGTGCAGGCCCAGATCGTCAACCTTCTGCTCGAGTTGCAGGAGGAACACCTGTTTGCTTGCATCGTCGTCACCCATGACCTGGCGGTGGCGAGGGCACTCGCTGACGATGTCATCGTGCTACGGCACGGGAAGATGCTGTTTTCCGGTCCCCTCGACGTCGTCATCGAGGACAGCCAAGAACTGGACCCCTACGTGCGGCAGCTGGTGCGCTCGTCCCAGCAGATGGAGATCAAGAAGGTCGCGCGCGAACAACTGGCTTGATCCGTCGGTGCCCGAGAGCGAGCCTAAGTCTTCACGATCGCGGATCGCTTGTGGGGATCCAGCCTTGTGTGACGGGGGTGTAGTCGGGTGTGGGGTTGGGGTCTTGGGCGGTGGTGATGGTGGAGTCGAAGTCGTGGTGGGGGTGGTAGTCGAGGAGTTGCGTGGCTTTGTGGGTGGATAGTTCGAAGGCGAGGGTGGCGGGCATGTGGGCGGTGAGCAGGTCGAGGTTGTAGTGCTTGGCGATGACGGTGGCGCCTTCGGTGAAGGTGGTGGTGCGGGGTCCGACGATGTTGAAGTCCTGGTTGATGGCATTGGGGTGGTCGATGGCGGCCAGGGTGCCGGCGACGGTGTCGCGGACGTCGGAGGTGTGGATGGCCCAGGGACGGCCGTCGGGGCCGGTGAGGGCGAGGGCGGGATTGCCGGTGCGGTCGCCGATCTGCTCTTGGAGTGCGCCGAGGAAGTCGTCCCCACCGGCGAGGAGTTGCCAGAGGTTGCTGCGGCGGCCGGCGGTGGTGTGGGTGGCCAGGAACCCGCGGACCCAATCCAGGCGGAACAACGCGACGGCTTCGTTGGGGGCCAGAACCGATCCGTAACGCAGGATGGTGTAGTTCAGGCCGTGCAGTTTCTGGTAGTTACGCACCAACTGCTCGCACAGCACCTTCGAGGTTCCGTAGTAGTCACCCGGGAACTGAGGGTGGTCCTCGGTGATGGGTTCCCGCGGAGCGTGCGCCGGATCGTAGGTGTTGTCCGTGCTGGCGTAGACGAACTGCCGTACCGGCACCGACTGCGACACCGACGCCTCCAGCAAACGCAACGTACCCATCACGTTGACGTCGTAATAACGCTCCACCGACGACTCACCCAGCACCATCTGCGCCGCCAGATGCACCACCACATCCACACCCGCCACCGCACGCGCCAACGCCCCACCATCAGTCAACGACGCCTCCACCACCTCCACACCACCCACCGACAACCGCTCGGGCGCCCTACCGACGCACCGAACGTGATGGCCGGCGCGCACGAGTTGCGGAACGAGCGTCGAACCCACCCTGCCGGACACGCCTGTCACACAGATCAACGCCATTTGCTGTCGCTCCTTCTCGCGTCGCGAAGGTTTTCCCGCGACCTCCGTTTGATCACTTCGACCACTGCTTCATCGATGTTCTCGTTCGTCGGTACCGCATTTTCGTGATGACCCCTATCAACGTCGCAAGACAGCGCCGCGTCGATCGCTCGCTGAACACCGGCAGGCGTGGCTGCACAGTCGAAAACGGAATCCGCTTTCGCCCGCCCGTCTTGTCGTGACCCGATGTTGACAGTCGGTGTACCGAGGAGCGGAGCTTCGAGAAGACCGCTCGAGGAGTTCCCGACCACGACGTCGCAGTGCCGCACGAGGCCGAGATAACCGCGCTGCCCGAGGGACGGCACATACGTGGTGAAGCTCGGATGCTCGGCGACGAATTGCGATATCGCCACCGATATGTCGCCGCTGCCGTGATCGACGTTCGGGGCGGTGAACACGATTGTTCCGTGCTCATACTGCGCCAGTACAGCCAACAGCGCGTCCAGCGCTTCACCCGTTTCCTCCGGCTTGCCGGTGACGGGATGGAGGGTGACCGCAAATGAAGGCGACCGCAATTTCCTGCCCAGGCGGTCCTCCAGATCCCGCCGGTCAATCAGGTTCTCCGTGATACCGTGCTCGACGTTCATCCGTCCGGCATCGTGAACACAGTCCTCGGCGACGCCCATTCGGATGAGCTGTTTTCGGTCTTCCTCGGCGAACACGAAATGAAGGTGAGCGATCCTGGAAATAGCGTGACGAATCCGATCGTCCGCCGACCCCAGCGTGAGTTGCCCACCGCCGAAGTGAACCACCATCGTGTTCCTTGGCAGGGCGGCGAGAACCGCGGACAGCGCTTCGTACCGATCACCCAGGACGCACAGGACATCCGGCTCCATCCGCGCCAACGCGTCGGCATAACCGAGTATGGCTAGGCCCATGGATTTCGCGACCGAGACCGGGCTGTCTCCAGCCAAGACCATCTCAACGCGATCTGCGACCCTGAACCCGTCTTTCTCTATCACTTCGACGGTGTTTCCCTGTTCACGCATCAGATGGCCACCGCTCGCCAAAATCCGGAGATCGATCTCAGGATCGAGATCCAGCCTCCGCAGAACCGGAATCAGAGGACCGTAGTCGGCCCGGGACCCGGTGAACACACAGATCTTCACCGTGTCCGATCTCAAGGCTGCGTCTCCGACTCAGGAGCGTGTTTCTGCTGCGGGCCATCGTGAGCGAGGACGTTGCAGAGTCGCGTCACAACACGGCCCTGCTCCTCGGACGTGATTCCGAGCGAACTGGGCAGCGATAGGCCGTTCTGGTAAAGATCTTCAGCAACGACCCCGCCCAGACGTTCACACGACTCGTAAGGGCGCTGCCGATGCAAAGGCGGCCAAAGACGTCGTCCTTGAATGCCCCGTTCGTTGAGCTCGTGTACGACGTCGGCGACACGATTGTTCTGGCCTCGGAGCAACACCGAGTAGAGCCAGTGTGACGGTGACGCCCAGTTCGCGCGCGGCGGACGGCGCAAAGGCGCAGAAGCCAGCAACCGATCATACTGCTCGGCCATGGTCCGTTTGCGGAGTAGGAAGGAATCCAGCTGCTCCAACTGAGCCAACCCTACAGCGGCTGCGATGTTGCTCATCCGGTAGTTGTAACCGATCTCGTCGTGGACGTATCCGTGCTCGCTGGATTTCGCCTGGTTGACGAGGTGCCGTGTCCGGCGAGCAGCCGCCGCGTCGTTGCTCACGACCATCCCACCGCTGCCAGAAGTGATTAGCTTGTTCCCGTTGAAGGAAAAGCAACCCAAGTCTCCCACTGTACCGACCTGGCAGCCCTCGACCATGCCGGCCCGCCAGCGGGCCCCGTGAGCCTCCGCCGCGTCTTCGATGAGCCGGATCCCGAATCGACTTCGCAGCTCGAAGAGTGGTTCGATATCGGCAGGATGGCCAAGTACGTGAACCACCTCGACGATATCTGGGATGCGGCGTCCGAGGCGCGCCCGTCGACAGACATCGTCGTACAACAGCTCGGTGTTCATGTTCCACGTCTGTTGCTCACTGTCGACGAGCAGAAGGTCCGCACCGGTGTAACTCACGGCGTTGGCTGACGCGATGAACGTGAAGTCCGACACCGCGATCAGCTTGCCCGGCCCCGCACCCGCGATACGCATCGCCACGTGGAGAGCCGCGGTACCGCTCGCACACGCCACGGCGTGCCGGCTATGGACCCGCTCGGCGAACTTAATCTCGAAGTCGTTCACGAACGGGCCTGCCGACGACACGAAATTACTCTCGACACACTCCCGCAAGTATGCCAACTCGTTGCCTCCGAGTAGCGGCTCGGACAGCGCGATGCGGTCCGCCGCAGTCATCGGTGGTACCTCTCAGACCTGAGGTGATCAACGCGGGGCTTCATCCATTCCACGGTAAGCGCGAGTCCCTCCGCTAAATCCGTGGCCGGTTTCCAGCTGATAAGGTCCCACGCACGACTCGGGTCGGACAGCAGTATCTCGACTTCACCCGCATCGGGGCGGAATCTCAAGGATTCGGACTCGATCTCCGCAGAAGCCCCCGTGACCTCGCAGCAGAGCTCGAACAGTTCCCCGATCGACACGCAGGAGCCCGTACCGAGCTGTACCACCTCTCCCGGAGGCACGTCCGACACCGCAGTTCGCAGGAACCCGTCGACCGTGTCGGCGACGTAGGTGAAGTCGCGTTTCGGCCATACACTTCCCAAGTTCACGACTTCCCGGCCAGCGAGGAGCTGAGCCAAGATGGTGGGGATCACCGCCCTGAGCGACTGCCTGGGCCCGAAGGTGTTGAACGGCCGAAGCGTGACGACGTCGATGCCGAACGACCGCGCGTACGCCTCGCACAGTTTGTCGGCCGCTATCTTGGTCGCGGCGTACGGGGAGAAAGCCCGGAGTTCGTGGCTTTCGCGGATCGGCACGTGCTCCGGAGTTCCGTACACCTCGCTCGTGGACGTGTTCACCACGCGTGGTCCGTTCGACTCCCGCGCCGCTTCGAGCACATTCAGCGTGCCGACGACGTTGGTATCCACGAACGAAGCGGGCGCCTGGTAGCTGTACGGGATGGCGATCAGGGCCGCCAGATGGAACACGACGTCGGTGTCTTCGACCAGCCCCCGGACACACTTGGCATCCCGGATGTCGCCCAGCCGCAGATCGAGGTTGCGCGGATGGCGGGCGTCGAGCTCGTCGAGCCAGCCGTACGAGCCGTTGGAGTTGTAAACACAGAGAGCACGAACCTGCACTCCCTCGTCCACCAGCCGTTCGACCAGGTGGCTTCCGATGAAGCCGTCAGCCCCTGTTACGAGCACACGCTTACCAGTCAGTTCGCTCACCGGCCACACCTGCCGTGATCAGCGTCGTATCGAGGAGTTTCCACGAAACCTGTCTATTCCGGGGAGAAGAGCCGGCCACAGACGGCGACTTCAGCTGATTGCCCGCATCGATTCCGGGAACGTTGACAGGCCCAGCCGGGAGGACGATACTCAACTAGGCATTTCACTCAGCGAAACCGCGCCGGTGTAAGTGAGCTCCTACCTCCCGTCACCGGCCCCAACCAGACTTTCCGAGGTTCATGCCCGGAACCAGCCACCCTTACGATGATCACGACAGGGAGCCGACCGCTGATGCACCCGCGCTATCTCGACACCATCGAGTACCAGGCCATGGACATGCCCACAGCGCTCATCCTGCGGTTCTCCGGGACGCTCGACAACGCCGCCCTTGTCGAAGCGTTTCGAGTCCTCTGCCATCGTCGCGCCGCCCTGCGAGCACGAATCAGAGGGACGGAACAGGGGTTCGAGTTGTACCTCCCGCGTGACGACGAGACACCTGCTGTCTCGTGGCATCCCGGTTGCTCCGACGCCGAACTCGAGCGCGCCTCGCTGGAAGATCTGTGCAAGACGGCGATGCCCTGGGATATCGCGGCGGCTGTCGCGAAGCTTACCGTCTTCACGAGTTCGTCCGGCGGCGTCATGCTGATGCACACCGACCACGCCATCGCCGACGGACAGGTCAAGCTCGCTTTCCTACGCGAGTTTCTGGAGATCTACACGACGTTGTCCCAGCATGGTCAGGTGAGTCCAGCTGTCTCGTCCGACCTACCATCGCGACCGTCGGAAGTTCTCGCCGGCAGGTTGGGGATCGACGCACCGGGGGACCACCCGAGACCGTCCGACGCTCCGAGCTTCACCAAGGATGAGGCCTTACGCCACTACATCACCTTGTCCGAACGACAGACTGCTGCGCTACTCCGCGCGGCGAAAAGGGCTGAAACGTCTGTGCACGCCTACCTCTGCGGAATCCTCCTGCGCTGCCACCGTCGGGACCGCGGAGACGCCCTGCCGTCATCGATGATGGCTTGCTGGGCTCCGGTGCACCTGCGGCCGCGCGTCTCGCCGCCGGTCGCTCCGCCGGAGACCACGAACTTCGTCGGTATCCACACCGCACCGATCAAGGTCGAAATCGACGACGACCCCGCCGCGATCGGCACCAAGGTGAAGCAGCAACTCGACGAATCGATTGCCGACCAGGACATCCACCGCATCTTGCTGACAGACTCCTTCCGGCAGGACGAGGTCCAGGATCTTGGCTCGGCCAACTACCTCGACAGCGTCAGCCTCAGCAATCTCGGTCGTTTACCGGAGTTTTCGAGCCCGCCATCGATCCGTATCACCGATTTCCAGCTCTTCACCCACCGCGTCATGGCACCTTATCCGTGCTACGTCACGTACAACTACAATGGGCGACTGACAATCCAGTGCGTCTACCGCCCAGATCTGCACTCCCGCGCCGATACGGACCGGTACGTCGCCTCCATCACGGCGGAACTCCACCGCATGACAACCGCGCCGCTCGACGAGGACTGACGCGATATGACCCCGGCCCTCGATGACCTCGGATCGCTTGACCTGACGAAGTGGATCCGTGCCGGCGACCGTCTGCTCTGGTCCCAGGGCAACGCCGAACCGCTCACACTCATCGAGCAACTGATCGCCCAGCGATCCCAACTCGGCCCACTCGATGTGTTCCTGACGTTGTCGTTCGGGAATCACCTGCAGAAGGAACACGGCGACACACTCCGGTTCCAAGGGCTCGGCGGTCTCGGCGCGAACTCGCGACTGTCCCGGCTCGGCGTGCTCGACGTTCATCCCATGCAACTGAGCCAGTTCTGCCAGGACATACACACCGGACGCTTCCCGATCGATGTCGCATTCGTCCAGTTGGCGGGCCCCGATTCGGAGGGTAACTACAGCGCCGGCCTGGACCACACTTACACGGACGATCTCGTGACGCGTGCCCGTGCGGTCATTGCCGAGGTCAATACGAACGCTCCGCTGACCCGGGGAACGCGGACGATTCGAGCCGACGAATTGGACGCGGTCGTACGCACCGATCGCCCGATTCACCCCGCGCCGTCAGCCGCGCCAGACGAGGTGGACCGCAGGATCGCCAGGCACGTCGCCGACTTCGTGCCGAAACGCGCTACGCTCGAGGTCGGCATAGGTACGCTGCCGTCCTGTGTCCTCGATGCGCTCCAGCACCACCGTGATCTCGGCATCCACACGGGCATGGTGACAAAGCCGATGCTCGATTTGATGGAGTCGGGGGCGGTGACAAACTCCTACAAGTCATCTGACGCCGGTCGTACCACCGGCAGCTCACTGGCGTTCGATCCATCACTCGATATCGGGCAGTATCCTGTCCTGTTCCGCCCCTCTCGCCAGGCACTGAGTGCCGGCGTGCTGGCGGGGCAGCGGCGGATGACCGCCATCAACGCGGCGGTCGAGGTGGACCTGAGCGGGCAGGTGAACGCCGAGTACGTGCCTGGGGGCTACGTCGGCGGTGTCGGTGGCCTTCTCGACTTCGTGCGAGGAGCACGCGCGTCGGACGGAGGACGCTCCGTCATCGCGATACGCTCGCGCACTTCCCGCGGTCGGCCGCGCATCGTCCCGGCTCTGGCGGGCGGGGTGGTCACGGTCCCGCGCAGCGATGCCGACATCGTAGTCACCGAATGGGGAGCCGTCGAGCTGGCCCGCGCCTCGCTGGCTGAACGGGCAAGACGATTGATCTCGATCGCACATCCCGAAGACCGGGAGAACCTCACCGCAGCCTGGCGCGACCAAGAGTGACACCAGATCCCCTGCCGGAGGCAATCCATGCCGGAAGGTTTGTTACGCGGCTGTCGCGTCATCGACCTGTCGACGTTGTTCGCCGGCCCCTTCGCCGCGATGATGCTGGGTGACCACGGCGCGGATGTCGTCAAGGTTGAACATCCGTCGGGTGACGACCTGCGGAATTGGGGACACGAAAAGGATGGTCACCCGCTCTTCTTCCGCATGGTGAACCGCAACAAGCGGTTGATCGCGGTGGACCTGCACGAAGACGCGGGCCAAGAGGTGATTCGACGGCTCCTCGCCGATGCGGACGTGCTGATCTCGAACTTCAGACCGGGCCGCCTCGAAGCGTGGGGACTTGGCTGGCCCGATTTGCGCCGGCTCAATCCCCGTCTCGTACATGCCGCGGTAAGCGGCTTCGGACAAACAGGTCCGTACAGCCGGCGTCCCGGCTTCGGCACCATTGCCGAAGCCATGAGTGGGTTCGCGGCAGTCACGGGAACACCGAGCGGTACTCCTGTACTGCCCCCGTTCGGGCTTGCGGACGGTATTGCCGGAATCACCACCGCGTTCGCCGTTTCAGCGGCGCTCTGGGACCGTGAGCGCACGGGAAGCGGTGTGCAGATCGACACCGCACTGTACGAACCGTTGATGTCGGTCGTCGGCAGCCACATCGTGGAATACGACCAGCTCGGGTCCCTCCAGGAGAGAATGGGCAACGCTGTCCCTCAGATCGCACCGCGCAACACCTACCGCACTCGCGATGGGCACTGGGTCGTCCTTTCGGGAGCCGCCCAGAACGTCGCCGAGCGGCTGTTACGGCTGGTGGGTGGCGAGGAGGCAGTCAACGATCCCCGTTTCGCCACCAACCCGGCCAGACTGGCCAACCGGGAGGCGCTCGACCGGCTGATCGGCCGGTGGATCACAGTACGCCCTCGATCGGAGGTCCTCGATTCGATGGCGGCCGCGGACGTCGCGGTCGCGCCTGTGTACGACGCTTCGGACATTCTGGGGGACGAGCATTTCAGAATTCGCGGAAGCATCATCGAGGTCGAGGACATGGACCTCGGATGGGTACGCATGCAAGGCCCGTTCCCGGCAGTCCCCCAGCGACCCGGGTCAGTGAGCCGTGCGATCCGCGACGCCATCGGGACCGACACGGACACTGTACTTCAGGAGCTGGGGTACGCACCCGCGGAGATCAGCGAACTGGCGTCATCGGGCACGATCGCTCGACGCGCTCCGACCACCCGGCCCTGCCGGTAGCGCGGCCGCCGCGACGATCGCGGACAACACAGCCAACCCGCTACTTGCCCAGGCCACGAGCTCGTAGGTGCTGCTGAGCAACACGACCGGGGCGTCGCTGCCATTGGCGACGTGGCGCGTGACAACCGAAGAGAAGACCGCGAGCCAGAACGCGGCACCCACCTGCTGAGCGGTGTTGATCAGACCAGATGCCGCTCCGACATCGCCAACGTCCAAATCGGACGTCGCTAGCACTCGTAACGCTATGCTTACGCACGAGGCGCCCAGGTACAGCACGAAAACAGCGCCCGAGATCATCAATGCGTCCATACCGGCCGGTCCCGTTCCCGCCGTTCCCAACAAGACCGATCCGGCCGCCGCGATCGCCGCGGCCGCCGTCACCAATCGCCGCACGCCGATCAAGGGAATGAAGCGTTGCGCGGCGAACGAGCCGAAGACCACGGCGAAGGACGCGGGCAGGAAGACCAGACCCGTGTGCCCTGACGAGTACATCATGACGTTCTGGAGGTACATCGTCGCCACGTAGATGCCGCATGCGGGCGCACCACACAAGAGAAACAGAGTCAGGTTCGCGACCGTCAGGGACCGGACCCGGAACATCCTCAGTTCGATCATCGGGTTTGGATGCACGTGTTCGACGAGGACGAACATCCCCCCGAGCAATAACGCGAGCGCGAGAGCCCCGAGCGTCGGCGGTGCCGTCCAGCCAGCACTTTCCACGCTGATCACCGCGTACACCAGCGCCAGCAACGCGCCGGTCACGGCGATGGCGCCCAGGAAGTCGAATCGCCCTCCCCGCTCCAGTCGGAACGGCGGTACTGATCGTCGCGCCAGGACCAGGATCGCGACGCACACGGGGAGGTTCACGAAGAAGATCGACGGCCAGGAGAACAAGTCGACCAAGGCTCCGCCCGCCACCAGCCCGGTCGTCGCTCCGCACCCGCTGACGATGCCCCACAAGGTCAGCGCCCGGCGTCGTCCAGGGCCGTCGTGGAAAGTCCGGACCAGGATCGCCAGTGCAGCTGGAGCCATGAGGGCCGCGCCCAGCCCCTGCGCGAACCGTGCGCCGACCAGCATGTACGGCGAGACCGACAGTCCACAGATCACCGACGTCACGGCGAAGATCCCGGTACCCCAGAGGAACGTGACCCGCTGTCCGATCACGTCGGCACACCGGCCGCCGAAAACCAGGAACCCGCCGAAAACCAGGATGTACGAGTTGATCACCCAGGTGACACCGGCCCCCGAAAACCCTAGGTCCCGCTGGATCGACGGCAGAGCGACGAATCCGACGAACGAGTCGAGCACGACGGCGAACTGCGCCAGGCAGACCGCCGTCATCGCTTTGGTTTTCGCCGCCGTGCTCAGTCCGGGAACGTGGGTCGCCGGGGCCGCACTCATGCCTCGGCGACCCTGCCTCGGTCGATTCGGTCAAGAACGAGCCGTGCCCTGGCGACGATGGGCTTGCCGACCGCCTCGCCCTCGATCGCCGTCATCGAACCGGTCTCGAACGCGTCGATGACCGCCCGCGCCCAACGCACCTCCTCGGCCGACGGGCCGAACGCCTCCGCGACGAGTTTGACCTGCCGCGGGTGCAGACAGAGCTTCCCAGTGAATCCCAGCTTGGCCGCGTGTTCCGCGTCCGCGCGTACCAGGTCGAGGTCCTCGATCGCCGTGGTCACACCGTCGACCGGTGGCGTGATTCCAGCCGCCCGCGATGCCATCACGACCTGGGAGCGGGCGAAGAACATCGCGTCCCGATCGGCATGGTCCACCCCTAGCTCACGCCCGAGGTCGGCATTGCCGAACACGGCCCGGGTCACACCGGGCACGGAGCAGATGTCGCGCGCGTCGACGATTCCTGTCGCCAACTCCAACAGGGGCATTACGCACGCCTCGGGGCGCATCACGTCGATCACCTGGCGCACCTGGCGAGGACAGGTCACCTTCGGCACCATCACCCCGCACCCCCGGCCGGCCAGCATCTCCAGGTCGTACCGGTACCACGGGGTCGCGTCGTCGTTTATGCGCACGATCCCGGAGCCGCCTTCGTCCAACCACGCGCCGATGTTGTCCCGTGCCTGGTCCTTCTCGGCCGGAGCGACCGCGTCCTCGATGTCGAAGACCACGATGTCGGCTCCGGAATCGACCGCCTTGGGAAACCTGTCCGGTCTGTTACCGGGGACGAACAACAGGGTCCGGGCTTCGGTCACAGCCTCATAGAGGGACGACATGCTCACTCCGCGATTCGTGTTCGGGTGGACCAGGCGAAGACCGGCGTCGCGCCTGGTGTCTCCGTCTCGATGAGTTCGAAATGCTCGTAGCCGGCAGCGAAGGGGACCTTGAGACGCCCGTCCGGCAGGAGTTCGGAGTCGATGTCCAGCACCGCCGGGATTCCGGCGGGACCGCCGGTGAGCTGGACCTGGATCTTGGTCGCTTCGGACATCACTGCCCCCTTGCCTGTGCCAGTTCGTTGGGCCTGCCGATGTCCTGCCAGTCATCACGAAGGGGCCAAAGACCGACCTTTTCTCCGCGGCTCAGGCAATCCTCGAACAGGCGTGTGATGGGGAATTCCTGATCGACCGGGATCCGGCCGATCAGGACTGGGTCCACCGTGTAGATGCCGGCATTGACAGGCCATTCCTGTATCGGCTTCTCGACGATCCGGGTGAGCTGGTTGCGCTCGGACCGCAACACACCGAAGGGCACCTCGTGGTGGTAGGTGCTCGTGGCGATAGTCGCCAGCACCTGTTCCTTCCGGTGCGCTTCGAGCAGTCCGCTGACCGAGAAGTTCGTGACCAGGTCGCCGTTCATGACCAGCAGCGGATAATCAGCCTGGTACCCCAGGTCGCCCAGCAGCCGCAGGGCCCCACCGGTGCCGAGCGGCACGTCGGGGTCCTCGCGCAGGTACTCGATGCTACAGCCGAGGTGCCCGCCGTCACCGAAATGCTTCTCGATGATGTTCGCCAGGTAATTGACTGAAAGGAATATCTTCTCCACTCCGGAGCCGACGAGATGCAGCACCAGGCGTTCCAAGATGGGACGGCCCGCCACCGTAAGCATCGGCTTCGGAACGGTCTTCGTAAGAGACCCCAGCCGAGTACCCTTGCCGCCCGCCATGATCACCGCCCAGTTCGGCAGCTTCGGCACACCGATGATCCGCCGCTCCACGTGCAGCCCGATCACGCGGTCGACGGAGTCGACCACAGGGATGTTGCGAACCCCCAGCGCACGCATCAGATCCAGGACGGCGGCACGATCAGCCGCCTGGTTCGCGGTCGCGCGCCACGGACGCACGAGCGGCGTGATCGGATCGTCCAGTGACACGCCGCCGAGCAGGGCGCGCCGCAGGTCCTGTTCGGAGACGGCACCCACCAACCGGGTGGAATCATCCACCACGAAAACATCGCTGAGGTCGTTCATGTCGACGACGGTGAACGCGTCGCGCATGGAGGCGTTCGATCTGAGCAAAAGGTCCGACAAGCACATCTTCCGTCCGTTCGTCGCGTCTCGACCGAGGAGAACGAGATCCAGGGTTTCCCAGCCCAAAAGCTCACAGCCAGGGACCGAGTTCAGTCAGGTGCCGCGTGCAGACGTCCGAGGGCGCAAAACAGATGAAAGCGTGCGCGAAACGTACGGTGCGGGGGCCAGTTCCGGGACTACGGTCATGACTCCAATCGGCGGAACTAGGAGCCCTGAGGATCATGGAAGTGGACCTGAACCAGCCCATCTCGCACCTCATCCGGGCCGCTCGGCGGGAACGGAAGCTCAGCCAGTACACCCTGGCGCGTGAGCTGGCGACCGTGTCGGGGCGGCCGACCGTCACGCGTGACCTGGTCGCCCGGTGGGAACGTGGGCACCAGATCCCGAGACTGGGCACCCGACGATGGCTGTCCGTCGTCCTGCACGTGCCCCAGGAACACCTCGACCAAGCGGCCGCGGCGGCCCGACGGCGCAACCGGCTCGGGCACGCCGTCGTCACCGAAAACGCGCCCGCATCGCCCGGGCCCGCTCGCCGCGCGCAGGGGACCCCGGCGCTGCTGCCGGTGTTCCGGTCGCGCGTCCAGGCCGGCATTCTCGCCGCGACACTATTGAACCCGGACCGCTCGTTCAGCCTCACCGAACTCGCCGAACACTCCGGCAGCTCACTGGCCTCCGTGGACAAGGAGAACAAGCTCCTGGAAAAGGCCGGCATCCTCACGAGCCGCCGCGAAGGCACCATCCGGCTGATGCGCGCGTCCGGGGACGGGCCGCTCGCGCGCCCGCTGGCCGAGCTGCTGCGCCTCACCTACGGCGTGCCGCAGATCATCGGCGAGGAGTTCGGCAGCGTGCGCCACGTGCTGCGGATCCTGGTCGGCGGCGTGTGGGCCGACCGGTTCGCCGGCCTGCCAGGGCCCGCCCCGGAAAGCATCGAACTGCTGGTCTCCGTGCAGCCGGGAACGCCACCGGACGAGCAGGCCCTGCACACCGCCGCGCGCCGGGCCGAGCAGCGGCTCAAGCGTCCGGTGAGCTTCTCCATCGCCGCGCCCGAGCGCGGTGTGGACGGCTTCCAGATCCCCCGCCAGCGGCCAGGGCACCCGGTCGTCGAGATCGCGCCCATCCGGCCCCGGCAGGCACCGCTGACCTCGGGTATCGGGCTGACCGGGCACGACGTCGTCCACCAGCTCGTCCGTTCGGGTCACCTCGACCTCGTCGGCGGGCCGGCGGCGAACGCGCAACCGTTCCTGGACCTGGCGGCCAAGCACATCTCGTCCGCGGAGCGGCTGGTGGAGGTCTCGGCGGACTCGGCGTTCCTGCTGCTGGCGAAGGCCGCGCAGCTGATCGGCGCCGGCCTGCTGGCGCGCCAGGGGCTGCGGCCCGCGCTGTCGGCGCCCGAACAGGTCGTCGGGACTGCCGTGGCGGCCCAGTTCGGGCACCAGTTCTCACAGATCGAGCTGCTCCGCCAGCGCGCACGCGAACTGGACATGCCGACCAGCCGGGACAGCCACATCCTGCCCTCGGAGGCCAAGACCTACCTGGGGACCGTGCGCACGCTGCTCGCGGCCGCGCGTGAGGTCGCGGGCAAGCTCGCCCTGTTCCACTGACCGGTCCGAAACGGAACCGAGACCGGGGCGGCGAAACGAAAATGTCGGCCCCCACGGCTAACCTCGCAGAAAGTGGACGACCACCTCGACGTGGAGGTGCGCGATGACGGTTCTGCGTACGGTCGCCGGCGAGATCGCCAGCGTGGTGACGCACGCGATGCGGTATCCGGCGGGCATCCGGCGCCGGTGGGCGCTCCCGCCCACCCCCGGGAACACCACTTTCGCCGTGCCCGGGCGGCCGCTCGTGGTCCTGCCCGGTCTGGCCGACAACACCGCGATCTTCACCGACCTGAAGATCGCACTCGACCGTTGCGGCGCCGGGCCGGTCGTCTCGTTCAGCTACAGCCTGCTGCTGCACGACGTCCGGTCCGCCGCGAGCCGGCTGGCCGAGCAGATCGAGCAGCTGTGCGAGGTCACCGGCGCGCCGAAGCTCGACCTGGTGGGGCACAGCCTGGGCGGCCTGATCGCCCGGTACTACGTGCAGCGCCTCGGCGGGCACCAGCGGATCGGCACCGCGGTGACGGTCGGAACCCCGCACGGCGGCACGGTGGCGGCCTGGTTGCTGTCTCCGATGCCGCTGGCCCGGCAGCTGCGCCCGGGCAGCGACCTGCTGACGGAACTGGCCCGGCCCGCGCCCCAGTGCACGACGAAGTTCGTCACGTTCTCCGGTGACGGCGACGAACTGGTCCTGCCCGCCAGGAACGGCCGGTTCGAGCATCCCGACCTCCAGGTGCGCAACGTGGTGCTCCCCGGGGTCGGTCACCTGGCGCTCGCCGCGCACCGCCAGGTCGTCGAGGAGATCTGCGCGATGTTCGGCCCCGTCGCCGCCGACGACGGGGAGGCACTCACCCGGTCGGCCTGATGGGGGCCAGTGATGAACCACCCAACCCGACGACGAAACCTGTCCCGCCGGGCGATGGCGATGCTGCGGGCGGTGAGCGCCGGCCGCGCGGAGATGACGTGCAGCTCGGAACCCGACCTGTTCATCGACGGGCTCCCCTGCTGCGACCAGGTCACCGCGCACCTGCTCGCGCACGCCGGGCTGCTGTGCCCGTCGCGGCCGGGTCTGCTGGGCCAGCGGGTCGGCGTGCGACTCACCGAGGCCGGGCGGGAGGTCCTCGCCGCCCCACCCGAGGCGGCCTGAAAACCGCGAGCGAGGACGGCGTCGCGGCGACACAATCGGCGGCATGACCTGGACGCTGGACGAGCTCGCCCATGCCGGACCCGAACACCTCGACCCCGATTTCGTGGCCGGCTTCGACCGCAAGCAGGGACGGCCCGACCCGTCGGAGGACCTCGCGCTGCTGGACGGGCGCGTCGTCGTCGACCTGGGTGCCGGCACCGGACAGTTCGCCCTCGCCGCCGCGAACCGGTTCGAACGAGTGGTGGCGGTCGATGTGTCGCCGGTGATGCTGGACGTCATCCGGGCCGCCGGACGGGACAACGTCGAGTGCGTGCAAGCCGGTTTCCTCACCTACGAGCACCGGGGCGAGCCGGCGGACGCGGTCTTCACACGGCACGCGCTGCACCAGCTGCCGGACTTCTGGAAGGCGATCGCCCTGCACCGCGTCGCCGGGATGCTCCGGCCGGGCGGGACCCTGCGGCTGCGTGACCTGATCTACGACTTCGCCCCGCACGAGGCGGACGTCGTGATGGCGGAGTGGTTCGAGCACGCGGCCACCGACCCCGCGACCGGGTACACGCGCGACGACCTGGCCGAGCACGTGCGGACCGAGCACAGCACCTTCCGGTGGCTGCTCGAACCGATGCTGGCGGCGGCCGGGTTCGACATCGTGGACGCCGAGTTCACCGGCCGGGTGTACGGGGCCTACACCTGCGTGAAGCGGCCCTGAGCAGATCGCGCGAGGGCCTCCTGTACCCTTCTCAGCGGAGGATTGGCCGAGCGGCCTAAGGCGCACGATTGGAAATCGTGTTGGGTGTAACAGCCCTCACGGGTTCGAATCCCGTATCCTCCGCTCTCGGCCGGGACGCCGGGTATCCGCTGGATGCCCGGCGTTTCGCCGTTCCGGGCCTCGACCGCGTCGCTCCGTCGCCGGCCCGTCGTATCATCGAGCCACCAACGGGGCCCCGGACGTGTGAACGCGTCCGGGGTCTTCTCGCTTCACCCGGTTGCACCAGTGACCAGGCTCATGGTCGCCGCCGCTCTACCGATAGTTTGATGACAGGCCGCACACGCGGCACGACCAACCGCTAGCTCGAGGAGAACCCGCGTCACTATGGCCGGAGTGGAAGAGATCCGCGCTGGGATCGCGATGGCGAACGAGAAGTGCAACGCCGGCGTCGCAGCCCTGCAGCAGGCCGCTCAGGCACTCGAGGAGGCCCAGCAGATCCTGGGCCAGGTCACCTCGGGCAGCACGCAGCCGGAGGTGACCCAGGCCAACAGCATGCTGGCCGAGGCCCTGCAGGGCATCAGCGGGCAGCAGAACACGATCCAGGCGGCGGTGTCGTCTGCCGAGTCCTACGCCGCTCGCCTGTAGATGTTCTCGCTCCCCGAACTGCAGGCGCAGCTCGCCGCGTTCCGTGCGAAACTGGCCGAGGCAAGCGAACACACCAACCGTGCGGTGGAACTGTTGGACGAAGCACGCGAAGTGATCGTGAACGCCCACGAACTGGCCGACCCCTGGGTGCCGCCGGAACTCGCGGCGGCCGTGGACCGGCTCGGGGCGGACGCCGAGCGGCTGCGCGCCGCGGACGATCTGGTGAACACCTACCTGGCCCGGCTGTAGGCACGCGATGCCCAAGGCCAATGAGCAGAAACGCCGGGTCGTGTCGGCTCTGGGCGCCGTGCGCGAGAAGCTCGGTATGGTGCTCGGCGCCGCTCAGGCCGGACGCCAGATCGCCGAAGCCGAGCTGGCCAGGCTCCAGCTGGAACAGCAGGTCGTACGGGCGGGCATCGACGCCGCGGCCGGGGACGAAAATTTGGCGGCCGCTCTGCGTCATCCGGTGATGGCCGGTGTCCGCGACAAGCTCGACGCCCAGCGGAACGCTTTCTACGCGGACGCGGCGACCGTGCCCGCCCGCCTGCGTGACCTCGTGGCGCAGGCCGCGTCCGGCCCGGCGAGCCTGCCGCCGAGCGCGTGGCTCGGCCGGCCGGGGCTGGAACCGCTGACACCGCCACCACTGTGGCGCATTGGCTCGTCCACAATGGACAACTCGGGCCCGTTCCCGGTCGTGGTGCCGCTGCTGGACGACTCGCACCTGGCGATCACGACGGCCCCGCGGACCCGGCAGGCCGTCGAATCGCTGATCGAAGGTCTGTTGCTGCGGGTGCTCAGTTCGATGGAGCTGGGCTCGGTGCGGGTGCACCTGTGGGACGTCGCTCAGCTGACCGCCGTACTGCCGAACCTGTACCCGCTGTCCCGCACCTCCGCGGTCACGTTGTACGACCCGGACCAGCTGGGCGTCTTGCTCGACGAGGTCACCGGCCACATCCGCCGCATCCACGCGCAGACCATGCAGGCCGGGCACACCTCGCTGCGCGGGCTGCGCGACCAGCTCGGCCAGCGCATCGAGCCGTGGCGGGTCGTCGTGCTGTTCGGCAACGGCGAGACCTGGGCCGCCGAACCGCTCCGGGAACTCAAGCGCATCGCGGGCGCCGCGCTCGCCGCCGGGATCTCGCTGATCACCGTCGACATCCCGACCGTGCTGGCCGGGTCGTTCGAGAACATCCGGATGCTCGGCGAGCACCGCGCGGCCACCAGCATGACCGGCCCGAACCTGGTCGTCGACCTGGACCAGCCGATCCCGTCCGCCGAGGTCAGCGCTGCGGCGAGCAGGCTGGCCGACGCATTGGTCGAGAAGCAGGGCGGCCCGCGCTCGTTCCGCGATCTGCTGCCCGCCGAGCTGGGGCAGGAAAACTCCGCGCGTGAACTGCGGGCGCCAGTCGGGTTCTTCGAGGGTGACCCGGTCGAGGTCGTGATCGGCGACGCGAGCCCGCACGCGCTGATCGGCGGCCCGAGCGGGTCGGGCAAGACGAACTTCCTCTACGCCCTGCTCGGCAGCCTCGCCGCGCGCTACCCGCCGGACGAACTCGCCCTCTACCTGCTGGACTTCAAGGAGGGCGTGTCCTTCGCCGGGCTCGCGCCGGGCCGCCGCGACGCGAGCTGGCTGCCGCACGCGCGGCTGATCGGGGTCAACGTCAACACCGACCGCGAGTTCGGCCTGGCGCTGCTGCGGTTCCTCGCCGACGAGCTGCGCCGCCGCTCCGCCGCAGCCAAGGAGCACGAGGTCACCGACCTGGCCGGGCTGCGTGCCCAGGACCCGGGCGGGCACTGGCCGCGGATCGTCGCGGTGATCGACGAGTTCCAGTACCTGTTCGCCGGCCGCGACGGGGTCACCAACACCGCGACCGCACTGCTCGAAGACATCGCCCGCCGCGGCCGTGCGCAGGGCATCCACCTGATCCTGGCCAGCCAGGACATCGCGGGCATCGACGCGTTCTGGGGCAAACCGGCGGTGTTCGAGCAGTGCACGCTGCGCATCGCGATGCCGAAGGCACGGCGCGTGCTGGCCGAGACCAACATGGCCGCCGTCGCCGCGCCGAAGTGGCACGCGGTGGTCAACCACGATTCCGGGGTGGCACACGGGAACCAGCTGGCGCACGTGCCCGACGCGAGCAGCAAGGACATCTTCTCGTCGCTGCAACGGGAGCTGTGGGAGCGTTACGCCCAGGAACACCAGCGGCCGCGGCTGTTCGACGGGGCCCACTCGCCCCTGCTGGAGCACTCCGGCGCGTTCACCGCGCTCACTCCCGGCGGGACGCCGCGCGCGTTGCTGGGCCAGTCGATCGACGTGGCGGACACGGCGTGCGAGGTCGAGCTGACCGGTGCACCGGGCCGGAACCTCGCCGTCCTGGGCACCGCGATCGCCGAGGCGCTGTCCATCATGGACGCCGCCGCGCGGTCGCTGGCGCGGCAGTACCCGCGGCACGAGGTCGAGTTCCTGGTGGCGTGCCTGGTCGACCGGTGCGCGCCCGCGGTCGGCGAGCTGGCGGACGGTCTCGAAGCCGACGGGCACCGCGTGGTGCGGCTGAGCGACGTCGAGCTGGGCGAGCACATGGCCAAACTCGCCGAGGAGCCGCCCGAACACGCGCGGATCCTGCTGCTCTACGGCGTCGACGGCGCGCTGCCGCTCCTGGAGCAGAAATCACCCGGTCAGCTGAAGAGCGGGCTCGACCACTTCCGGCTCGTCCTCAAGCAGGGGCCCGGAAAGGGCATTCACACGATCGGCTGGTGGCGCAGTACGGCGCGGCTGAAGGACACGCTCGGGTTCGCCGGCACCGACGACATCGGGGCGTGGGCCGCGCTGGATGTGCAGGGCTCCGAGCTGAGCCAGTTCGCGGCCGGGCAGGTCGTGCACTGGTCGCCGCGGCCGGGCCGGGCGTTGTTCTTCGACCGCAGCACGCACGTCTCACCCGAGGTGATGATCCCCTTCGACCGGCCGGAGCACCCGTCATGAGCGCGGCGATGGAGTACAAGCAGATCGTCGGCCTGGCCGGGAAGGCGGCCGAGGAGCTGCGCGCGTGGGAGCGGCGCCGGGCCGAGGAGCTGGACGGCGAGATCGCGGCCGCGGAGGCCGCGGTGGTCGAGTCCAGGGAACGGGAAACCCGGACGGTGCAGGGCGCGCAGCACTGGTGGCGGATGGCGCAGGACAACGTCAGCCGCCTGCCGTGGCTGGAGGTCGGCGCCGACCCGTCCCCCGCGCCGCACGGATACGCCTCGCGGCTCGACCTCTACCTGCGCGAGGTCAAGGAGGCATACCAGGAGCTGGTCGACGCGGTGCTGTCGCTGGGCTGGCGCGCGCGGCGCTAGTTCGCCGGGCGCATCCAGGTCTCGGGTTCCAAGGTGTCCGGCTTGGGCATCGGGCGGCGGATGTAGGCCCGGGCCCAGCTCAGGTCGCCCCGCAGGGCGGCCGGGACCACGGGCGAAACACCGCGGCGGGGGAGGTGGTCGACGGTCGCGCGTACCCAGTTCATGGTCATGGGACGTTGCGCGGGTGTGGTTGGTTCCTCACGGAACCGCTGGGGAGTCGGTCACGTCGTAGCAGCCAGCCCGAGAGAAAGAGGATCCGGTGAACCGCGATCTGACCACCCAGTCCGAAGCCGTCCAGGAGCGCCAGGTCGCGCGGCGCCGCCAGGCCGCCCAGCAGGTGACCACCGCGCAGGACGACTGGGGACTGGTCGAGGTCGGGGTGGCGGCGGGCGGTGAGGTGGTCGAGGTCGCCATCAACACGGCACTGTTCGAGCAGGTCAAGCCGTCCGACCTGGCCGAGGCGATGCTCCAGGCCGCCCGCGCCGCTCAGCGCAGGGCGAAGCAACTGCACCGCTGACCGCCGCCGCGGGAGGTGCGGCGGCGGCCGTCGGATGCTCAGAAGATCGGGCGGTAGCGGATGATCTGCGGGTCGTGGTCGCTGGCCTGCTCGGCGAACTCGGCGTTGATGTGCACCACGTCGTAGTCCACCCACCACATCGCGCGGGAGGTCAGAATGTGGTCGAGCACCTGCGAGTTGCCCTCGTAGACGTAGCTGTACCGCTCGTCTTCGGGCAGCCGGTCGATCTGGTCGGTCAGCGCGCCGCCCCGGGTGAGGGTCTTCAGCGCGGGTGAGAACTGGTAGTCGTTCAAATCGCCGGCCACGATGACGTCCGCCCAGCGGTCGGCTTTCAGTAGCTGGTCGACGAATCCGCGCAACACCTGCGCCTGCTGCCCGCGCTGCTCCTCCGAACTCCGGGTCGGCGGCTGGTAGCGGCCGTGGATGGGCTGGTCGCCGCCCTTCGAGTTGAAATGGTTGGCGATCACGAACACCGTGTGGCCGTGGAAGACGAACTCGCCCGTCAGCGGCTTGCGGCTGTCCTCCCACGCGGCGTTGCCCGGGTCGATCCGGCCCGGCGACGCCGACAGGTGCGGCTTGCCGCGCTCACGCAACACGGACACGGGCGTGGTGGCGTCGCCGCCCGGACGGTCCACAAACGACACCCGGCGCGGGTTGAACAGGAATCCGACGCGGATGTTGCCGCCAGGCTCGCCTCCGTCGGTGAGGTCCTGCGGGTCGATCTGCCGCCATTCGTAGCGCGGGCCACCCGCGGCGGCGATCGCGTCGGTGAACCGCTGCAACGTCTGGTCCGCGGCCACCACACCGTCACCCTCGGCGGCGGCGCCGTTGTTGTCCTGGATCTCTTCCAGGGTCACGATGTCCGGTGACGCGAGGCTGTCCACGATGCCGTGCGCCAGCTGGTCGAACTTCGCCTGATCGTCCACAGCGGACAGGTTCTCGACGTTGTAGGTCGCCACGGCCAGCTCGCCCGGCAGCTGCCTGCGCGTGGTCTCCGGCTGGAGGCCGCCGTCCCTGACCTCGCCGAGCGTCGTCGCTTGCAGCGTGTAACCGCCGAAGCTGTCGTACTCCACCGGCCCGGAGGTGAGCCCGGTGAGCGTGTCACCGGTGTCGGCCTGCGGGAACGGGCGCTGCGCGAACGGGATCAGCGACTCGATCTTGAGGACGCCGGTGTTCGGCTCGTCGTACCCGGTGTAGACAGTGCCGCCGCGGTCGGTGCGGTTCTGGCGCGGCTTTGTGGTCACGTAGACCTCGTTGTACTCGGTGGACGGCCCGACGACGCGGACGTCCCGCACGCTGACCGTCTCGCCCTCGTGCGCCTCCCAGAAGTCCAGCGAGTACTTCGACGGCTCCAGCGGCAGGTTCTCGGTGTTGCCGCCCGCGTCCGGCGCCAGCGTGCCGGGCACGGTCGTCGGCGTGAGCGCGGTCGGCGCGGGCAACGGGTTGTCGCTCGACTCGACCGTCCACCGCGGACCGGTGATCTCCGTGGTGGACTGGTAGATCGAGTTCGCCGGACTGTCCGGGTAGTACTCGGTGACGGTGCCGGACACCGTGACCGCGTCGCCGACGGCCACGGCGGGCGTGGCCGAGCCGGTGAACACCAGTACGCCCTCGCTGGTGCGCGGGTCGCTGTCGGGCCGCGGGTCGGTCATCCAGAAGCCACGCGCGGAGCCGAACGTGCGCAGGGCGGTGACGATGCCGGTCACGCCGGTGACCTTCTTGCCCGCCAGCGGCGACAGGCGCGTGGTGCCCTGGACGTCGTGGATCTTGGCCGGGGTACCGCCGGCGTCGCCACCGGAGGTCTCGCCCTTGGTGTTGACCGGGGTCGGGGCGCCGGAGGCGAAGTCGGCGGCGTTGTCATCGGTGTCGGTGAGGGCGGTGCGGGCCGCCGAGGTCGTGTTGCTCGGAGCGGGGGCCGGACTGCCTTCGCGAACGGTCGCCGAGCCGTAGCCGACGAGGTCGTGCACGACCGGGTCGGCGAGGCAGTCGGCGGCGGTGAGGCACGTCAGGGCTGTGGTGCCCCGGACGAGGGCGACGGTGCCGGAGGTGGCCGACATCGCGATCGAACCGGCCGCGTCGGCGGTGGGCAGGGAGACAGTGCCACCCGATCCGGTGGACTCGGCGACGAGGTAACGACCGTTCCGGGTGACCGTTCCGGTGAGCGGGGTGACCTGCCACCTGCTGGACGCGCTGGGCGAGCCGGGCAGGTACTGCACGCTCCAGCCGTCGAGTGCCGTGGCCGCCGACGCGGCGATCTCGATGAAATCGCCGGTCAGCGTGGCCCCGCTGTTGCCGCCACCCCCGTAGACCTCGGCGATCACCGCGTCCGCGCTCGCCGCCCGCGCGGGCATCACCGCCACGGACAGCCCGGTCAGAGCGGCGGCGGTGAGCACGCCGATTCTTCGAGTGGTCGTCACCCTGAGTCCCCTCGTCTGCGCATCAGTCGAGGAATCTTCCCTCTGTGAGGTGAGTCGAAGGAAGATTCAGTGGCAACAACCGGTAACGGTTCGACCAGCCGGCCTACGACGAAGGGCGGTCAGTGGTCGTTCACGTAGGAACTCTTCGTCGCGTAGCTCGTGCTGACGCCCTTGTAGTACAGCTCGATGTACGCGCCCTCCGGCAGGTTGTAGGCACCACCCTGGCTCGCCGAATGCGTCACGCAACTCCCGTTGCCGTTGGAGACGACGGCCTTGTACCGCCATCCGCCGTCGGCCCACACGTTGACCTGCGCGCTGGACCCGTTGGCCTCCGCGTCGCAAACCGAAATGCGGTCGCCGTACTCCTCGACGTAGACCGTGACGCCGAGGTCCCGGTAGGTGTGGTCCCACCCGTCACCGGGCGGTTCGGGAGAGGCTGCGGCACTGCCGGCGGTCGCGAGTACCCCGGCCGCCGTCAACGTCGCGACGGTGAACAGTGTTCGAACTCTGAGCGGTGTCATCGGGAGATCCTACGGCCGGATGATCACCGGTGACAGCAGCCGAAAAGACGAACGCCGGGCCTTCGCAGGAAGGCCCGGCGTTCGATCCGGCGGTAGCGGTGGGATTTGAACCCACGGACGGGGTCAACCGTCACACGATTTCGAGTCGTGCTCCTTCGGCCGCTCGGACACGCTACCGCCGACTAGGTTACTAGACGCCCCGGAGCGACCTGCAGGCACTCCTCACCTGGTGCGGAACCGGCGCTGCGCGTCACGCGCCGCGGTGGCTGCCCAGTCCGCCACCTCGGTCGTCGTCTCGTGGACGACGCCACGGAGCCGCTCGGTGCGACCTGCCACCTGGTGGCGCCTGCTGCCGGTCAAGCGGCCGTACAGCTCGCGCGCCCGGCCGCGGGCTTGGCGGGATCGGCTGGACACCCGGTTCTTCACGACGTTCATCGACCCTCCTTCGCTGCGGTCAGCGACGGGCTACCCGCGGTGTCGCGGAATCACACGTCCCGGTGACCGGCGAAGAAGTCCGCCATCAGCGCGGCGCACTCGGCTTCCAGCACGCCGCCACGCACCTGCGGCCGGTGGTTGAGCCGCCGGTCCCGCACCACGTCCCAGAGCGACCCGACCGCACCGGTGCGCGGCTCCCACGCCCCGAACACCACCCGCGCGACCCTGGCGAGCACGAGCGCGCCGGCGCACATCGTGCAGGGTTCGACCGTCACCGCGAGCGTGCAGCCCTCCAGCCGCCAGCCGTCGCCGAACACAGCGGCCGCCTCCCGCAACGCGAGGATTTCGGCGTGCGCCGTGGGGTCGCCCCGCTCCTCGCGGGCGTTGTGGGCGCGCGCGAGCAGGCGGCCATCCGGGGCGAACACCGCGGCGCCGATCGGCACATCCGGCCCCGCCTCGCGCGCGGCGGCGAGAGCCGCGGACACCAGATCGGCGTCGGACACGTCAGATCTCGTCGAGCAGCGCCGTGAACTCGCCGCCGAAACCGCAGCGCTGCGCGATCATCTGCAGCTGCTCGTCGGGGTAGAGGTCCACCTCGCCCGCGATGACCTCGAGTTCCGGCCCTGGCAGGCCGACGTCGGCGAGGATGTCGAGATCGCCCTCGGGCCAGATCGAGTCGTCCTCCTCGTCCGGCGGGTCGACGCGCAACACGTCGAGCACGTCGGCGGCGATGTCGTAGTCCAGCGCCGCCGCCGCGTCCGACAGCAGCAGCGACGGGCCACGCGGGCTCGGCCGCACGATCACGAAGAACTCGTCGTCCACCGCGAGCAGGCCGAACACGGCCCCCGTGGACCGCAGCTTGGCCAGTTCGGTGATCGCCGCGTCCAGCCCCGTGAGCGCACCGGCGTCGAGCGCGTTGCAGCGCCACTTGCCGTCCTCCCGGACCACGGCCACCGCGAATCCCGCAACCGGCTCCTTCACCGACATAGCGCACACCGTATACCTGGACGGATCATCGGTGCAGTCGCTCTGCGAGGATCGGATGATGACCGGACCCACCGAGTTGCCCCCATTGCCGGACACCCGCCTGGCCGCGTTGCGCTCCGAAGCCGACGCTCTGCAACCGGCCACGGTCGCGCTGCGCCGCGAGATCCATCGAAAGCCCGAACAGGGCCTCCATCTGCCGCGGACGCAGGCCGCCATCCGGCGGGCACTGGACGGTCTGCCGTTGGAGATCACCGAGGGCAAGGCCACGACGGCGCTCACCGCGGTGCTGCGTGGCGAGCAGGACGGTCCGTCGATCCTGCTGCGCGGCGACATGGACGCGCTGCCGCTGCAGGAGGACACCGGGCTCGAATTCGCCTCCGAAGTGGACGCAACGATGCACGCGTGCGGCCACGACGGGCACGTCGCGATGCTCGCCTCGGCCGCACGGCTGCTGTCGGCCCGCCGCCACGAGCTGGCCGGCTCGGTCGTGTTCATGTTCCAGCCCGGCGAGGAGGGCTACCACGGCGCGCGGCACATGATCCACGAAGGCGTGCTCGACGCGGCGGGTTCGCGGGTCGAGCGCGCGTTCGGGATCCACCTGCTCTCGCACGTCGAGTCCGGGCTGATCACCACGCGGCCCGGTCCGCTCATGGCCTCCAACGACACGTTCACCGTCCAGGTGATCGGCAGGGGCGGGCACGGTTCGAGCCCGCACAACGCGATCGACCCGGTGCCCGCCGCCGCCGCGATGGTCGGGGCGCTGCAAACCATGGTGACGCGGCGGATCAGCGTGTTCGACCCGGCGGTGGTGTCGGTGACGCGCATCGCGGCGGGCACCACGACGAACATCATCCCGGAGACGGCCGAGCTGACCGGCACGATCCGGACGCTGTCCGAGGCCACCCGCGCCCAGGTGAAGGCCGATCTTCCCGCGGTGTGCGAGGCGATCGGGCAGGCGCACGGCTGCCGTGTGCTGGCCGACGTCGAACCCGGCTACCCGGTCACGGTCAACGATCCGGACCAGGCGCTGCGGGTGCTCGACCTCGCCCAGCGCGTGCTCGGCCGCGCCGAGCTGATGGCCGATCCGATCATGGGCGCCGAGGACTTCTCCTATGTGCTGCAACGGGTCCCGGGCGCGTTCGCGTTCCTCGGCGCGTGCCCGCCGGACGTCGATCCGGCCGAGGCGCCGACCAACCACTCCAATCGGGTACGCCACGATGAAGGCGCCTTCCCGGCCGGGGTCGCGATGTATGCGGCCTTCGCCCTCGACGCACTGGCAGGATGATCCACCGTGCGAGACGTATGCGTGATCGGGCTCGGGTTGATCGGCGGCTCGGTGCTGCGCGCGGCAGCGGCGGTCGGACGGCAGGTCTGGGGCGCCACCTCGGCGGCAGCCGACGCCGAAGCATCCGTCGCTGAGGGTTTCGACGCCTCGACGGACGTGGCGGCCGCGCTGCGGCGGGCCGCCGAACGGGAGGCGCTGGTCGTGCTGGCCGTGCCGCTGACCGCGGTCGAGGAGGTGCTGCGGACTGTCGACGAGCACGCCCCGTCGTGCCTGCTCACCGACGTGACCAGCGTGAAGACCGGTGTGCTGACCGCGGCGCGCGCGCTCGCCCCGTCGGCCCGGTTCGTCGGCGGGCACCCGATGGCGGGCACCGCGGAGTCCGGGTGGCGGGCCGGCAACGCGGCGTTGTTCGGCGGCGCGGCGTGGGTGGTGTGCGTGGAGGACGACACCGATCTGGGCGCGTGGGCGGAGGTCGCCCGGTTCGCGATCGATCTCGGCGCGCACGTGGTCCCGCTGACCGCGGCCTCGCATGACGAGGCCGTCGCCCGGATCTCTCACCTGCCACACCTGCTGGCCGCGGTGCTGGCTTCGGTCGGCGCGGACGGCGGCCCGGTCGCGATGGCACTGGCCGCCGGCTCCTACACCGACGCCACGCGGGTCGCCGCCACCCGGCCCGGACTCGTGCGCGCGATGACCGAGGGGAACCGGGACGCCCTGCTCCCGGTGCTCGACGAGGCACTCGGACGCCTCGGCGCCATGCGGGGATCGCTGGCCTCCACCGGCGGCCTCGCGGTCAGCATCAACTCGGGGCACGAAGGCGCGCGGGCACTGGCGGACGCCAGGCAGGCGACACCGTCGGGCGTCCGCGTCGCGCTGGGCGCGCCGGACGCCCGCGACGGCCTGCGCGCGCTCGGCGAGCGCGGCGGCCGTATCACCGCTCTCGCCGACGACACCGTCATCGGCGAGGTGCGGTAGCTGTTACGGCTGGCTGGTCGGGCCGGACTGGGGTCCGGACGGGCCGGGTCCGCCCTGCGGTCCGGGGCCGGGGTCATCGCCGGACTGGTTCTTGTGCAGGAAGTCCTTCGCCTTCCCCGTCACGTTGTCGATCTTGCCGGAGTGCTGGCCGAACCTCGACTTCGCGAAGCCGCTGGCCTTGTCGATACCGCTCTCGATCTTGTCGGCGTTCTGGTCGAGCGCCTGCTGCGCCTTCTTCTTGATCTCATCGAAGTTGATGCCCATACCCCTATGAAACACCGAGGTCAGCGCACCCGCATCCGGTAAGCCCCTGGTTTACTGCTGAGTAACCCCCTTACTCCGAGCGGAAGGTCGCCGATGCCCGCCAAGACGTTCACCTTCGAGGTCACCCGCACCAGCACGGCCGCGCCCGCGACCCTGTTCCGGCTGGAGACCGACGGCGCGCGCTGGTCCGAGTGGGCGAAACCGCTCATCGTCGTGTCCCGGTGGGACCGGTGGGCCGACCCGGTGGGCGGCGTGGGGGCGATCCGGGCCGTCGGGGCGTGGCCGCTGCTGATGCGTGAGGAGACGCTGGAGTACGAGCAGGACCGGCGTCACGTCTACACGCTGGCCGAGCCCGCGGCGGTGCGCGACTACCGCGGCGAGGTGCTGTTCGAGCCCCACGGCACCGGCACGCGGCTGACCTGGCGCGGCTCGTTCCGGGAAAAGGTCCCTGGCACCGGCCCGATCGCGCACGCCGCGCTCCGCACGGCGATCAAGTTCCTGTCCGCGAAGCTGGTGAAGGCCGCCGAACGCTAACCGGCGCCGAGGACGAGGAAGGGGCGGCGGAGCGGGTCGGCGGCGGTGGCGTGGGCCAGGGCCAGCGCGGGCGGGGTGCCCGCGGCCAGGCGCCGGTGCAGATCGGTCATCGCCTCCGCCGCCGCGCGGTCGCCCACGCGCGCGATGGCCCCGACGATCGTGCGTGACCCGCTCGCCAGCAACGCACCGGCGAAGCCCAGTGCCTCCTCGCCCGGCCGGATATGGCTCATCGCCAGCTCGCACGCGGCCAGCACGACTCGGTCAGGCGGGCGCCGCAGCTGCGCGGTCTCGTGCGCGAACAACGGCCCGTCGACCAGTTCGAGCCGGGAGAACAACGCGTTGGCCGGTTCGTGCGCGCCATGCGCGACCAGGTGCGCCAGGCCCGAGCCGTCGAGCGCCTCCAGCACCGCCGAGCTGGTCGCCGACTCGCCGTCGACCAGCTTCGCCGACGGGTACACCGAGCGCAGTTGCTTCACCTCTCCGATCGCACCCGGTACCCCCGGTCCGCCGACCAGCACGACCGGATCGATCAGCTTACGGTTCATCGCGGTCACCCACGCCGTCGCCGACGGCGCGATCGACAGCGGGCGTCCCCGCAACGACGGCAGCGCGGACCACGGCAGCGCGTACAGCGGCCCGGTCGGCACGATCACCAGCTCGCGGTCGCCGATCGCGTCGGCCAACGGCCGCACCACCTGCTCGTCGAGCAGCCGCGCACGCTTCTCCGCCGACGCCGTGACCGCCGCGACCAGCGGTTTCGGCAGGTGGTCCGGGGCGAGGGCGTTCAGGTCGGCGTGCAGCTGCCTGGTGATCTCCACGACCTCGTCCAGGGCACCCAGCCGGACCAGCGCGAACCGGCCGTCCCGCACGACCACCGCGGACAGCTCACCGCCCTGCCCGATCAGGCTGACCAGCACGCGGTCACCCAGCTCGGCGGCGACCTCCTCGGGCGAGCTGACCGGCCGCGGACGTCCCCACGGGCTGGTGTACCAGCCGAGACGGCCCGCTTCGCGCTGCAGCCGGGCGTACCGCTGTTCGAGCGCCGTCACCGGCTTGCCGTCGAGACGGTTCTGCTGGGCGAGCCGCTGCACCTGCCGCATCTCGGTGATGAGCCGGGCGAGCACCGGATCGTCGATCGCGGGCAGCGGTTCGTAGCGGTAGACCTGCGCGCGGGTCCGCTCCTGCCACGCGAACAGCCGTCGCGCGCCCGCGTGCCCGCGGGTGTTGCCCAGCACCAGCCCGACCGCCAGGCGCCCCAGTTCCTGGCCGTGCACCGCGGTTCCGCACACCAGGTCCAGCCCGCCCATGCGGTCCCGGACCCGGCTCAGCTCGGTGAACCCGCCGCGGGCCTGCGCCAGCGCGGCGCGTGGACGGCCGGTCGCCACGGCCAGCTCGGCGCGGCACAGGCGCAGCAGCATGACGTGGTCGATCGGCGTGGTGCGGCGCGGTCTCGGCACGCGCGCGAGCAGGTCCGCGGCCGTTCCCACGTCGCCGCGGCGCACCAGCAGCCGCACGGCGAGCAGCCTGGCGACCGCGGCCTCGTCCCGCAACGCCATCCCGGCCAGCCGGTCCGCGTGCGTGATGAGCGTCGTGACGAGCCGCGCCGGTGGTTTGCGGGCGCCACCGAGCGTCTCGGTGGCGTCGGCCCGCAGCCGGGTCAACGCGGCCACCTCGGCCCAGCGGTCGTTGCCGCGGCTCAGGAAACGCCGCCGTGCGCGTCCGGCCAGCCGCCGCGCCAGTGCCAGGTCGCCGTCCAGGATCGCGGCCGCCGAGCGGGCGACCTCGGCCTCGGCGATGTCCTGCGTGTTGCGGCTGGAATACAGCTCGGGCAGGACGTCGTCGAGGTGCCGTGCCGCGTCCTCGGACAGACCGGCGACGAGCAGCGCTCTGGCCTGGTCCACCCGCAGGCGCGCCAGCCACCCGTCCGCCGCGTCCGCGTAGATCCGCGCCGCGTGCTCGTAGTGGCGCAGCGCGCCGGGGATGTCACCGACGAGCTGTCCCTGTTCCCCGAGCAGGTGCCGGACCTTGCCCTCCAGCCGGAACAGCCCGTGCTTCGTCGCGAGTTCCAGGCAGCGGGTCAGGTCGGCCAGGGCCTCGCCCGGATTGTGCAGTTCGATGTGGATGTTGGCGCGGTTCATCAGATTGCGGGTGAGCGAAAGCCCGTTGTCGTCGGCTTCCCCTTCGAGCACGGGCAGGATCTCGTCGAACAACGCCAGCGCCTCGCCGAGGCGCCCCACCCGGCCCAGCACGAGCGCGCGCTGGGCGCCGACCAGCGCGCGCAGCACCCGCTGGGAGGCACCGGGGCGCAGTCGCCCGGTCAGCGCGAGGGCGTCGTCCAGGTGGCGAAGGCCCGCCGCGGCCGATCCGGTCTCGGCCTCGGACATCGCGAGGCCGACCAGGATCCGGGCCCGCAGCGTGATCGTCCCGGCATCGTCCGGCCCGGATTCCAGCACCTGCAGGGCCCTGGCGAAAAGGCGGACCGCCTCGACGTTGCGGAAGTTGCCCGCCGCGTCGGTGGCCCGGCCACGCAGCTCGGTTGCCCGGTCGAGAACACGCCGGGGATCACGCGCAGCTGCCACGCGTTCTATCTGAGCACATCCGAAGACCAGAAGGAGCGGCCGGTTGACCTACAGGACGACGGCGGGCGTGACGACCGTCCGGCGGCTGCTGACCCCGCCGACCGAGATCACGATCTGGGTCGTCCCGCGCGGCACCTCGTCGAGCACGAACCGGCCGCCCTCGTCCGCGATGGTCGCCGACGAACCGTGCTCGGCCACCCTGACCTCGACACCGTGCGAACCGGCCGGGACGAGCCAGCCGTCGATGCGGTGGCACTGCCCGATCCGGGTCAGGTTGATCATCACCGTGAGATCGCTGACCGTGAACGTGATCGTGCCCTCGTCGGTGATGCTGCGGACACCGGCCAGCGCCGGTTCGGCCCGCTCCCACTGGGCGATCTCGAAGTCGAGGTTCTCCAGTTCGAGGGCGAACTGCACGCGCTCGACGAGACCTTCGGGCGGCGGATCGACGGCGGCCAGCACCCGGCCGAGATCGGCCAGGAGCCCTTCGTCATCGGGATGCGCCCCACCTCCGGGCCCCTGGATGTCGTTCATGCGCTGCCCCCTTCGATGTCCAGCAGTTCGCGCATCGTCTTCAGGCAGCGGCCACGGTTCGGGCCGATGCTGCCGCGCGGCATCTGCAGCGCTTCGGCGACGAGCCGGTACTCGGCGCGGCCGGCCAGCACGGTGAGCCGCAGCAGTTCCTGGCACCGCTGCGGAAGCCTGCGGAACGCCAGCCACAGCCGCTGGTCGCGTTCGGTGCGCAGCACCTCGGCCTCCGGTGCCGGTTCCGTGCTCTGCACGGTCTCGGCCAGCTCGTCGGTCAGGGGCACCGGCGGCGGCTTGCGGCCACGCACCCGCTGCGACTCGTGGCGGGCCGTGACCACCAGCCAGCCTGCCAGCGCTTTCGGTTCCCGCAGCCGGTCCAGATGGCTGACCAGCGCCAGCCACACGGTCTGGACCACGTCCTCGGCCGAATGCGTGTCCAGACCCTGACCACGCGCGACGTTCCACACGAGCGGCGTCAGCTCGGCGACCAGACGGTTCAGGGCTTGTCTGTTGCCCGCGCGGGCAGCCTCCAGGCAGGCCTCGAACAGCTCGGGTCCGCGGAGTCCCTCCCAGGAGGGATCCGCCTCGGCGGTCCTCGCTTCCGTCACCGCGTTCGCCCCCACTCCGGGTGGTTCTCCTCGGGTCAGCGCTGGCCAGTATCTCCGGCCCGTCACCGTGCAGAGGACGGATCCGGCGGCCAGATACACACATCACTCGTTCGGAGTAGTCACGGCCAGGACGAACGTGACGGAGCGACGCGGCTCCACCTCCCACGGCCGCGCCAGCTCCGCCCGGAGCAGGTGCCGGCCGGCCCCGACGACGTCGAGTGCCAGCCGGCGCACGCCCCCCTCGCCCGGTGACCCCTCCCCCGGGGCCACCCCCCTGGACCGGACGTGCTCGTCCGCCACCACGCGGACCGCGTCCGGCAGCGACCAGCGCCACCGGTAACCCGACGAGCGGACCTCCGGCAGGCACAGCTCCACCGTGTCCCCCACACGCAGCTGTGCCGTCTCCCCCGAATCCGCCTGTGCGAGCCGGATCTGTGCCACTGACTGCTCCCCAGGGTGGCGGTGGCCGGCGGCCCCCTCGGCTGCCGGCCACCGCCGGTCTCGGTGTCCGGCGGTCAGACCAGGAGCTGATCGATCTGACCGGCGGCGTTCTCGTGGAAGGACACCGCCAGCCCGTGGTTGCGGGCCAGCAGGGCCAGTGCGGTCAGCGAGCTGCGCCCGTCCCCGGTGGACGCGAGCCGCTTCCAGCCGAGGCCGGCGATCTCGGCCCACACCCCCGGCGCCGCGCTCGTCGACCACAGGCGCGTGACCGCGCGGTTGTGCACCCACACGCCCTGCGTGGGCTGGGTGGGGTGCGTGGGCTGCGGGGGCTGCGGCGCGGCGCCGTTGCCGTTCGGCGAGGGCGGGACGTTCGGGTCGTACACGCCGGTCGGCGGCGGCGTGTTGGGGTCGTACACCCCGGTCGGCGGCGGCGTGTTCGGGTCATACACCCCGGTCGGCGGCGGCGTGTTCGGGTCATACACCCCGGTCGGCGGCGGCGTGTTCGGGTCATACACGCCAGTCGGCGGCGGCGTGTTCGGGTCATACACCCCGGTCGGCGGCGGCGTGTTCGGGTCATACACCCCGGTCGGCGGCGGCGTGTTCGGGTCATACACGCCAGTCGGCGGCGGCGTGTTCGGGTCATACACCCCGGTCGGGGGCGTGTTCGGGTCGTAGACCCCGGTCGGCGGCGGGGTGTTCGGGTCGTAGACCCCCGCCGGGGCCGCGTCATCCTCCGCGGTCAGCGCGGCCAGCTCCACGTTCGGGTCGTCCTGCGGGCCGGTCCCCGGCGTTTCGCTCTTGCTCGTGGTCATCCTTCACTCCCCTTCAGTACGTGGTGGCAACCTTGGTCAGCACGCCGTGGTCGAGGAACGGGCTGACGGGATGACCGCCCGCCCGCGCCTCGGCCAGCAGCGCGAGTTGTCGGCCCACGCCGCCGGCGTCCCCCGAGAGCCGGACCCAGCCCAGCTGCTCCAGACACACCCATTCGCCCGCACCGGCGGAGAACAGGCGCAACGCGCGCTGCGGCGGGAGCCACGCGCGCAAGGTGACCCCGGTGCAGCCGAGCGTCGTCGGCCGCGGTTCCGGGTAGTCCTCGATGAAGGCCTCGCCGTAGGCGATCCGGAAGAAGCCGGACTCGCCCCAGTCGGTGCCCCACGAGTTCTTGGCGATCCAGCAGTTCTGCTCGTCGTCCCACCCGATGAGCGCGACGCAGTGCCCGCCGTTGCTCTCCGTGGTGGTCGCGCGGTAGATACCGCCCGCGTAGTGGAAGAAGTCGTCGTAGATCACCATGCAGGCGGTGACCGGGCCGTAGCCGTAGATGTGGTGCTTGATCGCGGCCGGGTCCTGCGTCAGGTCGACCACCCCTTCGGCGCGGGCGACGCGGTTCACCCAGTCCGGGTTCAGCGCGCCGCTTCCCTCGTCCGAGTAGGGCCAGTAGTCCTCGAAGGTCACGCCCTTCGCGGCGCAGTCCCCCATCAGGTCATCCGGCCAGGACCCCGTGTCACCCTCCTGGCGGTGCCCCGGCGCGAAGCCGAAGAACAGGTGCGCCTCCGACAGGTCCAGGCGCATCCCCGTGTTGCGCCGCGTGTAGGCCGCTGTCCCCTCCAGTGTCGCGACGGTGCCGAAGGCGCTGCACGACCCGGACTCCCCCTGGTCCTTGACGGGCGTCACGTAGCTGCGGCCGCAGACGTCGCGAAGGTCGAACTTGACCGGCAGCGTGCCGCCCGGCGCGTGCAGGCCGGTGCAGCGCTGGCCGGCGGCCCCGAGCGCGACCTCCAGCATCCGCCCGGGCAGTTCCGCCCGCGCTTCCACCTCGGCCACGCTCGGGGCCGGCACCCCCAGTCGCACCCGTCGCGACTCACCGGCCAGCCGGCTGAGCACCGTCTCCCCCGCCCGCCACGGATCCCCCATCGTGGCGAGGGAATCGCGAACCGCGGCGATTTCCTCGGCGAAGGGCCGGGGAGAGCTCATGCTGTCCTCCACTGGTGTCCAACCTGCCAACGCCCCTATGACGCGAGGGACCCCACACCAGATACACAGCGGCAGAACTTTTTCCAAAGCACCTGGTCGGCGGTGGCCGGTTTCACCCGTTCAGACCAGTGTGCCGTCTCCTGAATACCGGGAGTAGGCGATCAGGCCGCTTCGGCGAGCTTCTCCGCCCAACGGCGGTATCCGGCGGGACCGGGGTGGAACCCGTCGGCGGCGAACAGGTCCGGGTTCACCACTTCGCGTGGCACCGCGCAGTACGTGACGCCTGGCAGCGCGGCGAGCGCCGCCGCGGACGCGTCCAGCGCGGCACCCCGCAGGCCCAGCACCAGTCGCAACGGCTGCGGCAACGAGGGGAACGCACCCAGCGGCGGCACACCCGCGAGCAGCACCGGCACCGGACCGAGCGCCCGGCGGACCGCCACCACCAGCGCCAGCAGGTCCCGCCGGTACCGGTTCGCCGAGCGCATCTCGATGGTGTCGTTCACGCCGAGCGCCACGACCACGAGATCGGCGGGCTCCCGGCAAGCCTCGGCGAGCAGCTCGGCCGCGACGGTCCGCGCGTTCGCCCCGGTCCGGCCCGCGACGCGCCAGTCGATCCCGCGCCCCCACCGCCGCGCGAGAGCGGACGCGAGCTGCCCGGTCAGCGCCTCCTCGTGGGTCTCCGCCCCGACGCCGTCCACTGTGGACTCACCGATCACCAGCAGGCGCAGCGGTCCGGGCCCGGCCACCGACCCGCTCGACGGCCCGGACGCGCCAGCCAGGCGAGGCGTGGTCCGCCGAACCCGCAGTCCCTGCGCGACGAGCCACGGCGCGAGGGCGATGGTGGCCGTGGTGGCCAGGAGATTTCGTGAAGTTGACACGTGTGCACATTAGTCTCCGCCACCAGCGACGACCAGGCCCGTCAGCGCGGCCGCCTCAGCCACCGGCGACCGACACGGCCACCCCCGCCAGCCCGGGATTCCCGGCCGCACGCAGCACGTAGTCGGCCAGGTCGGCACGCGAGATGGTGAAGCTCCCGCGTACGTTTCCGCTGGTCTCGCTCGCGATCCGGCCGGTGTGCGGCTTGTCGGTGAGCTTCGGCGGGCGCACGATCGTCCAGTCGAGCCCGGAGGCGGACACCCGCCGCTCCATCTCGCCCATGTCCGCGTACGCCTCACGCAGCATGCGGATCAGCAGGGGCTTGACCAGCTGCCGGGTGAACCAGCCGTCGCCGTCGGAGTGCATTCCGCTGTTGCTCACGACCACGAGTCGTCGCACGCCCGCGGTCCCCATCGCGGTCATGACGCTGCTCGTCCCGTCGCGGCAGATGACACTCGGCCCCTTCTCACGCGGCCCCAGCGCGGAGATCACGACCTCCCGGCCGGTGATCGCCGGCACGAGACCGGCCGGGTCGAACACGTCCGCGGTCACGACCTCGAGCCGCGCCTGCGACGGCACGTCCAGCCGGGCGGGATCGCGCACCACCGCCGTCACCTGGTGCCCCGCGGCCAGCGCCTGCCGGACCACCTCGACACCCGTTCCGCCGGACGCGCCGAACACGGTCAGTTTCATGGCTTCCTCCTGGTTAGTGTTCACTCACCTGCTATAGTCGGTGAGCATTCACTCACCGTCAAGCGAGCACTGAGAGAACGCTGAGGACACCAGTGGGCACCAGGGAGAAAATCCTCGCCGCGGCCACGCGGATCATGCGCGAGCAGGGGTACGCACGAGCCACCACGAAGGAGATCGCACGGGCTGCGGGGTTTTCGGAAGCCGCACTGTACAAGCACTTCGCGGACAAGACGGAGATCTTCCTCGGCGTGCTGGCCTCACAGCTGCCGCGGCTGGACGCGATGCTCAGCGACCTGACCCCGGGTCGCGGCACCCTGCGCGGCAACCTGGTCCGGGTCACGAGCACCGCGATCGGCTTCTACGCCGAGAGCTTCCCGATCGCCGCGTCCCTGTTCTCGTCGCAGGACCTGCTGACCGCGCACCGCGACGCCGTGCACGACCACGGTGCGGGTCCGCGTACCCCGGTTTCGCGTCTGTCCGGTTACCTCCGCGCGGAACGGAAACTGGGCCGCTTGCCGTCCACAGCGGACCCGGATTCGATGGCGGCCCTGTTGCTGGGCGCGGCTTTCCAGCAGGGTTTCCTGAAGCACTGGGACACCGAAGCAGTCGACGCCACCGCGCTGGCGCGTAAGCTCGTCAAGGCAGTCGTGCCGGTCTAGCGCGCCACGCGCTCACGCTCCCAGCGCTGCAACAACGTGGGCAGTTCCTTGATGACGAACGCGAGGAAGTCACGCATCTCCGCGAGCCGCTTGCCCGCCGGGGTGTCCGCTCCCACCGCGTCGACCCCCTCTTCCGCGGCGTCCCGCCACATCTCCATCAGCCGGTCCCGCTTGCGCAGGCTCGCGAACCACATGTCGTCGAGGACCCGGTAGTGGTCGCGGCGCTCGCCGGGTTCACGCTCCCGCTCGATCAACGCCACCTGCTCCAGGTAACGCACGGCCCCGGACACCGCCGCCGGGCTGACCTGCAACTTCTCCGCGATCTCCCCGGCGGTGAGCCGGCTGTCGTCAGTGACGATCAGAGCGGCGAACACGCGCGCGGCCATCCGCTGGATGCCGAGCTGCGTCAGCACGAGGGCCAGCCGCTCGACGTACCGGCGGACCTGCTCTTCGTCCCGCATGCTGATGATCCTTCCTCGCTCGTCCAGCGCTTCAGCCAATCTATACGTTTTCCTAACTTCACAACTTTGTGAAATCACTGTAGCTTCGCTCGCATGGACAACGCCATCTCCATCGAGGGCCTGGACAAGTCGTTCGGCGCGACGAAGGCCCTCGACGACCTGAACCTGCAGGTCAAGACCGGAGAGGTGCACGGGTTTCTGGGTCCGAACGGGGCCGGGAAATCCACCACCATCCGCGTCCTGCTCGGTCTGCTGCATGCGGACAAGGGCACCGCCCGCCTCCTTGGCGGCGACCCCTGGCGTGACGCCGCGAACCTGCACCGGCGGCTCGCCTATGTCCCCGGTGACGTCAACCTCTGGCCCAACCTGTCCGGCGGCGAGGTCATCGACCTGCTCGGACGGCTCCGCGGCGGCCTCGACAAGCACCGTCGCGACGAGCTCATCGAGCGCTTCGACCTCGATCCGAAGAAGAAGGGCCGTACCTACTCCAAGGGCAACCGGCAGAAGGTCGCGATCGTCGCGGCCCTGTCCTCCGACGTGGAGCTGCTGATCCTCGACGAACCGACCTCCGGGCTCGACCCGCTGATGGAGGCCACGTTCCAGTACGCGATCCAGGAGGAACGCCACAAGGGCCGCACGGTGCTGCTGTCCAGCCACATCCTCGCCGAGGTCGAGGCCCTGTGCGATCGGGTCAGCATCATCCGCAACGGCCACGCGGTCGAAACCGGCACCCTGAGCGAACTGCGGCACCTCACGCGCACCTCGATCGTCGCCGAGCTCGCCGGTCACCCGAACGGCTTGAGCAAGCTGGCGGAGGTGCACGACCTGAAGGTGGAGGGCAACCGCGTCCGCTTCGACGTCGAAACCCAGTCGCTGGACCAGGTGCTGCGCCAGCTGACCGAGGTCGGGGTGCGCAGCCTGACCAGCCAGCCGCCGACGCTGGAGGAGTTGTTCCTCCGCCACTACACGACCGAAGCGAGCACGCGATGACCGCGCTGACCGGCACCCGGCACCTCGTCCGCCTCGCGCTGCGACGCGACCGGATCGTGCTGCCGCTGTGGGTGCTCGTGATCGGTTTCCTGCCCGCGAGCACCGCCGGCGCCTACGAACAGCTGTACCCGGACGAGGCCAGCCGCGCGTCATTGACCGCGGGGATGGGCGCGAACCCGTCGCTCACGCTGCTCTACGGTCCGCCGTTCGACCTGTCCACCGCGGGCGGGTTCACCGCGTGGCGCTTCGGCGTGTTCGCGCCCCTGTTCCTGGCCCTGGCCTGCATCTTCACGGTCACGCGGCACACGCGGCAGGAGGAGGACACCGGGCGACAGGAGCTGCTCTCGTCGACGGTCACCGGGCGCTACGCCGCCCTGACGGCCGCGCTGATCACCGCCGGGATCGGTGCCGTGGGAACCGGTGTGCTGATCGCGCTCGGCCTGACCGGCGCGGGCCTGCCGTCAAGCGGCGCGGTCGCGTTCGGGCTCGGGGCGACGCTGACCGGGCTGGTGTTCGCCACGGTCGCCGCGATCTCCGCGCAGCTGGCCGAGTACTCGCGCACGGCCAACGGGGTCGCCACGGCGGTGCTCGGGTTCGCCTTCCTGCTGCGGGCGGTCGGTGACTCGGCCACCGACGTCTCCTGGCTGTCCTGGCTCTCCCCACTCGGCTGGTCGCTGCAGATCCGGCCGTTCGCGGGTGACCGGTGGGCCGTCGCGGTGCTGCTCGTCGGCGCGGCACTCGTGCTGGCCTCGGTGGCCTACCGGCTGCTGCCGCGCCGCGACGTCGGGATGGGGATCTTCCCGGCGCGACCCGGTCCGCGCACCGCGGCTCCCGGTCTGCGGTCGCCGTTCGCGCTGGCGTGGCGGCTGCACCGGGGCGCACTGACCGGCTGGATCGCCGGGTTCGCGGTGATGGGTGCGCTGTTCGGGTCACTCGCGGCCGGCATCGGCGACGTCGTCGGGGACAGCGCGCAGGCACAGCAGATGTTCGAGCGGCTGGGCGGCGCGCGGAACCTGGTCGACACGTTCCTCGCGGCGATCGCGAACATCTTCGGCCTGATCGCGGCGATGTACGCGGTGCAGGCGACGTTGCGGATGCGCACGGAGGAAACGGCGCTGCGGCTGGAGCCGCTGCTCGCGACCCGGGTGCGGCGGCTGGCGCTGGCGGGCAGCCACCTGGTGTTCTCGCTGCTGGGGACGGCTGTGCTGCTGGTGGTCGCGGGACTGTTCGCGGGATTGCTGCACGGGCTGCGGGTCGGCGACGTCGGCGGCCAGGTGCCCGCCGTGCTCGGGGCGACGGTCGCGCAGGTGCCCGCGGTGTGGGTGGTCGTCGGGATCTCCGTGGTGGTGTTCGGATTCGCGCCGAAGTTCGCCGCGGTGGCGTGGGCGGTGGCCGGGGTGTTCCTGCTGCTGTCGCTGTTCGGGCCGGTCGTGCAGGCGCCGCAAGCGGTTCTCGACGTTTCGCCCTTCACGCACGTGCCGAAGCTGCCGAGCGCGGACTTCACCGTGACGCCCTTCGCATGGCTGCTCGGGATCGCGGTGGTCACGCTGGCCGCGGGACTGGCCGGATTCCGGCGGCGCGACATCGGTTGACCCGATCGGGGGAAGAGCCCGGGTCCCGTCAGGGATCCGGGCTCTTTTTTTTGTCGGTACCCCTCGCTAGCTTGAACTCCGATCAAGGGGAGATGGGTATGCACTGGGGTGTGTTGCGACACGGGGATTTCCGGCGCCGGTGGCTGGCCGACGCGCTCAGCCAGTTCGGCGACCGGATCAGCCTGCTCGCGGTTCCGCTGCTGGCGTTGCCGGTGGGCGCCCACGTGGGGCGCACGGTCGTGTTCGGCTCGGTTCCGGCGACCGCGCCCCGCCTGTCCCGATGGCTGATGCGGCTCTTCGGCGGGGCGGCGGTCGGGGTGAACGCGGTGAGCTTCCTGTGGTGGGCGGGATGGCTGCGGCGGCCCCGCGGCCCGAACCGGGGCGCGGCCGCGCGCGCCCGCGCCCCGCTGCGCCGCGAGATCACCGAGAGGCTGCGGGATGTCATTCGGGCACCCGGTGCTGCGCGCGATCGGCGGGCATCAGTTCTGCCTGAGCGTGTGCCAGCGGTTGCAGGGGCGGATGACGGCGACCATGACGTCCCTGGTCTTCGCGCCGGCTCCGGCCGGGAGCCTGCTGGCCGGAGCGCTCGGCACCACGCTGGGGTTGCGCGCCACGTTGTGGCTGGCGGGCGCCGGTGTGGCGGCGTCCGCGCTGTGGCTGGTCTGTTCACCACTGCGCGGGATGCGGTGGTTGCCCGAGGCATACGAGGAGGTGGGCACGGGTAGTCACGGGCCATGACCCTTGACGGAGTACCGCACCAGCTTTTCCTCGCCGGGCAGTGGCGTGACGCCGCGGACGGCAGCCGGTTCGGGGTGGCGGATCCGGGGACCGAACAGCAGCTGTGCGAGGTCTCCGACGCGCAGGACGCCGACATCACCGAGGCGATCGAGGCGGCCGCCGCGAAACAGGAGGAGTGGGCCTCGACGCCGCCGCGTGAGCGGGGCGAGGTCCTGCGCCGCGCGTGGCAGCTGATGACGGACCGTGCCGACGACCTGGCCCGGTTGATGACGCTGGAGATGGGCAAGAGCATCGAGGAGTCGAAAGGGGAGGTCACCTACGCCGCCGAGTTCTTCCGGTGGTTCTCGGAGGAGGCCGTGCGCATCGACGGGCGCTTCGCGCGCAGTCCGGCCGGTGGTGGTGGCCGGATGCTCGTGTCGAAGCATCCGGTCGGCCCGTGCGTGCTGGTGACGCCGTGGAACTTCCCGCTGGCCATGGGGACCCGCAAGATCGGGCCCGCCATCGCCGCCGGGTGCACGATGCTCGTCAAGCCCGCGCAGCTGACGCCGCTGTCGATGCTGAACCTCGCCGGGCTGCTCAAGGAGGCCGGGCTGCCGGACGGCGTGCTGAGCGTCCTGCCGAGCACGTCGGCGAGCCGGGTCGTGAACCCGGCGCTGGCGGACCCGCGGATCCGGAAGCTGTCCTTCACCGGATCCACCGAGGTCGGGCGCAAGCTGGTCGAGCAGTGCGCGCCGAACCTGCAGCGGATGTCGATGGAGCTGGGTGGCAACGCCCCGTTCCTGATGTTCGAGGACGCCGACCTGGACGCGGCGGTGCAGGGCGCGGTCACGGCGAAGATGCGCAACAACGGCGAATCGTGCGTGGCGGCGAACCGGTTCCACGTGCACTCGTCGGTGGCCGGGGAGTTCGTGCGGCGGCTGACCGAGGCGATGTCGTCGCTGAAGACCGGGCACGGCACCGAAGACGGGGTGAAGGTCGGGCCGCTGATCAGCGCCGAGCAGCGGGACAAGGTGGTCGAACTGGTCGACGACGCCGTGTCCCGCGGCGCACGCGCCACCACCGGCGGCAAACCGTTGGACGGCGACGGCTACTTCTACGCGCCGACCGTGCTCACCGACGTCCCGCCGGACGCCCGGATCCTGCGCGAGGAGGTGTTCGGCCCGGTCGCGCCGGTGACCACGTTCGACGACGAGGACGAGGCCGTGCGGACCGCCAACGACACCGAGTTCGGCCTGGTGGCGTACGTGTTCACCCGCGACCTGGACCGCGCGATCCGCGTGGGCGAGCGCATGGCCACCGGGATGGTCGGGCTGAACACCGGGCTGGTGTCGAACGCCGCGGCGCCCTTCGGTGGTGTCAAGGCGTCCGGGTTCGGCCGCGAGGGCGGCGCCGAGGGCATCGAGGAGTACCTCGACGTGAAGTACCTGGCGCTCTCGCTCAGCGGGACTCCGTAGCGATCCGCACTCCGAGTCCGATGAGGACGGTCGCGGTGAGGCGGTCGAGCCACCGTTTCACCGCGGTCCGCATCAGGAACCGGCGTGCCTGGTTCGCCAGCAGCAGGACCGTGCTCATCCACGCCCAGCCGAGCGCCACGTGGACGAAGACCAGCAGCGCACCCCAGGCCGCCTGCCCGGACCCGGCCGGCAGGAACTGCGGGAGCAGGCTCAGGTAGAACACACCGACCTTCGGGTTGAGCAGGTTCGTCACCAGCCCGGCGCGCAGCGCTCCCCGCCCCGGCTCGACGATGACCTCAGCGTCCGGCACCTGGTGCCGGAAGCTCCGCCACAGCGCGGAACCGCCGAGCCACAGCAGGTACGCCGCCCCGCCGATGCGCACCACGTCGTAGGCGATGCGGGAGGCCGCCAGCAGCGCGGTCAGCCCGGCGATGCTCGCCGTCCCCCACACCAGGCAGCCGAGGTTGATGCCGGTCAGCGCCCGGAAACCGGCCCGGCGGCCGCCGAGCAGTGTGTGGCGCAGCATCAGCATGGTGTCCAGGCCCGGGGTCACCACGGCCACCAGCGCCACGAGCGTGTAGGTGAGCAGCGCGGAGACCGGCATGCGATCACTACAGCAGGGCGTCGGTCCCGTTGACAACGGATTTCGTGGAGACGGCGCGACCGCTCTACGGTGGAGCCATGATTTTCATCACCGCGAAGTTCCGCATCCTGCCCGAGCACGCCGACGAGTGGCCCGCCATCGCCCGCGACTTCACCCTCGCCACCCGCGCCGAGCCCGGCTGCCTGTGGTTCGACTGGTCCCGCAGCGTCGAGGACCCCAACGAGTACGTGCTGGTCGAAGCCTTCCGCGACGGCGAGGCGGGCGGCGTGCACGTCCAGTCCGACCACTTCAAGGCCGCGCAGCGGGACCTGCCGCAGTACCTCGCGGAGACGCCGCGCGTCGTCAACTTCGAGGTCCCGCAGGACGACTGGTCCGAACTGGGCGAGATGGCCGTGCGGCGCTAGGCGCGGAGGCCGTCGCTGATGATCCTCGCCAGTGGCCGGCCCTCCGGGGCCTGCCGCTGGATCGCGAGGTAACCGGCGAGCAGGGCCGCGAGGTCGCCGGGTTCGACGTCGGCCCGCACGGTGCCCGCGGCCTGCGCGCGGCGCAGCAGGTCGGCGAACGCGGCGCGGAACTCGCTGCTCTCATCCGAAGTGGCCTTCATCGGCAGCCCGGTGCTCGCCTCCAGCGCGTCGCACAGGGCCTTGTTCAGCAGTGCCTGCGCGGCCACTACGTCGAAGAACTCGAAGAACACCACACCCGGATCGCCCGCTTCGAGCCGCTCGCGGGCCTGCTCGGTGAGCCACGCGATGCGGTCCAGCACGACGGCCTCGAACAGCATCTCTTTGCTGGGGAAATGCCGGTAGACCGTGCCCGCGCCGACTCCGGCGCGGCGCGCGATCTCGTCGAGGGGCACGGACGGGCCCTCGTCGGCGAAGGCCGCGTGCGCCGCGGCCAGCACGCGCGCCCGGTTGCGGCGCGCGTCGGCACGCAGTCCGCTGCGGCCCGCTGAGGTGGTCATCACGTCCGAGTCTAGTCAGCCGCCGGCGGTCACGGCCGGTTCCGCGAACAACCCGACCAGACCGGGCCACGCGCCGGGCACGAGCAGCACCGCCAGCACGGTGAACACCGGGACGATCAGGAACTTCTCGACGCCCTTGCCCGTGCGGAACCGCAGGAACGCGGGCGGCCGCAGCTCGTACCAGGTCTCCCCGGCGATCGGCACCGGGAACAGGAAGGGGCAGCCGGATTCGGTGAGCGCGTCGCCGAGGCAGTGAGTGAAGCACCCCGCCGCGACGGCGATCCCCAGCCAGCCGGTGAGCTGCGACAGTTCCGCCGCCGCGCTCGCCGTCAGCGCCCACCACACCACACCGCCACCGGCGACGATCAGCAGCCAGTCGCCCAGGGCGTCGGCCGCGAGCAGCAACGCGAACACCACCACCCCGGCAACCACGTACCAGCCGCCTGCCCGCGTTCCGTACGTCGTCGCCACGCCAAGGCCCGCCGCGAACAGCACCGTGTGCGACAGGTGCCGGTGGCTGCCCCTGCCCGGCTCGTCCCGCGGGCCCTTCGTCACCTGGTACAGGCCCGCGGACGCATGCCGCAGCAGCCAGCACAGGAACCCGGTGATCGGCCCGAGCAGCTTCGAGGCGCGGGCGTGGGGGTGGTCGAGGTCCGGCAGCAGCGCGAAGCCCGCGGTCGTCGCGGCGAACGCCAGCGCCTGGTGCACGGAGCCGGCGCCGATGGCCGGGGCGAGCGCGAGTCCGGCGCACCAGCCGGTGAGCGCGTGGGTGGAGCCCATCATGGAGAAGATCTTGGCAAGATGGACGGTGACCGACGCGAAGGGACGCGCATGACCACGGACTCGCCCAGTGATGATCTGCGGGCGTTCTGGGCCGAGCGGCGCGTGTGCGTGCTCACCACGTTGCGTCCGGACGGGTCGCCGCACGTGGTGCCGGTCGGGGTCACCGTGGACGAGAACTTCACCACGGCACGGGTGATCTGCCGTGGTGGCAGCGTCAAGGCGCGCAACGTGCGTGCGACCGCGCCCGCCCGTGTGGTGGTCAGCCAGTTCGAGGGCCGCCGTTGGTCGACTTTGGAGGGAACCGCGGTGGTGCGGGATGATCCGGGCTCGGTGTCCGATGCGGAATCCCGCTACGCCGAGCGCTACCACCGCCGTCCCAAGCCGAACCCGGAGCGCGTCGTGATCGAAATCCGGCTCGATCGGCGGCTGGGCATGAGGTAAAGCACACGGATGGCGGGTTGCGGACGAACGGGAAGATAGGGCAGTAATCAAGGGTGCGGACCGTGAAGACTCTCAAGATCGACAGCCCGTTCGCGGGCGGCACGACGTGGGACGTCGTCGATCGGACCGTGATCGGCGCGCTGGCTCCGTCGATGATCGGCACGATGCGCCGGGGCTCCGAGGACTTCCTGTGGTTCGCCGAACGCCGCATCGCGGGCCACCAGCTGGGGCGCCCGGGCCGCTGGGACCACCCGGTGGAGCGGGAACTGCTGGGCTGGCGGTCGCGGCTCGCCTTCGAGCTCGACCCGCCCGTCGTGGTGCCCGAGATCGACCTCAAGCTGTCGCACTGGGTGCGCAACACGCACGAGGAGTTCCTGCGCCGCCTGCCGGAGACCGGTGGCATGGTGCAGCTGCAGAGCGTGCGGGACGTGGACGCGTGGCTGCACACCCTGATCGACCACTACAAGGCCGTCAAGGCCGCGGGCGAGGAACAGCTGGACCCCGACGCCCGTGCCACGCTCATGGCGTGGTTCCGGAACACCTTCTTCAAGATCCGCAGGGCCGCCGACCGGGTGGGCCTGACGCGCGTCCGGCCCTGACCGGCTTCAGCTGACCGGCTGCCACCACGCCTCCACGGCGGTGGGCGCGTCCACGTCGATCCGTTCCCCCGGCCGGGGAATCGCCACCGCCACCCCCTGCGCCTTGGCTTCCTTCCACACCCGCTCGGCCGGTTCGGACCATCCGTGCATGGCCAGCCGGAACGTCCCCCAGTGCACCGGGACGAGCAGCCCGCCGCGGGCGTCCACGTGCGCGGCGACCCCTTCCTCGGGTGTCATGTGGATGTCCGGCCAGGCCGGGTGGTAGGCCCCGACCTGCACGAGGGCGGCGTCGAACGGGCCGTACTTCTCACCGATCGTGCGGTAGCCCTCGAAGTAGCCCGAGTCGGCCGTGTAGAACACCTTCCGGCCCGACCGCGCGACGATCCAGGACGCCCACAGCGTGTTGTTGCGGGTGAAGGCGCGACCCGAGAAGTGCTGCGCGGCGGCCGCCGTGATGTCGACACCGCCCGCCGAGACCGACTCGTCCCAGTCGAGTTCGATGATCCGCTCGGCCGGGATCCGCCAGCGGCGCAGGTGCGCGCCTACCCCGAGCGGGACCACGAAGGGCGCGCTCTGCGTTCGCGCCAGCTCGACCACCGTCGGGCGGTCGAGGTGGTCGTAGTGGTCGTGCGAGACGATGATCACATCGAGGCGCGGCAGGTCGTCGAGCCGGTGCGGCGGCTCGTGCATGCGCTTGGGGCCCGCGAACCGCGACGGGGACACGCGGGTGCCCCACACCGGGTCGACCAGCACCTTCCGGCCGTCGATCTCGATCAAGGACGATGCATGGCCGTACCAGGTGACGTGCAACCCGCTGTCGCCCGGCGCGCCGGGCGGGACCATCGGCACGGGGCCGGTGGGTTTGCGCTGCTGCTTGCCGAACACCATCTCGCCGACCAGGTCTCGGGCCCGCGTCGGCTGGACGAGCGGCGGGGCGAGGTTGCGGAACCGGCCGTCGTGGAACTGCGGGGAGCGCCGCATGCGCTCGGGGTCGGGGCTGCCGCCGAAAGCCACGGGGATCTCCCACAACGCCACGGCCGCGGCACCGAGGAGCGCGGGCAGTGCCCACCGGATCGTTCTCGCCATGTCCGGAAAACTACGCTCCGCCCCCGGAAGTTCCCAGTCGAGCGAGCACCGATCTTCGACTCCCGGATGAGGAAGGCGACCGGCGTTATGGGTGGTGAAGTCTCCCGCCCGTCAACGATCAGCCGGCACGGGTCTCGTTGACCAGCCACTCCAGGAACTCGGAACTACCGCCTTCGATGGGCGTCGCGATGATCTCCGGAACCTCGTAGTTGTGCTGCGCCTTGAGCAGCTCGACCAGCGGCGCCACCCGGTCGGCCGCGGTCTTGATCTCGAGGCGCCACTCGGGGTCGGCCTGGACCTCACCGTTCCACCGGTAAACGCTCAGGATCGGGCCGACGATCTGAGCGCACGCGCCGAGGCGCGCCTCGACGGCCTGTGCCGCCAGCTCACGGGCCGTCGGTTCGCTGTCGGTCGTGGACGACACGATCACGTGTTCGCGCATGGGCCCGATTAGAGCACCGTGTCCGTCTCAAGCCCAGCCCGGCTGACTGCCCTCGCGCTGTTCGTCGGCGTCGGCGGCGGCCTGGTGCGTCAGCGCCGCGACCGCCTGCTCCATCTCGCTGCGCACCTGGTCCTCGTCGGTGCGGTCGGTGTGCAGGGTGATCGTGATCTCGCAGAGCGCCGCGCCGCGGTCGAGAACGTGCAGCTCGCCGCAGTCGTCACCGTCGCTCTCGGTGCCCCACGCGAGTTGCCTGCCCGCTTCGTCCTTGCGCAACCAGCCTTCGTCCAGGTGCTGGGGCAGGAACCGCGGCAGGTTCGGCGCGTCGGAGATGAACGCGAACGCCTCATCGGCGGGCAGCTCGGCGGTCGCGGTGTACTTGAACGTTCCCATGAAACCTCAAATATCCGTGTGGCGCAGCGCTAAACCGGGTACATAGGGCCTTATGCGACTCGGCGTTCTCGACATCGGCTCGAACTCGGCTCAGCTCCAGATCGTGGATGCCCACCCCGGCGCACCGCCACTGCCCGCACTGGCCGTGAAGGAGCCGACACGTCTCGCCGAGCAGATCGAGGAGAACGGAGCGATCTCGGAATCCGGGGTGTGCCGAGCCGTGGACGCCGTCGAGTCGGCGCTCGAAGCCGCCCGGCTGCACCGCGTGGAGCAGCTGTTCCTGTTCGCGACCTCGGCGATCCGCGACGCGAAGAACCGGGACGAAATCATCAACCGGATCGAGGAGCGCACCGGCGTGCGCCCGCAGTTCCTGACCGGTGAGGACGAGGCCCGGCTGACCTACGCGGCCGCGCACCGCTGGTACGGCTGGTCCGCCGGCCGCCTGCTGCTGCTCGACATCGGCGGCGGCTCGCTCGAAATCGCGCTCGGCCGGGACGCCGAACCGCAGCTCACCCTGTCCCTGCCGCTCGGGGCCGGACGGCTGACCCGGATGTTCCTGCCCGACGATCCGCCGTCGGCCGCACAGGTCAAGGCGTTGCGGCGGCACGTGCGGGACATGCTGCGCGAGGTCGCCGACAGGCTGAGATGGGAGGGCGTGCCCGCGCGCGCGGTCGCGACCTCGAAGACGTTCAAACAACTGGCCCGGCTCGCGGGCGCACCGCCACAGCGGCAGGGCCCGTTCGTGCGGCGCATCCTGACGATCGACGCGCTCAACGCGTGGATCCCCCGTCTGGCGGAGATGAAAACGTCCGACCGGGCGCGTCTGCGCGGGGTTTCCGCACCGCGCGCGCGGCAGATCCTGGCCGGTGCGATCGTCGCGAAGGCGACCATGGACACGCTCGACATCCGCAAGGTCGACGTCTGCCCGTGGGCGCTGCGGGAAGGCATCATGCTGCACCACATGCAGACCCTGCAGGTCTACGACGGGCTGCCGCTGCAGGCGATCACCACCGGCGTGCCGGAGGTGTCGGCGCGGCCCGCCACGGGTAAATCGCTGGTGGGACTGAGCCGGGGCGCGTGAGCGGTGTTCGAGGCCGACGGCCGGACCGCTGATCCTTCCTGCGCACCCGATGACGAGGGTCAGCCGCGCAGCTGACGGACCACGTAGCGGGCGTCGCGGCCCACGCCACGCAGGCTGGCCGAAACCAGAGTGCTCTGCCACTCCAGCCCGACGTACCCGAGCCCGCGGTGGGTCGTGGACACCCCGCGCCGGTGCAGCGGCATACCGCGCGCGTCCACGGCGCCGAGGCCGTCCAGGTAGGGCATGTCCGGCCGGTAGCCGGTCGCGAGCAGCAGCGTGTCGACGGGCTCGCGGCGGCCGTCGGCCCAGACCACGTGGTTGCCGTCGAGGCGGGTGAACATCGGGCGCCGATCGGGAAGTCCGGCGCGGACCCGGCGCCGGTAGTAGCCGCTGTCGATCACCGGAACGGTCGGCGGATCCCCCTTGATGCGGCGGGGCAGGAACGCGACGCCGGTGACGGTGAACCAGAACTGCAGGTCCTTGCCCAGTGGCCGCTGGGGTGCGTAGTTCACCGGCTTGCGCGTCGCGAGGGTCACCGACGAGTGCTCGGCCAGCTCCGCCGCGATCTGCACACCGGAGTTGCCCGCTCCGACCACGACGATCCGCTGGTTCGCCAGCGCGCCGGGTTCGCGGTAGCCGGCGGCGTGCACAACCTTGCCGGTGAAGGATTCCAGACCCGGCAGCGCGGGCACGTGTGGTCGCCCGAACCATCCGGTGGCCGCGACGACCATCGGCGCCTCGAACTCCGCACCGGCCCGCACGACGAAGTTTCCGTTGTGCCGCACCGATTCCACGCGGTGACCGGTCCGGACGTCGACGCCGAGGTCCGCGGCGTAGTCACGCAGGTAGGCAACCACCTCGTCACGGCGCGGGTAGTGCTTCGGGTCGCCGGGAAAGCGCTTTCCCGGAAGGGCGCTGTAGCGCGCGGGCGAGAACAAGGTGAGGCTGTCGTAGTAGCGGGGCCAGGAACCGACCGGTTCCGCCTGCGCTTCCAGCACGAGCGGCCGCAGCCCGGCCTCTCGCAGCGCGTACGCGGCGGCCAGCCCGGACTGGCCGCCGCCGATCACGATCGCGTCGGGCATCGCACCTCCCCGCATCCGGCACCCGTCACGGTAACCGTCACCGGGGGAGGCGCGACATTGTTATTTCCCTACGAGAACGCCCGCAGCCGCAGCGAGTTGCTCACCACGAACACCGAGCTCAGCGCCATCGCGGCACCGGCGATCATCGGGTTGAGCAGGCCGAGCGCGGCCAGCGGCAGAGCCGCCACGTTGTAGGCGAAGGCCCAGAACAGGTTGCTCTTGATCGTGCCCAGCGTGCGGCGCGCGAGCCGGATCGCGTCCACCGCGCCCCGGAGATCGCCGCGCACCAGCGTCAGGTCGCTCGCCTCGATCGCGACATCGGTGCCGGTGCCCATCGCGAGGCCCAGATCGGCCTGCGCGAGCGCGGCCGCGTCGTTGACGCCGTCGCCGACCATCGCGACCCGGGCGCCCTGCCCCTGCAGGCGCTTGACGGCGTCGACCTTGTCCGCGGGCAGCACCTCGGCGATGACCTCGGTGATGCCGACCTCGGCGGCGACCGCCTTCGCGACCGCCTCGTTGTCGCCGGTCAGCAGCACCGGGCGCAGGCCGAGCGCCGTGAGCCGCCGCACCGCCTCGGCGGAGGTCGGCTTGATCGTGTCGGCCACCACCAGGACCGCGCGGGCCTTGCCGTCCCAGCCGAGCGCGACGACGGTCCGGCCGAGCTCCTCGGCCTCGGCCTTCGCGTCGGCGAGCGATTCCGGCAGGTGCAGGCCCCATTCAGCGAGCAGCGCGGCCCGGCCGGCGACGACCGCCCGCCCCTCGACCACGCCCTGCACACCGAGACCTTCGACGTTGCGGAACTCCGACACCGGCGCGTGATCCCCGACCGCGGCCGCGATGGCCTTCGCGACCGGGTGCTCGGAGGCGTGCTCCAGCGAACCGGCGACGCGCAGCACCTCGTCGCGGTCCTCGCCGTCGGCGACCCGCACGTCCACCAGCGCCATGCGGCCGGTGGTCACGGTGCCGGTCTTGTCCAGCACGACGGTGTCGATGCGGCGGGTGGACTCCAGCGCCTCCGGCCCCTTGATCAGGATGCCGAGCTGCGCGCCCCGGCCCGTGCCGACCAGCAGGGCCGTCGGCGTGGCGAGGCCGAGCGCGCACGGGCACGCGATGATCAGCACGGCGACCGCGGCGGTGAAGGCCGCCGTCGCAGGCTCACCGGAGGCGAGCCAGGCCACCAGCGTCACCAGCGCGAGCACCAGCACGATCGGCACGAACACCCCGGACACGCGGTCGGCCAGGCGCTGGACCTGCGCCTTCCCGGTCTGGGCCTCCTCGACGAGCTTCGCCATCTGGGCGAGCTGGGTGTCCGCGCCGACGCGGGTGGCGCGCACCACGAGCCGTCCGCCCGCGTTGACGGTCGCCCCGACGACGGCGTCACCCGGGCCGACCTCGACCGGCACGGATTCGCCGGTCAGCATGCTCGCGTCGACCGCGGACGAGCCATCCTCGATCTCGCCGTCGGTCGCGATCTTCTCGCCCGGCCGCACCACGAACCGGTCGCCCACGACCAGCTGCGACGCCGGGATCCGCACCTCGGCGCCGTCCCGCAGCACCGTCACGTCCTTGGCACCCAGCTCCAGCAGCGCCCGCAGCGCAGCTCCGGCGCGGCGCTTGGCGCGGGCCTCGAAGTAGCGCCCGGCCAGGATGAACGTCGTCACCGCGGCGGCGACCTCAAGGTAGATGCGGCCCTCGCCGCTTCCCCGCTCGATGGTGAACTCGAACGGATGAGTCATGCCGATCTCGCCCGCCGTGCCGAAGACCAGCGCGTACACCGACCACAGGTAGGCCGCGAGGGTGCCGACGGAGATGAGCGTGTCCATCGTCGCGGCACCGTGCTTGAGGTTGGTCCACGCGGCCCGGTGAAACGGCAGGCCCGCGCCGAACACGACCGGCGTAGCGAGTGCGAGGGAGATCCACTGCCAGTAGTCGAACTGCCAGGCGGGAACCATCGCCAGGGCGATCACCGGCACGGACAGCACCACCGACGTGAGCAGACGGTCCCGGAGACCACCGGCACTGTCGGCCGCTTCCGGCCGCGGGAGTGTCGCGGAGTAACCGGCCGCCACGACGGCCTCGACCAGTTCCTGCGGTTCGACCTCGGCGGGATAGCTGACCTTGGCCTTCTCCGTGGCGTAGTTGACGGTGGCGGTGACACCGTCGAGCTTGTTGAGCTTGCGCTCGATGCGGTTCGCGCATGAGGCGCAGGTCATCCCGCCGATGGCCAGCTCGACCTCGGTCAGCTCGGATGCGGCTGTCATCGCGTCACCGCTCGGCGAGCGAGTACCCGGCCTCGTCGACGGCGGCGCGGACGGCGTCATCGCTCAGCTCGGCGGCGCTCACGACGGTCACGGCACCGGTCGGCAGGTCGACCCTGACCTCGGAGACACCGGCGATGGCGCCGATCTCCTCGGTCACGGACGCGACGCAGTGCTGACAGGTCATCCCGGTGACGGTGTAGACGGTCTCAGTCATGCCTCCGACTATACCCCCTACCCGTACGCGGAATCACTCGACGCTCGTCGACCAGCGCTCCTCGATCCGGCCCAGCCGCCACACCAGCCAGGCGACCACCCAGGTCACCAGGAACACGCCCACCAGTACGAACCCGACGTAGTCCAGGTTCAACTCGGCGACCGCGAACAGCGGTCCGCTGGTGATGCCGGCCTGGTCGACGAGCACCGCGATCAGCTCGATCACACCGATGACCAGTGCGACCACGACCGACAGCGAGGTCACCGTGATGTTGTAGAAGATCTTGCGCGCCGGCCTGGCGAACGCCCAGCCGTAGGCGTAGTTCATGAGGAACCCGTCGGCCGCGTCGAACATCGTCATGCCCGCCGCGAACAGCACCGGCAGAACGAGGACGGCGTACCAGGGCAGCGCGAACGCCGCGGCCCCGCCCGCCAGCACCAGCAGGCTGACCTCGGTGGCGGTGTCGAACCCGAGGCCGAACAGTACCCCTACCGGGTAGATGTGCCACGGTTTGCGCACCGCCGCGGTGGCCTTGCCGAGTACGCGGTTGAGCAGACCGCGGCTCGCGAGCCGGGCCTCCAGTTCAGCCTCGTCGAACGCGCCGCGCCGCATGTCGCGGGCGACCCTGAGGATGCCGATGAGGACCACCAGGTTGATCACGCCGAGCAGGCAGAGGAACGCACCCGACACCGAGAGCCCGATCACGCCGGTCACGTCGTGCAGGGTCGACGAATCATCCACGACCTCCCCGGCAATCGCCCGCACTCCGAGTGACAACAGCAGGCACAGCATGAACACGATCGTGGAATGCCCGAGCGAGAACCAGAACCCGACCGTGAGCGGCCGCTGCCCGTCGGTGATGAGCTTGCGGGTGGTGTTGTCGATGACGGCGATGTGGTCGGCGTCGAAGGCGTGCCGCATGCCCAGCGTGAACGCCGTGACGCCGAGACCGATGCCGAACACCCCGGACTGGCCGATCGCGAAGTGCTGCGGCACGACCAGCAGCGCCAGCACACCCCAGCCGGCGACGTTGAGCGCCAGGATGAACGCCACCATCCCGGCCACGGACAGCCGCTCCCGCCTGGCCAGCGGGATTCGATCACTCACAGCAACCCTCCAACACCTGTTCGGGTAATCAGATGAACAGATGACTTGGTCCGATGCAAGGAGGCGCATACGGGGAGCGGGTATGATGAACCGAGTTCCGAAAGTGGAGGCGGCATGGCGAGCTACAGCGGCGACAAGGACGCCTACCTCAAGCGACTGCGCCGGATCGAGGGGCAGATCCGCGGCCTGCAGCGGATGGTCGAAGAGGACAAGTACTGCATCGACATCCTGACCCAGGTCTCCGCGGCGACGAAGGCGCTGCAGTCCTTCTCCCTCGAACTGCTCGACGAGCACCTGTCGAGCTGCGTGGTGGACGCCGCCCGCGCCGGCGGCAGGGAAGCCGAAATCAAGGTCCGGGAAGCGAGCGACGCCATCGCCCGCCTGGTCAAGTCCTGACACCCTCCGCGCCCAGCACACCCACCCGGCAACGCACCCCGCTCCGGCCTGCGCCCCCTGCCCTTCCCCTTCCGTTTAACCGTCACGCATCCGGAAACCCCCAGCGCATGAGCGCGACCACAGTCCCGGACGTGGCGCGCGGACATCTCGACATCCTGGACGAGACGCTCGGCGCGCTCCGTCTGCAGGCAGCACGGCTCACGCGCTGGGGCCACGTGCTGGCCGAGCGGCTGAGCGAGGGCAACCGGCTTCTCGCGGCGGGTAACGGCGGGTCCGCGGCCGAAGCCCAGCAGTTCACGGCGGAGCTGCTGGGCCGCTACCACGACGACCACCCGCCGTTCTCGGCGATCGCGCTGCAGGCCGAAACCTCGAGCCTGACGGCGGTGGGTGACGAGTACGAGTACGACCACGCCGGGATCTTCGCCCGTCAGGTGCGCGCCCACGCCCGGCCGCGCGACGTCCTGTTGCTCATCTCCGCCACCGGCCGCAGCCGGAACCTGACGCGCGCGGCCCAGGAAGGCGTGCACGCGGGGGCGAACGTGTGGGCACTGACCGGACCGGGACCGAATCCGCTCGCGAACGCCGTGGAGGACGCGCTCTGCCTGCCCGGCACGGCGGCGACGGTTCAGGAGGCGCACCTCGTGGCGGTGCACATCCTGTGCGCCACGGTGGACAGCGCATCGTCCACATCGGACACGGAACGCAGGGCGTCCTGAAACCCGGGGAAGAACCACCCCGAATTGTCAGACCCCACCCCTAGAGTCACCCCCATGCCCGTCCACCCCGCCCCCGCGAAGAAGCCCCCGGTCACCTCACCCCGGCAACGGCAGTGGATCGTTGCCGTAGAGCCGTCTGCTCTCGATCGAACCGTCCCGCCGCTGGATCCTCAGCACGCTCGGGCGGTCGGCGCGCGCCAGCTTCGCGGCCGCACGCACCGCGTCCCGCTTGCGCTCGTGGTGCGACACCACGGATTCACCCCGGCGCACGTCCCAGCTACCCAGCAGCGGCGACACCCAGTAGACCGTTCGCGACATCGAACAACTCCCTCCTCGACTGTTGCAATACTGCAACCACATCCCAATAGTACACCACCGTTGCACCCCCGCAACGATTCGGCAAAACTGCGACGCGAGAAACGGAGGTGTGCCACGTGGCCGGACGATTGGACACGAACAGGCTCTACGCGACCCTGGACGCGGAGCGGGAATCGCGCGGGCTGTCGTGGCGGCAGCTCGCGGCCGAGGCCGGGGTGAGCGCGTCGCTGGTCAGCCGCATGGGCAACGGCCACCGGCCGGACCTGGACGGGTTCATCGCGCTCGTCCAGTGGCTCGGCATGCCTGCCGAGACGTTCATGCTGTGGCCGCAGGGCATGCCGGACACCCGGCGGCGCCCCTCGCTCGAAGCGCAGCTCGCGCCGCTGCTCCGGGCCGAGGCCGAGCTCGACGAAGGCGACCGGCAGCACCTGCTCGACGTCGTCGGGCTGACGATGCGACACATCCGCGCCAAGAACACCAAGGAGTCGAAATGACGTTACGCCGTGGTTTCAAGAAGGAGGCCAGAGCGCTCGCACTGGAAGTCCGCGAGGAACTGGGCGTCGAGGTCTTCGCGCCGCTGGACCCGTGGGCGCTGGCCGAGCTGTACGGCATCGAGGTGCACGATCTGAGCAACCCGATCCTGCCGCGGGATTCGGTGCGCTACCTCACCGAGGAACGCCCGCACGTCTTCTCCGCGGCGCTCGTCCCGCTCGATCCGAGCGGTGCGGTGATCATCGAGAACCACGTGCATCCCCTGCGCCGCAGGCGATCCACGATCGCCCACGAGATGGCGCACGTCCTACTGGAGCACCCGTTCGGCCCAACCCTGACCGACGAGAACGGCTGCCGTTCGGCGGTCGCCGGGATCGAGGAGGAAGCCACCGAACTGTCCGGCGAACTCCTCATCCCCACCGACGCGGCCAGGATCGCCGCGTTCAAGGGATGGTCGGACCACTCGGTGGCCAACCATTTCCGGGTCAGCGTCCGCATGGCGACGTGGCGCATGAACATGAGTGGAGCGCGCCGGATCGCCGCACGGGCACGGGGAAAGTGGGAGGCAGGTTACGCCACCTCCGCCTGACCGCTTGTCCACACAGCGATCCACAGGTGGACAAGCCTGTGGACAACTCGACGGTCCATTCAGGACCGCGAAAAGGGGGTAGCACGAAGGCGGCCGAAACGGGTTAACCACAAGGGAAGAACTCGTGCACGCCGAACCACGACAGGACGAAGCCGTCGACGAACGACCACGTGTCCCGGTTCCACAGCGCTAGGCCGTGCCGGCGGCTTCCTCACCGAACAGCTCGCCCACCGCACGCGCCCGCAACCGTTCCAGTCGCGTTGCCTGGCTGCGGCCGTTCGCGATCAGCTCGTCGAGCCGGTCGGCGTCCAATCGCGCGTCCACGGCGGCTCGCGCGCGCAGCGTCCGCCACGCCGCGACCTTGCCCTCGACCCCGAGGCGCAGCCCTTCGAGTTCGACGACGCGGCTGAGCGGCGAGCGGCTGAGCATCCGGCCGTTGAGCTTGAGCCTGCCGGCCTTCTCCAGCAGCCACCCGGCCCAGCGCCCGCCGGGCCCCGCGGGTTCGCCGATGGCGCGCATCATCCCGGTCAGGGCGTCGAGGTCTTCGGCCATCTCCTCGGCGAGCCGGTCGAGCTTGCCGTTGCCGGCCCACCCGGCCTCCGAGCGCGCGAACCGCCGGGCCAGCTCCACCCCGGCCGTCACGACGGCCACGTGATCGTTGAGGTAAATGCCGAGCAACGTGCGACCCATACCGGCGAGTACCCGCCACCGGCCAGCTCAATCCCGTTCCGCCGCCCCGGGGGAACGCTCCCCGCGAGAATGCCGCCCGGGGCGGAAAGGGCTTACCGAACACTGTCGCCACCGCTCTTCCCGACGTGGAAAGATGCCGTCAGGCCACCGGATGCCCGACGCGATCGTCAGATGATCAGCTTTGGCGGCCGTTCCAGTGCGGCGAACGCTTGTTGATCACGAACGTGCGCCCCCGGCGCCGCACCACGATCGAGCCCGGCCGGTGCTTGAGCGACCTCAGCGAACTCCTGCTCTTCATGACCCGCTCCCTTCTCGCACCCGTGTCAACGCTCGGAGGACTCCCGTGATTCCTTGGGGTGCAAGGGTGTGCCGGCGACCGCGCAGTGCACCTTCACGGGACTGCCCGGCTTCGGTTTCGCGCGCCCGGGCACGAGAGCGAACGAGATCACCGCGCCCGCCACCAGCAGCCCGGCGCACACGAGCATCGCGGTGCGGTAGGCGGGCGCGAGCGCCGCGGGGTCGGTCAGGCTGCCCGTGCCGATGCCCGCGACGAGCGGCAGGACCGCGACGGCGAGCAGGCCCGCGGTCCGCGCGATCGCGTTGTTCGCGCCGCTGGCCACGCCCGCGTACTGGTCGTCGAGCGCGCCGAGCGCGGTCGCGGTCAGCGGCGCGACCGTCAGTGACAACCCGAGCCCGAACACGATGACGGCGGGCAGCACTCCGGTCAGGTACGAGGGGTGCGCGGAGACCCGCGACAGCAGCACGAGCGCCACCGCGCAGATGACGGGTCCGACGGTCATCGGGATCCGCGGGCCGGTCCGCTGGCCCAGCGCGCCCGCCCGCGCCGACAGCAGCAGCATCAACGCCGTCACCGGCAGCATCGCCGATCCGGCCGCCACCGGCGAGTACCCGCCCACGACCTGCAGGTTCAGCACCACCAGGAAGAACACGCCACCCAGCGCGGCGTACACGGCGAACGTCACGAGGTTCGCCGCGGTGAACGGCCGCGACGCGAACACGCCGAGCGGCAGCATCGGGTGCGGCGAGCGGCGCTCGGTCAGCACGAACGCGACGATCCCGGCGACGCCGACGGCCAGCGCCACCAGCACCGGCGGTGCGCCCGCGCCGAGCGACGGCCACGCCGTGAAGCCGTAGCTCAACCCGGCCAGCCCGAGCGCCCCCATCGCCGCACCGGTGTAGTCCAGCTGCCGCGCGGCCTCCGGGTTGCGCGTCTCCGGCACGTGCCGCAGCGCGACGAGGACGACGACCAGGGCGAGCGGCACGTTGATCAGGAACACCAGCCGCCAGCTCGCCACCTCGACGAGCCAGCCGCCGAGGAACGGCCCGAGCGCACCGGCGATCCCGCCGAGCCCGGACCACGCGCCGATCGCCTTCGCGCGGTCGTCGGGGTGGAACGACGCCTCCAGGATCGCCAGCGAGCCGGGCGTCAGCAACGCGCCACCGACCCCCTGCAGGACCCGCGCGGCGACCAGCGTCCAGATGTCCGGCGCGAGCCCGCACAGCAGCGACGCGACCGCGAACCAAGCCACACCGAGCACGAAGATCCGCCGCCGCCCGAACCGGTCACCGAGCGAACCGCCGAGCAGGATGAGCGCGGCCAGGCTGAGGGTGTACCCGTTGACCGTCCACTGCAGACCCGAATTGCTCGCGTCGAGATCGGTGCCGATCTTCGGCAGGGCGATGTTGACGACGGTCGCGTCGAGGAACGTCACGCCGGAACCGAGCACCGTGGCGAACAGGACCCAGCGCCCCGCGGACCGGCCGTACCGGAGCGACGGTTCTGCCATGGTCACGACGTCACATCGTCTTCGGCGTGGACAGCCCGCGCAACCCCGTCCGACGCCGCGTGGCAAGCGCCGAAACCGTCGGCGCGCGCGACGATCCGGCCGCCTTCGAGGCGCACTGCCACCTCCGTCGCGTCACTGACCGCCGGGACACCGGCCGCCGCGGCCAGCTCACCGCCCTCGTCGCACACGATCCGCAGGCCCGGCCAGGCCGTCGCGGGGAACGCCTGACGCAGGCACGCGGCGACCTCGGTGACCACCAGCCGGGCGAGCGCCCCCAGCTCGGCGGGATCTCCGGTGACGATGACGAGCGTGACGTCGGCGCCGTCGCGTACCGCGTCCTCGACGGCGGAGAGCCGGTGCAGGCCCAGCACCGCGACGACACCGTCGGGCGGGATCGCCACGGCCTCGCCGCGCACCAGGTCGAACGCCTCGCCCGCGGACCACTGCTCGTCGGCGGGCCGCGCGGGCGGCGCCACGGACGGCGGCGCCCAGAAGTCGCTGAACCCCAGGTCCGCCACCTGCTCGCAGGTGGTGATCACGTCGAACGGCTCGACGAACCCGGGCGCGGCGACGGTCAGCTGCCGCGCGCCGTGCAGGGTCGTCAGCAGGGCCTGTGCCCGCCGCACGTACCGCGCCCTCGGCCAGCCCTGCTCCGGGGGATCGAGCCGTTCCATCGCCAGCGCGAGCAGCACCGCGTCCAGGTGGAGCAGCTGGGTGAAGGGCAGCCGGACCCGGTCGTCGGCCATCACCTCGGCGGGCAGGTCGCGTCCGAGCGCGGCATCGCGCGCGATCCAGTCCCGTGCGAACGCCCCGAGCGCGGACCGCAGATCGCTGCCCGGCCGGGAATGCGGTGCGGCTTCCGCTCTCGTGGCGAGATCGGCCAGCACCGCGAAGTAGAGCGCCCGCTTGCCCGGGAAGTTGGAGTAGACGGCGCCGCGGGTCAGCTCGGCCCGCTCGGCGATGACGTCCACCTTGGCGTCCCGGAAACCACGCTCGGTGAACTCCTCCAGCGCCGCGACCAGCACCTTCGCGCGGTTGCGCTGCTGCGTCTCCGCCCGGCTCAGTCGCGCCACTGATCCTCCCTCGTTGCAATCCGCTCGTGCCCACGATATCGTTCCTTACAGATGACATGAACATCTGTTATTAACATTTGGAGCGTGGAGTGGTTCCCGAGATTTCCCTGACCGATCCCGAGGTCATCGCCGACCCGTTCACCGCCTACGGCCGGGCGCGGGAGCAGGCACCGCTGGCCCGCGTCGGCGCGCCCGGCTTCGGGCCGGTATGGGCGGCGACCCGGCACGAGACCGCGCGGGCGGTGCTCGGCGACGCACGTTTCGAACTGCGGCCGGACAGCTACCAGACGCCGGACGTGCCCGAACACTGCCGGGCGTACATGCACACGATGTCCGAAATGGAGGGTGCCGGGCATGCGCGGTTGCGCCGCATCGTCTCGCCGGCGTTCTCGGCCCGCCGGGCGCTGGACTTCCGGCCGCGGATCGAGCCGCTGGTCGCCCGGCTGCTCGACGCCCTGCCCGCCGAGGCGGATCTGGTGCGGGACTTCGCGCGGCCGCTGCCGATGGACGTGATCTGCGAGCTGGTCGGCATTCCCCACGAGGACCGGATGCGCTGGCGGGAGTACGGGATCGCGGTGGCGTCCGGTAGCGGCCCGGCGTTCGCGGCGTCGATCCCGGGCATCATGACCGGCGCGCGCGCCGCGGTCGCCCGGGGACGCGAGGAGCCGCGCGACGACGTCCTGGGCGACCTCGTCCGCGCCGACGACCGGCTGAGCGAGACGGAGATGGTCACGCTCGTGTGGCAGCTGGTGATGTCCGGGCAGACCCCGGCGAACCTGATCACGAACGCGGTCGCCGCGCTGCTGGAGCACCCGGACCAGCTGGCCGTTCTGCGCGCCGACCCCGGCCTGATGCCGCGCGCGGTGGACGAACTGATCCGCTGGTGCGGCCCGACGCTGCTGACCATCCCGCGCTACGCCCGCGAGGACGTGACCCTGGAGGGCTGCCTGATCCGCCAGGACGAACCGATCGTCACCGCGGCGGCCGCGGTCAACCGCGACCCCCGGGCGTTCGACAACCCCGACCACCTGGACGTGACCCGCCCCGGCAGCGGCCACCTCGGCTTCGGCCACGGCCCGCACTTCTGCCTGGGCGCCTCACTGGCGCGAGTGCAGACCGAGGTCGCGCTGACCGCCCTGCTGAGCCGCCCCCTGGAAGCGGTGAAGGTCGAGCGCGCACCGGACCCCGGAACGTGGCGCCTGAACTCCCTCGTCGTGCGCGTGTGAGAGCGGGCCGTCACCGCGCGTTGATCGGACGGGCCGGCACGCCGACGACGGTCGTCTTGGACGGCACGTTCCGGGTTACCACGGCTCCGGCGCCCACCACGACGTCGTCGCCGAGGGTTACGTCAGGTAGGACGATGCCCCCCATACCGATCGTGGTCCCGGCGCCGATCCGGCTACGGGCACCGACGACGGACCGCGGGCTGAGGGTGACCTGGGATCCCACGACAGCCTCGTGACAGATCAGGACGTCCGCGTCGACCAGCACGTGCCGCGCGAGTATCACAGCTTCCTGAACATGCGCACCGGGCATGAGCACCGCGCCCGGACCGATCGAAACTCGCTTCTCGACCCGAGCACTGGGATGGCGTACGAGGCCGGGCTCCTTCTCGATACCGCTCGCGTACTCGTCGAGTCTGCGCCGAACAGCGAGGTCCGCCAGACCGATCACGTACGCCGTCTCCAGTTTCTCGAGCACCTGGTCCCCGCCGAGGAGCGGAGCACCATTCTCTGTCGTCTGTTGATCCGGTTCACCGGTCAGGCCGAGGAAGTGGACCTCCTCGATGTCGTCGAGCGCTCCCACGATCTGTCGTGCGAGACCACCAGCTCCCAGAACGACCAGGTTGTTCGTCATACGAGGCAACACCCACATCGACGGTGGAATCGGTTCCGGGTCAACGTATCGGTTTGTGGGCATCCCGTGAGCCCCGCGATTTTCGCCAACGGACGAGGACTTGCACCTTTGTCCCCTAGAGTGTGGGGAGGTGAGGCAGCGGCGCCCTTCGTCATCTGCCAATGGGGCCAGTACACACAGCCGAGCCGGGAGCACGGGTGAACCTGCAGCAGCATCACCAGTTCCACGTCCACCAGCGCGTCACCATGATGGTGAACCGCTACGAGGTCTTCGCCGACGACGGGCGGGGTGAGCCGGGGCCGTTGCTCGCGTTCGTCGAGCAGAAGCGCATGACCTTTCGCGAGCAGGTGACGCTCTACACCGACGAGAGCAAGCAGTACGTGCTCGCCGCGTTCAAGGCACGCAAGGTCATCGATCTGGCCAGCGCGTATGACGTCACCACCGCGGACGGGCAGTCCATCGGCGTGTTCGGCAAGGTGTTCGGCAAGTCGCTGCTGCGGTCGACGTGGCGGCTGGAGCAGCCGGGCCAGCCGCCGGTCGACATCAGCGAGCGCAGCATGGCCCTGGCGCTGTTCCGGCGGATCTGGGACTTCCTCCCGTGGGTCGGTGACATCCCGTTCCCGTGGAAATACCACTTCGACTTCGTCCGTGACGACCGCCCGGTGGGCAGCTTCGAGAAGAAGACGCGCTTCCGCGACCACTACGTGGTCCGCGTGGACGACCCGGCGCTGGACCGCCGCCTGGTGCTCGCGCAGGCCGTCGCACTCGACGCGCTGCAGTCCCGCTGAGCACCGCTGGGCAGCGTGATCGGCCCGTCCGCTCCCTCAGGGCGTCGACTACCCGGCGACGCACGGCATCGCGCGGGGCCGCCGGCAGCGGCCGCTCCGGATCCCGTTTCAGGTGCCCGCCCTGGCCCCGACGCGGCCCGAGCGCTACCTGACCGTGGCCGACGAAGCCGTGACCGCGATGGTCGACCCGCCTTTCGATGACCTCCAGGCACGCGCCCGGGCCGGCCTGCTGATCTCGGCCTGCGCGCCTGGACCGCTCGTCACCGGCGAAACCCCGCGCATCGAAGCGATGGCCCAGGTCCTGATCGTCAGCGCGACGGCCGTTCGCACGTAACCGTCCCGAAAAGCACGAAACCCCCTGTCGCCAGGGGGTTTCGTGGTCTTGCTGTCTCAACCAGACGCGCGCCCGAAGGGATTCGAACCCCTAACCTTCTGATCCGTAGTCAGATGCTCTATCCGTTGAGCTACGGGCGCTTGTTCAGTTTTCACCTTAGCACTCGGGGTCCGAGTGCCCGGCGGAGGCTCCGGGATTTGAACCCGGGAGGGGGGGTTACCCCCAACCGCATTAGCAGTGCGGCGCCATAGACCAGACTAGGCGAAGCCTCCCGGATCTCACGACCACTGCTGAGCAAGCGTACACAGGCCCCGAAGGCCCCGGCAAAGCACCCCCTCAACGTCGCAGCAAGCGGCGCAACCTGGGGGAACGTCCGCCGAGTCCTTCGGCCTCGAAAACAGCCACTCCGACGCGCGGGAGTTCCCGGACGCCCGGGTACACCAGGAACCGGGGCACCCAGCGTGGCTGGAACTTGGCGTTGAACCGGTAGAGCGTCTCGATCTGCACCCAGTGTGACATCCATCCCAGGAACTTCGCCGACGCTCGGGCGACCGGGCCCGCGCCGATGCGCCGCCCCTGTTCCATCAGCTTCCGGAACGCCGCGAAGTTCAGCGAGACGTACTTCACACCGTGATCGCGCGCGGCGAGCAACAGTTCGGAGATCATCAACTCGTTGATGCCGTTGTCCGCGGCGTGGTCGCGGCGCATGACGTCGAGCGACAGCCCGTCCTCGCCCCAGGGCACGAACTGCAGCAGGCCACGGACGACACCCTCCTGCTCCGCGGTCACCAGCACCGAACCCGGATCACCCATGCGGCCCAGCGCCATCGAGAACCCACGCTCGGTGTCGCTTCCGCGCCACTTCGCAGCCAGGGACTCCAACTCGGCCAGCTCGCCGTCGACGAGGTCCTCGGCCCGGCGCACCCGGACGGCGTATCCGGCCCGCTTCGTCTTCGCCACCGCCTGCCGCACCCCGCGCATCACGCGCCCGTCCAGGGTGAAGGTCTCCGCGTCCACCACGGCCTCGTCGCCGATCTCCAGCACGTCCAGGTCGAACCGGGCCCACGCCGTCGCGCCCAGCTCCGAACAGCCCATCGCCGCCGGGACCCAGCCGTGCCGGCGGCACACCGCGAGGAACTCCTCGATCGCGCCCGGCCATGCCTCGTTGTCGCCCAGCGGATCGGCCGAGGCGACCGCCGCGCCGGCGATCACGCGGTACGTCACCGCCGCTTTGCCGGACTTCGAGAACACGACGAACTTGTCGTCCCGCAAGGCGAAGTACCCCAGCGAGTCGCGGGCGCCGTGCTTGTCCAGCAGTGCCCGCAGGCGCGTCTTGTCGTCCTGGCTCAGGTGCGGCGCGGGCTCGGCCGAACGCAGCAGGAAGTACGCGGCGAGCACCACGGCACCGAGTCCGAACAGGAGCCCGACCGACGCGACCAGGTCCTCCATCCACTCCAGGTGGAACACGGCCGGCCCGCTGACCCCGAACAACGCCAGCGCGGACTCCGCCATCCGGTCGACGAACGGCAGTGGCTCCACCACCCGGTCCGGTGACAGCGACACCAGCGCGACGTTGATCACGAACCCCGCGACCAGCAACTGCAGGAACACCCGCAGCGAGACCCACTTGCCGGTCACCGGGTCCGGCTGCGCGACGAAGTAGGAGCGATTGAGCACCAGCGCCACGGCAAGCGCGACCGACACGACCCCGGCGCCGAACACGTGCCGCATGCCGAGGTGCGACACGGCGAGCAGGATGCTCGCGGCCAGCGCGAGCTGCCACGCCCGCCGCTTGCGCCGCTTGAGCCCGGACGCCAGCAGGATCAGCAGGACCCCGACGACCAGCACGACGGCGGCCGCACCGGTCGTGGCGTCCTGGGGCAGCTCCAGCCACTCGGCCACGTGCCCGCGCATGCCGCGACGACCCGCCGGCACCACGACCGACACGACGGCGAGCAGCCCGACCAGCCTGGTCACCCAGGTGATCGCCACGACCGAGGCCGCCCCCGTGACGCGCCAGACCGCCTGCCGCTCCCCTGCCACCGACCTCCCCGACAACCCCTACTCCCTTACTCCCCTCGCCATGTCGACGAAGGGCTGCAGCGCGGCCGGGTTCGCGAGCGCGTCCCGGCTGACCGCCTTGTCCGGCGTCACACCGGTCAGGATCTTCTTGACCGGCACCTCGCACTTCTTACCGTTCAGCGTCCGCGGCACCTCCGCCACCTGGATGAACCGGTCGGGCACGTGCCGTGGTGACAGGCCGCGCCGCAGGTGCGCGCGCAGTTCCGGCTCGACGGCGGCAAGATCGTCACCGGGCGCCATCACGACGAAACACAGGAGTTCACCCTCCGTATTCCCCACGCGCGTGGTGTCGATGACGAGCGAGTCGGCGATCTGGTCGAAGCCTTCGACGATCCGGTAGAACTCCGCGGTGCCCATCCGCACGCCGCCGCGGTTGAGTGTGGAGTCACTGCGTCCGTAGATCACCGCCGAACCGCGTGGGGTGATCCGGATCCAGTCGCCGTGCCGCCACACGCCGGGGAAGGTGTCGAAGTACGCCTCGCGCAGGCGTGAGCCGTCGTCGTCGTTCCAGAAGGACACCGGCATCGACGGCATGGGCCCGGTCACGACCAGTTCGCCGACCTCGTCGACCACCCCGTGCCCGTCCTCGTCGAACGCCGTCACCGCCGCCCCGAGCGCGCGGCAGGACAGCTCGCCCAGCCACACCGGCACGTCCGGCGCGGCCCCGACGAACGCCGCGCACAGATCGGTGCCGCCGGACACCGAGCAGATCTGCACCGACCGGCCGATCTCGTCGGCGATCCAGCGGAACCCGTCGTCGCTCAGTGGCGCACCGGTCGACCCGAGCGCCCGCAGCGCGGACAGGTCGAACTCGGCGGCCGGACGAACGCGAGCCTTGAGGCAGCTCTGGATGAACGGCGCGGAAGTGCCGAAATAGGTGATGCGCTGCTCGTCAGCCAGGCGCCACAGCCGGTTCAGGTCCGGGTGACCGGGACTGCCGTCGTACATCACGATCGTCGAGCGCGCGAGCAGCCCACCGAGCAGCAAATTCCACATCATCCAGCCGGTGGTGGTGAACCAGAAGAAGCGGTCGCCCGGCCCGAGATCCATCTGCAGCACGGTCGCCTTGAGGTGTTCCAGCACGATCCCGCCGTGGCCCTGCACGATGCCCTTCGGCAGGCCGGTCGTGCCGGACGAGTAGAGCACCCACAGCGGGTGGTCGAACGGCACCGCCTCGAACGAGAGCTCCGCGCCCGCGTGCGCGGCGAGCAGCTCGTCCCAGTCGAGGGCCCCCTCGACGCTGCCACCGGCGTAGTCGACGACGACGGTCGCGGTCAGTGAAGGGATGCGGGTGCGCAGCTGCTCGACCGTCGGCCGCACGTCGAACGACCGTCCGTTGTAGACGTAGCCGTCGACCGCGACGAGCACCTTCGGCTCGATCTGGGTGAACCGGTCGCTGATCGCGCGCACGCCGAAGTCCGGTGAACAGGACGACCAGATCGCGCCGAGGCTCGCGGTGGCGAGGAACGCGATCAGCGTCTGCGGGCAGTTCGGCGCGAGCGCGACCACCCGGTCGCCGCGGCCGACACCGAGCGCGGCCAGCGCCGCCCGTGCCGCGCCCACCTGCGACCGCAGCTCGCGGTAGGTGAGGCGGGCGTTCAGCCCGTCCTCGCGTTCGAAGATCACCGCGCGGTCGTCGTCGGCACCGGTCAGTGCGTGCTCGGTGTAGTTGAGGGTGCCACCGGGGAACCACTCGGCGCCCGGCATGCGGGCTGCGGTGAGGACCGCGCCCGGCGTCGAGTGCCAGCGGACGCCGAGGAACTCCGCCGCGGCGCCCCAGAACTCCGTGGGCCGGTCGACGGAGAACCGCCACAACTCGTCGTAACCGTCCAGGGACACGTCACGCTCGGCGCGCAACCAGTCGCGGAACGCCTGAATCCTGCTCGCGGCGACCCGCTCCGGGGCCGGGCGCCACAACACTTCCGGGGTGTCAGCATCGGTGGTCACCCCGGAAGGGTATTAGCGGAGGTGGGCGTCGAACCAGCTCAAGGTGCGCTGCCAGGCCTCGACGGCGGCGCCGGGGTCGGCGTCGAAGCGGTGGTTGGCGCCCGCGTAGCGGACCACGTTGGTCGCCACCCGCGAGCCGGCCGCCGCCTCGCGCAGCTTCTCCACCTCGGCCGCGCTCAGCTCGTCACCGGCGTCGCCGTACAGCCCCAGCCACGGGCTGACCAGCTCACGTGCGATCTCGACGAGCCCCGGCTTCTCCGCCACGCCCTGCCCGCCGACACTGACCGCGGCGCCGAGCTTGCGGTTGGCGGCGACCAGCAGCGCGGCCGTGCCACCCATGTCGAAACCGACCACGCCGAGCAGGTCGGCCTGCACCCCTCGGTCGACCAGCCAGGCCAGCGCGATGTCGGTGGCCGCCAGTACGCCGTCCGCCGACGGGTCGCCCTCGATGTGCGGCGCGACCGCGAGCCATCCCTCCGCGGCCAGGCTCGAAATCAGCAGGCGCACTCCGTCGGTGACCCCGCCGACCTCGTGCAGCACGACGAGCCCGCCCCGGACGACGTTGTCGGGCTCGGCGGAGGTCAGCTCGATCGCGCGTCCGTCGTCCCGCCGGTAGTGCTCGGTGTGCGTCTCCGTCATCGCCCTACTCAACCACCCCCGGGTGAACGGGAGTCAACAGAAATCGCGATCAAGTGTCCGGGATAACGTGGCAGGAGCGCGTTCGACCGAAGGAGCCAGCCATGTCCGTCCAGACCCGCCCCGATCTCGGCTCGCTGCCCGCCTACGTCGCCGGGCGGACGGTGCCGGGCGCGATCAAGCTCGCGAGCAACGAATGCCCTGGCGGTCCCCTGCCCAGCGTGCGGGCCGCCATCGCCGACGCCGCCGCGGACGTGCACCGCTACCCGGACATGGGCGTGACCGCGCTGGCGGAGCGGCTGGCCCGCAAGTTCGGTTTCCCGGTCGAGCGGATCGCGCTCGGCTGCGGCTCGGTCGCGTTGTGCCAGCAGCTCACGCAGGCCCTGTGCGCACCCGGTGACGAGGTCGTGTTCGCGTGGCGCTCGTTCGAGGCATACCCCATCGTCACGCAGATCGCGGGCGCGACATCGGTGCAGGTGCCGCTGGACTCGACGCACACGCAGGACCTGGACGCGATGCTCGCCGCGATCACGCCGAAGACGAAGCTGGTCTTCGTCTGCAATCCGAACAACCCGACGGGCACCGCGAACCGGCGCGAGGAGCTGGTCCGCTTCCTCGACCAGGTCCCGTCGCACGTGGTCGTCGCGCTGGACGAGGCCTACCGCGAGTTCGTCACCGATCCCGGCGTGCCGGACGGGATGGAGTTCGCGCGCACCCGCGACAACGTCGTGGTACTGCGGACGTTCTCCAAGGCCTACGGTCTGGCCGGCCTGCGCGTCGGCTACCTGGTGGGGCCCGAGGACCTGACCGGGGTGGTGCGCCGGGTCTACATCCCGTTCAGCGTGAACTCGCTGGCGCAGATCGCGGCGATGGCCTCGCTCGACGCCGAGGACGAGATGCGCGAACGCTGCGCGGAAATCGTCACCGAGCGGCAGCGCGTCGCCGACGAACTGACCGCCGCCGGCTACGAGGTGCCCGAGACGCACGCCAACTTCGTGTGGCTGCCGCTGGGCGACCGCGCACTCGAGTTCGCCGAGCACGCGCTGGCCAACAAGGTCGTCGTGCGGGCCTTCGCCGGTGACGGCGTGCGGGTGACGATCAGCACCCGTGACGAGAACGACGCGTTCCTGCAGGCGGCGCGCGGCTTCAGCCGTTGATCACCAGCTGCACGATCGCGGCGATCCCGACCACGACGATCACGCCGCGCAGCACCGTCGGCGGCAGCCTGCGCCCGATCTTGGCGCCGAGCTGCCCGCCGACGGTCGACCCGACGGCCAGCAGCGCGACCACCGGCCAGCTGACCGGCGCGACGAACGCGTAGATCGTGCCCGCCACCACGTTCACCACGGCGGAGAGCACGTTCTTGATCCCGTTGAGCCGCTGCAACGAATCGGTCAGCAGCATGCCCATGAACGCCATGAGCATGACGCCCTGCGCCGCCGTGAAGTAGCCGCCGTACACGCCGACCAGGAAGATCAGCACCATCAGCAGCGGGCCGTGCGAGCCACCGCCCGCCCCGGCCTCCCGCCGCCGCGTGACCCACGCCGACACCCGTGGCTGGATGATCACCAGCACCACGGCCAGCCCGACCAGCACCGGCACGATGGCCTCGAAGGCGTCGTGCGGCAGGGAAAGCAACAGCACCGTCCCGCCGATGGCGCCGAGGAAAGACGGGATCGCGTAGCGCGCCACCCGCCTGCCCTGCCCGGTCAGCTCGTGCCGGTAACCGATCGCCCCGCTGATCGTGCCGGGCGCGAGCCCGATCGCGTTCGACGTCGTCGCGGTCACCGGCGAGTAGCCGAGCGCGACGAGAACGGGGAACGTGACCAGCGTCCCGGAGCCGACGACCGTGTTGATCGTGCCGGCCCAGACCCCGGCCAGGAACACCAGCAGCGCCTCCCACCAGCTCATCGGGGGACCCCGCCGGATTCGTCGAAAACCACCGTCATACCCCCATGAAACCGTGGCGTTTCACCGTGCACGCCGCCGGGTAAGAAGCGGGGCATGGACACGACGACGCTGCGCCCTCTGGTGGACGCGACCGGTCCGTTCACGTCCGTCTACTTCGAGGATTCGCACGACACCGCGGACGCGGAGAAGCAGCTGGAGCTGAAGTGGCGCGAGCTGAAGGACTCGCTGACCGCCCAGCACGCCCCCGACGGCGCCCTCAGCGCGCTGGAGGCCGCGATCATGGACGGCGCCCGCGCGACCGGCCGGAGCGGGCGCGTGCTGCTCGCCGCGGGTGCGGAGGTCCTGGTCGACGAGCAGTTGGCTGGTCCGCCCGCGTCGACCATCGCGCGCGTCTCCGGCCTGCCCTACCTGCTGCCGCTGGCGCGGTACGGCGAGCTGCGCCTGTCGCACGTGGTCGCCGATGTCGACCAGGTCGGCGGCGCGATCAGGGCCTACGACGCGCACGGCGAGGAGATGGCTTCGGAGGAGGTCACCGGTCAGGAGCACCCGGTCCACAAGACCCGCGGCGGCGGCGAGGCGCACCACCGCATGCAGCACCGCGCGGAAGAGATCCGGCACCACAACGCTTCCGATGTCGCGGCCGCGGTCGCGCGGCTGGCCGAGCGCACCGGGGCCGAGCTGATCGTGGTCGCCGGCGAGGTGCAGGGCCGCAAGGCGGTCATCGAGGAACTGCCCGAGGCCGCGAAGTCGATCGCCCGCGAGGCGACCCACGCCGACGTCGCCGACGAGCTGGCCGAGGCCATGCGGCAGAGCCGTCTGAGCGAGGTCACCGAACGCTTCCGCGGGGCCCTGAACCAGCCGGACGGCCTTGCCGTGCAGGGTCTGGAGGCCGTCACCGCCGCGCTGCGCGAAGCCAATGTGGAGACTCTCCTCGCCGGCGACCCCGGCGAGGACATGGTGTGCACCGGCTCCAGCCCCGCGCAGATCGCGCTCGGCGAAGAGGAGCTGAAAGCCTACGGCGCGAGCGAAACCCACCGCTGCCGGGCCGACGAGGCGGTCCCGGCCGCGGCCATCGCGGTGAACGCGGACCTGGTCCACGTCGACGAGGGGCTCGTCGACGGATTCGGCGCGATCCTGCGCCATCGATGAGGAGTACGTCATCACATTAGCTACACGCAGCTTCCGACCGGTAACCGGACCGAGCGAACTTCCCACGTTCGAGGCATGATGGTTCCCAGGCAATTCTCGAACGACGGTGAGGTGAACGTGACGGACTGGGAGCCACCGTCCTTGCGAGCGCAGAACGAGATCGAACTCTGGCTCGGTGCCGACCTGGCGCACCTGCCGATCGTCCGGTCCGTGGTGGCCACGCTGGCCACCCGCGCCGACTTCGACCTGGATTCGATCGCGGACCTGCGGCTGGCCGTGGACGAAGCGTGCTCGACCCTGATCACCAGGGCGGTGCCGGATTCCACCATGCGCTGCCGCTTCGTGGTGGAGAACGACGAGCTGCGCTTCCAGGGCACGGTGTTGTCCGACCAGGGCAGCGCCCCGAGCACCAAGTCGTTCGGCTGGCGGGTCCTGAGCACGCTCACGGACTCCGTCGACACGCGCGTGAAGTCGAACGGGCAGGGTCACCAGGTGGACATCGAGCTGGCCAAGCGGCGCATCGTCGTCGACATCCCAGGGGCAGGCGCGTGACCGGTTCCCGGACGGAGCCGACGAAACCGACAGCATCGAACGAATACGGGCACCTCGCCCCCCTGTTCGAGGAGCTGGCGGATACCTCGGCCGATGACCCCCGCCGCGCCGTGCTGCGCGACGAGCTCGTCACCGGGCACCTGCCACTGGCCGAGCACATCGCGCAGCGGTTCTCCGGGCGCGGTGTGGCGAAGGAGGACCTGGTCCAGGTGGCCACGGTCGGGCTGATCAACGCCGTCGACCGGTTCGACGCGAGCCGCGGATCGGACTTCCTGTCCTTCGCCGTGCCGACCGTGATGGGCGAGGTCCGCCGCCATTTCCGGGATACCGGGTGGCTCGTGCGGGTGCCGCGCCGGCTCAAGGAGCTGCACCTGTCGATCTCGAGCGCGAGCACCGAGCTGGCGCAGCGGCTGGGCCGGGCACCCACGCCGAGTGAGATCGCGAGCCACCTCGGCGTCGGCCAGGACGAGGTCTACGAGGGTCTGGAAGCCGGCAACGCCTACCACTCGATGTCGCTGGACGAGGTGCTGTCCGGGGACACCGAGAACCTCGCGCTCGGCGACACGCTGGGCGAGGAGGACGCGGGACTGGAGGGCGTCGAAAACCACGAGGCGCTGCTGCCGCTGATCCAGGACCTGCCGGAGCGGGAACGCAGGATTCTCGGGCTGCGGTTCGTGCACAACATGACGCAAACCCAGATCGCGGAACGGATCGGTGTCTCCCAGATGCACGTGTCCCGGCTGCTGGCCCGCACGCTGCAGCGGCTGCGTGACGGGCTCACCGAGCAGGACGGAGAGTCCTGACCTGCGGTTTTGCCGAGTGCTCCGCAGGGTAACCGCTGATCATGACGGATCCCGGGTGGCGCGCGCCGATGCTGGCCACGCTGACCCAGCAGCCGTTCTCCCGCGAGAACTGGCTGTTCGAGCGCAAGCTCGACGGGGTGCGGGCGATCTGCTCCCGGGTGAGCGACGGTCCGCCGGTGCTGTGGTCGCGCAACCACAACGACATCAGCGACGGCTATCCGGAGCTCGGAGAGGCGCTCGCCGGGCAGGGCGGATCCGCGTTCACCGCCGACGGTGAGATCGTCGCGTTCGACGGCAACCAGACGAGCTTCGCGCGGCTGCAGCAGCGCATCCACCTGACCGACCGGCGGCGCATCGAGGCCACCGGCGTCGCGGTGTACCTGTACCTGTTCGACCTGCTGTCCTTCGACGGCCACGACATGACCGGACTGCCGCTGCGGCAGCGCAAGCAGCTGTTGCGCAAGGCGTTCGACTGGGGCGGGCCGTTGCGGCTGGCCACCCACCGCAACACCACGGGTGAGGAGTACTTCGACCACGCGTGCGCCCACGGCTGGGAGGGCGTGATCGCCAAACGCGCGGACGCGCCGTACCGGTCCGGGCGTTCGGGTGACTGGCTGAAGTTCAAGTGCGTCAAGGAGCAGGAGTTCGTCGTCGGGGGGTTCAGCGCCCCCGGCGGATCCCGGACCGGGTTCGGCGCGCTGCTGGTCGGCTACTACGACCGCGGCCGGTTGCGGTACGCGGGCAAGGTCGGCACCGGGTACACCACGGCGACCCTGACCGAGCTGACCGGCGCGTTGACCGGGCTGGAGCGGCGCCGGTCGCCGTTCGACGAGCCGGTCCCGGAGCGCGGGCCACGCTGGGTCGAGCCGAAGCTGGTCGTGCAGGTCCGGTTTTCGGAGTGGACCGGGGACGGCAAGCTGCGGCATCCTCGGTTCACGGGGGTGCGTGACGACAAACCGGCCGCGTACGTGGTGCGGGAGGCGTGATGGCACGGGCGATCTGGAGCGGCGCGATCAACTTCGGGCTGGTGACGGTGCCGGTCGAGCTGTACAGCGCGACCGAGGACCACACGGTGCACTTCCGGCAGTTCGAGCGCGGGACGTCGGACCGGATCCGGTACAAGCGCGTGAACGAGCGGACCGGTGACGAGGTCGCCTTCGAGAACATCGTGAAGGGCTACGACCTCGGCGACGGCGACTACGTGCTGGTCGAACAGGACGAGCTGGACCAGATCGCGCCCGGCCGCTCGCGCTCGATAGACATCGAGTCGTTCGTCGACATCGAGGACATCGATCCGCTGTACTTCCAGAAGAGCTACTGGCTGGCGCCGGCGAAGGAGGAGTTCGGGCGCGCCTACGGGCTGCTGATGCAGGCGATGGCGAAGACGAAAAGGGCAGGGATCGCGCGGTTCGTGATGCGGGGCAGGGAACACATCGCCGCGGTCCGCGCGGGCGACGGTGTGCTGGTGCTGGACACGCTGTTGTTCGCCGAGGACGTGCGGGACCCGTCGAAGGAGCTGAAGAAGCTGCCGGAGAAGTCGGAACCGCGGGGCCGCGAGCTGGAGATGGCGGTCGCCCTGATCGACTCCATGGCGGACGACTGGCAGCCCGGCGCCTTCCACGACCAGTACAACGAGCGGGTCCGCAAACTCATCGACGACAAGAAGGCGGGCCGCACGGTGAGCGTCGAGGAGGCCCCCGCCGAGCCGACGAAGGTGGTCGACCTGTTCGAGGCGCTGTCGCGCAGCGTGGAAAAGCGGAAGAGCTCCTCGGGCGGCTCCGGGAAGTCGTCCTCGGGCGCCGAGAAGAAGGCGTCGTCCGGGCGCTCCCGCAAGCAGGCCGAACCCGACCTGTCCGAACTGAGCAAGGCGGAGCTGGACCGGATGGCCCGCGAGCTGGACATCAAGGGCCGGTCCAAGCTCAACCGCGCCGAGCTGGAAAAAGCCGTTCGGGACGCTCGCCCCGGACGGTCCCGGAAACGCGCCTCCTGAGGCTGTCTCGCCCCATTCCCCGGACGAACGAGCCCCGGTCCCCGCCGGGGCAATACGATCACGAACGTGTCGAAGTTCGCCCAGCTCACGAGACTCCGCGTGGTGCTACGCACCGCCCTGGGGTTCGTCGTGCTGGGCGTCGGGTCGAGTGTGTGCGGTGCGGCGGCCGTCTGGTTGCTGCTGTTCCTGCAAGGCATCCCCGCCGACATGGGCGAGCGTAACTGGATCCTGCTCACCTGCGCCGCCGCGTACGTCCTGCTGTCGGTGCTCGTCGGCTCGGCGTGGACGGCCGTGCTGCACCGCCGCACCGCCGTCTGGGTCGCCCAGGGCCGCCGTCCCAGCACGGACGAAGCGCGCCGCGCGCTGCGACTGCCCCGCGACCTCGCGCTGGTCAGCGGCACCCTGTGGCTCGGCGGCACCGTCGTGCTCGGCACCCTCACCGGCTTCCTCGGGTCCGCGCTCGACGCGCTGGGCGTCACGCTCGCCGTCGGCCTCGGCGGGTTGCTGACCGTCGGCTTGATGTACCTGGCCGCGGAGTGGCTCGGGCGGCCGATCCTGGTCCCGGCGCTGGAAGTGAGCCCACCACGCACCGCGGTGTCGGTCAGCGTCCTGTCGCGGCTCGCGATCACCTGGGCGGTGGCGAGCGGTGTGCCGCTGCTCGGGGTGCTGATCCTGGTGGCGCCACCGAACATCGGCAACGCGGACCAGACCGCCAGCCTGATCATGCTGTCGATCGTCGGCCTCGTCACCGGCGCGATCGGCACCGCGCTGCTGGCACGCGCGGTCGCCGCGCCGTTGCGACGGCTGCGGATGGCGGTCGGGCTGATCACGCGCGGCCGCAAGGACGTGTCGGTGCGCGTGGACGACGCCAGCGAGATCGGCTCGCTGCAGGTGTCGGTCAACAGCATGGTCGCGGGGCTGCGCGAACAGGACCGGCTGCGGGACCTGTTCGGCAGGCACGTCGGCATCGACGTGGCCCGGCACGCACTCGAGCACGGCGCCTCACTGACCGGTGACGTGCGGGAGGTGGCCGCGTTGTTCGTCGACGTCGTCGACTCGACCGCGCTGGCCTACCGGCTGCCACCGGAGGAGATCGTGCGTAAGCTCAACCGGTTGTTCGACGCGGTGGTGTCGGCCGTGGACGCGCGCGGCGGGCTGGTGAACAAGTTCCAGGGCGACGCCGCGCTGTGCGTCTTCGGCGCGCCGACCCGGCTTGCCGACCCGGCGACGGCGGCCCTGTCGGCGGCCCGCGCCATCCGGGACGCGGTCCGCGAAACGGGTGAGCTGGACCTCGGCATCGGCGTCGCCTGGGGCCGGGTGTTCGCCGGGCAGCTCGGCAGCAGCAGCCGGCTCGAGTACACGGTCATCGGCGACGCGGTGAACGAAGCGGCGCGGTTGACCGAGCACGCCAAGCACGCCCCCGGCCGGATCCTGGCCAGCGACACCGTGTGGGCGGCGGGTTCGGCGGGCGAGCAGGCGCTGTGGTCGCCGCACGAGGCGCTCCAGCTCCGCGGCCGGGAGGCGACCACGAAGACGTGGACGAACTAGGCTTCGCCGCCGGGTTTCACGTCGGGCCAGGTCAGCAGTGTCGAACCCCAGGTGAGGCCGGCGCCGAAGGCCGTCAGCAGCACGCGGTGACCGGGCTGGAGGTCGCCGTCGTCGCAGGCGTCGGCGAGGGCGAGCGGGATGGAGGCCGCGCTCGTGTTGCCGACGTTTTCGATGTTGACGACGACGCGATCGTTCGCGACGCCCAGCTGCTTCGCGGTGGCCTGCAGGATGCGAACGTTGGCCTGGTGCCCCACGAACCGGTCGACGTCGTCCACGGCAAGCCCCGATCGGGCGAGCACCGCGCGGGCCGATTCAGCCATCCGGGCGCACGCGTGCCGGAAGACCGCGGTGCCCTGCATGGTCAGATAGTGGTCGTGGGGATCGTCCGAGTGGCGTCGCTTGGCGCCGCCCGCGGGGACGATCAGCAGGTCGGCGTTCTCACCCTCGCTGTGCAGGTCGAACGGACCGAGCGCGCCGGGTTCGCCGGCGCTGCCGGCGCGCAGAACGACCGCGCCCGCGCCGTCACCGAAGATCGGGACGGTGCTGCGGTCGGCGGGATCGCAGTAGCGGCTGAAGGCGTCCGCGCCGACGACGAGGACCCGGCCGGCCACCCCAGCGGCGATCAGGCCGGCGCCGGTGGCGAGTGCGTAGATGAACCCGCTGCAGACGGCGTTGACGTCGAACGCGGCGACCCCGCTGAGCCCCAGCGCCGCAGCGACCTGCGGTGCACTGGCCGGACACAACTGGTCCGGTGTCGCCGTCGCGAGCACGACGGCGTCGACGACGTCGGAACCGCTGCTGCGCAAGGCGTTCCGCCCCGCGGCGACGGCCATGTCCACAGTGGATGTTTCCGGTCCGGCGATCCGGCGCTCGCGGATCCCTGTGCGTGAGCGGATCCATTCGTCCGAGGTGTCGAGGTGCCGGGCGAGGTCGTCGTTGTCCACCACCCGCGGAGGCAGCCAGGCTCCCAGACCGGCAAGGACCGCGTGGTGTCCTTCATGCATGAATCCCTTGTAGGGGCTACCCCTGGGTAGACCGGTGAGTTGTGTTCCAGGTCACAAGACCGCTCCCCGGAAGGACTACGCGGACCGGAACCGTCACCCGGGTTCGGCCCAGCCGGGGACACTCCGGCCGCGGGCGCTGAGCCCGTGCTTTGCTGACCCGCCAACTGCTGTCGCTGCACCGCTCGACGCCTTCGCGCGCCGCAAGCCGGCGAGCCGGCCGCGTGGGTTGGCGCCGCGGGAGGCGTGTTCCGCCATTCCTCCGCCGAAGCTCGCCCGGACCGACGGCCCAGCCAGAACCTCGTTCAACGCATCCACCGCATCGGCAGCGGTCGGACACGCCTCCAACCTCATCGCACCCACTACCGCCGCCGCACCCACCACCGCTGGCGCACCAACCACTGCCACCACCGCTGCAACCACGCCCACTGCCGTCGCCACCGCACCCACTACCGCCACCGTTGCACCCGCACTGACTACCGCCACCGCCACCGCACCCACTACCGCCACCGCCGCCGTTGCCACCGCACCGACTACCGCCACCGCCATCGCCACCGGACCCACTGCCGCCGCCGTCGCCACCGCACCCACTGCCGCCGCTGTCGTCGCCACCGCACCCACTGCTGCCGTCGCCACCGCACGCACTGCCGCCGCTGCCGTCGCCACCGCACCCACTGCTGCCGTCGCCACCGCACGCACTGTCGCCATCGCCATCGCAGCCACCACCGCACGCACTGCCACCGCCGCCACCAGCCGCCACCGCCGTCGTCGCCATCGCCACCGCACCCACTGCCGCCGCCATCGCCACCGCCACCGCACCCACTGCCGCCACCGCCGCCGTTGCACCCGCCATCGCCATCGCCTCGAAGAATCCGATCACCCGCCCCGCCGATGTCACCACCCCGGTCGGCCTCGCTGGAGGATCTGGTCGTGCGCCACCTCGCGGCACTCCGACCGGTGCGTGTCGCCGACGTGCAGGCCTGAGAGTGGCGTCACCACGCCCGGCGGGCGCCGGATCGACCGCGGCGCGACCTGTGTGTTTCCCGGCGACCAGGGGCGTGGGCTGTGCGCCCTGCCGAATGCGGCGCGTGCCGGCCCGGAGACGCTCCGCGGTTCATCACCGATTTCGACAACCTGTTGCTCGCGCACGCCGACCGCGGCCGCGTCCTCCCGGAGCACACCCGGAAGCGTCCGGCGTGCCGGATGGCGTCTTCCCGGGCACGATTCTGACCGCTGGGTTGGCGCGCGGCAGCGGACGGATCATCCGCATCCGGGGCGAGGCGGCGCTGGAGATCGAACCGTACGAACGCTTCTCCACAAAGGACAGGGCAGCTGTGGCGAGCGCGGGGCGTGACGGCTGCGTTTCGCTGCTGGCGAAGATGCCCGTGACATGCGCTTCGCGCGCCTCGCGTGACCCGCGCCGCACACCCGGTTTTGGTTACGATGCGGAGGTGCCCGCCGCCGACCTGGACAAACTCGACTGCGAGATTTTGAAACGCCTGCAGGACGACTCACGAACCATCGCCGAGTCGATCGGGGCCGACGTGGGCTTGTCGGCCGCGGCGGTACAACGTCGCATCAAGCGACTGCGGCAGACCGGGGTCATCTCCCGTGAAGTGGCGGTGATCGAGCCCCGAGCGGTGGGGGTCGACATGACCTTCATCGTGATGGTCGAGATGGAACGCGAACGGATCGAGGTGCTCGACGAGTTCCGGAAGCAGGTGCTGGCCGATTCCGCTGTGCAACAGTGCTACTACGTTACGGGGTCAGCGGATTTCGTCCTGGTCGTGCACTGCCGGAACATGGGTGAGTTCGAAGCGTTCACGCGCCGCATGTTCTTCGACAACGGCGAGGTACGGCACTTCACCACGAGTGTCGCGATGGACCGCGTCAAGGTGAGCCTGGCCGTTCCCCTGAACGGTGGCTGACCCGGACAGCTCCGCGTGTTACAGGATCGAGAATTTTGCACCGGATCCGGTGAAAGTCGTCCGCGAGGCATCATTTTCGGCGCTCGCTTACATCTCATCGCTGTCCGACCCGTTCGCGCCGGGAGCGCGAACCAAGACCGCGAGAGGTGGCACGTGAACACCGATACCGTCACCCAGAGCCAGTTCGTGTCACTCAACGGCTCCAGTGCTCCAGTCCTGTCTCGACTGTCGTACGTGGCGAGCGAGCCGTTTGCCGTGAACATCGCGTTCCGCACGGAACGCGGACGCTGGGTGGAGTGGACCTTCGCCCGTGAGCTGCTCGTCACGGGCCTGCGCGAGCCGTGCGGCATCGGCGACGTGCGAGTCCGGCCCGACCTGTCCACCGACGAGGGCATCCTGATCCTGGAGATCGAGTCCCCCGACGGCTACGCACTGGTCGAGATCGAGCGCGAGGACGTGGAGCGGTTCCTGGACGCCGCCACGGAACTCGTCCCCCTCGGCACGGAGAGCGACTCCTTCGACGTGGACGCCTTCATCGACGAGATCACGAACGTCTGACCTGGCGCCGCACGCACATGCGGCGACAGGTCGGCTCCGGCCGCGCCCTCGCTCGGAAGGCGCGGCCGACGACACGCCGCCCCCACAGCGCGGCACCCCAACGCAGCAACACGGCCGCCGCACGCCACATAACCATGGCGCCCCGCAGTGCGGCACCACGGCCACGCGCGCCCGGCCAGACGACCTCGCTGGCTCTCCTTCACCGGCATGGCGGCATCGGGACACCGCACCCTACTGCCGCAGCGGTAACTCACTTCGCAGGCGGCGTTCGACGACCTGGAGCCCGCGCTCAGTCCCCGAGCGGCCCGAACGACCTGATCGATCGGTCCTGCTCGTCGCCGAAGTCCCCGGGCTGATTCGTCCTGGCCCACGACCAGGTCTCGATCAACTGCTGGAGCCGCTCGTTCAGACTCAGACTGGACCGGTCCTGCCGCGACGGCGTCTCCTCAACGGTCTCAGCCCGCGCTTCGCCACCCTTGGACGGTGTGGTCGGCGCGGCGACTTCCGTCTTCTTACGGGTCGGCTGCGTCGCCTTCGTCGTCACCGGCGCGGAGAGCGGTTTCGGACTCGGCGCGGCAGCCTGCGGAGTCACGGTGCTGCTCGGCGCCGGCTCGGTCGGCGCGGCAGGCACCGGGGTCGGCACAGGTCCGGCGGCCACGGCAGGCACCGAGCCGGACTCGTGCTCAAAACCGAAGGTGTTACCCCCGATCCAACCAAGCACCACAAGCACGACAGCCGCTCCAGCCACCATCAGGTTGCGGCGGACCTGCCGGAGCACCTGGCGCTCCTCGCCCACCACCGCTGCCTCGCTCAGCCCTGCCGCGAGCGCGACATCAAGCTGCCCGGACGCCACGGCGAAGTCGAGAACGCCCATCTCCCCGTCGCCTTGCGACCTGGCTGGTTGAGGTGCGCTCGCTGCAACGATGCCCGTGCGATCCGCCAGCTGCACGCTCCGCACAAGCTCGCCCGACCTGTCACGCAGGATCGTGCGCGCCATCAACACCCTCCATCGGCACAGCGTGGCAGTTGCTCTTCACCCAACCGCCTGTCGGCGTCACCCGACCAATCACGAGGCAGGCGGCGGTTCGGCAAAAAGCTACCAGCGCAATGACTTCGTCAATGCCGAGAGACTCTCACTTTCCCCGATCACGGAGGAAGATGACTCTATCGGGTGATGATCAAGCGTGTAGGTTTCGCACAGCGTGATCAACGAACATCGAACCTCCGCTAGCCTCCTCCTCCGTTACGTTCTGACTGTGCTCACCTCGCTTCGTTGCTCGTTCCCCACACCCAGGCCGCGATCGCGACCCGGTTCCGCACCCTGAGCTTCCGCTGGACGCTTCGTAGATGCGTTTTCACCGTGCCGACCGAGACCGCCATCAGCTGCGCGATTTCCTCGTTGGTCCGCGCTTGCGCGACGAGCCTGACGACCTCTTGCTCACGGCCGGACAGTGCCGCGGCCTTCCGCCCGTTCATCCCCGGGTGACCCAGCCTCCCGAACAGGCGCCGCGTCATCTGAGGACTGATCAACACGTCTCCTGCCGCAGCCGCACGGATTCCCTCGACGAGCAAGGTAGGCCCCGACCTCTTGAGCAGGAATCCACACGCCCCGTTCTGCAACGCCTTGTGCGCGTACTCGTCGAGCTCGAAGGTCGTGAACACCACGACACGCATCGGTTCCGTCACCTCTGGCCCGGCCAGCAGCCGGGTGACGGAAAGGCCGTCCCGCTTCGGCATCCGCACGTCGACCAGCACGATATCCGGCTGTACCTCGCGCGCCCATCTCACCGCTTCGTCACCGTCGGCTGCCTCGGCGACCACCTCGATGTCCTCTTCGGCGTCGAGGATGCGCCGCACGGTCCGGCGCACCACCTCCTGATCATCCGCGATGAGGACGCGGGTCGCCGTCATCGGTTCACCGGCAGCACCGCGTGAAGCGCCCAGCCGACCGGTCCCACCGGGCCTGCCCACAACGTCCCGCCCAAGGCCGTGATCCTCTCCCCCAGGCCACGCAACCCGGTGCCACCGGCTCGCGACCGCCTGAACCTGCCGGACCGTCGCAACCCGTCGTTCGCGACCCGGACGATCAGGTGAGCGCCGTTGCGGTGAACCTCCACGACGACCTGGCGGGCTGCTGGCGCGTGACGGCGAACGTTCGTGAGAGCCTCGAGCACGATCCGATAGGCAGTGCTGGTGACCTCGGGTTGCAGGCCCGCTGTCCTCTCGTCGAACTCTAATCGGACGTCGAACGAGCCCAGCGCTTCGAACCGGCTGACGAGGCCGGGTAGATCCGCGATCGTCGGCAGCGTCTCGCCTTCGGCCCCGTCCTCGATGTCTCCTTCAGCGCGCAACCACTGGAGCACCTTGTCGATCGAGTCGAGAACGCGCACACCTGCATCCTCGATGTTCTTCAAGGCAGAGTCGGAATCAACCGGACCGCGCCCGGGAACACGCGCCGCCTGCGCTTCCAGGATCAGCCCAGTCACCTCGTGAGCCAGCCAGTCGTGCAGGTCCCTCGCCAACCGCAGACGCTGGTCACGCCGCGCCACGCGGACCGACTCCACCCGCGCGTCGTCGAGCGAGCGCAGGTACAGACCGATCGCGATGCTTCCTACCGCCACAAGACTCCAGCAAAAGCACCACGCGCCGACGTCAGCCGCTTGGGGAGACGCTCTGGCACCAGCGGTGAGCCTCAACGGCGCCAGCACGACCGCGGCTGTGACCGCACCACCCACCAGCAGTGCACGCATCCGCGGGACAGTGCGGACCACCTGGACGAGCACGCAGAGCAGGAGCACCGTCTCGAGTAGCAGCCATGCGGCCAGACCGTTCGCCGAACCCCCACCTTGCCGGAAGGTGGTCAGCACCGACACCACGGCAGCGGCGGCGGACGTCGCCTCGACGAGTCGCGGACGCCGCCGACGACCCAACGCATTACCCAACGCCACAAGGAGAATCGCCAGCGCGGAGACGGTGGGAAGAACCGTTCCTGCCGGCATCCCCGCGAGAACCGCGCACATCGCTCCCAGAACAGGGACCGGCCATCCCAGCTCGGCCGCCGTTCCGCGGCCGACTCTCGTCGTGGTCTCCATGTTCGTCCCCCTCCAGTCGTGTGGTGATGATCCGAGAATGCACGACGCACGCCGGAAGCACCATCTACCAAAAGGAAGATATTTCGCGGAGGCACTCGAAAATAGATCGATCGGGTGCGAACAAGCTTTCGATATTCGTGTAGGGTCGGAGACGTGAAGCAGTGCACAGAAGGACAAAAGTTCCTGGTGCGCAACACAATCAACCGTCAAGGAGCGATCATGCCCAGCATCAGCCCTACCTCACTGTTCTACCTTTCGCGGTCGCGCGAAAGGACCGGAGGCCGACGCACGGAAATACCAGGTGGCTCACCCACGAAAGGCTCGATTTCGACGAGCACGTGCTGGCCGGTGCACCCCTGGGAGAGCCGGGAGGAGGGTACGTCGGCGGTGAGCACATTGGGATTGCCGTGCACGCACAGGGAACCGACCGGGTCGAACCAGGCGCCGGTCGGAAGCTGTACCACACCGGGCCGAAGATCCGTGGCGAGCACGGCGCCCGCGAGACAGGCCCCTCGGTCGTTGAATATCCGGACGACGTCACCTTCGTCGATGCCGCGCGGCTTTGCGTCCAGAGGATGCAGGCGAACCGCTTCCCGGCCGGCGACCTTCCCACCCTGACTGACTGCGCCGCCGTCCAGCTGCCCGTGCAGCCTGGTTCGCGGCTGGTTGGCGATGAGCTGCAACGGAAAGCGTTGGGCACGCTCACCGCCGAGCCACTCGACGGGTTCGAGCCATGCCGGGTGCCCCGGACAGTCGTCGTACCCGAACGCGGCGACTCGCTGGGAAGTGATCTCGATCCTGCCGCTCGGAGTCGCGAGACGGTGTGCCACCGGATTGGCACGGAAGTCCGACCAGAGCGTCCGTTCGGAGCTGTCGTTCGGCAACCGGTATTCACCGGCCTCCCAGAAGTCCGGAAAGGACGGTACTGCAACGCCCTGGTCCACCAGGCGCTCCCGCCATGACTCGTAGAGATCCACAAGCCATTCACGTGGCGTGCGGCCCTCGGTGAACTGGTCCTCGATGCCCAGTCGGGCAGCTACCGCACCGAGGATCACGTAGTCGTCCCGTGCCTGCGCATGTGGCTCGGCAATACGGTGCATCGCGATGAGGTGGGTGTCGCGGCGGCCAGAGCCGAAGTCCTCGCGCTCGAGCGCGGTCGTGGTGGGCAGCACGATGTCCGCGTGCCGGGCGGTGGCGGTCCAGAACGGTTCGTGCACGATGACCGTGTCCGGCTGGGAGAACGCCTTCCGCAGCCGGTTGAGGTCCTGATGATGGTGAAAGGGGTTGCCTCCGGACCAGTACACGAGACGGATGTCGGGGTAGACGCGTTCGGTGCCGTCGTAGTGGTAGCGCGTTCCGGGGTTGAGGAGCATATCCGCGATCCGAGCCACCGGGATGAACTGCCGGACAGGGTTGGTGCCCTGTGACAGGTGCGGCACGCGGAAGTCCGGGCCGATATCGCCGGTGTCGCCCATCGAGCCGTACCCGTGCCCGAACCCGCCGCCGGGCAGGCCGATCTGGCCGAGCATGGCGGCCAGCGCGATCGCAGCCCACACGGGTTGCTCACCGTGCTCGATCCGTTGCAGGGACCAGGTGACGGTGATGAACGTGCGGTGCACGGCCATACGGCGGGCGAGGGCGACGATGTCCTCGGGCGGGATCTCGGTCAAGGCACTGGCCCAGGGGGCATCCTTGGCGATGCCGTCCTCGGCGCCGAGGAGGTAACGCTCGAACTCGGCGTAACCAGTGCAGTAGCGATCGAGGAACTGCCGATCGTGCAGGTCTTCCGTGGCGAGGGTGTGCGCGAGCCCGAGCATAAGCGCGGTGTCGGTTGCTGGGCGGATGGGATACCACCGGGCCTGGAGACGGTCCGGCAGGTCCTCGCGAAGCGGACTGATCAGGGCGACCTCGACGTTCCGGTCAGCGAGCTGCGCCAGGAAACCCGGGGTGTGGTGCCGGGTGACACCGCCGGGCGTGACGAACACGTTCTTCTCGGGCACCCCTCCAAAGGCGACGAGGAGTTCGGTGTTCGCCACGATCGTCGGCCAACTGGAACCGTTGCGCAGGGCGTCCACGGCGCTGCCGACGATGTACGGGAGCACCACCGAGCTGGTGCCGTTGCTGTAGGTGTTGCGAGAGGAGGTGAAACCACCGAAGGCGTTGAGGAACCGGTGCAACTGGCTTTGGGCGTGGTGGAACCGGCCGGCACTCGCCCAGCCGTAGGAGCCACCGTAGATGGCTTCGTTGCCGTGTTCGGACCGCACTCGGAGAAGCTCGGTCGAAAGCAGGTCGAGCGCCTTGTCCCAGCTGACTTCGACGAAGTCCTCGTGGCCACGTGCCGCATCTGGGCCAGGTCCCCGCTCCAGCCAACCGCGGCGGACGGCGGGCGCGGCGATCCGGGTGGGATCGGTCACCGCGCTCGGCACGTTGCCGAGCAAGGGCGACGGGGAAGGATCCTCAGGATGGGCAGCCACCTGGAGTGCGCCGTTCTCGTCGAGTCCGGCGGAGAAGGCTCCCCAGTGTGAGGTGCTCGGCCGCAAGCGCATAGGTCTACAACTACCAGGAAGGATGGTGATTGCCTCTGGCATGAGACGGTGACGTCGTCCATGGACGGGCAAGGCTGACCACCGAGGTCACGACGGGCGAATGCTGGCGAGGTCCGACGACGTCGCCCTCGAATCCCACAGCATCATGCCCCTTTCCACCGGCAACCGCGTCGGACGACCAATGCGTGTTGTGTCAGTGGCCGAGTACGCCCTGATCATGATGGCCGCCGCGAGGCGGGCCCCGTGGCCTGACCTGTACCCGACGGCGCCCCACTGCCCCGCACGGGCAGCACGACAGCGGCAGCGCGAGCGGGAGCGCGAAGTGGCAGCGGGAGCGGGAGCGGGAGCGCGAAGCGGCAGCGCGGGCTTGGCGGCGGCGCGGGCTTGGCGGCGGCGCGGGCTTGGCGGCGGCGCGGGCTTGGCGGCGGCGCGGGCTTGGCGGCGGCGGGCCCCGACGTCAGGGCCCGCCACCGGCGTCAGGGCTTCGGGCCGGTCGCCGCCGGGCGGTCGGGTTGGTTCGACCACTGGGACCACGAGCCGGGGTACAAGGCTGCGTCGATTCCGGCGATGGCCAGTGCCGCGACTTCGTGAGCCGCGGTCACACCTGAACCGCAGTAGACGCCGACTGGGCCTTCGGCAGCGCCGAGCTCGCGGAAGCGTGTGCCGAGCTCTCCGGCCGAGCGGAAGCGACCGTCGGGGGTGAGGTTGTCGCTGGTCGGTGCGCTGACGGCACCGGGGATGTGGCCGGCTCGCGGGTCCACAGGTTCCTGCTCGCCGCGGTAGCGCTCCCCGGCGCGCGCGTCGAGGAGCGCACCCTGGTCCGGCAACGCGGCCGCTTCGTCCATGGAGAGAACGGGCAGGTGTCCGGGTTCCAGGACGACATCGCCCGGGTTCGGGACGCGTCCGAAGCCGGTCTCCAGTGGCCGGTCGTTCCACGCGGCGAGCCCGCCGTCGAGGAGCCGCACGTCCGCGACCCCGGCCCAGCGCAACAGCCACCAGGCACGGGCGGCGGCGAGGTTTCCGCTGTTGTCGTACGCGACGACGGTGGAATTCGCGTGGATGCCCCACCGGCGAGCCGCGGCCTGGAGGGCCTCCACGTCCGGAATCGGGTGTCGTCCTTGCGCGGGTGAGGCCGGGGCCGCGAGTTCCGTGTCGAGGTCGACGTACACCGCTCCCGGTAGGTGGCCGTCAAGGAAGTGACGGTGCCCATTCGGATCGCCCAGCGCCCAGCGCACGTCCAGCAAGACCGGCGGGTCGGCCGACTCGAGCCGGCGCTGGAGTTCGTCCGTGCTCACCAGCACCGGGGGACGAGACAGCGCGAGTTCGGCGAAATCGGCGGATCCGGGGGCTTCACCGCGGGCGGCGGCCAGTGCAAGTCGTCGTTGCAGGGCTTCGTTCAGTGGCGTCGGCACGCCGTGCAGCCGTCCCAGGAGGACGATTTCGCCGTTGAGGAAGTCACCCTCAACCGAACCGGTGCCGCGGACCAGGCTCTGTCGGGTCGAACTGCCGCCGCGAGCACGACCCGGGATCTCCACCGGGTCCGCCGCGGCAGTGTCTACTTCGGACTCCTTACGCAGGTCGGCCGGATCTATGCCGGCTGCGGCCAGCACCCGGCGACCTTCGGTGCGGACGTCCTTCCCGAAGGATGCGGCGCGCGCGTCCAGCCCGAACAAGGCGTCGACAGCGTTGCCCAGGTTGGCGAGCAGCTTGCCGGCCTTCCACCGCAGCAGGTCCGGCACGATCTGGACGCCGAAGCCCGCGGTCCGCAGGTCAGCGGCGATCTGTTCGAGGCGAGGGTCGTCGCCGGACGGGAACTGTCCCAGCCACAGGATCCCGGACGTCTCGGCGCCCTGGGCGCTGACCTCGCCGGGCTCCAAATAGGACGTCGGCATCCACAGGGACGCCCCGAACACCGGGGCGAACCGGCGCAGGGCCGCGCGCTCGTTCTCCAAACCGTTCTGCAACATCAGCACGGGCAGATCGGCGGCGACGCCCGAACCGGCGGGGCGCCAGGCCCATTCCTGGAGTACCTCCTCGGTGTTCTGGGTCTTGGTCGCCACCACCAGGACGTCGTCCGGAGCGAGTTCCACCTCGGCGGCGCCGGTCGCGACCGGAATCCGTACGAGCTGCTCGCCGGACGGCCGGAAGTACCTCAGACCCCGCTCGCGGATCCTCGCGCCGTGCTCGCCACGAGCGATCAGCACGGACGGAACACCGGCGAGTTGCAGTTGAGCGGCGACGGTCGAGCCGACCGCGCCCGCCCCGATGATGACGTAGCGCATGAGTCCATGGTGCCCGATCTGCGCCGCCGCTGATGTCGAGCAGGGTCGGCGGTCTGGAGACGTGCCGGATGGGTGTTTGCCGACACTCGACAGCGCGGCCGACCGGGCGCCAGGCGGGGCAGGCGAGCAGCCGGCGGTGAGCGGTCGGCGCTCACGCGGGCAGCCGGGCGTCGGCACGTAGTTGGCCGCGCGGCGATGAGCGGCCGGGCCGCGACAGGCAGCCGGGCCGCGACAGGCGTTCAGCCGGGCGACAGGCACTTGGCGTTGTGGCGAGCAGTCCGGCTGCGGCGGACGGCCGGGCGACGGCAGCCGATCAGCAGGACGACCAGGCAGCCAGCACTTTCACCAACAGCCCGGCTGCGGGGATCAGCAGGGCTGCGGGCGCCATGCCGGGCAATCAGCCGGGCGACAGGCAGCCAACACTTTTCGGCAACAGGCGGGCGGCCGGGCGATGAGCGGCCGGGACGCGACAGGCGGCTGGGATGCGACCAGGCGGGCGGCCGGGCGACAGGCACTTGGCGTTGTGGCGAGCAGTCCGGCTGCGGCGGACGGCCGGGCAACCCCAGGCGAACACCAGGCCGACCAGGCAGCCAGCACTTTCGCCAACAGCGGGTCAGCGGCGAGCAGCTGAGCGGTGAGCGGCCGGGCAACGCCAGGCGATCAGCAGGACGACAGGCGGTCGGCGCTTTCGCGAGCAGCCGGGGCTGCGACAGGCAGTGGGCGACCGGGTGGCGGGCGCACGACCTCAGCGTGCGTGCTCGGCTCCGGTCAGCGAGTACTCGGGGGCTCGATCTGTCCGGCGTTGCACGCCGGACCCACGGCTCCGTCACCACATCGGCTCCGCACCACATCGGCTCCGTGACCACATCGGCTCCGTGACCACATCGGCTCCGCGATCACAGTCGCGCCGTGCCACAGCGGCTCCGCGATCACAGCGCCGCGCGATCACAGTGGCGCCGTGCCGCAGCAACTCTGCGCCGCAGCGACTCCGTGGGCCGCAGTGATCGAGCGATCACCGGCAACGGCCACTCGACCACGAGCGCGTAGCGGAAACGCGCAACATCGGGCGACCACAAAGGCCCTCAGCGACCGCGAAAGACCGCGCCGACCAACCCGGCCAACCCGGCCAACCCGGCCATCCCGGCCAACCCGGCCATCCCGGCCATCCCGGCCATCCCGGCCATCCCGGCCATCCCGGCCATCCCGGCCATCCCGGCCGAGTGGAGCATCCCGGTCGAACCTCGTGCAACAAGATCGTGACCTGCGGGGCTCAACCGGGCCGCCCCGCGGGACGTCTATCGCCGTGTAGGGAACGGACGAGACCTGGGGGAACGGCGTGAGTGTGAAGAAGATCGTGGCCGCCGTGATGGGCGCCCTGGTGCTCACCGCTTGCGGGAACGCCACCGAGCAAGCGACGGGCGTCCGGGACGTGGCCGCCACCGCCGCCACCGCCGCCGACACCACCACCCCCGCCGCGCCGGTGACCACCACGACCGCCCCGCCGTCCACCACCACCGAGGCACCCGCCACCACCAGCAACAGCTCCAGCACGAAATCCACCACCAAGAAGACCACGACGTCCACCAGGAAAGCTTCCGCGGGCGTCCCCTGCGCGGCCACGGCCGAGGCGTGCGTCGACCTCTCCGCGCGCAAAGCGTGGCTGCTCGAGGACGGCGAGGTGGTCTACGGCCCGGTCCAGATCATGCCCGGTATGCCCAGCAACCCGACCCCGGTCGGCACCTTCAGCGTCACCTCGAAGGTCAAGAACTACCACAGCCGCGAGTTCGACGCCCCCATGCCGAACTCGGTCTTCTTCCAGCCCGGCATCGCCTTCCACCAGGGCAGCCTGTCGAAGTACTCGCACGGCTGCATCCACCTGTCGAACGGCGCGTCGGCCAGGTTCTTCTCCACGCTGTCCGCCGGGGACACCGTCCAGGTGGTCCGCTAGGCCGACACCTGCACGATCTCCCGCAGCTCGGCCAGCAGCTCACCACGACTGCCCGACCCGAGCCGCTGCCGCATCCGCGCCATGTGGTGTTCGACCGTCTTCGCGGAGATGAACAACCGGTCGCCGATCTGCTTGTACGTCAACCCGGCGACCACCAGCTCCGCGACCTGCCGCTCCCGCTCGCTCAACCGCACGCCACCCGCGTGCTCCACCGCTTCCCGGCCCGGCCTGCCCTGGAGCACCCGCGCGCAGTCCAGCAACACGACCATCGCCTTGCGGTCCGACGTCCGGATCGCCGCCTGGCCGGCCAACCGCGCACCGTCCCAGCACAGGCCGACCCCGTGCAGCTCACGCGCCGCCGACTCGACCGCCGCCGCGTCGACCTCCCCGCCCAGCACCTCCAGCCAGCACTCGGCCGCGCGCGCGATCGTCGCGAAGTACGGTCCCGACGAGGATGCCTCAGTCAGCGCCGCGGCGTGTGCGGCGGCCTCCTCGGGCTGCTCGGCGATCACTGCCGCGTGCAAACCGCTCCAGTGCAGCGCGCTCGCCCACAACGGCGGATCCCCCAGGCCGGCCAGCAACTCCCGCGCCTGCCGCAGGTGCGGTGCCAGCCGGTCACGTTCCCCGAGCCGCGCCGCGGCCACCTCGAACTCGCCGAACGGCAGGAACGTGAACAGGTCTACCGGATGCCGGATCACCGCCTCACGCGCCTGGATCCAGATCCGCCGCAACCCCGCCAGATCGCTCGCGCGGCGCGCCAGCCCGACCCGCAACCCGACCGCGAACAGCCAGTCCCGCGGCGACAACTGGTCACCCGCCGACCGCAGCTGCGCTGTCGCGCCCTCCTCGTCGCCTCGCAGCATCGCGATCCACGCCAGCAGCAGCCGGTGCCGCGGCACCAGCACCCCCGACGAAATCGCGCGCTCCAGCAACGGTTCCGCGATCGCGGCTTCACCGGAGTGCAGCGCCACCAGCGCGCCGAGCGCCGCCGGACTGTCCGGCAGCAGGACACGGTCTGACACCGGCTCCAGCATCTCGGCCGAACGGATCAAAGTGGACAGCGCGACCGCTGGCTGACCGGTCACCGACTCCAGAACACCCTGCGCCGCGGAGGAAACAGCGCCGGACAGCAGTGTCGGCGGACCGTCCACGGCGGACTTCGCAAGCAGCTTCTCGGCCTCGGCGAGCCGCCCGGATCCGGCCAGCCCGACCACCGCGAAGCAGCGTGCCGCGGACGTGTCGGACCACTGGAACAGTTCCGCGCTGCGTGCCAGCTGACCACGGTGCGCCAGCGCCGCGCCCGCGACCTGCGCCCCTTCCGCCCGGTCCGCGGCCTCGTCGGAGGCGATCACCTCATCCGCCAGCTGGAGCGCGGTGTCGAAGTCGCCGGTGCGCGCGACCGCCTCCGCCCAGCGGGAACCGACCGCCGCCGTCGGGCGCCCGGCCCGCACCGCGGCCTCGTACAACCGCGCGGCCAGCGCGGGCTCCCCGGTGGCCTCCGTCGCGGCGACCTCGAACGCGGCCGCGGCGTCGGCGCCGGTCACGCCGGTCCCGACCAGCGGGCGGACCAGGCCCAGCACCGGTCCGCCGCGGTCCAGCTGACGCCGGATGAGCCGCAGCCGCAACGCGATCCGCCGGTCCGCGGGCACCAGTTCACGCAACGCCCGCGCCGCGACCGGCAGCAACCGGCCGTCCGGGCCGAGGAAGCCGGTGGCGCGCACGGCCTCCGTGGTCGCCGGGGACAGGCCCAGCGCCGTGAGCAGGTCCGGATCGGCACCGGCTTCGGCCGCCAGCAGGTGACACAACGAGTCCTCGCCCGCCTGGTCCAGCTCGTGCCGGAACGCCGCGAGCAGCTCGCCGTCACCCGCGGCCAGCAACCGCACGAATCCCGGCACCCCCGCGGTCTGCGCCTGCACGGCCTCGGCCTGCATCGCGCGACCGGCCCTGGCCAGGAAGGTCTCCGTACGGAGCCGGTCGAACGGCCGCAGCACCAGCTGCCCGTGCAGCCTGCCGAGCACCTGGTTCAGCCCGGACGGCCGCGGGTGCGGTCGCGCGGCGACGACCAGCCCGGCCGCGTCGTCGTCGAGGTGCCGGGCCACCTCGGACAGTTCGGCCTCGGACAGCAGATGGGCGTCGTCGACCAGCCGGACACCGGGCGAACCGGCCAGGTGGCCGAGCACGGCGGTCTTGCCGTAGCCGCCGGGGGCCACGATCGCCAGGCGGACCGGCGCGAGCCTGCCGGACTTGATCGCCGCGCAGACCCGCTCGGTGGGTTCGTCCAGCAGGATCACTCGTCGTCCTCGCTTCGGGAGCCGCCGCGGCGGGAGGGCACGAACCGGCGGCGGGGCGGTTCGAGCGGGGTCAGCACGACCGGCGGCCGCGGCGGAACGGGTGGTTCGTCGTCCGGTTCGTCGGGTTCGAGGTCGGCGAAGCCGGTCACCTTGGGCACGAGCGCGGTCGACTCGACCGCGGCGCCTTCGTGGAGCCGCGCGACCAGCGCCGCCCCGCGGGCTACCGCGCTCGCCGGTTCCGGCTCGGTCACCACGCGACAGCCGGTCAGTTCGGCCACCACCTCGGCCAGCACAGGGATCGCGGCCGTGCCACCGACGAGCAGGACGGCGTTCAGCCGCTCGTAGCGGCGCAGCGGTTCGAGCGTCGCGAGCAGGGCAGGCCGCACGAGGCGCTCGAACTCGGCTCGTGTCACCCGCGCCGGTCCGGCCTCGATCTCCGGCGCCGTGGACAGCCGCGCCTTCGCCTCGGTGCACAGCGCGCGCGGCACGTCCCCCCATTGCTCCCGGAGGTGCTCGAAGAGCAGGTCGTCGAGCATCCTCCCGGCCGAGGGCTCGCTCGGCTCGGCGCTGGTGACCAGGTCGAACGTCGTGGCACCGCGCCGCAACACGGCCAGGTCCACGTGCTCGCCGCCGATCCGGCACACGCCGACCAGGGTCCCCGGGTCGATTCGCTCGCGCGCGAGGTGGCCCTCGGCCGCGGCGACCGGTGACGGCAGCAGGATCGCGGGCGGCAGCCCGGCCGCGCGCAGCGCGTCCAGGAGCAGCTTCCGGCGGAACACCCCCCACGACGGCGGGTGGCTGACCGCGATGCGCTCGGCGGGCTCGCCCTCGTCGGCGGCGGCCTGGTCGACGACCCACCCGATGACGGCGGCGGTGAGCGCTTCCGCCGTGTACAACTCGTCACCGAGAAGGAACGGAACCTCATCGCCGACGCGGCGCGCGAATCCCCGCGCCACCCGATCGGGTTCCGCCGCGGACTGCCGCTGCGCCTCCGAGCCGACCGAAACCGTCGCATCCGCGGCGACGTGCACGACCGACTCGACCGGGGCGCGCACGACCGGCTCCGACCAGCGTTCGCCCACGTCACGGCACACGGCAGCGGCGATGCCGGTACTGCCGATGTCGATGCCGAGGACGTGACGCATAGGGGTTGAATCCTCACTCACGGGGTCGCCCCTTCGTACCAAAGTCGCCCATTGGGGTCACATCCCCTAATCCCCTAACCGTCACCCCCGGCGGGGTGGCGGAAGGTTGCGGCCCGATCCCCGATGCCGGAATAACGGAACGGTCACTAGCTTCTGCCGAGGCGTCCTGCGGTGAACCCTGGACGCCTTGTCCGTTCCGCCCCCCCGAGACCCGCGGAGATCTTCTTGTCTCTCCCCGCCCAGAACCTGCACGAGTTCGTGCTGAACCTGCTGAACGACGAGGCTGCCCGGTCCGCGTTCGCCGCCGACCCGACCAGCGCGCTCGCCGTCGCCGGCTTGAGCGACGTGACGCCGCAGGACGTTCAGGAGGTGGCCCCGCTGGTCGCCGACTACGCGCCCGCTCCCGTGGCCGACGCCCTGTCCGCGCTGCCGCTGGACACCGACGTGACCGACCTGCAGGGCGCCATCGCCCAGCTGCAGGCCGTGGCCGGCGTCGCCGACAGCCTGCCCGTCGCCACCGACGCGCTGCCGCTGGACGCACTGCCCCTGGATGCACTGCCCACGGACGTCCCGGCCCGCGCCGACCTGCCGATCGGCGACCTGCCGGTCGACACCTCGGCCCTGCCGCTCGCCTCCGAGCTGCTGGGCGGCCCGACCGCGCACGTCCTGCCCGACCTGGGCGAGCTGCCCGTCGCGCTGCCCGAGCTGGGCGACCTGCCGCTGGAGGTCCCCGCCACCGACGCGCTGCCGCTGGACGCGCTCCCCACCGACGTCCCGGCCCGCGCCGACCTGCCGATCGGCGACCTGCCGGTCGACGCGCTGCCGGTCGACGTCCCGGTGGACGAGCTGCCGGTCGAGCTGCCCCTCGACGCGCCCGAGCCCGGTGAGGTCCCCGAGCTGCCGCTCTCCATGCCCGAGGTGGACGGCCTCGACGGCGCGCTGCCCGGTCTCCCGGTGCAGCTGCCCGCCCTCGGCGAGCTGCCGTCGCTGCCGACCGTCGGCACCGAGCGCGCCGACGTGCCGAGCGAGCTGACCGCCCTGCCCGTCGACACGAGCGCCCTGCCGCTGGACACCAGCGCGCTGCCGCTCGACACCAGCGCTCTGCCCGGCACCGACGGCCTGACCGGTGTCGTCGGCTCCCTCGGCCTGAACGACGTGCCGGACACCGGAATCCTGCCCGTGGACTTCGACGGTCTGGGCGAGCTGCCGGTCGAGGCGCCGAACCTCGGCGACGAGCCGTTCACCGCGCCCGACCTGGACGTTCCGGCCGTGGGCCGCATCGACACCGAGAGCGAAGGCTCCGCGGACGGCTACGCCGGCACCCTCACCTACGAGGGCGAGATGGCCGAGGGTGCCGCCGCGGTCGCCGCCGCGCGGGACGGCGCGGCTGCTGCCGGCACCGCCGCCACCCCGGCCGGTTCCGTCCTGGGCAGCGCCGCCGGCAGCACCGAGGGCGTCACCGGTGGTCTCGCGGCCGCCAACGACCACGTCGCGTTCCAGTCGGGCATCACCGCCGAGGACGACGCCGTTCTCGCGGGCGCCCGCACCGACTCGGCGCTGGGCACCTACACCGTCGGCTTCGACGGGCTGCCCGCCGACGTCCCGAGCTTCGACGAGGCCGGTGACCTGGCCGGTTCGCTCGACTCGGACGTCCTCGGCCGCTCCGAGCCCGCCGCCGCCGGCCCGATCGCGGACTACGTCTCGATCGGCGGTGACCTGGTGGGCAGCAAGATCGCCCAGACCTCGGCCACCCTCGGCGAGTACCTGACCCAGGGCAACACCGAGCTGGGCTCGGCCGTGTCCGACGCCGGCGTGCAGACGGGCACCACGGTGTCCGACGGCGGTCACCTGGCCGCGGAGCTGGGTGCGGACCTGCCCGCCGCTCCCGGTGTGCCCTCGGTCCTGCCCGCCGACGTCCCGGCCGAGATCCCGGCCGAGGTGCCCGCGGACCTGCCGGTGCACGGCCACGCGGACCTGCCGCAGTCGCTGCCGCACCTGCCGGTCGCGAACCCGCTGCCCGAGGTCACCGAGCACGTCGAGCACGCGCTGGGCACCGACCCGGTCAAGGAGGTCGTGTCCGTGACCGACAGCCCGCTGACCGACGCGATCGGCCCGCTCAACCACGCGCCGCTGCCCGAGGCCGCCGACCTCGGCAACCTTCCCGGGGACCTTCCCCTCGGTCACTGACCGGTAGCCGCAACGGCGCGGCTACCACTCACCGATGAAGCGGCGGGGTTCGTCTCAGAACGGACCCCGCCGCTTCACGTTTTGGTCACGACACGGCACACTCCACCGCGTGATGGCACCGCCCTGGCTCGACGTACTGGACGAAACCGCCCAGGTTTGCGCCACCCAACGGCGTCCGGACCTCGTGGACCGGATCCGCAGGCGCAGAGCGCAGCTGCTCGACGAGAAGCTGCGGGTCGTCGTCATCGGCGAGAGCGGGCAGGGCAAGAGCCAGCTGGTGAACGCGCTGGTCAACGCGCCGGTGTGCGCGGTGGGCGAGGACGCGACGACCACTGTTCCCGCCGTCGTGGCGCACGCCGAGAGTCCCACCGCCACCGTCGTGACGGCCGGTGCGCGGGCGATCGAAGGTCCGGCGCCCCGGCAGGTCGCGGTCGAGTCGGTCACCAGTGCGGCCAACCGGGCCGCGGTCGCGGTGAGCGGTCAGCCGGTCGTGCGCGCGGAGGTCGGCCTGCCGCGCGCCCTGCTGTCGGACGGGCTCGCGCTGGTCGACACACCCGCCACGGCGGCGATCGAGACCGTCGACTCGGCCGACGCCGTGCTGATGACCACCGACGCGACCAGTGAGATGTCGACGTCGGAGATCCAGCTGCTCGAACAGGTCGTCCGGCTGTGCCCGACGGTGCTGGTGGTGCTCACCAAGATCGACCTGGTGCCGGGCTGGCGTGCGGTGGCTCGGCGCAACCGCATGCGGCTCGACCAGCGCGGTCTGATGGCGTCGCTCATCCCCGTGTCCGCGGCGCTGAGGCTGGCCGCGGCCCGCAGCGGCGACCAGGCGCTGAACGCCGAGTCCGGGTTCGGCGAGCTGGTCCGGTGCCTGCACCGCGATCTGCCCGGCCAGGCGGATCTGCTCGCCCGCCGGTCGGTCGCGGCGCTGAGCACGACCATGGTCGAGGCGCTGCAGCACTCGCTGCACGAGGAGTTCGCGGCGACGCAACAGGCGGACAACGGCGACACCGTCGCGCGCTGGCACGCCGCCGGGCGCCGCCTGGAGAAGCTGCAGCGTGACGCGAACCGCTGGCAGACCCTGCTGTCCGACGAGGTGTCCGACCTGATCTCGGACGTCGAGTTCGACCTGCGCGATCGCACCCGCAAGATTCTCACCGAGGTCGACGAGTACTTCGAGGCAGCCGATCCGGCGAAGACGTGGGGCGAGTTCGAGGAGTGGTTGCGGGAGAACCTGACCACGGTCGCCGAGACGAACTCCGAATGGCTGCTCGACCGGTTCGAGTGGATCGCCCGCAAGATCGCGCGGCAGGTCGCCCCGCATCGCGAGGACGCGTTCCCGGATGCACTGGCGCGCGAGGTGCCCGGTGACGCGGTCGGCGACCTGCGGATGCCGCGCGTGGAACGGTTCGGCGTCGGACAGAAGCTGTTCGTCGGCATGCGCGGGTCCTACAGCGGTCTGCTGATGTTCGGTCTCGCGACGACGATCGCCGGCCTGCCGCTGATCAACCCGATCTCGCTCGGCGCCGGTGCCGCCTTCGGCGCGAAGAGCGTGTTCGAGGAGCGCGGCAACCGTCTCAAGCGGCGCCAGCACACCGCCAAGACCGCGGCACATCGCTACGTCGACGACTTCTTCCTGCGCTACGGCAAGCACAGCAAGGACACCGCGCGGCAGATCCACCGCGCGCTGCGCGACCGTCTCAACGGGATCGCCGACGAACTACGCGGTGAGATCACCGCGACGGCGAAGACGTACAAGCAGGCCATCGACGACGACACGACGCGGCGGACGGTGCGGGCCAACGAGATCCGGCGGATGATGGACGAACTGAACGTCCTGCGGCGCCGCGCGCAGGCACTGGCCGCGCAGCTGCCCGCCCAGCGGGGGATCACCGCGTGAGCCTGGCCCCGAGGACGCGGGCGCTGCTGGCGGAGGCCGTCGACGTCTACCAGGACAGCCCGCGCGCGACGAGCTGGCTGCAGCGCCAGCTGACCCGGTTCGACGATCCGCTGCGGCTCGCGGTGGTGGGCCCGCGCGGATCGGGGCGGTCGACGCTGGTCACCGCGCTCGCCGGAGAGCCGGGGCAGGGCGAGATGACGTGGTTGCGGACCTCGCCCGGGCGGTCACAGGACGAGCTGATGGTGATGGACACGCCCGCGATCGACGGCGGCGCGGCGCCCAGCACCATCGAGGGGATCTGCATGGACGCCGACGCCGTGCTGCACCTCGTGCGACGTCCGTCCGAGGCGAACCTCGAATTCCTGCACACGCTGCAGGACCATCCCGTTGCCCGCGCGACGGCCGTGAACGCGCTCGTCGTGCTGTCGCGGGCGGACGAACTGGGCGGCGGCCGGGTCGACGCGGTCATCTCGGCCCGCCAGGTCGCGCGCCGGTACCGGGTGGCGCCGGACGTGCGTGGCCTGTGCCAGGACGTCGTCCCGGTGGCCGGGCTGCTCGCCGCGGCGGGACGCACCCTGACGGAACCGGAGTTCGAGACGTTGCGGACGCTGGCCGCGGTGTCGCGAACCGAACTGGAGCCCCGGATGCTCTCCACGGACCGGTTCGTGGCCGAGGAGTTTCCCGCCCCGGTCACCGCCGCCGACCGCGCGGCTCTGCTCGGCCGCTTCGGCCTGTTCGGCGTGCGGCTGGCACTGACACTCATCCGACGCGACGCGGACACGCTGCCCGCGCTGGCCGGGCAGCTGGTGCCCCGCAGCGGATTGGCGGACCTCCGCGACGCGATCGACGGCTGCTTCGTGGCGCGACGGGACGTGTTGAAGGCCCGCTCCGCGTTGATCGGGCTGGAAGTGGTGCTGCGCATGGAACCGCGCCCGGCCGCGGCACCTCTGGCGGCGGAGCTGGAACGGTTGCTGGCCGGCGCCCACGATTTCCGGGAGCTGCGGCTGGTGGCCGCGCTGCGAACCGGGCGGACGCATTTTCCGGCGGAACTGAAGACTGACGCGCTGCGGTTGGTCGGCGCTTCGGGAACCTCACGGGCCGAGCGGCTGGGCACCGAACCGGTCCTGCTCGCCGTGCGGCGATGGCGCGACCAGGCGGAGAACCCGGAGTTGAGCGCTGGGGAGCGTCAAGCCGCGGCAGTCGTGGTGCGCAGCTGCGAAGCGATGGCGAACGGCACGATCTGACGAGGCTGTGGGCTCGCCTGGATTGACGAGCCCGGCCGTTTCAGGCGTCGGTGGAGTCGGCGGGCTTGAGGTAGGCGGTGCCACCGGTCGGCATGCGGCGGAAGAAATCCACCCGGGTGATCGGCTGACCATGAGGTTGACGGGCGAGGCCCGGATTCGGGGAGAGATTCCCGTTCTCCGGGCGGGGCACCATCGTTTCACCGGGCCGGCTGTCCTGGCTCCGGCGAGGGTCCCACTGGACTGACATCAGTTTCCTTCCGAGGTGAATGATCCGTCCGAAGAGGACAGTACTCCGCCTGCCGGTGCGGCACGAACCAAGGTCGCGTCCACCAGCCCACCGAGCACTGCCGACAGTTCGGCTCCGATCTCCGACAGGGATAACCCGAAAGGGGCCTCCCTAAGCCGGATCGTGAGTTCGGCGGCCTTCCCGTCCAGCCAGTGCAGTTCCGGGGTGTCGCCGGGACGGCCGACGAGCACCCGGCCGGTGGCCTCCATCCGGGTCATCCGCACCAGCGGATCCAGCACGTAGCGGCCCGCCTGCACCGGACGGGTGACGGGAGTGGGTTCTTCGGGTCCATTCCCATCACACAACAAGGTGTGCAGAAGCCACTGGGCGTCGATTTCCAGCGTGTCTTCTTCACCGGCGAGCCAGGTGCCGATTTCGGTGGCGCGCTCGCGTGCGTGGGAAAGCAGCGAATCCGGGCCCAGTTCCGCGGTTTCGCCGCGTCGCGCGACGTCTCCGGCGAACTGGGCCAGGCAGGAATAGGCGTGGAACGCGGCCAGGACCTGCTCCACCGGCCAGACCCCGGACGACCAGGACGGGCGGAAGACCCGGCCCTCCGCGATGTCGGCGCCGAGGAACGGCCGCGTGATCGCGAAGTCGAACAGTTTCTGGTGGGCGCCCTCGTGGATGATCGCCTCGGCGACGTCGTAGGGCGAGGCCGGACGGTCGATCAGGACGAGGCCGGGGAACAGCCGCGACGAGGCCGAAACCAGCCCGCCGGAGGTCGCCGGATCGAGGACCACGAGCAGGCTGACGTGGGCGAGCAGGTCGTCGGCCAGCGCGGGGCTGACCTCGCGCACCTTGTCCACCCCCGCCGCGACCGTGGCCAGTGCTTCGTCGTCACCGGTCAGCAACCGCGGCGGCGCACCGGCGGACCGGCTCTGCGCGTGGATGATCCGCAGAGCTTCGGCCAGCAGATCGTGCGCACCGGCGCCGGTGGCGACCGCGAGCGTCGACGATCCGGCTGGCACCGCGGTCGTGACACCACCGAGGTCGTCGTCAGCCGCGACGAAGGGAAGACGGCCGGCCAGCGCCTCGCCGATCCGGAACCGGAACAGGGGGTTGTCGAGCTGTTCCGCCGGAATCCGCTCGTGGCCGGGCTGGAGCAGGTCGAGAGCCATCCGGTACAGCGCGCGACGTTCTTCCACGACCGCATGGGCAGGGGCCAATGCGGCATGCACGGCGGTGGCATCCGGCCAGGCAGGTCTGGAATGCATCCGAACGCGGCTTCTTCCGCTGAGGAGGGAACAGCCTTGGACCGCGCGAGAGTACAACTCGGCCGCAAGCCCCCCACATCGGGGGCGGCTGTCAGACAACAGACGCTCGCCGCCCCCGCGATCTCGCTCTTAAGCGCCGGTGCCGAGGAACGAGACGATCTGAACGAAACCCAGAACCGCCAGAACGAAGCCGGCCGTCACCGTCATGACGATGACGGTCCGCCACCCGATGATGGTCACTCCGAGCGCGACCAAGAAAATCACAGCGAACACAGTCTCCGAGGTCATTGCGACACCTCCTCACTGGCCGAGGCGGCCGTCGGGCCAGGTGGGCCCGCCCGCTCACCCGAATTCGGCGACTTCAGGATCTCCTGGCTGTCGGTTGTCTGTCAAGGAACTCCATATGACAGACAACTTGCGTCTGGCATCAGCTTGCCTTACTCTTCTCGGAAGCTCGGGGATCCCAAGAGCTTGAGAGGTCGACGATGGATGACGAGAGCTGGGCTCTCTCACCGAACACCCGCAAACCGCTGCCCGAACTGATCGAGGACAAGATCAGGTCGCTCATCAGGGGCGGCAGGTTCAAGGCCGGCGACCGGCTGCCGACGGAACCGGAACTGGCCCAGCGCATGGCGGTGGCACGCAGTTCGCTGCGCACCGCGCTGCAGCGGCTTCAGCTGCAGGGTGTCGTCGAGGTGATGCGGGGCCGCGGCTGGTACGTCCGGTCGACGGACCTGTCCGAACAGGACGAGCCGCTGGTGTTCGACCGGCGCGTAGGTGACGCCGACCTGATGGAGGTCCGGATCGCCCTGGAAACGACCGCGGCCAGCCTGGCCGCGACGCGTGCGACCCAGGGCGAACTCGACGACATCGCGAAACTGGCGAAGCTGCACCAGTCCGCGTCGATCGCCGACAAGGACGAGCTGCTGCAGTCCGACGAGGACTTCCACGCCGCGGTCGTGCGCGCGAGCCACAACGAACTGCTGGACCAGCTCTACCGGTCGCTCGTACCCCAGCTGCGCGGGCACCGGCGCAACAGCTACGGCAGCTCGGAGGTGCACGTCCGGTCCGCGAACGACCACAACCAGGTCACATGGTTCCTCAAGCGCCGCGACGAGGGCGGCGCCCGCGCGGCCATGGCCACCCACCTGCTCGGCCTGTACAACGACCTCGCCGCGCAGACCGGGACGCCTCCCGGCGAACGCGCGACGCTCACCACCTACGCGCTGGAGGACGAGCCGCACTGGCACCGGGAGTGAATTAAGCCTATCGGCCGCTTTCGCCGCCGCAGCCCCTCCGACGATCATGGGTTCTCGCGAACCGGGCGGAGAGGCTGTGACAGCTGCGGAAAAACAGCGGCCTGGGGCCGGTGCGCGTCCCAAGCCCCGTCCGGGCGTCGTCCGCGTCGCCGTCGCGTTCGTGGTCGCCGGAGTGGCCGCCCTGCTCACGGTCGTGTCGTGGCAGGCCGCGCCCGGATGGCCCACCGCGGTCCACGACGTGCTGGAGGCGGCGTTCCCCCTGGTCATCGTGGTGGGTTGCGGGATCGGCGGCTACGAGTTGTTCGTGCACCCGTGGCTGGTGACCGAGCTGGCGCGGATCTCCGGGCCGCGGATCGTCGAGGCGCTGCTCCCCCAGCAGGTCATGGAAACCTTCCTGCACTCGATCTACGGCGACAACGACGCGAACCGCGAGGTGGTGACCGGTGTCCTGGGCGGGGAGGGACTGCGCCCGCTCGGCGGTGACCTGACGATCAGCACGCACACCGGGGTGACGTTCGAGCTGAGCGCGGTGGACCACGACATCTACCACCTGACGACCGCGGCCACGTACAGCTTCAAGAAGAACGTGCCGGTCGACCGGTTCATCATCTTCGCCACCTGCAACGCGCTGTTGCGGGACTCGATCAGCGCGGGCTGTCAGCTGCCGCTGTTCGAGACGTGGTTCGTGCCGGACAGCTCGCTGTTCGAAAGTTCGGTCGAAGACATGCTCCCGTCCGTGCGCATCAGCATCGACTACCTCGACCACCTGGGACGGCACCAGGTCGCGGCGTCCGGGAAGGTGGAGCTGCGGGAGGTCAAGTACCAGCAGTGGGCCGACTACCTGACCTTCTTCCGCACCAACCTGGGCCACCTGCCCCGCCAGAACACCCTCGACTACCTGTCCGACCTGCGCATCTTCGAATGCGACCTGTCCGACATCGCGGGCGACGACCATTCCGTCAGCGCGATCGAACGCCTCTCCCTGCGAGCGACGGCGCTGCAACGCATCGACGACGGATACTGCTACTGGCAGGCGTCCTACCCCTGCTACGTGGAACGCATTTCGATGTCCACGAAGGGCCTGGACATCGACGGCGGCGGCGCCTACGAATTCCGGGTGGTGCCGTTCACGTTCCGCTCGAACACGGCTTCCGCGCGGTGGCTGAGACCGGAGGAGTTGAGCGAACTGGACGTGCGGTCCTGGCTGCTGCCGGGCCACGGGGTGGCGCTGCTCTGGCGACCGGCGAAATGAATCCGTGCCGCGTGGAGCACCGGGTGGTTGAACCACGATCAATTTCGTGCCGTTCACCCCAATCCCCAGGAGCGACACCCATGCGCCCTCACCCTCGACCAGGTGATAGAAGGACTTCCCGCATCGGACGCCCGTGAGCTCGCGCGCGCTTACCGCCACGGAGAGCGCGGTGGCGGACCCGCTGCGCAACACTCGGAACGGAGGAAACGACGGCTCTCCGGTTCGTCGCGGCTTGTTGCGCGGCGGGATTGCTCGAACCCCTCGACGCGACTGAACACATGCGGGGATGGGTGACAACAGTTGCGGGGAACGCGTTGGCCAACGCATCCCTCACCAAACCGATCACGAGGAGCACCGCCGAGCGTCTACTGCGCGGCGTGATCGACCGCGCCGCGAGCTACAACGCCGATCCAGACAGAATTCTCGCGGTTACTCGACTCGACGTCTTCGGCAGCTACCTGGATCCCGAGAAGGACCGGCTCGGCGATCTCGATCTGGGCATCGAGATCGTGCGCCGCTTCGACAGCGATTCTTGGACAGAGATGTCACTGGCATACACAGCAAAATCGGGCAGAACCTTCAACCGGTACACAGATAGACTCTTCTGGCCACTGCACGAGTTGCTCCGATACCTGAAGAACCGCAGCTCAGCAATCGGCTTCACCGACGAAGACCTGGCACTCCTCACCACGTGTCACGAGCGCATCTACGACATCCGAAAAGACCCCACGACGATCCAACCTCCGCCGGAGGCGACAGTCCAGCGGTTGTGACGCGCGACTACGCCCCAGAGCCCCGGCGCGTAGTCGCCCGTCATGTTCTGCACCTTGATGTCGAAATGTCACCAAGCGAGCGCGCTGGAAGCGCTGTGCTCGCCCGGTGACGTACTCGGGCGAGTACGTGAGGGGCCGGATCCGCGCTGGCCAGGCCCCTTCGGCGGAAGCGGAGGGATTTGAACCCCCGGTCGGTTGCCCGACGCTCGCTTTCAAGGCGAGTGCATTCGGCCGCTCTGCCACGCTTCCCTGGGGCTCAGGGTAGCGGCTCAGCCCGGCAGGCCGTCGAGGTGTTCGAGCACCCGGGAGAACGCCTTCGCGAGCACCGCCTGCTCGTCGGGGGTCATCAGGTCGATCAGGTGGGTTCGCACACCGTCGACGTGCGTGGGGGCGGCTTCCTTCAGCAGGGCTTCGCCGCCGGGGGTCAGCTCGGCCACCACACCGCGCTTGTCGTCCGGGTCGGGGGCGCGCCGGGCCAGGCCCGCCGCCTCCATGCGCCCGATCTGGTGCGACAGGCGACTCTTCGTGGAACCCATGGTGGTCGCCAGTTCCGACATCCGCATCCGGTTCTCCGGCGCCATTTCGAGGCACACCAGCACCTCGTAGTCGGTGAGCGAAATGTCGTGCGCGGCGGCCAGTTCGCGGTGCAGCCGCTGGCGGAGCCGCAGCGTGGCGACGACGTAGGACCGCCAAGCCGACATCTCCGTGTCCGTCAGCCAGCGCACTTCACTCATGTACCGAACAGTAGCCCCGGGACACGATTACCAACCAATGAGGGACGGCGCCTCGGTTGAGGATTCGCGGCGTCGGGCGCACACTGAGGGCAACGGCGGATCGGTCACCGGTCCGGGGACGCGCTACCCGGGCGTGGCCCGTCGAGCCGTCCGCCGGGAGAGGGCCAGGTGGTTCAATGACGAGAAGTTCCTCGCGGTTGACTACCGGATACAGCTGTGGACCCACAGCCGGGATGCGGTGAACCCAGTCCGGCTGTGACTGTGAGCAGCACGGGTTTCCATCTCGATGCGCCTCGACCATCGCTTGCGCACGACGGCGACTTCGAGCCTGCTTCGATGCGGTCCTCCGTGTCCGCACGGCAGAGCCACTCGCCGGCCCGCGAGGTGGCCAACCGCTGACTACAATTGACAACCTCGGTAACCCTGGGTGCGGACTTCCGGTCCGCACCCAGGCTTGTGTGAGGGAGTTCGGGTTGAGGTTTGACGAAGGCGCCGGCCTGGACACGTCCGAGGTCGACGACCTCCGCGGCAGCGGTGGCGGCGTCGGCGGGCGGGTCGCCCTCGGCGGTGGCGGGCTGGGGGTCGTCGGCGTGATCATCTACTTCGTGCTCTCCCAGATCGGCGGGGTCGACCCGAGCAACGCGGGCGGCCTGGGACAACTCGGCTCCGGCGAGCAGGTCAGCAACGGCTCGCTCGCGCAGGAGTGCCGCACCGGCGCGGACGCCAACTCCAACCACGACTGCGCGATCGTCGCGATCGTGAACTCGATCCAGGACTACTGGAGCGACCAGTTCGCCCGCTCCGGCCGCACCTACCGGACCGCGCAGACGAACTTCTTCAGCGGCGGGGTGCGCACCGGCTGCGGCGGCGCGACCTCCGACGTCGGCCCGTTCTACTGCCCGGCCGACTCCGAGGTCTACATCGATTTGTCGTTCTACGACGAGTTGCGGACGCGGTTCGGCGCGGAGGGCGGAACTTTCGCCGAGGCGTACGTGCTCGCGCACGAGTACGGGCACCACGTGCAGAACCAGCTGGGGACCTCGCGCCGCGTGGGCAACGAGACGGGGCCTGCTTCCGGCTCCGTCAGGCTCGAACTGCAGGCCGACTGCTATGCCGGTGTGTGGGCCAACCACGCGACGACCACGCCGTCCTCGACCGGACGGCCGCTCATCACCGAAGTGACACAGGACGACATCGACCGGGCTCTGGATACCGCGTCCCGCATCGGAGACGACTACATCCAGTCCAACCTCGGCGGCGGTCAGGTCGACGAATCCCAGTTCACGCACGGGACTTCGGCTCAGCGGGAGCGGTGGTTCACGACCGGCTTCTCGACCGGGGATCCCGCTCGATGCGACACGTTCGGTACCAACAACTTGGGTTGATCCCGAGTGCGGTGGCCACCGCACGAGCGGGTTCTTCGCGCGGTGGTCGGTGGTGCCCGCGCGAGTGGGAACTTGGTGTGGGTGCCGGTGGCGGCTGCGCGAGTGGGAACCTCGTGTGGGAGCCCGTTGCGCCTGCACGAGCGGGAACCTCGTGTGGATGCCAGTCACAGGGCTCCATGGATGGGAATCTCATGCGGGAGCCAGTGGTACCCGCACGAGCGGCAACCTGCCGTGGGCGCCAGCCGCGGCTGCACGACTGGGAATCTCGCGCGGCAGCCAGCCACACCCGCACGAGCGGGAACCTCGCGCGGCAGCCAGCCACACCCGCACGAGCGGGAACCTCACGCGGCAGCCAGCCACACCCGCACGAGCGGCAACCTGCCGTGGGCGCCAGTGGTAACTGTGCGAGTGGGAATCTTGTGGGGCAGACAGCGGTGCTGATACGCACCGAAATCTACGGGGCAGTCAATGGCACCCATGCGAAAGGGAACCTCGTCGAACTGACGCCAACCGGCAGCCGCTGGGTGGCAGCCTTCTGCCCGAATGAACAGGAACCGCGCCGCACCACCGCGATCTTGCCCGCCACATCGGCGAAGTCCGACGCCACACCACCCAGCGCCGGCACCACCGCCAGCGGGGCCGTGGCCCCGCCCTTCGATGTCGAATACACCATGACGGTGATCGGCACCCCGGCCGCGCCGACCGTCAGCTTCTCCTCGATCGTCTCCGTGAACACGAGCGGGAACTCCCGCCGCGTCACGGCATAACCCGCGGCGTTCAGCTTCCCGGCGATGTCGTCCGCCGGGGCGGCCTGGCCCTCGGTGCCCGCGGCGCGGCCGGAGTGGCATGAGCAGTCAGCTGTCCCGGATCGCCCCCGAGGTCAAGCGTGCGTTCGCATCACCCCGGCAATAGGGTCGGGACCATGCATGCGATCAAGCTCCGTGAACCCGGCGGCCCGGACAACCTGGAATGGGCGGAGGTCCCCGACCCGCGGCCCGGCCCCGGGGAAGTCCTCCTCGACGTCGCCGCGAGCGCGGTCAACCGGGCGGATCTGCTGCAGCGCCAGGGCAACTACCCGCCACCACCCGGAGCGAGCGACATCCTCGGCCTCGAATGCTCGGGCACGGTCGCCGAACTCGGCGAGGGCGTCGAGGGCTGGCAGGTCGGCGACGAAGTCTGCGCGCTCCTGGCCGGCGGTGGCTACGCCGAGCGCGTCGTCGTGCCCGCGGGCCAGCTGCTTCCCGTCCCCGGCGAGATCGACCTGATCACCTCCGCCGGACTGCCCGAGGTCGCCTGCACCGTCTGGTCGAACATCGTCATGCACGCGAACCTGGCCGAAGGTGAAGTGCTGCTCGTGCACGGCGGCGCCGGCGGCATCGGCACCCACGCGATCCAGGTCGGCAAGGCTCTGGGCGCGACGGTCGCGGTGACCGCCGGATCCGCCGAACGGCTCGACCGCTGCCGCCAGCTCGGCGCGGACATCACGATCAACTACAAGGAGCAGGACTTCGTCGAGGTCCTTCGGGACGAAACCGGCGGCGCCGACGTCATCCTCGACAACATGGGCGCGAAATACCTGGACCGCAACGTCACCGCGTTGAAGACCGGCGGCCGGGTGACGATCATCGGCATGCAGGGCGGCGTCAAGGGTGAGCTGAACATCGGCAAGCTGATGGGCAAGCGCGCCAGCGTCGCGGGCACCACCCTGCGCGCCCGCCCGGTGGACGACAAGGCCCGCATCGTCGCCGATGTACGCGCGCGTCTGTGGCCGCTCGTCGCGGAGGGCACCGTCCGGCCGATCATCGGGCAGGTCGTGCCGATGGCGGAGGCCGCCGACGCGCACCGCGCGCTCGAAGAGGGCGGCGTGTTCGGCAAGGTGCTGCTCGCCGCCCGCGGCTAACGCAGCTCTTCCAGCACCCGCACCAGCTGGTTGACCTCGAAGACGTTGGAGTAGTGGGCGAGCGCGATCCGCACCGCGCCGCCCACCTCTCCGACGCCGAGCGCGGCGAACACGCCGAACGTGCCCAGATCGGCGAACGCACACAGCCCCTGCGAGGCCAGGTACTCCGCGATCTCGGGTGCCTTCTTGCCCATGACGGTGAACGCGAGCGCCGGGACGCGGCGCATCGCGTCGCCGATGACCATGACGTGCGGCAGCGCACGCAACTCCGTGCTGAGCTGCGCCAGCAGGCCCGCGTGGTAGGACTTCGCCGACCCCAGCGACGTCACCAGCCGCTCGCGGCGGGACCCGGTGGCGGCGTCATCGAGCCCCGCGAGGAAGTCGATCGACGCGACGAGCCCGGCGAGCAGCGGGTACGCGTGCGGCCCCAGCTCCAGGCGCGCCGGGCCACGCGCGTTCGGGTCGAGCGAGGTGGACGGCAGCCGTTCCAGCAGGTCGGGGTCGCGGAACACCAGCGCGCCCACCGCCGGGCCGCCCCACGCCTGCGCGGACACCACGAGCACGTCGGCGCCGAGCGCGTTCAGGTCGAGCGAGAGGAACGGGGCCGCGGCGGTGGCGTCGACCACGACGAGCGCCCCGACACGCTTGGCGAACTCGGCGACCGTCGGCACGTCCGGGCGGGTCCCGACGGACCCGGACGCCGCGGTCACGGCGACCGCCTTCGTGCGGGCGTTGACGAGGTTCTCGTACTGCCAGGCGGGCAGCTCGCAGGTCTCGATATCGATCTCGGCCCAGCGCGTGACCGCGCCGACACGCTTCGCGGCGTGCTGCCACGGCGCGATGTTGGGTTGTTCGTCGAGGCGCGAAACCACCACTTCGTCGCCCAGCGTCCAGCGCTCCGACATCGAGTCGACAAGTCGACGCAGCAGGACGGCCGCGCTCGGGCCGAGCACGACACCGGCCGGATCGGCACCGACCAGATCGGCCACCGCACGCCGGGCCGCGGTGACGATGCTCTCCGCGCGCTGGGACGCCGGGAACGCGCCACCCGGGCCGGAAACCGGGGCACGCATCGCCGTCGACACGGCCGAGGCCACCTGTTCGGGTACCAGCATGCCGGTCGGGCCGTCGAAGTGGATCCAGCCGTCACCCAGCGCGGGGAACAACCCACGAATTCGAGCGACGTCGAACGCCATGGACAACACCGTACGGAGGGGTAGTTTCGCGGTGCGTCCGGGGTTGGGCTGTCGCCGACCACGAGCGTCCCCGACCGCTAGGCTGGGACCGGTCACCGAGCCAGCCAGGATGGAGCAATGACGGAGCCGAAGTTTTCCGAGTCGCCCTCGCCCGACGAGCAGCCGCACCGCGTGGTCGTGGTGGGCCCCGACGGCTCCCCCGTGGGCACGGCCCGGATCCCGAGTGAGGACGACGAACACCAGGAGTCGGTCGGTGACCTCGTCGAAGAGCCGGCGAAGGTCATGCGGATCGGCACGATGATCAAGCAGCTGCTGGAGGAGGTGCGGGCCGCACCGCTCGACGACGCCAGCCGCGACCGGGTCCGTGAGATCCACCAGACCTCGATCAAGGAGCTGGAGCAGGCGCTGGCGCCGGAGCTGCAGGACGAGCTCGAACGCCTGGTGCGGCCCTTCACCGACGGCACCACCCCGTCCGACGCCGAGCTGCGGATCGCGCAGGCCCAGCTGGTCGGCTGGCTGGAGGGGCTGTTCCACGGCATCCAGACGGCGCTGTTCGCGCAGCAGATGGCGGCGCGGGTGCAGCTGGAGCAGATGCGCCGCGGGCTGCCCGCCGGGCGTGGTGGCCAGGAAGGCCCGCAGCCGGGAATCAGCGGGACCGGCCAGTACCTGTAGGCGGCTGAGCGGCGCCGGTGCGCGCCGGAACGTAGGACTCGCGCGCCGGAAGGTGGGACTCGCGCTGGTCAGGGGCGGGTGGGGCAGGCCAGGATGTCGTCCGTGGTGATCGCCCGGGTGCAGTCGAAGCGAGCGGTGACCGTCGGGGGCAGGGCGGCGTCGAACCAGGATGGTTGCAGCACCAGGTACCGCACGGACGGATCGGACAGACAGGCCAGGTTCTCCCGGTAACCGGCCGTGTCGCGCAGGTCGCTCCGCAGGTACGCCGGTGACGGGTAGGCGCACGGCGTCGGGTTGCCGAGGAAGTACGCGATGTCGCCGAAGGCCAGGTAGACGACCGGGGTGTCCGCGCCGATCCGGTCCCGCACCATGGCCAGTTCGTCGGTGAACTTGTGCTCGATCGCGACGCGGCCGGCGTTCGTGTACTCGGCGTCGACCCCGTCGAACGAGTACGGCGAGGTCGGCAGGATCGGCACCGCCAGCGCGAGCAGCCCGACCAGCACCGGCACCGACAGCAGCTGCCGCCCGTCGCGGCCCGGCTCGACGGCGCAGGCGAGGCCCGCCAACACGATCAGACCGCCCAGCGTCCCGTACGCGAGCGTGCCGTGCTGTGACCGCCAGTCGAACGACGCCCCGAGGAACACCCGCGCGGCGAAGAGGATCACGACGGTCGCGGTGACCAGCGCCCACGGCGGACGCCCGTGGGTCAGCGTCCAGCGCGCCACCGCCAGCGCCCACAGGCCCGCGGCCAGCGGGACCAGCGCGGCCGCGTGGTACTGGAACCACTCGCCCTGGACGAACGCCGCGCCCAGCACCACCGCGACGGCCAGCACCACCAGCACGAGCCACGCCACCCGCCGTCGCGACACCCGCAGCAGCACGACCAGACTCGCCGGCAGCAGCGCGACCATCGGCACGAGCATCGCCTCGTTCGCCGCGAACTCGACCAGCTGACCGAGGTCCCGCGTGACACCGTCGTTCAGCGCGGACCCGTCGAGCAGCCACCGCCACTCGCGCGGCGCGAGCAGGCTCAGCCCGAACAGCGCTCCCCCGGACACCACCGCCGTGGCGGCCGCGACCAGCGCGCGGCGCCGGTCGAGCACCGCGACGACGCCCACCGCGATCAACGCCGTCGGCAGCGTCGTGTACCCGACCAGCACGGACACCGCCAGCAGGAGCCCGCCGAGCAGCACCGTGGACGGCGTCAGCGCGGCTCCGATCGCCGCCACCGCGAGGACCGCCGCGACCCACTCGGGCTGCAGGAAGTCCCCGTTCGGCGCCAGCGCGAACGCCAGCCCCACGGCCGCGGCGACCGCCGAAGCCTCACCGGACGGCAACGAGCGCCGCAACCCGGCCCGCAGCCACCAGGCCGCGCCCGCCACGAACGCCAGCGCGACCAGCCGGACCAGGCCCTCCCCGACGCCGACCGAACCGACGTCGACCACGCCGAGACCGTCCAGCAGCCAGCGGTAGGCCAGCGGCCGGTGCACGAACACGTCGGTCGAACCGCCGGCCGCCCACATCCCGCCGAGGACGTACCGGATGTCGTGGCCGAGCCCGATCCACGCCGCGGTCAGGGCCACCGGGAGTGCCGCGACCCCGGCCCACACCCAGCCACGGATGGGCCTGCGGCGAAGCTCGGTGGCAGCGGGTGCGACGGTCGTCATCTACTCCCCCGTTCGGCCGGCGCGGACGGACAGCGCCTCTTCCAGCCGCGCGAGACGTTCCTCGTACCGGGCCACCGCGGACAACCGCGCCCGGACGCGCGCGTGCTCGGCGCGGACCTCCTCGACGGCCGACTTCGGCTCACCGTCGTCGACGTCCGGGCGCTCCAGCCCGGCCAGGCGGCTGTCCAGCCCGGCCACGTGCGCGGCCAGGCGGCGCAGTTCGTCGTCGTGCCACTGGTGGTGTCCGTGCAGCTCGTCGCACCGGCCTGCCAGCGCGCGCAGTTCGCCGCGCACGCCCTCCAGCTCGGCGTGCAGGTGGTCGAACCGCGGTCCGAACCGCTCGTCGGTGACCTGCTCGACCCGCCACCGCAGCCGCTTCCACACCGGGAACCCGGCGGCCTTGGCCAGTTTCTTCGCGGCGTTCACGCCACCACCTCGATTCGGCCGGCGTCCCGCCAGGAACGCAGCAACGCGGACTCGGCGCGCAACCGGTGGTCACCGGTCACCTGCACGTCTTCACCCCAGGCGTGCCGGAACGAGGTCTGCTCCGGCTCGTCGACGATGGAAAACCCGGTCACCCGCACCGCGGCCTCCGGGAAGAGCGTCCGGCACAGGTGGACGGTCAGCGTCCCGGTGGTCGCCCAGGTCGCCGACCCTTCGTCGAGGCCGAGCGCCCGGCTCAGCGGCACGACGAACGGCCGGTTCGGGATCGGCACGAACCCCAGGTCGGCGGGCCACCAGTCGGGGATGTTCGCCGGTTCCCAGTGCATCCGCCCCGGCTCGGCGAGCAGGTACAGGCGCGAGGTGTGGTCGGCGAAGGTGTGCGGGCTGGCGACCACGCCCCGGTGCAGCACCACGACGTCGGTCTTGCGGCCGTAGGCCGGTTCGGTCCCGTCGAGCGCGAAGGTCGTCATCCGCACGACCAGATCGCTGTCGTCGATGAGGGCGGCCCGCTCGGCCGAGGACGGCATCGGCGCGTTCCCGACCACGGTCAGGGTCTCCACGCGCCCGCCACGGCCGTAGGCGGCGAGCAGATCACGCAACGTGTCCTGCTCCTCCAGCGCCCCGGCCGCCTCGGGGACGGTCTCGGCGAGGTACACCGCAATCACCCTTCGTCGTCGAGGCGACGACTGTAGCTAGGTCCGCCGCAGGCGGCGACGGGGGGCCTGCTCACCTGGAAAAACGCGCTTCACACCGTCACCGAGCGCGGTCTCCACGGTGCGGATGTCGCGCACCAGCCTGCGCAGCCCATCCGGCTCCAGCGAGGCGGCCTGGTCCGAGCCCCACATGGTGCGGTCCAGCGTCACGTGCCGCTCCACCATGCACGCGCCCAGCGCGACGGCGGCGACGGAGACCTGCAGACCACGCTCGTGCCCGGAGTAGCCGACCGGCACGCCGAACCGCTCGGCCAGCGTGTGGATCGTGCGCAGGTTCGCCTCCTCCGGCGGGCACGGGTACGTCGAGGTGGCGTGCAGCAGCACCAGCCGCTCGGTGCCCAGGACCTCGACCGCGGCGTCGATCTCGTCCATCGTCGACATGCCGGTGGACAGGATCACCGGGCGCCCGGTGTCGCGCAGCGCGGCCAGCAGCTCGCGGTCGGTGACCGAGGCGGAGGCGACCTTGTGGCACACGACGTCGAACTTCTCCAGGAAGTCCACGCTCGGCACGTCCCACGGCGAGGCGAACCAGGCGAGGCCCAGCTCCGTGCAGTACCGGTCGATCTCCTGGTACTCGTCGAGGCCGAACTCGACGCGGTACCGGTAGTCCAGGTAGGTCATCTCGCCCCACGGCGTCTCGCGCCGCGTGTCGCGCATCTCCGGTGGCGTCGCGATCTCCGGGGTCCGCTTCTGGAACTTCACCGCGTCCGCACCGACCTGTGCCGCGATGTCGATCAGCCGCTTGGCGATGCCGACGTCGCCGTTGTGGTTGATCCCGATCTCGGCGACGGTGTAGACGGGCAGGCCGGGGCCGACCTCGCGGGTACCGATCCGCACGGCACTCACCGGGTGTTCCTCCGTTCGACGGCGTCCAGGACGAGGTCGGTCAGCTCGCGGACCGCCCCCGCGCCACCCTGCCGGTCCAGCACGAGGCGCGCAGCGCGGCGGACCTCCGGCAGCGCGTCGGCCACCGCGACCGGCCAGCCCACCAGTGCCATGCACTCCAGGTCGCGCAGGTCGTTGCCGACGTAGGCGACCCGCGCCGCGTCGAGGCCCTGCTCGGCCAGCCAGTTCTTGAGCACGGCCGCCTTGTCGCCGACGCCGTGCAGCACCTCGGCACCGAGTTTGCGGGCACGCGCGGCGACCACCGGGTTCTGCTCGACGGACAGGATCATCAGCGGGATCCCGGCCGCCTTGAGCCGGGCCGCGCCGGCCCCGTCGGACCGGCTGACCACGACGCCCTCGGTGCCGTCCTGCAGGACGATCGCGGTGTCGTCGGTGTGCACGCCGTCGAAGTCGGTGACGACCGCGTCCACGTCGATACCGGTGTGCGGCGGCGGGTCGATGACCGCGGCCAGCGCGCGGGCGATCGCCAGGTCCTCGGGGGTGTCGATCTCCACGGCGTGCTCGGCGGGGGTCTCCACCAGGCCGATCCGGCCGAAGAACCGGTGGTTCGCCCTGCGGAAACCGGGCACGCGCATGCCGTAGACGGCGCCGGTCTCGCGGAACTCCGGCTCCCGCTCCTGCCGCAGCGGCCGGAACGACGCGTCGTGGTTGACGGCCAGCGCGCCGCCCGCGGTGTCCCGGCGCCACAGGAACTCGTGCACCCGGACCGCGGTGAACGCGCAGTCCCAGCCGCCGTCCACGATCAGCGAGACCACGTTGTCCACGGTCTCGGGGGCGATGAACGGCGAGGTGCACTGCACCATCAGCACCACGTCGGGCTCACCCTCCGGGGTGCCGCGCATCTCGTCGAGGATGTGGCGGAGGACGGCCTCCGAACTCACCGAGTCACCCGACAGCTCGCCCGGGCGGGGCAGCACCGCGGCGCCGCTCGCCTTCGCGACCGCACCGATGTCGTCACTGTCCGTGCTGACGACCACCTGGTCGACGCGCGCCGCGGCCAGTAGCGAACGGATCGCACGGGCGATCAGCGGAGCGTCGCCGACCTTGGCGAGGTTCTTGCCCGGTACGCCCTTGGAGCCGCCCCGTGCCGGGACAACCGCCAGTACGCGGGTCTTCGGGTTCTCGGACATCCCCGTGAGGGTACGGGACCGGGAACCACACCCCCCCGTTCCCCGGCGGGGATGACTCACCGTGCCACACCGTGATTTCACAGTGTCATCAGGGAAATCGGACGTCCCCGCCCTGCCAGGAGTGCGTGTGTCCCGCTCGCTACGCTAGGTCCCGTGCAAGCCACCAGCACGGTCGACCAGACCAGCGACGATCTCGCCCGCGCGGCGGAGCTGCCGCCGTTGTCGGACAGCCGCACCTTCGGGCGCGCCGTCGGCGACATCAGGGAAGCCCTCGGGCAGCGCGAACTGTGGAGCCACCTCGGCTGGCAGGACATCAAACAGCGCTACCGCCGGTCGGTGATCGGGCCGTTCTGGATCACCATCAGCCAGGGCGTCATCGCGCTCGGCCTCGGCCTGCTCTACTCCCAGTTGTTCAACATGAACATCGGGACCTTCCTGCCCTACATCAGCGCCGGTTTCATCGTCTGGGCCTTCATCCAGGGCTGCCTTGCCGAGGGCATGGAGACGTTCATCTCCAACGAGGGCCTGATCAAGCAGATCCAGGCACCCCTGACCGTCTACGCGCTGCGCACGGTGTGGCGGCAGACGCTGATGTTCGCGCACAACCTGATCGTCATCGTGGTCGTGGTCGGAATCTTCTTCGGCAACCTGGACCACACCTACTCGCTGACCGCCGAGGGCGGCGTCTGCCCGCCGCCGCCGACGGACATGATCTGCCACCCCGGTCTCGGCTGGTACACGCTCAGCGCGATCCCCGCGTTCGTCCTGCTGGCGATCAACGGTGTCTGGGTGACGCTGCTGCTGGGCATCATCTCGACCCGCTACCGCGACATCCCGCAGGTGATCAACTCGCTGATCCAGCTGCTGTTCTACCTGACGCCGATCGTGTGGCCGATCGACCAGCTCAAGGGCGGCGGAGCACGGGACGGCGTCAGCTGGGCGGAACCGATCATCCACCTCAACCCCATCTACCACTTCGTCCAGATCCTGCGTGCGCCGCTGATCGGGCAGGCCGTCAGCATCTGGAGCTGGGTCGCCGTGGGTGGCATCACGATCGTGGGCTGGCTGCTCGCGCTCGTGGCCATGCGCAACTACCGGTCCCGAGTCTCCTACTGGGTGTGAGAACAGACCATGGTCAGCATTGACGTCAAGAACGCCTACGTCGACTTCCCGATCTTCGACGCCAAGACGCGTTCGCTGAAGAAGAAGGTCCTCGGCAAGGTCGGGGGCAAGATCGGCACCGAATCGAAGGTGCCGATCATCGAAGCGCTGCAGGACATCAGCCTGTCGCTGCGCGAGGGTGACCGCGTCGGGCTGGTCGGCCACAACGGCGCGGGCAAGTCGACGCTGCTGCGCCTGTTGTCCGGCATCTACGAGCCGACGCGCGGCCTCGCCAGGGTCGAGGGCAAGGTCGCGCCGGTGTTCGACCTCGGCGTCGGCATGGACCCGGAGATCTCCGGCTTCGAGAACATCATGATCCGCGGCCTGTTCCTCGGCATGACGCGCAAGCAGATGGAGAAGCGGGTCGACGACATCGCGGAGTTCACCGAGCTCGGCGACTACCTGGCGATGCCGCTGCGCACGTACTCGACCGGTATGCGCGTGCGGCTCGCGCTGGGTGTCGTGACGACGATCGACCCGGAGATCCTGATCCTGGACGAGGGCATCGGCGCGGTCGACGCGGCGTTCCTCAACAAGGCCCGTGACCGGCTGGTGGATCTGGTGAACCGCTCCGGCATGTTGGTCTTCGCCTCGCACGCCGACGACCTACTCTTGGAGCTCTGCACCACGGCCATCTGGATGGACGAGGGGCGGATGAAGATGCGGGGCGGCCTGCGCGAGGTGCTCACCGCCTACAAGGGCAGGGACCCGTTCGAGAACATCAGCACGGAGATCGCGGAGCGGCTGGAAACCGCGCCGGCGGTACAGGGCGGGGAGTGACATGAGCGGTCCGGAGCAGCCTCCGATGCGACCGGGCGGCGTGGCGGCGGTGGTCGTCACGCGGCACCGCCGTGAGCTGCTCGCGGACTCGGTGAAGATCATCGCTGCGCAGACCAGGCCGGTCGACCACCTGGTGGTCGTCGACAACGGCCCGGACCAGTCCGCGCGGGACGTCGTGGAGTCCTTCCCCGGCCAGTACACCTACCTGCCCTCGCACCACAACCTCGGCGGTGCGGGCGGGTTCGCGCTGGGGATCCTGCACGCGCTGGCGCTGGGCGCCGACTGGGTGTGGCTGGCCGACGACGACGGCCGTCCCGCGGACGAGTCGGTGCTGTCGGTGCTCCTGGAGGAGGCCGAAAAGCGCGGTCTGGCCGAGGTCTCCCCGATGGTCACGAACATCAACGCGCCCGAGAAGCTGGCGTTCCCGCTGCGCCGCGGGCTCACCTGGAAGCGGTCGTCGGCCGAACTCGGTGCCGACTTCCTGCCGGGAATCGCGTCACTGTTCAACGGTGCGCTGTTCCGCGCGTCCACTTTGGATGTCGTCGGCGTGCCCGATCTGCGCCTGTTCGTGCGCGGCGACGAGGTCGAGGTGCACCGGCGGCTGGTCCGGTCCGGGCTGCCGTTCGGCACCTCGCTGCGGGTGTCCTACCTGCACCCCGACGGGTCCGACGAGTTCAAGCCCATGCTCGGCGGGCGGTTCCACGCGCAGGACCCGGAGAACGAGGTCAAGCGCTACTACACCTACCGCAACCGCGGCTACCTGCTCTCCCAGCCGGGCATGCGGAAGATCGGCGCGCTGGAGATCCTGCGGTTCGGGCTGTACTTCGTGGGCGTCAAACGCGACCCGGCGGCGTTCGCGCAGTGGCTCAAGCTGGTGCGGCAGGGGCGGCGGGAGCGCTTCTTCCGGTACTGATGGGGTTGTGCTGAGCGCGAACTCGGTTGCCGCGCAAGATCGGCGGCTGGTGTGCTGGGTCCATGGCTGATGAGAAACCCGCGCTCGTGCTCCACCTCGCCACCGGCGGCGAACCGCTGCTGTTCGCACTGCCACCCGAGGACGTCGACGAGCTGACGAAGGACCTGCACCTGCACCTCGAACGCGGCTCCGTGCGGACCGTGCAGACCAAGGACGGCGCGCGGGTCACCGTGAACTTCGCGCACGTGGCCGTCGCCTACGTCGACGACCTGCAACGCAAGAACAAGGTCTTCGGCCTGCACTGAGCCGTCATGGAAAAAAAATCGGCCCTGCCGCGCAGGGCGGCAGGGCCGGTCGACGAGAGCCGGTCAGAGCCGGTAGAGGCGCTTCCAGTTCTCGCGGCTGGTGAGCTGCGGCATGGCGCGCTTGTACTGCGCCTGGACGGCGTGGCCCTCCTTGCGGAGGCGGTTCAGGGTCTTCACCGCGCGCTTGCCCAGCTCGAACATGCGCTCGCGGTCGTACTTGCGCACCCGCACGCCCTCCTGGGACGCGTCGGTGACCACGGCGGTGTCGAACAACGCCACGTGCCACCAGTGGGCCTCGTCGTTGGGCACGGCGCCCAGCGCGAAGCGGGAGCGGCCACGGAGCCGGTCGACGACACGCTTGACCAGGATCAGCCGCTGCAGGGCGGGGCGCGGCGCGGAGTTGATGATGCCGATGTCGTTCGACGCGATGCCGGGGACCTCGGTGGCGTCGTGCCGCTTCGTCTCCGGGTACTGGGCCCGGATCGCGCGGATCTCCTGCATCGCGGCGACCCCGCCGTCGGTGAGGATCTCCGGACCCTCCAGGAAGTCCTCGACCGCCTTGATCAGCGTGTGCGTCAGCCCGTACTGCATGCCGAGCAGGTAACGCACGACCTGCGCCATCAGCGTCCGGCACACCACGGTCAGGTTGAAGTCACTGTGCAGCGCCGCGGTGATGATCGAGTTGCGCAGGTTGAAGTAGCGGTGCCACTCGTCCCAGTCCTTCCAGTGGAAGTCCGCGTGCCACACGCCCGCGCCGGGCAGCGTGACCGTCGGGAAGCCGTGCGCCCGCGCCCGGTAGCTGTACTCGGCGTCATCCCACTGGAAGAAGTACGGCATCGGGTAGCCGACCGCCTTGACCACCTCGTACGGGATCAGGCACGACCACCAGCCGTTGTACCCGGCGTCGAGCCGCTTCTCCTGCCGGTTCGGCTTGCCGGTCTCCTCGTCGACGCCGAGCAGGTCCGCCGTGTTCAGGCTGTGCTCGACCGGCACACCCGGCTCCAGGGTGTTGAGCCGCGCGTACTCGGCGCCCACGTGCAGCTGGTGCGGGTGCAGCAGGTTGAGCATCTGGCCGCCGACGATCACCGGGTTGGCGGCGAGGTTCGAGAACGCCGTCATGCGGACCACGAGGTCCGGTTCGAGCAGCACGTCGTCGTCCATGAACAGGACGTTCGCGTGCTCGGTCTCGGTGTGCCCGGCCACCTCGTACAGGCCGCGGGTGAAACCGCCCGCACCGCCGAGGTTGGGCTGGGTGATGTAGTGCAGCTTGTCGCCGAGGTCGGCCGAGACCCGCGCGAACCCGTCCCGCGAGTCGACCCGGTCGGTGCCCTGGTCGGCGACGTAGATGGCGTCCAGGGTGTCCAGCGACGGGAGGTCACCGGCCAGCGCCTGCAGGTTCTTCAGGCAGTCGTCGGCGCGGTTCATCGTGCAGATGGTGACCGCGGTCGGACGGATCTTCGCCGGGGGCTCGACGGTCCAGCGCACCCGCTCGACGGTCAGCCGCTGCCCGGCCTGGGTCTCCAGGTCCAGCCACAGCGCGCCGCCGTCGTAGAACTTGTCGATCTTCACGTCGAACGCCACGGCCACGCCGTCAGTGCCTTCGACCTCGCGCGCCTCGATCGTGCGCGGCTCGCCCTCGATGTCGGACGCGCGGACCGCGAGCTGACCGGCGCCGCTCACGACCGCCTCGACGCGGACCTGGCGCACCTTGGTCCAGCGCTGCCAGTAGCTGGCCGGGAACCGTCCGAAGTAGGTGTTGCCGGAGACGCGGGCCGAGGGCTCCAGCGTGACGCCGTCCCGGCCGCGGTTGACCACGCCTTCGAGCACCTCGGAGTAGAGGTCCTTGGAGACGACCGGCGACGGGCCGGCGTAGAGCCCGCGCTGGGCGGTCAGGCGGCCCTCGGGAACGTGTTCGGCGAACGTGGTCTGGTCCTGCATCGCCTGGGCTCCGTTGGTCTTCGCCTTCGCGGGTGCAGGCCGTCCCGCGGCAGTCTTGCCGGCCATCAGTTCTCAGTCCTCCAGGGGAATCCGACTCGCGTCCGCCAAGTTACACGGGTCACCCGTGAAGGAATCACGAGGCGGACTCGGGCGAAACACCGGTCACATCGTCTTCCTTGAAGACGACCCACTTGAGCATCACGAAGTTGATGGCCGTGGCGGTGCCCTGCGAGATCACCCACGCGACGGTCGGCTTGAACCGGAACTCGCCGAGTACGTGCAGCATCAGGGCATTCACGCCGATGGCGACGAGGAACGTGACGCCGTAAAGCAGCACGAAGCCGCCGATCTGCCCGGCGCCCTGCTTGCGGCCACCGGAGAACGTGAACTTCCGGTTAAGGAAAAAGGCGGTGGTGGTGCCGACGATGAAACTGATCGCACGGGCGACCGTGTCCCACGGAGCGTAATCGAGACCGATCGCCCGTAACACCGTGTAGGTACCGAGATCGAGTAGTGCGCAAAACCCTCCGATGACCGCGAATCGCACCAACTGGCCCAGCAGGCCAGGGCTTTTCGCGGTCACTGCCTGCTCATGCGGTTCCGTGGACACCACTGCACTACCTCACCAGCGTGCGATTTTCCCAGGACCGGAAAAGTGTAGAAGCGCCTCCGCGAAAGCCACTCCCCGGGGATGGCTACCCTGGTCCGGGTGAACACGACACCGCAAACCGAGCGGCGGACACTCACCGGGTGGGCCCGCACCGCCCCGACCGTCGCTGACGTGCTGACCACGCCCGACGTCGAGACGATCGCGCGTGCGGTGACGCGGGCCGGAGAGCGCGGCGTGATCGCCCGCGGGCTCGGCCGCTCCTACGGTGACCCGGCGCAGAACGCGGGTGGCCTCGTCATCGACATGACCGCCCTGAACACGATCCACTCGATCAACCCGGACACCGGCGAGATCGACCTGGACGCCGGGGTGAGCCTCGACCAGCTGATGAGGGCGGCGCTGCCGCACGGCCTGTGGGTTCCGGTGCTGCCCGGAACGCGCCAGGTGACCATCGGTGGCGCGATCGCCAACGACATCCACGGCAAGAACCACCACAGCGCGGGCAGCTTCGGCAACCACGTGCTGTCGATGGACCTGGTCACCGCCGACGGCAAGGTCCGCACGCTGACCCCGGACGGTCCCGAATCAGAGCTGTTCTGGGCCACGGTCGCGGGCGTCGGTCTCACCGGCATCATCGTGCGCGCCACGATCCGGATGAAGAAGACCGAAAGCGCCTACTTCTACGTGGACGCGGACCGGACGTCGAACCTGGACGAGACGCTGGAGCTGTTCACCAACGGCTCCGACCTCAACTACGACTACTCGATGTCGGTTCCGGACCTGATCAACTCCGACAGCCGCCTCGGCCGCGCCACGTTCTCCCGCGGCTCGCTGGCCAAGCTGGACCAGCTGCCGCCGAAGCTGCGGGCGGATCCGTTGAAGTTCGACGCGCCGCAGCTGCTGACGCTGCCCGACGTCTTCCCCAACGGGCTGGGCAACAAGCTGACGTTCGGGATGGTGAACAACCTCTGGCAGCGCACGGTGCCGAAGAAGGGCGCGCGCGGCAAGATCCAGAACCTGACGCAGTTCTACCACCCGCTGGACATGCTCAGCGAGTGGAACCGCGCCTACGGCTCCAAGGGTTTCCTGCAGTACCAGTTCTCCATCCCCTTCGGACGGGAGGACGCGCTCAAGGACCTGTGCCGCAAGATCGCGAACTCGGGGCACTACTCGTTCCTGAACGTGTTCAAGCGGATGGGTGAGAGCAACCCGGCCCCGCTGTCCTGGCCGACGCCGGGCTGGATGCTGAGCGTGGACTTCCCCATCAAGGACGGCCTGGGCCGCTTCTGCACCGAGATGGACGACGACGTGCTGGCCGCCGGCGGGCGGCTCTACACGGCGAAGGACTCGCGCACCACGCCGGAAACGTTCGCCAAGATGTACCCGCGGCTGGAGGAGTGGCGCAAGATCCGCCAGTCGGTCGACCCCGAGGGCGTGTTCGCGTCCGACATGAGCCGGAGGCTTGAACTGTGATCGACGCTGTTGGCAACCCCCAGTCGCTGCTGCTGCTCGGCGGCACGTCGGACATCGCGCTGGCGATCGCCCGGAAGTACCTGACCGACGCGCCCGAACTGCGCGTCGTGCTGGCCGCGCGGGCCTCGGAGCGCCGCAAGCTGGCCGCGGAGCAGCTGCGCTCCGCGGGCGCGATGGTGTCCGAAGTGGACTTCGACGCGAAGGACATGGAATCGCACCCCGCGATGCTGGACCAGGCGTTCGCCGGTGGCGACATCGACGTGGCCGTGGTGGCGTTCGGCCTGCTCGGCGATGCCGAGGAGGCGTGGCAGAACCACGGGATCGCGGTCGAGCTGGCGACGGTGAACTACACCGCGGCGGTGTCGGTCGGCGTGGCGCTGGCGGACAAGTTGAAGGTGCAGGGCCACGGTTCCGTGATCGCACTGTCCTCTGTGGCTGGTGAGCGGGTGCGCCGGTCGAACTTCATGTACGGCTCGACGAAGGCCGGCTTCGACGGGTTCTACCTCGGTCTTGGCGAGGCGCTGGCGCCGTCCGGCATCAAGGTGACGGTCGTGCGACCGGGCCAGGTCAAGACGAAGATGACCGAGGGCATGGGCAAGGCCCCGCTGGAGCAGACGGCCGAGCAGGTCGCCGAGATCGCCGTGGACGCGGCCCGCAAGGGCAAGGAACTGGTGTGGGCGCCCGCGCCGTTCCGCGCGGTGATGTCGGTGCTGCGCCACGTGCCGCGGCCGATCTTCCGCAAGCTGCCGATCTGATCCCCGGATCGACGCAACGCCCCCGGACTTCGCGTCCGGGGGCGTTTTCGCGTCACTGGCTCAGCCAGTAGCCGTACGAGGTGTAGTCCGGGTAGGGGTTCAACAGCGGGCGCGGCTGCTGGATCTCCAGCTGCACCGAGGAGTCCGTGATCAGCTCGCCGGGGATCGTGTAGCTGTAGGTCGACCACACGCCGTCGCGTTCGTCGCGGGTCCAGGAGCCAGCGTCGACGCCGTTGACCAGCACCCGCATGTCGAACACGGTGCCGTGCATCGCCGTGCGGGAGGTGATCGTCAGGGGTTTGCCGGGCTCCAGGTTGTGCGCCGTGAAACGCTCGCCACCCACGATCGGGCGTGAGCTGTCCACCACGTCACCCACCCGGGCCAGCGAGGTCCATGGCTGCGTGCCCACCTGTGACAGCACCGGCACGTACCCGTGCTCGCCCTCGCTGGCCAGGTCACCGACGTTCACGTAGTCCCGCAGCACCCCCGGCACCGCCTGCTCGTCGCCGCTCCCGGCCAGTGACCAGTCGGCCTCGTAGACGTTCAGCTCACGGAACGGCACGATCAACCGCCCTCCGAGATCGGGCTGGGCGTGCACGTCGAAGGTCAGCTCCGACGGCGTCCGGAGCACCCCGGCGTCCTTGAGCGGCTCCATCGACGGCCCCGGCCACGGGTCGTACACGGCGAAGTAGTCCGGCCGCTGCTCCGCGGGCAGGTGCTTGAGCGCCTCGTACAGCGAGCCCGTCCCGTTGTTCGCCGGCGCGGCGAACCCGTTCGTGGCCAGTCCGATCAGGTCCAGCACCCGGTGCTCGCCGAAGTAGGCGACCGCGCCGACGTCCTTCACCGCCACCGTCGCGTCCGGCGGCAGGTTGCCGCGCACCCACTGCGCCACCGACACGTCCGTGTCCCGGATCGCCGCCGTCGCCCGTCCGTACCGGACCGACCAGCCCGGCAGCTCCGCCAGCGTCACCACCAGCACCACCGCGAGCGCGCCGTGCAGTGAGACGCGCCGGGCCCGCGACTGGCGGGCGATCCGGCTCAGCCCGTACACGCCGATCACCACGAACAGTACGAACACCGGCATGAACGGCTGCACGTACCGCAGCTCGTGCACCAGCGCGGTGTTCAAAGTGGACACCGACAGCAGGATCAGCAGCAGCCCGGCGGCCAGTGCGAACAGCATCGGCCGCCAGGTGCGCCGCGTCAGGAACACGTAGGCCATCCCGGCCGCGAACACCAGCAGCGCACCGGGGAACGCGTAGTCCTGGATGCCGAAGCCGAAGAAGATGCCCAGGAACGACCGCGCGTTGGCCATCGTCCGGTCGACGAACTCGCTGAACCAGAACACCGGCCGGTCGTGCAGGAACGACTTCGACTGGATGCCGTTCGCCGACGCGGTCCCGGTGGCGATCTTGTAGAACACCAGCTGCGCGGCGCCGACCGCGACCGGCAGGAGCGTCCACAGTGCCCGCAGCACCGTGCTCCGCGCACCGGCTTCGCGCCGGTTCGCCCCCAACGTCCACAGTGCCGCGACCGCCAGCATCACGGCCAGGATCAGGCCCTCGGTCCGCACCAGCGCCAGCAGCGCGCCCAGGACGGGCATCCAGGTGAACCGCGGCTGCTCGTGCACGAACGCCAGCAGCGTCGCGACCACCAGCAGCATGACCAGGCCGACTTCCATGCCGCTGGCCGAACCCCACGCCAGCGGGCCGCTCACCGCGACCAGCACACCGGCCCACACCCCGACCGCCCTGGACACCAGTTTCGTGCCCAGCACCGTCACCAGCGCGGCCGTGACCGCGAAGCACAGGACGCCGAACCCCACGGCGAACGCCAGGAAGAACGTGCCGTGGAACCCGACCGCGTAGGCGGCACCGAGCACCAGCGCGTACAGCAGACTGCTCGCGCCCGCGCTGATGTCGTCGCCCGTGTTGAACTGGAAGAAGTGCCCCAGCCCGAGCTGGCGGCCGTACTGCAGGTGGATGTAGACGTCGTCGAGCGGCGCGATCAGCTTGCCGTCGTTCCAGCCCAGACCACTCAGGACGAACACCGCGCCGACGGCCGCCGCGAGGAGACCGGTGAGCCAGAACGCGGGATCACGGGGCAGGGCGGGACGGGACCGCCGCGGGGCGCGGTCGACCTCGTCCGGAGCGTGCAGAACCTCGGTCACTTCACGCACACGCCCCGGCCCGGTCTCCTCGTTGCCTCATCTGGCCAGGCTATCGCGCGACTCGCGCCATTGGTCGAACAGCAGGTCCCGGTGCATCTCGTGGTAGCGCGCCAGGTCGAAGACGTGCACGGTTTTCGCCCAGCGCAGTGCGTCGTCCACGCGGAACCCGTCGGCCTCCGCGCGCTCGAAATCCGTGCCCAGGTAGTAGATCCCGACCGAACCGTCGAGGGTGATCCCGGCCACCTCACAGGACGATCCGAGGTATTCGGCACGCGTGCTCACCTCGGCGACCCGTCCGCCCTCGGTTTCCAGCACACCGGACCGCGGCCGCCCGGTGACCACCGCCGCCTGCCCGTTCGGCCAGCCGCCGTGCAGCGGGAAACCCTCCACCGGGCGCGCGAACCGCGCCGCGCGCCACCGCGTGAAGAGCAGGTCGTTCTGCCGCTCGGCATACTCGCGGAGGTCACGCAGATCGACGTTCTTGTAGTACTCGTACGAGTTCTCCTGCACGAAACCGTTGACCGTGGCCCATTCGTGGTCCCACTCGGCTTCCAGGACACGGGCGGTGCCGTTGTCGAAAGCGGTGTCGACCATCACGCGGTGGTCCCGGTAGGACGCGTAGACCTGCACGGAGAAAACGCGTTCACACATCTCCACCGGAACCGCACCGGCGAGTTCGCCGCGGGGGTGCGGTGTCGGTCGCTGCCCGTCGGCCTGCGGGAAGTGCACGTAATTGTCGCCAGCCGCATAGGAAACCGCGTGCGAAACACCGTCGACGACGGCGATCGTGCCGGTGCGGTACAGGGGGTAGGTCACGCCGGTTCCCCCTCTGCGTTTACCCGGTTACGGACTGGTGTGTGCGCAGCAGTTTACGAGAAACTCACACATTCAGCTAATCGGTGCGGCGGTGGTGTCCACGATCACGACGAACGGTCCCACTTGGCGCTGGACGAACTCGGGCGCGGAGAACAGTTCCGGCGCGAAGGACACGTCGTCCACACGCAACGGAACGCCCCGCGGGAACGTGTCGGTCGCGATCGGCATCACCAGCGTGCCGTCGTCGGCGCGGCGCAGCACGAACACGTTGGGCGCCTGGTGCGGGTTCGACCGCAACCGCGCGAGCAGGTCGGCCGAATCCGTCGCGCTCGCCCAAGCCTTGATCTCGTCGTTGCGCTGCGCGTACCCGGCCAGCGGGTTGGCGTAGTGCGGCGTGGTCTGCTGGAAACCCCAGTACGGCTCGAACGACAACAGCCTGTCGTGCGCCGAGAGCACGATGTTGCCGGTCGCCGGTCGCCCGGTCAGCTCGCCGATCGCCGAGATCAGCTCGCCCGTCCAGTACCCGTCCTGCTCGGGGTCGTGCCCGTAGTTCGCGTTCCAGCCGTCCGGGTAGTAGTCGGATTCGGCGGTGTCCACCGTGTCCTTCATCGTGGTGCCGACGATCGTCTGGGACACCGACACCGCGCCCAGCACGGCGAGCACGAACGCGACCGTCCGCATCGGCCGGACGTGCTTGCCCAGCCAGCGCACGAGCTCGACCAGCGCGAACACGCCCGCCACGGCCAGTGCCACGTCGATGGTCACGATGAACCGGAACGACAGCAGCGTGGTGCGGACCAGGATCGCCAGACTGGACAACGCGAACCACAGGTAGACCAGCGCGGTCAGCACGAGCAGCACGAACGCGACCGGGTCGCGGCGTGCCCGCACCACCAGCCAGACCAGACCGGCCAGGCACAGCACGCCGAAGAAGCTCGCCGTCTGGAACGGCATCGGGAAGTAGGTGCTGATCTCGGGCAGGAAGTGCGCGGCGACGTTGGGCTTGCCCAGGCCGCCGGCCAGGATGAACGGTCCCCAGGTGATCAGCGAGATCAGCCCGGTGACCACGCCGATGCCGATCAGCCGCAGCAGTAGCCGCTTGATCACCGGGCCCGCGGGCTCACCGTCGCGGACGTCCAGCGCCAGCGCGACCAGTGCCAGCACCACGACAGCGAACACGCCGAACACCAGGTGCAGCGTGTAGGTGACGCCGGAGAACCCGAGGTAGACGCCGATCAGCACGAGCGGCCACGCCGGCACGCGGCCGCGACGGCGCAGCACGGACCAGGTCAGCACGAGGACCGGCGGCAGCCAGGCGGTGGTCGGCCACGCGTAGGGCTCCTCGGGCGCGAGCGCGACGAAACCGGCCAGCACGGTGGCCACCGACGCCAGCAGCGCCATCCGGCGCCGCACGACGAGGCTCCACAACACGAACGCGACCACACCGGACACCGCGGCCCAGGTGATCGAGTACGGCTTGTACGCCTCCCAGCCCTCCATGCCCAGCAGGTTCGCGAACCGGCCGCCGAGCCAGAACCAGCCGCCGGGGTAGTAGGCGGCCAGGCCGTGGTAGTTCACGTCGGCCAGGCCCGCGGTCCCGGTCAGCCGCTCCAGGTACTGCAGGCGGAACGTGTTGTCCACGCTGGAGCCGCCGAGGAAGAACCGGGTGCCCTGCAGCGGGATCGCCAGCAGCAGGGTGGACAGCGCGGTGAGCGCGGCCCAGCTGCCGCCCAGGCGCACCCACAGCGGCCAGCGGGCGGCGCCGCTGTACAGCAGCGAACCGAACAGCACGATCACGATCACCGCGACGGCCAGGTTGACCAGCGCGTCCGGCACGTACGTGCCCGTGTCGACGCCCAGCTTGTTCGCGCCGAACTGCAGCACGAGGCTGAACACCACCGCCGCGACGATGCCCAGCACCAGCTCGGCCACGGTGCGGCCGGGTCCGAGCCGGGTCAGCGGGTGGTGCGGTGCGGGTTCGGTGTCCGTGTCGCCGCCGGGCCGGGCCAAGGTGGTCGTCACAGGTAGAAGGTGACCCCGAGGGTGACCACCCACAGCACGCCCAGGACCTGCAGGATGCGGTCCTTGAGCACGATCTCGTCCGGCGCGCCCGCGGTGCCGCCGTCGACGTCGACCGCGTACCGCAGCACCGCGACGACGAACGGGACCATCGAGATGACCGGCCAGATCGACTGGTCGGAGCCCTCACGCAGCTCGAACGCCCACAGCGAGTACGACATGATCAGGATCGCCGCCGCCGTCGCCCACACGAAGCGCAGGTAGCTGGCCGAGTACTTCTTCAGCGACGACCGGATCTTCGCTCCGGTGCGCTCGAAGAGCATGATCTCGGCGTAGCGCTTGCCCGCGACCATGAACAGCGAACCGAACGCGGTGACCAGCAGGAACCACTGCGACAGGGCGATACCGGCGGCGACACCACCGGCGATCGAGCGCATCAGGAAGCCCGATCCGACGATCGCCAGGTCGATCACCGGCTGGTGCTTGAGGCCGAAGCAGTAGCCCAGCTGCACCGCCTCGTAGACGCCCAGCACGATCGCCAGTTGCGGGCTCGCCATGAACGACAGGGCCAGGCCGACGCCGAAGAACAGCACCGCGGCCGCGTAGGCGGCGGGCACCGGCACGATCCCGGCCGCGATCGGCCGGTTCCGCTTCGTCGGGTGCGCCTTGTCCGCCTCGACGTCGACGGCGTCGTTGATCAGGTACACCGACGACGCGACCAGGCTGAACGCCACGAACGCGATGACCGCGTCCAGGAGCACCGAACCGTTGGTGATCTGGGCCGCGGTGAACGGCGCCACGAAGACCAGGACGTTCTTCGCCCACTGCTTCGGGCGCGCCGTCTTCGCGACGCCGAGGACCATGCCCACCGGGCCGCGCTTGGCGGCGGGGGCCGGTTCGGCCGCCGGGGACTCGGTGGCCTCCGGCGCCGTCGTCTTCGCTTCGGCCGCCTCGCTGGTTTCGTCCACGATCTCGGCTTCCGCGGCGTTGTCAACTGATTTGGTCACGGGTGGTTCCCTACCCCTTTTTGCGGATTTTCCTGCGCAGCAGACCTCCGACCACACCGCCGAGCGCGGCGCCGGCGAGCACATCGGTCGGGTAATGGACCCCCAACACGAGCCGGGACGCCAACATCGGCGGGACGAGCGCGGGAACCAGGTTACGCCCGGTCAATCCCGAGTAGAGCACCGCCGCCGCCGTGGTGGACGTGGCGTGCGAGGACGGGAAGCTCAGCCTGCTCGGCGTGCCGACCAGAACCTCGACGCTCGGGTCCTCCGGCCGGGGCCGCCTGACCACGCGTTTCACCGCGATCGACGCGCCGTGCGCGCCCACCACACCGGCGGCCGCGACCAGCCAGTCCTTCCGGCGCTTGCGGTCCACCGCGGCGCCGACGAGACCGGCGGCGAACCACCCGATCGCGTGCTCGCCGAAGTGGGACATCCCGCGCGCGGCCTTCACGGTCGCCGGGCGCTTGAGGACGCCCTGGACCTTGGAGAGCACCTGGATCTCGGCGGCGCGCTCCGGCTTCTTCTCAAGCATCGATGCTCCCGTCGAGGGGGGCGCCATCGGTGAGGTGCGGGGCGATCTTGTTGTCGAAGACCGACAGCGCCGAACCGATGGCCATGTGCATGTCAAGGTACTTGTACGTGCCCAGGCGGCCGCCGAAGAGCACGTTGCGCTCGCGTGCCTCGGCCTTGGCCAGCTCGCGGTAGCGCTCCAGCTTCTCGCGGTCGTCCGGGGTGTTGATCGGGTAGTACGGCTCGTCGTCCTCGTTCGCGGCGCGGGAGAATTCGCGGACGATGACCGTCTTGTCCTTCGGGTAGTCCCGCTCCGGGTGGAAGTGTCGGAACTCGTGGATCCGGGTGTACGGGACGTCCTCGTCGTTGTAGTTCATGACGGACGTGCCTTGGAAATCACCGGTGCCGACGACTTCCTGTTCGAAGTCGAGCGTGCGCCAGCCCAGGCGGCCCTCGGAGTAGCCGAAGTACAGGTCGAGCGGGCCGGTGTAGACGGTCGGCGTGCCCGCCGGGATGTGCTCACGGACGTCGAAGTAGTCGACGTTCAGGCGGACCTCGATGTTCTCGTGGTCGGCCATCTTCTCCAGCCACGCGGTGTAGCCGTCGACCGGCAGGCCCTCGTAGGTGTCGTTGAAGTACCGGTGTTCGAAGGTGTAGCGCACCGGCAGCCGCGTGATGTTGCCCGCGGGCAGTTCCTTCGGGTCGGTCTGCCACTGCTTCGCGGTGTAGCCGCGGAAGAACGCCTCGTACAGGGGGCGGCCGATGAGCGAAATGGCCTTCTCTTCGAAGTTCTGCGCGTCGGCGGTCTCGATCTCGCTGGCCTGCTTGGCGATCAGCTCGCGGGCCTCGTCCGGGGTGTGCGACCGGCCGAAGAACTGGTTGATCAGGCCCAGGTTCAGCGGCAGCGGGTAGACCTGGCCCCGGTACTTGCCGAACACCCGGTGCTGGTAGTTCGTGAACGCGGTGAACTGGTTGACGTACTCCCAGACCCGCTTGTTCGAGGTGTGGAACAGGTGCGCGCCGTAGCGGTGCACCTCGATCCCGGTCTCCGGCTCGGCCTCGGAGTAGGCGTTGCCCCCCAGGTGGGAACGCCGCTCCAGCACGAGCACCCGCTTGCCGAGCTGGCTGGCCGCACGCTCGGCGACCGTGAGCCCGAAGAAGCCGGAGCCGACGACGACGAGGTCGTAGCCGTCGAGATCGGCGGCGGTGAAGTCAGTGTTGCTCGTGTGCTCGCTCACGGGAAGCGAGGGTACCGACGCTACAGAGGGCAATCGCACCCACATTCACTATTGCGCGTCACGCAGGCCGGGCAGCACGTCGGAGACCACTTCTTCGAGCACCGACTCGCGCCCCGCGTACGGGCCCGACGAGCGCGGCCAGTGCACCACGACGTCGGTGAAGCCGAGTTCGCCCGCGCGGCCCGCCGCGTCGACGAACGCCTCCTTGCTGACCAGGGAGAACACCGGTGCGGCGTCCAGGCTGAGGTACCGGTGGACCTCGTCGCGTTCGCGGCCGTTCTCGGCCAGCACCTGGTCGAACCGCTGGGACAACGCGGCGATGTCCGTCCACCACTCGTCGAGCGTTTCGGCCCCGCGGCCCGTGGTCACCCAGCCGCCACCATAAGTTGCGGCAACCTTCATCGCGCGCGGCCCATTCGCCGCGACGAGAAACGGAATTCGCGGCCGCTGGACACATCCGGGCAGATTCCGCGCGCCGCGCGCGGTGTAATACGTGCCCTCGTAGTCGAAACCGTCGGTGATGAGCAGGCCGTCGAGCGCCTCGACGAACTCGGCGAACCGGTCGGAGCGCTGCCGCGGGGTCAGCTCCGGCTCGCCGAGGACCTGCGTGTCGTAGCCGAGACCGCCCGCGCCGATCCCGAGGATGACGCGGCCGTCGGCCACGTCGTCGAGGGTGATCAGCTCACGCGTGAACGGGACCGGGTGCCGGAAGTTCGGCGAGGCCACGAACGTGCCGAGCCGGATGGTCGAGGTGACCGTGGCGGCGGCGGTCAGCGTCGGCACCGCGCCGAACCACGGACCGTCGACCAGCGTCCGCCAGCCCAGGTGGTCGTAGGTCCAGGCGTGGTCGAAGCCGTACTCCTCGGCGGCCCGCCACTTCGGCTCGGCCGCCCACCACCGGTCCTCGGGAAGAATCACGATGCCTGCGCGCACCGGCCCACGCTATCGGTCGGCACCGGCGACCGGCCCACCGCGCACCCCGGGGACAATGGGGGTGTGGAGAAACCCCTGCTGATCGCGTCGGATGTGGACGGCACCCTGCTCGACCCGCTGGAACGGATGTCGCCCCGCACCGCCGCCGTGCTGAGCCGCGCCATGGAGGCGGGGGTCCCGGTCGTACTCGCCACCGGGCGCCCGCCGCGCTGGATCCCGGCCGTCGCCGACGCCGGCGGCCTGACCGGTTACGCGGTGTGCGCGAACGGTGCCGTGCTGTACGACATCGGCCACGACGAGGTCGTCAGCGTGCACGGCGCGCTGGAGCCGATGCTGCTGGGCGACGCCGTCGACGAGCTGACCAAGGCGCTGCCGGGTTGCGGCTTCGCCGCCGAGCGCGTCGGCAGGCGCGCGGTGGACCCGGACGTGCGGCACCTGGTGATCGAGCACGGCTACCGCAACCCGTGGGGCGACGGCGAGGGCGTGCCGGTGTCGCGCGCGGAGATCGTGGGGCGGCCCGCGGTGAAACTGCTGGTCAGCCACCCGGACATGACGTCGGACGAGATGGCGCGGGCGGCCAGGGCGGTGCTCGACGAATCGTTCGACATCACGTTCTCGGCCGGTGGCGGCCTGATCGAACTGGCCGCGCACGGCATCACGAAGGCCACCGGACTGGCCGAGGTGGCCGAGCGGTTCGGCGTGCCGGTGGAGCGGATCATCGCGTTCGGCGACATGCCCAACGACCTGGACATGCTGCGCTGGGCCGGTCACGGCGTGGCGATGGCGAACGCGCACCCGGCCGTGCTGGAGATCGCCGACGAGGTGACCGGCCCGAACGGCGAAGACGGCGTCGCCCAGGTTCTGGAGCGCTGGTTCTAGCCGCAGGGCACGTATGTCAGGCGGGCGTCGCCAGTGAGCTGGGCAAGGAGGCGGGCCTCGGCGTCGGCGCGGAGGTAGAGCGTGAGCCAGCTCGCCCCGCCACGACGGAACGTCGCCACGTCGTAACGCTCCGCGTATTCGGTGGCGATCTCGCACCGCTGGGCGGAGTCGTACCAGGCCAGCGGGGCGGCGAGCACGGGCAGGCCGAAGTTGGCGACGGGCGCGTACTCGTCCTCCAGGTCGGGGCCGGTGATGCCGGTGATCGTCATGCGTGCCCCGGCGCGGTAGGCCAGCGCGGCGTTGCCGAACGTGTCGATGCTCGATCCCGCCGGGAGCCGGTCCCGCAGCCAGTGCCCGATCTCCGTGGCCTGGGACAGCCGGTCCCGGTCGGTGCGCACGACCTGCTGGGCCGCGACCGCGACGGGCACGCTGACCGCGCACACCACGAGCGCGACGGCACCTGCCGCGCGCCGCTCCAGCAGGCCGCGCCGCGGACGCGGTGACGGGCGAGCGCGGCGGGCGCCCAGCTTGCCGCACAGCGCGGCCACGCCGACCGCGAGCAGCGCGCACACCAGGAAGCCGTACGGCAGGTGCGCCGACGCGGACCACCCGGCACGGCCGTAGTAGGTGGTCTCCCACGCCCACCACGGCACCAGGAACACCAGCGCGCCCAGCAGGTACCCCACGGGCGCCCACCAGCTGGAGCGGCGCCGCACCGCGGTCGACACCAGCCACACCTCGCCGAGCAGGGCGAACACGAGCCCGTCCGACCGGGTCATCACGGCCAGCGCGGCGAGCACCCCGCCGACCAGCGGGTGCCCGGTGACCAGTGCCAGGCACCCGGCCAGCACGAGCAGGACGAACAGCGGCGTCCCGGTGCCCGCGAGGCCCTGGGCGGCCAGGATGCTCGCCCCCGCCGTCAGCACCGCCGCGACGGGACCGGCCCCCGGGGCGAACCGGTCGGCCAGCAGGCAGGCCAGTACGACGCAGCCGAGCGCGCACGCCACCCCCAGCACGACCGCGCCGGTGACGATGTCCGCGCCGAAGGCCGCCCGCGGGAGCGTGACCAGCACCAGCCACAGGAAGTCCGGCACGCCCTCGACCCGCTCGCCGATCGTGTAGACCGCGCCGTAGCCCTCGGCCATGTTGCGGGCGTAGCGGAACGTGACGAACGCGTCGTCCGGCACTGTCGCCACCGCGAGCTGCAGGACCAGGGCGAACACGAGCGCGAGGAGCAGGATCCAGGCCCGGCGGGCACGGTCGGTCCCGGCGCGCGGCCACACCGCGATCGCGACCACCGCCAGCGCCACCCATACGGCGGCCAGGGCCCCAGTCACATTCCCCTCCGTGACGCCGCTCCACCCTTGGAGTGGATATCGGTCCGGCGCCGGAATCGTTTCGATCCGGCTCAGATCTGGTCGGTGAGCGCCTGGTAGTCGATCTTCCCGCTGGCCAGCAGCGGGATCGTGTCGATCGAGCGCACGTCGAACCCGGAGGCGTGCAGGTGCAGCCGGTCGGAGAGCGCCCGCGACGCGGCGCGGCAGGTCTCCGCGGGCACCCCCTCGGCGAACAACACGACCTTGTCGTCGCCCGCGACCGCCGCCACGATGTCGATACCGAGACCGGTCGCGCGGGTGGCGTGCTCCAGGTCGTCGAGGCTGATCCGGTTGCCGAACACCTTGCCGATGCGCTTGAACCGGCCGGTGACGAACAGGAACCCCTCCTCGTCGAGGTAACCGAGGTCGCCGGTGGGCAGCACGCCGCCGCATTCGTCGCCGAGCGCGAGCTGGGCGGCGTTCTCGGCGTAGCCCATCATCACGTTCGGCCCGCGGTAGACGATCTCACCGCTGATCTTGGGGTGGGTGGTGTCCGTACCGTCCGGGCGCCGCACCGCGAACCGGCCGCCGGGCAGCGCGGGCCCGACCGAGCCGAGCTTCTCGGCGAGCCGCTCCGCGGGCATCACCGCCATCCGCGGCGCGGCCTCGGTCTGGCCGTACATCACGAACAGCCGCCCGCCCGCCGTGCGCATCTTGGTGTCGAACTCGGCGATCAGCTCCGGCCGCATCCGGCCGCCCGCCTGGGTCAGCGTGTGCACCCCGGGGTTGGCGGACGGGTCGAAGTCGAGCTTCGACAGCATTTCGTAGTGGTAGGGCACGCCGGCGACCGTCGTGCACTCGTGCGCGGCGACGGCGTCCCAGAAGCCGCGGCCCAGGATGCCCTCCCGCTCGACCACCACGGTCGCGCCGCTGACCAGGTGCGAGTTGAGCACGGACAGGCCGTAGGCGTAGTGCAGCGGCAACGTCGTGGGCGCGACCTCGCGCTCGTCGATGCCGAGCACGTCGGAGATCGCGTGCGCGTTGGTCAGTATCGCCTTGCGCGACAACCGCACCAGCTTCGGATTTCCGGTGGAACCGCTGGTCGGCAGCACCACGGCGAGGTCGGGGTGCGGGCGGATGCCGTCCTCGTCGAGCCGCAGCCAGTGCCCGTCCTCGGCTCGGTACCCGGCGGGCGGCCCGGTCACGGGCGCGTCGAGCACCGCGGCCGGGCGGTAGCGCTCGATCAGCATCTCCAGCACCGGCACGTCGAGCCCCGGATCGATGAGCGCGACCGCGCGGAACGCGTGCACCGCCGCGAGGTAGCGCAGCACACTCGTCACGTCGACACCGGTGCGGGCGAACAGGACACCGTCCGGGAGCACCGCGAGCCGGTCGGCCCGGCGCTCGACCTCGGTGATCAGCGCGGAACCGTCGAGGACGGTACCCGTCTCCGCGTCGACGAGCCGGGCTCCGGGAGCCAGCAGGGTCACAGGACCTTCCCTCCGTCGCGCGAGACCGTCCGTACAGTTTCCCGGACACCCGAACGACCCACAGTAAAGGAACCCCGCACCCATGATTCCCCTCACCGCGGTCGACGTCCGCGACGCCGAATCCCTCGTGGTGGAGGTGCTGCGGTCCGGGTCGCTCGCGCGGGGGCCGATGGTCGCCCGGTTCGAGGAGGGCTTCGCCCGCGCGGCGGGGGCCGTGCACGCCGTCGCGGTGAACAGCGGTACCGCGGCTCTGGTCACGGCGCTGCGCGCGCACGGCCTCGCGGCGGGCGATGAGGTGATCACGTCACCGCTGGCCGACGCCGCGACACTCGCCGCGGTGCGGGAAGCGGGTGCCGACGTCCGGTTCGCCGACATCACCCCGGACTACGCGCTCGATCCGGAGGCCGTCGCGGCGGCGATCACGGCGGGTACCAGGGCGGTCCTGCCGGTGCGCCCGTTCGGCCGCCCCACGGACCTGGGCCAGCTGGCGGCGCTGGCCGCGGAACACGGGCTGCCCGTGGTGGAGGACGCGGGCCCGGCCTTCGGCGCGGCCGGTGACGGGACGAACTGCTTCTCGTTGTCCCCCGGTGCGATCGTGACGACCGGACAGGGCGGCGTGCTCACCACGAACGACGGCGAGCTTGCCGCGCGACTGCGGGCCGCGCGTGACCGGGGCGTGGCGATGTCGGAGCTGCACGCCGCCGTCGGCATCCCGCAACTGTCCCGTGTGGACGAGGCGATCGCGGCCCGCCGCACCAACGCGCGAGCGCTGGCCCTCGGCCTGACCGGGACGCCCGGTCTCGCCGTGCCTGACGGGCACGAGTGGCACACCTTCCCGGTGCTGGTCGGACCGCACGCGATGCTCGCCAGGGAGGAGCTGGTCGCGGAACTGGCCGGGCGCGGCGTGGAAACCGGCGTGCCCGACCGCGCGCCGGAAGAGTTCCGGGTCGCTGCCCTGGTTTCCGGGCAGGCCCTGTCCCTGCCGTCGCACCAGGCACTGTCCGAGTCCGATGTGGACAGGGTCGTACGTGAGGTCAGAGACGCGCTGGGGGCGTGAGCACCGGCTCCTCCACAGTGGACAGGAGGGCCAAGCCGATCGCGGGCAGCGCGATCAACGGCATCAGCGCGGTCCGCAGGGAGGTGGCGTCGGCGAGCGCGCCCAGCAGCGGGCTCGCGAGACCGCCGATGCTCACCGTGAGGCCGAGCGTGACCCCGCTCGCGGTGCCCATGCGCCGCGGCAGGTAGTCCTGGCCGAGCGTGATGTGCAGCGAGAACGGGACGTACAGCCCGGCCGAGGTGCACGCGACGAACAGATACAGCAGCGGCCCCGGCACGAACACGGTGCCCGCCACGGACAGGACCGTCAGCGCGTAGGACCACCGCACGACCGGCAGGCGGCCGAACCGCGCGGCGAGCACGCCACCGGCCAGCGTGCCGACCGCGCCGCCGAGGTAGAGCACGAACAACGCGGCCGTGCCGGCGACCGCTCCCCCGCCCGCCCGCTGGGTCGCGTACAGGGAGATGAACGTGCTCAGCCCGACGAAGACGATCGAGCGGCACACGATGGCTCCGGACAGCTTCGCGAACGAGGACCAGTCGTCCCGGCCCGCCGTCTCGCGCGCGTCCGGCGCCGTGGTCGACGGCCGCGGGATCTTCCGCAACGCGGCCCCGCACAGCGCGGCCCCGGCGAGCGCGGGGACGATCAGGAACGGCGACGCGCCGAGGCCGCCGGTCGCGATCACCGACGCGACCATCAGCGGCGCCACGGCGAACCCGATGTTGCCGCCGAGGGAGAACCAGCTCATCGCGGTGTGACTGCCCCGTGCGGCGAGCCGGGCCACGCGCGCGGCCTCCGGGTGGTAGGCCGCGACCCCGATCCCGGACACCGCGACGACGACCAGCGTCAGCGCGTAGGAGCCGCTGACCCCGGCCAGCGCCACCCCGAGCCCGCTCGTCAGCGCGCTGACCGGCAGCAGCCACGGCATCGACCACCGGTCGGCGAGCGCGCCGAACACCGGCTGCACGACCGAGGACAGCAGGGACGCGGCCAGGACGATGCCGGACGCGGCGGCGTAGGTGTAGGCCCGCTCGGCGACGAAGAACGGCACCAACGACGCGACCGCGCCCTGGTAGATGTCGACGCACGCGTGCCCGAGCGAGAGCCGGGTGATCAGCGAAGTGAACACCGGTCCAGTTTTCGCCGGTCCAGAGTGGCGCACTTCCGCTAATCTGCCAAGTGATGTCTGGAATCCGCCACACCCCGCGGGCGCCCACCACGATGCGCGCGCTCGCGCCCGGGGAGCGCATCGACGCGCACCACCACGACGAGCACCAGATCATCTACGCGGGCTCCGGCGTCGTGACCGTCACGACCGACGCGGGCACCTGGTTCGCCCCCGGCACGCGTGCGATCTGGGTGCCGGCCGGATGCGTGCACGCGCACTTCGCCCACGGCAGGCTCGACCTGCACATGCTCGGCGTGCCCCCGGACACCAACCCGCTCGGCCTGGACGTGCCGACGGTGCTGTCCGTCAGCCCCCTGCTGCGCGAACTGATCCTGGCCTGCACCCGCGACCCCGACGACGGTTCCGCCGAGCGACGGCGGCTGCGCGCGGTCCTGCTCGACCAGCTGCGCGCGTCACCGCAGCAGCCCGTCCAGCTGCCCACCCCTGCCGACCGGCGGCTCGCCGACGTCTGCGACCTGCTGCACCACGACTGCGCCGACCCGCGCACGCTCGCGCAGCTCGGGGCGGTCGTCGGGGCGAGCGAGCGCACCCTGAGCCGCCTCTTCCACCGCGACCTGGGCATGTCGTTCCCGCAGTGGCGCACGCAGCTGCGGCTCTACCACGCGCTGCGCCTGCTGGCCGAGGACGTGCCGGTGACCGCGGTCGCGCACCGGTGCGGCTGGTCGTCGGCCAGCGCGTTCATCGACGTGTTCCGGCGCGCCTTCGGGTACACCCCGGGCACGCACAACCGTCGTCCGTGAACGGCCGGCGCGGCTACGCTGGTCCCGTGGTGAACCGGGTGGTGGTCGTCGGCGGCGGGATCATCGGGCTCGCGGTCGCGTGGGAGCTGACCCGGCGCGGTTCCGCGGTGACCGTGCTGGAGAAGGAGGACCGCTGGGCCGCGCACCAGACCGGTCACAACTCCAACGTGGTGCACGCCGGGTTGTACTACAAACCGGGCTCGGCCAAGGCACGCCTGTCCGTGGCGGGCAACCGGTCTATTGTGGACTTCGCGCGCGAGCACGGGGTGCCGGTCGAGGTGTGCGGCAAGCTCGTCGTGGCGACCAGCGAGGCCGAGCTGCCCGCGCTCGGCGTGCTCGCCGAACGGGCCGAGGCCAACGGCGTGCCCGCGAAGCTGATCAGCGCGGCCGAGGCCCGCGAGTACGAGCCGGAGGTCGCCTGCGTGCGGGCCCTGCGGGTCGAGTCCACCGGGATCATCGACTTCCCGCGCGTCTGCACCGCGCTCGTCCGGCTGCTCACCGAACACGGCGCCGACCTGCGGCTGGACACCACGGTCCGCGGCATCCGGACCGGGTCGACCGCGCGCGTCGAGGTCGCCACCGGCGACGAGGTGCTCCGCGCCGACGCGCTGGTCAACTGCGCGGGCCTGCAGTCCGACCGGGTCGCCGAGCTGGCCGGGCTGCGGCCGGGAGCCCGGATCGTCCCGTTCCGCGGTGAGTACTACGAGCTGCGGCCGGAGCGGCGGCACCTGGTGCGCGGCCTGATCTACCCGGTGCCCGACCCGGCGCTGCCGTTCCTGGGCGTGCACCTGACGCGGATGCTCGACGGCAGCGTCCACGCCGGACCGAACGCGGTACTGGCCTTGCGCCGCGAGGGATACCGCTGGCGCGACGTCTCACCAGCCGACCTGGCCGACGTCGCCCGCTTCCCCGGCGCGTGGCGGCTCGCGCGGAAGTGGGCCTACCCGACGGGACTGGAGGAGGTGCTGCGGTCGCTGTCGAAGCGCCGGTTCGCGGCGAGCCTCGCGCGGCTGGTCCCGGCGGTCGGCCCGGACGACATCGTGCGGCACGGCTCCGGCGTGCGGGCACAGGCGCTGCGCCCGGACGGCTCACTGGTCGACGACTTCCTCATCGAGACCGCGCCACACCAGGTGCACGTGCTCAACGCGCCCTCACCCGCCGCGACGAGCGCACTGGAGATCGCGAAGCACGTCGCCGACCAGGTGTCCTGAACCGGCCAACACGCTGACCGGAACGGCCAACACGCTGACCGGAGCGGCCAACACGGCGACCGGAGGGGCAAACACGGCCGTGGGTCAGTGGGGCGGGAGGTGCGTGGCCACTGTCGGGGCGACGCGCTCGGCGACCACGCAGGACTTCTCCGGCTCCATCAGGTTCTGGCCGCTGATCACCACGAACTCGGTCTCGCCGAGTTCGGTGCCCAGGTTGCACAGCCAGTCGCCCATGATGGACGAGTAGACCTGCCACGTGACGCCGCCGAGCTCCTTCTCCCCGACCGGCTGTGCGGCGAAGTACTCCGCCATGGTCTGGTCGGTGCCGTAGAAGAGCTGCACGGAGTCGTCGAGATCCGCCTCCGGATCGGTCGGGCGGAAGTCGCAGCCCGGCGGCACCCGCTGTTTCGGCTGGGCGGGCATCGGGGTGCCGGGGCCGAGGCCGAGGTCGGCGGCCTCGTCGGTGGTGAGCAGCGTGCACGGGTCGGTCGAACTCACCGGCGCCACGGTCACCCGTCCCGGCGCCGGTTGCGGTGTCCCGGTGACCGTGGCCGTACAGGCGCTGACCAGTCCTGCCGCGGCCACCACCGCGGCGATCCGCCACCTCACTGAAGCCTCCCGGGCCAGGTTTAACCGCTCGGTAACTCGCGGCGTCATCGGTTGTCCCCGGCCGAACCTAGCCTGGCGAGCGCCCCGACGAGAGGGAGACGCCGCGATGAGTACCGATCCGTTCGAGATCACGTTGCCCGTCCAGACCGGCATCGGTGTGATCGCGCCGTTCGACTTCGCCCTCGACCGCGAGCTGTGGCGCTGGGTCCCCGAACACGCCTGCCTGCACACCACGCGCCTGCCCTACCTCCCGGAACCGGTCACCGTGCAGCTGGCCGAGGCGCTGGCCAACCCGCACGGCGTGCGCCGCGCCACCAGGGACCTGCTCGTGCCGGAACCCGAGGTCGTCACGTTCGCGTGCACCTCGGGCAGCTTCGTCGACGGCGCCGCCGGTGAGGCCGCGCTGGTCGCCGCGATGCTCGACGCCGGCGCCCCGCGTGCGCTGACCACGTCAGGCGCCGTGGTCAGCACGCTGGCGGAGCTGGGTGCGCGGCGGGTCGCGGTCGTCACGCCCTACGTCGACGAGGTGACCGGCCGACTGCTGTCGTTCCTCGCCGAGTACGGGATCACCACGACCGCCAGTGTCGGGCTGAACCTGCTCGGCGACATCTGGAAGATGAACTACGCGCACGTGCTCGCCGCGGTCGCCGAACTGGACACGACCGGCGCCGACGCGTTGTTCGTGAGCTGCACCAACGTGCCCACCTACGACGTGATCGAACCGCTCCAGCAGCGGCTGGGGATCCCGGTGCTGACCGCGAACCAGGTCACCGTCCGGTCGGCCCTGCGCGCCGCGGGCGTCGCCGTCGACCGGGGCCTCGGGCTGCCCGCGCGCCCGGAGATCCGGCTGGCGACCGGGTAGCGGGAAACTCGCTGGTCGGCCTCGTTACGCTGGAGCGCATCCGTACCGGCTCGTACCTGGAGTACCGATGCACGACGCCCGCCTGCTGCTCGACCCCGACGCGAACGCGGCCGCCAAGCTGCGCCGTCGTGGGTACGTGCTCGACACCGACCACCTGGGCAAGCTGGTGAGCAGGCGATCCTCCGTGATCAGCGAGGGCGACCAGGCACGTGCCGAATCGAAGAAAGCCGCGGCCGAGGTCGGCGCCGCGGCCAAGCGCGGTGAGGACGTCACCGAGCTGCGCGAGCGGGCCCGTGAGCTGAAGAACCGGATCGGCAGGCTCGAAGAGGAGCAGCGCGAGGTCGAGGCGGAGCTCACCGAGTTCCTGCTCGGCGTCCCGAACATCCCGCTGGACGAAATCCCGGACGGCGCCACCGAGGAGTTCGCCGAAGAGGTGCGCCGCGTCGGCGAACCGCCGGAGTTCGGGTTCGAGCCGCAGGACCACGTCGACCTCGGCGAGCGTGCCGGCTTCCTCGACCTGACGCGCGCGACCAAGCTGTCCGGGCCACGGTTCGCGGTGTTCAAGAACGCCGGTTCGCGCCTGCAGCGCGCGCTGGCGCAGTTCTTCCTCGACATCCACACCGGCGAACACGGGTACACCGAGTTCAGCCTGCCCTCGCTCGTCACCCGCCCGACCATGACCGGCACCGGTCAGCTGCCGAAGTTCGAAGAGGACCTGTTCCGCACCGGCGTGGCCGACCGGGAGCTGTTCCTCATCCCGACCGCCGAGGTGCCGCTGGTCAACCTGCATGCGGGCGAGATCCTGCCGCTGGAGGACCTGCCGCTGCGCTACACCGCGCACACGCCGTGCTTCCGCTCGGAGGCGGGTTCGTACGGCAAGGACACCCGCGGCCTCATCCGGCAGCACGAGTTCTCCAAGGTCGAGCTCGTGCAGTTCGTCGAGGAGGAGCGCTCGCGCGAAGCGCTGGAGGAGATCCTGGCGCACGCCGAGACCCCGTTGCGGCGGCTGGGCCTGCCCTACCGCGTCATCAAGCTCGCGGCGGGCGACACCGGCTTCACGGCGCAGATCACCTTCGACATCGAAGTGTGGCTGCCCAGCCAGGGCACCTACCGGGAGATTTCGAGCGCCTCGGACACGGGCGCCTTCCAGGCGCGCCGCGCGAACATTCGCGGCAAGGGCAAGGACGGCAAGCGCGCCCAGATCGCGACGCTGAACGCCTCCGGCCTGCCGATCGGGCGCACCCTGGTGGCGCTGCTGGAGAACAACCAGCAGGCCGACGGGTCGATCCGGATCCCCGAGGCGCTGGTGCCCTACACCCGGTTCGAGGTCATCAACCCGGACGGCTCCACGTCCTGACGCGTTTTCCGGGGGACGCTCACGTGAGTGATCCCTGATGGTGTCAGTTTCACACCCCCGCTGAGCTGTGAACACCTGTCGTGGCTCAACAACGGGGAAGGAGCAAGCCATGACTGGCACCATGCGTCCGGAAGAGCTCATGGAGAACGCCGTGGTGGACAACCACGGGAACAAGATCGGCAAGGTCGGCACGGTCTACGTCGCCGACGACACGCAGCAGCCGGAGTGGGTCACCGTCCGAACCGGACTGTTCGGCCACAAGGAGAGCTTCGTGCCGCTGCAGGGCGCCACGATGGACCGCGACGGGGTGCACGTGCGGGTGTCCAAGGAAAAGGTCTCCGAGGCGCCCCAGACCGACGGCGACCGGCATCTGTCCGAACAGGAAAGTGCCGAGCTGTACCGGTTCTACGACATGCCCGCCCCGCGCGCCAGCCGCGAGAACCGCGGCACGATGGGCGACCGCACCACCGAGCGCGCCACCACGCCGAAACCGCAGCCGGGTGCGCGCGGCAGGGCCGGTGAGTCGATGACCCGCTCCGAGGAGCGGCTCAACGTCGGCACCGAGCGCGTCGAAACCGGCAAGGTGCGGCTGCGCAAGTACACCGTCACCGAGGAGCAGCAGGTCAAGGTGCCGGTGACGCACGAAGAGGTGCGGCTGGAACGCGAGCCGATCACCGACGGCGACCGCACCGGCGCCCGGATCGCCGACGAGGAGCAGGAGGTCACCCTCCACGAGGAGCGGCCGAAGGTCGACAAGGAGACCGTGCCGGTGGAGAAGGTGCGCCTGGACAAGGAGACCGTCCGCGACGAGGAGACGGTGTCCGGGCAGGTCCGCAAGGAGCGCGTCGAGATCGACGAGGACACCAAGGGCCGCCACAAGAACCGCTGACGACGACCTTCCCCCACTGTGGCATCGGTGGCGTTCCACGCTACGAATGCCGCAGTGGGGAAGCGCGCTCAGCCCATCACGAAGCGGGCGATGAGGAGGGCCAGCTCCTCGCCCTTGTCCTCCTGCAGGAAGTGGCCCGCGTCGGCCAGCGTCTGATGGTCCTGTCCCGCGGCGCCCTTCATGGCGCGCCGCAGGACGGGCGCGGCGGGGCCGGTGATGGGGTCGCTGTCGCCGAAGGCGCACAGGAACGGGATGTCCAGTTCGGACAGTGTGGACCACGCGCGGCGATTGGCCGCGCTCGCCGGGTCGTCCGGAGTGGTCGGCACCAGTCCGGGCATCGCGCGCGGGCCCGCCTTGTACATCTCGTTCGGGAACGGCGCGTCGTAGGCGGCGCGCACCTCGTCGCTCAGCTTCGTGCGGCATCCGGACTGCACGAAGCGGGCGATGTCGAGCACCGGCGCCTTCTGGACGGCGTCCCGGAACGCGAGCCACTCGCGCGGCATCTCCTGGTCTCCGGTGGGCAGGACGGTGTTCGCGGCGACCACGCGGGAGAAGCGGTCCGGGTTCTCCGCGACCAGGCGCAACCCGATCAGCCCGCCCCAGTCCTGGCCGACCAGCGTGACGTCACGCAGGTCGAGCGCGTCGAACGCGAACGAGCGGATCCACTCCACGTGCCGGGCGTAGGTGTGGTCGGTGATGTCGACCGGCTTGTCCGAGCGGCCGAACCCGATCAGGTCGGGCGCGATCGCCCGGATACCCGCTCCGGCCAGCACCGGCAGCATCGAGCGGTACAGGAACGACCAGCTCGGCTCACCGTGCAGGAGCAGCACGACGGGACCGTCGAACGGGCCGGCCTCGACATAGGAGATCCGGACGATGCCGTCGTGCTCGCTCTCCAGATCGGCGTAGAGCGGCGGGTGGTCGAAGTCGGGGAGGTCGGTGAACCGGTCTTCGGGAGTCCTCAGCAGGCGCACACACCCACCCTAGGGGCTCGGCCTCAGCTGATCGAGACCGCGACGACGAGACCCAGCGCCAGGTGCGCGGCCGCGACCACGACGCTCGCCGGGGCGAACTGGTCGCTTTGCATGGTCGCCTTCACGTCGATCCGGGTCGACCACTCCAGCAGCCGCACCGCCAGCACCTGCACGATGATGCCGAGCAGGCCGTAGACCAGCGAGGTGATCAGGCCCTCGGTGAGGTCACTGGCCGAGTTGAAGATCGCGATGACCACGATGAACGCCATCGACAGCATCCCGGACGCGGTCACGATCACCGCGTTCGGCAGACCACGGCGCACCAGGTCGGACAGCTTGCCCGGGGTGGTCCAGTCGATCGCGTAGAACCCGACCAGCATCAGCAGCAGCCCGATGACGCCGTACAGCAGGATCGCGCCGATCCCGCGCACGAGATCGGAACCGAACGTCTCGGACAGCGCGAGGGTGTGGGTCACGGGGTCTCCCAGTTCGATGGTGTGAGTGAACGCGGGTGGTTTATCACGATTGCGGGATCCGGTGGGGGACGAACGCGGCCCCGTCGTCGGTGACCAGTCCCGCGGTCTCGCGGATGCCCAGTCCGGCCGAGGTGTCGCCGACGATCCACGCGCCCAGCGCCGGGCGGAACCCGTCGAACTCGGGCAGCGGGTCGAACGCCTGGTAGACGTAGCCCTCGGCGCCGTAGACGCCGCCCGTCTCGGTCTCGTACCCGGGCGCCACGATCTGCACGTTCGCGCCCTCGCGCCCCAGTTTGGGCTTGCGCACGTACTCGGTGAGGATGCCGGGCTGGTCGACGAACGCGGGCAGCAGGTTCGGGTGGCCGGGGTAGTTCTCCCACAGGATCGCCAGCAGTGTCTTGTTGGACAGCAGCATCTTCCACAGCGGCTCGACCCACAGGGTCTGCGGCAGCGACTGGGCGGCGAAGCGGCCGAACTCCTCCTCGACCACCCACTCCCACGGGTAGAGCTTGACCACGGTGTTCATCGGGGCCTCTTCGAGGTCGACGAACCGCTTGAGCACCGGATCCCAGCCGATCTCCTCGATGGCGAGCCCGACGGTGTCCAGCCCCGCCTCGGCCGCGGTCTCCTGCAGGTAGGAGGTGGTGATGTGGTCCTCGCCCGTGGGGTCGGCGCTGGACCAGGTGAAGTACAGCTCGTTGGTGGGCAGCTGCCCGCGGATCTCCTGCCAGCGCTCGACGAGGCGCTCGTGCACGGAGTTCCACTGGTCGTCGTCCGGGAAGACCTCGGTCTTCCAGTGCCACTGCAGCACCGCGGCCTCCAGCAGGGAGGTCGGGGTGTCGGCGTTGTACTCCAGCAGCTTCGCCGGGCCGCGGCCGTCGTAGCGCAGGTCGAAGCGGCCGTAGACGTGCGGATCGCGACGCTTCCAGGATTCGGCGATGTGCGGCCACACCCATTCCGGGATGCCGAACTCGCGGTAGCGCTCGGTCAGGACGACGTTGTCGACGGCCTCCAGGCACATCGAGTGCAGCAGTTCGACGTCGGCTTCGAGGCTGAGCACCTCGTCCATCTCCAGGACGTAGTGCACCGACTCGTCCCAGTACGGACGGTCCTGTCCGGAGCCGTAGCGGGCGGGCGTGCCGAACACGAGGCCCTGCTCTTCGACGATGCGCTGCCAGTCCCGCCGCGGCTGGGCGGTCCCCCTTCGCACCCTAGGATCCCCCGCTCTTCCCGCCGGTGTCGCTGCTGCTCCCGCCGCTGCTCTTGCCGCTGATGCCGAAGCCTCCGCGCTGCACGGTCTTGCCGGAGTTGGTCTTGACCGTCGTGTTGCCGGAGGGCTTGGTGTAGCTGCCGCCGGACACGGGCTGGCCGACCGTGCCGGTGCCGCCGTAGTTGTAGCGGTACTGCGTCATCCCGCCACCGGGCAGCGGGATGAACCAGAACCCGCCGACGGCGTTGTACTGGCCGCCGTGGGTCCGGATGTAGTCGTCGTCGCAGTACTCGTCGGGCTGCACGACGTTGTTGCCGTCGGTGCAGACGGCGCTCACCTCGTTGCCGGTGCCCGCGATGTACCAGGTCGCGACCACGGCCACCAGGCCGACCGTCACGCCGCCGCCGATCAGCACCTTGCGCCGCGTGGCGGACTTGCGCTCCGCCTCGGCGCGGGCCTCCTGCTCGGCGATCTCCTGCCGCTCCTGCTCCGCCAGCGCCTGACGCCGGGCCCGTTGCTCGGCCAGCGTCGGTTCCCGCGGCTGGGACGTGGACGGGTCCTGGAACCGCATCGACCCGCGCGGGGGCTCTTCTTCCGGGGGTCGCTGGCCGCCCGGCGCACCGTCGTCTGTCATCGCGCTCACCCTAACCACCCGAGGGGTGTCCCGTCCTCCGGACGCAGGCATTATGGGGGCGATGCTCGGAGATGGAGTGGAAAAAGGCACGCTGCGCACCCGGCTGGTGATGGCGGGTGTCTTTTTGGGCGCCATCCTGGCGTTGTCGCTGAGTGTCGCGTTCTCGTGGGGCGGGGCGGTCAGCGGCGGGGGCGAGGTCGAGGAGTCGCCCGAGGCGAAGGCCGCGTTCGCCGCGCCGCCGGGCAGTTGCGTCACCTGGACGATGCCGGACGTGTCGGACATCCACATCGTGCCGTGCGCGCAGCCGCACCTGTACGAGGTGACCGGTGTGGTCGACATCGGCGACAAGTACCCACCGGAGGCGCCGGCGCCGACGGTCGACCAGTGGCGGGACATCGCGCTGGAGCGGTGCAGTGAGGGCGTTTCGGCCTACCTGGGCGCGGCGCTGGACCCGTTCGGCAAGTTCACGGTCAGCGCCCTGCGCCCCGGCAACGACGAGTGGGCCGACGGTGAACGCGAGATGCGGTGCGTGCTGCAGTGGGCCGCGCCCGGCGGGCAGCTGGAGCCGATCACCGGCAACGCGGCGGGCCAGTCGCAGGCGGCCGTATGGGAGCCGGGGACCTGTCTGGCGCTGGCGGGCAAGACGGTCGGCAACCCGATCGACTGCGCGCGGCCGCACTCCTACGAGATCGTCGCCACACTGGACCTCAAGACGAAGTTCGACGACGGCTACCCGTCGCAGAACGACCAGAAGGCGTGGCTGGACACCGAGTGCAACAAAGCCGTGCAGGACTACGCGGGCGAGATCGATCTGGCGGCGCAGAAGCTGATCCTCGGGTGGGACGTGCGTGAGCAGGAGAGCTGGGACGTCGGTTCGACGCTGGTGAACTGCAAGGTCGGCGCGAAGCTGGAGGACAACAGCGGTCTGGCGCCGGTGACGGGCAGCATCCGCAAGGGCGGCACACCGCCGCCGTCCCCGAGCCCGGGCGGGTAGACGGTGCCGGTGGAGATGACGGCGGCCCGGTTCGAGGAACTGGTGGCCGACGCGCTGGACGAGGTCCCCGGGGAACTCGCCGGCGCCATGGACAACGTGGTCGTGCTGGTGGAGGACCACAACGAGGAAGCGCCCGACATCCTTGGCCTCTACCACGGCGTCGCACTGACCGAGCGGACCAGCGACTACGGCGGCGTGCTGCCCGACCGGATCTCCATCTACCGGACGCCGATCCTGCGGATGTGCGAGTCCGAGGACCAGGTGGTGGAGGAAGTGCTGATCACGGTCGTGCACGAAATCGCGCACCACTTCGGCATCGACGACAGCCGCCTGCACGAACTCGGCTGGGGCTAGCAGCAGCGAGGCGAGCCCGCCGGCCGGGCACCCCGCTTGCCTCGGAACTCCCCCACCCCTGCACGAAAGTCCTGATCAACTCGCTTCCCGCACCGCCCCCGTGGCAGCATACGAACACAGGGACACGGGGGATACACTGAGGGTGATCATGAAGGACCGATGCCGGTTCGGCGGCTGACCTGGCTGCTGTCGGCCAACGCGGTGGGCAACCTGGCCGACGGGATCGGCAAGGTGGCCTTCCCGCTGCTGGCCGCGACCCTGACCCGCGACCCGCTCCAGATCGGGGCCCTCTCGGCCACCCAGTTCCTGCCCTGGCTGCTGTTCGGCGTGCTCGCCGGGACGCTCGCGGACCGCGTCGACCGCAGGCGGGCCGTCATCCTCGCCAACGTCGGGCGCGCGGTGGTCGTCGGCGCCACGGCGCTGCTCGTGTACACCGGGGCGCTCACGATCTGGCTCGTTTACGTCGCCGCGCTGCTGCTGGGCGCGGCGGAGACCGTCGCGGAGAGCGCGGGCAACGCGATGATCCCGGCCCTGGCCCGCCCGGACCAGCTGGAGAGCGCGAACAGCAAGTTCCAGGCCGCGGAGATCCTGGGCCAGACGTTCCTGGGCGGGCCGGTCGGCAGCCTCACGTTCGCGGTGTTCGCCGCGTTCCCGTTCCTGCTGAACTCGGCGGGCTTCGCGATCGCCGCCGCGCTGCTGCTCGGCCTCGCGGGCGGTTTCCGCCCGAAGGCACCCGCCGAACCGACCCGGTTGCGCACCGACCTCGTCGACGGCCTCCGCTGGCTGCTGCACCACCCGCTGCTGCTCCGCCTGGTGATCGTCGCCGGGCTGATCAGTTTCACCAGTGAGCTGGCCCAGGCCCAGCTGGTGCTGTACGCGCTCGAAGACCTCGGCTTGAGCGAGGCCGCGTTCGGGCTGTTCACGTTCGTCGGCGGTATCGGCGGGCTGATCGGCGCCGCCGTGGCGCCCCGTCTGGTGCGGCGCGCCGGACGGCGGCCGGTGCTGGTCAGCGGCATCGTCGCGGGTGGTCTCGGCTTCGGCGCGATGGGCCTGGTGCATCAGCCGGTCGCGTCGGCGGCGCTGTTCGGCCTGTTCGCGGCCGCCGTCGTGGCGGTGAACGTCGTGCTGGCGACCGCCCGCCACACGCTGGTGCCGGGCGAACTGCTCGGCCGTGTGCTGGGGGTGTGGCGGACGGTCGTGTGGGGTGCGATCCCGCTCGGCGCCCTGCTCGGGGGCGCGTTGACGCAGGTGCTGGGCAGTGCGAGCGCGACGTTCGCGGTGTCCGGCGCGGCGCAGATCGCGCTGGCCGCGCTCGCCGCGCTCCTGCTGTGGCGCTTTTCCCTCGAACGCGAGGCGGTCAGCTCTTCCTGAGCAGGAACCGCTGCACCTTGCCGCTCGGCGTCTTCGGCAGCTCCGGCACGAAGTGCACCTGACGCGGATAGGCGTGCGCGGCGAAGCGCGTCTTCACCAGCTGCTGCAGCTCCGCGACCAGCTCCTCGCCGGGCTCGGCACCCGCGCGGAGCACGACGAACGCGGCCAGCACCTCGCCCCGCAGCTCGTCCGGCAGCCCGACGACGGCCGCCTCGGCGACGGACTCGTGCTGCAGCAGCACGCTCTCCACCTCGAACGGCCCGATCCGGTACCCGGCCATCAGGATCACGTCGTCGTCCCGCGACGCGAACGTGAAGTAGCCGTCCGGGGACTTCGTCGCCACGTCGCCGGTCAGGTACCAGCGGCCGTCCGCGGAGAACCGTTCCGCGGTGCGGTCGGGCGCGTCGCGGTAGCCGGTGAACCACATCAGCGGGCTCTCGTGCAGGTCGACGGCCACGCGGCCCTGTTCCCCGTCCGGCGCGACCTCGTCGGAGTCCGGCCGCAGCACCTGGGCCGCCCAGCCCGGCAGCACGCGCCCCATCGAGCCCGGCCGCAGCTCGCCCCGCACGTCCGGGTGCCAGCCGTTGCCGATCACCATGCCCAGCTCGGTCTGGCCGTAGTGGTCCAGGATCGGCACGCCGAAGCTCTTCCGCGCCCACTCGATGACGTCGGGGTTCAGCGGCTCGCCCGCGGACGAGCAGTGCCGCAGCGCGAGCCCGTCCGGCACCGGCACGTCGGCGTTGCGCAGCGCCCGGTACACCGTCGGCCCGGCGGTGAAGTTGGTGACGCCGAAACGTTCCAGCACCGCGTAGGTCAGCTCCGGCGAGAACCCGGCGTGCAGCAGGAGGCTGCGCTGCCCGAGGGCCAATGGGCCGATCAGGGCGTAGTACAGCCCGTACGCCCAGCCCGGGTCGGCGGCGTTCCAGAACACGTCGCCGGGCCGCTGGTCCAGGCCGGTCTCCTGGTACATCCGGAACGTGGCGAGCGCACGGGCCGGGATCGGCACACCCTTCGGCGTTCCCGTCGTGCCGGAGGTGTACAGCTCGATGATCGTGCCGTCGCCGCCCACCGTCTCCGGTTCCGGCTGCGGTTCGGCGCGCAACAGGTCGGCGAACGCGAGGTCGTCGCCGCTCGCCTCCCCGGTGACGATCACCCGCCGCTCACCAGGGACTTCGTCGAGCTTCGCGCGCTGCGACGCGTCCGCGACGACCACCCGCACGCCACCGGTCCTGGTCTCGATCGCGGGCGGCGCGAACGCGGTGAACAGCGGCACCTGCACCGCGCCCAGCCGCCAGATCCCCAGCACCGCGACGACGAGGTCCGCGGACTTCGCCATCAGCGTCGCGACGCGGTCACCACGGCCGACGCCCAGACCGGCGAGCGACGTCGCGAAGCGCGCGGACGCGTCCCGCAACTCGCCGAACGTGACGTCCCGGCTGGTCAGGTCCGGTTCGACCACCGTGAGCGCCACGGCGTCGGCCGGGTGGTCGTCGCACAGCAGCCGCGCCACGCAGGCGCCGGGCCGGTCGTAGCGGGACAGCAGGTCGGCGATGCTCGTCATGAGCGCATGCTGCTCGGCCGCGCCGCCGTCCGCCACCCCCGGATGGGGGCCGATCAGCGTCTGGTGCCGCCCGCCCGGCTGGTGCTGGAATGTCCTATGCGGATCAGCGATCCCGGTGAGCCGGTCGCGGCGCGGCGACGGCTCGTCCTCGCCAGCGTCGCCGGCTTCGCGCTGGGCGCCGGGCTGATCGGCGTGCTGTGGGCGTCCAGCACCGCGGTGAGCGGCCCGACCGCGGACGCCAGAGCCGCCTGCGACGCGCTGTCCAGGGCCGGGCCGCTGCCCGAGGGCCGGATCGGCCGGGGCACGCTCGAACCCGGCGTGCTGCAGCACATCATGGCGGCCGACCAGCTCGCCTCGGCGGCCGCCGAGGTCAGCTCGGCCTACGACGACCTCGCCGACCGCATCGACGGTGTCCGCCGGATGGCGCTGAGCCTCAACTTCGCCGACCCCAACGGTCGCCGCGACCTCGCCGACGCCCGCGAACTGTGCGACACCATATGACGTTGGGGAGCCGGGGGCGGTGGCGTTACCGGCCGCCGCCGTTGCCCTTTTCGATGGTCTTGACCGTGAGCTGCTCGCCAGGGATCTTGTCGCTCGCGCAGCCAGTGGTGGGCAGCTCGACGAACATCGAGGCCGTCTCCTGCGGCGGGTAGATCCGCAGGCCGCGCACCTGCTGCGGCTGGCAGGTCACCGTGTCGTAGTTCTGCACGTTGACGAACCCGATCTCGGCGTAGGCGGTGTCGCCGTTGTTCAGCGTGAAGGCCCCGCCCTTCTCGCCCTTCCGGACCGCTGGGGCGCCCACCTGGTGCCCGTCCTCGCCCGCGACGTAGGAGACGCCGGGGAAGCCCTGGATGACACACGGGTGGTCACTCACGTTCGTGAAGATCAGCGGCCGGTACACGGTGCCGGCACCGGCGTCGCCCTGGCCCATCGTGAGCTTGAGGTCGCCGGACTTGCACAGCGTGTCGGCGGTCTTCGTGCCGGTGGCCTCGTCCGGTGCGCTGGTCGTGGCGCTTTCGGTCGTCGGCGCCGCGGCCGAGGTGCTCTGCGGGGTGGTGGCCGGAGCGCTCGACTCCGCGGCGTTCTCGGTTCCTGCCGTCCCGCACCCGGTCACCACGGCCGCCAGGGCGGCGGCCGACACACCCAGTCCGATGCGCACTGCGTTCACTCGAAGCACGATCTTTCCCCTCCCTGTGCTGATCGAAGCACTACCCGGAGGACGTGCGGTCCACACGCAGGGTTGCGCGGGCTACGCGATTCTCCGACCATCCGCGGCGACATGCGGTGAAAGTACAACAGGGCGGGATCCGGTACCGGCCGGAATGTCGCCTACATGGGCATTCCGACCCAGTTCAGGCATCGCCAGCCGCCGTCGGTCCGCCGCTCCAGCTCGATGACGCCGGTGTTCGGGACGAGACCCTGATCCGCCAGCTCGGGCCGCACGTTCGGGGCCAGCCATTCGGCGCCGAGCCGCATCAGGCCACCGTGGCTCACCAGCACCACGACATCCTCCGATCGGGTGGCAGCGTGACGCTGGGCAAGACCCTCGACCGCGGTGGTGAACCGCTTCCTGGCCTGCTCACCGGTCTCGCCGCCGGGCATCGCCACGTCCAGTTCACCGCGGGTCCACTGCGCGACGACGGACACGTACGTCTCGACCGCGGCCTGATCGTTGCGGCCTTCCAGGTCGCCGACGACGATCTCGTGCACACCCTCGACCCGCTCGACCGGCAGGCCCAGCGCCTGCGCCAGCGGAGCGGCGGTCTGTTGCGCGCGAGTCGCGTAGGAGGCGTGGACGGCCCGCACCGGCTCGGCCGCGAGCTTCCCGGCGAGCTGCCGCGCCTGCTCCCGGCCCAGCTCGGTCAGTTCGGGACCGGGCAGGGCGGTGTCGAGGATCTTCGCCACGTTGGCCGGGGTCTGCCCGTGCCTGACCAGGTACAGCTTCACGCCTGCTCCCCTCTCTGCACGGCCGCGACCCAGCCGTCGGCATCGGCGAAATCCTCGTTGCGGGCCGCGGGTTCGATGGTGGCGCGGACCCCGTCGGCGCGGGCGAACGAGCCGAGGAACCGGACATCGCGGCAGCGACGGCGCAGCGCGGACACCGCGTCGGCGATGCGTGGTTCCGCCACGTGCCCCTCGAAGTCGATGAAGAACCGGTACTCGCCGAAGTTCTGCTTGTTCGGACGGGCATCGAGGCGCGTCAGGTTGATGCCGCGGGTCGCGAGTTCGGTGAGCAGCGCGGCGAGTGTGCCGGTGCGGTTGGCGGCCGCCGCGACGAGCGACGTGCGGTCGGCACCCGTCGGATCGGGCAGCGTCACCGGGGGTTTGCGCATCAGCAGGAACCGCGTGCGGGCGTCGCGGACATCGGCGACCTCGGTGGCCAGCACCTTCAGCGGGTAGTGCTCGACCGCCACCGGCGCCGTCACCGCCGCGTCGAACTCCCCGGCCTGCACCGCGACCGCGGCGGCGGCGGTCGATCCCGCGGCCACCGCGCGCGCGCCGGGCAGGTTCTCCTCCAGCCACTGGCGAACCTGGGCCAGCGCGTGCGGATGGCTCGCCACCGTACGGATTTCGCCGGCGTCCTCGCGTGTGAGGACGCTGAAATGCACCGGCAGCAAGGCTTCCGCGACACCGATCAGCGGCTCGCGCTCGGCGAGGCTGTCCAGCGTCGCGGGAACGGCGCCCTCGACGGAGTTCTCGACCGGCACGCACGCCGCGTCGGCCTCGCCCTTGCGGACGGCGTCGAGCGCCTGCGGGATCGTTTCGGCGGCGACGAGTTCGTCTCCCGGCGTGGTGAAAGTGCGGGCCGCCTGCTCGGTGAACGTCCCGATCGGCCCGAAATATGCGATCCGTGACACGCCGACAGGCTACGCACCGCGGCCGGTGCTGCTCTGTTCAGGCGTTCGAGTGGGTCTCGTGGTTACGTGCAGTCGCGTTTTTTGGCATGGTGTAGGGGTGACTGCCGAATCGGGCACCCAACCCACCGGCAAGCGAACGGAGGACCAGGTCGCACCCGCAACTCCCGCCCTGGTGCTGTGTGCCGTCGACGAACCACTCGCCAGCGCGTGGCGATCCGTTGTGGACACCATGACCGGATCGGTGCGCGTGCACCGGGGTTCGGTGCTGGACGTGGTCGCCGACGCCGTGGTGAGCCCGGCGAACTCGTCCGGCTGGATGCGCGGCGGGATCGACGCCGTCTACGCGCGGGCGTTCCCGTCGGTCGAACAGAACGTGCGCAGCGCGGTCCTCGCCTACCACGGCGGCGAACTCCCCGTCGGCGACGCGGTCGTGGTGCCCACCGGTGAGCCCGCGCCGGCGTGGCTGATCAGCGCGCCGACGATGCGTGAGCCCGGCGAACGCCTGCCCGCCGACACGGTGCACCCGTACCTGGCGGCGCGAGCGGTGTTCCTGCGCTGGCGCGACGGCACGCTCGAACAGGGCGTCCCGGTGCGCGCGGTCGTCGAAACGATCGCGATGCCCGGTCTGGGCACCGGGGTCGGCGGGGTCGGTCCGGAGACCTGCGCCCGTCAGGTCGCGGCGGCCTGGGACGAGGTCTTCCGGCGGAAATAACGCTCCCGCGCTGGTCACCAGGCGGATCCGGGCCGCGTGTAGAAGGTCACAGCGCATTCACGCGCGGTAAGCCCTACCGTTGAAGCTGCGTTACCGGAGATGTCGACGCCAGCCCAGCCCACCGACGGGCAAGGAGTGTGGGAATGCCACGGGTACGTGAGCTCAGCCCGTACGTCGAGCTCCACCGGGAGCAGTGGCGGGAACTGCGCCGCAGCACCCCGCTGCCGCTGACGGCCGAGGAGCTGCGCCGCCTGCGGGGCCTCGGGGAGCAGATCGACCTGACCGAGGTCGCCGAGATCTACCTGCCGCTGTCGCGGATGATCAACCTGCAGGTCGCGGCCCGTCAGCGTCTGTACGAGGCGACCACGAGCTTCCTCGGCGAGGACTGCCGCGGCACGAAGGTGCCGTTCGTGATCGGCATCGCGGGCAGCGTCGCGGTCGGCAAGTCGACCACCGCGCGCATCCTGCGCACCCTGCTCGCCCGCTGGCCCGACCACCCGCGCGTCGACCTGGTCACCACCGACGGGTTCCTGTACCCGAAGGCCGAGCTGGTGCGGCGCGGCATCATGCACCGCAAGGGCTTCCCGGAGAGCTACGACCGCCGCGCGCTGCTGCGGTTCGTGTCCGACGTCAAGTCCGGCGCCGAATCGGTCAGCGCGCCGGTGTACTCCCACCTGGCCTACGACATCCTGCCCGGCGAGGAGCAGGTCGTGAACCGGCCGGACATCCTCATCATCGAGGGCCTCAACGTGCTGCAGCCGGGCCCGAGCCTGACCGTGTCGGACCTGTTCGACTTCTCCATCTACGTCGACGCGCACATCGAGGACATCGAACACTGGTACGTGGAGCGGTTCCTCAAACTGCGCGGCACGGCCTTCGCCGACCCCGCCTCGCACTTCCACCACTTCGCGACGCTGGACGACGTCGAGGCCCGCGCCGAGGCGCGGCACCTGTGGCGCACCATCAACGAACCGAACCTGGTGGACAACATCCTGCCGACCCGCCCGCGCGCGACGCTGGTGCTCCGAAAGGACGCCGACCACAGCATCAACCGCGTCCGCCTGCGCAAACTGTAGGCGCCTCCTCGGCCGAACGGCTGATTCCGCCGTCGGAGTGGTAACCGGTTGGCCGATACCGCCGGTAGGCCGCGAACCGCACCCTGTAGTACAGGAAACACGCTCTGACCAGGGAGGAGGCCCGCCGATGTTCGCGATCATCGCCACCTGGGTCGGCGCCGTGCTCGGGATCACGGTGCTGCTGGTGATGGCCTTCGGTGCGTTCGTCCTCGACTTCGAAGACGCGCTCGCCGACCGCCGCCGTACCTAAGCCGGTCCGTCGTCGGTGGTGACCTGCAGGTCGTCGAGGGCGGTCAGGTAGTCGTCGAGGTCGAACTCCAGTTCGTCGTCCTCGTCGTAGGTGAGCCGCTCCTCGAGGACCGCGGTCAGCTCCGCCAGGACCTCGTCGCGTTCCAGGCCGGACTCGGTCAGGCGCTGCGCGGCCGCCCACGTCTCGGCGGGCTCGCCGTCCCACAGCTGGTCGACGACCGTGGTCAGCGCGACCGCACGCAGCTCCGACTCGTCGTCTTCGAACTCCGCCGCGAACTCGGCCAGCACGAGCATGCGCCGCTGCTCCGGATCGGACGGGTCGAGCTCGACCTCGTCGTCCTCGGTCTCGACGGTCAGCGACGGGAGGGCGAACTGGCGGCGTTCGAGCAGCTCCTGCACGGCGTCCGGGGTGAGGTCGTCGGAACCGGCCAGGTAGGCGTCCAAAGAGGACTCACCTTCGGGCTCGCGGTCGTCCAGCCTGTCCTCGACGGCCTCGACCAGCGCGGTGAGGGCGTCCTCGGCCAGGCCGTCGCGCTCGCCGAACACGCGCGCCCACACCGGCAGCAGCGCGGCCATCGCCGCGTCCTGCTCGTCGGTCAGCTCGATCTGCCCGTCGTCCACGAAATCCACAAAGGACGTCAGCTTGGCCGGGCCGACCCGCAGCGGGCGCCGCGAGTCGTGCTCCAGCCCGAACTCGATGACGCGCAGCGCGACCACGCGGGCGTCCTCGCTGTCGCCGACCTCGTCGCCGGCCGCGGCGAAGAAGGAGTCGATGATCTCGGCCTGCTCCTCGACGGTGAGCGGCTCCGGCTCCTCGACCTCGTCCGGCTCCGGCAGGGTGCGCAGCCGGGCCAGCGCGAGCGCGCGGAACCGGACGAAGTCCTCGCCCACCTCGGGCTCGGCCTGCCATTCGGTGCCCGCGAAGGCGTCCGCGACCACCTCGTGCGCGACCTCGGGGCCGATCCGCTCGCTGGTCGACTCGCCGACGGCCCGCAGCTCGGCCAGCACGTCCTGGGGCGACTCGACGATCGCGGCGTCGGTGACCCATCCGCCGAAGCTGCCGTAGTTGATCGAGACGACCAGCCCGTGGGTGCCGAACGAGACCAGCACGGAACTCTCGTCGCCGTAGACGTCCGTGGTGCGCCAGCACTCGCCCGCGGTGACCTGGTTCAGCCGCGGCGCCCACGCCGGTTCGGGCAGGCCGAACTTCTCCAGCGCCAGTCCCGCGGCCTCGCGGTGGTCCTCGTCGGTGGCCAGCACCCGCAGCGCGGCCAGCGCCGGGACCAGGCGCTCCGGCTCGGCGGTCCGCGCGGCGAGGTCGATCAGCCCGGCCGCGAGATCGTCGTCGGCCTCCCACCACTCGCCGAGGATCTCCGAGGTGACCAGCTCGACGCGGGTCGGATCGGCGTCGTTCCCCAGCTCGGCGAAGGCGTTCAGAACCTCGTCGAAGGGAGTCTCCAGCTGCGGCACCTCGGTCATGGAGCCATGTTCGCACCAGCGGCGCCCGCCCCCACGAGCGGGACCGCCGTTTCACTCCTTGGGCAGAGCGATCCGGGCGTTCCGGATTTCGGCGATCAACCGGGCCTTGCGGCGGTGGGTCGCGACCAGCTCCGCGAGGTAGGGCGCGAACTCCGCCTGCCTGCCGACGGTGCGGTACAGCGTGCGCAGCCGGCGCAGCGCCCGCGCGGCCTCGCGGTAGTGCTCGACGCTCTTGCGGCCGATCAGCTCGTCGACGTGGCGCCGGTGCACGTCCAGCAGCTCGGCGGCCTCGTCGCACCGGCCCGCGGCGACCAGACCGCCGATCAGCTCGTCGGCGTGCTCCGGGGTCGGCTCCCGCTCGAACTGGGCGCGCTGCAGGCTGAGCACGTCGTCGGCCAGCTCGGTCGCGGCCGGGTCCTGCTTGAGGGCGCGGGCGGCGTAGGTGATCGCCTCACCGGTGCGCCCGGCGGCCCGCAGCACGCGGACGATGCGCAGGCTCGCCTCCAGCCGCGGGAGCTGCCGGGACAGGATCGCGACCAGGCCGTCGACGTCGCCGGAGATCTCCACGAGCTGCTCGTGCAGCCGCTCGGCCACCGCCTCCCGCACCGGGTCGCGGCGGGCCCTGTCGACGTGCGAGCGCAGCTGGGCCAGCCCGGTTTCGCCGAGCGCGGCGGCGAACTCGGCCAGGTCCACCTCCGGCCGGGGGCCGTCGAACGCGATCCCCGCCAGCCAGTCCGCCAGCTCGACGGGGTCCGGCGGCCGCGCCACGCACGCCCGCGCGTAGAGGCCGAGCGCCCGGCGCAGCTCGGCGCCGTCGCCCTCGTCACGGCTGATGCGCTCGACGGTGCGGCGCGCGAGCGGGGCCACGTCGGCGCGGGTGCCGGAGTCGAGCAGGCGCTGCACGGTGTCCAGCACCGGGCCGATCGTGCTGGGCTCGGGTTCGCGCTCGGATGTCCCGGCCCGGTCTTCGAGCGACCGCCGCAGCTCCGGATCGCGCCCGGCCTGCTCCAGCAGCAACCCGGCCAGCGTCTCGGCGTCGAGGGATTTCAGGTAGGCGCGGAGATCGCTCACCCCGCACATCCTGGCCTACGGGCGGCGCAGGGCGATCGGGACGGCACTCTCCGTTTCGTGATCGAAATCGTCCCGGTACTCGGCGAGCCGCGCGCGGAACTCCTCGACGATCTCCTCCAGCTCCTCCAGCAGCCGGTCGATCGCCGACGGCGCCAGGCCCGAGCGCGCTCCGGCCCACCTGGCCCACGACGGCAGGACGATGAGCAGACCCTCCAGCACGTCGTCCGAGGTTTCGCCGGCCCAGAGGACATGGTCGAGCAGCACCTCGAACTTGCCGGGGCCGACGCGCAGCGGCTGCCCGAGGTCGTCGTCGCAGCCGAAGTCGACGATGATCCGGACGCTGCGCGCGAGGTCGCCGGTGACCTCGCCGGATTCGGCCAGGAACGCGCCGACCAGCTCGTCTCGCTCGTCGTCGCCGAACGTCTCGGGCTCGACCACCGGGTCGGCGGGCGGCATGGCCCGCAGCCGCGCCGCGACCAGGGCACGCATCGGGGCGAACGGGTCCTCTTCCGCCACCGCCGGGGGCAACAGGGCGATGACGCTCTCGTTGACCGCGATGGCGTCTTCGAGGATCCGGCGCGCGCGGGCGGGCGGAACCGGCTCGGTCACCATGACCTCGCTGGCCTCCTGGCCCGCGCGCATCTCGTCGACGACCTCGTCGACGTTGTCGATGAGGTAGAGGTCGCCCAGCCCGCCACCGCTGAAATCGACCTCGGCGACCAACCCGTGCGGTTTCCCGCCCAGCCTGCAGCGCAGCACCAGCGCGGCGCCGTCGCCGAACACGTCGGCCTGCTGCCAGCACTCGTCGACGACGACCGCACCCAGGGCCTCGCCCCACGGCGGCTCCGGCATGGCGGTGAACGCGTCGGCCGCCGCGGCGGCGCGGGTGCGCTGCGCCTCGGTGAGGCCGAGGTGCTCGATCATGCGCAGCAGCGCGCGGGCGGCCGGGCTCGGCCTGCGGGCGGCGTCGTCGATCAGCGGCAGCAGCACGTCGTGCTCGGCGCCCGCGGGCTGCCACAGGTCACCGAGGATGGTCGAGGCGATCAGCTCGACCTCGACCGGATCACGCTCGGCGAGCGCGTCGTCGGCGTCGGCGAGAACGGTTTTGAGCAGCTGGCGGCGTTCCGTCGCGAGACTGGACTTCGTGGTCTTCTTGGTGGGCTTGCGGCCCCGGCTGACCGGGCTCATCCGCTCATAGTGGCACGCCCCGGCACCGCCTTGGGCACGGCGATGCGGGCGTTGCGGACCTCGACCAGCAGGCGTGTCTTGCGCTTGTGCGTCTCGACCAGTCCGGCCAGGTACTCGCCGAACTCGGGCACGAGATCCGCGCGCCGGTGCAGGGTGCGCAGGTCACGCAGCCGCCGGGCCGCCTCGCGGTAGCCGCCGGGGGCCCTGAGCTGGATCAGTTCCTCGACGTGCACGCGGTAGACGGGGATCGCCCCGGCCGGATCGCGATCGGCGAGACGGCCGAGGGCGTCGTCCCGCTCGGCGGGCCAGCGGTCGAGCTCCTCGGCGGCGGCACGCAACGCGCGGTAGGTGCCGGGCGAGGGGTGACGGCGGAACTCGGCGCGGCGCAGGGCGAGCACGCCTTCGTGTGGGTGCACGACGGTGCGCGCGGCGTGGGCGATGGCTTCGCCGTGGCGGCCCGCCGAACGCAGCAGGCGGACGATGCGCAGTGTGGTGGCCGGGGTGGGTGGCTGGGCGGAGAGGATTTCCAGCAGCGTGTCGACGTCGCCGGTGACCTCGGCGAGCTGCTCGGTGAGACGGGGGTCGGGCGGACCTTGCGCGAGCGCCGCCCGGATGTGCGCCAGTCCCTCGTCGCCGAGAGCGGGCGCGAAATCGGCGAGGGTGATTTCCGGCTGTCCGGGACGGTCCTTCGCCGCCAGCAGCCAGTCGGCCAGTTCGCGCGGATCGGGCGGGTGGACGGCGCAGGCGCGGGCGTACAAGCCGATCGCGCGGCGCAGCTCGGCTCCGGTGGCGTCGCTGTCGGCCATGCGGCGGGCCAGCGGGGTCAGATCGGCCTGGGTCCCGGCGTCGAGAAGTCGTTGCAGAGTGTCGAGAACCGGGCCGGCCTTCCCTTGCGCGACGGCGCGCAGTTCCAGCTCATGCCGTAACCGAGGGTCACGGACGGCCTGATCGAGCAGGAGTTCGGCCAGCGTCTCCGCATCGAGGGTGCGCAGGTACGCACGCAGATCCGGAGCCGGGGTCACGCGAACAATCCTGCCGCACCCGAAGGTGGGAGACTGTCACCCGGCAGCGTGGACTTGCTTGACGGAGAGTGAGCATCAACAGGGGCTGAGCCACTGGAAGAAGTACCCGGTGGACGCGCCACGATCGAGGTCGTCCAACAGGGGGACGGGCGAGATCTCCGGAACGCTGCGCGGATACGGGCGCCACCGGCCCGCGTCGGCGAGGTAGTAGAGCGACCACATCTCGTCGGCGCCGTAGCGGAGCTGGGCGAAGGGGCGTTCGGCCGCTCCCCCGCTCGACCGGTCGGCGCGCCGCTCGACGAGGGTCACGATGCGCCCGCGCCAGCGGGACCCGATCGTGTACTCACCGCGCTGACCAGCCGGAACCCGCCGCTCACACCAGCGATCGATCTGGCGTTGCTGGAGCTCGGGAATCGGCGACATACCCACAGTGATACCGCAACCCGATCGGGTAGTGCGGAACCGGCTGCTGCCGCCTGTGACACTCGACGATCCGCGACCGGCGTTCCGGAGACTCAGGCGCTGCCCGAAGAGACGGCCGGGTAGCGGTTCTTCGGTTCGCTCACCGACCAGCCGCCGAGGAGCAGGCCGACCCCGATCGCGCCGAGGACGATCCCCGCGACCACACCGGCACCGGCGAAGAGCGCGATCACCGTCAGGAGCATCAGGACGAGACCGACGCCCATCATCGCCCACGCGCCCCACAGACGCTCACGCGCAACGGGCGGCGGAGCGGCGGCGGCGCGCGGCACCGGTGCCGCCATGACGGGAACGGCCCGCGGCACCGGCGGCGGCGGGATGGGTTGCGGGGCAACGGGTTGTGGCGCCAAGTCCAGGGTTCGCCACGCGGTCGGCAGGTCGAGCACGCCGGCCCCGAGCTCGCGGGCGCGCGCGAGCCGGGGTTCGGTGGCGGGGACGTCTTCGGCGACGGCGAGGTGCGTGACCGACGCCGTGAGGTTCTTCGCCAGCGGGATCCGCGCCGCGAGCACGGCCGCCCGTAACGCGTCGGCGGCGGCGGTGCCGCCCAGGACGAGAACCCGCGTCCTGGCCGGGGTCGTGGTCCGGCGCAGGTCCGCCAGCGCCTCCGGAACGCCGAGCGCTTCGGCGACGTGCCTCAGGTCCCGCTCCTCCCGGGCCGTCACGATGCCGTCGGATTCGGCCACGGACCGCATCGCGGCGACGAAGTCCAGGTGCGCGCCGCGCACGTCCGCCGGGGACATACCGGCGTCGGCCGCCAGCGCGGCCAGCTCCGCCGCTTCCGCCGCGGACAGGTAGTGGTCGGCGAGGACGTCCGCGAGCAGATCCTGATAGGGGGTGGCCACCGTTTCGATGCGGTCGACCAGACCCGAGACCCAGGTGCCCGCGGCGGCCGGGGCGGGCACCGGACGGCTCACCGGGCGCCCGGTGACGGCCAGGCGCGGCAGCTGCGGGAGTTCGAAGGAACGCTCGAAGGCCAGCCGGTGCGTGCCGACCAGCGCCGTGACGATCCGCGCGCAGGCGAGAGCGTCGGGAGCGGCCATGTGCGCCGCGAACCCGCCGAGGCCGAGTGCCTCCGCCACGGTGGCCAGGCGGTAGTTCGGCAGCCGCAGGGCCGACCGCGCCGCGTCCAGCGTGCAGACGCCGGGCAGTGTCGGCAGCCGCAGTCCGATCCGGTCCAGTTCCGCCGCCAGGAATCCCTGCTCGAAGCTCAGGTTGTGCCCGACGAGCACGCTGCCCCGGCACAGGTCGAGCAGGTGCCCGATCACCTGCCCGAGCGACGGCGCCGAATCCAGCTCCGCGCGCGTGATGCCGTGCACCCTGGCCGGGCCGGGGTGCACGCCCGGCCCGGGATCGACCAGTGTCGAGAACTCGCCGAGCACCGTCCCGTCGGCGCGCACGCGGACCGCGGCGAGTTCGACGATCCGGCCGGGCCGCAACCCGGTCGTCTCGAAGTCGATCGCGGTGAACTCGGTCCCGGTGGCGGCAAAACGCCCCGAACCGGACATGGGAACGATATCGATGAGCATCCGGTCTTCCCTGGTCGAGGATTGACGAGTACTTCATCGCGCCGGATCCGAAAACGTTCCGTCCGCGACCTGATCGTGATCTCCGGAAATTCTGTAACGGATTCCGGCCCGCTCGCGAGGAAAGAGCTGTGCCTGATGCTTCCGCCGCGCCGCAACGACGCGTGCCCACCTGGATCAAGGTCGCCCTCGCGGTGTTCGCGGTGCTTTTCGTCCTCGGCGCGCTGTTCGGGCGGTCCAGTGAAAAACCGGTCGCGCAGCCGCAACCCGCGCCCCCGGCGACCACTGCTGCCGCCACCACTACGCCCGCGGATCCGGTCTACCGCGTCGCGCGGGTGGACGGGGATGTCGTCGTCTTGAGCGATACCGCGGGAATCTCGAAAACCGTTTACGTCCCCGGCATTCAGCTCGCCACGGATTGTTACGGAACGGAAACCGCGACCTGGGCCGCGAATTTCCTCACCGGCCACGAAGTCACGCTGCAGTCGGTCGCCGAACAAACGGGCAGGACGCTGGCGCACGTCGTTCTCACTGACGGCACGGACTACGCGGTCGCCGCGCTACAGGGCGGTTACGCGCGGTTCGCGGCGGGCACGGTCACCGACGCCTACGCCGCCTCACTGCGGACCGCCGAAGGCGCGGCCAGTGCCGCGAAGGCCGGCCTGTGGGGTCCGCCCTGCAACGGCAGCCCCACCACACCGCCGGTCGCGCCGCCGCCGGTCACCGTCGCGCCGCCGCCCGCGAGCACGCCGAAGCCGGTGACGACGAAACCGGCCACCACACAACCCACCGAGGACGAGGACACCGGCACGACGAGCGCCTACTACCCCAACTGCGCGGCGGCGAAGGCCGCGGGCGCCGCACCACTGCACCGCGGCGATCCGGGCTACCGGTCGGGCCTGGACCGGGACAACGACGGCGTCGCTTGCGAATGACCCGCTCAGCCTTCCTGTGATATCCACGAACCGTGGATCCCATCGTGCAAACCGGTTCCGGGGCCGTCCGGGGGCTGGGTGGCGACGTCAGTTCCTTCAAGGGCATCCCGTTCGCCGGACCGCTGACCGGGGCCGCCCGCTTCCAGGCGCCCGCCGCGCCGGAGCGGTGGGACGGCACGCGGGACGCGCTGCGCTTCTCGGCCGCGCCGCCGCAGGGGAGCCTGTTCCCCGGGTTGCCCGCGGCGTGGCAGCCCGGTGACGAGGACGCCAGCCTGAGCGTCAACGTGTGGACCCCGGACCCGGGTGGCGCCGGGCTTCCGGTCATGGTCTGGATCTACGGCGGCGCCTACCTGATGGGCACGTCGAGCCAGGCCGAATACGACGGCACGAACCTGGCCCGTGACGGGGTGGTCGTCGTGTCGTTCAACTACCGCGTCGGGATCGAGGGGTTCGGCTGGCTGCCGGGGGCGCCGGCCAACCGGGCGTTTCTCGACCAGCTCGCGGCACTGCGATGGGTGCAGGAGAACATCGCGAACTTCGGCGGCGACCCGGGCAACGTGACCCTGTTCGGTGAGTCCGCGGGCGGCACGTCGGTCGCGGCGCTGACCGCGTCCGACGCCGGGCGCGGGTTGTTCCGCAGGGCGATCGGGCAGAGCATCGCGCACGGGTTCCTGTCGGAGAACCGCGTGCGGCGCACCACCGAGCGCATCGCGGGCGCGCTCGGCGTCCCGGCCACGCTGGAGGGTTTCAGCCAGGTCCCGTCCGAGGCGATCCACGCCGTCCAGATGGTGCCCGGTGAGATCACGCCGTTCGGCCCGGTCGTCGACGGTGACCTGCTCACCGACCTGCCGTGGCACAGCCCGCGCGGCGACGTGGACCTCGTCGCCGGCTTCAACCACGACGAGTTCACCCTGTTCGTCGCGGGCCAGGACCTCTCCGGCGCCGATCCGGCCGCGACCGCGGGCGCGGTGGGCCTGCCACCCGGCGCCGTCACCGAGTACCGCGCCGCGCACCCCGGCATCTCCGACACCGACCTGCACGTCCTGATCATGTCCGACCGCACGTTCCGCATGCCGTCGCTGTGGTCGGCGCGCAACCACCCCGGCCGCAGCTGGTGTTACGAGCTGACCTGGCCGACGCCGGCGCTCGGCGGCGTGCTGCGCGCGTGCCACGGCCTCGACCTACCGCTCACGTTCGGCAACTTCTCCGGCCCGTTCGCCCGGATGCTGCTGGGCAGCCCGGTCCCGCCCGAGGCGGAGACACTGTCGCGGGAGATCCGCAGGTCATGGGTGTCGTTCGCGACCACCGGCGACCCCGGCTGGCCCGAGTACGAAAAGGACACCGCGCTCACCCGCATCTGGGACGTGCCGGTCTCGGTGGCCGGCGACCCGATCGCGAGCTCGCGCCGCATCTGGGAGGCGGCGTGAAGACCGTCGTGGACCTGCCGGGCTGACTAGGCTCGGGGTATGGCCATCGAGGTGCTGCTCGTCGACGACCACGAGGTCGTGCGGCGCGGCCTGCGGGAGATGTTGAGCGACGAACCGGACATCGAGGTCGTCGCCGAGGCGGGCAGTGCCGACGAGGCGCTCGCGGTGGCCATGCACGTCGAGCCGGATGTCGCGGTCGTCGACGTGCGGCTCGGGGACACCGACGGCGTCGCGCTGTGCCGGGAGCTGCGGGCCCGGCCGAACCCGCCGTACTGCCTGGTGCTGACCGCGTTCGACGACGAGGAGGCGATGGTCGGCGCGATCATGGCCGGCGCGTCCGGCTACCTGCTCAAACAGGTGCGGGGGCAGGACGTGGTCAACGCCGTGCGCGAGGTCGCCGCGGGCCGGTCCCTGCTCGACCCGGTCACCACCGCCCGCGTGCTGGACAAGCTGCGGCACCCGGCCGAGGACGAGCTGGCGCGGCTCACCGACCGGGAACGCACCGTTCTGGAGCTGATCGGCGAGGGCCTGTCGAACCGGGAGATCGCCGAGCGCCTGTTCCTCGCCGAGAAGACGGTGAAGAACCACGTCACGTCGGTGCTGTCGAAGCTGGGCATGCAGCGCCGCACGCAGGCGGTCGCCTGGGTCGCCCGCCGGGGGAAGTAGGAGGTGACTCCCGCCGCCACGTCGTTCTTCACGAAAGTCCCGGTGGACGAGCGCTACGACGACTGGCTGACCTATCCGGTGCGGCGGCGCGTCCTGGTGGTGGTGCGCACGGTGACGACCCTGACCAGGCTGCTCGACGTGCTGTCGCTGCTGCGGACCGATCACCGGGTCCAGGTGGTGTTCACCCACGATCCGCACCGCACGGCGATCTTCGGCGCCGGTGTGCCGGAGGCGCTCCACCGCCTCGGCGCCCCGGTCGTCCCGTGGGATCAGGCGGTCGCCACGCCGTTCGACCTCGCACTGGCGGCCAGCGAGAACGACGAGCTGCACCGGCTGGACGCGCCGGTCCTGCTGTTCGCGCACGGCATCGGCTTCCAGAAGTACTACCCGGGCGGGACCGTGGTCGCCGGCATGAACCCCCGCCGCCTGGTGCGGAACGGCCGCGTGGTGCCTGCCGCGGTCGTGCTCTCCCACGCCGACCAGCTCGAACAGCTGCGCCGGGCCTGCCCGCCCGCGGCCGAGCGCGGCGTCGTCGTCGGCGATCCGACCCACGACCGCCTCCTGGCCAGCACCCATCGCGCCCCGCGCTACCGGCGTGAGCTGGGCAGCGGCGACCGGATGCCGGTCCTGCTCGCGTCCACCTGGGGCCCCGGCTCGCTGATCGGCGCCGATCCGGATCTGCCCGCCCGGCTGACCTCGGAACTGGACGTGGACCTGTTCCAGGTGACCGTCGTGCTCCACCCCGGGATCTGGGCACACGGGACGTGGCAGGTCAGGGCGTGGCTCGACCGGCCGGGGCTCACCGTCCTCCCGCCCGAGCGGGGCTGGCAGGCCGCGCTCGTCGGTGCCCGCTGCGTGATCACGGACGAGGGGTCGCTGGCGCTGTACGCCGCGTCGGTTCGCGCTCCGCTGCTGCTCGGGGGCACGCGGGCGGCCACCACCGTTCCCGGTTCTCCCTTGGCCGAACTCGCCGCGGCCGCGCCGCGACTCCCCGCCGGCTCGCCCCGGCACGCGATCGAAACGGTCGCCAACGATTTCAGCGGTATCGCCCAGCGTGCCGTCGACCTGCCGGGGAAGTGCGCGGAAACCCTGCGCCGCCTGCTGTACGACCACCTACGGCTGCCGGAACCGGACACGGCCGCCGCGTTCCCCGCGGCCGACACCCCGGAACCGAGCACGAGACCGGTGACCGCCTTCGTCGCGGGAGGCCGTCCGGGCGAGGTGATGCGCTTTCCCGCGTCCGTGCCGCGCCACCCCCTGCCGGGGCAGCACGTCGTCGCACACGAGACGGACGCGGAACTGGCCGAACTGGACGGGGCGGCGATCGTCTACAACGACCTCGCCGGGACCGGCGAGTTCGGCCACTGGGCCGGGACCGTGCTCCGGCGGTGGCCCGCGGCGCGTCTCGCCGCGGCCCGAGACGGCGACCGGTGCCTCGTCCGCACCCACGATGGTGACGACTTCACCTTGCGCGCCACCGGATGCGGCGATCCGGTGCTCCTCGCTTCGGTGGCCTACCTCCGGCTGCTGCACGGGCTCCCCGTCGCCGGGCACTACCGGGTCAGGCAGGGCGATCGCGAGATCACGGTCGTGGCAGGGTCCTGAGCTTCGCCAGCAGATCGGCCTGCCGTGGATGTCCGTCGTGCGCCAGGCGCTCCCAGACCCCGCCCCAGTGCCGACGGGCGGTCTCCACGTCCTTGCGTGCTGCCGCCGCGTCGCCGAGTGCTTCGGTGATTTCGAGGTCGTACTGCCTGGCACCGGCACCGGTCGCCAGCTGCCATGCCTCGAACAGCACCCGCTCCGCCTCCTCCGGCGCACGACGGGTAAGCGCTTTCCCCGACACAGTGAGAAGCCGGGAAAGGTTGCGCGGCTCGGTCGTGTACCGCAGCGCCTCGTCCACCCACCGCAAAGCCTCGTCGGTCCGGCCGAGTTTGACGAGGACGTTGGCCGCCATGCGGGCGTGGATGCCGCAGGCCCGGTAGCCCCGCTCGCCCAGCTCGCGGTCGATCTCGTACGCGGCCTGGAAACACCGGGCCGCCTGTTCGAGGTTGCCGGACTCCTCGTGGAACCGTCCCAGGCTCTCGTAGACGGAGGACTCCAGCTCGCGGTCCGCGCCGCCGACCAGCTCGCGAGCCCGTTCCAGCACGGGCCAGGCGTGCGCGAACTGGTGCAGGATCGTGTAGGTGCGGCCCTGCTGGGCGAGGTTGCGGACCAGCGACGCCGTGTCGCCGGACCGCTCGCCCGCGACCACACCACAGCCGTAGAGGCGGGCGAAGAGCCAGTGGTGCCCCCGGTTCAGCTGGACCACTTCGAGCGCCCCGCACATCCGGATGACGTCGGCGAACCGCCCGCGTTCGAGCGCCAGTGGAACCAGCCGGTCGTAGACCTGAAGCTCCGCCTCCAGCCAGTCGAGCGGCGCACGACCGTCGAAGTCCGCGTCTCCGTCGACCGCCTGGTAGCGGCGCAGGCGATCCGGGCTGGTCAGCTCGTCACCACGCACGGCCTGGCGGGTGTGGAACTCGATCAGCGCGTCGGTGGCCGAATCGTCCGGGCGGACGACGAGCCTGGCCGAGTTGTACAGCCGCCAGCGGGACCCGCCCGCGGGCGCGAGGAAGTTCGACGTGCGCAGCTCCGCGATGGACTCCAGGGAGGCGCCGAGGACCGTCGCGGTCTGCGCGGTGACCGTCGGCCCTGGATGCGACGCGAGCGCCGACAGCAACGACCGCGCCTGCGGCGAGAGGGTCGCGAGTGCCGCCGTGAAACCCGCGGTGATGCGGTCGTGGCCACCGCCGCGGATCTGCGCGAGGACCCCGCGCACGGTGCCGGTGTGGCGCACGAGCACCCCGGCCGACCTGATGGCCCCGGGATTGTGGTCGCAGACCTCGACCAGTTCCCGCGCGGCCACCGGATCCGCGTGCACCAGCTGCGGATTCGCCAGCCGCGCAAGGAGTTCGAGCCCGGCTCCGTCGTCGAGCCCCGTCAGCGGCACTTCGTCCGGGTAGTCCACGAGGAGTTCGGCACCGGCCTCGCGGCTCAGCAGCAGCACCAGGCTCATCGGGGCGGGCGGCACGACGGTCCGGATGTCCTCGGCGCTGTCGATCCCGTCCAGGACGAGGAGGAAACGCCGGGCCGCGGTGATCGCGCGGTACTGGTCGAGCGTGCCTGCGACGTCGAGTTCGTCGAGCACGAACCCGAGCTTCGCCGCGATGTCGCGGATGACCGCGGTTCGCGGCACCGAGCCACCGGTGCGGTGGTCCGACAGGTCGACGTAGACCTGCCCGTCGGGGAACCGGTCGTGGCGGTCCTGCGCGATCTGCCAGGCCAGCGCGGTCTTGCCCACGCTCCGCGGTCCGGTCAGCACGAACACGCCCTGATCCGGCAGGGCGTGCCGGATGCGCTCGTAGTTGACGAACGGCCCGTGGTTGACCGGTACCGCGCCGGGTCGCGGAGTCCCGCTGTCGTGGAGCAACCTCGCCAGTTGTCCGAGCGCGGCGGGATCCCGGTCGATCAGGTCGCCGAGGGCGGCGCGCACCGCTGTCTCGTCGGTGAGCAGGGTCGCGAGTTCACGGCCGGCGTGACGCTCCGCGAGGCGGCCGCGGACGTAGTCGTAGAGCTGCCCGCCACCGGTGAAGGCAGCGCCGACGACGCGGTTGATCACCGTCTCCAGGACCGTTTCCCACATGCAGGCTCCCCTCGCCGCCGACGCCAAGCTAGCAGGGTGGAACGATCACGTCACCCAACGTCAGGCCAGCTGGTAGCCGCGTCCGGGCCGGATCAGCGCGACCGCGACGCCGATGACCGCGCCGAGCACCGTGGCCACGAGCCGGTCGGCGGTGACGGCGACCGTGTCGACGGGCGCGGACAGCGAGCCGAGCAGCAGCACCAGCGGCGTCACGAACACCATGGCGATCGCGTAGTTGCGGATGACCGTCAGCTCCGCGCCGAGCAGCGCGACGACGATCAGCGCCAGTTTCGCGGGTTGCGGCAGGTCGAGCGCCAGCAGCACCGCCGCGACGAGAACGCCGACGACGGTGCCCGAGACGCGCTGGATGAAGCGGTGCATCGTGTGCTGCAGGTGCGTGGCCTGCAGGACCGCGGCGGCCGCGACCGTCGCCCAGTACGGGTGCCCGAGGCCGACCGCGTGCGCGATCAGTCCGGCCGCCAGTACCGCCGCGAACACCTTCACCGCACGCGGCCACTCGTGTGCGGTCCGGTGCACGGCGGCCCGCAGCCCGGCCCGCCACGAGGTCGTGCGGGTCCGGTCGTGGTCGAAGAACGGCCAGCCGGACAGCGCCACGGTCCAGGCCACGACCGCGCTAGCCGCGGCGACGGCGACCTGGGCGCCGACGCCCGGCCAGCTGACCGGGAAGGCGGACGTGGTGCCGACGGCGAAGACGAACATGAGCCCGCCGGGCGGCCCGGACCGGATACCGTCCGTGAGCAGTTTCGCGACGGCCGCGACCACGGCGACCAGGATGGCGACCGGCAGCGGCCCCCACCCGGCCGCCGAAACCGCGCCACCGAGTCCGACGGCGAGCGTCAGACCTGCACCGATCACGGCGAGCACACGGGCCCTCACCGGGTACGGCTCGAAGCGCGCATGCACCGCCGTCATGCCGCCGAACGCCGCCGCGGGCGCCAGTTCGGTGTGCCCCGCGATCACAACCGCGATCAGGACTATGTTCGCCCCGGTCATGGCCCGAAACGCGGACGCCAGCGCCCGGTCCACCGGCCGCAGCTGCCACCAGCCGCGCGGCGAGAGCGCGCGGAGCAGGTCGTGGCGAGCGAAATTATTCACGAGTAAAATACTACCGAAAGATTCGTGTACGAAGGGGCTCAGCGGTGAGTGATCTCGTCGACAGGGTGCGGCGCCAGTGGCTGGACGTGCATCCCGATCTCGACACGACGGGGATGGCCGTGGTCGGCCGGGTGCTGCGGCTCGCCTCCCTGATCCGCCGCGCGACCGACGATCTTCTGGTGGCCCACGACCTCAACCGCGCGGAGTTCGACGTACTGTGTGCGTTGCGGCGCAACGAGGTGCTCAACCCGGGCCAGATCAGCCGGGAGATGCTGTCCTCCGGCGCGGCCATCACCAAGCGCCTCGACCGCCTCGAACGGCTCGGCCTGGTGTCCCGGACGGCGAGCGAACGCGACCGGCGCGTGGTGCAGGTACGGCTGACCGAGCGGGGCACGCTGCTGATCGACCAGCTCCTGCCGGAACACCTCGAAGGCGAGAAGGCCGCACTGGCCAAACTGGACCCCGGCCAGCGCGACGAGCTGGCCGGCCTGCTCAAGGTGATGCTGGAAACGGTCGAGGGCATCACGTAGGCCCGTACCCGCACCGTAGCGTGCCGGTCCGGGCGGGTTCGGCGTGACAGCCGCCGGTCGTGTGGTTTCGTTACGTTCGCGACATGAAGTTCCGCAAGACGACGATCGTCCTCATCGGACTCGCCGCGCTCGGGGCGGTGTTCCCCGGCACCGCCTCCGCCGCGACGCCGAAGCTGAGCTGCGTCAAGGTGAAGGTCGACAACGGCTGGACGAGCGACGAAGCCACCGCGACCAACAAGTGCGCGGCCAATGTGCAGGTCAAGTTCCAGATCGACAACGACTTCGACTCCGGCTGGCGAACCCTGAAACCGGGCCAGGACACGACCTACGGCTACGCCGCCTGGGGCGGCTTCGACGGTCTGCAGATCAAGTACAAGGGCAAGACCTACTTCAACCCCGGCTGAGCGGCAACCCCCACAACAAAACCGCCACCCGGCAACGAAAGCCCCACCGCCCGAACCAGCCCCCTCCCGCAACCCGATCCCCGGAAACGCCGGGCGCGCCAGCGCCCAGGCGCCCGGGGCGTGGCGAAGCGAAGCCGGCGCCTGCAGCCGCGCGCAGCGCAAACCCCGCGTAGCGCCCGCGACCGCAGAACTCGCGCACCGGAACGTGGAACTCGACCGCGGAAACGTGGGACTCGCGCGGCTAAGCGAGGATCGCGTTGTATTCCGGCGCCTTCTTCACCAATCCGCTGTCCAGGTGGAACTTCCGCGCCACGTCGTAGGACGCCTGCTGAACCTCGGGCCCCGGCGGCACCTCGTCGCGCAAAATCGGCAGCAGCGCGTCCAGCGCGGCGGCATCCGTCGATTTCAAGTACTGCCCCAGCAGTTCCCGTGCCCCGGCCGGATCGCCGTGGATGTCGGTCATCGCCCGGCCCACCGCCCGCTGGAAGGCCGCGAACTCGGTCTTCTTGCGGTCCAGCAGCTTCCGCGTGCTGAACACGACCCCGTGCAGCGCGCCTTTCAGGCTCGGCACGTCGCCGCGTGCCGGGGACAGGTAGATCCGGCCGGCACCGGCCGCCTCGGCCTGCTGCCCGATCGGCTGGAAGAAGGCCAGCGCGTCCACCCGCTCCGATTTCAGCGCGCCGATCGCGGAGGTGGCGGCGCTGCCGAGGTTCACCAGTGTCGCGTCCACGGCGGCGTCGCGCCCGATGGTCTGGAACAGGTAGTTGACCAGCGCCTCGGTGCCGCTGCCCGGTCCGGTGATGCCGATGTTGCGGCCCACCAGCGCCTGGACCTTCTCCTCCGGCGTGGCCGCTTCCGGGAACGACGGTGGCACGACGACGTCCACGTAGTACTCGGTGACCAGGCTCGTCACGATCCGGGTGCCGTCGTCGATCTTGGCGAGGTTGAACGCGTCCGTGATCACCCCGGCGCCGAGGTCGATGCTGCCGGACTTGAGCGCCGCCGCGACCTTCGCGCCGGTGCCCAGCCGGGGGCGTTCGCCCAGCGTCACGCCTTCGGCGGCGAAATAGCCCCGCTTCTCCGCGATGAACAACGGGAAGAACGCCGCGGAGTCGCTGATCTGGCCGACGTTGAGCACACCGGCAGGTGTCGTCGATTCGCGTGTCGCACACGCTCCAGCCAGCAGCAACGGTGTCGCGGTAAGCGCTTTCAGGATCGTCCGGCGGTCAGTCATCGAGCGGCTTCCACCGGTTGACGCGACGCCCGATCAGTCCGACCAGGACGTTCAGCAGCCCCGCCACGACGCTCAGCACGACCAGCGTCGCGAACACGCCCGCGGTGTCGAACTGGGCGGCCGCGTCGTTGATCAGGTACCCGAGGCCGCGGTTGGACGCGACCAGCTCGCCGATCACCGCACCGATGAGGGCGTACGGGATCGCCACCTTCAGCCCGGTCAGCAGCCCGGTCATCGACGCCGGCAGCACCACCTTGCGAGCGATGTCGCGGCGGTTGCCGCCCATCAGGCGCACGGCGTCGACCAGCCCGCGGTCGACCTCCCGGACACCGGCCGCGGTGTTGAGGAACACCAGGAAGAACACCGTCGCGGCGGCGAGCAGCACCTTCATGTGCATGCCGATGCCGAACCACACGATGAACAGCGGCGCGAGCGCGACCTTCGGAATCGAGTACAGGGCCATCATGAACGGGTCGAGAACGCGGTAGAGCAGGTTCAGCGACGCCAGCACGAAACCGGCGATCGCGCCCGTGACCGCGCCGAGCAGGAAGCCGTAGACGATCTCCTGCACGGTGATCCAGGTGTTCGTCCACAGTGTCCCGTCGCCTGCCCATTCGCCGAGGCGCCGGACGATGTCGGTGGGTTTGCTGGTGAACGTGCTGTCGATCCATCGGTCGGCGGCGATCTGCCACAGCACCAGGAACACCACGAGCAGCGCGATCCGCAGCGCCCAGACGGTGGTCGTGGTGCCGTGCCGCTGCCACCAGGTGCGGTCGACGCTGACGCGGACGGGACCGGTCGCCGCGATGGTCATGAGACGGCCTCCTTGAGTGCCCCGGCCAGTTCCCGGTGCAGGGACACGAATTCCGGGTCGACGCGCAGGTCGTCGGCGGAGCGGGGACGGGTGAGGGTGATCTCGCGGTCGAGCAGGATCGCGCCGAGCGAGCCGAGCACGACGACGCGGTCGCCGAGCATCAGTGCCTCCTCGATGTCGTGGGTCACGAACACGACGGTCTGGCCGCTGCCCTGCCACAGCCGCAACAGCTCCTCCTGCAGTTCGGTGCGCAGTTGCGCGTCGAGCGCGCCGAACGGTTCGTCCATGAGCAGGGTTTCCGGTGCGCCGGCGAGCATCCGCGCGAGGCTGGCGCGGCGCCGCATGCCGCCGGACAGCTCACGCGGGTAGTGCTTCTCGAATCCGCTCAGTCCCACGCGTTTGATCAGTTCCAGCGCGATCTCGCGGCGCTGGCGGGCGTCGGTCCCGCGGATCTCCAGCGGCATTTCGACGTTGCGCAGCACGTCCCGCCACGGCATCAGCGTGTCGTGCTGAGTGAGGTATCCGATGCTGGTTTCCGGGCCGTCGAGCCTGCGCGCGTGGTACCGGATCTCGCCACTGCTCGGTTCGGTGAGCCCGGCGAGCATGTTGAGCAGCGTCGATTTGCCGCACCCGCTGCGGCCGAGCAGGGTCACGAAGCTGCCCTGCTCGATGTCCAGGCTGAACTCGCGGAGCGCGACGACGGCCGAGTCGTCCTTGACGAACTGCTTGGTGATCGCGTCCGCGGTGAGGCTCATGCGCCGGCCCCCACGAGTGCGCGGCTGTTGGTGACGATCATGGTGTGCACCTCGTCCTCGGTGAAGCCGTACTCCAGCAGCCGGTCGGCCGCCAGCGCGAGGCCGTCCTCGACCGGCGGGTTGAACGGCTGGCCCAGGTCGCTGGAGATCACGGAATGCTCCGGGCCGACCGCGCGGATGTTGCCGAGCCAGACATCCCAGGCGACCTTGCCGGTGTAGGGCGTGCTGAAACACCGTTCCAGGAGCGCCCCCTGCTCGGCGAGCGCACGCTGGCGCTCGATGCCGATGCGCTGGGACGTGAATTCGGGGTGCGTGACGACGATCCGCCGCACACCCTCCGCGACGGCCGCTTCGATGACCGCGGCGGACTCGTCCTGGTGCAGGTGGCCGGTCGCCAGTGTCATGTCGTGCTGGGCGATCAGGCTCAGCACCTGCCGGGTCACGTCGAGTACCTTGCCGTCGTCGTCCAGCACGGCGACCGGGTCCGCGGCCATCCCGGCGGCGGCGAGGTCGGCCTGGAGCCGCGCCCACATCGGCGGTTGCGCGCCCTCGGGTGCCTCGGCCTGGCACTGACGCTGGTTCGCGCTGTCCACGGTGGGCAGCCAGGCGAACGTGGCCCCGCCGCGTCCGGCGATCTCGACGGCGATCGGGTTCATGCCGCCGACGGAGGCGTTGAGCGTGATGGCCCCTCGCACATCGACCCCGGTGACCCGCCGTACGACCGCGGCCCGTTCGGCGGTGGCCAGGTAGTGGGATTTGAGGACGAACCCGGCGAGCCCACCTTCGGCGAAGCGCTCCGCGAGGGTGACATCGTCGATGCGCCGCTCCATCACGTCCGGCGCGACGTGGATGTGCACGTCATAGGCGCCGCGGACCAGTGCTCGGGCACGTGAGGTGGGTACCGGGTGATCTGCCATGCCGCTCCTTTGCGCCACTATGCTCGCCACGATTGTTAACAATCTTGGCGACAGGCGTCAAGGGGATGGCGGTTTTCTCAGGTGGACCGGCAGCGCGGAGCGGCGCCTCAGGCCTGGTCGGCCTCGCGCAGCGCCGAGATCACGCTGCTCAGGTGCTTCCGCACCGCCGCGGCAGCAGCCTCACCATCATGGGCGCAGATGGCGTCGATGATGGCCAGGTGCTCGGGCAGCGAGACCGACGGGCGGCCCGGACGCATCGCCAGGCGGAACTGGTGACGCACGCTCTGCGCGCGCAGCCGCTCCAGGACGTGGCCCGCCGTGTGCTGGCCGCTGATTTCCCGCACCCGGCGGTGCAGCTGCTGGTTCAGCCCCGAGTACCCCATGACGTCCCCGGACGCGACCGCCTTGCGCATCGCCTTGCCGAGGGCCGCCAACTCGCGGATCTCGTCCTCGCCGATGCGCTCGGCGGCCTTCTCCGCGCACAGGCCCTCGACGACCATGCGCACCTCGGAGATTTCGATGGCCTCTTCGAGCGACACCGCGCGCACCCGTGCACCGCGGTTCTGCACCCGCTCCACCAGGCCCTCGTTGGCGAGTTCGAGCAGCGCGATGCGGATGTTCGCCCGGCTCGCGGCGAACTGCGCCGACAGATCGGCCTCGACCAGGCGCTGGTTCGGCACGAACTCACCGTGGATGATCGCCTCCCGGATGGCGTCCACCACCGGCTTCTCGACTTCGGCCTGCTCGCCCACACCCGCTCCCGCTCGCATTGTTGACAATTTTGTCGTGAACATCGTCTACTCGGATCGTAGTCGGTCGTCGAGGAGGAACCCCTTATGTCCGGAAAATCGCCCGTCGTCGCCGTTCTCGGCCTCGGGGAAGCGGGCACCGAGTTCGCCCGCGACCTGCGTGCGGCCGGGGCCGTCGTGCGCGGGTACGACCCGGCGTTCACCACGGACTTCACCAGTGAGGCCGAGGCCGCCGAAGGGGCTGACCTCGTGCTCAGCGTCAACAGCTCGGCCGCCGCGGTCGGCGCGCTGCGGGCCGGGCTGCCGAAGGTCAGCGGCGTCTGGGCCGACCTCAACACCGCCTCCCCCGGCAAGAAACGCGAACTGGCCGCCATCGCGCGCGAGGCCGCCGTCGACTTCGCCGATGTCGCGATCATGGCGCCGGTCCCCGGCAAAGGTCTGACCGTGCCGATGCTCGCCACCGGACCCGCCGCCGACGGGGTCGCCAAGATCCTGGGCCCGCTCGGCGCGAAAGTCGAGGTGATGGACGGCGAGGCCGGTCTCGCGGCGGAACGGAAACTGCTGCGCAGCGTCTTCTTCAAGGGCATGTCCGCGGCGGTCGTCGAAGCGCTGGAAGCGGCTCGCGCGGCGGGCTGCGAGGACTGGCTACGTGGCGTCATCGTCACCGAACTCACCGGCGCGAGCGAATCCACTGTGGACCGTCTGGTGACCGGCAGCCACAAGCACGCCAAGCGCCGCACCGCGGAGATGGCCGCCGCCGCGGAGATGCTGGGCGACCTTGGCGTGGCCGCGGACGTCGCGGCGGCGTCGCGGGATCAGCTGGCCCGCCTCTCCAACGGCAGCTCGAACGCCACGAGCGTGCCCAGGCTGGGCGAGGAGTTGAGGTAGAACTTCCCGCCCGCGCGCGTCGCGCGTTCCTCCAGGTGCCGCAGGCCGCGGGTCTGCACGTCCTGCGGCACCCCGGCGCCGTTGTCGCGGACCCGCAGCCGCACCCCATCGGCGTCACGGACCAGCGTCACCCTCGTCTCGCTCGCCCCCGAGTGCCGGACCACATTGGACAGTGCCTCGCGCAGCGCGGCGCGGATGTGGTCCGCGCGCTCGGCCGGGATGTCGGCCAGCTCACCGGACAGCTCCAGCGTGGGCGGGAACCCGAGCAGCTCGCCCGCGATCCGCACCTCGGCACGCGCGGACTCGGCCAGATCCGTGGCCGACGGCTGCTCCGACGCCTCCGGCTCCGGCGACCGCAGCTCGCGTACGGTGTGCCGGATCTCCTCGATGGTCTCGTCGAGCTGGTCGATCGCCTCGCCGAGCCGGGTCGCGTCGGTCGAGGCGAACCGCTTGCGCATCCGCCGCCGCACCCGGTCCAGCTGCATGCCCGCCGCGTACAACCGCTGCACGATCACGTCGTGCAGCTCGCGGGCGATGCGCTCGCGCTCCTGGTAGAGCGTGATGCGGTGGCGGTCGTTGGCGGCCTCGGCCAGCGCCAGCACGACACCGACCTGCGCGGCGAACGCCGTCAGCACCTCGACCATAGCGGGCTCGAACGGGCTACCGGTCCGCTCCCGGTACACCGCGAGCGCGCCCAGCACCCGGCCACCGGATCCGAACGGCGCCGCCGCGAACGGCCCGAACCGGCGCAGCTCGGACGGCACGTACGGGGCCGTGCGCGGATCGGTCGTCATGTCCTCGGCCACGACCGTCACCCCGCCGTGCGCCACCTGACCCGCCGCTGACTCGGCGGGCAGCACCAGTCCGCGTGGATCCTCGTTGTGCGTGCCGTACGCGGCTTCGACCGACACCTTGCCGTCGCCCGCGCGGACCATCACCAGGCACAGGTCGGCGCCCGCGATCTCGGCGGCCTTGTGCACCACCGAGTCCAGGACCGCGTCGGGGTCACCGCCGGACAGGGCGGCGGTGGTGATCTCCGTGGCCGCGGACAGCGCGCGGGCGGCGAGGGTCGGTTCCATGAGCAGGGTCAAGCGTAGCCGCCTTCCAGGACCGGCATCCGCGCCCTGACCTGCCCGTCACCCACGTCGAGCACGAGGTCGGCCGCCACCGGGTGGTGCGTGACGTGCACGACCGTCTTGCCCGACAGCGCCGTGCGCAGGTTCGCGAGCAGCTCGCGGGCGGTCGGTTCGTCGAGGTGCGCGGTGGGCTCGTCGAGCAGGACGAGGTCCGCGCCCGGGGCGGCGACCAGGGCGCGGGCGACCGCGAGCCGCTGCGCCTGACCACCGGAAAGTCCGCTGCCCGCACCACCGAGGACGGTGTCGAGCGGGATGTCGAGGCAGGCCAGCCGCAGGGCCTCCCGGAGACGGTCGTCGTCGGCGTGCGGATCGGCCAGGCGCAGGTTCTCCGCGACCGTCGTCGAGACGAGCTGCGGCTCCTGCGGCGCCCACGCGACCGAAGCGGCCGTCGTGACCCGACCGCTCCGCGCGGGCAGGAACCCCAGCAACGCGGCGAGCAGCGTCGACTTGCCCGCGCCCGACGGACCGACCACCGCGACGTGCGCGCCCTCCGGAATCCGCAGGTCGACGTCGCGCAGGACCGGGGTGGTCCAGCCGAGGTCGGCGTGCTCGAAGGCGATCGGGCCGTGGCTCGCGACCGGCAGCGGTTCGGACTTTTCGACGTCCGCGATTCGCGCCATCGACGTCCGCAGCGGGTCCCAGTGCTGCGCGACCGGCGGCAGTGTCGCGAGCACCTCGGCCAGCGCCAGCGGCACCAGCGCGAGGACGGGCGCGAGCACCGGCTCGATCCCCGACCGGGCGGCCAGCCCGATCCCGGCCACCGCCGCGAAGCCGGTGACCAGCGTGATCAGCGCGTCGGCCGCGCCCGCGCCGTAGGCCTGGCGGCGGGCCTGGTGCGCCAGCCGCTCGTCGGCACGGGCCAGCTCCGCGCGACGACGCCGGGGGCCGAAGACGATCAGCTCGGCGGCGGATTCGACCAGGCCGAGCACCTGGGCGCTCACCGTCCGGCGCCCCTCCGCCAGCGCGGTCGTGGCGTGGCGTTCCAAGCGCAACGCGAGCGCGGGCGCGGCGAACGCCCCGATCAACACGGCGACCGCGAGCACGAGCCCGGCGGCGGGCAGCAGCACCGTCTGCACCGCGACCGCCCCGGCCAGCACGAGCACCGCGATCAGCGGCGGGGTGACCACCCGCGGCAGCAGGTCGCGAACGGTGTCGACGTCGGCGACCAGCCGCCGCTGGCCCTCGCCGAACCGCAGCCCGAGCGTGCGGGCGGGACCGAGCCGCACCAGCCCGCGCCACAGCCGGACCCGCAACTGCCCGGCGATCCGGAACGCGGCGTCGTGCGTGAGCAGGCGTTCGAGGTAGCGCAGCGCCGCGCGGCCGAGCCCGAAGGCCCGCACCCCGACGACCGCGACGGTCAGCGTCAGGATCGGCGGCTGCTGCGACGCCTTCGCGATGAGCCAGCCCGAGGTCGCGGTCAGCGCCACCCCGGCCAGCAGCGCCAGCGCGCCCACGCCCGCACCGCCGAACAGCCGTCCGCTCACCACGCCCCGGAGCGACTGCCGCCGCGAATCCGTCGTGGCCGGGGTGTGCGGCTGGGCAGGTTCAGCGGGCACGCCCGGCAGGTGGGCCTCCCGGTCGTGCGCCGCCAGCAGGACGGCCGTGCCCAGCGGCAGCGTCGAGTGGATCGCCGCCTCGACCAGTGCGGCGTTCGTGGCGTCCTGGTGCGCGCTGGGCTCGTCGAGCAGCAGGAGCCAGGCGCCGTGCCGCACCCGCAGCAGCGCTCGGGCCACGGCGACCCGCTGACGCTGCCCCGTGGACAGCTCGTGCACCGGCACGTCGGCGAGCCCGGCGAGGTTCAGTTCGTGCAGCAGCGCGTCGACCTCGACCGGATCGGGCTCGCCGTCGAGGGACAGCTCGCCGCGGACCGTGCCGCCGGTGAAAACCGGGTTCTGCGGCACCCACGCGATGTCCCGCCGGAACGCCGTCACGTCGACTTCGCTCAGCGGCAGGCCGTCGACCAGCACTTCGCCCTGCGACGGCCGCACGAAACCCAGCAGCACGGCCAGCGTCGTCGACTTGCCGGCACCGCTGCGCGAGCGCAGCCGGGTCACCGCACCGGGCCGCAGCGTGAACGTCTCGCCGTCCGGCGCGAACCCGCCGCGCCGCGCGACACGCAGGCCCTCGACCCGCACCTCGCCGCGACTCGGGATCGCGGTCCCGTCCGGCGTCACCGGCTCGGCCAGGACGTCGGCGACCCGGCGGACCGCCTCGACCCCGTCCTCGCTGGCGTGGAAGGCGGCGCCGACCGCCCGCAGCGGCTGGTAGCACTCCGGGGCCAGGATCAGCACGCCGAGCCCGATCGCCAGCGGCAGGTCACCGCCGACCAGCCGCATCCCGATGGCCACCGCGACCAGCGCGACCGACAGCGTCGCGGCCAGCTCCAGCACGAACGCCGAGGAGAACGCGACCCGTAGCGTCCTGAGCGTGGTGCGCCGGTGCTGCTCCGACACCCGTCGCACCGCCTCGGCCTGCGTATCCGCCCGCCGGAACGCGGCCAGCACCGGCAGCGCGCGCACGAGTTCGAGCAGGTGACCGGACATCCGGTGCAGCGCGTCGGCCGCGGCGGCGGACCGGTCGGCCGTGTACTTGCCGACGAGGATCGCGAACAGCGGCAGCAGCGGCACGGTGAGCGCGATGATCACCGCGGACGGCCAGTCCGCGAACAGGACGGCGGCGCCCGCACCGAGCGGCACCACCGCGGCGGTGACGAGCGCGGGCAGGTAGTCGGTGAAGTACGCGTCGAGCGCGTCCAAACCCCTGGTGGTCAAGGCGGTCAGCTCGCCCGGCCCGCGCCGCGCGATCCACTCCGGCCCGAGCCGCATCGCGTGGTCGACGACCTTCGCGCGCAGCTCCTCCTTCGCCCCGGCCGCCGCCCGCGCCGCGACCACGCGCAGCGCCCACGCGATCAGCGCACGGGCGACCACCACCCCGGCCAGCGCGATCAGCGCACCCGTCGGGACAGCGCTTTCAGAGACCACCGCGGCACACACCGAGGCCAGCAGGAACGCCTGCGCCACCAGCGCCGCGGCGTTGCCGAGCGCGAGCAGGCCGGACAGGGCGAGCGCCCGGCGCGCCGCCGCGGACAACAGTGGCAGCGCGCCGAGCGGGCCCTTCCCCGGACGCATGGTGTCCATTGCGGACACCGATGCGGGAAGGACGGAGCGTCCGGGGAAGCTCATGGGGTGTGCACCGGCGGGATGTGGGCGGCGCTGATCCGCTTGCGGAACACCCAGTACGTCCAGCCCTGGTAGACCAGCACGGCGGGCGCGCCGAACGCGGCTACCCAGGTGATGACCTGCAGCGTGTACGGGCTGGACGCGGTGCCCGCCACGGTCAGCGAGTTGGCCGGGTCGAGGGTCGAGGGCAGCACGTCCGGGTAGAGCGCGCCGAACAGCGTGACCATCGACGCCGCGATCGTCACGCCGAGCGCGGCGAACGCCTGCCCGTCCCGGTCGGCCACCAGCCGGGTCCACGCGATCGCCGCGGCGAACACCGCGACGACGAACGCGACCAGTGTCCACAGTGCACCTTCCCGCCACTGCACGACCACCAGCAGCACGGCGAGCGGCAGCAGCGCCACCGGCAGCGCCCGGATCGCGAACGTCCGCGCCCGCTCCCGCAGCTCGCCCGCCGTCTTGAGCGCCAGGAACGCCGCGCCGTGCACCAGCGCGAACCCGGCCACGGCCAGCGCGCCGAGCAGCGTGTCCCACCGCACCGCCTCGAACGCGCCGCCGATCCGGTTGCCCTGCGCGTCGAGCGGCAGGCCGAGCACGGTGGTGGTCAGGATCAGGCCGACACCCAGCGGTGCGACCCACGAGCCGATCATGATCACGCGGTCCCAGTTGCGGCGCCAGCGCTCCGAGTCGACCTTGCCGCGGTACTCGAACGCGACGCCGCGGCCGATCAGCGCCAGCAGCACGACCAGCAACGGCAGGTAGGTGGCCGAGAACAGCGACGCGTACCAGCCGGGGAAGGCGGCGAACATCGCGCCCGCGGCGACGATCACCCAGACCTCGTTGCCGTCCCACACCGGCCCGATCGTGTTGATCATGACGCGGCGCTCGGTGTTGTCGCGGCCCAGGATCGGCAGCAGCATGCCGACGCCGAAGTCGAAGCCCTCCAGGAACAGGTACCCCAGCCAGAAGGCGACGATGATGCCGAACCAGATCGTTTCCAGGCTCATGATCGTTCCCTAGTAGGCGAAGGCAAGTTCGTCCTTGCCTTCCGAGTCGTCGGTCTGCTTCGGTGGGATGACTCCCTCGATCCCGCCGCGCACGTACTTGCGCATCAGGAACACCTCCACCACCCCGAGCACGGCGTACAGGCTGGTCAGCGCGATCAGCGACGTCCACACCTCACCGGCGGTGAGGCGCGAGACGGCCCGCGCGGTGAACATCCACACACCGTCCACACCGGAGGGATTCGGCACCACGACGAACGGCTGGCGGCCCATCTCGGTGAAGATCCAGCCCGCGCTGTTGCCGATGAACGGGGTCGCGATGCTCAGCAATGCCAGGCGCGGGAACCACTTCGTGTCCGGGATCCGGTTCTTCCGGGTCAGCCACAGCGCCAGCAGTCCGGTTCCGGCCGAGATCGCACCGAAACCGATCATGATGCGGAAACCCCAGTAGGTCACCGGCAGGTTCGGCACGTAGTCGACCGGCTGCCCGGCCAGTTCGCCGAGCTGCGGGTCGTCCGGGTAGTTCGTGCCGTAGCGCGCCTGGTACTCGGTCACCAGGTCCTCGACGCCCTTGACCTCGGTGGTGAAGTCACTGTGCGCGAGGAACGACAGCAGCGCGGGCACGTTGAACGTCTTGACGTCCTCACAGTTGGACGACGCGACGTCGCCGACCGCGATGATCGAGAAGCTGGCCGGCTGCTCGGTGTGGCACAGCGCCTCGGCCGAGGCCATCTTCATCGGCTGCTGCTCGAACATCAGCTTGCCCTGGAAATCGCCCGTGATCGCGAGCACCGCGAACGCGACGATGCCGGTCCAGCCGCCCAGCCGGATCGACGACCGCCACACCGCGCGGTGCTCGTCGTCCGACTTCCGCTTGCGCCACAGGTGCCACGCGCCGATGCCGACGAGGAACGCGGCGGCGACCGAGAAGGCACCGGCGATGGTGTGCGGGATCGCGGCCAGCGCGGTGTTGTTGGTCAGCACGGCCCAGATCGAGTTCAGCGTCGGCTTGCCGTCGGTGAACGTGACGCCGACCGGGTGCTGCATCCACGAGTTCGCCGCCAGGATGAAGTAGGCGGAGGCGATCGTCGCGAGCGAGAACGCCCACGCGCAGGCCAGGTGCACCTTCTTCGGCAGCCGGTCCCAGCCGAAGATCCACAGTCCGAGGAACGTCGACTCGACGAAGAAGGCGACCAGGCCCTCCATCGCCAGTGGCGCCCCGAACACGTCACCGACGAAGCGGGAGTAGGCGTTCCAGTTCATCCCGAACTGGAACTCCTGGACGATGCCGGTCACCACGCCCATCGCGAAGTTGACCAGCAGGAGCTTTCCCCAGAACTTGGTCATCTTGTAGTAGCGCTGCTCACCGGTGCGGACCCAGGCGGTCTGCATCCCGGCGACGAGGACCGACAGTCCGATCGTGAGCGGGACCATGAGGAAGTGGTAGACGGTGGTGATCCCGAACTGCCACCGAGCCAACTCAAGCACGTCCACGTCATTCAGCCTGCTCGCGCGCGGGCCCCGGCATCAGGTCCCGGAGTCCTGATCTTGCCGGGACCTAGGTCCCGGTGCCTCGCAGTCCGTTGACAAGCGGGGCGAGCGTTCCGTATCTTCCCGACGAACCGGGGTGCTGGCCCCGCTTCTGGGAAGATGAGCATGGACGAACTCGTACTGGTCACCGGCGCCGGAAAGCTCGTGGTCGACGCGGCTTCGGCGGCGGGCGTGCGGCAGCAGCTGATCGCGTTGGTGGCCACGGCGATCAGCGCGGCCACCGGCGTCGCAGTGCCCTGCGAACAACTCGGCATCGAGGAGTTGCGCCGTATCGATCCGCGTTTCGCCGAGGGTTGCGAATATCTCAACAACAACCCCGAGCCACCGGTCGACATCGCGGCGCTACGGGAACTGCACCCGCACCTGACGACCTTCCCACAGTGGCTCCAACACGGTGGTTCCGAGCAGCTCAAGGCTGTTTTCGGCGCGACGAAAAACAATGTGAGCCGCACGTCGGGGTAATTCTTCCGCAGCGAAAACCATCGATTCGCACAACCGATCTGCTGGCCTTTTGCCGCACACCCCTTTTATCGTGTCAGTGAAAGGGGTGGAAATCTTCGTGAGTACCGCACTGCTGGCGCTGCTGAGCGCGTACGTGCTCGTCCTGGCCGTGGAACTGCCGGACAAGACGATGATCGCCACTCTCGTGCTGACCACCCGGTTCCGCGCCTGGCCGGTGCTGGCCGGGGTGTCCGCCGCGTTCGCCGTCCAGGCGACCATCGCGGTGCTGTTCGGACGCGCGCTGACGTTGCTGCCGGACAGCCTGGTCGCGGCGGTCGTCGCGGCGCTGTTCGGGCTCGGGGCGTTCCTGTTGCTGCGCGAGGGGTTCTCGCGGGCCGACGAAAGCGGTGAGGACGCCGCGCGCAACGGCCTGAAGCCGGTGTCGTTCCTCCGCGCCGCGGCGACGTCGTTCGGTGTCCTGTTCGCCGCCGAATGGGGCGACGCGTCCCAGCTGGCCACCGCCGGGCTGAGCGCCCGCTACGGCCACCCGCTGATGGTCGGCGCCGGCTCACTGCTCGCGCTGGTCACGGTCGCGGCGGTCGCGGTGTTCATCGGGCACAAGGTGCGCGGCCGCCTCAAGCCGAAGCTGCTGCAGCGCATCGCCGGGTTCGCCTTCGCCGGGTTCGCGCTCCTCGCGGTCTGGCAGGCGTTCGCCTGAGCCTCACGCGCGCAATCCGACTTCGGGATACCGCGCCGATGGCCGCTGTGGGGGCGGCGCGGTTCCGGGGCGCGGGTCAGGCCGTCAACGCGAGCGTGGCGCGGCGAGCCGCGGCCAGGATGTCCTCCAGGCTCGCGTCCGTGCGCTGCGCGGACAGCAGGGCGGCGCCGACGGTGTCGAAGGCCATCCGGACGTAGAGCCGGTCAGCGGGCGTCGCGTCGGCGGCGACCAGGGCGTCGACGATCCGCTCGAAGTGCGATCGCACGTCGTTGCCGTCGTCGAGCAGGTTCCGCAGCACCGGGCCGTTGGCGTGCATCAGGCGCATGCCGTCCAGCCGCTCGGACGTCGCGCCGTCGATCCACCGCAGCGCCGCCCGTTGCACCAGATCGGGTGATGCGGGCTGCGTGCGAATCCACTCGACGAGGTCGTCCAGCTCGCGCCTGCGCTCGGTGAGGAGGCTCGTGACGATCGACTCCTTGCTCGGGAAGTGGTAGTACAGCGCCGACTTCGTGATGCCGAGCGCGGTGCTGATGTCCCTGGTCGACGTGCCCTCGTAGCCCCGCTCGGTGAACAACCGCAGCGCGACGCGCAGGATCTCGGCACGCGTTTCGGCGCCCGTGCGCCGGTCCTCCCTCGTGGCCATGCCGCCAGTGTACTTGCTGACCGACCGCCCGTTCAGCTACCGTGAAACTGAACGACCGCCCGTTCAGTAGGCAGGGAAACCAACCATGACGATCACGATCATCGGAGCCGGGCCCGGCGGCCTGCTGTGCGCCCGCGTCCTGCAGCACCACGGCATCGAAGTCACGGTGCACGACGCCGACGCCGCGCTGGAGGCCCGCGACGCCGGCGGCTCACTCGACCTGCACGCCGACATGGGCCAGATCGCCATGGCGGACGCGGGCCTGCTGGAGGAGTTCCTGGCGCTGTCACGGCCCGAATCGCAGACCAAGACCAGGCGCGACCACCACGGCACCGTCCGGAAGTCGTTCGTCCCCACCGGTGACGACACGGCCGCGCCGGAAATCGACCGCGGTCAGCTGCGAGCACTGCTGGCCGCGCACGTCGAACCCGGCACCGTCCACTGGGGACACAAGCTGACCCGGGCCGAACCGCTCGGCGGGGGCGGGCACCGGTTGGAGTTCGCCGACGGCTCGTCCACCGAGACCGACCTCGTCATCGGCGCCGACGGGACCTGGTCCCGTGTCCGGCCGCTGCTCACCGGCGCCACCGCCCAGTACAGCGGCGTCAGCTTCATCGACGTCCGCTTCGACGACGCCGACACGCGCCATCCCGCGGTCGCCGAGCTGACCGGGCCGGGACACATGTTCGCGAACGATGGCGCCCGACACGGCATCGTGCTGCAGCGCAACAGCAACGGCCACATCCGCGGCTACCTCATCGTCCGCACCCACCACATCGAGGCGCGGGACGCGGACGCGGTGAAGCGCTTTCTGCTGAAGGAGTTCGCGGGCTGGGCCGACGTTTTCCGCCCCGCGCTCACGGACTGGGACGGCGCCGTCGAGCGGCCGATCCACGTCCTGCCCGCACCCCTGACCTGGCCGCACACCCCGGGCGCGACGCTGCTCGGCGACGCGGCGCACGTGATGGCGCCCTTCGGCGGGTTCGGCGCGAACCTCGCCCTGCTCGAAGGAGCCGAGCTGGCGCACGCCATCGCCGGTGAGCCGACACTCGACGCCGCGATCACCCGCTACGAACAGGTGATGCTGCCGCGGGCGGGCGAGCTGGCGGAGGGCGCCAACCAGGCGCTCCAGGAGTTCGTGACCTCCAACGATCCGGACGACGCCCCGGACCACGAGGCCGAGCACCGCCGCTACGAAGCCGCGGCGGCCGAATACCGGGTCGCCCGTCAGGACCCGCGCAGCGCCTCGGCGACCGCCGCGGCGGCCTCGACCACCCGAGGGCCGACGGTCTCGGAGTCCAGCGACCCCAGCGCGATCACCCCGACGCTCGCCCGCAGGCCGGGCACGCCGCGCACCGGGGCGGCGATCCCGGACGTGCCGCGTTGCGGTTCGCCGGTGACCGTTGCCCAGCCACGGCTTCCGCGACGCAGCGTCAGGGCCTTGCCCGCCGCACCGACACCGATCGGGTGGCGGGCGCCCACCCGGTAGGAGACGTGGAAGTCGGTCCACGACGGCTCGACCGTCACGACCGGCTCCACCAGATCACCCTCGGCGATCGACAGGTGCGCGGTCGCGCCGCACTTTTCCGCCAGCTCCCGCAGCACCGGCCGGGCCGCTTCACGCAGCTGCGGCACGACCTGACCGGCGAGCCGCAGCACGCCGATTCCCAGCCGGACCTTGCTGCCGTCGCGCCACACCAGTCCCCGCGCGGCCAGCGGTACGAGCAGCCGGTAGACGGCGGCGCGGCTCGCGCCGATCGCCGCGGCCAGCTCGGAAATCGTGGCCGTGTCACCGTCGGCGTCCGCCACCGCCTGCAGCAGCGCCAGGCCGCGGTCGAGGGTCAGCGAGCCTTCGGCGCTCACTACAGCAGCTCGAGCGCCTCGAGGTCGGCGACCGGCTCGTCGAAGCTGGCCGAGGCGTAGGACGCGAACAGGGCGCGCACCGCCTTCGCCGCCGGCTCGGACAGGGACCGGGCTTCCGCGGCGAGCGCGTCGGCGTCGGTCGCGGCCAGCGCGCCGCGGACATCCCCGCCGGACAGGCTCCGGCCCACGGCGACCAGCAGGTTGAGGAAACCGTGGTGCGCGATGCCGTTCTCCGGGTCCTCGTGCCGGACCGCGCGGTGCAGGCTGTTGGTCGCCTTGAACGAGGCGCCGGGCGCGCCGCTGACGACCGCGAGGAAATCGGCGACCTCATCGACGCTGGGGAAGTTCTCACTGGACTGGCCGCCGCAGCGGATCTTGGGCCAGCTGCCGTGCTCGATCACGCGCCGCACGCCGTCCAGCCACCCGACCCCGCGCCGCGGCTCGACCACGCGGATCACGTCCTCGGGCACGAACTCGGAAACGCGCTCCAGCCACACCTCGTCGACGTCCGAGGGCGCCGGCATCTCCACCATGCGCAGCGACAGCAGCTCGCTGCGGGACTCGACGATCGAGATCGCCTTCGGCACCCCGCCCAGGCCGGTGTCGATGATCAGCGACAGCGGCAGCGGCTGCTTCGGCTTGATCTTGATCAGCTCGGTGATCAGCTCCGGCAGGCGCGACGCCTGGCACAGGAACACCCCGAGCAGGCCCGCGTGGTCTCCCTCGCGGCCGGCCAGGTAGTTCCGCAGCGCGTCGGGCATCGTGGCCGTCCCGGGCGGGAAGAGCGCCGAGTCGTCGACGAGCCGTGCGAAGAGGGGCGGAATTCCGCGCGGGCCGGGGGGCGTGAGTTCCACAGCGCTTGACACAGGGGACACGCTAGTAGCGTACGGGGGCCGGACAAACACGTTCGCCCCCCGGACAGTTCACCCGAGCTTCACCATCGCGAAGATCGGGTGGCCGGGCAGTCCGACGACCACCTTCTTCCCCCGCCGCGGCTCGCCGAGCACCCACAGGCGCCCGGTCGCGCGCACGTTGACCAGCAGGTCGATCGGCTGGCGGCGGAACCGCACCACGGCTTCCCCGTCGCTCAGCATTGCGCGGCCCTCCGCCCCGCCCAGGGCCCCGAACCCGACGGCCTCGATCGCGGTGTCGAGCGTCGCGGGCAGTTCGTGCCATGCCTGGGAACGGACGGCGGAGGCCAGGGTCGCCGCGCGGGACAGCACCAGCAGCCCGAAGAGCACGTAGAATACGGCGATGACGGTCGCCAGGCCGCCGGTGACCGGCGCGTCGAGGTAAGCGTTTCCCGCCAGGAACAGGGCGGCGACCAGGATCAGCACGATTGCTGTGCCCGCGGTGCGCCACCAGACCTCGCGCACGAAGGCGACCAGGACCGGGTCCTGCGCCGCCGGGACCGGCTGGTGCGGCTGCGAGCCGGGTTCCACCGAGCCGGACACCGCGGCCGTCCGCAGCCGCCCGAACCGCGCGGTGATCCCGCCGGGCAGCGCGACCAGTACGCGACCACGCGCGTCCGGCCCCACGAGGAACAGACGCCGGACGCCCGCGAGCTGGATCCGCTTCGAGCGCGGCAGCCGCACCACGACCCACTGCGCCCCGGGCAGCGCGACGCTCACCGTCGAGCTCGACACCAGCAGCTGACCGGGGCCGGGCGTGACCAGGACCGTCGGCAGGTTCATCAGCCGGCGGCCGGGCAGCACCCGGAGGAACAGCACCCAGAGGGAGACGGCGGCGATCGCGGCGAGGATTCCCACGAGGACGAGCGTGGCCGGGTCGCGGCTCAGCACCAGGAGCAGCGCGGCCAGCAAGCCGTAGAGGACCAGCGCGTTGATCAGGCGGTTGCGCTGTTTGCCCGCGATCTCGACCTCGAGCGGGTCGGACGCGGGCGGCTCGCCGACGTGGGGTTCGTACGCGGTGACGCGCGATCGGATGAAGTCCACTTCCGCGAGTCGGCGTGGCAACCGGGAACGTTACCGATCCGCTTCCCTTCGTCGATCACTCAGGTTAGGCTCACCTAAGTAGGAGGTGGCCAGTGACAGAGATCCGACGCCCGCCCGCACCGAGCCCGGCCGAGCGCGCGAAGACCATCGCTGTGCGCAACGGCCCGGGAGCGCTGCTGCCGACCACGGGCGACCCCGCGGGCAGCGACCGCGTCGTGCCCGAACTGCACCACGTGCACCCCAGCGGCAGCGTCAGCGTTCTGCTCCCGGACGACCACCCGGTGCTACGGCGCACCCGCGAGGCGGACAGGGGCGAGCTGGCCGTCGTGTTCGAACTGGCCGACCACGCCCCCGTCGACCTGCGCGAACCGATCCGCGGCCTGCTGTGGATCACCGGCTGGCTGCGGCACCTCAGCCCGGAGTCGGCGCGCGCACGGGCCCTGTCGATCGCCGAGAACCGGCCCGATCCGCGGCTGCTGGACCTGGGGCACGGGCTCAGCCTGCTGCGCCTGACCCCGGCGTCACTGGTGCTCGCCGACGCCGAAGGCACCCACTCGCTGCGACCGCACCTGTTCAACGCCGCCGCGCCGGACCCGTTCCACGGGTACGAGTCCGGCTGGCTGCGGCACCTGGAAAGCGAGCATTCGGACGTCGTCGACCAGCTCGCCCGGCACATCCCCGACGAACTGCGCGGCGGCCGGATCCGCCCACTGGGACTGGACCGGTTCGGGCTGCGCCTGCGCATCGAGTCCACCGACGGCGACCACGACGTGCGGCTGGCCTTCGGGCAACCGGTCCACGATCCGGCACAGCTGGGCATGGAGTTGCGGCGGCTGGTCGGCTGCCCCTTCCTGGCGAAGAACCAGATGCGCGTGCAGCCCTGAACGCGGAACTCGCGCGCGGGAACGTGGGACTCGCGGAAGGTCAGGCGAGCTCGGGTGGGAAGCCGCCGGTGGCGATCGGGCCCCAGCGTTCGATCGTGACGCGGATGAGCGACTTGTTCTGCTTCACCATCGCCTCGCGGTACTCGTCCCAGTCCGGGTGCTCGCCGGAGATGCAGCGGAAGTAGTCGACCAGCGGTTCGACGGCGTCGGGCACGTCGAGCACCTCGGCGCGGCCGTCGAACTGCACCCACGGTCCGTTCCACTCGTCGGAGATCACGCACGCCGACACGAGCGGATTGCGGCGGGCGTTGCGGGTCTTGGCGCGCTGCGGGTAGGTCGCCACGACGAACCGGCCCTCGGGATCGATACCGGCGGTGACCGGGGACATCTGGGGCGTCCCGTCCTCGCGGAAGGTCGTCAGGATCGCGCGGTGCCGTGGGCGGAGGAATTCGAGCAGTTCGTCCCGGTACACGCGGTCAGCGGTCGCAATCTTGGCCATGTCATCAGACGGTAGCGTGCGGACGTGCTCCGCTCCTGGCTCCGCCCCGAACGTCCCCACCTGCCCGAACCGGTGGACGCCGGCGCAGCGCGCCGCATCAGGATCGAGCTGCTCGTCGTCTTCTCGATCACCCTGGGCCTGTCCGGCGCGCGCAGCCTGCTGTCCCTGATCGATTCGCTGTTGCAGCCGGAGCCACTGTCCGACCAGCAGGTCGCGCTCAACGTCCCGCAGCGCGCCGCCGACCTGCTGGACCTGCTGGCGCAGCTGCTGTCCACCGTGCAGCTCATCGGATGGGGCGCGCTCGGCGCGTACCTGCTGGTGCGCGGTGGCCGGAAACTCGCCGACATCGGGCTGGACCGCACGCGCCCCCACCGCGACACCTGGTGGGGCGTCGGGCTGGCCGCGTTGATCGGCATCCCCGGGCTGGCGCTGTACTTCCTCGGGTGGAAGCTCGGCTTCAACCTGGCCGTCGTGCCGTCGAAGCTGGACGACACGTGGTGGCGCCCGATCGCGCTCGTCCTGTCCGCGTTCGGCAACGCCTTCGCCGAAGAAGTACTGGTCATCGGTTTCCTGCTGACGCGCCTGCGCCAGCTGGCCTGGCGCGAGAACACCGCGCTGGTCGCCGCCGCCGTGCTGCGCGGGTCCTACCACCTCTACCAGGGCTTCGGTGGGTTCGTCGGCAACTTCGTCATGGGACTGGTGTTCGGGCGCGTCTGGCAGAAGACCAACCGCCTGGTGCCGCTGGTCATCGCGCACACCCTGCTCGATGTGGTCTCGTTCGTGGGATACGCACTGCTCCGCGGACACCTCTCCTGGCTTCCCTGAGCATTACGCTCAGCCGGTGACCAACGAAACCCCCAGGGTGGACAGCGAGGTCGGGCCCCTGCGCGCCGTCCTGCTGCACCGGCCGGGCAACGAGCTCACGAGGCTCACCCCGCGCAACAACGACAAGCTGCTCTTCGACTCGATCCCGTGGGTCGGCAAGGCCCAGGAGGAACACGACGCGTTCGCCGGCGTGCTGCGCTCCCGCGGCGTCGAGGTGCTCCTGCTGGCCGACGTGCTGCGGGAGGCACTGGCCGATCCGCGCGCGCACGCCGCCGGGGTGCGCGCCGCTGTCGACGACCTGCGGCTGGGCGAGGACCTCGGGGACGCCCTGCGCTCGCACCTGTCCGGCGTCGGCGCGACCACGCTGGCCGAGGTCCTGATGGCCGGCCTGACGTTCGAGGAGCTGCCCGCCGCCGAGGGTGCGTCGCTGGTCCGCAAGATCCACCACCGGCACGACTTCGCCGTCGACCCGCTGCCGAACCTGCTGTTCACACGCGATTCGTCGGTGTGGGTCGGTGACCGGGTGGCGATCTCGTCGCTGGCGATGCCCGCCCGCCGCCGCGAGACCGCGCTGCTCGACCTCGTCTACGCCTACCACCCGCGCTTCTCCCACGCCGCCCGCGCGTACGGCGCGCACTCGGCGCCGGTCGAGGGCGGGGACGTCCTGCTGCTGGCGCCCGGCGTGCTGGCCGTCGGCATCGGTGAGCGCACCACGGCGGCCGGTGCCGAATCGCTGGCCCGTTCGCTGTTCGCCGACGACATCGCCCACACCGTGCTGGCCGTCCCGATCGCCCAGGCCCGCGCGACCATGCACCTGGACACCGTCTGCACGATGGTCGCCCCGGACGCCGTGGTGATGTACCCGCTGGCGCGCGACGAGCTGGTGGCCTTCACGCTCCGCCCGGACGGTGACGGTTCGCTGCGCGTGGACGGGCCCCAGCCATTCCTGCACGCGGCCGCCGAGGCGATGGACATCGAAAAACTGCGCGTGATCGACACCGGCCTCGATCCGGTGACCGCGGAGCGTGAGCAGTGGGACGACGGCAACAACACATTGGCCCTCGCGCCCGGTGTGGTGGTGGGTTACGAGCGCAACGTGGAGACCAACGCGCGGCTGGCGGAGGCCGGGATCGAGGTGCTGGCCATCGCCGGATCCGAGCTGGGCTCCGGCCGCGGCGGGCCGCGCTGCATGTCCTGTCCCGTGGTGCGCGATCCGATCGGCAATAAGGAAAGCCTTACTTAAATAAGCGCTCGAATAAGCACTGCCTCATCTCGGTAAGGCTATCCAAACGAAACGCGAATCACCAGGCCCGAATGGTTATCGATCAGTGAATTGGCCTATTCTGGTGTCATGGCGATGCTGAAGAAGGAACCGCGCTCCAAGTTCTACGAGCTGCTGCAGCAGCAGATCCACAACGAGTTCAACGCGTCACAGCAGTACGTGGCGCTGGCGGTCTGGTTCGACAACGAGGACCTGCCCCAGCTGGCGAAGCACTTCTACCGCCAGGCGGTGGAGGAGCGCAACCACGCGCTCGCGCTCGTGCAGTACATGATGGACACCGACCACCACGTCGAGGTCCCCTCGACCGGCGACGTGCGCAACGACTTCGCCGAGCCGGTCGAACTGGTCGAGCTCGCGCTGGAGCAGGAGAAGGAGGTCGCCGCCGACTTCAAGACCCTGCTCAAGGCGGCGCGCGCCGAGGAGGACTATCAGGCCGAGCAGTTCCTGCACTGGTTCCTCAAGGAGCAGGTCGAGGAGGTGTCGCAGATGAGCACGCTGCTGAACGTGGTCAAGCGCGCCAACGGCAACCTCTTCGACGTGGAGACCTGGCTGGCCCGCGAGTCCGTCGGCGACGGTGGCGACCCGGACATGCCGCCGGTCGCCGGGGGCGCCCTGTAGGACGGACGCGGCAGGACCGCCATACCGCGGAGCGCAGGAGGCCCGGGCCGGTGCGGCCCGGGCCCTTCTCTGTCAGCAGCACGGCCCGTCAGCACCCCGGCGCGGCGACCAGTTCCCAGTGCACGACGGTCTCGGCGGAATTGACGTAGAACGTGTAATGCGCACCCGATCCGGTGGCCGCGCTGTAATTACCCGCACCGGCCGTCAAATCAGGATAGGCATTCCTCAGTTCGGTCACCGTGGATCCGGTCCCCACGTTTTCCGGGCTGCGCGCGCCGGTCGCGGTGAAGACCACCACTCCCCCGGTCGGGGAAATCGTCACGCTCGCCACGGATCCGGTGCCCTCGGTGAGGCGGTAGACGGTGCACTCGGCCGGGGCCGCTCCGGCGCCCGCGAGCATGCCGGTGGCTTTGGCGTCGTCGAAGCTCATCCCCAGCCGCAACGCCGCGTAACCGGTCGGGCCCAGGACGGCCGCCACGGCCGCGGGCGCCGGACGGGCCGAGGAGCGGCCGCTGGTCGACTTCGGCGGCTGTGTGGCGGGCGCGCTGGTGGGCGGCACCGGGACCCCGCTCGGCGGCAGCCCGGTACTGGTCGGCGGCGGGACCGGTTCCGACGGGAACGTCGGGGGCACCACGACCGGGCCCGGCGCGGAGGTCGTCGGTGCCCGCGGGGCGGTCGTGGACGGGGCCGCCTCGTGCACGGCCGGGTCCGGGCTGGCGACCAGAAGCCCGGCGGAGACCAGCACGGCAGCGGTGAGGACGCCACCGGAGACGGCCAGTGCGTTGCGCCGCCGACGCCGTCGGCGGATACCGGACAGGATCGCGTCCCCGGCGTCCGGCGCGGCGTGGACGGCGAGCCGTTCGTCGTCGAACAGCCGCCGCAGCTCGGCACCGAGCTCGTCGTCGGGGTTCACCGCTGGTCCCTCCCTCCGGACACCGAGCCGATCTTGGTGCGCAGCGACGCGATGGCCTTGCTGGCCTGGCTCTTCACCGTGCCCGCGCTGATCCCGAGCGAGCTGGCGATCTCCGCCTCGGACAGGCCCTCGTAGTAGCGGAGCACGATCACCGCGCGCTGACGCGGCGGCAGTTCGCGGAGCGCCTGCCACAACGGCTCGTGCTCGAACGGGTCGACCGGTTCGTCCGTGCGCTGCTCGGGCAGTTCGGCGACCAGGTTCTCCCGGCGCAGGCGTCGCCAGCGGCTGATGTGCGCGTTGGCCATGGCGCGGCGGATGTAGGCGAGCGGGTCGGCGGCCTTGCGCTGCACGTGGGTCCAGCGGGAACCGATCTTCTCCAGCACCGTCTGCACCAGGTCGGCGGCGTCGTGCGGGTTGCCGGTGAGCGCGTGGCCGTAGCGGAGCAGGCCGGGCAGGTTCGCCTGCACGAACTCTCCGAAGTCCGCGAGCTCGTCGCTCACCGATGACCCCCTCCCCGCCGCGCGGCCGCCTCCCCAGGCGAGGGCCGGCGCGGTCGAGGTCACCGTATCCCCTCCTCCGACCGTGCGTCTTGTTCCTTCACCGAGACCACGCATGGACGCCCCCTCAGGTTGTCCGACCTCAGGTGGACGCCTCAGCGGGGGTCCCGTTGCGCCAAACTCGCGGGTAGCCGGAAGGTGCCGTCGGGGCCTGGCGGGAACGGGTGCACGGCCACCACGGCTTCGACCGGAATGCGGCCGTAGACATGCGGAAACACGACTCCTTCTGGGTGAGGAGGTTCGCCGGTCTCCCAGCGCAGCGGCACGTCCAGGCGGGCCGGGTCGATTTCCAGCAGCACCAGGTCCGTGCGGCCGCGATAGAGCGCGTTCGCCGGGATCGCCACCGTGCCCGGGTCGGAGCAGTGGATGAACCCGACGGTGTCGAGGGACGGGGCGCGGTAGTCCTCGCCCCTCCACTCGTCCGCGCCGCAGAGGTGCAGGATCACTAGCGCAGTGTCAGCTGGCGGCCGACGAGACCGTCGCGGGCACGTCGTTCCGTGGCGGTCAGCGGTTCGGCGTCCACGGATTTCAGCGCCTCCTCCAGCCGGGCGCCGAGCTGCTCGGCCGGCTCGGCCCACTCGCGGGCGTGCGCCTCCGGGTCGAGGTCCCACACCGGCACCAGCAGGCCGTGCGCGCGGAACGACCCGGCGTAGCGGGAGCCCTCACCGAGCGACAGCTCGCCCGCCGCGGACAGTCGCGCAAGCGCTTGCATCAGGCGGCCTTCGGGCTCGCGCCGCACCCACCGCAGGTGCGCCTTCTCCCCGGCCAGCACCCAGTACGAGCCGGTGCCGAGGCGCTCCGTCGGCATGATCGCCTCGTTGGCCCGCTCCAGCGACACCTTGACCTCGCCGCTGGGGTCGGTGTCCTCGGGCAGCCACCAGTCGAAGTTCGGGTGCAGGGTGACGTCCGGTTCGGCGTCGGCCACCAGCAGGTCCTGCAGGCGCTCACCCTCGGCGGGGGCGCTCGTGGTGTCCGGCACCGGCAGCACGTCGCCCGGCTCGGCGTCCAGCGCCCAGCGGATCGCGCGGCCGAGGTCGCGGCTCACGTCGCTGGACCGGGTCTGCACCTGCAGCCCGACGAAGACCTCACCGTCGGAGCGCACGAACGCGGCGGCGGCCATCGGCAGCACGGTCGCGAGGGTGACCGGACGCTCCGGCTCGTCCACGAGGGACAGCGGCGCGGTGGCCGACGGCACGAACTCACGCAGCGCGATCAGCTCCGGCTCCGCGGCCAGCCCCTCGAACGGCTGCCCCACGAACACGTCGCGGATCTTCGGTGCCTTGTCCTTCTTCGGACCGCGCTTGCGTGCGCCCTTGCCCATTTCGCCTCCTCGTAACGCCTGGCCGCAGACGCTACCGAACAGCGCACGGCGCGACGGACCGGGGATTAGGCTCGTGGTCGTGTTCGATCCCCGTGACCCGGCCTTCCTCGCCGACCCGTATCCCGAATTCGCCCGCCTGCGCGCGCAAGCGCCGGTGCACCGGCACGACGGGCTCGGCCTGGCGATCGCGGTGTCGCACAGTGCCGCTTCGGCCGTGCTGCGGCACCGCGGGCTCGGCCGGATCTGGACCGACGCGAGCCCAGCCGAGCAGTTCGTCTCGTTCAACCTGCTGCACCGGAACTCGTTGCTGGAGAACGAACCCCCGGTGCACACGCGGCTGCGCCGGTCGATTTCGTCGGCTTTCGGGCGCGGGCACGTGGAGCGGTTGCGGCCCACGGTCATGAAGCTGGCGGACGGGCTGGTGGAGAAGCTGGCCGTGGCGGGGTCGGGTGACCTGCTGGAGGTGCTCGCGCAGCCACTGCCGGTCGCGGTGATCTCCGAGCTGCTGGACGTGCCGGAGGCCGACCGGCCGCGGCTGGTCCCCTGGTCGAACGCGATCGTGAAGATGTACGAGTACGGGTTGTCCGCGGAGGGCAGGGCGGCCGCCGAGCGCGCGGCGACCGAGTTCGTGCAGTTCCTGCGTGAGCTGGCCGCGCGGCGCCGCCGCGAGCCGGGCGAGGACCTGATCACGGATCTGCTGGCTGCCGAGCTCAGCGAGGACGAGGTGGTCGCCACCGCCGTCCTGCTGCTGATGGCGGGGCACGAGGCCACGGTCAACGTGATCGGCAACGGCGTGCGGGCCCTGCTCCGGAACCCGGACCAGTGGCAGCGCCTCGTCGAAGACCCGGACCTGGTGGACACCGCCGTCGAGGAGCTGATCCGCTTCGACGCGCCGCTGCAGTTGTTCGAGCGGACCGCGACCGAGGACGTCGAAATCGCCGGTTTCCGCGTGGCGCAGGGCGAAAAGATCGCGGCGCTGCTCGGCGCCGCCGCCCGCGATCCGCAAGCGTTCACCGATCCGGATGCACTCGACGTGGGCCGGACCGAGGGCACGCATCTCGGTTTCGGCGCCGGGATCCACTACTGCATCGGCGCGCCGCTGGCGCGGATCGAGATCGCGGCTGCGCTGTCCGCCCTGATCCGGCGGCTGCCCGGGCTGCGGCTCACGGCCGAACCGGAGCGGCGGCCGGAGTTCGTCATCCGCGGCTTGCGGAACCTGCCGGTGACGGCGTGACCGTCATGCGCTCGTCGTAGCCGGTCTCGGGATCGACCATCCGGCCTGCCGCCCACCAGTTCTCACTGTTCGTCTCCACCACGCACAGCAGGACGTCCTCGGCCGGGACGTCGGCGTAGAGCCGCAGGTTGGCGACGATCGCGGCGAACAGCCGCGCCTTCTCGTCCGGTGTGCGGTTGTTGAAGAACAGCTGGATGGCCAGGACGCGCTCGCCCCGCCGCAGACCGAACGCGACCGGCTGCATCTGCACGTTGTCGTGGTCGAACTCGTGGAAGAAGTGGAACTGGTCGTCGTGCGGGATCTTCAGGATGTCGACCATCGACCGGTGGATGCCGAGCGAGACGTTCCGCCGGAACTCCGGGGTGGTTCCCTTGCGCAGATGGATGTTGACCCAAGGCATGCCAGTCACGCTAGGAGCGGAATCGGCATTCCTCCAGCGAATGATCCGCATGACCAATATGCTTGCGATTCATGTTCCGCGACGTGACGCTGACCGGTCTCCGCGTGCTGCGCGAGGTGGCGGAGCGCGGCACCTTCACCGCGGCCGCCGAAGCCCTGGGCTACACGCAGTCGGCGGTGTCGCGTCAGGTGGCGGCACTGGAGCAGGCGGCCGGTGCCCGGTTGTTCGATCGGCATCGCGAACGGACGCGGCTGACCACGGCGGGCCGGATGCTGCTGCGTCACGCCGTTGTCGCTCTCGACGCGCTCGACGCCGCGGACCGGGAGTTGCGCGGCGTCGAGGGCGGCCGGGTGCGGCTGGGTTTCTTCGCGACCGCCGGTGCCGTACTCGCGCCGCGCGCGCTGGCGGCGGTCGGCGGCCTGCGGATCGTGACGCGTGAGGGACCCACGCCGTCGCTGGTGCGGGCGCTGCGCGGCGGCACTCTGGACGTCGTCCTGCTGTCCTCGCGCCCGCCGCACCGCTCACCCGACACCGACGCGCCGCCGCTGCACGTCGAACCGTTGCTGGAGACGCGGCTCGCCGTCGCCGTACCCGCCGACGCCCGCTTCGGTGAGCACGTAACGGCCGGAGAAATCGCGGCCGAGCCGTGGATCGCGAGCCCGGCGGCGGCGGACGAGCCGCTGCTCGGGGTGTGGCCGGGGCTGCCCGGACGCCCGCCGGTGGCGCACACGGTCCGCGACTGGCTGACGAAACTGCAGTTGGTGGCGTCGGGCGCGGGTGTCACCACGGTCCCGCCCGACCTGCTGCCGGTTCTTCCCGCCGGGGTGCGGCTGGTGACGATCGACGACGTGGCCGAGGAGGTGCGGCGCGTCAACCTGGTCCGCCTGCCGGGCGCGCCCACGCCCGCGGTCGACGCGCTGACACACGCCCTGCGAGACGCCGCGGCCGAGCTGATGGCCTAGCGGGCCGCGCCGGCCGGGCGCGCCGTGTGCGGCTCGGGCTCGGGCGCGCCCTTCACCGAGCGCACCTGCAGCGGCCGCAACCGATCGGTGCGGACCGGGGCCAGCAGCGTCGTCAGGCGGTACACCAGCACCGCCGTCAACCCGGCCAGCACGGCGGCCGAGGTGTTCAGCAGACCGGTGAGCAGGACCGCGTCGGCCATCGCCTGGACGCCGTCCTTGAAGCGCCAGCCGATGACCAGCAGCATCAGCACCTGGTTGACGGCCCACGCCGCCCACCACGCGAGCACCAGCCGCGACGGGCGGGGACGCCGGGCCGGGGCGCGGCCCAGCACGAGGTGTTCCAGCTCGGCCAGGATCGAACCGGCCATCACCAGGTTGACGCCCGGCACCAGTACCCCGGCGACGATCTCACCGGTCGAGCGCGCCGGTTCCTGACCGGCGGCGTCGGCGGCCGCGCCACGGGCGACCACCAGCCACCACAGCGCCGACCCGATGCCGATCAGTCCGAACACGACGGTCAGCAGCGACGCGATGATCTCCAGCGCATCCGAGAAACCCACGGTCGCCGCGTTCAGGGCCGTGGTGCGGCTCATCGCCAGCAACGCGTAGCGCCAGAACTCCGCCCCGGCGGCGACAGCGGCGAGACCGGCCAGGAACCACAGGACCGTGACCGCGTTGCGGTGCAGCACCCGCACCCGCTCCACCGGACTCGGGTAACCCGACGGCGTACCGGGCACAGCGGTCGGCACGCGCCAGGTCAGGTGCGGGAAACCCCACCGCGGCGGCACCGGGTAGGACGGCGGGCCGCCGTAGTGCTCGACCGGCCTCGACGGCCGTGGACGGAACGCACCCGGCGGCGGAGACGCCACCCAGCGGACCCGCGGCCGCGCGCGGTAGGGCCTCGGAGTCGGGTGCATGGGACCTACAGGACCTCGGGTGGGCCGTCGTGCTCGCCGACGACCGTGCGGCCCTCGGTCTCCCAGGACTTCATGCCGCCCGCCACGTTGACCGCGTCCCAGCCGCTCGCGTTGAGCCACGCCGCCGCCCGCGCCGAACGGCCACCGGTGCGGCACACCACGTAGAGCGGCTTGTCATCGGGCAGCTGGGCCAGTTCCGCGGTGCGGGCCGGCAGCTCGCCGAGCGGGATGTGGACCGCGCCCGGCGCGTGCCCGGCGTCCCACTCGTCCTGCTCACGAACGTCCAGCAACACCAGCCCGTCCGCGGGCAGCTCGGAGACGGACGCGGTCGGGATGTCACCTGGTTGCACGTTCACATACTGACACGCACCCCCATCAACTGCACGTGAACCCCGGAACGAGGAGAAGGCCACCCCCGGCGTCCGGAGGTGGCCTTCCCTGGCACGTGGATCAGTGCGTCGTCGCCTTCTCGGCGTGGGCGCCGGTCAGCGAACGGACCTCCATCTCCGCGTACTTCTGCGCGTTGTGCTCCTTCGACAGGATGGTGCCGAGCCAGCCCAGCAGGAACGACGCCGGGATGGACACCAGGCCGGGGTTCTCCAGCGGGAACCAGTGGAAGTCGACGCCCTTGATCATCGGCTTCGACCCGCCGGACACCGCGGGCGAGAACACGATCAGCACGATGGTGATGACCAGGCCGCCGTACATGCTCCACAGCGCGCCCTGGGTGTTGAACCGCTTCCAGAACAGCGAGTACAGCAGGGTCGGCAGGTTCGCCGAGGCCGCCACCGCGAAGGCCAGCGCGACCAGGAAGGCCACGTTCTGGTTCTTCGCCAGGATGCCGCCGACGATCGCCAGCGCACCGATCACCAGCGCGGTGATGCGGGCGACGCGGACCTCGGCCTGCTTGCTGTCCACCTGGCCCTTCTTGATCACGTTGGCGTAGACGTCGTGCGCGAAGGACGCGGACGCGGTGATCGTCAGACCGGCCACCACCGCGAGGATCGTCGCGAAGGCGACCGCGGAGATGAACCCGAGCAGGACCGGTCCGCCCAGTTCGAGCGCCAGCAGCGGCGCCGCCGAGTTCGTCCCGCCCGGCGCCGAGTTGATCGTCTGCGGCCCCACCAGCGCACCGGCGCCGTAGCCCAGCACCAGGGTGAACAAGTAGAACACGCCGATCAGCACGATCGCCCAGACGACCGATCGCCGCGCTTCCTTGGCCGTGGGCACGGTGTAGAAGCGCATCAGGACGTGCGGCAGACCGGCGGTGCCCAGGACGAGCGCGATGCCCAGCGACAGGAAGTCGAGCTTGCTGGTCCCGGACTTGCCGTACTGCTTGCCCGGATCGAGCAGGGCCGCGCCGGTCTGGCCACCGCGGTCGACCGCGCCCTGCAGCAGGCCGGAGAAGTTGAACCCGAACTTCACCAGCACCCAGATCGTCATCGCCAGCGCGCCCAGGATGAGCAGCACGGCCTTGATGATCTGCACCCAGGTGGTGCCCTTCATGCCGCCGATGAGGACGTAGAGGATCATCAGCACGCCGACGACCGCGATGACCGCGTTCTGTCCCCACTCGCCGGTGATCCCGAGCAGCAGGTTGACCAGGCCGCCGGCCCCGGCCATCTGTGCGAGCAGGTAGAAGAACGACACCGCGAGGGTCGACACCGCCGCCGCGGCCCGGATCGGGCGCTGCCGCATCCGGAACGCGACCACGTCGCCGAGGGTGAACTTGCCGGTGTTGCGCAGGAGTTCGGCGACCAGCAGCAACGCGACCAGCCACGCGACGAGGAACCCGATGGAGTAGAGGAACCCGTCGTAACCGTTGAGCGCGATGGCGCCGGCGATACCGAGGAACGACGCCGCGGACAGGTAGTCGCCCGAGATCGCGATGCCGTTCTGCGGGCCGGTGAACGAGCGGCCCGCCGCGTAGTAGTCGGACGCGGTCTTCGAGTTGCGGCTGGCCCGGAACACGATCACGAGCGTGATCGCCACGAAGACGGCGAAGATGATGATGTTCAGCGTCGGGTTGCTGCCCTCGACGCCCTGGGCCAGGTTCATCACTGGGCGTCTCCTTCGATCTCGCCGCGGATCTTGTCGGCGACCGGGTCCAGCTTCCGGTTGGCGTACCGCACGTACAGGCCCGTGATGAGGAACGTCGACACGAACTGCAGCAGGCCGATGAGCAGGCCGACGTTGAAGTTACCGGCGATCTTGGTCGACATGAAGCCGTGCGCGTAGTCGGCGAGCAGCACGTAGACGAGGTACCAGACGAGGAAGAGGACGGTCATCGGGAAGACGAAGGTCCGCAACCTCTTGCGGAGCTCGGCGAACTCGGGGCTCGCCTGCACCTTCTGCCAGTTGTCGCCCGGACCCGTCTCGTCGACGAGGTCCTGGTCGCTGGTGCTCACGGGACAACCTCCCTGTCCATGGTCTCTACCTCTTCCGGTCGTGTGATGCGGGTAGATCTTGCCGTGAAACGTGAGACTTGTTGTTAATCCTTTTGAGTGAATGATCTTACGGAGAGTTGACGATCTTACGCCGGTTTGACGTCGATATGTCCAGATCGAGAAACACCAATCGAGAAAAATTCGCCGATAGGTCAACCGAAGGTAAAGAGAACCGCCAATCGAGTGAAAACCGGATGGGTCAGAAACCCCCGGCCCCGCCGCTCGATCGTGGCGTAGGCCTGAACGTCCTGCCGCCGGAGATCGCGGAGCCGACGCCTACTTGCGGTGCCTGCCCCGGCCCATGCGCGCCCGCTCCTCGGCCTGCCCGAAGCGCGCCACGGCCCGGTCACGCATGAAACCGAGCCGGTCGGGGGCGTGCAGTCGCAGCATGACCGCGTTGACGTCGGCCGGTCTGCCGTTCGGGGTCGCGAGGCTGACCAGCACCGTCACCGCGAACGCGACCGGCACCGTCACCAGCGCGGGCTGGTCGGTGAACCACGGCGCCCAGTCGCCGGTGAAGCGGCTCAGCAGCCCGGCCACCAGTGCGGCCAGCACCAGCACGCCACCGATGATCATCCCCGCCATCGCGCCCGGCCAGGTCAGCCCGCGCCACCACACTCCGAGCAGCAGCAGCGGCGAGAACGTCGAGGCGGCCAGCGCGAACGACATCCCGACGCTCAGCGACAGATCGCCGGGCCGCAGCAAGAGCGCCAGCGCCAGCGGTACGAGCCCCACCACCAGCGCGGCGATCCGGAAGTCGAGGACGCGCCCCTTGGACAGGTCCGTCGACACCACACCGGCGAGGCTGACCAGCAGTCCCGACGACGTCGACAGGAACGCCGCGAACGCGCCCGCCAGCACGATCGCGCCGAGGACCTGCCCGCCCACGCCCGGCAGCATCGCCGACGGCAACCGCAGCACCGCCGCGTCCGTCTGGCCGGTCAGCAGCAGCTCCGGCACGTACATCCGGGACAACGCGCCGAGGATCGTCGGGAACAGGTAGAACAACCCGAGCAGCAGCAGCACGTGCACCGTGGTCCGGCGCGCCGCCCGGCCGTCCGGGTTGGTGTAGAAGCGGACCAGCACGTGCGGCAGCCCCATGGTGCCCAGGAACGTCGCGAAGATCAGCGAATACGTTTGCAGCAGATCCTCGAGCCCGTCCGAACCGGGTCGCAGCCACTCGGAGTTGGTGACCTTCGCGTCGCTCACCGTCGGCACCGGGGTCCCGGCCGGGAACGCCACCTGCGTGCCCTCGGCCAGTTCCTGTGTCGAGCCCTGCACCCACACCTGCTCGTGCGGCGCCGCTTCGCCGGGATGCCGGATCATCACCTGCGTCAGGGTGTGCACGTCGAACGCCACATCGGTGCGGATGTCCACTGTGGTCCCGGACGCGAACACCGGCGGCACCGGCGAGCCGAGCGATCCGGCGGGCCCCGGCTTGCCCCCCGCCAGGAACACCGCGCACAGCACGAAAGCAGGCACCGCGATCGCGAACAGCTTGAGCCAGTACTGGAACGCCTGCACCACCGTGATCGCGCGCATCCCGCCCGCCATCACGTTCACCCCGACCAGCACGCTCACCGTCACCGCGCCGGCCCAGGCAGGCACGTTCAGCACCGTGGTCAGCGCCAGCCCGGCGCCCTGCAGCTGCGGCACCATGTACAGGATCCCTACGAACACCACGAAGAACGTGCCGCACCGGCGCAACGCGACCGAACCGAGCCGTGCCTCCAGGAAATCCGGCAACGTGTAGGCGCCCGAACGGCGCAGCGGCGCGGCCACGAACAACATCAGCGCGAGGTAACCGGCGGTGAACCCGATCGGGAACCACAGCCCGTCGGCCCCGTCCTTGAGGATGATGCCGGTGATGCCGAGGAACGACGCCGCGGACAGGTACTCGCCGGAGATGGCGGCGGCGTTGCGGCGGGAACGGACGGTGCGGCGCGCGACGAGGAAGTCGTGGGTGGTGTTGGCGAACCGGGACGAGCGGTGACCCAGGTAGAAGGTCAGCACGGCGACTGTCGCGATGCCGCTCAGCGCCCACGGATTCAGCTGCACGTTCGGGATTGTCCCCTGCCCCGGTTCCCGGTCACCCGGCCGGTCACGACTCGATCATGTCCACGAAGTCCCGCTCGTGCCGCTCGGCCAGCCGGTTGTAGGCCAGGCCCGTGAGCAGCAGCAACGGGAACGGCAGCAACCCGAGCAGCAGCCACGCCAGCGGAACGCCGACCACGCGCAGCGCCGCGAAACCCGGCCACAGGTAGAAGGCCAGCGGCAGAGCGCCGAGCAGCACCAGCACCAGCGCGCTCAGCCCGATCGCGGTGCGCAGCTGGTGCTTGACCAGATCGCGGATCAGCAGCTCGCCCCAGCTGGTCTGCTGTTCCAGCCCCAGACGGGCCCGCAGCGTCGGGGGGGTCCTGCGCGAGCGCGGATCGGCCAGCACGACCCGCTGCCGCTTCGGCGGTTTCGCCGGTTCGGCCGGTTGTTCCGGTGGCGGCGCCGGGGACACCGGTTCGACCGACGCGGGCTGGTAGTTCCTGCCGAGCGTCGGGTCCGGCTCCCGGACCCCGTCGGCGCGACGCGTGAAATCCTCGGTCATCGACCACCCGTGAGGCGGTCCTTGAGCTCACGGGTGTGCCGCCGGGAGACCGGGAGCAGCTTCTCGTCGTTGCCGATCACGACCTGGTAGCCACCCTGCCCCATGCGCAGCTCGGTGATCAGGTTCAGCGCCACCAGGAACGACCGGTGGATGCGCACGAACCCGGCCTTCTCCCAGCGTTCCTCCAGCTGGGTCAGCGGGATGCGCACGAGATGGCTGTTGCCGTCCTTGGTGAACAGGCGCGCGTAGTCGCCCTGCGCCTCCACCCAGCAAACCGACGAGCGCGGCACGAGCTTGGTGGTCCCGGCGAGCTCGACCGGGATCACCTCGTCGTCGTCCGGTTCGGCGGGCGCGGCCGCACCGGTGGTGGGCGGGGCCACCGTCTTGAGCTTCTCCAGCACCCGGTCCACGGCCCGGTCCAGCCGGTTCTGGCTGCACGGTTTCAGCAGGTAGTCGACCGCGCCGAGGTCGAACGCGTTGACGGCCTCGTGCGCGTGCCCGGTGACGAACACCAGCACCGGGGCGGGACTCATCGCGTTGAACACGCGCGCCATCTCCATCCCGGACAGACCGGGCATCTGCAGGTCGGCGAACACCGCGTCGATCGCGGGCAGGCCCTGGTCCTTGCGCTCACGGATCTCCGGATCGTCGGAGGCCAGCACGCGCAGCGCCTCGGACGCGTCGACCGCGGTGAAGACACGACCGATGTGCGGATTGCCCCGCAGCGTGTCGACCAGCAGGTTCAACCCGTGTGGCTCGTCGTCCACGGCCAGGACGAGCAGTCTTCTGGTGTCTAGTTGCGCACTCACAGTGACTCGCATCCTGCCTAGGACCGGGTGCGATGTCCATACCGCTTGCGGGCGAGGACCCTAAATTCCGTAGCGTGACCAAGCCGCTCGCTGTGATACCGCTTCCAGGAGCGCCTGGGCGGCTGCGGGGGCGCCGAAGCCAAGGCGGGCCAGCAGCGGCTTCTTCGGCTCCGCGATCACGATCTCCGCGTCCGGGAAACGCTGTTCGACGACCTGCCGCAGGTTGCCGATGCCGTCGACCAGCCCCAGCGCGGCGGCTTTCGCGCCGAGCCACACATCACCGGTGAACAGCTCCTCGTCGAGGTCGAGCCGGTCGCCGCGGCGCTCCTTCACCCAGTCCACGAACATCTCGTGCAACTGGGAGTGCATTTTCTTCAACCACTCGACGTCCTCCGGCTTCTCCGGGATGAACGGGTCGAGCCGCTTCTTGTTCTCACCGGCGGTGTGCACGCGCCGTTCGATGCCGAAGCGTTCCAGCAGACCGGTGAACCCGAACCCGCCGCTGATCACCCCGATGGAGCCGACCATCGACGTGCGGTGCGCGTAGATCTCGTCGGCGGCGCAGGCCAGCCAGTAGCCGCCGGAAGCGGCGACGTCCTCGCAGAACGCCAGCACCGGCACACCCGGCTTCTTCGCCGCGAGCTGGCGGATGCGCTCCGCGACCAGACCGGACTGGGTCGGTGCGCCACCCGGCGAGTTGATCAGCAGCGCGACCGCCTTGAGCCGGTCGTGGTCGAACGCGCGGGTCAGCGCGGACTCGACGGCGGCGAGGTTGATGGTGCCGCGCGCCAGCGGCGAGGGCGTCGGCGTGATCACCCCGTGCAGCTTGACGACGGCGACCACGTCCCTGCGGTCGCCCCGGTCGCCGATCTTCGAAATCCTGCTGCTCAGCCTGTCCGTCACGCTGGTCATGGCGACAGGTTACGGACTCCTTCGGATTTGTGCAGACGCCCGTTGCGGGCCGGCTCCGGCGGCGCGTCGCCGTAGTCCGGCAGGTCCGTGCGCACCCCCGGCGCGAACTTCGGCACCCGCAACGTCACCTTCATCCCGGCGCCCGGCGCGGTCTCGACCATCAGCGCGTACTCGTCGCCGAAGAGCTGCCGCATGCGGGCGTTGATGTTGCCCAGCCCGACGTGCGCGCCGGTGCGGTGCGAGTTGCGCAGATCGGCCAGCCGCGCCGGATCCATGCCGATGCCGTCGTCCTCGACGCTGATCAGCGCCTCGGTGCCGTAGTCGGACGCGGTCACGGTGACCATGCCGCCGGTCGGCTTGTTCGCCAGACCGTGCTGGACGGCGTTTTCCACGAGCGGCTGGATGATCAGGAACGGCACCACCACCGACAGCACCTCGGGTGCGATCTTCAACCGCACCTCGAGGCGCCCGCCGAAGCGGGCCCGCTCGATCGTCAGGTAGCGGTCGATGTTGCGCAGCTCGTCGGCGAGCGTGGTGAACATGCCCGAGGTGCGGAACGAGTACCGCGTGAAGTCGGCGAACTCCTGCAGCAGCTCGCGGGCCTCCTCCGGATCGGTGCGGATCAGCGCGGAGATCGTGTTCAGCGCGTTGTAGATGAAGTGCGGCGAGATCTGCGCGCGCAGCGCCTTGATCTCGGCCTGCTGCAGCTGGTGCTTGGACTCCTCGAACCGGGCCAGCTCGAACTGGGTGGTGACGAACTGGGCGACCGCGTCGGCCATCTGGACGAGCCGCTTGCCGGTGGAGCGGCCGACCACGATCAGCGCGGCCTCGACCTCGTCCTCGACCAGCAGCGGCACGATGACCGCGGTTTTCATCTTGCAGGTGCCGCGGTGGTCGCAGGGCACGTCGTCGTGCGAGACGACCTCACGGCGCGCCTTGCGGATCGACGTCATGACCGTGCCGCTCAGGTCCAGGTAGTGGTCGTTGGCCTCGCCGTCCCACGACACGAGCGTGCCCTCGTTGTCGGTGATCCCGATGGCGACACACTTGAGCAGTTCGAGCAGCTGCGAGGTGATGCGGTCGGCGCTGGCCTGGTCGAACCCCTCGCGGAGATCCGGCGTGGCCCGCGACATGTGGTCGACGGCCTCCAGCACGGCGTCCTCGATCGAGCTGCCCGGTTTGCGGGACCGCACCAGCAGGACGATCACCACGATCAGCAGAACACCCGCCACGCTCCACGGGATGATGTGCGAGATCGGCATACCGGACACGGCGTCAATGCTCTGCGCTCACCGGGCCGGGTGCAAGCTCTTCAGCACACTTTCTGTGCAGGATTCGCCACCCTTCGGGGTGACGGCCTACTTGAGCAGCCGCGACAGCCTGCGGTCGGCGAGCGGCTTGCCACCCGTCTGGCACGTGGCGCAGTACTGGAAGGACTTGTCGGCGAAGGAAACCTCACGCACCGTGTCCCCGCACACCGGGCACGGCAGGCCGGTGCGGGCATGCACCCGCAGGCCCGAGCGCTTCTCGCCCTTGAGACGGGCGGCGTCCTGACCGACGGAGCGCTCTACGGCGCTCGTCAGGATCTCGCGCATCGCTTCGGCCAGGCGGACCAGCGCCTCGTCGGACAGCTTGCCCGCCGTCGCGAACGGCGACAGCTTCGCGGCGTGCAGGATCTCGTCGGAGTAGGCGTTGCCGATCCCGGCGATCACAGTCTGGTTCGTCAGCACCCATTTCAGCCGCTCGGACCGGCCGGACAGCAGCCCCGCAAGCGCTTCCCGGTCCAGGGACAACGCGTCCGGGCCCAGCCGCTCGATGCCCGGCACCTCATGCGGGTCCCGCACGACCCACACCGCCAGGCCCTTCTTCGTGCCCGCCTCGGTCAGGTCGAACCCCCGGTCGCCCTCCCGTCGCCCACCACCACCCTCAACGGAGGCGCTCCGCGCCGCCGGCCCGTCAATGTGAACCCGAAGAGCGATCGGCCCCTTGCCCGGCTTCGGCGGCGCGGGCGAGAGGTTGTCGGCCCAGCGCAGCCAGCCCGCGCGGGCCAGATGCACCACCAGGTGCAGGCCGCCGCAGTCGAGGTCGAGGTGCTTGCCGAACCGGCCCGCGCCGGTGACCTCGCGGCCGTGCAGGTCGGTGTAGGGCGGGTCGAACGTCTTGAGCACCGCCAGCGACGCCACGTCGACCCGGCTGACCAGCCGCCCCACCGCGTGTTCACGCAGGTGGTGCGCCAGCGCTTCGACCTCGGGCAACTCCGGCATCGCTACTCCATCGGCCGCAACGGGCCCTCGAAGTCCGGGCCCGCCTCGCGCTGGATCGTCTTCGACAGCTTCGTCATCTCACCGCGGACCCGGAACATGCCGGAGATGATCCCGACCCAGCGCTCCGGCACCGCCTCGCCGTTCATGCCGCCATCGGTCTCCGCGACGACCGTCCACGGCCGGTTCAGCACCCACCGCAACGGGAAGAACACCGCGATCAACAGCAGGCCGTAGATCACCCACGGCGGCACCACGACCGAATCGGGCAGCCACGCCACGAGGATCACGGCCAGCAGCACGCACACCGCCAGCATCGCGATACCCGGGCCGTAGCTGCCGGAGATGTCACGCTCGAAGTCCTCGGCGGTTGCCGGGCGGCGCCATTCCATCTGCGCGCGGACGACCCACTCGCGGCCGTCGCCACCCCGCACCACGCGGTTCATTTTCGCTGCCTCCCGCTACGGTCGAACGCTCCGACAACCGTAGCGTGGCCGCGGGCGTGCGCGCGAGACGCGGACGAAGATCAGCTACCCGGACGAGCCCTGGCCGGAGCGGTCGTGATCGTGGTCGTTGTCGACGCCGATGCGCAGCAGCCACCACCAGTAGGGCGACCGATCGTGCTCCGACTGCGTCGGCCTGTCCTTGTCCCGGCCCCAGCCCCGGCCCGGCTTGTCCCGGTCCGAGCGGTCCTTCGTCGAGTACGTGGTCCCGTCCGTGGTCGGCAGGTCATCACGCGCGGTGCCGGTGCTCGGGGACGACTTCGTCGGCTCGACCGGATCGGACCGGCCGCTGCCCGTGCTCGTCCCCGCCGAGGCGGGCGGCGACTGCTCCTGGACCGGCGGGTCGGTCCGCGACTTCGTGGCGGGCGGGTCCGGCGACACCGGCGCCTTCGCCACGGGCGCACCCGGATACGGCAACGTCACCTCATCGGGGGCGATCAGCACCTGCGGCGGCGAACTCAGCTTCGACTCCGGCGTGCTGATCCGCAGCTCCACCCCGCCCTGCGCGGGCAGGCCCATCGGCTGCGACTCGTCGACGATCGCGGGCCCGACCGCGAACCCGACCACACCCGCGGCCGTCGTCGACGCCAGCGCGACCCCGATCTTGAGCTTCGACAGCAACATCGTCTTCACCGTCGTCAGCACGCCGGACGCGGCACCACCACCGGACGCGGCGCCCGCCGCGGCCACCGACGCCGGCACCAGCAGCGCGACCACACCGGCGTGCGCCCGCAGCGACGAGCACACATCCCGCAGCTCGGCGTGCATCGCCCGGCACGACGGGCACCCCAGCAAATGACCGCGGATCCGCCGCGCCTCCGCACCCGTGACACTGCCCGCCGTGTAACCACCCAGCTTCTCGATCACGCCACGGCAACTGACATCGGAAATCCGGTTCATCGCCAGATGCGCCTGCAGATACGCCGCGCGCAAACCCTGCCGGGCCCGCCGCGCCAGCGCCGCCGTCGCGTTCGCGGACAACCCGAAATGCGGCGCCACCACCGCGGGCTGCTCACCCTCGACCTCGGTCTGCCACAACACGGTGCGCCACCGCTCCGGCAAACTCGTGAACGCGGTGGTGATCAGACTGTGCTCCGCCGTGCGTGCATGCGCGTCCGCACCCGCACCCGCGCGGTGCGTCAACTCGTCATCGGTGACCGGCACATCCCGGCGCGCACCATGCCACTCCCACGACACCCGGCGCGCGACCGTCAGCAGATACGCGCGAATATGCTCCTTCGGGCCGTTCCCCCGGCGCAACGCCTGCAACACGCGGAAAAACGTTTCGGCGGTGATGTCCTCCGCCTCGGAAGCATCAGCGGCCAGACCACGAGCCAGTCTCCGGACGGCGGACGCATGCAGCTCGAACAGCTCCCGGAACGCGGCGTCCTCACCGGCACGAAGCCGGCTCAGCAGAGCAGCCTCGTCCTCCGATGCCGCACGCTGCTCCGGCACCGCCGCGTCTTCCGTCATGCGGCCAGCCACCTCCTCCCCCGCGGGACTAACCCGTTCGGTTGAATGGAGACACCATACGGAGCGAAACGCTCGGCGTCACCTCTTGTACTCCCCGAGTGACCGGACTTCCCTCCGACAGGCGACACACCCTCCCGACCACCCAAGATCACCCCACAACAGCCACCCCGTCAACCCGTCGAATCGCACCGGTATAGACTCAAGGCGCACCGGACAACGGCGCAATGCGGACGTAGCGCAGCTGGTAGCGCATCACCTTGCCAAGGTGAGGGTCGCGGGTTCGAATCCCGTCGTCCGCTCTCGGTCACCTGGGCATCCCTGCTCGCGCTGCGCGCTCGCCGGGGTGCCCTCGTCATTGCATTGGGGGTCGGACCCCCACACCCCCGCCAGGGCGGGCTTCGCCCCCCTGGACCCCCCGGCCCGGTGCCGGTTGCGTGGTGATGTTCACCTGATCGGGTGTTCCGTCGCTGGCCCTCGGCGTGGCCGCCGGGGTGGTTATTCGGTGTTTGCCCTTCCGGGTGCCGTGTTTGCCCTTCCGGGCAGCGTGTTGGCCGCTCCCGACGCGGGGGGCGCCGGGAGGGCGGCAACGGAAGTTGCCAGCACGCGCACTGCCCGGACCTCCTCCGCCCCTCATCCCAAGCCCGCTTTAGTCGCTGATCAGCGGAGTCAAGGCACGCTTTCCCGCCTTGACGCCGCTGCTCAGCGACTAAAACACTCCAACCGGAGGGGCGGGGGAGGTCGCACCCAACGCAACCACCTACCGGCCGCCAACGCGCCCAGCGGTCACCCAGCATCAGCTCAGGACTCGCGGCGGATCATGCGGCCCGCGCCCGCGGCGACGGTTGTCGCCAGGATCCAGCCCATCGCGGTGAACCCGTTGCTCACCCACTTGTCCAGATCGTGCATGTACCAGCGGCCCTTGTTGCCGAAATCGACGATCGGCACCAGCAGGTCCGCCGTGTACAGCACCGGATTCCACTCCAGCCCGGTCTCCTGCTGATCGACCGCGCACCGCGGACCACTCACCATGTAGCGGACGGGATCGCTGGTGCACGAGTCGGTGGCGGTGCCGAAGTAGATGCTGCCCGCCGCGAGCAACATGATCAACCACGCCAGCGCACGCACCGGGCGGTAGCCGTAGCCCACCATCCACCGCTGCAACCAGCTCCACAGCCGCACACCCGGACCCAGCACCCGGTAACCGGCGGCAAGCGCTTCGTACCGGTACTCCTGCTTCTTGAACAGCACGGTCGAGGCGTGCTCCTCGTTGCCGCTGTTGCGCAGCATCGCGGCGAGCTGGTCGTAGGGCCCCGGCCGGTAACCGGCCATCGCGGTGCGCAGCCGACGGATCCGGTCGGCGACGGCCGCGTCGTCCTTCATGTCGATCGGACGTTTGAGCACGTCGTAGCGGAAATCCTCCAGCTCGATACCGCCGTCGGCGTCCCAGAACTCGGTGTTGTCCTCCAGCGTCTGGCAGTGCGCGTGCCGCAGCACGATGCGGCCGGTGGCGGCCTTGCCGAAGTTGAGCAGGAACTCGTCGGCGCTCACGTCGCTGGCGTCCAGCGCGATCGCGTGCTTGTTGGACGCGCCCAGCACCGCGCCGGTGAAGTCAATGCGGCGCCCCGAACTCGCGCCGTCCATGTTCACGCCGCCCTCGGCGTGGAACGGCTGCTGCTTACCGGCGCCGGTGAGACTGATGTCGCGGCCCACCCGCACCGTGCGCAGATCCACCGAGAAGCTCGTCTTGTTGCGCACCGCGGGTTTCGTGACGTCGGTGCCGTAGAGGTAGACGCTGCCGCCGACCTCGATGCCCTGCAACCGCAACGTGCCCTCGATCGTCGCGCCGTGCAGGTGGAAGTTCCCCCCGACCTTCATGCGGCGCGCGGACACCACGTCCCGTTTCGCGTGGCTCAGCTCCGTCCGCCCGGCGAGCATGTTCCCGCGGACCGTCACGTCCGCCATGCGCAGCTGGCCGGACGGGATGGACAGGCCGGTCGCCTCCAGATCACCGTTGATCTGGGAACCGTCGAGGTGCAGCGCGCGGTCGTAGAACGGCTCGACAGTCCCGCGCGGCACGGTGATACGTGCCCGCGCGAGCCGCAACGTGCCGCCGATCCGCCCGTTGATCATCCGCAGCGTGCCGGTCGCGGCCAACCCGTCGGACAGCTCGACGTTGCCGTCGACCTGCCACCGGTCGCCGACGAGCGCGGGCCACGGGTCGACGTAGGGATCGCTGGACTTCCACGCCTCGACGACGATCCGGCCCCGCTGCTCGCTCTGCAGTTCGGCGGCACGCAGCACGATGTCGCCGTTGACGCGGATGCTCGGCAGATGCAGCACGCCGCGCGCGGAGAACGGCCGCCTGCTGCTGGTGGCGCCGTAGTTGTCGACCTCGCACAGCAGGCTGCCGCCGATGTGGGCGCCGTTGCCGTCGAGGGCGAAACCGTCCCGGTTGTTCAGGCGGGCGCCGGAAAAGTTGACGTTACCGCCGGTGCGCATACCGGGGAGGCGGACCTCGCCCTCGGCCCGCATGCGGTAGGCCAGCAGCGCGCCCGCGATGATCAGCCGGTCGGCCTGGATCGCGCGGCCCTGCGGGTAGTCGACCTCGGTGCGGGTCAGCACCACGGACCCTTCGACCACGGCGTCGGTCAGGTTGATCGCCGCGTCCGGCACGCCGCGCTCGCGCGTGTCACCGCGCTGGACGGCCGTCTCGTCCTCGCCGCTGTCCGGCAGGACCTGCACGACGCAGCGGATCAGGCGGACGTCGTTGCGGCTGCGCAGGTTGCGGGCCTTGAGACCGGGCAGCCAGCAACGGCGGAACACCAGACCGAGGATCTTGGCCTCACGCACGTCCGGCGGGTACTCGAACCGGCAGTTCTCGAACCGGAACAGGCAGTCCAGGTCCGCGCCGCGCAGATCGAGCCGCCCGGTGATGTAAGCGTTTTCCACGGCGACGATCGGCGCGTTGCTCGCCTGGCGGCGCCACCGCAGCAGACCACCGCTGCCGGGTTCCAGCAGGGGTTTGAGCAGCTCGTCGGCGGTGAGGTGGTAACGCCGGTCCGGCACGCCCTTGAAGGGATCCAACGTCGGCAACTCCGGCTGCCCACCCTGTCCCGGCTGCCCACCCGGCATTCGTGACCCCCTCGCCGCACCGATCGCCACTCTGGTCCGACGATCGTCGCGGACGAGGGGTTCCCTTGGCTACCTACTCCTCGACATGGGCCGGGTTCAGCACGCGCGACAGGAACGTCTGGGTGCGCTCGTGCCGCGGGTCGCCGATCACCTGGGACGGCGGGCCCTGCTCGACGACGATGCCGCCGTCCATGAACAGCACCACGTCGGCCACCTCGCGGGCGAACTGCATCTCGTGGGTGACCACGAGCATCGTCATGCCGTCGCGGGCGAGCTGGCGCATCACGGCGAGCACGTCACCGACGAGTTCCGGGTCCAGCGCGGACGTCGGCTCGTCGAACAGCATCACGTCGGGGTCCATCGACAGCGCCCGCGCGATCGCGACGCGCTGCTGCTGGCCACCGGACAACTGCGTGGGCAGGGAGCGTTCCTTGCCGGTCAGCCCGACCTTGCGCAGGTTCTCCAGCGCGACCTTCTCGGCCTCGGCCTTGTCGCGCCTGAGGACCTTGCGCTGCGCGATCGTCAGGTTGTCCAGCACCGACAGGTGGCTGAACAGGTTGAACGACTGGAACACCATGCCGATGCCCCGCCGCGCGCGGTCGATGTCGATGTCCGGGTCGGTCACCTCGAACCCGTTCACCGTGATCGAGCCCTGGTTGGGCTCCTCCAGCAGGTTCACGCAACGCAGCAGCGTCGACTTGCCGGAGCCGGACGGCCCGATGATGCACACGACCTGGCCGCGGCGCACCTCCAGGTCGATGCCCTTGAGCACCTCCAGCTTGCCGAAGGCCTTGTGCAGTCCGGAAACGCTGACGATCGTGTCGCTCACGCCTCCACCACCTCCAGTCCCCGCGCGCCCTTGCGCCCGGTGCGGCGCTCCAGGTACCGGGACAGGTAGCCCAGCGGGATCGTGATGATCAGGTAGCACAGCCCGGCGAGCAGGATCGGCGTCAGCGACCCGGTCGCGTTCAGGCCCTCGCGGCCGAACTTCGTCAGCTCGTACTCGTCGCGGGCCAGACCCAGCAGGTAGATCAGCGACGAGTCCTTGGTGAGCAGGATCAGCTCGTTCGTCAGCGGCGGCAGGATGATCCGGAACGCCTGCGGAATGACGATCGAGATCATCGCGCGGCCCTGCGACATCCCCAGCGACCGAGCCGCTTCCCGCTGCCCGGGTGGCACCGCCTGGATGCCCGCGCGGATCGTCTCCGCGATGTAGGCGGATCCGACCAGTCCCAGCGACAGCATGACGGTCGAGTAGATGTCGAACTTCAACCCGAAGGCGAGCGGCGCACCGAATCCGAGCGTGATGAACACCAGCAGCGCGGGCACACCGCGGAAGAACTCGATGTAGACGGTCGCGATCCAGCGGTACGGCCCGACCGACGACAGCTTCATCAGGGCCAGCACGAGCCCGACGGCCAACCCGAACGCGAACCCCAGCGCCGTGTAGACGATGGTGTTGACCAGCGCCGTCGAGATGATGCCGGGGAACTGCTTGCTCGCTGCGTCCGCGTTGAAGAACGCGCGCTGGATCTCACCCCAGTCGGCCACGAAGGCCAGCACCAGGATGACGATCACCAGCAGCGCGTACTGCGCGCCCCGGAACGCCCGGGCGCGCTTACGGCGAGACATCGCCACGGTGGAACTCCTCGCAGAAGTGGCGCGCTTACTTGCTTTCCGGCAGCTTGTTGAACCACTTCTGGTAGATCGAGTCGTAGCGGCCGTCGGCCTTGGCCGCGGTGATCACCTCGTTGACCTTGGCCAGCAGCGCGCCGTTGCCCTTGCGCACCGCGACACCGTACTGCTCACCGGTCTTGAACTCGGTGGTCACCTCGACGTCCGGGTTGGTCTTGACGAAGTCGTAGTGCACGGAATTGTCGTTGATGCCCGCGTCGATCTGACCGGTCTTGACCGCGCTCTGCTCCAGGGCGAGATCTTCGAACTGGACGATCTCGTAGCCGTACTTGTCCTTGTTCTCGGTGGCGTAGGTCTCACCGGTGGTGCCCTGCTGGACACCGAGCTTCTTGCCGCGCAGCTTCTCCAGGCTGTCGATGCCGGAGCCCTTCTTGACCAGCAGCGCCTGGTTGGCATCGAAGTAGCCGACCGAGAAGTCCATCACGGCCTGCCGCGTCGGGTTGATCGTCATCGCCGCGGCAGCCACGTCGCACTGCCCGGTGTTGAGCGACTCCCCGGACTGGATGCCCTCGAACGGGGTGTCGAAGATCTTCTGCTTCACGCCGAGGTTCTCCGCGACGAGATTGACGAGGTCGACGTCGAAGCCGACGGTCTGGTCACCCTCGGTGAACTGGAACGGCGAGTAGGGCAGGTGCGTGCAGGTGGTGAGGAAGCCCTCTTCCTTCAGGGTGATCTCCCCGCCGGCCTGGGTGTCGCCGCCGGTGTTGACCTCCTCCGCGCAGCCCGCCGCGGTCGCGGCGACGGCCAGAGCGGCCGAAAGGACAAGCGCACTGCGTAACGATCGACGCGACACGGTGTACTCCTAGTAGGTCATACTTATCGAGTGCACGCATCCTGCCACTTGTTGGTCGTCACGCACAGCATCGAGTGGCCGTGGACGCATTTCGCGTCTGCCTGGTAACCAGCCGGTAACACACGGGTGACCACCGGGGTCGTGCAGCAGACGACGTTGCAGCGCCCTGACGCGGTGGACTGTCGGACCCACCAGCGAGAATCACGCCATGTCCGTGACCGCGTTCGCCGACGAAACCAAGGCGAGCGGCTACCTGCTCACCGTCGCCGCGCTCCTGCCGGCGGACCTGGCCGCCGCTCGCCAAGTCATGCGCGGCCTCGTGATGCCCGGCCAACGGCGCATCCACTTCTTCAAGGAGAGCGACCGGCGCCGGAAGCAGATTCTGGACGTCATCGCGGAGGTACGTCCGCGGATCGCCCTGTATGACAGCTCAGGACACCACCGGCGGCAGCAGCGAGCGGTCTGCCTCACGGCCCTGCTTGCGGACCTGGCCGCCCGGCAGGCGCGAACACTGGTTCTGGAGCGGGACGATGCGGTACTCGCCGAGGACCGCAAGGTTCTCTACCGGCTGGTGCGCGACCTGCGGTGCTCGGAAACCCTGCAGTACCGGCACCACCGCGCCCACGAAGAGCCTCTGCTCGCGATCCCCGACGCCCTTGCGTGGTGCTGGCAACGCGGGGGCCACTGGCGGACGCGGGTGAAGGAGATGGACGCGGCGCTGAGGGTGCTCTGATCCGGGCCGGAATGCGCGAAACCCGGCCCGCCCACCGTCCGGAAGGCTGCCGGGTTCACTTCGACAGGTCTAGTGACCTGCGCGACCTTCACGATACTCGCGGGCGGCGCGCATCTCAAGCCGCGCGGCTCAGCCCCGCGCGTGGGCGTCCAGCATGTGCGCCACCGCTTCCGTGAGCCGCCGCGCCTGGGCCAGGTGCAGCCATTCGTCGGGGACGTGGGCGTTCGAGTCGGGGCCCAGTGCACCGGTGACCAGGAACTGGGCCTCCGGGTACTTCTCGCCCAGCAGGCCCATGAACGGGATCGATCCGCCGAGCCCGACGCTGCGCCACGGGGCTCCGAAGACCTCCTCGCTGACCTGCTCCAACGCGGCCGACAGCCACGGGGCAGCGTCCGGGGCGTTCCAGCCGTCGGCGGCTTCCACGCCGGACAGTTCCACCGCCGCGCCGTAGGGCACGTCCGTGGTCAGCGCCTTCTCGACAGCGGCGAGCGCGGCCGCCGAATCGGCCGTCGGGGGCAGGCGGAAGCTCAGCGCGAGCGTGGTCGAGGAGCGCAGGACGTTGCCGGCGTTCGCCGGTTCCGGGAAGCCCGCGCCACCGATCACGGACAGCGTCGGGCGCCACGACTGGTTCAGCAGCAGCTCCAGCTCGTCGTCCGACACCGGGGTCATACCGGGCATCAGCGGGAACGAACCGCTGATCGCGCCGGGGGCCACCGACACCGTCGCGGCAGCCTCGGAGCGGCGGTTGCCCGGGATGTCGACGTTCAGCTCGGCCAGCTTGATCGCACCCGTCGCCGCGTCCTCGATGCGGTCCAGCAGCTGCCGCAGCACGCGGAACGAGCTGGGCACGACACCGCTGGCCAGGCCGGAGTGCGCCGCGGCCGCCAGCACCCGCACCGTGACGTGCACCTGCGCCAGCCCGCGCAGGCTCGTCGTCAGCCACAGCCGCTCGTAGTCGTTGCCGCCCGAGTCCAGGCAGACCACGAACGTCACCCGGCCCAGCCGGTCGGCCAGGTGCTCCAGGTACCGCGGCAGGTCCGGGCTGCCCGACTCCTCACCGGTTTCCAGCAGGATCACCGATCGCGCATGGGCGCCGCCCGCCGCGTGCACGGCTTCCAGTGCCGCCGTCGCGGCGTAGCCGGCGTACCCGTCGTCGGCCGAGCCGCGGCCGTACAACCTGCCGTCGCGGACCACCGGGGTCCACGGGCCGAGCCCGTCGCCCCAGCCGCCGACCGGGGGCTGCTTGTCGAGGTGGCCGTAGAGCAGGACGGTGCCGCGGTCCTCCGCGCCGGGCGTCGCCGGGACATCGACCAGCAGCACCGGACTGCGGCCGTCCACCTCGACGACGTCGATCTTCGCGCCGGGCAGGTCGCGAGCGGTGATCCACTCGCGCACGTGCCGCACGGCGGCGGCGAGATGCCCGTTGGCCGCCCAGTCGGCGTCGAACGCCTGTGACAGGGCGGGGATCTCCACCAGGCCGGACAGGCTCGGAAGCACCTCGTCCGCCCAGAGGCGCTGAACGGTTTCACGCACGGTCGTCTGCTCCACCCGCGTCATTCTGCCAGCCCTGCGCAGGTCACAGTTCGGCTCCGCATTGGCGTCCACCCGTGACCCGTCACCACCTTCCGTATTCAATGTGATCTCAGTCACCTACTTTAGGTGCCTTTTGCCCGGTTCGATGAGGAACGGAGGGCACGCCGTGTCACCACCCGTGTTGTCGGTGAACAACCTCGAAGTGGTGTACGACGACGTGGTGCTCGTCCTGCGCGGGCTCAGCCTGGAGGTCCCCGACGGCGCGATCGTCACCCTCCTGGGTGCCAACGGGGCGGGCAAGACCACCCTGCTGCGGGCGATCACCGGCCTGCTCATGCCGCACCGGGGCAAGATCACCAAGGGCACGATCCGGCTCGGCGAGGACGACATCACCGGCGCCGACCCCGCCGTCGTGGTGCGCCACGGCATCGCCCAGGTGATGGAGGGCAGGCGGATCTTCGCCGAGATCACCGTCGACGAGAACCTGCGCACCGGCGCCTACACCCGCCGCGGCCGTGCCGAGGTCCGCGAGTCCTACGCACGGGTGATGGACCTGTTCCCGGTGTTGCGGAACCGCCGCCGGTCGATCGCCGGTTACCTCTCCGGCGGCGAACAGCAGATGCTCGCGATCGGCCGCGCGCTGATGGCGTCCCCGGAACTCCTGCTGCTCGACGAACCCTCGCTGGGCCTCGCGCCGAAGCTCGTCGAGCAGGTGCGCGACATCATCGTCGAGATCAACGGCCAGGGCACGAGTGTCCTGCTGGTCGAGCAGAACGCCGTGATGGCGCTGTCGATCGCCGGGTTCGGCTACGTCGTGGAGACCGGGAAGGTCGTGCAGGACGGTCCCGCCGCCGACCTGCTCGCCGACGAGGACATCCGCGAGTTCTACCTCGGCGCCGCCCAGCACGGACAGCGGCGCAGCCTGGCCGACGTCAAGAGCTACCGGAGGAAGAAGCGATGGAGCGCGTGACCACCAGCGACCCCGCACCCGCCCCGGAGGCCGAGTCCGAGACCGCTCCCCCGATCCTCGACGTCCGCGATCTGACGCTGCGCTTCGGCGGCGTCACGGCGCTGGACGGCGTCAGCTTCGCGGTCGGACGGGGCGAGCTGTTCGCCGTGATCGGCCCGAACGGCGCGGGCAAGACGTCCATCTTCAACTGTCTCAACGGGGTCTACCGCCCGCAGCAGGGCACGATCACGCTGGACGGAGGGAGCCTGGTCGGCCGCGCCCCGGCCGCGATCGCCGCGATGGGCGTGGCCCGCACCTTCCAGAACCTCGGCCTGTTCGAGCACCTGACTCTCGTCGAGAACCTGATGCTGGGCCGCCACCACCTGATGCGGACCGGGTTCGGCACCGGGATGCTGTGGTGGGGCCGGGCCAAGCGCGAGGAAGTCCGGCACCGCGCGGCGGTCGAGGAGATCGTCGAACTGCTCGAACTGGAGCCCTACCGCCGGATGCCCGCCGGGCTGCTCCCCTACGGCGTCGCGAAACGCGCCGAACTGGGCCGCGCGCTGGCGATGGAACCGTCGCTGCTGCTGCTCGACGAACCGGTCGCGGGCATGAACCTCGAAGAAACCGAGGACACCGCGCGCTACCTGGTCGAGGTCCGCCGCGAGCTGGGCCTGGCGATGATCCTGGTCGAGCACGACATGCGCCTGGTGATGGACCTGGCGGACCGGGTGCTGGCGCTGGACTTCGGCGTCGCGATCGCCACCGGGAAGCCGTCGGAGATCCAGAACCACCCGGCGGTCATCGAGGCATACCTGGGCGGTGCGCGATGAGCACGGCGCTGGCCGCACCGGCGGAAACCACGACACTGGCCGCGCGCCTGCTGGACAACGCGCGCAGCCTGGGCGACCGCACCGCGATCCGGGAGAAGCACCGTGGCCGCTGGCGCGAATGGACGTGGGCCGAGTACGCCGAGCGGGTCGCGAACGTCGCCGCGGGCCTGCGCGAGCTGGGCGTCCAGCCGGGCGACCGGGTCGCGATCCACGCGGAGAACCGGCCGGAGTGGGTCGTGGCCGATCTGGCCGTGCAGGGCATCGGCGCGATCAGCATGGGTGTCTACCCGACCTCCCCCGAGCCGGAGGTCGAGTACCTGCTGGGCCACTCCGGCGCGACGGTGCTGATCGCGGAGGACGAGGAGCAGCTGGACAAGGCGCTGGCCGTCCGCGGCAGGCTGCCGGACCTGCGGCACCTCGTCGTGATGGACCCACGCGGGGTGCGCGTCGAGGCCCGCGTGGACCTGATGACGTTCGAGCAGCTGGAAAGCCCGCGGGAAAACGCTTTCGGCGACTACGAGCGCGCGGTGGCCGCCCTCGATCCGGACGCCACGGCCATCCTCGTCTACACCTCGGGCACGACGGGGCCGCCCAAGGGCGCGATGATCTCGCACGCCAACCTGGTCGCGGCGGGCAGCACGTTCGTCGGCGCGCTCGGCGGCGGCCCGGACGACGAGGTCCTGTCCTACCTTCCGCTGTGCCACATCGCGGAACGGCTGACGTCGGTGATCGACTCGGTGTGGGCCGGCGGCGTGGTCAACTTCGGCGAGGGCGGCCCGTCCTTCCCGGGCGACCTGCGCGACGTTCAGCCGACCGTGTTCCTCGGCGTGCCGCGGGTGTGGGAGAAGATGCTGGCCGGCACCGAGATCCGGATGTCCGACGCCTCGCGTCTCAAACGCGGGCTCTACCGGTTCTGGCTGAACCGGACCCGCCGCATCGCGCCGCGCCGCATGACCGGGCGCCTGTCCGCGGGCGACAAGATCCAGCTCGCGCTGGCCGAGGTCCTCGTTTTCCGTGCCCTGCGGGAGAAACTCGGCCTCGTCCGGGTGCACACCGCGTTGTCCGGCGCCGCGCCGATCGCGCCGCAGGTGCTGGAGTGGCTGTGGGCCATCGGGGTCGGTGTGCGCGAAGGCTACGGGCAGACCGAGAACACCGCGCTGGCCACGATGACGCCGGCGGGCGACGTGCGGCTCGGCGCGGTCGGCCAACCCCTGCCGGGCGTCGAGGTGCGCATCGACGGCGACGGCGAGATCCTGACCCGCTCGGCGGGGGTGTTCCAGGGCTACTTCCGCAATCCGGCGGCCACCGCGGAGACGATCGACGCCGAGGGCTGGCTGCACACCGGTGACGTCGGCGAGATCGACGACGACGGTTTCCTGCGGATCACCGACCGCAGGAAGGACATCATCATCACCGCGGGCGGCAAGAACGTGTCGCCGTCGGAGATCGAGAACCGGCTCAAGGTGTCGCCGTTCGTGCGGGAGGCCGTCGTGATCGGCGACCGGCGGCGCTACCTCACCGCGCTGGTCGGCATCGAGGCCGAGACGGTCGGCAACTGGGCGACCCGGCGCGGGCTCGCGTACACGACCTACGCCGACCTCTCCGCCAAACCCGAGGTGCACGCGCTCGTGCAGCAGGTGGTCGACGAGACCAACCGGGAGTTCTCGCAGGTCGAGCAGATCAAGCGGGTCACCTTGATCGGCAAGGAACTCGACCACGAAGACGGCGAGCTGACCGCGACGCAGAAGGTCAAACGGCGCGCGATCGAGCTGCGGTTCGAGCACGAGATCGAGGTGATGTACCGATGACGACGTTCCTGCAGAACTGCTTCGCCGGGCTCGCGCTCGGCTCGACGTACGCGTTGGTGGCGCTGGGTTTCGTGGTCATCTACAAATCGACCGGCGTGATCAACTTCGCGCAGGGCGGGCTGTTGGCGCTGGGCGCCTACCTCGGGTACACCTTCTCCACCAACCTCGCGATCGCGTTCGGGGTGGCGATCCTGCTGGCGTGCGCGTCGGCGGCGCTGGTCGGCGCCGGGTTCGAGCGGATCGTGCTGCGGCGCATGGTCGGGCAGCCGCCGTTCGCGGTCATCATGATCACCATCGGCCTGCTGTTCGTCCTGGAACCGCTGATCACCGCGATCTGGGGTTTCGACAACCTGCAGGTCACCAACCCGTGGAACATCCGGACGGTCGAGGCGGGCGGGATCGTCTTCGGGGTGCGGGACCTGTGGACGATCGGGCTCACGGCCGCGGTGGTGGTCGCGTTCTTCCTGTTCTTCCGCTACACCTCGCTCGGCCTGGCGATGCGGGCCACCGCGTTCGACCCGGAAGCGGCGCTGGCGCAGGGGATCAGCGCACGCCGGGTGTACGCGGTGTCGTGGGCGATCGCGTCGGCGCTGGCCGCGCTGGCCGGGATCACCATGGCGGCCGGGCCGGGCGGGCTCACCCCGTCGATCGGGTTCATCGCGCTCGCGGCGTTCCCGGCGATGATCCTCGGCGGGCTCGACTCGCCCGCGGGCGCGGTGCTCGGCGGCATCGTGATCGGGCTGGCCGAGGCGCTCACCCGCGGCTACCAGGACCAGCTGTTCTCCTGGGCAGGCGACAACGTGTCGATCATCGTGCCCTACCTGCTGATGATCGTGATCCTGCTGATCCGGCCCTACGGCCTGCTGGGAACCAAGGACGTCCGGAGGATCTGATGCCCAAGCCGCACCGCAACCTCGTCCGCGACTACGCCCAGGACCTGCGACTGTTCGGCTCGCCGATGTCGAAGCTCGGTCTGGTGCTGATGATCGCGGCGTTCCTGGTGCTGCCGACGGTGGTGCAGGACGATTTCTGGCTGTCCGTGCTGATCTACGCCGGCATCACGGCGGTCGGCGCGATCGGTCTCAACCTGCTCACCGGGTACTGCGGTCAGATCTCGCTGGGGCACGCGTTCTTCATCGGCGCCGGTGCCTACGTCACGGCCAAGGCCGGTGGCGACTTCGGGCTGCCGTTCCCGTTGTGGCTGCTCGCGGCCGCCGCGGGCGGCGCCGTGCTGGGCGGGCTGATCGGCCCGTTCACGCTGCGGCTGCGCGGGCACTACCTGGCGATCGTCACACTCGGGCTGGTGTTCCTCGGCGAGCACCTGTGGCGCAACCTCGACGACTTCACCGGCGGCAACTCCGGCACCTCGGTCGACGCCGACGTCGCGATCGGGCCGGTGAACTTCGCCGACCTGTCGATCTTCGGCGAGAGCTACTCCCGCAATCAGGGCTGGTTCTGGCTGGTGTGGACGCTGGTCGGGCTGGTCGCGCTGCTGGTGAAGAACCTGGCGCGCACCCGTCCCGGCCGTGCGCTGCAGGCGGTGCGCGACCGCGACCAGGCCGCCGAGGTGATCGGCGTGCGGGCGGGCCGGTACAAGATCGGCGCGTTCATGACCTCCAGCGCGATCGCGTCCACGGCGGGCGCGCTGTTCGGGTCCTACCAGCAGTTCGTCAGCCCCGACGAGTGGAACCTGCTGCTGTCCATCCAGTACATCGCGGTGATCATCGTGGGCGGTCTGGGCACGGTCTTCGGATCGGTGCTCGGGGCGCTGTTCGTCGGCGCGCTGCCCGCGTTGATCGACCGCTACAGCGACGTCATACCCGGCGTCCGGACCAGCGTGGGCGATTCCGGGTTCATCAGTGTCTTCGCCCTCAACCAGGCCATCTTCGGGTTGCTGATCGTGTTGTTCCTGGTGCTCGAACCACGCGGGCTCGCGGGCATCTGGCTCCGCATCAAAACCTATTTCAAGACCTGGCCCTTCTCCTACTAAGTCCAGGAGGCGTCATGAAAAGAACGCGGATCGCGGCGGCGCTGGCCGCGGCGACGCTCGTGCTGGCCGCGTGCGGTGGCGCGGGCGACGACGAAGGCGGTGGCGGCGGCCAGGCGGGCAACCCGGGCACCACCACCGGATTCGACGGCACCACCATCAAGCTCGGCGTGCTGTCCCCGCTGTCCGGGCCGGTCGCGGTGATCGGGCAGCCGCTGACCTCGGGCAACCAGGTCTGGTTCGACGCACTCAACGCACGCGGCGGCGTCGCGGGCAAGTACAAGGTCGAACTGGTCCAGGAGGACACCCAGTACCGGCCGGAAGTCGCCGTGCAGCAGTACAACAAGGTGAAGGGCGACGTCGTCGCGTTCACCCAGCTGCTGGGCACGCCCTCGACGCTGGCCGTGCTGCCGCAGCTGCGCGCCGACAAGATGCTCGCCGCGCCCGCGTCGCTGGACGCGCTGTGGGTGCGCGAGGAGAACCTGCTGCCGGTCGGCGCGCCCTACCAGGTGCAGGCGATCAACGCCATGGACCACTACCTCACCGAGGGCGGCGGCACCAAGGACGCGAAGATCTGCACGATGGTCCAGGACGACGTGTACGGCGAGGCGGGCCAGGCCGGTATCGAGTTCGCCGCGAAGAGCTACGGCTTCACCGTCGCGAACACGCAGCGTTTCAAGTCGGGCACGGAGAACTACGCCGGGCAGATCGGCGCGCTCGCCGGGGCGGGCTGCCAGCTGGTGTTCCTGACCGCGACCCCGACGGACGCGGCGAAGATCTGGGGCACCGCCGCGCAGGCCCGGTTCGCGCCCCGGTGGTACGGGCAGTCGCCGAGCTACACGTCGGCGTTCGCGAAGTCCGCGATCGCGCCGTACCTGCAGGCCTACGTCACGATCGTCGCCGAGGGCACCGAATGGGGCGACGACTCCGTGCCGGGCATGACCGAGATGGTCGACCGCAAGAACCGGTTCGCGCCGCAGCAGGAGCCGGACTACTACTTCGCGTTCGGGTACAACCAGGCCCGCGCGATGACCGCGGTGCTGGAGAAGGCCGTCGAGCTGGGCGACCTGTCCCGCGACGGGATCCTCAAGGCCTCGCGCGAGATCGGCACCGTGAGCTTCGACGGCCTGATGGGCGACTACGAGTACGGCTCGGCCGACACCCGCAACCCGCCGCGGTCGAGCACGCTGTTCAAGGTCGACCCGGCGAAGCCGTTCGGGCTCGCCACCCTCAAGTACAACTTCAGTTCACAGGCGGCACAGCAATACCAGTTCACCAAGGCCAACCTGTAGTCACCCCACGTGACGCAGCTCACTCGCGGGTCACCTTCCGAGCGCGGAACGCGACGAAGGTGGCCCGCCTGTCACTTCCGGGCAGGTGGGCGCGCGCCAGCACGGCCGAACATCGGAGGGCCGTTCGTCGGGCTTCCTAGCGTTTGCGCAGCTCAGAGCGTGCTTTCAGAGCAACAAATCAGGCTCGGCCCTGCACTCCCGTGCCCTCTTCGTGACAGGATGACCCGGTAAGCCGTCACGGCCGACGGCTGCCGAGCGCTCCGGACCCGGAACGCCGGTGGCCGCTGGTCAGCCATCAGCGGCCGCCACAAGCGGCCTCGTGGCAGGACACCGAGGAGAACACGCATGCCGTCCCCCGAACAGTGGACGCACCCGGAGCCCGGCGAAGGACCGGCCGCACAGGCCGCCCAACCATCGCGGGAGCAGGTGATCGCCGGTTTGCGAAACACGGACGCGGGTGGCGCTGAGGTGACTCAGCTGCTCACCCCCGAAGGCGAACGAATCGCCTCGCCCCAGTTCGACCGCTACATCCCCGACATCGACCCGGAAGCGCTGCGCGGGCTCTACCGCGACATGGTGCTGGTGCGCCGGGCCGACCGGGAAGCCAACGCGATGCAGCGCCAGGGCCAGCTGGGCATCTGGGTCCCGCTGCTGGGCCAGGAGGCCGCGCAGGTCGGCTCCGGCCGGGCGCTGCGGCCGCAGGACATGGCCTTTCCGAGCTACCGGGAACACGGCGTGGCCTACACCCGCGGCGTCGACTTCAAGGAGCTGCTGGGCATCTTCCGGTGCACCGACCACGGTGGCTGGGACTTCAAGGCCCACGGTTTCCACCCGTACACCATCGTCATCGGCAACCAGGTCCTCAACGCCGCCGGTTACGCGATGGGGCAGAAGTTCGAGGGCAAGGTGGGTGACGACGAGGGCGAAGCCACGATCGTCTACTTCGGTGACGGCGCCACCTCGCAAGGCGACGTGCACGAGGGCTTCGTCTGGGCCTCGGTCTACGACGCGCCGCTGGTGTTCTTCTGCCAGAACAACCAGTGGGCCATCTCCGAGCCGACCGAGCGCCAGTCCCGCCTGCCGCTGTACCAGCGCGCCCGCGGCTACGGCTTCCCCGGCATCCGCGTCGACGGCAACGACGTGCTCGCCTGCCTCGCGGTCACCCGCTGGGCGCTGGAGGAATGCCGCCACGGCAACGGGCCGGTGCTGATCGAGGCGTTCACCTACCGGATGGACGCGCACACCACCACCGACGACCCGACCCGCTACCGGCTCTCCGACGAGCTGGAGGTGTGGAAGCACAAGGACCCGATCGAGCGCGTGCGGGTGCATCTGGCCCGCGGCGGTCACGCCGACCAGGCGTGGTTCGACCAGGTCCAGGCCGAGGCCGACGCGTTCGCCGCGGATCTGCGGGAGTTCTGCTTCAACATGCCGGAGCCGCCGCCGGACCGCGTGTTCGCGAACGTCTACGCCGACCCGTCGCCGGTGCTCGACTCGCAGCGCGACGAGTACCTGTCCTACCTGGCCGGTTTCGTGGAAGCGGGTGAGCGCTGATGGCCGCCCCGGTCAAGTCCCGTGTGGACGAAACGGCGTCCGCCGTGCAGAAGCTGACCATCGGCAAGGCCCTGAACCTGGGTCTGCGCGCGGCGATGGAGGCCGACGACAAGGTCATCGTCCTCGGTGAGGACGTCGGCAAGCTCGGTGGCGTCTTCCGCATCACCGACGGGCTGCAGAAGGACTTCGGCGAGCAGCGCGTACTGGACACGCCGCTGGCCGAATCCGGCATCATCGGCACCGCGGTCGGCCTCGCCGTGCGCGGGTTCCGGCCGGTGTGTGAGATCCAGTTCGAGGGGTTCATCTTCCCCGGCTTCGACCAGATCTCCTCGCAGCTGGCCAAGTTGCACTACCGGACGCAGGGCAGGGTCAAGGTGCCGGTGGTCGTGCGGGTGCCCTTCGGCGGCGGGATCGGGGCCGTGGAGCACCACTCCGAATCGCCGGAGTCGCTGTTCTCGCACATCCCCGGCCTGCGGGTGGTGTCGTGCGCGAACCCCGCCGACGCGTACTGGATGATCCAGCAGGCCATCGCCTGCGACGATCCGGTGCTGTTCTTCGAGCCGAAGCGGCTCTACCACAACGGCCAGCTCAAGTCCGAAGTGGACACCGCGACACCGGGCGGTCCGCTGTTCGCCTCGCGCGTGGTGCGCCAGGGCACCGACTGCACAGTGGTCGCCTACGGCCCTTCGGTGAAGGTGTGTTTGGACGCGGCTGCTGCAGCGTCTGAGGAAGGCCGGTCGCTGGAGGTCATCGACCTGCGCACGATCTCGCCGCTCGACCTCGGACCGGTGTTCGAGTCGGTGCGCCGCACCGGACGGCTGGTCGCGGTCAGCGAGGCCTCGTCGGAGTCGTCGATCACCTCCGAGATCGCGGCACGCGTGCAGCAGGAGTGCTTCTACTCGCTGGAAGCGCCGGTACTGCGCGCCACCGGGTTCGACACGCCGTACCCGCCGTCCAAACTGGAGGAGCACTTCCTGCCGGACCTGGACCGCGTGCTGCACACCGTCGACCGCGCGATGGGCTGGTGAGGCGGGGTGCCCGAGTACAAGCAGTTCCTGCTCGCCGACACCGCCGAAGGACTCACCGAAGCCGAAATCCTCAACATCCGGGTGCGGCCCGGTGACGAGGTCACGGTCAACCAGATCGTGGTCGAGGTGGAGACCGCGAAGGCGGCCGTCGAGCTGCCGATCCCGTGGGCGGGCGTGATCACCGAGGTGCTGGCGGAGGCCGGGGCCACCGTCGAGGTCGGGGCACCGCTGATGACCGTCGACGTGGACCCGGCCGGTTCCGCGTCCGCTCCGGCGCCCGCGGCGGCGGTCAACGGTGCGGCAGCGCCCGCCGAAGAAGAGATGAAGCCGCTGGTCGGGTACGGGTCGAAGGCGACGGAGGCCCGGCGGCGAGCACGCAAGACCGCGCCGGAACCGGCTCCTGCTGCCGCGGTGGCGCGGGGTGGGTACGTGCCGCTGGCGAAGCCGCCGGTGCGCAAGCTCGCCAAGGACCTCGGTGTCGACCTGTCGACCCTGGCGGGTTCGGCGGACGGCGGAATCATCACGCGCGAGGACGTGCAGCGTGCCGCCCAGCCCTCCCAGGTCACGGCCCGTGCCGCCGGGGCCGGGGAGCGCGAGCGCCGGGTACCGATCAAGGGCGTCCGGAAGGCGACCGCGGAGGCGATGGTCACCAGCGCCTTCACCGCGCCGCACGTCACGGAGTTCCTGACCGTCGACGTCACGCCGATGATGGAACTGCGGGAACGGCTCAAGAAGCACCCGGCCTTCGCCGGTGTGAAGCTGACGCCGCTGGCGTTCGCGGCCAAGGCGGTGTGCCTGGCCGCGAAGCGGACGCCCGACGTCAACGCGGCGTGGGACGAAGCGGCCGGCGAGATCGTCTACAAGGACTACGTGCACCTGGGCATCGCCGCGGCGACGCCCCGCGGTCTCGTGGTCCCGAAGATCCGTGATGCCGACGCGATGTCGCTGCCCGAACTGGCGAAGGCCCTCGACGAGCTGACCGCCACCGCGCGGGAGGGCAAGACGCCGCCGTCGGACATGGTCAACGGGACGATCACGATCACCAACGTGGGCGTGTTCGGCGTCGACACCGGGACACCGATCATCAACCCGGGTGAGGCCGCGATCCTCGCCTTCGGCGCGATCAAGGACGCGCCGTGGGTGGTGGACGGGCAGCTCGCGGTGCGGAAGGTGCTGCAGCTGGCGCTGAGCTTCGACCACCGCCTGGTCGACGGACAGCAGGGTTCGCAGTTCCTCGCCGATGTCGGCGCGCTGCTGGCCGATCCGGCCATGGCGATCACGTACTGAGTTCCGACGGGGCCGCGTTCCGGCGCGGCCCCGTTCTTGTAGTCACTTGACGGAGTGAGTGCTCACTCCGCACACTGGACGGCATGACCGAAACCCCATCGCGGCGTCGCGCGCCCGGCATGAGCGCGGAGGACCGGCGTCGCATGATCGTGCAGGCCGTGCTGCCGCTGGTGATCGAGCACGGCGCCGCGGTGACGACGGCGCAGATCGCGCGGGCCGCCGGCATCGGCGAGGGCACGATCTTCCGTGCCTTCACGGACAAGGACGAACTGATCGACGCCTGCATCGCCGAGGCGCTGAAACCGGACACCGCGCTGGCGGCAATCGCCGAGATCCCGCTGGACCAGCCGCTGCGGGACCGGCTGACCGAGGCGGCCGAGGCGATGTCGGCGCACCTGGAACGGATGGGCGCGCTGATGGCGGCGCTGCACTCGTCCGGCCGCTTGAAGCGCGGCGAGCACAAGAAGGGCGCGCGGATGGACTCGTTCACCGCGGTGCGCGAGGCCATCGCCGACCTGTTCACCCCCGGGGACGGCCTGCGGCTGCCCGCGGACAAGCTGGCCGGGATCTTCCAGTCGCTGCTGCTCGCGCGGCGCCGGGACGGCCAGGGGTCGCTGACCCCGGACGAGCTGATCGACGTGTTCCTGCACGGGGCGGTGACCGCGTGATGCACGGTGGCGGGGGCCCGTCATTCAGCATGAGACGGCAGTTGCGCCGGCACGCCGCCTCGGTCGCGCAGAGCGGGCTGACCGGCCCGGTCGACATCCCGGACCCGGTACGGGAGGACGAGCCGAAGGACCTGCGGTCGCGGTGGCGGCGGCTGCGGCAGTCGGCGGGCGGGACGGTGCGCGGGCTGCCACGGGTGGTCAAGCTCGCGTGGCAGGCCAGCCCGGTGATCACCGTGCTGATCGCACTGTCCACACTGGTCAGCGGCCTCGTGCCGACGGTGACCGCGTACGTGGCGAAACTGTTGCTGGACGCGGTGGTCGCGGCGGTGCAGCACCACGGCGGAACGGGGCGGATCGTCGAGCTGGCCGCGCTGGAGTTCGGCGTCTTCACCGCGACCGCGATCAGCACGGCGCTGACGAACGCGGCGCAGCAGTTGTTGCAGGAGCGGATGACCCTCACCATCCGGCACCGGGTCATGGACCACGCGAGCAAGCTGGACCTGCAGTTCTTCGAGGATTCCCAATCTTATGACCAGTTGCGGCAGGCGTCGCAGGAGGCACCGCAGCGGCCGATGACGATGCTGACCTCGGCGCTCGGCCTGGGGCGGACTTCGATCACCTTCGCGAGCATGATCGTGTTGCTGGTGTCGGTGAGCCCGCTGCTGGCGGTGGTGGCTTTGCTCGCGCCGGTGCCGGCGTTCATCTCGCAGGCGAAGTACGGCTCGCGGGGGTTCATGCTGACGCTGTTGATGTCCCCCGTCCGGCGGCGCATGGATTACCTCAACTCACTGGTCACCACGGACACGTACGCCAAGGAGACCAAGCTGTTCGGGCTCGGCCCGTACCTGGTGGACCGGTTCCTGCGGCTGGGGCAGAACTACTACGCACGCGAGCGGCGGCTGACGACGCGGCGGAACTTCGTCGGGACGGCGTGGAGCCTGCTGTCCACATTGGCCGGTTCGGGGATCGCGTTGTACATCGCGCTGGAGGCTGTCGCGGGCCGTCTGACGATCGGCGACCTGGCGTTGTACACGGCGGCGGCCACGGCGGTGCAGACGTCGGTGCAGGGTTTGTTCAGCGGGTTCTCGGGGATGTACGAAAACAACCTGTACCTGGACACGCTGTACCAGTTCCTGGAGACCGCGCCGCGGATCACGAGGCCCGCGGTGGTGAAGCCGTTGCCGGAGCCGGTGCGCGGTCACATCGAGTTCCAGGACGTGTCGTTCAGCTACCCGGGATCGGAGGAGAAGGCGCTGGACGGGGTTTCGTTCGAGATCCGGCCCGGTGAGACGGTCGCCGTGGTGGGGCGGAACGGGGCCGGGAAGTCGACGCTGTTCAAGCTGCTGTGCCGCCTGTACGACCCGACGGAGGGGCGGATCCTGCTGGACGGGGTGGATCTGCGCGAATTCGACCCGGACGAGCTGCGGACGCGGATCTCGGCGATGTTCCAGGACTACGTGACCTACCAGGGGACGGCGGCGGAGAACATCGGACTGGGCCAGCTGAGCGCCGTGGACGACCGCGAACGGATCTCGGACTCGGCGGCCCGCGCAGGTGTCGCTTCGCGGATATCCCGCCTCCCGCGGGGTTACGACAGCCCACTGGGCCGGTGGTTCGACCAGGGCGTGTCGTTGAGTGGCGGGGAGTGGCAGAAGATCGCCCTGGCACGCGCCTTCATGCGCGACGCCCCGATCCTGATCCTCGACGAGCCGACGTCGGCACTGGACGCCGCGGCCGAGCACGACCTGTTCGCCCGGTTGCGAGCCCTGGCCGAGGGCCGGACGACGCTGTACATCTCACACCGCTTCTCCACGGTGCGGCAGGCGGAGAAAATCCTGTTGCTGGACCAGGGCAGGCTCGCGGAGGAAGGAACGCACGAGGAACTGATGTCAACGGGCGGCGACTACGCGGCACTGTTCACCCTGCAGGCGGCGGCGTACCTGGAGGAGGCGGCGTAGCTCTCCGCAGCGAAGCTGTGACAGCGGGGTGGGCGGGCCGTTATCGTGCTGGCAGCGAGGGAGGGACGATGACCGAGAACGTGACCGGCGCTGGTGCGCAGATCGCCGACGTGTTCGGCGGCGAGCAACAGCTGAACACGATGAACACGGATGCGAAGCACATGCTCGCGGAGGCACAGGCGGGCAACTGGGCGGTGGACGAGGAGACCGGTTCGCATCTGCGACGGGCGGTCGAGCAGATGCAGACCGAACTGGGGAGGATCAGCCCGAAGATCTACCGGCTCCAACAAGCCCCGAAATTGGGCAACGACGCCTACGCCAAGCAGGTCGCCGCTCATTTCCTTACCGCAATGGATTCGGACGATCAGTCTCTCGTACGGGTCTTCCACGCGGCTCAGGAGATGTTGGAGACTCTTCGCCAAGCCATCGACATCGCAATCAGCAAATACGACGCCTCCGACCAGGCCGCCACCGACGCGTTGGCACCCCTCAAGAACCAGGAAACGAGTTGAGCACTCAGTTACGCCTCGGCTGGGCATTCACCGGGCTGGTCTGCCTCGGCTTCGCCGCTGCCGCATGCACCAGCACGGTGAGTGGCACAGCGTCACCGGCTGTGAGCTCGAACCCCGGCTCCGGGGCTGACGTTTTCGCCGGACTGAACGCGTGTCAGGTGGTGGAGCAACTCACGACGGGCCAGGGATTCGGCCCTGGGGAGAATATCAGCCGCCGCAACGAGTGCGATGCGACGAAGGACGATTTCGCCACCTACGGCCTTGCGCTGGATCCCGTGCAGGGACTCACCGAGTTCGCCGCGGCGAACGACGGTGAAGTGAGCCTTTCAGTCAACGAGCGGAACGCTTTGCAGGCGAACATCCCCACCGGCGGATGCGCCATCGCCATGGAGGTCGGGGACCACGCTCGCGCCATGGTGACGGTGTCGATGGCACGCTACAGCCAGGACTCGGAAGCCTGCCCGAACGCGAGGGCCTTCGCCGAGAAGGTGGAACCCCTGCTGCCCCAGAGCCGGTGACGGGCGCGAAGCATGTCCTTGACAACCTCCGAAACCAGGAAACCCGGTGATCACCAACCTCCGCCTCGCCCGGATCCTCGTGGGTGGCGCCTGCTTGCTGACGGTCGGAACCGCGTGCACCAGCGCGGTGTCCGGCACGCCTTCCGCGGCACCCACCACGCAGAACAGCACACCTACGGGATCCGATGTCTTCGCCGGTCTTGATGCCTGTCAGCTTTTGGACCAGCTCAATGCCGGACAGGGGTTCGCGCCGGGAGAGAACAAGAGCCGGCGAAACCAGTGCACCGCTTCGAAGCCGGGGTTCGCGACTTACGGCCTCGCGCTCGATTCCGTTCAAGGTCTCTCCGAGTTCGACGCGGCGAACGCGGGCGCCACGAGCATTTCGGTCAACGGACGTGACGGGATGCAGGCGGACATCCCGGTCGGCGGATGTGCAGTCGCGGTCGGTGTCGGTGTCGGTGTCGGTGAGCATGCTCGAGCGCTGGTGCTGGTAACCATGGAGCGTGCGAGCGAGGACGCACACGGTTGCCCGAACGCGAGGGCCTTCGCCGAAAAGGTGGAACCCCTGCTGCCCCAAGCCCGGTGACGGGAAACTCTCAGCGCCTTCAAGAACCAGGACTCCCCATGAGCATCGACCGCCGGATCACTCAGGCACTCGCGGCCGTTGCCGGTGTTGTTCTGGCTCTGAGCGCATGTACCAGCACGGTGGCCGGCACAGCCTCTCCTGCCCCCGGCGCGAGTTCCGACCCGACGACCTCGGACGTGTTCGCTGGTCTCGATGCGTGTCGAATCCTGGACCAGCTCAACGCCGGACAAGGGTTCAACCCCGGGGAGAACAAGAGCGCGCGAAATCAGTGCGTCGCGCTCAAGTCCGGTTTTGCGTCCTACGCGCTAGCACTGGACCCCGTCCAAGGACTCAGCGAATTCGCGGCCACCAACACGGACCCCCTCGCGATCTCGATCAACGGACGTGACGCCATGCAGGCGAACACACCCAGCGGCGGATGCGCGATCGCCATCGGGGTCGGAGAGCACGCTCGCGCACTGGTGGTGGCAACGATGGTCAGGTTCGAGGAGAACGCACAAGCGTGCCCCAACGCGAAAGCGTTCGCCGAGAGAGTCGAGCCCTTGCTTCCGCGGCTCCCGTGAGGGCCCGGTGACGGGCCGATCGGACACATCCACACCCATCCGGGGCTTGATCGCGCTATCTTTTCGGTGACGTCCCTACGCGCGCAAGTTTTCGAGGAGCCCCTGGATGAGCTGGCAGGATGAGCTGCGCCGTTTGGACGCCGATCTCGCGGGCGGCGCCATCACGCAGCACCAGCACCGCAAGATGCGGGACGAGCTGCTCGCGGCGGCGTCCGGTGGGGGCGCGGCTGCGCCGGTTTCCGTGCCGTTGTCTCGGGTCGAGGGGGCGCCGCAGCCGCAGGCCGGGGCCCAGCCGCAGTGGCAGAGCGCCAACCCCGCGAACCCGCCGAACCATCCGCAGTATCCGGCTCCGGGGGCGCCGGACGGGTCGGCCGGTGTCGTGGGCGGCCAGCAGGTTCCGTACCCGCAGGGGGCCTATCCGCAGCCCGGCATGCCCTACCCGCAGCAGCCCTATGGTGCTCCGCCGCAGTACGTGGCGGGGGCGCAGCCGCACGGCTTCGCCCCGCAGCAGTACGAGGCATCGCCGCCGCAACAGCACATCGCCGGAGCGCAACCGCAAGCCCACGAGACCAACCCGCAACCACACGAGGCCGGTCCGCAACAGCCGCAGGGCCAGGGATTCGTTCCGCAGGGGGACACCGCTGGGACGTCGCCGCAGGTCACCGCGCCTCCAGCGGAGCAGGCCGCCCCCGCGCAGGAGCAGACCACCGCGGCACAGGGACAGGCCACCTTCGCGCAGGAGCAGGCCGCCCCCACACAGGGACCGGCCACCACCGTGCAGGGGAGCGAGCCGCAAGTCGCCGCCACACCGCATGCCGGTGAAGCGCAGTCCGCGACCCCCCACGATCCACCGAGTCCGTTCGACACCGAGGGGCCCACGCAAAGCGTCTCCGCCACGCTGCTCGCCACCAGCAAACCGACCAGCGCCCCCAGCCCGGCCGACGAGCGCGCCACCGACTCGATGCGCTTCCCCTCGATCGAGGATGCCCCCACGGTCATCACCAACCCCGTGCCGCCGCCGTCCCGGCCACTGCCCGGCGTGAACCCGACGCACACCGGCCCCCTGCCCCAGCAGCAACCGCTTCCGTTCGACCCGGCGCCCCGCCTGCAGGCGCCGCCCAAGAACAAGAAGACCTGGCTCTTCGTCACGCTCGGGGTGGTCGTCGTGGTCGCCATGGTCGCCGCGGGCGTGTGGTTCCTGCGGGACACCGGCACCAGCGCCGCGGAAGACACCCCCACCACCTCGGCGCCCAGCTCCCCCGAGGCCGTCGAGGCGCGGCTGCCGACGCTGCCGGGCACGCCGAGCCCCAACAACGCCACCATGCCCGTCGATCAGGGCGTCGACCTCAAGCTGTACTCCCGCGAGGAAGGCCAGCTGATGAAGGACAACGGCGCCACCCAGGTCATCTTCCGCGGCTCGTCCCGGGGACCCGAGGGCTACCTCGTCCTCGTCGTCCCCGCAGGCTCCGCCGAGGACGCCGCCACCATCACCAAGGGCCTCTACGACCACTCGCTGACCGCGGGCCTCCAGACCATCCCGTCCGGCTCCACCGACGCCAAGACCGTCACCGGCAGCAATTCGGCAGGCCAGATGAGCGGCACCTGGTACACCTCGGGCAACTACGCGATCGCGATCTGGGTGTCCCAGGGCCTCGACGGCAACCCGGGCGCCATGACCGAACGCCTGAACCAGACCAAAACCACCCTCACCACCGCGCTGCCCCCGAACTAGGGAACCTGGCCCGGCCGCAACACCGGGCCACACTCCCCGGTCACCTCGTTCGCGCGCTCGACCTCGATCGCGGGCACGGTCTTGCGCGCGTAGGCCCGCACCCGCTCCAGATCGGAGCCGTCCAGCGCGTCCAGGCGCACCCAGTCGCCGTTGTGGCCGGTCCGGTCGAGCACGACCGCCGCGTACTCCAGCGCCAGGCGCGGGTCCGCGGTGATCCCGGTCAGCTCGCTCCACGGCACGTGCGTGTGGATGAACGTGGGCCTGACCTCGTCGAACACGTGATCCCGCAGCCCCCGGAAATCCCCCGCGGACACCAGATCGGCGATGCGGGCGTCCACCAGCCCGACCGAGTCGACCACCCGCAGCCTGCTCGTCAACGCGGTGCCGCCGACGTCGGGCAGCAGCACCGAACCGTCCCGCACGCCGATCACGTCGGCGTAGCCGTTGAACAACCGCCCGTACCGCTCGGTGATCTGACACAACGGCACGACCGGTCCGCTGGCGAAGCCGCGACCGGACTCCGCCAGCGCCGGCGCGCTCGGCACCGCCGCCGCCACCAGCACCACCGCGAGCACCGCCCGCCATCGCGCCGAAAGCGCCCGCATCACCTCGACCGCGCACAACGCCGCGACCAGCGCCACCATCGTCCACAACGGCGTCGCGAACCGGAATTCGCCGCCCGGCTCCGGGTTGAGCACGCAGTACGCCGCCAGCGCCAGCACCAGCGGCACCAGCCACCCGAGCAACGGCCGCCGCAACGCCGGGACCAGCACGAACGCGAGCACGACCGTCGCCAGCCCGGCCAGCACGACCGGCCACCCCAGGTACTCGACCGGTTCCGCGACCCGCGCCAGGTTCTCCAGCGACGGCGCCTGCTGGTTTTTCGCCACCGCCGTGTTCGGCACCCAGCGCCCGAACTCCGCGTACCGCCACAGCAGGTAGCCGCCGTAGGGCACCGCGAACGCCAGCACCGACAACCCTGCCGGCACCAGGCCACGCACGCGCCGCAGGAACATCAGCGCGACCAGTGGGTACGCGAGGACGAAGACCGCCCCGTCCGGCCTGGTCAGCGCCGCCACCGCGGCCAGCAGCCCGGCCACCAGCGCGACGCGGACGCCGTGCACCCGCCCGTCGGCGGCCGCGCGGAACAGCAGCGCCGCCAGCCACGCCACGACCAGCGCGTACAGCGGGTTCTCCAGCCCGGACAGGCACCAGATCACGAACGACGGGATCGCGGCGAGCAGCGCGCCCGCGAACGCCGTCACCAGCCACGCCCACCGTGTGACACGGCTCGCGGCGAACTGGCACGCCGCGAGGATCCCCGCGCAGCACAGCAACCCGAGCGCCTTGGGGAACAGGACGTAATCGGGCATTCCGAACACCGCGCCCGTGTCGAACAGGCCCAGCACCTTGCCCAGAACCAGCAGGACGAGCCACGCCGGGTTCGAAAAGCCCTCGACCGGTTCCGCACCGGGCTGGAGCACCGGGCCGAAACCGTCCACCAGGTCACGCGCGTAGGCGAAGGTGATCGCCGCGTCGTCGTTGATCCAGTTCCCGTAGGACCAGCCGTGCAGCCCGATCAGCGCCGTACCCCCGGCGATCGCGGCCACGGCAGGCCAGCGCACCGCCATCTGCCCCCCTCGTGATCACACCCACCCAGAGCAAGGTCACGAAATGACCCTGCACCGGCGATCAGCAGGGTAGGCGTGCACAATGTGCCTCGTCACCGTAGCGGTATCCGGCGGACGCGTTCCGCCTCTTCCAGAGCAGATTAGGGGGCTACCGGGTGTCCTGGCAGGAGGAGTTGCGCAAGCTGGACGAAGAGCTTGCTTCGGGACGTCTCTCCGCGGACGACTACCGCGTCCGCCGGGACCAGGTGCTCTCGTCCGCGGTGTCCTACAGCGGAGACGCACCCCAGCCGCAGCAGCCGCCGCAACCCCAGCAGCAGGCGCCCCAGCAGCAGGCGGAGCAGAACAACTCCGCCGACTCGACGCAGGTGATCGCGCCGGTCAGCCCGCCGCAGGGCACGCCGCAGCCGTCCCAGCAACAGCAGCAGAACTTCTCGGCCGAGCCCACGCAGGCGGTCAGCCCGAACTGGCAGGCCCGCCCGCCCGCGGACCCGGAGCGCACCCAGTACGTCGCCAACCCGTCTCCGCCGCAGGGTTTCCCGCAGGCGCCCGCCTCGCCGCCGCAGGGGTTCCCACAGTCCGGGCCGCAACCCCAGCAGCCGTGGAACGCGCCCGAGCCGGACGTGAGCCCGCCGTGGGGTGGCACCGAGTTCCCGCCGATCAGCCCGGCGTCGGGCAACGAGTGGGTCGCGCAGGGCCCGGAGGCGTTCGACGACCAGCCGTCCAAGGGCGGCAAGGGCAAGATCGCGTGGATCTCCGTCGCGGTCGTGGTGGTGCTCGTCGCCGCCGGGCTGGCGATCTTCCTGACCGCCGGTGGTGACGACGAGAACTCGGCGGGCCCCAGCACCAGCGAGAATCCCGCGCCGACCAGTGTCAACAGCAACGACCCGTACCAGCCGCTGCTGGACAAGATCCCGCCGACCGAGGGCACCCCGGACGGCCAGAGCGGTCTGCTGCCGACGAACCGGCTGGTCGACCTCGGGATCATGGACGCCGACGAGGCCACGCTGCTGACCACCCGCTCCGTGCAGGAGGTCGCGTGGCGTGGTTCGCAGCGCCAGCCGGACGCCAGCGGCCCCGGCAACGAGAAGATCTCGGTGACGGTCATCCCGCTGGACAGCTCCGCGACCGCGACCGCGCTGGCCGGTCAGCTGCGTCAGTACTACGTGCGCAACGGCCTGGTCCTGATCAGCGATCAGCTGCCGAACATCCCGTCGCAGGTGGTGTTCCACAAGCTGGTCGCCTCACCGGTCGTGTACCGGGGCACCTGGGTGTCGGGCAACAACCTGGTCCGCGTCAACGTGACGCAGGGCGACCTGGCCGACGAGGCCGCCCTTTCGGGTGCCTACCAGCGGACCATCCGCTCGTTGCTGCTGCCCTACCCCGCGGGCTGATCGTGGCATGACCGACCTGGCCGCCGGGATCATCCACCACGCCGCCGACCACACCGCGCTCTCCGACGAGCTGCACTTCGCGGCGCTGGGCCCGGCTGAGCGGGACCAGCTCGACCACGGCCGCGCCAACGTGCTGCGGGCGCTGCGGATCCCGGCGGACGCGCACGTGCTGGAGGTCGGGGCTGGTCACGGCGCGCTGACGCGGTACCTGGGCGAACAGACCGGACGGGTCGACGCGGTCGAACCGGTGCACACCGAGGTCGTGCGGGCGCGGACCGCGGACCTGCCCGGCGTGCGGGTGCTGGCCAGCGTGCCGGACCGGACCTACGACCTGGTCGTCGCCGATGACGCGGCGCACGCGGACCGCCTCAAGCCGGGCGGGGTCCTGATCCTCGCGGTGCCGAACCGGCTCGGCGTGAGCAGGCCGGGCGGTTCATCGCGGCGCCGGTGGGAGCGCGAGCTGACCGCCGCCGGGCTGACCGTCCACCAGGTGCTCGGCTGCCTGCCCGGCCACCGGGTCACGCGTGTCGTGTTCACCGGCGAGCTGCTGGAGCGGCATCCGCGGCTGGCGGTCGAGCTGTCCGGTCGCGACGAGCGCTGGACCGAACTGGTCGACGGCGGGCTCGGCCTGGACACCGCCGACGGGCTGTTGTTCCTCGCCTCGAACGGAAAACCGTCCACCGAGCTGTGGCCGGACGACGTGCTCGCCACCTACTTCAACACCGACCGCGCCGCCCGCTGGTGCACGCGCGCGGACGTGATCGGCGACGAGATCCGCCGCGCTCCCCTGCTGCCGCAGGCCACCGACACGGTCGTCGTGCGCGAGTGGACGGACGCCGTCGTCGACGCGCCGACGCTGCCCGAAGTGCTCATCGAGCAACCGTGGCGGGCCGCGGAGCTGCTGACCGCGTGGGCGGACCTCGTGCACGCGAACGTCTCGTGGGACCTCGTCCCGGCCAACGTGCTGGTGGCGGACCGGCTCACGGCGATCGACCTGGAGTGGGAGCGCGCCGGAACCACCGCGGACGAGGTGATCGACCGCGGTCTGCTGCTGCTCGCCGACCACCTGGCCCGGCACGGCTGGACCGGCGCCGCGCCCGGCACCAGCGTGCGGGACCTGGCCGCCTGGCTCGGTGTCCTGCTCGACCGGCCGACGAGCTTCGTCGACGCGGCCGCCGAGCGCGAGGCGGAGTTCCAGGCGATCCGCCGGTGCGGGATCACCACGGGTGCCGGTCTGGACCACGAGCGGGACGCGATGCGCCTGGCGTGGCGCCGCCGCCTCGCCGAGGACACCGGCGGCACGCGGGCCGGGCCGACCGAACTGGACGCCCAGGTCGCCCGCACGATGGCCCGCGTCGACCGGATCATCGCGCCGGGCGACTCGATGTTCCGCGGCAACACCGAGCATTACTTCGCCGTGGCCGGACAGGCGTTGCGGGCCTGCCTGCACGGGTTGCAGGCCGCGGGCCGTCCCGCGCCGCGCCGGGTGCTCGACTTCGGCTGCGGTTACGGCCGGGTGCTGCGCACCTTCCGCGCCGCGTTTCCCGCGGCCGAGTTGATCGCCTCCGACATCGAACTGGACGGCGTCGAACACTGCACGCGGTTCTTCGGCGCGATCGGGTTGCCCGCGTCGGTCCACATCGAGGAGATCCCGCAGGTCAGCGACATCGACCTGATCTGGTCCGGCTCCGTGCTGACCCACCTGGACGTCGACGCGTGGGACGCGCTGCTCGGCTACTTCGAGCGCGCGCTCGCGCCGGGCGGGGTCGCGGTCGTGACCACGCACGGGCGCCGCGTCGCGTGGCGGATGGGCAACGGCGGCGAGTACGGCCTGACCGAAGCCGACCACGAGCGCGTGCTGAGCGACTACCGTGCCCACGGGTTCGGCTACGCCGACTACCCCGGTCAGCCGGGGTACGGCATCTCGCTGAGCACGCCGGCGTGGGTGACCGGGCACGTCCTCACCCCGCGCTTACGCCTGGCCGGGTACATCGAGGCGGGGTGGGACGGCCACCAGGACGTGCTGATCCTGGTCAAGGACGCCGAAGAGACGTTGAAGGCGGGACGATGAACACAGCGGCCGGGTTGGTGCGGCCGGGACGACCGGTGGGGCACCTGTTCGAGCTGCGCGGCTGGGTCACCGCGGGCGAGACCGTGTCCGTCCACATCGGAGCGCAACAGGCCGAGGTGCGCCCCGCGCCGACCGGCACCGAGCCGCCGGGCACGACCGGTCTGCTGATCCGCACACCCGATCCGGTACCCACGGGGCGGCACGAGATCGTCGTCCGCGCCGCCAACGATGATGTGCTCACCAGCGCGACGGTCGAGGTCGGCCGCTACGGCGACGAAGAACCGCTGCGCCTGTACGAGATCGACACGCCGAAGCACGGCGACCACCCGCAGGGCGACCTCGTGTTCGCCCGCGGCTGGGTGCTGCTCGACTCGCGGGCGCCGTCGGTGGTCGAGATCCTGGTCGACGGCGCCGAGCCGGTCCGTGCCCGCACCCGGCTGCCGCGGCCGGACGTCGCCGACCACCTGCCGGACTTCCCGGACGCCGGGGTCAGCGGGTTCGAGGCGCGCGTGCCGGTCGACCTGCCCGCCGGTGCGGACCGTTCCCTGAGCGTGCGGGTGCGCGTGCGCGGGGAATCCTCCGGCGAGTGGATCTCCGAAGCGCGTGACGTCGTCCTGTCCAACCCGGCGGCCGAAGAGTCCGATGTGGAGCTGGCCGCGCACCTCGCCGAACACACGCGCAAGGCGCTCGCCCGGCCTCGCCCCGGCACCGATCCGCGACACGTGCTGGTGTTCACGCACAGCCTCGCGGTCGGCGGCGGGCAGCTGTGGCTGCAGGAGCTGCTGGACCGGCTCGCGACCCGGCACGGCTGGCGGATCACGGTCGTGACCCAGCTCGACGGCGAACTGCGCGAGGACTGCGAACGCCACGGCATCGAGGTGCACCTGACCTCGCCGTACCGTGTGCACGACGTCGCCTCCTACGAGGGCCACATCGCCGAGCTGGCCCAGTTCGCGCGCGGCACGGACGCCTCCGTGGCGCTGGTCAACACCCTCGGCGCGTTCCCGGCCGCGGACGCCGCGATCCGCGCCGGACTGCCGACCGCGTGGGTGCTGCACGAGAGCTTCGACCTCGCCGACTTCTCGTACCAGAACTGGGGTCCGGCCGGTTTGCTGCCGCCGGTGCGGGAACGCTGGGTGGGCACGCTGCGCGAGGCGGACCGGTTGCTGTTCGTCGCCGACGCGACCCGCGAGATGTTCCTGCCGTTCTCCACACCCGCCCGCTGCCGCACGATCCGGTACGGCACGCCGATGGTCGCGCACGGCGGTCAGGTGTCCGAACGCGACCGTCGCGCCGCGCGCCGGAAACTGGGGATCCCGGCGGACACCACGCTGTTGCTCAACGTCGGTGTGCTGGAGCCACGCAAGGGCCAGGGCCTGCTGATCAGCGCCATGGACCGGGTGCGGCGGCGGCATCCGGGGATCCGGCTGAGCATCGTCGGCCACCACCCGTCGCCGTACGGGCTGGCGCTGGGCGAGTTCACCGAGCGGACCGGGCTGGAGGACTGGGTCGATCTGGTGCCGATCCAGCGCGATCCGACGCCCTGGTTCGAGGCCGCCGACCTGTTCGTGAACAGCTCCGATGTGGAGTCGCTGCCGCGGTCGATCCTGGAAGCGGTGTGCTGCGGTCTGCCGGTCGTGGCCAGCGACGTGTTCGGCGCACGCGAAATGATCACCGACGGGCACAGCGGCTGGCTGTTCGAACCCAACGACGCCGACGCCCTGACCGTCGCGCTGCTGCGGGCGCTGGAAACCCCGGCGGACCGGCGGCGCGCGGTCGCCGCGAACGCCTACGAGAAGCTGCACGACTGGCTGGACCCGGCGACCTACGCCGCCGAGTACGCCGACGTGCTCACCGAGCTGGTGAAGGAGCGGGGATGACCGACGAGCTGCCGGGTGCGGTGCGAGCCGAGCTGACCCGGCTGCGGGCCGAGCGGGTCGCGTTCACCGAGGAGCGCGAACGCCTGCGCACCGAGCTGCGCGAGTCCGAACTGCAGGTCCGCGAGCTGACCGGGCACCGCGACCGCCTGGTCAAGGACCTCGACAAGCTCTCCGGTGTCATCGAGCGCGCCGAGCAGGCCGAAGCGCTGGCCGGTGACGTGCTGGTCGCCCGCGCCGAGCGCGATGCGCTGCGCACCGAGCTGGCCGAGACCCGCACCGAACGGGACCGGCTGCGGTTGCGGCTGCTGGACGCCGAGCTGCAGTTGTCGAGCGCGACCCCGGAGGCGCCGGTCGCCGAAACCGGCACGGTCGCCGCCGAGCAGCGCGCCGCCGAGCTGGCGCGGGAGCTGGAAGCGACGCGCGCGACGGTGAGCTGGCGGGTCACCGCTCCGCTGCGCGCCGTGCGGAAGCGGACTTCATGACCGTCCAGCTGTGCTTCGTGTCCGCGACCGGCGGGTCCGGCTTCATGGCCGAGCTGCTGGAAGTGGTCGCCGACGCGGTCCGGCGCGCCGGGTTCCGTGCCACCACGGCGACCGGCCGCTACCCGGACGCGGATTCCGGCACCGTCTACGTCGTCGTGCCGCACGAGTACTTCGTGGTAACACCGGAGGCCGACCAGCCCACCGAGGAGCAGCGCCGCCGCACCATCGCGTTCTGCGTCGAGCACCCGGGCACGGCGACGTTCGAGCGCAGCGCGTCCCTGCTGCCCGGACTGGCCGGTGCGGTCGACATCAACCACGATTCGACCGCCGAGCTGCGCCGCCGCGGTATCCCGGTCGAGCACTTCCAGCTCGGCTACAGCCCGCTGTGGGACGGCTGGGGCGGTGACCCGGACAGCGCACGCGAGATCGACGTGACCTACCTCGGCACGGCCGAGCGGCGCCGGTCGATGCTGCTCGCGTCCTACGCCCCGGACCTCGCCGACCTGCGGGTCCGGCTGCTCACCCCGCCGCACGAGCCGATGGGGCCGCGGCGCGTCGACTTCCTGCCGGGCCAGGCGAAGTTCGCGCACCTGGCGAACTCGCGGTTCCTGCTCAACCTGCACCGCGAGCGGTCGCGCGCGCTGGAGTGGGTGCGGGTGCTGGAGGCGCTGTGCAACGGCTGCGTCGTGCTGACCGAGTCATCGACCGACCTCGCGCCGCTGGTGTCCGGCACGCACCTGGTGGTGACGCGGCCGGAGTCGCTCGGCGCGGCCGCCGCCGCGCTGGCCGCGGACCCGCAGCGGGAACGCGAGCTGCGGATGGCCGGGTACGAGTTCGTCCGCACCGCGCTGGATCCCCTCGGGTCGGCGAAAACGCTGGTGGAGCTGGCCGAGCGGGTGCTGACGGCGGCGCCGGGCGTGCCGGAGAGCGCGCCACGCGCCGAGACGTCGACAGCGCCCGGACCGCAACCGATGGCGGTCGACACCCCGTCCTGGGACGTCCGGTTCGCCGGAACCCGGTCGCTCGGTGCCCCCTCGGAAAACCCGCCGCAGGCCACCCGGATGGGGCAGCAGACGGCGGACGCGCGTCGCACGTCCGGTGTCGAATGGCTGCCCTCGCCAGTACCGACGGTGTTCCCCGACGCCGAACGGGCGGAGGTGGACGTGCTGCTGGTCCGCCGTCCGGGCGAAGGCGATCCGGACCCGCTGGTACGGGACCTGCTCGCCGGAACCGTGCTGCCGCGCCGGATCCTCCTCGGCGAGGACGGCGTCGCGCCGCGCCCCGCTCCGCGACCGGCCGACCTGCTGCGCCACGAACTCCCGCTCGGCCGCGGCTACACGCGCAACCGGTTGCTGGCGCGGTCGTCGGCGCCGTGGCTGCTGGTGCTCGACGGCGGGATGCGGGCTTCGCGACGGCTGCTGGAACGGCTCGTCGCCGCGTCCGATGAGGCCGACGTCGTGCACTGCCCGGTCGCCGATCCGATCGAAGGGCTGGTCGCCGCGCTGCCCCCGGAGGAGCGCCGCCTGGCCGGGCTGCCCTACCTCGGCAGCGGGTACCTGGTGCGGCGTGAGGTGCTCGACTCGTTCGGCGGCTGGACCGAAGACCCGCTGGCCGACGACCTGGAGGACCACGTCTTCTGGCGGCGGCTCGCCTCCCGCCGCGGCCGCGCCGCGCTGGTCCAGCAGGTGCTGCTGAGCAGGCTGCGGCCCGACCCGGCGCCGCGTCCGGTGGACCTCGACCCGCACCGCGTCTGGTCGCTGACGCGCATCCTCGCCGGGGAGCCCACCAACGGGTGAGTTCGGCGTGTCACGCAACCTCCTCCCACCCTCGCGCGCCTACTGAGCACAGCATCGGGGGCGGGAAGGAGGCCCGGATGTGGGTGCAGATCGGCCTCGTCGGCCTGCTCGGCGTGGTGTTCCTGGTGCGGCTCGTGGTGGTCCTGCGTCACGATCGTGAACCGCGCGGCGTGACCAAGCCGGACTCGTAGGCCAATACCACGAGCTGGGCGCGGTCGCGGGCCCCGAGCTTCGTCATGATGCGGCTGACGTGCGTGCGCGCGGTGGCCGTGGAGATCACCAGCTGCGCGGCGATCTCGTCGTTGGACAACCCGCCCGCGACCAGGGCCAGCACCTCGCGTTCGCGGTCGGTGATCTGGCGGACGGCGGCGGCGTCGATCCGCCGGTTCTCCGGACGGCCGACGAACTCGCTGATCAGGCGCCTTGTCACGGTCGGCGCCAGCAGGGCCTCCCCGGCGGCGACCACCCGCAGCGCGCGGAGCAGCTCGACCGGCTCGGTGTCCTTGAGCAGGAATCCGCTGGCACCCGAACGCAGTGCCTGGAACACGTACTCGTCGACGTCGAAGGTGGTCAGCACCAGGACCTTCACATCCGCCAGCTCCGGATCGCCGGTGATCTCGCGGGTCGCGGTCAGGCCGTCGGTTCCCGGCATGCGGATGTCCATCACGACCACGTCCGGCCGGTGCTCGCGGGCCAGCGCAACCGCTTGCGCACCGTCGGATGCCTCCCCGCACACCTCGAAACCGTCCTCGGTCTCCAGCAGCACGCGGAACCCGGCGCGCACCAGCGCCTGGTCGTCGGCGAGCACGACCCGGATCATGACCCGTCCTCCAGGGGTAGTTCGGCGCGGACCTCGAACCCGCCGTCGACGGCGCGGGCTTCCGTCCGGCCACCGAGGGTGGTGGCGCGTTCCTGCATGCCACGCAGGCCGTTGCCGATGGTCGGATGGTCGGCGCCGCGGCCGTCGTCACGCACCACGAGCTGGAAGTGCCCGTCCCGCCGGGCGAAGCGGATGTCGACGGTGCGGGGCTGGTTGGCGTGGCGGACCACGTTGGTCAGCGACTCCTGCAGGATGCGGTAGGCCGCGCCGTCGACCGGCGCGGGCAGGTCGCCGGGCGTGCCGTGCACGCGGACGGTGAGGCCGGTGGCCCGGGTGTGGTCGAGCAGCTCGTCGAGTTGCCGCAGGCTCGGCGCGGGCCCGAGCCCTTGGCCGGAACGCAGGACGGTGACGGTGGCGCGGAGGTCGGCGAGCGCGGCGGCGCTGGCCTCCTTGATCGCCTGCAGCGCGGCGACGGCCTGGTCCGGCCGCCGGTCCGCGACGTGCACCGCGACGCCCGCCTGGACGTTGATCATGGCCAGGCTGTGGGCGACGACGTCGTGCACCTCGCGGGCGATGCGCAGGCGTTCCTGTTCGGCCAGCCGCGACTGCCGCTCCGCCGCTTCCTGCCGCACGGCCTGCCTCGCCGCGGCCCGGTTGCGGACGGCGGTCCCGGTACCGACGACGGCGACGAGCCACACCGTCAGCAGCCCCGCGCGCGCGTCGAGGACAAATGTGCCGCCGGTCGCCAGGTGCACGACCAGGGCCAGCAGCACCATGACCGCACCGGTGACCCCCGCGACGAGCGGTCCCCGGCGGCGGGTGAGCACGAACAACGCGACGGTCGGCAGGACCATCGCCGGACCGCTCGGCTGGCCCGACGTGTAGTAGGCCCAGGTCACGCCCGCCGTGACGACGAAGACCGGCAGCGGCACCCGCCGGGCGGCGGACAACGGCAGCGCCGCACCCGCGAGCCACAGGTAGCCGGGCAGATCGAGCGGATTCCCCTGGCCACGGCCCGCCGCCGTGGTCACCCCGAGCACGAACACCATCGGGACGAGGGTGAGCACCACGTCCGCGAGGGAGGGCCACCTGCCGGGAGCACGCACGACCACGAAGCTACGTCAGACGGCGGGCCACCGCGTCCGTCGAAAAGCGGCTCTTGGGTTACGACTCGTGCGGTAGGCGGACCGGTCAGGGCAGGCGCGGCAGGACTTCGCGCCACGCTTCGAGTTCGCGGCGCAGCTCCTCGCGCCCGACGAAACCGGCGATGGCGACCGCGGGCTGGACGACGTTGCGCACCCGCCGCAGCGTGCGCATCTTGTCGACGTCCTCGGCCCGGTAGGCCCACTCCACGGCATCCGCCTCCGCCGGGGTCAGGCCGGCCAGGGCCAGGCACGCGGCCACCACCTCGTCCGCGTCCAGCCCCGCACCGGCCGGATCGTCCAGGGTGCGGAAGAGGTTCGCCTCCCGTGGACGGACCTCGCGGTCCTCCAGCGCGCCCTCCTCGCGGGCGGTTTCGAGGGCCGACACCGCGAGCCGGGCCCATTCGGCGCGGGCCTCGTCCGCCGTCCTCGCCCGGAGCGTCGCCGTCTGGATGAGGCCCAGCCAGTTGCCGCCGCCGCGCGTCTCCCGCAACCGGGCACGCTGCTCCTCGCGCGGAAGCCGCCGGAGCTCGTCAGCCAGATCCACGGATCGGGTTCCTTTCGAAGCCGTCCATCACACCGTGCTGCCCGAACGCGTTCACACCCTCCTCGATGATGGCGTCCGGGTCCTGCTGCACATTGTGGAGGTAGTGCCCGCTGTGGTTGTCGATCTCCAGGCCGAAGTACCCCGCGTCGGACGATCCGGCGACGTTGGCCTGGCCCGCGGCGCGCACCGGCCCGCCGCCCGCGATCGCGGCGTGGCTGATCTCGTCGCCGTTGACGTTGTGCGGCGCGACCCGCAGATCGCCGTCGGCGGTGACCACCCACTTCAGCTGGCCATCGCCCTGGGCGATCATGGCGTCGAACTCCGGGGTGCCGGGCGTGGTCGGCTCGACCCCGTTGCGCCGCATCACTTCGAGCTCGTCGTTGAGCTGGTCCGGCTGCTGGTTCTGGAAGGTGCACCCCTCCAGGCCCAGCGGGTCGATCCAGCCCGTGGGGTTGCGGACATAGCCCTGGGTGTTCGGTGACGGCGCGAGCCCGAGCGGGTCGTGTGAGACGTAGCGGCCGGTCGCCGGGTCGTAGTAGCGCTGGTAGTTGTAGTGCAGCCCGGTCTCGGCGTCGAAGTACTGACCGGGGAAGCGCAATGGCGTGCCGGCCCGCCCGGACAACCTCCCCAGCGCCTCGCCCCACAATGTCGTCTGGTGCTGCCAGGCCAGGCCGCCGTGCTCGTCGACCAGTTCGGTCGGAGCACCCACGAGGTCGGTGACGATCGAGTAGAACTCGCGGTCGATCCAGCCCTGCGACGCGTCGCGGGCCCGCCGCGTCTGCACCAGCGGCCGATGCTTGCCCGGTTCCCAGTCCCAGGTCGTGGCGTCCACGCCGTTGTGCACCTGTTCGGCGAGCGTGGTCCCGTCCCAGATGAAGTCGACCTGCTCCACGACGGCGCCGCCGTGGCCGAGGCGCTGCTTGGCGATGCGGCGGCCGAGCGGGTCGTAGGCGTAGCGCCAGCGTGAACCGTCGGGGGTCACGACGGCCACGAGCCGGTCCTCGGCGTCCCAGGTGTAGCGCCAGGTGTCCGGTTTGGCGGACAGCCGCTTCTTCTGGCGGAGCACGACGCGGCCCTGCGCGTCGTGCTCGTACCGGACGCGGCCGGTCGCGCGCAGCAGCGTTCCGGCGAACTGCCGCGGCGACGGTGGATCTCCGGGAACGGCGTCCATCGTGAGGTTGCCCGCCCGGTCGTAGGCGTAGCGCTCGGCACCGGCGGGACTGTCCACACCGGTCACCCGGCCCGCCGCGTCGAGGTGCAGGCGGCGAGTGCCGAGCAGCAGGTCCTCGATTTCGGCGAGCTGCCCGTCCGGCCGGTACCGGTACTCCCGCCGCTGGACGACCCGCATGCCCGCGGAAGCCGCGCTGGACACCGTCTGCGACGTGAGCCGGTGGTCGGCGTCCCAGCTCTGCGCCAGGACGGTGCCCGTGTCGAGCAACCGCTCCACTTCGTGACCTGCCGTGTCGTAGCCGAAGGACATCCGGTGACCGCCCGCGTGCAGCGCCACCGGCCGCGACGCCGCGTCGAACTCCCACGTGCTTTCGGCCCCGGTCGGCGTGATCCGCCGGACCCGCCGTCCGGCCGCGTCATAAGCCGACCGCACCGCCCGGCCGTTGACCGCTTCCGCGACCACCCGGCCAGCCTGGTCGCGCTCGTAGACGACTTCGGCGTCGGAGTTGGCCGCCCGCAGCAATCGGCCCATCGGGTCGTAGGCGAAGGTGGCGACGTTGCCGGGCGACCGGCGCTCGACGACGTTGCCCACCGCGTCGCGCTCGAACGTCGTGGTCTGTCCGGCACCGTTCGTCTTCGACAGGATCCGGCCGGCCGGGTCGCGGATGTAGCTGACGCGCCTGCCGTCGAAGTCGGTCTCGCGCAGCAGGTGCCCGGCCGCGTCGTACTCGTAGTGCCAGGTCAGCCGGGCCGCGTTCCGCACCGCGGTGATTCGCAGCTCGGTGTCGTAGAAGTACTCCAGCCGCGAGCCGTCGGCCTCCGTCCGCACCTTGGGCAGGCCGAAGTGGGTCGTCTCCACCCGCGTCGCCGCGCCCAGCGCGTCCACACGCTCGACGTGGTTGCCCTCGGCGTCGTAGCGCCACCGCTCCACCGCGCCACTGGGCAGGGTCCGGGTACGCAGGCGTCCCTCGACCGTCCACGTCAGGCGCGTCGTCGCGCCCGCCGCGTCGGTGACGCTGGCGATGCGGCCGAACTGGTCACGGGTGCAGGAGGTACCCACACCGTCGCCGGTGTGGACGCGGACGGGCAGTCCGGCGGCATCGGTCTCGATGACGCGAACCGTGCCCGACGGATCGGTGACCGAGGTGAGCAGACCGTGTTCGTCGTAGGTGTAGGACCGCACGGCGCCGGCGGGATCGGTGGTGCGCAGGAGGTTTCCCGCCGGGTCGTACTCGCGCCGCCACACCCCGCCGTCCGGCTGCACCACCACGAGCGGCAGGCCGAAGTCGTTGTACTCGGCGAGTGTCTGCGTGCCGTCGGGGCGCGTGACCGTGGCCAGGTTGCCGTCCTCGTCGTAGGCGTAACGCGTGGTGCGGCCGGTGGGGTCGGTTTTGGCGGTCAGGCGTCCGTGGCCGGCCCACTCGTAGCGGGTCTGGTGGCCGAGCTGGTCGATCTCCCGGACGAGCTGGTGCAGCTCGTCGAAGTGGTAGGTCCTGATATGGCCGAGTGAGTCGGTTTCGACGGTGGTCCGGTTCTCCGGGTCGTAGGCGAACGTGCCGCTGAGCATGCCGCCGGAGCCATCGGTGCGGACGCACCGTCCATTGTGGTCGTATTCGTAGCCGTACCACTCGCCGCCCCGGTCGTCCCACCGGACGATCCGGCCTGCCTGATCGTAGGTGAAGCGCATCGGCCGGCCGGACGAGTTGAGCACCTCGACCAGGCGCGATCCGGCGTAGCCGAAACGCACGAGAGTGATGTCCGCGCCCTCGGCCGGACGCAACCGCAGTTCGGTGACGAGGCCGTTCTCGCTGTCGACCACCACGTGGTAACCGCCGGAGTGGCGCACCGCGGTGACGACACCGTCCTGGTCGTGCTCGAAGTCGAGGCGGTGACCGTTGCGGTCGGTGACGGTTTCCAGTGGGGACGTCCGCCCGGCGGGGGCGCCGAAACGCAGTGTGCGGCCCGTGTCCGGCTGCCGGATCACGAAGCCGTCGCCGTCCCGGGACAGCGGCCAGCGGGCGCCGGCCGCGGGCAGCACCGGCGCGCCGTCCGCGGGCGGGTCCGGGTAGACCAGGATCACCCCGGACGGGCCGGCGTAGCAGACGCCCTGCGCGTCGAGCTCCAGCCGCTGGTCCAATGTGGATGCCCAACTGGGGCCGAAGAGCCGCCCGGACCGGTAGGACGAGACGTGCGTCCGCTCCAGCACGAGCGGGAGCAGGCCCGCCAGCTCGACGTCGGTCTGGACCAGGAACATCTCGCCGGTCGCCGCATCGATCGGTTCCTTGCGGCCGCAGCGGCCGACCGGTTCGGTCGCCGTGTCACGCGGATCCGCGGAACCGTCGCGAAGGGAGCCGTCGCCGGGGTGGCTGCCGCCCGGGGTGCCGTCCACGCCGTCGGGGCTGTTCGGTGCGTCGGGGCTGGCAGGGCCGTCCAGGTCCGGGGTGTCGACCTTCCCGCCACCAGGGGCCGCCGACGGGGAAGTACCGTCACCGCCACCCAGTTTGCGGCCCAGCCTGCGCAGGGCCCGCATGATCTCATCCAGCTTCTCGATGATCCGGCCGATCCGCGGCGACACGTTCCCGATCGTCTTGACCAGCTTCCGGATGAAATCCGAAATCCGCGTCACCGCACCCGAAATCGCCGTCGTCGCCTGCGCCGCGATCAACGGCGTCGCAAACCCCAACGTGCACGCCGCCTCCAACGCCCACGTGATCAGCTTCCCCACCAACTCGGCCACGATGTCGCGCACCATCTCGCGCACGAACCCCACCACCGTGCCCATGATCATCACACCGGCCGAAATCCCCTCCGCCAACGACGCCGCCCCCGCGATCGCCTCCGCCTGCTCCGCACCCACACCGCGATAGGCGTCCGCACCCGCACCCGACCAACCCGCCGTACCGTTGCTCACCTCATTGCCCAGATCCCCCGCGACCGTGCCCACCTCGGCCGCCACATTCGCCCACGTATCCGAAAACGACTGGATCACCGGCGGATCACCCGCCAACCAGTCCAACGCCTCCTTCAACGGCCGCACATGCTCGATCAACCACGCCACCCCGTACTGGGCCAACGTCCCCAACGGATCGATCACCATCGACAACACTTCGAGACCCACACCCAGCGCCCCGAGACCACCCTCGACCCACGACCCGTCCTTCACCCCATTGGACAAATCCTGCGCCGACTCCACAATCCCGATCCCGGTAACCCCGGTCGTCGTCGACTGAGCCTGAGCAACCAGCGGATTGGCCTCGGTCATGCGTCCCCCTCGCGGAAAAAGCTGCCGAGAGTATGACGTATCTCACCCCGGAAGCGGTTCCGCCAGGTCAGCGAGCAGCGAGCTTCGACGCCGTTTCGCTGTCGGCGGGCACGTAGGTGGTCAGCCGGATCTCCGAGCGGCGCCCGAACCACAGGTGCGTGTACTCGAAGGCGAGCAGCCCGGCGTCCGGGTGCAGAAAGCGCTTCGTGAGGTTGCGCATCGGCTGGACCTCGTGCTGGTTCCCCAGCTCCGCGAACTCCGGCGACTCCTGCCGCAGCCGCTTGACCAGCCCCTTCCAGCTCGGCTCGCCGATGTGCTCGGCCACCGCGGCGCGGAACTGCGCGACCGTGCGCGGCGTCCCTTCCTCCCAGTCGCTGAACCGCGCCGCGGCCGCGCTGATGGTGCTGCAGGTGCTGTCGATCATCCGGGCCACCACGAGCGGTGAGCGGCGTTCCCGCACGCTCGGCTACTACGGCGCAACCGGCGGCATCGCCATGGTCGTCAGCCAGTTCCTCGGCGGTGTCCTGGTGTCCGCGGACCTGGCCGGCAGCGGATGGCGCCCGATCTTCCTGGTCAACGTCCCGATCGGGCTGCTCGGACTGGTACTGGCGCGCCGCCTGCTGCCGGAGGGCCGCGCGCTGGGCTGGCCGGTGTGGTGCTGGGTACTGCTCGCCGCCTTCCCGGTCGCGGCGCCGTCGTTCGTCGTCGTCGAACGGCGGCTGGAGGCGCGGGGCGTGACGCCGCTGCTGCCGCCGTCGGTGGTCCGGATACCGAGCATGCGCCGCGGGCTGGGCGTCGCGGTGCCGTTCTTCCTCGGCTTCGGCGGGTTCCTGCTCGTCTCCGCGCTCACCCTGCAGGACGGCCTGCACCTCGGCCCGCTCGACTCGGGGCTCGCGCTGACCCCGATGGCGCTCGCGTTCCTGGTGATGTCCCTGGTCAGCAGCTCGCTGGTGACGCGAATCGGCCGCAACACCATCGTCGTCGGCGCCGGGCAGGGCCTGACCGGTCCGACGCTGTTCCGCGTCATCCTGTCGCGGGTGCCCGCCGGGAGCGCGGGCGCGGGCAGCGGGATGCTGACCACCACGCAGCAGGAATCGCGCTCGCCGCGCGGCGGCTGCCGGACCCGCGCGGCTGAAAAATTCCGCGGAGGGCGTCGGAGAACCGCGCTCCCGGACGACGATGGGGATGTGAGCGAACCGCGGGTACGACCGGACCCGGCGTTCGCGCTGCTCGAACTGTACGAGTCGGCGCTGCCGGAGGTGTACGGCTACCTGCTCGCGCGCTGCGGCGATCGGAGCGTCGCCGAGGAACTGACCTCGGAGACGTTCCTGGGTGCCGTCAGCGCGTGCCGCCGTCCGGGCGCCACACCGGTGAGCACGCCGTGGCTCATCGGGGTCGCCCGGCACAAACTGGTCGACCACTGGCGGCGCCGGGAACGCGAGGAGCGTGGACTGCGCGTGGTGCACGAAGCGGAACCGGACACGGTCGACCCGTGGGACGCCGAACTGGACGCGCTGGTGACCCGCGAGGTGCTCGCGGAGCTGGGCGCCCACCACCGGGCCGCGCTGACGCTGCGGTACCTGGACGGGTTGCGCGTCCCGGAGGTCGCCGGCGTGCTGGGCCGGACCGTCCACGCCACCGAGGCACTGCTGGTCCGGGCGCGGTCCGCGTTCCGGGCCGTCTACCGGGAGAAGGAGGTGCGTGATGACTGACCGCTTCGACGCACTCCGCGCCCCGGCCGAGCCGGTCGACCCGGATCCGCGGTTCGCCGTCGACCTGCGCGAGCGACTGCGCCGCGCGGTACTGAACGGAGGAGAAATGACCAGCACGGACGCGCCCGCACGGGCGGAACTGCACTCACTGACCCCGTACCTCGCCGTGTCTGACGCGCGGCGGGCGCTGGACTTCTACGTCGACGTCTTCGATGCCCAGCGCCGGGCCGACCCGATCACCATGCCCGACGGCCGGATCGGGCACGCCGAACTCGCGATCGGCGACAGCGTCCTGATGCTGGCCGAGGAGTTCCCGGAAGCCGGGCACGTGAGCGCCACCGGCGGTGCGAGCGTCCTCGTCGAGATGCCCGACGTTCAGGGCACGGTCGACCGGGCGGTCGAGCGGGGCGCCGAGCTGCTCACCCCGGTCGAAGACCGCGGGAACGGGCTGTCCGGCAGCATCCGCGATCCGTTCGGCCAGCGCTGGCAGATCACGCAGGCCCCGGTCCGGGCCAGCGGACCGGACACCGCGCGTCACGGGCAGGCCATCTACTTCACGTTCCAGGTCCCGGACGACGAACTCGCCAAGTCGTTCTACGGGTCGGTGCTGGGCTGGCAGTTCTCCCGCGGCAGCGTCGAGGGTGCCTGGCGGTTCGAGGGGCCGGGCCTGGAAGGTGGCCTGTGGGGCGGGCCGCACCAGGTGGGCTGGAAACTGATGTACGCCGTGGACGACGTCGACGCCGCGGTGGAGCGGGTGCGCGCCGCGGGCGGTCAGGTCAGCGAAGTCGACCGCAAGCCCTACGGGCTCACGGCCGACTGCACCGACAACCAGGGCATCGAATTCTGGCTCTGGCAGCCGTGACTCAGCTCCGCAGGGCGACGCGGGCCGGGCGGGAACGGCCGAGGCCCACATAGGACAGTCCGGCGTCCATGATGGTCCGTGGCTCCAGCAGGTTCCGCGTGTCCACGACCCCGTCGCCCTGCATCAGGTCCGCCGTGTAGCCCCAGTCCAGCTTGGTGAACTCGGCCCACTCGGTCAGCACCACGATCGCGTCGGCGTCCTTGGCCACCTGGTACGGGTCGTCGACCACCGTCATGCCGGGCAGCGCCTCGCGGACCGCCGGGTCGTAGGCCGTGACCTCCGCACCGTGCGCGGCGAGCATCGCGGTGACGGACAGGGCGGGCGAGTCGCGCAGGTCGTTGGTGCCTGCCTTGAACGCCAGCCCGAGCACGCCGATCCGCGCCCCGGCGAGGCTGCCGCCGACGGCACCGGCGATCTTCGCGACGATCCGGTCGCGTTGCGCGATGTTCTCCACGATCGCGGCGGTCAGCAGCGAGAAGTCGAACCCGACCGATTCGGCGACCTGCACCAGCGCATGCGTGTCCTTGGGCAGGCACGACCCGCCCCAGCCGGGGCCGGGCTTGAGGAACGAGCGCCCGATGCGCCGGTCGTAGCCCATCCCCTCGGTCACCGACACGATGTCCGCGCCGAGCCGGTCGCACAGTTCGGCGATCGCGTTGACGTAGGACAGCTTCATCGCGAGGAAGCAGTTGGCCGCGTACTTGACCAGCTCGGCGCTCGCGGCGTCGGTGACGACGCTCGGCGCGGACAGGTCGCGGTAGAGGTCGGCGATGCGGCGCGCGGCGGACTCGTCGTCGGAGCCGACGACGATCCGGTCCGGGTGCATGAAGTCCTCGACGGCGGTGCCCTCGCGCAGGAACTCGGGGTTCGCGACCACCGGCACGTCGTCGCGGCCGAGCAGGGCGCGGATGCGCTGGGCGGTGCCGACCGGGACGGTCGACTTGGTGACCACCGCGCAGCCTGCGGGCAGGATGTCGGCGATCTCGGCGATCACCGCTTCGACGGCACGCAGGTCGGCGGCCCCGCCCGCGCCCATCGGCGTCGGCACGCACAGGTAGACCGCGCCGGCACCGGCGACGGCGTCGCGGGATCCGACGACGAACCGCAGCCTTCTCGCGGCGAGCCCGCGGGTGACCAGTTCCTCCAAGCCGGGTTCGAGGATGTCCACCCGCCCCGCGGCGAGCCTGGCGACCTTGACGTCGTCCACGTCCACGCAGGTCACCTGGTGTCCGAGGGCGGCGAGGCAGGCGCCGGTGGTCAGTCCGACGTATCCCGTGCCGATCACGACGATGCGAGCTCCGCTCATGGAGCCGACGGTGACAGCCCGAGTTGACCGCAGTCCTAACGGAAGTCGTCCTCGCCGAATACGTCGCGCTACGGGTGAGGAGGGCCACGGCGGGCGCGGGCGAACGAGCGTTAACCTCGGTGGCAGAGCAGACCGGCCGGCCACGGAAGGACCCATCCATGCAGATCAAGGACACGGCGGCGATCGTCACCGGCGGCGCGTCGGGCCTCGGCGGCGCGACGGCGAAGGCGCTGGCCGAGCGGGGCGCGCACGTGTTCGCCATCGACCTGGCAGCCGGGATCGAGAAGGCGGAGAAGGTCGAGGGCGTCACCTACGTCGAGGCGGACGTGACCGACGGTGAGCAGGTCGCGGCGGCCGTCGAGCAGGCCGCGGGTGCGCCGGTGCCGCTGCGGGTGGTCGTGAACTGCGCCGGCATCGGGCCGTCCGCCCGGATCCTGTCCAAGAAGGGCACGCACGATCTGAACCTGTTCCGGAAGGTCGTGGAGATCAACCTGATCGGCACGTTCACCGTGACGACGCTGGCGGCCGAGGCGATCGCGAAGACCGAGCCGCTGGAGGACGGCGCGCGCGGCGTGGTCGTGAACACCGCTTCGGTCGCCGCCTTCGACGGGCAGATCGGGCAGGCCGCGTACGCGGCGTCGAAGGGCGGCGTCGCCGGGCTGACGCTGCCGGCCGCGCGGGACCTGGCGTCGCAGGGCATCCGCGTCATGACGATCGCGCCGGGAATCATCGACACCCCGATGCTGGCCACGGTTTCCGAGGAGTTCCGCGCCGGTCTGGCCGCGGGAGTGCCGTTCCCGAAGCGACTCGGCCGTCCCGACGAGTACGCGCGGCTCGCGGTGAACATCGTCGAGCACGACTACCTCAACGGCGAGGTCATCCGCATGGACGGCTCCCTGCGGATGGCGCCGCGCTGATCGCGGGCCGGGGCCGCCGGTCGGCGGCCCCGGTCGCGGCTCAGGCGGCGCTGACGTGCAGGATCGCGTCGGCGCCGTCGACGGTTTCCTGGTCCAGCGGGAAGTAGCCCTGCATCGGGGTGGGGTCGGCCCGCACTTCGGCGGGCGGGATCGTCGCCGGTGCGGCCAGACCCCAGGTGCCGATCCGGCGCTGCAGCAGGCCCTCGTAGGTCTCCGGGCGCGGTTCACGCAGCTCGATGGTCTCGCTGCGGCCCAGGCTGCCCGCGACGAACGTGTAGCGGTGCGCGGCCACCGCCGCGACGATAGCGCCCGCGCTGTACCACTCCATGTCCATCGGCCCCATGCGCATGCGGCTTCTGTTCCGCTGCAGGTGCCGGTTGTGGGCGAACACCAGGGTCACGCCCCGGTCCGCCTCGATGTCGCGGATGTCGAAGAGGTTCTGGGCCATGACCGCGTCCCGGATCGCGCACAGGCGGTTCCAGCGGGTGGTGCCGTCGATGTCCTCGGCCGCCTGTGCGTGGTAACGCAGCAGGGCGAGCCCGGCGGTGAGGTGTGTCCTGGCCTCGAACCACCCGGCGCGGGACGTCGCCGCGATCAGCTCGGGGGCGCGGGCGCCGAGCTGGATGAGCAGGTCGTCGGCGAGCGCCCGCAGGCGGTCCGCCTCGGCGGTGCGGCCTGCCGACCGTGCCGGGTCCATGATCGCTTCCGTGCGGCTCCACCGGCCGTCCTCTCCGGCGAGCCCCGCGATGTCGAGGTCGACGCCCAGGTAGTCACGTCCGTGTTCGAGGTAGGTGCGGGGGCTGGGTGCGCTCATCGTCTCGGTGGGGATGTCGAAACCGTGGAACGCCAGCCGTTCCTCCGGCGGACGGTTCTCGTTGTACTCGCGCATCCACGCGACCAGCCGCCGGTTGGTGTCGAGTTGCCCGAAGGTGTGTGAGAAGCCCTCGCGCATCACCTTTTCGTGGGTTCCCACGCCGTTCTGGACGAAGTCGTTCACGACGAGCGCGGCGACCCGGTCGGTTTCCAGGGCGATCGAGGCGAACCCGTGCCCGGCGAGCCGCGCGAACAGGTCGTTGCGAAGGTCGGCGAAGGCCGGTTCCAGGTGGGTCGGTTCACCGAAGGCCAGCAGCTCCGTGGAGGGGGTGACGAGTTGCCGAATGTCCTGACTCATGTGTCTCAATCGTATATTTGAAACACCAGTGGAAACTTCTCCCGGCTTCGGGGCAGGATCGCCGGGTAAAGTCTCAACCGGTGAAACCCTCGGACCTCGCGCGTGAACACGGCATCTCGACGCAGGCGGTGCGCAACTACGAGCGGGACGGCTTCCTCCCACCCGCCGACCGCACCCCGAGTGGTTACCGGGTCTACACGAAGGCCCATGCCGCCGCACTGCGCACGTTCCTCGCACTCATCCCGGCCTACGGGCACGCCGGGAGCGGTCAAATCATGAGCGCGCTCAACGACGGCCGGGTGGATCACGCGCTGATGCTCATCGATCGCGGCCACAGCCGACTGCTGCAGGACCGCGAAACCCTCGACTCCGTGCGCGACGCGATCGATCACCTGACCGCGGCGCCCGTCCCGTCCCGCTCGCCCCGGGATTCGCTGACCATCGGCGAGCTGGCCCGCCGTCTGCGAGTCACTCCGGCAACGCTGCGCAACTGGGAACAGGCGGGCATCCTGACCCCCACCCGCGATCCGACGACCGCTTACCGCACCTACCAGGCGCCCGACATCCGCGACGCCGAACTGACCCACCTGCTCCGACGCGGGGGCTACCTGCTGGACCACATCGCCGGCGTCATCCGGCAGATTCACACGGCGGGCGGCAGCGAACCACTCGCGCGGGCTCTCGGCGACTGGCACCGGAAACTCACCGCACAAGCCCTGGCCATGCTCCACGCGGCGACTTACGTCAGCGAGTACGTGAAGCTGACCAAAGAGGGTTGAGGAGATTCAGAACCGTCGCCCGCCAACGCAAGCCAACCAAGACGTGCCCGGACCTCAGGTGACCGACTCGCCGGACGGGCAGACCCCGGGATGACCAGCCAGCTCGGGTGTTGCTGCTGCCTACAGGTCGCCCATGAACGGAATGCTGTTGGCCGTGTCGGTCATCCAGTGGCGCAGCGCATGGGTGGCTCGCACGTCGTCCTCGTTGTAGCGCAGCAGGCGGGTCCGCTGCGACTCGTCGGGAAGCGAGCCGTCCAGGCCGACCGCCTGGCGGTACCAGCGCATGGAGGCTTCGCCGCCCGCTTCCGGGTCGCGCCAGCTGAAACCGGCCACCGGGGCCACCACCTTGAGGCCCTTGCCGCGTGAGCACAGGAACTGGTCGGACACGCTGCGGAACAGATCGACCCACTCTTCCGAATCCACAAAGGACTGGATCTCGCTCTTCGGGGGCATGCCGGGGAAATCGCCGAAACGCTCGACCGAACCGAAGAGCCACCTGTTTTCGGCCATCGCGTTGTAGCAGTAGGCACGGAAGGTCAGGCCCGCCGCCAGTGTCCGCGATCGCACGTCACGCAGCCAGGTCCAGAACTCCGTGAACGACCGGGCCTCATCACCCGTGGGCAGCGGATCCCACGTCACGAACGCGCGATAACCCTGCGCCTCCCCGATGTCCGCGCCGCTGAGCAGGCATCCCCACAGGTAGGCACCCGACTCGCCGAAGGACTCCATGTCGATGTCGACCTCGACGTCCGCGCGGGGCACCTCCACCCGCTGCACGCGGCGCACCACCGTCAGGTCCGCCAGCCAGGCACGGGCCAGCGCGACCGCGTCCCCGAACGGGCCCGACGTCCAGATGATCGGTGGCTCGTCGTGCGGGTCCAGCGCGGCCAGCTTATCTACTGTGGACACCCCGGCCCTGCGCAGCTCCATCGCGTCCTCGCCGCGCACGACCAGGCTCACGTCGCGGGCGGCGGTCAGCTCGACCTCGCACGTCGGCCACCACGGGCACGAGCGGCATTCCAGCACCCGGGACGGCTCGGCCAGCGCGGGACCACCGGTGCGGGCGGATTCGGCGATCGCGAGCCGGTCGGCGAACCGCAGGTCGTACTCGGTGAGCGCGGTGCGGCCGTCCGGCCAGGTGGCCGCGGTCAGGTCGTGCCACAGCACCACGTCGGCGTCCAGGCCGATGACGCCGCCCACCAGCCGCTCGGCCGCCAGGCCGTGCGCCTCCAGCATCCGGCGCAGATGCGCCAGCCGCATCTGGTCACGCGGGTGTGAGCGCACCTTGCGGGACGGATCCGGGATCGCGTGGCGCGGGTCCAGGTCGTGCGGCGGCGTGGTGACCGCGCCCGCGCCCGGATCCGTGATGCGGTGGCGGACCACCAGCACCGGCAGGTAACCGGCGCCGTCCCGCACCAGCAGCTCGGACCCGCCCCGGCGGTGCCCGGCCCGGTCGGCGGGCAGCAGCGCGCCCCAGATGTAGTCGACGGACTGCACGATCGCCTGCTGCGTGGCGGCCACGCGCTCGGCGGCGGGCAGCTCGCGGTCGACGACCACCCAGCTCGCGCCCGGGTTGGCCGCGACCAGCCGCTGCCGGATCTCCGCCCGGTGGGCCGCCGCGTCGGCGATGCGCTGCTCGGCGGCCGGATCCGGCGGGGCCAGCTCCACGCCACGCATCGCGGGGTCGTGTTCGAGGTGCACACGACGACGGCAGCGGCTGACCGCGCCGGCTTCGAGCAGCACCTCAGGTTCCATACCACCCACTGTAGAAGGCCCCTCCGACAGTTTTGCGCCCAGTGTGACCGCCGCATTACGTGTCGGACATGCCCCTGCTTGTGCGTGCCGCTACATTCAGCCCATGGCTCGCAAGAAGACCCAGACGCCGGCCGAGACGGGCATCACGCCGAAGAAGGCCAAGAACGCGGTCGCGGTGGCGAAGATCGTGGTCCCCGCTGTCGCTCCCGCGCTGGCCCCGCTCGCGGTCAAGGCGGCGAGCGCGGTCCGCGACGCCTACGACCACTACCAGGCGAAACGTCTCGGTGTGCCGATCGACCAGCTGACCGAGTTCACCGGCCGCGGCGCGCACCTGCTCGCGCGTGTCGCGGGCACCTCCGAGGCGCTGGCCGAGGTCCGCAAGTCCGAGCGCGCGAGCGAGGACGACGTGCGCTTCGCGAAGGACTCGCAGGCGACGCTCGAACAGCTGACCGCCGCGGTCCGTGCGGCGGAACGCATGCCCGCGTCCCGCCGCAAGGCCGCCCACCAGGCGGTGGCGAAGGAGCTGGAGCAGATCGAGAGCGGTCTGCTCCAGCGCCTGGGTGTCTAGCTACTTGATGAAGCCCTTGGAGATCATCCAGTCGCGGGCGACCTCGCCCGCGTCCTTGCCGTCGACGTCGACCTGTTTGCACAGTTCGATCATCTGCTGGTTGTCCAGCGACTTGGCGATCGGTTCGAGCACCCCGCGCACGGCCGGGTGGGCGTCCAGGAACTCCTTCTTCATCGTCGCCGCCGCGTTGTACTGCGGGAAGAACCGCTTGTCGTCGGCGAGGACGCGCAGGTTCAGGCCCGCGATGCGGCCGTCGGTCGTGAAGATCTCACCGAAGTTGCAGGTGCCGCTGGCCACCGCGGCGTAGATGGCGCCGGTGCCGAACGTCTTGACGTCCGTGGCCGGGAACCCGTACGTCCGCTGCACGCCGGGCATCCCGTCCTGACGGCTCGCGAACTCCGTCTCCACGCAGAAGACCGCCTGTTCCGGGTGCTGCTTCAGGAACTCCGTCATGTCCGAATTGGACCGCAGGTTGTGCTGCTGCGCGTACGCCTCGGTAGTGGCGAAGGCATAGGTGTTGTTCACCGGCGAGTAGTCGAGCCAGGTGATCCCGAACTGCTTCTCGTCGGCCGCCTTCGTCGCGTCGAACTGGGCCTTCTCGTCCGGGATGGGCTCGGTGTTGCCCTGGTAGGAGATCCACGCGGTGCCGGTGTACTCCCACGAGATGTCGATCTGCCCGTTCATCAGGGCCTGCCGCGCGGAGTTCGAGCCGCTGATGTTGGTCAGGTCGGTGATGTCCGCGCCCGCGGCGGACAACGCCAGCTCGGCCATGTAGCCCAGGATGATGTTCTCGGTGAAGTCCTTCGACCCGACCGCGACGTCCAGGCCCTCCAGGCTCGGCACCGGTTTGATCGTCCCTGGCTCCACGTCATAGGGCAGCGACGCGTTGACGTCCAGGCCGCAGGCGGTCAGCGACGTCGTCAGCAGCGCGGCCCCGAAAACCGCCTTGAGCCGGTGCTTCACGACAGCCCCCTCGGTCCGAAAATGCGTTCCATGATCGCGCCGAGCCAGTCGATCAGCAGCGCGAGGCCGACCGCCAGGATCGCGCCGGTCACCAGCACGGGCATGCGGTTGAGCTTGTACCCGGTGTCGATCAGCTCGCCGAGCCCGCCGCCGTTGACGAAGAACGCCAGCGTCGCCGTGCCGACCGCGAGCACCAGCGACGTTCGCAGCCCGGCGAGGATCAGCGGCACCGCGAGCGGCATCTCGATGCGCAGCAGCACCGCGCTACCGGACATGCCGATCCCGCGGCCCGCGTCGGTGAGCGCCGGGTCGACCTGGTTGATGCCGACGATCGTGTTCCGCAGCACCGGCAGCAGCGAGTAGAACGCGATCGGCAGGACCGCGACCCAGAACCCGTCCCATTCGGTCCACAGGAAGAACAGCACGATGACGCCGAGCGCGGGCGCGGCCTGGCCGATGTTGGCGATCGTCAGGAACACCGGTGCGACCGGGCGGGCCCATTTGCGGGTCAGCATCGCGCCCAGCGGCACGGCGACGACGACCACGATGGCCGCGACGGCGACCGTGAGCAGCAGGTGCTGCCAGGTGGCGTCCAGCAACCGGGCGGCGTTGAGGTTCTCCGCCTCGATCGCATCGTTGTCCCTGGTCAGCGCCCAGATCAGGACCGCGGCGACGACCACCACGACCACCGCGGGCTGCACCAGCAGCCGGACCCGTTCCGCCCGCCGCGACCCGGATTCGGTGGTGAACCCCCTGTCGACGGTCGTGGTCACGACTGACCCCCGTCGTCGGAGTGTTCCTCGCGCAGGCGCTGGATCGTCGCCATCACGGTGTCCAGCTCGATCATCCCGGCGAACTCGCCGCGGGCACCGGTGACCGGCACGCCGCCGCCCTCGACCAGCATCGCCTCCAGCGCGTCCTGCAGCGTCGACTGCAGGCTGACGAAGTCGCCGATCGGCTTGCCCGCGCGCTCCAGCGAGGTCGCGGCGGCGAGGTCGCGCACGTGCACCCAGCGCGACGGGCGACGGCGGCGGTCGAGCACCAGCGCGTAGGTGCGGCGCTGCTCGGTCATCTGCTGCCGCACCGCTGCGACGTCGTCGCCGAACGAGGCGGTCACGGTGTCCTGCCGCAGCTCGACGTCACGCACGCGCAGCAGGGTGAGCTGCTTGAGCGAGGCCCCCGCCCCGACGAACCCGGCGACCGTGTCGTCGGCCGGGTTGGCCAGGATCGCGTCCGGGGTGTCGTACTGCAGGATCTTCGACTGGTTGCCCAGCACCGCGATCTTGTCGCCGAGCTTCACGGCCTCGTCGAAGTCGTGCGTCACGAACACGATCGTCTTGCCCAGCTCGGACTGCAGCCGCAGCAGCTCGTCCTGCAGGTTGCCGCGGGTGATGGGGTCGACCGCGCCGAACGGCTCGTCCATCAGCAGCACCGGCGGGTCGGCGGCGAGCGCGCGGGCCACGCCGACACGCTGCTGCTGCCCGCCGGAGAGCTGGCGCGGGTAGCGGCCGTGGAACTGCGCGGGGTCGAGCCCGACCAGGTCGAGCATCTCGTCGACGCGGTCGCTGATCTTCTTCTTGTCCCACCCGAGCAGGCCCGGCACGACCGCGATGTTCTGCGCCACCGTGAAGTGCGGGAACAGACCTGCCTGCTGGATCGCGTAGCCGACCTTGCGGCGCAGGCGGTCCGGGTTGAGGCTGAGCGCGTCCTCGCCGCCGATCGTGATGCGGCCCGCGGTGGGCTCGATCAGCCGGTTGATCATGCGCATCGTGGTGGTCTTGCCGCAGCCGGACGGGCCGACCAGGATCACGATCTTCCCGGCGGGGATGGTCATCGTGACGCCGTCCACCGCCGGTTCCTTCGAGCCGGGATAGCGCTTGGTGACGTTCTCCAGCTGGATCTCGACGCCGGACAGCGCGTCGGAGGCCGCCTTGGCGGAAGATTCGATGGTTTCAGACACGGACACCCCTGGAAACGGTGAAGCGGGCGATCAGGACGTAGATGCCGTCGAGGATCAGGGCGAGGACGACGACGCCGAGCGTGCCGGCGAGGGCCTGGTTCATGGAGTTGGTGCTGCCCGCGTTGGTCAGCCCGGCGAACACCTCGGATCCGAGGCCAGGCCCCTTGGCGTAGGCGGCGATGACCGCGATGCCCATCAGCATCTGGGTCGCCACCCGCATGCCCGCGAGGATCGCGGGCCAGGCCAGGCGCAGCTCGACGCGGGTGAGCACGCCGAACCGGTTCATGCCGATGCCCTTGGCCGCGTCGGTGACGGCGGGATCGACCCCGGACAGCCCGACGATGGTGTTGCGCACGATCGGCAGCAGCGCGTAGAGCACGAGCGGGATCACGCTGGGCGCGACCCCGAGGCCGACGACCGGGATCAGCAACCCGATCAGCGCGAACGACGGGATGGTCAGGACGGTGCTGGCCAGCGCGGTGGCCAGTGCCGATCCGATGGGGCTGCGGTAGACCGCGATTCCGATCAGCACGCCGATGACGGCGGCGATGATGGTGCACTGCACCACGGCACTCACGTGGAGCCAGGCCTGCAGCCCGAGCCTGCTCCAGCGATCGGCCACGTACTCGAACAGGTTCATGCCCTGCGGCCGCCTCCTCCCGATCTCTGTTCACTCGTTCGGCCTAGCGAAAAGGGCCCAGGGGTACCGCAGGTGACGACTTCGGCGCGGACCCCTAGGCCGAGAGCGTTGCCACGATGGCCCGACCACCGTTCCCGAAAAACATGAAAGTCTCAACTACCGACACTGGCGAACACGCCTGATCTGACCCGTTTGGATACCCGGTGACCAGCGCAGATAACCATTCGTCAGCTTTTTCGGGCATGTCGCCGTCCCGTTGCGTTCACCACACGGGACGCCGTCGCCCTGATCACCCGCTGTCTCCTACCCTGGGTCGGTGAAGAAGCGACAGGGTCAGCACGCTGCGTTACGCCGCGTGCGCGGAATCCTGCTCGCCTTCACCTCCGGCGGCCTCGCCGTCAGCGCGCACGCGCTCGCCCACGGCGGCCTGCCGGACACCGCGCTCACGCTGCTGCTCGTCGCGCTGGTCGGCTGGACCGGGACCGCGCTCGCCGACCGCACCCGCGGACCGCTCGGCGTGCTCACCGTCCTCGGCGCCGCCCAGCTGCTGATGCACGTCGTGCTCGACGAGCTGATGCCGCACGCGGACTCGATGCCCGTCGCGATGACCACCGCGCACGTCAGCGCGACCGTGGTGACCGCGCTGGTCCTGGCCCACGCCGAAGCGCTGCTGCAGGTGGCGGCCACCCGGCTGGCCCTGCTGCTGCCTGCCGTCTTCGGAGGCGCCCGGACACCATCGCCACCACGCGCCGCGCCCGCTCCGGCGCCCGGCGCGCTCCAGGTGTCGGTGCTGCTGACCCGCATGCACGCGAGGCGCGGCCCGCCCGCGCGCCCGGCGCACCTCACCCTTCACCCCAGCGGAATCCGCTGACCTCATCTTTTTCAGGAGCATTCCCACCATGAACACTGCCGTCATCCGCCGTGGCCTCGTGCTGGCCGGCACCGTCGGGATCGCCGGGCTGCTCGGCACCGGCGTCGCGTCCGCGCACGTCACGGCCAACGTCCTCGGCTCGGAACCGCAGCAGGGCGGCTACGGGGCGATCACCTTCCGCGTGCCGAACGAGGAGGAGACCGCCGCCACCGTCAAGCTGGAGATCGACTTCAAGCCGGAGTACGCGATCAGCTCGGTGCGCTACCAGCCCATCCCCGGCTGGACGGCGGAGGTCACCAAGACCCCGCTGCCCTCGCCGGTGAAGAACGGCAAGGACCTGGACGTCACCGAGGCGGTCACGAAGATCGTCTTCACCGCCCAGCCGGGCACGAAGATCGGACCGGGCGAGACCCAGTACCAGGACTTCGACATCACCGCGGGATCGCTGCCCAAGGCCGACGAGCTGGTGCTGCCCGCGATCCAGACCTACGACGACGGCAAGGTCGTCGCGTGGGACCAGGTCCAGGCCGCCGGCGCGGAGGAGCCGGAGCACCCGGCGCCGACCGTGTCCCTGACCGCGGCGTCGGCCTCCGGTGACTCGCACGGCGCGATGACCACCTCGGCCACGGCCACCGCGCCGGCGGACTCCACCGACGACACCGCACGCTGGCTCGGCGGCGCCGGACTGGTCGTCGGCGCGCTCGGCCTCGGTGTCGGGGCCGGTGCGGTGCTGCGCGGACGGAAGGCGTCGAAGTAATGCGCCGCCTGCTCGTCACGCTCGTCGCCGCGCTGGTGGCGATGGTCGTCACCGCCACCCCCGCCCTCGCGCACAACGTGCTGACCTCCTCCGATCCGGCCAAGGACGCCGCGCTCGAAACCGGCCCGTCGAAGGTCACCCTGACCTTCGACGCGCCGGTGCAGGGCGGCGACGTCAACCAGATCTCGGTGATCGGACCCGGCGGCACGCAGTGGGCCGAGGGCGAGGTGCAGATCACCAGCAACGTCGTCTCCGTCGCCGTGCGGCCGCTCGGCCCGGCCGGGCAGTACCAGATCGGCTACCGGATCCTGTCCGCGGACGGGCACCCGGTGACCGGCGAGATCCCGTTCACCCTCACCAAGGCGGGCACCGGCACCCCGGCTTCGGCCAGTGCCGCGTCCGCGGCCGACACGGCGCGGCCCGCCGCCGAGTCCGGTGGCGGGGTCCCGGTGTGGGTGTGGATCCTCGGCGCGGTGGTTCTTCTCGCGATCGGGCTGACGCTCGCTTTGAGAATGGGCAGGGACAAGGCGTGACGACCACCGGGACCACCTCGCAGGTCCGTTACCAGGCGATCGTCGCTCTCGTCACCGCCGCTCTGGCCGGTGCGCTGATCGGTGTCGCCCTGACCGCCACCGCCCCGGTGCCGGGTGTGGCGGAGGTCAGCGAGGTGGTCTCGGTGGCCATCCCGGTCGTCCGCGTGCTGCTCGATCTGTCGGCGGTGACGACGATCGGGCTGGCACTGCTGTCGGTGCTGGCCGGGTACGACCGGCCGAAGCTCACCGAGCCGATCATGCGGCGGGCACGGCCGATCGCGCTCGCCGCGTCACTGGTCTGGACGATGTCCGCGCTGGTCACGCTCGTCCTGCAGACCGCCGAGTACCGGCCGCGGGCGGCCACGGTGAGCGCGGCCGACATCTGGGCCTACGTCGTGGAGGTCGGCGCGGGCAAGGCGCTGCTCGTCGTCGCCGTGCTCGCCCTGGTCCAGGTCGGGCTGGGCGTGCTGACGCTGCGGCACGGCGAGAAGGTGCCCGCCGAGGTACGCGTCGGGCTCGGCCTGTTCGCCCTGCTGCCCCTGCCGGTCACCGGGCACGCGGCGAACTGGGACTACCACGACTACACGATGATCTCGATGGAGCTGCACGTCATGGGCGCGGTCGCGTGGACCGGCGGCCTCGGTGCGATGGTCGTGCTGCTCGCGGGCAACCGGACGCTGCTCGCGCACGCCCTGCCGCGGTTCTCCAAGCTGGCCACGTTGTGCCTGGTGCTGGTGGTGGCGACCGGGCTGTTCAACGCGGTCGTGGAGCTGCTGCTCAACCCCACGATCGACCTCGCCACCGCGTTGTTCACCACGCCCTACGGTCAGCTCGTCGTGCTCAAGGTCGTCTGCGCCGGCGGCGTCGCGGTGCTCGGCGCGATGGTGCGGTGGAAGCTGATGCCGCGGATCGTGCGGCACGAGTGGACCGCGCTCGCGACCTGGGCGACGCTCGAGCTGACCGTGATGGGGCTGGCGTTCGGTTTCGCCGTCGTCCTCACCCGCGCCCCGGTCAGTTGACCGTCCGTAGCTGCAAGTTGCACGCCGGGATGAACGATTAATCCAAGCGGGGTGACTAGCTGGGCCGAATTTCCTACGGTCCGCACAGGACTTGGCGCATACGACGAGCGGTCACCAACAGTCGGTAAATGTCCGCCCCGATCCCACTATGTGGACTAGCGGTACCGGGCCCAGCCGGTGTCCGCGCGGCCCGAGCGGAGGTCGCCGAGGCGGCGGCGCAGCTCGCCGCGGACGTGCGGGTGGCTGCGCAGGATCGGCAGGACGCTGGTCACGAGCTTGAGCTCACGGGCGGCCCGCAGCACGGCGAACCCGTCCCAGCGGGTCACGTCGAAGCCGTAGGTGTCGGCGAGCATGCGGTAGCGGCCCGCCGGGTCCCCGAACCGTTCGCGGCCCACGGCCAGCGGCGTGAGGTCCCATTCCGGTGGGCCGACGCAGGCCGAGTCGAAGTCGCACAGCACCGGCCCGTCCGGGCCGACGATCACGTTGCCCGGGTGCGCGTCGCCGTGAACCAGGCACTTCTCCAGCGGGAAGTCCAGTTCGCCGAGCGCCGCCTCGACCTCCGCGCTGCGCCGCAGCAGGAACCGGCGGTCGTCCGGGTCCAGCTCCTCGGCGTCGGCCACCCGCGCCCGGACGTCCGCGAGCGGCGCCCACTCGCCGAGCCCGTCCGGCGCGGGCAGGCTGTGCACCTTGCGCAGGAGCCTGCCCAGGTCGGCGGCCGTCGCGCGGCGCTCACCGGCCGGGACGCGGACCCACGCGGTGACGACGTGCTCGCCGACGTGGATCGGCTGGTCCACGCCCGGCAGGAGGCGGATCGCCGGCACGTCGTGCGCCTCGAAGTAGCGCGCCACCCCGACCACCTTGGACACCCGGTGCCGCAGCGTCCGCGACCCGACGATCCGCATCACCACCGGCGCGCCTGCCAGCTCGTAGACGGCGTTGTTGGTGAAGCGCAGCAGCTGGGCGCCACGGTGGTCCAGACCGAGCAGTGCACACGCCTCGGCGAGCGCGGCGGCCAGTTTCGCCTTGGTGAACCGGCCGTCCAGCTCGTCCGCGACGGTGCGCATACTCCTATCCTGCGTTTCGGAGCGGCGGAGCCGCTTGCTGTGGGCCGTCAACCGGCGCCGCCGCGGGTTTGATCAGCGCGGAGCGCGTCCGTTGAGGGTGGTGGTGGGTGACGGGTGGGAGGGACCGCCACCCGCACCGCCACGCACGCCGCCTTGACATGATCTTCAAGCGGCGAAGAACGAGCTGATGCGCTCGTTGAGGTCGCGGGCATCCGGGTTGTTGCGCCGCTTCGCCGCCTCTTCCTGCATCGGCACCATCCGGTCCTTCACCCGGGCCGACTTGATGCCGTCCGCGGACTCCAGCGCCAAGCGCCCGATGCGCGCGCCGTGGTCGATGTCGCCGTCGATGAGGTGGTTGGTGGCCAGCGCGGCCTGGTTGAACACCTTGCTGCGCTGCATGTCCTCGCCGTAGGCGTCGATCGCCCTGGTCAGCGCCGGGATCGCGAACTGGGTGTGCTTCGTGTCGACGCCACGCGCCAGTACCGTGTGGACGGTGCCGATCATCGCGTAGACGTCGGTCTCGTTGAAGAACTTGACCCAGTCCTCGGCCTCGGCGACGTTGGCGCGGGCGAACTCGTCCTTGGCCAGGCCGAGCAGCTTGAGCGACTGGTCCTCGTTGCCCATCATCGCGTAGGCCCACGCCTGGTTGGCCGCGAGCACGGAGATCGCCAGCTCGGAGCCGGATTCCTGCGCCGCGATCTGTCCCAGCTGGAACAGTTTGAGCGCGTCGTTGGGCGCTTCCTGGTGCAGGTAGACCCGTCCCATCCGGTACAGGATGTTGGCGACCAGGTGGTCGTTGTCACCCTGTTTGGCCAGCTCCAGCGCGTTGGCGAAGTGCCCGCGCGCGGAATCCATCAGTCCACTGTCGAACGACGTCCAACCCGCCAGGCTGTGCAGGTCCGCCAGCGCCACGAACAGGCGCGACCGGACCGGGCTGGCGGCGGAGGAGTCGAGCATCTGCTGTCCCCAGGACAGCTGCGCCACCACGGCGTCGCGGCAGAACCCGCCGCCGTACTGGTAGTCGAGCGCTCGCAGCGCTCTGGTCGCAGCCTCGACCTGGCGCACGTCGGTCATCCCGATGTGGCCGGGTGCCGGCGTCCTCGCGGGGCTCGCCGCCCAGGCCCTGGGCGAGGAACCCAGGATGGCCGCCCCCATCGTGACCTGGGCGGCGTGCGCGAGGAAGTTCCGCCGCTTCACGGACTCGTCCTCCTCAGCCTGCTGCTCGTCGGCGGCGCCGACGACCTGAATCTCGGTGGCCTCGTCGTAGGCGAGGCCCATGTATCCACGGGGGACCCCCAGGCCGTCGGCGATCCGGGCGAGCACGTCGTAGGCCATGACCTGACGACCCTTGAGGATCTCCGAGACCTCCGACTGGGACTGACCGGTGAGAGCGGCGATCTGACGCTGGGAGATGCCCTCCTTGCGCAGGTTCCGGTACACCGCACTGATGTCGCGGCCGGCCAGCGCCTCCCGCATCTCCCGCTTCTCCCAGGCATCCGAGCTGATCGGATGTCCCTGGCGGGCCTCAGTGTCGTCACCGGCGTCCATTGCGCCCCCTCACCGTTTCCGTCGGGCGTCGATTCGCAGCGTAGGCACACCCATTGAACCCTGCGAAACGTCGCCTGGGGAGCCCTGATAGGTCGGGGTGAACTCCGACGACCGTTCACCGGCTCCCCCGGCCCGGTCGCCGCTGTGGCCGCGGTTCGCCTTCTCTTCGGCTCCGGTTCATCGCAATCTGGTTCTCGGGTTCGGCGTGACCGAGCGGATACGCCCCGCGATCACGCAGAGCTACGACGAACACGGACAGCGAGTTCGACCGACAGAGCGGAGAAGACGCGGTGGAGTTCATGAACTCGATCTCGGCACCACGCGCCCAGGTCCACCGGCGTTCCTTCGCCCCCGCCGGTGCCCCGATCGCGAGCCGGTCGGCGATGCCGGCCCCGGACCCTCGTGCCGCGCAGTTGCGTCGCTACGAGGGCGGGCAGCTGGTGTGGCGGGTGCAGTGCGGCGACATGATCAACCGCGACCGCTGCGTCACCGTGCTCGTCCAGGACGACCAGGTGGTCCTCGTCGGACCGCCCGGAGAAACCGCCCGCCTCACCGCGGGCCAGCTCGGCCAGTTGCAGGCGGCGTTGAACGAGGCCGCCAAACTGGCGGAAAGGTGACGGTGAGTTTTCCGTGGATCAGATCCTTGGGCAGGTCCTCCGCAACGCGGTGTGGGAACGCCTCGACATGCTCGCCGACCTCGCCACCAGGGCGGACGCACAGTCCCTCGTCTCGGTGGCCCGGTCGGAACTGCCGCGGCTGACCGAGGGGTGGCGCGCGATGCTGACCGCCCACGAGCCCGACGAGCGTGGTGACTGCCCCACCTGCTCCACCCGGTGGCACCGCTGCAAGGCGCCGTGCTCGGTGTGGCAGGTCGCGCACGAGCACCTCGTCGCCGGCGGGCTGGCACCGCAGCAGGACCTGCGTCGCCCGTCGCGCCGCCGCGCCGGTGTCCCCGCCCAGTCGCGCGGTACAACGCCGGGCGAGTCGACGGGTCGCCACGCGCTGATACCGCAGGTCGCGAACGGCTGACCGTTGGGCGATTAATCTGAAAAACCCGGTCGCAAGACCTAGCGGAACTCCGGTCCCACCGCTATCTTGTTGATCATGGTCTTGACCGCGAAGTTGCAGATCGCACCTTGACCACCCCGAGACTCCGCGGACCGGTGCCGTTGCACTCCCCTCCCCCGACCGGCACCGGCCCGCGGGCCCAAAGCTGAGGGCTTCTCCCACCGGGAGGAGCCCTCAGTCATGTTCAGCGGACGGAGCGGACGCCGAAGATGAGCGCCCCGGCCGCGAGCGTCGCGATCGCGGACGCGGTGAACAGCCCCGGGTAGCCGCCCAGCTCCGCGAGGATCACGGTCGCGGCGAGCGGCGCGATCACCTGCGGCAGCGCGTTGGCGATGTTGATGACGCCCAGGTCCTTCGCCCGGTCCTGCGCGGCGGGCAGCACCTCGGTCAGGATGGCCAGCGCGACCGCCCAGTAGGCGCCGAACCCGATGCCGAGCAGCGGGGACGCCGCGAGCGCCGCGGGCCAGGTCTGCCACAGCACCAGCACGACCGCCGCCGCGGCCATCACCACCACCGCGCCGAGTACGAACGGCTTGCGGCGGCCGGTCCGGTCGGACAGCGGCCCGACCACGAGCCCGCCGATCACCAGCGCGACCCCGTAGAGCCCCATCATGATCAGCAGCCCGGTGTCCGGATCCGGGTAGTGCACCGAATCCTTGAGGAAGAACAGCAGGAAGAACGTGCCGAGCGAGTTGCCGAGGTTGATCAGGAAGTGGCAGCCCCACGCCCACGCGAAATCCGGGTGCCGCCGCGGTGACACCCACAACTCGGCCAGCGCGGTCCGCCACTTCACCGCTGGGCTCCCGGCGCCACCGGCCGTGACATCCCTGGTGCGCAGGACGAACGCGAGCGCACCGGCGATCACGACCACCGCGCAGGCCAGGTACCCGCCGGGCAGGCTGGTCACCAGCACCGTCACCACCACGGCGCCGAGCACCGTGCCCAGCATCTGGCTGATGCCGACCAGCCCGCCGATCCGCGCCCGCTGGTCGACCGGAACCCGGTCCGGCACGGCGGAGGTGAGCGTCGCGAGCATGCCGCCGAGCCCGGCCTGCACCAGGCACCAGCCGGCGACCATCACCACCACGTTCGGCGCCAGCGCCAGTACCACCAGCCCGAGCGCGCCGCACAGCGCACCGGCCAGCGTCCACGGGTGCCTGCGGCCGAACCGGGACCGCGTCCGGTCCGACGCCAGCCCGACCAGCGGATTGGTGAGCAGGGCGACCACCGCGCCGACGCCGGTGACGATGCCGAACACCAGCTCCTTGTTCGCGGAGTCCAGGTGCTCGGCCTGTTCGGGCAGCAGCACCTGGATCGGGGCGTAGATCCCCAGCCACAGCCCGATGTTCGCGCCGAAGAGCAGGCTGATCCAGCCCGCCCGCACGGGGACGGTCGGCTCGGTGAGCGATCCGCCGGTCCGCGTCTCCGTCATGAGCGCACCAGCTTCCGGTACCAGGCGAAGGAGTCCTTCGGTGTGCGGCGCAGTGTTTCGTAGTCCACGTGCACGAGACCGAACCGGGGCGCGTATCCCTTCGACCATTCGAAATTGTCCAGCAACGACCAAACGAAATACCCGCGGACTTCAACTCCCGCCGTTATCGCGGAGTGCGCGGACCGGACGTGCGCTTCCAGGAAGTCGATGCGTTCGGTGTCGTGGATGCCGTCGAAGCTCGCGCCGTTCTCGGTGATGTGGACCGGCGGCAGCTTCTCGCCGTACCGGTCGCGCAGGCCGACGAGCAGGTCGTACAGTGCGCCGGGCACGATCGCCGAGTCGTTGGTGGTGCGCGGGAAACCCTCGATCGGGCGAAGTTCGAAGGGCAGCGGATTCCCGTCGCCGGGCGCCGCCGCGCCCTGCGGCTCGTAATAGTTCACGCCGTAGAAATCCAGCGGTTGCGCGATGATCTCCAGGTCACCGGCATGTCCGGCGGGAAGGTGGGGCGTGATTTCCGGCGGATAACTCCCGAGTAGCACCGGGTCGGAAAACGTCCGGTTCAACAATGCGTCCAGGTGGCGGGCGGCGTCGAGATCGGCTTGATCGTTTGATCTGGGCCAAACTGGACAATGATGGTTGGCGGTGCCGATGTTCGACGCACCCGCGGCTCGCAGCGCCTGGGTCGCGAGGCCGTGTGCGAGGTGTTGGTGGTGTGCGGTGGGGAGCGCGTCCAGCAGGAGTGTCCTGCCCGGCGCGTATTCGCCGATCGCGTATCCGTAGACCGTCGTGACCATTGGTTCGTTGAGGGGGATCCACATCCGCACGCGATCAGCGAAGTGCTCGCCGAGAACCGAGGCGTACTCGGCGAAGCGGTACGCGATGTCCCGGTCCAGCCAGCCGCCCGCGTCCTCCAGCGGCTGCGGGGTGTCCCAGTGGTAGAGCGTCGCGACCGGCGCGATGCCCGCTTCGCACAGCGCGTCCAGCAACCGGTCGTAGAACGCCAGTCCACGCGGGTTGGGCGCACCGGACCCCGTCGGCTGGATCCGCGGCCAGGCGAAGGAGAAGCGGTAGGCGCCGACGCCGAGTCCGGTCAGCAGCGCGACGTCCTCCGGCCAGCGGTGGTAGTGGTCGCAGGCGACGTCGGCCTGCCCGGGCGCGAAGGTGTCCCAGGTGGACGGTCCGCGTCCGTCTTCGCCGGTGGCGCCCTCGATCTGGAAGGCCGAGGTCGACACGCCCCACAGGAAGCCGGGCGGGAAGGTGAGGTCATCCACGGGCGCCGTCCTTTCGTCCGGGCCAATGTGAAAATTTCTCAAATGCTAGCCCTTCCCCTCGACGGAGGGAAGCGGTCCGGCGCGCTAAAGTCCCTGTTCAGAGCACCAGAAGGAGCACGACGTGTCGGAGACCCAGGCGAGCACCCCGCTTCGCCGGCAGCCCGTACAGCAGCGCAGCGCGAAGCGGGTCGAGCAGATGCTCGACGCCAGCGCCGAGCTGATCGACGAGGTCGGCTACGACGCGTTGACCACCACGCTGATCGCGAAACGCGCCGGGGTCGCCGTCGGGTCGCTCTACCAGTTCTTCCCCGACAAACGGGCCGTCGTGCGTGCGCTGACGCAGCGCAACCTCGACCGGTTCGTGCACGCGGTGAGCGAACGGCTCAGCCGCGAGGACCCCGGCCACTGGTGGGCCGTTGTCGACTCGGTGCTGGACATCTACCTGGAGATGCACCGGACCGTGCCGGGCTTTTCCAAGGTGCACTTCGGGGACGTGGTGGACCGCCAGCTGCTCGACAACGGCCGGGACAACAACCGGGTCATCGCCGATTCGCTGGCCGATCTGGTGGGCCGCTACATCGACCTGAACACGCCGCGCCTGACGCTGGCGATGACGGTCGCGATCGAGGCCGCCGACGGGTTGCTCAAGCTGGCCTTCCACCGCGACCCGCAGGGCGACGCCGAAATCGTCGGCGAGACCAAGCACCTCATCAAGGGGTACCTGGCCTCGCGCCTCGGGGAATGACTCAGGCCGTCTCGAAGTAGTGCCCATCGTCCAGGTCCGCGAGCAGGCCGGGCCGCTCCGGCTTCCAGTCCAGCAGCTGCTGGGTGCGGACACCGGACGCCGGGTTGTCCATTCCGGCGAATCGCACCAGGAAGCCGAAGTGTGCCGCGGCCTGCTCCTGTGGGACGGACTGCACCGGAACATCCAGGTGGCGCCCGATGACCTCGGCGATCTCCCGCAACGGCACGCCCTCATCGCCCACGGCGTGCAGCCGTGATCCGGCCGGGGCCTTCTCCAGGGCCAGACGGTAGAGGCGCGCGGCGTCCACGGTGTGGACGGCGGGCCAGCGGTTGGCGCCGTCACCGAGGTAGCCGGACCGGCCCGCCTTGCGCGCGGACGCGATCAGGGTCGGGACGAACCCGTGCTTGTCCGCCGGGCCGTGCACGCTCGGCGGGAGCCGCACGACCGACGACCGGATCCCGCGGTCGGCGAACCCGATGACCTCGTTTTCCGAGTCGATCCGGTAGCCGCCGGGGACCACATCCTCCTCGGTGGCGGTGCGGTCCAATCCGAGCGCGACGAGGATCCCCGTCCCGGACGTCACAACGAGCGGTTTGCCCGTGCCGTCGAGCGCGTCGCCGAACGCGCGCACGACGGCCAGGTCCGTGTCACCGGCGGACGCCAGGTCACCGGCGACCATGGCCTCGTGGTCGAAGGCGAGGTGGACGACGCCGTCCGACTCGGCCGCGGCCTCCCGGAGAACGTCGAGGTCCCGCAGGTCGCCCCGGCGTACCCCGGCGCCGGCGGTGGTCAGTTTGGCGGCCGAGGCGTCGGACCTGGCCAGGCCGACGACCTCGTGACCGGCCGCCAGCAGCTCGGGAACGAGCGCCGAACCCACGTGTCCGGACGCTCCGGTGACGAAAACTCTCATGGAATCCTCCCGGGTCAGTGATGTCACCTAGTGCCATCAACGTAGCACCTCACGACACCTGGTGTCATCAACTAGACTGAGTGGATGGGCCGTTGGGAGCCGAACGCGCGCGAGCGGCTGTCGCGCGCCGCTCTGGAGCTGTTCACCGAGCACGGGTACGACAGCACCACGGTCGCGGAGATCGCGGAACGGGCCGGGCTGACGAAGCGCACCTTCTTCCGGTACTTCGCCGACAAGCGCGAAGTCCTGTTCGCCGGCCAGGACGGACTGAGCCGGATCATCGCCGAAAAGATCATCGGCGCGGACGGATCAGCATCACCGCTCGAAGCGATCGGCGCGGGACTGGAGGGCCTCGACGTGATCTTTGCCGACGAACGGCGGCAATGGGCGCGACAGCGTCACGACGTCATCACCGGCAACGACGAGCTACGCGAACGTGAACTGCTCAAGAGCGCGGCCATCGCCACTGCCCTGGCCGCGGCACTCCGCGAACGCGGTGTCCCTGACCTCACCGCGGAACTGGCCGCCGAGGCCGGGAACCTCGCGTTCCGGACCAGCTTCACACGGTGGATCGAGCCGTCCCACGAGCAGGGATTCGCCGAAGTCGTCCGGCAGACGATCAAGGAGCTGCAGGCGGCGGTCACGCACATCTGAGTTGTCCACAGGCTTGTGGACATGTGGACGGCTCAGCCGAAGTTCTGCCCTTCGCCCCGGTAGGTGGGGACGGTGCGCTCCACCCTGCCGTCGATCACGACGTGGTAGTCGGTGAACCGCTCGGCGAGTTCGCCCGCCTTGGCGTGACGCATCCACACCCGGTCACCGATCCGCAGGTCACGGGCTGCTTTCCCGGTCACCGGCGTCTGCACCTCACCCGCTCCTTCGAAGGGCAGCAGACGCAGGCCCGCTGGCAGGTGCGGGGACGGCAGGCGGGAACCGGAAGCGGGCCCGGAGGCGATGTACCCGCCCGAGTAGAGCGTCGCGATGGCGCGCGCCGGCTTGTGGACAACCGGCAACGCGAACAGCACCGCGGGCCGGGGACGGAAGCGTGAGTACCCGTCGAACAACGTCGAGCCGATGAGGCCGGATCCGGCAGCGACCTCGGTGACCACCTGTTCGGCGCCGGTCAGTTCGATGCTGCCGCTGCCGCCGCCGTTGACGAACTCCAGGTCGGCGACCTCCCGCACGGCGGCGACGGCTTCCGCGCGCCGCCGCGACAGCTCGGCCGACGAGCGGCGCTGCATCCAGCTCACGACGACGTCGTTGAGACGGCTCCCGGTGGCGTCGCCCATACCGGCGACCTGTCCCTCGTAGGCCATCATCCCGGCCAGGCGGAAACCCGGGCGCGCGACGATCTGCCGCGCCAGCGCCGCGGCCTGCTTCGCGGTGAAGACCGGTGATCGGCGGGTGCCGACGTGCAGGAACGGGAGCGGCCGCCACGACGCGTCGAGTTCGAGGCACACCCGGATCTCCGGATGGTCGTGGCCGAGCGCGGCGTCGACGAGGTCGAGGTGCTCGGCCGAGTCGACCATGATCGTGACCGTGGAGCGCGCCCTGGCGTCGGCCGCGAGGGCACGCAGTGCGCCGAAGTCGGCCGTCGGGTAGGCGACCAGGATGTCGTCGCTGGTGCCGAGTCCGGAATGCCACAGCGCCTCGGCCAGCGAGTAGCACATCAGCCCGGCGAACCCGGGCGCCGCGAGCGCGCGCTCGATCAGGAAACGGCAGCGCACGGACTTGCTGACCAGCCGGATCGGCGTCCCGTCCGCGCGGCGGGCGAGGTCGGCGGCGTTGGCGTCGAACGCGGCCAGGTCGACCACGGCGAGGGGCGGATCGAGATCCTTCGTCGCCGAGTCGTACGTGGTCGCGGTCGTCGTCATGCTAGGACGGTACGTCAGACCGACTTGAAACGCGAATACCTTTCACTTAACGTTTCGTCACTCGAACCGAACGGGTGAGCACGACATGAGCCGGTGGCAGAACTGGGCGAGGACCGCGAGCGCGGACCCGCAGCGCATCCACACCCCGCGCAGCACAGCCGAAATCTCGGAAGTCGTCACGGACGTGGCGGTCAACGGGCGCCGCGTCCGCGCGTGGGGCAGCGGGCACTCGTTCACGCCCATCGCGGTCGCCGACTCCGACGCGATCGACCTGACCGGGTGGACCGGGATCGCCGCCGTCGACGCCGCGAACCACCGCGTCACCGTGCGGTCCGGCACGACGATCCGTCAGCTCAACGCCGAACTCGACGGGCTCGGGCTGGCGATGACGAACCTCGGGGACATCGACGCCCAGACCGTCGCGGGCGCCATCTCGACCGGCACGCACGGGACCGGCGCCCGGCTCGGCGGGCTGGCCACGCAGATCGTCCAGCTGGAACTGGTACTGGCGGACGGCTCGGTCGTGACGTGCTCGGCCGACCGGCAGCCGGACCTGTTCGCGGCCGCGCGCGTCGGCCTCGGCGCGCTCGGCGTGATCACGCACGTGACCCTGCAGTGCGAACCGGCGTTCGCGCTCGCCGCGCAGGAACGGCCCGAGCCGCTGGAACAGGTGCTGGAGGGCTTCGACACCTTCGCCGCCGAGAACGACCACTTCGAGTTCTACTGGTTCCCGTACGGGAAGAACGCGCTGGTCAAGCGCAACAACCGGATGCCAGCGGGCGAGGCGAAGCGGCCGTTGAGCCGGGCCCGCGAGTTCCTCGACTACGAAATCATGGAGAACGTCGCGTTCGGCACGCTGTGCCGCATCGGCCGCGCCGTGCCGCGATTCGCGCAGCCGCTCGGCCGGTTCGCGTCGTCGGTGTTGTCCGCGCGCGAATACTCGGACACCTCGCACCGGGTGTTCGTGACGCACCGCGGGGTGCGGTTCGTGGAGTCGGAGTACGCGGTCCCCCGTGACTCACTGCACGACGTCCTGCGCGAGCTGCGGGCGCTGGTGCCCCGGCTGGAGAACCCGGTGACCTTCCCGGTGGAGGTCCGGGTCGCCGCCGCGGACGATATCTGGCTGTCCACAGCGAATGGCCGAGACTCCGCGTACGTGGCGATCCACCAGTTCACCGGCATGCCCTACCGCGAGTACTTCGCGGGTTTCGAATCGATCACCTCGGCCGTCGGCGGACGCCCGCACTGGGGCAAGATGCACACGCTGGACGCCTCGGCGCTGCGCGAGCGCTACCCGCACTTCGACGACTTCGTGGAACAGGCGCGGCGCTGCGATCCCACCGGGGTGTTCCGCAACTCCTACCTCGACCGCGTGCTGGGCCCGCTCGGTTAGGCCCGGAGGCGCAGCTGGCGGACCATCGCCGGACCATCGATGGCGCCGCGGGCGATCCGGGCGGCCAGCTCTTCGAGCCGTTCCAGGGTCGTGCGGTCGTCCGGCTGGTACACGACGACACGGGTGCGCGGGTTTTCCTGCAGCAGCATCGTGGTGAGCCGCAGGAACAGGGTGCCGACGTGCAGCGACCGGATGCGCTTCACCCGAGGTTCGGTGGACACCTCTGCCCGGTCCCACAGGCGCACGAACAGCGGTGACTCCTCGCGGAGCCGGCCCAGCAGCGGCTCCCACGCCGGATCTGTGATCGATTCGCCGTAGTACGCGCGCAATTTGGCCACCACGGCAGCGCACTCCTGCTCGTGGTCGGCGTGTCCGGCGATCCAGTCCGGGTGCGTGAAGTGCAGGTAGGCGCAATTGCGGTCGGCTATCGGCAGCGCCTCCAGGTCGTCGATCAGGAACCGGAACGACGCGTTGTACGCCACGGGCTCGAACCAGGGGTTCATCACCACCGCCGGGTGCGGGGAAAGACTGTCCAGCAACGCTCGCACTTCGCCGCTGACCCGTTCGCAACTCGCAGCTTGTTCCGCGCCCGGATGTCCGCCGAGGAGGAACAGGTGCCGGCGTTCGCCGGTCGAGAGCCGCAACGCGTCCGCGATCGCCGCGAGCACCTCGACACTCGGCCGCACGTCGCGTCCTTGTTCGAGCCACGCATACCAGGTCGACCCGACGTTGGCGAGAACCGCGACTTCCTCGCGGCGCAGGCCCGTGACCCGGCGCCGGCCACCACCACGGGGCAGTCCCACGTCCTCGGGGGAGAGCCGGTCGCGCCGCGCGCGCAGGTAGGCGCCCAGCTCGCGAGAACGTGGATTGGACATGGTACCGATCGTCCCACGGTGAGCCGGGGTGAACGTGGTGGTGCGGCCACCAGCGTCACGGCGCTCTGGGTCGTGGCGCGCAGGCCCTCCAGTGTGGATGCTTCCGGGAACCCGATGCGTTCCCCGCCATTCACCGGGAAGGATCATCCTTGATCAAAATGGTCATCACGCTGAAGCGACGCCAGGGCATGACCCACGAGGAGTTCAAGCACTACCAGCAGACCATCCACCGGCCACTGCTCATGTCGATCCCCGAATCGGATCGATACCTCCGCCGGTTCGTGGTCTCCTACCCCGTTCCAGCGCCCCGATACCCCGAACCCGACTACGATTCGGTGGTCGAGGCCTGGTTCGACACCATGGCCGACCTCGAATCCCTGTATTTCAGTGACAACTTCCGACAGATCGTCGACCCGGACCACGCGAACTTCATCGACCTGTCGGCGTTCGGGCGGATCATCTGCGAAGAGGTCGTGGGCGCAGGCTGAACTGGGGGGAATCGCGGGAGGAGGCAGGCGGCCGCCGTGGGGACCGGTGTCCGGCAGGTTCGTGTCGGGCGTGCCAGGTTCTGGACGGGTGACCGATTCCACCTGCATACCGCCGGACCCGCCGTGCGCGACGTCCTTCATGGACAGTTCGTCGAGATCACCGGTGATCGCGGCCGAACCGATCGTGCCGGCCACACTGACCACGAGCTTTCGTCGGTCTACAAGCGAGTGACCGACTCCTCGACCGGGGTGTTGCCCGCCACCAGTTCGAGCGTGCGGCGGAACGCGCGCGGCTCTTCGAAGAGCGCGACCAGCACGGCGGCGACGTCCTCACGCGGGATCTCGCCGTAGTCGACGCTCTCGGCCAGGTGGACTTCGCCGGTGGCGGGCTCGTCGGTCAGGCGACCGGGGCGCAGGATGGTCCAGTCCAGGTCGCGGGCGCGCAGGTCGTCCTCGGCGGCCTTCTTCGCCCGCAGGTACGTCGCGAACACCTCGTCGGTGCCGGGGCGGTCGGCGCGGTCGACACCCATCGAGCCGATCTGGACGTGCCTGCGGACACCGGCCCGCTCGGCGGCGTCGGCGAAGAGGCGGGCCGCGCCGAGGTCGACGGTCTCCTTGCGGGCCGCGCCGCTGCCGGGGCCTGCTCCCGCCGCGAACACCGCGACATCCGCGCCACGCAGCACCTCGGTGACCTCGTCGACCGGCGCGGACTCCAGGTCGAGCACGACCGGCTCGGCGCTGAGGTCGCGCAGGGCGGCGGCCTGGTCGGCGTTGCGGATGATGCCGACGGCCTCGTCACCGGTGCTCGCCAGCAGGCGCTCCAGGTGACGGGCGATCTTGCCGTGTCCTCCCGCGATCACAACTCGCATGGGACCCACCCTAGGCGCGCCTCAGGCCACCGGCAGATCGTAGGAGGCGAGGAGCTGTTCGTAGACCTGCTCGTTGACCCAGCGGGAGACGGCGTCCTCGGGCAGGAGGATGCGCTCGCGGCGGACGTCGACGTCCAGGTCGACCCGGGCGTCCTCGTCGGCGGTGACCACGGCGACGCCGTAGGAGCGGGCGCGCGGCAGGCAGTTGTCGAGGTAGTCGCGGCTGAGCACGGCCGAGGTCGGCAGCACCACGGCCGCGTCGCCGTAGCGGCTGAACGGGACGGCGGAGGCCATCGCGGTGCGCCAGTGGCGGGCGACGGACAGGACGCCGACGATCTCGGCGGCCGGGGCGGGGGCCGTCGGGGCGAACTCGGGCCACGTCCAGGTGGCGACGGTCGCCCGGTCGGTCACCGGGCCGACGCCCATCGCGATGCGCTCGGCATGGGTGTCGGTGCGCAGCCGCGCCACGACGCACACACGGCGGCCGAGCATCCGCACCTCGGGCAGGACGACGCCGTGCCAGCCCAGCTGGGCGGCGGCGTCGCGGGCCAGCTGGCTGACGCTGGCGGGAAGTTCGATGGGCGGCACCACACGGGTGGGGAACGATCGTCCGCCGGTCACCACCGAGTTTCCGGTGTGCCCTGGTGTAACCGCCACGATCCGCCTCCTCTTACCGCTGGTTCCCTACCCGCACCTCGTGAAAGGAGGCACATGAAAGAGGTACCAGGGGCCGGGCGGTTGATCGGTGGACAATGGGAGCGCCTGCGATCGGCGGCGCTCAACGGTCGGTGACCGGTCGATGAGCGGCATCGGGACTTCAGCCCGACACTGCTTCCGAATGGGTGACGAACCGTTGAGCGGTGTCGCTCCGCGCCCCAGAGTACCGCCGAACGGAGCAATTTTTTCACATTCCACTGTGGACAACGTGGCGATCACGGTAGAAGTTCCCGCCCCGCCACGGACATCAGATCGTCGATCTCGTCGTAGGGAACCACGACCTCCCGGTAGCCGCACGCCATCGGGTAGTTCCGCGCATCGGTCGCAAGGCCGAAGACGACGCCGTCGGCCCGGAAACCCAGCTGCAGCGCGGGCACGTCGAGGATTCCCCAGGGTTGCAGGTCCGACGGCGCGAGCGGGGTGCGCTCGCCGCCGAACGGTTCGCCGCCGTCGCAGTAGCCGCCGGGCGACCGTGCCAGGATCCGCGATTCGAGCACACTCATCGCGTTCTGGTCGTCGGCGACGCCCTCGAAGACGTCGGCCGCGGTGACCATGTCACCGGTCGTCAAATCGACGGTGAGCAGCATCGTGGTGTAGCCGCCGTGGTTGCCGAACTGGCTCGACTCGACCATGAGGTCGTAGCGGACCGAGACCAGCCGCTCGTCCTGGCGGTTGATCGTGGCGTCGTTGGTGACGACCGGGTCCTCCGTCGAGTTGAGCAGCCCGGCGCGCACATAGTCGGTGAAGTCGTCGAGTGGCTTCGCGAGGGCGGCGTTGACCTTTTCCTGCAGGGCCGGATCGCTCAAGCCGCTCGCGTGCGCGTAGCGGGCGTCGACGTGGAAGCCGTCCGCGGCTTCGGTGCGGGTCAGCAGGCTCACCTGCACCGCTTCTTGTTCGGCAGTCGGTGCGGCGCCCACCGGGGGCGTCGCACCGCCGTCGCCGATCACCGCGATGGTGCCGACCACCGCGCCGACGCCGACGGCGACGGCGACCAGTGCGGCGCCGATCTTCGCGCCCACGCTCAGGCCGGTACCGGCCGCCGCGAGTCCGCCCGCGGCTCCCGGCGCGGCCGCCGTTCCCGCGCCGAACAGCGCCAACGGGGACAACGCCAGCAGTGCTCCGGCGCGCTGGGCGAGCCGGCCCCGGCCGCGCTCCTCCCAGTCCGGCCCGTACCCGGCGACCGCCGCGGTCTCCAGCTCGGCGACGAACTCGGCGGCGGCCGACGGGCGCGCGGCGGCGTCCTTCGCCATGCCCCGTGCGACGAGACGGCGGACCGGTTCGGGCAGCATGTCGACCGGGACCGGCGCGTTCTCGTGCAGGTCCCGCAGGTCGTCCGCGGTCGCGCCCTCGAAGGGGCGACGCCCGGTGACGCTCTGGAAGAACACGCAGGTCGCCGCGTACACGTCGGTCGCCGAGGTCGCCGGCGCGCCGTGCCACTGCTCGGGCGCCATGTACGCCGGGGTCCCGACCGGCAGCCCGGCGGTCCCGGCCAGCACGGCAATGCCGAAGTCGACGAGCTTGCTCTCCCTGCCGGGACCGACCAGCACGTTCTCCGGTTTGTAGTCACGGTGCACGACACCGGCCCGGTGCGCGTGGGCGAGCCCCAGCAGCGATCCCTTGAGCACGGCCAGCGCCGCTTCGGGCGGCAGCACGCCGTCGCGGCGGAGCACCTCACGAAGTGGGACGCCGGGAATGGCCTCCATCACAATCGCCACCCCACGCGGGCCCTCGTGAAACTCGTACAGCCGGGTGACGTGCGGGCTGTCCACGCGGCTCAGAAACTCGGCCTCGCGCCGGAACGCGGCCAGCCGCGCCGGGTCGCCCAGGTAGCGCGTGAACAGGTACTTGATCGCCACGAGCGTCCCGGACGGCTCGTGCCGGGCCAGCACGACCGCACCGAACCCGCCCTCACCCAGCAGGTGCAGTTCGGTGTAGCCCGGTACCTCCCAGTCACGCGTTCCCACGCCACTCCGAGGTGAGTTTCGCCGCAGCGGTTCCCTCGATTCGTGGTTAGGGTTACTCGCTGGTCACACCGGACGTGCCAAGGAGGACCGATGCGCTCGCCGAAGGACTTCTTCGCGCCCCTCGCCGTGGGGGCGCCGGATCCCGTCCGGGAAATCCCGCCGCTGCCCTCGCGGATGATCCACTTCTTCGATCCGTCCAACGAGAAGATGGCCGCGAAGGTCCCCGACCTGGCGAAGAAGGTCGACGTCCTGCTCGGCAACCTCGAGGATGCGGTGCGCGCGGACCGCAAGGAGGCCGCGCGCCGGGGTCTGGTGGAGATCGCGAGGTCCACCGATTTCGGTTCGACGCAGCTGTGGACGCGGATCAACAGCCTCGACTCGCCGTGGGTGCTGGACGATCTGCTCACGCTGGTCACGGAGATCGGCGACAAGCTCGACGTGATCATGGTGCCGAAGGTCGAGGGCGCGCAGGACATCCACTACGTCGACCGGCTGCTCGCGCAGCTGGAGGCGCGGGCCGGCCTGACGCGGCCGCTGCTGGTGCACGCGATCCTGGAGACCGCCAGCGGTGTCGCGAACGTCGAGGAGATCGCCGGGGCCAGCCCGCGGATGCAGGGCATCTCGCTCGGCCCGGCGGACCTCGCCGCGAGCCGCCGCATGAAGACGACGCGCGTCGGCGGCGGGCACCCCGGTTACCTGGTGCGCACCGATCCGGTCGGCGATGACCTGAACGAGGGGCGCACGACCTACCAGCAGGACCTGTGGCACTACACGGTCGCGCGGATGGTCGACGCGTGCGCGATGCACGGCATCCTGCCCTACTACGGGCCGTTCGGGGACATCCGCGACGTGGTGGCCTGCGAGGACCAGTTCCGCAACGCGTTCCTGCTCGGCTGCGTCGGGACGTGGACGCTGCACCCGGTCCAGGTCGACATCGCGCGGCGGGTGTTCTCGCCGGAGCCTTCGGACGTGGCGTGGGCGCGGAAGGTGATCGCCGCGATGGGCGACGGCACCGGCGCGGTCATGATCGACGGGAAGATGCAGGACGACGCCTCGGTCAAGCAGTGCCGGGTGGTGGCGGAGCTGGCGGACCGGCTGGCGGAGCGCGACCCGGAGCTGAAACAGGCGTACGACGAGGCGACGGAGGAAGCGCTGGCATGAGTGAGGTCAAGCCACGACGATCGGTGCTGTACATGCCCGGCGCGAACGAGCGGGCGCTGGAGAAGGCGAAGACGTTGCCCGCGGACGCGCTGATCCTGGACCTGGAGGACGCGGTCGCTCCCGACGCGAAGGAGGCGGCGCGGGAGCGGGTGTGCGCGGCGGCCGCTTCGGGTGCCTATGGCGACCGCGAAGTCACCATCCGGGTCAACGGACTGGACACCGAGTGGCACGACGCGGACCTGCGGGCGGCGGCCCAGGCCGGCCCGGCCGCGGTGGTGGTGCCGAAGGTCGACTCGGCGACCGACGTGCACAACATCGAACGCGCACTGGAACTCGGCGGCGCGCCCGAGAAGACAAAGATCTGGGCGATGGTCGAGACCCCCGTCGCGATGCTGCACGCGGAGGAGATCGCGGCGGCGAGCGAGCGCCTGACGGTGCTCGTGATGGGCACGAACGACCTGGCGAAGGAGTTGCACGCCGAGTTCGTCCCCGGCCGCGCCCCGCTGCTCGGCGGACTGTCGTTGTGCCTGCTCGCCGCGCGGGCCACGGGCAAGGTCATCCTGGACGGCGTCTACAACGACGTGCAGGATCTGGCCGGCTTCGAGGCGGAATGCCGTCAGGGACGGGAATTCGGGTTCGACGGCAAGACGTTGATCCACCCCGGACAGATCGAACCGTGCAACCGCGCGTTCGCCCCGTCCGAGGGCGAGGTGGCGCAGGCTCGGAAGATCATCGGTGCGTTCGAGGAAGCCAAGGCCGCGGGACGCGGTGTGGTGACGGTGGACGGGCGGATGATCGAGAACCTGCACGTGGACAACGCGCGGCGGATCCTGGCCCTGGCGGACGCGATCGCGGGACGACGCTAGTCCTCTTTGGACTCGAACAGACCGGCGGCCCGGCACGAAACGGGACCCACCTCTCGGTCATCCAGCTGGTTTCAGGGCAGTTCGCTGGCGCACGCCGCTAAAACCCCGGCTCCTCGTGGAGCCAGTCCAAAGCTTTGCGCGCCGCGTTCGACACCGCTCTGTCCGGGTGCGCCACGACGACGCATTCGAGCACTTCGCGGGTGCTGGGATGGCCGCAGATCGTGGCGCCTGCCAGGAACAGCAGCTGGTCCGGGCGCGGTTGGGAGGCGAAGTCGGCCAGGGCCTTTTCCCGGCCCTCCGCCCGGATGCCGGCCGCGAGGACATCGACCTTGCTGTAGGTGCGGTCGCGGCCGGTGACCTCGGTGCGGTCGATCAGGCCCGCGTCGAACAACCAGGCCATGGCCGCCGGGCCCGCCGCCGAGTGGTCACGCAACGCCGCGATCGCCGCGACGCCGTCGCCGCCCAGGCGGGCCAGCAGACGGAACGTGAGCATCCGGTGCTCGAAATCGTCCGTGCGGCGGGCCAGCGTGGACAGTTCCGCGATCGCCCGTTCCGGCTCCCGCGACCGCAACCACGTCCGTGCGCCGTCGTCGAGGACCTGCGGGTCCAGCGGGGCCAGGCGCGCGAACAGGACCTCCGCCGTCTCACCCGACAGGTCCGTCACCGTCAGCACCGCCTCGCCCTCGGCGACGCGCACCTCGTACGCGGCCTGCACACCCAGGGGCAGCAGTTGGACGACCTGGCGTTCCTCCTCGGGCACGTCGTCGAGGTAGTCCACGCCCGCGAAGTCGAGCAGGTCCTCCACGTGTTCCTCGCCCGCAGGGAAGATCTCCACCAAGCCGTACTCCGCCAGCCGGTGCACGACGCGCAGGATCGTGCCGCCGTCACCGCCCAGCATCTCCACCAGCATCGGGATCGTCGCCGGCTCCGTCGCCAGCTCGGTGACCATCTCCGCGGCCAGCGGATTCCCCAGCACCGACACGACCGCGGCCCGCCACAGCTCCACCGGGTCGGCCAGCAGCCGCGCCGCCTTCTTCACCCGCACCAGCCGTCCGCGGTACACCCGCACCACCCCGGCGCGCTTCGCCATCGACACGAACTCCGCGGGCGCGCTCACCTCCGCCAGGTCACGCCCGTCGCCGACCCACTCCACGAACCGGCGCAGCTGCGGCACCACCGCCGTGACCTCGGCCTCCGCCGTCAACCGCTCCGGCGACGCGAGCGGGAACACCGGTGACGGCGCGGCCACCTCGGCGTCCGGGTCGCCCTGGTAGTGGCGGTAGGCCAGATCGTGCAGCAGGTCCTGGTCCACCTCGACCTCGCCGCGGCGGACCCGGTCGATGAACGCCTGCGCGGCGACCTCGTTGAGCGGATCGATGCCGTGCTCGGCCATCGCGACCGCCCAGAACTTGGCCAGCCCGAAGTTCGACGGCTCGTTCATCGCCGCGTCGAACCGGTCCGCGATCGCCGTCAGGTACGACCGCAGCACCACCGGTTCCTCGCTGCGCTCGTCCAGCAGGTCGGCGTCGTCGAAGAAGTCCATCAGCGCCTCGACGGTGGACAGCACCGCCGACGAATGCGGGTCGAGCAGCACGACCTTGCGGGGGAACCACACGAGCAGCGCGTTGCGGAGGACATCGCGGCTCCAGCGGCCGAGCAGCCCGTCCCGTTCGAAGCGGAAGTCGAGCATGGCACCGGCGACAACCGGGTCCACGACCCGTTGCCGCATCTGCGACCAGGCGTCCAGCTCCACGAGCAGCCGCTGCCGGGCGTCGATGAACTCTTCCTCGTCCGCTCCGGTGTACACCATCCGCATGACCCGATGGTCCCGCAGATGACGCGTCTTCACACCCCCGGAGACCGCTGCGGACCGCGAATTCCTTCGAATGCTGCAGCCATCCGGAGCACTCCGAGGTCGTCGAAGCGCCGTCCGGCGATCTGCAGCCCGACCGGCTGTCCCTCACTCGTATAACCGCAGTTCAACGACACCGCGGGCTGCCCCGACATGTTGTAGGGCACGGTGAAGGCGATGTGCTCGAACGGCCGCGCCGGATCGTTCGTGGGCGAGGCCCACCCGGCGGGCGGCGCCGACACCGGACAAGTCGGGGACAGCACGAAGTCGTACGGCTCGATGGCCTGCATCGCAGCAATGCTGATCGCATCCATCTGGGCGAATCCGCGGTAGGTCGCGACGCCGGAGACCTCCGCGCCACCCTGTGCCCAGGCGGCGATGTAGGGCAGCACGAGGGCCTGCCGTTCCGGCGGCAGCGCGCTGATGTCGCACCACGCCCGCACGCGCCAGAAATCGTCGAGACCGTCCAGCATTTCCCTGGTCAGGAAGGGTTCGACCGGTGCCACGACGGCCCCGGCTGCCTCGAACCGGCTCGCCGCGTCGAGCACCGCGGCCCGGATGTCCTCCTCCACCGGCAGGCCCGCCCCGGCGTCCAGCTGGACGCCCAGGCGCAGGCCGGAGACGTCGAAATCCAACTGTGACCAGGCGATTTCCGCCGGCGGGAGGCTCAGGTGGTCCCGGCTGTCCGGTGCGGACAGGACGCCCACCAGCGCCGCGGCGTCCGCGACTGTCCGCGTCATCGGCCCGGCGACCCGGCCGGGGAACGGCGGGTGCACCGGAACGCGCCCGAAGCTCGGCTTGAGCCCGACCAGGCCGCACCACCCGGCCGGCAGCCGGATGGACCCGCCGATGTCGGTGCCGACGTGCAGCGGCCCGTACCCGGCGGCGGCCGCCGCGGCCGCGCCCGCGCTCGACCCGCCGGGGGTCCGCGAGAGGTCCCACGGATTGCGGCTCGCGGTGTGGAAACTCGACAACCCCGAGGTCAGCATCCCGTAGTCGGGCATCGTGGTCTTGCCGAGCAGCACCGCACCGGCCTCCCGCACCCGCGCGGCGGCGGGCGCGTCGGCCGCCGCCGGGACCAGTTCGGTGGCCGCGGTGCCCAGCGGCACCGGTGTGCCCCTGGTCGCGATGTTCTCCTTGAGCGTGATCGGCACCCCGTCGAGCGGGCCCGCCTCCCCCGCGCTCCACCGCTGCTCGGACGCCTTGGCCGCATCGCGTGCCTGCTCCGGGTCGGGGGCGTAGAGCGCGTGCAGCGACGGCTCCAGCGCGTCGATCCGGTCCAGCACCGCCTCGGTGACCTCGACCGGGGACAGCGTCCCGGCGCGGTAGGCGGTGAGCAGGTCGGTCGCGGACAGACCGGTCAACTCCACGTGCGGTCCCCTCTCATTCCGGCGGTGTGTAGCGGCCGTCGACCGCGGTCCAGCCACCGTCGACGGCCAGTACCGCCCCGGTGACGAAGCTCGCGGCTTCGGAGGCCAGGTAGACGACGGCTCCGGCCAGTTCGGGCGCCTTCGCCCAGCGGCCCAGCGCGCTCTTGCCCGCGTAGGCGGCGTACCAGTCGGGGCTGGCCTTGATCTGCTCGGTCAGCGGCGTCTCGACCACGCCGGGCGCGATCGCGTTGACTCGCACGCCGGAGGGCCCGAACTCCGCGGCCGCGGTGCGGAACAGCTGCACCAGACCGGCCTTCGTCGCGGCGTAGGGCCCCTGACCCGGTTCGACGGTGGTGCCGCGGATCGAGGAGAACCCGATGATGCTGCCGCGCCCGCGCTCGACCATGCCCGCGCCGAAGGCACGGACCACGTCGAAGGTGGCCCCCAGGTTCAGGGCGACAACCCGGTCGAACTCGTCGCGCCGGTAGTCGAGCAGGCGTTTGCGCACGTTGGTGGCCGCGGTCAGCACGACCACGTCGACTTCGCCCAGCTCGGCCGCGGCCCGTTCCACCGCACCGGCTTCGAGCACGTCGATCTCGTAGGACTCGCCGATCCCCCGCGCCGTCTCCGCCGCCGCTTCGCCGTCGCGGTCCGCGCAGACCACCTCGGCGCCGTGCGCGGCCAGCGCGAGCGCCGACTCGCGGCCGATCCCGCTGCCCGCGCCGAGCACCACCGCCCGCTTCCCGTCCAGCCGGAACAACTTCTCGTAGTTCACGCGCGGATCACCGCCATCCTGGTCACGGTCAGCTCGTCGATCGCGAACCGCGGGCCCTCGCGGCCGATGCCGGAGTCCTTCACACCGCCGTAGGGCATGGTGTCCGACCGGAACCCGGGCACCTCGTTCACCACCACGCCACCGACCTCCAGCTCGTCGATCGCCCGCATCGCCGTCCGCAGCGAGGTGGTGAACACGCTCGCGTGCAACCCGTACCGGGACGCGTTGACCTGATCGAACGCTTCGTCCACATCGGACACGCGGCGCAGGCACACGACCGGGCCGAAGATCTCCTCCTCCCAGCAGTCCGCGCCGTCGGGCACATCGGTGAGCACGGTCGGCCGGATGATGCCGTCGACGAGCTCGCCACCCGCGGCCACCGTCGCACCCGACGCCGAGATCCAGTCGAGGACCCGGCGGGTGGATCGTTCGTCGATCAACGCGGACACCCTGGTCCTTTCGTCACGCGGATCACCGGTGACCACCTCGGGCAGCCGCGCCAACAGCCGTCGCGTGAACTCCACCGCCACCGAATCGACGACCAGCAGCCGCTGCACCGAGATGCACGCCTGGCCGGACGCGTAGAACCCGCCACGCAGCACCGCGTCCGCCGCCGCGTCGAGATCGGCGTCCTCCGCGACCACCAGCGCGGCGTTCGACCCCAGCTCCAGCAACGTCTTGCGCGGCGCGGCATCGCGCGCGATCCGGTGCCCGACCGCCGCCGAGCCGGTGAACGACACCGCGCCGACCCGCTTGTCCGTCACCAGGGCGGACCCGACCCCGGCGTCCCCGGTGACCAGCTGGACCATCGACAGCGGCGCCCCCGCGGCCGCCGCGGCCTCGCGCACGAGGTGCACCAGCCACAGCGTCGCGAGCGGAGTCTGCGGTGCCGGTTTGACGATCACCGGGCAGCCCGCCGCGATCGCCGGCGCGATCTTGTGCGAGGCGAGCAGCAGCGGGTAGTTGAACCCGGCGATACCGACCACCACGCCGATCGGCTTGCGCACCCAGAACCCGGTCAGACCCTCACCGGAGGGCAACAGGTCCAGCGGCACCGTCTCGCCGTGCAGGCGGGCGACCTCCTCGGCCGCGGCCTGCCAGGTCACGAGTGTGCGGGCGACCTCGACGCGGCAGTCGACGAGCGGTTTGCCGGTCTCCACGACCAGCAGTCCCTCCAGCTCGTCGCGCCATTCGACCAGCGACCGGTGCACGCCCGTCAGCACGTCGCGGCGCACGTGCGACGGCAGTTTCGCCACCTCGCGGGCCACCGCGGCCGCCTCGTCGACCGCCCGGCGCGCCAGCTCCGGGGTGCCGACCGGGGCCTGCGCGACCACGCAGCCGTCGAACGGGAACCGGATCTCCACCGTGTCCGAAGTGGACACCCACTCCGGGCCGACCGGGAGCCCGTCGGGATAGGGGTCGAACATCATCGTCCTCCCTGCAGCCTGGCCAGTTCCGCACGCAGGTTCGGCGCCGCGGCGATGAGTTCCCGCGTGTAGGGGTGCCGAGGATCGTCGTAGACCTGGTCCACCGCGCCCAGCTCGACCAGCTCTCCGTGACGCATCACCGCGACCGTGTCACAGACCCGTCGTACCACGGCGAGGTCGTGTGAGACGAACACCAGCGTCAGCTCGAACCGGCCGGTCAGCTCGGCGAGGAGGTCGAGGACCTGCTTGCGCACCGACACGTCCAGCGCGCTGACCGGCTCGTCCGCGACCAGTACCCGCGGACGCGGCGCGAGCGCGCGGGCGATCGAGATGCGCTGCCGCTGCCCGCCGGAGAACTGGTGCGGATACCGGCCTGCCGCGTCCTCCGGAAGGCCGACCGCGGTCAGCAGCTCCGCGACGCGGCCGGGATCGCGGCGGCCGAGCGGTTCGCAGATGATGTCCCGCACGCGCATCCGCGGGTCGAGCGAGCCCATCGGGTCCTGGAACACCACCTGCAGCGCCGAGCGCAGGAACCCCAGCTTGCGGTCGGGCAGGCCGTCGACGCGCCTGCCCTCGAAGTGGATCTCGCCGGAGGTGGGCCGGTCCAGCCCGGCCAGCAGCCGCACGAGCGTGGACTTGCCCGAACCGGACTCGCCGACGATCCCGAACCGCTGCCCGGCCTCGATGTTCAGCGACACCCCGCGCAGGGCGTGCACCTCACGCGGCCGCCGGTAGGTGCGGTGGACGTCCCGCAACTCGATCACGCCGCCTCCAGGTCCGAAGCGGCCAGCAGCTTCTTCGTGTAGTCGTGCGAGGGCCGGGTGAGTACGTCCGAAGTGGACCCGTGTTCGACGATCCGTCCCTCGTGCATCACGAGCACCCGTTCGCACACCTTCGCCACCACCGCGAGGTCGTGGGTGATGAACAGCAGCGCCGTCTCCCGCTCGGCGACCCCGGCGAGGATCAGGTCGAGCACCTGCGCCTGCACCGTCACGTCCAGCGCGGTGGTCGGCTCGTCGCAGATCAGCAGCGCCGGGTCGTTGGCCAGCGCGATCGCCAGCACCACCCGTTGCCGCTGACCACCGGAGAGCTGGTGCGGGTAGGCACGGGCGAGCTGGTCCGGATCGGGCAGCTTCACCGCGTCCAGCAAGGCGACCGCGTCCTGCCGCGCTGTCCGGCGGGATGTGTCGCTGTGCAGCCGGATCGACTCGGCGACCTGGCGGCCCACGCGCATCAACGGGTTCAGCGCGGTCATCGGCTCCTGGAACACCATCGCCAGATCCCGCCCGCGCCGCCGCGACAGCTCGCGCTCGGACGCGCCCAGCAGCTCGGTGCCGGTCAGCTTCACCGAACCACTCGCACGCAGACCGTCGGGCAGCAGGCCCATCACCGCGGACGCGGTCAGCGACTTGCCGGATCCGGACTCGCCGATGAGCCCGACCCGCTCGCCGCGGCCGACCGCGAACGACACGTCCCGCACCAGCGGCCGCGAGCCCGCGTGGACGGCCAGTTCCGACACTTCGAGGGTCATCGCCGCTCCAGTCGCGGGTCGAGCCGGTCGCGCAGACCGTCGCCGAGCAGGTTGAACCCGAGCACCGCGATCGCGATCGCCAGGCCCGGTACCAGCGCCAGCCGCGGCTGCACGGTCAGCAGTTCCTGGGACTCCTGCAGCATCCGGCCCCACGACGGCGTCGGCGGGCGCGTACCGAACCCGAGGAACGACAGCGCCGCCTCGGCCAGCACCGCGATGCCGAAGGACACCGAGCACTGCACGATCACCAGACCGCCGATGTTCGGCAGCACGTGGCGCCGCGCGCTGAACAACCGCGACCGCCCGGCCGACCGCGCCGCCAGCACGTACTCGGTGCTCATCACCTGCAACGTCCCGGAGCGCGCGACCCGCGCGAACGACGGGATGGTCGCGACACCGATCGCGATCATCGCGGTGACCGTGCTCGCGCCGTAGACCGCGCCGAGCATGATCGCCAGCAGCAGCGCGGGAAACGCGAGCACGAGATCGTTGACCCGCATGACGAACTCGCCGAGCCACCGCTTCGACATCCCGGCCAGTATCCCCAGCGGCGTCCCGGCCAGTGCCGCCACGCCGACCGCGATCACGCCCACGTACAGCGTGGTGCGGGAGCCGACCAGGATCTGGCTGAACACGTCACGGCCGAACTTGTCGGTGCCGAACCAGAACTCGCCCGACGGCCCGAGCAGCCGGGCGCTCGATTCGACCTTCAGCGGATCGTGCGGCGTCCACACGAACGACACCAGCGCCGCCAGCACCACGAGCCCGACCAGCACCGCGCCGATGACCAGCGTGGCCGACGTCCGCCCCTTCACCGCGCCGTCCTCAGCCGGGGGTCGATCGCCACGTACAGCAGGTCGACCACGAAGTTGACCACCAGCACCGCGACCACCAGCACGAGCACGATGCCCTGCACCGACAGCAGATCGCGCGCGGACACCGAATCGAGCAGCATGCTGCCCAGCCCCGGCAGCACGAACACACGCTCCACCACGACCGCGCCGATGAGCAACGTGGTCAGCTGCAGACCGAGCACGGTCACCACCGGCACCGCCGCGTTGCGCATGCCGTGCCGCATCAGCGCCGGATACGGGCGCAGGCCCTTCGACCGCGCGGTACGCAGGTAGTCCTGGCCCAGGGTGTCCAGCACGGCCGAGCGCACGTAACGGGTGAGCACCGCGCCCTGCACCAGGCCGAGCGAAAGCGCGGGCAGGATGAGGCCGCGCAGGAACTCACCCGTGTCCTGGTCCGGCGGCGTCCACCCGCCCGAGGGGAGCCACCGCAGCTGCACCGCGAAGATCTGCACCAGCAGGATCCCGGCCAGGAACGCCGGAACCGCGACACCCAGCTGGGACACCCCGGAAATCGCCGCGCCACCGAAGCGCCGGTGCCACACCGCGGCGAGCGCGCCGAACGGCACCGCGAGCACCACCGCGACCAGCATTCCGGCGCCCACCAACCACAACGTCACGCCCAGCCGGTCGATGAGCTGCGGCCCGATCGCCTCACCGGTGACGTAGGAGCGGCCGAAGTCGCCGTGCAGCACCCCGCCCATCCAGCTCAGGTACTGCTCGACCAGGGGCCGGTCGAGGCCGAAGTCCTGCCGGGTCCTGGCGAGCAGTTCGGGGGTGGCGTTGACGCCGAGCGCGACCTGCGCGGGGTCGCCCGGCAGCACGGCCATGAACGCGAACACCACGATCGAGGCGGCCAGCACGCTGACCACCAGGATCGCCACGCGGCGCACGAGCGCGAGTGCCATCAACCCAGCCCCGTCAGGTCGAAGGACTCGCTGACCTGGTTCGCGGCCAGTCCGGTGACCTTCTTCTTCGCCACCACGACGTTCGGGTACAGGAACAGCCAGTCGGCCGCCGCGTCCGCGGTGATCGTCCGCGCCGCCTCACGCATGTCCGTGACCTGCTGCTCGGGCGTCCCGGCGTCGGCGTCCGCGATCAGCTGCTTGACCCGCGGGTTGTCGTAGCCCCAGTAGTACTCGGGGTTGCCGAAGGTGGTGATGTCACGGGCCTCGACGTGCTGGACGATCGAGGCGTCGAAGTCGTGGTCGGTGAAGACCTGGTTGAGCCACACCGCGGGGAAGTCGAGCGGTTCGATCGTGACGCGCACGCCGATATCGGCCAGATCCGAGGCCACGACCTGCGCGGCGGCGGTGGCATACGGCAGGTTCGCGACGCTGAGCGTGAACGACAGGTCGCTCTGGCCCGCCTCCGCCAGGAGTTGCTTCGCCTGCGCCGGATCGTGCGGGTAGTAGCCGGAAAGGTCCTCGTACCACGGGTCGGTCGGCGGCACCATGCTGCCGAGCACCGTGCCGCGGCCCGCCCACGCCGTGTCCAGCAACGCTTTCCGGTCGACGGCGAGGGTGAGTGCGCGCCGGACCCGGACGTCGTCGAAAGGTGCCCTGGCGCCGTTGAAGGACAGCACCACCTCACCGTTCGTGGTGCCCTGCAGGGCGGTGAAGCGGGTGTCGTTCTCGAACTGCGGGATCGAGTCCGGGGCGGTGATCTGCGCGATGACGTCGATGCCGTTGCTGAGCAGTGCGTTGTTCAGCGCGGTCGGATCCTTGATGTATTTGAGGATCACGGTCCGGTAGGTGGGCTGCCGTCCCCAGTAGCCGGGGTTGGCTTCCAGCACGATCGAATCGCCGCGTCGGCGGGAGGCCACCTGGTACGGGCCGGTGCCGACGGGGGTGTTCGCCAGATCGGCGACGCCGGTCGGGCTGAACATCGCGCCGACGCGGCCGGTCATGTCGAAGAGCCAGCCGTTGCTGGGTTTCTTCAGCACGACGCGGGCGTGCAGCGGATCGACCACCTCGACGTGGTCCACCACGTCCATTTTGGACTTGATGGAGATCGACCAGTCCGTCCGCACGCGCTCGATCGAGAACTTGACGTCCTCGGCGGTGAACGGCGCGCCGTTGCTGAACTTCGCGTCCGGCTGGAGCTCGAAGTCGTAGGTGCGGCGGTCTTCGCTGACGGTCCAGGACTTCGCGAGCAGCGGCACGATCCTGCCGCTGGAATCGAGCTTCACCAGGCCCTCGTAGACGTTGTAGAGGAGGGCCTGCGGGATGGCGGTGCCGTCGGTGCGCGTGAAGTCGAAGTTCGCGGGCTCGGCCGTGAAGCCGACGGCGAGGGTGTCCGGACCGGAGCTGACCGAGGCCGTGGAACCGGCGGAGCAGGCCGAAACCACCAGCAGAAGCGCCAGTGCCGCGGAAATTCGGACTTTCATCCTCACCCCGAGTCAGTATGCTGGTCCGACCAGTAGCCTAGGTTCGCACCAGACGGGGTGAAGGTCAAGACGACGATGGAGTTCGAGCCGGTCAGCCCGGTCCGCGCCTACGAGCGGATCGTGGAACAGATCGAGCAGGCCGTGCTCACCGGCCGGCTCCGGCCCGGCGAGCGGCTGCCCGGGGAACGTGACCTGATGGCCCGCTTCGGCGTCAGCCGGTCGACGATCCGGGAGGCGCTGCGTGTCCTGCAGGCGGGCGGGGTGATCCGGTCCCGGCCCGGCGATCCGCGCGGCCCGGAAGTGCTGGCCGCCTCACCGGCGAGCCTGGAGAAGTCACTGGACCGGCTGGCACGCGCGGAAACGCTCGGGCTGGCGGAGCTGGTGCAGTTCCGGATGGTCCTGGAGGGTTCGGCGTACCGGCTGGCCGCGGAACTGCGCGCCGAGGACGACCTGTCGGAGATGCGGGCCGCGCTGGAGGCGATGGCGTCGAGCCTGGACGACTACGAGTCGTTCAGCCGCGCGGACGTGGAGTTCCACGACGTGGTCGCGCGGGCGGGACGGAACAGCCTGATCGTGGTGTGCGGCAAGGTCGTGCGCGGCGTGGTTCTGGACCTGATCTCCGGGAAGCTGGAGCACGCCGCGGACCGGCTGGCACTGATGCAGGCTTCCGTGGCGCACCACAGGGAAGTCCTGCGCGCGGTGGAAGACGGCGACGGCCCGCTCGCGGCACGCCTCGCCCGCCGCGCGCTGTACGACTACTACGCCGAGTACGTGCGCGCGGGCGAGCGAGTGGTGCTGGAACACCTGCTGGACTGAGCTACTCGTCCTCGGCCAGGATCGCGTCGATCTGACCTTCGGCGAGGGTCATGCCCTCCTCCATGCCCATCTCGATCACCTTCTCCAGCTCGGCGAGCGTGTCGAAGGAGCTGACGGTGGTCATCCGGGTGCCGTCGCCGTCGGCCTCCAGCGTGACCGCGCAGTGGATCACCGGCATGTCCGCGCTGGGCTCGCCGTGTTCGTCGGCGAAGCCGTCCTCGAACTCCAGGCGGTGCGGGGCGTCGATCGCGGTGAACCGCCACCAGCCGTGTGCCTTCGTGCCGTCCGGGCCGGTCATGAAGTAGGCGGCGCGGCCGCCCGCCTTGAAGTCGTGCTGCTGGAACGTCGCGGGCCAGGTCGGCGGGCCCCACCAGCGTTCGAGCCGGCGCGGGTCCTCCCACACCCGCCAGACCCGGTCGACCGGCGCGGCGTACCGCGCGACGATCGTGAGGGTCAGCGCCCCGGTGTCCTTGTGCGAGCTGATCACTGTCATGTGTCCTCCTCGGACAGGATTTCCCCGATGGCCTGGTCGCGGTGGCGCGAGATCCGTTCGTACTCGCCGAGCAGCCGGGCCGCCTGGTGCAGGACTTCGGGATTGCCGTGCACGAGCTGCTCCCTCCCGCTCCGCTGCTTGACGACGAGCGACGCCCGCGCGAGCACCGACACGTGTTTCTGCACCGCGGCGAAACTCATGTCGTAGGAGCGGGCGAGCTGCGAGATCGACTCCTCCTGCCGCAGCACCCGGGTGACGATGTCGCGCCGGGTGGCGTCGGCGAGCGCGTGGAAGATGCGGTCGATCTCCTCGTTGCCAAGTTCACTTACAACCACATGGTTGTACGTTAGTGGTCACGCGACCGGCTGGCAAGAGCTTGACCTCCAGCCAGGTCGAGGTTCTAACGTCGGCACCATGATCTTCACCGAGCGTGAACGCGCTTACCTCGAAAGCCAGTCACTGGGGCGGATGGGCACCGTCGACGCGAAGGGACGGCCCCAGGTGCGGCCGCTGGGTTTCCAGCTCAACGACGACGGCACGATCGACATCGGCGGGCCGGAGCTCAGCAGGAGCCAGAAGTGGCGAAACCTCGAAAAGAACCCGGAAGTCTCGTTCGTCGTCGACGATCTGACCCCCGACGAGCCGGGTGCCGTCAAACCGGGCTGGGGGCGTGGCGTCGAGATTCGCGGCACCGCCGAGCTGATCACCGGCCATGCGCCGCCCGCCTACGGCGGCGCGTGGTTCAGCGACGAGGTGATCCGGATCCACCCGCGCGTCGTGCACGCGTGGCACCTCGACCCGGACCAGCTCACGCGCCGCGCTCAGGTCAGTGCCTGAGACAGGTCCCGCCAGAGGTCTTCGGGGTCTTCCAGGCCCACGCTGAACCGCACGAGGCCCGCGGGCACATGCGCGTCGCCCGGCCACATCGCGCGCCGTTCGACGATGCTTTCCACGCCGCCGAGGCTGGTCGCGTGCCGGATCAGCCGCAGCGACGCGCACAGCTTGTCCGCCGCGCCCGCGTCGGCCAGGTCGAAGGCGATCATGGTGCCCTGCCCCGGGTAGCGCACCTTCGTCACCGCCGGGTGCTCGCCGAGCCGGGGCGCCAGCAGGGCCGCGGTGCGTGACTGCTCCGCCAGCCGCACCGGCAGCGTGCGCAACCCGCGCAGCGCGAGCCACGCTTCCAGCGCTCCGGGAGTCGCACCGCCACGCGTGCGGGCGTCGCGCAGCTCCTGCGCGACACCCTCGTCGGCCGCGATCGTCAGCCCCAGCAGCAGATCGCTGTGACCGCCGATCAGCTTCGTCGCGCTGTGCACCACGATGTCCGCGCCCAGCGCGAGCGGCTGCTGACCGAGCGGCGTCGCGAAGGTGTTGTCCACCACCACGCGTGCCCGGTGACCGGTCAGCCCGGCGATGTCGATCAAGTCCAGCGTCGGGTTCGTCGGCGACTCCACCCACACCACGTCCGCCTCGCGGGCGGCCGCCAGCCAGCCCGCCTGGTCGGACGGTTCGACGCGGCGCACCTTCAACCGCCCCTTGGCCGCCGCGTGGTCGAGCAGCCCGCGCGTGCCCGCGTAGCTGTAGACCGGCACCGCGACCTCGGCACCCACGTCCAGCAGGTCGAGCACCGCCGCCGCGGTCGCGATGCCCGACGCGAACGCGATCGCGTGCCCGCCCTCGATCGCCCCGACGGTCTCCTCCAGCGCCAGCCACGTCGGCGTGCCGTCCTCACGGGCGTACTTGAAGCCCGCCCCGGCGAGGAAGGTGCTCGCCGGTACCAGCGGGGTGTTCAGCGGCTGCCCGGGTTCGTCCGGCCGCCCGGCGGCCACCGCGCGGGTGCGCGGCGCCAGGTCGTCGAAGTTCACGCGTTCTCCCTGATCAGTGCGCGGCGATCCCAACGTAACAGTCGAAAATGCGGCTACCGGCACCGGTCGGTACCGTGCAGCGACCGACGACAGGGAGGAACAGCATGGCATTGGAACGGCCGGAGGTCGACAAGCCGACCGGACCGCCTCCGGCGGACCTGGAGGTCACGGACCTCAGCGTCGGCGACGGCGCGGAAGCCGCCGCGGGCAACGTCGTGTCCGTGCACTACGTGGGCGTCTCGCACTCGACCGGTGCTGAGTTCGACGCGTCGTGGAACCGGGGCGAACCGCTGCGCTTCCCGCTCGGCGCGGGGCACGTCATTCCCGGCTGGGACCAGGGCGTGCAGGGCATGAAGGTGGGCGGACGGCGACGTCTGGTCATCCCGCCGCACCTGGGTTACGGCGACCGCGGCGCCGGAGACGTGATCAAGCCGGGCGAGACCCTGATCTTCGTGGTGGACCTGGTCGGCGTCAGCTGAGCCGGGACGCCACCCGCGTCAGCAGGCCCACCAGGGCCGAAACGTGGGCGGCCGGCCGGGGGCGGTGCACCGCGTGGATCTCGCGGTCCAGCGTGCTCCCGGCCAGGTCGCGCACCACGATCCCGTCGGCGTCGCGCACCACCGTCGCCGGCACCAGCGCCGCGCCGAGGCCGGCGCGGACCAGCGCGAGGATCGCCGCGTAGTCCTTCGTCTCGTAGGCGATCCGCGGTTCGATCCCGTCCCGCGCGGCCAGCAGGTCCAGGCACGCGCGGTCCGCCGAGATCCAGTCGTCGGCGGCCAGGTCGACCAGTTTCACCTCGTCCTTGCCCGCCGCCGGGTGCCGCGGCGGCAGCACCAGCCGCAGCCGGTCGGCCAGGAGCGGCACCCTCGTCAGCCCGCGTGCCGGGGGCAGGTGCCGCCCCGGGTAGCGGTGGGTGATCAGCAGGTCCAGCTCACCGGACACCACCAGGTCGTAGCCCTCCGGCGGTTCCAGGTCGGCCAGGCGCAGCCGCGTCTCCGGATGGGTCCGCCGGAACTCGCCGATGACCTGCGGCAACAGCACCTGGCCCGCGGTGGCGAAGGTGCCGACGGTCAGCGTCGCCGGTGGCCGGTCACGCAGGGCCGCAAGCGCTTGCTCCGCCTCACGCAGCTCGCCGACGATCGCCTCGCCGTGCCGCACCAGGACGCGACCCGCCTCGGTCAGCGACGTGCCGGTGGCCCGGCGCTCCAGCAGCGCGCACCCGGCCTCGCGTTCGAGCCGGGCCAGTTGCTGGGACAGCGCGGACGCGGTGAAACCCATGGTGCGCGCCGCCGTCGCGATGGATCCGGCGTGGGCGACCTCGACGAGGACGCGGAGTCGTTCGGCGACGAGCATGCCGTAAGTATCGCTAATGCCCGGCCACCGTAAAGCGCTGGCGGCTTACGGCCGGGGTGCGCACAGTGGAGACATGACCACCACCGTCGTCCCCGACGTGACCGCCGCCGCGGACCGCATCCGCCCGCACGTCCGCCACACCCCGCTGCTGCGCGCGGAGGTCGACGGCCGTCCGCTCGTGCTGAAACTCGAACACCTCCAGCGCACCGGCTCGTTCAAGCTGCGGGGCGCGCTGAACGCGCTGCTCGCCGGTGAGCGGCCAGGGCAGGTCGTCACGGCGTCGGGTGGCAACCACGGCATCGGGGTCGCGACGGCCGCGGCGATCCTCGGCCTGCCCGCGACGATCGTGGTGCCCGAAACCGTGCCGGAGGGCAAGGCCCGCCGGATCGAAGCCGCCGGCGCGCGGCTGGTGCGGGCCGGGACGCGGTACGCGGAAGCGGCGGCGGCCGCGCACGAACTGGCCGAGGCTCCGGGCGCCCGCTACGTCGAGGCCTACAACGACCCCGTCGTGGTCGCCGGCCAGGGCACGGTGGCGGCGGAGATCGTCGCGGACGCCCCGGACGTCGACTCGATCGCGGTCGCCGTGGGCGGCGGCGGGCTGGCCGCGGGTGTGGCGCTCGGGTCCGGCGGGCGGCTCACCGTCGCGGTCGAACCGGAGGGCTGTTCGTGCCTGCACCAGGCGCTGGCCGCCGGTCGCCCGGTGGACGCGCGGGTCGACTCGGTCGCCGCGTCGGCGCTGGGCGCGACCCGCGTGGGCGAGGTCCCCTTCGCGGTGCTGTCCGGGCCCTCGGTGGTGTCGCGGGTGGTGGGCGAGGACGAGATCGTGGCCGCCCGAGACCGGCTGTGGGACGAGTTCCGGCTGGCGGTCGAGCCCGCCGCGGCGGTGCCCTTCGCCGCCTGGCTCGCCGGGCAGGTGCCGGGCGAGGTGCCGTGCGTCCTGCTGTGTGGCGCCAACGCGGACTGGACTCCGTGACTAGGCTGGGGATCATGCCGGAACCGATCCTGGTGTCCATCGCCGCCGCGGCCGCCACGAAGGCCGTGCAGGGGCTCTACGAGCTGATCAAGAACAAGTTCGCCGGCGATCCGGAGGCGACAGCGGTGCTGGAGACCGCGACACCCGAGGCACCGGAGACGGTCGAGGTCCTGGCCGAACGACTGGACCGGGCCGGCCGGGAGGACCCCGGGTTCGCCGGATCGCTGCGCGAGGCGTGGAGCCAGCACGGCGACGGCGCGAACAACCAGATCTCCGGCACGGTCCACGGCAACGTCGTGCAGGCACGGGACGTGCACGGCGACATCAGCTTCTAAGATCACCACCGTGGTCGACTGGCATACGGTGCGCACCGAGCGCACGGTGCTCGTGATCGTCCACAACACCACCGCGGCGACGCGGCTGTTCGACATCCTGCCGCTGTTCGCGACCGACCCGCGCATCCAGACCGTCTTCACCTGCCCCGGTTCGAGCGCGTTCACCGCGGGCACGCACGAGTACCTGGCGAAGGCGGGGATCGAGGTCCTGCCCTGGGAAACTGCCCTGCGGATGCCCGCGGACCTGGCGATCTCCGCCAGCTACGGCGGCGGCCTGCACGACGTCGCCGCGCCGCTGATGGTCGTGCCGCACGGCATGGGCTACAACAAGTACCTCGAATCGGAGGGCCGCGGTGGCGTGTTCGGCCTGTCCGGGGAATGGCTGACCCACGACGGCCGCGTGGTCCCGTCGGTCATCGTGCTCTCCCACGAAGAACAACTGGACCGGCTGATCAGGGCGTGCCCGGAAGCCGCGGCGAACGCGATCGTCGCGGGCGATCCGTGCTTCGACCGCATGCTGGCGAGCCTCCCGCTGCGCGAGTCCTACCGGCAGGCGTTCGGCCTCGAACCCGGGCAACGGCTGATCGTGGTGTCCTCCACCTGGGGCGACGCGTCGCTCTTCGGCTCCGACCCCGAACTCGTCCGGCGGCTCGCCGCGACGCTGGACCTGGACGGCTACCGCCTCGCGGTGGCGCTGCACCCCAACATCACGGCGCACCACTCGCCGTGGCAGGTGCGGATATGGCTGGAGGACTGCCGCCGCGCCGGTGTCCTGGTCCTGCCCGACGAGCAGTGGTGGGGCGCGGCGCTCGTGGCGGCCGATCTGACCGTCGGTGACCACGGCTCCGTCAGCTTCTACTCGGCCGCGCTCGGTCTGCCACTGCTGCTCGCCGCCGCGCCGGAGAACGCCGTGGCCCCGGACTCCCCCATCGCCGGCCTGCTCGCGGCGGCTCCCCGGCTCGGCGCGGACCCGCGGCGGCAGATCGACGAGGCGATCAAGGACCACGATCCGGCCACGCTGGCCGCGATCACGGGCCTGACCACGTCGTTGCCCGGCGGCTCCAACCGCACCCTGTCCGACGCGATCTACCGCCGTCTCCGGCTGCGATCGCCGGGCGAGCCGGAGACGCGGGCACTGCCGATCCCCGAGGCCGACATCCCGGAACCACGCGCGCACCTGGTACGGATCCGCTCGTGGGGCGATCACGCGGAGGCCACCCGGTTCCCCGCGGTGGCGCTACGGGAACCGGGCCGGGCTCCGCGGTACACCCACCTCGTCGTGGACACCAGGGAACCCAGTGCGCGACTGCTCGACCTGGCCGACATCGTCGTCCACGACCACCCGCGCGACGCGCGCCGGTGGGTCGGCGAGACCCTGCGGTCACTGACGGGGTGCTCGCTCGCGGTGGCCCGCGACGGGGACACCTGGCTGGCAGGCGACGGCGACGGTTTCCTCGTCCGGCTGAGCGATCTGACCGGTCCCGCGCCGGTGTTCGCCGCGGCACTGCAGGGTCATCCGGGCGGCGCGGAGATCCGGGTGGAACTCGGTGGGACGCTCCGGACGGCGACGGTCACCGTTCTGCGGTGAGCGAACGAATCCGCTCCTCGGCGTCCGCACGTTCCCGGGTGAATCCGTGGTGCGCGAAGATCTCCGCCGCGCGCCGGAGATCCGGCAGCGGGTCCGGGGCCAGGACGGCGAGCGCGACCATGATCTCGCCGCGTTCGCGGTGAGCGCGTCCGGCCTCGGACACGGCCAGCGCCGCCCGCAGCACCTCACGCGCCTCGTCGACCCGGCCGGCTTCGGTCAGCTTCCGGCCGCGCCAGAGGTCGATCTTCGTGACGTTGTAGGGCTCGGACCGCAACCCGTCGGCGGCCTGGTCGAGCAGGGGCAGCGCCGCATCGGGCAGGAGCGCCTTGGCCAGGTGGAAGCGGGCCAGCGCGATCCGCCGCGGCACCCCGAGCCCGAGCGCCCGGCCGAGGTTCTCGCGCCACAGCTTAGCCGCGTCCTCGCGGTGCCCCCGGTCCCATTCGACCAGGCCCAGCGTCTCCAGCGCGCTCGCCTCGGCGGTCTCGCTCCCCGACCGCCGGGCCCGCTCCAGAGCGTCCTCCAGCGCCTCGGCCGCCTTGTCGAACTCGGCGCGCTGCCGGTGACCGAGCCCGAGCTGGAAGCCGAGCACGGCGGCGGCCAGATCGTTGCCCAGCGCGGTCGCCGCCTCGACCCCGCACCGGTTGACGTCGATCATGTCCTGGGTGTGGCCGCCGCGTTCGTACAGCGGCCACAACGCGATCGCGAGCTGGCACACCCGGTGCAGCTCGCCCGCGGCGAAGGCCGCCTCGACGACCGCGCGCAGGTTCGCCCGCTCGGCGTCGAGCCAGCTCCGGGCCGCGGCACCGTCGTCGTCACCGTCCGGCACGGTCAGATCCGGCCAGATCTCCTGGCGCCAGCCGCGGCCCGGCGTGAGCACCGCCTCCGCGCGCAGCGCACGCGCCCAGTAGTAGCCGGTCAACCGCTCGACCAGGTGCGCCGCTCGTTCGGCCCGGTGCCGCGCGTGCGACCTGACCAGGCCCGACATCAGGTACCGGTCCTCGTCGGCCTCCGTGGCGAGCCGGGCCCGCACCAGCTCCTCCAGTGCGTCCGAGGTGTCCTCTTCGTCCTCTTGCAGCGCCACCGCCACGGCCGCGACGTGCACGCCGCCGGTGCCGGGATGCACGCCGAGCACCTGGTAGACGCGTTGCGCCTCCGGTGACAACCGCTGGTACGCGGCGTCGAAGACCGAGCGCACCGGAGCGCTCGGGTCGCGCGTGAGCTTCCGCACCAGACGGGCGGCGGGCTGGGACGACCCGGCGAGCAGGGCCGCGACGACGCACAACGCGGTGGTCGAGCCGTCGCACACCTCGATCAGCCGCCGGATGGCGTCCGGATCCTCGTCGGCCCGGTCCTTCCCGGCAAGCCGCACGAGCAGTTCACGTGCCGCGTCGTCGGTCATCGGCGCGATCTCCACGACGATGGTCCGGATCGCGTTGGAGAGCAGCTCGAGCCCGCCCACGTCGGTGACCAGCACCACGGACCGGCCGTGGCCGGGGAGCAGGTGCTCGATCTGCCGGACGGTCAGCCCGTTGTCGACGACCACGGCGACGGTCTTGCCGGTGGTCCACGACCGCCACCACGCCGCCCTGCCCTCGACACTGCCGGGGATCTCGTCCGGATCGTGTCCGGTGGCGAGCAGCAGATCGCGCAGCGCCTCCCGCTCCTGCTCGGCCTCGTCGGCCCCGGCCGCGAGCGGGACGAAGAACTGCCCGTCCGGGAACTCCCCGAGGTGCTTGTGCACCCACTGCACGGCGAGCGCCGTGCGCCCGGAGCCGGGCTCGCCCAGGATGCGCGCCGCCCTCGGCCAGTCACCGTCGCCGTCGAGCAGGCTGTCCAGGTCACGGAGCTGGCGGTCGTTGTTGACGTAGTTCGGCAGCCGGAGCGGCAGCTGGCTCAGGGCGCTCCGCCTCCGCTGACCGTGGAAGTGAACCCCGCCGGACACGTCCCGGCCCTGGAAGACGGACTGTGCGTCTCCGTCGAACTGGTTCACTGGACGGCTCCCCACCGATCGTCGCGCCATGCCGAGCCGAAGTACCGCACCCCGACGCGCCATATCGCGGTGCGGAGCGCCTGTTACACGGTGTGCAACCATCCTCAGGGCAGGCGGTGCGGGGAGGTGGAGCCGGGGTGCGCCGGGGCGCGACATGGATCACCGGAGACGAAAAAACCCGGGCCCTGAATTCCAGAGCCCGGGTGATTCGGGTGGGCGAGGAGGGAGTTGAACCCTCACGTCCTTTCGGACACACGGACCTGAACCGTGCGCGTCTGCCATTCCGCCACTCGCCCGAGTTGCTGCGACAGCGAAAGGAACTTTAGCAGGCCCGTTCGGGGGCCTTCGCCGGGGGTCGTGTCGAAGGGGGCGGATCCCGATAGGATCGGTGCGAAAGCACATGCTCGCGAAGGAGGGCTCGGGTTCCGTGGGTCGGGTTGAGCGTTTCGATCGACGCCTGGAATCCCTGGTGGGCAATACCTTCGCGCGCATGTTCGGCGGCAACGTCGTCACGCAAGAGGTGGCGCAGGCCCTGGAACGCGAAGGTGAGGACAACGTTCGTGAGCTGGCCGGTGGCAGGCTGCTCGCCCCCAACCACTACACCGTGTCGCTGGGGTCGACGGACTACGACCGGATGGCCGGCGATGAGTTGCGAGTCACCAGGGTGCTCACCGAAGCCGTTTCGGCGCACCTCGCCGAACACGGCTGGGACACCTATGGTGACGTCGTAGTTTCGCTCGAGCGCAACGACGCGCTGCATACTGGACAATTCAAGACCCGTTCATCCGTCGACCCCGACGTCAGCGCGCGTAACGTCGCGGGTGCAGGACGGTCAGCACGACGCAGCAACGCAGGAGACCCAGCAATGAGCCAGCCCCCCGGCTACGGCCAAGGCCAATACGACCAGGGTGACCCGTACGGCCAGCAGGGCCAGTACGGCTACGGACAGCAGGGACAGCCCGGGTACGACCAGGGTGGCTATGGCCAGCCGGGCTACGACCAGGGCTACGGCCAGCAGCCCGGTGGCTACGACCAGGGCGGCTACGGCGGTGGCCAGCCCGGCTACGACCAGGGCTACGGCGGCCAGCCGGGGTACGACCAGGGCTACGGCCAGCCGCAGGGTGGCTACGACCAGGGCTACGGCCAGCCGCAGGGCGGGTACGACCAGGGCTACGGCGGCCAGCCGGGCTACGACCAGGGCTACGGCCAGCAGCCCGGCTACGACCAGGGCTACGGCCAGCAGCCCGGCTACGGCACCCCGCCGGGCGGCTACGGGCCCCCGCAGGGCGGTCCGGACCCATACGGGCAGCAGGGCGGCTACGCCCCGCCCGCGGCGCCGGGCGCCGGACGCCAGGTCCAGGCGGTCCTGCAGCTCGACGACGGCTCGAACCGGAACTACACGCTCAAGCAGGGCGGCAACGTCATCGGCCGCGGCCAGGACGCGGACTTCCGCCTGCCGGACACCGGGGTCTCCCGCCGCCACCTGGAGATCACCTGGGACGGCCAGAGCGCGACGCTGGCCGACATCGGCTCCACCAACGGCACCACGGTCAACGGCACCCCGGTGCAGACGTGGCAGCTCGCGGACGGTGACGTGATCAGGGTCGGCCACTCCTCACTGGTGTTCCGCACGCAGGGCTGACACACGCGCCGGTAACCTGCGCCTGCCCGGGTTCGCACCCGAAATCCCGTGTCCCGCAGAATGACTCCTGCGGGACGCCGTGGCGCACGCGTGCCACGGTCGGGAGAACAGAAGGCGGAGACACGTGCCGGAGCTGGTCGTTCAACTCACCAGAGTGGGCTTTCTCGTGCTGCTCTGGCTGTTCGTGCTGGCTGCCCTGCGGGTGGTGCGCTCGGACCTGTACGCCGCGTCGGGCCTGAAGGTGGCCATGCCCGGCCTGCGCCGGTCCAAGGAGCAGAAGAAGCCGCGAGGCGGCGCCAAGACGCCCCGCCAGCTGCTCGTCACGCACGGTGCGCTGTCCGGCACGCGGATCACGCTCGACGGCAGGCCGATCACGATCGGCCGCGCCGACGACTCCACACTGGTGCTGGACGACGACTACGCCTCGACCCGGCACGCCCGGCTGGTCCTGCGCGGAACGGACTGGTACGTGGAAGATCTGGGATCGACCAACGGCACCTACCTGGACCGGGCTAAGGTCACTGCACCCCTCCGAGTTCCACTCGGTGTCCCCATCCGGATCGGCAAGACGGTGATCGAGCTTCGCCCATGACACTCGTTCTTCGCTACGCGGCCCGCAGCGACCGCGGCCTGGTGCGGTCGAGCAACCAGGACTCGGTGTACGCGGGCCCCCGCCTGCTCGCACTCGCCGACGGCATGGGTGGCCATGCCGCGGGTGAGGTGGCCAGCAAGGTCGTGATCGCCTCGCTCGCCCCGCTCGACGACGACGAACCCGGCGACGACCTGCTGACCATGCTCAGAGACGCGGTGGCGGGCGGCAACGCGGCCATCAGCGAGCTGGTGGCGAACGACCCCGACCTCGACGGTATGGGCACCACGCTCACCGCGATGCTCTTCTCGGGCTCGCGCCTGGGCATGGTGCACGTCGGCGACTCGCGGGCCTACATGTTCCGCAACGGCGCGCTCGCGCAGATCACACGCGACGACAGCTTCGTCAACGAGCTGCTCGAACAGGGCCGCATCACGGCGGACCAGGCCGCGACCCACCCGCAGCGTTCACTGCTGCTCAAGGCCCTCACCGGGCACGAGGTGGAGCCGAGCCTGACCGTGCGCGAGGCCCGCGCGGGCGACCGGTACCTGCTGTGCTCGGACGGCCTGTCCGGCATGGTCAGCGACGAGACGCTGGCCGAGGCGATCCGCATCCCGGATCCGCAGGACTGCGCCGACCGCATGATCGAGCTGGCCCTCAAGGGCGGCGGCACCGACAACGTGACGGTCATCGTCGCGGACGTGGTGGACGTCGACTACGGCGAGGACGCGCCGATCGTGGGTGGCGCCGCCGGTGACGGCAGCGACCAGTACGACAGCCAGGGCGACTCCCCCGCCGCGCGGGCCAGGGCGCTGACCCAGCCGCCCCCTCCGCCGCCGCAGATGATCGCGCCGCCGGAGGAGCCGCGCAAGCGCCGCAAGTGGCGCTGGATCGTCGGTATCCTGCTGGTCCTCGTCGTGCTGGGCGCCGGCGCGATCGCGACGCGCTACTTCGTGCTCAGCCAGTACTACGTGGGCGAGGGCACCAATCAGGAGGTCGCGATCTTCCGCGGCGTGCCGGGCAGCATCCTCGGTGTCCCGTTGCACCAGGAGGCCGAGGGTTCGTGCCCGTCCGGTGACCAGCTGTGCGACGAGCTGACCGTGCCGCAGCTGCAGCAGGACGCGCAGGCCGCGGTGCGCAACGGCGTGAAGAAGGACAGCCTGTCCGACGCCCGCGACTACATCGACAACTTCCTGCGCTACAAGACGCTGCGGGACTGCACCCAGACCACCATTCCCGGCGTCCCGACCGTGCCGAACGAATCGACGAGCCAGCAGGCGGGGAGGGACTGCGCGGCGACGACGGTGCCAGGTGGCGGGGGCTGATGAGCCAGCCACCGCTGTCGGAAGCAGCCGCCATCTACGCCAGCAACCCCCAGCGGGAGCTGCCCACCCGGCGTGGCACCGAGCTGGCCATGCTGGGTTTCGCCGCGTTCATCGTGACGTGCGCGTTCGTGCTCGTGCAGGCCAACCAGGAGCAGGAGCTGTCCTGGGCGGTCGTCTGGTACGGACTGGCGTACCTGGGACTGTTCGCGATCGCCCACGCCGCCGTGCGCCGCTGGGCCGCCTACGCGGATCCGCTGATCCTGCCGTGCGTGGCACTGCTCAACGGTCTCGGCCTGGTGATGATCTACCGCATCGACCTGGCCAACGCCGAGGAGGCGACCAGGGCGGGCGAGGACTTCGCGGCGGACGCGCCCAAGCAGGTGCTGTTCACCGCGCTGGCCCTGGCGCTGTTCCTCGCCGTGCTGGTGCTGGTCAAGGACCACCGGACGCTGACCCGTTACGGCTACACCGCTGGTCTGGTCGGCATGGTCGCGCTGGCGCTGCCCGCGCTGCTGCCCAGTTCGCTGTCCGAGGTCAACGGCGCGAAGGTGTGGCTGAAACTGCCCGGCTTCTCGATCCAGCCCGCCGAGTTCGCGAAGATCCTGCTGATGATCTTCTTCGCGTCCTTCCTGGTCGCGAAACGGGACCTGTTCATGATCGCGGGCCGGAAGGTGTTCGGCGTCGAGCTGCCGCGGGCCCGTGACCTCGGCCCGCTGCTCATCGCCGCCGCGGTCTGCCTGCTGGTGCTGGTGTTCGAGAAGGACCTGGGCACCTCGCTGCTGCTCTTCGGCATCGTGCTGGTGATGCTCTACGTCGCCACCGAGCGCGCGATCTGGGTGGTCACCGGGCTGAGCTTCTTCGTCGTCGGCTGCCTGATCGCCTACCAGCTGTTCACGCACGTCGAGCAGCGCGTGGCGAACTGGATCGACCCGCTGGCCACCTACTCCGATCCCGGTGGCGGGTACCAGATCGCGCAGGGCCTGTTCGGTCTCGGCACCGGCGGGATCGGCGGCACCGGACTCGGCGCGGGGCGGCCGGAGATCGTGCCGGAGTCCAACACCGACTTCATCACCGCGGGGCTCGGCGAGGAGCTCGGTTTCGTCGGGCTGGCCGCGATCCTGGTGGTCTACCTGCTGCTGGCCACGCGCGGTATGCGCAGCGCGCTGGCGGTGCGGGACACGTTCGGCAAGCTGCTCGGCTGCGGCCTGTCGTTCACGATCGTCATGCAGGTGTTCGTGATCGTCGGCGGGGTGACGAAGCTGATCCCGATGACCGGCATCACGACGCCGTTCCTGTCCTACGGCGGCTCGTCGCTGCTGGCCAACTACATCCTGGTCGCCCTGCTGCTCCGCATCTCGGACGCGGCGCGGCGGCCCTCCCAGAAACCCCGGCCCAAGCAGCCGCAGCAACAGGCTCCGCTGGCCGAGGCGCACACGGTGATGGTGCAGCGGCCGCCTGCCGGGGGGAACGCGACAGGGGAACCGACGGCATGAACAAGCCCATGCGCCGCGTCGGCATCGCCATGATCACCATGGTGGTGCTGCTCCTGGCCAACATCACCTACATCCAGGTCGTCAAGGCCGACGACTACCGCACCGACTCGCGCAACCGGCGGGTGCTGCTGGAGGAGTACTCCCGGCAGCGCGGCAGCATCGTGTCGCAGTTCAACGGCCAGGTGCTGGCCGACGTGACGGACACCGACGACAAGCTGAAGTTCGAGCGTCACTACATCAACGGACCGATGTACGCGCCCGTCACCGGCTACTACTCGGTGCGCTACGGCTCCGGCGGGATCGAGCGGGCCGAGGACGACATCCTCAACGGCTCGGACCCGCGGCTGTTCGTGCGCCGCCTCTCGGACATGGTGACCGGACGGGACCCGCGTGGCGGCAGCGTGCAGCTCACCATCAACCCGGCGGTGCAGCAGGCCGTCTACAACCTCATGTCATCCAAGGGCTACACCGGCGCGGCCGTCGCGATGAACCCGAAGACGGGCGAGATCCTGGCGATGGTCTCCACGCCCTCCTACGATCCGAACGAGCTGGCGTCGCACGACAGCACGGCGCAGCAGGAGGCGTGGACCAAGTTCACCGACGACCCGAGCAACCCGATGATCAACCGGGCGATCTCGGAGACCTACCCGCCGGGTTCGACGTTCAAGCTGCTGGTCGCCGCCGCGGAGCTGGAAAACGGCGCCACCGCGAGCACGCCGGTCAGCAACGCGCCCAACGTGAAGCTGCCGGGCACCAACACGACGCTGGAGAACTACGGCGGGCAGACCTGCCCCGGCACCACGTTCAAGGACGCGCTGGCCCACTCGTGCAACGTGCCGTTCGCGACCTTCGCCGGTGAGCTGGGCGCGGACAAGCTGCGGGAGACCGCGGCGAACTTCGGCATCGGCACCCCGCTGTCGATCCCGCTCAGCGTCGCGCCGTCGGACCTGGGCGAGATGGACTCGCAGGGTGCGCTGTACCAGTCCGGCATCGGGCAGCGGGACGTGCGGCTCACCCCGCTGCAGGACCTGATGCTGTCGGCGACGATCGCCAACGGCGGCATGGCGATGAAACCGCAGCTGATCAAGAGCCTGCTCGGCGCGGACCTGTCCGAGACGCTGGAGACGTTCTCGCCGGAGGAGCTGACCGGCACCCCGGCGCTGTCCAAGGAGAACGCGGCCGTCCTGACCGACATGATGCTGGCCTCGGAGGCCAACACCAAGGGCGGCGGCAAGCGCGGCGACATCCAGATCGCGTCCAAGACGGGCACCGCCGAGCACGGCACCGACCCGAAGGCGACGCCGCCGCACGCTTGGTACACCGCGTTCGCACCGGCCGCGGACCCGCAGATCGCCGTCGCGGTCATCGTCGAGTCGGGTGGTAACCGCGGTCTGGCCGCGACCGGTGGCACCGTGGCGGCCGAGATCGGGCGCGCCGCCATCAACGCCCAGCTCGGGGGTGGGTAGCGCATGCTGTCCACCGGTCAGCTGCTGGCCGATCGTTACCGGCTCGTCCACCGCATCGCCGTCGGCGGGATGGGCGAGGTCTGGCAGGCCAGTGACACCCGGTTGGACCGCATCGTGGCGGTGAAGGTCCTCAAGGCCGAGCTGTCGCAGGACGCCGAGTTCCTGCACCGCTTCCGCACCGAGGCCCGCACGACGGCGTCGCTCAACCACCCGGGCATCGCGGCGGTGCACGACTACGGCGAGACCGTCGCGGGTGAGCACGCGATCGCGTACCTGGTGATGGAGCACGTCGAGGGCGAACCGCTCGCCGGGATGCTGATGCGGGAGAAGCGGCTCGCGCCCGACCGGACGCTGGACATCCTCGAACAGGCCGGTCACGCGCTGCAGGCCGCGCACGAACGCGGGCTGGTGCACCGCGACATCAAGCCGGGCAACATCCTGGTCACGCCGACCGGCACGGTGAAGATCACCGACTTCGGCATCGCGAAGGCCGCCGACGCCGCGCCGGTCACCAGGTCCGGCATGGTGATGGGCACCGCCCACTACATCGCCCCCGAGCAGGCGCTCGGCCACGACGCGGAACCGGCGAGCGACGTGTACTCGCTGGCCGTGTGCGGGTACGAGTGCCTGGCCGGGCACCGCCCGTTCCTGTCCGAGAACGCGGTGACGGTCGCGATGATGCACATCCGCGACCTGCCGCCCCCGCTGCCGCCGGACGTGCCACCGCACGCCCGCGCGGTCATCGAGGCGACCCTGGTCAAGGACCCGCGGCAGCGCTACAACAGCGGCGGCGAGTTCGCCGCCGCCATCGCCGCGGTCCGCAGCGGGCACGCGCTACCGACGCCACGCGGCCTGGTGCAGACTTATGCCCCGGTCGCCGGTCCGGTGGCACCCGTCGGCCCGGTCTCGCAGCCGGCGATGCAGCCGGTCAGCCCACCCGGCATGGCGCACCCCAGCGGGGTGCTGCCGATGCCGGTGCCACCGCGGCGGCGCGTCCCGGTCGCCGTGTGGGTGCTGCTGGCCGTGCTGGTCGCCGGGATCGTGGTGGCCCTGCTGGTGTTCCTGCCCGACTGGGGCGGCAGCGGGAACGACGACGGCACGGGCGGCCAGGTCGGCACCAGCGACATGGTCCCCGGTACACGGCAACTCCCTCCCCCCGAAGAGACGACCTACGAGGCATGATGAGCACACCTTGGACGGAACGGAACGGCTTTCTCCGATGACTGCACCCAGGATGCTGTCCAACCGCTACGAACTGGGCGACACGCTCGGTTACGGCGGCATGTCCGAGGTCCACCACGGCACCGACGTCCGGCTGGGCCGCGAAGTCGCCGTGAAGATCCTGCGTGCCGACCTCGCCCGCGACCCCCAGTTCCAGGAGCGGTTCCGCCGCGAGGCGCAGAACGCCGCGGCGCTGAACCACCCCGCGATCGTCGCGGTGTACGACACCGGTGAGGCGCAGACCGAGTACGGTCCGCTGCCCTACATCGTGATGGAGTACGTCCGCGGCCGGACGCTGCGTGACATCGTCAAGACCGAGGGACCGCTGTCGCAGAAGCGTGCCATGGAGGTCATGGCCGACGTCTGCGCCGCGCTGGACTTCTCGCACCGGCACGGCATCGTGCACCGGGACGTGAAGCCGGCCAACGTGATGATCACCGACCAGGGCGCGGTCAAGGTGATGGACTTCGGCATCGCCCGCGCGATGCACGACGGCCAGGCCGCGATGACGCAGACGGCGGCGGTGATCGGGACCGCGCAGTACCTGTCGCCGGAGCAGGCCCGCGGCGAGGGCGTGGACGCGCGCAGCGACGTCTACGCCGCCGGATGTGTGTTGTTCGAGCTGGTCACCGGCGAGCCGCCGTTCACCGGTGACTCCCCGGTCGCGGTGGCCTACCAGCACGTTCGGGAGGACCCGAAGGCGCCGTCGGCGGTCAACCCGGCGGTGTCGCCGGAGCTGGACGCGATCGTGTTGAAGGCGCTGGCGAAGGGCCCGGCCAACCGGTACCAGTCGGCCGCGGAGATGCGCGCCGACCTGGTCCGCGCGCTGTCCGGTCAGCGGCCGTCCGCGCCGATGGTGATGACCCCGGACGAGCGCACTCAGGTGATCGCCGGGACGCCGGGGCACGCCGCCGACTACGACCCGGACGAGTACGAGGAGGACGAACGGCGCCGCAAGCGCCGCCGCATCATCGCGGCGGTCGTCTTCTCGCTCATCGGCGTCGGGCTCGTCGCGTTCGTCATGTGGCTGCTGGGCGCGTTCGACACGAAGGCCGAGACGGCGCTGATCCCGGACGTCCGCGGGCAGCAGGCCGCCCAGGCCGAGGCATCCATCCGGGCCAAGCAGTTCACCAACGTGGTGCTGCAGGACAAGCCGTGCCTGCGTCAGACGGACGGCACCGAGACGTGCGGCGCCGACGACGTCGGCAAGGCGATCAGCACCGATCCGGCCGCGGGTGTGAGCGTCACGCTCGACCAGCGCATCACGATCTACGTCGGCGCGAAGCCGGGCAATGTCGCGGTGCCCTCGCTGATGGGCAAGACGGACGACGAGGCCAGGACCCTGTTGAACCAGGCCGGGCTGCTCCTGGACACCAACATCCAGGAAATCGACGTCGACGACCCCGACCAGTACGGCAAGGTCCAGAAGCAGACCCCGGAGGCGAACTCGCAGGTTCCCCAGGGCAGCACGGTGTCGATCACGATCGGCAGGACGCCGAACATGGTCGACATCACCGACTACACGGGGCAGCAGTACGACGTCGCGAAGGCGGGCCTGGAAGCGCTCGGCTTCACGGTGAAGAAGAACGAGACCGACTCCGACCAGCCCGAGGGCCAGGTCCTCAACCAGAAGCCGAACGCGGGCCAGCAGCCCGAGGGCTCGACGGTGACGCTGACGGTGTCCAACGGATCGCAGCAGAAGATCCAGATGCCCAACCTGCGGGGCAAGACCCAGAACGAGGCGCTGCAGGCCCTGCAACAGGCCGGGTGGGACGGCACGGTGAAGTACGAGACCGAGCAGGTCGACGAAGACGACGACAACGTGGGCAAGGTGACCAACACCAACCCCGCGCCGGGCACGCAGATCACCAAGAACCAGACGGTCACGCTGTTCATCGGCGAGTCCGAAAGCGGCGGTGGCGGCGGTGGCAACACCTCGACGCCGACCATCAGCACACCGAAGTTCCCCGGTATCCCGTAATCACGAGCAAGACGGGCCCGCCTTCCTCCGGGGAGGCGGGCCCGTTCTTTTTGGCACACAACCACCGAACGGCTGTCACACTCCTGCGACAAACGGTCGATAACTTGGCGCCCATGGTCACGGCTCCCGCGATGCCCCCTGCCCGCACGACGGAACGCCCGCTGCCGGTCCGGGAGACGTCCGCGCGCTGGCAGGCGGCGGCCGCGGTGGCGGGCGGCATGGCGCTGATCGCGTTGCAGGGCGCCCGGCTCGGCAACTGGATCGTGGACGACGCGGCCATCACCTTCGGCTACGCGCGCAATCTGTCCGAGGGTCTCGGTCCCGTCGTGCAGCCCGGCGCGGACGCCGTCGAGGGCTACTCGAACCCCACGTGGACGGCGCTGCTGGCCCTCGGCCGCCTGATCGGGTTGTTCGACCACGGCACGATCTTCGGCATCCCGGACTACGTGTTGTTCCCGAAGGCGCTGGGTCTGCTGTGCTGCGGCGGGATCCTGGTCGCGTTCCACTCGGCGGCGGCGATGGTGACGCGGCGGCCGTGGGTGGTGACGCTCGTGGCAGGCGCGGTGCTCGCGGCGATCCCGTCGTTCGTGATCTGGACGTTCTCCGGTCTGGAGAACCCGTTGTACGCGCTGGCCGTCGTCACGCTCGCCGTGGTGACCTTCCGCGCTGTCCTTTCCGGACGATTGCGGACCTGGCAGGTCGCCACGCTGACCGGGGTGCTCGCGGCGGTCGCGGCGCTGACCCGTCCGGAGGGCGCCATCTACGCGGCGGTGTACCCGGTGGTGGTGCTCATCCACCTGCGCCGCGCCACCCTGCGGTCGAGCATCGGCCAGGTACTGGTCTCGGTGGCCGCGTTCGCGGTGCCGTTCGGCGGGTACGTGCTGTGGCGCTGGCTGGAGTTCGGGCGGCTGGTGGCCAACACCGCGGTCGCCAAACGGCAGGGCCTGCCGGAGATCGGGCAGCTGACCCGCGCCGGTGACCTGGTGCAGTACGCGGGCGCGCTGGCCGTGCTCGTGCTGGTGGTCCTGGTCGGGCTGGCGCTCGCGCGGTCTTCGTGGTGGCGCGACGGGCTGATCACGCTGCTCGTGCCGCTGGGTCTGGCGCTGGCCGCGTACGCCGTGCTGGAGCCCGACTGGATGGCGCAGTTCCGGTTCGCCACGCCGGTGTGGGCGCTGTCCGCGTTGATCGGCGCGCTCGCGGCCACCGAGGTGTTCCGCAACACGCGCGCTCGCGGGCGGGTGTTGTTGTGCGCCGCGCTGGTCGTGACGCTCGTGCCGTCCGTAGCGACGCTGGAGCGCGCGACGCAGAAGTTCCAGGCGCAGCCGACGTTGCCGATGTGCTTCATCGCCGACCGGTTCGGCAAGATGTTCAACCAGTACGCCGACATCCTCGGCGTGCGGGAGGGTTCGGTGCTGGAGCCGGACCTGGGCGGCACCTCGCTGACCAGCCGCCTGCACGTGGTCGACCTCGCGGGCCTCGTCGACGACGAGATCGCGGACTTCTACCACGACCGGGACATGGGCGCGCTGCGCGAGCACGTGTTCGAAGAGGTCAAGCCGACCTTCATCCACTTCCGGATGTACTGGGGCGGGGTCACCGGGATCGCCGGCGATCCGCGGCTGGAGCGGGACTACGTGCCGCTCTACGTCTACCCGGCCCCCGCCGATTTCGGTGGCGACTTCGTCCGCCGGGACGCGGTGACCGATCCGACCCTGCTCGCGGCGGCGCGCGACTACGCGAACGAGAACGTGGCTTCGACCGAGAGCAAGATCAACGTGTGGGGCCTGCGCAAGTGCGGCGACCGGCTCACGCCCGGTCAGACGGATCTCGGGGTTCGCTGACCGCGCGCGGCAACCGGAGGGTGAACACCGCACCGTCCTGAGTGGACACCTCGATCCGTCCACCGTGGGCGCGGGCGTTCTCCTGCGCGATCGCCAGGCCGAGTCCGCTGCCCGCGGTCGCGGTGCGGGCGCGGTCACCGCGGACGAACCGGTCGAACACGAGCGGCCCCAGATCATCGGGGACACCGGGACCGGAGTCGGCCACCTCCGCGGTGACCACGTCGCGGCCCGTTCCGTCCACCGTGACCGTCACCGGGGGCGCGCCGTGGGTGAGCGCGTTGGTCAGCAGGTTGCGGGCGATCGTGTGCAGCCGTCGCGGGTCGCCGTGCACGGTGACGTCGCCGGTCGTGCGGAGCGTGATCCCCTCGCCGCCGACCAGGTCGATCGCCTCCGCCCACAGGTCGGCGAGATCGACCGGCTCGGCGCGGAAATCGGCGACCCCGGCGTCGAACCGGGAGATCTCCAGCAGGTCCTCGACGAGGGTCGCGAGGCGCCGGGACTGCACCGCGAGGAGCTGCCCGGCACGTCCGCGCGCGTCCGGGTTCGGGCTGTCCACGCCGTCGGCCGCGGCGACCATGGTGGCCACCGGGGTGCGCAGGTCGTGTGCGACGTCGGCGACGAACCGGCGCTGCTGCTCCTCCTTGGCACGCAGTTCCACGATCGACGTCTCCACCCGCTCGGCCATCGCGTTGAACGATCCGGCCAGGTCCGCCAGTTCGTCGCGGCCGCGCACGGCGAGCCGGGTGCCGAGGTCACCTTCGCCAAGGCGCAGTGCGGCGTTGGCGGCCGCGCGCACCGGGCGCTGGATTCGTTTCGCCGCGACCAGCGCGCCCGCGACACCGAGCACCGCGACCAGCAGGGCCATCCCGGCCAGGTTCGCACGCAGCTTGGTGAGGTCGGCCCGCAGCGAGTCCAGCGTGTAGTACTCGACCAGCACCACCCCGTCGACCGGGGAAGCGGCCAGCACCAGGTACGGCGTACCGGCCGGCTGCATGCTCATCGGTTCCTCGTTGCTCCTGGCCGCGGTCAGCAGCCAGCCCGGCAGCTCGACCGGCGGCGTCTCACCGTGCACCACCGGGTGTTCGCCGCTGTAGTCGAACACGCTCCAGGCGACCGCGCTTTCGCGGTCCATGTACCCGACGACGTGGTCCGGTGACAGGTTCTGCGCGACGAAGCGGGTCTGGGCGAGGTCGGAGGAGAAGTCCGCGCGGGACGCGGCGTGGAAACGGCTCGTCGTGTCGTTGGCCTGCAACTGGTAGGCGGCCAGCGCCATCGCCGCGGTGGCGGCGACGGTCACGAACACCACCGCCGCGGCGATCCGCGCACGCAACCCGAAATGCGGCCTCATGGTCTGATCAGGCGGTACCCGAGCCCGCGGACCGTGCGGAGCAGCTCCGGCCGTCCGGGATCCTTCTCGATCTTCGCGCGCAGCCGGGCGACCGCCGCGTCCACGATCCGCGAGTCGCCGACGTAGCCGTAGTCCCACACCCGTTTGAGCAGCATCTGGCGGCTCAGCACCTGGCCGGGGTGGTTCGCGAACTCCAGCAGCAGCTTCCACTCGGTCGCCGTCAGGTGCAGTTCCGTACCCTCAGCCCGCACGGTCATGCCGGAGGTGTCCAGTTCGAGGTGCCCGAGGTGGATCACCGGGTCGGCCGAGGACGGCGCGCCGCGCCGCAGGACCGCCTTCATCCGCGCGTCGATCACCCGCGGTTCGACCGGTTTGACCACGTAGTCGTCCGCGCCGCCTTCGAGCCCGACGACGACGTCGACCGGGTCACCGCGCGCGGTCAGCAGGATCACCGGGACCAGGCTGCGCGCCCGGATGCGGCGGCACACCTCGAACCCGTCGATGCCGGGCAGCATGACGTCGAGCAGCACCACGTCGACCGCCGGACCGTCGAACAGCTCCTTCAGCGCGTGCTCGCCGGAGCCCGCGAGCGCGACGTCATGGCCGAGCCCGCCGAGCGCGAGCGAGATCGCCTCGGCGAGCGCGTCGTCGTCCTCCACCAACAACAGAGACGCCACGAACTCCCCAAACTGCCGTTCCGGGCACGATACTCAGCCGCGGCGGCGGATCGCCCAGCCGGTACCGGCGGCGCTGACCGCGAGCAGCACGACGCCGCCGGCCAGGCCGAGCACGACCGTCGAGCGCGCACCGTGGTTCAGCAGCGCACGCAGCATCGGGTTGACCACGGGCACCCACTTCGCCAGCAGCACGACGCCCAGCAACGCCAGCGCGGCCAGCACCGTGTACCCGATGCGCGGCAGCAACAGCCGCGAACACGGCAGTCCGATCGCGACACCGGCGGCCACGCAGGCCACGTGCGCGATCAGCCCGTCCACCAGCACATCGGTGGAGAATCCGCTGTGGACCAGGGCGGCCCAGACCAGCGGGACCACCATCAGAGCCGCGCAGCACACCACGACCGCGGCGACGATCCCGGACAGCACAGTGGACAACCGCCCGGCGTGGACCTGGGTGATGAGCCGCTGCACCGGGTCCTCGGCGTCGACCAGGGCGATGGTGAGCCAGCACGCGACCACGGTCAGGGCACCGGCGCTGACCCCGAACAACGGCCGCGCTTCCGAACCGGCGTCGCTGTAGAGGACACTCAGCAGGATCACGTAGGCCAGCAGCGGCGGCAGGTACCGCTGGGAGTGCGCGAGCAGCGCGAGCTGGTAGCGGATCACGCGCGCACCACCGGGGTGTCGACCCGCACCACGGACCAGCCGCCGCCCAGCGCCTTGAGAAGCAGCTCGTCGGTGCGCTCCACCGCGACGGTCAGCTCGACGCGGTCGCCCTCGCGGTGGGTGGCGAGCACGCCGGGCAGGTCCACCGGGCCGTCGCCGTGGAGGACGACCCTGGCGGACCGGTCCACCGTGCCCAGCACTCCGTCGGTCAGGCGGAAGACGTCGGTCGCGTGGGCGTGGGCGCGCTCGTCGCGGTGCTCGGTGAAGACCACGCTCGCGCCGCGGTCCCGTGTCTCGGCGATGATCTCGGCCAGCACTTCGTGCGCGTCCGGGTCGAGGCCCGACCACGGCTCGTCCAGCACCAGCAGGTCCGGTTCGGCGAGCAGAGCCTGGGCCAGCCCGACCTTCTGCGCGTTGCCCTTCGACAGGTGCCGCAACGCAGCCTTCGGCCCGCCGGCCAGCGCCAGCCGCTCCAGCAGCGCTCGCGGGTCCACGTCGTCCGCGCCGGAGACACGGGCGAGGTGACGCAGGTAGGCGAGGGCGCTCATCCGGGTGGACGCCGGGAACCGGTCCGGCACGTAACCCACGCTGGGCCTGCCGGTCACGGTGCCCGACGACGGCCGGGACAGGCCCGCGATGATCCGCAGCAACGTGGACTTGCCGGAGCCGTTGGTGCCGACCACGCCGATCACGCTGCCCGGGCGCACGTCGAGGTCCACCCCGGTCAGCACCGGCGCGCCCCCGTAGTTCTTACCGACCCCCAGTAGCCGGATCATGCAGCGGCGGCCTTCTGCAACGCGGTGACCTCACGCTCCAGCGCCTCCACCACGGTCGGGGCGACCGGGTGACCGGCGGAGGCCATCCAGTTCGCCAGCATCCGGTGACCGCCCTGCGTGAGCACCGATTCGGGGTGGAACTGCACACCCTCGACCGGCAGCCCGCGGTGCCGCATGCCCATCACCACCCCCGACTCGGTCCGCCCGGTGACCTCGAACTCGTCCGGAATCGTCTCCGGCAGCACGGTCAGCGAGTGGTAGCGGGTCGCGGTGAACGGGTCCGGGAGACCGGCCAGCACCCCCGCGCCCCCGTGCCGGACCTCGCTGGTCTTGCCGTGCAGCAGTTCGGGCGCGCGGTCGACGGTCGCCTTCCACGCCACGCCGATCGCCTGGTGCCCAAGGCAGACGCCGAGCACCGGAGTGCGGGAATCCGCGCAGCGGCGCACCACGTCGACGCTCTGACCAGCACGTTCCGGTGTGCCGGGGCCGGGCGAGACGAGCACGCCGTCGAACTCGGGCACGCGGTCGAGGTCCACGACGTCATTGCGCCAGACAGTGCACTCGTTGCCCAGCTGGGCCAGGTACTGGACCAGGTTGTAGACGAAGCTGTCGTAGTTGTCGACGACGAGAACGCGCATGCCTACGAGGGTACTGTGACGCGGAGCGTCTCCGTTGAGGGCGGCGGTGGGGAAGCGGCAGGCCATACTGGTGTCCACATGCTGGACCGCAATTCAGATCACAGTGAAAGTTAGGGTCACCTATCTTTACCGTGGCAGGGTGAGCCGTAGTCCTCTTCGCGTCGCCATCGTGGGTGCCGGCCCCGCCGGGATCTACGCCGCCGACATTCTCGACAAGTCCGACGCCGACGTCAGCATCGACCTCTTCGAACGCATGCCGGCGCCGTTCGGGCTGATCCGGTACGGCGTCGCGCCCGACCACCCGCGCATCAAGGGCATCGTCACGGCTCTGCACAAGGTGCTCGACCGCCCCGGCATCCGCCTGTTGGGCAACGTCGACTACGGCACCGACATCAAGCTCGACGACCTGCGCGAGTTCTACGACGCGGTCATCTTTTCCACAGGCGCGATGAGCGACCGGGCACTGGACATCCCCGGCGTCGACCTGGACGGCAGTCACGGCGCCGCCGACTTCGTGTCCTGGTACGACGGCCACCCGGACGTACCGCGCACCTGGCCGCTGGAAGCCACCAGCGTGGCCGTGCTGGGCGTCGGCAACGTGGCGCTCGACGTCGCCCGCGTGCTCGCGAAGACCGCCGACGAGCTGCTGACCACCGACATCCCGCCGAACGTGTACGAGGGCCTGAAGTCCAGCAAGGTCACCGACGTGCACGTGTTCGGCCGCCGTGGCCCCGCGCAGGCCAAGTTCACCCCGCTCGAACTGCGCGAGCTGGACCACTCGCCGAACGTGGAGGTCATCGTCGCGCCCGAGGACATCGAGTTCGACGACGGGTCGATCGCCGCGATCCGCGAGTCCAAGCAGGTCGACATGGTGGTCAAGACGCTGCAGGAATGGGCCATCCGCGACGTCGGCGACCGGCCCAAGCGGTTGCACCTGCACTTCTTCCACTCGCCCACGGAGATCCTCGGCGACGGGACGGTCAGCGGTCTGCGCACCGAGCGCACCGAGCTGACCGGGGACGGCAACGTCCGCGGCACCGGCGAGTTCCACGACTGGGACGTCCAGGCCGTGTACCGCGCGGTCGGCTACCTGTCCTCCGAGCTGCCCGAAATCCCGTTCGACCACGACAAGGGCACCGTGCCGCACGAGGCGGGCCGCGTGCTGGACATCGACGGCGACCAGGTGCCCGGCGTGTACGTGACCGGCTGGATCAAGCGCGGCCCGGTCGGCCTCATCGGCCACACCAAGGGCGACGCGGCCGAGACGATCCGCAGCCTCCTCGCCGACGCGGACAAGCTGACCGCGCCGGTGCAGTCCGATCCGGACGCGATCACGTCGTTCCTGGCCGAGCGCGGCGTCGAGTTCACCACCTGGGAGGGCTGGGGCAAGCTCGACGCGCACGAGCGCTCCCTCGGCGAGCCACACGGCCGCGAACGCGTCAAGGTCGTCGAGCGCCACGAAATGGTCCGCGTCTCCCGCGACTAGTTGACGGATACCTGGTTGAACGGCAGCAGCGGATCCAGCCAGGGGAAGACCACGAACAGCAGCACCGCGATCACGCCGAGCACCAGCACGGTCGCGGTCAGCGCCTTGACCGCGACCGGGCCGGGCAGCCTGCGCCAGATCCAGCCGTACATCACACGCCTCCGATCGCCTGCAGGAGCTGGTCGTAGGTGGCGCCCGGCGTCTTCGGGTACTGGTTGGTCAGCACCGCGTGCACGATCAGCCGCTGCCTGTCGGAGAAGCGCGGGTGGCACGTCGTCAGCGTGAGCAGTGAGACCTGCTGCGCCGCCGGCAGCACGCCGTCGGGCTGGTGCGGCACCGGCGCGACCACGTCACCCTGGTCCGGCGTGACGATCTCGCGGCCGAAGGTCTGCCCGTACGGGCCGCCGTCCGCCGCGTCGGTGCGCAGCGTGCCCACGTTGGCGCACTGCGGCCGCGCGGCCTTGTCGGCGTTCCAGGTCGCGAGTTCGTTCTCGTGCGGTAACACGCGGTAGACGAAGAAGTCGCTCCGCGTCTCGATCACGATCGCGTCGCAGGAGCTGAGCAGGTCCAGGTCGTTGAACGGCGCGCCCTTGCCGACCCGGTGACCCGCGACGGAGAAGTTGCCCGGCTCGCCCGGCAGCGCGGTGCCCTTGTAGTGCCCCGGCCCGACTTCCAGCGCCTTCGCGTCCGTACCTTCCTGGATCGTGAAGTGGTAGTCCGCGCCGAAACCGGGGATGTACATCTTCGCGAACGCCTCGCCGTCGATCAGGTCGGCGTGCAGCGTGCGGCCCTGCGCCCAGTCGTCGTCCAGCGCCGCGGTGGCGCTGGCCTGTTTGCGCGCGGAGAAGAGGTCGGTGACGTAGAGCTCGTAGACCACGAACAACAGCACCACGAGACCGGCCGTGATCAGCACTTCGCCGGAGATCCGCACGGTGCGGGCGAAGCCGCCGCGCGACTTCTCCGGTGGCGGGGCGTCGAGGACTGCCACGCGCGCTCCTCTCTCGGGGACGCTTACGTTAACGTGTGAAGGTAGGAGGTGGATGCGCACCGCCTGGCCAGACACGAACACCGCGAGGTTCCGATGCCCAAGTCCAAGGTCCGCAAGAAGACGGCGTACACCCCGCCGGCCGATCGGCGCACGCCGGTCAAGGTGCGTGCCGCGGGGCCCTCCAGCCTGTTCTACAAGATCGTGATGTTCGGGCTGATGATCCTCGGCCTGGTCTGGCTCGTCGTGAACTACATCGCGGGCGACAAGATCCCGTTCATGGCGGACCTCGGCAACGGGAACTTCGCCGTCGGCTTCGCGCTGATGATCGTCGGTCTGCTCATGACGATGCGGTGGCGCTGAGCGCGAGATCACGGCAATTACCCCGAACAGCGGCTTGACCAGTAATGACAGCCCTGTGACTCATCCCCAGTGTGGATAACCGCTGTGGATAACTCCTCTCCGCACTGGGCTCCGCGACCGGTTCTGGTCGGAGCCGGTTGCGCCGCAGCCGTTTTCGCGGCGCTCGGCGCGGTGTTCGTGAGCGACCGCGCGGGCACGGTCCTCTTCACGGTCGCGGCGGTCGCGCTGATCGCGTTGTCCCTGCACGGTTTGCTCGTGCGGCCACGCCTCACCGCCGACCCGCGCGGACTGCGAATCCGCACCACGACGGGAAAGCGCGACCTGCACTGGCCCGAGGTCGATGTCCGGCTGCGCACCTCGCGGCGTCTCGGCAGGGACTCGGCGACCCTCGAAATCGAGGCGGGCGAGGCGCTGTTCGTCTTCGGCTGGCTCGAACTCGGCGAGGATCCCCGTGACGTGCTGGAAACGTTGAGCGGGCTGCGACCTTAGGCCGAGGGCGGCGTGCACAGCAACTGGTCACCGCGGTAGCCGCACACCACGCTCGCCAGTTGCGCGTCCCGCACGAACACCAGCACCAGCAACGCGATCACCAGCATCGCGACCGCGCCGCCCTGCCAGTACCGGCGTCCCTTCGCGGGCGCGTACACCATCGCCGCGGCGACGAGCGCGCCCACGACCAGTCCGCCGAGGTGGCCGAGCAGCGAGATGCCCGGCAACGAGACGGTGATGATCAGGTTCAGCACGATGGTGCCGATGGCGTAGGCCGGGTTGAGCCGCAGCCGGATGACCGCGACCAGCATCGCGCCCAGCAGCCCGTAGATCGCCCCGGACGCGCCCGCGGTGCCGCGGTTCACGTCGTCGAACAGGTACACCGCCACCGCGCCGCCCAGCAGCGACACCAGGTACAGCGCGGTGAAGCGCACGCGGCCCAGCAGCGTTTCCATGTCGCGCCCGAGTATCCACAGCGCGAGCATGTTGACCGCGAGGTGGATCGGCCCGTAGTGCAGGAAACCAGACACGATGAGGCGCCACCACTGGTCCTCGCCCGCGAGCGCGAGCGGCCACAGCACGCCGTCGGTGAACGCCGGTGCCGAGTCGTTGCCGGTCAGGCTGCCCGCCTGCGCCGCCGTGATCACGTACACGAGCACGTTGAGCACGATGAGAACCGGCGTGACCACCGGCCGGTGCGAAACCTGCGCACCGGCCACCGTCCGCGGGGTGTAGCGCTGCACCTTCTGCTCGCGGCGGCCGGTCTGCACGCAGTCGATGCACTGGTAGCCGACCGAGGCTTCACGCAGGCAGTCCGGGCACGCCGGACGGCCACACCGGACACAGCTGAGCCCGGTGGGGCGCGACGGGTGCCACCAGCAACCGGGCAGTGCCGACTGCTGGTGCGGCTGTGAGGCAGGCGGGTGCGGAGGCATGTTCACGATGCCTCCAACCTACCCTGGTTCAGGCCTGGCCCTGGACGTCGATCTTCTCGATGACGACGTCGGTGAGCGGCTTGTCGGCCGGCCCGGTCGCGGTGTTCGCGATCGCGTCCACCACGTCACGGGACGGCTGGTCGGCGACCTCGCCGAAGATCGTGTGCTTGAAGTTCAGGTGCGGCGTCTTGGCGACCGTGATGAAGAACTGCGAGCCGTTGGTGCCGGGGCCCGCGTTCGCCATCGCCAGCAGGTACGGCCGGTCGAACTGCAGCTCGGGGTGGAACTCGTCGCCGAACTGGTAGCCGGGGCCGCCGCGGCCGGTGCCGGTCGGGTCGCCGCCCTGGACCATGAAGCCAGGGATGACGCGGTGGAAGATCGCACCGTCGTAGAACGGGCCGGAGTTCTCGCCCTTGGCGTTCGGGCGCTGGTACTCCTTCGTGCCCTCGGCCAGGCCGACGAAGTTGGCCACCGTCTTGGGGGCGTGATCAGGGAAAAGGTTGATCCGGATGTCCCCGGAGTTGGTGTGCAGGACGGCGACCGTCTTCGCACCAACGGAGGATTCACTGCTCTGGGTCACGGGTTCATCGTGCCATCCGCAGCGGGATCGCCCGGAAACGGGCAGGATGGTTACGGGGATGGAACTTGAGACGAAACGATTGACGAGGTGAAAGGCCATGACCCGAGCTGCGGACTCGGTGGGTGAGTCGGCCAAAGCCGGTTTGCTCGGCCTGAGCAAGCGGGCTGTGGAAGCCGGCAAGGCGGGCGCCGAGGTTGCCGCCCAGGCAGCTCAGGCAGCCGAGAAACGGCTCTCCGAGAGCACGGCGGAGGCCCGCAAGGAGGCCGCCAAGCGCTCCGGAGAGGCACGGAAGGCGGCCGCCAAGCGTGGCCGCAAGGCCCGCAAGGACCTGGCGAAGTCGAGCAAGGAGGCACGCAGGGAGGCCGCCGAGCGGCTGGCCGAGCTGCGCAAGCCCGGCCGCAAGGCCCGCAGGGCCGCGGTACAGGCCGCGAAGTCGGCTGGCGAGTCGAAGCGGCGGGCCAAGAAGGACTTCAAGCAGGCGAAGAAGGACTTCCAGGCCGCGCTGGCCGAGGCGAAGCTCGCCGCGAAGGGCGAGAAGAAGCGGCGCAAGTGGCCGCTCTTCGTGGGGCTGGCCGTCGTGGCGGCGGCGGGTGCCGCGGTCGCGATGCGGAGCAAGCAGGAGCCGCCGGTGGCCACCGAGCCGCCGCGCGCCGCGCCGAAGCCCGCCGCCCCGGAGTCGACGGCCAACGGCCAGCACGCGCCGAGCCCGTCTCCGGCGGAGAAGCAGAACTAGGCCGTGTTTCCTCAGCGGCGGAGCCGCTTGCTGTGGGCCGTGCGCTGGCACCGCCGCGAGTTTGATTCAGCGGGGCCGCGCGGAGCGCGTCCGTTGAGGGTGGCGGTGGGTGACGCTGGATCGGCTCCGTCGCGCGGAGCGCGTCCGTTGAGGGTGGCGGTGGGTGACGCTGGATCGGCTCCGTCGCGCGGAGCGCGTCCGTTGAGGGTGGCGGTGGGTGACGCTGGATCGGCTCCGTCGCGCGGAGCGCGTCCGTTGAGGGTGGCGGTGGGTGACGCTGGATCGGCTCCGTCGCGCGGAGCGCGTCCGTTGAGGGTGGCGGTGGGTGACGGGTGGGCGGTTCCTGGCGAGGACAGCGCAGACGTGGTGCGAGGCGCTGCCGCGCGAAGCGCGTCCGTGAGGGGTGGTGGCCGGGCTGGCGGGCGGGAATTCATGAGGAGGCGATCCCGGAGCCAGGGGCCGCCTCAGGTTCCGCCACCCGCACCGCAACGCAAGCCACTTCCGAAGCAGTCCTAGATCGTCACCGGTGCCGCCCGCCTGCTCCGGCAGGTGGGCGGCACCTTCGCGGTCCGGACACGCGAACGGCCGCTTCCCCGGGTTCGGGCCGGGGAAGCGGCCGTGGTGCGTCCGTGCCTGGGATCAGGCGGTGGCCGCGTGCTTGTCGATCAGCTTGCCGAGGCGGGGCAGCGCCTCCTCGACGTTCTTCTTGCCGTTCGGGCGCAGCTTCTCGTAGACCTTCTTGATGCTGTCGCGGCTGCTCTTGGCGGCGCGCGCGTCGGTCACGCTCAGCAGCGCGTCGGCGGCCTGGTCGCCACGGCCGGACAGGTAGGCGCCGAAGTCGCCGCCACCCTGGCCGCGGAAGTCGGCGTAGAACGGTTCGAGCGCGGCGGCGAAGTCGTCGAGCAGGCTGTCCACGGCGGAGCCGATGATGCCCGGCTTGATCTTCTTGACCGCGGCGAAGCCGGTCTTGATGACGGCGCCCGACACGCCGCCCTTGTCCGAGACCTCTTCGTCGACCAGCGTCTCGAGGTCGCTCACGACGGCCGGACGCCTGCTGGGGTCGAGCAGGATTTCCTTGAGGGTGTCAGCCACGAAAGTCTGTCCTTCTTCACATCGAGGTACACGGGGGCTACTCGCAGTCCGTGCCACGCCGTTGCGGGCCGCAGGTCTCGACCCGTTCGCGTGCTGGTCCTCCCGGCTGCGAGGTGCGATCAGGGTAATACAAGATCAACTTGACACTGCACCCCGCCGGTCTTAGAGGTGCGCGATAGCCTGCCGGGCAACGGTTCTGGCCTTCACGGTCTGTTGCTGGTTCGTGGTCACGATGACGGCCGTACCGTCCTTGGCCACGGCATACACCGCACCGTCCGGTTTCGTAGCGTAACCACCCTGCCACCCGGACGGGTCAGTCGCGGGGTTGCTCGTGTCCACCGGCGCGGCCCGGTCGACCAACGCCTCCGCCACCGCCGGGTCGCCCGTGTAGACGCGCACGGTCAGCTGGAGCTTGCCGGTCAGCGCGTAGAAGAAGCATGACGGGTGCGGCTGGTCGCCGGAAATCTCGACCTTCGAGACCCGCTGCCCGTTGGCGTCGGCGACGCTCTTGCTGTCCAGGTACGGGCAGTTCGCGGCCCGTACGGGCACCGGATCGGGCGGCAACCGGACCGCGGTGGTCGTCGGCGCGCCGGAGGACGGTGGCGCCCCCGGGGGCGCGGGCTCCGCGGCGCAGCCGGTCAGCGCGGCGGCCGCGAGCAGGGCGGGCAGGACTCGTCGCATGGCCGGTCCAGTCAACCACCCGACGTACGTCGGGTTGTGGCGGGCGCGCCGCTCCAGCAGGGTGGGACGAACTACTCTTCGTGTTCGTCCGGAGGCAAAATGTATTCACGGCGGGCCGCCGGTGCCCTGCTGTCCCTGGTGACCGGAGCCGCCCTGCTGACCGGGACCACACCCGCGCACGCGGTGGCGGCCGACTTCCCGGCAGGCGACGAGGGCTACCACACCTACGCCGAAGTCACGTCCGAGCTGCGGAACGCGGCCGCGAACCACCCTGACCTCGCGGCGCTGTCCAGCGCCGGCAAGTCCTTCGAGGGCCGCGAGCTGAACCTGCTCAAGATCAGCGACAACGTCACCGCCGACGAGGGTGAGCCGGAGGTGCTGTTCACCTGCAACCAGCACGCCCGCGAGCACCTGACCACCGAGATGTGCCTGCACATCGTGCAGCGCTTCACCGACGGCTACGCGACCGACCCGAACATCAGGCAGCTCGTCGACGGCCACGTGATCTGGGTGATCCCCAACGTCAACCCGGACGGCTCGGAGTTCGACATCTCCGGGAGCGACTACCAGTACTGGCGCAAGAACCGGAAACCCGCCGACGACAACTCGATCGGCACCGACCTCAACCGAAACTGGGGCTACAAGTGGGGGTGCTGCGACGGATCGAGCACCCGCCCGGGGTCGGAGACCTACCGCGGCCCCGCGGCGTTCTCCGAGCCGGAGACGCAGGCGGTGGCGCGGTTCGTGGACTCCCGGGTGATCGGCGGTACCCAGCGGATCAAGGCGCACATCGACTTCCACACCTACTCGGAGCTGGTGCTCTGGCCGTTCGGGCACACCCAGGACGACACCGGTGAGGGTATGACGGCCGAGGAGAACGCGCGGTTCCGCGACGTCGGGCAGCGCATGGCCGCGACCAACCAGTACACCGCCCAGCAGTCCAGCGACCTCTACGTCACCGACGGCGACATCAACGACTGGATGTGGGGCACCCACAAGGTCCTCAGCTTCACCTTCGAGATGTACCCGACCAGCCCGTTCCCCGGCTTCTACCCCCCGGACGAGGACATCGTCCGTGAAACCACCCGCAACGACGCGGCGGTGGACATCCTGATCGGCGAGGCCCGCTAGACAATCGATCCAGGCTCTGTACATCATGCCCAGGTGACCGATGCCGACGCGGTGCTCGCCGCGCTCCGACCCGTGCTCGACGGCCTCGCCGCCACGTTCGGCGGCCACTGCGAGGTCGTGCTGCACGACTACCGGCGCCCGGAGGGTTCCGTCGTCGCGGTCGCCGGCGACGTGACCGGCCGGGCACCCGGCGGCGCGATGAGCGAGCTGGGCCTGAGCCTGCTCAAGCAGGGCCGGGACGCGCGCGACCAGGTCAACTACCTGACGCGCACGGACTCCGGCCGGGTGATCAAGGCGTCGACGCTGCTGCTGCGCGACTCCGACGGCGAGGTGTTCGGGTCGCTGTGCGTCAACGTCGACGTGACCGACCTGCGCCACGCGGCCGTGCTGCTGGGCGAGCTGGGCGCGGTGAGTTCCCTGCCCGACGCGACCACGACCTTCACCAACGACGTCGGGCAGCTGATCCGCGGCGTGGTGGCCGAGGAGGAGCTGAAACTCGGCCGCCCGGTGGGCCGGATGACCCGCGCCGAGCGGCTGGACCTGTTCCGCGCCCTCGACGAACGCGGGCTGTTCGCCCTGCAGAAGGCCGTGCCCGAGGTGGCGGCGGCGCTGGGCATCTCGCGCGCGTCCGCGTACAACCACCTGGCGGAAATCAGGTCCTAGGCGGCAGGCCGAACACGTTCCACGGCGGGCGCGGGGTCTCGACCGCGTCGTCGTCGGTGATCGGTTTGGCGCTGCCCCGGAACTTGTCCAGCTCCTCGCCGCCGGTGACACGCGCCGGGAAGGCCGCCGAGGCGGCACGGCGGCCGATCTCCGCGAGCGGCAGGTCCTTGCCGGACGCGGCCAGCACGAGGTTGCCGAACCGGCGCCCACGCAGCACCCCGGAGTCGGCGAGCATCACGACGTGCGGGAACACCGCGGCGACCGTGGCGACGACCCGGCGGGCGAACTTCAGGCCGGGCCCGTCCGCGACGTTGATCAGGTACGTGCCCGCGGGCCGCAGGACGCGGGCGACGTCGGTGGTGAACTCGAGGGTCGCCACGTCGGCCGGCATCTTCGCGCGCTGGAAGACGTCCGCGACGACCAGATCCGCCGAGGCGTCATGACGGGTGGCCACGCCTTCGCGGCCGTCGGAGATGCGCACCCGCAGGTTCGGGACGGCGCGCAGGTCAAGCTGCTCACGCACGAGCTCGATCAGCGGTTCGTCGGCGTCGAAGACCAGCTGCCGCGAGCCGGGCCGGGTGGCCGCGACGTAGCGCGGCACGGTGCAGCCCGCGCCGCCGAGGTGCAGTGCGTCGAGCGGCCCGGCGCCGAGACAGTCGATCACGTCACCGATCCGCCGGACGTACTCGAACTCCAGGTGTTCCGGATCGTCGAGGTCCACATAGGACTGCGCGACCTCGTCGACGGTCAGCAGCCACGCGTTGGCCCGGTCGGCGTCGGCGATCAGTTCGGCGAGACCGAAGCGGACGGGGTGGCGCCCGGGAACCGGCCGTGCCGCGCCACGCCGCCGGTTCGTGCCTCTGCCTGCCATCGACGCAACTCTACGTGAGCTTGAGACACCGCCTGCCGAGCGCGTCGACCCGCTCGGCCAGTGCGACGTACTCCTCCTCGGTGCTCGCCTCCGCGATGTCGTCCAGCAACCGCACGTAGTCGTCGATGATCCGCCGGTACCGCTTGTCCTTGGCGCGGCGCGCGTCGAGGTCGATGATCTGCTGCGCCAGCGCGGCCGAGCCCGCGGTCAGCTTGCTGCGGGCGTCGCCTGCCGCTTCGCGTTGGTCCTGGAGCCGCACCGCCAGCCGAGTGGCCCGGCGCGCCGCCAGGTTGATGCCGACCGCGCCGAGGACGACGGCCACGACCGACGCGCCGGCGATCAGGAACCGGGGCAGCGGGGGGCTCAGCTCACGAGCACCGTCGGGCACGGTGCCGGCCCGCACGAGGAGGTCGTAGTTGACCGCGATGACCTTGATCGCGTCGAGCGGCCGGTCGTGGAACTCGCCGATGCCCCGCTTGATGATCTGCTCGGCGACCACGGCCTTGCCGAAGTTCTCGTCATCGCGTCCGGGCAGCAGCGCGCAGCCGTAGGTGTCGTAGTCGTCGTCCTCCTGGCTCAGCAGCAGGACGAGGTTGCCGTCCACGGCGCTCTCCACGTCGTCGCAGCCTTCGCTGAGGTCGGCGCCGGGGCTGTCCATGATGACGACGAGCCTGCGGTTGCCGATGATCCGCTCGGCCGCCGCCTCGTCCAGCTCGACATCGTCCGCCGCGTACACCGAGGACGTGCGGACCTCACGGGCCATCGCGCCTTCGAAGATCCCGCCGGTCCACAGTGCCCAGACGACGAAGGCGAGACACACGACCGTGGCGGCGCCGAAGGTGCCGCGGAAGAACCGGATCACGCGAGCCTGCCTTCGAGGTAGACCGCGGGCTGGTACTCGCGACGGCGGAGTGCCTTGGCGACCTGGGCGAGTTCGCCCGACGCGTCGTCGAGGAGCGCGGTCACGTGCTTGTCCGGCAGCCGTTTGTCCAGAGCCTCCCGCGCGGACTGGAGCGTCGCGATCGCCCTGGTGAGCGCCGGAGCGTCGCTGAGGCCGGAGACTTCGATGGCGAGTGCGGTGAGCCCGGCCAGCCGCACCCGTGCACTGGACGGGCGCCGCCGTGGACGGAACGCGCGGGCGGACAGCACGAGGAAGACCACGGCGCAGGCGGCGAAAATCCACGGCAGGGCGGGCAGCGCGACGCGGACCGGGTCGAACGGCTGGTACGGCAGCGGACGGTCGAACACGCCCGCGTAACGGAGGTCGGTGACGCGGGCCAGGTACGCGCCGAGGACGTTGCGCTGCGGGTAGGCGTACCGGCTGAGCCGTTCGCCGAACTGACCGTAGAAGCTCGCCGCGGCGACGTCGGCGAAATCCGCCGCGTGCGGGCCGTGGTATTCGATCCAGTCGCCGTACATCACCACGAGCGGGCGGTCCGGGAACAGTGCGGTCAGCGCGGTGCCGTAGTCCGGCAGTGGCTCCGCGGCCGGTTGCCGCGGCAGCGCGACGAACAACGCGCCGCCAGGGAAGGCGTTGGCCGCGCCCTCGGGCGGGACGCCGGTGAGCGTCGCACCGGATCCGATGTGGACGTTCGAGGCACGCAGATCGTCGACGACGGGCGCGAGTTCCGCGGGCGTCGGCTCGCGCACCGCGGGCGTGCCGGTGTCCGCGGGTTCGGGGCGGTCCTCGACGCGCGCGATCAGGAAGAGGAGCAGGCTGGTGACGTCGGCGGTGGCGAACTGGGCACGCCACTCGGAGATCCGGTCGGGGACGACCACACTGCCGTCACCGGCGACGCGCGTGCCGGTGATGCGGATGACGTGGGTGTCCTCGCCGAGGTCGACGTCGGTGACCCGGTCGCGTTCGGACTCGTCGAGGCCGGGCGGGGTGACCAGGATGCGGATGTCGGAGCCGCCGATCGCGGTGCGCACCTGCTCCTCGTCCCACCGCGCGATCGATCCGGGCAGCCGGGTCACGGGATTCGCCCGCACGAGCGCGTTCATCTCCTCGACGGACGGCACGGACGCGTCACTGAGCTCGCCGGCGCCGCCCTCTTCGACGGAGTCGGTGGAGGTGGGTGACTGGCCGTAGCTGACTTCGGTGGTCTGTTTCTGGGCGACGAGGAAGACGACCAGGACGACCACCGCAGCGGCGAGGCAGGACCACCGCAGCCACTCGGCCCAGCGCCGGGTCACCGGGCCTCCCGCCACAGCCGGTCCGCGTGGCGGGCGTAACCGGCCGCGGCGCGTGCCGCGTTCGGACCGCCACCGTCGGCCAGCATCCGCTCGGCACGGGCGAGGAACTGGTCTGCTTCGGGAACGTCGCGCCGGGCAGCGTCACGGCTGATGGTCGCTTTGTCGACCGCGTTGCGGACGAGCGACCACGCCGCGCCCCGTTCTTGCCGCCGCCCACGGGGAAGCACGACGGCAACCCCCGCGGCGACGAGCACCACGGCACCGATGAGCCACACGAGCCACGTCAAGCGGAGTCCTCGGACGATCAGGTGAGCAGAGGGCTCGATTGTCCATGATCACGCGCGCGGAAGCGACCGATTCGCCCGCAATGTCACAGTGATCGGCGGGCCTCGGCGGCGATGTCCGGGTGCGGGTGGTGCGCGGCGATCTCGGCGAGCATCGCGGCGCGATCCGGGTGTTCACTGCCCACGACCGCGCGCACCAGCCCGATCTGGTCCTCCGGCGGATGGTCGGTGAGCCCGTCCAGGAGCAGGCCGCGTTCGTGCAGAGCGGCGAGGTTCTCCGACGCGGCCAGCATCCGCTCGTCTTCGCTGGGGTCTCGCGGGTCCAGCGCGCCGCGGCGGACCAGCCAGCCGGCGGCGACGGCGCCCACGACACCGCCGTCCGCGCGCAGCCTCCGCGCCTCCCGTTCACCCGCGTCGCCGGGCTTCTCCAGCCCCGTCCAGGCGAGCGCGCGCAGCGTCGGTGACGGCGTCTGCGCGACGAAGTCGGCAAGCCCGGCCGCGGCGTCCGCGGGTGTCCGTGCCCCGGCCCATTCCTGGAGCACGGCGTCGGTCACGTCCGGATGCGCGTACACCAGCGACGAACACACGTCCTCGGGCGGCAGCCCGGCCAGATCCTTCGCGAGCGGTGCGTCCATTCCCTGCGCCATCAGCGCCTCCCGCACGCCCCACAGCCCGAGCGGGGTCAGGAGCACCAGGCGCGGGTCCGGATCGCCACGCTCGGACACCTGCACGATCCGGTCCAGGTCACCGGCGCCCGCCGCCGTCGTGACCCGCACCGCGCCCAGCCACTCGAGCGCCGCGACCACGCCGTCCAGGTCCTGCCGCGACGTCGGGGCGTCGTCGTCGAAGCTCTCCCCCGGGAAACCGCCGCCGAAGCTTTCCTCCAGGAACTGGACGAGCAGCTCCACGGGCAACGGCGATCCGCCCGCCCGGTAGAGCGCGAGCCAGAGGTCCTCGACCGGCAGCCAGACGGCCGGCCTCAGTGTGCGCACGACCTCGAACGCGCGACGCCACAGCTCCCACGGCCGGTCGAGCAGGCCGGCCCTGGCCTTGACGGTGACCAGACGGCCCTTCACGACCCGGACCAGCCGGAGCGCCGTCGCCCAGTCCACCAGCAACTCGACGTCGGCGGGGGCGAGGGCAAGCAGCTCCGCCAGCTCGTGCGCCTCCACGGGCTGCCTGGCTCGCGTCACGGCGCGTCCCGCCCCGACCCACCCGGTCAGTGCCCGCATCCGGCTGACGAGATCGGTTTCGCCGGCGAGTTTTTCCAGCTCGGCGTCGTCGGGAAGGACCACGGGCGGCAGCGGGTCGGCGTCGTCCGTCTCGGCCGTGTTCCGTCGCATGATCTCGTCGAGGATGTCCCGGTCGAAGTCGATTTCCCCGGCGTTGACGGCGTCGAGGAATTCCGCCACCTTCGCGGCGTCCTCGGGGTCGATGTCGTGCTCGGCCATCCGGGTCGCCCAGAACTTGGCGAGGCCGAAGTTGCGTTCGTCGGCCATGGCCGCGTGGAACGCCTCGGCGTTGCGGTCGATCTCCCGGTGGAGGGTTTCGGCGTCGCGGGTGCGGCTGACCGGCGTCGTGGTCAGGAAGTCGACCCAGTGGTGCAGGGTGGACACCACGTCCGGCCAGTAGTCGCGCTCGACGGTCACGTTGCGGGGGAACCAGTGCAGCAGCAGGCCCCGGAGGTCGGCGGCGTCCCATTTGGCCGGGTCGCCGTCCTGGTGGAACCGCCAGTCGATCGCGACCTCGACGAAGAACGGATCGGCCTCGGCTCCGTTGTCGTCTGCCCACGATTCGAACCGGGTGAACAGGTCCTCGGCGACGAACTCCGGTGCGGTCTGATCATCCACTACGCGCCTCATCGTTCGAACCAGGTGAGAGTCACTCGAAAACCGGGCACCGGCTGGGGGTCCGGGGGCGAAGCCTCCCGGGCGGGGCGCGGGGGTCGCACCCCCGGAGAAATGCCACGGGCGACCCGGCGAAGACGCGAAGCGTCGAGCAGGGGACCCCTAGAGACCGTGGAGCTGAGGGGAATCGAACCCCTGACCTCTGCCTTGCAAAAGCAGCGCTCTACCAATTGAGCTACAGCCCCGGACGCGAGCCACGGGGGCTCGCGGAGGTTCAGTTGTTCGTGCCCGCCTCGGCGGCACGCGCCGGGGCGCTGCCGTTCGTCGAGACCGCGGCCAGCGGCCGCTCGGTCGGGGCGGTGGCCTCGCGCCACAGGTCGGCCTCAGCCTTGGCGTCCTTGTTGCGCTTGATCACGAACAGCACCCCACCCGCGACGACCGCGAGCGCCAGCAGCTTCTTCACGTTCAGGCCCCTCTTCGACGGTCCGGCTGACCACCCGATGCTACTGCACCTGCCCTCGGCGGGTGCGCGCGGTTCGGAACGGCGATACATCCGGATTGTCTGTAATGCACGTCACATCAACTTCGACTTCCTGTGGTGGCCCGTACCGCGCCATCACCCCTACGGAAGCAGGAAGTCATGATCCCCTTCGACGTGGAGACTCTGCGGCGTTCCCTCGAGGGTGCCGCCCTGTTGCCTGAAGATCCGGGTTACGACCAGGGAAGACGGGTGTGGAACGGCCTCGTCGACCGACGGCCGGCTGTCCTCGTCCGGCCGTCCGGGCCCCGTGACGTCGCGACGGCGCTGGCCGCCGCCCGCGCGTCCGGGCTGGAGGTGTCGGTCCGGGGCGGCGGGCACAACGTCGGTGGAGCGGCGGTCGGGGACGATGGCCTGACCATCGATCTGAGCACCCTCAGCGACGTCTCGGTGGACCCGGAGACACGCACGGCCCGTGTCGGCGGCGGCGCGCGCTGGCAGCAGGTCGACACCGCGACCCAGGGCCACGGCCTGGCGACCGTCGGCGGCACGGTCAGCGACACCGGTGTCGGTGGTCTGACGCTCGGCGGCGGTTTCGGCTGGCTCACCAACCAGCACGGCCTGACCTGCGACAACCTGCTGTCCGCGGAGGTCGTCCTGCCCTCCGGCGACATCGTGCGCGCCTCCGGCGACGAGCACACCGACCTGTTCTGGGCGTTGCGCGGCGGTGGCGGGAACTTCGGTGTCGTCACCGAGTTCGAGTTCCGGCTGCACCCGGTCGGCCCGATCATCCAGCTCGGGCTGTTCTTCTGGGAGGAGGAGCGCGGGGCCGAAGCGCTGCGGTTCATCCAGACGGTCGTCGACGGGTTGCCGCGCGAGTCCGGCGCGATCGTCGCGGCGCTGAACGCTCCGCCGGCTCCGTTCGTCCCGGAGGAACACCACTTCCGCCCCGGGTATGCCCTGATCCTCGCCGGGTTCGGCGCGGAACCCGAGTTCGCCGAGCTGGCCCAGCACACGCGCACCGGGCTGAGGCCGTTGTTCGAGTTCGCTTCCCCGATGCCCTACGTCGCGCTGCAGCAGATGCTCGACGAATCGGCGCCGCCCGGGATCCTGGCCTACGAGAAGGGGTTGTACCTGGACAGCTTCTCGGATCCGGTGATCGAAGCGGTCACGTCGCGGATGCCGCTGCGGAACTCGCCGATGTCGTTCTCGCCGAACCTGTGCGCGGGCGGGGCGTTCACCGAAGTCGCCGACGACGCCACCGCGTTCGGCGGCGCGCGGACATCCACGGTGTTGTTCACCGTCGCGGCCCTCGCGACGGACGCCGACGTGCTGGCGCGTGACCGGCAGTGGGCTCGTGACCTGTGGGAGGCGATCGCCCCCTACTCGTCCGGAACAGGCGGGTACGTCAACTTCATGACCGACTACGAGCAGGACCGCGTGCGCGACAGTTTCGGGGCCGTGAAGTACGAGCGGCTGTCGCGGATCAAGGCGCACTACGACCCGGAGAACCTGCTGCACCGCAACCCGAACATCAAACCGGCACTCGCCCCGGCGTGAGTGGTTAGTCGTGCGCTCCCTCGGGTAGCCGTGTCGGTGACGAAGGAGGGGCAGAGATGACCGACAAGGAAGACCGTCAGGAAGGCATCAAGGGCGCGGTCGAGGGCCTGAAGGGCAAGGTCAAGGAGACGGCGGGGACGTTCCTCGGCAATGACTCCGCCCAGCGCGAGGGCCGCGCGCAGCAGGAAAAGGCCGACGCACAGCAGCGCGTGTCGGAGAAGGAAGCCGAGGCCGACCGCGCGCGGCGGGAAGCGGAACTCGGCGAGGCGCGGCAACGCAACGAGCAGTAGCGGGTCGCCCCCAGACACGGCCAGGACAGACGCGGCACATTCCCCGTCTGTCCTGGCCGTTCCACGTGGAACAAGAGTTGACCTTGCCCCCGGGGCAGGGCCCACAGTCGCTTCGACCGGGCAAAATGCCTGGTACGAGGAAGGCGATATGGGTCTGCTCACGATCGGGACGTTCGCCCGCGCGACGGGACTGTCCGCCAAGGCGCTGCGCCTGTACGACGAACTGGACCTCCTCCGGCCCGCCGCGGTCGATCCGGTCTCGGGGTACCGCCGGTACTCACCGGACCAGGTTGAGCGCGGGCGGCTGATCGGATGGCTCCGGCGGACCGGGATGCCGCTGGCGCGGATCCAGCGCGTGCTGACGGGGTCCGATCCGGCCGCGGAGGTCCTCGCCTACTGGCACGAGGCCGAAGCCGATTTCGCGGCACGCGGGCGGCTCGTCGCCTTCCTCGTCGAGCAACTGTCCGGAAAGGACACTGCGATGACCGGGATGATCCACGCCGCCCGCGCCGACCGTGGCCTCGTGCGCGAGGCGAACCAGGACGCCGCCTACGCGGGACCGCACCTGTTGGCCGTCGCCGACGGTTTCGGCGCCGGCGGGCAGGAGGCGAGCGTCGCCGCGATCGACGCGCTCAAACCGCTGGACTCCACGAGCGCCGGGGATCCGCTCGACGCGCTCGGGGAAGCCTTTCGCGCGGCGGGCGCGGCCGTGCGCGGCCTGTCGGACGCGGGCACCACGCTCACCGCGCTGCTCTGGTCGGGCTCCCGACTCGGCGTGGTGCACGTGGGCGATTCGCGGGCGTACGTGCTGCGCGCGGGTGAGCTGTTCCAGCTGACCCAGGACCACGTCCAGGGGACCGCGGTCCCGGCCACGCTGGTCAGAGCCCTGCACCGCGAACCGGTCGAACCGGATCTGCTGCCGCGGGAAGCCCAGGACGGCGACCGGTACCTGTTGTGCTCCGACGGTCTCCACACCGCGGTGCCGGCCGACGTGCTGACCGCGGAACTGCGGTCCGCCGCCACCCCGGGGGACGCGGTCACGGCGCTGGTCGACCTGGCGAACCGGCGGGGCGGGCGGGACAACGTCGCCTGCGTGGTCGCCGACCTGGCTTAGACGCCGCGCACGGCCTGCACGTCGAAGCGGAGTTCGATCGTCGAGCCGACCACCACCAGGCCCTTCGCGAGCGTCTGCTGCCAGTTGATGGTGAAGTCCTCGCGGTGCAGTTCCGCGGTGGCGACCGCACCCAGCCGGTCACCGTTCCACGAGCGCAGTCCGAGGTAGCTCGCGTCGAGGCGCACGCCGCGACTGGCTCCGCGCAGGTTGAGCGTGCCGTCGATGTGCCACCGGTCGCCTGCCGCGCGCTGCACGCCCTGGCTGAAAAAGTGGATCTTCGGGAACCGTTCGACGTCGAGGAAGTCGGGCGAGCGCAGATGCTCGTCCCGCTTCTCGGCGGCGGTGTCGATGCTGGCCGCGTCGATGACGACCTCGATGGAGGAGTTCTCGATCTGCTCGTCCACGTGAATGCTGCCGTGGAACCGCGTGAAGCGGCCGTGCACGCGGGACAGGCCGATGTGCCGCGCCACGAACCGGATCGACGTGTGGTCCGGGTCGATCACCCAGCGGCCCGGGCCCGGCAGGCGGACGCTCGCGTCGGGGTGCAGCTCGATGTCGCCGAGGGAGGTGTGGTCGCCGGTCACGACGTCGACGGTGTGCCGCGCCTCGCGATAGCCGCCGGAGCTGACCGTGACGTCGTAGGTTCCGGTGGCCGCCGTGACGACAGCCAGCCCGAAGTCGTCGGACACGGTGCGCGTGGCCCGGCGGCTACGCCGGTGGCGAAGCACCATTTCGCCGCCCGCCAGCGGGTTGCCCGCCTCGTCGTGCAGGCGGGCGCTCACGAGACCAGCACCGGCCGCGAAGGCGACCGGCTCACCCTGACGCCCGTCACGTCGGCGGAGGCGGCTGAACATCGGGACTCCATTCGCTCGTCCGGAAGAGGTCCGGTCAACGACCATAACCAGCTGACCGGGGCCTCGTGACCCTTCTGTTACCAAGGGCACCGGTTCGGACCGGTGACCAGGGTCCCGCCACGGCGCTCCACCCGGACCGACGCACGAAAGGGTGACGAACGCGACATCGGGGCGATGCGTGGTAGCCGACATCACGCGGATTCCCGGCTTGAAAGGAGCCATCTCATGTCCAACCGGTTCAAGCGTTTGATCGCGGCCCTCGCGAGCGCCCTCGTCCTGCCCATGACGGTCGGTTCGGTGGCGAGCGCCGATCAGGTGGCCGGTCCCGTACTGGCTCAGGAGAACCAGCAGCAGCAGGTGGACACCGACAGCGACTGGGAGTGGATCGGGTTGTTCGGCCTGCTCGGCCTGCTCGGTCTCATACCGCGCCGACGCCGACATGAGGTTCGCAACGCGGAAGGCGTCCGCCACGGCGGACAACCGTGACCCGAACCGGTCCACCGACACCATCTGGCCGACAGACAGCACCAAGCAGGGATTGAGGCACTGTCGCCCAGAATGTCAGTCAGGCCCCGCTTCCCTTGACCGGGAAACGGGGCCTGACGTGGTGTGGGCCCAGGAGGACTTGAACCTCCGACCTCTTCGTTATCAGCGAAGCGCTCTAACCGCCTGAGCTATGGGCCCTCGAACGGAAAGAAGACTACAACATGCCTTCTACTCCCGTTCCGACAGGGTCACCTCCAGGCCACCGGCCAGGTCCGCGGACACGTTGTAGATGAAGGCGCTCACCGTGGCCAGCGCGGACAGCAGCACGATGTTGATGGCGCCGAGGATGGCCGCGATGCCGAACACGCGTCCGGCGCTGATGAGGGGCTCGTTGGCGACTCCCGCGCCCTCGCCGGAGACCAGGGACGAGTACGTGCCGTTCAGCTTGTCCCAGACGCCCATGCCGTCGAGCACCGTGTAGAGCACGCCGACGGCCACCAGCCACACGAAGAACAACGCGACGCCGAGCACGAGGGAGAGTTTCAGCACCGACCACGGGTCGAACCGCTTGATCTGCAGGCTCGCCCGGCGCGGGCCGCGACCGGGACGGCGCAGCGCGCTCGGCGCGGAACGGCCCTTCGTGCCGGCACTGGCCACGCTCACCGTTTCCTGCCCCCTCAACCCCGCCAACGCGTCGTCGTGCGACGCGGGGTTGCCGAACAGGCCCTGCGCCGCCGAACCGGAGACGACCGGCTGGTCGTCTCCGTTCGAGTACAACACAGTTTTCTCGGCCTGGCCTTCCGACGACCACCCATCCCGGTAACCGCCGGCGGAGGCGTCGGTGGTGGTGGTGCCCGGACCGGCGTCGCGGCTCAGCCGCTGCCAGGGCGGCGTGCCCGCTTCACCGGTCTGCGCACCGTGCTGTTCGGGGTTCTCCGGTGTCGTCACTTAGCTCTCTTCCGGGACGGGGTCTTCGTTTCCTCCGTTGCCTTCACCATTACCGACGCCCGAGGGCTCGTCCGCGTTGCGTGCCACCGCGAGAAGGGTCGTCCCCTCCCCGAGGTTGATCAGCCGCACACCCTTCGTCTGCCTGCTCGCCTTGCGGACCTGCTCGGCAGGCGTGCGGATGACCCCGCCGCTGGAGGTGATGGCGTAGAGCTCGTCGTCGACGTCGACGATGAGCGCTCCCACCAGCCTGCCACGCTTGCGGTCGTGCTGGATGGTCAGCACACCCTTGCCGCCGCGGCCCTGGACCGGGTAGTCCTCGATCGGCGTCCGCTTGGCGTATCCGCCGTCCGTGGCGACCAGCAGGAACTTGTCCGGCTTGACCACGTTCAGCGCCAGCAGCTCGTCACCGTCGTTGAACCGCATGCCGAGCACACCCGAGGTCGGGCGGCCCATCGGGCGCAGCGTTTCGTCGGTGGCGTGGAAGCGGATCGACTGGCCCTCGGCCGACACCAGCAGCAGGTCGTCCTCGGGGCCGGCGAGCACCGCGCCGACCAGCTCGTCACCCTCGCGCAGGTTGATGCCGATCAGGCCGCCGGAGCGGTTCGAGTCGAACTCGCTCAGCCGCGTCTTCTTGACCAGGCCCTTCCGCGTGGCCAGCACCAGGTACGGCGCGACCTCGTAGTCCGGGATCTCGATGATCTGCGCGATCGTCTCGTCCGGCTGGAACGCCAGCAGGTTCGCCACGTGCTGGCCACGCGCGGCACGGTTCGCCTCGGGCAGCTCGTAGGCCTTCGCGCGGTAGACGCGGCCCTTGTTCGTGAAGAACAGGATCCAGTCGTGCGTCGAGCACACGAAGAAGTGCTGGACGATGTCGTCCTGCTTGAGCTGCGCGCCCTGTACGCCCTTGCCGCCGCGGCGCTGCGAGCGGTACAGGTCGGTCTTGGTGCGCTTCGCGTAGCCGGTGCGCGTGATGGTGACCACCACGTCCTCGACCGCGATCAGGTCCTCGACCGACACGTCGCCGTCGAACGGGATGATCTGGGTGCGCCGGTCGTCGCCGTACTTGTCGACGATCTCGGTCAGCTCGTCCTTGACGATCTGCCGCTGACGTTCCGGCCGGTCCAGGATGTCCTGCAGGTCCGCGATCTTCAGCTCGATCTCGGCCAGCTCGTCGACGATCTTCTGGCGTTCCAGTGCGGCCAGGCGGCGCAGCTGCATGTCCAGGATCGCGGTGGCCTGGATCTCGTCGATGTCGAGCAGCTCGATCAGGCCGGTGCGGGCTTCGTCGACCGTCGGCGAGCGGCGGATCAACGCGATGACCTCGTCCAGGTGGTCCAGCGCCTTGACCAGGCCACGCAGGATGTGGGCGCGTTCCTCGGCCTTGCGCAGGCGGTACCGGGTCCGCCGGACGATGACCTCGATCTGGTGCTTGACGTAGTGCCGGACGACCTGGTCCAGCCGCAGCGTGCGCGGCACGCCGTCGACCAGCGCCAGCATGTTGACGCCGAAGTTGTACTGCAGCTGGGTGTGCTTGTAGAGGTTGTTCAGCACGACCTTGGCCACCGCGTCCCGCTTGAGCGTGACCACGATCCGCATGCCACGCCGGCTGTTGGACTCGTCGGCGATGTCGGCGATGCCGGTCAGCTTGCCGTCGCGCACCAGGGTGGCGATGTTCTCCACCAGGTTGTCCGGGTTGACCTGGTACGGCAGCTCGGTGACCACCAGCGTCGTGCGACCGCGGGCGTCCTCCTCGACCTCGACGACCGCGCGCATCCGGATCGAGCCGCGGCCCGTGCGGTAGGCGTCCTCGATGCCGGAGGTGCCCAGGATCAGGCCCTTCGTCGGGAAGTCCGGGCCCTTGATCCGCTGCATCAGCGCGGCCAGCGTCTCGTCGTCACCGGCCTCCCAGTTGTCCAGCGCCCACACGACACCGTCGGCGACCTCGCGCAGGTTGTGCGGCGGGATGTTGGTCGCCATGCCGACCGCGATGCCCGACGTGCCGTTGACCAGCAGGTTCGGGATCCGCGCCGGCAGGACGTCCGGCTCCTGCGTCCGGCCGTCGTAGTTGTCGGAGAAGTCGACGGTCTCCTCGTCGATCTCCCGCAGCATCTCCATGGCCAGCGGGTCGAGACGCGATTCGGTGTACCGCATGGCCGCCGCGGGGTCGTTGCCCGGCGAACCGAAGTTGCCCTGGCCGTCGATCAGCGGGTACCGCAGCGCCCACGGCTGGGCGAGGCGCACGAGCGCGTCGTAGATCGCCGAGTCACCGTGCGGGTGGTAGTTGCCCATCACGTCGCCGACCACACGCGAGCACTTGTTGTACCCGCGCTCCGGCCGGAAACCCGAGTCGTACATCGAGTACAGCACCCGGCGGTGCACCGGCTTGAGCCCGTCGCGCACATCCGGCAGCGCACGCGACACGATCACGCTCATCGCGTAGTCGATGTAGGAGCGCTGCATCTCGTGCTGGATGTCGACCGGCTCGGTGCGGTCGTGGTCCGGCGGCATGGTCTCCGTCATGAGGTCCTTCTACTGCGAGGGGAAGAGAGTGGCGGGGGCGCGCTACACGTCGAGGAAGCGGACGTCCTTGGCGTTGCGGGTGATGAACGACCGGCGGGCTTCGACGTCCTCGCCCATCAGCACGCTGAACAGCTCGTCCGCCGCGGCGGCGTCGTCCAGCGTGACCTGCAGCAGCAGACGCCCGGCCGGGTCCATGGTGGTCTCCCACAGCTCTTCGGCGTTCATCTCGCCGAGACCCTTGTACCGCTGGATGCCGTCGTCCTTCGGCACCTTGCGGCCGGCCTCCGCGCCCGCGGTGAGCAGGCCGTCGCGCTCCTTGTCCGAGTACGCGTACTGCGGATCCGCCCGCGGCCACTTGATCTTGTAGAGCGGCGGCTGCGCCAGGTACACGTGGCCGTGCTCGATCAGCGGGCGCATGAACCGGAACAACAGCGTCAGCAGCAACGTCCGGATGTGCTGGCCGTCGACGTCGGCGTCGGCCATCAGCACGATCTTGTGGTAGCGCAGCTTCGACAGGTCGAAGTCGTCGTGGATGCCGGTGCCCAGCGCGGTGATCAGCGACTGGACCTCGTTGTTCTTGAGGACCCGGTCGATGCGGGCCTTCTCCACGTTGATGATCTTGCCGCGGATCGGCAGGATCGCCTGGAACCGCGACTCCCGGCCCTCCTTGGCCGACCCGCCCGCGGAGTCACCCTCCACGATGTAGAGCTCGCACTCCTCCGGGTTGGTCGACTGGCAGTCCTTGAGCTTGCCGGGCAGGCCACCGATCTCCAGCGCACCCTTGCGGCGCACCAGATCACGGGCCCTGCGGGCGGCCATCCGCGCCTGCGCGCTGGACAACGCCTTGTTGATGATCGTCTTGGCCTCGGCCGGGTTGCGCTCGAACCAGTCCGACAGCCACTCGTTGGTCTTGGACTGCACGAACGACTTGGCCTCGCTGTTGCCCAGCTTGGTCTTGGTCTGGCCCTCGAACTGCGGCTCGGCGAGCTTGATCGAGATGATCGCGGTCAGGCCCTCGCGCACGTCGTCGCCGGAGAGGTTCTCGTCCTTCTCCTTGAGGAGCTTCTTGTCCCGCGCGTAGGCGTTGACCACCCGGGTCAGCGCGGCGCGGAAGCCCTCCTCGTGGGTGCCGCCCTCGTGCGTGTTGATCGTGTTGGCGAAGGTGTGCACCGACGGCGTGAACGAGTTGTTCCACTGCATCGCGACCTCGACCTCAAGGCCCTCGCCCTTGGCGTCGAAGCAGATGATGCTGGCATGGATCGGGTCCTTCGAGCCGTTGATGTGCTTGACGTAGTCCTCGAGCCCGCCCGGGTAGTGGTAGACGCGCTCCTTGACCCGTGCCTGCTTGCCGTCGGCGTCGGCCTCGGTCTCCTCCTCGGTGACCCGCTCGTCGCGCAGAGTGATGCGCAGACCCTTGTTCAGGAAGGCCATTTCCTGCAGGCGGCGCGAAACCGTCTCGGCGTTGTAGGTGGTGGTCTCGAAGATGTCCGGGTCGGCCCAGAACGTGGTGCACGTGCCGGTGCCCTCGGCGGCGCCCGCCTCCTCCAGCGGGCCGGGCTTGGAGTGGTCGTAGTGCTGGCGCCACTTCCTGCCGTCACGGGACACCTCGACGTCGAGCGCCTTGGACAGGGCGTTCACGACGGAGACACCGACGCCGTGCAGTCCGCCGGAGACCGCGTAGCTCTCGCTGTCGAACTTGCCGCCCGCGTGCAGGACCGTGTGCACGATCTCCAGCGTCGACTTCTTGTGGACCGGGTGCTCCTCGACGGGGATGCCGCGGCCGTCGTCGACCACCCGCACGCCGCCGTCGGCCAGGAGCGTCACCGAGACCTGGGTCGCGTAGCCCGCCATGGCCTCGTCGACCGAGTTGTCCACGACCTCCCAGATCAGGTGGTGCAGGCCGCGCTCGCTGGTGGACCCGATGTACATGCCGGGTCGCTTGCGCACCGCCTCGAGGCCCTCGAGGACGGTGATGGAAGACGCGTTGTAGTCGTTCTGCTGAGCTGCCACGGGCCTGCTTTCTCCTCAGTCTTCCCCAAGGGACTCCCCACTCGCCTACAGTCTACTTGGCCAGCTCTGCTGACATGCGGCAAGGACACCCCTGATTTCGTCACAGAGGCCCGAACGCGAGCGGGGACGGGTCCGGCGCTATCCAGCGCTTGTCAAGCCGCGTTATGACGCGCTCAGTCACCCATAGGTGTCGCGCGGCCCGCGACCGGGGACGTGGCGGGGGCCCTTGCGCCAGCTCGGGGCGGTCGGACCGTGGATGCGCATGCGCTTGACCACGCCGTGACCGACCCCGGCCGCGATCTTGGCGATGAGCTGGCCCTGCAGCAGACGGAGCTGCGTCGCCCACGCCGTCGAGTCGGCCCGGACGGTCAGTTCGCCGTCCTTGAGCGTCACCGGCTGCGCGTGCTCGGCGACGTCCTCACCCACCAGGCGCGCCCATTCACCGAAGACGCGGCTGCTGGTCACGCGCTCCTGCCAGCCGCGCTCGGCGACCATCCGCCCGACGAGCCTGCCCAGCGGCTGCGGGTCGCGGGCGTCGGCGCCCGGTCCGGACCAGCGGCGGCGGCGCGGGTTCTGGCCGCCGAGCTGGATCTTGCGGCGGCCCGGCTCGGTGCCGCGTGAATCGGCCTTGGCGCGCGCGGCGGCCAGCGCGGAGCGGACGAGGTCACGTCCGGTAGCGTTCCCGTTCGGCCCAGCCGGAGCGTCACGGTCCGTGTCTGATCCACTCTTCTGGGGCGTTTCGACTGGTTCCGACTCGTTCGAAGATCGCCCGTTCGGCCGCTTGGTCACGCGGGGCGATAACGCGTTCACCGTGTTATCCACACTATCCACAGAGTTGTCCCCAGATCGGTGGGTAACTCGTGTGTCCGCGGTCACTCGCCGTGCTTTGCCGGGCCGTTGTTCCTCAGGCACTGCACACCTCCCCGTCGGCGACCGTGAACCGGGTCCCCGTCAGCTCCCCGGGCACGTCCTCGTCCACCGCCGCGGTGACCAGCACCTGTTCGGCGCCGGCCGCCACCTCCGCCAGCCGCGACCGGCGGCGACGGTCGAGCTCGGCGAAGACGTCGTCGAGCAGGAGCACCGGTTCCCCCGCCTCGCGGCGCAGCAGCTCGTAGGACGCCAGCCGCAGCGCGAGGGCGAACGACCAGGATTCCCCATGGCTCGCGTAGCCCTTCGCCGGGGCCTCCCCCAGGACGATCTCCAGCTCGTCGCGGTGCGGGCCGACCAGGCTTATCCCCCGTTCCAGCTCCTGCTGCCGCACCCGCGCCATCGCCTCGGCGAGGATACCGCTCAGCACCTCCGGTTCGGCCCGTTTCCCATCGGGAAGTCCGTATCCTTCCGGCAGCGCGTCACCGAGGCTCGACCGGTAGGAGATCTTCGCCGGACGCGAGTCCGGCGCCACCCCGGCGTAGGCCGCGGTGGTGTGCGGTCCGAGGTCGGCGACCAGGTCCAGCCGCGCGGCGAGCAGCTGGGCGCCGATCTCCGCGAGGTGGTTGTCCCACACCTCGAGCGTGGACAGCGCGTACGGATCGTCGCGCGCGTTCCCCTTCTTCTTGCCCGCGGTCTTCAACAACGCGTTGCGCTGCTTCAGGACCCGCTCGTAGTCGGCGCGAACCCCGGCGTAGCGCGGCGCACGCTGCACCAGCAGGTCGTCCATGAACCGGCGGCGCTCACCGGGATCACCGCGCACGAGCGCCAGGTCCTCCGGAGAGAACAGGACGGTACGCAGGATGCCGAGGATGTCGCGCGGCTTGCCCACGGCGCCGCGGTTGACCCGGGCACGGTTCGCCCGGCCCGGGTTGACCTCCAGTTCGACGGTCAGCTCGCGGTCTTCGTTGACCACGGCCGCCCGCACGAGCGCCCGCTCACAACCGTGGCGCACCAGCGGAGCGTCGGTCGCCACCCGGTGCGAGGACAGGGTCGCGAGGTACCCGATCGCCTCCAGCAGGTTGGTCTTCCCGCGGCCGTTCTGGCCGACGAGCACCGTCGGGCCCGGGGTGAGCGGCAGGTCGGCGTGCTCCCACGAACGGAAGTCGGTGACCTGGAGATGCCGTACGTGCACGGCGGAATGCCTACCCGCCGATCTTCTTCACCGCGTGGCCACCGAACTGGTTGCGCAGCGCGGCGACCGCCCGCATCGCGGAGGAGTCCTTCTGCCGCGAGGAGAACCGCGCGAACAGCGCGGCCGAGATGACCGGCGCCGGCACCGCGTGGTTGATGGCCTCCTCCAGCGTCCAGCGGCCCTCGCCGGAGTCCTCGACGTAACCTTCGAGATCGTCCAGCTCCGGGTCCTCGTCCAGCGCACGCACCAGCAGGTCCAGCAGCCAGGAACGCACGACGGTGCCGCGCTGCCAGCCCTTGATCACAGCGGGCACGTCCTCGACGACCTTCGCGGCCTCCAGCAGTTCGAAGCCCTCGGCGTAGGCCTGCATCAAGCCGTACTCGATGCCGTTGTGGATCATCTTCGCGTAGTGGCCCGCGCCGACCGAGCCGGCGTGCGCGAAGCCCTCCTCGCGCGGGCCGTCCGGGCGAAGCGTGTCGAAGATCGGCATGGCGCGCTCGACGTGCGCCTTGTCGCCACCGACCATCAGGCCGTAGCCGTTCTCCTTGCCCCAGACCCCGCCGGACACACCACAGTCGAGGTAGCCGACGCCCTTGCCGGACAACACTTCCGCGTTGTGCTTGTCGTCGGTGAAGCGGGAGTTGCCGCCGTCGATCACCAGATCGCCCCCGGCGAGCAGCTCCCCCAGCTCGGCGACGGTCTCCCGGGTCGGGCCCCCCGCCGGAACCATCACCCAGACGATGCGCGGAGCGTCCAGTTTGGACACCATGTCGGCGAGCGAGGCCGAGTCCGAAACGGCCTCGTTGCGGTCGTAGCCGACCACCTCGTGCCCGGCGGCACGCAGCCGCTCGCGCATGTTGAAGCCCATCTTGCCGAGGCCCACCAGTCCCAGCTGAACCATGGAACTCCCCTCCGTGCTTTCTTCCTCGTCGCGGTCAGCCGGGTAGGCGGACCGGCATCAGTAGGTAGAGGTAACCAGGAACGACCTGGCCCTGCTCGTCGGCCGGCTTGATCAAAGCCGGACGGTTCGGGGTGGTGAAGGTCAGCTCGGCGCGGTCGTGGTGCAGGGCGCCGAGCCCGTCGACGAGGTAACCCGGGTTGAACGCGATCGTCACCGGCTCACCCTCGTACTCCACCGGCAGCTCCTCTTCGGCGCTGCCCTCGTCGTCGCCGCCGGCCGACAGGCGCAGCGAGTTGTCGCCGAACTCCAGCCGCACCTGAGTACCCCGCTCCGCCACGAGGGACACACGTTTGATCGCCTCGGAGAGCGGGGACACCCCGATCACCGCGCGGGAGGTGTGCTGGCTGGGAAGGAGTTGCCGGTATGGCGGGAACTCGGCGTCGAGCAGCCGGGTGGTCGTGTAGCGGCCGTTGCCGGACAGGCCCAGCAGACCTTCGCCGCTGGCGAGCCCGACCGACACCTTGTTGCCGGCGGCGCCGAGCGTCTTGGCCGCTTCGGCGAGCGTCCGGGCGGGCACCAGGACCGCGGCGTCGGCCAGGCCCTCGGCGGGCTCCCACGCGAATTCGCGCATCGCCAGCCGGAAGCGGTCGGTGGCCACGAGGGTGAGCGAGCTGCCGGAGATCTCCAGCCGCATACCGGTCAGCATCGGCAGGGTGTCGTCCTTGCCCGCCGCGACCGCGACCTGGGTGACGGCCTGGCCGAACGCCTCGCCCGCGACCTCACCGGCGAGCGCGGGCTGGGCCGGCAGCTGCGGATAGTCCTCGACCGGCATGGTCGGCAGGCTGAACCGGGCGCTGCCGCAGGTGATGGACGCGCGGGAGCCGTCGACGGAGATCTCGACCGGCTGGGCCGGGAGCGATTTGGTGATGTCGGCGAGTAGCCGTCCGGACACGAGCAGGCGTCCGCCGTCGGCGATCGTCGCGGGAACGCCGACCGTGGCGGAGACCTCGTAGTCGAAGCCGGAGACGGTGAGCGCGTCGGTCGAGCCGTCGGATCCGGCGTCGAGCAGGACACCGCCCAGCACGGGGACCGGTGGCCTGGACGGCAGGCTGCGTGCCACCCACGCGACGGCGTCCGCGAGCCCGTCGCGCTCGACGCGGATCTTCATGTGCCCATCCTTTCGACAGCCGAGCCCCTCACGCGGCCCGAGAAGATCGACAAACATCCCTGGACAGACGATGAGGAACGCCCTGGCCAGGGATCTCGCAGTGTGGTGTGGCCCGGTGCCGATGTCGCCAACGACGAGCGGGCTGGGTGTGGATACCCACGTTAGAACGTGAGCGGCACCGACGTCACTCGGGGCACGCCATCGATTTGTCGACAAGCCGATCTCGTTCGGAGCGTTGTCCCCATGTCCACAGCCCCCTGTTTTCGTTCTAAGGACTTCTTGAGAAAAAACCAAAGGCAGTGACAGTAATAGGGGCTGTGGATTCTGGGGACTACTGCCATCGTCGCAGGTCCGCTCGCGCGGCGGGGTGTGGACAGCTGGGGAGTACTTCCGGTGGACAACTCGGGCCGTCCGTGGACAACTTCGGAGCCTCCCCAACTGATCCACAGTTGTCCCCAGCTGTCCACAGAACTGTCCCCAGTTGTGGGCCGGTTCGTCCCCATGGACGCGCACAGACGCGGTCGCCGCGGAACCCACCTAGTGAGTGACCTCGCTGGCGCTGGTCGATGCGTTGTCGTTACTGGGATCACAGCTTCCGCGTGCCGACGCGTCCTGCCGCGGCCGAACTCGCTGTCACACAAGCGATTCCGGCCCACGCGGTGAACGCCAGCCGCTCGCCGAGAATCACCGCGCCCGCGACACCCGCCACCGCCGCCTCCAGGCTTTCGAGGACGGCGACGGTGCCCGGCGGAATCCGGCGCAGTGCGGCCAGATCGAGTGAGTACGGCACGACCGCGGACAACACGGCGACGCCGAAACCCGCCAGTAGCAAGGAAGGACGGCACAGCCCGGCAGTCGCCCCGAAGGGCAGCGAGATCACCGCGGCGACCGTGACGGCGAGCGCGAGCATCGATCCATCCTGGACACTCGCGCCGACTTTCCGGCGAGCGAACCCGACATCGCGCACCCGCCGCGCTGTGGCGACGGCCACCGCGAGCGGACCGAGCAACTGCAGCGCGCTCGCGACTCCCAGCGGCAGGAAGCGCAGCGCGGGGTAGATCAGGTTCATCCCGGCGATGGCCCCGCCGAAACCCAGCACCGGCACCAGGTTCCGGCGCGAGGGCAACGAGGGTCGATGGATCGCGAGCAGGACGAGCGCCGCGAACCCGAGTCGCAGGACGACCACCCCGCCGGGGCCCGCCCGGGCGAAGAGCTGCTTGCCGAACGCCTGCCCCGCCTACACGATCACGACGCTGCCGAGGACGAGGAGTACCGGAGTGGCTCGCATGCTTTTCAGTCTTGGCGCGGAAACCGTGAAGATCCATCGAGACTTCGCGCACGTGGCCTTTTGGGCTCGGCTACATGATTGACCTCCGCAGGCTTCGCGTCCTCCGGGCGTTCGGCGAGTACGGCACAGTCACGGCCACGGCCGAGGCCCTCCACCTCACACCGTCGGCGGTCTCGCAGCAGCTGCGGTTGCTCGCCAAGGAGGTCGGCGTCGAACTACCACGCAGCGACGACACCCACACACTGCTCCAGGTCGCGTGCGCGGCCGCCGGTTCACGCCGCGGATCGCGCACGAGGCCAAGGAGCGGTTCGCCGTGTCCGCGCTCGTCGCCGCCGGGCTCGGGGTGTGTCTCGTGCCGCTGCCGCCCCAGCACGAGGTGGTGCGAATTCCCTTGCACGGCAACCCGCGGCCGTCCCGGCGGATCGTCGGGTGCGTGCGTCGGGACAGCGAGGAACAGGGCCCGATCGCGCGGGGCATCGCGGCGATCGAGGCGGTGTGCGCGGAACGGGCCGCTACCGCGCGCGCTGTTTGATGCGCGCGGTGAGTTCCTGCACCTGGTCGTAGATCCGCCGGCGCTCGGCCATCTCCTTGCGGATCTTCTTGTCCGCGTGCATGACCGTGGTGTGGTCGCGGCCGCCGAACGTCTGCCCGATCTTCGGCAGCGACATGTCCGTCAGCTCGCGGCACAGGTACATCGCGATCTGACGCGCGGTGGCGAGCGCTTTCGTCTTGCCGGGGCCGCACAGGTCGTCGACCGTCAGGTCGAAGAACTCCGCCGTGGTCGCCATGATCGTCGGCGCGCTGATCTCCGGCGCCTGCGAGTCGGGGATCAGGTCACGCAGCACGATCTCCGCGAGCGAGACGTCCACCGGTTGCTGGTTCAGCGACGCGAACGCGGTGACGCGGATGAGCGCGCCCTCCAGTTCGCGGATGTTCGCCTCGACGCGTGAGGCGATGAACTCCAGCACGTCGCCCGGCACCGCTAGCCGGTCCTGCGCCGCCTTCTTGCGCAGGATCGCGATCCGCGTCTCCAGTTCCGGCGGCTGGATGTCGGTGATCAGGCCCCACTCGAACCGCGTGCGCAGCCGGTCCTCCAGGGTTTCCAGCCGCTTCGGCGGCCGGTCCGAGGACACCACGATCTGCTTGTTCGAGTTGTGCAGCGTGTTGAAGGTGTGGAAGAACTCCTCCTGGGTTCCTTCCTTGCCCTCCAGGAACTGGATGTCGTCGACCAGCAGGATGTCGATGTCGCGGTACCGCCGCTGGAACGCGACCTTGCGGTCGTCGCGCAGCGAGTTGATGAAGTCGTTGGTGAACTCTTCGGTGGAGACGTACCGCACGCGCATCCCGGGGAACAGCCGCTGCGCGTAGTGCCCCACCGCGTGCAGCAGGTGGGTCTTGCCCAGTCCCGACTCGCCCCAGATGAACAGCGGGTTGTACGCCCGGGACGGCGCTTCGGCGACGGCGAAGGCCGCCGCGTGCGCGAAGCGGTTGGACGCACCGATGACGAACGTGTCGAACGTGTACTTCTCGTTGAGTCTCGTTTTCGACGTCTCCGGTTGCGCGGGGGCGGTGTAGGGCTGGCCCGCGCTCGGCTGGCCGGAGAACATCGGCCAGATCTCGTGCGCGGCGGCCAGTGCCTCGCCCTCTTCGTCGACTTCTTCGTCACCGTCGTCCTCGGGCGGGACGGCCTTGACCGGCTCCGGCCGGTGATTGTTGGTGCGCACCTGGCGCAGCGGCGGCAGGAGACCGTCGTCGAGCGGCGGCATCTTCGGAGGCATGACCGGCACTTCGGTCGCCGCTACGGGAGTCGTTTCCACACTGGCGGGTGACGGGTAGGCCAACGCGGCAGGCGGGGGCGGAGGGCTGACCTCGGCCGTGTCGACCTTGACCGCGAGCGAGACGGGCCTGCCGAGGCGGCGCGAGAGCGCGTGCGTGATCGGATCACGCAGGGCGCGCTCGATCGCTTCCTTCGCGAAATCACTCGGGGCGGCGAGCAGTGCGGTGCCGTCGAGCAGGCCGATCGGACGGGTGACCCGCATCCAGGCCCGTTGTTGCGGCGACAGCGTGCCGTCCGACAGCTCCCGGACCACCTGGTCCCAGACCACACCCAGGTTCAACTGGTGCTCGGACACCGACTCCGTCCCCTCCCCTCGTCACCCGCAGGCGTTCCCCACCGAAACCCGAAACCACCCGTGCCGGGTACGTGATCACCCCGTCGAGCGGTACCGCGCGATCCCCCTGGTCACCGCGCGCAGCAAGTATCCACAGAGTTGTCCACAGCTGTGCACTAATGTACGGCGGCCCGCAGCCACTCCACGTGCGGGTGCGAACCTACGCCAGCCAGACCCTCCACACCTTCCGACGGCGGCGCCGAGCACCTCGAACGGGCGACTCAAGAGGAGACACGCTAACAAAGCCTCGCGCGGTCCCACAAGACACCGTGGGGGCCAAGGATGGCACGCCTCACCGGGCGTCGCCACTCGGTCCCCCGCAGTGCTTCCGGGGGCCGGTTGGCACCGGCCGGAGAGGGGTGCGTACTCTCGATAGGTCTCCCGCGCGCGACGGGTTTCTTCGCATGCGCGCGATTCGAGACACCCCCGAACTGATCGGCGGCTCACCTGCGTCGCCGAGTATGTCGAGACCAGGAGTAGCAGTGAGCAAGGGTAAGCGCACCTTCCAGCCGAACAACCGTCGACGCGCCCGGACCCACGGCTTCCGTCTGCGGATGCGTACCCGTGCCGGTCGCGCCATCCTGTCGGGCCGCCGTCGCAAGGGCCGCGAGAAGCTGTCCGCCTGACAGCGCCGCTTCGAGGCGCGACGTGCTGCCCCGTGCCGCCCGCCTGCGGCGCAGTGAGGACTTCCGCGAGGTCATGCGCAGGGGTGCTCGGGCAGGTCGGCGCCGCCTCGTGGTGCATGCGGTCCAGTCCACCGACCCGTCCGCGGTGACCCCGCGGGCGGGTTTTGTGGTGAGCAAGGCCGTCGGCAACTCGGTGGTGCGCCACCGCGTGAGCCGTCAGTTGCGGCACCTCGTGCTGGCACGTCTCGGAACCGTGCCGTCCGGTAGTTCGTTGGTCGTGCGGGCCCTGCCACCGGCAGCTACCGCATCCAGCGCCGAACTCGGTGCCGATCTGGACGCGGCGCTGACACGGCTGAGCCTGCTTCCGGGCCGCCCGTCCGACGGCCCGGCACCACCCCGGCCGGAGACGACCGCGGACACGAGGGGCCACGCCGGTGACTGACGCCAGCACGGAAAACGGTACGGCGCACGCGGTCGAGCGCCCCGGGCCGGTGGCCCGGGTGCTGCTGCTCCCGCTGCGGTTCTACCGCCGCTTCATCTCGCCCTACCTCCCGCCCAGCTGCCGCTTCTACCCCAGCTGCAGCACGTACGCGGTCGAGGCCCTGACCCGTTTCGGCGCCGCCAAGGGCACCTACCTCGCCCTCCGGCGGCTGCTGCGCTGCGGCCCGTGGACGATGCCCGGCCGCGACCCGGTGCCTGAGGTGTTCTCGTGGCGCCACCAGAGACCTGGTTTGTCAACCGAGGAGTAGCTCAGTGCTCGACTTCATCTACTACCCCGTGTCCTTCATCCTGTGGTGTTGGCACAAGGTCTTCGGGTTCGTCTTCGGGGCCGACAACGCGATCGCCTGGATCCTCGCGATCATCTTCCTGACGTTCACCGTCCGCGGCATCATGTTCAAGCCGTTCGTGAACCAGGTCCGGTCGATGAAGAAGATGCAGGAGTTCGCGCCGGAACTGAAGAAGATCCAGAAGAAGTACGCGAACGACCGGCAGCGCCAGGCCGCGGAGATGCAGAAGCTCCAGAAGGAGCACGGCGTCAACCCGCTGGGCAGCTGTCTGCCGATGCTCCTGCAGATCCCGGTGTTCATCGGTCTGAACTGGGTGTTGCGTGCGTTCTCGATCCAGCCATCGGACGGCAGCCCGAAGACGGAGAACTACTTCTTCGACCAGGCGGGCGTCGTCTCCTACACGAACGCCAAGCTGTTCGGTGTCAACATCGGTGACGCCATCCACAACACCTCCATGCTCGGCGGCCAGGGCGGCGGCTGGCACTGGGACGTGGCGCCGGTCGCGATTCCGCTGATGATCCTCGCGTCGATCCTGACGCACCTGACCGCGCGGCACTCGTCGCAGCGGCAGAACATGAACCCGGACTCCATCACGCCGCAGACGGCGATGATGCAGAAGCTGACGATGTACATCTTCCCGCTCGGTGTGCTCGTGTTCGGTGCGTTCTTCCCGATCGGTCTGCTCTTCTACTGGCTGGCGAACAACGGCTGGACCCTGATGCAGCAGCGTCTGGTTTACACGCGTATCGACAAGGAAGAGGCGGCACGCAAGGCCGAGGCGGCCGAGAAGCGCAACTCCCTCGCGCCGCGCCCGGGTGCGAAGCCGAAGCCGGGGCAGAAACCGGTGCAGCAGAAGAAGGCCGCGGACGACGGTGACGACACGGCCCCGAAGCCGGACGGCGAAGGCAAGTCGAGCGGGCAGAAGTCCGGGACGAAGGCGGGTTCGCCGCACCGGTTCGCGCAGCAGGGACAACGCCCGCAGAACGGCTCGGCGCAGAAGCGCAAGAAGCCTTCGCAGGGCGGCAAGAACTCAGGACAGAAGGGCTCGGGGCAGAAGCGCCGCTGAGCGCTGGAGCCCGGTGAAAGGAGATGACCATGGCGGAGACGGTCGAAGCGATCGACGCCGAAGAAGAGGCACCTGCTGCGGAGGAGACGACCACCTCCGGTGAGGACCTGTTGGTCCGCGAAGGCGATATCGCCGGGGACTACCTGGAGCGGCTGCTCGATCTGCTCGACTACGACGGGGACATCGACCTCGACGTGGAAAGCGGCCGGGCGATCGTGAGCATTGACGGTGGCGACGATCTGGAGAAGCTCGTCGGCGGTCGCGGCCAGGTGCTGGAAGCGCTGCAGGAGCTGACCCGCCTCGCGGTGCAGCAGGAGACCGGTACCCGGAGCCGGCTGATGCTCGACATCGCCGGGTGGCGTGCCGGTCGTCGGGCGGAGCTGACCGAGCTCGGCCGGACGACGGCGGAGACGGTGAAGGCGACCGGCGAGAAGGTGCGGCTGCAGCCGATGAGCCCGTTCGAGCGCAAGGTCGTGCACGACGCGGTAGCGGCCGTGGGTGGCGTGAAGAGTGAGAGCGAGGGCGAGGAGCCCAAGCGTCGAGTGGTCGTGATGGCGGAGGCGTAGTTCCGCCACACCGATCGGATCGAGGCGGCCCACTTCGGTGGGCCGCCTTTTTCTTTACCCTCGGCCCGCGCCGACCGGACGCGTTTCACGTGAAACCGTCCACAGTTGCGGTCGGCCTCCCCGTGATGATGTTCGCGTCATAGAGAATGGTGGGGTCGGTCGTTTCACGTGAAACGCGGGATGAGGAGTAGCGAGTGGTGCCGGAGCCCGAGGTGGCGGGGCGAGTGTTCGGGGACGGTCTCGACAGGGCCGCCGAGTTCGTGGACATGCTGGAGCGGTCAGGGGTGGAGCGCGGTCTGATCGGACCGCGAGAGGTGGAGCGGCTGTGGGATCGCCATCTGCTCAACTCGGCGGTCGTCGGGGAGCGGATCGACGCCGGGGTTCGGGTGATCGATGTCGGATCCGGAGCAGGGTTTCCCGGGGTCCCGCTCGCGATCGCGCGGCCTGATCTCGACGTCGTCCTCGTCGAGCCGATGGCGAGGCGCGCCGACTGGCTGAACGAAGTCGTCGAGACCCTCGAACTGGATGTCACCGTGGAGCGCGGCCGGGCCGAGGAAAAGGTGCTCCGGAAGCGAGTGGGTCTCGCCGACGTGGTCACCTCCCGTGCGGTGGCGCCGCTCGCACGTTTGGCGGGTTGGTGCCTCCCCCTTGTTCGCGAGGGTGGCATGATGCTCGCAGTCAAGGGTGCGAGTGCCCGCGACGAAGTTGCCCGTGATGCGACGGCGGTGGCCCGCGTCGGTGGGGGTGTTCCCACGGTCTCTGAATGCGGGGTCGGTGTGCTCGAAACGCCGACGACCGTGGTTCGGGTCGAGCGAAGTGTTCGTCGGCCACGGCGCGCGGGATGACAAGATGGCTTGTGGAGGCCAGATCAGCATGAAGCGACCCATGTTCCACGTGAAACCAGCAGTGTCGATTGCGGAAAGGTGGCTCGGCCGGTGACCCCGCCTGCGTCAGACTGGACCCCCATTGCCGAAGAGGCCGAGCGTGCTGCCCGCGTGCTGCACCCGGAACCCAACTCCCTCCCCCAGCCCGATCAGCGCCGTGTCCTGACCGTCGCCAACCAGAAGGGCGGCGTCGGCAAGACGACCAGCGCCGTCAACCTCGCGGCAGCCCTCGCGGTGCACGGCCTCAAAACCCTCGTCATCGACCTCGACCCGCAGGGCAACGCCAGCACCGCGCTCAACGTGGACCACCGCTCGGGCACGCCGTCCATCTACGACGTGCTCCTCGGCGACCTCCCGCTCGGGGAGGCGATGGCGGTCAGCGAAAGCTCGCCCAACCTGTTCTGCGTGCCCGCCACGATCGACTTGGCCGGTGCCGAGATCGAGCTTGTCGAGATGGCCTCCCGCGAGTCCCGGCTCAAGGAGGCGCTCGCCGGGGACGTCGTCGATGAGCTCGGGATGGACTACGTCTTCATCGACTGCCCGCCCTCGCTCGGCCTCCTCACGGTCAACGCCATGGTCGCGGCTCGCGAGGTCCTCATCCCGATCCAGTGCGAGTACTACGCGCTCGAAGGTCTCGGCCAGCTCCTCAGCAATATCGAGCTGGTGCAGAAGCACCTCAACCCGGCGCTGTCCGTCTCGACGATCCTCCTCACCATGTACGACGGTCGCACCAAGCTGGCCGACCAGGTGACCGCCGAGGTGCGCGACCACTTCGGTGACGTCGTCCTCAAGACCGTCATCCCCCGCAACGTGAAGGTGTCCGAGGCACCCAGCTACGGCCAGACCGTGCTGGCGTACGACCCCGGTTCGCGAGGTGCGATGAGCTACGTCGACGCGGCTCGGGAGATCGCCGAGCGCGGCAGCAGCAACGGATCGAGGAGGGGCACGTTATGACCGAACGCAGGGGTGGTCTGGGGCGCGGCCTGGCCGCGCTGATCCCGACCGGGCCGCCCGCAGGCGAGACCCCCAGCGCCCCGGCGCGCGCGGAGACACCAGCGCGCAACGGTGAGAAGGACTGGTTCGCGGCCAACAGTGAGGTCGTCCCCAGCGGCGAGGTGGCCGGTGCCGTCTACCGCGAGATCCCGACCAGTGCCGTCAAGCCGAACCCGAAGCAGCCGCGTTCGGTCTTCGACGAGGACGCGCTCGCCGAGCTGGAGCACTCGATCCGCGAGTTCGGCCTCATGCAGCCGATCGTGGTCCGGGAGCTCGGCGACGGCGAGTACGAGCTCGTCATGGGCGAGCGCCGGCTCCGCGCGACCCAGCGCGCCGAGCTGGAGAACATTCCGGCCATCGTCCGGCAGACCGCCGATGAGGCGATGCTGCGCGACGCCCTGCTGGAGAACATCCACCGGGTCCAGCTGAACCCGCTCGAAGAGGCGGCCGCCTACCAGCAGCTGCTCGACGAGTTCGAGGTGACCCACGAGGAGCTGGCCTCCCGCATCGGCCGCAGCCGTCCCGTCATCACCAACACGATCCGTCTGCTGAAGCTGCCCCTCCCCGTCCAGCGGCGCGTCGCGGCCGGGGTCCTCTCGGCCGGGCACGCCCGCGCGCTGCTCTCGCTTGAGGACCCGGAGGCGCAGGAGGAGCTGGCGACGCGGATCGTGGCGGAGGGGCTGTCGGTCCGCGCGACCGAGGAGGCGGTGACGCTCAAGAAGAGCGAGGCGCCCGCCAAGCCGAAGGCCGCTCCCCGGAAGGCGATGCAGGCGCCGGGTCTCCAGGATCTGGCGAACCGGCTGTCGGACACCTTCGACACCCGGGTCAAGGTCGACCTCGGCCGCCGCAAGGGACGCATTGTCGTCGAGTTCGGCTCGGTCGACGATCTGGAGCGAATCGTCGCCATCATGGACCCGAATCGGGCAAATCAGGCGGTCAAAACCGATGAGGAATGACACCAGGTCGTTTCGTCACGGTGATGATTTGATCTGACAACACTGAGGGCCACCTCCCCCACGGGAAGGTGGCCCTCAGTGGTTCTGGAGCAGCGTCAGCCGGACCGGCGGATCGCCCGGCTGACCAGATCGGCGAACACCGCGCCCAGCGACGCCCCGGAGGTCTCGATCGCCATCGGTACCGTCGAGGTCTCGGTGAGTCCGGGCGACGAATTCACTTCGAGGAAGTAGACCGTCCCATCGGCGGCGACGATCGCGTCCGTGCGCGAGATGTCCCGCAGACCGAGCAGCCGGTGCGCGGCGACGGCCAGCTCACCGACCGCCTTCGCGGACTCCTCCGGCAGCCGTGCAGGCGCGAAGAAGTCGGTCAGCCCGGCGGTGTAGCGCGAGGTGTAGTCGTACACGCCGCTCTCCGGCACGATCTCCACGGCGGGCAGCGCCTCCGGCTCACCGTCCCGCTCCACGACCGCCACCGCGACCTCGACACCTTCGACCAGCCGCTCGGCCAGGACGGTGTCGCCGTAGGCGAAACAGCCGACCATCGCCGCGGGCAGTTCGGACGCGTCCCGCACCACTTGGGCGCCGAGGGCCGAGCCACCCTGGTCGGGCTTGAGGATCAGGGGCAACCCGAGGTGGTCCACGATCGCGTCGAGCACACCCTGCGCGCCCAGCTCGCGGAACGTGCTGTGCGGGAGCACGACCCATTCCGGCGTCGCGTACCCGGCGGCGGACAGCAGCGCCTTCGCGGTCGGCTTGTCCCAGGCCCGGCGGCAGCTGTGCGAGCTGGTGCCGACGTAGGGCACCCGCAGCATCTCCAGGACGGCCTGAACCGACCCGTTCTCCCCCTGGCCCCCGTGCAGGGCCACGACGGCCGCGTCGGGGCGCTCGGACCGCAACCGGTCGAGCAGGCCGGAGTCGGTGTCCCACTCCTCGACGGTCAGGCCCTGCTCCCGCAGCGCGGCGGACAGCCTGCGGCCGGACCGCAGCGAGACATCGCGCTCATGCGAAAGCCCGCCGGCGAGAACGGCGACGGTCGGCTCAACCACGCCGGCACTCTCCTCAATCTACTGTCTGAAGTGGACGAACAGCGCGGCGATCAGGCGGTGTCCGGCGACGGTGTCTCCGGCCCCGGGATCGCTCGCATGTTCACGTTACCGAACGTGCGCACCAGGTCCATTTCGGACTCGAGCACCGCGGCCAGTCGCCGCACGCCCTCCTTGATCCGCTCGGGTGTCGGGTAGCAGTACGACAGGCGCATCTGCCTGCTGCCGAAACCGTCGGCGTAGAAACCGGTTCCCGACGCGTACGCGACCCGGGCCGTGACCGCGCGCGGCAGCATCGCCTTGGTGTCGACGCCCTCCGGCACGGTCACCCACACGTAGAACCCGCCGTCGGGATGCGTCCAGCTGCAGCCCGCGGGCAGGTGCTGTTCGAGGGCGGAGATCATCGCGTCCCGCCGCTCCCGGTAGTTCTCGCGGAAGGTCTTGATCTGGCCCTTCCAGTCGTGCGTGGCGAGGTACCGCGACACGATCATCTGGTTGAACGTCGGCGGGCACAGGGTGGCCGACTCCGCGGCCAGCACCAGCTTCTCCCGCACCGCGTGCGGCGCGAGCACCCAGCCGACCCGCAGGCCCGAGGCGAACGTCTTGGAGAACGAGCCCAGGTACACGACGTTGTCGGGGTCGAGCGAGCGCAGCGCGGGGTAGGTCTGGCCGTCGAAGCCGAGCAGCCCGTACGGGTTGTCCTCGACGACCAGCACACCGTGCGCCCGGCAGATGGCCAGGATCTCGGCGCGCCGCTCGACCGCCAGTGTCACGCCGGCGGGGTTGTGGAAGTTCGGGATCGTGTACAGGAACTTGACGCGCTGACCGGCCCGCTCGGCGGCCGCGAGCGCCTCCCGCAGCGCCTCCGGGACCAGGCCCTGGTCATCCATCACGACGTGCACGACCTTGGCCTGGTACGCGGCGAAGGAGCCGAGCGCGCCCACGTAGGAGGGGCCCTCGGCCAGCACGATGTCGCCGGGGTCGCAGAACAGCCGGGTGACCATGTCCAGGCCCATCTGGGAGCCCACGGTCACCACGACGTCGTCGGAGTGCGCGGCGATGCCCTCCATCGCCATGACCTCGCAGATCTGCTCCCGCAGCACGGGCACGCCCTGCGCGGAGCCGTACTGGAGGGCGACCAGGCCGTCCTCGGCGATGATCTCCCCGATCTGCGAGGAGAGACTGTCCAGCGGGAGGGCGGCGAGGTTCGGCATGCCACCCGCGAGCGAGACCACCTCGGGCCGGCTCGCCACCGCGAAGAGCGCTCGGATCTCCGAGGCCGTCATGCCTGCCGTGCGGGCGGCGTAACGGGCGAGGTGGGGATCGAGGTCGCGGCGGCCGGTGTGCTCGGGTGGGTTCGCAGTCATCGCACTTCGCTTGCTGTCGATGGTCAGTTTCTCGAGTGTAACCACTCGTCCTTGTGATATTCCCGGCCTTTCGGCGTGGGTCACAGCCGCCTATTCTCGGAGACGGCCGAGCAGGCTGCGTGGATGTCTCACGCCCTGCGATCAGTCGGGCCTGCCGTGACGAATCCGGGGAGGGATCAGGTGTCACGTCGCGTCGTGGGTGTCACCCTCGACAACCTGGAACACCTGCCCAAGCAGTGCCGCCGGTGCGTGTACTGGGAGCTCGCACCGCACCTGCGCGCGCAGGCGGAGGAGTTCGGCCAGACCGAGGTCGAGAAGGAAGCCTGGGTCTCCTCCGTGCTGCTGGAGTGGGGTGCCTGCGGCCGGATGATCTACAGCGACACGCTGCCCGTCGGGTTCGTGCTGTACGCGCCGCCCAACCTGGTGCCGCGGTCGATCGCGTTCCCCACGTCCCCGCCGAGCGCCGACGCGGTCCTGCTGACCAGTTTCCACGTGCTGCCGGAGTTCCGCGGCGGCGGTCTGGGCCGCACGCTCATCCAGGCGGTCGCGAAGGACATGACGCGCCGCGGTGTGCGCGCGATCGAGGCGTTCGGCGACGCGAGGCCGGACGACGCCGACAACGAGTTGCTGGGCCACACCTGCGTGGTTCCCGCCGACTTCCTGACCGCGGTCGGGTTCAAGACCGTGCGGCCGCACCCCAAGTGGCCCCGGCTGCGCCTGGAGCTGCGGTCGGCGCTGTCCTGGAAGGAAGACGTCGAAGCGGCCCTCGAACGGCTTCTGGGCCAGGTGAGCATCACCACCGCGGAGCCCAGCACGGCGCGCGCCTAGCCGAGTTATCCACAGAATTCGTCCACAAGCAGGGGTTGTCCACAGGATGTTGTGGACAACCCCTCTTGAGCGTCTGGGTTATTCGGCCTTCGCGAGTTCGTGCGCGAGCACGTCGGCGAAGGTGAAGGTGCCGGTCGGCTGATCGCCCTCACCGAGCAGGTACAGCCGCTTGACGGCGATGAGGATGCCCTCGGCGACGATGTCGCGGAACGCCGGATCGGACAGCTTCGCGCGATCGCCGGGGTTGCTCAGGTAGCCGATCTCCATCCGCACCGCGGGGCAGCGGGTCATCCGCAGGATGTCCCAGGTCTTGGCGTGCGTCCGGCAGTCCAGCAGACCGGTCCGCGCCGCGACCTCGCGCTGCAGGTACCCGGCCAGCAGCTCGCCGACCGTGGAGGTGGTGCCCAGACCGTTGCCCCAGTGGAACGAGGCGATGCCCTGCGCGTGCGGTGAGGAGTTGCGATCGCAGTGCAGCGACAGGAACAGGTCGGCGCCCGCGTCGTTGGCGAAGGCGGCGCGCTCGGACTCGGCCGGGCCGGTGTCCGGGCCGCGCGAGATCAGGGCCTCCATACCGGTGGCCTTCATCCGGCCTTCCAGCCGGCGTGCGAGGTCCCACACCAGGTCCGCCTCGCGCAGGCCGCCGACCTCGACGCCCGCGTCGGCACCGCCGTGACCAGGGTCGATGACGATGCGCTTGCCCCGCAGGCGCGGACCGGACTGGCGGACCTGCTCCTGCTCACGCATCAGGACCGGGCGGCCACCGCGGGCGCGCGGCGAGAGCTGCCGCAGCGCGCGGACCGTCGCCGGACCGCAGATCCCGTCGATGACCAGGCCATAGTCGCGCTGGAAGTTGCGCAGCGCCGTCTCGGTCTTGGCGCTGAACATGCCGTCCGGGCGGCCGGCGTCGTAGCCCAGCTCGGTGAGCCTGTCCTGCAGGGCGAACACGTCGTCACCGTGCACGGGCGAGGAGATCAGGTAGGCCAGCGGACGGCTGCCCAGGTGGAACGTCGCGCCGCGCAGCACGTGGAAGGTGGCCGATCCGACCACCCCGTCGATGAGCAGACCGCGACGCTGCTGGAAACCGCGAACGGCCCGTTCGACCTCCTGGTCGAACAGGTTGCCGGCATCGGGCCGGAGCAGACCGATCGAGGCCAGCATCGACCTGATCTCAGCGACGTCGTCACCGACGTCGCCGCGGCGGAGCACCCGCATGCACTCCTCGCTCTTTCCTTGGGCACCGATCAAAAAACCGATGCGGCACAAACAGACTCGGGCTAACCTCGGGTACCCATTCTGCCCTGAAGACTCTCCGTGACCACGGAGGGCCGGTCGGTGCGTCATCCGGGCGGGTGGAACGAAAGAACCCGGGGGCCGTCCAGAGAAGACGTTTACCCCCGGGTCCGGGTTGCCTGGGTCAGGCGAGAACGTCGGACAGGTCCGACAGCAGCGCGGCCTTCGGCTTGGCGCCCACGATCTGCTTGACCGGCTTGCCACCCTGGAACAGGATCAGCGTCGGGATCGACATGACCTGGTAGTCGCGGGCGGTGCCGGGGTTCTCGTCGATGTCGAGCTTCGCGACGGTCAGCTTGTCGCCGTGCTCGGCGGCGATCTCCTCGAGTACGGGCGCAACCATCTTGCACGGCCCGCACCAGGTCGCCCAGAAGTCGACCAGGACCGGCTTGTCGCTGGTCAGGACGTCGTCGGCGAAGGACTTATCGGTCACCTTGACGGTGTCGGACATTTCATCTCCCTTTCGGTACGAGCTTGGAAGTCAGTTCGCGGAGCCGTAGCCGCCGCCCACCAGTTCGGGCGCGACCTCGGCCTGGGTGGTGCCGTGCTCGGCCAGCCAGCGCTCGGCGTCGATGGCCGCGGAGCAGCCCGAGCCGGCGGCCGTGATGGCCTGGCGGTAGGTGTGGTCGACCAGGTCCCCGGCGGCGAACACGCCCGGCAGGTTGGTGTAGGAGGTGCGGCCCTTGGTCAGGACGTAACCCTCCGCGTCCAGCTCGACCTGGCCCTTGACCAGCTCGCTGCGCGGGTCGTGGCCGATCGCCACGAAGAAGCCGGTGACGTCGAGGACGGACTCCGCACCGGTGACGGTGTCCGCCAGCTTGAGACCCTGCACCGTGGTGTCGCCCCGGACCTCGGTGACCTGCTTGTTCAGCGCCCACTTGATCTTCTCGTTGGCGCGGGCGCGGTCGAGCATGATCTTCGAGGCGCGGAACTCCTCACGCCGGTGGACGATCGTCACCGAACGGGCGAACTTCGTGAGGAAGGTCGCCTCCTCCATGGCGGAGTCGCCACCGCCGAGCACGGCGATGTCCTGGTCGCGGAAGAAGAACCCGTCACAGGTGGCACACGCGGACACGCCGCGGCCGAGCAGCTCCTGCTCACCGGGCACGTTGAGGTAGCGCGCCGCCGAACCCATCGCGAGCACCACGGCCCTGGCCGCGTAGCGGGTGCCGTTCGCGGTGACGTACTTGACGTCGCCCTCCAGCTCGACCTGCTCCACGTCCTCGGCACGCAGCTCCGCGCCGAAGCGCTCGGCCTGCTTGCGCATCTCCTCCATCAGGTCCGGGCCCTGGATACCCTCCCGGAAGCCGGGGTAGTTCTCGACCTCGGTGGTGGTCATCAGCGCGCCGCCGAACTGCGAACCCTCGAACACCAGCGGTTCGAGCTGGGCACGCGCGGCGTACACCGCGGCCGTGTACCCCGCCGGACCCGACCCCACAATGATGAGGTTCCGAACGTTTTCCGCTGCCACCCGTAGACCTCCGCTCGTCGTGACCTGCGTACCAGGCTCAACACGATCGTAGGGTCCAGTGTTCCCGGCGTGACACGCGTCGCCGGTGTTACGGAGCGGCGCTAGCCGATCACCTTGTCCAGCAGCACCCCGGCGTTGCCCGCACCGCAGGTCGGGGCGAACGCGACCAGCCGGAACTTCGCGATCTGGCCCGTGGTGAGCAGCGTCAGCACGGCGGGCTGCCCGTCGATCGTGCCCTGGCGGGCGCCGATCGGCCGGGCGGTGTCGGCGAAGCCCGCCGCGGTCAGGCAGGTTTGCAGCGCTTCGGCGCTGCCCAGCGCGCCGTAGTCGAACGCGCCCTGGATCTGCCCGATCGCGCCGGCGGCGGCCTGATCGTCACTGCGCAGGTTCAGCGGCGGCTGCGCGGCGCTCTGACCGGGCGGCGGCGCGGCGACGTTGTCACCGGGGGACGTCGACGTGCCGCCCGGGACGGTGATGGCGATGGCGGCCACCGCGGCGGCGGCCACGGCGACCACTCCGCTGATCCAGCCGATGCGCTTGTTCCGGCGGCGGCGGGCGGCGTCCAGGCTCACCACCGGCGCGACGCCGGACCGCTGCGGAAAGGACTGACGGGCCTCGTCGGCGATCGCGGCGTCCAGGCGCGCGGCGAACTCCGCGGGCATGGGCGGGAGGTCGGCGCTCAGATCGGCCAGGTCGGCGGTGGTCGCCTCCAGTGCCTCGATGATCGCGCGCGCTTCGAGGTCCGCCCGCACCAGCGGCCACAACCGCTCCGCCTCGTCGGAGTCCAGGACACCCGCGTGCAGGTCGGCGAGCAGGTCGACAGACCAGGGCGGGCCGGCGGCCTCGATCCCCCGACTCTCGTCCGTCATCGTCCCTCCCTCTCGCGCTGTGCCCCAGAACGGCCGTCGCGCTCCCGTTTGCTTTCGGAAGTTGGGACGTTCGCTGCCGCATCCGGGTTCCGGAGGTGCCCGAGAACTTTGGCGAGTTTGGCGCGTCCCCTCGCGCAGCGGCTCTTCACCGTGCCCTCGGCGATCCCGAGCATCTTCGCGGTCTCGTGCACCGAGTACCCCTCGACGTCGACCAGCACGATCGGCATCCGCTGGTCCTCCGGGAGCTGGGCCAGCGCCTCCTTGATGACCAGCCGGGTCTCCCGGTCGGCCATGCTGTCGCGTGGTGTCGCGGGTTCGTGTACCCCGGTCTCGGGCAGCGGAACCGTGGGGCGGGCCTGCTTGCGCCGGACCCGGTCCAGGCAGGCGTTCACCACGATCCGGTGCAGCCAGGTGGTCACCTGGGATTCGGCGCGGAAGTTGGCGGCCGCCCGGAAGGCGGAGATGAAGGCGTCCTGCAGGGCGTCGGCGGCTTCCTCGGGATCGCGCAGGGTGCGCAGAGCCACCGCCCACATGCGGTCCCGATGCCGCCTGACCAGTTCGCTGAACGCGTGCGGGTCACCCGACGCGTGCGCCGCGAGGAGGTCGGCGTCCGTTGGTGCAGCTGCGGTCACCCGCAGCACCCTACTGGGCGGGCAGGAACGTCAATTCGCCTATCTGGGACTGGAAGCCCTTGTCCGTGTCACTCAGCTGAGTGATCCAGATGATCACGTACTGCGCTTGCTGGGGCTGCGGAAGGGTGATCTCCGTGGTCTGGCCGTTCACGGTGGCTGTGCCGACCACCCGGGTGTCCGCCAGCTCCGGGTTGCGGGAGTCGGCGAGCCGCACCTCGACGGAGGTGCCGGGGCTGTCCGCGGTGATCGTGACCTTCGCCAGGTTGAGCGGCTGGTCGAAGCTCGCCAGCAGGCCGACGCCCTCCTTGATGGCGGGGAACTGCTGCCGGTACTGGTCGCTCCGCCAGATCGTGCTCTCGTCGCCGTCGACGGTCATGCGCGCGCGACTGGTGTTGTCGCCGTTGCCGTCCGGGTTGTAGACCGTCACGCTCTCCGGGCCGACCGGCGCGCCGATCTGGGGGCCGGTGGAGGCGGGCGGGTTCGGTGACGGGTTGACCGGCGCCGAGGCCGACGCGGTGGGCGTCGGGTTGGCCACGTTGATCGGTGGCCCGCCCGAGCTGGGGTCGTCCTGGAAGAAGCTGATGGCCAGCATGCCGAGCCAGGCGAGGATGGCGACGGCGGCGACCACCAGCACGGTGACGCCGAGCGCCAGCTTGCGGCGGCGCGCGCGGTCCTTGACCGGCTTCTTCGTCGTCCAGATCGTGCCGTCGCCGTCGGCCTCCATCTGGGCCTTGATCAGCTGGGTGCGCTCCTCGGCCTCGGCGGCCATCTCCAGCGCGCGCACGATCGCCGCGCTCGTGCGGATGCCGCCGGGGCCGCCGTCCTCGACCGTGCGCACGGCCAGCGAAGACAGCTCCTGCGGCACCGAAGGCTGCAGCGAGCGGGGCGGGACGAGGCGGCCGTTCGGCGCGTGCGGCGCGGCCGGGATGGCGGCGGGCCCGCCCGGCAGCGGCCACCGTCCGGTGAGCAGCAGGTAGAGGATGCCGCCGATGGCCTTCACGTCGTCGCGCAGCGTCGCGTCCGGCAGCGGGCCGGGGAACGCGAGCCGCAGCGAGCCCTCGGTGGTCAGGCGGAGGCGCTGCGGGTGGTCGAGCCCGAGCACCAGACCGGAGTGGTGGGCGCGCTCGACGGCCTCGGCGAGCCGCTGGACCATCCGCGCCGCCGCGAGCGGCTGCACCGGGCGGTCGGCGACGAGGTCGATCAGGTCGGTGCCCTTGGTCCATTCGGTGACGACCACGCCCAGCAGGCCCTCACCCGAGGTGATGCCGCTGCCGAGCGTGAGCACGTCGAGGACGCGGGCGACCGCGTCGTGGTTGAACTTGGCCGCGTGAGTGGCGCGTTCGAGCGTCTTGCGGGCCTGACGGGCGGCTTCCGCGTCCGCCGGATCGCCGACGAGCAGCGTCAGCGCGACGTCCCGCCGCAGCTGGCCGTCCCGCGCGCGCCACAGGTGCGCGCCCGCCCGCTCGTCGATGCCGAACTGGGCGAGCAACCGGTACCGGCCATCGCCCACGACGCTGCCCGGCGCCAGGGAGCCTCCCCGTGCGCGGACACCCGTCCGGATCGGACCGGACTGCTCGCTCCGCTTCTCGTTCACCCCACGCTCTCTTTCCCAGATCTGGGACCGAGCGTACGTGAACACGCGGGGTGAGACAGGGTTATCCGTGCGTCGTTCGTTACCCGCGCTTGATCAAACGGGTGATTCTCTTCGTCGCCGGACTCAGCTCGTCCACCCTGAGCAGCGCCAATACGCCGAACGACACGCCGAGCCCGACGATACCCTGCACGACCAGCTTGATCCACGCGGTCAGCCGCTCGCCGAAGTCCGGGACGACGAAGCCGACCAGCACCGCCGCCACCACGCCGAGCGCGCTCGCCACGACGGTGAAGAGGATCACGCCGAGCACGCGCTTGCTGCGCAGGTTGCCCAGGCTCACCCACAGCCAGACCTGGCCCATGATCGCGCCGACCACGAACGTCAGCGAGTTGACCATCATCGCGCCGAGCACGATGTTCTGGTCGGACAGCAGCACCGGGCACAGGTACAGCAGCGGGATCTTGACCAGGGTCATCACAACCATGATCAGCGTCGGGGTGCGGGCGTCCTTCATCGCGTAGAACACCCGCAGCTGCAGCATGACCAGCGCGTACGGCAGCAGTCCGAAGGCCGAGATGGCCAGCGCCTCGCCCAGCCGGGACGCGTCGGCGGACGAGTTCGCCCCGCCGCTGAACAACGCGACACCGATCGAACTGCCGATGACCGACATCACCGCGGCGATCGGCACCAGCATCACCGTCGAGATGCGTGAGGCGTACGACAGGTCCGCGACGACCTTGCGGGTGTCACCGTCGGCGGCGTTGCGGGACAGCCGCGGCATGATCGCGGTCAGCAGCGAGACGCCGATGACGCCGTAGGGCAGCTGGAACAGCAGCCAGGCGTTCGAGTAGATCGTCACCCCGCCCGGGTCACCGCTGGTCAGCACCCGCGTGTTGATGGTGAAGCCGATCTGGCTGACCCCGACGTAACCGAGGATCCACAGCGCGAGGCCGCCGAACTCCTTCATGCGCTTGTCGATGCCCCAGCGCCACTTGAACCGGAACCCGGTCCGCAGCAGCGGGGGCACCAGGATGATCGCCTGGATGACGATGCCCATGGTGACGCCGATGCCGAGCAGCAGCAGCTTCGGCTGGCTCACGTCGACCGGGTCGTCGGCGACGATCTCGCCGGGCAGGACCAGGTACACCGCGAGCGTGAAGATCACGACCAGGTTGTTCACCACCGGCGCCCACGCGGGCGGCCCGAAGATCTGCTTGGCGTTGAGGATCGCCGACAGCAGCGCGAACAGGCCGTAGAACAGGATCTCCGGCAGGAGCAGCCGGGCGAAGGCGTTGGTCAGGTCGGTGGCGCCCTGTGTCGCGTCGTCGTCCAGGTACAGCGACGTCAGCAGCGGTGCGGCCGCCACCGCGATCACGGTGCCGATCAGCAGGAGCACGAACCCGACGGTCAGCATGCGCTGCGTGTAGGCGGTGCCGCCGTCCTTGTCGTCCTGGGACCGCACCAGCAACGGCACCACGACACTGCTCAGCACCCCGCCGAGCAGCAGCTCGAACACGATGTTCGGCAGCGTGTTCGCGATGTTGAACGAGTCGTTGATGATCGTGGTGCCGACGGCCCAGACCAGCATGATCTTCCAGAAGAACCCGGTGATCCGGCTGATCAGCGAGGCGATCGCGATCCGGCTGCTGGACTTCGCCAGCGACGGGGCGGCCGGCTTGTCCGGCGCCTCGACCGGCGGGATGAACCCGGTGGCGTCGAGCCCCGGCCCCTCGCCGAACGACGTCGACGGCGAGGTCGAGATCCGCGGCATCATGCGCGTGGCCAGCGCGTCGTAGGGCCGCAGCACGTCGGGGTCGGCCACCGGCCAGCGGTTGCCGCCCTGCACACCGCTGATCCGCGGGATCAGCATGGTGGCTTCCGGATCGTTCGGCGGCAGCGGCGGCGCCCCGAAGGGCATGCTGTCCTGGTGCCGGCGCTCCTGGCGCCACGGCCGCACCGGTTGCCGCTGGTCGGGGCGTGGCCCGCGGCCCGCGGGCGGTGGTTGCCCGCGGTCCGGCGGCTGGCGGCGCGGCGGCGGTGGCACCCGGTCCGGGGGCAGCTGCCCCTGTTGCCGGTTGCGCTGCTGCGGCCGGGGCCTGCCGTTGGCTGGTGGCGGCGGAACGCGGCGAGCCGGTTCCTGCGGAGCGCGATCAGGCGGCGGGCGCCGCGTCACGCGGTCGGCGGGACGCTCGGGTGGCCACCCCGGGTCTCTGTCCAACGCCTGCCCAATCCCTCGCCGGTCCGGTTGTCGGCTCCCCAGAGTAGCCGGTCAGGCCTTCCTGGCCCGGACGCGACGGTAGATCTGCCGCCCGGAGAGCAGGACCAGCGCCGCGCCGCCCGCGATGGTGAGGACGAGCGTGACCACGCCGTACTCGTTGGACCGCAGCTGGAACCGCGCGGGCTGTCCCAGCGGCGTACCGCCGGGAGTGGTCAGCGACACGGTCACGCTGAACACACCGGCCCGCTGCGCCTCCGCCGGGATGCGTTCCTGGCCGCCCAGCCCGGCGGGCAGGATCCGGTCCGGCACCGGCTCGGCGCGCAGGCCCGGGTTGTTGTCCAGCTGGATCCGCACCACGATCTGCACGGGCAGCTTGTTGTCCAGGAAGACCGGCAGCGGCGCGGAACCCGACGCCATCGAGATCGGCTGCTCCGGGGTGGCGACGGTGACGCGGCCGAGCAGCGCGTCGAGGTCGGCCCGCGCGTCGGCCGCGGACGCCTCGGCGGCGCCCTGCCGCGGGCGCCAGGCGGCGGAGGTGTTGCGGACCAGCGCGAAGCGCAGCGGTTCGAGCACCTGCGCAGGCTCGACCTGGGCGGCCGAGTCGATCTGCATCGCGTTCTGCACGTCGGCCATCGTGGCTTCGATCGAGGCCATCTCGTCGGTGACCGAGGCCGGGGTCGCGGCGGCGACGTCCTCGGCGGTGTAGCTCATCTTGGCGGTGCCCGCGCTCGCCGTCGCCAGCAGCGCGGGCAACGGCTGCGGCGTCAGCATGCCGCGGTCGGCGAAGTCGCCGACGTTGCGCAGGAACCCGGTCAGCTCGTCCACCGAGGCGTTCCACCGGCGCGGCGGCGCCACCAGCACCGGGCGCGACGCGGCCGAGGACAGGCCGCCGCGGAAGGCGAGCGCGGCCAGGCCGTTCTGGGCGGCGATGTCCGGATCGTCCACCGGGGTCGCGGAGGCGGTCTCGTCGTCGGCGTCCGCGCCGGTGAGCCCGGACAGCACCAGCGAGTCGACCTGCTGCGCCCGCAGCTGGGTGCCGTCGAGGGTGACGGCGCCCGCCGACTGGCTGCTGGTGTTGAGCACGGCGGGCTCGGTGATCAGCGTCCGCACGCCGGCGTCGCCCAGCGCGGTCTGCGTCGCCTGGTCCACCGCGCCGTCGGTCCACAGCACCCCGTCCTGTGGCGCGACACCGATCAGCTCCCGCACCCGCGCGCCGGTGTCCAGCGCGAACGGCATCAGGTCACCGCCGCGCACCTTGGACAGCGCGGTGAGGTCGGCGTCGGCGTAGGGCATCTGGACGACGCACCGCCCGGCGACCAGCTCGCGCAGCGACTGCAGCCACGCCTTGGCGTCCTCGGCGCCGGTGCCGGCCACGGTGCCGGTCGCGGTGCGGACCTGGTAGCCGCGTGACATCGCGTCGACGGTGTCGAGCAGGTCCGGGTCGACCGCGAAGCACAACGCGCGCGTCAACCGCGGATCGTCGCGGACCGAGTTCGCCGACTCGACCAGCGCGTGCAGGCGGCCCCCGTCCCGCAGCTCGTCCGCGAGCACGTCGTCGGAGAGCACCGCGGTGCCGCCGAACGGGGCCGACACGATCCGCGGCCGGGTGTCGGCGATCGGCCACAGCATCGTGAACTGCGCCGGAGTCGTGTTCTGCCCGGTCGCCGTCTTGCCGGGCGCGGACAGCACGGGCATCAGCGTGCTCAGCGACGCCAGCCGCGCCGCGCCGCCGTAGTCCGGGGTGCCGTTGACGTTGACCAGCAGCGGGTACAGGCCCGCGCTGTTCACCCGCAGGTTGCCGCGCGTGCCGTCGAGGCGGACGGTGACGTTGAGCTGGCCGGTCTCCCCCGGCTCCAGCGTGGACGGCTCGACGTCCAGGAACTCGGTGTTCGAGGCGGGCGCCGCGGCCGAACCGCTCATCGCGGTGCGCACCTGCTTCTCGGTGGTCACCTTCTGGCCGAGCTCCAGGCGCACCTGCAGGTCGCTGATCCGCCGGTCGCCGATGTTGGTCACGGTTCCGCTGACGTTGAGCGTCGACGAGGTCGTGGTGATCACCCGCGGGTTGAGCTGCGAGATGTCCAGCCGCAGACGGCTGTCACCGTCGCCGGACTGGGCCCCCGCGGTGACCGGGGTGAGCATCGCGACCAGGAACGCGACCAACGCCGTGGCGGCGAACCGCTTCACTCCGACGCTCCTTCTGTAGCTCGCGTGTCGTCGTCGAACAGTTCCCTGGCCTTGCGGACCAGCGACCGCTCGTCGGTGTGGGCGAGCCGGGTCTCCAGGTCGGCGACCGGTACCCAGGCCACCTCGGTGACCTCCGAGTCCTCGTCGGACAGCTCGCCGCCGGTGGCTTCCAGCAGGAAATGATGCACCGTCTTGTGCACCCGCCGACGCTCGGCCACGAACCAGTAGTCGATGGTGCCCAGCGGCCGCAGCACTTCCGCCGAGATGCCCGTCTCTTCCTTCACCTCGCGCACGGCAGTCTGCTCGATCGTCTCGCCGTCCTCGATGTGGCCCTTCGGCAGCGACCAGAAGAGCCTGCCGTGGCGGTCCAGCTTGCCGATCAGCACCGCGTTCGCCCTGGCCGGGTCGACCACGAGACCGCCGGCGGAGGTCTCCACCGAGGTCTTCATCCGCCTGCCGCGGCGGCGGCGTGACCGGCGACGCGGCTTACCCCCGCCGGAGCGACCGGCCGATCCAGACATGCTGCGATGCTAGTGCGTCGTGGCCCCCGCGGGCCGCGACTGCGTAGTTGACTGTTCACTCCTGGTCGATGGGTAGGCTGGTTCCCCGTGTCTGTTGAGTCCACTCCGGAGGCGGTCCGATCCCGGTGAACGAGCTGACCGCGAAGCGGAACGCGGTGACCGAGCTGATGCGCATCTCGCCGCTGGCCGATGAGCTGGCCGGGCTGTTCGCCAAGGCCGGGCACCGGCTGTACCTGGTGGGCGGGAGCGTGCGGGACGCGCTGCTCGGCCGCCTGTCCGCCGATCTCGACTTCACCACCGACGCGCGGCCGGAGCGAATACTGGAGATCGTGCGCGGCTGGGCCGACGGCGTGTGGGAGGCGGGCATCGCCTTCGGCACGGTCGGCGTCACCAAGCGCGGATCGACGCTGGAGATCACCACGTTCCGCGCCGACGTCTACGACCGGGTCAGCCGCAACCCGGAGGTCACCTTCGGCGATTCGATCGAGGGCGACCTGCGGCGCCGTGACTTCACCGTCAACGCGATGGCCATCGACTTGTCGACCAAACAGTTCGTCGATCCCCACGACGGGCTGGACGCGCTGCGGCGGAAGGTGCTCGACACGCCGGCCACGCCCGAGGAGTCCTTCGCCGACGATCCGCTGCGCATGCTGCGTGCCGCCCGGTTCGTCGCCCAGCTCGGCTTCGAGCCCGCGCCGCGTGTGGTGTCCGCGATGACGGAGATGGCGGGCGAGATCGAGCGGATCACCGCGGAGCGCGTGCAGACCGAGGTGTCGAAGCTGCTGCTCGGCCGGTTCCCCCGGCACGGGCTGGAGCTGATGGTCGACACCGGGCTGGCCGGTCACGTGCTGCCCGAGGTGGCCGGCATGCGGCTCGCGATCGACGAACACCACCAGCACAAGGACGTCTACCAGCATTCGCTGACCGTGCTGGAGCAGGCGATCGCGCTGGAGCGCCGGGACGATCCGGACGCCGGACCCGACCTCGTGCTCCGGCTGGCCGCGCTGCTGCACGACATCGGCAAACCGGACACCCGCCGCTTCGAGCCCGGCGGCGGGGTGAGTTTCCACCACCACGAGGTCGTCGGCGCGAAGATGGCCCGCAAGCGTTTGCGTGCCTTGAAGTACCCGAAGCAGGTGATCGAGGACGTCGGCCAGCTCGTGTTCCTCCACCTGCGGTTCCACGGCTACGGCAAGGGCGAGTGGACCGACTCGGCGGTGCGCCGGTACGTGACCGACGCCGGTGAGTTGCTGCCGCGCCTGCACAAGCTGGTGCGGGCCGACTGCACGACGCGGAACAAGCGCAAGGCGGCCGCGCTGCAGCGGACCTACGACGAGCTCGAGGAGCGGATCGCGCGCATCCAGGCCGACGAGGACCTCGCGAAGGTGCGGCCCGACCTGGACGGCAACGAGATCATGAAGATCCTCGGCCTGCCGCCCGGTCCGATGGTCGGCAAAGCGTGGAAGCACCTGAAGGAACTGCGCCTGGACCGCGGCCCGCTCGACCACGACGAGGCGATCGCCGAGCTGCGCCGCTGGGCGGAGGAAAACGGCGTCGCACCTCCCGCGCTGTAACTTACGAGGCGGCCGAGACGACCGGGAGGTCGTGATGTCCGCACCGCGCGCGGCGAGTTATCTGGGCACCCTCCTGCGAAGGGGGGCGCCCGCGATGGCGGGCGCGACCGGCGGTCTCGACGACGGGATCGCCGATCCGGCACCGGTCCCGGCACTGCGCCGGATGCGCCGGACGGCCGGACCGGTCGACCTCGCGGCGCGGGACAACCTGCTGCTCCGCGCCACCCGGTACGTCGCGATGGTGCCGCTGGCCTACCGCGTCCTGGCGGTGGCCGGGGCGCTGGCCGCGTTCCTCGCCGGTGGCCACGGCGGCGTCGTGCCGGTGGTGGCGGTCGCGGTGGTACTGATCGCGTGGAACGTCTTCGGACTGCGCTGGCTGGTGCGGTCGGCGCCGTTCCATTCGCGGGGCGCCGTGCGGTTGCTGGCGCTGGACGTGGTGCTCACCGTCGTGGCGAACCTGGTGGTCGCGGCACTGGTCCCGGAACCGGCGTTCGCGGCGGCGATGCAGGTGCCGGGCAAGGAACTGCTCGGCGGCGTGGCGCTGCTGACGCTCGCGCTCGGGCTGGGTCACGGGCTCGGCCTGATGATCTTGAGCGTGCCGCTGGCCGGGATCGCGTGGTGGTTCAACTCCGGTTCGTTCAACGTGAAACAAGCGGTGTCCGGACTCGCCACGATGGCCGGGGTCCTGGTGACCGCGACGGGCGCGCTGGTGCTGCTCGGTCTCGGCACCCGGCTCGCGCTGGCGTACGGGATCCGGCACGGACGCGAGGCCGAGCGCGCGCGGCAGCACCGCATGCTGCACGACACCGTGCTGCAAACGCTGGAGACGATGGCGCTTCCCGGTGCGGGCAGCCCGGAACACCAGCTCAGCGAGATGCGCCGGCTGGCCCGCGCGCACGCGATCGAGCTGCGGCAGACGATCGAAGGCGCGGAAGGCAGCGGCCCACTGGGCGCCAAACTCGCCGCGCTGGCCGCGGAAATGGCCCGCGACGGCCTGCGCGCCCAGCTGGTCATGGCGGAACTCGACGCGGACACCCTGACCGAGGTCCGGCAGGTCGCGATCCGCGACGCCGCACGGGAAGCGCTGCGCAACACGTTGAAGCACTCGGGAACCGACCGCGTCGTGGTCCGGGCCGAGGAGCGCGACGGCGGCGTGGCGGTCGTGATCCGCGACCACGGCGCCGGTTTCGACGAAACGGACCGCCCACCGGGCTTCGGCATCAGCGAGTCGATCACGGCGAGGCTGACCGAAGCGGGCGGCCAGGCGCTGGTCGAGTCGAGCCCGGGCAGCGGAACTCGCGTGACGCTCTGGATGCCGCGATGATCACCGGGGTATCCCGCGGCAGGGTGCGTTCGCGCCGAAAGGGGCTGATCGACGGTGGATAACTTCCCGCACATGACCGAAGAACAGAACGAAACCCAGAGGCTCGCCATCGAAGCACTGGAGATTGCCCGCCTCGCCCGCGACGAAGCCGCGGCCTCGAGAGTCCTTGCCGCAGGGGCATCGAACGACGTTGGCGAGGTCAAGGCCGAGCTGAAAGCGCACACCCGCGTGCTCAACGCCCTTCGTGAGACTCAGGTCGAACACGGCCAGCGGCTGGACCGGGTCGAGACCGAGATGCGGAACGGCTTCGCGATGATGGCGCAGGGGATGGCCCGCATCACCGAGCTGATCGAAAGTCGCGAAAGCTAGATCCGTTCCAGGGCCCCGATCTCGACATGCTGCCCGGTGGCGTACGGCAGGAAGTACGCCACCGCGCCACCCGGCAGCGCACCCCACGGCTCGGTCACACCGGTGAGCACCCGCAGCGGCCGTGCGACGCGGTAGAGCGCCTGCTGTCCCTCCCGGTCCGGGACGAGTGACGTTTCCGGGAACCGGGCCGTCTCCTCGTGCAGCAGGTTCCCGGTTTCCGCCCCGAACCGGACCAGTGTCGTTCCGGCGGCCAGTGTGATCAGGCGCTTCGCCCGGAACATCGTCAACGGTGGCTCGCCGCGCATCGGCTGGATCGGCCAGCTGCCTTCGTCGTCGACCACTCGCACCGGGTAGAGCAGCAACGATCCGAGCAGGAACCGCGCCGCCTCCTCCACCCGGGCGAACGCGGCGGGCTCCGCGCCGTCCGGGCCGGTGACCTCCCAGCTCGACTCGGTGCGCCGCAGACTCCACGCGCCTTCGGCCCGCGAACCGATGCGGTACGAACGGGCCGCGATGCCGTACTCGGCCAGCCGCCGTTCCAGGACGGTCAGCACCTCCGACGCCCGCAGCCCGTACGGCGGGTCGCCGCCGCGATCGGTCAGCGTGACCGCGTCGACCTCACCGGCCGCGGGCTGCGGCGGCAGCGGCTCGCCCCGCAACTCCGCCTCCGCCGCGGCGAGCAGGTGCGGCGGCACGTGCGGCACGCGGTAGCCGTGCGCGCGGATGTGCCCGGCCAGCTCCGGCTGCGGCGGCAGACCGTACTTGCGCAGGTAGTGCGGCACGGCGGCGGCCCAGATCCATTCGCCGTCGGTGTGGAAGGCGTCGGGCACCTCGGGCGGGTTCACCGGGGCGAACAGGTCCGGCAGGCGGTACGGCCTGCTCACCGCGACGGGTGCGCGGTAGAGGTAGTCGAACAGGGCGCGGGCCTCCTCCGGTGGCAGCGCCTGCCGGTTGACCACGGGCGGTTCGCCGGGGTTCTGCGCGTCGACCACCGCCGCGTGCCGGAACGTCGCGTCCACCGGCAGACCGGCCTTGGCCGCGAGCCAGTCCGGGACCTGCTCGCGCTCGCGTGGGAACTGCTCCAGCTCCGCCTCGTACGCGCGGGCGGTCGGCCGTCCCGCCGGCGACTGGCGCCAGTTCGGCTCCGCCTCCGCGTCGTGGTCGAACGCGAAGTCCGCGGGCGCGACCAGCGTCAGGGTGCCCTTGAACCACGTCCCGGCGCCCGGCTGGTACATCGCGGCGCGTAGTTCGCTGAACAACTGCCCGAGCCGTGGCGACGCGGGCAGCGACACCGATTCGCCCTCGCCCGCCGCCCTGACTTCGATCTCCGCGTAGTCCCCGACCTGACGGAACTGGGCCGCGATGCGCTCCCAGCCGTTGGGCACCACGGTCCGCAGCAGCCGCGCGATGTCGCGCACCATCTCCTGCGGGTCACCGACGCCCAGCGTGCGCGCGCCGACGGTGAAGTCGTGCCGTTCCTGCCAGATCGCGGTGATCTCGTCCTCGGTGGCGGTGACGCCGAAGTCGCGCAGGCCGAGCTGCCGCGCGCGCACCTCGTCGGTGCCGTTCCACCGCAGGGTCAGGCCCTCGCCGGGCGCGATGCGGTAGGTGTCGTCGTCGAAGAGGCAGTGCGTCTGCAGGCTGAAGGTGGCCGCGACCTCGGATTCCGGCACGACCTTCGCCGGGCGCGACTCGAACCCGGTGTCGAAGTCCGCGGGCGCGTCCTCCCCCGGCGCGGCCACGAGCAGCACCGACGCGTCCGCGGTGGAGCGCTGCGCCGCGAAGACCCGCCCCTGCCAGACGGCGTACAGCCCGTCCGGACGTTCCGCCAACTCGACCCGGTACCGCACGAGGACCCCCCGCTCGTCGAAATGCCCGTCCAATGTAGCCGGATGGGGGCGCCGCGCACCGGGGCCAGGGTCAGCCCCGCGGGTACCGCTGTGCGAAGTGCTCCTGCATCGACTGGTTCCTGGCGACGCCGTACTGGTTGAAGTACCGGTAGACGTCCTCGGCGACGTTGTCGAGCAGGCCGAGCGGTGCGAGCGCTCCGACGAGGTCGGCGGGCAGTCCGGGCACGCCGAGCCGGGCGCCGACCATCGCGCCGGTGAGCGCCGCGGTGAGGGGCGGGTCGGCCGACTGCAGTCCCGCGGCCTGGATCGCGGCCATCGGATCATGGTGCCGCTTCGCGGCGGCGAACAGCGCCCGCCCGGCCACCGCCAGCGGACTCGCCGGGTCGCCGAGCGTCTCGATCTGCTCGACGTCCGGGATCTCCCTGCCCCGCCGCAGGGCGAGGACGATCGCCGCGATCTCGTCGAACGGCGCCTGCCCGGACTGGTGCAGCTCCTGCAGGTGCGTGTGGAACGGCCAGGTGATCTCGGTCTTCGCCAGCAACCGCGTGAACATCCGCACGAGGAGTTCGATCGCGGTCAGCGCCTCGCCGTCAGCACCGGTCAGCGCCCTGGCGACACCCAACTGCAGCGGCAGGCCGTTGTTCTCCAGTCCGACGCCCGCCGTCATGGTCACCGCCAGCGCGGCGGTCAGCGGGTTCGGCGGCCGGTCCGAGCCGTCCCCGAGCGCGACGGACAGCCAGCTGTCCGGCTCCGGCGCGGGCGGGAACCCGGCTGGCACCGCGCCTTCGACGTTGAAGAACGGCAGTCCGCGCAGGACGGTTTCGGTGTGCCGCAGCATCTGCCTGGTCATCGGGCCGGGCACGTCACCGTTGCCCAGCGCCAGGCATTCCCCGATGGCGAACCCGACGTAGGCGCCGGCGACCCGGTGCCACGCGAAGACACCGGAGCCGGTGTTCGCGGGCTCGAACTTGCCCAGCGTCCACGGAACCGGTGCTGGCTCTCCCCGGTTGCCGTAGTGGATGATCAGCCCGTTGGCGGCGAGATCGGTGGGCCAGTCGACCGGTGCGCCGTCGTGGGCGCGCCGCAGGTTGCGAACCCAGCGCGCGTACGCCCCGGCGTACCGCTCGCACTCGTCGGCGCTCAGCTCGTACCCGTTCTCGCGGGCCCAGTCGCTGACGGCACGCACCCGGTTCGCGACGAGGCCGCCTTCGAGCTGGAACTCGTCGTTCAGGCGGGCGGCGATCTCGGTGATCCGCGGGGACACCTCGGGGGCCGTCTCGTCGACATACCGACTCGGCTCCGGGACGATCCCGGTGAGCTCCGTGGCGAGGTCCACGGTCTCGGACAGCGGTCGCCCGGCGTCCAGACCCAACCGGGTTGCCGAGCGCGGCAGGTCACGCGGACGGATGCGGCGCCAGCGGCGGGTTCCGGCCGGAAGGGTGGCGGTGGCGGTGTAGGCGGGCACGACGACATCGCCACCGCGGGTGCGCATCAGCGCCGGTTCACCGTCGTCGCCCAGCGGGACGAGGACCTCGCAGTCGAGGAGGAGCCGCCGCATGGTCGCGGCGTCGATCCACCCGACGCGGCGCATGCCGGCCACCTTGGCCGCCGGTGTCGTCGCCTTCGGGCCGCCCAGCCACTCCGGACCGGGCCGGTGTGCCGGGTTCTCGCGCACGTTGCCGGTGGGCTGCTCGCGCTCGTCGACCTCGATCCACCGCGCGATCGCCGCCTCCGGGGTGGCGAGCCCGGGGAACTCGCCGCGCCGGTACTCGGGGTCGAGCACAGCCTTCCAGTCGGTGAACCGCTCCCCCGTCACGACCGGACCGCCGGATAGCGCCGAAGCCATCGCTGCCCTTCCTCCCCCTCCGGGATCCCCTCGAACCTCCGGGCCACGTCGGTGACGACCCGTTCGATCAGCGGACGCAGCTCCAGCTGGTCAACCCACTTCTGCGGCAGGTCGGGCACGCCGTTGCGAGCGCCGACCAGTGCACCGGCGATCGCGCCGGTCAGCGCGGCGCGGCCGGAGTGGCCGACCGCGCGCTGCAGCGCGACCTCCGGGTTGTTCTCGAACCCGGAGACCGCGGCCAGCGCCCGGCCCAGCACGGAAGCGGTGTCGTGCCCGTCGCCGATGGCACCGGGTTCGGGCAGGTGGTACATCCCCTGCTCCGGAACGGCGATCAGCGACCGGCTCGCCAGCTCGCGCACCGCGTCCCAGTTCGCCCCTTCCCGGTCCGACAGCACCGGCCCGGCCGACACCCACAGTGCGGGGCTGAACTGCCGGTCCAGCGAGCGCTCCAGCAGCAGGCCGAGGAACGCGGCGAAGGTCAGGTCCTCCTCCGTCGATCCCGGCAGCGCCGAGAAGGTCCGCACCGCCGCCTCGGACGCGCCGAAGGGCACCTCGCCCGCGCCACCGATCGTCAGGACGCCCGGCAACGCGCCGAGCAGCACCGTCGGTCCCGACCGGAGATCTTCCGGATCGGGGTCGCGAACCGAGTGCAGCTCGCCCACCTGCGGCAGCCACCCTTCGATGTCCGGTACGGCCGCGCCCTGGGTGTGCAGCCACCTGCGGGTCGCTTCGGGTGCCGCGTCGGCGCCTCCGCGCAGGAAGGCTTCGGTGAGGAACAGCAGGCGCTGGGTGAGCGGGCCGACCGGCCCCGGCTGGGACCGGTCGGGTGAAGCGCCGAGCGCCTCGCCGAGCGCGAACCCGACGTAGGCCCCGAGCACGCGCTGCCAGCTGAAGTTCGTGTCCTGTCCGACGTCGGCGAACTTGCCGAACGAATCGACCCGCAGGGCCACGTTTCCGTCGTCGTCATAACCCGTCGCGAGGCCGAAGGCGGTGGGTTCGTCCGGCGGCCGCGGTGGCAGAGCCATCCCCATCCGGCGCACCCAGGACCGGCCGCTCACCACGCGGTAGCACTCGTCCGGGGAGAGCTCGAAACCATGGGCCCGCGCGTGGTCCGCGGCGTCGGTCGGCGGGTCGACGGGATCGGGCAAGCCGATGCGGGCAGCCGTGTCGGCCGCCCAGCGCGTCAGGTCCGGCAGCGCTTCCGGGCAGTGGCCGCTGACCTCGATCTTGTCGCTGTAGCGCGGGAACTCGGCGTTCGCGGCGCGGATCTCCTCGGTGCTGACCTCGACCGGCAGCTGCCACGGGCCGTGGATCACCAAGTCGGCTTCCGGCACGTGACCGAGGAGTGTCACCGGATCCAGCCAGAACCATTCCCGGCTGCCCGGCGGGAGGAAGCGCGAAGAAGTCCACAGCTCGACGGTGCGACGACCGTCCTTCGTGGACTGGTGGCGCACGTGGCCGTCGGTCAGGGGGACCAGGAAGCTCTCCTCGAGCAGGCCGAGGACGAACTTCCGCTGGTCGAGCCATCCGATGTGCCGGAACTCGACGAGGGCGTCGAGTGTGGTCAGCGCGGCCGGGTAGCCGCGGCGGGCCGGTCCCGTCCGGTACTCGGGGTTCGGCCGCGTGTCGCCGGTTTCGGCGCCCTCGGGGGTGTAGCGCTGCCAGCCCATGATGGCCGCGAGCGGCGCCCCCAGGCGCCCGAGGCCGGAATCGGCGTATTCGGGGTCGACCAGCTCGGCCCAGTGGTCCCGGTCCCGGTACTGGGCGGGAATGCTGAGCCCGCCGCGGACCGGCGAAGCGTGCCGCAGATCGCCTTCGGGATCGCGGACGATGAGCGCGGGCGGCGGGATGATCTGCTGGCCGAGGTCACCGCCGTCGAGGAAGCCGGTCGAGTTGTAGGGGACGTGCCAGCCTTCCGGACGCCGGATGAGGTGCTCGTGGTCGGCGCGCAGGCCCGAGTCCGGCCCGTGGACCTCACGCAGCCACTGCTCGACCTTGGCGACGGCTTCTGCCGGTTCCACTACTCGATCCTTTCCAGGCTTCCGTCGGCCACATGCTCGCCCAGCGGCTTCGGCAGGACGTAGGCGACGCCGCCACCGGGCAGGTTCGCCCAGGGCACCGCGATTCCGAGGACCGCCACCAGCGTGCGCCGGAGCCGGTAGCGCCGCTCCTCGCGGTCCCGCTCGATGGGCAGGGAGGTCGCCGGGAAGCGGGTCTCGTCGTGGTGGACCAGGTTGCCGCGCTCACCGCCGAAGCGCAGCACGACCGTGCCGGAGGGCAGGCGGACCAGCCGCTTGTCGCGCAGGAGGGTCAGCGGCGGATCGCCCTCGGCGGGCTGGATCGGCCAGTCGGCGAGTTCGGCGGAGGTTTCCAGCGGCGTCCCGGTCCCGCCGGTCATACGCGCGGGATGCAGCAGCAGGGCACCGAGCAGGTGCTGCGCCGCGTCCTCGGCGCGCTCGAAGTACCGCGCTCGCACGGGAACCCCATCGGCGTAGTGCGCGACCTCCCAGCCGCGCTCGGCCGGGTTGAGGCACCACGCGCCGTCGGCCCGGGAGGCGAGGCGGTACGCCTCGGGCCGGATTCCGTGCTCGGCCAGCCGTTGCGCGAGCACCACCAGCACGGCCGGGTCCTCCAACGACGGCTCGGTGCTGGTTTCCAGTTCGGCGGCGATGTCCCCGCTGGTCGGCAGCGCCTCACCGGGATCGGCCTTCGGGCGCGGCCGGCCGAGCAGATCGGCCGCCGCGGTGCGCCGGGTGAGCTTGTCGACGTAGGGCGGCTGGAAGTCCTGGTCCCGCACGTGCGCCAGGAAGTCCGGCTCCGGTGGGGTGCCGTACTTGCGCAGGTAGTGCGGCACCGAGGCGTGCCAGATCCAGGTGCCGTCGGTGTGGTAGCTCTCCGGCACGTCGGATTCGATGCCACCGCTGAAGATGTCGGGGCCGAGCCCGCTGCCGACGAGTACCGCGGGCTGGCGCTCCAGGTACCGCAGGAGTGCGGGGACCTCGTCCTCGGGAACCGGCGGACGCCCCATCACGGGTGCGTCGCTGTCGCCGTAGGAGTCGACGACGCGGGCGTGCCGGAATTTCGTGCCCAGCGGCAGCCCCGCCGCGCGACGCCACCAGTCCGGCAGGTGCTCCGGCTCGCGGGGAAACGCTTTCAGCTCGATCTCCAGCGCGGCGATCAGATCGTCCGGGGGCGTTCGCCACCCGGGCCGCGTCGTGGTACTGACGTCGATGTCGAACTCCCCGGAGGGGTGCAGCGCGTACCGGGCGTGCAGCCAGGCGCCTTTCCCCGGCTCGTACATCGCGGCCCGCAGCTCGCCGAAAACCTCGGTCAGCCCGGCCGATGCCGGGTAGCCACGCCCCGAACCACGGGTGAACGCGATCGGTTCCAGTTCGGTGTGGTCACCGATTTGGCGGAAGTGCAGCTCGATGCGTTCCCACCCCGCCGGGGCGTCGGCCCTGGCGAGCGTGCCGACCTGCACGAGCAACGGGCGGTGCGGCTCCATGGTCGCGGTCGCCTCCCTGCCCATCTCCGTAGTGCGGCTCACTGTAACCGGCTCACGCGAGGATGGAGGTGCAGACGAAACCAGCGGGTTCACCGGCCGCACGGCGGGCCAGTTCGGATTCCCACATCGCGAAGGTGCGCCGCTGCACCGAAGCGATGAACGACTCCTCGTGAGCGGTCAGCGCCCGGCCGTCTTCCTTGGCCTGCCTGCGTACCCCGTCGATCGTGTCGTAGAGCGTGAACAGCGGACCCTCGCCACGGAGGTAGAAGGACCGCTCCCGTTCGGTTTCCGCGACGAACTCCGGCTCGGTCAGGGAGCGGAAGTTCGAGGGCAGCTGCGCCTGCAGGACCTTCTCCAGGTGCGCCGCGTTTTCCCCGAACTCGCCGGTGCGCACGTCGAGCAGGTAGCCGGTGAGGTTGCCCTCGCCGTCGCGGTCGACCTTGTAGGTCTTGTTGAAGCACTTGAAGTACTGCGGTGTCGGCACCTCTTCGACATCTTCCACCAGGGACTCCCGGGGGCCCTCGAACTTGCGGTGCCTGCCGCCACGGCTCGTGCCGCCGCCGGCCCCGCCCATTCCGGGCATGCCGGCCATCGGCGGCATCATGCTGACCCCGCCGACCGTGCCGTCCGAGGTGCGCACCCGCATGTTCAGTGCGCCGCCGTCGGCGAGGCGATCGTCGGTGGACAGGACCTCCATGCCCGGGGTGGCCGCGAGCTGGTCGGCGGCTCGGTAGGCGTCCTCCGCGCTGCCGACCCGCAAGCCTGCCGCCGCGAGCTCGGTCATCCGGGAGGCGTCCCCGTCGAAACCGGCGAGCTGCTGCTGAGCGGCCTCCCAGCTCGGTGACGTGGCCGGAACGGCGGTACCGCCGACGGCGCCGGCGATGTCACCGAGGGCGGAGTCGAGCTCCTGCCGCGCGACCGCCGCCTTGTCGAGCTGATCGCGCAGGTAGGCGTCCGCGTAGGCCGGGTCGGCCGCGCGGGACGGGTCGAAGCCGGGCTGGATTTGGTCACCGATGCCCGCCGCGCCGCCCGGGCCGGACGGTGTCGCGGCTGGGAACGAGGCGGACGGTTGTGGTTGTCGTTGCTCCTCGGGTTGCGGCAGGTCGCCGGGGGTACCGGTGAAGTCGGCGTTGATGTGGTTCGGGATGTGCGGCATGGGCAGCTGCTCGTCCCAGGCCTCCTGCACCACCGGGATCGCGTCCGGGTAGGTGATCAGGTTGACCATGAGGCCCAGGTTGGTGAGCAGCATCTGCCGGAAGGCCGGGTTGTTGTCGACGGTCTGGCGGAGCTCGGGGTGCTCGTCGAGCAGGCGCTGGAACGCGTCGTCGACCCGCATGGTCTGCCCGTCGACGACGACGGTGTCGTCGCCTGGAGGCAGATCGTCGGCGCGGTGGTCGTCCGGTGCGGCAGGGATGTCGTCTGTGCCGTCGCGGCGTGGCTCCGGCGATGGGGTGTCGTCCTGCCGGGCATGCGGGTCGCTGCCCGAGTCGCGGTCGGGAGCACCGTCGTCCGGCAGCGGCGCGGACCGGCCAGGTTCCTTCGGTTGCTGCGAGTAGGCGCTCCGTGGGTCGACGGGCACGTCCGGCGTCGTGGCCTGACGCTGCGCGTAGGGAACCCGGGGGTCGGTCGGTGCGTGGACGTCGGGCGTGGTCGCCTGCGGTGGTTGCGTGAACGCGACCCGAGGATCGGCCACCGTCGGCGGTGCCTGCTGGACTGGCGGTTGCTGGACGGGCGGTTGCTGGACGGGCGCCTGCTGGACGGGCGCCTGCTGGACCGGCGGTTGCTGGACCGGCGGTTGCTGGACCGGCGGTTGCTGGACGGGCGCCTGCTGGACGGGCGGTTGCTGAACCGGCGGTGGCAGGTGCGGAGGCTGTTGGACCGGCGTGTTCTGGGCCTGCAGGATCGGCACGTTCGCCGAGTGGGGCGCCTGGACGTGCGGGGCCTGCGGCGTGGCGTGGGGCAGTGCCGCCTGTGGGTTCGCCGCGAGCCCGTTGCTGGTGGCGAGCGATCCGAACGGGAGCAGGTTGATGCCCGTCGGATGGGTGGGCAGGTTCATCAGCCCGCCGTTCTGCGGGTCGACGAACACGACGCCTTCCGGCGTGTTGACCGCGAGGGCGACGTGCGACGGCCACGAACCGTCGGGTTCCTTGTACGCCACGTGGACCACCGCGTGCGCGCCGTGCGGCATGTTCGACACGTGGTGGATCACGTTGTCGTAGTTGCCGACGTTGTACACCCACTTGGCGCCGAGCTGGTCCTCCATCCACTTCATCCGGTCCATCGCATTGACGTCCCTGGGGAGGACCGGATCAGCTTGGGCGTCGATGCCGATCAACCGTTGCGCGTAGGCCACGACGCACCGGGTGCAGTTGTGCCAGTAGCCGAGGTCCGTCGCGTTCGGCAGGTTGCGGTTGGGGTTGACGTTGGGTAGTTCCGGGTGCCGGGACGCGACGTAGGCGGCCTGGTGCGGACCGGCTGTTCCGCCGTGGATGGCGGGCAGGTTGTGCAGCTGCGTCGCAGCAGCGATGTTCGACCACGGCGCGGGCTGGTTCTGCAGCAACGGCACGCCCTGCTGCGGCAGCGGACCTTGCTGCTGGTGCTGGAACGGCGCCTGCTGCTGTTGCTGGTACGGGTTCTGCTGGAACGGCGCCTGTTGCTGGTACGGGTTCTGCTGGAACGGAGCCTGCTGCTGTTGCTGGAACGGAGCCTGCTGCTGTTGCTGGAACGGAGCCTGCTGGTAGGGCCCCTGCTGGTGCTGCGGAGCGGGTTGCGCCTGATTGGGGTGGACGGGCGCGCCCTGCTGGTAGGGGTTCGGTTGCTGGTGCTGCGGCACGCCGTGTTGCACGGGCGGCTGCGCCTGGTTCGGGTGCACCGGCGCACCCTGCTGGTAGGGATGCGGTTGCTGGTGCTGCTGCGGCCCACCGTGCTGAACCGGCTGTTGCCCGTACTGGTGCGGCGGGTACGGCGGCGGCTGCTGGTGCGGGTGTGCCGCGGGCGGCTGCTCCGAGCGCCGGAAGGGGTTCCAGCGCGCGCCGGGCTGCTGGGGCCCGTCGAGCCGGTTCCGCAGCGCGGCGCTGTCGGCGGCGGTCCGGACTGGTTCGGTGCGCTCGGGACCCGCGTTCAGCAGGTCCGCGATCGAACTCCTGGCCGGCTGCGGCGGGGCCGGCTCGCTGCGGCTGGCGGGTGGTGTGCCGTCGCCGGTGTGGGTGTCCATCAGGTGCACGCCGGACGGGTCGGGCGGCAGGTCGGCGAGCCGGCTGGTCATCGGGTCGACCAGCGCCACGCCGTGCTCGGTGTGGACCACGCTGAACGCCCGCTGGCCGTCCGGCGTGTCCACGGACAGCACCGCGCGTGAACCGACCGGTTGCCCGGCCATGTCACGCACCACGCTGTTGTAGTCGGTCATCTGGCGGAACTCACCGCCGAGCTGCCTGGCCAGGAAGTCCCGGCCGTGCGGCACCGACCCGGCCGGGTGCGCCTGCGCGTCGATGCCGTTCATCCGGTGCTCGAAGGCGATCACCGACTCGGCCGAGTTGGTGCGGTGGGCCACCGGCATGCCGTCGGCGTAGTAGCCGCGGGTGTTGACGTCGGCGATCTCCGGCAGGTTGTCGCGGAGGAACCGCACCTCCTGGTGAGCGTTGCGGGTCGGGGTGCCGGGGCCGGTGGACTGGGCGCGCGGGTCCACGGGGTCCGTGCTGCGGGCGTGGATGGCCGGCTCGCCGACGACGTCGGACGACCTGTTGATGTCGCCCCAGCCGTTCGCCGGTTCGCCGATCCCGGGAGGTTCCGCGTCCGGCTTGGCCCTTGCCTCGGCTGCCACCTCGGCTTCGAAGTCCGGCATCCCGGTCTCGTCGCCGCCGCTGAACTTGCGCCAGATCTCGCGCTTGTACGCGGCCGCGATCTCCGCTTCCTGGCGGTCGGCCCGCTCGCGGTTGGCGTCCATCTGCTGCTTGGCGGCCTCCGGCGGGAGGAAGCGCGGATCGTCCGGAGTGATCTCCTCGAGCCGGATCACGAACTTCTTGCCGCCGCCCGGGGTGTCGACCTCGATCTTGTCCTTCACCACGAGTTGCGTGCCGGGCTTGTACAGCACCTCGTGTTCGGCCTTGTTCGAAGCCAGCCCCTCGATGTAACGCCCGGTCTTGCCCTCGATGATCATCTCGACGTCGCCGGGCCACTTCGGTCCGGCCACGTCGGAGCGGCTCGAACTGAGGAACTGCGACTCGACCATGACCTGGCCGATTTGGTACCGGCCGGCGACGATCGCCGCGGCTTCGCCCGAGACGTTGACCCGCCGAACGGTCTCACCCTGGTAGGCCGGGATTTCGTTCAGACCGGACACGAGCGCGCGGATCTGCGGCATGACCGCGTCGAGGCTCTGCCCCGTGCGCAGCGCGTTGTTGATGATGCCGAAGACTTCGCTGGACGTGTAGCTGTGCACGGCGTACGCGCCGTTGTCGGTCATGTGCCGCAGGGTCGCGTCCAGGTCGCGCATCTGCAGCGCTTCGAGGAACTCGTGCTCGTGCGTCAGCCTGCCGGTGTGCTCGTCGATGAGGCCGCTGTTGAGCTGGACTTCGCCGAGCGCGTCGAAGTCGGCGCGGTCGTGCGTGCGGAAGTCCGGGTCGGCGATGTAGGGCTCGTCGACCACCGGACGGTCGTGCTGCGGGGTCGCGTCCTCGGGGACGTGCTGCGGTGTGTCGTCGGGCCGCTGGCTGTCCGCCGGGGCGGCGACCTCGTCACGCGGCGGGGCTTCGTCGAACGGGCTCTGCTCGGCTGGTGATGCTTCGTCGCGGACGGGGGGCGCGTCTTCGGGTGGGTCGAACGGCGAGCGTTCGGCGACGGGTGCTTCGTCGCGGGCAGGTGCTGGCTCCTCGTGCGTGCGCGGCCGGTCGAACGGGCTCTGCTCGCTCGTGGGCGCCCGGTCGTGCACGGGGGTTGCGTCTTCGGGTGGGTCGAACGGGGTGCGTTCGGAGGCAGGCTTCTCGTCGCGGACGGGCGCAGGTGCCTCGTCGGTGCGGGGTGGGTCGAGCGGCGAGCGTTCGGCGACGGGTGCTTCGTCGCGGGCAGGTGCTGGCTCCTCGTGCGTGCGCGGCCGGTCGAACGGGCTCTGCTCGCTCGTGGGCGCCTGGCCGCGAACCGGTGCGACGGTGTTTTGAGGCGGGTCGAACGGGGTGCGCTCGTGAACCGTCTCCGGCTCCACGGGGCGTGTGGTTCCGGGCGCGGCGGTGTCGCGCGGGGCCGACGGGTTCGCCAGCGCCCAGCGCGGGTCGACAGGCGCCCCGGGACGGCCACCGTGCGGCGGCTGCTGCGGAGGAGGTCCGTACGCCCGCGGCGGCATGCCCTGCTGTGGCGCACCCTGCCGCGGCGCACCTTGGTAGGGCGCACCCTGCTGCGGCGCGCCTTGGTACGGCCTGGCCTGCGGCGACGGGCCACCATAGGGCTGCGTGCCCATCGGCCCGTGCTGTCCCTGCTGCGGCATGGTGCCGTAGCCGCCCTGCTGAGGAGGCATCGGCGGACGCCCGCCCGGCACTGGCGGGCCACCCTGCGCGGGGCCCTGCGGCCGCCCCTGGAACGGTCCCTGCGGGCCGCCCTGGACGGGGCCTTGCGGCCGCCCCTGGAACGGTCCCTGTGGGCCACCCTGGACAGGCCCCTGCGGACCGGCCTGCATCGGTCCACGGGGACCGCCCTGAACGGGCCCCTGCGGGCCCCCGTGCTGCGGAGCCATCGGACCGCGCGGCTGTCCCTGCTGGTACCCCGGCGGCGGCCCCTGGCGGTACCCCTGCGGCGCTCCCTGCTGACCACGCTGCGGCGAGAACGGCTGCTGTTGCCCGCTCCCTGGGTAACCGTGCATCGGAGGGGCGGGAGGCATCTGCGACTGCTGTCCCTGCTGGGAGACGCGATCACCGTGCTGCGCGGAGGGTGATCCCCCGGTCGGTCCGGAGCCGGTGCCCGTGTAGCCGGCGGTGGTGATGCCGTCGGGGCGTGTGGTCGGGCCGGCGGGACCGTACCCGCTCGACGGCGGACCGCTGGGGGCTGCCGGACCGGCTGCGACCGGCACCCGGCCCGCGGCCGCACCGTTGGAGGGTGATCCCGCCGAGCCTGCCGAGGAACCGGCCGATCCGGCTGACGAGCCTGCCGGAGACCCCGCCGAGGAACCGGCGGATCCGGCTGACGAGGCTCCGGAAGAACCGGCCGCCGAGCCTGCCGATCCGGCCGACGGGCCTCCGGGAGAACCACCGGCCGCTCCCGCGGAACCTCCGCCAGGCGCCATGGGGGCACCGGCCGGCGCGGCGGCCGACACCGGCGACTGGCTCTGGTGCGCGGGCGCGCTGTCCGAAGTGGTCGATCGCGGGGCTTCGGCCGTGGTCGCCGTCGCGGGGCGGTCCGCGACGGTCGCCGACTGGCCGCTCACCCGGTCGTTCGCGATCGCGTTCGACACCGATCCGCCGGAGGAGCCGCCGTCCGCGTGCGAGGACGACGAAGAGTGCGCCGCCACCGGCTCGGGCGCCGAACTCCGCGACGACGAGCCGCCCGAATCCGACGAAGAACCCGAACCCGAATCCGACGAGGACGACGACCCGCCGGTGTCCACCGGGGAACCATCGACCTTGATGTTGCCCGCGCGGATGTCCGCGTTGAAGCTCTTGATCTCGTTGATCTGGTCCTTGGCGCCCCCGGTGGCGCGGTCCACCGCACCCGCGGAGGCGCCCATCGCGACGTCTTTCAGCCTCAGCTGGTCGAGGTCACCGGTGAGCGCCGCTTGACCGACCGTCGTCGCGACGCCTTCGACCGCGCCGCGGGCGCCTTCGCGCACCGCGCGGTCCGCGATCTGTCCGGCGACGCTGTTCTGCAGCCCTTCGGTGGCGCCTTTCGGGATCGCCTTGCCCGCCGCGCCGGCGACACCGCCCGCGACACCACTGGCCAGCGCGCCGGCGGTCTTGGTGAAGTCCCAGTCGCCGAGCTCGCGGTCGCCCTTGGCGACCTGCAGCCCCTGGATGCCGACGTCGAGCGCCAGGTTCATCGCGACGTTGATCAGGACTTCCTTGGCGAGCTTGCGCAGCAGCTGCATCGCGACCTTGCGGAAGCCCTCCTGCAGCATCTTCTGCACGAGCTGCTTGAAGACCATCTGCACGGTCATCCGCGTGGCCATCTGCGCTGGCACGATGCCCGCCGTCGACCCGCCGAACGTGACGACCGCCGCCGCGATCATCGCCGCGATCTGGATCGCCAGGATGATCAGCGACGCGATGATCATGTACTTCGTGTACTCGACGTCGAGCGCTGTCGAGTCGGCCGACTTCGCGAGTGCGTTGCAGGCGTTGGTGAGGTTGATGAAGTACGCCTCGTCACCGGTGACGAACTTGTCCCACAACTGCTGGAACTGGATCGCCGGCGCGCCGGTCCAGGTGCTCAGCACCTCCGACGTGGCACTGTTGGCCTGCTCGACGATCGGCTCCAGCGCCTCGGCGGCGGCCTGCCAGGCGTCGCGGAGCTCCCGCAGTTTGTCCTCGTCGCCTTCGGGCCAGCTTTCGCCCACGACGATGGGCAGCAGCCACTTGACCTCGTCGGGGAACTCCATCCCCATGGCTAGACCTGGCCCGTGTTCTTGATGACCTTCTCGGCGTCCTTGTGCGTGCCCTCGGTGGCGTCCGCGGCTTCCTTCACGCTCTTCGCCAGGTTCTTGAGCGCCTGGTCCAGACTGCCGAACGCCTCGGTGCAGTTCTTGGCCGCCGGCGTGTAGTCCTTGGCGAACGCCTGGCCGGACTCGTCGTCGCCCCAGCAGGCACCCTGCGCTTCGAGCGCGGCCTTGAGCTTGTCGCCCGCTTCCTTGAGCAGGTCACCGACCGGCGGGTACTTCCCGGCCCCGCTCCGGACCGTGTCCGCATCCATGTCGTGGCCGGTACCAGGTCCGGTCATCGGTCACCCCGCGTCATCCAGGTTTCGGGCATCTCGTCGTCGTCGGCCGACGGGCGCGCGCGGCGCGTCGCCGGTTTCGGAACAGGCGGCGTCGGGGGTGTGTCCCGGCGCATAATCGACTGCGACTCCGGGTTCTGGGACGGTTCGGGCTCCGGTTCCGGTTCCAGGAAATCCGGGATGTCCGGCATCAGGCCCGCCATCGAGGGCGCGCCCTCGATGAATTCGGACAGATCCGGCAGGTCGGAGGTGAGTGGGCGGAACAGCTCCGCCTGCTGCTGCTTGACCTGCAGCATGCCGCGGCGCACGAGGTCGTTGATGGTGCGCGCCAGCGTTTCCGGGCGGGTGCGCTCGAACGTGGTGGGTGCGAGCTTGAGGTCGGCGAGCGTGCCCTGGGCGTCGATGGTGACCTTGACCAGGCCGTCCGGCGAGGACAGTTCGGCGGTCAGCTCGGACGCGGCCTGCTGCGCCTCCCGCAGCTGCGCGGTCTGCTGGTTGAACTTGTCCATCAACTGGTCGACGGTTTCGCGCATCGCCGCGTTGCGGGCTTCCTTCCGCGCGCTGTCGTCCCCCGGGGTGCTCACGGGCGCCACTCTAGTGGGCCCTCTTCGTCCGGATGGCGCAATCGGCGAAATTCCGTCATGCGGTACGCGCGCGACGGGTGATCATCAGGAAACCCGCCGCGCCGATCAGGTACAGCACCGTCGCGACCAGCAGGAGCGTCACCGAGCGCCCGTCGGATGGGACGACGACCGCGGCCACCGAGACGGCGATCACCTGGACGACGTTGAACAGCGTGTCCAGGAGTGAGAAGACCCGGCCGCGGGCCTCGTCGCGCACGTCGTGCTGGATCGCGGAGTCCAGGCACAGCTTGACGACCTGCCCGGCCGCGGTGATCACGAACGCCGCGACCAGCACGGCGGGCAGTTCCATCGGCAACCCGAGCCCGGCCTGCGCGGCCGCGGCGAGCACCAGCGCCCCGGGGATGGCCCGGCGGTGGCCGAGGCGGTGGACCAGGCGCGGGGTGAGGAAACCGGCGAAGAGGATCCCGGCACCAGCCATCGCGGCGAGCTGGCCGAGACCCGGCAGCCCGGCCTTGAGCGGCCCGTAGTCGGCGAAGCTGTAGCGCAGCAGCAGGACCGTGAGCAGCAGTGAGATGCCGTAGGACGCGCGGTGCGCGAGCAGCGCCACGAACCCGCCGACGACACCGGGCGCGGCGAGCGCGGCCTTGCCCCCGTCGGCGAAGCCCCGCGCCACCGCCACGACCGCTTCGCTCGCCTCGTCCACCGAGTCCGGGCCGAGGCGGCCCCGGCTGAACCGGCCGGCGATCGCGGCGGCGACGAGCGTGCCGAGCACCGCCACGGCCGTCGTCCAGCCGGATCCGCTGTTGCCCGCGCCGATCAGCGCACGCAGCCCGATCGCGCACCCGCCGCCGACGACCGCGACCAGCGAGCCGAGCGTGGCGGCCAGCGCGTTGGCGGTGATCAGGGTGTGCGGCGGCACGACGTGCGGCAGCGACGCGGACAGCCCACAGCCGACGAACCGGGAGAATCCCTCCACGATCAGCGCGAGCACGAACAGGCCGAGCCCGTCGGCCCCGAGGCCGACCGCGACCGCCGTCGCCACGATCGCGGCGCCGCGCAGCAGGTTGGCGACGACCAGCACCCGGCGGCGGTCCCAGCGGTCCAGCAGCGCGCCCGCGAACGGTTCGATCAGGGAGTACGGCACCAGCAGGACGGCGAACCCGCCCGCGATGGCCAGCGGGTCGGCGCCATGTTCGGGGTTGAACAGCACGGCACCGGCCAGGCCGGCGCGGAACATGCCGTCGGAGAACTGGGCGGCGAACCGCGAGAACAGCAGCGTGCGGAAGCCCGCCATCGCGAAGAACGCGCGTGGCGGCACCTTCGCGACCGACGGCCGCGCACCCGCTGTCACGGCTCACCAGCCTACGGTGCCGGCGACCGATCGGGAGGAGACGAACGGTGGCCGGCGCACTCGGTCGCCTCTCGGCGGCATCGCGCAGTGTGGCTCCTGCCGAACGGTATTCCACAAAGGCTTTTCTTCAGTGAGCCCGGGGGACACGGAGTGCGCCGGCCATCCCGTTCAACGGGTGGGGGCCACGCCTTGTTCCCGGCGATGCGGGCCGGATTTGCGGAAGTGGGATCATGGGCTCGTGTCAGCGGACGCCGAGGTTGAACCGGGATCGCTCCTGGTCGCCGCTCCAACGATGTTCGATCCCAACTTCCGCCGCACGGTGGTGTTCATCATCGACCACCGGGAGGAGGGAACGCTGGGGGTCGTCCTGAACCGGCCGAGCGACGTGCCGGTCGACGACGTGCTGCCCAGCTGGGGAAGGCATGTCGTGGAACCCCAGTCGGTGTTCGTCGGCGGCCCGGTGGAGAAGAAGACGGCGTTGTGCCTGGCCGCGTTGCGCGCCGGGGAAACCGCTTCCGGGGTGCCCGGTCTGATCGGCGTGCGCGGTCCGGTCGCGCTGGTGGACCTGGACGCCGATCCGGACGCGCTGGTGCCGAAGGTTCGCGGCCTGCGGGTGTTCGCCGGCTACGCGGGCTGGGACTCCGGACAGCTGGACGGTGAGATCGATCGCGGTGACTGGCTGATCGTCTCGGCGCTGCCCAGCGATGTCCTGGCCACTCCGGAGCGTGATCTGTGGGGCCAGGTGTTGCGCCGTCAGGGTGTTCCGACGGCTCTGCTGGCCACCCATCCCGGTGACCTGCAGCGAAACTGAGCGTCTCAGGCGCGCTGCACCGCGCACCCACCGCAGGCGCAGCCGGAGCATCCGGCGGGCACGGCGGGCGCGGGCGGCGGAACGGCCGCGGCGGCGCGGTTGCCCAGCACGCCGCCACCGGCGACCAGGGCGAGCATTCCGACGAGACCGATCACGGTCGCGGTCAGCACACCGGCGGTGCCCGGCACGAACAGACCGGCGATCCCGGCCACGATGCCCACCACCCCGGCGACCATCGTCGGCAGCCCGGCCACCCGGTTCGCCAGGCGGAACGCCTCGTCGGACCGCAGGGTCGCGGCCGTGCGCACACCGGCGCCACGGTCGCGCGGGAGTTTCTCCCGCCAGCCGAGCAGACCTCCCCAGCCCACGACGACACCCAGTACCAGCGGAACCAGCGCGACTACGAACACGGCAACGAGCATAAGCGTGATGTTCGCGCTACCCGCCGGACACCCGCATGCGCTGTGCTGCACGCCATGCTGAAGCGACTCACGACCGGCGCGCTCGCCGGCTGTCTACTGCTGACTGTCGCTCCCGCCGCACAGGCCGCTCCCGCGCCGGTGCGTTACCTGGGGGAACAGATCATCCCGCACGCCCTGCCCGTGGGCGACCACACGATCGGTGAGCTGTCGAGCATCGACTACGACCCGCGCACCGGCCAGTACGTCTTCATCGCCGACGACACCTCGGAGGCGCCCGCCCGGTACTTCACGGCGAAGATCCCGGTTTCGCCGCGGGGGCTGGGGCAGGTCACCTTCACCGGCGCGCAGCTGTTCCGGCAGCCCGACGGCAGCACTTACCCGGAGGACTCGGTCGACCCCGAGGAGATGCGGGTCGACCCGTGGACCGGCGCCTACTACTGGAGCCAGGAGGGGATCCGCTCCGACACCACGCTGATCGACCCGTCGGTCCAGGTCGCCCGGCGCGACGGCGGCTACGTGCGCACCCTGCCCCTTCCGGACGACGAGCGGATGCGCCCGGACTCCGGCCCGCGCCGGAACCTCGTGCTGGAAGGTCTCACCTTCGCCGCCGCGGGCACGCTCGTCGTCAGCTCGGTGGAGGGTCCGCTGCTGCAGGACGGCCCGGTCGCCACGCCCGCGCACGGCGCGCTGTCCCGGATCACCGTGCAGGCCCGCACCGGCCCGGTCCTCGCGCAGTACGCCTACCCGCAGGAGCCGGTTTTCGCCGACTCCGTCCCGCCAGGGGGCACCACCGACACCGGCGTCTCGTCGATCCTCGCCGCCGACCCGTTCGACCCGACGCGCTACCTGGTGATGGAGCGCTCGTACGTCTCCGGCGTGGGCAACAAGGTGCGGATCTACGAGATCGACACCACGGGCGCCACCAACGTCCTGCACACCTCGTCCCTGGACGGGGCGAAGGTGCGGCCGGTCAAGAAGAAGCTGCTGCTCGACCTCGCCGACTACCCGTTGTCCAAGGTCGACAACGTCGAGGGCATGACGTGGGGACCCACGCTGCCGGGCGGCGACCGCACGCTGCTGCTGGTGAGCGACGACAACTTCTCGACCAGTCAGATCACGCAGGTCATCGCATTCGCGGTGCGACGGTAACCGCGTCGGCCGGGCCGCTTACCATGGTTGGGTGAGTGAAGCAATCGAGGAAACGCCCGGCCACCGGTACACCGCCGAACTGGCCGGTCGGGTCGAGCTGCGCTGGCAGAACCACTGGGCCGATCACGGCACCTTCCACGCGCCGAACCCGGCCGGCTCCCTCGCGGACGCCGGCGACGTTCCCTCGGACAAGCTCTTCGTGCAGGACATGTTCCCCTACCCGTCGGGGGCCGGCCTGCACGTCGGGCACCCGCTCGGCTTCATCAGCACCGACGTCTACGCCCGCTACCACCGGATGATCGGGCGCAACGTCCTGCACACCATGGGTTTCGACGCGTTCGGCCTGCCCGCCGAGCAGTACGCGGTGCAGACGGGCCAGCATCCGCGCAAGACCACCGAAGAGAACATGGAGACCTACCTGCGTCAGATCCGCAGGCTGGGTCTGGGCCACGACGAGCGCCGCCGGATCGCGACGATCGACCCGGAGTTCTACAAGTGGACCCAGTGGATCTTCCTGAAGATCTACGACTCCTACTACGACGAGAAGCAGGGCAAGGCCCGCCCGATCGTCGAGCTGGAGGCCGAGTACGCGCAGGACAAGCGGCCGACCCCCGACGGACGGGGCTGGTGCGAGCTGACCCGCGCGGAGCAGCTGGCGATCCTGGACGAGCACCGGCTGGCCTACATCTCCGAGGCGCCGGTCAACTGGTGTCCGGGACTGGGCACGGTGCTGTCCAACGAGGAGGTCACGCCCGACGGGCGCAGCGAGCGCGGGAACTTCCCGGTGTTCCGCCGCAACCTGCGCCAGTGGATGATGCGCATCACGGCCTACGCCGACCGCCTCGTCGACGACCTGGACCGGCTGGAGTGGCCGGAGAAGGTCAAGTCGATGCAGCGCAACTGGATCGGCCGCTCCCACGGTGCGCGGGTGTCCTTCGCCGCCGGCGAGCACCGGATCGAGGTCTTCACGACGCGTCCGGACACCCTGTTCGGCGCCACCTACATGGTGCTGGCGCCCGAGCACCCGCTGGTCGACGAGCTGACCGCCGCCGCGTGGCCGTCCGATGTGGATGAACGGTGGACCGGTGGCGCCGCCACTCCGGCGGAGGCCGTCGCCGAGTACCGGCGCGCCGCGTCGCGCAAGTCCGAACTGGACCGCCAGGAGAACAAGGACAAGACCGGCGTGTTCGTCGGGAGTTTCGCGGTGAACCCGGCCGACGGCAGGCAGATCCCGGTCTTCGTCGCCGACTACGTGCTGATGGGCTACGGCACCGGCGCGATCATGGCGGTGCCGGGTCAGGATCAGCGCGACTGGGACTTCGCCGAGAAGTTCGGCCTGGACATCATCCGCACCGTGCAGCCCAGCGAGGGCTTCGACGGCAAGGCGTTCACCGGCGAGGGTGTCGCGGTCAACTCTGGCTTCTTGGACGGCCTGAACGTCGACGACGCCAAGAAGACGATGATCGCGTGGCTGGAGGAGAACGGCCACGGCACCGGCACGGTGCAGTACAAGCTGCGTGACTGGCTGTTTTCGCGGCAGCGGTACTGGGGTGAGCCGTTCCCCATCGTGTACGACGAGGACGGCCGGGCGCACGCGATCCCGGAGAGCATGCTGCCGGTCGAGCTGCCCGAGGTGGACGACTACTCGCCGCGCACCTTCGATCCGGAGGACGCCGGCAGCGAGCCGTCGCCACCGCTGTCCCGCGCGAACGAGTGGGTCGAGGTCGAGCTGGACCTGGGTGAGGGCCGCAAGACCTACCGCCGCGACACCAACACCATGCCCAACTGGGCGGGTTCCTGCTGGTACCAGCTGCGCTACATCGACCCGGACAACTCCGGGCGCTTCGTCGACGCGGGCAACGAGCAGTACTGGATGGGCCCGCGCACCGCCGAGCACGGCGTGAACGACCCGGGCGGGGTCGACCTGTACGTCGGTGGCGTCGAGCACGCCGTGCTGCACCTGCTGTACTCGCGCTTCTGGCAGAAGGTGCTGTTCGACCTGGGGTACGTCAGCGCCGAGGAGCCGTACCGGCGGCTGTTCAACCAGGGCTACATCCAGGCCTACGCCTACACCGACGAGCGCGGCTTCTACGTCCCGGCCGAAGAGGTGGAGGAACGCGACGGCAAGTTCTTCCACCAGGGCAAGGAAGTCCGGCAAGAGTACGGGAAGATGGGCAAGAGCCTGAAGAACGTGGTCACGCCCGACCAGATGGCGGCGGACTACGGGGCCGACACCTTCCGGTTCTACGAGATGTCGATGGGCCCGCTGGCCGATTCGCGGCCGTGGGCGACCAAGGACGTCGTCGGCTCGCACCGGTTCCTGCAGCGCGTGTGGCGCCTGGTGGTGTCCGAGCAGACCGGCGAGCCGCGGGTGTCCGCGGCGGAGGCGACCGACGACGACCGCCGGGCCCTGCACAGGACCATCGCCGGTGTCCGTGACGACTACGCGAACCTGCGGTTCAACACCGCGGGCGCGAAGCTGATCGAGTACAACAACCACCTGACCAAGGTCTACGGCGCCGCCGAGTCGACGCCGCGGGAACTGGTCGAGCCGCTGGTGCTGATGCTCGCGCCGCTGTGCCCGCACATCGCCGAGGAGCTGTGGCACCGGCTGGGCCACGACGCTTCGCTGGCGCACGGCCCGTTCCCCGTCGCGGACGAGAAGTTCCTGGTCGAGGACACGGTGGAGTACCCGATCCAGGTCAACGGCAAGGTCCGCGCACGCATCCAGGTTCCCGCCGACGCGGCCAAGGACGCCGTGGAAGCGGCGGCCCTGGCCGACGAGAAGATCGTGGCGCTGCTCAATGGCGCGGCCCCGCGCAAGGTCATCGTGGTGCCCGGCCGCCTGGTGAACCTGGTCCTCTAAGGCATGTTCAAACCGATCTCGCGGGCGAGGTCGGCCAGGAGTGCGTCGAACACGGCGTCCGGCTTGGACATCGGGATCGGGTAGTTGCCGAACACCTCGAGTGTCACGTGCCCGTACAGGCGCGCCCAGAACTGGATCATCACGTAGGTGGTGCCCAGGTCGAGCTTGTCCGGCGGGAACTCGCTCGCGGACTCGCCGAGCAGGGCCATCAGTTCGCCCTTGAACGCGATCAGGTCGTCGTGCAGTTCGGTGGGCACCGCGTCGGCGGGCGGGAGTTCCAGCTGGAAGTTCGCCAGCAGGTGCCCGGCCGCGGTGAGGAAGATCCGCCCGAACGGTTCGTTGGCCCGGTTGAGCGTGGCGACGCTGCCCGCCGCGGACCCGACCTCGCCGGTCGGGGACGCGAACACGAGCGTGAACTCCTTGGTGTGGGTCAGCGCCCAGCGCCGGAAGCCACGGCAGATCGCGAACAGCTGGACCGCTCCGTCGTCGGGCAGTCCGGCCAGTTCTTCGGCGAGTTCGGCGGCCAGGTCGGCGACGACGTCGAGTCGCAGGTGCTCGACGAGGTCGTCGCGTGAGCCGTAGTACCGGTAGAGCGCGGGCGCGGTGATGCCGAGTTCGCGGGCGATGGCTCGCAACGTCACGGCTTCCGGCCCTCGCTCGACGAGGAGCTTGCGCGCGGTGCGGCGGATGTCCTGGTCGGTCGCCGCGCGCTCGCGACCCCGTCGGGTCGGCTTGTCCATTCGGGCATTCTAGAAGGTCAATGCCGCATTCCGGAGGAGATCGGGCGCCGCCGGTACCGATCGCTCGGGGGGCTACGCGATCGGTACCAGCGACCCGATGCCCGGCCTCCGGTTGCGCAGACCGGTGCCGGACGAAAGGTGAGAGCCCGCGTGCTCCCTGGCGGGACGGCCCGATGGGGCAATTGCCCCAAACGGGTGAACGTCGCGGACGCTCACCCTAGTGTCGCATCATTCGTCCCAGAAGTTACAAGAATCTTCACGTTTGCATAGGGAACCAGGCTGGTGTGCGGTGGGACGAGCTGTCGTGAAGGCTGGTGTAGGCGCATCGCACGTGCGTGACGAGGCGGGATGAGGAAGGTATGGTCTAGACCATGTCCGAAACGCTGTCCGGAGTTCCGGTGAGCCCTGGCCGCGCGAGTGGTCCGGTCGTCGCCGTGGCCGAACCCGCCGCCGCGCCCGCGAGCGGTCCCGCGCCGTCCGATCCGCAGGCCGAGGCCGCGCGGATCGCCCCGGCGGCGCAGGTGGTGGTCGAACGCCTGGAAGCGCTTGCTGAGCGGGCGGCGGGCGATGCCGCGACGATCCTGCTGACGACGGCGGCCATGGCGGGCGACCCGGCACTGATCAGCGAGGCGGAGCGACTGGTCGCGGCCGAGGGCAGGCCCGCGCCGCGTGCCGTGTACGAGGCGGCCAACGGCTTTGCGAAAGCGCTTTCCGCGGCCGGCGGGTACATGGCCGAGCGGGTCCGCGACATCGAGGACATCCGCGACCGCGTGGTCGCGGAGCTGCAGGGCACCGCGCCGCCAGGGGTGCCGGACCTGAGCGGGCCGAGCGTGCTCGTCGCGCGGGACCTCGCCCCGGCGGACACGGCGGGCCTGGATCCGGCGCTGGTGCTCGCGCTCGTGACCGAGGAGGGCGGGCCGACCAGCCACACCGCGATCCTGGCGCGGTCGCTGGGCATCCCCGCGGTGGTGGCCGTGCGCGGGCTCCTGGCGCTGCACGCGGATGCGCTGTCGGTGGACGGCGACACCGGGACGGTCGAGGCGATCGACGCCGCCGCTCCGGTCGTGTCCGCGGTGCGGCAGGGCGCGGCGGAGTGGAGCGGCGTCGGCCGCACGTCGGACGACCACGTGGTGAAGGTGCTCGGCAACGTCGGCTCCCCCGCGGACGCGAAGGCCGCCGCCGAGGCGGGCGCCGAGGGAGTCGGGCTGTTCCGCACGGAGTTCTGCTACCTGGACGCGCCGTCCGAGCCGTCGGTGGCCGAGCAGCGGGCGGCGTACGGCGCGGTGCTGGAGCCGTTCGCGGGCAAGCCGGTGGTGGTGCGCACGCTCGACGCGGGCGCCGACAAGCCGCTCGCCTTCCTGTCCCCCGAAACGGAGCCGAACCCGGCGCTCGGCGTGCGCGGGCTGCGGGTCGCCTTCGACCGGCCGGAGGTGCTGGACCGGCAGCTGGAGGCGATCGCGGGCGCGGCGGCGGATTCCGGTGCCGAGGTGTCGGTGATGGCGCCGATGGTCGCCACGGCGGCGGAGGCGGAGTGGTTCGCCTCGCGGGTGCGCGCCGCGGGGATCGCGCGGGCCGGGGTGATGATCGAGGTCCCGGCGGCGGCGCTGGCGGCGAAGGAGATCCTGGAGGCCGTGGACTTCGTGTCGCTGGGCACGAACGACCTGGCGCAGTACACGTTCGCCGCGGACCGCCAGCTGGGGGCGGTCGCGGCGCTGAACGACCCGTGGCAGCCCGCGCTGTTGCGGCTGATCGCCCTGGTCGGCACGGCGGCGCGGGAGAGCGGCAAACCAGCGGGCGTCTGCGGTGAAGCGGCCGCCGACCCGGTGCTGGCACGCGTGCTCACCGGCCTCGGAGTGACCAGCCTGTCGATGAACGCGGCCGCGGTGCGCGCCGTGGGCGCCAGCCTGGCCGCGGTGACCCTGGCCGGGTGCGAGTCCGCGGCACGCGCCGCATTGACCGCCGCGAACCCGGCAGCCGCCCGCGAGGCCGCGCGCGGCTAGCTGAGGTGCCCGAACAGGCCGCGCCGCGGATGGCGGATCACGAGTGAGCCGCCGTGGAGGCGGCCCGCGAACACCAGTCGCGGGTTGCCCGGCTTGCCGTCCGAGGCCGTCCTGTCCTGCAGTGAGCCGTACTTGATCTCGGTGATCGCGTTCAGATCGACCGCGCCGTGTTCCGGGATGATCACCTCGACCGAGCCCCACTTGCAGTCCAGCTCCAGCCGCACCACCGGGGTCGCGATCTGGGCCTCGCTGAAGTCGAGTTTCGTGGCGCCGTACCGGTTGCGGACGACCACCTCGGGCGGCACCAGCCAGCGGCCGTTGCGCACCAGCGAGGAGTACTTCGCGTTCAGCTCGACCCGCTGGTCCGGCGAGTAGACCGGCGCCACCGCCGGGTGGACGTCGGGGTGGAACAGGCCGGGCAGGTCCGCGAGCACGGTGTTCAGCTCGCCGCGGGTGCGGGCGGCGAGCGCGGTGTCGGTGCGCTCGGTGAACTCGTCGAGGTCGATCATGCCGCGGCCGATCGCCTTCTGCAGCACCGCGACCACGTGTTCCCGTTCGGCGTCCGACACCCGCAGATCCCTCGGGGACAGCGGCCTGGTTCCGGTCTCCTCGCCCATGCGTCCAGGCTAGGACGCCCGACCCCGAACCGGGATCCGGGGAAATCCCTAGTCTTTGTCGAGCCCGTGCTCGATGGCGTAGCGCGCCAGTTCGACGCGGTTGTGCAGCTGCAGCTTCCGCAGCGTCGACTGGACGTGGTTCTCCACGGTCCGGTGCGACAACACGAGCCGTTCGGCGATCTGCCGCGCCGTCAGGCCCTTCGCGACCAGCCGCAGCACGTCGGTCTCCCGCTCGGACAACCGTGGCACCGCCTCGCCCGGCGCCTCGGCCATCCGCCGGTACTCGCCCAGCACCAGGCCGGCCAGCCCCGGCGTGAACACCGGGTCGCCCTCCGCGGTGCGGCGCACGGCCTCGACCAGCTCCTGCACCGACGCCGACTTCACCAGGTATCCGGAGGCGCCCGCCTTCACCGCCTCCAGCACGTCGCTGTGCTCACCGCTCGCGGACAGCACCAGCACCCTCGTGTCCGGCAGGTTCGTGGTGATCTCGCGGGTCGCGTCGACACCGGAGGTGCCCGCCAAGTTCATGTCCATCAGCACGACGTCGGGTCGCACCGCCGTCGCGATGCGCACCGCGGCGGTCGCGTCCGGTGCGGTGGCCCGGACGTCGAACCCGTTCTCACCCAGGTCGCGTGCGACGCCGTCCCGCCAGATCGGGTGGTCGTCGACGACCATCACACTGATCATGTCCTCGGCACCCGGATCTCCCATTCGGTCCCCTGCCCTGGCGCGGTGTCCAACGCGATGGTGCCACCCAGCTCCCGCACGCGTCCCCGCATCGAGCGAACCACGCCCATCCGGCCCTCGGTTACGGCGTCGGCCAGCCGCCCTTCGGCGATGCCCTCGCCGTCGTCGCGCACCGTGACGACCACCTCGCCGCCGACGTCCTCCAGCAGCACCCACGCCTTCGCCGCCGCACCGGCGTGCTTGTCGACGTTCGACAGGGCCTCGCGCACGACGGCGACCAGTTCCGAAGTCGTGCCCGAGGGCAGGTTGACCTCGCCGGCGGGGGTCGCGACCTGCACCTTCGAGGACGCCAGCAGTTGCAGCGCCGCCCGCAGATCGGTCTCGCCGGTGCTGTGTCCCTTCGGCCCGGTGGTGACCAGCGCGCGCAGCGCGATCTCCTGCTCACCAGCCAGCTCGGCGAGTTCGGCCGCTTCGCCGCCCAGTTCCCCGCCGCGACGGCGGACCCGCGCGAGCACCTGCAGGACGCTGTCGTGGATGTCGCGTGCCAGCCGCTCCCGCTCCGTGGTGGCGGCCTCGGTGCGCAGCGCCTCGGCGAGCACGGCCGCGGACTTGCGCGCGGTCGAGGCGCTCATGCCGATCAGCAGACCGCTCGCGACCAGCAGCACCCCGTCGCGCGCGACATCGAGCGTGAAGCCCTCCCGTGCGAGGCCGGTCGCCGCCGCCACGACCAGGCCCGCGGTGACCCCGCCGACCCCGCCGAACCGCGTGCCGGCCGCGACCGGCGCGCCCGCCACCCAGACGGTCGTGATCAGCGGGGCGACGGCCGCGTTCTGCGCGTCCGTGAGGATCAACGGGGAGGTCAGCATCAGGACGCAGGTGACCAGCACGTCGGCGAGGACGAACCAGCGCCAGCGCCACCGCAACGCTTCCCGCGCGTAGACGGCCGCGGTCGCGACCGTCCACAGTGTCATCGCGCCGAGCACGGTCCAGGCCAGCCACGGCCGCTCGTAACCGGCGCTGTGCACGATCACCGCACCGTAGGCGAACAGCAGGGTCAGCACGCGCAGGCCGATCGTGCCCCACCACAGCGGGGTGGCGGGTTCGCGCGCGGTGGGCCCGAACCGGCGGCTCACGGCTTCTTCGGTTCGCCGGACTCCCCGTCGTCACCGGGTCCGGCGTTCGGAGCGGCTTCGATGTCGTGCAGCACGTCCACCTCGGCCGGGTCCGGATCGCTCTCGTGCAGCAGTGAGCGGACGCCCGCGTTGACGATCGACATCAGCGGCACGGCCAGCAGCGCACCGGGGATGCCGTAGACGACCAGGCCGGCCGCGATGCCCAGCACCACGGCCAGCGGGTGCAGCTTGACCGCCCTGCCGAGCAGCAGCGGCTGCAGGATGTGGCTCTCGAGCTGCATCACCGCGATGAGGACGGCCAGCACGATCAGCGCGGTCACGAACCCCTTGGTGACCAGCGCGACGAGCACCGCGACCGCGCCGGTGACCACGGCGCCGAAGATCGGGATGAACGCGCCGAGGAACACCAGCGTGGACAGCGGGATCGCGAGCGGGACGCCGAGGATCGCCAGGCCGATCCAGACACCGACGGCGTCCACGACCGCGACCGCGGCGGTGGCCCTGACGAACGCGACGAGCGAGGCGAACCCGCGCCGTCCGGCGACGTCGACGCGCTGCCGGACCTGGGCCGGGATGCCCAGCATCAGCCAGGTCCAGATCTTCTCCCCGCCCGCGAGGAAGAAGATCGTGACGAACAGCGTCAGCACGAAACCGGTGAGGATCTCGCCGACCGTGGTCGCGGTGGTGAGCGCGCTGTTGGTGAACGCGGCCTGGTTGTCCTGCAGGAAGCTGATCGAGTTGTCGAGGAACTCCTGGATCTGCTCCTGCTTGAGGTGCAGGTCGTTGATCAGCCAGTCCCTGATCTGGTTCAGGCTGTTGCTGACCTGGCTGGTCAGCGCGGGCAGTCCGTCGCTGACGTTGATGACGACGAACGCCAGCAGCCCGCCGAGGACCGCCAGCCCGCCGATCAGCACGATCGCGGTTGCCAGCCCGCGCGGCACCCTGACCTGCACCAGTCGCGCTACGGCCGGGGCGAGCAGCGCGGCGAGCAGCAGCGCGATCGCCACCGGGATCACCACGACCGACAGGTAGGCGAGCAGCTGCAGGACGAGATACGCGGCGGCGGCCACGACGAGGAACCGCCAGCCGAACGCGGCGCTGACCCGGAGGCCGCGCGGCACCACCCGGTCGTCGTCGAGGAATCGGTACTTCGGAGGTTGCGGCTCGCTCACGCGACCACCCTAGCGAGCCGGACGGACAGGGCAGGGCAACGCGCTCACGGGATCCGCGACCGCTCTCGTCACACGATCAGGCGCTTGATCATCATCGGATCAGCGCAGGTTCCGTCGGTATGTCAATCTTCGTCAAGATCGACATGCGCGACCGCGTTGACGAGACAGCGCGGTGAGAGGAGCCGGACTTCTCCATGACGCGACGGACGACCGTCACGCGAACGCCGCCGCATCGCGCGTGCGTCGCCGAACCTCATCCGAAAATGTCTCAATTCGCCTCCGGTGGTCGTCGAAGAATGCCGACGAGCTGATTTCACCGGCCCGCTCGCCGGAATTTCCGTAATGTTTCCACGGTGGCGATAAGGCTGCTCTGAGCAGCGCTTCTGCTGTCATCAAGCGGCTATTCGTGCTGCCCGGAAACGGTTTCTTCACACTTCCGGGTCACCCTTCTGGAAAATTCCTTCATTCCACGTTTAACGTCATTTTCGACGGGAGTGCGTGGAACTTCCGGACGAACGAACGAACGCAAGGAGTGCAGATGTTCAGCAAGTTCCGCAAGACGACGGCCGCGGCGGTGCTGGTGGGGGCCGGCCTGCTCGCGATGGGCTTCAGCGGCACCGCTTCGGCTTCCGAAGGCGTGAGCTGCCCGGCCCAGGTGCCGTCCCACCCGACGGGTGCCGACTACGTCAACGCGTGGAACCAGTCCGGCGCGTGCTTCGGCGCCGGTGCGGCGGGCCTGGCCAGTTCCGCGTGGGCCGGCGCGATCCCGTCGATCGTCCAGGGCGCGGCGGGTTCGGTGGGCATCCGCGACGACAGCGGGCTGACCGCTCCGGTGGAGGTGCCGTCCCACCCGACCGGTGCCGACTACGTCAACGCGTGGAACGAGTCCGGCGCGCTCGCCGGTGCCGGCGCGGCGGGTCTGGCCAGCTCGGCGTGGGCGGGTGCGATCCCGTCGATCGTGCAGGGCGCGCTCGGCTGACTTCCCTTGGTGCGCCCAGGATCCCTTGTCTCCTGGGCGCACCGGGGCCCGGCCGGGCGCGATCACTTCTCGTGACATCCGACCACACCGGGTGTTCTTCACACGATCGTGCGATCAAGTCGTGTCGAGGGTGCGAGAGCGGCCGGAATTTTGGTTACCTCGACTGCGCAAGCGGTTCACGTATCACTACGAACGCGTTTCACGCGCCGCTCGGCGGGGAACGACCGCCATCAGCTTTTTTCGACAGGAGAACGGTGTTGCAGGCACACGCGGCCATGAGCAGGGGCACGGCGTCCGCCGTGCGCTGGCTCGTCCGCGCCCTGCTCGTGCTCGCCGGTGCCGTTCTCGGCACCGCGGCCGCCTGGCTGCTCGGCGACGCCACCGCCTCCGCGACGCAGCTCGCCCCCGCTCCTGTCGAGACCCCGCAGGACGGTGACGTCGCCACCCCGATCACCGACCGCGTGATCGGCGCGACCGACGACCTCACCTGGGGCGCCTCCGACCTCGTCGGCAACGCCACCGCCACCGTGCTGGAGTACGGCATGGACGGTGGCCCCGCGGACCCGGCGCGTGGTCAGACGGCCGCGGCGGACATGCGCCAGACCGTTCACTCCTTCACCCGCGACGCGGTGCTCCGCCCGGTCGAGCGCACGCTCGGCACCGCCGAGCACATCGGCCGCAAGCCGCAGGACGCGCCGCAGGTGATCCGCCAGGCGCTGACCCCGCCGCAGACCGTGCCCGCCATCCAGAAGGTGTGGGACATCCTGCGCCCGTCGGGCAAGGGCCTGATCAAGCTGCCCGCGCTCGGTGACGAGGCCGACGGCCAGGTGGCCGCCCCGCCCGCGCCGCAGACCCCGCCGGTGGCCGTGGCCGACGCCGTGATGGGCCCGGTCGCGAAGGCCGTGCCGCAGACCGCGCAGCGCGGTCACCACGAGGTCACCTCGCACAACGGCGATGGTGCCCAGCACGACGGCGCCCAGCGGGACGAGTTCCCGTACCCGCCGCTGCGCGGACCGCTCGCACCCGCGGGTGTCCCGCTCGTCCCCGGTGGCGCCGCCGCCGGCGGGCACATCGACGGCCTGCTGTTCGGCGTTCCCGCCGGCGGCCCGGCCGTCCGCGGATCGGACGACCGCACCGCGGTCCGGTTCGCCTTCCGGCACACGCCGGTCCAGCCGGGCGAGCAGCCCGGTGTCACTCCTGACTGATCCTCGCGCGGGGTAGCTCGCGCGGAATCGGTTCCGCCGTCCTCTTCTTCGGACCGGCGTTGCGCGCACAGCACGAGCACCCCGCTTTCCAGCCCTCGCGGGCTTTCTCACCCATGCCCGCGATTCCCGGTGCTCATTCGCGCACCGACCTCAAGCCCCGCAAGGGAACCCGAAGAAAAGGAGAACACCTCGATGCAGACCTGGGCAAAGCGCGGAATTCAGACCGCGCTGGTCACGGGTGGCTTGCTGATGCTGGGTACCGGCATCGCATCTGCCGACGAGAACGTCAACCCGGACAGTCCTGCCGGTCCGCTGGACGTCAACGTGAGTGTGCCGATCGACATCCAGGACAACGCCCTGGGCACGCTGGGCAAGCAGGTCAACCTTCCCGAGGTTCACAAGGAGATCAGCACCAAGCCGGTCACCGACGCGGTGAACAAGGCCGCGGCCCCGGTCAGCAAGACCGGTGCGCTGGAGCCCGCCGCCCCGGCCCTCGGTGCCGCCAACGGCGTGGTCGCCAAGGCCACCGACGCCACCACCGGTGTGGCGCAGCGGGTCGGCCAGGCCACGCACCCCGGTTCGCAGCGCGCGACCGCCACGCAGGACGCACCGTCCGTTGTGGACAACGGTGACGCCTTCCACGGCAACAAGGTTTCGGTGAACGCGGCCGCGCCGATCCTGATCAGCGGCAACGCGCTCGGTGTCCTGGGCGACGCCGCCGTCGAGTCGGACGCCGAGCAGACCTACGAGCACAACTCGGACGTCACCACCGACGGTTCGCACGGCGGCCTCGCCGGCAACGTCGTGGCGCTGGACTGGGCCCTGCCCGTGCAGCTCTCGGGCAACGCGCTCGGCCTGGTCGGCAGCGGCCACACCGCCGGCAGCGCGACGCAGTCCGCGGAGACGTCCGGCGACGTCGTCACCGACGGCACCAACGGCGGCCTGGCGGGCAACGTGATCGCCCCGCAGGGTGCGACCCCGGTGCAGGTGTCGGGCAACGCGCTGGGCTGGTTCCTCGGCCACGCCGAGACCGACTTCGAAGGCTCCAGCGAGGCGGAGTCCGGCGGCTCGCTGGAGACGCACGGCTCGAAGGGCGCGGGCAGCGGCAACGTGGCCGGTGTCCCGGTGGCCCTGCCCGCCAAGGTGTCGGGCAACGCCATCTCGTGGGGCGGCGACGCCGACGTCCCGGCCGGCGCGTACGACGCCGAGGCCGAGGCAGGCGGCACCGCCGACGGCCCGCGCGGCCCGAGCTACATCCAGACCGACGGGGACGACTCGTTCCTGGCGGGCAACGTCGCGCAGCCGCAGCCCGCGGTTCCGGCGACCGTCGCGGGCAACGCGGTGTCCTGGATCGGCAACTCGTTCGTCGCCGGTGGCGCGGATCGTCAGGTCGGCGGCGTGGAGCTCGGCAGCGAGGCCGTGGCCGGTGGCACCACCAGCACCAGCGGTGAGAACGCGGCCGGGTCCGGCAACATCGCCGACGCCCCCGTCGCGCTCCCGGCCGAGGTGTTCTGCGTCGGCGGGACCTGGATCGGCAACGCGCACGCCAACGGCTGCGACAACGACACCGAGGCCATGGCGGGCTCGGACACCTTCACCTCCGGCAACGGCAGCTTCCTCGGCGGCAACAGCGTTTCCGCTCCGCCCGCGGGCACCGTCGAGGTGTTCGGCGTCGGCGGTTCGTGGATCGGCAACGCCTCGGGCAGCGCGACCGAGACGAAGGACGTCAAGGCCGGCGGCTACACCGGCACGCTGGGCAACGACTCGGCCGGTTCCGGCAACGCCGTGCAGGTCCCGGTGGCCGTGCCCGCCGAGATCTTCGGCGTCGGTGGCTCGTGGATCGGTCAGGGGGCCGGGGAGGCTTCCGAGACCAAGACCGTGACCTCCGGTGGCGACGGCAACACCGAGGACGACAACGCCGCGGCCAGCGCGAACCTGGTCCAGGTGCCGGTTTCGGCGCCCGTGCAGGCGTTCGGCATCGGCGCGGCCTGGATCGGCCAGGGCGCGGGCGAGGCCACGACCGACACCACGTCGACCGCGGGCGGCACCGGCAACGCGACCGGCAAGGAAGGCTTCGTCGCGGGCAACCTCGGCGCGGTCCCGGTTTCGCTGCCGGTGCAGGTGCACAGCCTGGGCGCCGCGCTGACCGGCAACGGCTCGGGTGTGGCCGAGAACGTGACCGACTCGACCGCGGGTGGCGACCTGTCCACCACCGGCGAGGGCGGCTCGATCGCGGGCAACATCGTCGAGGCGCCGGTCGGTGCCGTGGCGACCGTGTTCGGTGACGCCGCGGTCCTCGGCGGTGTGGTCAAGGGCGAGGGCGTCAACGACGTCGTCTCGACCGCGGGCGGCGACGCCGAGACCAACGGTGACGGCGGCTCGATCGCCGGTGACGTGGTCGCGGCGCAGGCGCTGCCGGTGGCGCAGGTCTTCGGCAACGCCGTGAGCGGACTCGGCGTCTCGCACGCCGCCGGGGTGAACGCCACCGAGGCCAACTCGGGTGGCGACATCACCACCTCGGGCGAGGGTGGCGCGCTGTCCGGCGACATCTTCGACGTCCCGGCCGCTGTGGTGGCCCAGGTGTTCGGCAACGCCGTCTCCGCGGGCGGGGTCGCGCACGCGCTCGCCGACAACACCACCACCGGCACCGTCGGCGGCACGGACACCACGGCCGGCCCGTCGAAGGCGCTGTCCGGGATCGACAAGCAGATCCCGGTGGGTGTCGTCGCCCAGGTCTACGACATCCCGGTCGAGCTGATCGCGGTCACCAGCACCACGGTCAGCAACGCGACGGACATCTCGGTCGCGGGTCAGGAGCCGCAGATCGACCTGCCGATCACGATGCCGGAGATGGGCGCGACCGCGCTGCCGACGCTGCCCGCCCGCGCGGAGCGTTCCGCGCTGCCGGTCAACGTCCTGCCCGTCGACGCGCTGTCGGGTGCGGGTCTGCCCGCGAACGTGCAGGGCCTGCTGCCCACGGCCGACGTCCCGGCCATGGCGCAGCTGGACTCCGCCCCGACGACCGTCTTCGAGCAGGTTGATGGTTTGATGCACGGCAAGGGCATCAACATCAAGGGCTGAACGTCCCGGTGAAGAAGGGGGCCCGGGAGCGATCGCGCTCCCGGGCCCCCGTCGTGAAAGCGGGGTCAGCCGATCTGCACGGACCGCTTCGCCATGCCGTACCAGTAGCCCTCGATCACGGTGCGCGGGTTCGCGTCGTCCGCGCCGGCGCCGAGAGTGACGAACAGTGGCGCGAAGTGCTCGATGCGCGGGTGCGCGAGCGCGGCGGCGGGCGCCTTGTGCCGGAAGTCGAGCAGCGCGTCGATATCGTTGGCCCGCAACGTTTCCGCGCCCCACTGGTCGAACTCGGCCGACCACCGCGGCGGCGTGCCGTGCACACCGCCGCTCATCGCCGAGAGGTTGTGCGTGAAGAACCCGCTGCCGATGATCAGCACGCCCTCGTCCCGCAGCGGCTTGAGTTTGCGGCCCAGTTCGAACAGCTCACGCGGGTCGAGCGTCGGCATGGACATCTGGAGGACCGGGACGTCCGCGTCCGGGTACATCTCGACGAGCGGCACGTACGCGCCGTGGTCGAGGCCGCGGTCGGGCGCCTCGTGCACCTCGGTGCCGGTCAGCAGTGTGCGCACCCGCGCGGCCAGTTCCGGTGCGCCGGGCGCGGCGTAGGTCACCGAGTAGTAGCGCTCCGGGAATCCCCAGAAGTCGTAGACCAGCGGCACCGTCGTGGTGGCGCCGACGGTCAGCGGGGCTTCCTCCCAGTGCGCCGACACGACGAGGATCGCCTGCGGTTCGGGCAGGTTCGCCGACCAGTCGGCCAGCTCCCGGGTCCACACGGCGTCGTCGGCCAGCGGCGGCGCGCCGTGGCTCAGGTAGAGCACGGGGGTCGCACTCATCGCAGCCTCCATGTTTGAAAGTTCAACTACTACGGTACCCGAGGTCTCGTGCGCGCGCGATGGATCGTCCGCGGAACCGGTCAAGAGTGGTCGCGGGCCCGCCGTGGGCGCCTATCCTGAGCCATGGCGGTCAACGTGGCGATCTACCTGCTCGTCTGCGTCACGCCGCCGGTGCTGTTCTGGCTCGCGAGCAAGTCACCCGCACTGGCCGCCGCCCTTCGCCGCCGTCGCGTCCCGGCCCCGTCCGCGCCTCCGATCGAACGCCTGGCCGCGGACCTGCGCCGCGTGCACCGTTCGCTGGCGGACCTCGCGCCCGACGCCCCGATGGTGCGCCGCCGCGCGACCAACCAGGCCTACGACGCACTGCTGGCCCAGGCCTGCGCCGCGCTCGGCCTGCGGCACTGGCTGGACGAGCTGCCGGAAGGTGTGGAGCGGGACGTCGAGCGATTGCGGGTGGAAGAGGCGTTGCGCCGGGCCGGGCTGACCGTGCCCTAGCGCTCGGGTCATGCGGTGAGGAAGTCGCCGATCGCCTGGCCCAGTTCGGGGCGCGCGACGGCGCTGAGGTGGTCGCCGGGCACGGTGACGAACCGGCCGCGCGGCAGCACCTCCGCCAGGTCCGGCGCGGTGCGCCGGTGCGGATCGTCGATTCCGGTGACCACCAGGGTCGGCGTTTCGATCCGTTCGATCTCGCCGCGGGGCGTGTCGACCGAGGTGCCGAGCACGTTCAGCAGCGCCACGCGATCGCCGCGCATCTGCCGGAAGAACGCCTCCGCCCGCCACTCCTTCGTGCCGCGCTCGAACGTGCCCAGGTTGTTCAGCACGGTGCGGAAATGCGCGTTGCCACCGCTGGTGTCCAGCAGCCCGTGCAGCCCCATGCCCGCGACGACAGCCCGACGGGGCCGGGCGCCCCGCACCAGCATGCGGATCGTGGTCCGGCCGCCGAGCGAGTACCCGCCCAGGTCGTAGCCGGTCAGCCCGAGGTGCTCGACCAGGTCGGACACGTCGTCGGTGAGCACGTCGGGCGGGTAGGCGGCCGGATCGTGCGGCTTCCCGCTCTCACCGTGACCGCGCAGGTCCGGCGTGATCACGCGGAACCCCCGCTCGGCGAGGTGCTCGGCGTGGCCGTAGGCGACCCAGTTCACCCGGGACGTCGAGAAGTAGCCGTGGATCAGCACCAGCGGCCACCCTTCGCCGGTTTCCCGGTAGGCCAGCTCGATCCCGTCGCGGGCGGTGAAGTAGTGGATCATCCCGCCATTCCACACCAGCGGCCGGGCTACCGGGCGGTGCCCGTCCAGGTGACCGGGAGTTCGTGCACGCCGTAGATGTTCATGTCGGTCCGCAGCCGCACCTCGTCCGCGGGGACGGCGAGCGCGAGGTCCGGGAAGCGGCGCAGCAGCCCGTCGAATCCGGCGCGCATCTCGACGCGGGCCAGCTGCTGCCCGAGGCACTGGTGGACGCCGTGACCGAAGCCCAGGTGACCGCGGGCCTTGCGGTGGATGTCCAGCGTGTCGGGGTTGTCGAAGCGTTCCGGGTCACGGTTGGCGGCCAGCAGCGAGACGACCACCGTGGACCCCTCGCCGATCGTTTCGCCGCAGAGCTCGATGTCCTCGGTGGCGTAGCGGAAGAAGATGTCGGCGACGGACAGGTAACGCATCATCTCCTCGACGGCGTTCGGCATCAGCTCCGGGTTCGCGCGCAGCTCGGCGCGCTGCTCCGGGTGTTCCAGCAGCGCGAAAGTGCCCAGTGCCAGCATGTTCGCGGTGGTTTCGTGACCGGCGAGCAGCAGCAGGAAGGCCGCGCCGACCAGTTCCTCGATGCTGAGGTCGTCGTGGCGCGTCAGATCGGACAGGATGTCGTCGCCCGGCTCCGCGCGCTTGCGGGTGACCAGTCCGGTCAGGAACGTCATCAGCGCGTCCACCGCGCCCACCTTCTCCTCCAGCGTCTGATCCCTGACCATGATCTGCGCGGAGTTGGCCTGGAAGCTCTCGCGGTCCTCGTGGGGAACGCCGAGCAGTTCGCTGATCACCAGCGAGGGCACCGGCAACGCGAACGCCTTCACCAGGTCGACCGGCGGCGTGCGGCGCGCCAGCTCGTCCAGCTGCCGCTCGGTGATCTCGACGATATGTTCTTCCAGCTGTTTCATGCGCCGGACGGTGAAGGCGCCGGTGAGCCTGCGCCGCATCCGCGTGTGGTCCGGCGGGTCCATGGCGATGAACACGCCCGGCATCGGCGGGGACGGCTCGGTCTGCTCCGGCATGCCGGAGGTGTCGTACGGCAGGTGGATGATGCCGATGTCCTGCCGGGAGCTGAACCGGTTGTCGGCCAGGAGCTGCCGCACCGCCTCGTAGCCGGTGACGAGCCAGCCCTCGTGACCGTCCGGGAAGAGCAGTGGGCTGACCGGGCGGGCCTCGCGCAGCCGCGTGAGGTCGCGGGGCGGGTCGAAGGGGCCCGCGTCGCGCTGCATGGGAAGGCCGTTCGGAACCGTCTGGGTCATCGCTGTCCTCTCGTGGTGGTGTGGTGACCAGGTTCGCGGAGGGCGCTGACACGCGGCTGACACGAGGCCCGGGGCCGGGTCAGCGCGCGAGGCGGGCTTCGATGCCGTCGAGGAGGAAGTCCAGGCCCATCCGGAAGGTCTGGTCGGCGTCGAGGTGGACGGCGTCGTGGATGACCGCGGACAGCGCGGGGAACCGGCCACCGGCGAAGGTCCGCCGCAGGTAGGGCCCGTAGGAGACCTGCCACTGCGCCTTGTCCATCCCGGTGTTCCGCTCGGCACGCAGCTCGGTGATCTCCCTGCGGACCGCACCGATCACGTACGCGTTGACGGCCTCGATCACGGGCATCACGTGGTCCACGTCGATGCCCATCGCGGCGACCACGGCGTCTCCCCTGGCCAGCGCGTTCGGACCGAGCTGGGGACGCCCGCCGAGCAGGTCGGCGAGCCATTCGTGCTGGTGGACGGCCTGCCGGGTGGTTTCGGCCAGTGAGCGCAGCACTTCGCGCCACCCGTCCCCGGACGGCCGGATCTCGGCTTGTACCGCGTCGAGCATCAGGTCGAGCAGCTCTTCCTTGGTGTCGATGTAGCCGTACAGCCGCATCGGGCCGACGTTCAGCGCCGCCGCGACCTTGCGCAGCGACACCGCGTCCAGGCCGCCCTCGTCCGCGAGCCGGATCGCCGCGCCCACGATGCGTTCCCGGCTCAGCGGCGCCGGCGCCGGTCGCTCGGGCGGCTCCGGCCGCTCCCACACCACCATGACGAGGACGATACACAGCATGGCTCGATACGCTGTATCGTTGAAATACGTCGTATCGAAGGAGTGGGCATGACCATCGCCATCGTCGGAGCAGGTCTGGGCGGTCTGGCCCTTGCTCGCGTGCTGCACCTGCACGACATCGAAGCCGTGGTGTACGAACGTGAAGCATCGCGCGGTGCGCGCGGTCAGGGCGGCATGCTCGACATCCACTCGGGCCAGCGGGCACTGCGCGAGGCGGGCCTGATCGACGAGTTCTTCGCGATCGCCCGCGGCGAAGGCCAGGACATGCGGCTCCTCACCCCGGACGGCACCCTGCTGCTGCGGGAGGACACCCCGGACGACGCCCCGCTCCTGCGTCCCGAGGTCGACCGCGCCGATCTGCGCGACCTGCTGCTCGACTCCCTCCCCGAAGGCGTGGTGCGCTGGGGGCACGCGTTCGAATCCGCCGCCGACGGCGTGCTGCGCTTCGCCGACGGCAGCAGTGCGCCCTACGACCTGCTGGTCGGCGCCGACGGCGCGAACTCCAGGGTCCGCGCTCTGCTCACCGAAGCCAGGCCGGTGCACATCGGGCAGAACGTCGTCGAGCTGTGCATCTCCGACATCGACCGCACCCACCCCGACCTCGCGGCGATGGTCGGACGGGGCAACTACTGGGTGCTCGGCAAGGGGGTGTCGCTGGCGGCGCAGCGCAACGGTGACGGCCGCGTCCGCATCGGAATCAGCTTCTACAACACCCCCGAGGACTGGTTCACCACCAGCGGCATCCCGTTCGACGACCCGGCCGCGGCCCGGGCGCGGCTGATCGATCTGCTCGCGGGCTGGGACGCACGGTTCACCGCACTGATCGCGGCCGCCGACGACACCGTCGTGCCGCGGGCGATCACTACGCTCCCGACCGGCCTGACCTGGCCGTCGAAGCCAGGCGTCACGCTGCTCGGCGACGCCGCGCATCTGATGCCGCCGGTGGGCGAGGGCGCGAACATGGCCCTGCTCGACGGCGCACTGCTCGGCCTCGCCCTCGCCGCGCACCCCGGCGATTTCGCTGCCGCCGTGCGGGAGTACGAACGCGAGATGTTCGACCGCACCAGCACGGCGGCCCGTGAGTCGGCGAAGATCCAGGACCTGCTGATGTCGCCGGATGCCGCCCAGCGGCTGCTCGCGTTCTTCCAGCCGGGCTGAACCCGACTACGACAGCTTCGCCGCGGCCGGCCGTCATCAGCGAACCGCCTCCGGGGCCTTCCTGAGCTGTAGGGTCTCACGGCGCATGACATGTTGATGTTGTGTGACCTGGGGATTCTCGACTGTCTCACGACGATGGCATCCAAGATCAGTCTCAGGTCGGCGTCATTTCCTTGGGCAGGGATGCCCTGATGGCGGCGGCAACCTTGTTGCCGAAAGGGGTCAGCTGCATGGGTCGTCCCCGTTCAGCGCGGACCAGGAGTTCTCCGCCGAGGTCGTGTTCGAGGCGTTTGATCTGAGTCGACAGCGGGGACGGCTGGAGCCCTAGTGTCGTGAGTCGTTGATTCGGCTGCAGTAGGCGGCGAGAGTGTCGAGGATGTCGTCAGCGGTTTTCGTCCATACGAAAGGTTTCGGGTGCGGCTCACTCGATACCTCGTACCGCCAGCCACGCGACTCCACCGTTCGTTGCGTCCACGCGAAGGTGAAGGCGTTCTCCGGTCGCGCAACGCGATGACGCGGCTTGACGTCCACCACGACTGGCCCAGCGTCCGTGAAGAGCAGGTAGTCCGGGATGTGCCGGCGCAGGTCTCCGTCGACTTCAGCTCGCAACAGGAACGGCTGGGCCACGATATGCCGCACCGACGCATCAAAGTCGGCGAACAACAAGCGAGCCAGCTCAAGCCGGGACTCATAGATCACAAGATCGTTCTCGGTAGCCGCCCAGAAGCTACCCGAGTAGTGCGCCGACACCACACGAACGGCCCAACATCAACTTGTTGTCCGCTCGCATCCGACAGGCTGCCTACAGCTGACCTGCGGCGACCTCATAAACGATCTCCAAGCCGTCCTCGTCGTCCCACTGCTCGCCGACTTCGACGAAGCCGTATTGCGATGCCAGCTGGTAGGAGGCCACGTTGTCGGGACCGATGGTCACCCGAACCGTGCCTACCTGCGGCTCGTGCGCGGCACGCTGAAGCAGGGCTTCCAGGGCTGCGCGGGCATAGCCGCGTCGCCGGTACGCCGGGGCGACGGCGTAGCCGATCTCCACCATCCCCGATGCGTCGGGAGGCCCGTGGTAACCCGCCCGGCCCACGGCCAAATGCTGCTGTTCGTCCCAGATGACGCCGGTGACCCATCCGGCGCTGGCCGGGTCCTCCTCGACTTGCCTGCTCCGCATCTGCCACACCCCTCGCCAGTCCGGGCCCACGAAGTAGGCGGAGACGGGCACCGGGCTGACCGCGTTCGCCGCTGCCAGGTCACCCGTGACGAGGGCTTGGAACGTCGGGCCATTCAGGTGCACGATGCGGACTTCCGGCTTGGGGCGAAGCCCGGACGTGGCGGTCTGATGGTGTTGGGTCACCGGATAAGGCTCCCATTTCGTCCCAAGGTGGCGAACCAGAGCCGCCTCTGCACCAGAACGAATCTCACGGCGATGTCGTATATGACATCTGTACGACATCGATCGTGAGATTACGACATCCGTCATGAGGCCCTACAGTCGGCGCGGTCAGCCCTGTGCCAGGTCCGCGAACCGGCTGTAGTGCAGCTGGTGCGCGACGACGATCGTGCTCGTCGGGCCCGCGCGGTGCTTCGCCAGGATCAGGTCGGCCTCGCCGGCGCGCGGGTCGTCGCGCTCCCAGGCGTCCGGGCGGTTGATCAGGAGCACCATGTCCGCGTCCTGCTCCAGTGAACCGGACTCACGCAGGTCGGACAGCATCGGGCGCTTGTCGGTGCGCTGTTCGGGGCCACGGTTGAGCTGGCTGATCGCGACCACCGGCACCTCCAGCTCCTTGGCCAGCAGCTTCAGCTGACGGGAGAACTCCGAGACCTCCTGCTGCCGCGACTCGACGCGCTTGCCCGAGGTCATCAGCTGCATATAGTCGAGGACCACCAGCTTGAGGTCGTTGCGCTGCTTGAGGCGCCGGGCCTTGGCGCGGATCTCCATCATCGTCATGTTCGGCGAGTCGTCGATGAACAGCGGCGCCTCGCTGATCTCGCTCATGCGGCGGGCGAGCCGTGTCCAGTCGTCGTCGGACATGCGGCCGCTGCGCATGTCCGCGAGGCGGATCCGGGCCTCCGCGGAGAGCATGCGCATGACGATTTCGATGCGGCTCATTTCCAGCGAGAAGATGACGCTGCTCATGCCGTGCTTGATGGAGCACGACCGCGCGAAGTCCAGTCCCAGTGTCGACTTGCCGACACCGGGCCGGGCGGCGACGATGATCATCTGACCCGCGTGCAGGCCGTTGGTCACCTCGTCGAGGTCGGCGAAACCGGTCGGCACGCCCTGGGAGACGCCCCCGCGCGAAGCGATCGCGTCGATCTCGTCCATGGTCGGCTGGAGCAGTTCCTCCAGCGCGACGTAGTCCTCGCTCGTCCGGCGCTCGGTGACGTCGTAGATCGCGGCCTGCGCGCGGTCGACGACCTCGTCGATGTCGCCGCCGTCGTTCGCGGCGCCGTAGCCGTACTGCACGATCCGGGTGCCCGCCTCGACCAGCCGTCGCAGGACGGCCTTCTCCCCGACGATCTGCGCGTAGTACCCGGCGTTCGCGGCGGTCGGCACGGTGGCGATCAGCGTGTGCAGGTACGGCGCGCCGCCGACGCGGGCCAGCTCGCCGCGGCGCTCCAGCTCGGCCGACACCGTGATCGGATCGGCCGGTTCACCGCGCGCGTAGAGGTCGAGGACGCAGTCGTAGACGGCCTGGTGCTTGGGCAGGTAGAAGTCGTTGGGCGAGAGCACCTCGACGACGTCGGCGATCGCGTCCTTGGACAGCAGCATGCCGCCGAGCACCGACTGCTCGGCCGGGATGTCCTGGGGCGGCTGACGGTCGAACTCGCCGTAACGCGCCCCGGGGTCCTCCGGTCCGGGATCGGACGGGTAGGCCGGGCCACGGTCATCTGTCAGCGCCACCGCGCGGATACCTCCCAGACAGCGAACACCAGTTCGATTATGCCGGATCTTCCGGCCGGAGTGTGGGAGCCGGTGCACCGGCGCCGACTGTGTCGCCGCCACTGAGCGCGACTACTCCGGCGGGCACCGTAGATCGCTCGGAAGGAGCAGTGCAAACCTGCCTGGGGACCGCTCTGTGGACAGCTTGTGGAGGAGCGGGGCGAACCAGTCACAGGCAGCCTGTTCCCTGTGGACAACCTGGGGGCAACTCTGCGGACCGCCAGGAAAACCACAGGTCAGACCCTGTGGGTAAGTTGTGGACAACACGGGTGAAAAAACCTCGGCGTGTCGCCGCGCGCGCGACCTTCGGCGTGTCGCGCAGCTGACGGTGCCTCGACCTGTGGATGAAGGCTACGCAAAGTAGAAGGGACCCCCGCTCGTCCGAGCGGGGGTCCCATCGTCAGTTCAGCCCAGCGAACGGATTGCGTTGTGTAGTCGTTCTCCGATGGCCTGCGGCGTACCCGGCGTGAGTACGATCAACGGCTCGCCGGAGCCCGGTCGCTCCTCCATCAGCCAGCGCCCCTCGCTGGTGTCGATGAAGTTGAGCGCCCGCTCGCATCGCTTGCGGACACCGGCCCGGGTGCGCGCCGCCGCGTAGAGGCTGCCGCCCGCCACGCGCGGCGCCTCCAGGATGCGCTTGATCTCCTTGCCCGGCTCCGCCACCGCGCGGCCGCCACCGCCGCGCATGATGGACATCTCCTCGTTGGCCGGGCGGCGGTGGCCGCCGTAGACCTCGCTCTTCGGGGCCACCAGCGGGCTGCTGCCGCCGGGTGAGATGTGCGGGATCTGGTCCACGAACGTCGGCAGCAACCGTTCCGGCCGCTCCGGCCGCATCACGACGACGTCCTCTTTGATGTAGCGCGAGAGGACGAACCCGCCGCCGGGACCGCTGCCCGCGAAGAGCGTGAAGTTCTGCGGCGCATCCGGGAATGTGCCCTCGAACCAGCCGTAGAACTCCACGTGCGGCCGTGCGATCGACTCGATCATCGCGCCGAAATCGCGGTCCATCCCCCGCGGCCCCATCAGGCCGTGATGCTGGAGCACGGCGTTGACCTGCTGGTCGATGATCCGCTGAGCCGTCTCGTCGTACCAGATGGCTGTGGACGACAGGGTGTTGTGGGCATCGCCGCCCCGGCGCTGGATCAGGTTGAGCAGCGTCGGGGTGGTGATCGTCAACGGCCGGTTCATCACCATCGCGGCGGGCCTCATTCGCCGATGACGGGCGGAGCCGTCAGCTCATCCGTGCCGAACAGCTCGTTCGGGTCGTCGCCCACCATGTACTTGTTGTCGTGTTCTTCGTCTTCCTCGCCGTTGGAGCGGCCACCACGGCCACCCATGCCCGGCGCACCCGACATCCCGGCGCGGCCCGCACCACGGGCGCCACCACGGGCACCCGCGCCGCCCGCACCGGTACCACCGGCGCCGGCACCCGTTCCGGCTGTCGCTCCGGACCCGATTCCCGCGCCCGCGCCCATCGCGCCGAAGCCCGCGGCGCCGACTCCGCCACCGGCACCAGCACCGGCACCGGCACCGCTGCCCAAACCGGCACCACCACCAGGCCCGAAGCCGCCGCCCCCGCCACCGGGGCCGAAACCGCTCGTGGAGGTCGGCTGGTAGCCGGACGCGGAAGTCGCGTCGAACGCCGGGTTGTGCCCCGTGCTCGGCGTGTACCCGGCGGGCGTCGTGGAGGTCGGGATGTTCGACGTCGGCGTCGGCGAGTTGAACTGCGGCAGGTCACCCGTGCTGGCCGGTTTGAAGGCGCCCGCGCCGCCGGCGCCGCCCGGCATGCTGCCCGCGCCACCGCCGCCGCCGGGGAAACCGCCGCCGGGATTGCCGTCGGAGAAGGAGTTCCCCTGCCAGGCCGAGTACTGCGGCATCCCACCGGCGTTGGTCATGCTCGCCTGGTAGTAGTTGTTGAACGCGTCGACGTTCGCCTTGCCGCGCTGGTTGTACTGCTCGATCTGCTCGTCGGTGTCCGACATCGGGTTGATGCCGTCGAGGAAGCCGCCGTCCGGCGGCTGAGCCGGGACCTCCTGAACCTTGCCCTTGACCGTGTCGAAGGCGTCGGCCTGGTCGTTGAGGTAGGTCGAGCTCTTGCCGAGGTTGGTGGCCGAATCCTGCAGCCAGATGCCGAGCGGGTGCGCGCCGGCCTGGACCTGGCCCGAGGCCATGCCCTTCCAGGCGTTGTCCATCAACTCGTTGATCTGGCCGATCAGCCTGGCGCGCTCCTCGTGCACGCCCTTGAGCGTGTCCGCGGCACTCGCGCCAGCCGTCAGCGAGGAGGAGCTGCCGGGGCTGATCTGCTCCCAGATCTTGCGCGCGTCGATCGTGCGGCCGCCGATGTTCGCCTCGTGGTGTTCGGCTTCGGGCGTGGACATCAGCCCGGCGAGGCCACCGACCACGGCGCCGACACCCGCGCCGATCGCGGTGCCGACACCCGGCACGACCGAACCGACGGCGGCGCCGACGGCGGCACCCGCGACCACCCGTCCCGCCTTGTAGTCGTCATCACCCATGGGAACCCCTCCTGACGGCGAATCTGAAGTCGGTGTGGATCACGCGGCCCCCTTGAGCTGCCGCACCATCGCGGTCGCGACCGTCTGGACGACCGGGCACGGATCGGTCACGTTGGGGCCGTCGAGGATGCTCGAGTTGATGTTGACGACCAGCTGGTCGGTCACGCCGACCCACAGCGCGCACGTGCCGCTGCCGCGCAGGTCGGCGTTGGCCGCGAACACCGCCGGGTAGCCCTCGATCGTGACCGGCTCGAAGTAGTTGTCCTGCGCGCGGTTCGCGTAGACCCCGGTGAGCCCGGTGTCCTGGTCGCCCAGCGGCGCGACGAAGATCTTGTTGGCGTCGTACCCCGCCGACTGCCAGCGGCACCCTTGCCCGCCGGGGCTGGGATACAGCTCGCCGGGGTTCGCCAACCCGATCTCCGCCGCCTGCGCGGGCGACAGCGCGGTGCACGGATCACGCACCAGCGAATCCGTGACCAGCGGCGACGGCACCCGCGGCGCCGGGTCGACCGACGGCGCGGCGTTCGTCTCGGCGGCGCTGTCCGCGCCGTCTCCGCTCGAGCACCCCGTCAGCAGGGTGACGGCGACCGCGGCGGCGCCGAGCCAGCTGTTGCGTGTGGTCATCAGACTGCCTGGTACCCGCCGACGTTCTTGTGCTGCTCGTCCTCGTTCTCTTCGACGATCCCGGCGGCCTTCTGCAGGGCCTCGATGTAGTTCTTGACGTAGTCGACCATCCGCTGGTGCTGCAGCTGCAGGGTCTCACCGGAGACCTTCGCCGCGCGGTTGACGAAGTCACCGCTGGCGAACTCCTGGCCGGGAGGCTTCACCTCGGCGATGGTGTTGGCGTTGGACAGGTCCGTCTGCAGGTCGGTCAGCAGCTCTTTCCACTTGCTGATCACGCCGCGGACCTCGTCCGGGGAGAACTCGTACCCGCCGGCCGAACCGCCGTTGCCCACCTTGATCGGCGCCGGCGGCGGAACCTCCGTCAACCGGTCGGTCGGATTGCCCATCGCCCGATACCCCCTACGCTGTGGCCACTGGTCGCCAGCTTGGATGCTAACGCAGCCCGCCCGGTTCCCGTGCCCGAACAGTAAAAACCGGGCAGGCCCGCACATGCGGAACCTGCCCGGTTCGTGGTACTGCCGGTGCCTACTGGCCTGCCTTGACCTCGAGGCGCACCGCGGCCTGCACGTCGGGGTGCAGGCGGGCGTTGACGGCGTGCTTGCCGACGGTCTTGATGTGACCGTCGGTTTCGAGGACGCGCTTGTCGAGCAGCGGGCCGCCCGCCGCCTTGATCGCGTTCGCGATGTCGGCGGTAGTGACCGAGCCGAACAGCTTCTTCGAGCCCTCGGCCGCCTTCGCGGTCAGCTCGACGGTGCCCAGGCCCTCCAGCGCGGCCTTGATCTCGCGGGCGTGGTCGAGGTCGCGGATGCGGCGACCCTCCTGCGCGCGGCGGATGGTCTGCACGTTCTTCTCCGCACCCTTGGACGCCACGATGGCGTAGCCGCGGGGCAGCAGGAAGTTGCGGGCGTACCCGTCGCGGACCTCGACGATGTCGCCGGGGCCACCGAGGTTGGCCACGTCAGTGGTGAGGATGATCTTCGCCATGATGTGGTCCCCCCTCAGCGCGCGGTCGAGGTGTAGGGCAGCAGCGCCATCTCGCGGGAGTTCTTGACCGCGGTGGCGATGTCGCGCTGGTGCTGGCTGCAGTTGCCGGTCACCCGGCGGGCACGGATCTTGCCGCGGTCGGAAATGTACTTCCGCAGCATGTTCGTGTCCTTGTAGTCGATGAGTTCCGGGTGGCCCTTCTGCTCGGCCTTGCAGAACACACAGACCTTCTTCTTCGGCTTGCGAATCGGTGGCTTGGCCACGGTGATGCTCCTGGGGATCTAAAGAACGAGTGGTTGATCAGAAGGGGGGCTCGTCGGCGAAACCGCCGCTGTCGCCCGCCGGCGGGGCGGAACCCCACGGGTCGTCGGCGGGGGCACCCCCGCCGCCACCGCTGCCGTAGCCGCCGCCACCGCCTCCGCCGCTGTAGCCCCCGCCGCCGCCGCTGCCGCGGCTGACCTTGTTGACCTTCGCGGTGGCGTAGCGCAGCGACGGACCGATCTCGTCGACCTCGAGCTCGACGACGGTCCGCTTCTCGCCTTCCTTGGTTTCGAACGACCGCTGCTTGAGGCGGCCCTGCACGACCACGCGGGCACCGCGCGTGAGGCTCTCCGCGACGTTCTCCGCCGCCTGCCGCCAGATGTTGCAGCGCAGGAACAGCGCCTCGCCGTCCTTCCACTCGCCGGTCTGGCGGTCGAAGGTGCGCGGCGTGGACGCCACGGTGAAGTTCGCGACGGCGGCGCCGGACGGGGTGAACCGCAGCTCGGGGTCGGACGTGAGGTTGCCGACCACCGTGATGATGGTGTCTCCAGCCATGGGCTACGCGCCTCAGACCTTCGCCGCGGCGACCTTGGCGGCCTTGCGCGGGACCGGCTTGCGCGTGACCTTGGTGCGGAGCACGGTCTCCTGCAGCGACAGCTGGCGGTCGAGCTCCTTGACCGCGTCCGGCTCGCTGTTGAGGTCGAGCACCGCGTAGATGCCCTCGGCGTGCTTCTTGATCTCGTAGGAGAGCCGGCGACGGCCCCACACGTCGACCTTCTCCACGCTGCCGCCCGAAGTGCGGATCACGTTGAGGAAGGTGTCCAGGGTCGGGGCGACCTTACGCTCGTCGAGCGTGGGGTCGAGGATGACCATTACCTCGTAATGGCGCGACACAACCACTCACCTCCTGTGGGCTTCACGGCCACGGAATTTCCGTGGCAGGAGGGTTTGCCGGTTCACCAGGGTACGCGGTGGCTATGACAGTTTGCGCAGCACCCAGGTCCGCACGAGCGCGGCGCTCACCCCGGCCAGCGCGACGACCGCCAGGAGCATGGGCAGCTGGACGTTGCCGCCCGCCGGTTCACCGCCGATGGCGCTGGCGTTGCCCGCGGTGCGCACGTCGGCCTGGCCGCCGGTGGTGCCGGAGGACCCGCCGAGCACGCCGACCTGCGGGAGCGCCTGGTCGGGCAGCGTGGCGGTGGACGGGTAGAGCGCGCTGGGCGGCACCGCGACCCCGGCGACGCCGGGCACGGCGGCCGGGATGTTGCCGTAGTTGCGCGGCGGGGCGGTGGCCGAACCGGTGCCCGAGATGCCGGGCGTGGTGGACGGTGCGGTCGTGCCGGGCACGGTGGTGGTCGGGCCGGGCTGCGTCGAGGGCAGGCCGGGCTGCTGGTAGTTGTTCGCGAAGGTGGCCAGACCGCAGTTGCCCGCGACCTTGCGCTGGATCGCGTCGAGTGTCTTCTGCTGCTGGTCCCCGCCGATGCCGAGCCCGACCTGGTAGGGGTCGCCCGCGTCCTTGAGCGCGGTGGTGACCGCGGTGGCGATCGCGTTGCCGTCGATGGCGCCGGAGGCGGTGCCCGCGGGGATCTCGCCGACGGTGACCGCGCCCTTCTTCGTGATCGTGTCCGCGATCTTGGCCGGGTCGACGCCGTTGAGGTGCAGGAACCACTCCTGCTCCTGCGCGCCGGCCTTGACGATGCCCGCGACGTCCTTGCCCTGCACGGCGACCTGGTCGCTCAGTGCGCCGACCACGGTGCCCGAGCACGCCTGCGAAAGCACGGTGCTGGCCGAGGCGGTGCCCGTCGTGAGCAGCGAGCCGCCGACGACGGCCGCCGTCATGGCGGTGACGGTCAGCGCTCTACGGGTGGTCTTCATCAGGCCGGTCTTGCGCACGAGCGCGGTCCTCCAGTGATCGCAGGCGTCCCCGGAAGGGGTTAACGACGAGCGGACCCAAAGGATACTAAGCGGTAGCCACGCGTAAGACCCATGCCCGTACGAGACCGGCGCTGACACCCGATAGGGCGACAACGGCGATGAGCATGGGTAACGCGACGGAGCCGCCGCCGTGGGAATCGGACGGCAGGGCCTCCGCCCGGCCCGCGTTCTGCACGGCCTTGTCCGACTTCGCGGGCTGGCCGAGCGCGCCGTACTGGGGTGCGTAACCGGGGATCCGGCCGCCGTAGCGCAGGCCCGGCGAGGGAGCCCACTGCGCCGCCACCGCGAAGGGCAGGCCCGCGTAGTTGCGCATCGGCGCGTACGCGCTGCCCGAACCGAACGGCACGAGGCTGAACGCCGACGGGTCGCCCGCCAGGACGGGGCTGGTCGACCCGGGGATCACGGCGGGCGCCGCGCCGCCGGTGCGGCCCGGCGTCGAGCCGGGCGGGGTCTGCTGGTTGCCGCCGCTGCCCGGGGGCTGCTGCGGAGCGGGCTGTCCCGCGCTGCCGCTGAGCATCTCGCCCGCCTTGCCCGTGGCGCTGGTGAGGCCGTTGGTGGTGCCCGCGACGGCGCCGTTGACCGCGTCCGCGGCGGGTGCGCCGACCACGGGGAGCGGTTCGACGACGGTGTCCACGACCTTGACGGTGATCTGGCACAGGCCGCCGAGCAGTCCGCCGACGATCGAGGTCAGGCCGTCGGTGACGGTTTTCAGCCCGAGCGGGGTCTTGATGACGTCCCCCGGCTTGGCGGTGATGGTGTCACCGCACTGGGCGGTGTGCGTCTCGGCGCTCGCGGTGGCGGGCAGGGCCAGCGTCGCCGACCCGGCCAGTACGAACGCGGCGGCTCCCGCGGCGGCGGTTCTGCGTGTGCGGCTCTGCATCGTCGTCCTCCAGCGCGTCGCTCACTGGTTCAACGACGGTAATGCAGGTGCGTGACGCCCGCATGCCGGAAAGTAGTCGTCAGGCGCGCCGCATCCACGCGCGGGTGAGTGCGGCTGCCACGAGCGCGAGCGCGAACACCGCGATGATCAGGGGCAGCCGCGCCGGTGCCGCCGACTCCGGCATCGCCTCGGCGGTCCCGGAGTTCTGCGTGACCAGCGGGGGCTCCGTCTCAGGAGGTGGGACGAGGCCGGGTGCCGCCGGTGCGACGGCGCCGGGCTGGATCAGCGCGTCCAGCGGCGGCGTCACCGCGGTCAGTCCGGAACCGGCGAAGAAGTCGGCCGGCACGAACGAGACGGGCACGACGCCGCCCTCCGCACCGGGCACGGGAGTGTCGGGGGCCGGTGCCGGACCGCCCGGCGCCGGGGTGCCCGGATCGGGCGTACCGGGCGCGGGGTTCTCGTCCGCCGGCGGGGTCTCCTGGTCGCCGGGCGGCGGCGGGTCGAGCTGCTCGCCGCCCGCGATGCTCTGGGTGGCCGTGGACAGGGCGTTCACGGTGTTCTGCAGCCCGGGGCAGACCTGATCGGTCGCGAGGTCGCCGACGACCGGGGTGTCGCCGACGTTGAGCGCGTCGGCGAGATCGGCCACCGGGAGCGACAGCAGCGGGTCACGCTGGCCGGGGCCGGTCGGGGCGGAGTCCGAGCCGGTGCCGACGGTGATCACGCCGGGCAGGTTCAGCGGCGCGCCCGCGTCCAGGGTGAGGGCCTGCCCGGACCCGCCCTGCAGGGTCGCTTCGCAGCTGCCCGCCAGCGCGGGATCGGCTTCTTCGGCCAAAGCGCCGGGAGCGGAGAGAGCGGTGGAGGCTCCCAGGACCAACCCGACGACCCCGGCGCGGCGCGCGTTCTTCCCCATGTGTCCCCCCAGCACCCACGTGTGTCACGGACCGCGTTCACCGTACTGCACACGGTCCACCCGCTCGGGCGGAACGGGGTGGATTACGCCGGTAGCGTGGCCCCATGCAGATCGGTGCGCACGTCCGCGACGACGACCCGCTCACGGCCGCGAAGGAGCGTTCGGCCGATGTGGTGCAGTTCTTCCTGGCCGACCCGCAGGGCTGGAAGAAGCCGGTGCCGCGGCCGCCGAAGGCGGAGATCGAGGCGGCCGGGGTCGAGGTGTTCATCCACTCGCCCTACATCGTCAACGTCGCCTCGCTGAACAACCGCATCCGGATCCCGTCGCGGAAGCTGGTCGTGCAGCACGCGGAGGCCGCGCGCGAGATCGGGGCGAAGGGCCTGATCGTGCACGGCGGGCACGTGCGCCAGGGCGAGGACGTCGCGGCGGGCCTGGCGAACTGGCGCAAGCTGTTCGAGCGGCAGGCGGCCGACGGCGGCTTCGCGGTGCCGGTCCTGATCGAGAACACCGCGGGCGGCGACGGCGCGATGGCGCGGGAGATGGACCTGCTGGCGCGGCTGTGGGACGAGGTCGCCGAGTTCGGCGCCGGGTTCTGCCTGGACACCTGCCACGCGTTCGCCGCGGGCTGGCAGCTGGAGGACGTGGTCGACAGGGTCAGGGCGATCACCGGCCGCATCGACCTGGTGCACCTGAACAACTCGCGCGACGAGTTCGGTTCGGCCCGTGACCGGCACGCGAACGTGGTGCACGGCGACGGCACGATCGATCCGGAGGCGCTGGTCAACGTCGCGGCGGCCGCGAAGGCGCCGGTAGTGGTCGAAACTCCCGCCGACGGTCAGGCCGACGACATCGCCTACCTGCGGGAGAAGCTCGGCTAAGCTCCCGCCGCCCGAAGCCGCTCGGCCAGTTCGCGGCACCGTGCTCGCAGGTCCGGCGGGTCGAGCACCTCGAAATCGTGCCCGAGCAGGACCACGTGCAGGAGCACGAAGTCGAGGTTCGCGGCGCCGCTGGCCACTTCGCAGTGCCCGCTCCCCCGCGCGTGCACGGCGGCCGCCGACGCCGGGATCTGCGCGCGCACCGTGTCGGCGGGCGCGTGCAGCAGGAACCGGGCCTGGTGCGTGTAGACCCGGCTCGTCACCCCTTCCTGCACGTACGCCACCGCGTCGGGGGCCTCGCGTGGACGGAAGTGCCAGGTCCGCGCGGACACCTCCGTCATGCGGTCGACGCGGAAGGTGCGCCAGTCGTCGCGGTCGAGGTCGTAGGCCAGCAGGTACCAGCGCCGGTCGGAGGCGACCAGGCGGTACGGCTCGACCCGGCGCCGCACCTGGTCGCGGGACGGGTACGAAAACGTGGCCTCGACCTCGTCGCGGCAGGCCCTGGCCAGTGTCATCAGGACCGCGGCGTCGACCGGTGAGCGGCCGCCGCCGAAGGACTCCACCGAACCGGACAGGGCGCGCACCTCGTGCCGCAACCGCGTCGGCAGCACGCGGTCCAGTTTGGTGAGCGCGCGCAACGCGGCGTCACCGGCACCGGCGACCGCGCCACCCGCGCCCGCGAGCAGGGAGACCGCTGTCGCGATTGCCTCCTCGTCGTCGAGCAGCAGGGGCGGCAGGTCCTGGCCCGCGCCCAGCCGGTAGCCGCCGCCGACGCCCTGGCCGGCGTGCACGGGGTAGCCGAGCGCGCGCAGCCGCTCGATGTCGCGCCGCACCGTACGGGTCGTGACACCGAGGCGGGCGGCGAGGTCGGGACCGGTCCACACCTGGCGCTGCTGCAGGAGGCCGAGCAGTGCCAGCACCCGCTCCGTCGTGCCCAGGTCGTCCACGTCCACAGCCTGCCAGAGATAGCGGACCGATCCTGTCCGCCATCCCTGCCACGCTGGGCACATGGATGAATTCGACCTGAACCGGTCGCTGCGTGAGCAGTGGGAATGGCACTGGAACCACCAGATTCGCGCACGGCTCGACGGCCTCACCGACGACGAGTACTTCTGGTCGCCGGTCCCCGGCGCCTGGAACGTGCGGCGCCGCGGCACCTCGACGGCGCCGGTGCAGGCCGGCGCCGGGGACTTCACGATCGACTACGCCTTCCCCACACCCGAGCCCGCGCCCTTCACGACGATCGCGTGGCGGCTGGGTCACGTCATCGTCGGCGTGCTCGCCCTGCGCAACGCGGCACACTTCGGCGCACCGGCGACCTCGTACGACGACTGGGAGTACGCCGGTGACGCGGCCACCGCGCTCGGGCAGCTCGAGACCCAGCTCGGCCTCTGGCTGGCCGGGGTGCGTGAACTCGGCGACGCCGGGCTACGGGTACCGGTCGGCGACAAGGAGCCCTACCCGGAACTCACCATGGCCGACCTGGTGCTGCACATCCACCGCGAGCTGATCCACCACCTGTCCGAGGTCAGCCTGCTGCGCGACCTCCACCTGCACACGAACGGAGCCACCCGATGAGCCGCGACGTCCAGATCACCTTCGACGCACACGACCCGGCCGCGCTGTCCACGTTCTGGCGTGACGCGCTCGGCTACGTCCACCCCGGGCCGCCCGGCGTCGACCTGCCCGAGGGCGCCGACCCGCTGGCCGCGTGGGACGAGTTCCTCGCCCGACTCGGCGTGCCGGAGGACCAGCGCAACACGCGCTCCGCCGTCGAGGACCCGGACCGGCGGGGTCCGCGGCTGTTCTTCCAGCAGGTGCCGGAGGACAAGATCGCCAAGAACCACGTGCACCTGGACATCCGCGCGGCCCCCGGCCTCCAGGGCGAGGCCAGGATGACCGCGCTCGAAGCCGAATGCGACCGGCTGGTGGCTCTGGGCGCGAAGCGGGTCCAGCGCTACGAAGCCGAGCCGCTGAGCCCCGGTCACATCGTCATGACCGATCCCGAAGGCAACGAGTTCTGCCTCGACTGATGGGACGGTGCTCCCGCGCTTGCGGAGCGGTGCGGGTAGCGGAAAGAAGGCCGGTCAGGCCACCGCGTGCCGGGCGCGCCGCCGTCGCACGGTGACGACGTCCCGCGCCCGGTCCAGCACGCCGCCCGCCGGGTCGTCGTCGCCGGTGCGGCGCACCAGGTCGTCGGCGGGGCGGTAGATCTCGCGCAACACCAGCACGCACAGCCCGAGCACGGCCAGGTCCCGCACGGCGACGAACCCGAGGAACCAGTCCGGTGGCAGCCCCTTGTGGTCGGTGCCGAGGTAGTAGAACATCCGCGGCACCCACACCAGCGCGTCGAGCAGCATCCAGCCCAGCAGCAGCCGCCAGCGCGGGATCGCCAGCACCGCCAGCGGCACCAGCCACAGCGAGTACTGCGGGCTCCACACCTTGTTGGTCAGCAGGAACGCCGCCACCACCAGGAAACCCAGCTGGGCCAGCCGCGGCCGCACCGGCGCGGACAGGCCGACGTAGGCGATCCCGGCGCAGCACACCAGGAACAGCACGCCGGTGACGACGTTCAACCAGGTCGGTGTCTGTCCCGGTTGGAGCGTCCCGTCGAACCCGGTCCAGCCGGTGAAGTAGGAAAGGACGTTGTAGACCGAGTCCGGGTCCATGCCGCGTTGCGCGTTGAGCCGGAAGAACTCCTGCCAGCCCGCGTTGAACGTCAGCGCGATCGGCAGGTTGACCGCCAGCCAGGTGCCTGCCGTCACGCCGGCCGTGGTCGCCCACTCGCGCAGCTTCCCCGCTCTGATGCACAGGACGAGCAGCGGCCCGAGCAGGAACAGCGGGTACAGCTTCGCTGCCGCGCCGAGGCCGAGCAGCAGCCCGGCGACGGCCGGTCTGCGCCGGGACCAGGCCAGCAGGCCGGTCGCCGCGAACGCCGTGGCGACGGTGTCGAAGTTGGTGAACGCATGCACCAGCACCAGCGGTGAGATCGCCGCGAGGCACGCGTCCCACGGCCTGCGCCTCGCGGTCCGGCCCACCGCCCACACGGTCACCAGCCACGCCACCGCCAGCCAGAACGCGGTGATGTCGAAGTAGATCGCCACCGGAAGGCCGCCGGGTAGCCAGCCCGCGTCGGCGACCGCCGACCAGCCCTCGGTGAGTTTCGCGTTGACCCACTGGAACAGGCCGGTCAGTACCGGGTACTCCATGTAGCGGGTCTGCGCGTTGGGTGTGCCGGGGTTGTCCACCCAGCTCGTCGCGTACGGGAACGTGCCCGGCTGGTCCAGTCGCTCGGCGCTGTAGAGCGGGACGACGTCGGAGTAGCACATCGCGACGTAGGGCCGCCCGGACCGCCAGTCCAGCTGGGCCTGCCCGCTCTCGTCGACGTACTGCTGGATGCAGCTGGCCTTGCCGAACCAGCACAGCATCAGCGCCAGCGCGGCCAGCGCCAGCCCGACCCGCTGCGGTGTCCAGAACCAGTGCCGCCCCACCGCCGCGTGATCGCCCACCGGCCCGCCGAGTGGTCTGCTCGCGGCGGCCACCAGCGGATCGCTCCGGGTCGGCGCGACCCGTTCGCCGGCGTCGAGTGACGCCGGCGCGGGATCGTCCGGGGTGGTCTCGTCGGTCGGGCTGGACACGCGCGCGATGTTACGGCCTGGCGCGTGAGCCCGGGATCAGCCGCCGTCCTCCGTGCCGGTCGGCCCGAAGTCGTCGCCGGGGCCGCCCGGCCACTCGGGAATCGAGATACCCGTGCGGGTGGTCCTCGTGGTCGGCGTGGTTTCCGACGTCTCCGGCGTGGACGGCGTGTTCGGCGGCGGCGTGTCCGAGGTCGTCGTGGACGGTTTCGTGCTCGACGCCCTGGAGGTGGTCGACGCGTCGTCACCGGCGGTCGCGTTCTTGCCGATCGGCGACACCGTCGGGAACTTCTCGCTCGGCTTGCCCTTGAGGTAGTCGTTCATGAACTGCTGCCAGATCTTGGCGGGCAGACCGGTCGAGGAGACCGCGTCGCCGTTCTTGTCGCGCAGCGGGCTGTTCTTGTCACTGCCGACCCAGGACGCGACGGAGATCGACGGCGTGTAGCCGACCATCCACACCTGCGAGTTGTCCTTCTCGGACCCGCTGCCGTTGCCCGCGCTGGAGTCGTACTGCTGCGTACCGGTCTTTCCGGCGCACTCGTGGCCGGAGGGGCACTTCAACTTCGAGAAGTCGATCACCGGTTCGAGCGCGTTCGTCACGTTGCCCGCGATCTGCTTGCTCTTGTTCGCGTCACCCTCGGCGAAGGCCGGTTTCGGATTGGCCGACGGCTGGTACACGACCTCGCCACCGGAGTCGGTGACCTTCTGCACGAAGTGCCGGTCCAGGTAGGTCCCGTTGTCCGCGATGGTCGCGTACCCGGTGGCCATGTCCAGCGGCGTCACGGCGGTGGAGCCACCACCGAGCGAGATGTTGTTGTCGACCGTCTTCAACGACCGGACACCGGCCTCCTCGGCCGCGTCGGCCACCGCCTGCGGGCCGGTCACGTTGGCGACCATGTCGAAGAACACGGTGTTGGTCGAGCGCATCGTGGCTTCCGCGACCGTGCACTCCTTGGAGCAGCTGTTGGACACACCCGCGTTGTTGATGTAGCGCGGATTGCCGTTGGGCAGCACGCCGAACTGGCGGTGGGTGGTGCCGTCGAACGTCTCGCCGAGGCCCTTGCCCATCTTCAGGAAGGCGACGAGGTCGAACGTCTTGAACGAGGAACCGGGGTTGCGTGCGGTGTTCGCCCAGTCGATGTAGTCCGTCTCGTCGTTCGGACCGCCGTAGTAGGCGAGGACGCCCCTGGTCTTCGGATCGACCGCGACCAGCGCCTTCTTGAGCGTGTCCGGTTGGTCCTTCATGTAGTCGTTGACGGCCTTCTCGGCCAGTCTCTGCGCGTTGGGATCGATGGTCGTGTAGATGTTGTAGCCGCCCGCGACCAGCTTCTCCTTGGAGTAGCCCGCGTTCTCCAGTTCGGCCTCCACCTGGGACTGGACGAACGCGTTGTTGCCGGTGATGGCCTGCGGCTTGGTCTGGTCCTTCGGCAGCGGGGTCGGGTACTGCGCCGCCTGCCGCTCGGCCTGCGGCAGCCAGTTGTACTTGACCAGGTTGTCCATCACGTAGTTCCAGCGCCACGTGGTGTACTCGGCGTTCTCCGACTTGCCGGGTCCCTGGATCATGCCGGCCAGCAGCGCGGCCTCGGACTGGTTCAGCTCGGCCGCGGTCTTGTTGAAGTACGCGTGCGAGGCCGCCTCGATGCCGTAGGCGCCGCGCCCGAAGTAGATGATGTTCAGGTACGCGGTGATGATGTCCTCTTTGGACTGCGTCTGGTTCATCTTGAACGACTTGACCAGCTCGGTCGCCTTGCGGGTGAGCGTGGGCGCCTCGTTCTCGGTGGCCTTCTTGATGTACTGCTGGGAGATGGTCGAACCACCGCCGGAGCCGCCGGTCAGGTTGTTGTAGACGGCGCCGAGGATGCCCGAGATGTCGAAGCCGTTGTTGGTCTCGAACGTCGCGTCCTCGGCCGCGTACACCGCGTGCTTGACGGTCTCCGGGACCTGACCCGGCTTGAGGAGCTGCCGGTTCTGGCCGTCCGGGACGTCCTTGCCCATGACCGAACCGTCGCTGTAGTAGTAGGTGACGACCTGGCTCTGCTGCGCCAGCACCTCCTCCGGCGTCGGCACGTCGACCAGGAAGTAGGCGATGGTGAACGCGATCGCGGGCAGCACGACGAACACGCCGAACAGGGCGTAGAGCGAGCGCCGGATGATCTTCCACCGGCGCTTCTTGCGCTGCTTCGGGGTCAACGCCGCCTTGGCCTTCTTCCCCTTCTTGCCCTCCTCGGGCTCGGCGTCGTCGTCCTCGGGGCCGAACTCGTTGAAGCCGGCCTGCTCGTCGTAGTCGTCGCGGTCGTCGCCGTAGCCGCGGTGGTCGTCGCCGTAGCCGTGGTGCAGCTCGGCGTGGGTCAGCAGGCCCGGCTCGGAGTCGCCGCTCACCGGACGTCGGCCCGCGGCACCGGCCGCGGCACCCGCGGCAGCGGGACCGGCGGGCGGACGGTAACCGCCGCGCATCGGCCGGTCGCCGGGGTTCTGCGGCCCCGGCGGCGGGCCGGGACGGCGCGGCGGCGGCGGTGGCATCCGGTTGCCGGGGGGCGGCACGCGGCGGGCGCCGCGGGGGGCGTCCGGGTCCTGGCCACCTGGCCAGCCCTGACCGCCGCCCTCACCGGGCCACTGCGGGCCCTGCGGCCCGCGGGCCTGGGGACGCCGGGGAGGCTGCTGCCCACCGCGCGGGGGCATCGGACGGCGGGGCGGCTCGTTGCCGCTCGGCCACGCCGGCTCGTTCTCGCCGGGCCACTGGCCACGGCGGGGTTCGTCGGGCTCCTGTCCAGGCCAGGAGCGATTGCGGTGGTCGTTCACGAAAAAGCCTCCCAGACCGGCGGTACACCGGGCGCCGTTCTGTGGTCCAGTGCCGGCGCAGCGCTGCTTCCCCTCACTGCCCGGCTGTCCTCCGGGACGGGCGGTGCGGGGCTCCGTTGCCCAAGACGTACGAACGCACCAGGTGGTTCCAGCGGCACGTCCGGCACACCTCGACTACATGGACGTTGAACTCCCCGACGAGGTTGTTCAGACGGGCCAGTTCGGCCGGCGTGCGTGCCGAGCCGGACACCTGCTTGAGCTGGTCCCCGAACACCCAGGACACGTTCGTCAGCTCGGCCTTCCCGCACAGCGGGCACGGCGCCTGGCTCGGTTCACCGTGGAACTGTGCGGCTCGGAGCAGGTACGGGTCGGCGTCACAGACGTCGCGCGTGCCGACGCGACCGGAGCGGACGCCGGCGAGCAGCGCACGGCGCTGCAAGGCGTAGTCCACGACCTGTCGCTGGTTCTGCACGGTGACAGACTACGTGGCCGCCGTGTGTCCGCCATGAGCTGTGCGGGCTAACGGTCTGGACCGCGTGCCCGACACGCCGCGATTTCGATAACGCTCTGGTGAACTTCACGGGTGTGGTTCACATCGCATCGGGTGATCATTGGTGTTGGGTACACCACTTCGATGTATCGGCTCGATATAATCGGGCGTTAGGTTGCCGGAGTGTCGTGGAGTTCCTCGGAAGGGGGTGCACCGTGCTGGAGTTCGCCATCCTGGGGCTGCTGCACGAGGCACCGATGCACGGCTATGTGCTGCGCAAACGGCTGCACGACACGCTCGGCATGTTCCGCACGTTCTCGTACGGTTCGCTCTACCCGACCCTGCGCAGGCTGCAGCGGTCGGGTTTCATCGAAGAAGCCGACAGTGACGTCGGGCACGACGGGGAGCCCGTCAAGGGCTGGGGCCGGCGGGCCCGCACGGTGTACAAGCTCACAGCGGAGGGCAAGGAGCACTTCGCGAAGCTGCTCGCCGACGCCGGGCCGCAGACCTGGGAGGACGAGGGGTTCGGGGTCCACCTGGCCTTCTTCTCCCGGACACCGGCCGATGTCAGGATGCGGATCCTGGAGGGCAGGCGCCGGCGGGTCGAGGAACGCCGCGAAGGGCTGCGGGCCGCGCTCGCGCGGGCCGAGGAGAAGATCGACCGGTACACGCGTGAGCTGCACCGCCTGGGGCTGGAGAGCAGTGAGCGCGAGGTGCGCTGGCTGAACGAACTGATCGCGCACGAACAGGACGAGCAACGCGGCCTTCAACGCTGAGACCGCATCCGAAATCGGCAAGACATCACTGAACGAAGGAGAAACCGGCATGGGCGACAACAGCGGCCGCGTACGGGTGGCCATCGTTGGCGTCGGGAACTGTGCGGCGTCGCTGGTGCAGGGGGTGCACTACTACCGCGACGCCGACCCGGCTTCCCGGGTGCCCGGCCTCATGCACGTGCGGTTCGGCCAGTACCACGTCGGTGACGTGGACTTCGTGACCGCGTTCGACGTGGACGCGAAGAAGGTCGGCCAGGACCTGTCGGAAGCGATCCTCGCCAGCGAGAACAACACCATCAAGATCACCGACGTGCCGCCGCTGGGCGTGCCGGTGCTGCGCGGTCCCACCATGGACGGTCTCGGCCGCTTCTACCAGGAGACCATCGAGGAGTCCGACCAGGAGCCGGTGGACGTCGTCGCCGCGCTGCGCGAGGCCGAGGTCGACGTGCTGGTCTCGTACCTGCCGGTCGGATCGGACGAGGCGCAGAAGTTCTACGCGCAGTGCGCGATCGACGCGGGTGTGGCGTTCGTCAACGCGATCCCGGTCTTCATCGCCTCGAACCCGGAGTGGGCCCAGAAGTTCACCGACGCGGGCGTCCCGATCGTCGGTGACGACATCAAGTCCCAGGTCGGCGCCACCATCACCCACCGCGTGATGGCGAAGCTGTTCGAGGACCGCGGGGTCCAGCTCGACCGCACCATGCAGCTGAACGTGGGCGGCAACATGGACTTCAAGAACATGAAGGAACTGGAGCGCCTGGAGTCCAAGAAGGTCTCCAAGACCCAGGCCGTCACGTCGCAGATCGACCGCGACCTCGGCAAGGCCAACGTCCACGTGGGCCCGTCGGACTACGTGCAGTGGCTGGACGACCGCAAGTGGGCCTACGTCCGCCTCGAAGGCCGCGCCTTCGGTGACGTGCCGCTGAACCTGGAGTACAAGCTCGAGGTGTGGGACTCGCCGAACTCGGCGGGCATCATCATCGACGCGGTGCGTGCCGCGAAGATCGCACTCGACCGCGGCATCGGCGGCCCGCTGCTGTCGGCGTCCTCCTACTTCATGAAGTCGCCGCCGGAGCAGTACGACGACTCGACCGCGCGGGACTCGGTGGAGAAGTTCATCACCGGCGACGTCGAGCGCTGAGTTTTCATTCCCGCAGTGCGGCGGGCAGGTCCGCGACGGTGTCCAGGACACGGTGGACCTGCCCGAGCACCGCGGGGTCGGGCGGGAAGTGCGGGTTGGGCACGGCGTAGACGGTCATGCCCGCGGCCAGCGCCGCCTTGAGCCCGTTGGTGGTGTCCTCGACCGCCGCGCACCGCGTGGGCTCGGCACCCAGCTGCCGAGCCGCCTCCAGGTAGACGTCCGGCGCGGGCTTGCCCGCCGCCACCTGCTCGCTGGACAGGGCCACCTCGACCAGGCCGGTGAGGTCGGTGGCTTCGAGGAACGCCTTGATCAGCACGGGCGGTGACGAGCTGGCGATCGCCACGGGGAAGCGCTGCCCGACCGCGCGCACGGCCTCGGCGGCGCCGGGCAGCACCGGCGGGCCGCCCGCGTAGCGCTGGGCCATCCCGTCGATCACGACCTCGGCGATCCGCTCCGGCGTCAGCCGCGCGCCGAGCTTCTCGACCAGGTACCGCGCCCACTCCGGGGTGCTCATCCCCTGCATCGCGCGGGTCGCCCCGGCGGTCCAGCTGCCCGCGTATTCGGCCACGACCGAGCGGCGCACCTCGTCCCAGGTCTGTTCGGAGTCGACGAGCACCCCGTCGAGGTCGAAAACCACCGCGTCCATGCGTCGAACCCTACGTGTTTCATCGCGATGTCACCGCACGCCCGCAGGATCCGGCGGGTGGGGGCCACCGGGGCCGCCGCGGAAAGGGGAAGCTCCGTGACCAGGTTTTCGAAGGTGGCGGTGGCGCTCGCCGCCGCCACGGCGTCGGTGGCGCTGGCCGCGCCGGTGTCCGCCCAGCCCGCCGCTCACGCCGATACCCAGGCTCTGCTCGACACCTACCAGGCCAACGGCGGTCCGGGCGCGGCCGTGTATGCCGGGAACCGCACCGGCACGTGGGAACTGCACAAGGGAATCAACTCGACGATCTCCACTCGGCCGATCCAGGCCGGTGACCAGTTCCGCGCCGCGAGTCAGACCAAGACGTTCGTCGCGGCCGTGGTGCTGCAGCTGGTCGACGAGGGCCGGATCGTGCTGGACGAGCCGATCGAGACCTACCTGCCCGGCGTGGTGCAGGGCAACGGCTACGACGGCAACGCGATCACCGTGCGCCAGCTCCTGCGGCACACCAGCGGGATCGCGCGCGACGTGAGCGGCGCGCAGCGCGACCCGGACGGCACCTTCCGGCTCGCGGAGCTGGTGCGAGCCGGGCTGACCCAGCCGCCGTTGTTCGCGCCGGGCACCGGCTGGTCGTACTCGAACGTCGGCTACCACGTGCTGGGCATGCTGATCGAGCAGGTCACCGGCACGTCGGCCGCCGACGCCGTCAACACCCGGATCGTCCAGCCGCTCGGCCTGACCCGCACGAAGTATCCGGCCGCCGCCGAAACCGGGCTCGAGGCGCCGTACGCGCACGGCTACTCCGGCGGACGGCTGGGGCCGTTCTACTTCTGGACCGACGTGACCATCGCGGACACGACACCCTGGGCCACCGCGGGCGCCGTCGTCTCGACCGAGGAGGAACTGGCGGAGTTCATGCAGGCGCTCGCCGACGGCAGGGTGATGTCGGCGGCGGCGCGGGCCGAGATGCGGGCGACGGTGCCGTCCGACCTCGGGGACGGGCTGAGCTACGGCCTCGGGTTGATCCGGATGGACCTCACCTGCGGCGGTGCGGCATGGGGTCATGCCGGCACCGTTCCCGGGTACAGCTCGGCGACCTTCGCCACCGACGACGGCAGGCGCGCGGCGGTGGTGACGAACACCTTCGTCACCGGCGAGCACGCGAACGACCGCTGGAAGGTCGTCGACTCCGCGCTCTGCGACACCCCGGTAGCCTGATCTGACCGATTTGTGAGCCGACTAACTTAGCTATTCTAAGCAAAAAAGCTTAGGATAGCTAAGTGAACCCAGGAGTAGCAGAGCTCGCGCACGAGCTGCGCCCGCTGGTCTTCCGGCTGTACTACGTGGTCCGGCGGCTGACCCCGCAGCACCAGCTCTCCCTGACCCAGGGATCCGTGCTGAGCGAACTGGCCCTCCACGGACCACGCCGGATGAGCGCTCTGGCCGAGCTGGAAGGCGTGCGGCAGCCGTCCATGACGGACCTGGTCCGCAGGCTGGAACGGCTCGGCCTGGTCAGCAGGCGGCCCGATCCGGACGACCGCCGCGCGGTGCTGATCGAGGCCACCGAGGCCGGCGTGCGGTACGTGGAGGAGCTGGTCGTCGCGCGCGAGGAGTTCCTGCGCGAGCGCCTGACCGCCCTGGATCCGGCCGACCGTGACGCGATCGACGCGGCGCTGCCGGCCCTGCGGAGGCTCATCGATCCGGTCAAGAAGGAGGAGTTGCTCGGATGAGCAACCAACACGGGAGCCTGCTGGACGCGCTCAAGGGCCAGCCCAAGCAGGTGTGGATCACGGCGTTCGCCGCCGTCATCGCGTTCATGGGAATCGGGCTGGTCGATCCGATCCTGCTGTCCATCGCCGAGGGGCTGCACGCCACGCCGTCCCAGGTCACGCTGCTGTTCTCGTCCTACCTCGGCGTGCAGGTGATCGCCATGCTGGTCACCGGCGCGGCGAGTGCGAAGTTCGGACCGAAACGGACGGTCCTCACCGGACTGACGCTGATCGTGATCGCGACCGCGCTGTGTGCCGCTGCGGGCTCGATCGAGCAGCTGGTCGCCCTGCGTGCGGTGTGGGGGCTGGGCAACGCGTTCTTCATCGCCACCGCGTTGTCGGTGATCGTCGGCGCCGCCACCGGCGGGCAGTCCGGCGCGATCCTGCTGTACGAGGCCGCGCTCGGTGTCGGACTGGCCGTCGGCCCGCTGCTCGGCGCCCTGCTCGGCAGCATCTCGTGGCGCGGTCCGTTCGTCGGCACCGCGGTGCTGATGGCCGCCGCGCTCGCGCTGTGCTCGATCTTCCTGGCCGGGGACAAACACGAGAAACGAGCGCCGATCAAGCTGCTCGACCCGCTGCGCGCGCTGAAGCACGGCGGTCTGCTGCGCACCTCGATCGGCTCGGCGTTCTACACCGCCGCGTTCTTCACGGTGCTGGCCTGGACGCCGTTCGTGCTGGACTGGAGCGCCGTCGCGGTCGGGCTGATCTTCTGCGGCTGGGGCCTGTGCGTCGCGGTGGCCGGTGTGGTGCTCGCGCCGAAGCTCGCCGGGAAGCTGGGCGAGCGGCACGCGACCGTGGTGTCGGTGCTCGGGTACGCCGTCCTGATGGTGGTGCTGGTGGTGCCGAGCAAGCCGGTGGTCGTGGTCGGCGTGATCGTGTCCGGGCTGGTCTCGGGCCTGCTCAACACGCTGTTCACCGGGACCGCGATGTCGATCAGCGACGCGCCGCGACCGGTGGCCAGCGCGGGCTACAACTTCTGCCGCTGGCTCGGCGGCGCGGTCGCGGCCACCCTCGTCGGGCACGTCGCCGAATGGCTCGGGTCGGAGCACGCCCCGTTCGTCATCGCCGCGATTCTGTGCGTGCTGGCCGGTGGTTTGCTCGCAATCCGGACGAAGAGCACCGATCCGCACCGAGTGCCCGCCGAAGCGGCCCTGGTCGGAGAAGAGCTTTGATCTCTGTTTACCTGTAGTTTGAGGACGCCTGGCCTCCGTCGCTTAACGTCACGAGCGTTTCCCCTGACTGAGTGACTGGAGACCAGGTGTCCTTCACCCCCGGGCGTTTGCTGCCCCTCCTTACCCACCCGAGCGGCCGGGCCGCGACCACGTGTGTCTACCGCTGCGGCAACCAGTGCGCCCACGAGGCGCCCAACTCCTCGTCCAACGAGTACTTCGGTGACGTCGTCAAGGGCATGTCCCGCCGTGGTGCCTTCAAGGCCGGCGCTGTCATGGCCGCCACCGCTGGCGCGTTCGCCGCGATGAGCGGCGGGGCCACCGCCTCCGCCGCCGTGCCGCCCGCGCTGGCGGGTCACGGCCACGGCCACGGCCACGGCAACGGTGGCCGCCCGGTGCCCGGCACCGACTTCACCCCCGTCGCGCCGAACACGGCCGACGCGGTCACCATCCCGGACGGCTGGGAGAGCAACGTCGTGATCCGCTGGGGCGACCCGGTGGTGTGGGGCGCGCCGAGGTTCGACCGGGACCGGCAGACCGCGTCCGCGCAGGCCAAGCAGTTCGGCTACAACAACGACTTCGTGGGTCTCATCCCGCAGGACTCGCTCGGCTGGCGCTACCTGATGGTCGTCAACCACGAGTACACGACCGAAACGCAGATGTTCCCGGCGGGCCAGTACGACGAGGACAACCCCACCGAGGAGCAGGTCAAGATCGGCTGGGCCGCCCACGGCCTGTCCGTCGTGCAGGTCGTGCGCCGCCTGCGCGGCGGGCTCGAAGTGATCCCGAGCCGCTACGGCCGCCGCATCACCCTGGACACCACCTTCGAGGTGCGTGGCCCGGCCGCCGGTTCGAAGTACCTGAAGACCTCCGCCGACCCGACCGGCACGAAGGTGCGCGGCACGCAGAACAACTGCGCCGGTGGCGTCACCCCCTGGGGCACGGTCCTGTCCGGTGAGGAGAACTTCCACCAGTACTTCGCCAACTCGGAGAAGGTCACCGACCCGGTCGAGCAGGCCCGCCTGACCCGTTACGGCATCGGCAAGGGCACCACGACGCGCAAGTGGGAGCGCTTCGACAAGCGCTGGGACGTGCCGCAGGAGCCGAACGAGGTCAACCGGTTCGGCTGGGTCGTCGAGATCGACCCGAACGACCCGAACTCGACGCCCGTCAAGCACACCGCGCTGGGCCGCTTCAAGCACGAGGCCGCCAACGTCAAGATCACCAAGGACGGCCGCGTCGCCGTGTACTCGGGTGACGACGAGCGCTTCGAGTACATCTACAAGTTCGTGTCGAAGGGCAAGTACAAGAAGGGCACCAGCGCCTACGCCCGCCGGCACAACTCGGCCCTGCTCGACGAGGGCACGCTCTACGTCGGCAAGTTCACCGGCGACAGCCCGGCGAGCGAGATCGACGGCACGGGCAAGCTCCCCGCCGACGGCGAGTTCGACGGCACCGGCGAGTGGATCCCGCTGGTCAGCGGCGACAAGTCCTTCGTGGACGGTTTCACCGCCGAGGAGGTCTACGTCTTCACGCGCCAGGCCGCCGACAAGGCGGGCGCGACCAAGATGGACCGTCCCGAGGACATCGAGCCGAACCCGGTCAACGGCCGCATCTACGCCGCGCTCACCAACAACACCGACCGCGGCGCGGCGGGCAAGGCCGGTGTGGACGAGCCCAACCCGCGCGTGGGCAACAAGAACGGTCACGTGCTGGAGTGGGAGGAGGACAAGGGCGACGCCGCGTCGCTGAAGTTCTCCTGGCGCCTGCTGCTGGTCTGCGGTGACCCGGCCACGGCCGACACCTACTTCGGCGGGTTCCCGAAGGACCAGGTCAGCCCGATCTCCTGCCCGGACAACGTCGCGTTCGACCCGTACGGCAACCTGTGGATCTCCACGGACGGCAACGCGCTGGGCACGAACGACGGCCTGTTCGCGGTGCCCACCGACGGCCCGAACCGCGGTCAGGTCAAGCAGTTCCTCACCGTGCCGGTCGGCGCGGAGACCTGCGGCCCCAACGTGACGGCCGACTTCGTGACCGTCGCCGTGCAGCACCCCGGCGAGGGCGGCACGGTCGAGAACCCGGAGTCGCACTGGCCGGACGGCGGCTCGAACCTGCCGCGCCCTGCCATCGTCTCGGTGTGGAAGAAGCGCCGCTAGCGGTCTGACCGGGGACGGGCACCCAGCGCGATCGCGACGAGGGCGCCGGCGACCATGCAGGCGCCGACGACCCACAGTCCGGTGCGCTGCGTGCCCGTCAGGTCCCGCAGCCAGCCGGTCACGTACGGCGCGGCGAAGCCGGAGATGTTGCCCAGCGAGTTGATCAGGGCGATGCCGCCCGCGGCCGCCGCGCCGGACAGGAACGTCGGGGGCAGCGCCCAGAACGTCGGCAGCGCCGCGCACACCCCGACCGCGCAGATCGTGACCGCGACCATCGCCGCGTAGGGGTTGCCCAGGTAGAGCGCGATCGGGATGGCCACGCCGCCGACGACCATCGGCAGCGCGACGTGCCACTTCCGCTCGCCGGTGCGGTCGCCGTGCCGCGCCCAGAACACCATCACGACCGCGGCGATGACGTACGGGATCGCGGTCACCAGCCCGGCCTGCACGGTCGACAGCTTCGTCCCGAACTCCGCCCCGAACCCGGCGATGATCGTCGGCAGGAAGAACCCGAGCGCGTAGAGCCCGTAGGCGATGGCGAAGTAGACGAAGGCCAGCCCGAGGATGCGCGGGTGGGTCAGCGCCTTGCGCAGCGGCCAGTGGTGCTCGGCCTCGGTGGCGCGGCGCTCGTTGTCCATTTCGGTCGTCAGCCAGCGCCGCTCGTCGTCGGTGAGCCACTTCGCCTGCTCGGGCCGGTCGGTGAGGTAGAACCAGGTCGCGAAGGCGAGCAGGATCGCCGGGATGCCCTCGACGAGGAACATGAACCGCCACCCGGACAGCCCGAAGACGCCGTGCCCGTTCGCGATCAGCAGGCTGGACACGGTGGACCCGATCGCCGAGGACACCGGCACGGCGGCCATGAACAACGCGACCGCCTTCGCCCGCTGCGCCGCCGGGAACCAGTACGTCAGGTACAGGATGATGCCGGGGAAGAAGCCCGCCTCGGCGACGCCGAGCAGGAACCGCATGATCACCAGGGTCGTCGGGTTGGGCACGAACGCGAGGATCGTCGCGAGGATGCCCCAGGTGATCATGATGCGGGCGAGCCAGCGCCGTGCGCCGAAGCGGTGCAGCGCGAGGTTGCTGGGTACTTCGAGCGTGAGGTAGCCGAGGAAGAAGATGCCGGAGGCGAACCCGAAGGCCGTCGCGGACAGGCCCAGCTCCTTGTTCATCCCGTTCGGCCCGGCGAAACCGATGTTGACCCGGTCCAGGTAGTTCACGAAGTACAGCAGGGCCAGGAACGGCATGATCCGCAGCGCGACCTTGCGCAGCACGCGGTCACCTTCGGAGATCGTCCTCGTCATGGCCCGCATTGCATGCCAGTTCGGGTGGTTCGTCAAGATCCGGCCAGTGCGTCCTCGATCTCGTTACGCGGGAACGGCACCCGGCGGCTCTCGGTGTGCAGGCGGAAGTAGAAGTCGTTCACGACCGCGGCGACCGGGGCGTGCCGCCGGACGATCGCCTCCGCCTCCGGCGGCAGTGACGGGAGCACGCCGGTGCGGATGGCGTCATTGCGCGCCCGGACGTCGCCGACGCCGCCCAGCTCGCGCACGATCCAGTTCACCAGGTGCGCGAGCAGGTAGCACTCGTCATGCCGCACGTGATCGTCCAGGAACCGCCGTTCGTCCATGGTGAGCCGGAAGCGCGTGCTGGAGGCCAGCCCGAAGTCGGTGAGGTGGAGCCGCTCACCGTCGGTCACCAGATTGCGGAAGTGGGCGTCGAAGTGCCACAACCCGAGACGGCGCAGCGACCGGGCGATCGCCGTCAGGTCCCGCTCGACCATTCCGCAGGCGTCCTCGTGCATCCACGTGTGCAGGTCATGCGGCACGTGTTCGAGGAACAGCACGAGATCGGCGGCCGACTCGGCCAGCGCGTCCAGCCTCCGGCGGACCCCGGTGTGGTCGTGCCAGAACGCGACGGCTTCCTCCCGCTCGGCGGCGCTCACCGCCTGCCGCGGGCCGCGGCCGAGGATCCGCCAGTGGTAGAGCAGCAGGAAGTTCCCACCTCCGCCGGAGAGCACGTCCTCGCTGGTCATGACGTGCGCCGCCAGTTCGCGCCAGGCCCCACCGCCCGCCGAGCCGACCCCGTAGTGCGCCCACGTCGGCAGGCCGTACAGGTCGGCTGTCGAGCGCGGGTTTCTCCAGCTCCACGGCGGTGACCGCGACACGCTTCACGAACACCGGCACGCCGTCGACTTCGGCCAGCCACGTCGTGCCGCCGATGCCCGAGCCCAGCGGCCGGGCTTCACCCAGCAGCGCGGTCAGCTGGCGGTCGCCGAGCTGTGCCAACGCTTCGGAAACCCGCGCATGGCGAGCCCGCCGGGTGTCGGTGGCCTGCGGCACGGGTTCCTCCAGCGAGTCGGGATCAACCACCTAACGTAGGGGCATGCCGGAAAGTCCCCTCGCCCTCGTCACGGGTGCCTCGCGCGGGATCGGTGCCGCCGTCGCCCGCGCGCTCGCCCCCACCCACCGCGTGCTGCTCGGCGGGCGGGACGTCGACGCGCTGGCCGAGCAGGCCGTCGAATCGCCCGGCGCGGAGCCGTGGCAGGTGGACCTGAGCGATCTCGACGGCGTCCGCGCGGCGGTCACCGGCATCGACCGGCTGGACGTGCTGGTGCACTCCGCCGGCACCGCCGAACTGGGCACGATCGAATCCGCCGCACCGTCGGCGTGGCGGGCGAACTTCGAGGTCAACGTCATCGCGGTGGCCGAGCTGACCCGCCTGCTGCTCCCCGCGCTGCGGGCCGCGCACGGGCACGTCGTCGTCATCAACTCCGGCCAGGGGCTGGCCGCGCGCGCCGGCTGGGGACCGTACGCGGCGAGCAAGCACGCGGTCCGCGCCTTCGCCGACGCGCTGCGTGCGGAGGAGCCGGGCATCCGGGTCACCTCGGTCTACCCCGGCCGCACCGACACCGACATGCAGCAGACGATCGTCGTGGGGCAGGGCAAGGACTACACGCCCGGCGACTACCTCCGGCCGGACTCGGTCGCCGCGGCGGTCCTCTCCGCCGTCACCGCCAGCCCGGACGCCCACCTCACCGACATCTCCGTCCGGCCCCGCCCGCACTAGACGTCGGGGCCGAGCGAACCGACGAACGACCGGAAGTCGTCCGCCAGCGCGGGAAACTCGGCGTCGGTGCAGGTGAGCGCGGCGCGCACCACCGCGCGCTGCTCCCGCCCCGCACCCATCACCAGGTAGACCTCGCTGCGCACGAGCATCTCGTCGTCGACGGTGAACCGCAGCTCCTGCACGTAGCCGCCGTCCGCGATCGTGTCACCGCTGAGCACGGTCACCTCCGGCGCGGTCTCGCGCAGGTCCGCCACGGCCTCGGCGGCCACCTCCGCCAGCGGGACGGCCGTGGGCCACACCCCGCCGGTCAGCATGATCCCCGCGGTCGGCGACCGCATGGCGGCGAACGGCACGTCCCCGGCCGCCACCGGCTCCCAGCCGTCGGGCAGTCCGAAGTGGACCGGAACGGGCAGTGTCATCCGAACAACCCCTTGATCGACTTCCCGACGTCCTGCACACCCTCACCGAAGTCCTGGATGCTCTCTCCGGCGGCCTCGATGCCGTTGCCGATCGCGTGACCGGCCGACTTCGCCGTGTCGGCGACCTTCCCGGCGTCGATCTGCAGGTCGAACCCGATCTCGCCGCCGAGCCCGACCGCCAGGCCCGCGTTGCCCTTGATGTGGAACTTGCCGTCCTCCCCCTTGCCGAGGTTGAGCCCGGCCTCCGCGCCGACGCCTGCCCAGCCCTCCGCGGTCGCGCCCGCCCCGACCCCGCCGATGTCGGCGGCTCCGCGAACGCTTCCGCGCGCTCCGGCGAAGACCCCGGCCTTCGCGTCGAGACCGTCCTTGCCGAGCTTGAGCCCCGCGCGGCCGCGGGTGCCGAACGTGCCCTCGGCCTTGCCGTCGAGCCCGAGCGGTCCCCAGTCGGCGCGGCCGGTGGCGGTGGACCGGATACCGGTGATCGACTCGAGCTCGACGTTCAGGCCCGTCTTGTTGAGGACGGCCTGGAAGTTGTTCTCGGTGCCGATCATCGTCTCGAACTTGCCGGTCAGCGTCAGGTCGCCCTTCGTGAGCTTCCCTTCGGCGACCTGGTGCAGGAGGTAGGCGTACTGGCGGTAGCGGCCGAGTTTGCCGTGCTCGGCGGGGATGAACCTGCTGCCGATCTCCCCGGTCGCGACCGACGAGCTGCCGGTGGCGTCCCAGCCGACGGCGATCGCCTCGACCAGCCCGGCGATCGCCCCGTCGGTGACGGCACCGATCGTGCCGATCAGGCGCGCGGCGTCGAGGGCCTGGCGTTCGAGCTGGTCACGGGCCCGGTCGAGGACGTCGCGCGCCTGCTGCCGGAGCTGCTCGCCCTGCTGCCGCAGTTGCTCGGCCTGCGCGGCGGCCTCCACGGCTTCTTCGGCGGCCGTCTCGGCGGCCCGGTCCAAGGCGCGTTCGCCCTCGTGCCACAGCTCGATCGCCTCCCCGGCTTGGTCCTGGGCCCAGCGCAGGGTGTCGGCGTAGTGGGTCAGACCGCTCGCGGCGGAGGACAGGCTGTCCGCGGCCTTGAGCCACTGCGGCGGCAGCCACTCGATCAGCTCACCGAACGCGTCCGACGCGGCACCCTGCCAGCCCGGCACACCGAAGCCGGACAGCGTCGCGCCGACACCTTCGAACTGCCCCGCCTGGTCCAGCAGGGTCCGGACGTGCTCGACGATCGTCTCCGGCGCGCCGGGCACCAGTGCCCGCGGATCGTCAGTGGAACCGAGTCCGGCGCTCACCGCCCGGCCCGGCGGATGGCGGCCTCGTTGTCGAGTTCCATGCCGCGGAACAACATCGCCGTGTCCTGCAGCGCGGAACCCGTCAGGCCGACCCGCTCCCGCAGCGCCGTCGCCGCGATCCGGGCGAGGTCCGCGAAGTCCCGCACCTTGCTCGTCAGCGCGGCGTCACCGTAGACGTCGACGCTCGGCACCACGTCATCGAGTGCCCTGGTGTCCAGTTTGGTCAGAATTTCGCCGAGATGTCCGGTAGCCCTGTCCAGGCTGGAGGGCTCGGCGTCGAGTGCTCCCCACACGTCCCCGATGGAAACCCGCTCCGCGGAACGCGAGATGAAGGCACGACGGAGAACGGGTTAACCAGCCGCGAAGATCATCTTCTGCCCGTTCCGTCAGCCACGCAACCGGCTCGCCGCCTCACGCGCACCGGCCTGGGCCTTGCCGCGGTCCACTCGCACCGTCTCCCCGCCCGCGACGACCTGCTCACCGGCCACCCACACGTCCCGCACCTGCCGGGAGCCCGACGCCCACACCAGGTTGGAAACCACCTGCTCGTCCGGTTCGTCCAAACCGGTCGCGAACGCGGGGCCGTCCGGGTCGACGTGCACGAAATCGGCCCAGCGTCCGGCTTCCAGCGCGCCGATGTCGTCGCGGCCGAGCGCGTCCGCCCCGCCGCGGGTGGCCAGCAGCAGCGCGTCCGCGGCGCGCAGCGCGGTCGAGTCCTGTGTGGACAGTCGGGCGAGCATCGCGGAGAGCTGGACCTCCTCCCACAGGTCGAGGTCGTCGTTGCTGGCCGGGCCGTCCGTGCCCAGTCCGACGGACACGGCGGCCGCACGCAGGTCCGTCAGGCGCGCGATCCCGGACGCCAGCTTCGCGTTGGAGCCGGGGCAGTGCGCCACACCGGTCCCCCGCGCGGCGAACAACGCGATGTCCTCATCGGACAGGTGCACCGCGTGCGCGGCGAGCGTCCGCCCGCGCAGCATGCCGACCTCGTCGAGCAGCCGCGGCACCGACCCGTGCTCGGCGCGCTGCTTGGCGTCCTCGTCGGCCGCTTCCGCGACGTGGATCTGCACCAGCGCGCCCCGCTCCGCCGCCGACTCCGTCACGTGCCGCAACGCCTCGGGCGGCAACATGTACGCCGAGTGCGGGGCGTAGGACACCTCGACGCGCTCGCCCGGCCCGAACCGCAGGCCGTCGGTGTCGATCCAGCGGTCGGTGGCCTCGATCATGCGCCGCCAGTCGATGCCGGGCAGGTCGATGATCGGCCCACCGAGCACGACGCGGGCACCGGTGTCCAGCACCGCCTCGGCCATCTGCTCGGCGAAGAAGTACATCTCCGCACTGGTGGTCACCCCGTGCCGGAGCATCTCGACCGAGCCGAGCACCATCCCGGCGCGCACGTCGTCGGCACGCAGCTTCGCCTCGGCCGGCCAGATGATCTCGTGCAGCCAGCGCAGCAGCGGCAGGTCACCGCCCATGCCGCGCAGCAGCGTCATCGGGCTGTGCGCGTGCGCGTTGACCAGGCCGGGCAGCAGGATCCCGGTCAGCTCGGTCGCCGGGAGTTGGCCGGGCGCGGCGGCAGCCGGACCACAGTAGGTGATCCGCCCGTCGTCCCCGACGTCGATCACGCCGTCGCGGATGACCGAACAGCCGGGATCGCAGGGAAGGACGACAGGGGCACGGAAACGCTGCGGCATCCCACGATTCTAGGGCTCCGGCATCCGACGGCGGCCAGGGAGCCGAGACCGTTGCCCGGCCGGGCGGAGAAGTGCGTCAGCGCGGCAGAAGCGGTTCGAGCTTCGTGGCCAGGTCCTGCGCCGCGGCGAGCGGGCGAACGATGTGCTGGATCACGTGTCCGTCAGTCAGTCCATCAGCCCGCTGCGCCAGGCCCACGCAGCGATCTCCACGCGGTTGCGCGCCCCGACCTTGCCCTGCACCGCCGCGAGATGGGTCTTCACCGTCGACAGTGACATGTACAGCTCGGCCCCGATTTCGGTGTTCGTCAGGCCACGGGCCGCGGCCTTGACGACGTCGAGTTCGCGTGCGGTCAACGGTTCCTTCGGTGGCTCCACCGACCGCCGGGCCGACGCACCCTCGAAGTGCTTCAACAGGCGCACCGTCACCTGCGGCGACACCAGCGCGTCCCCGCGGTCAGCGGCCCGGATCGCCTCGATCAGCAGCGCCGGGCCCGCGTCCTTGAGCAGGAAACCGCTCGCGCCGTTGCGCAGCGCGGTGTGCACGTACTCGTCCAGGTCGAACGTGGTCACCACGACCACTTTCAACGGGTCCGCCACCTCCGGCCCGGCCAGCTGGCGGGTGACTTCCAAACCGTCCAGGCCGGGCATGCGGATGTCCAGCAGGCACACGTCCGGCCGCAGCTCGCGGGCCTTCGTCACGGCCGCGACACCGTCCTCGACATCGGCGACGACCTCGATGTCGTCCTGCGCGTCGAGGATCATCCGGAACCCCATCCGCACCATGCTCTGGTCGTCGGCGATCAGTACGCGAATCAAGCTTCTTCCTCCACCGGCAGCCACGCCTCCACGACCCAGCCCCCGTCCGGTGCCGGGCCCGCGGCGAGACGGCCGTGCAACAGCTCGACCCGCTCGCGCATCCCGACGAGACCGTAGCCTCCCGACCCGCCCGCCGGTCGCGTCACCACCTGTCGGCCGTCGTCGGCCACCCGGATGTGCAGTTCGCCGTCGCGCACCTCGGCGAGCAGGCGGACCCGCGTCGCCCCGGCGGCGTGCTTGCGGGTGTTCGTCAGCGACTCCTGCACGAGGCGCAGCGCCGAGCGCGACACCTCCTGCGGCAGGTTCTTCGGCACCCGCACCTCGGCGTCGACCGGCACCTGCGCGCGCTCGGCCAGGCGCCGCAGGTCCGCGTCCAGGTCCATGGTGGCCTGGTCGGTGACCACGTCCCCGCCCGCGCGCATGCTGCCGACCAGCCGGCGCATCGCGGTCATCGCCTCGGTGCCGGCCACCTCGATGCGTTCGATGACCTCCAACGCCACCTTCGGGTTCTGGTCGGCGATCACCTTCGCCGCCTGCGCCTGCACGATGATGCCGGTGACGTGGTGCGCGACCAGGTCGTGCAGCTCCCTGGCCAGCGCCATCCGCTCGGAGTTCTGCGCGTCGGACACCGCGGCCTCGACCACCTTGCGGCGCTCCGAGTCGCGGGCCCGGAAGTACAGGCCGCACGCCACCGAGATGCCGAGCACCAGGACCGCGGCGATGACCAGGTCCCGCAGGTCCCTGATCCCCAGCCTGCTGTTGCCGGTGGCCATCCCGGCCAGCGTGGTGAACGCGACCGCCCCCGACAGCAGCCCGATCGTGCCCCACGCCCGCTTCGGCTCCACGTGCCGCACCAGCAGGACCACCACGATGATCCCGGCCGCGATCTCGGTGAACGGCAGGACACCCATGGCCCTCAGGTACTGGCGCGACGCGACCCACAGCGCGGGCGCGGTGGCGACGATGACGGCCGCGAGGATGAGACCTGCCCGCAACGGGCGCCGGGTCGCGTACACCGTGGCCGCCGCCGCGGCGACCGAGCACAGCATCGCGGGCAGCGTCCTGATGTCGGAGTCCAGGACCTGGTACAGCTCCAGGAACAACGGCAGGCTCAGCACACCGATCAGCGGCCACTGCTCGCGGACGAGGTCACGCACCGCGCTGTCCTTGCGGGGCCCCGGCCCGCGCCGGAACTGCATCCCGGCGCCCACCGTCACGACCAGCAGCACCAACCCCAGCAGCAGCGTCTGGCTCAGGCCGCTCGTGCCCGAGCCGTTGCGGTAGACGGCCGCGAACAGACCGCCGAGCACGAGGGTTCCGGTGCCGACCACCGCCTCCGCCGGCCGCACCCGCCGGACGCAGAAGAACACCAGCTCCAGCCCGGCGACGGTCTCGCTCAGCGACACGTTGCTCAGCAACGTCGTGTAGGCCGCCGCGTCGGTCACGCGGATCAGGAAGGTCGAGGCGAACAGCGTCGCCGCCCCGGCGAACACCGCGACCGCCGGGCGCTTCCGGGCCCACAGCGCGCACGCGCCCAGCGCGATCATCCCGGGCAGCAGCAGGAGGTCGCGCCCGCGCGGTCCGAGCGAGTCGGCGGCGGCGGGCAGCACGACCGCGAGATCGACCAGGAAGGCGGCGAGCAGGAGCGCGCCTTCGAGCCCCAGCCAACGCCAGGCCGAGGACACGCGATCGGAGAACGGCACACCGTGACGGTAGAGGATCCGCAGGTCTGCGCACCTTGGCCGCCCGGCCACCCGGTATCGGCCGATCGGCCGATACGCCCACCCGGTCGCGCCTGTGAACCTGCTGTGCGGGAACACCGAAAGGGGAACGTTCATGACTCCACAAGGGAGTGTCGTGCTGGCGGGCCGTGGTCTGGTCAAGCGGTACGGCGAGCAGCTCGCGCTGGCCGGAGTGGACATCGACATCCACGCCGGGGAGGCGCTCGCGGTGGTCGGCCCGTCCGGTTCCGGCAAGACGTCACTGCTGCACGTGCTCGCCGGGATCCTGCGGCCGGACGGCGGCGAGATCACGCTGAACGGTCAGCGCATCGAGCAGCTGTCCGAGACCAAGCGCAGCGAACTGCGGCGCACCGAGTTCGGCTTCGTGTTCCAGCAGGGGATGCTCGTGGCCGAACTGTCCGCCGAGGAGAACGTGGCGCTGCCGATGCTCCTCGGCGGAGCGCGCCGGGGCGAGGCCATCGGCGCGGCGCGGGAGTGGCTGGACCGGCTCGGGCTGCGGGGCCGGGAGGGGGCCCGGCCGGGTGAGTTGTCGGGCGGTCAGGCGCAGCGGGTCGCGATCGCCCGCGCGCTCACGCACCGGCCGAAGGTCATCTTCGCCGACGAGCCGACCGGAGCGCTGGACACGCGCACCGGCAAGGACACCATGGACGCCCTGCTGGTCGCGGCATCGGACGCGGGTACAGCGGTGGTCATCGTGACGCATGACGTGGAACTGGCCGCCTCGCTCCCGCGCACGGTCACCATCCGGGACGGGCGGATCGCGGAGCAGGTGGGGGTGCTTTCGTGATCCCGGTCAAGCTGGCGTTCAAGGTGCTGCGGGCCGACCGCCGCACCCGGACCGCCACCCTGCTCACCGCGGTGGGGGTCGCGGTGGCCACGGGACTGGTGCTCCTGCTGCTGAGCCTGCCCTACGCCACGCAGGCCCGCGCCGAGCGTGCCGTGTGGCAGGAGGAGTACGGCAGCTCCGTCGGTGGCGCGCCGACCCTGTCGATCGCCTCGACCACCGACTTCGCCGACGGCAGGCAGATCGACCGCATCGACGTCGCCGCGCTGCGGGACGGGATCGAGCTGCCCGCCGGGGTGCCGAAGTTCCCCGCACCGGGCGAGGTCCTGGTGTCGCCGGAGCTGTACCGGGCGATCAACGACCTCCCGGTGTCCCAGCTGGCCGACCGGTTCCCCGGCACGATCGCCGGCACGCTCGGTGAGGACGCACTGCTGTTCCCGGACCAGATGGTGGCGCTCGTCGGGCACGCGCCGGAGGACATGCCCTCGACCGCGAACGAGCGGGCCGGGTTCGTGCCGCCGTCCGGCGCGTCCGTCGACACGCTGCTGACCCTGTTGTCCGGTGTCGGTGTGGTGGTGCTGCTGGTGCCGAGCCTGGTGCTGGTCGCGTCGTCGGCGCGGCTCATCGCGGCCCGCCGTGAGCAGCGGCTGGCGGCCCTGCGCCTGGCGGGCGCGACGCCGCGCCAGGTCGTGGCGATCACCGCGGCGGAGACCGGCATCGCGGCGATCGCGGGCGCGCTGATCGGCTGGGCGGCCTCGCCGCTGCTGTGGTCACTGGCGCGGTTCGTGCCGTGGGACGGTGGGACGTGGCTCGCCGGTGATTTCCGGGTGCCGCTGGGTCTGACGGTGTTCGTGCTGGTCGTGGTGCCGGTGCTGGTCGTGCTCGCCGCGGTGCTGGGGTTGCGGCGCGTGGTGGGCAACCCCGTCGGGGCGGTCGTGCAGCACACGCCGAAGCCGCTGCGGTGGTGGCGGCTGCTCTCCCTGCCGGCGACCGCGCTGTTCTTCTTCTTCGCCATCAACGAGGGCAACGACGTCAACCTGGTCCTGCTCGGCCTGGCCTTGATGATCGCGTCGGCCATGCTGGTCGGCCCGTACGTGACGGCCGTGATCGGCGGGTTCTTCGTGAGCCGCTGGCGCAAGCCGTCCGCGCTGCTGGCCGGGCGGCGGCTGCGCAACGATCCGCGCGGTGCCTACCGGGCCTCCGCCGGGGTCGTGCTCGCGGTGTTCACCGGCTCCATGGCGCTGACGCTGATGCCCAGCTTCGACGCGATGAGCGGTGGCGGCGGGACCTATCGCGATTCGGTGCTGTCCGTGGACGCGGCCGGGCACGAATCGGCCGAGATCGCCGAGCGGACCAACGCGACGCTCGCGCGGTACGACCTGCCCGCCCGTGCCGTCGCGATGCCCGAGGTGACGGTGAAGTCGGTGAACGGGTCCACCTACACCGGCCTGGTCGTCTCCTGCGCCGACGCGGTGAAGCTGTTCCGCGTCGAGGACACCTGCCAGGGGCCCGGGGTGTACTCCTCGTACCATCTCGCGCTGGGCGGGTTCGACGTGTCCGGGACCTACGACGGTGAGGGCGTGCCGTTCGCGCCGGGCCTGGAAACCGAGCCGCTGGTGCGGTCGGACGGCGACGGGTACCTGCCGCTGCTGATCGATCCCGCCGTGCTGCCCGCCGGGATCACCCCCGAGTACGGCCGGGTCGCCGTCGACACCACGCCGGAGAACCACGAGGCGGTGCGGACCGCGCTGGTCGGCGCCGCGGGCGGGGCGAACGTGTTCAGCCGTGACGTGTACCTGAACGACCAGCGCGACCAGCTCGGCGATCTGCGCCGGGTCACGGTCATCGGCGTGACGGTGGCGGCGATCCTGGCCGGATGCAGCGCCGCGATCGCGACCGCCGGATCGGTGATGGACCGCCGCCGCACGTTCGGGGCGCTGATGGCGGCGGGAACCCCGACGCGGGTGCTCGCACGGGCGCTGCGGATGGAGGCCGCGCTGCCCGCGCTGGTCGCCACCATCGGATCGGGTGTTCTGGGAATGATCGCCGGGCTGGGGTTGTTCTCGATCATCCAGGAAAGCAGGGCGGACGCGTCGGCGGTGCTCAGCCCGTGGCTGGCCGCGCCGGTCGTGCTGGGCTTCGCGGTGGCGGTGCTGGCCGCGTCGGTGTGCACGCCCGCCCTCAACCGGGTCCGCGCGGAGCCGCTGGCCGACGAGTGAGCCGATCGGCCGCCCCTCGTCGGGGGAGGGGCGGCCGGTCAGCGCCGTTCGAAGATCAGGTCCCTGCTGACGCGGCCCTCCTGGTCGGCGCGCTGCTCGAACTTGGTCACCGGGCGCCAGCCCGGCCGCGGCGCCCAGTCGTCGAACCGGTTGCGCAGCCGCCGTTCCGCCGAGCAGACCTCCAGCATCTGCTCGGCGTAGTGCTCCCAGTCGGTGGCCAGGTGCAGGATCCCGCCGGGCGCGAGCCGCGACGCGATCAGCCCGACGAACTCCGGCTGCACCAGCCGCCGCTTGTGGTGGCGCTTCTTCGGCCACGGGTCGGGGAAGAAGATCCGCACCCCGGACAGCGAGTCCGGCTCGACGTGCTCACGCAGCGCGATCACCGCGTCCCCGTGCAGCAGGCGCAGGTTCTCCAGGCCGAGCCGTTCCGCGCGCAGCATCAGCTGCCCGAGACCGGCCTCGTACACCTCGACCGCGACGTAGTTGACCTCCGGTTCGGCGGCCGCCAGCTGCGCGGTCGTCTCACCCATGCCGGAGCCGATCTCCAGCAGCACCGGCGCCGGGCGGCCGAACCACTTCGCGAAGTCGACCGGACCGGACGGCAGCTCGGCGACGGTGCGCCCGAGGTCCGGCCACTGCCGCTCCCAGGCACGCTGCTGGCCGACGGTCATCCGGCCGCCGCGCTGCACGTAACTGACGACGCTGCGCAGGCGGGGTTGCTGCTCGCTCTCCACCCGCCCAAGTTATCCGCTCTACCGGACCGCCTCGAACTCCCCCAACCGGGAACGCAGGCCGCCGACACCGGCGACCGCGATCGGCTCGGGGGTGGTGCCGGTGTGGGCGGGCAGCACGTCGATCCAGCCGTCGTGGCGGCTGGTGGTCAGGATCGTGGTGGGGATCTTGTGCCCGGAGCGGCCGTTCTCCGACGGCATGAACTCCCAGTACCCGGACTCGCCGTCGGCGGCCCACGGCACGTACTCCCAGCCGGGGCGGCGGGACAGCAGCTGGGCTATCCGGTCCTCGATGCGGAACCCGGTGGCCCGCGAATCGAGCCTGCCCTCCGCGAGGGCCCGCAGCCACCACGGCGCCGGGATCATCTCGCCACGCGCGCTGACGGCGCGGAACAACGCGAGCACCTCGTTCTCCGGCCCGCGGTGGATCCACGCGCGGCGGATCTCCGCCGGTCTGGTCGCGGTGGCCGCGATCCGGGGCAGTTCCACCGCCTGCGACCATTCGAGCGCGTCGAGCGGTTCCAGTGCGGGGGGACGCGCTGCGCTGCGCGGGGCGGCGATTGCGGAATCGATGTCCACCGTCAAGGGTCACCTCCATCGGGGTTCCTGACGTGGTGATTCCAGAATGCCTGGTCAGAGACGGTGCGTCCGCTTCCTGTGAGGCCAACCACACCAGCTTTACGCGCTATTAACCCGAGGGATGTAACCGCATCATCCGTCCAATCGATGAGCGCGAAAACAGGCGAAGGCCCGGGCCACCCCCCGAATGGTGGCCCGGGCCGTTCTTCAACCCCCGCTCCGGTCCCCACCGGAGCCTTTCCCCTGTGGTGGGTCCTTTTCTCAGGCGTCGCGCTTGCGCGCGGTGCCGATCGCGATGGCCAGCAGTGCGACGGCGACCGCCGCGAAGTAGGCCAGCGACCAGCCCTGTCCCAGCACCGCGCTCGACACCGGCGCCCCCGCTTCGACGTTGCGACCCATGTTCGACGCGCCGTCGCCGGTGAGGAACTTGTTGGCCACGTTGAACGGGAGCCACTGGTGGATGTCGTCACCGACGCTCGGAATGAGCCGGATCAGGTCCTCGACCGCGAGCGCGTAGATCAGCAGCAGCGCGATGGCACCGGCGCTGTGGCGGAGCAGGATGCCCACGGCCACCGCGATCACCGCAGCGAACGCGTAGACCGCGCCGACACCGGCCACGTTGATCCAGTCCGCGCCGCTGTCCAGCGCGAGCGGGGCGTCCGGCTTGAGCAGGGTGGCCAGCCCCCACGAGCCGAACGCGCTCAGCTCGCCGATGACCAGTGCGGCCAGCGCCACCACGGTCGTCTTGGCGACCAGCGCGGCGGCGCGGTTGGGCACCGCCTGGAAGGTCGTGCGGATCGTGCCGAACCGGTACTCGGTGGTGACGGCGAGCGCCGCCAGCACCATGATCACGGCCATGCCGAAGCTGTAGCCGAACTGCGTCGAGGCCACGGTGGCGCTGAACTCGCCGTCGTCGGCGGTGCCGACGATCAGTGCGGAGAACCCGATCGTGGTCACCAGCGCCACCAGTGCGCACCACCACGGCGAGCGGGTGGTGAAGAGCTTCATCCGTTCCACGGCGAGCAAAGTCATGATGGTTCGTCTCCCCTAGTTGGCCGGTGCGAGGGTGTGGGCGGCCTCGGCTTCCAGGCCGGTGTGGTACTCCACCGAATCGCCGGTGATCTGCATGAACGCCTGCTCCAGCGAGCCGGTCTGCGGGCTCAGCTCGTGCAGCACGATGCCGTTGCCCGCGGCCAGTTCACCGATCTTCTCGCTGTCCAAACCGGACACCAGAATGCCGTCGTCGGTGTCGGCGGCGCTGTCGGCGGGCAGCAGCGAGCGCAGCTTGTCCAGCTGCGGGCTGCGGACCTTGACCGTGTTCTCGCTGGCGCGGGCCACGAACTCCTTCGTGGTGCTCTGCGAGATCAGCTTCCCCTTGCCGATCACGACGAGGTTGGAGGCGGTCAGCGCCATCTCCGACAGCAGGTGGCTGGAGACGAAGACGGTGCGGCCCTCGTCGGCGAGGCGGTGCATGAACTTGCGGATCCAGAGGATGCCCTCCGGGTCCAGTCCGTTCACCGGCTCGTCGAACAGCAGCACCTCGGGGTCGCCGAGCAGCGCGCCCGCGATGCCCAGCCGCTGCGACATGCCCAGTGAGAACCCGCCCGCGCGCTTGTTCGCGACGGTGGACAGGCCGACGATCTCCAGGACCTCGTCGACGCGGCGCATCGGCAGGTGGTTCGACTTCGCCATCCAGGCGAGGTGCGCCCGCGCCGACCGGTTCGGGTGGACCCACTTGGCGTCGAGCAGCGCGCCGACCGTCCGGAGTGGATTCTTCAGTTCCGTGTAGCGCTTTCCGCCGATGGTGACCCGGCCACTCGTCGGATTGTCCAGGCCCAGGATCATCCGCATGGTGGTCGATTTCCCGGCTCCGTTCGGACCGAGAAAACCGGTGACTTCACCCGGGGCGACGTCGAATGACAAATCGTTGACGGCGAGCGTTGTGCCGTAGCGTTTCGTGAGGCCGCGTGCCTCTATCATGGTTGCTCCCCTGCCTGGTCAAAGCCTGTTGTTCCCCGTGCGGCTCTCATGGTGACCGATCGGGGTACGTGAGCGCGTCATCCTGTGGACCGAACTTCCCACCCGACTGCGGTAGTAGCCTCCCGCGAATTTCGTGCGCGCGGGATCGGTGATGACCCTGAATCGCCCCTGAGCTTCGACGTCTTTCCGGTCGGGGTCGAGTGCGCGTACGTCGGCGGAGGTACTGGCGTGATGGGGGGATGACGACCGGAAGGGGCGGCGTTCCACGGATACGCCCCCGGGGACTGCCCCTGTGAGGGCTGCCAGCGGGAGGATCCGTCCAGGATGCGCGAGGTGCTGGAGATCGCCTCGCGCACCCTGCCACGCAAGGCGGCGCGGGAGCTGCGGGCGGCCGTCCACCCGACCGACAAGAGGTACTCCGCCCGCTCGATGCCGGGATCCGGTGCCCACGGCGTCCGCTAGGCGTCTGGAACCGCACGCCGGGCAGGACGATCGGCGGCGCCACGAGCGCGGCCACCGTCCGGGAGGCGGTCACCGCTGCCCCTGTCGTCGTCGCCTGCCCGCGAACTCGCGGGGTGGACCGGCACGGCGTCGCCTACCTCGACGGTGCGATCCTGGCGACCGCGCTGATGCACGCGACCGCGATGCTGACCAGCGCCGGGATGACGGCCAGTGAGGTGCTGCCGGACCTGCTCGCCCAGGCCGATTCGATCGGGGCGATCCTGCGGGCGGGCGTTCACGCCGAGCCCGGGCGGATCAGGCCCGTCTCGTAGGCGAGCACCACCGCCTGCACCCGGTCCCGCAGGTTCAGCTTCGCCAGTATCCGGCCGACGTGGGTCTTCACCGTGGCCTCGGACAGGAACAGCTTCTCCGCGATCTCCACATTGGACAGTCCTTTCGCGATGAGCACGAGCACCTCGCGCTCCCGCTCGGTCAGCACGTCCAGCTCGGCCTCGTCGCGCAGCGGACCGCCACCGCCGACGAACCGGTCCAGCAGCCGCCGCGTCACCGACGGCGACACGACGGCATCGCCCGAGGCGACCGACCGGAGCGCGGACACCAGATGATCCGGCGGGGTGTCCTTGAGCAGGAACCCGCTCGCCCCGTTCCGCAGCCCGGCGTAGACGTACTCGTCCAGGTCGAACGTCGTCATCACCAGCACCCGGGAGGTGCCCGCGTCGACGATCCGCTTGGTCGCCTCGACGCCGTCCATCAGCGGCATCCGCACGTCCATCAGCACGACGTCGGGCCGCAGCTCCTCGGCGAGCCGCACCGCGTCGGCGCCGTTGCCCGCCTCGCCGACCAGGTCGATGTCCTCCTGCGCGCCCAGCACCATGCGGAACCCGAACCGCATCAGCTCCTGGTCGTCGACCACCACCACACGGATCACGGGTCCAGCCTCACCGGGAAGCTCGCGTGCACCCGCCACCCGCCGCCGGGCTGGGGACCGACCTGCAGGATTCCGCCGAACAGGTGCGCCCGCTCGCGCATCCCGATCACCCCGTTGCCTCCCGGCAGGTCCGGTGCGGGCACCAGCGCCCGTGCCTTGCCCGCCCCGTCGTCCAGGATCTCCACGTCCACCAGGTTCTCAGTCCGCCGTACCCGTACCCGCGCCCGCGCGCCCCGCCCGGCGTGCTTGAGCGTGTTCGTCAGCGACTCCTGAACGATCCGGTACACGCCCAGCGACACCCCGGCGGGCAGTTCGGCGAGCGACCCGTCGATCGACAGCTCCACCGGAACGCCCGCCGTGCGCACCCGGCCGGCCAGGTCGGCGAGTGATTCGGCGGTCGGCTGCGGGATCCGCGGCTCACCGCTGACCTCCTCGTTGCGCAGCACCTGCAGCAGCCGCCGCAGCTCGGTCAGCGCCTGACGACCGGTCTCCGAGATCGTCTTCACCGCCCGCTCGGCCATCTCCGGACTCGACTTCAACGCGTAGGAGGCGCCGTCGGCCTGCACCACGATCACGCTCACCGCGTGCGCCACCACGTCGTGCAGTTCCCGCGCGATCCGCCCGCGCTCCTCGGCCACCGCGATCCGTCCGGCCTGGTCACGCTCGGTTTCCAGCAGGTGCAGCCGCGCCTCCATCTCGGCCTGGTACGCCCGCCGCGCCCCGACGAACTCGCCGAGCACCCAGCACAGCGCGAAGATCAGCCCGATGAACAGCAGCGGGATCCAGCCGCCCGGCGCCCAGCCGCCCCACATCTGCAGCAGGCTGGTCACGACCTGCGCCAGCAGGTACAGCAGGGCCTGGCGCCGTCCGACGTAGACGACCACCGTGTACAGCGCGACGCAGCTCGCGGTGGCGCTGCTGATCCCCGCCTCCAGCGCGCTGTGCGGCACGGTCAGCACCAGGATCAGATAGGCCGTGCTCAGCGGGTACTTCCGCCGCAGCGCGACCGGGGCGGTCATCGCGATGTCCAGCGGGAGCACGACGTACCACTGCGGGCCGTCGTCCACGTTGTCCCGCGCGAGCAGCACCAGCAGGTCCAGGAACAGCAGCAACAGAGCGAGCAGGGTGTCCCCGACCATCGGGTGCGCCCGCATCCACAAGCTCAGTCGCCGCACCCGTTCACCCTAGGTCGGCGGGGGTCCACGGCGCGTCATCCTGCGGTATCACCGGACGTGGGACTTCGGGCCGAGGTCCATGGCAGGATTCGGGGGCACCGGAGAAGACACTCGGAGGGGGCGACGTGACGGCGACGACCGATCAGGGCCGCCTCGCCGGTCCGTTGTCGGTGTCGGTGGCCAACCTGTGCCGCCGCCTGCAGCCGCAGGTGTCGGCCCGCACCGCCGCCGGATTCGCCGAGGTGCTGCGACGGCTGGGCGCGCCGCTGCAGGTCGCGGTCGCCGGGCGCATCAAGTCCGGTAAGTCGACGCTGGTCAACGCGCTGATCGGACGGCGGGTCGCGCCGACCGACGTCGGTGAGTGCACCCGGCTGGTGACCCGTTTCCAGTACGGCACGGTCGACCGCATCGAGGTCGTGTTCGCGGGCGGCTACAAGCAGGTGCTGCCGTTCGCGCCGGACGGGTCGATCCCGGCCGAGCTGGGCGTCGACATCAGCAAGGTCTCGCACATCGAGGCGTACCTGACCAGCGCGGTCCTGCAGGACATGACGGTGATCGACACCCCTGGCCTCGGCTCGCTGGACGCCGCCTCGGTGTCGCGCACCGAGCAACTGCTGGGCGCGGCACAAAACGAGGAGGGCGGCGACGAGCTCGACGAGACGTCCCGCAGCGCGGTGGCCGGCGCCGAGGCCGTCCTCTACGTCGTGACGCAGGGCGTGCGTGCCGACGACCAGCAGGCGCTGGCCGCGTTCACGGCAGCCACCGCGAGCCGCGAAGCGGGCCCGGTCAACGCGATCGCCGTGCTGAACAAGGCCGACACGGTGCCCCCGGAGTCGGTCGAGGGGTCCGACGGCGACGTGTGGCGGGCCGCGTCGATCCTCGCCGAGAAGCAGGGGCTGCTGCTCAAGCCGCGGGTCGCGGACGTGCTGCCGGTGATCGGGCTGATCGCCGAGTCCGCCGAATCGGGCAACTTCACCTCCGCCGACGCCGACGCCCTGCGCGCGCTGTCCGCGCTGGACGACGCGACGCTGGAAACTATGCTGATGGCGGCCGACATCTTCACCAGCTGGGACTGTGACGTCCCGGCGGGCACCCGGCTGCGGCTGCTGGAAAAGCTCGACCTCTACGGCATCCGCCGCGCGATCGACGCCCTGCGCGCCGACGAGACGATCACCGCCGGGGCGCTGCGCCGCCTGCTGCTCGCCACCTCCGGCCTGGACGCGGTCCGCGCCCGGCTGAACACGGTTTTCGCCGCGCGCGCCGACGGCATCAAGGCCGCCGCGGCGCTCGCGTCGATCACCGCGCTGGCCCACTCCTCCGGCGACCCGGCCGAGCGGCAGCGCGTGCACGACGCGATCGAAGTGCTGCTCGCCAAGCCCGAAGCGCACCAGCTGCGGCTGCTGGAGGCGCTCACCCTGGTCGTCGCCGGTGCCGTCGACATGCCCGAGGACCTGGCGGAGGAGGTCCTGCGGGTGGGCAGCAACGCGGGGGTCGACGAGCAGCTGGGCCTGCCCGGCGCCGCCCGGCCCGAGCTGGCCGCCCACGCGCTCGAACGCGCCGGGTGGTGGCGCTCCTTCGCGTCGTTCGGCGCGACGCCGGCCCAGAGCCGGGTCGCGCACGTGGTGCACCGCGCGTACTTCCTGATCTGGCAGCAGCTGCGATAAGGGGTGGGTGGCGTGGCTTCCTGGTTCCGGCGCAGGTCCGCCGACGACTCGCCGACCGGTCAGATCCCGGGCGCGCAACTCGCGAAAATCATCGACGAAGTCGAGGGAACCACAGCGGCGCAAGACCCGTCCAACACCGATGTGAACCGTGTATCCGATCTGGCCGCCGCCGGCCCGGAAGCGCTCGACCAGGCGCGGGCCGACCGGCAGGAGCTGATCCAGCTCTGCCTCTACGCACTCGACCGGGCCCGCAGCGGTGGCGTCGTCGAGCGCCTCGAACAGGGGCTGGAGCGGGTCGGGGTGCTCGCGGTGCGCCCGGACGGGCAGCGGTTCGATCCGGCCGTGCACGAGGCGGGCGGCGCGGTGAAGACCGACGATCCGGCGCTGGACGGCGTGGTCGCCGAGACCGAGGTCGTCGGGTTCACCGACGGCGGCCGTCTGCTGCGCGCGCCCGTCGTGACGGTCTACACGAAGCGCTAAGGTCCGCTCGTGACCGCTCCGCCGCTTTCGTCCCTGCCCAACCAGGTCCGGCAGGCCCGCGAATCGTTGCTGGCCCTGCTGCGCGAGTGCGATCCGAAGGCGGCCGCCTGGGTCGAGCAGGTCCGGCGGGCGCGGCCGAAGAAGCCGCAGGTCGTGGTGGTCGGCGAGACCAACCGTGGCAAGAGTTCCCTGGTCAACGCCCTGCTCGCGACGCCGGGACTGTCCCCTGTGGACGCCGACGTCGCCACGGCGGGCTACCTCGTCTTCGACCACGCGCCGGAGTGGGGCGCACAGGCCTGCTACCCCGGTCAGCTCGCGCCGGTCGCGGTCGAGCTGCCGGAGCTGGTCCGCTGGGTCTCGGCCACGCACGAACTGCCCGAGGGGCAGCTGCCGCCGCGCTACGTCGAGGTCACCGGCCCGGTGCCGCTGCTGGAGCGGCTGTCGCTGGTCGACACCCCGGGCGTCGGCGGGCTCGACTCGATGCACGGTGAGCTGGCCTCCGAGGCCGCCGCCAACGCGACCGCGCTGCTGTTCGTCGTCGACGCCTCCGCCCCGTTCACGGCCGGTGAGCTGGAGTTCCTGCGCCGCGTCGGGGACCGCGTGGAGACCGTGGTGTTCGCGCTGTCCAAGACCGATGCCTTCCGCGGCTGGCGCGAGGTGCTGGAGGCCGACCGGCAGCTGCTGGCCGAGCACGCCCCGCGCTTCTCCGGCGCCGTGTTCCACCCGGTGTCGGCCCGCATGTTCGAGATGGCGGCGAAGGCGCCGAACGAGCAGGCGGCGGTGATGCTGCGGGAACGGTCCGGTGTGATCGAGCTGCAGGCGGCGCTGCAGGAGCTGGTGGTCGGCCGGTCCGCGATGCTCGGCGAGGCCAACACGCTGCGGGCGCTGTCCAGCGCGCTCGGCGAGGTGCACTCCGGTCTGCTGGCCGAGCAGCGCGCCCTGTCCTCCGGCGAGGCCGAGGCCGAGCGCCTGCGTGAACGGCGCGACGAGCTGGCGGCCGAGCGCAAGACGTCGACGCGGGGCTGGCAGCTCAAGCTGCGCGGTGAGATCCAGCGGGCCAGGGTCGACCTCGGGCACGAGACCAGCCGCCAGATCCGTGATGCCCAGTCCTACTTCCGCGCGCGGATCGACAACGCGAAGAAAGAGCAGCTCGCCCAGCTGCCGCAGCAGGTGGACGCGGCGCTGCAGATGATCTCCCAGCGGGTTTCGGCGACCATGGCGCACCGGCTGAACCGGGTCACCGGCATCGCGCTCGCCGAGCTGTTCGCCCCCGAGGAGCTGGACGTGATCCGCTCCCAGTTCCTGCGCGCGGGCGGTCCGCAGGTCGTGCTGCGGCCGCCGGATCGCAAACCGTCCACGCCCGAGGACAAGCTGCTGATCTTCATGGGCATCTCGGGCGGGGTCGGGGCAGGCAAGATCGCCGCGCTGCCGCTGGCCGGGGTCGCCCTGCTCAACCCCGTGGTGCTGCCCGCGACGATCGTCGTCGGGCTCGGTGCCGGCTGGTGGATGGCCCGCACGCGGCGGCATGCGGCGGACAAGCAGCACCACAAGCAGTGGCTGGTCGAGTCGATCGCGGAGGCGCGCTCGATCCTCGACCAGCTCGTCGCCGAGCAGCTCATCGAGGCCGAGCAGCAGCTGTCGCTGGCGCTGGACGAGGCGCTGTCCCGGCGGATCGACGCGATCGAGACCGAGCTCAAACAGGTCGACAAATCGATCAAAATGGGTGCTCAGGAGCGTGCGAAGAACCTGGCGTCGGTGAGCAGGCGGCTCAAGGAGACCGGCGACGCCCGTGATCGCGCCGAGACCCTGCTCGGGCGCATCCGGAACCTGCGTGAGCAGGGCTGAACGGGTCGGTTGTGCCGGGGAACCGAACCGGCCTAACGTGAGTCCAAGCGTGTGACTTCATTGGTGTGAGATTGGGGAGCTCGGCGTGTGGATCGATGAGACCGGCGGGGTAGAGCCGACCGACGCCACGACCTCCGACGGTGACCTGGAGATCACGGTCGAGGGCCAGACCTACACGGCCGAAGAGAACATGGACCTCAACCACGACGGGGTCAACGAGACGGTGCGGCTCGACAACGCCGACGGCACCATCACCGCGTACGTCGACACCGACGACGACGGTCACGCCGACCAGTACGTGCACACCGACACCGAGGGCAACGTCGTCGAGATGGCCCGCTACGACGAGACCACCGGCGACTGGATCGCCGACCACGACTCCGGGGCGGGCGAGCCGGACACCACCGACACCGGCCGCGCGGGCGACATCAGCGCGGACATGTCCGACGGCACCGTCGACGTGGGCCCGGCGACCGTCGACAGCGACAACGACGGCACCGCGGACAGCGCGGTCGTGACCGACGACGCGGGCAACACCCGCGTGTTCACCGACGTCGACGGCGACGGCCGGGCCGACGTGCAGACGATCATCACGCCCGAGGGCGAGGCGACCACCTACGAGCACACCGGCCCCGGCGAGTGGACCGAGACGACGAGCGGCTTCACCGCCGAGGTGCCGCCGGACAGCGACCAGCTGTGGGGTGGCAGCGGCGTCCAGACGGTCGAGGGAGTCGCGAAGATCGACTCCGGCACTGGACAGTGGATCTCCCAGAACTGAACGGAATCACCGGCTGAACAGGCCCCGGTCGTCTTTCCCCGACGGCCGGGGCCTGTCGCCGTTTCCGGACAAACCGCCCGAGCCTGGTATCGGCAAGATCACGGCCCCGCCGAAGAACTTTCTCCGCTACGCCGGTTCAGCGATATCTGAATCGATTCCCTGATCGTTCTTGTGAGAGAACCGACAGGTCAGCCCTCGGTTACCTGCCGTCCATCCGGCTACTCTCGGGAAATCCCAGTATTTCCATGCACACCGGTAGGGCAGCCGGTGTGCGAAGCCATTCGGTCGCCGGCGACGGAGCGCTTCCCCGGACCCTCCCGCGGACGTGCTCCTGCCGTCGAAGTCAGGAGAAGGAATGACTGCAGTAGCCATCCCGGGACTGGACAAGGCGCCGACCTCGCACAGCGGTGTGCTCGCGTGGGTGCGGGAGGTCGCCGAGCTGACGACCCCTGACCGAGTGGTGTGGTGCGACGGCTCCGACGCCGAAGCCGAGCGCATCAACAGCGAGCTGGTCGAGGCAGGCACGTTCGTCCCGCTGGAGGCGAAGCCGAACTCCTTCTGGGCCGCCTCGGACCCCAGCGACGTCGCACGGGTCGAGGAGCGGACCTTCATCTGCTCCGAGCGGGAAGAGGACGCCGGGCCGACCAACAACTGGATGCACCCGGACGAGATGCGCGCCACGATGACCGAGCTGTACCGCGGGTGCATGCGCGGCCGGACGATGTACGTCATCCCGTTCTGCATGGGCCCGCTCGGTGACGACAACCCGAAGCTGGGCATCGAGGTCACCGACTTCGCCTACGTCGTCGCGTCGATGCGCGTCATGACCCGCATGGGCACGAAGGCGCTGGAGAAGTTCGTCAAGGAAGACGGCACCGAGCGCGAGTTCGTGCCCGCCCTGCACTCGGTCGGCAAGCCGCTGGAGCCGGGCGAGAAGGACGTCGTCTGGCCGTGCAACGACACGAAGTACATCTCGCACTTCCCGGAGACCCGCACCATCTGGAGCTACGGCTCGGGTTACGGCGGCAACTCGTTGCTGGGCAAGAAGTGCTACTCGCTGCGCATCGCCTCGGTGATGGCGCGCGACGAGGGCTGGCTCGCCGAGCACATGCTGATCCTCAAGCTGATCTCGCCGGAGAACAAGTCCTACTACGTGGCGGCCGCGTTCCCGAGCGCCTGCGGCAAGACCAACCTGGCGATGCTGCAGCCGACCATCCCGGGCTGGCGCGCAGAGACCATCGGTGACGACATCGCGTGGATGCGGTTCGGCGAGGACGGCCGCCTGTACGCGATCAACCCCGAGTTCGGCCTGTTCGGCGTCGCCCCCGGCACCGGCGTGAAGACCAACCCGGTCGCGATGAAGACGGTCGAGAAGGGCAACACGGTCTTCACCAACGTCGCGCTGACCGACGACGGCGACGTGTGGTGGGAGGGCATGACCAAGGAGGCGCCCGCCCACCTGACCGACTGGAAGGGCCGCGACTGGACGCCGGAGTCGGACGAGCCTGCCGCGCACCCGAACTCGCGGTTCTGCACGCCGATCGCGCAGGTGCCGACGCTCGCGCCGGAGTGGGACGACCCGAAGGGCGTGCCGATCTCGGCGATCCTGTTCGGTGGCCGCCGCGCCACGACGGTTCCGCTGGTGAGCGAGGCCCGCGACTGGCAGCACGGCGTGTTCATGGGCGCCACCATGTCGTCGGAGAAGACCGCGGCCGCGGCGGGCAAGGTCGGCGAGGTCCGGCGCGACCCGATGGCGATGCTGCCGTTCCTCGGCTACCACGCCGGCGCGTACTTCCAGCACTGGCTGGACACCGGCAAGAACGCCGATTCGGCCAAGCTGCCGAAGATCTTCTACGTCAACTGGTTCCGCCGCGGTGACGACAAGCGGTTCCTGTGGCCCGGGTTCGGCGAGAACTCGCGCGTTCTCAAGTGGATCGTCGGCCGCCTCGAAGGCACGGCGGGTGCGGCGGAAACCCCGGTCGGGCTGGTGCCGCGCGCCGAGGACCTCGACCTCGACGGCATCACCGAGCCGGTCGAGGACGTCCAGGAGTCGCTCGCGGTCAAGGCCGACGAGTGGCGCCAGGAGATCCCGCTGATCGAGGAGTGGTTCGCCAAGATCGGCGACCGCGTCCCGTCGAGCCTGCACGACGAGCTGGCGGCGTTGAAGCAGCGCCTCGGCTGAGTTCGTCTCGCCGCAACGGCCACCCCCGGGTTTCCGGGGGTGGCCGTTGCGCATGGTGTGGCCCTAATGTCGGGTCATGCTGGGGATGCGGTTCGGCGTGAACATGATGGAGCCCGGTTCGCGGGCGGAGTTCGTGGCCAAGGTGCGGCGTGCCGAGGAGTTCGGCTACGACGTCGTGACGGTGGCCGATCACCTGGGGATGCCCGCGCCGTTCCCGTCGCTGGTGGCCGCGGCGGAGGCCACTTCCCGGGTGCGGCTGGGCACGTTCGTGCTCAACACGCCCTTCTACAACCCGGCGCTGCTGGCCCGCGACGTCGCGACGACGGACGCGCTGTGCGGCGGACGGCTCGAACTGGGCCTGGGCGCCGGGTACGTGAAGGAGGAGTTCGAGGCGGCCGGGTTGCCGTGGGAGCGCGCGGGCAAGCGGCTGGACCACGTCGAGCGGACCGTGCTGGAGCTGCGTGAGTTGTTCGGCGATCCGGAGTACCGGCCGCGGCCGGTCCAGGATGGTGGGCCGCCGTTGGTGCTCGGCGGCTGGGGCGACCGGATGCTGACGCTGGCCGCGAAGCATGCCGACACGGTGGCATTGACCGGGGCGCCCGTCGGTGAGGACGGGGGTTTGTCCGGGCTGGCTGGTGCCGCGGCCTGGGAGGAGCGGATGTCGTTCCTGCGCTCGATCCTTGGTGGGCGGCCGGTGGAGGTCAATCTGCTGGTGCAGTTGGTCGTGGTGACGGATGACCGGCGTGCCGCGCTGGCCGATCTGCAGCGGTTCGCGCCGTCGATGAGCGTGGACGAGATCGGGGAGTTGCCGACGTTGCTGGTGGGATCGGTGGCGGAGATCGCCGACCAGGTGGCCGGGATGCGGGAGCGGTTCGGGGTTTCCTCTCTTTCGGTGCTGGAGCGGAGTTACGCCGAATTCGCTCCTGTGCTGGAGCGGCTTTCGTAGGTCTGCCGCTACGCGGGGGTTCCCACCTGCCCCGCTTTTCATCGAGCTGGGCTGGGGATCGGGTCGGGGTGGGGTGTGGTTGGTGGGTGCGCGAGTTCCACGTTCCCGGCCGTGAGTTCCACGTTCGGCGAGCGAAAGAAAACTCAGCCGGTGGGGACCCGGCTGATCATGTCGCGCAGGGCGTCGAGCGGCAGGCCGACGGCGTCGGCCAGTGCGACCACCGTGAAGAAGGCCGGTGTCGGGATGCGGCCGGTTTCGATCTTGCGCAGCGTCTCCACCGAGACTCCCGCTTCGAGCGCCACCTCGGTCATGCTGCGTGCACCACGAGCTGCCCGGAGTGCGGCACCGAGCCGTTCACCGCGTTCGCGTTCGGCTTCCGTCAGCGGGACTCGCACCATGACCACAGTCTATCCGTCCACATATCCCCAGGCTGTGGACAACTCTGTGCACAGGCTGGGGACTACCAAAAAAATCAGAGGTTGGACACCGCCGGATCGGCAACTCTCCGGCTGTGTCGTGCGTCTCACCGGGTACACACCGAAGGGAGGTCGTCATGTGGCTAGCGGGCGGACTGATGTTCGTGCTCACCGCCGTCTACCTGGTCCTGTGCACCTGCACGGGCCGGTTCCGCGAACTCGAGGAAGAACTGAAGAACCCCGCCGAGCGTGAGCCCGGCGGGGTTCCCGAGACCGAGAACTAAGCGGTCGGGTCCGGCAGCGGCATACCAGGCAGCTCCTGGTCGGCCGGAACCACCCCGTCCACGAGGTAGTCCTCCACAACCTTGTCCACCGCCGCGTTGCCCCCGGCGTAGATCCCGTGGTCGCCCTCGCCGGTCACGGTGATCATCCGCGAGCCCTTGAACGCGCGGTGCGCGCGCTCGGCGCCCTCGATCGGCGTCGCCGGGTCGTGCTCCGACTGCACCATCAGAACCGGCGGCACACCCCGGCCGTCGAGCACCGGCAGCGGCTCCGGCCGGTTGTTCCAGAAGATGCACGGCTGGATCAGCCAGCCCCACCCCAGCAGCGGGTACTTCGGCCCCAGCTCGGCGGACTGCCGGACCGCCGTGTTGCGGTTGCCGAACCACGGGCCCTCGTTGCAGGGGATCGTCCAGAAGCTCGCGTCGTAGGCGTCGTCGTAGTCGGTCGGCACCACCAGCGGCTGCGGCCCGACCGCCTCGGTCACCGACTTCACCTGGTCCAGCAGCGCCGTCTGCTGCTGCGCCGACGCGGTGCCCTGCGTCAGGTTCCGCACGTTGACCAGATAGTCGGCCAGCTCCGGGAACGCGCGCTTGTCGTACAGCTCGGAGGCGATGAACGAGTCCAGCCCGTTCGCCGACAGCTTCGTGCCGTCGACCTCCACCGGGTTCTGCGTCAGCGCGAGGCGCACCTGCTCGTACGTCTGCCGCGCCATCTCGCCCGTCGTGCCGAAGCGGTACAGGCTGTCGTACTTCGCGATCCACGGCAGGAAGTCGTCGCGCCAGCGCCGCTCGAACCCGAGCGGCTGCCAGTCGAACGACTTCTGCCACGTGGTGGTGAACTCGGTGTTCGAGTCGAGCACGAACTTGCCGGTGTGCTCCGGGAACGCCTGCGCGTAGTGGGCGCCCATCCAGGTGCCCGCCGAGTAGCCGACCCAGTTGATCTTCTCGCGGCCCAGCAGCACGCGCAGCAGGTCCAGGTCATCGATCGTCTGCCGGGTGTTGATGAACGGGCCCAGGTCACCGGACTTCACCTGGCACGAGTCGGCCGCGTACTCGGTGGCGTCCAGGATCAGCTTCAGGTTCTCCCGCGTGCGGTCCCGCGGGTCGAGGTCGCCGCCGGTGCCGATCGCGCCGCCGCACGTGATGTTCGTGCTCTTGCCGGTGCCCCGCGGGTCGAACCCGATCACGTCCTGGTGTTCCCGCACCCGCTCCTGATTGCGCAGCCGCGCCGGGAACATACGACCCGGTGCGCCGGGGCCGCCCGGGTTCACGAACGTGCTCTCGGTCGACTCGCCGGTCGCCTTGAGGCGGCTGACCGCGATCGTCACGTCGACGCCCGCGTTGGGCGCGTCCCAGTCACGCGGCGAGGAGTACGTCGCGCACTCGATGCCTTCGGCGCCGGCCGGTGGCGTCTGCCCGGACAGCTCGTCGGTGGTGCAGGTGTGCCAGTCCAGCGTCTGGGAGGCGTAGCGGTCCGGGATACCGGTGGTGTTCGCCGCGGGTGCCGCGATCGCTGGTGCCCCCGCCGCCAGCAGGGTGCCGGCCAGAGCCGGGATCACCACCGCCAAGCGCGTCCGTTTCATGCTCGCCCCTTCGTCACTAGCCGCAGCCGCGCGCCTACCTCGCGGCGGCCTCATTCATAGCCGCCGCATCTGACGGGGGCAACCTGCCTTCGTCGGGTGTTGCCCTGATCAAATCGATACTCGGCGGAACGTGACGGCGGGTGGGCCAGGACTTAAGGTCAACGCGCGCCGTCTTCCGTCCAAGTGAGGTCACATGTCTGGCAAAGCCGCCGGTAAGGTCACCGGGCTCCAGATCAGTCCGTGGAACCTGGTCCTGCTGGTACCACTGCTGATGCTGGTCACGCCGTGGTTCAACTTCGACAAGCCGCGGTTGCTGGGGCTGCCGTTCTTCTACTGGTTCCAGTTCCTGTTCGTGATCGTCGGGGTGGTGTCCGTGGCGATCGTGTTCGTGGCGACCAAGGGCAAGCCCGTGGTCAAGGGCAAACCGGACCGGCTCGGTGACCAGCTGGACGAGGGTGAGGCGTGATGAGGACGCAACTGGTGGTGGCGCAGGCGCCGGGCAGCGGCCTGCAGTGGACCGAGCTGAGCGTGTTCATCGTGCTGTTCCTGCTGGTCAGCGTGATGGGTTTCGTGGCGTCCCGGTGGCGCGCCGCGGCCTCGCTGGACCACCTCGACGAGTGGGGGCTGGGCGGGCGCAAGTTCGGCTCGTGGATCACCTGGTTCCTCGTCGGCGGTGACCTCTACACCGCCTACACCTTCGTCGCCGTGCCCGCGCTGGTGTTCGGCGCCGGCGCGCTGGGCTTCTACGCCCTGCCCTACACCGTGATCCTGTATCCGATCGTCTTCCTGCCTGCGCTGCGGATGTGGTCGGTGTCGCGTTCGCGCGGGTACGTGACGCCGGCCGACTTCGTCCGCGGCCGCTACGGCTCACCGACGCTGGCGCTGCTGATCGCGATCACCGGCATCGTCGCGACGATGCCCTACATCGCCCTGCAGCTCGTCGGACTGGAAGCGGTGCTGCGCACGATGGGCCTCAACGGTGGCGGCATCGCCGGGCACCTGCCGCTGCTGATCGCGTTCCTGGTGCTGGCGCTCTACACCTACCAGTCGGGTCTGCGGGCACCGGCGCTGATCGCGTTCGTCAAGGACGGCCTGATCTACATCGTCATCCTGGTCGCGGTGTTCTACCTGCCGTCCAAGCTCGGCGGCTGGTCGCACATCTTCGACGTGAGCCAGCAGAAGCTGTCGGCACCGGACCCGAAGACCGGCAACCCGTCCGGCTCGATCCTGCTGACGGCGAACAACCAGCTGCAGTACATCACCCTGGCGCTGGGCTCGGCCCTGGCGCTGTTCCTGTACCCGCACTCGCTCACCGGTGTGCTCGCCTCGCGCGGTCGCAGCGTGATCAAGCGGAACATGATCGCGCTGCCCGCCTACTCGTTCCTGCTGGGTCTGCTCGCGCTGCTCGGGTACGTCGCGCTGACCGCGGGCGTCAAGCCGATCACCAACGCGGCCACCGGCAACGCCGACTCCAACACCGTGGTGCCGGTGCTGTTCGACACGCAGTTCCCGTCGTGGTTCGCGGGCATCGCGTTCGCCGCGATCGGGATCGGCGCTCTGGTCCCGGCCGCGATCATGTCGATCGCCGCGGCCAACCTGTGGACCCGCAACATCTACAAGGAGTACCTGAAGCGGGACGCCACCCCCGGCCAGGAGGCCAAGCAGGCCAAGATCGCCTCGCTGGTGGTGAAGTTCGGCGCGGTCGCGTTCATCCTGTTCATCGATCCGCAGTTCTCCATCGACCTGCAGCTCATCGGCGGTGTGCTGATCCTGCAGACGCTGCCGGCGGTCGCGATCGCGTTGTACACGCGGTGGCTGCACCGGTGGGGCCTGATCGCCGGATGGATCGTCGGCATGGGGTGGGGCATCATCATGCTCTACGGCATCCCGAATCCGAAGACGGGCAAGGCGCACTTCGGCGGTTCGGCGCTCGCGCTGGACAAGCTGTCGATCTTCGGCTGGCACCCGTTCTCGGGCTCGGCGATCCAGATCTACCCGGGTTTCGTGGCGCTGGTCGCGAACCTCGTGGTGGCGGTGATCGTCACGGTGATCGCGCGCAGCTTCAAGGTGTTCAACGGCGTCGACGACACCGAGGGCACCGACTACCACGCCGACGAGCACGACAAGGATCTGCGTCCCATCGGGGCGCATCACTAGGAGGAATGACGTGGACAGCCGGTTCGGGGTCACGGAGCTGGAAGACTTGCCCGAGGACCTGCGGGAACGCATCGGCGTGATCGCGGAGAAGTCGGGGTTCGTGCCGAACGTCTTCCGCGCGCTGGGGCACCGCCCGGCTGAGCTGCGCGCCTTCCTCGACTACCACGACGCGCTCATGGAGCGCACCGACGGCCTCAGCAAGGCCGAGCGCGAGCTGGTCGTGGTGGCCACGTCGGGGGCGAACCACTGCACGTACTGCGTGGTCGCCCACGGCGCGATCCTGCGCATCCGCGCGAAGGACGCGCAGCTGGCCGACCGCGTCGCGACCAACCCGTGGCAGGTCGAGCTGGACGAGCGGGGCCGCGCGATCGTCGATCTGGCGCTCGCGCTGGCCCGCACACCGGAGATGTTCGGCGAGGCCGACGTCGAGGCCGCGCGCACGGCGGGGCTGACCGAGGACGAGATCTGGGACGTCGGTTCGATCACGGCATTGTTCGCGATGTCCAACCGGCTGGCGCACCTGACGGCGCTGCGGCCGAACCCCGAGTTCTACGGCATGGGCCGGTAGCGCCGCTCCTCCCCCGAGGGAGAGGGCGTCACAGCTCCCGTCGCCAGGTCTCGCCGACCAGGTCGTGGCCGAAGCTCGAATGGGGTGCCGAGTCGACGAGTTCGAACCCCACCCGCTGGTAGATGCGCCGCGCGGCGGTCAGGACGCTGTTGGTCCACAGCTCCATCGCGGTGTAGCCGTGCGCCCGCGCGAAGGCGAGGCATTCGTCCACCAGGCGCCGTCCGATGCCGTGGCCGCGGGCGCTGGGCTCGACGAGCAGCAGGCGCAGTTTCGCGGTCCTGTCGTCGGGGCCGCGGACGCAGAAGACGGCCCCGGCGCGCTCCCCGTCCAGTTCGGCAATCCAGCCGGCTTCGCGGGAGGGGTCGTGGTGGTCGAGGTAGTCGGCGACGATGCGTGCGACGAGTCCTTCGTAGGTGGTGTCCCAGCCGTACTCCTGGGCGTAGAGCGCGCCGTTGCGCTGCACGACCAGCCGAAGTCGCCGGGTCGCGGCGGCCGCAGCACGACGGTGGGGGCGGGTTCGTGGTCGCCCATCAGGCGGGAGATCGTGCGCATCGAGGTGACCAGGCGGTGCTGGTCCTCGTCCGTGAGGTGGCCGAGGAGGCCGCCGATCTGTTCGGTGGTGCGCCGTTCGAGAACGGCCTGCTCGGCGCGGCCGTTCTCGGTGAGCCGCACGAGCTGGCGGCGTCCGTCGGTTTCGTGGCGTTCCCTGGCGATGAGCCCGCGTGCTTCGAGGCGCCCGAGCAGGCGACTGGCGTACCCGGCGTCCATCCCGAGGCGGCGGCGCAGCTCGGTGACCTCGTTGACGCCTTCCTGGGCCAGCTCGTAGAGCACCCTGGCTTCGCTGAGGGAGTGGTCGCCGGCGACGAGACCTTCGTCGAGAACCCCGATGAGACCGGTGTAGAGCCGGTTGAAGGCGCGGACCTGCGTGATGCGGTCGAGCGTCGCCGGATTCATGTGACCACCTCAACGAACTCGTTGACTTGGTCAAGCGTTACTCGCGCGGAGTACGGGCGCAAGAGGGTTTCGAGGTGGGGAAATTGGAAACCCCGTGATGCTGCCAGGTCGGGGGTCCGCCAGCATCACGGGGTCATCTGGGGTATCGCCACCTCCCCCAGTGGCGTTACAACCTGCTCTATTTGTGGTCTAGGTCACTTCAGCGCAGGTTGGCCTGACGCGCCTGGGCGATGGCGATCAGCTCCTGGCGCACGGTGACGGAGCCCGCGGTGTCGATCGCGCGGTTCAGCGCCCGGCGGTTACGCGCCTCGACGCGACGGGCTCGGAGCTTGGCGGCGATGTTGCTCATCGGTGTTTCGCATCCCTCATGCATCTCGACTGGCTGTGACACCAGTATGCACTTTTTTTCACAAAGTCGCCAACGATCGTCCGGTGATGTGCCGCACTGGCCTACGAATCATCGGCTGTGAAGGTGTGTAGCGGATGATCTAACTATCTAGAATGAAGACTAGAGAGCAGTAGAAGGCGGCAGAGACCCCAAGGCGCCGCCGCGCCACAGCATCCGGGAGGGAATCGCCTCGGCAAGTGCGAGCGAGAACCCGGGCACGAGTTTCGCCTGTCCGGTCAGGACGTTCGCGGCGATGTCGTGCTCGCTCGGCGTCTCCACGGGGAACCCCGCAGGTTGGCGGTCACGATGACCTCGGCCTTGCCGGTCACGGCCGCCGCCAGGACATGCCGGTCCGCAGTCGTCGTGCGCGGATTCGTAGCTCAGCTCAGCCAGGGCGTCGCGCCGGGCCTTGCGTGCCTCAATCCACCGCGCGGCTGAGCAGGTAGTGCCCGAAATGCGGCACCGTGAAGGCGATGTGCCCGCGCTCCGCGGAGTACACCAGCCCCTTCTTCATCAGCGAGTCCCGCGCCGGGGACAGCGAGGACGGCTTGCGGCCCAGGTACACGGCCACGTCCGAGGTTCCGGCGCTCTCGTCCCGGCCCTGCGTCAGCTCCGCCATCGCGCGCAGGTACTCGCGCTCGGCGGGGGTGGCGCGTTCGTAGCGGGAGCCGAAGAAACCGACCGCCAGTTCCTGCTCCGCTTCGGGTGCGGCGACCTGCACGTCCTGCACCGTGACCGGATCGTCCGGCGCCGCGTCCCAGGCGGCCTTCGCATACGCCTGGATGAAGTACGGGTAGCCGCCGGAGGCGTCGAACAACGCGTCCAGCGCCTCGGGCTCGATGCCGGCGTCCTCGCGCTCGATCGGCGCCATCACGGCCCGGTCGGCGTCCTCGCGCGACAGCCGGTCGATGCGGGTGTAGCGGAACAGCCGCTCCGAGTACGACTTCGACGCCGACAACACCGCGGGCACGTGTGGCAGGCCCGCCCCGACCACCACCAGCGGCGCGCCGGACTGCGACAGCTCGTGACACGCCGCGCACAGCGCCGACACGTCGTCCGGCTGCAGGTCCTGGATCTCGTCGATCAGCAGCGCCACACCGGTGCCGACGTCGGCCGCCAGTTCGGCGACATCCGTGAACAGCTCGACCAGGTCGATCTCGATGTCACCGGAATCCGCCCTGCCCTGCGCGGCGGGCACGTCGATGCCGGGCTGCCAGCGGTCCCGCAGCTTCGCGTCCGCCTTGTTCGACCGCAGCGCAAACGCTTTCAGCACGGCGAGCACGTCCTCGACCCGGTCCGGCGCGCGATGCCGCACCGCCAGATCGCGGATCGCGCGGTGCAGTGCCGCCGACAGCGGGCGCCGCAGCTCCGCGTCCGGCCGTGCCTCGATCTTGCCCGCGCCCCACCTGTGCTTCACGGCCATCGACCGCAGCTCACCCAGCAACACCGTCTTGCCGACCCCGCGCAGACCGGTCAGCACCAGGCTGCGTTCCGGGCGGCCGCGGGCGACCCGCTGCAACACCACTTCGAACGCGGCCAGCTCGCGTTCCCGGCCGGCCAGTTCCGGCGGCCGCTGCCCGGCGCCGGGCGCGAAAGGGTTGCGGATCGGGTCCACGATGTCACCGTATCGGGGTATCTAGCGCGACCTCGATATTCGCGGAGATTCCGGTATCGGCGTGTCGCTACTTCTTTCTACGGCTTTCTAGTGCACAAGCTAGAAAGAGTTAGGGATGAAAAGACGCCGGAACGGGTAAGTGGCAGGCATGTGTCGCAACCGAGGAAGGCGATGACCGTGATCCTGCGTCGACTGGCCCGGCCCATGCTGGCCGGCATCTTCATCTACGGCGGCATCAACGCCTTCAAGCAGGCCGAGGGCCACGCCGAGGCGGCCAGGCCCGTGCTCGACAAGGTCGGCGAGCGCAGTGACAAGCTCCCGGATGCCGTCCCGACCGATCCGGTGACCCTGGTCAAGATCGACGCGGGGGTGAAGATCGCGGCAGGGACGCTGCTCGCGCTGAACAAGTTCCCGCGGCTGTCGTCGCTGGCGCTGATCGGCAGCCTGGTGCCGACCACCCTCGCGGGCCACCCGTTCTGGGAGGCCAAGGACCCGCAGGAGAAGCAGCAGCAGCTGATCCACCTGCTCAAGAACGCCGGTCTCGTGGGCGGGTTGCTGATCGCGGCGGCCGACACCGAGGGCAGGCCGTCGGTGGGCTGGCGTACTCGGCACGCCGCCGAGAAGGCGAGCAAGCAGGCGCACAAGGCCACCGGCAAGGCGGGCAAGCGCGCGCACAAGGCGTCGAAGCAGATCCAGTCCACGGCCGCTTCGGCCCGCGGCGCACTGCCGGTCTGACGGGGAACGGGCCACCCCGGCCGGGGTGGCCCGCCGCGGTCACTTCTCCAGGATCGCCGTGACGCCCTGGCCGCCCGCCGCGCAGATCGAGATCAGGCCGCGGCCCGACCCCTTCTCGGCGAGCAGCTTCGCCAGCGTCGCCACGATGCGCCCGCCGGTCGCGGCGAACGGGTGCCCGGCGGCCAGCGACGAGCCGTTGACGTTGAGCTTCGACCGGTCGATCGAGCCGGGTGGCTGGTCCAGCCCCAGCTTCTCCTTGGCGAACGCCGGGCTCTCCCACGCCTTCAACGTCGCGAGCACCTGGGAGGCGAACGCCTCGTGGATCTCGTAGAAGTCGAAGTCCTGCAGGGTCAGGCCGGCCTTGGCGAGCATCCGCGGCACCGCGTACGCGGGCGCCATCAGCAGGCCCTCGCCGCCGTGCACGTAGTCCACCGCCGCGGTCTGCGAGAACGTCAGGTAGGCCAGCACGGGCAGCTTCCGCTCGGCGGCCCACTCCTCGGTGGCCAGCAGGACCGTCGAAGCGCCGTCGGTCAGCGGGGTCGAGTTGCCCGCGGTCATCGTGCCGTCGCGGCCGCCGAACACCGGCTTGAGCTCGGCCAGCTTCTCCGCCGTCGAATCGGCGCGCAGGTTCTGGTCGCGGGACAGGCCGAGGAACGGCGTGACCAGATCGTCGAAGAAGCCGCGGTCGTAGGCGGCGGCGAGGCGCTGGTGGCTGGTCGCGGCCAGCACGTCCTGGTCCTCGCGCGCGATCTCCCACTCCTTGGCGGTCAGCGACGCGTGCTCGCCCATCGACAGCCCGGTGCGCGGCTCCGCGTTGCGCGGGATCTCCGGCACGATCTGGCTGGGGCGCACCTTCGCCAGCAGCCGCAGCCGCTGCCCGACCGTCTTCGCGGAGTTGACCCGCACGAGGATCTTGCGCAGCTCGTCGTTGACCGCGAGCGGCGCGTCGGAGGTCGTGTCCACGCCACCGGCGATCGCGGAGTCGATCTGGCCGAGCGCGATCTTGTTGGCGACGTTGACGATCGCCTGCAGACCGGTGCCGCACGCCATCTGCACGTCGGAGGCGGGCGTTTCCGGCGAAAGTTTGCTGCCGAGCACGCTCTCCCGTGCCAGGTTGAAGTCGCGCGCGTGCTTGAGCACGGCACCGGCGGCCACCTCGCCGATGCGCTCCCCTTGCAGCGCGAAGCGGCTCACCAGGCCGTCCAGCGCGGCGGTGAGCATGTCCTGGTTCGACGCGCTGGCGTAGCGGCCGTTCGACCGCGCGAACGGGATGCGGTTGCCGCCGACGATGGCGACGCGACGGACGTCCATGAACTTTCCTCCCACTGCGGTGGTGAGCCTCGGATGACAGTGTAACCTACTCACGAGTAGGTAAGCTCGCGAAGGAGGCACGTGATGGCCGACCGGTATCAGCAGTTCACCAAGACGCCGATCGGGAAGTTCCTGGTGCCCAGGCTCGGGCTGCCCAACCCGCCGGTGCTGCGCCGCCACCGCCCCGGCCAGCCCGCTCTCGATGGTCCCGCACTTCTCGGCGCCGCGCCCGGTGGCCGTCTGGAGAAGACGGTGAAGACGCAGCTCACGGCCGCCGGTATGGACGTGCTCACCGAGCCCGCCGGTGGCGACCAGCGCTACGGCGCGCTCGTGTTCGACGCCACCGGCATCACCGACCCCGCCCAGCTGCGCGAGATGTACCTCTTCTTCCACCCGGTCATCCGCAGGACCGGGTACTGCGGACGCGTGATCGTCCTCGGCACGCCGCCCGAACTGGCCGACGGCCGCGAGCGGATCGCCCAGCGCGCGCTCGAAGGCTTCGTCCGCTCGGTCGGCAAGGAACTCAAGCGCGGCGCGACCGCCCAGCTCGTCTACGTCGCAGCCGGGGCCGAGGAGGCCGCCGAGTCGACGCTGCGGTTCATCGCCTCCGCCAAGTCGGCGTTCGTGGACGCCCAGGTGATCCGCGTCGGCGCGACCGGAACGCCCACGGTGCCCGCGATCGAGAACTGGGAGAAGCCACTCGACGGCAAGGTCGCCCTCGTCACCGGCGCCTCACGCGGCATCGGCGCGGCGATCGCCGAGGTGCTCGCCCGCGACGGCGCGCACGTCATCGGCCTGGACATCCCCGCACAGGGCGGGGACCTGTCCGCGGTGGCCAACAAGGTCGGCGGTTCCGCGCTGCAGATGGACATCACCGCGAAGGACGCGCCGGACAAGCTCGCGGCCTACCTGAAGGAACGTCACGGCGGTGTCGACGTCGTCGTGCACAACGCGGGCATCACCCGCGACAAGACACTGGGCAACCTGACCGAGGGCGCCTGGGACGCGGTGATCACGGTCAACCTGGCCGCGCAGCTCGCGGTGAACGACAAGCTGTTGAGCGAGAAGGTGCTGCGCGAGAACGGCCGGATCATCGGCGTCTCCTCGATCGCCGGGATCGCGGGCAACGTCGGCCAGACCAACTACGGGACCAGCAAGGCAGGCGTGATCGGCATGGTCGCCGACGGCGCGCCGAAGCTCGCCGAGTACGGCGCCACGATCAACGCCGTCGCGCCCGGGTTCATCGAGACCCAGATGACCGCGGCGGTCCCGCTGTTCATCCGCGAGGCCGGGCGGCGGCTGTCCAGCCTGGGCCAGGGCGGGCTGCCGGTCGACGTCGCCGAGACGATCGCCTGGTACGCGAACCCGGCATCGGCCGCGGTGAACGGCAACGTGGTCCGCGTCTGCGGCCAGGCACTGCTGGGGGCGTGATGACTGTCCGGGAAATCCGCGAAGCGCCGAAGCTGGCGCCCTTGTACGCCAAGGCGTTGCTGCCGCACAGCGGTGGCGGCGGCCTGCCGGACACCGAGTACGTGCGCGCGGGCATCGAGTTCGATCCGGCGCACGTCGCGGCCTACGACCAGGTTTGCGGGTTCCGGTTCGGCGACGAGCTGCCCGCGACCTATCCGCACATGCTCGCGTTCGGCTTGCAGATGGCGCTGATGACGCAGCCGGACTTCCCGTTCCCGTTGCTGGGCATGGTGCACGTCGCCAACCGCATCACACAGCGCCGTCCGGTGCGGCTGTCCGATTCCGGGACGATGCGGGTGCGCGCGGAAAACCTGCGGCCACACGAGAAGGGCCGCCAGTTCGACGTGATCAGCGAGTACACCACCGCCGACGGTCCGATTTGGACAGAGGTGAGCACGTACCTGCGGCGCGGTGGCGGCGAGGGTTCCGGCCAGCGCGAGCAGCTCGCGGCACCGGCGCCCAAGGCGATCTGGCGCGTGCCCGGTGACATCGGGCGGCGCTACGCCGACGTGTCCGGCGACCGCAACCCGATCCACCTGCACCCGCTGACGGCGAAGCTGTTCGGCTTCCCGTCGGCGATCGCGCACGGCATGTGGACGAAGGCACGCGTCCTGGCCGCGTTCGAGGGCCGTCTGCCGGACGCCTGCACGGTCGACGTGAAGTTCAAGCTGCCCGTGCTGCTGCCCGCGAAAGTCGCGTTCACCTCATGGGAAATTGAGGAGGGGTGGGCTTTCGAGCTGTGGGCGGCGAAGAAACCGAAGCCGCACCTGGAGGGGACGATCACTCCTCCGGACGCCACACCGAACCCTCGATGAGGTCGTTGAACCCCAGCCACACCAGGTTCATCAGCCACGACGCGAGCACGCTGTCGGACACCTCGGAGTGATCGAGCCACCAGTCGGCCAGCGATTCGGCGGCACCGACGAGCGCCACGGCGAGGGCCGGGCCGGAGAACTCGGCCCGGTCCCCCAGGCCCTTCTTCATGCCCGCGGTGACGACCAGCGCGGTGACCACCTCGATGGCGCGTGAGCGCAGCATCGTGATCTCGTCGGCGAACCGGCCGCCGACGGTCAGCGCCTGCCGGTGCAGCACCGTCCACGAGTCGCGGTACTCGGCGACGAAGCGGTAGAACGAGCGCAGCCCGTGCCACAGCTGCATGTCCGGCGGCAGCTCCGAGCGCAGACCGTCGCGCACCGCCTCCAGCAGCCTGCCCGCCTCGCGGCGGATGCACTTGGCGAACAGGTCCTCCTTGGCGCCGAGGTAGGAGTAGATCATCGGCTTGGACACGCCGGCGACGTCGGAGATCTCGTCCATGGACGCGGAGTGGTAGCCGTGCCGCGAGAACACCTCCACCGCGGCGTCCAGGATCTGCCGCTCCCGCACGGACCTGGGCAACCGCCGCGACCGCGGTGCCTTCACTTCCTCCGTCACACGGACCTCCTCACCGCCGAAACGCTACCTCCTGGCCCGCACACCGGTAGAATTCCCGCCTGTGTCCGGCACCGTGGTCGACGCGTTCGCCCGCCAGATCGATCTGAGCAGGCTGTCCGCGGAGCAGTTCATCCAGCTGCTCGAAACTCTGCACATGCTGGGTACGGCCGGGTCCGGGGTGCACCTGGACGGGCTGTCCACCGAAACACTCGCCGATGTCGTGCGCCGCGCGTCGAAGGAGCAGCTTAGGGCGATCGCCGATCACCCCGAGCTGCGGATGCTGTTCCTGCACGAGATCTTCCGGCGGATGTCCGATCACTTCCTGGCGGACAAGGCGCGGTACTCCAGCGTCGTGGTCTGCTGGCGGTTCCCCGGCGGCACGGGGACCGGCGGATACGACCGCTTCCAGACCGTGATCGAAGACGGCTGTTGTGCTTCGGGCACGGACCTGGGGCGGGATCCGCACACGACGATCACCATCGCGGTGGAGGACTTCTTCCGCGTGGCGACGGGGAACGCGGCTGTCGCGGCCATGTTCGTGACCGGGAAGGTCAAGGTGAAGGGCGAGTACGCGCCCGCGGTGCGCCTGCCGGGTTACTTCGACATCCCCAGCCCGCGATGATCAGCCCTCGATGATGGGGCGGTGGGTGGTTTCCTTGTCGACCACCTCGCTGTCGACCACGATCAGCCGGTTCGGCATGCGGCGTTCGGCCCGCTTGAGCCACGACCGGCGGACGATGCCGCGGGTGGGCGGCAGCAGCAGCGCCAGCCCGGCGAGGTCGGACAGGAAGCCCGGGATCATGATGAGCAGCCCGCCGAACGCGACGAGCATGCCGTCGGTGATCTCGGCGTGCGGCGACCGGCCCGAGCGCGCGGTGGCCAGGAACGCCTGGGCGGCGCGCGCCCCCTCGCGGCGGGCCAGCCAGGACCCCAGGAACGCGCCGACGACGAGCAACCCGAGGGTGCCCAGGAAGCCGATCATCGAGCTGACCGCCCAGACGGCGGCCACCTCGGCGACGATGTAGAGCAGCAACACGACAGCCATACCTGCTCAACGAGCGGGACCGCCCGATTTCTCCCGGGCCGCGTTCCGGATCGCCTCGGCGAGCGCTCCCGGCCGCGTCAGGAACGGGTGGTGCCCGCCCGGCAACTCGACCACCGCACCCGCGCGTTTCGCCTGCTCACGCTGCAGTTCGGGCGATGTTGCCCGGTCGTCCGCGCACACCACGTACGTCGAGGGCAGCTCGCGCCATGCCGCGGCGCGCACGGGCTGGGTGAAGACCGTCGCGGTCTGCGGGGTCAGCCGGTCGATCGCCTCGGCGGCCGTTTCCGGGTCGCAGTCGTGCACGTACTTCGGCGCGAGCTCGGGCCGCAGGCGCACCAGTCCCTCCCCGGCGGGCTCCACCGGGGAGGCGCCGCCGGTGACCGAGGCCAGCGATTCGCCCACGTCCGGCAGGTACGAGTCGACGTAGACCAGGTGCCGGACGGCGGGATGCCCGGCGGCGGCGCCGGTCATCACCACGCCGCCGTAGGAGTGGCCGCACACCACCACCGGCTCGTCCGAGGAGTCCAGCGCCGCCCGCACGGCGGCCACGTCCGCGTACAGGTCACCCCCATCGCCGCAGCTCGGCAGTTCGACCGCCACGCTGTCCGGCAGCAGGGGCGCCATCCGGCTCCACCACCACGCGCCGTCGCGGACCAGGGCGCCGTGCACGAAGACCACTCGCATGAACCCCAACGTGGCACGTGCACGGCGACGCCGGAAGCGAGTTCGCTCAGGGCTTGCGCGCGACCCCGCAGATGACCCGCGACTCCGACGGCACCTTCCGGAACACCGTGTTCCGGTCCGGATGCCAGGCCGGCGCGTACACCAGACCGGGCTCCAGCAGCTCCCAGTCACCGAAGAAGCGGCCGAACTCGGCGCTCGTGCGCAGCTCACCGGGATTCGTGGTGTTCTCGTAGTACTCGAGCAGGTCGGCCAGTGCCTGCCGTTCCTCGTCGCTGCGCGGGTTCTCGTTCGTCATCTGCGACAGCACCAGCAGCGAACCCGGCGCGAGCCTGCGGCGGAAGTAGGCGATCCGGCTGTCCGGGTCGTCGGTGTCCTTGATGAAGTGCAGCACCGCGTTGATCACCAGTGCCACCGGCTGTCGCGCGTCGACCATGCCGGTGTCCAGGACGCGTTCCCACAGGTCCTCGGGCTGCATGAAGTCCGCCGCGATCGCCACGTGCCGCGCGGGGTCGGCGGAGTCGGCCAGCAGCAGCTGCGAATGCGCGAGCGCGACGGGCTCGTTGTCCACGTAGACGACGCGGGTGTCGTTTCGCGGGCGGGTCTGGTCGGCGACGTCGTGCACGTTGGGGGCGGTCGGCAGGCCGGACCCGATGTCGACGAACTGCTTCACCCCGAGCCGCGAGCACTCCCGCACCGCGCGGCCGAGGAACTGCCTGCTCGTCTTCATGTACTCGCCGATCAGCGGCAGCCTGCGGCGCAGCTTCTGCGCGAACTCGCGGTCGATCGCGTAGTTCGTCGATCCGCCGAGGAAGTAGTCGTAGACGCGCGCGGCGGACGGGCGGTCCAGACTGCTTTCCACGGCGCGCAGTGCCTCGTCCATCCGAATCCCTCCCGACCCGTTCGCCGCTATGGTAATGATCGACTACCCATCTCTGCTGGCACCGGGTGCAGCAATTGCGTTGCTGCTGCTGGCCGATCGTCTGATTGGATGGCCGATGACCGATTTCGTCCTCGTGCACAGCCCGCTGGTGGGCCCGGCGACCTGGCAGGGCGTCGCGGCCGAGCTGCGGGCTCGTGGCCACCGGATCGCCATGCCGTCGCTGCTCGGCGCGCTCACCGGCGACGGGCCCTACTACCCGAAAGTGGTCGGCGCGGTCGCCGATCCGGGTGTCCTCGTGGTCCACAGCGGCGCCGGTGCGCTGGTGCCCGGCATCGCCGCGCGGACCGGCGCGCCGCGCGCGATCTTCGTCGACGCTCTCCTGCCGCACCCCGGCCGCAGCTGGTTCGACACCGCGCCACCCGAGCTGGCCGACCGCCTGCGGGAGCTGGCTGCCGACGGGCACCTGCCGCCGTGGAACGAGTGGTTCCCGCCCGGCACGATCGAGGAGCTGGTGCCCGGCCAGCGGATGCGGGACGCGTTCGTGGCCGAGCTGCCCCGCGTCCCGCTCGCTTACTTCACCGAAACCCATCCGGAGGGCACCCTGCCGCCGAGCACGTATCTCCAGCTCAGCGACGGCTACGACGAGGAGGCCGGGCAGGCCGCGGCGCAGGGCTGGCCGGTCGAACGGCTCGACAGCCACCACCTCGGGCCGCTCACCGATCCGGCCGCGGTCGCCGCGGCGATCGAGCGGTTGTGAGATTCCACATCGTGAACGCGGGGAACAAGGCGATCTTCGCAGGTCGTTGAACTGTTCCGTGGCAGAAGAGCAACGCCAGGCGCGCGTGCGAGCGCCCGAACTCGCCGGCGACGTGTGGCTGAACACCGGGGGTGAGCAGGTCACGCTGGCGCAGCTGCGCGGCAAGATCGTGCTCCTCGACTTCTGGACGTCGGGCTGCATCAACTGCCTGCACGTGCTGGACGAGCTGCGCCCGCTGGAGGAGGAGTTCGCCGACGTGCTCGTCACGATCGGGGTGCACTCGCCGAAGTTCCTGCACGAGGGCGAGGCCGCGGCCATCGAAGCCGCCGTGCGCCGGTACGAGGTGCACCATCCGGTGCTCAACGATCCGGAGATGACCACCTGGTCGCAGTACGCCGTGAAAGCCTGGCCGACGCTCGTCGTCGTCGACCCGCAGGGCTATGTCGTGCACACCGCGGCCGGTGAGGGACACGCCGAGGCGCTGCGCCGCGTCATCGCCGAGCTGGTCGAGACCCACGACGCGAAGGGGACGCTGCGCCGCGGCGGCAACCCGTACGTGCCTGCCGAGGAACAGCCCGCCGACCTGCGGTTCCCGAGCAAGGCCGTGACCACCGCCGAGGGCCGCATCCTGGTCGCCGACACCGGCAACCACTCGATCGCCGAGTTCGCCTCCGATGGCGAGACCCTGATCCGCCGCTTCGGCAGCGGCACCCGTGGCCGCGCCGACGGCGCCTTCGACGTCGCGAGCTTCGCCGAGCCGGCCGGCCTCGCCCTCCTGCCCGCCGAGGTCGCCGACCAGGCCGGATACCACCTGCTCGTCGCTGACACGGCCAACCACCTGCTGCGCGGCGTCGACCTCGTCACGGGCGAGGTCACCACCGTCGCAGGCACCGGAAACCAGTGGCGCGACGGCGAAACGGACGGCGACGCGCTGTCCATCGACCTGACCAGCCCGTGGGACGTCATCTGGTGGGCGACCGGCGCGATCGTCGCGATGGCGGGCAACCACACGCTCGGCCTGTTCGACCCGCGCACCGGCAAGATCTCCCGCTTCGCCGGCACGACCGTCGAGGGGCTGCGCGACGGCGAGCTGGGCGAAGCGTTCTTCGCCCAGACCTCCGGCCTGGCGGTGCAGGGTGACCGGTTATGGCTCGCCGACGCCGAGACCTCCGCGCTGCGCTACGTCGAAGACGGCGCCGTGCACACGGCGGTCGGCACGGACCTGTTCTCGTTCGGCCACCGCGACGGCGACGCCGCGGACGCGCTGCTCCAGCACCCGCTGGGCGTGGCGGTGCTGGCCGACGGCACGATCGCGGTCGCCGACACCTACAACGGCGCCGTCCGCCACTACGACCCGGACAGTGGCAAGGTATCCACGCTCGCCGAGAACCTGGCCGAGCCGTCCGGACTGCTCGTCACCCAGGACGCGCTGCTCGTCGTCGAGTCGGCCGCGCACCGGCTGACCCCGCTGCCGCTGTCCGCGGACGGGCAGCAGGTGGACGGCGGCGCCCACGCCGTGCGCCGCCCGCCGACCGAGCTGGCGCCGGGCACGGTCGAGTTCTCCGTGGTGTTCACGCCGCCGCCGGGCGAGAAGCTGGACGACCGGTTCGGCCCGTCCACCCGCCTGCAGGTGACCGCCGCGCCGCCGGAACTGCTGGCCGAGGGCGAGGGCACTGGCACCGGCCTGACCCGCACGATCAAGATCGCGCCCGGTCACACCGAAGGCGTGCTGCAGGTCGTGGCCCAGGCCGCGAGCTGCGACTCCGACGCCGAGCACCCGGTCTGCCGGGTCACGCGCCAGGACTGGGGCGTGCCGATCCGCGTCACGCCCGAGGGGCCGGACCACCTCCAGCTGATCCTCGCGGGGGCGTGAAGGCGCTCACCAGCACGTCCATGGCCCGGTGGAACAACGTCACCAGGTCCGGCGGCGAACCGGGCTGCCAGCCCGCGATCGCGGACCGGTTGGCGCCTATCGCGGCCGCCGCCGTGGTGCGCACGTAGAGGTCGTCCGCGGCCAGCCCGGTGCGCCTGGCCAGCGCCTGCGCCACGGCCTCTTCCAGCGCCCGGTTCGCCTGCGCGACCCGCGGCAGCAGCTCCGGGTGCTCACGCAGCAGCAGGGTCCGCTCGCTCCACACGTCGGTGGCGGCCAGCTCGGCGAAGCGGCCGGCGAACACCTCGCGCAACGCGGTCAGCGGCCCCTCGTCCGCGGGCCGGTCGACGATGCGCTGCCCGAGTGTGGCGGCCGCGATGTCCAGCGACAGCACGGCTTCGTCCTTCGTGGCGAAGTAGTTGAAGAACGTGCGCGCCGACACGCCCGCGGCCGCGCAGATGTCCTCGACGGTCACCCCGTCCGGCCCGTGACGGCGGTAGAGGGTGATGGCCGCGTGCCGCAACGCTTCGCGGGTGGCTTCCTTCTTGCGCTCGCGCAGACCGGTGGGCGGGCTCACGATTTTTACAGTACTGCATTTTTGCACTGCCTGCAAAAAGTGATATTCTGACAGCATGGTGGAGCATGTGGAAACGGAGACACCGGAAGAACCGTCCAAACTGCGCACCCTCGCCGAAAGCCTGTGGTTCCCGGTCTTCTTCGCCTGCGGCTTCGTGTTCTGCTACCTGCTCGCGTTCCACTCGCCGACGCCGCACCACATCCAGGTCGCGGTCTCCGGGCAGGCCGCCGCGAACCAGATCGGCTCCGTGCTGGACCAGAAGAGCCCTGACGCGTTCGACATCCAGCCGGTCGCCACCGCCGACGAGGCACGCCAGGCGGTGCTCGACCGGGACGCCACCGCCGCCTACTCCGCCGATCCGGCGCACCCGGTGCTCTACGTCGCCAAGGCCGACGGCTACATGCTCGAATCGATCCTCACCCAGGTATTCACCCCGGTCGCGGCCCAGACCGGCCAGGCGCTGACGACCGTCGACCTCGCGCCGACCGAGCCCGGCGACACCATGGGCACCGGCATGTTCTACCTGGTGCTGATCTGGAACATCCCCAGCTACATCGTGGTGATGATGCTGCTGCGCGCGGTCACGCTGAGTCGCCGGGCGAAGGTCGCGACGCTGGTCGGGTTCGGCGCGCTGCTGACCCTGATCGGCTACGGTGGCGGCGTCCTGATGGACGTCATCCCCGCCGACCCCGTCGCCATCCCCATCGCGTTCCTGCTGACCCAGGCCGTCTCGCTCACCTCGTTCGGCCTGGTGCCGCTGGTCAAACAGTGGTTCCCCGGCGTCGCGATGGGCCTGTTCGTGCTGCTGTCGATGCCCTCCAGCGGTGGTGCGGTGCCGGTCCAGATGGTGCCCGGCTTCTTCCGCGCGCTGCACCCGATCTTCCCGATGGGCAACCTCATCGAGGCGCTGCGCGGCCTCTACTACTTCGACGGCACCGGCATCCTGCGGCCGGTCCTCGTGCTCTGCGCCTGGGTCGTCCTCGGTGTCGCCCTGATCGCCGGGCACAGCCTCGTCCTGCGCCGCCGCGAGGGCGCGGTCGACGAGCCGCCGGTCGAGGACCCGGCGATCGAGATGCCGCGCCCCACCGCCGTCCCGGTGCACGAACGGCACTTCGGAGAGCCGGTGCCGACGCTGACCGGTTCGGTCCACGCCGACGACGGAACGGCGGTGCGCGGCGCGGCGGTCACCGTGATGGACGGCCGCGGACAGCAGATCGTCCGCACCGTGGCCGACGACGAGGGCCGCTACGCGCTCGCCGGTCTGCCGGAACAGTTCGTCGACCTCGTCGTTTCCGCGGCCGGGTTCGAGGCGGCCGCGAGCCGCGTGCTCGTGCGTGAGGGCGGGAGCGTGCACCGCGACTTCACGCTGCGTGGGCGACGGCCGCTGGTCACCGCCGCACGCTGAGCCCACGTAGCATTACCCGCGTGTCGGAAGCCAAGAAACTGCCGGACGACGCGGCGAAGCTGGAAATCCAGATGCTGCACGACCGCGTCCTCGTCCGGGTCTCCGCGGAGGAGGGCGAGCGCCGCAGCAGCGGCGGCATCGTGATCCCGGCGACGGCCCAGGTGGCCCGCCGTCTCGCGTGGGGCGACGTACTGGGGGTAGGCAGTAATGTGCGTAACGTGAAGGTCGGCGACCGCGTGCTCTTCAACCCCGAGGAGCAGTTCGAGGTCGAGGTCCAGGGTGAGGGATACCTGGTGATGCGGGAGCGCGACATCCACGCCGTGGCCACCGAGCGCACGGAGCACGGGACGGGCCTGTACTTGTAACGCGTCCGGGAGGAAGCGCGTGCGGGAGGACCAGTACTGGCCGGAGCGGGACGCAGACTCCCTCTCCGACTTCGAGACCACCGCGGTCGGACCACGACCGCCTGCCGAGTTCCTGCTGGACGAACCGCTCGACGCGACCGAGGACGCCCTCGTCGGCGAGCTGCTGGAAGCCGGTGGCGGCCACGCCGGGCCGCCGTCGCCGGGCAAGCGTTTCCTCGCCCGCGCGTTCATGATCGCCGGCTGCGTGCTGGGCGTCGGCGTGCTCCTCTACACCGCGGACCTCATCATCAGCGCCGGTGACGTGCCGCGCGGGGTCACCGTGGCCGGTGTCGAGGTCGGCGGCCTGGGCCGCGACGAGGCCGAGGCCAAACTGCGCCGCGAGCTGGAGCCGCGGATGACCGAGCCGGTCCCCGTCGAGGCAGGCGACGTGCGCACCATCCTGGACCCGGCGAAGTCCGGGCTCGGCCTCGACTGGTCGTCGACGATCGCGCAGGCCGGGCGCCAGCCACTCGACCCGGTCACCCGCATCCGGTCGTTCTTCACCGAACGCGAGGTCGGCGTGGTCACCATGACCGATCCGGACGAGCTGCTCCAGTCGATCGAGCGGCTGGCGGGCGAGCGCATCAACCATCCGCCGACCGAGGGCAGCATCGGGTTCGTGACCGTGCCCGGCGGCGACGGCGCCGTCAACCCTTACCCGATCGAGCCGCGTGCCGGGCAGGACCTCGTCGACGTCAAGGGCGCCGGCGACATCGTCCGCGCGAACTGGCTGGAGGAGACCGGCGTGCGGCTGCCGGTCGTGCTGACGCCGGTCAAGGTCACCTCGGCCGGGGTGCACTCGGCGCTGGAACGCCTGGTCGGGCCCGCGGTCGCCCAACCGGTCACCCTGCACGGTGAGGGCGCCGACGCGGTGCTGAAACCGAGCGCGATCGCCGCCGCGCTGAAGTTCAGCCCGGCCGAAGGCGGCGCGCTGCGGGTCGAGGCCGATCCAGTGAAGCTGCGGCAGGCGGTGCGCGAACCGCTGGCCGTCACCGAGAAGCGCGGCAAGGACGCGCAGATCGTGCTCGCGAGCACCGGACCGTCCGTCCAGCCGTCCGAGGACTCACGCAAGATCGACTGGAACCGGACGTTCCAGCCGCTGATGGACGTCCTCGCCAAGCCGGACGGCCGCGACCTGACCGTCCGCTACCAGACGGCCCGCCCGGCCACGACCACCGAGGCGGCGAACGCGCTCGGCATCAAGGAGGTCGTCGCCGAGTTCACCACCAGCGGCCTGTCCGGTCCGGCGCTGACGAACGTGCGGGCCATGGCGGACAAGGTCAACGGCACGGTGCTGCGGCCCGGCGAGACGTTCAGCCTCAACGCGCGGGTCGGCTCCCGCAGTCAGTCCCAGGGTTTCGTCCCGGCGCCGCTCAACGAGGACGGCTTCGGCCCGGTCGTCCCCGGCGGCGGCTCGTCACAGTTCACCACGACGCTCTACAACGCGGCCTACCTCGCGGGCCTGACCGATGCGGGCCACACCGAGCACAGCTACCACCTGGACCGCTACCCGGCGGCGCGGGACGCGATCGCGGTGTCCGCGAGCGGGGCGGCGGTGGACGTGAAGTTCACCGACTCGTTGCGCAGTGGCGTGATGATCCAGACGTCGGTGTCGGGTAGCAGCGTGACGGTGAAGATCTGGGGCACCAAGCAGTACCGGGTGGAGAGTTCTTCCGGCAGCCGGTCGGACTTCCGGGCGCCGCCGCTGGAGGTTGGATCCGGGCCATCGTGCACGCCGTCGAGTGGGCGTCCCGGGTTCACGACGAGTGATACCCGGGTGCTCTACGACCTGGCGAGCGGGGCCGAGGTGCGCCGGGATACGCGGGATGTGCGGTATGCGCCGAAGGCAGCGGTGATCTGCGGGTTCGGGGTGAGTTCGGGGCCTGGGGCTGGGGGCGCTACGCGGTAGGTTGCTTGGGCTTGACTCGGCTTGGCGCTAAGCGGGTTTGCGCTGCGGGTTTGCGCTACGCGCGTATCCGGGGCGCCGGGCTTCGCTTCGCGACGCCCTGAGCCGTGGGCGCTGGCGCGCCCCGGCGGGTTGTGTCCTTCCGAACCCGATTCTCGAGTGCTCGGCAACCGAGTCGGCTGGGGATCGGGTTGCGGGAGGGGGCTGGTTCGGGGGGTGGTCGCGTTGCGTGGGTGAGTCGGTAGGTGCAACCGCACGGCGCATGATCGGATACTCTCCGTGATCACCATGATGAGAAAGGAAGCCGGAGTGAAGAAAGCGATGGTCGTCGCCGCGCTGGCCGCGTGTCTGGTGACGGTGGTGCAGCCCGCGGTGGCCTCCGCCGAAGGGGAACCGGCGTTGGTGCACGCCTCGACGCAGAACGAATGCAAGCTCAACGTGCGCGCCGGTGCGGACGTCGGTTCGTCCCTGTTGCATACGCTGACCTGCACGAACTACACGACGTGTGTGCACGCGCCGGAACGGGACCTGCCGTGCGGGCAGCTCGTCACCGGCGGTGTCTACAGCTGCGTCGGCGCCGACGGCAAGCAGCTGACCGACAACCGCTGGGCCGAGGTGCTGTGGCGCTCGCCCCAGCAGTCGTTCGTGGCCGTGGGCTGCGCCGCGATCCGGCCCTGACAACACGAACGTGCCCGGGAAGGAGGGCCTTCCCGGGCACGAAACGTCGTGGGCGCTACCTGGTCAGGTTTCGTCGCCGCCCGTACATGCCCGCGGCCAGCGACACACCGATCGCGGCGATGACGATCTGCGTGATGAGTTCGAGCCAGTCGAATCCCTTGGTGTCGGCGTAGCCGATACCCCGCGCGATCGCGGTACCGATGAAGGCGGCCACGATGCCGATGAGGATCGTGAGCCAGATCGGAATACCCTGCTTGCCCGGTGCGACCAGACGACCCAGCGCGCCGATGATGAGGCCCACCACGATCGCGCTGATGATTCCACCGATGGTCATCGCAACTCCTTCAGCTTCGATGTGCTCGGGGAGTACCTGTTGAACCGGTTTTCAAACCCCCTCCATGCTGACCCCCGACCGGCCGGACCACCAGCACGAAAAGACCTCCTCGCCGCAACGAGGAGGTCTTCCCGCAGGGGACCGGACAGAGGTCAGAACGCCGCTTCCGGCACCTCCATGAGGTCGTTGTCGGCAGCCTCGACGACCGCGCGCCGCGCCGACAGCTCGGGCAGCACCTGCTTGGCGAAGAACGACGCCACCGCGACCTTGCCCTGGTAGAACGCCTGGTCCCTGGCCGGGGCGCCGTCCAGCTTGGCCAGCGCGATCTCGGCCTGGCGCAGCAGCTGCCAGCCCACCAGCAGGTCACCGGCCGACATCAGGAACCGGACGGTGTGCTGGCCGACCTTGTACAGGTTCTTGACGTCCTCCTGCGACGAGGTCAGGTAGCCGATCATCGAACCGACCATGCCCTGCAGGTCCTCCAGGGCCTGCTTGAGCAGCTCGCGCTCGTTCTTCAACCTGCCGTTGCCCGCCTCGGACTGGATGAACTGCGTGATCTCGTTGGCGATGAAGCCGAGCGCCTGACCCTTGTCGCGGACGATCTTGCGGAAGAAGAAGTCCTGCGACTGGATGGCCGTGGTGCCTTCGTACAGCGAGTCGATCTTCGCGTCGCGGATGTACTGCTCGATCGGGTAGTCCTGCAGGAAGCCGGAGCCACCGAGGGTCTGCAGCGACTGCACGAGCTGCTCGGTGGCGCGCTCGGAGCCGACGCCCTTGACGATCGGCAGCAGCAGGTCGTTGACCCGCTCGGCCAGCTTCAGCGACGCCTCATCGCCCTCGCCGGTCCACACCTGGTCCTGGAACGACGCGGTGTAGAGGTACACGGCGCGCAGCCCCTCGGCGTAGGCCTTCTGCAGCATCAGCGACCGGCGCACGTCCGGGTGGTGCGTGATGGTCACGCGCGGCGCGCTCTTGTCCGTCATCTGGGTCAGATCCGCACCCTGCACGCGCTCCTTGGCGTACTCCAGCGCGTTCAGGTAGCCGGTGGACAGCGTGGCGATCGCCTTGGTGCCCACCATCATCCGGGCGTACTCGATGACCTGGAACATCTGCGCGATGCCGTCGTGCACCTCGCCCAGCAGCCAGCCCTTGGCGGGGGTGCCGTGCTGGCCGAAGGTCAGCTCACAGGTCGTGGAGACCTTGAGGCCCATCTTGTGCTCGACATTGGTGACGAAGGCACCGTTGCGCTCGCCGAGCTCGCCGGTCTCGGTGTCGAAGTGGAACTTCGGCACCAGGAACAGCGACAGGCCCTTGGTGCCCGGCTTCGCCTCGATGCCCGGTCCCTCGGGACGGGCCAGGACCAGGTGCATGATGTTCTCGGTCATGTCCTGGTCGGCGGAGGTGATGAACCGCTTCACGCCGTCGAGGTGCCAGGTGCCGTCCTCCTGCAGCACGGCCTTGGTGCGCCCGGCGCCCACGTCGGAACCGGCGTCCGGCTCGGTGAGCACCATCGTGGCGCCCCACGCGCGGTCGATCATGATCCGCGCCCAGCGCTTCTGCTCCTCGGTGCCGTTGCGGTCGAGGATCATCGCGAAGTTCGGGCCGGCCAGGTACATGAACAGGGCCGGGTTGGCGCCGAGGATCAGCTCGGACGCGGCCCACTGCACGGTCGGGGGCAGGCCGAGGCCGCCGAGGTCGTTGGTGAGGCCCAGCCGCCACCACTCGCCGTCCCAGAGCTGCTGGTAGCTCTTCTTGAACGACTCGGGCAGCTTCGCCGAGAAGGTCTTCGGGTCGTAGACCGGCGGGTTGCGGTCGGCGTCGGCGAAGGATTCGGCCAGCGGGCCGGACGCCAGGTTGTTCAGTTCCTGCAGCGCGCCCCTGGCGGTCTCCTCGTCCGAGTCCGCCAGGACTCCCTTGCCGAGGCGCTCCTGGACGTTCAGGACCTCGAACAGGTTGAACTCGAGGTCTCGCACGTTGGACTTGTAGTGGCCCATGTCGTCGCTCCGTTGTCGATCGGGTTTCCGGCTGGGCGCAGCTGGTACCCCTACTGGCCGGTAACATCAGGATATTACCTGTGGGTAACCGCGGCAAGCGAATCCAGCCGGTTGTGACGCACGAATCCCCTACCGGGAGCGGTGTTCGATCACCCCGGGAGCGGACGAACCGGGCGTGAGCCGCTGCTCCGGCGAGTCGTCGGGCTGGGTGACGAGTATCCCGGCGCGGAAGGCGATGGTGACCGCGTGCGTCCGGTCCCGCGCGGAGAGCTTGCGCAGGATGCTCTTCACGTGCGTGCGCACCGTCTCCACGGACAGGTAGAGCACCTTCGCGATGCCCGCGTTCTCCAGTCCCTCGGCGACGAGCTGCAGCACCTGGTACTCGCGGCGGGACAACGGCATCTGCGCGCGGCGGACCACGGCAGGGCTCGCGGACGCGCGGGAGGCCGAGACGAGGGTGGCCAGCGACGGGTCCACGTAGCGGCGGTCCAGGTAGGCGCGGCGGATGCCCTCGATCAGCCTGCGCACTTCGGCGGAGCGCGGGATGGCGGCGTGCACGCCGGCCGCGATGGCGTCGTGGAGGAAGGCCGGGGTGCGGTTGGCCTCCCTGACCAGCGCGATCACGATGAGTGCCGGATCACCGGCGATGAGCAGCTTGCTCAGGTGGCCGTGTGGATCGAGACCGGAGTCGACGAGGATCACGTCGGGGTGGATCTGCTCGGCCAGCTGCAGCGCGCCGTGCGGGTTGATGGCCTGGCCCGCCCAGTGCATGCCCTGCGTGCGCTGCACGAGACCGGACAGCCCTTCCCGGTAGACCGGCACCGGGTCGACGGCCGCGACGCCCACGCTGCGGCCGGAAGGTGGACCCTGCGGCACCCGGCTGGGGTCGTTACTGCGCGTCATCACGAACTCCGTCTCGGCAAGGTCAGCCATGGGAGCACGCCCAGCCCGGGCGATCGCCCCCCTCGGGGACCGCCCGGGCTGCTGTGGCGCCGCGACCTGATCCTCCCTGCTGGAACCGGCCATGACTGACACCCGTCAATTGTCTGACCCGCCAGGGCCGTCCGCGTGACGCGGGTTCACCCGCTTGTGTCTTGTACTACTGTGAGTAAACCTTCTCCCGCAGGTCGGCGAAGGCTTTCGCGAGCGTCGCCGGCGTCCAATGGGCGTTGAGACCACTCGGATTGGGCAATACCCACACGCGCGCCCCGCCAAGCGGATCCGGCTGTGGTCCGACCGTCGCCTTCGGACGGTCGAACGCCGTGCGGTAGGCGGTGATCCCGACGACCGCGACCCAGCGCGGCCGGTAGCGGGCGACCTTCTCGGCGAGCATGACGCCACCCGCCCGCAGTTCCTCGCCGGTCAGCTCGTCGGCGCGCGCGGTCGCCCTGGCCACGATGTTCGTGATGCCGAGGCCGTGGCCGGTGAGTTCGTCCTGCTCGCCCGGGTGGAGCCGGCGCGGTGTGAAACCGCCCGCGTGCAGGGCGGGCCAGAAGCGGTTTCCGGGCCGCGCGAAGTGGTACCCGGTGGCGCCGGAGTAAAGACCGGGGTTGATGCCGCAGAACAGCACGTCCAAGCCGGGCGCGAGCACGTCCGGGATGGTGGTTCCGGCCGCGGCGGCGAGCTGTTCGCGGGTGGGTCGGGAGGAAGTCATGCGAAGCCGGATCCTAGCCGTCGCCGTGGACTGCCACGACACGGAAAAGCTGGCCCGCTTCTGGTCGGGGGTGCTCGGGTACGAGGCGATCAAGCGCTGGCAGGACTCGAAGGGCCTGGAATACGTCGACATCGGCACCGACGACCAGTGCATGATGGTTTTCCAGCCGGTCGGCGAGGACAAGGTGGTGAAGAACCGCCTGCACCTGGACCTCGTCCCGGAGGGCGGCAGCCAGGGCGACGAGGTGGCACGGCTGACGGAGCTGGGTGCGCGGGTGCTGTCGGACGAGCCGGAACTGCCCTGGGTGGTGCTGGCGGACCCGGAGGACAACGAATTCTGCGTGCTGCCGCCCCGGTAGGCTGCGGGGATGTTCTGCGTGTGTGTGGCTCTGGACTGGTGGGCGCCGTCCGTGTGACGGCCGTCGTGTGACCCACTTCGAGCCGTCTTCGGACGGCTGCGCGTTCGAGGACGGCTCCCAGCTCAGGAGCCTTTCGTGGAACCCCGGATCGAGATCGTGGGCGCGGATCTGCGCCCGGACATGGCTGTCCGGCTGGCGTCGCAGGGCGTCGGCCTCCTCTGGCGCGACGACTTCCCCGCCGCGCGCCGCCTGCTGGCCGCGATGAGCCGTCGCCTGGCGAGCAGGCCCGCGGACTTCTACCGCTACCGCCAGTCCCGCCGGAACCGGGCACGCGTGCTCGGCATGCTGCTCGTCGAGATCGGCCCGGACCTGCGGATCGACCTCCCCCGCGCACCCGACGTGCGCGCCGCTGTCGAAGAAGCGCACGGCAGGCCGGGCCGGACGCCCCTGACCGAGCTGCTCGGCATGCTCAGCGCGCACGAGTGGCGGGTGAAGGGCGTGCCGGTCGAGGCCCTGGGCGCGCGGATCCACCCGCACTACGGCGTCTTCGCCCCGACGCGCCAGGACTACGTGGACCTGGTGGCCGCCGCCCCGCTGCCCGACGTGCGGCTGGCCTTCGACATCGGCACCGGCACCGGCGTGCTGGCGGCGATCCTCGCGCGCCGTGGCGTGCCCCTGGTGGTCGCGACGGACATCTCGCCCGCGGCGGTGGCCTGCGCCAGGGACAACCTGCGGCGCCTGGCCCCGCGCGCGGAGGTGCTGGAGACCGACCTGTTCCCGGCGGGCCGCGCGGACCTGCTGGTGTGCAATCCACCGTGGCTGCCCGGCTCGGCGCACTCGTCGCTGGACGCCGCCGTGTTCGACCCGCGCTCCCGGATGCTGACCGGTTTCCTCGCGGGCGCCGCGGAGCATCTCGCCGAAGGCGGCGAGGCGTGGCTGGTCCTGTCCGATCTGGCGGAACTGCTCGGCCTGCGCACCCGGGAGGACCTGCTCACCCGGTTCGCCGCGGCGGGCCTCACGGTCGCCGACCGCCTGGACGCCCCGCCACGCCGGGTCACCGGGCCGCGGGCAGAAGAGGTGGTGTCGCTCTGGCGCCTCCGGCGCTGACTGGCGAACACTCGCACCGTGGGCGACACCACCGCGGACGGTTCTCCGGTCGAGGTCTACACGCTGCTCCCGCCGGACGGTGAGGCGGAGATCGTGCACCGGGCGGTGCCGACGGGAGCGGCGGTGCTCGACCTCGGATGCGGAACGGGCCGGATCGCCCACCGGCTGATCGAACTGGGCCATCCGGTCACCGCAGTCGACGATTCGGCCCGGATGCTGGCGCACGTCCGCGGCGCCGAGACGGTCCGAGCCCGCATCGAGGACCTGGACCTCGGCCGTCGCTTCCCGGTCGTACTGCTGGCCAGCCACCTCGTCAACCAGCCGGACAGCCACGGCCTGCTCGCCACGGTCGCCCGGCACCTGGACGACGACGGCAGTGCCCTCGTCGAATGGCATCCGCCGGCGTGGTTCGACACCGTGACCGAGGGCGGCGGTCGCCTCGGCGAGGTCGCCGTGCACCTCTCCGGAGTCGTCCGCGACGGGCCGATGCTGCGCGCCACCGTGCGCTACGAGGCGCGCGGGCGCTCCTGGGAGCAGCCCTTCGTCGCGCGCCGGTGGACCGAGCCCGAGCTGGCGGATCTGCTGGTCACGGCCGGCCTCCGCGTCGCTGGCTGGTGCACTCCGGACCGCCGCTGGTTCCGGGCCAACCGCGCACAGGTAGCGGAATCACCACGACACGAGTACGGTCTGTGATCTGCCACACAAGCACGACGCCAAAGGAGGCGGCGTGGAGTTCGCGATCGTCCTCGGGCTCGTAGTCCTGGTCTTCCTGGCGGCCGGCGTGGTCGTCACCTGGCAGGACCGTCGAGCGGCCCGGCGCAAGGCGCACCAGCGGGCCGCGGCCCTAGCGCGCCTCGGTGAGGTGGACCCGCTCGTGCCGCGCAGGCTGGCGGACCGGCTGGACGGCTGACCGCAGCACCAGGAACAGCGCGGCGGCGATCCAGCCGAGCGCCGCGCCCGTGGTGTTGGTGATCAGGTCGTCGACGTCGAAGATCCGGTACTGGAACGGTGCCGTGCCGAAGTTGGCGGTCAGCTGCGTGATCTCGACGGTCAGCGAGATCGCCGCCCCGAGCAGCACGGTGCCGATGAAGCCGCGCTTCCACAGCAGCCGCGCGAACAGTCCCAGCGGCACGAACAGCAGGATGTTCAGCGTCATCTGCTCGAACGTCTGCGTCGTCAGGGCGTGCGCGGCGCTCAGATCGTACTTGTGCAGCTCGCTCCGCATGTCGGTGATCCACTGGAACGGCACCAGCTGGATGGTCTGCTCCAGCCGCCGTCCGTCCGCGTCCGGGACGGGGAAGAACGTCACGGCGACGGCGAAACTGGCGTAAGCGATCAGCGCGGCGGTCGTCGCCACGCGCCGCGGCACGACGCGCCCGAACCGGACGTGCTGCAGAGCCAGTTGCGGCACCAGCACGATCCCCCAGATCGTGAGGAACCCGATCAGTCCGATGAAGAGGGCGTTGACCTGCGCTGTCGTCATGCCCCGACGCTATGGCGGGGACGGGGTGCGCCGGATCGGCCGAGAAGCCCGGCCGCGGTCGCCGGGATCGGCCGAACGGCCGAGCGCTGTCCCGACTTTTCACCGGGCTTCCACCTTTCTGCCCTGGTGATCGTTGCGCCGCGGAGGTTAGATCACGCCGGAATCCCCTTATCGGAGGAATGATGTCTCTTTCACCTCGCGCGCTGCGACGGTGCGTAGCCGTCGTGGCCGCGACGCTGGCCGCCGCGACGTTCGCGGCACCCGCGTCCGCCGCGCAGCGCCCGGCCGACACGACCGACGTGCGGCTGATCACGTTCAACGACCTGCACGGCAACCTGGAACCGCCGTCCGGCTCGTCCGGCCGCGTCACGCTGGCCGACGGCACGACCGTCGACGCCGGCGGCGCCGCCTACCTGGCGACCCACGTCAAGCAGCTGGAGAGCGAGGTCAAGAACTCGCTCGTGCTCTCCGCGGGAGACAACGTCGGCGCCTCACCGGTGTCCTCCGCGCTGTTCCATGACGAGCCGACCATCGACTTCCTCAACGACCTCGGCGTGCAAGCCTCGGTCGTCGGCAACCACGAGTTCGACGAGGGCTACCGGGAACTGCAGCGCGTGCAATTCGGCGGCTGCCACCCCACCGACGGCTGCCAGTTCCGCGACCGCTACACCGGCGCGCGGTTCCCGATGCTCGGCTCCAACGTCACCTTCGACAACGGCCTGCCCGCGCTGCTGCCGTTCACCGTGAAGTTCTCCGGCGGCCAGCCGATCGGCATCATCGGCGCCACCCTGGAGGACCTGCCGAGCGTCGTCTCGGCCGAAGCCATCCAGGGCCTCGAGTTCGGCGACGAGGTCGAGGCGATCAACCGGACCTCCGGCTGGCTCGACAGGCTCGGCGTCAAGGCCCAGATCGTGCTGCTGCACCAGGGCGACAACAGCGAGGGCGGCCCGGACGACTGCCAGGTCGACGGCGGCCCGGCCAGCCAGATCGCCAAGGGCGCGTCGGCCAGCGTCGACGCGATTTTCAGCGCCCACAGCCACATGCAGTACAACTGCCAGATCGCCGACCCGGCCGGCAACCCGCGCCCGGTGATCCAGGGCCTGTCCTACGGCCGCCTGCTGTCCGTCGTCGACCTCAAGATCGACAAGCGGACCCGCGACGTGGTGCGTGCCTCGACGGTCGCGCACAACGAGGTCGTCACCCGTGACGTCACCCCGGACCCGGCCGCGGCCGCGCTCGTCGAGGAAGCCGTGACGAAGGCCGAACCCATCGCCAACGAGCAGATCGGCGCCATCACCGGTGACCTGAAGGCAGCGGGAGGCGAGTCCGGCGAGTCCTCGCTGGGTGACGTGATCGCCGACGCGCAGCTGGAGGCCACCTCGGCCAACGGCGCGCAGATCGCCATCACCAACCCGGGCGGCATCCGCGCGGACTTCACCTACGCGAGCTCGCCCGCCGGTGAGGGCGACGGCGTGGTGACCTACGGCGAGGCGTTCACCGTGCAGCCGTTCGCGAACATCATGCAGACGATCACACTGACGGGCGAGAACCTCAAGAACGTGCTCGAACAGCAGTGGACGGCGAGCGGCACGCGGATCCTGCAGATCTCCTCGACGCTGCACTACACCTACTCGGCGTCCGCGCCGATCGGGTCGAAGGTGTCGGACATCACGGTCGACGGCACCCCCGTCGATCCGGCCGCGACCTACCGCGTCTCGGTGAACAACTTCCTCGCCGGCGGCGGGGACGGCTTCACCGAGTTCACCAAGGGCACCGATCTCGCCGGTGGCCCGGTGGACCTGGACGCCCTGATCGCGTACTTCGGTGCCCACTCGCCGATCGCGCCGCCCGCGGCCGACCGGATCACCGTCGTCGCCTAGTTCCCCGTGCGGCAGCGCCGGCATGCGGCCCGGGTGCACACTGGGCCGCATGCCGACGTGGGACGACGTGGTGGCCATCGGCCTGACCCTGCCGGGGGTCGAGGAATCGACCTCCTACCGCACGCCGGCCCTCAAGGTGGCGGGCAAGGGTTTCGCCCGTCTGCGCACCGAGGCCGAGGGCGGACTGGTCCTGATGTGCGACCTCGGCGAGAAGGCCGCGCTGCTGGCCACCGGTCACCCGGCCTTCTTCACCACCCCGCACTACGACGGTTACGGCGCGATCCTCGTCGACCTCGACCGGATGGACCGCGAGCAGCTCGCGGAACTGGTCGAAAGCGCCTGGCGCCTGAAGGCCCCGGCGAAGCTGCGCGCCGCCCACGACGCGGACTGACACCACCGCGCCCGCGATTTCGGGCCACCGTAACGGTTTTCCTTCACCACGGAGAGCAACTTCCGGTCGTCCCATTGAGCGATATTCGTGTTGGCACGTATCGATTGCTCAAGGCGTGCGTCTAACCAGACGACAAGACTGGAATGACGGAGGTGGAGAGGGTGACCGCGGAGCGGGTGAGGCCGGACGAGACCGACCTGCTGAGCCTGCACGAGGCTATCGCGGAACTGCACGCCTCGCAGGGCGACTTCCGCACGGCCTACGAGCACTTGCGCACCGCTCTCGGCATCGCCCGCACCGCCCGTCCCGTGGTCCCGGAACAGTTCCGCCGCGAGTTCGACCGCCTGCGCCGCGAGCGCGCGCAGGCCCGCGAGGACAGCCTGCGTGACGCGCTCACCGCCGTCTACAACCGCCGTTACCTGGACAACCGGCTCGCGGACCTGCTGGGGGACGCCCGTACGCCGCTGGCCGTCGCGTTGATCGACATCGATCTGTTCAAGGGCGTGAACGACACGTTCGGTCACCTCGTGGGCGACCAGGTGTTGCGGAGAGTGGCCGAACTGCTGCGCGAAGGTGTGCCCGCGCCGGGTTTCTGCGCGCGCTACGGCGGCGAGGAGTTCATGCTCGTGCTGCCCGAGGTGCAGCCGGGTACCGCGCTGCGCATCGCCGAGCACGCGCGCTCACGAGTCGCGCGTCATCCCTGGTCAGAGATCTGCCCCGGCCTCGGCGTGACGGTCAGTGTCGGCCTTTCACACGAACCGGTGAGCGGTCCGGGACAGTTGCGGATGGCGGACGACCTCCTTTACGCCGCGAAGAACGCCGGACGCAACCGGGTCGCGTACCGGGAACGCGGCGACGTTCGCGTGCTTGAGTACTGTCCGTGATGAATTGAGGGTGATTCCCCGATTCGCGGCGAGACACCATCACCCCGTTTGTCGCACTCGGCCTGCTTTGGCGCACGCTATGTAAAAAAATCAGCAGGAGGGTGTCGTCAGGACCGGCGAGTATCTCTACGATAACGATGCTCGCCGTCCCGGCGATGATCACTGAGACGGTCCCCTCCCGGCGGGCCGTCGCGACCGCGAGAGGGGAGACCGGGTGCCAGACGACCACGCCGCAGGCCCCGGTCACAGAGCCGACGACGATGCCTCCAATGGCCGACGGCGTCGCCGCTCCCTCGACACGCACGGCGGGATCAACGTCTCCGACCTGGTCGCGCAGCACACCGGTTACCGCCCGAAGTTCGACGGCGCGACCGGCTCGCACACGTCACCGCCGCGCGAGCAGCACCCGGCGCTCCCGCCGGCGGGCCCCAGGGCCGCCCGCCCCGAACCGAGGGCGCCCGAGCCACCGCCGCAGCGCCGCGCCCCCGCGACCGGACCGGGCGCCCGCCCCGCCACGCCCTCGACGCCACCCACGCAGCAACCCCGCCGCGCGGTATCCCCGCGCCGCGCCGCGCCGCCGGAGACGCCTCCCGAAATGGGCCCCCCGAGCGGCTTCGTCGGCGGCCTTTCCCACGGCGAACCACGTCCCGCCAGCGGTTTCACCGAGGCGCCGGAGCCGTCTTCGCGCTCCCAGCCCCCGCGCCGGGAGCCCCGTCACCCCAGCGGCTTCGCGGAAGCCCCCCGCCGGGGCGAGCCACGGCATTCGAATGGTGTCACGGGGGCTCCGGAGCCCTCGTCTCGTGCCGAGGCGCCGCGTCGGGGTGAGCCGCGGCATCCGAGTGGTTTCGCGGAAGCGCCGCAGCCGTCGTCTCGTGCTGAGGCGCCGCGCCGGGCCGAACCGCGCCACCCCAGCGGCTTTGCGGGAGCGCCGCAGCCGTCGTCCAGGGTGGAGGCTCCGGGCCGGGGCGGGCCGCGGCATCCGAGTGGCTTTGCGGAGGCTCCTGAACCGTCGTCGCGGGCCGCGGTTCCGCGCCGGGCCGAACCGCGCCACCCCAGCGGCTTTGCGGAGGCCCCCGGCCGCGGCGAGCGTCACCCGAGCAACTTCCCGGAAGCGCCGCAGCCGTCCGGCCGCGCCGACGCGCCCTCCCGCCACCCGAGCCCGCCTCTGGACGCACCCCAGACGTCCAACCGCGCGGACGCGCCACCTCGCCGTGGCGCGGGCCAGCCCCCGGTGAACGGCCGTCCGTCCGGCAGGCCGGGCACCCCGCCGCCCGCCAACCGCACGCCCGAAGCGCAGGCCGACCACGCCAACGTGCCCGCCGCCAGCCGTGGTGAGGCGACTCCCGAGCGAGCCAACGGGCCCAGCGCCCGCAGCGAAGCGGACCCGGAGGCGACTCGCGCGAGCATGCCCGCCGCCGACCGTGGCGAAGCGCCCGCGGATCCGGAGGCGACCCAGCTCCGCGCGGCGGCCGTCCGTCCCGGCGGCCCCCGTCGTCCGCCGCGCGCTCATCCCGTCTCCCCGGCCGACCGGATGAGCATGACCGACGAGCTGGAGCCGGTCGGCGACCACACCAAAGTCCGCCGCAAGATCGACAACACGCTCGCCCGCTTCGCCGCCGCCCACGAGGAGCTCGCGGCGGAAGAGGCCAAGAAGAAGGAGCGCCGGGAGTGGCTCACGGCCCGCCCCGCCGCCCTGATCGAGCAGACCCGGACCCGGCTGCAGCGCGTCGTCGCGCCCGTCAAGGCCGACGCGGAAGAAGATCCCGAGAAGGCCGCGCCGCAGACCCGCCTGCAGGAGAAGAAACAGCGCCGCAGCGACCGCTCGGTCCGCATCAGCCGCATCACGGCCGCGGTGCTGGCCGGGCTGATCTTCCTCGCCACCGGCGCACTGTGGGGCACCAAGACCTGGTTCAACAGCAAGTTCACCGAGATCGCCGCGCTCGACGAGAACTCGTCCGACATCCAGAACGCGGCGGGCCAGACCGGTGACGAGAACTTCCTGATCGTCGGCTCCGACACCCGCGCCGGCGCCACCGCCGAGGAGAACGTCGGCGACGCCGACCTGGTGGGCGGTGCCCGCTCGGACACCGTCATGCTCGCGCACATCCCGGCCGACCGGAACCGCGCGGTGGTCGTGTCGTTCCCGCGTGACCTGGAGATCTCCCGGCCCCCGTGCGAACGCTACGACGTGAACACCGGTACCTACACCAGCGAGACCGTGTCCGCGGCCACCAAGGTCAAACTCAACACCGCCTACGCGGTCGGCGGGCCGAAGTGCCTCACCAAGTGGGTCCAGCAGAACACCGGGATCCGCGTCAACCACTTCGTGGGCATCGACTTCGGCGGGTTCAAGGAGATGGTCGACGCGGTGCACGGGGTCACCGTGCACGTCGACTCCCCGATCAACGACGAAGTGCTCGGCATGGTGGTCGCGGAAACCGGTGACGTGACGATCTCTGGTGACCAGGCGCTCAGCTACGTCCGCGCCCGGCACGTCTACGGCGACAAGACCTCGGACTACGGCCGAATCAAGCGGCAGCAGCAGTTCCTCACCGCGTTGCTGCAGAAAGCCATGTCGCAGGGTGTGATCACCGACCCGACGCAGCTGTCCAACTTCGTCACCGCGTTCGCCCGCGCCACGTTCGGCGACAACATCGGCGTCGACCAGATGCTCACGCTGGCCCAGTCGATGAAGGGCCTGGACACCACCAAGCTCAAGTTCCTCACGGTGCCCACCGTCGGCGAGTCGAACAAGCGCGGCAACGAGGAGCTCCTGGAGACCAAGTCCAAGGAGCTGTTCCAGGCCATGATCGACAACACCCCGCTGCCCGGAACGCCCGAATACGAGGCCGCGCAGGCGGCCGCGAGCTCGACGCGGACAGCGCCGACCAGCACGTCGAAGTCGTCGGGTTCCGGCTCGTCGGACTCGTGACAACTCGTTAGCGCCGGTTCATTCCGGGTTCACCCGGCGATGCGGCGTTTGCCCTGATCGGGTCGTAGAGTGTGGCCATGCGCGAGGCTTACCACGTCGAACTCGAGGACCTGGCCGCGAACCTGGCGGACATGTCGCTGCAGGCCGCGGCCGCGATGAAGAAGGCAACGCAGGCGCTGCTGGAAGCGGACCTGTCCCTGGCGGAGCAGGTGATCGGCGACGACCAGAAGATCGACGACGCCCGTGCCGAGAGCGAGGAGAAGGCCTACGCCCTGCTGGCGCTCCAGGCGCCGGTGGCGACCGACCTGCGGACCGTGCTCGCCGTGATCCACGCGGCGGAGAGCCTGGAGCGGATGGGCGATCTGGCCCTGCACGTGGCCAAGGCCGCGCGGCGCCGCCACCCGCAGGCCACGCTGCCCGAGCCGGTGCGGAAGTACTTCGCCGAGATGGGTGAGCTGGACGTGCGGCTGGCGGAGAAGGTCGCCGACGTCATCAAGAGCCGCGACGTCGAGGCCGCCCGGCAGATCGAGGAAGAGGACGACCGGGTCGACGAGATCCACCGCCACCTGTTCACCGTGATCATGGACAAGGACTGGGACCACGGGGTCGCGGCGGCCGTCGACATCACACTGCTGGGCCGGTTCTACGAGCGCTTCGCCGACCACGCCGTCTCGGTGGGCAAGCGCATGGTCTTCGTCGCCACCGGCCGCATGCCCGGCTACACCCACGACGAAGACCTCTGAATTTCGTCGGGAGCGGCTTGCGCGGCGGTGCCGGTTGACGGCCCACAGCAAGCGGCTCCGCCACTTCTGAAACGAACGTCAGGACTGACCGCTCTGTAGCCGTTGGTGCAGGGCGGTCATTCGCGCGTCCAGGTCGGCCGCTGTTTCCGCGGCCGCGCGTAGTTCGTCGGCGAAGTCGGCCGGGGCGGTGCCCACGTACTTGTAGAACAGTTTGTGCTCCACCGCGGCCCAGAAGTCCATGCCGACCGTGCGCATCTGGATCTCCACCTTGACCCGCTCGACCCGGTCGGACAGGAACACCGGGATCCGCACGATCAGGTGCAGGCTGCGGTAGCCGTTGGGCTTCGGCGCGGTGATGTAGTCCTTCGTCTTCACGATCTCGACGTCGTCCTGGCGGCCGAGCATCTCGGCGACGAGGTAGACGTCCGGCACGAACGGGCACACCACGCGGATGCCGGCGATGTCCTCGATGTGCTCCTTGATCGACTCGATGCCCGGTTCGAGGCCCTTGCGGGCGAGCTTGTCGAGGATCGCCTCGGGTGACTTGACCCGGCTCGCCAGATGCTCGATCGGGTCGTGCTGGTTGGCGAAGTCGAACTCCTCGGACAGGATGCGCAGCTTGGTCATCAGCTCGTCGATGCCGAACTTGTAGACCATGAGTTCGCGGCGGAGAGTCCGAAGCAGCGCAGCCTGCCGGCTGACTTCGTCGAGCACGGTCATGCCGCCAGCCTACCGAGGTCGATCAGGGCGCATCCCGCACCGAGCGGGTCGCCCCGATCGACGCCGCGACCACGCAGCAGATCGCCAGCCACTGCAACGGGTGCAGCGCCTCGCCCAGCACGAGCAGCCCGGAGACCGCCGCCACGGCCGGTTCGAGGCTCATCAGGATGCCGAACACGCGCGGCGGGATCTTGCGCAGCGCCTCCAGCTCCAGCGAGTACGGGATGACCGACGACAGCAGCGCCACCCCGAGCCCGATCAGCAGCACCCACGGCGACAGCAGGCTCGTGCCGCTTTCCACCACGCCGACCGGCATGGCCGCGACCGCCGCGACCGCCATCCCCAGCGCGAGCCCCTTACCCTCCTGCGTGCGCTTGCCGAGCGCGGCGCTGAGCAGGATGTACAGACCCCAGCAGGCGCCCGCGACCAGGGCGAACACCAGGCCGAGCACCGACAGGTCGCCCCGCGTCTCGGCGAGCAGCACGACGCCGCCCGCCGCCATCAGCGCCCACAGCACGTCGAGCCAGCGCCGCGAACCGGCCAGCGCGACCGCCAGCGGCCCCAGGAACTCGACGGTGACCGCGATGCCCTGCGGGATGCGGGCGAGCGCCTGGTAGAAGGCCAGGTTCATGGTGCCGAGCACGAGCCCGTAGGCGATGACGACCGGCAACGCCCGGCGGCCCATGCGGATCACCGGCCGCCACACGAGCAGCAGCACGACCGCGGCGAAGAACAACCGCAACGTGACCGTCCCGGCCGGACCCGCCACCGCGAACAGCTGCTTCGCCAGCGACGCCCCCACCTGCACGCTGACGATCCCGATCAGCACCTGCAACGGCGGTGGGATGGCCCCCAGAGCCCGCCCGGCCGCCGCGAGCGCACGGGGCTTGGGCCACCGCCCGCCGACGCCTTCCACGTACACCTGAACCACGTCCCCGACGGTAACGGCCCCCACCGACAGTTCCCACCGGATTTGGGTCACGCGCACGAGATGGCGTTCTCGTGTGCGTCCCTTGACCTCCACCGGGGTGGAGGTCGCAAGCTGATCACGTGCTCGCGACGACGGGCGGAGGGGACGGTGCGGTGTGCGGGTGGTCAGGGTGACCGGTTTCGGTGGTTCCGCAGTGCTGGTGGCCGGCGAGGCACCGGATCCGGCGCCAGGGCCGGGACAGGTCGTGGTCGAGGTCGCGGTGGCGGGTATGACGTTCGTCGAGACGCAGATCCGGCGGGGCACGGACAGAGGGCACGAACGGCCGGAGCTGCCGTACGTGCCGGGCGGCCTGGTCGCCGGGCGGGTGGTGGCGGCCGGTGACCAGGCCGATCCGTCGTGGCTGGGCCGGCGCGTCGTCGCCGGAACCGGCGAGACGGGTGGTTTCGCGGAGCTGGCCGTGGCGACGGCAGCACCGCCCAGGGGCTGACGGAGAACGCGCGGGTCGGCCAGGGTGACCGGGTGCTGGTCGAGGCAGCGGCCCGCGGGGAGCGGAAGCTCGCCGCGGTCAGGGAACTGGGAGCCGACGCCGCGGTCGACTACTCCGAACCGGGCTGGACGAAGCGGGTGCTCGAAGCGACCGGCGGCGCCCCGCCCGACGGGGTGCACGGCGCGGCCTCCGGCGAACCCACGGTCGTCGATCCCGCGGAGGCGCGCTAGCGGGGCGTCGAGATGATCGGTCTCGATCAGCTCTTCGACTTCCGGCCGAACGTGCCGCGGTGGGCGGAGCGGTGGAAACCGCGCCGCGGTCGGGAAAACCCTGCTGCTGCCCACAACGGGGAAACCCCTCGGCGCGAGCACCGAGGGGGTTCACCGAGAGCATGACCTCAGCCGAAGCGGCCGGAGATGTAGTCCTCCGTGGCCTTCTCGTTCGGGTTGGAGAAGATCTTCTCCGTGTCGTTGATCTCCACCAGACGCCCCGGCTGGCCGACGCCGGCCAGGTTGAAGAACGCCGTCTGGTCCGACACCCGCGCCGCCTGCTGCATGTTGTGCGTGACGATCACGATGGTGTAGTCCTTCTTCAACTCGGCGATCAGGTCCTCGATCGCGAGCGTGGAGATCGGGTCCAGCGCGGAGCACGGCTCGTCCATCAGGAGCACGTCCGGGCGCACCGCGATGGCGCGGGCGATGCACAGCCGCTGCTGCTGGCCACCCGACAGACTGCCGCCCGGCTTGTTCAGCCGGTCCTTGACCTCGGTCCACAGGTTGGCGCCGCGCAGAGCCCGCTCGGCGATCTCGTCGAGCTTCTTGCCGCCCTTGGTGCCCGCCAGTTTCAGCCCGGCCACCACGTTGTCCCTGATGGACATCGTCGGGAACGGGTTGGGGCGCTGGAACACCATGCCGATCGTGCGGCGCACCTGCACCGGGTCGACCGAGGACGAGTAGATGTCCTCGCCGTCCAGCAGCACCTGCCCGTCGACCCGCGCACCCGGGATGACCTCGTGCATCCGGTTCAGCGTGCGCAGCACGGTCGACTTGCCACAGCCGGACGGCCCGATGAAGGCCGTGACGTTCCGCGGCGGCACGGACAGCGTCACGCTGTCGACGGCGTGGAACTTGCCGTAGTAGATGTCGAGGTCCTTGACGTCGATTCGCTTGGCCATAGCGGAACGCTCACTTCTTCTTCGGGGCGACCAGGCGGGAGACCACCGTGGCGAGGAGGTTGATGATGGCGATGATGAGGACCAGCGTCAGCGCGGCGCCCCAGATGCGGTCGAAACCGACACTACCCGGTTCCATCGAGTTGGTGGCCCGCTCGATGTTCATCAGCAGCGGCAGCGACGCCTGGTTGCCGGAGAACAGGTCCCAGTTGACATAGGCCGAGTAGCCGACGAGCACCAGCAGCGGCGCGGTCTCGCCCATGACGCGGGCCAGTGCCATCATGACGCCGCTGATGATGCCGGACAGCGCCGTCGGCAGCACGACCTTCATGATCGTCTTCCACTTGGGCACCCCCAGCGCGTACGAGGCTTCACGCAGGTCGTCCGGGACGATCCGCAGCATCTCCTCGGCGGATCGCACGACCACCGGAATCATCAGCAGCACCAGCGCGAGCGCCACGGCGAAACCGTTACGCGGCAGGCCGAACGTGGTCACCCACAACGCGTAGATGAACAGCGCGGCCACGATCGACGGGACACCGGAGAGGATGTCGACCATGAACGTGGTGATCCGCGCCAGGCGGCCGTTCCGCCCGTACTCCACCAGGTAGACCGCGACCAGCAGGCCCAGCGGCACCGCGATGATCGCGCACATCAGGCCCTGCTCCAGCGTGCCGATGATGGCGTGCAGCACGCCGCCGCCGACCTCGTCGGACAGCACGAACCCGAAGTCCTGCGACCACCAGTTCGTGTAGGGAATGCGCTTGATGCCGTTCGCGATCACCGTGTAGAGCACCCAGATCAGCGGGGCGACGGCGATCAGGAACGACAGCCACACCAGGATCGTGGCCAGTGTGTTCTTGGCCTTGCGGCCGGCGCTGACCTGCTGGAACGCGGGTGGCGAAGCCAGCTGTTCGGTCTCGTCCAGAGTTGAGGTCATCAGTCGGCCTTCCGCTCGCCGATGATCGTCCGTGCCGCGAAGTTCACCGCGAAGGTCAGTACGAACAGCACCAGACCCGCCGCGATGTAGGCGCCGGCCGACGTCGGGTTGTTGAACTCGGCGTAGTTCGCCGCGATCTGCGACGCGAACGTCGCGCCACCGTCGAACACGCTCCAGTCGAACGTCCGGCCGATCGGGATGTACAGGATGACGGCCAGCGCGATCGTCTCACCCAGAGCCCGGCCGAGGCCGAGCATCGACGCGCCGATGTAGCCGGACTTGCCGAACGGCAGCACTGTCGTCCGGATGACCTCCCAGCGGGTGGCGCCCAGCGCGAGCGCGCCCTCGATGTGGGCGGTCGGCGTGCGCTCGAACACCTCGCGCGACAGCGACGTGATGATCGGCAGCACCATCACCGCGAGCACCACACCGGCGGTGAAGATCGTGCCCTGGTAGTTCGGGAACACGTTGCCGGTGCCGAAGATCGGGATGAAGCCCAGCGTGTCGTTGAGCCATTCGGCGATCGGCGCCAGCTCCGGCGCGAGCACGAGGATGCCCCACAGGCCGAAGATGATCGAGGGCACCGCCGCCAGCAGGTCGACGATGTAGGCGAACGGCCGGGCCAGCCGTCGCGGGGCGTACTGCGTCAGGAACAACGCGATGCCCAGCGAGATCGGCATCGCGATGATCAGGGCCACCAGCGAGGTGTAGATGGTGACCAGCAGCAGGTCCAGGATGCCGAACTCGAGGTTGGTCGGATCGCTGGTGTGCCAGAAGCGGTCGGTCAGGAAGTTCGCGTTGTTGGCGCTCAGTGCCGGGATCGCCTGGACGATCAGGAAGATCCCGATCAGCGCGATGAGGGCGACGACGAAGACGCCGGCGCCCGTGCTCAGGTTCTTGAAGATGCGGTCACCCGGCCGCACCTTCGCGGTCTTGTTCGATGTGGCCAGTGAGGGCGTGCGCTCAGTGGCCGGTGGTTGCGCCGTAATCGGGGGCCTCCGGGAGTGGTCTAGACGACGACGGACGCCCACCGGTGTCGCCGGTGGGCGTCCGCCTCGCGAGTGACTCGCTCATCAGTTACTCAGTGCAAACCCAACAGAGGTGTGGCTACCGCCGATCAGGAGATCGCGTTGACCGACGCCAGCACCTTGTCCTGCAGGGACTGCGGCAGCGGGACGAAGCCCTTCTCGGCGATCGGCTGCTGGGCGTTGGTGGCCGCCACGGTCAGGAACGCCTTCATCGCCTTCGCGGTGTCGGCGTCGTAGCCCTTCGAGCAGACGATCTCGTAGGTCGTCAGCAGCAGCGGGTAGGCACCAGGGGTGTTGCTGGCGTAGATGGCCTTCAGGTCCAGGGCCAGGTCGTTGCTGCCCGGGGTGCGGAACGTGGCGGCGTCCAGCGCCTTCGCCACGTTCTCCGGGGTCAGCTCGACCGCGCCGGAGCCGCTGTCCAGCTTGGCGGCGGTCAGGCCGTCCTTCACGTAGGACGACTCGATGTAGCCGATGGCGCCGTCGGCGGCCCGGATGCCCGAGGCGACACCGTTGGAGCCCTGCGCGCCGTTGCCGACGCCACCCTTGAAGGCCTTGCCGGTGCCCTGCGTCCAGGCACCCTTCGAGGCGGCTTCGAGGTAGGTCTGGAAGTTGTCGGTGGTGCCCGACTCGTCCGACCGGGAGAACACCTGGATCGGCTTGTCCGGCAGGTTGACGCCCGAGTTGAGGGCGGCGATCGCTGGATCGTTCCACTTGGTGATCTGGCCGTTGAAGATCTTCGCGGCCACCTCACCGTTCAGGGTGAGCGAGGAGACACCGTCCAGCTTGTAGGCGATGGCGACCGGGCCGACGACCATCGGCAGGTTCCATGCCTCGCCACCGGCGCAGCGCGCGTTCGCGGCGGTCTGCTCGTCGCCTTCCTTCAGCGGCGAGTCCGAGCCACCGAAGTCGACCTGCTTGGCGGTGAACTGCTTGACGCCCGCGCCGGAGCCGGTGGCGTTGTAGTTCACGATCTGGCCCGAGCAAGCCTTGGTGTACTCCTGGGCGAAGATGTCCACCGCGGTCTTCTGGGCCGTCGAACCCTCGCCGGTCAGCGGCGACTTGCCACCGCAGTCGACGTTGGCCTGCGCGGTCGGCGCGGTCGCCGCACCCGAGGCCGGGGTGTTGCCCGAAGACGCCGGGTCGGAGCCACAGGCCGCGAGCACCAGGGCAGCGCTCGCCGCGATGCCGAGAGCACCCATCGGCCGCATGATCTTCACTTCATGTCCTCCAGCTATTGAAAGCCATTCGTCGCAACCGGACATTAGGCAGCACGGGTGGACGTGTGCCCCTGTACAGATGAACGAAAAGTGAACAAGGGCGCCAATGTGAGCGGAGCAACTTCACTCGAATGGGCGCCGTGTCCGGGCTGTGACCTGCGAGTACATGATCCGTGATGGAAGGTTGGCGCAGGGTTAACGTAACGGAACGGTGATCACCGCTCGTACTGCACGTCGACTTCGTGCCTGGTGAAGCCGAGACGTGAGTAAACCGCGATCGCGGGCGCGTTGTCGCCCTCGACGTAGAGGATCACCTGCGGCAGGCCGCGGTCGCGCAGATGGCGCAGGCCGGCCAGGGTGAGCGCCTTGCCGAGCCCGCCGCCCTGTGCGCCGGGGTCGACGCCGACGACGTAGACCTCACCGGTCTCCCGGCCGCCGAAGCGGTGCGGGTTGGCCGGGTGCACCTTCGTCCAGTGGAAGCCCAGCAGCTTGCCCGCGGTGTCCTCGGCGAGGAAGAAGCCGTCCGCGTCGAACCAGTCCGCGGCCTCCTCGGCGCGCAGGTCGGCGACGGTGAGGCGGCCCTGCTCCGGGTGCCAGTCGAAGGCGCGGGCGTTGACCTCGATGACGGCCTGCTCGTCCTGGCCGGGCACGAAGGTGCGCAGCGAGACGCCCTCCGGCAGCGTGGGCTCCGGCCAGTCCGGGTCGACGGCGGTGCGCATGATCAGCAGTTCGCGGGCGCGCGAGAAACCCGCTCGCTCGGCGATGGCGGCCGCGCCGGGGTGGTCGCCGTGGGCCCACAGCCGCACGGTCGCCTCGCCCGCCCGGTCGACCAGCGCGGACAGCATCTCGCTGCCGACGCCCCGGCGCCGGTGGTCCGGCCGCACGACCAGCTCGGCGACCTGACGGCCGAAGGCGTCCCCGGCGACGTCGAGGTGCCCGTACCCGGCCAGTACGCCGTCGGCGCGGCCCAGCAGGTGGAGCCCGGTGGCGAACTCGCCCGGCAACGCGCCGCCGGGCGGGAGGTCCGGCCGCCCGTCCTCGTCGCGGGCGGCGGCCAGCAGCTCACGCACCTCACGCGTGGTCGCTTCGTCCAGTTCGTCCACCCACACGACAGTCAGCATGCAGTCCACGCTAACCCGGTTCAGTGGTTCGAGAACTCCGTCGACAACTCCGCGGGGTCGAAGTTGAGCGAGGTCACTCCGGGCTTGCCCGACGACTTCGCGGGGCGCTCGAACTTGTAGCCGACGTTGCGCACCGTGCCGATCATCTGCTCGTGCTCGGGGCCGAGCTTGGCGCGCAGGCGCCGGACGTGCACGTCGACGGTGCGGGTGCCCCCGAAGAAGTCGTAGCCCCAGACCTCCTGCAGCAGCTGCGCGCGCGTGAAGACGCGGCCGGCGTGCTGGGCGAGGTACTTGAGCAGCTCGAACTCCTTGTAGGTGAGTTCGAGGGTGCGGCGGCGCAGCCGCGCGGTGTAGGTGGCCTCGTCGATCACCAGGTCACCGACGCGCAACTCGGTGTCGGCCTGGGACGTGGCGCCGTCGCGGGTGGTCGCCAGCCGCAGGCGCGCGTCGACCTCCGCCGGGCCCGCGGTGGGCAGCAGGATGTCGTCGGTGCGCCACTCGGCGCTGACCGCGACCAAGCCGCCCTCGCCGACGACGGCGATGACCGGTGTGGTGCCCTCGTCCTCGCCGGTGCCCTTGAGCAGGCGGGACAGGCTCTTCGCCGACGCCAGATCGGTGCGCGCGTCGAGGAGGATGACGTCCCGGTGGCCCGCGTCGAGGAGCGCGGTGACCTCCGGTGCGCGGACGCGTACCGTGTGCGGCAGCAGGTCAAGGGCCGGAAGGACTGCTGTGGCCTCCGCCTCGGAAGTGAGTACGAGCAGGTCCAGGCTCATCGCCACACCGCCTTCTTGCTAGTTCGTAGCCTTGAGCGCCCCTGGTCTTAGCGGACAAGGCTAACGGGTGAACAGGGGAAAACCACCTGCTCTGCAGCCACCGTCACAGTGACGTCACACTGGTGACCCATAGCCTCGGGCTGTCCAGAACCCGGACTCGAGACAGAACGGACGCGAGAAGTGAGCAGACCTGCGACCCAGGACCGAGCCGTGCCACCCGCGGGTTCCCGCCGCCGTGGACGCCGTGCCCGGCGCATCGTCATCAGCCTCGTCGTCCTCCTCGCGGTGCTGGTCGGGGCCGATTTCGGGCTCGCGGCGTTCGCCGAGCACACGGTGTCGCAGAAGGCGCGGGAGCAACTGAGCCTGACCGACGACCCGTCGGTGGCCATCCACGGCTTCCCGTTCACCACGCAGGCGATCGGCGGCGAGTACGGCCACATCTCGCTGTCCGCGTCCGGCGTGCCCATCGAGGACCTGCAGGACGTCGGCGTGACGGCCGACCTCTACGACGTCACCGCGCCGCTGTCCGACCTGGTCGAGGGCAACACCGACGCCATCCTGATCGGGCGGCTGGAGGCGCAGGTCACGCTGAAGGTCAGCGACATCAACAAGGTCGACCCGCTGACCAAGGTCGAGGACCTGCGGATCGAGCCGTCGAGCATCGACTACGTGGAGACCGGCCAGGACAGCGAGAGCGGCACCGACAACGGCTCCGACGGGCAGCAGGGCCAGGACGGCACCGGCGAGGAGGACAAGGACCAGTCCAAGGCGGGCGTCCGCATCTCCGGGTACGTGCAGATCGCGGGCCAGCGCATCGAGATCTTCTGCTTCGCGATGATCGAACTGCACGGTACGCAGATCGACATCGTGCCCAAGCGGCTGCAGTACGGGAATGACAAGGAGACCACCGTTGTTCCCGAAGCAGTGCAGCAAGCCCTGCTGCCGAACTTCAAGGCCACGATCGACACCGGCAACCTGCCGTTCGAGGTGACGCCCACCGCGGTGTCCGTGAACAGCGGGTCGGTCACCATCAAGGGCGAGGCCAAGAACGTGACGTTCAGCGGGGCGACCAGCTCGACCGGAGGGTGATGCGCTGATGACGGGCGTGTGGGTGGTGCTCGGCACGCTGGTGGTCGCCGGGATAGCCGGTGCCGTGCTCAGGGCCCGCAACGGGCGGGTGCGAGCGGCCCGGCGGAGTCCCGCGAGCGACCTGCCCGAGCCGGTCGCCACGGCGCTCGACACCGGCGCGCAGGTCACCCTGGTGCAGATCTCCACCACGTTCTGCACCCCGTGCCGGCACACCCGCGCCCTGCTCGGCCCGCTGGCCGAGCGCACCGACGGGCTGAACCACGTCGACCTCGACGTGACGAACCAGCCCGAGGTCGCCCAGGCGCTGGGTGTGCTGCGCACGCCCACCACGATCGCCTTCCGCGCCGACGGCACCGAACTGCTGCGTGTCGGCGGCGTGCCCAAGCGCGAGACCCTGATCGAGGCATTGCGGCCGCATCTGACGGCGCGGGTCGGTGACTAGGGACTTGTCGTGAGTGGTTTGCGTGGCGGTGCGGGTGGCGACCCCTCCCGCCTGCCCACCACCGCCCTCGACGGACGCGCTCCGCGCGACCCCGCTGAACCAAACCCGCGGCGGTGCCAGCGCACGGCCCACAGCAAGCGGCTCCGCCGCTGAGGAAAGACGGTCAGGCTGCTGACCAGGGCGGATTTTCTTTCCCGGATCACGGGAATGCTCTCACTGGGTGGACACGCTTCCCGCTTTCAGGGACATCCGGGTAGCCTGGCGCACGTGTCCAGGCTGCCCCTCACTCTGCTGACGCAACGTCGCGCGGTCGACTTGTGTCGCGTCCGCAGCAGCCTGTGTCCGGCCTAGCGGATCGTTCTCCGCTCCTGTCCAGCCGGTAGTACCCCCGTTCGACGCGCGCGCTCCCGCGCGCCCCGCCAGGGAGGTGACATGTCAGCAGGTCCAGCCGTGGATCCCCGCGGGCCCCGCTTCGCCGCCACCGTGACCACGGTCGTGCTCGCGGTGGTTCTCATCACGGGATGGTGGCCGCTGCTGGCCGTGCAGACGGTCGTGTTCGCGATCGGCGCGTTCGTCGGACTGAAGCCGGCGCCCTATTCGCTGCTCTACCGCTACCTGGTGGCGCCGCGGCTCGCGCCGACGTCCGAGCGGGAGGACGCGGCACCGCTGCGGTTCGCCCAGGCGGTCGGGTTCGTGTTCGCGCTGGTCGGCACGGTCGGCTACGCGACCGGCATCACCGCGCTGGGCATCGTCGCGACGGCGTTCGCGCTGTTCGCGGCGTTCCTCAACGCGGCCTTCAACTTCTGCCTCGGCTGCGAGATGTACCTCCTGATCCGGCGCGTGACGCCGAGCCAGGCTTCCTGACGAGTCCACCCACGAAGAAGAAAGCGAGTACTGCTCTCATGAGCCGTGAAGACGTCCTGGTGACCACGCAGTGGGCCGAGGAGAACCTGAACACCCCCGGCGTCGTCTTCGCCGAGGTGGACGAGGACACCACCGCCTACGACGGCGGCCACATCCGCGGCGCGGTCAAGATCGACTGGAAGACCGAGCTGCAGGACCCGGTCCGCCGCGACTTCGTCGACAAGGCCGGCTTCGAGGCCCTCCTGTCCGAGAAGGGCATTTCCAACGACGACCTCGTGGTCCTCTACGGCGGCAACAACAACTGGTTCGCGGCGTACGCGTACTGGTACTTCAAGCTCTACGGCCACGGCAACGTCAAGCTGCTCGACGGTGGCCGCAAGAAGTGGGAGCTGGACGGCCGCGAGCTGACCTCGGACGAGGTCAAGCGCGACCGCACCAGCTACGTCGCCAAGGAGCCGGACACCTCGATCCGCGCGTTCCGCGACGAGGTCGTCGACGCGATCGGCGCGAAGAACCTGGTCGACGTCCGCTCGCCGGACGAGTTCTCCGGCAAGCTGCTGGCCCCGGCGCACCTGCCGCAGGAGTCCGCGCAGCGCGGCGGCCACATTCCGACGGCGCTGAACGTGCCGTGGGCCAAGACCGCGAACGAGGACGGCACCTTCAAGACCGCCGAGGAGCTCAAGGAGCTCTACGCGGAGGCCGGCCTGGACACCGGCAAGGCGACCATCGCCTACTGCCGGATCGGTGAGCGCTCCAGCCACACCTGGTTCGCGCTGCGTGAGCTGATCGGGCTCGAGGACGTGAAGAACTACGACGGTTCGTGGACCGAGTACGGCTCGCTGGTCGGCGTGCCGGTGGAAACCGGAACGGGGAAGTGACGATGAGTGCTGACGGTTGCGGCGCGCCGGTCCAGACGGCGACGCCCGCGGACATCGACACGAACGGGCAGGTCGTGGTGGCCGGCAAGGTCACCGGCGGTGACGGCCCGGTCGGCGGTGCCTACGTGCGCCTGCTCAACGGCGACGGCGACTTCGCGGGCGAGGTCCAGGCTTCCCCGGAGGGCGACTTCCGGTTCTACGCCGCGCCCGGCGCGTGGACGGTGCGTGCCCTGCACCGCACGGGCAACGGCGAGGCCGCGGTGACGGCCGAGGGCCCCGGCCTGCACCAGGTCGCGATCTCGGTCGGCTGATCTCCGCTCCGGACGGCCCCTGCCCGACGCGGGCGGGGGCCGTCCGTCATTGCAGGAGCCCGGCGGTGCCCTCCCGCAGTTTCGGGCAGGTGCCGACCGGGTCCTCGCGCGGGCAGGTCAGGAAGTGGTGCAGGAACTCCGACGCCCGCGCCAGCACGGCCTGCTGTGCTTCGATGGCGGTCAGCCGGGACCGCACCGCGGCGCGCCAGTCGTCGCCGCCCTGCACGATCGTGGTGATCTCGGACAGGCTGAGCAGGCCGGTGTCCCGCAGGAGCTTCGCGACGGCCAGCCGGTGCAGCTCGTCCTCCGAGTAGACCCGCCGCCCCGAGCGGCGTGCCGCAGGCCGCACCACGCCGCGCTCGTCCCAGTACCGGAGCGCGGACACCGCGATCCCGAGTTTCGCCGCCGCGTCACCGATCGACCACATGCCAGGGAGTTGACCTCAACCCGGCTTGAGGTCGCAAGCTTCCGCGGTGACCGAAACGAAAATCGTTGCCAACCGCGTGCTGCTGGCCGCGGTGTACCTCGCGTCCTTCATGGCCCTGCTCGACGCCAGCGTGGTCACGGTCGCCCTGCCGACCGTCCAGCGCGACTTCGGCGGCCCGCTGGCGAATCTGCAGTGGGTGTTCGACGGCTACACCCTCGCCCTCGCGACGGCGATGCTCAGCGGCGGCGTGCTCGGCGACCGGTTCGGCCGCAGGCGCGTCTTTCTTGCCGGGCTCGCGTTGTTCACGGTGGCCTCCCTCGCGTGCGCGCTCGCGCCGGGCATCGGCTGGCTGGTCGCGGCACGGATCGTGCAGGGCGCCGCCGCGTCGGTCCTCATCCCGGGCGGGTTGTCGCTGCTCGCGCAGGCATTTTCCGAACCGGCGAGGCGGGCGCGGGCGCTCGGTCTCGGCGCCGTGATCGGCGGTCTGGCGTTCGTGGCCGGACCGCTGCTCGGCGGCCCGCTCACCGAAACCTTCGGCTGGCAGAGCATCTTCCTGATCAACCTGCCGCTCGGCGCCGTCGCCCTCGTGCTGGGCGTCCGCGGGATCACCGAGTCCGCCGATCCGTCGAGGCCCGGCCTCGACCCGGTCGGTCAGGTCCTCGCGATCGCCTGGACCGGGCTGCTCGTCTACGCCGTGATCGAGGCGGGCCACGCCGGATGGTCCGCGCCGCGGGTGGTCGGCTGCCTCGCCGCGGCCGCGGTGTGCCTGGCCGCCTTCCTGGTCGCGGAGAGCCGGGGGCGCAGCCCGATGCTGCCGCTGACGTTCTTCCGCGACGGCGATTTCGCGGTCGTCAACCTCGCGTCCTTCGTGCTCGGGGCCGCCTCCTACGGCGGGTTCTTCCTGCTCTCGCTCTACCTGCAGGGACCGCGCGGCGCGTCGGCGACCGAAGCCGGGTTGTGGTTCCTGCCGCTGGTGCTCGCCACCTCCGCGATGGGCGCGGTCAGTGGCCGGGTGTCGCGCCGGATCGGGCTGCTCGCCGGTTACCCGTTGTGCGCAGCCGGGTTGCGGGCTCGGTCGTGCTGGACGCCACCACCCCGGTCGCGGTCGTCGCGGTGCTGTTCCTGGTGATGGGCGCCGGGATGGGGCTCGCGCTGCCCGCGACCAACCTGGTCGCGCTGGCCGCGGTGCCGCCGGAGCGGTCCGGGGTCGCGTCGGCGACGGTCAACGCCGCCCGGCAGACCGGGACCGCGCTCGGAGTCGCCGTGCTCGGCACGATCGTGGCGTCCAGCGGGCGGATCACCACCGGGCTCGTCGTCGCCGGGGTGGCCACCCTCGCCGTGAGCGTGGTGCTCGCCACGCGGATGCGGGGCGAGTGAAGTGCCTGGCAGCGGCTATCCTGCTGAACGTGGAGATCCTGTTTACGACGCTGTTGGTGCTCGCCGCCATCGCGATCCTCTGGTTCACCGTGTACGTCGTCTACCGGCTGTACGCCGACCAGCGCTGACCGATGAGTTCAGGCGACGACGCCGTCGCAGCCGCCGCGGAACGGGCCGAGTCGACGCGCGGGCGCAACCTGCCGCAGTTCGACGACCTGCCCATTCCGGTGGACACCGCGAACCTGCGTGACGGCGCGGACCTCAACGACGCCTGCCTCGCGCTGCTGCCGCTGGTCGGCGTGTGGCGCGGTGAGGGCGAGGTCAACTACCCGACCATCGAGGGCCCCCGCCGGATCGCGCAGCAGCTCACCATCGCTCACGACGGCAGGCCGTTCCTCTACCACGAGGCCCGCTCCTGGCTGCTCGACGACGAAGGAAACGTGATCCGTCCGGCCGCCCGCGAGGTCGGCTGGTGGCGCCCGCAGGCCGACGACACGATCGAACTGCTGCTCACGCACAGCTCGGGGATCGTCGAGATCTTCTACGGCAAGCCGCGCACCCAGACGTCGTGGGAGCTGGCCACCGACGCGGTCGTGCGCACCGCCACGGCCAAGGAGGTCACCGGCGCGCAGCGGCTCTACGGCCTGGTCAACAACGGCGACCTCGGCTACGTCGAGGAACGCGCCATGGTCGGTGAACCCATGCAGCCCCACGTCTCCCTCTACTTGAAGCGCGTAGTGGGCTGAGGACTCTTCCGGAAGTGGCTTGCGTGGCGGTGCGGGCAGCGGAACCTGAGGCGGCCCCCGGCTGTGGGATCGCCTCCTCATGTATGCCCGGCCACCACCCCTCAGCGGACGCGCTCCGCGCGACGGAGCCCACCCGCCAGCCCACCGTCACCCTCAGCGGACGCGCTCCGCGCGACCCCGCTGAACCAAACCTGCGGCGGTGCCAGCGCACGGCCCACAGCAAGCGGCTCCGCCGCTTATGAAACGCGGCCGGAAGCCGGTGCGCTGGTTGCGCTACGGCACGGACGCCGTACTCGTCGAGTGCGCGTCGCTGGCCGAGATGAGCGCGGTCCGTGCCGCGGTGGTCGCCGCGGGCCTGCCCGATCTGGCCGAGGTCGTGCCCGGGGCGCGCACGGTGTTGATCGCCGCGCGGCCGGGCACGAAAGCGCTGGAGCAGGCGCGCGAGCTGGTCGACGAAGCCGATCTGGCGACCGTGCACGACGGGGAGCCGCGGGAGATCACCCTCGACGTCCGCTACGACGGCGAGGACATCGACCTCGTCGCCGAAACCGCCGGGATCAGCGCGGACGACGTGGTCGCACTGCACACCGGGGCCACCTACACCGTCGCGTTCACCGGGTTCGCGCCCGGCTTCGGCTACCTCACCGGCCTGCCCGAACCCCTCCGCCAGTCGCGTTTGGACACTCCGCGCACCCGCGTCCCGGCCGGTGCCGTGGCGATCGCGGGCGAGTTCACCGGCGTCTACCCGCGCTCGTCGCCCGGCGGGTGGCGGCTGCTCGGGCACACCGAGGCCGTCCTGTTCGACAGTCACGCCGACCGGCCCGCCCTGCTCGCGCCGGGTGACCGTGTCCGCTTCCGGAGCCGGTCGTGAGCCGCGCGCTGGAGATCGTGACCGCCGGACCGCTCGCACTCGTCCAGGACCTCGGCCGTCCCGGGCACGCGCACCTGGGCGTGCCGCCCTCCGGCGCGCTCGACGTGCCGGCGTTCCGGCTGGCCAACCGGCTCGTCGGCAACCCGGAGACCGCCGCCGGGATCGAGACCCTGCTGGGCGGGCTGACCGTGAACGCCCGCGCGTCCTGCACGGTCGCGGTCACCGGGCCGCCGGTCGCGGTGACCGTCGACGGCCGTCCCGTGGGTTCGCACGTACCGGTGCACCTCACCGCCGGGCAGACCCTGGCCATCGGCCGCCCCGACGCCGGTCTGCGCTGCTACCTCGCGGTGTCCGGTGGCCTCGACATCGAGCCCGAGCTGGGCAGCCGGTCACGTGACGTGCTGTCCGAGATCGGCCCGCCACCGCTGGAACCCGGCACCGTGCTGCCGCTCGGGAAGCCGGACGGCATCCCGGTCGGCGCGGACACCGTCACCGCGCCGCCCGCACCGCGCGACCTGGTCGTGCCCGTCGTCCTCGGCCCGCGCGACGACTGGTTCGGCGACGCGGCCCGCCAGCTGACCTCGCCGTGGACGGTCACCAGCGAGTCGAACCGCGTCGGCCTGCGCCTGGACGGGTCCGCGCTGGAGCGGACGAGCGAACGGGACGGCGCCGAGCTGCCCAGTGAAGGCGTCATCACCGGCGCGATCCAGGTGCCGCCCAACGGCCTGCCGGTCGTGTTCCTCGCCGATCACCCGACCACCGGCGGCTACCCGGTGATCGCCGTCGTCGTGCCACGGGCGCTCCCCGCGCTGGCGCAGGCGCGCCCCGGCACCACGATCCGCTTCCGCCCCTACGCGTAGACGCTCTCGTACGCGGCGGCCAGCTCGGCGTGGATCGCGGAGGAGTCGGGCAGCGTCTCGCCGTCCAGCGTGTGCACGCGGGTCAGCTTGCGCACCGAGGACGACAGGAAGACACCGTCCGCGGACGCCAGGTCGGCAGCCCGGACCGGTTCGATCTTGGTCGACCAGCCCGCCCGCTCGGCGCCGCGGAACACCGCGGCCTGGGTGGTGCCCGGCAGGATGCCGATGGCGGGTGGCGGGGTGTAGAGCGTGCGGTCGCGGGCGATGATCACGTTCGACGTCGGTCCCTCCAGCACCGAACCGTCGGTGGCCGTGAAGATCACGTCGGCCGCGCCGCGGCGGGCCGCCTCCCGGCCCGCGGCCATGTTCACCGCGTACGACAGCGACTTCGCACCCAGCAGCAGCCACGGCGCGCGCTCCGCGAGGCCGGGGTCGATGCCGCGGTCCAGCGTCACCACGGCGACACCGTCCCGGCGCGCCGCGAACACCTTCGGGTCGATTTCGATGCCGAGCGCGAAGGCCGTCGGCTCGCCGTCCGGATCGGTCCCGCGCGTGTGGACGAGCTTGAGCGCGAACTCCCCGCCCGTCCAGTTGTCGATCACGGTCCGCGTGACCCGCTGCCAGGCTTCGTCGTCCGGCTCCGGCAGCTCCAGCATGGAAGCCGAGCGCGCCAGCCGGTCCAGGTGCGGGCGCAGCTCACGCGCCTCGCCGTCGGCGACCAGGACCGTTTCGAAGATCCCGTCCCCACGCATCAGGCCGAGGTCCTCGACGCGGATGTGCGGCTCGTCGGGATCCCGGAGCGTCCCGGCGGTGTCGTCCAAGAAAGCGAGTACGCGCATGCGGTCACCGTACTCACCTACCATCGGGGTATGCCGCTCGTTTCTCCGCTCCTCGCCGCGCCGGGCGCCGTCGCGCCGCCGGACGACCACCCCGAGCAGGGCGTGCCCTGGCACTGGGGTGACCCGTTCGCCGAGCAGCGCACCGCCGTACGTGGCGTCGCCGTGGTCGACCGCTCGCACCGCGAGGTGCTGAAGGTGACCGGGCCGGAGCGCCTGTCCTGGCTGCACCTGGTGATCTCCCAGCACGTGATCGAACTGCCCGAGGGCCGCGGCACCGAGGCGCTGATCCTGGACAGTCACGGCCGCATCGACACCCACATGGTCCTCGCGCACGTCGATGGCGCCGTCCACCTGGACAGCGATCCGGGCCCGGAGGCCACCAGCGCGCTGCCCAAGGGCGGCAAGCAGAGGCTGCGCGAGTACTTCGAGGCGATGAAGTTCTGGTCGCAGGTCGAGATCGCGGACGTCAGCGACGACCTGGCGGTCCTCACCCTGCTCGGTCCGGACGCCGACCGGGTGCTGTCCGCGCTGGACATCTCGCTCGGTTCGGAGCCCTACGCCGTCGTGCCGGTCGAGGGTGGCTTCGCGCGGCGCATGCCGTGGCCCGGCCGCTCCAGTGTCGACCTGCTCGTGCCGCGCGCGGACCTGGCCGGCTGGTGGGGCCGCATCACCGACGCGGGCGCGCGCCCGGCAGGAACGTGGGCCTTCGACGCGCTGCGGGTCGAGTCGCTGCACCCACGCCGGGGCGTGGACACCGACGAGAAGGCCATTCCGCACGAGGTGAACTGGATCGGCAGCGCCGCACACGTCGCCAAGGGCTGCTACCGCGGGCAGGAAACCGTGGCGAAGGTGTTCAACGTCGGCCGCCCGCCGCGCCGGATGGTGCTGTTGCACCTGGACGGTTCGCCGGAGATCTACCCGGAGACCGGCGATCCGGTGCGGCTCGGCGAGCGGGTCGTCGGCCGGGTCGGCAGCGTCGCCCAGCACCACGAGCTCGGCCCGATCGCGCTGGCCCTGCTCAAGCGGTCCGCGCCGGTGGACGCCGAGTTGCTCGCGGGCGACGAGGACAGGGTGGTGCAGGCCGCGGTCGACCCGGATTCGGTGCCCGCCGAGGGTGCCGCACCCGGACGGGAGGCGGCGGCTCGCCTGCGCGGCTGATCGCACACCCGCCCTGGCGCCGGGGCCGGGGATGGAGCACTATGTCCCGGTGATCGAAGTCCGGCCGGGCGGGCGCCGTCGCATCGACCGTGTCCTGGACCCCGGCTACGTGCGGGGCCTCGCCGACCTGTCGCTCGGGCAGCTGCGCGAGCGCCGCGACGAGGCCGCGCAGGAGGAGACCGATCTCTCCTACCTGCGGCGGCTCCTGCACGCGCGGATCGACATCGTGCGTGCCGAGCAGGAGCGCCGCCGCTCCGGTGGGGACAGCATCGTCGACCAGCTCGCCACGATCCTGTCCGACAACGCGCTGCGGCCCGCCCGCGGCTCCGGGCGATACCAGCAGCTGGAGCCCTCGCGCGCCGGCGAGTACCGCCGCCAGGCCGAGGCACTGGTGGGCAACGCGGACCTGACCGACGTCGGTGCCCTCTCCGACGGCAAGCTCGCCGACACCCTCGACGACTACAACGGCGAAGAGGCGTCGGTCTCCCAGCGCCGGCGCGAAGTGCAGGGCGTGGTCGACCTGTTCAACGCCGAGATCGCCGCCCGCTACGCGAAGGGCTCGGCCAACGTGGACGACCTGCTGGCGGCGGAGCGGGCGGACGATCTCTGAGCCGCGTGCTCAGTGGTCGTTGACGAACGACTCTTCGGCCCGGTAGTCGTAGCCGTTCCCGAAGAAGGCGAGGACGATCTGCTTGCCCTCGGGCAGGTTGTACTTGCCACCCTGACTGGCCGAATGGGTCACGCAGCTGCCCTTGCCCTTCGTGACCACGGACGAGTAGATCGGGTCACTGCCGATCCAGACGTCGAGCTGGGCGCGCTTTCCGTTCGCCGCGGTGTCGCAGATGGAGATGCGGTCGCCGTTCTCCTCGACGTAGACGACGACGCCCGATGCCTTGAAGGTGTGGTCCCACCCGTCCCCGGGCGGCTCGACGGCGGCGGAGGCGGTTCCGGTGGTGGCGACGACCGCCGCCGCGGTGAGGGCGACGGTGGCCGCGGCGAATTGAGCGATACGCATGGGCAACTCCTGGTTGGTGTAATGGTTGCAAGAACCCTAGAGTCAGGAGGTGACACCTTCCGATCGCCCGAAAACCGGGCGGGAGCTGCTGCACCGGGCGAAACTACTGACCCGGTACGGGTCCTAGTTGAAGTGCTCCCGCGCGGCCAGCTCGCTCCAGTGGTCGCGCAGGTCGGTGAACAGCTCGGCGATCTGTTCGACGTCGCCGGAGCGCAGGGCGTCCATGATGCTGTGCACCTCTTCGGCGCTGGTGTCCGATTCCAGGACCCCGTCGCCGATCAGCTGGACGAGCCCGCCGTAGTCGAGTTCCACCGCCGAGGCCGGGTGGAAGTTGGTCAGCCAGCGCGCGGTCTCCTCCAGGATCCGCGCCGGACCGGAGTCGCCGAGAGTCTCCTCCACCAGTTCCTGCGCCTCGGCCGCCCGCGCGGCCGCGTCGCTCATCGCCACGCGCCAGGAGACCTCGCGTTCCGGGTCGTCCGGGCCCGAGCCGAGGTGCAGCCGCCGGTGCTTGGGGTCGACCAGGGCGAACCACGGCAGCGGCACCGTCCAGGTGGCGGACAGGACGTGCACCGCGGCCTGCGGCAGGTCGCCCAGCGCCGAGCTGGCCCGCGCGCGCAGCTTCTCCTCGGTCGTGCCGGTCGCGTCGATCACCGCGGCGTGCAGCGAGGGATGGGCGTCGCCGAGGAAGCTGACCAGCGCGGCGGCCGACCGGGCGCGCACCTCGAGCGGGCACACCAGCGGGCCGGGCCCGACCTCGGCGCCGTTCTCCGACGGCACCTCCGACGGATCGATGACCAGCGCGTCCAGGTTCGGCAGCGCTCGCCCGCCGGGCAGCTCGCCCGGCAGCAACCGGACCGGCTCGGCGGCCTGTGACCTGAGCCACATGAGCTGCTCGCGTTCGGCGGCGTCCGCGCGGGTCAGCTGGGCCCGCTCGACGGCCTTGCTCAGGTGGGCAGGGGTGGGGTCGCCGAACGCGGACAGGGGTTCATACACCCGGAGGTAGGCGACGAACGGTCGGAGCACCGTTGAATCGTGGCACGTCGGGGCCCGCCGTGGACCACCGACCGGTGCAATCACCGCGACTGTCGTGACGAGCACACGAAGCCACGTCGCATTGCACCCCTCGGACAGGGTACGGTGTCACCAGGAACCAGTTGTCGAGACGATGCGGGGCCGCCGATTCCCCCGGCCGCCCCGTTCCCTGTGCGAGGGGGTCGAGCCATGGGGCGCGGCCGGGCCAAGGCCAAGCAGACGAAGGTGGCGCGAGAGCTCAAGTACAGCACTCACGACACAGATTTCGCTGCGCTTCAGCGCGAGCTGTCAGGACAGTCCTCCAACTCTCATCCTCATGACGAGGACGAGGCGTTCGAGGACCCGTACGCCGACGAGTACGACGACTACCGTCGTTGACGTCTGACCAGCACACGAGGGTGGGTCCGGTTGTGACCGGGACCCACCCTCGTGTGCTGTGTCATGCCTCGGAGGCGCTTGAGTTGGAGAAGGTGCGATGGCGGACATCCAGCGAGTAGGCGTGGTCGGAGCCGGGTTGATGGGCTCCGGTATCGCCGAGGTGCACGCGCGTGCGGGTGCGCACGTGACGATCACCGAGGTGAGCCAGCCGGCGTTGGACGCCGGCCGCGCGCGCATCGACAAGTCACTGCAGCGTGCCGTGAAGGCGGGCAAGCTGCGGACCGAGGACGCCGACGCGGCGCTCGGCAGGCTCACGTTCACCACGGACATGGGCGCGTTCGCCGATCACGACCTCGTGATCGAGGCCGTGATCGAGCAGGAGCAGGCCAAGGTCGAGGTGTTCCGTTCGCTGGACAAGATCGTCGAGCGGCCGGACGCGATCTTCGCCTCCAACACCTCCTCCATCCCGATCATGAAGCTGGGCATGGCCACCGGCCGTCCGCAGCAGGTGGTCGGCATCCACTTCTTCAACCCGGTCCCGGTGCTGCCGCTGGTCGAGCTGGTGCCCTCGCTCCTGACCGGCGACGAGACGATCAAGCGCGCCGACGAGCACGTCACCACCGCGCTCGGCAAGACCGTGATCCGCTCGCAGGACCGCGCCGGGTTCATCGTGAACTCGCTGCTGGTGCCGTACCTGCTGTCCGCGGTGCGCATGATCGAGTCCGGGTTCGCCTCGGCGGAGGACATCGACCGCGGCATGGAGCTGGGCACCGCGCACCCGATGGGTCCGCTGCGGCTGTCCGACCTGATCGGCCTGGACACGATCAAGGCGATCGCCGAGTCGATGTACGACGAGTTCAAGGAGCCCCTCTACTCGCCGCCGCCGTTGCTGCTGCGCATGGTCGACGCGGGGCTGCTGGGCAAGAAGAGCGGCCGCGGCTTCTACTCCTACGGCTGACCGGTGGACGAACCCCTGCGCGTCGGGCTGGTCGGCGCGGGCCCGTGGGCGCACAACGTGCACGCGCCCGGTCTCGCCGACCACCCGGCGACGCGGCTGAGTGCGGTGTTCGCCCGCCGCGAAGAGGCCGCCCGTGAACTGGCGAAGCCCTACGACGCCGAGGTGTGCGCCAGCCTGGACGAGCTGCTCGGCCAGGTCGACGCGGTCGCGTTCGCGGTGCCGCCCGCGACCCAGGCGGAGCTGGCCGCCGAGGCGGCGAAGGCGGGCAAGCACGTCATCCTGGAGAAGCCGATCGCGGCGGATGTCGCGGGCGCCGAACGCCTCGCGGACGCCGTGGCCGGTGCGGGCGTGGCGAGCCTGGTGATGCTGACGCTGCGCTACGCGACTTCGACGAGGGACTGGCTGGCCGGTCTCGCCGCGGCGGGCGGCTGGCGTGGGGGCGGGGTGCGGTGGTTGTCCGGCGCGCTGCTCGACGGTCCCTACGCGGCCTCGTCGTGGCGGCAGGAGGACGGCGGCACCCTCGCCGATGTCGGGCCGCACGCGTTCGACCTGCTGGACGCCGCGCTCGGCACGATCGAGCGGGTCTCCTCGGCACATCGCGGGCCGGACGACCTGTGGCATGTGGTGTTCGAGCACGAGGGCGGCGCGCTCAGCTCGGCGACCCTGTCGCTGCGGCTGCCGTTGCGGCCGGCGGTGGTCGAGTGCGCGGTGTACGGCGAGCACGGGTACCGCACGCTGGGCCGCAGGGACGGCGTGGCGGCCCAGTCCTACACGGCGATGCTCGACGACTTCGCCGCGCTGGCCGACACGGGCACGACATCCCACCCGTGCGACGTGACCCGCGGCCTGCACATCCAGCGTCTGCTCGAAAGCACCCGTTCACTCGCTCGGTGACCGCCACCCGGGCAAGACCCGGGCGGGTGATCGGCGGTGTCGAAAATGTCACCGGGAAGAGCACTTCCGCGGGGCTGTCCCCGTTGGTCTCCGCTGCGAAGATCGAAAGCAGTCGGGGAAGGGGATTTCGCGTGGAGGTTCTGCTCTCGAGCTTCGGGATACTGCTCCCGGTCGCCGTCATCGTCCTGCCGTTCGCCCTGTTCACGTGGCGTCTGCTCGTCCAGAGACGCCGCCGCACCCGTCCGACGTGGATCGCCGCCTCGACCGCCGGGATCGATGTCGGCGCCGTTCTGCTCGCCGCGCTGGTGCTGGCGCTGACCATGATCCCCGTCGCGGGCGGGCACACCAGTTCGCTGCACCTGGTGCCGGGATCGGACATTGTCACGGAGTTCGCCGACGACGGTGCGCTGTGGCAGATCGCGGGCAACCTGGTGCTGCTGGCCCCGCTCGGCGCGCTGGTGCCGCTGCGGGTGACGCGCCTGCATTCGGTCGCGCGGGTGGCGTGGGCGGCGTTCGTCGCCTCGGGCGCGATCGAGCTGACCCAGTTCGTGCTGCACGTCGGCCGCGTGACCTCGACCGACGACGTCCTGCTGAACACGCTCGGAGCCGCCGCGGGCGCCACGTTGTCCTGCGGCTGGAAGCGGGACCACGAGGTGCTCGCCATCCCGGCGCCCCGCCGGCCCACAAGGGAGGGTGGTCCGGTGCGGGTCTGAGATGCGGCCACGTTTGTGGTTTTCCGCAGTGGGGCGGGCGGCTCACCGCATCGGATCCGGCGAAGATCGTTCCTAACGTTCGAGGGGTGAGAGTTTCCCTCCTGCTCGGCGGCGCCCTGCTGTCGCTGTTCGCGATCAACGCCCGCTGGGACGTCGCGCTGGCCGCGTGGCTCGCCAACGTGCTGCTGCTCCGTTTCACCCGCCGGTCCCGCTGGTGGGTGGCTTTCCTGTGGATGTGGCTGGTCATGGCGCTCGACGTGGCCGTGTGGCTGTGGCACGCCGACCTCACCAGCCCGGTCTTCCTGGCCATCGCCGTGGCGCTGGGGCTCGCCGGCACCCTGCCGTTCCTCGCCGACCGGCTGCTCACGGCCCGGCTGGGGACACTGCTCGGCACGCTGGTGTTCCCGCTGGCGAAGGTCTCCGTGGAAGTCGGGGTCTCGACGTTGAGCCCGGTCGGCGGGATCTACGGCGTGCTGGGCACCACGCAGCATGAGGCCCTGCCGCTGGCGCAGCTGGCCTCGGTGACCGGCGTGTACGGCGTGAGCTTCGTCGTCGCCTGGTTCGGGTCGGTCGCGGTGGCGTGCTGGGAGAAGCGGCCGCGGCTGCGAACCACGGTGACCACGTACGCCGGTGTGCTGGCCGTGGTGCTGGCGGCAGGAGGGATCCGGCTGGTGGCCGCGGTCCCGGACGGCAAGACCGTGCGGGTCGCCGGAGTCGCGCCCGCACCGAGCGCCTGGCAACGGACCCTGGACGGGATCGCCCCGTTCGAGTCCGTCGAGGACATGAACCGGGCCGATCCGGCGGCGATGCGAGCGGCGTTCGAGCCCGTCGTCGAGGACCTGCTGGCCCGGTCCGCGCGAGAGGCGGACGCCGGGGCGCGGCTGGTCGCGTGGCCGGAGTCCGCGGTGGTGACGCTGGAACGCGACGAGCAGGCGCTGCTCGCCCGGTTCCGGGAATTCGCCGCACGGCATCGGATCCACCTGTCGGCCGGCATCACTGTGTACACCGGAACGGCGCCGTGGGTGCGCAACGAGACCGTGCTGATCGGCCCGGACGGCACCCTGCTGTGGACCTATCTCAAGGCGCACCCGATCCCGGTGCTGGAGCCCTACGAAGCCGGCGACGGGGTGGTGCCCACCGTGGACACGCCGTTCGGCCGGCTGTCCGCGGTGATCTGCTTCGACGCGAACTTTCCCGGCCTGCTGCGCCAGGGCGGCAGTCGGAATGTGGACATCATGATGGTGCCCTCCAACGACTGGCGCGGCATCAAGGAACTGAACGCCCACAGTGCCCGGTTCCGCGCGATCGAGAACGGCTTCACCATGCTCCGCCCCACCATGGAGGGCATGTCCGAGGTGGTCGACCCGCTCGGCCGGGTGCTGGCCTCCACCGACTACTTCCGCGGCGGCGAGGACCCGGCAGTCGTCGCCTACGTGCCGTCGCACGGCACGCGCACGATCTACGCGACGGTCGGGGACCTCTTCGCCTGGCTGTGCCTGGCGGCGCTGGCGGGACTGACCGTGACCGCGGCCGTCACCCGACGGTCCTGACCGGTCGCTTCGCGGAAAGCGGCCCAGGCAGGAGCCGGTAAAGACCCGACCGACCGGCAGTGGCGGATTCTGGAACCACTGTTGCCGACGGGGAAGAAGCCAGGCCGTCCCCACCGCAGGGCCCGTGGTTCGGCCGGTGGCCGACCTCCGGCATTCGACTCCACGCTCTACCAGCAGCGCCACGCTGTCGAGTGCGGCATCAACCTGCTCAAACACCACCGGGCGGTCGCCACCCGCTACGACAAACTCGCCCTGCGCTACGAAGCCACCCTGCACATCGCCACAATCGACATCTGGCTGCGCACCCTGGCCCGCCAGACTTCTTGAACACTCCTTAGTCGTCGAAGCGGCCCCGGCGACCCTTCTTCACGTCGCCGCGCCGCTTCTTCTCGGCCAGCCGCCGTTCCTTCGCGCCGCGCGACGGCTTCGTGGGGCGCCGGGGTGGTGGGGGCGGCGCCGCCGCCGAGCGCAGGGCCGCGACCAGCCGTTCCCGTGCCGCCTCGCGGTTGGCCAGCTGGGCGCGGTGCTCGCTCGCCGCGATCGTCAGCACCCCGTCGACCAGCCGCGAACCGAGCCGCTCCAGCAGGCGTGCCCGCAGGTCCTCCGGCACCGACGGGGAGCGGGCCACGTCGAACGACAGCTCGACCCGCGAGTCGGTGGTGTTCACGCCCTGCCCGCCCGGCCCCGAGGAGCGCGAGAACCGTTCACGCAGCTCGGCGTCCGGAATCACCAGGCGCCGGGAAACGTGCAGGTCAGAACCGGGGGTGGTCACCGCTCAGCACCGCGCGCGGGGCGCCGTCGTCCTCGGTCGTGCGGATCTCACCGAGCACCCAGGCAGGCACGTGCCGCGCGGTCAGCACGGCCAGCGCCCGGTCGACGTCCTCGGACCCGACCACCGCGACCATGCCGACGCCCATGTTGAACGTCTTCTCCATCTCGACGCGCTCGACCTTGCCGCGCTGCTGGATCAGCGCGAACACCGGAGCGGGCGTCCACGTGCTGCGTTCGAGTTCGGCGCGCAATCCGGCGGGGACGACCCGCGCGAGGTTGGCCTCCAGCCCGCCGCCGGTGATGTGCGCGAACGTGCGCACGTCGGCTTCGGCGGCCAGCGCCAGGCAGTCCTTCGCGTAGATCCGCGTCGGCTCCAGCATCTCCTCGCCGAGGGTGCGGCCGAACTCCTCGACGTGCCCCTCCAGCGGCATCCGCGCGATCTCCAGCAGCACGTGCCGCGCCAGCGAATAGCCGTTGGAGTGCAGTCCGGACGCGCCCATGCCGATGACCACGTCGCCCTGGCGGACCCGCTCCGGACCGAGCACCTCGGACGCCTCGACCACGCCGACGCCGGTGGCGGACACGTCGTAGTCGTGCTCGCCCATCAGGCCGGGGTGCTCGGCGGTCTCGCCGCCCAGTAGCGCGCACCCCGCCTGCACACAGCCCTCGGCGATGCCGGCGACCAGGGCGGCGATCTTCTCCGGCACCACCCTGCCGACGGCGATGTAGTCCTGCAGGAACAGCGGTTCGGCACCGGTGACCACCAGGTCGTCCACGACCATCGCGACCAGGTCGATGCCGACCGTGTCGTGCTTGTCGAGCGCCTGCGCGACCGCGATCTTCGTGCCGACGCCGTCGGTGGAAGAAGCGAGCACCGGCTCCTTCCACCGGTCCAGCTTGAGCGAGAACAACCCGGCGAAGCCGCCGACCCCGCCCAGCACCTCGGGCCTGCTGGCGCGCTCCGCATGCGGTTTCAGCAGCTCGACGGCCTGGTCACCGGCCTCGATCGAGACGCCGGCGGCGGCATAGGTGGCGCTGGTGGACTCGCTCACGGCAAGCGGACTCCTGAACTCGACGGAACTCACGGACGCCGGACGGCATCCTCAGCACCGTACCCGGCGGGGCTGACCGTCCGGGCGCCCGCATCGGCCGAGTCGATGCCTTCCAGCAGGTGCTTGCCGATCAGCGCGTCGTCGGGCAGCGGGATCGGGTACTGGCCGTCGAAGCAGGCCGCGCACAGCCGGGTCCGGGGCTGCTCGGACGCCGCGACCAGGCTGTCCAGCGAGACGTAGCCCAGTGAGTCGGCGCCGATCAGCCGCCGGATGCCCTCCAGGTCGGCCCCGTTGGCCACCAGTTCGGCGCGCGAGGCGAAGTCGATGCCGTAGAAGCACGGCCAGCGCACCGGCGGCGACGCGATCCGGACGTGCACTTCGAGCGCCCCGGCCTCGCGCAGCATCCGCACCAGCGCGCGCTGCGTGTTGCCGCGCACGATCGAATCGTCGACCACGACGAGCCGCTTGCCGCGGATCACGTCGCGCAGCGGGTTCAGCTTGAGCCGGATGCCCAGCTGGCGGATGGTCTGCGACGGCTGGATGAAGGTGCGGCCGACGTAACCGTTCTTGACCAGGCCCTGGCCGTACGGGATGCCGGAGGACTGGGCGTACCCGATCGCGGCGGGAGTGCCGGACTCCGGCACCGGGATGACCAGATCCGCGTCGACGGGGTGTTCCTGCGCCAGCCGCTTGCCGATGTCGACGCGGGTGGCGTGCACGCTCCGGCCCGCGATCGAGGTGTCCGGGCGGGCCAGGTAGACGTACTCGAAGATGCAGCCCTTGGGTTCCGGGCTGGCGAAGCGCGAGGACCGCAGGCCCTCGGCGTCGATCGCGATCAGCTCGCCCGGCTCGACCTCCCGGACGAACGAGGCGCCGACGATGTCCAGTGCCGCGGTCTCGCTGGCGACCACCCAGCCGCGCTCGAGCCGTCCGAGCACCAGCGGCCGGACCCCGTGCGGGTCGCGGGCGGCGTAGAGGGTCGATTCGTCGGCGAAGACCAGGCAGAACGCGCCGCGCAGGGTGGGCAGCAGCTCCAGCGCGGCCGCCTCGGTGCCCTTGTCCGCGGCGGCGTCCGCCAGCAGCCCGACGACCAGGTCGGAGTCGCTGGAGGAGCCGGTCAGGTCGCGGTGCGGCTTGAGGCCGGCTTCGCGCGTGAGGTCACGCAGCTCGGCGGTGTTGACGAGATTGCCGTTGTGCGCGAACGAGATGCCGCTGCCGGTCGCCGTGTGGCGGAACATCGGCTGGGCGTTCTCCCAGGTCGAGGACCCGGTGGTGGAGTAACGGCAGTGCCCGACCGCGATGTGCCCCTGCAGTGAGGAGAGCACCTGCTCGTCGAACACCTGGCTGACCAGGCCGAGGTCCTTGAAGACCACGATCTGCTTGCCGTCGGAGACGGAGATGCCCGCGGCCTCCTGGCCGCGGTGCTGGAGCGCGTACAGGCCGTAGTAGGCCATCTTGGCGACTTCTTCACCGGGGGCCCAGACCCCGAAGACACCGCACTCTTCTCGCGGTTCACGTTCGGGCTGGTCGTCGATGTGGTCGGACACCACGAAAGTGCTCCCTGGAGACGAGGGCAGGCCTACTCAAGTGTAGGTCGTGGACGATCGAAGTGACGCCCTGTGGCCAGTGGCGCTGGCCACTGGCCACAGGGCGCCGACTCCCCCTCGTGGGAGTGGTCTCAGCTCGCCGCCAGCCAGGTCGCCCTGCCGCTGGCGGTGGCGACCCAGCAGCCGCCGGGCTGGGGGCCGCCCGCCTTATGGTCCCCGCCGTCCGGCAGGGCGAGGAGCTTGTCGAGCACCGCGCCGGCGTCACCTTCGGTGCGCCACAGCACGGTTTCGGGCGCGAGGATGTCGGCCTCGGTGCCCGGCATGCGGGTGGCGACCACGTCGTCCTCCGCGTTGAGCCGGACGACGTCGATGACCGAGTCGTGCGCACGCACGCCGACCACCGCGATCACGGTGCCCTTCGCGTCGCGCGGGTGGACGAACTGGTAGCCACGGGAGATGAGGTCCTGCAGCCGCTCGTCGATCGACCGGTTGTCGAGGTGGTGTGCGGTGTCAGTTGAGGACATCGTCGAACTCGCCGTCCTTCGCACCCGCGAGGAACGCGACCATTTCGGCGCGGGTGTAGATGAGCGCGGGGCCTTCGGGATCGCGGGAGTTTCTGACGGCGAACTCGTCCGTGGGCAGGCGGGTGAACTCGACGCAGTTGCCCTGCGCGCCGCTGCGCGAGCTCTTGCGCCAGGTGGCGCCGGTGAGGGCGGCCGCGGGCATACCGTTCACGAACTGCTCAGCCATACTTCCCCAACCTTCCGGGTCAGTGCATCTGCTTGGTGCAAATGCACGTGCACTGGCCTTGTGGCGATGAAGCTACCACTTGGGACTGCACGCGTAAATGCACGTGCATCCGGAAGCGTAATCCCAGATCGGAGGGTGAGGAATGGGGTGGGGCGCGTAATTCGATCGGGTGACAAGAACTGTCCTTGTTGACCCGGTTCGACTACGGGGCGGGGTGGACGAACGAGTCAAGGGAACGGCTGACAGAGTGCGTGCGAAGGAGCGATTCGCGTGCCGGTTCCGGACCGGTCGCGAACCGAAGTGGAGCACCGATGGCAGACCTCGATCCCGCGGCAGGGCGGACCCCTGTCCACACGAAGTGGCAGCGCACGTCGGCCGCGTGGTACCTGATCGGGTTCCTGGCGATCTACCTCGTCGCGGTCTGCACGCCGTGGGGGCAGCGAGCGGAGAACTCGCTGTTCGGCGGCGAAGGCAGCAGACCGGCTTGGATCCACGAATGGTCGGGGGCGTACGGCACCACCGGACCGGTCCTGCCGCCACTGGGTGCCACCGCCACACCGGCCCTGATCGCGGGTCTGGTGGCTCTCGTGGTCGTCACGCTGGTGCGCAGGTGCTGGTGGCAGGGCTGCGCGGCGATCGGCACCGCCGTGGCGACGGTCGGTGCCACGGAGGTGTTCAGCAAGCTGCTCCTACCTCGCCCCGATCTGGTGAACGCGCATGTCGCACTCACCGCGGCGAGCTTCCCCAGCGGTCACGTCGCCGTGCCCGCCGGGCTCGTGCTCGGCGCCGCCTTCGTCGCGTCGCCGCGCATCCGCCCGTTCGTCACGGCCGCCGGGATGGTGTGGATCGGTGTCACCGCCGCCGCGGTGCAGGCCCTCTACCACCACCGCCCGAGCGACGTACTGGGGGCCACGGTGCTGGCGTGCGCCTTCCATCTCCTCGCGGCCCGGTTGCTGCCTGCCGCCGGACCGGACTCGGCGCGGCACCCCCGTGCACTGCCGGTGGCCGCCTTCGCGCTGTCGGCGGCCGGCGCGCTCGCCGCCGGAGCGCGAACGGACTCCGCCGCCGAATCACTGGTGTTCGCGACATCCGCGTTCGGGTGCGGTGTCCTGGCCTGGTCCGCCACGGCGACGGGGAACGTCCGGCGGCGGGTCAGAGCTCCGCGCGCTTCTTGAGAAGCATCTGACGCGTGCGATCGGGTGTCTCCGCATCGACGGCGAGACGGTCGAACGCGCGGCCGTAGACCTCGATGTCCTCGAGTTTCTCCAGGTACTGCGCGCCGTTGAGGTGCTCGACGTAGGCGATGTTCGGCAGGTCCGGCTCGGCGAACTGGAGTAGCGCGAAAGCGCTTTCCGCCGCGAACCCGCTCATGTCGAACGGGATGACCTGGATCGTCACGGTGGGCAGCTCGATCAGCTCCAGCAGGTGGCCGAGCTGTTCCTTGAGGACGGCGGCTCCGCCGAACGGGCGTTCCAGCACGGCCTCGTCGATGACCGCCCACAGCCGCGGCGGCTTCGGACCGTGGAGCAGCTTCTGGCGGCGCATCCGCAGGCCCACCTTGCGCTCCACGTCCTCGTCCCTGCTCTCCGGATCGCCGTGGCTGATCACGGAACGGGCGTAGCGCTCGGTCTGCAGCAGTCCGGGCACGAACATCAGCTCGTAGGTGCGGATCCGGGACGCCGCCTCCTCCAGCCCGAGGTAGTTGTCGAACCAGCCGGGCATGAGGTCGTTGTAGGGGTGCCACCAGCCGGGCTGGTTGCACTCCTTGACCATCCGCAGCGCCCACTCGCGCTCGGTCTCGTCGTGCACGCCGTACATCGTGAGCAGGTCGGTGACGTCGCGTTCCTTGAAGCCGACGCGCCCGAGTTCCATGCGGCTGATCTTCGATTCGGACGCGCGGATCTCCCAGGCCGCCTTGGCTCGCGTGATGGCGGCGCGTTCCCGCAGGCGGCGGAGCTGGGTGCCGAGGATCATCCGTCGTGCCGTCGGCCCGGTGCCCTGTTCGGAGCCGGGAAGGTCGCTGGGAGCCATCAGGGACCCTTCGTCGCGGAAATCACCAGCCATTCAACATACAGCGCGGTAGGACGCAGTCAAGAGCGGTCCGCATTTACCTGACGCGGTAGTGCGCTTACCCTACGTGGGTCCGACACTTTTTCGCTTTCGATTCGTCCGGGAGCCCGCGATGTCCGGTGCCACCGCCCAGTACCCGAGTGCAGTCCCCGTCGGTGTCGATCCCACGAGGGCGAGCATCGCGCGAGTCTACGACGCCGCGCTCAACGGCAAGGACAACTACGAGATCGACCGTGAGGTGCTGGCGCAGGTCCGCACGGTCGCGCCGCAGGTGAACGACCTCGCCTGGGCCAACCGCGACTTCCTGATCCGCTCCTGCCGGTTCCTGGCCATGCAGGCGGGCATCGACCAGTTCCTCGACCTCGGCTCCGGCCTGCCGACGGCGGAGAACACCCACCAGATCGTGCAGCGGGTCAGCCCGGAGGCGAAGGTCCTCTACGTCGACAACGACCCGGTGGTGCTGGCGCACGGCAGGGCGCTGCTCGAAGAGAACGAGCGCACGCACTTCGTCTCCGGCGACATCTTCCAGCCCGACGAGATCCTCGGGCACCAGGAGATCCGCGACTTCCTCGACTTCGAGCGCCCCATCGCGATCCTGCAGGTCGGCACCTGGCACCACTACCTCGGCGACGACGGCCCGGAGAAGATGGCCGCCTACCTCGACGCGCTCGTGCCGGGCTCGTACGCGTCCATCGCGCACTTCTACGATCCGGAGACGCCGGAGCACAGCGAGCTGGCCCGCAAGATGGAGGACAAGTTCGTCCACAGCCCGATGGGCAGCGGCCGGTTCCGCACGAAGGAACAGATCCAGGCGCTGTTCCCCGGTCTGGAGATGGTCGAACCGGGCCTGGTCCTGTGCGACGACTGGTGGCCGGACGGCCCCCGCCTCCAGCCGCTGAACCTCGTCCGCCAGTGCATCGCCGGTGGCGTCGGCCGCAAACCGTAGTCCGACAGCACGGCTTGCGTAGCGGTGCGGGTGGCGGAGCCGGTTGCTCAGGTGGACCTCACAGTCGCACGATCGGCAACCAGGGTGCGAGATCGGCCCGGGTCCCGGACGCGGTGACCCGGCCCTCGCGCACCGCCACCGTCCACTCCAGACGGCCGGTGGCCAGTTCGAGCCACGTCCGCGGGTCGGTCTCGATCACGTTCGGCGGGGTGCCCCGGGTGTGCCGGGGCCCCTCGACGCACTGCACCGCCGCGAACGGCGGAACACGCACTTCGACGCTCTTGCCGGGGGCGTCCCGGGCCAGCGTGCGCAGGCTCAGCTTGACGGCCGCGGCGAGTTCGGGACGGCCGGGCTCGCCGGCTTCTCCGCTCAACCAGGCCGAAACGGCCACCAGCGCGGATCGCAGCTCTACGGGGTCAACCGGACGCGGTGCGGGCATGGTCAGACAGTAGAGTGCGAAGTGAACACAGCAGCACGGCGACGCGGAAAAACGGGGTTCGCACATGGCGCAGCGGGACGAAGCGGATCGGCTCGTACCCAATCCTCAGCCCGAGCACAAGTCCGGCAAGCCCAAGATCACCGAGGAGATGCGCGCCAACGCCAGGGCGAACCCGAACAGCTGGCTCTACGTGATCGACGAGGCGTTCGACCCGCACGGACCGGTGCCGTCGTGGGCCGTCGTCGGGGCCTATCCGGTCAACGGCAACGGTGCCATCGTGGAGGACTTCCACCCCAACGACCGCTACCGCCCCTCGCCCAAGGCACTGGGGTTCCCGGAGCCGCGCAACGATCTCGAGCGCCTGCTGCAGCTGGTCCGGACCGGCCACCGGCCCACGACCGACCTGCCGCCGGTGGTCCTCGAAGCGACCTTGTTCGTCTACGCGCTGGCCCCCATGCAGCGCACCGTCATCGGGTTCCACAACACCGACGGCCGCGTGCTCGTCCCGGCCTACACGTCCAAGGCGCTGGTGCCGCCGGAGTGGCCGCACGCGCGGGCGGTGCTGGGCCGCGACATGGTGCCGTTGCTCGCCGGTCACGCCGTGGCGATCAACCCGCACGACGTCGTGACGGCGGTCGTGCCGGCCGAACACCTCGTGGCGGCGCTCGAGCAGGAGCAAAAAGACTAAACATTCCGCGCGAGCAAGCCAGTCGCATCACGCTTTCGAGGTAAGCCGACTCGCAAAGTGCGCTCCATCGAGGCATGGTGACGACCATCGGAGGATGGGAGTCGCCGTGGCATTGTGGAGTTCGAAGCTGCGCCTGGGCACGTTGCTCGTGTCCGCGGCGCTGGGGACGACGGCCCTGTACGGGCCGGTGCCCGCCGCCGGGTCCACACCGGACTATTCGAAGGCGGAAGGCACGTACGCGGGTTCGCAGATCGCCGCGGTCGAGGGCAAGGGGGAACCGCCCCGGTACACGGCGGACGCGGGTGCGCTGGGGCACGACGTCAGCGGGCACCAGGGGGACGTGCAGTGGCCGGGCGCGTGGGGTGCGGGCGGCCGGTTCGTCTACGTCAAGGCCACCGAGGGCACCGGGTTCATCAACTCGCGTTTCACTCAGCAGTACAACGGTTCCTACCACATCGGGATGATCCGCGGCGCCTACCACTTCGCCCGGCCCGACATCTCCAGCGGCCGCGCGCAGGCCGAGTACTTCCTCGCGCACGGGGGCGGCTGGTCCGCCGACGGCAAGACCCTGCCCGGTGCGCTCGACGCGGAGTACAACCCCTACGGCGAGGCGTGCTACGGCCTGGACGCGACGCGTATGAGCGAGTGGCTGCGGGACTTCTCCGACACCTACCACGCCCGCACCGGCCGCTACCCGGTCATCTACACCTCGACGAACTGGTGGAACAAGTGCACCGGCAACAACGCCGGGTTCGCGCAGACCAATCCACTGTGGATAGCCCGGTACCAGCCGACGGTGGGCCCGTTGCCCGCGGGCTGGTCGAAACACTTCATCTGGCAGTTCGCCGATTCCGGTCCGCTGCCCGGCGACCAGAACCTGTTCAACGGCCCGTTGGACCAGGTCAAGGGCTTCGCCACGAACAACTGACGTCGTAATCCGGTCGAGTTACTACGAAAGTCGGGTCGTCGCCGACGACATGCGCAAATCACCCACCCGACATCGGAAGTTCACGGGATTTGGTGACAAAGCGCTATGTCGTCATCAAGAATCACCGCCTGGACGGTCTCCCTGCAACAAGATCGTTCTCCGCGAGGGCAATGGAAAGGACTCGACAATGTCTGCTCCACGCAAGAGAGGGTGGCGGTTCGCCACGTCCGTCACAGCCGCGTCGGTCGCCGTGCTCCTGTTCGGCGCGCTGGCCCCGGCCGGCGCGGCGTCCGCGACCATCGACGGAATGCCGGTCGACGACTACGTCGCTCGTTACGATCACCCGATGGGGTCGCAGATCGCGCGCGTCGAGGGTGACCAGTCGACGCCGGAGACGCAGGCCGTCGCCGGCGGGAACTACACCGCGGCCGCCGAGGTCCAGGGCATCGACGTCAGCGGCCACCAGGGCAATGTCGACTGGGCGGGCTACTGGGGCCAGGGCAAGCGGTTCGCCTACGTCAAGGCGACCGAGGGCACCTACTACACCAACCCGTACTTCGCCCAGCAGTACAACGGCTCGTACAACATCGGCATGATCCGGGGCTCCTACCACTTCGCGACCCCGGACACCGCCTCCGGCGCGGCGCAGGCGAACTACTTCGTCGACCACGGCGGCGGCTGGTCGGCCGACGGCAAGACCCTGCCGGGTGCGCTGGACATGGAGTACAACCCGTACGGCGCGACCTGTTACGGCCTGTCCAAGAGCGCGATGACCGGCTGGATCAAGGATTTCAGCGACACCTACCACGCCCGCACCGGGCGGTACCCGGTGATCTACACGAGCACGAGCTGGTGGAGCCAGTGCGTGGACGGGGCGTTCGCGGCGACGAACCCGCTGTGGGTCGCGCGCTACGCCTCGACCGTCGGGTCGCTGCCGAACAACTGGGGCATCCACACCTTCTGGCAGTACTCGTCGACCCCGATCGACCAGAACGTCTTCAACGGCGCCTACGACCGGCTGCAGGCACTGGCCAGGGGCTGAGCATCGGAGAGGAGGCTCCCGTCACGGTGTGGCGGGAGCCTCCTTCGCTCTTGTCGGTGCCGCCAGGCACAATGCCGATCAGTGCGATGTCCGGGCTCGGGGGAACCAGGTTCGGCGTCCCAGCGTCCGAGCAGGGCGTAGCGATCCAGGAAAGGCGACGTCGATGACCTACCCACCCCAGCCGGGCCAGCCGGACTACGGCCAGCAACCCGATCCGTACGGCCAGCAGCAGCCGGGCGGCTATCCCCAGTCCGGGGGCTTCCCGCAGCAGGGTGGTCAGCAGTACCCCGGTCAGCAGCCCTACGGGCAGCCCGGGTACGGCCAGCAGCCGGGCTACGGACAGCAGCCCGGGTATGGACAGCAGCAGTACCCGGGTTACGACCCGAACTACCCGCAGACGGCGCAGTTCGGGTACGGCGCGCCCCCGCCGGGTGGCGGGGGTGGCAAGAAGGGCCTGTGGATCGGACTGTCGGCCGGTCTCGTCGTGATCCTGGCCGCGGTCGGCATCACCGGGTTCGTCGCGCCGGGCTTCTTCCTCAGCGACGAGGATTCCGGTCCGCAGGCGGTCGCGCAGCAGGTGATCGACGGGATCAAGAACCACGACAAGGCGGCGCTCACGTCGCTCAAGTGCCCGGACGCCGAGTCGAACGTGCAGAGGGCCTTCGACGCGGTCGACGACGTCGAGAACATCACGATGGGCCAGGTCACGGAGAACGGCGACTCCGCGACGGTCGCCTTCACGGCCACGGCCGGCGGTGAGTCCGGTAATGGCACCGCGACGCTGTCCAAGCAGAACGACAAGTGGTGCGTGAAGAGCATCGACACCCGCACCGAGGGCGGCAGCGCGGGCACCAGCTCGTCGAAGCGCTCGAGCAGCAGCTCCCGGTCGTCGTCGCCGTCCAGCTCGTCCGGCGGCAGCACCGGCGGCACCGGTGCCACCGGCGGCCCCGGCGAGGCCATGATCGAGGACTTCCTGTCGAAGATGGCCGCCGGTGACGTCGCGGGCGTGAACGCGCTGGTCTGCGCCGACGCGACGCCGGACAACAAGGACGACGCGCGGGAGGCCGCGGAGAAGCGCGCCGACGTCAAGCCGAGCTACACCGGTTCGACCGACTACCTGGTCCAGGGCGACCTGACCGGCACGATGCAGGGCGAAGAGGTGACGGGCCTCTTCTTCGCGGAGAACTTCGACGGCACCAGCTTCTGCATGTCCGTCTTCGGCGTGTTCTAGATGGAGTGGCGCCCGAGGCCGGGACGCCTCGGGCGCATGATCAGCGCCGCCACGTAGTAAGTGCACGGTGTGGTGGCGCGGTTGGTGTAGGAGAGGGCGACATCTGCCGCGAGGTAGAGGGAGTCGCCCTCTTCCAGTTTCACCGTCTCCCCGTCGACGGTCAGCGTGAGGACGCCCGACTGCACGAACAGGAACTCGTGCGAGCCCGCCGCGTAGGGCGGGTACGTGCCGGCCTCGCATCCGGGCGGCAGCGTGGAGCGGATCCACTCGAAGTTCACCCCGGGCACGACGGGCGTGAGGATCGTCCGCTGCCAGCCGCCCGGCTCGTCCACGACGTCCTGGTCCGCGGCCCGCCGCACCACCATCCGCGCCGGCTCGGTGAGCAGGTCCGCCGGCGGCAGCCCGAGCCCTTCGGCGATGCGGTCGAGCACGACCACCGTCGGTGCCTTCGCGCCCCGCTCCACCGCGGACAGCATGCTCACGCTGACCCTCGACCGGTCGGCGAGCGTGTGCAAGGTCAGTCCGCGTTCCATGCGGGCCGACTGAATTCGCTGGCCCAGCGCGACGAGGTCCATTTATCCTATAGTAGTGAGCGCTTCTCCTATAGTGAAAACGGCGGGCGTGGACCACCTGCCGTCGATCGCCGAGATCTACGCGGGTTACGTGCGCGCCAGCACGGCGACGTTCGAACTGACCCCGCCGGACCTGGCCGAGTGGACGAGCCGCTTCACGGCCGTGACCGGGGCGGGCCTGCCGTTCCTGGTGGCCGAAGTGGACGGTCGCGTCGCCGGGTACGCCTACTGCGCGCCGTGGAAGACCCGCCCCGCGTACCGGCGGACCGTCGAGAACTCGATCTACCTGGCGGAGTGGGCCACCGGACAGGGTGTCGGCGGCGCGTTGCTGGACGCCCTCCTGGACAGTTGCCGGGAGGCCGGTCTCCGCGAGGTGATCGCGGTGATCGCGGACCCGGAGCGCAACGTGGCGTCCCCGGCACTGCACCGGCGCCGCGGTTTCGCGGACGCCGGGGTGCTGCGCCGGGTCGGGTACAAGCACGAACGCTGGCTGGACACACTGCTGCTGCAGAAGACCCTGGTCTAGCTACAGTTCGTCCGGGACCTGCTCCCGAAGCACGCCGACGCGCCGCCGAGTTCCGGCGCCGCGTCGACAAGGCGGAGTTCGCGGGCGCCATCTCACTCCGGCGGCAGCGCCCGCACTCCACTCAGTCGAACAGCGCCGGAAGCGTTCCCTCGAACGCCTCACGCAGTTCCTCGAACCCGAAGGTCGCCACGCCCTGGATCTCCAGGCCGCCCGCTTCCGGGTCCACCACGCCCGCCTTGCGCCACGGCAGTCCGCGAGCCGTGCACATCTCGGTGAAGCGCAGTTCCTCCGTGCGGGGCACCGCCACCAGGACCCGGCCGGTCGACTCCGAGAACAGCTGCACGAACGGGTCCGCGTCCTCGTCCACGAAGGCACGGGCGCCGCACTGGCCGATCAGCACCATCTCGACCAGCGCCTGCGCCAGGCCGCCGTCGGACAGGTCGTGCGCGGCCGAGATCATCCCGTCCCGCGAACCCGCCACCAGGATGTCCGCCAGCAGGCGCTCGCGCTCCAGGTCGACCTTCGGCGGCAGACCGCCCAGGTGCCCGTGGATCACGTGTGCCCAGGCCGAACCGCCGAACTCGTCGTGCGTGTCGCCGAGCAGCAGCAGCGTCTCCCCCGCCTCGGCGCCGATCCCGGTCGGGATGCGGCGCCGGACGTCGTCGATCACGCCGAGCACGCCGACGACCGGCGTCGGCAGGATGGCCGTGTCACCGGTCTGGTTGTAGAAGCTCACGTTGCCGCCGGTGACCGGCACGCCCAGCTGCGCGCACCCGTCCGCGATCCCGTGCACGGCCTGCTCGAACTGCCACATCACACCCGGATCGGTGGGCGCGCCGAAGTTCAGGCAGTCCGTCACGGCCAGCGGCGTCGAGCCCGTGGTCGCCACGTTGCGGTACGCCTCGGCCAGCGCGATCTGCGCGCCCGCGTACGGGTCGAGGTACACGAACCGGCTGTTGCAGTCCGTCGACACCGCCACGCCGCGGCCGGTCTCCTCGTCGATCCGGATCATGCCGCCGTCCGAGGGCTGCGCCATCACGGTGTTGCCGCGCACGTACCGGTCGTACTGGTCGGTGACCCACTCCTTCGACGCCTGGTTCGGCGACGACACCACCTTCAGCAGCGTCTCCCGCAGCTCGTCCGGAGTGGACGGGCGGTGCAACCCGTCCGGCACGTCGGCCTGCAGGGCGTCCTGAGTGGACGGGCGGGCGACCGGGCGGTCGTAGACCGGGCCCTGGTGCGCGACGGTGCGCGGCGGCACGTCGACCACCGTCTCGCCGTTCCACGTCACCACCAGGTTGTCGCCGTCGGTGACCTCGCCGATCACGGTGGCGATGACGTCCCACTTCGCGCACACCGCGAGGAACTCGTCCACCTTGGACGGTTCGACGACCGCGCACATCCGCTCCTGCGATTCGCTGGAGAGGATCTCCGCCGGGGTCATGCCCTCGGCGCGCAGCGGCACCCGGTCGAGCTCGACGTGCATGCCGCCGTCACCGGCCGCGGCCAGCTCCGACGTGGCGCACGACAGCCCGGCGCCACCGAGGTCCTGGATGCCGACGACCAGCTTCTCCGCGAACAGTTCGAGACAGCACTCGATGAGCACCTTCTCGGTGAACGGGTCGCCCACCTGGACGCTCGGCAGCTTCTTGCGGCCACCGGAGGACTCCTCACCGGAGAACGTGTCGCTGGCCAGCACCGACACCCCGCCGATACCGTCGAGACCGGTGCGCGCGCCGAACAGGATGATCTTGTTGCCGGTGCCGGACGCGAACGCCAGGTGCAGGTCCTGCGTGCGCATCGCGCCGACGCACAGGGCGTTGACCAGTGGGTTGCCCGCGTAGCTGGCGTCGAAGACGACCTCGCCGCCGATGTTGGGCAGCCCGAGGCAGTTGCCGTACCCGGCGACCCCGGCCACCACACCCGGCAGCACGCGGCGGGTGTCCGGCGCGTCGGCGGGACCGACGCGCAGCGAATCACCGACCGCCAGCGGGCGCGCACCCATCGCGAGGATGTCGCGCACGATGCCGCCGACACCCGTCGCCGCGCCCTGGTAGGGCTCCACATAGGACGGATGGTTGTGGCTCTCGGCCTTGAAGGTGACCGCCCAGCCGTCGCCGATGTCGACCACGCCCGCGTTCTCGCCGATCCCGGCGAGCATCTTCGAGCGCATCTCCTCGGTGGTGGTTTCGCCGAAGTACCGCAGGTGCTTCTTCGACGATTTGTACGAGCAGTGCTCGCTCCACATCACCGAGTACATGGCCAGTTCGGCGTCCGTCGGCCGCCTGCCCAGGATCTCGCGGATGCGCGCGTACTCGTCTTCGGCGAGCCCGAGCTCGCGGTAGGGCTGCTGGAGGTCCGGCGTCTCCGCGGCCCGTGCGGTGCTGTCGATGGCCAGGGTGTCGGTCACGGCTTCCAGGGTAGCCGCAGCCCTCTGACCGGCAGAAAATCGGTCGCATCAGGTGAGCTGGGGCACTTAACGTCTGTGGTCATGCGCCTTCCGTCCCGGCTCACGCCACTGCGGTTCCTCGGCGCGCTCCTGCGGGCGCGCCCATGGCTCGCCGTGTCCGCTTGCGGTCTGGGCGCCCTGTGGCTGCTGCCCGGCGCGCTGCTGCCGCTCGTGATCGGCACCATCGTCGACGACATCCGCGCCGGTGAGCCGTTGCTCGGCGGCATCGGCCTGGTCGTGCTGCTCGGCGTCGCCCAGGCGGTGTGCGCCGGTGCGCTGATCTTCGCCGTGCACACCATGTGGATCCACGGCGCGGCGATGACGCAGAAGCTGGTCGTGGAGCACACCGCGCGGCTGGGCGCGTCGCTGCGTTCGCAGGCCGGGACCGGTGACGTGATGGCCGTGTCGTCCTCGGACATCAACCACATCGGCAATGTGTTCGAGGTGACCGGGCGGTTGTTCGGCTCGCTGGTGGCGTTCCTCACGGTCAGCCTGGTGCTGATCGGCATGTCGCCGCTGCTGGGCACGATCGCGCTGGTCGGTGTCCCGCTCGCCACGCTGAGCATGGGCAGGCTGGTCGCGCCGCTGCAGCGCACCAAGGAGGCCCAGCGCGAGGAGCTGTCCAGCGTGAACGCGCTGGCCGCGGACATCGCGTCGGGCCTGCGGATCCTTCGCGGTGTCGGCGGTGAGCAGCAGTTCCTGGCCCGGTTCCGGGACGCGAGCCAGCGGGTGCGGCGTGCCGGTGTCGAGGTCGCGCGCAACGAATCGTGGCTGACCGGTGCCGAGGTGCTGCTGCCGGGTCTGGTCACGGTGGCCATCACCTGGCTCGGCGCGCGGTTCGTCGCGGCGGGCACGATCGGCGTCGGCGAGCTGGTGGCGTTCTACACGGCGTCGGTGTTCCTGGTCGTGCCGGTGAGCACGGCGACGGAGTTCACCGACGCGTTCGCTTCGGCGACGGTGTCGGCGAAGAAGGTGTGCGGCCTGCTGAACCTGCGGCCGCTGCTGCCGGAGCCGGAGGTGCCGGTGTCGCTGCCGGACGGGCCGCTGGAGCTGCACGACACGCGGTCGGGTTTCACGGCCGTGGCTGGGAAGCTGACGGTGGTCGACTTCGGCGCGGACGCCGAGGCGCTGGCCGAGCGGCTGGCGCGGTTCACCGACGACGGGCGGGTCCTGGTGTCCGGCGTGCCCGCCGACCACGTGGCGCTGGCGGAGCTGCGCTCCCGAGTGGTCTACGCCCACAACCAGGACGTCTGGTTCTCCGGTGTCCTGCGCGACCAGCTGGTGCCCGCCGAGCGCGCGGAGGTGGCGCTGCGGGCGGCCGACGCCGAGGACATCGTCGAGGGCCTGCCCGGCGGGCTGGACGAGCTGATCGGTGAGCGGGGCCGCGAGGTCTCCGGTGGCCAGCGGCAGCGGCTGAACCTGGCCCGCGCCCTGGCGCTGGACGCCGACACCCTGCTGCTGGACGAACCGACATCGGCCGTCGACGCGCACACCGAGGCCCGCATCACCGGGCGGGTAGCCGAACTGCGGCACGGACGCACGACCGTCGTCTTCACGGAAAGTCCACTGTGGAAAGCAGTGGCGGACGAGGTGATCACATGCGGGTGAAACTGGCGCTCGCGACCGGGGCGGAGGCCCGGCGCTGGGCACGTGACCTGCTGCGCGTGAACCGGCGCGAGTTCGGCATCGTGGTCGGGCTGTTCGGCCTGGCCGCGATCGCCGGGCTCGCCGGACCGCAGATCCTCGGCAGGCTGGTCGACCTCGCGGTGGCGGGCGACCGCCGGATCGACCTGCTCGCGCTGGTGTTCGTCGTGATCCTCGTGGTGCAGGCGGTGCTCAAGCGGCTCGCGCGGTTCCGCGCCGGGAAGCTCGGCGAGCGGGTGCTCGCCGAGACGCGCGAGGGCTTCGTCGACCGGTCGCTGCGGCTGCCGCTGGCCACGGTCGAGGCGGTCGGCACGGGTGATCTGGTCAGCCGCGCGACCACGGACGCGAACCGGATCGACTTCTCGGTCCGCAACGCGATCCCGGAGATTTCGATCGCGCTGATCACGATCGTGCTGACGGTGGCGGGGATGCTCGTCACCTCGCCGCTGCTGTCGCTCGGGCTGCTGGTCGCGGTGCCGATCCTGGTGTGCACGATCCGCTGGTACGTCCGGCGCGCGCCGCGGATCGTCGAGGAGATGCTCGACCGGTGGTCGGAGGTGCAGTCGAGCCTGCACGAGACCACGGAGGGCGCGCGCACGGCGGAGGCGCTCGGGCTGACCGAGCGCCGCATCGCGCTGGGGCACCGTGCGCTGGGCGCGGCCATCCGCGGTGAGCAGCGGCTGCGTGGCGTGACGGTCGGCTGGATCCCGTGGCTGCAGATCGCGCAGGTCACGCCGGTGGCGGCGATGCTGCTGCTCGGTGGCTGGGCCTACAGCGAGGGGCTGGCCGGGCTGGGCACGATCACCACGATGGTGGTCTACGTGCAGGCGCTGGCGGGGCCGCTCGAAGAGGCGATGTGGTGGGTCGAGGACCTGCAGGTGTCCGGCACGGCGCTGCGGCGGGTGCTGGGAGTCCGGGGTTCGGACGACCGGTCCGGGTCGGCGGTGCCGCGCGGTCAGGAGATCGTGGTGCGGGACGTGCACTACGGCTACTCGGCTGGGCGCGAGGTGCTGCACGGCATCGACCTGCGCGTGCCGCCGGGCCAGCGGCTCGCGATCGTCGGTCCCTCCGGCGCGGGCAAGTCGACGCTCGGCCGGCTGCTCGCCGGGGTGGCCGCGCCCGGTTCGGGTTCGGTGACGATCGGCGGGGCGGAGGTGTCCGAGCTGGTCGAGGACGTGCTGCGCGGCGAGGTGCTGTTGCTCACGCAGGAGCACCACGTGTTCGCCGGGACGCTGCGGGAGAACCTGACGTTGCCCGCGGGCTCGTGGACGGACGCGCAGTTGGTGGGCGCGCTGGCGGCGGTGGGTCTCGGCGAGTGGTTCGACGCCCTGCCGGACGGCCTGGCGACGAAGCTCGGCTCGGGCGCGCTGGCGGTACCGGCTTCGGTGGCGCAGCAGCTCGCCCTGGCCCGCGTGGTGCTGGCCGACCCGCACACCGTGGTGCTCGACGAGGCGACGTCACTGCTGGACACCTCGTCGGCGCGCCACCTGGAGCGTTCGCTGAGTGGCGTGCTGGAAGGCCGGACGGTGATCGCGATCGCGCACCGCCTGCACACCGCGGCGGCGGCCGACCGGGTCGCGGTGCTGGAGTCCGGGCGGATCACCGAACTCGGCACCCACGCCGAACTGCTGGCCGCGAACGGCCCGTACGCCCGCCTCGTCGCCGCCGCCCACGTCGGCTGAGGCCGCTCGTGGCGCCGTGTTGGCCGTTCCGGGCGCCGTGTTGGCCGTTCCGGGCACTGTGTTGGCCGCTGCGGGCGCCGTGTTGGCCGCTGCGGGCACGGTGTTGGCCGCTACTGCTGTGTCCGGCCCCGCCGCCCCACCCTCACCCCCCGCCGGGGCTGGGGCAGAGCGACCGGTCAGGCGCTGACCAGGCTGTCCATCACGCTGTAGAACAGGCCGAGGCCGTCGTCGCTGGGGCCGGTCAGCGCGTCGATCGCGTGCTCGGGGTGCGGCATCAGGCCGACGACGCGGCCGTTGGCGCTGCAGACGCCCGCGATGTCGTCACGCGAACCGTTCGGGTTCTCGCCGACGTAGCGGAACACCACGCGGCCCTCGCCCTCCAGCTCGTCCAGAGTGGACTGGTCCGCGACGTAGCCGCCCTCGCCGGACTTCAGCGGGATCAGCACCTCGGCGCCCGGCTCGAAGCGGGTCGTCCACGCCGTCGTGTTGTTCTCCACCCGCAGCCACTGGTCGCGGCACACGAAGTGCAGCTTCTTGTTCCGCACCAGCGCGCCCGGCAGCAGCCCGGCCTCGCACAGGATCTGGAACCCGTTGCAGATGCCGAGCACCGGCATGCCGCCCTTGGCCGCCTCGATGACCGACGACATGACCGGCGCGAAGCGGGCGATCGCGCCGCAACGGAGGTAGTCGCCGTAGGAGAACCCGCCGGGCACGATCACCGCGTCGACGCCGTGCAGGTCCGAGTCCGCGTGCCACAGCGACACCGCCTCCGCGTCGGCGTAGCGCGCGGCGCGGACCGCGTCGACGTCGTCCAGCGTGCCGGGGAAGGTGATGACACCGATCTTCACGAGAGCCTCCGCACGGTCCATTCTTCGATCACCGGGTTGGCCAGGAAGCCTTCGGCGATCTTGGCGAGCGTTTCGTCGTCGACCGAATCGTCGACCTCCAGCTCGAAGTGCTTGCCCTGGCGCACCTCGGTGACCCCGGTGAAGCCGAGCCGCGGCAGCGCGCCGGCGACGGCCTGACCTTGCGGGTCGAGGATCTCGGGCTTGGGCATGACGTCAACCACCACACGGGCCACGGCGGGTCGCTCCAGTAATCGCAGGTCGGGCGCTACGACCCAAGGCTACGTGAGTGATGACGGTAACTTTGCGGCGGCCGTGCGGCGGCGCAGCACGCGGCGCAGACCGTAGGTGCCGAACAGGCCGAGCACGGACACCGCGATCAGGAAGTACAACCCGGTCGTCGCCGATCCGGTCGCGTCCACGATCGCCGCGATGCCCATCGGCCCGAAGCCGCCACCGAGGTTGCCGATGCCGTTGATCGCGGCGATTCCGGCGGCCGCCGTCGCCCCGGCGAGGAACCTCGGCACCAGGCCCCACATCACCGGCTGGGCCGCGTAACCCCCGATCGACGCCACGCACAACCCGGCCATCTGCAGCCACGGCGCGCCCGCGGTCGCGGCCACCACGAAACCGGCGATCGAGAAGCCCAGCATCAGCGCGAGCCATCCGAACGGTGCTTCGCGCCGCCGGGCCAGTCGTGGCACCACGAGAAGACCGACCATGACGCACACGTACGGGATCGCCGACACCGCACCCACGCCGAAACCGGACAGGTCGCCGAAGCCCTTGACGATTGTCGGCAGCCAGAACGCCAGACCGTAGGTGGCCAGCGGGAAGCACAGGAAGAACACCGCCATCGCCAGCACCCGCCGGTCCCGGAGCACGGCCCACGGGCTGTGCGGCTGGACACCGGCGGCCTCGGCTTCGCGGCGCAGCTCGCCGGTCAGCCAGGTGCGCTCGTCGTCGGTGAGCCACCGGGCGGTTTCGGGCGCCTTCGGCAGGACCCACAGCACGACCGGCGTCAGCAGCACGGCGGGCACCCCGGTCGCGACGAAGATCCACTGCCAGCCGTCCAGGCCGAGGACGCCGTGCAGATCGTTCAGCGCACCCATGGCCGGGTTGCCGATGATGAACGACACCGGTCCGGCCAGCATGAACAGTCCGATCGCCTTCCCGCGGTGGCTCTCCGGGAACCAGCGGGTCAGGTAGTAGATGACGCCGGGGAAGAACCCGGCCTCGGCCGCGCCGAGCGCGAAGCGGGCCAGGTAAAACTGCCAGGTCGTGGACACCAGCGCGGTCGCGACGGTGACCAGACCCCAGGTGAGCATGATCCGCGCGAGCCAGCGGTTCGCGCCGAAGCGGTGCAGCGCGAGGTTGCTCGGCACCTCCAGCAGCGCGTAGGCGACGAAGAAGAAGACCTGGCCGAGCGTGTAGACGGTCGCCGAGAGGCCGAGTTCGGATTGCAGGGTCAGTTTCGCGAAGCCGACGTTGGAGCGGTCGACGTAGGCGATCACGTACAGCAGCCCGAGGAAGGGCAGCAGCCGGAGGGTGATTCTGCGCAGGATTTTCGTGGGCAGCGTGGCTGGGGGCACGGGTGACTCCGTTGTCCTGACCGAGAGTTGACCGGGGCCCGGCGAGTCTCTACCGTCGTCCGGGATTACGTCAAGCATCCGAAATTTCGAACAACGGTGGTGAACCGTGGACAGAACCCGCGACTTCCTGCGCACCCTCGGCCTGCCGCCCGGCGACCTGGCGGAGCTGCCCGCCAGCACCAAGCGGTTCCCCGACGGCGCGCAGTACCGGGTCGAGATCCCGAGCGTGGAAGGACCGGAGGCGCTGGAGGCCGTGCACGCCGAGGCCGACGCGCGCGGGGTGGTCGTGCACCGCGTCTCCCAGGGCAGCGGCGGCATGCTGCTCACGCGGGCGGAACTGGCCTCGATCGCCGGGTTCGCGCGGGCGAGCGGCGTCGAAGTGAGTCTGTTCGCGCGGCCGGTCGCGGCGTGGGACACCGGTGCCGCGTCGGTCGCCTCCGGCGGCGGTCCGTTCGCCGCACAGGCGCGGGGCGCCGAGCAGCTGGTCCACGTGCTCGAAGACATCCGGCGCAGCGCCGAGGCCGGCATCCGCAGCGTGCTGGTCACGGACCTGGGCGTGCTGACCGTCGCCGACCGCATGCGCGCCGCCGGTGAACTGCCGGGCGACCTGCGGTTCAAGGTCAGCGTCCAGATGGGACTGGCCAACCCGGCGTCCATCCGGCTCGCCGAACAGGCGGGCGCCACCACCTACAACGTGCCGACGGACCTGAGCCTCGCCCAGCTCGCCGCGATCCGGGCCGCGGTCGACCTGCCGCTGGACGTCTACGTCGAGGCGCCGGACGACCTCGGCGGATTCGTCCGGCACTTCGAGATCGCCGAGATCGTGCGGGTCGCCGCGCCCGTCTACCTCAAGTTCGGCCTGCGCAACGCGCCGAACATCTACCCCAGCGGCACGCATCTCACGCCGACCGCGGTGGCGCTGGCGCGGGAACGGGTCCGCCGCGCCGAAATCGGCCTCGAACTGCTTCGCAGGCACGCCCCGGAATCCGTGGGCTCGACGCTGCCCGCCGCGGATCTCGCCGTGCCGGTTCCGGTGGAAGGCGTGCTGCCGGTCTAGAACGCGGGGGCTCGGCCGCCCAGCCGGTGGGACAGATCGGCCGCGCCCTGCCGGACCAGTTTTTCCCACGTGCGCCAGGACTCCGCGGCGTGGCGCGAGGTCGGGATCGAGATGCTCATCGCCGCGACCCAGTCGCCCCGTGAGTCGGCGACCGGGGCCGCCACGCAGCCGGCGTCCGGATTGGACTCACTGTTCTCGTGCGCGATTCCGGTCACCCGGACCGCGTCCAGCTGCGCGAGCAGTTCGGGTCGCGTGGTGACGCTGTGCTCGGTGAGCCCGGCCAGCTTGTGCCCCTTGAGCCGACGGCTGACCTCCTCCCGCGACAACCCCGCGAGCAGGACCTTGCCCACCGCGGTGCAGTTGGCGGGCAACCGGCGCCCGACCGCCGAAATGAGCCGCACCGAGTGCGTGGAATCTACTTTGGACACGTAGACGACCTCGAGCCCGTCGAGCACCGCGACGTGCACGGTCTCGCCGCACCGCGCCGCGACCTGGCGGGCCACCGCGTCCGCTTCGACGCCGAACTCCAGCCGCTGCTGGTACCGTGCCCCGAGTTCGAGCACCTTCGGCCCGAGCCGGAACACCGTCTCGTCGCCGGGCTGGCGGTCCAGGTACCGGCGGGTGACGAGCGTGGTCAGCAGCTCGTGCGTGGTGGAGCGGGGCAGGCCGAGGCGCTCGGCGATCTCGGTCGCCGACAGCCGGGCCTGCTCGTCGAGGAACAGCTCCAGGATGTCCGCGGCCCGGAGCACGGCCGGTACGAGACGGGGCATGACCGCACCCTACCCCGCCTCGTCCGAAATACCGGACTCAGTTCACGACCTCGACCGCGTCACCCGTCCGCAGCGTCTGGTAGATCCCACACCGGTGGTCGTGAAGAACACCGAGTACGGCATCGGCGCGTCGTAGGCCTTGCTGTAGTGGTCGACGTCGCGGTACTGGACCTGGAACGAACCGGCCGGCGTCTCGTAGCCCGGCCTACCCACGGTGGCCGGAACCGGTCCGCGGATCACCTGGCCGTTGTCCGTCAGCCAGGCTTGGTTGGCCGTTGTTCCGGCGAGAAATCATCCAAGGCCGGCGAACCGGGCGCCAGGCCCACGGCGGCCAGAGCGTCCTGGCGGCCAGCGGGTCCGGGCGGGCGGAGGTGACTCAGTGCTTGCGCCCGTACAAGCCGGTCACGATCCTGCTGACCAGTTTGTCCGTCTTCGTGGTGCGCGTGAACGTGGTGAGCTTGATCGGCACGGCGAACCGCTGGCGGGCCACCGCCTTCGAGCGGGCGAACTCGCGCAGCCCCTCCGGCCCGTGGATCCGGCCGAAGCCCGAGTCCCCGACGCCGCCGAACGGCAGCGACGCGGTGCCGGCGAACGAGAACGGCGCGTTGATCGAGATCATCCCGGCCTTGAGCCGCTGGGCCAGTCGTGCGCCGTTGCGGCGGGAGAACACTGTCGAGCCGAGGCCGTACGTCGTCGCGTTGGCCTTCTCGACCGCCTCGTCCATGTCGCGCACCTTGGCGATCGTCATGGTCGGGCCGAACGTCTCCTCGCGCACCGCGGTGGAGTCCTCCGGCACGTCGACCAGCACCGTGGGCTCGACGAACTTCTCGCCGACCGCGTCCGCGCCACCGGTCAGCGCGCGCCCGCCGCGAGCCAGCGCGTCGGCGATGTGCCTGCGCACGACGTCCAGCTGCGACGGCATGGTAATCGGGCCGTACTGCGTTCCGGGCTTCACCTCGCGGGTCAGCGAAACCACCCGCTCGACGAACCTGTCGTAGACCTGCTCGTGCACGTAGACCCGCTCCACGCCGATGCAGGTCTGGCCGGAGTTGGAGAACGCGCCCCACACCGCGGCGTCGGCGGCGGCGTCCAGATCGGCGTCGGAGTCGACGATCAGCGGGTCCTTGCCGCCGGCCTCGATGACGACCGGGGTGAGCGTCTCGGCGGCGGCGGCCATGATCTTCTTGCCGGTCGCGGTCGAGCCGGTGAAGGCGATCTTGTCCACACCGGCGCCGACCAGCGCCGCACCGGTCGCGCCGAACCCGGTGACCAGCTGCAGCACCGGGTACTCGGGCACGACCTCGGCGAAGGTGTCGGCGAGCCACTTGCCCACGCCCGGCGTGTACTCGCTGGGTTTGAACACGACCGCGTTGCCCGCCGCGAGCGCGTAGGTGATCGAGCCCATCGGTGTGTAGACGGGGTAGTTCCACGGCCCGATCACGCCGACGACGCCCAGCGGCTGGAACTCGACGCTCGCCGTGTGGTTGGACAGCAGCGGACCGGTCGGACGGCGCTTGCGGCCGAGGACCTTGCGGGCGTTGCGCGCGGCCCACGCGACGTGCTCGATCGCGAGGACGGCTTCCAGCTGCGCGTCCCCGGCGGGCTTGCCGGTCTCGGCGCTGACGACCGCGCACAGCTCGGCGAGGCGGTGGGTGAGGATGCCGTTCCAGCGGCGCAGGCGCTCGGCGCGGCCCTCGAAACCGAGACCACCCCACCACCGGGCGGCGGCGCGCGCGGAGGCGACGGCGGCCTGGACGTCCTCCGCCGTGTGCACCGGGTAGGTCCCGACGACCTCGTCGGTGGCCGGGCTCAGCGAGTCGAAGGTGTCACGGACGTTGGTCGGCTTCGGCTCCACGGCGGTCATCGGTGGCCTCCTCGCTACTGGTCAGTAGCGCCAGCATGGCACAAGCCGTGGCCGAACTCACCACCCCGAGCGCGGGCGCCAGCCACAACGGCAGTACACCGACGCTCAGCGAGCCCAGCCCGAACCCGCTCCCCTGCACGACGAACGCCGTCGAGAAACCCTCGGCCCGGCGGCCCTCGGGCAGCAGCCGTTGCAACCGGACGGAGGCGACGGTCAGCAGCGGGCCCGTGCAGCCACCGACCAGGGCGGCACCGGTGAACAGACCGGGCCAGCCGAGGTCCGCGGCCAGTACCGAACCACCCAGTACGAATCCCGTCAGCATCCGGAGGGCCGGACGCCGTCCGGCGGGCGGGCGCCGCCAGGCGAAGAGCGCGCTGCCGGCGATGCCGGACCCGCTGAGCACCACGATCACCAGCGACGCGAGAGCCGGGTCGCCGCCGAGTCGTTGGACCAGTGGCAGAGGCGCGACCTCGACCGTCGCGAGGAGGTGACCGAGCGCGAACAGGCACGCGAGCCACGGCAGTGCCCGCCGGACCGGCAGCTTCGCCGCCGTGCGCGGTGCCGGTGCGGTGGCGCGAGGAACGAGGAGGGCGGCCGCGAAGTAGGCCGTAGCCATCGCCACGAGCGGGACGAGCGCGCTGATCGGGCTCAGGGCCGACACCAGCAGCGGACCGGCGATGAGGACGCCCTCGAACAGCATCGCGTCGATCGCGAGCGCCCGCGGCAGCTGCGCGTCCGGTACGACGCCGCCGAGCAGTGACCGGAAGCCCCCGGACAACCCGCCGACGGCCATCCCGGGCACCACGACCAGCGCGAGCAGCACACCGTCGCCCGCCCCCGCCCACCCGGCGACGACGAGCAGCGTCATCGCGGTCCCCGTCGCGACCAGCAGAAGGACAAGACCATGGGCGGCGCCCACCCGGTCCAGCAGCCGCCCGCAGGGCACGGCACCGGCGATCTCGGCCACGACCAGCACGGCGACCATGACCCCACCCAGCCGGTAGGAACCGGTGAGCGCGGTGGTCATCAGCGTGAAGGCGAGCGGCCCCATGGCGATCGGCAGCCGGTAGAGCTGGGCGCCCGCCGACCAGCGCCAGTACGCGCGATCCATGCGAACGACTGTCGCCGGACCACCCCACTGGCCATACTGATTCGGACCTGTCCGAAAGTCGCCCGTCATGATCGAGCTGGTCCTGAGCGCCGAGAGTCCCGTCCGGTTCGGGATCTCGCCGCTGGAGGAGGCGCTCGGCGCGGTCCAGGTGATGCTCGGCCTGCGCGCCCACCCGGCGCACCCGCCGTGGCTGACCGGCACCGACCTGCCGATCGCCGAGCTGCGTGCCGTCCTGTCCGGCCGCCGCTACATCACCGATTTCCTCAGCCCGCCCCCGGACGGCCCGCACACCACCGCACAGGCGCAGCTCGACCGCATCCGCCGCACCCCGCCCGCGCAGGTCACCGCCGAGCTGGCCATGGTCGACGCCGACCTCAGCCTGCTCCCGGACGATCCGGCACGGGCCCGCGACCTGCTCGCCGACCAGATGGACCTCGTCTGGACCGAACTCGTCGCACCGCACTGGCCACCGATGCGCGATGTCCTCACCGCCGACATCGCCTACCGCTCGCGTCGCCTCGCCGACGGCGGCCTGCCACTGGCGCTGGCCGATCTCCATCGGCGGGTCCGGCTCGCGGGTGGATCGATCCTGGTGGAGTCCCGCTCGCGGGAACGGGTCCGCCTCGGCGGGCGCGGGCTGCTCCTGCTGCCCGCGGTCTTCGCGTGGCCCGGCGTCGGCGTCGTCACCGTGCCACCGTGGCAGCCCGCGCTGCTCTACCCGGCCCGCGGCGTCGCCGGGCTCTGGGCCGCACCGAGCACACCTGATGATCGGCTCGCGAAGGTGTTCGGGCGGACGAAGGCCGCCGTGCTGCTCGCCCTCGGCGAACCGCTCGGCACCTCCACCCTCGCCACCCGGCTGGGTCTGGCCGCGAGCACGGTGTCGGAGCACCTCACCGCCCTGCGTGACGTGGGGATTCTCACCGCCGCCCGTACCGGACACGAGGTGCGGTACCGCCGCAGCGATCTTGGCGACGCGATTCTCGCGGGCCTAGGCTGGGGCTGAACCCATGCGAGGGAGCGAATAGATGCGAATCGTCCACTTCGGACATGCCTGTGTCCTGCTGGAAACGGACAACGCGCGGATCCTGCTCGACCCCGGCGCGTTCTCGGAAGGCTTCGAGGGCGAGCGCGAGCTGGACGCCGTGCTGATCACGCACCAGCACTTCGACCACATCGACAGCGAGCGACTGCCCAAGGTGCTGGAGGCCAACCCGGGCGCCAAGCTGATCGTCGACCCGGGCTCGGAGGAGACCGTGCAGAAGCTCGGTCTCGAGTTCGAGGTCGTGCGGCCCGGTGACAGCTTCGAAGCCGGCGGCGCGGCGGTCAACGTCGTCGGCGGTCAGCATGCCGTCATCCACGACGACATCCCGGTCATCCCGAACGTCGGCTACATCGTCGACCACGGCGCCTTCTACCACCCCGGCGACTCGTTCTTCGTGCCCGAGCAGAAGATCGACGTCCTCGGCCTGCCGACCGGCGCGCCGTGGCTCAAGGCCGGGGAGGCCGTCGACTACCTGCGGGCCGTCGCGCCGCGGGTCGCCGTGCCGATCCACGAGGCGGTGCTCGCGAACCCGGCCATGCACTACGGCCTGTTCACCAACCTGGCGCCGGAGGGCACCGAGGTGCGCGTCGGGACGCGCGGCGAGGACGTCAAGCTCCCGTAGGTCGTGCCGAAGGCCCGGTTCTCCAGCGCGACGTCGACGGCGTCGAGGAACGCGTGCCGGAGACCGGGCCGGGCCAGGTCGACCGCGTCGATGCCGAGCCGCACGAGACCACCACGTCGTGCGGCTCGCGCCGAGGCGAGCACGAGCGCGAACGCGCGCACGGTCTCGGTGCGGTGGTTGTGCGCCGCGAAGCTCTGCACGCGGGCGCGGTGGATCGTGCGTGTGCGCAGGTCGTGCACCGCGACGAGGTCCGCGCACAACGCGAAGTCCTGCTCGCGGGCGGCGGCGATCGTGCCCGGCGAGGCCAGCCACCGCGGCGGCGCGAAACCGTCGGCGGACAGGTCCAGCTTCTCCATCGCGGCCTTGGCGGCGATCATCCGCAGCCGCGCCTCGTGCGCGGGCAGCCCGGCGAATTCGGCCTTGCGGTGCAGGCTGACCGCACGGTGGCTGGGCGTGATGCGGTGGTCGTAGCCGTGCAGCAGGAGCCCGTCGCCGCGGTGGACGCGTGTCCGGACCCATTCGGTCGCGGCCTGCGACCCCTCGGCGCGGGGCGCGAAGAGGAGGGACAGGGGGACGTTCCGGCGGTCCAGCTCGGCCGCGAGTTCGGCGCAGCGGTGCAGCGTCCGCGGACCGATGCCGGACAGTGAGACCAGCAGACGAGCGTCCATGTCACCCACCGCACCAGATCGTCATGACGAACCCCTTACCCGCGGGTGACGGCAACCATGACGGGATCTGACAGGGTTCGGCCGCACCGTGGGTGGCATGAGCAACGAACTGAGTGGGAAGGTCGCCCTCGTCGCCGGTGGCACGCGCGGGGCGAGCCGGGCGATCGCGATCGAGCTGGGGCGCCGGGGCGCGTTCGTGTACGTCACCGGGCGGACCTCCGGTGAGCACCGCTCCGAGGTGGGCAGGCCGGAGACGATCGAGGGCACCCTGGAGCGGATCACCGACGCGGGCGGCAAGGGCGCGGCGATCCGCGTCGACCACCTCGACCCGGAGCAGGTGCGGGCGCTGGCCGAGCGGGTCGACCGCGAGCAGGGGCGGCTGGACATCCTGGTCGACGGCATCTGGGGCGGCGACGAGTACATCGGGTGGGGCCAGGCGGTGTGGGACCTGCCGCTGGAGCACGCGCTGCGGTCGATCCGGCTGGGCATCGACGCGCACATCATCACCAGCCACTTCCTGCTGCCGCTGGTGATCCGCAACCAGGGCGGGCTGGTGGTGGAGATGACCGACGGGACCGAGGAGTACAACTCGCGGTTCCGGGAGGGCACGTCGATCGGGTTCTACGTGGCGAAGGCGGCGTCGCACAGCATCGTCAAGGCGGAAGCGCACGACCTGGCCCCGCACGGCGCGACGGCGGTGGCGATGACGCCGGGCTGGCTGCGGTCGGAGGCGATGCTGGAGCACTACGGCGTGACTGAGGAGAACTGGCGGGACGCGCTCGCGAAGGAGCCGCACTTCTGCATTTCCGAGTCGCCGGTGTTCGTGGGCAGGGCGGTCGCGTCGCTGGCGGCGGACCCCGAGCGGCACCGGTTCCACGGGCAGACGCTGAACAGCGGGCAGCTGGCGAAGATCTACGAGTTCGACGACGTGGACGGCAGCAGGCCGGACGGCTGGCGGTACGTCATGGAGGTCCAGGACGCGGGCAAGCCCGCGGACCCGACCGGCTACCGGTGACGGTCGGCCATCCGCCGTGCGGCGTCGGCGAACGCGGCGCGCACGGCGGGTGGCTCGACGACCTCGACGTCGGGGCCGAGGCCGAGCAGCATGCTCGCCGCGATGGCCGGTTCTTCCAGGTCGACGGTGACCTCGACCCAGCCCTCGGGGTCGGGTGGCCCAGCCGCGTCGAGAGCGGCGATGGCCAGGTCGGGGTCGAGGACCTGCGGGAGCTGTTGCACGCCCCAGCGGGACAGGCGCAGCCGGACGGGGTGGCGTTGCAGTGAGCGCTCGAACTGGGTGGCGGAGCGCTGCCACCAGCCGGCGAGGTCGAAGTCCGCGGGCCGCTCGAAGCGCTCGTCGGTGAGCTCGACGGCGGTGACCTTGCTGACGCGGTAGGTGCGGATGCTGTGCTCGATGCGGGCGACGAGGTACCAGACGCCGGCCTTGAGGACGAGGCCGAGCGGTTCGAGGAGCCGTTCGACGGTGTGGTCGCCGCGCCGGTAGGTGATCGCGGCGCGGCGCTGCTCCCACACGGACTGGGCGATCGTCGCGAGGTGCTCGGCGTCCTCTTCGGACTTGAACCAGTCGGGCGCGTCGAGGTGGAACCGCTGGGCGAGGTGCTGGGCCTGCTCGCGCAGCGGGGCGGGGAGGGTGGCGCTGACCTTGGCGTGGGCGGCGGAGACGGCGGTGCCGAGACCCAGCTCGGCCAGCGCGCGGGGCACGCCCATGGCGAAGATGGCGACGGCTTCGCGGGAGGTGAGCCCGTCCAGCCGGGTGCGCCACCCCTCCACGAGCCGAACGCCGCCGTACCGCCCGGTCTCCGTCCACAGTGGAACCCCGGCGGCCTGCAGGGCGGCGATGTCGCGGTGCATGGTGCGCTCCGAAACGCCGAGTGCGTCGGCCAGCTCGGGGACGGTCGCGCTGCGCCTGCTCTGCAGGGTGAAGAGCAGGGCCACCAGACGTTCCGCGCGCATGCCCTCGATGATGCCGGAGATGCCGGCGTGGGGTGGGCCGTGGTGGCGGCGGGCGGCACCTGGCTGGGCTGGGGGTGCTTGGGGTGCGCCGATGAATGGACCGTTCATCGGGGCGTGAGTGGGCATCTCGCGAGTGCGTGAAGGGGATGAGGTGATGGGCGCGCGAGGTGCGCTGCTGGTGGGGTGATGAACGGACCGTTCATCGGAGGCGCATCGGGTGGTTCCTTCGCCAAGCCGCGAGAGGCGCATCTCGCACCCGGATGAATGGTCCATTCACGCGCGCACAGCGCGAGTGGGCACCTCGACCCATGCGAGGTGCCCAGCCGCGCGGGCATGAGTGGACCATTCATCGACGAGTCGCGTCAGCGCGACTGCTCAACCACTAACCGCGCGCCACTGCCTCGCGGGGCGCCGCGCGCCCTCCGGGAGGTGTCGCCCCCAGGACGTGTCGCCCCCGGGAGGTGCCGCTCCACCGGGAGGTGCAATCCGCCGTCGCGGGGCGCCGCTCGCTTCGCGGGGCGCCGCCCCGGGAGGTGCCGCCCCGGGAGGTGTCGCCCCCCGGGGAGGTGCAATCCGCTTCGCGAGGCACCGCCCGATGCGAAACGCCACCCGCTCCGTGAGCCCCCACCGGCGCCCCGGACCACACAACCAGCGGTCAGAGGATCGGCTGCGGCGCGTACTTGGTGGCCTCCGGGAACCGTGCCAGCACGTCCTCCACTCGCGCCACCACGCGCGCCACCTGGGCGGGTGCCACGCCGGTGAACGAGATCCGGTCGGCGAGCAACTGCTCCAGCCCGGCGCGGTCCAGCGGCAGCCGCGAATCGGCGGCGAGCCGGTCCAGTAAGTCGTTGTCGGCGCCCTTCTCGCGCATCGCCAGCGCCACCCCGACCGCGTGCTCCTTGATCGCCTCGTGCGCGGTCTCCCGGCCCACCCCGGCCCGCACCGACGCCATCAGCACCTTCGTCGTCGCCAGGAACGGAAGGTACCGCTCCAGCTCACGGGCCACCACGGCCGGGAACGCGCCGAACTCGTCGAGCACCGTGAGGAACGTTTCCAGCAGGCCGTCCAGCGCGAAGAACGCGTCCGGCAACGCGACCCGGCGCACCACCGAATCCGAGACGTCGCCCTCGTTCCACTGGTCGCCCGCCAGCTCGCCCGTCATCGACAGGTACCCGCGCAGCACCACGGCCAGCCCGTTGACCCGCTCGCACGATCGCGTGTTCATCTTGTGCGGCATCGCCGACGAGCCGACCTGTCCCGGCTTGAACCCCTCGGTCACCAGCTCGTGCCCGGCCATCAACCGGATCGTCTTCGCCAGGCTCGACGGCGCCGCCGCCAGCTGCACCAGCGCCGACAGCACGTCGAAGTCCAGCGAGCGCGGGTAGACCTGCCCGACGCTGGTGAAGGTCCGCGCGAAACCGAGGTGCCCGGCGATCCGGTTCTCCAGCTCGGCCAGCGTCTCCGCCGAACCCAGCAGGTCCAGCATGTCCTGACCCGTCCCGACCGGGCCCTTGATGCCCCGCAGCGGGTACCGGCCGATCAGGTCCTCCACGCGGTCGAACGCGACGAGCAGCTCGTCGGCCGCGGTCGCGAACCGCTTGCCCAACGTGGTCGCCTGCGCGGCCACGTTGTGTGACCGGCCCGCCATCACCAGCTCCGCGTGCTCGGCCGCGAGCCCAGCCAACCGCGCCAGCACCGCCGCGACCCGCGAGCGCATCAGCTCCAGCGATCGCCGGACCTGCAGCTGCTCGACGTTCTCGGTCAGGTCGCGCGAGGTCATGCCCTTGTGCACGTGCTCGTGACCGGCCAGCGCGTTGAACTCCTCGATGCGCGCCTTCACGTCGTGCCGCGTGACACGCTCCCGCTCGGCGATGCTGCCCAGATCGACCTGGTCCAGCACGCGCTGGTAGTCCTCGACGACCCCGTCGGGCACCTCGACACCCAGCTCACGCTGCGCCCGCAGCACCGCGATCCACAGCTCGCGCTCCAGCTTCACCTTGTTCTCCGGCGACCACAGGGACACCAGTTCGGCTGAGGCGTAGCGGCCGGCGAGGACGTTCGGGATCTGCGGTTTCGTCACGCTTGAAGCGTATCTGCAGCGCGCAGCGCTTCCGTTGAGGGCGGTGGTGGGAGACGGGCGGAGCTGGAGAGGCCCTACCGCAGCTCGATCGGCAGCGCCGACGCCGGCATGTTCTGGAAGGCCACCGGACGCAGGAACCGGTGTGCCGCGGCGGTTCCGACGGACGTCGTGAGCGGAGCGGTCGTCGCCGGGTACGGGCCGCCGTGTTGCTGCGCGTCACTGACCGTCACCCCGGTCGGCCACTGGTTCCACAACACCCGGCCGGTGCGCTCGCCCAGCCGCGCGACGACCTCGGGCGCGTCCGGGTCGTCGTCGCTGCCCTGGACGGTGCCGGTGAGCTGGCCCGGCAGCACGTCGAGCACCCGCAGCACCTCCGGCACGTCGCCGTATTCGACGATCAGCGCGGCCGGCCCGAAGACCTCCAGCTCCAGCAGGTCCGGGTTGTCCAGCACCACCGCGGCGGTGGTGCGGAACAGGACCGGCGACGTGCCCTCCGCCACCGTCCCGCGTGCCACCTGCACCGCGGACGCCATCTCGGTGGCGCTCGCGTGGAAACCGGACTCGATGCGTTCGTTGAGCATCGGCCCCGCGGACAACTCGGGCACCGCGTCGAGGAACGCGCCGGCATCCGGGACCAGCAGGATGCCGGGCTTGGTGCAGAACTGGCCCGATCCGAGCGCCACCGAGCCGGCGAACCCGGTCGCGATCTCCCCGGCCCGCGCGGCCCAGCCGGACGGCGTGACGACCACCGGGTTGGTCGAGCCCAGCTCACCGAAGAACGGGATCGGATCCGGCCTCGACACGGCGAGGTCGAACAGCGCCCGCCCGCCGCGGGTGGACCCGGTGAAGGCGACGGCCCTGATCCGCGGATCGCGCACGGCCTGCGCACCCTCGGCCTCGCCTTCGATCAGGGCGAAGGTGCCCTCCGGTGCCCTCGCGAGCGCTGCGGAGACCACCGCCGCGGTGCGCCGCGACAGTTCGGGATGGCCGGGGTGCGCCTTGACCACCACGGGGCAGCCCGCCGCGAGCGCGCTCGTGGTGTCACCGCCGAACACGGAGAACGCGAACGGGAAGTTGCTCGCCGCGAACACCAGCACCGGCCCGATCGGCACCTGCGTGCGGCGGAGGTCCGGACGCGGTCCCATCGGCCAGTCCGGATCGGCGTGGTCGACGCGGACGTCGTGCAGCCGTCCCTGTTCCAGCCGCTCGGCGAACAGGCGTGCCTGGAACGTGGTGCGGTTCAGCTCCCCGGTGAGGCGGGCTTCCGGCAGGTGGCTCTCGGCCACGGCCAGCGGGACCAGCTCACCGGCGGCGGCGTCGAGCGCGTCGGCCGCGGCGCGCAGCCAGCCCGCGCGCTCGGCCCACGTCGTGCGGGCGACGGGTCGTGCGGCGGCGGCCGCACCGGCCAGTGCGTGTTCCGGAGACAACGGGTTTCCTCCCTCCGCGACCCCGGCCTCAGGTCGAGATCGCGTTCGAATCCATGTCGGCGACGGTCCACTCTTCGACCTCGTCGAGGTGGACGGCGGCCGCTTCCTGTGCGGCGGCGACGTCGCGCGCCGCCATCGCGTCGAGGATCTGCAGGTGCCGCTCGGTGGAACCGCGGGCGCGATGCGGGCCGGTCGCGCCGAGGATCCGCAGCCACGCTACGAACGGCTCCACCGAACCCCTGGCACGGACGAGCCGGTCGTTGCCGGTGGCGGCGACGATCTCGCGGTGGATGCGGAAGTCGCTGGCGAAGAAGGGCTCGAAGTCGCCCTTCTCCACCGCCCGCAGCGCTTCCACGGCCTCGGCCCGCAGGTCGGCGATCCGGTCCGCGGGCATCAGCGACGCGGCCAGCCCGGTCGCGACCCACTCGATCCCCTTGCGCAGCTGGCAGACCTCGTGCACGTCGCGCACCCCGGGACGGGCCACGAAGGTCCCGGAGCGCGGACGCGTTTCGATGAGCTGATCGTGTTCCAGACGGGCCAGCGCGTCACGCACGGGAGTGCGGGACACGCCGAACTCGGCCGCGATCGCCCCGGGATCCAGCCGCGCCCCTGGCGCGAACGCGCCGGTGACGATCCGATCGCACAGGATCCGGTACAGCTGGTCGGCGATCGACTCGACGACCAGGCCGGACTTTCCGGATGACTGAACGGCCACGGCTTTCCCCACCAAAGTGTGATGTCTAGTCGATCAGGTTAGCGGAGCGCAGGGCGGCCGCGATGCGTTCCCGCTCTTTCGCGGTCGCGGGCGCGAACGGCTTGCGCGGGAGGCCGCCTTCGCGGCCCTGCAGCTGCAGCGCGGCCTTGAGCGTCGCGGGCAGGTTCGGGCCGTCGATCGCCCGCCACACCGTGAGGATCCGCTCGTGCAGCTGCAGCGCGGTCGCGTGGTCGCCGGCCTGCACCGCGTCCCACAGCTCCACCGACAGCTTCGGCGTGACGGTCGGGATCGCCGCGAGCGCGCCGTGCGCGCCCAGCACGAACGCCGGGTAGTGCAGGTCGTCGAGCGCGGCCAGGATCGTGAACCGGTCGCGCACCCGGTGCAGCAGATCGGCGAGCAGGTGCGTGTCGCCGCCGGACTGCTTGACCGCGACCACCTGCGGCACGTCGGCGAGCCGCTCGATGGTGTCGATCGGCACGAGCGCCCACGGCACCACGTTGTAGAGCACGATCGGCAGGTCGGTGGCCTCGCCGACGAGCCGGTAGTGCTCGACCGTCTCCTCCGGCGAGGGCGCGAAAACGTAGTGCACCGGTGTGACCTGCAGCGCGTCGACACCCGCCGCCTTCAACGCGAGCGAGTACCGGATGGCCTGCGCCGTCGAGTTCTGGATGACCCCGCCGATCACCGGCACCCGGCCGGCCACCTCGTCGACGACGACCTCGCAGATCGCCTGGCTCTCCTCGATCGAAAGGGTCTGGCCCTCGCCGGTGCTGCCGCACGCGCAGATCGCCGTGACGCCCTGGTCGAGCAGGTACTTCACCTCGCCGCGGAGCAGGTCCAGGTCGACCTGGTCGTTCTCGTCGAACGGGGTGACGACCGTGGAGATCATTCCGCGCAGGTCGACGTCCTTCATACTTCTCTCCCTTGTGCTGGATCTAGTATCTGATACATTAGCTGACCAACAGCGAAATCACCACCGGGTACGAGGAAGTGCCAATGACTGCTACTGGGAAAGCGACACCCGTCCGCCGGGTCGTGTGGGCCAGTGCCTTGGGCACGACGGTCGAGTACTACGACTTCACGCTCTACGCGACGACCGCCGCGCTCGTGTTCAACAAGGTCTTCTTCCCCGCCGGGAACGCGATCGTCGGCACGCTCGCCGCGTTCGCCACCTTCTTCGTCGGGTACCTCGCGCGGCCACTCGGCGGGGTGATCTTCGGCCACTACGGCGACAAGCTGGGCCGCAAGACCGTCCTGATCATCACGATGGTGCTGATGGGCGGCGGCACCTTCGCCGTGGGGCTCCTGCCCTCCTACGACAGCATCGGCATCTGGGCACCGGTCCTGCTCGTGCTCATCCGGTTGCTGCAGGGCGTCGGGATGGGCGGTGAGTACGGCGGCGGCGTGCTCATGGCGCTGGAGTACAGCCCGCCACGCCGCCAGGGCTTCTACACCTCGCTGGTCCACATCGGAACGCCCGCGGGCGTGCTGCTGCCGGTCGGTCTGGTGACGCTGCTGGACGCGGTGCTGCCGGAGGGCGCGTACGAGAACTGGGCCTGGCGGCTGCCGTTCCTCGCCAGCATCGTGCTGATCGCGCTCGGGGTGTACATCCGCACGCATGTCAGCGAAAGCCCGGAGTTCGTCAAGGCCCGCGCCGAACGCGAGGTCCGGACCATGCCGGTCAAGGAGCTCTTCGCCGGGCACACCGTCCGCGTGGTCATGTCGATCATCGCCAAGATCGCCGAGAGCGGCCTGTTCAACGTCTACTACGTGGTCGCGATCGCCTACGTGACCACGGAACTCGGGCAGGAACGCGGGCCGGCGCTGCTGGCCGTGCTCGTCGCCTGCGCCGTCGAATGCGTCACGCTGCCGCTGTTCGGCGCGCTGTCCGACCGGATCGGCCGCCGCAAGGTCTACATCGGTGGTGCGTTGTTCCAGGTCGTGCTGGCGGTCCCGTTCTTCCTGATGATCTCCACCGGCAACCTGGCGCTGATGATCGTCGCGACCACGCTCGGACTCGGAGTCGGGCATGCCGCGATGTACGGCGCGCAGGCCGCGCTGTTCGCCAACCTCTACCCGGTCCCGGTGCGCTACACCGGTCTGTCGGTCACCCAGCAGGTCGGCGCCACGCTCGGCGGCGGGCTCGCCCCGCTGCTCGGCACCGCGCTGCTCGCCGCGGGCGGTGGCCACTGGACGTGGCTCGTCGTCTACGCCATCGGCATCGCCGTGCTGTCCTCGCTGGCCGCCAGTAGTCTCAGGCGGGGCGAGGTCGGCAACGAGGACACCACCGCAGGTCAGTTGAGGGAGAACGTCTGATGGCCCTGCCCTTCCACCCCGCAGGCGACGATCCGGTCCCGGCCGCGTTGCGCGGGTTCGCGCGCGCCCACGCGGATCTCGTGGAGCTGCACGAGAAACCGGCGCACCTCGTGGCGCGGCACCGCAATCCGGGTCGGCGTGTCGGGCTGGTGTCCGGCGGCGGGTCCGGTCACGAACCGCTGCACGCCGGGTTCCTCGGCCGCGGCATGCTCGACGCCGTCGCCCCCGGCAAGGTCTTCGCCTCGCCGCACAACAAGCAGGTGCTGGAGGCCAGTCGCCGTGCCGCCGGGCCGGGCGGGGTGATCCACGTCGTGAAGAACTACACCGGCGACCGGATCAACTTCGGCATCGCCGCCGAGCGCCTGCGGCTGGAGGGCATCGAGGTCCGCCGCGTGCTCGTGGACGACGATCTGGCCACCGAGTCCGACGAGACCGCCACCGGCAGGCGCGGCACCGGCGCGACCGTCGTCGTCGAGAAGCTGCTCGGCGCCGCGGCCGACACCGGGCTGGGCCTCGACGAGCTGGCCGACCTCGGCGGCCGGTTCGCGGCGGCGTCCCGCAGTCTCGCCGTCGCGTCGCGGGCGCAGACCTCGCCGCACACCGGCGAACCGTCGTTCCCGCTCGAAGACGGTGAGCTGGAGTTCGGCGTCGGCATCCACGGCGAGCGGGCCCAGAAGACCGTCACCCGTCCGCCGCTGGAGGACCTCGTCGAGGACATGCTCGACCGCGTCCTCGCCGGGCTGCCGGACGGTCCGGACGACCTGATCGTCACCGTCAACGGGCTGGGCGGTACCACCCTGCTGGAGCTGTACGCGATCAACGACCTGGTCGGCGCCGGTCTGGAGCGCCGCGGCCTGACCGCCGCGGGCGGTCTCGTCGGCACGTTCGTGCCCGCACTGGACATGGCCGGGTTCTCGCTCACCCTGACCCGCCTGGAGCCGTCGTGGCTGCACTGGTGGTCGGCACCGGCCGTCACCCCCGCCTTCCCGCGCACCCCCGAGGAGACCGCCTGATGCTGGACCAGGAGACCGTGCTGCGCCGCTTCGCCCAGGCGGTCGAGGAGGCGCACGACGAGCTGACCCGGCTCGACCAGCGCAGTGGCGACGGCGACTTCGGGGACAACCTGCGTGGCGGTGTGCGGGCGGCGCTCACCCGCTTCGAAACCGGCGGCGGCACCGCGTTCGGGGCGCTGGGCGAGGTGTTCCTCGACGAGGTCGGCGGCACCAGCGGACCGCTGCTCGGGCTGCTGTTCACCGAGATCGCCCACGCGGACGACTTCGCCGCGGGTGCCGCGGCGGGGCTGGCCGCGATCCAGCGCGTCGGTGAGGCGCGGGTCGGCGACCGGACACTGGTGGACGCGCTCGCCCCGGCCGTGGACGCGCTCGGCTCCGGGTTCGTCGCGGCGGCGAAGGCGGCCGCGGACGGCGCGGCGCACACCGCCGAGCTGCGGGCGCGGATGGGCCGGGCGAGCTACGTCGGCGAGCGGGTGAAGGGCGACCCCGACCCGGGCGCGGTGGGCATCGCCCTGCTGTTCTGGGCGGTGGCGACGACGGCCGAGCCGGACGCCGAGGTCCCCTCGCCCGTTTAGGTCAGCGCGCGGCTGAGCATTGCGCGGGCGACGGCGCGCGGGTCCGGATCGACCTCGATCAGGGCGTTCACCACCGCGCCGTCGACCAGCGCGATCAGCTCCTCCAGACGTCGCCGCTCGATGACCACGCCGGAGCGCGCGAAGATCTCGGTCAGCAGCGCCCGCAACTCCTCACCGAGCGTGCGCATCAGCGGCCGCAGGTACGGGCGGCGTCCCGTCGCGACCAGCCGCTCGTAGCGCAGCAGCACCGCCTCGTAGTCCGGTTCGTCGCCGAGCAACTGGTCGAGCACCAGCTCCACGACCCGGTCGACACCGCGGTGCTCGGTCGGCAGCTCGTCCAGCTGGGCCCGGCCCTTGGCCAGCTCGGTGCGGCCGTGGTGCTCGGCGGCGGCGCTGATGAGGTCGTCGAGTGAGTCGAAGTAGTACGTCGTCGACGCCAGCGGCAACCCCGCCCGCTCGGCGACCGCGCGGTGCCGGATCGCGTCGAAACCGCCTTCGACCAGCAGCGCGGCCGCGGCCTCGACGAGGGCCGCCCGCCTGCGCTCACCCTTCGGCGTACTCGCTCCGGACGTCATGGCGGCCCATCTTGCCAGCTAGAACTTCCCGGCCAGGGACCTGGCGATCCTCGTGACGTCGTCCGCCAGCGGGGCGGCGCTGCCCGGCGCGGGCACGCTCAGCACGATCACCGTCCCGCCGCCCGCGGCCCGCTGCTGGTCGGCCACCGCGCCCTCGACGAGCTTCGCGAGCTGGACGCTGGCACCGGGCGGCAGCACGGTCGCCGACACCGTCCCGGACCGGCCGTTCTCCGCGACCCCGTAGCTCGCCGAACGCGAACCCGGCGTGCAGACGTCCCCGGCACGCGGACCGGTGACCCCGGTGGACGGGAGCTCGCCGGCGAGGGCGGCGGCGAGCTCCCGGTCCACCTTGTCGCACCCGGGGGTGCCGTCGGCCCGCGGGCCGTTCTCCCCGGTCCCCACTCCTCCCTGCATGGCGGAGGGGCCGGGAAGTCCTGACGCCGTGGGAAGACGTACCGGTCCCCCGACCGGTTGCTCCTGCCCGAGGACTTGGTTCGATGGGGTGGTCCGAGACTGGACAAACCCCATGATTCCGGCACCGAGCAGCGCGAACACCACGCAGAGTGATGCCGCCGCGAGCGTCATCCGGCGGCGGGCGGTGGCCCGCGCCGACGCGTCCCGCACGTCCCGCACGTCGAACGCGGCCGGGGGCGGCTCACCCGGCACGGCCCGGAAGAGTTCCGTCAGCTCCCGCTCATCCACCGGCCTCCACCTCCTCGCCCAGTGCCTCCCGCAGGTTCGCCAGCCCGCGCGCGGTCTGGCTCTTCACGTTCCCCTCGCTGCAGCCCAGGGCCTTCGCCACGCCGGCGACGTCGAGTCCTTCGAAGTACCGCAGCACCAGCACCGCGCGTTGTTTCGGCGGCACCGTGCGCAGCCCGGCCAGCAGGTCCGCCCTGGTCGCGACCTGCTCGTCGAGCCGCCCCGACGCGGGTTCGGGTTCGGGCAGCCGCTCCACCTGCTGCTCCCTCCGCCAGGGTCGTCTCGACTCGTCGATCGACGCGCGGACCAGCGTCCGGCGCACGTAGGCGTCGGTCGCGGCCCGGTCCCGGATGCGGTTCCACTTCCGGTGCAGCGCCACGAACGCCGTCTGCGCGAGATCGTCCGCGCGGTGCCAGTCGCCGCAGAGCAGGTACGCGGTTCTCCGCACGGAGTCCCGTTTGGCCGCGAAGTACTCCGCGAAGTCCTGCTCGTCACCCTCGTCCACGCGCCAAGACTCTCCGCTCCGACGTCTCGACGTAAAGACGGAACTACTCGGGCGGTGGGTTGCACCTTCTTGAAGATCATCTGAGGGGTGTGATGTGATCTGTCCGTGACCTCAGCAGCCACCCAGTTGATCGACTTCCGCTCTGACACCGTCACCCGACCGGATGAGCAGATGCGCAGAGCGATGGCGTCCGCTGAGGTCGGCGACAACGTCATCGACATCGACCCCACGGTCCGTGAGCTCGAGGAGCGGGCAGCCGCGGTCCTCGGCATGCCGGCCGCGCTGTGGACACCGAGCGGGACGATGGCGAACCTCATCGCCCTGTCCGTCCACCTCAAGCGCGGCGACCGGTTCCTCGCGCCGAAGAACGCGCACGTCCTCAACAACGAACTGGGCTCCGCGGCCTGGCTCGCCGGGGGCATGCCGGAGGCGCTGGACCACGACGGTGGCCCCGGACGGCCCAAACCGGAGTCGGTCGCCGCCGCCATCGGCGCGCGTGGCGGCCCCTACTACACGCTGCGCACCACGCTGCTGTGCCTGGAGAACACCCACAACGCCGCCGGTGGCGCGGTCATCCCGCCACACGAGCACGCGCAGCTGCTGTCCACCGCGCGGCAGGCGGGCCTGCAGGTTCACCTCGACGGCGCCCGCGTCTGGCACGCCGCCGTCGCGCTCGGTCTGCCGCCCGCGGCCCTGACCGTCGGCGTCGACAGCGTGTCGGCGTGCTTCAGCAAGGGGCTCGGCGCGCCGGCAGGCTCGGTGGTCGCCGGGAGCAGGGAGTTCGTCGAACGGGCCCGCCGGATGCGGCAGATGCTGGGCGGCGGCATGCGGCAGATCGGTGTCCTCGCCGCGGCCTGCCTGGTCGCGCTGGACCGGGTGGGGGAACTCGCCGAGGAGCACGACAAGGCCCGGCGCCTCGCCGACGGCCTGCGTGAGCTGGGCTGGGAGGCCGAGACCCCGGAGACCAACATCGTGCTGGCCCCGGTCGCGGACATCTCGGTGACGCTCGAATCGCTGCGGGTCCAGGGCGTGCTCGCGCTGCCGATGGGGGGCAAGGTGCGGTTCGTGCTGCACCGCGACGTGTCCGGTGCCGACGTGGACGAGGCGCTGCGCCGCATCAAGGCCGGTGGTCACCCGTGACGGGCTGGGTGGTGTTCGACTACGGCGAGGTGATCTGCGGTCGCACGACCGCGCTGCCCGCGCTGGCGGAGACGCTCGGCGCGCCGCTGGCGGAGTTCGAACCGCAGTACTGGCGCCTGCGCGACGCCTACGACCGCGGCTGCCCCGACCACGAGTACTGGGGCGGGCTCGGGGACGCGCTCGGCGTGCCGGTCGATGAGTCCACTTCGGAGCGTCTGACCGAGATCGACATCCGCGGCTGGTCGGAGGTCCGCCCGGCCTCACTGGAGCTGCTGGCCGGGCTCGGTGAGGCCGGGGTACCGCTGGCGCTGCTGTCCAACGCGCCGTCCTCGTTCGCCCGGTTCGCCGAGCGGCAGGACTGGATGCGGCACTTCCGCGTCCGGGTGTTCTCCGGCGACGTGGGTGTCGCCAAGCCGGACGCGGAGATCTTCGAACTGCTGGTCGCCCGCCTCGGCGTCCCGGCGGGAGACTGCGTCTTCTTCGACGACCGCCAGTCCAATGTGGAGGGCGCGCGGGCGGCAGGCCTGCGCGCACACGTCTGGAACGGCGCCGACGCCGCGCGGGCGCTTCTTTAGGCTTCTGGTAAGTGGCGGAGCCGCTTGCTGTGGGCCGTGCGCCGGCACCGCCTCAGGTTCCGCTGCCCGCACCGCCACGCAAGCCGCTTCCACCACCTGCCTCAGGAGCGGATCTGCTTGCGGTCCTTGTTCTTGATGGCGTTGTAGGCGGCGGCTCCGAGGAAGCCGACGCCACCGATCACGGCGATCCACAGGATGGCCTTGAACACGAACCCGATCACCGACCCGATCACCATGAACGCGAGCCAGGCGACGATCAGCGCGCCGACGATCTTCCAGAACATGGCATCCCCTTCGGTTGTGGCGCGCGGGCCCGTTCGGCCCGCTATGAGCAGCCTCGCACGGTATCCCGCCGGGGCGCCCGTTTTCTGGTCAACGTTCAGGGAAAACTGGGGGTTCCCCCGGAGAGCCAGCGGCCCAGCCGGTCGACACCCTCGGTGACGTCGGCAGACGATCCGGCGAACGAGAACCGGACGAACTTCCCCCCGTCGACGGGGTCGAAGTCGATGCCCGGCGTGATCGCGACACCCGTGTCGGCCAGCAGGCGCTGGCACCAGCTGAGGCTGTCAATGGTGTGCCCGGACACGTCGGCGTAGGCGTAGAAGGCGCCGTCGACCGGCGCGATCCGGTCCAGTCCGATGCCGGCCAGGCCGTCGAGCAGCAGGTCCCGGTTGCGCCGGTAGTGCGCCACGTGCCCGTCCAGCTCCGCGTAGGACTCCGGTTCGAACGCCGCGACCGCCGCGTGCTGGGCGAGCGCGGGCGCGCAGATGTTGAGGTTGCCGGTGAGCACGTCGACCGCGCGGTGCAGGCGTTTCGGCGCGAGCATCCAGCCCAGCCGCCACCCGGTCATCGCGAAGTACTTGGAGAACGAGCCCAGCACGATCGACTCCGTCGTCGACTGCCACGCGCAGCCGGGCTCGGTGCCGTAGGAGATGCCGTGGTAGATCTCGTCGCTGATCAGCTGGACGCCGCGCGCCGAGCACCAGCCCGCGATGGCGGCCAGCTCCCCCGGTGGCAGTACGGTGCCCGCCGGGTTCGTCGGGCTCGCCACGATCAGGCCGTCGATCGGGCCCAGCTCGTCGAGCAGGCCGACGGTCGGCTGGAACCGGGTGCGCTCGTCGGTGGCGAACTCGACGACTTCGCAACCCAGCGCCGACAGGAGGTTGCGGTAGGCCGGGTAGCCGGGCCGCGCCATCGCGACGCGGGCGCCCGCGTCGAAGGCGGACAGGAACGACAGCAGGAACCCGCCGGAGGAGCCGGTGGTGACGATGACGTCGTCCGGGCTGACCGGCAACCCGTAGCGGCGCTCGTAGTGCCCGGCGATCGCCTCCCGCAGCTCCGGGATGCCCAGCTGCACGGTGTAGCCGAGGTTCTGCCCGGCCAGCGCCCGCGCGGCGGCTTCGCGAACCGGTTCCGGCGCGCCCGCGCTCGGCTGCCCCGCGGCGAGCGACACGACGTCACCGTGCGTGCGCTGCCGGGCGGCCGCCGCGGAAAGGACCTCCATGACGTGGAAGGGCGCGACATCCGCCCGCTTGGCCGGACCGGGAAAGGAAGCTGCGTCGACCATGACCCCACCCTAAGCGGGCCCGTGCTCACCGCTGCCGCGCCGGGTCGCCGCGCTGGCCGTCGCGCCCCGCGTCACCGGTGGGCAGGTCCGGCGCGTCCCATTCACCGGGGGTCTTCCCGCTGTAGTGCTGGGCGCCACTGGAGCCTGCGATGTCGAACTCCTGCGCCACGCCCGCGCGGTGCAGTTCCTGCATCTGGTCGTCACTGATGGTGACCGGGCCGATCTGCGTCTGCTTGCCGTGGTCCCAGTTGTAGCGGTCGTAGACGTGTGTCCGGTAATCCACCTCGATCTCCGGCTGCCCGCCCGGCTCGGCGGGCGGGTGCACCGTGGCCACCCCGGTCAGGGAGTACCGGAACCCGCCCATCGCGTAGTACCAGTCCTTGCTCTCCGCGCCCGAAACGTAGTGGCCGTACCATTTGCTGGTGAACGGGACCGGCTTGCCGTAGGTGCCGTTCTCCTCGGCGTCCGTCGCGATCTTGCGCATCTGCTCGGCGGCGTGCGTCCAGCCGTAGGCGTCAGCGAACTTGGCGGCGGCGTCGGCGAGGTCGTGGACGACGAGGTCGTCGCCCGTGGTGTACCAGGGGTCGCTGCCGTGTTCCCCGGCTCCTTCGTCCGTGTGCGGGAACTCCGGACGGCCGGGGATCTCCGGCTCGGCCGCGAAACCGTTCTCCGCGGCGTCGGCAAGGGTGGTGGCGCCGCCGTCGCCGATCTCGCCCCTGGCGGCGCGGTCGAGAACGTCGGCGCAGGTGGTGTCGATGTCGGAGGCGATCCGCAGGATCTGGGCGACGCGGTCGGACAGCTCGGCGCGGATCTTCGCGCGTTCCCGTGTCACGTCCTCGACCTGGTCTTCCGGGACGTCCGGGGAGACGCCGTGGTCGACGACGCCGCCGTTGTCGTCGAGGGCGAACCGGTTGGCGCGGGCCAGCGATTCGGCCTCGCTGACCAGGTGGCGCAGGTCGATGATGCGGTCGGCGGCGAGCTGGAGCGCGCCGCGCGTCGCGCTGATCTCGGCGACCAGATGCTCCATGCGGTCGGCGATCTGGGCGTGGAAGTCGCCCGCCAGGTCGGCGGCGCGGCCGTGCCAGCCCTTCGGCGCGGCCGACACGGTCAGCTCGTCCCCGAGGCCGAGGAGCCGGTCGGTGAGTGTCCTGAGTTGCCGGTCGGCCTCGTCGAGCGCGCCGGAGTTCCAGGTACGGACCGAGCCGTAGACGAGCATCACGGGGTGATCCAGCCCGCGGCGATGACGAGCAGGTCGTGCCGGGCGGCTTCGTGGTCGGCCTCGTAGAGGTCGGCCGCGCGGGCGACGGCGCTGCCCAGCGATGTCGCAGCCGCGCTCCAGCCCTTGAGGCGGTTGTGCCAGGCGTCGGCGAGTGCGACGGCGGATTCCGCGCTGCGACTGCCCTTCAACGCACCCGGAACGTCCGACAGGGGTGCCGCGAGGTTCACCGCCGCGGCCTGTTCCCCGGCGCTGTCGGCCGCTTCGCCCGATTTGCGCAACATCGCGATGGCGACTTCGTAACCAGACACGGCGGCTACGACGCATGATCAACTCCGCTGGTTTCTTCCGCGGGGTGAACATCAGGTGGCGGATCGGTGCCGTCAGTAGCCCTGGTAGCCGCCGCCGCTCGCCATCGATTTCAGGCCGGGGTGCCCGGCGAACCCGCCGTACCGGTCGAACGTGTACCGGACCCCGGCGATGATGTTGTCCACCGGGTTGTAGATGTCGTCGTGACCGGGCAGCTTGTGCGCGTTGAACGTCGAGTCGATGCACTGCATCAGCCCCTTGGACGGATGCCCGGCATCGGCGTTGCTGTCCCACAGGTTGATCGCGTTCGGGTCGCCGCCCGACTCCTTCTCGATGATCGTCCAGATCTTGTCGATGTCGGCTTCCGTCACCGGGATGCCCGCCGCCTGCAGGATGCGGATCGCCTCTTCGATCCACTGCCGCACGTTGCCCGGCGGCTGCGTGCTCGGCGGACCGCCGCTCGGACCCAGGCCACCGCCGCCCCCACCACCGCCGCCGCTCAGCCCACCGGTGCTCTTCGACGACTTCGGTTTGCCGCCCAGGGGCGGCACCGACGCGTACCCGCCCTCGACGTCTTTGCGCACCAGCCCCATGACCCGGTTGATCTGGTCGTTCGCGCCGTTGAGCAGGCCCTGAATCGCGTCCCGCGCGCCCGTCGCGATGCCGCTCGTGGTGCGGGCGTTGGCGGCCATGATCTCGGCGGACGTCGGCGAGGGCATCGTCGCGCCCTCCTTGCCCTCGGACACCTCGCGTTCCTTCGCCTCGGCCGCGTTCGCCTGGGTGACGGCGTCCGAGTTGGCCTTGTCGATGTCCGTCTGCGCCTGCTGCCGGATCGTGTCGACCTGGCCCTTGATGTCGGCCAGCGAGGTCTGCAGGTTCGACATCTCGCGGGCGACCTCGTCGAGGTGGTCGTTGACCCTCCGGCCCGCGTCGCCGATCTGCCTGACGTAGGCGAAGAACGCGTCGGCCGCCGGACCGGTCCACGTGCCGCCGTCGAGGGCCGCCGTCGCGTTGCGCAGCGCCACCGAATGGTCGGCCGAGTCCTTCGACGCCTGCGTGAACTGGTCCGCGACGGACTGGATGCCCGCCGGGTTCAGCTTGTCGACCTGCTGCGCGCGGGTCTGCACGTCGTTCCATTCGGGCGGCATGCCCGGTGCGGCAACCATGTCAGACCTGCAGGCTTCCGTCCCTGACGGTGAGGCTGTCCCGCGCCGCGTCGTCGGTTTCGCGCAGGGCCCGTGCCGCGTCCCGCAGGGCGCCGCCGGTCGACGTCATCAGTTCGGCGGCGGCGTCGAACTGCTTGTGCACCCCGTCGCGCAACGTCCCCAGCGCGTCGACCATGCCCTCGGACGGGTGCTCGCCCGGCTCGAGCTCGTCCGGGCGTTTGATGGCGCCGAACGGGTTCTCGCCGGTCACGCCCGTGACCCCGTCCTTGGTCTTCTTGAACTGCTCGTGGATGGCCTCGACCTGCCCGGCCACCTGCTCCAACGAGTCCGGATCGCTTTCAGGCACGTGGCTCACTGTAGGACGATCATCGCGGCCCGTACGCGGTTTCCGGCAAGTTCCACCATCCGGTGGTTCACGCCTCGTCGAGCAGCTCCCCGATCCGGCTGACCAGCAGCTGGTTGTCCGCGGGCGCCACGGTGGCCCAGTCCTGCCCGCCCACCTGCACCAGGTAGCGGCCCGCGTCGGTGTCGTAGAACGCGACGACGCGGCCCGCGCGGCGGCCCTGCCGCTCGACGCCGAACTGCCCGCGCGTGGTCATCCCGACCAGCATCCCGGCCAGCTCCTGCGCCTCCCACAGCTCGACGCCGCGGTCTTCCAGCGCCGTGACCAGCGCCTTCGGGTCCCCCTTGGCGTCCGCGTCGGCCGCCCGGAGCGTGCTGTGCGGCAGGCTGACCGAGTGGCCGACCCCGGCGGGCTGCTCGCCCGCGACCGACACCGCCGACTCGGCGAGCGCGTTCGGGCGGGCGGGGATCAGCCACACCTCACCCGAGTCGACCACCGCGAGCACCGCCTGGTTCCCGTTGCTCACCGCGAGGCCACGGATTTCCCGGCCCGTCCACACCCACACGTCGATCGACACCTGCGGGTTCGCCAGCAGGGCCGCCATGTCGACGACCTCGCCGACGGCACGCCGCCCGCGCGCCAGACCCCGGTCGGCGAGCAGGCCCCAGGCGCGGTCGACGAGGTGCCGCCGCTCGCCGTGGGTCTGTCCGGCGCTGGGCACGCGCAACGCCGGGTGGGCGCGCGGCAGCCGCAGGCTCTGCCAGAGGACGTCGAACTCCAGCGTGGTCAGGACGAGGCTCATCGCTCGCCGATGGTGTCCGGTGAGACGTCGCGGCGGTCGGCGAACAGGTCTTCGTCCTCGACCCCGAAGCGCCGCACACTGTCCTCGTCGCCGTCCTGGGGCGCGGCGGGTTCCAGGATCGACCGGGTGGTCCCCGTGCCGGGGGTGTGCCCGCCACGGCGCGACAGCCGGGCTTCCTCCTCCTCGGGCAGGTCGCCCACCGGGATCTGGTGGATGCGGTTGCCCGCGGTGTTCCGGCCCACGCGGTTCGGTCGCTCGCCCTCGCCTGCCAGCGCGCCACCGGCCCCGGCGGCCCCGAGCGCGGGCGCCGCCTCGGCGAACCCGCTCATCCCCGAAGTCCCGCGCACGGCCGCGAACCCCGGTCCGACGGCGGTGGGTGAGGTGCCCGAGGGCGGAACGGCCCCGGCGGCGCGGCCCTTGCCCAGCGCTTCCTCCGCCGCGGTCGGCACGCCACGCGGGGCGCCCCCGGCGCCGCCTGCCGCGCCACCACCGCCCGTACCACCGGCGCCGCCTGCCGCGCCACCACCGGCACCGCCGGGGCCACCCGCGCCGCCTGCCCCGCCACGGGCGGCGCCGCCAATGCCACCGGTCGTGAAGCGGTTCGCCGCTCCCGCACCGCCACGACCGGCCTGCTCACCCACGCCCCCGGCGGAGCCGGTCGCGCCACCACGGACGCCCCAGGCCGACGGCGAAGCACCCCCGGCTCGGCCGCCCGACGGGCCGCGCTCCGCCGCCCCGGCGCCCGTGGAACCACCGCCCGGTCCGGCACCGCCCGGTCCGGGCGCCACGCGCCCACCGGGCGCGGGCGCGCCAACAGCGCCGGACGGTCCCGTCACGCCCGGCCGTGCTCCAGCCGCGCCCGCCGCGGCCACACCGGCCGAACCGGGCGCGGGCACGCCCATCGCCGGGGTCGGGGTGTCCACCGGCGCCACCGCGGGCGTCACGTCCTTCGTGCCCTGAGCCTGCGTGGTCGAGGTGTCCGGAACGGTCGGGACGGCCCCGCCGACCCCGGAGACCACCCCGGAACCCGGCGCCGACAACAGGTCGACCGGGGCCGGAGCCTCCACTGTGGACGTCGCGCCGAGGTAGCCGCCGCTGTCGTGGGCGTAGGCGTTCAGCGCGTCCACCGCCTGCGCCCTGGCCTCCTCGGCGGTCCGCACGTCCGCGGCGTGGTCGGTTTCGAAGCCGAAGAGGCTGAACACCGTGTCGCCGAAGTCGTAGCTGCCCGCCTTGCGCAGGTCCTCCGGCGCGGGCAGCTTGTTGCGGGTCCGGGTGAAGGCTTCGGCCTGCTCGAACATCATCCGCGCGGCCTGGTCGACCTTCGCGGTGGCCTCGGCGGAGAACCCGGCCTCCCGCGCGACCACCGACGACGCCTGGTCACCCGCGCGGCTCTGCCACTCCACCCCGAGCGCCCGCAGCTGCGTCCGCAGCGCCTCCTCGGTCCCGGCGAGCGCGCCGGAGATCGATCTGAGCGCTTCGACGGCCTCGGTGATGCTCGTCGTGCCCGCACCGTCGCGGAACTGTTCCACGACCCGCGCGAGCTGTTCCGGCTGGTAGCCGTCGAACCGCTGGTCGGCGAGCTTCGCGACGAGCGTCGGGATGTCGTGGTTGCTGCTGTCGAACGTGGCCACACCACACCTCACTTCAGCGTTTCGAGCGTCTGGACGGCCAGCTTCGCGACGTTCGTCGCCATGTCGCACAGCTGTCGCTGGTCGAAGGACCGGTCGTCGGGTGCCATCTGGGCGCGCAGCGTCCGGCCCGCGGCGACGCCGACGAGCGTTTCGCAGTCCTGGATCCCGTCGCTGGGCGCGTAGTTGACCAGTGCGGGGAAGCCGGGCACGTCGGCGGGCCGCTGGATCATGCCGGTCTCGCGGTGGTCACCGCTGATCCAGTCCTCGATGCCGACGTCGACGACTTCGAGGTAGTACGTGTAGGTCGGCCGCGTGGCGTCGACGTCGAAAGCGCAGGTCGGCCCGTCTCGGGTGCTGTCCTCGTCGACCAGCCGCGGCGCACCGTTCTCCTGGAGCGCGTCGAGCTGGGCCGGTGTCAGCAGGGCACACGGGTCGATGCCCGTCACCGCCAGCTCCCGGGCGCGGGCGGGCAGTTCCGGAGCCTGGCTGGGGCGCGTGCCCGGACCCGCGAGCCCGGACACGGTCGACGTGCAGCCGCTGACGAGCAGCACCGCGGCGAGCACGGTCCTAGGCAGGGCCGGCACCGCGATCCCCGAGCGCCGTGACCTTTTCCTCCTCGCCGGCCTGGTAGGCCTGGGCGGCCTGCCGCAGCTGGATGGCGAGATCACGGAGGTTCGACACGTAGTTCTGCACCCGCAGCGCGTAGGAGGTGTCGCCGCGGGCCACCAGCCGGTTCCACGCGTCGACCGCGGTGGTACTGACGACGTCCTGCGCCGGCGCGCTGATGGTCAGGTCGGCCAGCTTCTGCCGGATGCGGTCGTCGAGCGCGTCGGCCTGCTCGTTGACGACCCTGGCGACCAGCAGCAGTTTGTCCGTGTCGACCTGCAGGTCCTGGGCGCGGGGCACTCCCGGAACGCTCGCGCCGAGCGCGCCGAGCGTGGGTGCGAGGCCCTGGCCGGCACCCCGCAGGTCGTCCTCTGCCATGTTCGCGAACCCCCCGGGTGCGGACGGTAGCCGACCAGTTCCGGTGAGAAGGCTACCAACTCCGGTGTCAGCTCGGGCTGTGGTTCGCCGAAGCGCCTGGAACGGCGATCTCGCCCCGCGCGGCCCGCGACGCGATGTCGGTGCGGTGGTGCGAGCCGGACAGGTGCACCTTGGCGACCCGCTCGTACGCCTGCGCGCGGGCCGCGTCGAGGTCGTCGCCCGTGCCGACCACGGACAGCACCCGGCCACCGTGCGAGACCACGGCGCCGTCGTCGCGGCGGCGGGTGCCCGCGTGCAGCACGCCCTCGGCCTCGGCGCCGGTGATGACGTCCCCGGCGCGCGGCACGCCAGGGTAGCCGTCGGCGGCGATCACCACGGTGACCGCGGAACCCGGATGCCACTCCAGCGGCGGGTGCCCGGCGAGCGTGCCGGTGGCGGTGGCGTGCAGCAGCCCCGCCAGCGGGGTGGCCAGCAGCGCGAGCACGACCTGCGTCTCCGGGTCCCCGAAGCGGCAGTTGAACTCGATGACCTGCGGACCGTCGGAGGTGATCGCGAGACCGGCGTAGAGCAGGCCGGAGAACTCGGCGTCCCGCGCGGCCAGCTCGTCGACCACCGGCTGGACGATGTCGCGCACGATGTCGTCGACCAGGCTCTCCGGCGCCCACGGCAGCGGCGTGTACGCGCCCATGCCGCCGGTGTTCGGGCCGGTGTCGCCGTCGCCGACGCGCTTGAAGTCCTGCGCGGGCTGCAACGGCACCACGGTGCGGCCGTCGACCAGGCAGAACAGCGACACCTCGGGCCCGTCGAGGAACGACTCCAGCAGCACCGGGTGACCGCCGTCGAGCAGTTTCATCGCGTGCGCGCGGGCCGCGTCGAAGTCGCGCGTGACGACGACGCCCTTGCCCGCGGCCAGCCCGTCGTCCTTGACCACCCAGGTCGGGCCGAAGCGGGACAACGCCTCGTCGAGCTTGGCCGGGTTGTCCACGATCTCGCTGCGCGCCGTCGGCACCTTCGCGGCGGCCATCACGTCCTTGGCGAATGCCTTCGAGCCCTCGATCCGCGCTGCCGAAGCGGACGGGCCGAAGCAGGCGATTCCCGCCTTGCGGACGGCGTCCGCGGCGCCGGCGACCAGCGGCGCCTCGGGACCGATCACCACGAGGTCGGCGCGCCAGCTCTGCGCCAGCTCGGCCATCGCGGCCGGGTCCGCCACGTCGACGCCGAGCTGCTCCGCCAGACCCGCTGTCCCGGCGTTGCCGGGCGCACAGGCCAGCGCGGTGACGGCCGGGTCGTGCGACGCGGCGAGGAGCAGGGCATGTTCGCGGGCACCGGACCCGACTACGAGGACGCGCACAGGTCCTGAGCGTAGACGTTCGTATGCGGCACTGTCCGTTTACCCGCCCGCCAGCCACCCGACCCCCGCCCGTGTGGCAGTCGTAGCCCGCGGCGGTGAGAGTGGCGCGGAGATCCCCTTCATCCCCTCGGGAGGTTGACGTGCGGAAGCGACTCGCGGCCCTGGCGCTGGCCGGTCTGTTCCTGGCCGGTACCGCCGGTGTCACCAGTGCGAGCCAAGCCGCCCCGGCTGACAAGGAGCGTGCCGAACCAGTGGTCGTCGGACACCGGGGCGCGCCCGGCTACCGGCCGGAGCACACGCTGGCCTCCTACGAGCTGGCCTACCGCCAGGGCGCCGACTGGGTCGACATCGACCTCGTGCCGACCAGGGACGGTCAGCTGGTCGCCCGGCACGAGAACGAGATCGGCGGCACCACCGATGTCGCGTCGCATCCGGAGTTCGCGGACCGCCGGACCACCAAGGTGATCGACGGTGTGAGCCTGACCGGCTGGTTCACCGAGGACTTCACCCTCGCCGAGCTCAAAACCCTGCGCGCCACCGAGCGCATCCCGGACATCCGCCCGGACAACACGATCTACGACGGCCGCTGGCGGATCGTGACCTACCAGGAGGTGCTGGACCTCACGAAGCGCCTCGGCCGCGAACTGCACCGCACGCTGGGCACCTACCCGGAGATCAAGCACTCCACCTACTTCGCTTCGATCGGCAACCCGACCGAGCCGAAGCTGGTCGACATCCTCAACCGCAACGGGCTGAACAGGCGCACCGCGCCGGTGGTGATCCAGTCGTTCGAGGTGTCCAACCTGGTCGCGCTGAGCAGGCAGGTGAAGGTGCCGCTGGTGCAGCTCACCTCGGCCACCGGCGCGCCCGCCGATTTCGTCGCGAACGGCGACAAGCGCACGTACGCCGACCTGGTCACGCCTGCCGGGCTCAAGGAGATCTCCACCTACGCCGACTACCTGAGCCCGGAGAAGAACCAGATCATCCCGCGGAACGCGGACGGCACGCTCGGCACGCCGACCTCCCTCGTACGCGACGCCCACGACGCCGGGTTGCAGGTCGTGCCCTACACCTTCCGCAACGAGAACAGCTTCCTGCCCGCGAACCTGCGCTCGTCCGAAGACCCGTCCGCGTGGGGCGACATCTTCGCCGAGCTGGACGCGTTCCTCGCCACGGGGATCGACGGGCTGTTCGCCGACCAGCCGGACACCGCGCTGATCGCCGTCAGGTCCTGACTCGACAGTGACGGACGCGGCTCGTCGTGACCACGGGCCGTGTCCGTCGTTGTGCTGTGCGCGAACGACCCCGAAATATTTGGCGCCAGGCCTGATATCCCGGCTAGTCTCGACGAAGACTGAGGGGGATTTGCGGTTTTTGTTCGGGGTTTTCCTCCTGTGGTCATTCCATGAGACTTTTCGACCTGGGACGGACGCCACGCAATGACCACCACTTCGGAGCCGAGACCGGCAGCCGACAAACTCGACGGTGCGGTGTTGAAGGTCGCCGCGGTCGTCGTGCTCGGCGCCGTCATGGCGATCCTCGACACCACCGTCGTCAACGTCGCGATCCAGGCGCTGACGCTGGAGTTCCAGACCTCGTTCGACACCATCCAGTGGGTCGTCACCGGCTACATGCTGGCGCTGGCCACGGTCATCCCGGTCACCGGCTGGGCCTGCGACCGTTTCGGCACCAAACGGCTCTACATGCTGGCGATCGGGTTCTTCCTCGTCGGTTCCGCGCTGGCCGGTGCGGCATGGGACATCGAATCGCTGATCGTGTTCCGCGTCCTGCAGGGCCTCGGCGGCGGCATGCTGATGCCGGCGGGCATGACGATCATGACCAAGGCCGCGGGCCCGCACCGCGTCGGGCGCGTGATGGCCGTGCTGGGCGTGCCGATGCTGCTCGGCCCGATCGGTGGCCCGATCCTGGGCGGCTGGCTGGTCGACGCGGTCAGCTGGCGCTGGATCTTCTACATCAACGTGCCGATCGGCGTGATCGCGTTCCTGCTCGCCTGGAAGCTGCTGCCGAAGGACCAGTCGCGCCCGACGGAGAAGTTCGACTTCCCCGGCATGCTGATGCTCTCGCCCGGTCTGGCCGCGCTGATCTACGGCGTCGCGAACATCCCGCACCACGGCGGGGTCGGCGCCACCAGCGTGTGGCTGCCGGGGATCATCGGGCTCGTCCTGGTCGTCGCGTTCGTGGTGCGGTCGTTGAAGATTCCCAACGCGCTGATCGACCTGACCCTGTTCCGCAACCGCACGTTCAGCATCTCGATGGTGACGATCACGCTGTTCATGATCGCCTTCCTCGGCTCGATGCTGATCCTGCCGACGTACTTCGTGCTGGTGCGTGGCGAGAGCGCGCTGCAGGCCGGTCTGCTGCTCGCGCCGCAGGGCTTCGGCGCCATGATCACGATGCCGATCGCGGGCAGGCTGGTCGACAAGATCGGCGCGGGCAAGGTGGTGCTGCCCGGGCTGGTGCTGATCATCGCGAGCGTCGCGGTGTTCACCCAGGTCGGCGCCGACACCTCGTACGGGCTGCTGCTGGCCGCCCTGTTCGTGATGGGTCTGGGCATGGGCATGAGCATGATGCCGATCTCCACGGCGGCGCTGCAGACGCTGACCCAGCGCACGGTGGCCAGGGCCTCGTCGGCGATGAACATCGTGCAGCAGACGGCCGGTGCCATCGGCTCGGCCATCGTGTCGATCATCCTGGCCAGCCTGCTCGCCGGGAAGTTCGGCGTGCCGACCAGCCAGGGGCAGCTCGCCGCGACGGCCGCGGTGATGAACCCGGCCACCCACGACGCGGCGGCCGTGGCCAGTGGTGACGCCTTCGCCTCGACGTTCACCTGGACGCTGGTCCTGGTGGCGCTGTGCCTGATCCCGGCGCTGTTCCTGCCGAGGAAGCCGGTCCAGCCCGCCGCGGAGGACAGCGAGGACGGCACCGCGCCGCCCGCCGTGATGATGCACTGAAGTTTTTTTTCCGGAGATCTGTCGATCCGTTGCCCGTCCCGTTCGACCCAGGGGTGAACGGGGCCGCACGGGGCCCGCACACGAACCAGGGAGACACGGCCATGAAGTACATGCTGATCATGCGCGCTACCGACGAGGCCCTCGCGAACATGGGTGAGGTCGACTTCGACGAGATGCTCGCGACCATGGGCAAGTTCAACGAGGAGCTGATCCGGGCCGGTGTGCTGCTGGCCGCGGAGGGGCTCGACGACGCGGCACAGGGTGTCGTCGTCGACCACTCGTCCGAGCCGCCCGTGGTCACCGACGGCCCCTACGGCGAGACGAAGGAGCTGTTCGGCGGGTTCTACCTGCTCAACGTCGCCTCGAAGGAGGAGGCGATCGAGTGGGCCAAGCGGCTGCCCGCGAGCGGCCAGGGCTTCAAGACCGAGATCCGGCGGGTCCCCACGATCGACGAGTTCCCGCAGGACAACCCGTGGATCCAGAAGGAGCGGGCGTGGCGTGAGGCCACCGGCCAGCTCTGAGGTGACGGACCCGTCCGGCCGGGAGGCCGTGGCCGCCGTGTGGCGGATCGAGTCGGCGCGGATCGTCGGTGCGCTCACGCGCTACACCGGCGATTTCGCGCTGGCCGAGGACCTCGCGCAGGAGGCACTGGCCGAAGCGCTGGTGACCTGGCCGCGCGACGGCGTGCCCCGCAACCCGGCCGGATGGCTGCTCACCGTCGGGCGGCGGCGCGCGATCGACGCGTTCCGCCGCCGCTCCGCCCTCGACGAGAAGTACGCGGTACTGGCGACGGGTGAGGAGTTCGTCGAGGACTGGGATCCGGAGAAGATCGACGACGACGTGCTCGCGTTGATGTTCGTCTCGTGCCACCCGGTGCTGCCACGGGAGGCGCGGATCGCGTTGACGCTGCGCGTGGTCGGCGGTCTGACCAGCGACGAGATCGCGAAGGCGTTCCTCGTGCCGACGGCCACCGTGCAGGCCAGGATCACGCGGGCGAAGAAGTCGCTGGGCGCGGCCGGGGTGCCGTTCGAGGTGCCGCCGCCGGACGAGCGCTCCGCCCGGCTGGGGTCGGTGCTGAACGTGGTCTACCTGATCTTCACCGAGGGCTCGACGGCGAGTTCCGGTGCCGAGCTGATCCGGTTCGACGTGGCCGGGGAGGCGCAGCGCCTGGCACGCGTGCTGGCGCGGCTGATGCCGGACGAGCCGGAGGTGCACGGTCTGCTGGCACTGCTCGAACTGACCGCGGCGCGCTTCCCCGCCCGAACCGGCCCGGATGGCGAGCCGGTGCTGCTGGAGCACCAGGACCGGGGTCGCTGGGACCGGGCCGCGATCACGCGCGGGAGGGCCGCACTGGCGCGCGCTTCCCAGGCGGGCCGGGGCCTGGGCGCCTACGGTCTGCAGGCGTCGATCGCGGAATGCCATGCCGTGGCCGAGTCGGTGGAGGCCACGGACTGGGACCGCGTCGTGCTCATCTACGAGGCGCTCGGCCGTCTCGCGCCGTCGCCGGTGGTGGAGCTGAACCGCGCGGTGGCGGTGTCGATGGCCTCCGGTCCGGCCGCGGCCTTGCCGCTCGTGGACGCGCTGGCCACCGGCCCGCTGGCGTCGTCCCACCTGCTCCCCAGCGTCCGCGGTGAACTGCTGGCCCGCCTCGGCCGTGCCGCCGAGGCCCGCGCGGAATGGGAACGCGCGGTGCGGTTGTGCGGCAACGCCCGCGAACGCTCGGTGCTGACGCACAAGCTGTCCACCCTCACCTGACCGCGAGTCCCCGTTCCGGCGCGGCACGCGGCGTGCTCGCCGGGTGGAAATCCTCCCGCTGGGGTAAGGATTCACGTATGGAGCTCTTGACCTTGATGGGCGTCCTCGCCGGGGCGCTCGGTCTCACCGCGGTCGCGCGACGGTTCAACCTTTCCGCGCCCCTGCTGGTCGTCGTGGTGGCGCTGGCCGTCTCGTTCATCCCGGGCATGCCCCGGGTGCAGATGGAACCGGAGCTCATCCTGACCCTCGTCCTGCCGCCGTTGCTGTACTCGACGGCGCGGGAGAGTTCCTTCGCGCAGTTCAAGGCCGCGGCCCGGCCCATCATCGGGCTCGGGGTGATCCTCGTCGTCGTGACGGCACTCGTCGTCGGGTTCGTGGTGCACCTCCTGCTGCCCGACCTGCCGATCGCGTCGGCGTTCGTGATCGGGGCGGTCGTCGCGCCACCGGACGCCGTCACCGCCGCCGCGATCGGGCGCAGGCAACGGTTACCGCGGCGGGTGATGACCGTGCTGACCGGCGAAAGCCTGGTCAACGACGCCGCCGCGCTGACGCTGTACAAGATCGGGCTCGCCGCGGTACTCGGCGCCGCCGGATCGCTCGGTCACGGTTTCCTCGTGTTCCTGGTGGCGGCCGTGCTGGGCATCGGAGTCGGGCTCGCGGCGGGCGTGATCGTGGCCTGGATCCGGCGCAAGCTCGACGATCCGCTGATGGAGTCGGTCTTCGGCATCATCGTGCCGTTCGCCGTGTACGTGACGGCCGAGCACCTGCACCCGTTTTCCCACGATTTCAGCGGTTCCGGTGTTCTCGCGGTCGTGGCCGCCGGCCTGTACCTCGGCGACCGGTCGCTGCACGCGGGCCCGGCCACGCGCGTGCAGGACTCGACGATCTGGGCGTCCTTCGACGTGCTGCTCGAAGCGTTCGTGTTCGCCCTCATGGGGTTGCAGCTGCCGTTCGTGCTGGAGAGCGCGAACGCGAACGCCCGCGGCAACGGGGAGTTGTTACTGGCGGCGGGGGTGGTGCTGGTGGTCGCGATCGCCATCCGGATCCCGTACGTGTTCGCCAGCGCCTACCTGCCGCAGACCTTCCGGTTGTTCGGCCAGGAGCGGGACCGGCCGTCGTGGCGCAACCTGCTCGTGTTGTCGTGGGCGGGCATGCGCGGCGTGGTCTCGCTCGCCGCCGCGGCCGGTGTGCCGTTGGTGACCGATTCCGGTCAGCCGTTCCCCGGCCGCGACGAGATCCAGCTGTTCGCGTTCGTCGTCGCCATCGGGACCGTGCTGATCCAGGGGCTCACCCTGCCCTCCGTGATCCGCAAGCTCGACGTGCACGACAAGGACGATGTCGAGCAGGACGCGGAAGAGGAGAAGGCCGCCCGCGAGACGGCGATGCAGGCGGCGCTGCAACGCCTCGACGAGCTGACGCCCGAGCTGATCGAACGGCTCGACATCCCGCGGGAGAAGGCCGAACGCCTGGGCGCACGGCTGCGGGCACTGGTCGAGTCCCGCTACCGCGGCGCGGTCGCGGCGATTTCCCTGAGCGCGGAGGAACGGGATTCCAGCCCGCACGCCGCGTTCGTCCAGGCCCGCCGCGACCTGCTCCTCGTGCAGCGCGAGACCATGCTGGAACAACGCGCCGAGGGCAAACTCGACGACGAGGTGCTGCGCAAGGTGCTTCGCGAGCTGGACCTGGAGGAACTCGCCCTGTCCGACACGCTCACGTCACGTCTGTCGTGAGCCCGCCGAGGAATTCCCAGGTGCGCCGCTGGTCCTCCGCGCCGCCGAGGTCGGTCTGGATGAACACCACCTCGGTCGCCCCGGCGTCGAAGTAACGCCGCACCTGAGCCGCGACCGTTTCCTCGTCACCGATGACCGCGAGCTCGCCCGCGCGCGTCGCGCCCTCGAGCCCGATCACCCGCTGGTAGGACGGGATGCCCTCGTAGAACGCCAACTGCTCGACGGCGTTCGCGCGCACCCGCTCGACATCGTTGGTGACCGCGCCGGCCACGAACGCGATCACCCGCGGCGGGGCGGCCGAGGCCGCGGTGATGGCCGGGACGATCTCGGTTTCGAGCGTCTTCGGGCCGGCCAGGAAAGGCAGTGTGCCGTCGGCGAGTTCACCGGTGACGCGCAACGCCTGCGGCCCCATCGCGGCCACGAGGAGAGGCGGGGGCTCGGCGCCGGCGAGAGCGGTCGGTATGGGCGGTGCGGCGGTGAGCACCTCGCCGTGGAAGTCGGCGGTGCCGGTGGTGAACAGTTCGCGCAGCACGGTCAGGAACTCGCGCAGCCGCGTGATCGGCCGCTCGTAGGGCAGGCCGAAGCCGCCCTCGACGAACCTCTTCGCGCCGAGTGCGAGACCGAGCTGAAAGTTGCCGTGCGTGGCCGCCTGCGCGGTCTGGGCGAGGGCGGACACGAGCAGGGGAGGCCGCCCGAAGATCGGGATGGCCGATGTCCCCACCCGCACCCCGGGCACCTCGCGCCCGACGAGGGCGGCCAGTGCCGTGGCGTCGTAGTCGAACCGCTGCCCGAACCACAGCGATCCCACGCCGTCGGCCGCGGCCTGTTTCGCCTGCTCCAGGATGGCGTCGACGTAGTTGGTGCGGTCGTTCGTGGCCAGTGCCAATCCGATGCTCATGATCATCGCGAACGGGCGCGTCCGAGCGGGAATTCCCCGTCCCAGGTCGTGGACGCCCTCGCGCTTCCCCGTGTCGTCACGCCACGGTGATGGCCATGTCGCTCAACGATGTCATCGAAGGAACCCGCGAAGCCGCTTCGGCCGATCCCGCCAACGCCGCCGTCTCGTTCACCGTCGACCACACCCTGGTCCCCGGCACCGCTACCCGGGTCGAGGTGCGGGTCCGCGACCACGCCTTCCACGTCGACGAACCGGCCCCGCTCGGCGGCACGGACACCGCCGCCAACCCGGTCGAGTACGCGCTGGCCGCGCTGGGCTCGTGCCAGGTCATCACGTACCAGTTCTGGGCCGCGAAGCTCGGCGTGCCGCTGACCTCGGTGAAGGTCACCGTGGACGGCGATCTCGACCTGCACGGCTTCTTCGGCTTCAACGAGACGCGTCCCGGCTTCACCGACGTCCGGGTCACGGTCGAACTGGACGGTCCGGCGGACGCCGGGGCCTACGAGAACCTCAAGCGCCAGGTCGACGAGCACTGCCCGGTGCTCGACCTCTTCCGCAACCCGACCCCGACGAAAACCGCCCTCGCCTAGACGAACTCGTGGCGGACGATGGTCTGCTCGCGGCCCGGGCCGACGCCGATCGCCGAGATCCGGGCCTGCGACAGCTCCTCCAGCCGCTCGACGTAGGCCCGCGCGTTCGCGGGCAGCTCCTCGAACGTCCGGCAGTGCGAGATGTCCTCCCACCAGCCGGGCAGCTCCTCGTAGATCGGCACGGCGTGGTGCACGTCGGTCTGCGTCATCGGCATGTCCTCGGTGCGGAAGCCGTCCACCTCGTACCCGACGCAGATCGGCACGCGCTCCAGCCCGGACAGCACGTCGAGCTTGGTGAGGAAGAAGTCGGTGATGCCGTTGACGCGCGTGGCGTAGCGGGCGATCACCGCGTCGAACCAGCCGGTGCGCCGTGAGCGGCCGGTCGTGACACCGAACTCGCCGCCCGCCTTGCGCAGGTGCTCGCCCATCGCGTCGTTCAGCTCGGTCGGGAACGGGCCCGAACCGACGCGCGTGGTGTAGGCCTTGAGGATGCCGAGCACCGTCGTGATGCGGCCCGGCCCGATGCCCGATCCGGCGCTCGCGCCACCCGCGGTCGGGTTCGACGAGGTCACGAACGGGTAGGTGCCGTGGTCGACGTCCAGCAGCGTGCCCTGCGAGCCCTCCAGCAGGATCGTCTCGCCCGCCTCCAGCGCCTTGTTGAGCTGCAGCCGGGTGTCGGCGATGCGGTGCGCGAACTTCTCGCCCGCGGCCAGCACCTCGTCGGCCACCTGGTCGGCCTCCAGCGCCTTGCGGTTGTAGACCTTGACCAGCACCTGGTTCTTGAACTCCAGCGCGGCCTCGACCTTCTGCCGGAAGATCTTCTCGTCGAGCAGGTCCTGCACGCGCACGCCGACGCGCGCGATCTTGTCCTGGTAGCAGGGGCCGATGCCGCGGCCGGTGGTGCCGATCTTGCGGTTGCCGAGGTAACGCTCGGTGACCTTGTCGATCGCCACGTGGTAGGGCATGAGCAGGTGCGCGTCGGCGGAGAGCAGCAGGCGGCCGGTGTCCACGCCGCGCTTCTCCAGGCCGTCCAGCTCGTCGAGGAGGACGCCGGGGTCGACGACCACGCCGTTGCCGATCACGTTGGTGACGCCCGGCGTGAGGATGCCGGACGGGATGAGGTGCAGGGCGAAGTTCTCGCCGTTCGGCAGCACCACGGTGTGACCGGCGTTGTTGCCGCCCTGGTAACGGACGACCCACTGGACGCGGTCGCCGAGCAGGTCGGTGGCCTTGCCCTTGCCTTCGTCGCCCCACTGGGCACCGATGAGCACGATGGCCGGCATGTGACACTCCAGGTACTCGGCAACAGGAAAATTCAGCGCAGGCAAATGCCGGTGCATGAGCGTAACGGAGGACCCGGTGGCGCGGGGAACGGTGCTGGCTTGCGGGTCTGGTTCGTCACTCGTTCGCAATGAGCCGGGCGTGCGGGAAGTACCGGCCCGTCCGGGTCGCGGCGACGTGGATCCCCTGCTCGGGGCCACTTCCGGGGTGCCGCTGATCGTCGTCGGCTCCGACGCGGACCTCGCCGCGGTGGTGGTGCGGATCATGCGGAAGAACCGGTTGGGCGACACGCCGGTGGGATACGTCCCGGTCGATCCCGCGTCCCCCGTGGCCCGCCTGTGGGGGCTGCCCGCCTCGGCGGCGGAGGCGTTGGCGCTCGCTCGCGACGGCGCGAACGGTCCACGCGTGCTGGTGCGAGACGACAGCGGTGGCGTTCTGATGGGTGAGGCGACGATCGGTCCGGTCACCGGCGAGGCTTACTGTGACGACGTGGTTGCGCTGCGTGGTTCCGCACGGTCCGTCGTCGTCCGTCCGGGACCGGAGGGAGTGCGGGCGGAGGTGACGCGGGGCCTGCTCCGGCGGACGTCGTCGGTGTCCGGCCGGGCCTTCCAGCTGGGGTGCAATCCCGCGGAGCTGGTGAGCGACGGGGTGGCGCATCCGCGGCCGGTGACCCGGTGTACCTGGTACCGGCACACGGAAGATCTGATGGCGATTACTGATGGTTAACCTACTGTCGTCGGTAAATCACCCACAGGTATTGCTTTCGCCATCTTGATGCGCGACCTTCGCGGGGTCCCCACAGATCACCCGAAGGCGGTCTCATGCCCAGTTCCCGCATCGCCCGCAACTCGTTGATCGTCGTCGGCCTCTCGGCTGTGCTCAGCACCGGTCTCGCGACCGGAACCGCGCTCGCCGAGCCGCCGAACATCCCGTCGGAGTCCACCGCCCGTTCCGAACTGGCCGGGTTGACCGTCCGGGCGGACGGCTCGTCGACCGGCTATTCGCGGGAGAAGTTCCCGCACTGGGACGACCAGGGCGACAGCTGCAACACGCGCGAGGTCGTGCTGAAACGCGACGGCACGGACGTGGTGACCGACTCCAGCTGCGCCGCGACGTCCGGCACCTGGAAGAGCCCCTACGACGGCGGAACCTGGACCGCATCGTCCGATGTGGACATCGACCACGTCGTCCCGCTGGCCGCCGCGTGGCGCACCGGGGCCGCCGCGTGGACGACCGCCCAGCGCGAGGCCTTCGCGAACGATCTGGACGATCCGCAGCTGATCGCCGTGACGGACAACGTGAACCAGGCCAAGGGGGACAAGTCGCCGGACCAGTGGAAGCCCCCGCTGGAGAGCTACTGGTGCACCTACGCGTCGATGTGGATCGACGTCAAGCACGAATGGAAGCTGACGATCAACAGCGCGGAGAAGACGGCGCTGACGGAGATGCTGGACCACTGCTGAATCGCTCGGGTTGAGCCGGACGTTCGGTCGCCTGAGGTCCGTTCGCTTCGCTAGGTCAGGTCCCCTGACGCCCGGTCGTTGGCCCGGCCTGGCCTCAGCTGGGCCGGGCTTCGCGGCTGGTTCCAGATCCGGCCGACCGGTTGCGGTGCGGTTGTCGGGCTGCTTGCTTCTCGCCCCAGCTCGACGGGCGTCGCTGTACGTTGCGGTGGGCTGCGCGGTCAGTGGGTCGGGTTGCGTGCGTACCGGTTTGTCGACGGCAGTTGTGCGTGGCCGGGCTGCTTGCTTTCGGCTCAGTGGCTGGGCCACCGCGTGTTGCCCCTGCTCGACGGGGTGTCGCTGGGCGTTGCGATGGATTGTCCAGCCGATTCGGCCGTGGGCGCGCCGCGGGTGCAGCGCAACCGTCCACCCGGACGCGGAGGATCCCTGCGCGTCGCGGCGGGCCGCGCCCCGGCTGAAAGTGCCTGTGAGCGGGGTGGATCCTTGGTTCACCAGCTCGACTGCAACCGGGACGTTCACATCGAGCTGGTGGCAGGCCGCCGGCCGGGACGCCGGGCGGCGGCCTGTCGTTTCACCTTCTTCCCGTGGTGCGCCCTTCCCGTGGTGCGCCGTCCGGGCACCCGACGGCCCTGGCTGGCTCCTTCGACACCGTCGGAAACCGGGCGGCTGACCGAACCGCAGCTCGATGAACGGTCCGTTCACCAATCCCTGTGCCAACTGCTCCCACCACGACATCAATCGTCCGACGATGAACGGTCCGTTCGCGGGTGGGCGAGTGGGCCGTTCGTGGGGTGCGTGGGTGCGACAGGGTCTTTGTTGCGGCGATGAACGGTCCGTTCGTGAGGGAGAGCGGGTGTGGCGGGCCCTTCGGCGGGGCGGTGACGGTCCGTTCGCGGGTGGGCGAGCGGACCGCTCGTGGGAAGTGTGGGCGGCGTGCGGAGTGGGGTGCGACGGGCCCTTTGTTGCGGCGATGAACGGCCCGTTCGTACGCGGAGCGACGGGCTCGTGCGGGTGAGGGCTCATTGCTGCATGAACGGGCCGTTCATCGCTCCGCGGAAGCTCCAACCGCACCCCGACCACGAACTGTCCACCCACTCGCGCCCGAACGGACCGGTCACCGCCGCGCCGCAGGGCCAGCCACGTCGTCGCGCCGCCGGGTCAGCTGCACGCCACTCGGCAGGGCCAGCCACATCGCAGCGCGGCAGGCCCGTCGACACCCCGTCAAACCGGCAGAACCGTCATCCTCCGCTGATCACTCGCAGGATCTCCCGTGCCGCGGCATCGTTCTGCCGGAAGGACGCGCCGTTCGTCCGGGGGCGCGTGAACGCCGCGGCCGAGCGGGCGCTCGTGTGTGGTCCGAGCGCGAAACGCCGTGATTGCGGCCGTCCCGAGGTGTCGAGCAACCGCCCGTCGGAGACGCGAGTGTGGATCCGGCCCGACGGGACGTTCAGCACCCGTTCCTCGGCCAGCTCGCCGGCGTGCCGCAACTGCGCGAGCAACTCGTCCGAGGCTCGCGCGACGCTCGGCTCCGGGAGGCGCGCCTCGATGAGCGTTCGCGCTGTCACAGTGCCCGGGAAACTTCCGGAGGAAGCCACGAAACCGTCCAAAGGCGACATCGAGATTCGCATATCGGCCCCCAGGAACGAAACCACCCCGGCCTGGTGCAGCGCCAGCAACTCCCGCAGGCGCCGTGGCGGCGGACCGCTCGCGAAATAACTGAAAAAGCCGTGCCACCAGCCATCCACATCGGACACACCGAGCCTGCCCGACGCCATGAGTGCCGGCATCCGCTGGTACACCGACAACAAAGCCATGAACGCACCCAGATCCGCGCTGTACGCCGAATTCGCCCGTCGCGCCAGGTCCGCTTCCACGTATGCCCTCAGGTGCTTCCCGAACTCCTCGGCCGTTTCGCACCACACGCCTGCCAGCGGATGGTCCAGTCGCTCCAGGTCGAGGCGGTCTTCTTCCTCCGGTACCGCCCGGCGGACCAAGGCCCGCATCTCCGCGCTGTCCCAGGAGAACTCGGCGAAGGACTGCGCGAAATCACCGAATGGCATTCGGACCCGGGAGGGGTGCCCGGTGAACAGCTCGCTGTAGTAGCCCCACGCCAGCTCCTTCGCGACATGCGGCCACACGTCGGCGAAGAAGTCCAGGTTCCGCTCCCGCGCGAGCAACTCGTCCACCCTGGCCCGGTCGAAGAAGCGTGGCAACTCGGGCGGTCCGCCCCGCAACAGGTAACCGGGCTTCGCGTGGTACGGCACGCCACGGCGGGAACCCACGTGCAGCAACGGTTCCGCACCACTGGCGCGGTACCGCAAACCGCCCGATGTCTCCTCGAACCGTCCGCCGCGGCCCTCGGTCAGCAACAACATCAGGTCGACGAACGCCAGCCCGAACCCGCGCACCAGCACCGGCGAACCCGGCGCGACGTCACGGTAGTCGACATCCGCCGTGTAACCGGCCGGGTAGTACGCGAGACCGCGCTCGGCCGCGAACTCCGCAAGCTCCCGCTCGTCCGAACCGGGTTCGGCATCAAGATGTCCGACCGTCAGGACCACCGCGTCCACGGGCAACGGCTCGTCGACGCCTTCCAGCCACACCCGGGTCTCGTCGGCTCGGATCGCCCGCGTCCGGTGTTCGATCACGCGAATGCCGTCCGGGATACCAGACAGAACGTCACGGTAGACCCAGTCCAGGTACGCGCTCGCCAGCCGTCGCGTCGGGAAGGACGTGCCGCGCAGTGCGAAAAGCTCATCTCGTAGCTCCGCGGGAACGTCGTAGGTCACATGCCCGGACCGCACCTCCCGTGCCCATTCCCACAGCGACGGACCCGGCCGCACCGGACCCTCCATCGTCACCGTCTCGTCGGTGAACATCGTGACGTCCTCGGCCATCGAGTTCATCCGCAGCAGCGGCGACTGCTCGTACCGCCAGATCCGCCCGGCGCCCGGCGGGAACGGATCGATCAGGTGCACCACGAGTCCCGCGGGCCCCAGCAGCTCCGCCGCGTTGGCCGACAACCGCTCCAGCACGCCGACCCCACGCGGTCCCGCCCCCACGATCGCCAGCCGAGACGCCGCCATGCCCTCGACGCTACGGAAACCACCCCTCAGTGGCGCGCACTCCCGCATCCTGGACGTCCCCGCGTACCGAGCCGCGCCCGCGAAAAGTCCTACCGCACGCGCGCGATCACCTCGGGCGCCTGGCTGTACAGCCGCAGCACGCCGCCGATCGTGAACTCCGTCAGCAGGTCCAGCAGGGCGTCGCGGTCGGGTGGGTCGCCGTCCCAGTTGAGCCGGACCAGCGATTCCACCATCGCGAAGTACATCGTCACCAGCGCGGTGTCGGCGCGGCCCGGTTCGACTCCGAAGGCTGCCCAGCGTTGGCCGCTCGCGTCGGTGTAGACGCGGGCCAGTCGCTGCCGCAGCCGGGACAGCGCCTGGTTGCCGGCGCGCTCGGCCTCCTGGAACAACGCCAGCGCGTCCGGGTGCGAGGCGACGAACTCGAACAGCGTCGCGTAGTTCTTGCGTGCCCAGCTTTTCAGGTCGAGCTCGGCGTCGCTCGCACCGGCGGCGGCGATCGCCGCGTACGCGTCCTCTTCGGCCTGTGCGACGACGGCTTCGAAGATCGCGTTCTTGTCGCCGTACAGCTCGTACACCGCTTGCCTCGTCAGACCCGCCTCGCGCGCGATCTGCTCGATCGTCGAGCCCTGCACGCCGTTCGTGGCGAACACGTGGCTTGCCGCGGCGAGCACGAGGGTTCGCTGCTCGGCCACCGGCACCTTCCGGGGCCGGCCGGGGCCACGCTTTCGGGGCATTGACATGCCTGCCACCTCACCACCACTCTTTTTCCGACAAGACTGTCGGAAAATAGCTCACCGGGGAGCGTTCATGCGCCTTCTGCATCGCCGGCTCGCGGCGACCGTGACCGCGGCGGTCGCCGTGCTGTCGATGACGACCGTGCCGGCCGGCGCGTCCACCGGCGATTTCTACGCTCCGCCTGCCACCCTGCCAGGTGACAACGGCGACATCATCCGTCACGAGCCGAGCCAGTTCTTCCTCGACCCGGTGAAGCTGCTTCCCGCCGCCGCGCAAGTTCAGCGGATCATGTACCGCAGCACGAACACGCACGGTGATCCCATCGCGGTCACCGGCACGGTCCTCACGCCGAAGACCCCGTGGCGCGACGGCGAGCGGCCGATCATCGCCTATGCGCCCGGCACGCAGGGGCTCGGTGACCAGTGCGCGCCGTCGAAGGCGCTGGCCGCGGGGCAGGAGTACGAGGGCCCGTTCATCGCCGGTCTGCTGGCGCGCGGCTGGGCCGTGGTCGTCACCGACTACGAAGGTCTCGGCACGCCCGGCGTGCACACCTACGTCAACCGCAAGGCCGAGGGGTACGCCGTCCTCGACTCGATCCGCGCGGCACAGCGGTTGCCGGGTCTGCCCGACGACGGTCCCGTCGCGATCGCCGGCTACTCGCAGGGCGGTGGCGCGTCGGCCGCGGCCGCGGAGATGCAGCCGTCCTACGCTCCGGAACTGGACCTCCAGGGCGCCTACGCCGGTGCGGTTCCGGCCGATCTCGCCGCGGTCGGGCGCAGCCTCGACGGCGCCTATGCGGTCGGTTTCCTGATGTTCGCGGTCGCGAGCGTCAACTACGCCTACCCGGAGCTGCACATCACCGACGTCCTCAACGACCGGGGCAAGGCGCTCGAAGCCCAGGTCGAGACCGAGTGCACCGTCGAATCGGTCGTGAAGCACGCGTTCACCCGCACCGCGGACCTGACCGTCGACGGCCGTCCGATCAGCGAGTACCTCGCCGAGGAGCCGTACGCCTCGGTCGTCGCGGAACAGCGGATCGGACTCGGAAAACCCACGGTCCCGATGTACGTCGTGCACAGCGCGCTCGACGACATCGTGCCCTACGAGCAGGGCCGGACGATGGCGCGGAGCTGGTGCGACGAGGGCGCCACCGTCCGGTTCGACACCCTCGCGGTGCCGACCCACGTCGGTGGCGCCGTCGCCGGCTACCCCGCCGCGTTCGCCTGGCTCGAAGGCCGGTTCGCGGGCAGGACAGCACCCAGCAACTGCGGATCGATCAGCGGCGCGCAGCCACCGGTGACGGTGGCGGCGGGAGACGGGAGGGCATGATGGTCCGGATCTACTGGAGGCCGGTCGCCACTGCCGCGGCCGGGTCGGAGTCGACGATGAACTTCCGGCATCGCTCGTACTCCTCGGCTTCCCCGATGCGCTGGGCGGCCTTCGCGAGGGCGGCCAGCGCGCGCAGGAAGCCCTGGTTCGGGCGGTGGTCCCAGGGCACCGGGCCGAAGCCCTTCCACCCGGCGCGGCGCAGCTGATCCAGGCCGCGGTGGTAGCCGGTGCGGGCGAAGGCGTAGGCGGGGACGAACTCGTCCGCCTCCAGGGCCCGTTCGGCCAGCGCGGCCCAGGCCTCGCTGAAGTCGGGGTGCTCGGCGGCCACGTCGGTCGGATCGGTGCCGGCGTCCATCGCGGCCTGCGCGTCCACGCGCTCGGGCAGGCGGGTGGCGTCGGGTTCCAGCAGGTTCGTCATGGTGCCCAGTATCGGCGTCCTACACGAACAGGCTCGCGAGGACCCCACTGCCGAGGAGGACGAGGGCGGCGATCAGGACCGCGGCGACGAAACGTTTCGGCATCACGGGCCGACACGATGCCCGTCGCTCGCGGCGCGCGCAAGGAAGTCACGCCTCAGGGTGAACCCTGAATTTCGGGCATCTGCGTCCTTCCCGGCATCCGGGCCGTGGATGATGTCCGCATGACGAAGGCGCTCGAGGGGACCGCCGAGGGCGTTTCCGTGCCGAGGGACCCCATCGGCAAGACCAGGCTTTTCTTCGCCACCCACTGGGAACGCGGCGCGCCGGGCCGCCCGACGCCCGGGTGGGTGCTGCGGTTCGCCTACGGCATGTGGCTCACCGCGTTCGCCTTCAAGGTCATCGGCTCGTCGTGGGACATGTCGTGGCACTTCAAGTTCATCCGCGACGACCTCGCCCCGCCGCACCTGATCAACACGGTCGGTACCGGCATCGTGATCGTCCTGGTCGCGATCCACAGCTACACCGGGCTCGGCTGCGACCGGCGCTCGCTGCGGCTGATGCAGGCCGGGCTGGTGATGTTCCTGGTCGCGGCGCCGCTGGACGTCATCAACCACCGCGTCAGCGGCCTCGACCTGACCGCGTGGAGTCCCACGCACATGCTGCTCTACATCGGCACCGGCGTGACGCTGGCCGGAGTCCTGGACGGCTGGATGAAGTCGGCGCCGCCGGGCCGGTTCCGCACGCTGGTGCTGACCGGGCTGTGGGTGTTCTTCCTGGAGAACACCTTCTTCCCCAACGGGCAGCAGGAGTACGGCATCCTCGGCCTGCGTGCGTGGGAGCGCGGCACGCCCGAGGCCGAGCCGTCGCTGCTGAGCTTCGCCGCCGAGCAGATCGGGCATCCGGTCGACCGCGTCGCCGTGCTGCACTTCGCGATGCCGATCGCGGACTGGGTGTATCCGCTGTGGGGCGTCGGGGTGTCGGCGCTGGTGCTGGCGCTGGCGCGGCACACCCTCGGCCGCGCCTGGGCGGCGACGGCGGTGGCCGCCGCGTACGTGGCTTACCGCGCGGTCATCTGGCCGTTGCTGGTCGTGGGCACGTTCCCGGCCTCGGCGGTCCCCTTCTACCTGCTCGCCGTCGGGCTCGCGGTGGACGTCGCGTTCCGGATCGGGCGCGCACACCGCGTGCTGACCCCGCTGGTCGGCGGGCTGCTGGTGACCGCGTTCGGCTACGGCGCGCTGTGGCTGCAGGCGCAGCTGCGCCCGTGGCTGCTGGGCGGCGCGCACACCGAGTCCGCGCCGCCGTTCGCCTACTGGCCCGCGCTGGTGATCCTGGCGGGCCTGCCCGCGTTGTGGTGGGCCCTCACGCGCGCGAGGACCCACCACACGGTCAGCTGATCTTCGTGCCCGCCGACTTGAGGTGCTCGGCGGCCTCGACGATGCGCTTGGCCATCGCGCCCTCGGCCACCTTGAGGTAGCTGCGCGGGTCGTAGGTCTTCTTGTTGCCGACCTCGCCGTCGATCTTCAGGACACCGTCGTAGTTCTTGAAGAAGTGGTCGGCGATGGGGCGGGAGAAGGCGTACTGGGTGTCGGTGTCGACGTTCATCTTCACCACGCCGTAGGACACCGCCTCGTGGATCTCCTCCAGCAGCGAGCCGGAACCGCCATGGAAGACCAGCTCGAACGGCTTGCTGCCTTCGGGCAGGCCCAGCTTCTCGGCGGCGACCTGCTGGCCGCGCTTGAGCACGTCCGGGCGCAGCTGCACGGCACCCGGCTTGTAGGCGCCGTGCACGTTGCCGAAGGTGGCGGCGAGCAGGTAGCGGCCCTTCTCGCCGGTGCCCAGCGCGTCGACGGTCTTCACGAAGTCGCCCTCGGCGGTGTACAGCTTCTCGTTGATCTCGTTCGAGACGCCGTCCTCCTCACCGCCGACGACGCCGATCTCGACTTCCAGGATGATCTTCGCCGCGGCCGCCTTCGCGAGCAGTTCGCTGGCGATCTCCAGGTTCTCGTCCAGGTCGATCGCGGAGCCGTCCCACATGTGCGACTGGAACAGCGGGTTCCGCCCCTGGTTGACGCGCTCCTGGGACAGCTCGATCAGCGGGCGGACGAAGCCGTCCAGCTTGTCCTTCGGGCAGTGGTCGGTGTGCAGGGCGATGTTCACCGGGTACTTGTCGGCGACGACGTGCGCGAACTCGGCGAGCGCGGTCGAGCCGGTCACCATGTCCTTGACCCGGGTACCGGAGGCGAACTCGGCGCCACCGGTCGAGATCTGGATGATCCCGTCGCTCTCCGCGTCGGCGAACCCGCGCAGGGCGGCGTTGAGGGTCTCCGACGAGGTCACGTTGATCGCCGGGTACGCGAACTCGCCCGCCTTGGCCCGGTCCAGCATCTCCGCGTAGACCTCGGGGGTGGCGATGGGCATCGTGGGTCCTCCTAGCTGTGGTTCGCCTTCTTGCCCGAATCGTACGAGGTCGGCGGCGCCAGGACAGTGGCCCGGCTCTCTGCGGTCCCAGGTCGGGAACGATCAAGTGAGAAAAGACGCCCCGCCCCGGTGGTGGGGGCGGGGCGTCGTCGAGGTCAGGACAGCAGGGCCTTGCTGACGGCGCGGTAGCCGGGCAGCGGGTCGTCGCCGAGGACCTGGACGCACACGTGGTCCGCGCCGGCGTCGAGGTGCGCCTGGATGCCGCGCGCGATCGACTCGATGTCGCCGTGCAGGGCGAGCGCGTCGATCAGCGCGTCGCTGCCGCCGTTGTCCAGGTCGGCCTCGGTCCAGCCGTGGCGGAGCAGGTTGCTGCGGTAGTTCACCAGGTTGAGGTAGGGATTCTGGATCCCGGGCCGGGCGGTGGCGCGGGCCTTCTCCGGGTCGGTCTCCAGCACGATCTTCTGCTCGGGCGCCAGCAGCACGCCGTCGCCGAGGACCTTGCGCGCCTCCCTGGTGTGCTCGGGCGTGGTCAGGTACGGGTGGGCGCCCGCGGTCCGCTCGGCGGAGAGCTTGAGCACCTTCGGGCCCAGCGCGGCCAGCGCCCGTGCGGCCACCGGCACGCCCGCCTGGTCCAGGCCGCCCAGGTAGTCGACGATCTTGTCGTAGGGCTTCTGGTACTCCTGCGTCGCTTCCGGATGGCCGATGCCGACGCCGAGCAGGAACCGACCCGGGTGCTTCGCCTCGATCCGGTGCCAGGACGCGCCGACGGTGGCCGCGTCGTCCTTCCACATGTTGACGATGCCGGTGGCGACCTTGATGTTCTCGGTCGCGTCCAGCAGCTCGTCGACGAGCGTCAGCTGCCCGTCCGGCGACATGCCGATCCAGATCGCACCGTAACCGAGCGATTCGACTTCGCGTGCCACGTCCGCGTTGAGCGCGGGCCAGCCGGCCCAGATACCGATCTTGCCGAGTTCGATAGCCATGAACGTGTCAACCACGGCGGGTGGTCCCCGCATTCCTCTACGTTGGATGCATGGCCAAAATCGGTGATCTCGAGGTCTACCCCCTCAACCTCGGCGGGAACGTGTTCGGCTGGACCGCCGACGAGGAGCGTTCCTTCGCCGTCCTCGACGCCTACGCGGCCGCGGGCGGCAACTTCGTCGACACGGCGGACGCCTACATGGCGCGCGTTCCCGGCAATTCGGGCGGCGAGTCGGAGACGATCATCGGCAACTGGCTGGCCCGCCGCGGCCGCCGCGACGACATCGTCATCGCCACCAAGGTGGGCAGCTGGGACAAGCGCCCCGGCGTGACGGCGAAGAACATCCGCGAGGCCGCGGAGGACTCGCTGCGCCGGCTCCGGACCGATCACATCGACCTGTACTACGCGCACCGCGACATCGCCGACGCACCACTGGAGGAGACGCTGGGTGCCTTCGACGAGCTGGTGCGGGCGGGAAAGGTGCGTTACCTGGGCGCGTCGAACTACAGCGCTTCGCGCCTGGCGGAGGCGCTGTCCATCTCGGACCGGGAGGGCTTCGCGCGGTACGCCGCCGTGCAGCCGCACTACAACCTCGTCGAGCGCGGGTACGAGCAGGAACTGGCCCCGCTCGTGGCGAAGGAGGGGCTGGCCACGCTGCCGTACTTCGCGCTGGCGAAGGGCTTCCTGACGGGCAAGTACCGCTCGCGCGAGGCCGGCGGCAGCCCGCGCGCCGAGGGCGCGGTCGCGTACCTGGACCACCGCGGCGAGCGGGTGCTGGAGGCGCTCGACGACATCTCGGCCGCGCATTCGACCACGCCCGCCGCCGTGGCACTGGCGTGGCTGGCCGCCCAGCCGACGGTCGCCGCGCCGATCGCCAGCGCCCGCAACGAGGAGCAGCTGGCCGACCTGATCGCCTCGGTGGAGCTGCGGCTGACCGAAACGGACCTCGCCCAGCTCGACGACGCCTCCCAGTAGCAGCGGTCGTGACTGTCGATCCCGCACGCGTGCGAAGTCTCCGGCTGCCCGCTTCGACGTTCGTGTGGTCGGTCCGGGACGTGCTGCAGTACCAGCTCGCCCTGCTCGGCCCCGATGCCGACCCGGTGGACCCGCGTCAGCTGCGGTACCTGCACGAAGACGACCTCGTCGTGCTGCCGACGTTCGCGATGACGGTCCCCGCCGTGTTCGGGGTGGCCGCGGCGGAGCACTACCACCCGGAACCGCCGGAGATCCGCTTTCCCGGACTCTCGCTCAGGCTCGGCCGGTTGCTGCACGCCCGCCAGGAGCTGGTGTCGCACCGGCCGGTCCCGGCCCGCGGCGAGCTGCGGACCGAGACCACCATCGACGCGGTGCACGACACCGGCAACGCCGCGGTGCTGGTGCAGCGCACCGAGGCTGTCGGGCCGGACGACCAGCCGCTGTTCACGTCGGTGTGTGACATCCGCGCGGCGGGTGAGGGCGGGTTCGGCGGGCCCGGGTACCCGCACCGGCGCCCCCGTCGGCCGGACCGGGAGCCCGACCTGGTGCTGCACGTACCGACGCAGCCACAACAGGCGCTGCTCTACCGGATGTGCGGGGACCGCAACCCGGTGCACGTCGTTCCGGCCGCGGCCACGGCTGCGGGTTTCGAGCGCCCGTTCCTGCAGGGCGGGTGCACCTACGGGATGGTGGCCAAGGCGATCGTGGACGCGGTGTGGGACGGCGACCCGGACGCGCTCGGACGTTACGTCGCGTGGTTCACCGGCGTGGTGTTCCCCGGCGACGTCCTGCGCACCGGGATCTGGACCGGCGACGGCGAACTGGAGTTCCACACGACGGTGCCGGAGAGGCGGGACGCGCCCGTCCTCTCCGGCACCGTGGTCAGCCGAGACCGAGGAACTCCAGCACCGCGTTCGTGACGGGCACCGGGTTCTCCATGTGCACGTGGTGGCCGCCGGGCACGGTGACCGTCCGCAGATCCGGCACGCTGTCGATGCGCCCGGGGTAGAAGCTTTCGACCAGTGCCGTCCGTTCCGCGCGGACCAGCAGCGTGGGCGCCGTGATGGTGCGCAGGAACGCCCGGACCTGGTCCTCGGTGAACGTCCGCGGGATCGACCGTTTCAACCGCACGTCGTGGCGCCACGAGTAGCCGCCGGGAACCTCCCGCAGACCGCGTTCCACCAGTGTCTGCGCCGTGTCCAGCAGGATGTCGGCCAGCTGGACCCGCGCTTTGACCGCCTTGGCCCTGCTCGGGTACACCGGGTGCGCGGTGTCCGACAGGTAGGTCGTGAGATAGCCGGCCATGGCCTCGACGGTGTCCGCCGGACTCGCCGACAGCGGGCCGATGGCGTCCAGCAGGACCAGCCGGAGGATCTTCTCCGGGTGCAGCCCCGCGACCAGTGAGGACAGCGCTCCGCCCAGTGAGTGCCCGATCAGGTGGAAGTTCTGCCACCCCAGGTCCTGCACGAGCTCCAGCACGCACGCCGCGTAGTCGAGGTAGTGACAGGTGGCGGACGGGATCGGGTCCGACAGGCCGTGTCCGGGCAGGTCCACCGCGAGCAGGTCCACCGTGCCCGGCATCCGCTCGGCGAGCTGGTCGAAACTTGCGCAGTTGTCCAGCCAGCCGTGCAGGCAGAGCACCGGGACACCGTCCGGCCGGCCGGAGCGCTTGCCCCGCAGCGCGATCCCGCTGCGGGGCAGCACGACCGCGAACTCTTCGGCGCCCACTAGCGCGCCACCTTCTCGTCCAGCCGGGTGAGCAGGCGCCCCGACAGCTCCACCACGGTCGGGCCCTTCATCAGCTCCATGATGGTGACCTTGACGCCGGACTCCCGCTCGATCCACGAGCTGATCTCCGCGGCGAGCAGCGAATCCAGGTAGTCCATCAGCGGCATCCGGTCATCCAGCGCGTCCAGGGGGATGCCGAGCACGGCGGCCACCTTCGCCGACAGCGCCTCCTTCATCAGCCCTTCCCGTGCCTGCCCGCTGATGGTGCCGAGCCGGTGCCGCAGCGGCTTGTCGCTGTCGCGGCCGCCACCGTTCGTGCCGTCGTCTCCGGTGCCGTCGGCGACGTGGGCGTACCGCGGCGGTACCACCGGATACTGGGCGAGGAACCGGTTCCAGTCGGTCGGCAGCACGCCCACCTGGGCGTGCGAACCACGGCGGAGCAGGTCGAGCACGCGGTAGGCGTCGGCGACCGGGAAGGCCCGCATGCCCGTCGCGGCCACCTTGCGGGCCACGTCGCCGTGCCGGGCCACGTACCCCGCGTCGGCCACCGCGCCCCAGTTGACCGCGAGCGCGGGCAGCCCGGCGGCTCGCCTGGCTTCGGCGAGGTGGTCCAGGAAGGCGTTCGCCGCGGCGTAGTTGGCCTGTCCCGCGTTGCCGAGCATCGACGTCGCGGACGAGAACAACACGAAGGCGTCCAGCGGCCGGTCCGCGGTCAGCTCGTGCAGGTGCCACGCCCCGAGCGCCTTCGGCGCGACGACCGTCGCCATCCGGTTCCGGTCGAGGTCGGTGAGCACCCCGTCGTCGAGGACCATCGCGCCATGCAGGATTCCGCGCAGCGGGGGCAGTTCCCGGTCGACGCGGTCCAGCAACGCGGCCAGTTCCGCGCGGGAGGTCACGTCGACCGCGGCGGTGACCACCTCGGCACCGGCCGCGCGCAGCTTGTCCACGGCCGCCACCGCGGTGTCGCTGGACGCTCCGGAACGCCCGGCCAGCACCAGGCTGCGCACGCCGTCGGCGACCAGCTGTTCCGCCATGGCGAGGCCGAAACCGCCCAGGCCACCGGTGACCAGCCAGGTGCCCCGCGGCCCCTCGGGGGCAGGCACGGGCTGGACGGGAACCTCGTGCTCGTCCATGGCCACCACCAGCTTGCCGATGTGGCGCGCGGCGGCGAGACGGCGGAACGCGGATGTCGTCTCGGCGGGCGGGAACACCCGGTACGGCAGCGGGTGCAGCCGCCCCTGCCGCACGAGGTCCAGCAACCCGGTCAGGGCCTCGCGGACCTCGTCCGGACGGTCCGCGAGGCGTTGCCGGAGGTCGAAACCGAAGTAGGACAGGTTGTTCAGGAACGGGCGCAGGCCGATCGGGGCGTCCGCGAGCAGGTCACGCTTGCCCAGCTCGACGAACCGGCCGTAGGACGCCAGAGAGGCGAGCCCGCGCGCGACCGCGTCACCGGCTATCGAGTTCACCACGACGTCCACGCCCTCGCCGCCGGTGGCCGCGCGCACCTGGTCGGCGAAGTCCAGCGACCGCGAATCCATCACGTGCCGCACACCGAGCGCCCGCAACAACTCACGTTTCTCCGGGGAGCCCGCGGTCGCGAACACCTCGGCGCCCGCGAGGACGGCCAGCTGCACCAGCGCCAGGCCGGTGCCGCCGGTGCCGGAGTGGATCAGCACCCGTTCGCCCGCCCGCACGCGGGCCAGTTCGTGCAGCGCGTACCAGGCGGTGAGGAAGGCGATCGGCATTCCCGCCGCCTCCTCGAACCCGAGCGAGTCCGGTTTGGCCACGACGCACCGGGCGTCGACGACCAGGTGCGAGGCGAGAGTTCCCTGCTCGGCGCACACCGCGATCACCGGCTGGCCGACGCTGACCCCGTCCACGTCCGGGCCGACCCGGGTGACCACGCCCGCGCATTCGGCGCCGAACCGGAGCCCGCCTGCGGAGTCGAGCGGCGGAACCTGCCCGAGCGCGGTCATCACGTCGAGGAAGTTCAGGCCCGCGGCCACCACCCGCACCTCGACCTGCCCGGCACCCGGCGCGGCTCGCTCGGCCGCGTGGAACCCCAGTTCGTCCAGCGCGCCCGCCTGGCCGATGCCCACCGCGAACCGCTGCCCCTCGGGTAGTTCGCGGCCGTCGACCGGCGTCTCGACCTCGGTGGCGGGCAGGGGCACCAGACGGCGGACGAACCGCTCGCCCGCCCGCAGCGCGACCTGGCCTTCCGCGTCGTCGATGCACAACTGCGCCAGCACGGAGTCCACGTCGTCCGAGCCGGGGTCGAGGTCGATGACGGTGAACTCGGTGTGCGGCAGCTCCAGCCCGGCGACGGTACCGATGCCCCAGGCGGCCGAGCCGCCCAGCCGGACCGACGGGTTGCGGAACGCGTGCGTGCCGCGAGTGAGCACGAAACACCGGGGCCGGTCGGTGTCGGCTTCTTCGACCGCACGCAGCAGTGCGACGGTGGTCGCCGCGTCGTCGATCGCCGCGCCCACCGGATCGCGGCCGGCGGTGCCGAACTGCACGATCGCCCGTGGTCGCAGGGACTCCAGCAGCTGCCGGTATTCGCCGTCCGCCCCGGAGGAGGGGACCACCACCGGCGAGCCGCCCAGCGCGGTGATGCGGGCGGCCAGGTGGGACGCCAGCTCGTCGCCGCCGTCCACGATGAGCCAGGTGCCCTCCATCGCGGGCGGTGGAGCTTGTTCGACCGATCCGGCGGCGCGGGCGAGGAGCACGGCCTGGCTGCCCGGTCCGTCGTCGCCGGTCGCGGCCACCTCGTCGAAGCCGACCGAGGTGAGCAGGTGCTGCCAGCTCGCCGCCGGGAGCAGCGGTCCGTCCGTGCGCACCGACAGATCGCGGAACGACCACCAGCCGTCGGTGAGGCCGAAGGTCAGGTCGAGCCACCGGTTGCCGGGCAGGGCTTCCAGCAGCGCCAGTATCCCGCCGGGCGCCAACGCCTCGTGCAACCCGAGCAGGGTCCGCTTGAGGTCGGCGGTGGCGTGCACGACGTCGGCGGCGACCACGAGGTCGAACGAGGCGGGGCGAAGGCCCTGCGCTTCGAGGTCGTTCTCCAGGTCCAGGGTCCGGTAGTCGACGAAGCCGTAGTCCCGGAACCGCTCCCGCGCACCGGCGACGAAGGCCGGTGAGACGTCGGTGAACACGTACTCGCACCGGTCCGGGGGCAGGGCGGGCAACAGGCTCGCGGTCAGCCCGCCGGTGCCGCCACCCACCTCCAGCACCCGCACGGTCCGGCCGGGAGCGGCGTCGCGGACCAGCTGGTCCACCGCCTCCTTGAGCAACCGGTTGTGGAACCGGGCGATGGGAGAGGTCTGGTAGACCGGTTCGGCGTCGGCCCCGGAGCCCTGCGGGAACAGCAGCTCCAGCGGATCGGTCTGCCCGGTCAGCACGTCGTGCAGGCGCGAACCCGTGCGGCGCAGAAGGTTCAGCTCCCACACGCACGACGGATGCTCCCGCAGCACGTCCGCCCAGTCCGGCGGCTCGACGGGGTCCGCTTCGACGTGGAAATGGCCGTCCTCCTCGCGGAGCAGGCCGTCTTCGGCGAGGAACCGGACCAGCCCGGCGACGGCTGTCCGGTATTTCGGAAGCAGTCCGGGCAGCTCGCGGGGAGCCACCACCGTGCCCGGTGCGAGTTCCTGGCCGAACCGCCGGAGGGCGTCCGCCACGTATCCCGAGGCCAGTCGCCGGACCTGGTGCTGGTAACCGGTCTTGTACCGGTCCCGGCCGTAGCGGACGGCGTACTCCCGCTGCAGCGGCCCGAGGCGCTCGCACAGCTGGAGCGGCGCCGACCGGACCGCGCTGGGCAGGTTCCGGCCGGTGTCCTGGCGCTCCCAGCGGAACCGGTACAGGTCACCGGACAGGGCACGATCCGAGGCGGCGTCCTCGTCCGGCACGACCTTGCCGGTCAACGGCGCGAACTCGGCCAGCAGCCGTCCCCGCGCGTCGAACACCCGGACGTCGACCGACAGGCCGCTGCCGTCGTGCTTGTGGGCGACGGTGTGGCACCACTCCGCGCCGGCGAGCGGTCCGTGCACGCGCACCGCGTCGATCCCGGTCGGCAGGTAGCGGAACGGCAGCAGCGCGGTGTCGCCGTCGGCCGGGTGCAGGATCGCGCTCTGGAAACACGCGTCGAGGACGGCCGGATGCATGAGGTGACCCGCGAGGCGGTTGCGCAGGACCCGTGGGGCCTTGATCCGCGCCAGCGCCTCACCGCTGCCGGTGTGCAGCTCGGCGATACCGCAGAAGGCGGGCCCGTAGGCGTAGCCCCGTCGCTGCAGTTCGCCGTACACGTCCACGGCCTTGTGGGAAGCCGTGCACCGCGCGCGGATGGAGTCGAGGTCGACGGTCTCCTCCCGCGTCGGCCCGGCCGGGTGGAAGCGGCCCCGCGCGTTGCGCACCCAGTTCTGTCCCCGCGCCGGACGCTGGTGGAACTCGAACGTGCCGGTGTCCGGATCCATCTCCAGACGGCTCAGCTGTGGCTCACCGTCGAGCACGCAGGCCCGCTCGAACGCGACGTACTCCAGCGCGCACGCCTGACCGGTCACCTCCTGAGCCGCGGCGAGGGCGGCCTCGACGTAGGTGGCGCCGGGCACGATCACGGAACCGAGCACGTCGTGCTCGTGGACCCAGGACAGCCGGTGGTCGTTCCAGTCGATCTCCCAGGACGGCCTCGGACCGTCGACCCGCTTGAGCACCGGATGGGTCTGCCCGCCCGCCCGGTACTGCCACGAGATGGCACTCTCGTTCCAGTACCGCTCGCGGACCCACGGGTTGCCGGGCAGGTCGAGCACCGGTGCCCCGTCCGGGTAGCGCGCCGCCCAGTCCGGCTGGTACCCGGACGCGTACAGCGTGGCGAACGCGGACCGGAACCGCTCCCAGTCGTCCTTGTTCCGCGCCAGGGTGGGAATCGCGACGGCGTCGGCGCCGCGTTCGCCGAACACCTCCCGCAGCGAGTTGACCAGAACCGGATGCGGACTGAGTTCGACGAACGTGTCGATGCCCTCGGCGAGCATGGACCGGATCGCGGGCGCGAACAGGACCGGTTGCCGGAAGTTGCGCCACCAGTAGCCGGTGTCCAGTTCGGTGCCCTCGATCCGCTCACCGGTCACGGTCGAGTAGATCGGGATCGTCGCCGGAGAACCGGTCACCCCGGCGATCTCGGTCAGCAGTTCGTCCCGCAGCGGGTCCATGTCCTGGCTGTGGCAGGCGCAGTTCACCTTGAGCAGCCGGGCGAAGACGTCGCGCTCACGCAGCTCGGCTTCGACCCGCTCGAGCACCGGGCGCCTGCCGGACAGCGTCGTCGCTCCGGAACTGTTCTCCGCGGAAACCCACAGCAGGCCGGGGTGGTTCTCGCACAGCTCCTCGGCCTCGTCCCTGGGCAGCGCGACGAACATCATCCCGCCGGAGGGGTCGGCCTTCTCCTGGATGCGCGCCCGGGTGCAGATCACCCGCAGCGCCTGGCCGAGGTCGAGCGCGCCGCCGAGGTGGGCCGCGGCGATCTCACCCATGCTGTGCCCGGCCACCGCGTCCGGGGTCACGCCCCAGCTCTTCCACAGTTCGGCGAGCGCCACCTGCAGCGCGAACATGGTCGGCTGCAGGCAGTGCGTCTCGCCGACACGCGAGGACTCCTCGTCGGCGGTGAGGGCTTCGAGGATGGACCAGCCGAGGTAGGGCCGGGCGACCTCGTCGCATTCGATGATCTTGTCCCGGAACACCGGGCTGGTCTCCAGCAGTGTCCGTCCCATCGCGTACCACTGCGGCCCCTGCCCGTTGAACAGGAAGGCCACCCGCCCGGTCCGGGACGGTGCGGCGGTTCCCGCGACGACACTCGCGGGCGAGCCGCCCGCGAGGTGTTCGCGGAGCTTCCCGGCGGCCTCGCCCGCGGTGTCGGCGGCCACCGCGAGCCGGAACCGGTGGTGACCGCGTCGCAGGGCCAGTGCCGCGCCCAGTTCGTCGAGCACGGGGTGGTCCGCGTCGAGCCGGTCGGCGTGGGCAGCCACCAGTTCGCGCAAGGCGGCTTCGCTGCGCGCGCTGAACGTGAGCACGGCCGGCTGACCGGTCACCCGCGGCGCGGAACCGGCCGGGGGCGGGCCTTCCAGCACCACGTTGGCGTTGGTGCCGCCGAACCCGAACGAGTTGACGCTGGCGATCGCCCGCTCGTAGCCGGACGGCCACGGCCGTGCCGTCGTGGGGACGTCGAGCCGCAGCCGGTCGAAGTCGATGTCCGGGTTCCCGGCCGTGAAGTGCAGGCTGGGTGGCACCCGGCGGTGGTGGACGGACAGGGCGGCCTTGATGAGACCGGCGATCCCGGCGGCCGCTTCGAGGTGGCCGATGTTGGTCTTGACCGAACCCATGAGGGCGGCCGGTCGGTCGGCGGCCCCGCCGGTCAGCACCTCGCCGAGCGCGGCGGCCTCGATCGGGTCACCGACCGGGGTGCCCGTGCCGTGCGCCTCGACGTAGCCCACCTCGCCGGGCGCGACCCCGGCGCGTTCCAGCGCCAGCCGGAAGTTGGCGGCCTGCGCCTCGCCGCTGGGCACTGTGATGCCCTGGGTGCGCCCGTCCTGGTTCACCGCGCTGCCGCGGATCACGGCGTAGACGCGGTCGTGGTCACGCAGGGCCTGCTCCAGCGGTTTGAGCACGACCATCCCGGCGCCCTCACCGCGGACGTACCCGTTGGCCGCCGCGTCGAAGGCACGGGACCGGCCGTCCGGGGACAACATCGCCGCCTGGCTGAGCGCGATCCCGAACTGGGGGGTGAGCATCAGGTTGACGCCACCGGCCAGCGCGATTCCGCACTCCCCGCGCCGCAGGCTCTCCACCGCGAGGTGCACCGCGACGAGCGACGACGAGCAGGCGGTGTCGATGGTCATGCTCGGACCACGCAGGTCGAACGTGTAGGACAGGCGGTTGGACAGGATGCTCATGAACGTGCCCGTCGCCGAATGCGCCCCCAGGCCGCTGACCTCGCCCGGCGACGACTGGAGCGCGCCGTAGTCCTGGCTGCACGCGCCGAGGAAGACACCGGCACTGGCACCGGCCAGCCGGTCCGGCACGGTCCCGGCGTCTTCAAGGGTCTCCCAGGCCACTTCGAGCATGAGCCGCTGCTGTGGGTCCATCTGCTCGGCGACCCTGGCGGAAATGCCGAAGAACGCGGCGTCGAAGGTGTCCACTTCGGACAGGAAGCCGCCTTCGCGGGCGCTGATCCGGCCGGGCTGCTGGGCTCGCGGCGAGTAGTAGCGGTCGACGTCCCACCGGCCCTCCGGCACCGGGCCGACCGCGTCGACGCCGTCCTCCAGCAGCCGCCACAGCGTCCGCGGGCCGGTGGCCCCGCCGGGCAGACGGCACCCGATGCCGATGATGGCGATCTGGTCAGTGGAGTGGGTCATCAGGCCTCCAGCCCGTCGAGGAGCTTCAGCGCGGACATCGCGCGCGCGGTGGTGAAAACGTCCTGTGTCGCGTGGAATCCGCGGTAGCTGTCGGTGTCCGGGTAGGGGTAGCGGCCGCCGCGCCAACCGCCGTCCGGCCGGACGCGCCCCAGCAACCAGTCCACGCCACGCGCGACCGCGGGCTCCCCCACGCCGACGCCGGCGTGGGCCAGGGTTTCCAGCGCCATGGCGGTGTGCTGCTCGGGCGAGGAGTAGTCGCCGAACTCGTCGATCTGGTCGAACCAGCTGCCGTCCTGGCGCTGCTGCGACAACACGAAGTCCCTGGCCCGCGCCACGGCGGTCAGGTGGCCGAACTCGGCGAGCGCGGCCACGGCAGGGGCCATCAGGTAGTAGTAGGTGCCGTAGTAGTACCAGTTGATGCCGAAGTGCCCGTCCGGCTGCTGCCGTCCGGCGAGGAAGGCGAGCATCTCGTCGAGGTACCGCGGCTCCTGGTCGAGGCCGGTGAGGGCCATCGCGGCGAACCCGGTCACCGACGGCTCGGTCTGGAACGCCTGCGGGATGTGCGGGTGCACCTCCGCCCACGGTCCCGACGGCAACTGCCTGGCCCGCAGGAACGACGCCTTGGCGCCGCACTCCGCGCCGCGACCGGCCAGGGTGAGCGCCGTGACGTATTCGCTGCTGGTTTCCGTGCAGTAGTCGGCGGGCCCGGTCGCCAGCACACCCCAGCTCAGCATTCCAGTGGGTTTTTCCCGCGCACGCAGGAAATCCATGATGGCCTCGGCGGTCCGCCGGTGCGTGCCGGTGGCGAACTCCGGCCACAGCCCGATGGCCTTGAGGGCGTTCACCGAGTCCCAGTCCTGGAAGATCCGGATGGCCGGGTCCTCGGCGATCGAACCGTCCGGGCGGCGGCATCCGGTCAGGTAGTCCAGCGCGCCGGTGACGACCTGGCCGAGGTCGCGCCCCCGCTTCTCGGCGAGCGTGCGCAATGCGGTCATCGTGCACCTCGCGTCGTGACCGGAAGCAGCCGCGGACCGCGGATGACGCGGGACGGGCAGTACCGTGCCCGGCCCGCCTGGCTCAACCGGGGGAATCGTGAGTACAGGGAACGCAGGGCGATCTCTCCTTCCAGCCGCGCGAGGCCGGCGCCGATGCAGTAGTGCACGCCCGCCGCGAACGACAGGTGGTCACGGACGTTCGGCCGGGTGAAGTCGAAGCGCGCCGGATCCGCGAACACCCCGGGGTCCCGGTTCGCGGCGGCGAGCAGGGTCACCACCACGCTTCCCGCGGGCAGGTCCACGCCGGCGAGGGTCACCGCCTCGTTCGCGACGCGGACGCTGTACTGGGCGGGCGCGTCGAGCCGGAGGACTTCCTCCACCACTCGCGCGGCCTGGCCGGGCGCGGAGAGGAACTCCTCCCGCTGCCCGGGAGCCGCGTCGAGGGCCACCACCGCGTTGCCGATGATGTTGGACGTGGTGACGAACCCGCCGATGAGCAGAGCCTCGGCGGTCGCGAGCATCCCGGCCTCGGTCATCTCGCCCTGATCGACGGCCCGGACCAGCACCTCCAGCAGGTCGTCCCGGCCGGGCTCGCGGCGGCGCAGCGCGGCCTGGCCATCGAAGTAGTCGGCCATCTCGCTGAGCAGCGTCCGGGTGCGGCGCACCTCACCGGGGTTGCGTGCGCCGTCGACGAGCGTGCCGAACTCCAGGCCCCACCGGCAGAACCGCTCGTGGTCCGCGGGCGGCAGGCCGAGCAGTTCGCAGATCACCCGGCTCGGCACCCGGAGGGCGAACTCGTCGATCAGGTCGACCGTGCCGGGCCGGTCCAGGCGGTCGAGCTCGTCCTCGACGACCCGCTCGACGAACCCCGCACGCGCTTTCATGGCCGCGGTGGTGAACCACGGCGCGACGATCCTGCGCAGCCGGGTGTGCTCGGGCGGGTCGACCGAGGCGAACGAGTCGTCGAGCGGGTGGACCAGCAGTGCGCTGCGCTGACCACGTGGCGGGGTCAGGCGCAGTTTCGCCGCGGCGGTCGGCACCGCGCCGAACTGCCTGCCGCGCAGCACCTCGCCGCACGTCGCGTGTGACGCGCTCATGTACAGCCTGCCGCGCCCGCGCACCAGGTCACCCGCGGCACGCACCCGCTCGTACCGGGCGTACCCGGACCGGCCGCGCGGCAGCTGGAGCACCGCGGCCACCGGGTCACCGTCGCGCGCCGCACGGGCGCGGCCGCGCAGCATCGACGCGAGTTCGCTCATGCCGGGCTCACGTCGCTGTGCAGGGCCGGCGGCCGCAGTCGTGGTGCCTCGGTGATGCCCGCCTCGGCCAGCTCGGCCGCGATCCACTCGCGCAGCACGTACTTCTTGATCTTCGTTCCGGACATCGGCCACTCGGTGACGAACCGCACGTACCTGGGCACCCGGAACGTCGCGATGCTGCCCAGGCAGAAGTCGATGATCTCCTGCTCTGTCACCGCCGCGCCGGGCGCGAGCTGGATGTAGACCGCGGGCACTTCGACGTAGTGGGCGTCCGGGGCGCTGACGACCTGCGCGATGGCGACCGCGGGATGCCGCAACAGGTAGTCCTCCACCTCGACGGCCGAGACGTTCTCCCCGCCGACCTTGAGCATGTCCTTCACCCTGCTGACGAAGGTGACGCGGCCTTCGGGATCGAGGGTGGCCACATCGCCCGTGTGGAACCAGCCCTCCTCGTCGAACACGCTGGCGGTCAGTTCCGGATCGCGGAAGTAGCCGTCGAAACAGTTGCTGCCGCGGAAGAGCAGCTCTCCCTCAGTGCCCGGCGGAAGGTCGGCACCGGTGGCCGGATCGACCACCCGGCACTCCATCCCGGGCAGTGGGTGCCCGCCCGTGCCGGTGCGCTGGTCGAAGGAGTCGGTCAGGTGGTTCAGCGCGAGGAAGGACGACGCCTCGGTCATCCCGAAGCACGAAACCTGGGTCGCGTGTGGCAACCGGGACGCCATGTCCCGCAACCGTTCCGGCACCCCGACGCACATCACCGCCCGGATCGAGGCGAGATCACGCTGGGCGAAGTCCGGCTGGTTCACCACCGGCAGCCAGATGGTCTCGAACCCCACGAGCACCACGGTCGCCCGTTGCCGTTCCAGGTCGTCCAGCGCGTCGGCGGGCTTGAAGACGCCGGCGTGGCAGTAGGTGCAGCCGGCGTGGACGGTGGCGAAGGCGAAGGCGAGCCCGCCGATGTGGAACAGCGGCAACGGTGTCCACACCCGGTCTTCGGGGACCAGGAAGAACCGCGTGCGGGCGAGACCCGCGGCGTACCTGGTGATCGCCTCGTGGCTGAGCATCGCGCCCTTCGGGCTCGCCGACGTTCCCGAGGTGTACATGACGATCGCGGTGTCCCGCACGCGCACCAGTTCCTGCCGCCGCCGGACCTCAGCCGGATCGGCCCGGCCGGCCAGCTCGGCGAACTCCTCTTCGGACAGGAACGGCGCGGGGGCCGGGTCACCGAGCACGACGACCCGCTCGACCGCGGTTCCCGCCAGCCCGGCGCCCGCCTGCCCGGGGAAGGTTTCGCCGAGCAGCGCCGGGAAGTCCGGGCCCGCGCCGTCCGGACCGTGGGTGACCAACAACCGCATCGCCGAGTGCCGGACCACGATCCCGAGTTCGTAGCCCTTGAAGCGGGCGTTGACCGGGACGGGGACCACGCCGATCTTCATCGCGCCGAAGACGACCGCGATCGCGTCCGGGCAGTTCGACATGAGCACCCCGACCGTGTCCCCGGCGCGCAGGCCGCAGGTCAGCAGGCCGCGGGCGAAATGGTCGGCCCGCTCGGCCAGTTCGCGAAAGGTGAGTTCCACTCCCGGAAAGCTCAGGGCCGTCCGTTGTGGATGCTCAGCCGCCCGGCGGTCGAGTAGATCACCCAGCGTCGTCGCCTCGATCCACTTCCGGTCGGAGTCCAAATCAGACACCGGGATCCCCTTCCCTCTGGCGGCATCGCTATGAGCGAAGCAGGGGAAGGCAAGGTTGCCGGTGGGTTCCGGGTGGCTACGGGGTAACGGCCGGATGGCCGGTCCGGGACCTCCGTCGAGGGTTGAACGAGGGTTCGCGCCCGCGCGCGGAATGTCCGCAAAGGCCGACCGGGAGGTCGCGGACGTTGTATGCCGATCAAGATGTGCCGGACGGAGATCAGGGGGAACGGCGGGCCGGAATTTACCCGTTCGGGTGAGGAATGAACGTGCGCATCCCTGGGTGCGCTGGCTGGACACCTCCTACTCGGGAGTAGCTTACTCGCGGTAGATTGCGGTAGGGTCCGCTCATGGCCAACGTAAAAGGCAAGGTCGTGCTCATCACCGGAGCTGCGCGCGGCATTGGCGCCGGGCTCGCCGAGCGGCTCGCCGCCCGCGGCGCCAAGGTTGCCCTCGTCGGGCTCGAAGCCGACGAGCAGCGCAGGGTCGCCGAGCGCATCGGCGACTCGGCGAGGGCCTGGGAAGCCGACGTCACCGACTGGGCGGCGCTGGAAAAGGCCACGGCGGGTGTCGTCGAGCACTTCGGCGGCATCGACATCGTCATCGCCAACGCGGGGATCGCCACCACCGGCTTCGTGCGCTCGGTCGATCCGGCCGCGTTCGAGAAGGTCATCGAGGTCGACCTGCTCGGCGTGTGGCGCACGTTCCGCGTCACGCTGCCGCACGTCATCGAGCGCAAGGGCTACCTGCTGGCGATCTCTTCGCTCGCCGCGATCACCCACGCGCCCGGCATGGCGAACTACGCCGCGGCCAAGGCGGGTGTCGAGGCGTTCAGCAACAGCCTCCGCGCCGAGGTCGCGCACCTGGGCGTCAAGGTCGGCGTCGCGCACCCGACCTGGATCCGCACCGACCTGGTCGAAAGCGCCGACGCGCACCCGGTCTTCGGCAAGATGCGCGCCGGCATGCCCGGTCTGCTCGGCAAGACCTACCCGCTGAACGTCGCGCTGGACCAGATCGAGGCGGGTGTCCTCAAGCGCGCCCGCGTCATCCACGTGCCGAAGTGGGTCGGCCTGCTCAAGGCCGTCCGGTCGTTCCTGCCGCCGATCGTCGAGCTGGGCGCGCGCGGCCTCCTGCCGTCCGCGGACCGGGAAGCGCTGGAGGACATCAAGGCACGCGGTGCGCGCGAGGCATCCGTGACAGGGCATGGTGGACGGGCAGCCACCCGATAGGAGCCCGCATGTCCCGCCGTGACCTGATCAGGATGACCCCCGGCGAGGTGCTCGCCTTCGTCGCCGGGCAGAAGGTCATCAACGTGGCCACGATGAACCCCAACGGCCGCCCGCACCTCGCCCCGCTCTGGTACGTGCCGAGGGGCGAGGGCGTGGCGACGTGGACGTACCGCAAGTCCCAGAAGGTCGCCAACCTCAGCCGGTTGCCGCAGGCCACCGTGCTGATCGAGACCGGGGACACCTACGACAAGCTGCGTGGCGTCCAGTTCGAGGCCGACGTCGAGATCGTCGAGGACACCCCGGCCGTCGCCGAGATCGGTTCGGCGATGGCGGAACGCTACGGCGGCGGTTCACTGGCCGCCGACGTGGTCACCCAGCAGGCGGCCAAACGGGTCGGGCTGGTGTTCACCCCGACGAAGACCGTCAGCTGGGACCACACCAAGCTCGGCGGGGTCTACTGAACCCAGGCGCCCAGCGCGGGCTTGAACTCACGGACCGTGAACCCGTCGAGCGCGCCCTCGACGACGTACGGGTCGGCGTCGAGGATCGCCTGCAACGCGTCGGCATCCTCGGCCTGGATGAGGATCGCGCCGCCGGTGTCGTCCGCGAACGGGCCTGCCACCGCGACCGTGCCGTCGGACGCGAGCTTCGAGAGGTACTCGCGGTGCCGCGGCCGCACGGCCCCGTACTTCTCCTGGTCGTAGACCGTCTGCACCAGGAACCAAGCCATTCGCGCACCTCCGGTTGAGTAGCTGTTCCGCACGCTACCGGGTGAAGTAGATCAACCGATACGCTGGTCCACGCGTGTACAGCACGTGGACATCGTTCGTGCCGAGGACAGGCGGGAGTACATGCCGGAGGGCAGCGCGGAGCGCAGCGTCGAACGCACGCTCGGCCATTTGCGCACCATGGACGGGGCCGGAACCGCGACGGCCCAGCCTGCCGGGCCGCTGACCCTGGAGGATCTGTACAAGACCCACCGGATGCGGCTGGTCAGGCTGGCGATCCTGCTGGTCGACGAGCCGGCCACAGCCGAGGACGTCGTGCAGGAAGCCTTCACCGGGCTCTACCGGAACTGGGGGAAGCTGCGGGACGCGACAGCCGCGGTCGCGTACCTGCGCACGGCCGTCGTCAACGGCTCACGCAGCGTGCTGCGGCGCCGCAAGACCGCCCGCGAGTACGTCCCGCCGCACGCGGTCAACGCCCGGTCGGCGGAGAGCCTGGCCATGTTGTCCAGCGAGCACCAGTCGGTGGTCAACGCCCTGTCGAAGCTCCCGCCGCGGCAACGTGAGGTACTCGTCCTGCGTTACTACGGCGGGCTCTCGGAGGCCGAGATCTCCGAGGTCGCGGGCATTTCCAAGGGCACGGTGAAGTCCACCGCGAGCCGCGCGCTGGAGGCTCTGCAGAAGGCCATGAGTGCCTAAGCTGGTTTAGACCAATATGCTGGAGCCTGTGACGGGTTTCGTGCTGACGGGCGGCAGGCTGGCGCTCCCCGAGGGGCTGGTCGAGGACGGGTGGCTCGCGGTCTCCGGCGGGGCGATCGCGGGCATCGGCACCGGAACGCCACCGCCAGGCGACCGGATCGACGTCGGCGGCTCCTACGTGGTGCCCGGGTTCGTCGACGTGCACTGCCACGGTGGCGGTGGCGGATCGTTCTCCAGCGGTGACGCGAAGGAGATCGCGACCGCGGTCAAGGCCCACCGCAGGCACGGCACCACGACGATGCTGGCGAGCCTGGTGTCCGATCCGGTCCGCACCCTGGTGGACCAGATGGCGGTGCTGCGCGAGCTGGTCGAGGACGACGAACTGGCGGGCATCCACCTGGAGGGCCCGTTCATCGCGTCGGCGCGCTGCGGCGCCCACGACCCGGCGGTCCTGCGCGAACCCGACACGGCGACCGTCGATGCCCTGCTGCGGGCCGGTCACGGCGCGGTGCGCATGGTCACGCTCGCGCCGGAGCTCAACGGCGGTGTCCGCGCGGTGCGGCAGCTCGCCGAGTCCGGTGTGATCGCGGCGATCGGGCACACCGACGGGACCGAGGAGCAGATCCGGCCCGCCATCGACGCGGGCGCCACGGTCGCGACGCACCTGTTCAACGGCATGCGGCCGCTGCACCACCGCGAACCCGGCCCGATCGGCGTGCTGCTGGACGACGAGCGCGTCACGGTCGAGCTGATCTGCGACCTGGTCCACGTGCACCCCACGGTGCTGCGCCTGGCGGCCCGGTACGCGGGCCGCGGCCGCACGACGCTCGTCACCGACGCCATGTCGGCCACCGACGCCGCCGACGGCCGCTACCACCTGGGCCGTCTCGAAGTCGACGTCCGCGACGGGGTGGCGACGCTGGCCGACACCGGATCGCTGGCGGGCAGCACGCTGACCATGGACGCCGCGTTCCGCAACCTGGTCAAGGGCGCCGGCCTGCCGATCCCCGACGCGGTCCGCGCCACCTCGGGACGCCCGGCCGAACTACTGGGCCTGCACGACCGGCTCGGCTCCCTGCGCACGGGCCTCGCGGCGGACCTGGTGGTGCTCGATGCCGACCTGCGCCCCGCCCGCGTCCTGCGCCACGGCACCTGGATCGCCTGACACGCTCCCCGTCGGCGAGTCCCCCTTCCCGCGGGCAGCCCGCCGTCTTCGGCGGGCGTTCCGCCTTCAGGCCTCCGGCGGCGCCGATTACGCTGGGCAGGGTGAGCGAGCCGACGGATCCGGAACGGCTGCTGGCCGAGGCGCTGCAGGCGCAGGCCCGCAGCGCGCCGCACCCCGGGCCGCCTCCTGGCGGGTGGCCGCAGTTCGGTCTGCTGTCCGGAGCCGACGCCAGCTCACTGGAACGTGAGCGCGCGGCCCTCGAACCCCCGGCCGGCCGTCGGCCCGGGCCGCCACCGATGCCGCGCCGGGCTGTTCCGCAGGCGCGTCACCTGCCGGTTCACTGGGTCCTCGGCCTGGCCGCCCTGCTGGGTCTCGCGACGGGCGCGGTCATCGGTCTCATCACGCTCCTGTGAGCCCACATAATGCACACAGGGTCACCCTGTACCGTTTTGTGCTGTGATTCTCGCCGAGACCGCGACCACGCTCGCTCTGATGCCGAAGTGGTTCAACCCCGAGTACCTGCTGACCCAGTTCGGCGCGTACGTGATCGTCGGGCTGTGCCTGGTCATCTTCATCGAGAGCAGCATCTTCCCGGTGCTCCCCGGTGACTCGCTGCTGTTCACGGCGGGCCTGTTCGTGGCGCAGGGCTCGATCCAGACGCCGCTGTGGCTCGTGTGCACCCTGGTGACCGTCGCGGCGCTGCTGGGCAACGTCGTCGGTTACCTGATCGGGTGGAAGGCGGGGCCGGCGCTGTTCAAGCGGCCGGATTCGAAGTTCTTCAAACAGGAGTACGTCGACAAGACGCACGCGTTCCTGGAGAAGCACGGCCCGAAGGCCGTCGTGCTGGCGCGGTTCGTGCCCTTCGTGCGGACGTTCATCACCTGGATCGCCGGCATCGGCCGGATGGACCCGAAGAAGTACTTCACCTACACGGTCATCGGCGGCATCCTGTGGGCCGGCGGTATCACCGCGCTCGGTCACCTGCTCGGCAACATCTCGTTCATCAAGAACAACATCGAGGCCATCTTCATCCTGATCGTGCTGGTCTCGGTGGTGCCGATCGTCATCGAGTGGGCCAGGGCGCGGCGCGAGAAGAAGCACGCGGCGACCTCGGAGCCGTCGGACTCCGAGGTCACCCAGCAGATCCCGCGCATCGAGCGTTAGGTCATCGAGAACATCGACCCCGGGTTGAACAGGTTCCCGGGGTCGAGGGCCTGCTTGATCTGCCGGTGCACGCGCAGGCCCACCGGCCCGATCTCACGCTCCAGCCACTCCTTCTTGATCTTGCCGACGCCGTGCTCGCCGGTGACCGTGCCGCCGAGGGACAGGCCGACGTCGAGGATCGCGTCGAACGCCTTGCGTGCACGGGTGAACTCGTCCTCGTTGTCGGGCTGGTAGACGATCGTGGGGTGCATGTTGCCGTCGCCGGCGTGCCCGACCACGGCGATGCGCAGCCCGACGTCGTCGCTGATCCGCTGGCAGCCGGCGATCAGCTCGGCGATGCGCGTGCGCGGCACCGACACGTCGTCGGTCAGCCACACGCCGTACTGCTCCAGCGCGGTCAGCACCACCCGGCGGGCCTGCATGAGCATGCGGCCCTCGGCCAGGTCGTCCGTCGCGTACGTCATCGTCGCGCCCGAGTCCTGGCAGATCTGCTCCAGCGCGGCCAGTTCGCGCCGCGCGGCCTCGCCGCCCGAGTCGGACTGGCACAGCAGGAGCGCCTGGCAGTCGGAGCCCGCGCCGAGGTCGGTGTTCAGGTACGTTTCGGCCGCCTTGATGGAGCTGGCGTCCATGATCTCCATCAGTGAGGGCACCAGGCCCTCGCGCACGGTGCGCGCCACCGCGGTGCCGGCCGCCTCGGTGGTGTCGAACCCGGCGACGAGCGTGCCGGGCGCCTGGGGAAGTGGTCGCAGTGCCACGGTGGCCTGGGTGATCACGCCGAGTGTGCCCTCGCTGCCGACGAACAGCCGCGCCAGGTCGTACCCGGCGACGCCCTTCACGGTGCGGCGGCCGGTCCTCAGGATCGACCCGTCGGCCAGGACGACTTCCAGGCCCAGCACCGAGTCGGTGGTGACGCCGTACTTCACGCAGCACAGCCCGCCCGCGTTGGTGGAGAGGTTGCCGCCGATCGTGCACCAGTCGTAGCTGGACGGGTCCGGCGGGTAGAACAGCCCGTGCTTCTCCACCGCGTCACGGAACTCGAGGTTGACGACGCCCGGCTGCACCACCGCGAGCCGGTTGCCCGCGTCGACCTCGACGATCTGGTTCAGCTTGGTCATCACGAGGACGACACACCCGTCGATGGCGTTCGCGGCACCGGACAGCCCGCTGCCCGCCCCGCGCGGCACGATCGGCACCCCCGCCTCCGCGCACGCGCGGACCACCGCCTGGACGCCCTCGACGTCCGAGGGCAGCACCACCGCCAACGGACGGCCCGAAGGTGCCAGCGGCATCATGTCGCGGGAGTAGCTGCCGGTGACGTCCGCATCCGTCAGAACAGCGTCCTTGCCCAGGTCGGCGCGCAGTTTCGTCAGCAAAGCGTCGGTGCTCATGCATCTATGGTAGGGGCATCAGGTCCGCATTCCGGAAAAAATTTTCCGGAATGTGTTCGGCTCATCCGCCCTCGTCCGAGGCACGTGTAATTCAGTTGCCTGTGGCAACTAAAGTGTCATCGGCCACACGGCCGGTTATTTGAGTGGCGCAACCAACTAGTCCAGGTGCATCCTTGACCAGGGCAACTAGTTGCTTCGGTCAATTAAGACATCCCGTACGAAGAGAGTGATCCGGCATGCCATCTCCCGTCGAGGAAGCGGCCTTCACGGACACCGAGCTCGACATCGCCGATGAGCTGGGTGTTCAGCTCGTCCGCTTCATGCGGCTGCTCACCAAGGCGAAGTCGCAGGTGGCGAAGCTGGGGCCGGACGGTATCGAGCGCGCCGCGTACGCCATTCTCTTCCAGCTCATCCACGACGGGCCCCAGCGCACGAGCAAGCTCGCCGAGGCGCTGCACGCCGAGATCTCCACCATCAGCAGGCAGAGCAGCTCACTGGTGCAGCACGGCCTGGTCGAGCGGCTGGCCGATCCGGAGGACGGGCGGGCCTGCTTGCTGGCCCCGACGACGGAGGGGATGCGGGTGTTCGAAGAGAACCGCAGGCAACGCAACCGCTGGCTGGCCGAAGTGCTGGCCGAATGGCCGGAGGACGAACGCCGCGTCCTGAACAAGCTCCTGGACCGGCTCAACACGGGGATCGAGCACCACGCTCCACAACTCGCCGATCAGGTTTCGGCGCGCAGCAAGGGGGACGACGCATGACACGCTCCACACGAGAACAACCGGTGCCCGCGGGGGGCGCCGTCGCGGACGAGGGCCCACGCCTCACGCACAAACAGATCCTGACCATCCTCAGCGGACTCCTGCTGGGGATGTTCCTGGCGGCGCTGGACCAGAACATCGTCAGCGTCGCGATCGTCAAGATCGCCAACGACCTGCACGGCTTCGACCAGCAGGCGTGGGCCACCACGGCCTACCTGATCACCGCGACCATCGCGACGCCGCTGTACGGCAAGCTGTCCGACATCTACGGGCGCAAGCCGTTCTACCTGACCGCGATCGCGTTGTTCGTCGTCGGCTCCGCGGCCTGCACGTTCGCCACCTCGATGTACGAGCTGGCCGCGTTCCGGGCCTTCCAGGGCCTGGGCGCCGGTGGTCTGATGTCGCTCGCCATGACCATCATCGGTGACGTGGTGCCCGCCCGCGAACGGGTGAAGTACCAGGGCTACTTCATGATGGTCTTCGGCAGCGCGACCGTTCTCGGCCCGGTGCTCGGTGGCCTGTTCTCCGACTTCGAGAGCCTGGGCGGCCTCGACGGGTGGCGCTGGATCTTCCTGATCAACGTCCCGATCGGTGTCCTCGCGCTCGCGGTCGTGGCGAAGGTGCTGAACGTGCCGCACCAGCGGCAGGACCACCGCATCGACTGGTTCGGCGCGGTCTCGCTGGCCATCGCGGTGGTGCCGTTGCTCCTGGTCGCCGAGCAGGGACGCACCTGGGGCTGGGGTTCGACCACCGCGGTGATCTGCTACGCCGTCGCCGCCTTCGGTGTCGTGCTCTTCCTCTTCGTCGAGTACGTGATGAAGGACGAGGCGCTGATCCCGCTGCGGCTGTTCCGCAACTCGACGTTCAGCGTCGCGATCGGCGGCGGCACGCTGGTCGGTATCGGCATGTTCGGCTCGATCAGCATGATCCCGCTGTACTTCCAGGTCGTGCGCGGCTACACGCCGACCCAGGCCGGCCTGCTGATGCTGCCGCTCGTGCTGGGCATCATGACCGGTTCGCAGATCTCGGGCCGGATCACCGCGAAGACCGGGCGCTACAAGATCCTGCCGGTCGTCGGCACGGTCCTGATCGCCATCGGCGCGGCGCTGTACGCGCAGGTGCACTACAACAGCCCGCTGTGGCAGCCGCTGGTCATCGCCCTGCTCATCGGCCTCGGCCTCGGTGGGTGCATGCAGACGCTGATCATCGCCGCGCAGAACGCCGGCCCGCGCCGCGACATGGGTGTGTCGACCGCGTCGGCCACGTTCTTCCGCCAGATGGGCGGCACCCTGGGTGTCGCGGTCTTCCTGACCATCCTGTTCAACCTGCTGCCGGGCAAGATCGCCGACGCGTTCGGCGGCAACCTGCCCCCCGGCTTCGACCAGAGCCAGCTGGGTGCGCTGCAGGCCGACACCAGCAGCCTGCACAACCTGCCCGACGCGGTGCAGATCCCGATCCTGACCGGGTTCACCAACTCGATGCACGGTGTCTTCTACGTGGCCGGTGCCGTGGCGTTGCTCGCCTCGATCGTGCTGGCGTTCATGAAGGAGATCCCGCTGGCAGGAGGTCCGGCCCAGCCCGCGCCGCAGTCCGACCCGGTCGGTGAGGCGCTGCTGCCGGACGAGAACGCGAAGACCGGTGCGGACGCGGACACCTGGGCGGACGCGGACGCCGCGTTCGAGGAGGACCGCGAACCCGTGCTGGTCGGAACAGGGAGGCATTCCTTGAGTGACAACAACGGGCACGGCGAGTACCAGCTCGCCGCGCAGGCCGCGCCGATCACGAACGCGGTCGCGAGCGCCGGGACGGACAACGCGCTCGGCACCGGTGGCCAGCCCGTCACCGGCACCATCCGCCGTCAGGACGGCACGGCCGTCGGCGGCGCCGCGCTGACCCTCATCGACCAGCGGGGCCGCCAGGTCTCGCGGGCGACCGGCAGCGCCGACGGCGGTTACTCGATCGGCGCACCGGGCAACGGCGCGTACGTGCTGATCGTGTCGGCGGCAGGGCACCAGCCGCAGGCGGCCAGCGTGGTCGTCGGCGACGGGCCGTCGCGCCTGGACCTGACGCTCGTCGGCTCGGGCGAGCTGAGCGGTGTCGTCCGGGTGGCGGGCGCGGGCTCCCCGCTGGCCGGCGCCACCGTGACGCTGACCGACTCGCGTGGCGAGGTCACCGGGGCCGCGATCAGCGACGCCCAGGGCGCGTACCTGTTCAACGGCGTCAGCTCCGGCACCTACACGCTGGTGGCCAGCGCCGACCGGATGCGCCCGGTCGCGTCGCTGATCACCGTGCCGGACAGTGGCGTGCTGCAGCAGGACGTCGAGATCGCGCCCGCCGTGCTGCTGGCCGGCACCGCCCGCACCGACGGCGGACGCCCGGTGCCGGACGCGCGGATCACGGTCCTGGACACCGAGGGCAACGTCGCCGCGGTCGCCCGGACGGACGAGAACGGCCAGTACGTCGTCAGCGATCTGCCCGAGGGTGACTACACGGTGGTCGCCAGCGGGTACCCGCCGGCGACGAGCCAGGTGAACCTGCCGGGTGGCGGCGACGTCAGCCACGACGTCCGGCTGGGCTACGAGCAGGTGCTCGACCAGCTGGGCGACCCGGCGAGCAACGGGGTGGAGCAGTCATGAGCGGATTGCGCGCGCAGATCCGCACGGCCGAGGGCTGGGCGGTGGAGAACGCGGTGCTGACCGTGACGGACATGAGCGGCCAGCAGGTCGCCCGTGCCGTCGCGGACGCCACGGGGGCGGTGGCCACGCCGCCGCTGACCCCGGGCATCTACACCGCGGTCCTCACCGCCGCCGGGCACGCGCCGGTGGCCCGCACCGCGCAGATCGGGTCCGACGGGTCGGGTTCGCTCGGCGACCTGGTGGTGACGCCGATGGCCGGTGCCGTCGAGCTGCCGCCCGCGGGTCCGTGGACGATCGACCCGGTGCACTCGACCGCGGTCGCGACCGCGCGGCACCTGGGCATCGCGAGCATCAAGGCCCGGTTCTCCGAGATCAGCGGGCGCATCGACATCGCCCGCCCGGCGGAGCAGTCGCGGGTCGAGGCCGAGATCAAGGCCGCGAGCATCGACACCGGCATCAAGATGCGCGACGACAACCTGCGCTCGCCGGAGTTCCTGGACGTGGAGTCGTACCCGGTGATCGGGTTCGTCAGCACCGGGATGCGACAGCGTGGCACGGACACCTGGGTGCTGGCAGGCGAGCTGACGTTGCACGGTGAGCGTAAGTCGATCGAGATGGACCTGACCTACGGCGGCTACGGGCCGGATCCGTGGGGCGGGGTGCGTGCGGCGTTCCACGCCGAAACCCAGCTGCACCGCAACGATTTCGCGATCAACTACAGCGCGATGGTGCGTGCCGGGGTCGCCGCGATCGGGTCCAACGTCAAGATCGAACTCGACATCGAGGCTGTTCAGGGCGAGTCTCTGCCCCAGATGTGACCAGGAACACGGCCGCACATTTTTCGCGAATGTGCGGCCGTGTTCCGTAACGGATCACCTAAATTCGACCGATCGGCTGACTGGTGGTTGAGTGCGGCACGTACGCTCTCCGGGTGACTTTCGACTTCGCCGCGTCCGAAGCCGTCGGCGTGGGCTGGTTGGACACGGCCGGCCCGCTGCTGGTCTGGGTCATCGTGCTCAGTTTCGTGTTCATCGAGTGCGCCCTGATCATCGGGCTGTTCCTGCCCGGTGATTCGCTGCTGTTCGCGGCCGGAGTCGTCCTTGCCTCACACGGCGCGCACGCCAGTGCCTGGCTGCTGTCGATCGCGGCGCTCGTCGTCGCGGTGGTGGGCAACCAGGTCGGCTACTACATCGGGCAGCAGACCGGGGTCCGGTTCATCGCCCGGCGCGGCGGCAAGGTCCTGAACAGGCACAACCTCGAACGGGCGCGGGAGTTCCTCGACCGCAAGGGCTTCTTCGCGATCGTCGCCGCACGCTGGATCCCGTGGATCCGCACCCTCGCGCCGCTGATCGCCGGGGCCGCCCGCATGGACTCCCGGCGCTTCCTCCTCGCCACCACGATCGGCGGCGTGTTCTGGGTGCCGACGCTGGTGCTGATCGGCTACTACGGCGCCGGTCTGCTCGACGCGATCCCGTGGGTCAAGACCGTGCTGGTCTGGTTGTCGATCGCGTTCTTCGTGATCGGCACCGGGTACGGTTTCGTCCGGTACCGGCAGGAGATGCGCCGCCCCGTCGACGAGGACCCGCCCGAGCAGGAGTACCGCACCGCGGCGTAGTTCCCGCCCGCTACCCCTGATCGAGCAGCCTGCTCTTCTGGATCTTCCCGGCGGGCGTGAGCGGCAGGGTGTCCCGCAGGACGATGTCCTTCGGCACCTTGTAGTCGGCGATCTTGGCCGCGCAGAATGACTTCAGGTCCGCCACCGTCGCGGTGGCGCCCGGGGCGAGAACCACGTGGTAGCGGCCGATCTCGCCGAGCACCGGATCGGGTACGCCGATCCCGGCGACCAGCACGACGTCGGGGTGCGCGGCGAGGACGTTCTCGACCTCGACCGGATAGATGTTGAACCCTCCCTGCACGAACATCTCCTTGGCCCGCCCGCGCAGGAGCACGGCCCCGTCACCGGTCACGCACGCGAGGTCACCGGTGCGCAGCCAGCCGTCGTCGATGGCCGCGGCCGTGTCCCGCGGACGGCCGTGGTAACCGGCCATGAGCGAGGTCGACCGCACGAGCAGCTCGCCGGTCCGACCCGACGGCAGCTCCGCCCCGGCGCCTCCGATGATCTTGATTTCGACACCGGGGAGCGGGTGACCCACCGTGGTGGCGGTCGTCTCGAAGTCGTCGTCCCACGCGGTCATCAGCACGGCGCCGGACGTCTCGCTCAGTCCGTAGAGGTTCATCACCGGGGCGTTCGGGAACCGGCTGGTCAGCCGTTCGAGCAGCGCGGGCTCGGCGTTGGCGCCGCCGGTGACGACCAGCCGCACCTTCGACGTGTCGACCGCGTCCAGCTCCGGCCGGTTGAGCAGCAGCGTGTGCATCGTCGGGACGCCGACCCACAGGGTGAGTCCCGCGGTGGCGAACAGATCCACGATCTCGCGGGCGTCGAAAGCGGGCAGCAGGACGGCGCGGGCGCGGGCGACGAGTGCGCTCAGCACGCAGCAGGTGATACCGCTGACGTGGTTCAGCGGGACCGCGACCGGCAGCACGTCGTTCTCGTCGAGGCGGATGTGGTCGACCTCGGCCCGTGCCGAAGCGAGCTGGCTCCGGTGCGTGAGGACCGCGCCCTTGGGGATGCCGGTCGTGCCCGAGGTGTAGATGATCATCACCGGGTCGTCCGGTGTGACCCCGGCCTTCGCCTCGGCCACCGGTCCGTCGAGCAGGAGGTCGTCGTAGGTCAGGTCGCCGGCGCCGAAGGTCACGACGGTCTCCACGAGCCCTTCGAGCAGGGCGGGGAAATCGACGCCGTCGTGCGAGGGCACGGTGACCACCAGACGGGCCCCCGAGTCGCCGAGCATGTGGGCGAGTTCGTTCTCGCGGTACCGGACGCTCAGGCCGACCACGACCGCGCCGATCTTGGCGGCGGCGAAGTAGACGACGAGCCATTCCGGCGTTGTCGGAGCCAGCACGGCGATGCGGTCGCCGTGCGCGATCCCCTGCCGCAGCAGTCCGGCCGCGAATCGGTCGGAAAGCCGGTCCATCTCCGCGAACGTGATCTCGCGGTCGCCCGCGATCCAGCCCGTGGCGAGGGGTTCCCGCGCCGCGTCGGCGAGTGCGTCGAAGATCCGGGACGTCATCGGTCCTCCGGGTACGGGCGGGTGCGGGAACGGTGATCCGATCACCGGGATACAGGTTCTCGCGGTCGCGCGCGCGGATCAACACCTCTGCGCCGGGCTTGCCGTGGAGGACGGACGCCGAGCAGCGGAGGCAACGCTTCGGGCTAGGAGTTCAGGTCGGCCCAGACTTCGAGCTGGATGCCGTCCGGATCGCGGAACACGACGACGGCCGAGCCGGGGAGGGTGCGGGACGCCTTGGCCGGGCTGTAGGTGACCCCGTAGTCGGCGAGCCGCTGCTCCCACTGCTTGAGTTCGGCGTAGGTCGGCACCGTGAACGCGACGTGGTCGAGCCCGGTTCTGCGCTCGTCGAAGGTGCCGCGTTCGGTCGCGGGGTGCTGCAGGAGCACCACCGAGAACGCGTCACCGGGCGCGTGGAGGACGACCTTCCGCAGCCCCGTCCCGGGGTCCTCGCGCCGTCCCGTCTCCCGCAGCTCGAGCACCCGCTCGTACCAGGGGACGCTCCGGTCGACATCGGTCACCGTGAGGGCCAGGTGGTGCACTCCGGTCAGCTTCGCCATGCAGTCCCTTCTCACCCGTTCGTGTCCCCTCGTGGGTACAACGTTCCGCTCGGGTTCCCGGTTTCCCCCGGCGTACCTGTGGACAACTCGAAGATTCATCCACAGGTTGTGGGTAACCGCGGGCCATGCCTGATCGCTTCCGGGTGCCCCAGCTCGATTGCGACGCGCGGGCTGGGAACGCCCATCGCGGCCAGTTCGTGGTCCTCGATCTCCCGGCGCAACGAACCCGCGGGTGTGGACACGAAGGGGAGCCGGGCCAGTTCTGCCGCACCTGACGCCGGTCATCGCCGCGCTCGTGCGCGGCGCGTTCCGCTCGACCGCCGAGTTGTCCGCGATCACGACTCCGGCACTCGTCATCCCGGGCCCGGACCCCCGTCACCCGGCCGCTCTGGGCGATGAAGTCGCCAGGCTCCTGCCCCGGCGATCCGCGACTTCCTCGCCGAGTCAGACGGCTACCGGCCGCCGCCGACCGGCAGCACCGCACCCACCGCGTAGGACGCGGCGGGCGAAAGCATCCACAGGACCGCCTCGGCGATTTCCTCCGGCTGACCGGACCGGGCCAGCGGGATCGACGGCGCGATCCGCTCGACGCGATCCGGCAGGCCGGCCGCGGCGTGCAGGCCGGTGTCGACGAGCCCGGGTGCGACGGCGTTGACCCGGACACCCTCGCCCGCGACCTCCTGCGCCAGTCCCCAGGTCAGGGTTTCCACAGCGGCCTTCGTCGCCGCGTAGTGGGTCCACTCGTTCGGAGAACCGGTGCGGGCGGCTGTGGACGAAATGTTCACCACCGCGCCACCGGGCCCGCCATAGCGCGTCGACATGCGGCGCACCGCCTCCCGGCAGCACAGGAACACGCCCGTCACGTTGACGTCCAGCACCCGCCGCACGGTCGCGACGTCCTGCGCGTCCAACCGCCCGGGAGTGTTCCCGGTGATCGCCGCGTTGTTGACCACCGCGGTGACCGGTCCCAGCTCCGCCGCCGCGTCGAACAACGCGACCACGTCGTCTTCGGAGGCGACATCGCCCCGCACAGCCACCGCCTGACGCCCGGACGCCCGCACTTCGGCGGCAACCGCCGAGGCGGCCGTCGAGTCGTTCGCGTAGTTGAGCACCACGTCGTACCCGCGCGAGGCGCCCAACCGTGCGACGGCCGCGCCGATGCCCCGGCTGCCGCCGGTGACGACGAGGACTCCGCTCATATCACGAAGTTCTGCAGCGGCAGGTTCTCCAGCACCAGGTCGGCCCGTCCCGAGGTGGTCTCGATCAGGTCGGCGTTGCGCTGGTCGCTGCCCAGCGCCCGGCCCTTCGCCTCGACCAGGGTGCGCCCGTAGCGGCGGTGCCGGTTGACCAGCCGCTCGATCCGTTCCTGCTCGTCCGGCTTCAGGAACCACACCTCGTCGACCAGGCCGCGCACCTCGCTCCACGGCTCGTCGTCGACCAGGAGATAGTTGCCCTCGGTGATGACCAGCGGCACCTCCGGCGGCACGCACACCGCGCCCGCGATCGGCTCCTCGATCTCGCGCCGGAACTGCGGCGCGTACACCGTCTCCCTGGTTTCCCTGATGCGCCGCAGCAGGCTCACGTACCCGTGGGCGTCGAAGGTGTCCGGCGCGCCCTTGCGCTCGGTCCGGTCCAGGCGCTGCAGCTCGACCTGCGCGAGGTGGAACCCGTCCATCCCGACCACGACCGCGCGGTTGCCCAGCGCGTCGGCCAGCCCGCGCGCCAGGGTCGTCTTGCCTGCCGCCGGCGCGCCGACGATCCCCAGGATGGACCGCCTGCCCCGGGAGACCAGGCCCTCGGCCCTGGTCAGCAGCTCGTCGAACGTCGGACTCGTCATCGCACTCCCCACTTCGCTACCTCCGGGACCCAGGCCCTGGGCCCCGCATGCCGCACCTTCTCCGCGGCCACCTCGTTGGCGAACCGGATCGCCTCCGGCAGCCCGAACCTGCCGACGCCGCAGGCCAGGGCGCCGTGCCAGACGTCCCCCGCGCCCAGTGTGTCCAGCGCGCGCACCTCCGGCACGTCGATCTCACCAGCATCGTCGACCGTCTCCCAGCGCACCGGACCGGGTCCGGCCGTGACGACGACCGTCGGCACACCGCGTTCCCGCAGGCCGGGCCCTGGCGCGCGGAAGTGCGCCGAGCACGCTGCGATGTCGACCAGCGGCAGCAGCTCCTCCAGCACCGGTTTCCAGCTGCCCGCGTCCAGCACGACCGGGATCCCGCGCTCGCGGGCCCACCGAGCGACGCCGAGCGCCAGCCGCGGCAGATGACCGTCGACCAGCACGACCCGGACGTCATCCGGTATTTCGGACGGCATGGCTCCCTCGATCCGCGCCGCGTTGCGGGAGACGACGGTCCGCTCGCCGTCCCGGTCACGGACCGCGACCGCGCTCACCGCGGGCGGTTCCGCCCGCCCGGGCGCGGTGTCGACGACGCGCACACCGTGCGCGGCCAGGTCGGCGCGGGCCAGTCCGGCGAGCGGGTGCGTGCCCAGCGCCGTCACCAGGACGGCCTCCTCGCCGAGCGCCGCGACCGTCACGGCGGCGTTCGTCGCCGGTCCGCCCGCGGCCACCTCGACGGCGAGCGACTGGACCTTCTCACCGGGCGAGGGCAGTTCCGCCACCCGCTGCACGAGGTCCACCGTGCACAGCCCGGCGAGCAGGACGGTCACGCCGTCAGCCCCGTCCGCACCGCCGATTCGACTTCCGCCACCTTCCCGTCCTCGCCGACCCGCAGCGCACCGGTGATCAGCCCGACCACCTGGTTCATGCTCGTCGTCTTCGGTGACACCACCCCGACGCGCCTGCCGAGCCGGTGCACGTGGATGCGGTCCGAAATTTCGAACACGTGCGGCATGTTGTGGCTGATCAGCACGACCGGCAGGCCGCGCTGCCGGATCCGGTCGATCAGCTGCAGCACCTTGGCCGATTCGGCGACCCCGAGCGCGGCGGTCGGCTCGTCCATGATCACCGCCTTGGTCCCGAACGCGGCGGCCCGCGCGACCGCGACGCCCTGACGCTGCCCGCCGGACAACGTCTCGACCGGCTGCGTGATCGACTTGATCTTGATGTCCAGCTCGTCGAGCACCCGCTGGGCCTCGGCCCGCATCTTCGCCGTGTCCAGCTTGCGGACCAGCCCGAGCGGTCCGCTCCGGCGGATCTCCCTGCCCAGGAACATGTTCGTCGCGATGTCCTGCGCCGGCGCCAGCGCCAGGTCCTGATAGACGGTCTCGATACCGCAGCGCCGCGCGTCCAGCGGCGTCCGGAAGTGCACCGGCTCGCCGTCGACGAAGATCTCGCCCGCGTCCGGCACCAGCGCGCCGGAGAGCGCCTTGATCAGGCTCGACTTGCCCGCACCGTTGTCGCCGACCACGGCGAGCACCTCGCCGGGTTCGAGATCGAAGTCCGCGCCGTCGATCGCGGTGACGCGGCCGAAGCGCTTCACCAGGCCACGTGCCGAAAGGGTCGGGGTCATTTCTGCCTCCTGGCCAGCCGGTCCACGGCCACCGCGGCGATCACCAGTGCACCGGTGGCGACGTCCTGGTAGAGCGAGTCGACGCCGAGCTGGGTCAGCCCCGAGCGCAGCACCGTCACGATCAGCGCACCCATCATCGTCCCGAACACCGACCCGCGGCCGCCGAACAGGCTGGTGCCGCCGAGCACGACCGCGGTGATCGAGTCGAGGTTGCCGAGCTGGTAGGCGTTCGGATCGGCGTTGGGCACGCGGCCCAGCGCCTGCCACGCCGCGATACCGAAGATCAGCCCCGCCACCAGGTACACCGACACCACCGTGCGGTTGACCTTGATGCCGGACAGCCGCGCGGCTTCGGGGGCGTTGCCGACCGCGTAGACGTGCTTGCCCCAGGCGGTCCTGGTCAGCGAGTACCAGAGCACCAGGTACATCACCAGCGCCAGCGTCATGCCGTAGGTGACCGGGATGCCGCCGAACAGGTAGCGCCGCGTGCCCAGCCACGCCAGCAGCGAGTCCGGCGCGATCGGCACGGCCTGCCCGCTGGCGACGAGCTTTCCCACCGCGGTGAGAATCGTGAACAGGCCGAGCGTGACGATGAACGGCGGCAGCTTGATCCGCGTCACCAGTGAGCCGGTGACCAGCCCGAGCAGCGCCGTCACCAGCACGCCGAGGACGAGCGCGAAGATCCCCGGTACCCCGCCGGTCAGCAGTTTCGCCATCAGCAGCGTCGCCAGCACCATCGCCGCCGCGTTGGACAGGTCGATGCCCGCGGTGAGGATGATCAGCGTCTGACCGAGCGCGAGCGTGCCGACCACCAGCGACTGCTCGACGACCAGCGACAGGTTGTCCAGTTCGAGGAAAGTGCTGGTGGACAAGGAGAACACGACGACAGCGACGACGAGCGCGAGCGCGGGCCCGATCGCCGGGGCGCGGAGGAAGAACTCACCGAGCGTTTCGCGCTCGGCACGGGCATGAGTGGTCATGTGGTCCCCCAGCAGTTCCGCAGGCCCCACGCGGTGTCCTGGCTCGGCACGCCGGGCATCGGCCGGTCGGTGATCACGACGGAACCGGTGTCGATGAACCCGCTCGGCTTCTGCCCGGTCTTCGCGTACTGGACCGCCGCGGTGACGCCCTGCTCGGCCATCTTGCGCGGGAACTGCATGACGGTGGCGTCGTACTGGCCGTCACGCACGTTCTGCACGCCCTGGCAGCCGCCGTCGATCGAGCCCATCACCAGCTGAAGCCCGCGGGCCTGCAGCGCGGCATACGCGCCGCGCGCGGTCGGCTCGTTCATCGTGTAGACGGCGTTGAGGTCGGTGGTGCGCTGGAGCAGGTTCTCCATCTTCTGCTGGGCGATGGACTGGTCGCCGTTGGCGTTGTCGCGCCCGACGATCGCCGGATCGCCGTCCGCCAGCCCGATGCCTTCGAGGAAGCCGTTGTGCCGGTAGGTGTCCACGGTGCTGCCCGCGGTGCCGTCGATCATGATCACCTTCGGGGCGGCGCCGCCGAGCGCGGCCTTGACGTAGGCGCCCTGCTGACGCCCGGCCGCGACGTTGTCCGTGGCGTAGGTGGCGTCGACCGCGCTCTCGGGTTCGGTCGCGGTGTCCAGCGCGATCACCAGGACGCCGGCCTGACGGGCGCGCTCGATCGCGGCGAGCACGCCGGTGGAGGAGTTCGGCGTGATCATGATGGTGGTGACGCCCTGCTGGACCATGTTTTCGATGGCCCGGACCTGGCCGTCGTTGTCGCCGTCGAACTGACCGGCCAGCGCCATGAACCCGGCGCCCTGTGCCTGCGCGGCGGCACTCGCCGCGTTGCGCAGCTCCACGAAGTACGGGTTGGTCTCGGTTTTCGTCACCAGGCCGACCTTCGCCTGGCCGCTGCCCGCGGGGGCCGAGCTCCCGCCCCAGTGGCGTTCGACGGTGCACCCGCTGACGGCCAGCAAGCCGGCCGTGACGAGGCACAGGAGACTCCGGTGTCTCACGCTGCCCTCCCCGTTGAGGCTGATCGTTTGCCGACGGGGACGGTAGGAGGGCTTACACTACTCCGGCAAGCGTTTGCGCAAACGCTTGCGGATCGTTCGTGCTCGTTGGAGATGTTTGATGCCGTCCAGGCCCACCCAGAAGGACGTCGCCGATCTCGCCGGCGTCTCGATCACCACCGTCTCACACGTGGTGAACGGAACGCGCGCGGTGGCCCCGGAGACGAAGGCCGCCGTGCTGCGCGCCATCGAGGAGACCGGCTACACCGGCGACGCGATCGCCCGGTCGCTGGTCACCGGCGGCACCCGGCAGATCGGTGTCGCGATCTCGCTGCTCGCCAACCCCTACTTCGCGGCGCTGATGCAGGCGATCGAACGGGAGGCCGCCACGGCCGGCTACACCGTGCTGCTCGCCGACACCCACGACACCGTCAAGACCGAGCAGGAAACCGTCCGGACGCTGCGGTCGCGGCGGGTGGAGGGAATGCTGCTGACCCCGGCCGCCGGGGACGGGCGGGTGATCTCGGAGCTGGTGTCGCTCGGGCTGCCGACGGTGCTGATCGACCGGCTGACCATGCGGACCGACGTCGACCAGGTGGGATCCGAGAACATCCAGTCCACGTCCGCGCTGACCGAACACCTGGCCTCGCTGGGACACCGGCGGATCGGGTTCGTCTCGGGCATGCCCGGGTTGACGACCTCGGAGGAGCGGACCCTGGGGTACCGGCTCGGGCTCGGGCGCGGAGGGCTGTCATGGAACCCGGAACTGGTGGTGTCGGGGCATTCCTCGCGGGAGGGTGGCGCTGCCGCGACGGCGAAGTTGTTGTCGTTGCCGGACCGGCCGACCGCGATGGTGGTGGCCAACGACAGCATGATGGTCGGGGTGCTGCACGAGGTCCGGCGCTCGGGGCTGGCGGTGGGACGGGACTTGGCGCTGGCCGGGTTCGACGATGTCGAGTGGTCGGATCTGGTGGAGCCTCCGTTGACGACCATGGCGCAGCCGATCGAGGAGATCGGGCGGCGGGCGGTGCGATTGCTGCTGGCGCGGATCCAGGAGCCGGAGCGCGGATTCGAGACTGTGCGGTTGCCGCCGCGGCTGATGCACCGGGCTTCTTGTGGGTGCTCTTTGTAGTGCTGGGGTTGCGCTGCTCGCGCGGCTGGGTGGGCGCTACGTGGGTGTCCAGGGCGCCGGGCTTCGCTTCGCTACGCCCCGGCGCCTGGGCGCCGGGCTTCGCTTCGCTACGCCCCGGCGCCTGGGCGCCGGGCTTCGCTTCGCTACGCCCCGGCGCCTGGGCGCTGGCGCGCCCGGCGGGTTGGGCCTCCCGGACCCGATCTTTCAGTGTCTTTGGCGGCCGAGCAGACGCGTCAAGGCGGGAAAGCGTGCCTTGACCCGCCTGATCGGCCGCCAAAGCTGGCTGGGGATCGGGTTGCGGCAGAGGGCTGGTTCGGGGGGTGGGCGCGGTGCGATGCCGGGTGGCGGTTGGCGAGCCTGGGGGTCGGGGTGCTGAGTGTGGGACTCGGCGTCCGGAACGTGGGACTCGTCCGGCGGAGCGTGGGACTCGCCGAGAGCCTCCGCGAGTTCTGCGTTCCCGCGCGCGAGTTCCACCTTCCCGTGCGTGAGGGGGGCTACAGGGTGGCGGCGGATTCCAGCAGCATCCAGGCGCCGACTTGTACCGAGAGGTCGCGCGAGGGGTGGCCCGGTGACGGTGGCGCGGTGGGGGCGGGCTCGCTCCAATCCGGACTGAACAGTGGGCCACCGGCGGCGTCGGCGGCGCCGGTCCAGCAGGAGTCCGCCGAGGCGAGGACGAGGGAGCGTGCGGCGTCCGCTTCGGGGCCCGCTGGCAAGCGGTGCGCGGCGAGTGCCAGGTAGCGGGCCAGGATTCCGGCGAACAGGCCGCCGTCCCCGCCGCCTTGACCGTGCAGTGTTCCGCCGGGGGCGCAGTGGGCCGCCACGGCGCGGACGGTGCGCCTGGCAAGGTCCACTTCGGACAGCTCGAGGCAGGCGCCGAGGAAGACTCCCTGACAGTAGGTGTAGATTTCCTGGACCAGGTCGTTGCTGTCCACCCGCAAACCGTCCCGCACCAGACCGGTGCCGGGGTCCACGAGGGTCCGCTCCATCCAGTACAGCAAATCCCGGGCACGCTCGACGTCGCCTGCTCTGGCGTGCAGGATCGCGGCCGGACCGTTCGCCGGGGCGTTCTTGAAGCGGTCACCGCGACGCCACCAGATGCCGCCGCCACCCTCGGTCGTCCAGGCGCCGCGCAGCTCGTCGAGGAAGAAGGTCACGTCGCGGCCGGTGCGCTGCAGGGCCAGGCCCAGCCAGGCGAGATCGTCGTAGTAGGGGTTGCGCCAGGTGCCCGAGTTGCGCAGCTTCATCGTCGACACGAAACGGTCGATCGTGGACGCTCGGGCGGGCGTCGGGTCGCGGTGCTGGGCGTCCACGAGACAGTCCAGGAAATGCGCCTGCCACCAGTAGTTCCAGTGCCGGTGCGCGCGCTGATCCAGTGTCGGGGGCCAGCCGCTGCGCGCGAGCGCCGTACCGGGCAGACCCCAGAGGCGACGCAGGTGCCGCGTGACGACGGCCCGTTCCGCGGCCGCTGCCCAGTCGCTGTGCATGCACCCATCATGGATCGGCCCCCGGCGCGGCGCTCGGTTCAGCCGCTCGGCCTACCAGGCCGCCGACAGGTCCGCGTGCTGCCTGACCCAGGCGTGCATCACGATGCCGGCAGCCACCCCGGCGTTGATCGACCGTGTGGACCCGAACTGCGCGATCGACACCACCATCGCCGCCGTGTCGTGCGCTTCGGCGGACAGGCCGGGGCCCTCCTGCCCGAAGAGCAGGACGCACTCCCGCGGCAGCTCGGCGGTCTCGATCCGTCGCGAGCCGGGGGTGTTGTCCACGGCCACGACCGGCAAGCCGTGCCCCGTCGCGAACGCGGCCAGCGACGGCACGTCCGCGTGGTGTTCGAGATGCTGGTACCGGTCGGTGACCATCGCGCCGCGCCGGTTCCAGCGCCGCCGGCCGACGATGTGGACCGCGGCCGCCCCGAAGGCGTTCGCGGTACGGACGACGGTGCCGATGTTGTGGTCGTGCTGGAAGTTCTCGATGGCCACGTGGAACGGGTGCCGTCGCGAGTCGATGTCGGCGACGATCGCCTCGCGGCGCCAGTAGCGGTAGCTGTCGACGACGTTGCGGCGGTCGCCTTCGGCGAGCAGCTCCGGGTCGTAGCGCTCGTCGTCCGGCCACTCGCCCTCCCACGGGCCGACACCGACCGGCTCACGAACGGTCCATTCGGTCGGGCCGGTCTCCTCGCTCACCGCACATCCAGACGCAGGCGCAGTTCGGTCAGCAGGTCCGCGGCGGCGACGGTGAGGTCTTGCGTGATCTCGCCGGGAAACACCGCCGCGAGGTGCTCGGGGGTGAAGAACAGCGGCTGGGTGCGCGGATCGGCCACGATCTGCTGCGCGATCCCCGGTGGTAGTTGCCGGAGCGCATCGTGGTCGTTCCTGCCGTGCACCAGAAGCGACGGACCGGGCACCGGGCGTGGCACCAGCACCATCGTCGCGGCACGCACGGTGGCGACGTGTTCGGTGCGGTAGCGCAACTGGAGGACGCGCACCGGCACGCCGCGCCACGGCCCAGCGAGCTGCAGGTTCACCTGGATACCGTGGTGGAAGGTCGAACCGAGGACGTCGTTGATACCCGGGAACGCCTCCTGCAGCGGCGGCAGTGGCGCTCGATCGGGCTGCCAGCCCGTGCGGTCGGAAAGCGCACGCACCCGCTGCGCGAACGCGTCCTCCGCGGCGCGCACCCTCGGGCGCAGGACGAGCCCGGCGACGACACCGCAGGCGATGATGCCGATGAGGATCAGGACGATGACCACACCGGCGATTGTCTCCTAGACCTGCCCGATCGCGTGCGTGGACGGGCTGTCGCGGTGCTTCCACCGCACGTACGCGCCGACGTAGGAGAAGATCACCAGGCCCAGCGCGACGACGGCCACCAGTGGGAGCATCGACCGCGGGAACACCGTGTCGTAGATGTAGTAGGCGTTGAACCCGCCCGGGAGCGGGCCCAGCCCTTGCAGACCGCGGAAGTAGTCCTCCAGCGCCGTGAGCGGGCACGGGATGGGGAAAACGTTGACCGCGACGCCCCAGATCGCGAAGAGGATGTGCACGAACGCGCTCCGTGGCCACCACCACGCGAAGAACCCGCCGAGGCCGATGTAGAGGAGTGCCAGAATGTGCACTCCGACCGTTATGTCGGCCAGAACTTCCGCTGTCGTCAACGCCGCCCCCTTTCGCGATCCCCTGGTCTTGAGATTACTCCTGACCAGGGCCGGAATGTCGACTCGAAATTCCGGAGATCACTTCGGGGATTTCCCTTAGGGGGCAGGGTGAATCAGCTCAGGCCGAGATCGTCAAGTTCGAGCAGATAACGATAGGCGAGCCCTTCCGCCTCGATCGCTTCGCGCGCGCCGGTGTCCCGGTCGACCACCGTCGCCACGCCGGCCACCGTCGCACCCGCCTCCTGCAGGGCTTCGACGGCGGTGAGCACGCTGCCGCCGGTGGTCGAGGTGTCGTCGATGGCGAGCACGCGCTGCCCGGCGACCTCGATCCCCTCGATGCGGCGCTGCATGCCGTGCGCCTTCGTGTTCTTGCGCACAACGAACGCGTCGAGCACCTTTTCCTCCGCCGCGGCGGAGTGCAGCATCGCGGTGGCGACCGGATCGGCGCCGAGGGTGAGCCCGCCGACGGCGACGTAGTCCCAGTCGGCGGTCAGCTGCCGCATGAGACGGCCGATCAACGGCGCCGCCGCGTGGTGCAGGGTGGCCCGCCGCAGGTCGACGTAGTAGTCGGCCTCCTTGCCGGAGGACAGCACCACCTTGCCGTGCACCACGGCCAGCTCGGTGATGAGCCGTGCCAGTTCGAACTTCGCTGCCTGATCCAACGCCGGGTTTGCCACGCCCGGAAGTCTTACACACACCCCCGACAGTTCCCGGCTACCGTTCCCCGACACCGGCCAGCCGCCGCGCGACCTCGTCCACCACCGCGCGCGTGGCGGGCTGCCACACCAGCCACGTGACCAGTTCCAGCTCCGGCTCCACCACCGGCCGCCACGGCCAGCCGGGCAGCAGGCGCGTCGCGGAGTGCTCCGTCAGCAGCACCGCGTCCGATTTGGTCGCCTCCGCGCAGGCCAGTGCGTGCTCGGAGAACTGGGCGAACTGCCACAGCGGCACGACACCGACATCGTGGGCCGCGACGACCAGCCGATCGTGTGAAACCGGGACCTGCTGCCTGCCGTGCGCGAGGATCCGGACGCCGTCCAGGTCCCGCAGACGGCACCGCGCTTCCCTCGTGAACGGGTGGCCGGGACGCACGGCGACGCCGAAGGGCTGGTCGAACAGCCGGGCACCACGCAGGCTGCCGACCGGTTTCTCGTGCACCAGACCGAGGTCGAGCCTGCCCTCACGGACCATCGTCAGCTGATCGGTGCTGCTGGCCTCGGTCAACGTCACCGCGGCGTGTGGCACCGCGCTGTCCAGATCGGCCAGCGCGTCGAGCAGCCAGTCCGCCGACAGGCCCGGCGGGATGCCGATGTCGACGACCTCACGGGTCTGCCGCGCCGCGGCGTGCGTGGTCTCCCGCGTCGCGTCCGCCAGCCGCAGCAGCAACACCGCGTGCGAGTGCAGCGCGATCCCGGCCGGGGTCAGCTTCGCGCCCGTCGACGTCCGCTCCAGCAGCGCCGCGCCCACATCGCGTTCGAGCTGGCGGATCTGACGGCTCAGCGACGGCTGGGTCAGGTGCAGCCGCTCGGCGGCGCGGGTCAGCGAACCCTCGGTCGCGACGGCCACGAAGTACCGCAGGTGCCGCAGCTCCACAGCATCCTCCCCTGCCTGTGAGGCATGACGGGCCTGATTAACCGGCATTGGACAGGGCAGTGTCAAGGAACGTCTACTACTTCCTGCCTCACAGGCATCGTCAGAAGCAGGAAGGGATGCTCAACGATGAGTCGAACCCCGGGCAGGCACCCGTACCGGTGGGTCGTGCTGGTGCTGTCGTGGGCCGCGTTCACGATGACGTCGGTGGACCGGTCGACGTGGGGGCCGGCGTCGGTCGCGGTGGGAGAGCATCTGGGGGTCTCGCTCGCCGGGCTGGGCGTCTTCGCCACCGGCTACTACGTCGGTTACGTCATCTCCAACGCGGCGGGCGGCGTGCTCACCGACTGGCTCGGGGCGCGTGTCGTGATGAGCGCCTCGCTGTTCCTGGCCGGCGGGTTCATGATCGCTTTCGGCGAGACCGACTCGGTGGCGATGGGCATCACGTTCCAGGCCGCGGTCGGGATCTTCGCGGGCTGCGACTACTCCGCCGGCGTGAAGCTGATCGCGCAATGGTTCACCCCGAAGGACCGCGGGTTCGCGATGGGCGTGTTCATGACGGCGACCTCGCTGGGCACGGTGATCGCCAACGCGGTGGTTCCGCGACTGCTCGGATCGTCCGGATGGCAGACCTCGTACCACGTGTTCGGCGGCGCCTCGATGGTCACCGCCCTGCTGTGCCTGCTGCTGGTGCGCGGTCGGACCACCGGCGACGGCGTGGTGCGGAAGGCGCCGGACCTGCGACCGCTGGCCCGCTCACGTGACCTGTGGCTGCTCGGGTTCGCCGGTTTCGGCGGCCTGTGGGGCACCTACGGGTTCATCACGTGGTCCAACGCGCTGATGATCAAGGGCAGTCATCTGACCGCGGTGCAGGCGGGCGGTGTCGTCGCCATCTTCGGCATCGCGGCGATCGTGGCCAAGCCGTTCATCGGGGTGGTGTCCGATCTGCTCGGCGGGCGGCGCCGGACACTGACCGTGGTCGTGCTCGGCGCGTTCGTGGTGGCGCTGCTGGTGTTCGGCACCCGCGGCAGTCTCACGGAGTTCCTGTGGGTGGCGCCGTTCCTGGGCGTCACGGCCTACGTCTACAGCCCGCTGATGGTGGCGATGATCCCGCGGATCGCCGGGACCGGGCTGGCCGGTTCGGCGGCGGGCGCGACCAACGCGTTCTGGCAACTGGGCAGCACTATCGTGCCGGTGGTGCTGGGCGCGGTGTTCCAAGCGACCCATTCGTTCTTCGCGGCGTTCGCGACGCTGGCCGCGGGCCCGCTCGTGGGAGCGCTGCTCATGCTCGGCGTCCGCGAACGGGAGGCGGCGCCGGTGGAGCCCGAGAAGGAGACGGTGTGAGCAAGGCGTACGACGTGATCGTGGCCGGCGGCGGATCGGCCGGGATCGCGGCGGCGATCGGTGCCCGGCGGGCGGGGGCGCGGACCCTGCTGATCGAACGCGGCCCGTGCCTGGGCGGCGCGGCGACCCTGCGCAACGTGGTGACCTACTGCGGTCTGTACACCAGGGACGATCGTGAGCAGGCCGTGTTCGGTGTGGCCGGGGAGATGCTCGACGGGTTGCGCGAGCTGGGCGCGGTGAGCGAACCGACGCGCTTCACCGCGGTGGCCGTGGTGTTCGACCCGGAGGCGGTGAAACGCGTCGCCGACGATCTGTGTGACGCCACCGGAGTCGAGGTTCTGCTGCATTCGCACCTGATCGATGCGTCCAGAGTGGATGATCGGGTGCGGTCGGTGCGGGTGGCCGACCATTCGGGTGTGCACTCGTACGAGGCGTCGGTGTTCGTGGACGCGACCGGGGAGGCCGACCTGGCGCAGCACGCGGGCGCCGAGGTTCGCTACGGCAACGACGGCTGGGTGCAGAACGGAACGCTGGGTGTGCGTTTCGGCGGGATCCCTTCCGGTGCCGACGTTTCCCGGGAGACCGTGCGGGAGGCGGTGCGCGCGGCGAAGGCGGCCGGAGCGACGGGATTGACCGCGGAGAGCGGCCTGATCGCGCGGATGCCGGTGTCCGGCGACCTGATCACCTACCTCGCCGACGAGGGTTACGACGCACGCGACGCGGCCGACACGAGCCGGGCGGAACGAAGCGCGCGACGGCAGGCAGGTGCGTACCTGCGGGTGATCCGGACGCTGCCCGGTTGCTCGGACGCCTACATCGTCAGCACCGGCCCGGAGATGGGCACACGCGAGTCACGCCACCTCGTCGGACGGGCACAACTGTCCGAAAAGGATGTTCTGGAACCCGGCCCGGCGGGCGATGCCGTGGCGATCGGCGCGTGGCCGATCGAGTACCACCCCGGGGTGGGCGTGCCGTCGGAATGGCGGTTCATCGGGGCGCCCGGCTACTACGGGATTCCCCTGGACGTGCTGTGGAGCCGGAACACGCCGAACCTGTTCTGCGCGGGCCGGACCGTCGACGGCGACCGTGGGGCCGGCGCCTCGCTGCGCGCCATGGGAACCGCTTTCGCCACCGGGCACGCCGCGGGCGTCGCGGCCGCGCTGGCCGTGTGGGACGGCGAGGTGAGCGTCGTGAAGGTGCGGGAGGAACTGCAGCGCCAGGGCGCGCGGCTACCGGGCTGAGCCGGGCGGGAAGAGCATTTCCGCGACCGCTCGCGCCGAGGCGTCGAGGTCCTCGGTCACGTCGGGCCCGAGCGTGCCCGTCAGGGCGAGCGTGGCGAAGCCGTGCACGAGCGACCAGGCCGCGACCGGGGCGAGCCGGTCCGCCGACACCTCCCGGACGGCCGACGCGAGCACGGCACCTGCCGCCAGTTGCGCGACCTTCAGTTCGGCGCTGTCCGGGTGGTGCAGGTCCGGGCGGAACATCACGTCGAAGTGCGCGCGGTGGCCCACCGCGAACCGCACGTAGGCCACACCCGCCTCCACCAGGGTCTCGCTCGTTTCGAGCTCCCTGGCCAGCATCCGGAACCCCGCGGCGGCCAGAGCGGTCAGCACGCCTGCCTTGTCGCGGAAGTGGTGCGCCGGCCCGGAGTGGGAGACGCCCGCTCGTCGTGCCACGTCGCGCAGGCTCAGGGCCGCGGCCCCGTTCTCGTCGATCGCCTCCACCGCCGCGGACAGGATCGCCCGGCGGAGGTCGCCGTGGTGGTAGGAGCCCTTCGCCATGCCACCCACCCTACCCCGGATCTTTCCATTGACAAGATCTGGCCCATGTGCCAATCTTGCCAGTGGAAAGATCCGGGGTAGGGGGAAGATCATGGCACCGCTCGTCATCCTGGTCCTGGTCACGCTGGTGCTCACGGGCGCCGGAGCGGCTGGGGTCCGCTGGCTCCGGCCCTGGCAGATGGCCCTGCGCGGCGGCGTCGCCGCGATGTTCACGGCCACCGGCGTCGCGCATTTCGTGGGCATGCGGGAGCAGTTGATCAGCATGGTCCCGCCGGGCCTGCCCGCGCCCGGTCTGCTCGTGACCGTGACCGGGGTCCTGGAACTCGCGGGCGCGGTCGGCGTGTTGTGGCCGCGCACGGTGAAGTGGGCCGCCGCCGGGCTGAGCGCGATGCTCGTCCTGATGTTCCCGGCCAATGTGTACGCGGCGGTGCACGATGTCCTCACCGCGTGGGACGACCAGCTCGTCCCACGCACGCTGATGCAGGTCGTGTTCCTGGCGGCCACGGTCACGGTGCTGGTGCACGCGCGGCGGTCGTCACGCGCGGCCGAACCGGTCCGCCCACTCCCGCAGTAGGTCGCGTAGTTCGGGCGGCCGCACGACCTCGAAGGCGGCGCCGAGTCCGCCCAGCGCGAGCGCGGGCCAGTCGAGCGAGGCCACGGTCATCCGCACCCGGCAGCGCCCGTCGTCGATCTCCTCGACGGTTGCCCACCGCCCGATCCGGTCGCACGCGACCGCGGCCGCGGCGTCGACGACGACCTCCACCTCGTACGGGCGGGGCAGGGCGCCGAGGCGGGTGCGGACGAACTCCGCGGCGTCGGCGGCGGGCAGGTCACGGGGCCGGAAACGGGCGCCGGTGACCTCCGGCTTGCCCATCCGGTCGGCGCGGAAGGCCCGCCAGTCGTGGCGGGTCAGGTCGTAGGCGACGAGGTACCACTGGTGTCCCAGGGAGACCAGCCGCAGCGGTTCGACGTGCCGGTCGGTCTTCCGGCCCGCGGCGTCCGTGTAGGCGAAGCGGATGCGCTCGGTGTCCCGGCAGGCCAGTGCGACCGCGGTGAGCACGCCCGAGTCGACGCGCGACACGGTGGCGCCGGACCAGGTGGCCGGAATGGTCATCGCCCGCAGTGCGTCGACCCGGCGGCGCAGGCGCGCGGGCATCACCTGCACGACCTTCGCCAGCACCCGCAGCGACGATTCGGCGACGCCGTCGACCGAACTCTGCGCGGCGGTCTGCAGCCCGACGGTCAGGGCGACGGCCTCTTCGTCGTCCACCACGAGCGGCGGCAGTGACGCGCCCGGGGCAAGCTGATAGCCGCCGTCCACGCCGCGCTGCGCCTCGACCGGATAGCCCAGCTCGCGCAGCCGGTCGATGTCACGGCGCAGCGTCCGCGGCGAGATGCCCAGACGGCCGGCCAGTTCGCTGCCCGGCCAGTACCGGTGCGTCTGCAGCAGCGACAGCAGGCGCAGCGTCCGTGAGCTCGTGTTCGCCATGTTTTCGATTCTGACTCCATTGCGGCCGAAAACTGGCCGCAATAGGTTCTAGCTTGGGTTTCGACAAGGACACGACGAAGGAGCGAACCCGATGGCTTCCACCGAAACCCTCACCGGCGAGCGCGCGGACCTGCTGGCCATGCTGGCCAAGCACCGGTACTTCCTGACCTTTCCCACCCGTGGGCTGACCGATGATCAGGCCCGCGAGCGGCCGACGGCGAGCGAGCTGTGCCTGGGCGGGCTGATCAAGCACGTCACCTCGGTCGAGCGGGGCTGGGCGAACTTTCTCGTCGAGGGCGCCTCCGCGATGGGGAACTTCGACGAGATGACCGAGGACGACTTCGCCAAGCGCGAGGCCGAGTTCAAGCTGCTGCCGCACGAGACACTGGCCGGCGTGATCGCCGACTACGAAGCGGTCGCCCGCCGCACCGACGAGCTGGTCGCGACCGTGGACCTGGACGCCGTCCACGAGCTGCCGAAGGCGCCGTGGTTCACCGACAAGGCCTGGTCGAATCGGCGCGTGCTGATGCACATCGTCGCGGAAACCGCCCAGCACGCCGGGCACGCCGACATCATCCGCGAATCGCTGGACGGCCAGAAGTCCATGGGGTGAACCGTGGTGTGCATATTGTGTGTACGGCAAGGTTGAACGTTTACGTTCCTGACGAGCTCGCAGACCGCGCCAAAGCGGCGAAGCTGAACGTGTCGGCGCTGGCGCAGGCCGCGATCGCTGACGAACTCCAACGTCGCGCGACCGAGTCGTGGTTGAACGATCTGCCGACGCCGCGTCGTGCGGTCTCGCACGCCGCGGCGCTCGAAGCGCTCGACGGCGCACGCGCAGAACTGGACGGCGCCGACAATGCCTGACGGCCCGGCCGAAATCGCCGTTCTGGACGCTTCGGTCCTCGTCGACGTGCTCGCCGGCACGGTTCTGCATGCGCCGTCGCACCTGGACGGCGAGGTCCTCTCCACCCTCGGCAGGCTGGAGCGCGCCGGCCGGTTGGCGGCGTCCGAGGTGGAACAGGCTCTGGCGTGGCTCGCCGCGATTCCCCTCACCCGCCACCCGGTGGCCGAACTCGCCGCTGGAGCGTGGGCGCGGCGGGCGGACCTGCGCCTCGTCGACGCGCTCTACGTCGAACTCGCCGCGAAACTCCACGCCAGGGTTCTGACGACGGACCACCGCCTCGCCCGCGCGACTCCGCTCGCCGAGGGCGTCGGAGTGTGAGCTCAGGTGCGGTCGCGGCCCGCGACCAGGCCGCTGATCCGCCGCAGCAGGGCGCGGGGCAGGAGGCCGCCGATCGCCACCGCGGCCTTGTACTGCGGCGACGGGATCGAGATGACCTTCCCGCGCCGCAGATCGGCCAGTGCCTCGGCGACCACGCGGTCCGCCTTGAGCCAGAACGCCTTCGGGCCCGACTTTTCCAGCCCGGCGCGCTCGTGGAACTCCGTTTCGGTGAAGCCGGGGCACAGCGCCATCATGCGGACGCCGGAGGGGACCGCCGCGGCGATGCCCTCGGTGAACGACGTGACCCAGTTCTTGCTCGCCGTGTAGGTCGATCCGCGGCCGGAGAAGAAACCGGCCACGCTGGAGACGTTGATGATGTCCCCGCGGCCCCGCTCGATCATCGCGGGCAGGGCCGTGCGGGTCAGCCTCAGCACCGCGGTCACGTTCACGTCCAGCTGCGCCTGCAGCTCGTCCAGCGGCGCCGTCCAGAACTCGCCGGCCAGCCCGAACCCGGCGTTGTTCACGAGAAGGTCGACCGGCTCACCGGCCAGCCGCTCCTCGACCACCGCGCGGCCCGCCTCCGAGGCGAGGTCCGCGGGCAACGCGGCCGCCTTGACGCGGTGCCGCTGCGACAGCTCGCCCGCAAGCGCTTGCAGACGCTCGGCGCCGCGCGCGACCAGGACCAGGTCGTGGCCCTCCGTGGCGAGGCGGCGGGCGAAGGCGGCGCCGATGCCGGCGGTCGCGCCGGTGATCAGCGCGGTGCTCACTGGGCGGACCCGCTCGGCGGCGGCGAGCTCAGGCCCGGCTGCTCGGCGTGGCCGGGCTGCCAGTGCCTGCCCGCACCGGCGTCGTACTCATCGTCGAAAGGGTCGACGATGTCGGCGATCTCGCCGAGGTCCCGCAGCAGCCGCTCCAGCCGCGACGGCCCGGCCTGCGGCGCGACGCTGGCGAGCACCCACTCGTTCTCCAGCCACGCCACGCCGACGTCACCGCCGAGCGCGTCGGCCGCGTCCACCAGCTCCTGCGTGATGACCGCGCGGGCGCCCTCGGGGTCGTCGGCGAAGGCGTAACGCTGGCCCACCGGCCCGAGCAGCTCCGGCATGTCCTGGCGCTGGAACGGCACGCTGGCCAGCCACAACTCGACGAGCACCGGGTGCACGCGGTTGCAGCGCACGGCGACCACGACCGCCGGGATCTGACCGTCGGCCTCGATGTCGAACACGAACACCGGGCGGCGGCCGTCGGCGGTGAAGGTCGAGCCGACGACGACGTTGACCGCCGTCTCGGCCCGGAAGTACCCGAGCGCGCCACCCGCCCACTGCCGGACGAGCCGCTCGTCCTCCTCCACGAACTGCCATCCGCGCAGGTCGGACCACCGCATCCGCTCCCGGTTGCGGGAGCCTTCCCTGGTCCGGTCGACCGCGAGCAGCAGCAGACCCGCCACCAGAGCGACGGCGGCGATGACGAACCAGACCCACGCCGGAATACCCACGAGGGTGAGGGTAGCGCGCTGGGCCGCCGATCCAAGATCAGCGGCCCGTGTCGCCACCTGTTAGTCCGCCCGGGTGACCACGAGCGTGTCGCCCGCATCCAGTTCGGGCACGTCCACGCGCACTGTGTCACCGTCCCGGACCTCACCGGCCAGCAGCTGCTTCGCCAGCTGGTCACCGATCGCCGACTGCACCAGACGGCGCAGCGGCCGGGCACCGTAGATCGGGTCGAACCCGTTCAGCGCGAGCCACTCGCGGGCACCAGGGGTGACCTCCAGCGACAGCCGCCGCTGGGCCAGCCGGTCCGCCAGCTTCGCCACCTGGATGTCCACAATGGACGTGAGTTGTTCGGTGCCGAGCGCGTCGAACACCACGATGTCGTCCAGCCGGTTCAGGAACTCCGGCTTGAAGTGCCGCTGCACCGTCGACAGCACCGCGTCCCGCCGCTGGCGCTCGTCGAGCGAGGCGTCCGCGATGGCCTGCGAACCGAGATTCGAGGTCAGGATCAGGATCGTGTTGCGGAAGTCGACCGTGCGGCCCTGGCCGTCGGTCAGGCGCCCGTCGTCGAAGACCTGCAGCAGCACATCGAACACGTCCGGGTGCGCCTTCTCGACCTCGTCCAGCAGGACCACCGAGTACGGGCGCCGCCGGACGGACTCGGTGAGCTGTCCGCCCTGGTCGTAGCCGACGTACCCGGGCGGCGCGCCCACCAGCCGCGCCACGCTGTGCTTCTCGCTGTACTCGCTCATGTCGATGCGGGTCATCGCGCGCTCGTCGTCGAACAGGAACTCCGCCAGCGCCTTGGCCAGCTCGGTCTTGCCGACCCCGGTCGGTCCGAGGAACAGGAACGAACCGGTCGGCCGGTCCGGGTCCGCGACACCGGCACGCGTGCGCCGCACCGCGTCGGACACCGCCGCCACCGCCTCGCGCTGGCCGACGACGCGCCTGCCCAGCTCCTCCTCCATCCGGAGCAGCTTGCCGGTCTCGCCTTCGAGCAGGCGGCCTGCCGGGATGCCGGTCCAGGCGCTCACCACGTCGGCCACGTCGTCGCTGCCGACCTCCTCCTTGAGCATGACCTCGGCCCCGGACGAACTGTTCGCCGTGTTCTGCTGCGCCTCCTCCAGCTCCTTCTCCAGCGCCGGGATGCGGCCGTAGCGCAGCTCGGCGGCGCGGCCCAGGTCGGCGTCGCGCTCGGCCCGATCGGCCTCGCCCCGCAGCTGCTCCAGCTGCTCCTTGAACTCGCGGACCTTCTCGATCGAGCCCTTCTCGTTCTGCCAGCGCGCGGTCAGCGCCGACAGCTCCTCGCGCTTCTCCGCGAGTTCGGCGCGCAACGCGGCCAGCCGTTCCAGTGAAGCGGCGTCGTTCTCCTTGGCGAGCGCCATCTCCTCGATCTCCAGACGCCGCACGGCGCGCTCGACCTCGTCGATCTCGACGGGACGGGAGTCGATCTCCATGCGCAGCCGGGACGCGGCCTCGTCGACCAGGTCGATCGCCTTGTCCGGCAGGAACCGGGCGGTGATGTAGCGGTCGGACAGCGTGGCGGCCGACACCAGCGCGGCGTCGGTGATGCGGACACCGTGGTGCACCTCGTAGCGCTCCTTGAGGCCACGCAGGATGCCGATGGTGTCCTCCACCGACGGCTCGCCGACCAGCACCTGCTGGAAGCGCCGCTCCAGCGCGGCGTCCTTCTCGATGTGCTGGCGGTACTCGTCGAGCGTGGTCGCGCCGACCATGCGCAGCTCACCGCGGGCGAGCATCGGTTTGATCATGTTGCCGGCGTCCATCGCCCCGCCTTCGCCGGACGCTCCCGCCCCGACGATGGTGTGCAGCTCGTCGATGAACGTGATGACCTGGCCCGCCGATTCGGTGATCTCCTTGAGCACGGCCTTGAGCCGCTCCTCGAACTCACCGCGGTACTTCGCGCCGGCCACCATCGAACCCAGGTCCAGCGCCACGACCCGCTTGCCGCGCAACGACTCCGGCACGTCACCGGCCACCACCCGCTGCGCCAGCCCTTCGACGATCGCTGTCTTGCCGACGCCCGGCTCACCGATCAGCACGGGGTTGTTCTTCGTCCGCCGCGACAGCACCTGGACCACGCGGCGGATCTCCGCGTCGCGGCCGATCACCGGGTCCAGCTCGCCCTTGCGGGCGCGGTCGGTCAGGTCGACGCCGTACTTCTCCAGCGCCTTGAACGTGCCCTCCGGATCCGGACTGGTGATCCGCGCCGAGCCGCGCACCCGGGTGAACGCCTCACGCAGCGCGTCCGGCGTCGCGCCGTGGCGCTTGAGCAGGTCGGCCACCTGCCCGCCCTCCGCCGCGAGGCCCACCATCAGGTGTTCGGTGGAGACGTACTCGTCACCCAGTTCGGTCGCGAGCTTCTGGGCGTGCGTCAGCGATTTGACGGCGGGCGGATCGAACTGCGGCGTGGACACGGTCGCGCCGGTCGCCGCCGGCAGCGCCTGCGTGATCGGCTCCAGCTCCTTGTGCACCTGCGCCGGGTCGGCGCCCACCGCCGTCAGCAGGGGCCCGGCCAGGCCGTCACCCTGCGCCAGCAGCGCGCCGAGCAGGTGCGCGGCGGTGACAGCGGGGTTGCCCGCCACGGTCGCCGCCTGCGCCGCCGACGAAATCGCCTGCTGGGTCTTCGTCGTCGGGTTGAAAGCGTCCATCCCACACTCCATGTCGCATGCCTGCCGGAGACCTTCCTCCAGGTCCCTCGACATCTACAACGTCAACAAACTTGAGTGTGTTCCGCTCAACCCTGTTTTCTTCGCCGAAGCACGAAGGCCGCCTCCCGGCAGGAGGCGGCCTTCGTGTGTGCGCTCGGTCAGCGAGCCGGGTGCGTCAGCTCCACATCGCGGGACAGCGGGGTGCCCGCGGTGACCTCGAGCGGAGTCGCCACCGGGGCGTATCCGCTGGTCACGATCGTGTAGTCGCCCGCGGGGAGGTCGGTGAAGGAATACCGGCCCTCCTCGTCGGTCAGCGTCGTCGCGACCACCTCGCCCGCCGGGTCCAGCAGCGTCACCTGGGCTTCGGCGACCGGCCGGTCGTAGCGCCCTGCCCGCACGACCCCGCCGAGGCGTGCGGTGAGCCCGAGCTCGACATCGTGGGTGGAGTGCTCGCCCTCGGTCGTCACCAGCGGCGTCGCCGACGGCTGATGTCCCGGCGCGGTCACGGTCAGGGTGTGGACCCCGCCGGTCACGTCGTCGAAGTGGTACCAGCCGTCGCCACCGGTGACGCCCGACGCGACCACCTCGCCGCGGTCGTCGGTCAGCACGAGCGTCGCGCCGCCGACCGGCTGCCCGCCGGAGGACCGCACCACGCCGCTGAGACCGCCGTTGCCCGCCATCTCGACGTCCCGCCGGACCGGACGGCCGTTGACCGTGACCAGCGTGGCGACCGGCTGGAACCGGGCGGCCGAGGTGATCAGCACGTAGCTGTCGTTCGGCGGGGCCGTCAACTGGTAGCCGCCGTCGGCGCCGGTGAGCACCCTCGACACCTGCTGCCCGGACGCGTCGGTGAGCGTCAGCGCCGCACCGGCCAACGGACGGCCCGAGGGACCGGTGACCGTGCCGTGGATCGCCGAACCGGTGACCACCGGCTCGGCCGCGGCCACGGACGGCGCCTCGTCGTCGGTCAGGTCGAGCGTCCGGCGCAGCGGCACCTCCTTGATGAACAGCACCGCGATCAGCGTGACCACCGCGATGATGCCGCCCGCCAAGAACACCGCGCCGATGCTGTCGCCGTACGCGGCGCGCACGATCGACTGGAACGGCTCGGGCAGCGCGCCCAGGTTCAGGCTGCCGCCACTGGCGCCCCCCGCGGCCGCCGGGTCGATGCCCATCGCCGACAGCGAACTCGCCACGTGGCTGCTGACCTGCGCCGCGAGCAGGGCGCCCAGCGCCGAGACACCGGCCGAACCACCCAGCGTGCGGAAGAACGTCACCACCGACGACGAGGACCCCATGTCCTTCATCGCGACGGTGTTCTGCACGACCAGCACCAGGTTCTGCATCAGCGCGCCGACCCCGATGCCCAGCATCGCCAGGTAGACGCCCATCAGCACCAGGTTGGTCTGGTGGTCGATGGTGCTCAGCAGGAACAGGCTCGCGACCAGCAGGACCGCGCCGCCGACCATCCACGGCTTCGTCTTGCCCGTGCGGGAGATGAACTGCCCGGCGATGGTCGAGGACAGGAACAGGCCGAGCATCATCGGGATCGTCATCAGCCCGGCGTGCGTGGGCGAGTAGCCGCGGGCGAGCTGGTAGTACTGCCCGAGGAACACGGCGCCACCGAACATCGCGGTGCCGACGGCCAGCGTGCCGACCACCGACAGCGTGAAGGTGCGGTTGCGGAACAGCCGCAGCGGGACCACCGGGTCCGCGACCTTCGATTCGACGAACACCGCCAGCGCCAGCGCGATCACGCCGCCTGCCACGTAGAACAGGGTCGACCAGGACCACCAGGCGAAGCTGCCGCCCGCCAGCGAGACCCAGATCAGCAGCAGCGAGACACCGCCGACGAGCAGGGTCGCACCCAGCCAGTCGATCTTCACCTTCTGCTTGAACACCGGCAGGTGCAGGGTCTTGCCGAGGACGATGAACGCGAGCACCGCGATCGGCACGGTGACCCAGAAGTTCCAGCGCCAGCCCAGCGGCGAATCGACGATCACGCCACCCAGCAGCGGACCCGCGACGGTCGCCAGCGCCATGACGGCGCCGATGTAACCGGTGTAGCGGCCGCGGTCACGCGGCGAGATCATGGCCGCGATCACGACCTGGACCAGCGCCTGCATGCCACCGAGGCCGAGGCCCTGGACCGCGCGGAACGCGATCAGCTCGGGCATGGACTGCGAGATGCCGCCCAGCACCGAGCCGAGCGTGAAGATCACGATCGACAGCTGGTAGAGCATCTTCTTGCTGAACAGGTCCGACAGCTTCCCCCAGATCGGGGTGCTCGCCGTGGACGCCAGGAGGGTGGCCGTGACCACCCACGTGTACTGACTCTGCGAGCCGTCGAGGTCGGCCAGGATCGTCGGGAGCGCGTTCGAGACGATCGTGGAGGACAGCATGGCGACCAGCAGCGCCAGGAGGAGGCCGATGAACGCGCGCCCGACCTGGCGCGGCGTCATCGCCTCCTGGTTCGCTGTCGTGCTCACTTGCGAAATCCCTTCCTCTTCTCCGCCGTTTCCGGCGGGCAGGTGACCGGTGTGTGCCCGAGGGCCTCACGCAGTCCTTGGTTCATCAGGGTCAACCGGGCGGTGAGGGCTTCGACCTCGTCGTCCGTCCAGTCCGACAGGGCGCGCCGCACGAAGTCGGCGTGCATCACCCGCCACTGCTCGAGCTGGTCGCGGCCGGCCTCGGTGAGGCGGATCAGGCTGGCCCGCCCGTCCTCCGGTGCGGGCCTGCGCTCGACCAGGCCCGCCGTGACCAGCTGACCGAGCTGCCTGCTGATCACCGAGATGTCGACCATCTTGCGTTTGGCCAGTTCGGACGGTCTGCTCTCGCCGTGCTGGGCGAGATCGGACAGCAGCATGGCGGCCGCGGGGTGCTGGCCGCCGTGTTCGCGTTGCCAGGACTGGTTGATCCAGGCGTGCTGGAGCTGGCCCGCGGTGCGCAGTTCGCGCATCAGCTGGACGGCCCGCTCGTCGTGGTCCCCCATGGACCCACCTCCTGGTTGGTTGTCACATACAACTATAGATCCGGTAGTTGTATGCCACAACTATCTAAATGGTGACCTGTCCCACTGGTGGGCGGATATCCGGAACCACCCGGAAGGAGCAACTTCGCGAAGAATGCGGCACAATCCGGCTACCCTGCGACCGGTTGGCCTCGCATCAGGGGGTCCCGACTGACTGAACAGGGTGGATTATTCATGATCTTTTCACGCGGTGACGGCCTTTCTGGCCTGCTCATGCGTGGCGAGCGACTGCTATTGCGCGTTCATGAATAATCGGTAGCGAGCATGAACGCGCACCCCGGAGCAGCCCCGAACCCATGACCGCCGAACCCGTCAGCCCCGTACCCCGGTCCGTGCACCGGGAGGCGCCCCCTGCCGTCGCCGCGATGGTGCGCCTGATCAGGGAATCCTGGGCGAAGGCGGAGCCGTATCTGCCCGAGGTGACGCAGTTCTTCTACGGGATGTTGTTCACCCTCGCGCCTGCCACCCGGGATTTCTTCCCGATCAACATGGAGGTGCAGCGCAACCGCATGGTGCGGGCGCTGGTGCACGTGGTGCAGATGGTCGACCAGCCGGACGATCTGGTGCCGTTCCTGCGGCAGCTCGGCCGCGACCACCGCAAGTTCGGGGTGGTGCCGAACCACTACGAGGCGGTCGGGACGGCGTTGCTGGCGGCGATGAAGACGCAGCTCGGGCGGGACTGGACCGCCGAGGTCGAGCGGGCGTGGGCCGAGGCGTTCACGATCATCGCCCGCCAGATGCAGGAGGCCGCCGCCACCGACTCGAACCCGCCGAACTGGTCGGCGCGAGTGGCCGAGCACCGGCGGCTGAGCTGGGACCTGGCGATGGTGCGGCTGGAGCCGGAGCGGCACGTACCGTTCCGGCCGGGGCAGTACCTGAGCGTCGAGGTGCCGCAGCGGCCGCGACTGTGGCGGTACCTGTCGCCCGCCAACGCGCCCCGCCCGGACGGTTCGCTGGAGTTCCACATCCGCGCCGTCGAGGGCGGGTGGGTGTCGCGGGCCATCGTGAGCCACACCCAGCAGGGCGACGTGTGGCGGTTCGGTCCGCCGCTGGGCACGCTCGCCGTGGACCGCGAAGGCGGCCGCGACGTGCTGATGGTGGCGGGCGGCACGGGTGTCGCGCCGATGCAGGCGATGCTCGACGAACTGGGCCAGTGGGGGGACAACCCGAAGGTCCACCTTTTCTACGGTGGCCGCGCCAGGGAAGACCTGTACGCGCTGGAAATGCTGCGGATGATCGCGTCCTGCAATCCGTGGCTGACGGTGACGCCGGTGGTCGAGAACGGGCCGGGCCTGACCAGCGGCGAGCAGGGCACGCTGGCCGACGTGGTGACCAGGCATGGCGCGTGGCCCGGGCACGACGTGATGGTGTCCGGTTCGCCCGCGATGATCCGCGCGACGGTTTCGCGGATGCTCGTGGCGGGAACGGCACTCGATCAGATCAGGTACGACCCGTTCACGATCGACTAGCGTGCCGCGCATGGACATCCCCGTCGCTGACGGAACCATCCGCGGCTATCTGGCCACCCCGCAGACCGAGGTTTCGGGCCCGCCACCCTGGCCGGGAGTCGTGATCGTGCACGACGCGGTCGGTCTGACACAGGACGCGCGCAACATCACCGACCGGTTCGCGACCGCCGGGTATGTGGCGTTGTCCCCGGACATGTACTCACGCGGCGGTTTCGCACGATGCGTGAAGTCGGTGTTCAAGGAGCTGACCGCGGGCAAGGGCCGGTCCTTCGACGATCTGGACGCGGCGCGGTCGCTGCTCGCTTCGCGGGACGACTGCACGGGACGGATCGGCGTGGTCGGGTTCTGCATGGGCGGCGGGTTCGCGCTGGTTGGCGCCTCACGCGGGTTCGACGCGTCCGCACCGTACTACGGCCGGCTGCCCCAAGACTTGTCCGTTTTGGATGGTGCGTGCCCGGTCGTGGCTTCCTTCGGGAAGAAGGACTTCTCGCTGCGCGGGGCGGCGGACAAGCTGGAGCGGGAACTGTCGTCGCGCGGAATCCCGCACGACGTCAAGGAGTACCCGACCGCAGGCCACAGTTTCGCGAACCAGTTCCACGGGCCCGTCAACGTGCTGCTGAAGATCGCCGGAATGAGCTACGACCGCGCGGCGAGCGAGGACGCCTGGCGACGCGTGATGGCGTTTTTCGCGGAGCATCTGCGCACAGCCTGAGAAGCGACGCGTCAGCGTCGTGCTGTAGGCGAGCTGCACCAAAACGAGCTGGGTGGTCATCCCGGAGCCAGCCCGTCCGGCGAGGACATCTTTGGATCTTCGAAACCGAGCGCTGCGCGCAGAAAGAACCCTGGCCTGGGCTTTCCCCCGATGCGCGAGTGTCTAGGGCGGCTTTGTATCGGGGGTGGGTGAGGTGGTGGTCCCGTTTTGGTGCCAGGGCGCCGGTTCCAGGGATCAAAAGAATCAAGCCCCGCCGGCGCGGGGCTGGCTGGGTGGGTCAGCGGCGGCGTCTTGGTTTCCAGACCACCAATGCGGTTTCCTGCTTGAGCGGCACCAGGTCCTTGCGGTAGGAACGGTGCACGGCCGCTGCTGCTTGCTCGGCCGCGGCGTACGCGGTGGCCAGTTCCTCGGTCAGCTCGGCGACTCTCGACTGGAGGGCCTCGACGTGGTTTTCCAGCTCGATGATGCGCTTGATGCCCGCCAGGTTGACGCCCTCCTCCTGGGACAGGCGCTGCACCTCACGCAGCAGCGCGATGTCCCGCATCGAGTATCGACGTCCGCCGCCGGAGGTGCGGCCCGGTGACACCAGTCCCAGGCGGTCGTAGGAGCGCAGGGTCTGGGCGTGCAGGCCGGACAGCTGGGCGGCCACGGAGATCACGAAGACCGGGGTCTCCTCGTCGGCCCCGTGCGGAACACCGCCGAACACCTCGATCAACTCCTCTCGCGGAGCAGTTTCGTGATCTCCGGGCGCGGGTCGTGCTTCTCGGCGGCCTTCGCGTAGGCCTCGAGAGCCTCACGTTCCGGAGACTCCAACCTCGACGGCACTGCCACCTGCAACGTCACCAGCAGATCACCCTGCGCGCCGTCCCGCTTCTTGATTCCCTTGCCGCGCACCCGCAGGACCCGGCCGGTCGCGGTGCCCGCCGGCACCTTCACCGAAACCTTGCCCTCCAGCGTCGGCACGGTGATCGTCGCACCCAGGGCCAGTTCGGTGTAACCCGCCGGAACGGTGATCGTCAGATCGTTGCCCGACCGGCCGAACACCGGGTCCGGGTTGACGTGCACCCGCACATACAGATCACCGGCCGTCGCGCCGCCCCGGCCCGGTTCGCCCTGGCCCGCCAGGCGGATGCGCTGATTGTCGTCCACACCCGCGGGCACCCGCACGGTCAGCGTCCGCGTCTGCGTGCTGACACCCTCGCCGCCGCACTCCGGGCACGGGTCGTCGATGATGCGGCCGCGGCCACGGCAGTCCCGGCACGGCTCGGAAAACGCGAACGCACCCTGGCTCCGGCTCACCAGCCCCGAACCCTGACAGGTCGGGCATGTGCGCGGCGTGGTGCCCGGCTTGGCACCGTTGCCGTGGCACGTCGAACACGTTGCCGGGCTCGACAACCGCAACGGCAGGGTCGCGCCCTTCACCGCCTCGGCGAAATCGATCCGCACGTCCGTTTCGACGTCGGCGCCGCGCTGACCGCGAGCGGCCGTCGAACCCTGCTGGCCCCGGCGTCCGAACAGGCCACCGAGGATGTCGCCGAGCCCGCCGAAACCGCCCTGCGCACCGGCGCCCGCCTGCTGCCCGAAAATGTCGCCCAGGTCGAAACCACCGGCGCCACCGCCACCGGCGCCGGGGAACCCGAACCCGCCGGGACCGCCGCCCGAACCGAACAGCCGCCGCGCCTCGTCGTACTCCTTGCGCTTGGCCGGGTCCGACAACACGCCATATGCCTCCGACACCGCCTTGAACTTCTGCTCGGCGTCGGCGTTGCCGGGGTTGGCGTCCGGGTGGTTCTCCCGTGCCAGCTTCCGGTAGGCCTTCTTGATCTCGTCCTGCGAAGCGTCGGAGGAGACGCCCAGCTCACGGTAGAAGTCCTTACCGATCCACTCCCGCGCACTCACCGGACGTCTCCTCCTCTCGCCACATGTCTCTTACTGCTGTGTGTTCTCATCCGGCAACTGCTCGACCGGTAGTTCACCCTCGACCGGGGCGTCGCCCGGCTCGTGGTCGGTGACCGCCACCAGCGCCGCCCGCAGCACCCGGTCGCCGAAGCGGTACCCGCGCCGCATCACCGTGGTGACGGTCGGCCCGGAGACGTCCGGCGAGGTGCTGTGCTGCACCGCCTCGTGCACGCTCGGGTCGAAGGCTTCGCCCTCGGTGCCGAACGGTTCGAGGCCAGTGCGCTGCAGGCTCGCCACCAGCTTGTCGGCCACCGCCTTGAACGCCCCGGTGAGGTCACCGTGTTGCTCGGCCCGCTCGAGGTCGTCGAGCAGCGGCAGCAGGTCGCCTGCCACCGAAGCCTTCGCCGCGCTGACCACGGCCTCGCGGTCACGCTCGACCCGCCTGCGGTAGTTCGCGAACTCCGCCTGCAGGCGCTGCAGGTCGGCGGTGCGCTCCGCCAGCTCCTTCTCGACGTCCGACGGCGCCTCCACCGCATCGTCCACGATGGACTCACCGAGCGAGGGACCGGACGGGGCCTCGGCGGGAACTTCCTCCGCCGGGGCCGCGGGCTGCGTCCGCAGCTCACCGGTCTCCGGGTCGATCTTGCGACGGTCCCGGACGATCAAGGGCTCCGTCACCGGGTCCTGCTGATCGGTCTCGTTCGAGTGGCGTCCCGTCACTTCTTCTCGTCCTCGTCCACGATCTCGGCGTCCACCACGTCGTCGGCCTTGGCCGAGGAAGCACCGGCGTCACCACCAGCCGCACCGGCGTCACCGGCCGCGCCCGCGTCACCACCGGCCTGCTGCGCGTTCGCGTAGAGGGCGGTGCCCAGCTCCTGCGAAGCGGTGTTCAGCTTCTCGATGGCTTCCTTGATCTTGGCGGTGTCGGTGCCCTTGAGCGCCTCGTTGGCCTCGTCGATCGCGGTCTTGACCTTGCCCTTGGTGTCCTCGGGCAGCTTGTCCTCGTTGTCCTTGACGAACTTCTCGGTCTGGTAGACCAGCGTCTCCGCCTGGTTGCGGGTCTCCGCCTCCTCGCGGCGGTTCTTGTCCTCCTCCGCGTGCTCCTCGGCGTCCTTCACCATCCGGTCGATGTCCTCCTTCGGCAGCGCCGAGCCGCCGGTGATGGTCATCGACTGTTCCTTGTTGGTGCCGAGGTCCTTCGCGGTCACGTGCACGATGCCGTTGGCGTCGATGTCGAAGGTGACCTCGATCTGCGGCACGCCACGCGGCGCCGGGGGCAGCCCGGTCAGCTCGAACATGCCGAGCTTCTTGTTCTGCGCCGCGATCTCGCGCTCGCCCTGGAAGACCTGGATCTGCACCGACGGCTGGTTGTCGTCCGCCGTGGAGAAGATCTCGGAGCGCTTCGTCGGGATGGTCGTGTTGCGCTCGATGAGCTTGGTGAACACGCCGCCCTTGGTCTCGATGCCCAGCGACAGCGGGGTGACGTCCAGCAGCAGGACGTCCTTGACCTCACCCTTGAGCACACCGGCCTGCAGCGCCGCGCCGACCGCGACGACCTCGTCCGGGTTCACGCCCTTGTTCGGCTCGCGGCCGCCGGTCAGCTCCTTGACCAGCTCGGCCACCGCGGGCATGCGGGTGGAACCACCGACGAGCACCACGTGGTCGATGTTGCCGACCGAGATGCCCGCGTCGCGGATCACGTTGTTGAACGGCGCCTTGGTGCGGTCCAGCAGGTCGGAGGTGATCCGCTGGAACTCCGCGCGGGACAGGGTCTCGTCCAGGAACAGCGGGTTCTTGTCGCCGTCGACCGTGATGTAGGGCAGGTTGATGTTGGCGCTGCTCGAGCTGGACAGCTCGATCTTCGCCTTCTCCGCCGCCTCCCGGATGCGCTGCAGCGCCATCCGGTCCTTGGTCAGGTCGATGCCGTTGCCCGCCTTGAACTTGTCCACCAGCCAGTCGACGATCCGCTGGTCCCAGTCGTCACCACCGAGGTGGTTGTCACCGCTGGTGGCGCGGACCTCGACGACACCCTCGCCGATCTCCAGCAGCGAGACGTCGAAGGTGCCGCCACCGAGGTCGAAGACCAGGATGGTCTGCTCCTTCTCGCCCTTGTCCAGGCCGTAGGCCAGCGCGGCCGCGGTCGGCTCGTTGACGATGCGGAGCACGTTCAGGCCGGCGATCTGACCGGCCTCCTTGGTGGCCTGCCGCTGCGCGTCCTCGAAGTACGCGGGGACGGTGATGACCGCGTCGGTGATCTCCTCGCCCAGGTAGGACTCGGCATCGCGCTTGAGCTTCATCAGCACGCGCGCGCTGATCTCCTGCGCGGTGTAGCCCTTGCCGTCGATCTCGGTCTTCCAGTCGGTGCCGATGTGCCGCTTCACGGACCGGATCGTCCGGTCGACGTTCGTGACGGCCTGGTTCTTCGCCGGCTGGCCCGTCAGCACCTCACCGTTCTTGGCGAACGCGACGATGGACGGGGTGGTACGGGAGCCTTCCGAGTTGGCGATGACCGTCGGCTCGCCGCCCTCCAGGACGGCGACGACCGAGTTGGTCGTGCCGAGGTCGATGCCGACCGCTCGCGCCATGGTGTGATCCCTCCTGGTATGCCTGGTGGTGCAGCTCGTCCGAGCTGCGGTTACGCGCCCGCGTTGAGCGGGTGGTACTCAAGTTCTATCTCGGGCGCGCGGTGGGCGTCAATGAGACTTGAGTGATGCTCGCTCAACCTTCCTGACAGGGTAACGAGCGGGTCTGCGGTGTTGTTCCCGGCGTACCCGAAATCAGGTAGGCCGCTTCGTGGCGCCGCACACAGGCCGAGTTGTAGACGCCGGTGTGCCCGTCCTCGTCGTAGGTGAGCAGGGTGCTGTCCTCGATGCGGGAGGCCAGGCTCCGCGCCCAGGCCAGCGGTGTGGCCGGGTCGTGGGCGCCGCCGACCACGAGGATCGGCGGTGCCCCGCGCACCGGCTCCGGGTGCGGCGGGTTCGCGGCAGGTGCGGGCCATCCGGTGCAGCCCGCGGCGAAGTCCCAGAACTCCGAATAGCGCCAGCTGTGCGGGGCGACCTGACGGACCTTCTCCGCCATCCGCCGCAGGTCCGCGGCGCCGGTGAAGGGCGAGGGGAAGTCCTGGCAGCCGACGGTCCGGTAGGCGGGGTACTCGGCCGTGACGAAGGGCATGGCCGAGGTCAGGGCGCTCGCGTCCCGCGGTGCGTCGCGGAGGGCGTCGGCCAGTTGCGGCCACAGCTGCGGGAAGTAGAGGTAGGTGTAGACGCCCGCGGCCAGCTCCTCGGGGGTGGCCTGGCGGCCGAGCTGCTTCGACGGCGCGCCAGTGGTCATCAGGGCGTCGTAGCGGGCGAGCACGTCCTCGCCGCAGTTGGTGGTGCACCACTGCGCGAAGCGGAGCAGACCGCGCTCGGTTGCCGCCGCCTCGTCGAGGATCGCGCGCCGCATCGGCAGGGCGTGGTCGATCGCGCCGTCCAGCACCATCGCCCGCACGTGCTCGGGATACCGGGCGGCGTAGAGCGCGCCGATCTCGGTGCCATACGACGCGCCGAACCACGAGATCCGGTCCTCGCCCAGCGCGAGCCGGATCCGCTCGACGTCCTCGGCGACGGTGCCCGTGTCGGCCCGTCGCGGCCCGGTGCAGCTCAGACCGACCGCGCGGTTGTGCGCGACGAGCCGCTGGTAGCCCGCGTCGTCGGCGGGAAAGCGGCTGATCGCGGGGTCGTGCACCGGCCCGCACTCGATGGCGGGACTGCTGCCGCCGACTCCACGCGGGTCGAAGCCGACGACGTCGAACCGCTGGTTGACCTCGGCGAACTCGGGGGTCGCGAGGCCGAGCCCGCCGTAGGCGACCACGTCGGCGCCCGAACCCCCCGGTCCGCCCGGGTTGACCAGCAGTGAGCCGACGCGGTGCGCCGGGTCGAGCGCGGGCAGGCGCACCAGCCGCAGCGTCGCGCCCGGCACCGGGAGATCGGCGCACTCCAGGCGTTGCGCGGTCTGCGGGCTGGCGCAGTCCTGCCAGGTCAGTGCGGGTGCGGCCGGGGCGGTGACCGGGGTGAGCAGGAGCGCGGAGGCGAGGGCGACGGCCTGGATCACGCGTTGACCACCGAAACGTCGCCGCTCCTGGTGGTCACGTCCAGGACGTTCCGGCCCGCCGGGTCCTGGGCGATGTCGATGGTGCGGTCACCGCTGTTGGTTTCGCCCGCGATCCGGTACGAGGCCGGAGGCACCTGGATGGTGACGTTGCCGCTGGCAGCCTCGGCCCGCACGTCCTGCGGAGTGGCCAGGTGGATCTCGATGTCGCCGGACTTGGTGTTCGTGGTGACCGGACCGGTGATGTCGCGGACCTCGATGTCGCCGGAGCTGGCGCGCAGGTCCACCGAGGCGGCCCCGTCGACGGTGAGGTCGCCGGAGCGGACCTCGCCGTTCACCGTGGTCCCGCGCGGCACGACGACCTCGTAGTCGACGGTGCAGTCGTCGCCGCACCCGTCGAGCACCAGCTGGCCGCCGTCGAGGGTGAAGGCGCGGCCGGGCCGGTCGCCGTCGTAGCGGAAGACCTGGTGCACCGAGGTGGTCGTGGTGTCCTCGATCCGGATGCGGACGTCGCCCGAGTTGTTGTCGACCCGTACCGACGAGACGAGCTGGGTCACGCTCTCGTCGGCTTCCGCGCGCGCCGTGTTCGGCCACCAGTTCCAGCCGAGCGCGACCCCGGCCCCGGCGACGATCAGTGCCACCCCGCCGATCGCGAGTGCCGGCCTGCCCATTGCGTCCTCCCCAGTCAGGTTTCCTGTGCGGGTCACGCTATGGCGCGGGTGTGCACCTGCGGTATCGGGGAAGCCCCCGGTTCGACCCTGGGGTCACCCCGACCGGCACTAGGGTGATCACCGGCCACTTCGTGACGAGGAGGAATCGATGCCACAGCCACCGAACCCCTACGACTTCCTGCCCTCGGTGCCGGCCTTCACCGTGCGCAGCGACGACGTCGCCGACGGGGAGACACTCGCGGCCCCGTTCCTGAGCGGCATCTTCGGCGTGCCAGGCGGGGAGGACCGGTCGCCGCACCTGGCGTGGGAGGGCTTCCCCGCCGAGACGAAGAGCTTCGCCGTCACTTGCTACGACCCGGACGCCCCGACCGCGAGCGGCTTCTGGCACTGGGCGGTCTACAACATCCCCGCCACGGTGACCTCACTGGCCTCGGGCGCGGGCGACGGCTCGGGCCTGCCGCCGGGAGCGGTGACGCTGTCCAACGACGGCGGCGTGAAGCAGTACCTGGGCGCCGCGCCGCCTCCCGGGCACGGGCCGCACCGCTACATCTTCGCGGTGCACGCCCTCACCGTGGAATCCCTGGACCTGCCCGAGGCAGCGACGCCCGCCTTCCTCGGCTTCAACATGTTCGGAGCGACCGCGGGCCGGGCGACGATCACCCCGGTGTACGAGAACAAGGGCTGAGGTTCTGGCGAGTGGGGCCCACCGGAGGGCCCCACTCTGCCGAAGTCCTCAAACCTGCTCTCGGAAGTGCTTCACCCTGATCTGTGCTGTTTAATGACCCATATGCCGTCCGAACTACTGCTGGGAGGCGGTTGGGGTGCTACGCAGCTTCCGCTTGGGCAACCATCGATCGTTCCGTGACGAGCACGAGCTCCTCCTCATGCCCGCCAAGACGAGCGAGCGGGCTGCCGTGGTGCCCGTCACCGCTGTCTACGGAGCCAACGCATCAGGCAAGTCGAGCCTGCTCGACGGGTTGCGTTTCATGCGCCGGGCTGTCGTCGAGTCCTTCCAGCAGTGGGACGCCGAGGGCAGCGTGCCCCGCTTCCCCTTCCGCTTGGCGCCGGGCTCGCGGGAGCAACCCTCCGTCTTCGCCGTCGAGATCGTTGTCGACGGGGTGCCGTACGACTACGGGTTCCGGCTCGACGATGAGCGGATTCTGGAGGAGTGGCTCTACTCATACCCCGAGAAGCGTCCAAGGCTGCTGTTCGAACGCACGGAAGACCGGCTACGTTTCGGCAGTACCGTCAGCGGAGAGTTGAAGTCGAGGCTGACGCTCCTGGGGGAACTGACCCGCCCCAACTCGCTCTTCTTGAGCACTTGCGCGCAAGTTCAGATGGCCGAACTGATGCCGGTTTATCGCTGGTTCCGATTCCAGCTGAAGATGCGCATGTCGGCCACCTATTCCACGCGGCGAGCTGTCGACTACGTTGTCAACCTGCGCGCGAGGAAGCCGCAACTACTCGAGAGGCTTGTCGAGCTCCTCCGGGTGGCAGATGTGGGCATAACCGGATTTGCGGTCGAGGAAACCGAAGATCCTGCGCGGCAGGTTGCCGAGAAGCGACGCGAACTGCATTTCCTGCATGGTCAGGAGGATGAGCGATTCACCCTTGAGGAAGAGTCCGCAGGCACGCGCTCATGGCTGGCCCTGCTCCCCATTGTCCTAGAGGCGCTCGACGACGGGCACGTCGTAGCGGTCGACGAGATCGACACGAGCCTTCATCCGCTTCTCACCGTCCAGTTGGTCAACCTGTTCCGGAATCCCGATGTCAACCAGAACGGCGCGCAACTCATCTTCACTTCCCACGACTCCAGCCTGCTGGGTCCGCTGCTGGGGCAACGGGCGTTGGAGAGGGATGAAATCTGGTTCGTCGAGAAACAAGGCGACGGTGCCAGCTCGCTGTATCCGCTCTCGGACTTCAAACCCCGGGAAGAGCACAACAACGAGCGTCGCTACCTGGGTGGGAGTTACGGTGCTGTCCCCGTCCTCGATCCTGACGATTTTGCCGAGGCGGTGCGGCCCCGGTGACCCGCCGGGAGAACTCCCGCAACAGAAGGTCTCCGTTTCGCGAGCCGAATCCGCTGGTCTTGATAGTCTGCGGTGGGGAGAAGGCCGAGTCCGTCTACTTTGCCGCCTTGAAGAAGCAACAGCGGAACGCGGCGATCAGGATCAAGATCAGGGAAAAGGGTGTAGATCCGGTCAAGCTGGTCCATTACGCGGCGAAGATCAGCGATGAGAACGGTTATGACGAAGTCTGGTGCGTGGTCGACGTCGACAGCTTCGACCTGACATTTGCCTGACTACGACAAGGCGAAGCTGAGGTTCGCCGACTTCGCGGATCGGATTGAAGTAGCCGTGGAGCGCGGTAGGGCCGGGTGTCCGTCCGGGAAGCCGGCTCACGAACGCAACCCGTCGACCGAAGTCTGGCGGCTCGTCGAAGCGATGAACCGCTGACCGTCAACGCGGCTTGAGCAGGTACTCCACCGTCGGCCGCAGCTCTTCCGCGCTCGGGGGCTCGTCGTCGATCAACCCCTGGATCAGCAGTCCGTCGATGCCTGCCAGGAACACCCGCAACGCCACCAGGTCGTCCGGTCGCACCATCGAGGTCAGCACGTCCAGCCAGCGCCGAGCGGCCGGTCGCAGTTCCGGACGGCGGGCGGCCAGCAGGTACAGCTCGTACTCCGCCATCGTGCGGCCCCGCCGCGGGCCCAGCGCCTCGGCGAGCAGGGTGGCGACCTCCGAAGCGCCCCGGCTGCCTCGCGAGCGGGCCCGGTCGATCGTCCAGTACACCTCGGTCGCCATGTCGCGCGCGCACGAGATCAGCGTCGCGATCAGCAGGTCGTCCAGCGTCTCGAAGTGGTACGTCGTCGACGTCGTCGGCACTCCGGCCTCGGCGGCCACCGTCCGGTGGGTCACGCCCGTGACGCCGTCCCGTTCGATCACCCGCAGCGTCGCGTCGATGATCTCCTGCCGTCGCTTCTCGCCTCGTGCCCGGCGGCCGTCGCGCTGCGGCTTCACGCCGCGCCCACCTCGATCAGCACCACACCGCCGATGACCAGCACCAGCCCGGCGACGATCGTCAGGTTGACCGGCTCCCCGAGGAACAGCACTCCGATGATCGCGACGGCCGCGACCCCGACCGCGGCCCAGATCGCGTAGGCCACGCCGACCGGCATGCCACGCTTCAGCACGCTCGCCAGCGCGGCGAACGCGACGAGGTACCCGGCCACGACGACCAGCGAGGGCCACAGTTTGGTGAAGCCCTCCGACAACTTCATCGAAACAGTGGCGGTGACCTCGGCCGCGATGGCGAGCGCGAGGAGCAGATAGGCGATCACCATGCCAAACTACCTGTACGATCGTCCCGGTAGCCAGGGAGTCCTACGCCACACTCATGGGACTCGACTCGCGCCGATCAGTTACTCATGGGTAAATCACAGAAGGCTCCCCGCCACTCCCACCACACAACGGACGAAAGGCCCCGATCATGGGTGCACTGCAGATCACGCTCGGCGTGGTCGGCGTCGCCGTGAGCATCGTCGCTTGGATCATGTTCGGCACCGGCGTGTACCGGATGGTCCGGATCATCCGGCTCGGACAACCGGACGCGACACGCAACGGCCCGTTCGGGCCGCGCATCACGACGCTGATCAAGGAGTTCGCCGCCCACACGCGGATGAACAAGTTCCGCCACGTCGGCCCATGGCACTGGCTGGTCATGTGGGGCTTCCTGATCGGCTCGCTGTCCTGGTTCGAGGCCTACGGCGAAACGTTCGACCCGCACTTCCACTGGCCGATCATCGGCAACTGGAGCATCTGGCTGCTGCTGACCGAGCTGCTCGGCCTCGGCACCGTCCTCGGTGGCCTCGCGCTCGCCCTCATCCGCCAGCGCAACCACCCGCGCCGCGCCGACCGGCAGTCCCGCTTCGCCGGGTCGAACTTCAAACAGGCGTACTTCGTCGAGGCCGTGGTGATCGTCGAGGGTCTGGGCATCCTCGGCGTGAAGGCGTTCAAGATCTCCAGCGGCATCGAGGACCCGGCGCTGTGGACGAGCTTCGTCACCAAGCCGCTCGGCGAGATCCTGCCCGCCAGCACGGTCGCGGTCACGATCACGGCGCTGGTCAAGCTCCTCTCGGGCATGATCTGGCTCTACGTCGTCGGCCGGACGCTCACCATGGGTGTGGCCTGGCACCGGTTCAGCGCCTTCTTCAACATCTACTTCAAGCGTGAGGACGACGGCGGCACCGCGCTGGGTGCGCTCAAGCCGATGATGAGCGGGGGCAAGCCGCTCGACTTCGAGGAGGCCGACCCGGAGAAGGACGTCTTCGGCGCCGGCCAGGTCGAGGACTTCAGCTGGAAGGGCTGGCTGGACTTCAGCACCTGCACCGAGTGCGGCCGCTGCCAGTCGCAGTGCCCGGCGTGGAACACCGGCAAGCCGTTGTCGCCGAAGCTGGTCATCACGCAGCTGCGCGACCACGCCTACGCGAAGGCGCCGTACCTGCTCGCGGGTGGCAAGAAGGACGTCACCGGTGAAGAGGTCGGCCTGACCGGGGACAACCCCTACGCCGGTATCGACGTCCTCGCGCTGGCCGAGGCCGACCGCGCGCTGGTGGGCGACGACGGCGGCGTCATCGACCCCGACGTGCTGTGGTCGTGCACCACCTGCGGTGCCTGCGTCGAGCAGTGCCCGGTGGACATCGAGCACGTCGACCACATCGTCGACATGCGCCGCTACCAGGTGATGATCGAGTCGAACTTCCCGACCGAGCTGAACGGGATGTTCAAGAACCTGGAGAACAAGGGCAACCCGTGGGGCCAGAACGCCAAGGACCGGATGGCCTGGGCGGACGACCTCGATTTCGAGGTGCCGGTGTTCGACGGCGAGCTGGGCGACACCGAGTACCTGTTCTGGGTCGGCTGCGCCGGCGCGTTCGAGGACCGCGCGAAGAAGACCACCCGCGCGGTCGCCGAGCTGCTGCACATCGCGGGCGTCAAGTACACGGTGCTCGGCCCGGAGGAGTCCTGCACGGGTGACCCGGCTCGCCGCGCGGGCAACGAGTTCCTGTTCCAGATGCTCGCGCAGCAGAACGTCGAGGTGCTGAACTCGGTGTTCGAGGATCGCGAGCCGGGCAACCGCAAGATCGTCGCCACCTGCGCGCACTGCTTCAACACGCTCGCCAACGAGTACCCGGACCTTGGCGGGCAGTTCGAGGTCGTGCACCACACCCAGCTGCTCAACCGTCTGGTGCGGGAGAAGCGGCTGGTGCCGGTCGCGCCGATCGCGGACGACGTGACCTACCACGACCCGTGCTACCTGGGCCGTCACAACAAGGTCTACGAGGCGCCGCGTGAGCTGGTCGGCGCGTCGGGCGCGCAGTTCCGCGAGATGCCGCGGCACGGCGACCGGTCCATGTGCTGCGGCGCCGGTGGTGCCCGCATGTGGATGGAGGAGAAGATCGGCAAGCGGATCAACGTCGAGCGGGTCGACGAGGCGCTGGGCACGGCGCCGTCGAAGATCGCGACGGGGTGCCCGTTCTGCCGCGTCATGCTCACCGACGGCGTCACCGCGCGCCAGAACGACGGCAAGGCGAGCGAGAAGGTCGAGGTCGTGGACGTCTCGCAGCTGCTGCTCTCGGCCGTGAAGCGCCGTCCGCAGCCGGAGCCGGCGCCGGGCACCGAGTCGCTGCCCGCGACCGAATCGGACCCGCTGGAGGCCGACGCCGCGACCGACAAGGTGCCCACCGGGACGTCGCTGCCGACCGAGGACAAGTAACAGGGACGTGAACGAAGGCCACCTCGCCCGTTCGGCGGGGTGGCCTTCGTCCTTCTCCGTCCGTGGGGGACTCGACAACCGGGTTATTCTGTCCGTCCACGCTGCCGACGCTGCCCGCGGAGGATTGCTGACGCGCGCGAACGGGGTCGAGATGGGAGTGCCCGGCGAGACCGGACCGGCTGGACAGCCGGAATTCGCACGCGCCGGTGCCCGTTTCCCGTCCGCGAAGCGGTTGCGGCAGCTGGCCGGCGAACAAGCCGGAACCCCGGGTCCGGGGTCACGAGCACCGGACCCACCGTCCACCCCCGCCGAGTCCACGAAAACCCAACGGGCCGCAGGCGCCCGGTTCCCCACCGAGAAGCAGCTCGCTCGGTACACCGGAGACGCCGCACCGCAGCCTGTGCCTGAACCGGAGCCCGAACCGTTGCCGGACCCCGAACCGCGCGAGGAGTTCACACCCTCGCCGCGGCCACGCCCCGAATCCGCCGCGCCGGAACCCGCCGCGCCGGATCAAGAAGGTGCCGAGCTGCTCGACCCCGAAGACGAGAACCGGTTGCGCGTGCGGCCGTACGTGCTCACCAAGGGGCGCACCCATTCGGCTTACGAACTGGCCATCGAAACGCTCGTGTCCGTGCGGGCGGACGCCAAGTGGACCGGGCCCGCGCTGAGCGCCGAGTACCAGCCCGTCCGCGCCATCGTCGACACGCCCCGTTCGCTGGCCGAGGTCGCCGCGCGGATGTCGATCCCGCTCGGCGTGGCCAGGGTCCTGTTGTCCGATATGGCCGAACTGGGACTGCTGCACATCCACGGCATCGCGCGCACCTCGGAGGGCCGTCCGCCGCTGGAGCTGATGAAGCGCGTCCTGGACGGTCTGCAGCGGCTCTGATCCACTCGTAGGATCGCCCGGTGAGCGAGGAATCGGAACGCCCGGACGCCGGGGGCGAAAGCACTCTGACCGTGCTGCTGGCCGGTGGCGTGAACCTGGCCATCGCGATCATGAAGGCGGTCGCGGGGATCATCACCGGCTCGGGCGCGATGCTGTCCGAGGCGGCGCATTCGGTGGCCGACACGTTCACCGAGATCCTGCTGCTCACCGCGCTGCGCCGCTCCGGTCGCCCGGCCGACGTGATGCACCCCTTCGGTTACGGCAAGGAGCGCTACTTCTGGTCGCTCCTGGCCGCGGTCTCGATCTTCGCCTCCGGCGCGACCTTCGCGTTGTACGAGGGCTTCTCGACGGTCTTCGGCGAGCCCGCCGAGCAGACCAGCCCGCTCGTCGGCTACATCGTGCTGGCGCTGGCGTTCGCGATGGAGTCGGTGTCGTGGACCCAGGCGTTCCGCCAGGTGCGGCGGGGCGCGGCGGAGCAGAACCGCACGATCTGGCGGTTCCTGCGCTACATCGACGATCCGGCGCCGAAGACGGTGTTCCTGGAGGACTCCGCGGCCCTGATCGGGCTGGTGCTGGCCTTCCTCGGGCTGTTCCTGCACCAGGTGACCGGCTCGTCCCTGTACGACGGGCTCGCGTCGATCCTGATCGGCCTGCTGCTCGCGACCGTGGCCTACATCCTGGGCCGCACCAACCTGCGGCTGCTGATCGGGCGCCAGGCGGACCTGACGATCGTGCGTGGCGTCCGCGAGCACCTGGCGGACGCCGCGGAGATCGAGACGGTCGTCGACCTGCAGACGATGCTGCTGGGCACCGACCAGATCCTGGTGTGCGCCCGCGTCGATTTCGACGACGCGCTCGGCGCCGCCGAGGTGGAACGCGCGTGTGTCCGCCTGGCAAGCGAACTGCACGAAAGATTTTCCGACGTGACCGAAGTGTTCATCGAACCGGTGCCCCGCAACGATCCCGGTTTGCGCGCCGCGGTTTTGGCCCGGTACGGCGACATCGCGAAGCGATACGGGCGATAGGGTTCGGATCACCGGTTCGGTCATCGATCGTCAAGTTGTGACCCCGGTACCGCCGGATCGTCGTCGTCCTGACCCGTCAGGCCCACGTGGGCTCCCTTGCGTGAAGCGGTGAACCGGTGGTTCACTTCTTGCTGTGCCCTACCGACGCACCCCGCAGGTGCAGGCTCGCCTCGACGCGCAGCGTGACGGGATCCTGACCGCCGCCGCCGCGCTCCTCGCCGAGCGCGGCTACGCGGGGTGCTCGGTGAGCGCGGTCGCCGAGAAGGCGGGCATCGCCACGGGCACGGTCTACAAGCACTTCCCCGGCAAGGCCGAGCTGGTCGTCGAGCTGTTCCGCGGCGTGGTGAACCGGGAGGTCGCCGCGGTCAAGGAGGCCGCGGCGCTGCCCGGCGAACCGGCCGGGCGGGTCGTGGCGATCTTCGAGACCTTCGCCGAACGGGCGTTGAAGGTGCCGCGCCAGGCGTACGCGCTGCTGGCCGAGCCCGTCGACGCGCCCGTCGAGGCCGAGCGGATCGTGTTCCGGCGGGTGTTCCGGGACGAGATCGCCCGCCACGTCTCCGACGGTGTCCGCGCCGGCCAGTTGCCGCCGCAGGACGCGGGCCTCACCGCCGCCGCGCTCGTCGGCGGCGCCGCCGAGGTGCTGATCGGACCACTGACCACCGACAGCGCCGACGCGGTCGGCGCGCTCCGCACATTCATCATCCGCGCGCTGGGAGGCCGCCATGCCTGACACACACGAGGTCGTCAACCAGGTCCCGCCGCTGGTCGATTACGACGTGGCCGCGGACGCGGCGCTGCTGGAGGGCCTGCGCCGGGAGGGCGGCGGCTGGGCCGAGGACGAGGTCCACGAGCTGGGCCGCCTCGCGGGCAGCGAGAAGGGGCAGGAGTGGGGCCGGGTCGCCAACGAGAACCCGCCCGTCCTGCACACGCACGACCGCTACGGCCACCGCGTCGACGAGGTCTCCTACCACCCGTACTACCACGAGCTGATGACGGTCGCGGTCGAGCACGGCCTGCACGCGGCGCCGTGGGTGTCGGACCGGGCGGGCGCGCACGTCGCGCGCGCGGCGAAGGTGCTGGTGTGGAACCAGGCCGAGGGCGGGCACGTCTGCCCGATCTCGATGACCTACGCCGCCGTCCCGACGCTGCGGCACAACCCGGAGCTGGCGGCGGTGTACGAGCCACTGCTCGCGGCGACCGAGTACGACTACGGCCTGCGAGTGCCGACGAGCAAGCGTGGCCTGATCGCGGGCATGTCGATGACCGAGAAGCAGGGCGGTTCGGACGTCCGTGCCAACACCACGACCGCGCGGCCCGCCGGGGACGGGACGTTCGTGCTGACCGGGCACAAGTGGTTCACCTCGGCGCCGATGTCGGATGTGTTCCTCACGCTCGCGCAGGCGCCCGGCGGGTTGTCGTGCTTCCTGCTGCCGCGCGTGCTGCCCGACGGGTCGCGCAACCGGATCTTCTTCCAGCGGCTCAAGGACAAGCTCGGCAACAAGTCGAACGCGTCGTCGGAAATCGAGTACGACGGCGCGACCGGCTGGCTCGTCGGCGAGGAGGGCCGGGGCGTGCCGACGATCATCGAGATGGTCAACAACACCCGGCTGGACTGCGTGCTGGGCAGCGCTTCCCTGATGCGGCAAGGGGTCGTGCAGGCGGTGCACCACGCGCGACACCGGTCGGCGTTCGGTGCGAAGCTCGTGGACCAGCCCGCGATGGCGAACGTGCTGGCGGACCTGGTGCTGGAGTCGGAGGCGGCGACGACGGTCGCGCTGCGCCTGGCCGGTGCGACGGCCGATCCGGGTCAGCAGGCGTTCCGCCGGCTGGCGCTGGCGGTCACGAAGTACTGGGTGTGCAAGCGCGGCGCCGCGCACACGGCCGAAGCGCTGGAATGCCTGGGCGGCAACGGTTACGTCGAGGAGTCCGGTATGCCGCGGCTGTACCGGGAGGCGCCGCTGCTGTCCATCTGGGAGGGTTCCGGGAACGTCGCGGCGCTGGACTCGTTGCGTGCCATGGGCAAGCAGCCGGAGTCGGTGGAGGCGTTCTTCGCCGAGCTGGACCTGGCCGCCGGTGCGGACGCCCGGCTGGACGACGCGATCGCCCGGCTGCGCAAGGAGCTCTCCGACCCCGACGAGCTGCCGTACCGGGCGCGGCGGATCACCGAGATGATGGCCTTGGTGCTGCAGGGTTCCCTGCTGGTGCGGTTCGCCCCGAAGGCTGTCGCGGACGCCTTCTGCGCCTCCCGCCTCGGCGGGGACTGGGGCATCGCGTTCGGGACGCTACCGACCGCGGTGGACACCAAGGCCATCATCGAGCGGGGGTGCGTCAGCTGACGTCCTCGATCGCGGTGCCCTTCGTCTCGCGGACGAACTTGAGCGCGAACGGGATGCTCAGCAGCGCGAACGCCGCGTAGATCCAGTAGGTGATCGACAGGTTCCAGCCGGCCATGCTCGGGAAGCTGACCGTGACGGCCCAGTTGGCCACCCAGTTCGCGGCGGTGCCGATGGCCAGTGCCGCGCCGCGGATGCGCAGCGGGAACATCTCACCGAGCATGACCCACAGGATCACGCCCCACGACATCGCGAACGAGATCACGAACAGGTTCGCGAACACCAGCGCGACCGGGCCCCATGCGCCGGGCAGGGTCAGGTCGCCGTTGACGGTCTGCGCGTTGCCGAACGCGATCGCGGCGACGCCCAGGCCGATCAGCATGCCGACCGAGCCGATCAGCAGCAGCGGCTTGCGGCCGACCTTGTCGATGAAGGCGATCGCGATGAACGTGCCGATGATGTTGATGACCGGGCTGACCATCGAGATCAGCAGCGAGTCGGTGTTCTGGCCGACCGAGTGCCACAGCGTGTCGCTGTAGTAGAAGATCACGTTGATGCCGACGAACTGCTGGAACACCGCCAGCGCGATGCCCACCCACACGATCGGCAGCAGCCCGAACTTCCCGCCGACCAGGTCGCGGACCTTCGAGCGCTTCTCGGTCTTCAGGCTGCGGCGGATGTCTTCGAGCTTGGCGTCGGCGTCCCCGCCCTCGACCTCACGCAGCACCTTGCGGGCCTTGTCGATCTTGCCGTTGGCCAGCAGGAAGTGCGGCGATTCGGGGATGATCGAGGCCAGCACGAAGTAGATCACCGCGGGCACCGCCGCGGCGCCGAGCATCCACTGCCACGGCTCGATGCCGCCGAGGTTGCCGTTGAGGTCGTGCGTGCCGTCCGCGCCCACCGGGGCCAGCGCCTTGATGACCCAGTTGACCAGCGCCGACACCCCGATCCCGAGGACGATCGCCAGTTGCTGGAGCGACGCGAGCCTGCCGCGGTAGGCGGGCGGCGCGACCTCGGCGATGTAGGCAGGCCCGATCACCGACGCGACACCGATGGCGATACCGCCGACGACGCGCCAGATCGCCAGGTCCCACACGCTGAACGGGAACATCGCTCCGAGGGCGCTGACCAGGAACAGGACCGCCGCGAGCTGCATGGTCCGGATGCGGCCGATCCGGTCGGACAGCAGTCCGCCGAACCAGGCACCGACGGCCGAACCGATCAGCGCGCTCGACACGGTCAGCCCGGTCACCCCGTCACCGACCTCGAAGTGCCGCTGGATGCCGAGAACGGCACCGTTGATGTTCGAGCTGTCGTACCCGAACAGGAACCCGCCGACCGCGGCCGCGCCGGCGATGAACACGACATGGGCGAGATGTTGTTGACCGGCTCGCTCCCCGGTCGTCGCGGAACTCACGACCCGTGCTCCTTTGCCTGAGGTGATGCCTCCATTCGGAGCAACCTACAAAATGGTCCAGTCCATGGCGTACCACCGAGTGACATGGACCACCCGATGTGGGACGTTTGGGCCGTGAGCTTCGAGGACCTCGTGGCCGGGCGCCTGTCCGACCTGCCCGGCGTGGTGGCCGTGACGCTGGGCGGTTCCCGTGCGACGGGCACCGAGCGGCCGGACAGCGACTGGGATTTCGCCCTGTACTACCGCGGCGGTTTTGCGCCGGCGGACCTGCGCGCGGTGGGCTGGCCGGGCGAGGTGTCGGAGATCGGCGGCTGGGGCGGCGGGGTGTTCAACGGCGGCGCGTGGCTGACGATCGAGGGTCGCCGGGCGGATGTGCACTACCGGGACCTGGATGCCGTCGAGCACGAGCTGGCGGAGGCGGGGGAGGGCCGGTTCCGGTGGGAGCCGTTGATGTTCCACCTCGCCGGCATCCCCAGCTACCTGGTCGTCGCGGAGCTGGCCTTGAACCGGGTGCTGCGCGGCACGCTTCCGCGCCCGTCGTTCCCCTCCGCACTGCGCTCCACGGCGCCTTCGTGGTGGCGCGAGCGCGCCTTGCTGACGTTGCACTACGCGGAGACCGTCTACGCGGCGCGCGGCCAGGCGACGGAGTTCGCGGGAACGCTGTCCGTCGCGGCGATGCAGAAGGCCCACGCCGTGCTGGCCTCCCGCGGCGAGTGGGTGGTGAACGAAAAGCGCCTGCTGGAACGGGCGGGGCTGCGCGGGGTCGATGCGCTGATCACCGAGCCCGGCGACCTGCTGGTGACGGCCCGGCGGGCGCGGGAGCTGCTGGACCTCTGACGCGCGATGGGCAGACGAGAGCGCCCGGCACGTCGCCTCAGGTACGCCAGAGTCCGGCGGCGAGGACGATGCCGAGCGCGGCGACCACCCACCGGACAACCGTTGACGGCACTCGGCGGGCGATGACGGGACCAAAGGCGCTGCCGACGAACAGGCCTGCGGCGAGTGGCAATACCACAGCCCAGTCGACCGGGCCGCCCACCACGAAGATCACTGCCGAGACGGTCGCGCCCACACCCAGCATCATGTTCTTGATCGCGTTCGCCGCCGGCAATCGATCATCGATCAGGACGAGCAGCACCGCCAGCAGCAGGATTCCGGAGCCAGCACCGAAGTAGCCCGCGTAGATCGCGACCAGCCCGAGGAGCGGTAACGTCAAAGCCCTCGCACGGTGCCGCTGTGACCGCAAGCGCGCTGTCAACCAGGGTTGGGCCAGCAACACCAGCGATGCCGCTGCCACCAAGAACGGCACCACGCGCGAAAAGGTCCCGGGCGGGGTATTCAGCAGCAGCGCCGCTCCTGCCGCGGCTCCGCACGATGCGACTGTCAGTGCGGGCGTGAGCACACACTTCACGTCGGCCAACTCGCGACGGGAGGTCAACGCCGATCCCGGCCAGCAGGCAACAGCAGCGACGAGATTCGCAACGTTGGCACCAAGCGGTGGTACTCCGACTGCCAGCAGTGCGGAGTAGGAGACGAGTGACGTGATACCGCCGGCGGCTCCGACCGCACCGGCGACCGCCCCTGCCGCGAGCAGTACGGCTGACGAGGGGAGGACGGAGGGCATGCGGGAACCATGGCAGGTTCCCCCAGGGGTAAGGCAAACCATCCGTACCCCATCACGGCGAACTGCGGCGGCGCGGGAGTCGCCGAACTTCTAGCGCCTGGTGTCGACGATGTGGAAGTTCTGGTACGCCCGCGACGGCGTCGGCCCGCGTTGGCCCTGGTAGCGGGACCCGGCGCTGGCCGAGCCGTACGGGTTTTCGGCCGGGCTGGTGAGCCGGAACAGGCACAGCTGGCCGATCTTCATGCCCGGCCAGAGCGTGATGGGCAGGTTCGCGACGTTCGACAGTTCGAGTGTGATGTGCCCGGTGAACCCGGGGTCGATGAACCCCGCGGTGGAGTGGGTGAGCAGCCCGAGCCGCCCCAGTGACGATTTGCCCTCGAGCCGCCCGGCGAGGTCGTCGGGCAGCGTGACCAGCTCGAAGGTCGAGGCGAGCACGAACTCGCCGGGGTGCAGGACGAACGCGTCGTCGGCGTCCTTCTCGACCAGCGAGGTCAGCTCGTCCTGCTGGAGCTTGGGGTCGATGTGGGTGTACTGGCTGTTGTTGAACACCCGGAAGAACCGGTCCAGCCGCACGTCGATGCTGGAGGGCTGGAGCATCGCCGGGGCGAACGGGTCGATGCCGAGCCGTCCGGCTTCGAGCTCTTTGCGAAGGTCGCGGTCACTGAGCAGCACGGCCTAACCCTAGTCAGGCGGCGCGCATGTGCCGGGCGTAGGTGGGATCGAGCTGGAAGATCTTGCCGAGCCGGTCGACGTAGCGGCGGCGTTCGAGCGTGCCGAGGTACTCCTGCAGGGCGGTGGCGCCCGGGATGAGACGGCGGGCGGTTTCGACGGCGAAGTTGCCCGCGGCGACCGCGAGGATGGCGCCCTGCGCGACCGGGTCGTCGGGGATTTCGAGGAAGTCGGCGTTGGCCTTGCCGAGCACGATGCGGCTGATGGACGAGTGGACGGCGACGCTGACGTGGGAGAGGACCTTGCCGACCGCGCCGCGATCCTGGCCGATGGCGGCGTGTGAGTCGATCAGCGCCTTGGCGAGGCGTTTCGAGTCGTCGTCGGGGATGAACTCGGTGGCGGCGAGCAGCCAGAACAGGCGCCAGGCGTCCTCTTCGGTCGCGGGCAGCAGTTCCTCGTCGATGCCGAGCAGCCAGCCGACGTAGCGCCAGAGGTGCAGGATGTCGGCGCGTTCGCGCTCGCTGAACCGGATGCCGAGCAGCTGGGTGCCGTGCACGAAGACGAGGGAGAACAACAGGAGTGTGCCCGCGGTCTGGACCTGGTTGACGGGCTTGTCCCATTCGTCGTAGTCCCAGTCGGGGCGCCGGTTCATGGCGGCGCGGACGTGGGCGTGCACGAGGCGGACGCGCAGGGCGGAGGCGTAGCCGGGGCCGTGGACGGCGAGTGCGCCGGGGTCGGTGACGTCCATCCACCACGCGGCGGTCTCGACGAGGCGCCGGCTGGCCATGCGTTCGATCTCCCCGGTCGCGACGAGCGATTTCGTCGCGCGCGAGGCGAGGTAGCCACCCATCAGGGACATGTCGCCGAGCGGGAACAGCCCGAGCACACCGGTGCGGACGATGGCTCGCGCGCCCCGGTCGAGCCGCGCCGGATCGACCCAGTACGGGGTGGCTTCGACGATGCCGAAGAAGTCGACAAGTTCCTTCGGCGCCTTGTCGAGACTCTCGAGACCTTGGTGGAGCGCGGTTTCGAACAGCCGCCGCCCCTCGCCCGCGGGCAGTCGATGGAACATCGCGACGACGGCGTCGGCTCGTGGATCCTCCGCCTGAGCAAACGCCCGGAACCGACGCACCTGACGCTCCGTCCCGCGGATGTCCCCCTTCGCGAAGAGCCTCTGCACCAGGCGAAAGCCACCACGGCGGAACAACTCGGGATCCGGCAGCCGCTCATCCATGCACACCCACCTCCGTTGGACAACGAGTGTTGTCACTTTCGGACCCGTCAGTCAAGGGGGTGTTGGCGGGCGGAGGGAAGCGAGCTTGTATGCTGTGCGTCGCTGCGGATGTAGTTCAATGGTAGAACATCAGCTTCCCAAGCTGAGAACGCGGGTTCGATTCCCGTCATCCGCTCTTCGCAGGTCAGAAGGGGTGCCACCCGACCTTGGGAGGCACCCCTTCTGCTATCTCCAGCAACATCCCAACAACATCACGCGGGGCCCCCTGCGGTGGTCCTCGACGAGCTTCGAGAGCCGGTCCGCGATGTGCTGATCCGCCTCGCTCGTGGCCCGCTGGTAGATCAACGCGGCCCGCATGTCGTCGTGCCCCATCCGCGCCATGAGGTCCCGCGTCGACATGCCCGCCTTCGACGCCCAGACGTTGCCCGCGTGCCGCAGGTCGTGGAAGTGCAGCCCCTCCAGCCCGAGCTTGGTCACGGCCTCGGTCCACCGGGTCCGCTGGTTGAAGTTCGGCCCGGCCAACCCGCCCCCTCGCCAGACCTGCCACTCATCACCGACTGGCTCCGCGACCGCCTCACCGACGACAACCTGACCGAACTTCCAGTCGACGAGCAGGTAGCCCCCAAGGCCGAGCGAGTCCGTGCCCTCGAACTCCTCGACGATCTCACGACAGACATGCGCCCCGGCCTCTGCCACGGCGACGCCTCACCCTGGAACGCCCTCGCAGGCCCCAACAACCGCTGGAAGCTCATCGACCCCCGCGGCATGCAAGGCGAACCCGAGTACGACGCGGCTGTGATGGCTTACAAGGTTGGGTGTCTTCTTCCTGATCCGGGCGCTCAATCAAAGATCGCTAACGCAGCCCAGCTTGACCAAGGCCGCCTCACTGCGTGGGCAACAATCGTGGGTGCAGCGCGGGTCTAGTCAAGCTCAAACAGGAGGATGAGCACCGTCGCCCGCCTCGGTGAGCCGCGGTGATGGTTGGATCAGTATCATTCCTCGGGGTTGGAATCTTTTGCTTTCACTCTCTTGGTATGCGCAAGTCTGAAGCTAGTTCCCTTGCTCTTAAATTCGTGGTTTGTCGTAATAATTTCGCGCCTCGCGATGTGGGAGCTAAGCGTGTTCTTCTCGAAGGTTTGAGGAGCGAATTCCGTGCTAGTGGAGGCTAGGACAACATAACACCGCTGCGGAAGGTCGAATAGGGCAAGAAACTGCTCCAGAGTCAGGGCCTTCTGGGCATTCAGTTCATCAGTTATCCATTCTGAGTAGTATGCTTTAAGTAGCGGTTTGCCGTTCTGAAGATCCGACTCGATGACATCTGCTGACGTCGACAATTGACTGCAAGCATCTCGCATCCTCGCATCGAACCCATCCTTTACATGTATTATGTAGAGAAGCCCGTTTTACGGTCGACGGACAGTAGGTCGAATAACTCGATCTTGCCTCGCTGGCTCACCGCGAAGATCTTGTCCCCGTAGTAGAAGTCCGGCGTCGCGGCCTGGCGTCTGTTGAAACCATCTTCGTCGTCGTCGCTCCATTCGAGCAAGCCTGGAATTTTTTTGATCAGGATTGGATTGGAAGCGCGAAAGGTTTCTTCGATAAAGTCTGACCTGAGGTTGTCGAGAAACGCCCCTTGGCTCCGATACCATACCTTATCGAGCAGGAAATAGGTCTCGTTGTCTAGGATCACTTGCCCGTGGAAGTACTTGTGAAGATCGTGGACGATTTTTCGTGACTCGTCGTCTTCGTCGCCCGGAGAGTAGCTCATTCGCATCGACATAATCCGTCGGTGGAAAGCTTCCTGATCTCCGAGAATGGTCGATCCAAGCTGCTTGCCTAGTATCTCGCGTAGGTGTTCCTTCTCTGGCGGGTCGGCATCCTTGATGTCCCAGTAGGCTAACTTGAAGTTCGATCCGGCGTAGTAACGTGCGACATCTTCAGGGTCGCAGATATCCAGGTCGATTCCTTCATTGTTTGTGACGTAATGCCTCAAGTCCTCAATGAGCTGTCGATACAGTGCGTTGATCTTGTCCTTGGTTTTGACCGGATACAGATTGTCCAGAAAAGACAACTCATTCACTTCTTCGGCCGATGGTTCAGGTAGCTCCTCAAGTTCATGAATGAGTGACACCAATTGTGCTAAGTCTAAACTTTTTCTGAGCACGAAGGATGACTTGAACTCCAGGGCTGGAGGCTTTGTAGGATCGACTATGGCGCGCAAGTAGCTCTGCGCGCCCAGGCGTCGGCTATCTAAGCGACCAACGAGTCGTTTCCATACTTTTCCGAAGGATTCGCTTTTGGAGATAGAATAACCCCGTCGGTAGGTTTCCGTCCGACTAGTGCGCGGGCCGGTAAATTCTCGAACGTCCGCCTCTTTGAAGTTGTTGGCAATCAGCTTCTTTGCTGTATCGAAAGGGAAGCTGTAATCGACATATTCGGTGATTATGCGGTAACCCGACCCCGATGTGATGGCGAAAAGTGACGTTTCCGTCGCGATGAACAAGCACACGTCGAGTGATGACCGAAGAAACCTATCTTCATCTTCCGGGGATGCCAGGTAATTCTTGAGGAAAGGCAAGAGTCCTCTGGATTGCGCATCTCTAACCCAGAGATGGAGATCTACATTTGCAAACGGTTGCTCGATCTCGATCTCGTCGAGTTTCCTGTATCGCGATGGGTCGCTTTTCCGGAGTTTCCCGTAGTTGGAGATAATTTGTTCAACGACCTCGTTGGGTTCGTCGTCGTCCGGTACAACAAGCTTCCAGATCGCCGTGTTAGACCGTTTGCCGCTCATAGCTAGCCTACCTGTTCGCTCTGTCACTATTCGTGGTGGCTATCGGGGACGGCGTTGAACGTTGTTACAGGTGGCACCAGGCTGACCACGAATCGTTACCTAGGCTGGGGTGGCCGGATTGCTCTCAAGGGATCTTGTTGCCGAATCCACCTCTATGGGATCAAGGCGGCGCGCAAGCGCGCCGCCGCCGGTGCCGCTCGGCCTGCCGCTCCGCTACGGCCGGCGGCCCGGCGTTGGAGGAGTGCTTCGGCCTCCGTTTATCACCAGGTCAGCATGTCGAGTAGGCGCAGATCCGTGACTCCCGCCAGGCGCAAGACGCGCTCCTGCGCGTGAAGCGTGATCGCCGTGCGGAGCCGCTCCAAGGCTCCGGACATTGTGGCCGCGAGGAGGTCTTCGCGGACAGCCGCCCACGTCATCGACCGATATCCCCACTGCGGATAGCGTTGGGCTTGCAATCGCGCTGGCACCCGATAAGCAGTGAAGACGTGCTGATCAAGGATCGGGAAGAGGGAGGGCCGCTTCACGTGAAGGACCTTGCTCACTTTCGCATGGCTGACACCCCGTGGCCGAGCGTCCATGAAGTGCCGGTACAGCGCCGTCATATCCGCGTACAGCCCACTTCGCTCGGCTGGGTCGGCGTCGCGTAGGTCGCTCTCTGGCGGGACCCATGGTGCGTCTAGTGCCCGCTCGATGAACCAGCTCATCTCTTCGGTGCTGATGCGGGAACGTACGACCCGAGTGCGCACGACCTCAGCGGGGCTGAGCGTATAGGGGTCGCCTGGGCCGGGCAGGTCGTAGCGTGGTGGCGTCGCTTCCGGGTAACGCTCGAGAACCGCAATCGCGTCGTCCAGCGTTATCGTGCGGTCAGCGACAACCAGGATTGCCCTGCGGTCACCGGCGGGTTCAATCAGCACCGCATGATTGTGCATGCTTAGGCCGACGATTCAGTCCTAAGCCGGGGCTCCGCCCCAGGCCCCGGCACCGCTTCAGAGATCGGGGGAGGATACGACCGGTGACCTCCTCACGGCGCGCCCGAGGGCAGCCAGCCCGGCTGGCGCCGGTCAAGGGCGCTTCGCGGCCTCCGGCAGACCCTTGACCGGCACCACCCGGCCCGGCAGGGGTGAACCCGCGCCGCGAGGAGATCACCTCAGCAGCAGCCGTCTGCGAGGGCAGCTCGCAGCAACATGCCAACAACATGCCCCGGTCAACCAGGGTCAACAGGGGTACCCCGCGCACATCAAGAACCGCAGGTCAGGGCCGTTTTCCTGCGCTCCGGCTATGGTTCCCAAGCTGAGAACGCGGGTTCGATTCCCGTCATCCGCTCTTCGCGCGAAGGCCCAGGTCGGCGGGTGTCTACTCCGGACCTGGGCCTTCGTCGTTTCTTGATCAACTCAGGCTGCGTGCCGTTGGCGCGCCCCTGGAGGGCGGGCTGCTTGGATGCGGCACCTCTTGCGGAGAAGTGGGGTTCATCGCCGAGGGCGGTGAGGGAGGCTGTGCCTGGTCAGGGGCGAGCATCTCACGGCGCTGGGCGATCCGTGATCGCGCGGGTGGGGCGTTACGCGGCATCGAAGGCATTCGTACTGTCCTTCACTCAGGAGGTGTGGGTGGAAACAAGGGGATGGGAGGGGAGCCCGCATTCACTCCTCCGCGCCCGTTGCTCTGCGGGCTGCCGCGGCTCGACCTACCTTGACTCGGATGGTGCGCCGACTCTTCACCGCGACGTTGATTTCCCTGGCCGTGGTGGCTTGCTCCTCCGACGACGGCGAGCAGGCCGATCCGATAGCGACGCCACCGCCCAGCAGCAGCGGCGATGCGTCGATCGTTCAGGTGGCCTATCGGAACGGGCAGGTCGATCCCGCGAACGTCGTCGTGCAGGGGAAGGTCGGGCAGCCGATCCAGGTGAACGTCACCTCCGACCGTGCGGACGACATCGTGGTCGACGCCTACCCCGACGCGAACGCCGACGTGGACCCGACCGAGCCCGAGGACATCGACGTCACGCCCTCGAACACCGGCACCTTCACGATCCGCCTGCGCGCCGCCAACGCCACACTCGTCACGGTCGAGGTGCGCTGACCATCTCGCGCAGCGGGGCGGACAGGCGGTCGCACAGGGGTTGGTCCACGTGAGTGACCTCGGCCAGCAGCAGGTCCACCACCAGGCCGAACGCGCGTCGTAGCTCGGCTACGGACGTAGTGCGCACCAGGGCGTTCGTGAACGGGGCCACCACCTCGGCCGGCAGGTCGTCCATCCCGCGGCCCTGCACGGCAGGCACCTCGTGCCGCAGGCAGGCCAGCGCGAGAACCTGGTCCCGCGCCCCGCTGATCATGTATTCCGCCTGCCAGACCCGGTTCCGTGCGATGCTCGCCCGCGCGTGCAGGGCGTAGAGCCAGGCCCAGCCGATCAGGGACTCGGCGGCCGGTGGCGGAATCCGCGGAAGCGTTTTCGCCTCTCCGAACAGGGTTCGAAATTTCGGACCGGTGGCGCCGAACTCCCGTTCGGGCCAGAAGGCGATGTCGACCTGCAGCGTGTCCGGCAGGAGGAACACCCGGAAGACGCTCAGGTCCAGGTGGTGGATCGCGCCGTGGTCGCGGTACATCCGGTCGGTCCAGTCTGTCAGGACCTGGTCGCGGTCGGTCGCCACGGCGAGTGCCAGGTCGATGTCCGACCAACGGTCCTCTCGTCCGACCGACGCCGAGCCGGTCAGTGCCGCACCGCTGATTCGCGGATCCGCGCGGGCCGCGGCGATCAGCGAGTCTCGCAGTGACAGTCGGCTTTCCGGGGTGAACATCGTGCTCAGCCTCCTACTCGTGTGCCCGCGGTCCACAGCGCTGCCGCCCGCAGGGCCAGCAGCAACGGCACCGAACCGCTTCCGCGGACCGGTTCCGGCAGGGCCGGTGAGAATACGCCCGTATCCGCAACCTCCCGGCCGTACCGCGCGAGGTCGATCTTCTCGAAGCGCACCGCCGCGGTGAAATCGCGTTCCGCGCTGCCCGGGCGGCGGGTGGCGAGTTCCCGCCGCGACACGGACAACTCCGTCAGGCCGAAGAACTCCGGCTTGCCGCCCCGGTCCATCCAGCGCGCGAACCCGACGACCGTCGTGCGGACGATCTCGTTCCGGCGCAACCCGGTTTCCTCGCACAGTTCGCGCTCCATACCGGCGCGGACGATCTCGTGCAGGTCGTCGCCGCCGAGGTCGCGCGGCTCCAGCGATCCGCTGCCCGACGGGGCCAGCAGCGACTGGCTCGCGGAGTTCCGGTCGGACTGGATCACCAGCGGCACCCAGCCGTCGGTCGTGACCGCCACCGTCGACACCCCGACGATGTCCGCGAGCGGGCTCTCCGCGAGGGTGCGCAGGCGGCCCGCGGTGTCGACCATCATGCGTTGCCGCAGGTCGAAGACCTGGTCGCTGTCCCTGCGCGCAATCCGCAGAGTGGCCAGCTCGTTCGAGCACTGCGCGTCGAAGAAGCGCGTGCGGTGCAGCCGGATCGGCGCGCCGTTGCCGACCGACGGCAGCGGCTCACCGCGCATGCCCACGACCTTGCCGTTGAACAGCAACCGGCCGCGGGCGCGCAGCGGCAGCACGTACGGCGCGGTGGCCTTGAGTTCCGCGGGCAGGTGGTAGGGGTCGGCGGCGATCTCGACGCGGAACGGCTGTGTCCACAGTGCGCGGTCGACGGTGTTGCTGACCAGGCCGGTCCCGCGGTTCGGCAGGTGGATGTACTCGGCGCCGGGATAGCTCGCCGGTGGCGGGACGTCCGTGTGCGGGAACGGCGCGGCGATCGCGGTGAACTCGAACGCGGCCCAGCGGCCGCGGAGCGTTCGCACGTCCCGGACGAGGGTCAGGATCCCGAGCACCAGCGCCAGCACCGACAGCACGACGCCGACCGCGCTCGGCACGAGCGTGACCAGGCCGAGCAGCACGCCCAGCGCGGACACGAGCACCGGCCATTCGCGGGATCCGATGAACCAGACGTAGTCCGCCTTCGCCCTGGCGCGGTTGCTCAGCTTGCCCATCGATCATGGTGTCTACCAGAAACCGGGGGACGATCCGACCGAAATGATCGGGACCACTCGTCGCACGCGTGGGACGATCGCGGCCGAGGATGGGAGACGACGGATGTGGGGAGAGCGCGGGCAGCGGCCGCCGCCTGGCGGCGTACGCGAACGGAGGAGCCGGTCGCTGGAGCAGATCGAGGACGACTACTGGGGCGATCCGCCGCCCGACACCACCTACCTGATCAGCACCTGCCACCGGTTGCGGCGCGTGCCCGTGGAGGAGCTGGAAGCCGAGGACCTCCGCATCCTCCTGGGGCAGCTGATGAGTCTGCGGACCCTGGTGCCCCGCGCCCTGCGACTGCTCGAACGGGATCCGACCGTGCGGACGCACTTCGGAACGTTGTTCGAGGCGGTGCAGCGCCTTCCTGACGCCTACTGGCGCGCGCACCCCGATCAGCACGCCCGGCTGCTGCGCACCAAGCGTTGATCAGCCGCCCGAGTGCATGTCCTCCGCTTCGGGCACGAGGTCGTCGTCCGGGTTGTCGAGCCAGCCGTGCGGCAGGGTGACCTTGCCCGGGGAGCCCTGGCGGCCCCGCGGGCCCAGCGCGTCCGCCGGGAAGGGCGCCGAGTGGTCCAGCTGGGCGATCAGCTCGTCGAGTTCGTCCAGCGCCGACACCATCGCGAACCGGCGGCGCAGCTCGGAGCCGACCGGGAAGCCCATGAAGTACCAGGCCATGTGTTTGCGCAGGTCACGCAGGGCCTTCGTGGGCCCGTCGTGCTGGACCAGCAGTTCCGCGTGCCGCCGCAGGACCCGTGCGACCTCGCCCAGGTTCGGCCCCTCCGGGATCGGGCGGCCGGCGAACGCGGCCTCCAGTTCGCCGAACAGCCACGGCCGGCCCAGGCACCCGCGGCCCACGACCACACCGTCGCACCCCGTCTCGGCCACCATGCGCAACGCGTCGTCGGCCGTGAAGATGTCGCCGTTGCCCAGCACCGGGATGGTCCGCACGGCCTCCTTCAACCGCGCCACCGCGCTCCAGTCGGCCTGGCCGGAGTAGCGCTGCGACGCCGTGCGGGCGTGCAGGGAGACCGCCGCCGCGCCCTCGGCCTCCGCGATGCGGCCCGCGTCGAGGAAGGTGTGGTGGTCGTCGTCGATGCCGACGCGGAACTTGACCGTGAACGGAACGCCTGCCGCGTCGGCCGCCTCCACCGAGGCGCGCACGATCTGCGCGAACAGCTTCCGCTTGTACGGCAGCGCCGCGCCGCCACCCTTGCGGGTGACCTTGGCGACCGGACAGCCGAAGTTGCTGTCGATGTGGTCCGCCAGCCCCTCGCCGACGATGATCTTGACCGCTTCCCGCATGGTCTTCGGGTCGACGCCGTAGAGCTGCATCGACCGAGGATGTTCGCCCTGGTCGAAGGCCATCATGTGCATCGTGCCGGGATGCCGTTCGACGACGGCGCGGGCGGTGATCATCTCGCACACGTACAGGCCGGCACCGTACTCGCGGCACAGCCGCCGGAAGGCGACGTTCGTGATGCCGGCCATGGGCGCGAGCACCACCGGCGGATCGACCTCGTACGGGCCGATCTTCAGCGCGGGCTTGCTCAGGGTGGCGGTCACGCCTTCCATTGTCGCTGGTGACTCGCGCCACGCGCAGCGAGGTCCGGTGGATCGCGCCGCAGGTCTCACCGCACGGGGCAGTTCGGCGACGGAATGCCGGACGGACAACGCGCGGCCGCCTCCGCGCGTCAGGCCGGTCCGACCGCCGGGATCTCGGCCGCGAGCCGGGACCGCGGACGCGAGGCCGTGATCGTCCACAGCACCTTCCCGTCCGGATGCGTGCCCCCGATGCTGGTCAGGCTCCGGCACACGATCTCACCCGAGTGTTCCGGGCTCCGGAGCTCGATGCACAGGTGCGGGATGTCCACCGTCGGGCTCTGCAACACGGTGTCCTCGGCCCGGTCGACCGCCAGTCCGGGGAACCAGAGCCGGTCGAACCGCATCGACAGGACGCCCTCGAAGAGCAGCTCGACCGGCTCGTCGGGGTCGTCGTGCGTGCGCAGGGTCAGCTCCGAACGTCCGACGTCGTAATGCCACACGCGGAAGGTCCGGGTCGTGTTGAACAGCGGTACTGGCTGATCCATCGGACCAGTATGGAGGCAGTCCCCGTGACTCGCGGCCCGGCCGTTCACCGGATCGTTTGGCGCTGCCTGCCGAGGCCGTCGATCTCCAGTTCGACCACGTCACCGGTGTCGAGGTAGGGGAAGCGGCCGCTCAGCGCGACGCCTTCCGGGGTGCCGGTGTTGATCACGTCCCCCGGGTCGAGGACGAGGTACTGCGACAGGTCGAACACCAGCCGGGCGACCGAAAAGATCATGTCGGCGGTGGAGGAGTCCTGGCGTGGTTCGCCGTTCACCCAGGAGCGCAGGCGGAGCTTCTGCGGGTCCTGGATGTCGCACGCGAGCCACGGGCCCAGCGGGTTGAACGTCTCGGCGCTCTTGCCCTTCGACCACTGCCCGCCGGACTGCTCGATCTGCAACGACCGCTCCGACACGTCGTTGCCGATCGCGTACCCGGCCACGTGTGCCAGTGCCTCGTCCGGCGACGACAGGTACCGCGCCTGCCTGCCGATCACGACCGCCAGCTCGACCTCCCAGTCGACCTTCGTCGCGCCGGGCGGGATGCGCACGTCGTCGTCCGGGCCGACCACGGTGTTCGGGTGCTTGAAGAAGATGATCGGCCGTTCCGGCGGGGTGGAACCGGACTCGGCGGCGTGCGCGGCGTAGTTCTGCCCGATGCAGATCACCGCCCCCGGCTTCGCGACCGGTGCGCCGACTCGCGGGCCCGTGCCGTCCGGGGCGGTGTCGCTCAGGGACGGCAGCGAGCCGGCGGCCAGCGCGGCCCGAACGCGGTTCATTCCGCCGTCGCCGAGGAAGTCGCCGCTCACGTCGGCGGTCAGCCCGCTCAGGTCGAACAGGCCACCGTCGTCGCGCACCGCCGGTCGTTCACTGCCACGCTCACCGAGTCGCATGAGTTCCACGCGGCTCACTCTGGGAGCTTCTCCAGTGCCCGCTTGGCGGTGGACCCGTCGGAAAGCGTTTTCATCGCGAGGACGTCCGCCAGTTCGGGCGCCGGCCGGTCGAGGTAGCGCCCCGCGCGTTGCGCGGCGTCCACCGCGTCGTCCGCGATGCCGTGCGATACCAGCAGCGACACCGCGTCTTCCCACCTGGGCGAGCCGATCAGCTCACGAACGGTCCGCACGCGCTGCGGTCCGAGGCACGGATCGGTCACCGTCCAGCTGTGCTTCCCGTGCCGCACCTCGACCTTCTCCCCGCCCGGGACCTGCACCTTCGCCGTCACCCCTGGCGGCACCACGACGTCGAGCGTGAACCGTCCACCGTCGCGTCGCCACGCCACGGAAGCCTCACCAAAGGGCGTCTCGTGGCGGGCCGCAGCGTGTGTGAGAGCGGCGTTCGGTACCGGGCGAACGATCATCTCGCGGTACCCGGGAGAGCCCGGGGCGAGACCGGCGACCGTGCGGTGCATCCAGTCGGCCACCGCGCCGAGTGCGTAGTGGTTGAACGAGGTCATCTCGCCGGGGTTGATCGACCCGTCCGGCAGCATGCTGTCCCAGCGCTCCCAGATGGTCGTGGCGCCCATCGTCACCGGGTACAGCCACGACGGGCACCCGCGCTCCAGCAGCAGCCGGTAGGCCAGGTGCGGGTACCCGGCCGAGGTCAGCGCGTCGGTGATCAGCGGTGTCCCGACGAACCCGGTGGCGATGCGGAAGCCGTTGGTGCGCACCAGATCCGCCAACCGCTGCCCCGCGCGGGAACGCTGTGCGCCGGTCGGCAGCAGCGCCCACTCGATCGCCTGCGCGTACACCGTCGGCGCGTCCGAGAGCACCCGGCCCGACTCGGTGACGTACTCCCGCGCGAACGCCTCCCGCGTACGGGCGGCCAGCTCCGCGTACGCGGAACCGTCGCGTCCCAGCACCTCCGCCGCCCGCGCCACGAGCTCCGCGGAGCGCACGAGATACGCCGTCGCGACGACATCGTGGTCGGCCTTCGCGGCGAACGGGTCGTCCGGCGGTGCGGCGGGATCCAGCCAGTCGCCGAACTGGAACCCGCCGGACCACACGCCGTTCGTGGTCAGCGAAGCGATCTTGTCGACCCACCCGCGCATGCTGTCGAACTGCCTGGCCAGCACCTCGGCATCGCCGAAGCGCTGGTAGAGCACCCACGGCACGATCACCGCGGCGTCGCCCCACGCGGTCGCGGCCGGATCGTCGCCGGGCAGCACGTCCGGGATCACGAACGGCACCGCGCCGTCCGGACGCTGGTCTGCGGCCAGATCGGCCAGCCACGAGCGCAGGAACCCGGCGCTGTCGAACAGGAAGCTCGCCGTCGGGGAGAAGACCTGGATGTCGCCCGTCCAGCCGAGGCGCTCGTCCCGCTGCGGGCAGTCGGTCGGCACGTCCAGGAAGTTGCCGCGCATGCCCCACACGACGTTCTCGTGGAACTTCTCCAGATCCGGGTCGGAACAGCTGAACCAGCCGGTGCGCCGCAGATCGCTGTGCACGACCACCGCTTCGAGGTCCTCCGCACGCAGATCGTCCACTCCGGACACTTCGGCGTACCGGAAGCCGTGGAACGTCAGGCTCGGCTCCAGCACCGTCTCGGTGCGCCCGGGCAGCACGTAGGTGTCGGTCGCCTTGGCCGACCGCAGGGGTCGCACGCCCAGCTCGCCGTTCTCCAGCACCTCGGCGTGACGAACGGTCACCTCGTGCGCGTCCCGCACGCGCAACCGCACCCAGCCGACCAGGTTCTGCCCGAAGTCCACCAGCGTCTTCCCGGACGGCGACGACCACACCTCGACCGCGGGCACGACGTCGGTGATCCGCACGGGCGGGCCTTCCGGCGCGACCAGACGACCGAAGTCGGCGTCGACGACCTCGACCTGACTGCCTGCGGAGGACCCGAGGGTCAGGTCCGTGTGCTGTCCGTCGTACAGGTCATCGGACACGATCCGGCTCTCCGACGCCGACCACTGCTCGTCGGTGCCGATCACCTCGGTCGAGCCGTTGGCGTAGGTGACCTCCAGCTGGGCCAGCAGCGCGAGCCGGTCACCGTAGAGCGCCCGGCGGCCGGTCCAGGCGAGCCTGCCGCGATACCAGCCGTTGCCGAGCAGCACTTCCACGTCGTTGGTCCCTTCGCGCAGCAGCGAGGTGACGTCGTGCGTCTGATACCGCAGCCGGTGCTCGTAGCTGGTCCAGCCGGGCGCCAGAACTTCGTCACCGACGCGGGTGCCGTTGATCGTCGCCGTGTAGACGCCGTGCGCCGTCGCGTACAGCCGCGCGGAGACGATGCCGGACCGCAGCGTGACGGACCGGGTGAGGATCGGCGCGCGTTGTCCGATACCACCGATGGCACGCGGGCTGACGAACTTCGCCGACCAGTCGCCGGGCCGCAGCAGCCCGGTTTCCACGGTTACGGGTTCCGACCACTCACCGCCCGGTTCGACGCGCACCCGGACGCTCGCCGAGGTGCGCGACGGCAGCGGTTCGAACGGCCACGGCACCAGCACCTGCTCGGACGAGTCGACCCGGACCCTGCGCGAACCGTCCAGCTCGACCTCGTACGCGGTCTGGGCCCAGCCAGGATCGTCGGTGCGCACCTGCCAGGACAGCCGGGGCGAGCCGGTGCCGATGCCCAGTGCCCTGTCGTGGTGTTCGAAGCGGACGGCGGTGACGCTCAACGGTCGCTCTCCTTCTCGTGCTGTACCAGCCGCACCGGGCCGAACAACCCCGTGCGGACCTGCCCGGCGGCCACGGCCGACGTGGGTGACGCGTCGTCGAGGTACCCGGCGAGCGTCCCGCGGACGATGATTTCCAGTTCGTTGACGCCCGCCCGGAGCGCGTCCGAGATTTCGGACTGCCACGGGCCCCAGACCAGCTGGTCGACGAGTTGCCCGTTCACCACGACGTCGGCGGTGCCCCGCACCTGCCCGAGGTCGAGCACGACGCGGCCGGGCAGGGCCTCGAACGTCGTGCGGTAGGAGACCAGGCCGCCCAGTGCGCGCAGCCCGAGGTCCTCCCAGCTCAACAGGTCCACGTCGGCCTCGGCGGTTTCGACCTCGATGCCCGCGTCGAGCAGCGCTCCGCCCCGACGCCCGTCGACAGCGCGGAACCGCAGCTCGACCGGGGTGCCGGCGGCCAGCGGGGCGGGGAAGCGGACCCGTCCCTCGACCGGCTTGTGGTCGGTCTCGCCGACCCGCACGACCACTTCGAGGCCGGTCGGAATCCGCAGCGCGACCGCGCCGAGCGGGGCCGGGAAGGTCAGCGTCTCCGTGCGCTCCCCGGCGGGTTCGAGGGTGGGGATCACCGGCACGACCACGTCGCCCGGCGCGGCCGCGGGTTCGAGCCAGTGCGCCCCGGGCAGCGGGTGCGGACGTGGCCACAGGCACAGGAAGCGCGGGTCGCGCTTGTGCGAACGGCGCACCTCGCCCCAGTCCGGACCGCTGACCAGGCGCGGATTCCGCGAGTCGACCGCGACCGGCCCGGTGGTGATCAGCGTGAGGGTGTTCTCGCCGGTGCGGAGGTGTTCACGGAGGTCGTAGGGGTGAATGCGGATCTCGCGGAACCCGGGGTAGGGGTTGAAGTCACCCTGCCGCCCGATTTCGGTGCCGTTGATCAGGACACGGCAGGCGTCCTCGCTCGCGACCTGCACGGTGGCATCGCTGGGCATCTCGTGGAGGTCGAAGGCGCGGTGGACCTCCCCGCCGTCGAGCCATTCCGGTCTGCGGTAGGCCACCGGATCGGTGACGACCGCGAACGACGCTCGCAACGGGCCGTCCTGATCCGCGGTGAACTCGATCTCCACCCGTACGGTCCGGCCCGACGGCAGCGGGCTGAACGACTGGTATCCCGGGCCCTCGGCAGGCACCTCGGAACCGTCCACGAACACTCGCCGCGCCGCGCTCGCCCCGACGGCGAGGAACAGCTGATCCCGCTCGGGCAGCGGCAGATACGTTCGTATCGCCACCGTCTCGCCCGCTCGGACGTGCCGCCAGTCGAGGAACTCCTCGGGCACGTAACCCTTGGGCCCCAGCGTTTCCCCGTGTCCAGGGTCGTCGCGGATTCCGCGGGACAACGACCAGCCGGCGGGCCGCCACCCGTCCGCGTCCCGGACTTCACCGAACACCCCGTAACCGGCAACCTCGTCACCGAAGCGCCAGACCTCCAGCGGCAGGATGCCGTCGCGCGACGGATCGGCGAGGTCGCCGTGCCGGTTGTCCAGAGTGGACTCGGCGACCGCGCGCCAGCCGCCGACGGCCACCTCGCGGACCACCGGCCCGGGCGGCACCGAGGTCGGCTCGGGCAGGTCGTCACCGAACACGAGCAACGTGACCGGGCCGTCGGTGAACGCCACCGAGACTTCGCCGTTCACGACGGGGACGTTCGTGCGCTCCCCGGTGCGTGGGTTCCACCGCTGAGCCCGCCCGGTCACCCCGCGGACGTGGGCCACCCGGCAGCCGGGCGGCACGAACTCGTAGCCGACCTCGTGCAGCTGCCGCCAGTACTCTTCCCACGGGAAGCCCTTGTCCGTCCAGTCCTCCCGGTCGAGGTCGACGATCGGTGCCCGGGTGCCGGTGCGCTCGTCGTGCGCGGTGAGCAGCAGGACGTGGCGGTCGCCGTGGCGCCGCAGCAGGAACGGGACGTCGGACGTGATCCGGGATTTCGGAAGCACGGCGGGCACGTCGTCGGGCTCGGCGACCGACAGCGCGCCGTCGACCGCCACGCCACCCACGCAGACCACCGTGCCACCGGTGGCGGCGAGTTCCGCCAGCCGAGCCGCCGCCTCCGGCAGCAGCAGTTCGACCTCGGGCAGCACCACCGCGCGGTAGGTCTCCTCGCCGATCCGCAGTCCGTCGGAGGTGACCGTGCCGGACGCGATCGTGGCCTCGTCGAGCGTGTCGTGGTCGATCCCGGCCCGCTCCAGCACGCCACGCTCCTCGGCGAACCACGTGCCGACGCCGTTGAGCGCGTGGAACGTGGCGCCCGCCCGCTCGGCGGGTGGCAACGGACCGTCGAGGGTGAGGTAGCCCTGCGCGGTGCTGGTCGGCGACAGCAGCACGACGTCGCATTCGTGCGTCCCGGTCGTCAGCACCGAGCACAACCGGCTCACCGCACCGGAGAACTGGTGGTAGGCGGGCCAGTACGGCTGGCGCCAGCAGGTCGACGGCGGTGCCCACTCCCACCACCCGCCCGCGGTCGAGTAGTAGACGGCGTGCGGGTCGTAGAGCGTCGCGCCACGACGCAGGAACGGCGCCAGCCAGTCGTAGGTCTCCTCGATCGTGCCGCCCCAGCCCGACGAGTGGAACGCCTCGATCCAGGTGCGCGGACGCCCGTGCGCGTGGGCGAGCGAGCTGTGCACCTTCGCGTCACCCCAGTGGTCGCTGCCCGGCGCGCCGAAGCCCGAGTGCGTGCCCAGGTAGTCGCCGTAGATCCGGACCCCGCCCACCGGATCGCCCTCGCGGGCCGGGCTGGCCTGGTCGAATCCGCAGATCAGACCGCGGTGGCCGAGCCACTGAGCCAGTGGATCGAAAAACGCCCGCCTGGCCAGCCGGGCACGGTGTTCCTGGTAGTCCCGCCTGATCCGGGCCGACTCGGCGTCGGCACCCTCGTACAGTGCGGGCAGCCGCGGCACCAGGTCGTAGCCGTATCGGGACGCGAAGGTCTCCGCGAAGTCGTGTCCCCACGTCGGCAGCGGTGGCAGCTCGTCCTGGAAGAACCCCGGGATCACGGTGCCGAACCAGCGGCCGACGTGCCGTTCCAGCTCGCCGTGCACCTGGTCGAGCAGCGCCGCGCAGGCCGGCTCGCTGAAGTAGTCGAACCCGCTGACGCGGTGACCGATCGTCCCGTCGGACTCGCGCTGCAGGGCCAGACCGGCGAACTCGGGGCGGGCCGCGGTGAGACGGCCCTGGAAGTTCGCCCCGGAGAAGCCGATCTGGTCGTACATCCACAACTGGAAACCGAGCTCGTCGGCGTCCGCGCAGGCGCCGTCCAGCAACTCGATCCACTTCGGACTCAGGAACGGCGGGTCGTCGGCCATCGAGCCGAACATCGGGCCGGTGGGCGCCAGGCACATCACCACCGCCTGCCGGACGCCCTGCGACACCAGTTGCTCCATCTGCCACCGGATCCGGTCCGGGGTGACCCTGGCCCCGCTCCACCACCAGATCGGCAGCGGGGAGCACTCGGGGCCGGGGTCGGTGAACCGGGTCAGCAGCTCGTCCGGGCTCATACGGTGGCGCGCTCCGCCTCGATCTGTTCCAGCGACTTGCCGGAGGTGTTGGGCATGAAGAAGAACCCGGTGGCACCGCTGATCACCAGGAACAACGTGAGCAGGCCGCCGGCGAGGGTGAAGCCGCCGCTGGCCAGCGTCGGCAGGAAGAAGCTCCACACACCCAGCAGCGTCCGCGCGACGCCGAAGGTGAAGCCCTGCGCCGTGCCGCGCAGCATCGTCGGGAACAGTTCCTGGCTCCACACCTTGTAGAACGCCTCACCGGCCAGGGAACAGCCGACACCGAACAACACGATGTTCGCGATGATCACCGGCACGTTGAACGGCAGCACCACGTAGATGCCGTAGGCGACGACCTGCATGACCGCGCCGGTGCCCCACATCCACTTGCGGGTGTGGTGACTGCGGTCGGCGAAGCGCATGAACACCAGGGTGGTGACGAGGATGCCGATGACGAACCCGGCCAGGGACAACGCGACGCTCGCCGCCTGGCTGCCCGCGTTGAGCGTCTTGATGACGTACGGGGTGAAGATGCCGGACGTGCCCGCCGCGATGTTCCAGAACACGTAGACGATCCCGGTGAACAGCAGGGCCTTCAGGTGGGCGCCGCGGAAAAGCGCTTTCAGCTGGTGCTTGACGTCCTTTGTGGACGCGGCCGAAGTCCATCGGGCCGATTCGGACAGTCCACGCCGGAGTGCCCAGGTGGCCAGCGCGACGACGAAGAGGTGCAGGAACACGATCCGCGTGCCCAGCAGGTCCAGCGGGGTGAGCGCGAGGGAGAGCAGCAACACGATCACCGGGCCGAGGTTCCACGCGACCTGTGTGAACCCGAGCAGTTTGCCGCGTGCCCCGGACGGGGAGAACTCGCCGACCAGCGCCAGCGACGTCGGCACATCCGCGCCGACCGCGACACCGACGACGAAGGTCCCGACGAACAGCATCGGCGCGTTCACCGCGAGCGCGATGCACAGGATGCCGACGGCGTAGACGAGCAGATCGTACTTGTAGATGCGCTTGCGCCCGAGCTTGTCACCGAGCCGTCCGCCGACGAACGCGCCGAGAGCGCAGCCGATGGCGTTCGGGCCGATCGCGGCGAGCGCGCCCACCGCGCCGTCGGACAGGCCGAGGTGGCTCTGGAACACGGCCAGGCCGGCGCCGAGCGCGACGATCGATCCGGCGTCCAGGTAGGAGGCCATGCCGGCGAGCACGCTCCACCGCCACTGCTGACGGCTGATCGTGCCGCCGTCCTCGACCGTGCTCGCGCCGACCGCTTCACTGGAGGTCATGGCGTCTCCCGTCTCCGTTGACGCGGGTCACATTTTGAAACGTATTAAGCAGGCAGGTTAGCGGTCACGAGGGCCTACCACAAGCATCTGTTCAGAACCTTGAACGTTTCACGCGTGCTAGGCTGCGTCACCAGGGAGAGCAAGGGGACGCATGGTTGGCATCAAGGACGTTGCCCGGCGGGCCGGGGTTTCCATCGGCACGGTGTCCAATGTGGTCAACCGGCCGCACATCGTCTCGGCGGCCACCCGCTCACGGGTGCTGTCCGTCATCGAAGAGCTGGGCTACGTGCGCGACGAGTCCGCGCGCCAGCTCCGGGCCGGGCGCAGCCGCATCATGGCGCTGCTCGTCCTCGACCTCGGCAACCCGTTCTTCGTCGACCTCGCCCGCGGAGCCGAACAGGCCGCGCACGACGCGGGCCTCAACGTCATCACCTGCAACAGTGGTCAGCGCGTCGACCGCGAGGAGTCCTACCTGGCGCTGCTGGCCGAACAGCGGGTGCGTGGCCTGCTGCTGAGCCCGGTCGACACCTCCGGCGGGGCGCTGGAGACGTTCCGCCGCAGCGGGATCCCGTACGTGTTCGTGGACCGGAAGGTGCCCGCGGACGAGGCGAGTTCGGTGTCGGTGGACGATCTGGCCGGCGGCGAGCTGGCCGGACGGCACCTGCTGGAGACCGGGCACCGGCACGTCGCGTTCGTCAACGGGCCCAAGATCCTCACGCAGTGCCGCGACCGCGAGCAGGGGCTGCGGAGCGCTCTGGACGGTTCCGCGGCTCGGTTGTCGGTGATCGAGACGGCCGAACTGGACGTGGTGTCCGGTCGCGACGCCGGTGCGCGGCTGCTGGGCATGAGCCCGCGGCCGACGGCCGTGTTCTGCGCCAACGACCTGCTGGCGCTGGGTGTGCTGCAGGCGATGGTCGGCGCGGGCGTGCGGGTGCCGGACGAGATGGCGATCGTCGGCTACGACGACATCGAGTTCGCCGGCGCCGCCGCGGTGCCGCTGACCTCGGTGCGCCAGCCCGCGCGGCGCCTGGGGCAGACCGCCGCCGAACTGCTGATCGCGGAAACCCCCGAGTCCGGGAACCGGCCCGCGCACCGGTCGGTGGTGTTCAAGCCCGAGCTGGTGGTGCGCGCCTCGACCCAGCGGCGTTAGTGCTTGGCGTGGTAGCGGCGCCAGAGGCGGCGCGGCTCCGGTTCCCGTGGTGCGGGCACCAGGAGGTGGGTCAGGCACTCGGGGCAGGTTGCACCGGGTGGCGCGGTCATCGCGGCGGGCAGGAAGCGCGCGCCGCACACGGCTTCCAGCTCCAGGCCGGGCCCCATGGCCGTGTCCGGCACCGCGTGCTCGGCCGTGCCGTCCGAGTTGGTCACCCAGACCGGGTGGTCGTCCGGGGTCGCTTCCATCGCTTCTCCCCTTCGCCGTCGATCGGGGCCTACCCGCGGGGCGCCGGATCCAAGCCCGGATTCACCAGGCCGTGTCGATCACCCTCCGAAGTCGAGGTTCAGGCAGGCCAGCCGCCCGCCCGCCGTCCCGGCGTGACCCGGGTCCGTGTGCGTGTGTGTCTCGTGCAGGACGACGGAGCCCGGCAGGCGGTCGCCGTAGGTCCAGGCCACGTGCGAGACGGCGAGGGCGCTGCCGTTCGCGCTGGTGGTGAGGTCGAGCCAGATCTCGTTGCGCGGGTTGGCGTACGCCGGGTCGGTCGAGGGCTGCACGGGGTCGGCGATGTGCTGGTAGTGCGGGCCCGAGTCGTTGGGCGCCGCACCGCACGGCTTGGTGTGCACGTGGGCGCCGTACTCGCGGTCCGGCAGCAGGCCACGCACGGACAGCGTGGTGAGGGTGCCGGTGACGGACACGGTGCGGGCCTTGGCCGTCGCCTCCGCCGGCACGAGCGCCTCGTCGTAACGCACCAGCTCACCGGTGGTGCCGGCCTGCACCGGGGAGGTGGCGGACGCGGTTCCGGCGCAGGCGACCAGGGCCGCCGCCGCGGACAGGACAACAGGGACAATTCGCATAGTTCTCCGTCTACTCGTCAACCTGTGTCCGCGCAATTCCTCCCATAGGCTGATCATGTGTCCGGTCATGACGAGGAGACCCCCAACCAGCGGCTCGCGCGCAACGTGAACGAGCTGCTCGGCGAGCTGCGGGTGGCGCAGGCCGGGGTGCAGATCCTGTTCGGGTTCCTGCTGACGGTGGTGTTCACCGGCGAGTTCCGCGCGGCGAGCGGCTTCGAGAAGGGCACGCACCTGGCTGCGGTGCTGCTGGCGGTCACGTCCACCGCGCTGTTGTCCTCACCCGCGGCGTGGCACCGGATCCTGTTCCGCGGCGGCCGCCGGGACGACATCCTGCGGGCAGGCAACAAGGCCGTGCTGGCCGGCCTGGTCTGCCTCGCCGCCGCGATCACCGCGACGGTCTCCCTCATCGCGAAGGTGGTCTACGGCCCGATCGCGATGGCTGTGGTCGGCGGGCTGGTCGGCGTCACGTTCGTCGTGTTGTGGTTCGTGGTGCCGCGCTTCCTGTCCAACCAGTCGGATCCGGACACGCGCCCCTCGCCGCAACCGCCGGTCGATTCCGCGGAGTAGGCGTCAGGGCAGCCGGTGGAGCCAGGCGCGCCAGATGAGCGCCGTGGGGATCGCCGAGGTGAACACGGTCCCGAGTACGAACAGGATCACCGCCTGTGACTGCGCCGCGGCCACGAGCAGGAACAGGCCGATCACCGGGGAACACAGGATTCCGAGCAGGGACAGCAGAATGCCGGACACCCGCATCGGCCGCAGTTCGGCCAGCCGCTGCGCAAGGCGCGGGTTCTCGGCGGCCAGTTGCCGCTCGATTTCCGAGAGTCGTCGCTGTTCTTCACCGTGGAGTGCCATCGCCTGCACCGCCTCTACCGACCAGTATCTCTCGCCGGAGGCTCCTTGTCACGGGTGTGATCTGCGCTTCGCTCCCGCCGTTGCCCCGTGCGTGCTCACGGTGGGTAGGTAAGATTACCTCCCGTTAACCCGATCGCGGGAACCGCTGGGCGAGGGGAGAGCGTCCAACCCGCGAGAGCGAACCGTGTGGGAGTGCACGCGCGGGCGAGGGAGAAGGTGCAACATGAGCAAGACCGACGAGCGCGTCCTCAACGACACGCCGATCTTCGAGGCGCTGCGCGAGGAGTTCGACTTCGACCGCCTGCTCGAGGACCTGGCCGAGGAGCCGAAGCAGGCCGAGTGAGACGTTACGGTGGTGGCCGTGAGCGGTGATCCCGGAGCGGGCACCACCACTCGCCGATCGCAGCTGCCCGTCGTGGCGGCCGTCGCGGCCGGCGGTGGTCTCGGTGCGCTGGCCAGGTACGCGTTGATCCACGTCTGGCCGGCCACGCCGGGACACTTCCCCTGGGCGACGTTCGTCACGAACGTGCTCGGGTGCCTCCTGATCGGTGTCCTGATGGTGCTGATCACCGAGGTCCGGGTGGCGCACCGGCTGGTGCGGCCCTTCCTCGGCGTCGGCGTACTCGGCGGGTTCACCACGTTCTCCACCTACACGGTCGAGTTCCACGGCCTGCTGACCCCCGGTTCGGTCGGCGTCGCGTTCGCCTACCTCGGCGGGACGCTGGTGGCGGCGATGCTCGCCGTCCTCGCCGGTGCCGCCCTGACCCGGCGGCTGGCCCGGTGACGGCTCTCCTCGTGGTCGCCGGTGCGGTGATCGGCGCGCCACTGCGGTACCTCACCGACCGTGCGGTGCAGTCCCGGCACGGCGGGCCGTTCCCGTGGGGCACGTTCCTGGTCAACCTCGCCGGCTGTCTGGTCCTCGGCGCGCTCGCCGGCGCCGGCGCCGCCCTGCCCGCGTCGCTGTACGCGTTGCTGGGCACCGGCTTCTGCGGTGCGCTCACCACCTACAGCACGTTCAGCTTCGAGACGTTGCGGCTGGCCGAGCAGAAGGCGTGGTTCTACGCCGTGCTGAACGTCGTGGTCAGCGTCGCCGCCGGGCTGGGCGCCGCGTTTGTCGGCTTCGCGACCGTGCAGGCGTTTGTGGCGGTGTGACGTGCCCTTCGCGTCGTGCCAGGCTGACGCCATGAGCGATGCGATGCGCGCCGGGACCGTCACGATCACGGGTCACGGCGGCGACGAAATCGAGGCGTACCTGGCCACCCCCCTGGATGCGGCGCCGCGTGGCGGTGTCGTCGTGATCCACCACATGCCGGGCTACGACGCGGCGACCAAGGAGATCGTGCGGCGCTTCGCCGCGAACGGCTACCACGCGATCTGCCCCAACCTGTACTGGCGCGAGGCACCGGGCGCGGACCCGGACGACGCGGCCGCCACCGCGCGCGCCCAGGGCGGCGTGCCGGACGACCGGCTGGTCGGGGACGTCGAGGGCGCGTCCGCGTATGTGAAAGGGCTCGACGGGGCCAACGGCAGGATCGGCGTGATCGGCTACTGCTCGGGCGGGCGGCAGACGTTCCTCACCGCGTGCAGCATCCAGATCGACGCGGCCGTGGACTGCTACGGCGCGTTCGTCGTCAACGACCCGCCGCCGCAGATGGCGGGCATGAAGCCGTTGCTGGGGCTCGCGCCGCGGTTGTCCTGCCCCCTGCTGGGCCTGTTCGGCGCGGAGGACAAGTTCCCCTCGCCCGAGGAGGTCCAGACGCTGTCCGCGGAGCTGGACCGGCTGGGCAAGCCGCACGAGTTCCACAGCTACGAGGGCGCGGGACACTCGTTCTTCGCCGTCGACCGGCCCAGCTACCGCCCCGAAGCGGCGACCGACGGCTGGCGGCGGATCTTCGACTTCTTCGGCAAACACCTGGCGGCGTGAGGAGAGACGACATGTGCACCTACCTGACCGAGCAGATCGAGATCGACGGCAGCGGCAAGACGGCGCGGGGCTGGATCGGCCTGACCCACGCCACCGTGTACGTGGACCACCCCGTGCACGCCCAGTACGGGCACACGGTCAACATCGACTTCCTCAACCCGGCGGAAGGCCCGTCGGCGCGGGTGCCGCTGGAGCTGACCGAGGAGGCGGCGCTGGCTCTGGCGGAGGCGATCCACCAGGCGATCGCCTCCGCGCCGAAGGGCCTCGCCTCGGCGAACCAGCCGATGTGACGGCCCCCACCGCACGTTCTCCGATGTGGCATTGGTGGCGTCGGACGCTACCAATGCCACATCGGTGGCGTTGAACGCTACGGAAGTGGCATTGGGGAGGCAGGCAGGCAGGGAGGCGTACCGCACTCTGGGATGACCTGGGCGAATACTTCACGGACTTCTAACGTTGTCCGTGGTTGATCCCCTGGTCCGTTTCTTGGGAGTGCGTTGTGTCCGCTGTCACCGACCGGCCGCCCGCCGGCAATTTTCTGCTGAATTCGCCGACCTCGTGCGCCGCGCCGGTTCCGGAGCCCGAGGAGCCCGTTCGCTGGGTGCCGCTCGTGGTCGCGGGGCTCGGGTCCGTTGCCCTGAGCTGGTACGTCTGGGCGACCTACGGCGGCAAGTTCGGGGCGCTGCTCGTGGTCGGGCTGGCACTGGGCCTTGCCCTGTTCCACTCGCGCTTCGGGTTCACCTCGGCGTGGCGGCAGCTCATCGCCGTGGGCAACGGGGAAGGGCTGCGGGCGCACGCCCTCCTGCTCGGCACGGCCGCCACGCTCATCGCGCTGCTCGTCGGCACCGGCACCGGTCTGTTCGGCACCACGCCGAAGGTCACGGCGGGGCCGATCGGGCTCGCGTTGTTCGTCGGCGCCGCACTGTTCGCGATCGGGATGCAGCTCGGCGGCGCGTGTGCGTCGGGCACGTTGTTCGCGGTCGGCGCGGGACAGTCGTCGATCGTGCTGACACTGTTCGGATTCATCGCCGGGTCCGTGTTCTACACCTGGGCGTTCCCGGTCTTCGACGGCTGGCCGCAGGTGTCCGGCTTCCTGCTCGCCGACCACGTCGGCTGGTGGGGTTCGTGGGCGGTCACCCTCGCCGTGCTGGGACTGGTCGTCGTCGTGACCCGGTTCGTGCAGGCGCGCCGCAACCCGCCGCCGGTGGGCGTGCCGCCGACCGCGAAGGGCTTCGCGCGCCTCTACCGCGGTTCGTGGCCGCTGCTCGTCGGCGCGCTCGTGCTCGGGGTGCTCGCCGCCGCGGTCGTGCTCGTCTCCGGCGGCACCTGGGGTGTCACGTTCGCCTTCGCGTTGTGGGGCGCCAAACTGTTGCAGCTGATCGGTCTGCACCCGGAGACCTGGGAGTTCTGGCAGACCACCAGCAACGCCAAATCGCTCGCGGGTCCGATCTGGACGGACAAGACCAGCCTCACCGACATCGGCATCATCCTGGGCGCCGCGGTCGCGGCCGCGGCGGCGGGCACCTGGAAGTTCCGCGCCGAGGTCCCGTGGCGCACGGCGGTCGCGGCCGTCCTCGGCGGTGTCCTGATGGGCATCGGCGCGCGCCTGGCCGGTGGCTGCAACATCGGCGCCTACCTCGCCGGTATCTCCACCGGCAGCCTGCACGGCTGGTTGTGGGGAGTCTTCGCGCTGGGCGGCACCTGGATCGGTCTCAAGCTGCGGCCGCTGTTCGGGCTCGGCAACCCGAAGCCCGCGGACAGCGTCTGCTGAGTTCCCACGCCGTGGAATGGCAGGACAGCACACCCGCTGTCCTGCCATTCTTCGTTGCGGGGCAAGGAAACCCCGTTACCCGAGAAAGGTGGGAACATGAAGAAGACCGTGATCCGGGGTCTCGTCGCGAGCGCCCTCGCCGGGGCCGCCGTGTTCGGCGCGGCGGCACCCGCACTGGCCGCGCCCGCACCGCAGGACGTGGTGATCGTGGACGAGCCGGACACGACCAACCTCGACAACGCCTACACCTTCGCGCCGCTGGGCGTGCCGGTGTTCGGCTTGATCCGCTCCGTCAACGCGGTGCCGGGCAAGCTCCTGCCGAGCTTCGGCTGAGGCTGAACGCCAAGAGGACCCCGCGCCACCCACCTGGCGCGGGGTCCTCTCGTGTGTTCAGCCGGCCAGGAACGTCAGCAGCTCGAACACCGGAGCCAGCGCCGTCGTCGGCAACTGGACGGCCGGGTCGAGCACCGAGCCGAGGTCCGCGCCCGGCACGAGCCAGATCGGTGTCTCCGCGGCGCTCGCGACGCCACCACCCAGGCCCAGCGCCGCGACCGCGATCGCGCCACCGGCCAGCACCCTCGCCACACTCCTACGCACTTTCCTGCACTCTCCTTTCCTGATCCGCCCGGGTCTTCAGCCGAGCGGAAAACTGATCGCCACGACGGTCCCCTGGGGGATGAAGTGGCCGGGCCCCTCACCGGCGATGTCCATGCCCGGCGCGTGCGGCTGTTCCGGGTTCATCGGCATCGCGGTGACCTGCGCGGAGGCGTACACCTGCACGCGGGGCGGCGCGGGCTGTTCCGGGCCGAGCCACTGCTGAAACCCCGTCACCGTCGGGCTTTCGCCGGGGAACGCGTTGTCCAGGGCGACGGCGTAGCTGACCGCCGCCTGCTCGCGCGGATCGAACCGCAGCGGCGCCATCGAACTCGCCACGCTGTTCACCAGCGGCCCGGTGAGCAGCCACGGCGCGACGTACAGGCCGTAGGGGTAGGCCGGGCGTTCCCGTTGTACGGCCGCGGCGCCGTCGAGCGCCGACGCCGCCCTGGCCCAGCCCGAAACCACCACGAGCGCGGCGGCGTCCGGCCGGACAGTCAGGTGGTTTTCGGTGGCCGCGGCCCGCACGACCTGAGCTGCCGCGCTGCCACGCGGCGACGAATCACCCACGATGGTCACCGAATCGGCCTGCCGCGAGGCCAGGAAACCGACGAGCTTCCGCAGCGCCTCGGCGTCCTCTTCGGACAGCGCATCGGCCGGGCAGCTCGCCAGGATGTCGTCGCGGCCCGCGATCAGCCCGCCCAGCGCGGTGGTCGCGCACTCGGGTCCGTCCACACCGGATGCGGTCACCGGGCCGGTCTCGTGCCCGGCGTCCACCTCGACCCTCCGGTCGCCCACCGTCAGCTCGCTGCGACCCGTGGGCAGGTCGACCTCGGCCCAGGCACCCGAGGCGCCGGGCCGCGCCACGGCCTGGACGACCGGTCCGTCACCGACCCTGACCGAACCCGGTTCGGGCAGGTGGACGAGGTTGCGGCCGGGGCGTTGCGGGCTGACCAGCACCGGGCCGCCACCCGCGTCGGCCAGCAACGGCACACCGGGAACGGGCAGGTCGGCCGGCTTCGGTACCGCGACGAACGCGCTCCACGCGAGGAAAGCGGCGGCGACACCGACGATCGCGACCCGCCGCCACAACACGCTCGCGACGATCGGCAGCACGAACGCGGCGAGCAATGCGACACCGAACAGCGTTTCGTAGAGCCGCCGGTCGAAGGCGACCCCGGACAGCACCAGCTGGAGCGCGGCGGCGAGCGTCAGCACGCCACCGAGAGTCCACGACAGCGGGCCGAGCCGCGGGGCTTCGGCGCGTGCCAGCGACAACGCGGACAGTCCGAACCAGACCGCCGTGCCCGCGACGTACACCGTGTCGATCGCGAACTCCACACCGGACCGGCCGAGCGCTGTTTCGAGGATCAGCAGCACCAGCAGCGCGACGGCGATCCAGCGACCGATCGGCGGGCGGAGCAGGGCCAGGACCGGAACCGCGAGCACGAGTGCGGCGTGCACGACCGCGCCGACGACATTGACGTCGAAGGCGATCGCCGACACCACGGCCAGCACCGCGGAGACCACGCCCAGCGCGGCGGTGACCTGCCAGAGCCGGCGCGGCAACGTCTCGACCGATGGCCGGATCAGCCCGGTTCCGGCGACGAAAGCCGTGGCGGGCAACAACACCAGCCGCACGAGCAGCGCGGCCAGATCCAGTCCGGCCGAGCCGGTGGCCGGATGGGACCCGTGGTCCATGAGGTACCTCTTCCGCACGGCGGCCGTGCGGGGCCGGGTCCGGCCCCGCACGACCACGTGCTTACTTCACGTCCGCGTCAGCGACGACGAACAGTTCCGAGTGGGGTTTGGCGTTGCCGAAGTCACCGTGCGGCCACGACTTCCGGTTGAAGTTGATGCCCACCTGACCGGTGAACTCGTCGCGGAAGTCCTGGTCGACCGCGGCCTGGCCGTCCGGGGACAGGTTCACGATGTTGACCTTGTGGTCACCGTCCAGACCGGACCGTGCCACGAAGTAGTTCGACACCGCGACCCGGTCCGGCGAGGTGGTCTCGTGGTAGAAACCGTCCTCGCCCAGCTCGAAGTTGTCGTAGGCGCCCCAGTGCGGGCCGGCACCCGGGGTCCCCGGGTTGATCGCCGCGGCACCCGCGAGGGTGGGCAGCACGCCGTTGTCCGCACCGCTGCGGGCCTGCTCCTTGGTCTGGATGCCCGGACCGGCCCAGTCGGGACCCTGCGCGAGCAGGTTCTCGATGTTCAGGACGTAGACGCCCCCCGTGGTGCCGGGGTCGTCCGGCCCGAGGGTGCCCTTCTGCCGCCCCTGGATGGCGCGGTAGAGGAACCGGTCGTCCGGGCTGGTCTGGATCCAGCCACCGTTGGAGCTGGCGCCGACGCTGTCCTTGTTGCCGAACGCCGTGTTCGCGGCACCGTCGTCCCACACCTGGTACCAGTGCGGTTCGGCCTTGGTGATGTCCGGCGTGTAGAAGACCGCGCCACCCTGCATGGTCTGGGCGAACGCGCCCTTGTGACCGGGCAGGTGGGTCACGGTGTTCTCCATGACCGCGCGGCTCTCCGCGTACAGCGGGTCGTAGTCGTCGGCCCGCGGACCGTCCGGCAGGTAGGACACCGACTTGAGCTTCGGGTTGTTGCGGTCGGAGATGTCCCACGTCCGGACGGTCGGCCGCCGCAGGTAGGGGGAGGGCTGCTTGACCGGGTCGAGGATGATGTTGCGCGGTTCCGCGTAGTCACTCGTGACCAGCGTGTTCAGGTCCTCGCGGGCCTGGATGCCGTGTGGGTTGGCGCAGGTCGGCTGGCCCAGTGTCGGCAGGTTCTCGCACAGTTTGTCGTTGTCGCCCTGCGGGGTCGCCGCGGACGTCTGCGACAGGACCTGCGCGTTCTGGTCGAACCGCACGACCTCACCGGGGCTGCCGGCGAAGCCGTTGCTGATCACGGTCTGCCCGTTGGCGTAGGTGTAGGGACCAGGCGCGACCGGCCCGCCCATGTACGTGCCGTAGGCGGTGCCGTCCTTGAGCACCCAGTACGCGTCCGGAACCGAGCCGCCGAGCGTCTGCGTCGGGAGACTGACGCCCTTGAGCTTGAGCTCCGGCAACGCGCTCACGTCGAACGCGTAGGTCGCGGCGAGGAACAGGGCACCCGCGTAGATGGTGTCGCCCTTGTGCCACACGTACTGCATGTGGTGCGGCTCGTTCTCCACCAGCGGCCCGACGGTGGCCGTGTTGACGACCTTGCCGTAGGTGGAGGACCCCTTGGTCGCGTCGATGACGGCCAGGAAGTCCGGACCGGGCAGGGCGTTCTTGACCTTGTTGAGGCCGCCGCCGAGCGTGCCGGGAAGGTTCTTGATGTCCTTCACGGCAGTGTCCGCGATGTTCTCGTCACCGGCCCAGACGAGCAGGTACTCCTTGCGCTGCCCATTGTTTTCACTGCGAATTTTATTGACGTCGCCACCGACGAGGTGGTTTTCCACCCAGTACTGCTTGCCGTCCGCCCCGGTTTTCGAGTCGGTTTTGACCTGCACGTCGGCGTAGGCGCTGGTGGTGGTTCCCGTGTAGGTCACGGCACCGGCGGCCAGCGCCGCGGCCGCGACACCGGTCAATATTTTTCGCCATGTCGGCGATTTCAGGCGCATGCCCTCTCCATGTTCTGATAACCGAATCCCGTGCCCGGAAAAGGGCACAGCTCTCCCCTGGACTGTTCGAGGGGAAAGTTCGCGTCAGCTGATCGACATGGATGGGAATGGTGTCGGGAGTACCAAGTGAGTGTCAAAGGAGTGTCAAAGGCTGGGAATCACGAACAGCAAAAGTTCCCCGTGTCACCCTGACGAGTGACACGGGGATGGTGTTCGATACGGGGAGTCAGGAATATGGGCTCATGCTGGCTGCTCGACCGGCAGTCCCGCGAGAGTCGCGGCGTGGGCGAGTGCCTTGTCGTAGGTGATGAAGGCCCGCAACTCCGGCCCGGCTTCGAGAGCGCAGACAAGGTGGATCGCATCGAGCGAGCCCACGTGCGGGTCGTCGGCGTACATGCCTGCTCGCAGGAACGTGTCGGTGTCGACGACGATCCGGTCGATCCAGTCCAGGAGGTTCGCGGCGGTGGTGAGCCGTTTGTCCAGCTCGGCCTGGTCGACGCTCAGCTGCCGCTGAGCGTTGTAGCACGAGCGTCGTACGACGCGGAGAACTTCGGTCAGCGCGAGCTCAGAAGTGAGTACTTCCTCCAGGTGATCGTCAAGCCGTTCCCGCAGGGCCGCGGTTTCCTTCTCGGTGATGACGAGCTTCACCAGAGCGCAGGAATCCAGGTAGATCAAGTGCGCTCCCGGGCCCGCATCTCCAGCAGAATTTCGGAGAGCGTGGGGCCGTTCTCCGTCGCGGGGAGTGGGGACCAGTGCACACCCCGTCGCCCTGGGCGCAGGCGCCCGCGAGCGACGAGGTCGGCGCGGTGCCGCTCACCGGGAGTGAGCGGCACCAGCCAGGCGACCGGCAGCCCGTTGTCGGTCACGGGCACAGCGTGATCGATCTTCGCCAATTGGTCGGCCGTGAGCTTGCTCAGCTCGCGCATGGTCACGGCGCGTGGTTCCTCATGGCTCATGTCCCGCAGACTACAACGGTGTCGGACACCGCTGCAGTCCGCAGGACAGCGCAGGTCAGGCCAGCGCGTCCAGGTGGGAGCGCACCGGTCCGGAGAACGACCAGTTCGACGAGGCGTCCCAGTTGACGGACCACGTCATCACGCCGCTGATCCCCGGCCACGCCGTCTCCGGCACGTACGAGCCGCAGTTCGTCTTCGCCGCCAGGCAGTCGAGGGCCGAGTTGACCACCGATGGGTCCACGTAGCCGCTGCCCGCCGCCTGGGCGGTGGCGGGCAGGCCGAGCGCGACCTGGTCCGGACGCAGCACCTGCAACAGGTTGCAGGCTTGCGCGGTGACGAAGTCGACGCCGCCCTGCGACACCACCTGCCCATCACACCCGAGCATGCTGCCGGAGTTGTAGTACTGCGTGTGCACCACCGTGATCAGCGACTTCACGCTCTCGATCAGCGTCAGGTACCGCCCGCCCGGCTGCACGTCGAGCGTCTGCGGCGCCATCGTCACCAGGAAGCCGTCGCCCATCCGGTCGTGCACCTGGGTGATCGCGCTCGCGGTGTTCGCCGCGTCGAAGGTGCTCTCCAGGTCGATGTCGATGCCCTGGATACCGAAGTCGGTGGCGATCCGGGTGAACGACTCCACGAAAGCGCTTACCCGGTCGGCGCTGCTGAGGTCGATGTTGCCCCGCTCGCCGCCGATCGAGAGCACCACCGACTTGCCCGCCGCGCGTTTCGCCGCGATGTCGGCCTTGAGGTCGGCGTCGGTGTAACCGCCGAGCGCGTTCGACAGGTCCGGGTCGACGCCGAAGGTCACCGCGCCCGGCGTCGCGGTGTCCGCGTTGGCGAAGGCCAGCACGATCACGTCGTAGGAATCCGGCACCTGCGACAGCTTCAACGGCTGCGCCGCGTTGACGAAGTTCTGCCAGTACCCGGTGAGCTGCTTGGACGGCAACGCGGCCTGCGCGGGCGTCCAGCCCAGCGCCACCAGGATCCCGGCCAGTGCGAGCACGATCAGTCTCTTCATGTCGGACGCCTCTCTAGAACGGGGTGAGGGTGACGGTGCAGGACGTGGGCGCGGGATCCTCGATGTAGGAGGCGAACCCGCCGACGTCGTCGAACGCGAAGCCGTACGCGCGGCCGTCGGTGGTCGCGGCGTGCATGACGCGCGCGTAGTGGTTCGTGACGGGGTTCTGGTAGAACGCGCCGGCGTCGGACACCGGCTGGTCGGCGTGGTCGAGCAGCGTGGTGCGGTTGAGCGCGGCACCGAGCAGTGCGGCGACGGGCCCGGTGAGCCCGTCGTTGGGTGCGGCCAGCGCGCCGTCGCAGAAGAGGATGTCGCGTGTGGACGGACGTGCGATCGGGTTCGCCGTCCGGCCGGAACCGTCGCTCACCACGAGGTTCCCGTCCGGGCCGACGCGACCGCTGAACGTCGCCGACCCGGTGTTCAGACGCAGGTCGGTGCCCGCGTACTTCGACCACACCTGGTCGGTGTATCCGTCGAAGTACGTGGTGGAGAACTTGCCGGCGTCGAGACCATGACCAGGGGCGATGACACGCAGGTCGTCCACGACGAGGTTCGCGAAGTCCGCCTGCGCGCGCACCTGGTCGAAGATCTGCGCCCGTCCGCCCGCCTTGAGGGTGCCGGTGCTCTGCGAGGCGGCGCCGGTCAGCTGGATGGACAGCGGCACGCTGAACTGGTCGACCATGGTCGTGTTGCAGTGCATGCCGAGGTCGTCGAGCGTGAACTCGACGGAATCGTGCAGGATCCCGTAGTTCGGGTCGCCCGACACCCAGCCCGCGGGGTACTGCAGCGCGGGGCGGCCGGCGCCGTCGGTGACGGCTTTGAACTTCAGCTTCTGTCCCAGCGCGAAGTACAGCCGTCCGGACATCTTCGGCACGGTGATCGTGGTGCCGCCGCTGGAGGCCAGCGGGATGCCGTAGTCGGTGAACCCGTCGGATCCGTTGTCGGACAGGGAAACCGGCACGATCGCGCCGTCCGCGGTCACGTGGAACTGGGTGCCCGAGCTGTCCGTGCCGACGAGGTAGCACCAGATCGACGTGTTGTCGTAGGCGCCGCTGTTGTTGACGATCGTGAGGGGCAGCGTGGTCGCCGCCCAGGCCGGTCTGACGGCGAGCGCCACCGCTCCGGCGCTGGTGGCGACGAGGAAACTCCGGCGACTCAACATCGGCAGACCTTTCATCCGTTCGAGTGGATGGTCTGAACCAATGTGAGTGACGCGGGCGGCAACGGACAATAGGCTCATCAGGTGAAGCGCTGACAGGAACTGTCCGGCGCCGGGACTTCCGGGACGAGGTGCCTTCCCGTTCAGGCAGGCTGGAGGGTGTCCGCTTCCTCGGTCGGCGGCGGCGTGAGTGGATCGTCGGCTGGGCGGCGGCCGTGCTGGGTGATCAGGACGACCGTGGCGCCCTCCTCGGCGCCTGCCGCGCCGATCGGCGCCTGCGCGACGACCACGCCCTCCTCCGGTGCGGGCATGCCCTCGGGCCCGGCCGGCACCAGACCGGCGCGGCGCACGATCGCACACGCGTCGTCCGCACCCAGGCCCACGACGTCGGGCACCTCGACTACCGGCCGGTGTCGCCGCATGCCATCGAGTCTAGGCGCAGATCGACGACGTTCGCCCAGGTGCGGGACGGGGTATACCGGAGAGGTCGATGCCGACCGAGGAGGACGTCATGGTGCATCCCGAGCCTCCCGGGCCCGAGCCGATCCCGCCGGGGCCGGGGCCCGAACCGGTGCCGCCGTCTCCGCCCGGGCCCCCGGTGCCGCCCACGCCACCGGAGCCTCCGATGCCGCCGCCGGACCCGCCGCTGGAGAGCCGGACGCGACCGGAGCGGCCAACACGGTGACCGGGGCGGCCAACACGGAGACCGGGGCGGCCAACACGGTGACCGGGGCGGCCAACACGGGGGTGGGGGTCAGGGGCGGAGGGCGCCGATGCGGAGGCAGACGCCGGTCGTCAGGCTCAGGATGCCGACGAACAGCAGCAGCACGTTGCCCGCCACGGCGCCCAGTCCGATCAGCCCCACGCCCGTCACCATGAGCACCAGGCACAACAGCCGCCTGCCGAGGTTCCACTGCCGCACCCGGCCCTCGCGCAGTGATCTGGTCAGTTCGGGGTCCGAAATCTCGAACCACTGCTCGATCGCCCTGAGCTGCTGCTGTTCGTTCCGGCTCAACATGGCCGCCCCTGGGTCGCCGTCGACTCTGTGTGCTTCGGCGGATACCCGGATCAGCGCAGGTCAATCAGCCCAGAACGCGGTTCAGCCAGTCTTCCCACGCACGCGTGAGGCGGGCGGCGTCGACCTCGGTGTCGTAGACGTAGTGGGCCACCGCGATCGACAGGTCGATCCGGTCCCGCAGGTGGAACCGGACCAGCCCGTCGGCGGTGCGCAGGCCGAGCGTGCCGTGCCGGGTGTAGTCGACCTCGGCGTCGACCACGTCGCCGTCGAGCGAGAGGCGCGCGCGGTCGCCCACGGCCGGGTTCTCGCCCAGCTCCAGCTCCTTGCGCAGCAGCGCTCGCGCCCTCTCGTCGGCAACCTTGGGGCCCTCGGCTTCGACGTATGTGGCCCGTGCGCCGGCGAAGTGGCGGAAGTACGCCGCCAGCGTGTGGAAGTACAGGTCCCAGCCCTTGCCGGTCTGGTCCTCGTACTCGCCGGACCAGTCCTCGTCGAGGACGCCGCTGTGCACGAACCGCAGCACGGTCGTGCCGCCGTCGCGTGCCTCGATCAGGTAGTCGAAGGCGTGGGTGTCCGCGTCGACCCGGAGGTGCTTGGGCGGGTCCCAGGCGAGGACGTTCGCGGCGCCCGGATCGAGGTTCTCGATCGGCTGGAACCACGCGGTGTTGCCCGCCTCGGTGCTGATCGCCTCCCACACCTGCTCCGGCGTGGCCGCGAGGACCACCTCTTTGCGCAGCTCGAATTCTCGTGGCATGCGCCCCACCCTGCTACCGACAAATAAAGTTGTCAAGGAAGGCTCACCCGCCGGGTGGTTTCCCCTACTCCGACCAGGGGTACGCGCCGACGGTGCCAGGACCAACGGAACCGCAGCGGGAGAACGTCAGTGTCGCGGATCCGAAGGTGGTCAAACGAGCCGTCGGCGCGGCGGCCATCGGCAACATCACCGAGTGGTACGACTTCGGCGTCTATGGCTACCTCACCACCACGATCAGCCAGGTCTTCTTCACCGAGCTGTCCGGTCCGGTGGCCACGATCGCCACGTTCGGCCTGTTCGCGGTGTCCTTCCTGATCCGGCCGTTCGGCGGGCTGCTGTTCGGGCCGCTGTCCGACCGCATCGGCCGCAAGCGCGTGCTGTCGCTCACCGTCATCCTGATGGCACTGGGCACCTTCGCGATCGGCGTGATCCCCAGCTATTCGGCGATCGGCATCGCCGCGCCGCTGCTGGTCCTGCTCGCCCGCCTGGTGCAGGGCGTGTCGACCGGCGGCGAGTACGGCAGCGCGATGACGTTCATCGCCGAGTACGCGCCGGACCGGCGGCGCGGGTTCCTGGGCAGCTGGCTGGAGTTCGGCACGCTGACCGGGTACGCGTTCGGCGCGACGATCGCGACCGTGCTGACCGCGGTGCTGTCCGAAGACCAGCTGCTGAGCTGGGGCTGGCGCATCCCGTTCCTGATCGCGCTGCCGATCGGCCTGGTCGGGCTCTACCTGCGGCTGCGGCTGGAGGAGACGCCCGCCTTCTCGAACTTCGTGACCGCCGAGGGCAAGCAGCGCAAGTCCGCCGGACAGGAGTTCCGGACCATCTTCGTGCGGTACTGGCCCGCGATGCTGCTGTGCGCCGGGCTGGTGCTGGCGTGGAACGTGACGAACTACATGCTGACCAGCTACATGCCGACCTACCTGACCGACACCCTGCCCGGCCATGGTGACGACGGTGTCGGGGAGACGGCCGCGCAGGTGCTGCAGATCGTGGTGCTGGTGCTGCTGATGTTCGTGGTGACGTTCCTGGGACGCCTGTCCGACCGGTTCGGGCGGCGGCGGATCGTCCTGGTCGGTTGCGTCGGGCTCATCGTGCTGTCGCTGCCCGCGGTGCTGCTCCTGCGCGCGGGCGGGGACGTCGCCACGTTCGCCGGGCTGGCCCTGATGGGCCTGACGCTGGTCTGCTTCTCCAGCACCCTGCCGTCGACGCTGCCCGCGATGTTCCCGACCCACATCCGCGCCGGGGCGCTGTCCATCGCGTTCAACGTCTCCGTGTCGCTGTTCGGCGGCACCACCTCGACCGTGATGGGGGCGCTGGTCGCGGCCACCGGTGATCTGAACTGGCCCGCGTACTACCTGATCGCGGCCGGGATCGTGGGCGCGGTGTGCATCCATTTCACCCGCGAGTCGGCGGGACGCCCGCTGCAGGGCTCGCCCGCGATCGTCAGCCCGGACGAGCCCGCCGCGTCACGCCGGTGAGGTGGCGAGCTCCGGTTCGACGACGCGGCGGCGCGCCCGCTGCAGCACGAACGTCGCCACCCCGGTCGCGGTGAGCGTGACCACGCCCGCGATCAGCAGGGCCTGGCTCGCGCCGAGCCGTTCGCACATCCAGCCGAGCAGCGGCGCACCGGTGGCGCCCGCGGCGGCGGCGACCGCGCCGTCGATCGACAGCACCCGGCCGCGCATGTCCTCGGCGGAGTCGAGCTGCAGGCGCGTGCTCTTGGCGGTGTCGATCAGCACGGCGCCCGCGGCGATCGGCAGGATGACCGCGCCGAAGCCGAGCATGCCGGGCAGGAACCCGCTGACCGTCTGCAGGAGGCTGGTCACCGCGGCGGCGCCGAGCAGCAGTGGGATGGTCAGCTCGCGGAACCGGGCCGCGACGAAGCCACCGATCACGGTGCCGACGGCGAACACGGACGACAGCAGGCCGTAACCGGCGGCGCCGGAACCGAGCGGTCCCTCGGCCATGGCAGCCATGGTGACCTGGTAGTTGCGGCCCAGCCCGGACAGCACGAACCCGAGCAGGAACAGCACGACCAGCAGGTGGCTGCGGCGCACGTAGGCCAGGCCGGCGCGCACCCCGGCGCGCTCCGCCTTGGCGACCGCGAGCGGGAGCAGTTCGCCGGTGCGGATCACCAGGACGGTGACGAGGACGGCGACGAAGCTGGCGGCGTTGAGGAGGAACAACAACGCGTCGCCGACCGCGGCGGCCAGTACCCCGGCGAGGCTCATCCCGAGCACGCGGCCCGCGGAGTTGACCAGCGATCCCAGCGCGAGGGCGTTGCCCAGGTCGTGACGGGGCACCACCTGCCCGGCGAACCGGCCGAGCGCCGGTGATTCGAACGCCCCCACCACGCCGGCCAGCGCGGTGAGACCGTAGATGGTGGCCAGCGGCATGTCCCGCCACACCATGAACGCCAGCAGCAGCGCGATGACCAGGTGTGCCGACTGACCGGCCAGGATGATGCGCCGCGGCGGGAACCGGTCCGCGACCGCGCCCGCCCAGGGGCCGATGAGCAGCGCCGGAAGGGTGGACAGCAGAACCGACAGCCCGACCGAGGTGGCCGAGCCGGTGCGGGACATGACGACCCAGTTGAGGCCGAGTACCTGCATCCAGGTGCCGGTCACCGAGACGAGGTCGGCGGTGGCCCACAGCCGGTAGTTGTGGTTTCCGAGCGCGCGAATCATCGGCGGCATTTCTCGCCGCAAGGGTGTTTCCTTCCGAAAAACCGGGGGTATTCCCGAACGGGTCCCGGCAATGGGACGTACTGGAGCCTGGGCTCAGTCCAGGCCGCGACCCACGCTACCTGCGGCGCAAGGGTCTGTCGGCCCCTGCTTCCTGTGGCGATGCCGACAGGATGCGCTGTTAACGCTTCTGCGGTGTGGCGGAGGCCGCAGTCAGCCCGCGCGCTCGATCGCGAACGCGGTGAGGAAGCCGAGGACCGTGACGAGACCGGTCGCCATCCCGGCGCGTTCGAACGCCTCCGGGACCATCGTGTCGGCGATCATGGCGAGGATCGCGCCCGCCGCCACCGCGGTGATGAGCGCGACCGTCGCCGGCGATGCCTGGTCGAGGAGCAGGTTGCCGAGCAGGGCGGACAGCCCGCTGGCGACCGCGATCCCGCCCCACACGCCGAAGACGTAGCGCGCGCCGCGCCCGGCCTGCTTCATGCCCGCCGCGCTCGACAGGCCCTCCGGCACGTTCGAGATGAAGACGGCCGCGAGCACGGGCACGCCGACGCCACCGCCGCCGAGCAGCGACAGGCCGAGGACCACGGACTCCGGCACGCCGTCCAGCAACGCACCGATGGCGATCGCGCTGCCGCTGCCGCTCACGTCGCTTTCCGACGGCTGGTGGTCCCCCGACCGCTTGCGGTGCCGCGCGCCCCGCCGCGCCAGTGCGACGTTCGCCAGGACGTACACCACCGCGCCGCCGACGAAACCCGCCGCGGTGGCGGCCAGTCCGCCGGTGCGTTCCGCCTCGTCCATGAGGTCGAACGCGAGCGCGGAAATGAGCACGCCTGCCCCGAACGCCATGATGTGGGAGACGAGCCGGGCCGGTACCCGCACGAACCACGCCACCAGCGCGCCGAGGACCAGCGCGCCGCCGCCGACCAGACCCCAGAGCGCGGCCTCGATCCATTCCGGCATGCGTGCCTCCTCCCGCGACGAGCCCGGAAGCGATCATCCTCCGTCGCCGACGGGAGCGCAGTCTGTCCTAAAAGGACCGTCGCTCGCCGGTCTCCTCGGGGCGCCGCTCGCGCAGCGCGTCGAGCTGACGGCGCACGTCTTCGATGTCCCACCGGTACTGGCCGCCGGGGGTGACGAGCGCGGGGCGGATCCACCCGCGTTCGGCGTAACGGCTGATCGAACGCCGTGACAGGCCGAGCTCGGCCGCGAGTTCGCCCGAGCCCACCGTGCGTCGGCGTGCAGACATGATCGTCACCGTATTGGGTGACCCGCCCGACCTGCGCGGCCGATGGCCCTCTTGGCCCGCATAGCCCCGATGTCCCTGTTGGCCCAGTTGACCCGGTTGGGTTATTGAGCTTGGTGCCGGTTCGCGCAAGGCTCGCGGGGAGCCCGCCTGCTGACTCCCTTGTCCCGGGCAGGTCCGGGCGGGCTCCCTTACGCTCGGAAGAGTTCTGCGAGCGCTTTCCCGGTCTACGTAACAGGCGTGCGACCCATCCGACTTCCGGGCTGGAGGGACGACATGTCGAGATGGCGGCAACCGCACCGCACCGCGGCATCGGCCGGTCCGGGTGTGGATCAGGTGAGCCGCCGGGTGCACCGCGGGCTCACCTGTCCGGTGTGTGGCAGGCGGCGGCGCGAGATGCGGGTGTTCGGCACGCCGCGGCACGACGCGTCCGGAACCCCCAAGTCGCGCCGGATGATCCGGGCCGAACTGGCCGACCTCGCCGGCGGATGGCGGCCCGATCCGCTCTGCGACCGCTGCCGCCGGTCCCCCGTAAACGGGACCTAGTTACAGAGCAGCCGCTCTGTTATTGTCGGCGGTATGCCCCGCCCCCGCGTGCACGACCTCGACCGGCTGCTCGACGCCGCCGAGCAACTGGTCGCCGAGCATGACTCGGTGTCCGTGCGTGGTCTGGCGGCGGCGACCGGCGTTTCGAACGGCGCCATCTACCACGCGTTCGGGTCGATCAACGCGTTGCTCGGCCGGGTGTGGCTGCGTGCCGCGACGGATTTCCTCGTCCTGCAGGCGGAGCTGGCCGACGACGCGGCGACCCCGGTCGAGGCGGTCGTCGCCGCGGCGGGCGCGCCCGCGGTGTTCGCCGAGCGGCGCCCGCACGCGGCGCGGATGTTGCTGACCGTCAAGAAGGACCGCCTGCTCGGGCCCGATCTGCCCACCGAACTCGCCGACGAGCTGTTCGCACTCGACAAGCGCGTGGTCGCGCTGCTGGTGCGGCTGTCGAAGGCGCTGTGGGGCAGGCGGGACGGGGTCGCGGTCGAGGTGATGACGACGTGCGTGGTCGACCTGCCGACCGCGTTGTTCCGGCGCGCGCTGACCACCGGTGCGCCCGGCCCCGACTCCCGGAACCGGCTCGCCGCCGCCGTGCGAGCGGTACTGGCCGTGCCCCCTCGACCGAAGGACTGATCGTGCCCGCACTACACCACCAGGACTCCGTGTTCGTCCTCGACCTGGGCGCCGACGAGAACCGGTTCTCCCCGGACTGGCTCGACGACGTGCATGCCGCGCTGGACACGGTCGTGGACGGCTCCGCTCCCGCCGCGCTGGTCACCACCGGCTCCGCGCGGTTCTATTCGAACGGCCTCGACCTGGACTGGCTCTCGGCGCACGGCGACCAGGCGCAGTCCTACGTCGCGGACGTGCAGGCGCTGCTCGCGCGGGTGCTGACCCTGCCGGTCCCGGCGGTCGCCGCGGTGAACGGGCACGCGTTCGGGGCGGGTGCGATGCTGGCGATGGCACACGACTTCCGCGTCATGCGCGCCGATCGCGGCTACTTCTGCTTCCCCGAGGCGGACATCGACATCCCGTTCACGGCGGGAATGGCCGCGTTGATCCAGGCCAAGCTCACCCCGTCCGCCGCGATCGCCTCGATGACCACCGGGCGGCGCTTCGGCGGCACGGACGCCCGCGACCTCGGACTGGTCGACGACGTCGCCCCGGAAGCCGAACTGCGCGACCGCGCCGTGGAGCGGGTGCGCGCGCTGGCGGGCAAGGACCGCGGCACGCTGGGCGCGATCAAGTCGACGATGTTCGCGGCGGCGGCTGCGGCGCTGCACGGCTGACGTCAACCGGCGAGCAAGGGCCGTCGCGTGGGTGCGTCGCGCAGGATCGCTTCCCGGGTCCGGCGGACGCGTTCGCCCGGGGCGACGCCGAGGTCTTCGGTCAGGCGTCGGCGCAGCCGGGCGAAGACGGCGAGCGCGTCGGCTCGCCGTCCGGTCTCGTGGAGCGCGCGCATCAGCAGCGCGGCGACCGGCTCGTGGTGCGGATCCGCGACGGTCGCGGCACGCAGCTCGCTGATCGCGTCGTCGTACCTGCCCAGTTCGAGCTGCCAGAGCGCCTTGCGGTGCGACAGCGACAGGCGGAGCCCGGTCAGCCGGAACCGTTCCACGTCCGCGAACGGGCCGGGCAGCCCGGCCAGCGGCTCGCCACGGAACAACCCGAGCGCGCGGCCCAGCGCGTCGATCGCCGACGGCAGATCGGCGGCCCGCTCGGCCGCGTCGGCCTCGGAGGCCAGCTCCTCGGCCCGCGTCGCGTCCACCCGCACCGCCCCGCCGAGCAACCGGTAGCCGAAGCGGTCGCGGGCGATCACCGGGTCCGCCAGGCACTTGCGCAGCCGGTAGACGTAGACCTGCACCACGTTGCCCGACGGTGCGTCCGGCCCCCACACGTCGTCCAGCAGCTCCTGCCTGCCGACCGTGTGGTCCGGGCGCAGCGCCAGCGCGGCCAGCAACGTCTGCTGCCGCACCGGGCCGAGGTCCAGTGGCTCGCCGTCCCGCCACGCGCGCGGCGGGCCGAGCACCGAAATCTCCAGACGCGGCCCGGTCGCCCTGTTCGCGGTCACGATGCCGTGGTCGAAGGCGTAGACGATGACCGCCGCCCGGTCGCGGAGACCGAGCGCGGTCCGGATACCGGTCAGCCGCCCGGCGACGGTCCGCTCCGGGACGGCCAGGCGGTCGGCGATCTCGGCGTCGGTCAGACCGCGGCCGACGGCGCGGAGCACGGCGTGCTCCTCCGGGGTCAGGACTTCGGGTGTGATCGGCATGCCCCGAGCGTGCGGATTGCGCCGAACGGGCGACAGGCCAGGAACCGGCCACTTGTGGCCGGTTGCCCGATAAGATCGTTTTCGACAGGGCAGGCTCAACGGAAAGGCCGACTTGACCAGCCAGTTCGGCGCGCTGCTGCGGCAATGGCGGCGCCGGGCGGGCTTGACGCAGGAGCAGCTCGCGGAGCGGTCCGGCGTCGGGGTCCGCAGCATCCGGGGGCTGGAGACCGGCGAACGCGGCGACCCGAGACTGGCGACGGTCCGCCTCCTCGCCGAGGCCCTCCGCCTCGATCCCCCGGAACACGACGAACTGCTGACCGCGGCCGCGGGCCCGCGCACGACGCGGACCGGGCCCCCGGCCGAGCCCGCCGCACCCGAACCACCGGTCTCGTCCTTCCAGCACACCCTCGCCGACACCGCCGACCAGCTCGCCCAGGTCGTCGGCGCCCGCTGGCGGCGCGAGGAGGAGCAGCGCCAGGTCCAGGACCCGTTCCCGTTGCCCGTCCGCTGGACCGCCGCGCCGGAGCGGCTCAGGGACCACTGGGCCAACATCCACCGCGCACCGGCCGGACACGATCCCGGCGCCCTGCCGCTGGCGGGCACGCTGGACCGGATCGCGGAGGTCCACCGGCGGGTCCCGTCCGGGCGGCTGGTGGTGCTGGGCAGGGCGGGCTCCGGCAAGACCGTCCTGACCCTGCGGTTCGTCCTCGACCTGCTCGCCGACCGGGGCCGCGACGATCCGGTGCCGGTGATCTTCGGGCTGGCGTCGTGGAATCCGAACGTCACCGGGTTCGGCGACTGGCTGACCGGGCAGCTGGTCCGCGACTTCCCCGGTCTTGGCGTGCCGGGGCCCGGCGGGCAGTCGCTCGCGGCGGTGCTCGTCGGTGCCGGGCGGATCCTGCCCGTGCTGGACGGCTTCGACGAGATGGCCCACGGCCTGCGTCGCGCGGCGCTGACGGCCCTCAACGCCACCACCTCGCCCCTGCTGCTGACCAGCCGCCCGGACGAGTACGCCGCCGCGGTCGACGAGACCGACGTCCTGACCGCCGCCGCGGCGGTCGAGCTGTGCGACCTCACCGTCGACGACCTGGCCGCCTACCTGCCGCGCACCACGCGCAAGGCCGGGTGGGACCAGGTGCTGGAGGAGCTGCGCGAGCGCACGGGAACGACCGCGGCCCGCAACGTCGCGACGGTGCTGTCGACGCCGCTGATGGTCGGCCTGGCCCGCACCGTGTACAGCGACGTACCCGGCCGCGACCCCGCCGCCCTGCTCGACAGCGCCCGGTTCCCCACCCCGGAGTCGGTGGAGGCGCACCTGTTCGACAACTTCGTGCCGGCCGTCTACGGGCGCGCGCCGGAGAACGCCCGGCGCTGGGACCCCGTTCGATCCCGGTACTGGCTCGGTTGTCTCGCCACCCACCTCGACCGGCTCGGCGGGCGGGACCTGGCGTGGTGGCGGTTCGGCGACAGCCTCGGCGGGTCGATGCGGATGCTCGTCATCGGGGTCGTGGCGGGGCTGGTGCTCGGCCTGACGAACGCACTGGTGCTGGCCGGGCTGTACCTGGTGCTGGTCGGGCGCGTCGGGGACGCCGGGTTCATCGTGACCGACAGCCTGAACGTGGCCCTCGCCGCCGGGATGGGTTTCGCGCTCGCCGACGGGCTGATGGCGAAGTTCCGCCCGTCCGCGCTGGAGCCCTCGCACGCCCGGTTCCGGTTGCGTGGCGTGCCGCGCGAGCAGTGGTCGAAGTTCTTCCCCGCGTTCCGCGCCGGGCTGTTCGGCGGCCTGGCCTTCGGGCTCGGGATCGGGCTGGTCCGCGGCATCGTGAACTGGGTGCTCTCCGGTCTGCCCGGATACTTTCTCGCCGGACTCGTCAACACCGTCGGCTTCGGGCTGGTGTTCGGTCCGGCGCTCGGGGTCGCCTACGGCACGATCTCCCTCCTGGAGAGCCCGCTGGACATCCGGTCGGCCGCCAGTCCGGACGACCTGTTGAAAACGAACCGGTCGAAGATCATGCGGCAGCTGCTGGTGTTCGGGCCGACGCTCGGCCTCGTCGTCGCCCTCTTCGGCACGTTCGTGGTCGGGCAGCTCGACCGGATCATGGGGCCGCTGGAGTTCGGGCTCGCCAGTGCGCTGCTGTGGGGGTTCGACGCCGCCATCGGGGGCGGGCTCGCCTACGGTCTCGCGATGACCGCGTGGGGCCGCTGGGTCGTGTTCGCGCGGATCTGGCTCCCGCTGACCGGGCGGCTGCCGTGGGCGGTGTCCGAGTTCCTCGACGACGCCTACCGCCGCGGTGTGCTGCGCCGCGCCGGTGCGGTGTACCAGTTCCGGCACGCGCGGCTGCACGATCACCTGAGCCGGGACTTCGCGGGCCGTTGAAGTCCCGTTTCATCCGGATTTCATGATGCCCGCTTACGTTTCCCCCGTTCGATGGGAACTGGGGAAAGGAAACGGGGAACATGGTTCTGTCCAGGACGAAACGAGTCGTCACGGGACTGGCGGCGCTGGCGATGGCCGGAGGGCTCGCCGTGACGGGGGCGCAGACGGCGTCGGCGGACCCGTCCTGCGCGCACACGAAGATCTTCGAACTCGGCGGCACCGGGCACGGTGACGGGTCCGACTTCGACGGTTTCAACGCGACGGTGCCCGCCGGGGTCGCCACCGAGAAGGTCGTCTACCCGGCCGAGATCGCGCCGCTGCCCGGCCACCGCCTGACGATGGACCAGTCGGTCGCCGAGGGGATGGCCAACCTGGACCGCGCGGTGCGGGATTTCCACGCCGCCTGCGGGGATTCCACGATCATCATCACCGGCTACTCGCTCGGCGCGCTCGTCGCGGGCAACGAGCTGGAAGCGCTTTCCCACTCCGGCGACATCCCGCACGGCCAGTTGAAGGGCGTGCTCTACGGCGACCCGCGTCGGCCCGGCGATCCGGCGGCGGGCGGTGACGGCAGCGCGGCGGGCGGCGCGGGCGGGATCGCGACGAACCTGCCCACGTTCGTCGGCGGCATCACGCTCCAGGGCCCGCGCCCTGACTACGGCGACGTCGTGGTGAAGCAGATCTGCAACCAGAACGACGGCATCTGCAACTCGGTGAACCCGTTCACCAACCTCGCGGCCTTCGCCAACGGTGTCGCCGGCTACCTCCTCGGCGACCACAACAGCTACGTGCCGAATCCGCTCGTCGACGTCGACCAGCCGTCGAAGTTCGTGCAGCAGGCACCGCGGATCCAGTACGGCCCGCCGCTGCCGGTGCCGGTGCCCAACCCGTGGGTGATGTTCAACGGCAACTTCCAGCCGTCGCAGGACGCGGTGCGTGGCATCCGGGACGCGGCGCGGACCGCGCTGCCGCCGCAACTGTGGCAGCAGCTCGTCGCGCAGTGGCCGTGGATCGAGCAGCTCTGAGCATCCACTGAGGACGGCCCGGTGCGCTGAGGGGGTGCACCGGGCCGTTTCCGTTCCGGGGAAGGGGGAGTCGTGGGTGGACTGGCCGGGCTGTCGCTGTTCTTCGGTGTCCTGCTGAGCGGCATGTTCCTCAAGCGCGGCAACCTTCCGCTGGCGATCCTGTTCGCACTGCTCGCCGCGGCGCCGGTGGTGGTGCTGGTCGTGGACGCGATCCGCAACCGGCGCCGGTCGAGGGGGACGGCGCGCCGGATCGTCGATCCGGAGGCCCGGCGTGCCGCGCGGCTGGCGGGTGCCGCAGCGGTCGTGCTCGGCGCGGGCGCCGCGGGCGCGACCTTGACGTGGGCGCTGCACGTCTTCCACGCGCCGGAGACGCGAACCGCGGCGTGGGCGGCGTCGGTGCTGCTCGTGGCCGTGTGCGGGGTGCTGTCGGCAGCCCTGATCGTGGCGGCCGTGCAGGTCCTGAGCCTGGCCTGGCAGGGCGCGGCGACGGTCGTGCGGATCATGTACCTGTTCGGGCTCGTGGTCGGACTGGCGACCCTCCGCGCGATCAGCGACCTCGGCGAGCGCTGGCCGTACGCGCTGGGGGGCGGGGCTGTCACCGGCGTCGCGATCGGCGTGATCGCACTGCAGAAACGGGCGTTGCGGGCGCTCGGCGGGCCGGGGCGCCGCCGGTGACCGAGGCGGGAGGACGGGTTCGGCGCCTTCTCCTACACCAACAGCGTGTTGATGGCCCGCGACCGCGAGCGGACCGATCGCGAGTTCGCCGCCCGCACCGGCGGTGACGTCATGGAGGAGCCACCGTGGCGGCGGTCGGTCACGTCCTCGCCTGGCGACGTCGCGGCCGATGGGTGGCGGTGATGCCCTTGAGGACCGTGTCGATGCCGGTGCGAAACTGCCGGCGGTCGTCGTGTTCGCGCATCTGCCCGGCGACGGCCCGGACGAACGGGTAGTCGCCGGGGTCGAGGTCCTGCCACGCGCGGGCCGTGGCGTCGAGGAATTCGGCGCGATCGCCCACCGGCGCCGCGTCGGCGTGTTGTGTGTTCTGGGTGGTGGCGCCGAGGATGTAGTGGACGAGGGTCGACGACGCGGCGAACCAGTCGTGTTCCGGCACGCCCAGGGCGCGCATCGGGCGGCCGATGCGCTCGAAGACCTGCAGTGTCACCGGCCCCCAGGGGTTGCGGGTGATCTGCGCGGCGAGCTGGGCGGCGAGCCAAGGGTGCCGGGTGGCCGCGTCGAACAGGCCGAGCGCGACGGCGCGGATTTCGTCTTCGGGCGCGCCCTCGCGGTCCCGTGCCGGCGTGGGCACCGCATCCAGGGCGGCGGAGACGACCGTGTCGATCGCGGACTCCAGGAGCTCCTGGCGGGTGCCGACATGGTGGTAGATCGCGCCGGACCCCGTCGAAAGGCGCTCCGTGAGCGTGCGAACCGTCAGTGCGCCCTCGCCCGCGGCGTCCAACAGCTCGATGGCCGCCTCCACGATGCGCTCGCGGGAGAGCACCTGCCTGCGCCGTTGTGATTGACGTGTCCGTGGAGCCATGGTGCCAGCTTGCCAGAGAGGAACACCACTCCAGCTTGGAGTATGGTTCCATTATTGGAGCGGTGCACCAACCGAGAAGCGCCCCGGAACGCACCGCGGGACAGAAAGAAGGTCCGACAGTGGTCGACGTCGTCATCGCGGGTGCCGGTCCAGTGGGTCTGTTCCTCGCCGGCGAGCTGGCACTGGGCGGATGCTCGGTGCTGGTCCTGGAACGGGATCCGGCGCCGGCGTCGCCGTTGAAGGCGTTGCCGCTGGGCCTGCGTGGCCTCAACGCCGGGTCGGTCGAGGCGTTCTACCGGCGGGGAATGCTGGACCGGCTGCTGACGGCGTCCGGTGCCCGAGCCGGCGCCCAAGAACAGGCCCGCCCGCGGGACGTGAGCCACTTCGCCGGAATGCGGCTCGACGCGGCCGACATCGACCCGGCCGCACTCGCGTACCGGCTGCCCGGCCCGGTGTCCGACGGCATCATGACCAGCCTCGACGCGGTCGGGACGGTGCTGGCGGAACGGGCGGACGCCCTCGGCGTGCGGATCGTGCGCGGGGCGGCCGTCGAGGCGGTGACCCAGGACGGCGACACCGTTCTCGTGCGGGCAGGCGGACGCGACCACCGGGCGCGCTGGCTCGTCGGTTGCGACGGCGGCCGCAGCACGGTGCGCCGGCTCGCGGGCTTCGACTTCGCCGGCACCGAGCCGCTGCTCACCGGGTACGCCGCCCACGTCACCTTCGACGACCCGACCCAGCTCGCCCTGGGCTTCACCCTGACGCCCACCGGCATGTACCTGCGGACGCCGTTCGAGGGCCACCTGGGCATGATGGACTTCGACGGCGGCGCCTTCGACCGCTCACAGCCGCTGACGCGCGAACACCTCCAGTCGGTGCTGCGCCGGGTCTCCGGCACCGACGCCACGATCGGCGAGGTCCGGCTCGCCACCAGCTTCACCGACCGCGCGATGCAGGCCACGACGTACCGCCGCGGCCGCGTCCTGCTCGCCGGTGACGCGGCCCACATCCACTCCCCGCTCGGCGGCCAGGGCCTCAACCTCGGCATCGGCGACGCCGTGAACCTCGGCTGGAAGCTCGCCGCCACGATCACCGGGACCGCGCCCGAAAACCTGCTCGACACCTACACCGCCGAACGTCACCCCGTCGGCGCGGCGATCCTGGACTGGTCACGTTCGCAGGTGGCCACGATGCACCCCGGCCCCCACGCGCCGGCCCTGCGGCGGCTGGTCCACGACCTGCTCGCCACCCGCGACGGCACCACGCACGTCTTCCGCCACACCGCCGGCCTGTCCCACCGCTACGACCTCGGCGACGACCAGCCGCTCGTGGGGACCACCGCCCCGGACTTCCGCTTCCGCGACGGCACCCGCCTCGGCGAGCTGCTGCGGGACGGCCAGGGCGTCGTCCTCGACTTCACCGCCGGCCAGCGCCTGCGCGACGCGGCAACGGCGTGGCAGGGGCTGCGCCACGCGGCCGGCCCGGTGGACGACGACCTCGGATTCGGCGCGCTGCTTGTCCGTCCCGACGGCGTCGTGGCGTGGGCCGGTGACCACGATTGCGGAGCCGGGGACTTCGGGCGAGCCGCTCGGCGTTGGTTCGGCGAACCCGCCACCTGACCTTCGACGGAAGGCAGCCAGGCAGGCACACCGAGAACGCCACCCTGGCCGGGAAGAACAAGGGCGTGGTCCGCCGGTCGTCGTCGTGGCTGGACGATGACCGCGGCGCCGATGTCCACGGAACGCCGTGGACGATGACCACTGGTCAGGCCGGTGGCATGGCGGCTGCCAGTACGCGCAGTGCCAGATCGAGCGCGTCGGCCAGTCGTCGGATGGACCGCGACGCCTGCATGAGGACGAATCCGCCCTGGACGATGGTGAGGATGTTCTCGGCAAGGGCGGTGGTGTCCGTGTCGGGCAGCAGGTGCCGGCTTTCTTGCATGCGGCTCAAACCGCGTGCCAGGTACTCGGTCCACTGTCGGAATCCGGCGTCGATGAGACGGCGTGCTTCGGGGTCCTCCTCGGCGAGCTGGGCGGTAAGTGATCCGAGCGGGCATCCGCCGGTCGCCCCGCGCTTCGTGTGCACTGTGAGGAGCTGGTCCCTCCAGGCGAGCCATGACTCCCAGGTGTCCAGTTCTTCGAGTGGCGGTTGCTGGTCCGCGAGTGCTTGACGGGTCTGCCGTTCGACCACGGCTTGCAGGAGCTGTGCGCGCCCGCCGGGGAAGTAGTGGAAGACCTGCCCGTGGCTGGTGGAGGTGGCCTTGCGGATGTCGTTGATCCCCACTTGATCGATTCCCCGCTCGTACAGCAGTGCTGCCGCGGCGTCGATGATCCGTGCTCGCGTGGCCGCGCCCTTCGAGGTCCACGTCTCTGTCTCCATGGAGCTTCCTTCCTCGCCGCCCGGCGGCCTCTCGCCAAGTTTGGAGTTGCTTCTCCATTCTACCCGGCGTACTTTGGAGAGAGTGCTCCAGAAAGGAGCAGAAGGAGAGACCGCATGTCAAAGATCGATGTCCACACCCACTTCCTCCCGGACTCCTATGTCGAGACGCTCAAGCGGCACGGCATCAACTGGACCGGGGGCGTCGGCATGAGTGCCTGGACTCCCCAGAAGCATCTGGCGTTCATGGACGAATGGGGTATCGAGGTCGGTGTGCTGTCCTGCCTGGCCGAAACGGGGATGTACTTCGGCGATCAGCAGGAAGCGACCGAATTGGCGCGCAACGTCAACGACTACGGCGCGGAGATCGTCCGGGCGCATCCGGCGCGCTTCGGCATCTTCGGTGCGCTGCCGTTGCCGAGTGTCGATGCCGCCCTCGCCGAGGTCGACCACATCTACGATGATCTCGATCTCGACGGCATCTATCTCGTGTCGAACGTGGCCGGTACCTACGTCGGCGACCCGGCGTGGGAACCGCTGTATGCCGAACTCGACCGCCGCCACGCCACCGTGCTCCTGCATCCGGTCGAGCCACGGGAAACCCCTGAACTGCCGTGGCAGCACTGGATCGGTGAATACGTCTTCGACACGACGCGGGTGTTCATGACCCTGGTGTTCAACGGTGTGCTCGACCGTTACCCGGGGATCAACTGGATCATGTCCCACGGAGGCGGAACCGTGCCGTACATCAGTGGCCGGCTCGCGACCGCCCCACGGGTCAACGAGCAGTACCGTGCGGTCGGGAAGCGCCCGATGTCGGAGTACCTGCGTTCGGTCTACTACGACATCGCGGTGGCTGATGCCCCGGTCATGGTGAACACCATGGTCGACGCCGTCGGGGCTGACCGGATGCTGTTCGGTACGGACTGGCCGTACTCGCACGATGTGTTCGACATCCCGGAGCCCGGCGAGCATGATCCGGTGAACCTTCTGGGTGTCGAACTCGGCGCCCGAGTCGGGCGGTCCACCGCCTTGCGGCTTCTCCCCGGCGTCAGCCGTCGTCTGCAGCACGACATCGGGTGACTGTGGTGCGGACGTAGATCAGGTGCCCGGCGCTGGGCCGCACCGGGCACCTGATCCACCCGCCGCGACCGTTTCTTGCGGGATCTGCGGCAGATCCGGCTTCTCAGGTCGTTTCTCGGGGGTGGGCGGCTGCGGTGAAGGCGGGCAGAGCGGAGTACCCGGTGACCGCATCAGGGCTGACCACTTCCGTGATGGGCCGGCCGGCCAGGATCTCCTTGATCGGTGTTTCGAGCTTCTTCCCGGTCAGCGTGCGGGGGATGGCGGGAACCGCGGCGATGGCGTCCGGAACGTGGCGAGGCGACAGCTGCTCGCGCAGGGTCCGCCGGATGCGCGCGCGCAGTGCGTCGTCCAGGGTGGTTCCCGGGGCCGGGACCACGAAGAGCAGGAGCGTGCCGGGATCGTCGAGGTGGACGACCAGGGCGTCGGCGACACCTTCGAGGTCTTCGACCACCGCGTAGAACTCGGCGGTGCCCATGCGTACACCGCCGCGGTTGAGGGTGGCGTCCGAGCGGCCGGAGAGGACGAAGCTTCCCCGGCCGGTCCTCAGTGCCCAGTCGCCCTGGCGCCACAGTCCGGGATAGACGTCGAAGTAGGAAGACCGGTAGCGTGCGTCGCCGGAGTCGTTCCAAAAGCGCAGTGGCATGGAGGGCATCGGCTGCCGGATGACGAGTTCGCCGACGCCGTCCACCAGTTCGCGGCCGTCGGCGTCCAGCACCGTGGCGTCGACGCCGAGGCACGGGCCCGCCAGCTCGCCCGGCCGGGCCGGTAGCCACGGATTGCCGGACAGGAATCCGGTGCAGACGTCCGTGCCCCCGCTCATCGAGTTCACCAGCACGTGTTCGCCGAGCTGCGACACGGCCCAGTCGAACCCGGCGGTGGGCAGAGGCGATCCGGTGACTCCCAAGGTGCGGAGAGCGTCGTACCGAGCCGGTACGACGCCGGCGTCGCGGCACGCCATGAGGTAGCCGGGGCTGGTGCCGAGCAACGTCGCGCGTGCTTTCGCCGCGGTACGCCACTGCTCGCCGAGATCGGGGTGCTGGAAGTCGCCGTCGAACAGCACCGCGGTCGCGCGGCGGGACAGCGTGGACACCAGCAGGTTCCACATCATCCACGAGGTGGTGGTGAACCACAGAACCCTGTCCCCGGGGCGGGTGTCGAGGTTGAACGCGTGGGTCTTGAGATGCTCGATCAGGATGCCGCCATGGCTGTGCACAATGGCTTTCGGCAATCCGGTCGTGCCGGAGGAGAACAGGACCCACAGCGGATGGCTGAACGGGACGGGCTCGAACTCGTGCGGTCCGGGCTCGGCCAACAGCTGGTTCCACGGCAGTGCGTCCGTGACGGTGTGCGGTCCGTAGTCGAGCGCGACCACGTGTTTCACGGTCGGCAGCCCAGCGCGGACCGTGCTCAGGTCGGCGGTCTTGTCGATCGTTTTCCGTCCGTAGCGGTAGCCCCCGACCGCCAGGAGCACCGTCGGTTCGAGCTGGGCGAACCGGTCGACGACGCTTCGTGGCCCGAATTCCGGTGAGCAGGCGGCCCAGATCGCGCCGAGCGACGCGCAGGCCAGGAAGGCGATCACGGTTTCCGGAACGTTCGGCAGGAGGGCCACCACGCGGTCGCCGCGGCCGACGCCGAGCCGGGCCAGCCCGGTCCTCGCCCGGGCCACCTGCTCGGCAAGCTCGCCGAACGTCATCGTGACGTCGGGGCGGGTCTGGGAGTAGGCGAGCAATGCCGGCTGGTCGGCGTCGCCCGGTCGTCCGAGCAGGTGCTCCGCGTAGTTCAGCTCGGTGCCCGGAAACCATTGGGCGCCGGGCATGTCGCCGGAGGAGAGCACGGTCCGGTACGAACCGGGGAGCTCGAAGTAGTCCCAGAGCGAGGCCCAGAAGTCCGCGGGCGCCGTGGTCGACCACTTCCACAACTGGTCGTAGGAGTCGAATGCCCGGCCCCGTGCGGCCAGCCACCCGACGTAGTCGGCAAGTCCGGTTCCCTCGGGTGCCGGCTCTCCGGCTCGGAAACGTGTCGGGCATGGGGTATGCGACATGGGTCAGGCTCCATCGTGCGAATCGGTCATCAGCTCGGCCAGGTCTTCGGGGATGCTGGTCGCGCCGCGGCGTTGGTTCGAGCCTTGACCTCCACTGGGGGGAATATTAGCATGATGAATATGCGTTATTGAGCGTCGCCGAGCGTGCCGGTCTTGTCAAGCCTTCCGGCGCGATCGGTGCGGAGGAGGTCCGGTGAGCGGTGACCGGGACGCGGTGACGCGGCCGGAGCAGGCGGCGAGGCAGCTCGCCGACATCGCGGGCGTGGTGCCGCCGGGTACCAGGCTGGGCACCAAACCCCAGCTGCGGCAACGCTGCGGAGTTTCCGTCGGCACCTTCAACGAAGCGCTGCGGCTGGCGCAGGCTCGCGGTGTGGTCGACCTGCGGCGAGGGCCGGGCGGCGGGATCTTCAGCGTCGAGCAGCCTCCGTTGGTGCGGCTGGGAAACTCGGTGCTGACCCTCGACGGGGGAGAGGACGCGGTCGCGGACGCGATCCGCATCCGGGACCACCTCGACGTTCTGGTCATCGAAGACGCCGCGCGGCACTCCTCCGCGGCCGACCTCGACGGGTACCGAGCCCAGCTCGAGGCGATGGCCCGAGCCGAGCGGAATTCCGACACGGTCGCGTTCATGACCGCGAACTGGCGGCTGCACGAGCTGTTCACCCAGGTGAATCCCAGCGCGATGCTGCGCACCATCTACACCGCGCTCCTGGAAATCATCCGCTCGCACACCGTCGGTGTCGGCGGTGTCGACGGGTATCCGGACGTCGAGCTGATGCGGCGGCGCCGCGAGGTGCACGCCGAGCTGGTCGGCGCCATCGCGGACCAGGACCCGGATCGGCTTCGCGCCGCCATCGCTGCCCACAGCGTGCGGCACAGCGGGGTGGACCACACCGGCAGGACCGAACCGGCTTCGCGTTGACGAAGGAGTGAGCCATGCCGGTGGACGCGATTCCCTTCGCCAGGAGCCAGCTGATGCGCACCCAGTCGGTGCGGGAAGCCGAGGCCGCTGGCGCGCACCTGCTGGCCAAGCACCGGCTCAAGGGCGCGGGTGCGGGTTTTCAGGCCCGGATCAACGGGGTCTGCCTCGGCGGCGTCTCCTTGTACTACATGCATTACGGGGCGGCGCTGACCGTGTTCGGGGCCCCGATCCGGGGCTGCGTCGGAGTCATCGCCCCGGTGCAGGGAACCATGGGTGTGCGGCAGGAACGGTTCGCCGCGGTGGCCGAGGCGGGCCGGTCCGCGGTGATTGTCGCCCCCGACTTCCCGATGCGCCTGGACTGGAGCTCGGACCTGCGGTTCTTTTGTTTCAAGATCGAACTCTCCGCGCTGCGTGCCTTCGCGCGGAGCGTGGATCCCGAGTCCGCGCTGGACGACTGGGTCGAGCCGCAGCTGGTGGGCCGGGCGGGCCTCGCCGGGCTGTTGGGTTCGGCCTCGCTCGTCGAATTCGCCTCCCGCCAACGGGACGCCGGTACCCGCAACCTGCCCGCGGGATTGCTCTGGAAGCTGTCCGAGCAGGCCATGACCAGTCTGCTGGTGGCCGGGCAGTTCGCCGGAGCCGGCCAGGAACGGCGCGGGCCGGAGCGGGTGAGTGACCGCGCGCGGGCCTACGTCGAAACCGCGATGTCGCCGACGCTCAGCCCGTCCGAGCTGGCGGCCGCGGCCGGGGTCAGCCTGCGCAGCCTGGAACTGAGCTTCCGGGCCGAGCTCGACACGACACCGCAGGCGTATCTGCTGGAGTCGAGGTTGCGGCGCGCGCATGCGGAACTGGTCGCGGGTAGCTCGCGGCATGGGCTGACCGTGACGTCGGTGGCGAAACGCTGGGGGTTCAGCAACGTCGGACGCTTCGCCGACAAGTATTTCGCGTTGTATGGCAGGCGCCCGGCCGAGACCCTGCGCGGCCGGTCCTCCGGTGCGGACTGACCCGAACGCGGACAGATGGCGAAGTCCCGGACGGACAATACGCGCAGAGAGCTGACGGTCCGCGACAGCCGTGGGTACCGTCCTCTCATCGCACCGGCTTGATCCGGGAAACGGAAGCAAGCCGGGTGCCCTGAACGGGCCGGAAACGCTTTCCGTGCGCACCTTCACACTGTGGTGAAAGGACAGTGCCATGCCAAAAAGCTCACTCGACTATTCGGATCTTCCTGAGCGGGCCGCGAAAATCCTGGAAAACTTTTTGCCTGACGAGGCGCTGGTCGCCAAGCGGATCGCCGAGCTCGGCGAGGTAGCCGCGCGGGAGGCGGACCGGGAAGGCGATACCGAGGTCCTGGACGGTGTCTCGTTCACGCACCATTTCACCGACGTCGACGGTGACAAGGAGCTGGTGCGCTATCACTGGGTCGAGTGCGGGGCCGGCGAAGTGATCGTCTTTCTGCACGGAATTCCGGACTCCTGGTACGAGTGGCATCACCAGATGGCGTCCTTGTCCGACGACTACCGGTGTATTTCCATCGATCTCAAAGGATATGGGCAGTCGGAGAAGAAACCGGGGGACTACCGGCACGAGGCGGCCGCCGAAGAACTCGTGCGGCTGCTCGACGCGATCGGCGTCGGACAGTTCACCATGGTGACTCACGACCGCGGCACCATGCAGGGGGACTACATCGCGGCGAACCACCCGGATCGCGTCCTGCGTTACGGTCGTGGCGAGCAGCACCTGTACCACTTCCACCCCTCGCTGGCGCCGCAGGGAGAACTGTTCGCCGAGGCCCCGCGCAACGGGATCATGGACGATCCGCGCCACCTGGTGGTCTGGGCGTACAGCTGGTTGAGCACGCACGAGGTGCCGGAAGACCAGCTCCGCCGCGTCATCCAGGAGATCGGCTATCCGGATTGCGCACGCGCCGTGCCGCGGTACTTCAACTCCTCGACTTTCCGGCAGGAGTGGATCGACCGGCGCGAACAGCTCCTGCCCGCGTGGAAGTGCGCGGTGCTGATTCTGCAGGGGTACGACAGCAAGACCCAGCCCCGGGAGTACTACGAAGGCGCACGTGAGTACATCCCGAACGCGAAGGACGTGCGGGTCCGCTACCTCCACACCGGACACTTCTGGCCGCTGGAAGCCCCGGCCGAAGTCACCGCCGCCATCCGCGAACTGCTTGAGATGTGACGAGAGATGACCGGACCGATCCGTCCGCAGCGAAACGGGGTGAGCGCGTGACCGCGGCAAGGACACCGTCGATCGACATCGACATCTACTCCGATGAGCTGACCCTGCGGCCTTATGAGGCATACCGGCAGATCCGGGATGCCGGACCTGCCGTCTACCTGGCCCCGCACGACACCTGGGTGATCGCGCGGTACGAGAACGTCCGTGAGGTACTGAAGGACACGGACACGTTCAGCTCCGCCGCCGGAGTCTCGTTGACCGCGCCGGTCAACGAGATCACCAAGGGCACCACGCTGGCCAGCGATCCGCCGGAGCACGACACGCTGCGCGCCATCGTGGCGAGCTCGCTGACTCCGAGGGCACTGGCCACCCGCAAGCCGGGAATCGCCCAGCAGGCCGAGCAACTGGTGGCCGGCCTGGTCGAACGCGGCGAATTCGACGCGGTCACCGAGCTCGCGCAGGTGCTGCCCCTGAGCGTGGTACCCGATTTCGTCGGCCTCCCGCAGGAAGGCCGCGATCAGCTGCTCGACTGGGCGAGCGCGGTGTTCAACGCGATCGGCCCGCCCAACGAACGATCGCAGCGCAGCCTCCCGGCCCTCGCCGAACTCGGCGAGTACGCGGGCAGGCTCGCGAATTCCGGTGCGCTGGCCGAAGGCAGCCTCGGCGCCGGTGTTCTCGCCGCGGCCGCCGACGGCCGGATCCCGGCAACGCAGTGCCCCGCACTGTTGCTGGACTACCTCGGGCCCGCCCTGGACACGACGATCAGCGCGGTCGGCAGCGCGATCTACCTGTTCGCCCGGCATCCCGAGCAGTGGGACAAGGTTCGCCAGGATCCGAAGCTGATCCCCAACGCGTTCAACGAGGTTGTCCGGCTGGAGACGCCGATCCGCGGGTTCTGCCGGCAGACCACCCGGCCCACCGTCGTCGGCGGAGTCGAGATCGGCGCGGGCGAACGGGTTCTCGTGCTCTACGCGTCGGCCAACCGGGACGAGCGCAAATGGCAGGACCCGGAGAAGTTCGACGTCACCCGGCGCGCGGGCGACCACGTCGGTTTCGGCTACGGCGTGCACGGGTGCGCCGGGCAGGGCCTGGCCCGGATCGAGGCACATGCGGTACTGGAGGCGCTGGCGAAACGGGTGTCGGCGTTCGAGGTGCTGGGCACGGATCGAGTGCTGAACAACGTGATCCGTGCGTTCTCTTCCATCCGTGTTCGCGTTACCACCTCGAACGGAGTGTGACATGACCGTCCACCGTGACAACGACGCCACAGTGGCCACCACCACCTACGACCACCAGGACTCGTCGGTTCCGGCGGAACAGGTGCGGGAAATCTTCGCCGGTATGCGGAACAGCGGCTGCCCCGTGGTGCACAGCGCGCACCACGGCGGTTTCTCCTACGTCAACCGGCACGAGGACGTCCGTCGTGCGATGTCGGACGCCGGGTCCTTCTCGTCGGGAGAGAACGGCATCGCCATCCCGGAGACCGGACTGCCGAAGATTCCCGCGCTGGAGTTCGACGAACCCGCGCACTCGATGTGGCGGGAGGTGCTGGGTGCACCGCTGACACCCGCGGCGGTGCGCGCGATGGAACCGACGATCACCGAGATCGCCCATCTGCTGATCGACCAGTTCGCCGACACGGGCGCGACGGATCTGGTCAGCTCGTTCGCCGAACCACTGCCCGCGATCGTGATCGGCCGGATGGTGGGGCTGAACCAGGCCGAGGCGGTCGAGGTCCGCGAGCTCGCCATCGCGATGTTCGAAGCCATGGGCACCGCCGAGTTCCCGGGCCAGATGGGCCGTTTCGTCGCCTTCACCGAGCAGCGGCTGGCCGAGCGGCGGGAGAATCCGCGCGACGACTATCTCAGCCAGCTCGCGCGCGGCTCGGTGGCGGGGGTCAGCCTCGACACCACCGGGGTGGTGGGAGTGCTCACCGCGTTCCTGCTCGGCGGGCACCATTCCACGGCCACCGGAATCGCCGGCCTGCTCCGGCACGCGCTCTCGGAGCCAGGGGTGCGGGACCTGCTCGGCGACCGCAAGACCGTGGCCCGCGTGATCGAAGAGAGCCTGCGGCTGACCACCCCGCTGCAACTGTTCGCCCGCACGGTCACCACCGACACGCGCATCGGCGAGCACCCGCTGGCCGTGGGCGAACGGGTCATGCTCAACCTCGGCGCGGCCAACCGTGATCCGGAGGTCTTCCCCGACCCGGAACGCTTCGACGCAGGTCGGCAGCGCAATCCGCACGTCGCGTTCGGTGGCGGTCTGCACACCTGCCAGGGACAGCACCTCGCGCGGGCCGAACTGCGGATCGCCCTGCAGGTGCTGCTCGCCCGGCTGCCCGACGTGCGGCTCGCCGGACCCGTCGTCGAAGGCGGCATGACCTCCGGGATGCTGTTGCCGATCGTCTCGCTTCCGGCGGTGTTCACTCCGGAGGGGGCATAGCGGTGGCGAGGAAGCTGGTCGTCGCCGCGAAGGAGCGGCTCGCCGATGGCGTGGTGGAGCTGCGGCTGCGTGACCCGGCCGGGGGTGAGCTCGCGCAGTGGTCCGCGGGAGCCCACGTGGACGTGCACTGCGGGCCGGGAATGGTGCGGCAGTACTCGTTGTGCGGCGATCCGGCCCGGCGCGGTGAGTACCGGATCGCGGTACTGCGCGAACCGGAAAGCCGCGGTGGATCACGCGCGCTGCACGACGACGTCGGGGAAGGCGCGCTGATCGAGGTTTCCGAGCCACGTAACCACTTCGGGCTGGAGCGGGCCGGGGGCTACCTGTTCGTCGCCGGCGGGATCGGCATCACGCCGATTCTGCCGATGCTGGCGGAAGCACAGCGGGCGGGAAAGCGCTGGCGATTGCTCTATGGCGGTCGGAGCCGCGCGTCGATGGCGTTCCTCGACGAGCTGCGCGGCTACGGGGAGAAGGTGCGGCTGGCACCGCAGGACGAGTGTGGGTTGCTCGACCTCCCGAGCGCGCTCGCCGGGCTGCCGGAGGGCACACTGGTGTACTGCTGCGGACCGGAGCCGCTGCTGGCGGCGATCGAAGCCGCCTGTGCCGGCGCGGGTGTGCCCACCGCCTTGCGCGTCGAGCGGTTTTCCGCCAAACCGCGGCAGCACGTCGTGGACGGCGAGTTCGAGGTGGAACTGGCCGGCACCGGACAGCGCCTGCGCGTCCCGAGCGACCGCACGCTTCTCGACGTCCTGCGCGACGCCGAAGTGGACGTCCTCACCTCCTGCGAAGAGGGCACCTGTGGCAGCTGCGAAACCGGGGTGCTGCGCGGTGAACCCGACCATCGCGATTCCGTGCTGACCGACGAAGAGCGTGAACAGGGCGATCGGATCATGGTGTGCGTCTCACGCAGCAGAACGCCCCTGCTCACCCTGGACCTGTGACCCCGGCGCGGCGGCGCCGATACTTCCGGACAGGAGTTCGATGATGCGAATCCACATCGATCGCGATCGATGTGAAGGCCACGGTCAGTGCGCGGCCGTCGCGGAGCGCGTGCTGTACCTCGACGACAATGCCGAGCCCGTGCCGCGCTTCGAGGGCGACGTCCCGGAGCACCTGGAAGAGGACGCTCGTGCGGCGGTGTCGTGCTGTCCGGTCGCGGCCTTGTCCGCCGAAGCGGACTGACGGCCGCGGTGACCCGCCGTGGTGCCTACCGCTCCGCAAGCACATCGAGCCTTTTCCGGACGACGTCGGGATCGGTGTCCGTGACGCCGTGGACGAGCCGGTCGACCCCGGCCCGCCGGTAGGCATCCTCGGCGGCCGGACCCGGTTCGGCGTTCACCAAGGTGACCGGCACCCGATCCCGTCCGAGTTCGGCCGCCCTGCGCCGGAGCGCGGCGATCCGCCTGCCGAGCCCGTCGGCGTCGCGGGCGGCGACGCCGATCGGGAGCCAGCCGTCCCCGAAGTCCAACACCCGGCGCTCGACTCCGGGCCCCATGCCGCCCACCAGGACCGGTGGGCGGCGCACCGGCATCGGGTACGCGAACGAGTCCCCGAACGACACGAACTCCCCCGCGTACCGAGCGGGACTGTTCTCCCACAGGGCCTTCATCGCCTCGACGTGCTCGGCCAGCCGCCGGTTGCGAGTCGCGGGGTCGACGCCGTGGTGGCGCATCTCGGCGCGGTTCCACCCGGCGCCGACCCCGAGCAGGACGCGCCCGCCCGACAGATGGTCGAGCGAGGCGACCTGCTTCGCGGTGTAGAGGGGGTCGCGCTGCGCCACCAGGGTCACGCCCGTTGCCAGACCCAGGGTCGTCGTCGCGGCCGCCGCGGCCGCGAGCGCGACGAACGGGTCGTAGAGCCGCGCGTAGAAGCCGTCCGGGTCCGCGTCCGGCCCGGCGGGCAGGTGCGAGTGCTCGGGCAGCCACAGCGACTCGAACCCGCGTTCCTCGACCTCCCGCGCCAGATCCATCGCGCTCAGCGACGTGTCCGTGACGAAGGCGCTGACCCCGTGCTTCATGACGACGAACCGACTCTCACCGTGACACCGGCCCGGCGGGCGGCCTCGGGAAAGATCTCGAACCCGCGCCGCCCGATCGCCTCGGCAGCGCCCGCGCTCAGGACCGTGGACCCGCGCAGCTCCGCGATGCCGGCCTCGACGTTCGGCTCACTCGTGCACGGAGTGCCGTTGTCCGACCCGTACACCATGTGGTCCTCACCCACGAGACGCACCGCGGGCCAGAGCAGGCTGTCCGCGCTCGACGCGGCGGTGTCGACGTAGAGCCGAGCGGTCTGCTCCCGCAGCTCCTCCTGGGTGAGGCCGTTCGGGTTCGGCACCCAGACCTCGGTGCCGAGCCGGGTGAGCCTGCCGGACAGCGCGGGGAACGCACCTCCGCAGTGCCCGAGCACCACGAGCAGGTCCGGGTGTCGCCGGAAGACGCCCGCGTAGAGCATGTCGATGACGCTACGGGCGGTGTCGAAGGCGACCTCGACCAGCGGGCTCGGCCTGCCCTGCGAGGCGGGGGCGTGCGCGTCCGGGTGGATCAGAACCGGGTTCCCCCGCCGCTCCAGCTCCCCCCACAGCGGCTCCAGCTCGGGCACACCGAGATGCACACCGGCGAACGGCGCGAGGAGCAGGTAGCCGTCCGCGCCGAGGTCGTCGGCCCGCCGCAGCTCGGCCACCGCGGCTTCGACGTCGTCAGTCGGCAGGGCCGCCAGCAGACCGAACCGGTCCGGGTGCTCGGCTACGAGCGAGGCGCCGTACCGGTTCGACGCGGTGATGCCGGACCGGACCTGCTCGGCGCTCGACGCACCGTGCACCCGCGGGACCTGGCTCAGCATCTGCATGGCGACACCGATCCGGTCCATGTGCCACAGGGTCCGGTCCTTGTCCCAGACGTAGGGCTCGGGCATCGTGAAGCACTCGTCGTACATCGCCTGCCAGACGGCCCGGACCTGCTCCGGGGTGCCCGGCGGGCTGAAGTGCGCGTGGATGTCCAACCAGCCTGATGACATCTGATCCTCCTTCCCCGTCCGGATCGCCTAGGCGATCCGGACGAGCTTCCAGTTGACGAACTCGGTGATCCCGAAATCGGAGAGACCGCGGCCGTACCCCGAGTTCTTCACTCCGCCCCACGGGAGGGTCGGACCGGCTTCACCGCCCCGGTTGATGAAGACCATCCCGACCTCCAGCTGCGCCGCGATCCGCTCGGCCCGTGCCACGTCGGCGGAGACCACCGTGCTGCCGAGCCCGAAGTCGGAGTCGTTCGCCAGCGCGACGGCCTCCTCGTCGCTGTCCACCCGGAACACCATCGCGACTTGCGCGAAGATCTCCTGCCGGAAGACGGGGTTCTCCGGCGTGACGCCGGTGAGCACGGTCGGCTCCAGGAAGTAGCCCGTGCGGTCGATCCGCTTGCCACCCACGGCCACGGTCGCCCCGTGTTCGCGGGCGAGCTCGATCTGATCGAGGACGCGATCGAGCGCGTTCTCTCCCACCAACGGCCCGAAGTCGGTGGCCTCGTCCATGGGGTCGCCCGGCTCCATCGCGGCGAAGGCGGCGGTGAACCTCTGGAGGAAGGCGTCGTAGAGGCTGCTGTGGACGATGAACCGCTTGGCCGCGGCGCACGCCTGACCGGTGTTCATGGTCCGCGCGGCCACGGCGAGCGGCACCGCGAGGTCGAGGTCGGCGTCGTCCAGCACGAGGAACGGGTCGCTGCCACCGAGCTCGAGGGTGGCCCGCTTCAGCGACCGCCCGGCGGCCGCGGCCACCGCGGACCCGGCGCGCTCGCTGCCGGTGAGGGCGACGCCCGTGATCCGGCGGTCCGCGATGACCCGGGCCGACTGCTCGTCGGTGAGGAAGACGTTCGTGTAGAGACCCTGCGGGGCGCCTGCGTCGAGGAAGACCTTCTCGACGGCCAGCGCGCACCCGGGCACGCTCGGCGCGTGCTTCATCACGACGGTGTTGCCCGCCATCATCACCGGCGCGGCGATGCGCAGGAGCTGGAAGTACGGGAAGTTCCACGGCTCGATGCCGAAGATCACCCCGAGCGGGGCGGCGTCGACGCGGGCCGTGCCGTCGGGCACCTCGATGGTCTTCGGCGCCAGGATCCGTTCGGCCTCGGTCGCGTAGTAACGCAGGATCGGCACGCACAGGTCGATCTCCCACAGGAGCTCGATGTAGCGCTTGCCCATCTCGGTCGTCGCGAGTCGAGCGAGCTCCTCGCGGCGCTCGTGGAGGAGGTCGGCCGCGGCGGACAACACCTTGCCGCGCTCGGCGAACGAGGCGCGGCTCCACTCCCGGTAGGTGGCGTCCGCGCGGATCAGCACCTCCTCCAGCTGCGCGTCGGTGTGTTCGGCGTATTCGGCGACCACGTCCTCGGTGTACGGGTTGACGGACCGGTAGGTCATGCCTGTTCCTCCTGTGTCGGTTCGCGGGCCGGAACCCTGTCGACCACGCTGGCAGCGGGCGGTCGAGGCATCCAGGTGGGCGTTATCCGCGTTCCCGCAGAGCCACCTCGGTACCGCCGCCCCGGCGTAGGCTCGGGATCATGTCCGGCAACGAGTTCGGGGCGTTCCTGCGGGCGCGGCGCGACAGGCTTCGGCCCACCGAGGTCGACCTGCCGACCGCGGGCCGCAGACGGGTGCCCGGCCTGCGCCGCGAGGAGGTGGCGATCCTCGCCGGGGTGAGCGTCGACTACTACAGCAAGCTGGAGCAGGGGCACGTTGCCGGCGCCTCCGCGGAGATCCTCGATGCCGTGGCCGACGCGCTGCGCCTCGACCCCACCGAGCGCGCGCACCTGCACCGCCTCGCCCGGCCGGTCGCGCCGCACCGGCGGACGCGGACGTCGTCGTCCGTCACGGCGCGGCCGGGCCTGCGCCGCCTGCTCGACCTGATGGCGGATGTCCCCGCCGTGATCGTCGGCCCGTCCTTCAGCCAGCTGGCATGGAACCACCTGGCCGACGCGCTGTTCGGCCTCTCCGCGCTCGAGCGGGCGGGCCGAACCTTCCCGCAGCATCTCTTTCTCGACCCGGCAGCCCGCACGCTGTACCCGGACTGGCCGGACGTCGCCACCGAGGCTGTGGACTACATTCGGTTCAGCGCCGGTCTCGACCCGGACGACCCGGAGATCCGGGCGGTGGTCGGCGAGCTGTCCGTGAAGAGCCCGGAGTTCCGGACACTGTGGAACAGGCAGACGGTGCGGGACAAGACGTTCGGTCGCAAGCGGCTGCAGCACGGGCTCGTTGGCCCACTGGAGCTGAGCTTCGAGACGTTCAGCCTGCCAGGCGAGAGCCGGCGCGCCCTGATCACCTACACGACCGAGCCGGGGTCGCCGTCGGAGGAGCGGCTGCGGCTGCTGGCCAGCTGGACGGCTGAGCAGGCGACGGGGCCGGGAGCGCACGCGGAGCCCGAGACCTCCACCGACTGACCGCGCGCCCCGCGGTGTCGGCATCAGCCCCGCATCCATTCGGCGGCCCGCTCGGCGATCGCGAGCACTGTCGCATTCGTGTTGGCCGACACGATCGTCGGCATCACCGAGGCGTCCGCCACCCGGAGGTTCTCGATTCCGTTCACCCGCAGCTCGGTGTCGACGACGGCGCCGGGGTCGTTGCCGAGCCTGCAGGTCCCCACCGGGTGGAAGTAGGTCGTCGCGGCGCGCTGGACGTAGGCTGCGAGCGCCCGCTCGTCGTCGACCTCGGGACCGGGCAGCACCTCCTCGTCGCGCAAGTGCGCCAACGCGGCGCTCTCGCCGATCCGGCGGGCCAGTCGCAGCCCGGCGACCATCGTGTCGAGGTCCCGCGGGTCTTCGAAGTAGCGAGGGTCCACGCACGGCGGGGCGGCCGGGTCCGCCGAGGACAGGGAGACCGTGCCGCGGCTGTGCGGCTGGAGCTGGCTGACGAGCAGGGTGAACCCGTGCGCGGGGCCCTCGGACACCGCGGGGTGGAAGGGGATGTCGCCGAACAGGATCTGCACGTCCGGCTGGGCGAGATCCGCGCGGGTGCGCAGGGCCGCGAGCGCGTCACAGTACACGTTGGGCGAGCGCGGGAGCTGCTCCCTGGTGGCGTAGACGACCCCCGCGAGCACGTGGTCCTGCAGGTTGCGGCCGACCTCGGGAGCGTGCGCGCGGACCGTGATCCCGTGCCGTTCGAGCTCGGCGGCGGGTCCCACCCCGGACAGCATGAGCAGCTGCGGCGAGCCGATCGCGCCCGCACTGAGCACCACCTGCCCGGCGTGGACCGTCCGGAGCTCGCCGTCGACCACGTACTCCGCACCGGTGCAGCGTCCGTCCTCGATGAGCAGGGACCGCACCGCGCCACCGCACACGACACGCAGGTTCGGCCGATGCCCCCACGGCCGGAGGTATGCCTCATAGGCGGACTGCCGGGCGCCGCCGGTGATCGTGAAGTCCAGCCACGCGCCGCCCTCCTGGTCGCGGCCGTTGAGGTCCTCCGACAGCGGGAGCCCCAGCTCGGCCAGCGCCGCCAGGCAACCCTGCGAAACCGGGTGGCGCACCTCGACCGGGCCGACCCGCATCGGGCCGCCCAGGCCGCGGAGCCGCTCGTCACGCCCGGTGGTGTGCTCGGTCCGCCGGAAATACGGCAGGAGCTCGTCGTAGCTCCAACCGTGCGCGCCGCCGGCCGCCCATCCGTCGTAGTCCAGCCGGTGTCCGCGCAGGTGGACCATCACGTTGATGCTGCTGCACCCGCCGAGGACCTTGCCCCGCGGGTAGGGCACCATCCGGCCTCCCAACAGGGGCTGCCGGGCGGTGGTGAGTCCCCAGTCGATCTCGCTCCCGAGCAGCTCGGGCCACCGGGAGGGGATCATCATCGCCTCCGGACCGGAGCCGTACCCTGCTTCGAGGACCGTGACCGTGCGGTCCGGATTCTCGGACAGCCTGGAGGCGATCACGCTCCCGGCGCTCCCGCCTCCCACCACGACGACGTCGGACCGCTCGTCGGTACTGATCATCATTGATCTCCTGAGTGGTTGTCGATCACGACTCGGCCGTGCGGGCTTCCGCTTCCTCGACCGCCTCGCGGGTGTGCTCGCCGATCAGCGGCGCGTGTCGGCGGATGGCGACAGGGGGGCGACCGAACCGCGTCATGCCCGGGATCGCCCGGTAGGCCCCGGCCACCGGGTGAGTGGTCAGCGGCGGATCATCGACCGGATCCGGCAGGGTGGCCACGAGTCGCCGATCAGTGACATGCCCTTGACGTCGAGGATGCACGCCTTGCGCCGGCCAACCTCTTCGTCGGCCAATGCCACCGTATCTGCACGCAAATACGTATACTAAAAGGCGTGCACGGTCAAGACGGGGCGAGGTGTCTCGAACTGGCCGGGAGAGCGGCGGTCAGGCCGGCCGGCGGCGGTGCCCGAGGCGGCGCACCACGATCTTCTCGGTCCCGGCGCGGTGCGCGTCGAGCTCCTTGAGCAGGCGCTTCGAGTCCTGTGCTCTCACCACGTCGATGATGGCCTTGTGCTCGGCGACGAGGCGCTGGGTGGTTTCCAGCTCGTACAGGTAGAGCGAGCGGTAGAAGTCGGACATGTACCACAACCGTTGCAGCTCCTGACGCACGAGCGTCAGCGGAGAAGCGTCGAAGATCGCGAAGTGGAACTGCCGGTTCAGGCGCTGGAACTCATCAGGGTCCTGCGCCCTGGCGGCCGCCACCATCTCGGTGTGCAGCTTTCCCATGGCGGCCACGTCGATCCGGGAGAGATCGGCCGTCTTCACCAGCTCGGTCTCCAGCAGGCGGCGCATGAGATAGAGCTCGGCGAGGTCTTCGCTGTTGAACCGCGACACGGTGTAGCCGGTGTTCGACTTGTGCTCGACGATCCCTTCGGACTGCAGCCGCGACAGCGCCTCACGGACGGGGATACGGCTCACCCCCAACGCCTCCGCCAGGGCGGCCTGCTGCACCTTCTGGCCCGGCAGCAGTTCGCCGCTCAACACCATCGAGCGGATCGCGGCAAGACACTTGTCGACCCCGGAGCCCGTCACGGGGTCGGTGCTCTTGCCCATGCGAACTCCTCACGAGACGGACCGTCGGCCGAAAGTGGATAAAACTTTGCATCCACATGTTACAGGCACACCCACACGCGGCCACGTCCAGTCGGGGCGCGGCGGGGCGACTATGGACAGGAATGCATACAAAACTGTATAGTTTCGTTCGAAGACCGGTGCGGAACCAGCAGTGGAGGCGAATGTGCTCAGTGATGACCCCCAGGCCGGCCCCCGGGGATCTGCCGCCGGACCGTTGCGCGGCATCCGGGTCCTGGACCTGACCCGGGTGATCATGGGTCCGCTCGCGACCCAGATCCTCGGCGACCAGGGCGCGGACGTCCTCATGGTCGAGGCGAACGACGGCGACACGAACCGGGTGATGGGGCCGGGTCCCCACCCGGAACTTTCCGGTATCGCGCTGAACCTGCTGCGCAACAAGCGCTCCGTCGGCCTCGACCTGAAGACGCCCGAAGGTGTGCTCGCGGTGCAGCGGCTTGCCGCGACCTGCGACGTCGTCGTCGCCACGATGCGGCCGGCCGCGCTCGAACGCCTGCACCTGGACTATTCGACGCTCTCGGCGCTGAAGCCCGACCTGATCTACTGCCAGGCACAGGGTTTCCCGCTGGACACCGCACGCGCGAACGATCCCGCCTACGACGACATCATCCAGGCCGCCAGCGGTGTCTCGGACATGATGGAACGAGTGTGGGGACAGCCCGCGCTGCTGCCGACGATCTTCACCGACAAGGTGTGCGGACTGGTCATCGCCCAGGCGGTCACCGCCGCGCTCGTACACCGCGAACGGACCGGCGAAGGTCAGCACGTCGAGGTTTCGATGCAGGAGGCGACTGCCGCCTTCATGCTCGCCGAACACGGCAGTGGCGGGATCGCCGAACCACCGATCGCCTACCCCGGGACACCGGCCGCGGGCTATCCGCGCGTGCTGTCGGCGGAACGCCGTCCCCATCAGACGAAGGACGGCCAGATTCACCTGTTTCCCTACCTGCCGAAGCACTACGCCGCGATGTTCGCCGCCGCAGGGGTCCCTGACGCCGATCGCGATCCGCGCTACGCCGACCGACGCGCGGCGCTGCGCAACTCCGACTCCCTCTACCGCGACATCCGCGCGATCGCTCCCGCTCGCACGACCGACGAATGGCTGGAGTTCTGCGCGGCGACCGGTATCCCCGCGACCCGCGTCGCCACCCTCCAGGACCTGCTCGACGACCTGCCGCTCGCGACGCATCCGGTGTCCGGCTCCTACCGGGTGATCCCGCAGATGGCGCGCTTCTCCCGCACCCCCGGCACGCTCCGCCGTCATGCCCCGTTGATCGGCGAACACACCCGCGAAACCTTCGAAGAAGCCGAAGTTCCGACCGTGCGACCGGAGGCGCGCGGATGAACCTCGCCCCGACCGAACTGACCGGGGACGAACTGCGGTTGCAGTCGGAGGTCCGGTCCTTCCTCGACGAGCGCCTGCCCGCCGGCAGCTACCCGGTACAGCTCGGCATCGGCGGGTGCGACCCCGCCTTCTCCCGCGACCTGGCCCGGCGGGGCTGGGTCGGCATGGCCATCTCCCGGCAGTACGGCGGACACGGCCGTAGCGCCGTCGACCGCCTCGTCGTCGTCGAGCAGTTGCTGGCCCGCGGCGCTCCGGTCGCCTACCACTGGATCGCCGACCGGCAGAGCGGGCCGATGATCGAACGCCACGGATCCGAAGCGCAGAAACGGGAACTGCTGCCCGGCATCGCCCGTGGTGAGCTGTCGTTTTCCATCGGCATGAGTGAGCCCGACTCCGGATCGGACCTGGCTTCCCTGCGCTCGCGCGCGCAGTGGCGCAGCGACCGCTGGGTGCTGAACGGCACGAAGATCTGGACCACCGGCGCCGCACAGGCCACGCACATCCTCGGCCTGTTCCGGACCTCCGAAGACCGCTACGGCGGGCTCACCCAGTTCATCGTCGGGTGCGACACCCCCGGCGTCACCATTTCCCCCATCGTCTTCATCGACGGGTCCAGCGAGTTCTGCGAGGTATCGTTCGAGGACGTCGAACTCGGTGACGAGCACCGGCTCGGTGAACCCGGCGCGGGCTGGGCCCAGAACACCGGTGAGCTCGTGCTCGAACGCGGCGGGGTGGATCGCTGGATGTCGATGTTCCCGGTCATCGAGCACTGGGCGAGCGAACTCGCCCCCGAGGACAGCGCGGCGCAGGCCGACCTCGGGACGATCACAGCACGGATGTGGGCCCTGCGCGGGCTGTCGCTGTCCATCGCCCGGCTCGTCGACGAGGGTGGGTCGCCCGTGACCGAGGCGGCCATGGTGAAGGAACTCGCCACCCGCTGGGAGGCCGATTGCGTCCGCCTCGTGGCGCGGCACCTCGGCCGGGCCCCGGACCCCACGTCACCCGATCCGTGGGAAGCACTGCTCGCCCGCGCCGTGCTCGTTTCGCCCTCATGGACCATCCGCGGCGGCACCAACGAGATCCTGCGTTCCGTCGTCGCGAAAGGTCTGGCCCGCCGATGACCGCAAGCCCTGATCCCGACCTCGCCGCCGGTGTGCGCGAGTTCTTCGCCGACCGCGCGGCCGAAGCGGCCGCCGACTTCGACCGGAGCGGCCGGTTCCCCCGCGAGCTGTGGGACGCTGCCGAAGACCTCGGACTGACCCTGGTCGCGGTCGACGAGGCCCGAGGGGGCTCCGGCGGCTCGCTCACCGACCAGCTGACGGTCCTGGTGACGGCGGCGAGGTATGCCGCACCCCTGCCGCTCGCCGAAACGGCGCTCGCCGCGTACCTCCTCGCCACCGCCGGCGTCCCGGTGCCGAAGGGTCCGCTGACCGTCGTGCCGGGAAACGCCCTCCGGCTGAGTGGCGGCACTCTGCACGGCGCGGCCCGTGACGTCGCGTGGGCGAGGACTGCCGGCTTGGTGGTCGCGCTGACGAACGACGACGAGGGCCGGGCCCGGGTCGTCGCCTTCGACCCTTCCGGGTGCGAACGCGAAAACGGCAGCGATGTGGCCGGCCTTCCCCGGGATCACCTCCGGGTCGAGGCCGACGCGGTGGTCGACGCAGGCACCGAACTCACCCGGGCCGACCTGCGGGCCCGCGGTGCGCTCCTGCGGGCAGGCCAGATGGCCGGCGCGCTCGCCGCCACACACTCGCTCACCAGCCGTTACGTCGAGGAACGAGTCCAGTTCGGCCGTCCGATCGGCCGATTCCAGGCCGTGCAGGCGCACACTGTGGCCATCGTCCAGGCCGCCGAGATCACCGCGATGAGCACGTGGCGGGCGGCCGCCGTCGCCGCCCGCCGCCCGGCCCGGTTCGAGGCGTTCGCGGCCAAGCTCGTCGCGAACGAAGCCGCGCGCACCGCGGTCCGAGCGGCCCACCAGGCGCACGGCGCGATCGGCATGACCCGCGAATACCCCCTGCACCTGCACACCCGGCGCCTCAACGCCTGGCAGCACGAATTCGGCACCGAGGGGGAGCTCGCCACCGCGATCGGCGCGGCTGTGGCGCCCGGTTCGTTTTCCCGCACGGTCTCCGACCACGACCCCGACATCGAGGTGCCATGACTGACGACGTGACCATGGAGCGCACCGGCTTCGTCGCCGACATCGTGATCCACCGCGGTCCGGCGAACTTCTTCGACGCGGACGTTCTCCGCCGGGTGGCCGATCTCGGCGAGCGCGTGTCCACCGAGGACGACATCCGCGTCATCGTGCTGAGCTCGGCCGGGAAGCACTTCTGCGCGGGCGCGGACTTCGGCTCCGGTTCGCTGGCGGACGACCGCGACCGCGCCGCCGCCGAGATCTACGAACACGGTGCGCGGTTGTTCGACCTGCCACTGCCCATCGTGGCCGCGGTCCAGGGCGCGGCCGTTGGCGGCGGGCTGGGTCTCGCATGCGCCGCCGATTTCCGGGTCGCATCCCCCGCCACCCGCTTCACCGCCAACTTCACCGCGCTCGGCTTCCACCACGGCTTCGGCCTGTCGGTGACGCTGCCACGCATCGTCGGCCCGCAGCGCGCGCTCGACATGCTGCTCACCGGACGGCGCGTCGACGGAACGGAAGCCCTGCGGACGGGGCTGGCCGACCGCCTCGTCGAGCCGGGCGACGAGCGCACCGGAGCCCTGGCTCTGGCCGAGGACATCGCGGCCCTGGCACCGCTCGCCGTGCGGTCGTGCAGGCGGACGCTCCGTGCGGAACTTGCCGCTGAGGTACGCGCCGCACTCGCGCACGAACTCGAGGAGCAGCGCCGGTTGTGGCGCACCGAAGACAGCCGCATCGGCATCGCCGCGGCCCGCGCCCGGACGGAACCGGTGTTCACCGGTCGGTGAACCCTCGCGGCGGGCGCGGTGGAGGCGGACCTGTCGCCTAGATTTTGCATACGTCTTGATATACAGTCGGCCCGAGCCCGGGACGACGTGAGCTAAGGGGCTGATCGACGTGGATCTGGAGTTCGACACCCGGAACGAGCAGTTCCGCCGGGAGGTGTCGGCCTGGCTCGACGAAAACGCCCCGGCCGGGCGACTTTCTCCACCGGCCACCGCGGAAGGGCTGAGGCAACACCTGGCGTGGGAGCGTCGCCTGTTCGAGGCCGGCTACGCCGCACCGGGTTGGCCGCGGCGGTTCGGCGGCCTCGGGCTGGACCTGTGGGGCGAGACCGTTTTCGACGAGGAGTACGTCCGCCGGCGACTGCCCGAGCGGCTGAACAAGATGGCGCTCATTCACGGCGCACGCACCGTGCTGGTGCACGGAACCGAGGAGCAGCAACGGAACTGGCTGCCCGGCGTGCTCGACTGCTCGGACATCTGGTGCCAGGGCTTCTCCGAACCCGACGCGGGCAGTGACCTGGCGAGCCTGCGTACCACGGGCCGTCTCGACGGAGACGAAATCGTCCTCAACGGACAGAAGACGTGGACGTCCAACGGAGCCATCGCCACGCACATGTACGCGCTCGTGCGCACCGACCCCGCCGCACCGAAACATCACGGGATCAGCTTCCTCGTTTTCGACCTGCGAACGCCAGGCGTCGAGATCCGGCCGATGCGCCAGCTTCACGGCCACTCGGGATTCGCCGAGGTGTTCTTCACCGACGTCCGCGTCCCGCTGACGAGCGTGGTCGGTGAGCTCAACGACGGGTGGCGCGTGGCGCAGACGGCGCTGCGGCTCGAACGGGGGTCTGCCCGAGGCAGCCATACGCGACTCGTGGCGGCCCTGGACGCCCTGACCGAGGCCGCCGCGAGAGCCGGAGCCGATCGGGGACTGCGAGAGCGTGTCGGCTCCCTGCGCGCCTGGGTGTTCGCCTACGTCCGGGCCACTTACGCGCTGATCGACACGGTCGACCGCGGCGGCGACGACGGAGTGGTCGCCAGCGTGAACAAACTCGGCCTGTCCGAGATCCAGACCGCGATCCACGATCTGTGGCTCGAAGTGCTCGGCGACGAGGCCGAGCTGGTCGACGAGCTCGGCCCGGACGGTGAGCTGCTCGGCCTGCGCCGAGACTACTGGCACTCACGCGCCCAGGAGATCTTCGCCGGCAGCAGCGAAATCCAGCGCAACATCATCGCCGAACGAGGTCTCGGCCTTCCCCGTGAGGTGTCCCGATGAACACCGCGTTCTCCCCTGAACAAGACGAACTGCGCACCAGTGTCCGGCGGCTGTTCGAGAACGTGGTGCCGGCCGCGGTACTGCGTCAGCTGTGGGAAACCGAGACCGGGCGGAGCCCGCAGGTGTGGAAGGGGCTCGCCGAGATCGGCGTACCCGCGCTGCTCGTGCCCGAGGAGTACGAGGGGCTCGGTGCCGACGAGCTCGACCTGTTTTTCGTACTGGAGGAGGCCGGCCGAGCCGCCTTGCCCGACGCGATCCTCGAATCGTGCGTGCTCGCTCCCATCCTGCTCGCGGGGTCCACCGCCGATGGGCTCAAGCGGCGGTGGCTGCCCGCGCTGGCCACCGGTGAGGCTCGGGCGACCGTCGCGTTCGACGGCGCGCGAGCGGTGCCGGACGCGCACCTGAGCGATCTCGTCCTCGTCGTCGACGGAGACCAGGTCGTCGCCTACGAGCGTGGAGAGGTCACCGTGCGGCCGGTCCCGTCGATGGATCCCTCGCGCCGGCCCGCCTCCGTCACGGCGCGGGCCGGGAGCGGTGTCAGGGTCGACGGTGCCCCGGTGGCCCGGGCACGAGCAGCCCGGCTGGCCGGCTCGGCGGTCCTGCTGGGCGGTGTGGGATCCCGGCTGGTCGAGTTCGCGGTCGCCTACGCGAAAGTCCGGGAGCAGTTCGGCCGGCCGATCGGGTCGTTCCAGGCGATCAAGCACCAGCTCGCCACCGCGCACAGCCGCAACGAGCTCGCCCGGCACGCCGCGGTGGGCGCGATGTACGACCTGGCGCACCGGGCCGGTTCGAGCTCCGACACCGCCGTGCTCGCGCACGTGTGCGCGCTCGAAGCCGAGCGCGAAAGCAACCGGGTCAGCCTCCAAGTACACGGCGGCATCGGTTTCACCTGGGAACACGACCTGCAGATCTGGCTCAAGCACGGCAAATCACTGGAACTCGGGTACGGCACCTGGCGCGAGACGGCCTACGCCGCCGGTGCCGGCACCGTCCTCTCCGGACGAAGTGAAGGAGGAACACGATGAACGGCAATGGCAGGCTGACCGGCCGCCGCGCCGTCGTGACCGGGGCGGGCCAGGGCATCGGCCGCGCCGTCGCGGAGCGGTTCGCCCGGGAGGGCGCGAAGGTCACCGTCGTCGACGTCAACGAGACGGGCCTCAAGGAGGTCGTGTCCGGTATCGCGGCCGAAGGCGGCGAAGCGCTGGCTGTCACCTGTGACGTGACCCGGCGGGCCGAGGTCTTCGAGGCCGCAGCGCAGGCCGCGGCGGCGTTCGGTCCCGTCGACGTCCTGGCCTGCATCGCGGGAATCACCCGGCCGGCGATGCTCGGGAAGATGACCGAAGAGGATTGGGACGCGGTGCTCGACACGCATCTGAAGGGGAGCCTGTTCTGGGTACAGGCGGTGCTCGACCCGATGCGCGAAGCGGCCGCCGGGAAGATCATCCTCACCACTTCGGCAGCCGGGCTGATCGGCTCGATCGGCCAGGTCAACTACGCGGTCGCCAAAGCGGGGATGCTCGGCATGACGCGGTCTGCCGCCCGCGAGCTGGCCCGGTACGGGATCACCGTCAACGCGGTGGCGCCGGCGGCATCGACGCCGATGACTCACACCATCCGCACCGACGAGCGCTTCGCGGACAAGTTCCTCGACGAGGTTCCCCTGCGTCGCTGGGCCGAACCCGAAGAGGTCGCCGGTACTTACGTCCACCTCGCCAGCCCGGACGCCGACTACGTGACCGGCCAGGTCCTCTCGGTGGACGGCGGCCGCGCGATGGTGCGCTGACCGCACTCGCGATACCCGAATACGGAGGTCAACGACGACCATGAGCGCACCAGTCTCCCCGCTCCGCCCGGACGACCGAGCCGAGCACATCCCCCGCCGCCGGCTGTCGCGAGTGGACGGACCGCTGCGGCGGGACGGCGACGCGGTCGCATCCGGGCAGGCGCACTACCTCGACGACGTGGTGCTGCCGGGCATGCTGCACGCGGCGATCCTCCGCAGCCCGCACCCGCACGCGCGGATCCGGTCCGTGGACACCTCGGCAGCCGAGCGCTGCGCCGGTGTGCGGGTCGCCGTCTCCGGCGAAGACTTGCGCGGCCAGTCCGATCCGGTCCCCCACTACTTCGACCCGGGACTGTTCGGGTTCAACACCGCGGACTTCTTCGCGTTGGCGGTGGACAAGGTGAGGTGGGTGGGCGAGCCGGTCGCCGCGGTGGTCGCCGACTCGCTCGCCAACGCCGAAGCCGCCCTCGCCGCCATCGTCGTGGACTACGACGTCCTGCCGTCGGTCATCGAGGCCGAAGACGCGCTGGCGGACGACGCGGTCCGCGTGTTCGACCACTGGGACCGCAACCTGCTCGGTGTCCTGCCCTTCGCGCACGGCGACGCGGCAGGACGACTTGCGGGCGCACCGCACCGGGTCCGGGAACGCATCACCATCGGCCGTCACCAGGGGGTGCCGCTCGAGCCGCGGGGGTACATCGGCTCGTGGGAGCGGCGGGGACGCGGACGTCTGGAGCTGTGGGCCTCGACGCAGAGTCCCCACCTGGTGCGCACGGGCTTGGCCCGCATCCTGCACCTTCCGGAAGAGCGGATCCGGGTCATCGCCCCGCGGATGGGCGGCGGGTTCGGGCACAAGTTCAACGGCTACTCCGAGGAACTGCTGGTCTGCCTGCTGAGCAGGCTCGTCGGCGCGCCGGTCAAGTGGGTCGAGACCCGGGCGGACTCGCTCCTGGTCGGCGCCCGCGAGTTCGCCCACGACATCGAGGCCGGATTCGACGACGACGGCCTGCTGGTGGCGTTCACCGTCAGGATGATCGCCAACATCGGCTGCCTGGCTTCGTGGGGCGGCTGGGGAATGGCGTTCATGGCCGGACTGACCTTCCCCGGCCCGTACGTGTGCGAGAACTACTCGATCGAGACCCTGCCCGTGATCACCAACAAAGCGCCGTGGAACGGCTACCGCGGGTACGGGAAGGAACAGGCGGCGGTCGTCCTGGAACGCGTGATGGACGTCATCGCCGCGCGGCTGGACCTCGATCCGGCCGAGGTCCGGCGCCGGAACATGCGGCCCGCCGACAGTTTTCCGCTGTGGGCGGCGGGCAAGCACCTCGACTCGGGGGACCACCGGGGCGCATTGGACAAGGTCGTGCGTCTCTCGCGGTATCACGAACTGCGCCGGCAGCGTGACGAAGACACGGGCGCCGCCCGGCTTCGCGGGGTCGGCATCGGGTTCGAGCTGACTCCGGAAGGCGGGGAGCTGCTCGGCACGTCGGTGCGCGGGCACGACACGTCCACGGTGCGCGTGCACCCCGGCGGGACCGTCACGGTCCTCACCGGCGTGACGAGCCCGGGCACCGGCAACGAGACGTCCATCGCCTACCTCGTGGCCCGCGAACTCGGCATCGGCCTCGACCAGGTCGAGGTCGTGCAAGGCGACACGGACCGGTGCCCCTTCGGCTACGGGAACTTTTCCAGCCGGTCGTTGAACAGCGGTGGTGCCGCCGCGGTGCTCGCCGCACGGGAGATCCGCGGGCGCCTGGTCGCGGTGGCCGCCGGGGAGTTCGGCTGCGACGCGAGCGACGTGGCCGCACGCGACGGCCGGCTGGTCAACGTGCGCGACGAGGACCAGTCCGTGCCCTTCGCCGAGCTCGTGCTGCGGGTGTACCAGACCGGTTCCAGCGACCCCGGCGTCGGCCAGGCCCTGCTCGAAGCCACCAGGGTCGAAGGGCCGCACAACTACCACCACGATCCGGGCGAAAGCGGCCTCACCAACGCTTACCCGATGTACTCGTCCACGTCCGCCGTCGCGGTCGTCGAGGTGGACCCCGAAACCGGGGTCGTGACGCTTGCCGACCTGTTCGCGGTCGGCGACTGCGGGACGATCGTCAACCACAATTTCGTCAACAGCCAGCTGTACGGGGCGCTCGCCCAGGGCGTCGGCGGCGCGCTGTGGGAGCACAGCCCCTACGACGACGGCACCGGCGAACCGCTGGCGCGGACGTTCAAGCACTACCTGCTGCCCCGGGCACCCGACCTCCCGGCCATGGTCGTGGACCACCAGGAGACCCCTTCTCCGTTCACGCTCATGGGCACCAAGGGGGCCGGTGAGAGCGGGGTCGGCGCGGCGATGGCCGCGGTGGTCAACGCCGTCAACGACGCCTTGCGGCCGGTCGGTGCGTCCGTCACGGATCTCCCCCTCGATCCGCCGCGCGTCCTTCGCGCGATCGGCGAAGCGAGGACCCGGCAATCAGCTGAGAGGCGGGACGCGTGATTCCCGAGACCCTGCGGTACCACCGGCCGGGCTCCCTGCCGGAAGCGACCGCGATCCTCGCCGAGCATGCCGGTGACATCCGGGTGCTCGGCGGGGGCACGGCGCTCATCCCCTGCCTGATCCGCGGCGAGGTCACCGTCGGCCACGTCCTCGACCTGCGCGCTCTCGGCCTCGGCGTGATCCGCGAGGTGCCCGGCGGCGTCGAGATCGGCGCGATGGTCACCTACGCGGACGTCCTCGGCTCGGCGGTCGTCGCCGAGCGGGTGCCGCTGGTCGCGCGGGTCGCCCGTGGCATCACCGGCGGCAGGCAGATCACCCAGCAGGGCACGCTGGTCGGTTCGGCCTGCTTCAGCTTCCCCACCAGCGACGCGCCGGGCATGTTCGCCGCGCTGCGGGCCCGTTTCCGGATCGCGGGTCCGTCCGGAACGCGCGAAGTGCCCGCCGCCGACTTCTTCGTCGACGCCCACCGAGTCGACCTCGGCGAAGCGGAACTGGTCACCGGCGTGGTGCTTCCGTCGACGGCGCGCGGCGGCTACTGCAAGATCAAGCACGCGAGCGGCTCGTGGCCGATCGCGACCGCCGCCGCGGTCTTCGACGACGCGTCGCCCGGGCGGCTACGGGTCGCGCTGGGCGCGATCCAGGCGGTGCCGCTGGTCGTGAGCGTCGACGATCCGGGACAGCTGGCCGAGCGGGTGCGCGAGGCCGTCGACGCACCGTGGAGCGACGTCCTGGCCCCCGCGGACTACCGGACCCGGGTCGCGCCGGTCGTGGCGCGCCGCGCGGTCGACGAACTGCTGGAGGTTTTGCCATGACCACGTCGAACGACTCCGCGCCGCACCGGCGCCGGATCACGCTCACCGTCAACGGGCGGCCGGAAGACGTCGAGATCACCGACGGCGAACTGCTCGTCGACGTGCTTCGGCACCGGTTGCGGCTGACCGGGACACACGCCGGCTGTTACAACGGCGACTGCGGAGCCTGCACGGTCCGGGTCGGCGGGACGATCGCCAAGTCGTGCCTCCTGCTGGCGGCCAGCGTGGACGGCGCCGCGATCACCACGCTCGAGGGGTTCTCCGGCACCGAAGGACTCAGTGAGCTGCAGCAGGCATTGTGGGAACGCGACGCGTTCCAGTGCGGATTCTGCATCGCCGGTCACGTGTTCGCGCTCGACGACATGCTGACGCGCACGCCCGACCCGACGGAATCGGACGTCCGCGACGCGTTGATCGGAAATCTCTGCCGGTGCACCGGCTACGTCAACCTCGTCGAAGCGGTCCTGGACATCGCGGAGCGCCGACGCGAGCTCGGCGCCGCGGAAGCTGGGTGACGGGGGCGGCTACGCCAGGTCGAAGGGCGCGGGTCAGGCCGAAGAGGTAGGACGTGCCGCCGGCCGCGTGATTCGCCTCGGCCAGCTGTACCGGGGCCGGCCAGGCACGTCACTGCGTCGTTTCGTCCCCCAGGAGCGCGGTGACCTGGGTGGACAGCACACCGCCGTTTCCGTGCGCGAGGGCGACGTGCGCATCGGGAACCTGGCGTTCGCCGCACTCGCCGCGCAGCTGCCGTGCGGCCTCGATGACCAGGAAGATCCCGAACATCCCGGGGTGGCCGTAGGACAGCCCGCCGCCGGAGGTGTTGACCGCCAGCCGGCCACCCGGGGCTATCGCGCCGTCGGCCACGAAGGCGCCGCCCTCACCCTTCGCGCAGAAACCGAGATCTTCGAGGAACAAGATCGTGTTGATGGTGAACGCGTCGTAGAGTTCGGCAACGTCCACATCGGAGGGCTGCAGACCGGCCGCGGCGAACGCGCGCTCGCCGGACGCCCTGGCGGCGGTGGTCGTCAGGTCCGGCATCTGCGAGATATGCCGGTGCGCGTGGCCTTCGGCGCAGCCGAGAACGTACACCGGTGGCTTGCGCAGTGTCTTCGCGCGTGCCTTCGACGTGACCAGCACCGCGCCACCGCCGTCGGTCACCAGGCAGCAGTCTCGCACGGTGAGCGGGCTCGAGATCATCGGTGAGGCGAGGACGTCCGCCACGGTGAGCGGACCACGTTTGAAGGCCGCCGGGTTGAGTTGCGCCCACTTCCGGGCGGCGACGGCGACCTCTGCCAGCTGCTCGCGGGTCGTGCCGAACTCGTGCATGTGGCGGGCCGCCGCGAGCGCGTACGCGGTCACGGGCATCCGGGGGCTGAACGGTGCTTCATAGGACTTCACCAGAGCCGAGCCCGACGTGACGAGGCCCGATGACGACGATCGCTGGGTGCTTCCGTAGGTGATCAGGGCGACTTCGCAGAGTCCTGCCTCGATCGCGAGTGCGGCGTGTCGCAGGTAGCCGACGAACGAAGCGCCACCGATCGCGGTGGAGTCGGTGTACGTCGGCCGGATGCCCAGGTATTCGGCGACGGCCGAGGGCGGGAAGTCGAAGAAGGCCGAATGGCACAGGACGCCGTCGATATCGCTTTTGTCCAGGCCCGCGTCGGCGAGCGCCCGGGTGGTGGCCTGTCCGATCAGATCCAGGGCCGACAGGCCGGGGCCGACTTCACCGAGGTCGGACTCGGCGACACCGACGATCGCGGCGGGTTCGCGGGTATCCGTCATTCAGGCCTCCGGGGTGAACAGGGCGAGCGGCGTTTCGTCGCGGGTTTCCACCTGGACGCGCACCCGCATCCCGATCGCGAAGGCGTCCGCGGGCGCGCCGACGAGGTTGGTCATGATTCGCGGCCCGTCGTCGAGGTCGATCAGTGCGACGACACGGGGCTCTGCATTCCTCAGGTGCACCACCGAGAGGGAGTACACGACTCCGCCGGGAGCCGCACGCAGCCACGAGATCCCGGTCGCGCCGCAGTGCGGGCACAGCACCCGCGGCGGAAATGAGGTCCTCCGGCAGGCGCGGCACCACGGGAGGGCGAACACGCCGAGGCCGAGCAGAGCTTCATAGGCGGTCTCCGGAGGGACGTCGCCGACCAGCTGCTTCACATCGAGCAGCCGCGCATCGCCGATCTCCTCGGGCAGCCGTTGACTATGCATACATTTGATTATACCTTCACTGTGTTGGCCGAAAATCGGCCCGGCGTACCGGAACCCAACGAAGGGACCACGCGGGACATGACCGAACACCAGCCGTCCGAACGCCGCCTCGCTCCGATCCGGAGGATCGTCACGGGGGTCACGAGCGAGGGCCGCTCCACTGTGGTCAGTGACGGTCCGTCCGCGTTCACGTTCGCCTTCCCCGGGATTCCGGACTACGGAGCCACCGATCTGTGGCGTACCGCGGTCCCCGCCGATGCGGACGACCCCGAGGAGCCCTGCTTCACACCCATCCGGATGGGGCCGCCGAGCGGAGGAGTCGTCTTCCGGATCACCCACTTCCCGCCGGATGAGCTCTTCCTCGACGGCTTCGACAGGTCCGCGGCCTTCTCCGCCGTCCGCGGCGGGGAGCACGTCACCGCGGAATCCGACGTCCGCAACCCCACCATGCACCGCACCGACACCGTCGACTTCGCGATCGTCATCAGCGGGGAGATCTACGCGCTGCTGGACGAGACCGAAGTGAAGATGGGGCCGGGTGACACGCTGATCCAGCGGGGCACCGTGCACGGCTGGAGCAACCGGTCCACCGAAGACTGCCTCGTGGCGTTCGTTCTGGTCGATGCGGCGACGTCCGGCGACGAGGTCGGCTGATGGTCGTCGTCTCAGGGTTGCAGGGACTGCTCGACCGGGCAGGCCAGGACCTCGGCGCCAGCGGATGGCACGAACTCCCGCAGCACGACGTCGACGCTTTCGCCGACGTCACCCGTGACCACCAGTGGATCCACGTCGATCCCGCGCGGGCCGCAGCGAGCCCGTTCGGCGGCACGATCGTGCACGGTTACTTCACGCTGGCGCTGCTGCCGATGCTGCACGCGGAGGTCTTCACGGTCGCCGACGTCGCACACGGGCTGAACTACGGCCTCGACCGCGTCCGTTTTCCCGCTCCCGCGCCGGTCGGCAGCAAGATCCGCGCGCACGTCACGCTGGCGAGCGCGAAGGAGGCCGGCCACGGCGTGCAGGTGAAACTCGAGACCACCGTCGAAACTGACGCCGGCAGCAAGCCGGTGTGCGTCGCCGAGTCGCTCGTCCGCTACTACGACAAGAAGGCCGCATCGTGAAACACGGGATCGCCGCCTTCGTCACCGACGCGTCCACGAGTCCGGTGGTGCTGGCGAAGGAAGTCGAAGACCGCGGCTTCGAGTCGTTGTGGCTGCCCGAACACTCCCACCTGCCGCGCGCCGGCGGCGCGGACTCACCGGAGGTCTACGCCCACCTGTACGACCAGTTCATCGCGCTCGCCGCCGCCGCCACGGTCACGACCCGCCTGAACCTGGCGACCGGGGTGAGCCTGATCGCCCAGCGCGATCCGATCTACACCGCCAAACAGGTCGCCTCACTCGACCACCTGTCCCGAGGACGTGTGCTCCTCGGTGTCGGCGCGGGGTCGAACCGGACCGAAATGGTCCATCACGGCGTCGATCCGGTGACCCGCATGGCACGGCTGGCCGAGCACGTGAAGGCCATGAAGGCTTTGTGGGACGACACGCCGGCCGGGTTCACGGGGAAGTTCACGGGCTTCGCCGAGTCGATCTCCTACCCCAAACCCGCGCGCAAGCCGCATCCGCCGGTGCTGGTGGGCGGAATGGGACCGGGCGTGGAAGACCGCGTGCTCGACTTCGGCGACGCCTGGCTGCCCATCCGGGTTCCGCGACAGGAGGCGGGTCGGTTCAAGGTCCGTGTGGCGGCGCTGCAGCGGAAGGCGGCCGAGTGCGGGCGGGCACCGATCCCCGTCACCTTGATGGAAGCCGAATCCGGCCCCGCTGCGATCGAGGCTTACCGGGACGCCGGGATCGAGCGCGTCGTCCACCTCATCCGCGACACCCACCAGAGCGCGCTGCTGAAACGACTTGACGCGTTGGCCGCAGCCACGGAAGGAGGCGCCAGTGACGACGCCTGAACGAAATTCCGACCGGACACTGGCGCCGGTGCGCCGGGTCGTGACGGGCCACGACGAATCAGGCCGGTCGGTTGTGCTCAGTGACGGCTTTTCCCCGTACACCATGACCTTTCCGGGCGTGCCCGACTACGGCCAGACCGATTTGTGGCGGACCGGGGTGCCTGCCGACAACGCGACATTCGGGGAATCCTGTGAAAATCCGACGATGGCCCCGCCGGATGGCGGGGTGGTGTTCCGGGTGGTGCAGATCCCGCCCGACCACCTGTTCCTCGCGGACTTCGACCGCGACGCCATGTTCGCCGGACTTCCGGACGGCGAGCACGCCGTCGGCGACGGCGACGTGCACAACGCGACCATGCACCGGACCAGGAGCGTGGACTTCGCGGTGGTGATCGACGGTGAAGTGCACGCGGTACTCGAAGACGGCGAGGTGCTGTTGCGCCAGGGTGACACGCTGATCCAGCGCGGCACCCTGCACGGCTGGAGCAACCGCACGGACGCGAACTGCCAGGTCGCGTTCGTCCTGGTGGATGCCAAGCCGGCGGACGCCGGTGAGGAGGGGCAGCCGTGACCGGCTCGGTCGGCCCGTTCGCCGGGCTGAACGTCCCGTGGCTGCTCGACACCAGGGCCCGGGATCGGCGGAACCACCCGTTCGTCATCTGGCAGCCCGTCGAGGGACCAGCTGAAACCTGGACGTACGGGCGGTTCGCGGACCGCGTGAACGCCCTGGCGGCCGGGTTCGAGCAGCGGGGTCTGCGGCCCGGCGACACCGTCCTCATCCACCTCGAAAACTGCGTGGAATTCCTCCTGGCCTGGTTCGCGTGCGCGAAGACAGGCGCGGTAGCGGTCACGACCAACGCTCGCGCGGCCGCGCAGGAGATGTCCTACTTCGCCGAACACTCCAGGGCAGTCGCGGCGATCACGCAGCCGTCACTCGCCGGCATGGTCGCCTCGGCCTGCCCGAACCTGCGCTGGATCGCCGTCACCGCACACGATTCCGGTGCCGTCCCGGCGCAGGCGGACCGCCCCGACGGCGCCGATTCGTTCGACGCCCTCTTCGGGGACGCCTCGCTCGCGGCCCGGCGGGCCCAGGATCCCGCCGAAACCTGCAGCGTCCAGTTCACCTCGGGCACCACGGCCCGCCCCAAGGGGGTCGTCTGGTCACACGGGAACGCCTTGTGGGGCGCCCGGGTCAACGCGCAGCACGAAGCCCTGCGCCCGGACGACATCCATCTGGTCTACTCGCCGCTGTTTCACACCAACGCCCTCTCCTACTCGCTGCTGGCCACGTTGTGGGTCGGGGCCACCGCGGTCGTGGTACCGCGCTTCTCCGCCAGCCGTTTCTGGGACGTCGCGGTGCGTCATCGCTGTACCTGGGGCTCGATGAACTCGTTCACGACACGCGCGCTGCTCGAGCAGGACGTGCCACCTGATCATTCCTTTCGGCTGTGGGGTACTCCGCTGTCCGACTCGCCCGCCCTCGAAAAGTTCGGTATCAAGACGATCGGCTGGTGGGGCATGACCGAGACGATCTCCCATGGGATCGTCGGCGACCCCTACACCGTCGTACGGCCGGTGGGGGTGGGCCGCGCGGCTCCGGAGTACGCGGTCCGGGTCATCGGGGAGGACGGCCGCGCGACTCCGGTCGGCGGGACCGGCAGCCTCCTGATCGGCGGAGTGCGCGGTTTGTCGCTGTTCAAGGAGTACCTCCACGACGAGAGCGCGACCAGGGCGGGCTTCGACGAATCGGGCTACTTCGTCACCGGCGACCGCGTACAGGTACTCGACAACGGTGTACTGGCCTTCGCCGGCCGCGCCAAGGATCTGCTTCGGGTGGGCGGTGAGAACGTCGCCGCGCTGGAGATCGAGCGAGTGGCTCTCGGGGTGGCCGGTGTGCGTGAGGCCGCCGTCGTGGCGAAGCCGCATCCGATGCTGGACGAGGTACCCGTGATGTTCGTCATTCCCGTCGGCGGCGTCGACAACGCCGGCGAGCACCTGGTCGACGACATCCTGGCCGCGTGCCGTCGCGATCTCGCGGCGTTCAAGGTGCCTCGTGAAGTCAGGCTGCTGGACGAGTTTCCCCGAGCGGCCTTGGACAAAGTGGCGAAGAGTGAACTCGCCAAGACGGTGGATTGAGGAGACAACCGATGCGATGGATCAACTACCGGACGGCGGATGCCCCGGACACCGACAAGCTCGGGCTCGTGGACGGTGACCGGGTGTACGGCCTCCGCTCCGCCACCGGCCTGGTCGAGCTGCTCGGCGACGACGGCAGCAGGCTGCGTGACGCGGCCGGGGAGGCGACCCGCTCCCCGCTGGAGGTGGTCGCGCTCGACGACGTGCGGCTCCGCCCGCTGCTCGCGCAGCCGCCGTCGATCCGGGACTTCTCGTCCTTTCTCCAGCACTACCGGACCAGCATCATCAACCTCGGGCAGAAGTTCGACGAGAAGCTGCTCCAGCTGCCGATCTTCTACTACACGAACAACACCAACATGGTCGGGGACGGCGACGACGTCAGCATCCCCGGACAGGCGACGAACATGGACTACGAACTCGAGATCGCCTGCGTCGTCGGCAAGGCCGGGATCGACCTCACGCCCGACGAGGCGGAGCAGCACATCGCGGGCTACTGCATCCTCAACGACTGGAGCGTGCGCGACGTGCTCGCGGAGGAGCTCGGCCGCGCCCCCATGCCGGCCAAGGGCAAGGACGCCGGCATCGGCCTCGGTCCGTTCCTGGTGACGCCCGACGAAATCGAGGACCGGCGTTCGGGTCACGGGTTCGACCTCGAGATGACCGCATCGGTGAACGGGGAGGTGTACACGCGGGGGAACTGGTCGTCGATCAACTGGAGCTTCGCCGAGATGCTGTCCTACGCCTCCCGCAACGTCTGGCTCAGGCCTGGCGACGTCATCGGCGGCGGCACCGTCGGCGGCGGCTGCATCCTCGAGCTGGGCGGCACCCACGGCCGCGACAAGTACCCGTGGCTCCGCGAGGGCGACGAGGTGACCGTCGAGATCGAACGGCTCGGCACGATGACCAATCGCCTGCACCGCGGCAAAGCCCCGGTGCCGCTCACTCCTCGGACGATGGACTTCTGACCACGTCTTCCGCTCAACCCTGCTGAGCGGCGTCACCGGGCCGGTGGCGCCGCTCAGTTCGTCCACTCAGGACACCGGCTGCCCCGCCACAACGACGCCACTCGCCGCGCGGTGGTTGTGCCAGGTCATCCGCAGCATGGACGCCAGCGCGCCGCGGATGAGGGCCTGGTCGTCGGCGAGGAGGAGCCGGATCATGCTTCGGTCGGGGTGGCCGGTGCTGCCGAGGCAGCTGGTGCGGCCGAAGCAGGTGCGACAGGAGTAGCTGAAGCGGCAGGCGCAGCCGAGCGGGCGGTCCGCGACCTCGATGATCCGCACGATCAGGAACAGCGCGGACAGCCCGGTGAGCACGATGACGGGACCCCGGCCCCTGGACGGTGTCCGGCCGGTTCTTCCGGAAGCTCCAGTCCGGCCACTGCCGGGTGGAGAACTCGCCGGGTTCGCATTTTCCCACGTCGGTCATGGTTACGGCCCGAATTCGCCGGCTCGTCACTCGTTGGGCTGTGACAGATGGCAGGGGTGCGCCCCGGTTCGTGGTGGTGTCCTGTGGTCAAGCCGTTTCATCCGAGGAGGAGAAAGCCCGATGCGCAGGATCTTGACCACGGCGCTCGCCGTGCTGGCCGTGGCGGGAGCGGCCGCCGCGCCGGCCGGTGCCGCCGAGCCCGCACCCTTGCAGTGGGGCGCCTGCCCCAGCCCCCAAGAAGCCGCTCTGCAGTGCGCGAAGGTGCCGGTCCCGCTGGACTACCGGAATCCGGACGGACCGAGAATCGAGATCGGGATTTCCCGGCTGGCCAGCAAAAACCCGGCGAAACGACGGGGTGTGCTGCTGATCAACCCGGGCGGACCGGGCTTGCCCGGAACGCCGATCCCGGCGCTGTTGCCCTACCCGCAGGAGTTGCGCGACAGCTACGACCTGATCGGCATCGACCCCCGCGGTGTCGGCCAGAGCGCGCCGGTGACCTGCAACCTGACCCCCGAAGAGGGCGCGGTGGCCGCGAATCCGCCGTATCCGCACAGCTCGGCCGACGTGGCGAAGCAGGCCGAAGTCGCGAAGACCATCGCGAATCAGTGCCACGGCTCGAAAACCGCGGCCACTCTGCCGTTCATGACCACGGCGAACACGGCCAGGGACATGGACCGGATCCGTGCCGCGTTGGGTGAGAAGAAGGCGTCTTACTACGGCACGTCCTACGGTACGTATCTGGGCGCGGTCTACACCACGCTGTTCCCGGACACCACCGACCGGGTCGTGCTCGACAGCAGCCTGCCCCCGGAGGGCTACACCGTGGACGCGCTGCGTGACCAGGCGCTCGGCTTCCAGATCCGGTTCCCGGACTTCGCCGGATTGGCCGCCGCCAATCCGGCGAAGTACCAGCTGGGCAGCACACCCGCGCAGGTGACCGCGAAGTACTTCGACCTTGCCGCACGGCTGGACAAGACCCCCGTGCAGGGCTACGACGGCACGGCCTTCCGGGCTGTCACCGCGGGGTACATCCGGACCGAAAGCACCCTGGGCATGCTGGCCGAACTCTGGCACAACCTGGACACGAACCAGCCGACCGGGGATCCGGAAGGCACCGGCGCGCCGTACAGCGACAACTTCCCGGCGGCCTACCTTGCCGTGGCGTGCGGTGACTCCCGCTGGCCCACGTCGGTGCGTACCTACCAGCGCAACGTCGCGGCCGACCGACTCCGCTACCCGATGTATGGCGCGTTCACGGCCAACATCCGCCCGTGCGCGTTCTGGCCGGCCCCGGCGGAACCGAAGGTGCGGATCACCGGCCGCGGACCAGCCAACGTGCTGATCGTGCAGAACCTGCGGGATCCGGCGACGCCGCTGCCGGGCGCGCTGCGGATGCGGGCCGCTCTCGGCGGCCGGGCCGAGATGGTGACCATCGACCAGGGCGGGCACACCGCGTACCTCGAAGGCCCGAACAAGTGCGGGAACGATACGGTGACCGATTACCTGGTCACCGGCGACCGGACCGCGCACGGCGCGTTCTGCCCGGCGGAGCCCGCCTGATCGGGGCTATGACAAATGGCAGGGGTACGGCCGGCCCGCCGATGGTGTTCTGAGCGCATGTTGATCGCGAAGAGGACCAGCCGGCTGGGCCGGCAGTACACGCTCATCCGCGACGGTCGGGTACTGCCCGAGTTCGTCCTGAAACGGCGGAGCGCGCAGTTCACTGTGGACGATTCTGGCTACAGCGTCCGGTTGCATCGTTTCAGCAGGCTGTGCGAGCTGTTCGGCGCGGACGGCGCGGTGCTGGCGAGCACCGACCGGGTGGGCTGGCGGTGGAACCTGCACGCCTCGGGACAGGACTACGAATTCCGGCAGACCGCGATGCCCGGCCGGGAGTACACGATGGCCGGCGAGGACGACCCGGCAGCAGGAACGATTCAACGGAACGGTCCGGCCGATTCGACCGTGACGGCCGATCTGCCGCTGCTGAAACCGGAGCTGGAGGCATTCGTGCTCGTGGCGGTGCTGCTCAACCGGCGCCGCAAGCGGGTCGCGGCCGGGATCAGGGGCGGCGTGTCGGCAGGCTGAGTACGGTCTCCAGGCCGGTGACGGCGGCCGCAGCCGGTGCGTGATCTCGGCTGCCCGGCTGATCCGTACGCAAGTTGGTGAGGAATTGCCGCCACCAGGTTTGCCATGGCAGGTCTTCGTCGGGGAGTCGGTATCTCGCGAGCACACGGAGACGTCGAGGGCTTTCGCGACGTCCCGGATGGTCCACTCATCCAGACCTTTGCCGCGCGTGAGCTCGACGGCGGCAGAGACGATCGCATCGCGCCCGACGGGCGCTCGGAGCCCAGCATGCTCTCGGCGCCCAACTCCGCTTCGGCGAAGGCATCTGCAGAGGATGTGCCAGCAGAATGGCGGCGCGACCTGCGGGAATGAAGTGGGCCGCCTGGGGCTCGAACCCAGAACCTACGGATTAAAAGTCCGCAGCTCTACCAATTGAGCTAACGGCCCGTCACCTCAGCTTAGCGACCCGCCGTGGGTGGTCGGAGCCCTGGGGGCGCCCCGGGGACGGCGTCGGGCTAGTGGTGGGCCGTTCGGCGCAGCCAGAGGAGGCCGATGATCGGCAACACGAGTGGGATGAACAGGTACCCCTCGCCGTAACCCGACCATACCGTGGCGTCCGGGAAGGCTTCCTGGTCGAACACGCTCAGCGTGCCCACCACGAGCACGCCCAGCAGTTCGATCCCGACCGCGGCCACGGCCAGGCGGAACGAACCCTCGCCGCGGCGGGCCAGGGCTATCGTGGCCACTATGTAGATCACCGCGGCCAGCGCCGAGAGCGTGTAGGCCAGTGGTGCCTCGTGCCACTTCGTCGAGATCTGCACCGCCGCGCGGGACGTGGCGGCCAGTGCGAAGATCCCGTACACCGCGACCAGGATCCGTCCCGGTCCGGTCGCGGTGTTGCGCCGCGTGCCCTGCTCGGAAGGCTCAGCCATGTCCGGCACCCCAAATCTGGTGGATCCGCTCGACCATCACCGGGATCGCCAGGCACGCGACGCCCAGGATGACCGTGCTCGACCGGCTGCGCTCGGCCAGCGCCCACGCCGCACCCACCGGCAGGATCACCAGCGAGCCGACGAGGTAGGCCAGGTAGGTCACCATGCTGTGCGGCCGGTCGCCCGCGACCAGCAGCACGACCCCGACGACCAGCTGCGCGAAGATGAGGACCTCGACCACACCGAGCGCCACGAGCAGCGCGCGTCCCGGTTCGCGGCCCCGCGCGGCGGAGACGAACGCCCACACGGCGACCAGCGCCGCGCTCACCGCGACCGTCACGCCGAACCCTGTGATCACCCGTTCTCACCCACCGTCGAACGTCATTGCGGTTCGCAGCTTAGCCGCGTGGCACACGCCACCCGCCGACAGGAGCAGGCCCGGCGGAAAATAACCGACCAATTATCCGTCCACCCGGATGGCCGTATCGGCGGGGAATCGCCGGTGGCGCGATGACCAGTCCGGAGGAGCCCGCCCCGGCCCGTTACTCGGCGAACGGGTGGTGGGAAGCCAACCGGGCTCACTGTCGGTGAACCCGAATCCCGTGACGCGACGCCGGTTCGGCGGTGCGGCGTGCCGGGTGACGGCGGGCACCATGAAACGCGGGCAGGGATGTCGGTATCAGGCGAGGGAGATTCGCGTGATCTTCCAAGTGAATTGGCGCGGTAATCCGGAACGCATATTCGCGACCGTGTTCTCGATGGCGACGGCGCGGTCGCCGGTGCTCCGTCCCCCGGGCCGGTGCCCGCAGCGGGCGTGCCCGTGTCAGGCGCCCCTGAGCGCCTCCAGCGACTCCCGCAGCTTCCCCGCCAACGGCACCGGACGGCGGGACCCGCGGTCGACGAACACGTGCACGAAGTGACCTTCGGCGACCAGTTCGTCCCGGTTCTCCCGATACAGGCCGATTTCGTACCGCACACTGCTGCGGCCGAGGTGCCCGACGCGCAGGCCGACGGACAGCACCTCGGGAAAGGCGACCGACGCGTGGTAGTTGCAGTGCGACTCGATACACAGGCCGATCACGCCGCCGCCGTGGATGTCCAGGCCGCCGCGCTCGACGAGCCACGTGTTGATCACGGTGTCCATCAGGGCGTAGTGGACGACGTTGTTGACGTGCCCGTACACGTCGTTGTCCTTCCAGCGGGTGGGAACCTGCTGCCAGTGCGGGTAGGAGGTCACGATCGGCAGCCTACGGGCAACTACCCTCGGGTGATCGTTCACTCGACCGGGAATCTCAAGATCACTTGACCGGACCAGCGCGACGCTGGGAACCTTCTCCCATCGGGTACGAAGAGGGATGGACCGTCGCCGAGATCACGGTCCGGGTGCTGGTCGACGCCGGGCTCCGGCGTGCCTACACCGTTGCCGGTGGCGCGTTCCTCGAACTCCTCGACGCCCTCCGGTTCGAACCGTTGATGGCGCTGGTCACGGCACGGCAGGACACCGGCGCCGCGTTCATGGCCGAGGCCGAGGGCAAGCTGCGCGAGGTTCCGGCGCTGCTGCTGGGCGGACCTGGCCCGGGCATCGCGAACTTCCTCGTCGCCACCCGTTCGGCGTACCAGGACGGTACGGCGATGGTCGTGCTGGTCGAGGAGCGCGCCAGCGTCCGGCTGAGCGGTCCCGGCATCCAGGACGGGCTCGCCGAACCGGACCCGCTCGCGATGTTCGGCCCGTTCGCCAAGTGGACCGGCCGCGCCGAGACGGCCGCGCAGGTGCCGGTGCTCGCCGCGCGGGCGGCGCGGGCCGCCCGCACCGGCCGCAAGGGACCCGCGGTGCTGGCGGTGCCCGCCGATTTCTGGGTGGCCCCGTTCGACGGCGAGATCCCGGAGCCCGAACCGGTGCCGGACGACACCGGCGCGGTGCTGCGCTCCGCGCACGAGGTCGCCGCGCTGCTGGCCGACGCGCGCTACCCGGTGGTGATCGCGGGTGGCATCGGCCGCGCCGCCCGCAAGGACCTGATCGTCGCCTCCGAACAGCTGGGCCTCGCGGTCTACACCGCGTTCCGCCGCCAGGACAGCTTCCCGGAGAACCACGCGCGCTACGCCGGCCACCTCGGGGTCGGCATCCCGCCGGGCCAGCTCGACGCGCTCGACCGAGCCGACGTCGTGCTGGCCGTCGGCACCCGCCTGGACGAGGTCACCACCCAGAACAACCGGTACCCGAGCTCGTCGCAGACACTCGTGGTGATCGGTCCCGGACTGCCCGCGACGCACCGGCGCGGCCTGACGTTCCGGATCGACTGCGAGATCGCCCCGTTCCTGAAGCAGCTGGTCTCCGTCGGGGTCGCCCGGTCACGCCGCAGCTCGGCGGCCAACGCCGCGACCCACACCCACATGACCCCGCCGCGCACCAGCCCGGACCACCCGCTGGTGCACCCGGCGGACGTCGTGCGGGTGCTGCGCAAAGTCGCGCCGGAGGACACGGTAGTGACCGCCGACTCCGGCAACACCGCGCGGTTCGTGCACCGCTACTGGTGCTTCACCGAGCCGCACACCCAGATCGAACCGCCGGAGGGCGTGCGCGGTTACGCCGTGCCCGCCGCGCTCGGCGTGAAGCTGGCCGCACCCAAGCGCACGGTCGTCGCGGTCATCTCCGACGCCGCCGCGATGATGACCGGGCAGGAACTGGAGACGGCGGTGCGTCACCGCGCGCCGATCCTGATCGTGGTGTTCCAGAACGGCCTGTACGCCGACATCGCCGTGCACCAGGCGGTCAAGCACGGGCGCCTGAACGGGGTCGCCCAGACCGCCGTGGACTTCGCGGCGTGGGCGCGTTCGTTCGGCGCCGCCGGGTACACGATCGAGTCACCCGAACAGCTCGAACCGACCATCACGCGCGCGCTCCAGCACCAGCGCCCCAGCGTCGTCGACGTGCGCACGGACCCCGACGTGATCGATCCCGACACCCGCCTGTCCACGCTGTTCCAGCGGGGTCGCAAGAGGTAGCGCTCCCGGCGGATCTGTGATCTACTGGCGTTGGTCTTCAAAGATTTTGTGTTCGTGTTCAGACACGCTCGCAAGATTTGGCGGGCGTAGTGGTTCCCCGGTCGGGGAGGCAAACCGATCCGTCATTGACCCGGTGCACCGAAGTGGTGTGCCGTTTTGTTTGCAGTATATGGAGATTTTTTCATGGCTCAGGGCACCGTGAAGTGGTTCAACTCCGAGAAGGGGTTCGGCTTCATCACTCCCGACGAGGGCGGCGGCGACGTCTTCGTCCACTACTCGGAGATCCAGGGCCGCGGCTTCCGCACCCTGGAAGAGAACCAGCGGGTTGAGTTCGAGATCGGCCAGGGCCAGAAGGGTCCGCAGGCCACCGGGGTCAGCGTCCTCTGATTCGACTTCGAACGGCAGCCCCCGTCTCCTCGTGAGGCGGGGGCTGCCTTCGTTTCCGCCCTTTCCGCAACGGTGTTCGTCCGGCGCCCGCCGATCTCGCCGACCTCGGTTCGGGAGATCGTGCCGTCCGGTACCTTCATGCCCGTGTGGTTCGAGGGCGAGGGGTGGAACCGATGACTGCGACCGCGACGCGGCCTGCCGTGCCCGGTGGCCCCGGTGGTGGACCGCCGGACCCCGCACCATCACCGAACGCCCCGCGCTCGGGCCTGGCCGGCCTGCTCGACCTGCCCGGATCCGCCGTCCGCGGTGTCATGCGGTCCGCACGCACCACGCCGGGCCGTCTGACGGTGATCGCGGTCGGGCTCGTGGTGCTGGCACTGGTCGCCGGGCTCGTCGCGACGGTCACGCTGCAGGAGCGCAAGAACACGATCAACGACCTGATCGACCACCGCGAACCGCTGGCCGCGGCGTCGCAGGAGGTCTACCGGTCGCTGTCGGACGCCGACGCGACAGCGGCGAGCGCGTTCCTCGCGATCGGCGTCGAGCCCCCTTCGCTGCGCCAGCGCTACGACACCGACATCGCCCGCGCCGGGGTCGCGCTGGCGAAGGCCGCGTCCGATTCGGCTGGTGTCGCCGAGGCGGCCACGCAGGTCGAGACCCTGTCCCGCCAGCTGCCCGTCTACACCGGTCTGGTGGAGACGGCGCGCGCGAACAAGCGGCAGGGCTTCCCCGTCGGCTCGTCCTACCTGCGCGAGGCGTCCAACCTCATGCGCACCACGATCCTGCCCGCCGCGCAGGACCTGTACCGGATCGACACCGACCGGCTGGCCGAGGAGCAGGACGACGCCACCGATTTCCCGTGGGCGGCCGCGCTGCTGGTGCTCGCGTTGCTCGCGGCGCTGATCGCGACACAGGTCTACCTGACCCGCCGCACCAACCGCGTACTCAACGTCGGGCTCGTCGTGGCCACCGCCGCGACGGTCGTCGCGCTGCTGTGGGGCGCGGTGGCGGTCACCGTGCAGAGCGTGCTGGTCGCGGGCGGCAACGAGGACGGCAGCCATCAGGTCGACGTGCTGGTCCGGGCCCGCATCGCGGCGCTGCAGGCCCGCGCCAACGAGATGCTGACGCTGGTCGCCCGCGGCGACGGCAGCACCTACGAACAGGACTTCGACGCGCTCGCCCCGCAGGTGACCGGTCTCCTCGACGAAGCACGGGGTTTCGCGACCGGTGAGATGGGCCGCGAGGTTCAGGGCGCGGCCGACAGCGCCAAGCGGTGGCTGGACACGCACCAGGAGATCCGCGCCAAGGACGTCGACGGCGCCTACTCCGACGCGGTGAAGCTCGCGGTCGACTCGTCCGTGCAGGGCGGCGCCGCGACGACGTTCGCCAATCTCGACGACGCGCTCGTCGCCGCGATCGAGCAGGGCCGCCAGTCGTTCCTGGACGACACCCGCGGCGGTGACCGGGCGCTGACGCTGCTCGCGCCCGGCCTCGCGGTGCTGGCGGTGGTCGCCGCGGGCGGCGCGACGATGGGGATTCGGGACAGGCTGAGGGAGTACCGCTGATGGCTCGGGGGAAGCTCGCCGCTCTCGTGGCGGCCGTCGCACTGCTGGCCGCCGGGTGCGGCAGCGCCGGGACGCCCGCCGATCCGGCGCCGGTCGGCGACGTGCAGGCGCCGGTTCCGGCCGGGGTCGGCGGCGGGGACACCGGAGCGGGCAGTTCGGCCGACAACAACTGCGATACGCGCAGCCTCTCGCCCAACGGGTCGATGCCCTCGGGTTCGACCATGGACAAGATCCGCGACCGCGGCCGCCTGATCGCCGGCGTGGACCAGACGAACTACCTGTTCGGCTTCCTCAACCCGTCCAGCGGCAACCTCGAGGGCTTCGACATCGAGATCGTCAAGCAGATCGCGGCGTCGATCTTCGGTGACTGGGAGGGGCACATCCAGTGGGTGGCCATCCCGTCGTCGGCCCGTGAGCAGGCGCTCAAGGACCACCAGGTGGACATCGTCGTCCGCACCTACAGCATCACCTGCAGCCGGATGAAGGACGTCGCGTTCTCCGCGCCGTACTACCAGGCCGGGCAGGCGGTGCTGGCGGCGAAGAACTCCGGGGTGCGTGGCATGCAGGACCTCGGCGGCAAGCGCGTCTGCGCGGCCACGAACTCGACGTCGCTGGCCTCGATCGCCCAGGCGCCGTCGCACCCGATCCCGGTGTCGGTGAACAACTGGTCGGACTGCCTGTTGCTGATCCAGCAGGGCCAGGTCGACGCGGTGTCCACCGACGACGTGATCCTCGCGGGGATGGCGCGCCAGGACCCCAACCTCGAGGTCGTCGGCGAGCCGTTCACCAAGGAGTTCTACGGCGTGGGCATCCCGCTCGGGCAGGACGACATGGTCCGCTTCGTCAACGCCGTGCTGGAGAACGTCCGCAACGGCAGCGCCTGGCAGAACGCGTACAAGTACTGGATCGAGCGGGACCTCGGCCCGGGTTCGCCGCCGACCGTGTCCTACCGCTGAGGGGGCGTCCACAGTGTCCGAACAGGATCGCCGTCCGCGTCACGCACGCCCGGACGACCAGCCGATCACCGGCTCGCTCGACGACGAGCCCCGCCGCACGCCGTTGAACGAGCCGGTGCCCTCGGCCGCCGAGACCCAGATCATCGAGCCGGTCCGCCCGCCGGCGCAGCCGGTGCAGCCGGACGAGGTGCAGCTCACCAGCGTGCTCGCCTCGCCCGCCCCGATGACCGAGATGATCCGCCCGCCCGCGCCGCCGCCCGAACCGAGCGGCCCCGGGGTGCTGCCCGATCCGGGCACCGACAGCGTGCTGCCCGAGCAGTCCAGCGGCCGCCACACCGGCTCGGGCAGCCAGCCCGGCACCGGCCCGGGAACCGGAACGGGGACGGGCACCGGCGCGTTCCCCGGGACTTCGCGGCGCACCGGGAGGCGTTCCCGGCGGGGCCGTCTCGGCGCCGGCCTGGTCGAGGTGCCGCCGGTGCCCTACCGCGATCCGGCGTCGGCCGTGCTCGCCAACCCGGTGGTCTCGGAGGAGAAGCGCTACTGCGGCAACTGCTCCGCGAAGGTCGGACGCGGCTCGGCGGGCCCGGAGGGCGTGTGCGAGAAGTGCGGCGCCGCCTACTCGTTCCTGCCGACACTCCAGGCGGGGGATCTGGTCGGCGGTCAGTACGAGGTGCTCGGCGCGATCGCCTACGGCGGGCTCGGCTGGATCTACCTCGCCAAGGACCGCAACGTCAACGATCGCTGGGTCGTCCTCAAAGGACTGATCGACACCGGCGATCCGACGGCCGTCGCGGCGGCGGTGAACGAGACCCGGTTCCTGGCCGAGGTCGAGCACCCGAACATCGTCAAGATCTACAACTTCGTGCAGCACCCGGACGCGCGGACCGGGCACGCCATCGGCTACATCGTGATGGAGTACATCGGCGGGCAGTCACTGCGGCAGCTCGCGCTGGCCCACCAGCGCGCCGCCGGACGCCCGGAACCGCTGCCGATCGCGCAGGTCATCGCCTACGGCCTGGAAATCCTGCCCGCGCTGGGATACCTGCACGGCCAGGGCCTGCTGTACTGCGACCTCAAGCCGGACAACGTGATCCAGACCCACGAGCAGCTCAAGCTGATCGACATGGGCGCGGTGCGGCGGACCGACGACTACACCAGCCCGCTGTTCTTCACCACCGGTTACAGCGCGCCGGAGCTGACCACGCACGGCGCGTCGATCGCGTCCGACCTCTACACCGTGGGCCGCACCCTGGCCGTGCTGAGCTTCGAGTTCAACGGCTACACCACGAAGTACAAGGCCGGGCTGCCGACGCCGGACGAGATCCCGCTGTTCAAGCTGTTCGGCTCCTACTACCGGTTCCTCAAGCGCTCGACGCATCCCGATCCGGACCGCCGGTTCCTCTCCGCGGAGGAGATGTCCGACCAGCTGGCCGGGGTGTTGCGCGAGATCATCGCGATGGGCACCGGAAAACCGCGGCCCGCGGTGTCCACTGTGTTCGGTCCGGAGACCAACACCTTCGGCGTGGACCTGGTCGTGCCGGAGGCGGGCTGGACGGTGCCGCTGCCGGACGCCGTCGAGGTCGTGTCCGGCCTGCCGATCCCGCAGGTCGACACGGACGACCCGGCGGCGGGCGTGCTGGCGACGACCACGGCCGTCGATCCGCGTGCCGCGATCGACGCGCTGGCCGGTGCGCCGCCGGACTCGATCGAGGTGCGGCTGCGGATCGTCCGGGCGCGCATCGAACTGGGCGAGCTGACCGAGGCGAGCCGCCAGCTGCAGGCCGCGCAGTACCTGGCCATCCGGGCCGGGTACCCGCACGACTGGCGCATCGACTGGCACCGCGGGCTGATCGAGCTGGCCGGCGGACGGCCGCGGGTCGCGAACGTCGCGTTCGAGACAGTGTACGACGACCTGCCCGGCGAGATCGCGCCGAAGCTCGCGCTCGCGGCGAGCGCGGAGGGCATCGGCGACTACTTCACCGCGGCGCGGTTGTACGAGCAGGTGTGGCGCACCGACCGGTCATACGTGAGCGCGGCGTTCGGGCTGGCGCGGGTGTACCTGGCGCAGGGCGCGCGGGCGGGGGCGATCGAGGTGCTGGAGTCGGTGCCGTCCGCGTCGACGCACTACGTCGCCGCGCGGGTCGCCGCGATCAAGGTCAAGACCCGCGCGGCCGGGCCGAACACGCAGGTCAGCGAGGCCGATCTGGTGGACGCGAGCACCAAGCTGGAGCAGTTGCGCCTGGACGGCGAGCGGCACACCCGGATGTCGGCGGAGGTGCTCGAAGCGGCCTTCTCCTACGTGCAGGGCGCGCCGCCGGGATACCGCACCAGCGCGAAGGTCCTGGGCTGCGAACTGTCCGAACGCGACATCCGCTTCGGACTCGAACGCTGCTACCGCGCCCTGGCCCGCCAGGCGGGCACGGCAGGTGAGCGCATCGAACTGGTCGACCGCGCCAACTCGGTCCGCCCCCGCACCCTCACCTAGAGTGCCGCGACACCATGGCGCCGTGCTGGCCGTTCTCGGGGAGCCGGTCCGGGCACGGGCCAGCGGCCACCGGATGCGGAGGGTGATCAGGCGGCTTTCAGCGCGGCCTCGACCGCGGCGGTGAGCGTGTCCAGGTAGTCGTCGTCGCTGTCGCCGTGCACCATCAGGATGCGGAAAACCAACGGCGCGATGAGGAGATCGACGGCCAGTTCCCGGTCGAGCCGGTCGGAGAGTTCGCCGCGATCGATCGCCGCCTGGAGCATGGCTCGTGCCACCGCCCGCCGAGGTTGGGCGACACTGCCGTCGATCACGTCGGCGAGGACGTCGGAGTGGCGCGCTTCGGCGAGCAGCCCCGGACCGATGCTGGCGACCACGGGGTTGGCGAGCTGGGCGCGAAGGGTGCCGAGGAGTTCGCGCAGGTCGGTGCGCAGTGCGCCGGTGGCCGGTACCGGGGGAAGCGTGTTCTCCACCGCGTCGCGGAGCAGCTCGGAGAGCATCTCCTGTTTGGATGGCCAGCGCCGGTACAACGCGGCCTTGCCCACGCCCGCGCGCCGCGCGACTGCCTCCATGGACATCCGCGCGTAGCCGGCCTCGGCGAGTTCGGCGAAGGCGGCCCCGGTGATCGCGTCGGTCACCTGCTGCCGCAGGGCCGCGCCGCCGGTGGGTTTCCTGGTAGCGATCAGTCGAGTGTAGCCGAGACGGAACGGTTGCGTTCCATCGGAGGCGGAGCTACTCTCATCAAACGGAACGATACCGTTTCGTTCCATTGAAGGGTGGCAGACGATGAAGTTCCTGTTCGAGGACGAGTCCTTCTCCTTCGAGGCGTTGCGTGCGGCGGGCTACGCGACCTATGCCGGCGCCGAACTGGGGGAAATCCTGACCACGTGCCGCCGGATCCCGGACTGCGATGAGCAGGCGTGGTCGGCCGAATGGGCCGGGACGGCCGAGCGGGTCGAGAAGATCGGCCGGAACGCGCTGGCGGGCGGACACCGGGTGAGCGCCAGGGAAGCCCTGCTGCGCGCGTCGAACTACTACCGGACGGCCGACTTCTACCGCCGCGCCGATCCGGCGAACGACGCCGAGTCCGCCCGGCTGGCGAAGGCGTCACAGCGGACGTTCGCCGACGCCGCCGCCCTGTTCGACATTCCGCCCCGCGCCGTCCGCATCCCCTACGAGGACACGACCCTGCCCGGATACCTCTACCTCGCCGACAGTTCGGGGAAGCCTCGCCCGACCGTCCTCTACCACGGCGGCTACGACTCGACCCTGGAAGAGGACTACCTCGCGCTGGCCGCAGGCGCGTTGCGGCGCGGCTACCACGTTCTCACCTTCGACGGGCCCGGCCAGGGTTCCACCGTCCGTGAGCAGGGCCTGCACTTCCGCCCGGACTGGGAGGCCGTGGTCTCACCCGCCGTGGACTTCGCGCTCGCGTTGCCCGAAGTGGACGCCGACCGGCTCGTCCTCATCGGCACCAGCCTCGGCGGCTATCTCGCCGCCCGTGCTGCCGCGTTCGAGCACCGGCTCGCCGCGTGCGTCCTGCACGACGGTGTCTACGACCTGCACGAGACGCTCCAGGCGATGCTCCGGAACGTCGGCGGCCCGGATGACCTGGCGGCGCACAGCGTCTCGGTCCGCTGGTTGGTCAACAACGGTCGCTGGACCTACGGTGTGGCCGACGCCGGCGAACTCGTGGCAGCCTCAGCGGCGTACACAGTGGACGGAATCGCGGACAAGATCACCTGCCCGACCCTGGTGCTCGACGCCGAGAACGACCAGTTCTTCGCCGGCCAGCCGCGGCGTGTGCACGACGCGCTGGTCTGCGAAAAAGATCTGTTCCTCTTCGCCGAGGAAGAAGGGGGCGGCGAGCACTGCCACGAAGGCGCGATCGCGCTGTGGCACCAACGCGCCTTCGACTGGCTCGACACCGTCCTCGCCGCTTAGGAGTGTTGGGGAAGTGGCTTGCGTGGCGGTGCCGGCGCACGGCCCACAGCAAGCGGCTCTACCGCTGAGGAAACGGCCACCTAGGGGTTGATGTCCCAGTCGGCGCGGCGGGACGGGGTCTGGCTGAACTTCTTGAGCGCGTCCGGATCGCCGTTCCTGGTGAAGTGGTCGAGTCCGACCTGGACGAACAGTCCGCGGGCGCGCACGGCGACCGCGCCGTCGGCGGAGTCGAGGTGCCCGTCGGCGCTCGCGTAGATCTTGCGGCCCGCCACGCCGTCCACCTTGGCCGCGATGAACAGCGTGGTGCCGACCGGGACCGGGCGCAGGAAGTCGGTTTCCAGCTTGCCGGTCACCGCGGGACGGCGCAGCAGGTTGCCGACCGTCGAACCGAGCGCTTCGTCGAACGCGCACGCCAGCAGTCCGCCGTGCGCGAGTCCTGGCGCGCCCTGGTGCGCCGCGGTCACCGGGAACTGGGAATACACGACGCCGGCCTCGCCGACCGTGGAATGCATGTGCAGGCCGTTGTCGACATCGCCGCACCCGAAGCACTCCACGTAGTGCATTTCGAGCTTGACGCCCGGACCAGGGGCATCGGCGTGGACCAGCGGTGGTTCGGTCCGGACCGGAGGCCACGGAGTCACCGGCAGGCGCTTGTCGCTCACATCGGACACGGTAACCGGTTCTACCCGTAATCGGGTCGGGTACCCCGCCTTCGAAGAGACAAAAACCACGAGACGCGAGAAAATCACTACCCGATGGCACTAAGGTCGCAACCTTGACCGCGCTGGAACGAAAAGGTTTGAGGAGGTCGGGGCGGAACATGACAGACACAGCGCAGGCACCCGAGGTCGACGAGAAGACGGTGAAGAGAGCCGTCATCGCGTCGGCCATGGGTAACGCTACAGAGTGGTACGACTACGGGGTGTTCACCTCGGGCGCGATTGCCGCCAGCATCGGCACCGTGTTCTTCCCCGGTGAGGGAAACGCGATCCTGAAATCGCTGGCGCTGGTGGCTATCGGGTTCGTGGTGCGTCCGTTCGGCGGAGCGTTCTTCGGCCCCCTGGGGGACAAGATCGGCCGCCAGAAGGTCCTCGCGATCACGATCCTGCTGATGTCCGGCTGCACCTTCCTGGTCGGATGTCTGCCCACGTACGCGGGTGACTACGCGATCGGCATCGGCGCACCGATCCTGGTGCTGCTGCTCCGGTTGATCCAGGGCTTCTCCACCGGTGGCGAGTACGGCGGTGCGGCGACGTTCATCGCCGAGTACGCGCCGACCAAGAAGCGGGGTTTCTGGGGCAGCTTCCTGGAAATGGGCACGCTCGCCGGGTACGTGCTCGGCAACCTGGTCGTGCTCGCGGTGACGCTGTCGTTCACCGCGCAGCAGGTGGACAGCTGGGCGTGGCGCATCCCGTTCTTCGTGGCCCTGCCGCTCGGCCTGATCGGTCTCTACCTCCGGAACAAGCTGGAGGACACGCCGGAGTTCCGGCGACTGGAGGCCGCGGGCGAGAAGGCGGAGAAGGCGCCGCTGAGGGAGACGTTGACGCGCAACTGGCGCATGATCATGAACCTGATCGGGATCGTGCTGCTGCTGAACATCGCCGACTACATGTTGCTGACGACGATGCCGACGTACTTCACGGACACGTTGAAGATCAGCGACAACACCTCGACGATCATCATCGTGATCGTGGAGGTCATCCAGATCGCGCTGATCGCACCGCTGGGCGCGTTGTCCGACCGGATCGGCCGAAAACCCATGCTGATGACCGCGGCCATCGGCTTCCTGGTGCTGAGTTACCCGTCGATCAAGCTGATGCAGAGCGGCAGCACGGTGCTGCTCTTCCTCGGGTTCCTGATCGTCGCGCTGTTGCTGGTGCTGATGCTGGCCGTGATCGGTTCGACGTTCCCGGCGATGTTCCCGACCCGGGTGCGCTACGGCGCCTTCGCGATCGGCTACAACGTCTCGACGTCGATCTTCGGTGGCACCTGCGGTGTCGTCGTGACCGCGTTGATCCACGGCACGGGCAACGAGGACTGGCCCGCCTTCTACCTGATGGTCGCCGCGGCGATCGCGCTGTACCCGATCTTCAAGATCCCGGAGACGGCGCGGGTCCCGATGGACCACATCAACGAGGAGGGTGGCCTGACCCCGCAGCCGGCCGGCGCGACCGCGAAGGACTGACGACCGCGTGACACGAAGAGGGCCGGGTTCCGTGCGGAACCCGGCCCTCGTTCGGTTCAGCTCACTCGGCCTCGGCAGCAGCAGCGACCGCGGCACGAGGAGCAAAGTGCCGCCGCGCGTAGGCCGTGAGAGCCGATGCCACCGCAACCGCCACGCCGGCTTCCACCAGCAGTGCAGTGAAGACCATTGCTTCCTCCTCGTGATCTTTCGGGCACGGTTGACCATCGTGCCGTGTTACTGGGTTGTGTCGGGGATGATCCCCGTGTTACTCATCGCCGCGAAGCCGGTGAGTATTTCCCCGACAGGGTCACGTTGAGGGGTGATGTCGGCCACGGCAGAATGAACCGTGGCAGATCCGGTACAGGAGAAGAGGCGGCTGCGGTAATGGGCGAGGAACACCGGCCGGGCGTTGGCGAGGCCGCGCGGCTGCTGGACGACAGGACGCAGCAGATGGTCGCGGTGCCGCCGCTGCTCGACGACGCACGCGAGGGCGAGGCTCCGCTGGCTCCCGCCGCACCACCAGCCCTGGACGGACACGCGCTGTAGGAAACAGTGAAGGCCACCCCCGCGCGGGGAGTGGCCTTCACGTCTTACCGGAATCAGCTCGCGAGTGCGGACAGCTTCGTCCAGTCCGCCCAGGAGTACGTCCAGTCGGAGTAGTCGCCGTCCTTGGCGGACAACGTCTGGGTGCTGCCGGTGATCTCGACCGGGTCGCCGGTCAGCACGCCGTCGTAGTACTCCTTCGCCCGCGACGGCGACAGGTTCAGGCACCCGTGTGAAACGTTCTGCTTGCCCTGCGCCCACACCGACGACGCCAGGCCGTGGATGAACTCACCGTTGTTCGAGATCCGCACCGCCCATGGCACGTTCACGTCGGTGTAGCCGTAACGCGGGTTGCTCATCGAGTACGTGGCGTGCTTGGACATCACGACGTGGACACCGCTGTGCGTCACCCGGCCCGGATCCGAGTCGAGCCCGTAGCTGACCGGGTAGTCGGCGATCTGCACACCGTCGCGGATGACCTGCATGTGATGCGTGGTGGTGTCGCCACGGACGATCTGCGAGCGGCCGATCGAGAACGCCGCCGACACGTCCCGCTTGCCGTAGGTACCGTCGCCGATCCGCAGGCCGTAGATGTTCGCCGACACCTTGACCTGCGTGTTCGGCTGCCAGTACTCCTTCGGCCGCCAGTGCGCGCTGGTGTCGGACACCCAGGCCCAGGAGCCCTCGGTCTCCGGTGTCGTCTCGACGCTCAGTGCGCGCTCGGCCGCGGCCTTGTCGGTGACCTTGGAACTGAAGGTCACCGCGATCGGCATGGCGATGCCGTAGGTCTGGTCGTCACCGACGTTCAGGCTCGCCGACAGCTGCTTGCGCGGGCTGACGGTGCTGAACGAGCCGGCGACGGTGGCCTGCTTGCCGTCCTGGCCGAGCGCGGTGCCCGACCAGGTGTACGTCTTGCCGTAGCCGAGGTCCTCGGTGACCGTCCAGCTGCGCTTGTCGGCGGACAGTTCACCGGCGACCTGCTTGCCGTCCGGGTTGGTGAGGGTGACCGTCTGCAGTTCGCCGTCGGTGACCGTCACCTGGGCCGCGTCACCCGGAGCCACGTCCTTGGCGCCGTCACCGGGCTGCACGCTCACCTTGGCCGGTGAGGCGGCGGTCTCCTGCGCGTTGGCCGTCGTGGTCTGCCCGATCCCGGTGGTGCCCGGCGAATCGTTGCCGCTGCACGCGCCCAGCGTCAGCACCGCGGCCAGTCCGAGCCCGATCAGCGCCCCGCGCCGGTTGTGGAGTCGTATCACCCTGAATCCCCTTTTCCCCTGTCGCCAGACAGACGCACGTCCGTGGGTGATCGTTGACGCCCAGGAGTGTGACTCCTGTCACTATCGAGGGAACTCTGGTCTCGGAACGCCACGGTCGACCGCTAGATGATCAGCCTAACGAGTGGAGCCGACAGTGATCGGGTGACGCCTCTAGTCCATTACGGTGACTGAGTCAAAGGGGTCCGAAAACGTGCCCGTCCGGGTAGGCTGCCGCGCAGGCCGTTGTTTTGCGTGGTCGTGGCTACACACTCGCGGAACTTTCGACGCGGGCCCTGAGCCGCACGCGCTCGTCGCTCGACAACCCGTCGGACCGTCCGGGCGGCCCCGGAGGCCGCTCGCCGGCCTTCGCTGGAGTGATTGACGAGGAGCAACAGCGGTGGCGCAAGGCACTGTGAAGTGGTTCAACGCCGAGAAGGGCTTCGGCTTCATCGCCCAGGACAACGGTGAGGGCGACGTGTTCGTGCACTACTCGGAGATCGAGGGCCGGGGCTTCCGGTCGCTCGAAGAGAACCAGCGCGTGGAGTTCGAGATCGGCCAGGGGCAGAAGGGGCCGCAGGCCCAGAAGGTGCGCGTCATCTGACGCTCACCTTCCCCGTTGTCGTCCCCGTCCCCGGCGTTCGCGCCGGGGACGGTTTTTTCGTCCTGGATCAGTGGCGCGCGGCGCGCGGGCGGTCCCAGTTCTGGTCGAAGTGGTGCTGGTCGGTGTCGGCGACGCCGGTGTGGTCCGCGAACTGACGGCGTTCCTGCGAGGCTGCCTGGGCTTCCCAGGCGAGGCGTTCGAGGACCCATTCACGGGCGAGCGCCTGCGGCGAGGTGCCGCGGGCCTCGGCGACGTCCTTCAGCTGTGAGCTGGCGACGAGGTTCATGCGCAGCTGGTAGACCTGCGCCTCGCCGAAGCGCTTGCCGGTTCCGGTGCTTTCCGGGCCGGTTTCCGGCGCGAGCGCGGCCAGGTAGCTGGTCAGCTCGTGGTCCTCGACAGCGCTCTGCGCTTCCTTGTCCGGCGAGTTCCGGTGCTTGCCCGGGTTGACCGGCTTGAGGTTGGTCCGGGTGGGGTTCCGGCGTCCGAGAGAGGGAAGAGGCACCCGGCCACGATAACGGTTCGGTCTCGGGACGACCCTCATTGTGGTGCACGACACACCGCTTGTTGTGGATCTGCTGCGCCGTTCAGGGGGCGCGTACGCCCACATGTCGCAATCCGCGTCTCACGGATAGTGGTTCGGCGAGGCCGGGGTGGTCGGAGAAAACCGGGTGCGGAAATGGAGGGGCCCCCGCGCCAGGGGGAGGAACGCGGGGGCCGGAGGGGATCTCCACAGGCGCTGACCGGGGGTGTGTCAGCAAGTCGATTGTTACATGACGCGGCCGGGGGACGCGAGTGCTGGACGGGAAAAATTGCCCCGCCTCCGTCATCCGCCGGTTGCCGCGGGTTCATCTGCGCCGATGTCGGCCGGAAACGTTGCGTGTTCACAGGTTCACTCTGCGGGGGGCTGCGTCGCTGACGTTCCGGTCGCTAGCCTCGCGGCGAAGTTGTTGCTGTCACAGTCCTTTCGGGAGGAGCTATGAGCGGGTCTGTGGAAGTTCGGCAGTTCCTCCTTCGATACGAAGGCGGAGATCCGGTCGGCGCGGGCGTTCCCGCGCAGCGCACGGGTCAGGCCGACGCGCCGCGGGTTTCGGACGACCAGGTGCGGCGGGCGCGGCTCGCCGTGGCCGCGGGCGCGAGCGATGCCGGGGACTGTGCGCGGCTGCTCGACATGCTGGGTCTGGTGCCCGACGACGACGGTGTGAACCCGGTCCAGCGCTGACTCTGTTCCGGATCCGGGGTGCCCCTCGGATCCGGAACAAGCGCGGGTGTCGATCCCTCTGATCACTCCGCGCCCGGTGTGGATCTCGCCGGTTGACGTTTTGACTGGTCAGAACGTTCATCCGGCGTTAAGGGATACCGGGTGGAAGGGCGGTTGGGGGGTGTCCTATGCTGGTAATCGCTCCCAGGGAGACCTGAGAGCGCGGTCGATCGGTCACCCGAACCGACTGGGCTCCCATCGTCTAGCGGCCTAGGACTCCGCCCTTTCAAGGCGGCAACGCGGGTTCGAATCCCGTTGGGAGTACGCATGACAAATGCATATGGCCCTGTGGCGCAGTTGGTTAGCGCGTCGCCCTGTCACGGCGAAGGTCGCGGGTTCGAGTCCCGTCAGGGTCGCAGTAGCGTTCGGCTTCCGCCGGCGTTTCCGGCCAGGTAGCTCAGTTGGTACGAGCGTCCGCCTGAAAAGCGGAAGGTCGCCGGTTCGACCCCGGCCCTGGCCACGGTCGATGAACCGCTCCGATACAGATCGGGGCGGTTTTTTCATGCCCGCGGTCGTCGGGTTGGCACGGGTCATGGCTGATCGGTACCCGGAGTTGCGAGTCGATCGGGACGTGGTGGTGGTTCGCGGTGGCCAGGATCGTCGGGCGCGGTTGCGTGGTTGGCTGGAGCCGGAGAACTGGCTCACCGAATAGGGCGAGCCGCGCTCACCACCAGCCGAACGCCAGCCAGGCCACCGGTGGCGCCACCACGATCGACACCAGGCCGTAGGTCAGGAGCTGCCGGAACAGCTTGGGGCGCGCCGACGGCTCGGCCGCGCCCAGGAGCAGGCCGCCGGTGATGCCGAGCGGGTTGATGTCCACGAGGATCGACGCCAGCGCGAGCGCGAGTACGGCGCCGACCGGGCTGACGCCGTCGGCGACCAGTGGTGGCAGCAGGGGCATCGTGGTGACGAACACCGCGATGGAGCTGGCGGCGAACGACGTGACACCCGCGATGTAGCACAGCACCAGCAGGCTGAGGCCCGGCGAACCCTCGATCCGGAGCAGCTCGCTGATCTCGGTGAAAGCACCCAGCTCCTGCATCAGCCCGACGTAGGTCAGCAGCCCGCCGATCAGCAGCACCACGCCCCACGGGATCTTCGAGACGACCGCGCCCGGTTCGAGCCGCAGCACCAGCTGCAACAGGACAGCCGCGGTCAGGCCGAGATAGCCCACGTTGAGGTCGAAACCGACCGAGAGCACGACGACCGCGAGCATGCACGCCAGCGTGACTCCGCGGGCCCGGGCTCCCCCGGCGGGCCCGGTGTCCACACCGGACAGTCCTCCCTCGGGCGCTGTCACCCGGCCGCGGGGGACGGCCTTCGCGCGCGCCGCGACGAGCAGGCACACCGCGCACACGACGAGGCCGGTCAGCAGCCCGCCGAGCAGGAAAGCCACCGGGGCGGAATCGGGGAGCCCGATGCCGAGCTTGTCGCCCTGCCCGCGTGCGGACACACCGTAGACGGCGAGCGGCGACAGCAACCCGCTGATGATGCCGGTGATGCCGAGCACGGCGGCGACGAGCGGCGAGTACCGGTAGCGGGCGGCGAGACCGAGCGCGACCGGAGCCACGATGGCCGTCGCGGCGGCCGGGAGCGTGCCGATCGCGGTCAGCACCGCACCGATGACGAACGGGACCAGCGGCACCAGCACCGCCCGCCCGCCGACCAGCCGCAACAGCAGGTCGAGCAGCCACTCCAGCGTTCCGTTGAGCTGGGCGACCGCGAACAGGGCGGTCACCCCGACGATGAGCACGAAGAAGTCGGCGGGGAAGAACCCGGTCACCTCGTCGACCGGAACCCCGGCGGCGAGACCGAGCAGGAACGCGGCGGCCAGCGCGGCGCTACCGAGGTCGAACCTCGGCAGCAGCGTCGCCGCGAACAGGGCGACCAGTACGACGATGGACGCGATCGCCATGTCAGACCACTCCCTTGTGGCGCAACTCGTCGATTTCCCGTTCGGACAGTCCGCCGACGTCCCGCAACACGTCGGCCGTGTGTTCGCCGAGCCCGGGGGAGGCCGCGCCGACGACACCGTCGAAACCGGAGAAGCGCCCCGCGGGTGCCTGCATGAGCCGTCCCGCCACCTCCGTCACGGAGCCCCTGGCGCGGATGTGCGGATCGGCGCACACGTCCGCGGCCGAGTTCACCGGACCGGCGGCCACCCCGGCGGCGGTGAGGGTCGCCACCAGCGGGTCGAGGTCGTGGGCGCCGACGAACTCGGCGACACGGGTCTCGATCACGTCGCGATGTCGCAGCCGCGCGGTCATCGAGTCGTGGACGGCCAGGTCCGGCGCGTCCATCACCGCGACCAGCCGCCGCCACATCTGCTCCGTCGAGGCGGGCAGGGCCAGCCACCGGCCGTCGCGGGTTCGGTACAGGTTGTTGGGGCTGATGTGCGGGTTCTGGTTGCCCTGCCGCTCGCGGGACGAGCCGGTCGCCGCGTACTCGACGACGAAGTCCTCCATCATCCGCAGAAGCGGCTCGTAAAGCGGGATGTCGGCGAGCTGCGCTTCGCCGGTGCGGTCGCGCTGACGCAGCGCGAGCATCGCGGCGAAGGCGGCGTACACGCCGGTGACGCCGTCGGCGACCGGATAGCCGGCGAACACCGGTGGCCCGTCGGGATCACCGGTCCGGTAGGTGAGCCCGGCGAATGCCTCGGCGACGCGGGCGAAGCCGGGCCGGTCGGCGTACGGGCCGGTGCGGCCGAAGGCGCTGACGTGCACCATCACCAGATCGGGCCGGTAGGCGCGGAGATCGTCGAAGTCGACGCGGAACCGGCGCAGCGTGGCCGGCCGGAAGTTGGTCACCACCACGTCCGCCCCCGCCGCGAGGCGCCCGACCAGGCCGGCCGCGTCGGGATGGTGCAGGTCGACGGTGACGCTGCGCTTGCCGCGGCCGACCATCGCCCACGCCGCGGAGACCCCGTCCTCGAGCGGCGGATAGTGCCGTGCCGGGTCGCCGCTGTCCGGGTGCTCGATCTTGATCACCTCGGCGCCGAACTCGCCGAGCAGTGACGAAGCCAGCGGTCCGGCGAGGATCGTGGACAGGTCCAGCACGCGGACACCGCTGAGCGGTCCGTTGGTCGCCACGGAGTTTCCCTTTCACGTCATCGTGAGGTTTTCGCAGGTCGCCACATCGTGCCGGGGTGAACTCCGCTCTGGGAACGCCCGTTCGCCACTCACCGGTGAAAGGTTCCGGCTCTATAGTTCCGGGATGCGCGTGGAGCGGGCCCGGTACTTCCTGGCCGCGGTGGAGACCGGATCGCTGCGCTCGGCGGCGGCCCGGTGCGGGGTGAGCCAGCCGACCATCGGCCAGCAGATCGCGCTGCTCGAAGAGGAGCTCGACGTCGTCCTGATGACCCGCAGCAGGCGCGGGGTCCGCGCGACCGCGGCGGGCCAGGCGATGGTGGAGCCGCTCCGCAAGCTGGTGGCCGCCGAGGAGGCGGTGCGCGACGCGGCCATGGCCTCCGGCGGCGCCTATGCGGGCGTGGTGCACCTCGGCGGCGTGTCGGTGGCGGCGGAGACGGTCGTCGCCCCGGTGCTGGGCCACCTCCGCGAGCACCGCCCCGGCCTGCGGTTCACCGTCCGCGAGGGCGCCTCGGGCGAGATCGAGGCGGCCGTGCTCGCCGGTGAACTCGACCTGGGCGTGATCACCATGCCGTTGCACCCGCCGCCAGCCGGACTGGAGCGGGTCTCCCCGGTCGCGGCCCGGGTCGGTGCTCTCGTCCCGGCCGCGCACCCGCTGGCCGTCCGCGACCACCTCCACTGGCACGACCTCCGCGATCAGCCGATCGTCACCATGCGCGCGGGCACCATGCTGTGGGAGGTGCTGCACCGCCACGTACCCGAACCGGACGTGGTCGTCCAGGCCATGTCGGCGCGGACATTGAAGGTGATGGTGGCGCGGGGCGTCGGGCTCGGCGTGCTGGGCGGCTTCGACACCTCGGTGGACATCCCCGACGTGGTCTGGTTGCCGATTCGCGACGCGGATCCGGTCCGGCTCTGCCTGACGCAGCGGCGGAACACTCAGCCGTCGCGGGCCGCCCTGACCGTCCGGCAGCTCATCCGCGCACGGTTGGCCGACCTGGCCACCTGAAGGGTCTTGCGGCGCGGTGTGGTCTGTGCCACTGTCTTGTGGCACTGAGGGACATCTGCGTGACATCCAGTGTCATAGGAGACTTCTGGTGAACCAGCAGCGACCCGTGCCGGACGACGACGTCCTGCACGCCACGGCGAGCCGCAAGGCCGCCCTCCACCTCCTGCCGATCCTGTGCTTCGTCTACTTCATGGCCTTCGTCGACCGCACCAACGTCGGACTGGCCAAAACCTCGCTGGAAGCCGACGTGGGCATCAGTGCCGCGGCGTACGGCGTCGGCGCGGGCATCTTCTTCCTGAGCTACGCCTTCCTCGAAGTGCCGAGCAACCTGGTCATGCACCGCGTGGGGCCACGCCGGTGGATCACCCGGATCGCCGTGACCTGGGGCGCGCTGTGCGCCTGCATGATGTTCGTGCAGGACGAGTTCTCGTTCTACGCGGTCCGCTTTCTGCTCGGCGCGGCGGAAGCCGGTCTCTACCCGGCGCTCATGTACGTCATCACTCTCTGGTTCTCGCAGAAGCAGCGGGTGACGATGGTCGGCATCATCTACCTGGCCGTCTGCGCCGGTCTCGCTCTCGGCGGTCCACTCGGCGGCGCGCTGATGGAACTCCACGGCGCGGGCGGGCTGTTCGGCTGGCAGTGGATGTTCGTCGTCGAGGGCGCGATCACGATCGTGACCGCGTTCTTCGTGTGGCGCATGGTTCCGGACCGGCCCGCGGACGCGCCCTGGCTGACCGAGCGGGAGGCGCGGGTACTGACCGACCGCGCGGTCGTGCGCACGGCACCGGCGCACAGCACGTTGAAGGGCAACGTCAAGGTCGCCTTCGGCAGGCCGTTCATCCTCACGCTGTCCGCGGTCTACTTCGCCAACCAGGTCAACAGCGTCGCGATCCAGTACAACTTCCCCTCGATCGTCGAGAGTCTCGACGTCAACGGGTCCTTCCTCATCGGGCTCGTGAGCGGCAGCGTGGGCATCGGCGCGTTCGTCGGGGTGCTCGTCATCCCGTGGCTACAGCGTCGCGCGCGGAACGAGATGCGGGTCCTGATGCTCGTCACGGTCGCCACGGCGCTGGTCGCGATCGCCTACGCCTTCTCCTCCGGCGCGGTGCTGCGCATCCTGCTGATCGACGTCGCCATGTTGCTGCTCATCGGCATTCTCCCGCTCTACTGGTCGGTCGCGATGGCCAGGATGTCCGGGCTGATGGCCGCGGCGGGCCTGGCGTTCATCAACATGGTCGGTCTCCTGGGCGGGTTCGTCGGCCCGTACCTGTACGGCGTCGCGGAGAGCGCGGGAAGCGAGTCGGCCGGCTACGCCGTGCTCGTCGGCGCCTCCGTCCTCGGCGTGCTGCTGGTGCCGTTGCTGTGGCGGACGGTGCGCGCCGAGGACCGGCGATCCGGTCAGCTGTCGGAAGTGCGATCACTGTCCGGTGTGGAGGGACGGGAATGACTGTGCGGAAACGGATCCTGGCCTTGCTCCTCGGGGCGGCGGTGGCGGCCACCCTGGTCACCGCGACCACACCCGCGAGCGCGCACGACTCGTCTGTCGTCCGGCGCACCACGCTCGGGCTCGTCCGGGGCAGCGACGAAAGCCGCGGCACCGGAACCCTGTCCTGGCGCGGCATCCCGTACGCGGAGCCGCCCGTCGGGCCGTTGCGCTGGCACTCCACGGTGACGCACCGGCCGTGGCACGGGGTGCGCGACGCACGGGAGTTCGGCGACGGCTGCATCCAGGAAGGCCGGTTGTTCAGCCCGGCGCCGAGCGGTCCGCACTACGGGCTGGACGTCCGCGACGGCCTCAAGAAGCCGGTCGGATCGGAGGACTGCCTGACGCTCAACGTGTCCCGCCCGTCGGACGGCAGGCGGAACCTCCCCGTCATCGTGTTCATCTACGGTGGCAGCAACATGGTCGGGTACTCGGCCGACCCGATGTACGACGCGCGGGCGCTCGCGCGCAAGGCGGACGCGGTCGTGGTCACGATCAACTACCGGACCGGTGTTTTCGGCTGGCTCGACCTGCCCGGGCTCGCCACCGGCGATCCGCTCGGTGATTCGGGGAACTTCGGGACGCTGGACCAGCTCGAAGCGCTGCGCTTCGTCAACCGCAACGCGCGGACCTTCGGCGGCGACCCGGACAACGTGACGATCATGGGCGAGTCCGCGGGTGCCGTCAACGTGTGGGCGCTGATGGTTTCGCCGTTGAGCAAGGGCCTGTTCGACAAGGCGATCCCGCTCAGCGGCGGGCTGCAGGCGGGCGACCCGGCGGCGGCGCGCACCTACGCCGAGGCGTTCCTGTCCGAGGCGGTGGGTCCGGTCGGCGACCACGCCGAGGCCGTGCGACGGCTGCGGGAGGCGCCCGCCGGTGATCTCATCGCCGCGCAGGTGCGCCGGGGCGCCGCGGTCGGCGACCCGCCCAAGGTGATCGCCGACGGCACCGTGCTGCCCGCGGACTACCACGCGGCGATCGCGGCGGGCGAGTACCGCGAGGTCCCGGTCCTCGCCGGCAACACGTTCGAGGAGGGCAAGCTCTTCGGCGCGGCCATCGGCGCCTACCGCCCGTCCGACTACGACCGCTTCACCCTGCAGTACTTCTTCGACCCCGACCGGCCGTCGGGCCTGACGGTCGACGACCTCATCGCCGAGCAGTACCTGCCCGTCGACGGACCCGGCGGGTGGAACGAGGCGGCGGACCAGCTGACCGACGCGATCTTCACCGGGATCGTGGCGGACTCCATGAATTCGTTGCGCGCCGCGGGCAACGACCATCTCTTCTACTACCAGTTCGGCTGGAACCAGGAGCCTGCCCCGTTCGACGCGGTGTACGGCGCGGCGCACGCGATGGATCTGCCGTTCGTGTTCCACACCTTCGACGAGGGGCTGTTCACGTTCGCGTTCAGCCACCGCAACGAACCGGGCCGTCTGCGGCTGTCGGACATGATGATCGCCAGCATCAGCGCGTTCGTGCGCACCGGGAGTCCGCAGCACGCGGGCCTGGGCGCGCGCTGGAGCCAGTGGCCGGGCAGCATCGTCTTCGACGCCGACGACACGAGGGCGACCGCCCGCCCCGGCTCGTTCAGCGGGTAGCGGGGTCGTCACCGAGAGAGGGGAGACGCGGTGGCCCAGCAGGGGCTTGACACGAAGTACCGGATCGCGGCGACGGCGATGGCCCTGTTCCTGGAACAGGGCTACGAAACCGTCACCGTGGAGGCCGTCGCGGACGCCGCCCAGGTGTCCCGCCGGACCGTCTTCCGGCACTTCGACGGCAAGGACGAGCTGCCCTTCCCGGACCACTCGGCGCGCCTGGAGCTGCTGGCGCGCAACCTGTCCGATCCGACGGGCAGGCGGACGCCGGTCGAGGTCGTCATCGCGGCCACCGAGGCGGTGATGCTCGATTTCCTCAGCAGGCCGGAACTGGTGCTCCCGCGTTACCGCCTCACGCGGCTGGTGCCCGAGCTGCGCAAGCGCGAAGTGCTCGAACACGAGCGTTACGTCGCGCTGACCAGGGCCTACCTGCGTGACCACCTGCCAGCGGATGGGCCGTCGTTCCTGCCGATGGCCCTCGCTGCCCTCATCGACGCCATGCACCGGTCGGCTCTGGGCAACTTCGCCCGCAGCGACGGCACGACCGACGCGTTCGCCGAGCTGGAGGAGGGGATGGAGTGGATCCGCAAGACGCTCGCGTCGGATCAGCACTCCGGCGGTCCGCTGATGCTCGCCGTCCTCCCGGACACCGCCGCCGTGCGGCAGGCGTTGTCGACTCTGCGCGCCGAGGCACAGGACCTACTCTGACGATTACAGTGTGATGTCTATCACTTGTGCCGCACATGAATCACCGCTAACGTGCTTCTTTGGCGCGGTGGATATGGATCAGATTCGCCGGCATCTCACCTCTTTCGAAGGCTCCCGGTTCGTCGAAGCCAACGGGGATTCCTTCGCCATCTACGACCCTCGCGGGGATCTTCCGCCGGAGCGTCAGATGCCCTGGGCCACCCTCGTCACGCACGACGACCCCTACGACTCGGCTTCGCGGCTGGATCGGGACGGGGTCTTCCGGCTCAACATCGGTCTCCCGCGGGACCGGTTCGCCGAACTCGTCGAACCCGGGCGCGAGTACGACGTCACCGCTCTCGACGTGCTGCTGCCGCATCCGGTCTACGGCGGGCAGCACTGGGTCTGCGTGCTCAACCCGGTCCGCACCTGGCCGCGGGCGCGCGGACTGCTCGACGAGGCGTACGACTTCGCCGTGCGGAAGTTCGCCAACGCGGATCGGCGGCGGTCGGCCCGGCCGTAACGGGTCACGACGGACGGGGCCGGGGAAGGTGTGGGCGCCTTCCCCGGGCCGACTCACCACCGTGCACAATCTCCGGCGTGAATCTGGAGGCGGTGCGCGCGTTCGTGGCGGTGACCGAGCGGGGCCAGTTCCGGTACGCGGCCGACGAACTCGGGATCAGCCAGCAGGCGGTGTCCAAGCGGATCGCCGCGCTGGAGCGGGACCTCGGCGTCACCCTGCTGCACCGGCGGCCCACCGGCGCGACCACCACGCTCCGCGGTGCGGCTTTCCTGCCGCAGGCCAGGGAAGTGCTGCGCGTCGTGCAGCGGGCGGTCGACTCGGTGCGCCGCACGGACGAACCACTCAGGGTCGGTGTTCTCTCGCACGACCTCGCGCCCGCCGGACTGCTCCGGCGGTTCCGTCGCCGTTTCCCCGACCTGGCGGTCGAAACCCGGGTACTCGGCGGCGCGCGGCCGGTGCTCGCCGCGCTCGACGACGGCGGCGTGGACGCCGTGTTCTGCCGCGTCACCGGTACGGCACAGGGAATCGAGCACCGGGCCGTCCACCTCGAACCGCTGCAGGTGGTCGTCGGTCACCGGCATCCGCTCGCCGCGAAGGGCAGGGTGCACCCGCGCGAGTTGCAGCCCTACCCGGCGCGTGTCGCGGGCGCCGACTGGGCGTCCTTCTGCGGACAGTTCGCCAGGGACTTCGCGCTGCATCTCGACATCGCGGGCGCGGGAGAACTGCTCGACACCATCGCCGCGTCCCGCACGCTGATCACCTTCGCCGGGGCCGGAACCCGGTTGCCGGAGCGACCGGTCCGCCGCGTGCCCCTCGCCGAGCCGGCGCCGCGCTACCCGTGGTCGCTGGCCTGGCGCACCGGCGCCGGGCACCCGGATCTGCCCACACTCGTCGCGCACCTCCCGCCCGCCGCGGGAAAATGAGTCGATCACCGCGCCGCGGCCGGATATTCTCGGCCGCGTGAACAGCCCCGAGTCGGACAGAAGCCAGCGGTTCGCCGCGAGCATTTCTGTTTCTCCGACTCGGGAGTTTTCTCATGCCCTTTTCCGTCTACCTGCTCGGGCTCGCCGTGTTCGCCCAGAGCACCTCGGAGTTCATGCTGTCCGGGCTCGTCCCGGACATCGCCACTGATCTGCACGTCTCCATCGCCGACGCCGGTTACCTGACCTCGGCCTTCGCCGTCGGGATGATCGTCGGCGCGCCACTGCTCGCGATACTCGCCCGGCGCTGGCCACAACGCCGGGCCGTCACCGCGTTCCTCGTCGTGTTCGCCGCCGCGCACGTGCTCGGTGCCCTCACCGCGAGCTACGCCATCCTGCTCATCACCCGGATCGTGGCGGCGCTCGCCAACGCCGGGTTCTGGGCGCTGGCGACCACGGTCGCGGTCGGGCTCGTCGCGCCGGACGCCAAGGGGCGCGCGATGTCCGTCGTGATGGGCGGCGTCACGATCGCTTGTGTCGCAGGCGTTCCCGGCGGTGCGGTGCTGGGCCAGGCGTGGGGCTGGCGCTCCGCGTTCTGGGCCGTGGCCGCGCTCGCCGTCGCCGCGACGGTCGCGGTGGTGCGCACCATCCCGGTCGGCAGGCCGGACACTCCGGCCACGGCGGTGCGTCCGCTGCTGCGACGTCCGTTGCTGCTGACCTACGCGACCAACGCGCTCGTGCAGGGCGCGACGTTCTGCACGTTCACCTACCTCGCGCCGCTGGTCACGGACGTCGCGGGGCTGCCGGAGGCGTGGATGCCGGGCACGCTCGTGTTGTTCGGGCTCGGCGCGTGCGCCGGGATCACCTTCGGCGGCCGGATCGCCGACGCGCGGCCACGGGCCGTCCTGCTGACCGGGACCGTGGCATTGACGATCGGCTGGGTCGCGCTCGCGGTGAGCGCCGCCAGCCCGGTCGTGACGCTGGTTCTCGTGTTCTGCCAAGGGATGCTGGCCTTCGGGCTCGCACCCGCGCTGACCGCGCGCGTCTTCTACCAGGCGCCGGGCAACGCGCTGGCCGGTGGATTCACCACCGCCGCGTTCAACGTCGGCAACACGCTCGGTCCGGCGCTCGGCGGGCTCGCGCTCGACGCGGGGCTCGGGTTTCGTTCGCCCGTCGTGGTCAGCGCCGTCCTCGTGGTGGTGTCAGTCGCGCTGGTGTATGGCCAGGTCGGAGCGGCCCGGAGCGAGATCGCGCCGTAGCACCAGGTTCTCGTCGTAGTCGCCGCGGTTCTGGTGGCGGAACGGGATCGGCTCCGCCGTCGACAGCGTGCGGAGCCGGTCCCGTAACCCGCCGACCGCCGCGGTGAACCCGGCTTCGTCCAGACGATCCGCGCCCAGCACCGCGAACGGCGGCAGCGGTTCGATCCCGGTGTACCAGAAAGTGCCGTGGTGCAAGGGAAACAGCAGATCGGTCAGCTCGCCGTGGATGCCGCGCGGGCCGATGCCGGACTCCCGGGCGCCGATCGTGGTCACCACCATCGCCCGCTTGCCGGTCAGCTTCCCGTCGCCGTAACGCAGGACCGTGCCGTCGTCCGCGGTGATCCCGTAGCCGAGACCCTTGACGAGGACCCGGTCGAACCAGCCCTTGAGGATGGCGGGCATTCCGTACCACCACATCGGGAACTGCAGCACGACCGCGTCCGCCCAGGCCAGTTTCTCCTGCTCCGCCAGCACGTCCGCGGACAGTCGCCCGCTCTCGTAGGCTTCCTGCGACGCCGTCGCGACGAGCATGCGTTTGCCCGGATCGTGGGCGAAATCGTCGTAGCCGACCACCGGGTTCCACTTCATCGCGTACAGGTCCGACATCCGGTGGGCGTGGCCGAACTCGTCCAGTGCTTTCAGTCCTTCGTCGCGCAGGGCGGCGTTGAGCGAGCGTCCCTCGGGGTGGGCGAAGATCCACAACACGTTCATGCCCCCACGTTCCGCCGCGCGGCACCCGTCGGCGAGTGGCCCGATGGCCAATGTGTGTCAGAATCGGGCCATGACGGTTTTCGCCGACGACGGACGGCACCGGGTCGCCGTCCTGGTCCGCGCGGGCCTGCTGCCGATCGAGGTGGGCATCGTGCACCGCCTGTTCGGGCAGGCCAGGGCCGGTGGCAGGCCGCTCTACGAGGTCCTCACCTGTGCGCTCGAACCCGGCGTGGTGCGCACCGACGCCGACTTCAGCGTCAACGTCGAGCACGGCCTGGGCGCACTCGCCGAAGCCGGCACGGTGATCGTCGCGTCCTCCGACGAGGACTACGGACCCCAGCCCGGCGGTCCACTGCGGGGCCCGCTCGCCGACGCGTTCGACGCGCTCCCGCCCGGCACCCGCGTCGCGTCGATCTGCAGTGGCGCCTTCGTGCTCGCCGCCGCCGGGCTGCTCGACGGCCGCCCGGCCACGACGCACTGGCAGTCCGCCGACGACCTGCGCACGCTCTACCCACGCGTGCGGGTCGACCCGAACGTCCTCTACACCGAGTCCGGCAACGTGCTGACCTCGGCCGGGGTGGCGTCCGGCATCGACCTGTGCCTGCACATGATCCGCCGCGACCACGGCGCCGCGGTGGCCAACGAAGTCGCGCGCGGCACGATCGTCGCCCCGCACCGCGAAGGCGGGCAGGCCCAGTACATCGCGCGGCCGGTGCCCGAACCCGCGGTGTCCTCCACCGGCGCCGCGCGCGCCTGGGCGCTGGAGAACCTGCACCGCCCGCTGACCCTGCGCCAGCTCGCGGCCCGCGAGTCGATGAGCGTGCGCACCTTCACCCGCCGCTTCCGCGAGGAGGCCGGGATCTCACCCGGCCAGTGGCTCACCCAGCAGCGGATCGAGCGCGCCCGCCAGCTGCTCGAAGAGACCGACCTGCCGATCGACCGGGTCGCCGAGGACGCCGGGTTCGGCAGCGCCGGGTCGCTGCGCCAGCACCTGCAGGCCGCGCTCGGCGTCTCACCCAGCGGCTACCGCTACACCTTCCGCGGCAGCCGGGCCGTGGATCAGGACCACAGCTCGGCCGCGGGCGCCGGTTTGCCCAGGTAGTAGCCCTGGGCCTGATCGCAGCCGAGCCGTTTCAGGATCTCCAGCTGGGTCTCGTTCTCCACGCCCTCCGCCACGACGGTCAGGTGCACCGCGTGGGCCATCGCGATGATGCTCGTGACGATCACCTCGGCGTCACCGGTTTCCCCCAGCCGCGTGATGAAGGACCGGTCGATCTTCAACGTGTCGAGGGTCAGCCGCTGCAGCTGCGCGAGCGAGGAGTAACCAGTGCCGAAGTCGTCGATCGCCAGGCAGACCCCGAGTTCACGCAGCGCGGCCAGGGTCTTGCTGGTGACCGTCGAATCCCGCATCAGCGCGCTCTCGGTGATCTCCAGGCACAGCGCCGTGGCGGGCAGGCCGGTGACGGCCAGCGCCTCCTCGACGGCCAGCACCAGTGCCGGATCGTCCAGCTGCCGGGTCGACAAGTTGATCTTCAACCCGACGTTGGCGCCCGCCGCGCGACGGTCCGCCACCTCGCGGGTGGTCTCACGGAGGATGTGCGAGCCGAGCAAGTTGATCAGATCGCTCTCCTCCGCCAGCGGGATGAACTCCGCGGGCGAGATCGGCCCGTGCACCGGGTGCGTCCAGCGCAGCAGCGCCTCGACCGCGACCATCTCGTCGGTGCGCAGATCGACGACCGGCTGGTAGGCCGCCCACAACCGGCTGTGCCGGACCGCGTCGCGCAGGTCCTGCTCCAGCCGCAGCCGCCGCTGCAGGCGCATGCGCAGCTCGACGTCGAAGAACTCGAACCGGCCGCGGCCCAGCGTCTTCGCGTGGTACATGGCCACGTCCGCGTCACGCAGCAACTCGTCGGCCTCGCGCTGGTCGCCGGGGCCGGTCAGCACGATCCCGATGCTGGCGTCGACGTGCAGGCGCCGCCCGTCGACCGAGATCGGCGTGGTCAGCGCGTCGCGGATGTGGTTGGTCAGCGCCTGGACGCCGGACTCGTCGTGCACGCCGAACGCGATCACCACGAACTCGTCGCCGCCGAGCCTGCCCACCACGTCACCGGCGCGCACCGCGTGCCGCAGTCGCTCACCGGCGATCTGCAGCACCCTGTCCCCGACCGTGTGCCCCAGCGAGTCGTTGATGACCTTGAACTTGTCCAGGTCGATGAACAGCACCGCGGTGGCGCCGTACCCGGCCTCGTGCAGGGCCGAGTTCAGCCGCTGCAGCACGAGCGTGCGGTTGGCCAGCCCGGTCAGCGGATCGTGGGTGGCGTCGTGGGCGAGTCGTTCCCCAATCGCCTTGCGCTCGGTGATGTCGCTGAACGACAACACGAACGCCGAGGAGGCCATGTCCTCCGGGTTCATCGCGCGGCAGGACACCGACAGCCACACGGTCCGGCCGTCGTCGCGCTTGGCCCGCATCACGCGGCCCTGCTGCGGCAGGCCACTGACACGCAGCTGGGCCGAGGGGTACTCCGACGGGTCGAGCCGCCGCCCGTCCTCGTCGTAGAGCGGCCAGGTGTCCGGTGGCGCGCCGAGCATGTCCGCCTCGCTGGCGCCGAGGATGTGCTCGGCGGCGGGGTTGGCCGACACGACCCGCCCGTTCGGGCCGATCACCAGCACACCCTCGTCGAGTGCCGCGACGACCGTGCTGAACTGGCGTTCCGCGCGGCGGCGGGCGGTCTCGTCCGCGCACACCAGCACGTAGCCCTCGTCCATCGCGGCCGCCGACACCCGCACCGCGAGCGCCGATCCGTCGGCCGCGCGGTGTGTCGCCTGCGCGACCCCGCCGTGGGCGACCACTTCGCCGGGGTCGAGCGGCGCCCCCACGAGCTTGCCGACCTCCCGGCCCAGCGCGTCGGCGGCGCGGCGGCCGTAGATGGTCTCGGCGGCGGTGTTCCAGCTGGTCACGCGGCCCTGACCGTCGGTGGCGACGATCGCGTCGCTGACGTGCTGCACGAGCGCGGCCTGGAACCGCAGCGCCGCTTCGGCGGCCCGCTGGGCGCTGATGTCCCGCATGATCACCTGGAAGGCCGGCTTGCCCTCCCAGGTGGTGCGCACCGACACCGATTCGACGGTAACCTGGCCGCCGTCCAGCAGGGTCAGCACCGCCTCGGACGGCTCGGACGTCGCGCCGGGCGAGCTGAGCCCGGCGATCCGGCGCAGCATCGAGGGCACCGACGGCGGCTCGACGAAATCGGTGATCGGGCGGCCGATCAGCTCGGACGCGGTGCGGGCGCCGACGAACCGGACGGCGGCCGGGTTGGCGTAGGTCAGCACGCCGTACTGGTGCACGACGATGCCGTCCGGGCTCAGCTCGACCAGCAGGCGGTAGCGGTCGGCGAGGTCGGCCAGCTCGCGGCGGTCCTCGTGACGGTCGGTGACGTCGGTGGCGATGCCGAGCAGCCCGTCGGTGAACGTGCGGGCGCGGAACCGGATCCAGCGCGAGTCACCCGCCGGGGTTTCGTAGGGCTGCTCCAGCTCCAGGTCGTGCCAGACCGGCGCGGTGCGGGCCGCCACCATGAGCGGTTCGACCAGCCCGGCGAGCCGGGCGCGGACCTCGTCCTCCGGTGCGCCGGGCAGGGCGAGGAGCCGGTCGAGGCCCGGCCGCCAGGTGAGGACGTCGTCGGCGGAGCCGTAGGACCAGATGACCGCGCGGTCGGCGGACAGCGCCAGGTCGACGACCTGTTCGTGATCGATGGACAGGTCACCCACGCCTTCCCCGGGGTTGGCGTTTGGCTCCATCATCCGTCCGATCCGCCGAGCATTCCCCTGCACTTCGATTACATCATTCGGCGGTATCGCCGTGGGTCGTCCGCACCAATCTGCGGTGACGGACCTCCGTTGATTATGGCCTTTCGCCTCTGGCGACGTTCGCTTGAGACGAGTCCGTTCCTCGGGACGGATCGTAGAGGCAAGAACGAAGGAGGGGCGAGTGCGATGGACTCGCGGCAAATGGCAATCTGCGGAATCGGAGCGGTCACCGGCTACGGATGGGGCCGGGAGTTGTTGTGGGACGGGCTGACCTCGGGAAAGCCCGCGGCGGGACTGGAATCCGGTTACGGACCGCAACCGGATGAGCCCGGCTGGGTCGCGAAGGTGACCGACGGCGGTCACCCGATGGACGGACCGAGCCGGTTCGCCAGGGCGATGCGGGCCGCGGCCAGGGAGGCGATAGCCGACGCGGGGGAGCGCGGCTGGCAGCCCGGCAAGCGGGTCGGACTGCTGCATGCGGTGGTGCTCGGCGAGGTGGACCTGTGGCGGCAGTTCTACCTCGACCGGGGCGGCGACGTGCGGCCCCGCGAGTATCTGGGGCTGATGCCCTCCACCCCGATGTCGACCTTCATGCAGGAGTACGGCTTCCACGGCCCGGCGATGAACGTGTCCGCGATGTGCGCCTCCGGCAACGCCGGGCTGCTCACCGCGAAGGCGTGGCTGGACGCCGGCATCGTGGACGACGTGGTGTTCGTCGCGACCGACATCTCCGCGACACCGGAGAACGTGCGGCACTTCGTGCGACTCGGCGTGGCGGTCACCGACACCGAACCGCTCGAAGCGTGCCGTCCCTTCCAGGAGGGCAGCCTCGGGTTCCTGATGGGTGAGGCGTCGGTGGCGTTCGTGTTGTCGCGCAACGCCGTCCGGCCCTACGCGCTCACCCTGGGCGGCGCGATGTCGCACGACGGGTACCACGTGACCTCGGTGGACCCGGACCTCGGCCAGGTCCGCGGCTGCTTCCGGGACGCGCTGGCCAACGCGGGGGTGCCCGCCTCGGCCATCCGGTACCTCAACGCGCACGGGCCGGGCACGAAGCAGTGCGACACCGCCGAAGCGGCGATCCTGGAGCAGGAGTTCGGGCCGGAGGCCGGGGTGTACTCGGTCAAACCGCTGACCGGGCACTGCCAGGGCGCGGCCTCGGCGGTCGAGGTGTCGGTCGCGGCGCTCGGCTACGACCGCGGGTTCGTTCCGGCGCCGATCCGGGTGGCGCCGGGACATCCGCAGCTGCTCACCGGCCGCGTGCCGGTCGGTGACGGCCTGACCGCCAAGTCGTCGCTCGGCATGGGCGGCCACAACTCGGTGGTCGTGCTCGCCCCGCCCGCCTGAGCGGGACCCTTCCGCCCCGCGGCGCGCGACCGGGTTGCCGCGGGGTGGAAGGCGGGGTTGTGGCGGCACCGGTGGTGCCCGAAGATCGGGGCATGACTGTGCGCACGACACCGCCGTTTCGCGCCGACCACGTGGGCAGCCTGCTGCGCCCCGCCGAACTGCACCGGGCTCGTGAGGACTTCGCCCGCGGCGCGATCGGCGCCGGGGACCTCAAGGCCGCCGAGGACTCCGCGATCCGCGACGTGGTCGCGATGCAGCGTGCGGCCGGGCTCCGTTCGGCCACCGACGGCGAGTTCCGCCGGGCCTCGTGGCACATGGACTTCATCTACCAGCTCGACGGCATCTCACGCAGCGACGAGAAGCTGCACGTCCAGTTCCACAACGCGGCCGGGGACATCGAATTCAGCCCCGCGGGCCTGAAAGTCGACGGCAAGGTCGGCCTGTCCGGCACGATCTTCGGCGACCACTTCACGTTCCTCAAGTCCATTGTGGACCAGACGCAGACGCCGAAGCAGACCATCCCCTCGCCCAGTATGATCTACTACCGGGGCGGCAGGCGAGCCGTGTCCGAGCAGGTCTACCCCGACCTGGAGGACTTCTACACCGACCTCGCCGCGGCCTACGCGAAGCAGATCGCCGGCATGGCCGAGCTGGGCTGCACCTACCTGCAGCTCGACGACACCAGCCTCGCCTACCTCAACGACCCGGCGCAGCGGCGGATGGTCGCCGAGATGGGCGGCGACCCGGACAAGCAGCACGTGCGCAACATCAAGACGATGAACGCCGCGCTGGCCGGCCGCCCCGAGGGCCTGACCGTGACCACGCACCTGTGCCGCGGCAACTTCCGCTCGTCGTGGGTCGCCTCCGGCGGGTACGACTTCGTCGCCGACGCGCTCTTCAACGAGCTGGACGTGGACGGGTACTTCCTGGAGTTCGACGACGAGCGCTCCGGCGGGTTCGAGCCGCTGCGGTTCGTGCCGAAGGGCAAGTACGTCGTGCTCGGCCTGGTCACCACCAAGCGGGGCGAGCTGGAGACGGTCGACTCGCTGCGGCGGCGCATCGACCAGGCCGCCCGGTACGTCGATCTGGACCAGCTGTGCCTGTCCGGGCAGTGCGGGTTCTCCTCCACGGAGGAGGGCAACGACCTCACACCCGGCGAGCAGAAGGCGAAGCTGGAGCGGATCGTGGAGACCGCCGAACTCGTGTGGGGTCGTTAGGTCGTGTTCCTGAGCGGCGGAGCCCGCTTGCTGTGGGCCGTGCGCCGGCACCGCCACCCGCACCGCCACGCAAGCCGCTGCCGAAACAGTCTCTAACCTGGTCGGATGCGGCACACTTCGGCGCAGGCGCCTTCCGTCGTCGATCGCGTGCTCGACGTGCTGGCCGCGTTCACCCCGGACCGGCCCGCACTGACCCTGTCCGAGCTGAGCCGCCGCACCGGCCTGCCGCTGTCGACGACCCACCGGATCGTCGGCGAGCTGGCCCGGCGCGGCGCTCTGGAGCGGCAGGACGACGGGCGCTACCGGGTCGGGTTGTGGTTGTGGGAGGTCGCGTCGCTGTCGCCGCGTGGCCCGGTGCTGCGCGACGCCGCGATGCCCTTCCTGGAGGACCTCTACGAGGCCACGCACGAGAACGTCCAGCTCGCGGTGCTGGACGTGCCCGACGTGGTCTACGTCGAGCGGATCTCCGGGCGCAACGCGGTCAGCATCGTGTCCCGCCCCGGCGGACGGCTGGCCGCGCACGCGACCGGGGTCGGGCTGGTGCTGCTCGCGCACGCTCCGGCGGAGGTCCAGGAGCAGGTGCTGGCCGCGCCGCTGCGCCGGTACACCGGCAAGACGATCACCTCGGCCGAAGAGCTGCGGCGCGTACTGGCCGACGTCCGGCGCGACGGCTACGTGATCAGCGACCGGCAGGTCGAGATGGTGTCGCTGTCGGTCGCCGCGCCGGTCCACGGCGCGGACGACACCGTGGTCGCCGCGATTTCGATCGTCATCCCCGCCTCGGGGCCGGACCCGCGGTCGATGGTGCCCGCGGTGCGGGCCGCCGCGCGGGGGATCTCGCGGACGCTGGGGGCTCCCCGCGCGCTACGACAACCCAGTTAGAGCTTCGCGATCAGCTCGTCGGCGACCCACTTCGCGACGCCCTCCGGATAGGGATCGGCGAGGCCGAGCACGACGTGGGTGAACCCGGCGCCGGTCGCTTCGCGGATCTTGGCGCGGGTCGTCTCCGGCTGGTCGTAGGACACGGGCAGGGCGATCGAGCGGGTGATCTCGCGGGGATCGCGGCCGATCTCGGCGCAGAAGCGGTCCAGGAGCTTGCTGCGCCCCACCAGATCGTCGATGTCGCCGCCGCCCGGGATGTTCCACAGGTCGGCGTGCTCGGCGACCACCCGCAGCGTTCCCGACGCGCGGCCGCCGATCATGATGGGCGGGTGCGGGCGCTGGACGGGCTTGGGGTTGGCGAACGCGCTGGTGAGCCGCACGTGCTCGCCGTGGAAGTCGAACGGGACCTCCTCGGTCCACAGCTTCCGGATGACCGTGCACGCCTCGCCGAGCGCGGCCACGGCGTGGTCCGCGTCGTGATAGGGCAGGCCGTGCGCGTCGTACTCGCGCCGGGCCATCGGGACGCTCTGACGGGAGCCGGCGCCGATGCCGAAATCGAGCCGTCCGCCGGAGACGACGTCCACCGTGGTGGCGATCTTGGCGAGCATCGCGGGCGGCCGGAACCGGTTGCTGGTCACGAGCAGGCCGAGGCGCATCCGCTCGGTCTGGGCGGCCATCGCCGACAGCAGCGTCCAGCCTTCGAAGATCGGCCCGTCCGGAGGGCCCCAGATCGGCATGAGGTGGTCGAACAGCCAGGCGTGCTCGATCTCCGGGATCGCGTCGGCCTCGCGCCAGACCCGCAGCACATCGTCGTAGCCGACCTGCTGCGGGTAGGTCGCGATGCCGAAACTGGGCAGGGATGTGTGCGACATGGACCCGGTCCTCCATACTGAGTTAAGCGGAACGTTGCTCCAGTAACGATACGGAGCATTGTTCCGCTTGGCAAGGAAGGAGTCATCGCGTGAACAAGGACGCGGGCCGGGCCAAGCGGGCGGACGCACGGCGCAATCAGGAGGCGCTGCTCGACGCGGCCGCCGCGGCATTCGTCGAGTCCGGCGTGGAGGCGCCGGTGCGGGACATCGCGGCCAGGGCCGGTGTCGGGATGGGCACGATCTACCGCCACTTCCCGACCCGCGCCGACCTGATCATCGCCGTGTACCGGCACCAGGTCGAAGCCTGCGCCGAGGCCGGGCCCGCGCTGCTGGCCTCCAGCGAAACCCCCTACGCCGCACTGGTGGAGTGGGTCAGCCTGTTCGTCGACTTCCTGGTCACCAAGCACGGGCTCGCCGGTGTGCTGCGCTCGGACGACGCCGGGTTCCAGGCGCTGCACGCGTGGTTCCTCGAACGCCTTCAGCCCGTGGGGGCCCAGCTGCTCGACGCCGCGAAGGAGTCCGGCGAGATCGCCTCGGACATCACGACCTACGAACTGCTGCGTGGCGTGGGAAACCTCTGCGTCGGCGCCGAACACGACCCGGCCTACGACGCGCGACGGCTGGTCGGGTTCCTCGTCGCCGGACTGCGACCGTAGCTTCCACTCAGTGGAAGTAGTGCTGGCCCCGGCGGTGACCCGCCCGCATGCTGGGGGCCGGAACAACGAGGTTGGGAGGTCGCGGTGACGCGCACACAGGTCGGGATCATCGGCGCCGGGCCGGCCGGGCTGCTGCTGTCGTACCTGCTGCACGCCGAGGGTGTCGACGCCGTCGTCCTGGAGGCACGCAGCCGCTCCTACGTCGAAAAGCGGGTGCGGGCGGGCGTATGCGAGCACCCCACGGTCGAGCTGTTGCGCGAGATCGGGGTCGGTGCCCGGATGGACGCGGAGGGCCTGCCGCACCACGGGTTCTCGCTGCGGTTCGACGGGCAGGACCACCGCATCGCGCTGACCGAGCTGACCGGCAAGTCCATCACCGTGTACGGGCAGCAGGAGATCGTCAAGGACCTGATCGCCGCGCACGAGGCCGGGGGCTACCCGATCCACTTCGAGGTTTCCGACGTCGAACTGCACGACGTCGACACGGACAGCCCGCGCGTCACCTACCGCGACGCCGACGGCGCCGCGCGGACCCTGGACTGCGACGTGATCGCCGGCTGCGACGGCTTCCACGGCATCAGCCGCCCGACGATCCCCGCCGACCGCGTGCAGACGTTCGACCGGACCTACCCCTTCGCCTGGCTGGGTGTCCTCGCGCGGACGCCGCCTTCGCACGAGGAGCTGATCTACGCCCACCACGAGCGCGGATTCGCCCTGCACAGCATGCGGTCCCCGGAGATCACGAGGCTCTACCTGCAGGTGCCCAGCGACGAGAAGATCGAGGGCTGGTCCGACGACCGGATCTGGTCGGAGCTGGAGGTCCGCCTCACGACGAACGCGCGGGACTTCGTGCTGCGCGAGGGCCCGATCTTGGACAAGGGCATCACGCCGATGCGCAGCTTCGTCACCGAACCCATGCAGTACGGCCGCCTGTTCCTCGCCGGCGACGCGGCGCACATCGTCCCGCCCACCGGCGCCAAGGGGATGAACCTCGCGGTCGCCGACGTCCGTGTGCTGTCCCGTGCGCTGGTGGAACTGGTGCAGCACAAGCGGAGCGAGCTGGCGGAGTCCTATTCGGACACCTGCCTGCGCCGGGTCTGGCGTGCCGAGCACTTCTCCTGGTACATGACCTCGATGCTGCATGTGGACCCGGCGGCGGACGCCTTCTCCCGGCGCTTGCAGCTGTCGCAACTCCGGTACACGGCTTCGTCCCGCGCGGCGGCGACGAGCGTTGCGGAGAACTACGTGGGGTTGCCTTTCGCTTGAGGGCTCGGTTTTGGCGCTACGTGGGTGGTGGCGCTACGCGGGTTCTTTGCGCTACGCGCGTATCTACTGCGCCGGCTTCGCTTCGCTATGCCCCGATCGCCCCTGCCGAACCCGATCTTTCAGTGTCTTTGGCGGCCGAGCAGACGCGTCAAGGCGGGAAAGCGTGCCTTGACCCGCCTGATCGGCCGCCAAAGCTGGCTGGGGATCGGGTTGCGGGAGAGGGCTGGTTCGGGGGTGGCTGCCTTGCGTTGCCGGGTGGCGGTTGGCGAATGGGGGGTTCGGGGTGCTGAGTGTGGGACTCGGCGTCGGGAAGGTGGGACTCGCCGATGGCGCCCGCGAGTCCCACACTCCCGCGCGCGAGTTCCACGCTCGCAACCGGCACCCGGCGACGCAACGCAGCCCGCCTGCCGTCCAGTCCTCCCCCGCACCCCGATCCTCAGCCTGGTTCAGCGGACGATCAGGTGCTGTCAAGGCACGCTTTCCCGCCTTGACGGCGCCTGCTCGGCCGTTGAAACAATCGGAAATTGGGGCGGCCTCACCGATTGCGAGCTTGCGAGCCCGGTGTCCGAGGTACGCGCGTCGCGCCCAAACCCGCGTAGCGGTGGGGCCGTCAACCCGAGGTTGACGAAACGCAGATCGTCAACCTATGGTTGACGCATGACGAACACAGTTCGCCTCGACGATCTGATCGAGGCCGTCAAACGACAGCACCCCGACGCCGACCCGCTGCAGCACCTGGCCGACGCGGTCATGCTCGGCGAGTACCTTGGCGATCTCGCCGACCATCTGATCGGCCACTTCGTCGACCAGGCCCGGCGGTCCGGCGCGTCCTGGACCGACATCGGGACCAGCATGGGGGTGTCGAAGCAGGCGGCGCAGAAACGGTTCGTGCCCAAGGAGTCCGCGGACGTCGCCGCGTTCAGCCGGTTCACCGAGCGTGCCCGTGCCGCGATCGTGGCCGCCGAGAAGCTGGCACGGGGTGCCGGAAGCGAGCAGATCGGCACCGGGCACGTCCTGGTCGGCGTGATCGACCAGCGGGAAGGTCTTGCCGCGAAGGCGATCGAGAAGCTCGGGGCGACGCCCGAGCAGATCGGCGAGGCCGTCAACGCGACCCTGCCGCCACGGGTCGACGAGCTGCCCGTGCACATCCCGTTCAGCCCGGCCGCGCGCAAGGTCGTCGAGCTGACCGTGCGGGAAGCGTTGCGGCTCGGGCACAACTACGTCGGTACCGAGCACATGCTGCTGGCCCTGCTCGACCAGGCCGAGGGCCCGGCGTTCGACGTGCTCACGGAACTGGGCATCACCAAGGACGCCGTCGAGGAGGAGATCCGCGCGATGCTGCGGATGATGTTCCCCGACGCGTGACGGGCGCCCGCGAGGACGCCCGTCACGCGAGGAACTACGCCCCGGCTTCGGGCCGGTCGTCCTCGGCCCAGCGGGTGTGGAAGGAGCCCTCCCGGTCGACCCTGCGGTAGGTGTGCGCGCCGAAGTAGTCGCGCTGCCCCTGCACCAGGGCAGCCGGGAGCCGCTCCGCCCGCAGACCGTCGTAGTAGGCCAGCGCGGTGGAGAAGCCCGGCGTCGGGATGCCCAGCCGCACCGCGGTCGAGATCACCGAACGCCACGAATCCTGCGCATCCTCGACGGCCTTGCGGAAGTCGCCCGCGGTGAGCAGCGTCGGCAGGGCAGGCTCGGCCGCGTAGGCGGCGCGGATGTCGTCCAGGAACTTCGCCCGGATAATGCAGCCACCGCGCCAGATCGCGGCCAGCGCACCGAGGTCGATGTCCCAGCCGTACTCGGCGCCACCGGCCTGGATCTGGTTGAAGCCCTGCGCGTAGGCGACGATCTTCGACGCGTACAGCGCGCGCTCGACGTCGTCGGCGAAGGTCTCCGCCGCCGCGCCGGTCAGGGGGGCGCGGGACGGGCCGGGCAGGCCGCGGCTCGCCTTGCGCAGGTCCGCGCTGCCGGACAACGACCGCGCGAACACAGCCTCCGCGATGCCGCTGATCGGCACCCCGAGGTCCAGTCCGATCTGGACGGTCCAGCGCCCGGTGCCCTTCTGCTCGGCCTGGTCGGCCACGACGTCCACGAACGGCCTGCCGGTCGCGGCGTCGGTGTGCGCGAGGACCTCGGCGGTGATCTCGATCAGGTACGAGTCGAGCCGCCCGGTGTTCCAGGTGCGGAAAACCTCGGCGATCTGCGCGGGCTCGTACCCGAGCGCACCGCGCAGCAGGTCGAAGGACTCCGCGATCAGCTGCATGTCGGAGTACTCGATGCCGTTGTGCACCATCTTCACGAAGTGCCCGGCGCCGTCCGGGCCGATGTGCGTGCAGCACGGGTCGCCGTCGACCTTCGCCGAGATGCTCTCGAACAGCGGCCCGAGGGACTCGTAGGACTCCTTGGACCCGCCGGGCATGATGCTCGGCCCGTGCAGCGCGCCTTCCTCACCGCCGGAGACACCGGTGCCGACGAAGTGCAGCCCGCGCTCCCGCAGGGCCGCCTCACGGCGGCGGGTGTCGGCGAAGTGCGCGTTGCCCGCGTCGACGATCACATCGCCCTCTTCGAGCAGCGGCGCGAACTCCTCGATGACGGCGTCGGTCGGCCCGCCCGCCTTGACCATGATCACCAGCTTGCGCGGCCGCTCGAGCGCGTCCACGAACTCCTGCGCGGAGTAGGTGGGGACGAACTCGCCCTCGTCGCCGAACTGCTCGACCAGGTCGCGGGTGCGCTGCTCGGACCGGTTGTGCAGGGCGACGGTGTGCCCGTGCCGCGCCAGGTTGCGTGCCAGGTTCCGGCCCATGACAGCCAGTCCCGTGACCCCGATGCTCGCCTTCTTGCTCATGTGCGCCTTCCCTGTCTGAAACTCTCATCGCACCCTAGCGCGGATCGTCATAAGCCCAGGTGAACGCGTGAGTAACTAGCATTCGCGGGCGTTTCCTGCCATGCTTCACGCTGTCACTGCCGCGTCACGGTGCGGTATGGAGTACGGTGACGGGTTCCACTACCAGGGGACGAGGCGGGACAGAGGTGCCGTGGAGCGGGTGAGGACGCGGATATAGGCAATGGCTAGCACCGTTACTTCCCGTCGCAAGCAACTCGGCAACGAGCTCCGCCACGCGCGACAGGCCGCCAAGATGACCCAGCAGCAGGTCGCCGACGTGCTCGGGTGCACCCAGGGCAAGGTCAACAAGATCGAGTCCGGCGCGGTGGGCGTGAAACTCGGCGACGTGCGGTCCATGCTCGAGGCTTTCGGCATCAACGGCGACGAGTCGGAGACCCTGATGAGCCTGGCGCGAGCCGCGGCGGGCCAGCGCGGTGCGTGGTCCGGCTACCGGTCGGTCGTCCCGCACTGGTTCCGGACGTTCACCGACCTCGAACCCGCCGCCGTGGAGATCATGACGTGGCACGGCGAGCGCATCCCCGGGCCGCTGCAGTCCGAGCACTACATGCTCAAGCAGTTCACCGAGTTCGGCGCCACCGACGTCACCTCGCTGGTGCGCAACCGGCTGGACCGCAAGTCCGTGTTCGACCAGCCGCAGCCGCCGTACTACCGGTTCATCGTCAGCGAGGCCGCGCTGCACCGCGCGCCGGGCGGGCAGGCGCCCGCCGTGATGCTGGACCAGATCGAGCACCTGCTGGAACTGGACCGGCGCCAGCGCGTGTACATCCACGTGCTGCCGTTCGCGGCCCGGCTGGCGGCGGTGCCGAACGACTTCACGATCATGCGGTTCCCCGACCGCACCAGGGACTTCGTCTACATCGAACACTCGGCGGGCGGCATCTACCTCGACGACCAGAAGGACTTCCAGCTCTTCGTCGACGCCTGGGACCGCCTCCGCGGCGCCGCGATGGAGCGTCAGGACACCCGCCAGTTCCTCAAGGGCCTCGCCGACAAGTACCGCGTCGCCATGGGCGCGTAGAAGGTCGCCGACGGTTCGCGGCCGCCGCGGCACCGACCGCGAGAGCGGCGCGATGAATCAGTCTGCAACTTGCCATAGCAAGTCGCAAGCCTCTCCTGATATCGCGCGATGCCCCACTCGTGGACGCCTTTTGAGGTTCGCCATAGCATGTAGCTGCCGTCCGTTGCCGTCGATGATCGCGGCACCGTCCGCGAGGAGCCATCGTGACCGAACCCGCCGCGAGCCCCCTGTCGTCGCTCGACCGGCCTGAGTCGCTTGCCGAGCGCGCCTACCAGCGGATCCGCGAGACCATCGCCAGCGGGGGACTCGCCCCCGGGCAGAAGATCACGGAACGCAACCTGGCCTTGCTGCTCGGCGTGAGCCCCACGCCGGTACGCGAGGCGCTGCGCCGGCTCGAGCAGGAGCACCTGGTCGAGCGGCTCTCGACGCGCGCGCTCGTCGTTGCCAGGCACTCCAGCGAAACGGTCCGAGAGCTGCTCTACGCGGAGTCCCTGCTGCGGGGCGCCCTGGCCCGCTTCGCCACGATGAAGATCACCGACGAAGAGATCGATCAACTCGCCGAGATCGTCGACGAGCTGGGCAGCGACGAGGTGCGGGATGACATCGAGGTGGCCCAGCAGACCGCGGACCGGTTCGACGCCGTCCTGCGCCGGGCCGCGGGCAACGACTCGCTGAGTTCGCTGGCCTCCAGTGCCGGTGTGTTCGGGCGGGCCCGGCGCGTCCGGCTGATCGGGCAGTGGTCCCCCGAAGAGCGGGTGGCCCGGTTGCGGATCCATCGGGAGATCGTCGACGCGCTGCGGGCCCGGGACGCGGACCGCGTCGAGCGGCTGACCCGCGAGCAGGTCGACTCCTCGCGGCGCCTGCTGCTCAACACCGACCTCGACTGAGCGGGCGGAAACCGGCCCTTGACACTCCGGCATCAGCGCGGTTCTATCTGCTATAGCAACTCGCAGATATCAAGACGCAAGGAGGCGGCTGTGACGTATTCTCCGCTCAGCAAGGACCTGGCCTGGTTGCCCGCGGACCTGGAGGACAAGAACCGCTGGATCTACCGGCTCACCCCCGCGGACATCGCCGACATCGAGAACGCACTCGCCGCATCGAAGGCCGCCGGCGCGACGATCGAGACGCTGACCCGCGAGACGTTCCCTCTCGACACCTTCACCGACGCGCTGGTCCTCGCCCTCGACCGCCTCGAGAACGACCTCGGCCTGTTCGTACTCCGCGGCCTGCCGGTCGAACGGTTCACCAAGGACGAGATGCGGTTGATCTACTGGGGTGTCGGCCTGCACATGGGCGTCGCCCGCTCGCAAAGCTTCAAGGGCGACATGCTCGGTGACGTCCGCGACGCCGGCCAGTCCGCCATCACGCAGAAGGGCCGGGGCTACATGTCCCGCGAAGGTCTGGGCTTCCACACCGACAGCGCCGACATCGTCGCCCTGTTGGTACTGCGGACCGCGAAGAGCGGCGGGCGGAGCCTGTTCTGCAGCTCGGTCGCCGTCGCCGACGAAATCGCCCGCACCCGCCCCGACCTGTTCGAGGTGCTCCAGCAGCCCTTCTACCACTCCTGGAAGGGCAGCGAGAAGCCCGGCACGAAACCGTACTTCCAGCAGCCGATCTTCAGCTTCGAGGACGGCCGCTTCTCCTCGCGCTGGCTTGCGCCGCACATCTGGTCCGCCCAGGAACTCGAGGGCGTACCCCCGCTGACCGACGCGCAGACCGAGGCGATGAACCTGCTCATCTCGCTCAACGACGACCCGCGCTTCCACACCTCGATGATGTTCGAGCCGGGCGACTTCCAGTTCCTCAACAACCACGTGATCTACCACGCCCGCACCGAGTTCGAGGACTGGGAGGAGGAGGACCGCAAGCGGCACCTGCTGCGGTTGTGGCTGGCCCCCGCCAACTCGCGCCCGCTCAACGAGGCCATGAAGGAGTTCTACGGCGACATCCGGCCCGGCGTCCCGCGCGGCGGCTTCCCCTCGCCCACCGGCGAGCGCGTGTTCGTCAGCCGCGGCACGGGAGCCTGAGCGTGACGACCACCGCCGGGACGGCACCAGCGCCGTCCGGATCATCCGAAACCGCTGAGGCCCCGGTCGCGCTCCTGTCCGCACTGGCCGAGAAGACCACCGCGGTCCGGTACGAGGACCTGGACGACCACGCCCGCCGGCTCGTGCGCACGGCGTTCGCCGACACCCTGGGCGTGGCGCTCGCCGGCGCGGACTTCGCCGGGATCACGGCGATCCGCACCGCCGCGGGCATCACGCCTGCCGAGACCGGCAGCCTGGTGCTGGGCACCGCCGACCGCGTCCCCGCCCTGGACGCCGGGCTGCTCAACGGGGTCGCCGCGCACGCCCTGGACCTCGACGACGGCAACTCGGCGATGGGCGGACACCCCTCGGCCCTGCTCGTCCCGGCACTGCTGGCCCTCGGCGAGGAGACCGACGCGACCGCTGCGGACATCGCGGTCGCCTACACGGCCGGCTATGAGGTCATGATCCGGCTGGCGTACGGCCTCAACCCCGGCCACTACCAGCGTGGTTGGCACCCGACGGCCACCCTCGGCGTCATCGGTGTCGCCGCGGCCGCCGCGCGGTTGCTCGGACTCTCCGCGGAGCGCACCGCGACGGCCATGGCGGTCGCGGTGTCGCACGCGGCCGGGGTGAAGGCGAACTTCGGCACGATGACGAAGTCCCTGCACGTCGGCCAGGCGGTCCGCAACGGGATCTTCGCCGCCCGGCTCGCGGAGGCGGGCTCGACCGCCAATCCCGGCGCGCTGGACCACCACCAGGGTTTCCTGCCGTTGTACCAGGGTGCGTCCGGCTACGACGCCTCGCGCATCGTCGCCGGGCTGGACGGGCCCCCGCTGGCCTGCTCCGAGCGCAACCCGATCAAGATCTACCCCTGCTGCCACAGCACGCACGGCGCGATCGAGGCCGCACGGGTGATCCGCGGGACGGACGGGTTCGACGCGGACAGCGTCGAAGACATCGAGATCGTCGTCGACCCGAACCGCATGCCGCACACGGACCGCCCGGTGCTGACCGAGGCCCTGTCGGGCAAGTTCAGCGTGCAGTACGTGACCTCGCGCGCCCTGCTGACCGGTTCGGTCGTCCTGGCGGACTTCGACGGGGACGCCCACCGCGATCCCGCCACGCTCGCCCTGATGAGCAAGGTGCGCGTCCGGCCGGCCCCGCGCGGCGGCACGCCGAACTCCTTCGCCGCCACCATCCGCATCACCCAGGCCGGCGGGAGCGAGTTCACGGCCACGCGGGAACCGTACCTCCCGGACAACGACGCCACGGTCGATCCGCCCGTGCTCTGGGAGAAGTTCGCCGACTGCGCCGGCCGGGTGCTGCCCGCCGAGCGGGTGGCCGCCCTCAGCGACGCCCTGCGCGGCTTCCCCGCCGCCCGCACCGGGGTGCGCGAGCTCGCGCGGCTCGCGGAGGTCCACCCACGCACTGACAGGGAAGTGACATCATGACCGACCCGATCCGGGTGCTGTTCCCGGTGGGCATGCTGGGCGGGGGCTTTCCGCCCGAGACCGTGGCCCGCGGTATCGAGCTCGGCGCCGACATCATCGCCGTCGACGGCGGCTCCACCGACTCCGGACCCCACTACCTGGGCACCGCGACGGCGAAGACCGCACGGGCGGCCGTCGACCGGGACCTGCGGGTGCTCGTCCCCGCCGCGCACGACGCCGGCATCCCCCTCGTCGTCGGGTCCTGCGGGACGTCCGGGACGGACGCGGGCGTGGACTGGGTCCACGACATCGTCGAGGGGATCTGCACCGACCTCGGGATCACCCGCAAGGTCACCCGGATCTACGCCGAGCAGGACCCCGCGCAGCTCGTGGAACTGCTCGCCCAGGACCGGATCCACCCGCTCGGCACCGCGGGCGAGCTGAAGCCGGAGACCCTGGAGCGGTGCAGGCACATCGTGGGGCTGATGGGCGCCGAACCCTTCGCCGACGCTCTGCGCGACGGCGCCGACATCGTCCTGGCGGGTCGCTCCACGGACACCGCGCTCGCCGCGGTGCTGCCACTGATGCACGGCCTGCCCGCGGGTCCAGCCTGGCACGCCGCGAAGATCGCCGAGTGCGGCGGGCTCTGCACCGAGAACCCGAGGTCGGGCGGGGTCCTGCTGACCGTCGACGACAACGGCTTCACCGTGGAGCCCCTCGCGGCCGAGGCCCGCTGCAGCGTCCGCAGCGTCGCCGCGCACATGCTTTACGAGAACGCGGACCCTTTCCGGCTCCGTGAGCCGGCGGGCACGCTCGACGCCAGCGGCGCGGTCTACACCGCGCTCGACGAGCGCCGGGTGCGGGTGGAAGGAGTCACCTTCGAGCCCGTCGCCCAGCAGACCATCAAGCTGGAGGGTGCGGCGTCGGTCGGCTTCCAGTCCCAGTTGATCACCGGAATCCGGGATCCGGAGATCCTCGGCCGGCTCGACGAGTGGTGCGGCGTGCTGATCGCTTACCTCGACAAGCACGTCCCGTCGACGTTCGGGCTCAATCCCGACGAATACCACTTCTCGCTGCGCCGCTTCGGGCACGACGCCGTGCTGGGCGAGGCCGAGCCGGAGCGGGACATCCCGCCCCGCGAGGTCGGCATCGTGCTCACCGTGACCGCCCCCGACCAGGCGACGGCCGGGGACCTGGCGAAGTTCGCCAACCCGCTGATGCTGCACCTGCCGATCGACGACGACAGCCCGTTCCCGACGTTCGCCTTCATCAGCTCGCCCGCGGAGATCACGCGCGGTGAGGTGTTCGAGTTCGTGCTCCAGCACGCGGTGGATGTGGCCGACGAGCGGGACCTGTTCCGTACGGTGCGGACGGTGGTGGGGCAGTGAGCACGTTGCGCGAGGTCGCCACCCACATCCGCGCGAAGAACGCCGGCCCGTTCTGGCTGACCGTCGACGTGTTCCTCCCGGACCGGCTCGCCTTCGACCGGGTCGTCGCGTCCGGCCTCACGGACCCGGTGGTGGTCGGCCGCACCTACGAGGTCGACCCGGCGAGCGTGCGCGTCTTCCCGATCCCGGACCTCAACGTCGTCAAGGTCTCGTTCCCGCGGCCCACCACGCAGGGCTCGCGCGACGACCGGGACATGCACGGCGGGCAGCAGTTCGTCCCCCTGCTCGATCTGCCCGTCTGATCCGGCCGTACTCACGGCACCATCCTCTCCCGGTCGTTCGACCGGGAGAGGGCATTCCTCAGCGAGGAGGAACTCGTGGACGTACCCACCGCCGCCGCGGTGCCCCGGGCTCGCGGCGACGAGCTCATCGCCCGCCTCGACCGGCTCCCGCGGATGAGCCGGGCCCAGTGGGCGTGGCTGCCCCTGCTCGGTCTGCTGTCCGTCGGCGACACCGTCGACAACTATGTGCTCGCCTACGCCGCTCCGGCGATGAAGGCGAACTGGGGGCTGTCGATCGCCCAGGTCGGCCACTTGAATTCGCTGTCACTGCTGGGCATGTTCGTCGGTGCCCTCATCGGCGGCCGGTTGTCCGACCGGTTCGGCCGTAAGCGGATCATCCTCGGCGGTACCCTGCTCTACGCCCTGTCCTCCATCCTCTGCGCGCTCGCGCCGACCTTCGCGTTGCTGGGCGTGTTCCGGGCCCTGTCCGGGGTCGGCATTCTGGCCGTGATCGGCGCGCTGACCGTCTACGTGACGGAGATGTTCCCCGCCCGGGTCCGCGGGCGCTGCCAGGCGGCCGTGCTGGGCCTGGGCCTGCTCGGGGTACCGCTCGCCGCGTTCGCCGCCAAGCTGATCATCCCACTGGACCCGCAGGCCTGGCGCTGGGTGTTCGTGGTCGGCGCGTTCGGGCTGATCCCCGCCGCCATCGGCCAGTTCGTGATGCCCGAGTCCGTCCGCTGGCTGACCGCGGCCGGGCGCGACGAGGACGCCGCCCTGATCGTGTCCCGCCTGGAGTCGCGCTACTCCGGCGAGCTTCCGGCACCGGTGCTCGCCGAGCGGACCGCACCGGCCGCGAAGGGCAAGGTCGCGGAGCTGTTCACCGGGAACCAGCGACGTATCACGATCATCACCGCTCTGACCCTGGTGTTCGGCATCGTCGCGTTCTACGGGTTCAACTCCTGGGTGCCGACCCTGCTCGTCGAGCGCGGTTACTCGACCGACGTCGCGCTGACCATCGCGACCCTGCTGTCGATCGCGCCGCCGATCGGTTCGCTGGCCGCCATGCTGGTGACCGACCGTTGGCAGCGCCGCTACGTCCTCGCCGGCATCTCTTTGGTAGTAGCCGCGCTCATGGTGGTCTTCGCCTTCACCGACCTCCTCTGGCTGACCGCCGTCGCCGGCTTCCTGATCACCCTGCTCCTGCAGGCCAACGCCGCCGCGATCTACGCCTACATGCCCGAGGTCTTCCCGACGACGCTGCGCGGGCTCGGGTCGGGGCTGTCGAACGGGGCGGGGCGGCTCGCCGGCGCCGGGGGAGCCGCGCTCGTCGCGGCGGTCTACGGTCTGGCCGGTTTCGACGGAGTCTTCGTGACGACCGCCGCGTTCTCCCTGGTCACCGCGATTCTCGTCGGTTTTTTCGGGGAGAACACCCGCGACCGTTCGCTGGGCTGAACTCCCGCGGGAGGGAGATCCCATGGCCACCCGCATCGGCGCCACCTGATGACACCGGTCGTGCTGTCCGTCACTGCACTGGCAGACCTCGCCCTGACGGGCCGCTGTGCCCACCAGCACCCACCACGCCGCGCTCGCTCCGCCGGCCCCCTCAGAGAAGACACGACGATGACCAACCTCGCCTCGAACCTTGTCGCCACCGCCCGGATCGCGGGCGACCGCCCCGCGATCCGGCTCGACGACCACGTCCTGACCTACCGGGACTTCCACCTCCGCGCCGCCGCGGTCGCCGGGGACCTGCGGGCCCGTGGCATCCGTCCCGGGGACCGCATCGCCATGAACTTCCCCAACCTGCCCGTGTTCCCGGTGCTGTTCTACGGGGCACTGCTGGCGGGCGCCGTCGTCGTGCCGATGAACCCGCTGCTCACCGCTCGCGAGGTCGAGTTCCAGCTCCGCGATTCGCAGGCGTCGCTGTGCTACAGCTGGGCGGGCGCCGGCCCGGCCCCGGCCGCGGCGGCCGCCGCGGCCGGGATCGGACACGTCCCGGTGCCCGGCAGCGGTGCGCTCGACCTCGCGGGCACCCCGCTCGCCGAGCCGGTGAACCGGGACGGCACGGATACCGCCGTCATCCTCTACACCTCGGGCACGACCGGGACGCCCAAAGGCGCCGAGCTGACCCACCACAACCTGTCGTCGAATGCCGCGGTCACGGCGGGCACGATCCTGCGGATCGGCCCCGACGACGTCATCATGGGCTGCCTGCCGCTGTTCCACGTCTTCGGCTTGACCTGCGGACTCAATGCCGCGATCCGCGCGGGCGCCGTGCTCACCCTGATCCCCCGCTTCGATCCCGCCAAGGCCCTCGCCGTGGTCGCCCGGGACCGGGTGACGGTCTTCCAGGGCGTCCCCACCATGTACGCGGCGATGCTGAACCACCCCGACGCCGCGCGGGCGGACATGACGTCGCTGCGGCTGTGCACGACAGGCGGGTCCGCCATGCCGGTCGAGGTGCTGCGCACCTTCGAGCAGACCTTCGGCTGCGAGGTCTACGAGGGCTACGGGCTGTCGGAGACCTCGCCGGTCGTGGCGTCGAACCGTCCGGGGTACGAGCGCCGGCCCGGCACCGTCGGCCTGCCGGTTCCCGGCTGCGAGATGCGCCTCGTGGACGACGCGGACCGGGACGTCCCCTTCGGCGAGCCGGGCGAGATCGTGATCCGCGGCGAGAACGTCATGAAGGGCTACTGGAACCGCCCCGACGCCAGCGCCGAGGTGATCCGCGACGGCTGGTTCCACACCGGCGACATCGCCACCCGGGACGCCGATGGGTACTACTCGATCGTCGACCGCAAGAAGGACCTGATCATCCGCGGCGGATACAACGTGTATCCACGTGAGGTCGAGGAGGCGCTCTACCTTCACCCCGCGGTCGCGGAGGCAGCCGTCGTCGGCGTCCCGCACCCGAGCCTCGGCGAGGAAGTCACTGCCGTGGTGGCCCTCAAGCCGGGGGAGACCGTGGATCCCGCCGAACTGCGGAGCTTCGCCAAGACGGTCCTGGCCCCCTACAAGTACCCGCGGTCGGTGAAGATCGTCGAGAGCTTGCCCAAGGGCCCTACCGGGAAAATCCTGCGCCGCGAGATCAAACCGGTGACCGGCGGCTCGATGGGGCAGCTCCGCTGATTCGAATCCGCGGCGGTGCGAGCTGAGTCCGCGCACCGCCGCGGGTTCGTCGCTTCGACACAGCCCGAAGCCGCCCGCTCGGGATCGACTCCTCGACGTCGTCCTCGCCGCGGTCAGGCGCGCTGCCGCGGCAGGGTGAGGTCCGCGTTGTGGCGCCAGGCGTGCCAGTGGCGGCGGAACGAGCGCGGCAGCAGCGTCCACCGGCGGCGGACCGGTGCCTCCGGCTGGTGCTCGGCGTGGTGGGGTGTGGTCGGGCCCTCGGTCAGGATCCGGACGGTCATTGCCGTCCCCCTTCCAGTAGTGGCCGGGGATTCCGGCAGACGCCTGCCCTCGCGAGGCAGTACTCGCACGGCATGCCCGCGCCGAGGGTCAGCCACTCGATCTCGGGCAGGGTGAGGCGCGCGCCGCAGCGTGCGGTCATGGCGCCGCACAGCACGGCGCCGGGTTCGAGTGGGAACAGGTGGGCGCAGCGGCCGCTCTCCCCGGTCAGTCCGGGAGCCGTGCGCCCGATGACGGTGACCGGCCCTGGCCAGTCCTCGCGCAGGTACCACACGGCCGAGGCGTCGTCGTCCAGCGCGAGCCAGCCGAGCATCCGGGACAGGGCGTCCGCGGGGGTCGCCACCCGCGCGGCTTCGTCGCGGCCGTTGACCTTGCCGACGACCATGAACGGGTCCACACGGCGCATCGCCGGACGTTCCGCGACCTGCACTCCGAGCACCGTCGAACCACCCCCAGAACGTGCACATCCACTGCGGACCGGGTCTCTACCCGACCCGATCGACGGGAATAATCCTACTCCTGGAATAATCCAGGTGTCGAGTGGTCAAAGCTTGCATCACCCGAGTGGACCCACCCGGTTCCAGCGAACGGACCAGGGACCGACTGCACGGAGGTAGGGACTCATGCCGGAACACCCGCGGCCGGTCGAATACGACCCGCGCACCGCCGCCAGCCTGTTCGACGAATCGCACTGGCAGAAGTCCTTCGCCAGTGAACCGAACGGCGGCAACTGCGTCGAGGTGAACCTGGGCGCACGGGGACTCGTCGGGGTCCGCGACACCAAGCTGGAGGGCAGCCCGGTCTTCGTGTTCGACGCGGGCGAGTGGGCGGCGTTCCTGGACGGGGTCAAGGCGGGCCAGTTCGACCTGCGGTGACTCCGATTATCGGAACTCGTGTGTTATTGCCCACAACTACCGCCGGGTAGGTGAGGGTGCTCCCGGCCGACGGACGACCCGGCGGCACCCGCACCGCTCAGTTCCGCGACTGCCCGGGGCCGCCGCCCTGAGCACCGCCGGGAAAACCGCCCTGGCCACCGGGGAATCCGCCCTGCTGGCCCGCCGGCGAGCTGTCGGTGATCGACGTCGCCGTCGCGGTGTCGCCGGAGACCTTCGCCAGCACGGTGACCGACGAGCCGGTGGCCAGGCCGTCGGCCTTCCGCGTCGACGAGTCGATCGTGTAGGTCTGGGTGTAGCCGTCCTCGCTCCTGACCGTCACCGAGGTGGCGCTCAGCGCGCTCACCTCGCCGGTCTGGAAGCGCTCGACGGCGTAGCCGCCGTCCGCGGAAACCGTGAAGTCGCCGTGCAGAGCCTCGCGCATGATCGACGCAGTGCCGCCGGTGCCAGCCATCTGGCCCATGCCGCGGCCGCCGGGGAAGCCACCCATACCGCCCGCCTGCTGGCCGGCGTCGGAGGAGGTGCCCAGGTAGATCGCGACCCCGCCGACGGCGGCGATGGCGACCGCCACCGCGGCGGCGATCGCGGTCTTCCTGCCGGACCACTTCGGGGCGGGCGGCTGCGGATCGCCCCAGGCGGCGGCAGGTGCCTCGGTGGTCGTCGGCTCCGTGCTCATCGTGTCCCTTTCGCATCGGTCGGCGCAGGGGCCACCCCTGCCACCCACAGGGTCGGCACTCAGCCTGTGTGCGAGCTGTGTACGAGGTGGGCTGAGGCTGTGCGCGGCGGCCGCTCACAGGAAACGCACAGCCGGGGCACAGGACAGCCCAACCGTCGCGCCCGATGATGGGACCATGACCAGCATGAACGCCGCGATGCCCGGTTCCGGCAAGGCCGACCTCAAACGCCCCGACGGGTCCGCGGTCCGCGTCCTCGTCGTGGACGACGAGGAGACGCTGGCCGAGCTGGTCTCGATGGCCCTGCGCATGGAGGACTGGGAGACCCGCAGCGCGGGCACCGGCACCGAGGCCGTGCGGGTGGCACGCGACTTCCGCCCGGACGCGGTCGTGCTCGACGTCATGCTGCCCGATTTCAGCGGGCTGGAGGTGCTGAGCAAGCTGCGCGCCGAAACGCCGCACCTGCCGGTTCTGTTCCTCACCGCGCGCGACGCGGTCGAGGACCGCATCGCCGGTCTCACCGCGGGCGGCGACGACTACGTCACCAAGCCGTTCAGCCTGGAGGAGGTCGTGCTCCGGCTGCGCGCGCTGCTGCGTCGTTCGCGGGTGGTCTCCGCGCACGAAGGGTCGACGCTGACGGTCGGCGACCTGTCGCTGGACGAGGACAGCCGCGAGGTGTTCCGCGGCGGCGATCCGGTCTCGCTGACCGCGACCGAGTTCGAGCTGCTGCGTTTCCTCATGCGCAACCCGAAGCGGGTGCTGTCGAAGGCCCAGATCCTGGACCGGGTGTGGAGCTACGACTTCGGCGGGCAGGCCAACATCGTGGAACTCTATATTTCCTACCTGCGGAAGAAGATCGACGCGGGCAGGGAGCCGATGATCCACACGATGCGCGGCGCGGGATATGTCCTCAAGCCGGCAGGCTGAGCACCCCCGGCCGCGGCGGCTCCTGCCTTCCTCCCTGCGCGGCAAGCTGATCGCGCAGGTCATCGCGCTGCTCGCGCTCGTGTGCCTGGTCGTCGGCCTGGTCACCGAGATCGCGCTGCGCAGCTTCCTCTACCACCAGCTCGACGACCGCCTGGCCGCCGCGAGCGAGCGCGGCACCCGCGAGCCGCCGCCGGGCTCGTGGAACGGCTCGCCGAACCAGCCGCCGCCGGACTCGCTGCGCGTCCCCGGACAGGGCATCGGCACGCTGGCCGTCGCCGTGTTCCCGGACGGCACCGCTCGCGCGGGTGTGCTGCGCGGCGGTGCCGAGCCCTCCGGGAACAACCCGTTCCCCAGTGACCCGTTGTCCGGCGAGCAGCTGGCCAAGCTGGTCGGGCTCCCGGCCGATGGCAAGCGCCGCAGCGTCGACCTCGGCGGCGAGCTGGGCGACTACCGGGTGGTGTCGGTGCGCGCCCACGACGGCACGCTCCTGATCACCGGCCTGCCGCTGACCGAGGTCGACGAGACCCTGTGGCGCCTCGGGTTCATCTTCGGCGGTGTCGCGCTCGGTGGGCTTCTCCTGGCGGGCGGCGCCGGGGCGATCACCATCCGCCGGACCATGCGGCCGCTGGACCGGCTCGCGGACACCGCGTCGACGGTGTCCCAGCTGCAGCTCGACCGCGGCGAGGTCGCCCTGTCGATCCGGGTTCCGCCGGTGGACACCGACACCCGCACCGAGGTCGGCAAGGTCGGTGCGGCGTTCAACCAGATGCTCGGGCACGTCGGCGCGGCGCTGACCGCGCGGCAGGCCAGCGAAAGCCGGGTGCGGCAGTTCGTCGCCGACGCCAGCCACGAACTGCGGACCCCGCTCGCCGCCATCCGCGGCTACGCCGAGCTGTCGCGGCGCAGTGGCGATGAAGTGCCGCCGGACATCGCGTTCGCGATGGGCCGCGTCGAGTCCGAATCGGCCCGCATGACGACGCTGGTCGAGGATCTGCTGCTGCTCGCGCGCCTGGATTCCGGGCGGCACCGCGTCTACGAGCCGGTCGACTTCTCCCGGATCGTGGCCGACGCGGTGTCCGACGCCCACATCGCCGGGCGCGACCACCGGTGGCTGCTGGACGTCCCCGCCGAGCCGATCAGCGTCGTCGGTGACGCCGACCAGCTGCACCAGGTCGTGCTCAACCTGCTCAACAACGCCCGCACCCACACCCCGCCGGACACCGAGGTCACCACCAAGCTGTCGGTCGAGAGCGGCGAAGTGGTGCTGCGCGTGACCGACAACGGTCCCGGCATCGCGCCGGAGGTCCTGCCGACCGTGTTCGAGCGCTTCGCCCGCGGCGACACGTCACGGTCCCGCGCGGCGGGCAGCACCGGGCTCGGACTGGCGATCGTGGCCGCCGTCGTGGCCGCCCACCGGGGCCGCGCCGGTGTCGCCTCCCGCCCCGGTCACACCGAATTCACAGTGCGTTTTCCCAGGTAACCCGATCGGGAAGCGCTCACAGGTTCCGCACAGCTCGAGCACATGATCGCCACAACGCCGCGGGCCAGCGTGAGCACCATGACGACCCCCGCCGACGCCTCCCCGCTACCTCGGCCGGCCGACTCACCGCAACGTTGCACGTCCCCGGTCCTCGACGTGGTCATCCCCGTGTACAACGAGGAGACCGACCTCGCGCCCTGCGTGCGACGCCTGCACGCGCACCTCGCCGAGGCCCTGCCGTACCCGTTCCGCATCACCGTCGCCGACAACGCCAGCACCGACACCACGCTGGCCGTGGCCGAGGGCCTGGCCGCGGAGTTCCCCGAGGTCGAGGTCACCCACCTGGACCAGAAGGGCCGCGGACGGGCGCTCAACGCCGTCTGGTCGGCCTCCGACGCCGCAGTCCTGGTCTACATGGACGTGGACCTCTCCACCGACCTCGCCGCGCTCTTCCCGCTGGTGGCGCCCCTGATCTCCGGGCACTCCGACCTCGCCATCGGGTCCCGGCTCGCCCGCGGCGCCCGCGTGGTGCGCGGCCCCAAGCGCGAGTTCATCTCACGCTGCTACAACCTGATCCTGCGTGGTGCGCTGGCCGCGCGGTTCACCGACGCGCAGTGCGGGTTCAAGGCGATCCGCGCGGACGTCGCGCACCGGCTGCTGCCGCTGGTCGAGGACACCGGCTGGTTCTTCGACACCGAGCTGCTCGTCCTCGCGCAACGGGCCGGCCTGCGGATCCACGAGGTGCCGGTCGACTGGGTCGACGATCCGGACTCGTCGGTGGACATCGTCGCCACCGCCACCGCGGACCTGAAAGGGGTCGCGCGCATGATCCGCGGGTTCGCGCGCGGCACCCTGCCGGTCAGCCAGATCCGCGCCCAGCTGGGGAGGCATCCGATCGCCGTCACCGAACCCGGCGTGCCGCCGAAACTGGCCAAGCAGCTCGTCCGCTTCGCCGCGATCGGCGTCGGCAGCACCCTGGCCTACCTCGTGCTCTACGTCCTGCTGCGCACCGGCATCGGCGCGCAGACGGCGAACCTGGTCGCGCTGCTCGTCACCGCGATCGCCAACACCGCGGCCAACCGGCGGTTCACCTTCGGGGTGCGGGGGTCCCGTGGTGCCGGGCGGCACCAGTTCGAGGGCCTCATCGTCTTCGCGCTCGGCCTCGCGCTGACCAGCGGATCGCTCGCCCTGCTGCACTCCGGCGGCGAACCGGGGCGCTTCGCCGAGCTGGCGGTGCTCGTGCTGGCCAACCTGGCCGCGACCATCCTGCGGTTCCTGCTGTTCCGCAACTGGGTCTTCCGCAAGAACCGATAGGAGAACCGACTCGACATGTCGACTGCGGCTGTGTCAACCGATCCGGCCCGCCTCGGGCCGGTCCCCGCCACGGCGCGAACGCGGACGGCCGGACGGCCTCCATGGGTGCGTCCGGCGGTCGCCGTCCTGTTGGTCGCGACGGCCGCGCTGTACCTGTGGAACCTGAGCGCGTCCGGGTGGGCCAACGACTTCTACGCGATGGCCGTGCAGGCCGGGACGAAGGACTGGGAGGCGTTGTTCTTCGGGTCGCTCGACCCCGGCAACGTGATCACGGTCGACAAACCGCCCGCTTCGCTGTGGCTGATGGCGTTGTCCGGGCGGATCCTCGGCTTCTCCAGTTTCAGCATGCTGCTGCCCAACGCCCTGTGCGGCGTCGGCTCGGTGGCGCTGCTCTACGCGGCGGTGCGGCGCACGTCCGGTCCGGTGGCCGGGCTCCTCGCCGGTGCGGCGCTCGCGCTGACGCCGGTCGCCGCGCTGATGTTCAAGTTCAACAACCCGGACGCGCTGCTGGTGTTGCTGATGGTGGCCGGCGCCTACTGCACCGTGCGGGCGCTGGACCGGGCGAGCACGGGCTGGCTGCTGCTGGCCGGTGCCGCGCTCGGGTTCGGGTTCCTCACCAAGATGCTGCAGGCGTTCCTGGTGCTGCCCGCGTTCGCGCTGGTGTACCTGGTGGCCGCGCCGACCGGGCTCGGCAGGCGCCTGCTGCAGCTCGTGGGGGCCGGTGTGGCGGTCGCGGTCGCGACCGGATGGTGGATCGTGGCGGTCGCGCTGTGGCCGGCCGAATCCCGGCCCTATATCGGCGGGTCGACCGACAACACGCCGCTGGAACTGGCCTTCGGCTACAACGGCCTCGGCCGGATCTTCGGCGGCGAGGGCAACGGCGGCGGTGGCGGCGGAATGGGCGGCAACACCATGTTCGGTGGTGAAACCGGCCTGTTCCGCCTGTTCGGCCCCGCGTTCGGCACGGAGGTCTCCTGGCTGCTGCCCGCCGCACTGAGCGCACTGGTGGCCGGGCTGTGGTTCACCCGGTTCGCGCCGCGCCTGGACCGCACGCGTGCCGCGCTGCTGCTGTGGGGTGGCTGGACGGTCGTCACCGGCCTGGTGTTCAGCTTCATGAGCGGCACGATCCACCCGTACTACGTGGTCGCGCTCGCCCCCGGCATCGCCGGGCTCGTCGGCATCGGCGCCGTCGAACTGTGGCGCGGCAGGCACAACTTCGCCGCGCGGATCGTGCTGGCGCTGATGCTCGCGGCCACCGGCGTGTGGGACTTCATCCTGCTCGACCGCACACCGGACTGGCAGCCGTGGCTGCGGTGGGTGCTGCTGGTGCTGACCGCCGCGGTGGCCGCCGGACTGCTGTTCGGGCTCGACCGCATCCGGCGGGCCGGGATCGTGCTCGCCGTCGCCGGAGTCGTCACCGGTCTGCTGGCGCCCGCGGCGTATGCGGTCGTGACGGCGAGCCAGGGGCACAGCGGGTCGATCCCGACATCCGGTCCCTCCGGCAGTTCCATGGGCTTCGGCGGCATGGGCGGTCCCGGAGGCGGAACCAGCAACAGCGAACTGACGGCGCTGCTGAAAGCGACCACGACGAAGTGGTCAGCGGCGACGAACGGATCGCAGTCCGCGGCCGGTCTCGCACTCGGCTCGGACACCGCGGTGATCGCCATCGGCGGCTTCAACGGCGGCGACCCCGCGCCGACACTGGAGCGGTTCCAGCAGTACGTCGCCGACGGCGAGATCACCTACTACGTCTCCGGCGGCATGGGCGGCATGGGCCGCGGCGGCTCCGGCGAGATCGCCACCTGGGTCGAGCAGAACTACACAGCTCAGACCGTCGGCGGCATGACCGTCTACGACCTGACGGCAGGCGCCAACGCCGGTTGAGTACACTGAGGGCGGACCCCCGCGGCGTCCATCCTGTGAACCTCCCCAGGGCCGGAAGGCAGCAAGGATAAGCAGGCTCTGACGGGTGCGGGGGTCCCCTGCGTGTAAGGGCGGAGCCCTTGAACGCAGGGGACTTCGTCCGGCGTTTTTCCGGGGGGCGCCCCCGGGCCCCACGGTGCGAGCTCCTTGCGTTGGCGGGCGTTGCCGGTTCGGTGGGGACCAGCGGCCGTTCTTGGAGTGCTCAGCGGGCTGGGCTGGGGGTGTCGGTGGGGGCCGGTAGGCTCGCGGCGTGGCTTTGGCTCTTTACCGCAAGTATCGGCCGGCGACCTTTGCCGAGGTCGTCGGGCAGGAGCATGTCACCGAACCGTTGCGTGCGGCGCTGACCGCGGGGCGCATCAACCACGCGTATCTGTTTTCCGGGCCGCGTGGTTGTGGCAAGACGTCCAGTGCGCGGATCATGGCGCGGTCGCTGAACTGCGTCGAAGGCCCGACGCCCGATCCGTGCGGCAAATGCGACTCGTGCCGCGCGCTGGCGCCGGAGGGGCCCGGCAGCATCGACGTGACCGAACTCGACGCGGCCAGCCACGGCGGTGTCGACGACGCCCGCGAACTGCGCGACCGCGCCTTCTACGCGCCCGCCGAATCGCGGTACCGGGTGTTCATCATCGACGAGGCCCACATGGTCACCACGCAGGGCTTCAACGCCCTGCTCAAGATCGTCGAAGAGCCGCCGGAACACCTGATCTTCATCTTCGCCACCACCGAGCCCGACAAGGTGCTGCCGACCATCCGGTCCCGCACGCACCACTACCCGTTCCGGCTGATCCCGCCCAGCGCGATGCGGGACCTGCTGGAACGCAACGTCGCCGCCGAGGGCATCCACGTCGACCCCGCCGTGTACCCGCTGGTCATCCGCGCGGGTGGTGGATCGGCGCGGGACACGCAGTCGGTGCTGGACCAGCTGCTGGCCGGGGCCGGTCCGGACGGCGTCACCTACGACCGGGCGATCTCACTGCTCGGCGTCACCGATTCGGCCCTGATCAACGACATGATCGACGGCCTCGCCGCGGACGATTCGGCGGCGGTGTTCGGCACGGTCGAGCGGCTGGTCGAAGCGGGGCACGAGCCGCGCCGGTTCGCGAGCGACCTGCTGGACCGCCTGCGGGACCTGGTGCTGTTGCGCTCGGTGCCGGACGCGGCGGCGCGCAACCTCGTGTCGGCGCCCGCGGACGAGCTGGACCGCATGACGTCGCAGGCCGAGCGCGCGGGGCTCGCGACGCTGACCCGGTATGCCGAGATCGTGCACAACGGCCTGCTGGAAATGCGCGGCGCGACCGCCCCGCGGCTGCTGCTGGAGTTGTTGTGCGCCCGGATGCTGCTGCCGAGCGCGTCCGAGGGCGAAGAAGCGGTGCTGCAGCGTCTCGAACGTCTGGAGCGCCGTGTCACGGTGAGCGGCGGCGGTTCTCTCCCGCAGGCCGACGGGCAGGTGGCTGGTGCCGAGCGGACCTTCCAGCGCCCTTCGCAGCGGCCGCCGGTTCCGGCTGAACAGCCCCGCACGGCGCAGCCCGTGCGCGACCAGCCGGCCGACGCGGGCCGGGCGCCCGCGCAGGCCGGCGACGAGGTCGCCGAGCGCGCCCAGCCCGCTGCCCCCGCGCGCCCGGCGCCGCAGCCCGCACCGGAAGCGCCGGTGCGACGCCCCACCGAGCCCGCGGCCCCACCCGAGCCCGAGCCCGAGCCCGAGCCTGCCGCGCCGGGCGGGATCGACGCGGCCGCGATCCGGCGCGTGTGGCCGGACCTGCTGTCCGCGATCCGCAAGACGAGCCGCAGCACCGAAGCGATGATGATCAACGCGACGGTGCAGAGCGTCGAGGGTTCGACGGTGGTGCTGGCGCACAGCGCGGAGCCCCTCGCGCGGAGGCTTTCGGAGCCCCGGAACGCGGACTTCATCGCGGGCGCGCTGCACGAGGTGCTCGGCGGAACGTGGCAGGTACGGTGCGTGCATGGTGGCGGAGGCGGCGGCACCCCCCGCCGCGACGCCCCTCGCCCGAACCCCACCCCGCCTCAGCGGGAAGCCCCGCAGCAGCCGCAGCGAACCTTCCAGCGCCCGACGGCCTCCACCCCACCGCCTGCTTCCCCCGCGCCACCACCCCCCACCCGGCCGCAACCCCCGTCCACCCCACCGGCCGACGACATCCCCCTCCCGCCCGAGCCGGACGACGAGGAAAGCCTGATGGCGGACACCGGCGGCCCTGTCCCCGAACTCACCGCACCCGCCCGGTCCGGCGACGCGGAAGAACAAGCACGCCAACTCCTGGCCGAACACCTGGGCGCCCAACCCATCGACTGATTTTTTTCTTCCCTCACGCGACTTCCCGCACACGACCGCGGACCTCGCGAACGCGAACGCAGACTTCGCGCACGGGAAGGTGGAACTCACGCACGGGAACGTGGAACTCGCGGGCGCCATCGGCGAGTCCCACGCTCCGCCGGGCGAGTCCCACGTTCCGAACGCCGAGTTCCACACTCACGCACGCAGCCCCCACGCAACCGCCACCCGGCAACGGAACGCGCCCACCCCCCGGAGCCACCCCTCTCCCGCAACCCGATCCCCAGCCAAAGACACTGAAAGATCGGGTTCGGAAGGGAAACGCCGGCGCGAAGCGCTCGGCCCGGGGCGTAGCGAAGCGAAGCCCGGCGCCCTAGATACCCGCGTAGCGCCACCACCCGGTAGCGCCACCACCCGCGTAGCGCCGCGCAAAGCCCCAGAACGAAAGCTCACAACCCCAGATACCGCAAAACCCCACCAGCAATCCCGTCCGCGTACCGCTGCCGACCCTCCACAGAGGACATCACCGCAGCCTCCGAAGCATCCCGCATATTCCCGCACTCCACGAGCACCGCGGGCCGCTCCGAGAGATTCAACCCGGCCAGGTCATCCCGTGGCGCCAACCCATCCGTCCCCAGATACGTCGACACCGGAAACGCACCACCCGACAACCCCGAGCGCAAAGCCTCAGCCAGCGACAACGAAGGCGGGCCCTGCGCCGGGTTCAACGGCGGACTCGAATACGCGATGTGAAACCCGTGCGCCCCCGATGCCCGCGACCCGTCGGCGTGGATCGACACCACCGCAGCGGCCTCGGCCCGGTTGCCGATCGCCGCCCGTTCGTCGACGCACGGGCCCACCCCGGAGTCGTCCGGCCGCGTGTACACGACCCGCACGCCCTCGGCCGACAACAGCGCCCCGACCCGCTGGGCGACGTCCCAGTTGAACGCGTGCTCCGGGTAGCCGTCGTCCGAAGAAGTCCCCGTCGTGTTGCACGGCTTCGTCTCGCCGCGTCCCGCCGGCACCGGCGCGTTGATCACCGAAGGCGCCGACGAGTTGCCGCCGTTGTGCCCGGGATCCAGCACCACCGTCACGGGCTTCCGCGCGACCGACGTCGGCGAGGGCACGGACGACGGAACCACCCCCTCCACAGTCGCGGCACGCGAAAGCGGTGGCGAAGGCGGCGGATCGGACGGCGAGGAGCACCCGGCGAGCAGCAGCACACCGGTCAGGAGCAGGACACCACGACTGTGCACGGCGAACACGGTGCCACACCCGCCCGAGCTACGCTGGAACCCACAGGACAGGACTACGGAACGGGGATCATGGTGCAACCCGGCGGTGGAATGCCCGACATGCAGGCCATCCTGCAACAGGCGCAGCAGATGCAGGAGCAGCTCGTCGCCGCGCAGGAGGAGCTCGCCCGCACCGAGGTGACCGGCACGTCCGGTGGTGGCCTGGTCACCGCGACCGTCACCGGCGGCATGGAGCTCAAGGACCTCAAGATCGATCCGAAGGTCGTCGACCCCGACGACACCGAGACCCTCGCCGACCTGGTGGTCGCCGCGGTGCGTGACGCGATGGGCAGCGCCCAGAAGCTCACCGAGGAGAAGCTCGGCCCGGTCGCCGGCGGCCTCGGCGGTGGCGGCGGCATGCCCGATCTCGGCGGACTCGGTCTGCCCGGCTTGAAGTAGCAGCCGTTGTACGAAGGGGTAGTCCAGGACCTCATCGACGAGCTGGGACACCTGCCCGGTATCGGCCCGAAAAGCGCGCAGCGGATCGCCTTCCACCTGCTCGCCGCGGACCCCGCCGACATCGCCCGGCTGCAGGACGTGCTCGGCAAGGTCCGTGAGGGCGTGCAGTTCTGCGAGATCTGCGGCAACGTCTCCGAGCAGCAGCAGTGCCGCATCTGCCGGGACGCGCGGCGCGACACGGCGCTGATCTGCGTGGTCGAGGAGCCGAAGGACGTGCTCGCGGTCGAACGCACTCGCGAGTTCAAAGGCCGCTACCACGTGCTGGGTGGCGCGCTCGACCCGTTGTCCGGCATCGGCCCGGACCAGCTGCGCATCCGTGAGCTGCTGTCCCGGCTCGGCGCGGAGCAGATCACCGAGGTGATCATCGCGACCGATCCGAACACCGAGGGCGAGGCCACCGCCACCTACCTGGTGCGGATGTTGCGGGACTTTCCCGGCCTGTCCGTGACGCGGCTGGCGTCCGGTCTGCCGATGGGCGGCGACCTCGAGTTCGCCGACGAGCTGACCCTGGGCCGTGCCCTCTCCGGCCGCCGGGCCCTGTGAGGCTGGTCGAGGACGTCCTGACCGGCCCGCCCCGCCTCGGCGGGGTGCGGCTGGTCGCGGTCGACGGCCCGTCCGGCGCGGGCAAGTCCACCGTCGCGACCCACCTCGTCGAGGCGTTCCGAGCCCGCGGAGCAGCCACGGGGCTCGTCAGCACCGATCACTACGCCACCTGGGACGACCCGGTCGCGTGGTGGCCGCGGCTCGTCGCCGAGGTCCTCGAACCGCTCGCGGACCGCCGCGAAGCCCGCTACCGCCCGCTGGACTGGACCACTGGCGAACCACGCCGGGGCCCCACCAGAACGCTTCACCCGGTCGACGTACTCGTGCTGGAGGGCGTCTCCTCCGGCCGGACGTCGATCCGCCCGCACCTGTCCGCCCTGTGCTGGGTCGACGGCCCGGACCCGCGGGAGCGGCTCGAAAGGGCAGTGCTTCGGGACGGGGAGGGCACTCGTCGCCACGTCGAGGTGTGGCAGAAATTCGAGCAGGGTTGGTTCGGTGTTGACCTTACCCGCCAGTACGTACACCCGGATGGCCTAATACTTTCATCCGAACTCACGCATGGTGAGCGTGGTGAGTAACCCTGTCGACCAAATGTAGGGCACGGCTCGGTTTTACGTAGCGCGATCGTAACCTCACGCACTTAACGAAGTCCGACCACGCGGCTAGTGTCGTCGATCACGTACCGGACTTCACAAGGAGTGCCACCATGCTCCCAACGCGGGCAGTTGGGTTGCGCCGCATCGCCCTGATCGGGCTTGCCGGCGCCCTCGCGGTCACGACAGCCGCTTGCGCTTCCGAGCGCGGCTCGGGTGACAGTGCCAGCGACACCTTCATCTTCGGCGCCGCCGGGGCGCCCAAGAACTTCGATCCGATCTTCAACGACGACGGCGAGAGCTTCCGCCCCGCCCGCCAGATGTTCGACACGCTCGTCACCTACAAGCCGGGCACCACCGAGCTGGAAGGTGGCCTCGCCACGGCGTGGACACCGAGCAACGGCAACACGACCTGGACCTTCACCCTGCGCCAGGGGGTCAAGTTCCACGACGGCACTCCGTTCAACGCCGCCGCCGTGTGCTTCAACTTCGAGCGCTGGTTCACCATGAAGGGCGCCGCCGCCCAGAGCCAGATGATCTACTACGGCGACGTCTTCGAGGGCTTCAAGACCAACGAGGGCGACATCAGCGGCGAACCCGTGTACAAGTCGTGCGAGGCCAAGGACGACGGAACGGCCGTCCTCAACCTCAACAAGGCCAAGGGCGCCTTCCCGGACGCGTTCGGCCTGACCTCGCTGTCCATGTCGAGCCCGGACGCGCTCAAGAAGTACGACGCCGACAACGTCACGCAGAGTGGTGAGGCGTTCAGCTACCCGCCCTACGCCACGGACCACCCGACCGGCACCGGACCGTACAAGTTCGACAGCTTCGACAAGGCCAACAACACGATCACCCTGGTCCGCAACGACGACTACTGGGGCGAGAAGGCCAAGACCGCCAAGCTGATCTTCAAGATCATCCCGGACGAGAACGCGCGCAAGCAGGAACTCGCGGCAGGCACCATCGACGGCTACGACTTCCCGAGCCCCGCGGACTACAACTCGCTCAAGGATGCCGGTGACCAGGTCCTGATCCGGCCCGCGTTCAACATCCTGTACCTGGGCATCAACCAGAAGAACAATCCGAAACTGCAGGACGTGCGTGTCCGCAAGGCGATCGAGTACGCGATCAACAAGGACCAGCTGGTGCGCAACCGCCTGCCGGAAGGCGCCTACGCGCAGGACCAGTTCCTGCCGAACAACGTGCCCGGCTACACGCCCGCGGTGGAAAAGCACAGCTACGACGCCGACATGGCGCGGCAGTTGCTGGCCGAGGCCGGCGCGTCCGATCTGACGCTGAACTTCTACGTCCCGACCGAGGTCACGCGGCCCTACATGCCGAACCCGGTGGACATCGCGGCCGCGGTGACCGACGACCTGAAAGCCGTCGGCATCAAGGTGAACGTGATCCAGGAGCCGTGGAACGGCGGGTTCAAGGACTCCGTGCAGAAGATCGGCAAGCACGATCTGCACCTGCTCGGCTGGACCGGTGACTACGCCGACCCCAGCAACTTCGTCGGTACCTTCTTCGGCCGCCCCAAGGCGGAGTTCGGCTTCGACAACCCGCAGGTCTTCGACGCACTGTCCACCGCGGACGCGCAGACGACCCCGGAGACCAAGAAGACGGCCTACGAGAACGCCAGCGTGGTGATCTCGCAGTACGTTCCCGCGGTTCCGCTGTCGTCGTCGCCGCCGGGGATCGTCGTCCGGTCCGACGTGCAGGGTCTGATCCCGACGCCGCTGACCGACGAGCGCTTCTACACGGTGACCAAGGGCTGAGTCCGCGACCGGCGGCGGGGAAGCGCGTCCGTGCGCGCTTCCCCGCCGTGGCGCGACTCGAGGCAAACAGATGCTCCGATTCGTGATACGTCGGTTGCTGCAAGCGATCCCGACGCTCCTCGTGCTCTCCATCCTGGTCTTCGCCTGGCTCCGCCTGCTGCCCGGTGGTCCCGCCACCGCGCTGCTGGGCGACAAGGCGACGCCGGAGAAGATCGCGTCGCTGAACTCCGTGCTGGGGCTGGATCAGCCGATCCCCGTCCAGTACTTCAAGTTCCTCGGCCGCGTCGTCACCGGTGACTTCGGCGCCTCCCTCGTCAGCGGCGACACCGTGCTGGCCGAGATCGGCCGCGCGCTGCCCGCGACCATCGAGTTGTCCGTCGCGGCGCTGGTCCTCGCGATCGGGTTCGGGATCCCGATGGGGTATCTCGCCGCCCGGTACCGGGGCCGGTTCCTGGACAACGCCACCGTGCTCACCACGCTGGTCGGGGTCGCGGTGCCGGTGTTCTTCTTCGGTGTGCTGCTCAAGTACGTGTTCGCGCAGAAACTCGGGATCCTGCCGCCATCGGGCAGGCAGGACGTGACGATCGACGCCACGCACGTCACCGGGTTCTTCACCCTGGACGGGTTGCTCACCGGTGAGCTGGACGCGACGTGGGACGCGATCAAGCACCTGATCCTGCCCGGTATCGCGCTGGCCAGCATCCCGTTCGCGGTGATCGTGCGGATCACCCGCGCCTCGGTGCTGGACGTGCAGCAGGAGGACTTCGTGCGCACCGCCGAGTCCAAGGGCCTGACCACGGCGACCATCCGGCAGCGCCACGTGCTGCGCAACGCGCTGCTTCCGGTGTCCACGACGATCGGCCTGCAGACCGGTCTGCTGCTCGCGGGTGCCGTGCTCACCGAGAAGGTGTTCAACTGGAACGGCCTGGGTTCCCTGCTGGCGCAGGGCATCGAGCGCCGGGACTACCCACGGTTGCAGGCACTGCTCCTTCTGGCTGCTCTGGTGTACGTGATCGTCAACCTTCTGGTCGACATCTCCTACGCCATCATCGATCCGAGGGTGCGGGTGCGATGACCTCCCTGTTGCGGCGCAAGGCCGAACGCATCGACGACCTGGCCGAATCCGGCGGCACCAGCCTCGCGGCGGACGCGGTCAAGCGGATGGCGCGCAATCCGGTGGCGATCACCGGCGCGGTCATCACGGTCCTGTTCGTGCTGCTGGCGATCTTCGCCCCGTTGCTGGCGCCCAAGAACCCGCACATCCCCTACGACGAGCTGCGCGCGAACCTGCGGCCGGACTCGATCCCGGGTCCGATGGACGGGTTCGTGCTCGGCAGTGACCACCGCGGGTACGACTTCTTCTCCCGTCTGCTGGTCGGTTCGCAGCAGACGCTGATCGTCGGAGTCGTGGCGACCCTGATCGGGGCGTCGGTCGGCATGCTCATCGGCGGGCTGGCAGGCGCGCTGGGCGGCTGGGTGGACACGCTGCTGATGCGGTTCACCGACATCCTGCTCGCGATCCCCTCGCTGCTGCTGGCGATCTCGATCGCGGCGTTGTTCCAGGGCTCGCAGTGGACGGTCATCATCGCGGTCTCGGTGGTCAGCGTGCCGATCTTCGCGCGGCTGCTGAGGGGCGCGATGCTCTCGCAGAGATCGAGCGACCACGTGCTGGCGGCGACCGCGCTGGGTGTGCGGCGCAGCACGATCGTGTTCCGGCACATCCTGCCCAACTCACTCGGTCCGGTGGTCGTGCAGGCGACGCTGACGCTGGCGACGTCGATCATCGACGTGGCCGCGCTCTCCTTCCTCGGTCTCGGCGAAGACGATCCGAGCCGTGCCGAGTGGGGGCTGATGCTGGCGCAGGCCCAGAACCTGCTGGACGTCAAACCGAGCCTGGCGTTCTACCCGGCCATCGCGATCGTCGTGGTGGCGCTGGGGTTCACGCTGCTCGGGGAGTCGCTGCGCGAGGCGCTCGACCCGAAGAACAGGCGGTAGCGCGTTGAGTCTTCTGCAAGTACGCGACCTGTCGGTCGTCTTCCATCGCAAGGGAACCCGGCCGTTCACAGCGGTCGACGGTGTCTCGTTCGAGGTCGAGCCGGGCCGCACGGTCGGTCTGGTCGGCGAGTCCGGCAGCGGCAAGTCGGTGACGGCGCTGGCGATCATGGGCCTGCTGCCCAAACGTGGGGCGGAGGTCGCGGGCGAGGTCCTCTTCGAGGACACCGACCTGCTGCACCTGTCCGACAAACAGCTGCGTGACCGGCGCGGCCGCGACCTCGGCATGGTGTTCCAGGACCCGCTGTCCTCGCTGAACCCGGTGATCCCGATCGGTCTGCAGATCACCGAGGTGCTGGAACGGCACCGCAAGATGGAACGCAAGAAGGCCAGGGTGGAGGCCGCGGACCTGCTCGACCGGGTGGGCATTCCCGATCCGAATCGTCGCCTGTCGGAGTACCCGCACCAGCTTTCCGGCGGGATGCGGCAGCGCGCGCTCATCGCGATCGCGCTGGCCTGCCGTCCGCGGCTGCTGATCGCCGACGAACCGACCACCGCGCTGGACGTGACGATCCAGGCGCAGATCCTGGCGCTGCTGTCCGAGCTGGTGCGCGACACCGGCACCGCGCTGATCATGATCACCCACGACCTGGGCGTGGTCGCCGGACTCTGCGACGAGGTCAACGTCATGTACGGCGGCCGGATCGTCGAGCGGGCCGAGCGGCACGCGTTGTTCGCCTCGGCCCGGCACCCCTACACGCACGGGCTGCTCGCCTCGATCCCGCGGCTGGACGCGCCGCGTGGCGAGAAGCTGGTGCCGATCAAGGGGTCGGTGTCGGACAACATCCCGTGGTCGCAGGGGTGCGCGTTCGCGCCACGGTGCCCGAACGCGCTGGAGCGGTGCCGTGCGGTGACGCCGGAACTCGAACCCGACACCGGCGGGATGCTGCGGTGCCACAATCCGGTCGGCCTGGTGGCCGCGGGAGAGGGGGTGCGCTGATGTCCGAACCGCTGGTGACCGTGGAAGGTCTGCAGGTGCACTTCCCGATCAAGCGCGGCATCGTGCTGGACCGCACGGTCGGCCACGTCTACGCGGTGGACGGGGTCGACCTGGTGATCCAGCGCGGCGAGACCTACGGGCTGGTCGGCGAGTCCGGCTGCGGCAAGACCACGCTCGGACGCAGCCTGCTGCGGCTGGTCGAGCCGACCGGCGGGCGTGCCGTGTTCGACGGCACCGACCTGTCGACGCTCAAGGGCGAGTCGCTGCGGAAGATGCGGCGGCGGATGCAGATGGTCTTCCAGGACCCGCTGTCCAGCCTCGACCCGCGGCAGTCGGTCGAGTCGATCCTGGTCGAGGGCATGCGGGCGCACGGCCTGGACAAGGGCAGGGAGAGCACGCGCAAGCGTTTGCGCGAACTGCTCGCGGCGGTCGGACTGCCCGAGAGCTCACTGCGGAAGTACCCGCACGAGTTCTCCGGCGGGCAGCGTCAGCGCATCGGCATCGCGCGGGCGCTGGCCGTCGAGCCGGACCTGATCGTGGCCGACGAGCCGGTGTCCGCGCTGGACGTGTCGGTGCAGGCGCAGGTGATCAACCTGCTGGAGGAACTGCAGGACTCGCTCGGCCTGACCTACCTGGTGATCGCCCACGACCTCGCGGTCGTACGGCACATCTCCGACCGCATCGGCGTGATGTACCTGGGCGCGCTCGTCGAGGAGACCGACGCGGAAACCCTCTACGACGAGCCGTTGCACCCGTACACGCGGGCGCTGCTGTCGGCGATCCCGGTGCCGGACCCGGTGGTCGAGGACGGCCGGGAGCAGATCCTGCTCGCCGGGGACCTGCCCTCGCCCGCCGCGCCGCCGTCGGGCTGCCGGTTCCACACCCGCTGCCCGTGGCGGCAGGAGACCAGGTGCGACACCGAGCGGCCCGCGCTGCGGGAGCTGGCCGCGGGACACCGGGTGGCGTGCCACTGGGCGGAGGACATCCAGGCCGGCCGGATCACGCCGCACGAGGTGAAACCGGAACTGGTCACCGCGCAGGCGTCGGACGCGGTCTTTCCGCAGGCGGCCTCGGTCGCCGAAATGCTGGAGCCCTGATCCGGGTACCCTGGCTGACAATTCCGCCGGGGTATCCGACAGGGGGCTTTTCCGTTGCACATCGACGCGTGGCTGGAGACGGTCCCGCCGCTGGCCGTCTACCTCGCGGTCGGGCTCGTGATCGGGTTCGAAAGCCTCGGGATCCCGTTGCCGGGAGAGATCGTGCTGGTCAGCGCGGCTCTCCTGGCATCGCAGCACGACGGGCTGAACCCGTGGATGATCGGCATCCTCGGCAGTGCCGGCGCGATCGCCGGTGACAGCATCGGGTACCTGATCGGCCGGAAGGGCGGTCAGCGCCTCTTCGACTGGGCGGGCCGGAAGTTTCCGAAGCATTTCGGCCCGTCCCATGTGCACGCCGCTGAGCGAATGTTCCGGAAACGGGGCATGTGGGCGGTTTTCTTCGGGCGGTTCGTCGCGATCCTGCGCATTCTGTGCGGTCCGCTCGCCGGGTCGTTGCACATGCACTACCCGCGCTTCCTCGTCGCGAACGCGCTCGGCGGGATCGTCTGGGCAGGCGGCACGACGGCGCTGGTGTACTCGCTCGGCGTGGTCGCGGAGAAGTGGCTGTCCCGGTTCTCCTACCTCGCGCTGGGCCTGGCCGTCGTGGTGGGCGTGGTGATCAGTCTCGTCATCAAGAAGCGGATGGGCCGCCGTCACGACGAGACGAGTTCGGTGGAGAGCGCGCCGGCCGAGCGCTGACGCCTCGGCAGCGAACCGAACAGCACCCCGGCGACCACGACCACCCCGGCCAGCACCTCGACCAGCGCCGGTGTCTCGTCCAGCAGCAGGAACGCCGAGGTCATGCCGACGACCGGCACCAGCAGCGAGAACGGCGCGACGACGTTGGCCGGGTTGCGCCGCATCAGGACGGTCCAGATGCTCGACCCCAGTACCGTGCCGATGAGCACGACGTAGGCGAACCCGGCGAGCCCGGCCAGTCCGTCCGCGGTGCCGAGCGTGGCCAGCGACTGCCACTGCGTGGACGGGCCCTCGAAGATCGTCGACAGCGCGAACATCGGGATCGGCGGCACCACCGACATCCACAGCGTGAAGTGGACCGGGTTGGGGGCGCTGTCGTGCTGGAGCGCCTTGCGGGAGCAGATGTTGCCCGACGCCCAGCACAACGCGCCGAGCAGGGTCAGCACGACGGGGAACAGGACGGCGTTTTCGGCGCGGTGCCAGGCGATCACGCCCATCCCGGCGACCGCGGCGAGGATGCCGGTGAGTTGTCGTGCCGACAGTGGTTCGCGCAGGAAGACCCCGCCGAGCAGGACGGTGAGCGGCGCGGACGCCTGCAGCACCAGCGACGCCAGCCCGGTCGGCATCCCGTGGGTCAGTGCGAGGAACAGGAACGCGAACTGGCCGGTGCCGAAGCCGAGCCCGAAGCCGATCAGCCAGCGCAGCGGCACCTTCGGACGCGGGATGAACAGGATCGTGGGAATCGCGATCACGGCGAAGCGCAGCGCCCCGGCGAACAGCGGCGGGAAGTGTTCGAGCATCGGGTGCATCGCGATGAAGTTGAGGCCCCACAGGACGACGACGAACAGAGCGAGGAGACGGTCGCGAGTCGGCACTCTTCGAGCTTCCCTGCTGCAACTATGAAGGACAAGCGAGAATATTTGCAGGGACTGTGTAGATTCGCTACATGGACATCGGTCGGTTGCGGGTGCTGCGGGAGTTCGCCGACCGCGGCAGCGTGACGGCCGCGGCACGTGCCCTGCACCTGACGCCGTCGGCGGTGTCGCAGCAGCTCAGAGCGTTGCAGGCGGAGGTCGGGCTGGTCCTCACCGAGCCGGCTGGGCGCGGGTTGCGGCTCACCGACGCGGGCCGTGCGCTGGTGGTGCGCGCGGACGAGGTGATCGCGGCGCTGGAGAGGGCCGAGTCCGAGCTGGACGCCTTCCGCAGTGCGCCGCGGGGCCGGGTGCGGGTCGCGATCTTCCCGTCGGCCGCGTTGATGCTGCTGCCAGGTTTGTTGCACCGGGTCGCCGGGCGCGACAGCCTTGAGGTGGAGATCCGGGATGTCGACATGACACCGGCGGAGGTGCCGGAACTGGTGGCGGACTTCGACATCGTGGTCACCCACCGCGACGAGCACGCCGCACCGTTCCCGCCCGCGCGTCTCGACGTCGTGCACCTGCTGCGGGAGCCGCTGGACGTGGCGCTCCCACCCGGCCACCGCCTCGCCCGACGCCGCCGCGTGGGCCTCACCGATCTCGCCGGGGAGCAGTGGATCTCGGTCGACGTGGGTTTCCCGGTCGACGACGTACTGCGCTCACTGGCCGTGCGGACCGGGGTGCGAGCGGAGATCAAGCAGCGCATCAACGACTTCCGGGTGATCGAGGCACTGGTCGCGGCCGGCCACGGCATCGCACTGCTGCCGAGGTACCTGACGGGGGTCGGCTCACGCCGCCTGGTGCGCCGCCCGCTGGCAGGCATCCGCGCGGCGCGCCATATCGAAGCGGTGATGCGCACAGGCGCCGGAACGCGCCCGGCGGTGGCCACCGTGCTGGACCTCCTGCACGCCGAGGCGGCCGAGGTGACGACGAAGGCGTAGCAGGCGAGCGTCGGCGAGCTGCTTGAAAACCCGAGCCGGGTGGTCATCCCGTCGCCTGAGGCCGTCTGGCTCACAGTGATAGGCCTCAGATCAGGCGACGGGATGACCGCCCAGCGACCCCCTGCCCGAGGTGAGCCGGACTGCGAAAGCCCTGGTCATCCCGGAGCCAGCCCGTCCGGCGAGGACTCTTTTGATCTTTGAACTCGCGCCTTCGGCTGGCGAGGTGACCGCTGGTGGCGTGGGCGGCCGGTAGTCGGTCGGCTTGGGTTCGACCTCCCCCGCCCCTCGTCGCGGATGGTTTCGGTCGCTGAGCAGCGGCGTCAAGGCGGGAAAGCGTGCCTTGACTCCGCTGGTCAGCGACCGAAGCGGGCTTGGGATGAGGGGCGGGGGAGGTCCGGGCACGTCTCGGTTCGACTTGCGTTGCCGGTTGGCCGCTCAGCGGTGGGCGCGGTTGACGGCCGATACCACGGCCCGCAGCGACGCCGTCACGATCGACGGGTCGATGCCGATGCCCCAGAACACCTTGTCGCCGATGGCGCATTCGATGTAGGAGGCTGCTCGGGCGTCGTCGCCGGGGGTGAGGGTGTGTTCGCTGTAGTCGAGCAGCCTCAGGTCGTAGCCGACGGTGGACAGGGCGTCGAAGAAGGCGGCGATGGGGCCGTTGCCCGAGCCGGTGATGTCCTGTTCCTCGCCGTCCACCCGGACGGTGGCGCGCAACTGGTAGTCGCCGTTGGCGGTGACGTGCTGGTTGATCAGCTGCAGCGGCGTTTCGGTTTCCAGGTATTCCTTGGCGAAGGCGTCCCACATGGTCCGCGGGTCGACCTCGCCGCCTTCGGAATCGGTGTAGCGCTGGATGACCTGGGAGAACTCGATCTGCAGGCGGCGGGGCAGGTCGAGCTGGTGCTCGGTCTTCATGATGTAGGCCACCCCGCCCTTGCCGGACTGCGAGTTGACCCGGATCACGGCCTCGTAGCTGCGGCCCACGTCCTTCGGGTCGATGGGCAGGTAGGGCACCTCCCACGGGTACTGCTCGAACGGCACGCCGGCCTTGTCCGCGGCGCGGCGCAGCGCGTCGAAACCCTTGTTGATCGCGTCCTGGTGACTGCCCGAGAAGGCGGTGAACACCAGGTCACCACCCCATGGGTGACGTTCGTGCACCGGCAGCTGGTTGCAGTACTCGACGGTGCGCTTGACCTCGTCGATGTCGGAGAAGTCGATCTGCGGATCGATACCCTGGCTGAACATGTTCATGCCCAGCGCCACCAGGTCCACGTTGCCGGTGCGCTCACCGTTGCCGAACAGGCATCCCTCGATGCGGTCCGCCCCGGCCTGGTAGCCCAGCTCCGCCGCGGCGATCCCGGTGCCCCGGTCGTTGTGCGGATGCAGCGACAGGATCACCCCATCGCGGCGTTCCAGGTTGCGGTTCATCCACTCGATCGAGTCCGCGTAGACGTTCGGGGTGGCCATCTCGACGGTGGCGGGCAGGTTCAGGATCACCGGCCGCTCCGGGGTGGGCTGCCAGATGTCGGTGACCGCGTTGCACACCTCCGCCGCGTACGACAACTCGGTGCCGGTGTAGGACTCCGGCGAGTACTGAAAGCGGAAATCGGTGTCGGAGTACTTCTGCGCGTACTCCACCACCAGATCCGCTGCCTGCAGGGCGATCTTCTTGATGCCCTCGCGCTCCTCCCGGAACACCACCCGCCGCTGCAGGATCGAGGTCGAGTTGTAGATGTGCACGATCGCCCGCGGCGCGCCCTCCAGGGACTGGAAGGTGCGCTCGATCAGCTCCGGACGGCACTGCGTCAGCACCTGGATCCGCACGTCCTCCGGGATCGCGCCGTCCTCGATGATTTCCCGCACGAAATCGAAATCGGTCTGACTCGCCGCCGGGAACCCGACCTCGATCTCCTTGTACCCCATCCGCACCAGCAACTCGAAGAACTTGCGCTTGCGGGCGGGCGACATCGGATCGATCAGGGCCTGGTTGCCGTCACGCAGATCCACCGCGCACCACAACGGCGCACGCTCGATGTGCTTGTCCGGCCACGTGCGATCCGGCAGCCGGATGTCCTCCACCAGCTTGTACCAGGGCTGGTACCGGTGCACCGGCAACGAACTACCGCGCTGCGGGTTCCACGCGGGCTGGTCGGCCGGAGCCGGACGGGACGGCGTGCGTACGCGGTTCGAAATGGGTTCGGGCGTGGTCATGCTGGGGAATTCTCCTGCCGGGTGATCGGGCGACCGGCGACGTGACAAAGCCCCGCGACGGGGGGCCGGCCGTGATCAGGCCCCGTCGCGGCAGCGAAGCAGGAGAGCACGCGCCACGGTTCCACTGTAGCCCCGCGCCGATGATCGTGAAAAGTGACCCCGTCGAGACCCCCGACGGTTACTGGCAGGTAGCCAAGGGCGTCCGCGCGTGGGAAACTCGGCGACATGGCCGAGCACGCCGAAGAGGGCAAGAGCGACGTCGCCGAACCCGACGAGCAGCCGCGCGCCAGGCGCCAGGTGAACTGGGCTCGCGCGAAGGACCAGGTGGTCGGCCTGCTCGCGGGCATCGTGCGCTGGGTCGGCCTGATCTTCGCGCTCATCCTGGTGCTGCACGTGATCTTCGTCGTCGGCGGCGCCAACCCGGACAACGGCATCGTCTCGTTCGTCCGCGACTGGTCCGACGGTCTCGCGCTGGGCTTCAAGGACCTGTTCGAGCCCGCCGACGAAAAGCTGCGCATCCTGGTGAACTACGGCATCGCGGCGATCTTCTGGCTCGTCGTGTCCTCGATCGTCACCCGCATCATCCGGCGCGTCGGCGGCGTCACCTCCTGATCGCCGATGGCACCGATCGTCCGCTGGGCAGGCGGACCGCGTTCGCTGGTCTTCGACGTCGCGGTGGCCGCGTTCTTCGCCTGGCTCGCGATCGCCAAGGTGAGCGCGCCGATCGCCTGGCCGCCCGCCGTCGCGGTCGCCGTGTTCGGTGCGCTGCTGGCCCGGCGCCGGTACCCGCTGGCCGCGGTCGTGGTCGTCGGTGCGGCGCTGGTGGCCGGCGCCAGCCCGCTGCCGCTCGTCGTCGCCGTCTACACGCTGGCCTCGCGCCGCGGGCCCGTCTGGCCGACCGCGGCCGGTGCCGTCGTCGCGGTCGCCGCGTTCCTGATCCCGGCCGAGATCCGCTGGAGCGACGACTGGCCGTACGTGCTGCTGGCCGCGGGCATGTTCCTGCTGGTCCCGCTGCTGGCCGGGCTCTGGGTGCACCAGCGGGCCAAGCTGCTCACGGCCCTGCGCGAGCGTGCGGAGCAGGCCGAGCGGGAGCGCGACCTGCTGACCGAGCGTGCGGTGGTGGCCGAGCGGCGCCGCATCGCGGGCGAGATGCACGACGTGGTGGCGCACCGCGTCAGCGTCATCGCGGTGCAGGCGGGCGCGCTGACCGTGATCTGTGCGGACGAGCAGGCCGCCGCCGCGGCGGAGGTGATCCGCCAGAACAGCACGGCGGCGCTGACCGAACTGCGTGAGGTGCTGCGTGTGCTGCGGGACGGTGCGGCGGACGTGCATCCGCCGACCGGCTTGGACGGCCTGCCCGCGCTGGTCGACGACGCGCGGTCGGCGGGCACGCGTGCCGAGCTGAACCTGCCCGATCCGGTGCCGGAGGTGGCGGTTCCGGTCGCCCGCGCGGCCTACCGGGTGGTGCAGGAGGCACTGACGAACATCGGCAAGCACGCACCGGGGGCGCGGGCGCGGGTCGCCGTCGCGGTGCGCGGGGACGAGCTGGCCGTCGAGGTCGCCGACGACGGGTCCGGTGCGCGCCCGCCCGCGCACGAGCTGCCGAGTTCCGGTTTCGGACTGGTGGGGATGCGGGAACGGGTCGGCCTCGCCGGCGGTACCGTCCACACCGGCCGGTCCGGGGACGGTTTCCTCGTGCGGGCCGTGTTTCCGCTCGTGAGGGACGAGGAGGACGGGTGACGGTACGGGTTCTCCTGCTGGACGACGAGGAACTCGTGCGGGGCGGGCTGCGACTCATCCTCGAGTCCGATCCGGACATCGAGGTGGTCGCCGAGGCGGGCGACGGGACGGGTGTGCTGGACCTGGTGTCCCGGCACCGGCCCGACGTCGTGCTCACCGACATCCAGATGCCGCACGTCGACGGGCTCCAGGTGACGGCGAAGGTGACCGCGTTGCCCGACGCCCCGGTGGTGGTCGTGCTGACCACGTTCGACCTCGACGAGTACGTGCACACCGCGCTGCGCTCGGGCGCCGCCGGGTTCCTGCTCAAGGACATCCCGCCGCGCGAGCTGGTGCACGCCGTGCACGTGGTCGCCAGGGGCGAGGCGATGATCTCGCCGAAGGTGACCAAACGCCTGCTGACCCACTTCACGCGCGGCAGCGCGGAGGCACTCGACCGGGTCGGCACGCTGACCGACCGGGAACGCGACGTCGCACTGGCCGTCGGGCGGGGGCTGAGCAACAGCCGGATCGCGGCCGAGCTGTACCTGAGCGAGTCGACCGTGAAGGTGCACCTGGGTCACGCGATGGCGAAGCTGGGCGCGGGCAACCGCACCCAGGTCGCGATCGCCGTGCACGACGCCGGGCTGGTGTGAAACCCGGCCGAAAGTCGTAGATCGACTGCCGGGTCGTGCGATGTCCGCCGGACGTGCGGTCCCTAGCGTCGGGACCCATGACGCATCGCATCACCGCGCTCGCCCTGGCCTGCGGAATCGCCCTGGTCACGGCCGCTCCGGCACGGGCCGTCAGCGGCGGCACCGAGGTGCCGGACCCGGCCGCGGCGCCGTGGATGGCCACCGTCGCCTTCCCCGGCGACGAGCCGTTGAACCGGCGCGCGTTCTGCGGAGGCACGCTGATCGCACCGGACCGGGTGCTGACCGCCGGGCACTGCGCCGACGGCAAGGACGCCGGCCGCGTCGAGGTGTACCTGGGAGCCGCCGACACCACGAAGGTGACCGGTCCCGGACTGCCGGTCCGCGGCGTCGCGACCCATCCCGGGTTTGAGCTGATCCCGTCACCCGATCTGCCGGACGATCCGGCCGCCTCCGCTGTCGACGACGACGCCGCCGTACTCGTGCTGGAGCACCCCGTCTTCGACGTTGCGCCGGTCAAGCTGGCCAGGAGCGGCCCCGCGCCGGGCACTCCCGCCGCGGTCTTCGGTCACGGGCTGACCCGCACGCCCGCCCAGCCGGGTGACACCGACGTGCTGCGGCGCGGCTCGTTCACCACCATCGACGATGCCACCTGCTCCACCGAGCTGGGCGGCGTCCTGGAGGAGGAGTCGATGCTGTGCGCCCGCGGGGACACGCCGGAGACGACGGTGTGCCCCGGCGACTCCGGTGGCCCGCTGATGCTCGACGGCACCGTGCAGGCCGGGATCACGAGTTTCGCGGGCGAGGTGCGGGGTCTGGCGTGTGGACAGCCCGCGCCCGCGGCGTTCACGGACGTGAGCCGGGTGCGGGAGTGGGCGCTGTCGCCCCGGCTCGCCGTCGCGCCGGTGCCGCTCGGCCCGTCCGTCGTGCGTGGCGAAGCCGCGGCCGGCCGCACGGTGACCTGCGAGCCGCCCGCATGGCGCGGGCGCCCGGACTCGGTGACCTACGAGTGGTACCGGCAGCACGTCGACGACGGGTTCGTCTTCTACACGCCGATCGACGGTGCCGTCGACAGCACGTTCACGGTGACCGCCGACCTGGCCGGGAGCGCGGTGGCCTGCCGGGCCACGGCGACTTCGGCGGGCGGCCACGCCACCGCCATGTCCGACGCGGTCACGGTCGCGTCCTGAGGGAAGGAACCCATGATCGACAAGCCGTGGAACTACGTGCTGGCCGCGCTGATCATCGCGCTGGTGCTCGCCTGCGTGGTCCTGATCATCGGCGCGCTGGTGAGCATCCTGCGTTCACCGCAGTCCGGCGGCATGAAGCTCGTCTGGGTGGTGTTCGTGCTGGTGGCGCCTTACCTGGGCAGCGCGCTGTGGTTCCTGATCGGACGGAAATCCGCGCTCACCGCGAGTTAGAACGCGGGCATGCCCCACTCACCGGTGTAGGCGATTTCGCCCAGCGGGAGCCGCTGACGGGGTGCCTGTTCGCGGGAGACCAGCTTCTCCACACCGAGCAGGGCCGGGTCCCCGGCGTGGCCGACCGCGATCGCCACCCGGGGCACCGCGTCCGCGGGCACGGCGAACGCCTCACGCACGGCGTCGGCGTCGAAACCGGCCATCTGGTGCGCGACCAGGCCGTCCTCGACGGCCTGCAGCACCAGGTTCTGCGCGGCCAGTCCCAGCCCGTACTCGGCGTAGGGGATCTCGCCCTTCTCGTTGCGCGTCACCGCGATCGCGACCAGCAGCGCGCCCGCCCGGTGCGCCCACGCCTGGTTCCGCTCGGTGAGCGTGCCCAGGATCTGCCGGAAGGTCGCGTCACCACGGCGGCCGGCGAGGAAGCGGGCAGGCTGGGTGTTGCCGAACGACGCCGCCCACCTGGCCGCCTCCAGCAGGGCGCGCAGCTGCTCCCAGCTGACCTCACGCGTCTCGTCGAGCGCCCGCGGGCTCCACCGCTGCGCGATCGGCTCGGACAGGGGTGCGCTGGAATCGGCTGGTTTCCGCATCGGATCGCCTACTTCCGATCAGGTCAGAGTTCGCTGTGACGGGCCAGTGCCGCATGTGCCTTCGCGATGTCGGCGGCGGACGGCTGGAGCGGCACCACGCCCATGGGTGCGTCCCGGAACTGGCTGCCCGGGGTCGTCACGGCTTTCGCGACCAGCCCGAAGTTGATGACTACGCCGTTCGTGTCGCCCAGTCCGCCCGCGTGGACATAACCGGTCTTGCACCAGATCGCGACGACCGCGGCCGCGTCCCGCGGCGTCGTCCGGACGAACCGGAGCACGGGCCTGCCGTTGTTCATCTCCGGATCGACGATGGTGACGTAGCTGTCGGCGTCGTCGGGCTCGGCCATGATTCCCCCTCGCGGTTCACGCATCAGATCGCATACTTCCAGACCGTGAGGGCGAACGCGCCGAACCACGCGCTGGCCAGCGCCACGCCCGCGCAGACCCACAGCACGGTGTTCGTCCGCCGCTTCGCCAGCGCGATCGCCACCGGCACCAGCAGCGTGAACGCGGGCAGCAGCAGCCGTGGCTTGGCGTGCATCAGCGCGCTCGACCCGAGCGCCATCACGAGGATCCCGGCGGCGTACACCACCAGCGCCGTCTCGCGTCGCGCCAGCAACGCCATGCCGATCAGCGCACCGGCGATCACCGCGACCGTCAGCACGCTCATCGCCGAGTCTGCGCTGGTCAGGGCGTCGAACACGAACCGCGCCGTCGACGCCCCGCCATCGAACCGGGTTCGCCACCCCTGCCACTCCAGATCGGACCAGGTGGCCAGCTGGGCCTCGAAACCCGAGTCCGGCCGCACGCGCATGCCGGTCCACCACAGGTAACCGAACAGCCCGGCCGGGGCCAGCGCGAGCGCGACCAGCGGGCGGCCGCCACCCTCGCGCCGCGCCAGGGCGATCACCGCCACCACCGCGACCGCCACGACCAGCGCGAGCGCCGACGAGCGCACCAGCCCGGCGAACGCGCAGCACACGCCCGCCAGCTCCCATCGCCGTTCGAGCAGCGCGACCAGCGTCCACACCGCGAGCGCGCAGAACAGCGCCTCGGTGTAGGCCATGGTCAGGACGACGCTCATCGGCGTCGCCGCGAACAACGCCACCAGGATGTAACCGGCCCGCCGCGAACCGCCCCGCACCAGGCGCCCCAACCGGGCCAGGCCGTACGCGGTGCACAGGCCCGCGGCCAGCGAGACGAGGACCGCCGCCGCCGTGGTCCCGACCGCCGCCGACACCAGCCGCACGAGGAACGGGTACGCGGGGAAGAACGCCCGCGGCGTGAACGGGTTCGGGTGACCGAGGGCGTCCGTGGTGGGACCCAGTTCGTAGCCGTGCTCGGCGATCCGGAGGTACCACTGGCCGTCCCAGGCGGAGATCCCGGCGAGCAGGCTCGTGTCGTGCAGCGCGGCGAAGACCGTGAGCACCGCAACACCGAGAGCCCGCACACCGAGGTAGACGGCCGCGGGCAGCAGGAGTGCCCTTCGTCTCAACAGCCGGTCCGCGAGGTTTAGCGGCAGGCCAGGGCCCGCTTGAACCGGTCGTGCCGCGGTCTGGCTCGTCGCCCCCACACCTTCGCCTTTGGCTCAGTTTTGAAAAGTCAGGCAGGAAAGGTTAGTCATTTTCCCACGCGCTTGCCCAGGGGCAGTGGCCGGAGCCACACAACGGGGTGGCCAGGGCCGCAACCCCCGGTAGGCTCTCCCGAAAGGTGCGAAATAGGAGGTCGGCAGACAAGTGGCGCTCGTGGTCCAGAAATACGGCGGTTCGTCGCTGGAGAGCGCTGATCGCATCAAGCGCGTGGCCGAGCGGATCGTGAACACCAAGAAGGCGGGCAACGACGTGGTCGTCGTCTGTTCCGCGATGGGTGACACCACCGACGAGTTGCTCGACCTGGCACAGCAGGTCAACCCGGTGCCGCCGGAACGAGAGATGGACATGCTGCTCACCGCGGGCGAGCGCATTTCCAACGCGCTGGTGGCGATGGCGATTTCGGCACACGGTTTCGAGGCGTGGTCGTTCACCGGTTCCCAGGCGGGCGTCGTTACGACGGGCGTGCACGGCAACGCGCGCATCATCGACGTCACGCCCAGCCGCGTCACCGAGGCGCTCGACCAGGGCTACATCGCCCTGGTCGCCGGGTTCCAGGGCGTCTCGCAGGACACCAAGGACATCACCACGCTCGGCCGCGGTGGATCGGACACCACCGCGGTGGCGCTCGCCGCGGCGCTCGACGCCGACGCGTGCGAGATCTACTCCGATGTGGACGGTGTGTACACCGCCGACCCGCGGATCGTCCCCAACGCACGCAAACTCGACACCATCCCGTACGAGGAGATGCTCGAACTCGCCGCGAGCGGTTCGAAGATCCTGCACCTGCGCTCGGTCGAATACGCCCGCCGCTACGGCGTGCCGATGCGCGTCCGTTCGTCCTACAGCGACAAGCCGGGCACCACCGTGGCCGGTTCGATTGAGGAGATCCCCGTGGAACAAGCGTTGATCACCGGTGTGGCGCACGACCGGTCGGAGGCCAAGGTCACCGTCACCGGGGTGCCCGACCACGCCGGTGCCGCGGCGCGGATCTTCCGGGTCATCGCCGCCGCCGAGATCGACATCGACATGGTCCTGCAGAACATCTCCAACACCGCGGGCCGCACCGACATCACCTTCACACTGTCCAAGGCGAACGGTCCCAAGGCCGTCGCCGAGCTGGAGAAGCTGAAGGGCGAGCTGGAGTTCGACTCCGTGCTCTACGACGACCAGGTCGGCAAGGTGTCGCTGGTGGGCGCGGGCATGCGCTCGCACCCCGGCGTCACCGCGACCTTCTGCGAGGCGCTGGCCAAGGTCGGCGTCAACATCGAAATCATCAACACCTCGGAGATCCGGATCTCGGTCCTGATCCGCGACGCGCAGCTGGACGACGCGGTGCGCGCGATCCACGAGGCGTTCGAACTGGGCGGCGACGAGGAAGCCGTTGTCTACGCGGGGAGTGGTCGCTGATGGCACCCACATTGGCTCTGGTCGGCGCGACCGGTGCGGTCGGCACCGTCATGATCGACATCATCAACGGGCGCGAAAGCGTGCCGTGGGGCGAGATCCGCCTGATCGCCTCGCCGCGGTCGGCAGGCAAGAAGATCACCGTGCGCGGCGAGGAACTGACCGTCATCGCGCTGTCCCCGGAGGCGTTCGACGGCGTCGACGTCGCGATGTTCGACGTGCCGGACGAGATCTCCGCCGAGTGGGCGCCGGTCGCGGCCGAGCGTGGCGCGGTCGCGGTCGACAACTCCGGCGCGTTCCGGATGGACGACGAGGTGCCGCTGGTGGTGCCCGAGGTCAACGCCGACAAGACGCGTGAGCGGCCGCGCGGCATCATCGCGAACCCGAACTGCACGACGCTGTCGATGATGGCGGCACTGGGTGCGCTGCACCGCGAGTTCGGCCTGACCGAGCTGGTCGTCGCGTCCTACCAGGCGGCCTCCGGGGCGGGCCAGCCCGGCATCGACCGGTTGCAGGCCGAACTGGCCGCGGTGTCCGGCAAGGGCCTCGGCGCGAAGGCCGGTGACGTGCGGGCCGAGCTGGAGGGCGCCGGTCTGTCGCTTTCGGACACTCCGTTCGCCGGGACCCCGCTGGCGTTGAACGTCGTTCCCGCCGCCGGTTCCTACAAGGGCGACGGCTGGTTCTCCGAGGAGCTGAAAGTCCGCAACGAATCGCGGAAGATTCTCGGCATTCCGGACCTCAAGGTGTCCGCGACCTGCGTCCGCGTCCCGGTCGTCACCACCCACTCGCTGGCGGTGCACGCGACCTTCGCGCGTGAGGTGACGGTCGAGGCCGCGCACAAGGTGTTCGAGGCCCAGCAGTCGATCGTGCTGGTCGACGACCCGGAGAACGGGAAGTTCCCGAGCCCGGCCGAGGTCGTCGGCGGTGACCCGACCTTCGTGGGCCGGGTGCGGCAGGCGCTGGACTTCCCGAACACGCTGGACTTCTTCGTGTGCGGCGACAACCTGCGCAAGGGCGCGGCGTTGAACACGTACGAAATCGCGGAGAAGCTGGCTCCCGAGTTCGAGTGATCAAATACGCAGAGTTGCCCTGACCGTCCCGAAATCACCCGATGGAGAGACGACTTTTCCCGGTTCTGACCTGAATGCGCTTCTAGGGTGGGCGCTGTCAATGGCAGGGGAAACGTCGGGGAGCTCGCGGTGGCAAGGCATGTCCTGGCCGCGTTGGTGTGCGCGGTGGCGCTGCTCGGGATGAGCGCGCCGCTGCTCGTCGCGAGCGCGGACGACACCGACGGTCCGCTCACGGTGCGGGTCGTCCGGGGTGAGGCAGGGGTCGGCGGCATTCTGGTGGTCGCCACCGACCCCAGCGGCGCCAGCGTCAGCGGCGTCACCGGACCGGACGGCGCCGCGCAGCTGGCCACCGCCCCGCTGTCCGGCGGGAAGTACCGGGTCGACGCCTCGATCCCGGCGTCGATGTCCGACCTCAAACCGGCCGCCGAGGACGCGAACCGGGCCAGTCTGACCGAGTTCGTCGACGTCAGCGGCGGCAAGGCGGTGACGCTGACGATGGGCGTCGGCGCCATGGACGGGCCCGTCCAGCTGGGCGACCGGACCTGGTTCGACACCGACGGCGACGGCGTCCAGGACGGCGACGAGCCGCCGCTGCCCGGCGTGAAGGTGCAGCTACTCGCCTGCGACGGCGGCGGTGCGCCGCTGGCGGAGAAGACCACCGACGGCGCCGGGCGCTACCTGTTCGGCCCGGCCGAGGGACTCCAGCCCAACACCTGCTACACCGTGCGCTTCGACTTCGGCGGCGTGAACACCGCGGCGCTGCCCGGTTCCCCGCCCGTCGACGGTCTCAAGTGGACCACCCCGCGCACGGGTGACCAGTCACTCGACTCCGATGTGGACCCATCGGCGGCCACGGTGCGGGTCACGGTCGGTCCGCCCGGATCGGTGGACCACACCGTCGACGCGGGCGTGGTCGGCGGGCTCAACCGCGTCGGCGACGTGGTGTGGGCCGACGTCAACCGCAACGGCCTGCAGGACCCGGGCGAACCGGGCATCGCCGACATCGGGGTGCGGCTGCAGAAGGCGGACGGCACCCCGGTCGCGGGCACCAGCACCGGCCCGCATGGGCAGTACGCCTTCTCGCACCTGCCCGACGGCGCCTACCAGGTCTGCTTCGACACCGCGGAGCTCCCGCCCCAGTACGGCGACTACCAGCTCACGAAGCCGCGCGCGGGCAACCCCGGTCAGGACTCCGCGCCCGACCCGGCCACCGGCTGCACCGCGCCGACCGAGCTGAAACCGGACCGCACCCAGGACCTCACGCTGGACGCCGGCCTCGCCCCGCCGGTCAACCGCATCGCCGCGCTGGTGTGGCAGGACGACGACGGCGACGGCCAGGCCGGTGCGATCGAGCCCGGCATCGCCGGGGTGCCGGTCAAGCTGCGCAGCGAGGACGGCACGCAGTTCGCGATGACCACCACCGGACCGGACGGGCGCTACGCCTTCGACGACCTGCCGTCTGGCTCGTTCGCGGTGTGCTTCGACCTGGCCAACCTGCCGCCCTCCGCCGCCGACTTCACGCCGGTGCCCAAGAGCGCGGCCTCCGGCGCCGACCCGGCGACCGGCTGCACGTCCGTGGTCACGCTCGGCCTCGGCAAACGCGAGGAAACCACGCTCAACGTCGGTCTGGCCGCGCCGCCCAACCGCATCGGCGACCGCGTGTGGACCGACACGAACCGCAATGGCATCGCCGACGCGGCCGAGTCCGGGCCGAGCGGGGTGCCGGTCAAGCTGCTCCGCGCGGACGGCACCGAGGAGAGCACGACGACGACCGGCGCGGACGGGCAGTACCGCTTCTCCGGAATGCCGGACGGCACCTACCAGGTGTGCGTGGACCGTGCCGCGCTGCCGTCCCCGGTCACCGGCTACCAGTTCACGCGCCCGCGCGCCGGCGAGTCCACGAAGGACTCCGATGTGGACCTGGCGACCGGCTGCACCAGGCCGGTTTCGGTCGGCGTGGGGAGCAGGGAGGACAACACCGTCGGTGTCGGGTTGCTCCCGGCCCGCAACCGGGTCGGTGACCTGCTGTGGGTCGACCGCGACGGCAACGGCGCCCAGGACCCGGACGAGCCGGGTGCGGCGGGGGTCGCGGTGACGATGACGGACACCGAGGGCAGGCCCGTCGCCACGACGCGGACCGCCGCGGACGGCTCCTATCTGCTCGACGACCTGCCCGACGGCACCTACCGGGTGTGCTTCGACCTGGGCGAGGCATACCGCGACTTCCGGCTCGCCGCGGGCGAGGACGGGTGCGCGGGCCCGGTGAACGTCGGGCCGAAGCCGCACGAGGACCTGTCCGTGCGCGTCGCGCTGGTCAGCGGCAACCCCGCGGTGGTGCCCGCGGCGCAGGAGTCGTCGAGCGGCGGCGGTGGCTTCCCGGTCGGCTGGGTCCTGTTCGGCGTCGTCGCCGCGTTCGGGCTGGTCGTCGGGGTGCGTTGGTGGAAGGCTGCCGGACAGGACGAGTGACCCGGTAGTTTGGGCGATATGAGAACTGCGCGGGTGCTCGGAATGGTCGGGATCGCGGTCGTGCTGGCCGGATGTGCGGAAGCCGCCGAGACGGCGGACCGGGCCAGTGCCTGCGCGCAGGCGCTCGGGCTGGCGAACCTGAACCCCAACGCCACGGCGCAGGAGGTGGCCGACCAGGCCCAGCAGAAGGCAGGCGAGCTGCGGGACCTCGGCAACCAGGTCGCCGACCAGACGCTCAAGGAGAACCTGTTCGCCATCGCCGACTCCTACGTCGCGCTGGAGCAGCGCAAGTCGCAGGGCCTGTCCGACGTCAACGACTGGATCCAGACCAACGCGGCCAACCTGGACCGGTTGCGTCAGGCCTGCACGTAGGCGGTCCCCGCCGGCTGCGTGAATGCGCTTTCCCACGCGGGTGCCAGGAATTCGGTGAGGATCCCGGGTGCCGCGGTCTCGGCGAACTCCTCGGCGTGTGCGGTGTCCAGGTCCGGAATGCGGTAGCCCTGCTCGCCCGCGGCCACCGCCGCGGTGAGGGTGACCAGACCTGCCCGGCGGGTGAACGGGGACGAGGTGAAGGTCCAGGCGACGACCCCGGACCGCTGCAGGGCCGTGGTCCGGCGGGTGAACGTGCCGGCGCGGGCGATCAGGAACTCCTCGTCGAAGCCGTGCCCGAGGTTGCGGTAGGCGTCGCGGGCCAGCCAGGCCGTGACCGGTGTCGCGAGCGCCAGGAACGCGGCGCCGCCGAGGAGGTAACCGGGACCGAACACCACGCCCGGGACGACCATCGCGGCGGTGAGCGGCAGAACCACGAAGAGCATTCCGCGCCGGAACCGGCGACGCCGCGCGACCGGCGGGTGCGGGATCAGCGTGCGGCCGAACACGGCGTGCCCTGCGACCCGCCGCACCACTCGCAGCGCTTCGGCCAGCGGCGCGGGAGGCAGGACAGCACTGCGGTGCCGGGTTTCGTCCTCGTCACCGAGGCCGCCCGCGACCGCGGAGACCTTCGCGCCGCCACCCGCGCGCAGCGGAAGCGGTTCGGCCAGCTGCACCCCGCGCAGCCGCGCCCGGTCCATCGTTACCGAGCGCGTCGTGAACAGGCCCCGGCGCACTCCCAGCGCACCCGCACCCGTCCACTCGACGCGAAAGCGCCACCAGTTCTCGATGTACAGCGCGACCGCGCCGGCGCTACCGAGCATGAGGATTCCCAGCAGCAGCACTGGGATCGTGAGCCACAGCGCGCTGGCGCCGAAAGCGGAAAACGCTTCCCGCACGACGCCGATCCGCCACGGCTCGATGCCGAAACCGTCCAGCACGCGGTACAGCGAACCGGCCGCGACGAACACCCCGCCGACCGCCCAGAAGGTCAGTGGCGCGTACCGGATCCACCGCGGGTTCCACGTCGCGAGCACCGGCTCGTCCGACGGTTCGGGGCGCGCCAGCCGCGCCCGCAGCGCCTCCGCCGCGGGCCGGTCGAGCGCGTCCAGCCGCAGTTCACCCTCGCCCGCGGTGCCGACGCGGACGACGACCAGCCCGAGCACGCGGTGGACCGGCGGGGCGGTGAGGTCGACGTTGCGGATCCTGGTCAGCGGGACCTTCCGCACGTGGCGGGTGAACAGCCCGGACACGAGTTCGAACGCGTCGCCGGTGACCCGGTACCGAGTGACGCGGCGGCGGAGCATGCCGCACGCGGTGATCACGGCGAACACGATCGCGATCGTCCCCAGGGTGATCCACATCTGGGGATTGCCGCGGCCGCCGGTCGCCAGCAGGGTCAGCGCGGCCGACCCCAGCGGGGCGGCGAGCCACGCGTTGTCGACAAGGAGGCTTCTCGGGTGCGGACGCTGCCAGGTCATGTCGCCTCCCCGGGCACGGCCTGGGCGGCTTCGCCGATGCGGGCGGCGATCTGCTCGGCGTCCTCGTCCGACAGGCCGGCGATCTTGACGTTCCCGGCCGTCGACGCCGTCGTGACGACTATGGTGGCCAGCCCGAAGGACTGCTGGACCGGCCCGCGCACGACGTCGACCGTCTGCACGCGCGACAGCGGGGCGATCCGCCGCCGCTGCCAGAACCAGCCGCTCGCCGCGTAGACGGCGAACTCGCCCAGCTCCCACGCGTGCACCCGGTACCGCCACCGCGGCATCACGGTCAGGTAGGCGATGGCGGGCAGCACCAGCGTCACCAGCAGCAGCGGACCGAGCCAGACCAGCGCGCCGGGGAAGAACAGCAGCGCCAGGATCGCCAGCGTCAGCGCGGTCAGCAGCGCCGGGCCGGACAGCACCAGCAGGGCCTGCACGGTCCACCAGCGGCGGGCCGCCGGGTGCACCCCGTGCCGTGGTGGCCGTAACCGGTTCACGAGTCCCCCGTTTCCAAGTCATCTGTCTGGAAAACGAGGTTAGCAAGTCAGTTGACTTGAATCAACAGCCGGTCGAGGTAGCGGTCCATCAGCGCGACCGTCTGCTCGGCGGTGAGGGCGCCGAGGTGGAAGTCGGACCGCAGACCCTGCGCCAGCGCGATGAGCAGGGCGGCCTCCTCGGCCGGGTCGCAGTCCGCGGACAGGTCGCCGGAGCGGATGGCCAGCGCGACGATGCCTTCGAGAGTGTTCCGCAGGCCCGCGGCCTGTCGCGTGGCGAAGTCGCGCAGGGACTCGTTGCGGGCGGATTCGAGGAGGAAACTGAGCTGCATCAGGCTGCCGGCCTCGGCGCGGTCGTCGATCGGCACCATCTCGTGGGCGATCGCGCGGAGCCGGGCCCGCGGCGTCGGTTCGGCGAGGGTCATCATCCGCGCGGCGACACGTTCCACGTTCTTGCGGCCCATGAACTCCATGGCGAAGATCATCATCTCGTCGCGGTTGGCGAAGTAGTGCTGGAGCTGGCCCAGCGAAATCCCGGCCTCCGTGGCGACCTCGCGCAGGCTCACCCTGTCCAGCCCGCGTGCTTCGGCCACCCGCCACAGCGCCCGGGCGATCGCCGTTTTCCGCGCCTCGTGGTCCACCTGTCTGGGCACCCGATCCCCTTTCCAATACGAGCGACCCAGTATAGGTGGGCCACCGGGCGTGGGTGTCCCCGCGACTCCTAGGATCGACTGGGAACTGCCTGCTCCTTCGCCGCGCGGGCATCGTGGAGTTCAGCAGGAAATCCAGGAGGGAAGTTCCATGACAGCGAACACACTGGCCGGCGGGACCTTCACGATGACGCAGGACGTGACGGTCGGCCGCATGGGCTACGGCGCGATGCAGCTGGCCGGACCGGGCGTGCTCGGCCCGCCCGCCGACCGCGGCGCCGCGGTCGCCCTGCTGCGCGAGGCCGTCGAGCTGGGCGTCAACCACTTCGACACGGCCGACTTCTACGGCCCGCACATCACGAACCAGATCATCCGCGAGGCCCTGCACCCCTACGACGGGCTGGTCGTGGTGACCAAGGTCGGCGCGGTGCGCGACGCCGACGGCGGCTGGGTGCACGAGCGCTCGCCCGAACAGCTGCGTGCCCAGGTCCACGACAACCTGCGCAACCTCGGCGTCGACGCGCTCGACGTGGTCAACCTGCGCGTCGGTGGTGGCGACGACGGGCACTCGGCGGTGCCCGGCTCGATCGCCGAGCCGTTCACCGCGCTCGCCGAGATGCGGCAGGAGGGGCTGATCAAGTACCTCGGAATCAGCACGGTCAACGCGGAGCAGGTGGCGCAGGCGCAGTCGATCGCGCCGGTCGTGTGCGTGCAGAACGGCTACAACGTCGCCCACCGCGAGGACGACGACCTGGTCGCCTCGCTGGCCGCGCAGGGCATCGCGTACGTGCCGTACTTCCCGCTCGGCGGTTTTTCGCCGCTGCAGTCGAAGACGCTCGATGACGTCGCCGCCCGCCTCGGCACGACCCCGATGGCCGTCGCGCTGGCGTGGCTGCTGCAGCGCTCGCCGAACATCCTGCTCATCCCGGGCACCTCCTCCGCGGCGCACCTCCGCGAAAACGTCGCGGCCGCCACGCTGGAGCTGCCCGCCGACGCCCTCACCGAACTGAACGCCATCGCCTGACCCGCGCCGCGTCGGCCGCCCCGGTCGCCGTGTTTGCCGCTCCGGTCGTCGTGTTTGCCGCTCCGGTCGTCGTGTTTGCCGCTCCGGTCCGCGTGTTGGCCGTCCCGGTCGGCGTGTTGGCCGCTCGGGGCGGCGCGCGGGTCAGGCGACGATCAGGTGCAGGCCGCGGGCGGCGGTGTCACGGTCGATGACGGTGAGTTCGTTCCAGCCGCGGCGCTTGCCTTCGGTGAGCAGGGCACGCACGCGCGGCAGCCGCCGGAGGTGGCGGCAGAACGACGCCGACCGCAGCACGCGGCCGCGCGTCCGCTGTCCGGTCAGCGCCTCCTCCGGCGTGCAGTCCACCCACAGGAGGTGCCGTCGCCGTCCGGTGAGCAGCCCGGTCAGCACCAGCCACGCCCTGGTCGCCGCGCCGGTCGCCGGATCGTGCACGACGACCGGGCCGGGCGTGCGGATCGCGGCCAGCACCACGCGCAGCCGGTGCAGGACGTGCACCGCCGGGCGGTAGCGGCGGTACGGCGTGCCCGGCGGCAGGGCGGCGGCGAGCCGGTCCCGCATCTGGTCGGAGTCGAGGACCTCGACCGGGCGACTGGCCTGTGTGCTGCGCAGCAGGGTGCTCTTGCCCGAGCCCGGCAGCCCGGCGATGACGAGCAGCGCCCGCGGTCCGATCGACATCTCCAGTGCGGTGCCGGTGGTCCTCATGTCTACGCCAACGCGTGATCACACCGCCTGCGTTCCTCACTTACCGGTCAAACCGGTCATTCACAGCGCAGCCGCAGCGGGCGCGTGGACCGTGCGACGGCGCAGCGCGAACGCCACCAGCGCGAACCCGAGCCCGAACACGCCTGCCGCCGCGAAACCCCAGCCGGGGCCACTGTGGTCGATCACGAACCCGACCACCGGGCTGCCCGCGGCCATGCCGAGCCGGGTCGCCGAGTCGAGCAGGCCCATCGCCTCACCGCGAACCCGAGGCGGCGCGAGGCCGGTGATCTCCTCCGCGGTGGAGGCGAGCGTCGGCGCGCAGGCCAGGTTCGTCGGCACCAGCGCGAGCGCCAGCAGCCACCACGGCAGCCCGGTGGCGAACCCGACCGGGATCACGAGCACGGTCAGCAGCAGCATGAGCCGCGCCTGCGACAGCGACCGCCGGACCGCGCCGTGCACGACCCCGCCGATCACCGACGCGACACACATCACCGCGATCACGACGCCCGTCCAGCCCACCTCGCCGGTCGACCGCAGCGCGGCGAGCGTCGCCAGTTCCGTGCCGATCAGGCAGAACAACGCGCCCGCGGCGACCAGCAGGGCGCCGACGAGCCGCGGCGTGAGCCATTCGCGCATCGGCGGCCGCTCCGCGCTGACCGCCTCGGCCTCGTGCCGGACAGGCGGGTCGAACCAGTACAGCGCGAGAGTCCCGAGGCCGAAACACACGCCGATCCCGCTCAGCGCGAGCGTCGAGGACACCTGCGTGGACAGGGCGATCCCGGCGCTCGGCCCGATCATGAACGAGGCTTCGAGCAGGACCGAGTCGAGCGAGTACGCCGAGCGCCGCGACTCCGGCGGCACCAGCGCGGTGAGGACCTGCCGGGCGATCGAGCTGGCGGGCAGCACGAGCATCCCCGCGGGCAGTGCCGTCGCGAGCAGCGCCGCGTACGGCAGGTGCGGGGTCGCGAGCCAGAACACCGCCGACGTCGAACCGCAGACCGCGGTCACCGGGCGCAGGCCGTGGCGGTCGATCATCCGGCCGACCAGCGGGGCGCCGAGCGCGCTGCCGAGCATCGTCGCGGTGCCGACCAGGCCGGCCTGCCCGTAGCCGCGGCCGAGGTCGCTGACCACGTGCAGCGTCAGCGTGATGCCGGTGGCCGTCATCGGCAGGCGGGTGAGGAAGAACAGCAGCATCGCCGTCGGCACGCCGGGCACGGCGAGGACGCGGCGGTACGGCTGGAGGGGCACGCTCCCACTTTGGCACGGGCGTGCAAGTCCTTTTCTGCGGCCGACCTGGGGCGAGGTCACCCGGAGTGGTGAGTTGTCTGGAGTCGTTCCAGATTTTTTCTTGACTGATTCCAGATTAGCGGGCACTGTGGATGTCGATGCCTCACCCAGTCAGCCCCGTGCGGGACCAGCTCAAAGCCGCCGGCCTGCGGATCACCGCTCCGCGGGTCGCCGTGCTGGAGTGGCTCGCCGGGCATCCGCACAGCACCGCCGAGCAGGTCACGGCGGGTGTTCGTGTGGTGCTCGGTTCCGTGTCGGCCCAGGCGGTCTACGACGTCCTGCGTGCCTGCGCGAACGCGGAGCTGGTGCGGCGCATCGAACCGGCCGGTCACCCGGCCCGGTTCGAGACGCGAACCGGGGACAACCACCACCACCTCGTCTGCCGCGGCTGTGGCCGGGCCGAGGACGTCGACTGCGTCCACGGTGCCGCGCCCTGCCTGGCGCCGTCCGACACCGCGGGTTTCGTGGTGGAGGAGGCGGAGGTCGTCTTCTGGGGTCTGTGTCCGGCCTGTTCCACCATCCACCACGACAAGGAGGTGTCGGCGTGACGAAGCCGACCACCAACAACGTCGGCATCCCGGTCGCCAGCGACAACGATTCGCTGACGATCGGCGCCAACGGCCCGATCCTGTTGCAGGACCACTACCTCATCGAGAAGAACGCGCACTTCAACCGCGAGCGCGTCCCGGAGCGCGTGGTGCACGCGAAGGGCGGCGGTGCGTTCGGTTTCCTCGAGGTCACCGAGGACGTCAGCCAGTTCACGAAGGCCGCCCTGTTCCAGCCGGGTGCCCGCACCGAAAGCCTCATCCGGTTCTCGTCGGTGGCAGGCGAGAACGGTTCGCCCGACACCTGGCGCGACCCGCGCGGGTTCGCCGTGAAGTTCTACACCTCGCAGGGCAACTACGACCTCGTCGGCAACAACACGCCGGTGTTCTTCATCCGCGATCCGATCAAGTTCCCGGACTTCATCCACTCGCAGAAGCGCCGCGCCGACAACCACCTGCGCGACCACAACATCCAGTGGGACTTCTGGACCCTGCGCCCGGAGTCGGCGCACCAGGTCACCTGGCTGATGGGCGACCGCGGCATCCCGTCGAACTGGCGTGAGATGGACGGTTTCGGCTCGCACACCTACCTGTGGGAGAACGCGGGCGGCGAGAAGTTCTGGGTGAAGTACCACTTCAAGACCGACCAGGGCATCGGCTACCTGCCGCAGGACGAGGCCGACCGCATCGCGGGCGCGGATTCGGACTTCTACATCCGCGACCTGTGGACCGCGATCGAGCAGGGCAACCACCCCAGCTGGACGCTCTACGTCCAGGTCATGCCGTACGCGGAGGCGGCGGACTACCGGTTCAACCCGTTCGACCTGACGAAGGTGTGGCCGCACGCCGACTACCCGCTCATCAAGGTCGGCCGGTACGTGCTCGACCGCAACCCGTCGAACTACTTCGCGGAGATCGAGCAGGCCGCCTTCGCGCCGACGAACCTGGTGCCCGGCATCGGCCCGTCGCCGGACAAGATGCTGCAGGGCAGGCTGTTCGCCTACCCGGACGCGCACCGCTACCGGATCGGCGCGAACTTCGCGCAGCTGCCGGTGAACGCGCCCAAGTCCGAGGTGAACACCTACTCCCGCGACGGCGCGATGGCCTACCGCAACCCGGGCAACCCGGTGTACGCACCGAACTCGTTCGGCGGCCCGCACGCTGACGCGGCGTACGCCGGTGAGACCGCCTCGGCCTACGGTGTCGAGGACGAGGTCATCCGCAGCGCCTACAAGCTGCACGCCGAGGACGACGACTTCGGCCAGGCGGGAACGTTGGTACGCAAGGTGATGGACGACGAGCAGCGTGAGCGGCTCGCGCAGAACATCATCGGCCACGCGAAGGGCGGCGTTTCGGAACCGGTGCTGGAGCGGGTGTTCGAGTACTGGCGCAACGTGGACAAGACCCTGGGCGACAAGGTTGCCGAGGCGTTCGGCAAGTAGTTCTCTCCCACCACGGAGTACGCGGCCCGGTAAGTCCAATGTGGTCTCGCCGGGCCGCTTTTCGTCGGGTGGGCGCTACGCGGGTTGTTGCGCTGCGCGCGGCTGGGAGCGCCGGCTTCGCTTCGCTACGCCCCGATTGGGCCGCCCCGATTTTTCATCTGTTTCTGCGGCCGAGCAGGCGGTGTCAAGGCGGGAAAGAGTACCTTGACTCCGCCTGATCGGCCGCAGAACTGGGCTGTGTATCGGGGTGCGGGGGAGGGCTGGGGCGGCTGTCGGGTCGGGTTCCGTTGCCGGGCGGCGGTTGTGCAGGTGAGTGGTGTACCGGAAGAGCAAACACGCCGCCCGGAAGAGCCAACACGCCGCCCGGAAGAGCAAACACGCCGCCCGGAAGGGCCAACACGCCAGCCGGAGCGGCCAACACGCCGCGCGCCGCGCCGTGTTTGCCGCTCCGGGCACCGTGTTTGCCGTTCCCGGCGGCGTGTTGGCTGCTCCGGGGCGGCGCCCGGCAACGGCAAGTGATCCGGCACTGTGTCTGCCGGGCTTTCCTCTCCCGCAACCGATCCCCAGCCGTCGTTGGCGGTCTGCTCGATCGCCAAAACACTGAACGATCGGGTCCGGGAGGGGCAATCCGTTGCGAGCTTGCGAGCTCGGCGCTTGGGAAACCCGCGTAGCGGCTACGAGAAACACCTGAACGAGCGGCTGCTGCATCGCGGAAGAAGCATCCAGTCACCCACCGCATGCATTCCATCCCACCCCGGAACGCCGAAACCTCCACCGATCGCACCTTTCGGGCGGTTTCACCCGCGCCGGAATCCCTGCACGTGAAGGACCGCCGGTCCCCATCCGAGTGGCGGATGGGTGAGTGGCGAACACCGTTGGTACCTCTGGGCATCGGGCAAGGGTGCGTCAGGCCAGGAGGTAGGGAAAATGCGAGGGAAGTTCGCCCGGATCGTCGCCGTGGCGGTGGCAGGCAGTGTTCTGGCGCTGGGTGGCGCCACGATGGCCGTCGCCGACGGGAAGGGCACGTCCAGCACACAGGCCGCCGGTGAGCAGTTGCTCCAGATGCGCACGCAGCTCGTCGACTCGGCCTATTCGGCTGATGTGGTGGGCACCCAGCGTGCGCTGGGGCAGGTGAGCCCACTGCTCGGCGACCTCGCCGCGGGTCAGCAGTACCAGATCCAGTCCGACGCACGGCAAACGGCGGCGTCCGCCCGGGACGACGCCACCAACGCGAGCCGGATCATCGCCGACCCGGCTCAGGCGGCCACGATCAAGCAGGTGCCCTCGACGTCGCCGCTGCAGAGCCCGCCGCCGCCGCTGGACATCGTCGCGGACCTGCTCCGGACGCTCATCGAAAAGCTCACGGAGCTGTTGAACGCGCTGACCGGCACCCCGCCGCCCGCGTTGCAGGTCCCGGCCGTCTGAGCCCCCGAGCAGGGAGACCGGAATCCGGTGTGGACGTCCACACCGGATTCCGGTCTTGCCGTCGGCGGACGGGGTGACGTGGGTGACGTGCGTCGCCCGGAGGTCGGAAGCAGCGGTTCGGGTGAGTTTCGCGCCACCGGTGGGTGAGCGGGACACTCAGGGCAATACTTGGTCGTCAAAATCTTGATCAACCGGGCGATCAGCAAGGGCCCGGCGTTCATCAGATGCGGGGGTTTGCCGCCGTCACCCGGATCCGGCACGTGAACGGCCTTGGGCGTTCGAGTGGTGGGAGATCAACTAGGCAGGTACTCCTGAGCCTGACAGGTCCACCGAGGCCAGGAGGTTGAAATGAAAGGCAAGTTCGCCAGGGCCATCGCGGTCGCGGTGGCAGGCAGCGTGCTGGCGCTCTCCGGCGCCGGCGTCGCCGCGGCCGGCGGAAAGGGCACGTCCAGCACGCAGGCCGCCGGAGAACAGGTCCTCCAGCTGCGCGACCAGCTGGCCACGGCCGCCTACGCTGCCGACGTGCCCGCCACCCAGCGTTCGCTCGGCCAGATGAGCCCGCTGCTCGGCGACCTCGCCGCGGGCCAGAAGTACCAGATTCAGTCCGACGCCCAGCAGACCGCAGCCGCGGGCAACGACTACGCGAGCGAAGCGAGCCGCATCCTGGCCGACCCGTCGAAGGCGAGCGAGGCGCGCCAGCTGCCGCCGGTGCCGGAGATCCCGGACCTGCCGCCGCCGCTGAACCTCGTCAGCAACCTGCTCAAGAACCTGTTGAAGACCGTGACCAGCCTCCTCGCTTCGCTGCTCGGCGCAGCTCCGCCGCTACCGGTTCCGGTGCCGGTTCCGGTGGCCTGAACAACCACCCGGCAGGGGGTGACCGGGGTCCGGTGTGGACATCCACATCGGACCCCGGTCCTTTTTCACGCCCGCAGGCCGAGACGCAGCGCGCCCGCCGCCTCGGAGGCCGCTTCCCGGAAGCGCTTGCCGACGCCGAGGAAGTTCATGTACCCGTGGATCAGGTCACGCTGACGGCTCAACGTCACCGGCACGTTCGCGGCACGCAGCTTCGCCGCGTACTCCTCACCCTCGTCGCGCAGCGGGTCGAAACCGGCCGTCGCCACGTAGGCGGGCGGCAGGCCAGTGAAGTCCTCGGTCAGCAACGGGGACAACCGCGGATCGGTCCGGTCCACGCCGGCGGGCGCGTAGTGGTCGGCGAACCACGTCATGTCGGCGTCGGTGAGGAAGAAGCCCCTGCCGAAGACCTCCCGTGACCGGCGCCGCCTGCTCGCGTCGACACTCGGGTAGAGCAGCAGCTGGAACACCGGTGCCGCGCCACCACGGGCCGTCGTGACCTGTGCCGTCACCGCGGCGAGGTTGCCGCCCGCACTGTCCCCGCCCACCGCGATGCGGTCCGGGTCGACGTCCAGGTCCGTGGCCTTCGCGTGGGCGTAGTCGAACGCGGTGACGGCGTCCTCCGGCGCCGCCGGGAACGGGTTCTCCGGGGCGAGCCGGTACTCGACCGACAGCACCCGGACCCCGGCCTGCTTGGCGAAGTAGCGGGCCGCGTTGTCGTGGCTGGCGCGGCTGCCGACCACCCAGCCGCCGCCGTGGAAGAACACCAGCAGCGGCGATGGCGACGGGATGCCCTCCGGCACGTACAGCGTGGCCGGGAGCGGCCCGTGTTCGGCCGGGATCACGACTTCCCGGGTGTGGACCGGCTCGATCGGTGTGCCGCTGACCAGGTGGCCGGAGTCGAGGATCCGCTGCCGGGCGATCTCCGGCGTGCCCGCGGCCATGCTGACCCGGGAGATCTGCTGGAGCCGCAACAGCAGTTGCGCGTCCAGCGCCAGCTCCTGCCCGTCCAGCCGGATCGCGCGGCCCGCGATGAGCCGTCGCACCGGCGCGGGGAGCCCGAAGATCAGTTGAGCCGCGGCGGCTTCGACGCGGCTCTGCAGTGAGGTCGCCATGGCCCGTGACGTTACTCGCGGGTAGGCACGCTGGCCAGGTGTGACCGGTGCCTCCGTCCCAGAACGTGGTCCTCTACTTAGGTGGAGGGGTTAGCCTCGAAGACGTGACTAGTGCGGCGATCAACGTGGTCGGAATCGGCGGCTCCCTGCGCCCGGGCTCCCAGTCCGAGCGCGCACTGCGCATCGCGCTGGACAGCGCGGCCGCGGCCGGGGCCGAAACGCTCGCCCTGACCGGTGAAGACCTCGTGCTGCCGTTCTACGATTCGGCACTGGAGGAGCGCACCCCGCAGGCCGTCCGCCTGGTCGAGGCGCTGCGCGGGGCCGACGGTGTGATCATCGTCTCGCCCGGCTACCACGGCGCGCTGTCCGGCCTGATCAAGAACGCCCTGGACTACGTCGAGGACCTGCGCCCGGACACCCGCCCCTACCTGGACGGACGCGCGGTCGGCCTGGCCGCCGTCGCGTTCGGCTGGCAGGCCGCCGTGACCACCCTCGACCAGCTGCGCACCATCACCCACGCGCTGCGTGGCTGGCCGACACCGCTCGGCGGCTCGGTCAACTCCGCCGAGGTCAAGTTCGACGAGGTCGGGGGCGCTTCCGAGGAGAAGGCCGTGACCACGCTCGAGCTCATCGGCAGGCAGGTCGTGGAGTTCGCCCGCGCCCGCCGCTGAAGGGTTGGTTCGCCCCGGCCCGGGGTATCCACCGGCTGACACCTGCCGCCAGGAGGGACAGACGTGGAACCGGTGTACACGGCGGTCGCGACCGCACGGGGTGACGGCCGCAACGGCGAGGTGACCTCGTCCGACGGCGTCATCGACGAACGGCTGGCCGTGCCGAAGGAGATGGGCGGGCCGGGTGGTGAGCTGACCAACCCCGAGCAGCTGTTCGCGGCGGGCTACGCGGCCTGCTTCCACAGCGCGCTGCAGCTCGTGGCCCGCAAGGCCGAGGTGAGCCTGGGTGAGTCGACCGTCACCGCCGAGGTCGGGATCGGCCGCGAGGGGCAGGGCCTGGAACTGGCCGTGAAGGTGGTGGCCCACCTGCCGGGGATGGAGCAGGACAAGGCCGGTGAACTTGCGGCGCAGGCGCACCAGGTGTGTCCTTATTCTCGCGCCACCAGGGGAAACATCCAGGTCGAGGTCACCGCGACGACCTGACGAAAGTTCGGACAAGGAGGATCTTTTCGATGGCGAACGCACCCATCAAGAGCCCGCTCAGCCCCGCCGACAAGGAGATCACCGGTAACGCGCTGCAAGCCGCGCTGGTGGACCTCGTCGATCTGCACCTGATCGCCAAGCAGGCGCACTGGAACGTGGTCGGCTCCAACTTCCGCAGCGTGCACCTCCAGCTCGACGAGCTGGTGGACACCGCGCGCAACTACACCGACGAGGTCGCCGAGCGCGCCAACGCGATCGGCATCTCGCCCAACGGCAAGGCGAAGACCATCGTGGAGAGCTCCGGCCTGCCGGAGTACCCCGACAACTGGCAGAACGTCGAGGCCACGATAGAGAACATCGTGAACATCCTCGCCGACCTGATCCAGCGCATGCGCAAGCGCATCGACGAGACGGACAAGAGCGACCTGGTCACCCAGGACCTGTTCATCGAAATCACCCAGGCGCTGGAGAAGGCCCACTGGATGTGGCAGGCGCAGACCGCCTGACCGGTGCCCGCGGAAGGCCCTCGTCCGGATGGGGCGAGGGCCTTCCGCTGTTTCCGGGTCACTGGGCCAGGCCGACCGCCTTCATGGCGAAATGCACCTCGGCCGCGGTCTGCTTGATCGTTTCGGCGATCACGAGTGAACCGTGCCCGGCGTCGTAGCGGTAGAACTCGTACGGCAGGTCGCGCTTGGCCAGCCGCTCCAGGTAGTTCTCGATCTGCCGGATCGGGCAGCGCGGGTCGTTGTCGCCCGCGAGCACCAGCACGGGTGCCTTGACCGCGTCGACGTAGGTGAGCGGCGAACACTCCCGGTACACGGCGGGCACGTCCTCGGGTGAGCCGCCGAACAGGGCGCGGTCGAACTGGCGCAGCTGCTCCATCTCGTCCTCGTAGGCGGCCACGTAGTCCGCGACCGGCACACTCGCCACACCGGCGGCCCAGCGGTCGGGCTGCGTGCCCACCGCGAGCAGCGTCAGATATCCGCCCCACGATGCGCCGGAGACCACCGTGCGCGCCGGATCGCTCAGGCCGCTTTCCACGGCCCAGTCGTGGACCGCGGCGACGTCCTCCAGTTCGGTCAGACCGGGGCGGCCCTCGATCGCGTCGCGCCACGCCGAGCCGTAACCGGTGGAGCCGCGGTAGTTGACCTCGACGACGGCGAACCCGGCGTCCAGCCACACGGCGCGGTAGGCGGAGAAGCGGTCCTCGTCGGCCGCGTGCGGTCCGCCGTGCAGGGTGAACACCGTGGGCAGCGGACCGTCCGGGGCGTCGAGCGGCCGGGCGACCAGCGCGTGCACGCGGCCACCCGCGCCCTCGACGAACGCGTCGGTGACCGGCGCCGATCCGGGCGCGGGGTCGCCGGGCGGGGTGAGCAGCACGGTGTCGGTGCCGTCGGCCGCGCGGGCGCGGATCACGGACGGTTCGGCGGCGCTGGACCAGGAGTACTCGACGGTGCCGTCCGGGCGGACCCCGGCGCCACCGATGCGGCCGGGCGGGGTGTCCACAGCGGACAGTTCGCGGGTGGTCAGGTCGTAGCGGTGCAGTGAGCTGCGTGCCTCGTGGAAGTGCACGACGAGCAGCGCGTCGGCCTTCGGGTACCAGGTCGCGACGACCTCGCCGGGCAGGCCGAGGTCCAGCTCCTGTTCGGTGCCTGCCGCGACGTCCCACACCAGCAGCTCCTCGCGGCCGCGGCGTTCGTGCAGGACGAGCATCCGCTGGTCACCGGCGACGGGCGAGAACTCCAACGGGGTGAGGCCCTTGCCCTCGCCGTCCCATTTGTCCGCGACGGCTTCGAAGCCGGTGGTGTCCAGGACGCGGACCGCGGGGTGGCGGGAGTCGCCGTGCTCGGCGTGGGAGATGGCCAGCAGCGTCTCGTCGCGGGACAGCGCGGCGATGCCGGCGTCCTGCTCGTGGGCGTAGAACCGGGTGGTCCGGCCGTCGCGGGTGGCGAACAGCTCGCTGCCGTCGTCGGTGGAGACGCCGGTGGCGGTGACGTGGTGCCCGATTTCGAGTCCGGCCGGGTAGCCGGCGTGGACGTCGGGCAGGGCGGGTTCGGCCGCGCCGCCGTCGAACGGCTGACGCATCCAGGTGCCGAACTCGTCACCGTCGGTGTCGTTGAACCACCAGATCGCGGAGCCGTCGGGGGAGGTGGTGGCGTGCAGTGTGCCGTTGGGGCGGTCGGTGACCTGGCGGTGTTCGCCGGTCTCGCGGTCCCAGGAGTAGACCTCCCAGACGCCGCTGGCGTTGGAGACGTAGATGTTGTGCTGGGGCGCGTCGAGGGCCCAGTCCGGCACCGACACGCGCGGCGCGTGGAACCGGGCGCGCCAGCGGGACTCGGCCTCGGCGTCGGCGAAGAGGCGGTCGGGGATGTTCGCGGGCGGGTGCTGGGTAGTCACCCCTCGATCCTGCCAGCTTCTGCCCGTACCGTGTGCGTGTGCTGGAGGGATACGCGCCCGGGTTCGCGCAGGACGCGCTGGCGATGATGAGATCGCGGACCGCCGCCGATCGCGCGGAGTTCGTGTTGCGCCTGCTGCGGCCGGGCATGCGGGTGCTCGACGTGGGGTGCGGCCCGGGCACGATCACCGCGGGTTTCGCCACCATCGCGGGGCGTGGCAACGTGCTGGGCGTCGACCGCGAGCCGGGCTTCTTCGCGGCTGGGTCCAAAGTGGAGTTCGTGGCCGGGGACGCGTACGCGTTACCGGTGGGGGACGAGAGCGTGGACCTGGTGTTCGCGCACGCGTTGTTCGAGCACCTCGCGCGGCCTGCTGAGGTGTTGTCGGAGATGCGCCGGGTGCTGCGGCCGGGTGGCACACTTGCTTTGTCCACTTCGGACTGGTCGCGGGCGCGGTTGCGCCCGGCTACCGCGAACGTCACCGCCGCCTTGCGGGGCCACTACCTGCTGCGTCGTCGTGCCGGTGGGGATCCCTTTGCCGGTAAGCATGTTGCTTCCTGGGTATCCTCGGCCGGTTTCCGGGAGGTGCGGACGCACGGCCGGTTCCGGCCGGACATGTCCTACCGGGCTCTGGCACGGTATGTGGAATCGCGCCTTGATGCCGCTCTCGGTGAGCTCCCGCGGGACCGGGACCAGCTCGCCTCGGCCGCTCGTTCCGCCTGGGCTTGGTCGCATGGCGGGGATGGGGAGTTTTCGCAGTACTGGCTTGAGTTGCTTGCGAGTAAGTAGCCGCTACGCGGGTTGCTCCGCTACGCGCGTGTCTTGAGCGCCGGGCTTCGCTCCGCTACGCCCGGCGCCACCCCCACCGGCCCCTCCCGTTGAGTGTTCGGTTGCCGAGCCGCCGCGTCAAGGCGGGAAAGAGTACCTTGACCCGACGACTCGCCAACCAATTTCAGCTGGGGATCGGGCCCGGCGGGGGTGTGGTTGGTGGGGTGGTCCCCCGCGCACACGGCCGCCGGTCCAAAGAACTTCTTTTTTGAGAAGGCGACTGAGGTGCCAAGGCGCCTCGCGACAGATCGGCGAGCGAAGCCTCGCCGCGGGGGGGGGCCAGGGGGCTTGCCCCCTGGCGGGGGTCTGGGGGTTCGACCCCCAGTGCAATGAGGTTGGGTCCCCCGGTCCGCGAGCTTGCGAGCGGACACGGAGGACCCGGTCCCAAGAGGTAAACAGCGCGGATGCCGCTCCGCGGCACGCGCTACTCGCGGCTCTCAGGCGAGCGAAGCTTCGCCGCGGGGGGCCAGGGGGCTTGCCCCCTGGCGGGGGTCTGGGGGTTCGACCCCCAGTGCAATGAGGTTGGGTCCCCCGGTCCGCGAGCTTGCGAGCGGACACGGAGGACCCAGACCCAACCGTCGGGGTGGCGGGATTTGAACCCACGACCTCCTCGACCCGAACGAGGCACGCTACCAAGCTGCGCCACACCCCGATGTACTGCTGAGCGGGTCGAAGAAGAGTTTAGCGGATGGCGCGGGGGGCTTTGCGGGGGGTTGGGTTGGTGGGGTTGTGCGCCGTCTTGCCTCGGGCTACCAGCGTCAACAGGGTGGCTTCTGGTGGGCAGGCGAAGCGGGCGGGGGCATACGGTGAGGTGCCGAGGCCCGCGGACACGTGGAGCCACATGCGGGCGCCCCAGCGGGAGGCGCCTCGGGCGCGGCTGCGGTCGAGTTCGCAGTTGGTGACGAGTGCGCCGATGCCGGGGATGCGGAGTTGGCCGCCGTGGGTGTGGCCTGCCAGGACCAGGTCGTAGCCGTCGGAGGCGAAGGGGTCGAGGATGCGTGGTTCGGGTGAGTGGGTGACGGCGAGGCGGAGGGTGGCGGCTTCGGCGGGGCCGGCGATCTCGCCGTAGCGGTCGCGGCGGAGGTGGGGGTCGTCGAGGCCGGCGGCGAACACGGTCTGGCCCGCGATGGTCAGGGTGTGGCGGGTGTGGGTGAGGTCCTGCCAGCCGTGTTCGACGAAGGCCGCGCGGAGGTCCCGCCAGGGGAGTTTGCGTCCGTGGATGCGTTTCTTCTTGCCGCGGGGCATGAGGTATCGGGCGGGGTTTTTGGGTTTGGGGGCGTAGTAGTCGTTGCTGCCGAAGACGAACACGCCGGGCCGGTCGAGGAGCGGGCCGAGTGCGCGCAGGACGGCGGGGACGGCTTTGGGGTGGGCGAGGTTGTCGCCGGTGTTGACGACGAGGTCGGGTTCGAGCCGGTCGAGTGCGGCGACCCAGCGTTGTTTGAGGTGCTGACCGGGCAGCATGTGCAGATCGGACACGTGCAGGACGCGCATCGGCCGGGCGCCGGGTTCCAGGACGGGCAGTTCGGCGGTGCGCAGGACGAAGTGGCGCCGCTCGATGCCGGACGCGTATCCGAAGGTGGCGGCCCCGAGGGCGACCGTTCCCGCGGCGAGGCGTTTGGCGGTCAGGATGTGGCTGCTGTCACGGTCCGTGCTCACCTGACCCAGGATACGGGTCGGTGGTGCGCTTCGGGCACCGGTCGAACGGCGGGAGAAGCGCCCTCGGGCGCCGGAAACGAGACGGGGTGCTCACCGCGAAGGTGAGCACCCCGGTCGAGTCAGCGGACTCGTTCGTATCTCGGGTCCGATGGCGGGAGCGGCAGGGCCGGGTCGTTGGGGCCGAGGATCTTGCTCATCGCGCCGAACCACGTCCGTGCGGGTGTCTTGCCACCGAACATGTTGCCGCTGCTGCAGGTCGAGACATTGCCCGGGCCGCCGTCACACAGGCCGCCGCTACCACCCTCGGGGCGGAAGACCATGGCGGCGCCCGCGAGCTGCGGGGTGCCGCCGATGAATGCCGCCGAACCGTTGCTCTGCGTGGTGCCGGTCTTGCCGATCATCGGGCGGGTCCAGCCGACCTGCTGCGCGGCCGCGGCGGAGGTGCCGCCCGGCTGGTCGTCCTTGCTCATGCCGACCGCGAGGGTGTTCGCGGCGCCCTCGTCCATGACCTGCTCGCACGGCTCCTCGCTGATCGGGATCGGTTTGCCGTCCCGGTCCTGCACCTGGGCGATCGGGGTCGGCGGGCACCACTTGCCGCCGCTGAGGATGGTCGCGGCGACGTTGGCCATCTCCAGGTTGCTGGTCGCCGACACGCCCAGCGTGAACGAACCCTGGCCGGGCGATTTGTCCGTCGGCCCGAAGTACGCGGTCTGCGTCTTGGTCTCGTTGTAGGTCTCCGAGTCGGGCTTGACCGAGCCGCCACCGATGGTGCGCGTCATCGTCTCGCGCAGGCCGAGCTTGCTCGCCATATCGACGATCGGCCCCATGCCGGTGCGTTCCTCAAGGATGACGAACGCGGTGTTGGGTGAGGTTTGCAGACCCTGCTGCAGGGTCATCGTCCGCGTGCCGCCCTCGTAGTCGGTGGCGTTGCTGAGGCAGTACGCGCGGGTTCCCAGCGCCACCGTCGGACATCGCGTGGCGCCACCGGTGAACACGTTGGACACATAGAAGTTCGGCACCTGGAACGTGTCGTAGATGCCCATGACCCGGTTCTGGATCGCCGCCGCCGAGGTGAAGATCTTGTAGCTCGACCCGGCGCCGCCGGTGTTGTACACACCGGAGGGCAACGCGTAAGTCGTCTGCCCGGCGCTGGCGTCCGTTCCGTAGTCGCGGTTCGCGGCGAGCGCGACCACCTCGTGCCGGTCCTTGCCGGGGCGCACCAGTGACAGGGTGTTCGCGACGTTCTTCTGCGTCTTGCTCACCTGGGTCTGCGCGGACATCTTCGCCTCGTGGTTGGCGCGCTGGTCCATCGTGGTGCGGATGGTGTAGCCGCCGCTGTAGAGGTCGTCCTTGTCCATGCCGTGCTGCAGCAGATAGTCCTCGACGTACTGGCAGAAGAACCCGTTCTCCGGTCCGGCGCCGACACAGTTCGAGGCCGGCTTGGACGGTCCGCCCGGCACGACGCCCAACGGCTCGGTCTTCATGCGCTCGGCGTCGGCCTTGGACAGTTTCAGGTTGTCCACCATGCGGTCCAGTACCAGGTTGCGGCGCTCGGTGGCGCGCTCCGGGTGGTTCCACGGGTCGTAGAACGGCGGGTTGTTGACCATGCCGGCGAGCAGCGCGGACTGGGTGACCGACAGCTTGTCCGCCGTGGTGTTGAAGTAGGCCTGCGCGGCCGCGCCGACGCCGTAGATCTTGCGGGAGAACTCGACGACGTTGAGGTAGCTGGCGAGGATCTGGTCCTTGCTCATCTGGTTTTCGAGCTGGATCGCGATCCGCGCTTCCTTGAGCTTGCGGGCGATCGACTGCTCCTGGGCCTTCTGCTGGCCCACCTCGTCGTCCCGGTAGATCACGTTGATCAGGTAGTTCTTGACGTACTGCTGGGTGAGCGTCGAGGCGCCCTGGGTGTCGCCCCCGGCGCTGTTGCTCAGCGCGGCGCGAAGGGTGCCCTTCCAGTCGACGCCGTGATGCTCGTAGAACCGCCGGTCCTCGGTCGAGACCAGTGCCCATTTCATGGCGTCGTTGATCTCGTCGCCCGCCGTCGGGATGCGGTACTGGTCGTAGAGGGTGGCGATCTGGTTGCCGGCCGAGTCGGTGATCGTGGTGACCAGCGGCGGCGGGACGTTCGCCAGCTCGGCGGACATGCTGTCGACCGTCTCGCTCGCCCGGTTCGACGCGACCCCCGCCGCGCCGACGATCGGGAACAACACCCCGGCGACGAGGATTCCCGCGAGCAGGCACAGGCCGACCAGCTTGAACAGACCATCCGTCTTGCGCACACCGCCAGAGTAGTGGGAACGGATGTTCCCGCGCCGCGCCGCGTCGTGTGAATACCACGGGAACGCCGGGTTCGCGACGTATTCCGGTAACGAATTTCCATCGGGCCCTTGGCGGCGGGAACCGTCGGCCTCTACAGTCCGTCAACGTCTCACGTAGTTGCGGAGCCGGGGAGGCTCCGGGTGAGCCGGAACATCACGAGGGGAGCTTGGGGGATGGAATCCACACCACAGAGCTGGCGCATCCGCGCCCTCTGCCGGGAGGCGGATCCGGATGAGCTGTTCGTTCGCGGCGCCGACCAGAACCGGGCCAAACTGGTCTGCATGGGGTGCCCGGTCCGCACCGAATGCCTGGCCGAGGCGCTGGACAACCGGATCAGCTTCGGCATCTGGGGCGGCATGACCGAGCGGGAACGCCGCGCACTGCTGCGCCGGCGTCCCGAAGTCGAGTCGTGGTCCGAGCTGCTCGACTCGGCGCGCAAGGACTTCGCCGAAGCGGCGTCCTAGACCTCGCGCGACGACAATCGGTCGCCGATTTCCCGGAGACCCCCGAGGTCGTGCACGTCGCTGGGGAGCGCGGGCACCTCGACCAGGGGGACTCCGGGATGCGCGCGTGTGAAGCGCGCCAGCAGGCGCTTCTCCCTGGCCGCCAGCGCGACCCGGTCCGCGTGCAGTTGCAGCACGGCCGTGGCCAGTGGTGCGCTCGACTCCAGCTTCTCGGCGGCGGACAGCGCCGCCGTGGCCGACAGGTCCGCCAGCACCGGGTGGGTGCGGTTGGCGACCAGCCCGGCCAGCGGCATGTTCTCGCCGCCCAGCCGTTCCACGAAGTAGCTCGCCTCGCGCAGGGCGTCCGGCTCCGGCGCGGCCACCACCAGGAACGACGTGCCTGCCGACCGCAGCAGCTCCGCCGTCTTGCGTGCGCGTTCCCGGAAGCCGCCGAACATGCTGTCGAACGCCTGCATGAACGCGGACGCGTCGGCGAGCAGCTGTCCGCCGATGATCGTCGACACGGCCTTCGCGAAGATCGAGAAACCGGTGCTGACCACCTTCCGCAAACCCCAGCCGCCCGCCTTCGCCGGGCCGGTCAGCAGCCGGATCATGCGTCCGTCGAGCGCGCTGGACAGGCGGCTCGGCGCGTCCAGGAAGTCCAGCGCGGACCGGCTGGGCGGGGTGTCCACGACGATCAGGTCCCACTCGTCGGTGGCGGCGAGCTGGCCCAGCTTCTCCATCGCCATGTACTCCTGCGTGCCGGAGAACGACGTGGAAATGGTCTGGTAGAAGGGGTTCGCGAGCAGTGCTTCGGCGCGTTCGGGCCCGGCGTGGGTGCGCACCATGTCGTCGAAGGTGCGCCGCATGTCGAGCATCATCGCCCACAGCTCGCCCTTGGGTTCGAACCCGGCGACCGACACCTGCCGCGGGTGGTTGCCCAGCTCCCGCAGCCCGAGCGCCTGCGCGAGCCGTCGCGCCGGGTCGATCGTGAGCACTACCGTCTGCCGTCCGCGTTCGGCGGCCCGCAACGCCAGCGCGGCCGCGGTGGTGGTCTTGCCCACCCCGCCCGACCCGCAGCACACGACGATGCGGGTCTTCGGATCGTCGATCAGCGCGTCGACGTCGAGCCGCTCGGTCATCAGCGCACTCCCTGCTCGGTCAGCGACTCGGCGAGGTCGTAGAGGGCGGCGAGGTCGATGCCGCCGGGCTCCTCCGGCAGCTCCAGCGTCGGCAGGTCCGCCTCGGCGAGCTGCTCCCGCGCGCGCTGCTCGGCGGCGAGCCGGATCGCGTGCTCGACCGTCTCCGCGACGAGCGCGTCCAGCGTGACCTCCGGCAGGTCGAGCCCGGCCGAGGCCAGCCCGGTGCGTACGCGTGAGGCGTCCACCCGGCCGTCGGCGGCGGGCGTGACCGACCGGGCCGGCAGCCGCGGCGGGCGCACCCGGTTGACCAGCACCGCACCCGGCCGCAGGTCGGCGCCGTCCAGTTCGGCGACCGCCTCGACGGTTTCACGCACCGGCATCTCCTCCAGGAGCGTCACCAGGTGCACGACGGTCTCCTCGGAGTGCAGCAGCCGCACCACGCCGTCGGCCTGGCCGCGGATCGGGCCGGTCTTGGCGAGGTCGGTGAGCGCCTTGGTGACGTCGAGGAACTTGACCACGCGGCCGGTCGGCGGCGCGTCGACCACGACGGCGTCGTAGACGTGGCGGCCGTCCGGACCGGTCCGCCCGACGCACTCCTTGATCTTGCCGGTGAGCAGCACGTCCCGCAGGCCCGGCGCGAGCGTGGTCGCGAACTCGATCGCGCCCATCCGCCGCAGGGTCCGGCCCGCGAAGCCCAGGTTGTAGAACATCTCGAAGTACTCGAGCAGCGCCGCCTCGACGTCGATGTGCAGCGCCCGCAGCTCGCCGCCGCCGGGCACCGACGCGATCCGCTGCTCGGCGTAGGGCAGCGGCTCGGTGTCGAAGAGCTGCGCGAACCCCTGCCTGCCCTCCACCTCCACGAGCAGCACGCGCCGTCCGTGGCTGGCCAGCGCGATGCCGAGTGCCGCGGCCGAGGTGGTCTTGCCGGTGCCGCCCTTGCCGGTGACGAAGTGCAACCGGGCGCGGGCGAGCTCGTCGGTCCATCCGGCCAGGGGTGTGCTCACACGATCCAGCGTAAATCAGCGATCACGCTGCCGCCGCGAGGAGACCTTCCCATCACCACTAGATTGGCCCCCATGAGCGCCACCAAGTGGGAGTACGCCACGGTTCCGCTGCTGATCCACGCGACCAAGCAGATCCTCGACCAGTGGGGCGAGGACGGCTGGGAGCTGGTCACCGTGCTGCCGAACCCGAGCGGGGAGCAGCACGTCGCCTACCTCAAGCGGGTCAAATCGTGAGCTGGGGCGAGCGCCTGGCCGAACTCGGCATCGAGCTGCCGGACGTCGCGGCGCCGGTCGCGGCCTACGTGCCCGCCGTGCGCAGCGGTTCGCAGGTGTACACCTCGGGGCAGTTGCCGTTCGTCGACGGCCAGCTGGCCGCGACCGGCAAGGTCGGCGCCGAGGTGAGCCCCGAGGAGGCCAAGCGCTACGCCAGGACGGCGGCGCTGAACGCCATCGCGGCGGTCGACGCGCTGGTCGGTCTCGAATCGGTTGTCCGGATCGTGAAGGTCGTCGGGTTCGTGGCGTCCGCCGAGGGGTTCACCGGCCAGCCGGCCGTGATCAACGGCGCGTCCGAGCTCTTCGGCGAGATTTTCGGCGACGCGGGCGCGCACGCCCGCTCGGCGGTGGGTGTGGCCGAGTTGCCGCTGGGGGCACCGGTCGAGGTCGAACTGATTGTCGAGGTGAGCTGATGGACCCGGATATCGAGGCCGCATGCCACGAGCTGCTGCTGCGGCTGGCCGGGCGCATGCCCGACCGGCTGCTCTGGCGCTACCGCGACTGGCTGGGCGAGGGCGCGATGTCGACCTTGGCTCGAACGTTGCCGCGCACGCTGCTCAAGCACGACATCGATCTCGACCAGCCGGAGTATCGCCTGCTCGTGGCCGGGCTGGTGCCCCACGGCGCCGACTGGCACCAGGTGAGTTCGACCCTGGGGGTGGACGAGGTCGGCGAGAACCGGTACACATTCACCCCGAGTGCACCCGATCAGGTGAACTCGGTTGACTCGGTGTCCGCGCTCGTCCACGCCACCCTGCGGGGCCGGCCGGACGTCGGTGAAGTGCGGCAGAGCTGGCGTCAGCGCACGGGGGAGGAATCCAAGCGCGTGCTGTTGATCACGGCCCTGTCGGGGCTGCCGAGGCTGACCGGGGAGCTGCAGCGGGTCCTGCGGGTGCTGGGGGACGAGGAACCCAGCGTCGAGGTGCTGCCGCCGCGGTTCGAGCTGCCGGAGTACCACCACGCCGCACTGGCGAGTTCCGAGCTCGTCTGCGTCGGGGCGGTCGACACCGGGCACCGGCTCGTCGCCGCGTGACGGCACTCCTGCCGGAGCTGGAGGGAGAAGGTCAGATGGTGGACGTCCACGACGGAACAGCGGGCGACGGGTTCGCGGTGCCGTTGCGGCTGCACAACCTGTTGCTCGGGCTGGCGGGCCGGCTGGACGACAGCCTGCTGTCGGAGGCGCGTGAGCTGATCGCACGGGCGCGCCTCGACGAGGCGGCCGAGCTGACGACGGGCGCGTTGATCGCGGGCAGGCTGCCGGTGCGCGAGGCCGAACGGCACGAGCTGGCACTGGTGCTGGAGCTGACGCGGTCCGACGCGACGCTCGCCGACCAGCTGACGGTGAACGACCCGGAGGCCGAGACCGGCGTCCTGCACCGCTTCACCGGCGACAACCACCCCGAAAGCGGCGTTTCCGACGCGCTCGACCGCACCCTCCAGGTGCTGCCGGACCTGCGCTCGGTGCACGCGGTGTGGCGCAACACCCCGGCGGGCAGTGTGCCGGGGCCGCTGCCGCAGCGCGTCGTGCTCGTCGAGATCGGCCCGGAGGGCAACCCGCCCGCGGCGGCGTACCGCATCGACGCCGCGCTGCGGCGGGCCGGGATCCGGTCCGTCGTCGAGGTCACCGGCCCGACCACCGAGCGGTCCCGCTACCACGAGCAGGGCCTCACCGCGGCCACCGCGGTCTGGCTCTCCGGTGGGGCCGTGTCCTCGTCCGCTCCCACGGCGCCCGCGCAGCGCCAGGGAGGCTCCGGACGGCACGTGGCGCATGCCACGGTCGCCGCCGGAGACGAGCCCGAGGAGCCCGAACCTCAGGCGGAGGAACTGTCCCCCGCCGCCGACGTGACCGAAGACACCCCGGTCGACACTCCCGAGACCACCGACGTGGTCCAGCCGCCCAGCGGCCCCGGGCACATGTTCAAGCCGCGCGAGGAGGGCCCCGAGCCCAGCCGCGTGGAGAAGACCATGGACATGACCTCCGAGGAGGTCGCGCAGCTGCGCGCGGCCCTGGCCAAGGAGGACGGGGAAAAGCCGAAAGCCGTGGCCTCCGCGACGATCGGCCCCGGCGAAGTGATCGAGATCCCGGAACTCGACCTCAACGACCCGCAGCTGTCCGAGCGCGACCGCCAGCTCCTGCGTGAGCTGCACGCCGAGCTCGCCGAGCGGGAGCGTGCCGAGGCCGCCAAGGTGCGCGCGAACGGTTCGGGCCGCGCCGAGGACGACCCGCGCTGGGTGGACGGCTTCTCGGGCGCCTGACGAACCCGTATGTTGCCCCCTGTGGTGCAACTTGATTTTCGGATCCCGGGGAGCATGAACTTCTCCGTCGCGGAGCCTGCCGAACCGGCCGTGCCCCGCGACGCGGCGACGGTGCTGTTGTTGCGGGACGGTGCGGACGGGCTCGAGGTCTTCCTGCAGCGGCGCGTGTCCGCGATGGCGTTCGCGGCGGGCATGACGGTCTTCCCCGGCGGCGGGGTGGACCGGCGCGACGCGGACGCGACGATCGCCTGGGCGGGCCCGCCGGCCACTGACTGGGCGGGCTGGTTCAACGGCACCGAGCAGACCGCGCGCGCCCTCGTGTGCGCGGCCGTGCGGGAGACGTTCGAGGAGTCCGGCGTCCTGCTCGCCGGCACCGCCGACGAGGTCGTCACCGGCACCGCGCAGTACGCGGGCGCGAGGGAGGCGCTGGTCTCGCGGGAGCTGTCGCTCGCCGGGTTCCTGGCCCGTGAAGGGCTCACCCTCCGCTCGGACCTGCTGCGCCCGTGGGCGCACTGGATCACGCCGGTGCAGGAGAAGCGCCGCTACGACACCAGGTTCTTCGCCGCGATCCTGCCCGCGGGCCAGGACGCCGACGGCAAGACGACCGAGGCCGAGTCGTCCGGCTGGCAGCGCCCGGTGGACGCGCTCGCCGACGCCGAGGCAGGCCGCAGCATGCTGATGCCGCCGACTTGGCACACCCTCACCGAGCTGGCCTCCTTCGGCACCGCCGCCGAGGCGCTGGCCACCGAGCGCACGGTCGAGGCGATCATCCCGAAGCTGATCCGCGAGGGCGACGAGATCCGGGTGGTCGTGGAATGACACACCCCGCCTACGAAGTGCGCCGCGAGGTCTCGCCGACGGCGTCGGTGGTCTTGGAGAACAACCCGTCCACGATGACGCTGGACGGCACGAACACCTGGATCCTGGGGGCGCCGGGCGCGCGCGAGTGCGTGATCGTCGACCCCGGCTACCGGGACCTGGACCACCTGACGCTGCTGACCCAGCAGGGCCCGGTCGCGCTGATCCTGCTGACCCACCACCACCCCGACCACACCGAGGGCGCACCGTGGCTGGCCGAGCAGGTCCAGGCCCCGGTGCGGGCGCTCGACGCCGCGCTGTGCCGCGATGCCGCGCCGTTCGCCGACGGCGACGTGATCTCCGCCGCCGGGCTCGACATCGAGGTCGTGCACACCCCCGGCCACACCGCCGACTCGGTCTGCTTCCGGGTCGGCGACCAGGTGCTGACGGGCGACACGATCCTGGGCCGCGGCACGACGGTGCTGACCGACCTCGGCGCCTACCTGGACACGCTGCGGAAGCTGATCGAACTGCCGTCCGGGCTGCTCGCGCTGCCCGGGCACGGCCCGGAACTCGCCGACGTGCAGGTGGTCGCGCAGGAGTACCTCGACCACCGCGAACAGCGGCTCGACCAGGTCCGCAAGGCGCTGGAGACGCTCGGCCCGGACGCCACCGCGCGGCAGGTGGTCGAGATCGTCTACGCCGACGTCGACAAGGCGCTGTGGACCCCGGCCGAGCACAGCGTCAACGCCCAGCTGCAGTACCTGCGCTCCACCCGGACGCGGTGATCTAGGAGACGAGGACCTGCTCGCGCGGTGCCTTGACGGTGCCGCGCAGCAGGAACACCACCGCGGCGATCACCAGGGCGGCGCCGGTCGCCGCGAGGAAGGCCGTCGACGGGCCGGAGTGCTCGACCAGGTAGCCGCTCACCGACTGCCCGAAGGCCAGGCCCAGCGTCACCGCGGTGAGCACCCAGCCGAACGCCTCGGCGGCGGTGCCCTTCGGTGCCACGAGCTCGATCGCCGTCGAGTGCGTCGCCGACTGCGGGGTGATCAGGGCGCCCGCCGCGAGCATCGCCAGCGCCAGGCCCCACAGCGTCGACGGCCACGCCAGCAGTGCGACGAGGGCACCGAACCCGGCCAGCAACAGCGGCAGGCGCAGCGGCATCTCGCGCGGCCACGGGCGGAGGCTGTAGGCCACGCCGAACGCGACCGAGCTGACGGACCACACCGACAGCAGCACCCCGCCCAGCGCCGGTTTACCGGCCTCCGTGGCCGCGGCGGGCACGGCGACCTCGACGAACCCGATCACGACGCCGAATCCGAGCGCGGCCAGCGCGAGCGTCCGCATGCCGGGGCTGCTCAGCGCGCCCAGCAGCGAGCGGTGCGTCGCGCCCGCCGGTCCCCACGCCCGCACGGCCGGGCTCAGCGCGAACAACACCGCACCGGCCACCATGCACGCGCCGCCCGCGACCATGCCGGTGCCCGGCCACGGCGCGGCGACCAGCAGGCCCGCGACGCCGGGGCCGAGGATGAAGAAGACCTCCATGCTGATGGCTTCGTAGGCGAACGCGGCGTTGCGTGCGTTCTCGTCCGGCACCAGCCGCCCCCACAACGCCCGCGATGCCGACCCCACCATCGGCTCGGTGATACCGATGCCGAAGGACAGCAGCACGAGCAGCGGCGTTGCGGCGTGTGCTTCGATCGCGAGTGAGAGCGTGACGAGGATCACCGCGAACATCGCGGCGGTCGCCAGCAGCGGGCGCGTCGGGCCGAAGCGGTCGATCAGCCTGCCCTGCAGCACCGATCCCACGGACACCCCGACCAGCGAACTCGCCGACACCAGCCCCGCTACCGCGAACGAACCCATCTCCTGCTGCACGTAGAGCAGCGCGGACAACCCGATCATCGCGATCGGCAGGCGCGCCAGGATGGACGCGGCCATCGGACGGGTCGCGCCCGGTGTGGTCAGGGCAGCACGGTAGTCGGCAAGAGAGGTCTGGGACACGCGTACCAGTATGCACGATTTTGGTACGTCGGTACCAGTAATTTCGGCCTCAGGTCACGGTCGCGTAACGGTCGGAAACTTTTCCCCGAACCGGCGCAACGAACCCGCAACGGGGACGTCTGTGAGGGTGAACGGTCTTGAACTTCGGGGTACAGGCCGTGGCAAGGTTGACAGAAACACAATGCTCCCTCCGGCGAAGGGTCGGGGCCGGAACCGGAGGGCGGGGAGCGCGGTCTGTCGGGGGATGGCCCGCGCAACACAAAAGAACCGGTGCGCCACGTCGGGGGTGGCGCCCGGTTCTTTTGTTGTTTTCTGAGTGTGGTGGCCCGCGTGGCGGGCGGGCTTGGGTTGCCCCCTCACCTGGCCCGTCGGGCGAGGCGTTCCGGGTCCAGGATCAGGACGCTCTTGCCTTCCAGGCGCAGCCAGCCGCGGTGCGCGAAGTCCGCCAGAGCCTTGTTCACGGTCTCCCGCGAGGCGCCCACGTACTGCGCGATCTCCTCCTGCGTCAGGTCGTGCGTGACCCGCAGGATGCCCGCCTCCTGGCTGCCGAACCGCTGCGCCAGCTGCAGCAGCGCACGCGCCACGCGGCCGGGCACGTCGGTGAAGATCAGTTCCGCGACCATGTTGTTGGTCCGGCGCAGCCTGCGGGCGATGACCCGCAGCAGCTGCTCGGCGATCTCCGGCCGGTTCGCGATCCACTTCCGCAGCGAAGGCCGGTCCATCGACACGGCCCGCACCTCGGTGACCGTCGTCGCGGTCGAGGTGCGCGGGCCCGGGTCGAAGATCGACAACTCGCCGAACATGTCCGAGGGCCCGGCGATCCACAGCAGGTTCTCCCGGCCGTCGGCCGACTTGCGGCCGATCTTCACCTTGCCGGACAGGATGATGTACAGCTTGTCGCCGGGCTCGCCCTCGGAGAAGATCACATGACCCCGCGGGAACTCCACGGTCTCCAGGGTCTGGGCGAGCGCCTCAGCCGCGGCCGGCTCCACCCCCTGGAAGATGCCCGCCCGGGCCAGGGTCTCGTCCACCTCGTGCCTCCTCGTCGGTGGCGCCACGTTGTCCCGCGAGCCGGGGCGTGTCGCCGATCACTTGCGTGCAGTCTAGGCCGTTCGGACCAGATCGCCTCAGGGCACGCCGACGACAGGCCGATCACCGCCCGGCCGGGCGAGGGCGATCTCGCTCCGACTGAACACGATAACTCTCGCTGAATCGGTCGAGGTCAGTGGGCCTGGGGTGGGCCCGGGCAGGGGTCAGCGACGGGACCTGCGCGGGCGCAGCTTGGCGGCCCGGCCACCCAGCCTGCGCAGGCGGAACAGCTCCAGCGCGCGGCCGATGCCGTGCCCGTAGAGCGCCCTGACCTCGTTCGGCCGGGCCTGCTCCAGGAACTCCTCGACCTCTTCCTCCTGGACCGCGACGTGGCGCAGACGGTTCTCCACCCGTTCCATCGCCAGCGCGAAGAACATCATCACGAGTGGCACCGCTACTACGAACCAGACAGTCATCGGTTCTGAATCCTCGCTCATCACGGGTTCGGGGTGGTGCAGGGGTCCGGCGTGTCGGCTTCCGTAGGCTAGCGGCGTGCCGAATGCGTCTCGTGTCAGCCCCCGTAGGAGCGCCGTGGCGCGAAGCGCTTCCGCTGAGGGTGGGGGCGGGCGACGGGTGGGCGAGAGCCGCCTCGCACTGGTCAGACGTGCGCGCCGGATGCTTCGTTGCCTCGACGCGGCGTATCCCGACGCACACTGTGAGCTCGACTTCACCACGCCGCTGGAGCTGCTGATCGCCGTCGTGCTGTCGGCCCAGACCACGGACGTGCGCGTCAACGAGGTGACCCCGGCGCTGTTCGCCCGCTACCGCACGGCGGCCGACTACGCGGGCGCGAACCGGACGGAGATGGAGGAACTGATCCGCCCGACCGGCTTCTACCGCGCCAAGACCAATTCGCTGCTGGGGCTGGGCGCGGCCCTGGTGGAGCGCTTCGACGGTGAGGTGCCGAAGAAGCTCGACGACCTCGTCACGCTGCCCGGGGTCGGCCGCAAGACCGCCAACGTCGTGCTCGGCAACGCCTTCGACGTGCCCGGCATCACGGTCGACACCCACTTCGGCCGCCTGGTGCGCCGCTGGGGCTGGACCGAGGAGGAGGACCCGGTCAAGGTCGAGCACGCGGTCGGCGAGCTGATTCCCCGCAAGGAGTGGACAATGCTCTCGCACCGGGTGATCTTCCACGGCCGCCGTGTCTGCCACGCCCGCAAACCGGCGTGCGGCGCGTGCCCGCTCGCCCGCGACTGCCCCTCCTACGGCGCGGGCCCCACCGAGTTCGAGGAGGCCGCCAAGCTGGTCAAGGGCGCGGAGCGGGACCACCTGCTGGCGATGGTGACGCAGCGGTGACGACGGCGACCAAGTGGGCGCTCGCCGTGGGGGTGCTGGTGCTGGCGGCGATCGTCGCGGTGCTGCCGCAGCTCCGCTCGACCGATCCGGCGGGCACGCCCGATCTGACCGCGGCACGTGCCACCGCCGCGCTGGCCGCGTGCCCGTCCGGCACCGGCGAGGTCGGGCCACTGGCCGGTGTCACCGCCGAATGCCTCGGCGACGGGTCGAGCGTCGACCTGGGCAGCGCGCTCGCCGGGCAGGTCACGCTGGTCAACGTGTGGGCCACCTGGTGCGAGCCGTGCCGCACCGAACTGCCCGTGCTGCAGCGGTACGCCGCCGAGCCGGGGGCCGCGCGGGTGCTGACCGTGCAGGTCCAGAGCAAACCGGACGACGGCCTCGACCTGCTGGCCGACCTCGGGGTGCAGCTGCCGACCGTGTTCGACGGTGACGGCATGAGCGGACCGGTGCGCTCCGCGCTGAAGGTGCCGCCCGCGCTGCCCGCGTCGTACCTGGTGACCGCCGGCGGACAGGTCCGGTTCGTCGACGCGCCGCGGACCTTCACCGACCCCGCGCAGGTCCGCGATGTCGTGGCGAGGCTGTCGTGAAGGGCCCGCTCGTCGATCCGGCGTCGGTGCCGGACTGGTTGCGCCCGCTGGTCGAGATCAGCGGAGACCTGGATTCGAGCGCGTTCACCCGCTTCTCCGCGCCCGAGGACGAGTTCACCCGCGCTGCGTCCGTGCTGATCCTGTTCGGTGAGACCGGGCACGGGCCGGACGTCCTGCTGCTGCGCCGCGCCGACACCCTCGGATCGCACGCCGGGCAGGTCGCCTTCCCCGGCGGCGGCGCGGACCCGGACGACGCCGACGCCGTCGCGACCGCGTTGCGCGAAGCCGAGGAGGAGACCGGCGTCGACCCGGTCGGCGTGCGACCCGTCGCGGTGCTGCCGGAGCTGTTCATCCCGGTGTCGAGGTTCGCGGTGACACCGGTGCTCGCCCACTGGCACCGGCCCTCACCGGTGCACGCCGTCGACCCCGGGGAGACCGCGGCGGTGGCGCGGGTCCCGCTGGCCGACCTGGTCGACCCGGCCAACCGGTTCCAGGTGCGCAAGTCCGGCACGGGGTACCGGGGCCCGGCGTTCACCGTCAACGGCATGTTCGTGTGGGGCTTCACCGCGGGGCTGCTCACCGTGCTGCTCGAACTGGGCGGCTGGGCACGTGAGTGGGATCGCGGCGACGTCCGCGATCTTGACGTAGCGTTGCGCGATCATCTGCTCGCGACCACTGAGGAGACGCGGTGAACTGGGTCGACGTGCTGGTCGTTCTGCTGGCGCTGCTGGCGGCCGTCTCCGGGGCGCGGCAGGGTGTGGTGATCGCGTTGCCCGCGCTGGTCGGGGTGATCGCCGGCGCGATCATCGGGATCCGGATCGCGCCGTGGGTCGTCGAGCTGTTCGACAACCCCGCCGCCAAGGTGGCCTTCGCCGTCGCGACGGTGGTGTTCCTGGTGGCGCTCGGCGAAACGCTGGGCGTGTGGCTGGGCAGGCGGTTCAAGTACGCCGTCAAGCGGCGGGTCAACACCGACAAGCTGACCGGCATCGACCAGACCCTCGGCGCCATCGTGCAGGCCGTGGTGGTGTTCGTGGTCGCGTGGCTGATCGCGGTGCCGCTGACCGGTGTCGCCGCGCTGCCCGGCCTGGCGCGGGCGATCAACAACTCGACGGTGCTCGGCACGGTCGACAAGGCGATGCCGCCGGTGGCCGAGAGCCTGCCCAGCGATCTGCGTCAGCTGCTCGACGTCTCCGGGTTCCCGTCCATTGTGGACCCGTTCCAGAAGACGCAGATCAACGACACCGCGCCGCCCGACACGACACTGCAGGACAGCGCCGTCGTGCAGCAGTTGCAGGACAGCGTGCTCAAGATCCGCGGCACCGCGGAGTCGTGCTCGCGGACGCTGGAAGGCAGTGGTTTCGTCGTGGCGCCGCAGCGGGTGATGACCAACGCGCACGTGGTGGCGGGCACGGAGACGACGGCCGTCGAAACGTCGTCCGGGCGTCTGCCCGCGCGGGTCGTGTACTTCGACCCGCAGGTCGACGTCGCGGTGCTCGCGGTGCCCCGCCTGGAAGCGACACCGCTGACGCTGGCCAGTCAGGCGGCGGAGCCCGGCGACAGCGCGATCGTGCTGGGCTACCCGCTGGACGGGCCCTACCGTGCCACGCCCGCCCGGATCCGGAACGAGATCACGTTGCAGGGGCCGGACATCTACGACTCGCGCACGGTGCGGCGGGACGTGTACACGGTGCGTGCGCAGGTTCGCAGCGGGAACTCGGGCGGGCCGTTGGTCGATCCGTCCGGGCAGGTGGTCGGCGTGGTGTTCGGGGCGTCCGTCGAGGATGCCGATACCGGGTTCACGTTGACCGGGAAACAGGTGCGGTCCGTTGTCGAGGACGCGCCGGCGCTGAGTGCGCGGGTTTCTACTGGGGCTTGCGCGGCTTGATGCCGCGAGTCCCACGCTCCCGTCGGTGAGTTCTGCGTTCGTGGGCGCTACGCGCGTTTCTGCGCTACGCGGGTATCTCGGGCGCCGGGCTTCGCTTCGCTACGCCCCGGCGCCTGGGCGCTGGCGCGCCCGGCGGGTTGGGCCTGCCGAACCCGATCTTTCAGTGTCTTTGGCGGCCGAGCAGACGCGTCAAGGCGGGAAAGCGTGCCTTGACCCGCCTGATCGGCCGCCAAAGCTGGCTGGGGATCGGGTTGCGGGAGAGGGCTGGTTCGGGGGGTGGGCGCGGTGCGATGCCGGGTGGCGGTTGGCGAGCCTGGGGGCCGGGGTGCTGAGTGTGGGACTCGCCCGCGGGACGGTGGGACTCGCCGAGAGCCTGCGCGAGTTCCACGTTCCCGGGCGCGAACTCTGCGTTCGGTCTACGGTTTGGCGAGGAAGCTCGTCAGGGTCTTGGTGGTTTCGTCGGGGGCTTCGAGGTGGGGGAAGTGCCCGATGCCCGGCAGCTCCTCGAACGCCGAGTGCGGGCCTCGCCAAGGGGCGGACGCCTGGGCGGTCGACGTCAGGATGCAGGGGTCCGCGCTGCCGTGGATCTGCAGCACCGGGGCCTCCACCCGGGTGCCGACCGCGTTGACGAAACGTCGGCCCTCGCCGCGGAACTGGGCCCGGAACGCCCACCGGTAGTACTCGAGCGCGCTGTGGGCGACGCCGGGGATCTGCATGGCCTGCCGGAACATGGCGGCGCTCGTGTCGAAGTCCGGCGTCGACGTCCACCGCGGGCCTGCCCAGGCGCGCAGCAGTGCCTCCACGTTGGCGGCGTCGTCCTCGGTCAGCCAGCGTTCCGGCGTCATCGGCACCTGGAAGCGGAACAGGTGGCCGAGCGCGCGGGTCTGGTTCGACCGCTTGCGCCGGAAACCCGTGTGGGCGATCGCGGTGCGCAGGGCCAGTGGGTGCGCGCCGCCGAGGACGCTCACCGATGCGACGATCCGGGGGTGCAGCGCGGCCGCCGTCCAGGCCAGCAGTCCGCCCCAAGCGTGGCCCACCAGGTGCGCCTGCCGCTCGCCCAGCGCCCGGACCAGGCCGGCGACGTCACCAGCCAGCGTCCAGGCGTCGTAACCCCGTGGCGGCTTGTCCGAATCGCCGTAGCCACGCAGATCGGCCGCGACCACGTGGTAACCCGCGTCGGCGAGGGCGGTGAGCTGGTGCCGCCAGGTCCACCAGAACTGCCCGAAACCGTGCAGGAGCAGCACCATCGGCCCGTGACCGGCCTCGGCGACGTGCAGCCGGATGCCGTTCGCGGACACGTCGCGATGCGCCCAGGGCCCGTCGATCCGGACGAGGGACGGGTCGGGCGGCATCACGGTCGCGGTGCGGTTCAGCTGTGTTCGGGAACGGTGTCGCGGCGCGGTTTCAGCGCCGCGGCGGTGTCCTTCACGCTGGTGATCGTGCGTTCCGGCGCGCGGATCTTCTTGACCTTGCGGTAGCCGAGCAGCCCGAGCAGGCCCGCGACCACCAGCATCAGCAGGAACACGATGCCGAACGCGGCCCACCGCTTGAGCCACTCGGACAGCAGTTCGCCGAGGAAGAAAAAGAAGAAGAACGAGCTGTAGAGCCCGATCACCCCCGCGGCGATGAAGAAGACGCTGCCCTTGAGACCCTTCTTGACCTCACCCGTCACCTCGGACTTGGCCAGCTCGACCTCGGCCCTGACCAGGGTGGACAGGTGCTGGGTCGCCTGGCCGACGAGGCTCCCGACCGACTGACCGTCCGAGGCGGACCCGGCTTCGTCGCTCAGCGGGATGTACGGCACGGCCCCGAGGCCCTCCCGACCATTGCGTTCGTGCTCCTGGCTGCTCACGGGGGTCATCGTGCCAGAAGACCCGCCAGGTGGCTCGGTTAGTCCTCCGACGCGGCGTGTACCTTGTTCCGCCGCAGCAGCACGGCCGCGCCCATCAGCGAGCAGGCGGCCGACGCCAGCAGCACCGACATGCGCGCCAGATCACTCGTCTCGCCCGTCAGCGCCAGGTCCGCGATCAGCAACGCCACCGTGAACCCGACCCCGCCGAGCAGCGACAACGCCGCGATGTCCCGCCAGCCGACGCCGCTCGGCTTCTCCGCGAGCCGCAACTTGACCGCCGCGAAGCACGCACCGAAGATGCCGACCGCCTTGCCCACGACCAGTCCGGCGAACACCGCGAGGGGCACCGGCTCGGTGAACACCCTGCCGAGCGAGCCGCCGCTGACCGAGATCCCGGCGGCGAAGAGCGCGAACACCGGCACGGCGACGGCCGCCGACCACGGTTGCAACCGGTGCTCCAGCCGGATCGCCGGCGCCTCCTCCTCGCCCTCGTCCGGACGCACGCGCGTGAGCAGGCCCAGCGCGACGCCCGCGATCGTGGCGTGCACGCCGGCCGAGTGGACCGCGACCCACACCACGACCGCGAGCGGCACGTAGATCCACGCCGTGCGCACCCGCCTGTGCTGCAGGAAGGCGTACAGCGCGAGCCCCGCCACCGCGACCAGCGCCGCCACCAGGTCGAACCCGCTGGTGAACAGCACCGCGATGAGGATGATCGCGCCCAGGTCGTCGACCACGGCCAGGGAGAGCAGGAACACCCGGGCGCTGCCCGGCAGGTTCGACGCGGTGAGCGCGAGCACCCCGAGCGCGAACGCGATGTCGGTCGCGGTCGGGATCGCCCACGCCCGCTCCATGCCGTCCGCGCCGCCACCGACGGCGAGGGCGACCAGCGCGGGCACGACCATGCCGCCGGCCGCCGCGACGATCGGCAGAATCGCCTTCTTGGGCCGCGACAGCTCGCCGACCACCAGTTCGCGTTTCAGTTCCAGTCCGGCGACGAAGAAGAACAGCGCCAGCAGGCCGTCCTTGGCCCAGTCGCCGACGGACAGGTCGAGGTGCAGCAGGTGCGGGCCGATCTCGAAGTCCCGCACCACGCGGTAGGACTCGGCGATCGGCGAGTTGGCCCAGATCAGGGCGAGGGCGGTGGCGGCGAGCAGGATCATGCCGCCGGTGGTCTCGGTGCGCAGGTACCGCACGAATTCGGCGGCAGGATTGCGGGGCTGACCCACGGGCGCTTCCTCCAGGAACGGTCGGATCGAGTCTTGCCGACCAGACTTCCCGGCGCACCTGGGACCATCGTACCTTACGGGCCGGTAACATGATCCCCTGCAAGAGGCATATCATGTCGGTCGCCAACGTTGTCTAGACCATAAGAAGGCTGCGGCAGTGACGACCTCCACCGAGGCGAAGCGGGACACCCGGTTCTTCGGGCACCCGATCGGGCTCGCGAACCTGTTCGGCGTCGAGATGTGGGAACGCTTCTCGTACTACGGGATGCTCGGCATCCTGCCGATCTACCTCTACTACTCGGTCGCCGAAGGCGGCCTCGCGATGCCGGAGGCCACCGCCACCAGCATCGTCGGGGCCTACGGCGGTCTCGTGTACCTGTCCACCATTCTCGGCGCGTGGGTCTCCGACCGCCTGCTCGGTTCCGAGCGCACGCTGTTCTTCAGCGCGGTGCTCATCATGATCGGGCACATCAGCCTCGCGTTGCTGCCCGGATTCCTCGGAATCGGGATCGGCCTGGCGTGCGTCGCGATCGGCAGCGGCGGGTTGAAGGGCAATGCCACCGCGGTCGTCGGCACGCTCTACGGCGAGAAGGACGAGCGCCGCGACGCCGGTTTCACGATCTTCTACATGGGCGTCAACCTGGGCGGGTTCGTCGGGCCGCTGCTGACCGGGCTCGCGCAGAGCGAGGTCGGCTTCCACCTCGGGTTCGGCCTCGCCGCGATCGGCATGGCGATCGGGCTGGTCCAGTACACGATCTTCCGCCGCAACCTGCCCGACACCGCGCGCGAGGTGCCCAACCCGCTGCCGTCGCGGCAGCTGCCCGCCGCGGGCGGGGTCCTGGTGGTGCTCGCGGTCGTGATCGTGGTGGCCTTGCTGACCGGGATCGTCACCGCGGCCAACCTGTCCGATGTCGTGGTCTGGATCGTCGGCATCGCCTCGGTCGTCTACTTCGCGGTGATCCTGACCAGCCGCAAGATCACCGCGATCGAGCGTCGCCGGGTGCTGTCGTTCATCCCGATGTTCATCGCGAGCGCCGCGTTCTTCGCGCTGTACCAGCAGCAGTTCACCGTCGTGGCGATCTACTCCGACCAGCGGCTGGACCGCAACCTGTTCGGCTGGGAGATGCCGGTGAGCTGGGTGCAGTCGATCAACCCGGTGTTCATCCTGGTGCTGTCGCCGATCATCGCCGCGATCTGGATCAAGCTGGCCGACCGGCAGCCGTCGACGCCGATCAAGTTCGCGCTCGGCACGTCGATCATGGGTGTGGCGTTCCTGCTGTTCCTGTTCTTCGCGGGCGGCACCGGCAACAGCACCCCGCTGCTCGCGCTGGTCGGGATCCTGCTGGTGTTCACGGTCGCGGAGCTGATGCTGTCGCCGGTCGGGTTGTCGCTGTCGACGAAGCTGGCGCCGGAGAAGTTCCGCACGCAGATGGTCGCGCTGAACTTCCTGTCGGTGTCGCTGGGCACCGCGCTGTCGGGCTCGCTGGCCGAGTACTACGGCACCGACCACGAGGGCTTCTACTTCGGGATCGTCGGCGCCGTGGCCGTCGTCATCGGCGTCCTGCTGGCCCTGATCAGCCCCTTCGTGCGGAAACTCATGTCGGGCGTTCGCTAGGAAACACCGACAGGGGGGTGTCGCCGCCGCCCGCCAGTCTGGGTGTCGAGCCGGGACGGTCCCGGCTCGACACCAAGGAGGCGGGCATGCCCGGATTCAACGGCATCGGCTGGTTCGAGGTCGGCACGGACGACCCGGAGGCCGCGGAGCGGTTCTACGCCGAGGTGTTCGGCTGGACGGTCGAGCACGACGACACCAAGAGCACCGACCCGGCGTACCGGATCTTCACCACCGGCGACGGGCAACGCGGGGGCCTGTTCGACACCAAGGGCGCGATGCCCGGTTACGCCGTTTTCACGGTGCTGGTCGAGGACGTCGACGAAGCCTGCCGCCGCGCCGAGGAGGCGGGCGGCAAGGTGCAGCGTGCGCCGCAGGTCAACCCGGTGGGCGTGACCTTCGCGCACCTGCTCGACCCGGCCGGCAACCATTTCGCGGTGTTCCGGCCGCCGCTGGGCTGAGGTCAGTCCAGGCTGAGCCGCCGGATCGGCCCGTACGGGATGTCGAGGTCGTCTTCGGACAGCGGGCGCGGCGCGGGCACCTCGGCCGTCACGGCGACCGAGGTGATCCGGTCGGTGCGGAAGGCGCGCAGGGCGTCACGCAGACGGCACCAGGCCACGAGGTACCAGTGCGCCTCCTTGCCGACGTAACCGAGCGGCTCGACCTCCCGCAGGGTCACCGCGCCCCCGCGATCGCTGTAGCCGATGCGCAGGACGCGGCGGGTGGCCAGCGCGTCGATCACCATGCGCGGGACCGGTGGCTCGCGGTCGGCGTCGGTGAGCAGGTGGATCCGGCCTGCCAGCTCGCGGGCCGCGGTGGCGTCGTCGTTCTGCATCGCCGCGACGAGCTTGCGCAGCGCCGAAGCGGCGGTGGTGCGAAACGGCGTGCCCTCCAGCCGCTGCAACGCCACCGCCATCGCGACCGCCTCGTCCGGTGTGAGGTTGACCGGCGGCAGCGTGCGGGCCTTGTCCAGGCAGTAGCCGCCCGTGCGGCCGGGTTCGGCGTAGACCGGCACGCCGGACTGCTGCAGCGCGCTGATGTCCCGCTCCACCGTGCGGACGCTGACCTCGAACCGCCCGGCCAGCCAGCGCGCGCTGCGCGGACGCGGCGCGACGGCCCTGAGCTCCTCGACCAGGGCGTAGAGGCGGTCGGTGCGGTTCACCCCGGCGATGTTAGCCGCGGGGTAGGACAGGAACCGGTCACGTGGCGATGCCGAACAGCGCGCCGACGTAGTAGGTGACCAGCATCGTCAGCGCCCCCACCCCGACGTTGCGGATCACCGCGCGGCGCGTGCCCGCGCCGCCCAGCCGGGCGCTGGTGTAGCCGGTCAGCGCCAGACCGGCCACGACCGCGATGACGCACGACCACACCCGCCACGACGTGGGTGGCAGCGCGATCGCGAGCAGCGGGATGAGCGCCCCGGCGGAGAACGAGACGAACGACGCCCACGCGGCCTGCCACGGACTGGTCAGATCGTCCGGGTCGATGCCGAGTTCGGCCTCGGCGTGTGCCGCGAGGGCGTCCTTCTGCGACAGCTCATGGGCGACCTGCTCGGCCAGCTCCCGCGACAGGCCGCGGTTCTCGTAGATGTCGGCGAGTTCGCGTTCCTCCGCCTCGGGCATCGTCTTCAGCTCGTGCTTTTCGAGCTTGAGCGCGGCCTGTTCGGTATCGCGCTGGGTGCTCACCGAAACGTATTCCCCGCCCGCCATGGAAAGCGCACCGGCGACCAGCCCCGCTATTCCGGCCATCAGGATCGCACCGTGATCCGTGGTGGCCCCGGCGACGCCGACGACGAGCCCGGCGACCGACACGATCCCGTCGTTGGCGCCGAGAACCCCGGCACGCAGCCAGTTCAGCCTGCTGCCCAGGCTCTCGCGATGGGGTTCGTGCGGATGCGCCTCGGTGGCGTCCCTGGTTTCGGTCACCCCGTCATTGAAGCATTCCGCGGCGCATTTCCCGCATTAACTGAGGCTTGCCTGAATCGCGCCAAGGTCCCGGTTTTCCGTCAGCCGATCGCCTCCGGAAGACGCCGCACGCGGTACGCCGCCTCGATCGTGTCCCCGGTCTTCGGATCGCCCAGTTCCACGCGCCACTCGCCGGCGAACTGGTTCACGCCCGGCACCATCGGGATCGTGCCCGAGATCAGCACGACGCCGGGCTCGGCGAGACCGCGCTCGCGCAGCACGTCCAGCCAGTGCCGCGGCGTCAGCAGCTCCGCGAGGGTGCCGTCCTGGATCAGTTCGCCGTCGGCCCACGCGCGCAGCGTCAGCGAGTCCAGCCGGTCTTCGACGTCGTCCAGCCGCCACGCCTTGCGGCCCAGCACGTCCGGTGCCGCGTTCTTGCTCCAGGCCACCCCGTGCACTTCGAGCTCCCGGTCGGTGTGGTCGCAGGCGACGGTGAGCAGGACGCCCTCCGCGGTGATCACCAGGGCCCACTCCGCCTCGCCCGACGTGCGGTCGTGCTGTGCGGGCACCTCGTCGGTCTGCGCGGCCAGGTACGGCGCCACCGGGTAGAGCGCCGGCGTCACCTTGGGGGCCGGGACACCCAGCTCGGCCAGTTCGGCGACGTGCGCGGCGATGTCGGCCTGGTCACGGCCCGCGTACCCGGCGTTGAGCAGGGTCGTCACCTCTGTGGTCACCGCCGTGCCGTCGGGCAGGTTGAAACGCAGCGTCGGCATGTCGTCCTCCGTAATTTCGGGTAACCCAGTTCTTACCTGCGAGGGCTTGCGCATGCAGGCTGTATACAACGAGTATTACCGCATCAGGGCCACCGAAGAGATCAGGATGTGAGCAATGACCTCGGTAACGCCGACCGTCGACCGTGGGTCGCTGCGCCGTGCCTTCCTGGCGAGCCTGTCCGGCACGTCACTGGAGTGGTACGACTTCGCCGCGTACTCCGTGGCCGCCGCCACCGTGTTCGGGCACCAGTTCTTCCCGGCAGGCGATCCGCTGGTCAGCACGATGGCCGCGTTCTCCACCTACGCCGTCGGTTACCTCTCCCGCCCGCTCGGCGGCTTCGTGTTCGGGCGTCTCGGTGACGTGATCGGCCGTAAACGCGTCCTGGTCATCACCCTGCTGCTCACCGGCACCGCCACCTTCCTCATCGGTGTCCTGCCCACGCACGCAGCCATCGGCGGAATGGCCGCGGTGCTGCTGGTGCTGCTGCGGTTCGCGCAGGGTGTGGGCATCGGCGGCGAATGGGGCGGCGCGGTGCTGCTCTCCAGCGAGTTCGGCGAACCGGGCAAACGCGGGTTCTGGGCGTCGGCGGCGCAGATCGGCCCGCCCGCGGGCAACCTGCTGGCCAACGGCGTGCTGGCGCTGCTGTCGCTGCTGCTCACCGAGGCCCAGTTCGAGTCGTGGGGCTGGCGTGTCGCGTTCCTGCTGTCCGCCGCGCTCGTCGGGTTCGGGCTGTGGATCCGGCTCAAGCTGGAGGAGACACCGGTCTTCAAGCGCCTCGCGGAAACCGGTGACCGGGCCAGCGCGCCCATCTCCGAGGTCTTCAAGTACGAGCGCCGCGCGCTGCTCGCCGCGATCTTCGTGCGGGTCTGCCCGGACGTGCTGTACGCGTTGTTCACCGTCTTCGTCCTGACCTACATGACCCAGGAGCTGGACATGTCGCGGGGCCAGGGCCTGGCCGCCGTCATGATCGGGTCCGCGTGCCAGCTCGTGCTGATGCCCGCGTTCGGCGCGCTGTCGGACCGCATGAACCGGCGCCGCCTCTACCTGATCGCCACCATCGCCGCCGCGATCTGGCCGTTCGTGTTCTTCCCGATGGTCGCCGGGCGCTCGTTCGGCCTGCTGCTGGTCGGGATCGTGATCGCGCTGGTCATCCACGCGGCGCTGTACGGCCCGCAGGCCGCACTGGTCACCGAGCAGTTCACCGAGCGCCTGCGCTACACCGGCAGCTCGCTCGCCTACACGCTCGCCGGAGTGATCGGTGGCGCGATCGCGCCGCTGCTGTTCACCTCGCTGCTGGCCGGTTTCGACAGCTGGGTGGCGCTCGCGCTGTACGTGGTGGTGACCGCGGTGGTCAGCGTCGTCGGCGTGGCGCTGGCGCGCGAGGCACGGGACGAGATTCAGGTCGTCGAGAGCTGATGCCGCAGCGTCCGCGCGTGGTGGTCGTCGATGGCGGCGAGTGCCGCCTCGACCTCGCCGTCGGCCAGCGCGGTCACGATCGCTTCGTGTTCGCGGATCACCTCTGCGTGCCGGGTGCCCGATCGCCGCAGCGCGACGAGACCGGCCCGGACCTGCCTGGCGCGCAGCGCGACGTAGGTCCGGCTCAACATGGCGTTGCCCGCGGCCTCGACGAGCAGTGTGTGGAAGTGGGCGTCGAGCTCGATGAACTCCTTGGCCGACGCCGGATCGTCACAGCGCGACTGCTGTTCGAGGACCTCCTGCATGGCCCGCCACGGCACCGTTCCGGTGGCCAGCACCTGCTCGGCGGCGAATCGTTCCAGCAGCCCGCGCAGCTGGACCAGGTCCCGCAGGTCGCGTCCGGTCAGCGGGGCGATGTAGGCGCCGCGGTTGGGCACCAGCTGGACCAGTTCCTCGGCCGCGAGCTGCAGCAGCGCTTCCCGCACCGGTGTGCGTGAGACGCCGACGTGCTCGGCGATCTCCTGCTCGCTGATGAACCCGCCTTCGGCGTCCGGGTCGGCGAGCACGGTGTTCTTCAGGTAGTCGTAGGCTTTCGCGCGCCCGGACCGCGCGGGCCTGCTCGTCGACGACATCCGCGCTTACCTCCATACACGTTGTATACGGATGGTACGCGGAACGTGTCCGGGCAAGAAGAACGCCGGGGCGGATGCCTGATCGAGGGACATCCACCCCGGCGCGTCCGGGGGTGACGGGTCAGCCGTCGAGTTCGGCCAGCGCCTGCTTGGCCTGCTCCAGCTCGGCCTCCAGCGCGGCGACCTTGGCCTTCTGCTGTTCGACCGCGGCGTTGATCACCTCGTCGATCGGCGCGGACAGCTCCTCGTGCAGCTCCTTGGCGGCGCGGGACACGGCGGCGGCCGGGATTTTCAGCCCCTGTGCGACCCACTTCGAGCCGTGCTTGAGCTCGGCCTGCCACTCGCCGTCGGCGGTGCCGGTGACGGTCAGGGTCAGCTCCACGGTGCGGGTCTTCTTCGCGGCGGCGCTCTTCGGGCGGCCGCGCTTGGGCTTGACCTCTTCGGTCTCGGCGGGAGCGGGGGCGGGAGCGGGAGCGGCGGCGGAGTCGTCGGCGACCGGTGCCGGCGTGGCGGGGGTGTCCTGCTCCTGCGGGGTGGTCGTGGTGTCCAAGCTCATCGGTGCTGCGGTCTCCCTCTCGTGGGGTCCGGCTACGTCGACCCAGATTCTAGAACAGGCGTTCGATAGCCGCTCGCTGGGGTGTCCGCCGATTGTCCCCTGTTACCTACTTGCAGGTACCCCGGGGTGGTCGTGGGAAGGCCCCGCCAGTACGCTGCCGCCATCACCCGCTCGGGTGAAGAAGCGATGTCGCTCGATGGGGGTACTCGACAGTGGCGTTACTGATTCCTACTCGATCGGGTGTATCTCAGGTTTTGCGGCGAGCTGGGCAAATGCAGTGTTTGCCCAGCTCTCCCTCATCGATCCCCGTCGCCCGAAGGTTTGATCACCTAGGGGGCTCCTGATAGCAATGAGGCCCCAGGGCGCACCTGCGGTGCCGCATGTCTTCGGGGGAGACGGCCTTGGTGATGAATTCTTGTCCGATGTAGGTCCTCAAGGATTGTGGTAATGCGCATGACGTGCAGCTCGCGCGTGCAGAAGGCTTCCGCGCGCCGCGGCAGGCTCCCGGTGCGGCTCCTCGCCGTCGCCGGGGTCTCGACTCTGGCTCTGCTGACCGGAGCGTGCTCCGGCGACGAAGACGGTGTGAAACCCGCGGCGGTGAGCCAGGAAGACCTGACCCAGCTGCCGGAGGCGACGACGTTCGCCACGGTCGCGAACGCCCCGCTCGACCCGCAGGCATCCGGCGGTGCGACCGGCGGCCGCGTGATCCATCCCAACGCCGACGTCGTCGTGTACGACTCCGTTGGGGGCAAAGCGATCGCGAAGCTCCCCGCGATCCAGATGGGATCGCCGACGTGGGTCCCAGTGGTCGCCGAGCAGGGCGACTGGGCTCAGATCCTGTTGCCCACCAGGCCCAACGCCGCCTCCGGCTGGGTCCACCTCAGCGAGGGCGTCGCCGAGTCCGCGCAGAACGACTACGTGGTCAATGTGGACCGTGCCGCGTTCAGCCTGGAAATCCTCGAAAACGGCTCGTCCAAGGGAAAGTGGACGATCGGCACCGGCAAGGCCGAGCACCCGACCCCGGCGGGCCGGGCGTACATCATCGCCTCGATCGAGGAAACGAAGAACACCTACAGCCCGATCGTGCTGCCGCTGAGCTACCACTCCGACTCGCTGGAGACCTTCGGCGGCGGTCCGGGCACGGTGGGCCTGCACACCTGGCCCAACAACAGTTTCTCCGGGGAAGCCAACAGCGACGGGTGCATCCGCGTCCCGTCCGAGGCCCTCGACGAGCTGGTCAAACTTCCGCTCGGCACGATCGTGAACATCACGTGACGGCCTGAGCCTCCCCTGGTCACCGGCGGGCTGGAATGCGCAACGGGGGGTCCGCCGGCGATGCGTTTCCGCATTTCCATTTCACGAAAGGGAATTCCTTGTCTCGAAAGAAGGCTGTGGCCGGCGGTGTCGGCGTGCTCGCGACCGCACTCGCCACCTCGGTGCTGCTCGCGCCGACGGCCGGTGCGACCACGACCACGACGACCTCGGACGGCGTGAACTCCGCCTACGCGATCGCCGCCAAGGGCCTGCTCGGGATCGACCCGAGCCCCTACGTCACTGACGAAGAGGGCTTTTCCCAGGAGTCGCTGGCGAAGCTGAACGTCCCGGGCCTGGCGCAACTGCACCTGCTCAACGCCTCCGCGGGTGCGGGCCAGGCGCGTGCCAGCGTCGCCGACGTCAACGTCGGCCTCGGCGTGGGCAAGCCGCTGCTGGCCGCGTCGGCCATCGAAACGGAGTGCGACGGCAGCGAGGGCAGCTCCTCACTGGCCAAGGCGAAGATCGGTGACATCACCCTCGACGTCAAGGCGCCGACCAACACCACGGTCGCCGTGCCGGGCCTGCTCTCGGTGGTCCTGAACAAGCAGGTCAAGAAGGACGACGGCACGCTCACCGTCACCGCGATCTCGATCAAGATCGACCACCTCCAGACCCTGGACATCGCGTCGGTCACCTGCGCGCCGGGCGAGGACGACGGCGACGACGACACCACCCCGACCACGGAGCCGACCGCGACGAGCACGAAGTCGAGCGCTCCGTCCACGACGAAGAGCAGCTCGGGCGGCGGCGCCGGCTCGGGCGCGGGCGACAAGGCCGACGCCAACGGCAAGGCCCCGCGGCCGACGCCGGTGAAGGCCCACCTGGACGTCACCCACTGATCGCGCTTCTCCCCGGGTTCCCATGACGAGGGGCCTGCACCGATCGCGGTGCAGGCCCCTCGTTCGTGCCCGGGGTGTCAGTCCTCCTTACCGGACTGCAGGCCGCTGGAGATCAGCTCCATGACACTGGAGTCGGCCAGCGTGGTGACGTCACCGATCTGACGGTTCTCGGCCACGTCACGCAGCAGACGGCGCATGATCTTGCCGGATCGGGTCTTCGGCAGCTCGGGCACGACCATGATCTGCCGCGGCTTGGCGATCGGACCGATCTCCTTGGCGACGTGGTTGCGCAGCTCCTGCACCGCCTCGTCCCCACCCTCGGCCGCGGAGCCGCGCAGGATCACGAACGCGACGATGCCCTGCCCGGTGGTCGGATCGGACGCGCCGACCACCGCGGCCTCGGCCACGGTCGGGTGCGACACGAGAGCGCTTTCCACCTCCGTGGTGGAGATCCGGTGGCCGGAGACGTTCATGACGTCGTCGACGCGGCCCAGCAGCCAGATGTCGCCGTCGTTGTCGTACTTCGCGCCGTCGCCCGCGAAGTAGTACCCCTGGTCGCTGAAACGGGACCAGTAGGTTTCGCGGAAGCGCTCGTCGTCGCCCCAGATGCCACGCAGCATCGACGGCCACGGCTTGTCCAGCACGAGGTAACCGCCGCCGCCCTTGCCGACCTCGGTCGCGGTGTCGTCGACGACCTTCGCCGAGATGCCGGGCAGCGGACGCTGCGCCGACCCCGGCTTGGTCGAGGTGACACCGGGCAGCGGCGAGATCATGATCGAGCCGGTCTCGGTCTGCCACCACGTGTCCACGACCGGGGTCCTGCCCGCGCCGATGTGCTCGCGGTACCAGACCCATGCCTCGGGGTTGATCGGCTCACCGACGCTGCCCAGCACACGCAGGCTCGACAGGTCGTACTTGGCCGGAATGTCCTCGCCCCACTTCATGAACGTGCGGATCAGCGTGGGGGCGGTGTAGTAGATGGACACCTTGTGGTTCTGGATGATCTCCCAGTGCCGTCCCTCGTGCGGGGTGTTCGGCGTGCCCTCGTAAACCACCTGGGTGGCGCGGTTGGACAGCGGTCCGTACACGATGTAGGAGTGCCCGGTCACCCAGCCGATATCGGCGGTGCACCAGTAGACGTCCTCACCCGGCTTGTGGTCGAACACCGTGTGGTGGGTGTAGGAGGTCTGGGTCAGGTAGCCGCCCGAGGTGTGCAGGATGCCCTTCGGCCTCCCGGTGGTGCCGCTGGTGTAGAGGATGAACAGCGGGTGCTCGGAGTCGAACGCCTCGGGGGTGTGCTCGGCGGAGGCGCCGTCGACCAGTTCGTGCCACCACACGTCGCGCTCGCCCATCGGCACGTCGTCGCCGGTGCGGCGCACGACGATGACCTTCTCGACGCTCGCGGCGCCGTCGAGGGCCTCGTCGACGTTGGTCTTCATCGGCGCGGCCTTGCCACGGCGGTACTGCCCGTCGGAGGTGATCACGACCTTGGCCTCGGCGTCGTCCACCCGCGACCGCAGCGCCGCCGGGGAGAAACCGCCGAAGACGACGGAGTGCATCGCGCCCAGCCGCGCGCACGCCAGCATCGCCACGATCGCCTCGGGGATCATCGGCAGCTGGATCGCGATCCGGTCGCCCGAGGTGACACCGAGTGAGATCAGCGCGTTGGCGGCCTTCGACACCTCGTCCTTGAGCTGGGCGTAGGTGATGTCACGGGTGTCGCCGGGCTCGCCGACCCAGTGGATCGCGACCTGGTCACCGTGCCCGGACTCGACGTGCCGGTCCACGCAGTTGTAGGCGACGTTGAGCTTGCCACCGACGAACCACTTCGCGACGGGCGCGCCGGACCAGTCCAGAACCTGCGACCACTTGGTGTCCCAGTGCAACCGCTCGGCCTGCTCGGCCCAGAACGCTTCGCGGTCGGCGTCCGCCTTGGCGTACCAATCGGCCTTCGCGTTGGCCTGCGCCGCGAACTCGTCGCTCGGCGGGAACGTCCGGTTCTCGGTGAGCAGGTTGTCCAGCGCGGGGGACTGCTCTGTCATGGTGCACGGCCTCCTGAATCCACTCATCTCTGGCTGACGCCGGATGCACGGTAGCGACGTTAGCCCCCGTGACGAAAGAGCGCAGCCCCTCACGGCATGTTCTGGCCCCGCTACCGCACGCGTTCGGCGAGTCGGCGCTGTGTCGTGGGCCACTCGTCGGCCAACAGCGAGTAGACGACGGTGTCCCGGATGCTGCCGTCGGGGCGAATGCGGTGGGAGCGCAGAACCCCCTCGCGCGTGGCGCCGAGCCGTTCGATCGCGCGCTGTGACTTCTCGTTGCGATGGTCGGTGTGCCAGGTGACGCGGTGCGCGCCGAGTACATCGAACGCGCGTTCCAGCAGCAGGAGCTTGGATTCGGTGTTGAGCGGCGTGCGCTGCCACGGGCTGCCGATCCAGGTGTAGCCGATGGCGATGATCCGGTGGCGCGGGACGATCTCGTAGTAGGAGGTGGTGCCCGCGACCCGGCCGGTCGCCGCGTCGATCTGGGCCCACGCCACGCGGTCGTGCTCGGCCAGGATGTCGTCGATCATGGCGCGGGTGTCGTCGAGCGTGTCCGGTCGTTGCAGGCTGAGCCAGCGCCAGACCTCGGGATCGCGGCCGGCTTCGTGCAGGCCCTCCGCGTGCTCTGCCGCGAGTGGTTCGAGGTGGACGTGCTTGCCCCGCAACGCGGGCCGGTCGTGCCAGGTCATGCCCGAGACGCTACGGCGCTGATCGCACCTCATATGCTCGCGGTAGGTGTCGAAGGAGGTCGGTGTGGCTGAGCGGGAAGAGCTCACCTGGGAGTTGTTCGGTTCGGCCAGCCGGGAACTCGCGCAGCGGATAGCGGACGACGGGTACGAGCCGGACGTCATCCTGTCCATCGCCCGCGGCGGCCTGTTCGTCGCCGGTGCGCTCGGTTACGCGCTCGACGTCAAGAACCTGCACGTCATGAACGTCGAGTTCTACACCGGGGTCGGCGAGCGCCTGGAGATGCCGGTGATGCTGCCGCCGGTGCCCAACGCCGTCGATCTGACCGGCGCGAAGGTCCTGGTGGCCGACGACGTCGCCGACACGGGCGGAACGCTCAAGTTGGTGCGGGACTTCTGCGCCGGCCACGTCGCCGACGTGCGCTGCGCGGTCGTCTACGAAAAGCCCTGGTCAGAGGTCAAGTGCGAGTACGTGTGGCGGCGCACGGACCGGTGGATCAACTTCGCCTGGTCCCGGGAACGCCCGGTGGTCCGGCACGAGGGGCAGGTGCTGGACGCGTGAGTGACCCGTTGGCGCCACTGCTCGAACTGGACGGGGTCGCCGAGGCGGCGAAGAAGGCGCAGGACGCGGTGTTCGCGGTGCACCGGCTGCCCGCGAACCTGCGTGGCGGCTCGGCCACCGCGGCGGAAGCGTCCGTGCGAGCCGCCCGCGCCTCCGCTGCCCTGGACGGCGCGGATCCGGAAATCCCCGCCGACGCGGCGGTCAAGGATCCGGTGCTGGCCGGGTCACTGCGGGTCGCGGAGGCGGGCGAGTCGTTGCTGCCGACGTGGCGCCGCGCGCCACGGCAGGCGCTCGCGCGGATGCACGTCCTCGCGGCCGCGGACCTCGTCGACGACCGGAACTCGCTCGGCCGTCCCGGTCCGGCCGCCGGCGCGCGACTGGACCTGCTGACCCAGCTGGTCACGGGCGCGACCTCGGCACCGGGACCGGTCCTGACCGCGATCGTGCACGGTGAACTGCTGACGCTGAAGCCGTTCGGCACCGCCGACGGCGTCCTCGCTCGTGCCGCCGCGCGCCTGACCATGACGGCCACCGGCGTGGACCCGAAGGGGCTCACCGTGCCCGAGGTGGCGTACTTCCGCCGGGCGGAGCGCTACCGCGACACCGCCGGTGCGTTCGCCACCGGAACACCCGACGGCGTGCGCGAGTGGCTGCTGTTCTGCTGCGAAGCGATGGAAACAGGCGCACGGGAAGCCCGGAGCATCGCCGACGCCGCGGGCTGACCACGCACGGCCCCGCCGAAGGTGCGTCATGCCCGGCGCACCTTCGGCGGACGCGCGATCAGAGGGTCGCGCAGGCGAGGAGCGCCTCGCGCACGTGACCGCCGCTCGCGGCCAGCATGTCGGCCGCCGTCCGGGCGTCCACGCCGCACAGCAGGTGCACCAGCGCCACCTTGAGATCGCCGCCCGCTTCGGACAGGGCCTCCGCGGCCTCCTGCTCGTCCGCGCCCGTCGCCTCGCTCAGGATCCGCAGCGTCCGGCCGCGGAGCTTCGCGTTGGTGGCCCGCAGGCTGACCATCAGGTTCGAGTAGGTCCGGCCCAGCTTGACCATGGTGGCCGTGGAGAACGCGGTCAGCAGGATCTTCTGCGCCGAGCCCGCCTTCATCCGCGTCGAGCCCGCGATCACCTCCGGGCCGGTGTCCACCGCGATGAACACGTCCACCCCCGACGGGCGCACCGACCGCGCGTTGCCCGACACCAGACCGGTGGACGCGCCGAGACGGCTCGCCGCCTGCAGCGCACCGATGACGAACGGGGTGCGGCCGGACGCGGTCAGGCCCAGCACGAAATCGCCTGCCCGCACCGAGGTCGCCATCTCCGCGGCACCGGCCGCCGCGTCGTCTTCGGCGTTCTCGACCGCTTCGCGCAGCGCCCGCGTGCCGCCCGCGTGGTGGGCGACGAACCAGTCGGACGGCACGTTGAACGTCGGCACGAGCTCGGCCGCGTCCAACGTGGCCAGGCGGCCCGACGTGCCGGCACCGACGTAGTGCACGCGGTGACCGGTGCGCAGCGCCTCCACCGCGTGATCGACCGCGTCCGCCAGGTCGGGCAGGACCTTCGCGACCGCGTCGGGGACCCGGCGGTCCTCGTCGTTGATCGTGGTCAGGATGCCGAGCGTCGACATCCGGTCGATGTCGGTGGTGCTGGGGTTGCGCTGCTCGGTCGGGGAATCCACCTGGACCACCGGACTCGGCACCGTCATCATGCGTCTCACCGTTTCCTTCGTGCTCACTTGCCGGTCTCTCGCGGACGCCTCCGGCCGTCCGGCCGCACGCCGAGCCGATGTCCGCCGACGGCGTCCCTGGTGGCCTCCAGCGCCGCCGAAGCGCTGTCCATGTGCCGCTGCGCGACCCCGATGAACAGGCAGTCGATGACCGTGAGCTGGGCGATCCGGCTCGCGGTCGCGCCCGAGCGGAACGTCGTCTCGCGGGCGGCCGTGGTCAGGACGAGATCGGCGACCTCGGTGATCGGCGAGCGCGGGAAGTTGGTCAATGCGACCGTCGTGGCGCCGTGTTCGCGGGCGACGCGAAGTGCTTCGACGGTGTCGGTGGTCGCGCCGGTGTGCGAGATGCCGATCGCCACGTCGCCGGTGCCGAGCACCGCGGCCGAGGTCAGCATGATGTGGGTGTCCGACCACGAGAACGACACCCGCCCGATGCGGTGCAGCTTCTGCTGCAGGTCGGCGGCCACGAAGGCGCTGGCCCCGACACCGTAGACGTCGATGCGGCCCGCCTCGGCGAGCAGGTCGATGATCCGCTGGAGGGTGGCGACGTCGAGCTGGTCGGCGGTCTCCTCGACGGCGCGCGCGTCGGCGAAGCTGACCTTCCCGACCACCGCGGCGAGGTCGTCGTCGATGCCGATCTCGCCGCCGAGGTTGCGGGTGGACCGCGCCTCCGAGCGGGCGGTGTCGGCCGCGAGCGCGATCCGCAGCTGCGGGTACCCGCCGACGCCGACGGCCTTGCAGAAACGGGTCACGGTGGTCTCGCTGGTGTTCGCGGCGAGAGCGACCTCGGTGATGCTGCGGCGCGCTACTGCGGACGGGTCATCCAGGACGACCTTGGCTACGCGCTGTTCCGCCCGGGCGAGGCCGGGGAGCAGCGAGCGGATCCGGACCAGCGGGCTGGCTTCGGACTCCCGCGCAACCGATCCGATCCCGCTCGGTGCCTGCGTGGTTACGGAATCGACATCCGATTCCGTGGGAAAGTTACTAACCGTAGGCATTTGAGACAAGGTTACCCACATCCTTAGGGATGATCGCAACTCCGGCGCCCTGCACGTCCGAGCTGCGCTACTCAGTTGCCCGGAAAGTCGCCAACCACGTCCGAGTTGTTAACGTCATCGAGTTAACGACTTGGCAACTTAGTGTGGTTCCCGAAACAGCCGACGATCGTTGGTGGCCCACCCCGCGCCCCAGTGGTAGGGGCGCACCCACTCGCGATCCTAAGTCGCTTTCCCGCTGACTTTCAGTACCGATGGAGCAGCCGGGTTGTCGCACACCGTGACGAGTCGCGTCATCGGAATCACGCGGAATGCCGTTCGTGCTGGTAACTCGCACACAGCGGAGATGTCCGCGCCGCGTCGCACGGAGCGGTGCGGCGGATCCCGTCAGTGGAAGATCACCTGGACGGCCGGGGCAATTTTGCCCACAACTACTTCGGCTGGGCGAGTGCGCTCGCCCACTGTTCCCTGGCCGGATTGATCGAACCCCAGTCACGCGTCGGGTGCACCCGGTTGGTCAGCAGGATCGCGAACGACCGGGAGACCGGATCGATGACGAGTGAGGTTCCCGTGAAGCCGGTGTGGCCCGCGGTTGTCGGCGCCGACAACTCGCCCATGTAGAACCGCTGGTCCAGTTCGAAACCGAGACCGTGCGCGTCGCCGGGGAATGCCTGGTTGTAGTCGGTGAGCATGTCCCGGACGGTTTCCGCGCGCAGGATGCGGGCACCGCGGTAGACACCCCCGTTCAGGACGGTCTGCGCGAGCACCGCCATATCCGGCGCCGTCGAGAAGAGGCCCGCGTGCCCGGACACGCCGCCGAGGGACCAAGCGTTCTCGTCGTGGACCTGGCCCCGGACCATGCCCCGTGGCGGATCCGCCTCGAACTCGGTCGCCGCGATCCGGCCGAGCTTTTCCGCGGGCGGGTTGAACCCCGTGTCGGCCATTCCGAGTGGCTGCGTGATCCGCTCTCGCACCACGACGTCGAGCGGCTGCCCGGTGATGCGTTCGACGAGGAAGCCGAGCGTCATCAGGTTGATGTCGGAGTACAGGTACGTCGAACCGGGCGGGTTCTTCAGCGAACTGTCCAGTACGGCCTGGCGCCGCGACGGGATGTCCGGATAGCCCTCCCAGAGCGAGGGCTGTGGATCGGCGGCGAGCCCCGAGGTGTGGGTGAGGAGCTGCCGCACGGTGACGGCCTGCTTGCCGTTCGCCGCGAACTCCGGCAGGTACGCGGCGACCGGCTGGTCCAGCGTGACCTTGTCCTGCTCGACGAGCTGCATCACCGCGATGGAAGTGAACAGCTTGGTGATCGAGGCCATGTCGAAGATCGTGTCGGCCCGCATCGGGATCTGCTGCGCCGCGGGCAGCTCGGTACCCGCCGCGTCGGCGTACCGGAGCGCACCGCCGGTGGTGAACTCGTCGACGAGCACGCCGTCGTGACCCAGAACGCCGACCGCACCCGAGAAGCGCGGATGCCCCGTCGTCGGATCGGGTTTCGCCCAGTTCGTCAGGAACTGATCGGCGGACCGCAGCGGCGCCGGGTCGAGACCGACGTCCGCGGGCGCGCCGGGCCGCAGCACCGTCTCGGGCGGTGCGAACTCGTACTGCGGGCGCTCGAAGCGCCCCGTGAACGTCGTCGTGGCACTCGCTCCGGGAACGGTCAGGGCAGCGGCGGTCAGCGCCGCCGCGAGCAGGAGTTTGCCGATGCGCATACCGGCATCACCAGTAGAGCAGGTAGGGACGGCGGCGGGCGGTGAACTCGTCGAGTTCGCCGGTCCAGGACCCGACGACCTCGTCGACACCGGCGCCGGAGTCGATCATCGTCCGGAGCCGGTCCGAGCCGGTCAGCTTGTCGATGCCGTTGTCGGCACGCCAGCCGAACAGGTCCGGGTGCAGCTTCTTGGCCGTCACGAGCATCGCCACCGCGGTGCGGATGGCGTCGAACGCGGCCGGGTCGGTGACCGTCAGCTGCACGCCGCCGCAGGTCTGGTCGGCGAACTTGCCGAACGTCGGCACGAAGTAGGTCTCGCGGAACCGCACACCGGCAAGGCCCTGTGCGGTCAGCTCGTCACGCCAGCGCCAGTCGAGCCCGGGAGCGCCGATGATCTCGAAAGGCCGCGTCGTGCCGCGCCCTTCGGAGAAGACGGTGCCCTCGAACATCCCGGTGCCGGGGTAGACGAGCGCGGTGTCGGCGGTCGGCATGTTGGGGCTCGGCGGTGTCCAGTGCAGCCCGGTGCCGTCGAAGAAGGTGTCCCGCCGCCAGCCGTCGACCTGCACGATCTGCAGGTCCGCGATGTGCACGTCCTCCGCGGGCAGCAGTTCCGCGGCGAAGAACCCGGCCAGTTCCCCGACGGTCATGCCGTGCTGCTGGACGATCGGCTTCAATCCGACACCGGAGGAGAACTCCGGCCGCAGCATCGGGCCGTAGGCCTTGCCGCCGATCGGGTTGGGCCGGTCGAGCACGACGAACGCCGCGCCGGTGCGGCCCGCCGCGACCATCGCCGTGTACATCGACCAGATGTAGGTGTAGAACCGCGCCCCGACGTCGGCGATGTCGAACACGACGGTGTCCACGCCGGCCTTCGTGAACATGCCCGCGAGCTTCGTGGCGTCCGAGCCATAGGCGTCGTAGACCGGGATGCCGGTGCGCGGATCCGTGTAGTCGCCCTCCGAGCCGCCGGCCTGCGCGCTGCCGCGGAACCCGTGCTCGGGCCCGAAGGCGGCGACGGGCCGGACACCCGCGGCGATCATCGAGTCCACCACGTGCTCGCCGCTCGCCAGGACACCGGTGGGGTTCGACAACACGCCGATCTTGCGCCCGGCCAGCGTGCGCCAGCCCTGACCGGCGAGCGCCTCCGCGCCCGTGACGACCGGTACCCGTGGCGCCGACGAGTTGCGGCCGCCCGCGAGGCCCGGCTCCGCCAAGGCGGACCCGCCGGTCAGCAGGGGTGTCGCGAGGGCTCCCGTGACCAGGAAACCGCGCCGGTTCAGGTTCACCATGTCAGTCCCGTGCCGAAGGGGTAGCGGATCTGCCCGGCGTCCTCGCCTGCCGGGATGCCGACCGGCAGCTGGCCCTGCGGAGCGATCTCGCCCCGCAGCACCTTCGCCAGTGAAGTCATCGTCACATCCCGCCAGTCGTAGGTCGCCACCCAGGTCGGCACGTCGGCGAACCCGGCGTCGTACGGTTCCTGGATGCTCACGGCGATCACCGGTTTCCCCGTCGCGAGCAGTTCACGCACCAGGTCACCCTGAGCGGTGTCGGTGCGCAGGCCGTTGGTGAGCACGACGATCGTGTCGGCTTCGCCTGCCGCCGTCACCGCTTCCTCGATGGTGTCCGCGCCGGGTTTCGCCCCCGTCGACACCGCCGTTCCGCCGAGCCGGTCGGCCAGTGTCCGGACCGGTTCCGCCGGGTAACCCGGGTAGCCTGGGTTGTTCCAACCGGTCACCAGTACCTTCCCGGATTCCCGCAGGGGGAGCAGCCCGGCGTCGTTGCGCAGTACGGTCGTCGTCCGGTCGGTGATGGCCTGGATCTTCTCCAGGTTGCCCGGGCTGCCCACCTGCTTCACCGCGCGGGTGCTGACGATCGGCTTCGCCACGATGCCGCGCTTCTCCTTCAGCCGGAGGATGCGCAGCACGCTCTGGTCGATCCGCTCCGCGGTGATGCGGCCGCTCTGCACCGCGTCGAGCACGCTGGTCACGGCGAGCTCCAGGTCGGGCGGCATCAGCATCTGGTCGACGCCCGCCTCCAGCGCCAGCACCGGGATCTCGGCGTCGGTGTGCAACTCGCGGACGCCCTGCATCTGCAGCGAGTCGGTCACGACCACGCCGTCGTAGTGCAGCTCGTCCCGCAGGATGCCGGTCAGGATCGGCTTCGACAGCGTCGCGGGCTCGCCGGAGGGGTCCAGGCTCGGAACCGTGATGTGCGCCGACATGATCGCGTCGGTGCCCGCGTCGATCGCGGCCTGGAACGGCGGCAGGTCGATCCTGCGCCACTCCTCCTCGGTGCGGTTGATGACCGGCAGCCCGGTGTGGCTGTCCGTGGCGGCGTCGCCGTGGCCGGGGAAGTGCTTGGCGGCGGCGGAGACGGTTTCCGTCGGCGGGCCGGAGTTCTGGTAGCCGTCGACCTCCGCGGCGACCATCTGCCCCGTCAGCGCGGGGTCGGCGGAGAACGACCGCGAGCCGATCACCGGGTTGAGCGGGTTGGAGTTGACGTCGGCGTCCGGCGCGAAGTCCTGGTTGATGCCCATCGCCCGCAGCTCGTGACCGTTCACCGTGGCGAGCTGCCGCGCGTCCTCGGCGTTGCGCCCCGCGCCGACGGCCATGCTCGACGGGTACTCCGTGGCAGGCGCGGCGATGCGCGTGACCCGGCCGCCTTCCTGGTCGGTCGAGACGATCAGCGGCACCTTCGCGCCCGTGCCGAGGGCGGCGCGCTGCAGGCCGTTCGAGAAGTTCGCGAGCTGCGCCGGATCGTCGACGTTGTCGGTGCCGGAGTTGTTGAAGTAGATGACCCCGCCCGGGTGGAACCGCTCGACCACCTGCGCGGGTGTGTCCACTCCGTACTTCTCCTGGTTGCCGGGGTCCGGCTGGTCGGCCGCCTTGCCCCAGACGTCGGCGACGAAGAGCTGCCCCACCTTGTCCTCGAGCGACATGCCCCGCAACGTCTGCTCGGCCCAGCTCTCCTGCCGCGCGGGTGCGGCGGAGGCCGCGCTGAGCGAGCTCACGCCGAGAACACCCACGACGATCGCGGCAAGCGCATGACTCCTCCGGCGCATCGCAAACCTCCCCTGTGGTGACCGCCGGCGGATCGAGCCGGCATTGGGGGAAGCTACTCAGTCGTTCCGGAGCAGGTCAACGACTGTCTTACTTTCGGACGAGCCCGAAAGTGTCTTTCGGCGCCGGTCGCTCGATCGGCCCAACACCGAGGTGCGCACAGAAATGCGCGGGCGCCGCCAGTGGTGTCACTGGCGGCGCCCGCCCGCGCGGACTGCTCGGGTGACCAAGCTGCAACTCGTGTCGTACCTGGTGGGGTCTCGGCGTCCGGCGTCCCGGTACGCAGTCCCTCGACGACAAGCCTCCCGCGGCGCGCTGCGCGTGGGTGCCCGGAGTCCGCGCACGGAGTTCTTCGGGGAGGAACGAGGCTCATCTTCGTCTCGTCCTTGGCCGCAAGATGTCCGCTCTCACTTTGTAGCCCAGTGACCGCGGTCACTTCAAGGGGTCGGACGGGTGCACCGGTACAGACGCTCGATCCGGTGATGAGAGCACCGTCAGCGACTAGGATTTCAAGCTCCGCCACGACGTTTGCGCGCCAGGCCGTACCAGGTCGCCCCCGCCGCGGCGACCGCGCCGAGGCCCAGTCCGACCGCGAGGGTGGCAGGTGACGGCGCGGGGAAACGGGTGCGCAGCGACACCGGCTTCGTGAACTCCAGAACGGCCCAGCCGCGCTCGGCGGCGGACCGGCGCAGCAGGCGGTCGGGGTTCACGGCGTGCGCCTTGCCGACGGTCTCCAGCAGCGGCACGTCGGTGCTGGAATCGGAATAGGCATAACACTCCGCGAGGTCGTAGCCGTTTTCCGCGGCCAGTTGTTTCGCGGCGACCGCTTTCTGTTCCCCGTAGCAGTAGAAAGCGATTTCCCCCGAATAACGCCCGTCCACGATACCCATCCGGGTGGCGACGCTCCCGGTCGCGCCGAGCATCGCGGCGATCGGGGTGACCACCTCCTCGCCCGCGGCGGACAGCACGATCACGTCGTGGCCCTGCTCCTGGTGCCACGTGATCAGCTCGGCCGCCTCCGAGTAGACGAGCGGGTCGACGATGTCGTGCAGCGTCTCGTTCACGATCGCGCGTACCTGCGCGACGTCCCAGCCCGTGCACAGCGCGGAGATCTCGGCCCGCATCCGCTCCGTGCGGTCCTCGTCCGCGCCGGAGAGCGAGAAGACCAACTGCGCGTACGCGCTCTTCAGCGCCGCCCGCTTGCTGATCAGCCCCTCCCGCAGCAGCGGTTTGCTGAACGCGAGCGCGCTGGAGGAGGCGATGATCGTCTTGTCCAGGTCGAAGAAGGCCGCGACACCGGCTCCGGTCGCGGCGGGGAGATCGTTCGGCGGCGAGCTGGGAGGTTCTTCCACGGCTTCAGGATAGGAGCAGGCGGGGCGTGCGCCCGTCAGGCGACCACGAACGGTCGCGGCCGGTCGGAAATTCGTTGTCCTGGCGGGAAATCGATTGCTGGTGCCGTTACCGAATTGTGGGTGTCGGAAGACACGTTGGGCGCCCGTCGCCGGAGTTACAGTGGACCGCATCCGGTGTTCCCACCGGCGGTTCAGCCCAACCCCCCGGGGCTGAACCCACGGCGACCCCCGTCCCTCCCCCCTGGCGGGGGTCGCCCCTTTGGTCACGCGCGGGCGCGAATCCTGCCACGGCCCACCGACAGTTCCGGTGCCGAACGCCGCCGCGGGCACGAGTTGTCCACATGACCCCGGTTGTCCACAGGCGCGCCCGCCGCTTCTTGTGACGGCGCGGCGCCGGCACGACGGTGGAGTCAGGTCCGACACCGAATCCACCTGGGGGCACTCGTGAACCACATCCGTCCGCTCGTCGTCGCCCACGACGAGGTCATGCTCGACGAAATCCTGCGCGTCGCCGCGGCCGTCGGCTGCGAAACCCAGCGCGCGCCCGATCTGCTCGCCGCGCGGCCGCGCTGGCCGGACGCACCGCTGGTGCTGGTCGACGAACAGGCGGTCGACGGCGACGTCGAGCTGCCGCGCCGCCCCGGCGTCCTGCTGGTCACCAGAGGCGCGCCCGACACGCAGACCTGGCAACGGGCCTTCCGGGCCGGGGTCCAGGACGTCGTGTCGCTGCCCGCGGACGAGACCACACTGGCCGCCGCGCTGGCCGACGTCGTCGAGGGGCCGGGAGCACCCGGCGGCCAGATCATCGGTGTGGTGGGCGGCCGCGGCGGCGCGGGCGCGTCCTGCCTCGCGGCGGTCACGGCACTGACCGCGTGCCGCCACGAGCCGGGTGGCCTGCTCGTGGACTGCGATCCGCTGTCCGGCGGGGTGGACGCGATGCTCGGGGCCGAGCACGCGGAAGGTCTGCGGTGGCCGGAACTCCGGCCCGGCGCCGGACGGCTGTCGATGCCCGCGCTGCTGAAGACCCTGCCCGAGTTCCGGTGCCGCGGTCTGCGGCTGCCGTTCCTGTCGTGCCACCGCAACGGCGATGGGCCGACCGGGCAGTCGGTGGCGGCCGTGGTCGAGGCGGGCCGCAGGGCCGGGCGCACGGTGGTGTGCGACCTGCCGCGGCATCTGGACGGGCCGGGTCTGGCCGTCGTCGCCCGCGCCGACCTCGTGGTCGTGGTGATCCCCGCCGAGATGCGGGCCTGCCTCGCGGCCAAGCGGGTCCTGCACCAGCTGGGCGACCCGGCCGACCGGGTGCGGCTCGTCGTGCGCGGCCCCGCCTCCGGCGACCTCGAGCCGAGTGTCGCGGCCGGCGCGGTGGGCGTGCCGCTGCTGACGTCCATGCGTGCCGAACGCCACCTCGACCGGGAGATCGAGGCGGGCCGGTTCGCGCCCCGTCCGCGCGGCGGTCTGTTCGACGCCGCGAGGCTGATCCTGGCCGAGGCTCAGGCCAAGCAGGTGGTGGCGGCGTGAACTTCGAACTGGTCGAACGGGTTCGCCTCCGGCTCGCGGGCAGTGGCGCGGGCACCGATCCGGCGACGATGGCGGACGCGGTCCGGGCCGAGGCCGGCCGTCCCGTCGGGCACGCGGAGGTGCTGGACGCCCTGCGGGTCGTGCGGCAGGAGCTGGCCGGTGCCGGCCCCCTGGAACCGTTGCTCGCGTTGCCCGGGGTCACCGACGTGCTGGTCACCGGGCCGGACGAAGTCTGGGTCGACGGTTCCGAGGGGCTTCGCCGAACCGGTGTCCGGCTGCCGAGCGAGGATTCGGTGCGCCGCCTCGCGCAGCGGTTGGCGCTGGCTGCCGGGCGGAGGCTCGACGACGCGCAGCCGCACGTGGACGGCTGGTTGCCCGGAGTCGGGCCGCACGGTCGCGTCCGCCTGCACGCGGTGCTGCCACCGATCGCGGCCGACGGCACGTGCATCTCGTTGCGGGTCCTGCGCCCCGCCGTGCACGACCTGGCCGCGCTCCGCGAACTCGGGACGTTCGGCGACGACGGCGCCGAACTGGTCGAGTCCGTGGTCGCCGCCCGGCTGGCCTTCCTCGTCACCGGTGGCACCGGCGCGGGCAAGAGCACCCTCCTCGCGGCGATGCTCGGGGCGGTTCCGCCGTCCGAGCGGATCGTGTGCGTCGAGGACGCGGCCGAGCTCCAGCCGGCGCATCCGCAGTTCGTCCGGCTGATCGCCCGGCCCGCGAACATCGAAGGCGCGGGCGAGGTGGGCCTGCGGGAGCTGGTCCGCCAGGCGCTGCGGATGCGGCCGGACCGGCTCGTGGTCGGCGAGGTGCGCGGCCGGGAGGTGTGTGAGCTCCTGGCGGCGTTGAACACCGGTCACGACGGCGGTGCGGGCACCCTGCACGCGAACTCCACGGCCGAGGTCCCGGCCCGGCTGGAAGCGCTCGCCGCGCTGGGCGGCCTGTCCCGTTCCGCGCTGCACAGCCAGCTCGCGGCGGCGGTTCAGGTCGTCCTCCACATGCGCCGGACCTCTTCCGGGCTGCGGGTGCTGTCCGAAGCCGGCGTGCTGAGCCGGAGCGACAACGGGGACGTCCGGGTGCTCCCGGTCTGGCAGGACGGTCAGTGGACCAAGCGGCGCGTGTTGTTCTCCGCCCTGATCGGACGAGGCAGGGGCCCATGCTGACGCACACCGTGACCTGTGCGGCCGCGGCCCTCGCGTGCTGGCCGTCCGCGCGGGGTTCGACCGGGCGGTTGCGCGCCCTCGCTCCGCCGGTGACGGCGCGAATCCCGTTGCCTAGGAAAGCGCTTGCGCTCGGGCTGGTCCCGTTGTTGTTCCTGGTACCGCCCGCGGTGTCGATGGCGGGTGCGTTGCTGGGCTGGTCGGGGTGGCGACACTGGCGCGCCCGCCGTCGCGCGGCGTCGAGCCTCACGACGAGACGCGCGATGGCCGAGGCACTGCATGCGATGGTGGTCGACCTCCGGGCCGGAGCTCCGCCCGACCTGGCCGCCGAATCCGCCGCGGCAGACGCGCCGCGGCCGGTCGCGGAGCTCCTCGAAGTGATGGCCGGGGTGGTCCGGTTCGGCGGTGACCTCGCCGGCGCGCCGGCCTCCGTCGCTACCGCCGAACCGCTGGGCCAGGTGCGGGGACGGCTGGTGCGGGCCTGGGCACTGAGCCAGCGACACGGCCTGCCCCTGGCCGAACTCCTCGATGCGGTCCGCCGCGACATCACCGCTCATGTCCGGTTCGCCACGCAGGCCGGGGCGGCGATGTCCGGGCCCCGGTCCAGCGCGATGGTGCTCACCGCGTTGCCCGTGGTCGGGCTGCTGCTGGGCGAGGGGATGGGCGCACGACCGGTGCACGTCCTGTTCGCCACCCCGGGTGGGCAACTGCTCCTGCTGCTGGGAACCGTCCTGATCATCGCCGGAGTGGGCTGGAGCGCCCGCATCACGAGCGGTGGTGCGCGGTGATGAGTGTCGTCGTGGCGCTGGTGGCCGCCGCGCTGCTCACCCTGCCCGGGCGGCCGGTTCCGGGACTACGCCTGGCCGCCCTGTTTCCGCGGCCGAGAGCTCCCGCGCCACGGCGGCGGCGCCGGGCGAAGTCCGAGCCACTCGAACTCGCCGCGACCTGGGACCTCCTGGCCGCGTGCCTGCGAGCCGGGCAGCCGGTGCCTGCCGCGCTGAGAGCGGTGACCGAGGGTGTGAGCGGCCCGGAAGCGGACGCGCTGCGTGCGGCGGCCGGCCTGCTCGAACTCGGCGCCGACGCGGACGAGGGCTGGGCGCCCGCGATGGAATGCCCCGGCACGGCCGGGTTCGCTCGCGCCGCAAGACGAACCGCGCGCAGCGGAACAGCTCTCGCCGACGCGGCATCCGACCTGGCGCGCGAGATCCGCGCGGCGATGTCCGACCGGGCCGAGGCGCGGGCCCAGCGAGCGGGAGTGCTGATCACCGGGCCGCTGGGGCTCTGTTTCCTTCCGGCGTTCGTGTGCCTGGGAGTCGTCCCGGTCGTCCTCGGCCTCGCCGGACGCCTGGACGTGTTCTGACGATCCATCCACAGTAGACAAAGGGGAAAACGCCATGTTGTTCCGCACCAAGCCCGCGGGCCGTCACGCCGCACCATCGCGCGCCCGGTGGTGGCGCCGCTGGTTCCGGCCGCTCGTCGCCACCGACGACGGGATGAGCACCGCCGAGTACGCGATCGGCACGATCGCCGCCGCGGCCTTCGCCGCGTTGTTGTACTCGGTCGTGACAGGGGACTCGGTGGTGGCTGCGCTGACCGGCCTGGTCCAACAGGCCCTGACAGCGAGCTTCTGATGGTGACCCACTCCCGTGCGGGCCCGGACCGGGGCGCCGTGACCGTCGAAGCGGCGATAGCGCTGTCCGCCCTGACGGTGTTCGTCGGCTTGGTGCTCGCGGGCTTCACGGCGATCACCGGACAACTCCGCTGCATCGACGCTGCTCGCGAGGCCGCGCGCCTGATCGCCCGTGGCCAACCCGAACTGGCGACACAGGCCGTCGCGGAGATCGCGCCGCCCGCCGCGCGGCTGTCGGTGACGACCACCGGCGACGCCATCACCGTCGAAGTCCGGGCCGATCCGGCCGGTGCGCTCCTGCCCGGCCTGCACCTGCGCGGCAGCGCCTTCGCCGTGCTCGAACCCGGAGCGCCGTATGCCGGCCCCTGACCCACCCCGCCGGGGAGGTGCCTGCCGAGGCCGGTGGGAAACCACCGGCGGCCGAAGCGCCCAGCCCCGCGCGTGGCCGGGCCGCCGCGCTGGACCGCCGCGCGTGGCCGGGTGCCTGTGCGTGGCCGAGCCTTCGCGCGTGGCCGGGGCCCCTCCGGGAGAGAGGCCGTCCATGGCTGTGGTGGACACGGTGATGCCCATCGACCGCGCCCGGCGGCGGGCCCCAGCCGATCGGGACCTGGTCGACCGGGACCCCGCCGACCGGGACCGGGGTGCCGCCACGGTGTGGGCCGCGGGCGCCATCGCGGCGCTGGCCGCCGTGGTGCTGCTGTTGTGGGGCTTCGGAGCAGCGGCGGTGACGCGGCACCGCGCGGAGGGGGCCGCTGATCTCGCTGCTCTCGCCGCCGCGGGGCAGGCGGTGCACGGGGTGGACGTGGCCTGTGGGCGGGCGGCGTGGGTCATCGGCCGGATGGGCGGGCGGATGGTGAGTTGCCGGTTCGACGGGTGGGACGCCCTCGTCGAGGTCTCGATGAGCGGTGGCGTCGGCAGCGCCTACGGGCGGGCCCGCGCCGGGCCCTGATGCGACGAGCGGTCACTGCCGCGCCGAACGGTAGGGCCGTCATCGGCGGGTGGGCGGTCGGTCCGGCGCGCCGAACGGTCACCGAGCGTGGTCGAAAACAGCGCCGAAGCCGGGGGGAAACTGTTGGCACGCAGGCAAAAGCTGTGCCGGAGATCACGATCGGCGGCACGGTCCCGGTGCTGCTCGTCGGCGCGCGACGGTCGGCGAATGACGTTCGGCCGGGCCGAGCACGGCCGGTTCGCTCGTCGTCCCCGATCGGCCGGTTGTCGCGCGGTGGCTTCCGGCACTTTGCAAATTGCCGTTTATTGGACACAGACAGCCACCGCGGGACGGTGGAACCAGCAAGGAGTTGTGGACGAAAATGTTGGACACGGACTGGTCGGACAGCTGGCGGGGCGCCTTCCGCATCGAACTGCGTGCGGAGGCTATCGGCCTCGCCTGGCACGGGTGGCCGGTGCTGCCCGGCACCTTTCCGGCGCACACGGACACCGCGGGGTCATGGACCGGCCCGGCGCCCGTCCACCAGGACTGGGCCGACCGCCTCGGCGCCCACCCCAACGAGGTGGCGACCTGGTGGAACGGCCAGCCCTACAGCCTCCTGGTCGCGACCGGCACCGTGCTGGACGCCGTCGAGGTCCCCGATGAACTGGGCAAGCGCGCCGCACGCCTGCTCCGCGCGACCGGCCACCCCGCGCCGATCGTCGCGACGCCGGACGGCCGCTGGCTGTTCCTGACCACGGTCGCCGACCGTATCCCGGAGGAACTCGCCACCGCCGGAACGGTCCGCTGGCACGGCCAGGGCAGCTGGATCCCGCTCCCCCCGACCCCGTTCGCGCACGGAGTCGTCCACTGGCGCGTCAAGCCGGACGTGTGGAGCTGGCGGCTGCCGACCGCCGACGCCGTGCACTCCGTGCTCACCCGCGCCCTCGACCAGCAGGGTTCCGACCGGGACGCCCTCGTCGGCGCCGGTCAGTTCGCCGCAGCCTGAACCACCCCGTGGTCGTGCTGGGCACTGTGAAGACTCACCGCCCCGAGCACGGTTCCCAGCACGGCCACCGCCCCCGCCTTGTCCAGTGGATCGTTACCGTTCCCGCACTTCGGTGACTGCACACAGGACGGGCATCCCGCCGGGCACTCGCAGGAGATGATGGCCTCCCGCGTAGCGGCCAGCCAAGGGACAACAGCAGCGAAACCGCGATCGGCGAATCCCGCGCCTCCGGGATGGCCGTCGTGCACGAACACCGTCGCCTCCCCGGTGTCCGCGTGCCAAGCGGTTGACACGCCGCCGATGTCCCAGCGGTCGCACGTTGCGAACAGCGGTAGCAGGCCGATCGCCGCGTGCTCGGCGGCGTGCAGGGCGCCGGGGATGCGCGCCGGATCCAGACCGGCGCCCCCCGGCGCCCCGCCGACCTCCAGCAACTCGGGCGAAACCGTGTACCACACCGCCCGCGTTTCCAAGGTCTGCGCGGGCAGGTCCAACGGCACCTGGTCCAGCACCTCACCCGACGGACGGCGACGCAGATACCCCACCACCTGCGACGTCACCGCGACCTCACCCAGGCACACGCTCACCCCGCCGTAATCCACCCGCTCCTGGGTGGACAGCACGGTGATGTCCGCGTGCTCCCGCGCCGACGTGTTCCACTCCGGATCCTCCGCGTGCACCAGCGCGATCCCGGACTCCAGATCCAGCTCGTCCACCACGTACGACGAGCCCTGGTGCAGGTACACCGCGCCGGGATGCACCGTCGAGCACGCCGAACCCGGGTCGACAGTGCCCAGCAGCCGCGACGTGTCCGCCTCGACCACCGCGATCTGCTCCCCGCCCGACCCGCGGATGTCGACCTCGTAATGCGGTCTGTCCCGCGAAGTCCAGTACCAGCCACTCGGACGCCGCCGCAGCAGCCTGTCCGCCACCAGCCGGTCGAGCACCTCACGCGCCGCCGCGCCACCGAACGTCTCCAGCTCACCGGACGTCAACGGCAACTCCGCCGCCGCGCACGCCAGCTGCGGCGCCAGCACGTACGGGTTCGACGGGTCCAGCACCGCCGACTCCACCGGCCGCTCCAACACCGCCGCCGGATGGTGCACCAAGAACGTGTCCAGCGGATCATCCCGCGCCACGAACACCACCAGCGCGTCTTCACCCGAGCGCCCCGCCCGGCCCGCCTGCTGCCAGAACGACGCCAGCGTGCCCGGATACCCGGCCAGCACCACCGCGTCCAGCCCCGCGATGTCCACGCCCAGTTCGAGCGCGTTCGTCGTCGCCACGCCCTTCAACTCACCCGACAGCAGCGCCCGCTCCAGCGCCCGCCGCTCCTCGGGCAGGAACCCCGCCCGGTACGCCGCGACCTGCCCGGGCAGCTCACCGTCTACTTCGGACAACAACCGCCGGGCACCCAGCGCCGTCAGCTCCGCACCCCGGCGCGACCGGACGAACGCCAGCGTCCGCGCGCCCTCGATGACCAGCTCAGCCAGGATCCGGCTCGTCTCCGCGCCCGCCGACCGCCGCACCGGCGCGCCGTTCTCGCCCTGGTGGTCCTCCAGCAGTGGCGGCTCCCACAGCGCCACCGTCCGCGCCCCGCGCGGCGAAGCGTCCTCCACCACCGGAGCGCAGTCCGCACCGACCAGACGGCGCGCGAACTCGCCCGGCTCCGCCGTGGTCGCCGACGCCAGGATGAACACCGGCGACGACCCGTAGTGCCGCGCCACCCGCTGCAGCCGCCGCAGCAACAGCGCGACGTGCGAACCGAACACGCCGCGATAGCTGTGACACTCGTCGATCACGACGTAGGAGAGCTTGCGGAACAGCCGCGCCCACCGCGAGTGCGCCGCCAGGACGCCCCGGTGCAGCATGTCCGGGTTCGTGAACACCCAGCGCGCGTGCGCCCGCACCCAGTCGCGCTCCGCCATCGGGGTGTCCCCGTCGTACGACGCGGCCCGCACCCCCGGAACGTCCAATGCGGACACCGACCGCAACTGGTCGGCGCCCAGCGCCTTCGTCGGCGACAGGTACAGCGCGCACGCCTTGTCGTCCCCGGCGAGCGTCGAGAGCACCGGCAGCTGGTAGCACAGCGACTTGCCCGACGCGGTGCCCGTCGACACCACGACGTGCCTGCCCTCGAACGCCAGTGAGGCCGCTTCGGCCTGGTGCTCCCACGGCTCGTCGACGCCGGTCGACCGCAGCGCCGTCACCACGCGTTCGTCCGCCCAGGACGGCCACTCGACGTGCCGCGCCTCCCGCGCGGGCAGCTCGGCCACGTGGGTCACCGGGTTCGCCGCGTCCGGAATCCCTGCGGTGACCCGGTGCAGCAACCGCCGCGCCCGTTCGGTTCCCGCCACAGCGTCCACGGCATCCACGGCAACCAGCTTCGCACACCAGTACGACGGAACCGCCGACGTGTGAAAAGATCATGAACCGTGAGCAGACTCACATGCACGGAGCGTGTTCGTAACGGGACGCCCTGACCGTGCGCGATCCTCTACCAATACACTCCCCGCAACCGGCACCACTTGTGGTGTAGATCCCATGCCAGCGTCGGCACGGCTTTCGGAAGGCGAGCTGTCACTGGCGACAGGAACGTTTCCAGGAGGACGGATGTCCCGGCAGACCCTCGCGGAGGGCCTCGAGTTTTCCGGAGGTGACTACGGCATCGCGGCCGTGGTCGCCGTCATCGCCCTGGCCGCACTGGTCATCGGCTGGCTCCTGCTCAAGGAGGTGCTGGCCGCCGGCCAGGGCACCACCAAGATGCAGGACATCGCCAAGGCGGTTCAGGAAGGCGCGGTCGCCTATCTCAACCGGCAGCGCAACACCCTCTCGATCTTCGGTGTCGTGGTGTTCCTGCTGCTGCTCGCGCTCCCGGCGGAGGACTGGAACGAGCGCATCGGCCGTTCGGTGTTCTTCCTCGTCGGCGCGGTGTTCTCGTTCGTCATCGGGTACACCGGCATGTGGCTGGCCACGCGGGCGAACCTGCGCGTCGCCGCCGCCTCCCGTGAGCCGGGTGGCCGCGAGAAGGCCATGCGGGCCGCGTTCCGCACCGGTGGCGCGGTCGGCATGTTCACCGTCGGCCTCGGCCTGTTCGGCGCCGCGGTCGTCGTGCTCGTCTACACCGGTCAGGCGCCGAAGGTGCTGGAGGGCTTCGGTTTCGGTGCCGCGCTGATCGCGATGTTCATGCGTGTCGGCGGTGGCATCTTCACCAAGGCCGCCGACGTCGGCGCGGACCTGGTGGGCAAGGTCGAGCAGAACATCCCCGAGGACGACCCGCGCAACGCCGCCACCATCGCCGACAACGTCGGTGACAACGTGGGTGACTGCGCCGGCATGGCCGCCGACCTCTTCGAGTCCTACGCGGTGACCCTGGTCGCCGCGCTGATCCTGGGCAGCACCGCCTTCGGCGTGCACGGCCTGCTGTTCCCGCTGATCGTGCCCGCCATCGGTGTCATCACCGCGGTCATCGGCGTCTACATCACCCGTGCCCGCTCCGGTGAGAACGGCCTGGTGACGATCAACCGCTCGTTCTACATCTCGGCCGTCATCTCGGCGGTCCTGTGCGCGATCGCCGCGTTCGTCTACCTGCCCGGTTCCTTCGCGGACTTCGGCCCGGAGCAAGCAGGCATCGACGGCAACCCGGCGCTGATCGCGTTCATCGCCGTGATCATCGGCATCGTGCTGGCCGGCGTCATCCTCAAGCTCACCGGTTACTACACCGGCACCGAGCACGGCCCCGTGAAGAACGTCGGGGAGACCTCGCGCACCGGTGCGGCGACGGTCATCCTGTCCGGTATCTCGGTCGGTTTCGAGTCGGCCGTCTACACCGCCCTGGTGATCGGTGCCGCCGTGTTCGGCGCCTACCTGCTCGGCGGCGCGGTCGCCCTGTTCGCGGTCGCGCTGGCCGGTACCGGCCTGCTGACCACGGTCGGCGTCATCGTCGCGATGGACACCTTCGGCCCGGTGTCGGACAACGCGCAGGGCATCGCGGAGATGTCCGGCGAGGTCGACGAGGACGCCGCGCAGATCCTGACCGAGCTGGACGCGGTCGGCAACACCACGAAGGCCATCACCAAGGGCATCGCGATCGCCACCGCCGTGCTGGCCGCGACCGCGTTGTTCGGGTCCTACCAGGACTCGATCACCAAGGCGCTCGGGGACATCGGTGAGTCCGCCGCGGGCGTGAAGTCGTTCGTGGACACCATCGTCAGCCCGAACACCCTCGTCGGCGTGATCGTCGGTGCCGCGGTGGTCTTCCTGTTCTCGGGCCTGGCCGTCAACGCGGTGTCCCGCGCCGCCGGTGCGGTGGTCTACGAGGTGCGCCGCCAGTTCCGTGACATCCCGGGGATCATGGAGGGCACCACGCGGCCCGAGTACGGCAGGGTCGTGGACATCGTGACCCGCGATTCGCTGCGTGAGCTGGCCACTCCGGGTCTGCTCGCGGTGTTCGCCCCGATCGCCGTCGGTTTCGGCCTCGGCACCGGCGCGCTGGCCGGGTACCTGGCCGGTGCGATCGCCACCGGCACCCTGATGGCGATCTTCCTCGCCAACTCCGGTGGTGCCTGGGACAACGCGAAGAAGCTGGTCGAGGACGGCCATCACGGTGGCAAGGGCTCCGACGCCCACGAGGCGACCATCATCGGCGACACCGTCGGTGACCCGTTCAAGGACACGGCGGGCCCGGCGATCAACCCGCTGATCAAGGTGATGAACCTGGTCTCGGTGCTGATCGCGCCCGCCATCGTGCAGTTCTCGATCGGCCCGGACGCCTCCACCGGCGTGCGGATCGCGATCTCGCTGGTCGCGGTGGCGGTCATCGTCGCGGCGATCGTGGTGTCGAAGCGGCGCGCGAGCGTCATGACCGACACGCCGAGCGAGGACGCCACCCCGGCGAAGACAGCCTGATTTCGCTCCACGGCCGGGCCCGTCGCGCACGCAGCGTGACGGGCCCGGCCTTTTTTGCGGCCCGGCAGTTGCGATCCGCAATCGTCTCGGTACGGTCGGGAAGGAGCTTCGCGTTGGCAGGAGGTGTCTGGGTGCGGCCCGGCAAGTCCGTGTTCCTGGTGGTACTGACCGGGCTCTGCGTGAGCCTCTCGTCGTGCGGCCAGCAACCGGCGAGAACCACCGAACCGGCCGGCCCCGGTATGTCCCAGCAGGACGTCCAGCGCCAGGACGCGGCAGCCCTGTGGGCCGACGACTACTGCGGAGCGGTCGGTTCGCTGGTCCAGGGGCTGGCGACGATGCCGAGCGTCGACCCGAGCAGTCCGCACCGGGCGGTGCGGACCTCCAGCGATCTGCTCGGTTCGGTGATCGACGGCCTGGACCGTGCGCTGGACGGGCTGCACAAACTGCCGCCGTCCCCTGTCGCCGGGGGCGACCAGGTGCGGACCCAGGTCGTGACCGACTTCCAGGGTGTGCGCGACCGCGCGTCGGCCGCCCGCGAGCGGCTGGACACCGCCGACCCGGACCGTCTCGACGCGGCCACGCTCGGGCAGGCGAACGGCCCGCTGGACGAGGTCTCGCACCTTGACCTGCTCGACCGGTTCGACGCCGTGCCCGAGCTGGCCACGGCCGTCGCGCACGCTCCGGTGTGTCAGCAGCTCACGATCCAGGCGACCAGCGCACCCCGCTAGCTCATCCGCACGGCCCCGGCGGGAACCCCTCTCGCCTCCGTCCGAATCGACGGTAGGGATTGACGTCGCGTCAACTTCGGGAACTTTTTCCGCGCGACGACTCGCGGGAAATCGAACGGGTGTTCTACCCTGTCCGCTGTGGATCAGATGTCGTTCTTCTCGGCGGAGGCGAGCGGCCCGGAGATCGCCGACCTGTGCGGTGTCCTGTGCGGGCAGGGGCAGGTCACCGGCTTCGCGCGCACGGCCGCCCGCCTCACCGTCGAGGTGGACGAGGGGTGGCGGGCGCGGGTGCTGGCCGCCGAGTTCGGCAGGCGCGGGGTGTCGGCCGAGCTGGGGCGCACCGAGGACGGCAGGCCGTCACTGCGCACCGCGTTCCGGGCCGATCTGATCGGGCTGGCCAACGGGTGGCTGTCCGGCTCGGTGAAGACGCTGCCGGGCCGCTTCCGGCTGACCGGGGCGGCGTTGCGGCTGTGGGCGCTCGCGGCGGGCAGGCCGGGCGTCCACGGATACCTGCTGGCGGTCGACGAGCAGGCGCCGGACATGCACGAGCCGCTGACCGCGGCGTTCCGGCAGCTGGGGCTGCCCGCCCATCTGGTCGGGCCGAAGGGCGGCGGGCCCGCGGTGCGGATCACCGGCCGCCGGAGGCTGGCGACGCTGGCCGAACTGATCGGCATGCCGCCGCCGGGCGCCGAACCGGTGTGGCCGGGGCACGCACCGGCCCGGCAGGCCGTCTGATCAGGCGGGGAGGGGGATCGGCAGGCCGATCGCGGCGGGCTTGGGCAGCATGCACTCCTCGCGCGTCAGGCTGACCTGGTTGTCGCGGGAGAAGCAGGCCGGGATGCGGTAGGTCTGCTGCCCGTAGGTGAGGCCGCGGCGGGCGAACACGGCGCCGTTCTCGTCGACCTCGCACGGGTTGTTGAATGTGCAGACCTCGCCGTCGTCGTTGCCCGTGTTGTTGATGCCGACGACCTCGTGGCTGCCGTCGTCGACGATGGGCGAGCCGGAGGTGCCGTGGATGGTGTCGCAGCCCGGTGCGTACCGGATCGAGTCCTTCCAGGTCCAGCCCGCTTCGCGAACCGAGTAGACGACACGCTCGATCGAGCAGTTCCAGGTGCGGGTGAAGTACCCGGACACGACGCTGACCGGTGTGCCGACGTCGGCGGGGGAGGCCGCCACGGTCAGCGGGTGCCCGCCCAGGTTGCGGGCGATCTCGCGGTAGGAGGAGTCGAGCGCGTAGATGGCGACGTCGGTGTCCGTCATCGTGGCGTAGACGAGCTTTGTCGCGCGCAGCTCGCCCAGTTCCGCACCGTCGTCGCCGAGCAGCAGCATCCGCCGGTTCACCGGCTGGTCGACCAGCACCTGCCCGGGCTCCGGCATGCCCGACTCCAGGCAGTGACCGTTGGTCAGGACCAGCGCACGGTCGTACTCGTCCGACTGGGGCAGCCGGATGAGGGAACCGGAGCAGTTGCTGAGTTTGACGATCCCGTCGTAGTCGGGCGGCGGCGCGGCGAAAGCGGGGCTGACCCCGGCCAACGCCGGAACTGCGAGCAGAACGGACAGGACGGTGAGCAGGCGGCGGAACATGACGCGGAGCGTAGCGGAACGGTCACGCGGAAGCCCCGGGCGGCGTGTGTCCGGTATCACGTGCTAGGTGTGGAAAGGGGTGGACGTCGCATGTCGTCGGCCACGGGCATGGTGAAGGCGTGCGGCGTGTTGCGTCACCTCGGGGGACACGAGCGACCGCCAGCGTGCACACTTGCTGGTTGAACAGGCGCCGCTGCGGCAGCGGCGGGGATGAAGCAGGAGAGCGGACAGCGTGGCTGGATCGACGAAGACGAAGAAGAACGACGCCGGGGCGAACGGCGCCGGTCGTCGACGGCTGGTGATCGTCGAGTCGCCCGCCAAGGCCCGCAAGATCGCGTCGTACCTCGGACCGGGCTACGTCGTGGAGTCCTCCGTCGGGCACATCCGTGACCTGCCGTCGCGCGCCGACGATGTCCCGGCCAAGTACAAGGGCGAGTCCTGGGCGAAGCTCGGCGTGAACGTCGACCACGACTTCGAGCCGCTCTACGTCGTCTCCTCGGACAAGAAGTCCAAGGTCACCGAGCTCAAGGGTCTGCTCAAGGACGTCGACGAGCTGTTCCTCGCCACCGACCCCGACCGCGAGGGCGAGGCCATCGCCTGGCACCTGCTGGAGACCCTCAAGCCGAAGGTCCCGGTGCGCCGCATGGTGTTCCACGAGGTCACCGAGCAGGCCGTGCGTGCCGCCGCCGAGGACACCCGTGAGCTGGACGGCGACCTCGTCGACGCACAGGAAACCCGCCGCATCCTGGACCGGCTCTACGGCTACGAGGTCTCCCCGGTGCTGTGGAAGAAGGTCATGCCGCGGCTGTCGGCGGGCCGTGTGCAGTCCGTCGCGACGCGGCTGGTCGTCGAGCGCGAGCGGGAGCGCATCAAGTTCACCTCGGCCTCGTACTGGGACATCTCGGCCACGATGGACGCAGGTGAGGACGCGGCTCCCCGCCAGTTCCCGGCGCGCCTGGTGTCGGTCGACGGTGCGCGCCTGGCCACCGGTAAGGACTTCGACGCCTCGGGGCAGCTCAAGGGCAACGCCCGCGAAGGCGTCCGGGTGCTCGACGAGGCGGGCGCGCGTGCGCTGGCCGCCGGTCTGCACCAGCGGGACTTCAAGGTCACCAGCGTCGAGGAGAAGCCGTACACGCGGCGCCCGTACGCGCCGTTCATGACCTCGACGCTGCAGCAGGAAGCGGGCCGCAAGCTGCGGTTCAACTCCGAGACCACGATGCAGATCGCGCAGCGGCTCTACCAGAACGGGTACATCACCTACATGCGTACCGACTCGACGACGCTGTCGGAGTCGGCGCTGGCCGCGGCGCGCAGCCAGGCGACGGAGCTGTACGGCTCCGACCACGTGTCGCCGAGCCCGCGCCAGTACAACCGCAAGGTCAAGAACGCGCAGGAGGCCCACGAGGCGATCCGGCCCGCGGGTGAGGTGTTCCGTACGCCGGGCCAGGTCGCGGGCGAACTGGCGGCCGACGAGTTCCGGCTCTACGAGATGATCTGGCAGCGCACGATCGCCTCGCAGATGGCCGACGCCAAGGGCACCACGATGTCGGTGCGCATCACCGGCACCGCCACCAGCGGCGAGGAGTGCACGTTCGCCGCTTCCGGCCGGACGATCACCTTCGCCGGTTTCCTGAAAGCCTACGTCGAGGCGGTGGACGCCGACTCCGGCGCCGAGGCCGACGACAAGCAGAGCCGTCTGCCGCGGCTGGTCGAGGACCAGCCCCTGACGGCGAGCGAGTTGTCCCCGGACGGCCACGCGACCACGCCGCCCGCCCGCTACAACGAGCCCAGCCTGGTCAGCAAGCTGGAGGAACTGGGCATCGGGCGCCCGTCGACGTACGCGTCGATCATCAAGACCATCCAGGACCGCGGCTACGTGTGGAAGAAGGGCGCCGCGCTGGTCCCGTCGTGGGTGGCCTTCGCCGTGGTCGGGCTGCTGGAGCGGCACTTCGAGCGGCTGGTCGACTACGACTTCACCGCCGCCATGGAGGACGAGCTCGACCGCATCGCGGCGGGCAACGAGCAGCGCACCCGCTGGCTGTCGCGGTTCTACTTCGGTGGTGAGCAGGGGGTCGACGGCTCGATCGGGCGCCTCGGCGGGCTCAAGAAGCTGGTGGAGGGCGGTGTCGAGGACATCGACCCGCGTGAGATCAGCCGGATGCCGATGTTCGACGACAACGACGGCCGCACGGTGTACGTGCGGGTCGGTCGCTACGGTCCGTACATCGAGCGTGAGGTGGACGAGAAGCCGCAGCGCGCCAATCTGCCCGAGGACCTGGCGCCGGACGAGCTGACCGCGGAAATCGCGGAGGAGCTGTTCGCGACGCCGCAGGAGGGCCGTTCGCTGGGAGTGGACCCGGTCAGCGGGCACGAGATCGTCGCGAAGGCCGGGCGGTACGGGCCGTACGTGACCGAAGTGCTGCCCGAGCCCGAGGAAGCCGGGACCGGCAAGAAGACCAGCAAGGCGAAGAAGCCGAAGCCGCGCACGGGTTCGCTGTTCCAGTCGATGGATCTGCAGACGGTGACGCTGGACGACGCGCTCAAGCTGCTGTCGCTGCCGCGGGTGGTGGGCAAGGACCCGTCCTCGGGTGACGAGATCACCGCGCAGAACGGGCGCTACGGGCCGTACTTGAAGAAGGGCACCGACTCGCGGTCGCTGACGAGCGAGGACCAGATCTTCTCGATCACGCTCGACGAGGCGTTGAAGATCTACTCCGAGCCGAAGCAGCGCGGTCGCCGTGGTGTCGCCAAGCCGCCGTTGAAGGAGCTGGGCGAGGACCCGATCTCGAAGAAGCCGATGATCGTCAAGGATGGCCGGTTCGGGCCGTACGTGACCGACGGGGAGTACAACGCGACGCTGCGCAAGGGCGACAGCATCGAGGGCCTGACGTCGGAGCGGGCGTCCGAACTGCTCGCCGAGAAGCGGGCGAAGGGGCCGGCGCCGAAGAAGAAGGCACCGGCGCGTCGCGCCCCTGCGAAGAAGGCCGCGGCCAAGAAGTAGGTCTCGAACAGCAGTTCGACCAAAACTGTCGTACCCCCGGGGCACACTGCCCCTCGTGATGACGATCGACGAACTGCTGACCGAGGCCGCGCGGCCGGTGCTGGACGCCGTGCCGGAGCGTGCCAGCCCCTGGGACCTGTACGCGCCGTACGCGACGCACGACGATGTCGAGCGGATCCGCTACCCGCTGAGCCGGTCCGACGATCCGGACGACCTCGTGGCCGAGGTGGAGGAACACAACGCGTGGATGGCGCGGCTCCGGGATTCACCGTTCGTCGACGGCGGTGACCTCACCGAGGACGCGATGCGGGCGTTCGCGCTGATGCTGCGCGGTCCGATCCGGATGGTGCTCACCGGCGTGCACAGCGGGCTGGACGGGCCGCTGGACGTGCGGGTGTACGCCGACACCGAAGCCGGCGTGCTGTGGAGCTGGCGTCCGGACACGACGCAGGTCGGCGGCTGGGGGTTCCGCGAACTGCGGTTCCTGTTCGACCGGGTCGTCGGGTTCGTGCCCGAGCAGCGCCGGGGCCGGTTCGGGTCGCTGATGCTGCGTGCCGGTACCCGCGGCGAGCTGACCGGGCGGGACGCCGAGCGGGCGGCGCTGGTGCGGGAGTTCCTGCGGAGGCCGCGCACCGGCACGACGGTGGTCGACCTGATGGCGTTCGACCGGCGGTGCGCCCAGTTCCCCCGGCTGGGCTACGTGGTGGTCGACAACGACCTGGGCCGTCACGTGCTGGCCACGGTCACCGAACCGGGTACGGACACGCAGTTGTTCCTGGTGCCCTCCGATCGCGGCGGGCTGGCGCGGTGGATGACCGAGGCGGTGGAGGCGGCGATGACCTGCGCCTGAACCGGTGGTTGCACACAGTGATCCCAGGGTGGCCCGGATGGGCGCGTGCCCGGCGCGAAAAGCCCACTACGCTGGAGTGAGGTGTCCTGAGCAAGCACGGGAGTGGTCAGCATGAGTCCGGCCAAGGACGACGCTCGCTTCGACGGCGACGGCACGCAGTCCGGCCTGCAGCCCCTGACGTTCAGCGATGCCGTGTCGGGGTCGGTGAGCGACGACGAGGGCTATCAGCCGTTGAAGGTGGCCAAGCCGGTCGAGCCGGACCCGGAGAAGGTGCGCCAGATGATCGAGGCGATGGCCGACAAACCACTCGCCCCGGTCGAGGTCCCGTCGGACGACCTCCCGCCCGCCGCGCCTGCTCCGGCGGTGCCGCCCGCGCCTCCCCTGGGCATCCTGCCCCGCCAGCGCACGTGGCGCGGACGGCCGAAGCTCGGCTCGTGGTCGCGCCCGTCGCTGCGGCTGCCGCGCCCCGGCCAGAACGGCGGCACGGTCCGGCGGGCCAAACCGTCCAGCGGCTCTGCGGCGTTCCTCGTCGCGGTCGTGCTGATCGTCGTGTTCGGCGTGCTGGCGATCCAGTTCCTGGCGAGCCTGATCGACACGCTCACGGGCATCTTCGACTGACCCTTCACCGAGCCGCTCGCGGCATCGAAGCAGCTCGCACCCGGTCAGTCACGATCAGTGCGTGTTCCGGGGCGAGCGTCGTCCTGCGGACGCTTAGTGGCGACCACGGCGGGCACCCTCAGGGAGGCAGAGCTACCCTGGCTCCACGGTTGGGGGACACCGGATCGTTATGCCAGGGGTCTCCCGGCGCCACGGGAGTGAGTGGGGTGGGTCCGATCAGCGAGGTCGTGCACGTGGAACCCGGCGCGGGAAGCGAGGCGCCGGCGGGGCGTGATGCCTCGACGATCCACCGCGCGCGCCGTGTCCTCGCGATCAGGCCGTTCCGCCGGTTGTGGGGTGTCACCTACCTCTGCAGCGTCGCCGACTGGCTCACCATCCTCGGCCTCACCAGCCTGGCCGCCCAGCTGGCGTCGAGTTACACCGCCAAGAACTTCGCGTTCACCGGTGTCCTGCTCTCCGCGCTGCTGCCCGGACTGATCTTCGCACCGCTGGGTGGCCTGCTCGCCGACCGCTTCGACCGGCGCAAGGTCATGTTCGTCGCGGACCTGTTCCGCTGCGGCTTCCTGCTGTCGGTGGCGTTCGTCGGCACCTGGTGGTGGCTCTACATCGCCAACTTCCTGGTCAGCGCGAGCGCGATGATGTGGATCCCGTCGAAGGAGGCGGCGGTCCCGAACCTGCTCAAACGCCCGGATCAGGTGGAGACGGCCAACCAGCTCGGCCTGGTGATGACCTACGGGCTCGCCACGGTCTCCGCGGGTGCCCTCTACGCGGTGGTCACGCGGATCGCGGCGTCGGTCGGCCTGCCCGCCGGCTTCTTCGGCGAGCTGGGCGTCGCCAAGGTCATCGTCGTGCTGATCGCGTCGCTGTACCTGGCCAGCGCGATACTGGTGCTGACCCGCGTCAAGGAGCTGTCGATCCGCAAGCCCAGGATGGCCGCGGTCACGCACGAGCAGGCCGAACAGGCCGCGAAGCCGGTCAAGGAGGCGGACAAGCCAGGGCTGGGCGCCCTGGTCAAGGACGCGGGCAAGTACGTGCGGAGCACCCCGCTGGTGCGGGGCCTGCTCATCGGGGCCGCGGGCGCGTTCGCCGCCGGTGGTGCCGTGGTCGGGTCCGCGAAGCCGTACGCGACCAGCCTGAACGCGGGTGACTCGACCTGGGGCCTGCTGGTCGTGGCCGTGTTCATCGGGCTCGCGACCGGGATGGGTGGTGCGCCGAAGCTGGCGCACCGGCTGCCGCACGACCGGTTGTTCGGCATTTCGATCGTGCTCGCCGGTCTGGGACTGATCCTGGTGGCCCTGTCGCCGCACCTGACCGTGTCGCTGGTGGCGGTGGCGATCGTCGGGGCGTGCGCGGGCGCGGCGTTCCTGACCGGTATCACGATCATCGGCTCGCAGGTGGACGACGCGATCCGCGGCCGGATCAACGCGATCTACCAGGCGATGATGAAGATCATCGTGTTCGGGTCGGTCTCCGTGGTCCCGCTGCTGATCGGACTGACGAAGCCGCACCAGGTCACGGTCTGGGGCAACGAGATCACCATCGACGGCACCCGCCCGGTCATGCTGGGCGGTGGTGCGCTCGCCGCGGTCGTCGGCATCATCGCCTACCGGCAGATGGACTCACGCCGCTCCGAGCCGATCATGGCCGATCTGCGCAACGCCATCCGCCGCCGCCCCCGGCGCGTGAACGGCCTGTTGATCGCGCTGGAGGGCACCACGGTCGCCGACACCGCGGCGCAGGCCGCGAAGCTGTCCGAATGGCTGCGGTCGATCAGCCCGCGCCCGGTGGTGCTGGCCGCCGACCCGGCGCTCGACGACGGACGGCTGGCCGCGATCATCGGCAACGCCTCGCTCTCCGGTGCGCGGGCCCAGGCGCTCGCGGCCGCGGCGGTGCGGGCGGACATCGTGGAGCGCAACGTCCAGCCGGCGCTGGACGGCGGTTCGATCGTGGTGATGGAACGCTTCGTCGACTCGCCGCTGGCGCACCTGTCCGCCGTGGCCGGGCTGGACGCCAAGGAGCTGGAGGGCCTGGCCGACTGGGCCACCGGCCGCCTGCGCCCCGACGTGACCGTGCTGCTGGACGCCGATCCCGGAGCCAACGCGCCCGGTCCGATCTCCGCCGAGGAGCAGTGGCGGGTGCAGAACCTGCTCAGCGAAATGGCCGCCGCCGATCCGGACCACTACGTCGTGGTGGACGCCGACGGGTCCGCGGACGAGGTCACCGAGCGGGTGCGCACCGCGGTGCGTGCCGTGCTGGCCCAGCGCAAGCTCGGTCTCGCCCCGCTGGCGGAGGCGGAGGCCGGGTGACGGCTGTCGTCACGCCGACCGGGGTGTGGTCCCAGCTGGTCGGCCAGGACCACGCGGTCGAGGTGCTGTCCGCCGCTGCCCACGCGGCGGCGAAGATCGTGGCGGGCGAGCCCGCTCCGGCTGGCGCGATGACGCACGCGTGGCTGCTCACCGGGCCGCCGGGGTCGGGCCGGTCGGTGGCGGCGCGGGCGTTCGCGGCCTCGTTGCAGTGCATGATCGGCACCGGCTGTGGGCAGTGTCCCGGCTGCCGGACGGCGATGCACGGCACCCACGCCGACGTGCGGCTCGTCATCCCGGAGGGGCTGTCGATCTCGGTGGCCGAGATGCGGTCGCTGGTCCAGGCCGCGGCCCGCCGCCCCACGACGGGCCAGTGGCAGGTCGTGATCATCGAGGACGCCGACCGGCTCACCGAGGGCGCGTCGAACGCGCTGCTCAAGGCGGTCGAAGAGCCGCCGGAGCGGACCGTGTTCCTGTTGTGCGCGCCGTCGGACCACCCCGAGGACATCTCCGTGACCATCCGGTCGCGCTGTCGCCTGGTCACCCTGCGCACGCCGGCCGCCGAGGCGATCGCGCGGGTGCTCGTCGATCGTGACGGTGTCGACCCGGAGCTGGCCGGGTGGGCGGCGTCGGTGTGTGGCGGCCACGTGGGCCGCGCCCGTCGCCTGGCCACCGACGACAACGCCCGCAAACGCCGGTCCGCGGTCCTGCGGATCCCGCTCGGGCTGAGCCGTCCCGCGGACGTGTTCCGCTGCGCCGACGAGCTGATCACCGCGTCCGAGGCGGACGCGAAGGAGGCGAGCGAGGTCCGCGACGAGGCGGAGAAGTCCGAGCTGCGCAACGCCATGGGCGGTGATGCGACGGGCAAGGGCGTCGCCGGGGCCAAGCGGGCCGCGGAAGCGGCGGTCAAGCAGCTGGAGAAGCGGCAGAAGTCGCGTGCGACGCGTACCCAGCGGGACACCCTGGATCTGGCCCTGGTCGACCTGGCGGGCTTCTACCGGGACGTGCTGGTGGCGATCAGCGGCGCCGACGCGCGGTTCAACCACCCCGACCACGCCAACGACATCACCACCGCCGCGCGCCAGTGGACCGCGGACTCGACCCTCAACCGGCTGGAAGCGGTGCTGGCCTGCCGCGAGGCGATCCTGTGGAACGTCAAGCCCCGCATCGCCGTGGAAGCCATGGTCACGGCCCTGCGCCACGGCTGAAACGACCGGGGGCGGCACCGGCCGGAGCCGGCACCGCCCCCAGCGGTCGGTTCGTCAGTCGCGTGGCTTCGGTGAGGGCTTCACGACCGCGGCCTTGATGCGCTTGCGTGCCGGGAAGGCCGCGACCAGCACGACGCCGAGCAGCAGCATCGCCGTGCCGGTCCAGAAAAGCGGAACCGCCGAGTAGGCCCCGGCCGTGTAGGCCAGCTTCTCCGGCACACCGGGCGCCGCGTTGCCGGGCGGGGCCGCCGGTGTGGTGCTGCCGCAGACGACACCGCCCTCGGGGGCGTACGCGCGGCCGATCTGCTCGCCGAGCGACACCTGCGCCAGCGACGAGGGCAGTGCGTCGCTGCCCGCCGGGAGCAGGTCCTTCAACCCCGAGGTCGGCAGGATCTCCAGGTCGAGCATGCGGGCGGAGGCACCCAGCTGGAAGCCCTGGAACGGGTCGGTGAGGTTCTGGCCCTTCTGGGTCAGCTCGGCGATGCTCAGCCGCAGCACACCGAGGTCGATCACCTTGCCCGCGGTCTCGGAGACCTGCTGCAGGCCCTCGTCGGCGGTCGCGACGAGGCCGCCGACGACCGGCAGGTCCCGCAGCGGTCCGAACTGGTCCGACAGGCTGGACAGCGGCAGCCCGATCGGAATGTCTTTGGTCGGGTTGGTCGCGTCCAGCGTGTACAGGACCTTGCCCTGGCGCTCGATCGTGATGACCGGCGCCGTGTACTCGACCTTCGAGGTCTTCTCGTCGCCGGTCGAGGTGACGGTCAGCGTCGGCTGGCTGACGACCTTGAGCGACAGTTCGAGCGGCGTGCCCTTGAGGATCTCGATGTCGGCGGCCTGCAGGGTCGAGGTCGACTTGACCGCCTTGTTCGCCGAGCCCGGCATGTCGACCAGTTCGACCGTCGACCGGGAGGACAGCGTGTTGGGCAGGCTCACCACCGAGTTCGTGCCGTCCGCCTTGGTCCCGGTGCCCCCGGAGAGCAGGCCGCCGAGCGTCTGCAGGCCCTTGGCGGGGTCGAACCCGTCCGCGAGCTTGACGTCGGTGAGGTCGAGGTCGCCGAACGGCAGGTTGGGCAGCGACGGGATGACGTTGAGCAGCGACAGGCTCGCCATCGACGTGCTGGCGTCGGCGATGGTGCCGACGCACGGCCCGAGTGTCGGGCTGTAGCGGGCGTGCACCTGGCCGTTCAGCAGGCCCAGGTTGAGCAGCGGGTTCTCCGGCGCGTTGAGGCCGCCGGTCAGGGGCTGCTCGTTGTCCGGCAGCGCGGTCTGCACGAGGCTGCCCGGCGCCTGCGGCGCGTTGCCCCCGATGGCGAGGCCGAGCGGCGACGACTGCGCGATCGACTTCTCGTAGCTGAGCAGCGCCTCGGAGTTCGCCTGGGCGCTGGACAGGCCCATCCCGGCTTCGAGCGCCGACTGCTTGGGCAGTTCCTCGCCGAAGCCGGGGAGGATCGTGCTGGTCGGCACGGAGTTCGGCAGCAGGCGCAGCACTCCGAGCGCGGCGGCCGCGTCGGCGACGGCGTGGCCGAGCGGTTGCGGCCCCTCCTGGCCCACGAACGGTGGCTGCCCCGGATCCGCCGGCTGTGGTGTCGGCGTGGTCGGGATCGTCTGGGCCATGGCCGGGGTGGCCGAGAGCACGAGGACGGCCGCGGCGACCGGCAGCGCCAGCGCGCGAGGCATGCGTCGACGCATGTGGTGGGTCCCTCCGGAAACGTCGGGGGCCGATCTTCTGTGACCGGCGTCGCAGATCCTAACGACACAGGGGGTCGCAAGTGACGCGAGAGGGGTCGCTACACTGTTCGTGTTGCCGCCTTAGCTCAGTCGGCCAGAGCGGCTCACTCGTAATGAGCAGGTCAGGGGTTCGATTCCCCTAGGCGGCTCCGGCAACAACCAGGGCCTTCCCGGATCTCCGGGGAGGCCCTGGTGCGTTGTGGAGCCAGGTCGAGGCCGTGCGCCTAGGCTCTCCGGACATGACGCGCCGCCCGGAGAAGATCAGTCCCACCGCGCACTACACCGGCCAGGTGTGGGTCGGCAACGGGCTGTCCGATCCGGCTTTCGCGACCGCCGAGGGGCGCCTCCTGCATCGTCTCGTCGCGCCGGTCATGGCGGTCAGTGGCGCGCTCGGCGGGCCGACCCTGGACGGCTTCCTCCTGGCCCGGCACCGGCTGATCGACGCACTGCTCACCGATGCGATCGAGCGGCACGGCGTCACTCAGGTGGTGGAGGTCGCGGCCGGGCTCTCCGCGCGCGGTCTGCGTTTCAGCCGCCGCTACGACCAGCTCACCTACCTCGAAGCCGACCTGCCCGCGATGGCCCAGCGGAAACGACGATCGCTCCGGCGCGCGGGCGCCACCCACCAGGTCGTCGAGCTGGACGTCCTCCAGGAGGACGGCCTGGACCGGCTGGCCGCGGGTCTCGATCCGGAGCGGGGGCTGGTGATCGTCACCGAAGGGCTGGTCAACTACTTCGACGAGACGGCCGTCCGCGCGATGTGGTCGCGGTTCGCGCGCGTGCTCGGCCGGTTCGCGCACGGCCGCTACCTCTCGGACCTGCACCTGGCCACGCCGGACTTGGCCGTGCGGGCGTTCACGCAAGCGCTTTCGGTGTTCGTGCGCGGCAGGGTGCACCTGCACTTCGCCGGTGGGGCCGACGCGCGTGCCGCTCTCCTCGACGCCGGGTTCGCCGACGCGGTTCTGCACGCACCAGCGGAAACACGACTCGTGCGCGTGATCGAGGCGGTGCGCTGAGGCGCCCTCAGGACACCGGTCCTGACAGGTAGGCTGGCTGACCTCGTCGCTTCAGGAGGACACCCCAGTGACCGTCACCCCGCCGGGGCAGCGCGAGCGGCTCTCACCGAACCAGCTCGCCAAGCAGGAACAGATCGTGGAAGCCGCCCGGCGTGTGCTCGCCAGGGACGGGCTGGCCGGGTGCACCGCCCGCGCCATCGCCGACGCGAGCCCGCTCACCAAGAGCGCCATCCACTACTACTTCTCCGACACCGACGTTCTCGTCGACCGCGCCATGGCCGCGCACGTCACCGCGTTCCTGGACGGCCTGCGCCGGGTCGCGGCCCGTCACGACGATCCACGCGAGCGGCTGTGGGCCGTCCTCGAAGACTGCCTCGCCACCTTCACCGCGGAACCGAACTCGGCGTTCCTGTGGTTCGAGTACTGGATCGCGGTCGTCCGCGCCGACCATCCGGAAGCCATCGAGGCGATGCTGCGCTCGGTCACCGAGCTGTTCACGGAACTGCTGGCCGACATCGGCGTCGACGATCCGCGGGCGCGGGCCAGGGCGCTCACGTCGTACCTGCTCGGCGCGGTCGTGCAGCAGCGCGTCCGGCGCCGCCCGTTCGCCACCCTGCGTGAAGAGATCGAATCGCTCTGTCTGCCCTAAGGTTTCGGGCATGCCTCTGTTTTCCTTCGAGGGCGTCAGCCCCACCGTGCACCCGGACGCCTGGATCGCGCCCACCGCGACCCTGATCGGCGATGTCGTCATCGAGAAGGACGCCTCCGTCTGGTACGGGGTCGTGATCAGGGCCGACTTCGGCAAGATCATCGTGCGCGAAGGGGCCAACATCCAGGACAACAGCGTCGTCCACGTCAACACCGGCGTCTGCGAAATCGGCCGCAACGTGACGGTCGGGCACATGTGCCTGGTGCACGACTGCACGATCGGTGAGCAGGCCCTGATCGGCAACGGCTCGACCGTGCTGGACCAGTCGGTCGTCGGTGAGCGGGCGCTCGTCGCGGCCGGTTCGACGGTCACCCCGGGCACGCAGGTGCCGCGGGAGGTCATCGCGATGGGCAGCCCGGCGAAGAAGTTCGTGCCGCTGACCGACTCCGCGAAGGGCTGGGTCGACCACAACGCGGCCATCTACCAGCAGCTCGCCAAGCGGCACGCGGAAGGCGCCGCACCGGTCGACTAAGCTGGGCTCATTCGAGCGACTGGCGCCGTAGAGGTGGAGCACCACCGGGAAGCGACCGACGAGGCCGGCACCGCGCGCCTGGGTGTGGCCGGAGTCAGGAGTAGGAAGATGACGCACCAGCCAGCCATCCCGACGCTCACCGCCGCCGACCCGGAGATCGCCGGGCTGGTCGAGGACGAGGCGCGCCGCCAGGCGGAGAAGATCCGGCTCATCGCCTCCGAGAACTACGTGTCCGAGGCGGTACTGGAGGCCACCGGGTCCGTCCTCACCAACAAGTACTCCGAGGGCTACGCCGGCAAGCGCTACTACGAGGGCCAGCAGTTCATCGACCAGGTCGAGCAGCTCGCGATCGCCCGCGCGAAATCGCTGTTCGGCGTCGACCACGCCAACGTCCAGCCGTACTCGGGCTCGCCCGCGAACCTGGCCGCCTACCTGGCCTTCGCCCAGCCCGGCGACACCGTGATGGGCATGGCGCTGCCCGACGGCGGTCACCTCACGCACGGCTGGTCGGTGTCGGCGACCGGCAAGTGGTTCAACCCGGTCCGCTACGGCGTGCGCAAGGAGACCGGCCGCGTCGACCTCGACCAGGTCCGCGACCTGGCACGCGAGCACCGGCCGAAGCTGATCTTCGCGGGCGGCACCGCCATCCCGCGCACCATCGACTTCCCCGCCTTCGCCGAGATCGCGCAGGAGGTCGGCGCGGTACTGGTGGCCGACATCGCGCACATCGCCGGGCTGGTCGCCGGTGGCGCGCACCCGTCGCCGGTGGGTCACGCGCAGGTCATCACCACGACCACGCACAAAACCCTCCGCGGCCCGCGCGGCGCCATGATCATGACCGACGCCGAGCACGCGAAGGCCATCGACAAGGCCGTGTTCCCCGGCCTGCAGGGCGGCCCGCACAACCACACCACCGCCGCGATCGCCGTGGCGCTGGGCGAGGCGTCCAAGCCGGAGTTCCGCGACTACGCGCACGCGATCGTCGCCAACGCGAAGGCGCTGGCCGAGGCGCTCGTCGAGCGCGGGTTCGACCTCGTCTCCGGCGGCACCGACAACCACCTGCTCCTGGTCGACCTGACCAGCAAGCAGATCGGCGGCAAGCCCGCCGCGCAGGCGCTGGACCGCGCCGGCATCGAGCTGAACTACAACACGGTGCCGTTCGATCCGCGCAAGCCGTTCGACCCGTCCGGCATCCGGCTCGGCACAGCGGCCATCACCACCCGGGGCCTCACCCCGGAGCACCAGCCGCAGATCGCGGAGTGGATCGACCGTTCCGTCACCGCGGCGGCAGCCCAGGACGAGGCCGCGATCGGCAAGATCGCCGGCGAGGTCCGCGACCTCCTCGCCACCCACCCCATCCCCGGTTACCGCGCCTGACCACACTTCCCCAATGCCACATTGGGGAACGCTCGGCCACCCGACGCAGAGCGCCCCTTCCCGCGTGGGGAAGGGGCGCTCCGCGTGGTGAAGCACTCAGTGCTGGCCGCCCTCGGCGGCCTCCTTCGCGATCCGGTCGATCTCGCGCTGGTAGGAGCGCTTGATCTCGGCCTCCGCCTCCGCGCGGCCCACCCAGTTCGAGCCCTCGACGCTCTTGGCGGGCTCGAGGTCCTTGTACACCTGGAAGAAGTGCTCGATCTCCAGCTTGTGGAACTCGTTCAGGTGGTGGATGTCGCGCAGGTGCTCCAGCCGCGGGTCGTCCGTCGGCACGGCGAGGACCTTGTCGTCCGGGCCCTTCTCGTCCGTCATCCGGAACATGCCGATCGCGCGGCAGCGGATCAGGCAGCCCGGGAACGTCGGCTCCTGGACGAGCACGAGCACGTCGAGCGGGTCGCCGTCCTGCCCGAGGGTGTCGTCGATGAAGCCGTAGTCGGCCGGGTACTGGGTGGCCGTGAACAGCGTCCGGTCCAGGCGGATCCGGCCCGTCTTGTGGTCCACCTCGTACTTGTTGCGCTCCCCCTTGGGGATTTCGATCGTGGCGTCGAACTCCACGGCTTCCTCGCTGACCTCGTCTTTTCCCACCGGAACCGGCGGCTTACGGTATCGCTAACTTGTTCTCACTAGTGTGGACCACGCGCCGTTGGGAAGTCGCACCGATGTCGTCTTGACAACAGTGAGTTTGCCCGCGGCGGTCCGCAGGCGAGGAGGAGGGGTGCGTGCCGAGCAACGACCAGCCCGAGTGGCCGTCCGAAGACATCGACGTCCCGGACGTCTCCGCCGAGGAGAAGCCCGCCGACGGCGGTGCGACGGCCCAGCTGCCGGTGCCGGACAAGGTCTCCCTCCCCGAGCAGCCCACGCTGTTCGTGCCGGGCGAGCCGGCGCGGGATGTCGAGAAGACCCAGTTCATCGCCACGCCGAAGCCGGACGCCGAGAGCACCCAGGTGATCGACCTGCGGCAGGCTCCGCCGCCGGAGGAACAGCAGACCGAGCCCCGGCCGGTCCCGCGCCCGCAGCAAACCCCGCCGCCACGGCCGCAACCTCCCGAGCAGCACCAGCCGCCCCGCCCGCAGCCGGTGCAGCCCGCCGCCGTCCCGCTCGTGCAGCCGATGCGCATCGAGCCCGGCGGCGATGTCCACCCCGCCGAGGCGACCACCGGCGAGGAGCCGCCCCCGCCCGCGCCGCGGGCGGAACCGAAGCCGAAGCGCCGCAAACGGGTGCTGCTCACCGGCGTGGTCGCGCTCGTCCTCGTCGTCGTGGTCGGGGCCGCGCTGGCGATCCCGTACGTCTCCAACCGGCTCGGCCTGCCGTGGGCGCCGAACCTGCCCCAGGGTGACGCGCCCGACCCGGTCCCGGTCGCGCTGTCGCTGCAGGCTCCGAGCGAGTCGGCGCCGGAGCCGACCGCGGCCGGGGTGTCCTCGGCGCTGGCTTCCGCGGCGTCCGCGCCCGCGCTGGGCACGCTCACCGGCGCGGTGATCGACCCCGCCACCGGTGAGCTGCTGTGGAACCGCAACGCCGGCCAGTTCCGGACCCCCGCGTCGACGACCAAGCTGCTGACCACCTCGGCCGCCCTCCTCGCCGTGGATCCCGGCACGCAGCTGAGCACGAAGGTCGTCCAGGGCTCCTCGCCGGACACCGCGGTGATCGTCGCGGGCGGGGACATCACCCTGTCGTCGCTGCCCGCCGGGCAGCAGTCGGTGTACTCGGGTGCCGCGCACCTCGACGACCTGGTCGCGCAGGTCAAGCAGGCCAGCGGTGGCGCGATCAAGAAGGTGCAGATCGACACCTCGGTGTGGTCCGGCGCCCAGACCGCGCCGGGCTGGGCCGCCGACGACGCGCCGCTCTACACCGCCGCGATGACGCCCGTGATGCTGGACGGCGGTCTCACCGATCCGACGAACGACCACTCGGTCCGCGTGGCGCAGCCGGCGACCACGGTGCTGCAGACCTTCGCCAACCGTCTCGGCGTGACCGCGGCCGGGAACGGGACGGCGCCGCAGGACGCGAAGGTGCTCGGTGAGGTCAAGTCGGCGCCGTTGAGCGAACTGATCGCCCACGCCCTCGAAGCGTCCGACAACACGCTCGCCGACGCGATCGGACGCCTCACCGCGACGGCGACCGGTGCGCAGGCGTCGTTCGCGGGCGCGGCGCAGGCGACCCTGTCCGTCCTGTCCCAGAACGGGTTCGACGTCTCGCAGGTCAAGCTCAGCGACAACAGCGGGCTCTCCCCGCAGAACGCCGTGCCCGCGAAGCTGCTCGCGGAGATCCTGTCGGTGGCCGCGGGGCCGGACGGCAAGGACCCTCGGACGGCGAAACTGCGCCCGATGCTGGCGGGGCTCCCGGTGGCGGGCGGCAGTGGCACGCTCGACGACCGCTACGACGCGCCGGGCTCGGAACCGGGCAAGGGGTGGGTGCGCGCCAAGACGGGCACTCTGTCCGGGGTCCACACGTTGGCAGGGGTAGTGCTGGACTCCGACGGCCGGGTCCTGGTGTTCGCGTTGATGTCCGACGGCGCCGACCAGGATTCCGCCCGCGCGGCACTGGACGTCGTCGCGACCTCGATCAGGGGTTGCGGCTGCCGCTGACTCCCGGAAGGTGGACACGATGAGCGAGGTGGCGACCAGGCCGGTCGTGGACTGGTCACTGGCCGCGTCCACGGGCGCCTTCCTCGCCCGCGGCGGGCCGGTGGTCTCCCGCGAGGAGGCCACGCTGGCCGTGACCGAGTTGCGGGATCTGACCGTGGACGCCGAAGCGCACGTCCGCGATCTCACCGGTCTCGGCTCGGGGCTGCCGCTGCTGCCCGGTGACGTGGTGGACCGGCCCGGCTGGGTCCGCTCGGCCGCCGCCGGGCTCGACGCGCTCACCGCGAAGGCCCTGCCGCCCAACCCGACCGGGCCGCTCGCGCCCGTCCTCGCCGGTGGCGCCGGCGTGCAGACCGGTGTGGTGCTGGCGTTCCTGGCCTCCAGGGTGCTGGGCCAGTACGACCCGTTCGGCGGGCCGGACCGCGACGGCAGGCTGATCCTGGTGGCGCCGAACGTGGTCACCGCGCAGCAGGCGCTGCGGGTGCCCGGCCGCGATTTCCGGATGTGGGTCTGCCTGCACGAGTCCACCCACCGGCTGCAGTTCACCGCGGTGTCCTGGCTGCGTGACTACTTCGCCGACGAGGTCGAGCGGTTGGTCGGCGGGCTGACCGGGGACGATGACGGGGTGGCCGACCTGCTCGGGCGGCTGCCGGACGCGTTGCGGGAGGTCAAGCGGGCCAGGGCCGACGGGATCGTCGCGGTCGGGCAGTTGCTGCGCTCGCCCGAGCAGCGCGAGGTGTTCGACCGCCTGCTCGCGCTGTCCACACTGCTCGAAGGGCACGCGGACTACGTGATGGACGCGGTGGGGCCGAGCGTCGTGCCCACGGTCGAGACCATCCGGGCGCGCTTCACCGACCGCCGTCAGGGCGGTGGCCTGCTGGACCGGTTGCTGCGGGCGCTGCTCGGCGTGGACGCCAAGATCCGCCAGTACGCGCAGGGCGCGGCCTTCACCCGGCACGTGGTCGGCCGGGTCGGGATGGCCGGGTTCAACGCGGTCTGGACCTCCCCGAACACCCTGCCGACCCGGTCCGAGATCGCCGACCCGGAGGCGTGGGTGCGGCGCGTCCACCCGTGACCGGGCCGCACCCCGCGGTGGCGGAGGTCCGCCGCGCGGTGCGGAAGCTGCTGGCGGGCTGCCCGGATCCGGCGGGGATCGACGTCGCGTTGTCCGGGGGAGCCGACTCGCTCGCGCTCACCGAGGCCGCGGTGTTCACCGGGCGGCGTCTCGGGCTGCCGGTGCGCGCGCTGGTCGTCGACCACGGGTTGCAGGAGGGTTCCGCGCGGGTGGCCGCCGAAGCGGCCGCGGTGGCGCGCGAGCTCGGGGTGGACTCCGCGGAGGTGCTGGCGGTCGAGGTGACCGGTCCGGGCGGACCCGAGGCGGCCGCCCGGTACGCCCGGTACGCGGCGCTTCGCGAACATCACCGCGGCATCGTCCTGCTCGGCCACACGCGCGACGACCAGGCCGAGACCGTCCTGCTCGGACTCGGCCGCGGGTCCGGTCCGCGCTCGATCGCGGGCATGCGTGCTGTGGATCATCCGTGGGGTAGGCCACTCCTGGACGTGCCCCGGGAGACGACGCGGGCGGCCTGTCGCGCGCTCGGGCTGACCCCGTGGGAAGACCCGCACAACAGCGATCCGCGCTTCACCCGCGCCCGCCTGCGCGCGGAGGTACTGCCACTGCTGGACGAGGTGCTGGGCGGCGGCGTCGCCGGGGCGCTGGCCCGCACGGCCGCCCAGCTCAGAGAGGATTCCGAGGCCCTCGACGCGTTCGCGGCGGACTTCCTGGCGCGGCACGGAAAACCGGACATCGAAGCGCTCGCGCCACTTCCGGCCTCCCTCCGGCGAAGGGTCCTGCGCGACTGGCTCGTCGCGGGCGGCGCGCGCGGACTCACCGACGCCCACCTGCGGTCGGTCGACGCGCTGGTCGGCGAATGGCGCGGTCAGGGCGGGGTCTGGCTACCCGGCGGCTTGGTGGTGACCCGCACGCATGGCAGGCTTGCCATGAATCCACCGGAAACAAGAGGGGACTGACCCGTGTACGAAGGCGAGATCGCCTCCGTCCTCATCACCGAGCAGCAGATCGAAGACAAGGTCACCGAGCTCGCCAAGCAGATCGCCGCGGACTACGAGCGCGAGACGTCCGCGGGCGACCTGCTGCTGGTGGGGGTGCTCAAGGGCGCCGTCATGTTCATGACCGACTTCGCCAGGGTGCTGCCGATGCCGGCGCAGCTGGAGTTCATGGCCGTCTCCTCGTACGGTTCGTCCACGTCGTCCTCCGGCGTGGTGCGGATCCTCAAGGACCTCGACCGCGACATCACCGGGCGTCACGTGCTGATCGTCGAGGACATCGTCGACTCCGGGCTCACGCTGTCCTGGCTGCTGAAGAACCTGGCGAGCCGCGACCCGGCGTCGCTGGAGGTCGTCACGCTGCTGCGCAAGCCGGACGCGGTCAAGGTCGACGTGCCGGTCCGCTACGTCGGGTTCGACATCCCGAACGAGTTCGTCGTCGGGTACGGGCTGGACTACGCGGAGCGCTACCGGGACCTGCCCTACATCGGCACCCTTGATCCGAAGGTGTACGGAGCCTGAACACGGTGCGTGAGCACCGGGAATTCCCGAACCGGATCGGGCCGGAACGCGTCATAACCGTCGGTGGGGTGCGTTAACCTGTGCGAACGAGGGTGACGCGCCGCGTTGCGGTACGAACATGGGGTAGGGAGAACTGATGGGGAGCTACGCGGACGCCGCGGCGTTCCGGAACGCCGCTGTCAACGGCCAGCTGGGGGTCGACCCCGACGCCGCGCAGACGGTGCTGAAGAAGATCCGCCTCGGCAAGGACCAGGTGGAGAACCTGCTGAACAACGCCGGATCGCTGGCCGAGGCGCCCAAGCTCGGGAACAACCCGGTCGGCAACGCGATCGCCGCGAAGTTCGTCGAGCGCGCCGACGGGGGCGGTGAGTCGTACGTGACCGCCCTGCGCAACCTCTACAGCCAGTACCAGCAGGCCGAAGAGGCCATCATCGCGGCCATGAGCCACTACGACAGGATCGACCAGGACGCCGTGGACGCGCTCGCGCCCGGGCGGCAGGCCTGACCGGGGGGTATTGATCACCATGACTTCTCCGAGCAGCGACTTCAGAGGCGGGTCCGTGCAGCTGGGCGACAACGGCGAGTCCGCCGCGCTCGTGCAGCAGGCTCGCAGCGGCGCGGGTGGCTTCACCTACGGCGGCGACCGCGCCATCGGCAGCCCCCCGAACTGGGCCTCGCAGGAGAGCAACCAGCTCTACCTCGGCGCCACCCAGAACAACGATCCGGCCACGGCCGAGGCCACCGGGCGCGCCTGGCAGTCCCACGGCACCAACCTGCACCAGGCGGCCGACGACCTGTACAACGCGATCACCGAGCTGGGCAACGCGTGGGTCGGCCAGGGTGCCGGTTCCGCGCAGGGCGCGCTGGTGGGCATCGCGAACTCCAGCAGGCAGGCCGGCGACGCCGCGCACACCATGTCCAGCCGCATGACGCAGCAGGCGACCGCGGCCGCCGAGGTCAAGAAGATGCCGGCGCCGAAGGACTTCGACCCGGCCAAGCAGACCGCGGCGATGCTCGCGGGCGGTCCGGCGGCGATGGTCGCGGACATGAAGCAGCAGGCCGACGAGGCGCGCGCCGTGCACGCCCAGCAGGTCCAGTACTTCAACGCCTACACGCAGGCGATGTCCGAGGTGGACGGCGCGACCCCGAGCTTCGGCCCGGAGTCGCTCGGCCTGCCGGCGGACGGCCGCATCGGCGGCACGTCGGCGCAGTCCGTCGGCGCCTCCACGGGTGCGGTCCCCGGTGCACTGGGTGCCACGGGTGCCGGTCCGGTCGGCGGGATCGCCGGCGGGATTCCCGGTGGCGGCGGGGCCGGCTTCGCGGCGGGCGGCGTGCCCGCTGGCGGGCCTGCTCCGCACGGCGCTCCGGTTCCGGCCCCGGCTCCGGCGCCGGGTGCCGTCTCGGGCGCCGGGCAGCCTGCCGTGGCGGCGCCCTCCGGCGGTGGCGGTTCCGCCGCGCTGGGTGCGGCGGCCGGTCTCGGTGCGGCGGGCCTCGCCGCGGTGGGCGGCAAGGCCGCGCTCGGCCGGGGCAGCAAGTCCGGGGCCAAGGAGCGTCCGGCCGACGAGACCGCGGCCAGCTCGGACCAGTCCCAGCAGCACGCCCAGAGCGCCGCGCAGCAGCAGGCCCAGCAGCAGGGCCTGATGTCCAGCGGTGGCACCATCGGCGGCGGCAGCACCACCCCGCCCGCGTCCGGTATGGGTGGTGGCATGGGTGCCGGTGGCGCGCACGGCGCGGAGGACGAGGAGCACACCCGTGCGTCCTTCCTCGTCGAGGCCGACCCCGACGAGGCGTTCGGCGCCAACGTGGCGACGGCGCCGCCGGTCATCGGTGCCTGGAACGACGACGAGGACGACCGCTGACCCGGCGCACGCGCGCGAACCCGAAAAGAGGGACTTGATGGTGCGAGCGGAGCTGCTCACTCCGCTGGAGCTGGACTTCCTCTGGGAGTCGTTCGGAGCAGGCGAACTGCCGTATCCGCTTGAGGTGCGCTCGCACGGTGCGACCATGGATGAGCGCGCCGACCTGCGACGGCAGACCCTGGACCGGCTGGCCGCGCGCGGCGCGGCCGACGGCAGGGGCCGTCCCGCGCCGCACCTCGAGGAGTTCTTCGAGGTGCTGGCCGGTGCGGACACCAGCCTGGACAGCGTGCACATCACCGCGCCCGACGCGCACCCGCTGCTGGCGGTGGCGGCGTCGCTCGCCGGGCGCGGTGTGCTCGCGGTGCGCGACGACAGGGGCTTCCACTTCCAGCCGATGCCGTCGGACGGTCTCGCCGGCGGGATCGTGTCCCTGCTGCCCGCCGCCCCGCGCGGCACCGAAAAGTCCATCACGGTCCCGCTCGAACAGCTCCTGACCACCACGGGCGCGGATTTCCTGCAGCGCCGTCCGGCGGGCGGCGGCCGCGCGAGCGCCGACGACGACCGCAAGGCGCTGGCGCGCCTGCAGGCCCAGCCGCGACTGCGGGGCGGGCAGATCGGCGCCAATGCACGCACCCGCGGCGGCGCGAAGAACCGGCCGCCGGTGCTGAGCTGGTTCGACACCGACGCGGGCCGCTACTTCACGCAGGCCAGCCGGGGGCACGACGGGCGCGACTGGATCACCATCGCCCCCGCGGACGCCGCCACGCTGCGGCACCGGCTCGGCGAGATGCTGGTCAGCGCGGCCGGTATGAACCTGGCTCCCGGCGGTGCCTGGTGAACCGCGCCGAGTTCTTCACGCCGTTGACCTTCGACTTCCTGTGGGAGGCCGCGGGGATCGGCGAGCTGCCGTACCCGCTGCAGGTGCGTTCGCACGGCGCGACCATGGACGAGCGCGCGACGCTGCGGCAGCGGGCGCACGACGAGCTGCGGGCCCGCGGCGTCCGTGATCACTACGGTCGCCTGGAACCGCAGGTCGAGGACTGGTTCCGGGTCCTGTCGCAGCCGAGTTCGAGCGTCGACGCGGTGCACATCCCGGACTTCCGGGTGCCGCCGGTGTCGATCCTCGCGGCCACCGACGGCACGCTGGGCGTCGTGGCGATCCAGGACGCCGACGGCATCTGGATCCGGCCGACCTTCGCCGAGGGGCTGGCCTCCACGGTCGTCGACCTGCTGCCGCCGGGCACCCGCGGCACCGAGGCTTCGATCACACTCCCGGTCGACGAGGCCCTGCGCATCCCGCCCACCCGGGCGGCCGTTCCGGTCGGCGCGGACGACCCGAAGCCGCGTCGACGGTCGCTGAGCGAAGCGCCGTCCGACCCGCGCGAGGCGTACGCGCGCCTGTCCGGTCAGCCCCGGCTGCGCGGTGGTCAGCTCGCCGCGAACAGCCGCTCCGAGGTGGTCGGCCGCCGCAGGTCACCGGTGCTGGGCTGGTTCGACACGGCCAGCGGCCGCTACCTGAGCCTGTCCCGGCCGGGCGCGGACGGCCGGGAGTGGGTCACCGTCTCCTCGGCGGACGCGAAAACCCTGCGTACGAGGCTTTCGGAGATGGTGGCGAGCGTCACGGCCGACCCCGGCCACTGACCTGCGCCACTTCGGGGAACCAGACCGCGGCATCGGCCGTTGACCTGCTTGAGACTCGTGCAGGTGCCCATGTCGGCCGGGCTGTACCCTGGATTGACGGGGTGTTCCTCGCACACCGCAAGTTGTTGTCTACACCGTGACGGCGGATGTGACATCTACCGCCTAGCCAGGGAGGGTCGAGGCCGAACGGCCGAGGCATATGGACCGGAAGCGCCTGCTCAGGAACCCGCTGCTGTGGATCGTCGCGGTTGTGTTGATCTTCCTCGCGGTCAACACCCTCTTCGACAGCGATCGCGGTTATACCCAGGTCCCCACTTCACAGGCGATTGCCCAGATCGACGGCAACAACGTGAAGGAAGCCAACCTGGAGGACAAGGAGCAACAGCTCAAGCTGTCGCTCACGAACAAGATCGATGTCGACGGCCAGCAGGTCGACCAGGTCATCACGTCGTTCCCCGGCGGGGCGACCGACCGGATCTACGCCAGCCTGGCCGACAAGCCGAACATCAAGTTCAGCACCACGGTGACGCAGCAGGGTTTCTTCACGCAGATCCTGTACTACATCATTCCGCTCGGCCTGCTGCTCCTGCTGCTGATGTGGATGATGAACAACGCGCAGGGCGGCGGCAACCGCGTCCTGAACTTCGGCAAGTCCAAGGCGAAGCAGCTGAACAAGGACATGCCGAAGACGACGTTCAACGACGTCGCGGGTGCCGACGAGGCGGTCGAAGAGCTCTACGAGATCAAGGACTTCCTGCAGAACCCGGCGCGCTACCAGGCGCTGGGCGCGAAGATCCCGAAGGGCGTGCTGCTGTACGGCCCGCCCGGTACCGGTAAGACGCTGCTCGCGCGTGCCGTCGCCGGTGAGGCGGCCGTGCCGTTCTACACGATCTCCGGGTCCGACTTCGTCGAGATGTTCGTCGGTGTCGGTGCCTCCCGGGTGCGTGACCTGTTCGAGCAGGCCAAGCAGAACGCGCCGTGCATCATTTTCGTCGACGAGATCGACGCGGTCGGCCGCCAGCGCGGCGCCGGCCTCGGCGGTGGTCACGACGAGCGCGAGCAGACGCTGAACCAGCTGCTCGTCGAGATGGACGGCTTCGACTCGCGCGGCGGCATCATCCTGATCGCGGCAACCAACCGGCCGGACATCCTCGACCCGGCGCTGCTGCGCCCCGGCCGCTTCGACCGGCAGATCCCGGTGTCCGCGCCGGACCTCGCCGGCCGCCGCCAGATCCTCGAGGTGCACTCGAAGGGCAAGCCGCTGGCGCAGGGTGTCGACCTGCACGCGCTGGCCAAGCGCACCGTGGGCATGTCCGGTGCCGACCTGGCCAACGTCATCAACGAGGCCGCGCTGCTCACCGCGCGCCAGAACGGGCACGTGATCACCGATTCGGCGCTGGAGGAGTCGGTCGACCGCGTGATCGGCGGCCCGGCCCGCAAGAGCCGGATCATCTCCGAGCAGGAGAAGAAGATCACCGCCTACCACGAGGGCGGGCACGCGCTGGCCGCGTGGGCGATGCCGGACCTGGAGCCGGTGTACAAGCTGACGATCCTGCCGCGTGGCCGGACGGGTGGGCACGCGCTGGTCGTCCCCGAGGACGACAAGCAGCTGATGACCCGGTCCGAGATGATCGCCCGGCTGGTGTTCGCCATGGGTGGCCGCACCGCCGAGGAACTGGTCTTCCACGAGCCGACCACGGGCGCGTCGTCCGACATCGAGCAGGCGACCAAGATCGCCAAGGCGATGGTCATGGAGTACGGCATGAGCGCCCGCCTCGGCGCCGTGAAGTACGGCCAGGACCAGGGCGACCCGTTCCTGGGCCGCTCGGCGGGCCGCCAGGCGGACTACTCGCTCGAAGTCGCGCACGAGATCGACGAAGAGGTCCGCAAGCTCATCGAGACCGCGCACACCGAGGCGTGGGAGGTGCTCAACACCTACCGCGACGTGCTCGACGACCTGGTGCTGGAGCTCCTGGAGAAGGAGACGCTGAGCCGCAAGGATCTCGAGCGGATCTTCGCCTCCGTCGAGAAGCGCCCGCACATCACCGTCTTCAACGAGTTCGGTGAGCGCACCCCGTCGGACAAGCCGCCGATCAAGACCCCGGGTGAGCTGGCGATGGAGCGCGGTGAGCCGTGGCCGCCGCCGGAGAAGAAGCCGGCGCCGCGTCAGGTGCCGACCCCGGTCGGGACCGCGCCGGGCGGTGGCGACCTGCCCGGTGGTCCGCCGTACAGCCAGCCGGAGCCGCCGTCGAACCCGTACGCGCCGCCGTCGCCCGGCGGGTCGAACGGGGGCCGTCCGTACGGCCCGAACGGCACCGGGCAGTGGCCGCAGCCCTACAACGGTGACAACCAGTCGGGCCCGCCGAACTACGGTGCGCCTCCGGGCTGGACCCCGGCGACTCAGCCGGGTGGTCAGACCCCGTGGCGCCCCGGCCAGGGCGAGCAGCCGCGGCAGGGCGACTGGTTCGGTGGCCGCGACGAGGGCCAGGGCCAGCACCGGCGGAATCCCGACGAGCAGGACGGTCAAGATCGACAGTGAGCTGACGCCCGAGGAGGGACCGGTCTTCGACCAGGCGCGTGCCGAGAAGGCGGTGCGTGAGCTGCTGGAGGCCGTGGGCGAGAACCCGGACCGGGAGGGTCTGCGCGACACTCCCGCCCGGGTGGCCCGTGCCTACCGGGAGATGTTCGCCGGGCTCTACACCGATCCCGCCTCGGTGCTGGCACGCACCTTCGACGAGTCGCACGAAGAGCTGGTGCTGGTCACCGACATCCCGATGTACAGCACGTGTGAGCACCACCTGGTGCCGTTCCACGGGGTTGCGCACGTCGGGTACATCCCGAACAGCCAGGGCAAGGTCACCGGCTTGTCGAAGCTTGCGCGGCTGGTCGACCTCTACGCGAAGCGCCCGCAGGTGCAGGAACGGCTGACCTCGCAGATCGCGGACGCGCTGGTGCGCAAGCTCGAACCGCGGGGCGTGATCGTCGTGGTCGAGGCCGAGCACCTGTGCATGTCGATGCGGGGCATCCGCAAGCCCGGTGCCCGCACCACGACTTCGGCGGTGCGGGGCATGCTGCAGTCGTCGGCGACGTCGCGGGCGGAGGCGCTGGAACTGATCAAGGGCCGTCGATGAGTTCGCCGGACCGGTGTCTGGTGATGGGCGTCCTGAACGTCACGCCGGACTCGTTTTCGGACGGTGGCCGTTATTTCGGCCTGGATGGCGCGCTGGCGCACGCCCATGAGATGTGGGAGCGCGGCGCGGACATCATCGACGTGGGTGGCGAGTCGACGCGGCCCGGTTCGTCCCGGGTGGACGCGGAGACCGAGATCGCCAGGGTGCTGCCGGTCGTGCGCGCGCTCGCGGCGGACGGTCTGCGGATTTCGGTGGACACCACGCGCGCGGCGGTCGCCGAGGCGACGCTCGATGCGGGGGCCGAGATCATCAACGACGTGTCCGGTGGTCTCGCGGACCCGGCCATGGCGAAGGTGGCCGCGACGAGTCAGGCGCCGTGGGTGCTGATGCACTGGCGCGGGCACAGCAAGGACATGAACGCGCTCGCCACGTACGACGATGTGGTCGCCGATGTGCGGGACGAGCTGGGGTCGCGGGTGGAGGCGGCGCTCGCGGCGGGTGTCGCGCCGGAGAAGATCATCCTCGATCCCGGCCTGGGTTTCGCGAAGCGCGGCGAGCACGACTGGGCGCTGCTGAACCGGCTGGACGTTTTTCAGGACATGGGTTTCCCGGTGCTGGTGGGGGCTTCGCGCAAGCGGTTCCTGGGCACGCTGCTGGCGTCGGACGGTGTGCCACGACCCCCGGCAGGCCGTGAAGACGCGACCGCGGCCGTTTCGGCGATCGCCGCGGTGCAGGGGGCATGGGGCGTGCGGGTGCACAACGTCGGCGCGTCGCTGGACGCGGTCGCGGTCGCCGCGGCGTGGAGGCGTGGACGTGCCTGACCGGATCACGCTCACCGGGCTGCGGGTGTTCGGGCGGCACGGGGTTTTCGAGCACGAGAAGCGGGACGGGCAGGAGTTCGTGGTCGACGTCGTCGCGTGGCTGGACCTGGCGCCCGCCGCCGCTTCGGACGATCTGCGGGAGACGTTGCACTACGGCGAGCTGGCGCAGCTGGCGGCGGACATCGTCGGCGGCGAGCCGTACGATCTGATCGAAAGCGTCGCGGGCCGGATCGCCGGCGAGGTGCTGGCGAAGGATCCCCGCTTGTCCGCTGTGGAGGTCACGGTGCACAAACCGTCCGCGCCGATCCCGCTGACCTTCGCCGACGTGGCGGTCACCGTGCACCGGACCCGCACGTGAGGGCGGTCCTGTCACTCGGCTCGAACCTCGGCGATCGCCTGGCTCACCTGCGCTCCGTCGTGGACGGTCTGGGACCGGCGGTGGTCGCGGTGTCCAGTGTGTACGAAACGGAACCGTGGGGCGTCGAAGACCAGCCCGACTTCCTCAACGCGGTGTGCATTGTGGACGATCCCGCGCGCGACGAGTGGGCGTGGCTGCGCGCAGGCCAGTCCCTCGAACGCGACGCACACCGAGTCCGTGAGCTGCGCTGGGGCCCCCGCACGCTGGACGTCGACATCGTGACGGTGGACGACGTACGCTCGGATGATCCGGAGCTGCTGCTGCCGCACCCCGGAACCCCCGAACGTGCCAGCGTGCTGATCCCGTGGCTGGAAATCGACCCGAACGCCATACTTCCCGGCCACGGCCCGGTCCGCGACCTGCTGGCCACGCGTCCCGAGTCGGACCGCAAGTCGGTGCGCCTCCTGCAGCCCTTCCCACGGTAAGGCGAGCGCCAGCGAGCCTGCACTAAAACGAGCTGGGTGGTCATCCCGTCGCCTGAGGCCGTCAGATCACTGTGAGCCAGGCCCGCACACTTCCAGCCCTGCCGCAGCCTAGAGATCAAAAGCGTGCGGGCCTGGCTCACAGTGATAGGCCTCAATCAGGCGACGGGATGACCACCCAGCGACCACCCACCCGAGGTGAGCCGGACTGCGAAAGCCCTGGTCATCCCGGAGCCAGCCCGTCCGGCGAGGACTCTTTTGATCTTTAAAACCGAGCGCTGCGCGCTAAAAGAACCCTGACCTGGGCTTTCCCCCGATGCGCGATCGTCTAACGGTCGAGCCACCGCGTCAAGCCGGGAAAGCGTGGCTTGACCCGGTGTCTCGACCGTTAGGGCGGCTGTGTATCGGGGGGCCGGGGGAGGTGGGGGTGAGGTGGTGGTTCCGTTGTGCGCCAGGCCGCCGGTTTTGGGGCACGGGCGCGGAGGTCTCGGCGGGGTGATTCCGTTTCGCTTCCCGGTCACCACCACACCGAAAATCCCTTCCCCTCACACGCGCAGTGCTGCCGTCAGCCACTCCACCGCCGGTACCCGAGTGGGAATGGCGCCCCACCCATTGATCGTCGCCATCAGTTGCCAGTAGCGCTCGGCCCGGTGGTCGGTGCCCACGGCGATCCGGTCGGCCACGAAGGCGCGGAAGGTGCGATCGGCCGGGTCCTGACCCTCACCGGCCCAGGTACGGGCGACGTCGTCCGCCAGTGCGCGGCCCTCCGCCGAGTCCGGGGCCAGTCCGGCGTCGAGCGCCGTCTGGGCCCGTTCGCTCCAGTCGGCCCAAGCTTCCTGCGCCGGAATGACTTCCTCACCCGCGGTCCACGTGTCCGCATGGCTCTCGCCCATTCGCCGGATCGCCGCGCGGAAATCGGCGTCCTGGATCAGCTCCGCGAGCTCGATCCACGCCTCCAGCTGCTCGGGCGAAGGGTCGTCCGGCAGGTGCGGTTTGGCCGAACTCATCCGGGCGTAGAACTCCGGATCGACCTCCAGCCCGTCGGTCACCTCCTGCCAGAACTCGTCCACCAGCCTGGCCCGCTCATCGTCGGACATCGAGGCGAGTTTGTTCATCAGTTTCACTTCCTCCAGTTCGGACTCCCGCTTCACGACCGCCCGCAACACCGCCCGCCGCAGCCGCAACCTGCGGATCTGCTCGTCGAGCGCGTCGATGTGCCGGTGTGCCAGCCGGGACACACTTGTCTCCCGCGCCAGCACCGCCGACACGTCGGCCAGACCGAGACCCAGCTCGCGCAGGGTCTTGATCAGTTCGAGCCGGGCCAGGGCCGTCACGTCGTACAGCCGGTAGCCCGAACTCGTGCGATCGGTGGGCGGGAGCAGATCCTCGTCGGAGTAGAACCGGATCGTCTTGACCGGCAGACCGGTCCGCCTGCTCAACTCCCCGATGGTGAAAGTCCCGCCCACACGAGCCATCCTGAACCCTCCAGTCACTGGAGAGTCAACTGTCGCACAACCGCGTCGGTACCGTGGCCCTATGCACTTCACCCGGCCTCGTGAGCTGGTGATCGCCGGGCTGATCGGGCTCGTCGCCGCGTACCTGCTGTTCGAGTTCGCCTACGGCGACCTGCCCCGGTTGCCCCGGCTGGCCGGCGTTTCGCTGCTCGTGCTCGCGGTGATCGAGGTCGCACTGGCGTTTTCGATGCGGTCCCGGATCAAGTCGCGGCGGGTGGTCAACGCTGTCTCGGCGGCGCGCACCGTCGCGCTCGCCAAGGCGTCCTCGCTCCTCGGCGCGATCATGCTCGGCGCGTGGGCCGGGATCACGGCCGCGCTGCTTCCCCGCGCGTCGGAGCTGGCCGCGGCGTCGAGTGATCTCCGCAGCGTCGCCATCGGGGCGGTGTGCGCGGTGGCGCTGATCGCGGCGGCGCTGTGGCTCGAGCACTGCTGCCGGACGCCCGAGGACGACGAACGTGACCCTGATCATCACCCGACCGGTTAACGCTGAGAACCGACCGCTCGAAGTACCAACCAGGTCTCAGACGGATAACTAGCGGGTACGGTGTGGTTCATGACTGGCGAGGGTGACGAGACGCGCGGCCGCGTCGTGGGCAGGCCGTGGTTTCTCATCGGCCTGGCCCTCGCGGTCGCCGCCACGATTCCGCTGGTGCTCGCCGACGACGTCCGGTATATGCGACTGGGCATCGTCGCCGCGTTGTGGGCGGCGCTGATCGGCGCTTTCCTCGCGGTGCGGTACCGGCGCCAGGCGACCAGCACCGAAGAGGTCGTCGCGCAGGCGCAGGAGGTCTACGAGCTGGAGCTCGAACGCGAGATCGCCGCGCGGCGCGAGTTCGAGCTGGAGGTCGAGGCCGAGACGCGGCAACGGGTCGAGTCCGAGTCCCGCAGCGAGCTGGACGCCCTGCGCGCCGAAATCGCGTCACTGCGCGAAAACCTGCAGGGCCTCTTCGGCGGCGAGGTGCTGCTCGAACGCGTCGCGCTGACCGCGCAGGCCACCCGGATGCGGGCGCTGCGCGAGGAGCAGAAGTTCGTCGAGTCGGGCACGAGCAAACCCGCGCAGCTCACCGCGGCGAAGAAGGAAGCCACCGACCGGCCGACCGAGTTCATCGAGCGGGTGCGGGAGAAGGAGCCGGTGCGCACCGGCGTCCGCGCCACCGCCCCCGAACCGCGTCGCCCGGAACGGTCCATGGACCTGCCGCTGCGCCGGGTCGCCAACGCCGAGCCCGCCGATCCGGAGCGGACACGGGTCCAGCCCGCCGCGAAGAAGCCGGAACGCCCGCAGGCCCGTCCCGTCGAACCGAGCCGCCCCGCGCCCAGCCGTCCCGAGCGCGTCCGCCCGGCGGCCGCGGTCCCGCCCGTGAAGCGCAAGCCGGACCCGGTGGAGCAGCCGACGCAGGTCGCGAAGGCCCTCGAACCGGACTGGACGCCGCGGGCCGAACGGTCGGCCACCGACCTCTCCGCCGCGTTCCCCACCCGCACCACCCGCCCGGTGAAGCCCGAACCCGTCCGCGCCGAGCCCCGATGGACCGAGCCGGTGCCTGCCGAGCCCGCCCGCGCCGAGCCGCGGTGGGCCGAGCCGGTGCCCGCGGAGCCGGAGTCGTCGGTCGCCGTGCCGGAGGATCACCCGGTGGTCAACGAGACGTTGCCGGTCGAGGTCCGGCGGCTGGCCCAGCAGGGCAGGCCGGGCGGACGGCGTCGGCGCGCGGAGGAGGACGAGGCGCCCGCGGGCCGCCGTCACCGCCCGGACGCGGACGAGGCGCCGCCCGGGACGCGAGTACCCGACGCCGACGAGGCGCCCCCCGGGTTGCCGCGCCTGTCGGTCGCCGGAGACGACGAGCCCGACAGCCGCCGCCCGGCCGCCGGAGCCGCGATCTCCGGTCGCCGAGCCGCCGAGCCGAACGGGCACCGCGCCGCTGACGAGGCCCGGCCCGGCGGACCGAGCGGCCGCCGGGCAGGCGAGTCGAGTGGTTTCCGCGCCGCGGCCCGCTCCGGTGAACAGCGCGGCACCCGCGCCGACGCTGAGCCGAACGGCCACCGAGCCGCGGAGGAGGCGTCGTCGGGCCGCCGTCGCCGTCCGGAAGGCGAGGCGCCGTCCTGGGTGAGCACGGGCCGCCGCGCGAAGCCCGAGCCCGAGTCCCCGCGCACGAACAGCCGCGAGACACCGGCCGAAGACACCGGTTCCCACTCCGCGGGCCGCTCGGTGAACGAACTCCTCGCCGCGAACGGCAAGACCACCACTCCACGCCGCCGCCGCCGCGCCGAGGACTGACCGGCCACCGCAGTCCCCCAATGCCACATCGGGGGAACGTCCGGCACCGCGCGGTACGTGGGTGGGGCGTGAACCAGTCACCGTAGAGTGCCGGGCTGTGACGGCACCACCTCGCAGGCTCACCGTGCTCCTGCCCGTGTTCGGCCTCGTCGTCCTGGCCGTGTGCGGGCTGACCCTGCTCGGCCTGGCCACCGTGCGGGTCGGGCCGATGGCGGTGGCCATCGGCGTCGCCGCGGCGCTCGTGCCCGTCGCGGTCGTCGTGGCGACCATCCTGTGGGTCGACCGCTGGGAGCCGGAACCCGCGAAGTTCCTGCTGGTCGCCTTCTTCTGGGGCGCGTGCCTCGCCGCGATCACCGCACTGCTGATCAACAACACCGCCGAAACGGTCGGCGACCTGCTCCTCGGCGAGGGCGGCGGCAGCAAGCTCAGCGCCCTCCTGTCCGCGCCGCTCGTCGAAGAGGCGGCGAAAGCTTCGTTCGTGCTGGCCGTGCTGGTGCGCCGCGCCGACGAGTTCGACGGGGTCATCGACGGCATCGTCTACGCCGGCTTCACCGCGGCCGGCTTCGCGTTCACGGAGAACATCTACTACTTCGGCCGCGCCTTCTCCGACTACGGTTTCGGCGACCCCACCAGCACCGGGGTGATCGCCGCGTTCGTGCTGCGCGGGGTCATGTCGCCGTTCACGCACCCGCTGTTCGCCGCGCTGACCGGCATCGGCATCGGCTACGCGGCCCGCGCGGACAGCCGCGCCGTCAAGGTCCTCGCCCCGATCGGCGGTTACCTCGCCGCCGTCCTGCTGCACGCGTTGTGGAACGGCGCGGCGGTACTCGGCGGGGCGCAGACGTTCCTCAACGTCTACTTCCTGATCATGGTCCCGATCTTCATCGCGGTCGTGCTGCTCGTGCTGCTGCAGCGTCGCCGCGAACAGCGGATCGTCGAGGCAGCCCTGCCGTCCATGGTGCGGGCGCGCTGGATCGCGCCGTCGGAGGTCGAGCTGCTGTCGACGCTGGCCGGCCGTCGCGAGTGGCGGCGGGAGGCGCGGCAGCAGTCCGGGCGAGCGGCGGCGAAGGCCGTCGCCCGCTACCAGGCGAGCGTCACCGAACTCGCGTTCCTGCGTCGCCGCACCGCCACCGCCGGACACGAGAAACGCAGGCGGGAACTGCTGACCACCCTGCGCACCGCGCGCGCCGACGCCGTCCGGCTGGCCGGTGAAGGCAGTCAAACCGGATGAACCGGGTCGGGTGAAGCTGGTCACCCGCCCCCGCGCCGGGCCGCTTCCGCGAGCTACCCTCGCCCCGTCGTCCGGTACCCGCGACCAGAGCGGGACTGGAACGAGTCGAGGAGTTCTGCTGCCATGAGCGTCCACAGGGGCACGCCGTGAGTCGTCCGGCCAGGCTCGGCGTCGGGGTCATCTCCGCCGGCCGCGTGGGCAGCGTGGTCGGCGCCGCGCTCGCCTGCACGGGACACACCGTGGTCGCCGCGTCGGGCATTTCCGCCGCTTCACGGTCCCGCGCGGAACGCATGCTGCCCGGTGTCCCGCTGAACCCGCCGGACCGGGTCGCGACCGCCGCCGACCTCGTACTCCTGGCCGTGCCCGACGACGAACTGGCCGCGCTGGTTCGCGGTCTGGCCGCCACCGGTTCGTGGCGTCCCGGCCAGATCGTCATCCACACCTCCGGCGCACACGGCCTCGACGTGCTGGCCCCCGCGGCCGAAGCCGGTGCGCTGCCGCTGGCCCTGCACCCGGTCATGACCTTCACCGGCCGCTCCGAGGACCTGGACCGGCTGGCCGCGTGCAGCGTCGGCGTCACCGCCGCGGCGGACGACGAGATGGCGTGGAGCGTCGGCGAAGCGCTGACGGTGGAGATGGGCGCCGAACCGGTCCGCGTGCCGGAAGCGGCCCGTCCGCTCTACCACGCGGCGCTCGCGCACGGCGCCAACCACCTGATCACACTGGTCGACGACTGCGTGGACCTGTTGCGGGGCGCGGGAATCGCCAACGCCGAGCGCATGATCGGCCCGTTGCTGTCGGCCGCGCTGGACAACGCGCTGCGGCACGGCGACCGCGCGCTGACCGGTCCGGTCGCCCGCGGCGACACCGGTACGCTGCGTAAGCACCTCACCGTGCTCGAAGCCACCGAGCCCGCGGTCGTGCCCGCCTACGTCTCGCTCGCCCGGCGCACCGCGCGGCGAGCCGAATCGGCGGGGCTGCTCGAACCGGGCGCCGCCGCCGAGATCACCGAACTCCTGGAAGGGCCGGGAAACCCGTGACCACACCGAAGTTCAGCCGCGGGACGCTGAACACGTACCAGACGCCCGGCGACATCCACCGGGTCACCGCCGCGCTGCACGCGGTCGGCCGCAAGGTCGCGCTGGTGCCCACGATGGGCGCGCTGCACGCCGGGCACCGTGAGCTGATCCGCCGCGCGAAGCGGCTGCCGAACACGGTCGTCGCCGTGTCGATCTTCGTCAATCCGTTGCAGTTCGGGGAGGGCGAGGACTTCGAGGCATATCCGCGTCCGCTGGAGCGGGACCTGGCGATCCTGGCCGAGGACGGGGTGGAAATCGCTTTCGTGCCGAAGGTCGGTGACCTCTACGCCGAGGGTCACGCGGTCACCCTGCACCCGGGACCGCTCGGCGACGAGCTGGAGGGCGCGCACCGCCCTGGCCACTTCGGGGGCATGCTCACGGTGGTGGCGAAGCTGTTCCACATCGTCACCCCCGACCACGCGTTCTTCGGCGAGAAGGACTACCAGCAGCTGGTGCTGGTCAAGCGGATGGTGCGGGATCTCGACCTCGACGTGCGCGTGATCGGCGTGCCGACGGTGCGCGAGTCCGACGGGCTCGCCCTGTCCTCGCGCAACGTCTACCTCTCGCCCGAGGAGCGGGAGTCGGCGATGGTGCTGTCCGCGGCGCTGGTCGCCGGCGCGCACTCCGGTCCGAAGGGGGCCGACGCGGTCCTCGCCGCCGCGCGGTCGACGTTGGACGCCCGTCCGGAAGTCGCCGTGGATTATCTCGATCTGCGGGGAACCGATCTTGGTCCCGCGCCCGTCGATGGGGAAGCACGGTTGCTGGTGGCCGCCCACGTGGGGCGGACCCGGCTGATCGACAACGTCCCGGTGACGCTGGGCGCGTCGGAGGAAGTGAGCTGACCATGTACCGCACGATGCTGAAATCGAAGATCCACCGCGCGACGGTCACCCAGGCCAACCTGCACTACGTCGGGTCGGTCACGATCGACGAGGCGCTGATGGAGGCGGCGGACCTGTTGCCGGGCGAGCAGGTGTCCATTGTGGATATCACGAACGGCGCCCGGCTGGAGACCTACGTGATCCCGGGCGAGCGGGACAGCGGGGTCATCGGGATCAACGGCGCGGCCGCCCACCTGGTGCACCCGGCCGACCTGGTCATCCTGATCTCCTACGGGCAGATGGATTCCGCCGAGGCCGCCTCGTTCCAGCCGCGGATCGTGTTCGTCGACGACGAGAACCGGATCAAGCACGAGGGCGCCGATCCCGGCCACGCACCGGCTGGCTCCGGCCTGCTCAGCGGCGCGGTGCCGGTGGTGACGCCGGACCGGGAGAACCCGTTCCCGGTGGCCGAAACCGTCGACGCGGCGAAGCTCGACGCGTTGCTGCAGGCCGAAAGCTGACGCGCGTTGCTCCTGGCGATCGACGTCGGCAACACGAACATCGTGCTCGGCCTATACGAAGGCCGCGGGGACGAGGCACGGCTCGTCGGCGACTGGCGGATGCGGACCGACGCGCAGATGACCGCCGACGAGCTGGCCCTGACCATGCGTGGCCTGCTCGGGGCGCACGCCGACGCGGTCACCGGGATCAGTGCCCTGTCCACTGTGCCCGCGGTGCTGCGCGAGATGCGGGTGATGCTCGGCCGCTACTACGCGGACGTGCCCAAGGTCGTGGTCGAACCCGGCGTCCGCACCGGTGTGCCGCTGCTGGTCGACAACCCGCGCGAGGTGGGCGCGGACCGGCTGGTGAACACGCTCGCCGCGCACCACCTGCACCGCACGGCGTGCGTCGTGGTCGATTTCGGCACCTCGACCAACGTCGATGTCATCTCGGCGAAGGGCGAGTTCCTCGGCGGCGCCTTCGCTCCTGGTATCGAGATCTCGGTGGACGCGCTCGCCTCACGTGCGGCGGCGCTGCGCAAGGTCGAACTGGCGCGGCCGCGCTCGGTGATCGGGAAGAACACCGTGGAATGCCTGCAGTCCGGCATCGTCTTCGGGTTCGCCGGCCAGGTCGACGGTCTGGTGCGGCGGATCGTGGCGGAGCTGACCGCGCGCACCCACGAGCCGGTGACCGTGCTCGCCACGGGCGGACTGGCGCCACTGGTGATCGGCGAATCGGAGACGATCACCGAGCACGTCCCCGATCTCACGCTGCTCGGTCTGCGCCTGGCCTTCGAACGGCAGACCCGCTAACGGCGTTCGCCGCGCAGCACGGTGGTCAGGAGCGGCACGTCGAATTCGCCGCCCGCCGTGGCCGGGTTCGTCGTGAGGAATTCCAGGACACGTGTCCGTGTCCGCGCGCGTTCCTCCTTGTCCGCCACGAGCAGGTGGGAATGCGTGGCGATCGTTTCGACCAGGCTTTCGGGCGTGCGCCGGTGGGTGTGCCGGAAAGTCCGCTCCGCGAACGGGCCGAAAGCGGGGTGCTCGGTCAGCTTGGCGACCGAGCTGCCGCGCTGCGTGAAACCGGAGATCCGCGCGAATTCGGCCACCCACGGCACCGACTCGTCGTTGCCGTTCCACAGCCCGGCGACCGTGCCACCGGGCCGCAGCACGCGCGCGATCTCGGTCAGCGCGGCGCCGACGTCGAACCAGTGGAACGCCTGACCCACCAGCACCGCGTCGGCGGCGGCACCGGGCAGTGGGATGCGTTCGGCCGTGCCGTCGAGGATCGGGACGTCCGGGTGGTGCCTGCCGAACTCGGCTCGCATCTGCGCGTCGGGTTCGACTGCGGTCACCTCGACGTCGAGCGCGAGCAGGCCGTCGGTGAGTTTTCCGGTGCCCGCGGCGAGATCCACCACCCGGGTCGCGCCGGGTGGCAGCGCCCAGCGCAGAGCGTCGAGCGGGTAGTCCGGACGGTGTCGCGCGTATTCCGCGGCCCGTCCCCCGAACGAACGTGACCGGCGGGACCAGAGTTCACGTTCCGCTGCCGAAGTGGCTTCGCTCACTCGGTCGATGCTATCCGGGACATCCGCAGGTCGGTACAGGTAATCCGGTTGGCCTAGTCACCGCGCGGGTTCGTACCCTGTCCGCATGACGGATTCCCCCTCCCCGGATCGCCCGGTGCCCGTTGACGACCTGCCCGAACAGATGCGGGTCCGGCGTGCCAAGCGCGATCGGCTGCTCGCGGAGGGTGCGGAACCGTATCCGGTCGACGTGCCGCGCACCCACACGCTCGCGGAAGTGCGTGCCGCGCACCCCGATCTGCCCGCCGACACGGCCACCGGCGAGATCGTCGGCGTGACCGGTCGCGTGATGGCTCAGCGCATCACCGGCAAGCTGTGCTTCGCCACACTGCGCGAGGGCGACGGCACCGAGCTGCAGGCGATGATCAGCCTCGCGAACGTCGGCGAGGAGGCGCTGGCCGCTTTCAAGGCGAACGTCGACCTCGGTGATCACCTGTTCGTCCACGGCGAGGTCATCACCTCCAAGCGCGGCGAACTGTCGATCATGGCCGACGAGTGGCGCATGGCCGCGAAGGCGCTGCGCCCGCTCCCGGTCGCGCACAAGGAGCTGGCCGAGGAGACCCGCGTCCGGCAGCGCTACGTCGATCTGATCATGCGCCCGCAGGCACGCGACGTGGTGCGCACCCGTGCCGAGGTGGTGCGCTCGGTGCGGGAATCGTTCCACCGCCGAGGCTTCACGGAGGTGGAAACGCCGATGCTGCAGACGCTGCACGGGGGCGCCTCGGCCCGGCCGTTCGTCACGCATTCGAACGCCTTCGACATCGACCTGTATCTGCGGATCGCACCGGAGCTGTTCCTCAAGCGGTGCGTCGTCGGCGGCATCGAGAAGGTCTTCGAGATCAACCGCAACTTCCGCAACGAGGGCAGCGACTCCTCGCATTCGCCCGAATTCGCGATGCTGGAGTACTACGAGGCCTACGCCACCTACGACACCAACGCGGTGATGACGCGCGAGCTGATCCAGGAAGCCGCGCAGACCGTTTTCGGTGGTCTCGAGGTGACGCTCTCCGACGGCTCGCCCTACGACCTGTCCGGTGAATGGACGTCGCTGAGCATGTACGACTCGTTGTCGGACGCGCTCGGTGAGGAAGTGACCCCGGAAACACCCGCGGGCAAGCTGCTCGGGTTCGCCGCCGCCCGCGGTCTCGAGGTCGATCCGAAACTCGGTCACGGAAAACTCGTCGAGGAACTGTGGGAGCACCTTGTCGGTGACCACCTGCACGAGCCGACTTTCGTGCGTGATTTCCCCATCGAGACCTCGCCGCTGACCCGGCAGCACCGCAGCAAGCCCGGTGTGGCCGAGAAGTGGGACCTCTACGTCCGCGGATTCGAGTTGGCCACCGGATACTCCGAGCTGGTCGACCCGGTGATCGAGCGGGAAAGATTGCTGGATCAGGCCCGCCAGGCCGCGGCGGGCGATAGCGAAGCGATGCGTCTCGACGAAGATTTCCTGCGTGCGCTCGAGTACGGAATGCCGCCGAGTGGTGGCGTGGGAATGGGCATCGATCGCCTGCTGATGGCCTTGACCGGTCTCGGCATCCGCGAGACCATCCTCTTCCCCCTCGTCCGCCCCGAATAACTTCCCGGAGACTAGTCACGGTATCGGTAACGTGATTTGCATGCTGCCGTGATTCCGGGTATTAATGTCCTAGTCAATGGCTTCTGGTCAGGGCGCCTGCCCCTGTCCGATCATTCGCGGCCGGCCTAAAACAGGAGGAAACACATGGCACAGAAGGTGCTGGTGTCGCTCATCGACGACATCGACGGCTCGGAGGCGGACGAGACCGTCGAGTTCGGACTTGACGGCGTCTCGTACCAGATCGACCTGTCGGCGGACAACGCCGAGGAGCTCCGTGACGCGCTGGCCCAGTACGTCGAGCACGCGCGGCGTGCCGGTGGCCGCAAGCGTGGCGCTCCGGGGCGTCCGCCGTCGGGCAAGGCGGCCGGTCGTTCCGCGTCGGTGGACCGCGAACAGAACCAGGCCATTCGCGCCTGGGCGCGCAAGAACGGGTACCAGGTTTCCGACCGCGGGCGCATCCCGTCCGAGGTCGTGGAGGCCTACCACAAGAAGAACTGAGCGCGGTTCGGGTAAAGAGGGCGGGAGAGGGCCGCCGGGGATTCCCGGCGGCTTTTTTCATTGACCAGCAGGTTGAACATAGTTCTATCTGGAGGAGCCATTCGCGAGCCGCTGTCGCTTTTGTTCAAGACGGCGGCCGCCTCCATTCGGCTGAATGGAGGCATGACCGACCTTCGACCGATGCTGTCCACCGCGGCGGGCGAGTTCACCGCGCTCCTCCGCGTCATCGAACCTGCGCAACTCGGCAACCGGACTCCGTGCACCGAATACGACGTCCGCGGCCTGCTCAACCACCTTCTCTATTGGGGGCCGTGGCTCGAAGCGGCCCTCCGGCGCGAGCCCGCGCCGGCCGTCTCCGGCGGCGAGCGGGACGCCGATCTCACGCAGGGTGACTGGCTGGGTGAGCTGTGCACGCTTGTGGATGGACTTGTGGATGCCTGCTCCCAGCCGGGTGCGCTGGAGGGAACGGTGAAGTTCGGACCGTCCGAGTTGCCGGCCACGTCCGTCGCGGAGATGGTGCTCGGCGAGTGGGTCGTCCACGGCTGGGACCTCGCGCGGGCGATCGGGCGGCCGTTGAACGTCGATCCGGCCACGGCGGGAGCGATGTTCACCTCGGCGCGGGCGACTGCTGAGCAGGCGCGGGAGGCCAAGGTCTACGGCCCCGAGGTGTCCTGCCCCGAGGACGCCCCCACGTTCGACCGCCTCCTCGCCCTCACCGGCCGCGACCCCGCCTGGATGGCTTGACGGCCGGCTGTGGTGAAAGTCACCGACGGCAGGTGCGGGGGCAGCCGTCGCACAGGGGCTGGTCCGGCAGCAGGTACGAGAAGCAGCAGCTCTCCCGCCGCCGGGCCCAGCCGTCGTCCGTCCTGCGCAGGCGGGTCGAGGTGGTCAGCGGCGGATAGTGCTCGCCGAGCACCAGCGCGGCGTCGGTGACACCGGCCTCCTCGTCGCCCGCGAACAACCCGGCCCACCACAGGGTGCTGTCCAGCGCATCCGTCGCCGCGGCCCACAGCATCCGGCGGCCCAGACGGCTGAGCGGGGCGTAGGCCTGCACGAACCGCGTGGCGTGCGCCGTGTAGCGGGCGCGGAGCACGGCGGCGAGTGCCTTCTCGTCGGCGACGACCGTCGCCTCGGGCAGGCCCGCCGCCGGATCGCCGGGCAGGCAGTAGAACTCCCGGCCCAGTATGGCGATCCCTTCCGGGTGCGGCCGGTCGGCGCAGAGGCGGAAGGCGAGTTCACCCGGCCGGAGCATGGGTACTCGCCGTTCGTGGTGGAGCAGCAACGCGCCGGTGAACGCCGGAACGTGCAGGTACCACGACATCACGAAGCCGGCCGTCGTCCGTTCGGGTGCCTCGCCGAAGTTGGCCCGGAGCCACTCGCCGAGCAGCTTGCGCCACACGTCGAACCGCGCGGTGTCGTCCAGGAGGTCGGAGCAGTGCTGCCAGCTCCCGGTCGCGGGCACGTCCGTGCGCACCTCCATGCGGTGCTGCAGCGCGGCGACCCGGGTGACGGACGCGTCGAGAGCGCCCAGCGCGGTGTCGATGGCGAACCTCCCTGCTCCATCCGGGTGGTTAGGTTGGCCTTACCTTACTCACTCCGGGTGAAAGCACCAGTCCGGTCCCCGGATCGGGGTGTTCGCGGTGAGCGGACAAACAGGCTCTTGCGGAATCGCCGGGAGAAGTCCCGCGTTGGACCATTACGTCAGCTACCAGCGCAGACGTCCCGCCGGAAGTCTCCGGCACTTACACCAGCTGTGACCTGAACCGCCCCAGTGGTAGTCCGGTGCGACCGCATGGCTACTACAGTGGACTCACGGTGCTGAACCCGTCGCGAGGCGATGGGTGCTCACCGCCGGCGCAGCAGTCGAGGGAGTGGGAATGTTCGAGAGGTTCACCGACCGCGCGAGGCGGGTGGTCGTCCTGGCCCAGGAAGAGGCCCGGATGCTCAACCACAACTACATCGGCACCGAGCACATCCTCCTGGGCCTGATCCACGAGGGTGAGGGTGTCGCCGCCAAGGCGCTCGAATCGTTGGGTATCGCGCTGGAAGGCGTCCGCCAGCAGGTCGAGGAGATCATCGGCCAGGGTCAGCAGGCGCCGAGCGGGCACATCCCGTTCACCCCGCGTGCGAAGAAGGTGCTCGAGCTGTCGCTGCGTGAAGCGCTGCAGCTGGGCCACAACTACATCGGCACCGAGCACATCCTGCTGGGCCTGATCCGCGAAGGCGAAGGCGTGGCCGCGCAGGTGCTGGTCAAGCTGGGCGCGGACCTGAACCGGGTTCGCCAGCAGGTGCTGCAGCTGCTCTCGGGTTACCAGGGCAAGGAGCCAGCCGAGGCCGGTGCCGGCCGCGGCGAGGGCACCCCGTCGTCCTCGCTGGTGCTCGACCAGTTCGGCCGCAACCTCACCCAGTCGGCGCGTGAGGGCAAGCTGGACCCGGTGATCGGGCGCGGCAAGGAGATCGAGCGGGTCATGCAGGTGCTGTCGCGGCGCACCAAGAACAACCCGGTGCTGATCGGCGAGCCCGGTGTCGGCAAGACCGCCGTGGTGGAGGGCCTGGCCCAGAACATCGTCAAGGGTGAAGTGCCCGAGACGTTGAAGGACAAGCAGCTCTACACGCTGGACCTGGGTTCGCTGGTCGCCGGGTCGCGCTACCGCGGTGACTTCGAAGAGCGCTTGAAGAAGGTGCTCAAGGAGATCAAGACCCGCGGCGACATCATCCTGTTCATCGACGAGCTGCACACGCTCGTCGGCGCGGGTGCCGCCGAGGGCGCGATCGACGCCGCCTCGATCCTGAAGCCGATGCTGGCCCGTGGCGAGCTGCAGACCATCGGTGCGACCACGCTCGAGGAGTACCGCAAGTACATCGAGAAGGACGCCGCGCTGGAGCGCCGCTTCCAGCCGATCCAGGTCGGTGAGCCCTCGCTGGAACACACCATCGAGATCCTCAAGGGCCTGCGGGACCGCTACGAGGCGCACCACCGCGTGTCGATCACCGACTCGGCGCTGGTCGCCGCGGCCACCCTGGCCGACCGCTACATCAACGACCGGTTCCTGCCGGACAAGGCGATCGACCTGATCGACGAGGCCGGTGCCCGCATGCGCATCCGCCGCATGACCGCGCCGCCGGACCTGCGCGAGTTCGACGAGAAGATCGCCAACGTGCGCCGCGACAAGGAGTCCGCGATCGACGCGCAGGACTTCGAGCGCGCCGCCCGGCTGCGGGACGAGGAGAAGAACCTCCTCGCGCAGAAGTCCGAGCGGGAGAAGCAGTGGAAGGACGGCGACCTCGACGTCGTCGCCGAGGTCGACGACGAGCAGATCGCCGAGGTCCTGGCCAACTGGACCGGCATCCCGGTGTTCAAGCTCACCGAGGAGGAGACCACCCGTCTGCTCCGCATGGAGGACGAGCTGCACAAGCGGATCATCGGCCAGGAAGACGCCGTCAAGGCCGTCTCCCAGGCGATCCGCCGCACCCGCGCCGGCCTGAAGGACCCCAAGCGCCCGTCCGGTTCGTTCATCTTCGCCGGCCCCTCCGGTGTCGGTAAGACCGAGCTGTCCAAGGCGCTGGCGAACTTCCTGTTCGGCGAGGACGACGCGCTCATCCAGATCGACATGGGCGAGTTCCACGACCGCTACACCGCCTCGCGGCTCTTCGGTGCCCCTCCCGGGTACGTCGGCTACGAGGAGGGTGGCCAGCTGACCGAGAAGGTCCGCCGCAAGCCCTTCTCCGTGGTCCTGTTCGACGAGATCGAGAAGGCCCACCAGGAGATCTACAACACGCTCCTGCAGGTGCTGGAGGACGGGCGGCTCACCGACGGTCAGGGCCGCACGGTCGACTTCAAGAACACGGTGCTGATCTTCACCTCGAACCTGGGCACCTCCGACATCTCCAAGACCGTCAGCCTGGGCTTCTCTTCCGGTAACGACGAGGGATCGCGTTACGAGAAGATGAAGCAGAAGGTCAACGAGGAGATGAAGAAGCACTTCCGGCCCGAGTTCCTCAACCGGATCGACGACATCATCGTCTTCCACCAGCTCACCCAGGATCAGATCATCCAGATGGTCGACCTGATGGCGACGCGGGTGGAGACCCAGCTCAAGGCCAAGGACATGGCTCTGGAGCTGACCGGCAAGGCGAAGGCGCTGCTGGCCAAGCGCGGCTTCGACCCGGTGCTCGGCGCCCGTCCGCTGCGCCGGACCATCCAGCGGGAGATCGAGGACCAGCTGTCCGAGAAGATCCTGTTCGGCGAGGTCGAGCCGGGCCAGATCGTGATCGTCGACGTTGAAGGCTGGAGCGGCAACCCCGAAGACCGCGACGACGAAGCCCGCTTCGTCTTCCGCGGCGAGGTCAAGCCCGCCGACGTCCCGGACGCCCCGCCGGTCTCGATCGGCGCGGGTTCGCACGAGGACGACGCCGAGGGCGAGCGCTGATCTCGTAGGCAGCCGAAGCGGGTGCCCCCAGGGACTGGTTCCCTGGGGGCACTTCGCGTTTTTCGGGGCAACCGCACCGGGCGGTGGACGAGTGGTTCGTGGCGTTGTGCCGAACCGACCCGCGCACCTGGTGGAAGCGGCCGTTGACGGGCGATACTGCTCGTCGCCGGGGACAAGGCCGGTAGCTGGAAGCGTTGGTACGACATGGCGGGGCGCGACGTGGAGGTGGTCCACGCGGAGGCGGCCGGGGCCTTCGGCGACCGCGACGTGACCGTGGCGGTGAGTGAACCGGCCAGCCGCTCCGCCTGAGCGCCGCAACGTCCGCGCCTCCGGTCACGACTTCCCTGGGGGCGTTCGTCCGCCCGAACCTCCTGCGCGGCGGGAGCTGACGTGGCTCGACCTCGCCGGGAGCGGCCGCCACCGCGGGACGGTCGGTTACTTCGAGCGGAGCCTCAAGCCCGCCGCCTGATCTGGAACAGTGGTACCCGTGCGGGTGACACTGCTCGGCCCGGTCCGGGCCCAGGCTGACGACGGCACGCCGATCGACATCGGTGGTGCCCGCCTGCGCATGCTCCTGGCCCGGCTCGCGCTCGACTGCGGCCGCCCGGTCGGCACCGACGCGCTGATCGACGGCCTGTGGGGTGCCGAGTCGCCGGCGGACGCGGCGAACGCGCTGCAGTCGCTGGTCTCCCGGCTGCGCCGCACCCTGGGCGGCGCCGCGATGATCAGCTCGGCCTCGGGCGGCTACACCCTCGACGCGGAGGTCGACGCCCGGCGGTTCGAGGAGCTGTCCGCGCGGGGCAGACGGGAGCTGGTGGCGGGCCGGTGCGGCGAGGCCGCCGCGCTGCTCACCGAAGCGCTCGCGCTGTGGCGGGGCGACGCGCTGGCCGACGTGCGCGACGCGCCGTTCGCGCAGGCGCCCGCCACCCGGTTGGAGGACCTGCGGTTCGCCGCGCTGGAGGACCGCTTCGACGCCGAACTGGCGCTCGGGCGGCACGCCGACGTCCTCGCGGACCTGGAGGCGGCGGGCGAGGCGCATCCGCTGCGGGAGCGACTCGCGGCGCTGCGGATGCGGGCGTTGTCCGCGGCCGGTCGCCAGGCCGACGCGCTGGCCTTGTTCGAACGCACTCGCGCCACGCTGGCCGACGAGCTGGGCGTCGACCCGTCCGCCGAACTCCGGGACGCGCACCTGGCTGTCCTGCGCGGGGAGACGGCGCCGCCGCGGGCCGAGTCGGTCCTGCCGGTCCGGTTGACCAGCTTCGTCGGGCGGGACCGGGAACTGGAGCGGGTCGCCCAGGCGCTGTCGTCGTCGCGGCTGGTCACGCTCGTCGGGCCGGGCGGCGCGGGCAAGACGCGTCTCGCGACCGAGGCCGCGGAACGCCATCCGGGGCGGGCGTGGTTCGTCGCGCTCGCCGGTGTCCGCGACGCCGGGGACGTCGCGGGCGCGATCCTGGGCGCACTGGGCTCGCTCGACTTTCACATGGCGAACGCGCGGGTGCCGCCACCGGACGCGCTGGGCCGGGTCGTGGAGCTGCTCGGCGGCGAATCGCTGCTGGTGCTGGACAACTGCGAACACGTCGTCGACACGGTCGCCGACGTGGCGTTCGAGCTGCTCGCCCGCGTGCCGGGCCTGCGGATACTGGCCACCAGCAGGGAACCGCTCGCGATCACCGGCGAGTCGCTGTGCCCGGTCGGTCCGCTGGAGGTCGCCGAGGCGGTCCGGTTGTTCACCGACCGCGCGCTCGCCGTCCGGCCGGGTTTCACGCTCGACGGGTCCACTTCGGACGCGGTCGCGGAGATCTGCGAGCGCCTGGACGGGATGCCGCTCGCGCTGGAGCTGGCCGCGGCGAAGCTGCGGTCGATGACGGCGGAGCAGATCGCGCGCAAGCTCGACGACCGCTTCCGGCTCCTCAGTTCCGGCAGCCGCACCGCGATGCCACGGCAGCGCACGCTACGTGCCGTCGTCGAGTGGAGCTGGGACCTGCTGGAGAAACCGGAACGGATCCTCGCCCGGCGGCTCGCGGTGTTCACCGGTGGCGCGACGGTGGCCGCGGCCGAAGCCGTGTGCGCCGACGAGCTGTTGCCGGCCGAGGACGTCCTCTACGTGCTGGGGTCGCTGGTCGAGAAGTCCATTGTGGATGCGGTGTCCGCGGGTGGGGAACCGCGCTACCGGATGCTGGAGACGATCCGCGTCTACGGCGCCGAACGGCTCGACGAGGCCGGGGAACGGGACGAGGTGGCGCAGCGGTTCACGGCGTACTTCCTCGCACTGGCCGAGGAGAACGAGCCGCGGATCCGCACCGGTGACCAGCTCCACGCGATCGAGGTGTTCGCCGTCGAGCAGGACAACCTGATGACGGCCCTGCGCGGCGCGCTCGACGCCCGGGACGCCGTCACCGCGAGCAGGCTGATCCTCGCCGACCTCTGGTACTGGGTGATCCGGTCCTACCACCGCGAACCGGCGCCGTTGCTGGAAGAGGTGCTGAGCCTCGGTGACGCCCTGCCCGCCGACGTGCGCGCGTGCCTGAACCTCATGTACACGATCATGAGCAGCGTTCCGCTGGTCCGGCGGCCCGATCTGGCCTCGGTGGTGGACGAGTGCGAGCGCACCGGCGCGCTGGAGCGGTTCCCGATGCTGGCGCTGGCCGTGCCGATGGTCTGTTTCCTCGGCGGGGAGGTGGAGCTGGCGAAGGAGAAGATCGAGCGGACTCTGCGGCACTCGGACCCGTGGGCCGCCGCGTGCGCGCGCTGGGCCGAGGGCTTCATGGCCGACCAGAACGGTGACCTGGTCCGCGGTGAGCGGGCGCGGGAGCTGGCGCTGGCGGGGTTCCGGGAGTGCGGCGACCGGTGGGGCACGGCGATGACGCTCTCGATGCAGGCGGAGTCGCGTTCCCTGCGGGGCGACCACGCGGCGGCCATCGCCGGATTCGAGGAGGGCCTGGCGATGGCGCGTGAGCTGGCGTCCACCGAAGACACCGTGCAGCAGTTGACACAACTGGCCGACGAGCGGATGCGGATCGGGGACACCGAGGGCGCCTGGCGGGACGTCACGGAGGCCGACCGGGTCGCGGGGGACAAGATCGACCAGCGTGCGATGGTGGCCCTGCGCCGGTGCGATCTGGCGCGCCGGAGCGGGAACTTCGCGCTGGCGCACGAGGAGCTCGACTGGCTCAGGGACAACACCCCGCGGATCCCGTTTCCGGTCGACATGGCGGGGGAGCTCATCGCGGTCAAGGGTGCGTCGCTGCTGGCGTCCGAGGGGCGGCCCGCGGAAGCCTGGCCGCTGTTGCCGCGGGCGCTGCGCTCGTCCGCCGAGCGGCGGGACCTGCCGGACGTCGCGAACATGACCGCGGTGGTGGCCCGTGTCTTCCACGCGGAGGGCGATCCGGAGCGCGCCGCGTGGGCGCTCGGGCTGACCGAAGCGGTTCGCCGCGTCTTCGACCGGGGTGACCCGGAACTGCGGGCGATGATCGCTTCGCTGCGCGCCGAACTCGGTGACGACGCGTACGAGGCGGCCTATCAGCGCGGCTCGGCCCTCACCACGGACGAGGCGATCGAGGCGGTCAAGGCCGCGATAGCCGATCGAGCCCGGTGAGTTCGGCGGAGAGCGTCCACAGCCGGGCGGCCTGCTCCGGATCGATGGCGTGCTCGCGGACGCCGGTCCACTCGCCCTCCGCCGGTGCCGGTTCGGCGATGTCGCAGTCCTCGCAGTAGAGCCCGCCCATACCGTCCAGTCGCGGTGAGGTGGCCGCCCACACCTGTGTCGCGGCGCCCTGCTCCGGCGACCGGTAGCCGGCGTCGTCGCCATCGAACCCGGCGAAATCCTCGCGGGTGAGGTGCCGCCCGAGTTCGGTGCGGATCCGCCCTGGGTGCACGGCGAACGCCCGCACGCCCCGGTCCCGCGCGAGCGTGTCCAGGTGCACGGCGAAGAGCACGTTGGCGGTTTTGGCCTGGCCGTAGGCCAGCCACTTGTCGTAGCCGTGCTCGAAGTGCACGTCGTCCCACCGGATCCCGGAGAAGTGGTGGCCGCGTGAGGAAACCATCACCACTCGCGCTCCCGGGCGGACCGCGGGCCACAGCAGGTTGACCAGTGCGTGGTGGCCGAGGTGGTTGATGGCGAACTGTGCCTCCCACCCCGGGCCGACGCGGGTCTCCGGGCAGGCCATGATCCCGGCGTTGCCGATCAGGAGGTCGATGCCGCGGCCCGACGCGAGGAAGTCTTCGGCGAAGGTGCGGACGCTGTCCTGGTCGGCCAGGTCGAGCCGTCCGACCTCGACCCCGGGCAACGCCTTCGCGGCCACTTCCGGGCGCCGTGCCGGCACCACGACGTGCGCGCCGACGGCGGAAAGCGCTTTCGTGGTCTCCAGTCCGAGGCCGGAGTAGCCGCCGGTGACGAGCGCGAGTTTGCCGCGCAGATCCACCCCGGCCAGCACGTCCGAGGCGGTGCTGCCCGCGTCGAAACCCGAGCCGATCCTGCGCTGTCCGGTCATGATCGCCAGAGTAGGAGCTGGAGTGCGCTCCAGCGCAAGCGAAAAGGGCTCCGCCGGACCCCCTGGTACCGGCGGAGCCCCCGCCCCGCGTCAGGCCACGCGCCGCTTGTAGGCGCTCATCGCCAGCGGGAAGAACACCGCGACGATCCCGGCCAGCCACGCCAGCGCCCCCAGCAGCGGCCCGGCCACCGCGCCGCCGTTGAGCAGCCCGCGCATGGTGTCGGCGAGCAGGCTCACCGGGCTGATGTCCGACCACGCCCGAAGCCAGGCGGGCATCGTGTCGGACGGGACGAACACGTTGCTGCCGAAGGTGATCGGCATCATGATCGCCACCATCACGCCCTGCACGGCGCCGGGACTGCGCATCAGCATCCCGACGAACACCGCGATCCAGCAGAAGCACAGCCCCGCCAGCAGCATCAGCGCGACGCCGACCAGCAGCGAACCGACGTCGGTGTGCAGGCGGTACCCCATGGCCATGCCGGCGACCAGCAGCACCGTGAGCGCCACCGCGTACCGCACGACGTCCGACACCACCGAACCGACCAGCGGCGCGGACCGGGCGATCGGCATGGCGCGGAACCGGTCGAACACGCCCTTCGTGACGTCGGTGTTGAGCGAGGTCCCGGTCGCCAGGCTCGCGAACACCGTGTTCTGCACCATCAGCGCGGGCACCAGCACCTCGATGTAGGCGCTGGTGTTCCCGGCGATCGCGCCGCCGAAGAGGTAGCCGAACATCAGCAGGAACAGGATCGGCTGGATCGTCACGTCGGCCAGCTGTTCCGGGTTCTTGCGGATTTTCAGCACACCGCGCCAGGCCAGGGTGAACCCGTCCTGCAGCGCCTTGGCCGGGCTGATGCGCCGGGGGAGATCGAGAACGGCGGCGGTCACACCAGGCTCCCTTCGGGTGCGGTTTCCTCGGCCGGTTTGCCGGTCAGCGCCAGGAACACCTCGTCGAGGCTGGGCAGGCGCAGTGCGAGCTCGTCCGCCGTGATGCCCGCTTCGTCGAGCTTGCGGACCAGGGTGGACATCAGGACGGGATCGCCGACGGGCGCGGTGAGCAGCCCGACGTCGGTGTCGCGCACCGGCTCCATCCCGGTCAGGGTGGTCAAGATCCGGGCCACCGCGTCGAAATCGGCCCGCGACGTCGGCCTGACCTGCACGGTCTGGCCGCCCACGCGGCGCTTCAGCTCGTCCGGACGGCCTTCCGCGACGACCCGCCCGTGGTCGACCACCGTGATGGTGTCGGCGAGCTGGTCGGCCTCGTCGAGGTACTGGGTGGTGAGCAGCACCGTCGCGCCGTCGGCGACGAGCCGCCGCACCACGTGCCACACCTCGTTGCGGGCGTGCGGGTCCAGTCCGGTGGTCGGCTCGTCCAGGTACAGCAGCTTCGGACGGCCGACCAGGCTCGCCGCCAGGTCGAGCCGCCGCCGCATACCGCCCGAGTACGTCTTCGCGGCGCGCCCGGCGGCCTCGGTCAGCTCGAACTGTTCCAGCAGCTCCGCCGCGCGGGCCCGCGCGGCGGCCCGCCGCAGCCCGAGCAGACGGCCCAGCAGCACCAGGTTCTCCGTACCGGACAGGTCCTCGTCCACCGACGCGTACTGGCCGGTCAGCCCGATCAGCGCCCGCACCCGCACCGGGTCGTCCACGACGTCGAAGCCCCCGACCGTCGCGCGCCCCTCGTCCGGACGCAGCAGGGTGGCCAGTATCCGCACCATCGTGGTCTTGCCCGCGCCGTTCGGGCCGAGCACGCCGACCACCTTGCCGGTCGGCACCTCGAGATCGACCCCGTTCAGCGCGGTGGTTCCCCCGAACCGCTTGACCAGGCCCTCCGCCTGGATCGCCAAGGTCATGAAATCCTCCTCCTGTGTCGGAACCGACTCTCCCGGGTGAACCTGACAGCGCCCGCACAGATGACTGTCAGCCGCTGTCACGGCCTGGCAGGAAGACTGGGCGCGTGGTGTTCTTCGCCCTGCTCGCCGCCGTGTTCGCGGTGTTCGCCGCGATGCGCCTGATCGGTCTGGACGGCGGGCGCCTGACGTCGGCGCTGATCGCGCTGACCCCGTACTGGGTGGTGTGCGGCCTGCTGCTCGCGGCGCTCACGCTCGCGCTGCGGCACTGGTGGATCGGCGGGATCGTGCTGGTTCTGGCGCTCGCGGTGGGCGGTGTGGTCGTGCCGCGCGCGTTCTCCTCGGAGCAGCCGGCCGTGCACGGCCGGACCCTGCACGTGATGTCGTCGAACATGTACTACGGCGAGGCCGATCCGCAGACCCTCGTGCGGCTGGTGCGGGAGAACCAGGTCGACGTGCTGAACCTGCTGGAGCTGACGCAGCAGGGGGTGGACGCGCTGGAGGGCGCCGGGCTGTTCGACCTGCTGCCCTACCGCGTGCTGCAACCCGCGCGGCGGGGAGCCGGTTCCGGGCTGGTGTCCCGGTACCCGGTGACCGAGCTGTCGCTGGCCGGGCCGTCGGAGTTCGCGCAACCCAGCGCCAGGGTGGACCTCGGTGGCGTCTCGGTCGAGGTCGTGGCGGTGCACCCGACGGCGGGTGTGGCGGACGCGGGGGCGTGGAAGGCGGAGATCGCCGGCCTGCCGCACCCCGATCCGGACGGTCCGGTGCGTGTTCTGGCGGGCGACTTCAACGCGACGCTGGACCACGCCACCCTGCGGGACCTGATCTCCACCGGCTACACCGACGCGGGCAGCGCGCTGGGTGAGGGGTTCACCTCGACCTGGCCGTCGAAGCTGCTGCCGCCGCCGGTGACCATCGACCACATCCTGGTGGACGGGCGCGCCGCGGTGACGGACTACCGGGTGTTCCCGATGCCGAACTCCGACCACAAGGCGGTGTTCGCGTCGATCACGCTTCCGTGAGCTGGACCTGTTCGGTGGCGTGCCGGACGAAGCGGGCCACGTCGGGGGACGTCGTGTTCGACGGCCAGGCGATCCGCGGCTCGCTGGCGGACAGACCGGTCACCGCCACGACGCTGACGCCGGCGGGCGGCAGGTCGGGCACCAGCGTGCGGGGCACGAAACCGATCGCCTGGCCGAGCCGGACCGCGGCCGCGTACTGGGCCGCGTCGCGCACCGTCGGGCCCGCGCGCCAGTCGTGGTGGGCGAGGTCGGTGCCGGTCCAGTACGCGGCCTCGGCCGGCGTCAGGTCCACCCACTGCGGCAGGGCCTCGCCGGCCGGCTCGGCCCGGTCGACCACCTCCCGCCCGGCCAGTGGGGGGCCTGACGCAGCACGGCCACGCGCTCGTCACGGCGGACCGTCGCTGTCCAGGCCCCGCTCGTCGAACGGTGCCAGTCGGCGACCGCCGCGCGGGCAGGCAATCCGCCCGGCGGCGGTGAAGGTGTCCTCCGACGCCACGGCCAGGAAGTAGCGCAGGTGCTTCAGATCCATTCCGCCAGCTGCCATGCCGTGACGGTATGAACTCATGTCAGCGGGGCTTTGGACGGTTTCCCGCTGCTCCGCTGAGCTGTGCGGCATGGCGGTGTCGGGCCGGGCGAAGCTGGCGTACAACCGGGAGCTGGCGGCGCGCGTCACGGGCGTCACGGTGCTCGCGGCGGACCCCGGCGCGGCGGCGACGCCCAACGCGGCCGAGATGACGCCGGAGATCCTGCCGCCCGCGCTGCGCCCGCGATCTCACGCCGTCGGCGCTGACGGACGCGCTGACCGATGAGCTGATGGCGTCGGCCCGTGCGCTGACCGAGCGGGTTCTGGGGAAGTAGCCACCTGCCTCGCTTCGCGAGCCGCGTGAACATTCCCTTGAGGCGCGTACCGGATCCGGCCGCTCGGGGGGCGTGACGGCCGGATCCGGTATGCCGGACGGCTGGACCACACGGTGGCGCCCGTGTGACCGCAGTCGTCAGATGAGAGGGTCGGAAGGTGCCGCTGGGACGCGTGGCCTCCGGGGTTCCACCCGATCGAGTGGCGACGTCAGTAGTCCTTGATCGTGTACGAGCCCACGACCTGCGCGAAATCCGCCATGCCGGATTCGACGAGTGCCTCGGCGGATTCGCTCTCCTCGGCCGCCTGCATGGTCCCGGCGCGGCGCATCTCCATGTTCGCGATGGCCATGTCCTGGTTGGCCTGGACGTAGCCGCGGAGTTCCTTCTCGTAGGCGGCGAAGGCGGCACGGTGGTCGCCGCCGGCCGCGGCCAGTTCGCCCGCCAGCACGTAGGCGCCGACCAGCGCCATGCTGGTGCCCTGGCCGGACATCGGGGATCCGCAGTAGCCGGCATCGCCGAGCAGGACGACCCGGCCGCGGGACCACGAGTCCATCCGGATCTGGGCCGCGGAGTCGAAGTGGAAGTCGCTCGCGGTCCGGGCGTACTCCAGCAGCTGGGGGATCACCCAGCTGTCGCCGGCCAGTTTCTCGGCCAGCAGTGCCTTCTGGCCCTCGATGTCGCGGTAGTCGTAGTCGACCGGCTCTTCGGAATCGAACATCAGGTACGCGCGGGCCTCGGTGTTGTGGCGGGCGCTCATCACCATGCCGCCACGCATGCCTTCGCCCGGCATCTGGTGCATGACCTGCCAGTTCTTCAGGTCGAGGAAGTTCGGCACGGTGTAGACGGCCATGTAGGTGCCCAGGTGGCTGATGAACTGCCCGGCCGGGCCGAAGACCAGGCGCCGGGTGTTCGAGTGCAGGCCGTCCGCGCCGACCACCAGATCGAAGCTGCGCCGCAGTCCGCTGTCGAACACGACCCGGACCTCGTCATCGTCCTGGTCCAGTTCCGCGATCGAATCGTCGAACAAGTACTCGATCTCCTCGCCCGCGGCTTCGGTGATGATCGCGGTGAGGTCGTCGCGGAGGATCTCGACGTCGGGGCTGTCCAGGTCGCCGCCGGTGACCGTGTGCTCGACGTTGCGGTAGACCTCGGTGCCGTCGGCGTCGACGACGGACATGCCCCCCATTTCGGTACTGGCGGCGCGCAGTTTCTCCAGCACGCCCATGCGTTCGGCCACCTCGAGCGCCGGTCCGCGCACGTCGATCGCCTGCCCGCCGGGACGGATGCCGGGGCAGCGTTCGACGACGGTGACGGAGAAGCCGTGGCGGGAGAGCCAGTAGGCGAGGGCGGGGCCGGCGATGCTGGCGCCGGAGATGAGGACCTTGTTTTTCGTCATGCCCTGACCATGCTCGGCGCCGCTTACCGGTGGCTGACCGAGCGCTGTCAGTCGCCGAGCAGGGCGGTCAGCGCCGGAAGCGCCGTGCGGGGCAGGGAAATGCCGCGGTTGTGCCGGATCTCCGGTTCACGCGGGTTGATGCGGATCAGCGAGCCGGTCGCGGCGGAGGCGAGTTCGGCGTAGCGCCGCACCGTCGGCACCGCGCGTCCCGCACCCACCTCGACGACCACCGCGTGCCGGTTCGCGCGCCGCCACTCGTTGAGCGCCCGCATCTGCGTGTCGGTGCGGTGAGGTACCCAGTCGAAGTCGCCGAACATCTGGATGTTCGGGCGGGCCAGGCTCCCGCAGTGCGGGCAGGACGGCAGCGGAGGGAGCGCGCGCAGGGACTCGTCGAGCGTCGGGGCCACGTCGTCGGCACGCCAGATGTCCGGTCCACACGGGACGGTGCACTGCAGGTGGTGGATCGATCCGTGTGCCTCGGCCACGAGTCCGAAGCCCGCGCGCTGGAACTGCCCGTCCACATTGGAGGTGAACACGGCGGTGCCGCCGGGCAGCCGGGAGCCGTGACGCAGCAGCAGGCCGAACCCGGCGTGTGGTTCGGTCCGGCGGTACATGTCCAGCCGGTGCCCGTAGAACCCCCAGGCCAGCTCGGGGTCCTCGGCGAAGTGGCGGGGGTCGGCGATCTCGGCGAAGCTCAGGCCGAGCCGCGCGTACGGCGGGTACGCCCGCCAGAAGCCCTCGTCACCGCGGAAGTCCGGCAGCCCGGAGTCGACGCCCATGCCGGCGCCCGCGCACACGAGGAGCGCGGAGGCGCCGGCGAGCATCTCGGCGGCCTTCGCCAGGCCGTCGTCGGTCACCGGTTCAGTCGAACGTGACGACCTCGAACTCCAGCAGGTTCGCCCCGCTGGCCACCGGTTTCGCGCGCTGGCCCGCGTGGGCCTCCTTGGCGGGGCCGTTCGCCCACGCCTGGTATGCCTCTTCGGACTCCCACTTCGTGTAGACGAAGTAGCGGTTCTCGCCTGCGACCGGGCGCAGCAGCTCGAAACCGAGGAAGCCGGGCTGGCCGTCCACGGAGTGGGCGCGGTTGGCGAAGCGCTTCTCCAGCTCGGGGCCTGCGCCTTCGGGTACCTCGATCGCGTTGATCTTCACGACTGCCATGGGCCCAGCCTACCGACCGGTTCTCGCTACGCTGGGATGTAATGGGGATCACAACGGAAGAAGAGCGCGTGCTCGCCCGGACTCTCGCCGGGGATCTGCGGAAGATCGTCCGCGCGGCGGCTGCCGTCGTCGACGGGGGCAACCCGGACGCCGAGCCGATCGGCAAGATCTCCGGGCACCTCGGCGTCGAGTTCCAGCACGTCGTACTGGTCGCGCAGGAGTCCCCGGCGTGGGAACACGTCAACCTGCACCGCGGGGTCGAGGCATACCTGGCCGAGCGCGGCGGCCCGGCATGTACGAACTGGGCGAGGACGACATGGCGACCGTCGCCATCGGTCCGGACGAGGCCGTGGAGGTCATCCAGTTCGGACTGGTGCTGACAGCGCGCCGGATGGTGCGCCGGTGATCGTCGCCGTCCGCGGGCTCGCCGCCCAGCACGGGCCGGTCGCGGTGTCGTCGTTCGAGGTGCCGGCCGCCGACCGGGAGGCGGCGTGTGCGCCCCGTGCGACAGCACGGTGATCATCCTGACCGGCGCGGCGATGCGGTTCATCAGCAAGGCCGCCGAGCTGGCCCGCAGGTTGCAGCCGTCGATACTGGTTGCTGTTCAGCCTCCTGGACGCGATGGACGGGATCGGCGCGGACGCCGATGTGACGTTCGTGCTGACCACCAACCGGCCGGAGGCGCTGGAGGTGGCGTTGCGGGACCGGCCGGGGCGCGCCGATCTGGAGCCGGTGATCGCCGAGACCGAGGGTGTCACCGCGTCGTTCGTGAAGGAACTGCTGCGCCGGGCGGTGCTGCACGAGGTGCGGGCCGGCGCGGAGGGCGACCCGTTGCCGGTGGGCGACAAGGCATTGGCCGCGGCGTTGCGGGACTTGCAGGATTCGCGGAACTCGCTGACCCGGTCGTTGCTGGGAAGCTGATTGAATGACGCCGTGAGCGTCGTGGATTTCGGTGGTGAGGGCAGGCCCATCGTCCTGTTGCACGGTTTGATGGGCCGGGCCCGCACCTGGTGGCGGGTGGCGCAGTGGCTGCGCCCGTACGGCCATGTCCTCGGGCTCGACGCACGCGGGCACGGCCGCGCGGCGCGGACCGGCCCGTGGACGACGGAACAGTTCGTGGCCGACGCCGCCGCCCTGGTGGAACCGCTGGGTGAACCGGCAGTCCTGATCGGACACTCAATGGGCGCCCTGCACGCCTGGTCCCTGGCGGCGGCGCACCCTGAGCTGGCTCACGCCGTGGTGGTCGAAGACATGGCGCCCGACCAGCGCGGTAGAACGGTCGAAACGTGGCGCGGCTACTTCGATTCCTGGCCGATGCCCTTCCAATCGCTCGCCCACGTCCGCGATTTCTTCGGCAGCACCGGCGACTACTTCACGGAATGCATGACCGAACGCGACGATGGTTACCATTTGATGGCAAACTTCGAGAACCTGTACGAGATCGCGGCAGAATGGGGCAGGCGCGACTACTGGCCCCTGGTGGAGTCCGTGCGATGTCCGATGCTCATCATCGAAGCCGAAAACACTTTGATGCCAGCCGGTCAGCAAGCCGAGATGGCCACACGGGCGCCCAACGCCCGCCACCTGCTGATCCCCAACTCGAACCACGTCGTCCACGACTCCGCACCAGAAACCTACCGCGGCGCAGTAGAAGCATTCCTCTCCGAAGTACTGATCCGCTGACACCCGCAACGTACGCCAGCACACGACCGCCCCAGACCTCCCCGCCCCTCATCCCCAGCCCGTCTGCCCAAGGCGCGGGTTCAAAGATCAAGGGATAGTCCTCGCCGCACGGGTCCTTTAGGGCGCTCGCCTCGGCTAATGCTCCCCGGGCAACGAAAACCGCCCGTCCCGGGTCTGCTCCACGAGCCCATCCACCAGCAGCGAATCCAGACACCGATCCCGCTGCCCGGCATCCGACCACACCACATCGAGTTTCGACTTCCACACCGGCCCCGGCGTGCCTCGCAGAACATCCAGCAACAGACCACGCACATGCCGGTCCGTCCCGGCGTACTTCTGCGTCGCCTTCGCCGGGCCGGTGTAGGCGGGACGCCCGGCTTTCTGCCAGGCGCAGTCGTCATAAATCGGGCAGTCGGCGCAGCGTGGGGAGCGGGCCGTGCAGGTCACCGCGCCCAGTTCCATCAGCGCGGCCGAGAAGCGCGCCGCCCGCGATTCGTCGTCGGGCAGCATCATCGCAACGTCCGCCATGTCCCGCGTGGTCGACGGTGGGCCCGCGTCCCCGGCCCCGTGCACCGCCCGGGCCACCACGCGCCGGACGTTCGTGTCCACCACCGGGGCTCGCTTGCCGTACGCGAAGGCCGCCACGGCGCGGGCGGTGTAGGCCCCGATGCCCGGCAACGCCAGCAGCGTGTCCACATCGGACGGCACAACGTCGTCGTGCTCGGTGGCGATCGCCGTGGCGGCGGCGTGCAGACGCAGTGCGCGGCGTGGGTAGCCGAGCTTGCCCCACGCCCGCAGCACCTCACCCTGGCTCGCGGCCGCCAGCGCCGAGGGCACCGGCCACCGCGAAAGCCACTCGTGCCAGATCGGCTCGACCCTGGCGACCGGTGTCTGCTGCAACATGATCTCGCTGACCAGCACGCCCCACGCCGTGCACTCCGGGCGCCGCCACGGCAGGTCCCTGGCGCACGAGTCGAACCAGTCGATCAGCAGGTCGGAGTCGATGGGCACCGGCCCAGGGTAGTCACTGGACTTCCGTGATCTTCCCGGTGTGCACGTCGTAGACGAACCCGCGCACCTTGTCCACGTGCGGCAGGTACGGGCTCCGCTTCACGCGCCGCACCGAACGGCGCACACTGTCCTCGACGTCCCGGAAAGCCTCGACCGACCACGTCGGGCGCACCCCGCAGTCCGCTTCCAGCTCGTCCTTGAAGTCGTCCTCGGTCACCGACGACACACCGCAACTCGTGTGCTGCATGATCAGCACCTCCTCGGTGCCGAGCTTGCGCTGCGACAGGGCCAGCGACCGGATCACGTCATCGGTCACCACACCGCCCCCGTTGCGGAGGATGTGCGCCTCGCCCTCCGCGAGCCCGAACACCTCGGGCACCCGGATCCGGGCATCCATGCAGGTCAGCACCGCGACCTTCAGGGCGGGCCGGGACTCCGACCGGTCTCCGACGGTTTCGGCGTTGTCCTTGTTGCGCTGCAGCAACGTGTCGATCGCGGTCAAGAATGCCTCCCGGGGTTCGTCCGGATTTCATTCCACCGGACCCATCAACGCCCCGCAATGAGAGAGATCACGGTCCGAACCAGTGCTGCTCCATCGTGCGTGGCGGCGCGGACGTCGTGCCCATCCGCAGCTGCGTGTTCAGCGTGATGATTCGCGGCTTGACGTGGTCACCGGAGGACAGCAGCAGCTTGCCCGCGGCGCGGCCCTTCTCCAGGACCGGCTGGTGCACCGTGGTCAGCCCGGCGCGCTCGGCTTCGGCGATGCCGTCGAACCCGGTCACCGTCAGATCCGCGGGTACCCGCAGCCCGCGCCGGCTCGCCTCGGCCAGCGCGCCCAGCGCGAGGATGTCCGAGGTGCACAGCAGTGCCGTGACCTGAGGATTCGCGTCGAGGAGTTGACGGGCCGCGGCGGCACCGTCGTCGACGTTGTGTTCGAAACGTTCCACGACCGGCACCGTCGACCAGTCGACACCGACCTTGGCGAACGCCTTCGACAGCGCCTCCAGCCGGGAGCGCTGCACGTGGAAGTGCGCGCTCTGCTGCCGGTCGAGGTAGGCGAACCCGTCGTTGCGGTCGCGTGCCAACCGCATGCACAGCACGCCGATCTGGCGATGGCCCAGGCCGATGATGTGCTCGGCCAGCGCGGTGACGGCCGTGGTGTCGTCCGGGCCGACGCGGTCCACGCCCTCGATGCGGGGCTGGTCGATGATCACCGTCGGCACCGGCCGCGCCAGCACGGCGCCCAGGTGCGGATCGTCGTCCGGCACCGAGTAGACGACGAACCCGTCGACACCCGCCCGGTGCACGGCGGCCACGTCGTCCCGGCCGGGGCTCGCGGGCACCAGGTGCAGGCCGACGCCGGCGTCCTCACAGGCCAGTGCGAGACCTTCGAGCACGCCGATCGCGGCCGGGTCGCGGAAGGCGTAGGACAGGTTCTCGGTGAGCAGCAGCCCGACCGCGCCGGCCTTGCGCGTGCGCAGCGAACGCGCCACCGGATCGGGTCCGGGGTAGCCCAGGCGGCGGGCCGTCTCCAGGACCCGCTTGCGTAGTTCGGGTGAAAGCTGATCCGGGCGGTTGTACGCGTTGGACACGGTGGTCCGCGACACGCCGAGCTCCGCGGCGAGCGACGCCAACGTCGCCTGTCGCCTCATGCGCATAGGACGCCCCATGAGGGAACCGTAACGGTTCAGAACGGAGTCGTGAAGTCGAACGCCGTCCGTGCGGCGTGTGCCACTGCGCAAGGTGACGTTCAGGCAGGAGTAACCGAGCCGGTGAGCAGTTCACTCGTTAGGGTAAGGTGATAGCGAAAACCGTTTCCAATAAAGCTGACGCTGCTTTCCACCTCGTACTTCAGGAGTGCTCGCGATGAGTTTCCCTCGCCTCCTCGGCCTCGCGTCCGCCGCGACGGCCCTCGTTCTCGGTCTCACCGCCTGTGGCGGGACTAACACCGCGAGTGAGAGCGACGACGGCAAGATCAACGTCGTCGCCTCGACGAACGTGTGGGGCAGCGTCGCCTCCGCCGTCGGCGGCGACGAGGTGGCGGTCACCTCGATCATCGACGACCCGAGCGCCGACCCGCACTCCTACGAGACCACCCCCGAGGACGCGGTCGCCGCGCAGAACGCGCAGCTGACCCTGGCCAACGGCGGCGGCTACGACGACTTCTTCGGCAAGCTCGCCGACCAGGCTGCCGACGCACGCAAGCTCGACGCCTACGAGATCGGCGCGACCGGCGACGAGAACGAGCACGTCTGGTACAGCTTCGCGACCGTCGCCAAGGTCGCCGACCAGGTCGCCACCGAGCTCGGCCAGATCAAGCCGGACGCGGCGCAGACCTTCACCACCAACGCCACGAACTTCAAGTCCCAGCTCGACCAGCTGACCCAGAAGGCCGGGCAGATCGGCACCAGCCACCCGGACACCAAGGTCCTGGTCACCGAACCGGTCGCGCACTACCTGATCGACGCCGCGAAGGTCACCGACGCCACTCCGGAGGAGTTCTCCGAGGCCGTCGAGGAGGAGACCGACGTTCCGCCCGCCGCGCTCGCCGAGGTCAACGACCTGCTGAACACCAAGCAGGTCAAGACTCTGATCAACAACGAGCAGACCACCACGCCGGTCACCGAGCAGGTCGTCGCGACGGCGAACACGGCCGGGATCCCCGTGGTCGGTGTGACCGAAACGCTGCCCGCCGGGACGAGCGACTACATTGCCTGGATGACCAGCGAAGTCGACGACCTGGCGAAGGCCCTGAACTCTTGAGCCCTGCGGTACAGATCTCCGGTGCGACCCTCGCGTTCGGTTCGCGCACCCTGTGGTCCGATCTGGACCTGTCGGTCGAGCGCGGCGAATTCGTTGCCGTGCTCGGCCCCAACGGGTCCGGCAAGACCAGCCTGCTGAAGGTGCTGCTCGGTCTGCAGCACCTGTCGCGGGGCAGCGTGCGCATCAACAGCGATCAGCCGGTCGGCTACGTCCCGCAGCAGCGGGCGATGGCCGAGGCGCTGACGTTGCGCGGGGTCGATCTGGTCGGGCTCGGGCTCGACGGGCACCGGTGGGGTACCGGGCTGCGTGGTCTGGCCGAGCGACGGCGGCGGGTGTCCGTCGCCGTCGAGGCGGTCGGCGCCGGGTCCTACGCGAAGCAGCCGGTCGGCAAGCTCTCCGGTGGCGAGCAGCAACGGCTCCGTGTCGCGCAGGCCCTGGTCGGGGAGCCGGACGTGCTGCTGTGCGACGAGCCGCTGCTCTCGCTCGACCTCGCGCACCAGCGCGCGGTCAGTGAGCTGATCGACGCCCGCCGCCGCGAGGCGGGCACCGCGGTGCTGTTCGTGACCCACGAGATCAACCCGATCCTGCCCTATGTGGACCGGGTGCTGTACCTGGTCGACGGCCGGTTCCGGATCGGGCCGCCGGGCGCGGTGATGACGTCGGAGACGTTGTCCGAGCTGTACCGGGCACGCGTCGAGGTGGTCCGCGTCGGCGGCCAGATCCACGTCGCCGGCGCGCGCAGCGCGGTCTGCGAGGACGAACCCCACCACCTGGACGAGCGCGTTTCGTGAGTACCGAAGGTCACCGCTGAACATGGACAAGCTCTTCGACTTCGGTCTGACGGGACAGCTGCTCGGGCTGTCGTTCGTGCAGACCGCCCTGCTCGCCGCGGCCGTGCTCGGTCTCGTCGCGGGTGTGCTCGGGCCGCTGATCGTGACCAGGCGGATGTCCTTCGCCGTGCACGGCACCGCCGAGCTGGCCTTCACCGGCGCGGCCGGGGCGTTGCTGCTCGGCGTCGGTGTCGAATTCGGCGCGCTCGCCGGTGCGGTGATCGCCGCGTTGCTGCTCGGCCTGCTCGGCGGGCGCGAGTCCGATCGCGACTCGGTGATCGGCGCGATCCTGTCCTTCGGGCTCGGCCTCGGCGTGCTGTTCCTGTGGTTCTACCCCGGTCGCGCGGCCAACAAGTTCGGCATCCTGGTCGGCCAGATCGTGTCCATCGAGACGACCAACCTGATCGTGCTGGTCATCGCCGCGCTGGTGGTACTGGCGGTGCTGGCCGTCATCTACCGGCCGCTGTTGTTCGCCAGCGTCGACCCGCACGTCGCCGCGGCCCGCGGGGTTCCGGCCCGCACGTTGTCCGTCGTGTTCGCCGTCCTCGTCGGCGTCGCGACCGCGCTCGGGGTGCAGATCGTCGGTGCGCTGCTGGTGGTCTCGATGATGGTGACGCCGGCGGCCGCGGCCGCGCGGCTGACGGCGAGCCCGTGGAAGGTGACGGTGCTGGCGGTCGTGTTCGCCGAAACCGCCGCGCTGGGCGGGATCATCCTGTCGCTGGCGCCGGGCGCGCCGGTCAGCGCGTTCGTCACCACCATCGCGTTCACCATCTACCTGGTGTGCCGCGTGATCGCCTACGTGCGTGATCGGGCGGCCCGCGTCACCGAGGATTCGCCTGCAGTTGCGCCTGCAGCGCCGTGAGGAACTTGTCGTCCAGGAACGGCAGCTGACCGCTGGAGACGCTGCGTTCCACGGTCTCCAGCACGACGACGTCGGAATTGACGAACATCCCGATCGCCTGCGCCTGATCGGTCTTCGGCGTGAAGTAGGCGAGCATCGTCAGGTTCGCGAACCCGGCCGCCAGGTAGCGCGAGGACGCCTTGGTGAACGAGTCGCCGTAGAACAGGGTCTTTTCGTTCACGGTCGAGGACATCGGCGAGGCGAAGCGGTAGGACGGCGTCTCGATGTCGGTGATGGTCTGCCCCGCCCTGTCGACGATTCCGTCCGGGCGCAGGTCGTACAGCACGTTCGTCTTGTCGGCCTTCTTGCCCAGCAGCGGCGGCAGGTCCGCGGCCACCGTGTAGGTGCCGACCTGCTTGCTCTGCCACGTCGCGGTGACGCCCGGCTGCACGGCCTCCGCGACCGCGCGGGTCATCGCGAGCGATCCCTCGTCGGTCCAGTGCGTGTCGTTGGACGGGTAGACCGGGCGGCCCACCCGCTGCGCCGCCGCGGTCAGCTCCGGCCGCAGGTCCAGCGCCCCGGCGTTGTCGATCTGCTGCCACGTCGGCGCTTCCGCGGCCTGGTGGCAGTCCCTGCCGGGGTAGCTGCTGGGCAGGTTCTCCGGGACCATTGTGGACTTGTCGGGCGCGACGACCCACACGAACTTGCGGCCGGACCCCTCGATCATCTCGCGCAGCCGTTGCATCCGGACCAGCGTGTCCGGCAGCACCCGGACCGGATCGCATTTGGCCTCGGCGTCGTAACCGAAGTACAGCCAGCCCGACCTGCCCTCGATCACCTGCCGGTAACCGGCCTGGTCCAGCGGGCCGGACGTGGTCGGCTCGTCGGCGCCGTCCTGCGTCTGGGCGGGCGGCGGGCTGCCCGGCAGCGGACCGGTGCCGGTCGTCCCGCCCTGGTCGCGCGGCGGGGTCTCGCCGAAGAAGGTGCGGCTGACCCAGTCCGCGGCCTCGATGGCGGCGCCGCGGAAGGTCAGCTGGTCGGTGGCCCAGCCCGGGAGGCTGGTGAAGAACGCCCAGCCGTCGCCCATGCTGGGGAACCCGGCGAGGTGCCGGTTCTCGATCTCGGCCGGGCGCGCGCCGAACACCCACAGCAGCGCCGGGGTCGTGAAGAACACGAGCGCGCAGATCAACGCGGTGAGCTGACGGCCACCGTGCCGGGGCCGGTGCAGGGAGTGCTCGCGGGGAAGCCACGCCTCGTGCACCGCGGGGAGCTGCTGCGGTTCTCGCACCCGCCCACGTTAACGGTTCACCTAGTGCAGCATCAGCAGAACCTGCAACTCACCGACGCCGAAGCCGATCACGCCGCCGACCGCGATCAGCTTCCACTCCTCCTGCCGGAAGGCCGGGCGCAGCAGGTTCTCGTACTCCTCCGGCGTCAGCGCGAGCATCCGCTGCTCGACCATGTTCGCCAGGTCCATCGCCTCGACCAGGTAGGGCTCGGCGTGCCGCAGCAGGTACGGCATCTGCGTGAGCGCCCCGGTCGCGGCCGTTTCGGTCATCTCGCGCAGCCGCTCACCGCCGACGGTCGCGGACACCAGCGGCCGGATCAGGCCGACCTGCTCGTCCACGGCCCGCGCCACCACGCGCCGCACGAGCGCGGCCAGCTTGTCCGCGCGCGGGCCGGTCAGCAGCTCGTCCAGGATGTTCGGCACGGTCAGCACCTCGCGCGCGATGATCTCGCCGTACTGGCGGGCCACCTCGGCCTTGCGGCGCTGGAACTTGCCGTGCAACGTGACCGGCCCGATCTTCACCGGACGGCGCGGCAGGAAGATCATCTTGATGGCGAGCCAGTCGGTGAACAGGCCGATGCACCCGCCGAAGGCAGGCAGTACCCACGGGTTCTTCGTCAGCGCCCACACGACGGCCTGGACGATGCCCAGGACGAACCCGAAGTAGATCCCGCACCGCGCGATGAACGCCATTTCGGGCCGGGACGTCTCGCGGATCAGCCGCACCAGCAGGGCCCGGTCGCGGGTGAGACGCTCGACGGTCATGTGCTTGACGTCGAGCACGCCGTCGAGGTTCGCGCGGATCTCGTCGAGCAGTTCCCGCACCAGCCGCGGCGAACCGGCCTGCAACTGCTTGACGATGAGGTCCTGTGCCATCGGCGGCAGCGACTCCCACAACCGCGGATGGTGCCGGGCGAGCACATCGCGGGCCAGGTCGTCGATCGTGCGCAGCAACGGCTGCTCGATCTCGCGCACGAGCCGGTCGGGCTGGACTCTCGCGAACACCTCACCGAGGTCGATCAGGTTCGCCGTCAGCAGGTCCGTCGCGATCGCCGCCATCCGGCCGCCGTGCTTGGGCACCACGCCCTGCCAGCCGAAGGCCGGGCGGATGCCGACGAACTCCAGCGGTCGGAACATCATCTCGATGGCGACGCGCTTGGTCACGTAGCCGATCACGGCGGCGATGAACGGGATCGCGGTGTAGAGCGGCCAGTGCTGCGCGAAATCGGCCAGAACCGCGTCCATCCGCCACCCCCTCCCGGCGCGAGATTAGTGGAGGAGCACGATCGCCTGCAGCTCACCCACGAGCCCGCCGATGATCGCACCGACGGCGATCAGCTTCCACTCGTCCTGCCGGAAGGCCGGGCGCAGCAGTTCCTCGAACTCGATCGGGGACAGCTGCCGCATCCGCTCGACGATCGTGTTCCGCACGTCGAGCGCGTTCACCGCGTAGTCCTCGGCGTGGCGGATGGTGTCCGGCACCCGCTCGGCCGCCTTCGCGGCGGCGACCTGCTTCATCTCCTGCCACTTGCGGGTGCCCACGGCGGCGGCGACGAGCGGTTTCACCACGCCGGCCTGCGTGTCGATGGTGCGCTGCACCTCGCGGCTGATCAGGTGGAACAGGCGGTCCGACTTGGGGCCGTTGAGGATGGCTTCGAGGAGGTTCGGGATGGTGATGATCTCCCGCGCGATCATGTCGCCGTAGTCGGCGGCCACCTGGTCGCGCCGTTTCTGGAACACGCCCTGCCAGGTGTAGAGGCCGAAGAACTCCCGCGGCTCCCGTGGCAGGAAGATCATCTTCAAGGCGAGCCAGTCGGTGAACCACCCGATGCCGAGCCCGAACAGCGGCATCACGATCGGCGACTTCGTCAGCGCCCACACGCCCAGTTGCACGCAGCCGAGTGCGAAACCGAACACCAGGCCCGAGTTGGCGATGAACCGCATTTCCGGGCGGGAGATGTCCCGGATGAGCCGGTTCAGCAGGCTCTTGTCCCGGACGAGGTTCGTCACGACCATGGTTTTGAGGTCGAGGACGTCCTCGATGTTCTCCGAGAGTTCCCGCATGATCTTCGCGATCATCCGCGGCGATTCGGCCCGGATGCGGCGCATGAGCAGTTCCTTGGCGCCCGCGGGCAGCGCTTCCCACAGCCGCGGCTGGTACTGCTCCATGACCTCCTCGGTGATCTCCTCGACCACCTGCAGGAGGGGCTGCTCGATTTCCTTGGCGAGCTGGTCCGGATCGAGCCGGGCGAAGATCTCCTTCGGATCGACCAGGTTGTTCGTGAGCATGTCGGTGGCGGTGGCCGCCATTCGCTCCGCGTTCGCCGGCAGGACACCTTGCCAGCCGAACACCGGACGGATGCCGACGAACTCGATCGGCCGGAACATCATCTCGATGGCGACGCGTTTGGTGACGTAGCCGATCAGGGCGGCGATGAACGGCATCGTGACGTAGAGCGGCCAGTGTTCGGCCAGGTCGGCCACGATCTCCTGCAGTTCCACCCGGCCCTCCTCACGGCTCCCGCCGAACCGTATCCCAGTGCCGGGCGCGGCAGTCCGGACCGGATCTTTATGATCTCGGGTAAGCGTCACCCGAAAGTATGGAAACCCAGGTCCAATAGCACTAAGGTGCCCGCATGCCTCCTGCCGAGTCCCAAGAAGCCATCCCCGGAAATCCCCTCTTCCCCCTCGTGTTCCGCGGCTACGACCGTCCCCCGGTCGACGAGCGGTTCGCCCAGCTGAACGCCGAGCTCAAAGAGACGGCCGTGTCCCGCGACGACGCGCTGTCGTCGGTCGCCGAACTGACCCGCGCCCTCAGCTATGCCCAGCAGGAGCTGAGCGAAGCCAAGCAGGCGCTGTCCCGCATGGCCAGCGACCCGTCGAGCGCCTCGACGATGACCGAACGCGTGCGCACGATGATGGCGCTCGCCGAAGAGGAGATCGCCGAGCTCAAGAACCGCGCCGACGCGCAGGCCGACGACATCCGCGCCGCGGCCGACAAGTACGACCTCGACACCCGCAAGGCCACCGACAAGATGGTCGCCGAGCGCGAAGCCGAGCTGGCCAAGCGGCGTGACGACCTCGAACTGGAGTTCCAGGAGCGGCACACCGCGCTCACCGCCGAGCACGAGAACCTGATGGCCGAGGGCCGCGCCGAGATCGCCCGCCTGAACGACGAGGCCGCCGACGAGCGTGCCCGTCTCGACGCCGAAGCCGCCGACGCGCGCGCCAAGGCCGAGAAGGCGAGCGAGGAAGAGCTGGCCCGCAAGACCGAAGAGGTCGACACGGCGCTGGCGCAGAAGACCAACGCGGTCGAGACCGCCCTGGCGCAGAAGACCGAAGAGGTCGAAACCGCCCTGGCGCGGAAGACCCAGGAGGTCGAGGCCCGCCTCGAGAAGGACACCCGGGAAACCGAGGAGCGCCTGGCGAAGATCACGGCCGACACCGAGGCCAAGATCGCCAAGGACACCGAGGAGACCGAGAGCCGCCTGGCGAGGATCACCTCGGAGACCGAGGCCCGTCTGGCCAAGCAGACCTCCGAGGCGGAAAGCCGCGCGTCGACCCTGGTCGCCGAGGCGGAGCGTCAGCAGTCCGAGGCGACGCAGGCCCGCACCGAGGCATTCGAGTTCCGCCGCGAGGTCACCGAGCGCCTCACGGCCACGCACTCGGCCCTGCAGGAGGCTCTGGACACCCTCGTCCCGGCCGACGACAGGGCCCCGGTCGCCTGAGAAGCCCACTGAACGTGAAGGCGTCGGCGCAACGGTGCGCCGGCGCCTTTTCCGTTCCGGTATGGGAAATCAGAGCCAGCCGCGCGTCACCAGTTCTTCCCGGAACCGTTGGTAGGAATTCTCCAGCGCTTCCGATTCGCGTGCATCCGGTTCGACAATGGTGCCCTCGCCGCGGACCCATTCGCCCGCTTCGGTCAGCCCGCCGGGCACTGTCGCCGCCGCAGCGAGCATCGCGGCTCCGTAACCGGTCTCGGCCTGGGGCGACACCGTCAGCTCCAGCCCGGTGACCGTCGCGCGGATCTTCGTCCACAACGGACTCCTGCTGCCCCCGCCCGCGGCGACGAGCGGCCCGCGCACCTCGATCCCCAGCGCCGCCAGCCGCTCCAGCGCCAGCCGCTCGACGAAGGCGACTCCTTCGAGACGGGCGCGGTGCAGATCGGCCTCGTCCCGCGGCTCACCGAGCACGAAACCCCTGGCGTCGGGTGTGACGAACGGAAAGCGCTCTCCGGACCGCCGCAGCGGGTAGGCCACCACGCTCGCCGGTCCGCGAGCGGCCGCCGCCGCGTCGAGCGCGGCCAGGTCCGCTGTTCCGGACACCGCTTCGCCACCGGTGTTCGAGGCGCCGCCCGGCAACCACCAGCCGTCGGGGTGCCGGTGGCTGTACATCGCGCCGGACGGGTCGCGCACCAGGCGTTCGGTGACGCCCTTGAGGACGTACGTCGTGCCCAGGATGCCCGCGAAACTGCCGGGCGTGACGGCCCCGGTGGCGAGTTGCCCGGCGCACCCGTCGGTCATGCCCGCGACCACCAGGCAGCCCGCGGGCAGCCCGGCCACCGGCCGGGGCAGCTCGCCCAGGACGGTCGTCGGGCGGACCACCTCGGGCAGCCAGGCCACGTCGAAGTCGAAGACCTCGGCCGCCCATTCCCCGCGCAACGGGTCGTACCCGCTTTTCAGAGCGTGCGAGGAGTCGGTCGCCACCGGGCGGCCGAGGAGCTTCTCGCAGATCACATCGGGCGTGTGCCGGATGCCCGCGGCGTCCGGGAACGCGCGGCGCAGCCACGTGATCCGGCCCAGCGCGGCGGTCGGGGACACGCCCATACCCAGCTCGTCCCACCGCGGCGCGCCGACCTCCGCCGCCTTCGCGTTGTCGTCCGCGCCCCGGCGGTCGTCGTACATCAGCGCCGGGCCGAGCGGTTCCCCGTGTGCGCCGACCGCGACGATCGTGCCCGACGTGGCCGACACGGCGACTGCCCGTACCGGCTCCGGCAGCGACGCGGTGACCTCCTCGAGCACCGCCTCGACCGCGGGCCACCAGGACCGCGCATCCTGCTCGCTGCGCCCGGACTCGTCCCGGACCGGGGCGGGCAACGGCCGCGAAGCCGTCGCCCGGACCGAACCGTCGCCGCCGACCGCGAAGGCACGCACTCCCGCGGTCGCGACGTCCACACCGACAACCGTCACGGGCGAGCCGCCGTCACGTCCTGCAGGCTCACGTCGTCCTTGATCGCCTTCTCGGTGGTTTCCGGCAGCTTGAGGAACCGGGTCAGCACCGCGGCCACGACGTAGAGGCCGGCGAAAATGATCACCACACCCGCCGCGCCGGCCGGGCCGAGGAACAACGACACGATCGCGGGCCCGACGAACGCCGCCGCGCCGGCGCCGAGGTTCAGCAACGCCATCGCGCCACCCTTGTTCTCCGGCGCGAGCGAGGGCAGCAGCGCCGAGATCGGGACGAACCCGGCGAGCGTGGCGCCGTAGAGCGCACCGACGAGCAGGGCCACCCAGTAGTAGTCCGCGCCCAGCGCGGTCGGCACGAAGTACAGCAGCAGGATCGAGATCGCGCATCCGATCGCGCCGAACCAGAAGATCGTCCGCTGCCAGCCGAGCTTGTCGGAGGCCACGCCGAAGATCAGGTTGAAGAAGATGTTCGTGCCGTAGATGACCGACACCAGCAGCAGCCACCTGCCCTCGCCGAAGCCGATGTCGTCGGCGAAGATCGTCGGGAAGAACACCAGCATGCCGAACTCGGGCGCGGTGTTGATGACGCGGACGAGCATGCCGACGCCGACCCGCGGGTTCTTCCACGCGATCGACACGCTGGACACCAGGCTCTGCACGGGCTTCACGCCCTCCGGTGCGAGCCGCGTGAACCCGGTCCGCTCCCGCACGCCGAGCACGCACAGCAGACCGCCGGCGAGCAGGACACCGACCGACAGCCACAGCGTGCCGTAGTGGCCGAGCACCGGGTTGGTGAAGCTCGCGACCAGCGAGCCGAGCGTCGGCAGGCCGCCGGTGAACGCGAAGTAGAACCAGCCGACCGCGGCGCCGAGCCGGGCGACCGGCGCGACCGCGGTGATCCACACCAGGAACCCGAACGCGAACATCGGGTAGCCGAAGCCGCGGATGCCGTACGTGATCAGCATCAGCGTGTAGTTCTCACTGGGCACGGCGATCGCGAGGAACAACGCGTCGAAGACGACCCAGATCGTCAGGCCGATCCACATGACCCTGCGTGGGCCCCAGAGTTCCGACAGCGCGCCGGACAGCCAGGACGCGAGCATCACGGCCACGCCGTACACGGTGATCACGTACGACGCGTGGATCTCGGTGCCCGCGCCGTTGTCCGCCATGAACGGGGCGATGAACCCGGACTCGACGCCGTCGCCGACCATGAACAGCAACAGGCCGACGTACCCGAGGAACAGTGGGGCGGGCAGCCCCCACTTGGCGAGAAGCCCGCCGAAACCCCTCTTCGGCTGGGACAACCTCGATGTTGCCGTCTGCGTCATCACGCCTCCATGAATCCGGGAACCAAAATATCATGGAGCATGTGAAATTCACACGCAAGAGTGTGAATCACTCAGACGGACGCAACATCCACCTCGGTCTCGTCCTGCAGCTCGGCGAGCAGGTAGCCGGACACGTCCGAGTCGACGATCAGCCGGTGGTAGTCGGCCACCTCCTGCAGCCGGTACAGCGCGGTGCGCGGCATCTTGCTGGAGTCCATGAGCAGCACCCGGGTTCCCGCGCTGGCCAGCATCGCGCGCTTGACCATCACGATCTCCGGTTCCTGGTGGAAGGTCATCTCCGCGTTCATCGCCGAGGTCGACACGAACGTCGCGTCCACGGTCAGCCGCTCGACCGCTTCCAGGCACGGCATGCCGAGGAACGAGTCGTGGGTGGGCGAGTAGTCGCCGCCGAGACAGATCAGGCGCAGGTCCTCGACGTTCTTGAGCACCTCGATGGCCGGCAGGTAGTTCGTCGCCACGGTCAGCGGCGTGACCTGCGGCAACAGCCGGGCGAGCGCCAATGCGGTGGTGGAGTCGTCGAGCAGGATCGACATGCCCGGTTCGACGTGGGTGAGCGCCTGCCGCGCGATCGCGGCCTTGGCCTCCACGTGCGCGTTGAGCCGGTACTCGCTGTTGCTCTCGAACACCGTCGAGGGCTGCGCGGACACCCCGCCGCGGTACTTGCGCAGCAGGCCGCGGCGGGCCAGTTCGTCCAGGTCGCGGTGCACCGTCATCACGCTGACGCCGGTCAGGTCGGCCAGTTCCGCCGCCGACGCCTGGCCCTTCCCGACCACGTAGTCGGTGATGCGCTGCTGCCGGATGTTGCGTGAACGGGCGCTGCCGCTGGACTTGTCTTCCACAAGGCCAGGTTAGGACGTGGACAGGTTGAACCGGTGCAGGCTCGTCGCGCCGCCCTCGATGCCGATCTCGGTGATCGCCGCGTTCTCCAGGCGCGGGAACACCGTGCGGTAGCCGCGGACCGGGATGCCGAGCAGCTCGCACAACGTGACCCTGATCAGCGTGTTGTGGGCGACGACCAGTACGCGACCGCCGTCCTCCGCCGCGGCGACGTGCCGTAGTGCCGCGGCACCGCGACGTGCGGCGGCATCCGTCGCCTCGGCCCCGGGGAAGGCGCCGGCCACCGGATCGGCCCGGAACGCGGCCACCACCCGTGGGTCCAGCTCGGACAGCACGCGGCCCTCGGCGATCCCGAAGTGCACCTCGCGCAGGTCCTCGCGCACCACGGGATCGAGCCCGAGTGCCCGCGCGGACGGCGCGGCGGTGACCTCGGCCCGGCCCTGCGGCGACCGGTACAGCGCGGTGACCTGCTCGCTCTCGCGCAGGTATGCGGCCAGCCGCTCCGCCTGCCACAGCCCCCGCTCCGTGAGGCCCACCTCGCTGGAGCCCGCGTAGCGGTTCTCCGCGTGCCATTCGGTCTCGCCGTGGCGGACCAGCAGCAGCCGCGCGCCCATGCACCCTCCCGTGACAAATCTCGGATCCGGTGTTAATTTAACACCAACGGCGTGAAAGGGGTTGTTCGATGGGTTTCGCCGCGGTGGTGTTCGACCTCGACGGGGTCCTGGTCGAGAGTGAACACCTCTGGGAGGAGAACTGGGTGGCGTACGCCGCTGCCCACGGTGTCGAGTGGACGCCTGCTGACACCGGGACCGTCCAGGGCATGAGCGCGCCCGAATGGGCCGCGTACCTGGCGGAGCGCAGCGGCACCCCGGAAACCCCGGAGCAGGTCGAGAAGGCCGTGGTCGACGGCATGATCGCCTCGATCGCGGCCGGCGAGGCCCCGCTGCTCGACGGTGCGGAGGCGATGGTGCGTGACGTCGCCGCCCGCGTCCCGGTCGCGCTCGCGTCCTCCGCCGCGCGCCGGGTCATCGACGCGGTGCTGGAGACGCACGGGCTGACCGGGGAGTTCCAGGCCACCGTGTCCAGCGCGGAGGTCCCGCGCGGCAAACCCAGCCCGGACGTCTACGCCGAGGCCGCGTCCCGCCTCGGCTTCCGCGGCGAGCAGTGCCTCGGCGTCGAGGACTCCAGCAACGGCATCCGCGCCGCCGCGGCCGCCGGGCTCACGGTGATCGCGCTGCCCAACCCGACGTACCCGCCGAAGCCGGACGCGCTGGAGCTGGCCGCGCGGGTCGCGGAGTCCAACCACGACGTCCGGAAGCTGCTGCTGGCCTACCTCGCCGGGGAGCTGGTGCGCTCATGACCACGCTGGGAACGGCCGCGACGTTCAAACGGGACTGGCTGGACGGCTTCGTCACCGCCTACGGCCGTGAGGTTCGCAAGGTGCCCGGCGCCTACGGCGTGCTCGGCCGCGGTGTACCCCGCCAGGGCAAGGTCGCGGTGGTCATCGGCGGTGGCTGCGGGCACTACCCGGCCTTCGCCGGGCTGGTCGGTCCCGGGCTGGCCGACGCGGCGGTGGTCGGTGACGTGTTCACCAGCCCGAGTGCCGAGCAGGTCTACCGCACCGCACGGGCCGCCGAGGCGGGCGCCGGAGTCCTGTTCGCCTACGGCAACTACGCGGGCGACGTCCTGCACTTCGGTCTCGCCGCGCGCCGCCTGGCCGCAGAGGGCATCCAGAGCCGCACCATCCTGGTCACCGACGACATCGCCAGCGGTCCGGCCGACGCGCCGGAGAAACGCCGTGGCGTGGCCGGTGACTTCATCGTCTTCAAGGTCGCCGGTGCCGCGGCCGAGCGCGGTGACGACCTCGCCGGGGTGCACGCGGCGGCGGTCAGGGCCAACGCGAACACCCGCACGTTCGGTGTCGCCTTCGGCGGCTGCACGCTGCCGGGCGCGGAGCAGCCGCTGTTCACGGTCGGTGAGTCCGAAATGGAGCTGGGGCTGGGCATCCATGGTGAGCCGGGCGTCCGCACGGTCGGCCGCCTCGGCGCCGCGGAGCTGGCCGACGAGCTGGTCGACGGTCTGCTGCCCGAGCTGCCGCCGGGCGACGGCCGGGTCGCGGTGCTGGTCAACGGGCTGGGCCGGACGAAGTACGAAGAGATGTTCGTGACCTACGGCCGCATCCACGAGCGCCTGGCCGCCGCGGGCCACACCCCGGTGCACACGGAGGTCGGCGAGTTCGTCACGTCGCTGGACATGGCCGGGGTGTCGCTGTCGGTCCTGGTGCTGGACGACGAGCTGGCCGAACTGTACGGAGCACCGTGCGACACCCCCGGCTACCGCAGCGGCGGCGCCATCTTCGAGCCGGTCGCCCTGTCGTCCACTGTGGACAAGCAGCTGGACCGGCCGGAGGGCGACGGCATCGAGGTCGTCGACCGCGTGCTGACCGCGGCCATGCGCAGCATCGAGGAGAACGAGCACGAGCTGGGCCGCCTGGACGCGGTCGCCGCGGACGGTGACCACGGGCTGGGCATGACCCGCGGGATCCGGGCCGCCGTCTCGGCCGCGCGCGAAGCGGCCGGTTCCCCGGTCGCCGACACGTTGCTGGCCGCCGGAACCGCTCTCGCCGATGCCGCGGGCGGTGCGTCGGGGGCCCTGTACGGAGTCCTGCTCGCCGAAACGGGCGCCGGGCTGCGGGCCGACGAGATCACGACGGCCGTCGTCGCCGACGCCGTGGACGGTGCGGTGCGGGCGTTCACCGAGCTGGGCAAGGCCGAGCTGGGCGAGAAAACCATGCTCGACGCGATCGAGCCGTTCCGGCAGGCGCTGCGCAAGCAGGCCGAAGCCGGTGCCGCGCTGCCGGACGCGTGGCGCAAGGCCGCGCAGGCGGCCACGCTCGCCGCCGAGGAGACCGCGAACCTGGTGCCCGCCAAGGGACGCGCGGCCCGGCTGGCGCAGCGCAGCAAGGGGCACGCCGACCCGGGCGCGACCTCGTTCGCCCTGATCGTCACGGCGATCGGGGAAGCACTGGACAAGGAGGGGAACTGATGCGGGTCGTGGTGGCCGCGGACAACGCGGGCGTGCTGCTGAAGAACGAAGTGCGGGAGCTGCTGCGTGCCGACGAGCGGGTCACCGAGGTGATCGACCTCGGGGTCGACAGCCCGGACGACGACCGCGCGTACCCGATCTTCGGCCTGGCCGCGGCGGAGAAGATCGCGAACGGCGAGGCCGAGCGCGGCGTCCTGGTCTGCGGCACCGGTATCGGCGTGGCGATCTCGGCGAACAAGGTGCCGGGTGTGCGCGCGACCGTCGCGCACGATTCATACTCTGCCGAGCGGTCCGTGAAGTCGAACAACTGCCAGATCATCACGTTCGGCGCCCGGGTCATCGGAGCCGAACTGGCGAAGAAGATCGTCACCGAATGGCTGGGATACGAGTTCGACCCCGGTTCGCCCAGCGCGGCCAAGGTCGCCCACATCACCGACTACGAGAAGGTCCACGCGGCCAGCTGAGGCCCGGCGGGTTCAAGGAGGAGCCAAAGTGCGCGTTCTGTGCGCGGGAGACGAGTTCGTCGGCAACAACCTGCTGGCCGACGCGGTCCGGGCCGAGGTGCCTGCCGAGCCCGAGTTCGCCGAGCTGTCGCTGCCGTGGCCGGTCGAGCCGTTCGGGCCGGTCGGCGGGGTGCACGAGGCCAGCGGCACCGAGGACCAGGTCATCGAGGCCCTCGCCGGTGCCGAGGTCGCGGTCACCCAGATGGCGCCGTTCACCAAGAAGGTCTTCGCCGCCGCGCCCGGCCTCAAGCTGGTCTCGGTATGCCGGGGCGGGCCGGTGAACGTCGACCTCCCGGCAGCCACCGAGGCGGGCGTCGCGGTCACGTACGCGCCGGGGCGCAACGCGACCGCCGCCGCCGAGTTCGCGATCGGCATGATCCTCGCCGCCATGCGCCGCATCTCGACATCGTCGGCGGAGCTGCTGGGCGGCACCTGGCGCGGCGACTACTACGCCTACCCGAACGCCGGTCTGGAGCTGGAGGGCACCACCGTCGGCCTGGTCGGTTACGGCGCCATCGGCTCGCGCGTGGCCAAGGTGCTGGTGGCGTTCGGGTCGAAGGTGCTGGTCGCGGACCCGTACGCGCAGCGCGAACAGATCGCCGCGGACGGCGCCGAACTGGTCGAGCTGGAGGACCTGTTGCGCCGCTGCTCCGTGGTGAGCCTGCACGCGAGGCTGACCGACGAGACGCGCCACCTGATCAACGGCGAGCGTCTGGCGCTGCTGCCCGAAGGCGCGGTGCTGGTCAACTCCGCTCGTGGCGGGCTGTTGGACTACGCGCCGCTGCCCGGTCTGCTCAAGTCCGGACGACTGGGTGCGCTCGCCCTCGACGTGTACGACGTCGAGCCGCCGCCCGCGGACTGGGCGCTACGTGACGCCCCGAACGTCATCGCGACACCGCACCTCGCGGGCGCCAGCCGCCAGACCGCGGAGCGTGCCGCGCGGATCGTCGCCGCCGAGGTCGGCCGCTACGCGCGTGGGGAGCAGCTGGCCAACGTCGCCAACCCGGATGTGCTGCGATGATCATCGGCGTCGACATCGGTACTTCACTGACGAAGGCCGTCGTCTTCGACGAGGTCGGGGTGTCGCTGCACCAGGCATGCACGCCGTCCGAGGTGCACCACCTGCCGGGCGGCCTGGTCGAGCAGGACCTCGACCAGGTCATCGGCACGGTCGCGACCGTCGTGCGCGAGGTCGCGGCGCGGCTGGACGCGCCGGTCACCGCGCTCGCGCTGACGGGACAGGGCGACGGCGTGTGGCTGCGCGACGAGGACGGCAACGCCGTGCGGCCCGCCATCTCCTGGCTCGACGGCCGGGCCAACGCGCTGCTCGCGAAGTGGCAGGCCGACGGGGTGTCCCGCGAGGTGTTCCGGCGCACCGGCTCCGGCATGTTCCCGGGCTGCGCCGCGGCGATTCTGTCCTATCTGGACACCCATGAGCCGGAGGTGCTGGACCGCGCCGTGGTCGCGGGATACTGCGTCGACGCCGTCGTGCAGCGGCTGACGGGCGCGATCACGGTCGACGTGTCGGATGCGTCCCTGCCGTTCCTCGACCCGAAGACGCGGCGGTACGACGAGGGCGCGATCGCGGCGGTCGGGCTGTCGCACCGGCGTGGCCTGCTGGCCGAGCCGGCCGCGCCGAAGGCGGTGTTCTCCCTGAACCGCCACGGCGCCGAGCTGCTCGGGCTGCCGGAAGGGCTGCCGGTGACGGCCGGTCCGTTCGACCTGCCCGCGAGCGCGATCGGCGCGGGCGTGCGCGAGCCGGGTGACGGCATCCTCACCGCGGGCACGACTCTGGCCTGCCAGGTGCTCACGGACAGCGCCGAGTTCGACGGCGAGGGCGAGCCCGCCGGGATGTTCCTGTCCACGCCGACGCCCGGCGAGTACCTGCACGCGATGCCTGCCATGGTCGGCACCGCGAGCATCGACTGGATCTGCCGCCTGCTCGGCATCGAGGTCACCGGGATCGGGCCGCTGCTCGCGCAGAGCCCACCCGGCGCGGCCGGTGTGCGGGCGTTGCCGTTCCTGTCCGCGTCGGGGGAGCGGGCGCCGTTCGTCGACGCCAGCGCGCGGGCGCAGTTCGCCGGGCTGAGCCTGGAACACGGGCGGGCGGACGTGGTGCGGGCGCTGTGTGAGTCGATCGCCTACGCGGCACGGCACTGCTTCGAGGCCGCCGGGCTGTCCGGGCGGCTCTACGCGTGCGGCGGTGGCGTGCGGTCCGCCGAGTGGACGCAGATCTTCGCCGACGTGCTCGGGCGCCCGATCGTGATCCCGAGCGATCCGGGTGTCGGGGCGCGGGGTGCCGTCCTGGTCGCGGCCGAGGCGCTGAACCAGCCGTACGACCGGGACCTGTGGGCGAGCAGCTCCCGTACCGTGTCGTTCGTGCCCGAAAACGCCGAGTTCTACCAGCGCGGTTACGCCGACTACCAGGCGTCGTTGACCGCGGCACGAGGGTTGTGGCGCCTGTGATGCTGGCCGACGAACGGGCAGCGGTGTGCGAGTACGCGCGGCGGCTGTCTTCCGACGGGCTCGTGGTGGGCACGTCCGGCAACATCTCCGCGCGATCGGGCGAGCTGATCGCGGTGACGCCGACCGGGGTCGACTACGGAGTCCTGACGCCCGAGGACATCCCGGTGGTGTCACTCGACGGGTCCCTTGTGGAGGGCCAGCTCCGCCCGACGAGCGAGATGCCGATGCACCTGGCGGTGTACACGAAGGCGACCGACCCGGACGGTGCGCCGGTCACCGCGGTGGTCCACACGCACTCGGTGCACGCCACCGCGGTATCCACGTTGGTCGACGAGGTTCCCGCGGTGCACTACATGCTGGCGACCATCGGCCCATCCGCACGCGTGGCCGGCTACGCGACGTACGGCACCGAGGAGCTGGCGTCGTCGATGCTCGCCGCACTGGAGGGCCGCCGGGGTTGTCTGCTGGGCAACCACGGCACCATCACTTACGGCGAGGGGCTCGCGGCCGCGTACAGCCGGGCCGAGCAGTTGGAGTGGCTGTGCCACGTGTGGCTGCTGGCGCGTTCGGCGGGCACTCCCCGGGTGCTGCCGCCCTGGGAGATCGCCCACGTGGTCGAGAAGTTACGAGGGTACGGGCAGAAGTAGCTGGCATGCTGGGCCGTGTGGAAGAACTCGTCACGCACGTCGAAATGGCCAGCCGTGGTGACCTGCTCCCGGCCCCGGCCGTCCCCGGTCTGTCACTGGATGTTCTGCCCGCCGGTTCGCCGCTGATCCGTACCACCACGGTCCGGATCGGCAGCCCGTACCACTGGCCGAGCACCACCTGGTCCGACGACGAGTGGGCGGACTACCTGACCCGCCCCGGACTCGCCGCCCGCCTCTTCCGGTACGGCACGGACATCGCCGGCCTGGCGGACTACCTGGTGTCCCCGTCGGGCTCCGTGGAGATCACCACGTTCGGCCTCGTACCGGAATTCGTGGGCAAGGGCCTCGGCGGCTACGCACTGACCCTGGCGGTCACCGAGGCATGGAACCTCACCCCGAACGTCCGCCGAGTCTGGCTGCACACCTCGAACCTCGACCACCCGCACGCGCTGCCGAACTACGAGCACCGCGGCTTCCGGCGGTTCCGCACCACCCAGGGACAGCGCTAGCCACTCGCGATCTTCGTTAACTCACACAGACCATCAATACCTCTTTTCGAGTAGCTTCCGGTGACTTACCGAAGTTCGCCGAATCAGCGGTACTTCGCATCACGAACCGCCGCGAAAATTTGGTAAACGGTTCACGTGCGCTCGGGTCTGGGGGCTCTGTGCGAAGAACAAGCCATTATCCGAACTGTGAGAATGCGACGAGCCGTACGTGTCGTTGTGCTTGGTGCGCCGGTACTCGACACGGTTGGGAAGGTGCTGTCCGGATCGTCGTCAAGCAGGATCCGAAGGATCTCGACGATCTCCGTCGTGGCATCGAGAAACGATGGCGGGCGGAGGTCGCGAAACGCGAAGAGAGAGGAACGAAGAAGCCGACGCGGGGGTTCAAGGCGGCGCTCGCGAATCTCTGCAAGGTTCAACTCATGTCCTGGTTGCGAGAGGACGCGGCACGGAAGCATCAGCTTGTGGCGGAGGACGACCTTCCGCGCCGGGCGCACAAGCGGGACAGCCGGCCCGTGGAGCAGCGGGAACCCAGGGAACAGCGGGAGTCGGAGGCGTCCCCCGGCCCGGCTTCCACACGACGTGATTCGCCGGAGGCCCCCGAACAGGTGTCGGCCAAAGGGTTTGGCCGAGCTGACAGGCCAGCCCGGGGCGAGAAAGGCGATGACCCCGGAGACGGACCTGAGGAGCAACCGGGCGCGTCTCAGGTCAGGCCCGCCGTTGCGCACCAGGTTGACCGTCTCGGTAAGAACTTGCACGAAAGCGTCCTGAAGGATGTCGAGAAGGACGTCGGTGACGCCCTCGATGAGAACGCTCGTCGGGCGATGGCGGATCACTTCTGGTGTGAGGTTTTCGCTCAGCTGGCCCACGCCGTGGACGAGGGGCTCAAGCTCGTGGACAAGGTGCCGGACTGGGTTGCGGAGGCGGTCATCAAAGCTCGTCAAGATGCGAACCGGATGCCGCTCGAACCCGTGATCGTGAAGTCCGTCGTGAAGAACCTCTGGAAACACGTGAAGTTGATGACAATTGCGGGGCTGATCGCCAAGGGCAAAACGATGGTTCTCGTGTTTCGGGTTCTCGCAGTTCTGATCTGCAAGAGCCCCGATCACCACCGCGCGGTCGTGGAATACTGTGTGAATCCGCTGGGTGACAAGTTGCTGGCGGATACGCGACAGCGCTTGGCTGAAGCTTTCCAGGAGTGGCTCGTCCCTGTGCGAGAGCCTTCGGCGGCGATCGGCCGGATCGGCGACCCGACAACGGCCTGAACGACACCGTCAACCCCTCGACGGCGGTTCCCCGCGCTTCCGGCGCGGGCGTCCCCTCAGAATTGGTAGTACAGGAACGGGCTGAACGTCCCGTTCGCGACCAGAATCGCCGCGTACAGGGCCCCCGCTGTCATCACTCCGATGCGCAGGCCGACCGCTCCCCGGGATCTCGCGGACTCCAGCAGTGGTCCGGTCACCGGCGTGGCAGGGAGGGCGAAGATCGCCAGTGCGCCCAGCAGGATCACCACCCGCTGGTTGGTCAGCGCCGCCTCGACGATGTCGGTCAGGCCGTCGAAGTCGGGGACGAACATGTGGCCGATCATGGTGAACGCGTGCCCGATGTCGGCCGATTTGAAGAACACCCAGCCGAACACGACGAGCACCAGCGTCAGGAACCGGCGGCCCACCCTGGAGGCCACCGCGGACGGGGTGCGGTCCCAGCCGAACCGGCGTTCGATGATCAGCAGCAGCCCGTGGTAGCAGCCCCACACCAGGAAGGTCCAGTTCGCGCCGTGCCAGAAGCCGGTCAGCACGAACACGATGCACAGGTTCCGGTACGTCTTCGCGGCGCCTGAGCGGTTACCGCCGAGCGGGATGTAGACGTAGTCGCGGAACCAGCGGGACAGCGACATGTGCCAGCGCCGCCAGAACTCGGTCACCGTCACCGACGAGTACGGCCGCGCGAAGTTCTCCGGCAGCCGGAACCCCAGCATCCGGCCCAGGCCGATCGCCATGTCCGAATATCCCGAAAAATCGAAGTACAGCTGCAGCGTGTACCCCACCGCGCCGAGCCACGCGATCGCGAACGTCATGTCCTCCGACGACGTCGCGAAACACGCCTCGACCATCGGGCTCAGCGAATCCGCGATGATCGCCTTCTTGCACAGGCCCAGCGCGAACCGTGGGAAACCGGCGGCGAGGTCGTCGAGCCGGTGTGACCGGTGCTGCGGCAACTGGTCGGCGATCTCCCGGTACCGGACGATCGGGCCCGCCACCAGCTGCGGGAACATTGCGATGTAGGTCACGAACGACACCGGGTTCCGCAGCGCCCGCCGCTCACCGCGGTAGATGTCGACGACGTAGGAGATGTGGTGGAACGTGAAGAACGAGATCCCGATCGGCAACGCCAAGTGCGCGACCGGGAACGAGCCGCCGAACAGCTGGGTGAAGTAGTCGATCTGCTGTGTCGCGAACCCGGCGTACTTCCAGACCACCAGGATGCCGACGTCGAAGCAGATCACGCCGATCAGCAGCGAACGCTTCCCGGATGACCGCTGCCGCTGCCACGGGTTCGGTTCGAGCGCCGTCCCGGCCGCGAAGTTGACCACCATGCAGGCCAGCAGCAACAGGGTGAACGCGCCGGCGCCGCTGGCGTAGAAGACCAGGCTGGCGACCGCGATGATGCCGTTCCGCCAGCTCCTGGGCAACACCAGCACGGCGAGCAGGACCGCCGGCAGGAAGTACCACAGGAACAACGGTGAAGCGAACGACATCGACCTGGAGTCCCCCCGAGTAACCGGCTCAGCGTGCTGACCTTAGCCGACGCCGTTGGCCCGAAGGAGTGAAACTCACCGCTTCGTCGCGAGGCGTGTGAGCGAGCGGCGGAGCGGCTCAGATGCGGCCGGTGACGCGGCGGCGGCGGGCGACCTCCGCCAGCAGTACCGCGGCCGCGACCGAGGCGTTCAGCGACTCCACTCCGGCGGCCATCGGGATGGACACCGTTTCGTCGCAGGTTTCACGCACCAGCCGGGACAGGCCGCGGCCCTCCGAACCGACCACGACGACCAGCGGGTCCGTCGCCAGTGACAGATTGTCGATGTCGACGGAGCCGTCGGCGTCGAGGCCCGCGATCATCACGCCCTCCTCCGCCCACAGCTTCAGCTGCCGCGTCAGGTTGGTCGCGATCGCGATCGGCATCTTCGCCGCCGTGCCGGCACTCGTCCGCCACGCGACGGCCGTGATGCCCGCGCTGCGACGGGAGGGCAGCAGCACGCCGTGCGCCCCGAACGCCGCCGCGGACCGGACGATCGCGCCCAGGTTCCGCGGGTCCGTCACCCCGTCCAGCGCCACCAGCAGCGGCGGGTCGCCGGAGTCCTTCGCGATGGCCAGCAGGTCGTCCGGGTGCTGGTACTCGAACGGCGGCACCTGCAGCCCGAGCCCCTGGTGCACCGCGCGGTTGGTCTTGCGGTCCAGCTCCTCGCGCGGGATCTCCAGGATCGAGATCCCCTTGTCCGCGGCCAGGCGCACCGCCTCGGTCACGCGGTCGTCGGCGTCGACGTTCAACGCCACGAACAGCGTCGTGCCAGGGACACCGGCCCGCAGCGCTTCGACGACCGGGTTGCGGCCGGCGATGATCTCCGGCCCCTCCTTGCGGTCACGGGCCTTCTCGGCGCGCTTCGCGGCGGCTGCGGCCTGGCGCTGCTTCGGATGCCCTGGACGCATTTCCGCACGGGGTGTCGGGCCCTTGCCCTCAAGCCCCCGGCGGCGCTGACCGCCCGAACCGACTACCGCGCCCTTCTTGGTGCCCTCCTTGCGGATCGCACCACGACGCTTCGAATTGCCAGCCATCTAAGCTTCTTTCACGGTCCACACCGGACCATCGGGAGTATCTTCGACCGTGATTCCCACCTGGAGCAGGCGGTCGCGCACGGCGTCGGCACGGGCGAAGTCACGCGCGGCGCGCGCTTCCTGGCGCTCCACGAGCATCGCCTCGACCAACTCGGCCAGTGCGACCCTCGCCGGCGTCTCCGCCGTCGAGCTCTCCGCCCATTCCGGTGCGAGCGGGTCCAGCCCGAGCACACCCATCATCGCGCGCACCGAGCCGGCGGCCGCGCGCGCCTTGTCGTCATCGCCCGAATCCAGTGCCGCGTTACCCTCGCGCACCAGGTTGTGCACGGCCGCGACCGCCGCGGGCGTGGACAGGTCGTCGTCCATCGCGGTGACGAACTCCGGAGCCAATTCACCGGGCTCGACCGCGCCGGTCCGCTGCGCCGCGCGACGCAGGAAACCTTCGATCCGCCGGTAGCCCTGCGCGGCCTCGGACAACGCGCCGTCGGAGTACTCGATCGTGGACCGGTAGTGCGGCTGCACCAGGTAGTACCGCAGCTCGGCCGCCCGGTAGTTGCGCAGCATCGCCTCGATCGACACCACGTTGCCCAGCGACTTCGACATCTTCTCGCCGGACAGCGTCACCCACGCGTTGTGCAGCCAGAACCGCGCGAACCCGTCACCGGCGGCGTTCGACTGCGCCCGCTCGTTCTCGTGGTGCGGGAAGACCAGGTCGACGCCGCCGCCGTGGATGTCGAACTCGGACCCGAGGTAGGTGGTCGCCATGGCCGAGCATTCCAGGTGCCAGCCCGGCCTGCCCTCGCCCCATGGCGTCGGCCACGACGGCTCGCCCGGCTTCGCGCTCTTCCACAGCGTGAAGTCCCGCGGGTCGCGCTTGGCCTCGGCGAGCGTCTCACCCTGCTGCACCTCGTCGAGCTTCTGGCGGGACAGCTCGCCGTAACCGGGGAAGGTCGACACGGCGAAGTAGACGTCGCCGCCGGAGGCGTAGGCGTGGCCGCCGTCGATGAGGCGCTGTATCAGCTCCACCATCTGCGTGACGTGCCCGGTCGCGCGGGGCGCGATGGACGGCGGCAGGCAGCCGAGGACCTCGTAGGCTTCCTCGAAGGCGCGCTCGTGCGTCGCAGCCCATTCCCACCACGGCCGGTCGGCGTCGGCGGCCTTGGTGAGGATCTTGTCGTCGATGTCGGTGACGTTGCGGACGAACAGCACGTCGAGTCCACTGTGGAGCAGCCAGCGACGCAGGACGTCGTAGTTCAGGGCGCCGCGGACGTGCCCGATGTGCGGGATGCCCTGCACGGTGGCCCCACACACGTACATGGACGCCGTTCCGCTACGGGCGGGATGGAATTCCCGCACGCTCCTGCTCGCGGTGTCGTACAGATGAAGGGCCACCCTGAAATGGTACGGGTCACCTTGACGCCGGTGAGGGGGTGTCCTCGGAGTCCGGCCGATGGGCTTGAAGAGCGCGGCCTGGGGCTCCGAGGACACCCCCTACACCACCCCGTAGGAACGCAGGGCCGTGAGCAGGCCGTCCGGGCGCTCGGTGGTCGGCAGCGGGTCGACGAGGGCGAACTCGCACCCGAGCGCCTTCGCCCCGCCGTCGGCCTCCTCGCTGTCGCCGACCATCAACGTGTTCTCCGGCGCGACCCCGAGCTTGTCCATGAGCAGCTGGAAGACCTGGGGCTGCGGCTTGATGAAGCCCTCCTCGAAGGAGAGCAGGAACGCGTCGATGAACTCGGTCAGGCCACGCATGGCGAACGCGGGCCGGATGTCGAAGGCGATGTTGCTCAGCACGCCGACCTTGACGCCCTTGGCGGCGGTGTCCTTGATCGCGGCCTCGGTGTCCGGGTACGGCGTCCACTCGGCGGGGTCGATCAGGCGGTCGTAGAGCGCCTCGGCCTGCCGCGGGTCGGCGATGTCGGACTTGCGCAGCACCTCAAGGTAGATCTTGCGGTGCAGCGCCGGGTCGAGGTCCCGGTTCTCCCACGCGTACTGGTACTCCGCGGACAGTTCGACGACCTGCCCGGTCGGGGCGGTCATGCGGCGCATCAGCTCGGTCTGGGCCTCGACGTCGAGCGGGGCGCCGTCCGGGGTCGTGAGTTCGGAGAGCCAGCTGGAGTTCTGCTCCAGCCGGAACAGCGTGCCGGAAAAGTCGAACATCACCGCCTGAATCGTCACAGACCTCAGGCTACCGGCGCGGCGGTCCCGTCGGCTGTGACTTCATCCGGCGGGCAGCAACAACGCCGTGGCCACCGCCGCGATGCCCTCGCCGCGACCGGTCAGGCCCAGCCCGTCGGTGGTCGTGCCGCTGACGCTGACCGCGCCGCCCGCGGCCTTGCTCAGCACGTCCCGGGCCTCGTCACGGCGCTTGCCGATACGCGGCTCGTTGCCGATGACCTGCACCGACGCGTTGCCCAGCCGCCAGCCTTCGGCCTCCACGAGCCGCCGCGCCTCGGCGACGAACTCCGCGCCGTGCGCGCCCGCCCAGCGCGGGTCGCTGGTGCCGAAGACCGCGCCCAGGTCGCCGAGACCCGCGGCGGACAGCATCGCGTCGCACAGCGCGTGCGCCGCCACATCGCCGTCGGAGTGGCCCGCGCACCCGGACACGCCCTCCCACAGCAGACCGGCGATCCAGCACTCGCGGCCTTCTTCGATCGGATGGACGTCGACCCCGGTCCCGATCCTCAACCCTGCTCCCTGAGTAGTGCCTCCGCGACGGCCACGTCGAAGGCGGTGGTGAGCCGGAGCGCGGTTGGGTGCCCGGCCACGGTCCGCACCGTACCGGGCAGGTCGATGAGGGGGTCGGCGCCGTGCGCGCAGAGCCTGGCGAGCAGGTCGGGACGGTAGCCGACGGGCGCCTGCAGCACCCGCAGCCCGTCACGGTCCGACGTTCCGGCGATCACGCCGCGCTCGACGAGTTTGACGGTGTCGGTGACGGGTAGCACCGGGATGATCGCCTCTGCCCCGGCGAACACCGCCTCGGCCACCGCGCGGACGGTGGCGGGCGGGACGAACGGACGTGCGACGTCGTGCACCAGGACGACGTCGGCGGGTCCGGCGGCCTCGATGGCCTGCCGGAGGTCCCGGTCGGGACCACAAGCCAGTACCCGGCACCGGGAACCGGCGCCGGGTACGGACCTGATGATCAGTTCACAGTCCCCGAGCAGGGACTGGGGGACCGCCGCCACCAGGCGGTCCGCGGCCCCGAGCAGACCGAGTGCGGCGTGCCGCAGCAGCGGCGCACCGTGCACGGACGCGCGTGGATCCGGCCCCTCGGGGTCGGCGATGAGGAGCGCTGCGACCTTCATCGCCGGGTGCTCACTTCGCGCGACGAGCCGCGTCCGCACAGACGTGTGCGCATCTCGCGAGGTCAGCCCGGTGCTCTAGACGGCCGCTGTTTCCAGGACCTCGTCGAGCAGTGTCTCAGCCTTGCCCTCGTCGGTGCCCTCCGCCAGGGCGAGTTCGCTGACCAGTATCTGCCGGGCCTTGGCCAGCATCCGCTTCTCGCCGGCGGACAGGCCGCGATCCTTCTCGCGCCGCCAGAGGTCGCGCACCACTTCGGCCACCTTGTTCACATCGCCCGAGGCGAGCTTCTCCAGGTTGGCCTTGTACCGACGAGACCAGTTCGTGGGCTCTTCGGTGTGCGGCGCTCGCAGCACGTCGAAAACCCGGTTCAGACCATCCTGGCCCACGACGTCCCGCACGCCGACGATCTCGGCGTTGTCTGCGGGCACGCGAACCGTGAGGTCCCCTTGCGCGACCTTGAGGACGAGGTACTGCTTCTCCTCGCCCTTGATCACACGGGTCTCGATCGCTTCGATGAGTGCGGCACCGTGGTGCGGGTAGACGACGGTCTCTCCGACCTTGAAAACCATGTGTCCTCTGCCCCTTTCGCTGCGTCCATCTTAGCACGCAGCGAGGGGGCCCACCTAGCGGGCCGAGATCGTCGTCGCAGGTCAGGGGCCATCCGGGGGGTTGACAAACCGATAAAGTGCATGCTCATGCAGGTGGCGGGGAACCCTGTCGACATTCGGGATCCGATCCACTGTGGACGGTTTTTCGGCCCCTCGGCGCACCCTCGGTGGCGGCCTTCCGCGCCACGGCTAGGTCCCGCCCGCCTGCCCACCACCACCCTCAACGGAGCCGCTTCGCGCCACAGCTAGGATCGGGCCGTACCGCTCTAGGGAGGACTGAGACCGTGAGGCTGCAGAATCGTCGTGTGGTCGGCGCGAGCGTGGTCGCCGCCGGTGCCGCTCTGGCTCTCGCCGGGTGCGGGGCCGGGCAGATCACCCAGACCGCCACCATGCTGCCCGCGGTCAACGGCGCGATGGCGCAGGTCGGCAAGCTCAACCTGCGGGACGCCGGCCTGGTCAACCGCAACGACTGCCAGCAGGCCTACGCCTCCGGGTCGAACGCGCCGCTCGCGCTGGTGATCGCCAACGACGGCGTGTCCGACGACCAGCTGGTCAGTGTGAGCAGCCCGAGCGCCGCGACCGCGACCATCGACGGTCAGCAGAACATCGTGGCGGGCAGCACGCTGGTCATCGGCCCGGCGAACACGAGCGAGTCGATCGAGCAGTCCTCCAGTTCCGCACCCACCTCCACGTCGGGTTCGGCCACGTCGTCGCCGACCTCGTCCGCCGCCGCGGGCCCGACCGGTGACGCAGCCCAGGTCGGCTTCGGATCGGTCGTGCTGCAGGGCATCAAGAGCGTCGTGTGGCCGGGCCAGAACGTGCCGGTCACCTTCACCTTCCGCGACGCCGGCCCGGTGACCGTGCAGATGCCGGTCCACGCGCCCACCGTCGAGCTGAGCTGCCAGGCGCCCGCCTCGCAGGAAAGCGGCGGTCACTAGTCCCGTTCGACGAGCGTCTGGGTGCCGAGAACGACGGCGAGCGCGAGGCGCTCGGCGTCCTCCGTACCGGGCTCGGCGGTGTAGACCGTGATGCGCAGATCGTCCAGGGCGACGATGAGCGTGTCGCAGTCGAGCGTGATCCGGCCGACCGCTGGGTGGTCGATGACCTTCCGCTTCGACGGGTCCGGCACCGGAGCCGGGGCGTCGGAATCCCAGAGTTCGGCGAAGCGCGGGCTCTTGTCCGCGAGCTCGCCGATGAGCCGCCGGATCGCTCGGTCGGCGGGATACCGGGAGGCGGTCAGACGCAGGTCACCGACGAGAAGCGCCTCGTGGTCGGCCTGCTCTGCCGCGGTGTGCACGGTGCGGATGCCGAGTCCGGCGAGATTGCGCCAGATGGCGTTGCGCTCGATCCCGCGCCAGGTCGACGTCTCGCCCATGAGCGCGTCGTAAGGCGCGTTGGCGAGGACGAGCGTCCAGGTGGCGTCATACACGACGACCGGGGTGTTCGCCAGCCGGTCGAGCAGCCGCTGCACGCTCGGGGTGACGCGCGAGGGAACGACGTCGAGTCCGGGCGCGGCGTGGCCGGCCAGCCGGTAGAGGAGGTCGCGCTCGGTGTCGGACAGGCGCAGCCCTCGTGCGAGCGCCTCCACCACCTGCGCCGAGGGCGCGGTTGCGCGCCCCTGCTCCAGCCGGGTCAGGTAGTCGGCCGAGATCCCGGCGAGCCCGGCCAGCTCCTCGCGTCGGAGCCCGCTCGCCCGGCGGCGACGTCCGACCGGAACGCCGACGGTCTCGGGCGCCACGCGATCACGCCACCGGCGCACCGTCCGGCCGAACTCCCACGACTCCACGGGTTCAGTGTGCGCGCCGGCCGCGGTCGTTGTCCTGGCCCCGGCATTCCCAGGACAAGGGGACGGCTGGCTGACCGTCCGCCGTGCTCGGAAGCTCGACCCATGACCACCACACTGATCACCGGGCCGACCCGGGGCCTTGGCCGGGCTGCCACCCTCGCCATGGCGGACCGCCCCGACGACGAACGCCCCGACCTGCTGTTGGTTGGCCGTGGCGGAACGGCGCTCACGGAAGTCGCCGACGAGGCCCGCGCACGCGGGGCGAAGGTCCACGAGATCGGCTGCGACCTGTCCCGGCTCGCCGACGCGCGGGCCGCGGCGGCAGCCGTGCGGGACTTGCTCGGTTCCGGAGCGGTACGGCCCCTGCGAGCACTGATCGCCAACGCCGGATGCATGTCGACCGACACCCGCGTCGCCTCCGCCGACGGCTACGAGATGACCTTCGCCGTGAACTACCTGGCGCACGCCCGTCTCATCGGCGATCTGCTCGGCTCACTCACCGGGCCCGCTCGCGTCGTCCTGCTCGGTTCGAACGTCTACAGCGCCAACCTCGGCCGGCGGATCCTGGGCGTGCCCGGCGCGAAGTGGCGCGACCCCGTCGAGATCGCCCGGCCCGCGACCGGAGAGAGGAATCCGGGCTTCACCGCCGCGGGTGTCGCTTACGCCAATGCCAAGCTGGCGATCCTGTACTACGCCCACGAGCTCCAGCGCCACGCCGGGCCGGGCATCAACGTGTCGGTGTTCGAACCAGGCTGGATGCCGGGCACCGGACTGGGCCGGGGCGCGCCCCCAGCGCTGCAGGCGATCGGGCGCGGCTTGGCGCGCCTGCCAGGGGTCGCCACCCCGGAACGCTCCGGGCCCGCACTGGCCTCGGTCGCGCTCGACGACAAGTGGGCGAACCTGCGCGACGGTGCGTTCGTGGTGATCGACAGGGTGACCGAGGTGCGGCCCGTCGCCCACGACCGCGACCGGGAACGCCGTCTGTGGGCGGCTACCGCCCAGCTCCTCGACGGAGCGGGCACGCCTGGCTGATCAGGGGACTGCACCGGAACTGTCGGGGGTGACCGCTAGCGTGCGGTGCATGGTCAAGAAGGGCACCAGCTACCGCTGCGGTGAGTGCGGGTACGAGGCCGCCAAGTGGGTGGGCCGCTGCCCGGAATGTCAGGCGTGGGGCACGCTCGAGGAGCGCGGTGACGCACGTCCGGCGATAGCCAGGGTGGCCGCCGGTGCGCCCAGTGCCCCGGCGCGGCCCATCGGGCAGGTCGACATCGAGGCCGCGCGGGCGCGCACCACGGGTGTCGGCGAGCTGGACCGGGTCCTGGGCGGCGGGCTCGTGCCGGGGGCGGTCGTGCTGCTGGCCGGGGAGCCCGGTGTCGGCAAGTCGACGTTGCTGCTCGAAGTGGCCTATCAGTGGGCGCGTGGCGGGTCCGGGCCCGCGTTGTACGTCACCGGTGAGGAATCCGCGGGCCAGGTCCGGCTGCGGGCCGAGCGCACCCAGAACGTCCACGAACGGATGTTTCTCGCCGCCGAAAGCGATCTCTCCGCGATCCTCGGGCACGTCGACGCCGTCAAACCGGGGGTGCTGATCGTCGACTCGGTGCAGACGATGGCCTCGCCGCAGGTCGAGGGAGCGCCGGGCAACGTCACGCAGGTCCGTGCCGTGACGGCCGGCCTGGTGGCGCTCGCCAAGGAGCGCGGGCTGCCGGTCGTGCTGGTGGGGCACGTCACGAAGGACGGATCGGTCGCCGGGCCGCGGGTGCTGGAGCACCTGGTCGACGTCGTGCTGCACTTCGAGGGCGACCGGCATTCGACGCTGCGGATGGTGCGTGGCGTCAAGAACCGGTTCGGTCCCGCGGACGAGATCGGGTGTTTCGAACTGCGCGAGGACGGCATCGTCGGCGTGCCCGATCCGTCCGGGCTGTTCCTGAACCGGCGCGAGGACGCCGTGCCGGGCACCGCGGTGACGGTCACGGTCGAGGGCAAGCGACCGCTGCTGTGCGAGGTGCAGGCGCTCGTCGGCGCCGCCGGCGCGCCGCAGCCCAGGCGTGCCGTGAGCGGGCTGGACTCCGCGCGGGTGGCGATGATCCTCGCCGTGCTGGAGAAGCGCGGAGGGATCAAGCTGGGCGATCGGGACGTGTACTCGGCGACGGTCGGCGGCATGAAGGTCACCGAGCCCGCCGTGGACCTCTCCGTGCTGCTGGCGCTCTGGTCGTCGGTGCGGGACACGGCGTTGTCGCCACGGCTGGTGGTCGTAGGCGAGGTCGGGCTCGCGGGAGAGGTCCGGCGGGTCAGCGGCGCGGGCAGGCGGCTGGCGGAGGCGGCGCGGCTGGGGTTCACCCACGCGCTGGTGCCGCCGGATCCGGGGAAGCTGCCGGACGGGATCCGGGTGCTGGAGGTGGACTCGGTGGCGGCGGCGCTGCACGCGGCGAACTACGCGTGACTTGACCTCCAGTGCACTGGAGGGACGAGGCTGCCGGCATGGAGCACATCGAGATCAGCGCACTCGTCAGCCGCCTTTTCCGGGCGCTGGACGAGCGGAAGTTCGACGGTGACTGGCACCGGGACTACTTCACCGACGAGGTGCGGATGGTGACCCCGCTCGGGGTGTCCGAGGGCGCCGAAGCCGTGCGGCACACGGCGGATTCCGTCGGACGGTTCGTCCGCACCCAGCACCTGGCCACCGACCTGCTGACCGACATCGACGGCAACGCGGCGACGGCCTCGTGGAACGCCCTGATGGTCCACGTTCACCGGGAGGCGACGCTCGAACGGCGCGGCGCGGACGCGAACCCGGTCTTCACCGTGGGCGGCCACTACGACGCGGACCTGCGGCGCACGCCCGACGGGTGGCGCTTCGACCGGATGTCCATCAGGGCGATCTGGACGACGGGACAGCCGCCGATCCTGCCGCCCGAGATCCAGCCGGTCGTCTGAACCGGAAGCGGCCCCCTCCGGACCAGCCGGAGGGGGCCGCGGCCGTCGTCGGTCAGGCGCCGGACAGCAGCTTCGCGCAGCGGATCAGGCCCAGGTGCGAGTACGCCTGCGGGTGGTTGCCCAGCGAGCGTTCCGCGACCGGGTCGTACTGCTCCGGCAGCAGACCGGTCGGGCCCGCCGCGTCGACCAGCTGCTCGAACAGCTCTTCCGCCTCGGTGCGGCGGCCGGTCAGCAAGTACGACTCGATCAGCCACGCGGCGCACAGGTGGAAGCCGCCCTCGCCGCCGGGCAGGCCGTCGTCGCGGCGGTAGCGGTACACCGTCGAACCGCTGCGCAGCTCGGCCTCGATCGCGGTCACCGTCGACTGGAACCGGTCGTCGGAGGGGTCGATCAGCCCGGCCAGGCCGACGAACAGCGAAGCCGCGTCCAGGTCGGTGCCGTCGTAGGCCGTGGTGAACGCCTGGACCTCGTCGTTCCAGCCCTGCGTCAGCACGTCCGTCGCGATCTCCTCGCGCAGCTCGTGCCAGCCCGCCGGGATCTCGCGCCCGTAGACCTCACCGAGCCTGATCGCGCGGTCGACCGTCACCCAGCACATGACACGCGAGTACACGCGGTGCCGCGGCACGTGCCGCTCTTCCCAGATGCCGTGGTCGGGCTCCGACCAGCGCCGCGTGACGGCTTCGGCCATCGCGCGCACCAGCTGCCAGTCCTCGTCCCGCAGCTCGCCGCGCACCTGCGCCAGCTCACGCACCAGCTCGACGACCGGGCCGAACACGTCCAGCTGCACCTGGTGGTTCGCCAGGTTGCCGACCCGCACGGGCCGCGACCCGGCGTATCCGGGCAGCGAGTCGATCACGGCCTCGGCACCGAGCTGGGTGCCGTTGATCGTGTACAGCGGGTGCAGCCGCTCCGGGCCCGCCAGCGTCGACAGCACGCCGTGCAGCCACCGCAGGTAGCCCTCGGCCTCGACGAGCGAACCCAGCCCGACCAGCTCGCGCACGGTGAACGCCGCGTCGCGCACCCAGCAGTAGCGGTAGTCCCAGTTCCGCACGCCGCCGATCTCCTCCGGCAGCGACGTGGTGGCGGCCGCGAGGACCGCGCCGGTGTCGGCGTTGCACAGGCCACGCAGCGTCAGGGCCGAGCGCGCGACCAGCTCCGGCTCCACGTTCGGCAACTTGAGGGTGGTGGCCCAGTCGCTCCAGTAGGCACCGGCCCGCGCGCGACGGTCCGGCTCGGACAGATCGTGCTCGGTCAGATCCGTGGTGCCGCACCGCAGTTCGAGCACGACCGGCGCGTCCTGGGCAGGCTGGACCAGCGCGGTGGCGGTGTCGTGCAGGCCGTCCGAAGTGATCTCCCACGCCACCCCTGGCGAGCGCAGCACGAACGGCTCGGACGTGCCCAGCACGCGCAGGCCCTCGGGATCCGGCACCAGTCGCACCGGCACCCCGCCGAACTCGGGCCGCGGCGCGAACACCACGGACGCGGCGGCGGTGCCCGACACCACGCGCACCAGGTCGGTGCGGTGCGGCGGGCCCTCGGGCTCCAGGTAGTCGGTGACCAGCAGTCGTGACCAGCGGGTCTCGACCGTCATCGTGTTCGGCAGGTACCGCTGGCCCAGCGGCAGGCCGTTGTGGTGCGGTTTGATCGAGAAGTGTCCCGCGCTGTTGCCGCCGAGCAGGTCGGCGAACACGGCGGGCGCGTCCGGGCCGGGGTGACACATCCAGGTCAGCCGGGCGTCCGGGGTGACCAGCGCGACCGCCCGCTCGTTGGACAGCATCGACATCCGCTCGATCGGCGGGGCCTGCTCGCCGTAGAGCCAGTTGCGCCGCTCCTCCAGCATGAAGGCGAGCACCGTCGCGACGTCCTCGGTTCCGGGCACCGCGTACGTCGCCAGCGTCTCGCCGTCGCCGACCTTCACGCCGAGGTCGGGGCCGGCCAGCCGCGCGAACGCCTTCTCGTCGGTGACGTCGTCGCCGAGGAAGATCGCCGCGGTGGCGCCCACCTGGTGGCGCAGCGTGTCCAGCGCGCGGCCCTTGTCGGTCTGCACGACCGCCAGCTCGACGACCTCCTTGCCGTCGGTCGTCGTCACACCCTCCCAGGTGCACGGTCCACTGTGGACCTCGTCGAGCACGCGGGCGGCGGCGTCGCGCTCGGCGCGGCGGACGTGCACGGCGATGCTGGCGGGCTTGACCTCCAGCGACACACCCGGCACGGCGCCGGCGATGCGCTCCAGCTCCTGCTCGACCCGCCGGTGCAGGTCGCGGGCCTGTGCGTCCAGTTCGTGCACGAAGCCGATGTCGAACTCGGAACCGTGGCTGCCCACGAGGTGCACCTCGTGCGGCAGTCGCGACAGGATGGCGAGGTCGCGCAACGCGCGGCCGGAGATGACCGCGGTGGTCGTCTCGTGCAGCCCGGCCAGCGAGCGCAGCGCGCCCACCGACTCGGATCGCGGGCGCGCCTCGTCCGGATTGGTCACGATCGGAGCCAAGGTCCCGTCGTAGTCGCATGCGACCAGCAATCGCGGCGTGCGAGCGATCTGCACGATCGCACGGCGCAGCTCAGCGGGCAGGGACTCGGCGGTCACCACTCCTCCTTAAGGAGCTCAGAAGCTTGGGGCCAGTCAGGCGGCCGGTTCGGACCCGAGCGCCTCGAGGAACGACCGTGCCCACCTGTCGACGTCGTGGGTGAGGACCTGACGCCGCAACGCACGCATCCGGCGTCTGCCCTCGGCAGGGTCGAGCGTAATGGCCGCCTCCAGCGCGTTCTTCACCCCGTCGAGATCATGCGGGTTGACGAGAAAAGCGCTGGTCAGCTCGGCGGCGGCGCCGGCGAACTCGGAGAGCACCAGTGAACCGCCGAGATCATGGCGGCACGCCACGTACTCCTTGCAGACCAGATTCATCCCATCGCGCAACGGCGTGACGACCATGACGTCGGCCGCGCTGTAGAACGCGGCGAGCTCCCGCCGGTCCACCGACTGGTGCAGGTAGTGCACCACCGGGTGTCCGACGCGGGCGAACTCGCCGTTGATCCGGCCCACCATCTGCTCGATCTCGGTGCGCATCCGCTGGTAGTGCTCGACGCGTTCCCGGCTCGGGGTCGCCAGCTGGACGAAGGTGACGTCCTCGGGCTGGACACGGCCCTCCTGGAGCAGTTCGTGCAGTGCCTGCAGCCGCAGGTCGATGCCCTTGGTGTAGTCGAGGCGGTCGACCCCGAGCAGGACGGTTTTCGGGTTGCCCAGGTCGCGGCGGATCTGGGCGGCCCGCTCCGACACCTCCTTGGTGCGGGCGAGCGTGTCGAGGCCGGCGGCGTCGATCGAGATCGGGAACGCCCCGACCCGGACCGTGCGGTTGCCGACCTGCATCATGCCGGGCCGCGACCGCACGCCGACCGCGCCGCGGCTCGGCTCCAGGCCGAGCAGGGTGCGGGCCAGCCACAGGAAGTTCTGCGCGCCGCCCGGCCGGTGGAAGCCGACCAGGTCGGCGCCGATCAGGCCACGCACGATCTCGGCCCGCCACGGCAGCTGCATGAACAGCTCGACCGGCGGGAACGGGATGTGCAGGAAGAAGCCGATACGCAGGTCCGGCCGCAGCTCGCGGAGCATGCTCGGGACCAGCTGCAGCTGGTAGTCCTGCACCCACACCGTGGCGCCCTCGGCCGAAACCTCGGCGCTGGCCTCGGCGAAGCGGCGGTTGACCTGGACGTAGCTCTCCCACCAGCCGCGGTCGAACACCGGCGGCGCGACCACGTCGTGGTAGAGCGGCCACAGCGTGGCGTTGGAGAAGCCCTCGTAGTAGTCGCGGACCTCTTCGGTGGACAGCGAGACCGGGTAGAGGACCAGGCCCTCGTCGCTGAACGGGTCGACGTCGACACCGGGCACGCCCGGCCAGCCGACCCACGCGCCCTTGCGGGAACGCAGGAACGGTTCCAGCGCGGAGACCAGGCCACCAGGGCTGGCCGTCCAGCGCTGGTTGCCGTCGGCCGTCCGTTCGAGGTCGACCGGCAGCCGGTTGGCGACGACGACGAAGTCCGCCGCACCGATTCCTGGTTCGCTCACGTAGCACCGCTCCCTTGCTCGCCTGAACACTATCTCGCGACAGCGAACCAAGATCCACCGCGCGGTGGCCGAGGACGGCTACTCCAGTCGGCGCTCGGTCGTCCGCAGCGGACCCGCCATCCGGGGGCCCGCGAGCTTCCGTTCGAGCCTGCCGAGACCGGTGCGGACCGGCTGTGCGAGGTATTCCCCGAGTACCACGCCCGCGGCCAGTGCAAGCCCGATCGCGACCGCTTTGATCAGGGTCGAGAGGTTGCCGTTGCTCTGGGTGGCCAGTTCGTAGAGGCCACGGTACGTGGACAGACCGGGCAGCAGCGGGGTGATCCCGGACACGGCCACGACCAGCGGGGTCACCTTCAGACGGCGGGCGAGCACACCCCCGGAGAAGCCGACCACGATGGCCGCCACCGCCGAGGAGGTGATGGCGTCGAAGCGGCCGACGATCAGCAGCGTCCCGTAGACACCGGCGCCGATCGCGCCCGCGGCGGCGGCCACGAGCATCGAGCGCAGCATCGAATAGCTCGCGATGGCGAAGCAGGCGGCCGCGGCCGCGCCCGCGGGCACGATCACCAGCAGGCTGTCGGCGGTCTGCGCGGGCAGGACCGGTTCGGCCGGGGTGAACCCGAGCGCCTTGGCGATGTTCAGCGCGAGCGCCACACCGGTGATCAGGCCCGCGGACATCAGGATCGTTTCCATCGTGCGGCCCGCGGCGGTGACGTTGTAGCCGGTGATCGCGTCCTGCACGGCCGAGACGGTGGACAGCCCGGACAGCAGCACGGTGATGGCCGCGGCGGCGACCAGCGTGGAGAACTTGGCGGGGACGAGGTCGGTGTTCACCGCGAACGTGGCCATCCCGGTGGCCAGCAGGCCGCCGACGACCTGCTGGAAGAAGAACGGCAGCGCGACCCGGTTCAGCAGGCGGCCGAGCCGGTCGATGAGCGCGGAGATGATCAGCGCGCCGAGCGCCACGTCCAGGGTGCCGCTGAGCAGCAGGGTGATGAAGAAAGCCATGCCGCCCCAGGCCAGCGTGGCGAACCAGCGCGGGTAGGGGTGCGGGGCCGTCGTGATCTTGTGCAGCTCGCCGTATGCCTCTTCGGCGCCGAGGTGGCCGCGCATGATCCGCTGGACCAGTATCTCCGTCTGGGACAGGCGTGTGTAGTCCAGGCTGCGCGAGCGCACCACGCGCAGCGCGGTGATCGGGTTCGCGTCGGTCCCCCGGTGGCAGGTCACCGTGATGGACGTGAAGATGACGTCCACCTCGCAGTGCGGCAGGCCGAGCGCCTCCGTCAGGGACAGGATCGTCGCGGTCACGTCGGACGCGCCCGCGCCGCTGGCCATCTGCACCTCGCCGATGCGCAGGACCAGGTCGAGGACGAAGTTGACCGTCGCCTCGTCCGGCAGGGCCGGACCGAGTTCCGTGGTGGCGTCCGGTGCCGGCTGCTCACCGGTCGGCGCCTCCAGGATGTGCCACGCCCGCCGGCGCGGCTCGGTGCTCCGCCGCCTCCGGTTGGCCTTGTCGACGCCGGGATCCGCCGGCGCCTCGAGAATGTGCCAGCCGCGCCTGCGGGTCACCGGGCCCCGGACGCGCTGGGTGCTGTTCATACGGCCGTCACCTCCTTGAATGACCTCCCGGCTGGCCCATCGCGCTGATCACGCCTACCGTTGCAAAGGGGCAACCGTGGCGTGCGCCACTTCGCCGATCATCCACGAAATCCAGGGGCCCGGCAGGGGTTGCTAGGATGACCGCGATCAGGCCGACTTAGCTCAGCTGGTAGAGCAGCTGTCTTGTAAACAGCAGGTCAGGGGTTCGAGCCCCCTAGTCGGCTCTCGTTGTGGCCGGAGTGTTCGCTTGTGGTCCGGAACACCTTGGACCGGAGCGGCCGTCGGTCCCGCCCGGATCCGTCCAGCCGCCGTGCCTCACGTACCCCGGCTGCCTTGGGGACGTCCTTCCACTCGCCGTCGTGACCGAAGCGGTGTGGCCTCCCTGCTCGGGGTCACCAGGGAGCGTTCAACGGTCTGCAGGGAACGCGTGGAACTCGCTGACGAGCGCCGCGTACTGGGAATCCTCGAAGCAACGCCGGGCTTAGCGGACTCCCTCGGTGTTCAGCCGGTCCGCCCGGTGCACCTGTTCGACCGCCTGCACCAGCTCGGTGAGGTCGGGCAGTACCGCGTCGGCGATGGACGGGTCGTCGGGCTCGGCGAGGCGGTTGATCCACACCCGTGGGATGCCGAGTTCGTGGGCTGGCCGGATGTCGTGGAAGTAGCTCTGCGCCACGTGCACCCAGTTGTCCCGGGTGGCGCCGAAGGAGTCCGCGAAGCGGTGGAAGTGGTTGTGGTGCGGCTTGTAGCTGCCCACGTCCTCGGCGGTCACCACGGCGTCGACCGCAACGGCCAGCCGTCGCTGGGTCTCGCCGATGACGTCGCGGTCGCAGTTGGTCAGCAGGGCGATCCGCCAGCCCGCGGCACGCAGATCGGCCAGCGCCAGGCGGGTGTCCGGGAACACCGGCCAGAACGGGATGCTTACCGCGAGCACCCTGGCGTCATCTTCCAGCAGGTCGAGCCCGGCTTCCCCGGCGGTGCGCCGGAGAGCTTCGGTCAGCACGTCGCGGTAGCGCATCGCCGGGAACTCCCGCTGCACCTGCGGCTCGTGCCGGTTGTAGACGTCGAGCAGTTCGGCGCCGCGGCCGGGGAACAGCAGCTCCGCGCCGGTGGCGATGCCGTGCCGCCAGTCGACCAGTGTGCCGAAACAGTCGAACGTCGCCCACCGGACCCGCGCATCCACAGTCATGACATCCAGTTGTACAGGTCACGCCGTGAAGAAGTCCCGGTTCCGCTCCGCCCACTCCACGTAGTTCGCGACCTGGGCAGGCAGCGGCCCGCAGCGCCAGCCGGCCTCGGCGACCCGCTCCGGCGACACCACCGCGTTCTTGCCGTGGTCCTCATCCGGGGCCATGTCGAACGCCGCCGCTTCGGCCACCTCGACCACGTCCTCCCCGAACAGGGACACCAGTTCGGGGACGGTGGTGCGCACGCCGGAGGCCACGTTGTACACGCCGCTCACGTCAACCAGCAGTCGCAGGGCCTCCGCCGCCTCCGTCGCGCTGAGCCAGTCTCCGGTCGCGCGCATCGTCCGCTCGGTCACCGTGAGCTTGCGGCCGCCGACGAGGGCCGCCGCGAGGTGGTAGGGCAGGGACATCGCCCGGCGCCCCAGGGTCGGGCGCTCCATCGGGCCGAACATCTTCGTCAGCCGCACGATCGACAGCGGCAGGTCGAACAGCTCGCTGTACCGCAGGGCGGCCCGTTCGGCGGCCCACTTGCTGATGCCGTACATCTCGTCCGGCGACGGTGGCGTCTCCTCGGTGACCACCCGCTCCGGGCTGTCGCCGTACACCGCGGCGCTGCTGACCAGGATGAACCGCCGGGCGTCCCGCGCCGCTTCCAGCAGGTGAGCGGTGCCCAGGACGTTCACGTCCAGGAACCGGCCGGGGTTCTCGCGTTCGGACACCGGATCGTGGGTGACCGTGGCGCCGTGCACGACCACGTCCGGCGAGACCGACCGCACCAGGTCGCGCACCGCCGGAGCGTCCCGGACGTCCACAGTGGCCAGACGCAGCCGGTCACGCACCTCCCGGAAGTGGCCTTCCAGCACGGCATCGGTGCTGTGCAGGTCCACCCCGGTCACGGTGGCGTCCGGATCGTCGCGCAGCAAGCGCTCGATGAACACGCTCATCACGAAGCCACCGGTGCCCGTCACCAGATAACGCATTTCGCCCCTCTCACACCGCCGCGCGCAGTTCGCGCACGGCATCGTCCACGGTGATGGCCCCCGGCAAGCCCAGTGCCGCGGTGAGGACCGCGGCCTGCGGCGGCCGGATGTTGGTGCCGCGCAGCACTTCCTGCTGGGCGAACACCTCACGCGGGGTGCCGTCGGCGAGCACCCGCCCCTGCCGCATCGCGATGACGCGGGTCGCGTACTCGGCCACCAGCGCCATGTCGTGCGAGATGATCACCACCGTGTGGCCGGCCGACCGGTACCGGGCCAGGCATTCCAGGATCAGCCTGGCCTCGTCCGGGTCCTGCCCCGTGGTCGGCTCGTCGATGACCACCGCGTCGGACTCCATGACCAGCACCGACGCGATCGCGAGCCGCTGCCGTTCCCCACGCGAAAGCTGGACGGGGTTGTCCTCCTCGCGCCCGGCGAGACCGACCAGCGCCAAGGTTTCGGACACGCGCCGCGCCGTCGTCGCCGGGTCCACCCCGAGGTTCGCGGGGCCGAACTCCAGCTCCTCGCGGCAGGTGTCGTGGAAGATCTGCCGGTCCGGGTTCTGGAAGACGTAGCCGACCGACGGGACCAGCTGGTGCAGCTTGAACCGGCGCGGATCGGCGAGCCCGTTCGCGGTGCGCACCCGGACCCGTCCGGCCGGGTTGGTCGGACGCAGCAGCCCGTTGAAGTGCTTGGCGAGTGTGGTCTTCCCGGAGCCGTTCTTGCCGATGACGGCCACGAACTCGCCGCGGTGCACGGACAGGCTCACCCCGTCCAGCGCCGGTTTCCCACTTCCGTAGTCGTGGACGACGTCGCTGAGCTCGATGACGACCTCGGTCACGATGCCAGTCCTTTCGCGCGCTCGTCCGACCACACCCGCACCGCGTCCGGCACGGACAGTGGCAGTTCACCCGGCCAGTACCCCTCCTCACGCAGGCGCAGCGCCACTTCGAGAACCTGCGGCCGGTACGGCGCGTGGCCGCCGACCAGCACCTCCCTCGGCGTGCCGACCTGCCGCACCACGCCTTCGTCCATGACGACCAGCCGGTCGGCGTACACCGCGAGCTCCTCCACCTTGTGCTCGACCACGATCACCGTGACCCCCTCGTCCGCGAGCACCCTGACCGCGTTCATCACGCTCTCCGTGCCCGCCGGGTCGAGCTCGGACGTGGGTTCGTCGAGCAGCATGATCCGCGGGCTCAGGCAGAAGATCGACGCGACGACGACCCGCTGCTTCTCGCCGCCGGACAGGGCGTGCGTGAACCGGTCGAGCAGCGCCTCGATACCGAACAGCTCGACCGCGCGGGCCATCCGGCGTTCGATCTCCGGCACCGGCAGGCCCCGGTTTTCCATGCCCCAGGCCAGTTCCTCGCGCACGGTCGTGTTCACCAGCTGCAGTTCCGGGTCCTGCATGACGAGCCCGACCTGCTCGGTGATGGCCGCCAGGCTCGGGAACTGTCCGAGGTCGACGCCGAAGATCTCGATCCGCCCCTTCGCCGCCGCCTCGTCGTCGTGCCGTGGAATGACGCCGGACAGGCATTTCAGCAACGTCGACTTCCCGGCGCCGGTGGGGCCGAGGATGCCGACGATTTCGCCGGGCGCGACCTCCAGATCGACCGAGTCGACGGCGCGTCGCGGCGCGCCGGTGTAGCGGGCGCTCAGCTCGTGGACCGCGAGAGCCGGGGTTGTCATGACGGGGTTCCTTCCACGAGCAGGTCGGGGGTGACCAGCGGCAACGTGACCAACGCGGCGGTGACGAGCACGACGACCACGACCACCACCGCGTCGCTGGGACGGAACCGCAGCGAGCGCAGGTACGTGCGGCGCCCCTTGAGCGCGTAGCCGCGCAACTCCATGGACAGCGCGATGTCGCCACTGCGTTTGATGGAGCCGACGAGCATCGGGAACACCATCCGCACCAGCGCGCGCCCGCGCCGGAACGGATTGGCGGTGCTGTTCTCCGAAGACCCGCGCAGTGCCATCGCGGTGAGCAGCGTCTGCGCCTCGTCCTGCAGCAGCGGCAGGAAGCGGAACGCGAAACTGGTCAGGTACGCGAACCGGTAGGGCACACCGATCCGGTTGAGCCCCAGTGCGATGTCGCTCGGGCTGGTGGTCACCGAGAACCCGTAGAAGCAGATACCCATGGCGAACAGCCGCAGGCCGATGCCGAGCCCGAGCAGCACGCCTTCGCGGGAGAGTTCGAGTCCGCCGATCGTGACGAGCGCCGGACCCTCCTGGACGAGGCTCTGCAACAGGGTCAGCAGGACGATCAACGGGATGATCAGCAGCAGCGCCTTGCCGTAGCTGCGTGGCGTGATGCGCGCGAACACGGCCAGCGCGAGCACGACGAGCACGGTCAGCACGACGAGGACGTCGATGCGGGTGGTCGACAACGCGACCACCAGCACCCCGAGGATCAGCAGGAACTTCGCCCGCGGATCGGTCCGGTGCAGGAACGACGTGCCGGGGCGGTACAGCATGGTCGCGCTCATGATCGGCCCTCCCGCCGCTTGCGCTCAGACTTCATCGATCCGCACCTTCCCGGCGCGCTCCTTCGGCGCGAGACGCGCCTGCACCAGCCGCCGCATCAGGCCGTAGGTGATCACGCTGCCCGCGAGGTAACACGGCTGCAGCACCAGGATCTGGAAGGTGATGAAATCCCACGGCAGGTGCAGGATGAGCCGGTTGCCGATGCCGAACACGACCGCGTCCGCGAGACCGCCGACCTGGCCGATCACCAGCAGTTGTGCCAGGTTCAGCCCGCGCTTGCGGGATTTCACCAGCCACACCAGCAACGCGACCGGCACGGTGTGCGCCGCGTTGGTGAGGAACAGGAACGGCGCCATCGGCTGCGAGGCGGTGAGATTGGAGATGACCGGGTTGATCCACGCGGTGATCAGCGCGCCGGTGAGCCCGTAGAACGCGGCCGAGGGAACCCAGATGAGGCAGACGACCACCGACGACACGATCGCGATCGACCCGCCGGTGAGCGCCAGGTCGAGCCGCTCCGTGATCTGCAGGACGACCGCCATGGTGAGGCCAAGGAACACGCAGGTGATGATCGTGCGCGTGTCGCGCGGCAGGATCTGGTAGCCCCAGTTGGGCAGCACGCTCCACCAGGACCGGGTGGCGGCGCGCGGCGTGGCGGTCGTCATGGGCGGTCCTCCACCGGCAGGGCCAGCGCACGGTTGACCAAAGTGGACTTCCGGACCGGCGCGCCGTCGAGGATCTCGTCCTCGGTGCAGCGAGCCAGGTAGATGCCGCGGTCGCCGAAGCGGTCGTGGTCGTACACCACGAAGATCTCGCCGTCGTCGCCGAGCGCGACATCGGGGTAGGAGATGTCCTCGCGGTCGTCGAGGAGCAGCCGGTGGGGCCAGGTCGCTCCGTCGTCGTCGCTGAGGAAGGCGGTCAGGTTGGTGCGGCCCTTCCACTCCTTGACGTCACCCTGCTGTTCGAGTTCCTCGATCGTCCGGCGTTCGCCGAAGTCGGCGTGGTTGACCAGCAGCAGACGGCCCGAGGGCAGGCGGCGGATGTGGAAGCGGGAGCACGGGCCGTCGATGTGGCTGCGCCGTCCCGGCGACCAGGTCGCCCCGCCGTCGGCCGAGAAGCTTTCGCCGATGCCGTCGAAGCACCGCACGAGCATCCACAGTGTCCCGTCGCGCTTCTCGACGACCATGTGCTCGTCGAAGCTGCGGTTGGGCACGTCGGCGCTGCCGAGCAGCGCGAACGTCTCGCCGTGGTCGTGCGTGACGTGGACGTTGGAGAACTGCTCGGCCTCCAGGCCGTGCCGCTCGGTCGGCGGGTGGCAGGCCCAGATCGCCGCCGGGAACAGCCAGGCGCCGTCGCCGCGGACGGTCGGCTTGTTCATCATCAGGCCGTTGGCCAGCCGCCGCGGCTCACTCCACTTCGGATCGTCGTCGTCCGGGTTCTCGGTGACCGCGGCCCAGACCCCGACACGAGCGTCGAAGAAGCCGCGGCTCTGGTTCCAGGTCAGCCACAGGCGATCCAGCGGATCACGCCACAGGCACGGGTCGTACACCCGGACCTCGGGGTCGTCGTGTTCCACCACGAACCGGACGCCGCTCCACGTGTCACCGTCGTCGTCGCTGGTGGTCACCACGACGAAGTTGCCGCCGGTTTCGGTGTCCATTCCGGAGTACCAGTCCACGTACAGGCGGCCGCCCGCGGTCCGTTCGATCGACGGAATGCCCTGCCACTTGCGGTGCCGGTCGGAGTAGACGGCTTCGGTGGGCCGGGACAGGATTCGTGCCGCGGTCATCGTTCCGCGAGAAGGCATGTAAGTCGCTCCCGTTGCCTCTGAGCCCGGGGCGGGTGGGCCGCCCGGATGGTGGCAACAGTCTGCGAGCCGGAAGAACGTTTGTCAATATTGACAGAGGGTCACTCGGACGGTGCGGGATGTCCGCCCGCCTCGATCCAGTCCAGCAGCCGCTGGATCAGCTGGTCGTCGCGTCCCACGACACTGGCCTCCGCGGCTGCGATCATGCTCGCGAAGTGCTCGTTCATGGCCTGCTCGGCCCCGGCCGGATCGCCGTCCGCGATGCAGGCGAGCACGCGTTCGTGCTCGTCGACCACCTCGTCCTGGGCCGGGCGGACGGCCAGGTCGAGCACCGATTCGACCCGGTCGAGGTGGGGTGCGAGCAGCATGTCCGCGGCCAGTTTCAGCATGCGGTTGGTGGCCATCGCGGCGATCTTGCGGTGGAACATCAGGCCGGGCTGGGCGATCATCGCCGCGCTGCCGACCGCGCCGCGGTGGGAGTCGTGGATCCGGCGCAGCGCCCGCAGGTCGTCCGGGTTCGCCGCCCTGGCCGCGTCGCCGGCGATCGCGCTCTCCACCGCCTGCCGCGCACGCAGCAGGTCGAGCAGGTCCTTGACGTCCCGCACGGCGACGGCCCTGGTCACGGACTCCGAACCACGGCGGGCCAGCACCGCCTCCGCCGCGCGGCGGCGTCCCTCGGCCGCGAGCACCCGCCCCTTCGTCTCGACCGACTGGGTCCACCCGCGCCGGTCCATCTCGCGCAGCAGTCGTGAGATGGAGGACTCGCTCAGGTCGTAGCCGTGTCTGCCCAGTTCGCGACGGGCGTGCCGGGTGCCCATCGGGCCTGGTGAGACGGAAAAGATCTCCACCAGCGCCAGCATGGCGCCCTCGCGGTCGTTCATCGCCCCCTCCTCGGTGACAGGGGATAGGCTATCGTTCGTCAAAACTGACAAACACCTGCCAGAGGGGACCGTGTGATGACTGACCGCTCCGGATACCCGCGCGACCTGCGCGGCTACGGCGCCACCCCGCCGAATCCGCATTGGCCGGGAGGGGCGAAGGTCGCCGTGTCGTTCGTGGTCAACGTCGAAGAGGGCGGCGAGAACAACGTCCTGCACGGCGACGCCGCGTCCGAGGCGTTCCTCACCGAGGAGCCGACGACAGCGCTGACCGGGCAGCGCAACGTCAACGTCGAATCGCAGTACGAGTACGGGACGCGGGCCGGGTTCTGGCGGCTGCACCGGCTGTTCACCGGGCGCGGCCTGCCGGTCACGGTGTTCGGGATCGCGGAGTCGTTGCGGCGCAACCCGGACATCGTCGCGGCGGCCACGGGGTCCGGCTGGGAGATCGCCTCACATTCGCTACGCTGGATCAACTACGCCGAACTCGGGGAAGACGTCGAACGCGACCACATCCGGCGTGCGGTCGAGATCCACACCGAGGTGTGCGGCGAGCGCCCGCTCGGCTGGTACACCGGACGCAACAGCGTCGACACGCGCCGGCTGGTCGTGGAGCACGGCGGGTTCCTCTACGATTCGGACTCTTTCAGCGACGACCTGCCGTACTGGGTGGACGTCGACGGGACCGCGCAGCTGGTCCTGCCGTACACATTGGACAACAACGACGGCCGGTTCGTGAACGGCTACGGCTTCGGCGCCGACTCGTTCGCCACCTACCTGGGGCGCGCCCTCGACCTGCTGCTCGACGAGGGCGCGGAGCAGCCGAAGATGATGAGCGTCGGACTGCACCTGCGCCTGTCCGGACGCCCCGGCCGGGCCGCGGACCTGCGCCGGTTCCTCGACGTGGTGGCGGCGCACCCCGACGTGTGGGTTGCCCGGCGTGCGGATATCGCCCGGCATTGGCGCGAGGTTCATCCGGCGGTGGAGGTTCTGCCCGGTTCGGTCGATCCTTTGGCGCGCTGATCAGGAGCCGGGTGGCTGGGGCTGCGGCACCTGGGTAGCAGGCGGTAGCGACTCCGGCGGGATGACCGTCCGCCACGAGGCGGCCATCCTGGCCGAATCGCGCAGCATGAGGACGGCGCGCCGCGCGGGCCGGAGGGACCTCTTCAGGATCAGGCTGATGCTCTCCGCGGTCGCGATCTGACGCGCGAGGTCGTCCATGAGCTGAGCGACACCATCGATCTCGCCCACTCCGTTGAGCGAAGCGGCGAAACTGGCACGAATCTCGTCCAGGAGAGGCGACTGGACAGCGCGGTCCAGTACGTCTTTGATCTCCCGAATCAACTGGTCGGTCTCCGTGATGTCTCGCTGGGCTCCGCTGGCGCTGGCTTCCAGTTTCCGCGCGGGCTCGCCGAGCTCCTCGGCCATCGTCAGTATGGCCGCTTTGTACGCGACGGGATCGTTTCCCTGCTCGCCCACGCGCTCGCCGTGCTCGGCCATCAACTGTGAGACGACGGTGAAATCGGCGACTGCTTTCTGCAGCGTGACCGCGGTGCTTTCCAGTGACGGCGTCAACTTCTCGACGAGTTCGAGCATGCCTGGAGAATCGGTGACCTCGTCGGAATCGAGGTCGTGCGCGGCGGGGTCGGTGACGACTGTCTCCACTGCGCGCACGATCTCCCCGGAGAGGATTTGGGGAAGCTTTTCTTCCACTCGCCGTTGCGCGTGAATCAACCGCTGGACGAGGCGGTGTATGCCCTCCATCCACTGCTGGCTGTCCCTGCCGCAGCGAATGACCTCGTGGAACGGCTCGTAGATTGCGGCGGCGATGATCCTGATAACCTCGTCCGGATCGTCCTTCGAGATGCGTTCTGGATTCGCGACGACGATGGGAAGGATGAGTTCCTTCACCCCGCGGGCCTGGCAGACCGCGTTGAACTTGAGGATCTCGTCGCGGCATGATGTGCTCTTCGTGTAGTTGGGTGTGACGATCGGGATGAAGAAGGCGGTTCTGCCGACCCCGATGTCGAGAGTTTCCTGCCAGTCCTGGCCCCAGCCGATGTCTTCCCCGTCGACGAATATCCGGAGTTCCTCGCCGGTCTCCAGTGAGTACTGAGCAGCCAAATCCTGTCGCATGTGGTCGATTCGGCCGCGCAGGTTGTCGTTGTCGCTTCGGACGTAGCTCCAGAAGCAGTCGGACCATTGCTCGGGCAGGGACATCTGCCGGCACCATCCTTCCTCGGAAGATCGATGCCGAACGAGTCGTTCCGGGCGCCATCGTTGTTACTGTGCTTCGACCACCGTGGACTCGTGTTCGTGCGTCGCGCGGTCCGTGGCCGATCGCCTCGTTCGGTTCCCACGCCGGACCCGACCCCCGCCCATGGCGGTGCAGCCGGAGCCGCTGCCGCTCAGGCGAGCACGAAGTACCGCAGCCAGAGGTAGGGAGCCGCTAGCGCCACGGTGATCAGCGTGACCACCGCGCCCTTGCGGGTGAACTCCCAGAACGTGATGGGAGTGCCCTCGCGGGCGGCGATTCCGAGCATGACGACGTTCGCGCTGGCGCCGACCGCGGTCAGGTTGCCGCCGAAGTCGGCGCCCAGCGCGAGCGCCCACCACAGCGATTGGCCCTGGCCGGGGTCCGGCAGGTCGGCCACCAGCCCGGCGACCAGCGGGCTCATCGTGGCGACGTAGGGGATGTTGTCGATCACGCCGGACAGCAGCGCCGACACCAGCAGGATCAGCATCACCGCGAGGAGGGCGTTGCCGCCGGTCGCGTCCGCCGCCCACTCGGCGAGCTGGCCGATGACGCCGGTGTGCACGAGGGCGCCGATCATGATGAACAGGCCCGCGAAGAACAGCAGGGTCTCCCATTCGACGGCTGCCAGGTAGGTTTTCGGGGTGGCGCCGGAGATCAGCACGAGCACGCCCGCGCCGAGCAGGGCCACCACCGACGGGTCGAGGTGGAACACCGAGTGGCCGATGAAGCCCGCGAACACCAGCGCCAGCACCACACCGCACTTGATCAGCAGTTTCGTGTCGCGGATGGCTTCGCGTTCGTTGAGCGTCATCACGTCGGCGATGCGTTGCGGGTCGGCGTCGAAGGAGCCGCGGAACAGCCAGCGCAGCAGCAAGGCGAAGACGGCGACCTCGATGACGACGATCGGGGCCATGTGCACGAGGAAGTCGTTGAACGTGAGGCCGGCGCGGCTGCCGATGATGATGTTCGGCGGGTCGCCGATGAGGGTGGCCGCGCCGCCGATGTTGGACGCGAACACCTCGGCGATCAGGAACGGCACGGCGCTGATGCCGAGCCGGTCGCACACGAGCAGCGTCACCGGGGCGATGAGGAGCACGGTGGTGACGTTGTCCAGGAACGCCGACGCGATCGCCGTGATCAGCACCAGCAGGACCATCACACGCAGTGGAGATCCCTTGGCGCGTTTGGCGGCCCAGATCGCGGTGAACTCGAAGACCCCGGTGCGGCGCAGGATGCCGACGATGACCATCATCCCGAGCAGCAGGAAGATGACGTCCCAGTCGACGCCGGTGTCGTGGGAGAAGAACGCCTCGTCCGAGCCGACGACGCCCGCCGCGAGCACGACACCGGCGCCGCCCAGGGCGGCGGTCGTCTTCGGGATGCGTTCGGTGGCGATGAGAGCGTAGGCGACGACGAAGACGACGATCGCGAGAACGGTCACGACTGCTCGCGCAGAGCCAGTTCGAGCAGCCGGGACGCGGTGATCACACCTTGGATGTGATCCTTCGTGGCGACCGCGACGAGCGGGCAGCGAAGCCGGGCCATGACCGCGGCGACCTCGACGATCGTGTCGTCCGGCTCGACGACCGGTAGCTCGGCGCGGTCCTCGGGCAGGAGCGCGCGCACGGTTTTGTCACGCAGCTTGGCGGCCGCGGTGTCGGCCATCGACTCCGACAGCACACCCGCGAGCGACGGGTCATCCTGGATATAACGTGGAACGAGGAAGCGAACCACCTGGGAGGCAGGCAAAATCGCCGACGGCCGATTGTCGGCCCCCGTGACGACCAACCCCGGCAACCGATTCGCGGCGAGCAACCGAGCGGCCTCCAGAGCCCCCGACTCCTCCGCGACCACCGGAAACTCCTCAACGATCTCCGACGCACGCATGCCCGCAGCGTACGACGCCTGCCCGCAAGCCGCTCGACGGTCGGTGCGTTCCCGTCAATGGCGGGTCCGGTAACGGGCGCGGGTCGTCAGGCCGTCTGGGTCTCGGCGCGCTTGAGCACCAGCCGGGCCCGTTCGAGGATCGGTTTGTCGATCATGTCCCCGCGGTCGCTGATGGTGGCGCCGTCCGTGGCCGCGTCGAGCACCGAGCGCGCCCACGCGAGAGCCTCCTCGGTCGGGGTCAGTACTTCGTGGATAACCGAGATTTGGGCCGGATGGATACACAACCGCCCGGTGAAACCGAGCCGGACCGCATGCTCGGTGTCCTCCACGAGTTTCTTCCTGTCCCTGACGGCGATGGTCACTCCGTCGAGCGGAGGCGCGGCCCCCGCGGCGGCCGAGGCGAGCACGACGGCCGAGCGGGCGTGCGCGAGCGCTACGAGATCGCCGAGATCGACGCCGAGTTCCTGGGACAGGTCGCCGTTGCCGAACGCGACTCGGACGACGCCGGGAACCTCGCAGATGGCGCGGGCATCGAGGATGCCCGCCGCGGTCTCCAGTGTCGGTACGACGCACGACCCCTCCGGTAGGCGATCGAGCAGGTCGCGAACCTGATCCGGCCCCGTCACCTTCGGCGCGAGGACGGAGCAGGGGTCGCCCTTGAGTGAGGCTACGTCGTCCTCGAACCACGGGGTGGTGGCGTCGTTGACACGCACCAGACCCGGCCCACCGGCTGAGCGCCACTGTCGGACGTTCTCCCGCGCGGCGTCCTTGTGGCCGGGCCCGACCGCGTCCTCCAGATCGAGCACGATCAGGTCTGCGCCGCTCGTGGCGGCCTTGCCGAACCGGTCGGGGCGGTCTCCGGGGACGAAGAGGACCGTGCGTGCGCGCGCGATCCGCTCGAACTCCTGCGAAACACTCTTGGCCTGGTGCGCGCCCATCTGCCGCCTTCCAAAAATGGACTGATCATGCCGCTCAATGAAACCATGATAGGTGGCAGGGACGAGGCAGGACAAGCGCCGTCCGTGTGGCCGATTATCGACGTGCGCCCGCAAACCTTTTCCGAGAGGAGCCGTGCGAATTCCGGGAGTTCGGACGGTTGAAATAGGAGCAGCCGGACCGGCGTCTCCGACCTGGGCGGACAACGCTGGTGGGGCCAGAACGAACTCGGCTGCGTATTCGGCGAAACGCCGCCGATGGCAGTGTCCGGTATCAGCAGAAAACCCGACGGAGGGTGTTGTGATGACGGCGACGTCCGAACTGCTCGCGCGGGCTCGATCAGCGCTCTTCGTCCCCGGGCGCCGACCGGATCGGTTCGAGAAGGCCGCGGCCGCGACGCCCCGGGCAGGTCGTCGACGTGGTGCGCGCGCTGGCACCAGGTTCGTGTGTGATCGCAGTTCTGGAGACAGCCGCGGGAGTTCTCAACGCTCAAACCATTTGTGCGGTTCCAGGTGTGATCAGAGCGGTGTTCGGTAACGCGGACCTCGGTCGTGAACTCGGACTGGATCCAGCGAACCGAACCTCGCTGGTCCACGCTCGGGCGCAGGCTGTACTCGGTTCCTCGTCGGCCGGGATCGTGCCGCCGCTCGACGGCGCGACGCTTGCCTTGACGGACCTGGACGTTCCGACAGCTGACGCCGCGCACGCGGCGGAGCTGGGCTTCACGGGAAAGGTCTGCCTGCATCCCCGGCAGATCGAGGTGGTCAACACCGTCTTCTCACCGTCTCCGCGGGACGTCGAGTGGGCTCGCAAGGTGGTTGCCGCCGCGAACAGCAACGGCTCGATCAAGGCGGTGGACAACCAAATCGTCGGCAAACCCATCATCGAGCGGGCGAAGCGACTGCTGGCGCGGGCGGACCGCTGACCATCCACGCTAGACGGGGCGAGAGGAGAACCTGTGCTTCAAGGCGTGTTCGATCGGCGGTCAGGTCACGAGCAGGTGGTGTTCTGCCAGGACGTCGAGGTGGGCTTGCGCGCGATCATCGCGATCTACTCGACGGCGCTCCTGCGGTCGTACGGTCGGTTCGTGGAAAGCCTCAACGGCAACTACATCACCGCCTGCGACGTGGGTACCTCGGTGCGGGACATGGATGTCGCGGCCAGCGAGAGCCAGTACGTCACAGGACGTTCACGTGCGGACGGGGGTGCCGGCGACTCGTCGGTGCTGACCGCGTTGGGTGTGTACCGGGCGATGCTCGCGTGTGTCGACTATCGCCGGGACCCCCGTCGATCAAGGGCCTCAGGGTCGCGGTTTCCGGGGTCGGCAAGGTCGGGTCGTTGCCGGCCAGGCTGCTCGTCGAACAGGGTGCTTGGGTCGTTGTGCACGACGTCGACGACGACCCGGTGCGGCGGCTTCGGCTGACGCGCCCGGAAGTTCGGGTCGCCCTCGACGGGCGAGCGCTCCTCCGGAAGAAGGTGGACATCTTCGCTCCCTGCGCGCTCGGTGGAGCACTCGACGAGCACGCCGTAGGACAGCTCGCTGCGGACATCGTCTGTGGTTCCGCCAACAACCAGCTGGCGAAGCCGGAGATCCGAGGACGAGGGCGTGCCGCCCGCGGTGGCGGCGGACCGGTTGGCGGAGCGCAGGATGACCGAAGCGTGGAGTCGTGCCGACCGTGTGGGGGAGCGGGCGCCGACTGGGTGACGGTGCGCGCCGCCCTTCTGCGGGTGTGCCCCGCACGACCGCGAACCCTGCGTGCGGCGCAGCGCCACCAACGAAGCCGCGTTCACCCTACCCAGCGAGCTGGACGCGCGATTTCCGCGCGCGGTGCGATAAGGAGTCCCCTGAGTGATGACCGGCTGACTCTGGTCTAGATCAGCCGCACCAAGGCCTGTACCGGTACGTGGTCCGACGGGTAGCGGCCGTCCACGCGGAAGGTGTTGATCGCCGCGGCCAGGACTGACACGCGTGGGTTCGTCAGGATCCAGTCGATGCGGTTCGCGTTCAGCACCGGCTCGCGGTAGTTCGGGAAGGTGCCCCACTCCGGCGTGAGCTGCTTCGCCGCGGTTCGCCATGCGTCGGACAGTCCGCTGTCGGTCAGGGTGCGGTACGAGACCGAGTCCGCGGGCGTGTTGAAGTCGCCGGTAAGCACCACCGGCAGTGCCGGGTCGAAGCCGGAGATCCGGTCGCGCACCAGGGTCGCGCTGCGCTGCCGCGAAGGTTCCGACTGGTGGTCGAAGTGGGTGTTGACGTGCACGAACTCCTTGCCGGTGCGGGAGTCCCGGAACCGGACCCAGGTGACCATCCGGACGACCGTGTTGCCCCACGAGGCCGACCCGATCACGTACGGGGTGTCCGACAGCCAGAAGTGGTCGTAGTCCAGCGGCTCGACTCGCCGGGTGTCGTAGTAGATCGTCATGAACTCGCCGCGCCCGCCACCCTCGCGGCCGAGCCCGATCCACTCGTAGTGCTTCGGCAGGTCCGCCGCGACCTGCTTGACCTGGTGGTACAGGCCCTCCTGGATGCCGAGCACGGTCGGCTGCTCGATCTCCAGGAACCGCGCCAGCACCGGGCGCCGGTCGGTCCACGAGTCGGGCGTGCCGGGCGCCGCGCCCGCGTCCATCCGGATGTTGAACGTCGTGACGTGCAGGGTGTCGCCGCCCGCCCGGCCGATGAGCGCCTTGCCGCCCGGCTGCGCCTGCGCCCCGCCCGCGGCCATCAACGTCACCGCGCCCGCGCCCGCGATGCCGAGCGCCCCTCTCCGAGTCATGTCAGACATACGCGTACTTTGTCCGTTGCGCGTGTGCCGGTGCCGACCGTCAGGCGACCTCCATGCGAACAGAGCGCGTCGATCTCACCCCAGCTCGTTGCCGCGCGTCTCCTTCAGGAACCAGACGCACACCGCGCAGATGATCGCGATCAACGCGAGATACCCGGACACCGGCAGGGACGACCCGGTCGCGGCGATGAGTTGCGTCGCGAGGATCGGGCTCACCCCGCCGCCGATCACCCCGCTCGCGTTGTACGCGATCGACGCGCCGGTGTAGCGGTAGCGCGTGGCGAACAGCTCCGGCAGGAACGCGCCCATCGGGGCGAACAACGCGGCGAACGCGATCATCCCGACGGACATCGCGAGCGCGATCAGCACCGGGTTACCGGTGTTGACCAGCGCGAAGAGCGGGAACGCCCAGACGACCGCGAGCACCGCCGCCCCGAGGCACACGCGTTTGCGGCCGATCCGGTCCGACCAGATGGCCAGCAGCGGGGTCGCCAGGCCCATGATGAGCGCGCTGATCATGGCGCAGATCAGCAGCATGTCCTTGTCCAGGTCGAGCACCGTCGTGCCGTAGGACAGCGAGAACGTGGTGATCGTGTAGAAGAGCGTGTGCGCCAGGATGAACGCGCACGTCGACAACAGCAGCGTTTTCGGCTGGCGCTTGACGACCTCGACGATCGGCACCTTCGCCTTGTCGTGCTCGGCCATCGCGCGCTCGAAGACCGGCGTCTCGGCGATCTTCATCCGGATGTAGTAGCCGATGATCACCAGCAGCGCGCTGGCCAGGAACGGGATCCGCCATCCCCAGTTGTCGAAGGACTGCTCCGACATCGTCTGGCCCAGCACCAGGAACGCGGCGCCCGCGATGATGAACCCGATCGCCGGGCCCATCTGCGGGAAGCTCGACCACAGGCCACGCCGGTTCTTCGGCGCGTACTCGGTGGCCAGCAGCACCGCGCCACCCCATTCGCCGCCGAGCCCGAACCCCTGCAGGAACCGGCACAGCACCAGCAGGATGGGCGCGCCGATGCCGATCGCGCTGTAGGTCGGCAGCGCGCCGATCGCGACCGTGCCGGTGCCCATGACCAGCAGCGACACCACCAGCATCGCCTTGCGTCCGACCCGGTCGCCGAAGTGTCCGAACACCACGGCACCCACCGGCCGCGCGATGAACCCGACGCCGAAGGTGGCGAACGCGGCCAGCGTGCCGGCGAGCGCGGAGAACGTCGGGAAGAACTGGTGCCCGAACACCAGTGCCGCGGCCGTGCCGTAGAGGTAGAAGTCGTAGAACTCGATGGCCGTGCCGATGAAACTGGCGATCGCGATCCGCGAAGCCGACACGGGGGCGGCGGACGTCTGCGCGACGGTACTCAAGCGGCTGCTCCTTCGAGGCCTGGTGGTTCGGGTCGGAGTATCGGCCCGGGTTCCTCCGGTGACGACCTACCGTGGTCGGGTTTTCCCCGCCCCGATTCCTCATTCTGTCGAAAAGGCCAGTTCAGCCGTTCACCAGGGGGAGCAGTCGCAGCCCGAGGTGCAGGGCCAGCCGGTGTTCGCCGTCGGCCAGGTCGAGTCCGGTGATCTCCTCGATCCGGTGCAGCCGGTAGTACAGCGAGGTCCGGTGGATGTGCAGCGCGGCGGCGGTGTCCAGGCTGGACCCGCCGTGGTCGAGGTAGGCGGCCAGCGTCTCCACGAGTCGTCCGCCCGTGTCGTGGTCGAGCAGGGCGCGCAGCGGATCGGGCAGGTCCGCCCGCGTCGGCTCGGGAATCCGCAGGAGCAGCGCATACGCGCCGAGGTCGGCCCAGTGCGCGATGCCGCCGAACCGGGGCAGCGTGGTCGCGGCCCGGACGGCGGTCGCGGCGCGTTCGCGGGCCGTCCACGGACGGTCGGGGTGGCTGCCGACGCCGACCACGCAGCGGGCGGAGCCCAGCACGTCCTCGACCTGCCGGATGATCGCCGCCGGGTCGCCGCCGCCGAGCAGGACGCCCTGGCGTCCGCGGACGTAGAAGGACGGCTCGCGTCCGCGTGTGGCGGCCTCCAGCGCGGTGCGCAGTGCGACTTCGACCCGGGCGTTGTCGCCGTCGGTGACCTCCGCGATCAGAACCGTGTCCGGCCAGTCGTGGGTGGCCGGTCGCTCGGCCGGGTTGCCGCTGAGCAGCCTCTGCAGTGCTCGTTCGCGGGCGGCGCGTTCCTCGTCGGCGGCCAGGAAGTCCCGGTACAGCAGCGCCGCCATCGGTTCGGCCGCGACCCTGATCGCGTCCAGCTGGGCCTCGGTCAGCGAACCGTCCGGGTCGATGACCATCAGCAGGCCGAGCAGGGTGCCGCGCCAGCGCAGCGGAACGCTCACGCGCGCCAGCATCTCCAGGTCGGGCCGCGGCGGGATGACGCCCGGGCCGGACCAGCGCGTCACGCCCTGAGCCAGGATGTGCCCGATCGCCTCGCTGCCCGCGCTGCGCTGCAGCATCGCCCGGACCCGCACGGTGTCCTCGTCGCCGAAGTGCCTGCTCGCGCAGAGCAGCCGGACCGACGGATCGTTGATGGCCACCGACCGGCCGAGATCCTCCGCCAGCGCGTCGACCCTTCGCTGCAGTTCGCTCTCGACCATGTCCCCATCATCTACCAGGCCGTTTCTCTCGTTTTCGGAATGCCCGCCGCGCGGTCTTCGACGTCGTGCGGTTCCGCCGGTCCCGGTGCGCTCCGGATACTGCGCCGCATGGGGAGACTGGCCGGGAAGGTGGCGCTCGTCTTCGGCGCGGGGTCGAGCGGCGACGGGATGAGCAACGGCAAGGCGGCCGCGCTCGCCTACGCCCGCGAGGGCGCGCGGGTCGCGGCGATCGACATCAAGCCGGACGAGGCTTCGCGCACTGCCTCGGCGATCGTCGAGGAGGGTGGTTCGGCGGTCGCGTTGACGGCGGATGCCACCGACGAGGACCAGATCGCCCAGGTCGTCGCCGCGGCCGCGGAATCACTGGGCGCGCCGACGGTGCTGCACAACAACGTCGGCGCCACCGTGGTCGGGGACGTGGTCGGCCTGACGCTGTCCGAATGGGATGGCGCGCTGGCGGTCAACCTCACCCCGGTGTTCCTGACCTGCAAACACGTCCTGCCGCGGATGCTCGCGGCAGGGGGCGGTTCGGTGGTGAACGTGTCGTCGATCGCGTCGATCCGCGACACCGGTTACGTGTATCCGGGGTACAGCGCGGCGAAGGCGGCGGTGAACCAGCTGACCGTTTCGCTCGCCCTGCGGTACGCACCGCAGGGCGTCCGGGTCAACGCGATCCTGCCGGGCCTGATCGAAACACCCCTGGTCACACGCGGTATCGCGGCCAGCCCCGGAGAGCTGGAGCGGCGGCACGCGGCCAGCCCCACCGGCCGGATGGGCAGCCCGTGGGATGTTGCGGCGGCGGCGGTGTTCCTGGCTTCCGACGAGGCGGCTTATGTGAACGGGGTGTGTTTGCCGGTGGATGGGGGGCTTACGGCTCGTTGTGCTTGATCGGCTTGCGTAGCCGCTACGCGGCGCGCTGCGCGGGTTTCTCAAGCGCCGGGCTCGCAAGCTCGCAATGGATCGGTTGGGGAGAGGAACGGCCGGTAGGCAAGGTGCCGGGCTGCCTGTCGTTGCCGGGCGCCGCCCCGGAGCGGCCAACACGGCGCCCGGAGCGGCCAACACGGCGCCCGGAGCGGCCAACACGGCGCCCGGAGCGGCCAACACGGCGCGCCGCGCCGTGTTTGCTCTTCCGGCTGGCGTGTTTGCTCTTCCGGCTGGCGTGTTGGCCCTTCCGGGACACCATTCACCCGCACAACGGCGGCCCGGCAACGGAACGCGACCCACCTGCCGCCCAGTCCTCCCCCGCACCCCGATCCTCAGCCCCTGCTCGGCCGTAGAAACGATGAAAAATCCGGGGCGGCCCCATCGACTGCGAGCTTGCGAGCCCGGCGCTTTCAGCCGCGCGCAGCGCGGAACCCGCGTAGCGAGCAGTGCCTACTTCCTGATCTGTCCCAGCGCGCGCACGACCGCGATGCAGCGATCCTCCACGTAATCCAGGCTCCCGGCCTCCGCGATCCGGCGTGCCTCGGCGGACGCGATTCCCTGCTGCAGCCACAGGGCTTTCGCCCCGATCGCGACCGCCTGCCCGGCGATGCCCGGCGCTTCGGGTGCGGGCCGGAACACGTCGACGATGTCCACCGGCTCGGGGATGTCCGCGAGGGTGCGATGGGCCTTCTCGCCCAGGATCTCGTCGGCCGAGGGGTGTACGGGGATGACGCGGAACCCGGCGGCCTGCATCGCGGCCGGGACCGAGTGCGCGGCCTTCGCCGGGTCACGGCTCAGGCCCACGACGGCGATCGTGCGGGCGGCTTTCAGGACTTCTTCGGCGTGGTCGGCCATACTCGGTCAAACCACCGCCGACCAGCCACTATTCCGTCACCAGCCCGCGCGGAAAACCGGCCGTCACCGCACCACGACGACGTGCTCGCCGCGGGGAACGAACTCGCCGATCACCGGGGCGCCCGGGATCTCGCCCGCCAGCAGGAGACCGCCCGAGGTCTGGGCGTCGGCGAGCAGCAGGGCTTCGTCCTCGGACACCGCGGACAGGTCGGTGCGCGGCCGGACCCAGTCGAGGTTGCGCCGCGTGCCGCCGCTGACGTGGCCCGCCGCGAGAGCCGCCCGTGCTCCTTCCACATAGGACACCGCGGCCGCGTCGACCACGGCGGTGACCCCGCTCGCGCGCGCCATCTTGTACAGGTGCCCGAGCAGGCCGAAGCCGGTCACGTCGGTCGCGGCGGTGATACCGGCGTCGAGCGCGGCCCGCGCGGCCGGGGCGTTCAACGTCGTCATCACCTCGATCGCTTCACCGAAGCGCTCCCCGGTCGCCTTGTGCCGCGAGTTGAGCACGCCGATCCCGAGCGGCTTGGTCAGCGACAACGGCCGCCCGGCCTGCGCGGAATCGTTGCGCAGCAAGCGGTCCGGATCACCGACGCCGGTGACCGCGAGGCCGTACTTGGGTTCGGGATCGTCGACGCTGTGCCCACCGGCGAGGTGACATCCGGCGTCCGCGCACACCTCGGCCCCGCCCCGCAGCGCCTCCGCGGCCAGCTCGAACGGCAGCACCTCACGCGGCCAGCCGAGCAGGTTCACCGCCACCACCGGCCGGCCGCCCATCGCGTAGACGTCGGAGAGCGCGTTGGCCGCCGCGATCCGGCCCCAGTCGTACGCGTCGTCCACGACCGGGGTGAAGAAGTCGGTCGTCGCGATCAGCGCCAGCCCGTCCCGGATCCGCACGGCCGCCGCGTCGTCGCCGTCGTCGAGGCCGACCAGCAGTTCGCCCGCCGGGTCGGCCGGCGTCCGGCCGACCAGACCGCGCACCACGTCCTCCAGCTCGCCGGGCGGGATCTTGCAGGCGCATCCGCCGCCGTGCGCGTACTGAGTCAGTCGGTAGCCCATGCCCACATCGTGCCCCGTGAACGCTGCGGCGGCTGGCCGGAGTTGCGATCATGGGTGGGTGGGAGACCCGCGCCGCCGCGTGCCGCGGACCGACGTGCTGCTCGCGCATCCGCGCCTCGCCGAGGCGGAGCGCGTGCTCGGTCGTGCCCTGGTGAAGGCCGTGGTCACGGACGCGCAGGACCGCGCGCGGGCCGGGGAGATCGAGCCGGAGCAGGTCGCCGAGCACGCCATCGCCGCGTTGCCGACGGCGGCGACCACCCTGCGGCCGGTGGTCAACGCGACCGGCGTCGTCGTGCACACCAACCTCGGCCGGGCGCCGTTGTCACGAGCAGCGCTGGACGCCGTGGTGACCGCCGGGCGAGCCACCGACGTCGAGTTCGACCTCGCCACCGGACGACGCGCCCGCCGTGGCCGCGGGGCGATGGCGGCTCTCGCCGACGCCGTGCCCGCGGCGGGCGGGGTGCACGTGGTCAACAACAATGCCGCCGCCCTGCTGCTGTGCGCGCTCACGCTGGCGCCCGGCAGGGAGATCGTGATCAGCCGGGGTGAACTGGTCGAGATCGGTGACGGGTTCCGCATCCCGGAGCTGCTGGAGTCGGCGGGCGCGCGGTTGCGGGAGGTCGGCACGACGAACCGGACGAGCCTGCGCGACTACTCCTCGGCGCTCGGGCCGGACACCGGGTTCGTGCTCAAGGTGCACCCGTCGAACTTCCAGGTCACCGGCTTCACCGCGGACGTCCCGATCCGTGAGCTCGCCACACTCGACGTGCCGGTGGTGGCCGACATCGGCTCCGGCCTGCTGGCCCCGCACCCGGTGCTGCCCGACGAGCCGGACGCCACGACCGCCCTGCGCGACGGCGCGGACCTGGTGACCGCGAGCGGCGACAAACTGCTCGGCGGCCCGCAGGCCGGGTTGCTGCTGGGCTCGGCGGATCTGGTGGAGAAGCTGCGCCGCCATCCGGCCGCGCGTGCGCTGCGGGTGGACAAGTTGACCCTGGCGGCGCTGGAGGCGACCCTGCGCGGACCCGAACCGCCGGTCGCGCGGGCGCTGGGCGCGGACGTGGCGGAGCTGCGCCGACGTGCGGAAGCGCTGGCCGCGCGGGTACCGGGCGCCGAGGTGGTGGCGTGTGCCGCGGCAGTCGGCGGTGGCGGGGCGCCGGGTGTCGAGCTGCCGTCGGTCGCGGTCAGCCTGCCCGAGTCGTGCGCGGAGCCGCTGCGGTCCGGCAGCCCGGCGGTGGTGGGGCGGGTCGAGCGCGGCCGGTGCCTGCTGGACCTGCGGACCGTGGACCCGGCCGACGACGAACTGCTGCTCGCGGCGGTGCGCGCATGCATGTCGTAGCGACCGCGGGACACGTCGACCACGGCAAGTCGACCCTGGTCGAGCGGCTCACCGGCACCTGGCCCGACCGGCTCGCCGAGGAGCGCCGCCGCGGCCTGACCATCGAGCTGGGTTTCGCGTGGACCGAGATCGACGGGCGGCGGCTCGCGTTCGTCGACGTGCCCGGGCACGAGCGGTTCGTGCCGAACATGCTCGCCGGGGTCGGGCCGGTGCCCGCCGTGGTGTTCGTGGTCGCGGCGGACGAGGGGTGGATGCCGCAGTCGGCCGAGCACCTGGCCGCGCTCGACGCTCTGGGCGTCCGGCATGCGCTGCTCGTCGTGACGAAGGCGGACCTGGCCGATCCCGGGCCCGCCGCGCGGGAAGCGCTTTCCCAGCTGTCCGCGACCTCGCTGGGGACGCCGGAAGTCGTGCCGATCGGACGCGGTGGCGAGCTCGAACCGGTGCGGCGGGCGCTGTGTTCGCTCGCCGACCGGTTGCCCGCGCCGGATCCGTCGGCGGACGTGCGGTTGTGGGTCGACCGCGCGTTCACCGTGCGCGGCGCAGGAACGGTGGTCACCGGAACGCTCGTGGGCGGGACCCTGCGGGCGGGGGACGAGCTGGAACTGGCCGGGCAGCGGGTGGGTGTGCGGGGCCTGCAGTCACTGGGTGCGGACGAGACCGAGGTCGCGGCGGTCGCGCGGGTGGCCGTCAACCTGCGTGGGGTGGACCGGCAGCGGGTGCGGCGCGGTGATGCGTTGCTGACGCCGGGCGCGTGGGTGCACACGTCGGAGGTCGACGTCGCGGTGCGGTCGGCGGGGGAGCTGCACCGGGAGCTGGTCCTGCACCTCGGTGCGGCGGCGGTTCCGGTGTCTGTCCGTCCATTCGGGACTGACGCGGCGCGGTTGAGGTTGCGCTCGCCGTTGCCGCTGCGGATCGGGGACACCGGGCTGCTGCGCGATCCGGGCGAGCACCGCATCGCCGCCGGGATCGAGGTGCTGGACGTGCGGCCACCGGCCCTGACCCGGCGTGGTGCCGCGCGGGCGCGGGCGGTGGAGCTGGCCGCCGGACGGGTCGTGCCGCCCCCGTTCGCGCGGGCCGGCGAGCTGCATGCGATGGGTTTTCCGTTGGCGGGCAAGCGGATCGGTGAGTGGGTCGTCGACGACGATGCCCTCGCGCGCGCCCGCGAGACGGCACTTTCGCGGTTCGACGAGTGGACGCGTCACAATCCGGTGGCGGCCGGGATGCCGATGGAAGTGCTGCGGCGGGCCGTGGACCTGCCGTCGGCCGAGCTGGTGCCCGCCGCGCTGGACGGCACGGGCCTGGAGGTCGCGGACGGGCTGGTGCGGCGGCCGGGCACCGGGTTGCCGCCGAGGCTGGAGTCGGCGCTGCGGGAGCTGGCGGACCGCTTCACCGAGCAGCCGTTCCGCGCGCCCGACGCCGACGATCTGGCCTCGCTCGGACTGGGCACGCGCGAACTCGCGGCCGGGGTGCGGGCGGGCAGGCTGATCAAGCTCGCGGACGGGGTGTTCCTCGGTCCGGACGCGGTGCCGCTCGCCGCGGCGGCCTTGGCTGAGCTGCCGCAACCGTTCACGGTCAGCGAAGCCCGGCGGGCGTTGAACACCACCCGCCGGGTCGCCGTGCCGCTGTTGGAACTACTGGACACCCGCGGCGTGACCGTCCGCGAGGCGGACACCCGACGCCGTCTGGCGTGACCTTCGGTCCGTTTTGTGAGCGGCGGAGCCGCTTGCGGTGGGCCGTGCGCTGGCACCGCTACCCGCGCCGCTCCCGAACACCACTTTCGATCAGTACTGGTCGGTGGAGTAGGGGGTGCCGTGTTCGATGCTGGGGCTGACGCGGGGGTCGCGCCCGTCCTGGCCGGGCACCGGCGAGACCACCGGGTCGTTGAGCGAATGGTCCGCGGGGCGCGGCTGGTTCATCCGCGTGTTGATCTGCTCGACGACCTGTTCCTCACGCTGCCGCGCGAGCACGGCGATGGTGATGCCGTGGGCCAGTGCCAGCACCAGCAGGAACACGCCGATGCGGCCCACGATGGCCGTCGGTGTCGTGCCGCCGGGGAAGTCGATCGTCGAGATGAGCGCGAGCACCCCCAGCGTGGCGATGTGGAACAGCACCGCCACGAGCCGGGCCATGGACGATCCGGATTCGGATTCGCCCTGCCCGTTCGCCAGGTATCGCTTCCCGCTGTGGTAGACGAACTGACCGTCGATCACGACGATGAGCGCGCCCACCACGAGGAAGGTCACATAGGCGTTCGTGTCCATGATCGAACTCCTCTCCTCACCGTGAGTCGAGTACCCGTCACGCTTCCGAGCGAAACGCCGACGGGGCCCCGGGTCGGGCTCAGAGGTCCGCGGCGCAGCGGAAGCCGAGGTTGCCGCTGGAGCTGTCCGGGCTGTTGGACGTCCGTGCCGCGACCCGGTAGCGGTTGCAGTAGGAGTCGTGACACAGGTAGGACCCGCCGCGCATCACGCGGCCTTCCGAGCGGGCGTCGAACCAGTCCGCGCACCATTCCCACACGTTGCCGGACACGTTGTAGAGCCCGAAGCCGTTCGGCTCGTAGGCGTCGACCGGGGCGGTGCCCGAGTAGCCGTCGGACGCGTCATCGCGCACCGGAAAGCGGCCCTGCCAGATGTTGCACCGGTGCCGCCCGCCGGGCGTCAGCTCGTCGCCCCACGGGTAGCGGGCCTGGTCGAGCCCGCCGCGCGCCGCGTACTCCCACTCGGTCTCGGTCGGCAACCGTCGCCCGGCCCAGGCGCAGTAGGCGGACGCGTCACGCCACGAGATGTGCACCACCGGGTGGTCCCAGCGGTCGTCCACCGCACTGCCCGGACCCTCCGGCGCCCGCCAGTACGCCCCGGAAACCCCGCACCACCAGGGCGTCTGCCGCGGACGCGGCGAAGCCCCGCGCAGCGAGCCCGGCAGGAACCTGGCGAACACGTACGTCCAGCCGAACGATTCCGCGTCGGTGGCGTATCCGGTCGCGTCCACGAACTCGGCGAACCGCGCGTTGGTCACGGCATACGGGTCGACCGCGAACGGACCGACGGTGACCTCACGAACGGGCCCTTCGTGGTCGTCCGGGAACCCGTCCGGATCGTCGGTCCCCATCCGGAACGTGCCGCCCCGCAGCACGACCATCCCACTCGTGTCGGCTGCTTTCCCACCGGGAACGGACACGGCGGAACCACCACCGGACCGCGACGGCGGGCAACAACCGGACACAGATCCCCTTCCAGCGGTTCAGGAGCAGATGGCGCCCTGCGCGGCGGACCCGACCAGCCGGGCGTACTTGGCCAGCACGCCCGTCCGGCGCGGTGGCGGCGGCATCTCCCAGCCAGCGCTCCGCGCCTCCAACTCCCCGGCGGTGATCCCCACGTCGAGCGTACGTGTCTCCATGTCGAGGACGATCGGGTCGCCGTCACGCACGAACGCGATCGGCCCGCCGTGCGCGGCCTCCGGCGCGACGTGCCCGATGCACAGCCCGGTCGTCCCGCCGGAGAACCGCCCATCCGTCAGGAGCAGGACGTCCTTGCCCAGTCCGGCGCCCTTGATCGCGCCGGTCACGGCCAGCATCTCGCGCATCCCCGGCCCGCCGCGCGGCCCCTCGTACCGGATCACCACGACGTCGCCGGGTTGCAGCGTCGGCAGCGCGTCCATCGCCGCCTGCTCGCCGTCGAACACACGCGCGGTGCCCTCGAACCGTGACGAGTCGAACCCCGCGCTCTTCACCACCGCGCCCTCCGGCGCGAGACTGCCGTGCAGGATCGTCAGTCCGCCGGTCGGGTGAATCGGGTTCGACAGCTTCCGCACGACCTCGCCGTCCAGCTCCGGCGGCGCCAGTTCGGCCAGGTTCTCGGCCAGCGTCCTGCCGGTGACAGTGAGGCAGTCGCCGTTCAACAGACCCGCGTCGAGCAGGGCCTTCATCACCACCGGCACGCCACCCACCCGGTCGACCGCGGTCATCACGTGCCGCCCGAACGGCTTGACGTCGGCCAGGTGCGGCACGCGGTCACCGATGCGGGTGAAATCGTCGAGGGTCAGCTCGACCTGCGCCTCGTGCGCGATCGCCAGCAGGTGCAGCACCGCGTTGGTCGACCCGCCGAGCGCCATCACGACGGCGATCGCGTTCTCGAACGCCTCCCGCGTCATCACGTCCCGCGCGGTGATTCCGGCGCCGATCATCGAGACCACGGCCTCGCCGCTCTCCCGCGCGAACCGGTCGCGCCGCCGGTCCACCGACGGCGGGCTCGCCGAACCGGGCAGCGACATGCCCAGCGCCTCGGCCGCGCAGGCCATCGTGTTCGCCGTGTACATCCCACCGCAGGCGCCCTCACCAGGGCAGATGGCCCGCTCGATCCGGTCGACCTCGTCCCGGGAAATGAGCCCGCGCGCACACGCGCCGACCGCCTCGAAGGCGTCGATGATCGTCACCTCACGGCCGTCGACGGTGCCCGGCAGGATCGACCCCGCGTAGAGGAACACCGACGCGACGTCCAGGCGCGCCGCGGCCATCAGCATGCCGGGCAGGCTCTTGTCGCAGCCGGCGAGCAGCACCGAACCGTCGAGCCGCTCGGCCTCCATCACCGTCTCGACCGAGTCGGCGATGATCTCGCGCGACACCAGCGAGAAGTGCATGCCCTCGTGGCCCATCGAAATCCCGTCGGACACCGAGATCGTGCCGAACTCCATCGGGAAGCCGCCGCCGGCGTGCACGCCCTGTTTGCTGGCCTGCGCCAGCCGTTGCAGCGACAGGTTGCACGGTGTTATCTCGTTCCATGAGGACGCGATGCCGATCTGGGGTTTGGCGAAGTCCTCGTCGCCCATGCCGACGGCACGCAGCATGCCGCGCGCCGCCGCGCGCTCCAGTCCGTCCGTCACGTCCCGGGATCGCGGTTTGAGGTCAGCCATGGGGAGCACGATAGGCCGGAGATCCACTCTCTACACAACATTGACGACCGAGAAGAACTTGTAGAGAATCAGGTCATGACGATGGTGTCATTCGATCGGCGGCCGGAGGACTACCGGCACTGGCGGCTCCGGATCGAACCGCCGCTGGCCTGGCTGGAAATGGACGTCGACGAGAACGGCGGCCTCGTCGAGGGGTACGAGCTCAAGCTCAACTCCTACGACCTCGGCGTCGACATCGAGCTGTACGACGCCGTCCAGCGGCTGCGCTTCGAACACCCCGAGGTGCGTGCCGTGATCCTCACCAGCGCCAAGGACAAGGTCTTCTGCGCGGGCGCGAACATCCGCATGCTGGCCGGCTCCCCGCACGAGTGGAAGGTGAACTTCTGCAAGTTCACCAACGAGACCCGCAACGGGATCGAGGACGCGACCGAGAACTCCGGGCAGATCTACCTCGCGGCGGTCAACGGCAGCTGCGCCGGTGGCGGCTACGAGATCGCACTGGCCTGCGAGAAGATCCTGCTGGTCGACGACAACTCCTCGACCGTCGCGCTGCCCGAGGTGCCGCTGCTCGGTGTGCTGCCCGGCACCGGCGGGCTCACCCGCGTCACCGACAAGCGCCGCGTCCGCAAGGACCGCGCCGACGTGTTCGCCACCCGCCCGGACGGCGTCAAGGGCCGCACCGCCGTCGACTGGCGGCTGGTCGACGAACTGGTCCCGCGCCAGGAGTTCCGGCAGGTCGTCGAGCAGCGGGCCCGCGAACTCGCCGCCCGGAGCAGCAGGCCCGAGGGCACGCAGGGCATCCGGCTCGACCCGCTGGACCGCACCGTCGAGGACGACCGCATCAGCTACCCGAACGTCATCGCCGAGCTGGACCGGACCGCGGGCGTCGTCACGATCACCGTGCGCGGACCACAGGGCGACGGCTGGCTGCTCGCCATGACCCGCGAGCTGGACGACCTGATCCTGCGCCTGCGCACCAACGAACCCGAGCTCGGCACCTGGGTGCTGCGCACCGAGGGCGATCCGGACGCCGTGCTCACCGCCGAACGGGAGGTGCTCACCGGAACCGACTGGCTGTCCAACGAGATCCTGCACTACTACAAGCGCACGCTGAAACGGCTCGACGTCACCAGCCGCAGCCTCATCGCCCTGATCGAACCGGGCAGCTGCTTCGCCGGGGTGCTGCTGGAACTGGCGCTGGCCTGCGACCGGCAGTACATGTTGGACGGTCCTCCGATCGACGACGAGGACAGCGAGGAGCGCGCCACGCTCGTGATGTCCGAGGCCAACTTCGGCGCCTTCCCGATGGGCAACGGACTGTCCAGAGTGGAATCCCGCTTCTACGGCGAGCACGACCACCTCGACTGGCTCAAGCGGGAACGCGACCGGCACCTGTCCGCCGAGGAGGCCGTCGAGCTGGGCCTGGTCACCGAGGCGCCGGACGACATCGACTGGGAGGACGAGATCCGGATCGTGCTGGAGGGCCGCGCCGCGCTGTCGCCGGACGCGCTCACCGGCATGGAGGCCAACCACCGGTTCGTCGGCCCGGAGACGATCGAGACCAAGATCTTCGGCCGCCTGACGGCCTGGCAGAACTGGATCTTCACGAGACCGAACGCCTCCGGACCGGACGGTGCGCTGCGCCGTTACGGCACCGGCCAGAAGGCGACCTACGACCGCAAGCGGGTGTGAGATGCCGACCAGGATCGACTACGACGCCAAGATCCCGAACAACGTGGAGCTGTCGGACAACCGCCGCCTGCAGCGGGCGCTGGAGGGCTGGCAGCCGAAGTTCATGAACTGGTGGGCCGAGATGGGCCCGACGCTGGAGACACAGGGCGTGTACCTGCGCACGGCGGTGTCCGTCGGTCGCGAGGGCTGGGCGCACTTCGGCCACGTCGTGCCGCACGACTACCGGTGGGGAATCTTTCTGTCCGAGCGCGATCCGGATCGCCGGATCGCGTTCGGTGAGCACCAGGGCGAACCCGCGTGGCAGCAGGTGCCCGGCGAGTACCGCGCCGACCTGCAACGGCTGATCGTCATCCAGGGCGACACCGAACCGGCTTCGGTGGAACAGCAGAAGCTGCTCGGCCTGACCGCACCCAGCCTGTACGACCTGCGCAACCTGTTCCAGGTCAACGTCGAGGAGGGCCGTCACCTGTGGGCGATGGTCTACCTGCTGCACGCCTACTTCGGCAAGGAGGGTCGCGAGGAGGCGGAGGGCCTGCTGTTCCGCAACTCCGGCAGCCCGGACACGCCGCGTATCCTCGGCGCGTTCAACGAGGAGACCGCCGACTGGCTCGCGTTCTACATGTTCACCTACTTCACCGACCGCGACGGCAAGTACCAGCTGGGCACGCTCAAGGAGTCGGCGTTCGATCCGCTGTCGCGCACCTGCGAGTTCATGCTCAAGGAGGAGGCGCACCACATGTTCGTCGGCACCACCGGTGTCGACCGGGTGGTGACACGCAGTGCCGAGCTGATCCGCGAGCACGACACGATGGACATCGCCGCGCACGGCGGCATCCCGCTCGACCTGATCCAGCGCTACCTCAACTTCCACTACACCGTCTCGCTCGACCTGTTCGGCAGCGAAACGTCCACGAACGCGGCCAACTACTACACCTCGGGCCTCAAGGGCCGCTGGATGGAGACCCGTCGCAAGGACGACCACCAGCTCACCGAGGACGCCGCGATGCTCGACAAGCCGCAGCCGGACGGGACGTGGGCGAGCGAGGAGATGCAGCGGATCCTGCTGCTCAACCTCGACCTGCGCGGCGAGTACATCGCGGACTGCGAGTCCGGGGCCAAGCGGTGGAACAAGATCCTCACCGAAGCGGGTATCGACTTCTCCTTCCGGCTGCCGCACCCTGGTTTCAACCGGAAAGTGGGCATAAACTCCGGCCACCACATCACGCCGGACGGGACGATCGTGGACGCAGCGACCTGGGAACGCGGCCGGAAGCACTGGCTGCCGAGCGACGAGGACCTGGCGTTCGTGCGGTCGCTCATGCACCCCGTGTACGAACGGGGCAAGATCGCGAGCTGGGTCGCCCCGCCGCGCCAGGGCATCAACGGCAAGCCGTCCGACTACGAGTACGTGTACCTGTAACCGGCGAAGGGCGGGCGCGATGACCGAGTTCAACGCTGCGGACTACCTGGTCGATCGGCACGTCCGGGACGGTGACGGCGACCGCACGGCGGTCGTCGCGGTCTCACGCACGCTCACCTACGCCGAGCTCTCCGACGCGATGCACCGCGTCGCGGGCGGCTTCGCGGACATCGGCGTGCGTCCCGAGGAACGGGTCATGCTGTGCATGGTCGACGGGGTGGAGATGCTGACCGGCATCCTGGGCGCGATGTGTGCCGGCGCGGTGCCGGTGCCCGTGTCGACGATGCTGACCGGCCCGGAGCTGGGCCGGGTACTGGCGGACTCACGGGCGCGGGTGCTGTGCGTATCGGACGAGTTCACGGCCGCCGCGATGGAGGCGGTCGAGCTGGCGCCGGAGGTGACCGACGTCGTGCTGGACCGCGCCGACCCGGTCCACTTCGGACGAACGGTGACGCACGACTGGGGCAAGATCGCCACCGCGGAGCCGCGGGAAGTGTCGGGGACCTGGGAAGATTCGCCCGCGTTGTGGCTGTACACGTCCGGCACGACGGGACAGCCGAAGGGTGCGATGCACCGGCACGCGAGCATCCGGGCGGTGTGCGAGACCTACGGGCGTCAGGTGCTCGGGATCCGGCCGGAGGACCGGTGTTTTTCGGTCGCCAAGCTGTTCTTCGCCTACGGGATCGGCAACTCCGCGTTCTTCCCGTTGTCGGTGGGCGCGTCGACGGTGCTCGAACCGGGACGCCCGTCACCGCAACTGGTCGCCGAACGGGTGCGGGCGGAGCGGCCGACGTTGTTCTTCGGGGTGCCGACGTTCTACTCCGCGCTGCTGGCCTCGGACCTGCCCGCGGACACGTTTTCCTCGGTGCGGCAGGCGGTTTCGGCGGGCGAGCCGTTGCCCGCGGTGTTGTTCGAGCGGTTCCGCGACCGGTTCGGTGTCGAGATCCTGGACGGGATCGGGTCGACCGAGGCGCTGCACATCTTCCTGTCGAACCGGCCGGGCGAGGTGGCGCCCGGCACGACCGGGGTGGCGGTGCCGGGCTACGACGTGGAGATCCGCGACGCGCTGGGCGCGTTGATCGAGTCGACCGGTGAGCCGGGCGAGCTGTACGTGCGTGGCCCGTCGACGGCGTTCGGTTACTGGAGCCGGTACGAGACGTCGAAGCAGGTGTTCCAGGGCGAGTGGTTGCGGACGGGGGACAGTTACGTGCGCAACCCGGACGGCACCTACACGTGTCTTGGTAGGTTCAACGACATGCTGAAGGCGGGCGGGATCTGGGTCTCGCCGTCGGAGGTCGAGCAGCGGTTGCTGCAGCACCCGGACGTGGCCGAGGTGGCGGTGGTGGCGGCGCCGGACGCCGACGGCATCGAAAAGCCGGTGGCGTGCGTGGTGCCCGCGGCCGGAAGAGTGGTGGACTCGGACGCGCTGATCGATTTCTGCCGCGCGGAACTCGCCGCGTTCAAACGCCCTCGTGCGGTGGTGGGTGTCGAGGAGCTGCCGAAGACGGCGACGGGCAAGATCCGCCGGAACGTGATCCGCGAGCTGGTCCGCGACTCGCTGCGGCCGGGGGCGCTCACGTGATCGACGGGTACCCGGTGGTCGATGCCCATGTCCACGCTCCTCGGTTGCCGACGCTGAAACCGGCGTGGCTGGAGTGGGCCGAACGCTTCTCGGGCCCGCACGACTGGCGTTCGGCCTATGACACGGAGGGGACTGTCGTACCCTCGCGACTGGACGCTCTGTTGGAGTCCGAGGGCGTCGACCGGGCCCTGTTGTTCTGCGAGTACAGCCCCCGTGCGACCGGCATCCAGCCGATCGAGGACAACCTGCCCCTGGTGGCGGGAAACCCGGAACGCTTCCGACTGGTGGCGAACGTCAATCCTTGTCTGCACCACCCGGTGGCGGCCGAGGTCGAACGTCAGCTTGACCTGGGCGCGGTCGCCCTGAAGATCCACCCCGTGCACGGTGCGTTCTCCCCGGCGGACAAGGAGCTGTACACGGCGTACCAGGTCTGCGCCGAACGCGGGGTCCCGGTGATCATCCACTCGGGCACGAGCAGCTTCCCCGGCGCCCGTGCGAGCTTCGGCAACCCGGAACTGATGTCCGACGTCGTCGAGGACTTCCCGAGCGTGCAGTTCGTGTTCGCCCACGGCGGCCGCGGCTGGTGGTACGACGTGGCAGCATTCCTGGCTCTGGCACGCGACAACGTGTGGCTCGACCTGTCCGGACTGCCACCGAAGAAGCTGCCGGAGTACTACGCCCGGTTCGACTTCGTACGCCTGGCGTCCCGCTTCATCTTCGGCACGGACTGGCCCGGTGTCCCCGGCGCAGGCCGGAATGTTCGCGCGCTGATCGACCTGCAGCTACCGGACGAAGTGCTGCGAGACGTGCTGTCGGGCAACGCCGCGAAGGTCTATCCAGGGCTGAACATCTGAGACCGCCACCCGGCAACGCAAGCCGCCCCTCATCCCCAGCCTGCTTCGCCAGCGCTCCGGGCGGATCGCGGACCAGGCGGACGAGCTTCTGCGCGAGGGCTTCGGCCGGTAGTGATCATCTGCGACACTGGGAGCGGGCCGCTTCGGCGCAGGCAACTTATGCGCAGCCGTGAGTAGTTCTCCCCTTCACCTCCCGTATCGACGAGTTGGCGGGGCAGGTCATGTGGGCCTGCGAGGGGTTCGTGCTTCTCCGGATCGGCGAGCCCGAAGAGCGGGAACACCACAACCGGCTCCACGCCGAACTCGCCATCACCCCGTGTTCGCCCCGATGGGCTGCGGGTTCAGCTGGTGCCGTTGACCTCGCGCAACGTGCGCATCGCGTCGGCCAGTGCCGCCGACGCTTCCGGGCCCAGGGGTTCCATCACCCGGCGTCGCAGGATTTCCGCGCACGCCTGCCGCGCCTTTTCCGCCACCTCGCGGCCGTGCTCGGTCAGGCACGCGAACGTCACCCGTCGGTCGTCCGGGCTCGGCTTCCGCGTGATCAGCCCCGCCGCCACCAGCCGGTCGGCGACCTTCGTGAATCCGCCGCTCGACAACGCCGCCTCGGTGGCCAGACGGGTCATCGGCATGCGGTGGCCGGGCGTGCGCACCAAGCGCAACAGGATGTCGAACGGCGCCGGCGCGAGCCCGAACCGTTCGGCGATCTCGCCCATGAGTCGATCCTGCGTCGCGAGGTACCCCTCGATCACGAGGCCCCACCAGGTCACGATCTCGTCATCGCCGGGAGTGGTCACAACCCGATTATACCGCCAGTAACTCTTCCTGGATTATTTCTTGCTGACGAGAGGTCATCTCGGTGCCCGGCGGCAACCTGCTCAGAACTCGGTGGGCCGCAGCAACGCGTCAGAACCACCGTCGATCAGGAACTGCGCGCCGTGGATGTAGCCCGCGTCCGGGCCGAGCAGGTAGCGGATCAGCGAGGCGATCTCGTCCGGTCGGCCGTGCCGTGAGATCGGCGCCCGGTAGTTGCGGATCGCATCGCCGAACCGGGAGCCCAGGCCCGCCTGCAGCAGCGGGGTGTCGACCGCGCCGGGCGCCACCGTGTTCAGCCGGACACCCGCCGCGCCCCACTGCGAAACCCGCTGCCGCACCGCGACGGTCAGCGCGTTCTTCGACCACGAGTATGCCAGGTGCCCCGCGTACTGACCTGCCTCCGCGAGCGCGGCCGCCTCCTCGCCGCGGGAGATCGGGTTCTCCGCCCACTTCGTCATCGTCGACGCGGACGACGACACAGCCACCGCCGCCCCGCGCAGCGCGGGAAACAACCCGTCCAGTACCGCGATCGCTCCGCGGTAGTTCACCTCGACGATCATCATCGGATCCGGCACGTGCGGCCCGACCCCGGCGCACACCACCAGCCCGTCCAGCTCGCCCGACCGCTCCAGTACCCCGGAAACCGCCGCCTTCCGTCCATCCACGGCAGACAGGTCGGCGCACACCTCCGCGTCCCGCAGGTCGACGCCGATCACCTCGTGTCCGATCGCACGCAACGAAGAAGCCACGGCGGCGCCGATGCCCGAAGCGGAACCCGTCACCGCGATCACGTCAGCACACATCGCGTCCCCCGGTAGATCGTCGGCATACACTTGTTGCAGTGCACGCACAACGAGCGTGCACCGTCGCGCAACCGTCGTGGCAGGTCGGGTTCCCGCAACAGCGCCCGCGCCATCGCGACGAACGCGAAACCCTCCGCCATCGCCTGATCCATCGTCTCCCGCCGCGTGATGCCACCCAGCAGGATCAGCGGCAGGTCCACCGCCGCCCGGAACTGCCGGGCCCGGTCGAGCAGGTATGCCTCCTGGAACGGGTAGCTCTTCAGAAACGCCGCGCCCGCCGCGCGAATCCCGAGGCGCACCGGCTGCGGGAACGCGGCGGCGAACTCCCGCAGCGGCGCGTCGCCGGTGAACAGGTACATCGGGTTCAACAATGAACTCCCGGCGGTCAGCTCCAGCGCGTCGACGGTCCCGTCGGCCTCCAGCCACCGTGTGACCTGCACGCTTTCGTCGAGCCAGAACCCGCCCGGAACACCGTCGTCCATGTTGAGCTTCGCCGTCACGGCGATCCGGTCGCCCACCGCGTCCCGGACCGCCCGCGCGATGTCCAGAGCCAGCCGGGCGCGGTTCTCCAGCGACCCGCCGTAGGAATCCTTGCGCCGGTTCAGCTTCGGGCTCAGGAACGAACTGACCAGGTAATTGTGTCCGAAGTGGATCTCCACTGCGTCGAACCCGGACTCGATCGCCAGTCGCGCGGCCGTGGCGTGTGCCCGCACGAGGCGGTCCAGATCGTCCACAGTGGCCGCTCGCGTCATCCGCATCCCGAGCGGGTTGGGAAACCGTCCCGGCGCCAGCGCGGGCATCCGGTTGGACGCCGCGTTCGCGACCGGCCCCGCGTGCCCGATCTGCGCGCTCACCGCGGCACCTTCGGCGTGCACGGCGTCGGTCAGGCGGCGCAGCCCGGGCACCGCCTCGTCCCGCATCCAGATCTGGTGCCGGTCGGTGCGGCCCTCCGGGGACACCGCGCAGTACGCCACCGTCGTCATCCCCACGCCACCACGGGCGGGCCGCCGGTGGAACTCGATGAGCCGGTCGGTGACCAGCGCGTGCGGGGTGGCGCCCTCGAACGTCGCGGCCTTGATGATCCGGTTGCGCAGCTGGACCGGGCCCAGTCGCGCGGGCGCGAAGACGTCGGTCATGAGCCCGCCAATCCCGCGGCGACGAACGCGCGCACCGTCTCGACAGGCACCTCGCCCGGCGTGCCCTCGGCGAAGAACTGCAGCACCAGCCCGAACGCGAGCAGCCAGCGGTGCGCGGCGCCGGACTTCGACAGTTCCGGCCGCGCGTCCCGCAGCAGCTCGATCCACGGCCCCAGCCCGAACCACCGCGAAGTCCACGCCGGTTCCCGACGTGCCAGTACGAACCGCGCCAGCAGCCGTAACCGCAACTGCCCGACCGGGTCCGCCGCCAGCTCCGCGAGCGGGGTCACCACCACGTCGACCAGCTCGGGCACGGTCGGCACCCAGCCACCGCGCCGCCGCTGCGTGACCTCGTCCAGCCGCCGCTGCCATACCGGCGCGAGCCGGGCCTCCAGCAGCGCCGCGATCAACGCGTCCTTCGAACCGAAGTGGTAATGCACGGCCGCCGGGTTCATGCCTGCCGCGCTGTTGATCGCGCGCACGGAGACCGCGTCGTAGCCGTTTTCCAGGAGCAGCCGCTCGGCGACGGTCAGCAGTCGCTCGCGGGTGGTGGCATCGGTGCTCGGCACCCCTCCAGCAGACCACATTCCCATCACCGAATCAATCACTGATTGAAAGGCATGATGGGCGCATGGCAGACGCGTTGAGCCGGTGGGCCGGGCAGCTGGCGGCCTGGGCGATCCCGGACCACATCCTCGAAGCCGCTCCCGAATCGCCCTGGGTGCTCCCGCAGCGCGTGTTCACCCGCCGTGTCGACCGGCAGCTCACCGCACCCGCGACACCGACGCACGAGTCCGTGCTGAGCGGGTTGCCGGGCTCGGTGCTGGACGTCGGCGCGGGCGCCGGCGCCGCGAGCCTGCCGTGTGCGCAGGTGATCAGCCGGGTGACGGCGGTCGACACGAGCACCGGGCTGCTGGATGAGTTCTCCCGGCGTGCCCGGTCGCTGGGCCTGCCACACCGCGTCGTCGAGGGCCGATGGCCGGACGTCGACGTCGAACCGGCCGACGTTGTGGTCTGCGCCCACGTCCTCTACAACGCTCCCGATCTGGAGCGGTTCGTGACCGCGCTGACCGCGCACGCCCGGCGGCGGGTCGTCGTCGAGGTCGCCGAGGCGCACCCGCTGACCACGCTCAACCCGTTGTGGCGCCACTTCCACGGCATCGAGCGCCCGACCGGGCCGACGGCCGACGACGCCGCCGCCGCGTTGCGTGAGCTGGGCCTCGACCCCGAGGTGGTGCGCTGGCGCAAGGAAGCGAAGCCCGAGTACGCGCATTTCGACGAGCTGGTCGATGTCACCCGGCGCAGGCTGTGCCTTCCTCCGGAACGGGCCGACGACGTCGCCGACGCGCTCCGCGGACTGGGCGTGGACGAGGGGACACCACCCGATCTGGGGTCATCGGGTCGCGAAGTGGTCACGCTGAGCTGGAGCGTTAGCCGAAGCGAGTGACATGGGCGCGCGAAATCGGACTCCGCCGCGCACAATCACTCATATGACTCACGCGCAGGGGGACGAGCCGGTCACCGGCACCCCACCCCAGCAGCCCGTGACCGAGCCGACCGCCCCGACCCGGCCGGTCAAGATCAACCGCACCCGGGTCAGTGGCACCTGGATCGCGGTCATCGTCGCGCTGATCGTCCTGATCTTCCTGCTCATCTTCATCCTGCAGAACCTGGAGTCGACGACGATCCACTTCCTCGGGATGGAAGGCAGCATGCCGCTCGCCGTGACCATGCTGTTCTCCGCCATCGGCGGCGCGCTCCTGGTGGCGCTGGTCGGCGGCGCGCGCATCGTCCAGCTGCGCAAGGCGACCCGGAAGGCGAACAAGGCGTTGCGCTGACCCGGCCGTACCATTCCCCCGGGAACGGGGTGATGTGGTTGACCAGCGAGAACCTGCCGGATTCGCCGGACGGCGGCGACGAGAACCTGCTGCGCCGCGCCGGGCGGCTCGCCGGGTGGGCGGCGCGCACCGGCTTCACGATCGGGCGCAGGCTCCCGCTGCCCGGCATCGAACTGGCTGGTGAGGGCCTCCGGCAGGTCGAACGGCAGGTTCTGACCGGGCTGCGCCGGCGCCTCGACGAGGTCGACGACCCCTACGTCGTCGCGCTCAGCGCCGCGGGCGCCGAGCACACCCCCAACGGTGACGGTGGGCTGGTCCCGGCGCGTGAGCCGTTGCGCGCGGCGATGAAGGAACTGCTCGACCGGTCCGTCGGGTTCGGCCGCGACCAGGCCCGCGAGTACCTCTACGCGACCGTGCTGCGGCAGCTCACCCCGGACGAGGCCCGCATCGTGGCCATCCTCGCCACCGGCACCGCCTATCCTGTGATCGACGTCATGGAGCGGGCTTTCCGGGGTAGCCGGACCGTCCTGCGTAATGCGTCGACGGTCGGCAAGGCGGCCGGCGTGACCCTGGCCGACGAGGTGCCCGGCTACCTGACCCGCCTGGCCGGGTTGGGGCTGGTCGAGCTGGACGGGGAGACCCCCGAGCTGGAATCGCAGTACGAGATCCTGGCGACCGAGGACCTGGTCTCCACGGCCGTGAAATCGGCTCGCCGCGCACGGCTGGTCCGGCGGACGGTCCGGCTGTCGCGATTCGGCGTGCGCTTCTGGGCCGCTTGCGATCCCGGCGAGTGGACTCGCATCCTGTGAGGGCTGCCACTACCGTGTAACGCACAGCGCCCGAAGCGCGCTGTTACGTGATAGGACCCGTCATGGCGGGCCCATACCACACGTGGGCTCGTGAACGCCAGGGATCTGTTGCCATTATCACGTGTGTTTCCGGGTTGTTGCAGGTAGTTAGCCTGTACGCGAAGCGCTGCGCTGAACGACCTAATCATCTCTGTTAGGTTGTTTTGACATGTCCGGAAAGCACTTGATCGAAAATCCGACCAAGGCCGACGGGGCGTCGCTTTGGCGAATCGCTCGCGATTCGCAGAAGCTCGATCTCAACTCGCCTTATGCCTATCTGTTGTGGTGCCGCGATTTCGCCGACACCTCGGTGGTGGCGCGGGTGGACGGCAATGCGGTCGGTTTCGTGATCGCCTACCGCCGTCCGTCGGCGCCGGACACCGCGCTCGTCTGGCAGGTCGCCGTCGACGCGTCGCAACGAGGGCAAGGGCTGGCCGGTGCCCTGCTCGACAACCTGTTCACGCGGCTGGTGGCCGGTGGCGTGCGCCACCTGGAGACCACCATCACGCCCGACAACAAAGCGTCGATCCGCCTGTTCACCTCCTTTGCGGAGCGGTGGCGGGCACAGCTGGAGAGCACCGAGCTGTTCGGCTCCGCGGACTTCCCGGACGACGGCACGCAGCACGAGCGGGAAGATCTTTACCGAATCGGCCCGCTGCATCCGAGATAACGCCGGAATTGGGCGAGGACGCCCGTGCGAATAGCTGTCGGCAAGCACAAGTGAGGGGAAAAACCCAAAGTGAGCATCTTCGAAAAGCTCGAATCCGAAGTGCGCAGCTACAGCCGGGGATGGCCGGTCGTGTTCGACCGCGCGCAGGGCAGCCACCTCTACGGCGAGGACGGACGCCCGTACCTCGACTTCTTCGCCGGCGCCGGAGCGCTGAACTACGGGCACAACAACCCCGTTCTGAAGAAGGCGCTGATCGACTACATCGAGCGCGACGGCGTCACGCACGCGCTCGACATGTTCACCGTCGCCAAGCGTGACCTGCTGGAGACCCTCGACGCGAAGATCCTCCAGCCGCGTGAGCTGGAGTACAAGGTCATCTTCCCCGGTCCCGGCGGCGCCAACGCCGTCGAAGCGGCCCTGAAACTGGCCCGCAAGGTCACCGGCCGCGAGTCGGTCATCAACTTCACCAACGCCTTCCACGGCATGACCATCGGCGCGCTGTCGGTCACCGGTAACTCGATGAAGCGCCACGGCGCCGGTATCCCGCTGGTCCACGCCACGCCGATGCCCTACGACCAGTACTTCGACGGCGTGTACCCGGACTTCCTGTACTTCGAGCGGCTGCTCGAGGACTCCGGAAGTGGCCTCAACGAGCCCGCCGCGGTCATCGTCGAGACCGTGCAGGGCGAGGGCGGCATCAACGCGGCCGGTCTCGAATGGCTGCGCGGCCTGTCCGACCTGTGCAAGCGGCACAACATCCTGCTGATCGTCGACGACGTCCAGATGGGCTGCGGCCGCACCGGCCCGTTCTTCAGCTTCGAGGAAGCCGGTATCAAGCCGGACATGGTGTGCCTGTCCAAGTCGCTGTCCGGCTACGGCATCCCGATGGCGCTCACGCTCATCCGCCCCGACCTGGACGTGTGGGAGCCGGGCGAGCACAACGGCACCTTCCGCGGCATCAGCCCCGCGTTCGTCACCGCCGCCGAGGCGATGCGCACGTTCTGGAGCGATGACGAGCTGGAGAAGTCGGTCCGTGCGAAGGGCGAGCGCATCGGCGCCGCGCTGCAGGGCCTGGCCGACGCCTACCCGGACGCGCAGCTGACCGCCAAGGGCCGCGGCCTGGCCCGTGGTTTGGAGTTCCAGAGCGGGGAACTCGCCGGCAAGGTCTGCGCGGCCGCGTTCGAACGCGGTCTGCTCATGGAGACCTCCGGGCCGGACAGCGAGGTGATGAAGCTGCTGCCGCCGCTGACGCTCAGCGACGCCGAGGTCGGCGAGGGGCTGGAGATCATCGACGCCTCCGTGAAGGCCGTGCTCGGAAAGTAGAAGAACGAGAAGGGGAGAAGTTTTGATCGTCCGCACCCTCGACGAGATCACCGACACCGAATCCGACATCAAGACGCCGAACTGGCGCTCGAAGCGGATCATCCTGGCCAAGGAAGGTGTCGGGTTCTCGGTCCACGAGACCACGCTGTACGCGGGGACCGTCAACGACTTCTGGTACGCCAACCACATCGAGGCGGTCTTCGTCTTCGAGGGCGAAGGCGAGATCGAGAACAAGGCGACCGGTGAGGTCCACCAGCTCAAGCCCGGTTCGCTGTACCTGCTGAACGACCACGACAAGCACCAGGTCCGCCCGAAGACAGACATGCGGACGGTATGTGTGTTCAACCCGCCCGTCACCGGCCGGGAGGTGCACGACGAAAACGGCGTGTACCCCCTCGTGGTCGAGGACGACGCGGAGAAGACTGCCTGACCCACCACGAACGAGGCCCCTACCGAAAGGCAAAACGCATACAAGGAGGCGAACCGTTTTGACGATCATGGAAACCGGTGTCGAGGACAGTTACCCGACCAGGGTCACTGCGAACACCGAACCCTTCGACCGTCCGGATCCCACCGTCTGGGGCGGTGAGAACGACGGTCCCGGCGACGCGGCCACACTGGCGTCGCACGACGCGAAGGGTTACCACATCGTCGAGGGCCTGCTGTCGCCCGCGGAAGTGCAGGGCTACTGGCAGGAGCTCGTCCGGCTGTCCAGCGACGAAGAGCTGAAGGCCGACGAGCGGGTCATCACCGAGAAGGCGACCGGGAGCGTCCGGTCGATCTTCGAGGTGCACAAGATCAGCGAGCTGATCGCCGAACTCGTGCGCGACCCCCGCGTCCTCGACCGTGCCCGGCAGATCCTCGGTTCCGAGGTGTACGTCCACCAGAGCCGGGTGAACTACATGCCGGGGTTCAAGGGCACCGGATTCTACTGGCACTCCGACTTCGAGACCTGGCACGCCGAGGACGGCATGCCCAAGCCTCGGGCGGTGAGCTGCTCGATCGCGCTGACCGACAACTACCCCTTCAACGGCGGCCTGATGGTCATGCCGGGTTCGCAGCGGACTTTCGTGCCCTGCGTCGGTGAGACCCCGGACGACTACTACAAGTCGTCGCTGAAGGAGCAGGAGATCGGGGTCCCCAGCGAGAACGACATCACCAAGCTCGCCGCGGAGTACGGGATCGACCAGTTCACCGGGCCGGCAGGCTCGGCACTGTGGTTCGACTCCAACATCATGCACGGGTCCGGCAACAACATCACGCCGTACCCGCGATCGAACATCTTCCTGGTGTTCAACAGCGTGGACAACGCGCTCGTCGAGCCGTTCGCCGCGGCGAAGCCCCGTCCGACCTTCATCGGCAGCCGGGACTTCACGCCTGTGACGCGGTAGACACCGGGAGAAGTGCGGGTCGGGTGTAGCCGGTTCATCGCGCTTTGTTACAGTGCCGCCACCGCGAACGGCGGCAGCATGGGTCTTCCTTGCTCGGGGTGAATCCCGTGTGACGTCGGTAGCGAAGACGTGGCGCACCCGGCCCCGTCACTTTGTTTCACCGAGTGCGGCCCCGCACCATCAGATCGGGACTGATGGTGCGGGGCCGTACTCGTTCCATGGCGCGGCGCTCGGGGAGGGGCGTGTGCTCGAGGAACCACGCATCCAGCTGCTGGGACCGGTACAGCTGTTCGCCGGTGACCGGACGGCGCCGATCGGCGGGCCCGGCGTCCGCGGGCTGCTCGCGCTGCTGGCGCTGAGCCCGAACCGGATCATCGCTCTCGACGAGCTGATCGACGTGCTGTGGAACCACGACCCGCCGCCGACGGCGCGGACGATCGTGCACGGCAACGTCTCGCAGCTGCGCCGGATCCTGCGGTCGTTCGACCCGGCGCGGATCAGGATCGACACCGCGGCGCCCGGCTACCGGCTGGTGGTCGACCCGGCGCGGGTGGATGCCCACCACGCCCGCGCGTTGTTCGAGCGGGCCAGGACGGCGCCACCCGCCGAGCGCGCCGATCTGCTGGCGCGCGCGTGTTCGCTGTGGCAGGGGCCGGAACTGGGTGGCGTGCCGGAGACGGTGCGGGCGCCCGAGCTCGCCGACCTGCGGATCGCGGTGCACGGCGCGCGGGTCGACGCCGACCTCGCGCTCGGCAGGCACGCCGATCTCATCGCCGAGCTGACCCGGATCGTGCACGAAGATCCCCGGCGTGAACGCACGACTGGTCAGTTGATGCGCGCCCTCTACTACTCCGGACGGCGCGCCGACGCCCTGGAGGTGTACCGGTCCGCGGCGCGGTTCGCGTCGGATCGGCTCGGTCTCGATCCCGGCCCGGAGCTGCGGGCGCTGCACGAACGCGTGCTCAACGACGACCTCGCGCCGGCCGCGGTGCCGGTCGACGTGACCAGGGTGGTTCCGCGGCAGCTGCCGCCCGCGGTGCCGTCGTTGTCCGGGCGATCGGCGGATCTGGCGTGGCTGGAGAGCCTCGGCGCGGGCGCTGCGGGCGCGGGCACGGATGCGGGCGCGGGTGCCGCGCGCGTGGCCGCGGGTGCCGCTGTCGCGGTGATCACCGGGCCGCCGGGGATCGGCAAGAGCGCGCTCGCCGTGTCGTGGGCGCACGGGGCTGTCGAGCGGTTCCCGGACGGGGCGCTGTTCGCCACGTTGCGCGGGTTCGACTCGCCCGTGCCGGTGGCGGAGGTGCTGGCGCAGTTCCTGCTCGGGCTCGGGGTGGCGCCCGCCGACCTGCCGGAGTCCGAACGGGAACGGCTCGCGCTGTACCGGTCGCTGATCGGCGGGCGCCGGATACTGGTCGTGCTGGACGACGCCCGGTCGGCCGAGCAGGTGCGGCCGTTGCTGCCGCCCGGGCCGGGGTCGGTGACCGTGGTGACGAGCCGGGCGCGGCTGGATGGGCTGGCGGTTTCACACGGGGCACGGGTCCGGCGGCTGGAGCCGCTGGCCCGGCCGGACTCGGTGCGGTTGATCGCGGACGTGGCGGGTCGTGGCGCGGCCGAACACCACGAGCAGCTGGCGCGGTTGTGCGGAGATCTGCCGCTCGCGCTGCGGATCGCCGGGGCGCGGCTCGCGGCGGGTCCGGCGTGGACGGTGACGGAGTTCGTGGCCGAGCTGGAGGGGGAGCGGACGCGGCTCGCGGCGCTGGACGTGGACGACGCCGGGGTGCGAGCGGCGCTGGACGTGTCGTACCGCGGGCTGCCGTCCGACGTGGCTTCGATGTTCCGGGTGCTGGGGGCCTTTCCCGGGCCCACGGTTGGTCCGTTCGTGGCGGCGGCGTTGTGCGGGGTGCCCGTGGCGGAGGCGCGGCGGCGGCTGCGCGTGCTGGCGGCGCACAACCTGCTGGCCGAAAGCGGCCCGGAGGTGTTCACGCGGCACGATCTGGTGCGGCTGTACCAGCGTGAGCTGGCTGGCGGGCTCCCGGTGCCGGGCAGGGCGATGACGTACTACCAGGCGGCGGCCGACCAGGCGCGACGCCGTTTGCTGCGGATCGTCGACCCGGTGGACTTCTCGGGCGCGCCGGTCGAGTTGCCGCCGCCGGGCGGGTTCGACGAGGCACTGGCGTGGTTCGCGGCTGAGTGGCTGAACCTCTTGGCCGTGGTGGAGGCCGCGCACGAGTCGGGCCACTGGGACGACGTGTGGCGGCTCGCGCGGGTGGCCCACACGTACCGGGTGGTGCGTCCACTGTGGGACGAGTGGCGGCGGTTGGTGTCGCTGGGCATGGCGGCGGCGGAGGCATCGGGTGATCCCGAGGCGCGGTTCTGGATGCTGATCTCGCGCTGTGCCATGTCGTTGACGTTCGACTTGGGAGGGGAGAGCCTGGCGGACGCGTCGGCCGCGGTGGCGGTCGCCGCGGACTCCCGCCGGGAGGTGATCGCGAAGATCCACCTGGGTTGTGCGCTGGACTGCTGCGGCAGGCACGAGGAGGCGATCTCGTGCCTGGTCGAGGCGGTGGAGGCGGCGTCGATGACCGGTGAGGACGAACTGCGGGGCCAGGCGCTGGCGAACTGCGCCGAAGCGTTGAAGGCGGCGGGGCGCTACGCCGAGGCGATCTCGCACCAGCTGGAGTCGTTGAAGATCGACAAGCGTCTCGGCGACGAGAGCTATGTCGTCGTGTCACTGAACAACCTCGCCGAGTCGTACTTCAGCCTCGGCGACGACGCGACGGCCGCCGACTACGCCTCGGAAGCGGTGGAGCTGGCCTCGCGGCGCGGTTTCCTGCTGCAGGAGGCCGTCGGACGCGCCTCGCTGGGCCGGATCATGCGCCGCCGCGGCGACGACGAGGGAGCGCGCCTGCAACTCGGCCTGGCGGTCGATCTGCACCGGCGGGTCAGCCCCCGGCCGGCGCCGGAGGTGGTGGCGGAGCTGGCCGCGCTCGGGGTGGAGTCGCCGGACGAACCCGGGTCGCCGGGCGCTTAGCGGATCCTTAGCGGTGGATCTTGTGCGCGGCGTAGGGTGCCGCTTGGCCGTCTGGCGCAGTGGGGGAGCGTCAGACGGCCGTCCCAGGTTGCGCTGCCCGGCCGATGGACAGCTCCACGCGTTGCGCTCCCACGTCCGATCTCCGCACAGCGATGAACGGTCCGTTCATCGCTGTGCGAGGTCGCCTCTTGCTCCGGTGGTGAGTGGTCCGTTCATCGCCGGTTGAAAGGTCCGTTCATCGCCGTGCCGGGGGCGCCTCTTGCTCCGGCGATGAATGGCCCGTTCATCGAGCGCTGAGTGGTCCGTTCATCGCGCGCTGAGTGGTCCGTTCGTCGCCGGTGTGCCACTCCACTCCTCGGTGGTGAGTGGTCCGTTCGTCGCGCCCTGAGTGGTCCCTTCATCGCCGGTTGAAAGGTCCGTTCAACCAAGCCATTCCGTGCCCCGCTCCAGTGGCACCTCAGCGAGATGTCCGTTCGTGCCGACCGGCCAGTCACACCAGCTGACCGGTCGGCCCGTCACACCAGCCAGCCGACCAGCCCGTCACCCCAGCCCGTCACACCAGCCGACGTGGCCACTTCGACAGACGGCGTGCACGAGTCCATCACTGGTCGAACAGGCTGACCTCGGGCGTGATCTCCAGCAGTTCGTGCACCGGGCGACCGCGGCGGCCGTCGATCGTCGTGGTGCGGACGACGCGCAGGCGGGCCGTCACGGGGCGGTCCAGGTTCTCCTTGATCTGGTCCAGCAGATCCGGCGCGACGGCCCCCTGGATCGTTCCCCCGGACTCGCGTTCCAGGTAGAAGATCCGGCGTCGGGTGCGCACACCGTCGAGGCGCCCGGTGACCGTCTCGTAGCCGATCTCCTCGCGGGACTCGCGCAGGCTGCTGTGCAGCACCTTCGCCTGGTCGGTCGTCATGCTGCGCGTCAGGTCCTCGCCGGCCGTCGGGGTCAGCGCCAGACCGATGCCGGTGTTCTTCACGACCGCGCTGACGATGTCGCTCACCGCGTTGCGCACCGTGTCCCGCTGCAGCAGCACGGCGTCCAGCGCGCCGTCGTCGGAGCCGTTCGCGGGCAGGAAATCGCACAATTCTTTCACCGCGCGCTCGGACAGCGTCTCGATCCCGTCGTGGATCAGGGCGTCGTCCGGCGCGGGCTCGGGGAAACCGAAGAAGATCGTGTTGCCGGCCTGCCCGCGCTGGATCAACGGCGCCTTGTCGCGATCCGCCTGCTGCACGTAGGTGATCTCGCCCTGCGGGTTGCGGATGATGTGCCCGACCTTCGCGGTCGCGTCCTGCAGCGCGCGGCTGATGTCGGAGAACGTGTACGCGTCCAGGTTCGTCGGCCCCATCACCGACACCCGCAGCAACGGCGACCTCGCCGTGCGCTCGAACTTCCAGTGCGCGGCCATCGCCGACGCCCGCGCCAGGTCGTCCAGCCACGTGCCACCCGGGATCTCGTCGGCGATCCGCCGGAAGTCCATCATCACCACACCACCTCGGGGAAGCCGCGACGGCCCCCGTACGACCAGGTGTCGGCCCACGTCTCCTCGTCGCCGGGGAAACACAGGAACCCGTCCAGCAGACCACCGACCGGTTGTACCTGATCGAGGTACATCGCAGGCTGCCCGACGATGACCCCGCGCAGGGTCAGCAACCCGTACAGCGAGTCACGCACCCGGCCCGTCATGCGCTTGAGCCCGCCCCAGTCGTCGGGAAGGAGCACGACGTCGAGGCCGCCGGGAATGTCCGGGGTGCGGGTGATGAACTGCCCGCCGACCCAGGCGCGGCCGCTCGGGATGGTCCGGGCGACCGCGCCGAGATAGCTGTTCAGAGCGCTGAACAGGATCTCGCGGGCGTTCTGGTGCGGCGCGTCGAAGACGAGACGTTCGTAGATGTCGGCCACGTCCGCCGGAAGCCGCCCGGGCGGAAGGACCCCGTCCGGGGTCCAGTGAGGCAGCGGCATGCCGGAAAACGTACCAATGGAGCAGCGTGACTCAGCTCGCCGGGGCGCGGTGCTCCGACCTCGCGCCCGCCCGGTCGTCCACCACCGGAGCGGGGGCCGCGACGAACGGCGTGAGCTGCGGCCGCTTCGGCGACAGACCGTCCCCCATGGACTCGCCCCGCAGGTGACGGCGGATCCACGGCAGCAGGTGCGTCCTGGTCCACGCCAGGTCCGACCGGCGCATCGCGATCCAGTCGGCGCGGGAGTCGGTGAGCGGCCACGGCTCGCGCCAGTCGTCGGCCGTCGGCACGCCCAGCACCTCGGCCGCGCGCAACGCGATCCGCCGGTGCCCCTCCGCCGTGAAGTGCAGCCTGTCGTCGCTCCACGCGCGTGGGTCGTGCAGCGGGTCCATCGCCCACAGGTCGACGATCTTCGCGCCGTGCCGGGCCGCGCTGGTCCACAGGTGCGCGTTGTAGATGCCGATCTTGCCGCGCAGCACGCTCATCACCGGCAGGTGCTTGGTGTCCGGTCCGTTGAACACGAGCACGTCGATGCCCGCCGCCCGCAGCTTGCCGATCACCTCGTCGAGCTGCGCCGCGATGTCGTCGACGTCGGAACCGGGCACGATCACGTCGTTGCCGCCCGCGCACAGGGTCACCAGGTCCGGCTTGATCTCGAGGGCGATCGGGACCTGCTCCTCGATGATCTCCGCGAGCATCTTGCCGCGCAGCGCGAGGTTGGCGTACTGGAAGCCAGGCCCGCCCTCGGCCAGGATCTCGGCGAGCCGGTCGGCCCACCCGCGGAAAGTCCCGTCCGGGTTCTCGTCGTTCAGACCTTCGGTGAAGCTGTCACCGAGAGCGACATAGCTGTCGTAACCCCGCACGCTGCCGTCCCCTTTCGCCAGCACCTGCTGATTTAGTTCGCCCCTCTAACAACTCAGCAGGATGCACCCGTAATCCCGACTTGCGCCACCGCCGCTTCAGCGGAAGGTCACAGTCTCTTACGTTGTCGGCCTTCTGAGCTTCTCCATTACCGCCCTTCCCCCGGTTCCCTGTGGCGAAGATCTCGATGGTAGCTGCCGGTTACGACAGTTTTGGGGCAGGCTGTAGGGGTGACCGAACAAGCTGTTCCCGAGCGGGAGTCCCTGGGCAGCATCCTGGGTGGTCGCAAGGGGGCCATCGACGCGAGCCTGCCGCCGCTGGCCTTCGTGGTCGGCTGGCTGGCCGCGGGCTCGTCGATCGCGTGGGGGTCGGTGGCGGCGATCGCCGTCGCCCTGGTCGTCGGGGTCGTCCGGCTGGTGCGCGGGGACAAGGCGCGGGCCGTCGTGGTCAGCCTCGCGGCGGTGATCGTGGCCGCGCTGATCGCGCTGCACACCGGGCGGGCCCAGGACTTCTTCCTCATCCAGGTGCTGTCGAACGTCGCGAGCGCGTTGCTGTGGGTGACGAGCGTGGTCGTGCGATGGCCGCTTCTGGGTGTCGTGGTCGGGGTGCTGCTCGGGCAGAAGACCCGCTGGCGCAGGGACCCCGAGCTGATGCGCGCCTACTCGCGGGCCAGCCTGGTCTGGTCGCTCCAGTACGTGCTGCGCGTGGTCGTCTACCTGCCGCTGTGGTGGGCGGGTGAACTCGTGGCGCTGGGCGTGGCGCGCACGGTGATGACGTGGCCGTTGCAGGCCGTGACGATCGCGGTCAGCGGCTGGGTGCTGTACCGGACGTTGCCGAAGGAGCACCCGGGCCTGCGCGTGGTGCAGGACTCCGGCCGCAAGTAGGAGCCCCCGGCGAGGGGGAGGTCCGGGGGCCGGGCCCAACATACGCCCGCACGCCCGGTTCACACTCGTGCCGCGGGCACGAAGAACGTCCGGGTTTTTGGTTCCGCCGGTCAGCCCGCCCGGCGGGCCGTGGCTTCGCCGAAGGCTTCGACCGCGGCGAGCCAGGCGGCGCCGTAGACGCCGTCGGAGCTGGTGCGGACGTCGAGTCCGGTCAGTTTCGCGCGCACCCGCTCGCCGATCCGGGTGTCCGGGCCGAGCACGCTGCCGACCAGCACGACCGGCGTTTCCTCGTCCGGCTCACGGGTCGCCAGTGCCGTGCGGACCAGCAGATCCGCGCCGCGTTCGACGATGTCCGTCGCGACCGGGTCCGTCACCGCGACCAGCGGTGCGAAGCGGGCCAGGCGGATCGGCGCCTCGGCGTTGGCGACCGTGATCAGCCGCCGCCACGCGTAGCGGCGGTCGGTGCCGTCGATACCGGCTTCGGCGAGCACAGCGGTGGCCAGCGGGCCGAGTTCCCCGTCGTGGCCGAGCGCGGCCAGCGTCGCGCGCACCGCCTCCCTGCCGAGCCAGAACCCCGAGCCCTCGTCGCCGAGCAGCCAGCCGTAACCGCCCTGCGTCGCCACCATGCGCCGCTTGCGGATCCGCCCCGCGATCGAGCCGGTGCCCGCGATCAGGACCGTCCCGTCCGGTGCGTCGGTCGCGGAGGCGAAGGCGACCTCCGCGTCGGTCAGGATCACGACCCGGTCCAGGCCGAGGTCCCGCCAGCCGCGCTCGAACAACGCCGCGAACGCCGGATCGGTGAGCTTCGACGTGCCCGCCATCCCGACGACGCAAGCGCTTGCCCGCTCCGGGAACGGGACAGCCGCGCGGATGGCCGCCGCCAGGTTCGCGACCGCTTCCTCCGGTGGGTGCGAGTTCGGGTTCGCGCCGCCGGCCCGGCCGGTGCCCAGGACGGCGCCGTCCACGCCGACGGCCAGCGCGCGCGTGGACGTGCCGCCCGCGTCGACGCCGAGGACGAACGCCGTCATCGCGTCCTGGTCACCTTGTTCAGGCCGCGCGGCCGGTCCGGGTCGAAGCCACGGGCCAGCGCCAGTCCCAACGCGATCCGCTGCACCGGCAGCACCTCCAGCACGGGGGCGAGTTCCTCGGCAACGGACGGTACCGGGACGCGGACGGCGGCCGGGACATCCCCGGCGGACGAGCCCAGCGCCAGCACGTCGGCACCGCGTTCGGCGACCGCGCTCAGCACGTCCCGCAACGCCGCACCGCCCTTGCCCGCGCCGGTGATCGCGAGTACGCCGGTCTCCTCGTCGACCGCGGCCACCGGACCGTGCAGCAGGTCCGCGCCGCTGTACGCGCGCGCGGCGAGGTAGCTGGTCTCGGCGAGCTTGAGCGCCGATTCGAGCGCGGTCGCGTAGGAGTAGCCGCGGCCGGTCGTGATGATCCGGTCGACGAAGCGGTACCGGTCGACCGCGCGCTGCACGTCGGTGTCGAGGGCCTGCTGGGCCAGTGGACCGATCTCGGCGGCCGCCGAGGAGCCACCGCCGCGGACGGCGTCGACCAGCAGGTACAGCGCGAGCAGCGTCGCCGAGTAGGTCTTCGTCGCGGCCACCGCGGTCTCGGTGCCCGCGCCGATGTCGACGGACAGTTCCGCGGCGCCAGCCAGCGGCGACGCGGGCGTGTTGGTCACCGCGACCGTGCGCGCGCCCTGCTTGCGCGCGGTCTCGGTGAACTCGAACAGGTCAGGGGAGCCGCCGCTCTGGCTGACCGACACCAGCAGCACGTCCCGCAGGTCGGGGCGGGCGCCGTAGAGGGTGACCGTGGACGGCGAGACGAGCCCCGCGGGCAGCCCGAGCAGCACCTCGATGAGGTACTTCGCGTACAGCGCCGCGTGATCGCTGGAGCCGCGCGCGGCGAGGAGGGCGAACCTCGGTGGTCGCCGGGCGATCGCGGCGGCCACCTCGGCGATCTCCGCGCGGCGGGCCACCAGTCCGCCGAGGACGGCGGGCTGCTCGGCGATTTCGGCGGCCATGTGCTGTCCGGGGTTGCTCATCCCTGATTCCCTTCGAAGGTCTAGACCAATGCTACCCCGGGCGCGTCCACATCCGGAAAGGGTAGTTTCATCCTGCGCCAGGGGCGCGGTTCGAGGAGGAGTCGGTCATGTTGGAGTCAGCCACGCGCGGTCAGCGCGAACCGAAGTACTGGGCGTTGAAGCAGCACCTGCTCGACCTGCTCGAGACGATGCCGCCGGGGTCGCCGATTCCCACCGAACGCGCGCTGGCCACCGAGTTCGCGGTCTCCCGCACCACCGTGCGGCAGGCGCTCGCGGACCTGACCGCCGAGGGCCGGCTGCACCGGGTGCAGGGCAAGGGCACGTTCGCGGCCGAGCCGAAGCTGGCGCAGCGGCTGCAGCTGTCGTCCTACACGGAGGACATGCGGGCGAAGGGGCGCGAGCCGTCGTCCCGGTTGCTGGAGGTCGAGGAGCTGACGGCGGAGCCAGAGCTGGCCAAGTTGCTCGGCGTCCGCAACGGCGCGAAGGTGCTGCGGATGCGCCGTCTCCGGCTCGCCGACGGGGAACCGATGGCGCTGGAGACCACGCACCTGCCGCTGGGCCGGTTCCGCGGCCTGCGCAAGCACGTGTCCGCCGGGGGCTCCCTGTACGCGGTGTTGCGGGAGCACTACGGAGTGGAAATGGACAGTGCCGAGGAGACGATCGAAACGGCGCTCGCGGGACCGCAGGAGGCGGATCTGCTCGGAGCCGACGTCGGCACTCCGATGTTGTTGCTGTCCCGGCATTCGTTCGCCGCCGACGGCAAACCGGTCGAATTCGTGCGGTCCATCTACCGCGGCGACCGGTACAAGTTCGTGACGACGCTCTCGCGTCCGTAGCTCCCCAAGATCCCTTGATGTCAAGGGATTGTGAACCCTGATTTGTCCAATGTGGACGATGTAGAGTGGCCTGCGTCACCTTCCGGCAACGCTGGGAGCATCTCAATCGACAAACACGTTGGACACGATGGGGTCACATCGAGAGGGAGAGCGAACACACCGCGATCATGAGCGAGGCGAAGGAAGAGAGCAGCGAGAAGAAGGCTGGGTTGTCTCCGGCGCAGGTGCTGGCGTCGGCGCTGGCGGCCGTGACGGCTGCCTTCCTGGGCTCCACGCTGGGTGTGGCGGGAACGGTCATCGGTGCCGGGGTCGCGAGCATCGTGACGACGGTGGGCGGTGAGTTGTACCTGCGGTCGTTGCGGCGCACGCGCGCGGCGGCGCGCAAGACGGCCGAGTTGCTGGCCGTGTCGGAGAACCGGCAGCAGACGCGGATCATCCCGCCGACAGCCGCGCCGCGCTCGACGCACCCGCTCATCAGGTATCAGCAGAACGGGGCGCCGCAGCGCAGACCGGCGACGCAGCTGACGGACGTGCAACGGCCGGACGTGCAACGGACGCGGATCGTGCACCCGGTTTCGGCGCCGCTGTCCGGCACCACGCGCCGCATTCCGATGGCCGGGCAGGGCGGCTCCGGGAGTGGTGAGAAGACGGTCTTCATCCCGAAACCGCAGGATGCCGGGCCGGAGACGCTGGCGGTGGGCGGTGATCTGGAGGAACCGCCGTCCGACGGGAAGAAGCCCTGGTGGAAGAACCGGTGGACCCTGATCGGGGCCACGAGTGTCGTCGCGTTCGTGGTGGGGATGCTGGCGATCACCGGCTTCGAGGCGGCGACCGGGAGCACCGTGTCCGGCGGGGACGGCACCACACTGGGCCGGGTGGTCGGCGGATCGGGCAAAAGCGTGGAGACGACGTCGACCCAGGTGACGACCGTGACGGAAAGCTCATCCGCCGACGACGAACAGGCCCCCGCGACCACCAGTGCGACGCCGACGGAGTCGTCGAGCACGGAGGAAACCGAGTCCCCCGTGACGACGACCGCCCCGAGCACGAGCGTGCCCGAAGAGCCTTCGGGCGCTTCGGAGACGGTCACCACGGCGCCGAGCAGCCCCTGAGCCGAGTGCGTGGACCGGCGCTGTGGGTAGTGGGCGCCGGTGGGATTGGGCCGTGGGAACGGGTCCTTCGCGGTTTCGGTCGCGAAGGACCCGTTTTTGTTTGTGAGTCCCGACTTCGCCCCTGGCCCCGACTTCGGCCAGCGAGCCCCCTCACAGGGCGTGGGCGGGCGCGCTTCGCGAGCGAGCGGGACCGGGCGCGGTGGGAGGTGGAGTGCTTGGCGATCTTGTCGATGAACGGTCCGTTCATCGCTCGGTGAGCGTCCCATTCAACCGGCAACGGAACCGGGCCGGGCGCCGACTCAGACGAGTCGGCGCCCGGCCGTCACCCCAGTTGGGTCCGCAACCCCCGCGCAGCTGCCTCCGGATCGGCTGCTTCCGTGATCGCCCGCACCACGACCACCCGTGAAGCCCCGGCCGCCAGCACCTCCGGCAACCGCTCGCCGTCGATGCCTCCGATGGCGAACCACGGCCGCGCGACGCCGGACTCCGCGGTCGCGCGCACCAGTTCCAACCCCGGCGCCGGGCGGCCCGGTTTCGTGGGCGTCGGCCAGCAGGGGCCGGTGCAGAAGTAGTCCACGCCCGCCTCGACCGACGCCGCGCGGGCCTGGTCCACGTCGTGCGTCGAGCGGCCGATCACCGGCTCCTCGCCGACGATGCGGCGTGCGACCGGCACCGGCAGATCGTCCTGGCCCAGATGCAGCACATCCGCCTCGACCGCGAGCGCGATGTCCGCCCGGTCGTTCACCGCCAGCAGGGCCCCGTGCCGGGCGCACGCCTCGGCCAGGATTTCCAGCGCCGCGAGTTCCTGACGGGCCTCCAGCGGGGCCCCCTCGCGCTTGTCCCGCAGCTGAACGATGTCCACCCCGCCCGCGAGCGCGGCATCGGCGAACTCGGCCAGGTCCGGCCGGTCCCCGGTACACAGGTAGAGCCGTGCCACGTCGAGGCGCTTCCTGATCTCGTCACCACTGAGCCCTGGCATGGCCCCGACCCTATCTCGCACGTTAGGGTGGAGGTGTCCGCACGGGAGCCCGAGCCACGGGCTGAGAGGGAGCTGCCAGCGCTCCGACCGTGGAACCTGATCCGGATCATGCCGGCGCAGGGAGCGTGATCTTCATGAGCAACCATCATGTGGCGGTCGTCGGCGGCGGGGTCATCGGCCTGTCCGTGGCCTGGCGCGCCGCGGCAGCCGGGCACCGGGTGACGGTCGTCGACCCCGCGCCCGGCCGCGGCGCGTCCTGGGTGGCCGGCGGCATGCTGGCCCCACTCGCCGAAGCCTGGCCCGGCGAAGAAGCAGCCCTCGCCCTCGGGGAGGAGTCCCTCAACCGCTGGCCGGAGTTCGCGCAAGCGCTTGCGGCGGACGGTGGCAACCCCGGTCTGTCGCAGGCGGGCACTGTCGTCGTGGCCCTGGACCGCGCCGACGCGGACCAGCTCGACATCCAGGCCGCGTACCTGCGCTCGGTCGGCCGCGAGGTCGAGCAGGTCACCGGCAGGTCCCTCCGCTCCCTCGAACCCGGTCTGGGCGCGGTCCGCGGCGGTCTGCTCGTGCCCGGCGACCTGGCCGTCGACAACCGCAAGCTCCTGCGCTCCCTCGAAACCGCCGCACTACGTCACGGTGCGGAGTTCACCGGCGACCGGGCGGTCGCCGTCCAACCCGGCTGCGTGCGCACGGCGCACTGCGAAGTCCGGTGCGACGCCGTCGTGGTCGCCGCGGGCGCCCGCAGCGCGGAACTGCACCCCGTGCTCGCGCGCGGTGTCCGTCCGCTCAAGGGCGAGATCCTCCGTCTGCGGGCGAGGCGCACGAGCCTGCCACCTCCCACGCGCACGGTTCGCGCTGTCGTCGAGGGGCGACCGGTGTACCTCGTGCCGCGCGAGGACGGCGAACTCGTCCTCGGCGCGACCCAGTACGAGGCGGGCTTCGACGAGACCGTCAGTGCCAAGGGCGTGCGGGAACTCATCGAGGCCGCCGAACGGATCTTCCCGAGCGTCGGCGAGTACGAGCTCACGGAAACGGCGGCGGGACTGCGTTCGGCGAGCGCGGACACGCTCCCGTTCATCGGTGACCTGGGTGACGGCGTCCTCGCCGCGACCGGGCACCACCGCAACGGTCTGCTCATGGCGCCGGTCACCGCCGACGCCGTGCTGGCCTGGCTGGCCGGGGAAAAACCGCCCGAGGAGGCGCTCGCGGCGGACCCGGCCCGCCTGGAAACCGGAGGAGTCTGATGGAAGTGCAGGTCAACGGGGCCTGGCAGGCGGTCCCCGACAACGCGACGGTGGCCGACGTGCTCAAGGCGGTCGACGCACCCGATCGCGGTGTGGCGGTCGCGCTGAACGGCGAAGTCGTCCGGCGCGGCGCGTGGCCGGAGACGGTGGTGCGCGCGGGCGCGAGGCTCGAGATCCTGACGGCGGTACAAGGTGGGTGAGATCATGTTCGACGGCGACCAGCTGGTGATCGGGGAACACAAGCTCGACTCCCGGCTGATCATCGGAACCGGGGGCGCGGCGAACCTGTCCGTGCTGGAACGGGCGCTCGTCGCGTCCGGCACCGAGCTGACGACGGTCGCGTTGCGCCGCGCCGACGCCGAAGGTGGCTCGGGTGTGCTCGACCTGCTGCGCCGCCTGGGCATCAGGCTCCTGCCGAACACCGCGGGCTGCCGCAGCGCGGCCGAAGCCGTGCTCACCGCGCGCCTGGCGCGCGAGGCGCTGGAGACCGACCTGATCAAGCTCGAGGTGCACGCCGACGAGCGCACGCTCCTGCCCGATCCGGTCGACACCCTCGACGCGGCCGAGCAGCTCGTCGCCGACGGGTTCACGGTGTTCGCCTACACCAACGACGACCCGGTGCTCGCGCTGCGGCTGGAGGAGGCCGGGTGCGCGGCGGTCATGCCCCTCGGTGCGCCGATCGGGACCGGGCTGGGCATCCGTAATCCGCACAACATCGAGCTGATCGTGGCCCGCGCGGGTGTGCCGATCATCCTCGACGCGGGTATCGGCACGGCTTCCGACGCGGCGCTGGCGATGGAACTGGGCTGTGACGGAGTGCTGCTGTCCACCGCGGTCACGCGCGCGCAGGACCCGGAACGGATGGCGTACGCGATGCGCTCGGCGGTGGTCGCGGGGCGGCTGGCGCGCGCGGCGGGCCGCATCCCGCAGCGGTTCTGGGCCCACGCGTCCAGCCCGCCGCGCTGAACCGCGCGACTTCACCACGGTTTACCGGACCGAACACGTATCGTTTAGCGCACCGCGAGCGTCGGCGAGGTGAAGGAGCCCGAGAGTGGTTGAGTCATCCGAGGATGTCGCCGGGCGGCTGTTCCTGGCCGTCGGCAGGCTGTCCCGGTCGCTGCGGCAGGCGGGCACGCCCGGTCCGGGCCACGGCTCCATCTCCGCGCTGTCGACGCTGCTCGCCCTGGGGCCGATGCGCCTGGGCGATCTGGCGGCGAAGGAGGGCGTGGCGGCGGCGACGATGTCGCGGATCGTGGCCTCGCTGGTCGACGCGGGCTGGGCCAGCCGCGAACCGGATCCGATCGACCGCCGCGCGTGGTTGGCCACCGCCACCCCCGAGGGTGAGCGCATGCTGCTCGACCTGCGGTCCACGCGGGTGCACGAGCTGCAGAAGCGCATCGACCGGCTTCCGCCCGAGCACCAGGCCGCGCTCGGGCAGTCGCTCCCGGCGCTGGAGGCCCTGCTGGCGGGCGACGAGAGCTGAACTCGCGCACGGGAGCGTGGGACTCGCGGGTCAGCGGTGCTCGGGAGCCAGGCGCCAGAAGGCGGAGACCGGGCCGACCTTCGCGCCCATCGGGTAGGAGTTCGCGACCGCGTTGCTCACGAACCATTTCCCGAACCGCGCGGCTTCCGGCATCGCCATACCGCGTGCCAGTCCCGCGGTCAGCGCGGACGCCATCGCGTCGCCGGCGCCGTGCGTGTGCGGGGTGGAGAACCGCGGCCCGGGCAGCTCGACGAACGTGCGGCCGTCGTAGAGCAGGTCGACGCACTCCGGGTCGCTCGTCAGGTGACCGCTCTTGACCAGCACGTACTTCGGGCCCAGCTCCTTCAGCGCGACGGCCGCGTCGTGCATGCCCGCGCGATCGGTCACCGAGAGCCCGGTCAGCAGCCGCACCTCGTCGAGGTTCGGGGTGATCACCGCGGCCCGCGGCAGCAGCAGGTCACGCAGGGCGGCCAGCCCCGCCTCGTCGAACAGCGGGTGACCGTGCATCGAAGCCGCCACCGGGTCGACCACGAACGGCACCTTCGTGTCCCGCCCGATCTCCGCCCGGTCACACGCGGCGGCGACCGCCTCGATGATCTCCGCGGAGGCGAGCATCCCGGTTTTCGCGGCCTGCACACCCATGTCCGCGGCGACGGCCTCGATCTGCCCGGCCACGATCCGCGGCGGGATGTCGGACCGGTCGTGCACACCGAGCGTGTTCTGCACGGTGACCGCGGTGACCGCGACCAGACCGTGCACACCGCAGGTCAGGAACGTGCGCAGGTCCGCTTGCAGCCCCGCCGCGCCACCGGAGTCGGATCCGGCGATGGTCAGGGCGGCAGGCGGACTCGCGTTCTGGCTCATGACCCCAGTGTCGCAAACCGCCCGGCTACCCGAGCCGCCAGAACGGGGACACCGGCCCGACGCCCTTGCCCAGCGGGTACGCCTCCGCCACGCAGCGTTCGATGAACCGCTTGCCCTCGTCGACGGCGTCCGGCACGCCCAGTCCCTTGGCCAGCGACGCGGTGATCGCCGAGGCGAGCGTGTCACCGCCGCCGTGGGTGTGCTCGGTGTCCATCCGCCGTCCGGTCAGCTCGATGTGCTGGATGCCGTCGGAGAGCAGGTCGACGCACTCCGGATCGTCGTAGAGGTGCCCGCCCTTGACGAGCGCCCACATCGGACCCAGGTCCAGCAAGGCCCGCGCGGCGTCCCGCTGGCTGTCCCTGCCGGTGACCTCGACGCCGGTGAGCAGCCGGACCTCGTCGAGGTTCGGCGTCACCAGCGTCGCGCGCGGGAACAGCTCGGTGCGGATCGCTTCCAGCGCCTCCTCGCGCAGCAACGCGTCACCGGTCATCGACGCCGCCACCGGGTCGACCACGAACGGCACGTCGGCGTCCCGTCCGATGTGGACCTCATCGAGCGCACTGGCCACCGCGGTGATGATCTCCGCGGTGGCCAGCATTCCCGTCTTGGCGGCGTCGACGCCCATATCGTCCGCCACCGCCTTGATCTGGGCCGACACGACGTCCGGCGGGATCTCGGTGAACCCCTGCACGCCCAGCGAGTTCTGCACCGTCACCGCGGTGACCGCGGTCATGCCGTGCACCCCGCAGGCGAAGAACGTGCGCAGATCGGCCTGGATCCCCGCGCCACCGCCGGAATCGCTTCCGGCGATGGTCAGCGCGGTCTTCGGGGTCACGCTCATTACGGCTGGACCACCGGGAGGTAGACCTGGTTGCCGTGGCTGGCGAATTCGGCGGACTTCTCCTGCATCCCGGCCTCGATCGCTTCCACAGTGGACAGTCCGTGTTCCTCGGCGTACTTGCGGACGTCCTGCGTGATCCGCATGGAGCAGAACTTCGGCCCGCACATCGAGCAGAAGTGCGCGGTCTTGGCCGGTTCGGCGGGCAGGGTCTCGTCGTGGAAGGACCGCGCGGTGTCCGGGTCCAGCGAGAGGTTGAACTGGTCGTTCCAGCGGAACTCGAAGCGGGCCTTCGACAGCTCGTCGTCCCAGTCCTGCGCGTACTGGTGGCCCTTGGCCAGGTCCGCGGCGTGCGCGGCGATCTTGTACGTGATCACGCCGGTCTTGACGTCGTCCCGGTTGGGCAGGCCCAGGTGCTCCTTCGGCGTGACGTAGCACAGCATCGCCGTGCCGTACCAGCCGATCTGCGCGGCACCGATGGCCGAGGTGATGTGGTCGTAGGCCGGGGCGATGTCCGTCGCGAGTGGACCGAGTGTGTAGAACGGGGCTTCGCCGCAGAGCCGTTCCTCCAGCTCCACGTTCTCCTTGATCTTGTGCATCGGCACGTGGCCGGGGCCCTCGATCATCACCTGCACGTCGTGCTCGCGCGCGATGTGGGTCAGCTCGCCGAGGGTTTCCAGCTCCGCGAACTGGGCGCGGTCGTTGGCGTCGGCGATCGAGCCGGGCCGCAGGCCGTCACCGAGGGAGAAGGTGACGTCGTAGTCGCGCAGGATCTCGCACAGTTCCCGGAAATGCGTGTACAGGAACGACTCCTGGTGGTGGGCCAGGCACCACGCGGCCATGATCGAACCGCCGCGCGAGACGATTCCGGTGACCCGCTTCGCCGTCAGCGGGATGTAGCGCAGCAGCACGCCGGCGTGCACGGTCATGTAGTCCACGCCCTGCTCGCACTGCTCGATCACGGTGTCCCGGTAGACCTCCCAGGACAGCTTCTCCGGATCGCCGTCGACCTTCTCCAGCGCCTGGTAGATCGGCACGGTCCCGACCGGGACGGGGGAGTTGCGCAGGATCCACTCGCGCGTCTCGTGGATCCGCTTGCCGGTGGAGAGGTCCATGATCGTGTCGGCGCCCCAGCGGGTCGCCCACACCATCTTGTCGACCTCCTCCTCGACCGAGGACCACACGGCCGAGTTGCCCATGTTCGCGTTGACCTTCACCAGGAAGTTCTTCCCGATGATCGCGGGTTCGCTCTCCGGGTGCCTGTGGTTGACGGGGATGACCGCGCGTCCCGCGGCGACCTCGTCGCGCACGAACTCGGGCGTGACCCGCTCGCGCGCGGCGATGAACTCCATCTCGCGGGTGATCACGCCCGCTTTGGCGAAGCCCAGCTGCGTGTTGTCGTCCCTGGACACGATCCAGTCCGCACGCAGCGGTGCAAGTCCATTGTGGACGTCGATCGTCACGTCGGGATCGGTGTACGGGCCGGAGGTGTCGTAGACGTCGAAGTGATCGCCGTTGGTCAGCTCGATACGACGGGCCGGAACCCGGAGCCCGTTCTCGGTGTGGTGGTAGACCTTCCGCGATCCGGTGATCGGCCCGGTGGTCACGGTCGGGGCGACGTTCGTGCCGTTTTCCAGCATCGTCACTGAAATTCCACTCCCTACGCCGGCATTACCCGGTCAGGTTCAGCGGTCGGTGACGCCGGGTCCCCACGGACACCAGTCACCCTCTCAGCCCGCCAAGGCGCGAGCTCCCGCGTTGTTCGGTTGTCCTGCCGACCATGCCACGCCGCGCGGCAGACCTCAAGGGCGCGACCGTGAAACCGCTCACCCGGGCCGGCGTTTCACACCGGTGTGAGGGCTTAGGTTGACGATCATGCGAACCTCCGCCGCGCTGATCGCGCTGGGTGCCTGCCTGTTCGTGGTCGTCACGGCCGAGACGCTCGTGATCGGGTTGCTGCCCGCGTTGTCGGCGGACCTCGCGGTGCCGGTGCCGTCGGCCGGGTTGCTGGTGGCGGGGTACGCGCTGACGGTGACCGTCGGCGGGCCGCTCGTCACGGCGGCGACCCTGCGGGTGCCGCGCAAGGCCGCGCTGCTCGGGCTGGTCGTGGTGTTCGCGGCGGGCAACGTGCTGGCCGCGACGGCTCACGGTTTCGGGGTGCTGCTCGCCGCACGGGTGATCACGGCGCTCACGCACAGCACGTTCTTCGCGATCGCGCTCGTGCTGGCCGCGTCGATGGTCCACCCGTCGAGGCGCGGATGGGCCATCGCGTTCGTCTCGACCGGCCTGAACCTGGCGACCGTCCTCGGCGCACCACTGGGCACTCTCGTCGGGCAGGCGTATGGATGGCGGATGTCGTTCTGGCTGCTGGCGGCGGTGGCGTTGCTCGCGATGGCCGCGGTGGCGCTGCTGGTGCCCGACGCCCGGACCGCGGCCCCGCGGCTGGGGCCGGAGCTGCGGGCGCTGGTGACCCGGCCGGTGCTGGTGCTGCTGGGGGTGACGCTGGTGACCGAGACCGGGTTCTTCGTGGCGTACACGTACCTGTCACCGATCCTCGGGCGGATCTTCCCGCCGGGCGGGGTGGTCGTGCTGCTGATGGTGTTCGGGGCCGGGGCGCTGTGCGGGAACCTGGTCGGCGGGCGGCTGGCGGACCGGTGGCCGTGGGCGTCGCTGCGGGCGCTGATCCTGGTGCTGGCGGTGGCCATGACGGTGTTCGCCGCCGTCGCCTCGCTGCGGGTGGGAGCGGTCGTCGGCGTGTTCGGGCTGGGGGCGGTGGCCTACGCGCTGGTGCCCGGACTGCAGACGCGGGTGGTGGTCGCGGCGGCCGGGGCGCCGACGCTGGCGGTCGCGGTCTACACGTCGATCTTCAACCTGGGCATCAGCGCGGGCGCGTGGCTCGGCGGACGGGCGCTGTCGGCCGGTGCCGGGCTGGGCGCGTTGCCGGTGCTGGGGGCGGCCGGAGTGCTCGGGGGACTGGCGGTGTCGGCACTCCACCGCCGCGACGGACGTGCCGGGGACCATGTGGCTGCCGCGGAAGACCGCGGTTGACCACGGAAAACGCCCTCCTGAGCTGCTGTTCCCATGACGGATGCCGCTCTTCTGGGGAAGCCGAGCGAGGAGGTGGGGCAGGTGAGCAGTGCCATGGTCGGTTACGGCTGGGAATGGGAAGCCCTGCTGCGTACCTGGCAGCAGCTCGACGTGCCGGAAGGGTGGCGTGCGGAGATCACCGAGGGGGGAGTGACGATGACGCCGCCGCCCGGCAACGGGCACAACAAGATCGCTAACCGGATCGACCGTGCTCTGCACCGCACGGTTCCGGATGACTGGGCCGTCCTGCAGGAACTCGGTATCGCCATCCGCGGGCTGAGCAGGCTCTAGAGCCGGACCTCGTCGTAGTGCGGGAGCAGGAGCTGTCGAACCGACCGGACAACGAGCCCGTTCCGGCCGAGACCGCCGAGCTGGTGGTGGAGATCGTCTCGAAGGGCAACGCCCGCACCGACCGGGTCGAGAAGCTGTGGGCCTACGCCCAGGCGCCGGTCCCGCTGTACCTCCTGATCGACCGCTACGCCGACCCGAAGCCGTCGCTCACCCTGTTCTCCGATCCGGTCGACGGGCACTACCGCCGGTCCGAGCAGGTCGCCTTCGGGGAGACCATCCACCTGCCCGAACCGTTCGACCTGAAACTCGGCACCGCTGCCTTCTAACCCGCCAGCTCGCTCGGCGTCGCGAACACGTCGACCATCGCGCCGTTGCGCAGCACCGTGATCGCCAGCCTCGTGCCGATCACCTCGCCGAACAGTTGTCTCTGGATGTCCTGCGCGTCGGCGATGCGTTCGCGGCCCACGGTCAGCACCAGGTCTCCCGGCCGCAGGCCCGCGTGGTCGGCCGGTCCGCCGCGCACCACCTCGACGATCCGCAGCCCGGCGCGCTGCCCGGTGTGCTCGGCGACGTCGTCCGGCAACGGCGCGGGCACTCCGACCACCCCGAGGTAGGCCCGCCGCACCCGCCCCTCCACCAGGAGCGTGTCGATGATCCGGCGGGTCGTCTCGTTCACCGGCACCGCCAGTCCCAGCCCGAAACCCGCGACCGCCGTGTTCACCCCCACGACCCGGCCCGTCGAATCCGCGAGTGCGCCGCCCGAGTTGCCCGGGTTCAGGGCCGCGTCGGTCTGGATCACGTTCTCGATCACCCGCCCGGCGCTGCGGGTGCGCACCGGCAGGGACCGGCCCAGAGCACTGACCACCCCGGCGGTCACCGAGCCCGCGAGCCCGAGCGGGCTGCCGATCGCCACCACGAGTTGCCCGACGACGAGTTTGTCCGCGTCACCCAGCCGGGCCGCGGCGGGTGCGTCCGAAGCGCGCAGCACAGCCAGATCGGACAGCGGATCCGCGCCGACCACCGTGAACCGCGCTTCGGTGCCGTCCGCATACGTCGCCACCCCGTGCGAGCCGCCGCCGACGACGTGCGCGTTCGTCACCAGGTGGCCGTCCTCCGCGAACACCACCGCCGAACCGCTGCCCCGGGGCATCCGCACGCTCGCCACGTGCGGGGTCACCTCGGCGGCCACCGAACTCACCGAACGCGAGTACGCGTCGAGGGCCTCCGTGTCGTCCACCACGACCACCACCCGTCACATCCGTGACCAGTGTGCGCTCGCGGGCACGCGGAAGCCGCTCCGTTCACCGAGGGCGAAAGCTCACTCCGAGCCGGGCAGCCAGGACAGCCCCGGCACACCCCACTTGTTGCGCTTGAGCATGCGCTTCGCCTCGCGCGCGTGACGGCCGACGAGCCGGTCGAGGTAGATGTAGCCGTTCAGGTGATCCGTCTCGTGCTGCAGGCACCGCGCGAAGTAGCCGGTGCCCTCGACCTCGACGGGGTTGCCGTCCAGATCGGACCCGGTGACCTTCGCCCACGACGCCCGCCCGGTCGGGTACGACTCGCCGGGCGCGGACAGGCAGCCCTCCCAGTCGTCGTCCGGATCCGGCATGGTTTCCGGGATCTCGGACGTCACCAGCTCCGGGTTGACGATCAGCCCCTTGTGCCGCTCGCCCTGGTCGTCCGGGCAGTCGTAGACGAAGACCCGCAGGTCGATCCCGATCTGGTTGGCCGCGAGCCCCACCCCTTCGGCCGCGTACATCGTCTCGAACATGTCGTCGGTGAGCGTGCGCAGCTCGTCGTCGAACTTCTCCACCTCGCGGGTGGGGTTGTGCAGCACGGGGTCGCCGGCGATCCGGATGGGGTGGATGGTCACAATCGGCGATCGTACCCAGCACACGACCCGTGACGCGCCGGGCCATGATCCCACAACCGCACCCTCGACCCGTGGTTGAATGGCGCCCGCGGGATCACAACCGTGTGGTTTGCGATTTGAGGAGTCAGATGGACGCCGCGTCGATGGCCGAGGGCGACCGGCCGTCGCCCGAGCCCGCCGGCGACGGGGGTGGGCTCACGCCCCGCGAACTCAAGGTGCTGGCGTTCGAACGCCAGTGGTGGCGCTACGCGGGGGCCAAGGAGCAGGCCGTCCGCGAGGAGTTCGGCCTCTCGCCCACCCGGTACTACCAGCTGCTCAACCAGCTCCTCGACAAAGAGGAAGCGATGCGCGCCGACCCGATGCTGGTCAAGCGGCTGCGCAAGATGCGCACCGCGCGGCAGCGCAAACGGGTCGCCCGGCGACTGGGGATCGAAGCGCTATGAACTTCTTGCAGGGTCTGTCCCGCCCGCTGCGCCTGGCCGGCGTGGTGCTGATCGGGGTCGCTCTCGTGGCGGTCGTCATCGGCGGCATCACCATGCTGGACGGCAACGGCGACAACGGCCAGACCGCGGCGCCGAGCCCGACGACGACCGGTGGGACGTCCGAGCCGACCGAGACCACCAGCCCGGCCGAGCCGACGCCGACGAGCCCCGCCGAGCCGACCGGCACCGGGACCGCGCCGGGCCAGGAGCCCACCGGCACCGCCACCGCGGGCGCGCCGGGCGGCACGGCGACCCAGCCGGGCGGCACCGCGGGCGGGCCCGGGCAGGGGCAGGACGGCGGCGTGCCCGCCGACGCGGCCGCGGCCCAGTGGGTGCCGGTGCGCGTCTACAACAACAGCACCATCCACGGCCTCGCCGCCCGCGCCGCCGACGAGCTCAAGGCGAACGGCTGGAACGTCGTCGAGGTCGGCAACTACCCGAGCGGCATCATCCCGACGACCACGGCCTACTACACGCCGGGCACCGACGAGGAGACCGCCGCGCGAGCGCTCGCGACGGCGTTCGGCATGAAGGTGGAGCCGCGGTTCCAGGGCATCGAGGACGCCAGCCCCGGCGTCATCGTCATCGTCACCAACGACTACCAGGGCTCCCAGGTCAAGGGTTCCTGACCCCCGGTGGCCGGGGTCCTCAGGTGCGGGTTTTCGCGTAGTTCTCCAGTGCCGCGAGCTGTGCCGGGTCCAGTGACGGGCGGACCGTGGTCCTGGCCGTCTCCAGGTGCGCCGCCGTGACCTCGCTGGCCTCCAGTGATTCGCGCATCGCGGTCAGCGCCGCTTCGCGGATCAGTGCGGCGCAGTCCGCGGCCGAGTAGCCGCCCAGGCCCGCCGCGACCTCGTCGAGGTCCACATCGGACGCCAGCGGCGTGTGCCTGGCCGTGGCGCGCAGGATGTCGGCCCTGGCTTCGGCGTCCGGCGGTGGCACGTACACCAGCCGCTCCAGCCGTCCGGGCCGCAGCAGGGCCGGGTCGACCAGCTCGGGACGGTTGGTCGCGCCGAGCACGACCACGTCCCGCATCGGCTCGACGCCGTCCAGTTCGGTCAGCAACGCGGCGACCACCCGGTCGGACACGCCGGAGTCGCCGGACTGACCCCGGCGCGGCGCGAGCGCGTCGATCTCGTCGAGGAACACCAGCGACGGCGCGGCGTCGGCGGCCTTGCGGAACAGTTCCCGCACCGCCCGCTCCGACTCGCCGACCCACTTGTCCAGCAGTTCGGCGCCCTTGACGGCGAACACGTTCAGGGCGCCGGTGCCCGCGAGCGCCCGCACCAGGAACGTCTTGCCACCGCCGGGCGGGCCGTAGAGCAGGACCCCGCGCGGCGGTGCGACGCCCAGCCGCGCGAACGAGTCCGGGTAGCGCAGCGGCCACAGGACGGCCTCGGTCAGCGACTGCTTGACCTCGGCCATGTCGCCGACGTCTGCCAGCGACAACCCGCCGGTCGCGAGGCTGTCCGAAGTGGACATCGAGATCGGGCGGACGGACTGGAGCGCGTCGAGCAGGTCCTGCTGCGCGATGCGTGGTTCGTCGACCTCACGCTGGCGCAGCGCGGCCCGCACAGCGGCGTCACGGCGCAGGGCCAGCAGGTCCGCCGCGACGAAACCTGGTGTGCGATCCGCGATCCCGCCCAGGTCCACAGTGGATTCCAGTGGCACGTCCCGCAGCAGCACGCGCAGCAGTTCGGTGCGCACGCGGGCGTCCGGCTGCGGGATCGCCAGCTCGCGGTCGAGCAGGTCGGCGGCCCGCAGCCGTGGGTCGCACGCCTCCGGCCGGGCCGTGGTGGCGACGACCGCGAGGTCCGGCCGGGTGAGCGCGCCGCGCAGTTCGTCCAGCACCACGGTGGCGACGGGCGGCGGCTGGGTGGCGGGCAGCAGCGTGTCGATGTCGGTGATCAGCAGCACCGCGGGCCCGCCGGAGTCCGCCTGGTCGATCGCTTCACGCAGACGGGTGGCGATCGTGTTCGGGTCCAGCACCGCGATCGACGGCGCGGCCAGCGTGACCAGGCGGAGGTTCTCGGCCGCGGCGACCGAGCGCACCAGCGTCGTCTTGCCGACGCCTTCGGCGCCGGACAGCAGCACGCCGAGCCGGGCGGAGGTGCCCAGCCGGGCGAGCAGGTCCGGGCGCTTGAACGTGAGATCCACCCATTCGGCGAGCGTGCGGGCCTGGTCGTGCGCGCCGCACAGGTCGCTCACCGGCGGCGCGGGCTCTTCGGGTTCCGAGACGACCTCGGGCTCGACGCGCGGCGGTGCCGCGGCCACGGCGGGCGCACCGGTGCTCGCGCCCTCCCGCCAGCTGACCACAGTGGACGGTCCGATGACGACCGGTCCGCCGGGCTCGGTCGAGGTGACCGTGAGCAGCTCGGTGGTCCAGCCGGCGCCGATCGCGCGGGACAGCTGACCACGCACGGTGGTGGCGTCGGAACCGGGCGCGGGGGCGAGGTCCTGCGGGAGCAGCGACACGGCGTCACCGACCGTCAGGACCTTGCCGGTCAGCGCGAGCCGCAGCGTGTTCGGCGACAGCGACGCACTGGCCAGCCTCGATCCGGCGACGGTGACCGAGCGGGCCTGCGTGACGTCCGCGGGCGCGACGACGACCTCCGAGCCCTCGGTGACGCCGAGGTTGGACAGTGTCACGTCATCCGCGTGGATCACCCCGGGCGTGCCGCCCGCGTCCCCTGGCGCGGCGAGCGCGGCGCTGACCCTGGCGCCGGTCAGGTGCACGGCGTCCCACGCGCGCAGGCCGAGCGCGTCGAGCACCTCCGGGTGCAGGCGGACGATGCCGCGCCGCGTGTCGAGGGCCGACGGGGTGTGCCGGATGGTCAGCGTGATCTGGGGTGCGCTCACGCCTTCACTCTAGGGAAACCACGGCCGGGATGGCGGCGAAGGCGCGCTCGACCAGGACCGGCAGCCGCTCGCGGTCGCCGGACGGGCTCCACTCGGCGAGCGCGACGTGCCACGCGCCGACCGCGATCTCGACCAGCAGGCGCCGTTCGAGCGTGGGTTCGCCGGGCAGCAGGCGGACCATCTCCTCCTGGATCCCGGTGCAGTAGCGCAGCGAGTACCCCTGCAGCGCGGGGTGCGTCTCGACCAGCCGGACGGCGGGCAGGAACTGCCGGTACCAGTAGTCGTCCATCCGGTCGATCGCGGTGAGCAGCGCGTCCTTCAGCCCGTCCAGCCGGGGCGACGGGCGCTCGGCCACCACCTCGAGGACGGTGTCCCACAGCTGTTTGACCGCCGTCGTCGCGACGTCCTCTTTGGACGCGAAGTTGCGGAAGAAGGTCCGCTTGGAGACCTCGACCGCCTCGACCAGCTCGTCGAGCGTGGTCGAGTCGAAGCCGCGCTCGGTGAACATGGCGACCGCGGTCTCGGCCAGCGCCTGGCGGGTGCGCAGCTTCTTGCGTTCGCGCAGGGGCAGCGGCTCCTCGGTGGTCGTCATCGCGGCCAGTGTAGCGGGTGCCACTTGAAGGCAAGTGCCACTCAGTGGCACGATGGCGGAACAAGATCACGACGGAGGAGAGAACATGCGTGCGCTGGTCGTCGACCGTTCCGCGGAGTCCCGCTTGGCGCTGGCGGAGGTGCCCGATCCCGAGCCCGCGCCCTACGAGGCGCTGGTCCGGGTCGAGGCGATCTCGCTCAACTACGGAGAGACGTTCATGGTGAGCACGGGCCAGCTGCCCGACGGGACCGTGCCGGGCTGGGACGCGACCGGCGTGGTGGTGCGGGCCGCCGCCGATGGATCCGGCCCGGCCGTCGGCACGCGCGTGGTCACGCTCGGCATGACCGGCGCGTGGGCGGAGCTGCGGGCGGTGCCGACCGCGACGATCGGCACTGTGCCGGAGGGGGCGGACGGCGGTGCGATCAGCACGATCCCGGTCGCCGCGCTGACCGCGCTGCACGTCCTGCGGCGGTTCGGGCAGACGCTGGGGCGGCGGATCATGATCACCGGGGCGTCCGGTGGCGTCGGCCGCTTCGCCGTGCAGCTCGCGGTACGGGCCGGTGCCGAGGTCGTGGCCGTCAGCGCGGACCCGGCGCAGGTGGCGGTGCTCGAAGCGCTCGGCGCGCACGAGGTGGTCAAGCACCCGGCCGAGGTGAGCCGTCCCGTGCACGGGGTGCTGGACAACGTGGAGGGCGAGCAGATGGTCGCCGCGTTCGGGGCGCTGGCCGCGGGCGGATCGCTGGTCAGCGTCGGGCACTCCGCGAACCAGGACGTGGTGTTCCCGGTCGGCTCCTTCATCCCGGTCGACGGGCGCCACGACCGGTCGATCAGCACGTTCTTCCTGCTGGCCGACCCACACGCCGACGTGAGCGCCGACCTCACCTGGCTGGCGGGCGAAGTGGCCGCCGGCCGCCTCGACCCGGGCATCACGTGGCGCGGCGACTGGACCCGCCACCACGAGGCGACGGCAACACTGCTGGGCCGCCGCCTGCGCGGCAAGGCGGTGCTGGAAGTCAGCTGACGCGCTCACCCCACCGGTCGAGGTAGGTGATGTCCTCGACCGGTGGCCGCGCGGCCGGGCGGAAGTCCCGCTGGGTGGTGTAGGCGACCGGCAGCAGGGCGACCTGGGTGGAGTCCGCCGGGATGCCGACCACCCGCGCGACCTCCTCCTCGTGCCCGAACAGGTGGTAGCCGGTGATCGTGCTGCCCAGGCCGCGGGCGCGCAGCGCGAGCTGGAAGCTCCAGATCGCCGGGTAGATCGAGCCGTAGAACCCGGTCATCTCGGCGTTGCCACCCCCCGGACGCCCGGCCAGGCAGGCCAGCACGAGCGCGGGGACGCGGTGGATGTTGTCCAGCAGGAACTTCGCCGACTCCAGCGAGCGTGGCGCGACGAGGTGCCCGTACTCGCGCTGGGCGGCCTCGCCGACCTTGCGGATCGGCTCGGCGATTCGGGCCTTCAGCTCGGGGTCGCGGACCACGAGCCAGCGGATGGCGCCCAGCCGGTTGCCTGCGATCGGCGCTTGCATCGCGATCCGCAGGCACTCGGTGATCACCTCCGGCTCGACCGGCCGGTCCAGGTCCAGCTTGCGCCGCACCGAGCGGGTGGTGGTCAGCAACGTGTTCGCGTCCATTCGCGTCCTCTCCGAGACTTACGCTGTAAGTACTTACACTGTAAGGCGTGGCTCTGACGCGAGAAAGAGTGCTCGACACGGCACTGCGGCTGGTCGGGGAGAACGGCCTGAACGGCCTGTCGATGCGCAAGCTCGCGGCCGAACTGGGCGTGGAGGCGATGTCGCTCTACAACCACGTCGCGAACAAGCAGGACCTGCTGGACGGCGTCGCGGCGCGGGTCTTCGAGCAGGTCGCGCTACCGGATCCGCGGCTGCCGTGGGACGAGCGGCTGCGCGCGCTCGGGCTGAGCGCGTTCGAGACGCTCAACCGGCACCCCGCCGTGGTTCGCGCGCTGACCGCCGAGCGGGCCAACCCGCTGTCCGAGGGTTCGGTCCGGCTGATGGACGCCATCCTCGGCGCGCTGCTGGACGCCGGGCTCGACGAGTACCACGCGGCCCGCGGCTACCGGTCGCTGATCGGCATGGTGTTCGGTGCGGTGCTCGTCGGCGCGGGAGGGCTGGCGCCGGAACGGGACGAGCCCGCCGTCGGCTGGTTCCGCCGCACGGTCAGCCCGCGGCGGCACCCGAACCTGCACCGGGTCCTGCCCGCACTGGCCGGGATCGACTGTGTCCAGGACTTCCGCTACCAGCTCGACCTGTTCATCAGGGGCCTGTCTTAGCGGTTGCGCTGCCGGAGCCCGAGCCGCCGCCAGCTGCGCCGCCGGGAGCGGTCCTGGCTGTCCGACGGGTAGGTGCGCACGCCGCGCACCACGTGCCCCGAGGTCCGGCGCACGGCCAGCCGCTGGTTGCCCGCGACCCGCGGGAACCTCGGCCGCCGCAGGCGCAGGCGGCTCGTGCTGCGCCGGATCGCCCGGCGCTCGCGCAGCGGCACACCCCACGCCTCGGGGTGGTTGGCCAGCCAGTGGTAGCGCCGCACGGCGTAGGGGATGTGCACCAGGTAGACCAGCAGCGCGACGGCCAGCGCGACCAGCGGGTACTGGATGATCGCGGCCGCCGCGAGGCCGACGCCCACCAGCAGCGGCGCGGCGGCCTTCGCCGGGACCCGGACCGTTTTCAGCGACAGCGTCGGGATCCGGCTGATCAGCAGCAGCGCGACGGCCACCGTCCACAGCCAGACGACGACGTCGGAGGACCACCAGCCCTCGCCGAACTCCAGTGTCAGGATCAGCGGCAACAGGGCGCAGAGACCACCCGCCGGAGCGGGCACACCGACGAAGAACTCCTTCGCGTACGGCGGCTGCTCGACGTCCAGCAACGTGTTGAACCGGGCCAGCCGCAGCACGATGCAGACCGCGAAGGTCAACGAGGCGATCCAGCCGAAGCCGGACGTGTCGCCGAGCCAGATGTAGAGCACCAGCGCGGGTGAGACACCGAAGGAGATGGCGTCGGACAGCGAGTCCAGTTCGGCGCCCATCTTCGACGTCGCGTCGAGCAGGCGCGCGATCCGGCCGTCCAGGCTGTCCAGCACGGCGGCGACGCCGATCGCGCCGATCGCCAGCACGAACTGGCGGTTGAGCGCGAACTGCGCGGCCGACAGCCCCGCGCACAGCGCCAGTACCGTGATCGCGTTCGGCAGCAGCCGCACCGACGGTGTCATCACGCGGACCATTGTCAGGCTCCCCGCTCCGGCAGCGCAGCCAGCGGTGTTTCGCCGCCGATCGTCCGCTGACCCGTGCGGACCAGCACCTCGCTGCCCGGGGGCAGATAGATGTCGACGCGCGAGCCGAAGCGGATCAGGCCGTAGGTGTCGCCGGCCGCGACCTTCTCGCCGTCGGCGACCTGGCACAGGATCCGCCGCGCGACCAGGCCGGCGATCTGCACGACCACCAGCTCGTGCCCGGACTCGGTGCGCAGCAGCACCGAGTTGCGCTCGTTGTCGTCGCTGGCCTTGTCCAGGTCGGCGGAGAGGAACTTGCCGGGCCGGTAGGCGACCCGTTCGACGACCCCGCTCGCGGGCACGCGCTGGACGTGCACGTCGAAGACCGACAGGAACACGCTGACCCGCATCCGCGGCTCGGCGGGCAGGCCCAGCTCGGGCGGCGGCGCGGCCTCCTCGATGAGCGACACGAGCCCGTCGGCGGCGGCGAGCACCAGGCCCGCCCGTTCCGGCGGCACCCGCTTCGGCTCGCGGAAGAACGCCGCGGTGGCCAGCGTCGCCAGCGCGCCGACGGCGCCCAGCGGCTTCCAGACCCGCCGCAGCAGCAGCGTGGCCGCCACCCCGGCGGCGACGAACGGCCGCCCCGCGGGGTGCATCGGCGGCAGTGTGTCGCGGGCCAGGTTCAGGGCATGGGTGATCGGATTGCTCGCCTCGTCCGGCGCAGTGCTGCTCATCGAATCGGAGTCCCGGGTCTTTCGTGTCCAGAGTGTGACCGGTCCGTGATGCCAGGCCAGGCGTGGCGAATCACCGATCCGGGTAACCACGCTACCGCCAGGTCCGCGCGGGCCGTTCCGCGTCCCGTCGAAACCGCCACCTGCCGCTCGCGCAGTGCCGCGAAGGCGGCCGCGGACCGTAGTGACAGCAGAAAGGACAACGGTCATGCCGGCCCCGGAGCGCATCCGTGAAGAGCGCCTTTCCGAGCTGTTCCAGGCATGGCGCGACGACGTGAACAGTGTCCCGTTACCCCGTCTGGTGTCGCCCGAAACCGCGGTGGCCCTGGTGCGGTGCACGAAAGCGGCCGGTGCTTCGCGCCGGGCCGCTGAACCCCCCGACGGCCCAGCGGCCCGGCGCGGGCGGGTGACGCAAGGGGATGAATTTTAGCTTCCGCAAGCGAATTTGTAACCAGCCGTAGGGCAACTGTTACAAGAAGTCACGCTGAAGCACCATCGGGAAGCAGCAGCACGTCGACCTCGCTGCCTTCGGGCGCCTCGACGACATCCTCCGGGAGTTCGATCAGGCAGTTGGCGTGCGCGAACGCGTTGAGCAGGTGGGAGCCCGGTCCGCCGCGCGGGCCCACCCGGCCGGTCACCTCACCGTCCGCGTGGGAGTAGAACCCGCGCCGGAACTGGCGACGTCCCGCTGGCGAATCCAGGCTCTCGGTCAGCCGGGCCCGCACCCGCTGCCGGTCGACGTCGCGGTGGCCGAGCGCGGTCAGGATCGCGGGGCGCAGGAACACCTCGAACGACACCAGCACGCTCACCGGGTTGCCGGGCAGGGTCACCACAGGCACCCCGTTCCAGCGCCCGTTGCCCTGCGGTCCGCCGGGCTGCATCGCGACCTTGACGAACTCGACGCCCGCCCCGGTCAGCGCGTCCTTCACCACCTCGTAGGCGCCCGCGCTGACCCCGCCGGAGGTCACCACCAGATCGGTGTCCGCCAGCCGCGGCTCGATGACCGCGCGGAACTCCTCGACGTCGTCGACCACGCTGCGCACGATGTCCACGCGGCAGCCGAGCCCGCGCAGGCCCGCGGCGAGCATGATGCTGTTCGACTCGTAGATCTGGCCGTGGCGCAGCTCGCCCGGCGGCGTCACCAGCTCCGAACCGGTCGACACGACCAGCACCCGGGGCGGCGCGTGCACGGTCAGCCGGTCCAGCCCGACCGCGGCGGCCAGCCCGAGCTGCGCGGGCCCGAGCACCGTGCCCGCCCGCAGCGCGACCGTGCCCGCTGCGACGTCCTCACCGGTGCGGCGCAGGTGGGTGCCCACCGCGGCGGGCTCACGGATCGACACCTTCTCGGTGCCGCCGTCGGTGTCCTCGACCTTCACCACCGCGTCCGCGCCCGACGGCATCGGCGCGCCGGTCATGATGCGGTGCACGGTGCCCGGCAGCAGCGGCGGCACGTCGGTGCGCCCGGCCGGGATGTCCCCGGCGACCGGCAGCTCGACCGGCGTCGCCGCGGTCGCGGAGGCGACATCGACGGCGCGCACGGCGTAGCCGTCCATCGCCGAGTTGTCGAACGGCGGCAGCGAGACGCCGGCGGGGACGTCCTCGGCCAGTACCAGCCCGGCGCACCCGGCCAGCGGGAGCGTGGTGTGCGGGGCGGCGCCGAGCAGCTCGGTGACGGCGGCGCGGTAGGTGTCCACGGAAATCACGCGGACCATCCTCCCCCGCGCTGGCGTCCGTGCAACACTTCCCCCGCTTGTCGATCTGGAGGGGAAGCATGCAGGTCCGCACCCGGCACACGCCCGCGTTCGGCGTCGCCCGAGTGATCCTGGGTCCCGGCGAGGCGGTGCAGGCCAGGGGCGAGTCGATGTTCGCCAGCAGTTTCGGGCTCACCGAGGTGACGAACGGCAGGAAGTCGCCATCCGTGTTCACCGCGCCGGCCGATGGCGGCTGGCTCGACCTCGCGCCCTCCGGGGCCGGTGACGTCTACCCGCTGGAGTTCGACGGCCGCACCGGCTGGTGCGTCGCACGGGACGCGGTGCTCGCGCGACCGGCGTCGGTCCGGTCCGACGCGTGGCCGGGCCTGCAGGCGATGTTCGGCACCGAGCACGGGTTCCTCGACCATTACGCCGGAACCGGACCACTGGTGCTGGCCTGCGCCGGTCCGGTGGACCAGTTCCAGCTGGCCGCGGGCGAGCTGGTTTCCGTGCGCCCCGGCCATCTGCTGGCCTACCCGGACAAGGTGCAGTGCCGTCTGCGGGCGTTGGACCCTTCGGGGCAGCAGTCGATCCGGACGGGCGAAGGACTGATGCTCGACTTCGCCGGACCGGGATCGCTTTTGGTGCAGACCCGTAAATCTCGCTGAACCTTATTGATCCGGCGCGTTTCTCCGGTACCGTTACCTCCACTTCGGGGGCCGGGCGGGCACGGCTCCCGGTGGTTTTTCGCAAGGAGGAAACCGTGGCTGTTGGCACGGTCAAGTGGTTCAATTCCGAAAAGGGCTACGGCTTCATCGCGTCCCCCGAGGGACCCGATGTGTTCGTGCATTACTCGGCCATCCAGTCGGATGGATTCCGGACACTGGACGAGGGGGATCAGGTCGAGTTCCAGATCGAGTCCGGTCGCGACGGCCGGACACAGGCGGCGGACGTCCGCAAGGTGTCCTAGCGGCCGGCAGTAGGCTGCCCCGTGTGACAGGCGATGTGTCGGGGGACCTCACCGGTCGCCGGCTGGGCAACTACCGCATCGACGGTGTGCTCGGCAAGGGTGGCATGAGCGTCATGTACAAGGCCACCGACGTGCGGCTCGGTCGCAAGGTGGCCCTGAAGGTGATCGGCGAGCACCTGGGTGCCGACGCCGAGTTCCGCGAACGTTTCGTGGACGAGGCGCGCAACACCTCCGCCGTGGACCACGCGAACGTCGTACCGCTGTACGACTTCGGTGAACTCGACGGGATGCTCTACATCGCCATGCGCCTGGTCGACGGTGCCGATCTGGCGAGCCTCATCGCGGGCGGGCCGATCGCGCCCGACCGCGCGCTCAGGCTGCTCGACCAGGTCGCCGACGCACTGGACTGCCTGCACGAACGCGGGCTCGTCCACCTGGACGTCAAACCGGCCAACGTGCTGGTCACCAGCCGGGAGTCGGCGCGCGAGCACGTCTACGTGGCCGACTTCGGGCTGACCCGGCGCGGTGCCACGGGACATCGCACCCGCGGTGGCGACTTCCTCGGGTCGCCGACCTACGCCGCGCCCGAACACCTGCGCGGGGAACCGCTGGACGGGCGCACCGACCAGTACGCGCTGGCGTGCGTGCTGTACGCGTGCCTCACCGGCCAGCCCCCGTTCAGCGGCGACGTGCCGACGGTCATCAAGGGACATCTGGCCGTCGAACCACCCGCCGTCTCCGGCGTCGTCGGGCTGCCCGCCGGCGTCGACGAGGTCGTGCGCAAGGGGATGGCCAAGAACCCGCCGGACCGCTACGACAACTGCGTCGAGCTGATCACCGCGGCGCGCAAGGCGCTCGGCCCGGCCGCCGCTTCGACCACACCGCCGGGCCCGCCCCAGGCCGAGGCCCAACGGGAGGCCGGAATGCAGCCGTACCCACCGCAGGGCCAGCCGGGGCAGTCAGGTCAGGGTCAGCCCGGCCGGGCCGGTCAGCCCGCCCGGGGCGGACCGGGCCAGGGCGGTCTCCCCGGTCAGCCGGGACAGGGCGGCCAAGCCGGGCCGCACGGCCCCGGTCAGCCGGGTCCGCAGAACCAGCCCGGCCCGCAGGGCGGCCAGGGCCCGCTTCCTCCGGGACAACCGGGCCAGCCGCACCCAGGTGGCCCCTACGGCAACCCGGGGATGCAGAGTCACCCCGGCATGCCGATGCCACCCCGGTTCGCGCCGAACACCCCGCCCCAGAACTGGGCCGCGCAGCAGCAGCAGCAGGGCTGGCAGCAGTACCAGCAGTCGGGCTACCCGCCCCAGCAGCCCTACGGCTACGCCCCGCCGAAGCGGAGCGGCGGCCTCAAGTGGCTGTGGGCGGGCATCGCGGGTCTGGTCGTGGTGGCGGCCGTCGTCGTCACGCTCGTACTGGTGAACCGGGACAGCGGCACCTCGCCCGCGCCGACCACCGCGCCCAACATTCCCGTCGGCCCGTCCGGCGGATCGACCGCGCAGTCCACCGGCGGCGGCCCGCCCCCGGCGACGATCTCCATCCGGCCGAGCTCCTGACGTGCTGTTCTTGCACTCGCATCCGGAGAGTGCTAAACAGGCGTTGGCACTCGGCAGTGTCGAGTGCCAGAAGCACATGGTCGGGACGGTGAGGCCGGTTCGGGGCTCCGAACAGGTCGTCCGTCGCGGGCACCGAGCCTGGCCGAGCTAAGTGTCCTGCTGCCAGTCCTGAAGCGGGTCGTGGCAGCGACCTATACCGGAGGACAACACCGCAATGGCCAAACTGATCGCGTTCGACGAGGACGCCCGCCGCGGACTCGAGCGCGGGCTCAACACCCTCGCCGATGCCGTCAAGGTGACGCTTGGCCCCCGTGGCCGCAACGTCGTGCTCGAAAAGAAGTGGGGCGCGCCGACGATCACCAACGACGGTGTCTCCATCGCCAAGGAGATCGAGCTCGAGGACCCGTGGGAGAAGATCGGGGCCGAGCTCGTCAAGGAAGTTGCCAAGAAGACCGACGACGTCGCGGGTGACGGCACCACCACCGCCACCGTGCTGGCCCAGGCGCTCGTGCGCGAGGGCCTGCGCAACGTCGCCGCCGGCGCCGACCCGATCGCCCTGAAGCGGGGCATCGAGCAGGCCGTCGAGGCCGTCGTCGAGCAGCTGCACAAGGCCGCCACCGAGGTCGAGACCAAGGAGCAGATCGCCGCCACCGCGTCGATCTCCGCCGCGGACCGCACCATCGGTGAGCTGATCGCCGAGGCGCTGGACAAGGTCGGCAAGGAAGGCGTCGTCACCGTCGAGGAGTCGAACACCTTCGGGCTCGAGCTGGAGCTCACCGAGGGTATGCGCTTCGACAAGGGCTACATCTCGGGCTACTTCGTCACCGACGCCGAGCGTCAGGAAGCCGTCCTGGAGGACCCCTACATCCTCCTGTTCGGCTCGAAGATCTCCAACGTCAAGGACATGCTCCCGGTCCTGGAGAAGGTCATGCAGTCGGGCAAGCCGCTGCTGATCATCTCCGAGGACGTCGAGGGCGAGGCCCTGGCCACGCTGGTCGTCAACAAGATCCGCGGCACCTTCAAGTCCGTCGCCGTCAAGGCGCCCGGCTTCGGTGACCGCCGCAAGGCGATCCTGCAGGACATCGCGATCCTGACCGGTGGCCAGGTCATCTCCGAGGACGTGGGCCTCAAGCTGGAGAACGCGGACCTGAACCTGCTGGGCAAGGCCCGCAAGGCCGTCATCACCAAGGACGAGACGACCATCGTCGAGGGTGCGGGCGACGCGGACCAGATCCAGGGTCGCGTGAACCAGATCCGCGCCGAGATCGAGAACTCGGACTCGGACTACGACCGCGAGAAGCTCCAGGAGCGTCTGGCGAAGCTGGCCGGCGGCGTGGCCGTCATCAAGGCCGGTGCCGCCACCGAGGTCGAGCTCAAGGAGCGCAAGCACCGCATCGAGGACGCGGTGCGCAACGCCAAGGCCGCCGTCGAGGAGGGCATCGTCGCCGGTGGTGGCGTGGCTCTGCTGCAGGCCGCCGAGGCCGCGTTCGCGGGCCTGAAGCTGTCGGGTGACGAGGCCACGGGCGCGAACATCGTGCGCGTCGCCGTCGAGGCCCCGCTCAAGCAGATCGCCGTCAACAGCGGTCTCGAGGGCGGCGTCGTGGCGGAGAAGGTCCGCAACCTGCCCTCCGGCCACGGCCTCAACGCCGCGACCGGTGACTACGAGGACCTGCTCAAGGCCGGCGTTCCGGACCCGACGAAGGTGACCCGTTCGGCGCTGCAGAACGCGGCTTCGATCGCGGGCCTGTTCCTGACCACCGAGGCCGTCGTCGCCGACAAGCCGGAGAAGGCTGCCGCCGCTCCGGCCGGTGACCCGACCGGTGGCATGGGCGGCATGGACTTCTGATCTCCTGAGTCCAGGCGGAAGCCCGGGTGCGCCTCGCGCGCATCCGGGCTTTTTGCTGTTCAGTCCCGAGGCATGACGGCCCAGCAGATCGCGTAGATCAGGATCGGCGCGCCGAACCCGAGCAGCGTCGCGGCGGCGAGGACGATGCGGATGATCGCGGCGTCGACGCCGAGCAGCTGGGCCCAGCCGCCGCAGACACCGGCGATCCACTTGTCGGTCGTGCTGCGGCGGAGTTTCCCAGTGGTCACGTTGTTCGTCATGCCCCCATCCTGGGTCGCGCGGGCGTCGCGCACATCGGGGACCAACCCCGAGTGGACCCGGAAAACCTGGTTCGGGGACCTCGGGTGTGTATAGGGTCGATCACATGGCGGGATCTTTGCTCGGTACCGAGGTCCGGCGGGTCGAGGACCCGGATCTGGTACGTGGTCGTGGAACCTTCGTCGACAACCTGAAGTTCGAGGGCGTCTGCTACGTCGCTTTTGTACGTTCGCCGTTCGCGCACGCGCTGATCAACGGCATCGACACCACGGAGGCCGCCGCGGCGCCCGGGGTGCTCGCGGTCTACACCGCCGCGGATCTGGACCTGGCCGAACTGCCGGTCTTCATGGACCTCAACCCGCACGCGAAGCGGTACGCGCTGGCTTCCGACCGCGTCCGGTTCGCCGGGGAACCGGTGGCTGCCATCGTCGCCGAGAGCGCGACGGCAGCGGCGGACGCGCTCGAACTCGTCGACGTGGACTACGAACCGCTGCCTGCCGCGGTGGACGTGGAGCAGGCGCTGGAGCCCGGTGCGCCGGTGCAGTTCCCGGACATCGGCTCGAACATCGCGGCGGGTCAACGGGACGAGGCCGGTGCCGAGGTGCTCGACGGTGCCGACGTGGTGGTCCGGGCCAGGATCGAGAACCAGCGGCTGGCGGTCGCGCCGATGGAGGGCAACGCGATCGTGGCCCTGCCCGGTGATGACGAGTTCGACCTGACGGTTTACGTGTCGACCCAGATGCCGCACGGTTTCCGGGCGGCCGCGGCCAAGCTGTTCGGCTACGACCGCGACCGGATCCGGGTGGTGGCGCCCCACGTCGGAGGTGCGTTCGGCGGCAAGGTCGGGGTCATCGCCGAGCACGCGGTCGTGATCGAGGCGGCCCGCCGGTTCGGGCGTCCGGCGAAGTGGACGGAGACCCGATCGGAGAACCTGCAGGCGTCGCCGCAGGGGCGCGCGCAGGTGCAGTACGCCGAACTCGGGGTGCGCCGGGACGGAACGATCGTCGGCCTGCGGTGCCGGGTGATCGGCGACGCGGGTGCCTACGCCGGTTTCGGTGGTGGGCTCGCGCTCGGGCCGACACGCACGATGGCGCAGGGCGTGTACCGCATCCCGGAGATCAGCTACGCCGCGATCGCCGCGCTCACCAACACCGCGCCGGTCGGGGCGTTCCGCGGCGCGGGGCGCCCGGAGGCGACGGCGATGCTGGAGCGGCTGATGGATCTGGCCGCGGCCGAGCTGGAGATGGACCCGGCGGAGATCCGGCGGCGCAACTTCCTGCGCCCGGAGGAGTTCCCGTACACGACGTTCAGCGGTGCGAGCTACGACAGTGGCGACTACGACGTGCCGTTGCGCAAAGCCCTGGAGGTGGCCGGTTACGACGAGCTGCGTGCCGAGCAGAAGCGGCGGATCTCGGCGGGCGAGCCGCGGTTGCTGGGCATCGGCGTGAGCGCGTACGTCGAGATCACCGGCGGTGGCAGCGGCGAGTTCGCTTCCGTGGAGGTCCGGGCGGACGGGACGGCGGCCATCAAGGTCGGCACGTCCGGGCACGGGCAGGGGCACGCGACATCGTTCGCGATGCTCGTGTCCGACGCGCTGGGGATTCCGCTGGAGTCGGTCGAGTTCGTGCAGTCCGATACGGCCGCGGTGCCGCGCGGCGCCGGAACGGGTGGGTCGCGTTCGCTGCAGGTGGGCGGAAGCGCGGTGCGTGAGGCGGCGGGCCTGGTACTGGAGCGCGCGCGGGAGCTGGCCGCCTCGCGTCTGGAGGCGGGCGTGGACGACATCGTTCTGGCGGATGGCCGTCTCGGCGTGGCGGGCGTCCCGCAGGCGACGATCGGCTGGGCCGAACTGGCCGAGGCGGCTTCGGCGGAGGGGCGCCCGCTGGCGGAGACGACGGACTTCAAGCCGGACGGGGCGACGTTCCCGTTCGGGGCGCACGTGTCGGTGGTCGAAGTGGATGTCGAGACGGGTTTCGTGAAACCGTTGCGGCACATCGCCGTGGACGACTGCGGGCGCGTGCTGAACCCGATGATCGTGCGCGGGCAGCAGCACGGCGGGGCGGTGCAGGGGATCGCCCAGGCGCTGTGGGAGCAGGTGTCCTACGACGAGGACGGCAACCCCGTGACAGCCACGTTCGCCGACTACCACCTGCCCTCGGCGGCCGACGTGCCGGCGCTGGAGGTGTCGAACACGGAGACGCTGACGGACCGGAACCCGCTGGGCGCCAAGGGAATCGGCGAGTCGGCGACGGTCGGCTCGACCCCGGCGGTGCAGAACGCGGTGGTCGACGCCCTGGCGCACCTCGGTGTGCGGCACATCGACATGCCGGCCACACCGCAACGCGTGTGGCGCGCGGCGCGGGGCCTGGCGCCGGACCAGTGGCGCGAACCGCCCGCGGTGTTCGACACGTTGCCGGTGCGTGAATCGGGAGCGTCGGCCGACGCCGACGAGGCTGTCGCCTAGCTGTTCACCAGCTGGGAGACGCGGTCGAGGCGACGTCGCCACTGTTCTGCGGTGGCGTCGTCCGCCTCGTTTTCGTGCGCCCGGTCCGGCTCCGGAGGGGTGGTCAGAACGGGCAGATAACCGTCCACAGGGGACAGTGCCGCGCTGGTGGTGTCACTCGTCAGCAGGGACATCGTGCCCAGCCCGCACGCGAAGTCGAGTTCGGGAAGGGCCCCGGCGAGCGCGAGCCCGGCCGCGAGCCCGACGCTGGTCTCGACGGCCGAGGAGACGACACACGGAAGCCCGCACGCTTCGGCGACCTGCAGTGCCCGCCGGACTCCGCCGAGGGGAGCGACCTTGATGACGGCGACATCGGCGGCGTTCGCGACGGCCACCCGGAGCGGATCCTCGGCCCGCCGGATGGACTCGTCCGCCGCGATGCGCACGTCGGTTTTCCTGCGTACGGCAGCGAGTTCGTCGATGGACGGACAGGGCTGCTCGACGTATTCGAGGCCCCCGGCGGCCTTGTCGAGCTCCCGGACGGCCTTCACGGCGGTGTCGACGTCCCAGGCGGCATTGGCGTCCACGCGGATGGCCCCGTTGCTGCCCAGAGCATCCCGCACCGCCGCGACGCGATCACAATCGTCCGAAAGGGACGTACGTGGATCCGCGACCTTCACCTTGGCCGTACGGCACCCGGACTCGGCGGCCAACTGGTACGCCTTCTCGGCCTCGACGACAGGCACAGTGGTGTTGACCTCGACCCGGCGCCGCACCGGCGCCGGCCACCCCTCGCGAGACGCCTCCAACGCGGCCCGCAGCCATGGCACGCTCTCCTGATCGCCATAGTCGGCGAAGGGACAGAACTCGCCCCAGCCCGCGGGGCCGCGCACAAGAACCCCTTCGCGCACGGTGACCCCCCGGAACCTGTTGCGGAGGGGGATCGCGTACACCAGAGGCTCACTCACGCCCCCATCGTCGCACGGCTGCCGGGCCGGGCTGCTCAGTGCTGTTCTGGTCGCCCAGTAACCGGGGCCGTGGATGTCACGCTGTTCCGGAGCTGCTGGCGCCACTTCGCGGTGGTGCTGCTGGGACGCTCAACCCCGCCCAGCTCTCGCTGCTTCCACCTGACACCGCCGCTCGGCCCAGCGCCGCACTCGTCTCTGGCGGCTCCACGAATGTCACTCCGCCCAACGCGGCGAGCGGACCCGATTGCCCCCGGACCGACCGACCTCAGCCCACCCCTGCTCACTCCACCCCGCCATGCCGCTCACCCCAGCCACCCTGCCGCTCATGCCAGCTGTCCAGTCGGGCAGGGCCGGCTTGGAGCCGACCCTGCCCGACGTCGAAGCTGCTTCCCACCCGCAGGCAGCTAATGGACTGGATGGTTAATTAGCGGTTAGCATGCGAAGTGCGGACACGTGGAGGTAAGTGATGAAGGCCGTTGTGCTGGCCGAGCCAGAAGTGCTGCGGCTCGTCAACCTGCCGGAACCCGAGGTCGGGCCCCGCGACGTGCTCGTGCGCATGCGGGGGTTGGGGCTGTGCGGGTCGGACCTGGGCGTTTATCGCGGCGCGCGCGAGGTGCCGGAGCGGCCGTGGCTGATGGGGCACGAAGGGGTCGGCGAGATCGTGGCTGTCGGCGCGGACGTTGCGGACCGGGCCGTGGGGCAGCAGGTCGCCATCGAGCCGAACTACTGTTGCGGCCGGTGCGCGGCTTGCGCCAGCGGTTTCACTTCCGCTTGCACTGCTCGGGTGATCGTCGGCATGAACCATCCGGGTCTGCTGGCCGAGTACGTGGCCGTTCCGGCGGAGTTCACCTGGCCGGCGGCGGAAACGGTCGCCCTCGAGGATCTCGTCTGCACCGAGGCACTGACCGTCGCCCGTTCGGCCATCCGCCGGTCAGATGTCGGCCCTGGTCAGCGCGTGCTGGTGGTCGGCGCTGGATCGCAGGGGCTCCTGCTGTGCCTCGCGTTGCGCGCGCTCGGCGCGACGGTCGCCGTTCAGGAGCCGCACGAGGGACGCGCGGACCTGGCCCATTCGTTCGGTGCCGAGACCGACGCCGAGGGCGAGTTCGATCTGGTCTTCGAGACCTCCGGTGTTCCGCAGGCACTTCGCGCCGGGCTGGCACGACTGCGCCGCGGCGGCACAGCCCTGCTCGTCGGGATCGACTCGCGTCCCCTCGAACTGACCAGCGCCGACCTCGTCTACCACCAGCACACGCTGAAGGGATCGCTGATCTACGACCACCCGGTCGACTTCGAGACGACCGTCGACCTGCTCAACCGTGACGACGTCCGCCCGGGAAAGGTGCTGCAGGCCCGCTTCCCGCTCGAGGAGTCGGCCGAGGCGTTCGCGTCGGTCCGGTCGGTTGCGGGCAAGTCCTGGATCAGCTTCGACTGAGGCACCTCACTCCGGAAGCTTCGCCAGGTCCGCCTCGATCGACCAGGCTGCGCGCAACAGCTCGGGCACGTAGTTCCGCTCCACCACGCCGTGACCGAGCCGGTCCGGGTGCACCGTCGCGTTGACCGCCGCGATCACCCGCCCGCGGCGGTGCCGCACGGGTGCCGCGACCGCTCGCAGGCCCCCGCCGAGGTCGTGCTCCGCCATCGACCACCCGCGTTCCCGGACCTGCTCGATCTCGATGAGCAAGCCGGGAACGTCCTGGACCGAGTCCAGCCATCGGGCGAGGTCCTCCTCGGGCAGGCCCGCGAGCAGCACCCTGCCACCCGACGTCGGGTGAGCCGGTTGGCGTGTGCCGACGGTCAGCGTGGGCGGACCATGCCGGTGCCCGGGCACGACGGCGAGATGGACCACGTCACCCGCGTCGAGCACGGTCAGCGATGCCGTCTCGGCCAGCCTGTGTGCGAGATCGTGCAGGTGCGGGTGCGCGATCTCGGGCAGCGCGAGCCCCGACAGGTACCCGTACCCCAGATCCAGCGTCCGTGGCGTGAGCCGGAACGCCTGGCCGTCGTAACGCACGTAACCCAGGTCGGTGAGGGTGAGTAGCAGCCGTCTCGCGGTGGCCCGGTCCAGACCGGTCCGCTTGGCCGCGGCACTCGCCGTCAACGCGGGACTGTCCGCCCCGAAACACCCGAGGATCGCGAACGCGCGACCGACGGCCTGCACGAAATGCGGGCCGTGGCCAGGTCCTTCGTCGGCTGCCGCGTTCGTCATCGAACCCTCCGACTGCCACCCGATCGGCTCGCCCCCATCGTACGTCCGGATGTTTCGCTCCCGTCGTAGCGCGGGTAGTTCACGGACTGAATCCCCTGAACGGAAGGAGGGCAATCGTGGCGAACACACTCTCCGGTAAGCGAGTGGCCTTCGTCGTGGCACCCGAGGGCACCGAGCAGGTCGAGCTGACCGAGCCCTGGAAGGCGGTCCAGGACGCGGGCGGCCAGCCGGAGCTGGTGTCCACTTCGCCGGGCAGCATCCAGGCGTTCAACCACCTCGACAAGGCTGACACCTTCCCGGTCGACAAGGTCGTCACCGACGTCTCGCCGGACGACTTCGACGCGCTCGTCCTGCCGGGCGGCGTGGCGAACCCCGACTTCCTGCGCACCGATCCGGACGCGGTCCGCTTCGTGCGCGGGTTCTTCTCCCAGCAGAAGCCCGTCGCGGCGATCTGCCACGCGCCGTGGACCCTCATCGAGGCCGACGTGGTGCGCGGCCGCCGGATGACCTCCTGGCCGAGCCTGCAGACCGATCTGCGCAACGCCGGTGCCGAGTGGGTGGACGAGGAGGTCGTGACCGACTCCGGCTTCGTCACCAGCCGCAAGCCCGACGACCTGCCCGCCTTCTGCGGCAAGCTCGTCGAGGAGATCGCGGAGGGCAAGCACCGCGCCCAGGCGAAGAGCGTCTGACCCGGCCGCCGTCCGGGCTGTCAGCGCTCAGCCCGGTCCGGCGCGGACCCATTCTCAGGACGCCCGGTCGACTTGTCAGGACGGCAGGTCGATCGGGCGGCCCTCGACCCCCAGCCGGGTCGCGAGCGAGATGGCGTCTCCGGGCGCCTTCACCTTGATGTCGTTGTCGAAGTACACGTACGCGTCGCTCGTCTTCTTGCCGCGCCGCCGCCATCGGCGGATCTTGTCGGCCCACTCGTCCAGGGCCTTCCCGGTGTACCCGCTCGCGTAGAGTTCCTCGTCACCGTGTAGCCGGACGTAGACGAAGTCCGCGGTCACCTCCTCGAAGCTGGGCCAGGTTCCGGCCGAATCAGCCGCAACCAGGGCGATGTTGTTGTCCTGCAACAGCTTCCGGCACTCGTCCGAATGAAAGCTCGGATGTCGCGGTTCGAGCGCGTAACGGAGCCGCCGGTTCTTCCCGGTGTCCGTATGGGCCTCTCCCTTCAGTTTGTCGTCGTGCTTCCCGGCCAGCACCGCTGCCGCGTGGGTATCGCGGGGCAGGGTCCGGAAAAACCTGTCGAACCGGTCGGGCTCGAATGCGAAGTTCGCGGGCAGCTGCCACAGGATCGGCCCGAGCTTGTGGCCCAGCGCGAGCACTCCCGAGGCGAAGAAGTTGGCCAGGGGGGTTTCCGTGTCCCGCAGACGCTTCATGTGGGTGATGAAGCGGCCGCCCTTCACGGCGAACACGAAGTCGTCCGGCGTCTGCTCCACCCAGGCGCGGTACCGCTCCGGGCGCTGGAGTGAGTAGAACGAACCGTTGATCTCCGCGGAGTTCACCTGCCGCGAGAGGTACTCCAGCTCGCGGCGCTGCACCAGGCCCTTCGGGTAGAACGTGCCCCGCCACGGCGGGTACCGCCAGCCCGAAGTGCCGACCCGGATCTCGGCGATGGTGACCTCCTTCTTCCGTTGGTCAGTCCCAGGAGAACCTCCAATGGCGCCGGTGCTCCAGTCCCGCGGCGTACTCCCGGAGCGTGCCCGGCTGGCCGGAGAAGCTCCGCAGGCTGAACGCTCGGTGCTCGGCGGCGAGGATGAGCGACCGGCCCTGGTTGCGTGGTGGCGCCGCCACCGAGAACTCCAGCTCGTCGAATCCGAGCACGATGAGCGTGGCCCCGAAGCGCTCTTCCCAGCTGCGCAGCACCGCGGACAGCGCCGCCACCTGGTCGGTCGACTTGATCATCCCGGTCCAGCCGAGCGTCGCGGGGATGTCGGCGGGCCGGTCGACGGGCACCAGTGCCAGCCGGTAGGGCCCACGCCGGGCGAGGATCGAGCCGGTGTTGCCCGCCTCGGCGAACGGATCCACCCGCAGCGAGGATTTCTTGGCCAGTCCGGGAAAGTTCGCACCGTACGGTCGCAGGCAACCCGTCCCGTTCGGACAACAGAACGGATCCCACCACCGTGCCAGCGTTTCGCCCACGTCGACATCGTCGACGCGGTGCACGGCCGGTGCGAGCCGGCCCCGGTCGACCAGCCAGTCCTCGCCGTTGGCGTCGAACCGCGGGTCGTGCGGGATCAGGACGGGCCACAGACCCGAGCGTTCGAACTCGGCGACACAGGCCCGGTAGAGGCCGGAATCGGTCAGTGCGCCCGCCGAGACCCACATCGGCCCGACCCACCGGCCGGACGGCAGGTCGATGCCCGGGAGGGGCTCGGTGAAGAGGCTTTCTTCGGGTGTGGCTGCGGTGGTCACGGGACCTCCTCGGGATGGATGGCGTCGATGAGGTCGAACAGTAGTTCGAGGGTACGACAGTTTCGGGTCCCGAGGATCAGTTTTCGCCGCTTCACTCGAATGGTCGAACGGGTGTTCGAGATCCGTGGTAGCTTCGGTCATGGGCGGGTCGTATCCCGCTCCTGAGCTGGGGTTTTCCGGTCCGTCGATGCACGCAGGTGCGTGCCGAGGGCCAGTAGCCAGACCCCGGTCAGCGCCACCGCGAGCGGCAGCAACACGTACAGGTGCCGCCACGTGATCCCCATCGAGATCGAAGCCAGGAGACAGAGAACCAATGACACCGGCACCAGACGCGGGAAGCGGTACGCGGCCACGACCGGCGCGGCGGACAACACCAGGCCGCCGAGGCCTGTCAGCGCCTTCGCTTCACCGCCGGAGAGCCACAGGACCAGCCACACCGTGCTCGGCACCGCGGCCAGCACGAAACCCGTCCACGCCCACGCCCGCGACACGCGACGCAGGCCCGCCGGGCTCGCGTCCCGCGAACGCCGCACCACCGCCGCAGCCGCCACGAGGAGCGCCACGACGACGAAGACCACTCCTGCCGCCACCACGGGACAGGGGTTCCACCATCCGTCCCGCTCTATGCCTGGCCGCGGGAATCGTTGCCCGCGCGGCGTTACAGGTAGGCGTCCGCGTCGTGGATCGTGTACGCGTAGCCCTGCTCGGCGAGGAACCGTTGCCGGTGGGCGGCGTACTCGGTGTCGAGCGTGTCGCGCGAGACGACCGAGTAGAAGTGCGCCTGCCTGCCGTCGGCCTTGGGGCGCAGGAGCCTGCCGAGCCGCTGCGCCTCCTCCTGCCGGGATCCGAAGGTTCCCGAGACCTGGATGGCGACGGTGGCCTCCGGCAGGTCGATCGAGAAGTTCGCGACCTTGGACACGACGAGTTTGTCGATCTCGCCGCGCCGGAACGCGTCGAACAGCGCCTCGCGTTCCTTGTTCCGGGTGGATCCCTGGATCACCGGCGCGTCCAGCTCGGCTCCCAGTTCCTCGAGCTGGTCGAGGTAGGCGCCGATGACGAGCGTCTGGTCGCCGGCGTGCTTGTCCAGAATGGACCGCACGACCGGGATTTTCGTCCTGGCGGTCGCCGCCAACTTGTACTTGTCCTCGGCTTCGGCCGTGGCGTAGAGCAGGCGCTCGTTGTCGGTGAGGGTCACCCGCACCTCGATGCACTCGGCGGGCGCGATCCATCCCTGCGCCTCGATGTCCCGCCAGGGCGCGTCGTAGCGCTTGGGGCCGATGAGCGAGAAGACGTCGCCCTCCCTGCCGTCCTCGCGTACCAGCGTCGCCGTGAGCCCGAGGCGCCGACGGGACTGGAGGTCGGCGGTCATCCGGAACACCGGCGCCGGCAGCAGGTGCACCTCGTCGTAGACGACCAGGCCCCAGTCCCGCGAGTCGAACAGTTCCAGGTGCTTGTACTCGCCCTTCGACTTGCGGGTGATCACCTGGTACGTCGCGATGGTGACCGGGCGGATCTCCTTCTTCTCGCCGGAGTACTCGCCGATCTCGTCCTCGGTCAGCGAGGTACGGGCCACCAGTTCGCGCTTCCACTGCCGCCCGGCCACCGTGTTGGTGACCAGGATGAGTGTCGTCGCCTGCGCGCGCGCCATCGCGGCGGCGCCGACGAGGGTCTTGCCCGCGCCGCAGGGCAGCACGACCACGCCGGAGCCGCCCGCCCAGAACGCCTCCGCGGCCTGCCGCTGGTAGTCCCGCAGGCCCCAGCCGGTTTCGGCGAGGTGCATCGGATGCGCTTCGCCGTCGACGTAGCCGGCCAGGTCTTCGGCGGGCCACCCGACCTTGAGCAGCGCCTGCTTGAGCCGTCCCCGCTCCGAGGGGTGCACCGCGACGGTGTCGTCGTCGATGCGTGTGCCCAGCATCGGGCTGATCTTCTTGTGGCGCAGCACCTCTTCCAGCACGGCGCGGTCGGTCGTGGTCATCACGAGACCGTGTGCGGGATTGTTGGCGATCTGCAGCCGGCCGAAGCGGGCCATCGTGTCGATGATGTCGATCAGCAGGGGCTGCGGCACCGGGAACCGCGAGTACGTGGTCAGTGCGTCGACCACCTGCTCGGCGTCATGGCCCGCCGCACGGGCGTTCCACAACGCGAGAGGGGTGACCCGGTAGGTGTGCACGTGCTCGGGGGCCCGTTCCAGCTCGGCGAACGGGGCGATCGCGATCCGGGCGTCGTCGGCCATGGCGTGGTCGACTTCGAGCAGCACGGTCTTGTCGGATTGGACGATCAACGGGCCATCGGTCACGTATTCCTTTATACGGCGTTGCTGAGGTCCTGGCCGTTCTGGTCGTTCGCGGCGCCGAACCAACGGGCCAGAGCCGCGTCCAGAGGTCCGCCGCCGGGTGACCAGCACCGGTACCCGTCCGGACGGATGAGCAGTGCCGGGTCGGTGAGCTGATTGTCCGGTTTGGCCCGGACGCGGTCGACGCGGTCGGCCCAGCCCGGCGGCAGTGGGTGATCGCCGGTGAGGTCGAGCAGGAGGCCCCGGCCGGTGCGCAACAGGGCGGACAGGCGAGTGGTGCCATGGTCGGTGACGAGGTCGGCATCAGGCACGCGGTCCGCGGTGTCCAAACCGGACATCATCCCGGCCAGGTGCCGGTTGGCGTCGGGCAGGCGCAGGAGGTCGATGAAGATGTCGCGCAGCGCGGCGACGTCTTCGGACGGGTGCGGCGTCGCGAGCACGCGCTGGGCCGAGGTGTGGTGCAGCACCCGAGCAGCCGCGGGGTGCCGTTCCTGCTGGTAGGTGTCCAGCAGGTTGTCCGGGGCCCAGCCGTGCAGGGTGGCCGCCAGCTTCCAGCCCAGGTTGACGGCGTCCTGCACGCCGAGGTTCAGGCCCTGGCCGCCCAGCGGGGGGTGGATGTGCGCCGCGTCGCCGGCGAACAGGACCCGGCCGTGCCGGTACTGCTCGAGCTGTCGTGTCGCATCGCTCCAGCGGGACGCGGTGAGGACCTGCGCCAGCCGGACGTCCTCGCCGTAGACCGCGGTCAGGGCTTCGACGATCTCGCTCTCCGGCACCGGGCCGGAGGCCGTGGCCTGGGTCTCCCCGGCGAACGTGAACCGATAGCGGTCACCACCGACGGGCACGAACATCGACCAGTAGCCGTTGGCTGTCCGCGTCAGATCGCTGATGTGCCCGGACCGCTCGGGCACGAGCGGGGACACCGAGGCGAGCCTGATTTCGGCGAGCACGGCCTGGTAGGTGCCGGGCCGGCCGGGGAAGGGGAGACGAAGCAGTTTGCGGACGGTGCTGTGCCCACCGTCGCAGGCGACGAGATAGCGCGCGCGGAGGGTGCGGTCGGCCACCGTGACGGTCACGCCGTCGGCGTCCTGTTCGACGGCAGTGACCGGGTGGCCTCGCCGGAGTTCGGCGCCACGGGTGAGGGCGGCCTGCTCCAGCACCTCCTCGACGAGGTCCTGGCGGATGGAGAGCGGAAAGGGGTGACGGGTCGGCCAGACCGAGTAGTCCAGCGGTACGGGCAGCGTCGCGAAGTGGCCGCCGACCGGTTCACGCTCGTGAGCCCGTGCTCGCATGGCGTCGAACAGGCCGCGCAGTTCGAGCAGTTCCGCGGTGCGGGGCTGGATCGTGCCGCCCTTGGTCTGCTCGATGCGCTCGGTCAGGGGCTCGATCACGACGGTCGAGGCCCCGGCCAGCGCGAGTTCGCAGGCGAGGGCCAGCCCGGTCGGGCCGGCTCCCGCGATGATCACGTCGGCGTCCACAAGTCCTCCTCGGTGCAAAAGTAGACTGAGTGCAGAGTAGCACTGAGTGAAAGGAGATTGGTAGTCTGGACTGGTGAACGAAGCAGGCGGCCTCCGTGAGCGGAAGAAGCAGCGCACGCGCGAAGCCATCTCGAACGCGGCGATCGAGCTGTTCTTCGAGCACGGGTTCGACCAGGTGTCGATCGCGCAGATCGCCGACGCGGCGGAAGTGTCGCGTCGCACGCTCTTCGCGTACTTCCCGACGAAGGAAGCGCTGGTCGTGCACCGGTTCGCCGATCACGAGACGGAAAGCGCGCGGGTGGTTCGCGGCCGGCCGGACGGTCAGGCACCGTTGGACGCGCTCCGCGACCGTTTTTTCGACGGGCTCGACCGGAGGGATCCGATCACGGGTCTCAACGACCAACCCGAGGTTCTCGCGCTGTACCGGATGATCTACGCCACGTCGAGCCTGCTCGCCCGGATGCTGGAGTTCAACCACATCGCTTCGGCGGCCTTGGCCGAAGCTCTCGTCGAGACCGCCGCGGTCGGGGACGTCGAGGCGCGGATGGCCGCGGCGGCCATCGTCGCGGTGCTCTCGGAGCTGGCGCAGGAGAACCACCGGGCCGTCTCGGCGGGAAAGCCTGCCGACCAAGTCTTTCCGCAGGCGAAGACGGCTGCGGAGGAGGCTTTCGCGTTGCTGGCCGGCGGGTTCGGCGGAGTCGGCGCGAAGTAGGGCGTGGCCTGGCACACACGGCGGAACGCCACGGTCGGTACACGACGTCTCGCCCAGCGAAAGATTTCGCGTCGTGGGTGGAGCGGGCGGTCCGCGGCCAATACGATCGCCGACGGACTGCATCACGAGCAGCGCGGGCGGGGCCTGTGTGTCCGGGGTCGCTACCCTCTCGGGGGTTGGCGACTCTGCCGGTGCCGATCCGAGACCGGCAAAGACGGCTAGAGAAGGAAGTCAGGTGGCCCGGCGGTACAAGCGTCCCGAAAGCGATGAGGCGCTGGACCGGCGACCGGACACCCGGGCAGGCAGCCGGTGGCGGCTGCGGAACTGGCGACTGCGCACCAAACTGATCGCCGTCCTGCTCATCCCGATGCTGACCGTCCTCGCGCTCATCAGCCTGCACGTGCGCGCCGATCTGGAGCATGCCGGCCAACTCGTCGAACTGGCCGCGCACAGCCGGGTCGACGCGGGTGTCAACGCGGTGGTCAGCGAGCTGCAGCGTGAGCGGGACCTGACCGTTCGCTATGTGGCCGGGGAACGGCGGACCGGACTGGACGAGGTCCGCGACCAGCGCAGTCGCGTGGACCAAGCGGCCGGGGCGTTCGCGCAGAACCTTGCCGAACAGCAGTCCATGTTGTCCCCGGCCAGTGCCGCGGAACTGAAAGAGGCGCAGTCACGGCTCGACGCGCTGCCCGGGCTGCGTTATTCGGGTGAGTTCTCGAACTCGTCGGCGGATTCGGTCCTGACTTCGTACAGCGATCTGATCTCCGGCATCCTCGACCTGTCCGACCAGGCCGTGGCGGAGATCGCCGACGCCGAAGTCGCGCGCCTCCGGTTGGCGGGCAACGCGCTGGCCCGGGTGAAGGACCAGATGTCGGTCAAGCGCGCGGTTCTCGGGCAGGCGTTCGCGGAGGGGGAGGTCTCCGACGACCGGTTGCGGGCGCTGCTCGGCGCGGACGCCCAGCTGGTCGCCGCGCAGAACGACTACCGCAAGTTCGCCACCCCGGCCGAGCAGCGTTCCTACGAGCAGACGGTCGCCGGTCCCGACGTGCAAACCGCGAACACGCTGTTCGAGCTCGCGATCACCAGGACCGAGAACGGGCAGCGGTTGTCCGGTCTCGACTCGGGCCAATGGGACCAGGCGATCAGCGGCACCGTCGACCTCGCCTACCAGTTCCAGCAATCGCTGCAGGTGCAGACGCAACAACGGTGTGACGCGCTGGCCACCGACGCCCGCCGCTCCGCCATCGTCAACGCCGCGGCCGTGTTCGGTGCGCTGCTGCTGTGCGCGGTGCTCGCCGTGGTCATCGGCCGCTCGCTGCTGCGGCCGCTGCGGATCTTGCGCAACAACGCGTTCGACGTCGCCGAGCACCGCCTGCCCGCGGCGGTCGACGAGATCCTCGCCGATCCGCACCCCGACTTCATGGCCGTGCACCGCGGTGTCGCACCCGTCCCGGTGTTCACCCGCGAGGAGGTCGGTCAGGTGGCCCGCGCGTTCGACGCGGTGCACGGCCAAGCGGTCCGGCTGGCGGGTGAACAGGCGTTGCTGCGGGAGAACATCAACGCGATGTTCGTCAACCTTTCCAAGCGCAGTCAGGATCTTGTGGAACGCCAGCTCGGTGTGCTGGACCGGATGGAGGCGGACGAGCAGGACCCGGACACCCTCGGCGGCCTGTTCGAACTGGACCACCTCGCCACGCGGATGCGCCGCAACAGCGAAAACCTCCTTGTTCTGACCGGACACGACTTCGGTGACGCGCAGACCGAACCGGTGGCCGCCGAGGAGATCATCGGCGCCGCGCTGTCCGAGGTCGAGCACTACCAGCGCATCGAACTGACCGCGATGCCCGAGATCGCCGTGCGCGGTGAGGCGTGCAACGACCTCGTGCACGTCATCTCCGAGCTGCTGGAGAACGCGACCCTCTACTCGCCGTCGGAGAAGACGGTCACGGTGATCAGCTCGCTCGCCGCGGACGGCGCCTGGCACGTGCACATCACCGATCAGGGCGCGGGTATGCCGCAGCCGGAGATCGACCGCGCCAACAAGCGGTTGGCGAACCCGCCGGAGGTGGATGTCGAGGTTTCGCGGCGGATGGGGCTCTTCGTGGTCGCCACGCTCGCGAACCGGCACGACATCCAGGTTCGGTTGCGGTCCGCGGACGGAGGCGGCCTGGTCGCGACCGTCGTCGTGCCCAGCGGGTTGGTGATCGAACACGTCGCGCCGGTGCCGGAACCGCTGCCCGCGCCGGAGCCGCCACCGGCGCCGGTTCCGTTGCCGTCGCTGGCGCCGATCCCCCTGCCGGAACCGGAGGAGGAACCGGAGTCCGAGCTGGACGACACGGTGTCGATTCCGGTGGTGCGTGACGAGCCGCGCCGCGCGCCGTCACAGCCGGACGAGGTGGACTGGCCGACCTCCGACAAGGATGCCTTCCCGCCGGAGGAAGAGGAGCCGACCGAGCGGATGCCGGCGTATCAGAAGGTGCTGTCGCAGTGGTTCACGACGGGCGAGCACTGGCCGGTCAGCCGCCGCGTTCCGGCCGAGCCTGCCCAGGCGCCGGAGTGGCCTGCCGAACCGGAGTGGCCGTCGGCCGACGATGACGAGGTGGTCGACGGGCGCCGGTCGCACCTTCCGCACCAGGTGCGGCGCCGGGCGAAGGTGTTCGACCCGCCTACGCTCTCGCTCGATCCCGACGAGGTGCGTCATCGGATGTCGCGGTTGCAGAACGGATTCGCCCGAGCCCGCGACGTGCGGGGGACGGAGAACTGACCGGTTCGAACCGTCCGGCTTGCCGCTGGCGTGCGTCGATGGCGCGGGCGAGGCGGGACAGCGCGTAGTTGATCGCGAAGTAGAGCAGTGCGATCACCAGGTAGGTCTGGATCAGGAGACGGTTGTACCCGGCGAGAACCTTGCCGCTCTGCAGCAGTTCGGCGTAGCTGACGACGATCCCGAGCGAGGTGTCTTTGACGACGCCGGCGGTCTGGCTGATGAGTGCCGGGACGACGCGGCGGATGGCCTGCGGAAAGATCACGTACCGCATGGACTGGGCGGGCCGCATGCCGAGCGCGGCGGCGGCTTCGCCCTGGCCCGCTTCGAGTGAACGGAAGCCGCTGCGGAAGATCTCGGCGAACTGCGCCGAGCGGGAGACCGCGATCGGCAGGACGAGTTTCCACAGCAGGGGAAGGTCGAGGCCGTAGCGGGGGAGCGCGAACATCGCGAAGTAGATCAGCAGGAGCAGCGGGATGATCCGCACGACCTCGACGTACGCCCGGGACGGCGCGCGGCACACGAACAGCCGCGAGATCCGCCCGAACGCCGCCAGCAACCCGACTGCCATCGCGAGCACGACAGCGAGCACCGCGGCGAGTGCCGTGCCACCGAGGCCGCCGAGCAGGTACCGCCACATCGGCCAGGACCCGTACGGCGCCCAGCGTTCCGCGGTGAGTTCCCCGTTGATCGCGAACTGCCGCACGGCCAGCGCGACCAGCACCAGACCGACCACGATCGCGACGACGGTCGCGATGCGGGTCCGGCGCCGGGCACGTGGACCGGGGACGTCGAAGAGTACGGAGGTCATGGCGAGCCTGCCTGGTTCAGCACGATGGGGCCGTTCGTGGCGCGGTCGAAGCGGTAGTCATGATGGGGCCGATGACGGGAGAAGTCGCTCCGGACGCGCGAGTGTGCCAACCGTCCGACCGCCATCGCCCGCCGTGCGGGCGCCGGGCGCCGTCCCGGCCGCTCATCGGGGCAGCACCAGCTTCCGATCCACCAGCCCGGCCACCCCGGAAATGATCAGCGCCAACGCGGCGTAACAAACCCCGGCACCGACGTACAGCGGCAGCGGCTCGGCCAGGGCGAGGTTGACCCTGTTCGTCGCCTCGGTCAGTTCGATCACGCCGACCGCCGCGGCGAGCGCCGTGTTCATCAGCAGCTGGATGGTGACGTTCCCGAGCGGCTGGACGATCGTGCGCAGCGCTTGCGGCAGGATCACGCAGCGCAGCGTCTGGCCGAACCCGAGCCCCAGCGCGCGCGCCGCCTCGGCCTGGCCCGTTCCGATTCCGTTGATTCCGGACCGCAGCGTTTCCGCATAATACGAAGCCATGTACAAAGCGGTGGCGACCACCGCCGTCGGGAACAGGGCGAACTGGATTCCGACCACCGGCAAAGCGAAGACGAACAGCACCAGCCAGACCGCGAGCGGAATGTTCTGGAACAACTCGACATAACCCGTGCCGAACGCGCGTAACGGGCGAACAGGACAAATCCGGAAGGCCGTGATCACCACGGCCACGACGATCGCGCCGAGTGCGCTGAACACGGTCAGCAGAACCGTGTTCAGCGCACCTTCGGCGAACTCACCGACGAAGTCGGTCCACCCGGTCACGAGCCGGGAACGGAACCCGTCGCGGGCGGCGCGGGCGCGTCACCGGGGATGACCGTCCCGAGCGTCTGCTTGTACGCCTCCTGCCAGAGCCCCGCGGCCTGGATCTTCTTGAGCCAGTCGTTGATGAACTGCTTGAACGTCTCGTCGCCGTGGCGAATGCCGACGCCGTACGGGTCCTGCCCGAACGTACCGCTGTTGACCTGCACCTTGTCGTTGGTCACGGCGTTGCCGGCGAGCTGCGTCAGGTCGTTCACGTACGCGTCCGCGCGCCCCTGCTCCAGCGCGGCCATGCACTCCGAGTTCGAGCTCAGGGTGATGATCTGCTCGGGTTCGTACTGCGGCAGCAACGCGGCGCCGGTCGAGTTGGTCACCGCGAGAACCTTCTTGCCCTTCAGGTCCTGCGGTTTGGTCACGGCGGAATCGCCCTTGCGTGCCATGATCGCGGGCCCGGACACGAAGTACGGCCCGGCGAAGGACACCTTCTCGGCGCGGGTCGGGGTGATTGAATAGGTGTGCAGGACCACGTCGACGGTGCTGTTCTGCAGCAGCGCCTCCCGGATCTGCGACGTCGAGTTCACGATCTTCGTGTTCGGCCTGCCCAGGATGTACTTCGCGAGCAGGCGGCCGAGGATGGCGTCGAAACCCTCGGTCTGGCCGGTGGTCGGGTTCTGCTGGGAGAGCAGCGGCGTGTCCAGCTGACTGCCGATGAGGATCTGCCCGCGCTGCTTGATCGCCTGTGCGGTCGGGCTGGTCGCGAGGTCCGCCTCCGACGCGACGGGCGCGCGGTCGAGGAGGCTCTGCTCCTGCCCCGTGCCGCTGTCGGTCGGCACCGCTCCTTCTCCCGAGGAGCAGGCTGTCACCGTGCCCAGTGCCACTGCTGTGAGCAGGGCAGCGAGGCGTCGTCGCCGAACTGATGCCGTCATGGTGTGCGGGGTCCCTCCTGGCCGTATGAGCCTTGTTGTCCCTATCTACTCTCGGTAACGCAAGGGGTACCCGAACGGGTGGGAGTAGATCACGGGTTACGGCGCAGGATTGTGCAGGTCCAACGGCTGAGTCAAGTCACGGTTAGGTGTTCCCGGCCGCTGTGGGACATTCACCGCCCACGTGTCACAGAACCGCCGTCTCTTCCGGATAGTGAGATAGGTAACACTGATCAACCCCCGGTGCGATTCACGCAGCGTGATGCGTCTTCGCCTTCTCGTTGGGACAGTTGGTGAGAATTCGTCACCCGGGGGACCGGCAAAGTTCGTGGTGAGCGGCCTCTGCCCGGCTTCCTTTTCGTCCCGGCAGCCGATAGCCTCTACCCCCGATCGGGTGGCCCCGTGTTAACCATTCACGTCCTGGTTCTCATGGCGTGGGACCCGAGAGCGGAAACGCGGAAACTGGACAGCACGAACCGGGAAGGAAGTCCTCGGTGCCCCAGCCCACGAGCGGGGAGCGCGGTCGCAAGGCAGTGTCCCCGGCGGAGTCGCCTGTCGCGCAGAGTAACGACGTCGGCGTGCAGGACAACGCGATCGGAGCATCGACCGGTGGTGGCTCCGGGCGTCGCGTGCGCGGCCTGGCGAACTGGCGCGTCACCGCGAAGATCGCGGCGGTGGTCGCCGTACCGACCGCTGCCGCGCTGTCGCTGGCCGGCCTGCGCGTCTACGACAGCTTCGCGACGATGACCGTCTACCAGCACGCCGAACAACGCATCGAACTCAGCCAGAAGGTGGCTTCCGAGGTCGATGCGCTGCAACGCGAGCGGGACGCGATGTCGGCCTGGATCGCCTCCGGGCGCCCCGCCGACCGGACCGAGCTCGACAACGCCATCAGTACCGCCGAGACCGCCGCCGACACCGTCCGCGGCGCGGTCGGGGATGTCGCCGCGATCAGCGACGAAGCCACCTCCGCCCGCTACCAGCAGGGCCTCGCGCGGCTCGACGGTCTCAGCCAGCTGCGGTCCTCGGCGGGTGCCGCCGAGTTCCCGAGCCTCGCCGCGCAGGCGGGCTACACCGGGGTCATCGACGCGCTCCAGCTGATCGCCGACGAGTTCGACGCCGACGTCACCGACCAGGGCCTGCAGGACCGCCACGAAACGCTCGGCTTCCTCGCCGACGCCAAGGAGTACTCCGCGCAGCAGAACTCCTACCTCCGCAGCGCGGCCATCCGCGGCAAGTTCGACCCGGCCGAGTTGAAGAACCTGACGACCGCGCAGTCGAACCTGGTCGCCGCGATCGACCGGTTCAACGCCGTCGCCACGCCCGAGGCCCAGCTGGACTACTCGACGACCCTGTCCGGGCCGGAGGTCTCCCAGCGGTTCACCCTGCAGCAGCTCGCGTTGCTGCGTGCCCAAGCGAACCCGCCGCTCGCGCTGGCCATCGACCCCGGCGCCGTCGCGCAGTCCTCTTCGGACACCCTCGACCTGATCAGCCAGGTCCAGGACAGGCTGCTGGACGGCGCCTCGTCCTACACCGACGGCCTGATCAGCGCGCAGCAGCAGAGCCTGCTGATCACGATCGCGATCATTCTCGCCGGACTGCTGCTCGTCCTCGTGCTGATGTACGTCGTGGCCCGTTCGCTGATCGGGCCACTGCGCACGCTGCGCACCACCGCGCTGCAGGTCGCCGAGGTGCACCTGCCGGACGCGGTGGAACGGATCATGAACGAGGCGAACCCGACCGAGGCCGCCGCGAAGGCGATCGCGCCGGTGCCGGTGCGCACCACGGAGGAGATCGGGCAGGTCGCCCGCTCGTTCGACGTCGTGCATGGGCAGGCGGTCCGGCTGGCGGCCGAGCAGGCGCTGCTCCGCGAGAACGTCAACGGCATCTTCGTCAACCTCTCGCGCCGCTCCCAGCGTCTGGTGGAGCGCCAGCTCGCGGTGATCGACCTGCTGGAGGCCGACGAGCAAGACCCCGATCACCTCGCGAGCCTGTTCGAGCTGGACCACCTGGCGACCCGGCTGCGCCGCAACGGCGAGAGCCTGCTGGTGCTGTCCGGCGCGGGGCTGAGCAAGTCCGTGCCCAAGCCGGTGTCCGCGGCCGACGTCATCGGCGCCTCGGTGTCGGAGATCGAGCAGTACGCGCGGGTCGACGTCGGCACGATCCCCGAGGTCGCGGTGCGCGGGCCGTCCGTGCACGATCTCGTTCACCTGCTCGCCGAGCTGCTGGACAACGCCACCTACTTCTCGGAGCCGGAGACGAAGGTCAGTGTGCGCGCGGTGGTGACCCGCAAGAAGGCGCTCGCCATCCAGATCACCGACCGCGGTGTCGGGATGTCGCCCGAGCAGGTCACCGAGGCCAACAAGCGCCTCGCCGATCCGCCGGACCTGGACGTGTCGGTGACGCGGCGGATGGGTCTGTACGTGGTCGCGCGACTGGCCCAGCGGCAGGGCATCGAGGTGCGCCTGCGGGAGAACGAGGACATCGACGGCGGTGTCATCGCCCGCGTCGTCGTCCCGCCGGACCTGCTGGGCCCGGTTGCGAAGGAGCCGGCGCCGCGCCCGGCCGAGACCTCGTCGCCGAGCCTGCCGCCGGTCCCGGCCCAGCGCACGCCGGCCAACCTGGCCCGCCGCGAGCCCGCCGAGCAGCCGCTGCCCCAGGAGCAGACGCAGACCGGCGTCCTGCGGCCGCTCGACCAGCCGATCAGCCTCGACGACCTGGTCGCGGGCTCGTCCGACGCGGCGTTCCTCAGCCGGGGCAAGCCGCGGGCCGACCAGCCGCGCCCGGACCAGGCGCAGGAGCGGCCCCGCGTGGATCAGCCACCCGCCGAGCAGCCGCGGGCGAACGGCTTCCCGTCACGGCGCGGGGAGGAACAGGACCGGTTCGGGCAGCTGGCACTGCCCAAGCGGGAGCCGCAGTACATCCCGGTGACCGAGCAGCCAGCCGAGGAGCCGCTGCCGCCGAACGAGAGCATGTTCGACGACGACGTGCCCACGAAGCGCCTGCCCATCTACCAGTCGGTTGTGTCGCGGTGGTTCAGTGAGGAGGGGGACGAACCGGACGTGGTCATCGGCAAGCTCGACGAGGAACCGGCACCGGCGGCCGAGGAAGTTGTTCCGGCCGAGGACAAAACCGGGGATCTTTGGCACAGTGTTTCCGACGACGGCTGGCGCGCGGCGCAGTCACTGCTCGAGTCGCGGGAGGAGGAGATCACTCCGGCCGGTCTGCCGAAGCGGGTGCCCAACGCCCATCTCGTCCCGGGGTCGATCTCGTCGGGCGAGCCCGACGCCTTCACCGACACGACCGCCGGCAGGCCGGGGCGGGTCGCGATGGCCCGCTCCGCGGACACGGCACGCGAACGCATGGCGAGTTTCCAGCGCGGCTACACCAGTGGCCGTCACGCGCTGCAGGAAAGCACGCCGGGCCCCTCCGACCAGGGAGCCCAGGTGAGTGGCGGGGAAACCACCCCGCCGGATGAGGCAGTGAGGAGTGAGGAGTGACACGGGCGGGATCGCTTCAGCCGGGAGGCTCGACGCCGCAGGCGCCGCGGAACGGTTTCGCGTGGCTGATCACGGACTTCGTGCACCGGGTGCCAGGCGCGGCGCACGCCGTCGTGGTTTCGGCGGACGGGTTGCTGCTGGCCGCGTCACGCGGGCTGCCGAAGGACCGGGCGGACCAGCTGGCCGCGGTGGCATCGGGTCTGACCAGCCTCGCGCGGGGCGCGTCGAAGGTGTTCGAGGGCGGGCCCGTGGCGCAGACCGTGGTCGAGATGGCCAACGGTTTCCTGTTCCTCATGTCGGTTTCGGACGGTTCGTGCCTGGCCGTACTGGGGTCCCCTGACAGCGACATCGGCCTCGTGGTGTATGAGATGACGCTTCTGGTGGATCGCGTTGGCCAGCAGATGACGCCCGAAATGCGGGCACAGCTCCAGGGAGCCGCGCGCGGTTGAGCGCGCCGGGCACGAGAGGGACTGCAGTGGACGGTGGGCAGCCGACGGGCTTGGGCTCGGGCCGGCTGGACGACGACGCCGAGACCGACTGGCCCGACGAGGCGCAGGCGGCGCGGACCGAGGACTGGACCAGGTTCCGGGCCAAGGTCGATCGTGCCTGGCGCCTGCGACGGGCCTCGGCGGGCGAGAGGCAGTCCAGCGACCTCGCCGGCGCCGAGCCACCGGGCTATGGCGCGACCGAGTATCCGGAGTTCTCCACCGAGCGGCTCCTGTCCGGTCCCGCGGCGGATCTGTTCGGTGACTACAATGGGCCGCTGGCCCCGGCCGGTGAGCTGCCGACGCCCACCTCGGAGAGCCATCCCAGCTTTCCGCCGGTACCGGCGCCGGTGGCCGCCGAGGAGACGTCCTCGGGTCTGGTCCGTCCGTACTTCCGGACGCGCGGCCGGACCCGCCCCAGCTACGATCTGGCGATCGAGGCGCTCGTCTCGACCAGTGAGCGGGGACGGATGCTCGAACGGGTGCGGGTGGCCGAGCACCGGTCGATCTGCGGCCTGTGCCTGGACACACGCTCGGTGGCGGAGGTGGCGGCGTACCTGCGCATGCCCCTCGGGGTCGCCCGCGTGCTGATCGGCGACGTCGTCGACCAGGGCCTGGTCATGATCCATTCCACGACGTCGGTCGTCGGCGATCGTCCCAGTATCGAGTTCATGGAGAGGGTGCTCAGTGGGCTTCGGAGAATTTGACTCCGACGCGAACACGTCGGCCGCGGCGGGACCGACGCAGTCGGCCAAGATCGTGGTCGCCGGCGGCTTCGGTGCGGGCAAGACGACGCTGGTCGGTGCGGTCTCGGAGATCGATCCCCTGACCACCGAGGCGGTCATGACCGAGGCGAGCGTCTCCGTCGACGACGTCTCCGCGACCCCGAACAAGGCGACCACGACGGTCGCGATGGACTTCGGGCGCCTTTCGCTCGACGACGACCTCGTGCTCTACGTCTTCGGCACGCCCGGTCAGCACCGGTTCTGGTTCATGTGGGACGACCTGGCCGTCGGCGCGATCGGCGCGGTCGTGCTGGTCGACACGCGGCGGCTGTCGGACGCGTTCCCGTCCATCGACTTCTTCGAGAACCGGAACCTGCCCTACATCGTGGCGATCAACTGCTTCGACCGCCTGCTCCACCACCAGATCGAGGACGTCCGGCACGCGCTCACGATTTCCGAGGCGGTGCCGATCATCGCGTGCGACGCGCGTGAGAAGCAGTCGGCCAAACAGGTGCTCATCACCGTCGTCGAGCACGCGATCAACCGGGACCGCGCGTTACAACCGGGGTGATCGGGTAACACTGCCGCCGGAAGGGTGAATCGGTGTGAGATGACCCCGCGCGGCAGTTCGCCAGGGCACGGTTCGGCAATACCCTGGTCGGAATAATCGCAGAGCAGGCTCGACCGGTGAGGAGGCACATGACGGCATCGGCACAGCAGTCGAGCGGTTTCGGCTGGCTGATCACCGACTTCGTGCGACGGGTTCCGGGCGCGGCACACGCCGTGGTCGTCTCCGCCGACGGCCTGTTGCTGGCCGGTTCGCAAGGGCTGCCGAAGGACCGCGCGGACCAGCTCGCCGCGGTCGCCTCCGGGCTGGTGAGCCTGACGACCGGTGCCGCCCGGTGTTTCGAGGCCGGCTTCGTGAACCAGACCGTCGTCGAGATGGAGCGCGGCTACCTGTTCCTGATGTCGATCAGCGACGGGTCCAGCCTGGCCGTGCTGGCCGCGCCGAACTCCGACATCGGGACGGTGGCGTACGAGATGACGCTGCTCGTCGACCGGGTCGGCATGCAGATGACGCCGGAGCTGCGGAGCCAGCTCCAGGGTGGCGTGCGGTAGCCGATGAGGGGACCTTCGAAGGGAACCGGCCGCGCCGATGCCTGGGACCGGCTGCACCAGGGCACCGATCGCGAGGGGCTGGACTCGCCCGCGCGGTTCAAGCTGACCAAGAAGCCGGTCGTGCTGCAGGTGCGCACGCCCGCCCGTCCCGTGGTTCCGCCACCCGACGCTGAGCCCGCGTGGCCGTCGTCGGCGCCGGTGGAGACGGCGCCGCGAGGAGTTCCGGCCGGTGCGCGCGCGGTTCCGCCTGCGCAGTCGCGGGGCAGGGCGGCGTCCTCGGTCCGTACGCGGATGATCATGCGCCCCTACGCCCGCACGGGTGGCCGGACGCGCCCGGACTACGAACTGGCACTCGAAGCGCTGGTGTCGGTCACCGAGCGGGGACGCGCGCCGCGGGCCGTGGCCGGTGTGCAGCACCGGCGGATCTGCGGGCTGTGCGCGGAGCCGCGGTCGATCGCGGAGATCGCCGCGTACCTGAGCCTGCCGCTGAACGTGGTGAAGGTGCTGGTCAGCGACCTCGACAGCGCCGGTCTGGTGTTGATCCACCAGTCCGGGCTCTCGTTCGGGGATCGCTCTTCGCGCGAGTTCATGGACCGGGTGCTGCAGGGGCTGCGGCGCCTCTGAGGGTGCCCGGCCGTCAGTCGACCAGCGCCGCCGACGTGATCCGGTGCAGCGGGTAGCGTTCGCCGTCCGTGCTGGTCAGCACCCCGCCGCCGACGTGCGTCGGCGTGACGACCCGCTGCGACGCCAGTCCGTGAGCGTCCACGAACCCGATCCACACCTCGCGGCCTTCGCGCTGGGCACGCGCCAGCAGGGCCATGGTCGCCGCCGTGTCGGAGCCTCCTCCGCCGCCGGGGAGCCGCACCGCCGTCCCCTTGCGGCTCGTCGCCGCGCGGTCGCCCGCCCTGATGTGCGTGACCACCGATGCGGCCTGCTCCCCGCTCAGCCCGGCCTCGGGGACGACCCTCCGCGAGTTCCGTGGCCGCGCCGGGATCCGGCGTCCGGACGGGCGCAGGTCCATCACCCGGCCGTCCGGCCCCTCGGCGGCCGGGGCGAAACCGGCCGCGCGCAGCCCGTCCAGCACTTCGGCCAGCGGATACGGGCTGATCAGCACCGTCGGGGCGATCTTGCGCAGCTCGTAGGAGTCCGCGGCGGGGGTGCCCAGCACCTCCGCGAGCAGCACCTCGTCGTCACACCGCAGGAACGAGCCCGCCGCCCCGCCGCGCAACCGGCCGTGCCGCCTGGCGACGTCGTCGATCAGGTAGCTCAGCGACTGCGGTACCTCCGTCGCGGAGCGTTTCCGGAACAGTTCGTGCAGCTCGTCGGCGGTGCGCCCGGTGTCCAGCGCACGCCGCACGGACGCCTCCGTGATCCGGTAGACCGTCGCGTGCCCCGCCGATTCGACGTCGGCCACCGCCGCGATCTCGGCGGCCAGGTCCATCTCCAGCGGGCCCGGCGCGACGACCGTCAGATCGGCCTGCACCAGCACGTACCCGATCGGCTTGGGCATCGCGTCGTACATCGCGTTCAGCGCGCCCGGACGGTCGCCGTCCAGCAGCGCGGCGGACGCCGTCGTCACCGCGCCCAGCGCGATCACGCCCAGCGCCGACGCCTCGGCGAAGGTCCACCGCACCGTCTCGTCCCGCAATCGCCCGCCACGTCGCGGCGCGCGCCAGGCGAGCAGTTCGACGAGTGCGTCGGCGCCACTCACACCCGCACCGCTGGGCAGTTCGCCGAGCGTGCCGAGCACCCGGCGCCGGACCGTGGGCGCGAGCGGCCGCCGCAGGTCGTCCGACAGCGGAACGACCGGCTTGTCCTTCGCGTCGCGCTGACCGGCCAGTGCCGGCAGTCGCGGCAGGTCCAGCCACGCGTCGGCCAGCACGACCCAGCGGTGCGCGGGTTCGGACGCGAGCCAGGAATCGGCCAGTGTCGTCGGCACCCACTCCGGGGTACCGCTCTGACTGTCCGCGACCAGGCCCGCCGCCACCACCAGCTCGGCCAGCAGCGTCGCCCTCGTGTCGTCGGTGTCCAGCTCGCGCGCCAGCTTTCGCAGCTCACGCACGCCGAGCCCGCCGGATTTCAGCACCGGCGGCGGCTGCTCCGACCACTGGGTGAGCAAGGATTCCACCTGCCGCAGGAACTCCATCGCCTCACCGGCGGCGGCCTCGTCCACAGTGGACTGCTGATGCGGGCTGGTCGGCAGGTCCGGCTCGTGCAGCGCCTTCGGCGAGCAGACCCGGCCGCCGCGCAGCGCGATGGCCACCTCGCGGGGCAGCTCGACGGTCTCGTCGTCGCGGCGCAGCAGGAGTCCGCGCGCGAACAACTTCTGCACCGCCGTCGCGTCCTCGGTGAGCGAGGGTTCGGCGCTCGCGTCACGGGTACGCCCGATCGGAGGGCCGGCGGCGAGGGCGCCGAGCAGGCCGCGTTCGTCGTCACCGACCTCGGCGAGCGCGGACTCGACGTCCACGCCGGGTGCGGACGCGCCGAGCCCGGCCGGGAACGGCCCGGCCAGCTCACGCGTCGCGGGGACGACCCGGATCGCGTCGTCGTCGCCCCAGGCCAGCACCCGCGAGCGCAACCGGTCCACGGCGGGCCGCACGTCGGCGCCGACCAGCGCGGCGATCGTCGTCAGCGGCACGGCTTCGGTGTCGGCGTCGGCGACCAGCAGGGCGTCGAGGACCGAAAGGGTGAAGGTGTCCAGATCCTCCATCGCCCTGGCGGCTGATCCGGCGGTGCCGGCACGGGTGGCCAGCACCGTGCTGTCGGAGGGCGGCGGGGTCGCCAGGTCACGCCGGGCCCGCAGGAGCGCGGCCAGCTCGTCGTCGGACGCGGCACGAAGCCAGTCCGCCAGGGAGGTCGCGGGCATCACAGTGAGGATACCCGCCCTGACCATCGGGTTCGGGTGACTGTGAGGCAAACTGAACGCCGTAGGTGCGCGAACCCTCGGGAGGACGAAGTGGCGAAGGGCGACAAGGACAAGAAGAGCGGGCGCATCGACCCGACCTGGCCGCATCTGCCGGACGGGGAGCACCCGGTCACCGAGCTCTCCTCGGACCGCCAGGGCGCGCTGTCCCCGTTCGGGAACGTGACGTTCCCCCTCGACGCCGTGCCGTACGTGCACCCCGAGACCGAGATCAACAAGTAGACAGCAGGGGGTTACTGCCGTGCCGGTTCCCGGCCCCGGGTATTCGATCACCGTCCGTGTCGAGGCGCCGCCGTCCGCGAGCGCCGCGGGCGACCTCACCTCGGCGGTGGGCCGGGTCGGTGGCGTGCTGACCGCGTTCGACGTCGTCGAGTCCCACGCGGACGCGATCGTCGTCGACATCACGGCGAACGTCTCCAACGCCGACCACGTCGAGGTCGTCACCGACGCACTCGACGCCCTCCCCGGGGTGCGGGTGCGCAAGGTCTCCGACCGCACCTTCCTCATGCACCTCGGCGGCAAGCTGTCGGTGTCGCCCAAGGTGCAGCTCCGCAACCGTGACGACCTCTCCCGCGCGTACACGCCGGGTGTGGCGCGGGTGTGCCAGGCGATCGCGGCCAACCCGGCCGACGCGCGACGGCTGACCATCAAGCGCAACACGGTCGCCGTCGTCACCGACGGTTCGGCCGTGCTCGGCCTCGGCAACATCGGCCCGGCCGCCGCGCTGCCGGTGATGGAGGGCAAGGCGGCGCTGTTCAAGAAGTTCGCCGACGTCGACGCGTGGCCGGTGTGCCTGGACACCCAGGACACCGAGGAGATCATCAAGATCGTCAAGGCGCTGGCGCCGGTGTACGCGGGCATCAACCTCGAGGACATCGCCGCGCCGCGCTGCTTCGAGATCGAGAAGCGGCTGCGCGATCAGCTCGACATCCCGGTGTTCCACGACGACCAGCACGGCACCGCGATCGTCGTGGTCGCCGCCCTGCGCAACGCGCTGCGCGTGGTCGGCAAGGAGATCGAGGACTGCAAGATTGTGGTGAGCGGAGCCGGCGCGGCCGGGTCGGCGATCATGCGGCTGCTGATGCACAAGAAGCCGGGCGACATCATCGCCGCCGACATCAACGGCATCGTCCACCTCGGCCGGTCCGATCTGGACGACAACCTGCGGTGGCTGGCCGAGAACACCAACAAGGACAACGTCTCCGGCAGCCTGCACGACGCGCTCGCCGGCGCGGACGTGTTCATCGGGGTCTCGGCGCCGAACCTGTTCGGGGCCGAGCAGGTCGCCACCATGGCCGCGAACCCGGTGGTGTTCGCGCTCGCCAATCCGGACCCGGAGATCGACCCGCTCGAGGCGCAGAAGCACGCGGCGGTCGTGGCGACCGGGCGCAGTGACTACCCGAACCAGATCAACAACGTGCTCGCGTTCCCCGGCGTGTTCCGCGGTCTGCTCGACGCGCAGGCGCACGAGATCACCGACGACATGCTGATCGCGGCCGCCAACGCGATCGCCGACGTGGTGGACGACCGGCTCAACGCCTCCTACATCGTGCCGAGCGTGTTCGATTCGGCGGTGGCTCCCGCGGTCGCCGACGCCGTCAAGTCCGCGGCGCGGAAGTCCGGCGCGGCCGGCTGACGCGATGAGCCGCGCCGTCGAGGAGTCCAATCGCCGCATGCTGCGGGCCCGGGACGCCATGGACCGGGCCTACGCGCAACCCCTCGACGTCGCGGCACTGGCGCGGATGGTGCACGTGTCGGAGGCGCACTTCATCCGCACCTTCCGCGCCACCTTCGGTGAAACGCCGCACCGCTACCTCCAGCGCCGCCGGGTCGAGCGGTCGATGTTCCTGCTGCGGGAGAGTGGTCGCAGCGTCACCGACATCTGCATGGCCGTGGGTTTCACGAGCCTGGGCACGTTCAGCCGCACCTTCCGCGAGATCGTGGGCCGGTCGCCGAGCGAGTACCGCCAGGCCGGGGGCTCGGTGGCGGCCCCGACGTGCTTCGCGATGGCCTGGACCAGGCCGAGCAGTTTCGGAGAAGCCAAGGGCGTTTCGCGCTGAATAGGCTTCCTGACATGTTCAACGCGATCACACTTTCCCAGATTTTCGTCACCGACCAGGACGAGGCGCTCGACTTCTACGTCGGCAAGCTCGGGTTCGAGGTCAAGGTCGACCAGGACCTCGGCTTCATGCGGTGGCTGACGGTGGCGGTCCCCGGCGAGCCGGGCCGCGAGATCCTGCTGGAAAAGCCCGGCCCGCCGGCGATGGACGAGGCGACCGCCTCGCAGGTCCGGGAGCTGCTGGCGAAGGGCGCGACCGGCGGCTGGATCGGCCTCAAGACCGACGACTGCCGGAAGACCTACGAGACGTTGCTGGCCAAGGGCGTGGAGTTCACGCAGGAACCGACCGAGCGCCCGTACGGCATCGACTGCGGCCTGCGGGACCCCTTCGGCAACGCGATCCGCATCAACCAGCCCGCCTCCCTCGACTGACGTTCCCCGATGTGGCGTCTGACGCCACCGATGCCACATTGGGGAACTGCGGTGGGAGGTCGAGGGGGGTGGGCGATTAGCCTTGTCGGCGTGAGTGAACTGAGCCACGTCGACGCCGCGGGTGCCGCGCGGATGGTCGATGTCTCCGGCAAGGAGGCCACCGCGCGCACCGCGGTCGCCACCGGGACCGTTCGCACCACGGCCGAGGTCCTCGACCTGCTGGCCCGGGACGGGTTGCCCAAGGGCGACGCCCTCGCGACGGCCCGGATAGCCGGGATCATGGGGGCCAAGAAGACCCCGGAGCTGATCCCGCTCTGCCACCAGATCGCGCTGTCCGGAGTCAAGGTCGACTTCGAACTCGGCGACGCCGAGGTGCGCATCACCGCGACGGCCAAGACGAACGACCGCACCGGGGTCGAGATGGAGGCGCTCACCGCCGTCGCCGTCGCGGGACTCACCGTGCACGACATGATCAAGGCCGTCGATCCCGCCGCCACCCTCGACGGCGTCCGGTTGGAACGCAAGCTCGGCGGCAAGTCCGGAGAGTGGGAGCGGCCATGACTGACACCAGGCGCGGGGCGCGGGTGATCGTCGCCTCGAACAGGGCTTCGGCCGGGGTCTACGAGGACCGCACCGGGCCGGTGATCGTCTCCTGGCTCGCCGAGCGCGGGTTCGACGTTCCGGAACCGCGGGTCGTGCCAGACGGGGAGCCGGTCGCGAACGCGCTGCGGGAGGCGCTGAACGACGAAGTGCACGTCGTCATCACCACTGGTGGCACCGGCATCTCACCGACCGACCGCACACCGGACGTCACGGCGCCGCTGCTGGACCACCAGCTGCCGGGCCTCGCCGAGGCGATCCGGTCGGCCGGGCTGCCGAAGGTGCCCACGGCCGTGCTGTCGCGGGGTCTCGCCGGCGTGGCGGGCCGGACCCTCGTGGTGAACCTGCCCGGCTCCCGCGGCGGGGTCAAGGACGGGCTCGGAGTGCTCGACGGGGTGCTCATCCATGCCGTGGACCAGCTGGCGGGCGGGGACCACCCACGCCCGGCCACCGAGCCGACCGCGGCGACTGAGAACTCGGTGCACATCGCGCGGACCGAGGTGACCGAGCAGCCGCTGTCCGTGGAGGAACACGCGGCCCTCGTGGACGACCAGTCCGCCGGGGCGGTGGTCACGTTCAGCGGTGTCGTGCGGGACCACGACGGGGGCAAGGGCGTGAAGGCCCTCTTCTACGAGGGGCACCCGAGCGCGGCGGACGTGCTCACCCGGGTGGTCACCCAGGTCGCGGGCCGCCGGGCGGGGGTGCGGGCTGTTGCCGTGAGCCACCGGCTGGGGGCGCTGGAGATCGGCGATGTGGCGCTGGCGTGCGCCGTGTCGGCCGACCACCGGGGCGAGGCTTTCGCGACCTGCGCGGAGCTGGTCGACGAGGTGAAGGCCCAGCTGCCGGTCTGGAAGCACCAGCACTTCACCGACGGCTCGGACGAGTGGGTCAACTCGCCCTGAAAAACCGTGGCCCGGAGTGACCGCTGGGCGTCGGCAACCCCACCACCCGGGGGAATGCGGTGGGGTTGCCGGACGCCCGCGACGTCACTTCGTGGCGATCTTCTGCCCGACCACGATCATGTCGGGGTTCGAGATGTACTGCGCGTTCAGCTCCTGCAGCTTCTGGTAGCCGCCGGCGATGTTGAACTTCTTGGCGAGCCCGGAAAGGGTGTCGCCCGCCACGACGGTGTAGTCACCGTTCGGGTTCGAAGTCGGCACGCTCACGGCCGGGGCCGGGGTGCTCTTCTTGGTGGTGGACTTCGGGGTCGTGGCCTTCTTCTTCGGCGTGGAGGAGGTCGACTTCTTCGAGGTCGAGCCCTGGGTGTTGGAACCCTTGTAGCTCGCCGAAGAGCCGGCCTTCTTGCCGCAGACCGGCCAGGCGCCGATGCCCTGGCCCTGCAGGACGCGCTCGGCGACGGCGATCTGCTGCTCACGCGAAGCGTTCGACGCGCTGCCGGTGCCACCGTAGGCCTTCCAGGTGCTCTGCGAGAACTGCAGACCGCCGTAGTAGCCGTTGCCGGTGTTGGTGCTCCAGTTGCCACCGCTCTCGCACTGCGCGATGGCGTCCCAGTTGACGCTGGAGGCCTGCGCGGGGGTCGCGGCGATGGCCAGCGGGGTGCCGACCGCGATGCCCGCGACGGCGACGCGAGCGATGTTGCGAGCGGCCGGGGACATCTTGCGGTGCTTGCCTCGGTAGGACATTCCTTCAACTCGGCCTTCGCGCCGACGAGCCGCGTGCGGCTGCGAGGCGGACCCTCACGGGTCCTGCTCCACCCGGCGGGGTCCGGGCGAGCCAGTCGGGCCTTCGCGTGGTGCTCGGGCTCGACCCTCTCCGTCCCTGTCCGGAAAACCTACTTTCGCTCGGGGTATGGCCGGGATCCCGCCGGACAGGATTTGGCGCTCGGGATCCCGGTGTTGCTCGGCCGGTCGGGGCCAGCCGAAAAGCGACGGTACGTAACGGGAAGCGTGATCGGAAATTATTCGGGACGTGACCTACATCACAGTAACATCGAGCAACCTGCGCCGATCACGATGTTTTTCCTGGTCAGACTGCCGTTACCTCGCCGTTTCCAAGTCGAGATAATTCACCGTTCGTGAGGCTTGGATCACGTCGATTCGCCGCCGTTGGGCCGTTCGTGGAACCGGCTCATCCGCCCGCGAAGGGCGGCAAGACGTCGAGTTCGGACCCCTCCGGCAGGGGCCGCGAGGGGTCGCGGACCGCCACGCCGTCGACGAGGAAGCTGGCCGCACGGAGGATCCGCGGGAGGCTGTCCGGATGAAGATCACGGAGAGCGACGACGGCCTCCGCGACCGAGGCACCGGCGGGAAGGTAAACCACCTCTTCTTCTACGCCCGCGGCCGCGCGCGCGGACGCGAAATAGCGCACCAGCACACTCATGGTCAAGATCTATCCCCCGATCGCGCTCATGGGCCGGATCGGCTGGGCGAAGCCGGCGTCGTTGATCTCGTGGCCGGCGAGCTTGCCCCACATGGTCGCCCGCCAGGCCCCGGCGATCTCCTCGTCGTCCGCCCCGCCGCGCAGCAGCGCGCGCAGATCGGTCTCGTCGTTGCTGAACAGGCACGACCGCACCGCGCCGTCCGCGGTCAGCCGGGTGCGCTCGCAGGCCGCGCAGAACGGGCGCGTGACCGAGGCGATGATCCCGACGTCGGCCGGGCCGCCGTCCACCAGCCAGCGCTCGGCCGGAGCCCCGCCGCGCTCCTCCGGGCTGGGCGTGAGCGTGAACTCCTTGCTCAGCAACGAGAAGATCTCCTCCGCGGTGACCATGTCGGAGCGGTTCCAGCCGTGCTGGGCGTCCAGCGGCATCTGCTCGATGAAGCGGAGGTGGTAGCCGTGGTCGAGGCAGAACCGCAGCAACGGGGCCGCCTCGTGCTCGTTGACCCCGCGCAGCAGCACCGCGTTGACCTTCACCGGGGTCAGTCCGGCTGCGCGCGCCGCGGCCAGCCCGTCCAGCACGTGCGAGAGCCGGTCGCGCCGGGTGATCCGCGCGAACGTCTCGGGGTCGACGGTGTCGAGCGAGATGTTGATCCGGTCCAGGCCGGCTTCGGCGAACGCGCGGGCCCGCTTGGCGAACCCGATCCCGTTGGAGGTCATGGAAAGCCGGGGACGCGGGCGCAACGCGGTGATCTCCGCGACCAGGTCCTCCAGTCCCGGCCGCAGCAGCGGTTCGCCGCCGGTCAGCCGGATGTCGGTGACCCCGAGGCGTTCCACCGCCACGCGCAGCAGGCGCACCAGTTCGCCGTCCGTGAGCACGTCGTCACCCGGCATCCACGGCAGGCCCTCGGCGGGCATGCAGTACGTGCAGCGGAGGTTGCAACGGTCGGTGAGCGACACGCGCAGATCCGTCGCGACGCGGCCGAACGTGTCGACGAGGGCGGGATTGTCAGGACGGGGCTCGCTGTTCCCGCGTGTGCCCGGCACGCGGGGAAGCCCGAGATTTACCGCACTCATTGACACCAGCCTAACCCGCCGGAGGACGCGGGGATCCTCACTAGAATGTCTCGTGAGCAGAGTGTTTCAACCACGAAGACGACTGGGGAAGGGGCGCGCCGGATGCCCGAGGGGAAAAGGTACCCGGTGCCCCCCGAGGTGCTCGCCCGCTTCGCCGAGATCGGCCGCGAATCGAGCACCCTCGCCGTTCTCCGGCACGCCCGGATCGCCGAGAAGATGGGCCTGTCCGGCACCGACCACAAGGCCCTCGACCTGGCCTCGCGCGCCGAAGGACCGTTGACGGCCGGCGAGATCGCCAAGCTCACCGGCCTGTCCACGGGCGCGGTCACCGGGGTGATCGACCGCCTGGAGCGCGCGGGTTTCGTGCGCCGCGTCCGCGACGGCAGGGACCGTCGCAAGGTTCTCGTCGAGGTCCTGCCGCTGGACGAGGAGAAGGTGGCGCCGTTGTTCGAGTCGGCGCTCGTCGCCACGGAGAAGGTGCTGGAGAAGTTCACGCCCGCCGAACGGGACGTCATCGAGCGCTACCAGAACGAGATGACGGTGTTGATGCGTGAGGACATTCTCGGCGGCAACCCATAGCTTTTCCGCAAAAGCGGGGATAATGTCCCTGCCATGCCGCAATTCCGGTTATCCGAGGCTGCCGAACTGCTCGGTGTGAGCGATGACACCGTCCGGCGGTGGGTCCGTGGTGGACAGCTGACCGCCACCACCGACGCGGCCGGGCGCAAGGTCGTCGACGGGGCCGGGCTGGCCGCGTTCGCCCGCGAGCAGGCCGCACGGCCCGCCGACCCCTCCGGTGTCGGGCGCTCGGCCCGCAACCGGTTCGTCGGCCTGGTCACCGCGGTGACCACGGACAGGGTGATGGCCCAGGTCGAGATGCAGTGCGGCCCGTTCCGCGTGGTGTCGCTGATGAGCACCGAGGCGGTGCGGGAGCTGGGGCTGGCGCCCGGATCACTGGGGGTCGCGGTCGTCAAGGCCACCACGGTGGTCGTCGAGACTCCAGGAGGACAGAGTTGAAGAAGCCAGGGGCCCTCGTCGCCGCGGCGGCGCTGCTGATCAGCGGCTGCGGATCCTCCTCGGGCGGGAGTGAGAGCCAGACCCTGACCGTGTTCGCGGCCGCCTCGCTCACCGAGTCGTTCGGGGCGATGAAGACCGCGTTCGAGTCCGCCCACCCCGGCACCGAGGTCAAGTTCAACTTCGCGGGCTCGTCCTCGCTCGTGCAGCAGATGTCGAACGGCGCCAAGGCCGACGTGTTCGCCTCGGCCGACGAGACGAACATGGACAAGGCCGTGCAGGCCGGCGTGATCGACGGCTCGCCGTCCCTGTTCGCGACCAACAAGCTGACCATCGCGGTCGCGCCGGGCAACCCGAAGGGCATCACCTCCTTCGCCGGCCTCGTCCAAGACGGGCTCAACGTCGTCGTCTGCGCCCCGCAGGTCCCGTGCGGGTCCGCGACGGAGAAGGTCGAGCAGAACACCGGTGTGACGCTCGAGCCGGTCAGCGAGGAGCAGGACGTCAAGCAGGTGCTGAACAAGGTCGCCTCCGGGGACGCCGACGCCGGGCTGGTCTACGTCACCGACGCCACCAGCGCCGCGGACAAGGTCGCCGAGGTCGACTTCCCGGAGGCGGCCACGGCGATCAACAACTACCCGATCGCCGTCGTGAAGGACGCGCCGCGGACCGATCTGGCGAAGCAGTGGATCGAGTTCGTGCTCGGCGAGCAGGGCAAGGCCGAGCTGCAGAAGGTCGGTTTTGGCGCTCCGTAGGACCCGGCGGGTGCCGTGGGTTCTGTGGGTACCCGCGGCACTCGCCCTCGCGCTCGTCGTACTGCCGGTGGTCGGTCTGCTGGTGCGGACCGACCTCCGGCGCGTTCCGGGCCTGATCGTCTCCGACGCCTCGCTCGCGGCGCTGCGGTTGTCCCTGGAGACCGCGGCCGTCTCGACGGCGGCGTGCATCGTGCTCGGGGTGCCGCTGGCCGTGGTGCTCGCCCGGTCCGCGGTGCCCGGCATCCGGGTGCTGCGGGCGGTCGTACTGCTGCCGCTGGTCCTGCCACCCGTCGTCGGCGGGCTCGCGCTGCTGTACCTGCTGGGCCGCAAGGGTTTCCTCGGCTACGTACTGGACGTGACCGCGGGTGTGCAGATCCCGTTCACCACGGCGGCGGTGATCATCGCGCAGACGTTCGTCGCGATGCCGTTCCTCGTGGTGAGCCTGGAGGGGGCGCTGCGCAGCGGTGGAGACCGCTACGAGCAGATCGCCTCGACGCTGGGTGCGCGGCCGTGGACGGTGTTCCGCCGGGTCACGCTGCCGCTGCTGCTGCCGGCGCTCGGGTCCGGCGCGGTGCTCAGCTTCGCCCGTGCGCTCGGCGAGTTCGGCGCGACGATCACCTTCGCGGGCAGCCTGGAGGGCGTGACCAGGACGCTGCCGCTGGAGGTCTACACGCAGGCCGAGGTCGATGTGGACAGCGCGGTCGCGTTGGCGTTGCTGCTGATCGTCGTGGCGATCCTGGTCATCGCGGTCGCGCGGCCACGTGCGCTGGAGGGGAACGCGCGGTGAGCCTGCACGCCGAGATCGACCTGACGCGGGGCACGTTCGAGCTGTCGGCCGCCTTCGACGTGCCCGCGGGGACCGTACTGGCGATCCTGGGGCCCAACGGTTCCGGCAAGTCGAGCATCCTCGGCAGCCTGGCCGGGCTGTTCCGGCCGGACCACGCGGTGATCACCCTCGACGGCCGGAAGCTGCACGAACTGCCCGCGCACGATCGCGCGGTGGGGCTGCTGTCCCAGGACGCGCTGCTCTTCCCGCACCTGTCCGTTGTGGACAACGTGGCGTTCTCGCCGCGTTCGAAGGGCAAGAGTCGCAACGAATCGCGGGAGATCGCCCGGCGGTGGCTGGCCGAGGTGGACGCCGCCGAGTTCGCCGAGCGCAGACCCGCGCAGCTTTCCGGCGGCCAGGCACAGCGCGTCGCGGTCGCCCGTGCCCTGGCCGGAAGCCCGGACCTGCTGTTGCTCGACGAGCCGTTGGCGGCGCTCGACGTGGACGCCGCGCCGGCGATCCGCGGTCTGCTTCGGCGGGTGCTGGCCGCCGATCCGAACCGCGCGACCGTGCTGGTCACGCACGATCCGCTCGACGCGCTCGCGCTCGCCGACCACGTGGTGGTGCTCGCCTCGGGCCGGGTGGTCGAACGAGGACCGACCCGCGAGGTGCTGGCCGCGCCGCGAACGGCGTTCACCGCGCGCATCGCCGGGCTGAACCTGGTGCCCGGCACCGCCGTGGCCGAGGGCCTGCGGACCGGGGACGGCGGGCTGGTCGCCGGGATGCTCTCCGCCGACGCGGTCAGCGGCGAGCCCGCGGTCGCGGTGTTCGAGCCGAGCGCGGTGTCGGTGTATCCGGCGGATGACGGGCTCACGGGTAGTCCGCGCAACACGATCGGAGCAGTCGTCGGGGCACTGGAACCACACGGACCGGTGATCCGGGTCCGTGCCGCGGGGGACGGCTGGGCGAGCGGGCTGTCCGCCGACCTCACCCCGGCCGCGGTCGCCGACCTGCGGCTCGAACCGGGTTCGCGGGTCCGGCTGGCGATCAAAGCCACCGCGGTGACGGTCCACCCGGCTAGTCTTCAGGCATGAGCCGTTGGACGTATCTGACCGACATGGACGGCGTGCTGGTGCACGAGGAGCACCTGGTGCCGGGCGCCGACGAGTTCCTCGCGGAACTGCGGGCCAACGACACCCCGTTCCTGGTGCTGACCAACAACTCCATCTACACCCCGCGTGACCTGCGGGCGCGGCTGCAGCGGACCGGCCTGGACGTGCCGGAGGAACGCATCTGGACCTCGGCGCTGGCGACCGCGAAGTTCCTGCACAGCCAGCGTCCCGGGGGATCGGCGTTCGTCATCGGTGAGGCCGGGCTGACCACCGCGCTGCACGAGGCCGGGTACGTGCTGACCGACCGCGACCCGGACTACGTCGTGCTCGGCGAGACCCGCACCTACAGCTTCACCGCGATCACCCGCGCCATCCGCCTCATTGAGGCCGGGGCGAAGTTCATCGCGACCAACCCGGACGCGACCGGGCCCAGCCTCGAAGGCAGTCTTCCCGCCACCGGTTCGATAGCCGCTCTCATCGAGCGGGCGACCGGGCGGCAGCCGTACTTCGTCGGCAAGCCGAACCCACTGATGATGCGGTCGGCGCTGCGCAGCCTCGGCGCGCACTCCGAGGGCACGCTCATGATCGGCGACCGGATGGACACCGACGTGCACTCCGGCATCGAGGCGGGTCTGCAGACGGTGCTGGTGCTGACCGGGATCTCGACCAAGGAGTCGGCCGAGCGGTACCCGTACCGGCCGACGATGGTCGTCGACTCGATCGCGGACCTGGTCGGCCGCACGCAGGACCCGTTCGGGGACGGGGCGGTGCTCAGCTGACCTGCGGTGAAGGCTTATCGTCGGAGGGATGAACGACCACCAGCACCCCCGGACCCATGTCGTCGGCGACGTGCACGGGCACCGGGACCCGCTGGTGGCCGCGCTGCGCCGCGCCGGGCTGGTCGACGAGGCCGGTGACTGGTCCGGCGGTGACGCGCACCTGTGGTTCCTCGGCGATTTCGTCGACCGCGGCCCGGACGGCATCGGTGTGATCGACCTGGTGATGCGGCTGCACGAGCAGGCCGCCGAAGCAGGCGGTTCGACGCGGACGCTGCTCGGCAACCACGAGATCCTGTTGCTGGGCATGCACCGCTTCGGCGACACGGAGGTGCCGTCGGACTTCGGGCCGCGCAGCTTCGCGCGCAGCTGGGAGATCAACGGCGGGCAGCCGTCCGATCAGGACGCCCTGACCGACGAGCACGTCGAGTGGCTGTACGACCGGCCGCTGATCGCGCACGCGGCGGACCACCTGCTGATGCACTCGGACACCGTCGAGTACCTCGACTGGGGCGACGACGCCGAGGACATCAACACGACCGTGCGAGAAATCCTCACCGGAGATGACCTGGTCGAGTGGTGGGACGTGTGGCGCCGGATGACCACGCGCTACGCCTTCCGCGGTCCGCACGGTCCCGACATCGCCGACTACCTGCTGGACCAGCTGGGCGGTGAGCGGATCGTGCACGGGCACAGCGTGATCGCCGACCAGCTCGGCATCCACCCGAGCCAGATCGAGGCGCCCTACCTGTACGCGGGCGGGAAAGCGCTCGGCATCGACGGCGGGCTGTTCGTGGGCGGGCCGTGTCTGGTGGTGGAGCTGCCCTGGAAGCCGGAGGACTGAGGCAGGCTTCGCCGCGCCGGCTGTCCGGTCCGGCCTCAGCACCGGGCGGGTCGCGGGCAGGGCGGCCAGCCACGGGTGGCCTAAGACCATGGCGCGGTGTTCGCAGGCGATCGCTCGCAGGTCCACCTGCCAATCGCCGGTCGGCGGCGGCGACCCGGATGGCCGCGGCCGCGATGTCGGCTCGGCTGCGGGCCTCCGCTGACGGGACCGTCACTACGGTGCGGTACGGGAGGTTGAAGACGTTCGGGCGCTGGTCGCGGCGACCGGGGGCGGCATCACGTTTTTCCGGCCTGAGTTCCGGGGCGCTTGCCGCGTGCGCCGCGGCAGGTTCGCTTCCGCGCTGGTCACCGCCTTGAAGGGGCTGGCGGTCGCGCCGGTGCTCGGCCGGTTCCCGCGCTTCGTGCTCGTGCGGCTGGTCGAGGAGATGACCGACACGGCACGGGACTACGCGAAACTCGGCTCACGAGTTCTGCTGCTCGGTGGCGTCAAGAGTCCGGCGTTCCTCAGAGCCGCGCTGGACGAGCTGTCCGTCGTCCTCCCGCACGCGCAACGGATCACCTTCCCCGGGCTGGGACACTCGGGCCCGGATGACGACGGCCACCCGTGCCGTGTCGCGGACGCCCTCCGCGCCTTCTTCACGGCCTGACACCCCGGATTCAGGGCCGGTAGTAGGCCGCCGTGCCGCGGTCCACCGGCACGATCACCTTGCCCAGCGGCATCAGCGAGATCGGGATCAGTTTGAAGTTCGCCAGGCCCAGTGGGATGCCGATGATGGTGATGCACAGGGCGATGCCGGTCAGGACATGGCCGATCGCGAGCCAGATCCCGGCGAAGATGATCCAGATGACGTTGCCGATGAGCGACCCGGCACCGGCGTCGCGGCGGTCGACGACCGTCCGGCCGAACGGCCAGAGCGCGTAGTTCGCGATGCGGAACGACGCGATGCCGAACGGGATCGTGACGATCAGGATGCAGCAGAGGATCCCGGCGGCCACGTAGGCGAGCGCCATCCAGAAGCCCGCGAAGATCAGCCAGATCAGGTTCAGGATGATGCGCATCAGGCGTGCAGCTCCCCACTGACGACGGTGACGGCCTGCCCGGCGAGCGTCACCCGGTCTCCGTTCAGCTGGACCCGGACGATCCCGCCGCGTTCCGAAGCCTGCTCGCCGACGAGCTTGCCGCGTCCCAGTTTCTCCGCCCAGAACGGCGCGAGCAGGCAGTGCGCCGAACCGGTCACCGGGTCCTCCGGCACTCCGACGGCGGGCCCGAAGACGCGGCTGACGAAGTCGACGTCGTCCCGGTCGCCGGGCGCGGTGACCACGAAGCAGCGCGCGTCCCAGCCCGCGACGACGTCCAGGTCCGGTTTCAGGTCGCGCACCTGGGTGGCGTCGCTGAGCTGGACGAGGATGTCCCACCTGCCGCGGGCGACGCTCTTGATCGTGGCGCCCGCGAGTGCGTCGAGGACGTCGTCTTCACTGGGGCGTGGCGGGTCCGCGGGGAAGTCCATGCTGACCCAGCCGTCCTCGGCGCGGGTGCGCAGCTCACCGCCGCGGGTCGTGAACACCTGCTCGCCGCCGAGGACGTGCCCGGCCGCGAGGGTCGCGTGGCCGCACAGGTCCACTTCGACCGTCGGGGTGAACCAGCGCAGCGGCTTCGGGCCCTCGCCGGAGGTCTCGACGAACGCCGTCTCCGAATGCCGCAGCTCCGCCGCCACCGACTGCATCCACGACGTCTCGGCCGGCTCGTCGAGCAGCACCACGCCCGCCGGGTTGCCGGCGAACGGGGTGCCGGTGAACGCGTCGACGATCGAGAGCCTCATGCCACCCACTCTAGGGGGTGTCCGGAGCGGGCCGGGATTTCTAGACTCGGCGGCAGTCAGTGTCGACCGTGTCCGAGGAGGCGTCATGCCAGCCGTGCCGAGTTATGCGTCGGGGATCTCCGAGGTACCCCTCCTCGGGGACACCATCGGCGGGAATTTCGACCGGACCGTGGCGGCGTTCGGTGAACGCGACGCGCTGGTGGACCGCGCGAGCGGCCGCCGGTGGACCTACCGCGAGCTCGCCGCGGAGGTGGACGCGCTGGCGGCCGGGCTGGCCGGGCACGGGATCGTCAAGGGTGACCGGGTCGGCATCTGGGCACCGAACTGTGCGGAATGGACGTTCCTGCAGTACGCGACGGCGAAGATCGGCGCGATCCTGGTCAACATCAACCCCGCCTACCGGTCGCACGAGCTGGAGTTCGTGCTCAACCAGGCCGGGGTGCGCGTGCTGGTGGCCGCGCGCTCGTTCAAGACGTCGGACTACGCGGCGATGATCGACGAGGTGCGGCCGCGGTGCGCGGGGCTGGAGCAGGTGGTGCTGCTCGGGTCGGACGAGTGGGATTCGCTGTTGTCCTCGGGGCGCGGTCAGGCGTTGCCGGACGTGGGGTTGTCCGCGGACGACCCGATCAACATCCAGTACACGTCGGGGACGACCGGTTTCCCGAAGGGCGCGACCCTGTCGCACCACAACATCCTCAACAACGGCTTCTTCGTCGGCGAGCTGTGCCACTACACCGAGGCGGACCGCGTGTGCATCCCGGTACCGTTCTACCACTGCTTCGGCATGGTGATGGGCAACCTGGCCGCGACCTCGCACGGCTCGTGCATGGTGATCCCGGCGCCCGCCTTCGATCCGAAAGCCACGCTGAAAGCGGTGGAGGACGAGCGGTGCACGTCGCTGTACGGGGTGCCGACGATGTTCATCGCGGAGCTCGCCGATCCGGGCTTCGAGGATTACGACCTGTCGTCACTGCGGACCGGCATCATGGCGGGTTCGCCCTGCCCGGTCGAGGTGATGAAGCAGGTCATCGACCGCATGGGCATGGCCGAGGTGTCGATCTGCTACGGCATGACGGAAACGTCACCGGTCTCCACCCAGACCCGCGCGGACGACTCGATCGAGCGCCGGGTGTCGACGGTGGGACGGGTCGGGCCGCATCTGGAGGTGAAGATCGTCGACCCGGAGACGGGCCTGACGGTGCCGTGCGGCGAGCCCGGCGAGCTGTGCACGCGGGGCTATTCGGTGATGCTCGGTTACTGGGACCAGCCCGACAAGACCGCGGAGGTCATCGACGCGGCGCGCTGGATGCACACGGGCGATCTGGGCGTGATGGACGACGACGGCTACATCCAGATCACCGGACGGATCAAGGACATGGTCATCCGCGGCGGCGAGAACATCTACCCGCGCGAGGTCGAGGAGTTTCTCTACACCCATCCGGACGTGCTGGACGCCCAGGTGATCGGCGTCCCCGACGACCGGTACGGCGAGGAGCTGATGGCGTGGGTCCGGTTGCGGGAAGGCGCGGGGGAGCTGACGGCGGAAGCCTTGCGGGAGTTCTGCACCGGGAAACTGGCGCACTACAAGATCCCCCGGTACGTGCACATCGTGGAGGAGTTCCCGATGACGGTGACCGGCAAGATCCGGAAGGTCGAAATGCGCGAGAAGGCAAGGACAATCCTCAACCTCGGCTGACGCGCCTTCGGCAACACGCCGCCCGGACGGCCAACACGCCGACGTGAGCGGCCAACACGCGGACGTGAGCGGCCAACACACTGACGGGAGCGGCCAACACGCCGCCGCCGTCGTGTTTGCCGCTCCGGGCACCGTGTTTGCCCTTCCTGGCGGCGTGTTTGCCGTTGCGGGCGGCGTGTTTGCCCGCCGGGGCAGCACGCGTACCCCAGGCAAGCTGCCACCCGGCAACGCAAGCCAGCTTCGACCGGCCCGGACCTCCCCCGATCCCAAGCCGATCTTTGGTCGCCGATCAGCGGGGTCAAGGTACTCTTTCCCGCCTTGACGCCGCTGCTCGGCGACCGATAACAATCCCACGGAGGGGGCGGGGGCGGTCGACCCCAAGGTGACCACCTATCGCCCGCCAGCGCGCCCAGCCGTCAGCCGGGCGGCCCAGCCGCCCGCCAGCGCGCCCGACCCCCAGCGCCCCAGCGCCCTGCGGTCCAGCGCCCTGCGGTCCAGCCACGCAACGCGCCCGGCCGCCCGACGGCTCTGCGGCCCCAGCGGCCCGGCGGTCCAGCCGCGCAACGCGCCCGGCTGCCCAACGCCCCGGCGGCCGGTCCGCTCTGCGGCCCCAGCCGCCCGACGGCCCAGCCCGCTCAGGACACGATGTTCGCCAGCGCTTTCGCGTCCTCCTCGCCGAACGTTTCCTCCAGCTGCTCCGGCGAGTAGTCCAGGTCGATCTGCCCGACCGGCACCCCGCGCGCCGATTCGATGGCGCCCAGCCGCCGCTGTGCCCGGTCGGCCGCGTAGTCGAGGAATTCCTGCGGATCGTTGTCGAAGGGGCGGGGTTCCTCGAACTGGTCCTGCACCCATTGGATCATCCCCAGCGCGTGCGGCAGCAGTTCGCCCATGCGCTGCTGCACCGCGTCCCACAGTGAGTCGTCCGCGGCGATGTGCCTGCGGCAGGTGAAGGTACCCCACGCCATGTGGCGGCGTTCGTCGTCGCCGATGTGTTTCACCAGTTGCTGCATGCCGGGCAGGATCCCGCGCGTGGTGCACACCTTCTGCCAGGCGTAGTAACCGGTCAGGGCCAGGCTGCCCTCGATCACGTGGTTGTAGGTGACGCTCGCCCGGATCTGGTTGAGCGGGCTGGGATCGTGCTCCAGCACCGCCAGCGACTCCGGCAGCTCCTCGTAGAACAGCTTGCGGTAGTGCGGGTTCTCGCTCACGAACGGCGTCAGGTCATCGGTCAGGCCGACGGCGTCCATCCAGCGGCGGAAGACCTCGGTGTGCTTGGCCTCCTCGAAGCAGAACTGCGTCAGGTACATCTCGTCGCCGAAGCGGCCCTCCGTGGCCATCGCCTTCATGAACGGCTGGATGTCCTCCGTCACCGCCTCCTCACCGGCGATGAACTGCGCGCACAGGTACGTCGACGAGCGGCGTTCCTCGTCGGTCAGCGTCTGCCAGTCCTCGGCGTCCTGGCTGAAATCGATGTCGGCCGGGTTCCAGAACTTCCGGTTCCCCTTGACGAACAGGCGCAGCGGGAACGAGTCCCAGTTCAGTCCGCCGCGGCGCAGTGAGGCGAATCCGGTGCGGTGCAACGTTTCGGTCATGCGTGTTCACTCCGTTGTGGACGAATAGTGGGTGATGGCCGGTGCGATCGCGGCGCAGACCAGGTCGGCCGCCTCGGTCGCGGAGTGGGTCGGCAGCACCAGATGGCTCAACGAGAGCCGCACGGCGGTCTCGGCGAGCAGGTTCGCGGCGCCGGTGCTGAGGGTGGGCAGGAACTCGCGGTAGTGCGTCGCGGCGGTCGCCATCGCCGCCGACAACACGGGCTCACCCCTCGTGGTGAGCAGCGGCAGCAGATCTTCACCCCGTGGGGTGCCGAGTGCGGAGGCGACCAGCCGGTTCTCCCGTGCATGTTCGATCGTGTAGGTGACCGCTTCGCGGATGCCCGCCAGCAGATCGGGCGCGGAGGCGAACCGCTGGTGGATGCCGTCCAGGAACTCACCCGTCGTGCGCAGGACGACCGCCTGCACGAGCGCGTTCTTGTTGCCGAACTCGTTGTAGACCGTCTGGCGGCTGACCCCGGCCGCCGACGCCACGTCCGCCATCCGCAGGGCCGCGTGGCCCCGCCGCGCCAGGATGTCGGCCGCCGCGTCGAGCAGTGTCTCGCGGAGTGAGGTCCTGGTGCGCTCCGCGAACGAGTCAGTGATCCCAGTCACAGGTTCAGCTTGACATAAAAGTCGTTCCTGTCAAGCAGCTTGACCTGATCGGCGGTGATGTAAAGCTGTCGGTGGTTCCGGCTACCGTGGCAGGTGTGGGGATCGTCGTCGGATTCGACCTGGACATGACACTCATCGACCCGCGGCCGGGCATGGTCGCGGTGATGAACGCGCTCGGCGAGGAGGCGGGCCTGCCGCTGGACGGTGAGCACTTCGCCGCCAACCTCGGCCCGCCACTGGACCACGTGCTGCGTGACTTCGGCGCCCCGGAAGACCGGATCAACGGGCTCGTCGACCGGTTCCGGCGGCTGTACCCGGAGATCGTGGTGCCGGAGACGGTCGCGTTGCCGGGGGCGCACGAGTCGCTGGCCGCCGTCCACGAGGCGGGCGGGCGCACGGTCGTGGTCACCGGCAAGTACGGGCCCAACGCCGAGCTGCACGTCAAGGCGCTCGGCCTGGCCGTCGACGTCCTGGTGGGCGAGCTGTGGTCGGACGGCAAGGCGGTGGCCCTGCGCGAGCACGGCGCGTCGGTCTACGCCGGCGATCACCTGGGGGACGTGCGGGGCGCGCTCGCCGCCGGCGCGGTGCCGGTCGGGGTCACGACGGGCCCGTGCGGCCGGAAGGAGTTGCTCGACGCCGGAGCGGAGGTCGTTTTCGCCAGCCTCGACGAGTTCCCCGCCTGGCTCAGCCGGCGGCCGCTTTCCGGTGCTCGCGCACCAGCGAGATGAGGGAGAGGGCGATCCCGAGCGGGGTCGCCACACCGGCCAGCGCGCTCAGCCACACCGGGAGGTCGCGCAGGCCGAAGGCGAACAACACGAACACGGCCAGCACGGCCAGCACGCCGACGGCGAACACGCCGATCCCGAGCCGCATGAGGAACGGCTTGCGCGGGGAGGTCTTGGCCGGAGTATTCATGGCACAAGGTTAGAACCCCTATCTCCTTCACCCCAGAGCGCATACCGGGATAGGCTGGCGGATACGCGTCCTGGGTACGCCCCAGGGCGCGTTCGTCGTGCGGGGCGCCTCAGGTGCGCGCCCGGTACGCGAGATGACGTAGTGCGGAGCAAAGGAACGGTGAGGGCAGTGCCGACCGGCAAGGTCAAGTGGTACGACGCGGAGAAGGGGTTCGGTTTCGTCACCCAGGACGGCGGCCAGGACGTCTACATCCGCAAGACCGCGCTCCCCCAAGGGGTCGAGGCACTCAAGGCAGGCCAGCGGCTGGAGTTCGGCGTCGCCGACGGCAGGCGCGGTCCGCAGGCACTGTCCGTCCGCCTGATCGACAGCCTGCCCTCGGTCGCCGAAGCGCGCCGCCGCCCCGCGGAGGAGCTGCACGGCCTGGTCGAGGACATGATCAAGCTGCTGGAGATGAAGGTGCAGCCGGACCTGCGCCGCGGCCGCTACCCGGACCGCAAGAACACCAAGCGCATCGCCGAGGTGATGCGTGCGGTCGCGCGGGACCTCGACCCGTAAATCCGTGCGGCAGTGGGCCTCCTCACACGAGGAGTCCCACTCAGCCGGGCTGCACCTGCAGCGACCACACCCCGCGCGCCACGAGCTGCGGGTTGCCGTTCTCGTCGAGGATCGGCTCGTTGGTCGCCTTGTCCACCGCGTAGGCGGCGCCGAGCTGCTGCACCTCGACCACCACCAGCTGGTCGTCCGGTGCGGCGCCGGTCGCGGTGTAGGCGAGCTTGTCGCCCGGCGAGAAGAACTCCTGCTTGATCGGCTGCGGCTCGCCCTTGGCGTTGGTGTACTGGACGTTGACCAGCCAGGGCGTGTCACCGACCTCGGAGGGCACGGAGATCTGCACCGGTTTGCCCGGCCGGACCTTCAGCGTCGCGGCGGCTTCCGGGGACTCGTCGCACTGCGACACGATCGCGTCGCAGTGCATGATCGGCTCGGCGTTCACCGTGTGACCGTCGCCGAAGAAGGTGACCTCGGGGGGTCCGACGGAGGCGGAGCATCCGGTCAGTGCCAGCGCTCCGGCAGCCAGCAACAGCAAGGTTCGCCGCATGGCAGGAACACTACGGGTCGGTTCACTGCACGCGCGGAGCGGCCCCGTTGCCGGTGCGCGCGGGCATGCGCACACGCTTGCCGCCCAGGCCGGGCACCAATGACGTACCTCTCGACAGCAGGAACGTCTGCGCCAGCCCCAGTGCGAGCAGGATCGACACGACGAGGAACCCGATCCAGTACGTCGGCGGCAGCAGCAGGCCGACCGCGCCACCGAACACCCACGCCAGCTGCAGCACGGTCTCCGACCGGCCGAACGCCGACGCCCGCGACTCCTCCGGCAGGTCGCGCTGGATCACCGCGTCGAGGCTGATCTTGGCCAGCGCGCTGGCCGTCGCCCCGACGAGCCCGACGATCGCCGCGGTGACGATGCCGGACATGAGCGTGGCGAGAATCGTCGATGCCAGCGTCGCGCCGATGCAGCCGAGGATCACCTGGCTCGCGTGGCCGAAACTCAGCCGCGAGCCGAGCGCGTTGCCGACGAACCCGCCGAGCCCGGCCGCGCCACCGATCAGCCCGAGCAGCAGCAGCTGCATGAAGGGGCTCTGCCCGGTGCCTTCGGCGTGTGCCTTGACGGCGAAGGCGGCGAACATCATCAGGAACCCGGTGAGGATGCGGATGGTCCCGTTGCCCCACAACGAGAGCACGACATCGCTGCCCAGCGGCTGCCGTTTCTTCTTCTGCGCGGGGTGGGCCTTGAGGGTGGCCGGGACCTCGCCCTCGGTCACCTCGACCCACGCCGGGATTCGCATCGCCTGCCACGCCCCGGCCGCGCAGATGGCGCCGGTGAACCACAACGCGCCCGCGGACCCGAAGACCGAGTTCACGCCGGAGGCGATCGCGCCGAACACGCCGCCGGCCGCGAGCCCGAACACGGTCAGGCGCGCGTTGGTCTTCGACAGCGTGATGTCCGGCGGCACGACCCGCGGGGTGACCGCGGACTTGAGGACCGTGAACGACTTGGACAGCACCATCTTGCCGAGCGCGGCGGGGTAGAGGCCCCAGTCGTTGAAGTGCAGTGCCATCAGCACGGCCATCAGCACCTGGCCGACCGAGGTGAGGCACATCGCCAGGCGGCGGCCGCGCTGGATCCGGTCCAGCAGCGGGCCGATGACCGGCGCGACGAGCGCGAACGGCGCGATGGTGATCAGCAGGTACAGCGCGACCTTGCCGCGGCCCTCGCCACTGGTGGCCGCGAAGAACAGGGTGTTGGCCAGCGCGATGGCCATCGCCGCGTCGCTGGCGTAGTTCAGCATCACCGCGTACGTCAGCGACGTGAGGCCGGACTTGTCGGCCCCGTCAGCCTTCGTCGCGCGCTGGAACGCGCCGACCGCCTTGCCGCCGAGCTCGCGGCTGCGCAGCGCGGCGACCCGCGTGACCGTCAGCTTCTTCGGTACGCGCGGCAGCGGGCCTGCCGTGGCCTCGGTGCGGTGCTCGGTGGTCTCTTCGGCTTCCGGCCGGGGCGGTGTCTTCTGGTAGCCGTCAGTGTCGTAGTGCTCGTAGAGCGGTTCGGTGCGGCGTGGGGGCGGCGGTTCGCTTCGCGGCGGCTCGCTGTGCCACGGGCGCTGCGGCGGCGGTGGCTGACGCGGCGGGTACGGCCGCGCGCCGCGCGGAGGTTGCTGCGTGCGGTCGCCTGCCGGGAAGGCGCTCGTCGGCGCCTCGTCGGCGTCCGGGACCGGAGCGGACTCCGGGTAGAAGCCGCCCTGGGCGCGCCACGAGTGACCGGCCCCCGGTGCCGGTGTCCACTTCCGTTTGCGACCCACGGGTCAATCTTGCCGTATGCCCGGGCCCGCGCGCTGGGCGATCAGGAAGCAGGGACGAATTTCACCCGGAACATGGACGGCCAGAGCTTCCCGGTGATCAGGAACTCGTCGGTGCCGGGGACCGCGGCGATGCCGTTGAGGACGTCGGCGGAGGACTCCTGGGCCGCGGTGAGCAGCCCGGCCGCGGTGATCTGCGCGGTCACCTCGCCGGTCGCCGGGGCGATCCGCAGGATGCGGTCGGTCTGCCAGACGTTGGCGTACACCGCGCCGTTCACGCACTCCAGTTCGTTGAGCTGCGCGAACGTCTGGTCACCCGAGTGCACGGTGACCTCGCCGGTGACGGCGAAGGTCGCCGGATCCCGGAAGGTCAGCCGGTCCGAGCCGTCGCTGGCCACCAGCCGCCCGCCGTCGTGGCACAGTCCCCAGCCCTCGCCGTCGTAGGACACGCGCCGCAGCTCGGCCAGCGTCCGCGCGTCCCGCTCGATCGCGACGCCGTTCTGCCAGGTCAGCTGCCACACGGTCGGACCGGTGACGGTGATGCCCTCACCGAACAGCGGCGACGGCAGGTCGACGCGCGTCACCGGCGCCTGCCCGGCGGGTCCGGCACGCAGCGACGACTGCCCGACCAGGCCGGTGCCCTCGTACAGGGTGCCGCCCTCGAACTCCAGCCCCTGTGTGAACGCGGCCGGATCGTGCGGCAGCGTCTCCAGCACCTGCACCGTGAGCTGCGGAACGGTGGCCGGTGCGGGCGGTGTGGACGCCGCGCAGCCACCCAGCGTGACGGCCGCGGCGAGGATCGAAGCGATCAGCGTGCGCACCGCTCCACCCTGGCACGGCCGTTCAGAGCGCGCGGGGCACAATTGGGGTATGACGCTGCTGCTCACCCTGGACGACGGCTCGGTGGAGCGCGCCCTCGCCGAGGCGGTCGACCTCGCCCGCGAGGCCGCTGTCGAAGACGTGGGTGCCGGGCAGGTGGGGGCGCACGTCGGCGTCTCGCGTGAGGACGCGGTGTCGGCGAGCCACCTGTTCGAGGCCGAGGTGCCCGGCTACCGCGGCTGGCGCTGGTCGGTGACGGTCGCGAACGCGGGTCAGGACACGCCGGTGACGGTCAGCGAGGTCGTGCTCGTGCCGGGGCCGGACGCGCTGATCGCCCCGCAGTGGGTGCCGTGGGAGCGGCGGGTGCGGGCCGGTGACCTCGGCGTCGGCGACATCCTCCCGCCGGACAAGGACGATCCGCGCCTGGTGCCCGCGTACCTGCAGTCCGACGATCCGGCGGTCGAGGAGGTCGCGCACGAGGCCGGTCTTGGCCGGGTGCACGTGCTGTCCCGGTACGGCCGCGAGGACGCCGCCACGCGCTGGAACCGCGGCGAGTTCGGCCCCCGCTCGGACATGGCGCGCAGCGCGCCGGCCCACTGCGGCACCTGCGGTTTCTACCTCCCGCTCGCCGGTTCGCTGCGCGCGGCGTTCGGCGTGTGCGGCAACGAGATCGCGCCCGCCGACGGCAACGTCGTGCACGCTGAGTACGGCTGCGGCGCGCACTCCGAGGTCGAGGTCGAGGTGACTTCGTCGGTGCCGGTCGCCGAGCTGGTCTACGACGATTCGCTGCTGGACATGGAGCCGGTCGAGGAGCCGAAGGCGGAGACCGGGGTCACCGCGGACGCCGAGACGGCGGGTGACTGATCCCTTCGGCACCGGGGCCCTGCGGAACTCGGTGCTGCGGGCCTGGCAGGACTCGCCGACCCGGTTCACCGAGGACACCAACGCCGAGCAGGATCTGCGGGTCGGCGGTTACCGCGACCGGTTGTTCGTCGAGCTGGCCCAGAACGCGGCCGACGCCGCTGCTGCCGCCGGGACGCCGGGCACGCTCCGCGTTTCCCTGACCGACGGCGAGTTGCGGGTCGCCAACACCGGTGCACCGCTGGACGCGGCCGGTGTCGCCTCGCTGGCTTCGCTGCGAGCTTCGGCCAAGCAGGGCGGCGCCGTCGGCCAGTTCGGCGTCGGGTTCGCCGCGGTGCTCGCGGTCACCAGCGAGCCGCGGGTGATCTCGCGCACCGGTGGCGTGGCGTTCTCCGAGACGCGGACACGGGAAGCGGCCGGGCGCGACGGGGCGGTGCCGGTGCTGCGCCTGCCGTGGCCGTCGGACGAGGACGTGCCCGAGGGTTTCGACACCGAGGTTCGCCTGCCGTTGCGCGACGACGTGGATGCCGCGGACCTGCTGGCACGGCTGGGCGACGAGGCCGCGGACCTGCTGCTGTCCCTGCACTGGCTGGCGCGGATCGAGGCGCCGGGGGCGGTCTGGACCCGGTCCGAAGTGGACGGTGTGGTCGAGCTGGGTACTCCGTCCGGCACGGTCCGGTGGCTGACCCAGGCCGGTGAAGGTGCGGTGTGGGCGAAGCCGGTCGACGGGCGGTTGACCGAGGACGTGCTGCACGCGCCGACCCCGACCGACGAGCGGTTGTCGCTTCCCGCGCGGCTGATCGCGACCGTGCCGCTGGAACCGTCCCGTCGCCGGGTGCTGCCCGGTGCGGACGCCGCGCTCGCCGCGGCCGCCCGCGAGTACCCGGCGCTGGTCCGCAGGCTCGCCCCGGGGGACCGGCTGGAACTGGTTCCGGAGGCCGGTTTCCCGCTGTCCGAAGTGGACGGCACACTGCGCGAGCTGGTGAGTCGTCAGCTGGCCACGCAGGCGTGGCTGCCCGCCGCTCGCGGCGACGATCTGGTGCCCTCCGGGGCCCGTGTGCTGTCCGTCGAGTCGCCGCGGCTGCTGGAGCTGCTCGCCGACGTCGTGACCGGGCTCGCCGGGATCAGCGGGTACGAACCGGCCCAGGTCCTGGCGACCGTCGATGCCGACCGCCTCGACGTGTCCGAGCTGGTCGACCTGCTCACCGGTGCCGACCGGGGTCCGGAGTGGTGGCGCGCGCTCTACGACGCGTTCCTGCCGCTGCTGGACAACCACGAGGTGACCGCGGACGAGCTGGGCGCGCTGCCCGTGCCGCTGGCCGACGGTCGTACGCTGCCCGGGCCTCGCGGTGCGCTGCTGCTCGGGCCGTCCGAACTGCTGGACCTGCTGGCGGACGCGGATGTCGGCGGGTTGCGGCTGGTGCACCCGGACGCCGCGCACCCGCTGCTGGAGCGCCTCGGCGCCAAGCAGGCGGGGGCCACGGATCTGCTCGAAGCGCCAGCGCTGCGCGAGGCAGTCGAGCGTAGCGTGACCGACGCGGAGTCCGGTTTGGACACCGAACCGCTCGCGAAAGCCGTGCTGCGCCTGGCCTCCGACACCTCCGGGGAAGGGCTCGGCGCGCTCGCGCTGCCCTCGGCGGACGGCTGGCGCCGGGCGGACGAGCTGGTGCTGGCGACCTCACCGTTGCGCGAGGTCTTCGATCCGGAAGTGTTCGAAGAGGACGGCCCGTTCTCCGTGCTGGACGCGGAGTTCGCACAGCAGTGGCCGGTGCGGGTGCTGACCGAGCTCGGCGTCCTCGACGAGTTCCTGGTCGTGGACAACGAGGACGAGCGGCCGGAGATCCGCGACCTCGACCTCGTGGCCGACGACGCCTGGCCACGCGCGCTGGCGCTGATCGCCGGGCAGCGCGAGACGTGGCAGGCGCTGACGATGCGGGGCAGCCCGAGCGCGGCGTGGCTCGGACGCAACGCGCTGCTGGCCGGGCGCGCGCCCGCCGACTGGCGGCTGCCGGACGCGGAGGGCCTGACCGGCCTGTACGACCCGGTGCCCGACGTGGAAGTGCGTGCGGACGTGCTCGCCGCGGCCGGGGTCCGGTCGGCGCTGGCCGTGCGCACCCTCGACGACGCCGCCGACCTGCTCGACCGGCTCGGGGACCCGGACCGGGTGGTGCCGCCGGGGCTGATCCTGCGGGCGCACGCCGTGCTCGCGGCGGCCGACCTGGAGTGGAGCGAGCTGGACGCGCCGGAGCGGGTCCGCACGGTCGACGGATCGGTGGTGGACGCCGAGCGGACCGCGGTGCTCGACCAGCCGTGGCTCGGCGCGGTGTGGGCGCCGGAACGCCTGGTCGCGGCGTCTCCGGGCGCGGACGCGGCGGCGCTGGCCGAGCTGCTGGACATCCCGCTGCTGTCCGAGCACGCGGACGCCCGCGTGAGCAGCGAGGGCGAGTTCGTGCCGTGGCCGGAGATGACCGCGCTGGTGCTGGCCGCGGAGCTGCTGGACATCTCGCTGCCGGACGGCGGTCTCGTGGTGCACGACGAGCTGACGGTCGAGATGGACGGCGTCAAGCGCGCCACGCCGTGGTGGTGCGAAAGTGGGAAGTTTCACGGGGAACATCACGCCGAGGACTCACCCGAGGGCCTGGCCCGCGCCTTCGCCTGGGCCACCGGCCGGTGGTCCGAGCGCCACCTCGTCGAAGCCGTGCTGAACGACCCCGCGACGACGACGTTCCTGCTCTAGAGACCCGTCTGGGCGCTGCGGGAGCCGTGGGAGCGGGCGTAGCGCTGCCAGCTCATGATGCCCATCCCGATCAGGCCGAGAACACCGCCGGACAGGCACGTCCACATCCAGACGCTCGCCGGTCCGCCCGTCCCGAACAGGCGGACCGCGCCGAGGACGAGGAACCCCGCGAACCAGGCGAGTGTGCCGACGACGACCACCGGGTAGAGGGTCACCAGTCGCCGCGGTAACTCGGGCACCGGAAGCAACGGACGTTTAACATCCCCGGCGTTGATCGGATCGGCCACGTCAGGAAGGCTACCCGCGGGTCATCCCAGTATCACCAGGTAAGGCAGGTTGCATGGCTGTGCAGGGCGGCAGGACCGGGCTCGACCGGTTCTTCAAGATCACCGAGCGCGGGTCGAGCGTCGGCCGCGAGGTGCGCGGCGGTCTGGTCACGTTCGTGACGATGGCCTACATCGTCGTGCTGAACCCGCTGATCATCGGCAGCTTCTCGGCCCAGGACGCGGGCGCGCACAAGGACCTGTTCGGCAACATCCTGCCGGTTCCGCAGGTCGCGGCGGTCACCGCGCTGGTCGCCGGCGTGATGACGATCCTGATGGGGATCGTGGCGAACTACCCGTTCGCCGTCGCCACCGGCCTGGGCATCAACTCGATGCTGGCGGTCACCATGGCGCCGCAGATGAGCTGGCCCGCCGCGATGGGCCTGGTGCTGGTGAACGGCATCGTGATCCTGATCCTGGTGCTGACCGGGGTGCGGACGATGGTGTTCCGTGCCGTGCCCGCCCCGCTGAAGGCGGCGATCGCGGTCGGGATCGGCCTGTTCATCACCCTGATCGGCCTGGTGGACGCCGGGTTCGTGCGCCGCATCCCGGACGAGGCGGGCACCACGGTGCCGGTCGGGCTCGGCATCAACGGCTCGATCGCGAGCTGGCCGACGCTGGTGTTCGCGATCGGGTTGCTGATCACCGGTGTTCTCGTCGCGAAGAAGGTGCGCGGCGGGATCCTGATCGGTGTACTGGCGACCACGGTGATCGCGATCGTCCTGGAGGCGATCGTCGACGCCGGGCCGTCGAACGGGACGAACCCGCGGGGGTGGAACCTCGGCTACCCGGCACTGCCCGATCAGGTGGCAGGCCTGCCGGACCTGTCGCTGCTGGGCCAGGTCAACTTCGACGCGTGGGTGCAGGTGCCCGCGCTGACCGCCACGCTGCTGGTGTTCACGCTCATCCTGACCGACTTCTTCGACACCATCGGCACGATGACCGGGCTGGGCAAGGAAGCCGGGCTGCTGGACAAGAAGGGTGAGCTGCCCAACACCGGCAAGGCGCTGTTCGTGGACAGCCTGGCCGCGGTGGCGGGCGGTGCCGCGTCGTCCAGTTCGAACACGGTGTTCGTCGAGTCCGCGTCCGGTATCGCGGAGGGTGCGCGCACGGGACTGGCGAACGTCGTCACCGGTCTGCTGTTCCTCGCCGCGATGTTCTTCACGCCGCTCTACGAGGTGATCCCGGTCGAGGCCGCGGCGCCCGCTCTGGTGATCGTCGGTGCGCTGATGATCAGCCAGGTGCGGGAAATCGACTTCGGCGACTTCCGGATCGCGCTGCCCGCGTTCCTGACGATCGTGGTCATGCCGTTCACGTACTCGATCACCAACGGCATCGGCGCCGGGTTCATCTCCTACGTGGTGATCCAGGCCGTGACCGGCGGGGCGCGCAAGGTCCACCCGCTGCTGTGGATCATCGCGGTCGCGTTCGTCGCCTACTTCGCCGTCGGCCCGATCCAGGACGCGATCGGCTGAGGTCAGGGGAGCACGAGCCGCTCGACGGCGGTCTTGATCAGTTTTTCGCGCTCGGCTTCGGAGAACACCTCGGGCAGTGTGAGCTGCTCGACGATGAGCCAGTTGAACGTGAGGATCAGCAACCGCACCGCCATCGCGTCACCGGGCAGCCCGGACGACTCGTGGTAGGTCACGTTGGCGTCGACGTCCGCGCGCACCCGCTGCGTCAGGACCTCGCGCAGCTTCGGGCGCCGCGTGGCCTCCAGGCGTAGTTCGAGCAGCGCCAGGTAGCCGCTGCGAAAGTCGCTGACCCGCTCGACCAGTTCGCGCATCAGCTGGGTGTAGGTCTCGCGCGTGCGGTCGGACGACAGCTGCCGCGCGATCGTCGCCTCGTCGGGCTGCAGCCGCTCGTAGAACCGCTCCGCGACCTGGTGCAGCAGGTCGTCGCGGTTGGCGAAGTAGTTGGAGGCGGTGCCGGTCGGCACGCCCGCCTTCGCATCGACGGCCCGGAAGGTGAGGCCGCGGGCGCCCTCCTCGGCCAGCACCTCGATCGCGGCGTCGGTGAGAGCCGCGCGCCGTTCGGGATTTCTGCGCATCATTGACACCACTCCATCTGTAGTACTAATCTACGAACCACTACAGACATAGTACTTCAGAAGGAGTTGTTCATGCGAGAGCTGGTCTACTACATGGCAGTGAGCATCGACGGCCGCATCGCCGGCCCCGGTGGCGAGTTCGACTTCTACCCCGAGGGCGAGGGCGCCCAGTTCGACGAGTACCGCGGCTGGATGCTGAAGACCTTCCCGGAAACCGTGCCGACGCTCGCGCGCCAGGCGTCCGGGATCGCCGATGTCCCGAACGAAAACATCGACACGCTGGTGATGGGACTCGGCACCTACCGGTCGGCGCTGGACATGGGCGTCACGAGCCCGTACGCGCACCTGCGGCAGTACGTCGTGTCGAGCACCCTGCGCGAAAGCCCGGACCCCGCGGTGACAGTGGTGCACGGAGATCCGCTCGGCCTCGTCCGTTCGCTCAAACGGGAGGAGGGCAAGGACATCTGGCTGTGCGGCGGCGGCAAGCTCGCCGGTGCGGTCTGGCCGGAGGTGGACCGGCTGGTGATCAAGAGCTACCCGGTGGTCGCCGGTGACGGAATTCCGTTGGTGGACGGGAAGTTCGACCCGACGCGGTTCGACGTGACCGATCGCAGGGTGTTCGGCAACGGCGTGGTCGTGAGCTGGTTCAGCCGAAAGTAGGGTGCGACCGATTTCACCCGGCCGCCACCTTGATCGTAAGGTATGCTAACTATGTGTCCGATATGCGGGAACGTGCACTCGCGAGCCGGTTGCGGCTCGCGGTGGTGCGGCTCAACCGCAAGCTCCGGGCGCAGCGCACCGACGAGAACGTCTCGCTCACGCAGCTGGCCGCGCTGTCCACGCTGCACAAGTGCGGGCCTCTCACCCCGGGCAAGCTCGCGGCAAGGGAAGGCGTCCAGCCACCGTCGATGACCCGCGTCATCGCGGCGCTGGAGGACTTCGGGTTCGTCGAGCGCAGCCCGCACCCCACCGATGGGCGGCAGTCGATCGTCACGCTGACCGAACGGGGACTGGCGTTCGTCGGCGAAACGATCTCGGTGCGCGAAGCCTGGCTGGACCGGAAGCTGGCAGAACTGAGCGGCGACGAGCGAGAAGTCCTCGCCCGCGCCGCCGAGATCATCGACAGGATGGCGGGGAACGAATAACGGTGCGGGCCAACACGGGTACCGAAGGACAGACCGATCCGGCGACCACGGCTACCCGAGGCCAGGCCCCACCATCCGGGGCCGACCGCTCGTCCTGCACAGCCCCTGCCGGGCGCCTGGCCGACGGCACTCGCACAACCTCCGAGCCCCCGGAAGCGCCCGCGGAGAAGCCCGAGCCCAAGCTGAGCATGTTCGCGTCCCTGCGGGTGCGCAACTACCGGCTGTTCTTCTCCGGCCAGGTCATCTCGAACATCGGCACCTGGATGCAGCGCATCGCGCAGGACTGGCTGGTGTTCACGCTGTCCGGCAACAACCCGGTCGCGCTCGGCATCGCGGTGGCGCTGCAGTTCCTGCCGACCCTGATGCTGTCCCTGTGGGCGGGCGTACTCGCCGACCGCGTCGACAAGCGCAAGCTGTGCATCGCGATCCAGAGCGGGATCGGGGTGCAGGCGCTGGTGCTCGGGCTGCTCGACGTGAGCGGCGTGGTGACGCTGTGGCAGGTGTACCTGCTGTGCTTCGTGCTCGGGATCTTCAGCTCGCTGGACGTGCCCGCGCGTCAGTCGTTCGTCGCGGAAATGGTGGGGCGCAAGCAGATCACCAACGCCGTCGCGCTGAACTCGTCGGTGTTCAACATGGCGCGGATCGTCGGGCCCGCCATCGCCGGCTTCGCGATCACCTGGGTCGGCACCGGCTGGATGTTCCTGGCCAACGCGGTCAGCACGCTCGCCGTCATCACCGGCCTGCTGCTGATGAACCCGGACAAGCTCTTCCGCGGCCCGGCCGTGGCACGGGCGAAGGGGCAGCTGCGTGAGGGCCTGGCCTACGTGCGCGGCCGCGCGGACCTGGTGTCGCTGATGGTGCTGGTGTTCTTCGTCAGCACGTTCGGGATCACGTTCTTCACGTCGCTGGCCATCGTGGCGGGCAACGTCTTCGGTACCCAGGCCGACGGGTACGGCCTGCTGTCCACGCTGCTGGCGGTCGGCACGTTCACCGGTTCGCTGATGGCGGCCCGCCGCGGGGTGCGCGGCAGGCCGCGGGTGCGGCTCCTGCTGATCGCGGCGTTCAGCCTGGGCGCCGTCGAGGTCGTCGCCGCGTTCATGCCGACGTACCTGGCCTTCGGGATCGCGCTCATCCCGCTCGGCTTCGCCACGATCACGTTCCTCAACACCGCGAACTCGCTCGTCCAGACGTCGGTCTCGCCGGAGATGCGCGGCCGCGTCATGGGGCTCTACGTGCTGGTGCTGATCGGCGGCAACCCGATCGGCGGCCCGATGGTCGGGTGGATGGCCGACACGTTCGGTGGCCGGTCGCCGTTCTACATCGGCGGCACGATCTCCGCGATCGCCGCCGTGGCCTGCGCGATCGTGCTCGCCCGTCGGGGCGGCATGGCCCGGCCGGTCCAGCTGGCCGGGCTGCGCGTGCTCAGCGCCCGAGGAGCGCGGGCAGGACGGACTCGGCGAGCGCTCTGAGGTCCCGGCCGGTGCCGGTGAAGGACAGTTCCTGGCTGGTGTCGTCGTCGAGCTTGACCGCCACCACGTCCGGCGTGATCAGCGCGGGACGGCCGGCGAGGGTGTCCGGGTAGGCGCGCGGGGTCACGTCGTCGCTCAGCGCGGCCTGCACCGTGCGGACCGTGCAGCGGCCGTCGAACTTCGGCTTCGCGGAGGTGGTGCTGGTCTTCATCGCCTCGGCCAGGCTGGTGCACAGCTGCCACGAGACCACCGGCCACGGCGAGTCGAGAATGCCGTACCCCGGCACCGGTTCGGTTGCCTCCATCGCGATCACGCCGTTCTGGTTCGCCCGCGGCAGGTCCGGTCCCGGCGCCATGGTGGAGTCGATGACGTCGCGCGCGATCGAGGTGGCGAGCTCGTCGAGCGCGAGACCCGGACGGGTGACGGCGTAGCGCGTGATCTCCACCCGCAGGTAGGGGTGGATCTCCCCGCTGGGCTGGTCGTCGACCAGATGGGCGTTGAGGCGCGCGTTGACCGTGCCGCTGGACTCGACCTCGGCGGCGCGCCCGGAGACGGTCAGCGTCTGCGGGGAGCGAAGCTGCGCGGGCAGGTTGTCGAGCCGGAGGACGACGTCGAGGCTCCCGGTCACGATGTGGCAGCCGCCGCCGCGGACCTCGCGGAGCGTGGCGCCACCGAGCACGGCCTGCCAGCGCTGCTCGGACAGCGCCTGGCACAGCACGTGGCCCGAGCTGTCGGACGGCAGCGCGGCGATCATCTCGCCGGAGGGCATCGGGACGCGCCGGGGCAGCTCGCCGTCCTTGGTCGGCCAGACGGCGGGCAGGCCCGGCGCGGCGGGTGGCGCGGCGCTGCCCTGCGACCAGATGTAGCCGGCCGCACCGGCGACGGACGCGAAGGACAGCAGAACGCCGATCACGATGGCGATCACTGTGGACGTCTTCACGCGCGCAACGCTATCCGGTGACCGAGCGAGTTCGAGCAGTGATCCCCTTCCGGAGCGTTAACGTGGGTGGTGCACGACTGGCGTCGGGTGGACAACCACCAGGGAGTGCAGGTCGAGAAGGGACGAGACCGCGGAGCGCGTCCGCGCGCTGGGCCGCCCACCGGTGCTGGCCACGGTGCTCGTCGGCGACGACCCGGCCTCGCGCAGCGTCGAGCTGCCCGAGACCACGACGACGGCCGAACCCGTGGCTCGCGTCGGTGAGCTGTCCGCCGATCCGGAGGTGGACGGGATCCTGCTCGCGCGGGACGCCACCGTCACCTACTGCCACTCGAAGACGCGCGAACTCGCGGAGGTGGTGCGCGAGGCCGACGTCGTCGTGGCCGCGATCGGGCGGCCCGAGTTGGTCCGCGGGGAGTGGATCAAGCCGGGTGCCGTGGTGGCGGACGCGGGGTACCACCCGGGCGGCGTCGGCGATGTCGAGTTCGCGGCGGCGGCCGAGCGCGCCGCCGCGATCACGCCCGTTCCCGGCGGCGTGGGCCCGATGACCATCGCCGTGTTGCTCGCCCGGACGGTCGACGCCGTGGCCGCCACGATCGAGTGAACGAAGGGCCACTTGCGGACGGCAGTGAAGTTAGGCTAACCTAATGCTTGTCCGCTTCGTGGTGGGAGCGGCAGTCAGTTCGGGAACGGGCGGAGCCCCGGTGCCGGGAAGTTTCCCAGCGCCGGGGCTTCGTTCATGTCGAGGCCGAAGTGCACCCGGTACGCCTCGAGCTTCTCCCGCTCGTCCAGATCCCGCACGGCTCGTTTGCCGTCGACCGTTTCGATCAGCTTGTCGCCCGCGATCGTGATCCGGCCGGACGGCGTGCAGATCGCGCACAGCACGTTCTGCGTGAAATGCGAGTCCGGCGAGGTGGCCTGGAACCAGCACGACGGGACGAAGTCGGCGAGTTCCCGCGCCCGCGGCTCCAGCCGGTAGACCGGCTCGCCGTTGTGCCGGACCTCGATGTCACTGCCGGGCAGATCGAGCACCAGGAACTCGCCCTCGACGTCCTCCTGCGGTGCGCACGCGTTCAGGCGCAACGGCTCCCGCGCGAACCTGCCGAAGCCGACATCGGCCAGCCACGGCTCGTCCAGGTCGACCCGCAGGGCCAGGTGGTCGAACGGGGCGCCCCACTGGCCGCCGCCGTAGACGCGTCCCGCCAGCAGCGTCACCGTGAACCCGAGCTCGCGCAGCAGTGCGGCGAAGAGGCCGTTCAGCTCGTAGCAGAAGCCGCCACGGCGCCGCCGTACAACCTTGTCGAACAATGATTCCTCGTCGAGCACGATTCGCTCGGGCAGGTGAACGGAGAGGTTCTCGAACGGCACCGTCAGCAGGTGGGCCACGTGCAGCTCACGCAGCGCCGTCACGTTCGGAACGGCGGGCCGGGCGGCCCCGATACGGGCCAGGTACGCGTCGACGTCCATACCGTCAGCCTGCACCCTCCACTGTGGTCGAGGTCAAGGCAAAAAAAGAAGGGCCCTGTCCGCGCGGGCGCGCGGAAGGACCCCTCGTGGGCTAGCCCTCCTCAGAGGAGCAGGCCGTTGCCGCCGGAGACGGCGTTGTCGAAGCGCTTGCTGATCTCGCCCCAGTTGTAGACGTTCCACAGCGCCTTGACGTAGTCCGCCTTGACGTTCTTGTAGTCCAGGTAGAACGCGTGCTCCCACACGTCGACCAGCAGGATCGGCACGGTCGGCAGGATGAGGTTGTTGTGGTGGTCGCGCAGCTGCTGCGTGATCAGCGTCTTGCCCACCGGGTCCCAGGACAGCGCGGCCCAGCCGTTGCCCTGGATGGTCGTGGCGACCGCGGTGAACTGCGCCTGGAACTTGTCCCAGGAACCGAACGACTCGTCGATCGCGGACGCGAGGTCACCGGTCGGCTTGTCGCCACCCTCCGGGGACAGGATCTTCCACCACACCACGTGGTTCGCGTGCCCGGCCAGGTTGAACGCCAGTGTGGTCTCGAGGCCGACGATCGACCCGAAGTCGCCCTTGTCCCGAGCCTCGGCGAGCTTGTCCAGGGTGTCGTTGGCGCCCTTGACGTAGGTCGCGTGGTGCTTGCTGTGGTGCAGCTCGTTGATCTCACCCGAGATGTGCGGAGCGAGCGCGCCGTAGTCGTAGTCGAGTTCGGGAAGCTCGTAGCGGGCCATCAGCCCTCCTTCTTGTGCGACGCAAAGTCCCTTGCCGTATCAGAACCTAGTCCTCGCGGGCGCACGTGGCTAACTGGGGAGCCGCTGTCCGCACTGCGGGAACCGGTCATGCCGCAAGCCTGCAACCTCCAGCTTGATCGAGGTCAACAGCGGTGTGCCGATGATCACTGCGCCAGGTCGTCGAGCACTGCGATGTTGAACTCGAACGCGACCAGCGTCTCGGTGACGATCCGGGAGCGCTCGGCCCCGGTCCACGGTGTGTCGTCGAGCAGCGCCTTGTACTGCTTGCGGAACGCGGGCACGTTGCCGATGTCGTCGAAGTGGTAGAACGTCGCGCCCGGCCCCTCGACGCCGTGGGCCTTGGCCAGCAGCTTCCGCACCGCCTGCCCGCCGGCGAGGTCGCCGAGGTAGCGGGTGTAGTGGTGGGCGACGTAGCCGCCCGCCCAGTCGAAGGCCACCGCACGGATGCGGTGCACGTAGTCCTCGGTGGCCGCGACCGGCTGGACGTGCTCACGCCAGTGCTCGCCGTAGAGGAACTCCAGGTCGACCGTCAGCGACGGCAGGCGGCGCAGCTCGTCGAACACGAACCGGCTGCCGACCGGATCGCGGCGCATCGCGTCGGCGGCCTGCTCGATCGCCTCGTAGATGAACCAGTACTGCGCGGCCAGCCGCGCGTACTGCGACAGGTCGAGGTCGCCGCTGAACAGCTCGCGCATGTACCGCGAGTGGTGCGCCCGGTCGTGCGCGCGCCGCGTCGACTCCCGCAGCGTGGTCGAAAACGGGGTCCGGTCGGAATCCAGGTCAACCGTGAGGGGAGCCACCATGACAGGCAGCCTAAGCGACATCGGTCACTTAGGCTACCCTAAGAAGCCGGTATTGACCCGAACAGAGCCATGATCACGCAGCGTCGACGGGCCAGGTGTGCACGGCCTCGCCACCGCGGCTCAGTTCGAGGTAGCGGCTCAGCATCGCGGTCAGAGCCGATTCCCGCTCGGCCCCGCGGGCCTCCGACTCCGCGACCACCGCGCGCTGCCACCACGCCCCGTTGCGGCGCGTCAGGCAACGCTGCTCGATGACGCCGAGGTAGCGGTCGATGGCGGCCTCCGACACATCGGCGCTGCGCAGGCCGCCTGCCGCGAGCGGCAGCAGCACGCGGAGCACCAGCTCGTCCGGCGGGACCCAGCCCTGGCCCGGCCAGTAGAGCTGCGCGTCGAACCCGTTGCGGGCACCGGCGTAGAGGTTCTCCTCGGCGGCCTGGAACGACATCTGTGTCCACACCGGACGCTCCGCCTCCGCCAGCGCCCGCTGTGCACCGTAGAAGAACGCCGCGTTGGCCATCATGTCCAGCACCGTCGGCCCGGCGGGCAGGACGCGGTTCTCCACGCGCAGGTGCGGTTTGCCGTCGACCACGTCGTACACCGGGCGGTTCCAGCGCCACACCGTGCCGTTGTGCAGCATCAGCTCCGTCAGCTGCGGCGCCTGCCCGTTCTCCAGCGTGTCCAGCGGGTCCTCGCGGTCGGTCTGCGGCAGCAGGCCGGGGAAGTACCGCACGTTCTCCTCGAACAGGTCGAAGATCGACGTGATCCAGCGTTCGCCGAACCACACGCGCGGCCGCACGCCCTGGTTGCGCAGCTCTTCCGGCCGCGTGTCGGTGGCCTGCAGGAACAACGGGATGCGGGTCTCGTGCCAGAGCGCCTTGCCGAGCAGGAACGGCGAGTTCGCGCCGACCGCGACCTGCACGCCCGCCAGGCACTGCGCGGCGTTCCAGTGCGTGGCGAACTCCTCGGGCGCGACCTGGACGTGCAGCTGCACCGACGTGCACGCGGCCTCCGGCAGGATCGACTCCGAGTAGGTGCGCAACCGCTCCGGGTTGTGCCCGGTGAGCGCGGCGCCGTCCATCGACAGCGCGATGTCCTCACCGCGGGCGGCGAAGATCTGGTCGTTGAGCAGCGTGTAGCGCGTGTTGTTGGTGATCCACTTCTGGTCGAAGTGGTGCTGCTCCAGCGTGGGCAGGATGCCGATCACGGCGAGCCGCGCGCCCGCGGTGTGCGCGTGCGAGTCCGCGCCGGCGAGGTAACCGACGAGGTCGTCCTCCAGATCGATCGCCGACCTGCCCGCGAGCGGGCGCGGCGGGACGTTCAGTTCGATGTTGTGCTGCGACAGTTCCGTCGTGAACGACTCGTCGTCCAGTGATTCCAGCACGGTACTGTTCGACATGGACGGAGTCAGCCGCTCGTCGACGAGGTTCAGCTCGACCTCGAGTCCGATGTGTCTTCGCGGGAACGAGAAGCTGTTGTCGGCGAGCATCCGGGCCAGGGTGTCCAGACACCGCTGGAGCTTGTGCCGGTAGCGTGCCCGGTCCCGTGGGGTGAAGCTGTCCGCCGACACTTCCTTGCCCATGCCATCCTTCTTCTGGAGTCCGGGCCGCGGCTGGTGATCGCCTCGGCGTGTTCGGCCGACCACCGTCGCACAACGATCGTTCCGCGGTCATCGTCCAAAACGGTGGCCTCGCCGTGACGTGCTGCACTTCGTCTCGTGCTGCTCCATTCGGTCCAGTGGTACCGAGTCCGTTCGGAGTACCCACCCCGACTACGGAGGGTTTACCCCGAAGTCGCAAACTTCATGCCGTGGCCCAGATCGTGCGAACCGACAACGAGAGTGATCCGCGGCTCGACGACTTCCGGGACCTGTCGACGGCGGACCGGCGGCCGGACCGGCCGGGCGGGCGCGGACTGGTGATCGCGGAGGGCACGGTGGTCGTGCGCCGCCTGCTCGCCTCGGCGTACCCGCCGCGGGCGTTGCTGGGGGTCGAGCGGCGGATCGGCGAGCTGGCCCCTGAGCTGGCCGGGGTGCCGGTGCCCGCGTACGTGACGTCGGCCGAGGTGATGGCCGCGGTGGTCGGCTTCCACCTCAACCGCGGCGTGCTGGCGGTGGCCGATCGCGCGCCGCAACCGGATGTCGACGAGATCCTGGCGCGGGCCCGCGTGATCGCGGTACTGGAGGGCGTTGGCGACCACGAGAACCTCGGCGCGTTGTTCCGCAACGCGGCCGCGCTCGGGGTCGACGCGGTGCTGCTCGGCGCCGGGTGTTCCGATCCGCTGTACCGGCGCAGTGTGCGGGTGTCGATGGGCAACGTGCTGCGGGTGCCGTTCGCCGCGTTGACTCCGTGGCCGTCCGGGTTGGAGCGGGTGCGGGCGGCGGGGTTCCGGATCGCGGCGATGACCCCCGGAGCCGACGCGGTGAGCTTGCGCGAGGTGGCTTCGGGTGGTGGACGGACGGCGCTGCTGCTCGGTTCGGAGGGGCCGGGGCTCACCGCCGAGGCGCTGGCGAGCGCCGATGTCGCGGTCCGGATCCCGATGAGCGAGGGGGTCGACTCCCTCAACGTGGCCACTGCCGCGGCCGTGGCCTTCTACGAACTCGCGGCAGCGGTAAATTGACGGCGGAGTGGGGTGCCGAGCCGGAAAGGTGCATGCGTGGAACTGCGGGTCCGCGGCGACCGGGCCGTGCTCAAGGGGCACGGCGAGCTGTACACGCGCGAAATCGACCCGCACAGCCTCGCGCTGGGCGTCGACCTCGCCGACGCGCTGCACGAGTGGGCGCAGGTCGCGGCGGCTCTGCGCCGGTCGGCGAACGACCCGAACGAGGCGGGGACAGTGGTGTCCCGGCGCGGGCAGCAACTGGCTTCCCGGGTCGCGAGCGTGATGGGCACACCGGTGCACTACGTGGACCCGGTGACGGGCGAGCAGGTGGTCGTGCCGCCCCCACCCCCGTCCGCCAAGCCCCGCCGGTTGTTCGCGGCCGTCGGTGACGAGCCCACCCCCTGGGGGACGGGCCTGATCGTGGCCGGTTTCGTGGCGGCGGTCGTGATCGTGGCGATGATGGCGCTGGCGATCGCGCTCGCCGCGGAGACCGCCGGATGGCTGGTGCTGGTCGCGGCCGTCGTGGTCACCGGGGGAATCGCGCCGTCGCTGTGGTTGGCGCGGAAGCTGCCGATCATCCGGTGGATCGCGCTCGGGGCCGCGGGCGGGGTCGTGATTTCGTGGATCGGTGTGCTGGGGGTGGTTTTTTGACGGGGTGTGTGGCGCCGGAAGGGGCGGCTCCAAAGATCAAGGGAATGGTCCTCGCCGGACGGGCTGGCTCCGGGATGACCACCCAGCTCAATTTGCGGGCAGCTCGCTGGCGCTCGCCGCGTAAAGATCAAGAGCACGGTGCTGGCGCGCCGCTCCGGATGCTGGTCAGCGTTCCCACGACGTGGATGGTGCGGATCAGGCGAGGAACGGGAGACGCCGCACGCGTAGCCACTCATCCGCGAGCACCACTACTGCGCCGTTCTCCAGGTCGTCGAGCACAGTCGGCAGTTTGGCGAGTATGACCGCGTCTGCTCGGCAGCCCTGCGCCCCACCAGTAGCACTGATGGCTTGACGGCGTGTTCCCGGGCCAGGAGGGTGCCGAAGTCGGTGTCCGCTGAGATCGGCACTCTGTTCTCGTCGCGAGCCCGTGCCAGTACGACCGGGTCCGGAGCCGCTTGCATCTCGTAGTCACGCAGGTGGGCCGCATCGTGCCCGGCCTCGTTGAGGAGCTCGGCGACCACAGGCGACAGGTTGTTGTCGACCAGAAACCTCACGCCATGTGCCTCAGAGGCAACTCCCGTTCACGGACGGCCTCGGCGGCGAATCGGAGTGACTCCACCACGTCGTCGGTCGTGAGATCCGGCAACTCGGCGACGATCTCGTGGATCGTGATGCCATCAGCAAGCATGGCCACGACCGTGGCCACCGGAATCCGCAGGCCACGGATGCACGGCTGACCCCCCCATGAGATCAGCGTCGACGGTGATCCGTTCGAACGTCACATCATCAACGGTAGCCGGGCTTGCGGATTTTGCGGAATCACGCCGTCAGCCGCGCTGGCTGCGCACTCCCAGCAGCACGTCTTCCCACGCCGGGACCGCCGGGTGGTTCTTCTTCGACTTCGGCTTCGGTTTGGCGGCCGCCGGGTCGGGGTGGGCGTCGATGTCGAGCGTGGGCTGGGCCTCGTCCACCGGCTGCTCCGGTTCGGGCTCCGGGGCCGGGAGCGGCTCGGGTTCGACCGCGCGCAGCGTGCGTGGTGTGCGGTGCGGGTCCAGCAGGTCCTCGGCGTGCTCGTCGAGCGCGGTGACCGTTCCGCCGTGCGCACCGGCCGCGAACTGCCAGTGCGCGGCGTTGTCGGAGCGGCCCGCGGTCCACCGGAGCGCCACGATCCACCGGCCGTCGTCACTGCGCCAGGCGTCCCACGAGGACTGGGAGTAGTCCTGCCCCCGCACCCCGAACGCGTACGCGACGATCTCCCCGAGCGTCCGGACATCGGGACCGTCCTCGCGGACCGGGTGCGCCGACTGGGCCAGCTCGGCGGTGCGGGACCGCTCCAGCAGCACCGGATAGGCGAACCGCTCGACCCGCTCCACCGTCGTGCCCGCCGTGTCCGCGACCTGCTGCACCGACTCGCCGGCCCGGATGCGGGCCTGGATCTCGCGTGGTCGCATCTGGCTCTCCGTCTCGATTTCGATCTGCCCGAGCCGTGGGACATCGCCCCGGACAGCCGCGCGCAGCTTCTCATCGGCGGGCAGGAGGAAACGCTCGCGCCGCGCCGGGTCTTCGCACACGATGGACTTACCGTCCTCGTGCAGCCCGACCACCCTCAGCGTCCGCATCCGCCGCCTCCTCCTGACTTCACCTCTACAGGTGTTCACGGTAGGTCGGCGCGTCCGCTTGACGAGTCAGGCGCGCCGACACTTTTTGGTTGATCTTGCAGGAATTCCGCCCGTTCGGCCACCCGGTTGGCGCAGTTGTGACGGGTATCCGCGAGGATTGCGCGGTGGGGCGGAGGGTTCTGGCCACGGGAGTGGCGATCGAGGTCGTGCTGATCGGGATCCTGCTGGCCTGGAAACGGTTGGACGGCCTCGATCTCGACGTCTACCGCCTCGGCGCGCGGGCCTTGTTCGACCACGGTGACCCGTACGGCGCATTGCCGCCTACGCGCAACGGAACATTCCTGCCGTTCACCTATCCGCCGTTCGCCGCCTTCGTTTTCGCGCCGTTGCTGGTGATTCCGCCCGATGTCGCACTCGCCGGGATCACCGTCGTCTCCGTGCTCGCGCTCGGCGCCGTGCTCGCGTTGTGCTTCGCCCGCCACGACCGCCGGTTGCACGTCTTCGGCGGCATCGCGCTGATCGTGCAGGCCGTCGCGCTGTTCAGCGAACCGGTGCGCGCCACGCTCGGCTTCGGGCAGGTCAACCTGCTGCTGATGCTGCTCGTCACGGTCGACGCGCTCGCCCCGGTCCGCCGGGGCGGGTTCCTCGTCGGCCTGGCCGCGGCGGTGAAGCTGACGCCCGCCGCGTTCGTGCTGTTCTTCTTGCTGCGCAAGGACTTCCGCGCCGCCGCCCGAGCGGTCGCCACCTTCGCCGGGTGCGCGTTGCTCGCCTGGGTCATCGCGCCACGGGCGTCGGTGACGTACTGGACGAAACTCGTCTTCGCCGGAGACCGCGTCGGCGACCCCGGCTACATCGGCAACCAGTCCCTGCGTGGCCTGTTCGCCCGCCTCGGCGCGCCCACCTGGGCGTGGGCGGTCGCCGTGGTCGTCACGCTCGTCGTCACCGTGCTGGTGATGCGCGGAGCCGACCGCGTCGTCGCGTTGCTCGCGTGCGCGCTCGGCGCGCTGCTGGTCTCGCCGGTGTCCTGGACGCACCACTGGGTGTGGGCGGCGCCGGTGATCGGGATCCTGACGTGGCGAGGGCGGCGGCTCCGGCCACTCGTGCTCGGAACCGCCGCCCTCGCGACAGTCGTGTTCGTGCTCAGCCCACTGTGGGACCACCGGAGCGTCTGGCCGCTCGCCGAGAGCTACGTGCTCACCGGCGTGCTGCTGCTCCTCGCGCTCCGGTCAGTCGCCCAGCCGCTCGACGACCCACTCGATGCAGCTGGTCAGCGCCGTGACGTCGCCCGGCTCGATCGCGGGGAACATGCCGACCCGTAGCTGGTTGCGGCCCAGCTTCCGGTACGGCTCGACATCGACGATGCCGTTCGCGCGCAGCACCTTCGCGACCTTCGACGCGTCGATCTCGTCGACGAAGTCCACCGTGCCCACGACCTGCGAGCGCAGCGCCGGGTCCTTCACGAACGGCACCGTGTAGCTGGTCTCCTCGGCCCACTCGTACAGCCGCGTCGAGGAGTCCTTCGTGCGCGAGACCGCCCAGTCCAGGCCACCGTTGCCCAGCATCCACTCGATCTGGTCGGCCAGCAGGAACAGCGTCGCCACCGCCGGGGTGTTGTACGTCTGGTCCTTGCGCGAGTTGTCCACCGCCGTGGTCAGCGACAGGAACTCCGGAATCCACCGGCCGCTCGCGCCGATCTTCTCCACCCGCTCCAGCGCCGCGGGCGACATCAGCGCCAGCCACAGGCCACCGTCGGAGGCGAAGCACTTCTGCGGCGCGAAGTAGTAGACGTCGAAGTCCTCGGCCTTGACCGGCAGGCCGCCCGCACCCGAGGTGGCGTCGATCGCGACGAGCGCGCCCTCGCTGCCGGCGGGGCGGCGCACCGGCACCGCGACACCGGTCGAAGTCTCGTTGTGCGCCCAGCCGACCAGGTCCGCGCCCTGCTCGTAGGCGATTTCCGGGGCGCTGCCCGGCTCGGCCCGCACGACGATCGAGTCACCGAGGAACGGCGCGTCCGAGGTCACCTTCGCGAACTTCGACGAGAACTCGCCGTAGGTGAAGTGCTGCGCGCGCTCGTTCACCAGGCCGAACGCCGCCGCGTCCCAGAACGCGGTGGTGCCGCCGTTGCCGAGTACGACCTCGTAGCCCTCGGGCAGCGAGAAGAGCTGGGACAGACCGGAGCGGACCCGCCCGACCAGGGACTTCACCGGCTTCTGCCGGTGGGAGGTGCCCATGAACGCGGCGCCCTCGGAAGCGAGGTTCGCCAGCTGCTCCGCCCGGACCTTGGACGGCCCGCAGCCGAAGCGCCCGTCGGAGGGCTTCAGTTCAGCCGGAATGGTCAGCTCATCGGTCATGCGCCCAGTCTCGCAGGTCGCGTCTCCGCCGCGCGACGCCGGTGGCGGCTCCCACTATGCGGTACGCCAGCCCTCCGGGTCGACGCCGCCGGGCACGGGCGCCGCCGGGTCGTACGGGGTGCGGGTGAAGACGAACGTGGCCAGGTCCAGGTGCCGCGGGGTGCCGTCCGCGGCACGGTGGACGCGCAGCGTCTCGCCGGCGTAGTAGCCGTCCAGGCCGAGCCACTCGTCCTCGGCGACCGGGCGGAAGCGGGACGCACGGCCCGAGCCACCGGCCGGGTACAGGCTGAGCATGCCGCCCGGAATCAGCCGAAGGTGGTACGGCGTCGGGCCCCAGTGCCACAGGCCGGTCAGCGGCAGCAGCGACCGGTCCACCTCGGTGGGCCGCCACTCATCGGGCAGGTTCGGCTCGTGCTCGTCGGCGATCCCGATCAGGTCGGCGACCAGGCCGAGGATCGCTGGGCCCGTGGTGGTGTTGGCGAAGGTCAGCGCGCCGGTGCCGGTGCCCTCGTCGACCAGGGTGCAGGCGAGGAAACCGGGCATCGAGCCGGTGTGCCCGGCCAGGCGGCGGCCCTGGTGCCGCACGAGCTGCAGGCCGAGGCCGTAGCCGGAGGTCCAGGCGTCGCCGTCGTCGACCGTGGCGAGCGCGCGCATCTCGGCGACGGTGTCCGGGCTCAGCACGTCACCTGAGTCGCCGCCGACGAACGCGGTCCACCGGCCCAGGTCCCGCACCGTCGACCACAGCTGACCCGCGGGCGCCATCGCGCCGGCGTCCGGGCTCGGCTCGGGCAGCAGCAGATCGGCGAACGGGTGCACCGCCCAGCCCCGGGCGTGCTTGCCGCGCGGGTGCGGGGTCGTGCGGGTCATGCCCAGCGGATCGAGGACCTCGCGGGTCAGTGCGGTGAGCCAGTCCGTGCCGCGGTGCCGCGCGATCAGCTCGCCGAGCACCCCGTAGCCGACGTTGGAGTAGTGGAACCGGCTGCCGGGACGGTTCTTCAGCGCGTCCGTGGCGAGGCTCGACTCCAGCGCCGCCCAGTCGCCGCCCTCGCTGCGCTCCCACCACGAGCCCGGCGACTCGGAGGTCAGGCCGCCGGTGTGGGACAGCAACTGGCCGACCGTCGAGGAGCCGAAACTGGTGCCGGGGACGTGCTTGTCGAGCGGATCGTTGAGGTCGAGCCTGCCCTCGTCGCGCAGGCGCATGACGAGCGCGGCGACGATCGACTTGGTGATCGAGCCGAGCCGGTACTGCGTGTCGTCATCGGGTGCCGCGCCGTCGACCGCGCCGCGCCCGGCCCACCAGACCACCTCGCCGTCGCGCACGACCGCCGCGGTCATCGACGGGGCGCGCCCGTTCACCTGCTCAAGGGACAGGCGGCGGAGCAGGGCGAATTCGGTGCTGGGCAGCATGCCGTCATTCTGCCGTGCGCGGGGTGAGCAGCTCGGTGAGGGCGAGTTCGAGCGAGCCGAGCAGCCGGCGGTGCAGATCGGAGCCGGGTGGCGCCTGCAGCAGGTGCTGGGCGAAGCCGTCGGTGAGGGCGGCGACGACGTCGGCGAGTTTCCCGGCGTCCAGGTCGTCGCGAACGTGCCCCTGGTGCTGGGCCTGGCCGAGGAAGTCGGCGGTCTGCGCGCGCATGAACTCGTAACCCTCACGCAGGTGGCCTGCCCAGTCGGGGAGGACCGCGGCGCGCGCGGTGAAGGCGAGGATCACGATCACCTCGGCCCGGCGCTGGTCGTCGAGCGGCAGTGCTTCGGCGACCAGTGTCCGCAGCATGGTGAGCAGGTGGTCCCGCGGCGTCCGGTTCCAGCGCTGCTCGATGTACTCGCCGGTCAGGTCGAACGCGAAGTGGAACAGCTCGTCGCGGGTGGAGAAGTACTTCTGCACGGCGCCGGCGGACAGACCGGCCTCCGCGGCGACCGTGCGGACGCTGACGGTCTCGATGCCCTCCCGCGCGATGAGCCGGAGCAGGGCTTCGGCGATCTCCCGGCGGCGCTGGGACCGGTCGACGATCTTGGGCACGGTTGCCATCCTAGGTCTGCCCGTTTTAGGATACGATCGTATCTTGAAACGGGGGGATCGGTGATGACGAGCACTGCGCTGGGGAAGCGGCGGTCGAGGCAGAACGAGCTGGCCGCGGCGCTGACGGCGGGTCCGGTCGAGGTCCTGGACTTCTTCCTGCCGCTGTGGGCGGGCAGTGCGCTGGGGGCGAGCGCGGCCGGGGTGGGGGCGCTGACCGCGCTGGAGACGCTGGTGTCGTTCGCGGTGCGGCCGGTGGCGGGCGCGCTGGCGGACCGCTTCGACCGCGGGCGGCTGGCGGCCGTCGGCGCTGTCCTCTATGGACTGTCGTTCGCCGGGTACGCCGTCGCGCCGGGGCTGGGGGCGGCGTTCGTGGCGGCGGTGCTCGGTGGTGCCGGCGGCGCGGTCTTCTGGGTGGCGTTGCGGGCTCGCGTGGGGGAAGGGCTCGGTGACGACAGGTCCGCGTTCGCCAGGCTGTTCTCGGCCGAGGGCGGCGGCACGTGGATCGCGTTCGTGGTGGCGCTGTGGCTGGTGTCGCGCATCGACTATCGCGGCGTCTTCTGGATCGGCGCGGCGGCGTGCGCGGTGGCGGCGGTGGTGATGCTCGCGCCGGCATCCGCCCCGGGCGCCGTCACCGCCCCGGCCGGGCCCGGGTTCCGCCACCTGGGGCGGCGGCTGCGGCCGATGCTGCTGCTCGTGGTCATCACCGCGCTGGCGGAAGCGGGCGTCGCGCTGTTGCTGCTCATGCACCTGCAGCGCGGGCACCACCTGGAGCTGCACCAGATCGCGGGGGTGTTCCTGCCGGGGTTCATCGTCTACACGACGTTGCCGGAGTACCTGCACCGGGTGACCGGGCGGCTGGGCCGTGCGCGGGTACTGTCGCTGGCGATGGGGTCCAGCGCGGTGTTCGCCGTGGGGTTGTCGTTCGCGCCGAACCCGTTTGTGCTGACCGGGTTGTGGGTGCTCTCCGCGGCCGCGTTCGCCGCGGCGATTCCCGTCGAGCAGGAGATCGTCGCCGAGGCGGCGGGCGTGAGCCTCGGCCGCGCGATGGGCGTCTACGAAAGCGCGAACCTGCTCGGCGCCACGATCGGCACCTTCGCGGCCGGGTTGCTCTACGGCACCGGCTTCGGGTGGCAGGCGGCCTGCGTCGGCGCCGGCGTGATCCTGCTCGGCGGCGCGGCGCTGGTGCGCCCGGTGCTGCGCACCGTCGCACGGGAAAACCCCGGAACCACGGCGGGTTCCGGGGCTCCCAGGCCACCTACAGCGGCTTGACCGCCGACCAGCCCTCGACCTCCTCGGGGGAGCGCGGGCCCGGTCCGACGTAGCTCGCGGAGGGGCGGACCAGCCTGCCGGTCTGCTTCTGTTCCAGGACGTGCGCCGCCCAGCCCGCGGTGCGCGCGGAGGTGAACATGGCGGGCATCATGTGCGTCGGGACCTGCGCGAAGTCCAGGATGACCGCCGCCCAGAACTCGACGTTCGTTTCGATCGCGCGGTCCGGACGGCGCTCGCGCAGCTCGGCCAGTGCTGCCTGCTCCAGGGCGGCGGCCACCTCGAACCGGGCAGCGCCCAGCTCACGGCAGGTGCGGCGGAGCACCCGTGCCCGCGGGTCCTCCGCCCGGTACACCCGGTGCCCGAAGCCCATCAGGCGCTCCTTGCGGTCCAGGATCCCCTTGACCACCTTCCGCGCGTCGCCCTCCTTCTCGACCGCCTCGATCATCGGCAGCACCCGCGCCGGGGCGCCGCCGTGCAGCGGACCCGACATCGCGCCGATCGCGCCCGACAACGACGCCGCGACGTCCGCGCCCGTCGACGCGATGACCCGCGCGGTGAACGTGGAGGCGTTCAGACCGTGCTCGGCCGCCGACACCCAGTACGCGTCCACCGCTTTGACGTGCGCCGGATCCGGCTCGCCGCGCCAGCGCACCATGAAGCGTTCGGTGATCGTGTGCGCCTCGTCGACGCGGGCCTGCGGCACGGCCGGCTGCGCGGTCCCGCGCGCGGACTGGGCCACATAGGACAGTGCCATCACCGAGGCGCGCGCCAGATTGTCGCGTGCCTCCTCGTCGCTGATGTCCAGCAGCGGGCGGAAGCCCCAGATCGGGGCGACCATCGCGAGCGCGGCCTGCGCGTCGACCCGGACATCGCCGGTGTGCACCGGAATCGGGAACGGCTCGGCGGGCGGCAGCCCGGTGCCGAACCGGCCGTCGACGAGCAGGCCCCACACGTCGCCGAAGCTGACCTTGCCGGCCAGGTCCTCGATGTCCACGCCCCGATAGCGCAGCGCGCCGCCGTTGCGATCGGGCTCGGCGATCTCGGTGCGGAAGGCGACGACGCCTTCCAGCCCGGGTTTGAAACCGTCGTCCGGTTCGGTGTTGTTCGCAACGGGCGCTGAGGTAGTCACAGGTGGAGACCTTTCGCTGCGCAATTCCCCGACAGAGGTTGTTACGCGCGCGTGACGCGATCGTGGGCGCCCCGTCGCGCGGTGACCACACCATGCCCCTCGAACGGTCCAGGAGCAATCGAAGAAAGCGGTGGTTTCGGTCACGATTACGAGAACGATCCAGCCACTCCGGGCCGTTCGCACGTAAATCCTGTGTTTCGCGCGAGCGTGTCGCGCTCTTCGCGGTGATAGACCTGGCGCATGCACCTGAGCCCACAGGAGCGCGACAAGCTGCTCGTCCACGTCGCCGCGGACGTGGCACGCAAGCGGCTGGACCGCGGAGTCCGCCTCAACCACCCGGAGGCGGTCGCCCTCATCACCGACCACGTGCTCGAAGGCGCCCGCGACGGCCGCACGGTCGCCGACCTGATGTCCAGCGGCCGCTCGGTGCTGTCCCGCGGGCAGGTGCTCGACGGCGTGTCCGAGATGATCGACTCGGTCCAGGTCGAGGCCACCTTCCCGGACGGCACGAAGCTCGTCACCGTGCACGACCCGATCGTCTGAGGAGCGCGAGTGCGTCCAGGGGAGATCATTCCGGCCGAATCACCCGTCGAGCTGAACCCGGGACGTCCGCGGGAGCGCGTCAGGGTGAGCAACACCGGCGACCGGCCGGTGCAGGTCGGCTCGCACTACCACTTCGCGGTGACCAATTCCGCGCTCGAATTCGACCGTTCGGCCGCACGCGGTCACCGGTTGGACATCCCGGCGGGCACCTCGGTCCGGTTCGAGCCGGGCGTCGAGCGCGAGGTCGACCTGGTGCCGCTGGCCGGCACGAAGACGGTTCCCGGCCTGCGGAAGGACGGCGAGTGAGCAGCATCGACCGCGAGCGCTACGCCGAACTGTTCGGTCCCACCGCGGGCGACCAGGTCCGGCTGGCCGACACCGACCTGCTCATCGAGGTCACCGAGGACCGCAGCATGGGCGCGGGTTCCGGTGACGAGGTGCTGTTCGGCGGCGGCAAGGTGATCCGTGAGTCGATGGGCCAGGGCATGGCGACCCGCGCCGAGGGCGCGCCGGACCTGGTGATCACCGGCGCGGTCGTGCTCGACCACTGGGGTGTGGTCAAGGCCGACGTCGGCGTGCGGGACGGCCGGATCGTCGGCATCGGCAAGGCGGGCAACCCGGACACCATGGACGGCGTCGACCCGAACCTGGTCATCGGCCCCGCGACCGAGATCCTGTCCGGCAACGGGAAGATCCTCACCGCGGGCGGCATCGACTGCCACGTCCACTTCATCTGCCCGCAGCTCGTCGACACCGCGCTCGCGTCCGGCCTGACCACGCTCGTCGGCGGCGGCACCGGCCCGTCGGAGGGCACGAAGGCCACCACCGTCACGCCCGGACCGTGGAACCTGGCCAGGATGCTGCGGGCGATGGACGGCCAGCCGGTCAACGTCCTGTTGCTGGGCAAGGGAAACACCGTCCGTCCGGAGGCGCTGCGGGAACAACTGGCTGCCGGTGCGGGCGGGTTCAAGCTGCACGAGGACTGGGGCAGCACCCCGGCCGCGATCGACGCGTGCCTGTCGGTCGCCGACGAGTCGGGCGTGCAGGTGGCGATCCACACCGACACGCTCAACGAGGCCGGGTTCCTGGAGTCCACTGTGGACGCGGTGGCCGGCCGCTCGATCAACGCCTACCACACCGAGGGGGCGGGCGGCGGGCACGCGCCGGACATCATCAAGGTCGCCGGGCTGGCGAACTTCCTGCCCTCGTCGACCAACCCGACCCGCCCGCACACCGTCAACACCCTCGACGAGCACCTCGACATGCTCATGGTGTGCCACCACCTCAACCCGTCGGTCCCCGAGGACCTGGCCTTCGCCGAGAGCCGGATCCGCCCGGGCACCATCGCGGCCGAGGACGTGCTGCACGACCTGGGCGCGATCTCGATGATGAGCTCCGATTCGCAGGCGATGGGCCGGATCGGCGAGGTGATCATCCGCAGCTGGCAGACCGCGCACGTCATGAAACGCCGCCGTGGCGCACTGCCCGGCGACGGCGCGGCCGACAACCTGCGGGCCCGTCGCTATGTCGCCAAGTACACGATCAACCCGGCGATCGCGCACGGCATGGACGGCGAGATCGGTTCGGTCGAGGTCGGCAAGCTCGCCGATCTCGTGCTGTGGGAGCCGAAGTTCTTCGGCGTCCGGCCGCACGTCGTTCTCAAGGGCGGGTTCGTCGCGTGGGCCGCGATGGGCGACGCCAACGCGTCGATCCCGACCCCGCAACCCGTGCTGGCCCGGCCGATGTTCGGCGCCGCGCCGTCCGTGGCCGCCGCGAGCAGCCTGTACTTCGTCGCGCCCGAAGCGCTCGACACCGATCTCCCGGTGACCCGGCGAGTGGTGCCGGTGCGCAATACGCGGCGTGTGACCAAGGCGGACATGGTGCTCAACGACGCGCTGCCGGACATCCAGGTCGACGCGGACAGCTTCGCGGTGCACGTCGACGGCGAGCTGATCGAACCGCAGCCGGTCGCCGAACTGCCGATGGCCCAACGGTACTTCCTGTTCTGATGGGTATCTCCGCGATCCTGCTGGCCGACTCCCGGTTCCCTGGCGGCGGCCACGTGCACTCCGGTGGACTGGAGGAGGCCGTTTCCCGTGGCCTGATCCGCGACGCGCGCGACTTGCCGGGCTTCCTGCACGGCCGCTTGTGGACAGCCGGGTACCTCGTCGCGGTCTTCGCCGCCGCATCTGTCGTGTGTAGACAGTGGCAGCGGCTGGACGAGGAACTCGACGCCCGCACGCCGTCCGCGGCCCAGCGGGAAGCCTCACGCGCTCAGGGGCGTGGCACCGCGCGCGCCGGGCGGATCGCCTGGCCGTCGCCGGTCATCGACGAGTTGCTGACCGCCACCCCACGCCCGCACCACCCGATCATCACCGGCGCGCTCACCGGCGTTTCCGGTGGCACGCCGCGGGATGCGGCGCTGGCCGTCGCCTACCTCGCGGTCAGCGGACCGGCCAGTGCGGCGGTGCGGCTGCTGGGTTTCGACCCGTTCACCGTCAACGCGATGGTGGCCGCGCTCGCCACGGATCTCGAAGCCGTGGCGGAAAAGGCGGCGGGCTTCGCCGGGACCGACCCGGCACGACTGCCGTCACCCGGATCACCGGCGCTGGATCTGCTCGCCGAAGCACATCTGCGCCAGCACAAGGAAGAGGTGCGTCTCTTTGCCAGCTGAACACGGACACGGACACGGACACGGTCACGTGCACCCGGTCAACTTCGACCCCACGGCCACCGAACCCGACCGGTACGAGGCGCCGGCCGCGCGCGGCCGCGCGTTCCGGCTCGGCATCGGCGGCCCGGTCGGCAGCGGCAAGACCGCGCTGACCGCCGCCCTGTGCCGGGCACTCGGGGACGAGGTGCACCTCGCCGTGGTGACCAACGACATCTACACCACCGAGGACGCCGACTTCCTGCGCAAGGCCGGGGTGCTCGACCCGGCGCGCATCGAGGCCGTGCAGACCGGCGCCTGCCCGCACACCGCGATCCGCGACGACATCACCGCCAACCTCGACGCGGTCGAACGGCTCGAAGACCGGTTCGACGGCCTGGAGCTGGTGATCATCGAAAGCGGCGGGGACAACCTGACCGCGGTGTTCAGTCGCGGGCTGGCGGACAGCCAGATCTTCGTGGTCGACGTCGCGGGCGGCGACAAGGTGCCGCGCAAGGGCGGACCGGGTGTGACGACCGCGGACCTGCTGGTCATCAACAAGATCGACATCGCGCACCTGGTGAACGCCGACATGGACGTGATGACCTCCGACGCCCACCGCATGCGCGGCGAGCTGCCGGTGATCACGCAGTCGCTGGTGCGCACCCCGGACGCGCCCGACGTGGCGGCCTGGGTGCGCAAGCAGCTGGCCGGGTGAAGGCGCACGCCCGGCTCGTCGCCGAGGTCGCCGACGGCCGGACGGTGCTGCGTGAGCTGAGGTCGATGGCGCCGCTGACCCTGGTGCCGCGACGCGGGGCCGGGCCGGCACGGGTGCACCTGGTCAGCTCGGCGACCTCGCCGCTCGGCGGGGACGAGCTGGTCCTGGAGGTCTTCGTCGGACCGGGCGCGGACCTGCGCCTGTCCGGGGTCGCCGCGACGCTCGCCCTGCCCGGGCCGGGTGGGGCGGACAGCACGTCGTCGGTGCGCGTCGAGGTCGCCGGCTCCCTGGAGTACCTGCCGGAGCCGACCGTGGTCACCGCCCGCGCCCGGCACACCGCGGAGCTGGTCGCGACCCTCGATGAGGGCGCACGTTTCCGCACCCGTGAGGTGCTGGTCCTCGGCCGCGCGGGTGAGGCACCGGGGCGGTTCACCACGTCGCAGCGCGTCACCCTCGGTGGCAGGCCGGTGCTGGACCAGACGCTCACCGTCGGCGATCCGGCCCTGGACGCGAGCCTCGCGGTACTGGCCGGTCACCGGGTGCTGGCGACCGAACTGCTGGTCGGCGGCTCGACGGTCGGGGCCGCTTCCGGTGACTGGTGGGCGGTGACCCCGCTGCCCGGGGGCGGGGGCCTGACCACCGCGCTCGCCTCCGACGCCGTCACCGCCGAGGCGCTGCTCCGGAAGGCGCCTCGCGGCTGACACCTTCGTGGCAGGTGTCACCGTTCGCTGGCTTTCGGAGCGGCCGGACAGGCCCTAACGTGGACTGTTACGGGTGAGTAAGCGGGTCGGAGGTTGGCACATGCCAGAGGTCGAGAACGTCGACGACGTAGCGGTACGCCTTCCGGGCATGCGGGTGGCCTACAACAGCGCGGCGCTGGACGAGGCCGACCTGGCCGCAGGCTGGACCGAGCAGTTGCAGGACTGGCTGAACCAGGCCATCGCGGCCGGGGTCGCCGAACCCAACGCGATGGTGCTGGCCACCGCCGACGCCGAAGGCCGTCCGTCCTCCCGCACCGTGCTCTGCAAGGGCCTCGACGAGCGCGGTGTCGTGTTCTACACGAACTACACCTCCAAGAAGAGCCACGACCTGACCGTGACCCGGTACGCGTCGGCGACCTTCCCCTGGTACGCGCTGCAGCGGCAGGTCACCGTGCGGGGCGAGGTCGAGAAGGTCAACGTCAAGGAGACGGCCGAGTACTGGAAGCAGCGCCCGCGCGGCTCGCAGCTCGGTGCCTGGGCGTCGCCGCAGTCGAAGGTCGTGTCCGGGCGTCGTGACCTGGACGTGGCGCTGTCGTCGATCGAGCGCCGTTTCGGTGACGTCGAGGACGTGCCGCTGCCGCCGCACTGGGGCGGGTGGCGCATCCGGCCCGAGATCGTCGAGTTCTGGCAGGGACAGCGGGACCGGCTGCACGATCGGCTGCGGTACGTGCGGAACCATGACGGGTGGCGCGTGGAGCGAGTTGCTCCTTGACGTTGCTTGCGTAGCCGCTACGCGGGTTGTTGCGCTGCGCGCGGCTGAAAGCGCCGGCTTCGCTTCGCTACGCCCGATTGGGCCGCCCCGATTTTTCATTGTTTCTACGGCCGATCAGGGGCTGTCAAGGCGGGAAAGAGGTACCTTGACAGCCCCTGATCGTCCGGAGAACCGGGCTGTGGATCGGGGTGCGGGGGAGGTGCGGGCGGCTGGGTGGCTGGTTGCGTTGCCGGTCGCCGGTTGTGTGGGTGAGTGGTGTCCCGGAAGAGCAAACACGCCGCCCGGAAGAGCAAACACGCCAGCCGGAGCGGCCAACACGCCGCGCGCCGCGGCGTGTTGGCCGTTCCCGGCGCCGTGTTTGCCGCTCGCGGCGGCGTGTTGGCTGCTCCGGGGCGGCATCCGGCAACGGTAGGCAACTTGGCGCCTTGTCTGCCGGGCTTTCCTCTCCCGCAGCCGATCGCTACAACACTGAAGGATCGGGTCCGGGAGGGGCAATCGGGGCGTAGCGAAGCGAAGCCGGTGCCCGAGGTACTCGCGTAGCGCGCCGCGCAGCGGCCACGGCACCACCGCACGAACGCGAACGTGGAACTCACCTCCGCGAACGTGGGACCCGCCGACGGGAGCGTGGGACTCGCCGAGCCCGCCCGCGAGTTCCACGTCCGGGGCGGCGGCGAGCTAAATCACCGCGACCTGCTTAGTTAGCCCGGCTAAGCTGGTTGGTTGTGGGTGTCGAAGCTGGGGTGCAGCGCGGCAAAAAGCGCAAACTTCTGAAATCCGTGGTCGTGGACGTGCGGCCGCTGCGCACGCCGTCGTTCCGGCGCCTGTTCACCGGTACTGCGATCACCGCGATCGGCAGTCAGCTCACCACCGTCGCCGTGCCGAAGCAGGTCTTCGACCTCACCGGCTCGTCGGGGTACGTGGGGTTGACGGGCGTCGTCGCGCTCGTGCCGCTTCTGGTGTTCGGCCTGTGGGGTGGGGCGATCGCCGACACCGTCGATCGTCGCAAGCTGCTCATCTTCGGGAATGCCGGGATCGCCGTCGTGTCCGCCCTGCTGTGGGCCCAGGCGTTCTTCGGCGTCGGCTCCGTGTGGCTCGTCTTCGTGCTCCTGGCGTTCAACCAGGCATTCTTCGCGATCAACATGCCCACCCGCAGCGCGATCGTGGCCCGGCTGATCGAACCCGAGCTCCTCCCGGCCGCCGCCGCGCTCTCCGGCACCGTCAACACGTTCGGCATGGTGTTCGGGCCCATGGCGGCCGGTGCTCTGATGCCGGTGATCGGCCTGCCCACGTTGTACCTCGTCGACACGATCGCCCTGGTCGTGGCGCTGTACGCGGTCTGGCGGCTGCCGTCGCTGCCACCGCTGTCGGGCACCGTGCGCACCGCCGGGTTGAAGGACGTCCTCGACGGGTTCCGCTACATGGGCACGCAGAAGGTGCTGCTCGCGTCGTTCGTCGTGGACATCATCGCCATGGTGGCAGGCATGCCGCGGGCCCTGTTCCCGGAGATGGCGGAGCGCACGTTCGGCGACCCGCCGGGTGGTGGGCTCGCCCTGGGCTGGTTGTACGCCGCGATCCCGATCGGCTCGGTGGTCATCGGGCTCTTCTCCGGCTGGCTCGGTCGCGTCCGGCGCCAGGGGGTCGCGGTGACGGTCGCGATCTGCGCGTGGGGCGTGGCGATCGTCGGGTTCGGGCTGTCGAACTCGCTCTGGCTGGCCATCGTGTTCCTGTGCCTGGCGGGCGCCGCGGACATGGTCAGCGCCATCTACCGCCAGGCGATCCTGGTGATGGCCGCGACCGACGAAATGCGTGGCCGCATGCAGGGCGCCTTCACGGTCGTCGTCGCGGGCGGACCGCGCCTGGCCGACCTCACGCACGGGTGGACGGCCGCCGCGGTCGGCACCGCCGCCGCCTCGGCCGGCGGTGGTGCGCTGGTGATCGTGCTGATCGCGGTCGCCGTCGCCCTGCTGCCCGCGTTCTGGCGGTACCGCGCCGCGGCCGTCGCGAACTAGTACCTCTTCAAGGAACGTTGACGTGGTAACCGTGTCGCGTGGACATCCGGGCGGGTGAGCGCGAGGCTTGCCAGTGGAGGTGAGTCATGGCACGTGCGCCGGAGGTGTTCGCGCGGTCGTTGGAGCCCGAAGAGGCCCAGCGGCTGGTCAAGATCACGAGGTCGACCCGGGATCGGGTGCGGCTGCGACGGTCCGGGATCGTGCTGGCCTCGACCCAAGGCCGGTCCGCGGGCGAGATCGCAGCGATGTTCGCCGCGAGCGAGGGGTATGTGCGGGAGGTGATCCACGCGTTCAACGACTCCGGGTTCGCGGCGTTGTCCCCAAAATGGAGGGGCGGCCGCCCAGCTAAGTTCGGGCCGGCCGCCCGGGATCAGATCTGCCGCATCGCCGCCTGCCAGCCCGCTGAGCTTGGGTTGCCGTTCACCACCTGGAGCCTGACCAAACTGGTCGAGTATTTAGCCGAGCACGCGTGGATCAGGGCGAGCACCGAGACCGTCCGGCAGATCCTGCGCAAGGAAGGCGTGTCCTGGCAGGCGACGAAGACCTGGAAAGCCAGCAAAGACCCGGACTTCGTGGCCAAGAAGACTCGCATCCTCGACCTGTATGACCGACCACCCACGGACGGACGGGTGATCTGCGTCGATGAGTTCGGGCCGCTGAACCTGCAGCCCCGTCCCGGTCGCGGCTGGTTCCCTCGCGGCCGACCGGCCCGCCTGCGCGCGACCTACACCCGCACCAAGGGCATCCGGCACATGTTCGCCGCACTCGACCTCGCCACCGGGCAGATGTTCTACCGGTTCCGTGACCGCAAACGCTGGCCCCAGTTCCTCGACTTCTGCAAACAGCTACGCCGACGCTTCCCGGCCGGGAAGCTCTACCTGGTCTGCGACAACTACGGACCACACGGCAAGGCCGAGGTCACCGCGTGGTGCGCGGCCAACGGGATCGAGCTGGTCTACACACCCACCAACGCCTCCTGGCTGAACTGGATCGAATGCGAGTTCACCGCGGTCCGCTACTTCACCCTCGACGGCAGCGACTACCCCAGCCACGCCGCCCAAGAGGCCGCCATCGCCGGCTACCTGCGCTGGCGCAACCGCCACTGCCACCCAAAGCGTCACTTCGCCGTCAACTCCAAGATCCGCCGACCGGATTACCTACCCAACGTTGCTTGATGCGGCACTAGGACAGGAAGCGGCCGCTGCGGCTCCTACCGTCGGGACATGAGCCACGTCGACACCAACCAACCCGAGGGCACCCCGACCTGGATGGCCCTCACCGTCCCCCGGCCCGGTGAAGCGGCCCGCTTTTACGGTGCCGTGTTCGGGTGGACCGTCGAGGACGACCTCTTCCTGCTGGGCGACCGGGTCGCCGCCGGGTTCGCGGAAGGGCCCGCGGCCTGGACGGTCAGCCTCGCCACCGGCGACTGCGACGCGACGGCCAAGCGCGTCGCCGCCGCGGGCGGCACGATCGCCGAAGGACCCAGCGAGTTCGGCGACCGCGCCCGTGTCGCCGTCGCGGTCGACCCGGTCGGCGCCCGGTTCGGCCTGTGGCAGGGCCGCGAACTGCCCGGCTGCCAGGTCGTCAACGAACCCGGCGCCCTCGTCCGCAACGACCTGACCACGGACCGGCCCGAGCACGCCCGCGCCTTCTACTCGCAGGTCTTCGGATTCACCCTGGACGGCAACGCCGACCTGCCCGAGCTGGACTTCACGTTCCTGCGCCGCCCGGACGGGCACGAGATCGGCGGCATCATGGGCAGCACGTCCGGGTCGGGGTGGGCGACGACGTTCGAGGTCGCCGACACCGACGAGACGATCGCGCGGGCCGTCGGGCACGGCGGGCGGAGCACCGAACCCGAGGACTTCGTCTACGGGCGGATGGCGACCATCACCGATCCGTTCGGCATCGAGTTCGGCGTCATCGCCCGCCGCTGAACGCCTCTGCCCCCGCCTGGACGCGGTGCGGCTCCAGCACCGCGCGCTGGCGGGCGGCCCGTTCGAGGAGCACGTCGAAGTCGACGCCCGGCACCTCGTCCGCGAGACCAGCCAGATCGCGCAGGGTCGTCCACAGCTGCTTCTTCCCGTCGATTCCCATCGTCAGCACCTCGAGTTCGAGGAACCGGCTCAGTGGTGAGTACTCCCGCAGGCGGCCGTTGGGTTTGAGGCGGGCGATCCGTTCGGCGCCGAACACCGCGGCCGTCTTGAGCGGGTTCTGCCGGACACCGAGGTGGTCCATGATGGTGCGGAAGGTGCCGACATCCTCCGCGATCTCCGTCGCCACCCGTTCGAGCGCTTCGCCCGCCGGGCTGCCGCGGTTGTTGCCCGCGGCCCGCCGGGCGAGTTCGCGCCAGCCGACGCCGAGTGCGAGCTGGTCGTTGAGGTAGATCGCCAGGAAACCGTCCACGGTTCCGGTTACCCCGGCCCAGGCCGGTCACGCATCCGGGGCCGGAATCACCCCTCGACGTTGATCCATAAGAAGGGCTTTCGCCCGGAAGTGTGGCCGGGCACGGCGAATTGCGGAACACTTTCCGGGCATGGCGGAGGCGAGCAGGACCCGGGAACCGGCGCTCAAACGGGTGATGGGCCCGAAGCTGCTGTTGTTCTTCGTGGTCGGGGACATCATCGGCACCGGCGTCTACGCCCTGACCGGGCAGGTCGCCGGCCGGGTGGGCGGCGCGCTGTGGCTGCCGTTCCTGCTGGCATTCGTGGTCGCGTTCATGACCGCGTTCAGCTACCTGGAACTGGTCGGGAAGTACCCGAAAGCGGCAGGCGCCGCCCTCTATACCAACCGCGCGTTCAAGATCCCGTTCCTGACCTTCATGGTTGCCTTCGCGGTGATGTGCTCGGGCATCACGTCCGCCTCCTCGGCGGCGATCGCGTTCTCCGACACCTACCTCAAGGAGTTCGTCGACTTGCCGGGCTGGCTCATTGCCCCGCTGTTCATCGTGGGACTGGCCGCCATCAACTTCCGCGGCGTCAGCGAGTCGGTCAAGACGAACGTCGTGCTCACCTGCATCGAGCTGTCCGGCCTGCTGATCATCATCGGGGTCGGGGTGTGGGCGGTGCTCAACGGCTCCGGCGACGCGGCCCGTCTGGTCGAGATCGACACCGCCGACCAGACCGCGCTCGTCGCGATCACCTCCGCGACCTCGCTGGCGTTCTTCGCGATGGTCGGGTTCGAGGACTCGGTCAACATGGCCGAGGAGTGCCGCGATCCGGTGCGCATCTTCCCGAAGGCGATGCTGTGGGGGATGGTCGTGGCGGCCACGATCTACGTGCTCGTTTCGCTGACCTCCTCACTGCTGGTTCCCGCCGGCGAACTGTCCGCCGCGAAGAGCGACGCCCTGCTCCGGGTGCTCGACGTCGGCGCGCCCGGCTTCCCGCGTGAGGTGTTCTCCGCGATCGGCCTGTTCGCGGTCATCAATTCGGCCCTGATCAACATGCTGATGGCCAGCCGCCTGCTCTACGGGATGGCGAACGAGCGCATCATCCCGAAGGCGCTCGGCACCGTGCACCCGTTCCGCCGCACGCCGTGGGTGTCGATCGTGTTCACCAGCGTCATCGCGATCATTTTGGTGTCCACCGTGGACATCAGTGTGCTCGGCGGGACGACGGCGCTGCTGTTGCTGGTGGTGTTCGCCATCGTCAACACCGCGGTGCTGGTGCTGCGTCGGGAGAAGGTGGACCACCCGCACTTCCGGGCGCCCACGCTCATTCCGGCGCTGGCCGCGATCTTCTGCCTGTACTTGGTGAGCCCGTTGTCCGGCCGCCCGGCGCGCGACTACGGGATCGCCGCGATCCTGCTCGGCGTCGGCGTGGTGCTCTGGATCGTCAACTGGCTCGCGATGCGTGCCGCAGAAAATAGGGATCGTGAGCGGACAGCACCGTGACCTGGTCGCCGTGGTCGCGCACCAGGTCGCGTAGCCGCTGGTGGTTGCCGTGCCGCGCGCCCTTCACGGTCTCGACGCGCGACTCGAACCAGGCGAGTCCGGGTGTGGTGTGCGGCCGGACCGGGTCGATCTGGCCGTGGTGGAAGAACGAGTCGCCCGCGTGCAGGATCCAGCCGTCGCCGGTGTCCACGGCCACGCCGGCGTGGCCGCGCGTGTGCCCGCCCAGCGGGACGAGCAGGATCTCCGGCGGCAGGTCCTTGAGCTGGCGCACCGCGTCGAACCCGAACCACTTCTCGCCGGTGTCCGGATAGCTGCTCCATTGTGGACCATGTGCGAAGTGGAGTTGCTTGTACCGCCAGCGTTCCTTGGCGTCCCGTGGTTCTTGCAATGCGCGCAGTTCCTCCGCGTACACGTGCACGGTCGCGTGCGGGAAGTCGACGAGCCCGCCGGCGTGGTCGAGGTCGAGGTGGGTCAGGACGATGTGCCGCACGTCCTCGACCCGGTAGCCCAGCGCGCGCACCTGCTCGGCGGCGGTCTCCTCGACCGACGTCCGCATGCCGACCATGCGGACGAACTTCGCGCCCAGCCACTCGTCCGCCCGGTCGACGGCCGGTGAACCCACCCCGGTCTCGATCAGGACCAGCTGGTCGCCCGTTTCGACGAGCAGGCAGTGGCAGACCAGCTCGGCGCGGTGGCCGAACCCGCCGCGGCCGTCGACCAGACGGCCGCCCGGTGGGCGCATCGTTCCGCAGTTGAGGTGGTGGACCTTCATGACAGCTCCCGTTCGATGGTGGCCCGCAGGTGCTCGCCGACGGCGTGCAACGGCGCGAGATCGCGCTGGGTCTTGGCCAGGAGAAGGGCGCCTTCGATCGCGCTGAGCGCGATGGTGCTCAGCGTGGCCGCGTGAGCGGAGCCGAGGCCCTGTCCGGTGAGGTACTCGGTGATGACGGCGTGCCAGGACGTGTACCCGTCCGTGCAAGCCTGGCGGATCAGGTCGCTGTCCCCGGCGTCGAGCGCGACCGTCGCGATCGGACAGCCGCACCGGTAGCCCGTTTCGGTGAGATTGCGCCCCAGCGCTTCGATCACCCGGGTGATGCCCGTTCCCGCATCGGGTGCCGTGGCGAGCACTTCACGCAGCAGCCCGGCCATGGAGTCGCTGGAATGCGCGACCGCCTCGGCCGCGAGCTGCTCCTTGCCGCCGGGGAAGTGGAAGTACAGCGAGCCCTTCGGCGCGCCACCGGCGCTGACCAGCTGGTTCAGCCCCGTCGCGTGGTAGCCCTGCGCACGGAACAGCTCGGCGGCCGAGGTGACCATGCGGTTGCGGGTGTCGGTTCTGCGGACCATGGTGATCACCGTAGCGCAAACTAAGACGACCGGTCTAGTGAGTTTCGATATCGCTAGGGTTTGAGCATGGCCAACCCCACGGGACAGCAGTTCGAGATCGTCCGCGGCAACGCGCGCGCCGTCGTCACCGAGATCGGTGCGGGCCTGCGGGCGTTCGAGATCGGCGGCGTGCCCTACCTGGAGACGTTCGACGCCGGCGCGCGTCCGCCCAAGGGCGCCGGGCAGATCCTGCTCCCGTGGCCCAACCGCACCAAGGCGGCGCAGTGGACCTACCAGGGTGAGAAGCAGCAGCTGGAGGTCACCGAGGAGGCGCGCGGCAACGCGATCCACGGCCTGACCCGGCACCGCGAGTGGACCCTGGTCGAGCACGCCGAATCGTCGATCACCTTCGAGATCGACGTCGAGGAGCAGCCGGGCTGGCCGGTGCCGCTGCACGCGCGCATCACCTACGACCTCGCGCCACGCGAGCTGACCGTGACCCACGAAATCCGCAACGAGGGCGAATCGTCGATCGGCGTCGGCGTGGGCGCGCACCCGTACTTCCGCATCGGCGACGTCCCGACCGACGAGCTGACGCTGACCCTCCCGGCGACGCGCGTGCGCCCGTACGCGGCCGACGAGCAGCTTCCCTACGCCGACGAGCGCGACGCGACGGGCGAGTACGACTTCCGCGACGGCAAGGTGCTCGCCGAGGTCGACCTCGACACCGCGTTCGGCGGCCTCGTTCCCGGCGACGACGGCCGGTTCCACCACGTCCTGTCCCACGGCGACCGCGGCGTCGACGTGTGGGCCGGGCCGGACTTCCGCTGGGTGCAGGTCTTCACGCCCGCCGATCTCGTCGGTCGCGGCCGCGCGGTCGCGATCGAGCCGATGACCTGCCCGGCCGACGCGCTCAACTCCGGCACCGACCTCGTCGAGCTGGACCCTGGCACGTCCTGGACCGGCAGCTGGGGCGTCAAGGTGCACGGCTGACCCGGTCCGGCTCGGCGAGGCAGACACGGGCGAGCTGCTCACCCTGCGGCGCGCCGCGTTCGTCACCGAGGCGCGTGGCCCCGAGGCGCACTACCACCTCGTGCACCTGGAGAAGAGTTTCCGTTAGCGTGTCTAACCATGGTGAGCGCGATTGTTGGCGGATACGTGGTACCGGTCGAGGGCGACCCGATCGACGGCGGCACGGTCCTGATCGAGAACGGCAAGATCACCGCGGTCGGCACTGACGCGGATGTCGACGTCCCGGAGGACGCCGAGCTGATCGACGCGTCCGGCACGTGGGTCCTGCCCGGGTTCGTCGACGCCCACTGCCACCTCGGGGTGCACGAGGAGGGCGAGGGCTGGGCCGGCAACGACACCAACGAGATGACCGACCCGAACGGCGCCCGCTTCCGCGCGATCGACGGCATCGACCCGTTCGAGGTCGGCTTCGACGACGCGCTGTCCGGCGGTGTCACCAGCGTCGTGATCAAGCCCGGTTCCGGTAACCCGATCGGCGGGCAGACCGTCGCGGTGAAGACGTGGGGCCGCACCGCGCTCGACATGGTCTTCGACGAGGCGGTCAGCGTGAAGAGCGCGCTCGGCGAGAACCCGAAGCGCGTCTACGGTGACAAGGGGCAGACGCCCTCGACCCGGCTCGGTGTCGCCGCGATCATCCGCGAGGCGTTCACGAAGGCCCGCAACTACGCCGCCCAGCGTGACCACGCCCGGTCCGAGGGCAAGCCGTTCGACACCGATCTGACGCTGGAGACCTTGGCGAAGGTTCTCGACGGCGAGCTGTACTGGGACCAGCACGTGCACCGCGCGGACGACATCGTCACCGCGCTCCGGCTGGCCGACGAGTTCGGGTACAAGCTGGTGGTCAACCACGGCACCGAGGGCCACCTGATCGCCGACGTGCTGGCGGAGAAGGACGTCCCGGTGATCCTCGGGCCCCTGTTCACCACGCGGTCGAAGGTCGAGCTGCGCCACCGCACGCTGCGCTCGGCGGGCATCCTCGCGCGCGCCGGGGTCAAGATCGCGATCACCACCGACCACCCGGTCGTGCCGATCAACTTCCTCGTCTACCAGGCCGCGCTCGCCGTCAAGGACGGGCTGGAACCGGAGGTGGCGCTGCGGTCGCTGACCGTGAACCCGGCGGCGATGCTGTCGCTGGACGACCGGATCGGCTCACTCAAGCCGGGGCTGGACGCCGACATCGTGCTGTGGTCCGGCGATCCGCTGGACGTCATGAACCGCGCCATGCGGGTCTTCGTGCGGGGCCGCGAGGTCTACCGCTTCGACGACGTGCGCGGCGAGGGCGCGGTGACCTCCCGCCGCTACAGCGAGTAGGTCACGCCTTCTTGAGGTGGCGCGCGATGACCATGCGCTGGACCTGGTTGGTGCCCTCGAAGATCTGCGGCACCTTCGCCTCACGCATGTAGCGCTCCACCGGGAAGTCGCGGGTGTAGCCGGCGCCGCCGAGGACCTGGACGGCGTCGGTGGTCACCTTCATGGCCGCGTCGGTCGCGACGAGCTTCGCCACCGACGCGGCGCGCCCGAACGGCATCCCGCGGTCCCGGCGCCGCGCGGCGTCGAGGTAGGTCGCGCGGGCCGAGTCGACGGCGGCCGCCATGTCGGCGAGCAGGAACTCCAGGCCCTGGAAGTCGATGACCGGCCTGCCGAACTGCGTCCGCCCCTTGGCGTAGGAGACCGCCTCGTCGAGTGCGGCCTGCGCCAGACCCACCGCGCAGGCGGCGATCCCGAGCCGCCCGGAGTCCAATGAGGACAGCGCGATCCGCATGCCCGAGCCCGCCGGACCGATGAGCCGGTCAGCCTCCACCCGGGCGTCGGAAAAGATCATCTGCGTCGTCGTCGATCCGGTCAGGCCCATCTTCCGCTCCGGCGGCGCCGCGGTCAGGCCCGGCGTGTGCCCGTCCACCAGCAGGCATGAGATCTCGTCCTCGCCGGTGCGGACCATCGTGGTGTAGAAGTCGGCCTGCCCGCCGTGTGTGATCCACGCCTTCGTGCCGTTCACGACGTACGCGGCGCCGTCGAGCCGCGCCCGTGTCGACAGCGCCGCCGCGTCCGACCCGGCGTGCGCCTCCGACAAGGCGTACGCGCCCAGCAGTTGCCCTTCGAGCATCGACGGCAGCCACCGGTCGCGCTGCTCGTCCGTGCCGTGGTGGGCCAGCGCGAAGCAGGACATCGTGTGCACCGACAGCCCGACGCCCACCGACATCCACGCGGCCGCGATCTCCTCCAGGACCTGCAGGTAGACCTCGTAGGGCACGTCGCCGCCGCCCCAGCGCTCGGGGTAGGGCAGCCCGAGCAGGCCGGACTTGCCGAGCAGCCGGAACTGGTCCCGCGGGAAGCGCTCGGCCTCCTCGTACTCGGCCGCGAGTGGTTTCAGCTCGTCGCGGGCGAGTTCGGTCGCCAGCGCGAGCAGGTCGGTGTACTCGCGGTCGGGAAGCAGGCGCTCGACCGGCATGGCAGCCTCCGGTGTACTCAAAACAGTACTCTGTAACTATCTCCAGTACACCACATACGGTGGTTCGATGACCAGTCGCGAGGCGCTCCGGGCACCGGGCGGCAAGGCGCTGACCGCCCGGCAACGCGCGCTGCTCGCCGAGCTGGAGGAGTTGTTCCTGGTCGAGGGATTCGTGCAGTTCACGCTGGACGACCTGGCCGCCAAGACGCACTGCTCGAAGTCGACGCTCTACGCGCTCGCGCCGAGCAAGGAGCAGCTCGCCGTCCGCGTGGTCGCGCACTACTTCAAGGGCGCCGCCGACCTGCTCGACGAGCGGATCGCCGGCATCGAGGACGCGCGCGAGATTATCGGCGTGTATCTCGACGGCATCGCCGAGTACCTGAACCGCGCGCACGAGCCGTTCATGCGGGACATCAACGACTTCGCCCCGGCCCGTGCCGCCTACGAGCTGAACAGCAGGGCCGCGGCGGCGAAGATCCGGTCGTTCATCCGGAAGGGCGTCGCGGACGGGGTGTTCCGCGAAGTGCACGCGACGCTCATCGCCGAGATGGCGGGAGTGCTCATCGAGGGGATCCAGACCGGGGTCATCGGCTCACGGACCGGTGTCTCGGACGCCGAGGCTTTCACGGCGCTGTCTGAGCTGTTGCTCGGCGGGCTGGCAACGCGCAGCGTTTCCGCTGAGGGTGGTGGCGGGTGACGGGTGGGGCGTTAGCATCTCGCCCGTGATCGTGGTGGGTGGCGAGGCGCTGGTCGACATGGTGCCGGGAGCCGAGAAGACGAACGACGGCCTGACGTCCCTGGTGCCGCGCCTCGGCGGCGGCCCGTACAACGTGGCACTCGCGGCCGGGCGACTCGGGACGCCGACCGCGTTCCTGTCCCGCGTCTCGACCGACCGGTTCGGTCAGGCGCTGCGGGATCGGCTGATCGCCTCGGATGTCGATATATCGATGGTCCAGGAGGGTCCGGAGCACACGACGCTCGCCGTGGTGGCCCTCGCGCCGAACGGGTCGGCGAGCTACACCTTCTACACCGAGGGCTCGGCCGACCGGCTCGTGGAAGATCCCGGCCCGCTCCCGGAGGACGTCAAGATCCTCTGCCTCGGCACGCTCGGGATGGTCCTGGAGCCCGGCGCGACGAACTACGAGACCGTGCTGCGCCGCGAATCCGCGCGCGGAGTGCTGACCGCGCTCGACCCGAACATCCGCGCCGCGCTCATCGCCGACGCCGACGCCTACCGCCGCCGGTTCCTCTCCTGGCTGCCCGACGTGCGGCTCCTCAAGCTGTCCGACGACGACGCCGAGTGGCTCGCCGGGACCGACGACCTCGACGCGGCCGTCAAGTCCTGGCTCGACGCCGGGGTCGACGCCGTCGTCCTGACCCGTGGCGGCGACGGGCTGGCCGTCCACACCGGATCCGTGACGGTTCCGGTACCGTCCGCGCCCGCGCGGCTGGTCGACACGATCGGCGCCGGCGACACCGTTCAGGGCGCGCTCCTGTCATGGCTGCACGAGAAGAATGTGGGCACGCTCACCGGCCTGGGCGAGACGGAGTGGCGCGAAGCCTTGACTTTCGCGGCCAAGGCTGCCTCGATCACCGTCTCGCGGAGTGGTGCCGAGCCGCCGACCGCCGCCGAGATGGTGTGAACCTGATCCCAACGGTTTGCTCTAGGTAACACAATGGCTGCGCGAAGGCCCGTTGTTCGACTAGCGTAATGGGAAGAATTAATACCCCAGCGGGGCGGTGTGCGCGGACTTTTTCCGGTCTCGCGCGTCTACGACAGCTGCCTGTGTGACCTGCAGGAGCTACCGGCCCCGTGTGACCGTGAGAGGGACGACCTGCATGTCCGACGCGACTGCGGCGACCGGTGGCGGCACCGTATCGCTGCGCCTACCGACTGGCGAGCACGAGCTGAAGGTTGTCAATGCCGTCGAGGGTGCTCCCGGCATCGAGCTGGGGAAGCTGCTGGCGTCGACCGGGTACATCACCTACGACCCGGGTTTCGTCAACACCGGGTCGTGTTCCTCGGCCATCACCTACATCGACGGCGACGCCGGGATCCTCCGCTACCGCGGCTACCCCATCGAGCAGCTCGCCGAGCGCTCCAGCTTTCTTGAGGTCTCCTACCTGCTGATCTACGGCAGCCTGCCGACCCAGGCGCAGCTGGACGACTTCACGCAGAAGATCAACCGGCACACCCTGCTGCACGAGGACCTCAAGCGCTTCTTCGACGGCTTCCCGCGTGACGCGCACCCGATGCCGGTGCTGTCCTCCGCGGTGTCCGCGCTGTCCACCTTCTACCAGGACTCGCTCAACCCGTTCGACGAGCCGAACGTCGAGCTGTCCACGGTCCGGCTGCTGGCCAAGGTGCCGACGCTGGCCGCCTACGCCTACAAGAAGTCGATCGGCCAGCCGTTCCTGTACCCGGACAACTCGCTGGGCCTGGTGGAGAACTTCCTGCGCATGACGTTCGGCCTGCCCGCCGAACCGTACGAGGTCGACCCCGAGGTCGCCAAGGCGCTGGACCTGCTGTTCATCCTGCACGCCGACCACGAGCAGAACTGCTCCACCTCGACCGTGCGCCTGGTCGGCTCGTCCGAGGCGAACATGTTCGCGAGCATCTCGGCGGGCATCATGGCCCTGTTCGGCCCGCTGCACGGTGGCGCCAACAGCGCGGTGCTGGACATGCTGAACGGCATCAAGGCCGACGGCGGTGACGTCGCGAACTTCGTCAGCCGCGTCAAGAACAAGGAAAAGGGCGTGCGCCTGATGGGCTTCGGCCACCGGGTGTACAAGAACTACGATCCGCGCGCCAAGATCATCAAGAAGACCGCGGACCAGATCCTCGGCAAGCTCGCGCCCAACGACGAGCTGCTCGACATCGCCAAGCGCCTCGAAGAGACCGCCCTGTCGGACGACTACTTCATCGAGCGCAAGCTGTACCCGAACGTCGACTTCTACACCGGGCTCATCTACCGGGCGCTCGGCTTCCCGACGCAGTTCTTCACGGTGCTGTTCGCGCTCGGCCGGCTTCCCGGCTGGATCGCGCACTGGCGCGAGATGATCCAGGACCCGCAGACCAAGATCGGCCGCCCGCGGCAGATCTACGTCGGCGAGAAGGAGCGCGAGTACACCGCGATCTCCGAGCGCTGATTTCGCTGGTCGTAGGACGGCGCGTCCCCTCGTGGGGCGCGCCGTTTTTTCGTTTGCCGCAGGATGGTTGCCGAGCCGAATCGGACCGGATCGCCTAGAGTCGGTCGACGTGAGTACCGCGGTGTTGTGGTTTCGGCGCGATTTGCGGCTCGCGGACCTTCCGGCCCTGCTGAGCGCCGGTGAACGCGCTTCGCAGGTCCTCGCGTTGTACGTCCTGGACGACGCACTGTTGCGACCGTCGGGCAAGCCTCGTGTCGCTTTCCTCTACGGGTGCCTGAAAGCTCTGTCGGACAGCCTCGACGGCCGGTTGATGGTGGTGCACGGCGATCCGGTGCGTGAGGTGCCGCGTGCCGCTGCCTCCGTTGGCGCGGAAAGCGTGCACGTCAGCACCGAAACCGCTCCGTATGGCAGTCGTCGTGATCGTGCTGTGGCCGAGGCGCTGGGCGATGTCGAATGGGTGGAGACCGGTTCGCCCTACGCCGTGACTCCGGGCCGGATCACGAAGCCGGACGGCGATTCCTACCGGGTGTTCAGCCCGTTCTACCGGGCCTGGTGCCGTCACGGCTGGCGCGCGCCCGCCGCCGGGTCCACAGTGGAGTGGATCGAGCCGGAGAGGCCCGGCAGGATCCCGGAAGCGCCAGACCTCGGGGCGACGCCCCTGCCCCCTCCCGGGGAAGCCGCCGCCCACGATCTGTGGGAGTCGTTCCTCGACGACGACCTCCGCGGTTACGCCACCGACCGCGACCGCCCCGACCGCCCCGCCACGACGAGGTTGTCGCCCTACCTGCGCTGGGGCTGCATCCACCCACGGACGCTACTGGCGGACCTGGAGGCGCGCCACGGCAAGGATGTCGAGTCACTGCGCAGCGAAATCGCGTGGCGCGAGTTCTACGCCGACCTGTTGTTCCACCGCCCGGAAACCGCGCGGCGGAACTACGATCGCCGGTTCGACGACCTGCGGTACGACAAGCCCGCCACCACGTTCGACGCCTGGCGCGACGGCCGAACCGGCTACCCGATCGTCGACGCCGGGATGCGCCAGCTGCTGGCCGAAGGCTGGATGCACAACCGGGTGCGGATGATCGTGGCAAGCTTTCTGGTGAAGGACCTGCACCTACCGTGGTGGCTGGGCGCACGGCACTTCATGCGGCATCTGGTCGATGGTGACCTGGCGTCGAACCAGCTGAACTGGCAATGGGTGGCGGGCACGGGCACCGATCCGGCGCCGTTCTTCCGCGTCTTCAACCCCACCACGCAGGGCGAAAAGTTCGACCCACACGGGGACTACGTGCGCCGGTACGTGCCGGAGCTGCGCGAGATCGGTGGCAAAGCGGTCCACCAGCCGTGGAAACTCCCTTCGCTGCCCAGGGGCTATCCGGAGCCGATCGTCGACCATGCCGAGGAACGAAAAATCGCACTGACCCGCTTCAACGCCATCGGCAAGTGACGGCGAGGACTTGGTTCGGCTTGTGCTGCCGGGCGCAGATCTCCGGGTGTCAACCGTGCAGGGCGGCGCGGAGCTTGACTCGCGTTCCGGTGTGCAGCACCGCGTTTCGGTAGATGCGGCCGCTCACTCCGGTCAGCAGTGCGCCGAAAGCCACGGTGAGCAGCAGCGCCAGAACGATCTCCCATCCGACGGCGACCCCAGCCGCGATGCGGCCCGGCATGAGGATCGGGGAGAAGATCGGCACCAGTGACAGAACCCGGGCGCCCGCCGAATCGGGGTCCTGGATGAGAACGTTGAAGCCTGCCACGAAACCGACTGTCAAGGTAAGACTCACGGGCGTCACCACGGATGCGGTGTCCTCCTGCCGCGACACCAGTGAACCGGCTGCGGCGTAGACCATCGCGTACAGGAAGAAGCCCAGCAGGTACCACAGCAAACCCCACAAAGCGGTACCGATCGCGACGCTGGAGAGGGTGAGGGCGCCGCTCAGCGTCGCCATTCCGAGACCCACCACGACGAAGATCGCCAGCTGCACGAGACCCACCAAGCCGAGTCCGATGACCTTGCCCAGCATCAGCTGCCACGGGCGCAGCGTGGAGAGCAGGATTTCGACGACACGGCTCGCCTTCTCCTCCACCACTCCCTGCGCCACCATGCCGCCGTAAGCCTGGATCCCGAAGAACAACAGGAACACGATCACGATCCCGATCGCGAGCCGCTGATCGGCGTCCGCCTCGCGGGGATCCAGCTCGGTCACCTGCACCTGGGCTTGCGTGACCTCACGCATCACCTGCGCCGGATCCAGGTCGGCTTCCACGAGCTTCGCGTCCAGCACCTGCTGTTGCGCGATGGCGTTGAGCACCGCCCGCAGCTGCTGGTCCAGCTCCGACTTCACCGTCACCCGCAGATCGGCGGCGCTGCCCGACAGTACCGCGTCCAGGTCACCGTCACGGACCTGCCGCGTGCCCTGCTCGGGGCCCTCGACCGGGACGGTTTCGACGGTTTCGCCGACGGCCGCGGACGCTGTTCGCAGCTGTTCCGCGACGCCGGTGGTCTGGCCGGCCAATCCGATGCGCGCCGTGTTGGCGCCGCTGATGAGCGTCGCCTGCAGCAGGAGGTAACCGGCCAGCACCACGAGGATCACGACGGTCCCCACCACGAACGACCGGGTGCGCAGGCGCGTGTTCAGCTCCCGCCGCGCGACCAGTGCCACGCCCCTCACCGGTGGGACGGTCATGACTCGCTCCCCGTGACCACGTTCCGGAACAACTCGGCCAGGCTCGGCCGCTGCCACCGGAATTCTCGCACCGGTCCGGCAGCCAGCGCCGCGGCCAGCACGATCTGGTCATCCACCCCGGAACCGAGCGCGAGCACCGTGCGCCCCGGCTCGTCGGACACCACCCGTACCCCGGCCAGCGTGTCGGCCCAGCCCGGCGCGGCGGCCGAAACCACCAGGTGCGAACCCGTGGCGGTCAGCTCCGCAACCGTCCCGCACGCCACCATCCGTCCCTTTTGGACGATGCCGACCCGGTCGCACAGCCGCTCCACCAGGTCCAGCTGGTGACTGGAGAACACCACCGGCACCCCGGAAGACGCTTTCTCCCGCAGCACATCGCTCATCACGTCCACCGCGATCGGATCCAGCCCGGAGAACGGCTCGTCCAGCACCAGCACCGCCGGATCGTGCACGAGCGCCGCCGCCAGCTGGACGCGCTGCTGGTTGCCGAGACTCAACTTCTGCACTTCGTCCTGCCGCCGCCGCGCCAGCCCCAGCCGCGCGATCCAGCTCTCCGCCGCCCGGTGCGCCCGAAGGTTGTCCATCCCGTGCAGCTCCGCGAGGTACACGAGCTGGTCGAGCACCCGCATCTTCGGGTACAGGCCCCGTTCCTCCGGCATGTACCCGATCCGCGTGCGGGTGTCGTGCGTGACCGGTTCCCCGGCGAACCGCACCTCACCGCTGTCCGCCGCGAGCACACCCAGCGCGATCCGCATCGTCGTGGTCTTGCCCGCGCCGTTGCTGCCGACGAAACCGAACAGCTCGCCGGACCCGACCTCGAACGAGATCTCGTCCAAAGCCACCACCGAACCGTAGCGTTTGGACACCCGGTCGATCGTCAGTGCCGGCGCGCGCACGGTCACAGCGGCCGCAACGCCGCGTTGAGGTGGTGGGCCAGCTCGCCGAGCAGCGTCTCGGCCGCGACATCCGCCGTGGCCGGCCGCATCGACAACACGAACGACTGCACCACCAGCAGCACCGACCGAGCCTGAACCGGCGTCGCGGCACGCCGGATCGAGCCGTCCCGGTGCCCGGCCTCCAGCAGCGCGACGATGAACTTCTCGCCGAGCCGCTGGGTGCCGCCGAGCCGTTCCAGCACGTACGGCACGACCAGCGCCGTGTCGACGTCCAGAACCGTCCGCATGAGCGGATCGGCGTTGAGCAGCCGCACCGCGGCCACCGAGCTGCGCACCAGTCGCGCCCGCGCGGTCGGGGCGTCCGCCCCGCTCACCGTGGCCTGGTGCAGCACCGCGCCGAACTCGCGCGTCATCAGCGCCGACAACACGCTGCGCACGTCGGGGAACCGGCGGTACAGCGTCATCCGGCTGACCTTCGCCGTCCGCGCGATCTCGGCCAGCGTCGTGCGCCTCAGCCCGGACGCCAGCACGCACCGGCGCGCCGCGTCGAGGAGCACGTCATCCGACACGCGCGCGGCCGTGGGGCGTCCGCGCGCGTTCGCGAGCGCGCTGGAGGGCCGGACCCGTCCGATCACACTGCGACTCTCATCGTCCATGGGTCGCACTGGAGCCCGTCATTGTTGACCACCATGCCTCGTGGTTCGCCTGCCCCCACCGGTTCCGAGAGTATCGGGAAATCCGGTGTGAGGCGCGGTGCCTTTTGTAGGCGGGCGATATTAGACGATCCGGAACGAGGCGTCGCGGATGACCCGAACGGGTTCACCAGTTACCAGTAGCCGCGACCTTACGGAAATTCGACCACACTGCGGAGCACCTCACCGCGGTGCATCTTGCCGAAGGCGTCCTCGACCCCGTCGGCGCCGATCCGTTCGGTGACGAACCTGTCGAGCGGGAGGCGTCCCTGCAGGTAGAGGTCCACGAGCATGGGGAAGTCCCGCGAGGGCAGGCAGTCGCCGTACCAGGCGGACTTGAGCGAGCCGCCGTGTGAGAAGAAGTCGATGAGCGGCATGTCGGTCAGCCGCATGTCCGGTGTGGGCACGCCGACCAGGACGACCGTGCCGGCCAGATCGCGTCCGTAGAAAGCCTGTTTCCACGTTTCCGGCCTGCCGACGGCGTCGATGACGACATCGGCGCCGAATCCGCCGGTGTGGTCCTGAATGGCCTCGATGACCTCGTCCTGCGATTTCCCGCGCGAGTTCACGGTGTGGGTGGCACCGAAGCCGGTGGCCCACTCCAGTTTCGCGTCGTCCACGTCGAGCGCGATGATCGTCGACGCACCGGCCAGCCGCGCGCCCGCGATCGCCGCGTCGCCGACCCCGCCGCAGCCGATGACCGCGACCGAATCGCCGCGGGTCACGGCACCGGTGTTGATGGCCGCGCCGATGCCCGCCATGACACCGCATCCGAGCAGCCCGGCGACCGCCGGTTCGGCCCGCTCGTCGACCTTCGTGCACTGCCCGGCGTGGACGAGCGTCTTCTCCAGGAAAGCGCCGATCCCGAGCGCCGGGGACAGCGCGGTGCCGTCGGCGAGCGTCATCGGCTGCGACGCGTTGTGGGTGCTGAAGCAGTACCACGGCTTACCGCGCCGGCATGCCCGGCAGGTCCCGCACACGGCACGCCAGTTGAGGATGACGAAGTCGCCCGGTTCGAGATCGGTCACCCCGGGACCGACCTGCTCGACGTACCCGGCGGCCTCGTGACCGAGCAGGAACGGGTACTCGTCGTTGATGCCGCCGTCGCGGTAGTGCATGTCCGTGTGGCAGACCCCGCACGCCTTCACCGAGACGACCGCCTCGCCGGGACCGGGATCCGGGACCACGACCGTCTCGAGCGTGACCGGTTCACCCTTCGCCCGTGAGACGACACCCTGTACTTCGTGCGGCATTCGGCGTACCTGCCCTTCGCATCTTCGCGCCTGATCCGAGCCTGCCATGGATGCACGGATCACGATAGGTCCTCAGGGGGTGATCAGGTAGACCACACCGCCCGGACCGCTCGCGACCGAACCGTCCTCGGCGTGCCGCTTGGTGCGCAACCAGATGTTTTCGAACTGTGCCCGCTGGTAGACGGTGCGTACGTTGTCGTTGCTGTTGGCCGCCGGATCGTTGGCGATCACGTCGCCGTCCGCCGTGAACCCGACGACGACCATGATGTGCCCGGCGGTGCCGTAGCCTGCGCCGTCGAGTTCGCTCGCCAGGAAGGACTGGGACGTGGTGACCGGGATGCCGCGGGCGATGTAGTCCTCCAGTTCGGTCAGCGAGTGCAGCCGCGTCACGTGCCCGCGCAGCCCGAAGGTGGCCGCGTAGGCGGTGTTGAACGGCCAGTTCCCGGTGCCCTCGTAGGAGTGGTCGTAGGTGTTGCGCGCGGCGTAGTCGACGGTGCGGTCCGGGTAGCCCGCCGGGATCCAGGACATGTCCTCCTCGCGCGGGCGGCGGCCCCAGTACTCGACCACCATTTCGGTGGATGTCGGGCTGCACCAGCTCTCGCCGCCCCCGCCGTACTCCGGGAAGTGTCCCTTGTGGAGGTTCTGCGCGTAGGCGGGCACCGGCAGCTCGATGCCGGAAGCCCGGCCGGGTGGCGAGACCGGAACCTCGAACCGTTCCGGCACGTTCGACGTCATCGCCCCCACGGACGTCACGGTGGGCATCGCGTGGCTGCCCTCGGCCCGGTAGAGCGAGACGCGCAGCCGGTAGGAGCGCAGCAGGACGCCGGGTTTCATGACGAGCGTGTCGACGGAGACCTGCGCGTGCGCGTCGTCCTGGCCCGCGACGCTCGTCCGCTGGATGTCGCCGTCGCCGCTGGCCCACCGACCCATGACGTACCACGCGGTCTCCTCGCCCGTCGCGGTCCGCGCCTGTGCCTCGACCTGGATCCACGTCCGCGGCGGCGTCCGCGCGTTCCACGACGCGATCAGCTCGGTGGCGTCGAAGCCGGGTTCGTGGAACGGCGAGGTCCACTGCGACCGTTCGTAGTCACGCCCGTCGTGGCTGACGACCCCGGCGGGCGCGAACGGTCCGGAGCGGGACCACTCGTGGTAGTCGATCGCCTCGTCGTCGGACCGGGACGGCGAGGCGGCGACGGGCTGGACGGTCACCGTCGCCATCATCGCGGCGGCGAGCACGGCGAGCAGAGCGCGGGTCATCAGTGAATTCTCACCCGCGCCCGAGGTGGTGTAAACCACTTACCAACTAAAGGACGGCCTGGCTCTGGGTCACCTTGGCGACGAGCTTGCCCGCGTCGTCGTGCAGTTCGGTCTCCACCACGATCACCTTCCGCCCGGTGTGCAGCGGCTTCGCGGTCGCGACCACGTGCCCCTCGCGCACCCCGCGCAGGAAGTTGGTCTTCGACTCGATGGTCGACGTGCCCTGCGCCCCCTCGGGCAGGTTGAGGAACGCGCACACCGCGCCCGTCGAGTCGGCCAGCGCCATCAGCGCGCCGCCGTGCAGGACACCGCCGATCGTGCACAGCGTGGCGTCCCACGCCAGCCGCGCTTTCACGATGTCCTTCGAATGCTCCAGCACCTCGATTCCGAGCCGTTCGGAGAACGGCATCGACTGGTGGAACAGCGCGGTTCCGGCAGAGTCAGTCATGATCCGGTTTTAGCGCAAGGGATGCGCGATCAACAACTCCGTGTTGTGGTCGCCCGCCGAACCGACGTGCCCCGGGTCGGCGTGCAGGTCGTTGAACGACAGCTCCCGGTACAGCGACGCGAGCGCGGTGGGCGAGGTGTCGCCGTAGCCGGCCGAGTACGGCGCCCGCGCCTCGATCAGGGTGGTGAACAGCGACAACGTGCCGTCGGCGTTGTCGGCCACCTCGATCACGCGGGCGTGCTGCGGGAAGTCGACGTGCGAGGCCGTGTTGATCTCCCAGAACCCCTGACCGGGCGTTGCACCCGGCCGCGCGGTGATCTTGTTGCTGTGCGTGTGCCCGTTCACCCACGCCAGCACGTTGGGGAACCGGTGCAGCAGCGCGACGAATGCGTCGCCGGCCAGGCGCGGCTCCAGCGGATGCCGCGCATCCGGCAGAACGTTGCCCATCGTGTCCGAGGTGTGGTGGCTGAACAGGACGAACAGCTCGTCGGTGACGCTGTGTGTGACCCTGTTGCCCCAGAAATCGTAGTAGACCGAGCTGCCGCGCTTGAGCGTCTGCTCGACCCACAGGTACTGCCCGAGCCCGATCGACCCGTCGGCGAACCCGGCGAGCGTGGTGGTGTCCAGGCTGATGCCGGTGACGCCGGGCGCGATGCGGAACGTGTAGTAGACGTCGACGCCGTCGGCGTTGCTGCCGGTGAATCCGTGGCCCTCCGGGCCGGGACCGGTGTTGGCCGGGTCGAGGTGCGCCTGCACGAACCCGGCGGTGGTGAAGGGCCTGCGCCGCTCGTCCGGGGTGATCTCGCGGATCGTGCCGCTGCCGCCGAACAGTTCGGACGCCGGGACGCTCGCGCCCGGCGTCCGGACGGCCCGCGCGAGCTTCACCGTGGTCTGCGAGTCCTTGCCGATCACCTTGTACCGGCCGGTGTACCAGTGCTCCATGCCCGGCAGGTCCGGCAGGCTGCCCGCGATGCTGTCGTCGTGGTTGCCGAAGGTGCAGTACCACGGCACGTCCAGGCCCGCGGAGGTGAACGGGCGGGTGCCCGCGGTCAGGATGCCGGGGATCACCGGGAAGGCCGACCAGTCGCCATCGAGGCGGCGATCCGGGTTCCAGTACAGCGGGTGGCCGGATGCCTGCACGCCCTCGTGGGCGTTCGGGTCGCCGGAGTTCGGCGTGACTTCGCCGCCGTTGAGCACGCCGAGGAACCACGCCAGTTCGAGCTGCTCATGGTTGTCGGTGTTGTCGCCGGTGGTCATGACGAAGTCGAACGGCCGCCCGGTGAACGGGCCACGCCGCACACTGTTGACGCGGTCCACGAGCGCGGCCGTGGCGACCGGGCCCAGTGTCTCCTGTGGCCGGTGGGCGGAACCGATCAGCGGGTGCAGGTACTCGAACCGGGCGGGCGATTCGGAATCGGTGATGTGCAGATCGGTGAACTGGACGAACGAGGTCAGCGCGACGCGGCGGTCGTCCCGGCCGCCCCGCGCGGCCACCAGGTCCTCCCGCGCCACCAGCGGCCAGCCCGGACCAACGGTCAGGCGCGTGTACGCGGCAGTGCCGTCGACCGGGGTCGCGACGGACTCCAGCGTCGTGCCCGCCGGGGTCACGGCCCGCTTCGTGGTTTCCCGCAACGCCCGGTCGATCGCCTCCGCCGACGGCGTCCCGACGGCCACGCCGAGCCCGGCCACCCCGGCGGCGGTCAGCACACTACGCCTGCTGAGTCCCATGCGTCCCCCAGATCGTGTGAGAAGGCCATCCGCATCCAACACGACGCGGATGGCCTTCAGGCGAACATCAGAAGTGCGTGACGTCGAGCTTTCCTTGCGAGTGGAAGGCGCGCAGGCGCTTCTTGTCGAACTTGCCGACGCTGGTCTTGGGCACCTCGTCGACGAACGTCCAGTGCTCCGGCAGCTGCCACTTCGCGACCTTGTCGCTCAGGAACTCGCGAAGCTCCTCCGCGGTCACGCTCTGGCCTTCCCGGACCACGACCGCGACCAGCGGCCGCTCGTCCCACTTCTCGTCCGGCACGCCGACCACCGCGGCCTCAGCGACCGCCGGATGGCTCATCACGGTGTTCTCCAGATCGACCGACGAGATCCACTCGCCGCCGGACTTGATGACGTCCTTCGCGCGGTCGGTCAGCGTCAGGTAGCCGTCCGGGCTGATCTTGCCCACGTCACCGGTGCGCAGCCAGCCGTCGTGGAACTTCTCCGGATCGGCCACGCCGTGGTAGCCGCCCGCGATCCACGGCCCCGCGACCTCCAGCTCCCCGACGGCCTCGTTGTCCCACGGCTGCTCGTTGCCGTGGTCGTCGATGAGCCGGGCACGCACCGAGGCGGGGAACCGGCCCTGCGAGTACCGGTACTGCCAGGCCCGCTCGCCGGTCGCGCCCGCGGGCGGGCGCGCCACGCTGCCCAGCGGCGAGGTCTCGGTCATGCCCCAGGCGTGCAGGATCGGGACGCCGTAGCGCTCTTCGAAGGTGTGCATCAGCGACGGCGGGCACGCCGAACCGCCGACGACCACCTCGCGCAGGTGCGAGATGTCCTGCGGCTCGGCTTCGAGCTGCTGCAGCAGGCCCTGCCAGATCGTCGGCACCGCACCGGCGAACGTCGGCTTCTCCGACGCCAGGATCTGCGCGAGCGGACCCGGCTGCAGGAAACGGTCCGGCATGAGCAGCGACGCGCCGACCATGAACGCCGCGTACGGCATGCCCCACGACATCGCGTGGAACATCGGCACGATGACCAGCGCGTTGTCCTCCGGCCCCAACCGCATGCTGTCGCTCATGCACACCTGCATCGAGTGCAGCCAGATCGAGCGGTGCGAGTAGACGACACCCTTGGGGTCACCCGTCGTGCCCGACGTGTAACACATCGCCGCCGCGGAGCGCTCGTCGATGTCCGGCCAGTCGAACGTGTCGGGCTGAGCGGCCAAGAGCGCGTCGTAGGAGTGCACCTCGATGCCTTCGGGTGCCTGCAGCGTGGCCGCGTCCCCGTTGGCGACGATGACGTGCCGGACGGTCTTCATCTCGGGCAGCTGCTTGGCCAGCAACGGCACCAGCGACCCGTCGACCAGCACGACCTGGTCCTCGGCGTGGTTGGCGACGAACGTGAGCTGCTCCGGGAAGAGCCGGATGTTGAGGGTGTGCAGCACGGCGCCCATCGCGGGGATCGCGAGGTAGGCCACGAGGTGCTCGGCGTTGTTCCACATGAAGGTGCCGACCCGCTGGTCCCCGGTGACACCGAGACCACGGAGCGCGTTCGCCAGTCGCGCTGCGTTACGACCGAGGTCGGCGTAGGTCTCACGGCGCGGCCCCTGATCGGTCCACGTGGTCACCTGACTGGTGGCGTGCGCCCGGCTGCCGTGTTGCAGCAGGTTGGCCAGGGAAAGGTGTCCGTCCTGCATCGTGCTCAACATGGCCACTCCCGCGTGACGAAGTTCGACGGTGAACGTGTTGTGGTCACTCTAAGTGGAAGATGCGCCCCATCGCCAGGACTGATCGCGCCCGCCCCGACCGGGGGTTTCCTCGCGTGTCGGTGTCGCGGCATCGGCCCAGGTGGCGTTTACTGGGCGCGTGGACCAGACGGCCTGGCCAGCGCTTGCGCGAGCAAGCACCGTGCTGGGTGCCAGCCGTCGCCGCGAGAGCGGATATCCGACACACGGAAGGACTACTACGTTGGCTCTGCCCACGTTGACCCCGGAGCAGCGGGCGGAAGCCCTGGCCAAGGCGGCCGAGGCCCGGAAGGCTCGCTCCGAGCTGCTCGCGTCGATCAAGTCCGGTCAGCAGACCATCGACACGGTGCTGTCGAAGGCCAAGGACGACAAGACGATCGGCAAGACCAAGGTCACCCAGCTGCTCAAGGCGGTGCCGGGACTCGGCGCCGTCAAGGTCGCCGCGCTGCTGGAGAAGGCCGGGATCGACCCGGACCGGCGGGCAGGCGGGCTCGGCGAGCGTCAGCGCGCGGCGCTGATCGACGCCCTCAAGTAGGCGTTTCCGCAGGTCGGCGGGAAGTGTTGCGCGAGTGACACTTCCGCTCGCCGACGCCTGAGCGGGCGCACAATGGGGGCGTGGATGCCGTAGAGCTGATCGAGGACTACACGCCGGGCGACTTCTGGTTCGCCACGTCACGGCACACGATCCTCGGCTCCGGCTCACGGCTGACCTTCACCGATACCGACGTGCCGGCGCTCGGTGACGCGGTCCCGGCCGCTCTGGCCGGGTCCCCGGGCTCACTCGCGGTCGGTGTCCTGCCCTTCGACACCACCGCGACGCCCGGGTACCTCGTCGTGCCCTCGGTGGCGCGGGTATCCGGCCCGGCGCATCCCTCGGCCGCTGCGCTGCCCCGGCTGACCATCGACGGCCCGTCCGCGGTCCGGGCCGTGCCGGAGCCGGTCGCCCACGTCGAGGCGGTCGCGCGCGCGGTACGGGCGTTGCAGGACCGCGGCCTCCGCAAGGTCGTGCTCGCCCGCGCGCTGGACCTGGAGTTTCCCGGCGAGGTCCCGGCGAAAGCCGTGCTGCGCAACCTGCTGAAGGACAACTCGCACGGCTACACGTTCGCCGCGGCCCTGCCCGGCGGACGATCACTGCTCGGCGCGACGCCCGAGCTGTTGCTGTCCCGCAGCGGCCGGCGCGTCGTGTCGCACCCCCACGCCGGTTCCGCACCGCGCTCGGCCGACCCGGTCACGGACCGGGAGAACGCGGACCGGTTGTCCTCCTCGCGCAAGGACCACGTCGAGCACGCCGTCCTGAGCGAGGCGATCGTCGAAACGCTGCGGCCGTTCTGCCGCCGGTTGAGCGTGCCGCGCACCCCGTCACTCGTGTCGACGCCGACGATGTGGCACCTGAGCACGATGGTGACCGGGGAGCTGGTCGATCCGGACGTGACCGCCCTGCACCTGGCCGGTGCGCTGCATCCGACGCCCGCGATCTGCGGCTCGCCGACTGTGGAGGCGCGTGAACTCGTCGGCGAGCTGGAGCCGTTCGACCGCGGGTACTACGCCGGGACGGTCGGGTGGATGGATGCCTCCGGGGACGGCGAATGGGCGGTGTCCATTCGTTGTGCGGAGGTTTCTTCCTCGCGGATGCGGTTGTACGCGGGCGGGGGGATCGTGCCTGCTTCGGATCCGAAGGCCGAGTTGGATGAGACCTCGGCCAAGTTCCGGACTTTGCTGCGCGCTATGGGGTTGGAGTAACGCTGCGCGTGCTTGGCGCTACGCGTATCCAGGGCGTCGGCTTCGCAAGCTACGCCCGGGCGCTGGCGCGCCCGGCGGATTGGCCCTGCCGCTCGGGTTGCGGGAGAGGGCTGGTTCGGGGGTGGGTGCGGTGCGTTGCCGGGTGGCGGTTGCGAGCGTGGGGATCGCGCGCGTGAGTTCTGCGGTGGGCGCGGGGGCTATGCGGGTGTCCACCAGTGTTCGGTGACTTTCAGGTCCTCGTCGGCCAGTACGGCGAGCGTCGCGCGGTACCCCTCGCCGGGGTCCAGATCGGCGATGCGCGTTCGCCGGGGGTCCAGTGCCGGGTCTTGTGACGCGACCAGCCGTGGCGCCTCCCCGGGCCCGGCCAGGGTGATGCTCTTCAACGGGATCCGCAGCCCGCGCCCGGTCGCCTTCATCACCGCCTCCTTGCCCGTCCAGTAGCGGAAGAACGCGTCGGTCCGCTCGGCCTCGGAGAGACCCTCCAGTGCGCGGCGCTCGGTGTCGTTCAGGGCGTAGGCGATCAGGGAGTCGTCCGTCTTGCGGGTGGCGGTTTCGACGTCCAGTCCGACCGGCACACCGCTGGTCACCGCGACTCCGATCCGTTCCCCGGAGTGCGAGATGGACAGGTCGAACGCCGCCCCGGGCACGCGCGGCCTGCCGTGGGGCTTGCCGCAGTCGTCGCACGTCGCGTCGAAGGTGACGTCCGCGGGGGCGCGTCCGAGCAGCTGCCCGGCCACCGTCTTGGCGAGCACCCGGCCGGTGAGGAACCGGCGCTGGTCGATCTCCTGCCGGTAGCCGCCGTGCCTGCCGCGCTCGACGTCGTCCAGCAGGCCGAGGTAGGAGGCATCGTTCGGCAGCGGAACCGCCCACCACACCACGCACTCGATCACGGAATCCAACCTACGCGGTCGGTCGCACCGAACGCGATTCTGGTGACGGGCCGAGGCGTGCGCTAACCTGACAGGTAAGCAAGCGCTTAGTAGGAGGGCCGACGATGGACTTCAGCTTGAGCACCGAGGAGCGGGAGGTGCGCGACTGGGTGCGCACGTTCGTGCAGCGTGAGCTGATGCCGCTCGAACAGGAGGTGCTGCGCCGCGAACGCCGCGGCGAACCGGGCCTCACCTCCGACGAGCTGACCGCACTGCAGCTCAAGGCGAAGGAGTCCGGCTTCTGGGGTGTGCAGACGCCCGAGGAGTACGGCGGCATGGGCCTGTCGGCCATCATGACCGCCCTGCTGGAGGCCGAACTCGGCCGCACGTTCGTGCCGTTCCGCTTCGGCGGCGCCGCGGACAACATCCTGTTCCACGCCAACGAGGAGCAGAAGCAGCGCTACCTGCTGCCGACGATCTCCGGCGAGCGCAAGTCGTGCTTCGCGATCACCGAGCCGGGCGCCGGTTCCGACGCCAAGAACATCCGCACGTCGGCCCGCAGGGACGGCGCGGACTGGATCATCAACGGCGAGAAGACCTTCATCACCGGCGGCAACGAGGCCGACTTCGTGATGGTCTTCGCGGTCACCGACCCCGAGAAGGGCGCGAACGGCGGGGTCACCTGCTTCCTCGTCGACCGGGACATGGGCTGGAAGTCCGAGCCGATCGACACCATGGGCGAATGGGGCCCGGCGGCGCTCGTCTTCGACAACGTGCGCGTGCCGGAAAGCCAGATCCTCGGCGAGGAGGGCCAGGGTTTCGCGCTGGCGATGCAGTGGATCGGCCGCGGCCGCTACCTGCTTCCGGCCCGTGCCATCGGTTCCTGTGAACGGCTCATCTCGATGGCGATCGAGCACGCCAACACGCGGGAGACGTTCGGAGCACCGATCGCGACGCGCCAGGCCATCCAGTGGATGATCGCCGACTCCGGCGTCGAGCTGGAAGCCCTGCGCTGGCTGGTGTTGCACGCCGCCTGGCAGGTCGATTCCGGAATGGACTCACGACACGCGCAGTCGATCGCGAAGCTGTACGGCGGTCAGAAGGCGAACGAGATCGTCGACCGCGTCCTGCAGATCCACGGCGGCATGGGCTACACACGGGAACTGCCGATCGAGCGGTGGTACCGCGAACTGCGCCTGCTGCGGATCTATGAGGGAACCGACGAAATCCAGCGGCGCACGATCGCCCGCAACCTGCTCAAGGGGCATGCGAAGGTCGGCGGTTCGCTGGGCTAGCGGTTTCGAGCGCACCCCTCGGGGCCGTCTCCGCGGTTTCACGGAGGCGGCCCCGAGGTCTTGCTTACCGGGAATTCAGAGTTGGGCGTTGGCGTCGCGCAGTGCGCGCGGTGCCCCGGCCAGGTCTTCCTCGTTGCAGAGGACCTTCAGGTCGTAGTACGGCGCGCCTTCGCGGTCGTCGTAGTCGAGGTGGATGGCTACCACGTCCACCGGCTCGCCGAGCCAGTCCTGTGCCGACTTGAGCCAGTTCGCGCACCGCTCGAGCGCGGTGGGCAGGTCGTCGTCGCGGAACTGGACGGGGCGGTAGGGCACATCATGTACATGATCCTGAGGGTGAGACGGAGCCGGGAGTCCCAAGGCGAGACCCGACTCGTCCAATTCCAGCTGGATCGTTCGCTCAGTCACCCTTCGAGGGTCCCTCAGCCCGGCCGAGTCGGCAAGACCCCAGCTAGGGCCGTATGCGCCACACCCGGGTAGCGACCTCGCGGGCCCGTTCCGCGGCCGTCTCGCCCCCGGTCGGCGGGCCTCCCAGCATGCGCAGCGCGAGCTGGGCATATCGGTCAGCGAGGCCGTCGAGGGACAACGCACCACGTGGTGAGTACCAGCGCGCGACGCCGGTGCACATTTCCAGCAGCGCGAGCCTGGTCACGGCCGGTTCCGGCACGTCGAACACGCCGGCGGACACCCCCTTCTCGATCGCGCCGGCCCAGATGGCCTCGTACTCGTCCCGCAGGCCGACGACGACGCGGCGCCTGCCGCGGGACAGTGCACCGACCTCGTTGTCCACCACCCGGGTCTCGGCCGGCTGCGCGGCGTGGGCCATGACGTGCAACGTGACCAGGGCGGAGAGCTGTCCGGCCGGGTCGTCGACGGTGTCGAGGGTCTGGCGCGCGGCCAGCAGGAGCCGGTCGAGGCACTCCCGCATGATGGCGGCGAGCAGGTCCTCCTTGGTGCCCATGTAGTGGTAGAGGCTCGCCGGGGAGATCTTGGCGGCCTGGGCGAGGTCCCGGATCCCGGTGCCGTGGAAGCCCTTGGCGGCGAACAGCTTGACCGCGGCCCGCCGCACGCGCTGCTCGGTGGTCAGAGCCATGCCTGCGCCGTCCGGTCGTACACCGGGTCGTCGATCGCGGCGAGCCGGCCCTTGGCGATGCGTTCGGACGGGGTGCGCGGCAGATCCGCGGTGAAGGTCCAGTAGCGGGGGACCTTGAAGTAGGCGAGCTGGGTTTCGCAGAACGCGGCCAGCTCGTCCGCGGTGGTTTCCCCTGCGGCCACGATGAAAGCCTTGATCTCTTCACCGCGCAGGTCGTCGGGAACGGCGGTGACGGCCGCCAGCTCGACGGCCGGGTGCAGCAGGAGGGCGCGCTCGACCTCGTCGGCGGAAACGTTCTCGCCGCTGCGGCGGATCATGTCCTTGGTGCGGCCGACGTAGGAGATGCGTCCTTCGGCGTCCATTGTGGCCAGATCGCCCGTGTGGAACCAGCCGTGGCGGAAGGCGCGCTCTGTCGCCTCGGGGTCGTCGTGGTAGCCGTGCATGAGGCCGACGCCGCGGAGGAGCAGTTCGCCGGTCTCGCCGCGGGGTACCGGACGGCCGGAGCCGTCGGCGATCATCGCCTCGCGGTCGCGGAGGGGGCGGCCGATGCGGCCGCTGCCCGGGCGGTGGTCGTCCGGGTTGTCGCGGATGTCGCCGCCGGTCTCGGTCATGCCGAACGCCTCGTACCAGGGCACGCCCCAGCGGTTTTCGAGTTCGGTGTGCAGGTCGCGGGGGATGGCGGAGGCCATGACCGAGCGGACGTGGTGGTTCCGGTCGTCCGGGTCCGCGGGCTGGCGCAGGAGGAGGGTGGGCATCAGGCCGAGGCAGTAGAACCAGGTGATCTCGTGCTCGCGGACCTTGGCCCAGAACGTGCTGGGGTGGAAGCGGTCGAGGACGATGAGGGTGGCGCCGGCGGCCAGCCCGGCCGCGACGTTCCACTGTGGATCGATGTAGTGGAACGGCTGGGCGGTGAGGATACGGTCGTCTTCGTTCAGGTTCGGGAACTCGTCGACGAGGCTGCGGGCGAGGGTGGTCCAGTAGCGGTGCGGCAGGACGCACCCCTTGGGTGCGCCGGTGGTGCCCGAGGTGTACTGGATGTTGGTGGGTGTTTCGCCTGGTGTTTCTCGGTGCGGTGCCGCGCCGGTGGGTATCTCGTGGGGTGTGAGGACGCGTTCGAGTGTGGTTTCGGGGGCGATGCGGGTGAGCAGTGCGGTGAACTCGGGTGCGGCGATGGCGAAGCGGGCGCCGGAGTGGCGCAGGACGTGGGCCCCGTCGAGTTCGCGGTAGTTGGTGTTGACGGGTACGAGGGTCGCGCCGAGTTTCGCGAGGGCCAGCCAGAGCAGCGGGAAGGCGGGTTCGTTGCGGAGCATGACCGCGACGCGGTCGCCGGGCCGGGTGTTCATCGCGGCGAGGCCGCCGGCGAGGCGGTCGGTCTCCCGGTCGACGTCGGCGAAGGTGAAGCGGTCGCCGGTCTCGTCGAACACCCAGGCGGTGCGGTCGGGCCAGCGGTGCGCGGCGCGACGGACGAGGGCCGCGAGGTCGTCGGGGATCATGCCCGGCTGCCGAGGGCGTTCTCGGGGAGGTGCTCGGTGATCAGGGCGTGGCTGACCTCGAGTTCGAGGGCCTGTTCGAGTGCGCTGTCGATTCCCGCGTCGAGCGCGCGCTTGGCGAGCGTGGTGGCCGGATGCGCGGGTACACGACTGGCCCACTCGCGCGCCGTCCGGTGCACGTCGGGGACGACGGCGTTGACGAGCCCGAGCCGGTGGGCGGTGCGGGCGTCGACGCGTTCGCCGAGCAGGAGGAGCTCTTTCGCCTTGAGCGGCCCGACGATGAGGGGGAGCAGCCGGGATGCCGCGCCGGTCACGCTGAGGCCGAGGCTCGCTTCGGGGAACGCGAAGATCGCGTCCTCGGCGGCGAGCACGAGGTCACAGCCCAGCGCGAATTCGGCCCCCGCCCCGATGGCATACCCGTGCACGGCGGCGATCACCGGCTGCGGAAGGTTCCGCAGGCGGCGGGTCACTTCCTGGAGCCGCTCGATGCGGGCGCGGGAGTCGCCCTCGGGGTTCTCCTTGAGGTCGTGCCCCGCGCAGAACGCCCGCCCCCGCCCCCCGAGGACGACGGCTTTGGTGCTGGTTGCCCGATCCAGCGCCGTGAGGAGGTCATCGACCAGCACGGGTGCCACGGCGTTGAGCCGGTCCGGCCGGTTGAGCCAGATGTGCGCGATGTCGTCTTCGATCTCGAGGTCCACCGAGGTCATGGGGTCGAGGATAGCCGTTCGATCGATCGATCGGTCAGGTCCGTTCGATGGTTGTTCTTCTCGTTCCGCCTGTCTGGTCTTTGGTTGGGACCGTCCCAGCTTGTTGGGCTCACCCCACTGCGGACGGCAGTCGTGCGGTGATGGCGGCACCAGTCGCGTCGCGGCGACTGCGCTTTTCGTGGGTGCACGGCGGCGTTCTTCGTGCTGCTTGGAGTGTCCAGCCAGCGCTGGGGCTGGCTTTGTGGCGGCGGGTTTCGTTTCGCGCTGCCACGAACGGCCCCTTCGTGCGCTGATGTCGGCTTCGCCAATGTCGGTTCGGAGGCCGCGCTCGTGGCGCCTTGCCGCATGCATGGTGCCTTTTGGCGAAAGGGCCAGTCGTGTTGCTGTCAGCGTCCCATTCGGGGGGGATGGCAGTTGTCTGGTCTCGCTGTCGGCGAGCGGTGTCGGTGAACGGTCCCTTCATCGCTGCATCATGGTGCCGTTCGCGCTGCCACGAACGGCCCCTTCGTGCGCTGATGTCGGCTTCGCTAACGTCGGTTCGGAGGCCGCGCTCGTGGCGCCTCGTCGCATGCATGGTGCCTTTTGGCGAAAGGGCCAGTCGTGTTGCTGTCAGCGTCCCATTCGGGGGGATGGCGGTCGTCTGGTCTCGCTGTCGGCGAGCGGTGTCGGTGAACGGTCCCTTCATCGCTGCATCATGGTGCCGTTCGCGCTGGCACGAACGGCCCATGCATCGGCCTACGGCGATGCCACTGACACCAGCACAGGGTGGGGCTCAGCGAAGCTCGCGGCGCAACTCGTCGAGCCGGTCGGCCACGTCGGACGCGGTGGCTGGGGCGAAGTACAGGAGGTGGTCGTCGTAGTGGGGCTTGGTGAGGACGGTCCACCGGCCCTCGGCATTGTCGTACACGCGCAGCGGGAAGCGCGGTTGCCGCGGCTGGCCGCTCTGGTCGCGGACCTCGGCGTGCAGTTCGGCGATGAAGTACGGCTCGAGCGAGGCGAGGTAATCGGCGCGCATCACGGCGCGGCTGGGGCGCTTGCCGTTCAGTTCGGTTTGCTTGGCGTCCCGGACCTCGCTGCGCAGGACGGTCAGCGACGGCTCGGGGGACTTGCGAACATTCTGCGGGAGGGCGTCGGCGAGGACTTTGCTCAGCCGGTCGCGTTGGAACATGCGTACGGCGACTTCCTGCTTTTCCCGCTCGGCGACGACCCCGAAGTGGGCGTTCGCGGCGACGAGGGTGGCCCGGTGGACGCCGGTCGTGGTGTCCGACAGCCAGCCGAAGCGCGCTTCGTCCGGGGTGGTGAGCAGGCGTGCGACGTCGACGAAGGTCGGCTCGTCGCGGGTGGGGCGGTGGTAGCGCGCGAGGGCTGCGTCCACGGCGCGGCCGAAGGCCGATTGTGCTTCGTCCGGGCGCCACACGGCCTGCGGGACGAGCGCGATGTGCAGTTCGTGCCCGGTGACCTTGGCGACCATGGCCGCGAGGAGGTCGACCGGGAACCGTTCCGGCTGGGCGAACCACATGGCGTTACTGGCCGAGGACCGGCGGCGAGACGGTCATCCCCGTGATGGGGTCGACGGCCTTCTCGCCCTCCGCGGTGAGCTGGAAGTGCTCGTCCTCGTCCACGATGTACTTCCGCTGGTGCTCGCCGTCGTCCTCACCCTTGCCACGGTTGCCGGCCCCGGCGCCCATGCCACCGGGGCTGCCAGCAGTGCCGTTGCGGCCAGCCGCGCCAGCGCCGCGGCCGAACGATTCGCCTGCCGCGGCCGTGTTCCCGGCACCGAACCGCTTGCCGTCGGTGAGCGGATTGCTCCCGCTACCGCCGGGACCGAAGCCACGGCCCGCGCCGCCACCGGCCGATCCGCCGCGCCCGTACGAGCCGCCACCCGCTCCGCCACCGAAGCGGCCGCCGCCCTGGGCGGTCCCGCCGCGGGGGACGGCCCCGCCGGGATAGCCGGGGTTGTTCCCGTAACCGCCGGGCATGCCGTAGCCGTTCGGTGTGCCGTAGCTGCCGCCGTGGCCACCCTGCTGCGGCACGTTCGGGCTGTAGCTGCCGGGTGCCGGTGGCGTGTACGCGGCATCCGAAGCGACGGTGCGCCCGTCGACCGGGATCTGCCCGGTCGGAGCCTGATAGGGCGCACCGCCCGACAGCGACGAGGTCCCCCCAGTGACCGCGCCGCCGCCTCGGGAGGCACCCCCAGTGCCCCCGAGACTCGGTCCGTTGCTGGTCGCCCCGCTGCCGATGTCGCCGCCGGGCTGCGTACCGCCCTGGGTGACACCGAGGACGCCGGCGTCGAGGGTGCCGTACGTGGTCGGCATCCTCGCACCATTGTCACCGGAGGTCGTGGACCAGCTCGTCATGGCCTCCACATTCTGCTTGGAAGCCGAATTGGCCGCCGCAACCCGGGCGGCCTGCGACCAGCCCCCATCGCTGTCGCCCAAGATCTCCTTGATCGAGGGCGGCATTTCGGGCACTTCCGGGACCGGGACGACCTTGTTCTTCGTGTCGAAGAAGGCTTGACTTTGGTTTTCGATGAGGTCGTTGGCCGTTTTCATCGCCGTTGCGGCATCGGTGTGGGTAGCAGCCAGCTGGGTGACGCTCTGGGATGCGATATCTGAGGCGCTACCAGTCCAACCTTCCCGCATTGCGGTGACTAACGAAGAAACTTGCGTCCCGCGAACTTCGTACTTCTTCATCACAGTCTGCAGATTGTGTCGAGCCTGTTGGAGGCCGCCAGGGCCGCGCGCTGTGTGAAAGTTTTCGTAGATTTGCTGGCCGCTCATCGCCACGGATGAAGGCGCAGAACCCAGCACCGCTCCCGTCACCACTACCCCCCGGTCCTGATGGTTTTGATCACGTTAGCAGCCACTGTCGTGGCCGCCTTGCAGTTGTCCTCGCCAGCCTGGCCCGTGACGGTCACGTGGAAGATCGTGTCGCCACCGATTCCCACATTCAGGTCGCAGGTGCCGCTTGCTCGAAAATCCGAGAGGTTGCTGAAGACTGCGGGATAGTCGGAGACAGAGGTCGGCTCGAAGTACCCGCCATGGTCGTAGAAACCTGCGGAATTCTTGTTGTAGTCGTTCTGCAAGCCGCCAGTGACTGTTGCGTAGAACAGTTGCACTGTCCATTCGAGATTGGCGCCGAACTCCCAAGTGCAATCGTTAGGTCCAGCTTGCTCATTGCGCTCCGTGATCGTGAGGTCGCGCGTCTGTTGTTCAGTCAAGCTCTTACAGGGGGTCGTGATGAACTGCGACGCATCAAGCGGCTCGTGGACTGCGGGTGCAACTTCGGTGGTTTCTGACGTTTGGGAAGTCGTGCTGCCAACTGGTGCGCCGCTCGTGACGCCGGGGAGCTTGGTATCCCCTGACGAGCAGGCAGCTAAGCCTAGTAGTGCAATAGTGGAAACAACCACGGCCTGGATTCGTCGCCTCATGGTCCAGCTCTTCCCCTATCAGTACAGACCGTGTCCGCTGGTGTCGCCGCTGTTACCATACAACCCCCGCGTGGCTTCCTGATCCTGCTGCGTGTAGGTGCCGTTGGCCTTCTTCAGGTTGTCGATCCAGCTCTGGGCGTAGTTCAACATCGCCCTGTTGTGCTCGATCGCAGCCTGAACGGACGCGAGTGTCTGGGTCGCGTTCTGGATGGCTGGTTGGTCGGGCGAGGGGGCAATGACTTGCGCCGCGGCTTCTTGAAGCTTCAAATAGTCATCCCTGATGTTGTCCCGGAACTCCTCCCACTTGGGGATCAGCGCCGCGATCTGGTCTGGATCGAAGCTGTACCCGGCACCGCCCACGGCGCTCAATCCGGCGCCGATCGTTGGCCCGATCGGTGCTCCGTTGCCATCCGTCATTGCTTCCCTACCCCCTGTGCGGAACGCAGTTCAAGGGAGATCTTAGCGCCACCGGATCATGTGTGGCGTCCGGTTGGAGCAGATGCCCCGCATAGCATGGGTCACATGCCGGTACGAGAAGCCGAGGTGGCAGACGTTGAGGAGATCTGCGCGCTCATCGAGGAGCACGCTCGTTTCGAGGGCAATGACGCCTTGATCCTGGATCGCGCGGAGATGACCAAGCATCTTTTCGGTCCGGAGCCCAAGGCGTGGGTCCTCATCGCCGAGCCGCCGGGGGAGGACGCGGTCGCGGGGATGGCCTTCTGCTCGTGGAACTTTTCCACCTGGGAGGGGCGGCCGGGGATCTGGCTGGACGATTTGTACGTCCGTCCGCAGCACCGCCGCCACGGGCTGGGCAACGAGCTGCTCTCCGCGTTGCGCGCCCGCACCGACGGGCGCGTCGAGTGGGACATGCAGGAGGGCAACGATCGCGCAGCCGCCTTCTACGGGCAGCTCGGGGCGCAGCCGGTGCCGGGCTGGATCCGCTACCGCTGGTCACCGGAAGTTAGGCAAGGCTGACTCCCACCGAGACCGCACGTAGAGTTATTAGTATGCCTGACAGTCCGCACCGCAGTGCCTCGTCGTCGATCGAGGACTACATCCGGGTCATCTACGGCCTGGTCGAGCGCGGTGAGGCCGTCACGAACACGACACTGGCCGGGCGCCTCGAGGTGAGCCCCTCGTCGGCGTCCGGCATGGTCACCAAGCTCGCCCAGCAGGGACTCGTCGAACACGTCCCGTACCGCGGCATCGAGCTGACCCCGGACGGCCGCCTCCTGGCGCGCGGCGTGCTGCGACGCCACCGCCTCGTCGAGACGTACCTGGTCCAGGAATTGGGTTACACCTGGGACGAGGTCCACGCGGAGGCCGACGCGCTCGAGCACGCTGTCTCCGACCGGCTGGTCGAGCGCATCGCCGCGAAGCTCGGCAATCCGGTGCGCGATCCGCACGGCGACCCCATCCCGGCGGCCGACGGCAGCGTCGAGGAGGTTCCGACCCGTCTTCTCGACGAGATGGACCCCGGCGCCGTGGGGCAGATCGTGCGGGTGTGGGACACCGATCCGGACATGCTGCGCTACCTGGCCGATCACGCGATCGCTCTCGGTGAGCGGATCGAGGTGGTGGAGCGGCAGCCCTTCGGTGGGTCGCTGGTGGTGAAGGTGGGGTCCGGGCCGGGGGCGGTCACGCATGCGCTGGGTAAGGAGATCGCGCAGGCGTTGAGCGTGGCGGTGTTCTGATCCGCGCTTCTCGACGTAGGTACGAGAGCCGACTCCGGGCGGACGCGGTGACGAGCCCGGCGAGGACACCATCGACCGCATGACGGGCAAACCCTTCCGCTTCGGCCTCGTGGCCGGGCAGATCACCCACCTCGCCGACTGGACCGCCCTCGCCCGGCGCGCCGAAATCCGGGGCTTCGACACGCTCCTCTCACCGGACCCGCTCGACGGCCTCGATCCCTTCACCACCCTCTCCGCCGCCGCGGCCGTCACCACCGAACTGCACGTCGGCACCTTCGTCGCCGTCAGCAAGTTCCGGGACCGGCGCCTGCTGGCCTGGCAGGCGGACAGCCTGCACAGGCTCACCGACGGCCGCTTCGAGCTCGGGCTGGGCACGGGACGCCCGGGAGCCGAGGGCACGCTGGACCGGCTCGGCATCGGCTTCGGCACGCCCGCCGAACGGGTCGCGCAGATCACCGAGACCGTTGCCCACCTCAAACAGGCCACGGACCGTCCCAGGCTTCTCCTCGCGGCGGGCGGACCCAGGATGATGGATCTGGCCGGCCGCGAAGCGGACATCGTCACCATGGCGTGGTGCCCCGCCACCACCGAAGACGACGCGCGCGGAATGGTCCGCGCCGTCAGGGAAGCCGCACCCGACCGTGATGTCGAGCTGGCCATGAACCTGCTCGCGGTGGGCGACGAACCGGCGCCCTGGCTCGAACACCACATCGGGGCGAGCGTCGCCGACCTGATCGCGGGCAACTCGCTCAGCGTCCTGCCGGGCACGCCCCGGCAGGCGGCCGACGTGCTCCTGCGCAGGCGTGACGCGCTCGGACTGTCCTACATCACGATCAACTCCGGGTACGCCGACCGGTTCGCCCCGGTCGTGGAGCTGCTCAAGGGCCGCTGACGGCACGTAGGGTGTCGGGGTGCGCGCAGTCGTCTACCACGAGTTCGGGGCAACACCGCAGGTCCGCGAGGTGCCCGATCCGGAACCGGCGCCGGACGGGGTGGTCGTCGCGGTCGAGGCGACCGGCGTGTGCCGCAGCGACTGGCACGGCTGGCGCGGGCACGACAGCGGCATCGCGCTTCCGCACGTTCCCGGGCACGAACTGTCCGGTCGTGTGGTCGCCACCGGGAAACGGGTGCGCCGGTGGGCCGTTGGTGACCGGGTGACTGTCCCGTTCGTCTGTGCCTGCGGGACCTGCACTCAGTGCGCCACCGGCAACCAGCAGATCTGCGCGAACCAGACCCAGCCCGGTTTCACGCATTGGGGATCCTTCGCCGAGCTGGTCGCGCTCGATCACGCCGACGTCAACCTCGTCCGCCTGCCCGGCAGCCTGGACAGCACGACCGCCGCGGCGCTCGGGTGCCGGTTCGGCACCGCGTTCCGTGCCGTTCTGCGGCAGGGGCGGGCCCGGCCGGGGCAGTGGGTCGCGGTGCACGGCTGCGGGGGCGCCGGGCTTTCGGCCGTCCTCATCGCTGTCGCCGCGGGCGCACGGGTCGTCGCTGTCGACGTCGCACCCGAAGCGCTGGACCTGGCCACGAAGATGGGTGCCGAAACCGTCGTCCAGGCCGGCGACGACACGGCTGCCCGCATCCGCGACATCACCGGTGGTGGTGCGCACCTCTCCCTCGACTGCGTCGGCCTTCCGCGGACCTGCGTGGCCTCCATCGAAAGCCTTCGCAAACACGGCCGCCACGTCCAAATCGGACTGATGCCCGAGGACCCGCCGATCCCGATGCACCGCGTGATCGCCGACGAGCTGACGATCCTGGGCAGTCACGGCCTCCAGGCGCACGAGTACCCGGAGATGCTCGCGCTCATCGAGCGATCCACAATGGACCTCCAAGCCCTCGTCGCCAGGCGGATCTCGCTCGATGAAGCACCACAAGCGTTGACAGCCATGGACGATCCGGTCGGCGGCGCCGGTGTCACCGTCGTGGAGATGCGGGTGTGAAGGCGCCGGGGAGCTACCAGGAGCTGGCGGAGCTGCTCCGCGCCCGGCTGCCGAAACTGGCTTCCGGGCAGCTGCGCATCGCCCACCTGCTGCTCGCCGATCCGGAGGGGACGGCCTACCGCGGCATCTCCGAGGCCGCGCGGCAGCTGGAGGTCCGCGAGTCGACCGTGCAGCGGTTCGCGAACTCACTGGGACTGCCCGGATATCCGGACATCATGGAGCTGTGCCGCACGTGGGTCGCCGAGCAGGCGCAGCTCGCGCGGCGCGCCGAGCACGCGAACGAAACCGAGTCGCCCGGCGGGCTGCTGTCCGCGACCCTGCGGCAGGAACAGACCAACCTCGCCCGCACCTTCGGCAACCTGGAGCGGCCGTCCTGGTCGCGCGCGGTCGAACTCCTCGCCACGACGCCGCGCGTGCACGTGATGGGGCTGCGGGAGTGCGGGGCGGTCGCCGACCTCGCCGCCCAGCGGCTGCGCGAGATCCTGCCCGCCGTGCACCGGCTCGGCGGCGGCCCGCTGCCCGACGAACTGAAAGAACTGTGCGAGGACGAGGTCCTGCTCGCGATCTCGGTGCGCCGCTACGCCGCCGACACCGTCCGCGTCGCGGCCTACGCGCGGGAAACGGGTCTGCCGGTGGTGGCGCTGACGGACAACCCGGCCTCGCCGCTGGCGGAGTCCGCCGAGGTCGCGCTCTTCGCCGAAACCGACGGCGTTTCGCGCAGCCGTTCGCTGACCGCTCTCACCGCGCTCGCCCAGGCCCTCGTCACCGAGGTCGCGCTCAGCCTGGGTGACCCGAAGCCGGACCACCGCCTGCTCGACACCCTCCACTTCTACTACTGACGAACGAAAAAGACCGCCCTCCCCGGTGAACCGAGGAGGGCGGCCCGTCATCCGATCAGATCAGTACCGCCGGTCGACGACCGTCCCGTTCGGGTACCACTGGATGTAACCCCACTGGAAGTTGTTCCGGCGCCCACCGTCGAACGCGAACTCGCCCGACGTCGGGTAACCGAGGTAGGAGGTCTCCCAGCCCAGCGCCGACCAGCGGGCCCGGATCGCACCGTAGATCTCGTGCGCCCCGGTCGCCGGCGAGAAGTAGATCGACGCCGCCTTGTCGAAGTGGTTGTAGCGGCCCACTCCGTCCGGGGTGACCAGTTCGTCGGTCGCCGGGTAGCCCATCGGCCCCGCCTCCCAGCCGGTCTGCTGCCAGACCGTCCGGATCAGGCCCCAGATCGAGTGGGCGCCGTTCGCCGGTGACCAGTAGATCGAGCCGTCCTTGCTGAAGTGGTTGTAGCGGCCGATGCCGTCGGGCGTGACCAGCTCGTCGGTGACCGGGTAGCCGAGGGGGCCCGCCTCCCAGCCCTTCTCCGCCCACTTCTCGCGGATGGCGCCCCAGATTCCGAACGTGCCGGTGTTCGGCGAGTAGTACACCGACGCGGTCAGCGAGCCCGGCGTGCCGATGAAGTGGTTGTAGCGGCCCACACCGTCGGGTGTGGTCAGCTCATCGGTCGTCGGGGCGCCGAAGCGGGTGTGACCGCCCAGCTCCAGATACCTGGCGAGGATCGAACCGTGCACCTCGTGCACCCCGGTGTCCGCCGACCAGTACATGCGGCCGTACTGGTAGACGCGGTAGTGGACGTTGCCGTCCTGCACCTCGGGTTCGGTCGGCGCGCCGAGCAGCGCCGCCACCGCGGGGTCGCTCGCGTAGCGCTGATCGATCGGCGTCGAATAGTTCGCCGTCAAAGTGATGTCCGAGCCGCCGATGGTCAGCGTCCGGGTCCGCTCGGTGGGGCCGTCGGCCCATGCCGAGAAGGTGGACGCGCCGTCGGAGGCGATCTCGGCGGCCACCACGTCGAGCGTGGTGCCCTCGGTGACCAGCGCGGAGTTGCCCCCGCCCTCGGCCGGGATCTGCAGCGACGCGGGCACGTTCGACTGCAGGGTGAGGCGGTGCCGCCTCGGCCAGGCCGTGTAGCTGGTGCTGGCGGAGACGCCCGCGCTGTCGGTCACCGTCGCGGTCAGGAGCATCCGCGAGTCCGGGTGATCGGTGAACGGGACGGTGAACGACGCACCACTGGCCCCCACACCCGGATGCGAGTGGCAGGTCGCCTCCTCCGGGCAGTGCAGCACGGTGCTGGTCCAGGTGACCTGCAGGTCCCCGTCCTCGGCGTCGGTCGCGGTGGCCGACACCGACACCTCGTCGCCGATCGCGAACTGCACGTCGCCGGGGTCGGTCAGCGTGATCACCGGCGTGTGGTTGGCGGGTGCGACGGTGAACGTCTTCGTGCCGGCCGCGCCCAGCGGGTCGCGCACGGTCAGCTTCGCCGTGTACGGGCCGTCGCCGTCGTAGGTGTGCGTCGCGGTCACGCCGTTACCGGTCGTGCCGTCGCCGAAGTCCCACTCGTACGTCAGAGTGTCACCGTCGTAGTCGGAGGACTGCGACGCGTCGAAGGTGACGGTGCGGGACGCCGGGTCGGTGGTCGTCGTCGCCTCCGCCACCGGCGTGGAGTTGCCGGTCGGGTAGCTGAGGCGGCGCAGGTTGCCGGTGTAGATGTCGGCGTAGACGATGTCGCCGTTGGGGGCCGCCGCGAACTTGACCGGTCCGCCGATGTCGGTGGCCAGCGGCGGGTTCTGCGGGGCCTGGGTCAGCGTGCCCGCGTCGTTCCAGCGCGCCGTCCACAGCTTCTTGCCGACGTAGTCGCCGAAGAAGAAGGCGCCCTGGTACTCCTCGGGGTAGCTGTTGCCGGTGTAGACGATGCCGGCTGTGATGCTGTTGCCTTGGTCGGAGGCACTGCCGTGGTGGTACTCCCACAGCGGCGCGGTGTTGGTGACGGACGCGCAGCCGGGCAGCTCGGCGTAGCCCGGGGTCAGGTGGTTGCCCTCCCAGCACGGCCAGGCGTAGTTGCGGCCCGGCTGCACCAGGTCCAGTTCCTCCCACTCGTTCCAGCCGACGTCACCGGCGACCGGCAGGCCGCTGCTGGGGTCGAGCGTGAACCGGAAGGGGCTGCGGAACCCGCTGGCGAACACCCGGCTGCGGGCCGAGGTCGGGTTGGCCGCGTCGTAGTACGGGTTGGTCGCGACGCCGCGGCCGTCGGCCGTGAGGTGCAGAATCTTGCCCTGGAGGCTGTTGACGTCGACGGCGCGGAGGGCGGCCTCGTCGACGCGGGTGTAGTCGGAGTTGTCGCCGATCGACAGCCACAACGTGCCGTCGTCCGCGGCGATGATCCCGGTCATCCCGTGCACGTCGGAGGTACCGGGCAGGTCGATCAGCGTCGTCTCACCGCTGATGCCGGTCGGCTCGGGCGATCCGGTGACCGTCCACTTGGCCAGCCGCAGCGTGAACGACGTGCCGCTGGGCACCGAGCGGATGAGGTAGATGGTCTTCGAGGTGGCGTAGTCGGGCGCCACGGCCACGCCCACCAGACCCAGGTCGCCCTCGGTGCGGACGCTGAGGGTCCGCAGGGTGCGGGTGGTCGAGCCGTCGGTGGACGTCCAGTTCAGCTTGCCGCTCTTGCCGGTGCTCAGGAAGCTCCCGTCCGGCAGGTAGGCGAAGTCGGTGAGGTCGAAGGCGTTCTGGCCGGTCGGCTGGTCGAGCAGCACGAAACCGGGTGGTGGTGCGGCGGCGGCCTGCGGGGCCGCGATCGCCGTGACCAGCCCCAATGTGATCAAGCCGGTCCCGATGAGCGCAAGAAAGCGCCTGACTAACCACCGAGAGTGCATGTATCCCCCTTCCAGGCGTACGCCTTCTCTTCGCCCGGAAGGGGGATTTCGTTGCTCACAGTTACGGATCTGTAATGCGAAAAACTTACACGAAGGCACTCTGCCCGGTGATCGCCTTGCCGACGATCAGGGTGTTCATCTCGCGGGTGCCCTCGAACGAGTAGATGGCTTCCGCGTCGGCGAAGAACCGGGCCACGTCGTAGTCCAGCACGATGCCGTTCCCGCCGACCAGCTCGCGGCACCAGGCCACCACCTCGCGCATCCGCGAAGTGACGAACGCCTTGGCCAGCGAGGACTGCTCGTCGCGGAAGATCCCGGCGTCCTGCAGCCGGGCGAGCTGCACGAGCATGCCCCACGACGCCGTGATGTTGCCCAGGCTCTTGACCAGCAGATCCTGCACGAGCTGGAAACCGGCGATGGGTTTGCCGAACTGCTTGCGCTCCCTGGCGTAGGCGAGCGCCGTCTCGTACGCGCCGAGCATCACGCCCAGCGCCTGCCACGCCACGCCGCCGCGGGTCGCGCGCAGGATCTCGGCGACGTCGCGGAACGAGCCGATGTTCTGCAGCCGGTTCGCCTCCGGCACCCGGACGTCGGTCAGGGTGATCTCGGCGTTCTCCACGATCCGGAACGCGACCTTGTTCTCGATCTTGGCCGGCACGAACCCCTCGGCCGGGGTCTCCACGACGAACCCCTTGACGCGGTTGTCGTCGACGTCTCGCGCCCACACGATGACCAGGTCGGCGAAGGTGGCGTTGCCGATCCACCGCTTGGCGCCGTTGAGCACCCAGGTGTCGCCCTCGCGCTTCGCGGTGGTCCGCATACCGCCCGCGACGTCGGAACCGCCGAGCGGCTCGGTCATCGCGAACGCGCCGATCTTGTCCATCGCCGCCATCGCGGGCAGCCACCGGTCGCGCTGTTCCTGATCGCCACCGGCGTACACGCTGTACATCGCGAGTCCGTTGTGGACACCGAAGAACGTCGCCACGGACGCGTCGACACGTGAGTACTCGGCGGCGAGCATCCCGGCCAGCAGGTGGCTGCCGCGCGGGAGCGGGTCGCCGTATCCCTCGTAGGCCACCCCGGCCAGGCCCAGCTCGCGGAACTTGCCGATCAGCTCACGCGGGAACTCGCCCCTGGCCCAGTACTCGTTGACCATCGGCTTGACCTCGCTCTGCATGAAGTCACGCGCCTTGAGCAGTGTCTTGCGCTCCTCCTCGGACAGCAGGTCCTCGTAGCCGTAGAAATCGCCGTTCATTCTTCGTCTCCTTGCTGGCGTGCGGCGAGGATCGCGAACTGCCTGCGGTCGCGGTCCGCCGCGAGATCGGTGTATTCCCTGCCGCCGTAGGCTTTTTCCACGGCTTCGATGACGCGCTCGGTCGCTTCCGGGCTCGGGTCCGGCCGCCCGAGCGTCATCCGGTGCATCGACGCGCCGATGTGCGTGGTCAGATGCCGGTAGCCGCCCGGGCCGCCGCCGAGGTGCGAGCCGAGGAACGGGCCGACGGCCGCCCAGCGCAGACCGAGCGAGTTGAGCACGACCTCGTCGAGGCCCGCGGGGTCGACCACGCCCTCCTGCACCAGGTGGATCGCCTCGCGCTGCAGGGCGTTCTGCAGGCGATTGCCGACGAAGCCGGGAACCTCCTTGCGCTCGACGACCGGGACGCGGCCGAGCGAGCGGTAGAACTCCACGGCTTTGCCGATGGTCTCCTCCTTCGTGCGCGGGTTGGGCACGACCTCCACCAGCGGCATGACGTGCGGCGGGTTGAACGGGTGTCCGATGAGGACCCGGGAGGCGTCGATGTCCCGGGTGAACTCGCTCGACGGGATCGCCGAGGACGAGCTGAACAGCAGCGCGTGCTCCGGCGCCTCCGCGACGAGCCGGGCGAACAGGTCACGCTTGAACTCGACACGCTCGGGACCGTTCTCCTGCACGACATCCGCGTCTCGCACGGCCTCGGTGACCGACTCCGCGATATGGACGCGGCCGATGAGCTCGCCCAGCGCTTCGGCCAGGTCCGGCCGCGGGTCGCTGATGCGCACGTCGTGCCCGTGCGCGGCGAACAGGGTGGCCCAGGACAGGCCGATGGTGCCGGCGCCGATCACGGCGATCTTCATGACACCTCCAGGTAGTCGTGCACCGGGGTGACCGGTGCGAGGGTGAGGTCGGTGAGCACGTGGCTCGCCGACACGACCTCCCGGACCGGCAGATCCGCCAGTGGGGCGAGGACGTGCTCGAACAGCTGCAGCCGCGCGGGGCCGGTCCACGCCTCCTTCACCGTGACGTCGGTGATCCGCGTGCGGACCAGTTCCGCGACCCGCGGGCGGCCGTCGTAGCCGGGGATGATCTTGAGCATGAACGTCGGAACCGCGATCTGCTCGCGGGCCGCGCCGGGATCGAGCTGGTGGTGCTTGTAGCCCATGGTCGCCGTCGCGACCCGGAGCGTGCCGTAGTCGAGCGTCCCGACGAGAGCGCCGTGGTCGACGGACAACCGTGGTGTGCCGACGTTTTTCGGGTATGCGCTGACCTCCCGGCCGGACGCGGTGGCCGGGAAGTTGTCCAGGTACATCGCGTGCAGGTACTCGCCGTGCTCGTCGCCGAAGCGGACCGGGATCGCCTGGCCAGCCTCGGTGTAGGGGCCGTACCCGCTCACGTCGCCCATGCGCATCACCTCGAAGCGCACCAGCGGCTCGTCGATCTCCAGCGGTTCCGGCACGACGGCGCGCAACGCGTCGAAGTCCGTGCGGTACACGATGTTGAGGTATTCCCGATCGGTGAACCGCGGGATCGTGGGCGCGTAGGCAGGGCTGGTCAGCGGAGTCGTGCTGTGCTGGACGACATCGACGGCCTTCATGCGCTCCTCCAAACCGGATCGCGGCGCTCGGCGAAGGCACGCATGCCCTCACGCATGTCGTCGGACGCCTTGAGAGCGGCCAGTTCCTCCGCCTGCGTGGCGAAGGCTCCGGCCTCGTTGTTCAGGCCTCGCACGACCCGTTTCACGGCCGCCAGCGCGAGCGGCGCGTTTCCGGCGATCCGCTGCGCGAGTTCCGTTGCGGTCGCGGCGGTTTCGCCCGGTGCGACGAGCCGGTTGACCAGCCCGAGTTCCGCGGCACGGCGTCCATCGACCGGATCGCCGGTGAGCAGCAGCTCCATCGCGAGGTGGTGCGGGATCCGCTGGGGCAGCCGGATCGCGCCGCCGCCACCGGCGATGAGGCCGCGCTTGACCTCGGGCAGCCCGAACTTGGCGTCCTCGGCGGCGACGATCAGATCGCAGGCCAGCGCCAGTTCGAACCCGCCGCCCAGCGCCCAGCCCTCGACAGCGGCGACCAGCGGTTTCGTCATCTCCGCCTGGGCGAGTCCGGCGAACCCGCGGCCCGGCACGTCGGGGGACTGCCCGGCCAGTGCGGCCTTGAGGTCCATGCCGGCGCTGAACGTTCCGCCCGCGCCGGTCAGCACACCGACCCGCAGGGCGTTGTCCTGCTCCAGCTGGTCGACCGCGTCGGCGAGTCCGTGAGCGACCGCCGCGTCGACGGCGTTGCGGGTTTCGGGACGGTCGATCGTGATCAGCAGAACCGGTCCGGATGTTTCCGTTCGCACGCTCATCGAATGCTCACCTCGCGCAGCACGTCCTCGGTGTCCTGGCCGGGAGCCGACGGCAGACGGCGGATCGAGGCCGGTGTCGCGGAGAAGCGGACCGGGATGCCGACCGACCGGATCGCGCCCTCCGTGGGGTGTTCGACGACCTGGACGAGATTGCCCTCGCGGACGTAGGCGTCCTCGTCGGCGTGGTCGAGTTCCAGCACGGGCGCCATCGGGATGCTGTGCTTGGCGCACACCTCCGCCCACTCCTCGGTGGTCAGCGCGGGGGCGCACTCCTCGATCAGGTCGGCGAGCGCGTCCTTGTCCGCCGAGTCGACGTAGTCGCCGTTCACGCGCGGGTCCTCGGCCAGCTCGGGCCGCCCCGCCGCGGCGAAGAAGTCGCGGAAGTTCCGCGGGTTGTAGGGGATCACGCAGGCCAGGCCGTCCTTGGTGTGCACGGCGCGGTGGCCCTGCCCCATCGACAGCGGGAACCCGGTGGGCGACGACGGCGGCTCGAACGTGTGCCCGGCGAGGTGCTCGACCAGGTTGAACGCGATCAGCGTGTCGGTCATCGGGACCTCGATGTGCTGGCCCTCACCCGTCTTCTGCTGGTGCAGCAGCGCCGCGAGCACGGAGTAGGCGATGGTCAGCGCGGAAACCTTGTCGCCGAGGATCGTCGGCAGGTACACCGGCTTGCCCAGCGCGCGGTTCGCGATGTCGACCAGACCGGAGGCGGCCTGCACGGTCTCGTCGTAGGCGGCGTGGCCCGCCCGGTCGGAGTCGCTGCGGAAGCCCTGCGCGTGCGCGTAGACCAGCTTCGGGTTGCGGCGCGACAGTTCGTCGTAGGTCAGACCCAGCCTGCCGAGCGCGCCCGGCCGCATGTTGGTGATCAACGCGTCCGCGGTGTCGATCAGTTCGAGCGCCCGCGCGCGCTGCTCGTCGTCCTTGAGGTTCAGGGCGACGCTGCGCTTGTTCCGGTTCACGGCCATCGCCAGCGCGGTCATGCCCGGCGTGGTGCGGTAGTGCCCGTTGCGGGCCGTGTCACCGGGCGCCTCGATGCGGATCACGTCCGCCCCCAGGTCGCCGAGGATCTGCGCGGCGTAGGGGCCCATCACCACCGTCGACAGGTCGATGACCCGGATACCGTCGAGTGGACCACTCATCACTGCTCCTCGTTCTCGTCCTCGCCTGACAATTCGACGGTAGGTCGGAAAACGCGGAAAGGGAATGATCAATGAACGAACAATGGTATGACCGCAGCGGTCATACCATTTGTGCGAAGATCTCCCGAGCGTCCGAGATGAGCCCGGCCAGCTCAGCGCCGTCGCCGGCCCGGTCGCGTCGCCAGATCAGTCCCGTCCGCAGCTCCGGGGCAAAATCCGTGATCGGGAGCACGGCCACGTTCTCGACGCTGTAGTTGCGCATCGGGCTCTGCGGATCGAGCATCGACAGCGTGAATCCGAGCCCGCTCGCGACGATTTCGGCAACCCCTGAATAATCGGTGCGCGGCGGTTTGAGGCGCTTCTTTATGCCAGCTACACGCAATTCCTGGTCCAGTTGTTCGAAAAAGACCGGCTGCGCTTCCGCGGGCACCGGGACGTAGGGCAGGTCGGACAGGTCGGACAAGCTCACCTCGTCCCGCCTCGCGAACCGGTCCGCGGGCAGGACCGCGCCGAGCCGTTCGGAGAGGACCTGCGCGACTTCGAGCGCGGGGTCGGACACCGGCAGCCGCACGAGCGCGAGGCTCAGCTGCCCGTCGTGCACGGCCTCGATCAGGTCGGTGGTGCGGCCGGGCCAGCGTTTGAGGTCGAAGCGGTCGCGGCAGCGTTCCTCCAGCTGCTGGACGCGGGCACGCAAGTCGGGGTGCAGGCCGGCGGGCACGCCGATGAGCGCCATGCGGTGACGCGGGCCGAGCGCCTCACGCAGGCGCCACGGGATCGAGTTGAAGTGTTCGAGGGTTTCCCTGGCGAGCGGCAGCAGGGCGGCACCGGCCTCGGTGAGTTCGACGGTGTGCGTGCTGCGGCGGAACAGCTGGTGGCCCAGTTCGCGTTCGAGATCCTTGATGCGCTGGCTCAGCGGGGACGCCGCCATGTGCAGCTTGCGTGCCGCCTGGGAGAAGTTCAGTTCCTCGGCTACCACCACGAAGTAGCGCAGGTGAAACACCTCCACCCGGCTCAGCCTACGCAGATGATTCCCAGCAGGCAGCTCGGCGGGGTCCACGGTGGGGTGGTGGTCGTGGTGGTGTTGCCGCCCGTCGCGGTGCCGGTCTGGCCGGTGCTGCTCGGGCCGCCGGGACCGCTGCCGGGGTCGGTGCTCTCGGCAGGCGGCTGGTCCGAGCCGGTGACGGTGACCGTCTCGGTCTGCGAGCCGTCGCGCGGGCGCGTCTCCCAGGGCAGAACGCTGTCGTCGCCGTCGTCCGCGCCGGGGGACTCGTTGGTGACCACGACCTGGGATGAGCTGTTGGTGCGCTCGTGGGAGTTCTGGTTCGGCAGGCCGCCGCCGGCGAGGCCGCCGGTCGGGCTGTGCGGGAGGTTGAACACCGCGGCCTGGTCGTCGGTCTGCGTGTCCGCGCCGACCTTGACGAGGATCGCCGCGAGCCCGCATCCGAGTACGACGGCCAGCATGACCGCCACGACCTGGAACCGCGGCCGCGGCTTGCGATCCTGCTCGGTCCATCCCTCGCGCGCGAGCAGTTCGGTCACCGACACTTCGTCGTTCACCGGACCCACCTTTCGGACGCGAAGGCATACCGACAGTTGCGCGTCTTTGTACCGCAACCGGGTGAAGCGGACGCGAGCGGGGCGGTGAAACGGCGTCTAAATCACTGTCAGTGTTGGGAATTCGCTCGATTCGACTCTGTTAGTCACCGTCAAGCAACTGCCCCACGCCTTCGATCGCGCGCTCGAACGGCTCCGGTTCGTTCGCTGCGCGGGCGAGTACGTAGCCACCCTGCACCACGGCGGCGATCATGGCGGCGGTCGCTTCCGGGTTTGTGGTTTTGCGCAGTTCGCCGCGCCGCTTGCCTTCGGAGATCACCTCGCTGAGCCGTCGCTGGAGCCATTCGAGAGTCTCCTGCACCGGCTGGCGAAGCTCCGCGCTGGCGATGATGTCCGGATCCTGCGCGAGCCGCCCGATGCGGCATCCACGCAGAACGTCCCGCTCGCGCCGAAGGTACGCGCCGATCTTTTCTCGCGCGGTGCCCGGCCCCGAGAGAGCCGCCTCCGCTTCGGCGCGCAACTCCTCGGCGCTGCGCCGGATCGCGGCGAGCGCGAGATCGGACTTGCCCGCGAAATGGTGGTACATGCTGCCCTGGCCGGCCTCCGCGTGCTGCTGGATGGCCTTCGGACTGGTGCCGACGTAGCCGCGGTCCCATAGCAGTTCCTGCGTGCTGCGGATCAGGCGCTCCGAGGTGTCCACGTGGTCACTGTACCTACTGGTAGGTACTTGCTGGTGTGATCGATGTGCTCGTCTCAGTGATCGGTGTGTGAGTGGGACGGTCGTGGTGCGGGGGTGCCGTTCGTGGGTGAGCGGCTGGGTATCTCGTGGGGGCGTGAACGGACCGTTCATCGTTGCGCGGTTGGGGACGGTCGCGTAGGTGGCAGTCCCGTTGCGGGTGCCGCTGCCCTGTCGGTCCCGGTGCCGGTGTCGGCGGGTTTGGGCCGGTGTGGTTGGGCATCTCGTGGGGCGTGAACGGGCCGTTCGTCGGTGCGTGGTTGGGCCGCTCGCGCCGCTGCCCGTGCGGACGTGGCGGGCTTGTGTCAGCGTGGTGGACAACCTCGCTCAGGCATGAACGGACCGTTCATCGACGCGCAACCGGGCCGCTCGTGTCACCGCACCTCCGCGAGCGGGTACTTCGTCGGCGCATGAGCGGGACATTCGTGCAGCGTCGGCCGCGCGGACGTGCTACTCGGCCGCGCGGGCGCGCTACGGGACCCGCCCCCTCACAGCAGCTCGGGCGCGTGCTCCCGCACCGCGTGCAGCACCTCGTCCACGCTCGGGTTCACCATGGCCACCGGGCCGATGATCACGGTCGGCACCGTTTCGTTCCCGTCGGCGACCTCGCGGACCCGTTCGGCGGCTCCCGGTTCCTCCCAGATGTTGATCTCGGTGAACGGGACCCCGGCGCGTTGCAGGCCCGCACGCAGCGCCATGCAGAAGCCGCAACCCGGACGCCAGTAGAACTCGACGTGCTCAGTGTTCATGCTTTCAGGTTAACCAGCGCGGGCGGCGTGATCACGGGACGATCTTGCGTCCTCCAGGAAGTCCCGCTGGTCAGCAGCGAACTCCGGCGCCACGTCCGGCGTCGTTCATGCCCAGCGGCGGCCGGTGATCCGCTCGTAGACCTCGATGTAGCGGCTGCGGGTGGTCTCGACGACATCGCCGGGGATCTCCGGCGCGGGCGGGGTCTTGTCCCAGCCGGTGCCGCTCACCCAGTCCCGCACGTACTGCTTGTCGAACGAGAACTGCGGGCGGCCCGGCTCCCAGCGGTCGGCGGGCCAGAACCGGGACGAGTCGGACGTGAGGACCTCGTCGCCGAGGGTCAGTGTGCCGTCGGTGTCCCAGCCGAACTCGACCTTCGTGTCCGCGACGATGATCCCGTTGGCCGCGGCCCGTTCCGCGCCGGTCCGGTAGATCTCCAGCGTCAGCTCGCGCAGCCGCTCGGCCGTCGCGCGGCCTTCCTGGGCGATGACGTCGTCGAAGGTGATGAACTCGTCGTGCCCCTCGGTCGCCTTCGTGGTCGGCGTGAAGATCGGCTCGGGCAGCCTGCTGCCCTCGACCAGGCCCGGCGGCAGCTCGACGCCCGAAACCGTGCCCTGCTTCTGGTACTCCTTGAGCCCGAGCCCGGTCAGGTACCCGCGCGCGATGCACTCGACCTGCACCATCTTCAGCGGCTTCACGCGAATGGCGCGGCCCGCGAACTCCTCCGGCACATCCGTGGACCGGACGTGGTTGTCCACGATTCCCGCCAGCTGCTCGAACCACCACAGTGACAGCTGGGTGAGCAGCTTGCCCTTGTCCGGGATCGGTGTGGGCATCACCACGTCGTAGAGCGAGATCCGGTCGGACGCGACGAGCAGGATGTCCTCCCCGTCCTGGTAGAGCTCCCGAACCTTGCCCGCGTAGATGTGCTTCATCGTCCCGTCCCTGTCGCTGTTTTCGCCGCACTCATCCTACGGTGCTGCTCAGCGGACCTCGGGCTCGACGTTGCTGGAGGTTTGTCGCGCCAGGTGCGGCCGCCGGTCCGCCACCGTCCGATGGGGACGGTCCGCTCGTCGTGGTGCGCACCCGCCGGGGAGCGGACCCGCGGACCACCGCATTCGCCGATGTTCTCCGCCGAAAAGCGATTCTGTTGCCGATCCAGGCGAGCGATGCCTGAATGAGACGACGGCGGACCGGAATCGGGTTATCCTCCAGCCTGCCGATCGACTGGAGGGTGCATGCAGGAGAGCCGCCGGCTGTCCGACGACCAGCTCCGGGCCTGGGTGCAGTACCTGGGCGCGCAGACGGTCGTGCAACGCGCGCTCGAGCGCCACCTGCACGAGGCCGCCGGGATTTCCCATGCCGAGTACGAGATCCTGACCCGCCTGGACGGTGCGCCGGACCGTCGCATGCGCATGGGCGAGCTGGCCGCGGTGCTGTTCTCACCGGGCAGCAGGCTGAACTACCGGATCACGCGCCTGGCCGGGCTCGGCTGGATCCGCCGGGAGCAGCACCCGACGGACCGGCGCGGCCTGTACGCCGTGCTCACCGACGACGGGGCCGAATTCCTGCACGGCGTGACGCCCGGATACCGCCAGGCCGTGCACGACCACGTGATCGGCCCGCTGACGGACGACGAGTTCGCCGAGCTGGGCCGGATCAGCCGCAAGCTGTTCCAGCACCACCTCGGGCGCGACTAACCAAGGCCGTCGAGGAACTTCGCGAGCGCCGCGTTGAAGTCGTCCGGGCGTTCGAGGTTCGGCAGGTGCGCCGCGCCCTCGACGATCACCAGTTCGGCGTCCGGGATGAGCGAGTGCGTGAACTCGGCCTCGGCGATCGGGGTGTACTCGTCCTGGTCGCCGACCACCACGAGCGCCGGCACCCGGATCTCGGGCAGCATCGGCACGTAGTCGGGGCGCTCGGCCCGTCCGCGCAGCGCCGCGGCCGCGCCCTGCGGCGAGGTCGTGCGCATCATGCGGTGTACGTGCTCGGCGACCTCCGGCAGCGCCTTCACAGTGGCGGGCGACACCATTTTCGTCAGGACCTCGTCGGCGTACGGCCGGAGTCCTTCGCGGAGCAATCGCTTCGCCATCTCGGTGCGATTTCGCCTGCCCTCGGCGGTCTCCGCGCGCGGTGAGGTGTCGGCGAGGATCAGCGCGCGGATCCGCTCCGGGAAGAGCCGGTGGACCTCCATCGCGATCTGGCCGCCCATCGACAGCCCGGCGAGGACGAACCGGTCGGTGCCCAGCTGGTCGAGCAGGCCGGTGATGTCCTTCGCAAACGTTTCCAACGGGGTCTTTTCGCCGTCGGCAGCGTGTTTGCCGTAGCCGCGGAGGTCCGGGGCGACGACCCGCCACCCGCGGTCGCCGAAGTGGTCCAGTTGCGGTCGCCACATCGACCTGTCGAACGGGTGTCCGTGAATCAGGACCAGTGCGGGTCCGGAGCCCTTGTCGTCGTACGCGGTGGTCATGTTCCCGACGCTAAACCGCTGCTAGGGTCGGTGCAATGAAAACATTGATCTCGGAGCAATAATGCGGGACTACCGGTTGATCGCCGACGCGATGGCGGCCGACATCGCCGCGGGACGGCTGCGGCCGGGCGACCGGCTTCCGCCGCAGCGCCGGTTCGCCCGGCAGCGCGGCATCGCGGTGTCGACGGCGTCGCGTGTCTACGGCGAGCTGGTCCGACGCGGGCTGGCGGTCGGGGAGACCGGGCGGGGCACGTTCGTCCGCGCCGGGATGCCGAAACCGGAGCCGGCGCTGGCCGAGCCGTCCGCGGCGCCGGTCGATCTGGAGCTGAACTTCCCCGTGCTGCCGTCGCAGGCCGAGGCGATCGCGGCGAGCCTCGGTCCGCTGATGCGCCCGGATGTGCTCGGTGAGGCGCTGAAGCCGTCGCTCGTGACGGGAACGGCCGCGGCCAGGGACGAGGCCGCGCGGGTTCTGGCCCGTGGGGCGTGGTCGCCGGATCCCGCGGACCTAGTGTTCACCGGCAACGGACGGCAGGCGATCGCGGCCGCCGTCGCCGCGCTGGTGCCGCCCGGGGAGCGGCTGGGCATCGAGGCGATGACGTACCCGGTGGTCAAGGGCATCGCAACGCGGCTCGGGATCACGCTGGTGCCGCTGGAGATGGACGCGGACGGCGTGGTGCCGGAACTCCCGCCGCGGTTGCGCGCGGTCTACCTGCAGCCGGTGCTGCACAACCCGCTCGGGATCACGATGCCCGCCGCGCGGCGAGCAGCGCTGGCCGAAGCCCTGTGTGCGCGGGACCTGCCGCTGATCGACGACGGGATCAACAGCTTCCTGCACCCGGAGATCGCGCCGGTGGCGGAGATCGCGCCGGAGCGGACGATCGTGCTCGACAGCCTGTCGAAGCGGTTGGCGCCGGGATTGTCGCTCGGTTTCGTGGTCGCGCCGCGGGCGTTGCGGGAGCGGCTGGTCGCGGCCGTGCGGTCGGGCGGCTGGGCGGCCGGGCAGTTCGCGCTGGCGGCGGCGACGCGGCTGATGGGCGACGGGACGCTGGCGCGGATCGAGGCCGCCAAGCGGGCGGACGCGATGGCGCGGCAGGAGGTGGTGCGCTCGCGGCTGACGGGTTTCGCGCCGCGGGCGGATCCGCGGGCCTACTACTGCTGGTGGGAGCTGCCGGAGCCGTGGCGGGCGGAGACCTTCGTGGCGGCCGCCGCCCGGCGTGGCATCGCGGTGTCGCCGGCCGCGGCGTTCGCCGTGAGCCCCGGCAGGGCACCGAACGCGGTGCGGTTGGCGTTGGGGTCGCCGGGGATGGCGGAGCTGGCTGAGGCGTTGGAGGTGCTGGCCGGGGTGGCGCGGGCGCGTCCGGAGGATGTCGGAGTGGAGTGAGGTGAGGCTCGGAGGTGTGGAAGGTGCGCCGCGGGGCAGTGCGGCTGCGTCGGCTGTGGCGTTCGCCGTGACTCGGCCGGGCGGCAGTGGGACGGCGCGGTCCGCTCCGGTGAGGGCGTCCCGGGACCGGGTGAACGTTCGGCGGGCAGGGTGCCGTCCACCGGCTTAGGTTCGGCCCATGACCACCGAAGAAGCCGGACCGCGCGGCCTCGCCGCCGATCTCCGTGACGCGATCGCCCCGCGCACCGTCCTGCTCGTGCTCGGCGTGCTGCTCCTGCAACTCGGTTTCATCCTGTCCTACGTCGGCGCGTTCCACAGCCCTGCGCCACACCGGATCCCGGTGGCCGTCGTCGGTCCACAACAGACGGTCGAGCAGATCGACGCCATCGCGGACCAGCCGATCGAGGCTTCGGTGAGTCCCACCGCGGACGAGGCGCGGCAGCGAGTCCTCGACCGCGACGCCGAAGCGGCCTACGTCATCGACACCGCGGGCACCACCGACACCCTCTACGTCGCCACGGCGGGCGGGCCCGCGCTCGCCACCGCCGTCGAGCAGGTGTTCACCCAGCTCGACACCGCCCAGAACCGCACCCTCGCCGTCACCGACCTCGTTCCGGCGCAGCCCGGCGACGCTCGCGGGCTCAGCGCGTTCTACGCCGTCGTCGGCTGGCTGGTCGGCGGGTACCTCGCGGCCGCCGCGCTCGGCATCGCCAAGGGCGCGCGCCCGGCGACGTTGCGGCGCACGGCGATCCGGCTCGCCGCGATGGTGCCTTACGCGATCGTGTCCGGGTTGGGCGGCGCGCTCGTCGTCGACCAGGCTCTCGGCGCGCTGACCGGGCACTTCCTGTCGCTGTGGTGGATCGGTGCGGCCCTGACCTTCGCCGCCGCCACCGTGACCATGGCCTTCCAGGTGCTGTTCGGCGTCATCGGTGTCGGCATCACGGTGCTGATCTTCGTGATCCTCGGCAATCCGAGCGCGGGCGGCGCCTACCAGAAGGAGCTGCTTCCCCCGTTCTGGCGCGCGATCGGTGACTTCCTGCCGAACGGCGCCGGTACCACGGGGATCCGCAACGAAGTGTACTTCGGTGGCAACGCGACCGGCGGCCCGATCCTCGTGCTCGTCGTGTGGGGCGTGGCCGGACTGGTCGTCACGCTGGTGGCTTCGGCGCTGCGCATCCGCAAGGAAAACGCCGCTGCTTCGACTACCCTGGCCGGATGACGGAACGCTCCCTGCCCAGCGGAGAAGAAGCGCAGGCCATGATCGCCGAGGCGCGCAAGGCGCTGTGGGTCATGGTCGGGTTCCTCGCCCTCATCTGGATCGTCCAGATCTTCAACTGGGCCGCCGACTACCGGCTCAGCTTCGACTTCGGTATCGAGTCCCGCAACGTCGGCTCGCTGCCGGAGATCTTCACCGCGCCGTTCCTGCACGGCAGCTGGGGGCACATCGAGGGGAATTCGGGGCCGCTGTTCATCTTCGGGTTCCTCGCCGCCTACCGCGGGGTGCGCAAGTTCTTCGCCGTCACGGCGCTCATCATCGTCGGCAGCGGGCTCGGCGTCTGGTTCATCGCGGGCGAGAACACCGTGACGGTGGGCGCGAGCGGTGTCGTGCTCGGCTACTTCGGTTACATCATCGTGCGTGGCCTGTTCGACCGCCGGCCGATCGACATCGTGATCGGGCTCGTCATGGCGTTGTGCTTCGCCTACCAGTTCGCCGCGCTGCTGCCCGCCGAGGAGGGCATCAGCTGGCAGGGGCACCTGTTCGGATTCGCGGCGGGTGTCATCGGTGGCTGGGTGTTCCGGGAGCGCAGGCGCAAGCAGGTCGAGCCGGCGCCGGCGGGCCCGACGATCACCCTCGATCCGCCGACGCCCTGATCCCGGCGAACAGATCGTCCTCCGGCGGGTCGGCGGGGACCAGTGACCGGGCCAGGACGTAGTCCTCGGTCGGCCACACCTCGCGTTCGAGGTCGCGCGGGTGGCGCAGGAACGGGTGGTCCGGATCGACCTGGGTCTCGTGCGCCAGCAGCGCGCGGTCCCGCACGGCGAAGTAGTCGGCGCACGGGATCCGCGTCGTGACCGGGATTTCGGTCTCCGGCAGGCCGGCCAGCACCTCGGTCATCCCGGAGTCCAGACCGCGGACGGTCATCGCGTCGTGCATGGCCTGGAACCACGGGCGGGTCAGCGCGACCAGGTAGTACAACTTCGTTATCCGCCAAGGCGTTCCGGCGACGGCGTCGAAGGCGGCGACCGCGACCTCGTGGGTCCGGATGTGGTCGGGGTGCGGGTAGCCACCGGTTTCGTCGTAGGTGACGAGCACGTCCGGGCGGAACTCGCGGACGACCTCGACGAGCTTGCGGACGGCGGTTTCGAGCGGTTGCCGCGCGAAACCGTCGGCCGGCGGGTCGCCGGTCAGGCCGGAGTCGCGGAAGCCCAGGAACCGTTGCCGTACACCGAGGATCTCCCGTGCGCGGGCCATCTCGCGACGCCGGATTTCCGGCAGGTGCGCGCGGGTCTCCGGGGTATCGAGACGCGGGTTGAGCACGTCGCCGCGCTCACCGCCGGTGCAGGTGACCACCAGGACCTCGGCGCCTTCCGCGGCGTAGCGGGCCAGCGTGGCGGCACCCTTGCTGGACTCGTCGTCGGGATGGGCGTGGACGGCCATCAGGCGCATCGGACCTCCTCTTGGGTTCGACCTAATTTAGGTTGAACCCAATATTGTGTCAAACCTAATTTATTTCTAAGGTGTGCGTGTGGAGCGTGGGCAACGGAAGCAGCGGACCCGGCAGACGATCTCGGATGTCGCGACGTGCCTGTTCATCGAACGGGGCTTCGACGAGGTGACGATCGCGCAGGTCGCGGCGGCGGCCGAGGTGGCGAAGATGACCGTGACCAACCACTTCGCGCGCAAGGAGGACCTGGTCTTCGACGTGCACGAGGAGTTCGTGGCGGTGCTCGCGTCCGTGCGTGGCCGTCCGCTGGTCGCCGCCCACCGGCGGGCCTGGTTCGACGGCCTGGAGCGTCGTGACGCGCTGCTCGGGTTCTCCGGGCCGGAGTTCGCCGGGATGATCGTCGGAAGCCCTACCCTGCTCGCCCGGCTGCGGGAGCTGCACGAGGAACGGGAGAAGGCGCTGGCGGAGGCATTGCACGCGACGGTGGACGTGCCTGCCGGTGTGGTGCGGGCCGCGGCCGCGCAGATCGCCGGGGTGTACCGCCTGCTGTTCGATGAAGTCCTTCGGCGCACCGCAGAACGGGAGGATGAGGCGGAGATCGTGCGGGCGGTGGAGGCGCTGGCGGGGCAGATGTTCGATCTGCTGGAGACCGGATTGGGGAAGCTCGGCTGAGCCGAAGTGCACCCGGGGAGAGACGGTATCCGTCGCGGTCAGCCTGCGTTGCCTGTCGAAGCCTGCTTCGCTCGTGCGATCAGCACTTCGCGTTCCCGTGCGTTGCGCGTCAGCTCGGCGGCCCGTGCGAACTCGGCCTTCGCTTCCTCGAACCGGCCGACCTTCGCCAGGAGATCGCCGCGGACGGTGGGCAGCAGGTGGTACCGCGCGAGGGTGGGCTCGGCGGCCAGCGCGTCCACCAGTGGCAACGCGGCCTCGGGACCTCGCGCCATCGACACGGCCACCGCGCGGTTCAGTTCGACCACCGGCGACGGCATCACGTCGGCCAGCTCGCCGTACAGCGCCGCGATCCGCGCCCAGTCCGTGTCCTCCGGCGCACCCGCACGGGCGTGGCACGCGGCGATCGCGGCCTGCAGCGTGTACGGGCCCCGCCGGGCCTCACCGGCCAGTGTTTCGGCCCGCGCCAGCGCCGCCAGGCCGTGCCCGATCAGCAGCCGATCCCACTTCGCGCGGTTCTGGTCCAGCAGCAGGATCGGCTCGCCGTCCGCGGTCACCCTCGCCCGCGCCCGCGACGCCTGCAGTTCCATCAGCGCCACCAGACCGGACACCTCCGGCTCCCGCGGCGCGAGCCCGGCGAGGATCCGGCCCAGCCGGATCGCGTCGGCGCACAACGCGGGGCGCATCCAGTCGTCGCCGGCGGTGGCGGAGTAGCCCTCGTTGAAGACCAGGTACACGACCTCCAGCACGGACCCCAGCCGCTCCGCCAGCTCGGCCCCGACCGGTACCTCGTAGGGCACCTTCTTCCGCGCGAGCGTCCGCTTCGCCCGCACGATCCGTTGCGCCACCGTTGTTTCCGGCACCAGGAACGCGCGCGCGATCTCGTCGGTCGTGAGGCCGCCCAGCAGGCGCAGGGTCAACGCCACCCGGGCCTCCGTGGACAGCACCGGGTGGCATGCCGTGAAGATCAGGCGCAGCAGATCGTCGGGAACCTCGTCCGGCTCGACCTCGATCGCGTCCTGGGTGGTTTCCAGGTCGAGCCCGAGCTCCTCGTGCTTGCGCTGCGCCATTTTCCGGTGCCGGAAGTGGTCGATGGCACGGCGCTTGGCGATCGTCATCAACCACGCGCCGGGGTTGGACGGCACACCGGAGGACGGCCACTGTTCGAGCGCGGCGACCAGCGCGTCCTGCGCCAGCTCCTCGGCCAGTCCGACATCCCGCACCATGCGCGCCAGTGCCGCGATCAGCTTCGCCGACTCGATGCGCCACACGGCGTCGATGCTGCGATGTGCCTCGGTGACCGTCACGGTCACCGAGCACACCACCTCGCTCCGGCGACGGCAAGACCTCTTACGAGCCGTGCCGCTCCTCGACCTGCCTGCGCATCCGCTCCTCGCGCTCACGCAGCTCCGGCGTCATGGCGTCGCCGAAGTCGTCCTCGGAGGCGACCTGCCGGATCTCGATCGTCGTGTCACGGAACGGCGCCCGCTTCATCCACTCGATGACCTCCGCACGCGAGGACACCTCAAGGATCCAGAAGCCCGCGATCAGCTCCTTGGTTTCGGTGAACGGGCCGTCGAGCACCGTCGTGCCCTGGTCCGAGTAACGCAGCCGGGCGCCCTTCGAGCTGGGGAGCAGCCCCTCGCCCGCGAGCATCACGCCTGCCTTGACCAGCTCCTCGTTGAACTTGCCCATCTCGGTGAGTTCCTGCTCGGTGGGCATCGCGCCGCCCTCGGTGGTCTCGTCGGCCTTGACCAGAACCATGAACTTCATCGTCTTCTCCCTGCTCTCGTGGGACGTCACGATGACATCGATCGAGGACCGGGCGAATCGACAAAGCCGGACAATTTTCTTTCGCGAACTCTCCCGGCGGGCGCCGTAGGGTCTCCAGCGTGTCCGTCCGTGAACTCGTCGTGCTGGGAACCGGCAGCCAAGTGCCGACCCGCACCCGCAACCACAACGGTTACCTGCTGCGCTGGGACGGTGAAGGTCTGCTGTTCGACCCCGGCGAAGGCACCCAGCGGCAGATGCTGTTCGCCGGGGTGGCCGCCAGTTCGATCACGCGCATCTGCCTGACCCACTTCCACGGCGACCACTGCCTGGGCGTGCCGGGTGTGGTGCAGCGGTTGTCGCTGGACGGCGTGCGGCACCCGGTCATCGCGCACTTCCCCGAGTCCGGCGCCGAGTACTTCGCGCGGCTCCGGCACGCGAGCGTGTTCCACGAGACGGCGGAGCTGGTGGAGTCGCCGGTGTCGGGGCCGGGTGTGATCGCGACGGGCGGCTTTGGTCACTTGGTGGCGCGGCGACTGGAACATCCGGTGGAGTCGTTCGGGTACCAGCTGGTCGAGCCGGACACGCACCGGATGCTGCCGGAGCGGTTGACCGCGCTCGGTCTCCACGGCCCGTCCGTCGGCAGGCTGCGGCGTGAGGGCGCGATCGAGGTCGGCGGGCGCAGGGTGGAGCTGGCGGAAGTCAGCGAGCCCCGCCGCGGGCAACGGTTCGCCTTCGTGATGGACACCCGGTTGTGCGACGGGGTGTTCGAGCTGGCCGAGGGTGCCGACCTGCTGGTGATCGAGTCGACGTTCCTCTCCGCGGACGCCGCGCTGGCCGCTGAGTACGGCCACCTCACGGCGGCGCAGGCCGGACGGGTGGCGGCCGAGTGCGGGGTGCGGAAGCTGGTGCTGTCGCACTTCTCGCAGCGGTACGCCGACCCCGGACTCTTCCGGGTGGAGGCGGCGGAAGCCTTCGGTGGCGAGATCGTGGTCGCGGAGGACGTCAGCCGCGTGCCGGTGCCGGTCAGGAGCCCGGGGCGGGCCCGGCCGGACTCCCGCGGCGACGAGGCGCGTATCACACATGTGGGGGATATGCGCAGGTAGTAGAGGTGTGGGGCCACCGGACCTGGGTAGCCACTGGATCGAAAGCGCTTCAGAAACGGGGCGCGGGTTGCTCCTGCAACGGGAAGGGAGAGAGGCCAGTGGCAACGTCCAACCTGGCGGCGGTCGACTTCGGCCAGGGTGTGTCCAACGCCTGGAGCGCGGTGGCGACCTTCGTGCCGAAGTTCATCGCGTTCCTGGTGATCCTCGCGATCGGCTGGTTCATCGCCAAAGCACTGGGCAAGCTCGTCGGCAAGATCCTCGGGCGGGTCGGGTTCGACCGGGTGGTCGAGCGGGGCGGCATCAAACAGATGCTCGCCAAGAGCAAGTACGACGCGTCCGACATCATCGCCAAGCTCGTGTACTACGCGGTGCTGCTGATCACCCTGCAGTTCGCCTTCGGCGTGTGGGGCCCGAACCCGGTGAGCGGGCTGCTGTCGGGCATCGTCGCGTGGCTGCCGAAGGCCGCGGTCGCGATCATCATCGTGGTCATCGCCGGTGCGATCGCCCGCGCGGTGAAGGACATGATCGGCAGCGCGCTGAGCGGCCTGTCCTACGGCAAGACGCTGGGCACGATCGCCGCGGTGTTCATCTGGGCGCTGGGCATCATCGCGGCGCTGAACCAGATCGGCGTCGCCACGACCGTCACCACACCGGTGCTGGTCACCGTGCTCGCGATGGTCGCCGGTGTCGTCATCGTCGGTGCCGGTGGTGGCCTGGTGCGGCCGATGCAGCAGCGCTGGGAGCGCTGGCTGGGCCGTGCCGAGGAGCAGATCCCGGCGGCACGCGCGCACGCCGAGGCATACCAGCGGGGACGTGAGGACGCCAGCCGCGCGACCACCGCCCCGACCGCCGAGGAGGCCACGCAGGAGATGCGCAGCCCGACCGGTTCGGTGAGCTCCGAGACCGGCACCATGCGCCCGCCGGAGAGCTTCCGGTAAGCCAGGGGAGCACAGGGAGAGACGGCCGGTCCGGCGACGGACCGGCCGTTCCCCGTGTCAGCGCGGTTCGAGTTCGGCGCCGTACCGCGGGGCGTCCATCGAGGTGGCCAGCGAGCAGACCGCGAGCAGCCGGAAGGTGAGCCAGTCCATCGGGCCGGACTCGGGCCCGTGCGGCACGGTGAGCCGCCATCCGGCTTCGCGCGCGTGGTCGAGCAGCCCGCGTGCGTAGCCGGCGAGCAGCACGACACCTCCGACCGCCGCGGAACTTTCCACGCCGGCGGCGAGGATGTCGCGCACCGCCGCCGAGTGCTGGTCGACGACCGCGGCCAGTCCCGGCGCGGTCGCGACGGCGGCGACGAGCCCCGCGGCACCGAGCTGACTGTGCAGGTGATCCAGTGTCCGGCGGGACGATCGTTCCGCCCAGACCGCGGCCAAACCGAACATGACTTCCACGGTAGCTCTCGATTTCCGTGCCGTGGACGCGGGTTTGCACGATCGACATGGTTCCGTTCCTCGGCGCGGGAACGGGCTGTGAGCGGCGGATCACCGGAAGCTTCCGCCGCGAGTGCCCAACGTCACCAAGCGCTCGGCGGCGGCAGCCGCGTCACGCAGCGTCACCGTTGTCGACCGGGTGAACGGGGCTCCTCCAGCAGCATCGCGCGCAGGAGTTCGACCGCCTGGCGGCGGATCTGCACCGAGTCACCGTGACCGCCGATCGTCCAGAGCAGCTCGGCCAGCGCGCAGCCCGCCGTCTTCTGCAGCGAACCCAGGTACAGCGCGAAATGGTGCGCCCAGCGGCCGTGCAGGGTCACCAGCAGTTCATCGCCGAACTGGTTGCGCAGCAAGATCGTCTCGCCCTCGCGCGCCTCGGTCCAGAACGGCAGCGCGCCCGCCGTCGAGCGCCACCCCTCCGCCAGCTCGGCGATCCGTTTCCGCTCCAGGCGGTCTTCCTCGTCCTGCCGGTTCATCGTGCACTCCCTACCCTCCGTGCACGACGCTAGAACAGGTGTTCGATGATCACAAGCTCGGGGTGGGTGCCGTCTCAGGGGCGGTTTCCGGCTCCGCGGGCCGCACCTGGACCTCGAAACCGTACCCGGCCGACGCCGGGAAACCGCCCTCGCCGATGGCCTGGATCGCGACGCTGTCGCCGGGGAAAAGGTAACCGGAACCCTGGACGGGACCGGGAATCGTGCCACACGGGAACATTTCCGTGTGCCAGTCCTCGCGTGGCGAGCGGTAACGCACCCCCATTTTCGGCGTGCTCAACATCTGCGCGGACGGGCATGTGCCGGAAAGGTTCAGCTCGATCGAATAGGCCTGGTCGCCGTCCTTCGTCACGCTGCCGTCGATGCGCAGGCTCCACCCGTTGGCGTAGTACGACGTCAGGAAGACCGGCTCGGCGGAAGCGGGCGCGACGGCGAACAGGGACGAGCACGCGGCGGCGGCCAGTACGGCGATCTTTCGCATGATTCCGACGGTGGCAAGCCGGTGTGGGGTACGCAAACCGCACGTGTCCCTCGAAGGAGGGTCACTTCCAGTGTGCCGCTCCGAGCGCGATCAGTTTCAGTCGTTTCTCCGCGGTCGCCAGAACGCGTTCGTCGGTTTCCGGCACCGTTTCGATCAGTTCCAGCGCGGTGGCCAGGAGCATGGTGACGATCAGCTCGGCCAGCATCCGCAGGTCCTCGTTGCGCCATGAGCGCAGGCAGCCGAACCGGGCGAGGTCGATGGCCAGCTCTCCGGCGAACAACCGCAACTCGGTGCGCGCGGCCTGCGGCACGGCGCCCGTCCCGCCGTGCCGTTCCCGGGTGAGGAAACGGAAGTGCGTCTCATGTTTGCGGGTGTAGTCGTGCAGTGTGGTGACGACCGTGTGGACGACGTCGTCGAGGTCGGTGCCCGCGTCCCGCGCCGTGTCCAGCATCCGCCGCAGGATGTCCATCGACTGCCCGAGCAGGACCAGCCCCAGCTCGTCCATCGAGGTGAAGTGCCGGTAGAAGGCGGTCGGCACGATCTCGGCCCGCTTGGTCACCTCGCGCAGGCTCAGTACCGCGAAGGGCCGGTCGGCGAGCTGGGCGAGCGCGGCGTCCAGCAGCGCCTGGCGGGTGCGCTGCTTGCGCTCCTGCCTGCTCACCGGTTTCACGGGCTCGGCCGACACGTCGGCGATCCTACGTCCGGCTTCGGGTGCGACCTCCGTCACGCCGTACCTCCCTGGGTTGACAGCGACCCTGCCGGGTGCGCCACCATTGAGTGTACAAGTGTTCTCCGAAATCGATCCCCCGTGGAGGAACCATGCGGCTCGCCGCGCTGGCCGAGGCGCTGCTCACCCCGCACGGCATCGACCGCTACCTCGAACTCGTCCACCCGATGCTCGTCCGCCGTGAGCTCCGGGGCGAGGTCACGGCCGTCGAGCACCAGACGGCGGACACGGTCACCCTGACCCTGCGGCCGAGCTCCGCGTGGCGCGGTTTCCAGGCCGGGCAGTACGTGCGGGTCTCGGTCGACATCGACGGCGTCCGGCGCACCCGCTGCTACTCGCCCGCCGGGTCGCAGCACCGGGCCGGGCAGCTGGAGCTGACGATCAAGGAGCAGGGCCTGGTGTCCGGGCACCTCCAGCGGATGCGGCCGGGGCAGGTCGTCGGGCTGTCCCAGGCCGACGGCGCGTTCACCCTGCCCGGGCGGCGTCCCAAGCGGCTGCTGATGATCAGTGGCGGCAGCGGGATCACGCCGCTGATGGCGATGCTGCGCACGCTCGCCGACGAGGGTCACGACGGCGAAGTCGTGTTCCTGCACTACGCCAACACCCCCGCGGACCTGCTCTACGCAGGCGAACTCGCGCGCCAGGCGCCGAACGTGCGCGTCGTGACCGCGTACACGCACGCGGGCGACGGGTTCTTCTCACGGAAGCACCTGGTGGCGGCAGCCCCGTGGTACGCCGACGCGCCCGCCTACGTCTGCGGTCCGGCGCCGCTGATGGACGCGGTGCGGGCCGTCTACGACCGGGAGAAGTTGGGTGCACAACTGATCACCGAAGAGTTCACGCCGCCGGAACTGGTGATCGACGAAACCGCCGCCGAGGGCACCGTGCGGTTCGCCCACAGCGGCGTCGAGTTCCCCAACTCCGGCCGCCCGCTGCTGGAACAGGCCGAGGAGGCCGGGCTGTCCCCGGAGCACGGGTGCCGCATGGGCATCTGCTTCTCCTGCACCAAGGTCAAGGCCCGCGGCCGGGTGCGCAACGCGAAGTCGGGCGAGGTGTCCGGCGAAGACAACGAAGAGATCCAGCTCTGCATCTCAGTCCCCGCCGGGGACGTCGAAATCGACGCGTAAAGGAGACCTCATGACCGGCCTGCAGGACCGGCTCACGCCGGAGCAGATCGAGGCGTTCGGCCGCGAGATGGACGCGATCCGGCAGCGGATCGTCGCCGATCTCGGCCAGGACGACGTCGACTACATCATGAACGTCATCAGGACCCAGCGCGGACTGGAGGTCGCCGGGCGCGCCCTGCTGTTCGCCGGGTTCTTCCCGCCGGCGTGGCTGGCGGGCGTCGGTGCGCTGTCGCTGGCCAAGATCCTCGACAACATGGAGATCGGCCACAACGTCATGCACGGTCAGTACGACTGGACGCGCATCCCCGAGCTGAGCTCGCAGAAGTTCGAGTGGGACACGATGGCGCCCGCCGAGAACTGGCGGCACTCGCACAACTACATCCACCACACGTTCACCAACGTCCTCGACAAGGACCGCGACATCGGGTACGGCATCCTGCGCATCGACCCGGCGCAGAAGTGGCACCCGTACTACCTGGGCAATCCGGTGTACGCGACCGTGCTGGCGTTCATCTTCCAGTGGGGCGTGATGCTGCACGACCTGGAGTTCGACCGGATCGTCCGCGGCGAGCGGAAGTGGTCGGACCCGGAGCTCAAGCAGATGCGCGCGCGGATGGCGCCGAAGGCGGTGAAGCAGGTCGGCAAGGACTACGTGCTGTTCCCGCTGCTCACCGGCCCGCTCGCGCCGCTGACGTTCCTCGGCAACGCGACCGCGAACCTGACCCGCAACCTGTGGGCGTTCGCGATCATCTTCTGCGGCCACTTCCCCTCCGACGTGGAGAGCTTCACCGAGGAGGAGACCGAGAACGAGTCGCGTGGTCAGTGGTACCTGCGGCAGATCCTCGGCTCGGCCAACATCACCGGCGGGCCGCTGTTCCACATCCTGAGCGGGAACCTGTCGCACCAGATCGAGCACCACCTGTTCCCGGACATCCCGGCGCGGCGGTACCCGCAGATCGCGGCCGAAGTGCGTGCCATCTGCGAGAAGTACGGCTTGCCGTACAACACCGGCCCGTTGCGCAAGCAGCTGTGGTCGGTGGCGAAGAAGATCGTCAAGTTCGCGTTGCCACCGAAGCCGCAGCGCAGCGCTCCCGAGCCCGATACGCTGGCGCGCGACAAGGTTTCTCGAGCGGCGTGAAGGGCTGAGTGATGGTCGACCCCATCGAGAGCGGGAAGGACACCGTCCAGGTGCTCACCGAATCGGCAGCCACCCACATCGGCAACATCGCCACCATCCTCACCGGCGCGGTGCGCGACATCGCCCGCGAGACGGGCGACTGGATGAGCGACCTGTTCGAGATGCGCGAAGCAGCCCGCCGCGCGAACGCCGACACGCGCCACGACGACTGACCCGCCGCGAGTCCCCCGCTCCCGCGCGCGAGTCCCACGTTCCGGCGGGTGCCGCGACGGCGGATTGCCCGCGAGCGTGGAACTCGCCGTCGGGAGTGTGGGACTCGCGGTCGGGAGTGTGGGACTCGCGCGTGTGCCGGGCGCGGTCGGCGTCAGCGGTGGTGGCGCCCGTCGCGGTCGTGGTCCCAGTCGTGGCCCCAGTCGCGGTCGTGGCGGTTCCGGTCGTCCCAGTCGCCGTACCGCGGCGGGTCGAAGTGGGGCACCGTGTACTGCGGGATGTCGAACCGCGGCATCTGCACGCGCGGCATCTGCCGCTGTTGCCGCGTCTGCTTCGGCGCGGCCTGCCGAGTCGTCTTCTTCGTGGTCGTGGGAGATGACGTCTTCGGTGCCTCGGTCTGCTGCGGCGCGGCGACCTGCTTCGTCTCGGCGACCGGGAGGATGCCGCTGAACCGGCCCTCGGTCGCGAGGATCTCGGCCTGCTCACCCGGATCGCTGACCGTCGGCTCCTGCGGTGCGGCGTGCCCACCGGCGAGGCTGACCGGCTCCGGGGTGCCCGGCCCGGAGATCCATCCGCCGACGAGCATCGCGCCGGCGAGGGTGAGCCCGGCGCCCGCGGTGGCCAGGACCAGCGGCCGGTGGCGCCGCTCCTTGGCAGGTGGCGTGTCGGCCTCGACGGACACGATCAACGGCTCGGCGGGCGAGTCCCCGGACGGCCCGTCGATGACCGCCGCGTCCGGCACGACGGCGTCGAAGACGATGGTCTCGGACGTCGAAGCCTCGACGGGCGCTGCGGGAGCCGCCGGCGGTGACGCCACCGGCGTGGTGGCCAGCGCGGCGGGCGTCGCCTCGCCGCTCATCCGGCCGGGCGCAGTCGTCCGCCCGGTGCGGTCGCCTTCGTCGCTGCCGCGCGACGTCGCCCCGACCGTGCCGGCCGAACCGAACGAACCGGTCCCGAACACCCGCATCCCGGCGGCGCCCGCGACGGGCGGGCGCTCCAGACGGCGCGGGGACTTCGAGTCGAGCACGGAGATCGCCGCGACCATGTTCGGCATCGTCATCTCGACCGGCGAGGGCTCGGGGACCCCGGCGCGGGAGTGACGCTGACGCACCGGGCGATCACTGCGAGCGAGCAGATCGGCGACGGTGGTCGTCCCGCTTCCGGCTCCCTTGCTGTGGGCACCCGTAGTCACAGGGCGTACCTTCCTCGTCACTCGTTCAGTGTCGCGCTCGGGATGACCTGACGCGCCTTGTATCGCCCGGGCCTCCAGTATCGGTACCACGGTGTGACGCAGGTCGCTCCATCGCGCGATCACAAACCCCTCAGGAGTGAAAGGGCACCACACTCCCGGGCCGCGCGCAAGCCCGGCCGAGGGCAGGTCCCTGTGGCAGGGTGAGGCCCGTGGCCACCCGCATTCGCTCCTGGCTGACCGACTGGACCATCCTCGCCCCTCTGGTGGCCATCGTCGCGCTGTTGTTCAGCTGGGGCCGGACGTTGCCGTTGCCGCTCGTCATCGTGGTCGCGCTGTGCCTGGCCGCGGCCGTGCTCGCCGCCGTCCACCACGCGGAGGTCGTCGCGCACCGGATCGGTGAGCCGTTCGGGTCACTCGTGCTGGCCGTCGCCGTCACGGTGATCGAAGTCGCCTTGATCGTCACTCTGATGGCTGACGGCGGTCCGAAAAGCGCCACTCTCGCGCGGGATACGGTGTTCGCCGCCGTGATGATCACCTGCAACGGCATCCTCGGTGTCTCACTGCTGGTCGGTGCGCTGCGGCACCGGGTCGCGGTGTTCAACGCCGAGGGCGCGGGTGCCGCGCTGGCGACCGTGGCGACGCTGGCCACGCTGAGCCTGGTCCTGCCTGCGTTCACGACCAGCCGTCCCGGTCCGGAGTTCTCGCCGGCGCAACTGGCCTTCGCGGGCGTGGCGTCGCTCGTGCTGTACGGGTTGTTCGTCGCGATGCAGACCTACCGGCACCGCGACTACTTCCTCCCGGTCAAGCAGGGCGCCGACGAGCACGCCGAACCACCCAGCGCCGGCGCGGCCTGGACGAGCCTGGCCTTCCTGCTGATCGCGCTCGTGGCGGTGGTCGGTGACGCGAAGGCGGTGTCCCCGGCGATCGAACGCGGGGTGGACAGCGCCGGACTGCCGCACGCGGTGGTCGGCGTGGTGATCGCGCTGCTCGTGCTGTTGCCGGAAACCCTCGCCGCGCTGCGGGCCGCCCTGCGCGACCGGATCCAGACCAGCCTCAACCTCGCGCTCGGTTCGGCGATGGCGAGCATCGGCCTGACCATTCCGGCCATCGCGCTCGCCTCGATCTGGCTGCCCGGCACGCTCGTGCTCGGCCTCGGCAGCACCCACCTGGTGCTCCTCGCGCTCACCGTGGTGACCGGCGTGCTGACCGTCGTGCCCGGCCGCGCGACCCCGCTGCAGGGCGGAGTGCACCTCGCGCTGCTGGCCGCGTTCATCTTCCTGGCGGTGAATCCCTAGCCACGCCACCACGTCGTCCACCGTGCCTCCTAGGTCGCCAGGATCGTGACCACCATCGCCGCGGTATCGCGGCCCAGGAAACCGCCGCCGTTTTCGGCCAGCGCGACACGGGCGCCGGGGACCTGGCGCGGCCCGCACCGGCCGCGCAGCTGGTCGGTCAGCTCCACGAGCTGGCCGCACCCGGTGGCGCCGATGGGATGTCCCTTCGCGAGCAGCCCGCCGCTGGGGTTGACCACGCAGCTGCCGCCCAGCCGGGTCTGCCCGGACCGCAGCAGCGCCGCCCCCTGGCCCTCGCCGCAGAGCCCGAGATCCTCGTACACCATCAGCTCGGCCGGGGCCGCCGCGTCGTGGATCTCCAGCACGTCCAGGTCCTCCGGGCCCAGCCCGGCGGAGTTGAACGCCCGCGTCGCCGCGCGCTGCAGCGAGCCCTTTTCGCCGTCGCCGGACACCAGCGCGCAACCCCGCACCCGCACACCCGAAACGCCGAGCGCGCGGGCACGGGCGGCCGAGCACACGACGATCGCGGCGGCACCGTCACCGAGCGGCGAGCACATGAGCACGGTCAGCGGTTCGGACACCAGACGGCTCGCCAGCACCTCGCCCGCGGTGACGCGTTCCCGGTACTGCGCCTTCGGGTTCAGCGACGCGTGGTCGTGGCTCTTCACCGACACCTCGGCGAAGTCGGCCGCGGTCGCGCCGGTGCGCGCCATGTACGCGCGGGTCTGCGCGGCGTAGATGTCCATGAACAACGAGCCCCTGCCCGCGCACTCGGTGTCCGTCCACTGCCTCAGCTCACCCGGTTCCAGCTGGTCGACAGCCGTGGCGATGGCGGCGAACGACTTCGTCTTGTCGTGGTGGGTCAGCTTTTCCACGCCGACCGCGAGCGCGACGTCGACGGCGCCACCCGCCACCGCGGTCACGGCGAGGTGGAACGCGGTGGACGCCGACGCGCAGGCGTTCTCGACGTTGACGATCGGCGCGCCGAGCAGCCCGGTGTGCCGCAACGCGACCTGGCCGCGGATCATCTCCTGACCGGTCAGCATCCCGGCCGCGGCGTTGGCGAAGAACACCATGCCGACCTCGGCCGGGGTCAGTCCGGCGTCGGCCAGCGCGTCGGACACGGCCTCCTCGGACAGCGACCGGATCGTGCTGCCGCCGAACTTCCCGAACCGGGTCATCGCGGCGCCGGCGATCACGACATCGGTCATGCTTGCCTCCTCTGCACGGACAGCGTCGCCCGTTCGCGGTCCCACGTCGAGAGGGTGTTGCCACGTGCGCGAAGAGCGGCGTACTGGTTGCGTCCAGTGGGAGCCTTGACCTGCCGTGGTTCAACGTTGGCATGAACACCGGAAAGAATGTGAAACGTTTTCTGGCGGCCGGTGCGATCACCGTGACCTCGCTCGGCGTCCTGCTGGGCACCGCGGGTACGGCGGCCGCCCAGGACCCGTACGGCAAGTACTCGACGAAGGCCAAGTGCGAGGCGGTCGGCAAGCCGCTGGTCTACGTCGGGGGCCACCGTGCTTACGAATGCGACTACCACGAATCGAGCCCGGCGAGCCAGCGGTGGTGGCTCTACGTCATCTGACGGGCGGCGCTCGCCGCGGCCAGCTCGGTGCGGTTCGTGACGCCGAGCTTGGCGTAGATGTGGGACAGGTGCGTCTTGACCGTGCTGCGGCTCATGAACAACCGGGTGCCGATCTCCGGGTTGCTGAGGCCCTGCACGGCCAGGCGCACCACACTCTCTTCGGTCGGGGTGAGGCTTTCCCAGCCGCTCGCCGGCCTGCCGCGCTTGCCACGGGGCCGCCGGGCGTAGGCGATCGCGTCCTGCAGTGACATGGCGGTGCTGGGCACGTCGCCGTGTGGCAGGCCCATCTCCCGTCGCGCGCGCTCGCATGCGTGCCGTAACGGTTCGTCGTGGGCGGAAAGTGCTTCCAGACTGCGCACGCAGGACAACCACAACCCGCGCTCGGCGCGGATCGCGAGCGCTTCGTGGTGCAGGTCGGCGGGATCGTCCGCGAGGTACGCCGACTGTTCGAGCGCGTCGGCGATCACCTTCGGCATGCCGGCCCGGCGGGCCGCGGTGAGGGCACGTGCACAGGCCGTGGCCGCCGCTTCGCGATCACCGGCCAGCCGGAGGGCCTCGGCGAGCCCGACCAGGGTGGGCGGAGTGAGGTGCTCGTCGTCGGCCTCGCGGCGGAACCACCCGATCGCCTCGGACGGCTCGCCCGACCACAGGTGCAGGTAGCCCTTCGCCCTGGCCAGACCCGGTACGAACGGCGGTGACTCGGCGCCGTCGACGAGCCGGACCATCGGGTCGAGCACCGCGCGGGCCTCGTCGATCCGCCCCGCGGTGCCCTCGATCGTCGCAAGGACGCTCGTCGCGGAGCCGATGCGGTGGTAGTCCTCCAACGGCCTCGCCACCCGCACGCTTTCGGTGGCGAGCTCGCGGGCCCGCTCCATCTGTCCGATGTGGAGCGCGGTGCTCGCCAGGAAGGCGAGCGCGGTCGAGGCCACCCCGCGGTCGTTGCGCCGGAGCAGCCCGTCGATCGCGTTTTCCAGCAGGGGAACGGCCTTTTCGTGGTCGTCGCGCAGGTGGTGGATGATGCCCAGCAGCGCGGTGGCCCCATCGCGGACGAAACCGTCGTCGCTCGTGCGTGCCCGGCCGGCGAGCGCGGCGGCGGAGTCGAAGTCACGAACGAGTTCGCTGAGCGCGTGCAGGAGCGTGGCCAGTCCGTCGTCCGGGACGATGTCGAGCGCGGCCCGTGCCGCGTCGTGTTCCACCGGCTGGGTGGTGTCGGCGACGAGGGCGAGTCCGGTCAGCAGGCGCGCCTGCAGTGCGGTGCCGTCGGGGCCGCGGTCGATCGCGTGGCGCAACAGCGTCAGGCCCTCGTGGCCACGGCCGCCCAGGTGCCACAGCCACGCCAGCGACGCGGCCAGCCGCCGCCCGCGGTCCGGATCGTCCGCGGCCAGGCCGAACTCGATCGCCGCACGCAGGTTCTCCTGGTCGGCGGCCACGATCGCGCGCCGCGCGTCCTTGTCCTTGCCGAGCAGGGGTTCGGCTTCCTCGGCGAGCGCCAGGAACGTGCCGAGGTGCCGCTCACGGACGTCCTGCTCCTCCCCGGAGGACACCAGCTTCGCGAGGGCGTACTGGCGGACCGTTTCCAGCATCCGGTACCGCGTGGAGGACCCGGCGGTGTCCGCGACGACGAGCGACTTGTCGACCAGCCGCCCGAGTCCGGTGAGGACTTCCATCCGAGCCGGACCGCACACGCCGGTGGCGGTACCGAGCGTGAAGCCGCCCCGGAACACGCCGAGCCGCCGGAACAACACGCGGTCGGGTTCGTCGAGCAGGTCGTGACTCCACGCCATGGACGCCGCGAGCGTCTGATGCCGTGCCGTCACCCCGCGCGGGCCGCGCACGAGCAGGGTGAACCGGTCGTCGAGGCCCCGCAGGATCTCGGGCACGGTGAGCGTGCCGGACCAGGCCGCGGCCAGCTCGATCGCCAGCGGAATCCCGTCCAGCCGCGCGCACAGCGTGCTCGTCGCGGTGTTCTCGCCGGTGCCCGAGCGGGCCCGGAAGAGCGCGACGGCGTCGGCGGCGCTGAGCGGGGGCACCCGCCAAACCCGTTCGCCCGGGATGCCGAGCGGTTCCCGGCTGGTGGCGAGGACGGTGACGTTCGGGCAGGCGGCGACCAGTTCGAGGGTGACTTCGGCGGCCGCGGCGAGCACGTGCTCGCAGTTGTCCAGGCACACCAGAACCCGGCGGTCGCCGATCTGCCGGGGCAGCGAGCCGTGGTCCGGGGTGAGCAGCGTTCCGGTCGCGGCGGCGAGCAGCTTCGGCACGACCGACGGATCCGCGGTGGCGGTGAGGTCGGCCCAGCACACGTCGTCCTGCCGCGCGGCGACCCGCAGCGCCAGCCGCGTCTTGCCGCACCCGCCCGGCCCGGCCACGGTGACCAGGCGGTTGGCCGCGAGTTCCGCCGTGAGCGCGTCCGGTTCCGGACCGCGCCCGACGAACGGGGTGACCTGCGGCGGCAGGGTGGCTGACATCGCGGATCAGTCTGCCACCTCCGAACGTGGCCAGGTGGCCGATATTCCCGGCCCGTGATCCGGGCAGATTGGGGCATGTCCGGTTCACGAGACGAAGGAGAACGAGAAATGAGCAAGGTCATCGCCAACATGTCCATGTCGCTCGACGGGTTCATCGCCGATCCCGGCGACGGCATCGACCTGCTGTTCGGCTGGATGGGCAACGGCGAGGTCGAGGTGCCGACCGCGGTGGAGTGGGCGACGTTCCGGATGTCGCCGTCGAGCGCCGAGTACATGAAGGCCGCGCTGGCGGGCGTCGGCGCGCTGATCGCCGGCCGCCACCTGTACGACATCACCCAGGGCTGGGGCGGCAGACACCCGATGGGCGTCCCGGTCGTGGTGGTCACCCACGAACCGCCCGCGGACGGGCCGTCGGACTTCCGCTTCGTGTCCGGCGTCGAGGAGGCGGTGCGGGTGGCGACCGAGCTGGCGGGCGGGAAGAACGTGGTGGTCGCGAGCGCGAAGATCGCCCAGCAGGCGCTGGACGCCGGACTGCTGGACGGCATCCACGTCGACCAGGTGCCGGTCCTGCTCGGCGAAGGTGTGCGCTGGTTCGAGAACCTGGGGAAGGCGCCGGTGCGCCTGGGCAACCCGACCGTCGTCGAGGGCAACGGGGTCACGCACCTGGCCTACGAGGTCACGCGGAGCTGAGGGGCGCGACGCGAGACCCGGTGCACTAGTGCGCATCGGGTCTACCTCAGGGATGGAGTGGGGTTTACCCCCGTTTTCGGTCGGTTTCCTTGCCAGGCTTCGCCTGCCATTCGTACGTTGTACGCATGGCCATCACGCCGATCGAAGTCCTGACCGCGGCCTTCCGCGACGATCCGCTGGCGCACTGGTTGTTCCCTGACGACGAGATGCGCTCGCGGGCCATGCCGTTCGTCTTCGGCGACGCCGTCGAGCGCTCCGCCGCCACCGGCGAGCTGATGGTGGACGGACCGGGCGTCGCGGTCTGGCTGCGGCTGGCGGCCGGTGAGCCGCCGTTCGGCGAACCGGATCCCCGCGAGCCGCGGCTGGCCGCGTTCACCGAGCTGCTGCGAGCCCGCCACCCGCACGATCGCGAGCACCTGTACCTGCCGTTCCTCGGTGTCGCGGAACCCGGTCGCGGGATCGGTTCGGCGCTGCTGACCAGCCGGCTGTCCCGCGCGGACGCGGAGGGGCTGCCGGCGTACCTGGAAGCGAGTTCGCCGAGGAGCGTGCCGCTGTACCGGCGGCACGGCTTCGAGTTCCTCGGCGAGCCGGTCACCCTGCCCGACGGCCCGCGGCTGTGGCCGATGTGGCGCGAACCCCGAGGAGAGAACCCATGACCGCGACCACGATCGCCGGCGGCCCCGGCGACTTCATGACCGTGCGGCTGCTGGAGCAGACCGGATCGCAGGAAGCGATCGGCGCCCGGCTGGCCGCGGAAGCCCGGACGGCCTACGGCTGGGCGCCGGTGGCGGCCGACCCGCGGATGGCTCGCGCGCGGTGCCGGTGGTTCGCCGAGCACTGGCCGCAGCACCACGCCCGGATCGCGGGCGCGGCCGATGCCCTCAGCGTCTCGGTGGAGACGCATCACCTGGACGGGCTCACCGGCGTGCCGCGGGGTTCAGCCTGCACGGTGACTTTCCTGCCGCCGTCGGTCACCAAGGAGGGGCATGGGCTGTTCGGCCGCAACTACGACTTCTTCACCACGAGCGCGACGGAGTTGTTCGCCCTGTTGTCGGGCGAGGCGGTCCGGTCCGGCGAGGCGCCGATGGCGTCGCGGCCGTACGTGCTCCGGACCCCCGGCGTGGTGGCGTTGACGATGAACGAACTCGACGGCTGCATGGAGGGCGTGAACTCGGCCGGTGTGACCGTGGCCCTGCTGATCGCCGACGCCGAATCGGCGAGCGCGCCCGTGCCCGCGGGCCCGCAGGTCGGATTGAGCCCGGTCCAGCTGCCGCGGTTCGTGCTGGACACCTGTGGCAGCGCGGAGGAGGCGCGGACCGCCCTGTTGCACGCCAAGCAGTACGACCTGGGCACCCCGTTGCACTACCTGATCGCCGACGCCTCGGGCGACGCGTTCGTGTGGGAGCGGGCGCCCGGCGGCGCCGAGTACATCCACGACCTCGCGGACGGCCCGCTGTGCCTGACCAACCACCCGCTCCACCGCTACCCGGCCGCCTCGGACCTGCCGCCGGACAACGAGGAAACGATGCGGACCTTCCACCGCTACCGCACGATCGCCGAGGAGGTCGGCGAAGGGCTCCAGTCGGCCGAATCACTGCGCGAGGCGCTTTCGAAGGTCGCCATCACGGCCGCGACCGCCGACGGGCTCCCGGCTCGCACCCTGTGGCGCTCGGTCTTCGACGTGCCCACCGCGACCATGTCGACGCACTTCTACCTGGGCGACGCCGAGGACGGAATCCCGCGCTACAGCGAGGAGCTGAGTTTCCGGGCTGGCTGAGGGGTCGGCCTGAGGCCGCTCGATCAACGGACAGTGCGCATCGTCTGAATCCCTGTACGCCCCGACCGTTTCCTGGTAGCGTTTTGTGCACTGGGGTATGTGTGACCGTCCGTGGGGACGGGTGGTCACGCATTGTTTTCTATCATTTTGGGGGAGTTGCACACATGTCGATTCAGCACGGCTATTTGTCCCGTGGTCTGTCCATTCCGCCCGGCTCACAGGGCACGGCGGGCGCGTTCGGCCGAATGTTCCCGACGTTGCAGGCCCGCAAGGCGACCGGTTTGGAGATGGCGAAGAAGTTCGGCCTTCCCGGTGGTCTGATGGACGGCGGGCAGACCACCGACGACCAGCAGAACCACGGTTTCCCTTCGGGTTTCACGTATTTCGGCCAGTTCATCGACCACGATCTGACGCTCGACGCGACGTCGTCGTTCGACCGCCACGCCCAGCCGGACGGTCTCGTCGACTTCCGGTCGCCGCGGCTGGACATGGACAACGTGTACGGCACCGGCCCGGTGGTGAGTGCGCATTTGTACGATCCGGCCTCGTTTTCGACGAAGTTGGCGATTTCGAAGGACGGCGTCGACCTCGCCCGCACCGCGGACGGGGTGGCGTTGATCGGGGATCCGCGCAACGACGAGAACATGCTGCTGGCGCAGCTGCACCTCACGTTGATGAAGTTCCACAACCGGGTCGTGGACCTGTTGCGGGACGGGAAGATCACGGACGCGCTCGGCGAGTTCGTCCCGCCGAAGCCTCCGGACGAGCCGGACCACGAGCAGCCGACGGCGACGCTCGACCAGTTGCTGGACGTGGAAAACTACTACAACGACGTGTTCGCGAGCGCCCAGCAGCTCGTGCGGTGGCACTACCAGTGGATCATCGTGCACGAGTTCCTGCCGACGGTGGCGGACGAGAAGGTCGTCCGCGACATCGAGCGGCACGGCCCGCGGTTCTACCGTCCCGGCGACAGGCCGTTCATCCCGGCGGAGTTCGCGGTGGCGGCGTTCCGCATGGGCCACCCCACGATCCGTTCGAGCTACCGGGTGAACGAGAACTTCGCCGGCAAGATCTTCCCGGACGATCCCGAGGCCCCGACCGCGCCCCGCACGGACCTGCGAGGCGGCCCGGTCGACGCCGAGCACGCGGTCGACTGGCGTTTCTTCTTCGATGTCGGTCAGCGCGGCGACCTCCAGTTCGCCAAACGCCTCGACGCCACCCTCAACACGCAGCTGCTGGACCTCCCGGTCAGTGCCGTGCCCGGTGCGAAGGAAGGTGCCCTGGCCCGCCCGGTCGCCTCGCTCGTCGTGCGGAACCTGTTGCGCAGCGAAGCCCAGGGCCTCCCGTCGGGCCAGGACGTGGCCCGCAAGATCGGCGAGACGCCCCTGACGGACGAGCAGCTGGGCACCGACGGCCCGATCTATTTGTGGTACTACATCCTCAAGGAAGCCGAGGTGCTTGCCGACGGCCGTCACCTGGGCCCGGTGGGAAGCCGCCTGGTGGCCGAGGTCCTGATCGGACTCCTCGACGCCGACCCGACGTCCTACCGGTCTGCTTTCCCGGCCTGGCAACCCACCCTCGGACGCCGCGAGGGCTCGTTCGGTATCGCCGACCTGCTCCGGGTGGCGGGAGTGCTGGACGAGCACTGAGTCAGGCGCCGAATCCCGGAATCAGCCCCGGTCGCACCCGCGGCCGGGGCTGATTTGCTGCCTGGGCGGTTCCGGTATCCACCGCTCCTGCCCTCGGTGTCCTCGCCGCGGTTCGTGACGGTGATGGTGCGCTGCTCGGCCGGACTGCTCACGGCGGGACCGATGAGCGGCGGGGAGAATGGTGATCCGTGCTCGGCACAGTGCGGGCATGGCACACGAAATAGAAGCAAACGCTATGGCGACACGGCTTCGCCCCCGGCACCGACGGCAACCACCGCATCGACGGCGACGAGTTGACCTTCCACCCGCACACCCGGAAGAGCCCAGCGTGATGTGGCGCGAGATGTGCAAGCCCATGTCACTCTCCTTGACTTGAAATGGGTGGATATTGGGTCAGCCGGGCGGCGACTCGATCGGCGTCGCCAGGGCGGAACGCGGCACAGACGTAGCGGTCCGGCCGGACCAGGAGCAACAGCGGCTCGCCGTTCGCGGGGAACGGCAGCATCTCCTCGGTGTGTGCCGGTTCCCTAGTGCTCGAATCGGCGGTCCCCCTCGCAGACTGAAGCACTGGGATCGCGGCACTGATCGGTCACAGGAGTACGCAGCCACCTCGACTGGTGCAAAGGAAGCCGCCCGGACACTCAGTCACGATGCCCCAGCACGCGAGAACCGGCGGCGACTCACCGCGCGTCCGCAGACTCCGCCGAGACGCCGTCGGCGAGGCAGCTCGTCGCCGGCTGGAGGCGGAAGCGGCCAGGCGACACTCCGTACTCGCGGCGGAACGCGCCGGCGAACGCGAACTCGGTCGCGTACCCGACCCGTCGGGCGATCGAAGCCAGTGGAGCGTCGGTGTCCCGCAGTAGCTGCGCACCACGGCTCAGCCGCCAGCTGATCAGGTAGCTCATCGGCGGTTGCCCGACAGCAGCGGCAAAGCGCCTGCTGAACGCCGTTCGCGACAGTCCTGCGGTCTCGCTGAGCCGCTGCACGGTCCACGGCCGCTGTGGGTTGTCATGGATCGCTTGCAGAGCCGCGTCGATCCGCGGGTCGTCGGTCCGGGGCCACTCGCCCATGTCGTTCTGCTCAGACCATTCGCGCAACACGTGCACCAGGATCAGATCCAGCAATGCGGGCAGCGTCGCGCCGGTACCGGTCCGCGCGCCGGAAAGGTCTGCGCCGAGCAGGTCGACCAGTGCCCGCATCTCGGGGTGCCGGTCATAGTCCGGCGACACCACGATCAGGTCGGCCAACGCTCGCAGATACGGCGAGGACTGACCATGTTCGAGTCGATAGGCACCACACACGAACTCGAACGCATACGGTCCAGGCGGCGAGTCCGTACCCGGCACCAAGGCCGGCAGCGCGTCCAGCGCGCATGGGAAGGGACTGAGGCTGTGCTCCCCGCCGGACGACGTGAGTACGACGTCGCCGGGCTTCAGAGCGACCGGTTCCTCGTTCTCCGTGATCAGCCAACAGTCACCGTGGAGAATGATGTGAAACCCGGTGCCCTTGAACGCGGGAAGCTTGATGCCGCTGGACATCGGCTGCTTGATCACGCGCCCGCTTGCGCTACCGACCCGGACGGTGCGGATCACAGCACTCAACAGGTCCATACAACCGATGCTACCGACGCGCACAGGCTCGTATGAACGTGCGCGGGTCGCGTATGGCCCCCTTCACGAGGTCGCTGCTTTGATCGATGCCGTGATCGACTACTCCTCAGCCGACGAGATCGTCGGCGTTTTGCGCGCCCAGGCCGAGAAGACCGAACAGGGCGCCCGCCCGACCGTGGAGAGTCTGGCAGCCGTGCGCGAGAACAAGGCTCTGGCGCTGCGGACACCTCGGGAGTTGGGAGGCGTTTGGGCCGGCGCGGAGACCATGGCCACAACCCTGGCCAGCCTCGGCCGGGGCTGCCCGTCCACGGCCTGGGTCGTCGGTACCTGCGTGACCGCCAAGAACATCGCCGCCAAGTGTTTCCCGGGCTCGCTGGCGAGCGAGGTCTTCGCCGACCCGGACGCGCTCTTCTGCGGATCAGGTATCCCCGCCGATGCCTCGCGGGTGCCCGAGGGCGTCCGCGTCACGGGCCGCTGGCCCAACGTGTCCGGATGCGAGGACTCGGCGTGGGCAGTGCTCGGTCTGCAGGTCGAAGGCACGCTCTGCTTCGCGCTGGTTCCCGTGGCGGAGTTGACCATCGAGCGCACCTGGCGTGTGGCCGGCATGCGAGGCACGGGCAGCCACACCCTCGTCGCCGACGACCTTCTGATCCCGGCCGCTCGGGTCGCGGCGACGGCGTCTTTCTCGCTTGCCGACCTACTGCTGCACGCGCTCACAGTGCTCGGGCCGATAGTGGGCGCCGCCCGTGGCGCGCTCGACGCGATCGTCACGATGTTCGGCTCGGGCCGCAAGCCCTTCACGACCAGCTACACCAGGATGGGAGAGTCACCAGGAGCCCGGCACTGGCTCGCCGAGGCCGTCCACCTCGTCAACCGCGCCGAGACCACGATGCTCGCCGTCGCCAGGGCTGCGGACTCCGTCGAGCTGTCTGAGGCGGACCGATCGAGCCTGCACATGGACCTCGCCGACGCCGGCCGCGACTGCCGGTCCGCGGTCGAGCGAATGCTCGATCTCCACGGGATGAGCGGATTCCAGAACACGAACGCGCTCCAGCGGTACTGGCGCGACATCTCCGTCGGCAGCCGCCACCCCCACCTGAACCCGTACCTCGCCGCCGAGAGGTTCGGCGTCACGATGGCCGGAGAAGACCTCCCGGCGTGACCGGCTGTCGCCGACAACGTCAAGCGCGATCGGCTCCCGACTGGGTCATGGACGGCGACATCGAGTGCTCAGTCTCACCTGAGTTGACACAGTTTGTGTCTCGGGGCTTGCGACACACCTGGTTGGGTGGTGGTGCGGGTTCTGTCGCCTGATTGGCGTTGTGGTTTTGGCCATGGCGCGGAAAGAGGCGATGATGCGGCTGATCGAGGCCCCCCACTCGTCCTCACCCACCACGAACACGGCCGCATCACATAAAGTCGCTGAGATCACCTCGCTGTCACGAAAAGTAGTGGTTGTTTGATCACCCGGCGACGGTGAGGAGCGGAACTGCACGGTTACTGGGTCTGCGGCGTCCGTGGGTGGTGCCCAAAAAGGGCCACCACCCACGGGCGCTTATTCAGGCGTTGTGGTTGTAGCGCTTGGTGACAGCGAAAGCGGTATTGGCCAAAGTCTCGCCGACGGGGGTTCGCGTCCAAATCTCCAATTGCTCTTGACTCGTGGCGAGTTTGAGCAGTGCGACGACATCGGTGATGCTTGGTCGGTCGGTGAGCACGCAGCGGATGACCGGTTCGCCATGTGAGTCCGTGGGGTAGCCCTCGTCGTCCCTTTCGTCTGCCTCCCATCGGTCGATTGCCACGCCCCACTGCACTCGGTTGTATTTGCCGCTAGGCAGCGGAGCCTCTACGTTGAGGAAGAAGCCGTCAGGATTCTCCGGTTCCGCGATGATCGACAGATCGTCCAGCTGGAGTTGAAGGTCGCCGATGTCAAGCTGTGCGTAAACGTCAAGCAGCAGCCGCAGATCCACGATAGCGTCGTCGAGTTCTTGGCCGGTGGCGTCTGCTTCGAGACGGTCCAGGATTTCGCGGTCCCGGCGGCCGAGCCCGACCCATCCACCGTCGTAGGCGACGAACGGGTCCTCAAAGTGCCACACGCGCTGGGTTTCGTCGTCGGGAACCTCGACGCCCTCTCTGTATTCGGCCAGCGCGGCACGGAGCCAGCGGGCTTCGGTTTCCAGTTCCGCGTCTATGGCCATGCGGATCGGCGCCGGTACCGACACCGTTGCATCATCGAGGTCCGTCAAAGCCTCATGGAGAACCCACATCACCTGCTCGTACCACAGGCTGTGCGTGCCTTCGAGCAGGCTGGCGCGCGCATCTCGATCGGTCAGCGCGGCGAGGTGCCCCGTTGGGTAGTGGTTGAAGTCGCTGCCGCGCATGTCGTACACGCTCACCGGAACCGACGCGCAAGCAGAGATCTGGTTGAGGGCGTCCACGATCGGTGCCGCCGTCAGGGCGGAATCAACGCTGGTCACGGTTGACGACACCACACCGCACGGTGCGCGGTAGCAGGCCAAGATCTGAACCTTCCCCCGCTGGGGATGTTGAGAGTAGATGGTCATCGTCGACGTGTCCTTCCGATCAACGTCCCCGCTGGACACGTTGACCTGCCGTGAGAGGGAAAAGGCTGGACAGCGGTAGCGCAGGCACGATCCCGCGCTCCTTGCTGCAGAGTGGAAGTCGGCGGTGGTTCAGGCGCAATCCCGAACCCCTTGCCAGCATGTGACGGTACCCGAACCGCGGCGACCCGACAACTACCTGCGGTGGCTCGGCGACGTGACCACTTCGAACCTGTTCGACCGAGCTGAGCCGAAGTCGGCATTGAGCTGACGCCCTGGTCCACCGGACGCGAAGTAACGATCGAGTCATCATCGCTGGTCGTGCTGCAAAAGTTCGTGCAGTTCGAGCACTGGCTCGTTTGTGCCCCCGGCAGGATTCGAACCTGCGACACCCGCTTTATGGGGGAACGTCTGCTGTCGTTGCTGGTCAACTGCCGACAGCGTACGTGATCTGGCCTGATCGCTTCTGCAAATCAGTATCGCTCGCCCTCGGGTGAGGTCATCTGCCGTTGATTGGCGAGGGTAAAGCGTGGGAGGCAGGGTCGTGCAGGCGCTAGCCGAACCAGGTCACGTTGAGCACGTCGACCCGGTCCTGATCCTCAAGGACGAGGTAGGTGAGGAAGCCGCGACCCTCGTGGAGGTCGAGGTGTCGCATCCACCCGTCGGGCTCGGCTGCGTTGTAGGGCCGGCCGTTCCACGGAGTCAGTTCGAGGACGCTCATCGCCTCGGCGATCATCGGCAGTGCCTCGGCGGGTAGGGCGCGGATCTGGTCACGGACGCGCGAGTCCGTCACGATGCGGTAGGCCACGTGCGGGTCAGACGCCCAGCTCAGTCCGGAACTGGTTCCAGTCGACCGCGTCGTCGGGCAGCTGCCCGGTGCTTCGTGTCCGCTTCGCCTGCGCCAGCATCCTGCGGTGGCCGGCGGGGTCAGCCTGGGTCATCTGCGCGATGCGCCGCCAACTCGACAGCGTGTGTTGCAGGGCCTCAAGGCTCAGGGTCTCCGAAGCCAGCTTGAGGGCCTGCTGGTACGCCGCATCGAAGGCACCGACCTCCTCGGGCAGCAACGCAGCCCGAATCTCCCGAGGCGAGTCGAAACGCCCCTGGTCGGGAGTGGGGCCGTGGTTCGCAGCAGCGGCAGTCACGTACACAGGGTACCCAGCAGGTGCCAGATGCTGAAGCGGAACGCTGGGGGACCTGGAAGAAGGCCCAGGCTGGCGGTATCTCACGACACTGATGAGGTGCACGTGTGATCGCTGCTAGCGGTGAAGCGCAAAGCGCGGCCGGCTCAAATTGTCACAGGCGCGCAGTAGCCTGGTATTCGACCATGCACGCAGAGTGACTAACAGTTCGTGAGTGACTCACCGAATCGGGAGCAACGATGTCAAACGCTACTTCATACTTGACAAGTAGCCGAACGTATGTTCGACTCCTTGCGGATAACAGATGGCGGCGGTGATCTTCTTGACGGGTTACCAGCAATTGCGAGACGCTCTTAGTCTGATCGACGCGACTGAGGGTGGAAAATTGACTGCGTATGGCTACAGAGTGATGGAAGTTTACGCGACGCCACTTCGGAAGACTGACCGGATTGCGTTTACGGAGCCGGAATCTAAGGGCGGGCTTCGTGTGACGGTGCTTGAAGCGGCTGAAACTGCTAAAGCTGCGGGGCAAAAAGATGAGAAGCGCGGACACTATACGCGAATCTCAGGAGTGCGAAGCAGTGCGTGGGGAGTCCTGCTTACAACCAAAGGCGGGGAATTCGGCGAACCTCGCGAGGTGATCGACGTCGATGCAGAAGATATTGAAGAGGCCCCGAGGCTGATAAAGCGTTCTGATGCTGTTCTTAGTGATTTCTATATGCTTCTCATAATTCCGCCATATGGTGATCGAGGGCTCCTGATTTCAGAGATTAAGGGGCGCTCGCATCTGACCGCGCAGACTCTTCGGCAAATCAACTTTCACTTGCAACCTTCTGGACTGAAGCTTCGGGTCACGTCGGATACTGTCGATGCTAATGCTTGGAACGAATTCCTCAGTGAAGACAATGTGAATGTGACATCGATTGAGTTAGTCCAGTCAAATAAAGCTAATGACCGTACGCACTTTACGACGGAGAATTTCAAGCGTGCACGGCTGCAGATTGATCTGGTAGACAACTCTGAGCCGAAGAGAAAAATCACTAAGGTCTTGAAGGAGATCGCCAAAAATCCGTCACAGAGGCCGCGGCTTGCTGGAATAGTTGGCGTAATTTCACCGTTTGGTGACGATGACTTCGATGAAGAAAACATTGTTACCGTTAAAGATGGGCGAGAGAGAAAGCTGGAAGTCTCGTCGGGATGGCCGAAATTCACCTACCCAATTGAGACTGATGAACGCCTGAGTGAAAGCGAGTTTGTCGACGAGGTCCTTCCTGTAGCGCATGACTCGCTGGTCTTGCTCAACGTGGACGTTGCTGCCGACTGGCGTCCAAAGATTGCCGATTAGGACTTACGCGAGATGGATAAGCTGCAGCGTTTCAATCCATGGCCCATTTTTCTTTACAATAGCCGAGCGACTCATGGGCCTGACTCTCGTCGGTTGAATTGGGCAGAGCGCGGTCTTCTCTATGGATTTCCAACCGCAGCTTTGGTTACTTTCATTGCATTTCGATTGCAACTCGGCGGTGTCCCGCAGCTTCTTGCTGCGACCTCCCTCCTTGTCGGAACCATGCTTAGCGCTTTCGTTTACCTTTCTAACCTCCGAATAAAGATCCAGGAAACGGCTGACTATCGAACGCGTGTCAGGCTTAAGGAACTCGTGGCGTCATCCGCAGTTGGAGCTCTCCATGTTTGCGTCATCGCTATGGTGCTTGCTCTGATGCTTGCGCTGATGGCTTCCTGGCCGGAACTAACAAGCGATTCGGTCGTCGCGAACATCGCATCCGGAATCGCTGTTTGGCTACTGCTCCACCTGCTTGTTTCTTTCTCTTCTGTCTTGCGGAGACTTCTTGGAATTTACGTTGAATTGTTCATGTCTGACTTCATGGCGAAACCCGATTCGGAACCAGTTCCTCGCAGGCCCGCATAGTGCACTTAAGGCTCTTACAGAGATCGCGCTTGGTGGTCATCCCGTCGCCTGATGGCGTCTCGATCACGCCGTGTTGGGGCCGCAACCTTCGTGCTCATCCGCCGGCCGAACTTGCCAACCTTGCGGCCCCAACGCGGCGTGATAGCCATCAGATCAGGCGACGGGATGACCACCAAGCGCCCACCCTGCCAGCGCAACGTGGCCTGCGGTCCCTGCTCATCCCGGAGCCTGCCTGCCCGGCGAGGGCATCTTGGTTTTTCCTCTTGCGGCGGCTGTGGGGCCGCCCGGCCTCCGTCGAACCGCCACGCGGGACCGGCGCCAGCCGCACGCCCGCGTCTGGCGGTTCGACAGGATGGGGGCCGGATCAGCGGCCCCGCAGGGGCCGCCTTGAACAAGTAAGGAAACTCTGAACACGCACGCCGTGGCCCAAGGCCGGGAAGCTCCGGGGGCTCCGTGGTCAACCGGCTCAGGAACTCAGCCGCACAGCAGCGATGGCCTTGTCGTCGTGCCGCTTGGCTCGGGGGAACTGGCGCGCATCGGGGTCCTGGTCCCGTTCCCACTGCTGGCAGCGTTCAAGGATGGCGGCAAGCTCGTCGGCGCTGCTCTGTGAGATCGCGGGCCAGTCGGTCACGCCAGTGTGGGTCATCGTGTTGAATGCGCCGTCAGTCGCGAGGACGGCCCAGGGCACAGCGGACGCCGGGTGATGCCTCACGAGGGCGTGCTGAGCGGCTTCCGGTGAGGCTTCCGCGATCCAGAACCCGCCGTCCTGGTTGCGGTACCTGCCCTGCTGGGTCTGTAGCTCTCGCAGCAGGGCCCGGTGCGTCTCGTCGTAACCCCCGCCGTCCGCCAGCCGCTGCCGGTACTCCCGCCGCGGAGTGAGGTCCAGGTCGTCCATCCGCTCGTCCGTCAGGACCCCCTGCGGCAGCACCGCCACGCTATCGCCCAGACGCAGCACATCGACCACACCGTTGGACTCACGGAGCATCGTCACGGTGCTGGACGGTGACTTCCCCGGCTCCAGCTCAAGAGCCTTGGCGGACTGCTCAATGGCCTCGGCCAGCACCGCTCGGAGATCTGCCTCCGGGTGCGCGGTCAAGCAGGCGACGAGTTCGCGCCCGAGGCAGTCGGCGTAGGTCGAAGCTGGAACCGGCACCGGCACGAAAGCGGATGCGCCATCGAGCACGATGACGGCGTTCGAGGTCGTGAAGATCTTGTCGTCGCTGTCCTCACTGGGTGGGAGCTGGGCCGTGGCTACTCGCATCACTCACCAGACGTAGGGACCGGCGGCAAGCTCGCTGCCGGTGATGGTCAGTCCTTCGTATGTCGCACGCACCGCCAGGGAACAGCTTTGGTCCCCCACCTGCGCGAACACCTCGGCCAGATGCGCGGTCAAGTAGTGCGTGGCCCCCAGGGAGCCAATCCCATGGATGCCCGCGATATGGACGATCACACGTTCCGCCTCGTGGTGGCGTGCCACATAAGCCACATCCGCTGACCGCGGCTCCGGCTCGTCGCTCGGCGACCCGTACCGCTCCCCCGTCGGACGGTGCTCGATCCACCAGCGTCCATCCGCCTTGACCATCCCGAGCACCGGGTCCCGGGACATCAGGTCCGCGCCGACGGGTGCCGACTTGGGACCGCACACGACCACGGAGTCACCGGCCGGCGGCTCTTCCCGGTCCGGCTCGATCTGGTACCGGGTGACGGCGAGCGTCAAGCTGTCGAGCAGCCGTTCCAGCTCTTCGCCGGTCTGGGCATCCTCAGCAGCGATCAAGGGTCGCTCACGGTCGGTCGTCTGGTAGCGGTACGGAACGCCAATGCTGACCGGGCCAACGCCGAAGAACGCTCGCTCGCGCGGAGGGGCACTGCTCCGAATCTGGGTAACTCGCCCCTTGGTGATCCCGAGTGCTGCGGCGATCTCGGTGTAGCTCAGTCCGCGCTCACGGTGCGCCTCCTCGATCGCAGCCTTCCGCAGACGAGCCAGCTCCGTAGCGCGCTGTTGGTAAAGCATGAGCAGCGATGAGGCACGTTGACCTCGGCGAATCGGGTCGGGGTCCATGCGGACACTCTCGAACTCGCTCTCGCTGTCCATAGCGGGAGTTTAGACCCCCTTGACACCGAGCGCGAGGGTGCCTATCTTCGTGTTTAGACCCCCTCAACAACGACAGACGACTACCTGCCTCGGGAGTTTAGGGGGACTACACCGACCCGGGGTCAGCACTTGGAGGACGACAGCAATGCAAGACATCTCGATCAACCTGGGCAACTACCGGCTGATGGTCACGGAGGCCCCGACCATGAAAATGCGGGAGAACGCACAGACCGGCGAACTGGAGACGGTGACCAACCGCAAGGGCGAGGTCCAGTTCGTAGTGGTGCTGTTCGCCAAGCCGATCGCTCAGCCTGGCAAGCGTCCGGGCAAGGGTGAGGAGATCCGCGTCAACCTCGCCGCGGACCCGGGCGACGGGTTCGAAGAGGGCGGATACGTCGAGCTGATCAACCCCGTGCTCAACACCTACGAGATGCGGGACGACAACGGCCGCATCACCGCCTCGGGCCTGTGGTTCAAGGCGGACGGTCTCAAGCCTGCCGGGCAGCGCGGTCTGTCGTCCGCCGCGTAGCCCGGCATAGACCGGCGGGCGTCCGGTCGCGATCGCACTCCAACGCCCTGGAGCGCTGCCCGTGTGTGCGGCTGCCCGTTCGAGTCGGGCCAGCGCACTTTTTCGTTGTTTGAGAATTACACAGTGGGCCGATCCATGCCAAAATTCGCGCCTTTTGTGGTGGCGCGCCTTGATTCCCGGCGTGTTCGTCCGGGGATCTTGGGGTTCTACCACGATATGAATCGAGGTATTGGAATATGCGGAATCGGGACTGGATCGACGGTGATGACTGGTACTGCCAGGAGGAGAGCAAGCCGGGTGGGCTGTCGACGTTCGACCCGCACGGGCCGCAGCGGGCGGCGTGAGCGCGCTGTGCTGGATGTGGACAACACGAGGGATTGCCCTTGTGCAGACCGGTGTTCTCATTGTGGTGGTGACGATGACCTCGCGGTCGCCACCTACTCAACCTTGGTCGGCGTCTTCTGCGCCACGGTCTGTCCGGCTTGTGTCGAGTACGGGCCGGACGCACTGACCTGGTTCAGCGCCGCGGAACTGGTTCTCGCGCATTGTGAACATCTCGGCTGCGATTTGGACGCGATGGCTGATGCGCTCGACATGGAAAGACGAAAGGAGTGAGGTGAATGCAGATCCAGGCAATCAACAAACGGGCGCGGGAGCGTTACGGAAATTTCGTGACCGCGATGGACCTGGTGTTGGAAGCGCTGGAGGGCCTGACCGGGCTGATCGAGAAGGTCGACGACAAACACCAGGACGAGGGCTCCGGCTGGGCGGTGGCCACGCAGGACGAGCTGAAGGGGTTCCGCTCGCAGGCCACCGATGAGCTGGAGCGTCTGCGGACGGTGGCGAAGAAGTACGAGACCGAGCTCGTCTCCCGTGATTGGAGGGTCTGAGGTGGCAGGGCATCAGGTGGACCGGGCGCTCGATGCGGTGGATGCCGCGATGCGGCAGCTCCGGCAGGCGATCAAGGGCATTCCGGTGCGACGGGAGGGCTTCAAGGGCCACCACGACCGGATGGCCAAAGCCGTCGCCAAGCTGACCGTCGCACTGTCGGACTCCCGCGCCGCGATCAAGGACTAACCACAACGACACAGCAGCAGGGACCGGCTCGACCACCAACAACCACGGGGGTGGCGGGCCGGTCCCTTTTTGTCTCTGGAAGGGACTTCACAGCAATGGCTACGGAATTCTCCAAGCGCGCCAAGGGCGCGGAGGTCAAGGCAGTCGCGTGGATCGGCCGGCACCCGGGAAGCATCCTCACCCCGGCCGCGGTGACCGCCTCCGGTCTCGAACTCGGCTGGGCCACCACCGGCGGCATCCTCGGCGGCACCGCGGCCGGTCTGGGCGCCTGGTATCGAGCACACCCGGACACCTTCGACCGGTTCGCCGCACCGCGGATGCGGGCCTGGCGTCGCCGTTGGGTCACCTACCTCGGACGGCGCTGGCGCAACGCCCTGATCGCGTGCGACCTGTTCACCACCAACCGCAAGACCGGCGAACTGCACATCCCGCGCCTGGTTCGAATCCGCTCGTACAGCCCGAGCGTGGACACCCTCTACGTCAAGCTGCACCCGGGGCAGCACTTGCGCCAGTTCGAAGCCAAGCTGCCGGAGCTGACCGAGGCGCTCAAGGTCGAGCGGATCGCGATTGAGCGGGTCAAGCCGCTGCTGATCGCCCTGGTCGTCGAGCGCTCCGAGTCCTTCACTGAGGTGATCGAGGCACCCGAGATGCCCTACGACTCGGATGCGGTGGAGCTGACCAGCCTCTACGTCGGTGAGACCGAGTACGGCGTGGACTGGCGGCTCGCGACGTTGGGGCAGCACCTGTTCGTCGCGGGCACCACCGGGGCGGGCAAGAACTCCGTGGTCAACGCCCTGCTGCGGGGGCTGGCTCCGATGATCCGGGACGGGTCGGTGCGGCTGTGGATCTGCGACCCGAAGCAGATGGAGTTCGCGAAGCTCGCCGGGATCGCGCACCGCTACGCCACGGACGAAGGCGAGTGTGCCGCGCTGGTCGAGGAGTACGTGGAGGACATGCAGGCTACCCAGCGGAGCCTGGCCGAGCAGGGCAAACGCAAGATCACCCCGTCGCCGATCACGCCGCTGAACTTGCTGATCCTCGACGAGATGGGCGCTCTGCTGGCCTACGGTGACGGCGGCACCGCCCGCAGTCTCAAGCGTCAACTGGCCCTGGTCGGCTCCCAGGGACGGGCTACCGGGCACTCGATGATCGGGCTGGTGCAGGAACCGACCAAGGACACCGTGCCCGTGCGGGACCTGTTCACTACCAGGGTGTGCCTGCGGGTCACTTCGGCCGCGCACGTGGACATGGTGCTCGGTGAAAACGCTCGCCTCCGTGGCGCGCTGGCCGACGAGATCCCCAACGTCGCGGAGACCTCGGGCATCGGCTACGTCATCCGTCAGCGCTCCCGCGTTCCCATGCGCGTCCGGGCCGCCTACGTCGATGACCGGGAGCTGGATGAGCTGGTGGAGTTCGTGCGGGCTGGTTGGCGCGGTGCTGACCTGCGGGTGGTGGCCTGATGCTGACCCTGCGGTTCCTGTGGTCCTGGACCAAAGTCACCGGCCTCGGCTTCCTGGCCTTGGTCATCGAACGGGCGGTGATCACCGGTTTCTGGGGCTTCACACTCGCCGCCGCGATCACGATCGGCGTCTGGGCTGTGATCACCGTGGGCCTGTACCGGGAGTGGAGAGCGCACGGCACCGGCTACCGGCACGAGGTCAACGAATGGGTCGCGGGCCGACCTGACCGGCGGCCGTGATGGTGAACGACCAGTTCGGCCTGTTCGCCCCGTCGACCACCGACACACCCGCACCGGCACGGCCGTCCCTGCCGCCGCGGCCCCGCAAGCGCACACGTTCCATGGTGAACCCGGGTGTTGCTCAGGATGTGCTGGCGGAGGTGCAGGACGGCCGGTACGGGCTGCTGGACGACTCCGATCGGGTCGTGCTGTTCGAGGACACCGACCGCGTGCGGATCGCCACCGACGAAGACGCGGTACACGCCCTCCTGGCGGGCCGCTATGTCGAACGTTGCCCCGCCCGCGACACCGTGTCCTGCCTCCACGGAGCCATCCGGCGGCCGGTCTCGCCGCTGCGGCTTACCAGGCAGGGCAGGAACCTGCTGTCGCGTTGGTCCGCGCTCAAACCCTACTGACGGAAGGAGAATCACCGTGTCCAAGGCGGACACCCTGCGGGGCACCGGCACTCGGCTGGTGGAGGTGGTGCGGGTGCTGGTCACCGTCGTGCTCGGTGGGATCGGCGCGGCTGCCGGGTTCACCCACACCCACGACTGGGCCGTCCACCACGGACAAGCCGGGTGGCTCGCCTGGGCCGACGCCGTGGTCATCGAAGGCATCGCCATCGTGGCCGGGTTCGAGGTCCGCCGTGACCACCAGCGCGGCAACACCCGGTTCCTCACCTTCCCGATGGTCGTCCTGGTGGCCGGGTTCGGGATTCAGATGACCGCCCAGGTCGCCCTGGCCGAACCGACCCCTGGCGGCTGGCTGCTCGCCGCGATGCCCGCTCTGGGATTCCTGGTGGTGGTGAAGCTCCTCATGCGTCGCGCACCCGCCGACACCGCACCTGAGCCCCCGGCGGCACCCGCACCGGCCACATCCACGGCACCGGCTCCGCCCTCGACACCTGCACCGGTGCGGGGCTCGACGCTGGCGAAACTGCCGGCCGGAGTCCGCGACACCGTCACCCGCACCACCGAGGCCGCGCACGCCGCGGGACGCCCGGTCACCGCCGACGAGTTGTCCACCGCGGTGAAACTGCCCGACGCGATGCTCACCGCCCTGCTCGACGAGCTGAACACCCGCGTCAACCACCACCCCGTCACCACCTGACCAGGGGCTTCCGGGGGCGCGCTGTTTGGCCCCCGAAAGCCACAAGATCACTACCCCGTCCGCTCGGCGCTAACCGCGCCGCGCACCACGAAGGGCGGGCCACCGGCACCAACCGCCGCGCTGGCCCGCCCTTCCTCACGTCTGCACAACCTCTGGAGGCTGTCCATGCCCCATGTATCCCTCAACCTCGACCTCGCCGCTCGGATCCAGCAGCGGCTCACCGCCCCGGACTACCGGCGCTGGCGGTCACGAGTCGAGGCCACCGGCGGGTGCCTCAAACCCGTCCACCTCTCCGGCTTCCGCAAGCTCATCGACCGCACCACCGGCACCGTGCTCGACCGGCTTGCCGGAACGATCTACGCCCCGTGCGGCAACCGCCGCGCCTCGGTCTGCCCGGCCTGCTCCGACCGCTACGCCGGAGACGCCTTCCAGCTCATCCGCGCCGGAGTCGCCGGAGGCAAGGCCATCCCCGCCGACGTAGCCGACAAGCCGCGGCTGTTCGTCACCCTCACGGCTCCGAGCTTCGGCGCGGTCCACACCCGGCCGACGACCCGGCACGGCAAGCCCCGTCCCTGCCCGTGCGGCAGGTTCCACCACGACGACGACCCCGGACTGGGCACCGCGATCGCGCCGGACGCCTACGACTATCGCGGCGCGGTGCTGTGGCAGGGACACGCGGGGGAGTTGTGGCACCGCTTCACCATTCGCCTCCGCCGTGAGCTCGCCACCGCCGCCGGAATCCGCGTCAAGGACTTCCCGCAGCACGCCCGCCTGTCCTACGCCAAGGTCGCCGAGTACCAGCGCCGCGGGCTCGTCCACTTCCACGCCGTCATCCGCCTCGACGGCCCGGAGGGACCCGACGACCTGGCACCGAACTGGGGCGACACAGACTCGCTCGAACACGCCGTGCGCGCCGCCGCGCAAACCGCGCAGGTCACCAAGACCCTCGACCTCGACGGGCAGACCGAAGAGCACACGTTCACCTGGGGCCAGCAGCTCGACATCCGCGTCATCCATCGCCCCGAGCAGGTCGAGGACGGGCACGGCAACCTGACGGACCAGGCGCTGGCGGGCTACATCGCCAAGTACGCCACCAAGGGCACCTCGACCAGCGAGACCCCCGACCGGCGGGTGCACTCCGAACGCCACATCGAGCACCTCAAGGTCCACCCGCACCACAAGCGCATGATCCGCACGGCCTGGCAGCTCGGCGGTAACGAAGACCTCGCGTTCCTGCGCCGCTGGGCACACATGCTCGGCTTTCGCGGTCACTTCCTCACCAAAAGCCAGCGCTACTCGCTGACCTTCACCCAGCTCCGCGGCGTCCGTCGCACCTTCCAGCACCACGCGGCGCTGGAAGCCCTCGGCGTCGAGCCCGGCTCCGTGGTCGTGATCAACCACTGGAACTACACCGGCAACGGCCACGCCGACGACGCAGAACGTGAACTCGCCGAAGCCATCTACCAGCGCAAACGCGACAACCGTGTGACCAAGAAGGAGGACCAGCCATGACCCGCAAACTGCTGTCCATTGAGGACGTCGCCGCATACCTCGGAGTCCCCAAAGGCACGCTCTACCAGTGGCGCACCAAGGGCTACGGGCCGCAAGGCCGGCGGATCGGCAAGTACGTGCGCTACCGCCAGGAGGACGTGGACGCCTGGGTCGATGAACAGGGGGCGGCCTGATGGGCAGGCCACCGCTGCCGCTCGGCACCTGGGGCAAGATCCGTGCGTACAAGATTTCGGACCGCACCTGGCGCGCCATCGCCAACTACAAGGACTTCGACGGCGTGACCCGCCCGGTCGAAAGGGTCGGCGAGACCAAGGCGAAGGCCGCGAACAACCTCCTGGAGGCGCTGCGCGATCGAGCGCGCCGCTCCTCGGACGGCGAGATCAAGCCCGAGACCAAGGTCGCGGTCGCTGCCGACATGTGGCTCAGGGATGTTGACGAGTCGGATAAGGCCGCCCGGACGAAGCGGGAGTACCGGGACACGTGGAATCGCTATCTCCGGGATGCCGTTGGCCAGTTGCGGGTGAACGACGTCCGGGTCTCGACGATCAACCGGATCATCACGACCGTTCGTGACCGGCACGGCAGGGGAGCGGCATCCCACACCAAGGTCGTCCTGTCGGGGATCTTCGCGCTCGTGGTCCGACACGATGCCCTGGACAAGAACCCCGTGCGGGAGATCGAGAGCCTGGGCAAGAAGAACCGCAAGAAGGAACGCTTGGTCAACGACAAGACCATCAACCGCGTGCTCGGTGTCTTCCACGCTTCCGAGGAGGCGCAACGCTGGGATCTCGTGGACATCGTCGACGTCCTGTCCGGTCTCGGCTGCCGGATAGGCGAGCTGCTGGCGCTCGATTGGAGGACGTCGATCGACTTCGAGGCCGGCACCGTTCGCTTCCACGGCACGGTCATCCGTGTGACCGGCAAGGGGTTGTTCGTCCAAGACCACACCAAGAGCCGGGCAGGCATGCGGACCGTCCGCCCGCCGACTTGGGTCCTCGACATCCTCAAGCGGCGCTACGCGGAGTCGGATTCGCCCTGGGTGTTTCCCTCGGCGACCGGCACACTGCGGGACCCGGACAACACCCGATCTCGGATCCGTGCCGTAGTGGCAGGGACGCCGTTCAAGGGGCTGCACCCGCACGACTTCCGGCACTACGTGGCGGGCGTGCTCGACTCGGCGGGCCTGACCGCGCGAGAGATCGCCGACTACCTCGGCCATGAGCGGATCAGCACGACCCAGGAGGACTACATGGAGCGCGGAGTCGTGGGGGAGAGCGCTGGCCCCGCGTTGGCGGTTCGTCCCCCTGCCGAGAAGCCGAAAAGCGAGGGTTAAGCATGGGGAGGAACAGCACAAAGCCCCTGGTCAACGGAACTACCAGGGGCTTTGTGCCCCCGGCAGGATTCGAACCTGCGACACCCGCTTTAGGAGAGCGGTGCTCTATCCCCTGAGCTACGAGGGCTGGCCGACCCAGCGTAGCGGGTCCCGCCGCTGCCCATGAGCGTGACCTTCGCCTCCGCGGCGGGCAACAGTCGCGGGCGGTCCGACGAAAGGCACAACCGGCCTGGGTGATCAGCGTATCGACTCCCGCGCTACCACTGGGTAACCTTCCGTGACCGGGATGCGGACACCCCCGCTCCACCGACCGTTCGGAGGGCTTAGTTGATCAAGCTCATGTTCGCCGACGACGAGGATCTCGTGCGGGCCAGCCTGAGGGGCATGATGGCGGGTGCGCCGGACATCGAGGTGGTCGGTGAGGCGAACGACGGGCGATCCGCGGTGGAGACAGCCCGGCGCCTGCATCCGGACGTCGTGCTGCTCGACATCAAGATGCGGGCGCCCGACGACGGGATCCGGGCGCTCCGCGCGATTCTCGAACTGCCCAACCCGCCGAGCGCGGCGATGTTGACCACCTTCGACATGGACGAGTATGTCAGCCTGGCCCTGCGGCTGGGCGCGAACGGGTTCCTCCTCAAGGATATCGAGCCCGCCGCGCTGCTCAGGGCGATCCGCGACCTCGCCAAGGGAGGCGCCGTCCTCGATCCGGGCGTCGCGGCGCGCATGGTGCGCGCGCATCGCGAGGGGCAGCGTGCCGCGCAGCCCGCGCGCAAGTTACTTGCCTCACTTTCCGAGCGGGAGCGTGAAGTCGTCAGCCTGATCGGGCAGGGCCTGTCCAACGCCGAGATCGGCGGCAAGCTCCACCTGTCCGAGGCCACGGTCAAGGGCTACGTGTCGGCCGTCCTGTCGAAGATCGGCGCCGCGAACCGGGTCCAGGCCGCGCTCCTCGCCTACCGCGGCGGGCTGCTGGACCAGTAGCTTCTCAGGCGGGTCTCAGCACCGTCCGCAACACTGTCCACATGCGCATTCTCGTTGTCGACGACGACCGGGCCGTCCGGGAGTCCCTGCGGCGGTCGCTGGAGTTCAACGGCTACCAGGTGGAACTCGCCGGCGACGGCGCGCAGGCACTCGAACGCGTCATCGCCGACCGGCCGGACGCCATGATCCTCGACGTCATGATGCCCCGCCTCGACGGGCTGGAGGTGGCCCGGCGCCTGCGCAGCACCGGGGACGACCTGCCGATCCTCGTGCTCACCGCACGTGACACGGTGTCCGACCGCGTGTCCGGCCTGGACGCCGGCGCCGACGACTACCTGCCGAAGCCGTTCGCGCTGGAGGAACTCCTCGCCCGCCTCCGCGCGCTCCTGCGCCGCGCCTCCCGAGAGGCCCAGACGCCGCCGGACGCCGAGAAGCTCACCTTCGCGGACCTGACGCTCGACCCGGGTACCCGCGAGGTCCGCCGCGGCGACCGCGACATCAGCCTCACCCGCACCGAGTTCGCGCTGCTCGAACTGTTCATGTCGTACCCGAAACACGTGCTCACGCGCGGCCGCATCCTCGAGGAGGTGTGGGGCTACGACTTCCCGACCTCGGGCAACGCCCTCGAGGTCTACGTCGGCTACCTGCGCCGCAAGACCGAAGCCGGTGGTGAGCCGCGGCTGATCCACACCGTCCGCGGCGTCGGCTACGTCCTGCGGGAAACGCCACCGTGAGCCAAGCCGTGGCCGAGCCGGTGCCCGTGATCCGCGTCGACCAGGAGACGCAGCCGGCCCCGCGGCGGATGTCGCTGCGAGCGCGTGTCTCGCTCCTGGCGGCCGCGTGCGTCGCGGGCGTGCTCGCGCTGGTGTCGATGGGTGCCTACATCACCGTCTACAACAACCTCTACCAGCAGGTCGACGACGGGCTGGTGCAGCAGGCGAACAGCGTCATCAACGATCCGCAGGTGGTGCAGACCGGCGGCCTGCGCATCCCCACCTACATCACCCGCCTGGTCGACGTGCGCTTCGACCTGATCGTCGCCGACGGCTCGTCGGCGTTCGAGTCGGCGCCGTCCATGCGGCCACCGGTCAGCGGTGACGAGCGGGAGGTCGCCAGCGGCCAGCGGGCGTCGTCGTTCCGGACCGACCAGGCCACCGACTCGCGGGTCCTCGCCGTGCCCTACCGCTACCAGCCGGGCGTCGCGCTCGTGTTGTCGCAACCACTCGACGCGACCAAGCAGACCCTGCGCGAGCTGGCGGTGGTGCTCGCGCTGATCGGCGGCGGCGGGATCGTGGTCGCCGCGCTCGCCGGCACGGCCGTGGCGCGCACGGGACTGCGGCCAGTCGAACGGCTGACTTCGGCGACCGAGCACATCGCACGCACGGGTGATCTGCGCCCGATCCCGATCAGCGGCGACGACGAACTGGCCCGGCTCACGCACAGCTTCAACGTGATGCTCGGCGCCGTCGCCGATTCCCAGGAGCGTCAGAGACAGCTGGTCGCCGACGCCGGCCATGAGCTGCGCACCCCGCTGACGTCCTTGCGCACCAATCTGGAGCTGCTGCTGTCGGCGAGCCGCTCGGGCGCGCCGTCGCTGTCGGAGAAGGACCGCGCCGACATCGAGGCCGACATCAAGGCCCAGCTGGACGAACTGACCCAGCTCATCGGCGACCTCGTCGAGCTGGCCCGCCAGGACGAGCCGCGCACCGCGTTCGAGCGCGTCGAGCTGGTCGAGGTCGTCGAACGCGCCCTCGACCGGGCCCGTCGTCGCGCCGGCGAGATCGAGTTCGACGTGGCGCTGCAGCCGTGGAACGTCATCGGCGACGCCGGTGCGCTGGAACGAGCGGTGCTGAACCTGCTGGACAACGCGGTGAAGTTCTCGCCGGACGGTTCGCGCGTTCGCGTGCGGATGTATCCGCTGGGCGACGGGACGGCCGTCATCGAGATCGCCGACTCCGGCCCCGGCATCGCCGACGAGGATCTGCCGCGTGTGTTCGACCGCTTCTACCGCTCGTCGGAGGCTCGCACGCTGCCCGGTTCCGGTCTGGGACTGGCGATCGTCAAGCAGGCGGCCGAACGGCACGGCGGAGTGGCCTACGCCGGCCGCGCGCCCGAGGGCGGTGCGCTGCTGAGCCTGCGGCTGCCCGGCACACCCGGCTGACCCCCGAACACCACCCACGCCACACGTGTTGATTCGTGTAGGATTTTGTGTAGTTGATGGGGCGATGGGAGTGACGGGTGCTGGCGCGGCAGCGGCAGGCGATGATCCTCGAAGAGGCTCGGCGGACCGGCGCTGTCCGGGTGAGTGACCTGGTCAGCAGGCTCGGCGTGTCCGATATGACCATCCGCCGCGATCTGGACGTGCTCGCCGGGCGCGGTTTGGTGGAAAAGGTCTACGGCGGCGCGACCGCCGTGGTCGGCCCGAGCACCGACGAGCCGGGGTTCGAGGCCAAGTCCGTGCGGCAGCGGGCCCAGAAGGAGGCCATCGCGACCGCCGCGGCTGAACTGGTCCGGCCCGGCACGGCGATCGGCCTGTCCGCGGGCACCACCACATGGACCCTCGCCCGCGCTCTCGGGGACGTGCCGGGACTGACGATCGTCACGAACTCGATCCAGGTCGCCGACGTGCTCCGCGCGTCGACCGCGCCGGATCGCACCGTCGTGCTCACCGGTGGCGTCCGCACGCCCTCCGACGCGCTGGTCGGCCCGGTCGCGGTGCACAGCCTGCGCCGCCTGCACCTGGACCTGGTCTTCCTCGGCGTGCACGGGGTGGCCGAGGGCCCGGGGTTCACGACGCCGAACCTGACCGAGAGCGAGACCGACCGGGCGCTCGTGGAGGCCGGGCGCCGGCTCGTCGTGCTGGCCGACTCCTCCAAATGGGGGGTCGTCGGCATCTCCACCATCGCCGAACTGGATGAGGCGCACGTCGTGGTGACCGACGACGGCCTCGGAGAGGCGGCGCGTGACGTCTTGGCCGAGCATGTGGGTGAACTGAAGGTCGCACCCGTCAACGAGGACACGGAGGAAGAGTGAAGCGGACGCTTCGCCACCTTGCCGACGGCAGGGAGATCATCTACTTCGACGAGGGCGAGGACACCGCGCCGCGGACCGCCGAGGACACGCGTGACCTGCCCGCGGTGGCCGCCAGCTCGGAGATCCGCCTCGACCCGCTGACCGGCGAGTGGGTCGCGATGGCCGCGCACCGGCAGACCCGCACCTACAAGCCGCCCGCCGACCTGTGCCCGCTGTGCCCGAGCAAGCCCGGCAAGCCCAGCGAGATCCCCGAGCCCGACTACGACGTGGTCGTGTTCGAGAACCGCTTCCCCTCGTTCGAGGAGGGTGCGAGCGGTCCTCAGTCCACACTGGACGATCTCGGTCTGGTGCGGACCGCGCCGGGCAAGGGGCGCTGCGAGGTCGTCTGCTTCACCAGTGACCACAATGGATCGTTCGCGGGCCTGAGCGCGTCGCGGGTGCGGACCGTCGTCGACGCGTGGGCCGACCGCACGGCGGCGCTGTCCGGGATCGACGGCCTCGAACAGGTCTTCCCGTTCGAGAACCGGGGCGAGGAGATCGGTGTCACGCTGAGCCACCCGCACGGGCAGATCTACGGCTATCCGTTCGTCACCCCGAAGACCCGGCGCATGCTCGACGTGGCCCGCGCCTACTCGGAGGAGCACGGCCGTCATGTCCTCGGCGACGTCCTCGCCGCGGAACGCCAGGTGGGCACGCGCGTGATCGCGGAGGGCAGGCACTGGACCGCGTTCGTCCCGCCGGCCGCGCGGTGGCCGGTGCACGTGCAGATCGTGCCGCACCGGCAGGTTCCGGACATCCCCGCGCTGACCGGCGCCGAGCGCGACGACTTCGCCGAGGTCTACCTCGACGTCCTGCGCCGCTGCGAAAAGCTCTACGACCGCCCCCTGCCCTACATCGCCGGATGGCACCAGGCGCCGGTCCGGATCGACCGCGAGCTGGGCTGGCTGCACTTCGAGCTGTTCTCGATCCTGCGTGCGCCGGACAAGCTGAAGTACCTGGCGGGGTCGGAATCGGGCGAAGCGGTCTGGATCAACGACGCCACGCCGGAGCAGATCGCGCAACGCCTCCGCGCGGCGGGCTGAATCCGGCGGCATACTCATGCGTGACCCTCAGGCTGGGCTCAGCCCCCTCTCAGGACCGACACGCATGGTAGGGACATGACCGAGAACGACCCCAGCGCACCGCACGACGGCGGTGCCCAGCGGGACCCCGGCACGCCGCAGTCGCCGGAGGACGCGAAGACGCCGCCGCGCGGAACGCCGCTCGGCTCCGGACTACAGCAGCAGCCGAGCCCGTGGTCGGCGCAGGGTGCCGCGCAGCAGGCCGCCCAGCCCACGCCGTACCAGGCCGGTGGGCAGCACCAGACGGGCGAGTCCGCCGGGCAGCAGACCGGCGGTTATCCGTGGGCGCCACCGGGTTCGCCGCAGCAGTCGCACTCGCCGTACGCGACCGCGGCGATGACGGCGCCGTCGGTTCCGCAGCAGCGTCGCGGGCCGGGCAAGCTCGTGGCCGGTGTCGCGGCGCTCGCGTTGCTGGTCGGCGGTGGGGCAGGTGCCGCCGGGGGGTACCTGACCGCGCAGAACAGCGGCGGCGGCTCGTCGTACAACGCGCTCGACCAGCCCGCGCCGGCACAGCAGACGACGACGGCGCAGGCCGGTTCGGTCGAGGCGGTGGCGCAGAAGTTGTCGCCGAGCGTTGTCGAGCTGCAGGTTTCGGGACAGGGCGCCCAGGGCGAGGGGTCCGGGTTCGTGCTGTCGACGGACGGCTACATCCTGACGAACAACCACGTCGTCGAGGTCGCCGCGGACGGCGGGTCGATCCAGGCGGTGTTCCAGGACGGCACCAAGGCGAACGCGTCGATCGTGGGCCGCGACCCGACCACGGACATCGCCGTGGTGAAGGTCAGCGGAGTGCGGAACCTGACGCCGGTGACCCTGGGCAATTCGGACAACATGAGCGTCGGGCAGCCGGTGGTGGCGATCGGTTCGCCGTTCGAGCTGGCCGGGACGGTCACGTCGGGCATCGTGAGCGCGCTGCACCGGCCGGTGCAGGCCGGCGGCAGCGAGGACGACCAGACGACGGTGATGAGCGCGATCCAGACCGACGCGGCGATCAACCCCGGTAACTCGGGAGGCCCGCTGGCGAACCTGCAGGGCCAGGTCATCGGCATCAACTCGGCCATCTACAGCCCGCAGTCGTCCAGCGGAATGGGCCAGACCGAGGCGACGAACGCCGGTATCGGTTTCGCGATCCCGATCAACCAGGCGAGGCGCACGGCCCAGGAGATCATCGACACCGGCAAGGCGACGCAGACCTACATCGGCGCGAGCGTCAGCGATGCCCAGCAGGGCGGCGCGCAGATCGCGGGCGTGCAGTCGGGCAGCCCGTCCGAGCAGGCGGGCCTGAAACAGGGCGACGTGGTGACGAAGGTGGAAGACCTCGTCATCAAGGACGCGGACGGCCTCATCGCGGCGGTGCGGACCCGCGCCCCCGGCGACAAGGTGACGTTCACGCTGAGCGACGGGCGGACGGTCCAGGTGACCCTGGGCGGTCAGGCGGTGCCGACCAACTGAGGCCGGGGAGTTTCCGGCCGCGGGGTGGCCGGAGGGGAATGATGAGGCGCTCGGCCGCTCGGGGCGGCCGAGACCACTTGACCGGCTTCACGGGGACGAGCCGGTAACCGGACCGCGTGCGACTGGCTTTCAGGCCGGTCGCGCGCGGTTTTCTCGTGGCCGGGGCCGCATCCCTCAGGCCCGCATCAGTTCCGCGAAATGACGTCGGCCGTGGGCGGCTGTCCAGGTGAGCCGCAACCCTGCCGCGAGCGCGACCCCGGTGAGCGCGTCCACCCCCAGCCACGCCCACGGGAACCACGGGCTGCCGTCGATCCGCACGCGTTCCCGTCGCACGGTGCGGCCGGGCGGGTCGACCTCCACCAGTGCCCGGCCGCCCGGGCCGAGCACCTCGAACACCCGCCGCAGCAGGGAAACCGGTTCGCCGCCGATGCCGATGTTGCCGTCGGCCAGCAGGGCGTGCCGCCAGCGTCCCTCGCCGGGGAGGCGCTCGAACACGTTCCGCCGCAGCGCCACCCCGCCGCGCTGCCGGGTCAGCCGCACGGCGGTGCCCGAAACGTCGATGCCCAGCGACGGGACGCCCCGCTGTGCCAGCGCGGCGGTCAGACGCCCCGGGCCGCACCCGATGTCGAGCGTCGGGCCGGAGCAGCGGGTCAGCAGCAGCTCGTCGCCCTCGCCGGGATCCCGGATCCAGCGCTGGATGGGCAGGTCGACATGTCCGCCGTCGGCCAGTTCGAGGCGGCAGTGCCTGCCCAGCAGCCCCGCGTCGAACGGACCGTTCATCGGCCCACCGCCGCGACCGCGCGCGGGAACCGGCCCCCGCACTGGCGCGCGACCCGCCGCGCGTCGGACATCGTGTCCACATCGGACAGAACGCGCAGCGGGGCGGGTGCGAGACCGGCGCCGGCCAGCGCGGCGTGCGTCCGGTCGCCCGTGTCCGGCCGGGACATCGGCACGTCGGCGAGCACGCGGGCCTTGCACGGGTCACGCAGGCCCAGCGCCCACCAGCCGCCGTCCTCGGCGCGCCCCAGTACCGCGTCCCGTCCCAGCAGCCCCCGCGCGGAAGCCGTCAGCAGTTCGGCCGTGACCTGCGGTGTGTCCATCCCGATCTGCAGCACCGGCAGGCCGGGACAAGCCGCCGCCGCGTCGGCATGAGCGTTCGCCAGCCGCTCGCCGAACGAGTCACCGCGCTGCTGGAGGACCCGCATCTCCGACAGCGACCGGTCCAGCTGATCGTTGTGCGCCGCACGGGTGAAATCGCCGGTCGACGCGACCACCGGAACGGCTCCCGGGGTGGCGGCGACCGCGTCGAGCGTGTCCAGCAGCGCGGCCGCGGCGATCTCGGCGGCCTGCCGCGGCGTGGCCGGCGGGCACAGCCGCGTCTTCGCGAACCCGGGAACCGGCGCCTTGGCCACCACGAGCACGCAGAACGCCTCCGTCATCCGCGCAGCACCCGCCCCATGTCGCGCGCCGCGCGCAGCGTGCCCCGCACCGAACCGGACACTTTCGACTTCCCCGCCGTCCGCGGCCGGTAGGTCACGTCCACCTCGCGCACGGACCAGCCTGCCCGGCCGGCGCGCACCAGAAGCTCCAGGGGGTACCCGAACGCGCGATCCCGCACGCCGAGGTCGAGCAGCGCCCGCCGCCTGGCCACCCGCATCGGCGCGATGTCGTGCACCGGCAGCCCCTGTCGCCGCAGCAGAGCCGCGAGCAGGGCGTTTCCCGCCCGCGCGTGCCACGGCCACGCGCCCGGCACCGGACGGCGGCGTCCCGCGGCGAGATCGGCCCCCCGCGACACCTCCGCCTGCAGCTCCGTCAGCTGCGCGGGGTCGAGCGACCCGTCGGCGTCCAGGAACGCGACGAGATCCGACGTCGCGTGCTCCAGTCCGGTGTGCACGGCCGCGCCGTACCCTCGGCGCGGCTCGAAGACGACCTTCGCGCCCGACGCGGCGGCGACCTCGGCTGAACCGTCGGTCGACCCGTTGTCGACCACGATCGCCCGGGAACCGGATGGCAGTGCGGCCAGCACGCCGGGCAGCGCGCCCGACTCGTTCAGGCAGGGCAGGATGACGTCCACGAACACGGACGGTAAGTCCACCGTGGACGAAGAGAAAGCCTTTCGGGCCTTACCAAAGAATGACGGACCATCAAATCTTACCTACTGGTGACGAACCCCGGTTCCGGCTTTCCCCCTCGATCGGCTGCCGTTATCGTGCGCGGGGTCGGTGAGAGACAAGGGGGCGTGCATGCAACTCGGGACCCTTCGCGCTCCGGACCGCATCCGGCGCCCGAAGCGTTCCTGGGACGTGGTGGCCGTCGTGGCGGCCGGTGTCGTGGTCGCCGCCGCGGTCGCCGTCGGCGCCTATCTGAACCGGCCCGGGTCCGGCGTCAACCTGCTGGCCCCGGCCGCTCCGCTGTTCGGCCACTGGCTGCCGCACACCGGTCCGGGAACGGTGTTCGCACTGGTGATCGCGCTGGTAGTGGTCGGAGGGGGACCACCGCTGGCGCGCTCGATGCGGTGGTGGCCGCTGCTCGGGCTCGGCTACCTGACCGCGGTCGCCTGGACGTTCGCGCTCGCGATGGTCGACGGCTGGCAGCGCGGCCTCGCCGATCGCCTCACCAACCCCAACGAATACCTGCGCGAGGTCCCGGGGATCACCGACATCCCGGCCATGGTGCGCGGGTTCTCGTCCCGGATCCTCGACTTCCAGCCCGACTCGTGGACCACCCACGTGTCCGGTCACCCGCCGGGCGCGACGCTGGTGTTCGTCTGGCTCGACCGCATCGGGTTGTCCGGCGGCGGCTGGGCGGCCGTCGTCTGCGTACTCGTCGGCTGTCTCGCGGCCGTCGCCGTGCCGCTGACGTTGTCCGCGCTGCACCAGTGCGACGCCGCGCGCGCGACCGTGCCGTTCGCCGTGCTGTTCCCCGGCGCGGTGTGGGTCGGGGCGTCCGCCGACGGCCTGTTCGCCGGGCTCACCGCGGTCGGCGTCGCCGTGCTGGCCTACGCGACGCACGGCTTCCGCACCGGACGCTGGTTCGCGGTCCCGTACTCGCTGCTGGGCGGCGCCCTGCTCGGGTTCGGGATCTTCCTGTCCTACGGGCTCGTGCTGCTGGGCGTCGTCGGGATCGCCGTGATCGTCGCCGGTCGCGGCCTCACCAGGGTGCTGCCGCTGGCGATCGCCGGCGCGCTCGTGCCCGTCGTGGCCTTCGCGCTGGGCGGCTTCTGGTGGCTCGACGGCTACCACCTCGTCGTCGAACGCTACTACCAGGGCATCGCGACGGAACGGCCGTACGCGTACTGGGTATGGGCCAACCTCGCGTGTCTGGCCCTGTCCGCCGGGCCCGCGGTGATCGCCGGAGTGCGCCGGAGCATGACCGACACCTTCCTGGCCAAGGGCCGGATCCGCGCCGAGCCGGCGCTGCTCCTGGTCGGGGCAGCGGTGGTCGCGATACTGATGGCTGACCTTTCCGGGCTGTCCAAGGCCGAAACCGAGCGGATTTGGCTACCGTTCACGGTGTGGTTGGTGCCCGCGGTGTCGTTGCTGCCGGGCGGGCGTCGTGGATGGCTCGCCGCCCAGGCGGTGCTGGCGCTCGCGGTGAATCACCTCGTGCTGACCTACTGGTAGGGCGAAGTGTCTGAAAATGGCCGGATCCTCGTGGTCGACGACGACGAGACGGTCCGTGACGTGGTGCGGCGGTACCTGGAGGCGGGCGGGTTCAGCGTCGAACTGGCCGGTGACGGCGTCGACGGGTTGCGCCGCTTCGGCGAACGCGAGCCGGACCTCGTGGTGCTCGACGTGATGATGCCCGGGCTCGGCGGACTCGAGGTGTGCCGCCGGATGCGGGAGACCAGCCAGGTCCCGGTGGTCCTGCTGACCGCGCTCGGCGAGGAGGAGGACCGGATCGCGGGGTTGCGGCTCGGTGCGGACGACTACGTGACCAAGCCGTTCAGCCCGCGCGAGCTGGCGTTGCGGGTGTCCTCGGTGCTGCGGCGCGCCCGGCTGCCGGCGCGGGAGCCGGTGGGGAGCGTGCTCGTCGACGGTGGGTTGCGGCTGATGCCGGACGCGCACCAGGCGGTGCTCGACGGGCGGGTCCTGCCGCTGACCACCCGCGAATTCGACCTGCTGGCGTACTTCCTGGCGCATCCCGGGACGGCGTTCTCCCGCGAGGAGCTGCTGGAGAAGGTCTGGGGCTGGAGCTTCGGCGACCAGTCCACCGTGACCGTCCACGTGCGACGGCTACGGGAGAAGATCGAGACCGACCCGGCGAAACCGGCGCGCATCGCGACGGTGTGGGGCGTCGGCTACCGCTACGACCCGGTGCAGCCGTGATCGAACCGAGTGAATCGTTCCCGGACATGCTGACGCATGCCTGGCACATCCTGCCCTTCGCGATGCTGTTCGCGCTGCCGGTCGTCGTCGCGGGTGGCGTGGTGCTGTACTTCCTGCGGCGTGGTTCACCGGCGACCACGTTGACGGTGCTGGTGCTGATCCCGGTGTTGTCGACGCTGGCCGGCGTGCTCGGTGTCAGCGGGTTCATGTTCACCCCGGCGCTGACGACGATGCTGCTGGTCTGCCTGCTGGTCGGCGTGTGGACGGTGCCCACGGCGATCGTGCTGGGCCGCGCCATCGGGCGGCGGACGGTGTGGGAGCGGGAGGCGCGTGAGCGGGAACGCGCGGCCGAGGCCGCGCGACGGGACCTGGTCGCGTGGATCAGCCACGACCTGCGCAGCCCGCTGGCCGGGATCCGGGCGATGGCCGAGGCGCTGGCCGACGGGATCGTGTCCGAGCAGCGCGAGGTCGCCGACTACGCGCAGCGGATCAGCGGCGAGAGCGAGCGGTTGTCCGGGATGGTGAACGACCTGTTCGAGCTGTCCCGGATCACCGCGGGAGCCCTGCGGTTGTCGCTGTCGGCGGTGCCGCTGCGCGACGTCGTCAGCGACGCGTTGGCCACGCAGGCGCCGCTGGCGCAGCAGAAGCAGGTGCGGGTGCGGGCGGAGGCGGACGCGTGGCCGGTGGTGTCCGGCAGTGATCCGGAGCTGGCGCGGATCGTGCAGAACCTCGTGTCGAACGCCATCCGGCACACCCCGCCGGACGGCACGGTGGCCGTGCGGGTGGCCGTGGAGGGCGACGACGCCCTGCTCGCGGTGGACGACTGCTGCGGCGGCATCCCGGAGGACGAGATCACCCGCGTGTTCGACGTGGCCTTCCGTGGCACGGCGGCACGCACGCCGGACCGTTCGGGCACCGCAGGCGGCGGACTGGGGCTGGCGATCGCGAAGGGCCTGGTGGAGGCCCATCACGGGCACATCGGGGTGCGCAACCACGGTGAGGGTTGCCGCTTCGAGGTGCGGTTGCCGCTGGCCGCGGGGTGAGTGCCTCACCGGAGGACTTGATAGCGCAGGTGCGTGACCCCCTGGCCCTCGATGCTCCGGACGAGCCGCAGCTCGGCGGTCTCGGCCCCGAAGAGGCGGCGGCCCCCACCGAGCAGGACCGGGACGAGGTGGACCTCCAGCTCATCGAGCTGACCGGCCGCCAGCAACGCTTGCGCGGCGCCCGCGCCGTGCACCATGACGGCGCGTCCGCCCGCCGCGGCCCGTGCGTCGGTGGCGGCCGCGACGACGTCGGTGTAGAACTTCGCGCTGCCCGGCGGCTCGTCGGCGGGGTCGATGTGGTGGGTCAGCACGTGGATCGGGACGCCGTCGTGGTGGTCGCCCTGCCAGCGGCCAGCCAGTTCGAACGTGCGCCGCCCGGAAATGAGCGCGCCGGTGGCCAGCGCCTCGCTGAATATCTGCCCGTCCGGGCCGGGGTCCAGCCGGTGGTCGAGCCAGTCGAACAGACGGCCGCCGCCGCGTCCGAGTTCCTGCCCGGGGCGGTCATCGGGCCCGGCGATGTAGCCGTCCAGCGACATCGACATGTACAGGCGGATCGGTGTGCTCTGTGCCATGAGCGGAGTCCCTTCGGTCCGGTGTCTCACCACCACGTCGGACGAAGGGGCCGCCGTTCGACAGTCAGACGCGCAGCGGTGCCGCGGCGAAGCTCGTGATGCCCTCGTCGAAGGGGATCCGCGCGGTGAAGCCCAGCAGCTCGCGGGCGCGGGCGGGATCGGCGACCACGTGGCGGACGTCGGCGGAGCGGGCGCCGCCCGCGACGACCGGTGCCGGTCCGCCATATGCGCGGGCCAGCTCGGTGGCCAGCTCGCCGACGGTGTGGGGTGTACCGGAACAGACGTTGACCGGCGTCAGCTCTCCCGGCTGCCCTGGCGTCTTGAGGGCGAGCAGATTCGCCTCGGCGACGTCCTCCACGTGCACGAAGTCGCGGCGCTGGCGGCCGTCCTCCAGCACGGTCGGCGGCTCGCCCCGCTCGAGTGCCGAGCGGAAGAGCGCGGCGACCCCCGCGTAGGGCGTGTTCCGGGGCATGCGCGGCCCGTACACGTTGTGGTAGCGCAGCGCCCACACGTGCCCGCCGGTCTGCCGTGCCCAGGCGCCCGCCAGGTGCTCCTGCGCCAGCTTCGTGGCGGCGTAGGTGCTGCGCGGCTCCAGTGGTGCGTCCTCGGGCACGAGGAGCGGTTCGAGGTCGGCGCCGCACCGGGGGCACGGAGGTTCGAACCTCCCGTTCTCGATGGCGGACGGGGGACGGGCCGCGGGCGCGACGACGCCGTGTTCGGGACAGCGGTAGCGGCCCTCGCCGTAGACGACCATCGACGACGCCAGCACGAGCCGGGTCAGCCCGGCCGCGTACATCCCGGCCAGCAGCACCGCCGTGCCGTAGTCGTTGTGCAGGGCGTAGGTGGGCGCGTCGGCGGGATCGAGGCCGTGCCCGACCACCGCCGCCTGGTGGCAGACGACGTCCACTTCGGACAACAGCTCGCGCAGCAGCGCCGCGTCGGTGACGGCGCCTCGCACGAACCGGTGAGCCGTGGTGTAGCCGGGTACCTCCTCGCCGCCGTGGGCCTGGGGCAGGAGGTCGTCGAGCACCACGACGTCCCAGCCGGAGGCGTTCAGGAGGTCGGCGACATGGGAACCGATGAACCCGGCTCCGCCCGTGACGAGTACGCGCACGCCGGTCACGCTACGGCTGCCGCGGCTGGCACGCAGTAGTGGCGACGTGCCCGTCAGACTTCGGTAACAACCGGATACCGTGTGCTCATGGAACGCAGTGCACAGCGGCTGGGCCGCGCGCTCGTGGTGATCGTGGACGACCGCGCGGCGCACGGCGAGCATGAGGACACCTCGGGCCCCCTGGTTCAGGAGCTGCTGGAGGAAGCCGGCTTCATCGTGGACGGCGTGGTGCTCGTGCACGCCGACACCGTGGCGATCCGCAACGCGCTCAACACCGCCGTGATCGGTGGCGTGGACCTCGTCATCACGGTCGGCGGCACGGGCGTGTCGCCGCGCGACGTCACCCCGGACGCGACGGTCGGTGTGCTGGACCGCCCCATTCCCGGAGTCGGTGAGGCGCTGCGCTCCTCCGGGCTGGCCGCCGGTGCGGTGGACGCGGGCATCTCCCGCGGCCTGGTGGGCGTCTCGGGCAGCACGCTCGTGGTCAATCTCGCCGGCTCACGCGCCGCGGTGCGCGACGGCATGGCGACGCTGTCCTCGCTCGTGCCCTACGTGATCGACCAGCTCTCCGGGCTCGACGAGTCCTGATGCCGGCGGACGACCGGGAGCGCAGGACTCCCCGTGACCGCGACCGGCGCAAGCTGGACGAGGTCTTCGGGGAGGTCCTCCCGGACACCACGTCCGACGAGCGGGAGCCGGAGCGCCCCACGCGCGATGACGACGCCTGGTACCGCGAGAACCGGCCCCCGCACCACGGCGGCTAGAGACTGTTTCGGACGTGGCTTGCGTGGCGGCGCGGGCCCTGTTCAAGGCGGCCCCTGGCTGTGGGATCGCCTCCTCATGAACTCCCGCCCGCCAGCCCGACCACTTCCCTGAACGGACGCGCTCCGCGCGACCCGCCGAGTCAAACCCGCGGCGGGGCCAGCGCACGGCCCACAGCAAGCGGCTCCGCCGCTGATGAAACGGGCGCTGGCGCCACCGTCCGCCCAGCACCACTGTCGCCCGGCGTTGGCAGGACGGCGGCCGGGGTGGCCCGGCGCGGTGCGGGAACGGCGAGGTCTCGAGATTCCCGGGCTCCCGGGGCCGGACCCCGGGAGCGCCGACATCACTCGCGGTTCTCGACCTTGGTGGCGGTGCTGCCGCCGACCTCGGTGTCGACCTGACCGTTGGAGCCGTTCCGCTGGCGCAGGAGATCCCGGATCTCCGTCAGCAGCTCGACGTCCGTCGGCTCGGACGGGCCCGCTTCCTGCCCGCGCTTGCGGCGCTCCTGGATCTTCTTCATCGGCAGCACCAGCAGGAAGTACACCACCGCGGCGACGATCAGGAAGTTGATCGCCGCGTTGATGACACCGCCGAAGTCGAGGAACGTGGAGTCGTTGGCGCTCAGGACGTTGAACCCCAGCCCCTTGGCGGCCTCGGTGCCACCGATCGCGTTGATCAGCGGCTTGATGAGCCCGTTGGTGAACGCCGTGACGATCGCGGTGAACGCCGTTCCGATGACGACCGCGACCGCCAGCTCGATGACGTTGCCGCGCATCAGAAAGTCTTTGAAGCCCTTGAACATGTGCACTCCTCTCACCCGGAAACGGCTAACGGAGGGTAACCGCTACCGGATTGCGGAGTGACAGGGCGGCCACCTCCCTCGCCGTGTCCTCGGGCAGCGACAGCACGACGAGCGGACCGTCTCGTGCCGCGGCCAGGCGCCCGCCGGACGTCGGCGGCGGACGCACGGTCAGGACGGTGGCCATGCTGGCCAGCACCTTCCGGATCTGTTCCGACTCGTCGAAGGTGACCACGTCGACGCGCATACCGGGACTGAGCAGGTCGGCGACACCGGTGTCCGCGAGCCGGACGGGCACCGCGGCGAGGGCAAGATCACCCGTGAAGGGGACCGGTGCGGACGGGGGAGGCGGCGCGGCACGTGGTTCGGGCGCGTCCGGGCGCGCGGCCATCACCGCCGCGGCGATCAACAGTGCCGTGGCGACCAGCTTGCGCAGCCGGTTCCAGCGGCGTCCACCGAAGCGGGGCCGCAGGCGGTTCCAGTGGGCGCGCGGATCGAAGCGCATGGCGGAGCACCCCCAGTCGTCGAGTGCGACGGCGGTCTGCCGTCGACGAGATCGACGCTAGGGGTGCCGTCAGCCGGCAGAACAGATGCGGATCCGGCAGCTGTGGATAACTGGGTACTTGTGGATAACTCGGCGGTCAGGAGGCCGCGGCGGCGGTAGTTGTCGTACCCCCGGAGGAGGATGAGGAACCGGAGTCCGAGCTGCTGCTCTTGCTCTCGCTGGAAGTGCTCGACGAGTTGGAAGAGGACGAGGAGGACGACGTCGATGACGACGAAGAGCGCGAGTCGTTCCGGTAGAAGCCGGAGCCCTTGAAGATCACGCCGACCGCTCCGTAGAGCTTGCGCAGCGGGCCGGTGCACTCCGGGCACTCGGTCAGGCTGGCTTCGGAGAACGACTGCACGGCCTCGAAACGGTGGCCGCACTCCTTGCAGGCGTACTGGTACGTGGGCACAGGTGCTCCTTCGCGCATTGGCACTCGATCCGCAAGAGTGCTAACGCAATTGTGCTGGACACCATTCCCCCAGTGCAAACAAGGGTTGGTCACAGTGGCAGTCGCACGTGCCCGCGGCCAGGGGTGAGGGCCCCGGTCACGAGCACGTCGTGGTCCTCCGCGGGCAGGTGTTCGACCAGCTCAGCGTCCCGGACGACGGCCACCAGGCCGGTCCCGGGCGCGGCGTGCGCCAGCGACCGGTCGTAGTGCCCGGCGCCCCGCCCCAGGCGCACGCCGCGGTGGTCGACCGCCATGGCGGGCAGCAGGACCAGTCCGGCGCCGGCCAGGGCGGCCGGACCCAGCCGCGGTCCGGTGGGTTCGGGGATGCGGCGGAACCTGCCCGGGGCGAGGCTCGCGCTGCCGGTGTACTCCGCCCAGTCCAGCGGCCCGGGGCCGGCGGGAATCGCCGGGAGCAGCACCCGCGCGCCGCGCTCGCGCAGCACGTCGAGCAGGCCGATCGAGCCCGGTTCGGTGTCGAACGGGACGTAGCAGCAGACGGTGTCCGGCAATGGCATCGCGGACACCGCGCGGGTCAGCGCGCCGGCCTCGGCGACCCGTTGCTGCACCGAGAGGGCGGCACGGGCGGCGGACAGTTCCGTGCGCCACTCCGCCTTCGTCACCTCGTCATTGCGCTGCGCACACATGTACGCAGGTTAGGCTTGGCGCCTATGACGGGCGCCTTCGACAACCACTCGTTCCGAACCGCGATCGTGCCGGCCGCCGGGCTGGGCACGCGGTTCCTGCCGACGACCAAGGCCGTTCCCAAGGAACTGCTTCCCGTGGTGGACACCCCGGGCATCGAGATCGTCGCGAGCGAGGCAGCGCAAGCCGGGGCGAAGCGGCTGGTGATCGTCACTTCGCCGGGCAAGGAGTCGGTCGTCAGCTACTTCCGTCCCGCACCGGAGCTGGAGGCGAACCTCGAACGCAAGGGCAAGTCCGGCCTGCTGGAGAAGGTCCGGCGCGGTCCGGAACTGATCGACGTCGAGGTCGCGATCCAAGAGGAGGCGCTGGGCCTCGGGCACGCGGTGGCGCAGGCCGAGCCGAACCTGACCGACGAGGACGAGGCCGTCGCGGTGCTGCTGCCCGACGACCTGGTGCTGCCCGCGGGCGTGCTCTCGAAGATGGCCGAAGTGCGGTCGAAGCACGGCGGCAGCGTGCTGTGCGCGTTCGACATCCCGAAGGAGCAGATCTCGCCCTACGGCGTGTTCGACGTCACGGACACCGCGGACGCCGACGTCAAGCAGGTCCACGGCATGGTCGAGAAGCCCTCCCCCGAGGAAGCGCCCTCCACCTACGCCGCCGCCGGCCGCTACCTCCTCGACCGGGCGATCTTCGACGCCCTGCGTCGCATCGAGCCCGGAGCGGGTGGTGAACTGCAGCTCACCGATGCCGTCGCGCTGCTGATCGAGGAGGACCACCCCGTGCACATCGTCGTCCACCACGGCGGACGGCACGACCTGGGCAACCCCGGCGGCTTCCTCAAGGCGGCCGTGGACTTCGCCCTCGACGATCCGGACTACGGTCCCGAGCTGCGGACCTGGTTGACCGAACGACTCGGGACCGAAAGCTGATGACCGAACCCACCCCGGAGCTCGACCAGGCCGAGCAGGACCTCCGCTCGGTCGACGAGCAGATCGCCCGCGTCCTGCAGGCCGCGGTGCGCCCGCGCCCCGTCCGCGTCGCGATCTCCGAAGCGCAGGGCCTGCTCTGCGCCGAAGAGGTCGTGGCCGAGCACGCGCTGCCCGGTTTCGACCAGGCCGCCGTAGACGGCTACGCGGTGCGCAGCGTCGACGTGCGCGCCGAGGGCGACGAACCCGTGCAGCTCCCGGTGGTGGGGGAGATTCCGGCCGGGTCGCGGCAACCCCGGAGGCTGCAGCCCGGGCAGGCCGTCCGGGTCGCCACCGGCGCACCGCTGCCGACACTCGCCGACGCGGTCGTGCCGACGGCCTTCACCGACGGCCACCCGGCCAAGGTGACGGTCCACCGCTCGGTGCCCTCGGCGGGCTACGTGCGGCGCACCGGAGAGGACGTGCAGATCGGCGACGTGGCCGTCCGGCAGGGCGACACGATCGGCGCGGCGCAGGTCGGCCTGCTCGCGGCGGTCGGGCGGTCGAAGGTGCTGGTCTACCCGCGGCCGCGGGTGTCCATCGTGTCGGTGGGCGATGAGCTGGTCGACGTCGACCGCACCCCGTCCACCGGCCAGGTCTACGACGTCAACTCCTATGCCCTCGCCGCCGCGGCACGCGACGCCGGTGCCGAGGTCAGCCGTGTCGGGATCGTGCCGAGTGATCCGAAGCGGCTGCGTGAGACCGTCGAAGGACGGCTGCTGATGTCCGAGGTCGTGGTGGTCGCCGGTGGCGCGGGTGGCAGCGCGGGCGACGAGGTGCAGGCCGCGCTGGCCGACCTCGGTCGCATCGACATGGCCCGGGTCGGCATGCACCCCGGCTCCGCCCAGGGGTTCGGGCGGCTCGGTCCGGACTCGGTGCCGACGTTCCTGATCCCGGCCAACCCGATGAGCGCGCTGGTCGTGTTCGAGGTCCTGATCAGGCCACTGATCCGGGCGGCGCGTGGCACCCGCAACCCGCACCGCCGGACGGTCAGCGCGCGACTGCTGTCGCCGGTGTCGTCGACCAAGGGGCGCCGAGGCTTCCTGCGCGGGCAGTTGCTGCGGGACGAAAGCACCGGCGAGTACCTGGTGCAGCCCCTCGGCACCTCCGGCGCGCACCTGCTCGCCTCCCTGGCCGAAGCCAACTGTCTGGTCAACGTCGACGAGGACATGACCGAGGTGCCCGCCGGTGAGCAGGTCAAGGTGACCTTCCTGGCTCAGCGGGGCTAGAACTGACGGGTGCAGCCAGCAGCGTATGACCTGGAGTCCCGCCACCCAGGGTGGCCGGCCCGGCTGGGACCGCTTCGCGTGGCCGCCGGTGACCTCGCGATCCGGCCGATCCGCCTGCGCGACGCCGGTGATTGGAGCCGCATCCGGCTGCGTGACCAGGAACACCTCGAACCGTGGGAGCCCACCGGTCCCGGTCCGTGGCGCGATCGCAACAGCTTCTGGTCGTGGCCGCCGCAGTGGACCGCGTTGCGCTCACTGGCCAGGCGGGGACAGTGTCTTCCGTTCACGATCATGGTCGACGGGGAGTTCGCCGGGCAGATCACGATCGGTAACGTGATTCGCGCCTCACTGCGCTCCGCGTGGGTCGGGTACTGGGTGTCCTCGTCGATGGTCAAGGGCGGGGTCGCGACGGGCGCCGTGGCGCTCGTCGTCGATCACGCGTTCGCCGTGGCCGGCTTGCACCGCATCGAGGCGACGGTGCGACCGGAGAACGCGCCGAGCATCAAGGTCCTCACCAAGGCGGGGTTCCGGCAGGAAGGCCTGTTCAGGCGGTACTTGGACGTGGCGGGCGACTGGCGGGACCACTACAGCTACGCCGTCACCGCCGAGGAAACCGGGCCGGGCCTCGTCGCCCGCCTCGTCGCCACCGGACGCGCCGAATATCGGTGACGGGATTCGTTACCTAACCGCGAGTTTTTCACTGGATCCGGTGACCCTTTTTCTGATCGCAGACGGCGTGGCTCCGTCCCATCTGTTACTCCTGTGACTAGCGTGACGACATGTAGCAGTGAACGGGGGAGGTGAGAGGGGATTGCCCAGCTCGCTGATCATCGTCGCCTTGGCCGCGGCCTGGCTCGTCGTGCTCGTGCCCATGGTCGCCCGCAAGCGCCAGGCCGTCACACGGACAGCCGATGCCGAACTGGCCGCCCGAGTGGTCCGCAGTGGGGGCGGCGCAGACGACGCGGAGGAGGAGTTCGCGATGTCCGAGTCCACCCAGCAGGTCACCGAGGCCGACGACCGCGACCACGACGACCGGGCCGAGTACGACGACGTCGAAGAGTTCGAGGACTTCGAGGAAGAGACGCCACGCGTGGCGCGCGAGTCCGCGTCGGAACGCCGCTACCGCCCGGGCCGCGGAGGGTTCGACCCGGAGGCCGCCGAAATCGCCGCGCGCGCCAAGTACGCGTTCCGCCAGCGGGTCGTCCTCTGCCTGTTCCTCGTCGCGATCGTCACGGCCGCGGGTGCGGGTTTCCTGACCTCGTCCCTGTGGTGGCTGCACGGGGCCGTCGACCTCACCCTCGTCGGGTACCTCGCCTACCTCCGACGGCAGGTGCGCATCGAGGCCGAGATCCGTCAGCGCCGCATGGCCCGGCTCGGTTCCCGTCCGGCCGGCCGCCCCGTGCGGCGCGAGCGCCCGGTCGAGGACGTCGTCGAGCCGCCACGCGAGATCCCCGGTGTCGAACGCAGGCCGTCGCCCGCCATGCGACTGCGCGGATCGGCGGTCGTCGTCGACCTCGAAGACGAGGACCCCGCGTTCCACGACCTGGACGACCCGGACCAGCTCCCGTTCCGGCGCGCGGTCGGCGAGTAGACCCCCTCGCAGACCGCCTCCGGACGGTTGCTATGCTTCTGGAGCTTCCTTCGGGAAGTCCAGTAAGGGGCTGTAGCGCAGTTGGTAGCGCGTCTCGTTCGCATCGAGAAGGTCAGGGGTTCGATTCCCCTCAGCTCCACCCTAGGGTTCTTAGTAGAACAAGTGCCTGAATGATGGCCATGAAGTAGGACCGTGACGCCTGACGGCGAGCAAGGACCACCCGCACTGTGGGTGGTCCTTTTGTTTGTGCTACCCGCGCTCGTTGCTGCGGTCCGCAGATCTTGGATGGCGTGGAGTTCGCCGAAGGCTCATGAAGTTCACCGTCTGTGGTCTTGTCGTGCTCGATGTAGAGGGCTTGGAAGATCGCCTGGTTGAGGAGGCGGTGCTGGTGGTCGTTGCAGCGTCGGTACAGCTGGTCGGGCTGTTCGAGGAGGGCAAGGCGGGAGTTGACGAGCTGGGCGCTGTTGGTGAGGTCGGCGTTGGCTGTGTCGAGGTGCTCCTCCAGTCGGCGGCGCTCGTGGGCGATGTCGCGTAGCTTCTCCTTGACCTTGGTCTGCGGCAGTGCGCTGTCGGCGGCGAGGTCGATCAAGTTCTCCTCCTTCGTGTCGAGTTCCTTGAGCTGGGCGGTGATTTGCCTGCGCAGCAGGCGCGCGGATTTTTCCTGCTCGCCGAGCACGGCATCGATCTGGTCGCGCATGTCAGCGATGAATGGCTGGCTGAAGCGAATCGCCGCGTAGCGGCGTTCGACGGCGTCCTCGACGAGCGTGACGTTGACATAGGGCGCTTGGCACGCCTCCTTCTGCCGGCCACGGCAGAAGAAGTACAGGTACTCGGCGCCTTTGGAGTTGATGGTCCGTTGGATGATCATCCGCCGTTTGGTGCCGTCGCGTTGGCAGCGTCCACAGAAGAGCGATCCCTTGAGGTAGTGGTGGTGGACGCGACGGCGTTCTTGTGCTGTCGTGCGGGATTCGAGGATCTCCTGGACGGTGTCGAAGAGGTCCTCGTCGATGAGGGGTTCGCGCCGCCCTTGGATTTCTTCGCCGTCGTACTCGACGTATCCGAGGTAGTAGCGATCGCGCAGCATTTGCGAAATCTTGTTCTCGGAGACCTTCTTCCGGACTTGCCCGGTCGAGGACACGCGCGGGTAGATCACTGCGCGAGTGCCGGGGGCAAGATCGTCCATCGGCGGCTGGATAGGGAGGGTGACGTCCGGCTGCAGTTCATCGATGAAGTCGGCATAAGCGCTGGTCATGACGCCTCCTTCTGAGGGCGGCCTGGACGGCGTACCGAAGTGCGAGTTTCGCGTTCCCGAGCACGTCATTCGCCATCCGGACCCTGGGGCCCAACCCGTGAACCCGCGCCGACGCGAACGGGCCACTCACCGCGAGCCTCGTCCCCAGGAACGCGAATGACGCGCTCCGGACCACCCGATCGCACCCCGCGCCCCCGGACTTTGCCGGGGCACTGACGTACGACGTGGCGAAGGTGGCCTTCCCGAGCTTCCGGCCGTACACCCGCCGTCTTCGCGTTCAGGTGCTCCGCGGGCCGGTGCCCGCCCACATCGGCAACCAGCGCTGGGCGGGCCAACAGGGGTTCGACGACGTCGGCACGGCGCATCGCCGAGGCGCCGAGCACATCGAGCGGCCGGTGGCGTGATGCGAGTACCTCGGTGTCGGCAACCTCACCATCGGCTACGGGAGCAGGGGGAACTGGTCGACGCCGTCCGCGACCTGCTTCTGGAACAGGGCGCGGCCGGATGGTCCCTGGCCGAGATCGCCGAGTCGGTCACGCCCGACGCCATCGCGGCCATCTCTGCGCCAGGTTAATAAATGAACGTTCCTTTACAAACTCTCTGGGGGTACGTACCCTCGGCGACGTGCCACGACCGAGGACGACCAGCGACGAGGCGATTCTGCACGCCGCGGGGCGAACGATCGCCGAACACGGCCCCGCCGGCCTGACTCTGGCGGCCGTCGCGCGCGAGGCAGGGCTCTCGCCGCCGACGCTGGTCCAGCGCTTCGGCTCCAAGCGCGGCCTACTGCTGGCGGTGGCCGAACGGGCCACTCGGTACACCGGTGAGCTGTTCGACCGGGTCCGCGGCGAACACCCTTCGCCACTGACCGCACTGCACGCGGCGCTCGGCGAGCTGGCCGACGTCGTCGAAGCACCTCACCACCTCGCCAACAGCCTCGCCTTCCTGCAGCTCGACCTGACCGACCCCGACTTCCGCGCACACGCTGCCGCCCAGGCGGACCGGATGCGCGCGGAGATCACGGCGTTGCTCACCGAGGCGGTCCGCGTGGGCGAGCTGACCGGCGACCCGGCGCGAATGGCCCGTTCGGTCCACATCGCCTACAACGGCGTCGTGATCGTGTGGGCGCTGCACGGCGACGGCCCGCTCGCCGACGCCCTCCGCGACGAAATCGACCAGCTTCTGACCGATCGGAGTCCCACATGACGTTCACAGCCGCGGCGTTCATCGCCACCAGCCTCGACGGCTTCATCGCCCGCCCGGACGGCGACCTCGAATGGCTCACCAGTCGCAATGAACAGGCAGGCGACACGGGGTACGAGAAGTTCACCGCGGGCATCGACACGGTCGTCCTCGGCAGGGCCAGCTACGAGGCGGTCCTCGGCTTCGGGACCGACGTCTGGCCCTACGCGGGCAAGCACGTCGCCGTTCTGAGCACCCGGTTGGCCACCGACGCCGACCCGCGCATTTCCGTCCACCGCGATCTCGACGAACTCGTCGCGCACCTGACCGATCGCGGCGCGAAACACGTGTACGCCGACGGCGGCCAGGTTGTCCAAAGCTTCCTGCGGGCGGGCTTGCTGACCGAGCTGACCATCACCACCGCGCCCGTGCTGCTGGGCGCCGGACTGCCGTTGTTCGGCGAGCTGTCCGCCGACATCGAACTCATCCACGAGTCGACGACCACCTACGACGCCGGTTACGTCCAAACCACCTACACCGTCCGCAAGTGATCGGCGTCGGACAAATTTTTGTATGCGTATGGCTCGAAAATTTTCCTAGCATCGCGTCCGGAATCGACAGTTCTGGAGGATCCGATGATCCCGCAATGGTTCGACGACGCGAAGTTCGGCATGACGGCCTTGACGATGGTGGCTCCGTCCAAACCTGATCGAGTTGACATTGCTGGGGGCCGGGTCATCGGTGGTCACCTGCGTCGACGCGCGGACTCCCGTGGGTGTCTCGTGTGGGGATGCCGCGTTCGCGCAGCTTGTTGAGCACGGTGGTGTGGTTGACGCCCAGGTGTTCGCCGACTCGTGCCAGGGACCAGCCGAGGTTGTACAGGTGGATGGCGTCGTTGACCTGGTCGTCCGAGAGGCCGCGGCGGCGCATCGGGACGCCGTGCCGATGGAGGATGGTGCTGACCGTTCGCCGTTCGATGTTGAACCGGTCACCGAGTTGGTACACCGTCGCGCCGGACTGGTAGTCGGAGATCAGTTGCTCGACTTGATCGGGGCCCGAGTTGTCGGGCGTGGCCGGGGCGGTCGCGCTTGATCGCCGGGGGCTCGGGTGTATCGAGGCTGGGAAGCTTCTCGCAGAGCTCTTCCAGTGCTCTGACCTGGTCTTCTATGTTCGAGTAAGGTCCCCCAACGTCCACGCATCGGTGGCCCGTGCCCGCGGAGGGCGCGGGCCTTTTGCGTTTCGCGTGTCTCGTGGGGGCGCAGCCCCCACACCCCGCTCGGGGGCGAGCCCCCGAACCCCCGTCGTGGTTGCGTTGTTCGGGTCAGGTTCCTGAGCCTCCACGTGTTGGTGGGCTGTGCCGGTGGCCGCGGAAACGGTGTAGCAACTCCATCCGCACCCGCGCCGCCTCACCCTGCACTACCCGTGTCAGGAGCCGGTCCTTCTCGGAGACCAGCAGGCCGGCCACCCAAGCGGCGAGGCCATCGGAATCGTCTGCCGTCTCGGCCAGCGCTGGAGACGCCTGTGCCGCGATCGCGATCAGGTCGCCGTCGAGGCGCAGGAATTCCGCCAGTACCCGCTGAGCCGCAGTGAGCGCGCCCAGAGCAGGAGGCACCGGTGGTTCGACGTGGCCATCGAAGTCGGACTCACCGGGGTCGTCTTCGCCGGTGACGTCGAGCACGATGTACTCGGCCGTTCTCGATTTCGTCGGGGCCTACTGCGTCGGCGACCAGCTCTTGAAGTCGCCCCAGTGGCATTCGCTCACTGCCCATCCACTCGGCCGGCACCGGTGAAGGGCTCTGCCCGCAACGTCGAGTCGTCGCCCAGGTGGAAGAACAAGTGGCCCTCGATCTTCTCGTCTTCGACGAGAACCGCCCAGCCGCGTCCGCCGACCTGATCGCCCTCGTCGACACCCTCCCGGGTGAACTCGACCGCGGGCCGTCCGTCCCGTTCGGCCGGGCGGCAGTCCAGCCGGCCACTGACGGCGATGAAAGCTGGTTCGACCGAGTCGATGGCATCGCGGTCCCAGTTGCTCATCTCCACGATCCGCCACCGTCCGGCCATCCGCGCCATGGACTTCGGAGACTTGGCCATGGGGTCAGAGTAGTCAACCGAAATGCACGAAAGGCACATCGATCATGCCTGACACGTCCAGTGCCACCGACACCGCCGCGTCCGAGGGCCGGCCGCACCGCGTGCGCGTCGGCGTCCAGCTGTGGCCCGGTGGCACGCCGGACTACGCGACCTGGCGCCGAGCGGTGCCGCACGCCGAGGAACTGGGCGCCGACGTCGTCTTCGGCTACGACCACCTCCACAAACCCTTCATCGACATGGTCGACGGTGTCCCGCGACTGCGCGACGAGCAGCCGGATGTCAACAACTTCGAAGGGTGGACCGCTCTGGCGTCCTGGGGTGAGATCACCAGCAGGCCGGAAATCGGGCTCCTGGTGTCGGCCGTGGCCTTCCGCAACCCGGACCTGCTCGCCGACATGGCACGCACGGTCGACCACATCAGTGGGGGCCGGCTCATCCTCGGCCCTGGCGCCGGCTGGTACCAGAAGGACTTCGAGGTCTACCAGTACGACTTCGGCACGATGAAATCGCGCTTCGACCATTTCGAGGAAAGCCTGGAGCGGATCAAGAACCGGCTGCGGCAGCTGACTCCGCCCCCGGTGCGTGACATTCCCATCCTCATCGGCGGTGGCGTCGAGCGCCGTACCCTGCCGATCGTGGCGCGCTACGCCGACATCTGGCACAGCTTCGAAACCATCGAGGAGTTCCGCCGCAAGAACGACCTGCTCAAGGGGCTCGACGAAGAGGCCGGACGCGACGAGGCGGCCATCGAACGCGGAATCGACTGGACCGACGAGGTCACCGCTGACGCCTTCGTCGCCGAGGGGGCCACCCTGTTCACCACGGAGATCCACCCCGACGAGAACGGGTACGACTTCTCCGAACTGGAGAAGATGCTCGCGTGGCGGGGCCGCTGACCGCTTCCGGCGGCCGTCCGTTCATCGTCCAGTGCTTCACTGGTGGGGGCAAGCACGGCCGGATGCCCACCGGTTCCGTGGTGGCTGATGGAAAGTGATGCCCGGATGACTGAGCGCGGATTCTACTGTGGACTGGACGCCGCACTGTCCGTCGTCGGGGGCAGGTGGAAGTTCCTGGTGCTGTGGCAGCTCGCCGTGCACGGTCCGCAGCGGTTCGGCCGGCTGCGCCGTCTCGTCGACGGGGTCACCGAGAAAATGCTGATCAGCGCGCTCAAAGACCTCGAGGCAGCCACGTAGTCGTCCGCAAGGACTTCCAGGAGCTTCCCCCGCACGTCGAATACTCCCTGACACCGTACGGCTCGGGGCTCACGGAAGCGCTGCGCCCGCTGGGCGAATGGGGATACGCCCGCAGGGACCGGCTCGGGGCGCCGGGGAGCCAACCCGTCGGGGCCTGACGGGCCTCGTCGCCATCGGCCGGCGATGGCGACGAGGCCGGGGTGTCTCAGACGAGGCCGAGCGCCAGCATCGCGTCGGCGACCTGGATGAAGCCCGCGATGTTGGCGCCGACGGTGTAGTCGCCGGGCACGCCGTACTCCTCCGCGGTGGCGTAGCAGCGGGCGTGGATGCCGACCATGATCTGCTCGAGCCGTTGCTCGGTGAACTCCCTGGACCACGAGTCGCGCGAGGCGTTCTGCTGCATTTCCAGCGCCGACGTCGCGACACCACCGGCGTTGGCCGCCTTGCCGGGGGCGAACGCGACACCGGCCTCGCGGAACACGCCGATGCCCTCGGGCGTCGTCGGCATGTTGGCGCCCTCACCGACGGCGATGCAGCCGTTGCGGACGAGCAGCTGCGCCTCCTTGCCGGTGATCTCGTTCTGCGTCGCGCTGGGCATCGCCACGTCGCACGGCACTTCCCACACCTGGCGCTGGGCGATGTGCTTGCCGCTGGGCCGCCGCGACGGGTACTCGGCGAGCCTGCCCCGCTCGATCTCCTTGAGCTGCTTGACGAGCGCGACGTCGATTCCGGACTCGTCGACGACATAGCCGTCGGAGTCGGAGCAGGCGACGACGAGCCCGCCGAGTTCCTGGACCTTCTCCATCGTGTAGATCGCGACGTTGCCGGAGCCCGAAACGATCACGCGTTTGCCGTCGAAGGACTCACCGCGCGCGGCGAGCATCTCCCTGACGAAGAACGCCGCGCCGTAACCCGTCGCCTCGGTGCGGATGTGGGAACCGCCGAACGCCTCGGCCTTGCCCGTCAGCACGCCGGACTCGTACCGGTTCGTGATGCGCTTGTACTGACCGAACAGGTAGCCGATCTCGCGGCTGCCGACGCCGATGTCACCCGCGGGGACGTCGGTGTACTCGCCGAGATGCCGGTAGAGCTCGGTCATGAAGCTCTGGCAGAACGCCATGATCTCCCGGTCCGAGCGGCCCTTCGGATCGAAGTCGGAACCACCCTTGCCGCCACCGATCGGCAGCCCGGTCAGCGCGTTCTTGAAGACCTGCTCGAAGCCGAGGAACTTGACGATGCCCTGGTACACCGACGGGTGGAAACGCAGTCCGCCCTTGTAGGGGCCCAACGCGCTGTTGAACTCGATCCGGAAGCCCCTGTTGATGTGGACCTCGCCGTGGTCGTCCTGCCACGCGACGCGGAACGTGATCTGCCGTTCGGGCTCGCAGATGCGTTCGATGATCTTGGCGCGGGCGTATTCGGGGTGCTTGCCGATGACGCGTCCGACGCTGTCCAACACCTCCCGCACCGCTTGGTGGAACTCGACTTCTCCCGGATTGCGGCCGACCACCTGGTCGTAGACCGGCTCCAACGTCTCGTGCACCAGCTCGTGTGTCCTTTCTCTGCGATCGTCGGCAGACTACGCCGGATCCGGCGTAGCGGAACCGGCCGGATCCGCGGGACGGTCGCTGTGGTGGCGTGTCTCGTCGAGCCCGCGAACGCGCGTGATTGCCATCACCTGTCCCGGAAGTTCTCGGGGCGGCGCGAAGGCACGCTGTCAGACCTGGCCGATCCCGCCGTCGACGGGCAGGTCGATTCCGCTCACGAAGCTGGAGTCCGCGGACGCGAGGAACAGCGCCGCGGTGGCGATTTCGCGTTCGGCGCCGAGACGGCCGAGGGGCACCAGCGTGGCGATCTGATCGCGAAATCCGGGTGGGAGGTCCGCGAACGCCGGAGTGTCGATCGCGGCGGGGCTGAGGACGTTGACCCGGATTCCCCGCTCCTTCAGGTCGGTGGTCCAGGTGCGGGCGAACGACCGCAGCGCGGCCTTGCTCGCCGCGTAGATCGTGGTTCCCGGATCGCCCTTCTCGGCGGCACCCGAGCCGACCAGCACGATCGAGGCGCCATCGGACAGCAGCGGCAGGAGTTTCTGCACGGTGAAGAACGTGCCGCGCACGTTCACGCCGAACACGGCGTCGAACGACTCCTCGGTCACGTCGCCGATGTGCTCGTTCCAGTTCCAGACCCCGGCGCTCGCGACGAGGACGTCGACCCGGCCCAGTTGGGCCGCCACGACGTCGGCGAGGCGGACCACGTCGGCGATCTCACCGACGTCACCGACCACGCCGGTCACGTCGTGGCCGATCGCGGCCGCCGCGGCGTCCAGCCGGTCCTGGCGCCGACCGGTGATGACCACGTGCGCGCCCTCCGCGACGAACAGCTTCGCCGTCGCCAGTGCCAGTCCCGAGGTCGCGCCGGTGATCACCGCGACCTTCCCGTCAAGTTTCGCCATGCCGGTCTCCTCCATAAAATGAGTGTGTTCTCATTTTCGACGCGAGAGCAAGCTAGCAAAGATGAGACAATGCTCAAAGTTGAGGCATATCACACTTTTGCTACGGTGACCTCATGTCCTCCCGTGACGCTCCGCCGTCCGCGCGCAGGGATGCGCACCGCAACCGTCAGCGGCTTCTCGAATGCGCCCGTCGCGCGTTCGCCGAACGAGGTGCGGAAGCCGCGCTCGACGGCATCGCCAGGGAGGCGGGCTTGGTGGTCGGCACCCTCTACCGGCACTTCCCCACGCGCCTGGAACTCCTGTGGACCGTGCTCGAACCGAAGCTGCGCCGCGTGATCGACGAGATGACGGCCTCGCTCGGCCAGGAGGACCCGTGGGAGGCGTTTCGCGGTCTGCTGGAAGTGCTGTGTACGGCGCAGGCCGGAGATCGGGCGTTCGCCGACTTCCTGGCGCGCCGGTTCCCCGGCGACAACCGCACCGAGGTCGCGCACAACGAGATCTGCGGGCTCGCGCACCAGGTTCTGCTGCGCGCGCAGGAGGCGGGCGCGGTACGTCCCGACGTCACGGGCGCCGACCTGCTCGTGTTGCTGTGGGCGAGTGGCTGTGTCTCCGAGACCACGCAGCACGTCGCACCGTCGATGTGGCGCAGGCACCTGCACCTGGCGATGGACGGGTTGCGGGCGTCGAACCGGTCCGACCTGCGGGAACCCGCGTGGGATCTGGAGTTGCTGAGCCGGGCGCTCCCGGGTCGGCAGGCGGTCTCTCGCTCAGCGTCCGGTTGAGTCGTCCAGTCCCGCGAAGACTCCGGCGACGCCCTGGATCGCGATGTCGACGGCCGCGTCGAGTCGGGCGGTGAAGGCGCCCGGCGGGGCGGGGGCGTCGCGCATCCAGCGCCAGAGCACTCCCGGGTAGACGTCGTAGAGGATCTCAGCGGCGAGCTCGGACCTGGCGGTGGCCCCGGTCGGTCCGTGGCCGGCCAGCCCTCCCCGCAGCTCCTGGGCCATCGGCGTGCGGTTCAGGACCGGTCCGCCGGCGCGCAGGTAGCCGAAGAGCATCTCCCGGGTTTCGGCCGGCCGGCGCCTCGGTGATGGTGGCGAGCTCGTGGAAGTAGGCGCGAAGGCGGTCGAGCACACCGCCGCCCTGCGCCATCGTCGCCTTGGCGGCGTCCGACGCCTGCGCACGTCGGCGAGAGCCCATTCGACCGCGACGTCGCTCTTCGTCGCGAAGTGGTTGAACGCGGTGCGCGCCCGTCGGTGGTGCCCGTCGTGACCACTCCAGCCGCCTGGACATTTTGCACACCAGTGCAACAGCGACGAGGACACTATCCGCACTTGAGTGCAAAGACCGCTCGGAGAACAGGATGACGACGTGAGCCGCTTCGACGAGACCAACACGAAGGTCATCGCCGAGTTCCGGCGGAGCGGTGGCAGGGCGGGCGGTGCAGTCGACGGCGTGCCGCTGTTGTTGCTGCACCACGTCGGCGCGAAATCGGGTGCACGGCGAACCACTCCGCTCGTGCCGTTGGTGGAGGCCGGCCGGATCTACGTCTGGTCGCCCGGCCGGTCACCGGCGCCGAGCGTGACCGCCTCTACGCGAAGCTGGCCGCCACGCTGCCCCAGTTCGACTACCAGCACAGAACCAGCCGGGTCATCCCGGTGCTCGAACTCCGGCGAGTGGACGCCTGACCGGCGACGGGCCCGTGCTCCTGCGGGGAAACCCGGGCCCGTCGGACTATTCCGCGGCCGCGGCGGTGACGCGCTGGATGGCCTGGACGGCGACGTCGGGCTGGTCGACGTAGATGTAGTGGCCGCTGGCCGACGCGGTGGAGGGCTCGCTGCGGCTGGACAGATCGAGCCACTTGTCCTGGCCCTCGGCCCACGCCCGTTCCAGCGCGTCCCCGTACTCGGGGATCTCGGCGAGGTAGTGCTGCCCGTGCTGGATCACTTCCACCGGGATGTCCCCGGCGTAGCCCACCTCACCGTCCTCGATGGTCAGCTGCTCCGGGTTCTGCCCGCCGTACACCGCGAGGCTCTGCGCCCGCAGCTCGGCCGCCGGACCGGTGGCCGATTCGGGGATCGCGGCGGTGGTGTCGGCGAGGATGGTCGAGGGGGTGGCGTCCATCAGCACCAGTCCCGCGACCCGGTCCTGGTGGCCGGGGGCGTAGCGGGCGGCGATCAGCCCGCCCAGGGAGTGCCCGGCCAGCACGACCGGTTCGTCACCGGCGACGCGGTCGAGCACCCCGGTGAGGATGGCGCCGGAACTGTCGAAGGTCTGCACGCCCCCGGGCTGGTCGCTCGCGCCTTCGCCGAGCCGGTCGTAGGAACAGGCCCGGCCCTTCTCGCTCAGCGTCTGCTGCAGGCCCGCCATCTTGTCCAGGCCGTCCCCGAGCCCGGCCATCAGGACCACGACCGGCGTGCCGTCGACCGGAGTACCCGAACAGGACACGTTCACCGACCGGCCGGCGACGGTGATCTTCGTCGTCCCGGAGATCGGCTCTCCAGCGGTGTCACCGGCCGCGCTCACCGGCGCCGGGGCATCGGCCTCCGAAGCCTCGTCGCACGCTGTCAGCGCCGACCCGGTCAGTGCGCAGAACAGTGCGGCGACAGCGGTTGACTTGGCGTTGCGGAACATCAGTACTCCACGAGTGGGTCGGTGAACGTGCGTTGGTTCCCAGCGGCAGCCTGAGCGCTGCGGTTGCCCGAAACGCTAGGGAAAACCACGGCCCGGGTCGTCACCGCGCGGTGGACACTTCGCTGTAGCTCGCACGGGGGACGCCACCTGCCGGGTCGCTAGGCGTCGTTCAGCCGGAACAGGTGCTCCGCGTTGCGGTGGGTGATCTTCTCCCGTTCCCCGGCCGTGAGGTCGAGGTCGTCGAGGAACTCGCGCGTGCCGTCGAGGTGGAGGAAGGGGTAGTCGACCGACCAGATCAGCCGGTCGAGTCCCAGCACCGTGCGGATGAAGTCGAACTGGGGCCGGTGGAACATCCCGCTCGGGGTGACCCACACGTTCGAGCGGTAGGTCTCGGTGATCGTCCGCGACAGCCCGGTGTCGCCCGGGGACAGGACGTCGTCGAGGCGGCTGAGGTAGAAGGGGACCATCTCGCCCCAGTGCCCACTGATGACCTGCAGGTGGGGGAGGCGTTCGAAGACGCCCGCGAGGATGAGCCGCAGGACGTGGATCCCCGCCTCGTGGTGCCAGCCCCATCCGCCCAGCGAGAGTTCCGCGCTCACCTTGTCGGCGAAGCCCGCGTAGTACGCCTGCTGGACCTGCGGAACCGGGTAGAACGGGTGCACGTAGAGCGGCACCCGCAGCGCGGCGATGCGGTCCAGGACGGGCTGGTACACCGGATCGTCGAGGAAGCCGGTGCCGGGGCGTCCCAGGATCAGGACGCCGCGCAGGCCGAGGTCGGTCACGGCGCGGTCGAGCTCGTCGACCGCGGCGGTGGGCTGTTGCCACGGCAGGGCCGCCAGCCCCTGGAGCCGGCCGGGGCGCGCGGCGACGGCCTTCGAGAGTCTGTCGTTGGCCGCTCGGCACAGGCCGATCGCCTGGTCGCCGGGAACCAGCTGGATCGGGCTGGTCCAGGAGACGATCTGCATGTCGATGCCGTGCTCGTCCATCCGGTCGATGCGTTCCTGCCCCAGGTCGGTGCCGAGGCGGATCGCTTCCGGCATGTCGACGGCGGTGCGACGGCCTGGCCCCGGCCGCACGGGGGAGGAGCTGGAGCTCTGCATGCGCAGGTACGGCGCTTCACGGGCGAGGACGGGGCCGGCCGCGTCGGCGATCGGCTGGTCGATCGCGTGCTCTTCGATGCAGATCAGTGTCATCGGTCGTCCCTGGGTGGAGTGGTGGCGCGTTCGCCCGCGATCTGCCCGGTGGGGCCGCTAATCGCAATCATGGATGATGACTCCCGTCAGCACTGGAACCGAGGTAAACTCGACTGTACCGTATACTTGAGGTGGATGTCATGGCCCGACGCGGGGAAGCGCTGCGCGAGCACATCCTCGACACGGCGAAGCTCGCGTTCCTGGAGGACGGCTTCGAGCGGACCTCCATGGACGCGCTCGCGGCACGCGCGGAAACGTCGAAGCGTTCCCTGTACGCGCACTTCCCGACCAAGGACGCGCTGTTCCTCGCCGTCGTCGAGCGCATCCGTGTCCTGTTCGGAGCGCGGATGGGGGCGCCCGCCGAGTACTCCGCGCATCCACCGGAAGCGGTCGTGCGGTACTGCGGGCGCTTCGTCCAGCTGTTGCGGTGGTCCTCGGTCGCCCGGATGCTCCGTCTCGGCATCGCCGAGGCGGACCGGCTGCCAGACCTGGCGGCGGGCCTCCATGACGCGGTTTTCGGGGCCACGGCCGACGCTCTCGCGTCACACCTGGTGGCGAGCTCGGGTCTCCCGGCCGACCAGGCGGAGGTCGCGGCGAACGAACTGATCGGCCTCGCCATCCACCCGACGCTCCCCCGCCTGCTGTTCGGCATCGAACCCCTCGTGGACGAGATGCCGGAGGAGAACCGGCTGGAGACCGACGTCGACCTCGACCGGATCCGGCGGCTCCTCCACACCGTCATGCCGCCGACGGCAGCGTGACGCGGGCCGGGGAAACATGGAGTTCGACGAACTCGACTTCCTGCGCCGCAACGATCCGGCGTGGCGGTTGACCCGGGTCGATTCTCTTCGGGCACGGTCGTTCGTCGGCACCGAATCCCGGCTGAACAATCTTCGAACCGAACGCACCCAGGCGACGGCGCGGTTGCTGTCGGAACAGCTGCGCACGTTCCTCGACGACCAGGTGTGGCTGGAAAAACCGCCGCGTGATGGACATCCTGTCCCCCATCGAGTCGTCCGCCCCGCCCCGGCGCTCACCTTCGAATTCGACGGCACGGCGCCGTGCTCGGGGTGCGGCGGGACGTGCGGACCGGAGGAGCGCGTCGAGCACAGCAGACCGCCGTCCGATTTCGCGGGCCGGTACCGCTTCCGCCAGAAGCCCGCCTGCGTCCGGTTTTGCCGCCTGTCCGGCGGTGAACTCGCCGTCCGGGTGGCGGAACCGGCCGTCACGCCGCCGGCGGCGCGCACCGTGTTCGTCGTCGAGAACGAGAACACCCATGTGGCTTCCCCGCCCGTCGAGGACGCTGTGATCTTCGGCGAGGCTATGCGGCGTCCCGGCCGCGGCCGGCCGGCCGTGACATCGACACGCACGGGGTTCGCGATCATGAACAGCGTGCACCGCACCTCGAGGGGCCGCTCCATGCTCATGGACCGCGCGACGCTGCTCGCCCACGAAGGTCAATGGGTGAACGAGCCCAACCCGACGAACGAGCACCTCGAAGCGCTCCTCCCGGACGAGGCCGACCTCTACACAGACCTGGTGGAGGGTGCCCTGGGCAGCTCCGTCCGGCTGGAGCAGGAACGCATCTCGTACGCCGCCATCCGGGAAGCCACCCGCCGGTACCACTGAGCCGGCCGGCCTCCTCCGTGTCAGCGGCCGTGTCAGGGTCGTGGCGGTCCCCTGTCAGCGCGGGCGCCGATGGTGGTCGCATGAACACTCCAGCGATCGCGGTCTCCGGACTGCGCAAGACGTTCGGGGACAAGGTCGTGCTCGACGGCATCGATTTCGAGGTCCGCGCGGGCTCGGTCTTCTCCCTGCTCGGCCCCAACGGGGCGGGCAAGACGACAACGGTCAACGTGCTGACCACGTTGACGAAAGCCGACGGCGGGACGGTCCGCGTCGCCGGGCACGACATCGCCACCGAGGCCACGGCGGTGCGCGCGGCGATCGGGGTCACCGGCCAGTTCGCTGCCGTGGACGAGCTGCTGACGGGTCAGGAGAACCTGCAGCTGATGGCCGACCTCAACCGCGCCGTCACGGGCAGGGGCGATCGGATGGTCGCCGATCTGCTGGAACGCTTCGACCTGGTGGACTCGGCGCGCAAGCCCGCGTCGACGTACTCCGGTGGCATGCGGCGGAAGCTCGACCTGGCGATGACGCTCGTCGGCCACCCGCGGATCATCTTTCTCGACGAGCCGACGACCGGGCTGGACCCCCGCAGTCGCCGCACCATGTGGACGATCATCCGTGAGCTGGTGGCCGACGGCGTCACCATCTTCCTCACCACCCAGTACCTCGACGAGGCCGACCAGCTCGCCGACCGGATCGCGGTGCTGGACAAGGGCAGGCTCGTCGCCCAGGGGACCCCGGACGACCTGAAACGGCAGGTCCCCGGGACGCACGTCCGGCTCCGCTTCACCACCGTGGCCGAACTCGACGCGGCCGCGCTGGCCTTCGCCGGCGCCACCCGCGACGACGAGGCACTGGCCCTGCGGGTGCCCAGCGACGGCGGATCGCAGTCGCTGCGTGCCTTGCTGGACAGGCTCGACGAGCACGCGATCAGCGCCGAGGAGTTCTCCGTCCACACCCCCGACCTCGATGACGTTTTCCTCGCCCTGACGGGCCACGACACGGAGGCAGTCGCGCCATGAGCACCCAGTCCCACTCCCTGGTGATGTTGCGCCGCAACTTCAAGCACCTCGCCCGCAACCCGACCTCGGTGTTCAACGCGGTCCTGATGCCGATCGTGGTCATGCTGATGTTCGTGTACATGCTCGGCGACGCGTTCAGCGTCGGCGTCGACTACGTCGACTACGCGACACCGGGCCTCATGCTGATGGCCGTCTGCTACGGGCTCGGCGGCGTGGCAACGTCGGTGAACTCCGATATGACGAAGGGGATCATCAACCGGTTCAAGGTCATGGACGTCTCCCGCGGCGCGGTCCTGACCGGGCACGCCGTCGCCAGTCTGCTGACCAACCTGATCGCCATCGTCGCGCTCGTGGGGGTGGCGTTGCTGCTGGGATTCAGCCCCGCGGCGGGTTTCCTCGACTGGCTCGGCGTGGCCGGGATGGTCGTGCTGCTCGGCCTCGCGGCCGGCTGGTTCACCATCGCGCTGGGCCTGGCGGCGAAGACCCCCGAAACCGCGGGCATGGCCGCCGTGCCGCTGGTGCTGCTGCCGTTCTTCAGCAGCGCGATCGTGCCGGCGGAGAAGATGGGGCCGGGTCTCCGGGAGTTCGCGGAGTACCAGCCCTTCACGCCGATCATCGAAACCCTGCGCGGGCTGCTCAACGGCGCGCCGTCCACCGGTTACGCGATCGCCGCCATCGCCTGGTGCCTCGGCATCGCCATCGTCGGGTACGCGTGGGCGCTGTCCACGTTCAAGAAGCGAGCGTGACCTCGACGAGCTGGTTCCAGTTCGTCTCCGCACCCTCCCCGGCCGCCTCGGCGTACCTCGTGTCGCCGAGGCGGCTTCGCGCTGCCTGCTCGATCCGCGCCACGTCCGGAAGGGACCGGTCCTGCAGTCCGCGGACCGCGGCGCTCGCCGCGAGCAGCCGCGCCGCCTGCTCGTACTGTTCCTGCCGCAGGGCCAGATCCGCGACACCGATGAGGACCAGCGCGATCACCGGCGGATGCCCCGCCTCGGTCGCGGCCGCACAGGCCGCGGCGCGGTGCCGGCGCGACTCGGCGAGATCGTCGGCGAGGTAACCCCGCGCGTCGCAGGTGATGGCGCGGATGTTCGCCTGTTTCGCTTCCTCGCCCGGCAGAGACGTGGCGGAATCGAGCTGCCGGACCGCTTCCGCCGAGTCGCCCCGCCAGCGGGCGAGGTCCGCCTCCGCGAGCGCCAGGATCACCAGCGCGCTCGGCCACGTGACCCGTTTCCCGCACCGCTGGGCTTCCGCCAAGGCGGCCGCGCTCGCTTCCTCTTCGCCCTGCAGCCAGTACAGCTGGGCCTGCCGCGCCCGCAGCCGGATGACGTCCTCGGTGGAACCGACTTCGGTGACGACCGCGACCGCCTGTTCGTAGTACTCACAGGCCGCGGCGAAGTCGCCGCGGGTGGCCATCCGTTCGGCCAGCTCGCCCAGGGCGAACGAGATCCCGAACCGCTCGCCCAGCGCCCGGAACTCGGCGAGCGCCGTCTCCAGGTACGTGTCCGCTTCCCGGCCGGGGTGACCGAGCACGATCCGAATCTTGCCGAGGTGCAACCGCGCCAGCGCGCGCGCCCACGGATCCTCGTTGTCCAGCAACGATTCCCACGCGGGAATGACCTCCTCCGGCGCCCGCAACATGCGCTCCAGCGGGACGACCAAGCCGATCAGCGGGTGCACGTCCGCGTTGCGCGTGCCGATCTCGTACGCCTTGTGGATCCACTCCGCCACGAGGCGCTCGTCGCCGAGACCGGAACTCATGAACTGCACGACGAGCCCGTACACCATGGCCCGGATCTCGTCGGGAACCTCCCCCGGCAGGTCGATGGCCGCCCGGATCAGCTCCATGCCTTCGGCCCGGTGCCCGCTGAGCCACCAGTACCAGCCCGCCGCCGCCGCGAGCCGCATCGCCGGTCGCGCCTCGCCCGCCGCGAGCGCGCCCCGCATCGCGGCGCTGATGTTGTCGTGCTCGGCGGTGAGCGTGGCGAGCCAGGCCACCTGGTCCGCGCGGCGGAGCCGTTGGTCCGCGGCCTCGTTGAGCCCCGTGAAGTAGGCGAGGTGCGCCCGGCGCGCCAGTTCCGTCTCGCCCGCCTCGGCCAGGCGTTGCGCGGCGTACTCCTTGATGGTGCCGAGCATCCGGTAGCGTGGCGCGTCCCCTCCGGCGGCGACCAGCAGTGATTTCTCGGTCAGCGCGGTGAGCAGGTCGAGAACGTCCTCCGGCTCGACGGCTTCGCCCGCGCAGACCTGTTCGGCCGCTTCCAGACTCGCGCCGCCCGAGAACACCGAGAGCCTGCGCAGGACCGTCCGTTCCGCGCCGGTCAGCAGTTCCCAGCTCCAGTCGACCATCGCGCGCAGCGTCCGGTGCCGGGGCAACGCGGCGCGGCTGCCGCCGGTGAGCAGACGGAACCGGTCGTCGAGCCGCTTGGCGAGCTGGTCGAGGGACATGGTGCGCAACCGGGCCGCGGCCAGTTCGATCGCCAGAGGCATCCCGTCCAGCGCCCGGCAGACGCGCAGCAGTGTCGACGAGGTACGGGCGTCGAGTCGGAGGTCCTTGCGCACCGCGCCGGCCCGCTCCCGCAGCAGCCGGACCGCGGGCGCGGCCTCGATCGCTTCGGATCCGGCGTCCCCGTCCGGCAGGGCCAGCGGCGCGACCGGCCACAGCGCCTCACCGGTGATGCCGAGCGGTTCCCTGCTCGTGGCCAGTATCCGCAGCCGGCGGCACTCCCCGAGCAGCCGGTGGGTGAACTTCGCCGCCGACTCGATCACGTGCTCGCAGTTGTCCAAAACCAGCAGCGTCTCCCGCTCGCGGAGCGCCGCGACGAGTCGCTCCGTCGGCTCCACGTTCGACGCGTCGACGAACAGCGCGTCCCGGAGATCGAGCCCCGCGAGCGTCGCCTGTGCGATGTTGTTCTCGCTGCCCCCGAGGCCGCTCGCCTTGTCGCCGTCCGCGGCGACGGGGGCCAGCTCCACCAGCCAGACCCCGTCGCGCAGGTCCCCGAGCAGGGTGCGCGCGGTCTCCGTGGCCAGCCGGGTCTTGCCCGAGCCACCCGGCCCGATCAGGGTGGTGAGCCGGTGCCCGGCCACGAGTTCCCGGACCGCGGCGACGTCCGCCTCCTTACCGACGTAACTGGTCAGCTCGGCGCGCACATTGGTCCGTCGAGGTTCCTCCCGCCGCCCCAGCTCGCCCCGCAGCAGCGCGACGTGCACCTCGGACAGCTCCGGTGACGGGTCGACGCCCAGCTCTTCGGCCAGCGCTTCGCGCGTGCGCTGGTACACGAGCAGCGCGTCGGCGTCCCGCCCGGCCGCGACGAGGGCACGCATCAGCGCGGCGGCGAGCCGTTCCCGCATCGGATGAGCGGCCGCCACGTCGGTCAGCTCCGCGACGACCTCCGCACCGCGACCGAGGCCCACCTCGATCTCGAACCGGTCCTCCAGCGCGGTCAGGCGCAGCCCTTCGAGCCGGGTGACGACGGCGTCGAAGGCCGCGCTCTCCGTGAGATCGATGTCCTGCATCGGAGCGCCGCGCCACAGGGAAAGGGCTTCCCGCAGCAGCTTCGCCCGCCGCGGCCCCTCATCGTCGCGGGCCAGGCCGACGAGCCGTTCGAACCGCACCGCGTCGACGGCGTCGGGTTCGACCATCAGCCGGTAGCCGCCGGTCTGCCCCTCGACCAGCCCGTCGGGCAGCGCCTTCCGCAGCCGGGAAACCAGACGCTGCAACGCGTTCGCCGCTTCCGCTGGCGGCTGCTCACCCCAGATCCAGTCGACGAGCGTCGCCTTCGGAACCACCCGCCCCGGCTCCAGCGCGAGAGCGGCCACCAGCGCACGCAACCGGGCGCCCGGCACGTCGGCGAAAGCGCCCTCCGCCGTGCGAACCTCGAACGGTCCCAGCATCCCGATCTGCACGTGCTGATTTTGCCACGAGGTACCGACAGGTCTCCTTTCGCTGATGGTCAGGCGCCGGTCAGAGCTTGCTTTCGCGCGTCCGCCACCTGGCGCGGCTTCCGGCGAGCGCCGCGAGACCCGCCGGGACCGCCGTGGCCACGTAGATCCGCCCGCTCCACCGGTGCGCCGCAGGCCGGGTCCGCCGCAGCCACGGCCACAGTTGCAGCGCCGCGGTCACCAGCACGACGCTGCCCAGCAGGATGCGCGTCACCAGCAGCGGGTAGTGGAACCCACGTCCGGACGTGTCGGCACACGTGATCGCGCCGGGTCCAGCCCGAGGTAGGGCGGCAGTGCGCAGGCGAGGAAAGCGACCGTGACGAGCCCGAGTCCGATGAGCGGCGGGCGGATCCGCGTCGGAGCACCCGTACCGGCAGTCTTCGCGGAGCGGGTGCGGAGATCCCTGCGGCGCACCGGCCGGTTCGCGGTCGGGTTGTCCCTACCGCCGGATCAGGAACGGCTCCAGCAGGCCCGGTTCCGCGGCGTCCGCCAGTGCGACCGCTTCCGTCGCCGGAATGTCGACACCCGTGTAGTGCTGCCTGCCCGCCGCCGTGGTCGCGGTCAGCGACAGGAGTCCCGCGCGCCGCTGGAAGAACGACCGGTGGAACACCCAGCCGATCACACCGTCCGTCGACAGCACCTGCCGCCGCCGCACCAGGCTGCCCTGCCGGAACACCAGTTTCCCGCCGGTCAGCGCGTGCCCGAGGTTGCGGTAGCGGTCCTCGGCCAGCAGCGCGCCGGCCGGGAACAGGACGAGCGCGACCTGCCACGGCCACGCCGGCCAGTCCGCGAGCCGCCACAGCACCACGAGCGCTGCCGTCACCCCCGTCGCGAACAGAAACGCCCTGGTGTACCGGCGGAGGTGAGCCCGCGGGCCGTGCCTGGTCAGCTCGTCCGACGAAGCCGCCGGGTCGTCCAGGACATCGCTCACGACGCGATGCGCCACCGGCCGTGGCGCGGGCGGCAGCAGCACCGAACTGCTGTGCTCACCGCGCAGCCCCGTCGTGATCGCCGAGCACCGTGCGCCTTTCGCGGCCCGCAGCAGCAGCGGTTCGCTGATCTCGGCCCCGCGCAGACGGCGCAGTTCGATCGTGGTCTGCCGGGTGGTGAGCAGGCCACGCGTCACCCGCAGCGTGCCCTCGCCGCGCGCCAGCCGGAAGTTCCAGAACGCGAGGACGTACGCGACCACCGACAACACGGACACCAGCACCGCGGTCAGCACCACCAGCCCGATCACCAGGACCCACACCGGCGCCGACGCGACCCGCCCCAGAAACGACTGGAGCATCCCGAAATCGTCCTCGTCGAGGCGCACCTCGTTGAACAGGTTGGCCAGCGACCCGACCACGACACCGATCGCGGCGATCCCGGACAGCGTGAACGGACCGAACCGCACCCACGACGGCTGCAGTTCGGCCAGCACGTCGACCAGCCCCGCGGTCGGCTCGGTGCGCCGGTGCAGCAGCTCTTCGCGCAACCGCGACGCCTCCGCCGTCGCCAGCGAGTCGAGCGTGACACCCTCCGACCCCGTCCGGTCGGCGCGCCCGGTGCCGATCACGACCCGGCTCAGTCCGAGAATCCGTTGCAGGGGACGGGAAGTCAGGTCCACCGTGCGGATCCGGTCCCGCGGCACGGACAGTTCCTTGCGGCTGAGCAGGCCGCGCCGCACGCGGACGTGGTCGGCGGTGATCTGGTAGGTCGTGGTGAACCAGCGCAGCAAGCCGGCCGCGATCGCCAGGCCCAGGCCGACGAGACTCCAGATCTGGCCCTGCCCGCCGCGGCCGATGAACAGCACACCGATCAGCACGGGCAGCAGTCGCACGACCTCTTGGACCGGGTGGACCGCGAGCATGCGCGCGTTCAGGCGGTTCCACTCGCCGTTCACGTCGCGTCCCCTGGCGTGTCCTGCGTGTTGGTCGCCAGTTCCTGGGTCAGGCGCTGGGCGAGGTCGTAGTCCAGGCCGTGGATCTGCACCGGACCACGCGCCGACGCCGTCGTGACCGTCAGATTCGCCAGCCCGAACAGCCGCTCCAGCGGACCGCGCTCGGTGTCGACCGTCTGGATCCGGGACACCGGCGCGATCCGGCGCTCCTGGTTGATCCATCCGGACTGTGTGTAGACGACCTGGGCCGTGGTCTCCCACCGGTGCACGCGGAACCGCCACCGTGGCATGACCGCCAGGTGCGCGATCGCCAGCACCGCGGTGACGACCAGGACGACGACGAGCGGGAACCAGCCGGTCAGCGCGAGCCACACGCCTTCACCGGCGAGGACGACGACCCAGCCGATCGCCGCCCGCGCGGTCCAGAACGGCACGGCCTTGCGACTGACGAGGTTCGCGGGCGGGCGCAGATCGACAACGGCGTTCACGGGACCACTCTGCCAGCCCGGCGGCCCGGATGTCCGGAAGTCACGGCCGCAGGTACGTGTTGAGCGTGACGGCGAGCGTGTGCTCCACATCGGCGGACTCGGCGGCCGACGCGAGTCCGCCGCGCAGCCACAGTGCCGCGAGGCCGTGCAGCGCCGCCCACAGTGACGCGGCCAGCGGGCGAGACGCCGTTCCCCGGCGCCAGCCGACCTCCTGAGCCCGGGTCACGAGGTCCAGGAACTGCTCGAACACCGCGCCGCTCACCCTCGCCAGCCCGGGGTCCCGCACGTCGATCAGGTCGGGCCGGAACATCAGCTCGAACATCGCCGGGTTTTCCAGCGCGAAGTCGAGGTAACGACGGCACGCGGTCAGCAACCGTTGCTGCGGACCGTTTTCCGGCAGGTCGGCGGCGCGCCGGTGCAGTTCCGCGAATCCGGACGCCGCCACGGCCGCGAGCAGTTCGGATCGCCCGGCGAAGTGCCGCAGCGGAGCGCCGTGCGAAACGCCTGCCTCGCGCGCGATCCGGCGGAGGGTCACGGCTTCGACGCCCTCGCTCGTGAGAACGGCGACGGCGCTGCCGATCAGGCGTTGCCGGGGATCGTTTTCCACAGGGCCAACTCGTCGGCGATGACGGGCAGCAGGTCGGGGCGCTTCGGCGCGAAGCCGTCGCCGGGGGAACGGCCGGTGAACCAGTTGCGCGTGCGTGTTGCCATCACCGGCAGCACCTCCCGCCACACCCAGCCGACGTGCCCGCGCAGGCCGGGGCGCAGCGGATCACCGGGCAACGGTTCGAGCCACGCCGGCTCGTAGTCGACGCCCAGCCGGGTCAGCAGGTGCGCGGCGAGCCTGCGGTGGCCGTACTCGGACAGGTGCAGCCGGTCAGGGCCGAAGTACCGCAGGTCGTCGACCGCCTCCTCACCCCACAGGTCGACCACCTGGGCGCCGTACCTGGCCGCCGAGGTGTGGATGGCCTCGTTGAGCGCCTCCAGGCGGCGGCGGATGCGCAGCAGGCCCGGCACCCGGCCGGAGATGTCGCTGAGGGTGAAGACGACGACGGTGGGCGTGTTCCGGGTGAGCATCCGGATCGCCGCGTCCACCCGTTTCGCGACGACCTCCGCGCGGTACGTGCGGGTCATGACGTCGTTGGCGCCGCCGAAGAGCGCCACCAGGTCCGGCTGGAGGTCCAGCGCCGACGGGATCTGCTCGACGATGATCTGGTCCAGGCGACGGCCGCGCACGGCCAGGTTGGCGTAGCGGAACGCCGGATCGTCCGCGGCCAGTGTGGCGGCGGCGAGGTCGGCCCAGCCCCGGAAGATGTTGGTGCCGGGGTAGGGGTCGTGGAGTCCCTCGGCGCAGCTGTCGCCCACGGCGACGAACCTCTGGTAGCCCATGCAACCCTCCGACATCCGCTGTTCACCCGGTAGACACTGTCCATCAAGATTAGTAGACGGTGTCTACCAGGTGAACAACAGGTTCGAAGGTGTTACCGCGCGTCTACCGCCAGTCGACCTGGGGTGACCGGTAGAAGTCGATTCCCTGCACCTCCCATCGCGGCGCCTGCTGCGCCAGCCGTTCGCGGTAAGCGGCCCAGTCGTGGGTGGACTTCGGCGACCAGCCGATCTCCGCGATACCGGGCAGGCGCGGGAAGGCCATGAACTCGATGTCGTCGCTGTCGGTCAGGGTCTCCGACCACAGTGGAGCCTCGACGCCGGCGACGGATGATTCGCCGACCCCCTGCACGGCCGTCGACGGGTCCCAGTCGTAGGAGTCGTCGACCTCGCTGTACCCGGCCCAGTGCAGGCCGAGCGGGCTGTTCTCGTCGTACTTCTGGTCGATGTAGGCCTTGTTCGCGGGAGACATCAGGATCTTGTTGCCCGCCGCGGCCGCGGCGGTCGTACCGGCGTCCACACCGTCGGTGTCCCAGAACTGCGGCACCGCGGACACCGGCAGGTTCGTCTGGGCGATCTCGTGCCAGCCCTGCGCGAGCTTGCCGTGCTTCGCCACGATCGGCAGCACCCGGTCCATGAACTTCCGGTAGTCCTCGGGCGTCGTCGAGTGGGCCTCGTCGCCGCCGATGTGCAGGTACTGCCCCGGGGTCAGGGCGGCCAGCTCGCCGATCACGTCGTCGAGGAACTCGTAGGTGATGTCCTTGTTCACGCAGAACGAGCTGAACCCGACCTCGATACCGGTGTAGAGCGGCGGGGCGACCCCGTCGCAGTTCAGCTCCGGGTAGGAGGCGAGCGCGGCGTTGGTGTGCCCCGGCATGTCGATCTCCGGGATCACCGTCATGTGCCGGGAGGCGGCGTAGGCGACCAGGTCCGCGTACTGGTCCTGCGTGTAGTACCCGCCGGGACCGCCGCCGACCTCGGTGCTGCCGCCGTAGGTGGCCAGTCGCGGCCAGCTCTTGATCTCGATGCGCCAGCCCTGGTCGTCGGCCAGGTGCAGGTGCAGCCGGTTGATCTTGTACTGCGCGATCTGGTCGATGTACCGCTTGACCTCGTCGACCGAGAAGAAATGCCGTGCCACGTCGAGCATCGCGCCGCGGTAGCCGAAGCGCGGGTAGTCGGTGATCTCGCCACCCGGCAGGGTCCACGGGCCACGCTGGACCTGTCGCGATTCGATCTTCGCGGGCAGCAGCTGGCGCAGCGTCTGCACTCCCGCGAACAGGCCGTCGCTGGTGTTCGCGCGCAGGGTCACGCCGTCGCGGGCGACCGACAGCTGGTAGCCCTGGTCGCCGACCTGCGCGGTCGGTCCGAGTTCGAGTGCGATCGAGGGTGCCTTGGTGCGGCTGACGACCGGCAGGCGGTACCCGGTCGACGGCCGCAGCACGCCCGCGAGGTAGTCGGCCACCTGCCGGGCGCCGCGGTCCGCCTCGATCGCGGTGGCGGGGGTCAGCCGGAAGCCGGCCCTCGGATCGGCCTTCGCCGACGCCGGCGCCGGGATGACGTCGGCCAGCGCACGGGTGGCCGGGTGGTTGGCGGTGGCCTGCTGGCTCGCCACGGCGGGTTGGGTGAGGGCGGTCAGCACGAGCGCGGTTGCGCCGAGCAGTCCCGCCAGGGATCTGCGCATGGGATCACTCTCCGCGGGGTTGGGGAGCGGGTCCCTTAAAGGTGTAGACCACTGATTCGGCGCACGCAAGACTCAATGCGGCGATCCGTGCGAACCGCCTTGCTCCAGACGGGTGATCGGACTCGTTCGACTCGATCGGGTGGCGATCTTGTGGCTGGAGCGCCGTTTTTGTCGGTGCGGCTCTCTAGTGTGGCGGCATGACCTTCAAAGCCATCGCAAAAGTCGCCGTCGGTCTCAAGTGGACGGTGAATCGGACTCTGTCACGAGTCCCGCAGGATCGTGCGCAGGCTGTCGAGCACCGAGGCGTCCTCGATCGTCGACGGGACGGGCTCGTCGCGGCCCTCCGCAAGGCCGCGCATCGTCTTGCGGAGGATCTTGCCAGAGCGCGTCTTCGGCAATGCGTCCACAATAGACACATGTCGGAACGCGGCGACGGGGCCGATGTCCCGGCGCACCGCCGCCACCAGTTCCGCCCTGAGGTCGTCCTCGTCGACGTCCACTCCGGACTTGAGCACGACCAGCCCGTGCGGCAGCTGCCCCTTGAGCTCGTCACGCACCCCGATCACCGCGCACTCGGCGACGGCGGGATGCGCGGCGAGCACGGCTTCCATCGAACCGGTCGACAGGCGGTGCCCGGCCACGTTGATCACGTCGTCGGTGCGGCCCATGACGAACAGGTAGCCGTCCTCGTCGAGGTAGCCCGAATCGCCGGTGAGGTAATAGCCGTCGTACCGCGACAGGTACGCCTCGACGTAGCGCTCGTCGTCGCCCCACGGCGTCGGCAGCGTGCCAGGGGGCATCGGCAGCTTGAGGCAGATCGCGCCTTCCTGCCCGGCGGGCAGCGGGTTCCCGGCCTGGTCCAGGATCCGCACGTCGTACCCGGGAGCCGGTTTGGTCGCCGAGCCGGGCTTCACGGGCATCGGTTCCAGTCCACGCGGGTTCGCCGCGATCGGCCAGCCGGTCTCGGTCTGCCACCAGTGATCGATCACCGGGACGCCCAGCTTGTCCGCGGCCCAGTTCAGGGTCTCCGGATCGAGGCGTTCCCCAGCCATGAACAGCGTCCGGAAGGCCGACATGTCGTACTTCGCGAGTTCCCTGGCTTCCGGGTCGACGCGCTTGATCGCGCGCAGCGCGGTCGGTGCCGTGAAAAGGGCTTTGGCCTTGTGCTCGCTGAGGACGCGCCAGAACGCGCCCGCGTCCGGGGTGCCGACCGGTTTGCCTTCGTACATCACCGTCGTCGCGCCGATCAGCAGCGGTGCGTAGACGATGTAGGAGTGCCCGACGACCCAGCCGACGTCGGAGGCGGTCCACCAGATGTCGCCGGGCTGGATGTCGTACACCGCGCCCATCGACCACGCGAGCGCCACCGCGTGCCCGCCGGTGTCGCGCACGACGCCCTTCGGTTTTCCGGTCGTGCCGGAGGTGTAGAGGATGTAGAGCGGATCGGTGGCGGCCACCGGCACCGGGCCCACCGGAGTGGCGTCCGCGATCAGCTCCTGCCAGTCGGTGTCGCGCTCGCCCAGCGTCGCCGCCGCCGCTTCGCGCTGGAGCACGACAACCCGGTCCGGCTGGTGCTCCGTGACGGCGAGAGCCTCGTCGATGATCGGCTTGTACTCGACCACCCGGTTCGGCTCGATGCCGCAGGACGCGGCCACGATCACCTTCGGCTTCGCGTCCTCGATGCGTGCCGCCAGCTCCTTCGGCGCGAACCCGCCGAACACCACGGAGTGCACGGCGCCGATCCGGGCGCAGGCGAGCATCGCCACCACCGCTTCGGGCACCATCGGCAGGTAGATGATCACCCGATCGCCCTTGCCGACCCCGAGCGAGCGCAGCGCTCCGGCAAAGCGGGCGACCTCGTCCCGCAGCGCGGAGTAGGTGTAGGCGCGCTTGACGCCGGTCACCGGCGAGTCCCACATCAGCGCGGGCTGCTCGCCGCGACCGCGCTCGACGTGCCGGTCGAGCGCGTTGTAGGAAGTGTTCAGCTCACCGTCCGGAAACCAGCGGAAGAGTGGGGCCCTCGACGAGTCCAGAGCCTGGGACGGTTCGCGAGTCCAGTCGATCGCCTTGGCCGCGTCCAGCCAGAACCCCTCCGGGTCGGTCAGGCTGCGCTGGTGTTCCTCCGCGTGACGGCCCATGGGGCAGACCTCCTCGTCGTCGAGTCCGTGCTGCCCCACATCATGGCTCACAAAGTGGCCGTCAGCGCACAGTCCCGCCCGCCGATTCGCGCCCCGCCTCGTTCACCGGATCGTCCTTTCCTGCATCGGAGTTGAGGGTCGGAACCATCCCGAGCCGGCGGGCAACTCAGTGTTCTCCCGGCTCACCGGACCCCGGCATCAGTGGCCTCGCGGGCGACACTTCGTACACAAGCGAGCACGGAGGGTTATTGCGCTGTGCTGCGGGGGCCTGCCGGATCGTCGAGCCGGACGTGCCGGCGCCCGTCGGACCGCTGGTCCCATACGCTGCTGTCCGAGCTGGTGGGTGAGTGTGGATCGGGCAGGGCCGGCCCGCCGCGGTCGTGACCGGCAGCGGCCCCGTGGACGGGGCGTGGTCAGCGCGTCCTGCCGGCGGTGCGGGTCCCGGGCTTCCGGCGCGAGCGGCGGCGCGTCCAGGACGGGCGCCCGGCCGTGGTCTGGCGCCCCGGGGCGTCCGACGCGCGCACTCGCCCGGGTGGGTGCCTCGGACCCCGGCCGCAACCCGCCCGTCCCCTGTCGCGTCCAAGGTGCGAATAGGGTGGGAGGCCGGAAGAAGTACCCGATCACGAAGGGACCCGGGCAGTGAACGCGTTCGCGGAACGGCTGCTGGCCCTGGCGCACGCCCTCTTCAACCCGGGTTTCTGCCCGGGGGACTGGGTCTGGGCCACGGTGGCGGCGGGCGCGCTGACCGGCTTGTTCCCGGTGGCCGGTGCGGTCCTGGTCGCGCTGATGCGGAAGTTCACCGGCAACAGGTACGAGACCGGCCAGGTCGCGGCCATCGCCGCCATCGCGTTCGTCTTCGTGCTGGGGCTGCCGTGGCTGGCGTTCAACGGCATCTCCGGGATCTACCGCGCCGCGGTCGAGGGCAGCTCCCCGCTGTCCGCGGCCGATCTGGCGACGTTGAACCGCGAGTACTGCTCCTTCATCGGCACCCAGAGCGAGTACCTGGGCGGCGGCCAGAACATCTTCGAGACGATCTTCTACCCGTCCGGCAACGTGCTCGCCTACGGCTACTACCTGGGTGCTCTGGTCGGGCTGCCGCTGCTTGCGCTGCTGTTCATGATCCTGCAGGCGCGCACGGCGATGCGCCGCGGCCCGAAGTGGCCGGGCCGTCTGCTGTGGGTCGCGTTCGTACTGTTCGTGGTGTTCTCGGTGGGCGTCTCGTCCAACACGGGCGTCTTCCTGTGGCTGGGGTACCTGCCCATCGCGATGCTCGGGATCATCCCGATCGCGCTGGTCGGGCCGCCCTCGTGGTCGGTCATCAACCGCCCGGAACGCCGGCCGGAGCCGCGGCGGGAGCCTTCGCCGCCGGTGCAGCAACAGCCGCCGCCCCCGCCCCCTCCGCAGCCGAAGCAGTACGCGCCGACGGCTCTGGCGCCGGCGGCCCAGGAGCTGGCGGCGGCGCCCGGCCCGGTTCCCGTGCCGCCCGGGTCGACGGCCAACGGCAGCGGCCGGTACCGACGGATCAAGCGCCTCGGTCACGGTGGGTTCGGCACGGTCTGGCAGGCCGTGGACAACCAGCTGGGCCGCACCGTCGCGTTGAAGATCGCGCACGCGCCGGACCGGGACACCGAGGAACGCATGCGCCGCGAGGCCCGCGCTCTGGCGATGGTGGACCACCCGAACTGTGTGCGGGTCTACGACCTGGTCGAGGAGCCGGACGGGCTCGCCCTGGTCATGGAGTACCTGGAGGGCCAGTCGCTGGCTTCGGCGGTGGACACGATCGGCCCGCTCGACGACGTCGCCGCGGGCCGCCTGTGGGCCACGACCGCGGGTGCGCTGGCCGCGGCGCACGAGAAGGGTGTGCTGCACCGGGACGTCAAGCCGTCGAACGTGATCCTGGACCCGGAGGGTGTGCCGCACCTGATCGACTTCGGCATCGCACGCAGCCGCGGCGACTCCACGATGACCGCGACCGGGATGATGATCGGCACTCCCGATTTCGTCGCCCCGGAACAAGCGGCCGGCGCGGCGGCTTCCCCGGCCTCCGACGCCTGGCAGCTGGCCGCGACGGTGAGCTACGCGCTGTCCGGCTACCCGCCGCGTGGTACCCGTGAGACACCGATGGCCGCGTTGATGGCGGCGGCCCGCGCGGAGCCCGTGTCGAGGCTGCCGCAGCGTTCCGCGCACGCCCGCCTGCTGATTGCCTCGCTCGACAACGAACCCCGCCGCCGTCCGACGCTGCACACGGTGGTGCGCGAGGTGGAAGGCTTCCTGTCGCGCTCGGGCAAGTCAATGGACGGCCCGGTGACGCGAATCGTGCCCCGCCAGGGTGGCACCACCCGCGCAATGCCCCCACGCCGCTGACCGCGGGTTCCCCACCGTGGCATCGGTGGCGTCAAGCGCTACCAATGCCACGGTGGTGGCGTCGGGCGCTACGGATGCCGCGTTGGTGGCGTCGGACGTTACGAATGTGGCATTGGGGAACGCGCGGCGGTGCCCTTTCGGGCGAGGAGGATCGCCTGGGGGTGTTTCGTGCCGGCCAGGTCGACGCGTGCGGTGAGGTCGAAACCGGCGCGTTTGAGCAGTTTCGCGACGTGGTCGGGTGGAAGCAGGTAGGCGTCGTAGTTCACGGGCTGGCCGTAGGCTGCCTCGGGGTGCAACTGGGCATTCCCGGCGTGGAAGCCGATCAGCAGATGGCCGTCGGGAGCCAGTGTGCGGGCGAAACCGGCCAGCACCGCCGGCAGCACGGCGGGCGGCACGTGGAAAATCGACCACCACGCGACGATCCCGCCCAGCTCGCCGTCGGGCAGGTCGAGCGCTGTCATGGAGCCCACGTCGAACCGCAGGTGCGGATAGGTGCGGCGGGCGACCGCGACCATCTCGGGCGACAAGTCGACACCGAACACGTCGGTGCCCAGGCCGTCCAGATGCGCCGTCACGTGGCCGGGGCCGCAGCCGACGTCGGCCACCGGACCGGTGACCAGCTCGGCGAAGGCGCCCAGCATCCCGCGGCCCACCGCGTCCGCCGCGAACCTCGGCCGGACGAACGAGGCGTAGGACTCCGCGACCCGGTCGTAGGAATCCCGGGCGCGCTCCAGGAAGTCCGTCATCGCCAGGACGGCAGCCACAGCTCCGCCTGCCAGCGGGCGTTGCTGATCGGGTCGCCGTTCAGGATCGGCCACAGCCACGCGAAGTTCGCGACCACCAGGCCGACGTACAACGCCACCACCAGCAGCCCGGTTCCGCGCCGTTCGAAGCCGCGGCGGGCGCTGCCCAGGATCTGGCCAAGGCCGAGCGCCAGGCCGAGCGCGAGGAACGGCGCCATCGGCGTCGCGTAGAAGAAGTACATCTGCCGGTCGATGTTGGTGAACCAGGGCAGGTATCCGGCGAAGTAGCCGACCAGCACCGCCGCGTACCGCCAGTCGAACCGGAACAGCCACCGCCACAGGCCCCACCCGAGCATCGGCAGCGACAGCCACCAGGTCGCTGGCGTTCCGATCAGCATCGTCGCCTGGATGCAGTCGCCGCTGCCGCACGTTCCGCCGCCGGACTCGTACGAGTAGAGCATCGGCCGCAGCCCCATCGGCCACGTCCACGGCTTCGACTCCCACGGGTGCGGGTCGTTCTTGGGCGTGACGAGGCTTTCGTGGAAGTGCAGCACGTTCAGCGAGTAGTCGCCCAGCGACCGCAGCGCCGCGGGCACCCAGCCCCAGAAACCGGGGTCGATGCCCTCCATCTCCACGTAGTGCCGGTCGGTGCCGGACTCGCTCGCGAACCACGCCCACCAGCTCGCCAGGTACAGCAGCGCGGGAATCGCGACGATCGCCCACAACGCGGGCAGCACGTCCCGGCGCAGCGCGCCGATCCACGGCCGCGGCACCCCGGCGGCCCGGCGCGCGGCGACGTCGAAACCGACGCACAACAGCCCGAAGAACGCCATGTAGTACAAGCCCGACCACTTCACCGCGAACGTCAGGCCCAGGCACACCCCGGCGGCGAACCGCCACCACCGGAACCCCAGCCGCGGACCCCACGGCGACTCGTCGGCCCAGCCCTCGGCGACCGCCACCGCGAGCCGCTGCCGCACCTGGTCGCGATCGCACAGCAGGCACGCGAACGCGGCCAGCGCGAACAGGGCGATGAAGATGTCCAGCATGCCGATCCTGGCCTGCATGAACAGCACGCCGTCGCAGATCACCAGAATCCCGGCGATCCCGCCGAGCAGCGTCGACCGGGTCAGGCGCCGCGCGATGCGGATGGTCAGCAGCACGATGATCGTGCCCGCCACCGCCGCGCTGAACCGCCAGCCCCAGCCGTTGAACCCGAACATCCACTCGCCGAGCGCGATGATCTGCTTCGCCAGCGGCGGGTGCACGATCACCTCGTAGCCGGCGTTGTCCTCGAACCCGCCGTTGCGCAGCATCTGCCACGCCTGCACCGCGTAGTACTTCTCGTCGAAGACCGGGGTGCCCTTGTCGGTGGGGACCCCGAGGTTCTGGAAGCGGGTGACCGCCGCGACCAGCGTGAGGACGATCGTGACCACCCAGCCGCGCAGCCGGTCGTCGGGCATCGGCCGTCCGAGCAGCGTGGCGGCACGGTCGGTCGGCGGGCGGAGGTCCGCCCGGTCCGGTCGCGTCAGCAGTGCGGTCACGAGGTGATACTAGGGGGCGTCCGCGGAGTCTCAATCGCGCTCTCCCGCGCCCAAGCGGCCCCCACCTGGATCACGAAGCCCATCGATCAGACCCCGCGGACGCCCCCTGGGACCCACGGGTGAACTCGGAGTTCCCGCGCGGCGAATAGGGTGAAGGCCATGCCACTCGTCCTAGCCGCGACTCCGCTCGGTGACTCCCGTGACGCCTCGCCGCGCCTGGTCAGCGCCCTCGCCGAGGCGGATGTCGTCGCCGCCGAGGACACCCGTCGGCTGCGGTCGCTCGCCACGGCACTGGACGTGACTCCGCGTGGGCGGGTGATCAGCTTCTACGAGGACGTCGAGGAGTCCCGGCTGCCGAAGCTGCTGGAGTCGCTGCGGGCCGGGGAGACGGTGGTGCTGGTCACCGACGCGGGAATGCCGAGCGTGTCGGACCCGGGGTACCGGCTGGTCGCGGCGTGCGTCGAGGAGGAGTTGCCGGTCACCTGCCTGCCGGGTCCGTCGGCGGTGACCACCGCGCTGGCGCTGTCGGGGCTGCCGAGCGACCGGTTCTGCTTCGAGGGGTTCGCCCCGCGCAAGCCCGGGGAGAAGGGCCGCTGGTTCCGGGAGCTGGCGAACGAGCCGCGGACCGTCGTGTTCTTCGAGTCGCCGCACCGGCTGGCGGCCACGTTGACCGAGGCCGCGTCCGCGCTGGGCGACCGGCGGGCGGCGGTGTGCCGGGAGCTGACGAAGACCTACGAGGAGGTCCGGCGCGGCACGCTGCCCGAGCTGGCGGACTGGGCCGCCGACGGCGTGCGTGGCGAGATCACCGTGGTCCTGGAGGGGGCCCGGCCGCGGGCCGTGGCGGTGACCGACCTGGTCGCGGAGGTGTCGGCGCGCGTCGCGGAGGGCGAGCGGCTCAAGTCCGCCGCGGCGGAGGTCGCCGAGGCGGCGGGCGTGTCGAAAAAGGAGCTGTACGACGCGGTGCTGGCTGCCCGCCGCGCCTGAGCCGGGACTGCGAGAAGCGCGCCGCGTCTAACCCGTCAGCAGGGTCTCCAGCGGCGCGGCCTTGTGCAGGCATTCCTGCCACTCCGCGTCCGGATCCGAATCCGCGGTGATGCCGCCGCCCACGCCGAGCGCGATCCGGTCGCCGTGGAGCTCGAAGGTGCGGATCGCGACGTTCAGTTCCAGGCCGGCCACCGGTGAGGCCATCCCGATGGCGCCCGTGTAGACACCACGAGGCCGTGGCTCCAGTTCCGCGATGAGGTCGAGCGCCCGGATCTTCGGCGCGCCGGTGACCGAACCGGGCGGGAACGCCGCGGCCAGCAGGTCGGCGTCGGAACCGGTGAGCCGTCCCTCGACGGTCGACTCCAGGTGCCACACGCCGGGCGCGGGCCGGACCCGCAGCAGCTCGGGCACCCGGACGCTGCCCGTCGCGCACACGCGGCCCAGGTCGTTGCGCACCAGGTCGGTGATCATCACGTTCTCGGCGACGTCCTTGGCCGATTCGCGCAGCCGCTGGCGCAGCGCATCGTCGGCCGGGCCGCGGCGGGGGAGCGTGCCCTTGACCGGCGTGGAGCGGACGTGGTCGCCGTGCCGGGCCAGGAACAGCTCCGGCGAGAACGACACGACACTGCCCCAGTCGCCGGTCAGGAAGGCCGCCCGGCGTGGCTGGAGCCCCCGGACGCCCGCCGCGAACAGTGCCGCCGGTGAGCCCGCGAACGAGCCTGCGAAGCGGCTGCAGATGTTGGCCTGGTACAGCTCGCCCGCCTCGATCGCGTGCACGCAGGTCTTGACCGCGTGCCCGTGTTCGGCGGGCAACGGACGGTCGAGCGGGCCCGCGCGCCAGGACGGCGCGGGGGCCGGGAGGCTCAGCAGCCGTTCGAACTCGGCGGCGGTGACGTCCGAGTCGAGTGATTCGAACCACCACCAGCCGTCGGCGTCGAGGCGCAGGACGTGGTCGGCCCAGCCCCAGACCGCTTCCGGCAGGTCCGCGCGGCGGCCGGAGGGGTCGGCGAGGTCGTAGGACAGGTAGCCGATCCAGCCTCCGCCGACGGCACCGTCCACGCGCTCGACGCGTGGTTGCAGGTCGGGCACCTCGAACGGGTCGCTGACCGGGCGGAGCTGAACCTCGGGCGCGAGGACCGCGCGCGAACCGAACCAGTCGCCGCTCAGGCCGGCGGCCGTGCCGATGCCCCGGAACCGGGCGCGCTCGTCCAGCAGGAGCAGTACCTCATCCGGTGTTCTTCCCCGGCCCAGCCTCGTTCGTGTGACCCGCACGGGGACATTGTCACCTACGGTCGGGATCATGGTTCACGTCGTCGACACTGAACAGATCTGCAAGGTCACCGGGGCCGATTCGGTCAACCGGACGGATCGGCTGGCGATCCACGGCACCGATCTCGGCATCCTGTGGGACGGCGGTGACGGCCGGGTGTTCGTGCTGTTCGGGGACACGTTCGGTGCGGGCTGGGGCGGCGACGGCGGTGGCCCGAACAGCGCGGACTGGCGCTGCAACGTGCTCGGCTTCTCCACCACCACGGACCTGGCCCGCGGCCTCACCCTCGATGGCGTGGTGACCCGTCCGGACGGCACCGCGGCGCAGGTCATCGCCAGGGACGAGCGGCCGGACGAGGTCACCGTCATCCCGAACTCGGGACTCGCGGTCGGCGGGACGCAGGTCGTGCACTACATGTCGGTCCGTCAGTGGGGGCCGCCCGGCAAGTGGACCACCAACTACTCCGGGCTCGCGGTCTCCGGCGACGGCGGGGTGACCTGGGAGAAGCCGTGGGCCGCGCGCTGGATCAACCGCGCGGAACGGGACGATCCGTTCCAGATGTGCGCGCTGACCCGGGAGGGTGAGCACGTCTACCTCTTCGGTACCACCAACGGGCGGCACGGCGACGCCTACCTGGCCCGCGCGGCGGTCCCGCGGATGCTCGACGCCTCCGCGTACGAGTACTTCGACGGACACGGCTGGACCCGCGACGAGTTCGCCGCCGCGCCGGTCATCCCCGGGCCGGTCGGGGAGCTGTCCGTCGCCTACGACGTCCACCTCGGACAGTGGCTGGCGATGCACCTGGACGATCCGGGTGGCGCGATCGTGCTGCACTCCGCCGACCGGCTCACCGGCCCCTGGTCACCCGGCGAGGTGGCCGTGCCGGGACACCGGTACCCCGGGCTGTACGGCGGTTACCTGCACCCGTGGGCGCTGGACGGCCCGGACATCTACTACCTGATGTCGCAGTGGGGTCCGTACAACGTGTTCCTGATGCGCAGCCGGCTAGAGCAGTAGATCCGCCAGGGTGAAGGGGTAGACGAGCGCGTCCATGCCGATCGGCCCGGACACGCCGGACATCGGCGGCACCGAACTGTGCTCGTGCAACGCCAGGCGCGGGTGGAACCAACCCGGGCGGCCGGGGATGTCGTTGTGCCGCGCCACCCACAGCAGCACCTCGCGGTCGGCCCACTTCTCCGGGTGCAGCCGCCGCAGCCAGAGCCCGTAGTCGGCGTACACGACGACCCGCTGGATGCCCGCCGCCTGCCGCACGGTCTTCACCCACGCCCGCACGAACCGGTCGTCGACGCCCTCCGCCTCGACCTCCAGTGTCGGCGCGAGCGATCCGGGGCCGAACACGCCGAGCCCCCGCCCGGCCCGCACGCACAACTCGGCCTGGTCCTGGGGCGCGCCGGGACGCGCGTAGTGGCGGATGCCGGTCCGGACGCCCGACTGCTGCGCGGCTTCGATCTGTTCGCCCGCCCCGCGGTCGAGCCAGTTCGTGTTCTCGGTGACGGTGATGGAGGCGAACGAGACGGAACCGGATCGGACCGCGTCCCAGTCAGCCACCGTCGCGTGGAGCGCGAGGTTGATCCCGCGTTCCGTGCTGCCCTCCGTCAAACCGCCGCCTTCACACCGCTGAATTGGACACTGTGTAGTCACCATAAGCGCGAAAAGCCCCGGTTGCCGTATCGACGCACCACTCGAAAGCGGTGTGACACACAGCAAGTACACAGGTCACCGGAACGGTTTCCGCGACCGGCAGGGTGGAAAGCGGCTGCACGGCGGATGTTTCTTCAGCACGTCCGGTGAGGTCGAACCGACCGACGTGGCCGTGGGTGACGTCGTGACCAAGGGGCAGAAACTCGCCACGCTCGATTCCGTGGAAGCCGACCAGCAACTGGCCGTCGCGGAGAGCAACCTCGCGGTCGCCGAGGAAAACCTGGGCAACGCGGGCAGCGCCGCGCAAGGGAGCCAGGGCGCGTCCGAGAGCACCACGTCGCTGCAGGCGAAGGTCGACTCCGCCGAGCTGGCACAGGACGCGGTCGACGCGACCACGCTGACCGCGCCCGGTGACGGCACGGTCACCGCGATCAACGGTGCCGAAGGCGAGCAGACCGGCAGTTCCAGCTAGTCCGGGGCCGGCACGAGCAGCAGCGCGTTCATCGTGCTCACCGACTGCAGAGCCTGGTGGTCACGACATCGGTCGCCGAGGTCGACGTCAGCAAGGTCAAGGCCGGTCAGGTGGCGACACCACCGCGGAGGCCGACGTACGCGGCGAGTCCACAGTAGAGATCAAATCCGGGCTCACGCAGGGGGAGAAGGTGGTGCTTACCGTGACCGCAGCCGCCACCGGGAGCACCGGCATCCGCACCGGCGGCCAGGGCGGCATGATGCCCGGTGGCGGTGGCTCCGGCGACCCCGCCGCGCACGCCTGCGCGGGGTGGATCTGACCGTGATGCCCCGGGAGTACGTCGCGATCATGGGCGCGTCCGGTCGGGAAGCCGACGCCGCTGAACATCCTCGGCTGCCTCGACACCCCGGCCGCCGGGCGGTACCGGCTCGACGGGTTCGCGGTCGGCGACCTCAACGAGGCGCGGCTGTGCCTGCGGCGCAACCGCAAGATCGGGTTCGTCTTCCAGTCGTTCAACCTGCTGGCGCGTGCGACCGACTTGTCCGATGTGGAGCTTTCGCTGGGGTACTCGGGGTTGCGGCGCAAGGCGCGCCGGGAACGGGCGCTCGACGATGCCGGGCGGCTTCCGGCAGGGTTCGTCCGGCCACGGTTAACGGAGAGCGCCCTGGCCGAAGGCGGCCGTGAGCGCCTCCGCGATCAGACCGGGCAGTGCGGTCCGCCCGTCCTCTTCGGCCCCCAGGGCGTAGTTGTTGTCCTTGGCTCGCAGGGCCGGGGTCGAGATCATGAGCTGGAGGCGGGCGAGCAGGAACTTGCCGTCGTCCGTGAGTTCCGCACCGCCGCCGGTCAACGTCGTGACCGAGTCGATGAGCGCGCTGCCGATGCGGTGCACCAGCGGCTGTTCCGCGGGCGTCGCGGCGATCCGTTCGGCGACCAGTCGGCCGTTGTGGTCGAACAGCACGAGGTCTCCCTTCGTGGGGAAGTGCCGGTAAACGGTCATCGGCGACACCCCGGCGGCCTCGGCCACATCGGCCACGGTCGTGGTGTCGTACCCCCGCTTGACGAACAGCCCTGGTCGCCGGGGCCTCGCGGGGCATCGGGCAGGCGATCGCGATCCGGCTGGCGGCGCAGGGGGCGGCGGTCTTCGTGCACTTCGGCACCGACGAGCGTGGTGCGGCCGAGACGGTCGGCGAGATCGATCGCGTCGGCGGGACCGCGTTCGCGGTCCGGGCGAAGCTGGGCCGCTCGACATCCTCGTCAACAACGCGGCTGCCCCTCCCGCGGGCTCGCTCGGGGCCACGACGCGGAAGGAATTCGACCACCTCTTCGCGGTGAACGTGCGGGCGCCGTACTTCATCATCCAGCGGGCCCTGCCGCTGATGCCGGACGGCGGCCGCATCGTCACGATCTCGTCCGTGGCGACCCGGATGGCCAACCCCGCCCAGACGTCCTTCGCGATGACGAAGGGAGCGATCGAGACCATGTGCCTGACGCTGGCCAACGAGCTCGGGGCCAGGGGGATCACGGTGAACGCGGTCGCGCCCGGCGCCACTCGGACACCAGCGAACGGAGCGGTGTTCGAGACGCCTGGCCTGGCCGAGCTCATCGCCGGGACCACGGCGCTCAACCGGCTCGGCGACGCCGGAGACGTCGCCGAGGTGGTCGCGTTCCTCGCTGCTGACGGCGCGCGCTGGATCACCGGTCAGGTGATCGACGCCAGCGGTGGGTTGTTCCTCGGGCCACGCGTCTGAGCTGCTAACCGCCGACGCCGGAGGCGCGGGCGGCCGCCACGATCACCGCCGCGTCCTCCGGCAGCAGGTGACCCGCGGTGACCGAGGACTGGGCCGCTGCCTGGACCTTGGCGACGTAATCGGCGGTGGTCGGGTACAGGCGGCTCAGCACGGGCTCGGTGGTGCGCGGGAACGACGGGTCGGACGGGTCACCCGCGTCGTGCTGGTCCCACGCGTCGGCGTCGCCGTTCCACGGGTCGCGGGCGCCGTAGAGGCCGCAGAAGACACCACTGTCGGTCGTGTCCCGCTCGCCGCTGAGGGTTCGGGTGGGCACGGCGACATCGGGCAGCCGGATGCCGCCCACGGCGAGGCCGGTGCTCCGGTCGCGGAGGTCGGTGTTGAGCAGTGCGCCCTTGGCCGGGCGCGGCCCGCCCTGTGCCCACGTCGTCAGTGACCGCAGCGCGGCGTTCATGGCGTAGTGGCCGGGGCCGTCGTTGAACGGCGCCGAGCCCGCGGCGCAGTCCGGCTGCGGCGCGGCCGAACCGACCGACTTCCGCAACGTCGGACCGCCGAGGTCGAAGGCCCACTGGTCGCCGTGCGCGGTCCCGGCCAGCTCCCAGTGCACGACCCGGCCGGTGTCCGGCTGCCGTGCCGCGGACGCGCCCGGCACGTCGGTCTCGGTGAGGACGACGAACACCGGCACGGCCGAATCGGTCCGGATGCGGCTCGGGTTCGGCATCGTCAGTATGTCGACCAGCCTGCCGCTGATCGGCGACGCGACCGCGCTGTTGCTGTGGATCATCAGCCCGTCGTAGACCCGCGCGACCGGCTGGACCGCGTTGGCGTAGGTGGTCATGAACCCGGCCGACTGCGATTCACCGTCGGCGAGCAGGGTTGTCACCTCCAGCCCGCCGAGCGGGTCCGGCCCGTCCGGGCTGCGCAGCGCCTGGCCTGCCTGGGAGAAGATGTCGTAGGCGTAGGCGTCGCCGGGGTGGACGAGGCTGCCGTAGCGCGCCGGGTCCCAGCCCCGCAGGCCGGCGATGTCGCCGAGCCCGCCGTTCACGCCGACCGCCTGCGCGGACACGCCGGCCCACGCGTAACCCTGGCGCAGCAGCTCGTCGCGCAGGAACCAGTAGTCCGGGGACAGCTCCAGCTGGGCGCTGACGTTGAGCCATTCGACGACGACGGTGCCGTTGAACTTCGCCGGATCGCTGGGACGGCGGACCAGCAGCCGCGTCCGGTAGTCGGCCCGCGTGGTGGGCCGGACGTCCCAGCGGCCGCTGGAGGTCCACAGCCCGGACTTGGCGTAGGCGGTGGCCGTGCCCGAGAGGAAGTACTCGTTCTCGGTGTAGCCGAACGAGCCGAGATCTTCGGCGGCGGCCAGGAAGGGGAAACCGTGACCGCCCGCGGGCGGCACGGTGATCGCCGGGACGGCGGCCTGGGCTGCCGTGGCGGGCAGCATCGCGGCGAGCACCGCCAGGAGCACGGCGAGGATTGTTGTGCGCACTGGTCACCTCCGATGACGTCGGGGAGGCACAGTGTGCGGCCGCGGCCCGCGTGGCGGCATCGGTGAAATCGCCGGTGTTCACCCGCGCAACACGTGTTCGTGACCGCGGTGTGCCGGGGTTGCGCCCCGCGGCGGGAAGCTGGTCACCGATCTGTCCACACCGGACAATGGAGCGCGCCCAGAACGGCGCCGGCCCGCAGGACGGCGACAGCGTGCCGGGCGCCGTCTTCCGGCCGACGCCCGGTTCGCCGCTGGCGCGGCTCAACGACGCCCCCGACCACTGGTGTGTGGACGTCGAGGTGCCTCGCCGCTAAGCGTTCTCCTTCTGGAAAACCCGCGTTCCCCAGAACACCGCCAGCACCGTCATCACCACCAGGACGATCGAGCCGGTCATCAGCGCGTCCATCGTCAGATCCCCGCGGAACGCGGCTCGCTCGGCGTCGACGACGTGGGTGAACGGGTTGATCCGCGAGATCGTGTACAGCCAGTCCGGCGCGAGGATGCTGGTGATCGGCAGCAGGATGCCGGACAGCAGCAGCACCGGCATGAGCACGGCGTTGAGCAGCGCCGGGAATGCCTGCTCACTCTTGAGGGTGAGCGCGACCGCGTACGACGCCGACGCCAGCGTGGCCGCGACGAGCGCGACGATCACCAGGCTCAGCAGCACCCCGCCGACCGGCGCGTCCAGTCCGAACGCGACGTAGGCCAGCACCGTGATCAGGATGGCCTGGATGATCGCCTGGATCACGTTGTTCGCCACCTTGCCCAGCAGCAGCCCGCCCCGGCTGGCCGGTGTCACCCGCAGCCGTTCCAGCACCCCGCTGCGGTAGTCCATCAGCAGTGAGAACCCGGCGAACGACGAGCTGAACAACGCCAGCTGCACGATCAGCGCCGGCGTCAGGATGGTCCAGCTGCTGCCCGGCGGGAAGCCCGGTGTGCTGCCGACGACCTTCTCCATCAGCGGCCCGAACAGCACCAGGTACAGCACCGGCTGCATGATGCCGATCATGACCCACGCGGGGTTGCGCATGGACAACGTCCAGTCCCGCTTGAAGATCAGCCACGTGTCACGCAACATGGGCGGCCTCCTCGTGGGTCCGCGGCTGCTCGGCGTCCCGCAGTGAGCGACCGGTCAGCGTCAGGAACACGTCATCCAGCGTCGGCCGGTGCACCTGCATCGAGGTCATCGGGATGCCCTGGGAATCGAGGTGCCGCAACAGTTCCGGCAGCGCGGTGTCCCCGCGCGGCACCCGGAACCGCACCACGTCGTCGCCGAGGGTCACTTCGTGTGCCCCTTCCAGGTGCCCGGCGAGCTCCGCCGCCGCGCCGACGAACTCCGGTGCGACGCCGATCGTGACCCCGTCACCGGACACACGGGCTTTGAGCGAGTCCGGCGTCCCCTCGGCGACGATCTCACCGTTGTCGATCACCAGGACCCGATCGCACAGCGAGTCGGCCTCGTCCAGGTAGTGCGTGGTGAGGAACAGCGTGACCCCGCGCTCCGCGCGCAGCCGGCGGATGTGGTCCCACAGGTTCGCCCGGCTCTGCGGGTCGAGTCCCGTGGTCGGTTCGTCGAAGAAGATCAGCTTCGGGTCGTGGACCAGGCTGAGCGCGATGTCCATCCGCCGCCGTTGCCCGCCGGAGAGCGTCTTCGTCAGCCGCTGGTCCAGGTTCACCAGGTCGAGTTGCTCGACCAGCTCCTGGCCGCGGCGCCGCGCGTCGGCCTTGCTCATGCCGTAGAGGCGGCCCTGGAGCTCGATTTCCTCGATCACCCGCATTTCCGGCGTGACGCCACCGCCCTGGGCGACGTAGCCGATCTGCCTGCGCACCCCGACCGGATCGGCGAGCAGATCGCGCCCGGCCACCTGCGCCTCGCCCGCGGTGGGCCGCAGGAGGGTGGTCAGCATGCGCAGGGTCGTGGTCTTCCCCGCGCCGTTCGGGCCGAGGAACCCCACCAGCTCACCCTCGGTCACTTCGATGTCGACGCCCTTGACGGCCTCGACGCTGCGGCCGCGCGCGGTGAACGTCCGCGCCAGGCCGCGTGCCCTGATCATGCGATCCCCCTTCGAGTAGTCAAATTTGACTAGTGATGGTGGCCACTCTTACTCAGGTATCGCGTCGTAGTCAAATTTGATTACTTGATCAGCGCGGTGGCTCGCCGAAGCTGCGACCCGGGTCGTCGGCCATCACGTACTCGCCTTCTTCGAGCCGTTTGACCAGATTGCGGACCCACTCCATGGTCGCCGAGACGTTCGCCGCCCACAGCCGGTACAGCTCGTTCACGTGGGCGGGCTGCCCCCACTCCGTGCCGTGTCCCAGCACGTGCCGCACCGAGGCGAGCTGGCCCTCCATCTGCGTGAGCCGGTGCTGGAGGAGCGAGATCGTGCGCCGCCGGGGCAGGCAGGTCAGGAACGTCAGCGCCGCGGCGAAGCCGAACGCGTTCTGCGCGTCGTTCTCGCCCAGCTCGCTCAGCATCTGGCTCAGCCGGACCACGAACTCGCTCTCACCGTCGTCCGTCAGCCGGTAGGCGACCCGGTCCGGGCCGCGGCCATCGGGCTCCTCGGCCACCGCCTCCAGCAGTCCTTCGGCGGCCATCTTCTTCAGCGCGTGGTAGATCGATCCCGGCTGGACGTTCGCCCACCGGTCGGCGGACCAGGTCAGCAGCTCGCGCCGCACCTGGTAACCGTGCGCCTTGCCGTACATCCGTACGACGCCGAGCACCAGCAACCGCGTCGGCGACACCGGACCTCCTTAAGCCTTCCCGGTAACAATGCACGAGACGCCATCCGTACGCTAAACAGGCATGAGCATCCCTGTGTTGACGGCGGTGGCCTGGCCTTATGCCAACGGGCCCCGTCACATCGGCCACGTCTCCGGTTTCGGCGTCCCGTCCGACGTGTTCTCGCGCTACCAGCGAATGGCCGGCAACCGGGTGCTCATGGTGTCCGGGACCGACGAACACGGCACGCCGATCACGGTTCAGGCCGACAAGGAGGGCCTCACCTCCCAGCAGACCGCCGACAAGTACACCCGGCAGATCGGCCAGGACCTGCAGGGGCTCGGGCTGACCTACGACCTGTTCACCCGCACCAGCACCGGCAACCACGCCGAGGTCACGCAGCAGATCTTCCTCGCGTTGTATCGCAACGGCTATGTCGTGCCCAAGACGACGACGGGCGCGATCAGCCCGTCCACCGGCCGGACGCTGCCCGACCGCTACATCGAGGGCACCTGCCCGATCTGCGGTTACGACGGCGCCCGCGGCGACCAGTGCGACAACTGCGGCAACCAGCTCGACGCCGCCGAGCTGATCAACCCGAAGTCGCGCATCAACGGCGAGACGCCGAAGTTCGTCGAGACCGAGCACCTGTTCCTCGACCTGCCCGCCTTCACCGAGAGCCTCGGCAAATGGCTGGCGACGAAGACCTTCTGGCGGCCCAACGTCGTCAACTTCACCAAGAACCTCCTCGACGACATGCGGCCCCGTCCGATCACCCGTGACCTGGACTGGGGTGTGAAGATCCCGCTGGACGGCTGGCGCGACCAGCCGCTCAAGCGGTTCTACGTGTGGTTCGACGCGGTGATCGGCTACTTCTCGGCCAGTGTCGAGTGGGCGCGGCGCAGCGGGGACCCGGACGCGTGGCAGGAGTTCTGGACCAACCCGGACGCCCGCGCCTACCACTTCATGGGCAAGGACAACATCACCTTCCACGCCCAGATCTGGCCGGCGTTGTTGCTGGGTCACAACGCCGAGGGCGACCGGGTCGCTCCTGGTGGCGGGGTCGGCCCGTACGGCAGGCTCAACCTGCCGTACGAGATCGTCTCCAGTGAGTTCCTGACCATGAGCGGGTCGAAGTTCTCCACCTCGCGCGGCACCGTCATCTACGTCAACGACTTCCTGCGCGAGTTCGGACCGGACACGCTGCGCTACTTCATCGCGGTGGCGGGCCCGGAGACCCAGGACACCGACTTCACCTGGGACGAGTTCGTGCGCCGCACCAACTTCGAGCTGGCCAACGAATGGGGCAACCTGGTCAACCGCTCGATCTCGATGGCGCACAAGAACAACGGTGCCATCCCGGCCCCGGTCAAGCCGGCCGCCGCGGACGAGGAGTTGAAGGCGCTGTCCCGCAAGGCGTTCGAGACCGTGGGCGGGCACCTGCAGCGGTCCCGGTTCAAGCTGGCCGCCGGCGAGGCGATGCGGGTCGTGTCCGCGGCCAACCGGTACCTGTCCGACCAGGAGCCATGGAAGCTCAAGGACGATCCGGAGCGGCGCGACGCGGTGCTGCACACCGCGTTGCAGGTCGTGTCGGACGCGAACACGCTGCTCACGCCGTTCCTGCCGCATTCGGCGCAGAAGGTGCACGAGGCGCTGGGTGGCACCGGCGTGTGGGCGGCGCAGCCGGAGCTCAAGGACGTCGAGGACCTCGACATCCCGGACCGGATCAACCCGATCCTGACCGGTGACTACGCGGCCGAGCAGGCGCGCTGGGAGTCGGTGCCGGTCGAGGTGGGCCGTCCGCTGGCGAAGCCGACGCCGTTGTTCGCCAAGCTCGACCCGAAGCTGGGCGAGACCGGCCCGGAGTGGGCCCCGATCGCGCCGTGAGCAGGACGGAACGGCCCCCGGTGCCGGAGCGTCTTCCGGCGCCGGTGGTCGACTCGCACACGCACCTGGACGCCTGCGGCGCGGTCACGGCGGCCGACGTGGCCGAGCGGGCCGACCGCGCCGAGGCGGCCGGGGTGACGCGCATGGTGACCGTCGCCGACGATCTCGACGCCGCCCGCTGGGCCGCCGAAGCATCCACTTGGGACGCGCGGGTGTGGGCGGCGGTCGCCATCCATCCCACGCGCACCAAGGACTTCGGCGAGCCGGAACGGTCCGAAATAGAGCGTCTGGCGCGGCGGGACCGGGTGGTCGCGGTCGGTGAGACCGGCCTGGACTACTACTGGGACTACTCGCCGCCGGAGGCCCAGCAGGAGGCGTTCCGGTGGCACATCGACCTCGCCAAGCGCGTGGGCAAACCGCTGATGATCCACGACCGGGACGCGCACGAAGACGTGCTCCGGATCCTGGACGAGGAGGGCGCGCCGGAGACGGTGGTGTTCCACTGTTTCTCCGGCGACGAGGACATCGCGCGCCGGTGCGTGGACGCCGGTTACGTGCTGTCCTTCGCCGGCACGGTCACGTTCCGCAACGCCCGTGCTCTGCAGGCCGCGGCGAAGCTGGTGCCGTCCGGGCAGTTCCTCGTCGAGACCGACGCGCCCTTCCTGACACCCCATCCGTACCGCGGACGCCCGAACGAACCGTATTGCACCGCCTACACGGTCGCGTTCCTCGCCGACCTCCGGTCGGAGCCGCTGGAACAGGTCTGTTCGGCGGTATCCACCGCGGCCGAACGCGTCTTCCGGCTCCCGTCCGTCACATCGAGTTGAACCGGCTGCGACATTCGTGGAAATCAACCATCCAGCTGGCGGAGTGACGAACGCCACGACATTCCATCCGGTGTTTGCGCAACCCGGCGAGGTCCGTTACTGTCCCGTGACCGTGCCGCATGATCGCTCCAACCGGGCGAAGCGGGACACCCGGAGTCAAGCCAGTGCAGGTCGGGATCGGGGATGGCGACGACTCGCGGGAGCCGTAGTGCGAAAGGGATCGACCTGCTGTGACTGGTAGTAGATGGGCCGACGCGCGCCCGACTGAGGCGATGGACTGGTTCGAGTCCAGCCGTGGCGGCGCCGTGGGCACCCTCGACTGGCCCGAAGCCGAGTTCTCGGACGACCTGGCGGTCACCGAGCACGACATCCGCACGGTGCTGGGCAACGACGCCGACGATCTGATGGCCGAGGCCGAGATCGACGTCGACGAGCTGATCCGGCTGATCAACGCCGAGACCACGATGCTCCCGGCACTCGCCATCCCGGACGCACTGGCCGAGGACCGCACCGCGGTCGCGGAGGCCGAGCCGGAGCCGGAGAAGGCGCTCGTCAGCGCGGTCAAGACCTGGAAGCGCCGGTTCCTCCGTGGCTCGGTCCTGGCTCTGCTGATCAGTCTCACCGGTGGCGGCGCGGCGGCGCTGGCCATGAACAAGAGCGTGACCGTCGACGTCGATGGTCATACGCAGACCGTGCACAGCTTCGGCCAGACGGTCGGCGAGGTTCTGGAGGACGCCGGTCTCACCGTCGGTGAGCACGACGCGCTGTCTCCCTCGCCGCAGGCGCCGGTCGGTGACGGTGGCGTCATCAAGCTCGAGCGCGGCCGCAAGCTGAACCTGGTCGTCGACGGCGTGGCGCGCGAGTCGTGGGTCCGCGCGTCGAGCCTGCAGGAAGCGATCTCCCAGCTGGGCCTGGCCGAGAAGTTCGGCGCGGGCACGGCGTTCTCGATGCCGCTGGACGCGGAGCTGCCCCTGGAGGGCGCGACCGTCGAGGTCAAGACCCTCAAGCACATCACGCTCTACGACGGCGACGCCGCTCCGCGCCCTGTCGACACCACGGCCGTCACCGCGGAGGAGTTCCTGTCCCAGCAGGGCCTGTCGCTCGGTGCCGACGACGAGATCGACGGTGGTCTCGACCTCAAGCTGGCCGACGGCGCCGAGGTGCGTATCTCGCGCACCGGCGTGTCGGTGATCAACCAGGAAGAGGAGATCACGCCCGAGGTCGAGGAGATCAAGGACTCGACCCTCGAAGCGGGCAAGGAGATCGTCGAGGATCCGGGCACCGCGGGCAAGAAGCTGGTGACCTACCGGATCACCAAGCGCAACGGCAAGGAGACCGACCGCGAGGAGCTGTCGACCAAGGTCCTGGTCGAGGCCAAGAACAAGGTCGTGCGGGTCGGCACGAAGCAGCCGGTGATCAGCGACGGCGCCATCTGGGACCGCATCGCGCAGTGCGAGTCGACCGGCAACTGGTCGATCAACAACGGCAACGGCTACTACGGTGGGCTCCAGTTCGACAAGCAGACATGGGACGCCTACGGCGGCGACGCCTACGCGGCCTACCCGCACCAGGCCACGCGCGAACAGCAGATCGCGATCGCGACGAAGGTCCGCGACGACCGCGGCGGCTACGGCGCCTGGCCGGTCTGCGGCAAGAAAGCCACCAGCTGACCCTCGCCGACCTCCCATGATGACCCCGGCCCAGGCCGGGGTCATCTGCTTTTTTTCACGCACACTTCCGCGCACGAACGTGGAACTCACGCACGCAACCCCCACCCGGCAACGCACCGCGCCCACCCTCCGAACCACTCCTCTCCCGCAACCCGATTCCCAGCCAAGCCGCACACCCGCCAAGCCGCGCACCGCAACCGCGCGTCAAGCAACCCCACGCGGCGGCTACCATCAGCGCGTGACTGCACTGCTCGGACCGGCCGAGATCCGTGGGCTGGCCGCCGAGCTGGACATTCGGCCGACGAAGAAACTCGGCCAGAACTTCGTCCACGACCCGAACACGGTCCGCCGCATCGTGGACCTCTCAAAGGTCAGCGACACCGACCACGTCCTCGAAATCGGCCCCGGCCTCGGCTCCCTGACTCTGGGGCTCCTGGGCTCCGGCGCGCGGGTCACCGCGATCGAAATCGACCCGGTGCTCGCCACCCGACTGCCGGTCACCATCGCCGAGCGTGCTCCCGAAGCGCGGTTCACCGTCCGCACCCAGGACGCCCTCAAGCTCGCCGCCGCGGACCTGCCGGACCCGCCGACACACCTCGTCGCGAATCTGCCGTACAACGTCGCCGTGCCGGTCGTGCTGCACCTGCTGGCCGAGTTGCCGTCGCTGGCGCACGGGCTGGTGATGGTGCAGACCGAGGTCGCCGACCGCATGGCCGCGGGGCCCGGCAGCCGGATCTACGGGGTACCGAGCGTGAAGATCGCCTGGTACGGGACGGCCCGCAAGGTGGCGCCCGTGCCCCGTGCCGTGTTCTGGCCGGTACCGAATGTCGACTCCGCGCTGGTGTCCTTCGAGCGCGCCGCGGAGCCGGCCGCTGACCGGGGCGAGGTGTTCGCCGTCGTCGACGCCGCCTTCGCCCAGCGGCGCAAGACCCTCCGTGCCGCGCTGTCTTCGTGGGCCGGTTCGGGTGAGCGGGCGGAGGCGATCCTGCGTGCGGCGGGCATCGATCCGCGCACGCGCGGTGAGCAGCTCGAAGTAAGGGACTTCGTGCGGATCGCTGAGGGCAGGGCCTTACCACCGTCCGTGTGATCTCGCACCCTGATCCGCGTCGGAGACTTGCCAAGAAGACGTGAAGTCCGTTCTACTCTGTGGAGTATCCATCCCGAGCGGCTGAGAGACCTGGCTCGCCGAAGCCGCAGCAACCACCCCACCGGGGCAGGTGCTACCGCCAGGACCGATGGAGGACCCTGTGTACCGCACAATGCTCACGAGGCGCCGCGTCGTCGACGAATGTCGTCGCACGGTCTGTGCGTGTCGTCGCTGACCGTTTTCCCCTAACCCCTTTGCCTGTCTTCGCCTGACTGTCCTCAGTGGACGGTCTCCTTGGTGTGCGGTCGGCGCGTTCGCGCCCGTTGTGCTGGAGCCATTCGTGATCACTGTCGAAAACCTGACCAAGTCCTATACCGGTGCCGCTGCGCCCGTCCACGCTCTGCGGGACGTCAACGTCGAGGTGCCCGCCGGCGCACTCTTCGGCGTCGTCGGCCCCGCCGGCTCCGGCAAGTCGACCCTCGCCCGCTGCATCGCGCTGCAGGAGAAGCCGGACCGGGGCGTGGTGCGCCTCGACGGACTGAGCACCGCCGGACTGGAGGGACGGCGGCTGCGTGAGGTGCGCCGCCAGGTCGCGGTGCTGGACGCTCAGCCCGTGCTGCACGCCGAGCGCACCGTGGCGGGCAACGTCGCGGTGCCGCTGGAGCAGCTGGGCGTCGAGGGGCCGCAGCGTCGCAGCCGGGTGGGCCGCCTGCTCGACCTGGCCGGCCTGACTCAGCGTGCCGCGCTGCGGCCGAGCGAACTCACCCCCGGTCAGCGGCGTCGCGTCGCGCTCGCCCGTTCGCTCGCCGCGGCCCCGGCCGTGTTGCTCGCCGACGATCCGACCGGCGGGATCGCGGCCGAGGAGAGCGGCGGTGTGCTGACCGTCCTCGATCGCGCGCGGGCCGAGCTCGGCGTGACCGTGCTGCTGACCACGCAGGACGGTGCCACCGTGCGCCGCGTCTGCGATGGGGTCGGTCTGCTGGATAACGGGCGTCTCGTCGAGCAGGGCACCGTGCTGGAGCTGCTCGCCGACCCGTCGAGCCGGATCGCGCGGAGCCTGCTGCCCGCGATCGACACGCCGCGGTCCCAGTCGGCGGGCTACGACCGGTCCGCCGATGTCGTGCTGATCGGTTTCGCGGCCGTCGGCGCGCTGCTGCCGGAAGCTTCGGCGCGGTTCGACGTCGAGCTGGCCACCATCGGCGGCGGCCTGACCCGGGTCGGCGACACCCCGGTGGCCCGCTTCCGGATCGGCGTGAACGGCACGCAGGCCGACACCGCGCTGGCGTGGATCGCCGACCGCGGCGCGCACGTCGTGCAGCCGAAGGAAGGCCCGAAGAGCGTCGTCGCGGCGTGAGGACGGGGGCGCCCCGCAGGGCGCCCCCTCGTTTCACTTGCGGCGGGCGAGCAAACCGACGGCGATCGCGCCGAGCGCCACGATCCCGGCGGCCCAGCCGTTGGCGACCGCGTAGCCGTGCACGGTCGCGGCGGGCAGGCTCAGGCCCACCACCGAACCGGTCGCGCTCGCGGCGATCGTGTTCAGCGATGCCGTGCCCAGTGACGCGCCCACCTGCTGCGACGTGGTGATGAACGCCGAGGCGACTCCCGCGTCCTTCGGCTCCACCCGCGCGGTCGCGATGTTCATGACCGTCGGCATCGCCAGCCCGGCGCCCGCGCCGAGCACCAGCTCCATGGGCAGGATCAGCGACGCGTACGAGGTGTCCACGGACAGCTGGGTCAGCGTCGCGAGTCCGGCGGCCATCAGCAGGAGCCCGGTCACCAGGAGCGGGCGCGGCCCGGTCCGCGGGATGAGCCGTCGCGTCAGCAGCGTCGAGACCGTCACGTTGGCCAGCATGAACGGCAGGAAGGCGAGACCGGCGCCGAGCGCGCCGAAGCCCATGATCGCCTGCAGCTGGTAGGTGATGAACAGGAACATCCCGAACATGCCGAACGCGGCGACCGCGATCGTCAGGAAGCCGGACGAGCGGGCCCGGTCGGACAGGATCTGCAGCGGCAGCAACGGGTTGCCCACGCGGCTCTGCCGGATGACGAACGTGGCCAGCAGCACGACGGCACCGGCCAGGCAGCCGAGCACGACGGCCGAGCCCCAGCCGCGGGTGGCGGCCTCGGACAGGCCGTAGACCAGGCCGGCGATCCCGGCGCTGCCCAGGATCCCGCTGGTCCAGTCCAGCCGCGTGGAGCGGTGGCCGGGCACGTGCGGCAGGACGAACCAGCCGGCGACGGCCGCGGCGATCGCGATCGGCAGGTTCACGTACAGGCACCAGCGCCAGGACGCGTACTCGGCCAGCGCGCCGCCTGCCAGCAGCCCGAGCGCGCCGCCGGACATCATGATCGCGCTGAAGATCCCGAACGCCTTCGCGCGTTCCTTCGTCTCGGTGAACGTGATGGTCAGCAGCGACAGCGTGGACGGGGCGAGCAGCGCGGCGAAGACCCCCTGGGCCGCGCGGGCGGCGATGAGGAGACCGGGACCGGAGGCCATCCCGCCGAGCGCGGAGGCCGCGGCGAACCCGAGCGCGCCGACGATGAGCGTGTTCTTGCGGCCCAGCCGGTCGGCGAGCCGCCCGCCGAGCAGCAGCAGGCCGCCGAAGGCCAGCGTGTAGGCGCTGATGGTCCACTGGCGGGCGACGTCGGACATGCCGAGGTCGGCCTGCGCGGTGGGCAGCGCGATGTTGACGATCGTGGTGTCGACGATGACCAGCAGCTGGGCGAGCCCGATGACGGCGAGTGCCCACCACCGTCTCTGGTCCGCGGGCGCCGCGACCGGCGCCGAAGTGGTTGTCGTCATGATGGAACCCCCTGGTGGACGACTGGGTTAGACTTGGGATCAACCATTGCTAGTCGGCCGACAAGTAATGGCTGACCGCACGGTAGGCGCATTGCTAGCCGGGCGTCAAGCAAGTTTGAGAGTTCCTCAGGAAGGACGGTCATGGCGGGGCGGCGGACCGACACGCGCGAGCGCATCCAGCGGGTCGCGCTCGACCTGTTCGTCGAGCAGGGCTACGAGAAGACCTCGCTGCGGGAGATCGCGGAGAAGCTCGAGGTCACCAAAGCCGCGCTCTACTACCACTTCCGGACGAAAGAGGACATCGTCCACAGCCTGATCGAGGACATCGGCAGCTCGCTCGACGAGATCGTGGCGTGGGCGGGTGAGCAGGACCGCTCGGTGCGGACCAGGCAGGAGGTCCTGCGGCGGCTCTCCGCGCTGATCCAGGGCCGGTTCGGACCGGTCATGCGGTTCATGCAGGAGAATCAGCCCGCGCTCAAGGAGCTGCACGCCGGGCACGTCCTCGCCCAGCGCATGAAGTCGTTGTTCACGCTGCTGGGGCCCGACGACGCCGATCCGGCGGACCAGCTGCGCGCGCGGCTCGCGCTGGTCGCCCTGATGATCGGCAACAACCCGCAGTTCCTGGACGAGAACCCGGCCGCCGGGTCGTCCGAGGTCGCGTTGCAGGTCGCACTGGAGCTTGCCTCTCCGAGGTCCGGAGCGGGCACGTAGGCTTGACGGGTGCTCGCCGTCGTACCGCCACCCGTCACCGTCAGGGTGCCGTCGAAGATCAATCTGCACCTGTCGGTCGGCGACCTGCGCCCGGACGGGTTCCACGACCTGACCACCGTGTTCCACGCGCTGTCGCTGACCGACGAGGTCACCGTCGCGCTCGCCGAGGAGCCGGGTGTCGAGGTCTACGGCGAGGGTGAGCAGGTGGTTCCGACGGGTCCCGGCAACCTCGCGTGGCGCGCCGTGGAGGCACTGGCAGCGCATGTGGGCAAGGCCGACGGTGCGTCCAACGTCCGGGTGGTCCTCCGCAAGGGGATCCCCGTCGCGGGTGGGATGGCGGGCGGCAGCGCCGACGCGGCGGGCACGCTCGTGGCGCTGTCGTCACTGTGGAAGCTGGAGATCGGGCGGGACGAACTCGCCGAGATCGCCGCGAAGCTGGGTTCGGACGTGCCGTTCGGCCTCTACGGCGGCACCGCGCTCGGCACCGGACGCGGCGAGCAGCTGGTGCCGGTCCTGTCGCGGCACACGTTCCACTGGGTGCTCGCGTTCGACCAGCGCGGACTGTCCACACCGCGTGTCTTCACCGAACTCGACCGGCTTCGCGAGGCGGGTAATCCGCCGCGCGTGGGTTCGCACGCGCCCGTCGTCGAGGCGCTCGCTTCGGGTGACCCGCGTCAGCTGGCCCTGTTGCTCGGTAACGATCTGCAGGCCGCCGCGGTGTCGCTGCGGCCAGGTCTGCGCCGCACGTTGCGCGCCGGGGTGAACGCCGGTGCGCTGGCAGGCACGGTCTCCGGGTCCGGTCCGACGTGCGCGTTCCTGTGCTCCGACGCCGAATCCGCGCTGGAGGTCGCGGCCGAGCTGGCCGGGGCCGGGGTGTGCCGGACGGTGCGGGTCGCGCACGGCCCGGTGCCCGGCGCGCGACCCGTCGGCGGCGACGAACACCGGCCCACTCCTCCGCAGGTGCACGCATGACCAATTTGATCAACCTCGAGGCCGTGTCCAAGTCCTACGGGGTCCGCCCGCTGCTGGACAACGTCTCCCTCGGTGTCGGCGAAGGTGAGCGCATCGGCGTCGTCGGGCTCAACGGTGGCGGCAAGACCACGTTGCTGGAGGTCCTGGCCGGGCTCGCGCCACCGGATTCCGGGCGGGTCAGCCAGGTGCGCGGGCTGCGGCTGGCGGTCGTCACCCAGCGCACGGAACTCGCCGAAGGCAGCACGATCCGCGAAGCCGTGCTCGCCGGTTACGCCGCCGAGCACGAGTGGGCGGCCGACGCGCGGGTCAGGTCCATTGTGGAAGGGCTGGGGATCACCGCGCTGGGGCTGGACAATCCCACCGCGACACTGTCCGGAGGGGAGCGTCGCCGGGTCGCGCTGGCGGCCGCGCTCATCGGCGACCTCGACCTGCTCGTGCTCGACGAGCCGACCAACCACCTCGACGTCGAAGGCGTGCGCTGGCTCGCCGACCACCTGCTGGCGCGGCGGTCCGCGCTCGTCGTCGTCACCCACGACCGGTGGTTCCTGGACACCGTGTGCGGCCGCACCTGGGAGGTCGCGGACGGCAGGGTCGAGCAGTACGAGGGCGGATACGCGGACTGGATCTTCGCGCGCGCCGAGCGAGCCCGCCTCGCGGCCACGATGGAGGAGAAGCGGCGCAACCTCGCGCGCAAGGAGCTGGCCTGGCTCCAGCGCGGCGCGAAGGCCCGCACCTCCAAGCCGCGCTATCGCATCGAGGCGGCCGAGGCGCTGATCTCGGACGTGCCTGAGCCGCGGAACGCGGCCGAGCTGATGAGCTTCGCGCGCCGCCGTCTCGGCAAGACCGTGCTGGAGCTGGAGGACGTCACCCTGTTCGCCGGGGACAAGCCGGTCGTCGAGGGGCTGACCTGGCGGATCGGGCCCGGCGACCGGTTCGGGCTGGTCGGCGTCAACGGTTCGGGCAAGACGACGCTGCTCAAGCTGCTGGCCGGGGAGCGTGAACCGGCTGCGGGCAAGCGGATCGAAGGCAAGACGGTGCGGCTGGCGCACCTGTCGCAGGAGCTCGACGAGCTGCCGGGCCGGTTGCGGGTGCTGGAGGCCGTGGAGGAGGTCTCGGCGCGGGTCGTGCTGGGCAAGCAGGAGCTGTCGGCCTCACAGCTGGCGGAGAAGCTCGGTTTCCCGCCGGCGCGGCAGTGGACGCCGGTCGAGGACCTTTCCGGTGGCGAGCGGCGGCGCCTCCAGCTGGCGCGTCTGCTGATGGCCGAGCCGAACGTGCTGCTGCTCGACGAGCCGACGAACGACCTGGACATCGACACGCTGCAGCAGCTGGAAGACCTGCTGGACTCGTGGCCGGGCACGATGGTCGTGGTCTCGCACGACCGCTACCTGGTGGAACGCGTGACGGACGCGGTGTACGCCCTCTTCGGCGACGGCCGGATCACCCACCTGCCCGGCGGCATCGACGAGTACCTGTCCCGGCGCGCCGCGGTGCGTGTCCCGGCCGCGGCCCCGAAGCCCGCGCAGAAAACGTCGAGCGCGGCGGAGTTCCGCGCGGCGCAGAAGGAGCTGTCCCGCCTGGAGCGTCGGCTGGACCAGCTGCACACCCGCGAAACGAAGCTGCACGAGCAACTCGCCGAGCACGCCACGGACCCGGACAAACTGGTCGAGTTCAACACCGAACTGAAAACGGTCCGCGCCGAGATCGAGGACGTCGAGGCGCGCTGGCTGGAGACCTCCGAGCTGGTCGAGTAGCCCGCTCTCAGGCGCGGGCGTAGTCGCCGAAGGACGCTTCGAGGAGGGCGAACGCCTGCTCGGCCTCTTCGCCGGCCACGGCCGCGATCTCCGGGCCGCCGCGCCCGGCGAGCGTCAGCTCCTGGATACGCGCGAACACCACCCGGTGGACCCCACCGAACACGGCCGCCGCGGCCCGTGGCGTGATGTCCCCGGCCGTGGCGCCCGTCGCCGCCACGAGCGCGGCGGCGAGGTTGTCCTCACGCAGGTCGTGCAGGCTACGCAGGCAGACCGACAACGTCGGGCTGTCGGCGATCATCCGGCTGAATTCCGGCCCGGCGAAGCCGGCCACCGGGTCCTGCCGGGCGATCGCGTCCAGGCAGCCGCTCCGGAGCGCGCCGAGAGCGGACTCACCGGGCCCCCGCGCCACGACCGTACGGGCGAGGCTTTCGACGAACTCCTCCTGGTGGTCGAACGCCAGGTCCTCCTTGCGCGGGAAGTAGTTGGTCACGGTCTTCTTGGCTACGCGCGCCGCTTCCGCGATCTCCGCGATCGTCGTGTGTTCGAAACCCTTCGCCAGGAACAGCCCGGTCGCGCGGTCGGAGATCAACTGCCGCGTCTCGCGCTTCTTGACTTCGCGGAGCCCGGTGACGGTCATGAGCGAATCTTACCCCGGTCCTACTTTTTATCTTGACAAGCATCGTGTAACGAGCATAAGTTTACGTCGATAGTAAATTTACTTCTGTGAGGTGTCGTGCCAGATCACATCCTCTACGCCTACGGGCCGGAGAAGCCGGTCATCGGGAAGTCCTGCGCGATCATCGCCGCGGGCGCGGTCGTCACGGCCGACGTGCCCGCGTACACGATCGTCGGTGGCAACCCGGCCGATATCGCGGCCATTGAGGAGGCGCGAGTATGACTTCCGACGTCACCGCCGAATTCGACCGCCAGGTCGCCAACCTCGTCGACCGCGGTTACCCGGCGCTCGCCGGGCTCGACGAAGAGGGCTTCCGCGCCCTGGTGGGACCGCTGCGGTCCGCGGCGCGGTCCGGTGCGCCGGATCCGGACGCGGGCCGCGTGCCGTTCCTCCTCGTCGTGACCCGCAAGGTCGTGCCGATCGAGGAGACGATGCCGCGCACGACCCTGCACCGCGGGCGCTTGCCCGGGTTCGTCGACCACTCCTTCGAACCGGGGTCGCTGGAGCGGTTCGCCGCCACTGTGGACCTGCCCGCTCCGGACGCCTACCTGCTGTTCGACGTCGAGCGTGGTGAAGAGTTCTGCGGCGTAGTCCCGAACGACGCGATGGAGACCATCGCCGGGCGGGAACGGACCCCGCTCACCATCGAGGAGGGCATCGCACTGGTGACGCACTTCCCGGAGGTGCTGGTCAAGAACAAGTGCTTCTCGGTGGGCGGTTCACGGTGCGGTGACCGGCGGGTGCCCGCGATCTGGATCAGCAAGCGTGCGCCGAAGCTCGGCTGGTGCTGGCAGGGCAATCCGCACACCTGGCTCGGCGTGGCCTCGGCGGGCGCGCGCGGCGCCTGATCCGGTAGTACCTCCGTGCCGTGGCGGGCCGTCCAGAAGCTGGCCACTCGATCGTGGCAGGCCGCCGATAAGGTGAGCGCCATGAGTCGGTTCGTGGAAACGCTCGTCCGCACCGCTGCGGAGGGTGGTCAGTTGCGTGGCATGGTCACCGGGGAGCCCAAGGAGCCGGTGCGCCGGACCTGGGCCGAGGTCCACGAACAGGCACGGCGCATCGCCGGTGCACTCGTCGCCGGGGGATTGGAGCCGGGCAGCGCCGTCGCGGTCCTGGCCGGGGCGCCCGCGTTGATCGCGCCCACCGTGCAGGGCGTGTGGCTCGCCGGCGGCAGCGTGACGATGCTGCACCAGCCGACCCCGCGCACCGACCTCGCCGTGTGGGCCGAGGACACCGTCAAGGTCCTCGGCATGATCGACGCCAAGCTGGTGGTGCTCGGCGAGCCGTTCGACGCGCTCGCGCCCGTGCTGACCGAGCACAACATCGGCTTCCGGATGATCACCGATCTCTTCGACGGCGAACCGCTCGCCGAGCCGGTCGCGCGCGACGAGGAAGACCTCGCGCTGCTGCAGCTCACCAGCGGTTCGACCGCCGACCCGAAAGCCGTGCGGATCACCCACGGCAACCTCTACACCAACGTCAAGGCCATGGTGGAGCGCGCGGAGTTCGACTTCGCGAAGGACATCATGGTGTCCTGGCTGCCCACCTTCCACGACATGGGCATGGTCGGCTTCCTGACCGTGCCCATGACGTTCGGCGTGGAGCTGGTGAAGATCACCCCGGCCGAGTTCCTCACCGGGCCGCTGATCTGGCCGGAGCTGATCACCAAGTACGGCGCCACCACCACCGCGGCACCGAACTTCGCCTACGCGATCGTCGGGAAGCGGCTCGCGCGGGTCGAGGACGAGAACGCCTACGACCTGTCGACGCTGCGCATCGCGCTGAACGGGGCCGAGCCGATCGACGAGTCCGCCGTGCAGTCGTTCGTCGAGGGTGGCTCCCGGTTCAAGATGCCCGCGGAATGCGTTTTCCCGGCCTACGGCATGGCCGAGGCGACACTCGCGGTGTCGTTCGCGCCGCTGTTCACCGGCCTCACCCTGGACGTCATCGAGGCCGACGCGCTCGAAGCCGACAACCGGGCCGTGCCGGTTCCGGAGGGTGACTCGCGCCGCGGAACCGAGGAGGTCCGCTCGTTCGCCGTGCTCGGCCGTCCGCTGGACGGGCTGGAGGCGCGGATCGTCGGCGACGGTGGCAAGGTGCTCGGCGAGCGCGAGGTCGGCGAGATCCAGCTGACCGGTCCCGCGGTGACACCCGGGTACCTGACGATGGACGGCCCGAAGCCGACGCAGGACGACGAGGGCTGGCTGGCGACCGGCGACCTCGGCTACCTGATCGGCGACCAGATCGTGATCTGCGGCCGTCGCAAGGACGTCATCATCATGGGCGGCCGCAACATCTACCCGACCGACATCGAGCGTGCCACGACGTCCGTCGAGGGTGTGCGAGCCGGCAACGCGGTGGCGGTCCGGATCGACGCCGGGACCCGGCGCGAGCGGTTCGCGGTCGTGCTGGAGTCGAAACTGGCGGGCGACACCGACGCCGAGCGCCGCCTGCAGAAGGAGGTCGCGGCCCGGGTCCGCGACGCCGTCGACGCCCGCCCGTACGCGGTGGTCGTCCTGCCCGCGGGCAGCCTGCCGAAGACGCCGTCGGGCAAGGTGAAGCGCGCCGCCACCGCCGCCCAGTACTCCGACGCGATCGCCCGCAACGCCTCCTGACCGCCGTCGCCCGGGAGGACCTGCTCCCGGGCAACTCGGCTGACTCAGTCGGTGGTGACGGGGGTCGGCGCGTCGGTGGAAGTGGGGGTGCGCGGCGCGGTCGCCTGGGTGGCGGCGCGGGCCTCCGGCACCGGGTAGGGCCGGCCGCCACGGCGGGCGAACTCGTCCTCCACCTCGTCGAGGAACTCGTCGACCGCGCGTTCGTCGTAGCCCCGCTTCCCGAGCAGGGGCTTGCTGAACATCACGTGGTGCACCTCGGCCGCGGTGAGGTCGTCCTCGCCCACCAGTGTTTTGGCGATGCGTTCGACGAACTCGTCGACCTCGTGCTTGGCGTACCCGCGCCTGCCGATGGGGGCGTTATCGAACTCGACTCGATAAACGTCTTCGGCGGTAAGGGACATGAAGTACTCCAGTTCAGCTTGGACGGGACACTTCCCTTATCCCGTCCTAGCCGTCCGGGTAAACGTCCGGAAGGCCCCTCAGACCGGTGAAACTCCATGGAGCGCAATGCCGCACACCTGTGGGTGACGGCTGCTCACCCAGCGTGGAAGTCGTTCTGGGCCGCTGTCAGTCCTTTGCCGATCAGCGCTTCGACGGCGTCGGCGCACCGGTCCAGTTCCAGCGGGAGGTCCTTGCGCTCGACCGTGGAGAAGTCCTTGAGGACGAAGTCGGCCGGGTCCATGCGGCCCGGTGGGCGGCCGATGCCGAAGCGCACGCGATAGTAGTCACGCGTGCCGAGGGATTTGCTGATCGACCGCAGCCCGTTGTGACCGCCCTCGCCGCCGCCGATCTTGAGCTTGAGGCCGCCGAAGGGCAGGTCCAGCTCGTCGTGCACGACGACGATCGCGCTGGGATCGATCTTGTAGAACTTGGCCGCGCCCGCGACCGGTCCGCCGGAGACGTTCATGAACGACCGCGGTTTGACCAGCACGACACGGCTTCCGGCGAGGCGGCCTTCGAGGACTTCCGCGCCGGACTTGTGGGTCTTGAACTTGCCGCCGACGCGGGCGGCGAGTTCGTCGAGCACGAGGAAGCCGACGTTGTGCCGGTTGCCCGCGTACCGGGGCCCGGGATTGCCGAGGCCGACGAGCAGGACGTGCTCGCCGGCCCCGGGAACGTCCGAACTCACTTACTCTTCGGTGCTCGCCTCGGCGGCGGGCTCCTCGCCACCCTCCTCGGCGGGCTCCGCGCTGGTGGCCTGGGCCTCGCCGACCGCGACGACCAGGCTCTCCGGGTCGGTCAGCAGGGTCGCGCCCTGGGGCAGCGGAACCTGGGAGGCGAGGATCTGGGTGCCTGCCTCGGCGCCCTCGATGGACACCTCGACCTGCTCGGGGATGTGCAGCGCCTCGACCTCGACCGACAGCGTGTCGATGTCCTGGACCTGCAGGGTGCCGGGGGCCGGGTCGCCGGTGACGACGACGGGGACGTCGACGGTGACCTTCTCGCCCCGCTGGACGACCAGCAGGTCGACGTGCTCGATGTAGTTGCGGATCGGGTGCACGGTGACGGTCTTGGTGAGCGCCAGCTCGGTGCCGCCGTTCAGGCTCAGGGTGAGGACGGCGTTGCTGCCGTTCTCGCGGATGACCCGGGCGAACTCCAGTGCGGGCAGCGCCAGGTGGCGCGGGTCGGTACCGTGGCCGTAGAGCACGGCGGGAACCTTGCCAGCGCGACGGGTGCGGCGCGCGGCGCCCTTGCCGAACTCGGTGCGTGGCTCGGCGGACAGACGTACCTCGGACACGGTGTAGCACTCCTTCAAACAATTGCGTGGCGGCGCAGATGGCGGGTGGTCATCTTCGGCGGCGAGTTCCACGACATGCTCGAGCAGCAGACCTCAAGCCGCCGCGTCGATCACGTTCGGGCACCGGGTGCAGCATGGAGCCCGCCTCGCCGAGACAACCTGTTCAGTGTAAGCGCCCCGTACTGGCGGACTTGCGTGGGGTGGCAAGACGCGCTATCCGCACGGCGCGACGGCGCCGTAGGCGAGCGCCAGTAACACCCAGAGCTGGGTGGTCATCCCGTCGCCTGACACCGGACGATCACTTTGGCGTGGGGCCGCAACCCGGGCTCTCTCGCGAGATGACATGCCAACCTTGCGGCCCCACGCCAAAGTGATATGCCCAAACCGGAAGGCGACGGGATGACCGCACAGCGACCACCTCGTTGAGGTGAGCCGGGCTCGAAAACCCCTGGTCATCCCGGAGCCTGCCTGTCCGGCGAGGGGGCTTTTGATTTTTAGAGCCGCGCTTCGGCTGGCGAGGTGGCCGCTGGGCGCTTGGGCGGCCGGTAGTCGGTCGGCTTGGGGGCGACCTCCCCCGCCCCTCCAGTTGGAGGGTTTCAGTCGCTGAGCAGCGGCGTCACGGCGGGAAAGCGCACCTTGACCCCGCTGATCAGCGACCAAAGCGGGCTGGGGATCGGGGCGGGGGAGGTCCGGGCACGTCTTGGTTCGGCTCGCGTTGCCGGGCTGCGGTTTTCGAGGGGCGCCCCGGTTGCGTTGCCGGGTGGCGGCTGTCCCGGAAGGGCAAACACGCGAGCGGGAACGGCAAACACGCTGCCCGGAAGGGCCAACACGCCGACGGGAGCGGCCAACACGGGCGTGTTGGCCGCTGCGGGCGCCGTGTTGGCCGCTGGGGGCGGGGGTGGCCTGCCTGCGACGTAAACCGAATGGATGACGCGTCTTCCTGGGTGGAACGCTGGAACGTGAATCGGCGTCTCATCACCAACTGGCGGTTCCGGGAGTGAGAGCGGGGGGCAGATGCGGCTGCGCGGTCTCGCGGTGCTCGTCGTCTTCCTGACTTTTCTCGCTGGGTGTGAGGCGCCCCGACACGCGGCCGCGCCGGATCCACGTGCCGTTGTCGATGGGGCGATCGCGGCGCTCGCCGCCGAGGCCGCTGTCGAGTATCGGCTGCCGGGGAGCACCTTCGCCGTGACACGTGGGGGGCTTGCGGAGGGGCATCTGCCGCTGCGGGGCGAGCAGGTGAAGGCTCTGCGGGTCGGTGGAGCGTTGTATGTGTCCGCTTCGTCCGCGTACTGGCGGGGGCAGGGGATGTCCGCGCCGCGTGCCGCGCAGTTCGGGGGGCAGTGGGCCAGGGCGGATCGGGGCGTGCCGTTCGATCCGGGCCGGGACATGGCGCCTCAAGCCGTGGCGACGGCACTGCGGGCGGCGTTGCCTGCGACAGCGGCGCCGGTCAAGGTCGGGGACGCGTTCGATCTCGCCGGGCTGCGGGTGACCACGACGGCGCCGTACCGCGTGCTGAGCTTTCCGCCACGGCTGCTCGGACCGGAGGCGGCGGAACTCGGACCGGGCGAGATCGGGCTCGACGACGTGCATCTCGCCGAACTGCGGACACGCCTCGACGACGGGGTCGACGGGCTCGGGCAGCCCCTGATCGCGGGACCGGCCGTCGCCGCGAACGTCACTGACCATGATCTCCACTGCACGTCCAACGGTGCCTGCACCGACACCGTCCGCGTCGCGAACCGGCTGCTCGGCACGGCTCCCAGCGCCGCCGCCCGCGTGCAGCTGGACTCGGTCGTCACCTCCGACGCGCTGGGGGCCCGTACCTGCGCGCACGAAGCGGTGCTGCCCCTGGGCACCTCCGCCGACCTCTCCTGCTCGGTCAGGTTCACCCTGCCCCGCGCGGACGGCGCGACGAAACTCCACGCCGCGCCGACCGTCAGCGCCGAACCGGTGGCCGTCGTCGACCCCGGCGCGCTGAAACAGGGCGTCGCCGCCGAGCTAGGACCGTAGCAGCGCGACACCGGCGCGACCTCCTCCAGGAACGGTTCGAACACCGTGAAATAGGTGAACCCGAACAACTCCAGCGGCCGGGCGGTGGCGGAACGCACGAAGCCGACCCGTTCCTCCAGTTCGTCGGCCATCGCCAGATCGAACGTGCCCGGCGGGAAGCCGCGGGCGTGCTTGAGACCCGCGAAACCGGCGATGTCCGCGTGCTCGGCCGCCAGCCGCAGCACGCCCTCGCTGTTTCCCGCGATCAGCAGCGGCGGCAGCGGATCCAGGCGCTCCCGCAGCACATGCTCCGACGCTACGAACGACGAAGCCCTTCCGTCACCGGTTTCGCCGGTGGCGGAAGGGCTTCGCGGACAGCGATCAGGCGTTGCCGTCGAACAGGCTGGTGACCGAACCGTCCTCGAACACCTGCTGGATCGCCTCGGCGAGCAGCGGCGCGATCGACAGGACCGTCAGGTTCGCGAAGTGCTTCTCCGGTGCGATCGGCAGCGAGTTGGTGACGATCACCTCGCGCGCCTTGCAGTTGGACAGCCGCTCCGTGGCCGGATCGGACAGGATGCCGTGCGTGGTCGCGATGACGACGTCCGCGGCGCCCTCCGCGAGCAGCGCGTCGGTGGCCTTCACGATCGTGCCGCCGGTGTCGATCATGTCGTCGACCAGGATGCAGAGCTTGCCCTCGACCTGGCCGACGACCCGGTTCGCGACCGCCTGGTTCGGCTTGTCCGGGTCACGGGTCTTGTGGATGAACGCGATCGGCCGGTCGCCCAGCTGCTGCGCCCACTTCTCGGCCAGCCGCACACGGCCCGAGTCCGGTGAGACGACGGCGATGTCGGCGTCGCCGTAGGTCTTCCGGACGTGGTCGGCGAGCAGGGTCTGCGCGAACAGGTGGTCCACCGGACCGTCGAAGAAGCCCTGGATCTGGGCGGTGTGCAGGTCGACCGTCATGATCCGGTCGGCGCCCGCGGTCTTGAACAGGTCGGCGATCAGCCGGGCCGAGATCGGCTCGCGGCCCTTGTGCTTCTTGTCCTGCCGCGCGTACGGGTAGAACGGAATGACCACGGTGATGCGCTTGGCGCTGGCGCGCTTGAGCGCGTCCACCATGATCAGCTGCTCCATCACCCACTCGTTGATGGGGTTGGTGTGGCTCTGGATGACGAAGGCGTCCGTGCCCCGGACCGATTCCTCGAAGCGCACGAACAGCTCGCCGTTGGCGAAGGTGTGCGCCGTCTGCGGGGTGATCGTCACGTTGAGGTGCTGCGCGACCTCCTCCGCGAGTTCCCGGTGTGCGCGGCCGGAGAAGAGCATGAGGTTCTTCTTCGGCGTGCCGGACTTAGGACTCATCAGACGACTCCCGCTCGGTCTCTTCCGTGTTTTCCTTGGCGGCGAGCGCGGCCTGCGCCGCCTCTGCCGCTGGGGTACCCGGCCTTCGCCGCGGCACCCAGTCCTCAATATTGCGCTGTGGTCCAGTCGACACCGCCAGCGCCCCCGGCGGAACGTTTCGCCTGATCACAGTGCCAGCGCCCGAGTACGCACCGTCACCAACCGTGACCGGGGCGACGAACATGTTGTCCGATCCGGTCTTGACGTGCGAGCCGATCGTGGTGTGGTGCTTGCGCACGCCGTCGTAGTTGACGAACACGCTGGAGGCGCCGATGTTGCTGTATTCGCCGATCGTCGCATCCCCGACGTAGGTCAGGTGCGGCACCTTCGTGCCGGTGCCGATGTCGGCGTTCTTGGTCTCGACGAACGTGCCGATCTTGCCGCTCGCGCCGAGTTTCGTGTTCGGCCGCAGATAGGCGAACGGGCCGACGCTGGCGCCCTCGCCGATCTCGGAGTCGGAGCCGTGCGTGCGGATCACCTGGGCTCCGGCGCCGACGGTGACGTTGGTCAGCGTCGTGTCCGGTCCGACCACCGCACCCTCGCCGACCTTCGTGGTGCCCTTGAGCTGCACGCCGGGCTCGATCACCACGTCACGCGCCAGTTCCACGTCCGCGTCGAGCCACACCGACGCCGGGTCCACCACGGTGACGCCGTCACGCTGCCAGCGCTGGAGGATCCGCCGGTTCAGCTCCGCGCCGAGCGTGGCCAGTTGCACGCGGTCGTTGACGCCCTCGGTCATCCACGGATCGCCCGCCACGAGGGCGCCGACACCGCGGCCGTCCTGGCGGGCGATGCTGAGCACGTCGGTGAGGTACAGCTCGCCCTGGGCGTTGTCGGTCGACAGCCGGGTCAGCGCGTCGGCGAGCACGGCCGCGTCGAACGCGTAGACCCCGGAGTTGATCTCGTCGATCGCCAGCTGGTCCGGCGTCGCGTCCTTCTGCTCGACGATCGCGGCGACGCTCCCGCCGGTGTCGCGAACGATCCGCCCGTACCCCGTGGGGTCGGCGACGACGGCCGCCAGCACGGTGACCGCGTGCCCGTTGTCCCGGTGCTCGGTCAGCAGGGCACCCATGGTTTCGGTGTCCAGCAACGGGACGTCGCCGTAGCTGACCAGGATCGTGCCGGAAAGTCCTTCGGGCAGAACGGACAAAGCGCAGGAAACCGCGTCACCGGTGCCGTTCTGCTTCTCCTGCACCGCGGTCCCGACCGGGCGGCCGAGCGCTTCCCCGACCGTGGCGAGGTGCTCGGCGACGGCCTCCCTGCCATGCCCCACGACCACGACGAGGTTGTCGGGCGAGAGACCGGCGGCGGCCCGCACGGCGTGCTCGACCAGTGGTCTCCCGGCGATCGGGTGCAGCACCTTCGGGGTGTTCGAACGCATCCGGGTGCCCTCGCCCGCGGCGAGGATGACAGTGCTCAGCGGGCCGGTCACGGCACTCCCAACGAATCCGGGACGGGTGGTGGCGGGCCCCGATCCTACGGGTCTTCCCCGGCAGTCGACGGCGGGTCGGCTTCGGGGGCGGGTTCGGCCTCGTAGGCCAGGAACTCGCCGGTGCCCGACTGGGCCGTCGCGACCTGGTTGCCGCCACCCCGTTTCGCCTGGTACATCGCGGCGTCGGCGCGGGCCAGCACCTGGTCGGCACGCTCCTGCGGGCGCAGCGAAACCAGGCCCACCGACAGGGTCACGCCGTGCGAGAGGTGGTGGGGCAGCATGTCGACCGCGGTGACCGCGCGGCCGAGCGCCTGCTTCGCGGCCGACACCGGCGCACCGGGTAGCAGCGTGACGAACTCGTCACCGCCGTAGCGGGCCACGATGTCATCACCGCGCAGGGCATCCCGCAGCGTCGAGGCGACCACGCGCAGCACGTCGTCGCCCTCGGCGTGCGAGTGCTGGTCGTTGACGCCCTTGAAGCCGTCGAGGTCGATCAGCGCGACCGCGAGCGGCTGCGCCGTGGTCGACGCCGACAGCGTGCGCAGGTGCTCGTCGAGCGCGCGGCGGTTGGGCAAGCCGGTCAGCGGGTCCTGCAGCGCCTGCTGGCTGATCGCGCCGTGCTGGGCCGAGAGCCGCTCGTGCTCACGGCGGGTGTCCAGCGTCGCCAGCTGCGATTCGCGCATCGCCCACAGCTCGACTTCGAGCGCGGCCGAGTAGTCCGTCAGCGCGCGGGAGGCGTCGATGTCCGGTTCGCTGTCCAGCCGGGCGATCTCCCGCATCAGGTGCAGGTTCATCGACGGCATCGAGTTGTCCTCGGCCAGGGTGAGCTTGGTCGCGTGCAGCGCCTTGAGCGCGTCGTCACGCTGTCCGGCCTGTTCCAGGCAGCGGGCCAGCGCGATCGTGACGATGACCTGCTCGTGCGGGTAACCCGGCTCGATCAGCAGCCGCTGCAGCCGGTCCACGTTCGCCCCGTCCGGCGCGGCCAGCGCGAGCGCGGCCGCCAGCACGCCGACCTGGTCGACCGCGGGCACACCGATCTTGCGCGGGAACAACGACTCGGCGAAGGGCGCTTCGACGGCGACGGCCATCGACGCGGCGGTGCTGAACTTCGCCGCCGCCTCCTCGTGCCTGCCGACCCGCTCCAGCCGCAGGCCCCAGCCCAGCAGCATCTTGATGCGGTTCATCAGCTGCAGCGTGATCTCGTGCGGACCGGCGGTCTCCCGGATCGCCTGGTGGGCCCGGGCGATCACCTCCTCGGCCGCCTCGTACACGCCGAGCTGGTTCAGCACGATCCAGCAGTCGACGAGCGCGCTGGACTGCGCCTTGGCCCACTCCCGCCGCGACATGTGCATGTCCGGGGAGTTCGAATCGTCCAGGATCGCCAGCGCGCGGGCGATCTCGGTCAGCGCCGCGTCCTCCTGCTTCGCCAGCACCAGACGGCGGCCGCGCAGCGCGTGCGCGTCGGCCCGGAACAACGCGAGGCCGTGGCGGCGGGTGTGGGCCAGCATCTCGTCGAGCAGTGGCTCCGCCTCGGCGGCCAGGCCGCGGGTGACCAGCCTGCCCAGTGACGTGGCCCGCAGGAGCTGGGAGACCAGCACCGGCTCACCGCGGCGCTGGGCCTCTTCGAGCAGCTGGTCCAGCGTGCGGTTGATGTCGAGTTGCTCGCCGTGCTCGGTGTGCTGCACGGCAGCGATCAGTTCCCGGCCGCGACCGGCCAGCCAGGCGTCGGAGAGCTCGGCCAGTGCCGGCCGCCTGTTCTTCTGTTCGCTCTCGCCTTGCAGCGTCGCGCACCCCCTTCGGGTACGTCGGGGTAGGGCACGGCAGCTCCGCCGCCAGGACTCGAACCTGAACTATCAGAACCAAAATCTGAGGTGCTGCCAATTACACCACGGCGGATCGTGCCTGGTCAGGATAGCGACGTCGAAAAATCGTGCCAGTGCAGGGGTTGTGTCCGAGGTTTCAGTGTCTCCCCAGGGGGTAAAACCTCCTGTACCGTAACTTACGGAAACGTAGGTAAGGTTGCCCTTTCCCAGGGTTCGCCCAGGTAGGAAGAAGTGTTGCGCATGACATCCACCCCGGTGATGGAACCACCGAAGGCCAAGGGGCCGAAACCGGTCATCGACGGACAGCGCGGGGCCGGCGTCCAGTTCTCCGTGTACCTGGGCGTGATCCTGCCGCTGGCCGCACTCGTCGTCGCCGTTCCGTTCGCCTGGGGGTGGGGACTGAGCTGGGTCGACGTGGGCCTGTTCATCGGCTTCTACGTCATCAGCGGTCTCGGCATCACGGTTTCGTACCACCGCTACTTCACGCACGGCTCGTTCAAGGCCAAGCGGTGGCTGCGCGTAGCGCTGGCGATCGCGGGCAGTCTCGCGGTGCAGGGTCCGGTGATCACCTGGGTGGCCGACCACCGGCGCCACCACGCCTTCTCGGACCGTGACGGAGACCCGCACTCGCCGTGGGCGTTCGGCACCACCCCGCTGGCCATCGCCAAGGGCTTCTGGCACGCGCACATGGGCTGGCTGTTCGAGCGCGACAAGAGCAACGCCGAGCGCTTCGCCCCGGATCTGCTCAAGGACCCGGCGATCAAGAAGGTCGACGAACTGTTCTGGCTGTGGACCCTGCTCACGCTGACCGTGCCCGCCCTGCTCGGTGGTCTCATCACGTGGTCGTTCTGGGGCGCGGTCACCGCCTTCTTCTGGGCCGGGCTCGTGCGGGTCTGCGTGCTGCACCACGTGACCTGGGCGGTCAACTCGGTCTGCCACATGATCGGTGAGCGGCCCTTCGCCGCGCGCGACAAGTCGGCGAACTTCTGGCCGCTGGCGATCCTGTCCTTCGGTGAGTCCTGGCACAACCTGCACCACGCCGACCCGACCTCGGCGCGGCACGGTGTCAAGCGCGGTCAGATCGACATCTCCGCCCGCGTGATCTGGGCGTTCGAGAAGCTGGGCTGGGTCAGCAACGTGCGCTGGCCGACGCCGCAGCGGCTCGAGCGACTGGCATCCGAATAGGGCCGGCCCGCCACCCTCAACGGAAACGCTTCGCGTTGCAGTTAGGCTCTCGAAGTGGCGGGACGACGTCGAGCAAAGCGAGAAGCCACCGGAGCACGGCCTCCGGCTCCGGTTCCCCGCGTCCGGATGACGGGTGCGGAACGCAGGCAGCAACTGCTCGACGTCGCCCGCAAGCTCTTCGCGGAGAAGGGTTTCGACGGGACGTCCATCGAGGAGATCGCCCACCGGGCCAACGTCTCCAAGCCCGTCGTGTACGAGCACTTCGGCGGCAAGGAAGGCATCTACGCCGTCGTCGTCGACCGCGAGACCCAGTCGCTGCTCGACCGTATGGTGTCCACTTTGCACGGTGGGCATCCGAGGGCGATGCTGGAACAGGCCGCCGGGGCTTTGCTGGCCTACGTCGAGGAATCGCACGACGGATTCCGGATCCTGGTGCGTGACTCGCCGGTCGCCAGCGCCTCCGGCACGTTCTCCACGTTGCTCAACGACATCGCGATGCAGGTCGAGCACATCCTCGCGCAGCAGTTCGACGCACGCGGCTACAGCGACAAGCTGGCGCCGCTGTACGCGCAGGCGCTCGTCGGGATGGTCGCGCTGACCGGCCAGTGGTGGCTGGACGCGCGCCGCCCCAAGCGCGACGAGGTGGCGGCGCACCTGGTCAACCTCGCCTGGAACGGGCTTTCCGGCCTGGAGCACAAGCCGAAGCTTCGCCTGAACTGACCGGTTTCCTGCTACCCTCAGCGACGGTTCGTGGACGTGGCGTCAAGACGGGGGCGGCGACCAGTGGCGGATGACCGGCTCCGGCTTTCCGTGCTCGGCCCTCTTCGCGCGTGGCGCGGCACCCGTCAGCTCGACCTCGGCCCGACGCGGCAACGGGCGTTGCTCGCCGCCCTCGTCCTGCGTCCGGGCAGGACGGTCAGCGCGGACGAACTCCTCGACGACGTGTGGGGCCTGGAACCGCCGGGCACCGGCCGCCGCGTCATCCCCACCTACGTGTTCCGGTTGCGCAAATGCCTGCGCGCCACGGAAGACGCACCCGCGGACGCCGTGATCGCCCGCGGCAGCAGCGGATACCGCTTCGCCGACACGACGGCCGAGGTGGATGCGGCGTCGATGGAACGTCTCGCCGCCGAGGCCGCGGCCGCCGAGCGGTCCGGTGACCTGATCGCCGCCGTCCGCGCTGCCTCCGCCGCGCTCGACACGTTCCGGGGTGAGCCGTTGACGGGGTTGCCAGGGCCGTTCGCCGAGGGGCACCGGTTGCGGCTCGCCGAACGCCGGATCGCGCTCCAGCTCGACAGGGCCGCGTGGCAGTTGCGGCTGGGCCGTCACCGCGAAGTGGTCGACGAGCTGGCTGCGCTGACCGGAATCCACCCTCATCACGAGGCGCTGGCGGCGTTGCTGATGCGGGCGTTGCACGGCGCGGGCAGGCGGGCCGACGCACTGGCCGTGTACACGACGTTGCGCCGTCGGCTCGTCGACGACCTCGGGGTCGAACCGGGCCGCGAGCCGCGCCGGGTCCATCAGGCGGTGCTGCGTGGTGAGGACGAAGCACTCGGCGTGCCCGTGCGCTGGGAACGCAAGCCGCGCAACGAACTTCCCGCGGATGGCGGCGAGCTCGCGGGACGCGAAGCGGAACTGGCCCGTCTCGCCGAAGCAGGCGATCCCGCTGTCGTCACCGTGGTGGCGGTGGACGGGGTGCCGGGCGCGGGCAAGAGCGCGCTCGCCGTGCGCGCGGCGCACCGGTTGCGCTCCGGCCATCCGGACGGATGCCTGTTCATCGACCTGTACGGCCACACCGAGGGCCACGAACCGTTACGGCCGGACCAGGCGTTGCCCCGGCTGTTGCGGGCGATCGGTGTCGACGGCGCGCACACCGCCGACGTCGACGAGCTGGCGGCGTCCTGGCGGTCGGCGACGGCATCGCTGCGCCTGTTGTTGTTGCTGGACAACGCGAAAAGTGCCGCGCAGGTGCGCCCGTTGCTGCCGTCGGGGCCGGGCAGCAGGGTGCTGGTGACGAGCCGTCAGCGGCTGACCGGCCTGTCCGCGGATCGCCGGGTCTCCCTCGACGCCCTGGAACCCGAGGCCGCGCACGGATTGCTGCGCAGGGTCGTGGGCGCGGACCGCGTCGACGACGAGCCGGTCGCGGCGCGCGAACTGGCCAGGCTGTGCGGCGGACTGCCGCTCGCCCTGCGCATCGCGGCTGCCCGCCTGCAGAACCGTCCGACGTGGACGTTCGGGTACCTGGTCGCGCGGCTGGCCGACGACGAGCGCAGGCTCGGCGAGCTCACGGCGGAGGACCACGGCGTCGAGGCGGCGCTGCGGTTGTCCTACCGGCAGCTGCCGGAGGGGGAACAGCGCACGTTCCGGATGCTCGGCCTCGTGCCCACTCCCGAGTTCGAACCGCTGGCGGTGGCGGCGATCCTGGGCTGCTCCGCCGCGGAAGCCGAGCGGTCGCTGGAAAACCTCGTCGACGCGAGCCTGCTCCTGCAACCGGCGGGCGGACGTTACCGCCTGCACGACCTGCTCGGGGTGTACGCGCGGCGGCTCGCGTCCGGCGAGCCGCACGACGTGATCGCCGCGGCGCGCGGCCGGGTGCTGCGCCTCTACGCGGTGGCCGCCCGGCTCGCGAGTGACTGGGGCGTCCACGATCCCGCGACCGGTCCGTCGATGGCGGACGCGCCGTTCGCGGACTGGACCGAGGCGACGGCCTGGCTCGACGCGGTTGGCGGTGATCTGACCGAGGTTGTCGGCTACGCGGCGCGTGCCGGTGAAGCGGACTACGTGTGCTGGATCGCCGAGGGACTGGTCGAGTACCTGATCCGGCAGGGCCGTTACGAGGAGTGCCGCACCGGCATCGGACTCGCGCTGCCGCTGGCCGAAGCGAGCACGGACCGGCGGATGCGCGCGGCCCTGCGGCGGGGTTTCGGTGTCGCGGAAGGGATGCAGGGGCGTTACGAGAGCGGGCGGCCGTGGTGCGAAGAGGCGTTGCGGATCAGCCGCGAGGTGGGTGACCGGCACGAAGAAGCCCGTGCGCTGGCGATGATGGGGACGCTGGATTCGGTGACCGGCGAGGCCGAGCGGGCGCTCGCCGTGCTGCGGGAGGCGAACACGCTGGGGCGCTCGCTCGACGACCCGTACATCGTCGGCATGTCGATCGCCAACACCGGCATGGTCCACGCCCGCATGGGCAGGATCGAGGAGGCGCGGAGCTTCCTGGAACAGGGGGTGGTGTTCGCGGAGAACATCAACCGGCCGCGGCCCATCGCGATGGCGCTGGGCAGCCTCGGCAAGTTCCTGCTCGGACTCGGCGAGCACGGGGACGCTGTCCCGTTGTTGCGGCGCGCGGCCCGTGCGGCCGAGGAGTCCGGCGACATCGACCTCAACGCGGACTGCCTGTCGTTGTGGGGTGCCGCCGAATCCGGGCTCGGCAATGTGGAAACGGCGGTCGGGTTGCAGCGTCGCGCGTTCGGCCTGCTCTCCGAGCACACCCGGCCGCAGCTGGAGCTGGCGATCCGCAACCGGCTGGCGGCGGGGCTGTTCGCGGCGGGCGATGTGGCCGGGGCGCGGGAGCAGTTCCGGGTGGTGCTGGCCAGGACCGAGGCCAGCGGGCACCACACCGAGCGGGCGTGGGCGCTGGCGGGTGTGCGGGCCTGCTGACCTGCCGTTCCGGCCGGCTTGGACGAGCGAACCGGTCACCCCCGCGCGCGCTGCCGGATCTCCGTCAGGTCGGCGAGCAGTCGGCGCAACAACCCGGCCGGCGTGGTGCGCTCCTCGGGCGTCAGCGCGCGCAGCAACCCTTCCTCGTGCGTGAGCAGGTCGTCCACCGTGTGCTCGATCGCCGCGTGGCCCTGGGCGGTCAGTTCCACCAGCACGCCGCGCCCGTCCTCCGTGGACCGCAGGCGCCGCACGTGACCCTCCCGTTCGGCGCGCGCCACCCGTTGTGAGATCGCGCCCGCGGAGACCAGTGACCGCCGCGCCAGTTCGCCGGGCGGCAGACGGTACGGCTCGCCCTCGCGGCGCAGCGTGGACAGCAGGTCGAGCGTCGCCGCGTCCATGCCCGTGCGCTGGTGCGTGGCCCGGCGCTCCTCGTCCAGCAGTTTCCCGATCCACCAGATCCGCGTGATCACCCCGATCGATCCGACCGGCGTGCCCGGCCGCTCGCGCAGCCAGGCCTGCTGGATCGCGTCGACCCCGTCGCGTCGGGGTTCGCCGGGGCCGGTGACGCGGTGACCATCACCGGGCGGCGCGAGGACGTGCTGGCCGAGGCCGCGGCCCTGCTCGGCGCCCGGCACGTCGCCTTCGACGCATCCGATCCGGCGCAGGTGACGAAAGCGCTGACCGGCCTTCCGGAGCACGTCGACGTCCTCGTCAACAACGCCGGCGGCAATCCGGCGTTCGACCGCAAAGGCGACGACCTGGAATCCGTCCGGGCGGAATGGCTCGCGAATTTCGAGGCGAACGTCCTCACCGCGGTCCTGACCACCACCGCGCTCACGCCGCGCCTGGCCGATCACGCCCGGACAGTCACGATCGGTTCCATCGCCGCCCGGCAGGGCTCGGGTTCCTACGGTGGCGCCAAGGCCGCGCTGGAGGTGTGGACCGCGACGATCTGCCGCGACCTCGGCCCCCGCGGTATCACCGCGAACGTCGTCGCCCCCGGACTGGTCGAGGGCACCGGGTTCTTCCGCGGCACCCTCACCGACCAGCGCCGCGGCACGCTGATCGCGAACACCCAGACCGGCCGCGCCGGGAACCTCGACGACGTCGCCGCCACCGTGGCGTTCCTGGCGTCCCCGGAGGCGGGCCACATCACCGGACAAATCGTGCACGTCAACGGTGGTGCCTACCTCGGCCGCTGAGGTTCCGGCTAAGGTCCGGACCAATGACGACCGGCATCGAAGGCGGAGGGGCATGAGCGACCAGGGAACCGACGAGGGCTACGCGCGCGGCCTGAAGAACCGCCAGATCAGCATGATGGCGATCGGCGGGGCGATCGGCACCGGGCTGTTCCTGGGCGCGGGCGCGGCGATCGAGACGTCCGGTCCCGCCCTGATCGTCTCCTACGCCGTCGCGGGCGCGGTCATCTTCCTGATCATGCGCGCGCTCGGCGAGCTGCTGATGTACCGGCCCGTTTCGCGTAGTTTCGTCGACTACGCCGAGGAGTTCGTCGGCCGCTTCGCCGGTTTCGCCACCGGATGGGTGTACTGGCTGATGTGGGTGGTCACCGCGATGGCGGAGATCACCGCGGCGGGGATCTACGTGCAGTACTGGTTCCCGGACATCCCGCAGTGGGTCACCGCCGCGGTCGTGCTCGGGCTGCTGTTCCTGGCGAACCTGATCTCGGTCAAGGTGTTCGGCGAGTTCGAGTTCTGGTTTTCGATGATCAAGGTGGTGACCATCGTCGGGGCGATCGTGCTCGGCCTCGCGGTCATCATCTTCGGTCTCGGTCCCGCCGGTGAGCACGCGTCGTTCGCGCACCTGGTCAGCGACGGCGGATTCCTGCCGCACGGCGCGGGCAGCGCGCTGCTGGCCTTGCAGAGCGTGATGTTCGCCTACCTCGGCGTCGAGCTGATCGGCCTGACCGCGGGCGAGGCGGAGAACCCGCGGGTGGTGCTGCCGAAGGCGATCAACAGCGTCATGGTGCGGATCGGCGTGTTCTACGTCGGGGCGCTGGTCGTGCTGCTGTCGCTGGTGCCGTGGACGGAGTTCCACGGCGGTGAGAGCCCGTTCGTGCGGGCCTTCGACGCGGTGGGCATTCACGGCGCCGCCGGGATCATCCAGTTCGTCGTGCTGACCGCGGCGCTGTCGTCGTGCAACTCGGGCATCTACTCGACCGGCCGGATGCTGCGGACCCTCGCGGTCCACCGCGCCGCGCCGAAACGGTTCACGCGGCTGTCCGGCCGCCAGGTGCCCGCCGCGAGCATCACCGTGTCCGCGCTCGTGATGGCGCTCGGGATCCTGCTCAACGCGTTCGTGCCGGAGAAGGCCTTCGCCTACATCACCAGCGTCGCGACCGTCGGTGTGCTGTGGATTTGGGGGATCATCGTGGTGTGCCAGCTGATCTACCGCCGCCGCAGCGACCGCGGCGAGCTGCCCGCGTCGGAGTTCCGCATGCCGGGCGCCCCCTGGACCGGTTACCTGGCGCTCGCGTTCCTCGCGCTGGTCGTGGTGCTGCTCGGGTTCAGTGAGGACACCCGGGTGGCCCTTTACGTGACCCCGATCGTCGCGGTGGTCATCGCGGTGGGCTACCTGCTCAGCAACCGGTCCGCGAAGGCTAAGCAGCCGGCGTGATGCGCAGCAGCTTGTCGTCGCTGCCGTCGGACGTCGTCACGTACAGGGCGCCGTCCGGGCCGCTGCGGACGGCGCGCAGCCGTCCGTAGGCGTCGTCGAACTCCGGCGGCAGGTAGACCTCCGTCACGGCACCTGCACCGTCCACGGTGAACATCAGCATCTTCTGCCCCTTGAGCGCCACGACGGCCAGCGTGCCCTCCAGCGGGCCCCACTGCGGGCCGGACACGAAAGCCGCGCCGCAGATGGCCTCCGTGATCTCGCCGGAGGTCCACAGTGGCCGGACGGCGTCCGGGAACCGTTGCAGGTCCGTCATCGGCACGCTCTCGTCGTAGGAGTCGACGGTGCCGCCCTGTGACGGATCCCAGCCGTAGTTGCCACCGGCCCGGATCAGGTTGATCTCGTCGTCGAACGTCGGCCCGTGCTCGCCGGTGAAGACCTGCCCGGTGCCCGGCCGCACGGCGACGCCCTGGATGTTGCGGTGGCCGTAGGTGTAGATCCGCTGCTCGTTCGGGTCCGGCGAGGAGATGAACGGATTGTCCGGCAGCGGCGCGCCGGTGTTCGGATCGATGCGCAGCACCTTGCCGCCGAGGCTGTGCCTGTCCTGCGACACGTCGGGCTGCGCCGTGTCGCCGGTGCCGACCAGCAGTGCCCCGTCGGCGGCGATCTCCGGGCGGCACCCCGAGTGCCGCCCGCTCTGGTTGACGGGCAAGCCGGTCAGCAGGTCGCGGACCTTCGTGGCGCTGCGCTTGTCCGCCGACAGCGTCCAGGTGACCAGCCGGATGTCGACCGCGCGGCCGTCCTCCTGATGCGTCTGGCAGGTGGTGAACCGGCGGCTGGTGGCGAAGTCGGGGTGGACGACCATCCCCATCAGACCGCCCTCGCCGCGTGCCCACACGTCGGAGAAGTCGGCGGCGACCTCGCTGACCGCGGTGCCCTCCACCAGCGCGAGCCGCCCCGGCCGCTGGGTGACCAGCATCGAGCCGTCGGGCAGGAACCCGACGTCCCAGCCGTGTTGCAGCCCCCCGGTCACGACGTCCACCCGCAACCCGGGGCTCTGGCCGGCGACGGTCGCCGGGGCGGGCACGGTGGCAGGCGTGGTGGGCAGGTCCTGGGCGGGCGAAGGCGTGCAGGCCGTGACGGCTAGGACGGCGAGCAGAACGACCCCGATGCGGCGCATGTCGTCATTGTGCCCTTCGCGCCGTGTGCTCCGGGGCGAATCAGGCGACGAGCACCGTCGCGACAGGCGTCGCCGCCCGCGCCCGTCCCGGAGGGCACTTCCGTATGCCGTCGTCACCGCGCATGCTTACTACCGGAAGCGCGCTGCCCGCCATTCCCGGCAGGGAATGATCCTGGAGGAGGTGCCGTGACCGAACGGTTCACTGACGAGGAGCTGGCCTTCCTCCGCTTCGCGCGATTCGGCGAGCTGCCACCACGCGTGCTGCCGGACGACTTCGTCGAGGTCGTGGAAACGGAGCAGCCGGACCTGCCGGTGCGCCAGGCGTTCGAGATCGGGCCGGGCGGCCCCGCCTGAGCCATTCCCCGGCCGGGCTCACCGCCGTCGCGCAGACCACCGGGACCGCCCGGACGCCGTCCTCGCCCTCGATCCGCGCGTCATCGACCACCAGCTCGCGGGACTCGCCGAAATTTTGTCGCCCCTGCGACGTACTCTGGAGGACGAGAGCCCCTGAACCCTCCTGAGCCTGGGCAGGGGTGTGCCCGCGTGCTCCAGGGAGATCGTTTCCGTGTCCGATCCGCAGTTGTCCGGCCTGCTCTCCGCCGTCCTGCCCGACCCCGCCCTGCGTGCAGTGGTCGAGCGGGCCGGCGCGCCCCTGCTGGAACTCGAAGGCGCCACGGCCACCCGTCAGCTGGTGGTCGCAGCCCTCGCCTCCGACGCCGGGGCGGGCCGTCCGGTCCTGGCCGTCACCGCCACCGGCCGCGAGGCCGAGGAGCTGACCGCCGCGCTGGCGAGCCTGATCGGCGAGGAGGCGGTGGCCGATTTCCCGTCCTGGGAGACGCTGCCGCACGAACGCCTTTCGCCCCGCGCGGACACCGTCGGCCGTCGGTTGGACGTGCTGCACCGCCTGCACACCGACAACGCGCCGCGCGTGGTGGTCGCCACGATTCGCAGCCTGATCCAGCCGATGGCGCCGGGCCTGGGCGGCCTCGCCCCGGTCGAGCTGACCGTCGGCGAGGAGGAGGAGTTCGAGCCGCTGCTCGAACGGCTCGTCGAGCTGGCCTACACGCGCGTCGACATGGTCGAGAAGCGCGGCGAGTTCGCCGTGCGCGGCGGCATCCTGGACCTCTTCCCGCCGACCGCGGACCACCCGTACCGCGTCGAGTTCTGGGGTGACGAGGTCAGCGAGGTCCGCGCGTTCGCGGTGTCGGACCAGCGGTCGCTGCCCGGCGAACTGTCCCACGTGTATGCCCCGCCGTGCCGCGAGCTGCTGCTCACCGCCGACGTGAAGGCCCGCGCCGGTGAGCTGGCCGAGCAGTACGAGGCCGACGCGCAGCTGGCCGAGATGCTCGCCAAGCTGGCGGGCGGCATCCCGGTCGAGGGCATGGAGGCCCTGATCCCGGTGCTGTGCCAGGGCGAGCTGGAGCTGCTCACCGACGCCATGCCCGAGGGCACCCACGTGCTGCTGGCCGATCCGGAGAAGATCCGCGCCCGCGCCGCCGACCTGGTGCGCACCGGCCAGGAGTTCCTCGAAGCGTCCTGGATGTCCGCGGCCGGCGGAGGGCAGGCGCCGATCGACCTGGGCGCCTCCGCCTACCGGAACCTGGAGGAGGTCGCCAAGCACGCGGGCGAGACCGGCCGCGCGTGGTGGACCCTGTCGCAGCTGACCAGCGAGGACGCGGACGTCGTCCAGGTCGGTGTCGAGGCGTCGCCCGCCTACCGGGGTGACCTGGAGCGAGCGGTCGCGGACCTGCGCGGCCACCTCGCCGCGGAGGGCACGGCCGTGCTGGTCGTGGCAGGCCACGGCACCGCGGCCCGCGCGGTCGAGCAGCTGTCGGCGGCCGGGATCTCCGCGACCCACGCCGCGGATGGTCTGTCCGGCCGGCCCGCGCAGGGCATCGTGACCGTCGCCTGCGGCGGGCTCGCCGAAGGCTTCGTCGCGCCGGAGCTGCGCCTGGTCGTGCTCACCGAGGCCGATCTGACCGGCCGCGGCGCCACCGCCGGATCGACCACGCGCGATCTGGGCGCGAAGATGCCCTCGCGCCGCCGCAACGCGGTCGACCCGCTGGCGCTCAAACCGGGCGACTACGTGGTGCACGACCAGCACGGCATCGGCCGGTTCGTGGAGATGGTGCAGCGCACCGTCGGCGGCGCCACCCGCGAGTACCTGGTGCTGGAGTACGCCTCGTCCAAGCGCGGCCACCCCGGCGACCGGCTGTTCGTGCCCAGCGACCAGCTCGACGAGGTGTCCCGCTACGTCGGCGGCGAGCTGCCCACGCTCAACAAGCTCGGCGGCTCGGACTGGAAGAACACCAAGGCCAAGGCGCGCAAGGCGGTCAAGGAGATCGCGGCGGAGCTGGTGCAGCTCTACGCCGCCCGTCAGGCCTCGCCGGGTCACCCGTTCGGCCCGGACACGCCGTGGCAGCGGGAGCTGGAGGACGCGTTCCCGTTCACCGAGACGGGCGACCAGCTGGCCGCGATCGACGAGGTCAAGTCCGACATGGAGCGCGGCGTGCCGATGGACCGCGTCATCTGCGGTGACGTCGGGTACGGCAAGACCGAGATCGCCGTGCGTGCCGCGTTCAAGGCGGTCCAGGACGGCAAGCAGGTCGCGGTGCTGGTGCCCACCACCCTGCTGGCGCAGCAGCACCTCAACACGTTCAGCCAGCGGATGGCGTCGTTCCCGGTGAAGATCAAGGGACTGTCCCGGTTCACCGACAAGACCGAGTCCGAGGCGACGCTGGCCGGACTCGCCGACGGTGAGATCGACATCGTGATCGGCACGCACCGCCTGCTGCAGACCGGCATCCGCTACAAGGACCTCGGCCTGGTCATCGTCGACGAGGAGCAGCGGTTCGGCGTCGAGCACAAGGAGCACATCAAGGCGCTGCGCACGCACGTCGACGTGCTCACCATGTCGGCCACGCCGATCCCGCGGACGCTGGAGATGTCGCTGGCGGGCATCCGCGAGATGTCCACGATCCTGACCCCGCCGGAGGACCGCCACCCGATCCTCACCTACGTCGGCGCCTACGACGACAAGCAGGTCGGCGCCGCGATCCGGCGCGAGCTGCTGCGCGACGGCCAGGTGTTCTACGTGCACAACCGGGTCTCCTCGATCGAGAAGGCCGCGAAGCGCCTGCGTGAGCTGGTGCCCGAGGCGCGCGTGGTGACCGCGCACGGGCAGATGAACGAGGAGAAACTCGAAAAGATCATCCAGGGCTTCTGGGAACGCGAGTACGACGTGCTGGTCTGCACCACCATCGTCGAAACGGGCCTGGACATCTCCAACGCCAACACCCTGATCGTCGAGCGCGGTGACCTGCTCGGGCTGGCGCAGCTGCACCAGCTGCGTGGCCGCGTCGGCCGCGGACGCGAGCGCGGGTACGCCTACTTCCTGTACCCGCCGGAGAACCCGCTCACCGAGACCGCGCACGACCGGCTGGCGACCATCGCGCAGAACACCGAGCTGGGCGCGGGCATGGCGGTCGCGATGAAGGACCTGGAGATCCGCGGCGCGGGCAACATCCTGGGCGCGGAGCAGTCCGGGCACATCGCGGGCGTCGGGTTCGACCTCTACGTCCGGCTGGTCGGCGAGGCGGTCGACGTGTTCCGCCGCAGCGCCGGTGACGCGCCCGCCGAGGAGGAGGAGCTGCGCGAGGTGCGGGTCGACCTGCCGATCGACGCGCACATCCCGCACGACTACGTCCCCGGCGAGCGGCTGCGCCTGGAGGCTTACCGCAAGATCGCCGCGGCGGTCGACGACGGCGAGCTGCGCGCGGTCGAGGAGGAGCTGGTCGACCGCTACGGCCAGCCGCCCGCGCCGGTGCGGCGGCTGCTGGCGGTCGCCCGGTTCCGGCACGTGTGCCGGGCCGCGGGCGTCACCGAGGTGTCCGCTCAGGGCAGCAACATCCGCTTCGCGCCGCTGGAACTGATGGACTCGCAGATGGTCCGGCTCAAGCGGCTGCACCCGAAGGCCACCTACAAGGCGGCGATGCGCACGGTGTCGCTGCCGAAGCCGACCGAGGGCCCCGCGGGCGGCCGGATGGGCGCACCCGCCCTGCGTGACGACGCGTTGCTGGAGTGGTGCACCAAGCTGCTGACGAACTTGACCAAGAAACCCGCCCCCGTCGGTTAGGAGACCCCGTGGTCACGCGGAACGAAGAGAAGAGCCGATACGAGATCTTCGTCGAGGACAAGGTGGGCGGGTTCGCCGAGTACCGGGAGCGCGGCGACAACGTGATCTTCACGCACACCGAGATCGACGGCGCCTTCTCCGGCCAGGGCCTCGGCTCGAAGCTGGCCAGGGGTGCGATCGAGGACGCGGTCGAGCGCGGCAGGACGATCGTGCCGCTGTGCCCGTTCATCGCGGCGTACCTGCGCAAGCACCCCGAGCACGACGCGCACGTGCGGTGGCCGGAAGGACAGTGACGTTCCGGCCACCGGGCGGGCACGGGGTCAGTGGTCGTTGAAAAACGAGGCCATCGTGTCCCCGGAGCTGTTGTCGCCGCCGAACCAGAGGTAGATTTTCTGGTTCGTCTCCGGGAGGTTGTACTTGCCCCCTTGAGAGGCGCTGTGCACGGAGCAGTTTCCCTTACCGCCGGTAGCGCGTGCCGTGTACCGCAGCGGCCCATTCACTCCGACGTAGACGTGCACGTGGGCGGAGTCGCCGTTGGCCTTGGTGTCGCAGATGGAAATCAGGTCACCATGCTCCTCGACGTAGAGTTTCGCGGTTCCGTCCTTCGCCGTCCACACGTGGTCCCAGCTGTCTCCAGGTGGAGTGGGGGCCGCTGAGGCGGTGCCGATGCCGGTGAGCGCCACTGTCGCGGCGATCGCCAGTGTGGTCGCCGCCAGTGCGGCTTTGCGCCGTTTCACGTTCGATTCCTCCCGGTTCGGAAAATGGATGCCGGGAACGTAGCGTGTCCGTGACCGATCCCACAAGAGGATTGTTGAACGATCCTGTTTCCGATGTGGAGAACCCCGCCCGGCGTGCAGGTGTGAGAGGGTGTGGCCTGTGATGCGGATCATGGGTCGTCCCCGGTCGCTGCTCGCCGCGCTCGCCGCCTGTCTGCTGCTCGCGGGCTGTGGTTCCGGACCGGGCCAGGCCGGTTCGGCCGTCATCTTCGGCGACCACCAGGTGACGATCGACCAGGTCCAGGACCTGCTGGACAAGGCGGTCCAGGAGCAGCCCGCCGCGCGGCAGCTGTCCCAGCAGCACAAGCTGGACCTGCTCGGCCGCGAAATCGTGCGGCAGACCGTGGTCCACGAGGCGATCACGCGCGCCGCCGGGCGCGAGGGCCTCGTCGCGGACCGGACTCTGCTGGAGCAGACCCTGGCCGACGACCCACTGGCCAGCCCGGTCTCGACCACCAGCACCGATCCGTCCGTGCTGGCGCAGCAGATCGCCTACCGGGTGCGCGACCACCGCGAGGTGGTCACCGATCAGCTCCTGCTGCAGGCGCTCGGGCAGAAGTACCTGGACACCACGGCCGTCACCTTCGACTACACCTCGGTGGTGTCCGACGACGGCGGCGCCCAGCCCGTGGACCGCCGTGACAAGGCCATCGCCAAGGCCGAGCAGATGGCCGCGAGCCCGACGGCCGCCGCCGAGGTCATCCGTGCCGACGCGGCCGCGGGGGAGCAGACGAGCGTCGGCGAGCGCGTGCCCGCGGTGCAGGCGCCGGACCTGGCCACGATGGTCCTGTTCGGGGTGCGGCCGGACACGGTAGTGGCGTTCCAGCCGAGCCAGGAGCAGGAGGTGTGGATCGTCGCGATCGTGCGGGAGCGTGATCTGAACACGCCGTCGGCCGCCGATCAGGCCGCGGAGCCGTCCGTCGGTCAGCTCGCCGCGATCGGTCAGCGACTGCTCCAGCCGTACGTCGCCGAGGCGGGCGTTCGCATCAACCCGCGCTACGGCGTATGGGATCCTGTCGGTATGAACCTCGCTCCGAGCAGCGCCGAGACCGCCGGTGTCGTCGTGCCGGTGAGGGGTGTCGCGCAGTCGTGACGGTCGTGCTCCTGCCGTACCCGGACGCCGGGATCCCGCCGTCCGCCGTGCCCTACTTGCGCGGTGCTCGCGCGGTCTACGCGTCCGGTATCGACTCCGGGCTGGCCGATCTGCTGGGCGCCAAGCCCGCACCCGAGGACCTGACCGCGGAGTCCGAGATCGTCCTGATCGCCGCGGACGCCGCGGACCCCGTCGTGGAAGCGCTGGTGCGGGCGGGTTCGCGGGTGATCGCGCAGCCCGCCGGTGCCGGTCTCGTCGAGGCGGCGCAGGTGATGGACCGGTTGCGCTCGCCCGGCGGCTGCCCCTGGGACGCCGAGCAGACGCACGACTCGCTGCGGCAGTACCTGGTGGAGGAGACCTACGAGCTGCTGGACGCCATCGAGGAGGGCGACCGCGCCGCGATGCGCGAGGAGCTGGGCGACGTGCTGCTCCAGGTGCTCTTCCACGCGCGGGTCGCGGCGGAGGGCGCCGGGGAACCGTTCGACATCGACGCGGTGGCGTCCGCGCTGGTGGCCAAACTGGTCGGACGGCACCCGCACGTGTTCGGCGACGCCGAGCACGTGCACAACGCGGCGCACCAGCAGGTGCGCTGGGAACAGCTGAAGCAGGCCGAGAAACGCCGTGAGTCCAGTGTGGACGGTGTGGCGCTGGGGCAGCCCGCGGTGGCGCTGGCGGGCAAGCTCGGGCAGCGCACCGGCCGGGTGGGCGTGCCGGAAGACCTGTTCCCCGCCGACGACTCGACCGCCACGCACCTGTTCCGGACGGCTGCCGCGGCACGCCGCGAGGGCATCGACCCCGAAGGTGAACTGCGCGCGGTGGCCAAGCGCTTCGCGGCCGACGTCCGGGCGGCCGAGAGGTCGGCCAGGGAGGCGGGCCTCGATCCGGCGGCACTGGACGCGCAAGCGTGGCGCGCGCACTGGCCGCGCTGACCTCTCGTCGCATGCGGACACCACCCGTAGGAGCGAATGGATAACCTGTTCGGGTGGCAGAACCCACTCGACCGGGTGAGGTGCGGGTCCGGCGGCTTCCTCTGCGGCTCCTCCTCGGAGCGGCGGTGGTCGGCACCGGGCTCGTGTTGATCCTGACCATCGGCGTGACGCGTCCCGACGAGGTGTCATCGGCCCCGGACGTGCCCGCCGCGCCGACCGGGGCCCCGCCCGCGGGCGCCACGGCTCCCGTGCCCGCCCGGCTCGCGCCCGAGGACCGGCCGAGGGAGTCGGACCTGGCCGAGCTGGACTCGTGGTCGAACGAGGTCGCCTCCGCCACGAAGGTGCCCGCCCGCCTGCTCGCCGGTTACGGCCGCGCGGAGATGTGGATGCGCGGGGAGTGGCCGGGATGCCACCTGTCGTGGGCGACGCTCGCCGCGATCGGTCAGGCGGAGGCCGTGGGCACCGGCCCGCTGCCGGTGACCGAGGAAACCTGGAAGAAGTGGTCGGCGCGCGCCAGCGGCGACGGCAAGCAGCCCGTTCCCACCGACATCGACGACGCCGCGCTGACGACGGCCCGCGCCCTCTGCTCCACGGGCGCCGACCTGGCCACGGCGCAGGGCTGGTGGGCCGCTGTCCTCGGAGCGCCGTCACTGGCCCCGGACGCCCAGATGATCATCACCACCGCGAACGGGTTCGCCACGGCCGTCCCGCGCTAGCCGGCGTCAGCCCTCCTGCAGGCGCACCCGCGCGTTCACCTCGGACAACGCGTCCTGGTACTCCGGCACCGGGTTCATCGCCCAGGCCATGCGCAGTTGTCCCAGAGCTTCGACCAGCCGTCCCAACCTCTGGAGCGTGCGGCCGAGCACGAAGCGGGCGTAGTGGTCGGACGGATCGAGTTCGAGCACCCGCGTGAGCGCCTGCTCGGCGCGGTTGAGCTGGGCGGAGTGGAAGTAGGCGCGCCCGGCCAGCAGCTGGACGCTCGGCTTGTCTCCTTCGGCTTCCAGCACGGGCTGCAGCGCCTTGAGCGCGTCCAACGGACGACGCCTCTGGACGAGATCTTCTGCCTCGCGGAACGCGTGGAGCGGGTGCCGGCCTGCTGTTCCCCACGGGGTCTCTGAGTCATCCATCTTCTGATCGACGTTACCCCCGGGAAGCCCGTTTCGGCAGGGGCGATCGGGGTGGCTCGGGGCGGCATGATGCACTAACCGGTCATGAGCGAAGAACCGCGCTATCTCGGCCTCTCGCCCTACCTGTACTACACGGACGCGACGGAGGCGCTGGACTGGCTGGTCCGCGTGTTCGGCTTCACCGAGAAGGTCCGCTACGTGGACGCCTCCGGCCTGGTGTTCCAGGCGGTGGTCGCGGCCGGTGACGCCGAGATCCTGCTGGCCGGGGTGGGGGCCGACTACTGGGAGGCCAAGGGCGTGGACCGTCCGGTCGGGCAGCTCAACGTGGTGTACGTGCCCGACGCCGACGCGCAGCACGAGCGGGTCTGCGCGGCGCTGGGCGAAGGCTGCGACGTGCCCGAACCGCAGGACCAGCCCTACGGGGCCCGCGTGTTCACGGTCCTCGACATCGGTGGCAACAGCTGGACGTTCTGGCAGCAGATCTCCGACACCGCCGAACTGCCTTCGGGCTGGCAGGAGGTCAGGGCCCAGTGACGCGTGCCTCCACCGGGTGAACCGCCACGGCAGCTACGCTGGTCGCGTCTTCGCAGGGCGAACCGATGAGGAGCAGTTGTGGCGGTCATTGAGCAGGTAGGCGCACGCGAGATCCTTGATTCGCGTGGCAACCCGACCGTTGAGGTGGAGGTGGCTCTCGACGACGGCACGCTGGCCAGGGCCGCCGTTCCGTCGGGCGCGTCCACCGGCGAGCACGAAGCCGTCGAGCTGCGCGACGGGGACCCCAAGCGCTACAACGGCAAGGGTGTCGAGCGCGCGGTGGCCGCGGTGCTCGACGAGATCGGCCCCGAGCTGGCCGGTGTGGACGCGGTGGACCAGCGGATCGTCGACCAGAAGCTGGTCGACCTCGACGGCACCCCGGACAAGTCCCGTCTCGGCGCGAACGCGCTGCTGGGTGTGTCGCTCGCCGTCGCGAAGGCCGCCGCCGAGTCGGCCGAGCTGGAGCTGTTCCGCTACCTGGGCGGCCCGAACGCGCACGTGCTGCCGGTGCCGATGCTCAACATCCTCAACGGTGGCGCGCACGCCGACACCGACGTGGACATCCAGGAGTTCATGATCGCCCCGATCGGGGCCGATTCGTTCCGCGAGGGGCTGCGGTGGGGTTCCGAGGTCTACCACTCGCTCAAGTCCGTGCTGAAGGGTCGCGGCCTGGGCACCGGCCTCGGTGACGAGGGCGGGTTCGCGCCGAACCTGTCCAGCAACCGCGAGGCGCTGGACCTGATCACCACGGCCATCGAGAAGGCCGGGTACGTGCCGGGCCGCGACGTGGCGCTGGCGCTGGACGCCGCCGCCACCGAGTTCTTCTCCGCCGGGGCCTACACCTTCGAGGGCAGCAAGCGCACGGCCGAGCAGATGAGCGCCTACTACCGGGAACTGGTGGAGGCGTACCCGCTGGTGTCGATCGAGGACCCGCTGTCCGAGGACGACTGGGACGGCTGGATCACGCTGACCAGGGACCTCGGCGACCGCGTCCAGCTGGTGGGCGACGACCTGTTCGTCACCAACCCGGACCGTCTCGAGGACGGCATCAACCGCGGCGCGGCGAACGCCCTGCTGGTGAAGGTGAACCAGATCGGCACGCTGTCGGAGACGCTCGACGCGATCGCGCTGGCCACCTCCAGCGGCTACAAATCGATGATGAGCCACCGCTCCGGCGAGACCGAGGACACCACGATCGCCGACCTCGCCGTCGCCACCGGTGTCGGCCAGATCAAGTCCGGTGCCCCGGCCCGCAGCGAGCGCGTCGCGAAGTACAACCAGCTGCTGCGCATCGAGGAGGCGCTCGGTGACGCCGCCCGCTACGCCGGTGAGCTGGCGTTCCCGCGCTTCTCGACGGAGAGCTGACCGGCGTAGATGACGCAACGCGGATCACAGCGCGCGCGGCGCCCCCGTCGCACGGAGGGCTCGCCGGCCCGTCGTGCGGAGGGGGCGCCGGCGCGCCGTCCGCAGCTGGCCCGGCGGGTGGCCGCCGGGAAGCCGGGCCTGCGCCGGAACCCGGGCAAGCCGGGCGCCGGTGCGGCGCGGGTGCTCGGCATGTCCACCACGCGGCGGGCGGCGGTGCTGGCCATCGTCGTGTGCGCGCTGGCGTTCACGGTCGCCGTGCCGTTGCGCACCTACCTTTCGCAGCGGGCCGAGGTCGCCGAGCAGGAGCAGCGCCAGGCCCAGTTGCAGCACGACGTGGCGTTGCTGGAGCAGCGCAAGGCCGCGGTGTCCGATCCGGCGCAGGTCGAGGCGGAGGCACGTCGGCGTCTGCGGTACGTCATGCCCGGTGAGACGCCCTACATCGTGCAGCTCCCGGAGGACGCGCCGCAGCCCCAGCAGCCCGCCCAGCCCGACCCGGTGCGGTCCGGGGAGTCGGCCTGGTACCAGCAGTTGTGGAGCACCGTCGGCGGCTGATGTCGCGGCACTTGCGACAATGGGCGGGTGAGCACGACGGACCTCCCTTCGTTCGACCCGGTCACCGAAGCCGACCGGCTGGTGATTTCCGAGCAGCTGGGCCGCCCGGCGCGGGCACTGCGCGCGGTGGCGGCTCGTTGTCCGAGCGGGCACCCGTCGGTCGTGCAGACCAATCCTCGTCTGGAGAACGGCACCCCGTTCCCGACCCTGTACTACTTGACCTGCCCTCGGCTGACATCGTTGGTGGGGCGGCTCGAGGCGTCGGGGATTATGAAGGAGATGACCGAGCGCCTCGCGGTGGACGAGGAGCTGGCCGCGGCCTACCAGCGGGCACACGAGTCGTACCTGGCCCAGCGGGACGCACTGGAACCGCTCGGACACCAGGTCACCGCGGGCGGCATGCCGGGGCGCGTCAAATGCCTCCACGTGCACCTCGCCCACACCCTCGCGGTCGGCCGGGGTGTCAATCCGTTCGGTGACGAAACCCTGGACCTCCTGCAGACGGACTGGCCCTCCGGCGACTGCGCCTCCTGAGCCGGTTCGCGGGTTTTCGCTTCTTTCGGTGCTTCGTACTTTCGGTGCTTGGGCTTGTTGGCGCCTGGATGTGTCGGGGCTCGGATGTGTCGGTGCTCTCGGCACTCGGCCCTTGCGGGCAGTCTTCGGCCGGGCTTTTGGTGCCTGTTCCACCGGACACGGTCACGCTCGTGGTTCGCGGGTCGTGGGTCGCGAGTCGCGGGTCGTCAGTCGTGAGTCGTCAGTCGTGAGCCGTCAGTCGTGAGCCGTCAGTCGTGGGCCGCGGTTCGCGACGAGAGCCGTTCGCGTGCGATTGAGACGAGAGCCGTTCGCGCGCGATTGAACGGTCCTTTCAAGCGCCGACGGCAGTGATTCTCGTGCTCGCACGAAGTGCCTACTCGCGCCTGCACAGGGGCCCGTTGGTGCTCGCGCGAGGTGTCCGTTCGTGTGGGCGGCGGGCGTGAGGTGCCCGCTCGTGCTCGCGCGAGGTGCCCGTTCGCGCCGCCACGAAAAGTCCCACTCGCTCGGGCACACGAAAGTCCCACTCGCTCGCGCGCACACGAAACTCCCACTCGCGCACGCGCCATGAGCCCTCCTGAGCTTGCCCCCACAGCTCGGACACCTGCTGTCCACCGGCCGCACGAACGGCCCAACCGTCAGCCGCCGAAAGTCCCGTTCGTGGGCCGAAAATCCGCACCCGCACACACATCCGCCTCGAAGAACCACGAAACTTCCGGCTAACACTTTCCCCGCCGCGCCGCGATACCAGAGCGCGTAACACGGGCTTCACATCCGCGGGTTCAGCATCGGAACGTGTCGCCCACAGGGGAGGGATGAGGATGTGCGCCGGAGTCGCGTGAAGGCCGCTCGCCGCAAGGCACGAAGAATCGGCCTGGCCCACAGGACCACGCTCGCCGCGATGGGCGGCGTTCTCGCCGTGATCCCGGCCGCTCTGGCGAGCGGTGGCACGGAAACCTGGTCCGCGGCCACCCCGGTCGACAACACCCTCGACATCGGACCGATCCAGGGCGTGCCACCGGAGATCCTCCGGCTCAGCGTCAACGGCGAGTTGCCGCAACCACCCGAGCCGGTGCCAGCCGAGGAACTGCCCAGCGGCCCGCTCGGCATCCCCGGCACCGCGCTGAAGGCCTACCGGAACGCGGCCGACCTCATGGCGATCGAGCAGCCGGCCTGCCACATCGACTGGGCGCTGATCGCCAGCATCGGCCGCATCGAGTCCAACCATGCGCGCGGCGGCTACGTCGACGCGAACGGCACCACACGCGAACCGATCCTGGGCCCACAACTCAACGGTGTCGGCCCGGTGGCGGCGATCCCGGACACCGACGGCGGCCGCTGGGACCGCGACACGGTGTGGGACCGCGCGGTCGGCCCCACCCAGTTCATCCCGACGACCTGGAACTTCTACGGCGCCGACGGCAACCACGACGGCGTCGCCGACCCGAACAACATCTACGATTCCACCCTGGCCACCGCGCGGTACCTGTGCTCCGGCGGACTCGACCTCGCCGACCCGGCCCAGCTGCGCGCCGCGATCTATCGCTACAACAACTCCGACGCCTATGTCGAGACGGTGATCCGCTGGGCCGACGCCTACCGCAGCGGTGTGGCCGTGCTCTCCGACAGCGAGGTGCCCGTCGGGGCGCCCAGCGCCACCGCCGTGCCGACCCCGCCCGCCGTCATCGCGCCGCCGTCGATCGTCGCGCTGCCACCGACACCCACCAGTCCCGCGCCGACGACGTCTGCGAGCCGCACTGACATCGGCACCACCACGACCACGGGCGGCACCACCACGACGACACCCCCGACCACGACGACCACCGCACCAACGGACACCTCGCCGACGTGCGAAAGCACCACTTCGCCGACCCCGACAACGCCGACCACGCCCACGTCGGAGACACCGTCGCCGTGTGACCCGTCCGAGACGAGCGGCACGTCCCCGACCACGGAGCCGACGACCGGCCCGACCCCGTAGGGTGGGTGCATGCCCCGTGTTGCCGCGATCGACTGTGGAACGAACTCGATCCGTCTGCTGGTCGCCGAGCTGACCGAGCGTCACGACGGCACCTTCGACCTGCGCGACCTGCACCGCGAGATGCGGGTCGTGCGGCTCGGACAGGGAGTGGACGCCACCGGGCGGCTCGCTCCCGAGGCGTTGCAACGCACCCGCGACGCGCTCAAGGACTACACGATCGCCGCGCGGCGCAAGGGCGCGGAAAAGGTCCGCATGGTCGCCACATCGGCCACCCGCGACGCGAGCAACCGCGCCGACTTCTTCGCCATGACCCGCGAGGTGCTGGGCGTCGAAGCCGAGGTGATCTCCGGTGACGAGGAGGCCCGGCTGTCGTTCACCGGCGCGGTCGGCGAGCAGGACCCGGACGACGGCCCGTTCCTGGTCGTCGACGTCGGCGGCGGTTCGACGGAGCTGGTGCTCGGCGAATGGGACGGCAAACGCGCCTCGGTCACCGCGGCGAAGTCCGTGGACATCGGCTGCGTGCGGATCACCGAACGGTCGCTGAAGTCGGACCCGCCCACGTCGAACGAGATCGTGGCGGCCCGCGAGTTCGCGACCGACGTGCTGGCCGGGGCGTTCGACGTGGTCGACGTGTCGAAGGCACGCACGTGGATCGGCGTGGCGGGCACGGTCACCACTCTTTCGGCGGTGTCGCAGGAGCTGCCCGAATACGACTCGGAGCAGACGCACCTGTCCCGCCTCTCCCCGGCGGACATCACGCGCGTGTCCGGCCACCTGCTGGAGGCCGACCACGAGGCGCGCGCCGCGAACCCGGTGATCCACCCCGGCCGCGTGGACGTCATCGGCGGTGGCGGGCTGATCGTGCAGATCCTCGCCGAGGAGATCGGCAGGCGGGGCGGGCCGTCCGAACTGGTCGTCAGCGAGCACGACATCCTCGACGGCATCGCCCTGTCGCTCGCCTGAGCGCCGTCCACACCCGACGAAGGTAGGGTTTTCGTACCGGATGGCCGGTTCCGGCGGGTAGGTTCCTCTTCACCCTGTGGTGAGGAGGAGTTCCTTGAGAAGAACCAGGTTGCTCATCGCGGCGCTCGCGGTTCCGCTGATCAGCGGGACCGTAACCCTGCCCAGCGCGGGTGCGCAGCCCGTCACGGTGTCCGGCCCGGCCACGGAGTTCACCGTGCTGGCCGCCGGTGAGCAGGGCGTCGCCGCAGCCGAAGACGCCATCCGCGAGGCCGGCGGGACCGTGGTGCGCACCAACACCGCGGTCGGCCTGATCACGGCGAGCGCCCCCGCGAACGGTTTCGCACAGCGGGTGTCGGCGGACGACGCGGTGTACGGGGCGGCGAAGGCGACCGCGATCGGCTCGGCACCGACGGGCAAAGTGACCCCGAAGCGGCCGGACGTGGAGAAGGAATCCCGCCAGGCGCCGCGCAGCAGCGACAAGAAGACCGGCACCACCGGCACCGACCCGCTGGACGACCAGCTGTGGGGCCTGAAATCGGTCCGCTCGGACATGGCACGCGCCGTGCAGCCGGGCGACAAGCGCGTCAAGGTCGGCATCATCGACACCGGGGTGGACGGTTCGCACCCCGACATCGCCCCCAACTTCGACCGGGCCGCATCCCGCAACTTCACCCGCGACATCCCGAACGATCCGACGGGCGCCGTCGTGGACGGGCCGTGTGAGTTCCGCGGCTGCGTCGACCCCGCGGACCACGACGACAACGGTCACGGCACGCACGTCGCCGGCACGATCGCCGCGGCCGCCGACGGGTTCGGCATCTCCGGCGTCGCGCCCAACGTGTCGATCGTGAACCTGCGCGCGGGCCAGGACTACGGCCTGTTCTTCCTCCAGCCGGTCGTCGACGCCCTCACCTACGCCGGTGACGCGGGGATCGACGTGGTCAACATGTCGTTCTACGTGGACCCGTGGCTGTACAACTGCGCGTCCAACCCGGCCGACACACCCGAACAGCAGCTGGAGCAGCGCACGATCACCGAGGCGATGACGCGGGCGATGAACTACGCGCACCGCAAGGGCGTCACCGAGGTCGCGGCACTGGGCAACCAGCACACCGACCTGGGCGCGCCGCAACCCGACGAGACGAGCCCCGACTACCCGGCGTCGTCGGCGCACCCCCGGACGATCGAAAACTCGAGCTGCCTTTCGTTGCCGGTCGAGGGTCCGCACACCATCGGTGTGTCGGCGTTCGGCCCGTCCGGCGCGAAAGCCGACTACTCGAACTACGGTCCGGAGCAGATCTCGGTGTCCGCGCCCGGCGGTTTCTACCGGGACGGTTTCGGGACGGACTGGTACCGCACCAACGAAAACCAGATCCTGTCGGCGTACCCGCAGAACGTGGGCGTCGCGGAAGGCATGATCGACGCGGACGGCAACGTCACCCCCGAGGGCGCCGAGCTGGGCGTGCAGAAGGCGGTGACGAAGGACGGCCGCGCAGCGTACTACCAGTTCCTGCAGGGCACGTCGATGGCCACCCCGCACGCGACGGGCGTGGCGGCGTTGATCGTGTCCGAGTACGGGAAGAACAGCCGCGGCGGGATCACGATGAACCCGGACGCCGTGCAGCGGGTCATCGAGGGTACGGCCGCCGAGATGGCCTGCCCGGTTCCCGCGACGGTCGATTACCTGGACGAGGGGCGGGACGAGTCGTTCACCGCTACCTGCGAGGGATCGCCGTCGTTCAACGGGTTTTATGGGAACGGTGGCGTGGATGCTTATGCGGCGGTGACTCGCGGGCGGGGGTACGTGCGCGCGTGAGGGGCCCGCGCCTCAGGTGGTGAACCGCTGGGCGCGTGGTGGCTGGGCGCGTTGGTGGCCGGTAGGTGGTTGCGTTGGGTGCGACCGCCCCCGCCCCTCCTCGCGGAAGGGGCTTGGGATGAGGGGCAGGGGGAGGTCTGGAGCGGTCGTGGTGGGGCGGGCTGGGGCGCGAGGCGGCTGTGGTCAGCTGTCGGTGTACTTGATCGCTGTCAGGGTGATCGTCGTGTCTGCCGGGACCTTGGTGCCCGCTGGGGGTTCCTGTCCGGTTTGGACCCAGTTGCTGTCGACGACCAGCATCCGGCCGAGGCCCTTTCCGTCGACCTCGCGCAGGTGGTACAGGCCGGCTGCCTGCATGGTGTCCTGCGCTTCCTGATGGTTCATCCCGGACACGTCCGGCACCGTGATCAGCTCCGCCGAAGCGGAAGCCGAAGCCGACGTACCGGGTGCTGACGAGCTGGGTGCGGGTGCGCTGCTCTCGGTCTGCCCGCCGGGTGTGGTGGGGCTCGCGCCGCATCCCGCGACGAGAGTGAGGAGTGCGAGTCCGCTCGCCCATCCCGTGGTGTGCCTGATCAGGTCGGTTCGCAACAGTTGCCTCCTGGCGTCGGATCTTCGCGGACCATGTCGGCTGCCGGGACAACGGTGTTTCGCCGGGGCGGGCACCGTTCTCGATCCGTTATCGCCACAAGAGGGGACCGTGGGGCCACCGCCGAGCCGGGGTGGCCCCACGAATCCGCACGAACTACCGGTTCGAGCCGTTCGCCACGAAAGCCGCCAGGTCCTTCGACTGTTGCACCCGCGAGGGCTCATGCACGTACATCATGTGCCCGGCGGGGTAGTACGCCGATTCGATGTTGGACCGCAGGTCGTCCGGGATCTGCAGGTGCGCCAGCACGTGCTCGGCCGCGTAGTAGGGCGTCGCGCCGTCGTAGTAGCCCAGCGCGACGTGCACCTTCAAATGGGGATTGCCGCGCATCGCCGCGCTCAGCGCCTCCACAGCGGACACCGCGCGGCCCTCGAACTCCGAATAGGACCAGTTCCGCACCACATCCATGGACAGGACCTCGTACGGCAGATCGTTCTCGTACCCCAGCTCGGACCGTACATAGTGGTTGAAACCGGCCGAATAGGCGCCGATGATGCGAGACACGGAGGCGTCGTCGCTCATCAGTTCGCGTCCGCCGTCCGGCTCCCACGTGGTGAAGCGCCCGTCCATCCGGCCCGTCGTCAGGCCGCGCTCACGCAACAACTCGGTGAAGAACCGCACGTGCTCGATCCGCAGGTTGACCCGGTCCACATAGGACTCGTCGAGGCCGGTCAGCGACGCCAGCTTCGCGACCGCCGTTGCCTTCTCCTCGGCGGTCAACCGTGAACCGCGCGACAGCGCCCACGGCAGCTCGCGCGCGGCGAACTCCTCGGCCTCGGCCAGCACGTCCGGCAGCTTCCGCTTGCCGTGCTTGCCGTGGTAGTGCGCGATCGCCGCGTACGTCGGCACGAACAGCGGGTACGGCTGGTCGTTGCCCTCGGTGAAGCGGATCGTGCCGAAGTCCAGCACGCTGGAGATCAGCATCAGGCCGTTGAGGTAGAACCCGTGCCGCTCCTGCAGGTGCCCGGCCAGCGCGGCCGCACGCAGCGTGCCGTACGACTCGCCTGCCAGGTACTTCGGCGACAGCCACCGGCCGTTGCGCGACGTCCACAGCCGGATCACCTCGGCGACGGACTCCACGTCCGCGGTGAAGCCGTGGTAGTCCTTGGTGCTCTCGCCCTTCTTCGGCCGCGAGTACCCGGTGGACACCGGGTCGATGAACACCAGGTCGCTGTGCACGAGCAGCGTCTCGGGGTTGTCGACCACGCGGTAGGGCGGCGGCTCGGGCGAGTCGACGTCGCCGGACACCACCCGGCGCGGGCCGAGCACGCCCATGTGCAGCCACACGCTCGCCGATCCGGGACCGCCGTTGAAGGCGAACGTCACCGGACGCGAACCCGGCTCCGCGCCGTCCAGCGTGTAGGAGGTGACGAACACCTCGGCCTTGGCGGTGTGGCCGTCGAACTTGCCGTCGGTGTGCACCTCCTTGCGCAGCACCATCCGCCCGGTCTGGGCGGTGTAGTCCAGCTTGCGCCGCTTCACGGTGAGCGTGTGCTGGGTGGTGACCAGGTCGTCGGTCGGTTCCGGCGCGGCCTCGGTCTGCTTCTCCTCATCGGGGGTTTCCGGCATGCTCGCCAACCTATCGGGTACCACTGACAAAATGCCGCGACGAAACCTCCGGACACTGGCCGAACTGGACAGCGCCGTGCCCGGATGCCACCGTTGTCCGCGTCTCGTGGCGTGGCGTGAGGAGGTCGCCGCCACCAAACGGGCCGCTTTCGCCGACTGGACGTACTGGGGCAAGCCCGTGCCCGGCTTCGGCCCGGCGAACGCGTCGCTGGCCATCGTCGGGCTGGCGCCCGCCGCCCACGGCGCGAACCGCACCGGCCGGATGTTCACCGGTGACCGTTCCGGCGACTTCCTCTACCAGGCGCTTTACGACATCGGACTGGCATCGCAGCCGCACGCGACGCACATCGGCGACGGGCTCGAACTCCACGGTGTCCGCATCACGTCCCCGGTCAAGTGCGCGCCGCCCGCGAACAAACCGCTGCCCTCGGAGCGGGACAACTGCAGGCCGTGGCTGGTGCGGGAGTTCGAACTGTTACTTCCGACACTCCGCTCGGTCGTCGTGCTCGGCCAGTTCGGGTGGCAGGCGCTACTGCCGGTGCTCGCCCAGACGTGGCCGGTGCCGAAACCCGCGCCGAAGTTCGGCCACGGCGCTCACTTCGTCCTGCCCGGAGCCCCCGAACTTCACCTTTTCGGGTCATTCCACGTCTCGCAGCAAAATACTTTCACCGGACGCCTCACCCCCGCCATGCTGCGCGACGTGCTGAGCCGCGCGGCCGGGGTGGCGGGGCTCCTCTGAATCGTTTCGTTCTGGTACGCGACCCTGGTCACAGGTGAGGAGGGTCTGCGAGCGCCCAGCCCGGGGCAGTGGGAAGATGGATGCATGGCCGTAGCGAAGTCGGAACCGACTCGGATCCTCATCCTGGGTGGCGGGTACGTCGGGCTCTACACCGCGTTGGGACTCCAGAAGAAGCTCCGCGCCAATGAAGCCTCCGTGACGATCGTCGATCCTCAGCCGCACATGACCTACCAGCCGTTCCTGCCGGAAGCGGCGGCTGGGGCCATCGAACCGCGCCACGTCGTGGTGCCGCTGCGGCGGGTGCTCAAGCGTTGCCACGTGCTCACGGCGCGGGTGAACAAGATCGAGCACGATCGCAAGACCGTCACGGTCGAAGCCGCCGACGGGCACATCGAGCAGCTGAACTACGACGTGCTCGTGGTCGCGCTCGGCGCCGTCGCCCGGCTGCTGCCGATCCCCGGCCTTGCCGAGGAAGGCATCGGCATCAAGACCATCGGCGAGGCCATCTACCTGCGCAACCACGTGCTGACCAAGCTCGACGAGGCGGCCAGCACGCTCGACCCGGAGCTGCGCAAGCGCTTGCTCACGTTCACCGTCGTCGGCGGCGGGTTCGCCGGCATCGAGGCGCTGGCCGAGCTCGAGGACATGACCCGGTTCGCGACGCGCTACTACGAGAACATCCAGCCCGACGACATCCGCTGGGTGCTCGTCGAGGCCGCCGGCCGGATCCTGCCCGAGGTGCGCGAGACCCTCGGCGTGTGGACGGTCGAGCAGCTGGAGCGCCGCGGCATCGAGGTGTTCCTGTCGACCGCGGCGAAGTCGTTCGAGAACGGGCACATCGTGCTCTCCGACGGCACCGAGTTCGACAGCGACACGATCATCTGGACCGCCGGTGTGAAGGCCAACCCGGTGCTGGCCAACTCGGACCTGCCGATCGACAAGCGCGGCCGCGTCGAGGCGACGGCCGCCCTGCAGGTCGTCGGCCACCCGGACGTGTGGACGGCGGGCGATAACGCCGCCGTCCCGGACCTGTCCCGCACCGAGTCCGACCCGACGGCCACCTGCCCGCCGAACGCGCAGCACGCGGTCCGCCAGGCGCGCCACCTGTCGAAGAACATCATCAAGGTGCTGCGCGGCGGCCAGCCGACGGACTACTTCCACAAGAACCTCGGTGCCGTGGCCGGGCTGGGCCTGCACAAGGGTGTCGCGGACGCGCTCAAGTTGAAGATCAAGGGCTTCCCGGCCTGGATCTTCCACCGCGCCTACCACCTCAAGGCGATGCCCACGTTCAACCGCAAGGCCCGCATCCTGCTCGACTGGACCCTCGGCGGCCTGTTCCGCCGCGAGGTCGTGTCGCTCGGGCAGATCAACAACCCGAAGGAAGAGTTCGCGCGGGCTTCGAAGTCCTGACCTTCGCTGGGACGGCGGGCACCGTTCGCCTAGGCTGACGGTGCCCCCGTAGCCCAACCGGCAGAGGCAGTCGACTTAAAATCGATTCAGTGCGGGTTCGAGTCCCGTCGGGGGCACTGGTGCGCAGTTCCGGGGAAAAACGCGCAGGTCAGGTCGCCTGCTCCCGCAGGTCCGTGCGCGGATTCGCGCTCTTCCCGCCGAGATGTTGCCCCTGCTCGCCGAAGCGGTGAGCGTCCTGGAGCTGACCCGTGGAACGGTCGGCCGTACAACGAGGCCGATCCGGACGGCTGGATGCGGCAGTTCGATTTCGCTGATGACCGTGGCTTCGTCACCTACCTGGTCTTCGACGATCAGGACCCGGGTCGACCTGCTGAACGTGACCTGGTTCGGGTAGTGGACGGCCCAGATCGTGATCGCGGTGTCGCGTGCGTCCGGTCATTCCGGCCGGTAGGGGCGTTGAGCTCGCTCGGGGCCGCACCGGGTCGGTAGGCGCGGCTTCCGGTCATGGAGGCCATGGCGATGCGGTTCGGCAGGCGCGCGTCGCCCAGGTCGGACGAGGTCGTCATCGTCGGGGTGATCAGGCTGGGGTGAGGACGGTTTTGCCCGCGAGGCGGCCGGACGCGGCTTCGTCGTGGACGGCGGGGAGGTCGGCGAGTGGGCGGTGGTCGGCGATGTCGATGTGCAGTTCGCCGTGGTCGACGCGGGTGACGAGTTCGGCGAGCTGGCCGGGTTTGCTGAGCACGAACACGCGTGCCGTGCGGATGCCGCGTCCGGGGTTGTCCGGTGGCGGAGTGGTGGTCGAGACGAGTGCGCCGCCGTCGGTGACGAGGTCGGCGAGTGCGGCGGTTTCCTCGGGAGTGGTGGTGACGAGGTTGACCACGACGTCGAAGGGGGCGCCCTCGGCGGTGAGGGGACTGGCCGTGTGGTCGAGGTGGCCGATGACGCGGTCGGCGCCGTGGCGATGAAGCCGCTCGGTGTGGCGCGGGCTTGCGGTGCCGGTGACGTGGGCCCCGGCCTGGTGAGCGAGTTGGACGGCGTAGCCGCCGACCGCGCCCCCGGCTCCATTGATCAGGACGGTCTGCCCGGTGCGCAGGTCGGCGTGCTCGAACAGCGCCTGCCAGGCGGTCAGCCCGCCCACCGGCAATGCGGCGGCGTCGGCCAGTTCGACGGTGCGCGGCGCGGGGGCCAGGACCTCGGCGGGTGCGAGCACGTAGTCGGCGGCGGCGCCGTCGGCGTTCATCGGCAGAAACGCCACCACGGTGTCGCCGACCTGCCGGCCCTCGACCCCGGCGCCGAGTTCGGCGACCGTTCCCGCGACGTCGATGCCCGGCGTGTGCGGGAACTCCACCGGGAACACCTCCCGCAGGGCACCGGCGCGGATACCGATGTCGACCGGGTTGAACGTGGTGCCCGCGACCTGGACCAGCACCTGCCCCGCGCCGGGCACCGGCCGCTCGGCCTCCTCGTGCACCAGCACGTCACTGCCGCCGTAGCTGTGGTACCGCACAGCCTTCATGACCGCCTCCTCGAAACTGTTTCGATGTCGAAGTGACTCCACGCTAGCTCACTTCGAACTCGAAGCAAATCGTCCGCGCGGTGAAGTGGGTCACTTATGTTTCGAACTCGAACCAACTCGAGGGGGAGGGCCCGGCCGACGGAGACGTGCTCCGTTGGCCGGGCGGAGTGTCGACGAGGGTCAGGAGTGCGGTGCGTGAGCGCAGGTGCTGGCGCGGACCTACCCGGACAGCGCCGCCCGCAGGGACTCCAGCACCGACGGGTCCTCGATCGTCGACGGGGTCGCTTCCGCGCGGCCCTCGGCGATGGCGCGCATCGATTTGCGGAGGATCTTGCCCGAGCGGGTCTTCGGCAGGGCGTCCACGACCGTGACCTGCCGGAACGCCGCCACAGCGCCGATGTCGCGGCGCACGGCGGCAATCAGGTCGTCCTCCAGGCCGTCGGCGGAGGCGCCCGACTTCAACACCACGAAACCCCGCGGCAGCTGGCCCTTCAAACCATCACGCACACCGATCACCGCGCATTCGGCCACCGCCGGGTGCGCGGCCAGCACCGCTTCCATCGCCCCCGTCGACAACCGGTGGCCCGCCACGTTGATCACGTCGTCGGTGCGGCCCATGACGAACAGGTAGCCGTCCTCGTCGAGGAAACCGCCGTCGCCGGTCAGGTAGTAGCCGTCGAAGCGGGAGAGGTAGGAGGCCACGTAACGGTCGTCGTCGTTCCACAGGCCCAGCAGGGTGCCGGGTGGGAGGGGCAGCTTGAGGCAGATCGCGCCCTCCTCGCCCCGCGCCACGGGCGTGCCCGACTCCGCCAGGATCCGCACGTCATACCCCGGCATCGGCACGCTCGGCGAGCCGGGCTTGAGCGCCAGGGGCTCCAGGCCACGGGGACTGGCCGCGACCGCCCAGCCCGTTTCGGTCTGCCACCAGTGGTCCACCACCGGCACGCCCAGCGAAGACGAAGCCCAGTGGTACGTCTCCGGGTCCAGACGCTCCCCGGCCAGGAACAACGTCCGCAGCGAAGGCATGTCCCGGAGCAACGTGCCCGACGGATCGACCTTCTTGATCGCCCGCATCGCCGTCGGAGCGGTGAACAGTGCCTTCACGCCGTGCTCCGAAATCACCCGCCAGAACGCCCCGGCATCGGGCGTGCCCACCGGTTTGCCTTCGTACAGCACGGTTGTCGCACCCACCAGCAAAGGTGCGTACACGATGTAGGAATGTCCGACCACCCATCCGACATCGGAGGCCGTCCACCACACGTCACCCGGCCCGATGTCGTAGATGTTCGTCATCGACCACGCCAGCGCGACCGCGTGGCCGCCGTTGTCGCGCACCACGCCCTTCGGCCTGCCCGTCGTGCCGGAGGTGTAGAGCACGTACAACGGATCGGTCGCCGCAACCTCCACACAGGACACCGGGGAGGCTCCGGCCATCAACGAGTCCCAGTCGTGGTCGCCAGGTCCCAGCGAAGCCCGCAGCTCGTCCCGCTGGAACACCACAACGGAAGGCGACTCGCCGGACAGGGAAATCGCCTCGTCCACAATGGGCTTGTAGGCGATGACCCGCGTCGGCTCGATGCCGCACGAGCCGCACACCACGACCTTCGGCTTGGCGTCGGCGATGCGTGCCGCGAGCTCCTTCGGCGCGAAACCGCCGAACACCACCGAATGCACCGCACCCAGCCGCGCGCACGCCAGCATCGCGACCACCGCCTGCGGCACCATCGGCAGGTAGATCACCACCCGGTCACCCCGGCCCACGCCGAGGCCGCGCAGCGCGCCCGCGAACCGGGACACCTCGTCCAGCAACTCGGCGTAGGTGTAGCGGGCGGACGACCCGGTGACCGGCGAGTCGTGGACCAGCGCGAGCCGGTCACCGTGCCCGGCCGCCACGTGCCGGTCCAACGCGTTGTAGCAGGTGTTCAGCCTGCCGTCGGGGAACCACCGGTACCAGGGCGGGCGCTCGGCGTCCAGCGCGCGCGACGGCTCGCGCGACCAGCTGACGGCCGAAGCCGCGGAGAGCCAGAACCCCTCCGGATCGCGCAGACTCTCCTCGTAGACGCCGGCGTACCCGCCCATTCCCGTCCTCTCAGTCCAGTTCGGACAACTCATCGTCGGTCAGCAGACGTGACCGGATCAGAAACCGCACGCCCTCCGGTGCCTCCAGCGAGAAACCGCTTCCCCGGCCGGGCACCACGTCGATCGTCAGGTGCGTGTGCTTCCAGTACTCGAACTGCGCGGCCGACATCCACACCGCAACCGGGTCCGGCACCTCGGCGACCGTGAGATCGCCGAGGTGCACATCGGACGCGCCGGTGCGGAACTCGCCCGCCGGGTAACACATGGGCGCACTGCCATCGCAGCATCCACCGGACTGGTGGAACATCAGTGGCCCATGTGTCCCCGCCAGCCGCCGCAGCAGGGCGGCGGCGTCCTCGGTGAGATCCACCCGGCCCATGGCTTTAGAAGAAGCCCTGGGCGTTGGGCGAGTAGGACACCAGCAGGTTCTTGGTCTGCTGGTAGTGGTCGAGCATCATCTTGTGGTTTTCGCGGCCGATACCGGACTGCTTGTAACCACCGAACGCCGCGTGCGCCGGGTAGGCGTGGTAGCAGTTCGTCCACACGCGACCGGCCTGGATGTCGCGGCCGGCGCGGAACGCGGTGTTTCCGTCACGTGACCACACACCGGCGCCCAGCCCGTACAGGGTGTCGTTGGCGGTCTTGATCGCGTCGTCGTAGTCGTCGAACTTCGCGACCGACACGACCGGGCCGAAGATCTCCTCCTGGAAGATCCGCATCTTGTTGTCCCCGGCGAACACGGTCGGCTTGATGTAGTAGCCGCCGGACAGTTCGCCGCCGAGGTCGGCCTTCTCGCCACCGGTGAGGACCTTCGCGCCCTCCTGCCTGCCGATGTCGATGTAGGACAGGATCTTCTCGAACTGGTCGTTGGACGCCTGCGCGCCGATCATCGTGTCCGTGTCCAGCGGGTGACCCTGCTTGATCTTCTCGACCCGCGCCACACCGTCGGACATGAACTGGTCGTAGATGGACGACTGCACCAGCGCCCGTGACGGGCAGGTGCACACCTCGCCCTGGTTGAGGGCGAACATCGCGAAGCCCTCCTGCGCCTTGTCGTAGAAGGCGTCGTTGGCGGAGGCGACATCGGCGAAGAAGATGTTCGGGCTCTTGCCACCCAGCTCCAGCGTGACCGGGATGATGTTCTCGCTGGCGTACTGCATGATCAGCCGCCCGGTGGTGGTCTCACCGGTGAACGCGACCTTGCGGATGTCGCGGTGCTGCGCCAGCGGCTTGCCCGCCTCGACACCGAACCCGTTGACGATGTTCAGCACACCGGCGGGCAGCAGGTCCGCGATCAGGCCGAGCAGCACGTGGATCGAGGCCGGGGTCTGCTCGGCGGGCTTGAGGACCACGCAGTTCCCGGCCGCCAGCGCGGGCGCGAGCTTCCAGGTGGCCATCAGGATCGGGAAGTTCCACGGGATGATCTGGCCGACCACGCCGAGCGGTTCGTGGAAGTGGTAGGCCACGGTGTCCGCGTCGAGCTGCGAAATACCGCCCTCCTGGCCGCGGATGGCGCCGGCGAAGTAGCGGAAGTGGTCGATGGCCAGCGGGATGTCGGCGGCCAGTGTCTCGCGCACCGGCTTGCCGTTCTCCCACGACTCGGCGACCGCGAGCTTTTCGAGGTTGGCCTCCATCCGGTCGGCGATCTTGTTGAGGATCACGGCGCGCTCGGCGGGGGAGGTGCGGCCCCACGCGGCGGCGGCACCGGTGGCGGCGGCGACGGCGCGGTCGACGTCGTCGGCGGTGCCGCGGGCGATCTCGGTGAAGGTCTTGCCCGTCACCGGCGTCGGGTTCTCGAAGTACTCGCCCTTGGCCGGCGGGACGTACTCGCCGCCGATGAAGTGGTCATAGCGCGGTTCGAACGCGACGACGCTGCCGGTTTCGCCCGGCGCGGCGTACTTCGTCATGTGCCTGCCTCCTGGTCGACTCTGCGGTGCGTACGTCTTCGGCGCACCGCGCGCCAAAGCTAAGGCGGGTGACGTTGCAGCGCCGTTGCAACGGTTGCCGAACGCGGGTGCGGCCCGGCATGCTGCGGGGACCGATCCGCCGACGCCGCCGGAGTGCTCCATGGACACCGAGACGCTGAACACCACCCAGACGGCGCTGAACCTGGCGCCGGACCCGCTCGTGCAGTTCGATGTGCTGCAACGGGTTCACGAAGCAACGCTGAGCGGTTCTCGGTCGCCGCTGTCACCCCGTCCGGTGATTTCCGAATCCTGGGAACGGTCACTGGCGGCGCACATCGACCCGGATGACTTCCGGCCGCCGATCGTCTACCAACCGGACGAGGTCGCCGAGGTCCGCTCCGCCCACCCGTTGCACGCCGTTCTGCCGCCGCTGCGGGAGCTGCTGGTCAGCATCGCCGACGAGTCCCGGCACGTCATGATCGTCACCGACGCCGAGGGCATCATCCTGTGGCGCGAGGGGCCGGCGAACCTGTGCAGCCAAGCCGACCCGGTCGGGTTGTGCGAGGGCACCGGCTGGTCCGAACGAGCGATCGGGACCAACGCGATGGGCACCGCGCTCGCGGTGGACGCGCCGGTGCAGATCTACTCGGCCGAGCACCTGGTGCGCACCTACCACGGGTGGTCGTGCGCGGCGGCCCCGATCCACGATCCGGACACCGGTGAGCTGCTCGGCGCCATCGACGTCAGCGGCCTGCTCGACGCGCTGCACCCGGCGATGTTTTCGCTGGTCAACGCCACCGCGCAGCTTGCCGAGAACCACCTGCGGCGGCGCATGGAGTGGCTGGACGAGCAGCTGCTGACCAAGAACATGCCGCACCTCGCGCGCCTGCGCGGTGAGCCGGGCGCCCTCCTCACGCCCACCGGGCGGGTCATCGCCGCCGACCGGTTGAGCCGCTGGCCACGCCGGATCGCGGTGGACGCCGAGCGGGTGCTGCTCGACGACGGCAGGGAAGCCCAGGTCGAGCCGTTGGCGGAGGGGTACCTGCTGCGGGTTCCGGAGACCCGGGCATCGCGGCGGCCGACGCTGGAGCTGTCGTTCCTCGGCGACAACCCGGCCGCGGTGATCAACGGGCGCAAACTGCCGCTCACCCTGCGCCGCGCCGAGATCCTGGCGCTGCTCGCCCTGCACCCGTCCGGGTTGACCGCCGAACAACTGGCCTTCCAGCTCTACGGTGACGACGGCAACCCGACGACGGTGCGTGCCGAGATCCACCGGTTGCGTGGTCAGCTCGGCGGGCAGGCGATGCGCGCCAAGCCGTACCAGCTGTGCGCCGAGGTCGAGGCCGATTTCCTGACCGTGCGCGACGCGCTCAACGCCGGGGACGCGGCCGCGGCGGTCGCGGCGTGCCCGGCGCCGCTGCTGAGCCGGTCCGACGCCCCGGCCATCCGCGCCGAGCGGGAACAGCTGGTCGTGGCCGTGCGCACCGCGGTGCTCGGGCATCCCGACCTGGACGTGCTGTGGCAGTTCGCGCAGAGCGGGACCGGCCGGGACGACGTCGAGGTGTTCGAACGGCTCACACGTGAGCTGCCGGCCAGCGACCCCAGGCAGGCCGTCGCCACGGCCCGCCTGGACTGGCTGCTCGGCGAGGACTAAGACGTGGTGAACTTCTCCTCCGCGACCTGGCGTGCGTGCAGCACGTCGCCGATGAAGAAGTCGTACAGCAGGGCGCCGAGGACACCGCCGACGAGCGGCCCGACGATCGGCACCCACAGGTAGCTGCTCATCGCCGTGTCGCCCCAGCCGGCGAAGAACGCGAACAGCCGCGGCCCGAAGTCACGCGCCGGGTTGATCGCGTAACCGGCGTTGGCGCCGTAGGACAGGCCGATCGCCGCCACGGTGAACCCGATCAGCAGCGGGCCGGTCTTCGGCGACATCGCCTTGCTGCGTGCGTCGATCAGCGCCAGCACCACGGCGAGCAGCACCGCGGTGCCCACGACCTGGTCGAGCAGCGGCCCGAACCAGCCGGAGAAGTACGGCGCCGGAACGGTGGCGAAGATCGAGAAGGTGGTCTCGCCCTTGGATTCTCCCGCCGCGGCTTCGAAGGCGCTGATCGCCGGGTGGTAAACGGCGTACACGAGTGCGGCCCCTGCGAACGCGCCGGCCAGCTGCGCACCCCAGTAGCCGGGCACCTTGCGCCACGGGAAGCGGCGGCGCACGGCCATCGCCAGCGTGACGGCCGGGTTCAGGTGCGCACCGCTGACCCCGCCCGCCACGTACACCGCGAACGCCACGGCGAACGCCCAGCCCCAGACGATCAGCAACCAGTCGCCGGAGCCCTGGAAGATCGTGGTGGCGCCGGCGGTGCGGCCGGAGCCGGGCAGGCCCGCGACGGCCATCGCGACGCACGCGTCGCCGAGCGCGATGAGCAGGAACGTGCCGAAGAACTCGGCGAGCAGATCGCCGCGCCTACCGGTCAGCCGGTTCAGGGCGGTCGGGCGGCGCAGGGGTGCCACGTCGGTCACTGGGTCCTCCTTGACGCAGTCGGTTGCCGCCCAGATTGCGAAGCCGTGGGTTGCACCGACGTTGCGCCGCTGCCGGGAACGGGGAACTCGCGCGCCGGAACGTGGGACTCGCGGGGGGCGTGGGTGCAACGTCGATGCAACGTGACCGTGCTTACGGTCCGGCCCGTGACTACTCCGAGCCAGGTGGACCTCGACCCGGGCCGGGACTACCCGCTCGCGGCGCGGCGCCCCGAACTGCTGAAAACCCCGACCGGCAAACGCCTCGACGACCTCACCATGGAGGCCGTCCTGGCTGGTGACGTCGCCGCCGAGGACCTGCGCATCGCGCCGGAAACCCTGCGGCTGCAGGCGCAGATCGCGGACCGCATGGGCCGTCCGCAGCTCGCGCAGAACTTCCGCCGCGCGGCGGAGCTGACCGCGTTGCCCGACGAGCTGGTCCTGTCGTTCTACAACGCGCTGCGGCCGCGCGCCTCCACCAAGCAGCAGCTGACCGCGATCGCCGACGAGCTGGAGTCGAAGTACTCCGCCACGCTGTGCGCGGCGCTCGTCCGCGAGGCGGCCGACGTCTACGAGCGGCGCGACATCCTCGCGCCCGGAAAGGGCACGCGATGACGGCAGCGAAGCAGTCGAAGCGGACCGAGGCACTGGAGCAGCGGCCGGTCAACCTGGACGGGTTCGTCGAGGAGTGGCCCGAGGTCGGCATGGTCGCGATGGACAGCCCCTTCGACCCGGAACCGTCGGTGCGGGTCTCCGACGGCGTGATCGTCGAGATGGACGGCAAGCCGCGGGCCGAGTTCGACTTCCTCGACCAGTTCATCGCCGACCACGCCATCGACGTCGCCGTCACCGAGCAGGCGATGGCCCTTCCCGCCGTCGACATCGCGCACCTGCTGATCGATCCGCGCGCGACCAGGGCCGATGTGCTCGGGGTGTCGCGCGGGCTCACACCGGCGAAGCTGCTCGAAGTCGTCAAGACCATGAACGTGGTCGAGATGATGATGGCGCTGCAGAAGATGCGTGCCCGGCGGACCCCGGCGAACCAGGCCCACGCGACCAGCGCGCGGGACAACCCGGTGCAGGTCGCGGCCGACGCGGCGGAGGCGTCGCTGCGCGGGTTCCGCGAGCTGGAGACCACGCTCGGTGTCGTGCGGTACGCGCCGCTGGTGGCGATCGCGCTGCAGGTCGGCGCCCAGGCGGGCACGCCGGGCGTGCTCACCCAGTGCGCGCTGGAAGAAGCGACCGAACTCGAACTGGGCATGCGCGGGATCACCGCCTACGCCGAGACCATCTCGGTGTACGGCACCGAGCCGGTGTTCTGCGACGGTGACGACACTCCCTGGTCCAAGGCGTTCCTCGCCTCCGCCTACGCCTCGCGCGGCATCAAAATGCGGTTCACCTCCGGCACCGGGTCCGAGGTGCAGATGGGCAACGCCGAGGGCAAGTCCATGCTGTACCTGGAGATCCGCTGCATCCTGGTGACCAAGGGCGCCGGGGTGCAGGGCCTGCAGAACGGCTCGATCAGCTGCATCGGCGTGCCCGGCGCGGTGCCGGCCGGAATCCGCGCGGTGCTCGCGGAAAACCTGATCGCCAGCACCGTCGACCTGGAGTGCGCATCCGGCAACGACCAGTCGTTCTCGCACTCCGACATGCGCCGCGTCGCGCGGTTGCTGCCACAGCTGTTGCCCGGCACCGACTTCGTCTGCTCGGGTTACTCCTCGACGCCGAACTACGACAACATGTTCGCCGGTTCCAATGTGGACGCCGAGGATTACGACGACTGGAACGTCCTCCAGCGTGACCTTCAGGTCGACGGCGGTCTGCGGCACGTGCCCGAGGCGCAGATCCTCGCCGCGCGCAACCGGGCGGCTCGTGCGCTGCAGGGTGTGTTCGCCTACCTCGACCTGCCGCCGATCTCCGACAAGGAGGTCGAGGCGGTCACCTACGCGCACGGCAGCAAGGACCTGCCGCTGCGGGACGTGCTGGAGGACCTCAAGGCGGCGCAGTCCGTGATGGACCGCGGCGTGACCGGTCTGGACATCGTCAAGGGACTGGACGCGGCCGGGTTCGGGGACATGGCGCAGACGTTGCTGGCCGTGCTGCGGCAGCGGGTGTCCGGGGACCTGCTGCACACGTCGGCGATCCTGACGCCCGAGCTGGAAACCCTGTCCGCGGTCAACGACACCAACGACTACGCCGGACCGGGCAGCGGCTACCGGCCCTCCGGGGCCCGCTGGGAAGAGATGAAGCGGCTCCGGCACGTCGTCAGCGCCCAGAATCCCGAGCAGGAAGTCGGCTGAGGAGAGCGAGCATGAACGACACCAGTGTGGGCAGCCGCCGTACGCTCGCCCTGACCGAGCGCGGTGAGGCCGGGCCGGGTACCCGCAGCGACGAGGTGGTCATCGGGATCTCGCCCGCGTTCGGCGATTTCTTCACCAAGACCATTGTGGACATCCCGCACGCCGAGGTGCTGCGCGAGCTGCTCGCCGGTATCGAGGAGCAGGGTGTGCACGCCCGGGTCATCCGGTTCCGCGGCGGCGCGGACCTCGCGGTGATCGCGCACGCCGCGGCGAAGCTGTCCGGTTCGGGTATCGCGATCGGCGTGCTGTCGCGTGGCACCACGATGATCCACCAGAAGGACCTCGTGCGGCTGTCCAATCTGGAGCTGTTTCCGCAGGCGCCGCTGATGGACCTGGAGACCTTCCGCAAGGTCGGTCGCAACGCCGCCCGCTACGCCAAGGGTGAGTCGCCGGAGCCGGTGCCCGCGCGCAACGACTTCATGGCCCGCCCGCGCTGGCAGGCCAAGGCGGCGCTGCTGCACATCAAGGAGACCGAGTTCGTCGTACCCGGGGCCGCTCCGGTGGAGCTGGACGCGCGCATCCGGCTGGCCGACGCGGGCTGATCGCGATGGCGCTGGTAGCGGGCGTCGACATCGGGAACTCGACCACGGAGGCATGCGTCGCCGAGATCGGTCCCGGTGGGCGGGTCGAGTACCTGTCCGGCGCCCTCACCCCGACGTCCGGGGTGAAGGGCACCGCCGACAACGTGCCCGGGGTCGTGGAGGTCGTGCGGCGCGCGCTCAAGGAGGCCGGGCGCGGCGTGCGGGACCTGAGCGCGGTGCTGGTCAACGAGGCGACCCCGGTGATCAGCGGGCTGGCGATGGAGACGATCACCGAGACGATCGTGACCGAGTCGACGATGATCGGGCACAACCCGGACACCCCCGGTGGCGCCGGGCTCGGTGCCGGGACGACCGTCGCGTTCGGATCGTTGACGGAATGCGGGCCGGGTGACGAGGTGATCTGCGTCGTCGGGTCCGGTGTGGACTTCGAGGACGCCGCGGACGGGATCAACGCGGCGCTCGCGCGGGGCGTCGAGGTCACCGGGGCGATCGTGCACGCCGACGACGCGACGTTGATCACGAACCGGCTCACGAAACCGATTCCGGTGGTCGACGAGGTGACCCTGGTGGAAAAGGTTCCGCTCGGCATGGCGGCCGCCGTCGAGGTGGCCGAGCCGGGGCGGACGATCCGGACGTTGTCCAACTCCTACGGCATCGCCACCGTGTTCGGCCTCGACGCCGAGCAGACCCGGATGATCGCACCGGTCGCGCGGGCGCTGGTCGGCAACCGCTCGGCGGTCGTGGTGCGCACGCCCAGTGGCGACGTGACCGACCGGCGGATCCCGGCTGGCAGTCTCACCCTGGTGGGGGAGCACAACAAACGGTCCGTGGGGATCGAGGCCGGAGCAGGCGAGATCATGGCGGCGTTGCGGCGGGTCCGCCCGCTGACCGACGCGTCGGGTGAGGCGGGCACGCATGTCGGTGGCATGCTGGCACGGGTCCGCGACACGATGTCGGAGCTGACCGGGACCTCGGCGGAGGCGGTGCGGATCCAGGACGTGCTGGCCGTGGACACGTTCGTACCGCAGGAGGTGACCGGTGCGCTGGCCGGGGAGTTCGCGCTGGAGAACGCGGTCGCGCTGGCCGCGATGGTGCGGACCAGCCGCGGGCCGATGCGCCTGCTGGCCGAGCGGTTGCGCGAGGCGCTCGGCGTCGAGGTGCTGATCGGCGGGGTCGAGGCGGACATGGCGGTGCTGGGTGCGCTGACCACGCCGGGCACCGGGCGGCCGGTCGCGATCCTCGACCTCGGCGGCGGGTCGACCGACGCGGCCGTGGCCGGTGACGGTGCGGTGCGGTCGGTCCACCTGGCCGGGGCCGGTGACCTGGTGACGAAGCTGATCGACTCCGAACTCGGGCTGGACAACCGCGAGCTGGCCGAGGACATCAAGAAGTACCCGCTGGCCAAGGCCGAGAGCTTTTTCCACGTGCGGATGGAGGACGGCACCGCGCGGTTCTTCGACCAGCCGCTGCCCGCGGAGGCGTTCGCGCGGGTCGTCGTGCTGTCCGACGACGGGATGCGCCCGGTGCCGACGCGGCACAACCTGGAGAAGATCCGGCAGGTGCGGCGCGCGGCGAAGCACAAGGTGTTCGTGGTGAACGCGTTGCGGGCGCTGGAGCAGGTGGCGCCGGGCGGGAACCTGCGGCAGATCGGGTTCGTCGTGGTGCTCGGCGGGTCCGCTTTGGACTTCGAGATCCCGGATCTGATCGCGGAAGCCGTGGCGGGCATGGGCATCGTGTGCGGCACGGGGAACGTGCGCGGCACCGAGGGGCCGCGCAACGCGGTGGCGACCGGTCTGGTCGCGAGCCATGCGCTGGACCTGTCGCTGGAAAGTGCGGGCTGATGCAGGGGCCCGCCGTGGTGGTGCGCTGTCGCGACGCCTCGTCGCCCTGGCTGCGGGAGATCCTGGCCGGGATGGAGGAGGAGGGTGTGCCGGTGCTGGTCGAAGAAGTGTCCGAAGGGGACGGTGTGGCGCTGGCGTTCGCCGCGGCCCGGTTGTCCTCTTTGGATGTCGGCGTGGGGGTGGCGGACGAGGTGTGCGTCCACCACGCCAAACGTCCGGCCGGTTCGCCCGCGCTGACCGGGCCGCTCGCGCGGGCGCGGGTGCTCGGGCAGAACGCGGCGCGGCTGGTCGTCGGAATTCCGCTCAAGTGAAGGAGGACATGTGGCACCACGTCTCGCTCTGGCCGATGCCCAGCGGGTGCTCGACGCCGCGCTGGCGAAGGCGCAGGAGATCCGGCAGCCGATGAACGTCGCGGTGGTCGACGACGGCGGCCACCTGCTCGCGTTCGCCCGGCAGGACGGCGCGATCCTCGCCAGTGTCGACATCTCGATCCGCAAGGCGCGCACGGCGGCGCTGTTGAAGATGACGACGGCCGACGTCGGCGCGGCGGCGGCGCCCGGGGCACCGCTGTACGGGATCGAGGTGACCAACGGCGGTCTTGTCATCTTCGGTGGCGGGATTCCGCTGGTGCGCGGACGGGAGGTCGTGGGGGCGATCGGGGTGAGCGCCGGTTCGGTCGAGCAGGACACCGAGGTCGCGGAAGCGGGTGTGGCGGCGTTCCGGCGGCGCTAGAGTCCGGCCCATGAGCATCTGGCCGGTCCTGCACTACGACGACACCTCCGCGGCGCTGCGTTTTCTCGTCGATCTCGGGTTTTCCGAGGTCGTCGCGGCACGGGACGACGAGGACGACGTCGTGCACGCGGAGGTGTCCTGGCTGGGCGGCGGGCGGCTGGTGTTCGGCTCGACGAAGCACGTCGAGAGCGTCCACGGCCGGATGCGCGCGGGCAGCGGCGCGGTGTACGTGGTGACGGACGACGTGGAAGCCGTGCACGCGCGGGCTCTCGCGGCTGGCGCCTCGGTGCTGGAGCCACCGCAGGACGCACGCTTCGGCTCCGGCGCCGAATCGCGGATCTGCACGATCGCCGATCCGGAGGGCAACCTGTGGACCTTCGGGACCTACCGGTGACCATCCGCTCGGTCGAGGACGTGCTGCGGCTGCTGGACGGGATGGTGCCGCCGGGCACCGCCGGAGTGGCCGACGAGTCCGTGGACAAACCGGACGAAAACCTGGCGGCGTGGATCTCGCAGGGAGTTGTCGAGCCGGGTCGGGCGCTGGACCTGGGGTGCGGGCCGGGGCGCAACGCGCGGTACCTGGCGTCGCTCGGGTTCGAGGTCGACGCCGTCGACGCCTCGCCGGTCGTGATCGAGCGGGCGCGGGAGCGCGCCGGGGACGCCCGCGTGTGGTTCCACTGCGGGAACGTGTTCGAGCTGACCCTGCGCGGCGGGTACGACCTGGTCTACGACTCCGGGTTCTTCCACCACCTGGCGCCGCACCGGCGGCCGAGCTACCTGGAGCTCCTGCAGCGGGCTCTGATGCCGGGCGGGCACTTCGGGCTGGTGTGCTTCGGGTCCGGCGGCGCCGCGTTGTCCGATGCCGACGTGTACCGGGTGGGCGATCTGGGTGCTGGCCTGGCGTACACGGAGGACTCGCTGCGGGAGATCTTCGGCGGGCTGGCGGAGGTCGAGCAGCGGGGGATGGTCGAGCAGGCGGACGACTCGCCGCTGTTCGGGAAGGCCGTCCTGTGGACGGCGCTCTTCCGGTTCCCCGGCTACCGGAAGGCGGCTGAGGCACGGGCGAGGGTGCTGCGCGGGCTCATGACGGTCGCCGACCGGCGCCGCGAACTGATCGACGCGCTGTGGGAAACGACCGGTCCGGCCTCGGCGGAGGAGGCCGTGCAGCGCGTGCTCGGGGTCGACGAGGTGCAGGCACGGGCCGTGCTGGACCTGCAGGTGCGGCGGCTGACCCCCTGGCAGATGGCGATGATCCGGAAAGAACTGGACCAGGGCGCCGACTGACGCCCGAGATCCCGGTCAGTGGGCTGATCGGTCATCGCGTGCGCGTCCGTTCGGGTGAATTGAACGTTGATCAGTCACGTCGGTGGCCCGTGCGGCGATCTTCACTCGCGGTGGCACGGGAGGCTTCTGGTGCCGTGTGCCGACAGGTCCGTACGCCCGTCATCGCGAGGGGGATCCAGCGCAGATGGACACACGCCGAATCACCGTCGTCACGAGCAAGGCCGACGAGTGGCGCACCAGGCTCATCGACCTCAGCTACCGCAACACCCTGCTGTACTTCCGCGACACTCGACCTCACCCACGCCGATGCCGCGGCGCTGACCGACCTCGAATCGCCGGGCCAAGGTCCGCTTGCGCGCGCTCGTCCCGGACGATGGGCTTCCAGCGGCGGGGGCGGTTGGCCAGGATGGTTCGCCGCGCGTGCCGTGGCTGCGGGAGCAGTTCGAGAAGCGCCGGGAAACCTCGCCGAGATCGAACGACTGCTGTGCCGCGTGTGCGACCCGGTCGAATACGACGACGGCGCGGCCAGCGCGGAAGACTTCCGCGACGCGGCCACAGTGGACGTTCTGATGGGCCGGGTCGAGGAGACCAGGATCTGCTTTTCCGACGGTGCCTACCGGATGGCCACGATCGGCATCGGCACCTTCATCGAAGGACTGTTGCTCTCGGTGCTCCTCGAGGGGACGAAGATCTGCGCGACACGGTGATGCTCTGCTGGGGCCCGGTCCAGGCGCTGCTCAACGATCTGGAGCAGAACCTGCCGTCGGTGTGACCGCGGCGCGGGCCACCCGGCCTATGCCGGCATCGACATCGCCCTGTGCATCAGGTGTTCGAGCAGCGTTTCGAGCACCAGCTTGGCCGAGTGGCGGTCACGCACGTCGCACAGTTGCATCGGCACACCGGGGTCGAGGTCGAGCGCCGCGCGGACCTCGTCCGGCTCGTAGAGGTCCGCGCCGTCGAAGCAGTTCACCGCGACGACGAAGTCGATGCCGCGCGATTCGAAGAAGTCCACCGCCGGGAAGCAGTCTTCGAGGCGCCTGGTGTCGGCCAGCACCACGGCGCCCAGCGCGCCGACCGACAGCTCCTTCCACATGAACCAGAACCGGTCCTGTCCCGGGGTGCCGAACAGGTAGAGCACAACCTTCGGGTTGATGGTGATCCGCCCGAAGTCCAGCGCCACGGTGGTGGTGGTCTTGTTCTCCACGCCGTTGAGGTCGTCCACCGCCGCGCCGAGTTCGGTGAGCCGTTCTTCGGTGCGCAGCGGCCGGATCTCGCTGACCGACGAGACGAGGGTGGTCTTGCCGACCCCGAACCCGCCCGCGATCAGCAGCTTGACGGCCTCCACCCCGTCGAGCTCGGGGTCGCCGACCGGATCAGAGTTTTCGTACGCCATCAAGCACCGCCCGCAACAGTTCGATATTGGGCCGCCGGTTGTCCGAGGGGACGGGTGGCGACCGGAAGATGAGGTGTCCCGACGCGATCAGATCGCTGACCAGGACCTTGACCGCGGCCAGCAGCAGGTTCAGCTGGGCCGCGATCTCGGCGAGGGACATCGGCCTGCCCTGGCACATCCGCAGGATCTCGCCGTACTCGCGGTCCAGCGTCATCACGTCGGACGCCGGCCGGACGGCCACCACGAGCGTGATGAGGTCGAGCTTGTGCAGATCCCTCCCGGCGCGACCGCGGGTGACCGCGAACGGCCGGACCAGCGGGCCCGGGTCGTCGTCGCGAGTCCAGGAGGTGTCCTCGTGTTTCACGGCGCCTGGGGAATCGGCGCCCTACGCGGTGGAGCCGACAGGTTCGTCCCGACCTGCCCCACCAGCACGTTCATCTCGTAGGCGACGACCCCCAGATCGGCGCCGGGGCCGGCGATCAGCGCCAGGCAGGCGCCCTCGCCCGCCTCGGTCACCACCAGGTAGCCGCGTTCGAGCTCCACCACGGTCTGGTGCACCGAGCCCTTGTCGAACTGGCTGCCGACGCCGCGGGCCAGACTGCGGAACGCCGAAGCCATCGCGGAAAGGTGCTCGCCGGATTCCCGGTCGAGGTCGGCGGACCGGCCGAGGGTCAGGCCGTCGGCGGAGAGCACCACCGCCTTTTCGGCCCCGGAAAGCCGTTTCACCAGGTCGTTGAGCAGCCAGTCCAGCCAGGGGCCCTGAGGTTTGCCTGCCACGTCTTCGTTCATCGCCGGACCATCCGTCTTCATCGATCTCATCTCGGACTACTGCACGCTGTCGCGACTGCCACGGCCCTGCCACGTTCCCCGCTGGAACGCGGACATGGTGCTGCGGGCCTCGTCGGGGCTGCGGAGCTGGAACCGCGGTGCGGCATCGGGTGCCGATGGCTGCTCTGCCTGCAGTTGCGGGGCGAGGTGCGCCTGACGCCGACGGCGTGGAAGCGGTTTCCGACCCGGCGAAGCGGCGCGCGCCGCGACGCCTTCGGGAAGGGCGCGTTCCTCGACGGTCCGCGTGCGCGGAGCCGGTGGGGCCGCATCCAGCGCGGGTTCCTCCTGCGGCCACTGCCGCGGGTCGAAATCGGCGTCGGCCCGCGGCAGTCTGGGCACCGGGTCCGGCGCCGCTTCCGGGACGAACGACGGGACCCGGGCGTGGCGAGCCCGGCGCAGCGCGCTGAGTCCGGCCCGGTTCCCGTCCTCCGGTGGCTCCGCGACCTCCGGCTCCCCGGTGTCGAGGATCTGGGCCGGGATCAGCACGATCGCCTTGATCCCGCCGTAGGCGGAGTCCACGAGGTTGACCACGATGCCGTGCTTGCGCGCCAGCGTACCGATCACGAACAGGCCGAGGTTGCGTTGCCCCGCCAGCGCCATCTCCTGGAAGTCCGGCGGGTTGCGCAGCCGCTCGTTGAGTTCTTCGCGCTCTTCGAACGGGATGCCGAGGCCCTGGTCCTCGACCTCCACCACGACACCCTTGCCGACCAGGTTGCCGCGCACCGCCACCGGCGCGTCCGGCGGGGAGAACGAGGTCGCGTTGTCCACCAGCTCCGCCAGCAGGTGCAGGATGTCGGCGACCGCGGTCCCCACCACCTTCACCTCCGGCAGCCGGACCGCGCTGACCCGCGCGAAGTCCTCGGTCTCGGAAATGGCGCTGCGCACGACCTCCTCGAGGGCCACCGGGTTGCGCCACTTCCGGCCCGGCTGGCTGCCGCCCAGGATCAGCAGGTTCTCCGCGTTGCGGCGCGCCGCGGTGGTGAGGTGGTCGAGCTGGAACAGCAACTCCAGGTGCTCGGGGTCGCTCTGCTTCGCCTCCGCGACGTCCAGCACGTCGAGCTGCCTGTGCACGACGACCTGGCTGCGGTGGGCGATGTTGAGGAAGACCTTGTTGAGGCCGCCGCGCGTCCTGGCCTCCGCGGTGGCCGCCGCGATCGCGGTTCGCTGCGCCGCGCTGAACGCCTCGGCGACCTGTCCGATCTCGTCGCCCCCGCGGTCGATCGGGGTCACCGCGGCGTCGACGTCCACCTGTTCGCCCGCGTGCAACCGGTCGACCAGCTCGGGGAGCTGCACCTCGGCCAGGTCCATGGTCTGTGACCGCAGCCGCCGCAACCTGCGAACCAGCGCGTTGGCCAACCGCACGGACACGACGAACGCGGTGACGGCGACGAGCAGGGTCGCGACGCCGGCCAGGATCGACTGCAGCAGCGTGGTGTCGGCGGCCTCGCCCGCGATGTCCGCCCCGTAGGTGAAGTGGTCGGACCACAGGCCGAGCAGTTCGGTGGCCACTTCGCTTTCCGCGGCGCGGAAATCGGCCAGCGGGATGCGCAGCGAACCCGTCGTGCTCAGCGAGTCCTCCGCCGCGGTGGCGACCTTCCACGCGTCGCTGCCGACGAGCCGGTTGTAGCGGGCCTGCTCGGCTTCGGGAAGGCGGTTGAACTGGCCTTCGAGCTGCTGGCGGTAGTTGCCGGTGAACTGGGTGAAGGAGACCCGTTCGGCCGGGGTCAGCTGGGACCGGGTGGTCAATACCGCGGCCACGCCGTTCGCGCGCCCGTGCGCCTCCATCACCCGGAACAGGTCGACGGTGGTGATCTGCTCGCGGGCGGCCGCCGCGTGCGAGGTGGTGCGCGCGGAGTCGGCGATGCCGTTCATGACCGCCCGGCCGAGCCCGGTGTAGAGGGCGTCGACGTCACCGGGGGAGACCTGGAACTGGTCGATGCCCTGGCGGACGACCGGGAGTTTGGCGGCCAGTTCCGCGAACTCGGCGTTGGTCCTGGCGACGCCTTCGGGGTTGAGCTTCCCGGTGATCCCGGCCAGCACGGTGAGCTGCGAGAGCACGACGTTGGTGCGGTCGCGCACGCCCGGCAGTTCGGTCCGCGCCTGCGCGTCGCCGGCCAGCGCCCGCGTGCTGGTGGCGAGTTCCTGCTGGACCGTGGCCTCGAAGGCGATGCACGGCGGGATCGCGGTCTTGAGGATGTCCGCCCAGTTCCGCGCGGCGACACCGGAGGACACCAGCGAACCGGCCACCGCGGCGCCCGTGATCAGCAGGACCGCGCTCGGGATGAGCGCGATGGCCAGCACCCGGGTGCGGATGCTGCGCCGCCCGCCGGTGCGGGTGAATCTGTTCAGTCGGTCCCGCCACTTGCCCGCGTCGCGGGGTGCGGGTGTCGGTTCGCGCAAGTTACCGCCCTGTCCTTGCCAGTTCGCAGAACTCCGGTACCAGCGGACGGAGACCAGCGCGCCGACGGTTGTTTTCCCGTTTCCCGGCAACAGTTCTTCCGCGCCCGGCGACGCGGGCTCGTGCCCACGGCCACCTACTCGTCGGTACTTTTCCCGTAGCGCAGGAAAAATCCCGGCGAGACAGCGGTATCCGGCCCCAGTCCGACAGCTCGATGAAGTGCCGTCACCTTATCCATGGTGTCAACACTCCGATCGTGAGCCCGAAAACCGGCCCGGACGAATCCGATCCAACAAGGGCTGTCAACCCCCGTCGCGGAAACCGGTGGACTCACGCTACGGTGTCGCATCCGCGCCGCCCGGCGGTGCGGACGAACGACATTCCTCCTCCCCACCCCAGGGGTGTGCGACGTACCCCTGTTCCCCGACAAGGAGTCGAAGGCCAGATGGCGGATTCATTGCTGACGGGCAAGAGCGCGCTGATCACCGGCGCGGCGCAGGGGATCGGCGCGGCGATAGCGCGGCTGTTCGCCGCGCAGGGCGCCAAGGTCGTGATCGCCGACATCAACGAGGAGGGCGGCGCGGAAACGGCCGCGCACATCACGAAGGACGGCGGTGACGCGACATTCCTGCGCACCGATGTCACATCTGCCGCCGATCTCGACGCGGCGGTCCGTGCCACGGTCACCGCGCACGGAAAACTGGACATCGCCGTCAACAACGCCGGCATCGAAGAGCAGGGTTCCGCCCTGCACGAAATCACCGAAGAAGCGTGGGACAGGCTGGTTTCGGTGAACCTCAAGGGCGTTTGGCTGTCGATGAAATCCGAGATCACGCAGATGCTGGCGCAGGGAGGAGGCACGATCGTCAACATGGCCTCCGTCGCCGGCCTTGTCGGCCTGCCGCTGGGGATCGCCGACTACTCGGCGGCCAAGGGCGGTGTGATCGCGTTGACCCGTACGGCGGCGATCGAGTACGTCAAACAGGGCATCCGGATCAACGCCGTCTGCCCGGGCGTCGTCCGCACCGCCTTGCTGGACAACGCCATCACGACCGGGATGTTCACCGAGGCGGAAGCAGCCGCCCTGCACCCGAGCGGCGTACTGATCGATCCGGCGGACGTCGCCGAGACGTTCCTGTTCCTCGCCTCCGGCGCGTCGAAGCACATCACCGGGCAGGCGCTGCCCGTCGACGCGGGATTGGCGGCCGGCTGAGCCCCGGAACGGCCAACACGCCGCCCGGAACGGCCAACACGCCGCCCGGAACGGCAAACACGGCGGCGCCGTCGCGTGTTTGCCGCCGGGGGCGCCGTGTTTGCCGCCGGGGGCGGCGTGTTGGCCGCTCGTGACGATCGAAGCGGGGCCCGGCAACGCAACCCGGCCCGAAGGCCGCCCAGCCCTCCCCCGCACCCCGCCTGCTCGGCCGGAGAAACCATGAAAAATCGGGGCGGCCCCAGTCCATGGCGAGCTTGCGAGCCCGGCGCTTCCAGCCGCGCGTAGCGTTGAAACGCGCGTAGCGCCTACGAGGGCCGCGTTCCGAGCAAATGGTGCGCCTCCAGGGCGATCTGCATGGTCAACCGTTCCTCGGGCTCGCCCAACCGGTCCCCGAACAGTTCGGTCAGTTGCGAGACCCGGTACCGCACCGTCTGCGGATGGATGTCCAGCAGCCGCGCGATGTCCACAGTGTTCCCGTTGCACTTGAGCCACGCCAGCAGCGTCTCGGCCAACCGCAACTGCTGCTTGGGTGTCAACGAAGCGAAGGGCGCCAACGTCCGGGAAGACAGTTCCTCCAGCAGGAACCGGTCCTGCAACAACCACAACGTCGTCAGGTGGTCCGAACTGTGCACCACCGGACCACCGGAAATCAACCCGGCCCGAACCAGCTCCAGTGTCCGGCGCGCCCAGTACAAGGACGTCGCGGCATCCGTCAGCCGGACACGGGGGCCGACCGCCGCCCGCCAGTTCGGCATTTCCGACTCCAGCACGGGAATATCCCGGGCAGGTACCGGGGTGATCAGGCACGGCTCGGCGCCTTCCAGGTCCAGCAACACGTCCTCGCTCAGGGGCGGAACGAAATGCTGCTCCTCCAACGGCTCCAGCGCGACGACGGTGACCCATTCCGGCACGTCCCACTGCGCGGCGCGGGCCATTGACGACACGGCCGACGGTGAGGACGGGGGTGTGGCGAGGATCAGTTCCAGCAGCCGGTGCCGCCGCCGTTCGAGTGTGCCCGTCGCCCGTGCCTGGGCCAGGGTGTACCCCTCGACCGAGTAGGACGATATTTCGTCGACGTAGGCGAAAATGGCTTCGGCGCTGACGCACAGCATCGGCACCGGCAGGCGCATCGACTGACCGAAACCGGAAACGTAACGCCACGCCGCCTGCCCACCGGCGCGGTAGGCGGCCTGCAACGAGTTCAGGCTGCCGCCGTCGTGGTAGACGCGCTTGCCGACCTCGTGGAACATCTTGCCCCAGCGGTCCTGTGCGGCCTGCAGGTCCTCGATGCTGTCCAGGCAGCTCAGCACCGCCTGTTCGATCGCGCGCACGATGACCTCGCCGAACTGGCCCTCCAGCGGCTTGGCGTACTCGGGCACGGTGTGCTGGATCTCGTCGAGGATCTTCGTCGCCAGACGGTCCGCGTGCGGGCGGAACCGGCGGGCGAGCTCTGCGGGCAGCGAGAACCACAGTCTGCGTGCCTGACTGGTTCCGGCCACCGTCCCCGCTCGCGGCGAGGCATCACTGCCGACACTAGCCATGCCCAGCATCAACCCACATCCGCACAGCCCGCGCAACGATCACTCGCCCGACTGTCACGCCTGGACGGACCGGAGCCGGAAAATCTGTCACCGGTAAGCGAAAAAACACGTCACCCCTGTTCGCGGACGGGTGGCCGTTGTTAGCGTGGCGACCCGCCGGCCGACGGGAGGAGGGATGGCAGGACTCGCGTCGCGGTGCTTCCGGCACGCGCCCTGGGTGATCGCGGTGTGGTTGCTGGCGCTCACTGGGCTCGTGCTAGCCGCGCAGCACTCCGGTGCGGCGTACCGGGACACGGTCGCCCTGCCGTCCGCGGACAGCACGGTCGCGTCGGCCATGCTTCCTCCCGGCGACCAGGAACGCGTGGTCGTCGAAGCCGCGGGCACGATCGATACGGTCCGCGACCGCATCGAACCGCTGCTCGGTGAGCTGGCGGGTCTCGACCACGTCACCGGCGTCGTTTCGCCCTACGCCGCACCGGAGCTGGTGTCCGCGGACCGCCGGATCGCGGTGATAGCGGTGAGTTTCGACGCCCCGGCGGAGGAACTCGGCCCGGAACCGGCCGCCCGGCTCGTCGACACCGCGCGGGCCGTCGAGGGGGACGGCCTGACGGTCGGCGTGTCCGGTCAGCTCGCCGCGATGACGGTGGGCGCGCCGAACCTGGGCAACGCCGGGATCGGCCTGCTCGCCGCGGCGCTCGTCCTGCTGATCACCTTCGGCTCGATCGCGTGCGTGATCCTGCCGGTGGTGACCGCCGCGGTGTCGGTCGGCTCCGCGCTCGCCGTGGTCGTCGTGGTTTCGCACGTGATGACCGTTCCGAAGATCAGTACGGAGATCGCCGCGCTGCTCGGGCTCGGGGTGGGCGTGGACTACGCGTTGTTCGTGCTCACCCGCTACCGGCAGGGCCTGCGTGAAGGTCTGCCCGCGGTCGAAGCGCTGGAACGCGCGGCCGCGACCTCGGGCCGCAGTGTGGTCTTCGCCGGTGTCACGGTCTGCGTTTCGCTGGCGGGGATGTTCACCGTGGGCATGGCGTTCCTGAACGGCATCGCCATCACGTCGGCGATTTCGGTCGCCCTCACCATGCTCGCGGCGCTGACGCTCCTCCCGGCGCTGCTCCGCTTCGGTGGCATGCGCACGCTGCCCAGGCACACCGCGTCCGGCGGGGGCTGGTCCTGGCTCGCGCGTTCCGTGACGCGGCGGCCCGCGCCCTACGCGATCGTCGCGGTGCTGGTCATCGCGGTACTGGCGGCGCCGGCACTGGGCCTGCGCCTGGGTATGCCGAGCGCGGGGCACGATCCGCCGGGCAGTCCGACACGCGTGGCCGACACGCTGCTCACCGAGGGTTTCGGCCCGGGCGCGAACGGGCAGCTGGTGCTCGTCGCCGAACGGCCCGATCCGGCGGCGACGACCGCCGTGCGCGAGATCGTCGCCGAGCGAGCTTCCGTCGGACCGCCGCAGGGTCCGGTCCTGACGGTCACTCCGCGCACGGCTCCGGACGACCCCGCCACCGCGCAGCTGGTGTCGTGGCTGCGCGAGGTCGCGGGCCCCGGGTGGCACGTCGGTGGCGCGGTGGCGGTGCAGACGGACTTCTCGGCGACCGTCACCAGCAGGCTGCCGCTGTTCCTGGCCGCTGTCGTGGCGATCTCCGTGCTGCTGCTGGCGCTGGTGTTCCGCAGCGTGCTGATCCCGCTGACCGCGGCGGTGATGAACCTGCTCACCGCGGCCGCCACGACCGGTGTGGTGGTGGCGGTGTTCGGCGGGCCGATCGAGCCGTACCTGCCGGTGTTCCTGTTCGCGGGCCTGTTCGGGTTGTCGATGGACTACGAGGTCTTCCTGATCTCCCGCATCCAGGAGGAATGGCGCCGCACCGGCGGCACCCGCACGGCGATCGTCGAAGGTCTCGTCTCGACCGGGCGGACCATCACCGCGGCCGCGTTGATCATGGCGCTGGTGTTCGCGGCGTTCGCGTTCGTGGACAGCCGGGTGGTGCGGGAGGCGGGTGTCGGGCTGACCGCGGCCGTGCTGCTCGACGCGGTCGTGATCCGCTGCCTGCTGGTGCCCGCCGTGATGGTGCGGCTGGGCCGGGCGAACTGGTGGCCCTCGCGCCGACGTGAGCATCCGGCCGCGCCGATTCCTGTCCCGCGTGACAAAGCCGGGCGGATCCATTGAGCAGCAAAGGTTTGATCGTTAGCGTCGGCACGATGAAACACCGCGTGACCGCTGTCGTTCTCGCGTTGCTGGGCACCTTCCTGCCGGGTCTGTCCACTGCCGCCGACGGGTTCGGCACGGAATTCCTCGACATCCCCGCCGCCGACGGTGTCGCACTGGGATCGATGGTGATGGAGCCGTCCTCGCCGGGACCGCATCCGCTGGCCGTCCTCATCGGAGCGTGGGGCGGCGGGCGCACGCAGAACATCATCCCCGCCAAGGAACTCGCCGACCGCGGTTACGTCGTCATCTCCTACGGCGCGCGCGGGTTCGGCGAATCCACCGGTGAGGTCGAGGTCGCGGGCACCGAGGACATCACCGACGTCTCCACGGTGATCGACTGGGCGCTGCGCAACACCGATGCCGACCCGTCCCGCATCGGCGTCGGCGGCGTGTCCTACGGTGCGGGCATCGCGATGATCGCCTCCGGGTTCGACGCGCGGATCAAGGCCGTCGCCTCGCTCAGCGGCTGGGCGGACCTGGTGGCGTCGCTGACGACGAACGACACCCGGCACGGGCTTGCCGGACTGGTGCTGTACCTGTCCGGCAAGGCCAACGGCACGCTCAGCGCCGAAACCGACACCATGCTGCGGAAGTTCCTCGAACCACGCATCTCCGACGCCGACTCCGAGGCGGTCATCGACTGGGCGGAACCCCGCTCACCCGTCACGTACCTGGACCGGATCAACGCCAACCACCCGGCGGTACTGGCGATCCAGACGTGGAGCGAGACGGTGTTCCCGCCGGACCAGATGGTGGACTTCTACCGGCGCCTGACCGGCCCGAAGCGCGCGGAGTTCGTGCCGGGCGACCACGCCGCGACCGAGTCCGGCGGCCTGCTCGGCCTGCCCAGTGACACCTGGACCTCGGTGTACCGCTGGTTCGACGCGCATGTGGCGGGCACCGACACCGCGATCGAGGACGAGCCGCCCGTGGTCACCCGCGCCCGGCCCGGTATGCGGCAACCCACGTACCAGTCCACTTGGGACGATGTGGTCGGCACACCGGTCCGGTCGTATCTCGGCGAAAAGACCCTCCAGCCGCAACCCGCCGAGTGGAGCCGGACCGTCGCCGCGAACCGCGACACCGTCGCGAACGGCGGGATCCCGCTCGCCACCTACAGCCTGGAGGCGCTGACCGGGAACCCGCCGAACATCTTCCTGCCGCAGGTCGACCGTGGCAGCGCGGGGGTCTGGCACCAGGAGCCGGGGGAAGCGCCGGTGGAGATCCGCGGTTCGATGCACGCGCACCTGACCGTCGTCCCGCCAGGGGCGACCGGCACCGCCGTGGCCTACGTCTACGACGTCGACCCGTTCGGCGTCGGCAGCCTGATCAACTACCTGCCCTACAGCTGGAAGAACGCGACACCGGGACAACCGCTGGCGGCCGACTTCCACTTCGCGCCGACCGCCTACACCGTCGCGGCCGGGCACCACCTCGCGCTCGTCGTCGACTCGAAGGATCCGCTGTTCCTGGACTGGAACTCCGGCGACGGGCGGCTCGGTTTCGCCTCCACCACGGCCGATCCGGCCTGGCTCGACGTAGCAGTGCACACCGGGAGGGCTTGAGTGACCACGACCATCCGAGAGGACTTCACCGCGCTGCGCGCCGGTGGCCTCAACTGGGACGTCCTGCCGTTGCGGCTGTTCGCCAAGGGCAACGCGAAGTTCTGGAACCCGGCCGACCTCGACTTCGGCCAGGACGCGAAGGACTGGGCCGCCCTGTCCGACGCCCAGCGCTTCGCCGCGACCATGCTGTGCGCGCAGTTCGCCGGTGGCGAGGAAGCCGTCACACACGACATCCAGCCGTTCCTGTCGGCGATGGCGGCCGAGGGCCGCTTCGGCGACGAGATGTACCTGACCCAGTTCTGCTTCGAGGAAGCCAAGCACACGCAGGTCTTCCGGTTGTGGCTGGACGCGGTCGGGGTCACCGGCAATCTGCACGAGCACGTCGAGGACAACCCGGGCTACCGGGCCATCTTCTACGACGCGCTGCCCACCGCGCTGGAGCGGCTCAAGCACGATCCGAGCCCGGCCAACCAGATCCGCGCGTCGGTGGTCTACAACCACGTCGTCGAGGGCGTGCTCGCGCTGACCGGCTACTTCGTGTGGAACCGGGCGTGCCGCGCGCACGGGATCCTGCCCGGGATGCAGGAGCTGATCCGCCGCATCGGCGACGACGAGCGGCGGCACATGGCGTGGGGCACCTTCACCTGCCGTCGGCATGTCGCGGCCGACGACCGCAACTGGCAGGTCGTGCAGGACGAGATGCAGGCCCTGCTGCCGCATGCCATCGCGCAGATCGAGTGGACCACCAAGAAGCTCGACGGTGACCCGTTCGACCTGCGGCTGGACGGCGTGATGGAGTACGCCGCCGACCACGCGATGCGGCGGCTGAAGGCGATCGAGTCGGCCCGTGGCACGCCGGTGGCCCAGATCGACCTGGACTACAGCCCGGAGCAGCTGGAAGAGGACTTCCACGACGAAGACGCGGCGAGGTGAGCGGCCGTGAACCCGGGCCGCACGCTGCTGATCGTCGCACTCGGCGCGTTCATCACGACGCTGGACAACACGATCATCGCCGCCGGTGTCCCCTCGATCGGGCACGCGCTGTCGCTGGACCTGGCGACGCTGCAGTGGGTCAGCATCGGCTACATGCTGCCGTTCGCGGGTCTGCTGCTGGTCGCGGGCACGCTGGTGGACCGGTGGGGGCAGCGGGCCACGCTGGCGGGCGGGCTGATCGCGTTCGGGCTGGGTGCCGCGGCTGGTGGCTTCGCGACCAGCGCCACGGTGCTGATCGCCGCGCGGGTCGTGCAGGGCCTGGCCGCGGCGTTCCTGGTGCCCGCCCTGCTCAGCCTGCTGCGCACCAATCTCGACAGCAGGCAGCGCGCCATCGGGGCGACGCTGTGGACGGCGTGTCTCGCGGTCGCGCTGGCGCTCGGCCCGACGATGGGCGGGCTGCTGTCCGAGTACCTGGGCTGGAGCTGGATCTTCTTCAGCAACCTGCCGTTCGTGCTGGTCATGCTGGTGCTGCTGCCCGCGACCGCGGGGACCGGCCGGGCTCGCGAGGCGCGACGGCCCGCCGTGGCCGCGATGGTCCTGGTGACGGCCGGGCTGGTGCTGGTGGCCGCCGCGCTGGTCGGGCTCGGTGACGACGCGCGGCTCACCGAGACCGCGCCACTGCTCGGCGGTCTCGCCCTGATCGCCTGGTTCGCCATCCGGGAACGCCGCGCCCGCGATCCGCTCGTGCCACCGGACCTGACGCGGGAACGGGTTTTCACCGGCGCGCTGGCCGTGCAATTGCTGTGGGGACTCGGGGTGTCCGGGATCTTCTTCTTCACACCGTTGCTGCACCAGGATTCGCTGGGCCTGAGCCCGGTGGGCGCGGGGTTGCCGCTCGTCCTGGTCGCCGTGGCGATCGTGGCGGTCACGCCTGCCGTGCCGTGGCTGATGGCACGTCTCGGTCCACATCGGACGGTCTGCGTCGGGTTGCTGACGGTGGCGCTGGGATTGCTCGCGGTGGCCGCGATCAACCACATCCCCGAGGTGCCGCCGCGGATCCCGGGGCTGCTGCTGATCGGCGCCGGCTCGGCGCTGACCACGCCGCTGACGTCGTACTCGCTGGAGATCGTCGAGGAGCGCCACGCGGGCACGGCGTCGGGCCTGCTGACCGCGTCCAGGGAACTGTCCAGCGCCATGGGAGTCGCGCTGATCGGCGCGGTGCTGACGGCCGTGCGCGGCGCACGGCTCGGGGAAGGAGCGCTCGGGGGACCGGCGCTCGCCACGGGGTACACGGCCGGGCTACTCGTGGCAGCCGCTCTGGAAATCGCCGGTGCGGTGCTCGCGCTGTGGGTTTTCCGAGCCCATGTGGAAAAAGTTCTTCCCGTCGTGACAACGGGGTCCGCTGGATCCTCGTCCCGCGGTGAGTAAGCCGGCCACGCCCGATTGACACCTGTAACAGTCCGAAAATAACCTCCGGCGCACGGATTTTCGGGCACGGAATCTTCCCGAGGGACTCATGAAAGAGAATTCTTCGTTCGCGACCATGCTCGGATACTGGGCCCAGGCGCAGGCCGACGAGACCGCCGTGACGTTCCTGGACCACCGCACCAGTGCCGACGGGCACGCGATCTCCCTGACCTGGCGTGAACTCGACGAGCGGGTGACCGCGGTCGCGTTGCACGCCCGCGAACTCGCGGCGCCGGGCGACCGGGCCGCCGTCCTGGTCGCCCAGTCCGTGGACTACGTCGTGGCCTTCCTCGGCGCGATCCGCGCCGGACTGGTGGCCGTGCCGCTGTTCGCCCCCTCGCTGCCCGGCCACGGCGACCGGCTCACCGCGGTGCTCGACGACTGCGAACCGGCGCTGGTGCTGACCACCGACGACGAGCGCGACGACGTGAAGGGCCTGGTGTCGGGCCCGAAGATCCTGGTGGTGGACACGATCCCGGCGGAGCCGGGAGAACACGAGTGGCCGGACCCGGAACCCGACGACCTGGCCTACCTGCAGTACACCTCGGGTTCCACGCGCGCCCCGGCCGGCGTCATGCTGACGCACCACAACGTCGTCACCAACGCTCGGCAGGCGCTGCGGGCGTACGGCGGGGAGCGCGGCACCACCTCGGCGGTGAGCTGGCTGCCGCTGTTCCACGACATGGGCCTGATCCTCGGCATCGGCGCGCCGGTCGTCGGCGGCCTGACCTCGGTGCTGATGGATCCGCTGGCGTTCCTGGAGCGTCCCGGGCGCTGGCTGCGCGCGTTGTCCGCGAGCCCGGGCGCGATCAGCGCGGCCCCCAACTTCGCCTACGCCTACAGCGCTTCGCGGGTTTCCGAGCGCGAGAAGAGCTACCTGGAGCTGAGCCGCGTGGTGTCGCTCATCAACGGCAGCGAGCCCGTTCTGCCGTCCACGGTCGCGAAGTTCCAGGAGTCCTTCGCCGAGTGCGGGTTGCAGCCGGAGGTGCACCGCGCGTCCTACGGGCTGGCCGAGGCGACCGTGCTGGTGTCGGTCACCGACGCCGGGCAGCCGTCGCGGCAGGTCACGTTCGACCGGGACCGGCTCGCCGCGGGCACCGCCGTCCCCGCCGCCGGTGGTGCGACGACGACCCTGGTGTCCTGCGGCCGGGCGGTCGACCAGGAGATCCGCATCGTCGATCCCGGCGGTGCGGTGGTGCCGGACGGCACGGTCGGGGAGATCTGGGTGCACGGGCCGAACGTCGGGCAGGGCTACTGGAACCGCCCGGACTCGGTCTTCGGCCGGAGCCTGCCCGGCGCGGGCGGTGACTGGCTCGCCACCGGTGACCTCGGGGTCGTCTTCGAGGGCGAACTGTTCATGACCGGACGGCTGAAGGACCTGATCATCGTCGACGGCCGCAACCACTACCCGCAGGACGTCGAGCAGACCGTCGAAGCGCACCCCGTCGTCCGGCCCCACTCGGCGGCCGCCTTCTCGGTGCCGGGCGAGGACGGTGAGGTCGCGGTGGTCGTGCTGGAACGGGCGCGGCAGGCCGAGGCCGACTTCGACGAGGTCGCGGCGTGGCTTCGGGCCGAGGTGTCCGCGGTGCACGGACTGCGGTTGCGTGAGGTCGTGTTCACCGAACCCGGTGAGGTGCCCCGCACGTCGAGCGGCAAGATCAGCCGCGCGCTGTGCAGGCGGCGTTACCTCGACGGATCGCTCGACGCGCGGCGGCTCGCATGACCGGCCTCCGTGCCTGGCTCGTGGACCGGGTGGCCACGACGCTCGGCGTACCCGCCTCCGAAGTGGACCCCGGCAAGCCGCTGCAGGAGACCGGACTGTCCTCACGGGACGCGATGACCCTGACCGGCGATCTGGGGCAGCTGCTCGGTCGTTCGCTGCCCGCGACGCTGGTGTGGGAGCACCCGACGATCAACGAGCTGGTCGCGGCGTTGTCCGAGGTGGACACCGGCGGCGGAGCGCAGTGGACGCCGGAGCCCGGTGAACCGATCGCCGTCGTCGGGATCGGCTGCCGGATGCCCGGCGGTGCCTCGTCGCCGGAGGAGTTCTGGCGATTCCTCGAAACCGGCGTCGACGGCATCAGCGAGGTCCCGGAAGGCCGCTGGGAGTCGTTCGCGCCCGCCGGTGCGATGGCCGGGCTGCCGCGCCGGGGCGGGTTCCTCGACGACGCCATCGGCTTCGACGCCGCCTTCTTCGGCATCACACCGCGTGAAGCCGAGGCGATGGACCCGCAGCAGCGGATGTTGCTGGAGGTCGCGTGGGAGGCGCTGGAGCACGCGGGCATCGCGCCGTCGTCGCTGCGTGGCACGCGGACCGGTGTGTTCGTCGGGTTGTCCGCCAGCGAGTACGGCTACCTGACGATGACCGACGTCACGGCCATCGACGCGTGGTCCGGCACCGGCGCGGCGGCCAGCATCGCGGCGAACCGGCTGTCCTACCTGCTCGACCTGCGCGGTCCGAGCCTGACGATCGACACCGCGTGCTCGTCGTCGCTGGTCGCGCTGCATCAGGCCGTGCAGAGCCTGCAGCGCGGCGAGATCGGCACCGCGCTGGTCGGTGGCGTGAACCTGCTGCTCTCGCCGGGGATCACGGCGAACTTCGCCGAGGCCGGGGTGCTCGCCGCGGACGGCCGGTGCAAGCCGTTCGACGCCGGTGCCGACGGCATCGCGCGTGGCGAGGGCTGCGGTGTGGTCGTGTTGAAGCCGCTGCGCGCGGCCCGCCGGAACGGTGACCGGGTGCTGGCGGTGGTCCGGGGCAGCGCGGTCAACTCCGACGGCCGGTCCAACGGCATCACCGCGCCGAACCCGGAAGCGCAGGCAATGCTGCTGCGCGACGCCTACGCCGCCGCGGGTCTCGACCCGTCCGTCGTGGACTACGTCGAGGCGCACGGCACCGGGACGTTGCTCGGCGATCCGATCGAGGCATCGGCCCTGCGGCGGGCGCTGGGCCGGGACGCGAACCGTCCGCTGCTGCTCGGCTCGGTCAAGAGCAACCTGGGCCACCTGGAGGGCGCGGCGGGAATCGCCGGCCTGATCAAGGTCGTGCTCGCGTTGTCGCGGCGGCGGTTGCCGCCGAGCCTGAACTACCGGGAGCCCAACCCGCACATCGACTTCGACGGGCTGCGGGTGGTCACCGAGTCGTCCGGCTGGCCGCGGTACTCGGGTGTCGCGCGCGCGGGCGTGTCCGCGTTCGGCTTCGGCGGCACGAACGCGCACGTGGTGCTGGAGGAGTGGCCCGTCACTCCACGGTTCACCGAAACCGGCGGGCCGCACGTCTTCGCCGTGTCCGACCGGTCCGCCGACGGCCTGCGGGACCGGGCCGGAGAGTTGGCCCGCTGGGTGGAGTCGTCGGACGTGCCGCTGACCGCGGTGGCCTCGACGCTCGCGCACCACCGGGAGAACCTGCCGGTGCGCGGCGCGGTCGTGGCGTCCACCCGGGACGAGCTGGCGGCGGCCCTGCGTGGCCTGGAACCGGGGCAGGGCAGGCTCGACGGGGTCGTGTTCGTGTTTTCCGGCTACGGTTCGCAGTGGACGGGCATGGGTCGCGCACTGCTGGACACCGAACCGTCGTTCGCGGCCGAGGTCGACCGGCTCGACCCGGTGTTCCGCGCGGAGGCCGGGTTCTCGTTGCGGGAGGCGCTGGCCGGTGAGCCGCCGGACCTCGCCGCGACCCAGCTGACGTTGTTCGGCATTCAGGTCGCGCTCGCCGGGCTGTGGCGCGCGCACGGCGTGACGCCCGCCGCGGTGCTGGGCCAGTCGATGGGTGAGGTCGCGGCGGCCGTGGTCGCCGGGGCACTAGACCTCGCCGACGGGTTGCGCGTGATGGCGTCCCGCGCGCGGCTGCTCGGCGAGATCGACGCGGCGGGTGCCGGATCGATGGCCGTCGTCGAGGCGTCCGCGGCCGAGATCGAGGAGTTCCCCGGTGTCGCGGTCGCGGTGTACGCGTCGTCGACGCAGTGCACGGTGACCGGCGAGGCCGACGCGGTCGCGGCGCTGGTGTCGCATGTGGATGGGCAAGGACGGTTCGCGAAGCTGCTGCCGGTCAGCGGCGCCGGGCACTCGCCCGCCGTCGACGCGATCCTCGACCGGTTCCGGGCCGGGTTGAGCGTGCGCGCGGGCGGCCCCGAAGTGCCGTGCTACACCAGCGTGCTCGACGATCCGCGGGACAAGCCACTGTTCGATGTGGACTACTGGGCCGCGAACCTGCGCCGTCCGGTGCGGTTCGCGCAGGCGCTGGCCGCGGCGATCGAAGACGGTTACGGCACGTTTGTCGAGATCTCCCCGCACCCGGTCGCGCTCGCCGCCGTCGAACAGGCCGGGGGAACCGGGCTGCCCAGCGCCAGCCGCAGGACCGACGAGCGGCTCGCGTTCCTCACCAGCCTGGCGCGGCTGCACGTGCTGGGGCATCCGTCCGCGCTGCTGGCCCGCGAGCCGAAGCAGCCGGTCGCGGACCTGCCCGGCAAGGTGTGGCGTCACGAGCGGTTCTGGCCCCGGCGGCGGGTTGTGGGCGACCACCCGCTGCTGGGTGTGCACGCGGAGGTGCCCGGCTCGTCGCAGCGCGTGTGGCGTGGCGAGGTCGGCACCGAGCGGCATCCGTGGCTGGCCGACCACGCGGTCTGGGGCACGCCGATCTTCCCGGCGACCGGGTTCGTGGAGCTGGCGCTGTCGGCCGCGGGCCGCTACCTCGCCGACGTCGAGCTTCGGCAGGTGCTGCCGCTGCCGCCCGAGCAGGAGGTCACGACATCGCTGGCCGACGGCGTGATCAGCGTGCACACCAAACCTGGTGACTGGGTGTGCCACGCGACCGCCCGGGCAGCGGACGAGACAGCGCTGGAGCCGCTGGGCCGCGTCGAGGGTGAACCGGTCGACCTGTACGCCGCGCTGGACGCGATGGGCATGAGCTACGGGCCCGCGTTCCGGCTGTTGCGTGAGGTCAGCGCGGTGTCCGGGCGGGCGTCGGCGTCCATCGACACGCCGAAGGCCGCTGGTCACGTCCTGCACCCGGCGCTGGCCGACGCGTGCCTGCACGCGCTGGCCGCCGCGACCGGAGCGGCCCTGCGGGAGGCGGACGGGCTGTTCCTGCCGCTGGCGATCGGGGCGGTCTCCGTCGCCGGTGACCCGCTCGCGGGCGTGCGAGTGGACGCGGTCGTGGACTCGCTGTCCGGCGACGATCTGCGGGGAACGGTGCAGCTCGTCGCGGCCGACGACACGGTGGTGGTCGAGTTCCGTGACGTGCACGCCCGCCGGTTCCAGCGCACCGCGATGCCGGTTCCGTTGCCCGCCAAGCTGTTCGAAGCGACCTGGACGCGCACCGATCTGCCGGACGCGGTCGAGGAGGACCGGACCTGGATCGTCCTGCACGACGGCGACCCGGGCCTGCCGCACGGTGAGGACCGCGTTGTGGTGGTTCCGCCGCACGACCGTCAGACGCTGCGTGCCGCGCTGGCGACCCGGCCCGATGGTGTCGTGCTGTTCGCCCGCACCGAGGGGCCGGACCTGGTCCACGAGGTGAGTCAGGTGGTGGCCGAAGTGGCTGAGTCACCGACCCGCTTGTGGCTGGTCACCGGTTCGGCCACCGCGGTCGAGGACGGTGAGGCGGGCCGGCCGGAGCTGGCGTGTCTGCGGGCGCTGGTCCGGGTACTCGCCTTCGAACACCCCGAGTTGCACGCGAGCCTGGTCGACGTCGACGCCGAGTCGTTGCCCGCCCTGTTCGACGAGCTGCGCGCGGACGGCCCGGACGACGAAATCGCCTGGCGTCGCGGCGTCCGGCACACCCGGTGGCTGACCCGGCCGCACCTCGGGTCGCCGGAGCGGCCTGCCGTGCGTGAGGGCGCGTACGTGATCACCGGTGGACTCGGCGGGCTGGGCCTGGTCGCGGCGCACTGGCTGGCCGAGCGTGGCGCGACCAGGATCGTCCTGTCCGGACGCACCGCGCGGGAGGTCGACGTGCCCGGCGCTGTCGTGGTAGCGGGTGACATCGCCGAACCCGGTGTCGCGGAACGGCTTGTCGAAGCCGCGACCAGCGGAGGAGTTCCGCTGCGTGGAGTCCTGCACGCGGCGGGTGCGCTCGCCGACGGTGCCGCGGCCGCGCTGACCCCCGAGCAGGTGGCGAAGGCGTGGCGCCCGAAGGCGGAGGGCGCCTGGCGGCTGCACGAGGCCACCCTGGACCACGACCTGGACTGGTGGCTGGTCTACTCGTCGGCCGCCGCGTTGTTCGGCTCGCCGGGACAGGCGGCCTACGCGGCCGCGAACGCCTACGCGGACGCGCTGGTCACGTGGCGACGTGCCCACGGCCTGCCCGCCGCGACGATCAACTGGGGCGCGTGGGGCGAGGCCGGGGCCGCGGTCGGCACGACCAACCCGGTGCTCGAACCGCTCGGCACCGCTGAGGCGATGGAAGCGCTGGAGGCGGTGCTGACCCGCTACCGTGTGGCCACCGGCATCGCGCGACTCGACGCGGAGGCAGTGCTCGACCTGTTCCCGAGGCTCGTCGAGCGGCCGTTCTTCGACCTGCTCGTGCCCCGCCGCGCGGCGGCCTCCGCCTGGTCCGGCCTGGATGCGCTGGAACCGTCGACCGCGCACGCCGCCATCGCCGACCACCTGACCGCACTGGTCGCCGGGCTGATGGGTTTCGCACCCGAGCAGGTCGACCGGCACGTACCGCTCACGCAGCTCGGGCTGGACTCGCTGCTCGCGATGCGCGCTCGCGGTGCGGTCGAGCGGGACTTCGGCCTGCCGCTGCCGGTGCCGATGCTGCTGCGGGGCGCGAGCCTCGCCGAGCTGGCCGCGCACCTCGCGGAACAGGCCGGATTCGAGAGCGGCCCCGCCACCGTGACCGAGGTCGTCATCGGGCCACGGGATCCCGCCGAACGCTGGGTCGCCCGGCACTGGCAGGACGTGCTCGGCCGCGTGCTCGGCGTGCACGACGAGTTCCCTGGCGACCGGAACCGGCTGCGGCAGGCGATGGCGGCCGAACTGGAGACGGTGCCGGAGAACCTGTTCGAGCGGCCCACGATCGCCGCGATGGCCGACCTGCTGCGGGGCGCGATCGAAGGCGACGGCCCGATGCGGTGCCTGCGGAAGGGAACCGGTACGCCGATGTTCCTGTTCCACCCCGCGGGCGGCCCGGCAAGTGTCTACACGCGACTGGTCCACGACCTGCCCGGTGACTGGCCGGTGTACGGGTTCGAACGCCTCGACGACCTGGACACCGTCGAGGCCAAGGCCACTCGCTACCTGGAGATGATCCGCGAGATCCAGCCGCACGGGCCGTACCGGCTCGGCGGGTGGTCGTTCGGCGGATGCCTCGCCTACGAATGCGCGAAGCAGCTCGACGAGCCGGTCGAGCTGGTGTTCCTGATCGACACGATCCTGCCGCTGCCCAGCGACGCGCCGGCCGAGGACCTGCTGCTGGACCGGTTCGACCGGTTCGCCACGCACATCGAGCAGACCTACGGTGTCGCGCTGGACATCCCGCGCGACGAGCTGGCGCGGCTCGGCGAGGGCGAGCAGATCGGGCTCGTCATGCGTCAGCTCGAAGAGAAGGTGCCGGGTCTCGGGCAGGGTGTGCTGCACCACCAGTACACGTCCTATGTGGACGCGCGCGTCGCCGAGCGGTACACCCCGCAGCCGTGGGACGGCCGGGTGGTGTTGTTCCGCGCCCAGCAGCCGCACCCGCTGACGACCACGCTCGACCCGCGCTACCTGCGCGACGACGAGGCGCTGGGCTGGGACGAGTTCTGCCCCGGCCTGGAGATCGTCCGGGTCCCCGGCGACCACGTCTCGATGATCGACCCGCCGCACGTGACCGTGATCGCGGACGCGCTCGCCGACCGGATCACAGGGAAGAGGTGAGGACGCGGTGGACATCCCGTTCGCCCCGACGACGGCCTACCGGATCGCCGATCTGGCCGCGCGCCACGATGAGGCCGTGCGCATCGCCGAAAAGCGCGCGATCGACCGGCAGCACGCCAAGGGCAAGCTGACCGCGCGTGAGCGCATCGAGCTGCTCGTCGACGAAGGCTCCTTCGTGGAGCTGGACCAGTTCGCGCGGCACCGGTGCACCGAGTTCGGCATGGAGGGCAACCGGCCCTACGGGGACGGTGTCGTGACCGGTCACGCCACCGTGGACGGACGGCAGGTCTGCCTGTTCTCGCAGGATTTCAGCGTGTTCGGCGGCAGCATGGGCGAGGTGTTCGGCGAGAAGGTCCTCAAGGTGATGGACCTGGCGCTCTCGCTCGGCTGCCCGGTGATCGGCATCAACGACTCCGGCGGCGCACGTATCCAGGAAGGCGTGGTGTCGCTGGCCTACTACGCCGAACTGGGGCGGCGCAACGCCCACGCGTCCGGCGTGATCCCGCAGATCTCCATGATCATGGGTCCGTGCGCCGGTGGCGCGGTGTACTCGCCGGCGATCACCGACTTCACCGTGATGGTCGACGACACCTCGCACATGTTCGTCACCGGACCCGACGTCGTGCACGCCGTCACCGGTGAGCGGGTCACCGCGCAGCAGCTCGGTGGCGCGGCGGTGAACAGTGAGATCTCCGGCAACGCCCACCACCGCGCGGCCGACGAGCGCGACGCGATCGACTGGGTGCAGACGCTGCTCGGGTACCTGCCGCTCAACAACCTCGACGCGCCACCGGAATACGACGACGACACCGTCCACGAGATCACCCCGTCCGACCTCGAACTGGACCGCCTCGTGCCGGACTCGCTCAACCAGGCCTACGACATGGCCGAGGTGATCAGGCGGATCGTCGACGACGGCGAGTTCACCGAGATCCACAGCGCGTTCGCGCCCAACATGATCTGCGCGTTCGGCCGGGTGGAGGGGCGTTCGGTGGGGATCGTGGCGAACCAGCCGCGGTACCAGGCCGGGGTGATCGACATCGACGCGTCCGAGAAGGCGGCCCGGTTCGTGCGGTTCTGCGACGCGTTCGGCCTGCCGATCCTGACGCTCGCCGACGTGCCCGGTTACCTGCCCGGCACCGATCAGGAACGGCAGGGCGTCATCCGCCGTGGCGCGAAGCTGATCTACGCCTACTCCGAGGCGACGGTGCCGAAGGTGACCGTGGTGACGCGTAAGGCGTACGGCGGCGGTTACGCGGTGATGGGGTCCAAACACCTCGGCGCAGACGTGAACATCGCCTGGCCCACCGCGGAAATCGCGGTGATGGGGGCGGAAGGTGCGGTCGGCGTGCTGCACCGGCACGAACTGGCGCGGCTGTCCACTGAGGAGCGTGAGGTGGCGCGGCAGCGGTTGACCGAGGAGTACCGCAAGCACCACGCGAGCCCGTACCTGGCCGCGGAGCGCGGGTACGTGGACATGGTGATCCCGCCGTCGCAGACGCGCCTCCAGGTCGCCCGTGCACTGCGGACGCTGCGCACGAAACGGCAGACGCTCCCGGCGAAGAAACACGGCAACATCCCACTCTGAAACCCGCGAGGAGAACGAATGAGAACCGTTCGGGCCGGGCGCCGACGACGCCGCTGGGCCTCGCTGCTGACGCTGCCCGTCGTCGCCATGATCGCCGGTGCCGCGCTGGCCGCACCGGTGTCCGCCGCCACGGTCAGCGCCGACGATGGAGCGAAAGTGGTCACCGAGACCTGGATCGACGACCGCACGGTCGATCTCGAGATCGATTCGCCCGCGCTGGGCACGACCGGCATGGTCCGGCTGATCGTGCCGGTGAACTGGCGCGCCGAACCGACGCGGACGTGGCCGACGTTGTGGTTGCTGCACGGGTGCTGCGAGCCGGTGGACTACCGGTCGTGGGACCAGTTCACCGACGTCAAGGCGTTCACCGCGGACAAGGACGCGATCGTCGTGATGCCCACGGACGGTCCGGCCGGCATGTACACGAAGTGGTGGAACTTCGGGTTGAAGAGCACGCCCGACTGGGACCGGTTCCACACCGAGGAGGTCCGGCAGATCGTCGAGCGCGGCTACCGCGGCGGCACGAAACGGGCGATCGCGGGTGTGTCGATCGGCGGTTACGGCGCGCTCGCGTATTCCTTCCTGCACAAGGGAATGTTCGGTGCGGCGGCCTCGTACAGCGGTATCCCGAACACGTTGTTCCCCGGCACGCCCGAGGTGATCCAGGGAATCCTGGTGCGGGCGGGGCACTACAACTTCTTCGACCTGTGGGGCGACGAGAAGGCGAGCTTCCCGATCTGGTGGTCGCGCAACCCGTACAACCACATCGACGACCTTCGCGGGGTCGAGCTCTACATCTCCTGCGGTGACGGCCGGACCGGCCCGCTCGACCCGCCGGGGCAGTCCGATCCGCTGGAACCGGCGGCGCTGCTCACGTCCAGGAGCTTCACAGACAAGCTGAAGCTGATGGGCGTTCCGGCCACTGTGGACTACTACGGCGCGGGCACGCACAGCTGGCCCTACTGGGAACGGGCACTGCACGACTCATGGCCGGTGCTCGCTCCCGCGCTCGGTTTGTAACGGGAATCTCCGGAGGTATTTTGTGATGAAGAACCGCAGTTTCCGGCGGCGGCTGCTGGCCGCGCTGGTGGGGGTGGCGCTCGCGGCGGGCGGCGCGGTGGCGACCATGACGGCGCCGGCCGCGGTGGCGGCCGGCCCGGTGATCCCCGGCCCGCTCGACGACTCGTTCTACAGCCCGCCGTCACCGCTGCCCGCGGGCCAGCCGGGTGACGTGATCCGCTGGCGCCCGTCGGTGCCGATGATGAACGCGGCGAACGCGGACGCGTGGGAGGTGATGTACCTGTCGACGAACGCGCTGGGGGAGCGCAACGCCGTCACCGGCACGATCATGGTGCCCAAGGGCGTGGACCCGTCGACGGCGCCGATCGTCGGGTTCGCCGTCGGGACGCAGGGCCCGGCCTTCAAATGCACCCCGTCGAAGGCCATCTCGCGGGGGACGCTCTACGACCAGCCGGCCATCAACGACTCGCTGAGCAGCGGGTACGCCGTGGCGGTGACCGACTACGAGGGTTACTCCCCGAACACGGTGCCGACGTACATCACCGGCCAGTCGATGGGCCCGGCCGTGATCGACTCGGTGCGGGCCGCCCAGCGCCTCGCACAGGCGGGCCTGTCCGAGGACTCGAAGGTGATCTTCCAGGGCTACTCCCAGGGCGGCGGCGGCGCGCTGTGGGCCGCCGAGAAGCAGCCGTCGTACGCACCGGAGATGAACCTGGTCGGCGTGGCGGCAGGCGGTGTGCCCGCGGACCTGACCGAGGTCGCCAAGGGCCTCGACGGCTACCTCGGGTTCGGCTTCCTGGCCTTCGCCGCGGTCGGCCTGGACGCGGCCTACCCGGAGCTGGACCTGGACTCCTACCTGAACGACACCGGCCGCACCGAACTGGCGGACGCCAAGGCGAACGCGTGCGTGGTGGAACTGCTGGCCAACTACCCGTTCAAGAAGATCAGCGACTACACCACGTCCAACCCGCTGGACACCCCGCAGTGGCAGGCGCGCCTGGCGGAGAACAAGCTGGGCTCGGCACCGCCGCGGGTGCCGGTGTTCCAGTACCACGCGGCCACCGACGAGATCGTCAACACGCCCCAGGCGGACGCGCTGCACAAGCAGTACTGCGCGGCGGGGGTGACCGAGCAGTGGCAGACCTACGTGTCCGACCACCTGAGCGGGATCTTCGCGGGCAACGGGGACGCCCACCAGTGGATCGTGGACCGGTTCGCGGGCGAGGAAGCGCCGTCCAACTGCTGAGGTGCCGATGACGCCGGGCGGCCCGGTTCCTGCCGGGCCGCCCGGTCTTTCACGCCGCGAGCACCTCGGACTTCTCCGCGCCCTTCACCAGCAGCATCCGGTACTTCGCCACGTGCTTGGCCGCCCCGAACCCGGCGACCGCGACGAACCGGTCCCCGGCGAAGTACCCCACGACGGTGCCCTTCACCGGCCCGCCGGACAGGCCCTCGCCCTGCAGCGGCTGCACGGTGCCCGCCAGTTGCGGGCGCCCCGCCATCTGGATCTTCAACCCGAACTGGTCGGACCAGAAGTACGGCACGGCGGGGGCGGTCTGCTCGCCGCCGAGGATGTCGCGTGCCACCACGGTCGCCTGGTCGGTCACGCTGGTCCAGTGTTCGTACCGGAAGCGGCCGCCGTGGCCGGGGTCCTCCCACGCCGCGACGTCCCCGACCGCCCACACGCCGGTCGTGCCCAGCACGCGGCCGGTGGTGTCGCAGGCCAGTCCGTTGCTCACGTCCAGGTCGGGGTTCGTGCTCAGCCAGTCGAGCCGGGGCGCGGCGCCGATGCCGACCAGCACCACGTCCGCCGACACTTCGCTCCCGTCGGCGAGCCGGACCGTGTGAGCGTCCACGAAACCGGTCATCTTCGTGCCGAGCCGCAGGTCGGCCCCTGCCTCGCGGAGCAGCCGCGCGCACAGCACCCCGACTTCGGGACCCAGCGCCCGCTCGCACGGCACCGGCCCGGCCTCCAGCACCGTGACGTCCAGCCCCTGGTCGCGGGCCGCGCTGGCGACCTCGGCGCCGATGAACCCGGCACCGACGACGAGCAGCGAAGACGCCTTGCCGAGCGCCGACCGCAGCGCGAGCGCGTCGTCCAGGGTGCGCAGCGTGTGCACGGCCTCGGGCTGGCCCGGCAGCCTGCGCGCGTCCGCGCCGGTGGCGATGACGACCGCGTCCGCGGGCAGCGTGGTCCCGTCGGCGAGTTCGACGGCCCCGGTCCGCAGTCCCGCGGCCGGCACGCCGAGGTAGGTGTCCACGTCGAGCCCGGTCAGCGCGTCGGCGTCCTTGAGCACGATGCGCTCGGGTGTCCAGGCGCCGGTCAGGATCTGCTTCGACAGCGGCGGCCGGTCGTAGGGCGCGTGCGGCTCGGCCCCGACGAGGCTGATCCGGCCCCGGTAACCCTGGTTGCGCAGCTGCTCCGCGGTGCGCACCCCGCCCAGCCCGGCCCCGACCACCACGACGCGCTCGACCACAGACACTCCTTCGCTCGACGATCACCACCATGATCGGGGCAGGCGGCCCGGTTGGCGAGACCCGTCCGGAGGCAAGCGTTTGCGCGGGGTTTCGCGAGGACCCTCGGACGCGTCATGGTGTCCTCATGAAGGTCTTCGTCACCGGGGGAACCGGCGCGATCGGCGGGCACGCCGTTCCCGCGCTGATCGAAGCAGATCACGTGGTCACGGCCCTGTCCCGCAGCGTCGCGAAGGACGCCGTTCTCGAACGGCAGGGGGCGAAGCCGGTGCGGGTGGACCTGTTCGACCGCGCCGCGCTGGCGGAGGCGATGTCCGGGCACGACGCCGTGGTGAACCTGGCCACGGCACTCCCGTCGATGGCGAAGTTCCTGTCGCGGGCCGCGCACCGGGACAACACCCGGATCCGCACGCAGGGTTCGGCGACCCTGGTCGATGCCGCGATCGACGCCCGTGTCGGGCGGTTCGTGCAGGAGTCGGTCAGCATGCTCTACCGCGACCGCGGCGCCGAATGGGTCGACGAGGACTGGCCGGCCGACCACTACCCGATGGCCCGGGGCAATCACGCGGCCGAGGCCAACGCGCGGCGCTTCACCGAGGCCGGTGGCGTCGGAGTGGTGCTGCGGTTCGGCTGGTTCTACGGTCCGGGCGCGGCCCACGCGGAGCAGATGCTGGCCGCCGCGCGACGGCACGTGGGCCTGATGCTCGGCCCGCCGGGCGGTTACCTGTCCACGATCCACCTGGCCGACGCGGCGACCGCGGTGGTCGCCGCGCTGGCCGTGCCAGCCGGGACGTACAACGTGGTGGACGACGAGCCGCTCACGAAGCGCGAGTTCACGCGGGCGATGGCGCACGCCGCCGGGGCCCGGACCTGGGTGCGCGGCCCGGGCAGCGTGGCGCTGCTGTTCGGCTCGCGAATGACCTCGCTGACCCGCTCGCTACGCGTGAGCAACGCCCGGCTGCGCGAGGCGAGCGACTGGCGGCCCCGCTACCCGAGCGCACGGGAAGGCTGGACCGCGACGGCCACCCACCTCCACCCCTGACCCGCGAGTCCCACGTTCCCGCGCGCGAGTTCTGCACTCGTCACCGCCACCCGGTCACGCGACCGGCCGTGCGCCCGAGCCACCCCCTCGTCGGCTCGGACCGCCGGAAATCGCCGCGCCGGAAAACACCCGTGCGGGTGAGGAAAACGGAGGCCCGGAACGACCGGCTCCAGGGTTTTCGGCCGTTCCGGGCCTCCAGGCGCTCACTCGGCGGGAGCGTCCCGCCGGTGGTGCCGTCCAGTGGGGGACAGGTGGTGGCGCCATCTCGCCGGGCGGTCGGTCTCGTGCGTGTTGCCCGATCTCGAGCCGCTCCCGAGCACGTCCGCGGCCGTGACCAGGCGTTGTCCGCCGTCCTGATCGGTCACGGGCACCAGCAGCCCCTTTGTCGCGTCGGTCCGGCAGTCACCGGACACGACACCCACGCGCACGGTCACCTCGGGTCCGTCGTCGTCGCGGTCGAGGTACATGAGCCTCCGCCCGACCGGGAAGGCGTCTGCCTGCCGATGGTGGTCGTGGGACGTGGTCGTCATCCGGTTCTCCCCTCGCTTGAACGAAATCCAACAGCGCGCACCGCCGGGGTCCGGAGCGGATGGTCCGCCGTCTGCCTGCCTCTGGCGACGGCGGAACCCGATGCTAACCGGCAAATCGCGCGAACACGACCCCTTGTTTCTCAGAAGTCCTTCGCGCGCACCGGGTCGCGGCCCTCGACGACGGCGCGTGCGAGATCCGCGACACGCTGATTGTGGTCCCGCGCGTAGCGCCGTAGCCCCTCGAACGCCGTGTCCACACCGATCTTGTGCCGTTCGGCGAGCATGCCCTTCGCCTGCTCGATGACAATGCGGCTGTCCAGTGCGGCCTGCAGGTGCCGCAGCCGCACGTCGAGCTGGTGCAGATCCCGTTGGTGCGCCAGGCGAAGCGCCGCCACGGAGGCGAGGCGCGTTCCGGTGTCGGCGAAATTGCCCACGGGATCGAACAGGCACAGCACGCCGGACGCGCCGATGGGCACCGCGTGTACCGACGAGTAACCGGCTTCCGCGCAGGCAGCGGAAAACCGCGGCCACGAATCGCCCGTCGATGATCCACTATGGAGGTAGCCGGGTACGGGACCTTCGTCGTGATCGAACTGGAACTTCACGAGCGCGGCCGCCGATCCCGTGCCGGCGATGACCGGCCCCGCGGTGTCGGCGAGCAACACCCCGGCGTCCCGCGCCGGGACGCGCGCGACGGCGTGCTCCGCCAGCCGCCGCGCGTACTGGTGCGCGTCGAAGTCGCCGGCTTCGGGTGCCATCAGGTCGAGCAGCGTGTCGATCAGTTCCGTGCGCATGGGGCCCGCCCTTTCCGGGCTGTCCTAGAAGCCCTACCCGCGCGCGGACCCCGAGAACTGGGCTGATCGGGTGAACCACGGACCGTCGCCGAACGGTTCTCCGCCGTTCTTGACCAGTGTTCTCGTCGCCTCGGTCAAGGGGCGGCGAGGTCGGCCGGGTTGTACTTGCACCCCGCGTTCCACAGCAGGAACGAGTCCATCCCGTTCTCGCGCGCGCCGTCGAGCTGGGCGCGGATCTCCTCGGATCCATAGTGGACCTTCATGCTGAACGCCTGGATCCAGGGAATGATCACGGCTTGCGTGCCCGCCGTCCGTTCGGCGAACGCGGCCAGCGAGCGTTGCGTGATCTCGTGTGGCTGCGACTCCGGATCGGCCACCCCGTACTCTCCCGCGCCCCAGTGCGACGGGTAGATCATCGGTGCGATGTAGTCGACCCGCCGGGCCATCAGGGAAATGTCCTGCCCGATCTGCGTCGGACGGCTGACCGCGATCCCGAACACCGACGCCCCCACGAACGCGCCTTCGGCCCGCACGGCGTTGCGGCTCTCGGCGAGGAAGTCCGCGACCTCCTCCTCGGGCGTGGTGTCCAGGCCGGGGAACCGCAGTTGCTCGATGGCCCCCTCCGGCCGCCGGATGTAGTCGTAGAGGATGTCGTCGAAACCGGCGCGGGCGGCCTCGACCGCGAGCGCGATGTTGTACTCGCGCACCTCCTCGTTCGCGAAGTTGGTGAAGGCGTACTCGCCGTACCCGCTGGCCCAGGGCTGCCCGTCGGCGCTCTGCACGACCCGGTCACGCTCGCCGGACTCCCACGACGCACGGGCCAGGACCGGATCGCGGAACGCGACCAGCCGCCCGACCACCCGGATCCCCTCCTTGTGCAGCTCTTCGACGACGGCGTGCAGGTCGTAGTAGTTCTTCGCGGCCCCGATCTCCCGGGCGAGCGGAACCTCCGAGGCGTAGCCGACCTCGCCGCTCTCGTCCTTGATGTCCAGCTCGACCGTGTCGATCAGCCCGTCCCGCGCCATCTGCAGCACCGGTTCGCGCAGCGCCGGCGCCGTCCACGCCTGCGCGGTCATGTGCACGCCCCGCATGCCGGGGTGCCGCGCCCGCACCGGTGCCCGCCCGGCCGCGCGGTTGCCCGCCGCGTCCTGCGCGCCGATCTCGATCTTCGCGGGCGGGGTCGGGATGGTCGCGGTGAAGTTGCCGAACTCGTTGACCTTGACCTCTTCGCCCTGCACGGTGACCTTGTCGGCGCCCTTGGCCGTGCCACGTACGGTGACCGGCTTGCGGGGATCGCTGATGTCGATCGGCTGGAAGGACAGCTCCGGTGGGGTGTTGTCCACGTGGAACGTGCGCGAGACCTCGGCATCCGGCAGGCCGGGGATCTCGTTCGGCAGCCGGGCGACGAGTTCGTGCTTGCCGTCGTCGATGTCGAGCGGCGGGAGGACGAGCCTGCCGCCCTCACGCTTCGTGGCCACCGGCTGGTCGTCCACGGTGACCGCCACCTGGCCGAGATCGCTGTCGCGCGCCGCGAGCACGCGGATGTCCCGCAGGGACTCGGCGTTCGTGGTCACCCCGTCGCCGAGCCCCTGTATCGCGAGCCCGAACGGCAGCGACCGCACCATGAACGGGGTCGCGACGATGGCGACGGTGGCGATCGCGGCGACGAGGATCAGAACCGGATTCGCCGACCGCGTGCGGTGTGTGCCCATGAACCCCTCCCGCGCCGATGTGCCCAGCAGAGGGCACATTCCCCGGTTCGATCGGGGTATGCGGAAGTCCATCCGTTCGGGTTACACCCCGTTGCCGCCGCGCTACTGAGGGCGCACGTTGGAAGGCGTGACACCCAAGCTGGTTTCCCTCGTCGCGGTCCTGTTCCTGGTCACCGGATGCACGACCGTCGTGAACGGGCAGGCGCACGAGCCGGGTGACGACGGCCAGGAGTGGGCCGCGTTCGCGCCGCTGCACGAGCCCGCCGCGGCCCCGGCCGCCCCGGCTCCGGCCGCTCCGGCCGAGGTCGGGGCGAACGAGCTCGGCCGCGTGCCGGTGCTGATGTACCACCGCATCGTGGCCGAACCGGAGTCGGTTTACGACCGCACCCCCGAGGACTTCCGAGCCGAGCTGGAACGTCTCGACCGCGAGGGCTACTTCCCGGTGCCGGCCGCCGATTTCACCGCGGGCCGGATGGACGTGCCCGCGGGCAGGCACCCGGTGGTGATCACCTTCGACGACGGCGACCCGAGCCAGCTCACGCTCGGCCCGGACGGCAAACCGGTGCCGGGAACGGCCGCGGCGATCATGCTCGACGTCGCCCGCACCCACCCGGGTTTCCGCCCCACGGCGACGTTCTACGTCAACGCCGACCCGTTCGGCGAGCCCGGTGGAACCCGCACCATCCCGTGGTTGCTGGCCAACGGTTTCGACGTCGGCAACCACACCATGACGCACGCGAACCTGCGCGACTCCGACGAGGACACCACCCGCACCGAGATCGCCGACCTCGACGCGCTGATCCGCCGGGCCGCGCCCGCGGCGACCCCCACCACCATCGCGCTGCCGTTCGGCATCCACCCGAACCCGCCGGAACTGGCGATCGAGGGTGCCGGGTACCACTACCAGGGCGCGTTCCTGGTCGGCTCGAACCCGTCGGCGTCCCCGTTCACCACCGACTTCGACCCGCTGAACATCCCGCGCATCCGCTCGCAGGGCCCGGACGGCGAGGAAGCAGAATACGGTTCGACGGTGTGGCTGGACAAACTCGGGCAGAACCGCGACAGTCTGTACACATCGGACGGCGACGCGGCGCGGATCTCCTATCCGAAGTCCGATGAGGACGAAGTCGTGCCGGAGTTCCGCTCGCGGGCCAACCCTTACTGACTCACCAGCCGCCGGGCGCCGGACGCGTCGGTTCCAGTGACGCGTTCGGCCGCGCGTTCGCCATCACGTGCTGCATCAGGATCACCAGCACCTGCTTCGTCGATTCACGATCACGCGCGTCACACAGCAGGATCGGGACCGTGTCGTCCAGTTCGAGAGCCGCGCGGACCTCTTCGGTGCCGTACCGGTAGGCGTTGTCGAAGCAGTTGACGCCGACCACGAACGGCAGACCGCGCTGTTCGAAGAAGTCCACCGCCGGGAAGCAGCTCTCCAGCCGCCGCGTGTCGGCCAGCACCACGGCGCCCAGCGCGCCCTGGGCGAGCTCGTCCCACATGAACCAGAACCGGTCCTGCCCCGGCGTGCCGAACAGGTACAGGATCAGCTCGGGGTTGATCGTGATGCGGCCGAAGTCGAGCGCCACCGTCGTGGTCGTCTTGCTCTCCACGCCGGTCAGATCGTCCACCCCGGCGCTGGCCTGGGTGATCGCCTCCTCCGTCCGCAGCGGGGAGATCTCGCTCACCGAACCGACCATGGTGGTCTTGCCGACCCCGAAACCGCCTGCGATCAGCAGTTTCACCACGGTGGCGGATACGTTCCGCCGAGGCTCAGAGCCTGCGAATGCCATCGAGAACCGCCTGGAGTACGTGTTGGTCGGGGGTGTCGTTGATGGGCTGGGACGTCCGGTAGATCACGTGACCGCGCTCGACGAGGTCGGCGAGCAGCACCTTCACGATCGGCACCGGCAGGTCGAGGTGGGCCGCGACCTCGGCGACCGACAGCGGCCGCTGGCACAGCCGCACGATCCGGGCGTACTCGGGCGCCATGGTGGCCGCCTCGGCGAGCCCGGGCAGGGCGACCACCAGCGACAGCAGCTGCAGGTCGATGTCGCCGGCGTGCGTCCGCCCGCCGGTGATCGTGTACGGCCGGGCGATCGGGCCCGCCGCGTCATCGAACCAGGTGTCGTCCTCCCGCGGGAACATCATGGTGCACTTTGCTGCTCAACCCGTGGTGCGGCGCTCAGCGCGGCACCGACCCGCTTCACCATCATGTTCATCGCGTACGCCACGAGTCCCATGTCGACGTCGGCGGCGGTCAGCAGCGCGAGGCAGGCGCCGTGCCCGGCCGTGGTGACGAACAGGAACGCGTGGTCCATCTCGACGACGGTCTGGCGCACCGCGCCGCCGCCGAAGTGCCGCCCGGTGCCCTTGGCGAGGCTCTGGAACGCCGACGCTACGGCCGAGAGGTGCTCACCGTCCTCTTCGGACAGATTGGTGGACCGGCCGATCAGCAGTCCGTCCGCCGACAGCACCACGGCCCGGTCCGCGCCGACGACCTGCTGGAGGAGGTCGTCGAGGAGCCAGTCCAGTTCGTTCATTCCCGCGTTCGGCATCACGTGTGCTCTCCCAGAATGTCAGTGGTGCTCGGATCCTGTTCACGAGCGCGGCGAGTGCCCTGCTGGAACGCCGAGAGCCGGCTGCGGGCCTGCTCCGGGCTGTCGTCCGGCGCGGGGCTGCGGTCCGGTGCGGCGCCGAAGGTGGCGGTCTGCTCTTCCTTTCTCAACTGCGGGGCCATGCTCTGCTGCTTCCGCCGTCGCGGCAACGGCGGCCGGTCGGGTGAGATCGCGCCTCCCTGTTGCGGCGGCCGCGACTGGGGCGGCCGGGTGTCGACGGGCATCCGCGAGTCCAGCGGCGGCCGGGAGTCCAGCGGGGGCCTCGACGGCAACGGCGGGCGCTGCGGCGGGGTGTGCTGCCGGACCGGCGGTTGCGGGGGTGCCTGCGGTTCCGGTGGTGCGACCGGGACGTTGGGGCGGAACAGGTCCACCCGCGGCGCCACCTCCTCGCGGTGACCGTTGGTGCTGGGCGGTTCCGGCGGGGTGTCGGCCTCCTCGGGCCAGCGGTGCGCGGGCACGCTCTGCGCGGGCACCAGCGTCTCCTCGGCGGGCGGCGAGTCCTCCGGCTGCGGCACCGGGGCGAGCAGGTCGGAGCGGACCAGCACGATCGCCCGCGTCCCGCCGTAGGCGGAATCCCGCAATGTCACCGAAATCCCGTGCCGGGACGCCAGCCGCGCGACCACGAACAGGCCGAGGCGCGGCTCCGCGGACAGCGCCATGACGCTGAAATCCGGGGGTTCGTGCAACATCGCGTTCAGCTCGTCGGCCTGGTCCGGCTCGATCCCGAGACCCTGGTCCTCGATCTCGATGACCACGCCCTTGCCGACGACGTCGCCGAACACCTCGACCCGGGAGGTCGGCGGCGAGAACGACGTGGCGTTGTCGAGCAGCTCGGCCAGCAGGTGTACCAGGTCGGCCACGACCGGACCGCTGATCGCGACGTTCGGCAGCCTGCCGACCGTGACGCGGGCGTACTCCTCGGTCTCGCCGGTGGCGCCGCGCACCAGGTCGGCCAGCGCGACCGGATTGCGCCACTGCCGTCCCGGCCGCTCGCCGCCGAGGATGATCAGGTTCTCGGCGTTGCGGCGGGCGCGGGTGGACAGGTGGTCCAACCGGAACAGCATGTCCAGCTGGTCCGGGTCCTCCTGCTTGCGCTCGGCTTCGTCGAGGGCCTTGAGCTGCCGGTGCACGAGCACCTGGCTGCGGTGGGCGATGTTGAGGAAGACCTTTTTGGTGCCCTCACGGGTTTTGGCCTCGTCCACGGCGGCCGCGATCGCGGTCTGCTGCGCCTTGTTGAACGCGTCGGCCACCTGACCGATCTCGTCCTCGCCGTGGTCGAGCAGCGACACCTCGGAATCGAGGTCGACCGCCTCACCGGAGCGGACCCGGCCGACGAGGTCGGGCAGCTGCGTCTCGGCGGCCTCCAGCGTCTCCTCGCGAAGGCGGCTCAGGCGCCGCACGAGGCGGTTGGACAGGCGCCACGCGACGAAGAAGACGGCGAACGACACGAGCAGCGCGGCGGCGCCGGCGATGATCGAGGTGACCAGCGTGCGGTCACCGCTTTCCAGCCCGACGTTGGTGGCGTTGGAACTCTGCTCGATGTAGAGGCCCATCAGCGCGTTCCCGACCTGGGTCGCGGCGTCGCGCCACTGCGCTTCGGTCACCGGCAACGACTCCTGGTTGCCGCGGAGGAAAGCGTTTTCAACGGTGCTCAGCGTGTCCCATGGCGGGCTGGCCAGCAGTGCCTCGTACTTCTGCCGCACCGACGGGATCATCTGCGCCGCGGCCACTTCCAGCTCACCGTGGTAGGCGCCGATCTGCCCGATGTAGGTACGGAACTCCTCCTCGGTCAGCCCACGACCGGCGACACCGGCGGCCGCCAGCGCGTCACCCCGCGACATCGCGTCGGCCGCGGTGAACAGCGGCATCGCGGTGACGCGGAGGAAGGCGGTCTCCGCGTCCGGCGCGCCCTCGGCGACACCGTTCAGTCCGGCGGCGAACTCGTCGATGATGCGGTTGTAGAAGGCGTACGCCTCCAGCGGGGAAGCCTGCCTGCTGTCGACCCGCTGCCGCAGTTCGGGCAGCTGAGCGAAGTTCGCGCTGGTCTTGGCGATGCTCTGGCGCACCGACTCCGGCGCGTCGTCGACCATGTCCTGCAGCACCGACGCCATCCGCGCGGACGTGGCGTCGGTCTTCGCGCGCGCCTGCACGAGGTCCGCGCCGGGCGCGGCGTTGCTCGCCAATGTGCGCAGGGTCAGCACGCGCTCGGCACGCACGGCACCGAAGAAGAGTGCGCCCGGCTCGGCCGAATCGTGGACCTTGGTCGCGAACGTGCGTGCTTCGACGGCCTGCACGACCAGGTAGCCCGCGAGCGTGACGCCCGCGAGCAGGAGGGCGACACTGGGCACGATCGCGATCGCGAGCACCCTCGACCGGATCGAAGCACGCCGCCTACGTGTTCCGAATGCCTTGTTCAACGCTCTGAGGAGCCTTCCCGCAACTCGATGTAATGGCCTCGGCCCCCGGACCCGAGTTGACTCTGCGCGCGGAAACCCGCCAGGGCTCTGCGACCGGAAGAGTGAACCAGCCCGGACAAGTGTGAGTCAACTTCACGTTCTGTCCGCGCCGGATACCTTCTGTCAAGGGTCCGGAAACGGTCGCGCCGCGCCGATATCGTCGCGCGGCTCTATGATCTCGTTACGTCCCTTGTGCCGGGCCCGAGCTGTTCCACCGAATGGTCTGGACCGCTGCACCGAATGGACGTGCGAGTCCCTTCTGTTCGCCTTCTTCCTGTGATGTGCCGCACCTGGATCGATGAGGGGTTCCGGATACCGAACCGGATTCTAACGGCCGGGCAAGGGGATCCGGGCGGGGGCGATCCGGCCCTGCCCGCGCCGGCCCACTTCGGAGTACCGGACTGAGCAGCCCTTCTCACCTTGCGCGAGGAAGCAGGTACGGTTCGTGGCTGAGCGATCGTGACATATCCGACATTGCCCGGCTGTGGTTCCCTGGCTTGCGAGCACCGGGCGTGCTTGCCCGGTCACCCTCCCGGTGCGGATGATCGAGAATTGCGGTTTCGCAATAGCACCAATGCGATGCCTGGTCACCCGTTTTCCCGGCGATAGGCTGTGATCATGGTGCTGACGGCGAAAGCGCTGGCCCGTGCGGTGCGGGCCGGGGAAATGGATCCGGAACACGAGACCGGGCGCGTGATCGCGGGAATCGAGGCCGCCGACCGGATCGTCGGAGCGTTTCGCAGGGTGCGCTCGGCGGAAGCGGTGGCCGAGGCCCGTGCGGTCCGGGAGCGCGGCGATCTGGCCGATCTGCCGCTGGCCGGGGTGCCGGTCGCGGTGAAGGACGTCGCGGAGGTCGCGGGCGAGACCGTGACGCGCGGATCGCGTGCCGGCGCGGGAATCCCCGCTGGTTCGGACCACTTCGTGGTGCGGCGGCTGCGGGCGGCGGGCGCGGTGATCGTCGGCGTCACGCGCGTACCGGAGCTGTGCATCTGGCCGATGACCGACTCCCCGGAGGCCGTGACACGCAACCCGTGGGCGCCGGAGTACACGGCGGGCGGTTCGTCCGGCGGGAGCGCGGCGGCGGTGGCGGCCGGACTGGTGCCGGTCGCGCACGGCACGGACGGCCTGGGCTCGATCCGGCTGCCCGCCGCGATGTGTGGTCTGGTCGGGATCAAGCCGGGCGCCGACGTGCTGGCCGAGGACGGCTGGTTCGGGATGTCGGCGCACGGCAGCCTGGCGACGACGGCCGAGGACGCGGCGTTGCTGTTGTCGGTGCTGGCGGACCGGCCCGATCTCGCGGAGGCCGGCGAGCCGGGGCACCTGCGGGTCGCGGTGTCGACGGAGGTGCCGCTGACGCACGCGCCGGTACCACGACCGCTGACGGCGGCGGTGGAGCACGTCGCGGACCTGCTGGCGGCGTCGGGCCACGCCGTCGAGCGGGCGCGGCCGCGCTACGGCGTCGAGCCGTTGGCCGGGATCCTGGAACGCTGGTTCGCGGGCCCGGCCGAACAGGCCGAGGCGCTGGACCGCTCGCTGTTGCAGCCACGCACGCAACGGCACGTGCGCATCGGGCACGCGGTGCGGAAACTGGTGCGCCCCGGAACCGCGCGACGCTGGATCGAGCGAGCGGCGGAGTTCTTCACCGCCCACGACGTCCTGATCACCCCGACACTGGCCACCCTGCCGCCGAAGGCCGCCGAGTGGCACACCCGGTCCTGCGCCGCGAACGCGGTGCCGTCCATCGCCTTGGCGGGCTTCACCGGTCTGTGGAACCTGGCGGGCTACCCCGCGATGTCCCTCCCCGCCGGCCGCCACCCGAACGGCCTGCCGATCGGGATCCAGCTGGTGGCCCCACCCGGCGGCGAAGCACGGCTCCTGGCGCTGGCCGCCCGGCTGGAGGCACTCAACCCCTGGCAGCGCCTCCCGTAACCAAATCGGGTGGGGCTACTTCCGCTTCGGCGGCCGCGGTGTCTCCTGCGCCGCCGGGCCGGCGAGCGCGGCGGGCGGCTTCCCGGTGACGGGGCGTGCGGCAGGCTTGGTGTCGCCGTTCCTGCTGGGCTTCGCGTTGCCGGTGGAGGTCGGCTTCGCGTCGCCGGACGGGGAAGGCTTCCGACCGCTGGGCTGGGGGAGCTTCTGGCCGCCGGGCTGCGCGGGCTTCGGCGCGGCCGACGTCGCCGGGCCCGCCGGCGTCGCCGAAGCCGGGGGCTTGTGCGCCGCATCCGCCGGACCGGCGGGCTTGGCCACCGGGGCGGCACCGCCCGTCGGCTTCACCGGGGGCTGCACCGCGGGCACCGTCTGCTGACCCTCCGGCGCGGGCACCTCGACCACGCGGCTCATGTCCACGACGGACTCTTCCCGCAGCGGCTCCAGCGAGACCTGGCTGCGTGCCAGCACCTCGTCGGTCTTGCGCAGCCGTCCGGCGACCTCCGTGCTGACCCTGGTCAGCCGGTCGACCAGCGCCTTTGCCTCGCCTTCGCGCTTCTCGGCCTTCGCCGTGGCCTCCGAGACCAGCTTGCGGGCCTGCGCCGTCGCCTCGTCGACGAGCCGCTTCGCCTCCGCCGTCGCCTCCGCGATGCGCCGCTCGGCCTGCTGCTTGCTCGCCGTCTGCTGGTCGGCGACCTGCTTCTCCAGCGTGGCCCGCTGCGACGCGAGGGACTGCTCGAAATCGTGCTGCATCGTGCGGCGCTTGCGCTCGGCGTCGATGTCCAGCTGGGTCCGCCGCCGCGCGGCCTCCGACGTCAGCCGCTCGACCTCGGCCTTGGTCGCCTCCAGGGCACGCTTGTGCTCGGCCTGCAGAGCCTGGCCGTGCGTGTCCAGTTCGGCCAGCAGACCCTGGTACCGCTCACGCAGCTTCCCGGACAGCTCGGTGGTGGCGCTCCAGTGCTCCTCCGCCGCGACCTGCGCGCGCGAGGTGATCTCCTCGGCCCGCATCTCGGCGAGCTCGACCGTGCGCTGCATGCGCTCGTCCAGGTCCTCGACGCGCTCCGGCGGCCGCTTGAGCTCCTCGACCCGGTTGCGCAGGCGGGCGATCTCACCACGCGCGCCCTCCAGCTCGCGCGACAGGTTGTTCGCCTGGGACATCGCGTTGTCGCGATCAGCCATCACCCGGCGCAGGTTCGCCTCGACGTGGTCCAGGTACTGCAGCACCTGGCCGCGGTCGAAACCGTGCCACACCTGGTTGTAGTCGCGCCTCAACGGCAGCAGGCTGTCGCGCTCGGGAACCATGCGAAAACCGTACCCGCGCACAGCGTGTTAACACGGTCAGGCCACGCCCGGTGTGTCACTCACCAGTGGAATCCCCTGGTCAGCTTGATCAGGGTGTTCGCGGCGCGGGACAGGTGCCGCTCACCCTTGCCGATGCGTAGTTCACCGCTGCCGCCCGCCGCCGTCGAATCGGGGAAGACGCGGTAACCCTCGTAGGCGACGGTGTCGACCAGGCCCGGCACCAGCGTGTACGCCGCCTGGATCAGGTACCCCTCTGGCGTGCCGATGTGCTTGGGGCGGGTCTTGAGCGCCCGCAGCACCATGTCCGCCGCCTGGTCCGGCGACTTCGTCGGGAACGCGTCGTAGATCTTCGTCGGCCGGATCATCGGCGTCCGGACCAGTGGCATGTGGATGGTCGTGAACGTGATGCCGTCGCCCTGGGTCTCGGTGGCGGCGATCTTGCTGAAGTAGTCCAGCGCGGCCTTCGACGCGACGTAGGCCGAGAACCGCGGCGCGATGCCCTGCACCCCGATCGACGACACGTTCACCACGTGCCCGAACTTCCGCTCCGCCATGTGCGGCAGCACCGCGAGGATCAGCCGCACCGCGCCGAAGTAGTTGATCGCCATCGCGCGCTCGTAGTCGTGGAACCGGTCGAACGACAGCTTGATCGACCGGCGGATCGACCGGCCGGCGTTGTTGACCAGCATGTCGATGCGGCCGTGGTCGCTCAGCATCCGGTCGACGATCTTGCGCACGGCCTCTTCGTCGGTGAGATCGGCCGGGTAGATCGAGGCGTACCCGCCCGCCGCGATGATCTCCTCGCGGACCTCCTCCAGCTCCGCCTCGCGCCGGGCGACGAGCAGCGGCACACCGCCCTCCGCCGCGACCTTCAACGCGGTCGCCCGCCCGATGCCCGACGACGCGCCGGTGATGATCACGCGGCGGCCGTCCAGCTGCCCGCGCGGCCCGTGCTTGCGGGCGCGGAACGGGTCCAGGTGCTCGCGCCAGTACCGCCACAGCGTGGCGGCGTAGTCCTCGATGCGCGGCACCTCGATGCCGCTGGACGCCAGCTCCTTGCGCGTCGCCGAGGACGCGAAGACCGACGGGAAGGCCAGCGTGTCCAGGAGGACCGCCGGAATGCCCAGTCGCTCCAGAAACGCGTCGCGGGTGATCGTCACCCCGGGCACGTGCTCGCTCAGCCGGACCAGTTTCAGCAGGCCGCGGGACAGGCGCCGGTCCAGCTCGACGTCGACGGTCGGCGCACCGGCCGCGCGGGCGAAGGCGTTGTAGACCGACAGCACCGACTGCGGTTCCTGGCTGACCAGGTGGAACGCGCGCCCGTCGAGGCCGGGCTTGACGACGAGTTCCAGCAGTGCCCTGGCCACGTAGTCGACCGGGACGACGTTCGTGTCGCCGAGGTCCGGCCCGGCCAGCGGGACGTTCGGCAGCGCGGCGAGCCTGCTGATCGCGGGGAACAGGTAGTAGGGGCCGTCGATCTTGTCCATCTCGCCGGTCCGCGAGTGGCCCACCACCACGGCCGGCCGGTACACCCGCCACGGCACCTCGGACTGCTGCCGGACCAGCCGCTCGGCCTCGAACTTCGTGCGGTGGTAGGGCGTCGGCAGGCGCTGACCTGTGTCGAACATGTCCTCGGTGAACACGCCCTCGTGGTCGCCGGCCACGGCCACCGACGACACGTGGTGCAGACAGCCCGCGCCGATGTCCGCGGCCAGTTCGAGCACGTGGCGCGTGCCGTCGACGTTGGCCTTCACGCTCGTCGCGTCGTCGGCGGTGAGGTCGTAGAGCGCGGCCAGGTGGACCAGACCGGTCACGGCTCCGCGCAGCTCGTCGCGCGTGTCCTCGTCGACGCCCAGTCCCTCCCGGCCGATGTCGCCGTCGACCAGTGTCACCTTCTCCGGATGCGGCCAGGCGTTCACCAGGCCGGTCAGCCGCTCCCGCGATTTCTCCCTGACCAGGAGGAACACGCGGTCGACGTCATCCCGCGCCAGCAGCAGCGGCGTGAACTGGCGGCCGATCAGCCCGGTCGCGCCCGTCACGAGATACCCGGTCATATGCCCTCCCGCCGTTGCGGCCCGTGCTGCATTGTGCGCCCACCAGGGCGTCGTGACCACAGTCATAGTGCACGGGGGCCCGGAAACGATCAGCGGGCGCGAGTAAAGTCGCCTTTACTTGACGGGAACCGGCAGGGCGCTGCCGACGTTGTAACCGATGCAGGTGCCAGTAGATCCAGGAGGATCAAGGTGCGTTCCACAAGCAACCCAGCGTTCCGCAACCTGCCGACAGGCAGCGCGGGGCACGGCTCGTACGGGCCGAACGTAGGCTTCAACCAGCCGCAGGGCATGCCCGGTTACGGCATGCCGTCGGGCTACGGCACGCCGCAGGCGCCGCCCACCGAGCGTCCCATGACGGTCGACGACGTCGTCATCAAGACCGGGCTGAGCCTGGGCACCGCCCTCGTCACCGGCGTGCTCGCCGCGATCTACGCGATGGGGCAGGCCGGGGCGAACAACATCGGCCCGATCATCGGGCTGATGGTCGGCGGCATGCTCGTCGGCCTCGTGCTGTCGCTGATCATGATCTTCCGGCAGAAGCCCAGCGGCCCGATGACGTTGATCTACTCGGCCGCCGAAGGCGTGTTCCTCGGTGCGATCACCGGGCTGTTCGAGTTCATCTACGAAGGCATCGCGCTGCAGGCGATCCTGGGCACCGCGGGCGTGTTCATCACGATGCTGGTGGTCTACAAGACCGGCGCCGTGAAGGTCACCCCGAAGCTCACCAAGTGGATCATCGGCGCGACGGCCGGTGTCGCGATCCTGATGCTCGCCAACCTCGTCCTCGGCCTGTTCGGCGTGAACATGGGCCTGCGGGACGGCGGGGCGCTCGCGATCATCTTCAGCCTGGTCGTGATCGGCATCGCGGCGTTCAACTTCCTGCTCGACTTCGACATGGCGGACCAGATGATCCGCCAGGGCATGCCCGCCAAATGGGCCTGGTTCGCCGCGTTCGGCCTCATGACCACCCTGGTCTGGCTCTACCTGGAGATCCTCCGCCTGTTGTCTTACTTGCAGGGCAACGACTGACGGCCGCTGGCTGACTCCATCAGAAGGACACTCGGTGATCGCCGGGTGTCCTTCTGTCATGTTCTCACCCTTTTGGCGGGGTCGTGATCGTCCCGTTGACTACGCAGTGTTGGATACGGACATCTGTCGTCCCGTTTACACCTGTGAGGTCCGCGTGAGCGTCCCCCCGCCGCCGGCTGCGCCTGGAGGGCAGCCGGCGCCGTTCGGCAACCAGCCTCCCGGCCAGCCCGGCCCCGGAAACCAGGGCGGCTTCGGCGCGCCCGGCCAGCCCGGCCAGTTCGGCCCGCCGCCGGGTCAGCCGGGCCAGCCGGGCCAGCCCGGCGGGTTCCCGCCCCCGGGCCAGCCGGGGCAGCCCGGTGGGTTCCCGCCGCCCGGCCAGCCCGGCGCCTTCGGCCCGCCCCCGGGTCAGCCGTTCGGCCCGCCGCCCGGTCAGCCCGCCAAGAAGAACAAGCTGGGCTGGCTGCGGATCGTCCTGCCGATCGTCGTCGTCGCGATCGTCGGCATCGTGGCCATCGTGAACTTCGTCGGATCCCCCGACTCCGCCGCGGTCGGCGACTGCCTGCAGGTCAAGACGTTCTCCAGCAGCGAGGAACCGAGCAAGATCGACTGCTCGGACGACGGCGCGAACGTCAAGATCGCCGCCAAGCTCGACAGCGCGTCCGCCGACTGCCCCGGCGAGAACTACGACACCTACAGCGTCACGGGCAGCAGTTCCTACCGGCTCTGCCTCATGATCAACGCCAGGGAGGGTGACTGCTTCGCGAACATGAGCAGCTCCACCCAGGACGGCTACAAGCGCGTCCCGTGCACCGACCCCACGGCCGAGATCGAGTTCGTGAAGGTCGTCACCGGACAGGCCGCGGAGTCCGTGTGTGACGCCGTGGACGGGAGCATCCCCGTCGTCTTCCCCGAGCCCGCGACCACGATGTGCGCGGTCGGCAAGGACGGTTCGAGCGCCTGACCACCCGTAACGAAAAGGCCCGGCGCACCCTCGCGCCGGGCCTTCTTCGCGTACGGGGTCAGCTGAGGCGCTCGAGCACCATCGCCATGCCCTGGCCGCCGCCGACGCACATCGTCTCCAGACCCCACTGCTTGTCGTGGTGCTGGAGCGAGTTGATCAGCGTCGAGGTGATGCGCGCCCCGGTCATGCCGAACGGGTGGCCGACCGCGATCGCGCCGCCGTTGACGTTCAGCCGGTCGATGTCGATGCCCAGGTCCCGGTACGAGGGGATGACCTGCGCGGCGAACGCCTCGTTGATCTCGACCAGGTCGATGTCACCGATGGTCTTGCCCGCACGGGCCAGGGCGCGCTGCGACGCCTCGACCGGGCCGTAACCCATGATCTCCGGCGACAGACCGGAGACCCCGGTCGACACGACCCGGGCCAGCGGCGTGATCCCGAGCTGCTTGGCCTTCGTGTCGGACATGATCACCAGCGCGGCCGCGCCGTCGTTGAGCGGGCAGCAGTTGCCCGCGGTGACCCTGCCGTCGGGGCGGAACACCGGCTTGAGACCGGACACGCCCTCCAGCGTGACACCGGCGCGCGGGCCGTCGTCCTTCGCCACGACCGTGCCGTCGGGCAGCGTCACCGGCGTGATGTCCTTGGCCCAGAACCCGTCCGCGATGGCCTTCTCGGCCAGGTTCTGCGACCGCACACCGAACTCGTCCATCTCCTCGCGGGAGACGTTCTTGAGTCGCGCCAGGTTCTCCGCGGTCTGGCCCATCGCGATGTAGACGTCGGGGATCTGGCCGTTTTCGCGCGGGTCGGTCCAGGAGTCGGCGCCCTCGGCCGCGGTCTTCGCGGTGCGCGCCTCCGCGTCGGCGAAGAGCGGGTTGTGCGTGTCGGGCCAGGAGTCCGAGCTGCCCTTCGCGAAGCGCGACACGGTCTCCACGCCCGCCGAGACGAAGACGTCGCCCTCGCCCGCCTTGATCGCGTGCAGCGCCATGCGGGTGGTCTGCAGGCTGGAGGAGCAGTAACGGGTGATGGTGCAGCCGGGCAGGTGGTCGTAGCCGAGTTCGACCGCCACGGCGCGGCCCATGTTGAACCCGGACTCGCCGCCGGGCAGGCCGCAGCCCAGCATCAGATCGTCGATGTCCTTCGGGTCCAGCTGCGGGACCTTGTCCAGCGCGGCGCGGACCATCTGGACGGCCAGGTCGTCCGGGCGCATGCTGACCAGCGAGCCCTTCCCGGCTCGGCCGATCGGTGAACGCGCCGCGGAGACGATGACGGCTTCGGGCATGGCGGGACACTCCTTCGGGTCGGACTAAGCGCGTGCTTACCCACATCCTGCCCCTTCCGGGCGCGCCGTCAAACCCCTGAGCGACGAGAACCACCTCTACTGTGGGGGGCGTGAAATACGTCGAGCACATCGTCGACCTCGTGGGCGACACCCCGCTGGTCAAGCTGAACTCCCTGACCGAGGGCCTGGCGCCGCTGGTGCTGGCGAAGGTGGAGTACTTCAACCCCGGCGGCAGCGTGAAGGACCGCATCGCGCTGCGGATGGTCGAAGCCGCCGAGGCATCCGGCGAGCTGCGGCCCGGCGGCACGATCGTCGAGCCCACCTCCGGCAACACCGGCGTCGGCCTCGCGATGGTCGCCCAGCGCAAGGGCTACGAGTGCGTCTTCGTATGCCCGGACAAGGTCAGCGAGGACAAGCGCAACGTGCTCAAGGCCTACGGCGCCCGCGTCGTGGTGTGCCCGACCGCCGTCCCGCCCGAGCACCCGGACTCCTACTACTCCGTCTCCGACCGCCTGGTCACCGAGATCGAGGGCGCCTGGAAACCCAACCAGTACGCCAACAAGGAGAACCCGGCCAGCCACTACCACTCGACCGGGCCCGAGATCTGGGAACAGACCGAGGGCAGGATCACGCACTTCGTCGCGGGCGTGGGCACCGGCGGCACCATCTCCGGCACCGGCCGCTACCTCAAGGAGGCGTCGCACGGCCGGGTCAAGGTCGTCGGCGCCGACCCGGAAGGCTCGGTGTACTCCGGCGGCACCGGTCGCCCCTACCTGGTCGAGGGTGTCGGCGAGGACTTCTGGCCGGACACCTACGACCGCGACATCGCCGACGAGATCATCGCGATCTCCGACGCCGAATCCTTCGCGATCACGCGCCGCCTCGCGCTGGAGGAGGGCTTGCTCGTCGGCGGCTCGTGCGGGATGGCCGTGGCGGGCGCGCTCAAGCTCGCCGAGCGGCTCGGCCCGGACGACGTGATCGTCGTGCTGCTGCCCGACGGGGGCCGCGGCTACCTCGGCAAGGTGTTCAACGACCAGTGGATGGCCGGGTACGGCTTCCTGTCCCCGGACTCCTCGGGAGCCACGGTCGGCGACGTGCTGCGCGCCAAGACCGGATCGCTGCCCGACCTGGTCCACACGCATCCGAACGAGACGGTCGCGGAGGCCGTGGCGATCCTGTCCGAGTTCGACGTGAGCCAGATGCCGGTCGTCAGCGCCGAACCGCCGGTGATGGCCGCCGAGGTCGTCGGCGCGGTCAACGAGCGGGAGCTGCTGGACGCGTTGTTCACCGGGAAGGCCCAGCTGGCGGACCGGCTGGACAAGCACATGTCGCCCGCGCTGCCGACGATCGGTGCCAGTGAGGGCGTCGGCGCGGCGATGGAGGCGCTCTCCGGTGCCGACGGCGCGCTCGTACTGGTCGACGGCAAGCCCGCGGGGGTGGTCACCCGCCACGACCTGCTCGGTTTCCTCGCCGGACGGTGATCTGGATGTCATCGCGCGGAACCCCCGGGGCGTTACGAGCGTCTATGACCGGTATCCGATAGCGTGTGGCCAGCCGGACCAACGTGAATACGCATTGTCAGTCCTCTCGAGGGGGTTCAAGACCCACATGAGCGCTCCGCAGCCGCCTAACCAGCCGTGGGGTGGCGGCCAGCCGCCTCAGGGCCCGCCGAGCGGTCCCCAGCAGCAGCCAGACAACCCGTTCGGCTCGTCGGAGCCGACCCAGGTCGTGCAGCCCGGCCAGACACCGCAGCCGTCCGAGGGCGGCTCGTTCGGCGAGACCGCGGAGCCGACCCAGGTCGTCCAGCCCGGTGGCGACCCGAACGCCACCCAGAAGGTCAACCCCGGTGACCAGCCGGGTGCGGAGTCCACGCAGCTGGTGCCTCCGGGCTCGCAGCCGCCGGCCATCCCGTACGCGCCGCCGCCGAGCGCCGCGGACAACCCGGGCGCGGTCAACCCGCAGCAGGGCTTCGGGCAGCAGGGTTTCGGCCAGCAGCAGCCCGGTTTCGGGCAGCAGCAGCCCGGCCCCTACGGTCAGCCGCCGCAGGGGTTCGGCCCGCCCGCACAGCCGGGTGGCTTCGGCCAGCCGCCGCAGCAGGGTTTCGGCACCCCCGGCTACGGCGCCCCGCAGGGCGGCGGCGCGGGCGGCAACGCCCAGCTGTTCGGCTGGATCGCCGGTGGCCTCGCCGCGCTGCTGGGCCTGCTCGGCCTGATCTTCGCGCTGGTCGACTTCGGTGACCTTGGCGACTACTCGTCCCAGTACGACTCGTTCAAGGAGCAGGCGGCACAGCTCGGTCTGCCCTCGCCGGGGCTCGTCTGGTTCTACGCGATCATGCTGCTGATCGGCGGTCTCGCGGCGCTGGCGGGCGGGGTGCTGATCGCGCTCGCGGGCAAGCTGTCCGCGTCGCTGAAGAAGATCGCCCCGATCCTCACCGCGGTCGGCGGCTTCCTCATGCTGCTGTTCGGCATCCTGATGATGACCGCGTTCCCGAGCGAGATCGACGACTACCCGGGCACGCCGGTCGCGCAGATCATCTTCGGCATCGTGGCGCTGGCCATCGGTGTCGCCGGGATCGTCCCGGCCACGCAGCAGTTCGTCGGCCTCGGCGGTCCCGGCCAGGGCGGTCCCGGTGGCCCCGGCGGGTTCGGTGGCCCCGGCGGCTACGGCCCGCCGAGCGGTGGCTTCCAGCAGCCGGGTCAGTACGGCCAGCCCGGCCAGTTCGGGCAGCAGCCCGGCGGTCCGAACCCGCAGAGCGGTGGGTTCCAGCAGCCGGGTCAGCCCGGCCAGTTCGGCCAGCAGCCCGGGTACGGCCAGCCGCCGCAGCCGGGTCAGTACGGCCAGCCGCCGCAGCAGCCCGGCTACGGTCAGCCCGGCCAGTTCGGGCAGCAGCCGGGTCAGCCGCAGCCCGGCCAGTACGGCCAGCCGCCGCAGCAGCCCGGCTACGGCCAGCCCGGCCAGCCGCCGCAGCAGTGGTGACCAGCTGACTGAAATTCGATGCCCCCGGCCGCGCGGCCGGGGGCATCGTCTTTTTCCCAGTTGATGCCCCTGAGCTGGGAAGGCGGCTAGGGTGGCGCCGAAAGAGGTCCGATCCCCTGGGGGCGCTGTGACGAGTCCGGTCGGCCGCGAGCCGCGCCCCAACGGCACCACCGCGATCCTCGCCGGGGTGTTCGGGCTGCTCCTGGCCGTCCTGCTGGGCTACCTGCCGTTGAAGTTCTTCGTCGACTACAGCTTCGACGGGATGGACGGCAGGGTGCGCGGCGTGCTCGGGATCTACGCGGCGGCGGCGCTGGTCCTGCTGGCCGGTGCGCTGGTCACGTTCTTCCGCGCGGTGACGGGTGCGGTGCTGTTGCTGGTCGGCGGGTTGCTGGCGGTCGCGGCGGTCGTGCTGGAACCCGTGCTGCTCTACCCCGGCTACTTCGGGGACTTCTTCTCCGCGATGTTCCGGTTCGCGCCCGACGACGCTTTCGTGCGGGTCGGGGCCGCGGTCGGCGGGCCGGTCGTGTTCGTGCTCGCGGTGCTTCCGTGGACCTTCCGGTACCTGCGGCACCGCCCGGCTGGTAGTTGGTAGTGGTGATCTTCTCGTCTCACTCCGAAGCCGCCGCGACTTCCCGCGGCGGCGGCACCGGTATCACCGCGGCCGTCCTGGCCCTGCTCGGCGGCCTGTTCCACCTGGTCGGCGTCGCGGGCGGCGCGGTGCTGCTGGCAGGTGACTACGACCTCGGCCGTGGTCTGCTCACGTTCGCCACGCACCTGCTGCTGGCCGCCGCCCTCATCACCGGCGGGGTCGGGCTGGTGCTGGCGAAGGAGTTCGGCCGCGTCGCCACGATCATCGGTGCGGTCGCGGCGCTGGTGGTCTACGTGCTGGTGCTGGTGCTCGGCGCGTTCGGGGTGTACTTCCTCGGGCTCGTGGACGCCGAGGTCCCTGTCGTCTACATCGCGGTCCTGTGCGTGCCCGCGGTCGGCACGCTGGTGCTCGCCCTCCTGCCGACCACCGCACGGTGGGTGACCGGGGGCTGGTCGTAGGCTGGGGGCATGACGCACGACCTGTCCCGCTCCGGCTTCGAAACGCGCGCCATCCACGCCGGTCAGGAGCCTGACCCGCGCACGGGCGCGGTCATCGTGCCGATCTACCAGACCTCCACCTACGCGCAGGACGGCGTCGGTGGCACCCGTGAAGGTGACTACGAGTACTCCCGCACGGCGAACCCGACGCGCACGGCGCTGGAGCAGGCGCTGGCCTCGTTGGAGGGCGCCCGGCACGGCCTGGCGTTCGCGTCCGGCATGGCGGCCACCGACGCGGTGCTGCGGACCGTGCTGCGGCCCGGTGACCACCTGGTCCTGGGCAACGACGCCTACGGCGGCACCTTCCGGTTGATCGACAAGGTCCTCAAGAACTGGGGCGTCTCCTACGGCGTCGCGGACCTGTCGAACGTGGACGAGGTGCGCGCCGCCGTGCGTCCGGAAACCAAGCTGATCTGGTGCGAGACGCCGTCGAACCCGCTGCTGGGCATCGCCGATCTCGCGGTGCTGGCGGAAATCGCCCATGGCGCCGGTGCCAGGCTCGTCGTGGACAACACCTTCGCCACGCCGTACCTGCAGACGCCACTGGCACTGGGGGCGGACATCGTCGTCCACTCGACCACCAAGTACCTGGGCGGCCATTCCGACGTGGTGGGTGGCGCGGTCCTGACGAACGAGGACGAGCTGCGTGAGCAGCTGTTCTTCCTGCGCAACTCGGCGGGAGCCGTCCCCGGCCCGTTCGACGCGTGGCTGACCCTGCGCGGGTTGAAGACGCTGGCCGTGCGGATGGACCGGCACTGCGACAACGCCGAGCAGATCGCCGAGATGCTGTCCGCGCACCCGAAGGTCGCCGAGGTCTACTACCCGGGCCTGACCGCCCACTCCGGGCACGACGTGGCGGCCAAGCAGATGCGCCGCTTCGGTGGCATGATCTCCTTCCGCCACGCCGACGGCCGTCAAGCCGCGCTGGACACCGCGTCCCGCACGGAGCTGTTCATCCTGGCCGAGTCGCTGGGCGGGATCGAGTCCCTGATCGAGCACCCTGGCCAGATGACGCACGCCAGCGTGGCAGGCTCGATGCTCCAGGTCCCGGCTGACCTGCTGCGTCTGTCGGTGGGCATCGAGGACGTACGCGACCTGAGCGAGGACCTGCGCGCGGCGCTGGGGTAGCGGCGCGCGCCGTGTCCACCGCTGGGTGGTCATCCCGGAGCCAGCGCTGCGCGCAAAAGTGCCGTGGCCCGGGCTTTCCCCCGACGCCTGATCGTCAGGGCGGCTTTGTATCGGGGGCGGGGGAGGTGGTGGTCCTGTTTGGTGCCAGCGCGCCGGTTCTCGCTGGTTCCTTGGCTCAGGGGCGGTAGTTCCGCACTTCCGCGTTCTTCGCGTCCCCGCTCGTGGTTCCCGTGCGGGTGCCCTGGAGGTCCGGGCCGTGGACGCAGCCGCCGACCAGTTCCACATAGTTGTCGTGCCGGATGTACTGCGCCGGGTCGCCGCAGTTGGCTCTGTCGACCGTGTACACGGCGGCTCCGGTCAGGGCGAGTGCGGACGTGACGCCCGCGACCAACGGCAGCAGGCCCGCCGAACGCGTGGCACGTCGGACTCTGCCGCCCGATTCGCTCCGCGATGGCATGGCTACTCCCGATTCGCCGAAACTGACCGCTCCCAGGGTACCGAAACCCCCGGACCGAGGGTGGCATGATCCGGCATATGGATCTGGTGAACGTCGACCGCATCCGCGAGGCGCGGAAACTCCTCGAAGGAATCATCCGCGTCACGCCGATGGAGCACGCGCGTGACCTGGAACGCCTGCACGACGGCGCCGTTCATCTGAAATGCGAGAACCTGCAGCGCACCGGCTCGTTCAAAATCCGCGGCGCCTACACCCGGCTGCACGGGCTCAGCGCGGAGGAACGGGCCAGGGGAGTCGTCGCCGCCAGCGCGGGCAACCACGCGCAAGGTGTGGCTCTCGCCGCTTCACTGCTGGGCATCTCGTCGACCGTTTTCATGCCCACCCGTGCGCCGCTGCCCAAGCTGGCCGCGACCCGTGGGTACGGCGCGGACGTACACCTGCACGGGGACGTCCTGGAAGAGGCGCTCGCCGAGGCCATCGCGTTCGCCGAGCGCACCGGGGCCGTGTTCATCCACCCGTTCGACCACGCCGACATCATCGCCGGGCAGGGAACCGTCGGACTGGAAATCCTGGAGCAGGTACCGGAGGCGGCCACGGTCCTGGTGCCCACCGGCGGCGGCGGGCTCGTCGCGGGCGTGGCGTGCGCGGTGAAGGCCCTCCGGCCGGACGTGCGCGTCGTCGGGGTGCAGGCCGAGGAGGCGGCGGCGTTCCCGCTGTCGCTCGCGGCGGGCGGGCCCGTGCGGCTGCCGCAGATGCAGACGATGGCCGACGGCATCGCGGTCGGCCAGCCCGGCCCCGTGAGCTACGCGCACGTCGCGGTGAAGGTCGACGACGTCCTCACGGTGTCGGAGGAATCGCTGTCCCGCGCGGTGTTGCTGTGCCTGGAACGGCGCAAGCTCATCGTGGAACCGGCGGGCGCGGCGGCCGTGGCGGCCCTGCTGCAGTATCCCGGCGAGTTCGACGGGCCGGTGGTCGCCGTGGCCTCCGGCGGCAACGTGGACCCGTTGCTGCTGTTGCAGATCATCCAGCACGGCATGACGGCGGGCGGCCGCTACCTCGCGCTGCGGCTGCGGGTACCGGACCGGCCGGGATCGCTGGTGTCGGTGCTGTCGCGCGTACGGGACCTGGGCGCGAACGTCCTCGACGTCGAACACTCCCGGATCTCCGGCACGCTCGCCCTCGGCGAGGTCGAGATCGCGCTCAAACTGGAAACGCGCGGCCCCACGCACTGCGAGGAGGTCCACACCGAACTCCAGCGCGCCGGGTTCACCGTCGTCCCCTGACAAAGCTCCCCACCGTGGCATTGGTGGTGTTCGAGGAGGTCCACGTGGATGCGCTTGACGCCCGGCTGTTGCTGCTGCTCACCGACGCGCCGCGGCTCAACGTCCTGGAGTGCGCGCGCAGGCTCGGCGTCGCGCGCGGCACTGTCCAGGCGCGCCTGGACCGGCTGACCGAACGGGGCATCCTCGGCGGCTTCCCGCCGGAGCTGAACCTCGCCGCCATGGGGTACGGGCTCACGGCGTTCGCGTGGCTCGAAATCGCGCAGGGCCGGCGCTCCGCGGTGGCGGAAGCCCTCACCGCGATCGAGCAGGTCTGCGAGGTGCACGCCACCACCGGGCAGGGTGACCTGTTCGTCCGGATGGTGGCGCGCGACCACGACGACCTGCAACGGGTCATCGACGCCGTGGTCAGCGTGCCCGACGTGCGGCGGACGTCGACGTCACTGGCCCTGTCGACGCCCGTGCCGCCGCGGGTCCGCCCGCTGCTGGAGCGGCTCGCCTACGACACGAACTCCAGGTAGCGCCTGGCCGAGCGCTGCACCACGTCGTGGCCGTTCTGGCGCACGACCGCGTCCCACCACGCGCCGTAGACGGCCTCGAACTCGTAACCGGCGAGGATCTCCGCCGCCTGCCGCACGATCGCGGGCCGCTCCGGGATGAGGTTCGGGTAGCTGTACATGAAGGCCACGAACTCACGGTCCGGGATGACCTGCACGATGTCGCCGGACAGCAGCGCGCCGCGCCCCTGCTCACCGCCCGACCAGTGCAGGACCGTGCCGCCGGTGAAGTGCACCCCGAGGTTGACCAGGGTGAGGTCGTCGCCGACCCGCTTGGTCCGCCCGCCCCACAGTTCGATCCGCTCGTCCGGGCGGCCGATCCACTCCCGGTCGCCCTCGTGCAGGTAAACCGGCACGTCGAAGGCACGGGCCCACTCCACGCAGGTCGTGTAGTAGTGCGGATGGCTGATCGCGATACCGGTGATGCCGCCGCGGGCCTTCAGATCGGCGACCAGATCGTCGTCGAGGTAGGCGGTCAGGTCCCAGAGGAAGTTGCCCCCGGCGGCTTCGACGAGCAGCGCCCGCTGGCCGATGCCGAGCTTGCCCGTGGTGCCGATGCCGGTGATGCCCCCGCCCTCCGGCCTGACGAGGGGGTCGAATTCGGCCTGGATCGCGGCCAGGTCGGTCCACTGCTGGCCGGAAGCCGGGACGTACTGGCGCTCGTCCTCGCAGATGGGGCAGTCCACGCGCGGGGCGTCGTACTGCATGGTGCACGTCACGCAGATGGGGTTCATGCCCGGACGCTACCGCCCGGGCGGTGCTGTTCCGGGTGCGAAGAGGCGGTCGTTCCGGGCGGTGCTCGTCCCGCCCGGAACCGGCCGCTGCGAAAAAGAGTCCGGGGATCAGCCGGCGTACGGGACGGCCTTGACCAGGGTCACCTTCTGCGTGCTGCCGTTGGGCAGCTCGTACTCACGCGACTCGCCCTCCTTGGCGCCGAGCAGGGCCTTGCCCAGCGGCGACTCCGGGGAGTACACGTCGAGGTCACCCTCCGAGGCGCCTTCCTCGCGCGTGGCGAGCAGGAACTTCTCGTCCTCGTCGTCGCCCTCGTAGCGCACGGTGAGGACCTTGCCGGGGCCGGCGAGACCGTCGTTCTCCGGAGCTTCGCCGACCTTCGCGGAGCGCAGCAGCTCCTGGAGGTGCCGGATGCGCGCCTCCTGCTGGCCCTGCTCCTCACGGGCGGCGTGGTAGCCCCCGTTCTCCTTGAGGTCGCCTTCCTCACGGCTGTCGTTGATCTTCGCAGCGATGACCGGACGATTCTCGATCAGCTCGTCGAGCTCGTGCTTGAGCCTGTCGTAGGCTTCCTGGGTCAGCCAGGTCACCTGGGTGTCGCTCACGGCCACCATCTCCTCGTCGTGCCTGCCGGACATGGGTATGCATGCCGGCAGCCGCACTCCGCCGAGTGCGGCTGGATAAAGGAAAAACACGGCCCGTTCGGGCCGTGCCGGTAGACCAGAGTAGCACGCCACAGCAGGTCAGCGCCGGTCCTTGTGCCAGAAACCGGGCATTCGCCGCGTCATTCACCCCGTTGGCCGCTAACTCCTTGACAAATATTGTGGGATGTCGTAGGAGCAGCCGTACACGTCCGCGGTGACCGGGCGGCCGATGCTCTTGACGACGGTGTCGACCCGGCTGTCGTCGGCCGGGATGTAGACCTCCTTGCGCCCGCTTTCGGCACCGCTGAGGTCGCGCGTTCGCACGATGCACACACCCGGTTTCTCCGGGTGATCGCGCGTCACGTTGAGTGAGATCGTCATCGTGTTCCCCGGCAGTTCTTCGAACGTGACGCGTTCCGCGCTGATCGGCGCCGCCCCGAGGTTGACGTAGCCGACCCACGCCACGGCACCGCTCACGACCAGCGCGACGGCCCCGAAGGCCCACATCCGCCAGCGGCGGCTCGCCCTGCGGGGCCTGCCGTAGCGGCCTTCCGGCAGTGACGGCGGGGCGCTGGCGGTGCTCAAGCCGGGCCTCCGATCGAAGTTGTCGTACCCCCGGGGACAATGGGGTGCATCCGCAGTATCTCTCCGGGGCGGAATAGGGATTCAGAAGGGGTCGTTGGACGCATGGTGGGTTCTGACGAGCTGATGTCCGGATCGGGATCGCGCCTGCGTCTCATGGCGGTGCACGCCCATCCCGACGACGAATCGAGCAAGGGCGCGGCCACGATGGCCCGTTACGTCGCCGAGGGTGCCGAGGTCATGGTCGTGACCTGCACCGGAGGCGAGGCGGGCAGCATCCTCAACCCGGCGATGGACCGGCCCGACGTGCTGGCCAACATGAGCGCCATCCGCCGCGAGGAGATGGCCAGGGCCGCCGAGATCCTGGGCGTGCAGCACCGCTGGCTGGGCTTCGTGGACTCCGGTCTGCCGGAGGGCGACCCGTTGCCCCCGCTGCCGGAGGGCTGCTTCGCGCTCACGCCGATCGAGGAGCCGGTGCGGGAACTGGTCAAGGTCATGCGCGAGTTCCGCCCGCACGTCGTGCTGACCTACGACGAGAACGGCGGTTACCCGCATCCGGACCACATCCGCACCCACGAGGTGTCCATGGCGGCCTTCGACGCCGCCGCCGAGCCGGACAAGTTCCCGGAGGACGGCGAGCCGTGGCAGGCGTTGAAGCTCTACTACATGCACGGGTTCTCCCGGGCCCGCATGCAGGCGTTCCACGACGCGCTCGTCGAGGCCGGCATCGAGTCGCCGTACGCGGAGTGGCTCGGCAAGTGGGATCCGGACCGCGCCGACGTCATGGAGCGCGTCACCACGCAGGTCGAGTGCGCCGAGTACTTCCCGGTGCGTGACGAGGCCCTCAAGGCGCACGCCACGCAGATCGACCCGAACAGCCGCTGGTTCGTCGTGCCGCTCGACATCCAGCAGAAGCTGTGGCCGACCGAGGAGTACGAGCTGGTCCGGTCGCTGGTGGACAGCACGCTGCCCGAGGACGACCTGTTCGCGGGCGTCCGTGAGAAGGTGAGCACATGATTTTCTCGTTGCCGGTGACGGCGCCGGTCGCCACGACCGCCCTCGTACTGGCGCAGCAGCCGGGCAACGGCGACAACGGTGGCCAGGGCGAGGACTTCGGCAAGTCCTCGCCACTGGGGTTCCTGATCCTGCTGCTGTTCCTCATCGCGGTCGCGCTGCTGGTCCGCTCGATGACCAAGCACCTCAAGAAGGTCCCGGCCACCTTCGACCCGGAGGAGCAGGCCGCCGCCGATGCGGCGGAGAAGGACGGCGCCGGGGCCGCGGACAAGCCTGCCGAGGCACCCGTCAAGGAGCCGGAGAAGAGCGAAAGCAGCTAGCGCGGCGACGCTCGAAGCGGCGTGACACCCTGGTGCCATGGCCAACCGACTCGCCGACGCGACGAGCCCCTACTTGCTGCAGCACGCCGAGAACCCGGTCGACTGGTGGCCGTGGAGCGCGGAGGCGCTCGCGGAGGCCCGGCGCCGGGACGTGCCGATCCTGCTCTCCGTCGGGTATGCGGCCTGCCACTGGTGCCACGTCATGGCCCACGAGTCCTTCGAGGACGCCGAGACCGCGCGCCTGATGAACGACAACTTCGTCAACATCAAGGTGGATCGCGAGGAGCGTCCCGATCTCGACGCGGTCTACATGACCGCGACGCAGGCGATGACCGGCCAGGGCGGCTGGCCGATGACCTGTTTCCTCACGCCCGGCGGTGAACCGTTCCACTGCGGCACCTACTACCCGCCGCAGCCGCGTCCGGGGATGCCGTCGTTCCAGCACCTCCTCGTCGCCGTGGCGCAGGCGTGGCAGGAGCGCCGTGACGAGCTGACCGAGGGCGCCGGGAAGATCGTGGAGCACCTCGCCGGGCAGCTCGGGCCGCTGGAGCCCGCGCCCGTCGACGAAGGTGTGCTGGACGCGGCGATGCTCAAGCTCACCGGGGAAGCCGACCCCGAGCGTGGTGGATTCGGTGGTGCGCCGAAGTTCCCGCCGTCGATGGTGCTGGAGTTCCTGCTGCGCCACCACGAACGCACCGGGTCCGCCGAGGCACTGTCCTTGGTGGAATCGTGCGCGGAGGCGATGGCCCGCGGCGGTATTCACGACCAGCTCGCCGGCGGCTTCGCCCGTTACTCCGTGGACGCCGCGTGGGTCGTGCCGCACTTCGAGAAGATGTTGTATGACAACGCTTTGCTGCTGCGGGTGTATGCGCACCTGGCCCGCCGTACCGGATCCGCGTACTTCTCCGAGGTCGCCCGGCTGACCGGGAACTTCCTGCTCGGCCGCCTGCGCACCAGCGAAGGCGGGTTCGCCGCGTCGCTCGACGCCGACACCCTCGGTGAAGAGGGGGCGACCTACGTGTGGACGCCACGGCAGTTGCGCGAGGTGCTGGGCGACGAGGACGGCGCGTGGGCCGCGAACCTGTTCTCCGTCACGGAAAACGGGACGTTCGAGCACGGCACTTCGGTCCTGCAGCTGCTGCGTGACCCGGACGACCACGACCGGTTCGAGCGGGTCCGTGCCGCGCTGCTGGTGGCGCGCGATCAGCGTCCGCAGCCGGGCCGCGACGACAAGGTGATCGCGTCCTGGAACGGACTGGCGATCACCGCGTTGTGCGAGGCGGGCGTCGCGCTCGACGAACCGCACTGGGTGTCGGCGGCGCAGCACGCCGCGTCCACGGTGCTCGGCATCCACTTGCGCGACAACAGGTTGCGCCGCAGCTCGCGGGACGGGGTCGCCGGTGACGCGGCGGGTGTGCTGGAGGACTACGGCTGCCTCGCCGACGGTCTGCTCGCCCTGCACCAGGCTACCGGTGACCCGCGCTGGCTCGCCGAAGCGACGAACCTGCTGGATATCGCCCTCGACCGGTTCGCCGTCGACGACACCCCCGGCGCCTACCACGACACCGCCGACGATGCCGAGGTGCTCGTGCACCGGCCGTCGGATCCGACGGACAACGCGAGCCCGTCCGGCGCGTCGGCACTGACGAACGCGCTGGTCACGGCCTCGGTGCTGGTCGGAGCCGACCGCTCCGCGCGGTACCGGGAGGCGGCAGGGCAGGCGGTGCACCGCTCCGGTCAGCTTGCCGGGGCGGCGCCCCGGTTCGCCGGCCACTGGCTCACCGCGGCCGAGGCGATGCTGGCCGGGCCGGTCCAGGTGGCGATCGCGGGACCGGACTCGACCGAGCGCGATCTGCTGCGCACCGTGGCCGCGCGGCGGGCGCACGGCGGTTCGGTCGTGCTGGCGGGCGAGCCGGGCGCCGACGGTGTGCCACTGCTCGAGGACCGGCCGATGGTGGACGGGAAGAGCGCGGCCTACGTCTGCCGCGGGTACGTCTGCGACCGGCCGGTGACCAGCCCTGATGACCTGGTCTCAGCATTGTCCGCCGGCAGTGAACACGGGGTCTGAGGCGGCGGTTCCGGCGTAGCGTGTTGCTGTGTAATCAAGTAATCGTCGTGGAGGCGATCATGCGCACACACGCACACTGGGGACGGGGACGCGGACAGGCCGAGGTGCCTCCGGCGGACGATGCGGCGGGCTGGTTCACCGGACGCCTGCCGGACGGCTGGTTCACCGGCACCCCGGACATCACGGTCGACCGCGAGGAAATCCTGATCGTCGGCGAACTGCCGTCACTGACCGGCGACTTCGCCGACGACGCCGCCCGCGCCGCCGCCGAATCCGGCCGCATCAGCCGGTTCCGGGAGGAGACCCGGGACCACCGCATCGAGATCGCACGGCAGGCCGAGCACCGGTACCGGCGCAAGGTGTCCTGGGGCGCGCGTCTCGGGGGCACGGAAGAGTTGTTCACCACACAGTCGGTGCCGGTGATGACGCGTCTGCGCCAGCCCGAGCGGCTGGTGCTCGACACCCTCGTCGACGCCGGGGTCGCGCGGTCCCGTTCGGATGCCCTGGCCTGGGCTGTTCGCCTCGTCGGGCAGCACGCCGAGGAATGGCTGGGCGAGCTGCGCGAGGCCATGTCGAAGGTCGACGAACTCCGCAAGGAGGGGCCGGATCTGGCCTGAGGTCGAAGCCGCACCGCGACCGTGTGGACTCTGCTGATCCGGCCAGAAGTAGGCGGTACGGTCCGCAGCGAATCTGCTCGTAAAGACCGTCGCCGCCGTGGCTGTGGTCGGATTGGCAGCAAGAGGCGCAGTACGCCAGAGTAGGGATATGAACCCCGATGCGTTGACCGCGGTACTGGACGGGCAGTGGGCCCCGCTGCGCCGGGAGATTCGCGCCCAGTTCCAGGACTACTCCCTCGACGAACCCTATGACCTCAGCACCGAGGAGTACCGGGCGTGGGTGCTGGAGCGCCTGCGCGAGCTGGCCAAGAGTGGCTGGCACCGGACCGGGTTCGCCGAGGAGTACGGCGGCGGTGGTGACATCGGCGGTTCGGTCGTGTCGTTCGAAATGCTCGGCTACGGCGATCTGTCGCTGATGGTCAAGTCGGGCGTGCAGTGGGGCCTGTTCGGCGGCGCGATCCAGTTGCTGGGCAACAGGTCCCACCACGAACGCTACCTGGCCAGGGTGATGGATCTGGACCTGCTCGGCTGCTTCGCGATGACCGAGACCGGGCACGGGTCCGACGTGCAGCACCTGCGCACGACCGCGACCTACGACCCGGCCACCCGCGAGTTCGTCATCGACACCCCGGACGAGCAGGCGCGCAAGGACTACATCGGCAACGCGGCCCGGCACGGGCAGGCTGCGGTGGTGTTCGCCCAGCTCGTCACGGGTGACGAAAGCCGTGGTGTGCATGCGTTCTTCGTGCCGGTCCGGGACGAGTCGGGCGCGCCGTTGCCGGGCGTGGAGATCGGTGACGACGGCCGCAAGGCCGGGCTGAACGGCGTCGACAACGGGCGCCTGGCCTTCCACTCGGTGCGGGTGCCGCGGGAGGCGCTGCTCAACCGCTACGGCGACGTGACCGAGGACGGCACCTACACCAGCCCGATCGAGAGCGACAACCGCCGGTTCTTCACCATGCTGGGCACGCTGATCCGCGGCCGGATCAGCGTGGCGGGCGGCGCGATCCACGCCACCCAGCGGGCGCTGGCGCTCGCCACGCGCTACGCCGAGAAGCGCAGGCAGTTCGGCCGTCCCGACGGCTCGGGCGAGACTCTGCTGCTGGACTACCGGGCGCACCAACGGAAGCTGCTGCCGGCGATCGCGCGCACCTACGCGCTGCACTTCGCGCAGGAGGAGCTCGTCCGGACGCTGCACGACATCCAGGGCTCGGACGACGCCGAGGAGCGCGCGCAGCGGGAGCTGGAGTCGCGGGCCGCCGGGATCAAGGCGGTCGCGACGTGGAACGCGACGCGGACCATCCAGATGGCGCGGGAGGCGTGCGGCGGCGCGGGATACCTGTCGGAGAACCTGCTGCCCGCGTTGAAGGCCGACACCGACGTCTTCACCACGTTCGAGGGTGACAACACGGTGCTGCTGCAGCTGGTCGCGAAGGGACTGCTCACTGGCTACCGCGATCACTTCGCCGACCTGAGCCCGCTGGCGACGGCCCGCTTCGTGGCCGAACAGTTCGTCGGCGCGGTGGTCGAGCGGACGGCCGCGCGCAAGGTCATCGACCGGCTGGTCGACGCCGCACCCGGCCGGGACGACGACACCGTGCTGTTCGACCGTGGCTGGCAGGTGAAGCTGTTCGAGGACCGCGAACAGCACGTGCTGGAGGGCTGCGCGCGGCGGCTGCGCCAGGCGGCGGAGGCGGACCCGTTCGAGGTCTTCAACGACGCCCAGGACCACGTGCTGCGCGCGGCGCGGGTGCACGTCGACCGGATCGTGCTGGAGGCGTTCGTCGCCGCCATCGAGCGCTGCGAGGACCAGGAGACGCGCGCACTGCTGGAGCGGGTGTGCGATCTCTACGTGCTGTCGAACGTCGAAGAGGACCGCGCGTGGTTCCTCGAACACGGGCGCCTGACCTCAGCCCGGTCGAAGGCGGTGATCGCGGCGGTGAACGACCTGTGCGCCGAACTGCGCCCGCGGGCCCGGCTCCTGGTGGACGGCTTCGCGATCCCGGAGCCGTTCCTGCGGGCGGCGATGCTCCGCTGACAAATGTCATGCCAGGGACGGGAAGTTCGGCCTGATCGCCGCGCCCGCTCCCGGGCGAGGCTGGGGGCATGACGAACAAGGCGAAGAACGCCGTATTCGAGAGTTTCGGTCCGCTGGTCATCGACGCCGGTGTGCCGGTCGCGATGTACTACGTGCTGTCCGGGCCAGGGGGCATGAGCACTCTCGCCGCGCTGGCCTGGAGCAGCGCGCTGCCCCTGGTACGCACGTTGTGGAGCCTGGCACGGGGCCGGGTCAACCTGCTCGCCGTGGCGATCCTGCTCGTCAATGTCACGGGACTGGCACTGAGCCTGGTGGTCGGTGACCCGCGGCTGATGCTGGCCAAGGACAGCGCCGTGACCAGTGTCCTGGGGCTGGCGGTCCTGGTGTCGGTGGCGCTGGGCAGGCCCCTGATGACCGCGGGCCTGAAACCGTGGGTCACCAAGGGCGACCCCGCTCGCGTCGAACGGTGGGAACGGCTGTCCGGGTCCTCGGCGAGTTTCCGGAACGCCGAGCGCGCGTTCTCGCGCATCTGGGGCGCCGCGCTGCTTGTCGAGTGCGCTGTCCGGCTGGTGGGAGTGTGCCTCCTCCCGGTGGAAACCATGGTCTGGCTGGGCCCGGTGATCCTCGGGGTGTCCCTCACGCTCGCCACGCTGGTGGCCGGAGGGCGCGCTGCCGTCCCCATGGAGCGCATGGTGGCGGCGAAGTGACCAGGCGGCGTGAACGGGCCGAGAGCCCGGACGACGAGTGCCGGGTCGTCTTCGCGGGTTCGGGCGTGCCGCACCGGACGCGACGCATCAGGCGTAGAGCGCCAGCCAGACCGCGATGTAGTGCGAGACCGCGGCCAGCACGGTGCAGGCGTGGAAGAACTCGTGGTACCCGAAGGTGTTCGGCCAGTAGTTCGGCCACTTGACGGCGTAGAACACCGCGCCGATGGTGTAGAACAGGCCGCCCACCAGCAACAACACCAGCGCGGTCACGCCCGCGTGCGTCGCCAGTTCGGGCAGCACGAAGATGGCCACCCAGCCGAGCGCCACGTAGATCGGCACGCCGAGCCACCGTGGCGCGCCCGGCCACAGCATCTTCAACGCGACACCGGCGAGCGCGCCGCCCCAGACCACCGCCAGCACGACGTACCCGGTGGGCTTCGACATCGACAGGAGCGTGAACGGGGTGTACGTGCCCGCGATGAACAGGAAGATCATCGAATGGTCGGCACGCTTCATCCACTGGTAGCCGCGCGGGCTCCACAACCGGCGGTGGTAGAGCGCGCTGACGCCGAACACGCCGAGCACGGTCAGCCCGTACACGGACGTGGCCAGCGCCGCCAGGCCGGACGCCGTCGCGCCGGCGAGGGCGACCAGTGTCGCGACGCAGGCGAGCGCGCTGAAAAACGACCAGAAGTGGATATGTCCGCGGAGCCGGGGTCGGGTGTCGACGAAGGACGGCGGTTCGGTCTCTACGGTCACACCAACCAGGTTACGGCGACGTAGGTTCCGCGCCAGTCAAGCGTGGCCCGGCCCACGTCGCTCGGGGCGGCTGCGTACATTGGTTGGACGTGAGTCTTCGCTCCTTCGGGTCCCGGGTCGTCTACAGCATCTACGGCCGTCGCCTCATGCAGCAGGCCGCGGGCAAGCACCCGCGACATATCGCGATCATGCTGGACGGCAACCGCAGGTGGGCGCGGGAGGCGGGTTTCACCGACGTCGCCGACGGGCACCGCGCGGGCGCTCGCAAGATCGCCGACTTCCTCGGCTGGTGCCGCGAGGCCGACGTCGAGGTCGTGACGATGTGGCTGCTGTCCACCGACAACCTCAGCCGCGCGACCGAGGAGCTCGAACCACTTCTGGAGATCATCGCCGACGTCGTCGACGAGCTGGCCCACCCCGGCAACCCGTGGCGTATCCGTGTGGTGGGCGCGCTGGAGCTGCTGCCCGGCCCCATCTCGAAGCGCCTGCAGGCCGCCCAGGCCAGCACCGAGGGACGCGCCGGCATGGAGGTCAACGTCGCCGTCGGGTACGGCGGCCGCCAGGAGATCGCCGACGCGGTCAAGAAGCTCCTGCTCCAGCACGCCGACGAGGGCACCTCCATTCGCGAGCTGGCGAAGATCCTCGACGTCGACCACATCTCCGAACACCTCTACACCTCGGGCCAGCCCGATCCGGACCTGATCATCCGCACCTCCGGTGAGCAGCGGTTGTCCGGTTTCCTGCTGTGGCAGTCCGCGCACTCCGAGTTCTGGTTCACGGAAGCATACTGGCCCGCGTTCCGGCGCGTCGACTTTCTCCGCGCGGTTCGTGACTATGCGTGGCGTCATCGCCGGTTCGGTACTTGACAACACGTTCAGTGTCGATTCGCTGATTTGTTCTCTACCGACGGTGAGATGACGACTCGGTGAATCACCTGCCTGGCTGCCTGCACGAAACGGCGAACGCAGGTAACTTCCGAAGTGATGGCTCGTGACCTTGCGGACCATCACGGGAGGCCCTGGTAGTGGCGGTTGTAGAGCAGACGGCGCGCAAGCCGTTCGCGATACCCACGAGGGGGCCGGCACCCGGCCCTCGTGGCCCTGCCCGCTGACGTTCCGGCGTCAGCGAAGCGGACCAGCCAGGGTGGTGCCCGGCCCAGCGAGTGTGGGCGTGGTGCCACGTCCACGAGGGAGATGCCGTCGTGACTACGCAGCGTTCGCCCCGTAAGGCCTCCGGCCGCTCACCGAATTCCGCGGAGGGCACCGCAGAACCCCCGAGTCCCGTTCCCGGACAGCACACCTATGTCCTGGACACCTCGGTTCTGCTGGCCGACCCGTGGGCCATCACGAGATTCGCTGAGCACGCCGTGGTCCTGCCGTTGGTCGTGATCAGTGAACTGGAGGCGAAACGGCATCACCCGGAACTGGGCTGGTTCGCGCGGGAATCGCTGCGCAGGCTCGACGACCTGCGGCTCAAGCACGGCCGCCTGGACGCGCCCATCCCGATCGGGGACTCCGGCGGCACCCTGCACGTCGAGCTGAACCACTCCGACCCGACGGTCCTGCCGCCCGGCTTCCGGACCGACTCCAACGACCACCGGATCCTGGCCTGCGCGCTCAACCTCAAGGTCGAGCGCACGACCGTCACCCTGGTCACGAAGGACATCCCCCTGCGCGTCAAGGCCGGTGCGGTCGGCCTCGACGCCGACGAGTACCGCGCGATGGAGGTCACGCCGTCCGGCTGGACGGGGATGCTCGACCTGGACGTCCCGCAGGAGGCGGTCGACACGCTGTTCCGCGACGGAGTCGTGGACCTGGCCGAGTACGGCCTGCCGGAGGTCGGCGAGTCGCCGTGCCACACCGGTCTGCGCATGATCGCGGGTTCGGGCAGCTCCAGCGCGCTGGGCAGGCTGACGCCGTCGAAGAAGGTCAAGCTGGTGCGCGGCGACAAGGAGGCGTTCGGCCTGCACGGCCGCTCCGCGGAGCAGCGGATCGCGCTGGACCTGCTGCTCGACCCGGACATCGGCATCGTCTCGCTCGGTGGCCGGGCAGGCACCGGCAAGTCCGCGCTCGCACTGTGCGCCGGGCTGGAGTCGGTGATGGAACGCCGCGAGCACCGCAAGGTGGTCGTGTTCCGGCCGGTGTACGCCGTCGGTGGGCAGGACCTCGGCTACCTGCCGGGGTCGGAGTCGGAGAAGATGCAGCCGTGGGCGCAGGCGGTGTTCGACACCCTCGGTGCCCTGGTCAGCCAGGACGTGCTGGACGAGGTGTTCGACCGCGGCATGCTCGAGGTGCTGCCGCTGACGCACATCCGCGGCCGCTCGCTGCACGACTCGTTCGTGATCGTCGACGAGGCGCAGTCACTGGAGCGCAACGTGCTGCTGACCGTGTTGTCGCGGCTGGGCACGGCGTCCCGCGTGGTGCTCACGCACGACGTGGCGCAGCGCGACAACCTGCGCGTCGGGCGGCATGACGGCGTGTCCGCGGTGATCGAGAAGTTGAAGGGTCACCCGCTGTTCGCGCACGTCACGCTGACCCGTTCGGAGCGCTCGCCGATCGCCGCGCTGGTCACCGAGATGCTGGAGGACCACGGATAGTGACCGGTGGGGCCGCCTCCCGCGCGGAGGCGGCCCCGCTTCGTCACCAGCCCGCGGGCAGCGGGCGGCCTTCGGCGAAACCGGCGGCGGACTGGATGCCCAGCACCGCGCGCTGGTGGAAGTCCTCGATGTCACGCGCTCCCGCGTAGGTGAACGCGGAGCGGACACCCGAGCAGATCTCGTCGATCAGGTCCTCGACACCGGGGCGGGCCGGGTCGAGCAGCATCCGCGAGGACGAGATGCCCTCCTCGAACAGGGCCTTGCGCGCCCGCTCGAAAACGTTGTCGGTGCGCGTGCGAGCGCCCACCGCCCGCTTCGACGCCATCCCGAACGACTCCTTGTAGGGGCGGCCGTGCTCGTCGTAGCGCAGGTCGCCGGGCGATTCGTGGGTGCCGGCGAACCACGAACCGACCATCGCGGCCGAGGCGCCCGCCGCCAGCGCCAGCGCGACGTCCCGCGGATGCCGGACACCTCCGTCGGCCCACACGTGTTTGCCCAGGTCACGGGCGGCTTTCGCGCACTCCAGGACGGCGGAGAACTGCGGCCGTCCGACGCCGGTCATCATCCGTGTCGTGCACATCGCGCCAGGGCCGACGCCGACCTTGATCACGTCGGCACCGGCGTCGATGAGGTCCCGCGTACCCTCGGCGGTCACCACGTTGCCCGCGACGACCGGGATCGCGGGCGACACCGAACGGACGGCCTTGAGCGCGGCGAGCATCTTTTCCTGGTGGCCGTGCGCGGTGTCGACGACGAGCGTGTCGATGCCTGCCGCGAGGAGCGACTCGGCCTTCGCCGCGACGTCGCCGTTGATGCCGACGGCCGCGGCGACCCGCAGCTTTCGCTGTGCGTCGACGGCCGGGGTGTAGATGCCGGCGCGGAGCGCGGAGGTCTGGGTGAGGATCCCGGCGAGCTTGCCGTCGGCGTCGACACCCAGCGCGACCTGGGCGCCGGCGGCGTGCAGGTGCTCGAACACCTCGCGCGGGGGCGTGTCCAGCGGGCAGGTCACGGCCGGTTCGAAGGCGACCTCGGAGACCCGCGCGAAGCGGTCGACGCCGGTGCAGGCGGCTTCGTCGAGGATGCCCTCGGGGCGGCCCTGCTCGTCCACCACGACGACGGCGCCGTGCGCGCGCTTGCCGATCAGGTTGAGGGCGTCGGCGACCGCGTCACCGCCGGTGAGGACCAGCGGCGTGTCCCAGGTGGTGTGCCGGCTCTTGATCCAGCTCACGATGTCGGCGACCGCTGCCGGGTCGACGTCCTGCGGAAGGACGACGAGCCCGCCGCGCCGGGCGACCGTTTCGGCCATCCGCCGCCCCGCGACGGCCGTCATGTTGGCGACGACCAGCGGAATCGTCGCACCCGTGCCGTCGACGGTGGACAGGTCGACGTCGAACCGCGACTCCACGGCCGAGCGGCTGGGCACGAGGAAGACGTCGTCGTAAGTCAGGTCGTGAGCGGGCCCGTGGCCATCGAGAAAACGCACGAGTCCCCAGACTACGGCACAATCGGGGCCATGGCCGATCGGGACCGCGACACCGAGGGACGCCCACGCAACGCCCGCCCGCGCGACGGGCTGGGCCGGCCGCTGCCGTACGGGGCGGCGGGGGTGGAGCGCCAGCCGGAGGGTGTGGTGCGGACGCCGCCGGAGACCGTGGCGGAGGCCCAGCGCCTGCTGGACGCCGGACGGCCCTTCCACGCGCACGAGGTGTTCGAGGACGCGTGGAAGTCGTCGGACGGCCCGGACCGCGCGCTGTGGAAGGGGCTGGCGCAGTTGGCGGTGGGCCTGACGCACGCCGCGCGGGGCAACCTGGCGGGCGCTGCCTCCTTGCTGACGCGCGGCGCCGAGGCGATCGCGCCGTACGCGGAGGAGGCCCCGCACGGGCTCGACGTGGCGGGCTTGGTCGCGTGGGGCCGCGCCGGCGCGGCTGCGCCCGAGGAACTGGCCTCGCCACACCTCACCTAGCCACACGCCGCCCGGAGCGGCAAACACGGCGCCCGGAGCGGCAAACACGGCGCCCGGAGCGGCCAACACGGCGCTGGGCGGCGTGTTGGCTGTTCCGGTTGGCGTGTTGGCCGTTGCGGGCAGTGTATTGGCTGTTCCGGGCGCCGTGTTGGCTGTCCGGGTGGGGCGAGAAGCCGGGTCAGGGCCAGTCGCTGGAAGCTGCCTTTTCCGCGCCGATCGTGGTGGACTCGCCGTGGCCCGTGTGGACGGTAGTTTCCTCGGGCAGTGTGAAGAGCCGCTCGCGGATCGATCGCACGATGGTCGGGTAGTCGGAGTAGGACCGGCCGGTCGCGCCGGGGCCTCCGTGGAAGAGCGTGTCGCCCGTGAAGACCGTTCCCAGTGACGGCGCGTGGAGGCACACGGCGCCCGGCGCGTGGCCCGGGGTGTGCCGCACCGTCAGCGCCGTGCCCGCGATCTCCAGCACCTGCCCGTCGGCCAGCGCGCCGTCGGGTGCCCGGTCCGGGTGGGTGAGGTCCCACACCACCCGGTCGTCCGGGTGCAACAGGACCGGGGCCCCGGTCAGCCGGGCCAGTTCGGGCGCGGCGTTGACGTGGTCGTTGTGCGCGTGGGTGCACACGATCGCCCGCACCCGCGCGTCGCCGACCGCCCCGGCGATCGCGGCCGCGTCGTGCGCGGCGTCGATGACCAGCACCTCGTTGGCGTCACCGACGATCCACACGTTGTTGTCCACGTCCCACGAACCGCCGTCGAGTTCGAAGACGCCCGAGGTCACCACGTTACGCACCGTTGCAGCCATGCCCGTGAACTTAGACGACCTAGCGCGATGTCTCCAGGCTGGCGGCCAGGTTGCCGATCCTGCGGGCCTGGGCGAGGTAGTCCATCGAGGCGACGTGATGTTCGTTCAGGTTCTGGACACGCGCTGTACCGACGTCCGGCTCGCGGAGGTCACCCGCGGCTGGTGGCATAGCCCCATGTGCATGGGTTGCGGGGTTTCCCGACGCGGTTTCCTGCAGGCGGCATCCGTGGCGGGGGCGGTGACCCTCGCGCCGGTCACCTTCGCCGGAACCGCCGAAGCCAGTGAAACCACGCAGGGCCGGACCGAGACGAAGGTCCTCACCGGACGGTTCGAGCCCGGCACGGAAGACTTCGTGTACCTGCCGGTGGAGGTCCCGGCGGGCGTGAGCCAGCTGTCGGTCGTCTACAGCTACGACAAGCCGACCGTGCCCAGCGGGACGCCCGGAAACTCCTGCGACATCGGCATCTTCGACCATCGCGGCACCAGGCTGGGCGGCGACGGGTTCCGCGGCTGGTCCGGCGGCTTCCGGGACCGTTTCTCCATCAGCCGCACCGAGGCGACACCCGGCTACCTGCCCGGCGACGTCACGCGCGGTACCTGGAACATCGTCCTCGGCCCGTACACGATCGCGCCGCAGGGCATGAACTACCGCGTCGAGGCGACCCTCACCTACGGTCCCGCGGGCCCCGCGTACCAGCCGAACTATCCGCCCGAGCGGACGCGCGTCCGCGGCCGCCGCTGGTACCGCGGCGACTGCCACCTGCACACCGTCTACTCCGACGGCAAGCGGTTGCCCGCCGAGGTGGCCGCCGGTGCGCGCGAAGCCGGGCTCGACTTCATCACCTCGACCGACCACAACACGTCCTCGTCCCACGGGGTGTGGGGCGAATTCGCCGGCGACGACCTGCTGATCGTGCTGGGCGAAGAGGTCACCACCCGCAACGGCCACTGGCTCGCTCTCGGCGTGCGGCCCGGCCAGTTCGTCGACTGGCGGTACCGGTCCCGCGACAACGAGATCGACGAGTACCAGCGTGCGGTGCACCGTTCCGGCGGCCTCTGCGTCGCCGCGCACCCGTACTGCCCGTGGGTCGGGTGCAACTTCAAGTTCGGCTACGACGGCTTCGACGCGGTCGAGGTGTGGAACGGCCCGTGGACGTGGGACGACGACGCCGCCGTGTCCGAATGGGACAACACTCTGGTGGAATCCGTGCGCGGCAAGGGAAGCTTGCTGCCCGCGATGGGCAACAGCGACGCGCACAACCCGGGCCAGGTGATCGGCCTGCCGCAGACCGTCGTCCTCGCCGACGCGCTCACCCGCGACGCGATCCTCGACGGGATCAAATCGGGGCGCAGCTGGATCGCCGAGTCCGCCCGGGTGCAACTGTCACTCGCGGCGACCGGGCCGCGCGGGCAGGCCGCCGGTATCGGCGATCGTCTCTCCGTGGCCGCCGGGGACAAGGTGGCCGTGCGACTGGACGTCTCCGGTGTACCGGACGGAACCGTCCGCCTCATCACCGATGAGGGACAGGTGTTCCAGCAGAGCCTTCCCGCTTCGGGGAGCGGCAGCGTGACGTGGCTGACCACGCCCGCGGTGTCGGCTTATGTGCGTGCTGAGGTGCGTCACCCCCTTCCCGATGGATCCGCGGGCGCTCCCGCGTTGTCGCCCGGTCTGAACTTCGGGGCGATGGCGGCGATGACGAACCCGGTCTTCCTCGGCCGGGTCTGATCGCCGCCGCGCCCCCGCGCTCGAATCCGTATGGGCCTCACCCCTTCAAGGTGGCGCGGACGGCGTCGATGGTGTCGGCGTCGGCCGCCTCCTTGTCGGGGCGGTAACGCACCACGCGGGCGAAACGCAGTGCGACACCGCCCGGATAGCGGGTGCTGACCTGGGCGCCGTCCAGTTCGATCTCGACCACCAGCTCGGGCCGGACGTGCACGGCCCAGCGGTCGCGGTGGGACTCGATCTCCTGGAGCGTCGTGGTCTGCCACGCCAGGAGCTCGTCGGTGAGCCCCTTGAACGTCTTGCCGACCATGATCGGCGGTCCGCCGTCCGGATCGCGGGCGCCGAGGTGCAGGTTGGACAGGTAACCCGTGCGCCGGCCGTGGCCCCATTCCGCGGCGAGGACGACGAGGTCGAGCGTGTGCACCGGCTTCACCTTCAGCCACGCCCGGCCCCGCCGCCCCGCCGCGTACGGCGAATCGAGGGCCTTGACCATCACGCCCTCGTGTCCGGCTTCGAGGGCGGCCGTGAGGATCGCGCCCGGATCGGGCGGGTCCGTCCGGCCCGGGATGAGGTGCTCGCCCGCCACCCGGCGCAGCGCCTCATTGCGGTCCCGCAACGGCTCGTCCAGCAGGTCCTGACCGTCCAGGTGCAGGCAGTCGAAGAAGTACGGCCGCAGCAGCAACGCGCGCACCTGCTCCTCGCGCGTGCTGCCGAACCGGCTCATCGTCTCCTGGAACGGCCGTGGCCTGCCGTCGTCGGTCAGCGCGAGCGTCTCGCCGTCGAGCACCACCGACCGGCACGGCAGCGCTCGCACCAAAGACACCAGCTCGCCCACGTGCTGGGTGATCTCGCGCAGTGTTCTCGTGTACACGTGGACCTCGTCGCCCTCGCGGTGCACCTGAATCCGCGCTCCGTCCATTTTGTACTCCACGATGGCGGACGGGTGTTCCCGCACCGCTTCGTCGAGCGACTCGGCCGGGGACGCCAGCATCGGCCGCAGCGGACGCCCCAGTTCGAGCCGGAACTCCCCGAGCGCGGCCTCGCCACCGGTGACCGCCGCCGAAGCGGTGACCGGCAGCCGCCCGGAGAGCATGAACGCGCGCCGGACGGCTTCGGCGGGCACCCGCGCTGCCGCCGCGATCCCGTCCAGCATCACGCCTTCCAGCGCTCCCTGCCGCAGCTCGCCGGTGAGCAGGCGGAACAGGAACTGCTGCTCGCCTTCGGTGGCGCGGGTGAACAGCTCCGTCAGCAGAACGGTGCGGCGTTTCGCCGATCCGCTGCCGGAAGCCGCTCCCACCGCGCCGAGGGCGTCGTCGACCTCGGCGACCGTCAGGTTCGCCCGGCCCGCCGGGCTCGCGCCCAGCTCGGCCAGCGTGCGCCATCCCGTCCCGATGCGGCCCTGGGTGGGCTGACCGGTCAGGAAGGCCACGACGGCGGGCAGTTCCCGCTCGCCGGCGCGGTTGAGCAGGTCTGCCAGCGTCGCGATCTTCGCCTTGCGCGAGCGGGTGGCCGCTAGCGCGGCGGAGGCGGTGACGACGTCGGCGAGCAACATGCGGACATCATCTCCCGCCCCACCGACAATTTCCGGGAACTGCGCAGGACCAGCCCGACCGCACCCAGGCAGACGAGCAGCCCGAGCAGGCCACGCACAGTGATCGTGTCACCGAACATGATCCAAGCCATGACCATCGTCGTGGGCGGTGTGAGGTACAGCAGGGTCGAAACCGTTGTCAGGGAGCTACGACGCAGCACCAGCCAGTAGCAGCCGTACCCCCCGAACGTGGAAAACAGCACGACCCACCCGATCGCGTACCAGAATCCGGAATTCACCGGCGGAACCAGCTGACCGGTGGCCGCCGCGATCCCGCTGAACAGGACCGCGCTCGTCGCGCACTGCACGACCAGGCCGTCCACGAGCGGGACGTCCGAAGCCGTCTTGCGCTCGATCAGCGTCGCGGTCACCAGCGCGAGCATCGCCAGGAAGGGCAGCCCGTACGCCAGCGCGGGTGTGCCCGGGCGTCCCGACAGGTCGCCGCCGACCACGAGGGCGACCCCGCCGAGCCCGACGACCAGACCGGTCCAGCGCAACGTCCCGGCCCGTTCGCCGAGCACGAACTGCCCGAGTACCACCGCCACGATCGGCTGCAGGGCGGCGATCAGCGCGGAAGTCCCCGCGCCTACACCGAAATCGGCCGCCGCGTAGACGCAGTAGAGGTACGCGCCCTGTGAGAGCAGCCCGAGACCGGCTTGCACGGCGACGTCGCGCGGTCGCATCGAACGCCGCCGGTACACCCACCACGCGCCGAGCAACAAGGCCGCGATCACGAAGCGCCAGGCGAGCAGCGTCACCGCGCCGCTGGACCGCGATCCGAGCGTCGCTCCCACGAATCCCGAGCTCCAGAACAGCACGAACCCGGCTCCGGCGATGGCGTTGCCCCGCATCCGGCCCTCCTTCGCGGTATACCGATCTGTATAGCCCACCGTAGCTATACCGACCTGTATACTCAACTCGTGGAGACGGAGAAGCCGCTGACGCCCGCCGCGGAACGGATCCTCACCGTGGCCGGGAAGTTGTTCTACGGCAACGGGATCCACGCCGTGGGCGTGGACACGATCGCCGCCGAGGCCGGCGTCACGAAAAAGACGCTGTACGACCGCTTCGGTTCGAAGGCCGAGCTGGTCGCGCTCTACCTGCGCCGCCGCGACGAGCGCTGGCGCGAGTGGGTGCGGTCCCGTGACGACCCGCGCGCGACACCCGCTCGGCGGATGCTGCGCGTTTTCGACGCGCTGGCCGAGTGGATGGTCAAGGAGAATTCACGAGGGTGCGCTTTCGTCAACGCGCACGCGGAACTTCCGTCGGCCGACCACCCCGGGCGGCGCGTGATCACCGCGTCGAAGGAGTGGCTGCTCGAACACCTGCGTGACCTGGCTGCCGAGGCCGGGGCGCGGAACCCGCGGCGGCTGGCGGAGACCCTGCTGATCCTCGTCGAAGGAGCGACGGTCACGGCGTCGCTGGAGGTGGTTCCGACAGCCGTGACGACGGCGAAGCGGGTCGCGCAATCGCTGATCGACGAGGCGACGGGGTCAGCCGAGTGACGCGGTCCGCCCGGTGGAACCGAGCGCGGACGTCAGGTCCTCGCGCGCCCGGAACACCCGGGACCGGATGGTGCCGACCGCGCAGTCGCACACCTGCGCCGCGTCGGCGTAGGACAGGCCGATGACCTGCGTGAGCACGAACGCCTCCCGGCGCTCCGGCTCCAGTTCGGCGACCAGCTCGCGCAGCACCACGAGCCGCCCGTGGTCCGGCGTCCGCGCGCCGCTCTGCTCCGCCGCGGCCACCCAGTCCTCGACCTGGCTGGTCCGCGGTCGCCGCCGCGAAGTGCGCAGGTGGTCGGCCGCGACGCGCTTGGCGATCGACAACAGCCACATCCGGGCCGGTGAGCGTCCCTCGAACGACGGCAGCGCGCCGAAGGCCCGCAGGTAGGTCTCCTGCGTGAGGTCCTCGGCCACACCAGGATCGGACAGGTAGGTCAGCAGCCGGTGCAGCTGGCGCTGCGTGGCGGCCACGAAACGCTCGGCGGCCGCACGATCGCCGCGCGCCGCCGCGAAGGCGTGCCGCGTGATCTCCTCGTCGTCCACGTCGCGTTCCTCCCGGTGCGGGCCTGGGCGAGAACCTTATGGCCTCGGGCGCGGCCGGCGTCAATGGGACAGCACGGTTTCGGCAAATCCCACTCGTCCCACAGTGCGGACCGGTGCGGCGGAACTATCGTGCGTCACTCGGCGACAATGCAGGTATGGACTGTGCAACCGCGCGGGAGGCGATCTCGGCGACCCTCGACGGGGAGGAGCCCGGGGTCGACGCGGCGGCGCTGGACCAGCACGTCGCGCGCTGCCCGGCCTGCTTGGCCTGGCAGGACGACGCGGCGGCCGTGACCAGGCTCGCCCGTCTGGAGCCGGCCCTGCCCTCGCCCGACGTGACCGGACGGGTGCTCGACCACCTGCCGTCGCCGCCGGCGAAGGTGGACTGGCCGCGGTGGACGCTGGTTTTCGCGGCGATCGCCCAGCTGTCCCTCGTCGTCTCGCAGCTGTTCCTGCCACAACCGATGGCGGGCGGGATGACGGTCCAGCCCGGATCGCACCTCGAGCACGAGGCCGTGGCGTTCAACTTCGCCATCGCCGTCGCGCTGCTGTGGGCGGCTTCGCGGCCGCGTCAGGCCCGCAGCCAGCTGCCGGTGCTGCTCAGCTTCACGGTCGTGCTCGTCGCGTTGTCGCTGTTCGACGTGCTCGGTGACCGGGTCGGCTGGCAACGGCTGGTCAGCCACGTGCCGCTGCTGCTCGGGGTGCTGTGCGCGCTGCTGGTCGCGCGCCGCGACGGCCGCAGGCCCTGGCCCGGCGCCCGCGCGAAATCCGGGCAGGCGGTCGATGCCGCCACCGACGGTGGCAGGTACGAGACCGCCGGACCGGGCGCCCGGTCCCGCGAGCGTCAGCCTCCGGCGGCGCGGCGCAACGTCGCCTGATCGACGTGCGGTGATCCCGGCGTGGAGGCCACCGGCGGTGGCCTCCACGGAAATCACTTGCCGCCGCGTGCCATCCGAAGCACGTCGAGGGCCTCGTCGAGCTGGGCCTCGGTGAGTTTGCCCTGCTCGAGGTAGCCGCGTTCGACGACGACCTCCCGGATCGTCTTGAGCTCCTTGAGGGCCTGCTTGGCGACGGCGGCCGCCTCCTCGTAACCGAGGTAGGCGTTCAACGGGGTCACGATCGACGGCGAACCCTCGGCGTAGGCCCGAGTGCGGTCCTCGTTGACCGTGATCCCGGCGATCACCTTGTCGGCCAGCAGCCGGGACACCGCGGCCAGCAGGCGCGCCGACTCCAGCACGTTGCGCGCGATCACCGGCAGGTTCACGTTGAGCTGGAAGTTGCCCTGCGAACCGGCGTAGGCGACGGCCGCGTCGTTGCCGATCACCTGCGCGACCACCTGCAGCGTCGCCTCCGGGATGACCGGGTTGACCTTGCCCGGCATGATCGACGAGCCGGGCTGCAGGTCCGGTAGCGCCAGCTCGGCCAGACCGGTACGCGGGCCGGAGCCGAGCCACCGCAGATCGTTGGCGATCTTGGCCAGCGACACCGCGACCGTCCGCAGGTGACCGGAAGTCTCGACCACGCTGTCCTGGCTGGCCTGCGCCTCGAAGTGGTTGCGCGCCTCGGTCAGCGGCAGCCCGGTGACCTTCGCCAGCTCACCGGACACCGCGGCGCCGAACCCGTCCGGCGCGTTGAGACCGGACCCGACCGCGGTGCCGCCGATCGGCAGCTCACCCAGACGGCCCAGCCCGGACTCCAGCCGCTCGATGCCGAAGCGGACTTGCGCCGCCCACGCCCCGGCCTCCTGGCTCAGGGTGATCGGCACCGCGTCCATCAGGTGCGTGCGGCCGGACTTCACGACGTCCTGCCACTCCGCGGCGCGTGCCTCGATCGTCTCGGCGAGGTGCTTGAGCGCCGGGATGACGTCGGCCAGCACCGCCTCCGTGGCGGCGATGTGGATCGTCGTCGGGAACGTGTCGTTCGACGACTGCGAGGCGTTGACGTGGTCGTTCGGGTGCACGTCCCGGCCCAGCGTCCGGGTCGCCAGCGTCGCGATGACCTCGTTGGCGTTCATGTTCGACGAGGTGCCGGACCCGGTCTGGAACACGTCGATGGGGAAGTGCGCGTCGTGCTTGCCCTCGGCGACCTCGTCGGCGGCGTTCGCGATCGCGCTCGCGAGGTCGTCCGCCAGCACGCCGAACCGGGCGTTGATCCGGGCCGCGGCGGCTTTGAGCAGGCCGAGCGCGCGGATCTGGGCGCGCTCGAGGCCACGGCCGGAGATCGGGAAGTTCTCGACGGCGCGCTGGGTCTGGGCCCGGTACAGCGCGGCCGCCGGCACCTTCACCTCGCCCATCGTGTCGTGTTCGATCCGGTATTCCTGTTCAGCCATGACACGAGTCTGGCCCTTTCCCGCCACGGACGCTCCGTGTGTTTGAGCACCCGGAATGGTTAGATCGAAGGTGACCCTGATCACGGCGGAAGGGCGGCGGCCCATGGACCTGTCAGTCGACGTGCTGATCGTCGGAGCCGGGCCGACCGGCTTGTTCGCCGCGTACTACGCCGGGTTCCGCGGGTTGTCGACGGCGATCGTGGACTCACTGCCCGAGGCGGGAGGGCAGGTCACCGCGATGTACCCGGAAAAGCTCATCTACGACGTCGGCGGTTTCCCCGCGGTGCGCGGCCGCGACCTGGTCAAGGGCCTCGTCGAGCAGGCCGCGCCGTTCGACCCGCGCTACCTGCTCGGGCGCAAGGCCGAAGAGCTGCGCCACGGCGACGACGGGCTGGACGTGGTGCTCGACGGCGGTGAGGTCGTGCACGCCGGAACCGTGCTGATCACGGCGGGCATCGGCGAATTCACCCCGCGCCCGCTGCCCGCCGGTGACGGATGGCTGGGCCGCGGCATGGTCCACTTCGTGCCGGCGCTCGACGCGCACGCGGGGCAACACGTGGTGGTGGTCGGCGGTGGTGACTCGGCGTTCGACTGGGTGCTCGCGCTGCACCCGCTCGCGGCGAGCGTGACGCTGGTGCACCGTCGCGCGAAGTTCCGTGCGGCCGAGTCGATCGTCGGCCAGGCTCGCGAGATCGGTGCCCGGATCATCACCGACGCGGAGGTCACCGCGCTGCGGGAAGGGCCGGACGGAGCGCTCGCCGAGGTCGAGGTGCGGGTCAAGGGTGAGGACCCGGTCGTGCTGCCCGCGCAGGCCGTGGTCGCCGCGCTCGGGTTCACCGCCGACCTCGGGCCCATCGAGAACTGGGGCCTCGACATCCACCAGCGGGCCATTCGTGTCGACTCGACCATGGCGACCGGCATCGAGCGGGTGTTCGCGGCCGGGGACGTCGCCGCCTACCCGGGCAAGGTCAAGCTGATCGCGACCGGGTTCGGCGAGGCCGCGACCGCGATCAACAACATCGCCGTCACCCTCGACCCCGAGGCCCACCTGTTTCCCGGGCACTCGAGCAACGCTTGACTACCCCGGAGGCGGCGGCGGGGCGGAGGTCGAGGTGGTGGTCGGCGTCGAGCTGGGCGGTGGCGGCGGTGCGGGGGCCGATGAGGGCGTCGGCGTCGGGCTCGGCGTCGAAGTGGGCGCAGGCTCGGGAAGGGGCGGCGGTGCCGGCGTGGGAGTCGGCGTTGGCGCGGGCACCGGTGGCGTCGTGGGCGGCGGAGCCGTCTGCTCGGTGATCCACCGCGTGTACGCGACCGCCGAGGTGTAGATCGACGGAGCCGTCGTGCAGGCCGGATCGTCGTTGCCGGACCGGCTGGTCAGGCCCAGCAGCAGCCACCGGTCACCCGCCCTGGCCAGCTCCGGGCCGCCGGAGTCGCCGTAGCAGGCGCCCGACTTGCCGCCGGGCGAGTCCGTGCACAGCTCCGAGGTCGCGTCGATGGACGCGCAACGCGCCGCGTCGACGAGGCTGGTGTCCAGCTGCTGCAGGTCGACCGGTGCCACTCCGCAACCCGGCGTCGGGCAGGTCTGGCCCCAGCCCAGCAGCCGCACCGAGGTCCCGACGTCCGTCGAGGTCCCGAGCCCGACCGGCGCGGCCTCCACCGGCGCGGCCAGGTGGACCAGTGCGATGTCCCCGCCAGGACCGCTCGGGTTGTAGTTCGGGTTCACGATGATCCGGTCGGGCTTGGCGACCTCGCCGCCCTGCGTGCGGTCGTTGCTGCCGATCCGCGCGAGGAACGCGTCCGGCGTCTTCTCCTGCACGCAGTGCGCGGCGGTCAGCAGCCACTGCGGCGTGATCAGTGACGCGCCGCAGAAGTGCCGTCCCGAAGACGTCTGCAGCGACGTCACGAACGAGTAGCTCTGGTCGGCGGACACACCGCCGACCAGGTCCGGCCTGGCCGCCGCCGACTGCGCGACCGTCCCGAAGACGAGCAGGCACGCGGCGGCGATCAGCAGGAGGCGTTTCACGGCAGCGGAGGCACCACATCGTCGTCGGGGATGTCGGTCAGGACTCCGTCGAAGTCGACGGAGGAGTACGCACGGAGCTTCGTCAGACGGTGATAGCCGTCGATCAGCCGCACCGTGCCGGACTTCGAGCGCATCACGATCGACTGCGTCGTCGCGCCACCCGAGCGGTAGTGCACGCCACGCAGCAGGTCGCCGTCGGTGACCCCGGTCGCGCAGAAGAACACGTTGTCACCGCGCACCAGGTCGTCCGTGCTGAGCACGCGGTCCAGGTCGTGCCCGGCTCCGAGCGCCTTCTCGCGCTCCGCGTCGTCCTTGGGCCACAGCCTGCCCTGCAGCTCGCCGCCGAGGCACTTCATCGCGCAGGCGGTGATGATGCCCTCCGGCGTGCCGCCGATGCCGAACAGCATGTCCACACCGGTGGTCGGGCGGGCCGCGGCGATCGCGCCGGCCACGTCACCGTCGGAGATGAAGCGGATCCGGGCGCCGGCCTCGCGGACCTCCTTGATCAGCTGCTCGTGCCGCGGCCGGTCGAGGATGCAGACCGTGACGTCCGAGACGTCGGTGTGCTTGGCCTTCGCGACCCGGCGGATGTTCTCCGCGACCGGTGCGGACAGGTCCACGACCCCCGCGGCCTCGGGCCCCACGGCCAGCTTCTCCATGTAGAAGACCGCCGACGGGTCGAACATCGCCCCGCGCTCGGCGACCGCCAGTACCGCCAGCGCGTTCGGCATGCCCTTCGACATCAGGGTCGTGCCGTCAATCGGATCCACGGCGACATCGCACGCCGGGCCGTCCCCGTTGCCCACCTCTTCGCCGTTGTAGAGCATCGGGGCTTCGTCTTTTTCGCCCTCGCCGATGACCACGACGCCGCGCATCGACACGGTCGAGATCAGCTGCCGCATCGCGTCGACGGCAGCACCGTCGCCCGAGTTCTTGTCACCCTTGCCGACCCACCGCCCGGCGGCCATCGCCGCGGCCTCGGTGACGCGCACCAGTTCCATCGCGAGGTTGCGATCCGGCGCTTCCTTGCGTCTGGTCGTGTCCGGGGACGGGGTGCCGCTGGTCATTGCTGCCCTCCAGGTTGCTGCCGGCGCGGGTAACGATTCTCGCAGACTCGCGCGAACTCGCAGGGCAGCGAGGCGATGGGGAATGTCACCCTTCGTCGTTGTTTCCGTCCTCGACGGACTTCAAGGCGTCCTCGATGCGCTCGCGCGCCCCCTCCAGGTGACGTTCGCACAGCTTGGCGAGGTGCTCGCCCTTCTCCCACAGCGTGAGCGACTGCTCCAGGGACAGACCACCCGCCTCGAGTTCGCGAACGACCTCGATCAGCTGGTCGCGGGCCTGTTCATAGCCGAGTTCTTCGGTCACCGGGTTGTGCTCCTCGCGGGTCGACGAGCGCACACTACCGCGCTGGCCATCGCGTGGTCGTACCCGGCGAAGGCGCTGGCGAACTCCTGGCCATCACCCTCCGTGATCGCGAGCTCGATCGAACCCTGCGCCCGCGCGACACGCCGACGGTGCGGGGTGCCCTCGTTGAACCACCACCTGGTGCCCACGTACGCCGAGGTCGCCTCGGACAGCCGGCGCAGCCGTCCGTCCAGGTCCCAGCGGCCCGGCACGGCGCACCCGGCCAGCAGCGACGCCCAGCACGCCCCGGCCGCGGCCTCGGCGGCACCGGCGCGGTCGAGAATCGTCCGGGCGCCCACCCTGGCCGCGGCGTCCGTGGTGAGCGGGAGGAACGTGGCGCGACGCAGCACGGGCCTACTCTCCTGGTTCGGTGGACTTCGTCACCGCATGCACCGCTCCGTCGACGACGCGCACGCGCAGCGGAGTTCCCTCCGCTACTTCAGAGATGTGCCGGAGCACCTGGAGGTTGCCTGCCTCGTCGCGATACTGCACGACCGCGTACCCGCGCTCGAGCGTCGCCGCGGGACCGAGCGCGGTCAGCTTGCCGCGGGCGCCGGAGATCGCGGCCTGCTCGTGCGAGACGAGGTTGAGCATGGCGCGCCGCCCGCGTTCCCGGTGCAGTTCGATCTCGTCGGCACGCCGGTTGACCGGGCCGAGCGGATCGGCCAGGACCGGGCGGCTGCGGAGCTGGTCGAGCAGGCGGCACTGAGTGTCGACCCAGCCGTGCAGCGCGCGGCGGGCACGGTCCCGCATCTGCCGGACGCGCTCGTTCTCCTCCTTCACATCCGGCACGATGCGCTTGGCGGCGTCGGTCGGAGTCGAGCAGCGCACGTCGGCGACGTGGTCGAGCAGCGGGGTGTCCGGTTCGTGCCCGATCGCGCTGACCACCGGCGTCCGCGCCGCGGCGACGGCGCGGCACAGGGTCTCGTCGGAGAACGGCAGCAGGTCCTCGACGCTGCCGCCGCCGCGCGCGATCACGATGACCTCGACCGACGGGTCGGCGTCGAGCATTTTCAGCGCCTTGACGATCTGCGGCACCGCCTGCACACCCTGCACCGCGGTGTTGACCACCTGGAACGGCGCGGCCGGCCAGCGGTTGTGCGCATTGACCAGCACGTCCCGCTCGGCGGCCGACGCGCGGCCGGTGATCAGGCCGATGCCCTTGGGCAGGAACGGCGGGCGGCGCTTGCGCTCCTGCGCGAACAGGCCCTCCGCGGCCAGCAGGCGGCGCAGGCGTTCGATGCGGGCGAGCAGCTCACCGATACCGACCGCGCGGATCTCCGTCGCGCGCAGCGAAATGGTTCCGCGGCCCAGGTAGAAGGTGGGTTTGGCGTAGACGACGACGCTCGCGCCGTCCCGCAACGGCGGTTCGATGCCGCGCAGCAGGCCCGCCGGGCAGGTCACGGTCATGGACACGTCGGCGGCCGGATCGCGCAGGGTGATGAACGCGGTCGACGTGCCGGGCCGCGCGTTGATCTGCGTGACCTGGCCCTCGACCCAGACCTGGCCGAGCCGGTTGATCCACTCGGCGATCTTGCGGGCGACCGTGCGGACCGGCCACGGGTTCTCCGCGCTGGTGGGTTCGGCGCTCACTCGGCGTCGGCGTCCCCGGTGGCGTTGGCGCGCTGCACGTTGGTGATGCGGCGGGCCAGCATGCCGACGAACTGCGCACGGTTCTCGTGGGCGCGCTCGTAGGCCAGCAGCTCCTCCAGCTCCTCCAGGGAGAAGCGGCGCAGGCGGGCGCGCAGCTGGGGCAGGCTGAGCTCGTCGTAGTTGCCGAGGCCGAGCGGGCCGGCGGAGGTGTCGGCCGGGCTGTCGAACTCGCCCTCGACGTGCTCCTCACCCAGGGCGCGTTCCTCCTGCTCCCAGGGGCTGTCGCCGACCTCGGCGAGTACGGCGTCCGGGCGGTGGCCGTTGGTGCGGGACTCCTCGGCGACGGGTTCGGTCGGCCGACTGGCCAGGTCCTCGTCGAACGTGGCCCAGCTGGGCTCCTCCTCGACGGGCCGCAGCGAGGCGAGGGCGTCGTCGCCCCGGATGGCCAGCTCGGTGACGTGCTGCTGCATGCGCATGGAGAACTGGAGCACGCCGGAGATCACCGTGACGGGCAGGCCGAGCAGTGTTTTCGGCAGGTCGCGGGCGCGTTCCGCGGCGGTCACGGCCAGGCCCGCCGCGACGCGGAGGGGAAGCGGGAGTGGCTTCATGCCTACAGCGTGCCGCACTCGGGCCGTTCAGCCCAACCGGTGCGCCGCCGCGGGGTGATCGGACGCACAGAATTCACGGTGGCGGGGCCCCGGTGGGGGCCGGGTCCGGGTCCGCCGCGGCCCGTACCCTGGGAGGTATGACTGCTGCCTCCAAGCGTGTGTTGCTGGCCAAGCCGCGTGGTTACTGCGCTGGTGTGGACCGCGCCGTGGTCGCCGTGGAGAAGGCCCTGGAGCTGTACGGACCGCCGGTGTACGTGCGCAAGGAGATCGTGCACAACCGGCACGTCGTGGACCGGCTGCGGGAGCGCGGCGTCATCTTCGTCGAGGAGACGTCCGAAGTGCCCGAGGGGGAGCTCGTGGTGTTCTCGGCGCACGGTGTGTCGCCTGCCGTTCGCGCCGAGGCGGAAGAACGCAACCTGCGCACCATCGACGCGACGTGCCCGCTGGTCACGAAGGTGCACAAGGAGGTCAACCGGTTCGCCGGGCAGGACTACGACATCCTGCTGATCGGCCACGAGGGGCACGAAGAGGTCGAGGGCACCGCCGGTGAGTCGCCGTCGCACGTGCAGCTGGTCGACACGGCGGAGGACGCGGCGAACGTCGAGGTGCGCGACCCGTCCAAGGTGGTGTGGCTGTCGCAGACGACGCTGAGCGTCGACGAGACGATGGTCCGGGTCAACCAGCTCAAGGACCGCTTCCCGACGCTGGCGGACCCGCCCAGCGACGACATTTGTTATGCCACGTCCAACCGTCAGACGGCGGTGAAGGCGATGGCCCCCGAATGCGATCTGGTGCTGGTGGTGGGATCGACGAACTCGTCCAACTCGCAGCGCCTGGTGGAGGTGGCCAAGCAGGCCGGTGCCCGTGACGCCCACCTGATCGACTACGCCCGCGAGGTCGACGAGTCGTGGTTGGACGGTGTCACCACCGTCGGCGTGACGAGTGGCGCGTCGGTCCCGGACGTGCTGGTGATGGACCTGCTGAGCTGGCTGGCCGACCGCGGCTGGGGCGAGGTGCAGGAAGTGACGACCGCCAACGAGAAGATCGCCTTCGCGCTCCCGCGCGAGCTGCGCGGGGTGTAGTCAGCGCTTCTGGACCGGGTTGCCGTGGGCTGGGTCGGTTTGCCGTCGGCGCCTTTCCAGTGACCTGGTTGCTGTTGGGTAGTTCCGACTTCCGGCGCCCCTGGACCGTTTTTCCGTTTCAGGGGCGCTTGTCGTGTTCCGGCTCAGTCCTCTGTGGCTTGTTCGCCAGCCCTGCCCCCTCGTCTGGGCGAGATGCATGGCGAGGCTGTGGGACCCAGGTGGTGCGGGCCGCCGGTGCTGCGTGATCGAGTGAGAGCGCCGACCGTGTCACCTCATCCGGGCCAGATCGGCGCGAAGGCGGCCGGACGTGGCTGGCGCGCCCTGCGGTCGCGGTGCCGGAGTGGTGCCGGGTGAGGTGGCGACACCTCAGGCGCCGTCGTCCCAGGGGCGACGGCGTGGGGGTGTTCCGCGGCGGCCGTTGGGGGCTCGGCGAGGGTCGCCCGCTGGTGGCGGGACGCGCCGGGGGCGCTCGGCCGCCGGACCGCCGCCACGGGACTCTTCCGGCGGGAGCCCACCGCGCTGCCGCGGGCGGCGTCCCGGCGGCGGGACCTTGCCGCCCCGGCCACCGGCCTCACGGCGCGGATCGTCCTCCACCGGCCGTCGCGCGGCACGACGCTCATCCTCCGGGCCACGGCGCCTGCCACCGCGAGGCGCCTCGCCCGGACGGCCGTCGTCGAGGTCGTCGCTCACACCACGGCGGCTGGCGCGGCGCGGATCGTCCTCGGCACCACGACGCCCGCCACTCCGGCGAACATCATCGCGCCGACGGCGGAGATCGTCCTCGGCGGGAGGCCGCGCCGGACGCCGCGCGGCAGGACCAGCCACCGCGCCCGCGGCAGCCGCGCCCGGGCGCCCCTCGCCGCGCCCTTCGACGGGCTCGCCACGGTCGGCAGGACGACGGCCCCGCGGAGCGTCGCCGCGTGCCCCGGCACCACCGCGTGCGGCACTACCCGGCCGCTTCGGGTCGGTGGGGCGCTTGCCGTCGGCAGCCGTCGGCTTCGCGTCCGGGTCGCGCTCGCGGTAGATCCGGACGATGCCCAGCACGAGTGTGCAGGCGGTGGTGATCGCCATCGTCGGGAAGCCGTTGATCAGCGGTGTGCCGACGGCGAGCGCCTTCGACAGCGTGTCGCTGTCGTCCGGCAACCCGGACACCAGCAGCACCACACCGGGCACGGTGATGCCCAGGATCAGCGGAGGCTGCACCATCGGCCCGAACAGGCTGCGCCGCTGCACGGCACACACCGCGCCGACCGATCCGATGAAGTACGCGCCCTTGAACAACCAGCCGAGCGTGTCCTGCGTCTGCATGTCGATGACCGCGCCGATCACCGCCAGCCCGAAGGCGCCGAGCACGGCACCCCACCACGGCAGGCCCCGGCGCTCACCGACGATGGGACGCTGATCCCACGGCACGGGGATGTCGTCGGCGTCGGATTCGCTCCGGCGATCGGGAATGGCGGTCACAGGGCAACACCGTAACCTGTAGCCGCCGTCACCGGCGCCCCATCCCGCGAGGATGCGGTTCAGACCACTGCGTCAGCTGCCGTGGCACCTGCTGTGAGCAGCGTTTTCGCCGCCGGCGGTCCTGTTGGCAACGTGCCGGTTACACAGCTTTTTCTCAGCTCGCGGCCATCTCGTCCCCCCTTCGGATGGGAGCCACCTCGGTCGGGCTCGCCGCCGCGTCCGACAGCGGTGCCACAGCCGTCCGGAACCCTTCGAGCGCGTCGAGCTCACGTCGCCGCGCCGACAGGAACCGCTGCAGGTGGGTGCTACTGAGGTTGAGCGCCTCGACGGCGTTGCCCGCGGCCCGGTGTGCGGCCGCCGCGCCGGCTCGTACCCGCTCGATGTCCTCCACGACCGCCCGGTCGCTCGCGGCGAACAGCGCGGCCGACGCCACCACCGCGAACCCGGTCGGCCCGCACAGGAACACCCGCCGGTCGAGCATCCACCGCAACAGTTCGGGATCGGTGTCCAGCGCCGCCACCACGGCCGCGTCCGATGGTACGAACATCACCGTGCCGTAGATCGCGTCGGCCCAGCGCTGGTACCCCTTGCCCGCCAGTTCCGCCGCCCGCGAGCGGAGATTCCGGACGTGCACCCGCAGCGCGTCCATGCGCTCGTCGGGATCGTCGGTTTCGACCGCTTCCGCCCAGCACGCCAGACTGGCCTTCGCGTCGACCGGCACCGCTCTGTCACCGCCGACCCGGAGCACCATGTCCGGTTTGGCCGATCCACCTCCGGCGAGGTCGGTCTGCAACGTGTAATGCAGACCCTCGCGCAGTCCCAGCGCGCGCGCCGTCTCCGCCAGCACCTGCTCGCCCAGCTCACCCCGGCCGCTGATCGATGCGAACGCCACCTCGTAGCGGCGCAACGCCGCCTGCTGCTGGTCCACGCGTGACCGCTCGGCTTCGACCTGACGGGCCGCGGCGTCCGCGCGCCGCATGGTGTCGCCGTAGAGGCGCCACAGCAGGACGACCGCCACGACGAGCACCAGAGCGATCGCGACGGCTGCCGTGCTGATCACGGTGGGGGCCACTGCCGCCCCTCCTTTCTTGATCGTCGACAACGTGCTCGCATCATGACGGAGGGCACCGACAAAAACGGTGGGCCTCCGTCCCGATCCACACCGAACACACGTTCGGGTGAAGGTTTGCGGTGTGTCTGCGGGATTCTGTCGGACCCCCCTCCTAACTTGGGCCACGTGAGACTCCTGCACACCTCCGACTGGCACGTCGGACGCACCTTCCACGGCCTGGACCTGCTCGCCGATCAGGACGCCGTGCTCGCTCACCTCGCGGATGTCGTGGCCGCCGAGGGGGTCGACGTCGTCCTCGTCGCGGGCGACATCTACGACCGCGCCGTGCCGTCGGCCGAGGCTGTGCAGGTGGCCAACCGCGCGCTGAGCCGGTTGCGCCGGGCGGGAGCCGAACTCGTTCTCACGTCGGGCAACCACGATTCGGCGCCGCGGCTGGGGGCGTTCGGCGAGTTCGCCGCGGCCGGTGGCCTGCACCTGCGTACGACGATCGACCGGATCGACCGGCCGGTCCTGCTCGACGACGCCCACGGACCGGTCGCCGTCTACGGCATTCCTTACCTGGAGCCGGAACCGGCCCGGCACGCCCTCGGGGTCACCGGAGCGCGAGGACACACGGGAGTGCTGACCGAAGCGATGCGCCGTGTCCGCGCCGATCTCGCCGGGCAGCCGCCAGGCACCCGTTCCGTCGTGCTCGCGCACGCGTTCGTCACCGGTGGCGAGGCGACGGAGTCGGAGCGGAAGATCGCGGTCGGCGGGGTCGAACAAGTGCCGGGTGCGGTGTTCGACGGCCCCGACTACGTCGCTCTGGGGCACTTGCACGGTCCGCAGACCCTGGCCGAGCACCTGCGGTATTCGGGCAGTCCCGTCGCCTACTCGTTCTCCGAGGCGCTGCAACGCAAATCGGTCTGGATCGTCGATCTCGACGCCGCCGGGCTGGCGGACGTCCGCCGGCACGAGCTTCCCGTTCCGCGCCGACTTGCCAAGATCAGCGGGCGACTGCCGGAACTGCTGGAAGATCCGGCGCACGACGAGCTGGTGGACTGCTACCTGTCGGTGGCGCTCACCGACGCGGTGCGCCCGGTGGACGCGATGCGGCTGCTGCGCGAGCGATTCCCGCACGCCGTGCACCTGGAATGGCAGCCGGAGAACGGAAAGACCTCGGCGGCGCTCCGCTACGCGACGGCGGTCCGGGGGCGCACGGACCAGGAGATCGCCCGTGGTTTCCTGGACGACTGCCGGGGAGCGCCGCCGAACGAACGGGAAACCGGGCTGCTGCGGACGGCGCTGGAAAAGGCCGGCAGGGAGGACGCGGCATGAGACTCCACCTGCTCGAGGTGGCGGCGTTCGGCCCGTACCGGGGCCGGGAGACCGTCGACTTCGACGCGCTCGGCGCCGACGGGCTGTTCCTCCTCCACGGCGACACCGGCGCGGGCAAGACGACGCTCCTGGACGCGGTGGCGTTCGCGTTGTTCGGCACCGTTCCCGGTGCACGCGGTCAGGTCAAACGGCTGCGGTGTGATCTTGCGGGGCCGGACGACGCCACCGAGGTCGTGCTCGAACTGACCGTGCAGGGGCAGCGGTTGCGGCTGTCCCGCAGCCCCGAATACCAGCGCCCGAAGCGGCGTGGCGAAGGCACGACGACGCAGCAGGCCAAAGCGGTGCTGCGCTGGGTAGGTGAGCCGCCCGCGGGTCAGCCGGCCGAGGGGCTGACGCGGATCGACGAGGTCGGCCGCACGGTGGAGCGTTTGCTGGGAATGAGCGCCGCGCAGTTCTTCCAGGTGGTGCTGCTGCCGCAGGGCGAATTCGCCCGGTTCCTGCGCGCGGACACCGACGAGCGCGAGAAGCTGCTGGAGAAGTTGTTCGGCACGAAGCGGTTCGCCGATGTCGAAGCCTGGTTCCGCGAGCGGAGAACCGAGCAGCGCCGGAAGCTGGAGGAGCAGCGTCAGGATCAGCAGGTCCTGACGGCACGGTTCGCCCAGGTGGCCGGAGAGGACGTGCCGGAGGAGGACGTCGCGGACTGGGTCATGCGCACCGGTGAACGTATCCGCACAGCTCTGGAACAGGCGCAGAACAGGGAACAGCACGCGCAGGCCACGCGTGAGGTCACCGAGAAGGTTCTGGCGGAGCGCCGCGCAGCTGCCGATCGCGTTCGGCGCGTCCGGGCAGCGCACCAGCGGCTTTCCGTTCTGGCCGAACAGAAAGAGGAGCGTGACCGGTGGGCCGATGAGCTGCGGGCGGCCCGGCGGGCGGCGACGGTCGTGGGCGTCGCCGCCCAGGCGGAACGTTGCGTCAAGCAGCTCGACGAGGCTCGCCGCGCCGAAGCGCGTCACGCGGAAGCGCTCACGGCAACGGGCTTCGCTGACGCCGAGGCGGACACCGACCAGCTGCGCCGCCTGTCCGGGCGGCTGCGCGAGGAGGCCGGTGCGCTGGCCGGCCTGGTCGCGGAGGCCGAACAGCAGGACAGGGACCGACGGGACATCGAACGGTTCGGGGACACCGCGACGGGGGCACGCGCGCAAGCCCGGTTGCTCGGGGAGAAGCTGGCGGGCATCCCCGAGCGTGCCCGGGAGCTGCGGGAAAGACTCGACGCCGCGATCGACGCCGAGGCGAAGCTCGGGGACAAACGCGAGCGGGAGGCCGAACTCGTCACCGCGGTTCAGGACGCGGCGTGCCTGCCCGCGGCTCTTCGTGCGGCAAGCGATGCCGATGCTTCGGCCCGTGAGGCCATCGACCGGCACCAGGAGGCACGTGAGCGGTTCCTGGAGTTGCGGAGGTGGCGGCTCGACGGCATGGCAGCAGAGCTGGCCTCCCGGTTGACGCCCGATTCGCCCTGCCCGGTCTGTGGTTCCGGTGATCATCCGGCTCCGGCGCTGACCCGCCCCGAGGCGGTCTCGCCCGAGCAGGAGCAGGCTGCCGAGGACGCGGAGAGCCGGGCTGAGGGACACCGCAAGACCGCGGAGGCGGCCAAGTACGACGCGGAGAAGAAGCTCGCCGCGCTGCGGGAACGCCTGCGTGGACGCGACGGCGAGCAGCTGAACGCGGAGCTGTCGGCGCTGCGCGAGGAGATCGCGGGCCTCGACGCGCTGGCGAAGCAGCGGGCGCGGCTCGCGAAACTGTTTGAGGCGACCGAGGCCGAACACCGGGACCTGGAAGAGAAGCGGTCGAAGGAGCTGCAGACGGCCACGGCCGCCGAAACGCAACGCGGGACGTTGACAGCCAGGGTGGAAGAACGTGCCCGGCGTCTCGACGAGGCGCGCGGCGAGCATCCCGATGTCGGTGCCCGCCGCAACCATCTGGCGGGGATCGTCGCCGCGCTCGACGCTCTGGCCGAGGCGCGCTCAGCGACCAGGAACGCCGGCGAGCAGCTGGAGCGTCAGCGCGCCGAGGTGCGGAAAGCGCTGCAGCGGGCCGGTTTCGGGACGACCGAGGAGATGCGGGCCGCCGCCCGTGACGAGTCGACGGTACGGGATCTGGAGAAGCGGCTGACCGAGGCCGGTGAGGCGGAGGCCGCTGCACGGGCCACGCTGAACGAGCCCGAGCTGTTCGGGGTGGCGCCGGACGACGAGGTCGATGTCGAGTCGGCACGGGCCGAAGCGGAAGCCGCGCGCGAGGCCGCGGAGAGCGCGGTCGCCGTGCGTCAGTCCGCCGCCAAACAGGCGCGCGATCTCGGGTCGCTGGCCGAACGCCTGGCGGCGGCCACCGAGCGGTTGCGGCCGCTCGAGGAGGAGTTCGCGGAACTGGACGCGCTGACCGACGTGGTCAACGGACGCGGGCAGAACGCGCGGAAGATGTCGCTGCGGTCGTACGTGCTGGCGGCGCGGCTGGAAGAAGTGGCCATCGCGGCAACGGCGCGGTTGCAGACGATGAGTCAGGGCCGGTACTCGTTCGTGCACTCCGATGCGGCCGGATCGCACGGGACGAGGGGCGGTCTGGGACTGGACGTGCTCGACGACTTCTCGGGCACGATCCGGCCGGCGAAAACACTGTCCGGAGGGGAGTCGTTCCTCGCGTCGCTGTCGCTGGCCCTCGGGCTGGCGGACGTCGTCGCGGCGGAGACCGGTGGCTCGTTGCTGGACACGTTGTTCGTCGACGAAGGTTTCGGGACGCTCGACTCCGAAACCCTCGACGTGGTGATGAACATCCTCGACGAGTTGCGGGCCGGGGGCCGGGTGGTCGGTCTCGTATCCCACGTGGAGGAACTGCGACAGCGGATCCCGACCCGGTTGCGGGTGCGCAAGTCTCGCACCGGGTCGAGTCTGGAGTTGCAGATGGCGTGAATTCAAGCGCGGTAAGGGGTTTCGTGGTCGAGCAGCCATCGCTTGACGTCGATGCCCCACCGGAACCCGCCCAGTGCGCCGCCGATGCGGAGCACGCGGTGGCAGGGCACGAACAGCGCCGCGGCGTTGCGGGCGCAGGCCGAGGCCGCGGCGCGGACGGCCGCGGGACGGCCGGCGAGCGAGGCGTACTCGGTGTAGGTGACCGGTTTCCCGGCGGGCACCGTGCGCAGCACGTCCCACGCGTGTTGCAGGAACTCGCCGGAACGCTGCCGCACGGGGATGTCGTCGATGGCGTCGAGTTCGCCCTCGTGGTAGCGGCGGATCGCGGTGCTGACGGCGCCGAGGTCACGCTTCTCGCGAAGCTCGGACGGGAGCAGAGAGGGGGATATTTGAGGGGTCAGTTCGTCGAGGTCGGCTGTCCAACCTGAGGCCAGGACGGCGCCGTCGGCCGCGACGATCGCGGTGAACGGGCCGACGCGGGTGTCGGTCGTGGACCAGTGGGCGATGCTCATGTCGGTTCTCCTTATGCGGTTCGGGCCTGGCTGGAGCGCCACAGGTACATGCCGGCGTAGGACCGCCAGGGCCGCCACGCCTGGGCGCGCTCGGTGAGGGCGGGGATGTCGTCGGCGATGCCGAGGGCGGACGCGCCTTTGCGGAGCACGAGGTCGCCGGTGAGGAGCACGTCCGGGGCGCCGAGGACGCGCATCAGCACGTAGTCGGCCGTCCACGGCCCCACGCCGGTGAGGCCGAGCAGTTCGGCGCGGAGCTCGGCGGCGTCGCGTCCGACGTGCACGTCGATGTCGCCTGAGGCGACGGCGGCGGCAGCGCTCAGGATGGCGTCGATGCGGCGCTTCGGTCCCCGGAGCACCTCATGCCCGCGTTCTGCCACCGCTTCGGCGGTGGGGAACAGCAGGGTGTCCTTCTGCCACGGAACCGGATCGCCGAGCGCGGCGGTGAGCCTGGCCGCGGCGGTGCGTGCCGCGGCGACCGAAATCTGCTGCCCGAGCATCGCGCGCAGCACGAGCTCGAAGCCGTCCGCGGCGCCGGGCACGCGGATGCCCGGGGCCGCCGCGACCGCGGGGGCCAGCGCCGGGTCGGCGCCCAGCACTCTGGCGACGGCCTCGGGATCAGCGTCGAGATCCAGTAGGCGGCGGGCCCGGGTGACCGCGGCGCCGAGATCCCGGACGTCGGCGAGCCGCAGGTCGCAGCGCACATGTCCGTCCTGCGGCGTCAGCGTCACTGACGCGGCGCCGTGTGGGAGCCGCAGGGTGCGGGCGTAGCTGTGTTCGTCCGCTGCTTCGACGCCGGGCACGGCCCGCGCGGCGAAGAAGCCGAGGATGCCTCCGGCATCGAACGGTGGGCGGAAGGGCAGTCGCAGGGACAGGCGCGTGCCGGCAGCGGTTCCCGCCTCGGGGCCGGTGTCGCCCTTCGGGCGGCGCGCCTCGGGGCCGGTGTTGCCTTTCCGGCGGCGCGCCTCGGGGTCGGCAGCGCCGGACCGGCGGCGTGCTGCGGACGCGGCCGTCCGCAGCTGGGACGGTGTGCGGGCGAAGACGTCGCGGATCGTGTCGTTGAACTGCCGGACGCTCGTGAATCCAGCCGCGAACGCGACATCGGCCAGCGGTAGCTCGGACAGCTCGATGAGCAGCCGCGCCGAATGGGCCCGGTGGGCGCGGGCCAGTGCGAGCGGTCCCGCGCCCAGTTCGGCGGTCAGGACCCGGCCGAGTTGCCGCTCGGAGTAGCCGAGGTGGCGGGCCAGGCCGGGGACGCCGTCACGCTCGACGACGCCGTCGGCGATGAGCCGCATGGCACGAGCGGCCAGGTCGGCGCGCACGTCCCACAGTGGCGAGCCGGGCACGGCGTCGGGCAGGCAGCGGCGACACGCGCGGAAACCGGCGGCCTGCGCCGCCGCGGCGGTCGGGTAGAACCGCACGTTCTCCTGCCGTGGCGTGAGCGCCGGGCAGGATGGCCGGCAGTAGATGCCGGTCGTGCGCACCGCCGTGATGAACTGGCCGTCGAAACGGGCGTCGCGGGACGTGACGGCGCGGTAGCAGCGCTCGGTGTCACGCCAGAGCGCCTGCTCGGCTGGTGCGGCGGTAGCTGTCATGGGTTCGATCCTGCCAGCAGGTCAGCCGCCTGACTGGCGGAAATCCGACATGGGCGTGCACGGGCGGCCGGGCCGGGGCGGGTGCCCGCCCCGTAGACTGCGGGCCGTGAGTCTGACCCTCGGTATCGTCGGCCTGCCCAACGTCGGCAAGTCGACCCTGTTCAACGCGCTGACCCGCAACGACGTGCTCGCGGCCAACTATCCGTTCGCCACGATCGAGCCCAACGTGGGTGTCGTGCCGCTGCCCGACGAGCGGCTGGACAAGCTCGCCGAGATGTTCAGCTCCGCGAAGACCGTTCCGGCCACGGTGTCCTTTGTGGATATCGCAGGCATCGTGAAAGGTGCCTCCGAGGGGGCCGGCCTCGGCAACAAGTTCCTCGCGAACATCCGCGAGGCCAACGCGATCTGCCAGGTCATCCGCGTGTTCGACGATCCGGACGTGGTGCACGTCGACGGCCGGGTCGACCCGTCGTCGGACATCGAGACGATCAACACCGAGCTGATCCTCGCCGATCTGCAGACCCTGGAGAAGGCGCTGCCACGGCTGGAGAAGGAAGCCCGGACGAAGAAGGAGAACCGGCCCGCGCTGGAGGCCGCGCAGACCGCGAAGGACATCCTCGACGGTGGCCGGACCTTGTTCGCCGCGCAGAAGGAGATCGACACCGCGTTGCTGCGGGAGCTGAGCCTGCTCACGCTGAAGCCGTTCCTGTACGTCTTCAACGCCGACGAGGGCATTCTGACCGACGAGGCGAAGCGCGAGGAGCTGACGAAGCTGGTCGCCCCCGCCGACGCCGTGTTCCTGGACGCGAAGGTCGAGGCGGAGCTGCTGGAGCTGGACGACGAGGAGTCCGTGCGCGAACTGCTGGAGTCGGTCGGCCAGACCGAGCCCGGCCTGCACGCACTGGCTCGCGCCGGGTTCCACACCCTGGGCCTGCAGACGTACCTGACGGCGGGCCCGAAGGAGTCGCGCGCGTGGACGATCCCGCAGGGCGCCACCGCGCCGCAGGCCGCGGGTGTCATCCACACCGACTTCGAGCGTGGTTTCATCAAGGCCGAGGTCGTGTCCTACGACGACCTGATGGAAGCCGGCTCGATGGCCGCCGCGCGCTCCGCCGGCAAGGTCCGGATGGAAGGCAAGGACTACACCATGGCCGACGGCGACGTGGTGGAGTTCCGCTTCAACGTCTGATCCGGCGGACGCCGCTCGTTCAGCGGGCAGCCGCATCGGACGACACCGTCCGCGGCGGCGCGGATCTCGGGACTGCCGGCATCCGGCTGTCCAGGACCTTGAACAGCGCCGCGAACACCAGCGCCACCACCAGAAGTGTGGTGCGGCTGTCCAGAAGCCCAGCCGCACCACGTCGAGGAACGGGTACGGGTACCAGTCGGTGAAGGTGCCCTGCGTGAAGATGTAGATGAGCCAGACCACGGGCCACACGAAGGTGCTCGCCACCGTCGGCCAGGTCAGGGCGCGGAAGGGGCTGAAGAGCAGCCACGCGGCCACGGTCGCCGCCCACGGGGCGACGTAGTGGAACCGATGGTGGCCACCAGGGCGGCTCCGGTGAGGTGCACCTGCGGCGCCGGCACGATGGCGTACACCAGCCCGGTGATCAGGATCCCGAGCAGTGCGTCCAGGCGCACGACGCGCCACAACGGACCCCCGAAATCGGGGCGCCGGGCCAGCGCCACGGCGGCCGTCAGGACGATCAGGTTGCTTTCGATCGTGAAGTAGCTGAACAGCCGTCACAGGCGGGCGCCCAGGCTTACAGCATCGCCAGCCTGTCCGGAGTTCGCGTCGGCGCCGCCGGTGAAGAGCAGCGCCGGCTGGACGACCAGCGAAGCGAGCACGACGGCCGCGATGAGGCCGTCCACCAGCGGGAACGGTTCGAGCGGTGCCGGAAGCCATCGGGACGGAACATGACCCGCCTCGAATGCCGGAAGCCGAGGCGTTCACCTCATCGGTGCAAAAAGGCGAACCGCCCAGGCCGGGGGTGCCTGGGCGGTTCGTGAAAGAAACACCGGATCAGCAGGTCACGGACACCGAACCGCTCGATTCGAAGGACACGTGGACGTGGTCGTAGTGGTTGGCCGTGGCGCCGCCACGGTCCTCCATCGTCGACCAGCCGCTGCCGTCGTTGTAGCGCTGCCGCCAGATCACGTATTTGACGTTGAAATCCGACTGGTTCGCGAGAATGTACTCGGCGATCTGATTGCCCGTCGCGGTGTCGACCATGAAGTCGAGGGCCAGGCCGCTCGGGTGGTCGCTCGTGCCGGAACGGCCCGCCTTGCCGCCGATGTCGTCGACGTCGAACTTCTCCGCCACGTGGTTGCCCACCTGCGCGACGTGCGGCTTCGTGCCGGACAGGACCGTCGAGCAGGCGTTCGCGGCCTTCGTCGTGGTCTTCGGCTTCGTCGTGGTCGACTTCGGGGCCGACGTGGTCGTCGTCTCCGGTGGGGGCGGCGGAGTCGTGGTCGTGACCGGGGGAGGAGGCGGGGCCGGGGTGCTGCTCGACGTGCTCGCGGGGGCCGAGGACGCGGGCAGCGGCGCCATCTGCGCCGCCATGCTGGAGGTGTCCTGCCGGCTGAAGTTGCCGGTCAGCCACACCGCGAAGCCGAGCACGAACGCCGCGGCGACGCCGATCGCCAGTGGAACTCTCAGGGATTTCTTCTTGGATCTATGTCGGCCCACCATTGCGGAAGATCACCATTTTCGGGGAGGGGACTTGTCCGGCCGTTCGGGGGATGGCCGCCGGTCAGATTACGAATCGGACACGGGAAAGTCACCAACGAGTGTTCATCGACACAGATCAACAGAGCAGGAAAAAGGCCCGCCGGACACCGGCGGGCCTTGGACCTGCGGGGCTGTCAGCCCAGCAGGGCGAGCACGAGGACGGCGAGCAGGACGACGGCGGTGGCCACACCGTTGACCCAGGCGCGCTGGACGGACGAGATGACGGGCGTACTGTTCATGGCGACCTCGGGAGTGAGCAGGACCTTTCGCGCGTGACAGCGCACGCGGAGGCCCTACTGTTACTGCTCGCGAAACAGTGTGACCTAAATCACTCCGATGACTGCCGGTGGCGGGCCGTGTACCAGAACACGCCGCCCGCCGCGACGATCATCACCCCGAACGCCAGCGCCCCGACGACGACGGCCCGCGTCTCGCCCGGCGGGTCGACAGCGACGCTTCCCTGGCTGGTCCGTTCCGCGGGCGACGGAGTTTCGACCGCCTGCGCCGGCCCGGCGAGCAAACCCAGCAACACGGCGACGGCGGCGAACACACCGGCCAGTCGCGCGACAACCTTTCCCATACGTCTCCCTCCAACCGGAGCAACGCACGGGACCGGCCGCTCTGTTGCCGGTTCGCCCTAAATCACAGTGCGTCGATCGTGTTGTCGATCTGCTCGGCCAGCGATACGTCCTTCCCGGTGATCCCGCCCGCGGAGTGCGTGCGGCACCGGAAGGTGACGGTGCGCCAGCGGATGTCCATGTCCGGGTGGTGGTTGGCGCCCTCCGCGAGGTCCGCGACCCGGTTGACCACGGCGATGGCCTGCGGAAAGTCGGCGAGTTCGGCCGTGCGCTCCAGTGCGTCGCCCGCGCGCTGCCAGTACGGCAGCTTGTTGAGGGCCTCGGTGATGTCGGTTTCGCTGAGTAGTTCCGCCATGTTCTCCATGGTGGTACGGCAGCGGGTACGCTGCACGGTTGCCACGGGAGTCCGGTGATCCGGGCTGAGAGGCGGGTTCGTCCCGCGACCGTCCGCACCTGATCCGGATCATGCCGGCGCAGGGAGGCCCGACCTTTCTCGCCGGCCCTAGCGAGGAGTGGTCATGAGATTCCGCACGGGCGTTCTGATCGGCATGGTCGCCGCCCTGACCGCGGGCTGCACCCTGGCCGGCAACGACACGGACGACGCCGCGTCGACCGTCACGCTCGTCACCCACGACTCGTTCGCCGCGCCGCAGCAGGTGCTCGACGCCTTCCAGCAGCAGACCGGCATCACGGTCAACGTCGTCAAGAAGGGCGACGCGGGCGCGCTCACCAATGCGCTGGTCCTGACCAAGGCCGACCCGATCGGCGACGCGGCCTTCGGCGTCGACTCCACCTTCGCCTCGCGCGCGCTGGCCGAGGGCGTCTTCGCGCCCTACACCAGCCCGGAAGCCGACCGCGGCCCGCAGCGCTACGCCGTCGACTCGGAGCACCGCCTGTCCGCGGTGGACCTCGGCGACGTGTGCGTCAACATCGACACCACCTGGTTCGCCGAGCGTGGCATCCCGGAGCCCGCGACCTACGACGACCTGGTCAAGCCCGAGTACAAGGACCTTCTGGTCGTGGAGAACCCGGCGACCAGCTCGCCCGGCCTGGCGTTCCTGCTCGGCACCGTCGCCCGCTACGGCGAGCAGAACTGGCAGGGCTACTGGACCCAGCTCCGCAACAACGGCGTGCGCACCGCCGCGGGCTGGGAGGAGGCATACAGTCAGGACTTCTCCGGTTCCTCCGGCAAGGGACCGCGGCCGATCGTGGTGTCCTACGCGTCCTCGCCCGCGGCCGAGATCGGCGACGACGGCAAGCCGCGCACGAAGGCGCTGCTGGACACCTGCTACCGCCAGGTCGAGTACGCCGGTGTGCTGGCGGGTTCGCCCAACGCCGACAAGGCGCAGAAGGTGATCGACTTCCTGCTGTCGCAGCAGTTCCAGGTGACGGTGCCGGAGAACATGTACGTCTACCCGGCGCGTGCGGGTGTCGCGTTGCCCGCGTCGTGGACGGCGGCGGCCCCGTTGCCGCCGAATCCGGCGAGCCTGCCCGCCGAGACCGTGCAGGCCGGGCGTGAGCGGTGGATCGAGCAGTGGCGCTCCTTGCTCGGCCAGTGAGCCGCGCCGGGCTCGGGCTGGCGGCGCTCGCCGCGGTGCCGCTCGGGTTCCTGGTGGTCTTCTTCGCCTGGCCGGTCGGGGCGATCCTGCGGCTGGGTTTCGTCGACGGCGGTGTGCTCGACGCGCTGACCGAGGGCGAGACCTGGCGGCTGGCCTGGTTCACCGTCGCGCAGGCGGCGGGTTCGACGCTGATCGCGGTGGTCGCCGGGCTGCCGGTGGCGTTCCTGCTGGCGCGCGTCCGGCTGCCGGGTGTGGCCGTCGTGCGCACGCTGGTGCTGGTCCCGTTCGTGCTGCCGACCGTGGTGGTCGGCCTGGCCTTCCGTGCCTTGTGGACGGACGGCGGCTGGATGTCGATCGTGCTCGCCAACGCGTTCTTCAACGTCGCCGTCGTCGGCCGCACGGTCGCCGGGCTGTGGGCGCTGCTCGACACGCGCGCGGAGGACGCCGCCCGCGCGCTCGGCGCGTCCCGCTGGCGTGCGTTCCGGTCGGTGACGCTGCCCGCGCTGATGCCGGCGATCACGTCCGCGGCGGCGGTGGTGTTCCTGTTCTGCGCCACCAGTTTCGGTGTCGTGCTGATCCTCGGCGGTGCGCGGTACCGGACGCTGGAGACCGAGATCTACCTGCGCACCGAGAACCTGCTCGACCTGACCGGTGCCGCCGCGCTGTCGCTCGTGCAGATCGCCGCCGTGCTCGCCGCGCTGCTGCTCGGCGCGGCCGCGCGCAGGCGCCGGGAGAGCGCGCTGCGGTTGCGGTCGCGGCGGGAGACCGCGCGGCGCCCGGTCGGCGGTGAGTGGGCCGTGATCGGCGGAGCGGTCGTCGTGCTCGGGTTGCTGCTGACCCCGATCGTCGCGCTGCTCGTGCGCTCGGTGTCCACCGAGGACGGCTGGAGCCTCGCCGGGTACCGGGCGCTGTCGAGCACCGGCAACGACGGCACGTTGCAGGTGTCCGGCTGGGAGGCGGCGATGAACTCGCTGCGCACCGCCACCGACGCGACCGTACTGGCGATGATCATCGGGGTGTCGGCGTCGGTGCTGCTCGTGGCTCTGCGCCGCGCTCCGGGACGGCTCGCGCGCGGCGTCGGCGAATCGATGGACGCCGCGTTGATGCTGCCCCTGGGCGTGTCCGCGGTGACCGTCGGCTTCGGGTATCTCATCACGCTCGACGCGCTGCCCGGCGATCTGCGCACGTCGCCGCTGCTGGTGCCGCTGGCACAGGCACTGGTGGTGATCCCGCTGGTGATTCGCACCGTCCTGCCGGTGGTGCGCTCGATCGACGACCGGCTCAGGCAGGCCGCGGCGACCCTCGGGGCGAACCCGTTGCGGGTGTGGCGCGAAATCGACGTGCCGCTGACCCTCCGCGCCGTCGTCGCGGCGGCCGGGTTCGGGTACGTCGTCGCGCTCGGCGAGTTCGGCGCGACGAGTTTCCTCGCGCGCCCGCAGACCCCGACGCTGCCGGTCGCGATCGCGTCGCTCATCGCGCGTCCGGGGCAGCTCAACAACCAGATGGCGTACGCGGCGTGCGCGTTGCTCATGCTGGTCACTGCCGCCGCGGTGATCGTGATCGACCGGCTCGCGTCCGGCCGGGTAGGGGAGTTCTGACCATGGCGTTGTCCGTGTCCGGCCTGACCGTGCGGTACGGCTCGTTCACCGCGGTGTCCGGCGCCGGCCTGGAGATCGCGGACGGTGAGGTGCTCGCGCTGCTCGGCCCGTCCGGTTCGGGGAAGTCGACGTTGCTGCGCGCGATCACCGGTCTGGAGCCGATCGCCGCGGGCAGCGTCCGCTGGGACGGCGCGGACCTCGCCCGCGTGCCAGTGCACAAGCGCGGGTTCGGGCTGGTGTTCCAGGATGGGCAGCTGTTCCCGCACCGCGACGTGGCGGGCAACATCGCGTTCGGGCCGCGCATGCACGGCATGACCGGCCGGGCCGAGCGGGTGCGCCGCCTGCTCGACCTCGTCGGCCTCGCCGGGTACGAGAAGCGCCGCGTGACCGAACTGTCCGGCGGTGAGGCGCAACGCGTCGCGCTCGCCCGCGCGCTGGCGCCCGAACCCCGGCTGCTCCTGCTCGACGAGCCGCTTTCCGGCCTGGACGCGGGGTTGCGCGAGCAGCTGGCCGTTGATCTCGCCGAGGTGCTGCACGGCGCGAAGATCACCGCGCTGCTGGTGACGCACGACCAGGAGGAAGCCTTCACGCTCGCCGACCGCGTCGCGGTGCTGCAGGCGGGGGAGATTCGTCAGGCCGGTGCCGTGCGTGAGGTGTGGCGGCGGCCCGTCGACGAGGGCGTCGCGCGGTTCCTCGGTGTGACCACGGTGATCGACGGCGAGGCCACGGACGGCGTCGTGCGATGCGCCTTCGGTGAGGTGGTGGTGCCCGAGGCGGCCGACGGCCCGGTGCGGCTGGGGTTGCGCCCCAGCGGGCTTCGGCTGGCTGAGGGCGACACGGCCGAGGTGCTGAGCAAGGTGCACCGCCGCGACCACGTCCGCCTCGCCGTCCGGACGACGGCGGGAACGGTGGACGCGGTCGCGGCGGTGTCCGCGGACGTCAACCCGGGCGACGAGATCGGCCTCGCCCTCGACCCCGACGGCGTGGCGCTGCTCGGCTAACCGTCCCTCGTGGAAAGCCGGGCGTAGGCCAGCGAAAGGCCGATCACGATGTAGCAGACCGCGCGGATCGCGCCCTCGCCCAGCTGGTCGGCCGGGATCGGGTCGCGCAGGATGTCGGCGATGGCCTGCCACGACCGCGGCAGCAGGAACGGGTGCAGCCAGTCCACCGCGGACAGCAGGAGCAGCACCGACGACACGACCACACCGGCCAGCATCGACACCACCACGAGCATCGGGTGGTCGGTGCACGCCGAAATGGCCAGCGCGACCGCCGCGACCGCCCACAGCTGCAGCGTCACCCACAGCGCCGCCAGCGCGACCCGGCCGAGCGCGTCCACGAAGGACAACGTGTTGCCGGACAACGTGAACAGCGACCCGTTTCCGTTGATCACCAGCCCGGTGGCCATCGCGACCACGGCCATCAGCAACGTCGCGGCCAGCGTGAACGTGGCGACCCCCGACGCCTTCATCATCAGCAGCCTGCCCCGGCTGACCGGGGCGAGCATCAGCCCCCGCAAGGTGCCGAACGACGCTTCACCGGCGAGCGCGTCACCGGCCGAACTCGCCGCGATCAACGGCAGCAGCAGGTTCAGCGTGAAGCCGAGCGCGGCCAGCGGGAGGACCAGCGCGTTGCCAGCCGCGGCGGGAAGCAGCGAGTCGCCGCCTCCGCCGCCGCTGGGACCGCCCGCGCTGTCCCCCGCGATCGTCAGCCCGATGCCGATGATGACGGGGATCAGTGCCAGCAGACCCAGCACGATCAGGGTCCGCGGGCGGCGGAAGATCCACCGCAGTTCGGCGCGGTAGAGCCGGTGGAACGGCACACTCCACCGCTCCACCGGCGCCGCGTCCAGTGTCGCCGTCATGACGCCCCCTCGTCCACATCCCGCGGGCCCTCGATTTCGGAGTCCCGCTGGGTCAGCCGCGCGAACAGGTCCTCGAGCCCGGTGCGGGCGCGTTTCGCCTCGTGCACCGCGATTCCGGCACGCACCAGGGTTTCGATCACCTGCGGCGCGGTGGCCGCGGTCAGATCCGCGCGCACACCATCCGGTGTCAGGCGGCCCGCGATGCGGTTGTCCCGCAACGCCGTCAGCGCCCTTTCACTGTCCGGTGTGGACACTTCGAGCGACGGTGAGCCGGATTCCAGCAGCTCGTCCAGTTCGCCCTGCGCGACCACCGTGCCGTCGTGCAGCACCGCGACGTGCGTGCAGGTCGCTTCGACCTCGGCGAGCAGGTGCGAGGACACCAGCACCGTGACGCCCTCGGCGTGCAGCTCGGCGATGATCTTTCGGATCTCCCGGGTGCCTGCCGGGTCCAGTCCGTTCGTCGGCTCGTCGAGTACGACCATCCGCCGCGGCACGAGCAGCGCGGAGGCCAGCCCCATGCGCTGCTTCATGCCGAGCGAGTACCCCTTGTAACGGCGGTGCGCCGCGTGCGTCAGCCCGACCCGCTCCAGCGCGGTGTCCACCGCGCCCGGGATCGCGGCCGACGACAACCGCGGTTCGGCGAACGCGACCCGGCGCAGGTTCTCCCGTCCGGACAGGAACGGGTGGAAGCCCGGCCCCTCGACCAGCGCGCCGACGTGCGGCAGCGCGCGGCCCGCGGCGTCGGGCATCCGGTGACCGAGCAGTTCGACCTCGCCCTCGGTCGGGCGGACCAGGCCGAGCAGCATCCGGATCGTGGTGGTCTTGCCCGAGCCGTTCGGCCCGAGCATGCCCAGCACCGCGCCCTCCGGCACGTCCAGATCGACCTGGTCCACCGCGACCGCGGTCCGGTACACCTTGCGCAACCCCCTGGTTCGCGCCGCGAGCGCCGGACCCGCGGTGGGTGCCCCGGCCGGGGCACCCACCGACAGCGTCTCCGTCATTTCGCACCCAGCGCGTCGATGAGGACCTGCTCCGGCACGGCACCGGCGGCGAACCGGCCGTCGTCGGTGACCAGCGCGGTGACGACCTTGGTGGTGATCACGTAGCCGGTGCCGAACGCGCCGCTGACCGGCTTGCCGAACTGCGCCAGCAGGGCCTGCGGGTCGACGCTCTCCCCGCGGCCGTCCTGCTGCGGCTGGAGCGACTCGGCCGGGAAGGTTCCGGTGACGACGGTGTCCCAGCCGTCGCCGGTGGTCGTCAACGCGTCCTTGGCGGCCTCGCGGTCCGGCGTCTGCGCGGGCGCCTGCTCCTCGGTCACCTTCGCGCCCTGCGGCGGGGTGAACTGGAACTCGCTCGCGGGCTGCGGCGCGAACGCGATGTCGCTGAACGCCACCTGGAACGCGGGGTCGGCGGTGCCGTAGGTCATCACGGCCAGCCGCAGCGGGACCCGCTGCTCGGCGTCGACCGCGACGCGCACCTCACGCAGCAGCGTGCGCTCGGTCGGCTTCGGCGTCAGCACCATCTCGTAGGCCGCGCGGCCGGCGACGCGTGCCGTGCCCTCGACCGTCACCGTGCTGCTCTCCCGGACCTTCGCCAGCAGCTGCGTCGCGGCCGTGGCGGGGTCACTCACCTCGAACTCGCCGGACTGCTGCTGCAGCGCCTCGGCGGGCACCGTCAGTTTCGTCGCGGTGTTGTCGCTCGAGTCGTACGACCAGACCGTGTTCCCGTTGCGGACCACCGTCCGCTCGTTCGCGCCCTGCTCGACGGACAGTTTGCTGTTGCCGGCGCCGTCGCCCAGCACCCGCGCGCCGTCGATGTCGAGACTCGTGCCGTCCGGCAGGCTCGACACCGGCAGTCCCAGGTTGTTCTCGACGTCGACGGTGCCGTTCAGCGCCGGGGTCTTGGTGGTGAGCACCGACTGGACCAGTTCCTCGGCGCTGACCGGCGGCAGCTGCGGCGCTTCCCCCGCCGTCGCGGGCATCGCCAGCCAGGCGAGCCCGGCGACGCCCAGCGCGGAACCCGTGACCGCCGCGGTGATGGCCTTCGTCTTCGGCTGCATGTGTGTCTCCCTGTGTCGCGAGCACCAGTGTGCTCTTTCCCCGCCGTCAACACTCGCAACCGGCTCCTGAGATCGGCCTGAGATGCTGAGAGACCGCTGAGAGCGCGCGCCCGAGCAGGAAAAACCGGGCATGCTTGTCAACTGTGAACCCTCGGATCCTCGTGGTCGACGACGAGCCCGGTGTGCGGAAGGCGCTGCACCGCGGGCTGCGCGCGGAGGCCATGGACGTCGTCACCGCCCCGGACGGGCCCACCGGCCTGCGGCTGGCCCAGACCGGGTCGTTCGACGTGCTGCTGCTCGACATCATGCTGCCCGGCCTGTCCGGTTACCGGGTCCTGCAGGCGCTGCGCGCGCAGGGCGTCACGACGCCGGTCCTGCTGGTATCGGCCAAGGACGGCGAGGTCGACCAGGCCGACGGGCTCGATCTGGGCGCCGACGGGTACCTGGTCAAGCCGTTCTCCTTCGTCGTGCTGGTCGCGCAGATCCGCGCGGTGCTGCGCCGGGCCTCGGCCGAGGGGACGCGCGGGCCGCTGCGCATCGGCGGGCTCGTGGTCGACCGCGCGACCCGCGAGGTGCGCTGGAACGAGGATCCGGTCGCGTTGAGCCCGCGTGAGTTCAGCCTGCTCGAAGTGCTGGTCGGACGGGCCGGGACGGTGGTCACCAAGGACGAGCTGCTGCGCGCGGTGTGGGGCGACGAGCAGGCCGCGACCCGCAACGTGGTCGAGGTCTACGTCGGTTACGTGCGCCGCAAGCTCGACGCCGTCGGGGCGGGCGCGCTGGTGCGGACCGTGCGCGGACACGGCTACCTGGCCTCCGACGCGGCGCTGGACGAGGTCCTGCCCGGGTGAGGTTCGTCCGACGGTGGTGGGAGCGCCGGTCCATGCAGTTCCGGATCACGGTGCCTGCCGCCGCGGTCACGCTGGCGTTCCTGCTCGGTCTGGCGATCGTGGCCGGGCGGGGGCTCGGGCCGCTGCGGGACTCGTCGGTGGACACCGAGCTGACCGCAGCGCTGAACCCGGCGGCCGCCGTCGTCTCGGCCGGGCGGACGCCCGCGCAACCCGATGGGGTGACCCTGCGCGTGCTCGACACCGCCGGAACGCCTGTCGACGGCCGCGGGCCGACGGGGCTGGGGCCGGGTGACGTGCGTGCGCTCAAGGCTGGGCAGCAGGTCACGGTGTCGCGGATGCGGTGGCTGGGCTCGGTGGTGACCGCGCCGGACGGGCAACAGCGCCTCGTCGCGGCCGGGACCGGTCTGCTCGGACAGGACCTGACCGTCGAGAAGGCGGCGCGCTGGCTGCTCTTCGCGGCGGCCATCGGCGCGGTGCTCGCGGCCATCGCGACCTGGCTGGTGGTGCGGTTCGCGCTGCGGCGGGTGAGCCGGATGCGGCGGACGGTCCGGGCGTTGCCGACCGGGGAACGGCTGCCGTTGCCCGAGGCCGACGACGAGCTGCGCGCACTGGCCGCGGACTTCAACGCGCTGCTGTCGCGCCAAGAGGACATCAGCCGCAGGCTCCGGCGGTTCACCGGCGACGCCGCGCACGAGCTGCGGTCGCCGGTCGCGTCGATCCGCGTGCAGGCCGAGGTCGCGGTCGCCAACCCCGATCCGGAGCTGGCGCAGGAGACGCTGGCCGACATCCTCGAGGAGGCCGAGCGGCTCTCCGCGCTGCTGGACGGGCTGCTGACGCTGGCGCGCTCGGACGCCGGGGAACTTCCGCCCGCCGAAGCGGTCGAGCTGCTGACCGAGGCCCGCGCCGCCGCGGACCGGCTGCCGCCGGGATCGCCGCCCGTGCGTGTCACCGGTGTGGCCGGGCAGGTGTGGGCGCACGCGGCGCATTCCGAAGTGGAGCTGGTGCTGAACAACCTGCTGCGCAACGCGTGCCGGTACGCGTCCTCGCAGATCGTGGTTTCCGTGCTGCCGGGGCATTCGCGGGTGCGGCTGGTCGTCGACGACGACGGCCCCGGCATCCCGCCCGAGCACCGGGAGCGCGTGTTCGACCGGTTCTACCGGGTCGGCGACGACCGGGCGCGCACGTCCGGCGGGACCGGCCTCGGGCTGGCGATGGTCGCCGAGACGGTGCGGCGACGTGGCGGCGCGGTCTCGGTGGGCGAGTCCCCCGAGGGCGGCGCCCGCTTCCAGGTCGTGTGGCGCGCGAGCGGTAACGTCTCCGGTTCGTGAGAGTGATCGTGGGAGCGGCCATCGTGCGGGGCGCATCCCTGCTCGCCCAGCAACGCGCCTACCCGCGCGAAGTCGCCGGACTGTGGGAGCTGCCCGGCGGCCGTGTCGAACCGGGCGAGTCCGAAGTGGACGCCCTGCGGCGCGAGTGCGTCGAGGAGCTCGGCGTCGAGGTCTCGGTCGGCGCGCGGGTGGGGCCCGACGTGCCGCTGCGGGCCGGCCTCGTGCTCCGCGTGTTCGCCGCCGCCCTGACCGACGAGCGCGCGCGGCCCGAGGCGCTGGACCACAAGGCGCTGCGGTGGCTCGACGAGGAGGGCCTGGACGGCGTCGACTGGCTGCCTGCGGACCAGGAGCTGCTCCCGGCGCTGCGGCTGCTGCTGGCCCGATGAGGGTGTACACTCGACTGCTACGGGGGTACACGAGAGTGGGACAGCCATGGCGACGCATGGGACCAAGGACTACCGCCGCGACATGGCGGCGATCCACGAAGAGGTCGTCAGCACCGGTGAGGCGGCCATCATCACCAAGGACGGCAAGCCGTACGTGAAGGTCGTGCCCGTCGGTGAGGAAGACGTTCTCGCGGAACTGCGCCGCAGGGGCGACATCGTGTGGCCGACGGCGGTCCGCGTCGAAGTAGAGCCGATCCACGCGGGGGCCGACGACACGACGGACGTGATCGCGGGCAGCCGCCGGTGATCCTCGTCGCGGACGCATCCTTCGCCGCGAAGGTGCTCCTCGACGAGCAGGGCAGCGACATCGCCCGGTGGTGGTGGCGCAACGACGACGCCACCTGGCTCGCCCCGGCGATCATCGCGGCCGAGGTCGAGGCCGCGTTCGGCGTGCACCACCGGCGGCACCCGAAGGACTTCGGCGCGCAGCGGCGCAAGCTCGCCTCGACCACCTGGGCCGCGATGCTCGACGGGATCGTGCTGCACAAGCTGGACCGGACGGTGACGGACGAGGCCGTGCGCCTGATCCAGGACCACGGCCCACTGCGCGGCGCCGACGCCTGCTACATCGCCGTCGCGGTCCTGCTGGCGCGTGAGCCCGGCGTCGATGTGGTGCTCGGTTCGTTCGACCACCAGCAGCGACGAGCCGCCCTGGAGGCGGGTGTGCCGCTCACGAAACCACTGCCCTGAGCGGCCATCCCGCGCTAGGTGCCCGCCCCGATCAACCGCATGGCGGAGTTCAGCCGGTGCTCGCCGCGCTCCGCCGCACGCGCCGCGCCCGCCTTGCGGACCCGGTCCAGCTCGCCCGGGTCCGCCAGCAGCTCGGCAGTTCGTTCGCGGATCGGGCGCAGGGTCTCGATCACCGCGTCCGCCACGGCCTCCTTCAACGCTCCGTAAGACGAGAACTCCGTGGCCAGGTCGGCGGGGCGGGCGTCCCGGCAGCCGGCCAGGATGTCCAGCAGGTTCGCGACCCCGGAGCGCTCCTCCGGCGCGTATGCGACCTCCGTGAAGGCATCCGTCACGGCGCGCCGCACCTTGCGGCGGATCAGGTCGGGCTCGTCGAGCACGAACACCACGCCCGCCGCGTCCCGCGCCGATTTCGACATCTTCCGTGCCGGATCGGCCAGGTCGCGTACCCGCGCGCCGGTCGGCGGCAGCACCGGACGGGGCACCGTGAACACCTCGCCGTAGGCGCCGTTGAACCGCCGCGCCAGCGCTCGCGCCAGCTCGACGTGCTGGTTCTGGTCCTCGCCCACCGGAACCTCGTCCGCGCCCTGCAGCAGGATGTCCGCCGCCATCAGCACCGGGTAGGTCAGCAGGCTCAGCCGCACGCCCGCCTGTCCGCTGCCCTTCTCCTTGAACTGGATCATCCGCGCGGCCTCGCCGTAGCTGCAGGTGCACTCCAGGACCCAGGTCAGCGCACTCAGCTCGCGCGCCAGATCCGACTGCACGAACACCTGTTCGGCCGGGATCCCGGCCGCCACCAGCACGGCCAGCATCTCGCTCGTCCGCGCCCGCAGCCCGCCCGGGTTGTGGGTGGTCGTCATGGCGTGCAGGTCGGACACGAAGTAGAGGTCGCCGGGCCCGCCGTCGGAGGCCCAGCGCCGGATCGCGCCCAGGTGGTTGCCGAGGTGGGGGTGGCCGGACGGGGTGATCCCGGAGAGTCGCATCGTGAGTTCCTCGAGGTCGGTGGCCACCCCGCCACGGCCCCGGGAACGACGAAGGCCGCCTGCGCGGGCGGCCTTCGCGGGTGCTGGGTGTCAGCGCACGTCGGAGGAGCCGCCTGACGGCGGCCACCAGAACGTCACGATCGTGCGCATGCGGACAGCGTAGCACCCGCCCGAAAGCAATATTTCCATTACCTTCGGAAAAGCAATTCTTGAGAATGGTGTACTTCTGTCGCGCAAATTACAGGATCATGGCCGCGAAACATTTTCCGGGGGTCCTCGGCAGGTCTACCGTGAAGGTATGTACATCGTGCTGATCGACTACACGGCCCCGGTGGAAGAAGTCGACTACCACCTGGCCGACCACTCGAAATGGCTGGACCGGCACTTCCGGTCGGGCGAGTTCCTGACCGCGGGGCGGCGCACCCCGCATTCCGGTTGCGTGATCATCACTCGGCCGATGGCGCGAGTCAAACTCGAGGCGGTTCTGGCGTCGGACCCGCTACGGGAACACCATCTGGCCCACTACGAGATCGTCGAATTCGGCGCCACCCGGACGGCGCCCGAGTTGCGCCTCGTGAACGAAGCGCTCGCCGTCTAGGCAGCCTTCTTCAGGTCCGCCTTCGCCCGCTGCAGTGCGAGGACCGGGCACTTCTTGCAGCGCGGCTTCGACCGGCAGCACTTCTTCTTGACCTTGCCGGCCTTCATGAGCTTGCGGACCTTCTTGCGCGGGTCCGCGTCCTTCTTGCCCACGCCACCAACTCCACGACTCCGGGGCCCGCCCTCAGGTTAGGTGGACCTCAGCGTTCACCTACCGTGTCCCTGGTCACAACGTGGTACGGGGTATCCTGATGGGGATCGCGTATGCCAGAGCGGGCCCGCGATTCATCCCTTCGAAATGTTCAGGAGCCCTCGCGTGCCCACAGCCACCGCCGAGAAGGTCCGCACCGACCTGCGCAACGTCGCCATCGTCGCGCACGTCGACCACGGGAAGACCACCCTGGTCGACGCCATGCTGCGGCAGTCGGGCGCGTTCGCCGAACGCGCCGAACTCGTCGACCGCGTGATGGACTCGGGCGAGCTGGAACGTGAGAAGGGCATCACGATCCTCGCCAAGAACACCGCGATCCGCCGTCAGACCGACGAGGGCCCGATCACCATCAACGTGATCGACACGCCCGGCCACGCCGACTTCGGCGGCGAGGTCGAGCGCGGACTGGCCATGGTCGACGGCGTGGTCCTGCTGGTCGACGCCAGCGAGGGGCCGCTCCCGCAGACCCGGTTCGTGCTGCGCAAGACCCTGGAGGCCGGTCTGCCGGTCGTGCTCGTGGTCAACAAGGTCGACCGGCCGGACGCGCGTATCGCCGAGGTCGTCGAGGAGACCCACGACCTGCTGCTGGACCTCGCGGGTGACATCGAGGACGCCGATCTGGACGCGGTGCTCGACCTCCCGGTCGTCTACGCCTCCGCCCGCGCGGGCAAGGCCAGCCTGGAACAACCCGCCGACGGTGCGCTGCCGGACAGCGAGAACCTCGACCCGCTGTTCGAGACCCTGCTGCGGCACGTGCCGCCGCCGGTGGCCGATCCGGACAGCCCGCTGCAGGCACTGGTCACCAACCTCGACGCGTCGAACTTCCTCGGCCGCATCGCGCTCATCCGCATCCACGCGGGCAAGCTCCGCAAGGGCCAGACCGTCGCGTGGCTGCGCGAGGACGGCACCGTGCAGAACGTGCGGATCTCCGAGCTGCTGGTCACCGAGGCGCTGGAGCGTGTGCCCGCGCAGGAGGCCACGGCGGGTGATCTCGTCGCGATCGCGGGCATCCCCGACATCACCATCGGCGACACGCTGGCCGACACCGAGAATCCGGTGGCGCTGCCCCGGATCACCGTCGACGAGCCCGCCATCTCGATGACCATCGGTGTGAACACCTCGCCGATGGCCGGCCGCAACGGCGGCGACAAGGTCACCGCGCGCCTGGTCAAGGCCCGGCTGGACCAGGAGCTGATCGGTAACGTCTCGATCCGCGTGCTGCCCACCGAGCGCCCCGACACCTGGGAGGTGCAGGGCCGTGGCGAGCTGGCGCTGGCGATCCTGGTCGAGCAGATGCGCCGCGAGGGCTTCGAGCTGACCGTCGGCAAGCCGCAGGTGGTCACGCGGACCATCGACGGCAAGCTGCACGAGCCGTTCGAGCGCCTCACCCTGGACATCCCGGAGGAGCACCTGGGCGCGGTCACGCAGCTGCTCGCCGCGCGCAAGGGCCGCATGGAGGACATGGGCGGGCACGGCACCGGCCGGATCAAGCTCGAGTTCGTGCTCCCCGCGCGTGGCCTGATCGGGTTCCGGACGGACTTCCTGACCGAGACCCGCGGCACCGGCATCGCCAACCACGTGTTCGAGGGCTACCACCCGTGGGCGGGCGAGATCCGCACCCGGCACAGCGGCTCGCTGGTCGCCGACCGGTCCGGTCCGGTCACCTCCTACGCGATGATCCAGCTCGCCGACCGCGGCACGTTCTTCGTCGAGCCGGGTGCCGAGGTGTACGAGGGCATGGTCGTGGGCGAGAACCCGCGCGCCGAGGACCTCGACATCAACATCACCAAGGAGAAGAAGCTCACCAACATGCGTTCGTCCACCGGTGACGAGCTGGAGCGCCTGGCGCGCCCGCGCAAGCTGGGCCTGGAGGAGGCGCTGGAGTTCTGCGCCGCCGACGAGTGCGTCGAGGTCGCGCCGAACGCGGTGCGTGTGCGGAAGGTGACGCTGGAAATCACCCAGCGTGCCAAGGAGCGCTCGCGGGCCAAGTCGCGCGGCTGACCTTCTCGCGACCGGGGGGACGTCCATCACGGTGGGCGTCCCCTTTGTTCTGCCCAGCTGGAACCCGGCCACGCTTCGCGACGTCAACCCTTTGGCGGTACCTGATCCGGTGACGGCGGGTTCTCGCCGGTCTGGCAATCTCGGTGTCGCGGCTACAGGCCTTGTGACACCATCATGGGCTCATCAGGGGAGGCAGTGTGCGGAAGAGCGGTATCGCGGCGGCACTGGTCACGGTGCTGCTGACCGCGCTGGCCTGCACCAACACCCCGCCACCGCCGGTCGTGACCTCACCGGTGGCCCAGTCGTCGACTGCCGCGGTGCCGACGGCGTCGCAGATCGTCATCGGCGTCGACGACATCACCGGCGGCTACAACCCGCACAACCTCGCCGACCAGTCCACGATCACCACGGCCCTGTCGCAGCTGCTGCTGCCGTCGGTGTTCCGGCCGAACGACGAGGGAACCTACGAGCTGGACCCGACGCTGATGCGCTCGGCCGAGGTCACCTCGACCGACCCGTTCACGGTCACCTACCAGATCCGGCAGGACGCCTCGTGGTCCGACGGCGCGCCGATCGCGGTGGAGGATTTCGTCTACCTCGCCGACGCGATGCGTGACCAGCCCGGTGTCGTGCAGCCCGCCGGGTACCGGCTGATCAGCAGTATCCAGCCCAGCGAGGGCGGCAAGGGTGTGCAGGTCCAGTTCTCGGAGCCGTACCCGGGCTGGCAGACGCTGTTTTCGAACCTCCTGCCGCAGCACCTGCTCAAGGACGCACCCGGCGGCTGGCAGGGCGCGCTGCAGGACAGTTTCCCCGCCTACGGTGGCCCGTTCTCGATCAAGACGCGGGACAACGCGCGTGGCGAGATCATCCTGGAGCGCAACGAGCGGTACTGGGACAAACCGGCGGCGGTCGACCAGCTGGTGCTGCGCCGGTCGGACGCCACGGGCCTGGCCGGCGCGCTGCGCAGCGGCAATGACCAGTTCGTTCTGTCGCGGACGGACAGCGCCGGTCTGAACCAGTTGCAGGCGCTCGGGCCTTCGGTGCAGCTGCAGACCGTGGCGAGCCCACGCGTGGCCGAGGTGCTGCTGCGCCCGGCGAACGGCGCGCTGGTCGATGATCAGGTCCGCGAGGCCGTGTCGGCGCTGGTGGACCGCAACAAGCTGATCGACGAGGGCGCCGGCGGTGGACCGTCGGCCGGCCTGCGGGCCGAGGCGCAGGTGCTGCCCCCTTCGGCGGACGGGTACGCGCCGACGATTCCGGCGGGCTACGGCGTGCCGGACCCGGCGAAGGCGGAGTCGTTGCTGACCGGTGCGGGTTATGTGAAGGAAGCGGGTATCTGGCGCAAGGACGGCAAGGCGCTCACGCTCGTCGTGGCGTCGCCAGGGCAGCAGGAGCCGTACGCGAGCATGGCGAAGGAACTGAGCAACCAGCTCGTCGCGGCGGGCATCCAGGTGAACACGCTCAACCCGCAGCCGCGTGACCTGTTCGCCAACCTGCTGGCGTTGCCGGTGAGCCAGGGCACGCAGGCGTCGGCGGGCAACGCGGGCGCTGTCGGCGTCGACATCGCAGTGGTCCCGCTCCCGGCCGGTGGCGACGCGGCAACCGTGCTCGCCTCCCGCTTCGGTTGCCGACCCGGCCAGTCGACCCCGTCGTCGAACGTGGCGGTCATCCCGGCCAACCCGACAGCCGTCTGCGACGAGAACCTGCAGACGACGATCGACGAGGCATTGACCGGAACGAAGCCGATGGCGGACGCACTGGCGGAACTGGAGCCCGAGTTGTGGGCCCAGCACACGGCCATCCCGCTGTTCCAGCTGGCCGACACCCTGGCGACGGGGCAGGGAATCTCCGGCATGACCGCCGGGCCCCCTCTGCTGGGCCCCTTCGGCAACGCCGTGAACTGGACCCGCAGCGGCCGCTAGCCCCTCTCCCCGGCGCACGGGAACGCAGATTTCGCGCGCACGTTCGGCGAGTCCCACACTCACGCACCAAACCGCCACCCGGCAACGCAACCCGCCCACCCCCCGAGCCACCCCTCTCCCGCAACCCGATCCCCCGCCAGAGACAATGAAAGATCGGGTTCGGGAGGGACAACGCCGGCGCGAAGCGCTCGGCCCGGGGCGTAGCGAAGCGAAGCCCGGCGCAGTAGATACGCGCGTAGCGCAAAGCCGCGCGCAGCGCCCAGCCGCGTAACGCAAAACCCGTGCACAGAAAGGGCCTCCAGCTCGAAAGCCGGAGGCCCTTCCGCGATGTCGAAAATCAGATCAACTGCCTCGCCTGTGCGTAGTGGCAGGCGGAAGGATGTCCCTGCCCCCGGTCGACGAGCAGCGGCTCCTCGTCCACGCACTTGGTCCGCTCCGCGTCCGTCAGCTCGTTGGCGAACTTCGGGCACCGGGTCCGGAACCGGCACCCGCTGGGCGGGTTGGCCGGGCTGGGCACGTCGCCGGTGATGACGATGCGCTCCCGTGACCGTTCCTTGCGCGGGTCCGGCACCGGGATGGCCGAGATCAGCGCCTGCGTGTACGGGTGGGCGGGGTTCTCGAACAGCTCCTCGGACGGCGCCGTCTCCACGATCTTGCCCAGGTACATCACGGCGATCCGGTTGGCGATGTGCCGGACCACGGACAGGTCGTGCGAGACGAACAGGTACGACAGCCCGAACTCCGCCTGCAGGTCCTGCAGCAGGTTGAGCACACCGGCCTGAATGGACACGTCCAGCGCCGACACCGGCTCGTCCAGCACCAGCAGCTTCGGCCGCAACGCGAGCGCCCTGGCGATGCCGATGCGCTGGCGCTGTCCGCCGGAGAACTCGTGCGGGTAACGGTTTCCGTGCTCGGGCCGCAGACCGACCGTGGCCAGCAGCTCCCGGACCCGCTCGCGGCCGCCCTTCTCGTACAGGCCGTGGATCCGCAGCGGCTCGGCGATGATCTCGTTCACCGGCATGCGGGGGTCGACCGAGGCGTACGGGTCCTGGAACACGATCTGCATTTCGCGGCGCAGCCGCTGCAGTTCCTTGCGGTTCAGCTTGCCCAGCTCGGTGCCCTCGAAGCGCACCTCGCCGTCGGTGGCTGGCTGCAGGTTCAGCACCACCCGCGCGGTGGTCGACTTACCGCAGCCGGACTCGCCGACCAGTGCGAGCGTTTCCCGCTCGTAGATGTCGAACGACACCCCGGACACGGCCTGCACCTCGCCGATCTGGCGCCGGATCAGGCCGCCGCTGCGCACTGGGAAGTGCTTGACGACGCCACGGGCCGACAGGACCGGGGTCTGCTGGTTCTGCTCCGGCAGCACATCTGCCGCGCTCTGGCTCATTCGTTCTTCTCCCCGGCGGCCACGGCTTCGGCGTCGTCCACCGAAGTCGGGTTGAACAGGTCAGTGGGTTCGCGGCCGGCCAGCTCGTCGCGGAAGTGGCAGGCGGACACGTGCAGTCCGTCCGTCGTCGGTTCGAGCGACGGCTCCTCCTTCTCGCAGATCTCGGCGGCCAGCGGGCAGCGCGGGCTGAACGGGCAACCGGGCGGCATGTTGACCACGGACGGCGGGGAACCGGCGATCGGCGTGAGGCGGTCGGTCTTGATGTCCAGCCGCGGCAGGCTGCCGAGCAGGCCCAGCGTGTAGGGCATGCGCGGGGTGTAGAAGATGTCGTCGACCGTGCCTGCTTCGACCACCTTGCCCGCGTACATGACCTGCACCCGGTCGGCCTGGCCCGCGATGACCCCGAGGTCGTGGGTGATCAGCACCATCGCGGCACCGGTTTCCTGCTTGGCCGCCTGCAACGCGTCCAGCACCTGCGCCTGCACGGTCACGTCCAGCGCCGTGGTCGGCTCGTCGGCGATGATCACCTCGGGCCGGTTGGCGATCGCGATCGCGATGACCACGCGCTGCCGCATGCCGCCCGAGAGCTGGTGCGGGTACTCCGTGGCCCGCTGCTGCGGGTTCGGGATCTTGACCAGGTCGAGCAGCTCCACGGCCTGCTTGCGGGCCACGTCCTTGCGCACGTCGTGGTGCGCGGTGATCGCCTCGGCGATCTGGTCGCCGACCGCGTACACCGGGTTGAGCGAGGTCATCGGGTCCTGGAAGACCATCGCGATGCCGCTGCCACGGACCCGCGTCATCTCCTTCTCGGAGAGCTTGAGCAGGTCGCGGCCCTTGAAGTTGATCGTGCCCTCGACGCGGGCCGTGCGGGGCAGCAGCCCCATGATCGCCATCGAGGTGACCGACTTGCCGGAGCCGGACTCACCGACCACGCCCAGCACCTCGCCGCGGCCCAGCTGGTAGCTCACGCCGCGCACGGCCTGCACGAGGCCGTCGTCGCTGGGGAACTTGACGGTCAGGTCCTCCACCGAGAGGACGGGGTCGGCCGTCGTCTGGGAGTCGAACGTGGTCATGCGCGCACCTTCGTCTGCTGGGGGTCGAACGCGTCGCGGAGCCCGTCCCCGATGAAGTTGATCGTCAGCGCGATCAGGATGATGAACAGGCCAGGGAAGTAGAACAGCCACGGGCGGGTGTCGATCGCCGTCTGCGCGCTGCTCACCAGCAGGCCGAGCGAGGTGTCCGGCGCGCGGACGCCGAAGCCGAGGAACGACAGCGCGGTCTCCAGCAGGATGCCGATGGACACCAGGATCGTCGCGTTCACGATCACCGAGCCGAGCGCGTTGGGCACCAGGTGCCGGAAGATGATGCGCCCGTCCCCGGCGCCGAGCGCGCGGGCCGCCTCGATGAACTCCTTCTCCCGCAGCGACAGCACCACACCGCGCGCGACGCGGGACACGTAGGCCCAGTACAGGCCGGCGATGACCACGGCGATCAGCCACCAGCTGCCACCGGCGTTGTGGCCGAGCACGGCGGCGACGGCGAGCAGCGGGAGCGTGAGCACCAGGTCGGAGATGCGCATCAGCACCGTGTCGATCCAGCCGCGGTAGTAGCCGGCGACCGCACCCCAGATGGTTCCGACGACCGTGGAGAAGATCGCCACCAGCACCGAGATCTGCAGCGAGATCTGGGTACCACGCAGCACGTTCGCGAGCATGTCCTTGCCGACCGCGTCGGTGCCGAACGGGTGCGCGAGTGACGGGCCCTCGGAGTTGTCCGGGGTGATGTCCTCGGGGTTGTACTTCCACAGCCAGCCGCCGACGTAGGCCAGCAGCACGATCAGCAGCAGGACGATCAGGCTGACCACCGCGAGGCGGTGCTGGAAGAACCGGCGCAGGACGAGCTGGAACTGGCCGCGTTCCTGGACGGTGAACTCGCGCTCGACGGTGCCCTTCGGGCCGTTCCGCAGCTGGGCCGTCGTGGCGGTTTCGGTGGTCGAAGGCTCAGGCATGGCGGATCCTCGGGTCGAGCACGCCGTACAGCAGGTCGGCGACAAGGTTGAACAGGATGACGAAGGTCGCCGAGATCAGCAGCCACGCCTCGACGGCGTACACGTCGCTCTGGGCGATGGCGTCCAGCAGGAACGTCCCCGCGCCCTGCCACTGGAAGACCTTCTCGGTCACCACGGCGCCGGAGATGATCGAGGCGAGGTCCAGCGCGGTGACCGTGGTCAGCGGGATGAGGGCGTTGCGCAGCGCGTGGCGGCGCATCACAACGCCGCGGGACAGGCCCTTGGCGCGGGCCAGCCGCACGTAGTCGCTGTTGAGCACTTCGAGCATCGACGCCCGCTGGAACCGGCTCCACGAGGCGTAGGAGATCAGCGCGAGTGAGATGGTCGGCAGGATCATGTGCCCCAGCACGTCCGTGAGGTGGGCCCAGAACCCGCCCTGCACGTAGATCGAACTGGCGCCGATCGTGTAGAAGACCTGATCACCGACCGACGTGTTGATGCTGATGCCCGCCTGCTTGAGCAGCACCGCGAGCCAGAACGAGGGCATCGACAGGAAGAGGAAGCCGAAGAAGGTGGCCGTGTAGTCCAGCTTGGAGTACTGTTTCACGGCGCTGACGGCGCCGACCACGATCGCCAGGATCAGCGCGATGACCATCGCGAGGAAGATCAGGCGGAACGTGACGCCGAAGCGGGAGATCACCTCGGACCCGATGTCGGTGGTCGAGTTCACCGAGGGACCGAAGTCACCGCGGAAGATGCCGGTGATCCAGTTCCAGTACCGCTCCATGAGCGGCTGGTCCAGGTGCAGGCGGTGCCTCTCGGCCGCGATGGTCTGCGGGGGCGGTGGCGGATTTCGCGCGATGAGGTTGCTGAGTGGGTTGGCCGACAGCGACACCATCACGAAGACGACGAACGTCGACACGATGAGGATCGGCACCGACACGAGCAGCCGGCGCAATGCGAAGGCGAGCATGGAGGTCTTCCTGCTGAGTTCGACCAGCACGCCGCTCGTGACGGCGGACCGGGCGGCGCGAGAAGTCTGTCTGTGGTGGTTTTGTGGTGGTGAGTGATGGGGGAGACCGGCGACGCCGGCCTCCCCCACCGAATTACTTCTCGGTAATGTACTCCGGCCGGACGGTCAGCCCTTCCGGATGCCCCAGTCCTGCATGTTGTAGACCGGTCCGTCGAGGGTCGAGTTGTTGCGGATGTTGGCGATGTTGTCGTACGCCGCGATGAACGTCGGCTTCTGGTACAGCGGGAGCACGTACGCGTCGTCAGCCATGATCTGGTTGGCCTGGTTGAGCAGGTCGGCCGCCTTGGTCTGGTCGGTCTCGCCGTTGGCCTGCGCGATCAGGTTGTCCACCTCGGGGTTGACGTACTTGCCGTAGTTGCTTTCCGACTGCGAGTTCCACAGCTGGATCGCACCCGAGTACGGGTACGGCGAGTTGACCCACGCGAACACGATGATGTCGAAGTCGCCGTTGCTCGTGGTGTCACCGAGGTCGTCGGTGGGGATGATGTCCACCTTGACGCCCAGCTGGCTGGCGGCTTGCTGGAACAGCTCGCACTCGTTCTGGCGGATCTGGTTGCCGACCGTGTAGCGCATCCGCAGGGTGGGAACCGGCGCGCCGTTCGGGTCGATCAGCTGCTCGCCCTGGAGCTTGTAGCCGGCGTTGGTCAGGATCTGCTTCGCCTTGTTGATGTCGCCCGTGCCCTGGCCGGTGGACGAGATGACGTCCTTGTAGCCCTCCTGGCCCGGCACGAAGTTGTGGTTCATCAGCGGCTTCACCTTGTCGGTGAACTGGCCGACGGTCTTGTTGATGACACCCTGGACGTCAACCGCGGTGTAGAGGGCCTGACGCAGGGCCTTGTTGGCCAGCGCCGGGTTCTTCAGGTTGAAGTCGTAGTGCTCCCAGGTCAGCCCGAGGCCGATGTAGGAGGACACGTTCGGGATGTTGCGCACCTGGTTGACCAGGTCGACCTGCGGCTGCGGGTAGATGACCTGCACCTCGTTGTTCTGCAGGGCGGTCGGCTCCTGCGAGGCGTCGGTGATGATGCGGAAGATCACCCGCGAGAGCTTCGGCTTGGCGCCCCACCAGGAGGGGTTCGGCACCATCGTGATCGACACGTTGTTCTGGAAGTTGTCGATCTTCCACGGGCCGCCGGTCCAGGTCGGGAGGGTCTCGCCGAACCACTTGTAGGACTCGGCCAGGCCGGCCGGGGTGTTCTGGTCACCGTGCTGGGCGGCCAGGTGCGCCGGGTACATCGCACCGGTCGAGCTCCACAGGACCTTCCAGTCGGTGAACGGCGAGCTGAAGGTCACGGTGACGGTCTTGCCGTTGTCCGAGCCCACGACGGAGTCGACCACGTCGTAACCGCCGGTGCTGGCCGGTGCGCAGTCCGGGCAGTCCCTGCCGTTCTGGACCTTCCAGTTGTAGATGAAGTCGTCCGCGCTGATCGGCGTCCCGTCGGACCACACGGCCTTCGGGTTGATCTTGTAGACCACCGTCTGCGGGTTGGTGCTGGTGATCTCGGCCGACTCCATGAAGTCGGTGTTCAGCGTCGGCTCGAGGTTCGGCGTGGTGTAGAAGGTGTAGGGCAGGATGCCCTTGGTCACCATGCCGGTCTCGAAGACGTTGCCTTCGGAGGAGGTCACATTCCAGTTGGGGATGTTCTTCTCGATCGCGAAGGTGACGTCACCGCCGTCCTGCAGCTGGTCGGCCGCGGCCGAGTTGCACGCGTTGACGTTGGAGTCGCATTCGGCGAACGCCTGGCCCGTCTGCACGCCACTGTTGTCACCACCGCCTCCGCCACAAGCGGCGAGCACCAGCGCGGCGGTAGCTGCGAGCGCGCCGATTCTGGCGCGACGCAACTTGGTCTTCCCTAGCATTCATTCTCCTTGCTCGACGCCGTCGTGGGTTACGAGGCGGCCTCGTCCTGTGGCGGCGAACTGTCGAGGTGATCGAGTTTGCTCACCGTAGTCGTGCAACCTAGGCAGCGGAACAGGTCAGACGGCCACTCAGCGTGAGATTGTGATGGAACAGTGACGCAGCTTCCCTACCTCGAACGGGTGACCTTCGTCGCTGCTCGTGGCCGCTCGACCTCCCCACCGGCACTCGGTGCACAGGCGCCCCTTCTCGGATATCCCCTGCTACGGCGCGGTGCGTAGCTCGGGGGAGAATAACCGACGCATCCCACTTTGTGGACCCCACGAAAGGACTAGTCATAAGCCTGTGACAGGAACGCCACACAATCTTCTAATTAGCCTGAAGACGTGACCGCTTCCTCCGCACGCAGACTTCTGCTCGTCCACGCCCACCCCGACGACGAGAGCATCACCACCGGCGGGACCATCGCCCGCTACGCCGCCGAGGGGGTCGACACAACCCTCGTGACCTGCACTCTCGGCGAAGAAGGGGAGATCATCCCGAAGGGTCTGGACCAGCTCGGCGCGTGGGCGGCGGACCAGCTCGGCGGGTACCGCGTGGGGGAGCTGACCTCCGCCGGCGCGGCCCTGCGCTTGACCCGTCAGTGTTATCTCGGAGGTATCGGGCGATGGCGCGATTCGGGCATGGCGGGCACGCCGTCGGCTGATCATCCGCGGGCGTTTTCCGGAGGTGATCCACTGGAGCAGGCCGCCCAGTTGCGCGCGGTGCTCGACGAGGTGCGCCCCCAGGTGGTCGTCACGTACAACGCCTTCGGCGGATACGGCCACCCGGATCACATCCGGGCACACGCAGTAACCATGATCGCCGTCCGGGACGCCCCTTACCTCGACCGGGTCTTCCACATCGCGGCTTCGCGTGACGCGCTCGCCCGTGGGCTCGCGAGGCTGCGCGAAGAGCCCGGCCTGCCGTGGCGGCTGCCGCACGACGGCGAGTTGCCGACCACCCCGGACGAGGAGATCACCACCGCGATCGACGTCGGCGACCACCTGGAGGCGAAAATCGCCGCGCTGGCCGCGCACGAGACGCAGATCAGCGTGCGGCCGCCCGCGTTCGCCTTGTCGAACGGCATCGCGCAGCCCATCGAAGCGGTCGAGCACTATGTACTGGTGCACGGCCCGGCCGAGGGCGCGGAGCGCGATCTGTTCGGAGGGCTGTAGATGACCAGGCTGCTGCTGGTGCTGCTGATCGTCGACGCGGCACTGCTGGCCGTGCTCGAACTGTTCTTCCTGCCGCTCTACGTCGGCGGGACCGTCCCGTTCCCGGTGACCGTGCTCGTCGCGGCCGTCACCACCCCGCTGCTGGTCCGGCTGGCGGGGCGGCTCGTCGCGCCACGCGCGGCGTTTGCCCCGTTGGTGGCGTGGGTACTGGTGATCGTGGTCGTCGGGCTGTTCGGACCCGGCGGCGATCTCGTGCTGCTGCAGGACTGGCGAGCATTGCTGCTCATCGCGGGCGGGGCGCTTCCGGCCGCGATGAGCCTGGGTGGCGTGCTCGCGGTCCCGCCGAAGGAGGGTGCGACCGCCCGTGGGTGAAGCCATCTCCGACCGTCAGGTCGTCGCCGTGCTGCGGCCGGTCGTGCGCGCGTCCGGTCCCGTGCTGCACGCGCTGCGCACGCCCGGTCGTCTCGAAGGGCTGGCGTCGGTGCGCGTGCCCGGGTCGGTGGCTTGGGAGGAGATGGACCGCGAGCGGCACGTCGACTGGTGGGTCAACCGGCTGGGCAGGCTGACCTCGCTGGTCACCGCGATCCCCGGTCTCGGCGGCGCGCTCGCCGACCGGCTGCCGGTGCAGGACGCTCTGGGCACGGCCGCGCAGGCGCTGCTGCTGACCGCGATGGCCGAGGAACATGGCGTCACCGACATCGGCGAGCGGGTCCGGCTGGTCGCGTGGGTGCTGTTCGAGCGTGACGTGGACCCCGCGCTGGCGGCCGGGAAGAAGGAGGACTCGGCCGACGAGGACGCCGAGACCGCGAAGCTGGCGGGCGAGTTCTCCCAGGTGGAGCACCGCTCCCGGCGCATCACGCTGAAATCGGCCGGCGGCACGCTGTGGCGGATGGGCCGCTCGCTCCTGGCGATCACCGACGAACTGGACAAGCGGCCCCACGGCCGGTTCTACCACCGGGCCGTGGGGATGCTGCCGGTCGTCGGCATGGTCGGCGACTACCTCGGCGAGCGCAGCGGCCTCAAGCGGGTCGTGCGCCGCGCGGACGCCTGGTTCGCCCGCGCGGCCTGACCTCAGTGCCGCCAGAAGAGGAACGCGTACTGGCCGACAGCCGCGGCGAGGTCGTCGCCGCCGCAGACTCCGTACAGGAACTGCACCAGGTCCCAGAACGCGTCGCCCACCGCGGGGACCGCGAACAGCAGCGCGAACAGCACCAGCGGCGCCCACGGCCGCGCCTTGGCTCCGAACTCGCGGGCCTCCGGCGACAGGTACGGCTCGATCGCGCCGTAACCGTCGAGCCCGGGCACCGGAAGGATGTTCAGCACGAAGGTCGCGATCTGCAGCAGCGCCAGGAAGGAAAGCCCGGCCAGCAGGCCGACCGGCATCGGGATCAGCTGCACGGCCACGGCGAGCACGATGCCGATCAGCAGGTTGCTCAGCGGGCCCGCGAGCGACACCCACGACGCGACGCTCCGGGTGCGCAGCGCCCACCGGTTGATCCACACCGCGCCACCGGGCAGCGGGATGCCGCCGATGAGCAGGAAGACCAACGGCAGCACGATGGACAGCACCGGATCGGTGTAGTGCCGGACGTCCATCGAGAGGTAACCCTTCGAGGCGACCTCGTAGTCACCGCCCTTGAAGGCGACGAAGGCGTGCCCGAACTCGTGCAGCGTGAGTGAGAGCACCCATCCCGCGACCACGAGGATGAAGATGCCCGCTACCACCATCGGGTCTTGGTCGGTGCTCAGCAGTGTGCTCGCGTCACCGAACGCGGCCAGTAGGCCACCCACTACGGTGAGTGCGAGGATGCCGAAGAAGACAGGACTGGGTCGGACCGCGGATCGTTGCACGGGGTCCAGTCTGTCGCATCCCGGCGAGTTGATGTTCGGCGTGTCCGCTTGCGCGTTCGGGAAGAAGCATCCCCCAACCTCGCTACTCCGCTTGACCTAGCCTCATTACACGGGTGTAATCACAGTGCTGTTATTCGTTGCTGCAAGGGGGCGACGGAGACGGCGATGCAAGACCGCCAGCCTGGGGAGTGCGTGGAAGCAGAGGAGGCGGACATGCGGTTGGAATCCGACGGAAGGGATTGGGGGAACGTCGTGGAGTGGCGAGAAGGCCCGGAGGTGGAGCTGGGCGAGCTCGTCGACCTCTTCGACAACGACGAGCCCCCCGAGTGGCAGGACCGCGCCCTGTGCGCGCAGACCGATCCCGAGGCGTTCTTCCCGGAGAAGGGCGGCTCGACCCGCGAGGCCAAGCGGATTTGTCAGGGCTGTGAAGTGAAGGGCGAATGCCTGGAGTACGCACTGGCCCACGACGAGCGCTTCGGCATCTGGGGCGGTCTGTCCGAACGGGAGCGTCGCAAGCTCAAAAAGCGGGCTGTGTAAGGGATTTTTTACACCTGCTTCACAACGAGGTGACAGGTTTCCGGGTACTCGTGCGGGTGCGCGGAGTCACGATCGGCTCAGCTAGGCTGCGGCGGAAGATCCTCGATGATCGTCGCCGCCCACTGGAGAAGCCTTGCCCGACAACGTGAACGTCCCGGACAAGACGTCGAAGGTGGCCAGGATCGTCCCCGTGGCGGGCGTTTTCGTGGTGCTGGCCGCGCTGGGCCTCTCGGTGAACGCGGGACGGCTCGGTTTCGACCTCGCGGGCGGCCGGTTGCTCGAAACCGGTTCGCTGGGCGAGGTCTGGTCCGCCTACCTCGCCGGCTGGCACGCCGTGGACGGTGGCACCGCGAGCGCCGCCCCGGCCGCACTGGCCGTGCTCGGGATCTTCGGTGCGATCTTCACGCCGCACGGGTTCGTGTCACTGCTGATGATCGCCGACGCTCCGCTGGCGGGGGCGTCGGCGTACTTCGCGACGCGGCGCCTGCCGGTGCGGCGGCCGGTCCGCGCGGTGATCGCCGCGGCCTACGGTCTGCTGCCCGCCGCGACGGCCGGGGTGACGCAGGGGCGTCTCGACGTGGTGGCCGTGCACATCCTGCTGCCGGCGGTCATCGCCGGAATCGCCGGGGTGCTGGCTGATCCGGGGCAGCGGTGGCTGCACACGTCGTCGTTGTGTGCTTTGGGCCTGGCGTTGCTGGGCGCGTTCTCGCCGCTGGCGCACCTGCTCGCGCTGGCCGGGCTGGTCATCGGGTTCGTCGTGCTGCCCTCGCCCGCTCCGCTGCTCAAACGGGCCGCGGCGGTGGTCATCGTGGTGCTGGTGCCGCTGGCGTTGCTGATGCCGTGGCCCACCGTGCTGGTCAACCATCCGGCGCTGGTGCTGCACGGCCTGAGCGGTCCGGGTGATCCGGTGACGGCGGTCGACCTGGCCGGGCTGGACCCCGGTGGTTCCGGCGCGCTGCCGGTGGGGCTCGCCATGCTGCTGGCCGCCGTGATCGCGTTCGCGGTGCGGCCCTCGCGCGCGGCCGGTGCCGGTTTCGCGGTCGTCGTCCTCGGCGTCGCGGCCCTGCTGGTCGTGCGGCTGGTGACGGTGACCCCGCTGCAGGGCGGGGAGGCGGCGCCCGGGTTCGCTGGCGTGCCGCTGCTGGTCATCGGGGCCGGGTTGCTGTGGATCGTGGCTTCGGCGTGCCGCGGCGAGGTCGGAAAGCCCTTTCTCGGCGGTGGCGCGGTGCTGGTCGTGGCGCTGGCGGTGGGTGTCGTCGTGACCGGCAGCGGTGGTCCGCTGCACTCCGGCGGCGGCCCGGCGCTGGCCGGGGACCAGGCGGCCGAACTGGCCCGCACCGGCCGGTCGGTGCTGGTCCTCGACGCCGGTGACGCACAGGCCCTGCAGACGGGCGGCCGGATGCCGCGCTTCGGTGACGACCAGCTCGCGGTCAGCGCGGCGTCCCCGGCGCGGCTGGCCGAGTGGCAGGACGCGCTCGCGAACCCGGAGCCCACGCGGGCCCGCGCGGCCCTGTCCGGTGCCGCGGCCTCCGGGGCGCTGTTCGTGGTGCTCCCGGCCGGTGCGGACGCCGGTGCGATCGCCGGAATGGCACCCGACCTGGCGTCGGCGGTGGCGCCGACCAGCGATGGGCGCTCGGTGCTGCGGCTGCTCGAACCCGGTGGTCAGGTCGTCCTGATCCCGCCCGGCGTCGCGCGCCAGGCGGTGACCGCACCGGCGCCGACGAGCACGCTCGGCGTGACGCCGGTCGCCGCGCGCCTGCCGGACGTGCGGGTGCGGGTGTCCGAGGGCGTGCCGGGACGGCTGCTGGTGCTGGCCGCCGAGCACGAGGACGGCTGGCGCGCGCAGGTCGACGGCAAGCCGGTGCCGATCGTGCCGGCCTGGGGCCACCAGGTGGCGGTCGCGGTGCCGACGACGCAGGCCGAGGTGACGCTGGAGCACCCGTCGACGCTGCGGGACGTGCTGCTGCTGGTCCAGATCGCGGCCGTGCTGTTCACCCTGCTGACCGCGGTGCCGACGCGGCTGCGCCGCGAGGAGGACGAGGACTACTCGCCGCCCTCGATGATGTCCGGCTCGACTCCCAGGTAGCCCGCCACCTGCTCGACGAGCACGTCGTGCACGAGTTCGGCCAGCTCACCGGGGTCCTTCGCGCGGGCCTCCAGCGGCCGCCGGTACAGCACGATCCGGGCGCGCGTCGGCATCCCCACGCGGTCCACGCCCGCCGGGGCCAGCCGGGACAGCGGCACCATCCCGTCGTGCAGCACCCCGTCGTCGGCCGGTGCGCTGCCGTGCCGGATCTCGGGCACGTCGTCGACCGCCACGTCGAGCTTGGTCAACTGGTCGCGCCAGCGGGCCTCGATGGGCTCCAGCGCGTCGAGCACGAGCTGGTCGAACTTCTCCGCGCGGCTGGCCGCGGCGGGCAGGGTCGCCGGGTACAGCGGCCCGCGCAGCCCGCGGCCGTGCCGGTCCCGGCGGACACGCCGCCGGTAGCGGGAACTTCGAGCCATGGACACATCCGGAAGGTTACGCGTTGGCCTCGGTCGGTGGCCTCCACCGGTGCGCCTGCGCGCACTTGCCCGGGGGAAGCGCTATCGTCTGCGATCGTGTCGAGCGTACGAAAGTGTTCGCGAACAGGGTGCCTGAACCCGGCCGTCGCCACGCTGACCTACGCCTACAGCGATTCGACCGCGGTGGTCGGTCCCCTCGCGACGGCGTCCGAGCCGCATTCCTACGACCTGTGCGAGGAGCACGCGCTCCGCCTGACCGCGCCCCGTGGCTGGGAGGTCGTCCGGCACGAGGGCGAGTTCGCCGCCCCGGACCGGTCCGACGACGAGCTGACGGCGCTGGCCGAGGCCGTCCGCGAGGCCGGGCGCTCCGACAAGCCCGCCCCGCCGCCGGAACCGGAGGGCCCCTCCGGCCGTCGCGGGCACCTGCGCGTCCTGCCCGATCCGATCTCGTAGGTCACGCCACATCCACCGAGCGTTCCCCCGGTAGGCTCTCGGGTATCCGAAGCCCATGGACAACTCCCGGGGAGAGCGCGTGTCAGACCTGTCGGCCATCGTCAAGGCCTACGACATCCGTGGCGTAGTCGGCGAGCAGCTCGACGCCGGCCTCGTACGGGACTTCGGTGCCGCGTTCGCGCTGCTCATCAAGCCGGAGTCGCCGTCGGTGGTGATCGGTCACGACATGCGCGACTCGTCCCCGGGCCTGGCCGCCGCGTTCGCCGACGGTGTCACCTCGCAGGGCCTCGACGTCGTGCAGATCGGCCTGTGCAGCACCGACGAGCTGTACTTCGCCTCCGGTTCGCTGAACATGCCCGGAGCGATGTTCACCGCGAGCCACAACCCGGCCAAGTACAACGGCATCAAGCTCTGCCGCGCGGGCGCCGCCCCGGTGGGGCAGGAGTCCGGGCTGGCCGAGATCCGCGACACCGTCGAGCAGGGCGTGCCGGAGTTCGCGGGCCAGCCGGGCGGCGTCACCGAGCGGGACGTGCTGCCGGACTACGCCGCGTACCTGCGCAAGCTGGTCGACCTGTCGGGCAGCCGTCCGCTGAAGATCGCCGTCGACGCGGGCAACGGCATGGGCGGCCACACGGTCCCGACCGTGTTCGAGGGACTCCCGATCGACATCGTGCCGATGTACTTCGAGCTGGACGGCAGCTTCCCCAACCACGAGGCCAACCCGCTGGACCCGAAGAACCTGGTCGACCTGCAGGCCAAGGTGCGCGAGGTCGGCGCCGACGCCGGCCTGGCCTTCGACGGCGACGCCGACCGCTGCTTCGTTGTCGACGAGAACGGTGACCCGGTGTCGCCGAGCGCGATCACCGCGCTGGTCGCGGTGCGCGAGCTGGCCAAGGACCCGGGCGGCACGATCATCCACAACCTGATCACGTCGCAGGCGGTGCCGGAGATCGTCGCCGAGAACGGCGGCAAGCCGGTGCGCACCCGCGTGGGGCACTCGTTCATCAAGCAGGAGATGGCCTCCACCGGCGCGATCTTCGGCGGCGAGCACTCGGCCCACTACTACTTCCGCGACTTCTGGCGCGCCGACACCGGAATGCTGGCCGCGCTGCACGTGCTGGCCGCGCTCGGCGAGCAGGAGCGCCCGCTGTCCCAGCTGACCGAGGCGTACTCCCGCTACGCGGCGTCCGGCGAGATCAACTCGACGGTCGAGGACCAGGTCGCCAAGCAGCTCGCGGTCAAGGACGCGTTCGCGAACCGCTCCGGCGCCGAGATCGACGAGATGGACGGCCTGACCGTGAAGCTGCCGGGCAAGGCGTGGTTCAACCTCCGCCCGTCGAACACCGAGCCGCTGCTGCGGCTCAACGTCGAGGCCGCCGACGAGGAAGCGGTTCGCGCCCTCACCGAAGAAGTCCTCTCGATCGTTCGCAGCTAAGGAGGTTTCAATGGCTGTCGCGCTCGATGCCCAGTTGCTGGAGATCCTCGCGTGCCCGTCCGACGACCACGCGCCGCTGCGCGCCGGGACGGCGGGCGACCCCGAGGCCGACGCGCTGACGTGCACGTCCTGTGGTCGCGAGTACCCGGTCCGGGACGGCATTCCGGTGCTGTTGCTCGACGAGGCCACGATCCCGGGTGAGTCCCGTGCCGACGGTGCTTGACGACACCCTCCTGGACGACCCCGCGCGGCTGGCGGAGGCCGACACGGCAGGACTGCTGCGGGCCGCGGCGATGGCGGGTGCCCAGGTGCGTTCCACCGCCGAGGTCGCCGGGGACGCCGAGCTGGCCGACCGGCTCGACCTGGGCCGCCCGCGTGCGCTCGTGCTGGTCGTCCGGCCCGGGGTGGGCCGCAGCGTCGCCCGGCTGCTGCACGCGCTGCTCGCGCCCGCCTGCCCGGTTCCGGTGGTGGTCAGCGACGCGGTGCCGCCGTGGATCGGTGCGCTCGACGTCGTCTTCGCCCACACCGACGACCCGTTCGACCGCGAGCTGGCCGCCGGCATCGAGCGGGCCGCGCGGTTCGGGGCGACGGTCGTGCTGTCCGCGCCCAACGAGGGCCCGGTCGCGGCGTCGGTCGCGGGCAAGGGCATCCAGCTCGTCCCGCGCGTCCCGGTGCCGCCGGAGATGACGTTCGCCCGTGGACTGGCCGCGGGCCTGCTCACCGCGAACGCGCTCGGGCTGCTGGTCGCCGACGTGCAGGCACTGGCCGATCAGCTCGATTCCGAGGCCGAACGCGGTCACCTCGGTCGGGACTCCTTCGCCAATCCCGCCAAGGCGCTCGCGCTGCGCGTCGCCGACCGGATTCCGCTGCTGTGGGGCCTGGACCCGATCGCCGTCGCGGTCGCCGGGCACGCGGGTTTCGCGTTCGGCGCGTTCGCGGGCGTGGTCGCGGACGTCTCCGACTACCGGCAGGCGCTGACCCGTCGCGCTCTGCACCGGGCGGCCGTGAGCAGTTCGGGTGAGCGCGACATCTTCGCCGACCCCGATTTCGACACCGAGCTGCCGGACTACCGCCCGCTGCTGCTGGCCGTGCACAGCGGCCAGGCAGCCGACGCGGCGCGCCACGACGCTTCGCATACGCTTCCCGGGGCCGGAGTGGTCGCGCCCGCGGACGAGATCGTCGGTGATGAACCCGTTCGCGCGGGGGTGCTCGCACTGCGGTTCGAGCTGGCCGCGGTCTACCTCGGGCTGGCGACCGGCACCTCGGGTGGTGCCGGGCACTACGAGCCGGTGACCGCCTGACGCCGGTTCGGGAGCCCGAATCCGCGGGATCGGGCGAGGGTTGTAGAGCCAAGGAGTTGAGAAGACAGTGGAGCTGCTGCGCAATGCGGTGCGGCCCTACGCCTGGGGGTCCCGGACGACCATCCCCGAGCTGCTGGGCCGCGAGGTGCCCGCGCCGCACCCGGAGGCGGAGCTGTGGATGGGTGCCCACCCCGGTGACCCGTCGCGGCTGATCAGTCCGGACGGTGACGAGCGCAGCCTGCTGGAACTCGTCGAGGCCGATCCGCACGGGCAGCTGGGCCGGGAGTGCGCCGAGCGCTGGGGCAACCGGCTGCCGTTCCTGCTCAAGATCCTCGCCGTCGAGGAGCCGCTGTCGATGCAGGCGCACCCGTCGGCCGAGCAGTCGGCCGAGGGGTACGCGCGCGAGGAGGCCGCGGGTATCCCGCGCGACGCGGCCAACCGGAACTACCCGGACCCGACGGCGAAGCCCGAGCTGGTGTGCGCCCTGACCGAGTTCCACGCGCTGGCCGGGTTCCGCGAGCCGGAGCGCACCGTCGAACTGCTCCGCGCGATCGAAACCCCCGGTCTGGCGAAGTACACCGAGCTGCTGGCCGCCCAGCCGGACTCGGCCGGTCTGCGTGCGCTGTTCACCACGTGGATCACGCTGCCGCAGCCGGTGCTGGACGAGCTGCTGCCCGAGGTACTCGACGCGTGCGTGCTGCACGTCAAGGACCACGGCCGGTTCGACGTCGAGTGCCGAACGATCCTCGAACTGGGCGAGGCGCACCCGCGTGACGCGGGCGTGCTGGCCGCGCTGCTGCTCAACCGGCTCGTGCTGAGCGCGGGCGAGGCCATCTACCTGCCCGCCGGGAACCTGCACCTGTACCTGCACGGCACCGCCGTGGAGATCCTGGCGAACTCGGACAACATCCTGCGCTGCGGTCTCACGCCGAAGCACGTGGACGTGCCCGAACTGCTCCGCGTCGTCGACTTCACCTGCGCCGACATGCCGGTGCTGCGTGGCGAGCCGTCGGCGTGCGGCGAGGTCTACACCACCGACGCGCCGGAGTTCGAGCTGTCCCGCTGCGAGTGGGCGGCGGGCGAGACCGGTTCGCTGAAGCTGGACAACGGCAAGCCGCAGATCCTGCTGTGCACGCAGGGCTCGGTGCGGGTGAAGGCGGAGAGCGGGCAGGAGATCGAACTGCGCCGCGGCCAGTCGGTGTGGGTGCCTGCTTCGGATCCGGCGGTGGCCCTGCACCCGGCGGAGAGCGGGCGGACGCAGCTGTTCCGCGCCACTTCCGGTTGCCTTTGACCATGACCGAGGACCTGTGGCCGCTGGTGCACGCCGAGCGGGCCGCGCTGGCGGATGATCTTTCTCGTCTGGACGACCAGCGTTGGGGGACGCCGTCGCTGTGCAGTGGGCTGACGGTGCGCGAGGTGCTCGCGCACCTCACCGCTTCGGCGAGCCTGACCCCGGTCCGGTGGCTGGCGGGGGTGATCCGTTGCCGCTTCGACTTCGACAAGCAGGTCGCCCTGCAGATCGCCAGGCACCTCGGCGATTCGCCGGGAGACACCTTCGCGCGGTTCCGCGGGGTGCTGACCAGCCGGACGAAGCCGCCGCTGCCGGTGATCGCCCTGCTCGGCGAAACGGTCGTGCACGGCGAGGACATCCGGCGTCCGCTGGGTGTTTCGCGCGCCTACCCGCCCGAGGTGCTGGCCCGGGTCGCCGGGTACTACGCGGGCACCGACCTCGTCGTGGTCGCGAAGGGCCGGATCAACGGCCTGCGGCTGGTGGCCACGGACGGCGCGTTCACCAGCGGCGACGGGCCGCTGGTGTCCGGCTCCACGCTGGCGCTGATCATGGCCATGACCGGCCGTGGCGCCTACTGCGACGAACTCGACGGCGACGGGGTCGCGCTGCTGCGGGGCCGCTGCTAGGCGGGGTCGATCACGCGGCTGCGGATGTGTTCGTAAATGACGTTGGTGCGGACGTCGGCGACCTCCTGGCGCTGGGTCAGCCGGTCGATGACGAAGGCGTACAGGCTGTCGTTGTCGGGGACCGCGACGTGCACCAGGAAGTCCTCGCCGCCGGTCACCACGAACACACCGACGGTTTCCGGTAGCAGCGTCGCCCATTCCCGGAACGCTTCGATGACCGGCCGGGACGGCGGGCGGATCCGGACCGCGATGAGCGCCTGCACCGGACGGCCGATCTTGCCCAGGTCGAGGTCGACGTTGTAGCCGCGGATCACGCCGCGCTCGCGCAGGGCGCGCACCCGCTCCAGCGACGTCGACGGCGAAACGTGCGTCGCCGCGGCCAGTTCGCGGTTGGTGCGCCGCCCGTCGCGCTGCAGTTCCCGCAGCAGCGCCTGATCTAGTTCGTCCAACCCGGCCAAATCCGGCCTCCCGTCGAATTAAGTTCGGCATTGCTGGCGATGCCGCAGATCTCTGCCTAGCTTAGGCGTCTGTGAGCACAGAACATCAGGTCGAGGTTCAACTCGACGCCACCACCCGCACGGCCAAGGTGAAGTGGGTGATCGTCGCCGACCCGTCGCTGGGGCCGGGTCTGGTCGCGAACGCCACCGCCTGCCTGGGCGCCGCCGTCGGCAAGGTGATGCCGGAGCTGGTCGGCCCCGACGTCACCGACGCCTCGGCACGCCCGCACACCGGACTGCCCTGGACCGGCTGCTCGATCCTGGCGGCGGATGCGGCGAAGCTGCTGCAGATCCGCACGAAGGCGGCCAACCGCGAGGGGATCTTCATCGCCGACATGTCCAAGCACGCGCAGGCCAGCCGCTCCTACACCGAGTACACCGAGGCGATGGCGAACACCGACGAAGAGGCGTTCGAGTACTACGCGGTCGCCCTGGTCGGCCCGCGCAACAAGATCGACAAGCTCGTTGGCGGACTCCCGCTGCTGCGCTGACGGCCCAAGCCTTAGGCTCATCCCGACAATTCGGGAAGACTCAGCAGGGGGTCAGCGTGTCGGCAAGTGGCGGAACGAAGGCGATCCTCGCGGCACTCGGCGCCAACGCCGGGATTGCCGTGGCGAAGTTCGTCGGGTTCCTGGTCACCGGGTCGTCGTCCATGCTCGCCGAGTCGGTGCACTCGCTGGCCGACACGTCCAACCAGGGCCTGCTGCTGCTCGGGCAGAAACAGGCGCGGCGGCGGGCCACCCGCGAGCACCCCTTCGGCTTCGGCCGGGAGCGGTACTTCTGGTCGTTCGTCGTGGCGCTGATGCTGTTCACGCTCGGGTCGGTGTTCGCGCTGTACGAGGGCATCCACAAGATCGAGCACCCGGAGCCGCTGACCAGTCCGCTGGTCGCGGTGGTCATCCTGGTCGTCGCGATCGGCCTGGAGAGCTACTCGTTCGTCACCGCGATCAAGGAGTCGCGCAAGATCAAGGGCGACGCGACGTGGTGGCAGTTCATCCGCCAGTCGCGGACCCCCGAGCTGCCGGTGGTGCTGCTGGAGGACACCGGCGCGCTGCTCGGCCTGGTCTTCGCGCTGGCCGGGGTCGGGCTGTCGGAACTGACCGGCGACCCGGTGTGGGACGGCATCGGCACCGTGATGATCGGCGCGCTGCTCGGCATCATCGCGATCATCCTCATCGTCGAGATGAAGAGCCTGCTGATCGGCGAGGGCGCCACCGACCGCGAACTGACGAGCATCGTGGACGCGCTGACCGGCGGCCGGGTCGAGCGGGTGATCCACATCCGCACCCAGTACCTGGGCCCGGACGAGCTGCTGGTCGCCGCGAAGCTCGCGCTCGCGCCGCGGCTGGAGCTCGCCGAGGTGGCGTCCGAGATCGACGCCGCCGAGGCCAGGGTTCGCGAAAACGTGCCTGCCGCGCGGCTCATCTACCTCGAGCCGGACCTGGACCGTCAACCTGTCTGACCTCCGATTCGCCTGCTCCACCCGTTCGGGTTAAGGTGACCAACCGGACCTGAGACCCAGGACACCGGGAGGAGACACCCTTGCCAGGCAACGGGCTGTGGCGCACGAAGTCGATCGAGCAGTCTATTAAGGACACCGACGAGCCGGACACGAGGTTGCGCCGCAACCTGTCCGCTTGGGACCTCACGGTGTTCGGCGTAGCGGTCGTGATCGGCGCCGGCATCTTCACGCTGACCGCTCGCACGGCGGGCGACTACGCCGGACCCTCGGTGTCGCTGGCGTTCGTGTTCGCCGCGATCGCGTGCGGGCTCGCGGCGCTGTGCTACGCCGAGTTCGCCTCGACGGTGCCGGTGGCGGGAAGCGCGTACACGTTCTCCTACGCCACGTTCGGCGAGTTCATGGCCTGGATCATCGGCTGGGATCTGGTGCTGGAACTGGCCGTCGGCGCGGCCGCGGTGTCCAAGGGCTGGTCGGTCTACCTGGAGACGGTGCTCGGCTACATCTTCGGCGACGGCGCGAAGACGACGTTCGACATCGGCGGCGTCACGATCGACTGGGGCGCGCTGATCCTGGTGCTCGCGCTCGCCGCGGTGCTGACCATCGGCACGAAGCTGTCCTCCCGGGTGTCGATGGTGATCACCGCGGTCAAGGTCGGCATCGTCCTGTTCGTCATCGTGCTCGGCCTGTTCTACATCAAGGGCGACAACTACACGCCCTACATCCCGCCGGGCGCCGGGGCGTCCGCGGGCGAGAGTGGTGTGGACCAGTCGCTGTTCTCGGTGATCGCGGGCGGGGCGAGCAGCTCGTTCGGCATGTTCGGTCTGCTGGCCGGTGCTTCGCTGGTGTTCTTCGCGTTCATCGGGTTCGACATCGTGGCCACCACGGCGGAGGAGACGAAGAACCCGCAGCGCTCGGTGCCGCGCGGCATCTTCGGGTCGCTGGCGATCGTCACGGTGCTGTACGTGGCGGTGTCGCTGGTGGTCGTCGGGATGGTGCCCTACACGGAGCTGGCGACCGACGCCGGCGACGGCAGCCACAAGACGCTGGCGACGGCGTTCGCCGCGAACGGCGTCAACTGGGCGGCGAACGTGATCTCGATCGGTGCGCTGGCCGGTCTGACGACCGTGGTGATGGTACTGATGCTCGGCCAGGTCCGCGTCCTCTACGCGATGTCGCGCGACGGCCTGCTGCCGCGTGGCCTGGCCAGGACGAGCGAGCGCGGAACGCCGTCGCGGGCGACGATGCTGGTCGGCCTGCTGGTCGCCATCGCCGCGACCTTCTTCCCGGCGGACAAGCTGGAGGAGATGGTCAACGTCGGCACGCTGTTCGCGTTCGTCCTGGTGTCCGCGGGTGTGCTGGTGCTGCGCCGGACGCGCCCGGACCTGCCGCGCGCGTTCCGCGTGCCGTGGGTGCCGGTGGTGCCGATCGTCGCGATCCTGGCCTGCCTGTGGCTGATGCTGAACCTGACCGTGCTGACCTGGCTGCGGTTCCTGGCGTGGATGGTGCTCGGCGTGGTCATCTACTTCGCCTACAGCAGGCGGCATTCCCTGCTCGGCAAGCGGGCCACGGAAACCCCGATGCCGGTCGACGGCGCCGATCCGAAGAAGCCCTAGTCCTTCGACAGCGGAGCCGCCTCGCCACCCGAGCAGCTTGCACCGCCACCCGCACCGGGAAGCAAGCTGTTCAGCGTGCCAAATTCAGGTGGAACCGGGGGAGGTCGGGGAACAGGGGAACCTGCTCGGCCTCCCCGCGGACCGGTTTGCCGGGGAACTCCAGCCCCGCCGCGATCGCGACGGCCTGGTCCCATTCGGGGTCGACGAGGTAGTCGGCGTGCCCGAGCACCCCGGCGGCCCAGCGGCGGGCGCCCGACGGTGGGTGCACCGGGTCCGGCAGCCAGTGGTCACCGCCGAGGACGAGGGCTCCGGTGGGTCCCGGTGCCGCGGGTGGCAGCGCGCCCCAGCCGCCCTCCGGCAGGTAGCCCTCACCGGTCAGCTTGTCGCCGTCGACCTGGTGGCGCCACGTCGTGACGCCACCGCCGAAGATGTCCGTGCCCCGGGCCAGCCCGCGCCACCGTCCGTCGAGCGAACCGTGCAGCGCCGCGAGCGCGGCGTGCGGCAGCACCGCGGGAAAGGCCCGCTGGTAGCCCCACTGCAACGGTGAACCCGCGCTGAGCAGGCCGACCCGTTCCCGCTCGGCAGGCGTCAGGGTGTGCACGAGCCGCGCGGTCGCGATCACCGCCAGCACGCTGCCCAGCTTCTCGCCGCCCAGCACGACCCGCGTGTTCGGTTCGGTTAGGTGCTCCTTCGCGCGGGCCGCGAGGTCCGGAACCACTTTCAGCGCGTAACACGGCGGTACCGCCGGATGCGCCGCGCGCGGCCAGAAGCACACGAGATCCGCCAGCGCGCCCAGGTGCCGGTTGCGGCCCGGCTTCGTCGCGGCGGTGTAGACCACCCGCAGCAGCCCGACGGCCAGCACGCCGAGACCGAACACGCCGACCCCGGACAGCGTGTCCAGCCAGGCGGGCAGCGCGCCGAACCCGTACCAGGCGGCCAGCAGCGCCGCGCCGCCCAGCGACAGCCCGGCGATGACGCCGAGCGCCAGGTGGTGCAGGTGCCGCCGTTCCCACGCCGACCGCGCCCACGCGGCCGCCGCGGCCTGCTCGTCCGCCGGTGACTGCAGCATTCGCACGACGTCCGGGACGCCGCGACGGCGCCGCCGCAACGGCACACCGACCGCGAAACCGAGCACGCCCAGCACGACGGCGAGCACCAGACCGGCGCCCCACAGCGACGTCACCAGCCGGTAGCTGTCCGGCAGCCGGACATCGCCGGTGCCGGCCAGCCGTCGCAGCCCGGTCGCCAGCCCCGCCCCGAACCCGCCGCCGAGCAGCGCGGCCAGGGCGAGCGCGGGCGCCGCCGCCCAGCCACCCGCCCACGGCCGCAACCGCCGCGGCAGCTCCCGCCAGGTCCGGCGGGCCAGCAGCGCGGACGGAACCAGCAGCAGGGCGAACACCAGCCACGCGCCGATCAGGGCCGCGCCGACGCCTTCGACCGTCGCGTCCGAGCCGGTCGCGACCCCGCCGCGCGCGCCGACCGCGACCAGCAGCGCGGCCGACACCCACAACAGCCCGCCGCGAGCCCACTTCGGCAGTTCACGGACCCCCGTCGCCGTGGTCACGAGAGCCACGCCGATCAGCACCAGCGAAGCGGCCCACAGAAGGCGTGCGGTGACGTCGCCGGGAACCACGAACGGCCCGCCCATCGCGAGCAGGCCCACCGTGCCCAGCGCGGCGACCGCGTGCAGGCAGCGCAGCACCGGCGAATCCGTGTCGCCGCGCAGGACGTCACCGGGCAACGTGTCGCCGGGCGGCGGGGGCTGGTGCGCGCGCACGGTCCAGTTCGTCCCGGACACCCGGTACAGCACGAAGACCACCACGGCCGCGGGCAGCAGACCCGCGCCGAGGCGGACCTGGCCGACATCGCGCACCCAGCCCGGCAGCCAGGTCAGGCACTGCCGCCCCGGCGCCAGGCACTGCGCCGCGAACAGGTCCAGTGTGACGACGGCGACCTGCGCGATGAGCAACATGGTCAGCAGCAGTGCCGCGATCCGCAGCACACCGCGGCACAGCCCGCCGAGGACCGCGGCCGCGCGACTGCCGCCCGGAACCGGCGGCAGCATCCAGTGCGCCACGTTGGCGAGCGAGAACGGGAACAGCAGCGCCCACGCGGCCTTCGCGGCGCCGCCGGAGGTCATGCCGCTCCACAGGTAACCCTCGAGGGTGCGGGGGACCGACCGGCCGAGCGCGGGGAGCACCGGGCCGGGCGCGGGACGCCGCAGCCGGTCCGACGGGCGGATGATCCGGCCCACACCGTCCCCGGCGACTTCCACCGTGCCGGCGGCGTCCAGCAGCTCTTCGCCGCTGGTACCGGACAGGCCCGGCACGCGTAGTTCGACCACTCGGGTGTCGGGACCAGGAAGCGGCACGTCGGCTGTCTCCTTTTCCGGGTGTCCTGCGATGAACGGACAACGGTACTGTTCAGGTGGAGCCGATCGTTGGAGGAAATGCCGCTATGACCCCCGAAAGCGTTGCGAAGTGGCACGACACCCGCAACGGGGTGGAATTCGCCGTCGCGGATCTGGAGCTGGCCGAGTTCGGTCGTAAGGAGATTCGCCTGGCCGAGCATGAGATGCCGGGGTTGATGGCGCTGCGCCGCGAGTACGCGGAGGTGAACCCGTTGCGCGGCGCGCGGGTGACCGGTTCGCTGCACATGACGGTGCAGACGGCGGTGCTGATCGAGACGCTGGTCTCGCTCGGTGCTGAAGTTCGCTGGGCGTCGTGCAACATTTTCTCCACGCAGGACCATGCGGCGGCGGCGATCGTGGTGGGCCCGCACGGCACGCCGGAGGAGCCCAAGGGTGTGCCGGTGTTCGCGTGGAAGGGCGAGTCGCTGGAGGAGTACTGGTGGTGCACCGAGCGTGCGCTGACCTGGGCCGAGGGTGGTCCGAACATGATCCTCGACGACGGTGGCGACGCCACGATGCTGGTGCACAAGGGCACCCAGTACGAGGCCGCGGGCGTGGTGCCCCAGCCCGAGGACGACGACCCCGACGAGTGGAAGGTCGTGCTGGAGCTGCTGCGCGCCTCGCTCGCGGCGGACGGGCAGAAGTGGACCAGGGTCGGCCAGGGCGTGCGCGGCGTGACCGAGGAGACCACCACCGGCGTGCTGCGGCTGTACCAGCTGGCGGCGGCCGGTGAGCTGCTGTTCCCGGCGATCAACGTGAACGACTCGGTGACGAAGTCGAAGTTCGACAACCGGTACGGCATCCGGCACTCGCTGATCGACGGCATCAACCGCGGCACCGATGTGCTGATCGGCGGCAAGGTCGCGGTGGTGTGTGGTTACGGTGACGTGGGCAAGGGCGCGGCGGAGTCGCTGTCCGGGCAGGGCGCGCGGGTGATCGTGACCGAGATCGACCCGATCTGCGCGTTGCAGGCGGCGATGGACGGCTACCAGGTCAAGACGCTGGAGTCGGCGCTGGGCGAGGCCGACATCGTCATCACCACGACCGGGAACAAGGACGTGGTGCTGGCCGAGCACATGGCCAAGATGAAGCACCAGACGATCGTGGGCAACATCGGCCACTTCGACAACGAGATCGACATCGCCGGCCTGACCCGCTACCCCGGCGTGCGGCGGATCAACATCAAGCCGCAGGTCGACGAATGGGTCTTCCCGGATGGGCATTCGATCCTGGTGCTGTCCGAGGGCCGCCTGCTGAACCTGGGCAACGCGACCGGGCATCCCAGCTTCGTGATGTCGAACAGCTTCTCCAACCAGGTCATCGCGCAGGTGGAGCTGTTCACCAAGCCCGAGGAGTACGACAACGAGGTCTACCGCCTGCCCAAGAAACTGGACGAGAAGGTGGCCAAGATCCACCTCCAGGCCCTGGGCGGCGAACTGACCAAGCTGACCAAGGACCAGGCCGAGTACATCGACGTCGACGTCGAGGGCCCGTTCAAGTCCGACCACTACCGCTACTGACCGCGTCCTGCCGCTCTGCGGTGCTATCATCCGTTCGGGTTTGTGATAGCATCGTGGGGTGAAGCAGCAACTGATCCTCAGGGTCGACCCCGAACTGCACACCCGGTTGAAGGCCAGAGCCGAGGCCGAGGGGCGCAGCGTGAACGAACTGGCCACGGAGTGGCTCCGCGCCGGCGTGGGACAAGAGGAGACGCCGCAGGAGTGGCACCGGCGGCTCCTCGCAGATGGGAAGCTCGTCACCTTCGAGCCCGACGGGCCCGCTCCGGGCCACGACGAACTTGAGCGCGTGTCGGCGGGATGGGGTACCTCGGTGAGCGAGGCCCTGGACTGGACGCGTGGTGAGTGGTGACCGTCGTCTACGCCGACACGAGTGCGATCGTCACCGCTTACCTCGCGGACGAACCCGGACACGCCGAGCTGCGTGAGCTGTTGCTGAGCGGGCGTTGCAGGGTGCTCACGAGCGAACTCGCCCGCGTCGAGTTCGCCAGCGCCATGACCACCGCGAAGCGTGCGGGCCGCATCCCCGACGGACGCCAGTTCCTGAACCAGTTCGACGTAGACGCCCGGTCCGAGCTGCTCGGGGTCATTCCCTTGGTGCCGTCCCGGATCCTGCCCGCCGCACGGCGGCTCGTGACCGAGAACCACCCGCTGCGGACCCTGGATGCCATCCATCTCGCGGTGGCTCTGAACGACACCGTGCCGCTGACCCGCGGCGAGCCGGTCGTGATGGTCACCCGTGATCAGCGCCAGGCCGAGGCGGCCAAGGCCCACGGCCTGGAAGTGCGCTGACGGCATCCCGTTAACCTGACCGCGTGGGAAAACTCGTGGTCATCGAGGGGCTCGACGGGGCGGGCAAGCGCACGCTGGCCGACGGCCTCACCAAGGCGTTGCACGACCAGGGGCACACGGTCGCCACCTTCGCCTTCCCCCGGTACGGCCGCAGCGTCCACGCCGATCTGGTCCGCGAGGGCCTGCACCGCCGTCACGGGGACCTCACCGACTCCGTCTACGGCATGGGCCTGCTCTACGCCCTCGACCGCCGCGAAGCCGCGCCCGAAATCCGCGCCGGCCTGTACACCCACGACGTCGTCCTGCTCGACCGGTATGTCGCCTCGAACGCCGCCTACGGCGCGGCCCGCCTGCGGCAGCGCGCCGACGGCGAGTTCGTCCGCTGGGTTCGGGAGATCGAGATCGACCGTTTCGGCCTGCCGGTCCCGGACGCGCAGATCCTGCTGAAAGTCCCGACCGCCGTCGCCGCCGAGCGGGCCGAGAAGCGGGCCGCCGCGGAGGCCGGCCGGGCCAAGGACGCCTACGAGTCCGACGACGACCTCCAGGCCCGCTGCGCGGCCGTCTACGACGAGCTCGCCGCGCTGTCCTGGTTGTCCGGTTGGCGGGTCGTGGACGGCGCGGCGGGCGTCGACCACGGTGCCCTCGTCGGCGGGCTGGTCCATCCGGGCTAACCGGCGTGCGGGTTCGTGAGCCGTTCGCAGGGTCGGCCGTCACGAACGGTCTCCGTAGTGCGAATATGTGGTCATGAAGGCACGTGTGTTGGTCGTCGACGACGACCCCGCTCTCGCGGAGATGCTCACCATCGTGCTGCGCGGCGAGGGGTTCGACACCGCGGTGGTGGCGGACGGCTCCCGGGCGCTGCCCGCCCTGCGGGAGCTCAAGCCCGATCTCGTGCTGCTCGACCTGATGCTGCCCGGCATGAACGGCATCGACGTCTGCAAGGCGATCCGTGCCGAATCGGGCGTGCCGATCGTCATGCTCACCGCCAAGAGCGACACGGTCGACATAGTGCTGGGCCTGGAATCCGGCGCCGACGACTACGTCGTCAAGCCGTTCAAGCCGAAGGAGCTGGTCGCGCGCGTGCGGGCGCGGCTGCGGCGCACCGAGGCCGAGCCTGCCGAGACGCTGACGATCGGCGACCTCGCCATCGACGTGCCCGGCCACGAGGTGACCCGCGAGGGCAAGGCCATCCCGCTCACCCCGCTGGAGTTCGACCTGCTGGTCGCCCTGGCCCGCAAGCCGCGCCAGGTCTTCACCCGCGAGGTCCTGCTGGAGCAGGTGTGGGGCTACCGGCACGCCGCCGACACCCGCCTGGTCAACGTGCACGTGCAGCGGTTGCGCTCGAAGGTCGAGAAGGACCCCGAGCACCCCGAGGTCGTCCTGACCGTCCGCGGCGTCGGGTACAAGGCCGGCCCGCCGTAACACCCCGATGAAGCGAAGAGTCCTGGCCTTCGTCCGCGCGGTGCTGCGGCTGGCCCCCCGCGCGGGCTCGTACGCCCGCGGCCGTGCCGTCGCGTTCGGCGTGCTGTGGCGGCGGTCCCTCCAGTTCAAGGTGACCGTCTCGACCCTCGCGTTGTCCTCGGCGGTGGGGCTCGTGCTGGGCATGGTGCTGCAGAACCAGATCACCCAGCGCCTCACCGAGACCAAGCGCCAGGCCGCCATCGCGCAGACCCTCCAGGTCGTGCGCACGGCGGAGAACGAGCTGGTCGGCATCAGCGACCAGGACCAGCTCGCCGACCGGCTGCAGAACGCGCTGAAAAAGATCACCAGCAGTTCATCGGAGGACCAGGGCACGGCCGCGTCGGCGGCGGGCGCGTTCGAGCCGGTCCTGACCGCGGGCGGTGAGGACTCGGCCGAGTCGGCGGGGCCGATCACCAAGGTGCCCGACGGGCTGCAGCGGTTCGTGGAGAACAACCAGGTCGCCTGGCAGATCAACACCGACATCGACGAGGACGGCGTCCGCACGACGCACCTGATCATCGGCGCCCCGGTCACCAGCACCGGCCGCCCGATCCAGCTGTACCTGCTGTTCCCGATGACCGCGGAGCAGAACACGGTCCAGACGGTGCAGAACACCCTGCTCGTCGGCGGGCTGGTGTTGCTGGTGCTGCTGGCGGGCATCGCGAACCTGGTCACCCGCCAGGTCGTGCGCCCGGTGCGGCAGGCCGCGGCCGCCGCGGCCCGGTTCGCCGGCGGTGAGCTGGACGAACGGCTGCCGGTGACCGGCGAGGACGACCTGTCCAAGCTCGCGGTGTCCTACAACGAGATGGCCGCGAGCATCCAGCACCAGATCCGGCAGCTGGAGGAGTTCGGCACGCTGCAGCGCCGGTTCACCTCGGACGTTTCGCACGAGCTGCGCACCCCGCTGACCACCGTGCGCATGGCCGCGGACGTGCTGCACGCCTCCCGCGAGCAGTTCCCCGCGGGACTGGCCCGCTCCACCGAGCTGCTGGTCGACGAGCTGGACCGGTTCGAGGCGCTGCTCGGTGACCTGCTGGAGATCAGCAGGCTGGACGCCGGTGTCGAGGAGCTGGCCGCCGAGTTCATCGACGTGTCCTCGATCGCGCGGCGCGCGGTCGAGCAGGTCCGGGTCATCGCGGGCAACGCCGAGACCGAGATCGAGCTGGCGCTGCCGCCGGACGAGACGCTCGCCGAGATCGACGCGCGCCGGGTCGAACGGATCCTGCGCAACCTGCTGGCCAACGCCGTCGACCACAGCGAGGGCAACCCGGTGCGGCTCACGCTGGCCGCCGACGAGCACGCCGTCGCGATCACGGTGCGGGACCACGGCGTCGGCCTGCGGGCCGGAGAAGCCGATCTGGTGTTCAACCGCTTCTGGCGTGCCGATCCCTCCCGCAACCGCCGCACCGGCGGCACCGGGCTGGGGCTGGCGATCAGCCACGAGGACGCCCGCCTGCACGGCGGGCAGCTGGAGGCGTGGGGCGCGCCGGGCCACGGCGCGTGCTTCCGGTTGACGTTGCCGCGCAGGCAGGACGAGCCGTTCGAGGAGAGCCCGCTGCCACTGGTGCCGGACGACGCCCCGGCGACCAACGGGCACCTGCAGGTCGGGCTGCCGACCGAGTACACGATCACGATCGGTGAGATGCACAAGGAGGACGCGTGAAGCTCCCGGCTCGCCTGTTCGCCCTGGTCGCCTGCCTGGTGCTCGCGGCGGGGTGCGCGAACGTGCCCGAGGAGTCGCAGCCGGTCGCCGTCCCGCAGCAGGAGCTGGGGCAGCAGGTCAACCCGGACGTGCCGCAGCCGGCGAAGGACCTGGACGCGCTGACCGTCGTCCGCGACTTCGTGCGCGCCAGTGCCCAGCCGATCAGCAACAACGCCGCCGCGCGCATGTACCTCGACGACGCGGCCGCCAAGGCGTGGACGCCGGGCAAGCTCATCACGATCATCGATGACGTGTTCGCGACCGTTCCGGCGACGGGCCAGGACACCACCGCGAACCCCAACGAGGTCAACGTCGTGCTGCGTGGCACCGGCCTCGGCACGCTGCGCGAGGACGGCGGGTTCATCTCGCTGCGCGCGCCGGTGGAGTTGAAGCTGCTGGTGCGCCGCCAGTCCGACGGGCAGTGGCGCATCACGAACCCGCCGCCGAACCTGGTGATGCCCAACAGCGACTTCAACGCCAACTACGTCCGGGTGCAGGCGTTCTTCTTCGCCCAGGACTCGAACACGGTGGTGCCCGATCTTCGTTACGTGGCAGGCAAACCGCAGTCCGGGCTGGCCGGCCGGGTGGTCGGGCTGCTGCTGTCGGGGCCGTCGTCGAGCCTCGTCGGAGCGGTGCGCAACCTACTGCCCGAGGACGCGACCACCGAGGGCAACGTGACGACCGCGGCGGACGGAGCGCTGGTCGTCGCGCTGACCGGGGTGGCGGACCAGACGGCGGACGTGCGCCGGCTGATCGCCGCGCAGATCGTGTTGTCCCTGCAGTCGGTGACGACCAACCGGGTGCGGTTGCTCTCCGACGGCGCCCCGCTGGTGGACGGGCACGAGGAGTGGGTGCCGAGCGACCTGCCGTCCTACACCGCGCTCGCGTCGCCGAGCGCGGACCAGCCGGGGCTGGTCACGGTGAACGGGCGGGTGCGGTCGCTGGGGGACGGTTCGCTGATCTCCGGTCCGGCAGGCCAGGGCAGCGGGTACCAGGTGGCGAGCGCCGCGCAGTCGATCGACGGCCGTCAGCTGGCGGTCGTGGAGTACGCCGACGAGCGTCAGCGGTTGCGGGTCGGGCAGTTCGGCAAGGACGCCCCCGCGGTCGATCTGGCCGGCGCGACGATGACCCGCCCGACCTGGCGACCCACGGCGACCGCGGACGGTTCCGGTGAGGTGTGGACCGTCGTGGACGGACAGACCGTGGTCCGCGCGCTGCGCATTTCGGACGGCAGCTGGGTGCCGCAGGTGGTGAACGCCGACGAGATCCTGCAGGTCGGGCCGATCAGCGTGCTGCGGTTGTCGCGGGACGGCGCGCGGGCCGCGGTCGTGGCGGGCGGTCAGCTGCTGGTGGCGTCGGTGGTGCGGGCGCAGGACTCGGTGACGCTGCGGGCGCCGCGGATCCTGCAGGGCGGCACGCTGGGCGGCGTGATCGACGTGGACTGGCTGAGCCAGGACACCCTGGTCGCCGCCACGACCATGCCGTCGCAGCCAGTGGTCAAGATTTCGATCGACGGCCTGCGGCTGGACCCGTTCAACATCTCGAACCTGACGTTGCCGGTGCACGCGATCACCGCGGCGCCCGGCCGGTCGATCGTCGTGGCCGACGACGGGGGCCTGTGGACGGCCTCCGACATCGGCGAGGTGTGGCGGCCGCACCCGCACAGCTTCGGCGGCAATGCGTCGCCGTTCTACCCGGGCTGAGGACGCCCGGGCAGAACGACGGGTTTCAGCCGGAGACGATCGTCCCGGCCTGGATGATGTGGCGGAAGTTCTCCGGCTCGGCCAGGACGCCCACATCGGCCAGCGGGTCGCCGTCGACGACGAGCAGGTCGGCGTGCGAACCCGGCCGCAGCGTGCCGATTTCGCCGGACAGGTTCACCAGCTCCGCCGCCACCGAGGTCGCCGAGCGGATGATCTCCAGCGGCGACTGCACCTCGGCCCGCAGGCGGAACTCGTGGTTCTGGTGCCGGTGCATCCCGCCGAGCAGGTCCGTTCCGTACACGATCCGCACCCCGCCGCGCACTGCCCGCTCCAGGGCGGCCAGTCCCGCGCCGAGCACGTCGTCGACCTTGCGCCAGCTCGATTCGGGCAGGCCGAACTCGCGGCCCTCGTTCTTGAGCGCCCAGTACGTCACGAGCGTCGGCACCAGGAACGCGTCGTGCTCGCGGAACAGTTCGACGCTGCGGTCGTCGATGAGGTTGCCGTGCTCGATCGACCGGATTCCCAGCGACAGCGCGCGGTTCACGGCCCGCGCGGTGTAGGCGTGCGCGGCGACGTACCGGTTGGCCGCCTCCGCCTCCTCCACGATCGCCCGCAGTTCGTCGGCCGAGTACTGCGTGGAGTCGATGCGGTCGGTCGGCGAGGCGACGCCGCCGGAGGCCATCACCTTGATGTGGTGCGCGCCCTTGCGCAGCTCGTCCCGCGCCGCCTCGCGCACCGCGTCCACGCCGTCGGCCACGCGACCGAGACCGGCGCAGCAGGGATGGTCGTCGTGCACGCGGGTCCCGCGGTTGCGGTTGTCGCCGTGCCCGCCGGTCTGGCTCAGCGCGCGCCCGCAGAACAGCAGCCGCGGACCGCGGAACAGCCCCTCGGCCTGCGCGTCGGCCAGACCGTAGTCGGCGCCGGACGCGTCGCGCACCGTGGTGAACCCGCGGTGCAGCATGTCGCCCATGATCCGCGCGCTGTGCAGGGCCGCGTACGTCGGTGACGTGGACGGCAGCGAGCCCAGGTCCGCGGTCGACGCCGTGACGTGCACGTGCGCGTCGACCAGCCCGGGCATCACGACCGCGCCCCGCACGTCCTCCACCCGCGCGTCCCCGGCGCTCAGTCCGGGCCCGGTTTCGACGATCCGGCCGTCGGCGCACCGCAGGTCGCCTTCGGTGTAGTCACCGGTCTCCGGATCGAGCAGCACAGCGTTGCGCAGCACCAGGTTCATCGCGTGACCTCCCGCAGCGCGGGGACGGCCAGCGGAGCCAGCTCGACCGCGGCGGCCATCGAGGTCTCGTCGTAGCTGCCTTCCGCGTCGAGGATGTTCAGCGCTCCCAGCGTCTTCCCGCCGTCGACCACCGGCACGTTGATCACCGCGCCGCAGCCGAGCGAGTCGATCAGGTCCGCGTCGGCGAACACCTCGCGCACCCCGGCGCGGTCCGCGCCCAGGTAGGGCTGCTGCTTCCCGATGCACTGCTCCAGCCATCCCGCGGCGATTTCGACGGTCTTCTCACCGCCCACCGGGTACTGCTCCGGATGGCTGCTGTACACCCGGCGCATCGCGCGACGCTCCGGGATCCAGGCGAGCACCGTGAACAGCCGCACGCCGATCGTCTCGGTCACGCGCCGTTCCACTGTGGACAGGTCGGTCACTTCGTCATCTCCTTCGTGGCGGCGACGGGCGCGCCGTCCTCGGTCAGCTCTTCCAGCGACCGGCCCGCGGTGGACAGGCCGAACACCATCACGCACAACACGCCCGCCGCGAGCACCGCCGTGGTCAGGCCGAACACGCCGGCGAAGCCGAGGCTCGCCGCGGAGACGCCGATGATCGTCGGCGCGAGGATGCTGCCGACCCGGCCGAACGCGCTGGACAACCCGGTTCCGGTGGCACGGATCCAGGTCGGGAACACCTCCGGCGTGTAGGAGTAGACGCCGGCGTACGTGCCGTTGAGGAAGAACGAGAGCACCGCGCCCGCGAGCGTGATCGACCACGGCGCGCTCATCTGGCTCAGCCAGAACGCGCTGACCGCGGAACCGGCGAGGTACAGCGCGATGGTGTGCTTGCGGTCCAGGCGTTCGGACAGCCACGCCGCGGAGAAGTACCCCGGGACCTGGGCGAGGTAGATGATGATCGAGAACTCGAAGCTCTTGGTCACCGTGATGCCGCGCTCGACCAGCAGGGTCGGGATCCAGGAGAAGAAGCCGTAGTAGGAGAACGTGATCACGAACCAGACGGCCCAGATCACCGCGGTGCGGCGCGCCATCTTCGGGCTCCACAGGAACTTCAGCGCGGTGAACAGCCCGACCTTGGGTGTCTTGGTCAGCGGTTCGGTGACGGTCTCCGGAACCGGGGGCAGTGGTTTGCCGGTCGCCTTCTCGACGTCCCGTTCGATCTTGGCGACCACGCGTTCGGCCTCGTCCGTGCGGCCCTGGGTGAGCAGGAACCGGGGCGACTCCGGCAGTGAACGCCGCCACCACAGCAGGAGCACGATCGGCAGCGCGGTGACCACCTGGGCGACCCGCCAGCCCTCGGGGACCGCGGACACCACGAACCGGCCGATCAACGCGGCCGCGACGAAACCGAACGAGAAGAACCCGGCGAGCGCGCCGACGAACCAGCCACGCCGCTTCGCGGGCACGAACTCGGACAGGAACGGCGCGATGATCGCGCTTTCCGCGCCCGCTCCGGCACCGGCGAGGATCCGCGCGACCAGGAAGACCTCGTAGTTCGGGGAGAAGGCGCCGACGACGGAGAACACCGCGTAGAAGGCGAGCGCGTACATCATCACCTTCTTGCGGCCGATGCGGTCGCCGAGCAGGCCCGCCGCGATCGCGCCGAAGAGGAACCCGAACGGCGTCGCGGACCCGATGAGGCCGAGCTGCCCGTTGCTGAGCCCCCAGACCTCCTTCGCGCTGGGCAGCAGGAACGCGACGACCGCGGAGTCCATGCCGTCGAAGGTGTAGCCGAGCCCGCCGATCAGCAGCAGGAGGTAGTGGGGGCGGCTCAGGGGGAGCCGGTCGAGCCGTGCCAGCAGGGTCATGACACGCCTTCCGTTTCGGTGACGGGGTCGGGTCAACGTAGCCTGCAAAACGAATAAACTGCAATACGCTTTGCATGGCTGTAACAAGGCGGGCGTGGGATACGGTGAGCGCCGTCAGGAGGGGCGATCGGTGGCGGACGAGGGCTTCGAGGAGTGGCTGCGCGAGCGGACACCGGCGCGCGGGTTGCGGCCGAAGTCCGCCTCGGTGCTCGAGGTGCTGGTCTCGCACCCACGGCAAGCGTCCTTCGGATCCACCGGTGACCTGGCGAAGCTGGCCGGGGTGAACGTGGCGACGGTGACCCGGACGGCGCAGGCGCTCGGCTTCGCCGGATGGCCCGCGCTGCAACAGGAGTTGCGGGCGCGCTACCTGTCCTCGCTGAGCGCGCCGCAGGTGGCCGAGGAGCACCACAGCGCCGGTTCGCCCGCGTCGGCGTCACTGCGGCGGGACCTGGACAGCCTGGCGCTGGTCAACCGCCGGTTCGACGACGAGGACCTGCGGGCGGTCGCCGAAGCGGTCGCCGCGGCCGGCCGCACGGTCGTCATCGCCGACGGGAGCTACGCGGCCGTGGGAATCGCCTTCGCGCACAACGCCCGGCTCGCCGGTTACGACGTGCACGCGGTGACCGCGGGCGACGCCGAACTGGCGAACGTGACGGCGAAGATCACCTCGGACGACGTGCTGGTGGCGATCAGCTTCTGGCGCCTCTACGAAAGCACCGTCCGAGCCGCGAACGAGGCGCACGACCGGGGCGCCCGGGTGTTCGCCATCAGCGACGCCGCGAGCCCCGCGCTGACCGCGGCCGCCGAGCGGGTGCTGATGGTGCCGGCCGAAGGGGTCACGTTCTTCCCGTCGATGACCGCGGGAATGGCGCTGGTGCAGGCGATCGTGGCCCAGCTGGCGGCGGTCGACCCCGCGCGCACGGGCAGGTCGATCGAGGCCGCGGAGGCGATGTGGTCCCGCTTCGAGTTGCTGCACCGGCGGCCGACGGGCGCGCGGCGGGCGGAGGATCGCTGAGTTCGGGTTCGGCGGGCGGTTACTCCATTTGATCTACATTCCGGCCCGGGGACCGGGAGGGACCCGAAACTGTCGGCGCCGGTGCGCACACTCTCCGCATGAACCTCGGAAGTCTCGCCCTCGACCTGTTGCTCCCCGCCCTCTGCGCCGGTTGCGGCGCTCCCGGTGCCGCCTGCTGCCCGGCCTGCCGTGGCGACCTCAGCCGCCCGCAGCCGGCGCCTCGCAGCACCGTCGCTGTTCCCGTGCACGCCCTCGCCCCCTACAGCGGGATCCCGCGCAGCCTCGTGCTGGCCTACAAGGAACGGGGCCGCCGTGACCTCGCCGATCCACTGGGCCGCGCGCTGGCCGAAGCGCTGCCCGGCCTGCCCGGGGCGCGAGCCGCGCCGGAGGGAACGTGGTGGCTCGTCCCCGCGCCGTCCCGCCGCCCGGCATCCCGCCGCCGCGGCGGCGCACACCTGCTGCGACTGGCCCGCCGGTGCGCCCACCACCTCGCACGTGCCGGTCACGGCGCCGCCGTCGCCCCGGTGCTGCGGCTGTCCTCGGGCGCCCGCGACGCGGTGGGCCTCGACCGCGACCAGCGAGCCGCCAATCTGGCCGGTCACGTCCGGCTCGACGAACGGGGCCGCCCACCGCCCGGAGCCCCCGTCGTCCTCCTCGACGACGTCATCACCACCGGCGCCACGATCGCCACGTGCGCCCGCATGCTCGCCGCCGCGGGCTGGGAGGTGGGCGTGGCGCTGGTCCTCACGTCGGCGGGCTGAGCGCCCGGCGGTCCCGTCGAGCCGTTCGCGCTGACCGTTGTTCAACTCCCGCCGCGAAACCTGCGCGCCCCGGGCGCGCCGCCTTTACCGGTGATCACCGGTAAAGGCGGCGACGGCACCGCCGCCCGCAAACCCGGATGTCACCCAACCGGGCACACCTCGCCGGGAACGCGGGCACGCTCGCGGCCGTTGTCCGGACATGAGGCCCTGGAACGCCGGAGCGGCTCGACCGCAAGCGCCCAGGGGAGTGCTGCGGCTCGCGCACCCGATCGTCACCCACCGAGCGGGACGCCGGGAATCGTCGCGATGTCAAGGTGAAAACCGGCCCCTCGTTCTGCTCCGAACGGAGCAGCAGGTCATCGTGCCTGGACGGGTTCAGACGCGCACGGTCACCGGATCCCGCTGGGTGACATCCCCCGGCTCGGGGGGTTTTGTGATCCGCGTTACCGCGCTAGCGTGCAGCGCTATAGCAAGTCCCGCCGGCAGGGAGGTGAACAGCCGATGACCCTGGCGCCGACGGAACATTGACCCCCGGTTCTGCCATCAGGCCGGTGGGGAGGGAGCGGCGTCGGCGCCGTCCATGAGAGCTCTCGAACTCGTTTCCGCAATGAGGGAGGTCGCGTATGGAAATCGTCGTCAAAGGCCGTAACGTCGAGGTGCCGGAGCACTACCGCGCGCATGTCGGTGAGAAGCTCGAACGCCTGCAGCGCTACGACAAGAAGGTCTTCCGCTACGAGGTGGAGCTCCACCACGAACCGAATCGCCGCCAGCTGAAGAACTGCCAGCGCGTGGAGATCACCGGCCGTGGCAAGGGCCCGATCGTCCGGGCGGAGGCTTGCGCGGGCGATTTCTACGCCGCGCTCGACACCGCACTGAACAAGCTCGAGAACCGCCTCCGCAAGATGCACGACCGCCGGCGTGTCCACTACGGCCGCCGCTGCCCGGAGTCCGTCGCCGAAGCGACGTCGAGCGCCACCGCCGCGGGAGCGACGCCGGCCACGAGCCGGGCGTCCACCGCAGTGCTCGAGGCGCCCGCTCCCGTGATCGAAGAGGTCTCCGCCGCCTCGGCGGAAGAAATCGAGCTGCCCATCCAGCAGCGCTGGGACGACGAGGCCGCCGAACACCTCCCCGGCCGCATCGTCCGGGAGAAGAACCACTCTCCCAAACCCATGACCATCGACCAGGCCCTCTCCGAGATGGAGCTGGTCGGGCACGACTTCTACCTGTTCAACGATGTCGAGGCCGGCGTCCCCAGCGTCGTCTACCGGCGCAAGGGCTTCGCCTACGGAGTGATCCGCCTGGCCCACTGACGGCGCCCGAAAACGGCCCGCGCGCGTCTCGCGCGCGGGCCGTTTCGCGCATGTTCGCACGTTGCGTGCGCGTACGCACGCTGCTTCCCTACGATGGAGGGTGCGCACGACCCGCACCACGGGTCGGACAGGGTTCGGACACGGCGCGGTCCCGGGACAGAGCCTGGGTGCGTCCCAACAGCTAGTGAGGTCGACCGGATGGTTCTCAACCGCCTGCTGCGTGCGGGCGAGGGCAAGATGATCAAGCGGCTGCGCAACATCGCCGACCACATCAACTCCCTCGAAGACGAGGTGAAGGACCTCACCGACGACGAGCTGCGCGCGAAGACCGTCGAGTTCCGCGAGCGGCACGACGGCGGCGACGGCGAGTCGCTGGACGACCTCCTGCCCGAGGCGTTCGCGGTCGCCCGCGAGGCCGCGCGCCGGGTGCTCGGCCAGCGCCCCTACGACGTCCAGCTGATGGGTGGCGCCGCGCTCCACCTCGGCCAGGTCGCCGAGATGAAGACCGGTGAGGGCAAGACCCTGACCTCGGTGCTGCCGGTGTACCTGAACGCCGTCTCCGGCAAGGGCGTCCACGTCGTCACCACCAACGACTACCTCGCCAAGCGCGACTCGGAGTGGATGGGACGCGTCCACCGCTTCCTCGGTCTCGAGGTCGGCGCGATCCTCGCCGAGATGACGCCCGCGGAACGCCGCGCGGCCTACCACGCCGACATCACCTACGGCACGAACAACGAGTTCGGCTTCGACTACCTGCGCGACAACATGGCCTGGACCCTGGACGACTGCGTCCAGCGCGGGCACAACTTCGCCATGGTCGACGAGGTCGACTCGATCCTGATCGACGAGGCCCGCACACCGCTGATCATCTCCGGTCCGGCGGAGCAGTCGGCCCGCTGGTACGTCGAGTTCGCCCGCATGGCGCCGTTGATGAAGCGCGACACCCACTACGAGGTCGACGAGCGCAAGCGCACCGTCGGTGTCACCGAGAAGGGCGTCGGCTTCATCGAGGACCAGCTCGGCATCGACAACCTCTACGAGTCGGCGAACACGCCGCTGGTCGGCTACCTGAACAACGCGCTCAAGGCCAAGGAGCTGTACAAGCGCGACAAGGACTACATCGTCCGCGGCGGCGAGGTCCTGATCGTCGACGAGTTCACCGGCCGCATCCTGGCGGGCCGCCGCTACAACGAGGGCATGCACCAGGCGATCGAGGCAAAGGAAAGCGTCGAGATCAAGGCCGAGAACCAGACGCTGGCCACGATCACGCTGCAGAACTACTTCCGCCTCTACGACCGCCTCGCCGGCATGACCGGTACCGCCGAGACCGAGGCCGCGGAGTTCCACCAGACCTACAAGCTGGGTGTGGTGCCGATCCCGACGAACCGGCCGATGATCCGCAAGGACCAGCCGGACCTGATCTACAAGACCGAGGAGGCGAAGTTCGAGGCGGTCGCCGAGGACATCGCCGAGCGGCACGCCAACGGCCAGCCGGTGCTGGTCGGCACCACCAGCGTCGAGAAGTCGGAGTACCTGTCGAAGCTGCTGGTCAAGCTGAACGTCCCGCACGAGGTGCTGAACGCGAAGTACCACGACCGGGAAGCGCTGATCATCGCGCGCGCCGGGCGCAAGGGCGCGGTCACGGTCGCCACCAACATGGCAGGCCGCGGTACCGACATCGTGCTGGGCGGCAACCCGGACATCATCGCCGACGAGCGGCTGCGTGAGCGCGGTCTGGACCCGGTCGAGAACTCCGCCGAGTACGAGGCCCTGTGGCCGAAGGTGCTCGAGGAGGTCAAGTCCGAGGCCAAGGCCGAGGCCGACGAGGTCCGTGAGGCGGGCGGCCTGTACGTGCTGGGCACCGAGCGGCACGAGTCGCGCCGCATCGACAACCAGCTGCGTGGCCGGTCCGGTCGTCAGGGCGACCCCGGTGAGTCGCGGTTCTACCTGTCGCTCGGCGACGAGCTGATGCGCCGGTTCAACGCGGTGATGGTCGAACGGGTCATGACCACCATGCGGCTGCCGGACGACATGCCGATCGAGCACAAGATGGTGTCGCGGGCCATCAAGAGCGCTCAGACGCAGGTCGAGCAGCAGAACATGGAGATCCGCAAGAACGTCCTCAAGTACGACGAGGTCATGAACCAGCAGCGCAAGGTCATCTACGCCGAGCGCCGCCGGGTGCTCGAGGGTGAGGACCTGTCCGAGCAGATGCAGCACATGCTGCTGGACGTGCTGACCGCGTACGTCGAGGGCGCCACCGCCGAGGGGTACGCCGAGGACTGGGACCACGACAAGCTGTGGACCGCCTTGAAGCAGCTCTACCCGGTGTCGGTGGACTGGGAAGAGCTGATGGAGGAGCACGACGACCTCGGTTCCGACGTGCTCCGGGACGCGCTGGTCGAGGACGCGAAGTCGGCTTACGCGAAGCGTGAGGCCGATATCGACGCCAAGGTCGGCGAGGGCGCGATGCGCCAGCTGGAGCGGCAGGTGCTGCTGTCGGTGCTGGACCGCAAATGGCGTGAGCACCTCTACGAGATGGACTATCTCAAGGAGGGCATCGGCCTGCGGGCCATGGCGCAGCGCGACCCGCTGATCGAGTACCAGCGCGAGGGCTTCGACATGTTCGGCGCGATGCTGGACTCGTTGAAGGAGGAGGCCGTCGGCTTCCTGTTCAACCTGCAGGTCGAGGCGGCGCAGCCGCAGGAGGCGGCGGCACCCGCGCCCGCCGCGGCCGCGCCCGTGACGGCGAACGGCCGCCACGCGCAGGCCGTGCCGGAGCAGCAGCCCGAACCGGCCCGCCCCGCGGTGCCGAACGCGTTGCGCGGCAAGGGACTCGGCAACGAGAACCCGCAGCAGGGCCTGACCTTCTCGGGCCCCGCCGAGCAGGGCGGCGTCCAGTCCCGCGGCACGGCGACCGCCTCGTCCGACGGGGAAGCCGCCGGTGGCTCCACCCGCCGCGAGCGCCGCGCGGCTGCCCGCACCCAGGCGAAGAAGGGCAAGAAGCGCCGCTGAGCAGCGCCCTCCGACGGGCCGGCACCCGCCCGGTGCCGGCCCGTCCCCCAACGTCACAGCGGGGAAGCGCGTGTCAGGGGCTGGGCTGCGGCTGTACCAGCAGGAAGAAGCTGCACCGCCATCCCAGTTCCGTCTGTTCGAACTTCGCCATCACGGCGGAGGCCCGCTGGTCCGCGTGGGCGGTGCCGCACACCTCGACCCGGCCTTTCGCGCTTTCGCTGGCCCGCACGGATTTCACCGTGTACCGCGGGCCTCGCGACGGCGGCGCTGCCCGCAGGTACTGGTACATCCGCGGCGTGAGGACCGGCCGCAGCTGGCCCGGCGACCGCCGCCCCGTGCTGACCTCCAGGATGGCCGTCAGTACGGCCCGAGCGTGCCGCAACTCCAGTGGCTCCCCGGCGCGGCCCAGCATTCGCGCGAGCGGTGGGCGGCTCTGCTCGGGCATCAAAACCGGCGCCGGTGCGCCCCGGTTCGGTTCGTACGGGTGCACTGGCAGCAGGTGTGTCCTCGTCAACGATCCCCCTCGAATCGGCAGGCACCGAGTTGTGCCGCTCCTTAGAGCGCCCCAGCGGTCCGTTCCGGACAGCCGTGCCTCGAAGGGGTGACCCGGCCGATAGGGTCGGGCTCGTGCTGCGTGGACTGATCCTGGATTTCGCCGGTGTCCTGACCGACCCGGACGCGAAAGATCTTCTCGCAGTCGTCGACGACCTGCGCCGCAAGCGAATCCGCACCGCGCTCCTGTCCAATGCGGACGGTCGCGGCGGGAACGGTCCGCTCGCCCGCCACTTCGATGCGCTCGTCTTCTCCGGTGAGGTCGGTCTCGCCAAACCGGATCCGCGTGTTTTCCTCCTCACCGCCGAGCGTCTGGGTCTCCCGGCACCGGCGTGCGTGATGGTGGACGATTCGCGCCGGAACATCGAGGGCGCGACGGCCGCGGGCATGGTGGGCGTGCACCATACGTCGGTCGAGGGCACGCTCGCCGAACTCAGTGCGTTGTTCCCCGCCTGACCAGTTCGAAGCACAGGACGGCCGCGGCCGCGGAGACGTTCAGCGATTCGACCTCGCCGGGCATCGGGATCGACAACCAGCCGGTCACCAGTGACGCGACCTCCTCGCTCACCCCGCCCGTCTCCCCGCCCAGCACGAACGCGGCCCGCTCCGCCAGCGGCGCCTCGAACAGCGATTCCGCGCCACCCGCGCCCAGTGCATACAGCCCGTATCCCGCCTCGACCAGCATCGATGCGGCCTCCGCGGCGGTCGCGCACCGCAGGACCGGCGCCCGGAACGCCACCCCCGCCGACGCCTTCACGACCAGCGGGTCCAGCGCCGCCACGCCCCGCCGCGGAACCACGATCCCGCCGAGCCCGGCCGCCGTCGCGGTGCGCAGGATCATCCCCACGTTGGCGGGCGTCGTGATGCCGTCCAGCAGCAGCACCCGGGCCGGTGCGTCGGCCAGCGCCGTGCTGAGCGGCTTCATCCGCGGCGCCACCACGTCGGCCAGCACGCCCTGGTCCTGCTTGCCGTTGCCCGCCAGCACCTTCACCCGGTGGGCGCTCGCCCGCTGCACCGGTACGCCCGCCGCCTTCGCCGCGCGCTGGATCTCCGCCGCGGCAGGGCCGCGGGCGGTGTCGGCGAGGATGACCTTGTCCACCCGCAGGTCCGGGTCGTCCAGGGCCTCCAGCACGGGTTTGCGACCGTAGACGGTCAGGAAACGGTCTTTCGGGGAGACGGTCGTTTCAGCCACCCGCGAAAGCCTAGTAACGCGCAGCGTTTCCGTTGAGGGCGGTGGCGGGCTGACGGGTGGGGCAAGTGAACCAGTATGTGTCAGGATCGCTGCATGCCCGACCGCCTGTCCGCCCTCGACGCGTCGTTCCTCTACCTGGAGGACGCGGCGACGCCGATGCACGTCGGTGGCGTCGCCGTCTTCGAGCGCCCGCGGGACGGCTTCGACTACGAGCAGGTGCTGTGCCTGATCGGCCAGCGGCTCGCGTTCCTGCCGCGCTACCGCCAGCGCGTCCTGAACGTGCCCGGTCACCTGGCCCGCCCGGTGTGGGTGGACGACGTCGACTTCGATCTGAACTACCACGTCCGCCGCTCCGCGCTGCCCGCACCCGGCACCGACGACCAGCTCCACGACCTGGTCGCCCGCCTGATGGCGCGCACGATGGACCACGAGCGCCCGCTCTGGGAGGCCTACTTCGTCGAGGGGCTCTCCGGCGGCCGGGTCGCGCTGGTCACCAAGACACACCAGTCCGTCGTGGACGGCGCCGGTACCGTCGAGCTGGGCCAGCTCATCCTCGACGCGACGCCGCAGGCGTGCGAGCCGTACGAGGACACGTGGACGCCGCGCCGCCTGCCCACCGCCACCCAGCTGGTGCTCGACGCGGTCAGCGAAACCGTCCGCCGTCCGGGTGAGCTGGTCGAGAACGCGCGTGACGTGCTCAGCGACCTGTCCGCCACGGTCGGCAAGGTGGCCGACGCGGTCGGCGGGGTCGCCGCGTCGCTCGACCGGATCTTCTCGCCCGCTCCGTCGGGGCCGCTCAACCGGCACGTCACCGGCGGCCGGGTGTTCGCCGTGGTGCGCACGCGCCTGGAGGACTACCGCAAGGTCCGCGCCGACCACGACGTGACGATCAACGACATCGTGCTCGCCGCGATCACCGGCGCGCTGCGGGACTGGCTGCTCTCCCGTGGCGAGGGCGTGTCCGCAACGTCCACCGTCCGCGCGCTGGTGCCGCTGGCCGTGCTCGACGCGGACACCGTCGATTTCTCCCCGGCGGGCCTGGTCAACAACGAGGTCGAGCCCTACCTGGTGGACCTGCCGGTCGGCGAGCCCAATCCGGTGCTGCGCCTGCAGCACATCAGCCACACGCTGCGCGCGCACGCCGACTCCGGCCGGTCGGTGGCCGCGCGCGCGATGCTCAAGGTGGGCGGGTTCGCCCCGGCGACGATGCACGCGCTGGCCGCCCGCGCCGCGGGCTCGTTCTCCGGGCGCATCTTCAACCTGCTGGTCATCAACTCGCCGGGGCCGCAGGTGCCGCTCTACGCGGGACAGGCGAGGATGGCGGAGATGTTCCCGGTGATCCCGCTGGCCCGTAACCAGGCGCTGGCGATCGGGGTCACGTCGTACCACGGCGGCGTCTACTTCGGACTGAACGGTGACCGTAAGGCCCTGTCCGATGTGGACGTCCTCGCGGGCATGATCGAGGATTCACTGGAAGAGCTGAAGGGTGCGAGCTGGTGAGGGTCTACCTTCCGGGCACGATCGGAATGCTGCGCAGACTGGTGGCGGACGGCGGGCTGCAGCCGCCCGGCGGGACGGGGTTCGCCCTCACCCCGGCGCTGCGTGAGTCCTACACCAGTGGCGACACCGAGGAGCTGGAGTACGCCGCCCTGCTCGATGCCGCGCGCGCCTCGCTGCGGTTGATCGGCGCGGCCGAAGACGATGCCAAGGAGCTGCCCCGGCGAGTGGTGATCTCGGTCGACGTCGAGACCGCCACGCCGCGGCCCGACCTGGACGCGCCGGTCGTGAAGCTGTCCGGGCCGATCAGCTACGACGATGTCGCGGCCGTGCACGTCGACGCGGAGGAGGCCGAGGAGGCCGTCCGCGCGGCGGCGCACGTCATCGACGCCGCCGACCTCGGTGACCCGGACGCCGAGTTCACCCTGGGCGAGGCCGAGGACCACGAACTGGCCTGGTACGCGCCTCAGGAGCTGCCGTTCCTTCTCGACCTGCTCTAGCGTTGACGACGAGAGTCGTCGCAGAGGAGGCAGGAATGGACGCCGTCACCATCGTGCCGGACCCGGTCAACGAGCCCGTCCGGACCTACGCGCCGGGCAGTCCCGAGCGCGAGTCCCTGCAACGCAGGATTGCCGAGCTGGAGGGCGACAAGCACGAGCTGCCGCAGACGATCGGCGGCCGGAAGCGGTTCGCCGGTGGTGAGGCGTTCGACGTCGTCCAGCCGCATGACCACGGGCATGTCCTGGGCACCTCGGCGCAGGCGACCACGGAGGACGTGGCCGACGCGGTGACCGCCGCGAAGGAGGCGTCACCCGCGTGGCGTGAATTGCCCTTCGACGAACGTGCCGCGGTGTTCCTGCGCGCGGCCGACCTGATGGCGGGCCGCCACCGCGACACCCTCAACGCCGCGACGATCCTCGGGCAGTCGAAGTCGGTGCAGCAGTCCGAGATCGACGCCGCGTGCGAGCTGATCGACTTCCTCCGCTTCAACGTCCACTACGCGCGCCGCATCCTCGCCGAGCAGCCGAACTCGGTGCCCGGCACGTGGAACCGCATGGACTACCGGCCGCTGGACGGGTTCGTCGTGGCGATCACCCCGTTCAACTTCACCGCCATCGCCGGGAACCTGCCGAGCGCGCCCGCGCTGATGGGCAACACGGTGGTGTGGAAGCCGACGCCGACCCAGCAGCTGGCCGCGCACTACACGATGGAGGCCTTCGAAGAGGCCGGCCTGCCGCCCGGCGTGATCAACCTGGTCACCGGTGACGGGCAGGCGGTCAGCGAGGTGGCGCTGGCCGATCCCGGGTTCGGCGGCCTGCACTTCACCGGCTCGACGGGCACGTTCAAGTTCCTGTGGCGGCGCATCGCGGAAAACCTCGACACCTACGGCAGTTACCCGCGGATCGTGGGGGAGACCGGCGGCAAGGACTTCATCGTCGCCCACGCCTCGGCGAACCGCGAAAAGCTGCTCGCCGGGCTCGTGCGGGGCGCGTTCGAGTACCAGGGCCAGAAGTGCTCGGCGGCGTCGCGCGCGTACGTGCCCCGGTCGCTGTGGGAGAGCGGGCTGCGGGACGAGCTGGCCGACCTGACCCGGACGGTGAAGTACGGCGACGTGACGGACCTGTCGGTGTTCGGCGGGGCGGTGATCGACGCGCGCGCGTTCGCCAAGCACAAGCGGCTGCTGGACGGCGTCGGCGGCGACAACGACCTCGACGTGCTGGTCGGCGGCCACTGCGACGACTCGATCGGGTACTTCGTCGAGCCGACGGTGCTGGTCTCGGCCGATCCGGCGCACACCGCGTTCGCGACGGAGTACTTCGGGCCGATCCTGGCCGTGCACGTCTACGACGACGCGTCCTACGGCGACATCCTGGAGCTGGTCGACCGCACCTCGCCGTACGCCCTGACCGGCGCCGTCTTCGCCGACGACCGCGCCGCGGTGCAGCAGGCGCACCGGGCCCTGCGGTTCGCGGCGGGCAACTTCTACGTCAACGACAAGCCCACCGGATCGGTCGTGAGCCAGCAGCCCTTCGGTGGCTCGCGCGGCTCCGGGACGAACGACAAGGCCGGGTCGATGTTCAACCTGCTGCGGTGGGCGAGCCCGCGGTCGGTCAAGGAGACCTTCGACGCGCCCACCGCGATCGGCTACCCCCATATGGGTTAGCCGATCGCCAGCTCACCGACCTGATCGGCTGGTGGGGCCTCGACGGTGATCGGCGCGCCCCAGTCGCGGTAGCGCACGGCCGTCGTGGCGTTCAGCAGCTCGGCCGGGGCGCCGGATGCCTGCATCACGGACGTCAGGTTCTGTGTCACCTGCACCGGAAGCTGGTCGGCGTCGAGCCACAGCTCCATCGGGAAGGTGACGGTCAACCGCTCCCGCTGCTCGGGCGACAGGCTCATCAGGCCGAGTTCCCCGGCCTTCGCGACGTCGATGGTGACCCAGTAGTGGCTGACCTGTTGCCCGTCGAGCGTGGTCAGCTCGCTGCGGTCGATGGTGCCGGCCTGCCGCACCTGCTCCAGCGTCTTGGCCGGGTTGTTCGCCTTGGCCTGTTCGATGCTCGTGCCGAGGGATTTCGCCGCTTCGCTGCCCTCGGGAAGCGTGGCCCACGGCTTGCCGCCGGTCCTCGACCGGGAATCCTCGGGCAGCTGGAAGTAGATCACCTCGTCGACCACCCGCATCTCGGCGGTCCGGCCGCCGGTGGTCACGGTCAGGGCCATCGCGGTGTCCGGGCCCGTGAAGGTTCCCTCACCGGTGCCGGTGATCTCCTCACCCGCCATGGACATCGTCATCGTGAACCGGGCGGTGCGGACCTGGTCGGCCTTCGCGCTCGCCGCCCGGACCAGTTCCCGCGCGTCCCGAACAGCTCGGGGCCCCCGGAGCCGGACTGCCCGCCACACGCGGTCAATCCGAGCGTCAGCGCCACGAGCCCGGAGACCACGGTCGTTCTTTTCATGCGGGTGAGTCCCCCTCGGCCGGTTCACCCACTTCCGGGTGACTACCGGAGATATGTCCGAGGGAGACTTCCGCGTTACGGCGTCAGCGCACCGTCTTGAGTTCACCCACCTGGTCGGCGGGCGGGGCCGCGACGTTCACCGGGGCGCCCCAGTCGTGGTAACGCATCGTCATCGTGGCGTTCTGCTGCTCGGCCGGGACACCGGCGGCCTGCATCACCGGCGAGAGGTCCTGCGTCACCTGCACCGGCAGCTGGTCGGAGTTGAGCCACAGGTGCCCGCTTCCTCGATCTGGTCGAGGATCTGCGTCGGGTCACCCTGTGCGGCCTGGTCCATGCTCGCGCCGATGGCCTTGCCCGCTTCGCTGTCCTCGGGGACCTTCGCCCACGGTTTGCCGCCCTCGACCGCCTGTGCCGCCGCCTGCGGGGGCAGTTTCAGGTACAGGACCTTGTCGACGATCCGCATTTCCTGGCTCTGCCCGGCCGCGTTCATCGTCATGGCCATCGCGGGCGAGGCTCCGGTGAAGCGGCCCTCGCCGGTGGCCTCCATCGTCTGGCCCGCGATCGAACCGGTGAGCGTGAACTTGGCCGTCCGCACCTGGTCGGCCTTGCCGGACGAGGCCAGCACCAGTTCGTGGGCATTGCCGAACAGCGCGGGCTGCTGCTGGGCGGCCTGCCCGGACTCGGTGCCCTGGCCGGAATCGGCGGTCGAACCACACGCGGTCGTGCCGGCCACCAGGGCCAGCGCGCCCGCCAGAAGAGCGATCTCGCGCATGTCAGCGATCCCTCGGTTCGGCGTCCCCCAAGCGGGTCTGTCACCGGACTGGGTGGTCACAACGAATAAATCTCAAACCTCGAGGCCCGCGCGGGACGCCAGGAGGCGCCGCAGGGACGACAGGCGACGCCGGTCCCCGACCTCGTCGAGCATGCAGTCCGGATCCTCCGGCGGGCCGAGGTGCCCGCAGCCGGGCGGGCACTCCTCGGCGGCTTCGGCGAACTCGTCGAACGAGGCCACGATGTCGTCGGCGGTGACGTGGGCCAGACCGAACGACCGCACGCCAGGGGTGTCGACCACCCAGCCGCCGCCGGGCAGCGGCAGCGCCACCGCCGCGACGGACGTGTGCCGTCCCTTCCCGATCGCGCTGACCTCGCCGGTGGCCAGTTCCGCGTCCGGCACCAGGCGGTTCACCAGTGTCGACTTGCCGACCCCGGAATGCCCGACGAGCGCGGACACCCGGCCGTGCACGGTGTCCGCGAGCGGCAGGGAGTCCTCGTCGTGACGGGTCACCACGGACGGCACGTCCAGTTCGGCGTAGCGGGACAGCAGGTCCTCGGGGCTGGCCAGGTCGGCTTTGGTCAGGCACAGGACCGGCCGCAGGCCCCCGGTGTAGCAGGCGACCAGGCAGCGGTCGATGAACCCGGTCCGCGGCGGCGGATCGGCCAGGGCGGTCACGATCAGCAGCTGGTCGGCGTTGGCGACGACGACCCGCTCGTAGGGGTCGGTGTCGTCGGCCGTGCGGCGCAGCAGGCTGGTGCGGTCTTCGACCCGCACGATCCGGGCGAGCGTGCCCGCGTCACCGGTGGTGTCGCCGACCAGGCCCACCTGGTCGCCCACGACGACCGGGGTGCGGCCCAGTTCGCGGGCCCGCATGGCGGTGACCAGGCGTTCCGGGTCGCTCTCGACCGCGCAGGTCCAGCGGCCGCGGTCGACGGCGATCACCATCGCGGGCGTGGCGTCGGCGTGGGTCGGGCGCCGCTTGCTGCGCGGGCGCGAGCCCTTCCCCGGGCGCACGCGGACGTCGCTCTCGTCCAGATCGCGCCACGTCCTGCCAGCCAAGCCCGCACCTTCCTTCCGCTCCCCCGATGATCCCCCATCCCGCTCGCCAGAGGTGCGCCGCCCGTGTCACGATGGGTTCTCAGCAGGCGTTTCCGAAGGAGTTGGGCGACATGTGCGGCCGCTACGCCGCGAAGAAGAACCCGGCCGACCTGGCCCAGGAGTTCGACGCCGTGGACGAGACGGACGGCAAGGCACGCGACGCGGACTACAACGTCGCCCCGACGAAGAACGTCGTCACCGTGGTGCAGCGGCATCCGCGCGACGACGAGGGGCAGGTGCTGGAAGACGAGCCCGCCGTGCGCAGCCTGCGGGTGATGCGGTGGGGACTCGTGCCGTTCTGGGCCAAGGACGTGTCGGTCGGCAACCGCATGATCAACACCCGCGCGGAGACGGCAGGGGAGAAGCCGGCGTTCAAGAAGTCGCTCGCGCGACGGCGCTGCCTGGTGCCCGCCGACGGCTGGTACGAGTGGCGGCGCACCGGCAAGCAGAAGGAACCGTTCTTCATGACCCGGCCGGACGGGCACTCGCTGTCCTTCGCCGGGATCTGGGACACCTGGCGCGACCCGAAGGACGCCGATGCTCCGCAGCTGATCACGTTTTCGATCATCACGACGAACGCGGCCGGGCGGCTCACCGAGGTGCACGACCGGATGCCGCTGGTCATCGACGAGCACCGCTGGGCGGACTGGCTCGACCCGGACCGCACCGAGGTCGGCGAGCTGCTGGCCCCGCCGCTGGGGCTGATGGACACGATCGAGCTGCGGCCGGTGTCCGACCGGGTCAACAACGTGCGCAACAACGGCCCCGACCTGCTCGAATGCGTCGAGCAGGCCACCGACCTCGACGCCTCCGAAGCGCTCTTCGACCTGCCGAAGTCATGACCCGGATCGAGATCGCGACGCCCCACGGCCCGGCCAGGGCCGAGCTGCACTGCGCCGCCGACGGTGAAGCGGTGCTCCTGCTCGGGCACGGCGCGGGCGGCGGCATCGACGCGAAGGACCTGGTCGCGGCCTGCCGCGCCGGTCAGGCCGCCGGAGTGCACGTCGCGCTGGTCGAGCAGCCCTACCGGGTGGCCGGCCGCCGCGCGCCGGCGCCGGCAGGCCAGCTGGACACCGCGTGGCTCGCGGTCGCCGAGGACCTGTCCGGCCGGTTCGACGGCCTGCCGCAGGTGTTCGGTGGACGCTCGTCGGGCGCGCGGGTCGCCTGCCGCACGGCCGCCGCGGGGCAGGCGGTCGGGGTGCTGTGCCTGGCGTTCCCGGAGCACCCGCCGGGCAAGCCGGAGAAGAGCAGGCAGGCCGAGCTGGACGCGGTCGAGGTCCCGACGCTGGTGGTGCAGGGCGAGACCGACGCGTTCGGCTGCCCGAAGCCGGGACCGCACCACGAGGTGGTCGTCGTCCGCGGCACCCACGCGCTGGACGCCGATCTGGAGTCCGTTCACCGGACCGTCCACGAATGGCTGGCGAAGGTCCTGCGCCCGCTCACCTGATCAGGCGCGGATGGCGGCCACCGTCGCCGACGTCAGGCGCACCAGATCGGCGGGGGACAGCTCCACTTCCAGGCCACGGCGGCCCGCCGAGCAGTAGATGGTCTCGTACTTCCCGGCCGTGGAGTCGATCACGACGGGCAGCCGCGAGCGCTGGCCCAGCGGGGAAATGCCGCCGAGCACGTAACCGGTCGCGCGTTGCGCCGCCCCGGCCTCGGCCATCTTCGCCCGCTTGCCACCCGCGGCGGCGGCGAGCGCCTTGAGGTCGAGCTGGCCGGTGACCGGGACCACGCCGACCGTGAGCTTTCCGTCCACTTCGGCCACGAGCGTCTTGAACACGCGGTCCGGGTCGATCCCCAGTGCCTCGGCCGCTTCCAGCCCGTAGGACTCGTGCTTCGGATCGTGGTCGTAGGCGTGCAGCTCGTGCGCGATCTTCCGCTTCGCGAGCAGCGCGGTCGCGGGCGTTCCCTTCCCAGCCATGAGCAGGACGGTAACGGGGAAACGCAACTCCTTTTCCGGGGGCGGGGAATGTGACCGGATCGGGCGGTGTTGTGGAGGACGTGCCGTCAAAACTTGCTGAACGCCTTCCCCGCGTGCAGGGAGTCACCCTCCCGGGGCAGACCGGTGTACCCGGCCCCGCCGGGCCCGCCCGCGTATCCTCGAAGGGGTCGTATGCGTACCCGGCCACGGGTACCGACCGCTTCGACGCGGATGGGAAAGGGAACGGTTTGCCGAGCACGCAGAACTCCGCGGTGCCCGAGTCCGGCTCCGAGCAGGAGTCGGCCGAAGTGCGCGCCGAGCGCTTCGAGCGCGACGCGATGCCGCTGCTGGACCAGCTGTACTCGGCCGCGCTGCGGATGACGAGGAACCCGGCCGACGCCGAGGACCTCGTCCAGGAGACCTACCTCAAGGCCTACGGCGCGTTCGCCTCCTTCAAGGCGGGCACGAACCTCAAGGCCTGGATGTACCGGATCCTCACCAACACCTACATCAACGGGTACCGGAAACGTCAGCGTCAGCCCGTGCAGCAGCCCACCGAGGAGATCACCGACTGGCAGATCGCCCAGGCGGAGAGCCACACCTCCAGCGGGCTGCGGTCGGCCGAGGTCGAGGCGATGGACCGGCTGCCGGACAGCGACGTGAAGAACGCGCTGCAGCAGCTGCCGGAGGAGTTCCGCCTCGCCGTGTACCTCGCCGATGTCGAGGGCTTCGCCTACAAGGAAATCGCCGAGATCATGGACACGCCGATCGGGACCGTGATGTCCCGCCTGCACCGTGGCCGCGCGCAGCTGCGGAACCTGCTCGCCGATGTCGCGCGTGAGCGCGGCTTCATCCGCGGCGCACGGCAGGAGGTAGTGCGATGAGCGCGGACCGTGAGCCGCACAAGGACGACGTCCGCTGTTCCGAGGCGCTCGCCGAGATCTACCTGCTGCTGGACCGCGAGTGCAGCCCGGAGCGGGACGCGGAGCTGCGCAAGCACATCGAGGACTGCCCGCCGTGCCTCGAGGAGTACGGCATCGACGAGCAGCTCAAGCATCTGCTGCACCGCAAGTGCGGCGGGGACACGGCGCCCGACGAGTTCAAGCAGAAGCTGCGGGCGTCGATCCACAAGACGGTGCAGCGGCGCGGTGACGTGACCGTCGAGACCACCGAGGTCCGCCTCGAACAGAAGACGGAATAGCCGACACGAAAAAGGCCCCGGTGCTCCGCACCGGGGCCTTTTTCGTGCCCGAACTCAGCAGTTGGGCTTCTTGCCGTGGTTGGCGCCGTTCTTCCGGCGGTCGCGGCGCTTGCGGGCTCGCTTCGACATGCCTGCTCCTTCCCGTGTCGCGTCTCCCACCAGTGTCTCAGGCCCGCCCCGCCGGGTGCTGGGAAGGTCCCGCTCTGGTTGACTTGAGCTGCCCGGAGAAGGAGTACCAGCGTGACCACACTTTCCGACCTGCTGGCCGACAACACCGGCCTGTCCGGTGAAGCCGCCGACCACCTGCAGGCCGTGGTGGCCGAGTGGCAGTTGCTCGCCGACCTGTCGTTCGCGGACTTCCTGCTGTGGGTTCCGGTGTCGCCCGAGCACAACGAGCAGGGCGGTGACTTCGTGTGCGTGGCGCAGGCCCGCCCGACCACGGCGCCGACCGCGCACCCGGAGGATGTCGTCGGCACCCGGTTCACGGTCGCCGAGCACCCGCAGCTGGCGCGCGCGATCCGCGAGGTGCGGATCTGCCGCGAGGAGGACCCGCACTGGTACCGCGACCTGCCGATGCGCCGCGAGGCGATCCCGGTGACGTTCGGGGCGTCCGTGATCGCGGTGCTGTCCCGTGAGACGAACCTGGCCGCGCCACGGGTGCCGAGCCCGTTGGAGGTCGCCTACCTGGGCAGTGCCGGTGATCTGTGCCAGATGATCGTCGACGGCACGTTCCCGCACGTCGACAGCCAGACCGACGTGCACACGAGCCCCCGCGTCGGCGACGGTCTGATCCGCCTGGACGCGGCGGGCAACGTGGTGTTCGCCAGCCCGAACGGCCTGTCGGCTTATCACCGCATGGGTCACGAGTCGGATCTGGTCGGCACGCGGCTGGCGCCGTTGACGCGTTCGCTGATCCGCGACCCGTTCGACGCGACGGAGGTCGCGCACCGGATCCTGGACTCGCTGGACGGCAAACCGGGCAGCCGCACCGAGGCCGAATCGCGACGGGGTGCGGTGGTGTTGTTCCGGGCGTTGCCGCTGCGCCCGCACGGTCAGCCGGCGGGCGCGCTCGTGTTGTGCCGGGACGTGACCGAAGTGAAGCGGCGGGACCGCGCGCTGCTGTCGAAGGACGCGACGATCCGCGAGATCCACCACCGGGTGAAGAACAACCTGCAGACGGTCGCGGCTCTGCTGAGATTGCAGTCCCGGCGCACGTCGAACCCGGAGGCGCGGCAGTCCCTGACGGAGTCCGTGCGAAGGGTCGCGTCGATCGCGATGGTGCACGAGGCGCTCTCGGTGTCCGTCGACGAGCGGGTCGACCTGGACAAGCTGCTGGACAACGTGCTGCCGATGGTGGGCGAAGTCGCGACGGCGGAGTCGAGGGTGAGCATCAGCCGGTCCGGTTCGTTCGGAGTCGTGGTCGCCGAGATCGCGACGCCGCTCGTGATGGTCCTGGCCGAACTGGTGCAGAACGCGGTGGAGCACGCTTTTCCGGACGGCAGGCCGGGAAAGGTGGAGATCGCGGTCAGCCGCTCCGCGCGCTGGCTGGATGTGCTGATCAGTGACAACGGGCGCGGGCTGCCGTCGGGTTTCTCGCTGGAGCGCGCGGACGGGCTGGGCCTGCAGATCGTGCGCACACTGGTCGAATCGGAGCTTCGGGGTTCGCTCTCGTTGCGCAAACTACGCGACGGCGCGAGTCGCGGCACGGAGGCCGCCCTGCGCTTGCCACTGGGGCGACGGCCGTAGTTCCGTTTTGCCTGGTGTGAATCGGCCCGGTGTGAAGGCCCGGCGCGAATGGGCCTGGTGTGCAAGCCCGCTGCGAATGGGCCGTTGATGGGCGCTGCCGCTGGCCACTCCTACCCGTGCGAAGGGGTATTTCCCGCGCGAAGGGGTATTTCGTGTGGGCGCCGGTGGCGGCGGGGCGGGTGGTCCGTTGGTGGTGGCGAGAGTGGACGTTTCGTGCGGGCGCCGGTGGTGGTCGGGCGAGCGGTCCGTTGGTGGTGGCGCGAACGGGCCGTTGGTAGTCGCGCGGAGGGGTATTTCGTGTGGGCGCCGGTGGCGGTTGAGCGAAGGTGCCAGTGGTGCCGGTGCGAGCGAGCTGGCGGTGATGCCGCGAGTGGTGGCGGCACGAGTGGTGGCGACACGAACGGGCACCTCGTGCGAATGCCACCGCACCTCGCGCGAACGCAGCGTGCAATCGGGTAGGAGTGATTCGCGGCAACGACCCCAACGACCGGCGGCGACCGATCCCGACGACCGGTGACGACCCAACCGAACACGCGACAAAAAGCCTGCTCAGAACGTTCGAAGGCCCGGTACCCGCGGGAAGTGGGTACCGGGCCTTCGAACGTTGGGTGGGGGCGTGTGAGCCCCTGCTTCGGGTCCGCGTACTCTCGTGAGAGACGCGTTAAGCGAAGCCGCAGCGCGGAGAGGTCAGGCGGTGCGCATGCCGATGTGAGCACGACGGCGCTTCAGGGCACGGCGCTCGTCCTCGCTCATCCCGCCCCAGACACCGGAGTCCTGACCACTGGCAAGGGCCCAGGCCAGGCACTCGGCCGCTGCCGGGCAGCGGTGGCATACGGCTTTCGCCTCGGCGATCTGCAGCACGGCGGGACCGCTGTTCCCAACGGGGAAGAACAGCTCGGGGTCCTCGTCGCGGCAGGCAGCGTCGTGGCGCCAGTCCATTTCTGTGAGCTCCTTCTCGGGGCGCAGGCGTGCTGCGCCACAGGTCGTCATGGCGGATCGTTTCTTGGGGTGCTTGTGAATGCTTTCACGAAGCACCGCTTTCGACAAGTGTTTTCGCAACATCGGTGAGTCAGCTCACCTGGTCAGGCGACCCCGCTGACCTGCGGTTTCTCTCCGAAACGGCCTCTGCGGGGGAAGGACGATGCGGTGAGTGGACCGTGAGCGTCGACGAACGGCAAGTTGCAGTTCGCTGAGCCGATCACCGCGCCAGCACGGTCAGCACGTCCGGCACGCTCGCGAAATCGACGCGGGTCCGGCGGCCGATCAGGTCGCCGTCGACCTGGAAGTTTACCGGCTCCTCGGCCGTCACGCTGAGTTTTGCCAGGTCGTCGTACTTGACCAGGGCCCGCCCGCGGTGCTTCGCCTCGGTGCGCAGCGCCTGCCGCACATGCCGGAACACCACCGGCAACGTCAGCTTCCGCAGCGCGAACAGCCCCAGGCCAGCGTCGAACGAGCTGCCGGTGTTGAGGTGAACGGGCCGTTCACCGAGATAGCTCCACGGATCCGTGTTGGACACGAACGCCATCCGCACCTGCTCCGGCTCCTCGCCCGGCACGTGCACGGTGAGCGGCAGCCGTCCGGATCGCGGCCGGAAGTAGGAGGTCACCGCCGCCCGCATGTACAGCAGCGCGTTGGTCTGCTTACCGCGCCGGTCGGCGACCGTCGCGACCACGTCGGCGTCCCAGCCCAGTCCGGCGTTGAAGGTGAACCAGTGCCCGTCCGCCAGGCCGAGCCCCACCCGGCGGCTGTGACCGGCCTCGATCGCGGACAGCAGCTGGTGCGTGGCCTCCACGGGATCGTGGGAAACGCCCAGAGCGCGGGCGAACACGTTGGCCGAACCGCCGGGCACCACACCCAGCGCGGGCAGCGGACCACTCGGGCCGTCCGTGAGCAGGCCGTTGACGACCTCGTTGACGGTGCCGTCACCACCGTGGGCGACGACCAGGTCGACACCGTCCCGGGCCGCGTCACGGGCCACCGCGAGCGCGTGGCCGCGGTAGTCGGTCTCCACGACCTCCAGCTTCACCTGGCTCGCCAGGGCGTGCGCGAGCACGTCCCGCCCACCGGCCGTGGTGGAGGTGGCCTGCGGGTTCACGACCAGAATCGCGCGCATGCTCGCAGGGTAGGCCAGAACCTGGCCTCCCAGGCGCGAGCGCGAACCTCGTCACTGCGAAAAGCCTGCCGGCTGACCTCCCGTCGTTCGGCACGGTCCGTTCGTCGTGACAAGTGCACCCCGGGCGTCCGCCGGCTCATCGACGACACCCAGATCTTGACGCGGATGGCCGCGGTTCGAAAACGGCCGACCGGGTGGCTTACTATCGAGGGCGTTCACACACGGTCACCCGTGTCGCATATCCGCTGGTGGAAGGCCCTTCGCGATGGCGCTCGCCGACAAGATTTCACCCGCTCCGCGCGAGGTCCGGGGGGCGGGCGCGCTGACGATCCTGCCGGGGATCGGCCTGCTGGTGTTCGGGATCCTGCTGTTCGCCTCGCCCGGCGAGAGCCTGCCGTTGACCAGCGTGCTCGCCGAGGGCGCGTTCTACGTGCTCTTCGCGCTGGCGGTGATCGGCTGCGCGATCGGCCTGCTGTTCGGTCACACCTGGGCCCGCTCGCCCGGGGTGGTCATGGCGCTCATCACGGCGGGCGTCGGCTGGTACATGGCCGGCCCGTCGGGGCAGCCCGCGTTCGGGGTGCCGATCGTGATCCTCGGGGTGGTCATCCTCGTGTTGCTGTTCCGCCGTCCCGCGCGGGCGTGGGCGCTGGGACAGCACGAGGACGAGACCGAGGAGGAGGCCGCGGAGCGCGGCGGGCTCGCCGGCCGCCGCCGCGAACGCGGCGAGGACGACTAGCGCCTGCTCTTACGAGCCGCTTCCCCGACGCTTCTCAGCCGAGGCGGGCGAGCTTGTCCAGTGCCGTGTCGGTGAGGCGGTAGACGGTCCACTCGTCCATCGGGATCGCGCCGAGTGACTGGTAGAAGCCGGTTGCCGGGTTCCAGTCCAGCACCGACCACTCCAGCCGGGCGAAACCGCGGTCGACGCATTCTTTCGCCAGCGTCGCCAGCAGCGCCTTGCCCAGTCCGGAGCCGCGCAGTTCGGAGCGCACGAACAGGTCCTCGAGGTAGATGCCGTGCACTCCGCGCCAGGTGGAGAAGTTCAGGAACCACAACGCGAAACCGACGATCTCGCCGTCCTGTTCGGCGACGTGCCCGAACACCGCCGGGTCCTCGCCGAACAACGCGGTGCGCAGGCGTTCGGCTGTGAGCTGGCAGTCCTGCGGCGCCTTCTCGTACGCGGCGAGGTCGTGCACGAGCTGCGCGACGGCGTCCACATCGGACTCTCGGATTCGGCGGATGCGGCTGTCGGGCATGGCGGACCCCAAGGTATCGGCGGGAGCGGTGTCGCGTCGATACTGCCAGGGTCAGCCCCCGGGCCAGACCCGTCCCGCGACGAACACCGTGAGGTCCAGCTTACGGCGCTGGTCGTCCCAGGTCAGGGGGTTGCCCTTGACTTCGGAGGCGAAGCCGCACTGCGGGCTGATCGCCAGGTTCTCCAGTGGCACGATGCGGGCGGCCTCGGCCACGCGGCGCGCGAGCCCGTCGGGGTCCTCCAGCTCACCGGTCTTGGTGGTGATCAGCCCCAGCACGACACCGGTGCCGTCGGGAACGTGGTGCAGCGGCTCGAAGGTGCCCGCCCGCTCGGTGTCGTACTCCAGTAGCCAGTGGTCCACTTCGATGCCACCGAACACCTCGGCCGCGATCTCGTCGTAGAAGCCCTCGTTGAACCACTGGCCACGGTAGTTGCCCCGGCAGATGTGCATGCCGACTCCGACCCCGCGGTCGCGCAGCAGCCGGACGACGGCGGCATCGGCGTCGATGCAGCGGCGCAGCAGGGCGCGGGCGTCGATGCCCTCCGATTCGAGCAGCGCCAGGATGCGGGGGTTGGCGAAGGCGATGAAGCACGGGGCGTCGATCTGGACGTGGCGCACGCCGTCCTCGGCCAGCGCGGCCGCTTCCTGGAGCAGCACGTCGGCCAGGTCCTCGACGATGTCCGCCCTGCTGGGGTAGTGCGGTCCGCTGACCTGCGCGTCCCAGTTGGCCACCACGAAGTTGGTGACCTCGGGCAGCGAGATCTTGAACGGCCCCGGCGCGTGCGCGGCGAGGACCGCCGCTTCGCGGTCGGTGAACCGCTCGTGGTAGGTCAGCTTGCCACCGACCAGCCGGAGGATGCTGTCGTCCTCCCCGTGGTGGTCGCCCGACCGCCACTCCAGCGATGGCGCCTGCTCGGCGAAACCGTCGACGTGCTCGGTCAGGCGACTCATGAAGTCGGTGCGCAGATACTCGCCGTCGGTGTAGACGCCGATGCCGCTGTCCCGCTGGGCCTGCAGTGCGAGGAGGATCGACTCCTGCTCGATCCGGTGCAGCTCGTCCGCGCGGAGGCGGTTCGCGGCGTGGTCTGCCCGCGCCTTGAGCAACCGGGGCGGTCGCAGGAGGCTGCCGACGTGGGTGGCCCGCGGGAATGTCGTCATGGGCACAACGCTAAGCGGCGCGGTCGGCGCGTGGCTGTCCTCGTTGGCCTTGTTTTCCCGGAGGCCCACGCGCCGCTGGTACGGGAACGGTACGGGTCCGGTCAGGACGGTGGGATGTTCAGATTTTCGATCTTGGGCTCGCCGCGTTCGTCGCCGAGTACCGTGACGCCGGCCGGGTCGAGTCCGAAGTGGACGCCGGCGGTGGCGGGCAGCCCGATCCAGCGCGCGATCAGCACCCGGCTGAAATGACCGTGCCCCACCAGGATCACCTCGGTGTCGGCCAGCGCGGCCCGCACCCGCGCCAGCAGCGCGTCCGCCCGCGCGGTCACCTGCTCGGCGGTCTCGCCGCCGGGCATCCCATGTGTCCACACGGTCCAGTCCGGCACCTTTTCGCGGATCTCCGGGGTGGTGACGCCCTCGTAGTCGCCGTAGTCCCACTCGGCGAGGTCCTCGGTCTGCTCGTCGATCGGCAGCCCGGCCAGCTCGGCGGTGCGCACCGCGCGTTGCCGCGGGCTGGTCAGGACCAGCGCGGGCCCCTTGCGCAGCGACTGCAGGGTCAGGCCGGCCGCGCGCGCCTGGTTCTCCCCGGCGGGGGTGAGCGGGATGTCGGTGCGGCCGGTGTGCTTGCCGTTCACCGACCACTCGGTCTGCCCGTGGCGGAAGAGGAAGAGCTCGTGGTCCACGTTTGCGAATATAGCCACCGGCCTGGTTTGCTACCCGCAGGTAACATCGGAGGTGTCGTGGTTTCCACTTACTCGTTGTGGCGGCGGCTGAGCGCGCTGCCCGGTGGCGGACGGTTGTTCTCGACGGCGATCTGCCTGCGTGTGCCCTATTTCGGGTCGGTTCTGCCGACTGTCAGGGAGCTGCGTCCCGGCTACTGCGAGGTGACCGCGCCGAAGTGGTGGGGTGTCCACAACCACATCGGTACTTTCCACGCGATCGCGGCATGCAACCTCGCGGAGATCGCGATGGGCATGCTCGCCGAGTCGACGCTGCCCGCCACGCACCGCTGGCTACCCAAGGGCATGGACGTGCGCTACCTGGCGAAGGCGGAGACGGGTCTGCGCGCGGTCGCCGAGCTGCCGGAGATCCCGGAGTTCGGGGACGAGGGCGTGGAGCTGCCGGTGCCGGTCGTCATCAGTGACAAGGCGGGCACGCCCGTCGTCGCCGCGACCATCACGATCTGGGTGACCCGAAGGCGTCAGTAGTCGCGCAGGCGGACCGTGGTGGTCTGCTCGTAGGAGGCCGGCGCCGCGGGCAGGCCAAGGCGGTGGTCGACCAGACGCCCCAGGGGGCCGCAGTGCTCGGTCGCGGGCACGGTCAGCTCGTGGTCGTAGGTGGCGAAGCGCAACGTCAGTGGCTCGGTGGACACGACCTCGGTGGGCCCGTCGGCCCGCAGAACCGAGTGGATGACGCCGGTCGCGCAGTGGCGCGGCAGGTACGGCGCGTCGAACTCGGCGACCAGGTCCATCTCGCCCTTGCGCTCGTCGTTCGACTGGAAGTCGGAGTACCCGCCGTAGCCGAAGCGGAGAGTCGTTCCCGGTGGTCCGGGCACGGCGACGGGTTCGGACCTGAGCGCGCCGAACACCTGGGCGTACTCGCCGTCGAGCTGTCCCTCGGCAAACGTCAGCCGCATGGGGCCGAGCGCGAGGTCGTGCACGGTGCCGAAGGAGAAGGTCGCGGACGAGTCGAGAACCTCGCAGCGCCACTGGGCCGGGTCGGCGCCCGCGGGCAGGGCGGGGCAGTCGGCGAACGTCGTTTCGGACGCTCGCGCGGTGGCGGCCCCGGTGGTCAGGGCGAGTGCGGTGACGGCGGCGGCGATCAGTGCCTTGTTCATGATCGAAAGCCTTGTCGACCAGCGTGTTCCCCGGTATCGGGGAACACCCGGACCACACCCTGGGATTGGCCCACTAGGGTGAACTTAACGCCGTTTACCAAAAACCCGAATATGGTTCGCGTCATGTCGCATCTCTCCCGACGCCGGTTCCTCGGCCTGACCGCGCTCAGCTCCGCCGCCACGCTCGGGCTGACCACGATCTCGACCCGGACCTCCGCCGCGGCGGCCACTTCCGACTTCTCACCCGCCGTGGTCGTCGGTACCGGTTACGGCGCCGCCGTGACCGCGCTGCGCCTCGGCGCCGCCGGGATTCCCACGGTCATGCTCGAAATGGGGCAGCTCTGGAACACGCCCGCCGAGGACGGCGCGATCTTCTCGGACATGCTCACGCCGGACCGTCGCTCGTCGTGGTTCACAAGCCGCACCGAAGCACCGCTCGCCTCGTTCCTGTGGCTCGACATCGCCAACCGGAACATCGACCCCTACGCCGGGGTGCTGGACCGCGTGCACTTCGGGGACATGTCGGTCTACGTCGGGCGCGGCGTCGGCGGCGGATCGCTCGTCAACGGCGCGATGGCCGTGACGCCGAAGCGGTGGTACTTCGAGGAGATCCTGCCCGGGGTCGACGCCGACGAGATGTACGGCACGTACTACCCGCTCGCCAACTCGATGCTGGGCACCAACAACGTCGACCCGGCCTGGTTCGAGACCTGCAAGTCCTACCAGTTCGCCCGCGTCTCCCGGAAGCACGCGCAGAAGGCCGGGCTGACCACCACGTTCGTGCCCAGCGTCTACGACTTCGACTACATGCGCCGCGAAGAAGCGGGCGAGGTGCCGCGCTCGGCGCTGGCCTCCGAGGTCATCTACGGCAACAACCACGGCAAGCGCTCACTCGACAAGAGCTACCTGGCGGCCGCGCTGGGCACCGGCAACGTCACCATCCAGACGCTGAGCGAGGTCCGTGACATCGCCCAGCAGCAGGACGGGACCTACACGCTGACGGTCCGGCGGATCGACGCGCACGGCACCGTGCTGGGCGTGCGTCAGCTCGGGACGAAGTACCTGTTCCTCGGCGCGGGCAGCCTCGGCTCGACCGAGCTGCTCGTGCGGGCGCGCGACACCGGCAAGCTGCCGGACCTGGGCGAGGAGGTCGGCCAGGGCTGGGGCACCAACGGCAACGTCATGCTGGGCCGCGCCAACCACGTGTGGGACACGGTCGGCGCGGTCGAGTCGGGCATGCCCGCGCTGGGCATCGACGCGTGGGACGATCCCGTGAACCCGGTCTTCGCCGAGATCGCGCCCGTGCCCGCGGGTCTGGAGACCTGGGCGAGCCTGTATCTGGCGATCACGAAGAATCCCGAGCGTGGCTTTTTCTCCTACGATCCGGGAGCCGATCGGGCAGTCCTGCAGTGGGACATCGCGCAGGGTCAGCGGTCGATCGACGCCGCGAAGAGCCTGTTCGACCGCATCAACAAGGCCAACCGCACCATCTACCGCTACGACCTGTTCGGCGACACCCGCGTGTTCGAGAACCGCTTCACCTACCACCCGCTGGGCGGACTGGTCCTCGGCAAGGCCACTGACCTGCATGGACGCGTGAAGGGGTACCGCAACCTCTACGTCACCGACGGCTCGCTGATACCCGGCAGCACGGGCGTCAACCCGTTCGTCACGATCACCGCGCTCGCCGAGCGCAACATCGCCCGCGTGCTGGCGGAGGACTTTTAGCCAGAGCAGGGTCGGTTGTCAACGAAGATCACGCTGTGGTGGGATGGCGCGCGGTGGAAAATCGCCGCTTCGGTGTTCTGTTGGTCGGAAACACGCGGGCGGCGATCGGGGTTGCAACGAAAGGTTTCTTCGTGTTCCGAACCCTTCGCGCGAAGGTGGCGCTCGGCGCGACCGTCGTCGTCGCGGCGGCCGGCGCCATGCTGGCACTCACCCTGCCCACGGGCGCGGGTGCCGTCGCGGGCGGCGAGGCCGCGGCGGACGGTCAGTTCCCCTTCGCGGTGAAGTTCCTGATGACCGACATCCCCAAGGCCGACGGCACGACCTACGACAGCGCGTGCTCCGGTGCCCTGATCGACGAGCAGTGGGTGATCACGGCGGGCCACTGCTTCCACGACGTCGACCGCGTGCCGGTGAGCGGTCCCGTGCCGTACAAGACGACGGCGATCATCGGCCGCACCGACGACGAGAACACCGACGAAGGCCATGAGATCCAGGTCACCGAGGTGCGCCAGTCGTCGGTCAACGACGTCTCGCTGGCCAAGCTCGCCGAGCCGGTCACCGATGTCAAGCCGCTCAAGCTGCGCAGCACGGCTCCGGAGGTGGGCGAGACGCTGACGCTCGCCGGCTGGGGCGGGGCGAGCGCGGACACCACCGTGCCCGCGACGCACCTGCAGATCGGGCAGATGACGGTGCACTCCGTCGAGGACGTGACCGCGACGGTGACCGGGCTGTGGCCGCGGGCGGACACCAGTGCCTGTCCCACCGACTCGGGCGCGCCCTACTTCAACGACGGTGAGCTGGTGTCGCTGGAGAGCGACGGTCCCGCCTGCCCGCACTCCCAGCCGGAGACGACGTCGCGGGTCGACGTGATCGCCGACTGGATCGAGGAGCAGATCTCCCAGGACTGACTCAGCCCGCGCGCAGCTTCTCGTAGTGCGCGACGCAGTCCGCGTACGCGGGCAGCAGGCCGGACGAGGCGGCCTCGGCGAGAGCCGGGGCCGCCTCGTCCTTTTCGGACAGAATCGGGGTCAGGTCCGCGGGCCACGGGAGATCGAGCTCCGAGTCCATCGGGGTGATTCCGTGTTCCCCCGACGGGTTGTATCCGGTGGAGCACAGGTAGGTCATCACGGTGTCGTCTTCGAGCGCCACGAAAGCGTGACCGAGGCCCTCGGCGACGTAAACGGCCCGGTAGTTCTCCGAGTCGAGCCGCACCGCGTCCCACTTGCCGAACGTCGGCGAGCCCACGCGCACGTCCACCACGACGTCGAGCAGCGCACCCTGCGGGCAGTAGACGTACTTCGCCTGGCCGGGCGGGGTGTCGGCGAAATGGACCCCTCGGATCGTTCCCCGCCGCGACACGCTGTGGTTCGTCTGCGCCACGTGCAGCGGGTGCCCGATCGCTTCGACGAAGACGGCCTCCTGGAACGGCGCGACGAAAAGGCCGCGGTGGTCGGGGAAGGAGCGCGGGGTGAACTCGTAGGCGTCGGGGACGGCGAGCTGGCGGACCTGCATGCCCCGAAGATAGAGCAGCGCGAAGCGCTTCCGCTGAGGGCGGTGGTGGGCGAGGGGCTGGCCCTACTGAGGGACAACCAAGCCGGACGGTCGTCTTGCTAAAGCCCTGTGACCTCCCCTTTTTGTGACATGAGCCGCACCTCGGCCACACAACCACGGGCGGGCCTGCAACACTGGGGGGACCGCCGCGTCCGCGGCCGTCGCCTCACCAAGGGCTCCGCACGGCCGAGACGGACGCCGAGCCGGCTGCCTGCGCCACCGCGCACTGGCTGCCGAGCTGCGAGATCAACCAGTGCCACTGGGGGTGGGGAGCAGTGTCCCCGCACACGGTCCCGGGAGGGATTCCTTTTCATGACTTACGCTCAGACCTCTGGTACGAGGGCAGGAACAGCGATGAACGACGAGGTCAGCAAGAGCACGGCGGCGGAGGCGGCGCCGCCGACGGGCACCGACACGACGCCGGTGACCGACGCCGAGATCTTCCGCGGTCACGAGGGCGGCAAGCTCTCGGTGGCGGCGACGCGCCCCATCTCGCAGCCGCGTGACCTTTCCATCGCGTACACGCCGGGTGTGGCGAAGGCGAGCCGCGCCATCGCGGAGAACGCGCGGCTGGCGCGGCAGTACACCTGGGCGCACCGGCTGGTGGCCGTGGTCAGCGACGGCACCGCCGTGCTCGGGCTGGGCGACATCGGTGCCAGCGCGTCGCTGCCGGTCATGGAGGGCAAGTCGGTGCTCTTCAAGACCTTCGGCGGGCTGGACTCGATCCCGCTGGTGCTCGACACCAAGGATGTCGACGAGATCGTCGAGACGCTGGTCCGGCTGCGCCCGTCCTACGGTGCGGTGAACCTGGAGGACATTTCGGCGCCGCGCTGCTTCGAGCTGGAAGACAAGCTCAAGGCGGCGCTGGACTGCCCGGTCATGCACGACGACCAGCACGGTACGGCGATCGTGACGCTGGCCGCGCTGCGTGGCGCGAACCTGGTGCTCGGCCGGGACATCGCGCGGCAGCGGGTGGTGATCTCCGGTGCGGGCGCGGCGGGTGTGGCGTGCGCGAAGATCCTGCAGGAGGCGGGTGTCGCCGACGTCACCGTGCTGGACTCGCGCGGCATCATCCACTCCGGCCGGGACGGGCTGAACCCGGTCAAGGAGAAGCTGGCCGAGACCACGAACAAGTCCGGTCTGCGTGGTGGCCTTGCCGACGCGCTGCGGGGCGCGGACGTGTTCCTCGGGCTGTCCGGTTCCACGATCGAGCCGGAGCTGCTGGGTGACATGGCCGACGATCCGATCGTGTTCGCGTTGTCCAACCCGGACCCGGAGGTCCACCCCGAGGCGGCCGGCAAGTACGCGGCGATCGTGGCCACCGGGCGCAGCGACTTCCCGAACCAGATCAACAACGTGCTCGCCTTCCCCGGCGTGTTCCGTGGCGCGCTGGACGCGGGTGCGCGGGCGATCACCGAGAACATGAAGCTGGCCGCGGCGGACGCGATCGTCGCCGTCGCGCAGGACGATCTGGGCCCGGACCGCATCGTGCCGAGCCCGCTCGACCCGCGGGTCGCTCCCGAGGTGGCCGCGGCTGTGGCGAAGGCCGCCGTCGAGGACGGCGTCACGGGCTAAGCTGGGCACTCCCGGGGGCGCGAGTGGCGTCCCCGGGAGGCTTTTTCGCTGGGAGGGCGTGTTGATCGAGTTCGACGGCGTGTCGAAGCGCTATCCGGACGGCACGCTCGCCGTCGACGAGCTGAGTCTGACCATTGAGGACGGCACCATCACGGTGTTCGTCGGCCCGTCGGGCTGCGGGAAGACCACTTCGCTGCGGATGATCAACCGGATGGTCGAGCCGACTTCGGGCCGGGTTCTGCTCGACGGCAAGGACATCCGCGAGTCGGATCCGCCGGTGCTGCGGCGCGGGATCGGGTACGTGATCCAGAACGCCGGGCTGTTCCCGCACCGGACCGTGCTGGACAACGTCGCCACCGTGCCGGTGTTGTCCGGGTGGGGCAAGCGCAAGGCCCGTGCCCGTGCGTCGGAGCTGCTGGAGATCGTCGGTCTCCCGTCGGAGCTGGCCAAGCGTTACCCCGCACAGTTGTCCGGCGGGCAGCGCCAACGGGTGGGCGTCGCCCGCGCACTGGCGGCGGATGCCCCGGTGCTGTTGATGGACGAGCCGTTCTCCGCTGTGGACCCGATCGTGCGTGAGGGCCTGCAGGACGAGCTGTTGCGTCTGCAGTCCCAGCTGGGCAAGACGATCGTCTTCGTGACGCACGACATCGACGAGGCGGTGCGGCTCGGCGACAAGGTGGCCGTGCTGCGGGTCGGTGGTCGTCTGGCCCAGTACGGCACACCCGCCGAGGTGCTGCGTCACCCGGTGGACGATTTCGTGGCATCCTTCGTGGGCCGCGATCGCGGTTACCGTGGTCTGTCTTTTGTGGACTCCACCGGGGTGGAGATCCGGGACGTCGCCACAGTGTCGTTGGGGGACACCGTTCCCGCTGGTGACGAGTGGCTGTTGGCGATCAACGACGCCGGTCAGCCTCGCGGATGGCTCTCCCCGGGCTCCACTGTGGATGGTGCACTGTCCGAGTCGGACCTCGTGGCAGGGGGTTCGCTCTACCGGCGCGGCACGGCGATCCGTGGCGCACTGGACGCCGCGCTGTCCTCACCGGCCGGACTCGGCGTGGTGGTGGACGAGACGGGCAAGGCCGTCGGAGCGGTCACGGCGCGGCAGGTGCTGGACGTTATCGAGAAGGTACCGGCGCCAAGGCAGTGAGCGGCGGCGAGCTGCAGTAAACCCCGAGCGGGGTGAACCGGCGCCTTCGACTGGTGAGGTGACCGCTGGGCGCGCTGGCGGCCGGTAGCCGGTCGGCTTGGGGGAGGTCCGGGCCGGTCCTGTGTCGGCTCGCGTTGCCGGGTGCCGGTCCTTGTTTCCGCCAACAGAAGAAGGCGCCCCCTCCCGTGCAGGGAGCGGGCGCCTTCCTCTGTTCAGATCAGCTGAACGCCTTCGCGATCAGGGCCTTCTGCTCCACCTCGTGCACCTTCGACGAACCTGCCGACGGGGCGGCCATCGGGCGGCGGGAGACGACGTCCAGCTTGCCGAGGACGTCCGGGAACAGCCGGGGCAGGTTGAGGCCGAAGAACGGCCACGCGCCCTGGTTCTCGGGCTCCTCCTGGACCCACGCCACCTCGGCGCCGGTGTAGCGCTCCAGTGCGGCCAGCAGCTTCTTCTTCGGCAGCGGGTAGTACTGCTCGATGCGGACGATCGCGACGTCGTCGGCCTCGCGCTTGGTGCGCTCCGCCACCAGTTCCCAGTAGAGCTTGCCGGAGGTCAGCAGCACCTTCCGCACCTTGCCGGGCTCCACATGCGCGTCGTCGATCACGGACATGAACTTCGAGTCGCCCGTGAAGTCTTCGACGCCCGAGGTGGCCGCCTTGTTCCGCAGCATCGACTTCGGGGTGAAGACGATCAACGGGCGCTGGATGCCGTCCAGCGCGTGGCGGCGCAGCAGGTGGAAGTAGTTCGCCGGGGTGGACGGGACGGCGACGGTCATCGAGCCCTCGGCGCACAGCGACAGGAACCGCTCGATGCGGCCCGACGTGTGGTCCGGGCCCTGGCCCTCGTGGCCGTGCGGCAGCAGCAGCACGACATCCGAACGCTGGCCCCACTTGGCCTCACCCGACGAGATGTACTCGTCGATGACCGTCTGGGCGCCGTTGACGAAGTCACCGAACTGCGCTTCCCACAGCACGAGCGCGTCGCTGTTGGCGACCGAGTAGCCGTACTCGAACCCGACCGCCGCGTACTCCGACAGCGCCGAGTCGTAGATCATGACCCGGCCCTGCTCGTCGGCCAGCGTCTGCAGCGGCGAGTACTCCCGGCCGGTCTTGCGGTCGATCAGCACCGAGTGGCGCTGGGTGAAAGTGCCGCGGCGCGAGTCCTGACCGGACAGTCGCACCAGGCGGCCCTCCAGCGCCAGCGAACCGAACGCGAGCAGCTCACCGAAGGCCCAGTCGATGCCGCCTTCGCGGGACATCTTGAGCCGCCGCTCCATGACCGGCTTCACGCGCGGGTGCGGCGAGAAACCCTCCGGGACGTCGACGAACGAGTCGCCGATCCGCTCGATGACCTCGGCCGGCACCGCGGTCGGCACCTTGGCGGGCACCTGCTGCTCCTCCTCGACCGAGGGGCTCGGCGCGATCGGGTGCTTCTCCAGCTCGCGGACCTCGTTGAAGACGTGCTCCAGCTGGCTGGAGAAGTCCCGCAGCGCGGCCTCGGCCTCGTCGACGGAGATGTCACCACGGCCGATCAGCGATTCGGTGTAGGTCTTGCGCACCGAACGCTTCGTGTCGATGATGTCGTACATCGCCGGCTGCGTCATCGACGGGTCGTCGCCCTCGTTGTGGCCGCGGCGGCGGTAGCAGATCATGTCGATGACGACGTCCTTGTTGAACGCCTGGCGGTAGTCGACGGCCAGCTTGGCCACCCAGTGCGCCGCCTCCGGGTCGTCGCCGTTCACGTGGAAGATCGGGGCGCCGATCATCTTCGCCACATCGGTCGCGTACTGCGAGGAGCGGGCGTGCTCCGGCGCGGTGGTGAAACCGACCTGGTTGTTGATGATGATGTGCACGGTGCCGCCGGTGCGGTAACCACGCAGCAGCGCCAGGTTCAGCGTCTCCGCCACCACGCCCTGGCCCGCGAACGCCGCGTCACCGTGCAGCAGCACGGGCAGCACCGAGAAGCCGCCGGTGTCGCTGTCGCCCTTGTCGAGGATGTCCTGCTTGGCGCGGACGATGCCCTCCAGGACCGGGTCGACGGTCTCCAGGTGCGACGGGTTCGACGCCAGCGACACCCTGGTCTCGCCGTCACCGAACATGCGGAAGTACTTGCCCTCCGCGCCCAGGTGGTACTTCACGTCACCGGAACCGTGCGCCTGGCCCGGGTCGAGGTTGCCCTCGAACTCCTGGAAGATCTGCGAGATCGGCTTGCCGACGATGTTGGCCAGCACGTTCAGGCGGCCGCGGTGCGGCATGCCGATGACGACCTCGTCGAGCTCGTGCTCGGCGGCCTTGTCCAGGACCGTGTCCAGCAGCGGGATGACGGTCTCGCCGCCCTCCAGCGAGAACCGCTTCTGGCCGACGTACTTGGTCTGCAGGAACGTCTCGAACGCCTCGGCCGCGTTCAGCTTCGACAGGATGTACTTCTGGACGTTGGGGTCCGGCTTGGCGTGCGGGATCTCCACGCGGTCCTGGATCCAGCGGCGCTCCTCCGGGTCCAGGATGTGGGTGTACTCGACGCCGACCGTGCGGCAGTAGGAGTCGCGCAGCACGCCGAGCACGTCGCGCAGCTTCATCTTGTCCTGGCCGGCGAACCCGCCGACCGCGAACTCGCGGTCCAGGTCCCACAGGGTCAGGCCGTGGGAGAGGACGTCGAGGTCCTCGTGGCGGCGCTGACGGTAGTTCAGCGGGTCGGTGTCGGCCATCAGGTGGCCGCGCATCCGGTAGGCGTCGATCAGTTCGAGCACCCGGGCGGTCTTGTCGATCTCGCCCTCGGGGATGTCGGAGACCCAGCGGACCGGCTCGTAGGGCAGCCGCAGCGACGTGAAGATGTCGTCGTAGAAGCCGTCCTCGCCGAGCAGCAGCTCGTGGATGCGCTTGAGGTACTCGCCCGACTCGGCACCCTGGATGATGCGGTGGTCGTAGGTCGAGGTCAGCGTCATGATCTTGCTGATGCCCAGCTTGACGAGGGTTTCCTCGCTGGTGCCCTCGAAGTGCGCGGGGTACTGCATCGCGCCGACACCGATGATCGCGCCCTGTCCGGCCTGCAGCCGCGGCACCGAGTGGTTGGTGCCGATACCGCCCGGGTTGGTCAGCGAGATGGTGGTGCCCGCGAAGTCGTCGGCCGTCAGCTTGTTGTTGCGGGCCTTCTTGACGATGTCCTCGTAGGCCTGCCAGAACTGCCGGAACGACATGTTCTCGGTGTTCTTGATCGACGCCACGACCAGGGTGCGGCCGCCGTCCTTGCCCTTCATGTCGATCGCGAGACCGAGGTTCACGTGCTCCGGCGTGACCGCGTGCGGCTTGTTCTCGACCAGCGCGTAGTGCCGGTTCATGTTCGGGAAGTCCTGCAGCGCCCGCACCATGGCGTAGCCGATGAGGTGCGTGAACGAGATCTTCCCGCCGCGGGTGCGCTTGAGGTGGTTGTTGATGACGATGCGGTTGTCGGCCATCAGCTTGGCCGGGACCGCGCGCACGCTGGTGGCGGTCGGCACGGCCAGCGAGGCGTCCATGTTCTTGGCGATCGCGGCCGCGGCGCCCCGCAGCTGCTTGCTCTCGTCACCGCTCGCGGCCGGCTTGGCGGCGGCAGCGGGCTTGGCGGCGGCGGGCTTGGCGGGCTGGGCCGCGGGCTTCGGGGCCGTCTTCGGCTGGGCGGGCGCGGCCGGGGCAGTCGCAGCCTGGTTGACCTGGCCGTTGCCCGGCTTCGACGCGGGCTGCTCACGGACGGGCGCGGGTGCGGCGTCCGGCTTCGACTCGGTGGTCTGCGTCGGCTTGAAGTCCGAGAAGAACTCGTGCCATGCGGCGTCTACTGACGAGGGGTCGGCGAGGAACTGGTCGTACATCTCCTCGACGAGCCATTCGTTGGGGCCGAACTGTGACGCAGGGCTGCTGCTGGACACGGCAGGGACTCGCCTCTATCCATATCTCGATCTTGTTGTCCGCTTGATGCGCCTACCAGGCTAACCCCCTCCCGTTCGGCGATGTGACCGAAGTGGCCCAAGTCCCTGGCCTGGGGTTTGGGATTGCTCACTTAATCGGTCCAGGGCTGGTCCGGCCGAGTATCGGACCTGCGGAACCACGGTACGGGAACGGTATGGAACCGGTACGGTCGCCGGACCGTCTGCAAGGAAGGGCGAAAGGGGTCTCCGGTGGCGGATCTGTCGGACATCGAGCGCATGGTCGACGACTGGGAGCGCAACGCGGTCGAGAAGTCGCAGCGGTTCCAGGCGATGCAGTACGAGGTGGAGCAGATCTCGATCACCGAATCGGTGGCCAACGGCGCCGTCAGCGTCACCGTCGGCAACAACGGGATCCCGACCGACGTGCGGATGACCGACGGGGTCCGGTCGATGAGCCCGGACGAGATCGCGGCGAACGTGCTCAAGGCGATGCAGAAGGCCCAGTCGAAGTATCCGCAGGTCATCCAGGAGATCGTGGCAGGCACGGTGGGCGAGTCGGACAGCGCGGCGCAGCACATCGTGCAGACCGCGGTGGACAACTTCCCGGAGCCGCCCGTCGAGGAGGAAGAGGCTCCGCCCGCTCCCGGCCGCCAGCTGCGGATCGAAACCGAGGCCGACGACGAGGCGCCACAGCAGCCGCGCCGCCCGCCTCAGCGCCCGTCCAGGCGCGACGACGACGGCGACGACGGGGATTTCGGGGACCAGTCCTACCTGCGACGCGACTAAGGGGGAGTCATGACCAGCAGCTTCGCGCGGGGTGCCGCGGCGAGGGCGGGTGGATCCGCGTCGCGGGGGGCCGCCAACGGCTACGAGGTGCTCACCGATGAGCTCGGCACGCACGCAGGCAAGGTCGACGGGCTGGCGGATCGCTTGCAGACCGCTGTCGACGCGGCCCGCCAGGTGAGCATGGACAACGGTGCTTTCGGGGTGATCTGCCAGCCGTTCGCGATGTTGCTCGACCCGTTCGAGCAGATGGGCATCCAGGCGCTGGAGGCGGCGAAGGAGTCGGTGAGCGGAACCGCGGGCAACGTCCGCACGGCGGTCACCAAGTACGAGGGCCAGGACGAGGGCACCCGCCAGGCGCTCAAGCAGATGGGTGAGCCGCTGACATGAGCAATCCGCTGGTTGCTCAGGCTCAGTCGACGACGACCGGGGTTACCGGGATCGGGATTGTGGAGTCGGCGCAGGATTTGTCCAATGGGGTGAAGGACGGGTCGTGGGTCGAGGGTGGTCTCGGGGCGCTGGGTGTGGGTCTCGAAGTGTTGTCGATGGTGATCGATCCGTTGGGGACGTTGGCCCAGTACGGGGTGGCGTGGTTGATCGAGCATGTGCGGCCGTTGAAGGAGGCGTTGGACTGGTTGGCGGGTGATCCGCCGGTGATCCAGTCGTTTTCGGATACGTGGGCGAATGTGGCGGCCGAGGTGGGCACGGTCGCGGGGGATCTGGGCAATGAGGTGAGCAACGGTACGGCGGGTTGGTCGGGTGCGGGTGCGGACGCCTATCGCGGTGTGGGTGCGGAGCAGGCGGAGGCGATCGCGGGGGCGGCGTCGTTGGCGGAGGGGATTTCGGCCGGTGTGATGATCATGGGCACGGTGGTGGGGTTCGTGCGCGAGATGGTGCGCGACATCGTGGCCGAGTTGGTGGGGAAGCTGATCACGTGGGCGTTGGAGGCGGCGTGCACGTTGGGGTTTGCGACGCCGTTGATCGCGGCGCAGGCGACGACGGCGATTTCGGGTGCGGTGACGCGGATTTCGGATTTCATCCGGAAGCTGGTCAAGACGATCGGGAACGTGTCGCCGCGGATCGGCCGGATCATCGAGAAGCTGGATGAGATCATGCGGGCCCTGCGCAGGCTGGGCCGCAAACTGGGTGGCGGTGACGGTACTTCCCCGTCGGCGGCCCCTGGTGGCGGGAAGGTCGACACCCCGGACCTGGACGGCCCTGCCAGCCCCGACACACCGAACAGCCCCGACGGCACCTCGCCGAGTTCAGCTCCCAGCAGGCCGGGCGACCCCGTCGACACGAAGACGCCGGAGACCGCTCGCCGGTGCGAGAACGATCCGGTCGATGTCGCGACCGGCGAGATGGTGCTCGGGCAGACCGACGTGGAACTCGGCGGGCTCCTGCCGCTCGTGCTCCGCCGTACCCACGTCTCCAGCTACCGCGCCGGGCGTTCGTTCGGCCGGACCTGGGCCTCCACCGTCGATCAGCGGCTCGAGTTCGACGGGCTAGGTGTCGTGTACGTCGCCGACGACGGGATGCTGCTCGTCTACCCGGTGCCCCCGGCGACCGGTGAGGTGCTGCCGAGCCTGGGGCCGCGGTGGCCGATGAGCCGCACCGAGGACGGGTACGAGATCCGGCGCCCGGAGACGGGTCAGACCTGGTGCTTCGGCCGTGCGCCGGGCGCGTGGCTGCGGACGGTCCGCGACCGCAACGGCGCACGGATCGACTTCGACCGCGACGACGACGGCCGGTTGTCCGCGGTGCGTCATTCCGGTGGCCACCACATCGACGTCGACACCGCCGACGGCCTGATCACGCGCCTGCGCCTGCGCAATCCCGCCGGGGCGGACATCGAACTGACCCGCTACGCCTACGACGACGCGGACCGGCTCGTCGAGGTGCTCAATTCCTCCGGCGCGCCACTGCGGTTCGACTACGACGGCGACGGCCGGATCACGCAGTGGACCGACCGCAACGGCGAGTGGTACCGCTACGTCTACGACGACCGCGGCCGCTGCGTCGCCAACGTGGGATCCGGCGGTGCCCTGGACGGCACCTTCGACTACGGCGAAGGCGTCACCCGGTTCACCGACGCGCTGGGGCAGACGACCACCTACCACCTGGACACGGCCCGGCGGGTCGTGGCGGAGGTGGATCCGCTCGGCAACCGGATCACCCGGGAGTGGGATGACCACGACCGGCTGCTCGCCGAGACGGACCCGCTGGGCAACCGCACCACGTTCGACTACGACGAGCAGGGCAACCTCATCCGTCTGACTCGCCCGGACGGCAGCGTCATCGAGGCCGGGTACGAGTCGCCGGACCGGATGACCCGGCTGACCGAGCCCACGGGCGCGGTCTGGCGGTGGACCTACGACGACGCGGGCAACCTCGCGACCGCGACCGATCCGCTCGGCGCGACCACCCGCTACGAACACGACTCCCGTGGTCACCTCAGCGCGGTGGTCGACGCGGTGGGCAACACCCGCCGGATCGAAACCGACGCGGCCGGGCTGGCCGTCCGCGTGATCGATCCGGCCGGCGCCGTGAGCCGCTACGTGCGGGACGCCTTCGGCCGGATCGCCGCGATCGAGGACCCCCGCGGCGGCGTGACGAGGTTCGGGTGGACCGTCGAGGGCAAGCCGGGGTGGCGGACCCTGCCGGACGGTACGACGGAGCGATGGCGGTACGACGGTGAAGGCAACCAGGTCGAGCACGTCGACCCGCTGGGCCAGGTCACCCGGACCGAAACGACGCACTTCGACCTGCCCGCCGCCCGGATCGCGCCGGACGGCGCGCGGACCGAGTTCAGCTACGACGGCCTCATGCGGCTCACCGCCGTGACCAATCCGCTGGGCCAGGTCTGGCGCTACGAGTACGACGCCGTCGGCAACCTCGTGCGGGAGACGGACTTCAACGGGCGGAGCATCGAGCAGGACCACGACGCCGCGGGCCGGGTGGTGCGCCGCCGCACTGGTCCGGACCAGGTGGTGGACTACATCTGGGACGCGCTGGGCAACGTCGTCGAGACCCGGACCGGGGACGGCGACCGCGCGGTGTTCCGGTTCGACGCGGCGGGAAACATGGTCGGGGCGGTCAACGGTTCCGCTGAGATCGTTTTCGAGCGTGATCTCCTCGGCCGGGTCCTGCGGGAGACCGTCAACGGCCGTTCGGTGGTGTCGGCCTACGACCCGCTGGGGCGGCGCGTGGAGCGGGTCACGCCGTCCGGTGCCACGAGTACGTGGAGCTACGACGGCAACCACCGGCCGACGTTGCTCAGGACGGCCGGCCGCACGATGTCGTTCGGGTACGACCCCGCGGGCAACGAGGTCGAAAGGCTCGTTGACACGGGCACGATCCTCGCGCAGGCGTGGGACGCCAACCACCAGCTCACCAGCCAGACGCTGTCGGCGTTGCCGGGGCCCGCGCGCCGGCCGAACCAACTCCAGCAGCGCAGCTACCGGTACCGGCCCGACGGTTACGTGCAGGCGATCGGTGACCGGCTGGGCGGTTCCCGGCAGTTCGACCTGGACCCGGTCGGCCGGGTGACGGCGGTCCAGGCGCACGGCTGGGGCGAGCGGTACGCCTACGACGCGGGCGGCAACCTGACCGGTGCCGCCGGCGGAACGGGCGAGACCCAGGGCGGCCGGTCGTACGCGGGCACGTTGCTGACCACCGCGGGGAACACCAGCTTCGGGTACGACCGGCAGGGCCGGATGATCATGCGGCGGCGCGTCCGGTTGTCCAGGAAACCGGACGTCTGGCACTACCGCTGGGATTCCCACGACCGCCTCGTGGGTGTTGTGACCCCGGACGGCGCGCGGTGGCGGTACCACTACGACGCGCTCGGCCGGCGCATCTCGAAGGCGCGTGTCGACGAGAACGGCGCCGAACTCGACCGGGTCGATTTCGTGTGGGATGGCACCGAACTCGCGGAGCAGTACGCCGGTGCGACGGGCGCGGTCACCACCTGGGACTGGGAACCGGGTGGTTTCCGCGCCCTCACCCAGGTCGAGCGGACCGGTGCGAAGTCGGCTCCGCAGGACTGGGTGGACGAACGGTTCTACGCCATCGTCACCGATCTCGTCGGCAGCCCCACCGAACTCGTCGACACCAGCGGCCGGATCAGCTGGCAGTCCCGGACCACGTTGTGGGGCGAGGAACTCCAGGGGCACGGCGGGGCGGCGACGACCCCGCTGCGTTTCCCCGGTCAGTACTTCGACCCGGAGACCGGGTTCAACTACAACTACCACCGTTACTACGATCCGAGCACCGGTCGCTACGGCAGTCCGGACCCGCTCGGGCTGGCCGGTGGACACACACCGCACAACTACGTCGCCAACCCGGTCAGCTGGTTCGACCCGCTGGGGCTGACCGCGTGCGACCGCTTGAACTGGTCACCCCGGAAGAACAAGACGCCGGCGCAGAACGCCTACGGGCACTGGAAGAAGCACGGCAAGGAGTTCCCGCACCTGCAGAACGCGCGGCAGTACGTGCGCGAGGCGCACGGGTACATGGACAGCCCGCCGCCGGGTTCGCTGAGCAGGCGCGTCCAGATCTGGGACGGCTCGCACAACATCGAAGTGTGGGACCCCGCGACCAACCGTCTCGGTGTCCGTTCCGAATCGGGTGTGATGCGCACCTACCACGTCGTCGATCCCTCCCATCCCAGCTACAGTCAGATCGTGGCGAACTTCTCATGACGACTCCCGCCGATTGCCCCGACTACCCGTGCCGCGTGTGCGGCTACGACCTGGAAGAGCCGCCGTGGGGGCCGGACGACGCCAGCCCCAGCTACCTCATCTGCGACTGTTGCGGTGCCGAAGCCGGGCTGGACGATCTCGACCGGGCGGCGGCCACGCACTACCGGGACAAGTGGCTCGCGGACGGCGCGTCCTGGTTCGATCCCCGTGCCCGGCCGCCGGACTGGGATGTCCAGGCGCAGCTCGCTTGCGTTCCCCCCGGGTTCCGGGCGTTGTAGTCCGCGTCTCACCTGTTGACGTTGTGACCTGGGGCATCGTGGTCGGAGCGGTAGCCTCGCTGTGGAGGTAATGATGGAATCCCCGACTTTGGTGGCTGCGCTGCGGCAGGCCGTTCCCGCTGACCGGGTGGTCGACGACCCGGCCGTGGTCGAGTCGTATCTGCAGGACCACGCGGAGTGGGCCGAGTACGGGCGGGCCGTCGCGGTGGTGCGGCCGCGGTCGACGGGCGAGGTCCAGGCCGTCGTGCGGTTGGCCGGGGAGCGCGGGGTTCCGGTGGTTCCGCGCGGGGCCGGGACGGGGCTGTCGGGCGGGGCGAACGCGCTCGACGGCTGCGTCGTGATCTCCTTCGAGGCCATGGACGCGGTACTGGAAATCGACCGCGCCGAGCGTCTCGCGGTCGTGCAGCCGGGTGTGGTCAACAACGATCTGCGGGCGGTGTGTGCCGAGCAGGGGCTCTGGTACCCGCCGGATCCGGCGAGCGCGCCCTGGTCGACGATCGGCGGGAACGTGGCCACCAACGCGGGCGGGCTGTGCTGTGTCAAATATGGTGTGACCAGGGATTACGTGCTCGAACTCGAGGTCGTCACCGGGCGCGGTGACGTGGTCCGGCTGGGGCGCCGCACCGCCAAGGGCGTCGCCGGGTACGACCTGTGCGGCCTGATGGTCGGCTCCGAGGGCACGCTCGGCGTCATCACCGAGGTCACCGTGCGGCTGCGGCCGCAGCGAGAGCCCGAGCGCACCATCGCCGGATACTTCGATTCGGTCGTCGCCGCGGGCGAGGCCGTCAGTGCCGTCACCGCGTCGGGCGTGATCCCGTCCGCGCTGGAGCTGGTGGACCGGCACTGCCTGGAAGCCGTGGACGCCTGGAAGAACATGGGCCTGTCCACGGAGGCGAACGTCGTCCTCCTGGGCCGCGTCGACACCCCCGGCCACGCCGGCGAGGAGGAGGCCCGCACGGTGCTGCGCTGCTTCGAGGACGCGGGCGCGTCCTGGGCGGCGCTGTCCACGGACGAACAGGAAGCCGAAGCCCTCTTCGACGCACGTCGCCTGGCCTACCCCGCGCTGGAACGCCTCGGCCCGGTTTTGACCGAGGACGTGTGCGTCCCGCGCGCCCTGGTGCCGGAAATGCTGGCCCGCATCGAAAAGGCGGCCACCGCACACGACACCCTCATCGCGAACATCGCCCACGCGGGCGACGGAAACCTGCACCCGCTGCTGATCACCCCCATCGGCGACGAGGCCGCACGTCTCCGCGCACAAGCCGCCTTCGAGGACATCATTTCCGACGCCATCGAACTGGGCGGCACGGTGACCGGCGAGCACGGAATCGGCCTGCTGAAACGGAACGGCCTGCGAGGCGAGGTCAGCGCCGAGGTGCTGGACATGCACCGAGCGGTGAAGACAGCACTCGACCCACTGGGAATCCTCAACCCAGGCAAGGTTTTCGTCTAGGACGACGAAGATTGGCGGCCGTGTCATCGCGGAAACCGCCGTCCGGCAACGCAAGCCGCACGCGACCGGCCCAGACCTCCCCCGCCCCTCATCCCCAGCCCGCTTTGGTCGCCGATCAGGCGGGTCAAGGTACTCTTTCCGGCCTTGACGCGTCTGCTCGGCGACTGAAACCATCCGCGAGGAGGGGCGGGGGAGGTCGAACCCAAGCCGACTGACTACTGCACGCCAACGCCACCAGCGGTCACCCCGCCGCGCGAAGCACGGCTCTAAAGATCAAGAGCGTCCTCGCCGGACAGGCAGACTCCGGGATGACCAGGGGTTTTCGAGTCCGGCTCACCTCGGGTGGGTGGTCCGCTGGGTGGTGCGCTTGCGCACCCTTCACGCTCCCGTGCGCCACAGTTGTGCGTACTGGCCGTCCGCCGCCAGCAGTTCCTCGTGTGTGCCCTGCTCCACGATGCGGCCGTGGTCCAGTACGACGATGCGGTCGGCGCGGGAGGCCGTTGCCAGCCGGTGGGCCACCACGAAAGTCGTGCGGCGCTTGGCGACCGTTTCCGTCGCGGCGAGGACCGTGGCCTCTGTGGAGGGGTCCAAGGCGGCCGTCGCCTCGTCCAGGAGTAGGACGTCCGGGTCCACCAGCTCCGCCCGCGCCAGTGCGACCAGCTGGCGCTGGCCCGCGGACAACGATCGGCCCCGCTCGCCGACCGGTTGGTGGAAGCCCTGCGGCAGGGCGGCCACGGCGGAGATCGCACCGACCGCCCGGACGGCGGCTTCCACTTCGGCATCATTCGCTGAGGGGGAACCGTAGCGGACATTGTCGGCCACCGTGCCCGAGAACAGGTGCGCCTCCTGCGGCACCACGCCCATCCGCTGGTGCAATCCGGCCAGATCGTAATCCCGGACATCGACGCCGTCGATACTCACGGTACCACCCGTGGTGTCGTAAAATCGCGCGGCGAGTTTGACCACAGTGGACTTACCGGCACCCGTCGCGCCGACCAGTGCCACCGTCTCGCCGGGTGACACCTTCAGCGAAACATCGCTCAGTGCCAGCGTATCCGTGCCGGTGTAGGAGAAGGCGACCGCGTCGAACGTGACGTCGCCGCGCAGGCGTTCGGGCACCGGTACCGGATCCGTGGGCGGCGGCACCGAGGTGGGCGTGCGCAGCAGGTCGCCGATCCGGCGCAGACCGACCTTCGCCTGCTGGTAGCTGTCGAACACCGAAGACAACTGCTGGATCGGGGAGAAGAACAGGTTCAGGTACAACAGGAACGCGAGCAGCACACCGACCGCGAGCGTTCCCTCCGCGACCCGCGTGGCGCCGGCCACCAGTACCACCGCTTCCGCGACACCGGAAAGCAGTGTCACGAAAGGAAAGTACGTCGCGACATACCGCTGAGCCCGCAACCGCGAACGGCGGTAGGCATCGCTGCGGGAGGCGAACACCTCAGCGGAGCGCTCCTCGCGGCTGTACGCCTGCGCGACCCGCAGACCGCTCACGTTCTCCTGCATGTCGGCATTCACCAGGCTGACCTTCTCGCGCGCCTCGGTGTAAGCCGCGCTCGACAGTCGCCGGAAGATCACCGTCGCGACCACGAGCACCGGCACCACGGACAGCGCGTACAACGCCAGTGAAGCGTCGGTGATCAGCAACGCGCCGGTGATGCCGACCAGCGTCAGCGCGCTGATCACGGCCTGGGCCACACCCGTCTGCAGGAACGTCGACAGCGCGTCCACGTCCGTCGTCATCCGCGTCATGATCTTGCCGGACAGTTCGCGCTCGTAGTAGTCGAGCCCGAGTCGCTGCAGGTGCGCGTAACTGCGGACCCGCAGCGAGTACAGCACCGTCTCACCGGCCCGCGCCGTGAGCCGGGTCTGCGCCGCGATCACGAACCAGTCGACGACGATGATCGCAGCCCCGATCCCGGCGGTCAGCCACACCACCCACGCCAGACCGGGACGCACACCGTGGTCGACGCCCTGCTGGTACAACGCGGGCAACGCGATCGAGGCCGCCGCGTCGAGCCCGACCAGCAGCACCACCGCGATCAGCAGGGTCCGCACCGGCCGCAACGCCGACCGCAGCCGGAACCCCGGATCGGGCCGGGTGGCCGCCTCCGCGGGAATCTCCGGCCGGTCCACGGCGGGCGGCAGCTTGCGCACGCCCTCCAGCAGTTCGGGCGTCGGCGGCGTGCTCAGGGCGCCGTTGCCCATCCCGCCACCGGGCATCGGCGCCGGCGCGTTGCGCTGCTGGGCCGACTCGGCCATCACGTCGACCGCGTCCCGTTCCCCGGTGTCCGGCCACAACGCCGGCGTGATCCCGGTTTCCGGGCTGGACAGGCAGTCCCGCTTGTGGACCTGCTCGACGCCCTCGCCCGGCCCGGCGATCAGCTCCCGGAACAGCTCGCACCGCTCCTCCAGCTCGGTCGCGGTGCCGACGTCGACCACTCGGCCCGCGTCGAGCACCGCGATCCGGTCCGCCAGTGACAGGGTCGACTTGCGGTGCGCGATCAGCAGCGTCGTGCGGGTCGCGGTGACCGAGCGGAGCGTGTCGTAGATGGCGGCCTCGGTGACCGTGTCCACGGCCGACGTGGCGTCGTCCAGCACCAGCACCCGCGGATCGGTCAGCAATGCTCTGGCGAGCCCGAGCCGCTGCCGCTGACCACCGGAAAGGGTCAGACCGCGCTCGCCGACCTCGGTGTCATAGCCGTCCGGCAGCTCGGAAATGAAGTCGTGCGCCTCGGCCGCCTTCGCCGCCGCGACGACCTCCTCGTCGCTCGCGTCCGGACGGCCGTAGGCGATGTTGTCGCGGATCGACGTGGAGAACAGGAACGCCTCCTCGAACACCACGCCGATGGCCTTGCGCAGATCGGCCAGCTTCACGTCGCGCACATCGCGGTCACCCAGCCGGACGCTGCCCGAGTGCGCGTCGTAGAACCGGGGCAGCAACAGCGAGATCGTCGACTTGCCGGACCCCGCCGTGCCGACCAGCGCCAGCGTCTCACCCGGCTCGGCACGCAGGTTCAGCCCGTCCAGCACCGGTTCCGAGCGTGTGTACCCGAACCGCACGTCGTCCAGTTCGATGCCGAGCGGTCCCTCCGGCAGCGGCCGCGGATCGGCCGGATCGGTGACCTCGGGCTGCGCGTCCACCAGCTCGTACACCCGCTCCGCGCCCGCGCGGGTCAGCTGCGCCTGCACCACCAGGGCCGACATCATCCGCGCCGGTCCGATCAGACCGGACACGTAGCTGGCGAACGCGAGGAACGTGCCGAGCGTGACCTGGCCGTTGAGGGCCAGGATGCCACCGAACGCCAGCACGGCCACCTGACCGGCGGCGGGCAGCGCGGACGTCGTCGCCGTCGGGACCGCGGCCAGCCGCGCCGCACGCAGCCGCTCGGCGAACAGCCGCCGCGCGGTTCCCTCCAGGCGCGCGACCTCCCTGGCCTCCTGGCCGAACCCCTTCACCACGCGCACGCCGGTGACGGTCTCCTCGACGTGCTGCGCCACGTCCGCCGCCCGCTGCTGCGCCGACCAGGTGGCGGGGAACAGGCGCTTGCGGGCGACACCCGCGACGATCGCCACCGCGGGCACCACGATCAACGCGATCAGCGTCAGCCCCGGCGACATCCAGAGCATCGCGGCGACCGAGAACAGCGCGAACACCACCGAGCCCGCCGACAGCGGCACCACGAACAGCAGCGACACGACCAGCTGCAGATCGGTGATCGCCCGCGATACGACCTGGCCGGTGCGCAGCGAGTCCTGTTTGCCACCGTCCAGCCGCGACACCGCGTCGAACACCGACTGCCGCATGTCGTGCTGCACGTCCAGGGCGAGCCGCCCGCCCAGGTAGCGCCGGACGAACGCGGTGACGAACATCAGCAGCTGAACGCCGATCAGACCCGCCACGAGCATCCCGAGCCGCCCGGTCTGCGACGCCACGGCGTCGTCGACGGCGACCTTCACGAGCAGCGGGCTCGCGGCCTGCAGCCCGACGCTGAACACGGCGGCGGCCAGTGAGAACACGACAAGGGCCGGATGCCGCCAGCAGGCCTTGAACAGCCGACGGATCCAGCCCTTGTCCGGAGTAGCGCGTGGTGGTGCAGCAGTCACCACCCCAGGTTATGCGCGGGTGATTACGTGATGTCGCGCCGCTGGTTGGAGGCCCAGCCGCCCATGAAGAACACCATGGTCCAGGCCAGGAAGACCAGCGCGGCGGCCCACCACGAGATCACGCCGGGCGCGCCCGCGGCCAGTTGCAGGCCCAGCTTGTCCCAGTGCTCGACCGAGCCGGGCAGGTTGATCGAGCTGATCCCGAACGCCTCCGCGGCGATACCGCCCACGATGCCGTTCGCGGTGCCGTTCGGCAGGATCGCCCCGAAGATGTCCGAGGTGTTCCACAGCGCGATGACCAGCACGTTCTCCACGATCAGGAAGTACCCGATCAGCAGGATCACGGCCAGCACGACCTTGTTCAGCACCGCGCCGAAGCCGATCCCGAACAGCGTCACCAGGATGTAGGCGAGCACCGTGCCGCCGAACGCCGCGAGCCATTCGCCGCCGCTGGGCAGCCGGTCGGAGTCGACGGTGATCGCGGTGGCCAGCGCCGAAACGGCGAAGCTGAGCAGGCCGTACAGCGCGCCCCACAGGATGTAGGTGATCATCTTCGCGGTCAGCGCCGACACCCGGTTGGGTGCCGTCAGGAACGTCGTGGTGATCGTCTTGCTGCTGTACTCACCGGCCAGCGCGAACACGCCGAAGATCGCGGGGATCAGCTGGGCGATGTTCACCCCGTGGGCGATGCTCAACATGCCCACCGGCAGCGCGTCGGCCGACACCCCGGCCTGCTCGGCGATGATGCGGGCGGTGCCGCTGCCGATGTAGTCGGCGAAGTCGTTGGTGATCTTGCCCCAGGCGTAGGACATCCAGAAGGCGACCAGCACCAGCGGGATGATCAGGATCCACCAGGTGTTGAGGCTGAGCGTCTTGCGGAACTCCGCCTTGATCAACCGGCCCATCAGGACTGACCTCCCCAGCCGCCGTGGCCCTGCTGCGGCGGTGCTTGCTGGTACTGCTGCTGCGGTGGATATCCGGGCGGTGGCGGACCTCCCCAGCCGCCCTGCTGCGGCGGCCCGCCGTAGGGCTGCTGCGGCGCACCCGCGTACTGCGGGCTGGTCAGCTGGAAGAACAGCTTCTCCAGGTCGGCCCGCTCCTCCTCGATCCCGTAGACCGCGATGCCGGACTTCGCGACCAGGTCACCGATCTGCTGGCGGGTCGCGCCGATCACGGCGACACGGCCGTCCGGTGTCGGCTCGACCTGCGTGAACCCGGCTTCCTGAAGCGCTTTCACGAGCGCGTTGGCGTCGGCCGCCTGCACGAGCACCCGCGACTGCTGGCCGCTGCGCAGCTGGTCCAGCGGACCGTAGTAGCGCGTCACGCCGTGGCTGATGATGACGACCTGGTCGATCGTCTGTTCCACCTCCGACAGCAGGTGACTGGACACCAGCACGGTCCGGCCCTCGCGGGCGTAGGCGCGCAGGAAGTTGCGCAGCCACACGATGCCCTCCGGATCCAGGCCGTTGGCAGGCTCGTCGAGCACCAGCACCTGCGGGTTGCCCAGCAGCGCGGTCGCCAGGGCGAGCCGCTGCCGCATGCCCAGCGAGAACCCGCCAGCGCGCCGGTCGGCGGCCCCGGACAGGCCGACGAGGCCGAGCACCTCGTCGATGCGCTGGTCCGGCGCGCCGATCGCCGCCGCGTACACGCCGAGGTGGTGCCGCGCGGTGCGCTTCGGGTGGAAGCCCTCGTTCTCCAGCACCGCGCCGACGACCTGCGCCGGGTTGCCCAGCTGGTGGTAGGGGCGGCCGTTGATGGTGGCGACGCCCGCCGACGGCGCCACCAGGCCCAGCAACATGCGCAGGGTGGTGGTCTTGCCCGCGCCGTTCGGGCCGAGGAAGCCCGTCACCGAGCCCGGCCGGACCTCGAAACTCAGGTTCTGCACCGCGGCGACGGGGCCGAAGTGCTTGCTCAGGTTCTGCACGAAAATCCGGCCGCTGCCGTCGTGTTGCATGCGCGCCCCTCCCGGCCACGGTGAACATGATCGCGGGGCACATAGTGCCCTACTCGTGTCCGGTTCGAGGCCGCCGGGGTCGCGTGTCGGAACAGGTCCGGTGAAAAGGGGCGGCCCGCTCAACCAGCCTGGGGGTCACTGGGAGCGGGCCGCCACCAACCAGCTTAGGTGGTATCGCCGGACTTCGCCCACGCGGGGGCGGAAAACTTCTTCACGGGTTGTGCCAGTGGAACGGCGCTCCCCGACGCCACCTCACGCCAGGACGTCGGCCAGCGGCGTGTGCGGCAGTTCGTGGGCCTGCGCCACTGGTCCGTTCGTGAGCGCGCCGCCGTGGACGTTGAGGCCCAGCGACAGCGGCTGGTTGCCGCCCAGTGCCGCCCGCCAGCCGTGGTCGGCCAGCTGGACCGCGTAGGGGAGCGTCACGTTGGTCAGCGCGTAGGTGCTCGTGCGCGGAACCGCGCCGGGCATGTTCGCCACGCAGTAGAAGACCGAGTCGTGCACGGTGTAGGTCGGCTCGTCGTGGGTCGTCGGGTGCGAGTCGGCGAAGCACCCGCCCTGATCGATGGCGATGTCCACCAGCACACTGCCCGGCTTCATCCGCGCGACCAGTTCGGTCGAAACCAGCTTCGGTGCCCGCGCGCCCGGAACCAGCACCGCGCCGACCACCAGATCGGCCTCCAGTACGGCCTGTTCGACGGAGAAGGCGTTGGACGTGACCGTGCGGATGCGGCCGGCGAAGTCGTGGTCGATCTGACGCAACCGGTCCACATTGGTGTCCAGGATCTCGACGTCGGAACCGAGACCGAGCGCGATGCGGGCCGCGTTCAGGCCGGCGACACCACCGCCGATGACGACCACCCGCGCCGGATGCACGCCGGGCACGCCGCCGGGCAGCACGCCGCGCCCGCCGCTGGGCTTCATCAGCGAGTAGGCGCCGACCTGCGGCGCGAGACGCCCGGCGACCTCGGACATCGGCGCCAGCAGTGGCAGCGCGCCGGAGGGCTGCTGGACGGTTTCGTAGGCGATCGCGGTGGTGCCCGCCTCGATCAGGGCCTGGGTGAGCGGGCGGTCGGCGGCGAGGTGGAGGTAGGTGAACAGGACCTGGTCCCGGCGCAGCCGCGGGTACTCCTCGGCGATCGGCTCCTTGACCTTGAGCACCATCTCGCCCTCGGCCCAGACGTCGTCGGCGGTGGCCAGGATCTTCGCCCCGGCCGCGACGTACTCGTCGTCGCCGATGGCGGACCCGACTCCGGCGCCGGTCTCGATGAAGACCTCGTGGCCCCGCGTCGTCAGCTCGTGCACCCCGGCCGGGGTCACTGCGACGCGGTATTCGTGCTTCTTGACCTCGCGGGGGACGGCGATGCGCACTGGTTCCTCCTGCTGGTGGCGAACGTGGTGCCGACCACGGTGAACCACCCGGATGGCGGTGTCATCGTGCCTCGCCGACAATTCTCCCGGCAGCCGATGGTGCTCGCACGACAAGCACTTGACCTCCACCTTGCTGGAGATCGCACGCTGGTCGTCATGAGAGCCGTGTGGTTGACGGAGTTCGGCGGGCCCGGCGTGCTGCGGCTGGGGGAGGCGCCGGATCCGGTGCCCGAGCCGGGACAGGTGCTGATCGGCGTCACGTTCGCCGGCATCACGTTCGTGGAGACGCAGTTCCGCGCCGGGATGCCGGGGCCCTACCGGGCGGAGCCGCCGGTGATCCCGGGCAACGGGGTCGGCGGCGTGGTGCTGTCGGGTCCCGCGGACCTGGTCGGGGCGCCGGTCGTGACGAGCCTGAACGGCAGCGGCGGGTACGCGGAGCGGGTCGTGGTGGATGCGAGAGCGCCGTTCCGGGTGCCGGACGGCCTGGCGCTGGACGACGCGGTGGCGCTGCTGGCCGACGGCCGCACCGCGACGGCGCTGATCCGCGCGGCGGAGGTGTCGGCAGGGGAGCGGGTGCTGGTGGAGGCCGCCGCGGGCGGGGTGGGGAGCCTGGTGGTGCAGCTGGCCGCCGCCGCGGGCGCGTCGGTCGTCGCGGCGGCGGGCGGCGCGCGGAAGATCGCGGTGGCGGCGGACCTGGGGGCGCACGAGACGGTCGACTACACGCGGCCGGACTGGGCTTCCCGGGTGGAACCGGTGGACGTCGTGTTCGACGGCGTGGGTGGCGCGGTGGGGGGCCGCGGCGTTCGGCCTGGTGCGGCCCGGCGGGCGGTACTTCGGCTACGGCCTCGCCGGTGGTTCGTGGGCGGAGGTCCCGGCGGACGCAGGTGTGACGGTGCATCGCGGGTCACTGGGCAGCGCGGCGGATCTGCGCGCCTGCACGGAGTGGATTCTCACGGAGGCGGCGGCCGGACGGGTGAAACCCCTTGTGGGACAACGCTTCCCACTGTCCCGCGCCCCGGAAGCCCACCGCGCGATCGAGTCCCGCGCGACGATCGGCAAGACACTGCTGGAGATCTGAGCGTCAAGCGACGGGCAGTTCGTCGTAGGGTGGCCTCCGCTCGAGCTGTTGAGCGGTCCGGAGGATCCGCCGGATCGTCGCCCGCCGCTGGGGATGTTGTACGCGGAGCACGAGGCCGGTCTGGAAACGCGCCCACCAGCGCAGGTCCGGGTACAGCAGGTGCACGACGCGCAGTAGGGTGTCCTCGTTCCTGCTCAAGGGCTGGTCGGCTCGCCTCGACCGGCTCGATGCCGCGAGCTTGGCGAGGTGGGAGAACATCCGCTCACCGAAGTCGGGATCCTGCACGACTTCGCCGGTCAAGGTCCGGATCGTCTTCGGGTACTGCTCACCGAGGTTCGTCCGGTTGAGAGGTAGATCGGCGGCCTCGGGCAGGACTCCGACGACCCACATCGCCAGTTCGAGTCCGACCTGCCGAAGGTTCGCGTTCTTCCGGTTCGCCTTGCCGGCGTCGACCCAGCCCGCGACCGTCTTCAATACCAGCTCGTGGCGACCGGGCAGGGCGAGTATGCCCAGAACGGCGCCGACGACAGTACTGCGAACCTGCCAGCTGTCGGAACGCCCGATCTTGCCCAGTTGTTCAAGTGTGCGTTCGAGATCGTCTCTGCCGTATCGCGAGGCGTACACAAGTGCTGCGGTGCGTTGACGATTGACCGAACCGGTGACCCAGTTCTCGACCGTCTGCTTCACGAGCGCAGTCATCTTGTGCACGTAGACGAGACGGGTCAACGTGCGGACGGCCAGACGTCGCTGAAGATGGCTGTTGCTTGCCGCCAGATTGTCGAGCTGACGGAGTGGATCGCGAGCCGGCACCTGGAGGATGACAGTGCAGAGCGCCTGTACGGCAGCTTCCTCCATTCCGGTGCCGCACATCCAGTTCAACAGGATTCGGTGTTCCAGGTGGTACTGCTGCCAGAAGCGGCGCAGCACGGCGGCCGCGAAGTCGGGCCGGAGGAAACGAACGGTTTGCTCCTTCAGGCCGGCATGACGTGGATGGTCGCGGGTCTCGGTCGTTGCTCGTATCTGGCGGAGTAGCTGGTCCTTGGGGTGAGCGAAAACCCGGCGCGGCCGGAGTGTCTTGTCCTCGGGAAGTTCCTGCGCCCGGACCAGTTCGTCGAGTTTCGCCGCGTGATGGGCGGCGTCGTCGAACGGTTTGTCGTGGAAGAAGGCGACCGAGAGCAACATCGTGTAGACGACGGTCGACCAGGAGGTGTCGATGATGTCTTCGAGCGCTTGGTCGACGCTCTCGGTCAGTTCGCGAAGCGCGGTGACTGAATCGAGTTCGCCTTCGTCGATGAGGATCGCCAGTTCGGCAGCGCGGGCGGCTTTGTAGGGCGGATCACCGACTGCAAGATGCGCCGCCAGGTGATCGTCGAGGACATCGTGCGCCGCACGCGTCGCATGCTCGAAATCGAGTGTTCGGTGCGCCACCGCGAACGGATCCGGCGCTTTCAACTCGACACTCAGCTGGCCCGCCTCAGCCGGGATCTGGGAGCTGTAGTTGACGATGATCACCAAACGAGCCGATTTGTCACTGACCAATGAGAGCATGTGCCGGAGGTCCGGTGTCGGCAGCGGTGTGCCCTCCAGGCCGACACTTTCCCACAGGTAACCGTGGTTCGGCTCGAGCTCCTCGTCCTTGATGCTGCCAAGGGTGCGGTCGGAGCTGAGGTGAACGAGCTGCTGATAGCCGGCGTCGAGGAGGAGCCGGAGGCCGGCAGTGGTCCGGCCGGTGCCTGGGCAGTGCAAGACGACAACCGAGTAGTCGCGCAGAACACGGGAAGCAGGTTCGAAACTCGTCGGGCTGACGAAGCACTCCTGAACCCTCTCGAGCTCGGATTCGCTCACCCGCCGGTCGAACAACTCGGGCGGCTTGTTGCCGCGCACCGTGTAGAACGAATTGAAGACCACGTCGCCGTGGACCTCCTTGGCCTGCACGCCCCGCATTTCGCCGTGCACCTCGTTGTGTGGCTTCGACGGCTCACTGTTCTCCGGAGTCACAGCGACCCCTCACCGAACGTGACCGATCCGTGGATCACGCCCGCCTGTAGACCGCGCATGATCCCGTTCACCTGGTTGTGGACCGATTGCGGGTGTTCTCCCCTGGCTGACGCGCTGGGCTGTGGTGCGGGCAATGGTTGCGAGAAGGCTGTGAGAGTTCGCGCGTCGAAGCCGGGCACGCGGATCCACGCTTGTTCGCGAAACTCCTTCTCGTGGATGGTCAACTCCGCGAACTCCGCTCGCCGGACGGAGTGCACGTAGTCGGCGGCGAAGGTCTCCCGGAACGCCGCACCCGACAGGATCAGTCCGGTGTTCGGCGCTTCGGAGTCACCCTCTTCGAGGCATCGTCCGAGCACCCTGCGGAAGGCTCCTGCATTCAGCAACCTGCTGTGGCTGATCTTCGGCCCGTAGTAGCCGGGGGAATCTCCCACGGCACCGACTTCAACGGCCAGTCGGAGGCGGAGGTCTGGCCGGTGCCAACGATTGTGCTCGCCGGCCCGCCGTTCCAGGTACTGGGTCAAGTCGACTACCGAACCGAGCCTGGTGCTCGGGAGGGTGTAGAGCGCGCCGTCACCGGTGTACTCGTGATCAATGACCTCTTCCGGCCCGATGCCGCTTTCTGACAGTGCAGCTTCCAGCATCCGGTTGAGGGCCGCCCACAACGCCCGGCGATAGTGCCCAGGCTGAGCCGCCGAACCGATCACGTCGACTCCCAGCAGCACACGGCTCTCCGGCATGACGGTCACTGCGAACCTCCCCGATCAAGACTGTTTGCGGGGAGTGTGTGATGTCGTGCCGAGGCGCTCCACCTGAAATCAGGGAGAAGGCGTGGCGCCGGGCCGCCATCGTGGCTGGGTGAGCAGGTATTCGAGCCGGTTCGGGTCGAGGAGGTGGAACCTGAGCCGGGACGTGCTCACGAGACCGTCGGCACGTAGCGCCCTGAGGGCGGAGTCGACGGACTTCTCGGATGCGACGACCGCCCGCGCTAGATCGCTCTGGGGAATTCCGCGCAGCAGTAACCCGGCGCCCGCCGGTTCACCCAGCGTCCTGGCCCAGGCGAGCAACTGCGTCGCGACCCGCGTCGCGACATCCTGCGAGGCGATCGCGAGCTGGCGTTTGTCAGCGTTGTGCAGGCGATCGCGCAGCGTCACGTTGATCAGGACCATGACGTCCTGGTCCCGGCCGGCGAGGTCGCGGAACACCTGCGCCGGAACCCGGATCGCGGTTCCTCGCTGGTTCGCGACCACGGTCGCGCTCCTCGGCCGCCCTTCGAGCACGCCGAGTTCGCCGATGAGCTCGCCGGGACCGTATGGCCCGGTGACCACCTGGGCGCCGTTGTGCTCGGACAGGATGACCTTGATCGTCCCCGACTCGATCAGGAGCACGCGGTCGCTGGCCGCGCCGAACGACATCAGCGTCTCTCCTCGGTCGAAGTCGACCAGTCGTCCGGCAGCTCGCAGACGCCGGCGAGCGCGCCCCAGCGGGTGATCGAGCACCAGGACATCGTGACAATTCCAGGGTCCGGCGATCGACAAGGTTGAACGATGTTCACCCGTTCAGCCGAGTGATGACGCGATGTGTTGCGCGGTAGCTATGACCAGCGCACCGCGACCAGCTGGACCAGCAGCGCCAACCGCACATCAGGATCATCCAGATCCAACGGCGCGAGCTCGAGCACGCGCCGCATCCGGTACCGGAACGTGTTGGGGTGGATCCGCAACGCCCGTGCCGCCGAGCGCGGATCGCCGGGGTGCCGCAGCCATTCGTAGAGCGTGCCGACGTAGTCCGTGCGGTTGGCCCGGTCGTACTCGCGCAGGAGGTCCAGCGGGCCGAGTCCGGTCACGCCCGCCGCCGCCGCCGCGGTTGCCGTGCGGTGCAACGCCAGCGCCGTCCACACGCCGTCGAAGCTGCCGGACGGGCCGTCGATCACGCCCGCGCGCAGCAGGCTCAACGTCTCCTCCGCCTCGGCACGCGACCGGGGCAGCTCGCCGATCTTCACGGCGCTTCCGGCCGCCACCCGTGGCGCGCCGCGTGAAGCCAATGACGGCCAGTCCGCGCCGTCCGGCACGACCGCGTACAGCAGCCCGCCCATCTCCGTCACGACCGGGCGCCGCCCGATGCCCTGCGACATCCGTTCCAGCAACGCGAGCCGCAGCCCTTCGTCGTCGCCGGGGGTGTCGATGACGACCACCCGGTGGGGCTCGTCGGTCAGTTCCAGCTCCGCAACCGCCGCGCGCGGCCCGGCTTTGCCCTCCAGCACCGCGCGCAGCAACTCCGCTGACGCGCGTCGCTGGGCGTCCGCGTGCGCCCGGCGGCGCAACAGGTGCAGCGCGACCACGGGCGCGGTGTCGGCGAACGCGGACGCCCGCTCGTCGGACACCGGCCCGCGCACCACCGCCCACATCGATCCGAGCAGTTCCCCGCCCATCCGGATCGGCACGATGAGCCGTGGCAGCGTGCCATCCCGTTGTGCCGGAACGAAAATCGTCTGACGCCCGCGGGACAGCTCGCGGAACACCCCGCGGGACCGGAACTTCGCGAGCACGTCGTCCGGGATGCGCCGCCCCATGATCGTCGACACGCGTGCCGGGTCGGTGATGTCCTGCCGCGCCGAATAGGCCAGGACACGCGAGTTGGTGTCCTCGATCGTCACCGGCGCGTCCACGACCGCGGCGACCGCGTCGGCGAGCCGGAACAGGTCACCCGAACCGGGATCGCCCTCCAGTGACTCGGGTTCCTCGGCCGCCGCGTCGAGCACCGTGCGCAGCAGCCACACCAGCTGCGCCCACGCCGTCGCCGCACGCACCTCGACCAGTGCGATCCCCGCCGACCTGGCCGCACGCCGCACCGCGGGTTTCCGGGCCACCGGCGGTTTCAGCAGTACCGCCGCGGCCCCGGATTCCGCGCTGTGCCGCAGCAGTTCCACCGCCGCGTCCGCGTCCGCGCTGGCGACGCCGAGCACCAGGTCGCCCGCCGCGAGCTGAGCGGGCGCCCCTGGCTCGGCGATCACCACGTCCCCGACGGCCGGGCAGGGATCCGGGAGGTGCACGGCGTGCAGCAGCGTCGGCCCCACCCGGTCCACCACGCTGCGCACCGACACCATTCGCGCAGAATACGGCCTACCTGCCCAGAACACGGGCCAGCACGTCCCACAGCGTGCCCGCCCGGTCTTCGGAGCTGCCGCGCCACGCCACGATCCCGTCCGGCCGCACCAGGCTCGCCCCGTCCGCGCCCAGTCCGAACACGTCGCCGGGATCGTCGAAGTCGGTGCCGCGTTCCCGGTGCTCCAGAGCGATCCCGGTTTCCGCGCGTACCGCCTCGACCGCGTCCCGCCACCCGCCCGCGGCGAACACGACCCAGCCGCGCCCGAGGAAGTCCCCGGTGGAACCGGCGGCAGTGGGCAGGTGCGGGGCGCGGAAACCGGGACGGCCGGAGGGTTCGAGCGGGTTCTCCAGGCGGTCTTCGTCGTCCGCCAGCGCCGCGCCCGAGCGGTAACGGAACCCGAGGGTGAGCGCCAGCGGGTCGACCGGTTCCGGCGTCCCCGACAGGTCGAGTCCGGGCAGCATCCGTTCCCTGGCGTTGTGCAGGGACGTCGCCACCACCATCTCCGCGATCGGTTTGCGCTCGGCCTCGTAGCTGTCCAGCAGCGCGGGTCCGGCGTCGCCGCGGAGGACGGCCGCCAGCTTCCACGCGATGTCGTGCCCGTCGCCGACGGCCGTGTTGCCGCCCATGCCCCCGGTGGGCGGTGTGACCTTCGCGGCGTCCCCGACCAGGAACACCCGTCCGGCGGAGAAGCGCTCGGCGATGCGCGCCGCCATCTCCCACGCCCCGGTCCAGCGAATGCGCGGTTCGAGTCCGGGCAGGTCGGTTCCGGCCCGGATGAGCCCGGTCAGCCGCTCCTCCGGGAAGTCGGCGAGCGTCTCACCGCGCTCGGGGTGGAGATCGACCGCGAACACGTACCGTCCGGGAATGTCGGTGTTGACGAGTGCGCCGGTGAACTCCGCGTTCTGCAGGTAGTACAGGTCGGTCACGTCGGCCTGCAGGTGGTCGCCGAGGTCGGCGTCGAACACGACCCCCACCGAATGACCGATGGCGCCGACGCCGGTGGCCGCGATGCCCAGCGCCTCGCGGATGCGGCTCCGCCCGCCGTCCGCGGCGACCAGGTAGGACGCGCGCACCGTTTCGCCGTCGCTCAGGACCGCGGTCACCCCGTCCGCGTCCTGCTCGAACGACACCAGTTCGGTGGAGAACCGCACGTCGGCGCCCGCCTTCCGGGCCCGCTCCAGCAGGATCGGCTCGACCACGTCCTGCCCCGCCATTCCCCACGGCGCCGTGGTCGCGGTGCTCAGATCGATCTCGCCGAGGTCCTCGACGACGCGGTGGAACACCTGTCCCCGCAGGCTGGACGCGACCGTGACCCGCAGCCCCCGCGAGGCCCGCTCGCTGACGCCGAGCACCTCGTCGTCGATCCCGGCGAACCGGTACAGCTCCATCGTCCGCGGCGTCTGCCCGGACGCGCGCGGGTGCAAGGACGTGCCCGGATGCCGTTCCACGGTCAGCACGTCCGCGCCCTCGATGGCCAGGAACATGCTCGCGGACAGCCCGCCGAGGCCGGCCCCCACGACCAGAACGTCGGTTCTCTTCACGTTTTCTCCCTCGTAGTGGAAATCTCCTTGGGAAAGTATCTTAGACTCTAAGAGATTTGACAGGCAAGGGAGATTTACTCTCATTGAGTGGGACCTGTTGGGCGGGACGGTTCGCCCTCGCTAGCTTCGGTTCCGGCGCCCGACGACAACCACCCCAGCACGAGGAGCACGACGATGACCGAATCGCAGGCTTGGTCGTTCGAGACCAAGCAGATCCACGCGGGCGCGAGCCCCGATCCGGCCACCGGAGCCCGCGCCACGCCGATCTACCAGACGACGTCGTACGTCTTCCGGGACAGTCAGCACGGCGCCGACCTGTTCAGCCTCGCCGAGCCGGGGAACATCTACACCCGCATCATGAACCCGACCCAGGACGTGCTGGAGCAGCGCGTCGCCGCCCTCGAAGGCGGTGTGGCCGCACTGGCGTTCGCGTCCGGATCAGCGGCCACGACGGCGGCCATCCTCACCCTCGCCGGCGCGGGCGACCACATCGTGTCCAGCGCGAAGCTCTACGGCGGCACCTACAACCTGTTCCGGTACACGCTGCCCAAGCTCGGCGTCGAGGTGTCCTTCATCGAGCAGCAGGACGACCCGGAGCAGTGGCGCGCCGCGGTGCGGCCGAACACCAAGGCATTCTTCTCCGAGACCCTGGCCAACCCGGGCAGCGACGTGCTCGACATCCGCGCCGTCGCCGATGTCGCGCACGAGGCCGGCCTGCCGCTGATCGTCGACAACACGATCCCGACCCCGTACCTGCTGCGCCCGATCGAGCACGGCGCGGACGTCGTCGTGCACTCGGCGACGAAGTACCTCGGCGGTCACGGCACGACGGTCGCCGGTGTGCTGGTGGACGGCGGCACCTTCGACTTCGGTGCGTACCCGGAGCGCTTCCCCGGGTTCTCCGAGCCGGACCCGAGCTACCACGGTCTCAAGTACTGGGAGGCGCTCGGCCCTGGCGCCTACGCCGCGAAGGCACGCGTGCAGATCCTGCGGGACACCGGCGCCGCCATCTCGCCGCTGAACAGCTTCCTGATCCTGCAGGGCATCGAAACGCTGTCGCTGCGCCTCGAACGGCACGTCTCGAACGCCGCGGCCCTGGCCGAGTGGCTGGAGCAGCGCGACGAGGTCGAGCGCGTCTACTACGCGAGCCTGCCCTCCAGCCCGCACCACGAGCGCGCGCGGAAGTACCTGCCCAAGGGTGCGGGCGCGGTGCTGTCGTTCGACCTGCGCGGAGGGGTCGAGGCCGGGCGCCGGTTCGTGGACGGCACCGAGCTGCACAGCCAGCTGGTTAACATCGGGGACGTGCGCAGCCTCATCGTCCACCCGGCCAGTACCACCCACAGCCAGCTCACCCCGGAGGAGCAGCTCGCCAGCGGCGTCACGCCCGGCCTGGTGCGCCTCGCCGTCGGGCTGGAGGGGCTGGCCGACCTCCAGGCCGACCTCGAGTCCGGCTTCCGGGCGGCGAAGGCGGCCCAGTGACGGATCCGTCCACTGCGGATCTCCCTCCGGCCACCGGTGCGTGGCGGGAGGGAGATCCGCCCGGACGGCGGCAGTGGGTCACCGGCGGACGGCTGGAGCTGGACGCAGGCGGCACGCTGCCGGAGTACCGGATCGCGTACGAGACGTGGGGAAACCTCAACTCCGACGGCTCGAACGCGGTGCTGGTCGAGCACGCCCTCACCGGCGACAGCCACGCGGCCGGTGAGCCAGGGCCCGGCCATCCCACGTCCGGATGGTGGGACGGCCTGATCGGGCCGGGGCGCGCGCTGGACACCGATGAACTGTTCGTCGTGGTGCCCAACGTCCTCGGCGGCTGCCAGGGCTCGACCGGTCCGGCGTCGCCCGATCCGGACGGGCGGACGTGGGGCAGCCGGTTCCCGCGGATCACCATCCGCGACCAGGTCCGCGCCGAAACCGTGGTCGCCGACCACCTCGGCATCGAGCGGTGGGCGGCGGTGCTCGGCGGGTCGATGGGCGGCATGCGGGCGCTGGAGTGGGCGGTCACGTTCCCGTCCAGGGTGGCGGGTTTGCTGGTGCTGGCCGCGCCCGCGGCGTCCTCGGCCGACCAGATCGCCTGGGCCGCCCCGCAACTGCACGCGATCACCGCCGACGCCGGCTGGCGCGGTGGTGACTACCACGACCTTCCGGCCGGTGAGGGGCCGCACCGCGGGCTGGGCGTCGCGCGGCGGATCGCGCATACGACCTACCGCAGCGGCCTCGAACTGGACCAGCGTTTCGGGCGGTCGCCGCAGGGCGCCGAGAACCCGTTGGCGGGCGGCCGGTACGCGATCGAGTCCTATCTGGACCACCACGCGGACAAGCTGGTGCGGCGTTTCGACGCGGCTTCGTACGTGCTGCTCACGCAGTCGATGAACACGCACGACGTCGGCCGGGACCGCGGCGGTGCCGCCTCGGCGCTGGCCGCCGTGACCGCCCGCGGCGTGATCGCCGGCGTCGACAGCGACCGCCTCTACCCGATGCGGCAGGCCCGCGAACTGGCGGCGGCGACCCCGGGCGCGGGGGAGGCGGCGGAGATCACCTCACCCTACGGGCACGACTCGTTCCTGATCGAGACGGCGCAGGTCGCGGCTCTGGTCAAGGCGTTGCTGCACTAGGCGTACCGCCGCAGGCCCGAAGCGATGACGCGGTCGAGGAGCCGGTCGGGGAGGACGCGGGTGAGACGGGTGATGAGGCCCGCGTCGCGGCCGATGGTGAAGCGGGTGCGCGGGCGCCGCGTGGTGGCGGCTCCGGCGACGATGGCTCCGGCCTTGTCCGCGGCCACACCGTTGCGGGTGTGCGCCAGCGACTGGGCGACGACGGCTTCGACGAGCCCGCCGTACCGCTGCCGGTGTTCCGGGTTCATCCGCCCGGCGAGGTCGTTGGCGGTGGCGGCGCCGCGCTCGCCCATCTCGGACCGCACGGCGCCGGGTTCGACGACGACCACCTGCACCCCGTGCGGGGCGAGTTCGCGGCGGAGCGCGTCGCTGACCGCTTCGAGCGCGAACTTCGTGCCCCCGTAGGCCCCGTACGTGCCCATCGCGACCTTGCCGCCGACCGAGCTGATGTTGACGATCCTGCCGCGACTCGAATGGAGGAACGGCAGCAGCGCCTGCGTGACCGCGACATGCCCGAACAGGTTGACCTCGAACAGCCGCCGCCACTCGTCCAGGTGAAGGGCTTCGGCCGCCCTCGCCGACCGCGTCGGCGCCGAGAAGCGCCCACTCCGCGCCGTCGTGAACAACGCGGGTATCCCGGTCAACGCGCCGAGCCGTCGCGGCGCCCATGCCCGTGGACGCGCCGGAGACGACCATGATCTCCGATTCATATGACGTTGTCATATGAACACCGTGCGTCACTCATGTGACGCTGTCAACTAGACTGGCGGCATGGTGACGCGCGCTGAGACCGCCGCGGCGACCCGGAGCGCCCTGGTGCGTGCCGCGTCCGACCTGCTGGACGAGGGCGGGCGCGAGGCGGTGACGCTCCGCGCGGTCGGAGCCCGTGCCGGGGTCTCCCGCGGCGCCCCCTACGGGCACTTCGACCACAAGGCGCACCTGCTGACCGAACTGGCGATCAACGCCTGGAACTCCGTGGCGGACGAGGTGGAACAGCTGCGTGCCGACCCCGGTGCCGATCCGGGCACCCGGCTCGAACGGGCCCTGATGGTGCTCATCACACTCGGCAGGCGGCACCCGCACCGGTACGCGCTGATGTTCAGCACCCCGGCCGACGATCCGGCGGCCACCGCGGCGGCGGCCCGTCTGGAGAACCAGTTCCTCACCATCGTCGCCGACCTGGTCGGCGACGCCGACGCGCGCCGCTACGGGGCGTTGCTGATGGCGAGCGCGCACGGGATCGCCGGACTGGAATTCAGCGGGCACCTGGACCGGGAGAAATGGACGGTCGGCGGTGAGGAGCTCGCGCACATGCTCGTCGAGGGCATCCGGCCCGGCGGCACTTCCTAGGCCAGCGCCTCGGAGATCCACTCGGTGACCGGCAGATCGCGCTCCAGGCATTCGGTCGACAGCCGGATCGTCCAGCGCAGTGCCTGCAGGGTCAGGCTGTCCACCTCGTCCCGGTTGGCGCTCGCCAGCGCGATCTCCACCTGTTCCGCGGCGGCTTCGGTGTTGCCGTGCACCTCGGCCAGCAGCGTCCGGACCGCGGTGCGCACCGGTGGATCGGCCTGGTCGATCGAGACCTCTTCGCCGGTCTCGTCGAACACCTGCACCTTCACCGGCGCGCTGCCCCCGTCACCGAGCGTGGTCACCAGCGTGCTGCACTCCTCGAACAGGAGCAGCATCAGTTCACGCGTCTCGTCGTGGCTCGACGGGGCCACTTCGTCGAGCGCGTCGTCGTCTCGGCCGAGCTGCATCGCCACGAGGGCGCGCTGCGCCCGCGAGATCAGCTCCTGCCGGTCCTGGGTCACGGGATCTATCAAAGCGGGGGAAAGGCGTTCAAGGTAGTGGGAAAAACGAGTGACGTGATGATCACGCCGCGGACCGCAGCGCGCCCAGGGCCAGTCGCCGCAGCAGGACGGCCAGTTCGTCGTCGTCCAGATGGCGGTTGTACGGAGTCGAGTTGATCAGGCCGAACACGGCGTGTGCCGCCGACCGTGCCTGGCGTTCCCCCACTTCGGGGACGGCGTCACGAATCACCTTCACCCATACCTCTACGTAACGACGCTGCAGAGCGCGCACCTGCCTGCGGTCGGCGTCGGTGAGGTTCGCCAGGTTGCGCTCCTGAACCGTGATCAGCGACGGGTGGGTCAGGGCGAAGTCGACGTGGAACTCGACGAGCGCCGCCAGCGCCTGCTCGGGATCGCTGGTCTCCTCGACGCGGGCCGTGCCGCCGTCGAGGAGGTAGTGGCTGATCGAGTTCAGCATCTCCCCGAGCATGGCGTCCTTGCCGCGGAAGTGCCGGTAGAGCGCCGGACCGGAGATGCCGACCGCCGCCCCGATGTCGTCGATGCCGACGCCGTGGAACCCGTGCCGCGCGAACAGTTCGGCGGCCGCGGTCAGGATCTGCTCGCGGCGGGTGGTCTTCTCGCCGGAGACCAGCGGAGTGGGGCTCGTCGACACCGGAACATCGTATCGACTCAGGTTAGCGAGCGCTAACGTCTGCCGTTCGTCACCTGTTGGTAGCCAAAGTGCCTCCTAAAAGGGGCTCCCTTGTGGGCATTGCACCTGGTAATCGTTCAGTGAGTTGATTACTCACGAAGGGTGGTCCCCGCTGTGCTGAAAAGGCTTGCTGCCACCGTCGTCGCGGCCCTCGCCGCGATCGGCCTGACCTCCGGAGTGGCCGCGGCGGCCACCCTCGACTACGTCGCGCTCGGCGACTCCTACTCCTCCGGGGTGGGTGCCGGGAACTACCTCGACTCCTCCGCCTGCAAGCGCAGCTCGAACGCCTACCCGGCGCTCTACGCCGGGCAGACTTCGGCCTCGCTGGACTTCCAGGCATGTTCCGGCGCGAGGACCTCGGACGTGCTGAACAACCAGGTCGCCGCGCTGTCGGACGAGACCGATCTGGTGACGATCAGCGTCGGTGGCAACGACGCCGGTTTCGCGGACGTGATGCAGGACTGCATCCTCGGCGGCGACTCGGGCTGCAAGACGGCGATCGACAACGCGACGGCGTTCGTCAACGGCACTCTGCCCGGCCTGCTGGAGAACACCTACAGCGAGATCCGTTCGCGCGCGCCCGAGGCGACGGTGATCGTCCTGGGATACCCGCACTTCTACCAGATCGGCGGCTCCTGCTCGGTCGGGTTGTCCGACACCTCGCGCGGTTACATCAACGGTGGGGCGGACGCGCTGGACACGGTCACCCAGAAGGCGGCGTCCGCGGCCGGGTTCGCCTTCGCCGACGTGCGCCCGGCCTTCACCGGGCACGAGATCTGCTCGGGTGACGCGTGGCTGCACAGCGTGACGTACCCGATCGACGAGTCCTACCACCCCACGGCGACCGGACAGGCGCAGGGCTACTACCCGTCGCTGGTGGCCGCGCTCGGCTGACTCGTGGTGCCGACCTCGTCCGGCGCTGGACAGTGCACGTTAGTCGTGGTTAACATCGAGCCTGACGTTAACGACGACTAACCATGTCCGGCGCTGGACGAGGAGGGTCATGGACTACCCGGTGCTCGGCACCTCCGCGGACCCGCGAAGTGAGCAATACACACGAAACGCGACCAGTCACGCGGAGCTGGCCGAGGATCTGCGCAAGCGTCTGGCGGTGGCCCGCACGGGCGGCTCGGAGAAGGCGCGTGCCCGGCATGTGGAACGCGGCAAGCTGCTGCCGCGCGACCGGGTGGACGCCCTGCTCGACCCCGGCTCGCCGTTCCTGGAGCTGTCGCCGCTGGCCGCCAACGGTCTCTACGACGACGAGGCTCCGGCCGCCGGGATCATCACCGGCATCGGCCGCGTGTCCGGCCGCGAGTGCGTGATCGTCGCCAACGACGCGACCGTCAAGGGCGGCACGTACTACCCTATGACTGTCAAGAAGCACCTGCGTGCGCAGGAAGTCGCGCTGCACAACAACCTTCCGTGCGTCTACCTGGTCGACTCCGGCGGCGCGTTCCTGCCGCGGCAGGACGACGTGTTCCCGGACCGCGAGCACTTCGGCCGCATCTTCTACAACCAGGCGACCATGTCGGCCCGCGGCATCCCGCAGATCGCGGCCGTGCTCGGCTCCTGCACCGCGGGCGGCGCCTACGTCCCGGCGATGAGCGACGAGGCCGTCATCGTCCGCAACCAGGGCACGATCTTCCTCGGCGGCCCACCGCTGGTGAAGGCCGCGACCGGTGAGGTCGTGACGGCCGAGGAGCTGGGTGGCGGCGACGTGCACGCCCGCCAGTCCGGCGTCACCGACCACCTCGCCAACGACGACGCCCACGCGCTCACCATCGTCCGCTCGATCGTCGCGACCCTCGGCCCGCGCAGCCCGCGCCCGTGGGAGGTCAAGCAGGTCGAGGCCCCCGCCGTCGACCCGCAGCAGCTCTACGGCGCGGTGCCCACCGACTCAAGGACCCCCTACGACGTCCGCGAGGTGATCGCGCGCATCGTCGACGGGAGCCGCTTCAACGAGTTCAAGAAGGAGTACGGCGCCACCCTCGTCACCGGTTTCGCCCACATCCACGGCCACCCGGTCGGAATCATCGCGAACAACGGCGTCCTGTTCGCCGAGTCGGCGATGAAGGGCGCGCACTTCATCGAGCTGTGCGACAAGCGCTCGATCCCGCTGGTGTTCCTGCAGAACATCAGCGGTTTCATGGTCGGACGCGACTACGAGGCCGGCGGTATCGCCAAGCACGGCGCCAAGATGGTCACCGCCGTCGCGTGCGCCCGCGTGCCGAAGCTGACCGTCATCATCGGCGGCTCGTTCGGCGCGGGCAACTACTCGATGTGCGGGCGCGCGTACTCGCCCCGCTTCCTGTGGATGTGGCCCAACGCCCGCATTTCCGTGATGGGCGGCGAGCAGGCCGCGTCCGTGCTGGCGACCGTGCGCCGCGACTCGATCGAGGGCCGCGGTGGCGAGTGGGCCGCCGAGGAGGAAGAGGAGTTCAAGGACCCCATCCGCCGCCAGTACGAGGAGCAGGGCAGCCCCTACTACTCGACCGCGCGGCTGTGGGACGACGGCGTGATCGACCCGGCGGACACCCGCATGGTGCTCGGGCTCGCGTTGTCGGTGGCGGCGAACGCGCCGCTGGAACCGGTCGGCTACGGCGTTTTCCGGATGTGAGGGGCATGTTCGACACAGTCCTGGTCGCCAACCGCGGCGAGATCGCGGTCCGCGTCATCGGCACACTCCGGCGGCTGGGCATCCGCTCGGTCGCGGTCTACAGCGACGCCGACGCGGACGCCCGGCACGTGCACGAGGCCGACACGGCGATCCGCATCGGTCCCGCTGAGGCGGCGCGCAGCTATCTGTCCATTCCGGACATCGTCCGCGCCGCCGCCGACTCCGGCGCGCAGGCCGTTCACCCCGGCTATGGCTTCCTCGCCGAGAACGCCGAGTTCGCGGCGGCGTGCGAGAAGGCCGGGCTGGTGTTCATCGGTCCGCCGGTCGCGGCGATCGACGGGATGGGCGACAAGATCCGCGCCAAGGCGACGGTGTCGGCGGCAGGCGTGCCGGTCGTCCCCGGATTGTCCGATGTGGACGATTTCGCGGCCGCTGCCGACGAGGTCGGTTACCCGTTGCTGCTCAAGCCCTCCGCGGGTGGTGGCGGCAAGGGCATGCGCCTGGTGACCGAGCCGGGTGAGCTGGCGGCCGCGATCGAGTCCGCGCAGCGCGAGGCCCGCTCGTCCTTCGGCGACGACCGGCTGCTGCTGGAACGGTTCGTCACCACGCCCCGGCACATCGAGATCCAGGTGCTCGCCGACACCCACGGCACGGTGCTGCACCTCGGTGAGCGCGAGTGCAGCCTGCAGCGGCGGCACCAGAAGATCGTCGAGGAGGCGCCGTCGGTGCTGCTCGACGAGGCGACGCGCGCGCGGATGGGGGCCGCCGCCGTCGAGGCCGCCCGCTCGGTCGGCTACGTCGGCGCGGGCACCGTCGAGTTCATCGTGTCGGCGCACCGGCCGGACGAGTTCTTCTTCATGGAGATGAACACCCGGCTGCAGGTGGAGCACCCGGTGACCGAGATGGTGACCGGGCTCGACCTCGTCGAATGGCAGGTGCGGATCGCCGCGGGTGAGCCGATTTCCCTGGCACAGGAAGACATCCGGCTGAACGGGCACGCCGTCGAGGCCCGCGTCTACGCCGAGGACCCGTCCCGGGGGTTCGTGCCCACCGGCGGCACCGTGCTCGCGCTCGACGAGCCGGGTGGACAGGGCGTGCGGGTCGACTCCTCGCTGGCCGAGGGCCTGGCGGTGGGGTCGAACTACGACCCGATGCTGGCCAAGGTGATCGCGTGGGGCCCGGACCGCGCGTCGGCGCTGCACCGGCTGGACCGGGCACTGGCCGGCACGTCCGTACTGGGCGTGACGACCAACGTGACCTTCCTGCGGGCGCTGCTCGACGATCCGGACGTGCGGTCCGGGAAGCTCGACACCGGGCTCGTCGAACGCCGTCTCGGCGATCTGACCGCGGTGGCCGTTCCGGACGAGTTCTTCGTCGCGGCCGCGATGGACCGGTTGCTGGGCCTGATGCCTGCCGACACCTCCGACCCGTGGGCGGTGCCGAGCGGGTGGCGGCTCGGCGGGCCGGGCGGCGTGACGTTCCGGTTGCGGGCCGGGGACACCGAAGCGCTCGTCACCGTCGAGGGTTCGCGGGTGAGTGTGGACGGCGCCGAACCGGTCCCGGTTTCCGCGCAGCGCAAGGGGAACCGGCTGGAAGTGCACTACGGCGGCGAGTTCCGCCGGTACCTGCGGGCGGACGCGCCGGACGACCGGGTGTGGCTCGGCCGGGACGGGCACGGCGTCGTGGTCGGCGAGCGTCCCAACCTGCTCGCCGCGCACGGCGAGGCGAGCGCGGCGGGCCCGGTGGTCAGCCCGATGCCCGGCACGGTGCTGGTGGTCAAGGTCGCGCAGGGCGACGTGGTGAGCGCGGGCGCGCCGCTGCTGGTCGTCGAGGCCATGAAGATGGAACACACGCTGACCGCCCCGGTCGACGGCGTGGTCGAAGAACTCCGCGTCCAGGTGGGCCAGCAGGTGGCCCTCGACGAGACGCTCGCGGTGGTCAAGGAGCAGAAATGATCGACTTCCGGCTCGGTGAAGAGTACGAAGCGCTGCGCAAGAGCGTCCACGACTTCGCGCAGAAGGAGGTCGCGCCCGTCATCGGGGGTTTCTACGAGCGCGAGGAGTTCCCGTACGAAATCGTGCGCGGGATGGCCTCGATGGGCCTGTTCGGGCTGCCGTTCGCCGAGGAGTACGGCGGGATGGGTGGCGACTATTTCGCGCTGTGCCTGGCGCTGGAGGAGCTGGCCAGGGTCGACTCGTCGGTCGCGATCACGCTCGAAGCCGGGGTGTCGCTGGGTGCGATGCCGCTGTACCGCTTCGGATCCGCCGAGCAGAAGGAACGCTGGCTGCCGCAACTGTGCTCGGGTGCGGCCCTGGGCGCGTTCGGCCTGACCGAGCCCGGCGGCGGTTCGGACGCGGGCGCGACCCGCACGACGGCGCGCGTCGACAACGACGAGTGGGTGATCAACGGCAGCAAGTCGTTCATCACCAACTCCGGCACCGACATGACGCAGCTGGTGACCGTGACCGCGGTGACCGGTGAGAAGCAGGGCGGCGGCAAGGAGATCTCGGCGATCATCGTGCCCGCCGGCACGCCCGGGTTCACGGTCGCGCCGAAGTACTCGAAGGTCGGCTGGAACGCCTCCGACACCCACGAGCTGTCGTTCGCGGACTGCCGCGTGCCCGCGGAGAACCTGCTCGGCGAGCGCGGCCGCGGGTACGCCCAGTTCCTGTCCATCCTGGACGAGGGCCGGGTCGCGATCGCCGCGCTCAGCGTCGGGCTCGCGCAGGGGTGCGTCGACGAGTGCCTGCGGTACGTGGGGGAGCGGGAGGCGTTCGGGCACCGCATCGGCGAGTACCAGGCGATCCAGTTCAAGATCGCGGACATGGAGGTCCGCGCCCACACCGCCCGGTTGGCCTACTACGCGGCCGCGTCGAAGATGCTGCGCGGTGAGCCGTTCAAGAAGGAAGCCTCGATCGCGAAGCTGGTCTCGTCGAACGCGGCGATGGACAACGCCCGCGACGCGACGCAGATCTTCGGCGGCTACGGCTTCATGAACGAGTTCCCGGTCGGACGGTTCTACCGGGACGCGAAGATCCTGGAGGTTGGCGAGGGCACCAGCGAGGTGCAGCGCATGCTCATCGCCCGTGAGCTGGGGCTTCGCTGAATCAGGTGAGCTGAGGCAACCTGCCGCGCCTTTCGCGCGTGTACCGCCCGGACGAGCCGGGACGGCTCACGGTGCAGGGGGCGCGGTGGACGAGGACTTCGCGGAGTTCGTGCGGGTGGCATTACCCGGCCTGCTCCGGTACGGGCATCTCCTCACCGGCAACCCGCACGACGCCGCCGACCTGGTGCAGATCGTGCTGGAGAAGATCGGTGTGCGCTGGGGGACGCTGCGCGCCGCGGAGAGCCCGCTGCCGTACGTGAAGCGGGCCATGGCGAACACGCACGTCAGCCGGTGGCGCAGCAGGCGGCGGGAGAACCTCGTCGCCGACATCCCGGAACCGCCCCCGGTGGCGCCGGTCGACCGGCTCGAGCACGAGCCGCTGTGGCAGGCGCTCGCTGCTCTGCCGCCACGGCAGCGGGCGGTCGTGGTGCTGCGCTACTACGAGGGCTTGTCCGAGGCGGAGATCGCGGATGCGATGAAAATCAGCCCGGGGACGGTCAAGAGCCAGGCCAGCAAGGCGCTGGCGGGTCTGCGGGGCAAACTGGGGAGCCTGGCCTTGGCGGGGGACGCGTGGTGAATTTCGAAGACGAGCTGAACCGGCTCTTCCAGGACGAACGCGTCGACATCCCCGTGCGCCCGGGCGCGGAGCTGGCCGTGGTGGCAGGCGCCCGCCGACGCCGTCGGCGTCGTCACGCGGCCGCTGTCACGGGTGGTGGCCTGACGATCGCCGTGCTGGCCGTGGCCGGCATCGCGCTGGGCGGCGTCGGCGGCGGACGACAGGACACCCTGCCCGCGACACACCCCCCGGTCACGACGGTCCCGACGAGCGCCGAATCGCTGGTCCAGCCCCCCGCGTCGCCGACGAGCCCGGTGAGCCCGCCACCCCTTTCGTCGAGCGCTGGGACCGCGACGACCACCTCCGGCGCGTCCGGCGGCGGCCAGCGCACCTCCCGAAGTTCCGGCCCCGCAACAAGCTCGCAGCTGCGCGCGGCTTCCACCGACAGGACACTGGGCCCCACCGGATGGGGACGCCTGACGCTGGGCATGAGCGAATCAGCGGCACTCGCCACGGACGAGTTCGACCTGTCGGAAGGCGTGTCGGGCAGCCCGTGTCACCGCTACTGGCTCCGCAACGGCGGCAGCACGCCGGTCGACATCTCCCCGACGTACGGTGTCGCACGCATCCCGGCGAAACCGGACGTGACGACACCGGAAGGATTCGGACGCGGCTCGACCGACGCGGAGGTCATGGCCGCCTACCCCGACGCGACCATCACGAACTACACCATCACCACCCCGGTTCCCGGCAACGCGAAGGCCGTGTACATCTTCAACACCAGCCCTGCGCAAACGATCTCCAGCCTGCGCCTCGAACTGCTGACACACAACTGCTGACGCCCAACACGCCGCCCGCAGCGGCAAACACGCGCGTGTTTGCCGCTCCCGTCGCCGTGTTGGCCCTTCCGGTCAGCGTGTTGGCCGTTCCCGCTGGCGTGTTGGCCCTTCCGGGACACACCACCCAGCAACGCAAGCCGGGCGCCCCTCGGAAACCGCCACCCGGTAACGGAAGCCGAACCGCGACGTGCCCGGACCTCCCCCGCCCCGATCCCCAGCCCGCCTTTGGTCGCTGATCAGCGGGGTCAAGGTACTCTTTCCCGCCTTGACGCCGCTGCTCAGCGACTGAAACCATCCGCAAGGAGGGGCGGGGGAGGTCGCAAGGTGACCACCTACCGGCCGCCCAAGTAACCAGCGGTCACCGAGCCAGCCGCAGGCTCGGCTCTAAAGATCAAGAGCGTCCTCGCCGGACAGGCAGACTCCGGGATGACCACGGCTCCCGCAGCCCAGCTCACCTCAAGTGGGTGGTCCGCTGTGCGGTCATCCCGTCGCCTTCCTGTTTGTGCATATCACTTTGAGCCAGGCCCGCAAGGTTTTGCTCTTCGACCGCCGGTGAGCACGGATGTTGCGGGCCTGGCTCAAAGTGATCGTTCCGTTGTCAGGCGACGGGATGACCACCCAGCTCTGGGTGTTACTGCAGCTCGCTGGCGCTCGCCTTCGGCACGGCGCTGGCGCACCGCTTCGCCCGTGGCTTCTCTCCGTCCGGATCTTCGAACAGCGGGTGTGACATCTCTGGCGCAGATGTAAGTTACCGGGCAGTATGGCTGGCATGGCAACGTTGCACGGCAAGGTCATCGTCATCACGGGCGGCGCGCAGGGAATCGGCGCCACCACGGCGCGTGCCCTGGTGGGCAGGGGTGCGAAGGTCGCGATCGGCGACCTCGATCCGGTTCTCGCCGAGAAGACCGCGGGTGAGCTGGACGGGGACACCATCGCCCTGCCGCTCGATGTCGCGGACCACCGGGGATTCAGTGAGTTCCTCGACGAGGTCGAGCGTCGCCTCGGGCCGATCGACGTGTTGATCAACAACGCCGGCGTCATGTTGCTCTCGCCCCTGGCCGACGAGGACGACGCGGCCACCGCGAAGCAGATCGAGGTCAACCTGGGCGCGGTCATCCACGGCACACGCGAGGCGGTCCGGCGCATGCGGCCGCGTGGGGCGGGGCACATCGTGAACGTGGCGTCGATGGCGGGCAAGATCGGGTTCCCCGGCGCGGCTACCTACTGCGCGACGAAGCACGCCGTCGTCGGGCTGTCCGAGGCGGTGCGGCAGGAACTGCGCGGGTCGGGGGTGGACATCACGTGCGTGATGCCCGCGGTCGTGCGCACCCACCTCGCCGACGGTCTGCCCGAAACGAAGCTGTTCCCGTCACTGCGGCCCCAGGACGTCGCGAAGGCGATCGTCGAAGCGCTGGAGAAGCCGCGTTTCGACGTGTTCGTCCCCAGGTCGCTGGACGTGAGCGGCCGCGTCGGCCGGTTGCTGCCGCGGCCGCTCACGGAGTGGTTCATGCGCGCGATCGGCGCGGACAAGGTGTTCACGCAAGCGCATGCGGGCGCGCGGGCGGAGTACGAGGCAGGAGTGCGGCGGCCGTGAAGTAGCGTCGGCGGGCAGGGCCGAGAGGACGGGAACGGAGTTCGACTGATGCTGACACCTCCGGTGGTCGCGATGGCGGAGAACGCGCTCGGGGTGCTGCGTGGCGGCCTGGCCGATCTGCGCCCGGTGCCGCGCGCACTGGTCGACCAGGGGCCGAACCGGTCGCTGTACCGGATGAGCCCGGCCGCGGACGGCGATCCGGTGCTGCTGGTGCCGCCGCTGGCCGCGCCGGCGCTCTGCTTCGACCTGCGCCGTGGCTGCAGCGTCGCCGAGCACCTCGTCGAGCGCGGGAACCGCACCTACCTGGTGGACTACGGCACCGTCGCGTTCTCCGACCGCCGCCTCGGTATCGAACACTGGATCGACGAGGTGCTGCCGCGGGCCATCCGCAAGGTCAGCGAGGACTCCGGCGGCCGCGGCGTGCACCTGGTCGCGTGGTGCCTCGGTGGGCTGTTCTCGCTGCTCACCGCCGCCGACCAGGCCGACCTGCCGATCAAGTCGATCACCACGATCGCGTCACCAGTGGACTTCACCGCCATCCCCCTGGTCGCGCCGTTCCGGCCGCTGGTCGACCTCACCGGCGGGTACCTGCTCACGCCGCTGTACCGGATGCTCGGTGGCGCACCGTCCTATGTGGTCGAACGCGTGTTCTGGGCGACGGGGATCAACAAACAGCTCACCAAACCGCTCGCGATCCTGCAGAACCTGGGCGACAAGGACTACCTCGCGCAGATCGAGGCGGTCGACCACTTCATGGACAACATGATCGCCTACCCCGGCCGCACGTTCGGGCAGATCTACCACCGGTTCTTCCGCGCCAATGACCTCGTGGAGGGCGGGCTCGACCTGAACGGCCGCATCATCTCGCTGTCGGGCGTGAAGGTGCCGACGCTCGTGATCGCCGGCCACAACGACACCATCGCCCCGCGGCGCGCCGTGGAGCGGCTGGTGCCGTTGCTGGAAAACGCGCCGTCCGTGCGGTTCGAGACCGCACCCGGCGGGCACCTCGGCGTGCTCACCGGACGCCGCGCCCGCGACACGACGTGGCACTGCATCGACGAATTCCTGGACGAGCAGAGGAAACCCTAGCGGAAATACCGGCGACGGGACTGCGATGACCCGTCTAGAATTCCGGGATGACCATGGTGATCCGCGAGTGCGACGGCGAGGTCGCGGTCCACCTGCGCGGAGCGACGTCCCAGCACGGTTTCGTCACCTTCGGCGTGGAGATCTCGGGTTCCGGCCCTCGCGCGGAGACCTACGGTGTCACGGCTGACGGAACCGTCGGCGACCTCAGCCACGACCTCGATGCGTTCGTCCGCCAGCTGGCCGAGGGCTTCCGCGGTTGGCCGGGCGCCCGCTCGTGGTCAGCGCTCAGCGGAAACCTGACGGTGATCGCCGAACACCGTCCAGGCGGCCACGTCGATCTCACCTGGACGATCGGCTCCACCTGCCGACAGGGCGCCGCTCGGTGGAACGCCTCGGTCGTGATCACGGTCGACGCCGGTGAGGATATGCGGCACCTGGCCGCCGATCTGCAAGCTTTCCTGCACTCGAGTTGACAAACCGTCCGGCTCTCTGCCTCACGAGAGCCGGACGGTTTCCGTTCCCGCACAAGCTATTTCAGCTCGGCCGAAGTCTTCCCCAGCAACCGGCGCGCCACGATGAGCTGCTGGATCTGCTGCGTGCCCTCAAAAATGTCCAGGATCTTCGAGTCCCGCGCCCACTTTTCGAGCAGCATGTCTTCGGTGTAGCCGAGCGTGCCGATCAGTTCGACGCACCGCAGGGTGATGTCGACGACCGACCGGCCGGCCTTGGCTTTCGCCATCGAAGCCTGCAGCGAATTCGGCTTGCGGTTGTCGGCCATCCAGGCCGACTCCAGCGTCAGCAGGTACGCCGCTTCGTAGTCGGCTTCCAGCTCCAGGTACACCGCCGCCGCGGCGTGCTGCTGGTGCGCGGGGCGGTCGTAGTCCACCACGACGCCCGCTTCGGCGAGGATCCGCGCCGTCTCCTCCAGCGCGGCGCGCGCCAAGCCGACGGCCATGGCGGCCACCAGGGGACGTGTGTTGTCGAAGGTCTGCATGACGCCCGCGAAACCCTTGGAGGTGTTGACCTCCGGCGAGCCGAGCAGGTTCTCCTTCGGCACGCGGCAGTTGTCGAACCGCAGCACCGCCGTGTCCGACGCGCGGATCCCGAGCTTGTGCTCCAGCCGCACCACCTCGAACCCGGGCATGCCCTTCTCCACCACGAACGACTTGATCGCCGCGCGCCCGGCGCTCTTGTCCAAAGTGGCCCAGACGACCACCGCGTCCGCGCGGTCGCCGGAGGTCACGAAGATCTTCTCGCCGTTCAGCACGTAACAGTCGCCGTCTTCGGTGGCCGTCGTGGTGATGTTCGCCGAGTCCGAACCGGTGTCCGGCTCGGTGATCGCCATCGCGGCCCACGTCTTCGCGAACCGGGTCAGCTGCTCGTCGTTCGCCACCGACGCGATCGCCGCGTTGCCCAGGCCCTGCCGTGGCATCGACAGCAGCAGACCGACATCGCCCCAGCACATCTCGATCGTGCCGAGCACCGTGGACAGGTTGCCGCCGTTGCGGTTCCCGGTCTGCTTCTCCTTTTCGTTGCGCCGCACGCCCGCGGCGCCCGCGCCACCCTCTCCGGAGGAGTTCAGCCCGTCCAGCACCGCGGCGAACATGTCCAGCTCGACCGGGTACTCGTGCTCGGCGCGGTCGTACTTCCGCGAAACCGGCCGCAGCACTTCCGACGCCGCCTGGTACGCCTGGTTGATCAGCGCCCTGGCCTTCTTCGGGGTTTCCAGATTGATCATGATGACCTTCCCAGGCTTGTCAGAGGAGGACGACGCCCTCGAGCACACCGATCGCACGCAGGTCGCGGTACCACCGCTCGACCGGGTGCTCCTTCACGAACCCGTGCCCGCCGAGCAGCTGGACACCGGCGCTGCCGATCCGCATCCCCTTGTCCGCGGCCAGTTTCCGGGCCAGCGCGACCTCACGTGCATACGGCTTGCCCTGTTCCGCCCGAGCCGCCGCGCGCAGCGTGACCAGGCGCATTCCCTCCAGCTCGATCGCGATGTCGGCGACCGAGAACGCGACCGCCTGACGGTGGCTGATCGGCTCACCGAACGCGGTTCGCTCGTTGACGTAGGGGATCACGTAGTCCAGCACGGCCTTTGCGGTGCCGGTGGCCAGGGCCGCCCACCCGAGGCGGGACAGTCGCACGGCCTCGGTGAAGACGTCCGGTGAGCCGCCGCCCAGGAGCGCGCCCGCGGGCAGCGACACCTTCTCCAGGTGCAGCTTCCCGGTCGCCGCGCCACGCAGGCCCATCGCCGGGTCGGCCTCGATGGACACGCCCGCGGTCGAGGACTCGACGAGGAACAGCGCGGGACCGCGCCCTTCGAGGTCGGCCGAGACGATGAACAGCTCCGCCTGCCCCGCGCGGGGGACCAGCGACTTCACGCCGTCGAGCTGATAGCCCTTCGGGGTGCGACGCGCCCTGGTGGCGGGCTTGAACGGGTCGAACAGCGGCTTGGCCTCCAGCAGCGCGAGCGCCGCGGCAGGCACGTTCTCGCCGACGAACTCCGGCAGGTAGTCGGCCTGCTGCTGGGCGTCGCCCCACAGGACGAGCGCGTTGCTGACCGCGGACGGCGCCAGCACGGCGACCGCGAGACCGAGGTCGCCGTGCGCGAGGGCCTCGGCGACCAGGGCGTTGGTGACGACCGAGCGCTCCGCCCCGGCGCCACCCAGCTCCTCCGGGATGCCGATGAGCGTGACGCCCAGCTCGGCGGCGCGGGTGAGCAGACCGTCCGGCGGGCTGAGTTTCTCGTCTGCCTCGGCGGCCGCGGGCCGCAGCTGCTCGGCCGCGAACTCGCCCACCGTCTCGACGATCATCTGCTGGTCTTCGGACGGTGTGAGGTCGAAGAGGCCCTTGTCCTCGGCCGGTGCCGGGCGGGCCGCGTCGCCGCCACGCTTCCGGGACGAGGCGAAGGTCCGGCTCGCCGCGCCGGCGGCCTTGAAGCCGCCCTTGGTCGCCGCGGACACCAGGTTCTGCACCGGCTGCCTCAGCCCGGTGCGTTCCAGGGTCCTGCTGCCCGCGAGCCGGGAGAGGGCGGCCAGGCCGAGGCCCATCACGTCCCGTTTCCGCCCGCTGTTCTCCCTGAGCGCTGCCACGTCGCACTCCCATCGCCGTTACCTACTCACGAGTAGGTTAGCGTATCAGGGCTGCTCGGCGCCAGCGGGCGTGGTCAGGGGTGCCAGGTCGGCAACACCGGCACGGGCGGACGCAGCGACGAGGGCGGCGGGCCGACGGCCCCGGAGACGAGCCGGAGCACGGCGATGCCGTCCCGGACCTCGACCACCTGCATCGCGAGCACCCCGTCGACCGGCTTCGGCTTCTCCGGCTCGCCGCTGCTGCAGCTGGAGCCGCTGCCGTTCTCGTAGAGAGTTGACACGCAGCCGGGCGTGAGGGAGCCGGTCCCGCCGCCGTCGGTGGCGAAGTCGATGCCGTCGGCGGTGACGGCCGCGACGGAGAGCTGGTGGAGACCGCCCTGCCCGGTCAGCGCGATGTCGACCGGACCATCGACCATGACTTCACAGGTGCCGTCCGCGCAGGCGTTGTAGTCGCGCCCGTCCGCGGCGGTGAGGGCCGGTGGCGCGGACGACGAGGGGGTCGCAGCCGACGACGAGGGGGCCGCGGCCGGGGTGGCGGGCTGCTCGTCGCCACTGCAGCCGGCCAGTAGCACGAGGAGGACCAGAACTGCGGCACGTTTCACGTCGATCACGCTAGTGCGGATCGGTGCGATCAGGAGGCGGATCGGCAGGATGCGGTCAGCTCGGACGCAGCTCGGTCGAGGCTCGGCGCGGGCGGTTCCCGAGGTGGGTGGTGCGGTGAAACGCGCTCCGCCGCGCCCCATTGCCTTGTACGCTGTGTAGGCGAGGTATCACTGATGGGGGCAAGGTGGCTGAGGACGGCGAGGCAGTCGAGCAGGTCGGTAGTGCGATCCCGGGCATGCCGATGAGCCCGGTGCGCACCGAAGCTGGGCAACGACGAGTACGCCCTTCGCGTTTCCGAGCACATGCGGATGGCGATGGATTCGGACGATCGCTCATTGGTGCCGGTCTTCCACGCCTTGATGGAGGGGTTGGATAGCCTCCTGGACGCGTTGGATGTGGCGATGCGCAACTACGAAGACGCGGACGCCGCTGCTGAGGACCAGCTCAGGCAGTTCGAGGACTGAGGACACGTGACTCGTATGGTTCGCGCCGTCGGCCTCCTGGCATGCGCCGTCGCGGTTGTGGCGATCTCCGGTTGCGCGAGCACGGTGAATGGCAGTCCTTCGCCGGATCCGCAGGCGGCCGCGCCGTCAGGGAGTGCGGATTTGGGGGCCCTCGACGCGTGCACAATCCTCAATCAGCTGCTCACCGGTCAGGGCTTCGACCCAGGGGAACGCAAGACCGTGCGCAACGAGTGTGTCGCGACGAAGATCGACTCCGGTGCTCGCGGTATCGCGTTGGATCCCGCGCAGGGCCTCGCCGAGTATCCAGCGCAGGTGCCTGGCGCGGTTCCCGTCGAGGTCAACGGGCGGAAAGCTCTGCAGGGGGCGCCGACCGGTGACAGTTCGTGTGAGGTGGCGCTCGCGGTGGGCGAGAATGCCCGAGCCCTGGTCACGGCGGTGATCTCCGGTACGGCACATGCTCAGGTCTGCGCCGCCGCGCAGGAGCTAGCCGCTGACCTCGAACCACTGCTTCCCGGAAGCTGATCAGCTTCCAGGCCCGGAGCTCGGCGGAGGCGCTGGAAGTGGCGCCGACGAAGCCGCGACGCAGCATCTGGGGTGATTCAAGGACTGAGGATCACGTGACTCGTACGCTACGCGTCGTTCGGCCGTTGGTTGCTGCAACTGTTGCGTTGACGCTGGCCGCCTGTACCGCGACGGTCAGCGGAACTCCGTCGCCGGAGCAGCGGCCTTCCGAGGCGCCAGGTGCCGGTGATGCCTTGAAGTCACTCGATGCCTGCACCGTTCTCAACCAGCTGCTCGCTGATCAGGGTTTCAACCCGGGTGAGCGCAAGACCGTGCGCAACGAGTGCGTCGCGACGAAGATCGAGTACGGCGCTCTCGGGATCGCTTTGGATCCGGTGCAAGGGTTGGACGACCTGGCGGGCCAGCTGGCGGGAAGCGCGACGCTCGAGGTCAACGGGCGGAAAGGAATCATCGGTCAACCGAGCGGCGAAGGATCGTGTGAGGTGGGTCTTGAGGTCGGTGAGCACGCACGGGCCGTAGTCATCGCGTCCATTTCCCGCTCTGACCTCCGAGCCCAGGTCTGCACCGCCGCTCAGGAACTCGCCGCCGAGCTCGAACCGTTGCTTCCCCGGGGCTAACCGAGGTCCAGCACCGCCGCCATCAGCACCCTCAGCTCGGCCGCCAGCGAAGCCCTCTGGTTGACCCGCCGCGTGCGGGACAGATCGTTGGCGATCGTCAGCGCGGCGTGGACCGTGATCTTCGCTTCGCGCGCGTTCAGTGCGGGGCGCGCGGCCCCCAGTAGCGCCACCCACTGCGACACGTAGTCCCGCTGGATGCGGAGTAGTTCGGCGCCCTCCTCCGTCGTGTAGGTGAGCGCGTCGGTGGAAAACGACACCGCCAGTTCGACCGAGCCGGTCAGGACCCGGACATAGGAGTCGATCAACCCGCGCAGCGCCTCGACCTCGTCGGCGCTGGCCAGGCGGACCCGTTCGGCGTCCAGCAGCAACCGGTCGGCCGCACGGCGCGCGATGGCGCTCAGCAGGGCCGCCTTGCTCGCGAAATGCCGGTACACGCTGGGGCCCGCGATGCCGGCGGCGGCCCCGATGTCCTCCATGCTCACCGCGTGGAAACCCCTGCGGTGGAACAGTTCCGCGGCCGCCGACAGCAGCTGCTCACGCCGGGACAGGACGCCGAGACCACCGGGAACCGGCCCTTCGGGCGATGCTTCCGAGGGTAACCGCACGTGCAGCACGCGCCGGGCCAGCTCCGCCAGCAACTCGGCGAACCGTTTGCGCGCCACCGCGGTCCGGTGCACCGAGACGCTACCGAACACGCTCAGCGCGGCCCAGCACAGCAGCTCCGCGTCCTCGGGTCCCAGATCGGGCCGCAGGGCCATCAGCTCCTTGGCCCACGACGTCAGCAATGCCGTCGACCGGCGCCCGATCTCCCGCTGGTCCTCCGGCGCCAGGTGCCTGCCCTCCCACCGCCACAGCGCGGCCACGTCCCGTCGCTCCACCGACGACTCCGCGATGCCCCGCAACAACCGGTCGACCTCGGCGCCGTCCGGCCTGCGCAGCGTCGACAACGCGGCCGCCGTGGCGTCCTCCATCTCCTGCACGCCGCCGAGCAGCACGTACGCCAGGATCGCCTGCTTGTCCGCGAAGTGCCGGTACACCGCGGGCCCGGTGATGCCCGCCGCCGCGGCGATGTCGTTGATGCCCACGCCGTGGTAGCCGCGAGCCCGGAACAGCTCGGCGGCGAGGCCCGCGAGCTGGCTCCTGCGGTCGGGGTGACGACGGGAAATACTCGGCATGGTGATCCCACTCTAGCCCGAGTGACAACCGGCGCAAGCGGTTGACACCAGGGGATTCAGGGGGGCTATGTTAGTGGTGATTAGCGTCAGACCCAGACGGATGCAGTAAGCAGGAAGGACCGTCGGTGTGAGCAACGAGGCATACATCTACGAGGCGATCCGGACGCCTCGTGGCAAGAACAAGGGCGGTGCCCTGCACGGGGTCAAGCCGATCGACCTCGTGACCGGACTGATTCACGAGCTCCAGGCGCGGCATCCGGGCCTGGATCCGGCCGCGATCAACGACATCGTCCTCGGTGTGGTGTCCCCGGTCGGTGACCAGGGCGCCGACATCGCGCGTGCCGCCGCCATGGCTTCCGGGCTGCCCGACACCGTCGCCGGCGTCCAGCTCAACCGCTTCTGCTCCTCGGGTCTGGAGGCCGTCAACCAGGCCGCCGCCCGCGTGCGGTCCGGGTGGGAGAACCTGATCATCGCCGGTGGTGTGGAGTCGATGTCGCGGGTGCCGATGGGCTCCGACGGCGGCGCGATGTTCACCGACCCGGCCACGAACTACGACACGTACTTCGCGCCGCAGGGCATCGGCGCGGACCTGATCGCCACCATCGAGGGCTTCGGTCGTGAGGACGTCGACGCCTTCGCGGTCCGCTCGCAGGAGAAGGCCGAGGCAGCCTGGTCCGGCGGCTACTTCGCGAAGTCCGTGGTGCCGGTCAAGGACGTCAACGGCGTCACGATCCTCGACCACGACGAGCACCGCCGCCCCGGCACCACGCTGGAGAGCCTGGGCAAGCTCAAGCCCGCCTTCGAGGCGATCGGCGAGATGGGCGGCTTCGACGCGGTGGCACTGCAGAAGTACCACTCGGTCGAGAAGATCAACCACGTCCACACCGGCGGCAATTCCTCCGGCATCGTCGACGGGGCCGCGCTGGTGCTGCTCGGCAACGAGCAGGTCGGCAAGGACCTGGGCCTGACCCCGCGCGCCCGCATCGTGGCCGCCACGATCACCGGCTCCGACCCGACGATCATGCTGACCGGCCCGACCCCGGCCACGAAGAAGGTCCTCGACATCGCCGGCCTGACCACCGACGACATCGACCTGTTCGAGCTGAACGAGGCGTTCGCCTCGGTCGTGCTCAAGTGGATGAAGGACCTGAAGCTGCCGGACGAGAAGGTCAACGTCAACGGCGGGGCGATCGCGATGGGCCACCCGCTCGGTGCGACCGGTGCGATGATCCTCGGCACCATGGTCGACGAGCTGGAGCGGCGCCAGGCGCGGCGCGCGCTGCTGTCGCTGTGCATCGGCGGCGGAATGGGTATCGCGACGATCATCGAGCGGGTGTGACCATGACCAACACTATTCGCTGGGACTCCGACGCCGACGGCATCGTCGTGCTCACCCTGGACGACCCCAACCAGTCGGCCAACACGATGAACGCCGACTTCCGCGAGTCGTTCAAGAACATCGTCGAGCGCCTGGAGTCCGAAAAGGACTCGATCACCGGTGTGGTGATCGCCTCGGCCAAGAAGACGTTCTTCGCGGGTGGTGACCTCAACGACCTGATCCAGGCGTCGCCGGAGCTGGCCGAGGAAATCACCAACAGCACCAACGCGATGAAGGACCAGCTGCGCCGACTGGAGACGCTGGGCAAGCCGGTCGTTGCGGCGATCAACGGCGCCGCGCTCGGTGGTGGCCTGGAGATCGCGCTGGCCACGCACCATCGCATCGTCGCGGACGTCCCGGGCTGCGTCGTCGGCCTCCCCGAGGTGAGCCTGGGCCTGCTGCCCGGCGGTGGGGGCATCGTGCGCACCGTCCGGCTGCTCGGCATCCAGAGCGCCGTGCTGAACGTGCTGGTGCAGGGCCAGCGGCACAAGCCCGCCAAGGCGCTGGAGATCGGTCTCGTGCACGAGGTCGTGTCCAGTGTGGACGAGCTGCTGCCGAAGGCCAAGGAGTGGATCAAGGCCAATCCCGAGGCGCAGCAGCCGTGGGACGTCAAGGGCTACAAGATGCCCGGCGGTTCCCCCACGAATCCGAAGTTCGCGGCGAATCTGCCCGCGTTCCCGGCGAACCTGCGCAAGCAGATCAAGGGTGCGCCGATGCCCGCGCCGCGGGCGATCCTGGCCGCTGCGGTCGAGGGTGCGCTGGTCGACGTCGAGACCGCGACGCAGATCGAGACCCGGTACTTCGTCAGCCTGGCCACCGGTCAGGTCGCGAAGAACATGACGAAGGCGTTCTTCTTCGACTTGCAGCACATCAACTCGGGGGGCTCGCGGCCCGACGGGTACGACAAGTACAAGGCGCAGAAGGTCGGCGTGCTGGGCGCGGGCATGATGGGCGCCGCGATCGCCTACGTGTCGGCGAAGGCGGGCATCGACGTAGTGCTCAAGGACGTCTCGCAGGAGGCGGCCGAGAAGGGCAAGGGCTACGCGGTCAAGCTCGAAGAGAAGGCGCTGTCCCGTGGCAAGACCACGAAGGAGAAGTCGGACGCGCTGCTGGCGCGCATCAAGCCGACGGGCGACCCGGCGGACTTCGCGGGCGTCGACTTCGTGATCGAGGCCGTGTTCGAGAGCCAGGAACTCAAGCACAAGGTCTTCGGCGAGATCGAGGGCGTCGTCAACCCGGATGCCGTGCTCGGTTCGAACACGTCCACCCTGCCCATCACCGGCCTCGCGCAGGGTGTGCAGCGGCAGGAGGACTTCATCGGCATCCACTTCTTCTCGCCGGTGGACAAGATGCCGCTCGTGGAGATCATCCGCGGTGAGAAGACCTCGGACGCGACCCTGGCGAAGGTCTTCGACTACACCCTGCAGATCAAGAAGACCCCGATCGTCGTCAATGACAGCCGTGGTTTCTTCACCAGCCGGGTGATCGGCACGTTCATCAACGAGGCCGTGGCCGCGGTGGGTGAGGGTGTCGAACCGGCGTCGATCGAGCAGGCTGGTTCGCAGGCGGGCTACCCGGCGCCGCCGCTGCAGCTGATGGACGAGCTGACCCTGACCCTGCCGCGCAAGATCCGGCAGGAGACGAGGGCGGCCATCGAGGCGGCGGGCGGCACCTGGCAGGCGCACGCCTCCGAAGCGGTGATCGACCGCATGATCGAGGAGTTCGACCGCAAGGGCAGGTCGACGGGCGCCGGTTTCTACGAGTACGAAGACGGCAAGCGCACCCGCATCTGGCCGGGCCTGCGTGACGCGTTCAAGTCCGGCAGCGGCACCGTACCGTTCAAGGACCTGCAGGAACGCATGCTGTTCGCCGAGGCGCTGGAGACCGTGAGGTGCTTCGACGAGGGTGTGCTGACCTCGGTGCAGGACGCCAACATCGGCTCGATCTTCGGCATCGGTTTCCCGGCGTGGACGGGTGGTGTCATCCAGTACATCAACCAGTACGAGGGCGGCCTCGCAGGTTTCGTCGCACGGGCCGAGGAACTGGCCGCGAAGTACGGCGACCACTTCCAGCCGCCGGAGTCGCTGGTGAAGAAGGCCGAAGCAGGCGAGAAGTTCGAATAGCCCAGACCTAGCAACACAAGTGCCCCTTCCGCGCAAGCGGGAGGGGCACTTTTCGTTGTCCGGCAACGAAAGCCAAGTACCCGACCGCCCCAGACCTCCCCCGCCCCGATCCCCAGCCCGCTTCGGTCGCCGATCAGACGGGTCAAGGTACTCTTTCCCGCCTTGACCCGTCTGCTCGGCGACTGGAACCATCCGCGAGGAGGGGCGGGGGAGGTCGTGAGGTGACCGACTACTGCACGGCAGCGCGCCCAGCGGCTCGCCTGCCCCACGCGCCGGTTCAAAGATCAAGGGATAGTCCTCGCCGGACGGGCTGGCTCCGGGAGGACCGCTCAGCTTCGGGGTTACTGCAGCTCGCTGGCGCTCGCCGCTAAAGCAACGGCGGAATGGCCGCGTCGATCAGGTGCGGGCCGGGCTCGTCCACGGCCTTTCGGAACTGCTCCGCCAGCTCTTCGGCCGTCGTAGCACGGGTGGCCGGGACGCCCATTCCCTCGGCGATCTTCACGAAGTCCAGGTCGGGGCGCGCGAGGTCCAGCAGGTCCTTCGCCTTGGGGCCGGCCGCCTCGGCGCCCACGCGCTGCAGTTCCATCCGCAGGATCGCGTACGCGTGGTTGTTGAGGATCACCGTCGTCACGTTCAGATTTTCCCGTGCCATCGTCCACAGCGCGGAGATGGTGTAGAGAGCGCTGCCGTCGGCCTGCAGGGCGATCACCGGGCGGTCCGGTGCGGCGATGGCTGCGCCCACCGCCGCGGGCAGGCCCTGTCCGATCGCGCCGCCGGTCAGGGTGAGCACGTCATGCCGGGGTGCGCCCGCCGTGGCGCCCGGTAACAGCAGGCCCGAAGTATTGGCCTCGTCGGAAATGATCGCGCCCTCCGGCAACAGCGCGCCGATCACGTCGACCCAGTTCTGCACCGTCAACTCACCGCTGGGCAGCTCGGGCCGGGATGGGGCCTGCAACACGGGCTCGGTGTCGGGGGCGACCTCGTCGGCCAGCGCTTCCAGTGCGGCGACGACGTCCTGGTCCAGCCCGGCCAGCGTGTGGACCTGCGCGCCCTCCGGAACCAGGTCGCTGGGCTTGCCGGGGTAGGCGAAGAACGACACTGGCGCCTTCGTTCCGGCGACGACGACGTGCTTGATGCCTTCCAACTGCCAGGCGACCTGCTCGGCCAGGTACGCCAGGCGCTCGATGGTGGGCAGACCGGCGCCGCGTTCCAGGCGGGCCGGGAAGGTTTCCACGAACGGCTTGCACCCGGTGGCCGTGGCGATGCGGCTCAGGGCGCGGAGGCCGGGCTCACGGCACGCGGCGCCCCCGATGAGCAACGCCACCGGCTCCCCGGAGCGCAGCACCTCGGCCACCGACTTGACCGTAGTGTCGCCGACGGTCTGCGGGACGCGTGGCGGCACCGGCTTCACGGCGACCCCACCATCGCCCCACGAGACGTCCGCGGGCAGGATCAGGGTGGCGACCCGGCCCGGTGCCTCACGTGAAGCGGCGACGGCGAAAGCCGCGTCGGCCCCGACCTCGGCACTGCTCACCGACCGGCGCACCCACCCTTCGAGGGAACCGGCGATCGCCTCGATGTCCGACTCCAGCGGCGCGTCGTACTTCTTGTGGTAGGTCGCGTGATCGCCGATCACGTTCACCACCGGCACGTGCCCGCGCCGGGCGTTGTGCAGGTTCGCCAGGCCGTTGCCCAGCCCCGGCCCCAGGTGCAGCAGCGTCGCCGCCGGTTTGCCCGCGATCCGCGCGTAGCCGTCCGCGGCACCGGTCACCACGCCCTCGTACAGGGCGAGCACACCGCGCATCTCGGGAACCGAATCGAGCGCGGCGACGAAATGCATCTCCGAGGTGCCGGGGTTGGAGAAGCACACGTCGACACCCGCGTCGACGAGCGTGCGGATCAGGGACTGCGCGCCGTTCATCTCACTCCTCAGTCGAACAGGACATCCGGGTTCAGGATGCCCTTCGGGTCGAAGGCCTGCTTGATCCGGCGCAGCAGCGCGACCTTGGCCGGGTCTTCGAGCGCGAGAAAGTGGTCCTTCTTCGCCTGCCCGATGCCGTGCTCACCGGAAATGGCCCCGCCCACCGCCACCGCGACGGCGAAGATGCCGTGCAGCAGCTTGTGCCGCTTCTCCGTGTCCTTGCAGAAGATCGCCAAGTGGACGTTCCCGTCGCCGGCGTGCCCGCAGCCGATCGCCCCCGCTTCCGCGGCCGCCGCGAGTTCCCGCGCCTTCGCGAGGAAGCCGGGCATTTCGGAACGCGGCACGACGACGTCGATCACGTCGTCGGCACCGGCGGCCTTCGCGGTCCAGAACGCCTTTTCGCGGGCCTCGATCAGCTTGCGGGCCGAACCGCCGTCGAGCACGTACACGTCGCTCGCGCCCAGATCGCCGAGCAGTTCCCCGGCCCGCTGGACGTCACCGTCGAGACGGTCGCCGTCGCGGTTTTCCAGGCCCACCACCAGATACGCCTGGGTGGCGTTGCGGACCTCCTCCGGGACGCCCAGTTCCAGCTTCTCGTTGTAGCTGATCGCGGCCATGGTGAGGTTGTCGATGTATTCGAGGATGCTGGGGGTCAGCCCGCTCGCGATGATCTCCGGGACGGCCCGCATCACCTGGTCGAGATCGCCGAACGGGGCGAGCAGCGTCGCGGCGTGGGGCAGGCGCGGGTACAGCTTGACGGTGACCTCGGTGACCAGCGCGAGGGTGCCCTCCGAGCCGATGATCAGCTGGGTCAGGTCGTAGCCGCTGGAGATCTTGGACGTCTTCCCGCCGGTCGTGATCACCTCACCGCCGGGCAGGACCGCCTGCAGGCCCACGATGTTGTGCCGCGCCACGCCGTACTTGACGGCGCGCATGCCCCCGGCGTTGGTGCCGACGTTGCCGCCGACGCTCGCGCTCAGCTCACCCGGGTAGACGGTGTAGGCGAGACCGGCTTCCCTGGTGGCCTCGTCCAGCTCCGACAGGGTGACTCCGGGCTGCACGACCGCCACCTGATTGGCGGTGTCGATCGCCAGGACCGCGTTCATCCGCTCGAACGAGACGACCAGGCCGTCCTCGCGTGGGCGAGCCGCCCCGGACAGCCCGCTGCCGGAGCCACGCGCCGTGACCGGGATTTCGTGCTCGGCGGCGAGGGCCAGCAGCGCCGAGACCTCGTCGGCCGTGGACGGCTTGGCCACGTACGCGGGCTTCGCGGCGCCGACCGTCAGGGACTCGTCGTGCGCGTAGTCCTCGGGAACCGCGTCACCCGTGAGCAGGTTGCGCTCGCCGACGATCTCGGCGATCCGCGCGGTTACGTCGCCCATGACGTGCCCATCCTTTCCTGCGCCTGCCGTTGACCCGCAGCGTAGTACGAGGCGGCGGCGGACCGGAAGCGAAGGAGATTCATGTCTTGGCGGGCGCGCGCGGTGGCACCATCTCGGTATGCGTATTCGTCCTGCCGTACCCGGGGACGTACCGGGAATCGCGGAAGTGCACGTGCTGGCCTGGCAGTCCGGCTATCGCGGGTTGCTCCCGGACGAACTGCTCGACGGGCTCGAACCCGCGCAACGGTTCGAGAGGTGGACGGACATCGTTGCCACGAACGCGCTGCCGGACCGGGGCACGCTCGTCGCCGTGCAGGAGGGGCGCGTCGACGGGTTCGTGCACCTGGGGCCCAACCGTGATGAGGGGCTCCCGGAAAGCGTGGGGGAAATCTGGTCGTTCTACGTCCGGCCTGCGACCTGGCGGGGAGGCGTCGGACGGAAATTGATGGCCGAGGCTCTGCGGAACCTCTCGTCGGCGGGGTTCGAGGCCGCGACATTGTGGGTGCTCGACGGCAACGACCGCGCCATGAGCTTTTACCGCGCCTGTGGATTCGAACCGGACGGAGCAGTCAAGGCGGATTACCGGGGGGGCGCGCTCCGGAATCTGCGGTACCGCCGCGGTTTGTGAGCGCGGGGCCGGTCCGCGCCAACGTACCGGCCCCGCTTACCTGGCTGGATCAGACCAGCCAGCCGAGGACGTGCGCGAGGCCGGCCAGGATGTTGCTGACGATGTCGTGGCCGTGGTGGAAGTGCGCGGCGAACATTCGGAGGGGCTCCTTAGTAAATCAATTCTTGCCGAAATCTGACTGCTTTCGAAAGCAAGGAAAGATTTTCAGCTCGCCCGGGAAGTGTCAAACGGCCCGGGAAAGCAGGAAGCCCCGTCATCGTGCGGGGGGAAAATCCCGACAGCCTAAACATGTAACACTTTCGGGTCTGCGGGCGGGGTGGCATTGCGCCGCCGGTAGCGCGATCGGGCGGGGTCACCTGGGACGATGCCGATCTTGATCCGGCACCCCGGGTGACTCCCGCCCGATCGGGTGAGAGTTACTGCCACGTAAGGTGATTCCCCATGATCACGCTAATGAGTGACGGGGATCTGGGGTTGATCCCCTAACGACCGCAGGTCGAGCGTCACTCCGCGCGGGCGAACGAGAGGGTTTCGCCCTCGACGCCGCGCAGCCAGAGGTCCTGGGCGGCCTCCGCCATTTCCGGCAGTCCCTCCACGATCGTGGCGAAGACGTTGCCCGGGACCCAGCCCGCGTCGCCGTTGATCAGGAGGTTGTTCCGGCCGTAGAAGATGGCCAGATCGGTCGCGCCCTGATCGCTGTGAGCCTCGCTGCTGTCCTCGTACCCGTACGCCGGATTACCGATTTCCCACGCCTCGAATCCGAAATAGACGACGTCGCCGGGAATGGGGGTGATGGTCGGGTTCTCGCGGCCCGGCTTCGGCTCGGCGAACGGCGGGACCAGTGTGTAGACCTCGTTGCGGGCGTACTTCGCGTGGTAGGCCGATCCGCTCTGTGGCAGCGCGTCCCACACCGCCTGGCAGGTCCGCGGCGCCTCCGCGTCCAGCAGCACGGCGCGGCAGGACACGCCACGCTTGTCGAGCGAAATGGTGATGTAGCGGGACAAAGTACGTTCTCCCTACTTGGAACCGGTGACGGTCGCGACGGTCTCGGCCCAGATCGCCAGTGCGTCGTCGATCTGCTCGGCGGTGACCACGAGCGGCGGGATCATCCGCACGACGTTCGAGTACGCTCCGCAGGTCAGCAGTAGCAGACCGCGCCGCGCCGCCTCCTGCTGCGCCGCCGCGGCCAGCGCGGTGTCCGGCGTGCCGTCGGCCTTGGTGAACTCCGACCCGACGAGCAGACCCAGCCCGCGCACCTCGCCGATCTCGGGCGTCTTGTCGGCGATCAGCCGGGCACCCTCGATCAGCTGCGTACCGCGTGCGGCCGCGTTTTCGACCAGGTTCTCCTCCTCGATCACGTCGAGGGTGGCCAGTGCGGCCGCGCACGAGACCGCGTTGCCGCCGTACGTGCCGCCCTGCGAACCCGGGAACGCCTTGGCCATCAGCTCCTTGGACGCCGCGATGCCGGACAGCGGGAAACCGCTCGCCAGGCCCTTCGCGATCAGCACGACGTCCGGCTTGACGTCGAAGTGGTCGTGGCCCCAGAACCGCCCGGTGCGACCGAACCCGGTCTGGATCTCGTCGAGCACCAGCAGGATGCCGTGCTTGTCCGCGCGCTCACGCAGCCCGGCCATGAACTCCGGGTTGGCGGGCACGTATCCGCCCTCGCCGAGCATCGGCTCGATGAAGAACGCGGCCGTCTCGTTCGGCGCGCTCATCGTCTGGAACAGGTAGTCCAGCTCGCGCAGCGCGAACTTCGTGGCGGTCTGCTCGTCCCAGCCGTAGTGGTAGGCGTAGGGGAAGGGCGCGACGTGCACCCCGCCCATGAGCGGCGAGATGCCCGCGCTGAACCGGGTGCCGGAAGTGGTCATGGAGGCGGCGGCAACCGTGCGGCCGTGGAACCCGCCCTGGAAGACGACCACGTTCGGCCGTCCGGTGGCCTGCCGGGCCAGCCGCAGCGCGGCTTCGACGGCCTCGCTGCCGGAGTTGGCGTAGAACAGCGAATCCAGCCCGGCGGGCAGCACGTCGCCGAGCCGCTCGGTCAGCTTCAGCAGCGGCTGGTGCATCACCGTCGTGTACTGGGCGTGGATGACCTTGCCGATCTGCTCCCGCGCGGCCGCGACCACCTTGGGGTGGCAGTGGCCGGTGCTGGTCACGCCGATGCCCGCGGTGAAGTCGAGGTGACGGTTGCCGTCGACGTCGTAGAGGTAGGCGCCTTCGCCGTGCTCGACGACGACCGGAGTGGCCTGCTTGAGCAGGGGGGAGAGCTGGGCCATGACGGCATGACTCCTAACGCGGTGAAGGCTTGTAGATTGTTGACAATCTGTCTAGCATGGCCGGTGGACAGGCGCAAGGTTGATCAGGAGGACTGGATGGGCGAGCTGACCGAAACGGGTGTCGTGGACGCCGTCGGCAAGGAGCTGTTCATCGGCGGGAAGTGGGTCCCGTCGAGCACCGGCAGGACCTTCGCCGTCGAGGACCCGGCAACTGGGCAGGTCCTCTGCGAGGTGGCCGACGCCTCGCCCGAGGACGGCAGGGCCGCCCTCGACGCGGCCGTCGCGGCACAGGCCGACTGGGCGAAGACGCCCCCGCGCGAGCGCAGCGAAATCCTGCGCCGCGCCTACGAACTGCTCAACTCGCGGGCCGACGAACTGGCGCTGTTGATGACCCTCGAAATGGGCAAACCGCTCGCCGAGGCGAAGGGCGAGATCGTCTACGCCGCCGAGTTCTTCCGCTGGTTCTCCGAGGAAGCCGTACGCATCGACGGCGGCTACCAGGTCGCCCCGAACGGCGCGGGCCGGTTCCTGGTCACCAAGCAGCCGGTCGGGCCGTGCCTGCTGATCACGCCGTGGAACTTCCCGATGGCCATGGGCGGCCGCAAGATCGGACCCGCGATCGCCGCGGGCTGCACGATGGTGATCAAGCCCGCCGAGCAGACGCCGCTGTCGATGCTCGCGCTGGCCGCGATCCTCACCGAGGCGGGCTTGCCCGCGGGCGTGCTCAACGTCGTCACCACCAGCGACCCCGGCGGCGTGATGGAGCCGATGATCAAGGACGGCCGCGCGCGCAAGCTGTCGTTCACCGGGTCCACCGCGGTCGGCCGCAAGCTGCTCGAACAGTGCGCGGACAAGGTGCTGCGCACGTCGATGGAGCTGGGCGGCAACGCGCCGTTCCTGGTCTTCGACGACGCCGACCTGGACGCGGCCGTCGAGGGTGCGATGCAGGCCAAGATGCGCAACATCGGCGAGGCGTGCACGGCGGCCAACCGGTTCTACGTGCAGCGCGGAGTGGCCGACGAGTTCGCCCGCCGCCTCACCGAACGGATGTCCGCGCTGCCGCTGGGCCGCGGCACCGAGCCGGGCGTCGTGGTCGGCCCGCTGATCGACAACGACGCGGTCGCCAAGGTGACCGAGCTGGTCACCGACGCCACGCAGCGCGGCGCGAAGGTGCTCACCGGTGGGACCACTGTGGACGGTCCGGGCAACTTCTACCAGGCCACGGTGCTGACGGACGTGCCGCGGGACGCGCGGATGGCGAGCGAGGAGATCTTCGGCCCGGTCGCGCCGATCAGCGTGTTCGACGACGAGGACGAGGCGGTCGCGGCCGCCAACGACACCGAGTACGGCCTGGTCAGCTACGTCTACACCAACGACCTCAAGCGCGCGCTGCGCGTGTCGGAGTCGCTGGAGGCCGGGATGATCGGCCTGAACCAGGGCATCGTGTCCAACCCGGCGGCGCCGTTCGGCGGGGTCAAGCAGTCCGGGCTGGGCCGCGAGGGCGGCACCGTCGGCATCGACGAGTTCCTGGAGACCAAGTACGTCGCGGTGAGCCTGTGAGCACCTACCGGATCGCGAGCATCCCCGGTGACGGCATCGGGGTCGACGTCACCGCGGAGGCGCGCCGGGTCCTGGACCGGGCGGGCGAGCTGCACGGCTTCGGTCTGGAGTGGACGGAGTTCGACTGGAGCTGCGAGCGCTACACCAAGACCGGCCGGATGATGCCGGAGGACGGGATCGAGCGGCTGCGGCCGTTCGACGGGATCTTCCTCGGCGCGGTCGGGTTCCCCGGCGTTGCCGACCACGTTTCGCTGTGGGGCCTGCTGATCCCCATCCGGCGGGCGTTCGCGCAGTACGTGAACCTGCGGCCGGTGCGGCTGCTGCCCGGCACGACGTCGGTGCTCGCGGGACGTGGCGCCGACGAGCTGGAGATGGTGATCGTCCGGGAGAACACCGAGGGCGAGTACTCGCAGATCGGCGGGCGGCACAACCCCGGCCAGCCGAACGAGTTCGCGCTGCAGGAGTCGATCTTCACGCGGGTCGGGGTCGAGCGGATCGTCCGGTTCGCCTTCGAACTGGCGCGGACGCGGAGCCACCGGGTGACCTCGGCGACGAAGTCCAACGGCATCATCCACACGATGCCGTTCTGGGACGAGGTGTTCGCCGAGGTCGCCGCGGAGTACCCGGACGTCCACAGTGAACAGACGCACATCGACGCGCTGGCCGCCCGCATGGTGCAGTACCCGGACCGGCTCGACGTGGTGGTCGGGTCGAACCTGTTCGGCGACATCCTGAGCGATCTGGCGGCGGCGGTGACCGGCGGGCTCGGCATGGCGCCCTCCGGCAATGTGAACCCGCCGGGCGAGTTCCCGTCGATGTTCGAGGCCGTGCACGGTAGCGCCCCGGACATCGCCGGGCAGGGCATCGCGAACCCGGTGGCCCAGATCCTGGCGGGCGCGATGATGCTCGACCACCTCGGCGAGAAGGCGGCCGCGGCGGCGGTCAACGCCGCGGTCGAGCAGGTCCTCGCCGCCGGTGAGGTCGCCACGCCCGACCTCGGTGGCAAGTCCACGAGCACCGAACTGGGCGCCGCCATCACCGCCGCACTCGCCTGAGCGCTGCCGGGGCTGCCGCACCGGTGGCCCCGGCACGCATATCTTCACCCGGAACGGGCAATACCCAGCACCTGGTGACGTCGAGGTGCGGGAGTGTTCATGGAGTTGCTGGGTGTCCGCGTGCCCGGTCCGGGGTCGGTGGTGAAGGGGCTGGCGGGTGCCGTGCGGGCTCCGCTGAGCCGGCCGCGCCGCCGGGTCTGGTCCTGCCCCGGCCGGCTGCACATCGAGGCGCACGGGGTGCACGGCCCGGGCGGTGAGGCCGTCGCGCGGCGCATCGAGCAGGCGGTGCAGAGGCACCCGGGCGTCGCGTGGGCGCGCGTGAACGCGCCGTCGTCGCGGGTGATCATCGGCGTCGACGACCCCGCGCCGGACAGCGCCGAGCTGATCAGCGTCATCGAGCAGGCCGAAGGCGAGCCAGCCGGCATCGCCGAGGAACTGGCCGAGGACGAGCTGCACCACCCGGCCGACGGCCTGCGCGGTACGCGCCTGCTGCCGACGCTCGCGGCGGACACGCTCGGGCTGGGGTTGTCGCTGTTCACCCGGATCGCGCCGTGGGCGCCGTTGCCGACCGAGATCGCCGCCCTGCACAACGTCATCGACCTGCACCCGCGCCTGCGCGAACTCGCCGGTGAGCGGGCGGGCAGCCGGGAGAAGGCCGACTCCGCCACGTCCTCGTTCGGCGCGCTGGCCCAGGGGCTCGCGTCCGGCGGCGAGGGCACGGTGGTCGACATCCTGCAGCGCGCCGAGCAGTGGCGCGAAGCCCGCGCGCACGAGCGGTTGTGGTGTCAGGCCGAGAGCCGCCTGATTCACGGCCCGGACGACGCGGCGGCGGGCCCGGTCGTCGTCGAGCGGCCGAGGGAGATCCCGGACGGTCCGGTCGAGAAGTACGAGCGGCGCATCCTCAACCTCGGCGCGGCCGCGGCGGCCGTGTCGCTGCCGTTCGCGCGCCCGCGCCGCGCGCTGGGCATCGGGCTGGCCGCCTTGCCGAAGGCCGCCGAGGCCGGGCGCACCGCGTTCGGTTCGCGGCTGGGCCGTGTGCTGGCCACCGAGGGTGTGCTGGTCATGGATCGCGCGGTGCTGCGCCGTCTGGACGCGGTCGACGTACTGGTCCTCGACGAGCAGGCATTCGACACCGGACGCATGGTGCTCAACGACCTCGTCGCGCTCGGCGGCGACGCCGACGAGCTGGTCGAACGAGCCTGGCAGCTGTTCGACGCGCACACGCCGTCCAAGGTGCACGAAGATGACGGCTGGCGGCTCGGCCCGCTCGGCGAACTGGGTGTCGACGCGGGCGCGGACGAGCGTGCACAGCTGGAGAAGCGCGGCGCGGCCGCCGTCCTCGGGCTGGTGCACGAGCAGCGGCTCACAGCGGTCATCGGTCTCGGCAGGCAGGTGCCGCCGGGCGTGGCCGCGGTGATCGCCGCCGCGCGCCGCTCGAACATCGAGGTGGTCAGCGCGAACGGTGGGCACGCCGCGTTCGAGGCCGACCGGCTGATGCCCGGCGGTGACCGTCTCGTGTCGACCGTGCGGGAGCTGCAGGGCGAGGACCGCGTCGTGATGCTGGTGTCCGACAACCGGCAGGCGCTCGGCGCGTCCGACTGCGGCATCGGCACCCAACGGCCCGGCGAAACCCCGCCGTGGGGCGCGCACCTGCTGATCGGCGAGGAGATCGGCGTGACCGCGCTGGTCGTCGACGCCATCGCCGCGTCCCGCGAAGTCAACCGCGACAGCATCTGGCTCGCCCAGGGCGCGACCGGTGTCGGTGCCGTCAGCGCACTGCAGCCCGGTCGCCGCAGCCCGGCGAACCGCAGCATACGCGCGGTCAACCTGGGCGCGGCCGTCGCGCTCGCCAACGCGCACCGCCGCGCGAAGAAGCTCGCGGAGCGGGACCTGAGCCTGGCGGGCGATGCCGCGCCGTGGCACCTCATGCCGGTCGACGTGGTGCTCGACCGCCTCGGCACCGACCCCGACGGACTCGCCGACGACGACGCGCAGCGCCGCGCCAAGGCCCGCGGAACCGGCAGCGGTGGCCGGACGAGCCTGATGCAGGCGTTCATCGACGAACTGTCCAACCCGCTCACCCCGGTCCTGATCGGGGGTGCCGCGCTGTCGGCGTCGGTCGGGTCACCGGTGGACGCCGCGCTGGTCGCCGGGGTCACCGGCGTGTCCGCGCTGGTCGGCAGCGTCCAGCAGGTCCACACCGAGAAGCAGCTGGCCGAGCTGCTGAGCCGGTCGGCGATCACCACCACCGTGGTCCGGGGTGGCCGGGACAGCGTGGTCAGCGCGGACGACCTGGTGCCCGGCGACGTCATCAAGCTGACCTCCGGCGACGTCGTGCCCGCCGACTGCCGTCTGCTCGAAGCCGACGGGGTCGAGGCGGACGAGTCCTCGCTGACCGGCGAATCGCTGCCGGTGGGCAAGGATCCGCGTCCGGCGATCGCGGCGGACGTCGCCGGTCGGTCGTCGATGCTCTTCGAGGGCACCACGATCGCGGCCGGGGAAGCGGTCGCGATTGTCGTGGCGACCGGTGCCGACACCGAGGCCGGCCGCAGCATGGCGATGGCCAGGGAGAACGCGCCGGTCACCGGTGTCGAGACGCGCCTGACGGAGCTGACGTCGAAGGCGATGCCGCTCGCCGTCGGGTCGGCGGCCGCGGTCGCCGGCGCCGGGCTGCTGCGCCGGGTGCCGTTGCGGGAGAGCCTGTCCGCCGCGGTCAACCTCGCCGTCGCTTCGGTGCCGGAAGGGCTGCCGTTCCTGGTCAGCGCCGCGCAGCTGGCCGCCGCCCGTCGCCTGGCCGGGCACAACGCGCTGGTCCGCAATCCACGCAGCATCGAGGCGCTGGGCCGGGTCGACGTGCTGTGCTTCGACAAGACCGGGACGCTCACCGAGGGCAAGCTGTCGGTCCACGAGGTCGACGACGGGCGCAGGCGCACGAAGATCGAGGATCTGGACGGGGACACCGAGGCCGTGCTGCGCACCGCGTTGCGGGCGACACCGCAGGCGGACGACCCGTCGGACCTGCCGCACGCCACGGACCGGGCGATCGTCGAAGGGGCGCAAGGGATTTCCGTCGATGTCGGCGACTGCGAACTGGTCGACGCGATCCCGTTCGAGCCCTCCCGCGGCTACCACGCGTCACTCATGCGCAACGGCGGCGGGATGGTGCTCAGCGTCAAGGGCGCGCCGGAGTCGGTGCTGCCCCGGTGCGACCTGGACGAGGGCCGCCGCAAGAAAATGGCCGGGCGCATGAAGAAGCTGACCAGGTCGGGGCAGCGCGTGCTCGCGGTCGCCGAGTCCACACCGGACAGCTCGGAGATCGACGAGGATGCGGTGCAGGGTCTGCGGTTCAAGGGTTTCGTGGCGATCGCCGACCCGGTGCGGGGGAGCGCGGCGGGCGCCGCGGCGGACCTGCGGGCGGCGGGTGTGCAGATCGTGATGATCACCGGTGACCACCCGGACACCGGTGAGGCGATCGCTGGCGAGGTCAGCGAGGACGGCGCCGACCTGCACGTGGTGACCGGCGCCGAGCTGGACGCGATGGACGACGAGCAGCTGGCGTCGGCGCTGGAGACCGTCGACGTGGTGGCCCGGTGCAGCCCGGCGCAGAAGGTGCGGATCATCAAGGCGTACCAGAAGCACGGCCACACGGTCGCGATGACGGGCGACGGCGCGAACGACGCCCCCGCGATCCGGCTCGCGGACGTCGGTATTGCGCTCGGCGGGCACGGCGCCCCGGCGGCGCGCGCGGCGGCCGATCTCGTGGTCACCGACGACCGCCTGGAGACGATCATCGCCGCGCTCGTCGAGGGCCGCGCGATGTGGGCGTCGGTGCGGCAGGCGCTGGCGATCCTGCTCGGCGGGAACCTCGGCGAGATCGGGTTCAGCGTCCTGGGTGCGACGCTGACGGGCCGGTCCCCGTTGGGGGCGCGGCAGTTCCTGCTGGTCAACCTGCTGACCGATCTGGCGCCGGCGCTGGCGATCGCGTTGCGGCGGCCCGAGGACGGCTCGGATCTGCTCAGTGAGGGCCCGGAAAGCTCGCTGGGCAAGCGCCTGCAGAAGGACATCGGCGTGCGGGCGGGGGTCACCACACTGGGCGCGACCACCGCGTGGACGCTGGCGCGCGCGACGGGCCGCGGCCGCCGGGCGAGCACGGTCGCGCTCGCCGGGCTGGTCGGCACGCAGCTGGGCCAGACCCTCGCCACCGGCGGGATGAACCGCTCCGTGCTGGCGACCTCGCTCGGCTCGGTGGCCCTGCTCGCGGCGGTGATCCAGACGCCGGGCGTCAGCCAGTTCTTCGGCTGCACCCCGCTCGGCCCGATCGGCTGGAGCATGGCACTGGGCAGCGCCGGCGCCGCGACGGTCGCCGGAGCGGTGGTGGGCCGGGCGATCGAGGGGTGAGTCCAGGCGCGGACCGCGCGGCGGCCAGGAGGCGGCCGACCCGCGGAGGCTCCGCGTCCGCAGCTCGTGACCGTGGAGATCCCGCCGCGCGGACAACCCCGGACTCGCCGGAAGTGGATCTTCCGTTACGGCCGGAGTCAGGTGTAGAGGCTGGTTCCCGGCGCGAGGCGCTGCACCGCGTCCTCCATGTGCGCCTCCAGCAGTGCCGTCGTCTGCTCCTCGTCGCCGGAGGCGAGCGCTTCGGCGATGCGCTTGTGCTCGGTCACGCGCTCCTCGTTGGTCGCGTAGGTCCGGTGCAGCGCGGACAGGCACATGCGGGTCTCGATCAGCAGCGTCCGCGCCATGCGGCCGAGCCGTTTGCTGCCGGAGGCCGCGACCAGCTCCTCGTGGAACCGGACGTCCGCCTCCGCCACCGCGTCCCCGTCGGACGCGGTCGCCATGTCCTCGACCGCGGACATCAGCCGGAGCGCCACCGCTTCGCCGTCGCCGTGGCGCAGCACCCGGATCACCGCGGCCCGCTCGATGGCGAAGCGCGCCGAGTAGATGTCGTGCACGTCGTCCGGTTCGAGGTCGATCACGAACAGCCCGCGGTGCCGCTCGCTGCGCAGCAGGCCCTCCGACACCAGCCGCTGCATCGCCTCGCGCAGCGGTCCGCGGGACACCTGGAACCGGCCCGCCAGTTCGGTCTCACCGAGCTGCGTGCCCGGCGCGAACGTGCCGTTCATGATGGCTTCGCGGAGCTGCCGCGCGATGATCGCCGCGGTCGACTCCCGGCTCACCGGTTCGATGTCGGTCAGGGCCATGGTTCACCTGCCTTCTGCGAACAGCCTGCCCAGCCGTTCGCACGGGGGCACCTGGCCGGTCAGCCGGAGCCCTTCCCAGATCGTGACCTGGTTCGCGGTGAGCACGGGCTTGCCCAGCCGCTCCTCGATCGCGCCCAGCACGCCCAGTGTGCGCATCGCCGTGTCGGGGACCAGGACGGCGTCGGCCGCCGGGTGATCATGCGCCACCGCCAGCTCGACGACCGCCTCGGGCGCCAGCCTGCCGACCTCGGCGGCCGTGTCGATGTCCTCGCTCGACATGGCGACCACCTCGACACCCCCGCGGTCGAGGAACTCCACGAACAGCTTCGCCACGTCGTCCGGGTAGCTCGCGGCCACCGAAACCCGCTTGAGGCCGAGCGCCCGCGCGGCCCGGACGAACGCGAACGACGTGCTCGATGCCGGCTTGTCCGCGGCCGCCGACAGCTTCGCCACCTGCTCGTGCGCGCCGTCCCAGCGGTAGACGAAGCTGCCGCTCGTGCAGGCCCACACCACCGCGTCCGGCTCGTGCTTCGCGAGCAGTCGCGCGCCCTCGGCCAGCCGTTCCTCGCTGCCCAGGTCGAGCAGTTCGGGCACGGCGTGCAGGTCGGTGCCGTAGATGTGCTCGACCGGAAGCCGCTGCCCCAGCAGCTCCTCGGCGAAGGGGTAGTCGTCCTCCGCGGCGTGGTCGGGGTAGATGAAGCCGACGGTCGTCATGCACCAACCTCCAGGAAATTGTAGACAATCCTACATTATCGGTCTCAGGACACTTCGCGCAGCCATGTGCCGGGGCCGACGATCGGCAGCTCCATACGTCTCAGGCAGGCCCACATCGTGAGCTGGTTCGCGGTCAGCACGGGCTTGCCCAGTGCCGCCTCCAGCGGATCGATGACGTCGTACGTGGGGAGGTTCGTGCAGCTCACGAAAATCGCCTCGGCGTCGGGGTGGTTCGCGCCCAGGATCCGCTCGGCGATGGTGCGGTAGCTGACCTTCCAGATCCCGCCGCCGAGCCCGAGGTGGTCACTGGACACGGTCTCCACGTTCAGCTCCGACAGGAACTCGTGCAGGCTCGTCGTCAGATCCGCGTCGTAGGGGGTGATGACCGAAACCCGGCTGACGTCGAGCAGGTGCAGCACCTCGGCCAGCGCGCCCGACGTGGTGACCGCGTCGGGTGCGCCGGCGTCGCAGATCGCCTTGCGCAGCGACCGTTCGTAGTCGACGCCGTTGACGAAACTCCCCGACGTGCACAGGTACGCGACCACCTCCGGCTCGACGTGCAGCACGTCGCGCGTGGCCGCGGCCAGGTGCTGGTGGTTGCTGACCAGCTGGGCCATCTCCATGCTGACCGGCACCGGTTCGTACGGCGTGCGCGCGAGGTGCAGGGACACCTCGCCGGGGATCCAGCGCCAGAGCTCGCGCTCCAGGGCCAGGTCGAAGGGTGCGATGACTCCGATGCCTCGCTGCGCCAGGGGCCCGTCGAAGACAGGGAAGTCGAAATCCAAGGCTCAGCCTCCGAAGGAAGTGCTCTCAAGGAAGCCTCCGGGGTGGCTCCTCGGATTGTTGACAATCATACGACCGGCTCATACCGTGTCAACGGTGATCGGCATGGAGAAACCGGTGCTGGCGGTACTGTGCGGTGACGACCAGGCCCGGGAGCTCGCCGAATCGCCCGCTGTGCAGGGCATCGAATCGTCGGCCGTCGTGCGTTACACCGGGGAAGCCGGGCTTGCCGACGCGCTGCGGGACGCCGATGTCCTTTTTGTCTACGACTTCCTTTCCCGTGCGGTGCCGGACGCCTGGCACGCGGCGAACAAGCTGCGCTGGCTGCACATCGCGAGCGCCGGGGTGGACCCCGTGATGTTCCCGGGGATGCGCGACAGCGACGTCGTGCTCACCAACTCTCGGGGCGTGTTCGACGACTCGATCGCGGAGTACGTGCTGGGGGTGATTCTCACCTTCGCCAAGGACCTGCACGGCTCGCTCGACCTGCAGCGCGAGAGCCGCTGGCAGCACCGGGAGAGTGAGCGGATCGCCGGGCGCGAAGTGCTCGTCGTGGGCACCGGGCCGATCGGGCGGGCGATCGCGCGGATGCTGACGGCCGTCGGGATGACCGTGTCCGGTGCCGGGCGCCGTGCCCGCGAGAACGACCCCGACTTCGGCACGGTCCACGCTTCGGCCGTGCTCACCGACCACCTGCCCGCCTACGACTACGTCGTCGCGGTCGCGCCGCTGACCGGGCAGACCAAGGGGATGTTCGACAGCGCCGCGTTCGCCGCGATGAAACGCACCGCCCGGTTCGTCAACGTCGGCCGCGGCGAACTGGTCGTCACCGCCGACCTGGTCGGGGCCCTGCGGGCCGGTGAACTGGCCGGTGCCGCGCTCGACGTGTTCGACACCGAGCCGCTGCCCCCGGAAAGTCCCTTGTGGACCATGAAGAACGTGCTGGTCTCGCCGCACATGTCGGGTGACTTCACCGGATGGCGGGACACGCTGGTCGAGGTGTTCGCGGACAACTGGTCGCGCTGGCAGACTGGCGCCCCACTTCGGAATGTCGTGGACAAAGAGCTGGGGTACGTGCCGTCGGATCGGTGAGGAGTCACCATGAGCACCCTGTTGACGGCGAGTGAGCTGGTCGCCGCGTTCTCCACCGGCGAGATCAGCCCGGTGGAGGCGACCGAGGCCGCGCTCCGCTCGATCGAGGAGCGCGACGGGGAGTGCAACGCGTACTGCCTGGTCGACCCGGACGTGGCCCGCGACGGCGCCAAGGCGTCGGAGACCCGGTGGCGTGAGGGCAACCCGATCGGCTCGCTGGACGGGGTGCCGACCTCGATCAAGGACATGTTCCTCACCCAGGGCTGGCCGACCTTGCGCGGCTCGACGTGCATCGACCGCGACCAGCCGTGGGACACCGACAGCCCGGTCACCGCGCGGCTGCGGGAGAACGGGCTGGTCCTGCTCGGCAAGACCACCACGCCGGAGCTGGCGTGGAAGGGCGTCACGGACAACCCGCTGACCGGCGTCACCCGCAACCCGTGGAACCCGGCGATGACCCCGGGCGGATCCAGCGGCGGCAGCGCGGCGGCGGTCGCGGCCGGGATGGGTGAGCTGTCGGTCGGCACCGACGGTGGCGGTTCAGTGCGGATTCCCGCGTCGTTCTGCGGCATCGTCGGGCTGAAGCCGACGCACGGCCGCATCCCGCTGTTCCCGGCCAGCCCGTTCGGGCCGCTGTCCCACGCGGGGCCGATGGCGCGGTCGGTGTCCGACGTCGCGTTGATGCTGGACGTGCTCGCGCTGCCCGACCACCGCGATCCGGCCGCGCTGGAGCCGCCACTCGGCTCCTACCGGGAGGCCGTGCGGCGCGACGTTCGCGGCCTGTACGCGGCGTTCTCACCGACGCTCGGCTGGGCGCGGGTGGACCCCGAGGTCCGCCGCATCGTCACCGAGGCCGTCCGGGCGCTGGACGAGGCCGGGTTGCGGGTCGAGGAGGCCGACCCCGGGTTCGCCGACCCGCGCGAGTCGTTCGACGTGCTGTGGTCGGCCGGTGCGGCGCAGTGGCTGAACACGTTCCCGCCCGGCTCCGAGGCGAAGATCGACCCGGGGCTGCGGCAGGTGTGGGAGCAGGGCCGCACGTACTCGGCCTCGGACTACCTGGCGGCGACAGCCGAGCGTGCCGCGCTGGGCATCCTGATGGGCGAGTTCCACACCCGGTTCGACGTGCTGATCACCCCGACCGTGGCGATCCCGCCGTTCGAGGCCGGGTTCGACGTGCCGCCGGGCAGCGGGATGACCGGCTGGCCGGACTGGACGCCGTTCACGTACCCGTTCAACATGACGCAGCAACCGGCGATCAGCGTGCCGGCCGGGGTCACCGGGGACGGGTTGCCGGTCGGGTTGCAGATCGTCGGGCCGCGTCATTCGGACGACCTCGTGCTGGCTGTCGCGCGGCTGGTCGAGGAGATCCGTCCGTGGCCGACCGATCGGCCCGCGGGGCGCTGAGGACGGGGCCGGCGTCGCTCGTACCGTTTCGTGCGGCGATGAACGGTCGGTTCACCGCCGCGCGAGTGGGAACCTCGTGGTGGCCGGTCAGGCGTGCCGGGGTGAGTTGTCCGCTGGTGGCCGCTGATTTTCGCCGTCCACATCGGACCTCCCGGGTGCGGTGTGGAGTTTTCGGGTCGTGCGTGCCGCGATTTCCTGTGCTGTGCTTGAGGCATGCGTAAAACGACTTTGGGCAAGAGTGGCCTCGATGTTTCCCGGATCGCCTTCGGTACCTGGCAGCTGAGCGGCGAGTGGGGATCCTTCGACGAGGACGCTGCCGTCACCGCCGTCCAGCACGCCCGCGAACTGGGCGTCAACTTCTTCGACACCGCGCAGGCCTACGGTTTCGGCAAGTCCGAGGCGTTGCTCGGCCGCGCGCTGCGGGAGGAGCTCAAACGCGATCGCGACAGCCTGGTGATCGCCACGAAGGGTGGTATCAACCCGGGCAGGTCACGACCACGCGACGCCGGCCGGGCATGGTTGCGCAAGGGCGTCGAGGAGAGCCTGCGTTTCCTGGACCTCGACCACATCGACCTGTACCAGGTGCACTGGCCGGATCCGGACACGCCACCCGAGGAGACGGCGTCCGCACTGCAGGAGCTGGTCGACGAGGGCAAGATCCGCCACGCCGGCGTCTCCAACTACGACGCCGCACAGCTCGCCGCCTTCGACCGGACGCGCCCGGTGGAGACCCTGCAGCCGCCGTACCACCTCTTCCGCCGCGGGATCGAGCAGGACCCGTTGCCGTACTGCCGCGAACACGACATCGGTGTGCTCGTCTACAGCCCGCTCGGCAGCGGGCTTCTCACCGGCGCGCTCACTCCGCGAACCACCTTCGACGCCGACGACTGGCGAGCGAAGTCCAGCGCCTTCCAGGGCGCGAACCTGCAACGGAACCTGGAGGTGGTGGAGCAGTTGAAGAACCTGGCCGCCGAGAAGGGGGCCACCGTCAGCCAGCTCGCCATCGCGTGGACACTGCACCAGCCCGGGGTGCACGTGGCCATCGTCGGCGCCCGCCGCGCGGCCAACATCGAAGACAGCCTCGGAGCCGCGAACCTGGACCTCACCGCCGACGACCTGACCCGCATCGCCGACCTCACCTCCCACGGGGTCCAGATCGAGGGCGCCAGCCCGGAGGGCATCGCATGACCGCGACGAGGCTCGCCCGGCCCCCGCCCCGGCCGTGGTGGCGAGCGTGACGGGTATCGCGTCACGGCGTGCGGAGGCGCCGCCACGGCATCGATCGCCCTGTCCGGTTCCGGGCGCGGTCCGCCGTCCCGGGCGCCGAACCTCAACCCACACCCACAGCAGTCCCGGGGGTCAGCGCGCGGCGAACTCCAGCTCTTCGAGCGCGGTGTCCAGGTGGGTCAGCAGCCGCTGCAGGTGCGGGACCGATCGGCGGCAGCCAGTGATGCCGAAGTCGAGGTTGTCGCCACTGTTGGTCAGCGTGATGTTGAGCGCCTGACCGTCCAGCAGCACCGACGCCGGGTAGATGCCGTCGAGCTTCGCGCCGTTCCAGTACATCTGCTCGCGCGGTCCGGGAACGTTGGAGATCACCAGGTTGAACGGCGGGCGGGTGTTGTTGACGAACCCGGGCACCGGCGAGACGCCCAGCTGCGCCACGTTGATGCCGGACAGCAGCAGCGCCTGCAGCGGCGTCAGCTCCTTGAAGATCCGCTTCGCATCCCGCATGGACTGGTGGATCGTCATCAGGCGCTTCGCCGGGTCGCTCTGGTCGGTGCCCAGGTTGCACAGCACGGCGCCGATCTGGTTTCCCGCCGCCTCACCGGTGTCGGTCGGCTTGCGCATGGACACCGGCACCATCGCGACCAGCGGCGCGTCCGGCAGGGCACGCTGTTCGATGAGGTAGTCGCGCAGCGCGCCGGAGCACATCGCGAGCACCACGTCGTTGCGGGAGGTTCCGGTGGCGGTCGCGATCGCGCGTACCCGCTTGAGCGGCCAGGACTGGGCGGCGAAGCGGCGGGCACCGCCGATCGGCACGTTGAAGATCGTCTTCGGGGCCTGCATCGGGAGCAGGAGCGTGTGCTCCCGGAACGCCTCACGGGCGACCCTCGCCGCGGCAGGCGCGATCGTCGCGATCTGCTTCAGCGAGTCGCTGCCCGTCCGCACGAGTGACCGAGCGTTACGGGGCGGCTTGCCGCGCTGCATCTGCCGCGACCCCCAGGGCGGCGGGCAACTCCGGTCGTCCGGGTCGTCGGACAGCGTGCCCTGCAGGTGCCGCAGTGCCGAGACGCCGTCCATCAGGGCGTGGTGCACCTTGCTGTACATCGCGAACCGGCCGTCCTGCAGCCCTTCCACCAGGTGGATCTCCCACAGCGGCCGGTGCCGGTCGAGGAGGGTGCTGTGCCAGCGGGACGTCAGCTCCAGCAGTTCCCGGATCCGGCCGGGGTAGGGCAGGGCGGAGTGCCGGAAGTGGTAGTCGATGTCGAGGTCGTCGTCGCCGGCCCAGGCGGCGTAACCGAGAGTGTTCACCGGGCGGGCGACGCGCTGCCGGAACAGGGGGCGGATGTCGGTGTTCTTGACCAGGTCCTCGCGCAGGCTCCGGAGGTAGGTGTGATCGGCGCCGTCGGGAGTCCGGAAGAGCTGCAGGCCACCGACGTGCATCGGATGCTCGCGGCTTTCCACCAGCAGGAACATGGAGTCGGTGAAGGGCATCAACGGCATCGGTGACCACCTCTTCCAGTCCAGGACGATAGTGCCCCAGGGGAGTCGAGTCTACGCGTACTGCTACGGCGCGGAACACAACCTACGCTGAGGGAATGACCATCCCGACGGACCCGGAAACGGGCGAGTTCAAGCGGTCGCCGAACCGTTTCACCGCGCGGATCACCGCCGACGGAGGTGACGGCTGGCCGGTCGAGGCGGGGCGTTACCGGCTCGTCGTCAGCCGCGCGTGCCCGTGGGCCAGCCGCGCCCTGATCGTGCGGCGGCTGATGGGACTGGAGGAAGCGCTCTCCGTCGCGGTCGCCGACCCCATCCAGGACGATCGCAGCTGGCGGTTCACGCTCGATCCGGACGGCCGCGATCCGGTGCTGGGCATCGAATTCCTCGGCGAGGCATACCGTGCCGCCGTGCCGGACTACGACGGCGGCATCAGCGTGCCCGCGATCGTCGACATACCCAGCGGACGGCTCGTGACCAACGACTACCCGCGGATCACGCTCGACCTGGACACCGAGTGGGGCGCCCACTACCGGCACGGTGCGCCGGACCTGTACCCGGAGGAGCTGCGCGACGAGATCGACGAGATCAACCGGCACGTGCACCGCGACGTCAACGCGGCGGTGTACGAAGCGGGGTTCGCGACGAAGCAGCCGGCCTACGACGACGCCTACCGCCGCCTGTTCGCGCGGCTCGACTCGCTGTCGGACCGGCTGTCGGGGCAGCGTTATCTGGTCGGGGACACGATCACCGAAGCCGATGTCCGGCTGTTCACGACACTCGTCCGGTTCGACGCCGTGTACCACGGCCACTTCAAGTGCAACCGGAACAAGCTGACCGAGATGCCCGTGTTGTGGGCCTACGCCCGGGATCTGTTCAGCACGCCCGGTTTCGGGGACACCGTGGACTTCGACCACATCAAGCGGCACTACTACCAGGTGCACGAGCAGGTCAACCCGACCCGCATCGTGCCGAATGGTCCGGACCTGTCCGGCTGGGCGGAGCCGCACGGCCGCGAGGACCTGGGCGGACGTCCGTTCGGGGACGGTACGCCCCCGGGCCCGCCGCCGGAGAACGAGGTCGTGCCGCCGCAGTGGTGAGGCGGTGCCCTACGCTGGCCGCGTGACGAAGACCGGCGCCCAGCACCTCGCGGATGCGCTGCTCGAACTCGGGGCCGAGGTCGTGTTCGGTCTCCCGGGCGTGCACAATCTGCCGATCTGGGAGGCGCTCGCGGACAGTCCGCTGCGGCTGATCGGCGTCCGGCACGAGCAGACCGCCGGCTACGCCGCGGACGGGTTCGCCAGGGCGACCGGCAGGCTCGGTGTCGCGATCGTGACGACCGGCCCTGGCGCGGCGAACACGATCGCGGCGGTCGGCGAGGCGATGGCGTCGGGTTCGCCGGTGCTGGTGATCGCCACCGACATCCCGGCGAGCCTGCGGCGACCCGGCATGGTGCGCGGGGTGCTGCACGAGACCAGCGACCAGGCGGCGTTGTTCGCGCCGGTGACGAAGGCGGCGTTCACAGTCGAGAAGCCCGAGGACCTGGCGCCCACGGTGCTGCGCGCCGCGCGGCTGGCGCTGCGCCCGCAGAGCGGTCCCGTATATGTCGGTGTTCCGGCGGACTTCCTGCGGCACAACGGTTTCCGCGGCGCGGACCCGGAGTTGACGGAGCCGTTCCCGGCGTTGGCGTTGTCGGATCTCGACGCGGCCCGGCGCATGCTGGCGATGGCGTCGAAACCGTTGATCTGGGCCGGTGGTGGCGCGGTGCGTGCCGGGGCCGGGCAGGCGATCGGGCAGCTGGCGGAAAAGCTGGCGGCGCCGGTGGTCACGACCTTCGCCGCTCGTGGCCTGCTTCCGCCCGCGCACCCGTGTGCCGCGCCGAACCCGGTGCACGCGCCCGAGGTGGGGGTGCTGTGGGACGAGGCCGATGTGGTGCTGGGAATCGGTACCGATTTCGACGGGCTCATGACGCAGAACTGGCTGATGCCCAAGCCGCCGAAGCTCGTCGTGATCAACGTCGACCCGAAGGACGCGGCCAAGAACTACCCGCCCGACATCACGCTCGTCGGCGATGCACGGGATGTGGTGCCGCAGTTGCTGCAGGGGTTGCCGGCGCGGCCGGGGCTGGCGGAGCTGACCGAGCGGTTGCGGCGGATCTCGGATCAGGTGCGCCGCCGGGTTCGCGACGAGGAGCCGCAGGCCGCGGATTTTCTGCGCACGCTGGAGGAAACGCTACCGGAGCGCGCGATGCTCGTGGCGGACATGTGCATCGCCGGATACTGGGCAGGCGGTTTCCACCGGGTGCCCGCGCCGCACCGGTTCGCCTATCCGATGGGCTGGGGCACGCTCGGCTTCGGTTTCCCGGCGGCGATCGGCGCGGCGGCCGCCGGGGCGGGCAGGGTGGTGTGCATCAGCGGCGACGGTGGTTTCCTGTACGGATGCGGTGACCTGGCCACGTTGGCGCAGGAGTCGCTGCCGGTGACCGTGATCATCGTCGATGACGGCGGCTACGGCATGCTGCGTTTCGACCAGGACCGGGAGGGGCTGCCGCAGCGCGGGGTCAACCTGCACACACCGGATTTCGTGGGCCTGGCCCGCTCCTTCGGCGTCGACGCGGGCCGGGTGGACGGCTTCGGCCGCGCCTTCCGCCGGCTCCTGGGCGAGTTCGTCCGCAGCGACGAGCCCAATGTCCTTGTCGTGCGAGCCGCGCTGAAACCCCCGGTGAACACCTCGCCGCGCTGGTACCGCGCGCGCCGTTCGGGCCGCTGACCGGGCTGCTCAGTCCTCGCCGCGGTCGACCGAGGCGGGTACCGGGTTCTCCCGCAGTGCGACGGCGGTCGCGTAGAGGTTCTTCGCCATCAGGCCGGCGACCTGGTGTGCGTACTGGTGGCCGTGGTCGGTGTCGGTGTAGCTGGGTCCCGGCCCCGGGCCCATGTTCCAGTAGACCCATGCCTGGCCGGGGATGGTGAAGCCGATTTCGTTGAGGCCGCCGCTGATCTCGCTGATCACGTGGTGGGCGCCGTCCTCGTTGCCGGTGACCACGACGCCGGCGACGCGATTGTAGGCGACCGGGGTGCCGTCGTCTTTGGTCTCGGACAGCATGGCGTCCATGCGCTCTAGCATCCGCTGGGCGATCGACGAGGGGTGACCGACCCAGGTCGGCGTGGCCACGACGAGGATCTCGGAGTTGAGAACCTCCTCCCGGATCCGCGGCCAATCGTCTCCCTCGCCCATGTCGCTGCTGACGCCGGGTTTGATGTTGTGGTCGACCAGCCGGATGGTGCGAATCTCGGTACCGAGTTGACGCAGGCCGGCGGCGACGACCTCGGCCAGGGCGTCGGTGTTCGACTCCTCCGGTGAGGGCTTCAAGGTGCAGTTCAGGATGGTCGCGCGCATGGTGACGGACTTCCCGCACGAGCCGATCGCGAAACGGACGACTGAGTGGCGAATGCGTGGGTAGCCCCCCGTGCGACGAACCGACGAGGAAAGGAGCGCGACAATGTCGACGCCGAATCCGATTCAGATGCAGAAGTTCCTGTCCGGAGTGGACTACCCGTGCCAGCGGGACGAGCTGGTGGACCACGCGCAGAGCCAGGGCGCGCCGGACGACATCCTGGACCACCTGCGGCAGCTGCCGGACCGCGAGTACGACGGCCCGAACGCGGTGTCCGCCGAGTTCTCGAACACCTGACCGCGGAGGCAGGCGCGGCGTCGTGGCGACCACGGCGCCGCGAGCGCTGCCCGCCGCAGCGCAGGTGGAGGCAGGCGGACGGAGGTCCGCCCCAGCCACACGCCGGGAGGGGCGCCAAGGCGGTGCCGTGAGGGGCGAACGCGGTGCCGGGAGCGGCCAACACGGCGCCCGGAGGGGCCAACACGGCGGCGGGAGCGGCCAACACGGTGCCCGGAGGGGCCAACACGGCGGCGGGAGCGTGTTCCGGGCAGCGCCCGGCTGCGGCGGCGGGTGCTGCCGTGCGCGCGGGGGCTGGGGTGGCTCAGAAGGCTCCCAGGTGCTCCAGCAGTAGCGCGGTCAGGACCTCCGGCACCTCCTCCGGGACCCAGTGCGACACGTCCTCCAGCATCTGGAACGAGTACGCCCCGGTGACCCAGTTCTCGGTGTCCAAGGCGGCCGTGGAGCCCAGTGCGACGTCGTCGGTGCTCCACACGTAGAGCGTCGGCACCGAGACCTTGCCAATCTCGGCTCGGGGGCGGTTGGCCCGGTACCAGTTCAGGGCCGCGGTCAGGGCCCCGGGCTCGGACAGGCGCCTGAGGTATTCGTCGACCCGGCTGGGTGGGACCTTCCACTCGAACATGCGTCGCAGGGCTTCGGCGTTGTTGGCGAGCATGCGCTTTTCCGTGCCGCTCGAACGCCAGTCCCGCATGTACTGCGAGCGCATCTGCTGGTCCTCGTCCGTCCGCAACGCCGCGCTCAGTGCGCCGGGGTGCGGGGTGGACACCGCGGTGAGCGTACGCAGCCGTCCGGGGTGTTCGGATGCCGTCCACCACGCGGCGGCCCCTCCCCAGTCGTGGCCGACCAGGTCGAAGCGGGGCCACTCCAGTGCGTCGGCGATGGCGAGGACATCGCCGACGATCTCGTCCATGCCGTACTCCGCGGCCGTGTCCGGGCGCACGCCCGGGGAGTAGCCGCGCTGGTCCGGCGCCACCGCCCGGTACCCGCGGTCGCCCAGCACCGCGACCTGGTGTTCCCACGAGATGGCGGCCTCGGGGAACCCGTGCAGCAGCAGGACGGGCCTGCCGTCGGCGGGTCCGGCGGCGATCGCGTCGAACGAACCGGCCGCGGTCGGGATGCTCAGGTAGTCCATCACGCCCCGAACCCTACGGCCTCCCTCCGACAGTTATCCGGCCATCCCGTGCCGCGCCAGGAAGTGCTGCACCCGTTCGGGTGTCGCGAGGATGTCCCATTGCCGGTCGGGGTGGGCGAAGTTGTCGGTGAACGTGTCCGCGACCGCCTGGTTCGCCGACATCGCTCCGAGCATCCGCAGCAGGTGCGGCGCGGGCGGGGTGCGGACCATCAGGTTGGTCCAGTCCGCCGTCGCGTGCACGACGTTTTCCCTGCGCAGCGCCACCTTTCGGCAGAACCGCTCGTCGAACCCCCGGTCTTCGAGGATGGTCTGTCCCAGCTCCCACGCCGAGTACGACGCGCAGTTCGCGCCCTGCCCGACGACCGGGTCCACCACCACGTGCGCGTCACCGAGCGCGACCACGTACTTCCCGTTCGGCAGCCGCGTGTAGTCCTCGCGCACGGACGGCAACACCCCGCCCTGCAACAGGTCCAGCGGTCCGGTCAGCCGGAACCGGGCCGGGTCGATGCGCTCGAACGTCCGCGGGTGGTGCCGCCGCGTCTTCTCCAGTACCAGCTTCTCGAAACCGGCCGGATCGTCGTCGTAACGCGTCTCCGCGAGGATTTCCGTGTCGCCGCCCGGAATGTTCTCGAACAGCAGCGCCGTCACGTGCCCGGCGAAGGAGAAGAGCGGAATCTCCAGCAGTTCCCCGTTGCCGGGCGAAATGCTCATCGTGACACCGCGTGGTTCGGAGTGTGCGATGCCTTCGTAGAGCCCGGCGCACAGCTTGCGCTGCGGGCTGTCGTAGGGCGACTTGCCGGCCCGGCGCGGGAACATCGCGCTCAGGCTGCCTCGCCCGGACGCCACCACGACGAGGTCGTGCCGTTCCGACAACTCTGTCACGTCGGCCGGGTCGACCGGCCGGATCCGCAGGTTCCCGCCGCGCTCGACGAAGTCTTCGAGGAGCCGCGGCAGGTAGATGCGGTAGTCCAGTGCCCGTGACGGCGCGCTGAAGAAACCGGGGAACGACAACGGCTCCGGCAGGCCGAGGTAGTGGTGGTGTCCGAAGTAGAAGTACTCGTCGGCGTCCCAGTGGTCGACACCGAGCAGCCGCTCGCGGGCGACCGTCGTGTGGTGGTGCGCGACGCTGTTGGGCAGCCGCCCGCCGGAGAGCTGTTCGATCGTCCGGTCGCTGTAGATCGTGACGTCGACGTCGTGCTGCCGCAGCTGCAGGCCCAGGTGCAGGCCGGCCACCCCGGCCCCGACGATCCCGATTCCCGCCATGACAACTCCTCCAGGTCAGTGCAGTGCGCGATAGGAACCGGTGAAGAAGACCAGCGGTTCGGCGTCCGAATAGGACAGTTGGGTCACGCGGCCGAGGAACAGCAGGTGGTCCCCGGCCGGATACACCTCGACGACATCGCAGCCGATGTGGCTGAGCGCGCCGTCGAGGAACGCGAAGCCGTCGTGGTGGTGGAACTCCGGACGCAGCCCGTGCACCGGTTGCCCGGCGAAATGCCGCGAGTGATCCTGCTGGTCGTCGGCCAGGACGCTGACCGCGTACCGGCCGGTGTGGCGCAGCAGTCCGGCCATGCGCGAGCGGCGGCCGAGTGACACCAGGACCAGCGGCGGATCCAGGGACACCGACAGGAATCCGTTGGCGGTCATGCCGTGCACGTGCTCACCGTCGACCGTGGTGATCACGGTGACGCCGCTGGTGAACCGTCCCATGGTGCGGCGGAAGCGCGTGGGGTCGACGGCCGAGTGGTCACCGAGTGACGTCCCGGGCACGAAGCCTCCCACCAGCTCGAATACCGAGCGCCTAACGCTGTTCCAAGCTCGATATGCGAGCAGCTTACCGTGTTAGGGTGACCCGGGCAACGAAGGGGAGCGGGGTGGAGGCCAAGCCGGGGGTCCGTGCGCAGACGCTGGACCGGGCGCTCGACGTACTGGACGTCCTCGCCGACGGGCAACCGCGCACGAGCCACCAGATCGCCGACGCGGCCGGGCTGCACCGCTCGATCGTCTACCGGATCCTGCGCACGCTGGAAGACCGCCAGCTCGCCCGCCGCACCGCCGAGGGCCGCTACACGCTGGGGCTCGGCCTGCTCGTCCTGTCGCGCACGGTTCTCGGTGACGTGCAGGCGCGCCTGCACGAGGTGCTCGGTGAACTCGCCGACAGCGTGGGCGCGACGGCGTTCTTCGCGGTGCCACGAGGTGGTCAGGTCGTGGCGGTGGTGACCGTCGAACCCACCCGGGTCACCGTCGCCTACCGGCCGTGGACGCGGGCGCCGCTGGACCGCGGGGCGTGCGGGCTGGCGATCCAGTCCACGGGTCCCGCGCATCCGGACGAGCGTCCCGAGGTCGGCCTGGCTCGCCAGACCGGGTATGTGCGCACGGTCGGCGAGATCCACGCCGGGCTCACCGAGATCGCCGCGCCGGTCCGGCTCGCCCACGGCGCCGCAGGCAGCGTGGCCGTGGTGTTCGTGCCGGGTGACGTGGACGAGGAGAGGGCCGTGAACGCGGTGCGGCGCACCGCGATCCACCTCACCCAGCCGGAGTCCGAGGTCTGGGAGCTGTAGGGCTCAGGCCGCTTCTTCCTCGCCGACCAGTTCGTCCCAGTGCTGCTGCGCCGCCGGGCGCCACTCGACGTGCCTGCGGTGGAACAGTTCGGCCGCCTTGGCGCCGCTCCAGTTCGCGGGCAGCAGGCGGCCGGGCAGGCGCGGGTCGAGGAACGGGAAACGGCGCCACTCGTGCACCAAACGGGTCTGCGCGTGCAGCACCGCCTCACCCGATGCGGGCGCCAGCGCGGCGAACTCGTCGATGAACCCCTCGTACCGCTCGTCCAGCGCGGTCAGGTCCCAGGCGCGGGCGACCATCGCTTCCTCGTCGCCGATCTGCCCGTAGGACGCGACGAACGACATCGCCTCGGCGTCCAGGCCGAGGTCCCGCACGATCGAATCCGCCTCGCACTGGCGGCTCGGGTCCGGGCTGATCCACACGCCCGGCGTCGGCGAACCGAACCCGGCCCACGTCAGACGCGTGCGCAGGCTGTGCCGCAGGTCCCGTTTCGTCTCGGGCACGGACACCAGCAGCATCAGCCAGGTGCCGTCCCACGGCGTGGCCTCGCGGCCGAAACCGTAGATGCGCTCGGCGCCTTCGGTCAGCAGCCGCCTGCCCGGCGGGGTGAGCGACCACCGCACGCGGCGGCCCTGCCGCTCGGACACCAGCCAGCCCTCCGCGGCGGTGCGGGCGAGCGCCTGGCGGGCCGACTTCTCCTCGATGCCGAACGTGGCCAGCACGTCGACGAGGGTGGAGGTCCAGACCGGCCGCTCGCGGGGCAGGACGAACTCGCCGAGCACGGTCATCAGGACCGACCGCGCGCTCGTGTGGCTGACCTCGCGCCGCCTGCTCACGGTGGGGCCGGCAAGGGTGTCCGCGATCGCCGCTCACCTCCCGTGAAGCTGACCTGACGCCGTTGGCGTGCTCAGGTTAGCCCATTCGGAAGGGCTCGCCGATCTCGGTAGGTCAATGCAGGAAATACGACAGGTCCTGCACCAGATCCCATTCGGCGCGGTGCGCTGCGGGGGGTCCGGTCCACGGTTCGTGAATGATCCGCTCATCCCGGGCGCATTGCCCGCACAGCGGGTGGCCCTGGGCGTCGAAACACCATTCCTCGTCGGCGGGTGTCTGCTCGTGCGGAACCAGGCAGCCGTAGCAGCTTTCAGCGGGGCGGAAATCAACGTGAGTCGTCATGATCGCATCCCGTGGGTCGCAGTTGAACCATGGTAGGCACGGGTGAGAGCGCTCACGAAGACACGTCATCCGAATGTAGCAAACCGCTGTCTCGGCTGCTGAAACTCCGTTGAACCTTTTATTGACCGGCACGCTCGGCGGGTGCCGGAAACGCCTGGAAATTGACCGAGACCGCCTGTGTTCCGGCCCGTTCCGGGATGCGATCCTGATAATGCTTGATCAGTTTCCGCACTGACACGGCGAGATCATTCCGCTCCGCGGGTGTCAGGTGCAGCGTGGCGGAGAACGCTTCGCCACCGGAACCTTCGGCGTGGAGATCGAATTCCGCGGATTCCGTCTCCGATTCCCATCGCAGCCGCCATGGTTTGACCCGGCCGCGGCCCCGCGGCGCTTCCTCGATCAGGCCCAGCCGGGCGAGCTGACGCAGGTGGAAGGAGCACAGGCCGGAGCTGTGCCCGAGGCGCCGGCTGGCCTCGTTCGCGGTCACGGTGCCCAGGTCGGCGAGCAGGTCCAGGAGCGCGACCCGGATCGGGTGCTCGGGCAGGGGGTTCTCGGGTCGGTTCTCCACTTTGCAAAGTGTGCTACTTTGCAAAGTCGTTGACAAGGGTTGCGGAGGCGAGATGGCCGTTTACGTGCAGGGACGTCCGGTCGGGGACTGCCCGCGGGTGCTGCCGGAAGCCGAACGGGGTACGCCGCGGCGGATCACCGAGATCGGCGAGCCGATCCTCGCGCGCCCGTGCCGCACGGCGACCGAGTTCGGGACCGCGGAGCTGGCCGCCCTGATCGACGACATGTTCGCGACGCTGTACGTCGCCGAGGGCGCCGGTCTCGCCGCCAACCAGGTGGACGTCGACCTGCGGTTGTTCGTGTGGGACTGCTGGGACGAGTACGGCGACCGGCACATCGGCCACATCCTCAACCCGGTGCTCGACGAGGAGCCGGTGTCCTCCCGTCGCCTGCTCGAAGCGCCCGAAGGCTGCTTGTCGGTGCCCGGACCGTATGCGAAGCTGCCGCGGGCCGAGCACGCCGTGGTGCGCGGCGTCGATCAGGACGGCAACTCGCTGGTAGTCGAGGGGCGCGGGTACTTCGCGCGATGCCTGCAGCACGAGTCCGACCACCTCGACGGCGGCCTCTACGTCGACCGGCTGCCGCAGCGCAAACGCAAGTCGGTGATGCGGGAAATGCAGAAGTCACGCGACGAGGTGATGGCCCGTCGCGCGGAACTCACCCGATCTCGTTCACCAGAAGGTCGCTGAGGTCCGCGCCGGGACGCAGTTCGGCCGGTTCCGAGCCGCGCTGGAACAGCCGCGCGCCCGGTGCGTCGCCGCCCAGGGTGAGTTCCCGGTCCTCGCGGCGAAGCCAGGTGCCTTCGCGCATGCCGAGCACCGGGACGTCGTTCTCCTCGAGGAACTGTTCGATGCGTTCCTCACGCGTTTCGCCCATGTGGGTGGAGTTCGTGTCGGGGTCGGTGTAGTGCGGGTTGATCTGGAACGGCACGAACCCGGCCGCGTCGAACGCGGGCGGTTGCACGATGGGCATGTCGTTGGTGGTGCGGATGGTGGGGCAGGCGACGTTCGTGCCCGCGCTCGATCCGATGTAGACGGTGCCGTGCGCGACCCGGTCGCGGATCGGGGCCAGCAGTTCGCGGCGGTAGAGCTGGCGCAGCAGCCGGAACGTGTTGCCGCCTCCGGTGAACACGGCCTGGGCGGAGTTGAGGAGCTTGATGGGATCGTCCTGGTGTGCGCCGGCGACCTCGACGCCGAACGGGGCGAGGGCCTTGGCGACGGTCGAGGTGTAGCCGTCGTGGTCGGCGAGGGCGAACGGCACGAACACCAGACGCCGCACGTCGGCGAGCACTTCGGCCAGCGCGTCGGTGGCGTGCTCCAGGTAGCCGCGTCCGGGCGCGGTCGAGTTGGACAGCAGCAGCAGACGCATCGACGTTCCCTTTCCCGGCGCACGCTTTCCGCATGCCTATCACGGGCGGTGTGCGAAGTTCCGGCGGAAGTGAGCCCGACCACTTACGCCGGGCGACATGGCAGGTGACGTGCTTCCCGACGCGGACAGCCCGTTCGGGCGACGAGTCCGCGAACGACTCGACACTGAACGGGTGATCTGGTTGACCACGGTGGGCGCCGACGGCACCCCGCAACCGAACCCGGTGTGGTTCCTGTGGGCTGACGGCGGTTTCCTGATCTACAACCGCCCCGACGCGAAGCGTCTCGACCACGTCCTGGACCGGCCCCAGGCCGCGCTCCACTTCAACAGTGACGACGGTGGCGGGGACATCACCGTGTTCCGGGGCCTGGCCCGCCCCATCGACACCCAGCCCGCGGCCCACGAGAACCCCGCGTACCTGGCGAAGTACGGCGATGCGATGCAGCGGATCAGCGGCAGCGTGGAGAAGTTCGGTGAAACCTATTCGCGGGTGCTTCAGGTCCGGGTGAACGGGGTGCGCGGCTTCTAGTACCTCTTCAAGGAACGTTGACGTGGTAACCGTGTCGCGTGGACATCCGGGCGGGTGAGCGCGAGGCTTGCCAGTGGAGGTGAGTCATGGCACGTGCGCCGGAGGTGTTCGCGCGGTCGTTGGAGCCCGAAGAGGCCCAGCGGCTGGTCAAGATCACGAGGTCGACCCGGGATCGGGTGCGGCTGCGACGGTCCGGGATCGTGCTGGCCTCGACCCAAGGCCGGTCCGCGGGCGAGATCGCAGCGATGTTCGCCGCGAGCGAGGGGTATGTGCGGGAGGTGATCCACGCGTTCAACGACTCCGGGTTCGCGGCGTTGTCCCCAAAATGGAGGGGCGGCCGCCCAGCTAAGTTCGGGCCGGCCGCCCGGGATCAGATCTGCCGCATCGCCGCCTGCCAGCCCGCTGAGCTTGGGTTGCCGTTCACCACCTGGAGCCTGACCAAACTGGTCGAGTATTTAGCCGAGCACGCGTGGATCAGGGCGAGCACCGAGACCGTCCGGCAGATCCTGCGCAAGGAAGGCGTGTCCTGGCAGGCGACGAAGACCTGGAAAGCCAGCAAAGACCCGGACTTCGTGGCCAAGAAGACTCGCATCCTCGACCTGTATGACCGACCACCCACGGACGGACGGGTGATCTGCGTCGATGAGTTCGGGCCGCTGAACCTGCAGCCCCGTCCCGGTCGCGGCTGGTTCCCTCGCGGCCGACCGGCCCGCCTGCGCGCGACCTACACCCGCACCAAGGGCATCCGGCACATGTTCGCCGCACTCGACCTCGCCACCGGGCAGATGTTCTACCGGTTCCGTGACCGCAAACGCTGGCCCCAGTTCCTCGACTTCTGCAAACAGCTACGCCGACGCTTCCCGGCCGGGAAGCTCTACCTGGTCTGCGACAACTACGGACCACACGGCAAGGCCGAGGTCACCGCGTGGTGCGCGGCCAACGGGATCGAGCTGGTCTACACACCCACCAACGCCTCCTGGCTGAACTGGATCGAATGCGAGTTCACCGCGGTCCGCTACTTCACCCTCGACGGCAGCGACTACCCCAGCCACGCCGCCCAAGAGGCCGCCATCGCCGGCTACCTGCGCTGGCGCAACCGCCACTGCCACCCAAAGCGTCACTTCGCCGTCAACTCCAAGATCCGCCGACCGGATTACCTACCCAACGTTGCTTGATGCGGCACTAGCGCCCTGCCCTGCCCTGAATCGAGCTGGGTGGTCGTCCCGTCGCCTGACAACGGGATGACCGCACAGCGGACCATGCACCCGAGGTGAGCCGGACTGCTCTTCCGTCATCCCGGAGTCTGCCTGTCCGGCGAGGACGTTCTTGATCTTGAAGGCCGCGCTTTGCGCGGCGGGGTGACCGCTGGGCGCGTGGGCTACCGGTAGTCGGTCGGCTCGTGCGCGACCTCCCCCGCCCCTCCTCGCGGAGGGTTCCAGTCGCCGAGCAGACGCGTCAAGGCGGGAAAGAGTACCTTGACCCGCCTGATCGGCGACCGAAGCAGGCTGGGGATGAGGGGCGGGGGAGGTCCGGGCACGTCTTGGTTCGGCTTCCGTTGCCGGGTGGCGGTTTCCGGGGGGCGCCGGGCTTGCGTTGCCGGGTGGTGTGTCCCGGAAGGGCAAACACGCCAGCGGGAACGGCCAACACGCTGACCGGAAGGGCCAACACGGCGGCGGGAGCGGCCAACACGCGCGTGTTGGCCGCTCCGGGCCGCGTGTTGGCCGCTCCGGGTGGCGTGTTGGCTGCTGCGGGCGGCGTGTTGGCTGCTGCGGGGGCGGTGGTTGTGCTCACCCGTGCCGGTCGTCCAGTAGCTCTGCCGGGTGCACTCCCAGTGCCTCGGCCATCCGGAACAGGGTGTCGAGCGTGATGTTGCGCGTCGGGCGTGGTGCTCCTTGCGCCAGCCGCGATCGTTCCAGTTCGGCGACCACCGAGCGCGATACTCCGGCTCGTTCGGCGAGGTCGGACTGGCTCAGGTCGCGGTCCCGGCGCAGTTTGCGGATTCGCGTCGCCAGTGCGCGCAAGCGCGTGTCCAGTGTGTCCTCGGCAGTCACGGTCGGGCAGCCTACCAACGATCGAGTTTGCCCTACTTTTTGTCTTTTCTATGGTACCGTGGAGGAGTGAGCAGAGAACTCGTCACCCACGGTCCGGCCTACCTCTACCGCCTCGTCGCGGACGATCTCGAGCGGCGCATCGAGAGTGGGGAACTGGAGGTCAACAAGCCGCTTCCCGCGGAACAGGCGCTCGCCCGCGAGTACGGCATCTCGCTGGGCACGAGCCGTCACGCGACCAGGATTCTGCGCGAGCGGGGGCTGGTGTGCACGATCCCGTCGAAGGGCACGTTCGTGACGGAGCGTCCGCGCCGGAACCGGGTGTACTGCCTCGACGCGCTCCGGCACGTGAGCTGAGAAGCGCTCACACCACTTGGGCGCGCACCGTCCGCAACAACCGTACGTCGACGTGGGACGGCTCGGCCGCCAGCCAGTCGCCGATCACCTGCACGAACTGGTCCGGCGTCATCGGCGGGGCGGGGGCATCGAAATCCTCGTCGGTGGTGATTTCGCCCGTGCGGCTGGGATACACGATCAGAGCGCCCCGCACCTCGGCACCCGGCAGGAGGGCGCGGAAGGCGTCCAGGGCCTCCGGCAACTGCGTCGCGCCGCCCAGGAAACGACGATCGTCGCGCCACAGATCGCCGTCCTCGTCAGCCGCGTAGTGGCCGGGCAGCCACGTCTTCGACTCGATCAACACCAGACGCCGACCCGCCAGCACAGCGTGATCGATGTCGGCGAACACCGAACCCGGCCACGCGAGCCCGTGAAAAATCCGGGCACCCGGAAGGCGAGTCAGATACCGCTCCAGCAACTCCGCGGTCAGCCGCTCACCCCACTGGTCCGGCTCACCGCCCGGCGCCCCGAACACCACCGTGCCACCGAACTCGTCATCCAGCGCGCGCTCCGCACGCCCCAACTCCCGATGCCGCCGCACCAGCCAGATCGCCACCGCCGAAGCCACCAGCAACCACACCGCCACCGCGAGCGTCCCCGCCATGATCGGCAACACGACCAGCAACAACCACACCAACAACAACACCGCGGGCGCGTGCCCCGGCGCGGCACCCGGCCGTGCTCGTCCGCGCGCCGCGTCCCACCAGTCCAGCGCATCGGGATCGAGCACAGGCAACTCGGCCGTGAAACCCGGGTCCTCACCCAGCTTCCGGCCCGGCCGCCGCGCCCGCGCCGGACTCGCCGTCGCCGCCGCCCGCGCCAGCGCCCGGTCATAAGCCGCGCGCTGCAAGGGATCGATCAGAACCTCGTACGCCTGCCGCAACGCCTGGAACTCGTCCGGCGAACCACCGGCATCCGGGTGCGCGAGCCGCGCCTTCTGGCGGTACGCCGACTTGATCTCCGTCGTCGAGGCACGCCGGTCCACACCGAGCAGGTCGTAGTAGCCCTCGCCGCGCACGCGGTCACTTTATGTGGTCTCCGATTTCCCGCCACATCTGGCTAGAGTCACCCAGTGGTCCTCGACATCGCGGGCAGACTGGGCATCCGCACCGGCCGCCTCGTCGCGCCCACCGGGATCGCGGCCACCATCGCCGGTGCCGCGCTCTTCGTCCTCCCACCCCACAGCACCCTCGCCGCCATCGCACTCGGACTGGCCGGCATCGCGGCCTTCGCACTCGGCACCGCCCGGCAGGCCCACGGCCGCTGGTGGGCACTCGCCGCCGGAGCGATCAGCGCCGCCCTGCTGTTCGCGGCCCTCACCGTCGCCGGCCGCGGCATCGCGCTGCACGCATTCGGCACCGCCGAAACCTGCACGGTCACCGACCGCACCATGAACGAAACCGGAGTGCGCTACCACCACTACGGCTTCGTGCACACCCTCACCTGCGAAACCGGCACCCGCACCCTCCGCACCGACCCCGGTGACCGCGCCGCCACCGGGTCCACCGTGACGCTCCTGACCGACCGTGGCGGCCTCCTCGAACCCGACTTCGCCGCCCGCCACCCGCTGCTGCTGGAAGTGCCCGCCGTGCTCGCAGGCATCGCCCTGACCACGGCGACCATCGTGCTCGCCCGCCGATCGGTCAGGTCAGCGAACTAGGGTCGGCCGGCACGTCGACCGCATGCCGTCGCAACGCCTCCAGCGGAACGATGTCCAGCGCCCGCTCATGCGTCGACGCCAGCACCACCGGCGCCGCCGCCCCCGACTCGTACGCCTGCCGCCACCGCGCGGCGACCACGCACCACCGGTCACCCGGCTGCAGACCGGGGAAGCCGTACTCGGGGCGGGGCGTGGACAGGTCGTTGCCGACCCCGCGCTGGAACTCCAGGAACTCCTTGGTCACCACGGTGCACACGGTGTGGCTGCCGAGGTCGTCGTCACCCGTCGTGCAGCACCCGTCCCGGTAGTAGCCGGTCATCGGATCGGTGCCGCAGGGCTCGAGGTCCCCGCCCAGAACATTGCGATCGGTCGTCATGGCAGTCCGTGCTGTCGCTTCCCGTCGGCCTGGGTCAGAGCGTACTCGACGTCACCGTGTTGGCGCCCGGAACAGTCCTACGCCGGAGCGCCGCCAGGGGAGGTTACCGAGACCCTTCCGTCGTCGCTGTTCCTGCGGCCGAGGTCGGCCGTCGGGACGCGGTGGTTGTCCCGGCCGGTCAGCACCGCGATCACGTTCACCAGGCACAGTCCCGCGGTGAAGATCGCGACGCCGGCCCAGTTCGCGGACTTGTCACCGGCGATCGCGGCCGCGATCGCCGGCGTGAAACCGGCGATCGCGAACCCGATCTGCGTGCCGATGGCCATGCCGGACAACCGCACCCGCGCCGGGAACATCTCGCCGTAGAAGGCGGGCCACACCGCGTTCGTCGCGCTGTAGACGATGCCGAACATCAGGATGCCCGTCGCGAACACGAGTACGTAGTTGCCGGACGCGATCGCGCCGAGATAGGCGAAGATCAGCACCGCGCAGCCGAGCGAGCCGCCGATGAACACCGGCTTGCGCCCGATCCGGTCGGCGAGCATCGCCCACAGTGGAATGGCGCCGAGCGCGACGACGTTGGCCAGCACACCGACCCACAACATGGGGGTGCGGGCGAGCCCGGCCGAGTTGACCGCGTAGGACAGCGCGTAGACGGTGAAGATCGTGCTCACCGCGGCGATCACGGCCGCGAAGACGACCCGCAGCACATCGGCCCAGTGGTCCCGGAACAGCACCGCGACCGGCAGCTTCGCCTGCTCCTTTCCGGCGACCTCGCGCTCGAACACCGGCGTCTCGTCCAGCTTGCGCCGGATGACGAACGCGGCGACCACCACCACCGCGCTGGCCCAGAACGGCATCCGCCAGCCCCAGCTCCGCAACGCCTCCGTCGGCATGGCCGCGACGGGCAGGAAGACCGCGGTCGCCAGGATCTGCCCGGCCTGCGTGCCCGACAGGGTCCAGCTCGTGTAGTACGAGCGCCGGTCCTCCGGTGCGTGTTCGAGCGACATCGAGTTGGCCCCGGCCTGCTCACCCGCGGCCGACAGACCCTGCAGCAGCCGCAGGACCACGAGCAGCACCGGCGCGAGCACGCCGACCTGCCCGTAGGTCGGCAGGCAGCCGACCAGGAAGGTCGAGGCACCCATCAGCAGCACGGTGAAGACCAGGACCTTCTTGCGGCCGAACCGGTCGCCGACGTGGCCGAGGATGAACGCGCCGACCGGACGGGCGACGTAGCCGACGCCGAACGTGGCCAGCGCCAGTAGCGTTCCGGCCGTGGGGTCCGAGCTGGGGAAGAAGACCTTGCCGAAGACCAGTGCGGCGGCGGTGCCGTAGATGAAGAAGTCGTAGTACTCCAGCGCGCTGCCTACCCAGGCCGCCACCGCGGCTTTGCGGGGCTTTCCGTGCTCGACCACGTCGATACTCCTGTCGCGTCGGTGCTCCGTTGCGGGCGCGATTAATGTACCGTTTGGTTACGTACCAGATGGTGAGTTAGCGTGAGTGGCCTGTCAACCCGCGGAAGGGACGAAACGCTCAGTGCGCGGTCAGGTACTCGACCAGCAGGTCGCCGAGCATCTTCCGGTAGTGCTCGCGCCGGCCGGGGTCGAGCATGTCGCGCTCGAAGATGGCGTTGAACGTGTACCGGTTGGCGGTGCGGAACACGCAGAACGCGCTGATCATCATGTGCACGTCCAGCGCGTCGACGTCGTCGCGGAAAGTGCCGTCGGCACGCCCGCGCCGCAGGATGCGGGTCAGCACGTCCAGCGCGGGGTTGGCGAGTTTCGACAGCACCTCGGACCGGCCGATGTGCTCGGCGTTGTGGATGTTCTCGATGCTGACCAGCCGGATGAAGTCGGGGTGCGACTCGTGGTGGTCGAAGGTCAGCTCGGCCAGCTGCCGCACCGCCTCGACCGGGTCGAGGTGGTCGACGTCGAGCTCCTGCTCCCTGGCCCGGATGCCGGAGTAGGCGCGCTCCAGTACCGCGATGTAGAGCCCTTCCTTGCTGCCGAAGTAGTAGTAGAGCATCCGCTTGGTGGTGCGGGTCTTCGCGGCGATCTCGTTGACCCGTGCCCCGGCGTAGCCCTGGTCGGCGAACTCGCGGCTGGCCACGTCGAGGATCTCGGCGCGGGTGCGCTCGGCGTCGCGGCGGCGTTCGGCGCTCTCGGTCGGCATAGGCGCACCGTAGGACTCACCGTTCGGTTCAACCAACACCGGCCCGTGCGAGAGGAGCCCCGGCGATGAGGCGAGGGATCGCGACCGTGTGCCTGTCCGGCACGATCGAGGACAAGCTGACCGCGGCGGCCGCCGCCGGGTTCGACGGCGTCGAGATCTTCGAGAACGACCTGATCGTCTCCACGCTCTCCCCGGGCGAGGTTCGCCGCCGCTGTGACGACCTCGGCCTGTCGGTGGACCTGTACCAGCCGTTCCGGGACTTCGAGGCGGTGCCGCCGCCGGTGTTCGAGGCGAACCTGCGCCGTGCCGAACGCAAGTTCGACGTGATGGAGCAGCTCGGCACCGGCACGATGCTGGTGTGCTCGTCGGTGTCCCCGGACGCCGTGGACGACGACGACCTCGCGGCCGAACAAGTGCATGCGCTCGGTGTACGGGCTGCTCGGCGCGGGATGCGCATCGCGTACGAGGCGCTGGCGTGGGGCCGGTTCGTCGACACCTACGACCATTCGTGGCGCATCGTGCGGCGGGCGGACCACCCGGCGCTGGGCCTGTGCCTGGACAGCTTCCACGTCCTGTCGCGCGGGAGTGACCTGTCGCTGATCCGGACGATCCCCGGCGAGAAGATCTTCTTCCTGCAGCTGGCGGACGCGCCCCGGCTGCACATGGACGTGCTGCAGTGGAGCAGGCACCACCGGCTGTTCCCCGGGCAGGGCGCCTTCGACCTGACCGCGTTCGTCGGGCACGTGCTGGCCACCGGGTACGACGGGCCGCTGTCGCTGGAGGTGTTCAACGACGTGTTCCGGCAGTCCGATCCGGGCCGGGCCGCGGTGGACGCGATGCGCTCCGTGCTCGGGCTGGAGGAGTCGCTGGGCGAACCGGCGATCGCGGCGCCGGAGCTGACCGGGCACGCCTTCACCGAGCTGACCGTCGATCCGGTCACGGGCCCGCAGCTGGTGCGGGCGCTGACCGCGATGGGCTTCGCGCGCACCGGGCAGCACCGGTCGAAGCCGGTGCAGCTGTGGACCCAGGGTGCGGCGCGGGTGCTGCTGAACGAGACCGGTGGTCCGGCGGAGATCGGCGCGCTGGCGGTGGAGAGCGCGGATCCGGCGCGCTCGGCGTCGCGGGCGGAGTACTTCCACGCGCCCGTGTTGCCGCGTGAACACCGTGCGGACGAGGCGGACCTCTCCGCCGTCACGGCCCCGGACGGCACGGCGGTGTTCTTCTGCCGCGACGGGTGGCAGGCCGACTTCGAGCCGACCGGAGCGACCGCCGCGGGCGCGGGGCTTTTGGCGACCGACCACGTGTCGCTGAGCCAGCCGTTCGACAACTTCGACGAGGCCGCGTTGTTCTACCGGACCGTGCTCGGGCTGGACCCGGAGATGCCGACGGAGTTCGCCGCGCCGTTCGGCCTGATCCGCAGCCGCGCGGTGACCAACCCGTCGAACACGGTCCGGGTCGCGCTGAACGTGGCGCTGCTGCGGCGCGGCGACTGGGCGCCGGGCGTGCCCGACCCGCAGCACATCGCCTTCACCAGCGACGACCTGATGGCCAGTGCCAAGGCGATGCGCGCCGCCGGTGCGCCGCTGCTGGAGATTCCCGCCAACTACTACGACGATCTGGACGCCGGGCTGGCCCCGACGCCCGGCCTGCTCGCGGCCCTGCGCGAGTACTCCGTGCTCTACGACCGCGACGAGCACGGCGAATACCTGCACTTCTACACGGAGGTGCTGGGTTCGCGGGTGTTCTTCGAGGTGGTCCAGCGGATCGACGGCTACCGCGGCTACGGCGCGGCCAACGCCCCCGTGCGCATGGCGGCGCACCGGAGGCAGCGGCTGTCGCGCCAGGCGGACTGAACCGCGGATTCCGGCAGGACACCCATCCGATTCCCGTGCCGCTCCGAACAACGGGTGTCGGCAGCAGGGAGGATGACGGGATGGACGACTCGGTCCGGGCGATGCGCTCGGCCTCGGGCCCGGTGAGCCCTACGCCCGAGGACCTGATGACGCAGGTCGCGCGGGGGAGCGAGGCGGCGTTCGAGCAGCTCTACGACGTCGTGGCCGGACCGGTGTTCGGGGTGGTGCGGCGGGTGGTGCGCGACGTCGCCCAGTCCGAGGAGGTCGCGCAGGAGGTCCTGGTGGAGCTGTGGCGCACCGCGGCGCGCTACGACCGCGAGCAGGGCAGCGTGCTGAACTGGACGCTGACCCTGGCGCACCGCCGCGCCGTCGACCGGGTGCGCTCGGCGCAGGCCCGTACCGACCGGGAGCAGCGTGCGGGCGCGACGGCACCCGGACGCGAGTTCGACGAGGTGCTGGAGGCGGTCACCGCCCGGCTGGAGCGCGAACAGGTGCGGCGCTGCCTGGCCGGTCTCACCGAGCTGCAGCGCGAGTCGATCATGCTGGCCTACTACGGCGGCCACACCTACCCGGAGGTGGCCGAGCTGCTGAACAGTCCACTGGGGACGGTCAAGACCCGGCTGCGGGACGGCCTGATCCGGCTGCGCGACTGCCTGGGGGTGACCCGGTGAACCCGGATGTGCACATGCTGACCGGCGCTTACGCGCTGGACGCGCTCGACGAGCTGGAGCGGCGCCGGTTCGAGGCGCACCTGGCCGAGTGCGCGGACTGCGAGCGCGAGGTCGCCGAACTGCGCGCGACCGCGGCGCGTCTGGGGGCCGCGATCTCGGAGACACCGCCCCCGGCGCTGCGCGGCCGCGTGATCGAGCGGGTCGCCCAGGTCCGGCAGGAGCCGCCCGGGCGCGGCTCCGCTGTGCACGGGACGAGGAACTGGGCGATGCGGCTGGTGTCGGCGGCGGCTGTGGTGGCGATCGCGGCGGCCGCGGTCGCCGGGGTGCTGGCGGTGCGGGCGGACCGGCAGCTGGACAGCGCGCAGGCGCGGCTGGAACAGGAGCAGACGCAGCTCGCGGCGCTGACCGACCTGCTGTCGGCACCCGACGTGCGCACCCTGTCCGGCACGGACGCCGGCATCCCCGGCGACGCGCGGATGATCATGTCGCTGACCCGCGACCGCGCGATGCTGACGATGACCGGCCTGCCCGACCAGTCCGCGGACTCGACCTACCAGGCGTGGACGATCGACGAGACCGGCCCGCACTCCGCCGGTGTCATGGGGAACGCGGGCACCACGGAGGCGCCCCTGGTGTTCGCGGGCGTGCAGGGCGTGCGCACGGTCGCGGTGACCGTCGAACCCGCGGGCGGATCGGCCGCGCCGACGACGACGCCGGTCGTGGTGTTCACGATGCCGGTGTGAGACCCCGTGGTGACCGGAGCAGCCGCCTGCGGCCGAGGGCCGGGCCGAGGCCGGACCGCCACCAGGCCAGCCACGATCCCGGCCGCAGCGCGACGGCCGCCGCCACGGGTGCCGAGTCGAAGAACGAGTCCCGCCGGACGACCCAGCCGTCCGCGCTCAGCCACAGCTCGTCGACGGCGCGGAAGGCGAGCGGTTTACCGCGCAACGTGCCCGCCAGCCGCAGCTCGATGAACAGGCGGTCCTCCCGGCCCGCCCACGCGAGCACGTCGCCACGCAGGTCGGGCAGGAAGCCGAGGAGCCGTTCGGCCTCGCCCCACCACGCCGCGCGGCCCCGTGCGGGCGGGACCATCGGCTGGTTCAGCTCGGCGTTCTCGGCCAGCATGCCGTCCCAGGCGTGCCGGTGCGGCCGTGCCCATCCCGCGGCGAAGGCCGTCACGACCTTCTGGTGAATGGCGGGCCAGTCGGTCATGGTCCGATCCCTTCTTGTAAGCGTTGCAAGAAGCATATCGCGGCCCGGACGGCGGTGTCCGGAAAGCGCTGTGCCGACTAGCCTGTTTCCGTGCCAGTGGATGTGAGCACCGTCCCCGGAACGGGACGCCGTTAGTGCGCCGCCGCCCGGTTTCGTCGAGCGCGCTCGCGTCCGTCGGCTACGACAGGACGCGGCACGTTCTCGAGGTCGAGTTCCACCACCACGGCATTTACCGGTACCTGGGCGTGGAAAGCGCTATCCACCGCGCGCTCCTGGACGCGGAGAGCAAGGGTCGGTACTTCCAGGCCCGCATCCGTGATCGCTACCCCTGCGAGCGCCTGGTCTGAAGGTTCGCCCGGCGTTCGCCTGAACGTCGTCTCCGGGCTTCGCCGGGGTCGGAATGGGCGGTTTGGATCTCCCGGCACGGTTCCCACCACAGGAGGTCGGCATGGCTTCACTTTCCCGGCGTGATCTGCTGCGCACCGGCGCGGCGAGCGGTCTCGGCATCGTCGTCGCGGGCAGCGTCGACGCGATCGCGGCTCCCGCCGCCGCCGCGCAGGTCCGGCGCGAGGCCGGTTACGGTGCACTCGTGGACGACCCGGCCGGTCTGCTCGCGCTGCCCAAGGGGTTCCGCTACCGGGTCGTGGCGCAGGCGGGTGTGACGAAGCTGGACACCGGCGAACCGACCCCGAGCGACGCCGACGGAACGGCGTGCTTCCGCCACGGCCGCGGGTTCGTGCTGGTCAACAACCACGAGATCGACGGCGGCGAGGACCACCCCGTGCCCGCGCTGCCCGGCCTCACCTACGACCCGGGTGCCGGTGGCGGCACGACGAACATCGTCGTGGACCGAGACGGCAACCGGCAGTCGGAGTACGTCAGCCTGGCCGGCACGCACAACAACTGCGCCGGCGGCGTGACCCCGTGGGGAACGTGGCTGACCTGCGAGGAAACCGAGCAGCGCGCCGGCGGCGTCTACCAGAAGGACCACGGCTACGTCTTCGAGGTGGACGCGTTCGACCGCGACGCCAACCTCGAACCGATCCCGCTCAAGTTCCTCGGCCGCTACTCGCACGAGGCGCTCGCCGTCGACCCGCGGACCGACGCGATCTACCTGACCGAGGACGCGAGTGGCCCCAACGGCCTGTACTTCCGCTGGCTGCCGCCGAAGCACTTCCGCGGCGGCAAGGGCGCGCTGCGGAAGCTGGCGCTCGCCGAGGGCGGTGACACGGCGGGCACGTTGCAGGCGATGAGCTGCTTCAAGGGCAGCCGCCACATCGACGACCTGTCCGAGGCGACCACGCCCGGCACGAAGTACAAGGTCCGGTGGGTCGACGTGCCCGACCGCGACGCGAAGAGCGTGTCGGTGCGCAAGCAGTTCGAGACCGGGCAGGTGACCCACAGTCGCAAACTGGAGGGAGCGTACTGGGGCGACGGCGGCGCCTACTTCGTCGCCAGCTACGCCCGGATCGACGACGGCAGCGTCAACGAGCACGACGGGCAGGTGTGGTTCTACGACCCGCGCTCGGAGACGGTCGAGTTGAAGACCATCTACGGCGTGAACCCGGACCCGGAGGCCGACACCAACTACGACGGCCCCGACAACATCACGGTGTCCCCGCACGGCGGCCTGATCCTCGCCGAGGACGGCGAGGGCCTGAGCCACCTCGTCGGCGTCACGGCGCGCGGACAGTCGTACCCGATGGCGCGCAACGAACTCAACGACAGCGAGTTCACCGGCCCCACGTTCAGCCAGGACGGGCGCATCCTGTTCGCCAACATCCAGAGCCCGGGCCACGTCTTCGCCATCACGGGCCCCTGGGGTCACTGAGTGCCCGCGTGGCCTCCCCGGTGGCGGCCGGGGAGGCCACGTTGTGGCCTTCACACCGGTGTGAAGCTCTACCTTGGACCGCATGAGCGATTTCGTCGTGCAGCGCAATGGCAGGCCCGCCACGGTCGAGGACCTGGCTCCGCTCGCGTTCGCCGGGTACGCCCACTTCACCGCGATGCAGGTGCGCGGCCGCCGGATCCGGGGGCTGGACCTGCACCTGGACCGGCTGCGGTCGGCGTCGGCGGAGATGTTCGGGCGGCCGGTGCCGGACGAGGCCGTGCTGGCCTGCCTGCGCGCCGCGGTCAAGGACGGGCCGGAGGACGTTTCGCTCACGGCCACGGTCTACTCCGACGACGACGTGCTGGTCCGCACCCGCCCGGCGGCCTCGCCCCCGGCGGGCCCGCTCGCCCTGACCGCCGTCGAGTACGAGCGGGTCCTGCCGGAGTTCAAGCACGTCGGCGAGGTCGCGAAGACCTACTATCCCCGGCGCGCCGACGGCTTCGACGACGTCGCTTTCGTGGACCGCCGCGGCCACTTCACCGAGGCGTCGATCTGGAACCTCGCCTTCTGGGACGGCAGCGCCGTCGTGTGGCCGGACGCGCCCATGCTGAAAGGCACCACGATGAACATCCTGCGCCGCAGACTGGACCGGCTCGGCGTGCCGCAGCGTTCCCGGGTCGTGACGCCCGCCGACCTGCCGTCACTGCGGGGCGCGGTGGTGATGAACTCGTGGACCCCGGGAGTGGCGGTGAGCCGCATCGACGACGTCGAGCTGCGCACGCCGGAGTCGTTCGTGAAGCTGCTGCACGACGCTTATGAGGAGGAGCCGCTCGTGGCGCCGTAGCGCGGACGACTGCAGGTCGGAGCCGCGCGGTGCGCCTGCGTAGAGAGTCGGAGAACCTTTCCCCGGCACTGAGAGCCGTAGCTTCGTGCTGATCACGCGGTACTTACCGGCGTCATCAGAGGCCGTCTGAGCTCTCGATCACCGACTCGCGGGGTCGGCTGGTGCGCTCGGTTGGGACAGCTCAAACCTGGTGAGCTCGGCTCGGGTGGACGAGCTGGTGTCGCTGTACCGAGAGGGCATGACCCTTGCCGACCTCGGCTCGAGGTTCGGCATCTATCACCGCACTGTGACCGCGCATCCGGTCCGTCGCTCGGTTCCGCTTCGCAAACGGTGCTTGGCACGAAACAGTCGCGGATCGCCTGGTGGCTGGAGCGCGTTTTGAGTCCTACGACGGCGCCGATACCGCATATTGGCTGTGTCGGGTTCGTGTGACACCGCTTGTCGGTCTCGTTCGACACCGTTTGGTGGAGGACTCGTTCGACGCGATGGCGACCGATGCCTTCTCTTCTCTCTCGGTGAGGACTTGGAACAGCAACTCTGCGCCGCGTCGGTCGAGCTGCATGTAGCCGAGCTCGTCGATGCAGAGAAGGTCGACCCTGCCGTAGCGGGCGATGATCTTTGAGAGGATCTTCTCGTCGGCGGCTTCGACGAGCTCGTTCGCGAGCGTGGTCGCCAGGGTGTACTTCACGCGGTGGCCGATCATCGCGGCCTCGGTGCCAAGGGCGATGAGCAGGTGGGACTTTCCTGTTCCGGAGTCGCCGATGAGACACAGCGGCTGGCCCTTCTTTACCCATTCGCATTTGGCGAGGGTGTGGACTGCTGCCGGGTCGATGTTGGGGTTGGCGTCGAAGTCGAACGCGCGAAGGGACTTCTCTCTGGGGAACCGTGCGGCTTTGATGCGGCGCTCACAGCGTCGGCGGGCTCGGTCGTCGCATTCGGCGAGGAGCAGTTCGGCGAGGAATCCTCGGTAGGACATCTGCTCGGCTGCGGCGCGGTCGGCCTGGTCGGGAAAGTCCTGTCTGACGGTGGGTAGGCGGAGCATGCGGCAGGCGTGATCGATGGCCGCGTCAGCAGCCTCTTCGGTCATCCCGCGATGGCGGCTGGTCATCAGGTTCCTCCTTCGTTGGTGCGGCGCGGGCGGCGCAGCAGCTGGTCGTACTGGGTGACGGTCGGCAACGGGCGTGGATCGTCGGGCGGGGGCCTGCGGAGTCGGCGTTCGGTGAGCGACGAGATGCCCTCGGTGTCGTTGGCTGCCTGAGCGGTCGTGCCGTTGTCGATGTCGTCATTCCCGGCGGTGTCGTTGGCTTTGCGGGCTTCGAGTGCAACAACGTCGGCCGTGTACCCGCCGGCTTGAAGTGCGGCGGCGAGGCCGGCGACGACGTGCTCGTGCGGGAGGTGGCGGTGCAGCAGCAGTACCTCAATCAACGCCCGGGTTCCGTCGGCATCGCTGTGGGCCTTACGTGCGCCAGCCCACCATTCGTCGTGGATCGGGGTGAACCTGCCTGCCTTCCGAGCCTGGTCGAGCGCGGTCGCTCCGGGTAGTGCGACGGGCTTGCGGAGGAGCATCTCGAGGTAATGATCCAGGTCGAGCTGGCTTCCGCCCTTGGTCATCAGGCGCTCGTGTCGAGCAACGACAGTTTGGTCGCCGTGGACGACCAGCTCGGACGCGTGCAGCAGCACCCGGAGTTTCCTGCCGACGTAGCGGGCGGGGACGGAGTACATGTTCATCCGAACCGTGACTTGAGCGAACCTGTCTACCCGTGGGGTGAACCAGCGACCCGTTTCAAAAGATTCGTCCGGGAGCGGCGCGAGGAGCGGTTGTTCGGTGCCGAAGTGCTCGCCGACCGTGTGGACGCGCGACGCGATCCGCCGGTCGTCGTCGGCGGCGTCCCAGGCGTCGATCATGGCGTTGAGTTCGTCGATCGAGTCGGCCTCGGGGATGGGGACGAGGTGCTTGCGGCGGACCCAGCCGATGTCGCCCTCGACCCCGCCCTTCTCGTGCGCGCCCTGGATTCCGGGCTGTCAGTAGAAGGCATCGATGCCGTAGTGCGACCGGAACGCGGTCCAGCGATCGGTCTCAACCCGCTGCCGGGAGAATCCGATCACCCTGGCCACGGCGGCCTTGAGATTGTCGTAGCGGATCTTCCCCGTCGGCACCCCGCCCAGGATGCTGAAGGCGTGAGCGTGGCCCTCGAAGAACGCTTCCTGTCCAGCCGAAGCGCTGATGCGGTGGACGGCCTTGCCGGAGTACGACAGCCGCAGGCTGAACATGGTGCACGTCGCCAGCTCGCCACGCAGTCGAACTACGATCCCGCCGAAGTCGACCTCGGCCTCACGGCCAGGCAGGTGGGTTTGCGGGATGAACGTGTTCGCGGGCTCGCGGCTGGCTTCGATGCGGATCTCGCGGCGGCGGGTCGCGACGTAGTCGCGCACCATCCCGTACGAAACAGCCCCGGCAGCGCCGTGCTCGTCCAGGAGTCGGTCGAAGATGCGCTTCGCGGTGTGGCGCTGCTTCCTCGGCGCGTCCAGGTCGTCTCGCAGCCAGCGGTCGATGACCTCCCGGTACGGGTCGAGGCGGGATCCGCATTTCGGTGGTGGTTTCGGCTGCTTGGGCCATGCAGACTCCAACGCCGCAGCAACAGTGCGGTAACCGACACCGTGCTTGCGCTGCAGCGCGCGCCATGTGCTGCTCGGGTCCAGCTCAGTGGCAGGTCAGTTCGCCTCTTGGGAGACGTCCGTCCCATGCTCGGCGAACGCCTTGAAGTCCTGCATGTGCTGCCGTGATTGTTTGCGGAAGGTGCCGGGCATCAGACGTCCCATCAGCCGCATCAGCAACCCGTCCAACCGGAACTCGCTCTCGCTCTCCCACAGAGTCGTGTTCGGACCAGCGTCGGTGATTCGGTCTCGTTGAGCCTGCCACGTACCCCCGCCGACAATCTCGCGGTCGTAGTGCACGGCAACCGAACTCGGGATGGCGTGCAGATCTGCGGGTTCCAGGCGCGTGATGGTCTCGGTCGCCTCCATCCTCTGCTTCCCCATTTGAAACACGACTCGCGAGGTGGTGCCGAGCTGCCCGTGTACCCCGTTGACCGGCTCGTGCAGTACCAGGCCACGCAGCCACTTCGGCATCTGCGCCGGGTCGGAGATCAGGTCGACCACCTTCTGGCGAGGCAGGGCGATCTCGATCGAGGTCGTGTACTTCATCACTCGTTGCCTCCAGGGGCGTAGAACGCGGTGGTGGCCGCCACCGCGGCCGCCACGTGATTCGGATCGCCGCCGCCGGCCAGATGAGCTTCGCCCCATGCCGCGGCGCTGCGCCGAGCGAACTCGCGCCCTTCGGGCAAGGCCCGGAACTCGTTGTGGTCGAGGGTCTCGCCATCGGCGAGGAACCCGGCCAGGGTGAGTAGATGCAGGTCCCAGCCGACGCCGCCGGCACCGGGTCCGTAGGTCGGGAACATGGGCTCCCCGACGGCTGCTGCATGGACAAGTTCGAACTCGGTGCCCCCGGATTGGCCGCGGGACAGGCGAACCTCGACCTCGCTCGTCCCCGGCCACTCATCGGCCTCCGGCCCGAACAGCCAGGACACTCGCAGCCGCTGCGGTGGGTCGCAGGCGAGGATCTCGCCGTGCTCACCGCCGTCCAGCTCGAACGATCCACCCAGCCGCAGGTCCCCGGTCACAGGCTTCAACCAGCGGCCCAGTCGCTCGGGGTCTGTGATGGCGTTCCACACGTCGTCGACCGGCGCGTCGTAGTGACGCCGCAACTCGATCGTGTACGCGTCGCCGGCGGGCAGGGTCGCTGAGCCCATCGTCCGGCGTGCAGCGGCCAGCTCGTCCAGTACGTCCTTCACTTCATATTCCTTTCGCTGGCCGATCGGCCTGGCCATCGCCTCGGGGACGGGATGCACGCTTGCCGCGGGCCAGCTCGGTTCCGAGGGCATCGAGCCGCTGATCCCAGAACCCGCGAAATCGGTCCAACCACACGTCGACCTCGCTCAGCGGGGAGGGGTCGACGGCATAGAACCGACGTGCCCCCTCAGCTCGAACCGACGCGAACCCGTTCTCACGAAGGACGCGCAGATGCTGGGAGACCGCTGGTTGAGACAGTGCGAACTCGGACCGGATCACCTCTGTGATCGCGCCAGAGGTGTGCTCGCCATCGGCGAGCAGCTCCAGGATGCGCCGGCGCACCGGGTCACCGAGGATGTCGAACGCGTGCACACCCGAATCGTACCAGTTATGGTTTATATAAGCCACGGCTGGCATGCTCGGCGAGCGGTGTTGGCTCCCATCGACATCCGATCCGTCTCACCAATGCTGGAGTTGACCGAGACCGACATCCGGTGTCAGGTGAGACCGACATAGCCAGCATATCGCCGGCATATCCAAAAAGACATACGTGCAGGCAACATCGCTCCGCCTTGACTGGAGACATGCCGGATCGCGACTCACCCCGCACAACAGCCCAAGTTCTGGCGGCTTCCTCTCCATCCACATGAGCCTGACCGTTTGTTCGATCAGCGGGGCCGGCCGCTTGGCCTTCATCCGAACACAGCGGAAAGCCAGCTTCTTCCAAACGCCGGCTTGGGGTCGCGTCAAGACCGAATGGCACAGCGATTCCCTTGGCTGGTACGACCGCCCGCGGCTGGTCGGGGCAGGTCTGGTTCTGTACCGGCCGGTGCCAAGGTTAGAGCGCTGGAGGCTGACCTATCTGCCTTGGGGTGGCATTGCTGACCCGACAAGGAAACGACTCACTCAGATGCCGAGCGAGGAGGAAGACCTCGTCGGTACTCAGGTGGTCAGCCAGCTCGCGGAGGCGGGTTGGCTACTGCAAAGCCCAGAAGACGGCTTCGGAGCCGGGCAGCCCCAGTTCACCTACGAGATTACGCTGCGTCATCCCAGCGGCACCATGAGGACGGAGGATGACCTGCTCAGCGGCATGAACCAGTTGTGGCGTCGCAATATCCGAGATCTCCATGAACCACCGCGAGCGCATGAGGCGACGCGGACGATGAAGCTCCAGTTGATCGGGGTTGGACATGATTCCGCTCAGTCTCGAAGAGATCGCCAGGGTTGCCGGCGGCACAGTCGAGGGCGATCGTGCGGTGACGGTGACCGCCCCTGCCGTGCTCGACGGTCGTGCGGCGGAACCGGGTGGACTCTTCGTGGCATTCGCCGGTGAGCATGTCGATGGCCACGACTATGCCGGTCAAGCCGCACGTGCCGGTGCGGTGGCGGTGATCGGCACGCGGCCCACCTCGCTGCCGACCGTGGTGGTCGAGGATGTCCAGGCTGCGCTACAGGCGCTCGCCCGTCACGTCGTGGCCCGGCTCCGCGATGGACTCACCGTTCTCGGGGTGACTGGCTCCCAGGGCAAGACCAGCACCAAGGACCTGCTGACGGCCGTGCTGTCGAGTAGTGCTGCCACTGTCGCAACCGTGGGCTCGCTCAACAACGAGTTCGGTGTGCCACTGACCATGCTGCGCGCTGACCCGACCACGCGATTCCTCGTCCTTGAGATGGGGGCCCGTCATGTCGGCCACATTGCTGCTTTCGCCGATCTCGTCGCCCCCGATATCGCGGTGGTTCTCAACGTCGGCACTGCTCACCTCGGCAAGTTCGGATCGCAGGCAGCCATAGCCAGGGCCAAGGGCGAGTTGGTGCAGGGGCTGGCTTCTGGTGGCACTGCGGTTCTCAACGCGGACGACCCCCGAGTGGCTGCGATGCGGACGCTCACCAATGGCCCGGCGCTGACGTTCGGACAAGCCAGGCACGCTGACGTGCGCGTACACGATCTGGTGCTGGACCGGCTCGCCCGAGCATCGTTCACACTGCGGACTGCCGAGGCATCCGCACCTGTTGCGCTGTCGATCCTCGGTGCCCACCAGGCACTCAACGCCTCAGCCGCCGTAGCAGCGGGGCTGGCTGCTGGCGTTCCTCTCGGGGTGGCTGCGACAGCGTTGTCCACCGCCTCGGTGTCGAAATGGCGGCTGGAGATGCGCGATCTTGCCAACGGCGCGAGGCTGCTCAACGACTCCTACAACGCGCACACCGAGTCGATCCTCGCCGGGCTGGACACGCTGGCCGCGATCGAAGGGGGGCGACGTATCGCTGTTCTCGGCGAGATGCTGGAGCTTGGCGAGAACAGCGAGCGCGAACATCGAGTCGTCGGTGAGTATGCCGCCGCACGCGCTGATGTGGTGCTCGTCATCGGAGACGCTGCCCGGCCGATTGCTGAGGGGGCTGGGGACCGAGGGGCGTCGCTGGCCGACAACGACGCGGCGGTCGATTGGCTGCGCCGCAATCTCACCGCCGGTGATGTCGTGCTTGTGAAGGCATCGCGCGGGGCGCGTCTCGACGAGGTCGCCTCTGCACTCACCTAGTGCCGTGTCATGCAACGTTGGGTAGGTAATCCGGGCGTCGGATTTCCGAGTCGGGTGCGAAGTGGCGTTTGGGGTGGCAGTGCCGGTTGTGCCAGCGGACGTAACCGGCGGCTTCCTGGGCGGCGCGAGTGGGGTAGTCGCTGCCGTCGAGGTGAAGTAGCGCAGGGTGGTGAACTCGCATTCGATCCAGTTGAGCCAGGACGCGTTCTTTGGGGTGTGGACCAGCTCGATGCCGTGTGCCGCGCGCCGGGCGGTGACTTCGGCTTTGCCGTGCGGGCCGTGGTTGTCGCGGATTGGATAGAGCTTGCCTGTGGGGTAGCGGCGGCGGAGTTGTGTGCAGAAGTCCAGGAATTCCGGCCAGCGTGTGCGGTCGCGGAACGGGTAGAAGATCTGCCCCGTCGCGGAGGTCCTGCGCGGCGAACAGCTGCCGGATCCCGGCGTGACGGTTGTGGGTCGCGCGGCGGCGGGCTGGGTGTCCGCGGCGGAACCAGCCGTGTCCGGGTCGGGGTTGCAGGTTCAGCGGCCCGAACTCGTCCACGCAGAGCACTCGCCCGTCGGCGGGTGGATGGTCGTAGAGGTCGAGGACGCGGGCCATCTTCACGGTGAACTCGGGGCCCTTGCTGGTTTTCCAGGTTTTCGTGCGCTGCCGGGAAATTCCCGCTTCATGCAGAAGCGGTCAGCTTGTTCGGGCTCCCTCCGGCCCGACGCAACCGGACACGGTCGCGTGTCGACCTGGTGATCTTCACCAGGTTACCTCCGCGACCATCCGGGGCACGACTCTAGCGTTCGGGGCCGGTGTATCGGCCGCATATCGAAAATCGCATACGTGCTGGCAACGCCCGGCCCTCTTGACTTGAGGCATGGCCTACAGCGAACGGAGTTTGGTCGACAGTGAAGCGCCAGCCGACAGTCCGAACCGCGCAACAGCCGCGCGGGCTACCTCTGGCCCGTCCGCTATGAGTCTTACGGTCTTCGGCTGTTGCCGGGACGAAGCCACCTTGTTTCGAGAGATGGGCCGTCGTCTTGGGGTGAGGTTGACGATCACCGAGGCCGCGGTCTGTGAAGGCAACGCTGCGGTGGCGCGTGGAAGCCGGTGCATCAGCGTGAGTCATAAGACTCAGATCACCAAGTCGACGATTCTGGCGCTGAGCCGCGCGGGCGTGGAATACATTTCCACCAGAAGCATCGGATACAACCACGTCGACGTGGAGTACGCGGCGAGTGTCGGCATCACTGTCGGCAATGTCGATTACTCACCCGACAGCGTGGGCGACTACACCCTGATGTTGATGCTGATGGCCGTCCGCAACGCGAAATCCATCATCCGCCGCACCGACGCCCATGACTACCGGTTAGACCAAACGCGCGGCAAAGAACTACGCGACATGACCATCGGGGTCATCGGAGTGGGGAAGATCGGCACAGCAGTCATTGACCGGCTGCGCGGTTTCGGCTGCCGCGTGCTCGCCCACGACAGCCAGCCCCACCTCCCCGGGGGCGACAGCGTTTCGCTCAGTGAACTGTTTCAGAACAGCGACATCGTCTCCCTTCACACGCCCCTGACTCCGCGGACACATCACCTCCTCAATCGCGAACGCATCGAGCAGATGAAGCACGGCGCCTACGTCATCAACACCGGGCGCGGACCGCTCATCGACACTGCGGCCCTTCTTGCCTCCTTGGAGAACGGTCACCTGGGCGGTGCGGCGCTGGACGTCCTCGAAGGCGAAGAAGGCATCTTCTACGCCGACTGGAGAGACAAGCCCGTCGAGAACCAGGCCCTCCTGAGGCTCCAAGCGATGCCGAACGTGCTCATCAGCCCCCACACCGCTTACTACACCGACCACGCCCTGGCCGACACGGTCGAAAACAGCCTTGTCAACTGCATGAGCTTCGAGAGGAAGAGGACAGTATGAGCAAATTGAAGATCGGATTCATCTTCGGCGGTGTATCCGAAGAGCATCCCGTCTCGGTCAAGTCCGCACGTGAGGTCGCGGCGAATCTTGACACCGAGAAATACGAACCGTTCTGGATTGGCATCACCCGCGACGGCGAGTGGAAACTGTGCAACGACGCTCCCGGGGAAGCCTGGGAAAGCGGCGATTCGCGCCGGGTCACGCTGTCACCGGATCGCGACGTACACGGGCTGTTCGTTATGGAGTTTGATTGCTACGAGACGATCCGTCTCGATCTGGTCTTCCCCATCCTGCACGGCAAGCTCGGCGAAGACGGGGCCATCCAGGGCCTACTCGAACTGTCAGGCATCCCCTACGTCGGCTGCGACATCCCGAGCTCCGCGCTGTGTATGAACAAAGCCTTGGCCTACACGATCACCAGAAGCGCCGGAATCTCCACACCGAACTTCCGGGTCATCGAAGGTGACGAGAAGGCCGACCCTGCCGAGTTCACCTATCCGGTCTTCGTGAAGCCGGCTCGCTCCGGCTCCTCGTTCGGTGTCAGCAAGGTCACCGGAGCCGACGAGCTGGCAAGCGCGCTGGAAGACGCCCGCCAGTACGACACGAAGGTGCTGATTGAAGATGCCGTCGCCGGCAGCGAGATCGGCTGCGCGATCCTGGGGGAGCGTTTCGGCCTGGTCGCGGGCGAGGTGGACCGCGTCGCCCTCTCGCACGGCTTCTTCAGAATCCACCAGGAGGACTCTCCGGAGACCGGCTCGGAGAACGCGTCGTTCATCGTGCCCGCCGACATCCCGGCGGACTCGCGTCGACTCGTCCAGGAAACTGCCAAGGCCATCTACCTTGCCTTGGGTTGCAGGGGACTCGGGGTCTATCCCGTGATCGGTGTTTCCGGCGGTTCGGTTAGTAGGTTTCGGCTCCCGGCCAGCGGTCACCGAACGTGATGGCGAACGCGTTGATGACTGGCTTCCAACGCATTGTCCATCGGGCGCGGCCGGTCCCGGTCGGGTCCAGGCTGCGAGTCACAAGATACAGACACTTCATCGCGGCTTGCTCGGTGGGGAAATGTCCACGCGCGCGGATCGCCCGCCGGTAGCGGGCATTCAGTGATTCGATTGCGTTCGTCGAGCAGATCATGCGCCGAATTTCAACATCGTAGTCCAGGAATGGCACGAATTCTTCCCACGCGTTGCGCCACAGCCGAACCATCGCACCATATTTCTTGCCCCATTTCTGCTCGACTTCATCCAACGCGGCAAGTGCAGCATCAGGAGTCGGGGCCGTGTAGATAGGTTTGATGTCCCGCTTGATCTCGTCCCAGTGTTGCCGCGCCGCCAACCGGAAAGTATTGCGGATCAAATGAACGATGCACGTCTGAACGATGGTCTGCGGCCACACGTTCGTGACAGTCTCCGGCAGACCTTTGAGGCCGTCACAGACGAGGAAGAACACGTCGCGGATCCCGCGGTTCTTCAGATCGACCAGCACGCTCATCCAGAACTTCGCGCCCTCGCCACCGACGCCCATCCACAGACCCAGCACGTCCTTCTGCCCGTCCACGGTCACGCCGATGGCCGCGTAGACCGGCCGGTTGGCGACCTGACCGTCCCGAACCTTGACGTGGATAGCGTCGATGAACACCGCCGCGTAGATCGCGTCGAGTGGGCGGCTGGCCCAGTCCTGCATCTCGGCGACAACCTTGTCGGTGATCCGCGAGATCGTCTCCTTGCTCACCGACGCCCCGTAAATCTCGCCGAAATGGGCGGAGATCTCGCCCGTGGTCATCCCTTTCGCATACAACGACAACACGATCTCGTCCACGTCGGCAAGCCGCCGCTGCCGCTTCTTCACGATCTGGGGCTCGAACGTGCTTTCCCGATCCCGCGGAACCTCGACCCGCACCTCGCCGGCAGCATCCGAGATCACGGTCTTCGGCCGAGTCCCGTTCCGCACGTTGGTCGATTCCCGGTCCGGCTCCGCCTGATTCTTCTCATGGCCGAGGTGCTCGGTCATTTCCTCGTTCAGCGCCGTTTCCAGCACGTTCTTGGTGAACAGCTTCAGCAGGCCGTCCGGGCCGGTCAACGCCAACCCTCGCGCCTTGGCCTCGGCCACCATCGCCGCCGCGGCGGCCTGCTCGGGCGACAGCTGCGCCGGCTTCTGGTCACGCTTGCGTGGACTCACAAGATCCGATGTCATCACTCACAGTGCCCATCCCGCCGGACCTCAGCCCGGCGTGTCGGGCCAGAAACACCGATCTTGGAACAGTCCCGGGACTCGCTCGCGTGGATCTGTTCCTCACCGACGACGGGCAGGTGGTGCTCAACGAGGTCAACACGCTGCCTGGTCTGACCTCCTACAGTCGCTACCCCCGGATGATGGCCGCCGCCGGAATACCGCTGTCAGACCTGATCGACCGACTCGTCTCGATGACTCTGCACGGGAAGAAGCAATGAACGCCGACTTCGCGTACGTCGACGAGCTCGTGCCCGGCATCCGCTGGGATGCGAAGTATACAACCCACGACAACTTCACCGGGAAACCAGTCGACGGGTACCTCACCAACCGCATCGTCGGCACGCGAGCACTGTGCACCGCTCTGGTCCATGCGCAGGAGCAGGCCGAATCCCTCGGCTTCGGTCTGTTCTTGTGGGACGGATACCGGCCTCAACGCGCCGTCGAGTGCTTCTTGCGCTGGTCACAGGAGCCCGAAGACGGCCGGACGAAGCAGCGCCACTACCCCCGTATCAACAAGTCCGACATGGTGAAGAAGGGATACGTGGCGAGAAAGTCGGGCCACAGCCGGGGAAGCACCGTGGACCTGACCCTTTACGACCTCGCCACCGGAGAGCCTGCTCGCATGGGTGGTGACCATGACCTCATGGACCCGATCTCGCGCCACGAAGCCAGCGAGGTCACACCGGCCGAAACCTTCAACCGCGAGCGACTTCGCCTCATCATGGAGGAATCCGGATTCGCTCGGTACGACTGCGAGTGGTGGCACTACACGCTGGAAAACGAGCCCTTTCCCCATGACTACTTCGACTTTCCCGTCGCATGATCCGCGTCTCCACTGCGTACTCGCAGTGGGGGCACATGGAGCGCAACGACGAGGTCGTCATGCGGCGCACCGACTCATCAGGGATAGAAGTCTTCCTGCGGCCCAGCGATTCATCGGTGCTGCACGACTGGGCTTCCGACGGGTATCGCTCGCATGAGGAGTTCCTGTTCTGGTCCCGCAAGGTCTGCGGCTTGGCATGTCTCCAGTCGTTGCTTCATGGGTGGACCGATGTCCGGCTCTCGATGGGCGAGCTCCTCACGCTGGCCCTGGAGTGGGGTTGCTACGTCGTGGAGCCCTCGGGCAAGGTCCAGGGACTGATCTACCGGCCCTTGATGGAATGGGTCAGCACGCAGTTCGGATTTGGTTGCCAACTCATTGAGCACACGCCGATTCAGGCATCCGCCCGAGAGGTGCGACGCGGGCAGGTCCTGATCGCATCGGTGTCCCCCGAGATACGCGACCCCGACACCCGCGACCCGCAACGAGGAGGCCATCTCGTGCTCGTCCATGCGGTTGATGGCGGGGCGGTGCGATTCCACAATCCCTCCGGGTACTCCCACAACTCCGACAATGCCGTGCTGCCGATGCCTGTGTTCGAGCGGTTCCACGCCGACCGAGGAATCCTGATCCGAAGGGCTTCGTGATGACAGACGGCCCACCGCCGCGCGTGGTTGTCGCAGGTGGTCATTCGGCCGGGCACATTGAACCTGCGATGAACTTCGCCGACGCGCTGCGTCGAGTCGAGCCCGCGGCCGAGATCATCGCTCTCGGCACTGTGCGGGGCCTGGACACGACGCTCATCCCCGCACGCGGCTATCCGCTGGAGCTCATTCCCCCGGTGCCGCTGTCGCGCAAGCTCAACCGGGCTCTGCTGCAAACGCCGGTCAGGTTGCGCGACTCGGTGCGGGCGGCCGGTGCAGTGCTCGACCATGCGCGGGCTGAGATTGTGGTGGGTTTCGGCGGCTATGTAGCCATGCCTGCCTACCTCGCTGCCCGCCGGCGAGGTCTGCCGGTCGTTGTGCACGAGGCGAATGCCAAGCCCGGAGTGGCGAACCGGGTGGCGGCCAACATGACGACGCATGTGTTCACTGCTACCCGGAATGTCCGGTTGGCCCACGCCGCAGCCATCGGAATCCCGCTACGGCGAGCGATCAGCGGGCTTGACCGGACCGTGTTGCGTGACACCGCTCGGCGCCGATTCGGCCTACGGCCGGACGGGCCGGTACTGCTCGTCACCGGAGGTTCGCAGGGAGCGGAGGCCATCAACGGCGCGGTGTCCGGCGCGGCCGCGACCCTGAGGGCGAACGGCGTGCAGGTGCTGCATATCTCCGGGCAAGGCCGCGCGGTTGAGGTACCCGATGGTGATCCGCCTTATGTCGTTGTGCCCTATGTCAGCGAGATGCAATACGCCTACGCCGCGGCCGACTTCGCGATCTGCCGCTCGGGAGCAATGACATGCGCTGAGCTGGCCGCCGTGGGCCTCCCGGCCGCGTATGTCCCGCTGCCGATGCGTGGTGGAGAGCAACGACTGAACGCCGTCCCTGTCGTCAACGCCGGCGGAGCGCTCCTCGTTGACGACGCCGACCTCGACCCGGCCTGGATCGAGACAATCCTGATCCCGGTACTGACCGATTCTCAGTGCATCGCGATGATGTCGGCCCGCACCTTGGCCCGCACACCCGACGCGGGCGATGTCCTAACCCGGCACGTCCTCACACTGATCGCTGAACGACGGGCATCCGCACCGTGACGGTCAGCCCACCATCCTCGCGCGGGCTGAGCGAGAGCGTTCCGTCGTGCGCTCGCACGATGCTCTTGACGATCGCCAAGCCGAGGCCGACCCCGGCGTGACCACCACGTACGCGTTCCGTGCCTCGCTGAAAGGGCTCCGTAAGGGTCGTCACGATCTGCGGGCTGAGCCTCGCGCCGGTGTTCTCGACCGTGAGCACTACCGATTCGGGTTCGACCGCGGTGGTGATCTGTGCGGTACCGCTCTCGGGGAGGTTGTGGACGATGGCGTTCTGCAGCAGGTTCATGGTCAGTTGCAGCAGAAGAGGGTGCGATCCGCTGGTGAACGCTGAGACGCCGGAGGTCTCGACGGCGACACCGCGCTTCTCCGCTAGAGGAAGAAGTGTCTCGGTAGCTTCCTCAGCAAGGAGGGATAGGTCGACGCATTCGCGCACGAAAGATCGCTGATCGGCCCGGCTCAGCAGCAACAACGCCTCGGTGAGCTCGATCGCTCGGCCGTTGACGGCACGAAGCCGTTCATCGAGCTCGCCACCGTCGCGGGTTGGATCGTTGCGGGCGACATCGAGAAGCGTCTGCGTGATCGCCAATGGCGTGCGCAGTTCGTGGGAGGCGTTCGCAGCGAACCTTTGCTGCTCGGCATCGTGCGCTTCGAGTCGAGCAAGCATGGCGTCGAAGCTGTCAGCGAGCTCACGAAACTCGTCTCGACGGCCTTCCATCTCGATTCGATGCGACAGAGAACCTTCGGCAGCCGTGCGAGTGGCAGCCGTGATGCGCGCCAGCGGAGCAAGCATTCGGCCGGCGAGAATCCATCCGCCCACCAGGCCGAACACCAAAAGGAACGCCATCACGAGGATAGCCGAGGAGCCGAAGGCGAGCGGGCCGAAGTTGTGGGGATCGAGGGAGCGCCAGAAGTCGGCGGGTGCGGGAATGAGTTTGTCGAGGGGGAACTGGCGCAAGAGGAACAGCCATGCCGCTGCCAGCAGCAAGAAGACCGGTACCAAGAGGAAGCCGGCATAGGAGAGGGTGAGCTTGAGTCGGACACTCAGGCCGCGTGCTCTACCCATCGGGGCGTTCCTGCCCTTCGGTGTCCGCGCCGGTGTCGATGCGGTAGCCGACGCCGGGGACCGTGGCGATGAGCGAGGTCTCGTCCCAGGCGCGTTCGAGGAGGTCCTCGGGGCGAATCACACCGCCCTCGGCGGCGACGAGCACTTCCAGCACTGCAAACTGCTTCCGCGTGAGCGCGACAGAGCGACCGTCGCGGAAGACCTCGCGTCGGAACGGGTCCAGTCGCAGCCTGGTCACCTCGCGCGCAGGTGGCCGGTGATGTCCGCGGCGACGGTCGGGTGGCCTGACACGGAGGACCAGCTCCCGCAACTCGAAGGGCTTGGTGAGGTAGTCACCTGCACCGAGCTCGAAACCAGTTGCCTTGTCGTCGAGCCTGTCGGCGGTGAGCATCAGGATCGGCAGACCGCTGCCGGAGGTGACGATGCCTTGCGCCACCTCGTCACCAGACGGGCCGGGAATGTCGGGGTCGAGGACAACGAGGTCGTGGTCGTTGATGCTGAGCAGCTCCAGAGTGGTCTCGCCGTCGCCAGCGATGTCGGCTGCGATCGCTTCCAGGCCAGCCCTTCCCGGATCGCCTCCGCCATGAAGAGTTCGTCCTCAACAACCAAGACACGCACGCTCTCGATGTTAGCGGCCGGCGGATATCGCCAACGTATCGAAAGCCGCATACATGGTGGCGACAGTGCAGTGCCTTGACCGACCGCCATGAGCGGAGAGCAGCACGACCGCCGAAGAACTCTTGGCACCGACAGCGCTCTCGCGTTCGCCGTGATGGCCCGTTCGACCTTCCCGGCCTCAACCTCGACGTCCCGGGGTCGCCGGGCATGTGTGGGCTTCCACGCGCCGCAGGACAGTGGTGCCTCGTCGCAGCAGCGGCCCGGGCCTACCATGCGGGAAGGACCGAAGCCGCTCAGGCCGTAGTGAGCAGCACCGGAGGGCTTCTTCCAGCCCATTGCGGCGCGTACGGATCAACGCCAACGCCCTCACCCGGGCCGCCGACACAGACAAGGCCCGAACCCTGGCCATTGATTCGTCGGGCCAAGGTTCGACCCTGGTGCATCAGGTGCGCCCGGAGAGACTCGAACTCTCACTGGCATGGACCTAAACCATGTGCCTCTGCCAATTGGGCTACGGGCGCGCGGGCACCAGCCTAGTCCCAGCGCCTCCTACGGCGTGGCCGGTGCCGCTCGTGCGGGGCGGTGATCTACGGTTGTGCCCTGCGAAGGTGAGGAGGACCTGTGGCCCGCGACCCGGACACCATCGAGCGTGAGATCGTGAAGGCCCGCGAAGCGCTCGCGACCACGCTGGATCAGCTCGGCGAGAAGGCCAGCCCCAAGCGGCTGGCCGACAATGCCAAGACCACCGTGCGTGGCAAGCTCGACGACCCCAAGATCAAGTTCTCGCTGATCGGGGCAGGCGTGCTCGTCGCCGCACTGCTGGTGCGCAAGCTCTTCCGCTGAGTCAGGCCCGCGCGGCCGGCGTGCTCGCGCCCGCCGCCACCTTGATCGACGAGGTGGCCGGCGGTGCCGAGGGCGTCGGCTTCGCGGTCTCCAGCGCGTCTCCGATGTTCGCGGTCAGCTTCGCCTTTGGCTTCTTGTCCGGCTTCGGCGCCGGTTGCGCTGGTACCGCATCCGGTTCCGCCGCCGGTTCCCCCGCGGCCTTCGCCTCGGATTCCGCGGGCCTCGCCGGCTCGGGCACCTCGACCGGCGCCTGTTCCGGCCTGGTCAGCCGTGCGGTCATGTAGGCCGCGGTGAACTCCAGCGCACTCCCGTTGAGCAGGTGGACGACGGTGGCCCCCTTCGCCTCCGCGCCCAGCTCCTCGACGAACTGGTCGACCTGGTCACGTGCGGCGATGATCCCGGGCGCCCGCGCGGTCAGGCTCCGGCCCGCGCCGGTCACGCTCACCGCCCAGTCGTCGTTCTCCGGCACGTAGATGGCCGTGATCGGTACCGCCATGAGTCTCACACCCCTGCTGCTCTCGGCTGCATACTCCACACTGAGGGAGCACTCCGAAGCCTCGTCATGACGCCGATCGCCTTCATCCGATCGGGCGTGCTTCTGCGGCCATTTGCCTAACGCTCTGTCAACGTCTATCGATACATCAACAGAACTCTGTGTGACAAGCGATGGGCGCGAATGTGCTGTGCGTGACGGCCGGATGGAGCAGTCGTCAGCGGAAACGCGCGATCACTCAGCGCGAAGACCCAGTCCCGACCAGAGGACTTCCATGGCCAGCTCGGTCGCCATATCGGGTGACACTTCGTCGTGCCGCTCGCACCAGATGGCGAGCCGCTCGCAGGCTCCGACGACGAGTTCGGCCGTCGCTTCGAGCAGTGCGGGTCCCGCCTCGCCGGCGAAGTAGTGCGCCATCAGCGTCGCGATGAGGTCCGTCTGCTGGCGCCGCGTGTCCTCCAGCGCGTCGGACGCCGACGTGCCGATCAGGGCCATTTCGTGCCGCAGCAACGACCAGCCCTGCCTGCGCTCCCGCGCGAACACGAAGAACGCCCGGAACCCGTCACGCAGGGCCTCGCGTGCATCTGCCTGACCCGCCACCGCGCGCTCGGTCGCTTCACGCAGCTCGGCGCGCGCCTGCGCGACGCAGGCGAGCAGCAGCCCCTCCTTGGAGTTGAAGTACTCGTACAGCATCGGCTTGGACACGCCGACCCGTTCGGCGATCTCGTCCATCGACGCGGCGGCGAAACCGCGTTCGGCGAACACCGCCTCCGCGACCTCGAGCATCTGCTGTTCGCGCTGCGCTCGGGGCATGCGTTTGCGGCGGGTCGGCCCGGTCATGGAAACGACACTACCGGAAGTAACCTACTCCGAGTAAGATGGACTCGCGGTAACACCTAATGCTCAGTGTGGAGGAAGGTACATGGCAGAGCACACGCGAACGGGCGTGATCATCGTCGGCACCGGGTTCTCCGGTCTGGGCATGGCGATCCAGCTGCGCAAGGAGGGTCGCGAGGACTTCGTGATCCTGGAGAAGGCCGGCGATGTCGGCGGCACCTGGCGCGACAACACCTACCCGGGCTGCGCCTGCGACATCCAGTCGCACATGTACTCGTTCTCCTTCGAGCAGAACCCGAACTGGACCCGCTCGTTCTCGCCGCAGCCGGAGATCTGGGACTACCTGCGCGGTGTCGCCCGCAAGTACGACCTCTACGCCCGAACGCGGTTCGGTCAGGAGATGACCGGTGCGCGCTGGGACCCCGACGAGCAGCGCTGGCACGTCACCACCAAGAGCGGTGACACGTTCAGCGCCCGGTTCCTGGTCAACGGCGTCGGCGCGCTGCACCTGCCGCAGATCCCGGACCTCAAGGGCATCGAACGCTTCCAGGGCCGCACCTTCCACTCGGCGCAGTGGGACCACGACTACGACCTGCGTGGCAAGCGCGTCGCCGTCGTCGGCACCGGCGCCAGCGCGATCCAGTTCATCCCGGCCATCGCGCCCGAGGTCGGGCAGATGCACGTCTTCCAGCGCACCCCGGCCTGGGTGATGCCGAAGCCGGACCACGCGATGCCGCGATGGGCCAAGTCGGTGTTCGCGAAGATCCCCGGCGCGCAGCGCGCCTACCGCAACCTCCTGTACTGGATGCTGGAGGCCCGCGCGATCGGCTTCAACGGTCACCAGGGGCTGATGAAGGTCGCGCAGAACCTCGCCAAGTCCAACATCGACAAGCACGTCGACGACCCGGTGTTGCGCGCGAAGCTGACGCCCGACTACGTGATGGGCTGCAAGCGGGTCCTGATTTCCAACGACTACTACCCCGCGCTGAACAGGGACAACGTCGACGTGATCACGCACGGGGTCGCCGAGGTGACCGAGCACGGGGTCATCGACACGACCGGTGTGGAGCGCGAGGTCGACGTGATCATCTTCGGCACCGGCTTCCACGTCACCGACGCCTTCGATGATCTGGCGATCATCGGGCTGGAGGGCCGCAAGCTCAACAAGGAGTGGGCGGCCGAGGGCATGCGGACGCACCTGGGCATCACGGTCAACGGGTTCCCGAACATGTTCTTCCTGCTCGGGCCGAACACCGGACTCGGCCACAACTCGGTCGTGTTCATGATCGAGTCGCAGATCCGCTACGTCGCCGGGGCGATGCGGCTGGTCGAACAGACCGGCGCGGGTGCGCTGGAGCCGCGGGCCGAGGTGCAGGAACGCTTCAACGCCGAGATCCAGCGCAAGCTGGAGCGCGGCGTGTGGACGCAGGGTGGCTGCAAGAGCTGGTACCTCGACGCGAAGGGCGTGAACCGGACCATCTGGCCCGGTTTCACCTGGCGGTACTGGCTCAACACCCGCAAGCTGCGGCCGTCGGACTTCGAACTCGTCGGCACGCGCTGAGGGGACTCAGGGAAGGGCGGCTCCCAGGTGGAGCCGCCCTTCGCCGTGTCTAGTCGTCCTCGACGCCGGAGATCGCGCGGAGGCGGTCGAGCAGGCCGGGCACGTCGAGGCCGCACAGCTGGGCCATCCAGCTGAGCGCGGCCCGGTCCAAGCGGACGTCTCTCGGTGCGCCCGTGTGCCGCAGCCGGTCTTCCGCCCACCGGCGCAGCGGCAGGAGTTCGGCGCGGTCGTCGGCGACGATCCGGCTCAGATCGAGGCGGATCTTGCCGGGCTCGTCGGCGAACACGCGGCGGTGCACGCGGGCGAGCAGGTCCTGCGGTAGTTCGTCCATCGCGAGGCACAGCTCCACGAGACGGACCACCGAGCACTGCCGGGTGCCCAGTTCGTAGGTGGCCAGCGTTTGCAGCGAGATGTCGCTCTGGAGGTGCTGGTTCAGTTCCTTGCGTGTCCAGCCCCGTCGCCGGCGCAGCTTGCGAAGTTCCTCCCCCAGAACTCGCTGGTAGAGGTCATTGTCGATGCGCACTCCTCGTCCCCTGCCCTGACCACGTGTCGTACCGGGCCCCTGCTCCGGCACATCCGGTCGAACTCCAGCGGTGTTCACGGGTATGTAAGTCGCTGGGCGCGCGTTCCTTACGCGACTTCTGCGGAACGGTTGTGCTCGACGGCCGTTATTACGCCGATCGGGCTAACCCGGGGCGGGCTGGACGGTGTGGTCAGTTGACGCAGGTGATGCCGTCGGCGGTGATCGGCTCGTCGTCGGTCGCGGCTGGCGCCTGCGTGGTCGGCGCCGCCGCGGCCTGCTGGACGACCCGCGACGGTTCCGTCGAGAAGTCACTGCCGACGAGCACGACCACGTGCCCTTCGCTCACGGTCGGATCGGCCTCGACCGTGGCACCCGAGCCGAGGGCATCGGCGACCTGCTGGGCCCCGGCCTGCCCACCGGCCGGGTACCGGACGACCGTGGACTTGCGGGAGGTCGTGTTGGACGTCTCGCCACCGGTGAAGCCCTGGCCCGTCAGGTTCTGCAGAACCGACGAGGCGAGACCCGAGCGGCCGGTTCCGTTCCGGACGTCCACGGTGGTCGCCGACTTGGCGGGACCCGCGTCGGCGGGCGGCGCGGCCGGGGTGGTCACGCCCTGCACGAAGTCACGGATCTCGCTCGGGTCGACCTTGACCGCCTTGCCGTCCTCCGGGGTGCTGTAGTCCGGGTCGACCACGGGGATGGTGCGGAACTCCAGCTGGCCGCCGGTGAGGCCCTTCATCTGCTGGGCGAAGCCGAGGATGTCCCAGCCCTGGTTGAGCACGACGGACTTCTTGATGGCGTCGGTGAGGCCGCTGAGCTTGCCCGGATCGGCCAGTGTGCCCGCGGAGAGCACCTTGCGGGCCATGCCGGCCATGAAGACCTGCTGGCGCACGACCCGGTCCAGGTCGCCGCGGGGCAGTCCGTGCCGCTGGCGGACGAACTCCAGCGCTTCGACGCCGGAGATCGTGTGCTGTCCCTTGGTGAACCTGGCGCCCGAGTACGTGTCGTTCACGTCGTCCTTGAGGCAGACGTCGACCCCGCCGATGGCCTTGGTGATCTCGGAGAAGCCCAGCAGGTTGATCGAAGCGTAGTTGTCGATGGTCGAGCCGGTCAGCTGTTCGACGGTCTGGATGAGCGTCTTGGCGCCGGCCTGGTTGCTCCGCACCTCGATGGTCCTGGCGTCGCTCTCGCCGTCGTCCTGCAGCTTCTTGCGCTCCGCCGCCTTCGCGCGGGCGTACGCGGAGTTGATCTTGTGAGTGCCGAAGCCGGGAATGGTGACGTAGGAGTCCCGGGGCAGCGAGATCGCGACGGCTTTGCTGCCGTCGTTGGGGATGTGGACCATGATCAGCGTGTCGGTGTTCTCCTCGCCGTCCGCGACACCGGCGCGGAGTTCGGCGAGGAGGTCCTCCGGCAGGGGGTTGCCCTGCGCGTCGGTGCGGCTGTCCATGCCGACCAGCAGGATGTCGCGGGCGCCGTCCGCGGGCTGGTTGGCGTCGATCACATCGGTGGTGGTGAGGCCGCTGACCAGGCCCTGCATCGCGGCCCACGCGTAGCCGGTGAGGCTCATGACCAGCAGGGACACCAGCCCGACGGCGATCTTCGCGCCGCGCCGGGACCTGCGTGGCGGTGGCGGCGGTCGTCGGCGGACCCGGGGTGGCGGTGGGCGCCGGTCGCGGGACGCGGGTGGCCGGCCGGCCGCCGTCCGGTTGCCCGGCGTGGTCCATCCGCCCGGCGCGGCGCGGTTGCCGGGCGGACGACCCCGGCCGGGTGGGATGCGCTCGGAGGGCGCGCGCTCACTCGGCCTGCGCTCGGCGGGGGTGCGCCGGACCGGGCCTTCGTAGCGGGCGTCGATCTGGCGTGGCTGCCGGGGCCGTCCGGGCCGGCCGGTCCCACGATCGTTCCGCGGGTCGTCCACGCCAGGTGCTCCTTTCGCCACAATCGTTCACCTACTTGGCCGTAGCGTCGCATACGGCCCACCGGAAGTGGTTCACAACACTCGCTTACGTGTTTTGTGCCACCGCCTTGGTGGGCACCAGCGTGCTGGCCACCGCCGCGAGCGCGACCAGTGCGGTCACGCCGTGGACCGCCACCGTGACCGGATCGGCCGCCGACAGCAGAGCCGGGACACAGGCGACCCCGATGACGATCCACGTGCTTCGTGCGCCGCTGAGGCCCGTGCGCACCGTGTGCAGGAGGAATACCCCGATCAGCAGCTGGATAAGGTTCTGGATCGGGTCGACGGGCAGGCCGATGATCGTGCCTTCGTCGCCGCCGAACCGGGTCAGCGCGAACCCGAACAGCCCCACCGCGGCGAACCCGATGCCGAGCACGGTGGCGGCGTGGGCGAGCCAGCCACCGGAGCCCGGGTGGTCGGCGACCGGGACCGCGGTCTCGCGGGGGTGGCGTTCGAACCACCAGAAGACCATTCCGGCCGGGACCGCGAGTAGGGCGAGGGCGACCCACGTACGCGGATCGCCGAGCCAGGTGAAGATCGCGGCCGGGTGATCGGGCAGGTAGACGAGTGCGACGACGAGCAGCATCGCCGCGAGGAAGCCCAGGTACAGGCTCATCGGCGCGCGCATCGCGAGGCGGGCGGGTGCCGCGAGGCGGGTGGTGAGCCGCGCCAGCGGTTTCGAGGCGAGGCCGAGCAGGCCGATCTGCGCGGCGCCGAGGAGGAGGACCGGCAGGGCCGGCGCGGACAACGCAGGCGGGGCGCCCGGCGCGCCGAGCAGGTCACGGCTGATGCCGCCGACCGTGGTGAGCAGCACGAGGCCGGTGACGCCCAGCGCCGCGGCGAGCGCGAGGAGCAGCCGGCTGGAGGTGCGGATGCGGCCGAAGGCGACCTGCTGGGCGAGCAGGGCCAGGCCGAACGCCGCGAGGTAGCGCGGGATCGGCGAGCCGAGGGCGCGCGCGCCCAGCTCGGCCAGCACCACGAGTGCCGCCAGCCCGGTGACGGACGCGGTGGCCGCGCGCCGGTGCAGCGCGAGCATGAGTGGTGTGGCGACCACGGTGAGCAGGTAGATGCCCAGCAGCCACAACGGGTGCAGCGCGATGCGCATGATCGCCGTGTTCGTGCCTTCGGGGATGCCGAGCAGTTCGAGCGCGAGCGGGACGACGAGCGCCACGACGACGAAGATCAGCGCGGGCCGCAGCAGCCAGCTCGCGCGGTGGGCGAGGTACTGGCGGTATCCGCCGCCGCTGTCCCGGGTCGCGCGCCAGCCCGCGGCGTTGGCCCGGCCGCCTGCGAAGAAGAAGACGGGCGCGAGCTGGGCCGCCCAGGTGAACGGCCAGAGCCATTCCGCGCCCGCGCCCGCCCACCGGGCCAGCGCGATCGCCGATTCGCCGAGGATCAGGAGCACCAGGCTGGCCGCACCGAGCGTCACCCAGGGCGACAGTGGCGCGGCGGGGGCCGTCGTCGGCGCGGGCGCCGGAGCGGCGACGCGGGCGTGCCGGTGCTGGAGCCAGCCGCGCAGGCGGAAGACCAGGAGACAGCCGATCACGGCGACCCCGGCGAGCAGCGGTCCGATCGGGTCACCGACCGGGGGGCCCCAGCGCTGGTGCCAGGAGTTCACGTCCAGGCCCGCGGTGAAGAGGGTGGCCACGAGGCGGCAGGTGCGCGGCGAGTCCATCGGGTTGATGTCGCAGGCCGCGTGCATGTCGGTGGAGAGGCGGTGGTCGAGTGCCGCGCGGACGTCGGGCCCGAGCGGGTGACCGACGGCCGCGGCGTAGCGGAGGAGGTCGTAGCCCAGGTCGTGGGCCTTGCAGGGGACGCCGTAGTCCCATTTCGTGTTGTCGTCGCCCCACGGGGCCGAGCAGCCCCCGTCGGTGTGCACCGCGCGGACCGTGCCGTCCCGTGCCTGCTGCTGTCCGGGAACGATGCCGGTGACCTGCGTGAAGTCGGCGGGCAGGAGCGCGAGGGCGCTCGGTTGGGGCCCGGGGTGGACCAGCGCCTCGATCGCCTGCTGGGCCTGCAGGGCCCCGCCCGTGGGCGGCCCCTGATCGGCCGGGGCCGCCGGTCTCGACGCGACGAACCCGAAGGTGACCACGGCCAGCGACAACACCAGCAGCCAGGCGGACGTGGCCAGGCGGCGGCGCACCCGCGGCATCGCCGGTGCCTGCTGCACGGGCGGCGGGTGGTCGGTGTAGGTCGCCGGAGTGATCATCGCCTCCCAGGGTGGCAGGGGAGCGGCCTCGGAGGCCACCAGGGAATTCCCTGATCGTGGACTTTCGAGGGCGCCACTCTAGTGGGTGAACGGGTGGTGGTCGGGATGCCGGGGTCGCGCGTGACGGGGAAAGTGCTGGTCGGAGTGGGTGTGGGTGCAGGTCCGGCCGGACGAGGTGCGTGAGTGGGCTGGTCGTGACAGTGCGGGTGGGCCGCTGCTGCGGGTGCGGGTGGCCCTTTGGTGGACGCGCGAGTGGGGCCGGTGGTGGCTCGTGGTGAGACGGTTCTCTCACCGCCGCGCGAGTGCGCCGGTGCGCGCCACTCCTGGGTGCCCGCGGCAGGCGGCGGTCACACGCGGCGAGGGGTACCGAGTGGATCAGCTGCCCCCGTACCGGCGGGGAAGCCTCAACGGCTGAGGTGATCGATCTCACGTTCGGGCGCCTGCCCGTCTGGAGCGCCCGGCCCGGACGCCGGCGCCGCGCGGGCGATCCGGACCTGGTTCCGCCCGCCTTCCTTGGCCTCGTAGACCGCGGCGTCCGCCGCCTGCATGACGGACGCCAGGGTCTCGCCGTGGTCGGGGAAGACGGCCACGCCGATGGAAGCGGTGCGCCCGGACACCACGGTCTGGTCGCCGCGCTTGGTGGTGGTCACGATCCGCAGTCCGGCGACCGCGGAACGGATGCGTTCGCCCGCCACGGTGGCCGCCGCCTGGTCGGTGTCGGGAAGCAGCACGAGGAACTCCTCACCCCCGAAACGGCCCACCACGTCGCTCGGGCGGGTCACCTCGTCCAGTAGCTGCGCCAGGTTGCGCAGCACGTCGTCGCCGGCGGGGTGCCCGTACGTGTCGTTGATCCACTTGAAGTGGTCGAGGTCGATCATCAGGACCGCCATCGGATCGGCCGCCTTGGTGGCCCTCGCCAGCGCGCGCTCGGCCGATTCGGTCCAGCCGCGCATGTTCGCGACCTGCGTTTTCGGGTCGGTCCGGACGTCGGCCTGGAGTTGTTCGATCTCCGCGAGCCGGTTGAAGACCACCGTCACCACGGCCATGATCGCGACCGTCGGCGGCATGATCACCAGCAGCAGCGCGGTCACCGCGCCGAGGCCGATCGTGATCGCCTCCAGCACGTTGTCCGCCGGGCTGCCGAGCACGCTGCGGACGTTCGCGTTCTCCGGCGCGGACAGCGCGATCACGGTCCCGATGTAGAGGATCTGCACGACCTCGTAGATCAGCCCGGCCACCAGCAGCCAGCCGAACTCGGCCAGCGACGCCCCGAAGCTCAGCGCGCCCCAGTCGTGTGGACCCAGCTCGACGTAGACCTGGTGGGCCAGCGTCGCGGCCAGCATGTGCGCCACCGTGGAGTACACGAAGTTGTGCGCGGGCCGCCGGGCGACGAACCAGCGCTGGGCCCGCACCAGTCCCACCACCAAGATCGTCAACGGCGCCGGAAGAATAATCGCGGCCGGAACGATCCAGACGGCGGTGAGGTCGATCAGGACCCGGCCGCCCGCATTTCGCCGACGTTCTTCCTGTCTACGCGTAAGTTGAATGTGCGCCGTCGCCCCCGCGGTGAGAATCGCGAACCGTGCCCAATCCAGACCGCTCGGAAGGGTCGCGTTCACGAATGCGACGACGAGCCACGCGACCGCAATCAGCTCGGAGACGAGCAGGAATGCGACGAATCGTTTCGGCCGGCGCCACAATGCCCAATTGCGCGGCGACAGGGCGCGGCGCGTACTCAACGCATCACGCTTGGTGTTCGGCTCCGCGCTCACGGGCGCCGACTGGCGGGGTACCGAATTTCGCTCCTCGATGGACTGAACGCCCTCCTTGGGATGCGGATCGCCGTGGAGTGTAGGCGATCGCCGACGGGCCTTCGGCAGAGGCACCGGCTCACCTTCCCTCGACATCACGGCCCGCCGCCGGGTAACTTTGCGGTGCCCGGAACGACGCCGGGTACTTTCCACCAAGAGCTATCATCTCACCGCACGCGAAGCTCCGCGTACCAACGCCACGAGCGGCAGTACCGGCGCATCGCGTCCCGGCCACAGGAACCGAATGGAGGTGTTCCTCGTGTCTGACCGCGACTTCTGATCCCCCGGCGTGAATCCAGTTCGTTTTCGTTACCGAGGGAAGGGTGTTCGTCGTGCGCGACCGTGACTTCTGAGCTGCCGTCGATTTGTGTTTGTTTCCGCCCCGACAACGGGAGGTGAATGGTTGTGCGTGACCGTGACTTCTGATCTTCCGAATGCAGCAACCCCCACTGCTGCGCTCAGTCGGTGCCGGCCGCATCGCTGCCCGCATCCAGTACCCGTCCCCACGACACCGCGAGGGGAACGCCGAGGACCACCCCCGCCGCGCCCGCGATCATGATGGCCGTCGTCGCCGCGCCCGACCACTGCGCGACGACACCGCCGATCGCCACGCCGACGCCCTGCGCGACCCGCAGACCGGTCCGGTACAGCCCGCCCGCTCCACCACGGAGGTCGTTGGGCACCCACGTGATGAACGTGGCCCCGACGGTGATGATGTACGCGCCCGCCGCCCCGGCGAGCGCGAGGACGGCGAGGGCGAGAACCAGGTCCGGTTTCAACCCGAACGCGAGCAGCAGTGCCGTCGGGACGACCGCGAGCACGCCGACCGACCGGCGGCGCGCCGAGGCCGAGACGTAGCGGGAGAGCAGGAACACGCCGAGTGCGAACCCCAGCGGGTCCGCCGCCAGCAGCCACCCCACGGCCGCGTCGGGTGCGCCGATCTCCTTCGCCAGCGGGGCGGCCAGCCCTGCCGGCACCATGGCGAGCCCGACCAGCCAGGACAGGCCGAGCAGCACGCGTAGCCTGCGCTGCCCGGCGACCCAGTGGATGGCGCCGAACCACGAACCATCGCCGTCGCCTGCCGCCGGGCGTGACCGCACCCAGCGGTGCAGCGCCGCCGCGGCGAGCGCGAACGTCAGCGCGTCCAGGCCCAGTGCCAGTGACGGCCCCGCGGCCGTGACGATGACGCCGCCCAGCGCCAGGCCGATCAGCATGGTGGTGTTCGTGGTGATGCCACGGATGTCCTGGCTGCGCAGGTACAGCTCGTCGTCGGTGAAGATCTCCCTGGTCAGCGCGTTCTGGGCCGCGTTGGACGGCGCACCGGCCAGGCGCGCGAGCATCACGAGCGCGCACAGCGCGACGACCGGCATGCCCGGAATCGCCATGATGCCGATGAAGACCGCCTGCAGCAGTGCCGTGACGACGAGGACCGTGCGGCGCGGGTACCGGTCGGCCAGCTGGGCCAGGCCCAGTCCGCCCGCCAGCGCGGGCAGAAAGGTGAGCCCGTAGGCGACCGCGGACCACAGAGCCGAGCCGGTGCGGTGGTAGACCGTGAGCGCCAGCGCGACGGTTGTCAGCTGGTCGCCGAGCACCGACTGGGCCTCGGCCAGCCACACGGTGCGGAACTCGCGGTTCGCGAGCGCCGCACCCATGGATGGGCGAGTCGTGGTCTTCACACCTTTCCCCACTTCCCCCTCGTCGGGTGGCCACACGCGCTCACTGACTCTGTCGCTGCCCGCCCGGTTCCTGTGACGGCAGTCACGAAGGTGACACATTCCGCAACTATCAGTATGCCGCTCACTACACGCAGGCGAACAGTCACAGCGCGACGGTATCGCCTTATTGGGCCCGTACGGTCGTAGGCGTTCTTACTTTCGGATTACGACGAACGGTGGAAAGTTTCGGCTTCCGTGACCGTCGGCGGGGTCAGTGCGGCCGATCAGAGATCACTCGTTCGGCGCAGTGAGCTGACCGTTCGTCGGTGTGCGCCCACCACCAGCGGCTCCGTGCGCGAAGACTGGACCCACAGGCCAGGAAGACAGCCGAGGACGGGCTGAAGCTCGGGGACTGGCCGGTGGGGAGAAAACGATGAGCATGCTGATGCAGGACCGCGCGGTCGTGGTCACCGGCGGCGGCCGGGGTCTCGGCGAGGCGTTCGCCGTGCACCTCGCGCAGGCGGGCGCCGCGGTCGTGGTGAACGACATCGACGCCGAGCTGGCCGAACGCGCCGCCGCGAACATCCGCGCGCACGGCGGGCGGGCCGTGGCCAGCGGGCACACGGTGACCGATCCGGCCCAGGCACAGGCGGTCGTCGACCTGTGCGTGTCCGAGTTCGGCGCGATCGACGGCCTGGTGAACAACGCCGGACTGAACTACGAATCCCTGCCCTGGGAGGAAGACCTCGACGAGGTGCGCGAACTGGTGGAGGTCAACGTACTGGGGGTGATGTACACCGGCATCGCCGCCGTGAAGGCCATGGTCGGCCAGGGCCGGGGCGGCTCGATCGTCAACATCTCCTCCGGCGCCTCGCTCGGGCAGCGCAAGCTCGGCGTGTACGCGGCGAGCAAGGGCGCGGTGGCGTCGCTGACCTACTCGTGGGCACTGGACCTGGAGGAATCCGGCATCCGGGTCAACGCCGTGTGCCCGCTCGCGCACACGCGCATGGTCTGGAAGTCGGAACGGTCGCTGCGCAACTGCCCGCCCGACCGGACGCCGTCCCGGATCGCGCCCGTCGTGCTGTTCCTGCTCAGCGACGACGCCGAGGGCATCACCGGCCAGATGGTGCGGTGCAACGGACCGCAACTGCACATCGTCGGCCAGCCCTACCTCAAGGCGCCCATCCTGGAACGGCAGACATGGGACACCCAGACCGTGCGGGAGGCGTTCGACGAGGTGTTCGGCGCGCACCTCGAACCCTACGGCCTGGAGAAGCGTGTTCCACCCCGTCTGCGCAAGTGGACCACGCCCCTCCGCTCGGCGTAGGAACCGTTCGACGCGGTTTGCGGGGCGGTGCGGGTAGCGGAAGCCCGCACCGCCGTCACGCGCGCCGCTGAAAGACAGCGGCCCCTACTGGTCGGCGGTGTAGAGGGCGGCGATGTCGGTCGCGTAGCGGTCGTTGATGATCCGGCGCTTGAGTTTGAGCGTCGGGGTCACCTCACCGCTTTCCGGGGTCCACGCCTTGGCGAGCACCTGGTACTTCTTGATCTGTTCGACGCGCGCCAGCCGCCCGTTGGCGGACTCGACCGCGCGCTGGATCTCCTCGCGCACGGCCGGGTGCTCGGCGAGCACCACCGGGTCGGTGCCCTCGATGCCCTGCCGCGCGGCCCAGCCGGGCAGGAACTCGTCGTCGAGCACGATCAGCGCCGTGACGTAGGGCTTGTCGTTGCCGATCGCGACCGCCTGGCCGATCAGCGGGTGCTCCTTGAGCAGACCTTCGATGCGGGTCGGTGCGATGTTCTTGCCGCCCGAGGTGATGATCAGTTCCTTCTTGCGGTCGGTGATCGTGACGAAACCGTCGTCGTCGATGGTGCCGATGTCGCCGGTGTGGAACCAGCCGTTCTCGTCCAGCGCGGAGGCGATCGTGCCGTCCTCCTGCAGGTAGCCCATGAACACGAGCGGACCGCGCACCAGCAGCTCACCGTCCGCGCCGACCTCGATCTCGGTGTCGGCAAGCGCCTTGCCGACCGTGCCGGCACGGAACGCCTTCGCGCAGTTCGACGTGATCGCGCCGGAGGTCTCCGACAGGCCCCACACCTCGTGGATCTCGACACCGAGGCCGGCGAGGAAGTACAGCACCTCGACCGGCAGCGCGGCCGCGCCGCTGGAGCAGAAGTGCAGCTTGTCGAACCCGAGCAGCGCGCGGACCGGGGCGAGCACCGTGCGGTCGGCCTCGGCGATCTTCTCCGCCAGCTCCGGCGGCACCTCCGCACCGGCGTTGCGCAGTTCGTAACCCTCCCGCAGCAGGTCGCTCGCGCCCAGGAGCGCGTCGCGGCGGTCCTCCGGCAGGCTGGGCAGCATCGCCTTGAGCCCGGCGGCGATCTTCTCCCATACCCGTGGCACGCCGAAGAAGCCCTGCGGGTGGACGCGGCCGAGCGCGCCCGCGACGGCGGTCGGATCGGCGAGCGTGTGGACGTGACCGGCGTGGACGATCGGCATGTAGATCGAGATCTCCCGCTCGGCGATGTGCGCGAGCGGCAGGTACGCGACGTTCGACAGGTGCAGCGGCGACTCGTGCAACGCGTGCACCGCGTAGGCCTCGAAGATGACGTTGTGGTGGGACAGCACCACGCCCTTCGGGTCGCCGGTCGTGCCGGAGGTGTAGATCATCGCGACCGGGTCCTCGGGCCGGATCGAGGCCCAGCCGTCCTCGAACACCCGGGGTTCGGCGGCGTGCAGTCCGGCGCCGCGGGCGCGGAGTTCGGCGAGGCTGACGAACCGTTCGTCGCCCGCGGGCACGGCTGCCGCGTCGATCATCACGATGCGCCGCAGCGCGGGCAGTTCGTGCAGCACCTGCTGCCAGCGTTTCAATTCGTCCATGCCCTGCAGCACGACGACCGGGGTCGCGCTGTGCCGGGCCACGTAGGAGATCTGGTCGGGGCTCAAGGTGGCGTACGCCGTGCAGGAAATCGCGCCGAGGTGCGTCGCGGCGAGGTCGGCGACGATGTGGTCGGGCGAGCTGGGCGCCATGATCAGCATGCGCTCGCCGCGGCGCAGGCCCAGATCGGCCAGACCGCGGGACACGGCGGCGATGTCTTCGCGGAACGCCGACCAGGTCAGCGTTTCGCGGTCCGGGTCGTCCAGCGACGTGAGTGCCGGCAGGTCGCCGTGTTCCCGCGCGTTGCGGCGGAGGAGCATGGGGATGGTCAAGCCCTCGGCCTGCTCAGCGACGGACGGTTGGCTGGTCAACTGCGACCTCCTCGTGATCTGCTGGCGGGGACACCACTCTATGTGACCGTCAACACAGGGCGATAGAGAGAAAGGGACACGATGTCACTGCGCGACGAAGCGCGTGAGCTCGACGCGATGGACCCGCTCGCCGGGAAGCGCGCGGAGTTCGATCTCGACCCGGACGTGTCCTATCTGGACGGAAATTCACTGGGCGCCCCACCCCGTGCCGTCGCGGAGCGGTTGACGGAGGTGGTCGGCAAACAGTGGGCCGGACGGCTGATCCGGTCGTGGGACGAGGGCTGGTGGGCCGCGCCGGAACGGATCGGCGACCGCGTGGCGCCGCTGGTGGGTGCCGCGCCGGGGCAGGTCGTGGTCGGCGATTCGACGACGGTGAACCTGTTCAAGGCCCTGGTCGCGGCCGTGCGCCTGAATCCGGGCCGCCCGGAGATCCTGCTCGACGACGGCACCTTCCCGACGGACGGCTACATCGCCGACAGCGCGGCCAGGCTGACGGGCCACGTGGTGCGGCGGGTGCCGGTGCACGAGATGGCCGACGTGGCCAGCTCCCGCACCGCGGTCGCGCTGGTCAACCACGTCGACTACGTGACGGGGGTGCTGCACGACCTGCCCGGGGTGACGGCCGCGCTGCGTTCGGCGGGGGCGCTCACGGTGTGGGACCTGTGCCATTCGGTGGGCGCGGTGCCGGTGCACCTCGACGCGTGCGAGGTGGATTTCGCGGTGGGGTGCACGTACAAGTTTCTCAACGGTGGTCCCGGTTCGCCCGCTTTCCTGTACGTGGCAAGGAAGTGGCTGGATTCGTTCGATCAGCCACTGACCGGGTGGGCCGGGCACGCCGATCCGTTCGCGATGACCGCGGGGTACGCGGGCGGGAGCGGGATCCGCCGCGCCCGCGCGGGTACGCCGGACATCCTGTCGATGCTGGCGCTGGATGCCGCGCTGGACGTGTGGCTCGACGTGACGGTCGATCAGGTGCGGGCGAAGGGCTTGGCGCTCGGGGACTTCTTCCTGCGGTGCCTGGACGCGGGAGCGCCGGGCGTGCGGGTGGTGACGCCGCGGGATCACCGGCGGGGGAACCAGATCTCCGTGGCGTGGCCCGAGGCCGCGGCGGCCCGGACGGTGATGTCGGCACTGACCGACCGCGGCGTCATCGGCGATTTCCGGCCACCCGACGTGCTGCGGTTCGGGCTGGCCGGGCTGTACGTGCGGTACGCGGACGTGTTCCGGGCGGCGGAGGAGTTGCGGGCTCTGTCGGAAACCTAGTCCCGCCCCTGCCAGGTCGTCACGCACGCCTCGTTCCCGTCAGCGTCGGCGAGGACCCAGAAGGCGGGCGCGGTGGTGTCCGAGCGCAGCTCTCCTCAGGCGGCCAGCGCGGCTTCGATGCGGTGGGGGGCCTCGTCGTGGGGCACGGACACGTCCAGGTGGATGCGGTTCCTCTGGGGCCTCGGCTCGGTCATCTGCTGGAACCAGATCGCCGGGCCCTGTCCGCGTGGGTCGACCAGTCCGGGTGGCTCGGGGCCGTCGACGATGCGGGCGGCCAGCGAACCCGCCTCCCGCGTCGAGGACACCGAGACCATCGTGCTCAGCCCGTTCAACACCGAACGCCAGCCCGAACCGTGGACCGCACCGGAGATCTCCGCGCCGTTCAACGGGTCCATGGCATTCCACTGTAGACAGTAGTTGACCGGAGCAGCGGGAGGGGTGGGAGGCCGCTGCTCCGGCCGGTTGTCTCAGTTCGCGGCGACCGGCGCGGACCGAGAATCTTCATTTGTGACCTCCTCACCTTCGCCGAACCACGACCGGCCCAACAGGGTCCAATGGCCCTGTTTGACGGCCTCAGGTGTCACGCCGCCGGGTGGCGTAGACCGCGGCTTCCGTGCGCCGCTCGAAACCCAGCTTGTGCAGCACGGACGACACGTAGTTCTTGACCGTCTTCTCGGCCAGGTGCAGGTGCTGTGCGATCTGCCGGTTGGTCAGGCCGCCGGCGATCAGGTCCAGCACACGCCGCTCCTGGGGGCTGAGCTGCTCGTATCCAGGATCGGCCCGGCCGCTCCCGCCACGCAACCGGGTCAGGACCGTGGCGGTCAGCTCCGGATCGAGCAGCGAACCGCCCGCCGCGATCCGCCGCACCGAACCGAGGAGGTCGTTGCCGGACACCTGTTTGAGCAGGTAACCCGCCGCCCCGGCCATGATCGCCCCGAAGAGAGCCTCGTCGTCGGAGTACGAGGTCAGCATGAGGCACGCGGGCGCGGGATCCACCGACGACCGGATCTCGCGGCACACCCCGATCCCCTCCCCGTCGGGCAGGCGCACGTCGAGGATCGCCACATCCGGTGTCAGCGCCGGGATCCGGGACAGCGCACCGGCGACCGTGCCCGCCTCGCCGATCACGCGGATGTCGCCATCGGACTCCAGCACCGCTTTCAGCCCGGTCCGCACCAGTTCGTGGTCGTCGAGCAGGAACACCGAAATCATCGCGCCCCTCCGTTCAGCCCCGCTGTCCACACCAGCGTCGTGCCCCGCTCGCCCCGCTGTTCCCAGGAACAGCGCCCGCCCCAGCGGGCCGCGCGGTCGGCCAGATTGGCCAATCCGCTGCGCCTGCCGGAAACCACGGGAATGCCGACACCGTCGTCGGAAACCGTCAGCGTCAGCGAACGGCCCGCGCGGTCCACCACCACGTCGACCGAGACCGCGGCGGCGCGCGCGTGCCGGGCCACGTTCGACAGCGCCTCGCGCACCGTCGCCGTCAGATCGGACCGCACACCCGGCGGGACCGCCGAGTCGACCGGGCCGCTGAACCCGAGCCGCGGCGCGAAACCCAGCACCGGAGTGCAGTCCTCGGTGAGCCGAACCAGCTCCGAGCGCAGGCTGTCGCCGGGCTCGTCCGGTTCGGTGAGCGAAAAGATGCTGTTGCGGATCTCCCGGATCGTGCGGTCCAGCTCGTGCACGAAGCCGCTCAGCCGGTCCGCCACCTCGGTCTGCGCGACCAGCGGGCGCAGCCCCTCCAGTCCGAGCCCGGTCGCGAACAGCCGCTGGATGACCAGATCGTGCAGGTCACGGGCGATCCGGTCGCGCTCGGTGAGCACGGCCAGCCGCTGCCGGTCCTCCTCGGCGCGGGCGAACTCCATGGCCAGCGCGGCGTGGCCGGCGAACGTACGGGCCAGCTGCACCTCGTCGCCGGTGAACGGGGCGACGTCACCGAAGCGGGCGACCAGCAGCACGCCCAGCGTCTCGCCACCGACGATCAGCGGCACCGCGACCGCGGAGTCCAGCGCCGTCACCAGCTCGGGCATCTCCTTGTCGACCTTGGCCTGCTCCTTGGCGGCGAACCGGCCGTAGTCGCGCACGACGACCGGCTCCCGGCTGCGGAACGCCTCACCGCTGGCCGTGCCCTCGACCGGCACCGTCAGCCCGGTGAGTCCCGGCGGAGCCTCCTCGCCCGCCGCGACGACCTCGAACACCAGCGTGGCCGCGTCGTCCTCGCTTGGCACGGCGACGGCGGCGGCGTCTCCCCCGGACACGACACGCGCGCGCTCGGCGATCAGCTGCAGCGTGTGCCGCGGATCCTCGCCGGTCAGCAGGGCCGCGGTCACTTCGTGCGAAGCCTCCAGCCAGCGCTGCCTGCTGCGTGTCCGCGAGTAGAGCGTGGCGTTGTCGATGGCCATCCCGGCGGTGGCGACCAGGGTGACGACCGCCTGCCGGTCCGCTTCGGTGAACCCGCCGTCCTTGCCGGTCAACCGCAGCTCACCGAACCGGCCGCCGCGCGCGTGCAGCGGCATCGTCAACGGCGGACCGGGCGCCCCCGGATCACCGGAACCGACCGGCGCGGCGTCGGGGACCTGGATGCGGGCATGGCGCGCGCCGGTGAGATCGCGGGCGCTGATGACGATCTTGCCCAGGATTTCGGGCACGCTGAGGTCGGCCGCGATCCCGACGACGGCTTCGAGAAGTCCGCGTGCGCTCGGTTCGATCACCAGTGCCCTCTTCCGGCAGGGCCCTCCCTGCTGGTAGAGGTCGCGCCGGACGGCCCGCGCGTTACCGGGCGAGCCGCCGCCCCGACACCACGTCGAGCGGGATGCTGATCCACCGGTCGTCGGACGTGGTCGCCGGCCAGGCGCGGGCGGGCTCCCCGGTCGACCGGGCCCGGCCCAGCACCGTCACCCACCAGCCCGACTCCAGGGCCTCGTCGAACGCGTCGGCCTCGAACGCCACCACGCCGTCGTCGGCGGCGGCGAACAACGGACTGCCTGCCGGGGCACCGAAGATCACCGCGGCGGTCTCCAGCACGAACCGCACCGGCTGGACGGCCGGCAGTCCCCGCGCGGTGAACACGACACGGCCGATTCCCGCGGTGGCCAGCAGGGACAGGCACTGCTCCCGGCCGAGAACTTCGAGACCGAAGGGATCGAACATCGATGTGACCGGTCTTTCGCGCGCGGGGAACGTCACGCGCACCACGATCACCCGCGCGGCGTCCGCGCCGGTAGGGCCATTGGGCCCGGTGCCGGCCGGCTCAGCCCCACGTCAGGAACCGGTAGTGCAGACCGGTCACCGACTCCTGCCACTCGCCGGTGACGTCCGGGGGGCGGCCGACGCCGGGGGCGTGCGTGTCGCCGTCGAAGGGCTCCCGGATCTCGGTGACCACGATCCGGTCGGCCAGGGGCAGCGCCGCCCGGTAGACCGCCGCCCCGCCGATCACCCAGACGTCGCCGGACACCGCGGCCAGCACGTCCGGCAGCCCGGGGAAGGTCTCACAGGACTCCTGGGGCGTGCGCGACAGCACGAGGTTGCGCCTGCCCGGCAACGGCCGGAACCGCGGCGGCAGCGACTCCCACGTGCGGCGGCCCATGAGCACGGTCGCGCCCGCGGTCAGGGTGCGGAAGTGCTTCAGGTCCTCCGGAAGGTGCCACGGCAGGGCGCCGTCGCGGCCGATGACGCCGTTCGAAGACTGTGCCCAGACGAGCCCGATCACACCGCCACCGGTGCCTTGATGCCGGGGTGCGGATCGTAGCCGCTGAGAGCGATGTGCTCGTAGGTGTAGTCGAACAGGCTGTCCGCCGGTTTCAGGTGCAGCGTGGGGAACGGACGCGCGTCGCGGGCGAGCTGCGTGCGGACCTGGTCCACGTGGTTGTCGTAGATGTGGCAGTCGCCACCGGTCCAGACGAAGTCGCCGACGCCGAGGCCGACCTGTTCGGCGATCATGTGGGTCAGCAGGGCGTAGCTCGCGATGTTGAACGGCACGCCGAGGAACAGGTCCGCGCTGCGCTGGTACAGCTGGCAGGACAGCTTCCCGTCGGCGACGTGGAACTGGAAGAACGCGTGGCACGGCGGCAGCGCCATCCGCGGGAGGTCGGCGACGTTCCACGCGGACACGATGATGCGGCGGGAGTCGGGGTTCTCGCGCAGCGTGCGCAGCACCTCGGAGATCTGGTCGACGTGCCCGCCGTCCGGGGTCGGCCAGGACCGCCACTGCACGCCGTAGACCGGCCCGAGGTCACCGTCCGGTGCCGCCCACTCGTCCCAGATCGTGACGCCGTTCTCGCGCAGCCACCCGACGTTCGCGTCGCCGCGCAGGAACCACAACAGCTCGTAGGCGATCGAGCGGAAGTGCACCTTCTTGGTGGTGACCAGCGGGAAGCCGTCGGACAGCCGGTAGCGCAGCTGGTGGCCGAAGATCGAGCGCGTGCCCGTGCCGGTGCGGTCCGCCTTGCGGGCACCCGTTTCGAGCACGTGGCTGAGCAGTTCTTCGTACTGCGTGTCCGGCATGCCGCGAGCCTAACCCGGACCTGCGCCGGCGACGGTGGCGGTCGCCGGCGCCTGGCGGACGCCGGGGTGGAGGAAGGTGAACAGGGCCAGCCCCGCCAGCACCACGGTGCCGAGCAGGTACGGGAGCGCGGGCGCGATCCCGTACAGGCCGTTGCCGATGAGCGGGCCCACCATGAAGGTCAGCGCCGTGGTCGCGCTGACCAGGCCGGCCACCGAACTCTGCTCCTCACGTGTGGCGAGCAGGGTCGGCGCGGACATGAACCCGGGCATCCCGAACCCCATGCCCGCGCCGAGCACGGCGACGCCCAGCCCCAGCAGGAGGGTGTCCGAGGCGACGGTCACGACGACCATGCCGCCGGTCATGACGAGCGCGCCGGCCCGGAGGAGGCGCACCGGCGTCCAGCGCAGCCGCGGGACGACCGCGGTCTGCACGACGACGATCATCGCGGCACCGGCCAGCATGATCAGGCCGGTCCGCACCCCGGTCTGCCGCGCGGTGAGGTGCAACCGGTCCTGGAGCAGGAAACCGGCCGTCATCAGGACGATCGTGAGGGCGAGGTACAGGCCGAACCCGGTCGCCAGGAACGGCCACATGCGACGGTCGAACGGGCTCACCCGCGCCGTCGGCGGGCGTTCCCGGTGGGCGGCCGGCCTGGGCAGGCCGATCCACAGCACGACGGCGATCACCGCGAGGACGACCGGCGCGACGTAGACCGGGGCCAGGAGGTCGGCCCCGCTCAGCAGCCCGCCGATCGCCGGTCCGACGGCCAGCGCCAAGCCCTGCGACGCGCCGATCATCGACATCCCCTTGATCCGCTCGGCTTCGCCGTCCGTCGAATCGGCCACATAGGACTGTGCGGTGACCGGCGTCGCGGCCCAGGCGAGGCCGAACACGAGACCGCGGCTGAGCAGGACCAGCACGAACAGCAGCGGCACGGCGAGCGCTCCGGTCAGCCCGATCCGGGCGATGACCGCGAACGCCAGCAGTCCGGCCGTGGCGCCGGTCAGCGAGACCAGCAGGACCGCCCGGTGGCCCCAGGACACCGCGCGCCGTCCCCAGAACGGGCTGACCAGCACCACGCCGGACGCGCCGACGGCCATCACGAGGCCCAGCGCCAGTTCGCTGAACCCGAACTCACGGGTGAGCGGGGCCAGCACCGGGTTGATCATCTGCTGCCCGGTCATCAGGCCGAACACGGCCAGGCACACCAGCAGCACCGGGCGTCCGTTGTTTTCGAACATGTTCCGAAAGTAGCACTGCCGGATCGGCGTTGTCGAGGCGCCGGGCATGATGGGGAGATGCCACCCACCGAAAGCCGCACCGGCCGCCCGCCCGTGACGTCGCGGGCGGAGATCCTGACGGCCGCGAGCAGGCTCATCGACCGGGACGGCTGGCCGAAACTGACCATCCGGCGGCTGGCCGCGGAAATCGGCGTCGGAGCGACGACCCTTTACCACCACGTGCGGGACAAGGAAGACCTGCTCCTCCAGCTGTTCAGCCACTACGCGGAGCAGATCCGGCGCCCGGAGATGCCCGGCGATGCACGCGAACGCATCGTCACGGCGGCGACCGTCATGCACGACTCGCTCGCCGCCTGGCCCTGGGCCGTCGAAGTGCTCACCGCCGACGACCTGCTCTCCGAGTCCGCGCTGTGGATGGTCGAGGCGATCGTCGGCGGCGCGATCGAGGCCGGGTGCACGGAGGAGCAGGCGGTCGACCTCTACCGGGGGGTCTGGTACTACACGGTGGGCGAGATCCTGGTGCGTGCCAACGCGGCGCGCCGCCGGGCCGACGACGAGCGGCCGACCTACCGGGAACGGGTGTTCGGCAGCCTCGATGGCGCGCGGTTGCCACACCTGGCCGCCATCGGGGAGCGCTGGACCGAGCTGGCGGGGCGCGACACCTACGCGGAAGGGCTGCGCGCGTTCGTGGACGGGGCGCTGGCGCGCTGAACCGGGGTCAGCCCAGCACCGTGGCGGCGAGGTCGTCGGCCAGGGCGCGGGTCGCGGCGGCGATCCCGGACCAGCGGCGCGTCAGGTCCGGGTCGATCTCCAGCGGGCGGCCGTGCACGTCGATCACCGCGCCACCGGCCGCGGGCACCGTGACCATCGCGGTCGCGAGGTCGACCAGGCGGTGGGTGTCCGAGCCCGGATCGCAGAACGCGTCGACAGAGCCTTCGGCGACCAGCGCGCATTCGAGCACCGTCGTGGACAGGATCCGCACCCGCTGGGCGCGGCCGGCGACCCGCATCCAGGCGTCGGCGTTGCGCCGGTGCGGGCGGAGCAGGTTGACCGTCGCGCCGGCGAGCGCGGTGCGGCCGGTCGTGCGGTAGGGGACCGGCTCGCCGGTGCGGGCGTGCCAGGCGCGACCGGTGTCCAGCCAGACCGTGAGCGCCTCGGTGGCCTTGCCGTCGACCGCGACCGTGCCGCCGAAGCAGCTCAGCGGCACACCGGAAGCGGCGTTGTTGGAGCCGTCGACCGGGTCCACGACGAGCGTGACGGCGGAGCCGTTGTCGATGAAGCCGGCTTCCTCGCTGAGCAGGTTGACGCGATGCCGGTGCGCCTCCTCGGCGATCGCGTTCTCCACGATCTCGTCGACGCGCATCGTCGGGGTGCCGTCCGCGCCACCGGCGACCTCCTCGGCGAGTTCGGCGCGGGTGTGCTCCCGGCGGGCCGCACCGTAGGCGACGCTGGCGGCGCGGGCCATGGCGGCGAGGGCGGGGTGGACGTCGCCGGGCAGACCCGGTGCGGGCACCGGCCACGGGATCTTCGTGCTCATCGCCGCCGATCGTAATTCAGTTGCCGGGTGGTGGCGCGGGAACGGATCATCACCACCGTGCGACCACTGGACGAGAACCGGATCCGCGGTTCGTTCATCAACTGCTCGAAGGGCGAGGCGCGGCGGCTGACGCTGCCGAGGCTGACGGAGATCGACTGGTCCGAAGTGGACTTCCTCGGCTGGCGCGATCCGAAGGCCGCGCACAACGCCTACCTCGTCACGCCCCGCGGCGGTGAGGTGATCGGCGTCGCGTTGCGTGCGGCGGAAAAGCACCGCAGCGCGGTCAAGCAGTCGATGTGCGCCTTCTGTGGAACGATCCACGCGGCGACGGACGTGACGCTCTTCGCGGCGAGGCGGGCCGGGGCGGCGGGCAGGCTCGGCAACACCGTCGGGACGTACGCCTGCGCCGACCTCGCTTGTGGCCTGTACCTGCGCGGCAAGCGCCGCCCCGCGGTGCACAACCCGGTGGATCGTGCCCCGCTGGAGCAACGGATCGAGCGGACGCTGGACAACCTGGCCCGCTTCCTGGACGAGGTCACCACCGACAACGCCCGCTGACACCCCTCCCGCGCGACCGGGAGCGGCAAACACGCCGCCCGGAGCGGCCAACACGCCGGTGGGGGCGGCGTGTTTGCTCCTGGGGGCGGTGTGTTGGCCGCTCCGGAACGCTCAGCTCACGATCGGGAGGGACAACGGGCGCCGGACGGCCTGGGCGACGCCGTCGGAGGCCAGTGCGGCGGCGATCCGGTCCGGTGACGGGCGGCCGTACGTCGTGGTGCGCTGCACCAGTGGGCGGCCGATCGGCGCGACCATCCGCTCCAGGTCGCTGATCGTCTTGTAGGAGCCGTTGTCGGCGCCCGCCATGCGGCTGATCGTCTCCTCCATCAGCGTTCCGCCGAGGTCGTTCACGCCGCCGTTGAGCACGTCGCGGCAGGTGTCCTCGCCCAGCTTCACCCACGAGGTCTGGATGTTGTCGATCAGGCCGTGCAGCAGGATCCGCGCCAGCGCGTGCACCGCGCGGTTCTCGCGGCGCGTCGGGCCCGGACGTGACAGCCCGGCCAGGTAGATGGGCGCGTTCTGGTGGATGAACGGCAACAGCACGAACTCGGTGAACCCGCGCCGCCCGGTCTTCTCCAGCGCGCGCCGCTGCAGGTCGGCGATCAGCTTGATGTGCCCGACCCAGTGCGCGGGCGTGTCGACGTGGCCGTACATCATCGTCGACGTCGTCGGGATGCCCAGTTCGTGCGCCGTGGACACGACCTCGATCCAGCTCGACGCGGGCAGCTTGCCCTTGGTGAGCACCCAGCGCACGTCGTCGTCCAGGATCTCCGCCGCGGTGCCGGGCAGGGAGTCCACACCGGACTCGTGCGCGCGCGTCAGCCAGTCGCGAATGGACAGATTGGTCCTGGACGCGCCGTTGACGACCTCCATCGGGCTGTAGGAGTGCAGGTGGATGTCCGGCTGCCGCCGCTTCACCTCGGCCGCCAGGTCGAAGTAGGCCGTGCCGGGCATGTCCGGGTGGATCCCGCCCTGCATGCAGATCTCCGTCGCCCCGGCCTCCCACGCCTGGTCGACCCGGTCGCCGACCTGGGACAGCGACAACGTGTAGGCGTCCGCGTCCGTCCGCCGCTGCGCGAACGCGCAGAACCGGCAGCCGGTGTAGCAGACGTTGGTGAAGTTGATGTTGCGCGTGACCACGAAGGTGACGTCGTCGCCGGTGACGTCGCGGCGCAGTCCATCGGCCAGTGACGTCAGCGCTTCCAGCTCCGCGCCGTCCGCGTGCAACAGCGCGAGCGCGTCCTCATCGGACAGTCCCGAGGGGTCACGCTCCGCGCGCCGCAACGCTTCCGCGATATCGGTGTCCATCCGGCGCGGAGCCGTCGGAACCTGCGAAGCGAGTTCGGACCAGTCGCCGTACACCGAGTCGAAGTCGCTGCGCCGGTCCTCGGTCCGGCCCGTGGTGTCGACCTCGACGTGCAGATCCGTCCGGCCGGTGCCTGCCTGGTCCTGCCAGCCACCGTCCGGCTCCTGCCACGGACGGCCCTCGACAACCACGTCCTCGCGTGCGAGACCGGTCGCCGGATCGGCCAGCGCCGCGACGTGACCGGTGATGCGCGGGTCCAGCCACGGCTCACCGGCGACCACGTACTCGGGGTAGACCGGCAGCCGCTCCCGCAGTGTGTAACCGGCCTTCTCGGTCTGCCGCGTCAGCTCGTCGATGTGCGGCCAGGCCCGCTCGGGGTTGACGTGGTCCGGCGTCACCGGCGACACCCCGCCCCAGTCGTCGATACCCGCGCGCAGCATCAGGTCGTACTGGCTGCCGATCAGGTTCGGCGGCGCCTGGATGCGCATCTTCGGGCCGAGCACGAGCCGCGCGACGGCGATCGTCGCGGCCAGTTCCTGCAGGTCGGCGTCGGGGGTGGCGCGCATCTTGGTGTCCGGCTTGGCGCGGAAGTTCTGCACGATGACTTCCTGGATGCTGCCGTACTGGCGCGCCACCTTGCGGATCGCGAACAGCGAGTCCGCGCGCTCGGAGTAGTTCTCGCCGATCCCGATCAGGATGCCGGTGGTGAACGGCACCGACGTCCGGCCCGCGTCCTCCAGCACGCGCAGCCGCACGGCCGGGTCCTTGTCCGGTGAGCCGTAGTGCGGGCCGCCGCGCTCGCTCCACAGCCGGGTCGCGGTGGTCTCCAGCATCATGCCCATCGACGCGGCGACCGGCTTGAGCCGCTGCAGGTCCTGCCAGCTCATCACGCCGGGGTTGAGGTGCGGCAGCAGGCCGGTCTGCTCCAGCACCAGGATGGCCATCGCGCGCACGTACGACAGGGTGTCGTCGTAGCCGTGCGCGTCGAGCCACTCGCGGGCCTGCTTCCAGCGGTCCTCGGGGCGGTCACCGAGCGTGAACAGGGCTTCCTTGCAGCCCATCGCCGCGCCTTCGCGGGCGATCTCCAGCACCTCGTCCGGCGACAGGAACGGGGCGTCCAGTTTGCCCGGAACGGTGGCGAACGTGCAGTAGCCGCAGCGGTCGCGGCACAGGCGGGTCAGCGGGATGAACACACTGCCGCTGTAGGTGATGACGCCTTCGCGGCCGGCTTCGGCCAGACCGGCGTCACGGATGCGGGAGGCGTGCTCGGACAGCGTTTCGAGGTCTTCGTCGCGCGCGTGCAGCAGCACGGTCGCCTCGGCGATGTCGAGGGTCTTGCCGTCGCGGGCGCGAGCCAGCGCGCGACGCATCGCGGAGGCGGTGGGAGCGGATGCCATAGGAGGAACGCTAGGACCGGCTCCGCCGCCCTGCCAGGACCGGAACGCACAAGATCGGCCACACCGTGCGGGTCCGGCCGTATTTGCCCTGCTCACCGCGGTCTTCGTCGTTGCGCGATGGGGAGCGGAAGCGTATTACCTAAAGTGTGGCTTCGGTGATCGGCAAACGGGTCGGCGGCAGGACCTACTACTACCTCGCGCAATCCGGGCGGGTGAACGGCCGACCGCGGATCACCTCGCAGCGTTATCTCGGCACCGCCGACGACATCGAGGCGGCACTGGATGGTGCGGCAGGAAACCCGGACGGGACACGGCATCTCGCGTTCGGTGACGTCGCGGCGGTCTGGTCCACCCTGGAGCGGCTCCAGGTGCGTGCGACGATCGACGAGGTTCTGGGATCCCGCAAAGCGAAGGTGTCGGTCGGGACCTACCTCGTGCTGTCCGTGCTGCACCGGGCGACCGCACCGGGCACGGATCTGGCCCAGTGGTGGGCGGACAGTGCGGCGAGCCGGTTCGTGCGGCCGCGGATCACAGCGGCGGCGGTGCGCGATGACGAGTTCTGGCGCGCGGTGCGGCGGCTCACCCGCCCCCAGCTGGAACGGATCGAGGAGGCGGTGTCGGCGCGGGTGCGTGCGCAGCTCGGCGAGCCGATCCTGCTCGCGGTGGACGTGCCGAACTTCGCGACGTACGCCGAGTCGGAGACAGCGGTGGCGGCGCCTGCCGGGCTGAGCACGGTGGTGACGCGCGACGGCGCGATCCCGCTGGCCTCGACCGTGTACCGGCGCGAGGGCGCGGTGCCGTTCGGGGTGGCGGCCGAGCGGCTGTCGGCGCGGGCCGCGGGCCCGGTGACGCTGGTGTTCGAGACCGGTCAGCACGCGCAGCTCGACCTCGACGACGGCAGGCCCTTCGTCGGCGCGCTGCCGCTGGGCGACTACCCGGAGCTGCTGGCTCGTCCCGCGTCCGCGCGCCGTCCGGTGGATTCGGCCCGGTTCGCCGGGGTGACCGCGCTCGACACGCACGCGACGGTGTCCGGTGCGAGCCACCGCGTCGTCCTCACGCACTCGGCCAAGTTGCACGCGGCGCAGGCCCGCGGGTTCGCGCAGGCGCTGAGCAGCGCGACGCGCCAGCTGGACGGGCTCGCGCTGGCGCTGGAGGCGGGCACCAACCGGCGGCCACGCGAACAGGTGATGACCGAGATGGCCCGGATCACCCGGGTGCGGTGGGTCGACCGGGTGCTCTCGACCCGCCTGACCGGCACCCGTCCGGCTGATCTGCGGCTCGACTGGCGGGTCGACGAGAACGCCCGCGCGCGCCTGGACGAGGAGTTCTTCGGCAAGCAACTGCTGGTCACCGACCACGACTGGCCGGTCGCCGACGTCATCACCGCCTACCGTGCGCGCTACCACCTGGACTCCACGTTCCGGCAGCTCAACGGACCGTTCGTGGCGGCGACGGCGCCACGGCGGAACTGGACGGATCACCGGATCGGGGTGCACTCGCTGGTGAGCGTGCTCGCGACCGCGGTCACGCACGTGATGCGTCAGGACGCCGACCGGGCCGGGCTGGACCTGTCGGTGCGCGAGCTGCTGGACCTGCTTTCGCGCATCGGCGAAACCGTGCTGCGCTACCCGTCGACCGGCGGGCGGCCCCGCACCCGCCGGCTGCTGACCTGCCGGGACCCGGTTCAGCAGCGGCTGTTCGACCTGTTCGGGCTGGGCTCGTACGCGCCCTGAGCGCGCGGCAGCAGCAACGGTGTGGCCAGGAGCAGGACCCCGGCCAGCGCGATCGCCGTCCGCGGGCCGGTGAGCTGTGCCAGGAAACCCCACAGCATGGTGAGCGCGGCGATGCTCGCGCTGCTGGTGATCGACCACGCGGTGAGTACGCGGGCGTGGTGTCCGGTCTCGGTGTGGTCGAGCCGGTACGCCGCGAACACCGAGTTGAACAGCGACGCGCAGATGATCAGGCCCAGCTCGGTGACCATCACGATCACCAGACCGGCGGTCCCCGGCTGGACGAACGCGAGCCCGAGCGGCCAGCACGCGCGGAGGACGCCGAAGACCCGCAGCACCTTCCGGTCGCCCCAGTGGGCGGCGACCCGGCGGGCCAGGCGCGACCCGACCAGACCGCCGATGCAGGGCACCGCGAATGCCAGCCCGTACTGCCACGCCGGGAACCCCAGGTGGGCGAGCATCAGCACCGCCAGCACCGGCTCCGCGGCCATGATCAGCCCGTTCACCAGCACGGTGTTGAAGAAGAACCGGCGCAGCGTCGGGTGGGCGAGGATGTAGCGCCACCCTTCGGCGACATCGCTCCACCGCCGCGTCTTCGCCGGATCCGGGCGCCGCTCGCGCTCCCGGATCGCGGTGATGCCCAGCGCCGAGAGCAGGTAACTCACGGCGTCCATGGCGATGGTGGTGACCGGCCCCACCAGCCCGATGGCGGCGCCGCCCAGTGGTGGTCCGATGATCGTCGCCGACCAGGTGGTGGACTCGAAGCGGCTGGTGGCCACCAGGAGGTCGTCCCGGGACACGACGGTGCGCAGGTAGGCGCCGCTCGCGGCGGTGAACGCGATCTTCGCCGCCGCTGCGACGATCGAGACAACCAGGAGATGTGCGAAGGACAGCACGCCCAGCCAGTAGGCGAGCGGGACGGACGCCAGCGCGGCGAACCGGAACACGTCCACGGCGATCATGACCGGCCGCTTGGCGCGGAATTCCATCCAGGATCCGAGCGGCACCGCCAGCAGCGCGCCGATCGCGAGCCCGGATGCCGACAAGGCCGCCACTTCCGCCGATCCGGCGTGCAGTACCTGGACGGTGACGACCGAGAACGCCCCGAACCCGAGCCCGGTGCCGTACGCGCTGACCGCGTAGGAGGCCCACAACCACCCGAACGTCCGACCCAACTTTCGCATGGGCAGAGGAAAGCGGTAACGGGCCCGGCGGCACCAACAACGGACTGGGCGGCGCGTCACAACCCGGCGTTGTGGGCGTAGGTTCTCCCTCGTGGATCTCGACGCGGTTCGCACGTTCGTCGCCGTCGCGGAGACGGGCCGGTTCCAGGCCGCGGCGGACGATCTGGACCTCACGCAGCAGGCGGTCTCGAAACGGATGGCCAGCCTGGAGCGGGAGTTCGGCGTGCGGCTGTTCGCGCGGACCGCCCGGGGCGCGCGGCTCACCGTGGACGGCCAGGCGCTGCTGCCGCACGCGCGGGAACTCCTGCGTGCCGCTTCGCGTGCCGTGGCGGCCGTGACCCCGGGGCGCCGGGCGCTGCGGATCGATGTCGTCAACCGCCGGATCGTCACCTCGAAGGTGCTGCGCGCCTTCTACCAGCAGCGCCCGGACATCGACCTCGACGTCGTCACGCTGTCCAACCTGGACGCGCCGTCGGCGCTGGCCGAGGTGGCGGGCGGAACCGTCGACGCCACGTTCCGATCGCTGCGGGACACGGCGTTGCCGCGCGGCCTCCGGGCGGCGCGCGTCATCGACGACCGGCACGAACTGCTGGTCGGCCCGCGGCACCCGTTGGCGAACGCCGGTACCGTGACGCCGGCGGACCTCGCCGGCCACCCCATCTGGATGCCCGGCATGACCGATCCCGAGCCGATCGGCTACTACGAGGACCTCGCCGCGGCGTTCGGGCTGACCATCGACACGGTCGGCCCGATGTTCGGGATCGAAACGCTGCTCGCCGAGATCGCCGACTCGTCCCGGCTCGCCTTCCTCGCGGGCGAGGGCTCGCGGTACCTGTGGCCGGAAAGCTACGACCTGCGCCGGATCCCGGTCGTCGGCCCGGCCCCGGTGTACCCGCTGTCGGTGGTCTGGCGGGCGGACAACCCGCACCCCGTGCTGGCGGATTTCCTCGGGTACCTCCACGCCCGGTACCGCGAGACCGCGGACGACGTGTGGACCCCCGCCTGGTGCCGGTGATCAGCGGGGGATGTCGACGTGGGCGTGGTCGAGGGCTTCGGAGAGCAGCGTCAGTGCCTCGACCACCGGCTGTTTCTCCGCCAGGCCCGCGAACAGTTGTGACTCGATCGCCACGCCCTGGACGCGCTTGAGCAGCCCGGCGATTTCCATGGCGGAGGTGTCCGGGTCCGGGTACCGCGCGGACCACTGGGCCCGGATCGTCGTGGGCTCGGGAAGCACGGCGCCCCTCATTGCGTGGCGCTGACCACCGACATGTACGTCCCCGGCTTCCCCCGCATCGGCGAGGCGTTGCGCACCAGCAGTTCCGCGGTCCAGGTCACGATGACCGCGTTCCTGGCCGGGCTGGTCGCCGGTCAGCTGGTGATCGGGCCCCTCTCCGACCGGATCGGCCGCCGCGGCCTGCTGACCGGCGGCGGCGTCGCGTTCATCGTCTGCTCGGTCGCGTGCGCGTTGTCGCCGACGATCGGGGTGCTGATCGCCGCGCGGTTCCTGCAGGGGGTCCCGCATCCGCGAACATGGTGCTCGCCAGGGCCGTGATCATCGACCGGTTCCACGGTCCGCGGATCCCGCGCTACTTCGCGGCTCTCTCGCAGATCCTGAGCGTCGCGCCGATCGCCGCGCCCGTTCTCGGCGGCGCGATCCTGTCGGTCTCGACCTGGCGCGCCGTGTTCTTCGTGCTGGCCGCGGTCGGGGTGCTGCTGCTGGCGGGCGTCCCGGTCAAGGTGCCCGAATCGCTGCCGCCGGAGCGCCGCCACCGGTGGTCCCGGCGAAACGTTCCGTGCCATGGGAAGCCTGGCCCGCACCGCGCCGTTCCTCGGTTTCAGCCTGGTGCTCGGCCTCGCCTCCGCGGCGCTGTTCACCTACATCAGCGGCTCCAGTTTCGTGTTCGAGAGCCTGCACGGCGTCTCCGCGAGCACCTATTCGCTGATCTTCGCCGTCAACGCGGTCGGCATGCTGACCGCGGGGGCCACGTTCGCGCGGCTGTCCCGCCGGAACCCGCAGAACACCGTGCTGGCCGCCGGTGTCGCCCTGTCCGCGGTGGGCGCGCTCGCCCAGGTGCTGGCCGTCCGGGTGATCGGGGAGAGCTTCGCCGCCACCTGGATCACGTTGTTCGTGATCCAGTTCGGCATCGGGCTGATCATCCCGTCGGCCATCAGTCTCGGGCAGACACCGGGCCGCGCGACGCCCGGTGCGGCCTCGGCGCTGCTCGACGGCCTGCAGTTCACGCTCGGAGCCCTGGCCTCGCCGCTGGTCGGCCTCTTCGGGGAGGACAGCTCGCTGCCGATGGCCGCGCTCATGCTGATCGCGCTGGTCCTGGCCGTGCTGGCGCTCGTGTTCCTGGTCCGGCCCGCGCGGGGGCACGGGGAGGTCACTCCTCGGTGAGCAGACGCCGCTCACGCACCGCGGGCAGTGACAACGAGCGGTATCCGGCCTCGTCGAACAACACGGTGACCTTGTCCGCCTCCCGGTGCACGATCCGGCCGGTGCCCCACTCGGCGTGCCGGACCGCGGCGCCGGGCTGGAACTCGCCGTCGGCCGGGGCGTGGTCCCGCGCGGTGCCCGCCTCGCACGTGTCGCAGAAACGGCACGGCTCGTCCAGTGTCTCGCCGAAGTAGCCGAGCAGGAACTGGCGGCGGCACGAGGACGTCTCGGCGTACTCCCGCATCACCTCGACGCGGGTCCGGTCGAGTTTCCCGCGCTGCTCGGCGACTTCGGCGGCGCGCTCGGTGGCCTTGCGCGGATCGCCGCCGGAATAGCTGAACCTGCCCTGCCCGGTTTCCTCGACCAGCCCGGTCTGCTCCAGCAGGTTGAGGTTGTTCATCGCGCGGCGGTGCGACTGGCCCACCTCGCCGTCGATCTCCTGCGGATCGGACGGGCTGTCCTGTTCGCGCAGCGTCTCGGCGACCTCGCGGACACCGTCGTCGTCGAAGCGCCGTGAGGTGAGGAACTTCTGCAGGCCCAGGTCTTCCGGGCGGTAGAACAGGATCGCGTCGGCGCGCTCGCCGTCCCGTCCGGCTCGCCCGATCTGCTGGTAGTAGGAGTCGACCGATTCCGGGACGGAGGCGTGCACCACGAACCGCACGTCCGGCTTGTCGATGCCCATCCCGAACGCCGAAGTCGCGACCACGACGTCGGCCCGGCCGTCGAGGAAGTCGTCGTGCACGCGCCGCCGGTCGGCCGCCTTCATCCCGGCGTGGTAGGCGAGTGCGCCCAGCTCCTCGGCGTAGCGCTCGCTGTCCTTGCGGGTGGCGGCGTAGACCAGGCCGGGCTTGGGGGCGTCGCGGACCCAGGCCAGGACCGCGTCGCGCTTCTCGTCGTCGCCGGTGGCGCGGTGCACGGCGAGGTGCAGGTTGGGCCGGTCGAAACCGGAGACCACCAGGACCGGATCGCGCAGCCCCAGGTGCTCGACGATGTCGTCGCGCACCGGACCGCCCGCGGTCGCGGTCAGTGCCAGCACCCGGGGACGGCCGAGACGTTCGATGGCGTGGCCGAGGCGGAGGTAGTCGGGGCGGAAGTCGTGGCCCCAGGCCGAAACGCAGTGCGCCTCGTCCACGACGAACAGGCTCGGCCGGATCTCGTCCAGCTGCTCCAGCACCTCGGTCTTGGCCAGCTGTTCCGGCGCCAGGAACAGGTATTCGGCATCGCCGTGGGTGACCGAATCCCACGCCCGATGCGTGGTGCGGGCGGACTGCGTGGAGTTGACGGCCACGGCGGCCGGCGCGTCACTGTCCTCGATCTGGCCGACCTGATCGCGTTGCAGCGCCGTCAACGGCGACACGACGAGCGTCGGACCGTCCAGCAGCAGCGCGGGAACCTGGTAGATCGCCGACTTTCCCGATCCGGTCGGCATCACGGCGAGCACGTCGTGACCGTCGAGCAGAGCCGCCATCGCGGTCAGCTGGTCGTCGCGCAGTTCCGGCCAGCCGAAGGTTTCCCGTGCGGTGCGGCGGATTTCGTCGGTTCTGGACACCGGCGGGGTGTTCCCGCCCATCCCGTCCGGAAACGTCGGTACGCTGCGGGCATGCTGGAGGGATACCGCCCGCGGGGCGAGGTGGAAGAAGCCGACGTGTCGCGGATCCGCGATCTGCTGGGTTCAGCGGACGATCCGTTCTCGCGCGAGATTCCCCTGCACGTCACGGGTTCGGCGGTGATCGTCCACGACGGCCGGGTGCTGTTGCGCTGGCACGAGCGTCAGCAGGCGTGGCTGCAGGTCGGCGGGCACGGCGACCCGGGGGAGACGGACCCGCTGGCCATCGCGTTGCGCGAGGGACGTGAGGAGACGGGGCTGAGCGACCTGACGCCGAGGGGTGACCTGCTGCACGCGGTGATCGTGCCGGTGCCCGCCAAGGGTGCCGAGCCCGCGCACGAGCACGCCGACCTGCGGTACGTCCTGGCGACCGCGCGACCGGAGGAGGCGCGCCCGGAAAAGCCGACGGCACCGCTGAAGTGGCTGGCTCTGGACGAAGCGATCGACGCCGTGTCGGAGGACAACCTCCGCGAGACGCTGCGCCGGGTGCCCGAGCGCCTCTGAAGCACGCTTCCCCAGGCCACATCGCGGGCTTGCGGTCAGGCGCGGCCGCGGTGCGGGGTCTGGTCGGCGACGCCGTGGCGGAGCGGGGTGCCGGGCTCGGCCGCGGTCTGCTGCTTCGCCGGGGAGCCGCCGCTGTGGCTGGTGACCTCGGGGATCTCGGTGTGCTCGCCGCCCGACGGTTCGGCGCCCTCGTCGAGCTGGCGTTTGCGGACCCGGAACAGTTCGAGCACCGGCAGCCGGTTGGCGTGCTGGAGCTCGTAGGTCATGAGCCTGTCGAGCTGGTCGTGGTCCAGCGACCGGATGCGGTGCTGCAGCGACGCCAGAGGCAGCTCATCGTATTCGGGCAGCGGTAGGTCGGTCATGCGCAAGACCTACCCGCGGCGGCGCCGGGCAAACGGTTGGACGCGGCCCCGCCGGGGTACGACCACGACATGACCCGAGCCCTGGACATGCTGCGGACCCACCCCGCCGACCTCGGCGGCCTCGACCCGGAGGCCATCGCCGCGTGCCTGGCGGAGTGCCTGTCCTGCGCCCAAGCCTGCACGTCGTGCGCCGACGCCTGCCTGTCCGAAGAAGACCCCGCCGCACTCGGCCGGTGCATCCGCCTCGACCTCGACTGCGCCGAGATCTGCACCGCGACCGCACGCGTGCTGTCCCGCCGCGGCGATCCGGCCGGGATCGCCTCCGAGCTGGTGGCACTGTGCGAAAAGGTCTGCCGGGCGTGCGCGGAGGAATGCGAGCGGCACGCCGGCCACCACGAACACTGCGCCGTGTGCGCGGAGGCGTGCCGTTCCTGCGAGGACGCCTGTCAGCAACTCCGCCAGCACCTCGGCTAGGGCGTGTCTCCAAAAGTTTGTTCTGGTTGTAGGTGATGATCGGCCGGTGGTTCGTGCTGGGGTGATCTCGGATGAGTTGTGGGCGTTGGTAGCGCCGCTGATGCCTTCGCGGGAGGGCCTGCGTGGCCGGCCACTGTCCGATCACCGCCGGATACTGGAAGGGATTGCCTGGCGATTCCGGACGGGGTCGCCGTGGCGGGACCTGCCGGAGGAATTCGGGCCATGGCAGACGGTTTGGAAACGGCACCACAGGTTCTCCATCGACGGCACCTACCAGCGGATGTTCGATGTGGTGCGGTCAAGGTGCGGCATCGACGCGAACGACGATCTCGCCGAGTTACTGTCGATCGATTCCTCAGTCGTGCGGGCACACCAGCACGCCGCGGGAGCGCCGACCATCCCGGGCCGAGCCCTGGCCGCAGCCACCGACCACACAGGGGGCAGCCTCGAATGACACGAATCCGGCCTACGAGCCCGACGATCACGCGCTGGGCCGCTCCCGGGGTGGACTGACCACCAAGATCCACGCGCTGGCCGGCGCGGCTTGTGACCTGGTCGCGGTGCGACTGACCGCCGGACAAGCCGGAGACAACCCCCAGTTGCTGCCCCTGCTGGATGACTACCTCGCCTCCGCGTTCACCGACGCCGGGCCGCGCGATGTCCGGCTGTTGGCCGACAAGGCCTACTCTCACCCCTCGACCCGCCAAGAACTGCGCCGACGCCGGGTCAAGCACACGATCCCTGAACGCCGTGACCAGCTCGCCACCCGGAAGGCCAAAGGCTCCGCCGGCGGCCGACCACCGGCGTTCGACGAGGAGATCTACAAGCAGCGCAACACCATCGAGCGGGCATTCGGCCGTGTGAAGCAGTGGCGCGGGGTGGCCACCCGCTACGACAAGTACGCCCTGACCTTCCTCGGCGGCGTCCTCCTGGCAGGAGCAATCATGATCTCCCGCACCGCTGCCCGGAATTAGGAGACGCACCCTAGACCGCGAGCCACACCGCCGCGTCCGGGGGCAGCTCGTCGCCCGGTTCGCCGCTGGCGAGCAGGACCTTCCGGTGCGGCGGCAGGGCGGCGGGCTCCTCGCCCAGGTTCACCACGCACACCACCCCCGGCTCCCGGCGGAACGCCAGCACCTCCGGCGGACTGTCCAACCACGACAGTGCCCCGTCCCCGAATGCCGGGTTTTCCTTGCGGATCCGCAACGCCTCGCGGTATAGGTTCAGCGTCGAGCGCGGGTCGGCGTCCTGCGCGGACACCGTTTTCGCCGACCAGCGGGCCGGTTGGGGCAGCCACGGTGTCCCCGTGGAGAACCCGAACGGTGGCGCGGCACCGGACCACGGCAACGGCACCCGGCACCCGTCGCGGCCACGCTGGGTGTGCCCGGACCGTTCCCACTTCGGGTCCCGCAGCACCTCCTCCGGCAGATCCTCGACCTCCTCCAGGCCCAGCTCCTCGCCCTGGTACAGGTACGCCCCGCCGGGCAGCGCCAGCATCAGCAGCAGCGCCGCCCGCGCGCGGGGCAGCCCGCCGCCGTAGCGCGTCACGTGCCGCTTGACGTCGTGGTTGGACAGCACCCAAGTGGCAGGCGCGGCGCCGAGCGCCTCGACACTGGAGTCGATCACCGAGCGCATCCGGCCCGCGTCCCACGGACAGCGCAGGAAATCGAAGTTGAACGCCGTGTGCAGCTCATCCGGCCGCACGTACCGCGCCAGCCGCCGCGGGCTGTCCACCCACGCCTCGGCCACGAAGATCCGGTCGTCGCCGTAGTGGCGGGCCAGTTCCCGCCAGGACCGGAAGATCTCGTGCACGCCCGGCCGGTCCCAGTGCGGATGGTCGCCGCGGTCCGGCGGCTCCACCAGCCCCTCGTGGTCCACGCCGAGGTCCGGCAGCGCGGGATCCTTCACCATGCCGTGCGCCACGTCGATGCGGAAGCCGTCCACCCCGCGGTCGAGCCAGAACCGCAGGATGTCCAGGAACTCCTCGCGCACCCGCGGGTCGTCCCAGTTCAGGTCCGGCTGCGTGGCGTCGAACAGGTGCAGGTACCACTGGCCGTCCCCGGCCCTGCTCCACGCGGAACCGCCGAACACGCTGCGCCAGTCGTTGGGCTCGTCGCGGAACACGTACCGCTCGCGCTCGGGCGAGCCGGGCCCGGCGGCGAGCGCGGCCTGGAACCACGGGTGCCGGTCGCTGGTGTGGTTGGGCACGATGTCGACGATGATGCGCAACCCGTGCCGGTGCGCCTCCCGCAGCAGGGCCTCCGCGTCGGCCAGCGTGCCGAACACCGGGTCGATGTCGCGGTAGTCGGCGACGTCGTACCCGCCGTCGGTCATCGGCGACGGGTACCAGGGCGTGATCCACAGCGCGTCCACGCCCAGGCCGGCCAGGTAGGGGAGCTTCGCGCGGATACCGGCCAGGTCTCCGACGCCGTCGCCGCTGCCGTCGGCGAAGCTGCGGATGTAGACCTGGTAGATGACGGCATCGCGCCACCACGCGCCGTTCACGCGTGCAGGAGGTCGTGGGTCCAGGACACGAGGTGGACCAGCGCGTCGACCTGACCGCACGGATCCGGGTCCGAGGCGATGAACTCCAGTTGCGCCGCCACGCCTGCCGGATCGTGGTTGAGTTCGGCGAGCACGGCGCGCAGAACGGCGCGAAGCGGCGGTTGCACCTCGTCGATGCCGACTTCGGCGTCCCCCTCGTCGCTCAGCGCCACGGTGAACAGGTCACCTCGATCCGACGTGGCCCGCGCCAGCACGAGACCCGCGATCGCCGTGACCAGCTCCGCGCACAGCGGCCGGAGCAGGCCCGCTTCCGGCGCCCCGGTGCCGACCATCCGGGGCAGCAGACGGGACACCGACGCGAAGTCCTGCCTGCCGAGGTCGTCCACGAGCTGGTCCGCCAGGCGCCGGACGTCTCGCTGGGTGTTTTCGTGGCTCATCGGAACAAAGGATTCCCCTGCGGGCGCCGACGAAACTCACGGCCAGCGTTGCGCGGCCGGGCGTCCCAGCGGGGGATGGGACGGGGTGCCGGCGACAGCGACGTCGGCACCGCCGTGCCAGTCCACGCCGAGACCGCGGAGCGTCACCGCGCGGCTGATGTCGGACGGCGAAATGATCCCCACGAGCCGGTCGGCGTCGAACACCAGCGCCCGCCCGTCGGCGCAGCCGGACATCCGCGGCAGCAGGGCCAGCAGCGGCTCGTCCGGGGTGGCCCGCGGGATTTCCGTTGGCGGACAGGCGATTTCCCCCAGCAGCGTGTTCGGCCGGTGTTCCAGCGGGACGGCCCGCATCCGGGTCAGCGTGACCAGTCCGGCGAACCGGCCGACCGGGTCGACGAGCGGATAGCCGGAGTGCTGACGCAGCATCGCGTTGTCCCGCAGGAAGGTCGCGACCGTCGTCGCGGCGGGCGCGGTGGCGGGTCGCAGGGTCATCACGTCGCGGACCCGCATCGCGGCCAGGCTCGTGCCCAGTTCCGCGTCGCGTTCCTCGGCCAGCGCCAGGTTCACGACGAACAACCCCACCAGCAACGGCCACACGCCCAGCCCGACCGGACCGCGCAACAGGGTCAGCACACCGAGACCGATCACCGCGAACCCGACGTACCGTCCCGCACGGGCGCTGCCGAGGGTCGCACGATGGCGGTCGCCCCACGCTCCCCACAGGATCGACCTCAGGATGCGGCCGCCGTCCAGTGGCGCGACCGGGATCAGGTTGAACACGCCCAGCGTCAGGTTCAGCACCGCGAGGTAGCCGAGCACGGCGCCGGACAGCGATCCGCCCATCGGCGAGGTCATCCACGTGCCGAAGCCGAAGATCGCCGCCAGCAGCAGGCTGATCAGCGGGCCCGCGACGGCGACGCGGAATTCCACCTTCGCCGACCGGGGCTCACCACGCAGCCGCGCCACCCCGCCGAGCAGCCACAGCGTCACCTCGTGGATCTCCAGACCGGACCGCCGCGCGACGAACGCGTGCGCCAGTTCGTGGGCGGCCAGCGACACCGCGAACAACACCGCGGTGATCACACCCGCCACGACGTAGGCGAACGCACCCTGCCCGGGCGCGAGTTGCGCCCACTGCGTGAACGTCAGCGCGACGACCAGGATCCCGGCCATCGCGAGGACACTCCAATGCAGACCCACCCGGATTCCCTCGAACCGGCCCAGCCACACCGTCGACGCCATGCTCGCTCCCCTTCCCCGTGTCCCCGCACCTCCACCTACCCGCGCCGCACCGTTACTGAACGTTTCTCCCGGAACGGTTTGGTCTCGGCGGGGAACGGGAACGCTGAACCACCAGACCGGCGTCGAAGAGGGACCGGTGAACATGGATGTGTCTCGGGACAGCCAGGTGAGGGCCAGCTGCGGGGGACTGGCCGACCAGGCGCAGCGCGCGACCCGCGGGTTGTACCACCGCGCCTCCGGCGTCGGTGGCGACGCGGGCATCAACGGTGCCGCGGAGATCTCCGAAGTGCTCGGCTCACTCAAGATGCTCTCGCAGAACGTCGCGCGGAGCCTGCCCGAACTCGGCACCTGGCTGGAAAAACAGCTGTGGCGGGGAAACCTGGACGTGCCGGGTGACCAGGGCGGCTACGAAACCCTGATCACCTCGGTCTTCGACGCCACGGCCGCGCTGGCCCGTGCGCAGGAGATCACGGTGCAGCTGTGCCAGGAGCTGGCCACCGCCCACGCGGCGGCCAAGGAGATTTCCTGCTGATTCCCGCGCGGTGTCAGGGAGTCCGCGGCGCTGGCAACCGCGCAGCGGTGTCCGGGAACGGGGTGTGCGCCCGGCAGTTCGTGCACACCAGCAGCGTCGCCAGCGGCTCGTCGGCTTCGTTGACGAGCTTGGCGATCCGCAGGGCGGGGTAACCACATTCCTCACACGGCACGGGAGGTGCCGCGCGGTCGGGCGCGATGAGTATCCGGGTGGCCGGTCGGGGCTGGCTGAGGGTCATGTCTGCTTCCGCGACTCGAGGATGCCGGGGGTGAGCCGGGGTCGGCCCCCGGCGTGTTCGGTGGTGCTCGCCGCTGCCGCGACCGCCGCGTGCGCGGCGGTGCGCAGGTCCTGACCGCGCGTGAAGGCACAGGTCAGGGTCGCGACCAGGGCGTCTCCCGCGCCGGTGGTGTCGACGACGTGCGCGTCACCGTGCGGGAGGAACTCGTAGCCGGCCCGGCTGACGAACACGTTGCCGTGGCCTGCCACGTCCAGTACTGCCAAGTCGAGCCCGTGCGCGAGCAGCATAACGCCCGCCTTGACCCCTTCCGCCACATTCCCGACGGGCTGCCCGGTGAGAATTTCGGCTTCGTTCGCGTCCGCGCGCAGGATGTCGGCGAGGGAGAGCAGTTCGCGGTCGGGCGGGACGCCGTCGAGGACCACTCGCGCGCCGCCTTCGCGGGCGAGCCGGGCGGCCGCCATGACGGTCGGCGCGGGCTGCTGGAGCTGGAGGATGACCGAGGACGCGTGGCGCACGAGGTCGCCTGCGGCGAGCACGTCGTGCTCGGTGGTGAGGACGTCTTCGGGGATGTCTTCGAGGTAGCGCCACTGTCCGCGGTCGTCGACGACGTCGACGATGAGCGCGGAGCGGGCGTGTTCACGCACCACGCAGTGTGAAACGTCGATGCCGTCGGCGGCGGCGTGGGCGAGCAGATCGTGCCCCGCGCGGTCGTCGCCGACCACCGCGAGCAACGCGACGGGCGTGCCGAGCTGGGCGACGCCGACGGCCTGGTTCGCGCCCTTGCCGCCGAGCACCTCGTCCCGGGACCGCACGGCGGACGACCGACCGGCCGCCGGGGCTTCCTCCACGCGCAGGACGAGGTCACGGGCCATCTGGCCGACCACGACCACCTCTGGTCTCACGGCCGGAGCTGTACCCGGTCCCGTTTCGGGCTAATCACCCCGAACGGGCACCGTCTCGATCAGGGCGCGGCGGTGACGACCTCGTCGCTGAGAGCGCCTTCAAAGGGCTGGGTGATCGCGTCGTCGTCCGGCCGCGCGTGACGGGCAGTAGCGTCGCGCCGCGGTCCGCTGGTGAGCGCCGGACCGCCCCACCTCGGGTGCGTGCCGGCCTCGTCGATGCGGTGCCTGCCCATGGTGTGTCCTTCCCCGGGTTCGTACCTGGGCCGGGAATACCCCTCGGGCGTTCCTCGTACACCTCCCCCGGACGGGTGTCAGCGGCGGCGTTTGCGCACGGTGGCGGCGAAGGTGGCGGCGGTGACGAAGCCGTACGCCACGTGCGGCACGACGTCGCTGAGCCAGTCGGAGGCGCTCCAGTCGCGGGGGTCGGTGATGCCCAGGACGACCATCGGCCCGTTCGCACCGGCCAGTGCGGCGCCGGTGGCGGCGAACCCGCCGGTCAGCAGACCGGGACGCCAGCCGGCGCCGTGCAACGCACCGTACGCCGCGCCGACCGCGGTGCCGGTGACCAGCCCCAGCAGTGCGCCGAGACCGCTTTCCCGCGCCTGCCGTTGCTGCTCGTCACCGGGGATTCCGAGGCCGGCGGTGGCCGCGATCTTCCGCACCGACTGCTCCGGGGTCGAGCTGGCCGGACGCCCGCGCAGGACCATGTCGGCGTAGGTCACGGCGTTGAGCGCGGTGGCGCCGGCCGCGCCGGCGGCGGCGCCCCGCAGGATCGCTTTCAGCATCCGTGCCGGATACCCGCGCGCGGCGGGGGCAACCGCCTTGACCTCTCGGTCCGGGCGAAGGAGCATCGGGCGGGGCCGGAGGTGCACCCGTACGGGCGATCGCGTGTGAGTGATCGGGAAACGGGTAGCTACTCCTGGTACGCCGACTACGTGGGGTGGCGATGGAACGCCTGAACGTGGCGATGGTGGTGGACAACGATGCGTTCGGCAGTAGCGAGGCCTACGTCCGGCGGCTGCTGCGTTTTCTGCCGCCGTGGGTCGCGGCGAGTCTCGTGGTGAGCGAGAACCTGGCGGGCGCTTTCCCGATGTCCGCGCAGGTGGTGCCCCCGGCGCGGGACGCTTTGTGGGCGCCGCGGGTCGAAGCGGCGTTGCGGGCGGTGTCGCCGGACGTCGTGCACGTCAACCTGCCGGGGGCCGGGGACAACCTGGCGGCGGTGCAGGCGGCCGAGACGGTCGCGCCCACGGTTGTCACCCTGCACCGGGCCGAGGGTGCGCCCGAGTCGAGCGCGGTGTGGGATTGCTACCGGCGGCTGGCCGGCGCGATCGCGCCGTCGCGGGCGGTCGGAGCGCGGCTGCGGGAGCTGGGGACGCCCGCCGAGCGGATCAGCCACATCCGGCCCGGGGTGGCGCTGCCCGCCGAGCCGGTGCCGCTCGCGGACCGCAGGCCGGTGGTCATCGGCGCGATCGGCGGGCTCGACCTGCTGCCCGCGGTGGCGGCCCTGCACCGCCGGGGGCGTGCCGTGCAGGTGCTGGTGGCGGGCGACGGGCGGGAGCTGGCGGAGCGGTCCCGCGGCCTGCCGGTCCGAGTCCTGGGGCGGTTGCGGGAGGTAAGCGCTTTCCTGCGCGGGCTGGACGTGTTCTGCCTGCCGTCGCGGCGGGAGGTGGTGTCGACGGCGGTGCTGGAGGCGATGGCGCACGGGCTGCCGTGCGTGACCACCGCGGTCGGGGACGCGGTGGCGGAACTGGCCGGCGCGGCGATGATCGTGCCGCCGGGTGACGCGGGCGCCCTGACGGCGGCGCTGGATCGCGTCTGCACGGACGGCGCGCTCCGCCGCAAACTCGCCACCGCGGCCCGCGCCCGTGCCGAACGCGACTACGACGTGCGCCGGACGGCCACCGCCACCGCCGAAGCCCTCGCCGCCGCCCACACCCTGAGCGCCTCGCGCCCCTGACCCCGCGCCGCCGGGAGCGGCCAACACGCGCGTGTTTGCCGTTCCGGGCGCCGTGTTTGCCGTTGCGGGTGCCGGGGAGGGGCGTGGGATGCTGCGGTCATGACCATGACGCTCAGCGAGTCCGACTTCACCGTCCCGATCGACCAGCGCTACTTCGAGGACTACACACCGGACGCGGTGTACGAGTACGGCCACGTCTCGGTCACCGAGAAGGAGATCCTCGACTTCGCCGGGCAGTTCGACCCGCAGCCGATCCACGTCGATGTCGACTGGGCGCGCACTGGTCCGTTCGGGGGGCTCATCGCCAGCGGCTGGCACACCAGCGCGCTCCTCATGCGCCTGTTCGCCGACCACTACCTCTCCCGCGTGGCGAGTCTGGCGTCGCCGGGGATCGACGAGCTGCGCTGGCCCACCCCGGTCCGTCCGGGTGACTCGCTCCGCCTGCGGACGACCACCCTGTCGGCGCGGCCGTCGAAGTCGAAGCCGGACCGTGGCCTGGTCCACACCCGCGGTGAGCTGTTCAACCAGGACGACCAGGTGGTGCTGAGCCTCGTCGCGATGAACCTTTTCGCCCGGCGGCCCTGACTCGCGTTTCGGCGCGCCCGGCGGGGCTAATCCGAAGGGACCAGCCCGTCCCGAAGGAGTAGTCATGACCGGGCGTTCCGCAACCACGGCCACGGCGCGGCGGCCGGTGCAGGCCGCTGCCGCCGTCGTCGCCGCGGTGTTCCTGCTGGTCGGTGTCCTCGGGTTCATCCCGGGCATCACCAGCCACTACGAGCACCTCAGCTTCGCCGGGCACCACTCCGGGGCGCTGCTGCTGGGCGTGTTCGAGGTGTCGGTCCTGCACAACATCGTGCACCTGCTGTTCGGGGTGGCCGGCCTCCTGCTCGCGCGGAGCCCGGGCGCGGCGCGCGGGTACCTGGTGCTGGGCGGGTTCGTGTACCTGCTGCTGTGGATCTACGGCCTGGCCATCGACCAGAACAGCGGCGCCAACTTCGTGCCGGTCAACAGCGCCGACAACTGGTTGCACCTGGGTCTCGGCGTCGGCATGATCGCGCTCGGCTGGGGACTGACCGCGGTCGAGCGGCGCCGCGAGGACCGCGCCGCCTGATTTCGACCGGAACTGTCGGTGGGGGCGCGTAACCTTCGGTGCGTGGCGACACAGGGCTTCGCGGTGTTCGGGACGGCCATCGGGCACTGCGGCATCGTTTGGGACGAACACGTGGTCATCGGGAGCCAGCTGCCCGAGGGCGACGAGGGCCGCACGCGCGCCCGTGTGCGGCGGAGCTTCCCGGACGCGGTCGAGCAGACGCCGCCGGAGTGGGTGCGGCGGTACGTCGACGGTGTCCAGGCCCTCCTTCGCGGCGAGGGCGCGCCCGAGCTGCCGGAGCTGCCGCTCGATCTGAGCCGCGTGCCACCGTTTTATGCACGCGTCTACGAGGTCGCGCGAGCCATCCCGGTCGGCGAGACGATGACGTACGGCGAGATCGCCCAGCGCCTGGGCGATCCGGGTTCGGCGCGGGCGGTCGGGCAGGCGATGGGGAGCAACCCGTTCGCGCCGATCGTGCCCTGCCACCGTGTGATCGCCGCCGGCGGCGGGAAGGGCGGTTTCTCCGCACACGGCGGCACGCGGACCAAGGTGCGGATCCTGGAGATCGAGGGGGTGCACCTGGAGGAGCCGACGCTGTTCGACCTGTAGCCGGGTCGGTGACGCGCGCGTCAGCGCCCCCTCGTCCTGAACCGCCCGTCGCCCGCCTGGACATCCCTCTAATCGAAGAAGCGGGCCAGGTGCGCGGCGTCCGGCGCCTCCGCCGAACCGTCCTTCACCGGGCGCAGTTCGGCGAAGATGCTGGCTCCGTCGCAGCCCGCGTGCAGCGGGAACCAGGTTCGCGGGGAGCCGGGGCGACGGCAGATGCCCTTGATCGTCTGCACGTCCAGCAGTCGCACGTGCGTCGGATCGGCCACCGCGTTCACGTAGCGCCACCACGGCGACAGGATGAACGCGGCACCGTCCGGCCGCAGCACCCGGTGCACCTCGTCGACCAGCGGCAGGAAGTCGATCAGGTGTTCCAGGATGTGCACGAGGAACACGCGGTCCGCACACGAGTCGGCGAACGGCAGCGGCCGGGACAAATCGGCCAGCACGTCCACCTCGCCGGTGCTCATCAGGTCCACGCCGAGGTTGCCGGGGTACTGCTTCTGCCCGCCGCAGCCCAGGTCCAGCACCAGCGGCTCCCGGCCGCCGACGCGCACGCGGTCCCAGACGCCGAACACGCCGTCCAGGCGCCCGATCAGCTCGCGGGCGGTGTCCAGGTGCGCGCGTTCGGGGACGGAGCCGGTCAGGTGCGCGACGCCGCCGTCGAACCGCACCTCCAGGTCGAGGTCGCGGACACGCTCGTCGTGCTTGAACAGTTCCTCGGCGGCCCGCCGCAGGAACTCGTCGCGGAGCCGGAGTCGTTGCGGGGAAACGAGTTCAGTCATGATCCTCACGGGGAGACGACGTCGAATGCTTCGGTGTCCCTGTTCACCACCGTGGTCGGTGACTCCAGGTGCACGGCGCCGGTGGGCAGGATGCCCGCCGCGCCGTACTTGGCGGCGACCTTGAGCTGTGCCAGCACGTCCTCGCCGCAGTGCTCGGGCGGGAGTTCGCGCCAGAAGCCGAACCCGCCGACGCTCACCAGCGCCTCGCGGTCGAACATCACGCACCCGCCGATCCACGCCACCTTGTACGCCGTCCACCGGGGACGGTCGGCGACGCGTTCGGACAGGTGGCTCGGGTTCGCCGCGTTGTGCAACGTCCAGCGCCGCCATTCGCGTGTGCCGGGCGTGACCTGCTCCGGCTCGGGACGTCCCGGCCACTCTTCGTAGGGCTCCAGCTCGTGTGGCCGCCGGTCGTCCACATAGGACAGTCCGGTGACCGCGTTGCCGACCACGCCGCAGTCCAGCTCCGTGATCGCCGAGTGCAGCCGTGTGATCACGTCCGGTTCGAGCCACACGTCGTCGTCGAGGAAGAGCACGTGGTCCGCGCTCGACTGCTCCAGCAGGTAGAACCGCTGCTGCGCCAGCCCCCGGCGCGGCAGGTTGCGGCTGAGGTGAACCGGGTGGCCGCGGTGCCGCAGCACCCGGACCATCGCCTGGGCGGGCGCGGCGTCGTAGGAAGCGTCCTCTTCGGACTGGTCCGCGACGTGCACGCCGAAGTCCGCGAAGTCCTGCGCGGCCAGGCCGGACAGGGTCACGGCCAGTTCGGACGGCCGGTTCCGGGTGGGGATGAGGACGTCGACGCTCACGCGCCCTCCCCGACCGGGGCCGATGTCCGGATCTTCTCGATGACCGACGTCGTCGAGTGGTCGGCGACGTAGCCGAGCACTCGCACCTCGCCGCCGTAGGAACGCACGGTCGGCGCCTCCGGCAGCATGTTCTCGGTGTAGTCGCCGCCCTTGACGTAGAGCTGCGGCCGCAACAGGTCCAGCATCGCCACCGGGGTGTCCTCCTCGAACACCGCGACGTGGTCGACGCAGCTGAGCGCGGACAGCACCGCGGCACGGTCCTGCGCCGTGTTCACCGGGCGGTCCGGTCCCTTGAGCCGTTGGACGCTTTCGTCCGAGTTGACCGCGACCACCAGCACGTCGCCGAGCCGCTTGGCCTCGTTGAGGTAGGTGATGTGACCGCGGTGCAGCACGTCGAAGCAGCCGTTGGTGAACACGACCCGACGGCCCGCCTCGCGGTGCGCGACGACCGCCCGCGCCAGTTCCTGCGCGGGCACCGCGGCTTCGCGTTCCCGGCTCAGCGCCAGGGAAAGCTCGGCGGGCGTGCAGATCGCGGTGCCGTCCTTGTGTACCACCACGTCCGCCGCCGACTGCGCCAGCTCGATGCAGCTGGTGGTGGGCAGGCCCGCCGCCCGCGCCAGCACGAGAGCCGCGGCGAAGGTGTCCCCGGCCCCACTGGCCTGGCTTTCCGGCGCGGGATCGGCCCACGTGCGGTAGCCGCGGCCTTCGCCGGTGAGCAGCATGGCGCCGTGCCGGTCCATGGTCACGACGGCGGCCGCGGCACCGGTCTTGTCGAGCAGGGTGCCGCGCTCGTCCTCGAACAGGCGCGCCCGCGCTTCGCCGTCCTCCGGCAGGTCCGCGCCGAGCAGGCTCGCGGCCTCGGCGGCGTTGGGTGTGACGAGGTCGGGACGGGCGTGCTGCCACTGCTCGAAGTCGTGGGCGTCGACCACCAGCAGCGGAATGTCCGCCCGCCACCGTGCCACCGCCTGGCGCGGTGCGGTCCCGAGCAGGCCGTTGGCGTAGTCGCACACCATGAGCGCGTCCGCGCCGGCCAGCGCCCGTTCGAGGGCTGCCGTCAGCCGGTTGGCCTCGCCCGACGGCAGGTCGTCGCGCTCACCCTCGTCGAAACGCAGCAGGACCTGGTCGTCGGCGACCACGCGTTGTTTGCTGATGGTGCGCCGTGACGACGCGGTGAGCAGGTTGCCGGTGTCCACGCCGTGCCGCTCCAGCAGCGCGGCCAGTTCGCGACCCGGCTCGTCGTCGCCGACCACGCTGACGAACTTCACCCGTGCGCCCAGCGCGGCCAGGTTCGCGGCGGTGTTGGCCGCCCCACCGGGTGAAGTGGCGCGCGCTCCCACGTCGACCACCGGTGCCGGGGCCTCCCGGCAGATGCGTTCGCAGTGGCCGGACAGCCACACGTCCAGGATCGCGTCGCCGAGCACCACGACCGTGGGCGCGGTCTCCGACACCAGCCGGACGAGGTCCGGCGTGATGGGGGCCACGTCCTTGGTCTCGCCTGCCATGTCCACCTCCACTCCTTCTCCTCCTCCACCAGTAGCCGGATCTTGGCTCGCGAAACATTTCCGTTTGCTGCCTGCGGAAACGGGCACCTTCCGCTCGTGGTGAACTCGGAGCACGGGCCGTCGGTCGGCCCGATCGAAGCGAAGTGGCCCGACGTGCGCAGGATCGCCGTGCTGCGCGGCGGTGGGCTGGGCGACCTGCTGTTCGCGGTGCCCGCCATGACCGCGCTGCGCGCCGCCTACCCCGCCGCGGAGATCGTGTTGCTGGGCACGGAACTGCACCGCGCGCTGTTCGACGGGCGCCCCGCGCCGGTCACCGAGGTGTGGCCGCTGCCGCCCTACCCCAACGTGCACGAGCCCGCCGGACAGCCGTTCGACGAGTCGGAGCAGCAGGCGTGGTTCGACGCGCTGAAACCGGTCGACCTGGCCGTGCAGCTGCACGGTGGCGGGCGGAACTCGAACCCGTTCCTGCGGAAGCTGGACCCGAAGTACCTGGTCGGCGCCCGCACCCCGGACGCGGCGGAGGCGGACCGCTGGCTGCCGTTCCGGTACTACCAGCACGAGGTCCTGCGTGCGCTGGAGGTCGCGGGGCTGGCGGGCGCGCCGCCGGTCGAGCTGGAACCGTCCATCGCGGTGACGGACGCGGACCGCGCTACCGCCGACGAGGTCCTCGACGGTCTGCCCGATCCGCTGGTCGTGTTCCACCCCGGCGCGGGCGATCCGCGCCGCCGCTGGCCGGCGGAACGCTTCGCGGAGGTCGCGGCGAAACTCGCCGGCGCCGGTTGCGGCGTCGTGGTGATCGGCGCGCCGGACGAACGGGACCTGGTCGAGCGGGTCGCGTCGCAGGCCGGGGCGCGGCCGCTGACGTCGCTGAGCATGTCCGCGCTGATCGGCGTCCTGGCCAGGGCCAAGGCGTTCGCGGGCAATGACAGCGGGCCACGCCATCTGGCGGCCGCGGTCGGCGCGCCGACGGTCAGCGTCTACTGGATGGGCAACGTGGTGAACGCGGGGCCGTTGGGCCGTTCGCGGCACCGGGTGCTGATCTCGTGGACGTCGCGGTGCCCGGTGTGCGGGGTCGACTGCACACGCGAGGACCTGCCGCGCTGCGAGCACGACGATTCGTTCGTGGCCACCGTGCCCACGGCCGAGGTCCTGAGCGAGATGGAGGAACTGCTCGCGGGCCGTTAACGCGGGGCGGCGGATTCCAGTACGCGGGTGGAGCGGGCGACCGCGAGCAGTGCGGCGTCCTCGGCTTGGCGGGCCACGGTCGTTTCCCGGTCCAGGCGCACCCACCGGGCCAGCTCGCGGTGGCGTGCCGAGACGTGGTCGAGGTGCCGGGGCAGCTCGCCGAGCCGGTCCTCGGACTGGTCCAGGCAGGCGACCGCGTCGGCGAGTTCGTCGAGCAGCTGGGCGTAACCGGCGATGAAGTCCGGATCGAGATCGTCGTGCTGGCTCGCGGTCACGAGGGCTTCGGCGATGCGTTTGACCTGCTCGGAGACTTCCTTCAGGACGCTCAGGGGCGATTCGAAGGACGAGGGCAGGGGAGTGTGCCAGCGGTGGCGGCGGACCAGCCAGCGGATGTTGAAGCGCACGCTCTCGCGCCCCCAGCTGACGGCCTCGTCGGCCCGCGCGACCGTCGAGTCGAGACGGCGGGCGTGCCGCAGCCAGCGGGAGGCGGTGTCGGCGTCCCAGTCGTCGGTCAGGTCGTCCGCCATCGAATGCAGCAGGTCGCGCACCTCACCGGCCAGCGCCGTGACCGCCTCACGCGTGTGCCGCAGGTGAACCGGCGGCAGGATGACCGTGTTGACCGCGAGGCCGATCGCGGCGCCGAGCAGGCTTTCGCCCATCCGCTCCGCGAGGTAGAGGAGGTTGCCCGCGGTGCCGTAGGAGATCATCAGCAGCGCGGTGACACCGACCCAGATACCGCTCTCGCCGAACGAGTGCCACTGGCCCAGCAGCATGCCGACGAACACCGCGACCGCGAGCGCCACGGCGGGCTGCGGGATCAGGTGGGCCGCGAAATAGGCGACCGCGAGCCCGAGCAGGAGCGCGCTGGTCTGCTGCACGGCGTTGGTGACCGAGCGGTAGACCGTCGTGGTCATCAGGAACACCGCGGCGTAGGGCGCGATGAACGACTGCGGCGACGGGATCACCAGGCGCGAGAGGAGCCACGCCAGTACGGCGGCCAGCGCCATCTTGAGCGCCTGCTGGACGGCCTCCCGTTCCCGGCCCGGGAACCGGCAGGCGCGTCCGAGCCAGTACCAGGGGGACAAAAATCGTGACATCGAGGGGGTGCTACCCCGCCACACTGTGGTCATGCGCATCCGAGCGGCCGATCCGGCCGACTTCACACACCTGCCGGAGATCGAACGCTCCGCGGGCGAGTGCTTCCGGGACATCGGAATGCCCGAAATCGCCGACGACGACCTGCCCACGCCGGAAGAGCTGGCGCGCTACCCGTTCGCGTGGGTGGCGGTGCTGACCGATCCCGTCGCGTACCTGGTGGCGGCGCCGGTCGATGGTGGTCTGCACATCGAGCAGGTGTCCGTGCACGCCTCCGTGGCGCGGCGCGGGATCGGGCGGGCGCTGATCGAGGAGGCGGCCCGGGCGGGCCACCCGGCGCTGACGTTGACGACGTTCGCCGAGGTGCCGTGGAACGCGCCGTACTACGAGCGGTGCGGCTTCGTGCGCCTGGGTGCGGACGAGCTTTCGCCAGGGCTGCGCCGGATCCGCGAGGAGGAGGCGGCGCGGGGCCTGGACCGCTGGCCCCGCGTGACCATGCGACGGCCAGCCGCCCCACCCCGTTGACCGCTGACCCGTCGCGAACGGCCAACACGGCGCCGGGAACGGCCAACACGGCGCCGCGAACGGCCAACACGGCGCCGGGCGGTTCAGCGGGACCGCACGGAGTCCAGCAGGGCGATCGCGACCTGACGGAGCTTGGTGTTCTGCCGCTGCGACTGGTCCACCAGCCGGTCGAATGCCTCGGTCGCGCTGATCCCGTGCACCGCCATCAGCACGCCCTTGGCCTGGTCGATCTCCGCCCGCGAGGTCAGGGCGTTCTCCAGGTGCCGGATCTGCTGACGCGCGTGGTACCACCGGCGCGCGTTGCTGATGGCCGCCGAGGCCGCGCCGGTGAACAGCCGCATCAGCTTCTGGTCGAACGGGTCGAAGGCGCCGTCGACGCGGCTGTACAGGTTCAGGGATCCGACCAGTTCCTCGCCGTCCTGGTTGCCGGTGCCCAGCAGCAGGGGCACCGCGAGGTAGGCCAGCACGCCGCACTCCTGTGCGGCGGCGGCGAAAGCGGGCCAGCCACCGTCCGGTTTGGACACCGCGCGGACCGGCTCGTGTGTGCGGACCGCCAGCAGGCACGGCCCCTCACCCGCGGTGTACTGGGCCTGGTCGATGCCGATCAGGTCGTCGTGGGTGATGGCCGCCGTGTGCGGCCCGGTCTCGTCGAGGACGGTGACGCTGACCGCGTCGGCGTCGGAGATCGCGTTGACCGCGGTCTCGGCGAGCCGCTGCAGGACCGCGTCCAGCGGTTCCTCTTCGTCGATGCCGCCGCGCAGGTTCTCCAGCGCGGCGGTGACGTCGTCGAGCCTGGCCAGGGGTGCCTGCCGCTCGGGTCTGTTCATGTGTCGGTTCTCTCCGCGTGTGCGCTGCTGCCGGGCACACCGCCGGGCCGCCGCGGAAGGGCGGGCGGTGGACGGGTGCCGCGAAGTGGGGGGGGCCGGGATCAGCGGGGGGATCGGAACCGGGGCCCAGGGGGTGCGGCTACGCGCGGGCAGGGCGGTGTGCGCCGGAACTCGTTCATCGTCAAGCCTCTCGCCTCAGTAGGGCCGTCCGCCGGTGAACGGCGGTGGCGCGCCGGCTGCTTGACGCTGGCGAGATCATACGTGGCGCCGGGGCGAGCGCGAACAGAAGCCCGGAGAAGCGGGCCGGACCACGCTCCCCACTGTGGCATCGGCGGCGTCCGACGCCACGAAGGTGGCATGGGGGCGCCGGGTGTCCACTGTGGAATGGAGTGCGGGGGTGAGCGGGATGGTTAGGGTGGCTCCGCGGGTGGAACACGGCTGGCATGAGGGTCGTGGTGACGGGTGCGTCCGGGAACATCGGGACGGCCTTCCTGCGTGCGGTGTCTCGGCGTCCGGACTGGGACGTGGTGGGGCTCGCGCGCCGGAAGCCGGAGGGGGGCCCGCCCTACGACGCGGCGGAGTGGGTCGACTGCGATCTGGGCTCCGACCAGGCCCCGGACGTGCTGCCGAAGGTGTTCGCGGGGGCGGATGCGGTGGTGCACCTGGCGTGGGCGATCCACCCCGGCGCCGACGAGCCGCCCCGCGGCCGGACCAACGTCGAAGGCTCCCAGGAAGTGCTGGCGGCCGTCGCCGGCGCCGGGGTGCGGCACCTGGTCTGCGCATCGTCAGTTGCCGCCTACACGCCGGGCCCGCGCTGGACACGGGTCGACGAGGACTGGCCGCGCACCGGCGTTCCCGGCAGCGCCTACAGCCGGGACAAGGCCCGGCTGGAACGCCAGGTCGAGCTGTTCGCCCGTCAGCACCCGCGGGTCCGCGTCGCGGTGTTCCGGCCCTGCGCGGTCGCCCAGCACGACTCCGGTGCCCAGCTCGCGCGCTGGACGCTGAGCCCGCTGGTGCCCACCGCGCTGATCGGCGACCGCCGTCTGCCGGTGCCGCTGTGGAGCGGGTTGCGCGGCCAGGTCGTGCACGCCGACGACGTCGCCGATGCGATCTGCCTCCTGCTGGAGCGGCGCGCGGAGGGCGCCTACAACCTGGCCGCCGAACCGGTGCTGGGGGTGCACGACCTCGCCGGGCTGCTGGGCGGGTTCCGGGTGCCGGTGCCACGGCGGCTGGTCACCGGCGTGGCCCTGCCGACGTGGCGATTCGGTCTCCAGCCGATGCATCCCGGCTGGCTCGCGCTGGCCGATCAGGTCCCGCTGGTCGACACCAGCCGCGCCCGCGCCCACCTCGGCTGGCAACCGCGCCACGACGCGACGGAGGCACTGGCCGAGGTGATCGCCGGAATGCGCGACGGCAGCGGAGCGGGCAGCGGGCCACTGGCGCCACGGGATGCGCGATCGTGGCTGGGCAGGTTGGCTGACATCCGGCTGGGTCGTCCCAGCCGCCAGACCCAGGCTTGAGGGGGCGTTGTGACCGAAACCGTCGACGCGGTCGTCGTGGGGGCGGGCCAGAACGGGCTCGTCGCGGCCAACGTGCTCGCCGACGCCGGATGGAGCGTGCTGGTGCTGGAGGCCCAGCCCGAGCCGGGCGGTGCCGTGCGCAGCGCCGAGATCACCGCGCCCGGGTTCCGCAGCGATCTGTGCAGCGCGTTCTACCCGCTCGGCGCCGCGTCCCCGGTGCTGCGGGAGCTGGGGCTGGACTCCTACGGTCTGGTGTGGAAGCACGCGCCGCTGGTGCTCGCGCACGTCCTCGCCGACGACCGGTGCGTGACGTTGTCGCGGGACGTCGACGAGACGGCCGCTTCGGTGGCTGGGTTCGCGGCGAAGGACGCCGACGCGTGGCGCGCCGCGTTCGATCAGTGGCAGCGGGTGCGCCACGATCTGCTGGAATCCGTGCTGCGGCCGTTCCCGCCGGTGCGGTCCGCGTCGAAGCTGGTGCGCCGGATCGGGGTCGCCGAAACGCTCCGCCTCGTCCGGATGGTGACGCTGCCGGTGCGGCGTCTCGGTGAGGAACTGTTCGACGGCGAGGGCGCGAGGCTGCTGTTCGCCGGAAACGCCCTGCACACCGATCTCGGCCCGGACAACGCGGGCAGCGGGGTGTTCGGGTGGCTGCTGGGGATGGTGGGGCAGGATGTCGGTTTCCCGGTGCCGGAGGGCGGCGCGGACCGCCTGATCGCTGCCCTGGTGCGCCGGCTCGCCGACCGTGGTGGGCGGGTCGAGTGCAACCGGGCGGTGCGCAACGTGCTGATCGGGGGCAACCGGGCGATGGGCGTGCGGGACGTGCACGGCGAACTGGTCCGGGCCCGGCGCGCGGTCCTGGCCGACGTGCCTGCACCTGCCCTGTACCGCGATCTGGTCGGCGAGGACCACCTGCCGTCCCGGCTGCTGTCCGATCTGGAACGCTTCCAGTGGGACAACGCCACGATCAAGGTCGACTGGGCGCTGTCCGGGAAGATCCCGTGGACTGCGGAGGAGGCGCGGCGATCGGGCGTGGTGCACCTCGACGCCGACCTCGACGGCCTCACCGGTTACGGCGCCGACCTGGCTCGCGCGCGCGTGCCCGACCGTCCGTTCCTGTTGCTGGGCCAGATGACCACGACGGACCCGGCGCGTTCTCCCGAGGGCACGGAATCGGTGTGGGCCTACACGCACGTGCCGCGAGGCGGACGCTGGGACCGGTCCCGCCTGGAGGCTTACGCGGATCGGATGCAAAATGTCGTGGAGCAGCGCGCACCCGGGTTCGGGGACCTGATCCGGGGAAGGTGCGTGCAGGGTCCCGCCGAGCTCGAATCACACGACCGGAACCTGTCCGAAGGCGCCATCAACGCCGGCACGGCGGCGATCCACCAGCAGTTCGTCTTCCGCCCGGTCCCCGGCCTCTCGCGCGCCGACACGCCAGTGGACAAACTCTTCCTGGCCGGCGCATCGGCCCACCCTGGCGGCGCGGTGCACGGAGCCGCAGGCGCCAACGCGGCCCGCGCGGCCCTGGCCAGGAACGGCGTTGCCGGTGGCCTCTACGGCGCGACGATCAAGGCCGCGAACCGCATGATCTACTCCTGACGGGCGGAAACCGCCGCCCGGCAACCCAAGCGAGCCAAGACCGGCCCAGCGGTCACCTCGCCGCGCGACGGCGCGGTCCGGAGATCAAGGGATAGTCCCCGCCGGGCGGGCCGGTGACGGGATGACCACCCAGCGGGCTTCGTGCACGGCGCTGGCGCCGCTAATCGCGGTGTACGGCGATGTCCGCCAGGCGCTTGAGCGCTTCGGTGTTACGTGGGGCCAGCATCGCGGCCTGCACCGCGTTCGGCAGCACGCTCAACGGCCCCCGGATCAGCTTCTCGCCCATGGAGATCTCCGTGCCGCCCCCGTGATCGGCGGTCAGGGTGAGGGTGATCTTCGCGGCGCCGACCGGCCACAGGCGGGCCTCCAGTTCGAGCAGCTCGTTCTCCTCGACCGCCAGCACGCACGTCACGTCGCGGACGTTGACCGGCCACGGGCCGACGCTGTGATGGATCCGCGAACCGGTCCGGGGCCAGTGGCTGTCCACCTGCCTGATGTGCGCGGCGCCGACCACCCAGCTCGCGTAGGTCCAGCCGTCGGCCAGCACGGTGAACACCCGCTCGGGCGGGACGGGGACCTGACGACTCACCACGACCATGTCTGGGCTCACCGGTGGCGAGTACCCCGGCCGCGCGGAAAGCAATCAGCTCGCTTCGGTCGCGGGCGGGGCCACGGCCTCGTCCAGGGAACCCGTGATCCGCAACTGCTCGTCGAGCCGGGTGACCTCCAGCGGGCGCAGCACGGCACGGCTGGTGGCCACCACCCGCAGCTCCAGCGAGTTTTCCTGGCACTTCTGCTGCGCGCTCACCAGCAGGCTCAGCCCGATGCTCCCCAGGAACGACACCCCCGACAGGTCGACCACCACGGGGCCGGGTGGCTGGGCGTCGGCACAGGCGGACTGCACCTCGGCCTCCAGGTCCGGCGCACTGGTCAGATCGACGTCACCGACCGCCGAGACCACGATGGCTCCGTCGATGAGGCGTCGCGTGACACGCAACTCGGTGGTCACCCGAGATACCTCCTACCGTCGTCGTTCGCCGCGTCCTGCCGTCGGCGGGCCCAGAAGGAAGCTGCACGGTCACCCGGGGAACCGCCGCCACGGCAACAGGCTGGCGGCTCAACCGTCCGACGATCCTAACCGGCACTCACCGCGAGTGAGGACCGGGTCGGAATGTGTGTATCCATCCCCCGATGGGGAACCACCGAGGTAGACGCATGGCGAGCAGGAACCACTGGCGGGAGGACCGGGAGGACACGTGAGGACCGACGGTGCCCATCGCCCGACTCAGCACCATACCGAGCCGTTCCCGTGGCGGCGCGCCGTGACGCGGTTGCCGGAGGACGCACCGGCGGCCGGGCAGGCCAGGGAGTTCGCCACCTCGGCGCTCCAGGTGTGGAAGATCCCGGACGACACCCGCGACGACATCGTGCTGGCGGCCTCCGAGCTGGTCACCAACGCGGTCGAGCACGGCCGCGGCGAGGTCACCGTGGTGCTGCGGCAGTGCGAGGACCGGCTGACGCTGCGGGTGTGGGACTCCGACGCGCAGGTCCCGGTGCCCCGCCCCGCCGAGCAGGACCCGGTGCGCGGCAACGGCCTGGTGATCGTCGAGGCGCTCAGCGAGGCGTGGGGATACGAGACCGGCGCGGACGGCAAGTGGGTGTGGGCGGAGTTCGCCGTCCCGGGCTGAGCTTCACCGCGGAGCGGACGCGCGCCGCGCACCGTGACGCGCCGGCGGCCCCGATCGCGCCGACCACCGGCACAGCAGCAGGCACACGTCGTCGTCGTGCTCGTCCTGGCCCAGCATCTCGGCGAGGATCCGGTCGCCCGCCTCGTCCGTCGGCAGGTCGCGGATCGCGCGGAACGCGCCGGTCAACCGGTCCAGGCCGTCGTCGAGCACCTCGGCGCGGCGCTCGACCAGCCCGTCGGTGTAGAGCAGCAGATCGCAGCCCGGCTCGATCGTCTCCTCGTGCTCCTCGATGGCGAACGCGAACGGCACGCCGAGCATCGGCGCGTTGGGCCGTTCCAGGAACCGCAATCCTCTCCGGCCGCGGATCAACATCGGCAGATGCCCGGCGCTGGCCCAGCGGATCCGGCCGTTCTCCGGCGTCAGGTCGGCGACCACGGCGGTGGCGAACAGGTTGCTGTCCAGGCCACGCAGCACGTGGTGGGTGAGCCGCAGCGCCTCCGCCGGGCCGTGGCCCTCGGCGGCGTAGGCACGCAGGGCGTTCTGCAGCTTCCCCATGACCACGGCGGCATCCAGCCCGTGACCGGTGACGTCACCGACGGTGAGCACGATCGTGCCGTCCGCGCGGGCGAACGCGTCGAACCAGTCACCGCCGATGTTCACCCCGGTCGCGGCGGGCCGGTACCGGGCGCACAGCTCCAGATCGTCCGGGGTGGGCAGGGTGGGCAGCATCGCGTGCTGGAGCCGCTCGGCCAGCTCCCGTTCCCGCTCGTACTCGTTCGCGTTGCGCAGCCCGACCGCCGACCGGGCGGCGACCTCGGTGAGGAACGGGATCTCCTCCTCGGTGAACGCGACGTCGCGGTGCAGTTCGAGCACGCCCAGCAGGTGCGGGCCCACGGTCAGCGGCAGCAGCAGCCGCTTCGGTTCGACGTGCGGCTGCCGGCTCGCCGCGACCCGCTTGACGTCGGAGTCCGGCACGCTGCCCGGATGGGGCAGCCGCTTGAGGCCGCGGCTCTCCGGCGCAGCCAGCCAGACCCCGGCGCAGCCGGCCAGGTTCTCCCGTTCGATGAGCGCGATCAGCGCCTCCACGACCTCCCGGCCGCGCAGCGAGGCCGACACGCTGCGGCCCACCTCGTCCAGGAACGCGGAACGCTGCCGCTGCAGTTCGACCTCGGCGTGCAGGGCCAGCAGCCCGGCGTTGGTCTTCTCCAGCTCGGACTGGTGCAGCCGCAGCTCCTTCTCCTGCCGCGCGATGGTTTCGCGCAGGTCCCGGAGCACCTCCTCGGCCGTCTCGTCACGCTGCGTCGTCATCGCCCGCCTCCCGTGACCACGACCACGCAGGCGTCGTCCCGTCCGCGGCCGCGCTGGCCCAGGATCCACCCGGCGATCGTGGCGGGATCGTGGTGGAACAGACCGGGCCAGTCCGAAGTGCTCCACTTGTCGGTGATGCCGTCGCTGTGCAGGACCAGCCAGCTGCGCGCGGACCACTCGTACGCGGAGTCGGACGGGCGCGGGCGCGCGGCGACACCGACGATGCCGTGGCGGGACACGATGCGCTGCACGGGGCCGCCGGGCTCCGGATAGAAGCGGGTGGACACGTTGCCCACGCCGCAGAAGCGCAGGCGCCCCTCCGACGGCGTCATCTGCGCGACGGCCACGGTCGCGCCGCGGGTGGAAGCGAGGGACGGCTGCATCAGCTCCAGGATACGAGCCGGGCGCAGCTCGGTGTGCGAAGCGACGGTGGAGATCGCCGCGTCACTGGCCCTGGCCGCCAACCGTCCGTGGCCGAGCCCGTCACTCACCGCGACGGTCACGGTGTCGTTCGTGGAGACCGCGGTCCACTGGTCGCCGCACTCGGTCTCGCCCGGCGCGGTGAGGATGGCGCTGCCGATCCGCACCCCGCCGGGCAGCCGGACCGGATCGCCGTGCCACCGCGCGAGCACCGCGGTGCCCTGGCCGCGCCTGCTGTAGACGTCGAACACGTCGGCCGCGCGGCGGACCGCGCCGAGGCCACCGCCGAGCGTGCCGACGGTCGAGTAGCCGTCCCGCATGCTGTCCTCGACCCGGCCGATCCCGGGCCCGGTGTCGACCGCCAGTACGTCCAGCCCGCCCGGTGCCCGCACCACGCTGAAAATTCCGCGACCAGCGTGTTTGAGCAGGTTGGAGGCCAGTTCGGTGGCGGCGAGCGACACCCGGTGCACCCGGTCCAGCGGCAGCCCGGCGCGGGCCGCGGCCGACGCGGCGATCACCCGCGCGCGTCCCACGTGGCTGGATTCGGTGACGACGAGGTCGTCGCGGTTCACGGGCCGGCGATTCGCCGCACGGACATGCTGATCTCCACCCTGGTGCCGTGGCCGGGGCTGGACTCGATCCGGAAGTGGTCGGCGAGCCGCTTGGCGCCGCCGAGGCCGAGACCGAGGCCGGAACCGGTGGTGAACCCGTCCGCCATGGCCGCGTCGATGTCCGGGATGCCAGGGCCCTTGTCGGTGAAGGTCATCCGGACCGTCGGATTGCCGGTGAGGTCCTCCGTGGCGATCTCCGCCTGACCGCCACCGCCGTAGACCAGGGCGTTGCGGGCGAGTTCGCTGGCGGCGGTGACCAGCTTCGTCTGCTGCACGAGGCTGAACCCCGCGGTGGAGGCCGCCTCCCTGGCGGCGTGCCGCACGTGCACGATGTCGTACTCGTCGTGGATGGCGACCGTGCTCGACGAAGGCGCGCGTGTCACCGCAGCGCCGTCCGCGCGGGCCCCGGAGGCGGGGCGAGAAGCGAAAGACCCTCCTCGACGGAGAGCGCGGTGTCCAGTCCGGGCAGTGTCAGCCCGAGTTCGACGAGGGTGAGCGCCACCGCAGGACGCATCCCGACCACCACGGTGCGCGCGGCCATCAGCGACGTGATGGCCGCGATGTCGTGCAGCGTGCGGGCGAGGAACGAGTCGATGATGTCCAGCACGGACACGTCGATGAGCACGCCCCTGGCGCGGGTCTCGACGACCTTTTCGGTGAGTTCCTCTTCGAACTCGGCCACCGACCGGTCGAGGAGCTCTTCCTGGATGGTGACCAGCAGGACACCGTTCAGGTTGACGATGGGGACGGCGGACATCAGACCACGCCCGGCCCCGCCGCGGCGCCGACCTGCAGGCCCAGGCGGTTCAGGGCGTAGGCGAGCGCGTCGGCCAGCCGGGCGCGGGTGGCGACCTCGCCGAGGTCGATGCCGAGCTGCACCATGGTGTTCGCGATCTGCGGCCGGATACCGCTGATGACGCATTCGGCACCCATCAGCCGGGCCGCCATCGCCGTCTTGAGCAGGTGCTGCGCCACCATCGTGTCGACCGTCGGGACGCCGGTGATGTCGAGGATCGCGACCTTCGCCTGCTGGGTCATGATCGCCTGCAGCAGGCTTTCGGTGGCGACCTGGCTGCGCATGCTGTCCAGGGTGCCGATCAGCGGGATCGCGAGCACGCCGTCCCACAGCTTGATGACCGGGGTGGACAGCTCGGTCAGCTGCTCGCGCTGGATCGCGAGGGTGTCCTTGGCCGCGGCGAGCGCGGCTTCGACGAGGACGAGCCGGAGGGTGTCCACGGCGCTGGACAGCAGCAGGGCGCCCGCGGTGAGCAGGTCGGCCTCAGCCGTCTCCTGCCACAGGCGCAGCAGCGGCTGCTTGAGCTCGCTCACCTGCACCGCCGTGCGCGGGGTCACGCCTTCGTTGCCGTCGAGCTGGGAGGCGAGCGCGGTCAGCAGCGAACGCAGCTCCTCGAACCCCTCGGCGGCCGGACTGTCGGCGTCCCCGGCCGTGATCGCCTTGCGCAGCCCCCGCAGGATCTCGGCGCTGTCGCCCGCCGCTTGATCGGAATCCTGGGCCACCGAGCGGAAGAACGGTGAGTCCGCCCACTGCGTCACGATCGTTTCCTTTTGAGCGTCCAGGAATTCGCTCACCGCGGACGTGGTCTGGCGGTCGGAGGTTGTCGTCATCGCTCCCAGGCTCCAGCATGGTGGAAGGTCGCAGGCACGCGAGCACGATCCACGAGATCCATTGCGTTGCGGCAAACTTATTGCACACGGGCGCCGGGCGACAACCGGGGCCGAAGCCGACGCCACGATTTTGGAGAGAGTTCGACCATGACGACGGACGAAGGCGCGACCAGGTCTGCCACGGCTTCCGTGGTGCGCACGGAGACCGGTGGTGACACCGGACGGGTGCTGCTGCTCGGCGAGATCGACCACGGGGCTGTCGACCAGCTGGACCAGGCGGTGGAGAAGCTGCTCGGGTCGGGTGTGGTCCACCTGGTGCTCGACTTCGAGGGCCTCAAGTTCTTCGACTCGGCCTGCATCAGCGCGCTGATCAGGGCGAAAACGCACGCGGAGGACAAGGGCGGGACGGTCAGGCTGGCCAACGTGGACCGGTACGCGCGGCGGATCCTGGACATCACCGGTCTGCTCGGCTCGTTCACCATCGAGGGTGAGGAGTCACCCAGCCAGAAGGCGTGATCATGGCCACGTGCACCCACCGTGAGAAAGCGGGTTTGACCGTCGCGCATCCGGGGTAGTCCCGCTGGGCCATGAGCGGTTTCAAACCCGTCAAGGGGCCGGTTTCCGGCGCGGCGCCGCCGAGGAGCGGTGCGGCGCGCCGGTCAGCTGGTGGGTGGAGTGCGAGGGTAGATGTACCTGGAATACGAGGACGCACAGGCACGGGGATTGCGACGTTATGTGCGACTGGTGACCGAGGCGCTGGGATTGCGCGGCAACGCCTATTTCGTGCAGTTGGACCCACCACCGGCGAACGCCTATCTGGCTCTGGAACGGCGGTTGCCGCGGTTCCGCGACCGCGACGCCGCGCTCATCTGGAGCGAGGACACCGGCTGGTCGCTGGTCGTGGAGTCCCACTGCGGTGAGGACCTGATCGTCCTGTCCTATCTCGGCTCCGATGTGCTGCCCGCGCCGCGGGTGGTGGCGCGGTTCGCCGAGGACCTGTGTGACGGCGTCTCCAGCGGGGTTCTCGAACCGCCGGTCCGGGATCCGGCGGACGTGCGGGAGCGGCTGGCGGCCTACGCCGCGCCCGCGCTGGCGGGCTGAGGCCGGTTCCGGAGCCATGCCGATCTCCCGGTCCCGCACTAGGCTGATCGCACCAGGAGCAGGCCCGTCGCGTGTCCCGGAGGTTCCGTTGTCCGAGGAAGTTTTCGCGGTGCGTCACCGCGTGACGCCGGATGCGGTCGTGGTCACGGTGACCGGCGGTGTGGACCTGTGTTCCGCGCCGGCCCTGATCAGTGAGCTGGATCAGGCGCGGGGCGCGGCGCGGGCGCCGCGGCCGGTGGTCGTCGACCTGTCCGGCGTGGACTTCCTCGGCTCGGCCGGGCTGTCCGTGCTGGTGGAGGCCGAGCAGCGGTGCGCCGAAGGGGGCACGCCGTTGCGCCTGGTCGCCTCCAGCCGAGTGGTGCTGCGGGCGCTGGAGGCGGCAGATCTGCGGCAGGTGTTCACGGTGTCCGAATCGGTCGACCGCGCCCTGACCCAGGGTGAGGGTTGAGCGGATCGATGGCACGACCGGCACGCAAGTCCACTGTGGACACACTGGGGGACATGGGGGCGATGATCGCGGGCCGGGACTGGTCGGCGACCCCGGTGGGCCCGGTCGAGGACTGGCCCGCGGACCTGCACGCGGCGCTGCGGATGGCACTGTCGTCGCGGTTCCCCATGCTCGTGTGGTGGGGGCCGGAACTGACGGTGTTCTACAACGACGCCTACCGGCCCGCGATGGGCGAGAAGCACCCGCGTTACCTCGGCCGCCCGGCGTCGGAGTGCTGGGCGGAGGCGTGGGCCGAGCTGGGCCCGCTGGCACGGCACGTGATGGCGGGCAGGGGCGCCACCTACTCCGAGGACCAGCTGCTGTTCCTGGACCGCCACAACTACCTGGAGGAGACCTACTGGACCTTCTCCTGCAGCCCGATCGGCACCGAAGAGGGCGACGTACTGGGAGTCCTGGTCGCGGCGCAGGACACGACGGTGCACGTGATCCGGCAGCGGCGGCTCGCGGTCCTCAACGATCTCGGTGAGGTCTCCGCCGCCGCGTCGGTCTCCCAGGCGGGCCGGTCCGCGATCACCGCCCTGAGCGGGCACGGCGGGGACCTGCCGTTCGCGCTGGCGTACCTGTTCGACGACGGGCAGGCGTCCCTGGCCGCGTCCTACGGCGTCGGGCCGGGGGAACGGGCCGCGCCCGCGGTGCTCCACCGCGACGCCGGGCAGGTGTGGCCGTTGTGGGACGGCGAAACCCGGGTCTGCTCCGGACTGCGCGCGCGGTTCGGGGCGGACTTCGTCGAGCCGGTGGTGGTCGGGACCACGGCGCCGGACGAGGCCGTGGTGCTGCCGCTGATCGCCGCAGGGCGTCCCGAACCGGCCGGTGCGCTGGTGCTCGGGGTGTCGGCCTACCAGGCGCTCGACGCCGACTACGTGGCCTTCCTGGAGCTGGTCGGCGGTCAGGTGTCGAGCGTGATCACCGACGCGCTCGCCTACGAGGGCGAGCGGCGCCGGTCGGAGGCGCTGGCCGAACTGGGCCGCGCCAAGAGCGAGTTCTTCGCCAACGTCAGCCACGAGTTCCGTACCCCGCTCACCCTGATCGCCGGACCGGCCGAGGACGCGCTCGCCGATGAGACCGAGCCGCTGCCGCCGGGGCAGCGCGAGCGGCTGGAGCTGGTGCACCGCAACGCGCGGCGCCTGCGGCGCCTGGTCAACGACCTGCTCGACTTCGCCAAGATCGAGGCGGGGCGGCTGCAGCCGGACGCCGCGCCGCACGACCTCGCCGCGCTGACCACGGAGATCGCGGAGAGCTTCGCCCCGGCCGTGCGCCGCGCGGGACTGAGGTTCGAGATCGACTGTCCCCCGTTGTCCCGCGCGGTCAGCGTCGACCCGGAGATGTGGGAGAAGATCGTCCTCAACCTGCTGTCCAACGGGCTCAAGTACACCCGCGAGGGCAGCGTCGCGATCCGGCTGCACGACAGGGACGGACGCGCGGAACTGACCGTCACCGACACCGGCGCCGGTATCGCCGCCGACGAGCTGCCGCGGTTGTTCCAGCGGTTCCACCGCGTTCGCGACCGGGAGGGCCGGTCCCACGAGGGCGCCGGCATCGGGCTGGCGCTGGTGCGGGAACTGGCGCGGTTGCACGACGGTGCGGTTTCGGCCGAGTCGGCCGAGGGCTCCGGCAGCACCTTCACCGTGCGGTTGCCGCTGGCGGCCGGCCCGCCGCCCGCGTCGGCCGAGCACACGCTCACCGCGGCCCCGGCCTACCACGACGAGGCCCTGCAGTGGCGCGTCGACGGTGACGCACCGGAGCCGCCAGCGGACGAGGCGGCCCCGACACTGCTGGTGGTCGAGGACAACACCGACCTGAGCCGGTTCATCGCGCGGCTGCTGCGCCCGCTCGGGCGGGTGCTGACCGCGCGGGACGGTGCCGAGGGACTGGAGCTGGCGCGCCGCCACCGGCCGGACCTCGTGCTCTCCGACGTGATGATGCCGCGCCTGGACGGGTTCGGGCTGTTGCGGGCGCTGCGCGCGGAACCGGCCACGAAGTCCGTGCCGATCCTGTTTCTCTCGGCGCGGGCGGGGGTCGAGGCCGCGGTGTCCGGGCTGGAAGCAGGCGCCGACGACTACCTGCCGAAGCCGTTCTCCGGCGTGGAACTGCTGGCACGGGTGCGGGCCAACCTCGCGCTCGCCGCCCTGCGGCGCAACGAGTCGGAGTTCCGCAGGGCGATGGTCGAGTCGTTGCGGGAGGGCGTGTTCGTCGCGGACGGACGCGGCACGATCGTCGAGGCGAACGAGGCGTTCGCGACGATCACCGGGTACGACGCGGAAAGCCTGCCGATGTCCTGGCCGTACCCGTGGGTGGACGGCGACGACGTGGCGGACCACGACCTGGTGTCCTACGTCGGGGACGGCCGCGAGGCATCGCTCGGGATCGAGCGCCCGGACGGCAGCGGGGTGTGGGTCGCGCTGACGGTCACGAGGGCCGACGGCGGCTGGCTGGTCGGCACGCTGCGGGACGTGACGGTGGAGAAGCAGGTGGCCGACCGGGAGGCGGTGCTGGCCGCGTTCACCGCGGAGCTGGCGGCGGCCACCGACGTGGCCGAAGTGCTCGACGCCGGTGTCGCCGCGCTGCGGTCCGTCCTCGACGCGACCCGGGTGGTGGCAGCGATCTGGCCGGGCCTGGAGAGCGAGGGGCTGGTCGCGGGCGCTTCGGGGGCGGGGTCGTTCGACGAGCTCGACCCGGAACTGTACGAGCGGCTGGACGCGGCACGTGCGCGGGCGCCGGGCCGGATCTGGCCGGGCACCACCGGCACCGAGCTGGGCACCACGCTCGGCGACGACGACGCCGTGGTGTGGGCCGAACGCGTGAACCGGCCGCTGGAGGGCGAGGACAGCGCCCTGTTCGGGATGCTCGCCGCCCAGCTCGCGCAGGCGCTGGGCCGGGCGCGCAGTTACGACCAGGCACGCGCGGTCGCCCTGACGCTGCAGCACGCCATCCTCGGCCCGACCGATCTGCCCGGCGGGTTCGCCGTCCGGTACGAACCCGCGGTGCGCCCGCTGGAGGTCGGTGGCGACTGGTACGACGTGTCCCGCCTGCCGGACGGCCGGATCGCGGTGGTCGTCGGCGACTGCGTCGGGCGCGGTCTCGCGGCGGCGGCGGTGATGGGGCAGCTGCGCAGCGCGTGCAGCGCGCTGTTGCGCAGTTACGGCGACCCGGCGCGGGCGCTGGACCAGCTCGACGGGTTCGCCCGGCAGATCCCGGGAGCGTTGTGCACCACGGTGTTCTGCGCGGTGGTCGACCCCGACGCCGGTGTGGTGACCTACTCCAGCGCCGGGCACCCCTCGGCGGTGCTCAGCCACGACGACGGCACGGATTCGTTACTGGATCAGGCGTTGTCCGTGCCGCTGGCCGTGCGCCGGTCCGCGGACCGTCCACGCGCGACGGTGCCGCTGCGGCCGGGATCGGTGCTGCTGCTCTACACCGACGGCCTCGTCGAGCGTCACGGGCTGCCGATCGACGAGGCGATCGAGAACGCCCGCGCGACGGTGCGTGAGGTGCCCGCCCGCAGGCCCGCGGAGATCACCGAGCACCTGCTGGCCAAGCTGCTCCCGGCCAGTGGGCACAACGACGATGTCGCCGTGCTGGTCTACGTGCACCCGCCGGGGCCGCTGCGGCTGGATCTGCCCGCCGAACCGTCGAGCCTGGTGGACATGCGGCGGGAGTTGCGGCGGTGGCTGGCGGAGTCGAACGTGCCGGACGAGCCCGCCGCCGACGTGATCCTGGCCGTGGACGAAGCCTGCACGAACTCGATCGAGCACGGGTACGCGGGGCGGCCGGACGGGTTGCTGACCCTGACCGCGGCGGTCGGTGAGGACGGGTTGGAGATCGTCATCACCGACGACGGCACGTGGCGTACGCCGCCGTCCGACCCCGGCATCCGTGGCCGCGGGGTCGGGTTGATGCGGGCGTTGATGACCGAGGTGGAGATTTCGCCGGGGGACGACGGGAGCCGGGTGCGGATGACCCGGTCGTTGGCGGATCCGGCGCCGTAGGCGCTAGAGATCGGCGAGTGCGGACAGCGGGTTTTCCACCGCGTCCGCGACGAACCGGAGAAAACCCGCCGCCGTGCCGCCGTCGCACACCCGGTGGTCGAACACGAGCGACAACTGCGTCATCCGGCGCGGCACGATCTGCCCGTCCACCACCCACGGTTTCGGCACGATCCGGCCCATGCCGAGGATGGCGACCTCGGGGTGGTTGATGATCGCCGCGCTGCCGTCGACGCCGAACACGCCGTAGTTGTTGAGCGTGAACGTCCCTGGCGCTTCGGGGGCGGCGCCGTCGCGAGCCGTGGACACGACCCGCCGGATCTCGGGGTCCAGTTCGCGGGCGCTCAACCGGTCGGCCCGCCGCACCACGGGCACGACCAGGCCGCGCTCCGCCTGGGTCGCGATACCGAGGTTGACTCCGTCGAACTGGACGATCTCGTCGTCGTCCACCCGCGCGTTCAGGTCCGGGAACCGCGCCAGCCCGGCGACCACGAACCGGGCCACCAGCGCGAGCAGACCCGTCCCCGACAGGGACTCGCGCAGTTCCACCAGCGCGGTGGCGTCGGCGTCGACCCAGGTGGTCGCCTCGGGGATTTCGCGGCGGCTCCGGCTCAACGTGGTCGCGATCGCCTTGCGCATGCCCCGCAGCGGGACGCGTTCCCGGATGCCGAGACCGGTGCGGTCGTCGCCGTCCGGACGCGGAGCCGTGGCGCGTTCCACGTCGGTGCGGGTGATGAGGCCGTCCGTGCCGGTGCCGGTGATCCCCGTCAGGTCCACACCACGTTCGCGGGCCAGCTTCCGGACGATCGGCGACTGCGTGCGTGGCCGGTCCAGCACCACGGTCCGGAGTCCGGCCGGCCTGCGGCGGCGCCGTCGCCCGTTGGTCTGAGCGCTGGTCCCGTAGCCGATGAGGACGTTGCCCGAACCGGCCCGCTCCTCCTCGGCGTAGGTGGCGGCCGCGGGCCGGCCGACGGTGATCAACGGTTCGCCGACCTGCACGGTGCCGCCGGGTTCGCCGTGCAGCTCGGTGACGACACCGCCGTAGGGCGAGGGGACCTCGACCATCGCCTTCGCGGTCTCGACCTCGGCGACCGGCGCGTCGACGGCGATCGTGTCGCCGACCGCCACCAGCCAGCGCACCAGCTGGGCCTCGGTGAGCCCTTCGCCGAGATCGGGGAGGGTGAACGTGTCGCTCATGCGCGGTCCCAGTTCAGCTCGTCGACGGTGTCCAGGATCCGGTCCACCGAGGGCAGGTGGTGGCGTTCGAGTTTCGGTGGCGGGTAAGGGATGTCGAAGCCGCCGACCCGGCGGACCGGCGCCTCCAGATAGGGGAAGCACTGCTCGCTGACCCGTGCGGCGATCTCGGCCGCGACGGAGGCGAAGCCCTGCGCCTCGGCCACGACGACGGCGCGCCCTGTCGCGGCGACGGCCCGCGCGACGGTGTCGTCGTCGAACGGGACGATCGAGCGGACGTCGACGACCGCGAGGTCCCGGCCCTCCGCGGCGGCCTGCTCGGCGGCGGCGAGCGCGACCGGCACGGACGGGCCGTAGGCGATGAGGGTCGCGTCCCGGCCGGGACGGCGTACCACCGCTCGTCCGATCGGGGGAACGGCGCGGTCGACGTCGACCTCCTCACGGGTGAAGTAGTGCTTCTTCGGTTCGAGGAAGATCACCGGATCCGGGTAGGCGATGGCCGCGCGGAGCAGACCGTAGGCGTCCTCGTTGGTCGCCGGGGCGACGACGGTCAGGCCCGGGGTGTGCGCGTAGTAGGTCTCGGAGGAGTCGCAGTGGTGCTCGACACCGCCGATGCCGCCGGCGTAGGGGACGCGCACGACCACCGGCAGCCGCACGCGGCCGCGGGTGCGGTTGCCCATCTTCGCCAGGTGACTGGTGATCTGCTCGAACGCGGGGTAGGCGAAGGCGTCGAACTGCATTTCGACCACGGGCCGGAAGCCGTTCATCGCCATCCCGATCGCCAGTCCGACGATGCCGGACTCGGCCAGCGGCGTGTCGAAGCAGCGCTGCTCGCCGAAGGTCTCGGTGAGCCCGTCGGTCACCCGGAAGACGCCGCCGAGCGGGCCGACGTCCTCGCCGAACACGACGACGGACGGGTCCTCGGTCATGGCGTCGCGCAGGGCGGTGTTGAGGGCCTGCGCCATGGTCAGCTTGGTCGCGGTCATGCCGGCTCCTCGTCGGCTTCGAGTTCGGCGCGCAGAAGGTCGGCCTGCGTGGTCAGCTGCGGGGTCGGGGTGGCGTAGACGTGGGCGAACAGCTCCGCCGGATCGGGCGCGCTCTCGGTGGACAGCCCGGCCCGCAGGCGCGCCGCGAGTTCCTCGGCGTCGTCCCGGAACTCGTCGCCGGACAGGCCGAGATACGACCGCATCCGGACCAGCGGGTCGCGGGGCCGCCATTCGTCGACCTCGGCGTCGGTGCGGTAGCGGGTGGCGTCGTCGGCGTTGGTGTGGGCGTCGATGCGGTAGGTGTCGGCCTCGACGAGGGTCGGGCCCCCGCCGGACGCGGCGCGTTCGACGGCCTCGCCCAGCACGGCCAGCAGTGCCGCGAGGTCGTTGCCGTCGACGAGCGCGGACGGGACGCCGTAGCCGATTCCCTTGTCCGCCAGCGATTTCGCGGCGGACTGGCGGGCCAGCGGGACGGAGATCGCGTACTTGTTGTTCTGCACCAGGAAGACGACCGGGGCGCCGAAGACCGCGGCGAAGTTGAGGGCTTCGTGGAAGTCGCCCTCGCTGGTGGCGCCGTCGCCGCAGAGGGCCATCACCACGGTGTCCTCGCCCTTGAGCGTGGCGGCGTGCGCGACGCCGACGGCGTGCAGGAGCTGCGTGGCGAGTGGCGTCGACTGTGGTGCGACGTGGTGTGTGGCCGGGTCGTAGCCGCAGTGCCAGTCACCGCGCAGCATCATCAGGACCTCGACCGGGTCGACGCCGCGTTCCACGACGGCGACGGTGTCGCGGTAGGTGGGGAAGAGCCAGTCACCGGACCGCAGCACGGCGGCCGCCGCGACCTGGCAGGCCTCCTGCCCGAGCGATGACGGGTAGACCGCGAGCTTGCCCTGCCGGACGAGCGCTCCGGCCTGCTCGTTGAGGCGCCGGCCCAGGACGAGCGAGCGGTAGCGGGCCCGCAGCTCGGCGGGGTCCGGCATCGCGTAACGCTCGTCGGGGTGGACCGTGCCGTCGGGGTTCAGGAGGCGGACTGCCTCGGTCATGCGCACCTCCAGCGAAGACAGAACGTCTCGATTCTGCTTTCATGGGGGACTGTTGAACAGCTGGAGCAGGACAAGTCGAGACGGATCGAGTGCGATGTCGGGTTCTTCGAACGATGTGTCCAGCCAGGGGGCCACCGCGACGCCACGGCCTGGACGGTTGGCACCCGCGCTCGACGAGATCGACCAGCGGATCGTGCGCGAACTGACCACTGACGGGCGGCTGTCGGTGCGCGTGCTGGCCGAGCGGGTCAACATCTCGCGCGCGAACGCCTACAGCCGCTTGGCGCGCCTCGTGGAGACCGGTGTGCTGACCCGCTTCACGGCGAGGGTCGATCCGGCGAAGGTCGGTTTGTCGACCTCGGCCTACGTGACGCTCAACGTGCGGCAGAACTCGTGGCGGCACCTGACCGAGCATCTGCGGCGCATTCCGGAGGTCGAGCACATGGCCCTGGTCGGCGGCGAGTTCGACGTGATGCTCCTGGTGCGCGCCACGGACAACGAACACCTGCGGCACGTGGTGCTCGACCGGCTCCAGGACATCCCCGGCGTACTCGGCACGCACACCACCCTGATCTTCGAGGACATCGACAACCACTGACCCGACCCGCAAACCCCGGAACGCAGAACTCGCGCACACCTCCGGCGAGTCCCACACTCAGCACCCCGAACCCCACGCTCGCCAACCGCGCCCGGCAACGCAACGCACCCCACCCCTGAACCACCCCTCTCCCGCAACCCGATCCCCAGCCAACTCGGTTGCCGAGCCATCGAGTCAAGCCACGCTTTCCCGGCTTGACGCGATGTCTCGGCAACCGAACACTGAAAGATCGGGTTCGGGAGGACCAAAAGCCGGGGCGCGCCAGCGCCCACGGCCCGAGGCGTAGCGAAGCGAAGCCCGGCGCCCCCAGCCGCGCGCAGCGCGAAACCCGCGTAGCGGCCCCCGAAACGCAGCACTCGCCCCCACGAACGCAGAACTCACCCGCCGGAACGCAGAACTCACCCGCGGGAACGTGGGACTCACCCGCGGGAACGTGGGACTCGCGCGCGGCAGGTCCGGAGCGAGCGCGGCTAGGCTCGGCGGCATGGTCGAGCCGGTCGAGCGGGACAGTCGCGGCATCCTGCATCCGGGTGAGGGGCTGCGGCGCTTCGAGCTGACCCGGTTTCCGCCGTCGGCGGGGGTGGGGCGTTTCGTGGACCGCTACTGGCTCGTCTCCTGGGACCTGACCGGCACCTACGAGCAGCATGTCCTCGCGCACCCGGTGGTGAACGTGGTGTTCGAAGTCAGTGGCGGCACGGTGAACGGCGTGCAAACCGAGCGGTTCACCAGACAACTGTCCGGGCGGGGGCGTGCGCTGGGCGTGATGTTCCGGCCGGGCGGGTTCCGTCCGTTCCTCGGCCGGGCGCTGGCCACGATCACCGACACGGTGCACCCGGTCGTCGACGAGTTCCCGGCGCTGCACCCGGCCGAGCCTGCCCTGGTCGAGGCCCTCAGGAACGGCACCGGCGGCGCCGAGATCGCCGAACTGGCCGATGACGCACTCGCCGGGCTGGTCCCGGACGCGCGCCATCCGGCCGAGGACACGATCGCGCTGGCCGAGCTCGCCGCCAAAAAACGCGACCTGCGGCGCGTGGAGGATCTGGCCGCACTCGCCGGGACGAGCGTGCGTGCGTTGCAGCGTGCGTTCCACGATCACGTGGGCGTCGGCCCGAAGTGGGTGCTGCGGCGGTACCGGCTCTACGACGCGGCCGAACGTGCGGCGCGGGCCGAGGCCGTCGACTGGGCGGCGCTCGCGGTCGACCTCGGCTACGCCGACCAGGCGCACCTGACCCGTGAGTTCACGTCGGTGGTGGGCGAACCGCCCGCCCGGTACGCACGCCGCTCCTGACCCGGAACCTCTCCGAACCGCCACCTGGTATATTGCAACACCAACAACGTCATTGCAATATCCGCAACGGAGGCGAGCGTGGACGTGCTGACGGTCGGCGAGACCATGGTCATGGTCACGCCCGAGGCGGGTGGCAGGCTGACCACCGAGAGCCGCTTCCTGCTGCGGCCGGGCGGCGCCGAGTCGAACGTCGCGGCCCTGCTGGCCCGGCTCGGGCACAAGGCGGCCTGGGCGAGTGCGCTGGGGGCGGATCCGCTCGGTGACCTGATCCTCGGCGACCTGGAGCGACACGGCGTCGACGTCTCCCTGGTCCGCCGCGACGCGGGGCGGCCCACCGCCGTCTACTTCAAGGACCCCACCCCGCACGGCACCCGCGTCTACTACTACCGCGCGGGTTCGGCCGCCGCCGCCATCACGCCCGCCGATGTCGAAGCGTGGACAGCGCACTCGCCGCGCCTCGTGCACGTCTCGGGCATCACCGCCGCGCTGTCCGAGCAGGCGCGTGACGCGACCCGCGCGCTCGTCCGCCGTCCCGGGCTGGTGAGTTTCGACGTCAACCACCGCGCCCAGCTCTGGTCCGGTGACGCTCCGGAAGTCCTCTTGGGACTGGCTCAGGACAGCGACATCGTCTTCGTCGGCCGGGACGAGGCCGAAACCCTGTGGGGCACCGCGGATGCGGAGAGCGTGCGTGCCCTCATCGACCGGCCGCGGTACCTCGTCGTCAAGGACGCGGCGATCGAAGCCGTGTCGTTCACGCCCTCCGGTGTCCACCGGGTACCGTCCACAAAGGTCACGGTGGTCGACGCCGTCGGCGCGGGGGACGCCTTCGCCGCAGGGTGGCTGAGCGGTTTCCTCGACGACCGCGACGAGACGACCCGCCTGCGTCTGGGCCACTACGCCGCGGCACGCGTGCTCGAATCCCCGTCGGACTTCGCCGATCTGCCGCCCGCGGGCGAGATCGAAGTCGGCTGATGTCGCAGACCGTCGCCCGCGCGATCGACATCGTCGCGTTCGTCTCGCGGCGTCACCGCACGCTCGGGGAGATCGCCGAGCACCTCGGCGTCCACAAGTCGACCGCGCTGCGGATCCTGCAGACCCTGGACGAGGGCGGGTTCGTGCGGCGCGTGCCGGACAACCGCTACGCGATGGGGTTCCAGCTGATCGCCTACGGGCAGCTCGCGCTGGACCAGGTCGAGGCGCGCACGCTGGCCCGCCCGGTGCTGCAGGAGCTGAGCGAACGGTCCGGGCACACCGTCCACTTCGCCGAGCTGGCCGGTGACCAGGTGGTCTACGTGGACAAGATCGACGGCCGTGGCAGTGTCGCGATGGGATCGCGGATCGGCCTGCCCGCCATCATCCACACCGCCGGCGTCGCGAAGGTGATCCTCGCGCACCAGCCGGACCGGTCCCGATGGCTGTCCACCTGCGACTTCGAACGCTTCACGCCCACCACGGTCGCCGGGCGGGCGGAGCTGGAAGCCCAGCTGGACGACGTCCGGGAGCGCGGCTGGGCCGAGGACGACGGCGAGCACGAGGACTACCTGAACTGCGTGGCGCTGCCGGTGTTCGACGCCCGCGGCCGGGTGACGCACAGCCTGTCCGTCACCGCGCTGAAAACCGTCGCGCCGCTGGACGAGCTGCGCGCACACCTCGACGAGTACCGCACCGCCGCCCGCCGGGTCTCCCGGGCACTGGGCTGGGGAGGAGACGAAAATGGACGCCGCTGACTTCTTCGCCGAGCACCTGGACCGGAACCCGGTACTGGGCATCTTCCGTGGCCTCGATCCGCAGGACACTGTGGACATGTGCGTGCGGGCCTGGGACTTCGGGGTGGATCTGGTGGAGATTCCGGTGCAGACGCCCGACGCGCTGCCCTCGCTGCGCGCTGCGGTAAAGGCCGCGGCCGAGCGGGGCCGGAGCGTGGGCGCGGGCACGGTGACGACGGTCGAGCAGCTCAGCGCGGTCAGGGAGATCGGCGCCGAGTTCACGGTCGCCCCCGGCCTGCACCCCGAGGTGGTCGCGGCATCGCGGCGGGCCGGTCTGCCGCACCTCCCTGGTGTGGCGACGTCGACCGAGATCGCCGCGGCGCTGGCGCAGGGGTGCAGCTGGCTGAAAGCGTTTCCGGCGCGGCAGCTCGGACCGGGCTGGATCACGGCGCAGCTCGCGCCGTTCCCGTTGGTCCGGTTCGTCGCGACCGGTGGGATCGACGCCGGGAACGCCGCGGATTTCCTGGCGGCCGGGTGTCGTGGCGTGGCGGTCGGCTCGGCGCTCGCGGACCCCGATGCCCTCGCGGCGCTGAGGGAAGCGGTCAGTGCAGGCTGAGCAGGTCCACCACGCCGGTCAGCGAGCCCGTCCGGTCGTACGTGCGGCGCTGGCGCTGGGCGCCGTTGCCGTGTTCCGAGATCCAGGCCAGTGAGCCGGTGACGAAGTCCAGGTCACCGGCGTCGGTCAGTGGGCCACGGACGTGGTCGACGAGCTGGCCCAGCAGGGACGGCACCGGGGTCAGGCGGCCGGTCGCCGGGTGCGGGACGGCGCCGTCCAGGCCGTCGCGGGCGGCACGCCACAGGTTGGCCCGCAGGACCTCTCCCGGAATCGGTGGTGGCGGGTGGTCCAGTTCGGACAGTGCCGTCACGACGAGTGCGCGTGCCAGTACCGCGAGTGTGGTCGCCTCCCGCGCGCTGGCGGCGACATCGCTGATCCGGAACTCCAGCGTCGGCTGCTTGTCGGACAGCCGGATGTCCCAGTAGAGCATCCCGCGGTCGAGCATCGCGCCCGATTCGAGCATCGCGGCGACGCGGGACTCGTACTCGTCCAGCGACGCGAACAGCGGTGGCGGCCCCGCCGACGGCCACCGGGACCACAGCACGTGCCGCCAGCTGCTGTACCGGGTGTCGTCCCCGCTGTCGAACGGCGAGTTCGCCGTCAGCGCGAGCAGCACCGGCAGCCACGGCCGGACGTGGTTGCTCGCCCGCACGCCGGTGCCGCGGTCCGGGATCCGGACGTGCACGTGGCATCCGCACGTCGTGCCGGTGCGGGCGAGCATGCCGAAGTGCTCACCCATGCGCCGGTACCGCGGGGTGGGGGTGATTTCCGGCGGACGGTCCTCGGTCAGCACCGGGGTGCCCGTCGCGACCAGCCGCAGCCGTTTCCCGCCCGCTTCGGCGGCCAGCCGCGCGCGGAACCGGGTGAGCTGGTCGAGGAGTTCGCCCGCGTCGTGACAGACGGACGTGGCCAGTTCGACCTGGCTGCGCGCGAGCTCCCGCTGCACCTCACCTTCGGGCCGGTCGGCCGCCTCGACGATGTCCGGCCCGCGATCCGACAGACGGCCACGCTCGTCGACGAGCAGGAACTCCTCCTCGACGCCGAACGTCGGAATGCTCGTCACCGTCAGCCCTTCCCTCGCCGGTGGCCCTGTTTACCCCGCTTCGCGCCGGTTCACGCCGGCCGGGAACGACGGGATTTGCCAAACCCGCAAACTTTCTTGTCACCCTTCGGTCGCGCGCGGATAGTCGCTCGTGGGATCCACGAGCGGAGGGACGAACAGGGTGAACGAGACGTACGACGTGGTCGTCGTGGGTGGTGGCGCGGCCGGACTGTCCGGGGCGAAGGCCCTGTCGAGGGCGCGCCGGTCGGTGCTGGTCGTCGACGCGGGTGAGCCGCGCAACGCATCCGCCGGGCACGTGCACAACTACCTGGGCCGCGAGGGGACGCCGCCGGGTGAGCTGGTCGCGATCGGCCGCGACGAGGTCCGCGAGTACGGCGGGGAGATCGTCGAGGCAACCGTGACGGCGGCCGTCCGGGCAGGCGACGGTTTCCGGGTCACGCTCGCCGACGGCCGGTCCGTCGGTGCGCGCAGGCTGCTCGTGACGACCGGGCTGACCGACGAGCTGCCCGACATCGGGGGCCTCGCCGGGCGGTTCGGGCGCGACGTGCTGCACTGCCCGTACTGCCACGGCTGGGAGGTACGCGACCAGGCCATCGGTGTGGTCGGCAGCAATCCGATGGCCGTCCACGCGGCGCAGATGTGGCGGCAGCTGAGCGCGGACGTGACGTTGTTCCGGCACCGCGTCCCGGAGCTGACCGGTGGGGAACGGGAGGAGCTGGCCGCGCGCGGTATCCGGGTGGTCGAGGGTGAAGTCGCCGCCGTCGAGGTCGAGGACGACCGGCTGACCGGGGTGCGGATGCGCTCCGGTGAGGTCGTGCCGCGGCAGGTGGTGGTCGTCGCGCCGCGGTTCACCGCCAACAGCGGGCTGCTGACCGCGCTCGGGCTCGAACTGACCGACCAGGTCATGCAGGGGCACGTCGTGGGTTCGTTCGTGGCCGCGGACCCGACCGGGGCGACCTCGGTGCCGGGCGTGTGGGTGGCGGGCAACGTCACGAACCTCATGGCGCAGGTGGTCGTGTCCGCGTCGGGCGGGCTGATGGCGGGCGTGGCGATCAACGCGGACCTCATCGCCGAGGACACCCGCGCCGCGGTCGCCGCGCACCGTGCCGGGGTGTTCGACGGCGAGAGCGAAGTCAGCGAACTGGTGCTGGGGGCGCGCCGCCATGGGATCTGACGCGTTCGGGGAGGAGTTCTGGGAGGAGCGGTACCGCTCGAACTCGTCCGTCTGGAGTGGACAGCCGAACGCGCAGCTCGTCGCCGAGGTCGCGGACCTGCCCCCGGGCAGGGTGCTCGACGTCGGCGCCGGTGAGGGCGCGGACACCTGCTGGCTCGCCGGACGCGGGTGGCAGGTGACCGCGCTGGACTTCGCCGCGACGGCACTGCGGCGCGGAGCCGAGCACGCCTCGCGGGCAGGGCTCGCGGACCGCGTGGAGTGGGTGCACGGCGACGTGACCACCTGGGATCCGGGCGAGCGCCGGTTCGACCTGATCTCGGCGCACTTCCTGCACCTGCCGAAGCCCGAGTTGCGCACGGTGCTCACCCGGCTCGCCGGAGCGGCCGCGCCGGGCGGCACGTTGCTCCTGGTCCAGCACCACCCGTCGGATCTGGAGACCACGGTCGGGCGCCCGAACCTGCCCGAACGGTTCACCACCGCCGAGGAGGCGGCGGCCTGGCTGCCCGCCGGATGGACCACCGAGGTGGCCGATGCCCGCCCGCGCACGGCCACGGACGGCGACGGAAACGAGGTGACCATTCACGACGCCGTGCTGCGCGCTCGATGGGGCTGAGGAGTCAGCACGATGCGACCGAAGACCTCACCGGCGTCCATCCTCCGGTGCGCCGAGGCGGCCTGCGCCAGCGGCAGCACATCGTGCACCACGGCACGCAACTCGCCGTTGGCGGCGGCGGTGAGCTGCGCCGCACGCACGGAGGCCCGCTCGGCGGCCGGAACCGTGTCCGCGCTGAAAGTCGCGAACGACAGTGACTTCCGGAAGGCAGCCATGATCTCGGTGCCGAAGTCGGCGGGTGGCTGACCGCCGACCGCGCCGACCACCACCAGGCGGCCGTTCGGGTTGAGTCGCCTGAGGAAGGACGGCAGGTCCGCGCCGGCCACGACGTCGAGGATGAGGTCGTAGCCGTCCGGGCCGCCGCCCTCGCCGGAGCGGTCCAGCACGTGGGTCGCGCCGAGGTCGCGTAGCCGGTCGCCGCGTTCCGCCGACGAGGTCGTGACGGCCACCGCTCCGGCGATGCGGGAGGCGAGCTGCACGGCCATGATCCCGATGCTGCCCGATGCCCCGCGCACCAGCACCGCATCACCAGATTCCAGAGTGGACAGTCCGAAATGGGCCACCACGCCGGAGCTTCCGAGTGCCACGGCGTCCACGGCGGACAGCCCGGCGGGCAGGGCCAGGACTTCCCCGGCCGGGGCGAGCGCTTGCTCGACGTAGCCGCCGCCCGTCCCGGGGGACGCCCATACCCGCTGACCGACCCACGCGCTGTCGACATCCTCGCCGACCGCCGTCACGGTGCCCGCCACCTCCCCACCGGGGATGTGGCCCTCCGTGAAGCCGTAGGCCGCGAGCGCACCGCTCCGGATCAGGGTGTCGGCACCGCTGACGCCGATCGCCTCGGTCGTGATCAGCACCTGCCCGCGTCCGGGAGCGGGTACGGGCACGTCGACGACCGCCAGGCCGTCGGGGTCGCCGAACGAGCGGATCTCCACTGCCTTCATCGTGGTGGACATGCCCCGACGTTAACGAGATCCGAGGGCCCGCCGCCCGAAGTGAGAGCGCGAGCCGGCGAGTTCTCTCACTAGCGCGGAAACCCCACCCTGGCGGGCGGACCACCGGCGGAACCCGCATTCGCGCGGTCGACGGCGTGATCAGGTGCGGTAGGCCCGGGTGAGGCGCGCGTAGGCGACGACGTTGTCCTCGTAGTTGCGGGTGGACCGGTCGAAGTCACCGCCGCAGGTGATCATGCGCAGTTCCGGTCCGGCGGTGTCGCCGTAGACCTTCTCGGTCGGGAACGCCGACTTCGGGTACCGCTCGACGCGGTAGACGGTGAAGACGGCGGTGGTCCCGTCGGCGCGGCGCACGGTGGCCTCGTCTCCGGGTTTCAGGTCCTTGAGGCGGTTGAAGGTGCCGGGCACGTGGTTGTAGTCGACGTGCGCCGCGAGCACGGCGGGCCCGGTCTGGCCGGGGGACGGCCCGCCGGTGAACCAGCCGGTCGTCACGGCGTCGCCGGGCACTTCGAGCGCGCCGTCGCCGGTCAGCCCTAGTTCGATGATCGGCCCGGTGCTGACGTCGATCGCGGGCACCTCCAGCGCGACCGGTCCGGATCGCGGCAGCGGTCCCTCGACCGCCGTGACGGGCGCGCTCGTGGTGGGCGCGCTCGCCGGTGCCGGGGTCGGCGGGGCCGCCGCCGGGGGCTGCGGGGCGGGCGAGCCGCAGGCGGTGAGGGCGGCGCCGATGACCGCGAACGCGAGCCATCGGCGCCATCGCACGGTGGTCATCGGCCGGCGCGCCGCCGGACCAGCAGGACGGTGCCGGCGCCGCCGCCGAGCAGCACCAGCGCGCCGATCGCCACGGCCGGGCCCGCGTCGGTGCCGTCGTCGCCGCCACCGGTGTCCACGCCACCGGCGGGCTTCACCTTGACCTGGCCGCCGGTCGACTTCTCGCCGAACCTGGACTCACACGCGATGCCGTCCTTGTCGGCGTCCAAGCGGTGCGGGTCGCTGCGGTCGGCGTCGAGGACCGCTTGGGCCTGCGCCTGGGTCGCGAAGTCGGCGCAGTCCAGATCGGACGGGGTCGTCGTGGCGGCCGGGGCTTGCGCGGAGGTGCCGGAGGGCTGGCTGACTGGCTTGTGCGGCAGGCTTTCGCAGGCAATTCCGTCGTTGTCGTCACCGTCGAGATTGTTCGGGTCCGACGGGTCCGCGTCGTAAACGGCCTGCGCGTCTTCCTGGTATTCGAAGTCGGAGCAGTTCTTGTCGGTCGATTCCGTGGCGAACACCGCGGGAGCGGGGCCCAGCAGTGCGATACCCGCCACCGCGACCGCGCCGAGCACGCGTCTGATCAGGGACATGGGGGGCGTCCTTTTCCGGGAAAGAATGAAGCACGATAATACGGCCGCTTTGTCGTTCCGGAATGGACGAACGTTACCGCGAATTCGGGGAAATTGCTGTCCGGATAATTGCGGTATCCGGGCTTTGATCACCGTCCGGGCCGGAGTCCGTCCATCAGGAGGTCCAGCAGGCGAGCCGCCAGCGCTTCGTGCCCGGGGGAACCGGCCACGGTGAAGATGCCGATGAGGGCGGCGGCGATGTCCCCGGCGGGGACGTCGCCGCGGAGTTCCCCGCTCGTGCGGCCCGCTTCGAGAATGGCGTCGATGGCCGCGAGCAGCTCGGTCCGGGTGTGGGCGTGGGCGATCTCGCCCGATTCGACCATCGCGCGCAGCGTGTCGAGCATCCCGTTCTTGGTCGCGATCCACTCCCCGAACAGATCCATCCACCGTCGCAGCGCGGCGGGTGGGTCGAGGCGGGCGAGCAGTTCACGGGCGCCGGTGGTGAGCCGTGAGACCTGGTCCCGGTAGACCGCGTCGACCAGTGACTCGCGGGTGGGGAAGTGCCGGTAGAGCGTGGCGATGCCGACCCCGGCTTCGTTGGCGATCGCGCGCATCGACGGCTCGGCCTCGGCCGAGGCGAACAAGCGGGTCGCCACGTCCAGGAGCTGCCGTCGGTTGCGGGTCGCGTCCGCCCGTGGTCCACGAGTCTTCCCGGCAGCCAAAACGGATCACGCTCCAGTTGTGGTAGGTTGACGGTACTAACCGAAGCGTAGTCCGTTTAGGCGCGCTCCAGGAGAGCAGGAGAACATGGCAGAACCGAGCGTCACCACGTCAGCGGGCATGAGCCGGGCGGTCCGGTTCGAGTCGTTCGGCGGACCGGAGAACTTGAACGTCCGCGAGGTACCCGCGCCACAGGCCGGCCCGGGGCAGATCCGGGTGCGGGTCAGCGCGGCCGGCCTGAACCCGATGGACTGGTTCATGACCTCCGACGCGGAAACCGCCGCGCGATTCGGCTTGAGCCTGCCCTGCGGATTCGGCACCGACTACGCCGGGACCGTGGATCAGGTCGGTGACGGCGTGAGTGAGTTCGCGGTCGGTGACCGCGTGTTCGGCGGCGCCCTGTCCCGCGCGGTCGCCGACCACGTCATCGTGGACGAAGCCGGAACCATCGCGGTGGGCGGCGAAGCGCACCGCACCCCGGACGGCGTCGACGACCGCACCGCCGCGGTCCTCGCCATCGCGGGCTGCACAGCGGCCGCGGCGCTGGCCGTGGTCGAGCCGGGCCCGGGTGACACGGTGCTCATCGGCGGCGCGGGCGGCGGCGTAGGCGTGTTCGCCGTCCAGCTCGCGCGCCTCGCGGGGGCGCGCGTGATCGGGACGGGGTCGGCAACCTCGGCCGAGGCGCTGCGCGCCCTGGGGGCCGAGCCGGTCACCTACGGCGATGGTCTGGTCGACCGGGTCCGTGCGCTGGCTCCCGCGGGCGTCACCGCCGCCATGGACCTGCACGGGACGGACACCGTGCGGGCGGCACGCGAACTCGGCGTGCCCGACGAGCGCATCACCACCATTGCCGGGCAGGTCGACGGGATCACGTCGGCGAACGGCGCCAACGCGGCACCCGGCGCCATCGAGGAGATCGCCGGCCTGGTCGCGGCGGGCCGTCTCCGGGTCCCGATCGCGGCGAGCTTCCCGGTCGAGCGGATCCGTGCCGCGGTCGAGCTCCAGGCGGGGCGCCACGTGCACGGAAAGGTCGTCATCGACCTGTAGGCACTCCTCAGCCGGTGCCGCCCAGCACGTAACCGACGCCCCGCACGGTGTGCAGCACCGGCGGTGGCCCCAGCTTCCGGCGCAGTCCCGCGATCAGCACGTCCAGCACGTTCGACGCGGGCGGCACGTACTCGTCCCACGCCGCGGCTATCAGGTCGGCCCGGCGGACCGCCCGTCCGCCCGCCGCGAGGAGCCGTTGCAGCACGACGAACTCCTTCGTCGTCACCGGCAGCAGGGCACCCGCCCGGCGGACCTCGTACCGGCCCGTGTCCAGTTCGAGGTCGCCGTGCCGCAGCACCGGGGCGATCCGGGCGGCTCCGCGGCGGCACAGGCTGCGCACCCGCACCACCAGCTCCGCCATCTCGAACGGTTTGACCAGGTAGTCGTCGCCCCACGCCAGACCGGCGATGCGATCGTCGACCGTGTCGCGCGCGGTCAGGAACAGCACCGGTACCGCCCACCCGCGCTGCCGCAACGCCGACACGAAGCGCAGCGAGTCGCCCGAGGGGAGCATCCGGTCGAACACCGTGCAGTCGTAGGAGTTGACGCTCACGGCCTCGTCCGCGCCACCCAGGTCCAGCGCCACGTCCACCGCGAACCCGGACCCGCGCAACGACCCCTCCACGGCCACCCGGAGGTTCTCGTCGTCCTCGGTGACCAGCACACGCACTTGATCAGCCTATCGCCGTGCGGCGGCCGGTTCCTGCCAGATTCGGCAAAACGGTCTAAGCGCACCCGGATGGACGCTAAGCTCCCGGTGCGACGCTCCCTGTGACGAAGGACTGGACGAGCACGGTGCCCTCCTCTTCGATGCCCCGGCAGCCGGCCCGGGTACTGGTGGTCGAGGACGACGAGGACCTGCGCGTGGCCGTGACCGCCGAGCTGACGGCGGCGGACCTGCGGGTCGAGGCGGCAGGCGATCTCGCGGGTGCCACCGCGGCGCTCGACGGGGCCGATCCGGACTGCGTCGTCTTCGACCGCATGCTGCCCGATGGTGACGCCATCGGGTACGTGCACCGGCGCCGCCAGTCCGGCTGGGCGGTCCCGGTGCTGTTCCTCACCGCGCGCGACACGGTGCACGACCGCATCGCCGGGTTCGAGCACGGCGGCGACGACTACCTGGTCAAACCGTTCGCGGCGGCCGAACTGGCCGCGCGGGTTCTGGCGCTGTGCCGCCGCTCCGGCGGCGGGCGGCCCTCCGTACTCCGGCACAGCGACCTCGAACTGGACTGCGCCCGCCGGGAGGTCCGCCGCGGCGGCACGCTGCTGACCGTGTCCGGCAAGGAGTTCGCCGTGCTCGAGTACCTGATGGCGCGGCCGGACGGGGTGGTCAGGCGGGACGAGCTGATCGAGCACTGCTGGGACTCCAGCTCCGACCCGATGTCCAACGTGGTCGACGTGGTGGTGCGGCGGCTGCGGCGCAAGCTCGGCGAACCGGAACTGGTGCACACCGTCCGCGGCGTCGGCTACCGGATGGCACCGTGACGAGCCCGCGCCCCGGTTCCGCGGCGGAGCGGCTGCGGCGCCTGCGCTGGGTGCTCACCGGTCTGTTCACCGCCCTCAACGCGGTCGGCCTGCTGGTGTTCGCCGTGCTGGTGGTGCAGGCCGACGGCGACCGCGGCGAACAGGCGCTGGACGGCGAGCTGCGGCGCGTCACCTCCACGATGTCCCGCGTGCTGCAGTATGACGACGCGCTGATCACGGCCTTCCTCGCCGAGGACGAGCTGAGCACCAAATGTCCCCAGTTCGCGGTGCTGCCCAGCGGGGTCGAGCCGTTCGACCCGTTCTTCAGCCAGCGCAGCTGCGTGCCGGTGGACAACGCGGTGCTGGGTGGCCTGGCCCAGCGCGCCGCCCAGTCCGGCGCCCTGCTGGAGGGCAACGTGCGTGCCACCGACGGCCGTCTGGTCCGGATCGGCGCGGAGCCGTTCCGCAACTCCAGCGGCCAGTACATCGGCGCGGTGGTCGCGGTCATGGACGCCGAACCGGAGCAGTCGCGGCACGAGCAGGTGGTGCTGATGGTGATCGGCGGATGCGTGCTGCTGCTCGCCGCGGTCGCGGTGGCCGGGTACGCGTTGTCCGGCCGCGCGATCCGGCCCGCGTCGGCGGCGCTGGAACAGCAGGAGGTGCTGCTGGCGGAGACCGCGCACGACCTGCGCACCCCGGTCGCGGCGCTGCGGGCGCTGGCCGAGACCGCGACGCGGCACCCCGACCAGGGCGCCGAACTGCTGCCGCGCACGGTCCGCCTGGCCGGGCGGATGGGCTCGATCATCGACGGTCTGCTGGTGCGGGCCCGCCTCGCCGCCGGGGTCGAGCGGCTCGCGATCCAGCCGGTGTGGCTGGACCAGCTGGTCGCGGGGGTGGTCGAGGAGACCCCGACCGAAGGCTCGCGGGTGACCCTCACGACCGCGCCGACCCGTGTCGACGCCGACCCGGCGCTCGTCCAGCGCGCCATCAGCAACCTGCTGGACAACGCGCTGCGGTACGGGCGGCAGCCCGGCGCCGAGGCGCTCGTGCACATCACCGTGGCGGGCGGCAGGGTCACCGTCGCCGACCACGGGCCCGGCATCGATCCCTCCGTGGCCCGGGAGAACTTCGACCGGTTCACCAGTGGGGGCGGCTCCAGCGGCCTCGGATTGTCGATCGTGCGGTGGGTCGCCCAGGCGCACGGTGGCATGCTGCGGGTGTACAACGCCGACGAGGGCGGCGCGATCTTCGAGCTGGTGCTGCCGGTCAGCGCCGGCGATCCGGCGGTGCCGATGTACGGCCAGTACCGAGGGCAGGTCTGAAATGGACGATCAGGCTCCGCGCACGAGAACGGGTCTGCGCCGCAGGCTGCCGATGGCGCTGCTGGTCGCGGTCGTGGTCGCCGGTGTCGCGGTCGCGGTCTCGGCCGCGGGCAGGCCGCTGACCGGTCTGTACCTGGCGCAGGCCGGGCACTGGGTGGCGTTCCCGGAGCTCAACCGCGTCTACCACATCAACGGCGCGGCGCGGACCGTCGACGCCTCGGCCGAGGTGCCCGGGATGGAACCGGGCAGCCAGGTGGTGCAGGGCGAGACCAGCGGCTACGTGGTGGGCCGGTCGCGGATCTACGAGTTCGGCAAGTCCAGCCTCAGCGTGGAGCGGAGCCTGGCGCCGCCGACGGGTGAGGTGCCGGTGGCGATCGAGGCGCCGGGCGGCCCGTACCTGGTGTACCGGGAGGCGGGCAGCGTGGTGCGGCTCGGCGACGTGTCGGCGACGATCCCGGCCGGTGGCGCGCTCGGCGATCCGGTCGCGACCCCGGACGGCACGCTGTGGCTGCACCGGCTCGACTCCGGGGTGCTGTGCCAGCTGCCGAAGGGGGCCGACCGGATCTCCTGCCCTGCCGCGACGACGCCGGGGCACAGCGGATCGCTGACGGTGGTCGGGCAGCGCGCCGCGTTCGTGGACACCACCGCCGACACCCTCCGCCTCGTGTCCGGTGACGGGCTCGGCGAGCCGGTCCCGCTGCGCGTGGACGCCCCACCGGACGCGAAGGTCTCCCCGGCCGACGCGGACGGGCGGGTCGCCGTGCTCGACCCGTCGAACCGGCGGCTGCACCTCGTCGACTCCGCGGGACTGGACGCGCGGCGCCCGCCGGCGCCGCCGATCAGCGTTGGATTGGTCGAGGGCGACTACGCCGGTCCGACGGTCAGCGGATCGTCGGTCGTCCTGCTCGACCTCACACGGGGTTCGGTGCTCACCTACACCAGCGCGGGCCGTCCACAACGGACGATGGCGGTACCGCCGGAGGCGGGCGAACCGCGGTTGTCCCGTGGCGAGGACGCCCGCGTCTACGTGGACGGCGCCGAGGGACGGCACGTGATGGTGGTCGACCACGACGGCGCGGTGAACCAGGTGCCGGTGGTCGGGCCGCCGCCGGACACGTCGAGCGTTCCGGTCCAGCCACCGCCGGAGCCGGAGGTGCCCGTCGTGCCGCCGGAGACGAACACCCCGGCCCAGCCTCCCGTCCCGCCCGCGCAACCACCCGCGCAGCCCGGTGGCGGGAACTACCAGCAGCAGGGACCCGTGCAGCCACCGGCCACGCGGACCCCGCCGCCTGCACCACCGCCCGCACCGCCACCTGCCCCGCCGCCGCAGCCGCCACCGGCCCCGGCGACCCCGCCCGGTCTGCCGCCGGGCCTGCGTGCCGTCGTGCAGGGCACGGACGTGCAGCTCACCTGGGGTGCGGCGCCGGGCAACGGGGCCGCCGTGACCGCGTACCACGTGTCCTGGCAGCCCGCCTCGGGCACGGGCGGATCGATGACCCGCGCGGGCGGCGCCCGGTCGGCCACGCTGTCCGGGCTGCGGGAAGGCGTCACCTACACCGTCACGGTCGTGGCCGAGAACAGCGCCGGGCGCGGTGCCCCGGCGACGGTGCAGACCCTGGTTCCCGTGCAACGGCAACCGAAGATCACGGTGACCAGGGGCGAGGACACCACCTACGAAGGCTGCGATGACGACTGCGCGTACATGCGCGTCGAGATGACCGGGTTCGAGCCCAACACGTTCTACGAGGTCGAGGTCCACTCCACCAACACCGACTACGACAATCCCGGGCGAGGCATCACCACCGACTCCGAGGGCAACGAAGTCTTCGAGGACTTCCCCTTCGAGAGCACGGGTTATGAGGTCTGGGTGTCGGTGAACGGCATCGAATCCGCACACTACGTATGGCCGGGAGGATCGTGAACGGCATGACACGGGCGGGCGAGGTCGCCGGCCTCATCGCGAACAACGTGCAGCAGGTGATCCGCGGCAAGCCGGAACTGGTCCGCCTCGCGGTGGCCGCGATGCTGGCCGAGGGGCACCTGCTGATCGAGGACGTGCCGGGTCTGGGCAAGACGACGCTGGCCCGGTGCCTGGCCCGCAGCATCGGCGGGCAGTGGAGCCGCATCCAGTTCACGCCGGACCTGCTGCCCGGCGACATCACCGGCGTCAACGTCTTCCACCAGAAGGACGAGGAGTTCGGGTTCCACCAGGGCGCGGTGTTCGCGAACATCGTGGTCGCCGACGAAATCAACCGCGGCACCCCGAAGACGCAGTCCGCGCTGCTGGAGGTCATGTCCGAGCGGCGGGTCACCGTGGACGGTGTGGCGCACGAGGTGCCGCGGCCGTTTCTCGTGGTGGCGACGCAGAACCCGATCGAGATGGAGGGCACCTACCGGCTGCCCGAGGCGCAGCTGGACCGGTTCCTCATGCGGCTGTCGGTCGGTTATCCGGACGTGGCCTCGGAAGTGCTGGTGATCATGAGCGAGTGCGCCGGCGTCACCGCGGACGAGCTGCCGACCGTGGTGGACATCGGCGTGCTGCGCCAGGCGATCGAGGACGTGCGACGGTCGCATTTGGACCGCGCCGTGGTCGACTACGCGGCCCGGCTCGCGGCGGCGACCCGTGAGCACGCCGCCGTGCGGTACGGCGCCAGCCCGCGCGGCAGCATCGCGCTGGTCCGGACCGCGCAGGCGCTGGCCGCGACGCAGGGCCGGGCGTTCGTCACCCCGGACGACGTCAAGGACGTGGCCGTGCCGGTGTTGTCGCACCGGCTGATCCTGACCACCGACGCCGAGCTGAACGGTCGCCGCACGGCGGAGATCGTCGACGAGGTCACCTCCGCCACCCCGGCACCGGCGGTCAGCACGGCCGTCCGATGACGATGCGCCTCACCGGACGTGGCGTGGCCGTGCTGGTCGCGGCCGTGCCGTTGCTGGTGTTCGGGCACTGGGGCGGATATCCGTTGCTGCGCGCGCTGGGGGCGGTGGCGCTGGTGGCGGTGCTCGCGGCGGTGGTGATCACCGCCCGCGGGCTCAAGGTGGAGGTGCGCCGCGACGTGTACCCGGACCGGGTCGAGCGGGGCAGTGCCGCGCTGGCCCGGCTGCGCGTGAAGAACCCGGGCGAGGGCCGTCAGCCCGCGGCGCTGGCGACCGACGGGCTCGGCGGGCGCACGCAGACCGTGCGGATCCGGCCGCTGGCGCCCGGCGCGGAGGCGGCCTACCACTACGAACTGCCCACGGGCGCGCGCGGCAGGCACCCGGTCGGCCCGCTGACCCTGCACCGCACCGATCCGTTCGGCCTCTCCGCCAACCGGTTGCCGACCGGGGAAACCTCGACGCTGTGGGTGCATCCGCGGCAGCTGCCCGCGCGGGTGCTGGTCAGCGGTCATCCCCGGCACCACCACGAGGGCGCGCGGACCGACGATTCACTGCGGGGTTCGGTCGACCTGCAGGACGTGCGCGAGTACCAGCCCGGCGACGAGGTGCGGCACGTGCACTGGAAGGCGACCGCGCGCAGTGGGCGGCTCATGGTGCGCGATCTGATCGACCCGGAGCAGCCCCGGTTCACACTGCTGCTCGACACTCGCGCCGACGCGCTCCCGCCGGAGGGTTTCGAAGAGGCCGTGGACGTCGCCGCGTCCCTGCTGGTGGCCGCGGCCCGCGCCGGTTCGCCCGCGCGACTGGTCACTTCGTCGGGGATCGACCTGCCCACGCCCGGCGGCCTGCCCGCGACGCGCCAGCTGCTCGACGAACTGTGCCAGGTGCGGCAGACCGGCCCGGACGACTCGCTGGTCCCGGCGGCGCTCGCGGCACGCAGCGGATCCGGCGGGTGCCTGGTGATGGTGACCTCGGCCGGGGTGGGGTTGCCCGCGTTGAGCTGGCTGAACGACCGGTTCGCGTCGATCTTCCTGATCGCGCTGGGAGCGGGCCGGCGAGCCGGAGCGGTGGCCGGTGCACGCGTACTGGGCGCGCCCGACGCGGCGGCCGCGGTGCGGCAGTGGAACGAGGTGGCCGGATGAACACCCGTGCCGCCGGACTTCCCCCGGTGGGGGCGTTGGTGAGCGCGCGGGTGGTGGGGGCGGGATGGGTGACGCTGGCCGCCGTGCTCGTCGGGTTGTTGTTCGCGCCGGTGTTCGGCGTGGGGGCGCTTCTGCTGCCGGTCGTGGTGCCCGCGGTCGTCGTGTTCGGGGTCGCGTGGCTCGCCTCGCGGGGCGGGCTCGTGCCGTGGCGGCCGCTGTTCACCGTGCTGGCCGGGCTGGTGGCGGTCGCCGCGACCACCCTGTGGCCCGCCGGGGTGCCGATCGCCGCGACACCGGGTGCGCTGGCAGGCGGGGTGACCCAGTCCTGGCAGCTGGCCCTGCAGTCAACCTGGCCCGCCCGCCCGGAACCGGCGGTGCTGCTCTTCGTGCCGTTGCTGGTGCTGGTCGCGTCGGTGCTCGGGGCCGAGCTGGTGCTCCGGCAGACGAAACCGCTGGTGGCGCTGCTGCCGAGTCTCGCCGTCGGGGTGCTCGGCCAGTTCTACGTGGCGCTGTCCGGCTGGCCCGCGGTGCTCGCCGCCGGGGCCTACGCGCTCGCCGCGGGCGGTCTGCTCGCGACAGTCCGCAATGGACCGCAGCGGCCCGGGCTGGCGATCGTGCCGGTGGCGTTGTGCGTGGCGTGCGCCGTCCTGGCCGGGGTGCTGCTGCCGTCACCGCAGGCCCGGTACTCGCTCAAGGACGAGCAGCTGGCGCCGCTGGCCCCGGTGCGGGTCGCCAACCCGCTGGACGAGATCGCCTACCGCCTCGCACATCCGACCGCACCCGTGTTCACGGTGCGCGGCGGCGCCGGGGTGGACCGGTGGCCGGTGGTGGTATTGGACGAGTTCGACGGGGTGAACTGGTCGCCGGGCGGCCGCTACCGCACGCTCGGCACCGAACTGCGGCCGAGCCCCGAGGTGACCGTGCCGGTGGAGCAACGGAACGCGCGGATCGAGTCGCTCGACCTCGGCGGCCCGTGGCTGCCCAGCCAGACCTGGCCCGCGGGCGTCTCCGGCGCCGCGCCGCTGGTCGAGGAGCAGCAGGGCACGCTGCTGGTGCCGGACGACGGCCGGGCCACCGGTTACGACCTCACCTGGTGGGCCCCGCGGATCCCGGCGGGGTCACTGCTCGGCGCGAACATCGACGCCACCGCCCCCGGCGGGCTCTCCGGCGTCGGCGCCGTCCCGCCCGGCATCGCGGAGCTGGCCGAGCGCGCCGTGAGCGGCATCCGGCCGACCTTCCAGGCGGCGCTCGCCCTGGAACGGTACTTCCGCGAGAACTACCGGCTGGCGACCGGGCAGAACCTGCCGACCGGTCACGCCTGGCCGCAGCTGACGGAGTTCCTGACCGGCAGCAAGCGCGGCACCAGCGAACAGTTCGCCGCCGCGTACGTGGCGCTGGCCAGGGTGCGGGGCATCCCGGCACGCCTGGTGGTCGGCTACCGGGCGCCTGCCGCGGATCCCGCCGGTACGCAGGTGGTGCGCAACGGCGATGTCCTGGCCTGGCCGGAGGTCGCCGTCGAGGGCGTCGGATGGGTGCCGCTGGATCCGACGGGCACGGCGATGTCCGCCGGGACCTCGGAGGTCGGTCTGGCCGCCGCGACGGCGGGCGCGCGGGCGCAACTGCCCGCCTCGCAGGACCTGCAGAACCCGCCGGTGGCGCCGGGCGGGGAACCGGTCGAGGGCGGCTCCGGCGGATTCGACTTTCCCTGGCTGGTTTCGCTCGCCGCTGTGCTCGCCGTCGTGGTGCTCCTGGTGCTCGGCATCCCGGTGACGAAGGCGGTGCGCGCCTGGCGGCGACGGCGGCGTCCCGGGGCGGCGGCGGTGGTCGGCGCGTGGGAGGAGGCGCGTGACCGGCTGCGGGCCCACGGTGTGGCGGTGACGGCGGGGATGACGGTGCGCGATCTGGCCTCCGCCGCCACTCGCGTGGTGGATCGTTCCACTGTGGACGAACTGTTGTCGTTGGGGCGCACCGTCGACGTGGCTCTGTGGTCCGGGGCGGCACTGGAGGAGGGCCGGGCGGCGCACGCGTGGGAGTCGGTTCGGCGGGTGCGGCGTGGCCTGGCCCGGCGGGGTGTGCGGGCGCGGGTGCGGGCCGCGCTGGAGCCGTGGACGTTGCTGCGGGCTAGCTGACGCAGCTCGCGCCGCGGAAAGGTTTGACCTGGCTCTCGAAGATCTGCGGGCCGCCGTCGGTGCCCTTGATCTGGAAGCAGTACTTGAGCACGGGGTCCACGCGCAGGCGGTAAGTGGTGTTGCGCTGCACGAGGATCGTCGCGGTTTCCTGGCCCTCGGCGGCGACCACGAGCGCGAAGTCCAGCGCCTCGCTGCTCTGCCAGGACAGTTCGACGTAGTCACCCTGGTCCACCGGCTCGTTCAGGATCAGCTGCACGGCCCGGCTCGGGGGCGCGGTCAGGGTGGGCGCGCCGATGACCGGGGGCACCTCCGGCACGTCCAGCTCCTCGGGCGTGTTGACCAGCAGCAGCACGGCGGCGATCGCGAGGATCGACAACCCCGCCAGCGCCGCCACGAACGACGCCGTCCGCCGGGGCCGCCGCCGCGGTGTGGTGTCCGGCCCGTACACGACGAGCGGTTCGCCCAGGTGGGGGGCGGGTGCCGGAGTGAACGCGGGTGCGCCGGGCGGGGGGAAACCGTGCGTGCTGGGCGGCTGCGCCGCGGGCACCGCCTGCGGCATCACCGGCGCTTGCCCTTGTGGCACCGGCACCGGCATCTGCCCCTGCGGCGGCCACGGCTGCCCGGACACCGGCACCCGCGGCACCCACCCCGCGGCGGCGAAGTCATCGAACGCGGCACCCCCCGCCGCGGGTGGCGGCGGCCCGAGCACCGTGCCCAACCGCGCGGCGACCGTCGCCGCGTCCAGCGGCCGGGCGTCCGGGTCCTTGGCGAGCAGCGACGCCACCAGCGCCCCCAGCCCCGCGGGCAGATCGTGCCGGTCGAGCGGCGGCACCGGCTCCCGGAGGACCCGCAGCACCAGTTCGCCCTCCTGCTCGCCGGGCCGTCCCTGGTGCGGTGACCGGCCGGACAGTGCCAGGTACAGCACCGCGCCCAGCCCGTACAGGTCGGACCGCTCGTCGGCCGTGCCGTCGCGCAGCGTTTCCGGCGCCAGGAAGTCGTGCCCCGGTTCGCGCGGGAAAGCGCGGCGCAGCGTGAGGCCGAAGTCCGACAGCACGGCCTCGCCGGAGGCGCGGAACAGGACGTTGCCCGGTGTGACGCCGCCGTGCACCTGGCCGGCGGCGTGCGCCGCGGCCAGTGCGGTCGCCAGCGAGCGGCCCAGGCCCAGCGCGTCACCGGCCGTCATCGGACCGAACGCGCCGATCAGTTCCGGCAGGGACTGCGCGCACAGTTCCATCCGCAGCGCGCACCGCCCGTCGGGCAGCGACTGCACGGCGTCGGCCACCAGGACCGGGGCCCGGCCGCGCACCGCGGTCAGCGCCGCCAGTTCGCTGTCCAGCTGCGAACGCGTGCCGCGGTCGAGACGCCCGGGGTAGACCTTGAGCGCGAACGCGGCGTTCTCGTGCACCCCGGCGAACACGGTGGCGCTCGGCCCGTCACCCAGGGGCACCAGGTCCCCGAAGGTCCGCTCAGTCGCCATCGTGGTGCTCATCCTCGTGATCGCCATCGCCTCGCCGGTTCATCGTAGGAGGTGACGCCCGCCCCGCGCCGTGGTTCACCAGGACGGCTGCCCGGACTCGATGGCCGCCAGCACGTCGTCCACCCGGATCCGGCGCAGCTCGTCGGCGTCCGGGACCCGGCCCAGCCCGCGCAGACGCCCGGACTGGGTCTTGCGCATGCCCTCGAACAGTTTGCGCGCGTCGCGGGCGTTGCCGAAGCCGGGCGAGGCCGAGATGTGGCGGAAGTGCTCGGCGAGCGCGGGCCCGGACCGCGGGTCCAGTTCGTAGTCGCCCGCCGTCACCATCCGGCCGATGATGCCGGTCAGCTGGTCCGGCGTGTAGTTCTCGAATTCGACGGTCTTGGCGAACCGCGAGGACAGGCCGGGGTTCGCGGCGAGGAACTGGCGCATCTCGGCGGTGTAGCCCGCGACGATCACCGCGATCTCCTCGCGGTGGTCCTCCATCAGCTTGACCAGCGTGTCGATGGCTTCCTGGCCGAAGTCGCTGCCCGCGCCCGCCTGCCGCGACAGCGTGTACGCCTCGTCGATGAACAGCACGCCGCCGAGCGCCTGCTCGAACACCACCGCGGTCTTCTCGGCGGTGTGCCCGACGTACTGGCCCACCAGGTCCCGTCGCGACACCTCGCGGAACTCGCCGCGCGGCAGCACACCCAGCTCACGCAGGAGCTTGCCGTAGGTCCGCGCCACCGTGGTCTTACCGGTGCCCGGCGCGCCCGCGAAGATCAGGTGGTGGCTCAACGCGCCGGTGGACAGACCGGCCCGCGAGCGCCACGCGTTGACCTGGATCTCGTCGACCAGCGACCGGACCTCGGCCTTGACGCCGGGCAGGCCCACCATGCCGTCGAGTTCCGCGAGCAGTGTGTCCAGCGGGCTGGAGCCACTCGTCTCGGCGGTCGGTTCGGCGACGACCTCCGCGGTGGCCGTGCCTGCCAGCCGCACCGCGGGTTCGGCGGTGTTGGCGACGTCGCACGCCTCGACCGAGCCGCCGCAGTTCGCGCCCACGTCGATGCCGACGCCGCCCGCGTCCCGCACGGACACGCGCCGCAGCACGGGCGCGCTCCGGTGTGCCACCAGGATCCCGGCCTGCGCGGTGCGGCTGATGCGGCAGTTCTCCACCACCGGACGCGCGTGCTGGTAGACGTAGAGGCCGCGCTGCCCGCACCCGCCGATCGTGCACGAGCGGATCACCGGGTCGGCGCCGAGCCCGACGATCATCCCGTCGGCGGCGACGTTGTCGATGGTCACGTTCTCCACGATCCCGGACGTGCCCTCCAGGACCAGCCCGTGTTCGGCGCCCGTGATGGTCACGCCGGTGACCGTCAGCGGACCGGGACCGCGGACACCCACCGCCGGCCCGCGCCCGGCCCGCACGGTGCAGTCGTCCAGGGTCAGCTCGGCGTTCTCGGCCTGGATCGCCGCGGCGTTCCCGGCCTGCACGGTCACGCCGTGCACGGCGAGCGTGCCGCCACGCGCGAGCAGCACCGGCACGTCGGCGCCACGGCCGTCGAACACCACCTCGGCGCCCTCGGCCGCGCGCAGGGTGAGGGCGCGGTCGAGCAGTTCCAGCGTTTCCGCGTAAGTGCCCGCGGCGATGGAAACGGTCGCGCCGTCGGGGGCGCCGAGCACCGCTTCGCCGACGGTGGCGTAGGCGCCGTGCCTGCCGGGATCGACGAGGAGCGTGCGTCCGGTGGACGTCGTCATCAGCTCGCCTTCCCCGCCAGCCAGCCGTGGCCCGCGGCCTTGACCCCGGCCTGGAACCGGCTGCGCGCGCCGAGACGGTTCATCAGGCTCGACACCATCCGCCGCACGGTGCGTACGGAGACGCCGAGCGCCGCGGCGGCCGACTCGTCGGTGCATCCCGCGGACAGCAGGGACAGCAGTTCGCGATCGCGGCCCGCCAGTTCGCTGGTCACCGGCGAATCCGTGGGGACGAGCGGCACCGCGGCGGGCCAGAGCCGGTCGGCCAGTTCCAGGAAAGTGGCGACGACGGCGGGCAACCGGAGCACGGCGATGTCGGCCTGCCTGCCCCGGTCCTCGGCGGGCACGATCGCGAGCGCGCCGTCCACGATCAGCGCCTCGACCGGGACGGCGGGCATCGTCCGGACCTCCGCACCGGCCTGCGCCAGCTTCACGAGCTGGCGCGCGGGCCCCGGCCGCGTGCGCGCCGCGTCGGGGACCAGGACGCGGTAGCGGACGCCGCGTGCCAGGTTCGCGACGTCGACCGGGCGGAACGGGTCGCCCGGCCCGCCGGACAGCGAGCTGAAGACCAGCACCTCGCGCCGCGCGGCGGCCAGTTTCGTGGTCACGCGGGCGTGCCGGGACACCAGCGGGCCCGTCGAGTGTCCGTTCAGGACCGACAGCCGGGGCGGTGCCTGGTGGGCGTGGGTGATCATCGGTTTCCTCCGATCGGCAACGACGCGGCGACGGCCGGTGCGTGCTGGTTGTCCATTCGTTCGAGGCGCAGCCCGTGGGGCGGCATCCACAGCAGCCGCGCGACGGCCGTGTCGGCGGCGTGGTCGGTGGTGGCCGCGACGCGCAGCACGGCTTCGTGCCCGGTGATCGCGACGGTGCGGGCGGTTCCCGGGGCGGCCGCGAGCAGTCCGTGCAGTGCCTGGACCGCGGTCCGCCCCGGACGCAGGCCGGTGACGCGGAGGCCGACCTGCGTGATCGGCCCGGCCCGCCAGTACCGCCGGTCTTCGCGGACCGCGCCGCGGCCGGATCCGGTGTGGGTGAGCGCGACGAGCGTCGCCGACACCTCCTGCTCGGTCAGCGCGGACGCGTCCAGCCCGGCCTTGCGGAGTGTGCGGTGGAGCTTGCGCACGACGTTGCCGAGCACGACGAGCAGCTCGGTGTCGGTGGCGAAGCCCGGCTCGCGCAGCGCACGCACCGCCAGCCACATCCGGATGCTGTCCGTCTGGTGTGGGCCGCGGTGCAGGACGAGCTGCAGTTTGACGACGGGCGTTTCGGTCGTCTCGACGGGCAGCGCTTGCCCCACGAGCGTGGCCGGATCGCCGTGGGCCCGCAGGACGGCGACCAGCTCCTCGCGGCGGCTGATCACCGCCGCCGGCGTTCCGGCGACTTCGACGGTCCGGATCGTCGCGCCAGGGGCGAGGGTCTCCAGGAGCGCGTGGCCGCTGGCGGCTTCGTGCCCGCGACGGCGGAGCCGCCGGCGCGCGCGGAGCACCAGCTCGTCCGAAACCCACCGGCCCCGCACGCGCAGAGCCGTGCAGGCCAGCAAGGTCGCGGCGGCCAGCAGCAGGCCGACGACGACCGGCCACGGCCTGCCGATGGCCGCGAACGCCAGCACCACGGCCAGTTGCCAGCACACGATGCGCAGCGCGGGCAGCGCCGCGCGCTCCTCCCGGTGCGGCTCGGGCGCGGGCGGCTCGGGACTGGCGATCACCGGGGCGGCGGCCCGCGGTACCGGTGCCGGCCTCGGTGCGGGTGCCGACGCGGGTTTCGGCGGCAGGGACCGCACCCGTTCCGCGGCCCCCGCGACGGTGGCGACCGGCCGCGCGGCGACCCGGGGCGCGGCCTGCCACGTCTGTGGGGCGACGGTGTGCTGTCGCTGCTGTGCGGTCATGCCACAACCCTGGCGGCACGAACATGAGGATCGGATGACAACGGTGGCCGGTACCTGCCGGAGCCGTTCCCGCACCCCGTCGTCGCGCCCAGGCTGGGCGCATGTCGACCACGAACCTGGTCCGGGTGACCATCGACGCGCCTGCCCGCAGGCTCGACCTGGCGTTGCCCGAGCGGTCCCCGGTGGCCGAGATCCTGCCGGGCCTGCTGCGCCGCGCGGGGGAGGCCCTTCCCGACGACGGTGTGGCGCAGGGTGGCTGGCTGCTGCGCCGCGGCGACGGCACCCCGCTCGACCTGGGCCGGACGCTGAGCACCTACGGCGTCCGCGACGGCGAGGTGCTGCACCTGGTGTCCCGTCGCCTGCACTGGCCGGAACTGGAGTACGACGACCTCGCCGACACCATCGCGAAAGGCGCGGGCCGCACCGGCCGCCAGTGGGGGCCGTCGGACACCCGCGCGGCCGGTCTGCTGACGGGTGCGGTCGCCGCGCTGCTGGCCCTGCTCGCGGTGGTGCGGGCCGGACCGCCGTGGGATGTACCGGCATTGGCCGCGCTCGGCGGCGCCGCGCTCCTGCTCGCGGCGGGCACCGTGCTGGCCAGGGCGCTGGGTGACGCGGGTGCCGGCGCGGTCGTGGCCGCGCTGGCGTTGCCGTTCGCCTTCACCGGGGGCGGGCTCCTGCTCGCGGGCGGACCACAACCCGCGGGACTCGGGGCGCCACATGTGCTGGCCGGGTCGTCGGCGCTGCTGATCGCGTCGGTGCTCGGCTACTTCGCCGTGGTCGAGCGTGCCGCGGTGTTCATCGGCGGTATCGCCGCGGGCGCGGTGGGGGTGCTCGCGGCGGTGCCGTCGACCATGGACGCACTGGACGGGGTCGACGGCGCGGCGGTGGCGGTCGTGGTGGTGTTGCTGTTCTCCCCGTTGTCCGGCCCGCTCGCGATCCGTCTCGGCCGCGTCCCGATGCCGGTGCTCCCGCGCACCACCGCGGACCTCGTGCGCGACGATCCGCAGCCACCCCGGCGCGCCGTCTACGCCGCGGTCCTGCGCGCCGACCAGATCCTGACCGGCCTGATCGGCGGCGCGACGACGGTCGCCGTGCCGTGCCTGTTCGTCATCGCGTGTGAGCCGGGCACGTCGGTCATCGTGCTGCTGTCCGTGCTGGCGGTGGGGTTCTGCCTGCGTGCCCGGCTCTACCCGGCACTGCGGCACCGCGCCCCGCTGCTGGTCACCGGCGTGGCGAGCGCGGCCGCGCTGGTGACGACGTTCGACTCCGCGGCCGTGACCGCACCGGTCCTGATCGTGGTGGGCGGCCTCGCCGTCCTCACCGGACTCAGCCACAGCAAACGCTTGCCGAGCCCGTTCCTCGGCCGGTACGCGGAACTGCTGGAGGTCGCGATCGTGCTGGCCTGCGTGCCCGTGCTGTGCGGGGTGCTCGGCGTGTACGGCCTCGCGCGCGGAATGGCGGGCTGAGCCGTGGCGTCCAAACGCGACCTCCTGCAGGCACACCAGTTCCTCGCGCAGCGGGCCATCTCCGCGCTCGTGACCCGTGATCCGGACCCCGAGCAGCCACCGTTCCGCCGCCCAGGGGGCGCGGCCGTCGGCAGCATCGTGATCGGGGTGCTGGCGCTGGTCGCGGTCGGGGTGTACGGGCTGATCAACCCCGGCGGCAACACCACCTGGCGGGACAAGCCCGCGGTGATCGTGGCCAAGGAGTCCGGCACGCAGTACGTCTACCTCGGCGGGGTGCTGCACCCGGTGGAGAACTACGTGTCGGCGCTGCTGGCGCTGGGTGAGCACGCCGAGACGGTCACGGTGTCCAGCGATTCGCTGGCCGGTGTCCCGCGTGGCCCGCGCATCGGGATCGACGACGCGCCCGACTCGCTCCCGGCGCCGGACCACCTCCTCACCGGCGGCTGGAGCCTGTGTTCCCGGCCGGTGCCGGATCCCAGCGGGTCCACGGTGGACGAGTCCGTGCTCCTGGTCGGTTCCGGCGCGCCCGGTGGCCGCCCGCTGGGGGACGCCGCGCTGCTCGTGGAGGTCCCGGACAGCGGTGACCAGTACCTGATCGTGAACGGCTACCGGCACCGGATCCGCCAGGCCGACACGGTCGCGGTCGGGCTCGCGTTGCAGTCCGCCCCGAAGGCCCGCACCGGTATGCCGGTGGTCGACGTGCTGCCCGCGGGCGACCCGATCGCGCCGATCCGGATCGCCGGTGCGGGATCGCCGTCGTCGGCGGTGCCAGGGCGGGCGGACGTCCGGGTGGGTCAGCTGCTCGTCATGGAGGCGTCCGGGAACCGCGAGTACTACCTCGCCGACACCGACCGCCTGCGGCCGATTTCCGCGCTGCAGTACGAAATCCAGCGCGCCGATCCGGCGTCACGGCAGGCCTACGGCGGCGGGCAGCCGGCCGGGGTCGCGCTGGGACCCGCCGAACTGGCCGAGGCGCACGTCGCGCTCTCGGCGGAGGCCGGGCCGGGATCGGTGCCCGCGCAGCGGCCGCGCTTCGCCGGTGGTGGCACGATCTGCGTCACGTATGAGCCGGGTGCCCTGACGCCGATGGTCCAGTTCGACCCGCGGATGCCCACCGCCGCGACGGTGACGGCTGGCCGCACGGCATACGGCATGCCGATGGCCGACCGGGTCTTCGTGGAGCCGGGCCGCGCGGCGCTGATCGAGGTCATGCCCAGCGCCGACGCCTACGCCGGAACGCTGATGCTGGTGACCGACCAGGGCCGGGCCCACCCGCTGGCCGGGCGTGTCGTGCTGGACGTGCTCGGCTACGGCGAGGCCGACCCCGTCCGGCTCCCCGCCGGGATCGCCAGCCGCGTCCCTCTGGGCGGCGCCCTCGATCCGGCACGCGCCCTCGCGGCGTGAGCGGGTTTCCGCGTGAACGAGCCCGGCCGGGATGTCCCGGCCGGGCCTCGCTACGCGGGGTCAGCGATCCGCCGGTGGGGGCGGCACCAGGAACATCTCCTCCGGCAGCTCGTCCCGCGCCGGAGCGGCGGGCGGTACCACCGCGCGCCGTGGTTGCCAGCGCGAACGGCGTCCGCGGATCAGTACCACCGCCGCACCCGCGCCCAGCACCGCGACGGCCACCGTGAGCACCGCGAACAGTCGCGCGTCCGACACGCTCTCCGCCCACCAGGCCGACACCCGCACCTGCTCGGCGTCCGGCACGGGATGCCGCACCGCCGGTAACGCGGCCGGTGCCGCGGAGACCAGCCCGTCCGTCAGCGCGCGGTAGGGGTTGACCATCCCGGTCCCGTAGGCGGCCTTGTCTCCGGGCGCGGGCGTCGTGGTGGCCAGGATGCGCTGGGTGACCTCACGTGCCGACATCCCGGGCCAGGCCGAGCGCACCAGTGCGGCGGTCGCGGAAACGAACGGCGCGGCGAAGCTGGTGCCGTCACGGTACTGGTGCCCGCCCGCCCGCGCCGCGCACAGGACGCCCCCGCCGGGCGCGACCACGTCCACCTGCGGCCCGATCTGCGAGCTGTCCAGCCGCGTTCCCGTCATGTCCACCGCGCCGACCCCGATCACGCCGTCGTAACCCGCGGGGTAGGTGACCGGGCCGGGCGCGGTGCCCTCCTGCCCGTTGCCGACCGCCGCCACCACGACCACGTCCAGGTCGACGGCGTGCCGGATCGCGTCGCGCACGAACGGGTTGTCCAGTTCACCCGCCACGGACAGGTTGATCACCTCCGCGCCATGGTCGGCCGCGAACCAGATCCCGCGCGCCAGCGCCTCCGGGTCGATACCCTCCGCGGCGCCGTCGGTCGAATCGCTTTCGCTGACCCGGACCGGCAGGATCGTGGCGTCCGGTGCGAGCCCGGCGAACCCGATCCCGGAAACCGGCCGGGCGGCGATGATGCTCGCCACCCCGGTGCCGTGCGAAACGCAGTCGAACCCGCCGGGGAGATCGCCGACGAGGAAGAAGTCCTGACCGCGCAACACCTTCCCGGCCAGTTGCGGGTGGTCGGCGTCCACTCCGGAATCGACCACGGCGACCACCACACCCGCGCCGGTGGCGTGTTCGTGCACCGACCGCGCGTCGAGCGTCTTCTGCGCCCACGGCAGCTCGGTGACCGCCGGGCTCGCCGGTGCCGGGTTGCCGCACGCGCCGGGCGGCGGGGCGGCCGTGGCGACACCCGGACAGACGACGACGGCCGCCGCGATCGCGACGGCCGTCACCAGTTTCGGAGCCCCGTTCATCGTTCGTCCGTGCCGGTCAGCCTCCGGACCGTGCCGGCGCCCTCGTTCTCGGCGGAGCGGTAGTCCGCGACGCAGCCCATCGCGTCGTCGCACAGGCGGCCGTAGGAGGTGGGGATGGCATCGGCCCTGGCCGTCAGCTCCTCCGCGACCGGCAGGTACTTCGCCAGGAACGTCTGCGCCAGCAGGTCACTGCCCACACTCGACTGTCCGGACTGGATCGAGCGCTTGTGGTTCTCCCACGCGCTGCCGAACGTCTCCCCGGCGGCCCGCAGCTGGTTGATGCTGCGCGTCACGGCGTCCGGGTCCATGTCGTAGTCGGCCATCACAACTCCCCTCTGATCTTCCGGTCGAGCTGGTGCAGGAACGGCCCGGTGTGGACGTCGGTGTTCTCCAGTTTCGCCCCGGGGGGCAGGTACTGGCGGGTGATGTCGAACAGCTGCTCCCGCGTCTGCCCGACCGCGTCCTTGATCGTGTCCACGATGGACTTGGCCAGCGCCTTCGAGTCCGTGGTGCGGTAGATCCGCGGGTCGAGGTACAGCTCGCTCAGCTCACCGCGGCCGACCACCGTGGCGCTCACGAGGCCGTCGGGGGAGTCCGCGGTCGCCTCGATGTCCGCGATCCTCGCCTTGACCTCGAGCAGATCGTCACGCAGCCGTTCGTAGTCCGCCCGCCGCCGGGCCGGGTCGATCATCGGTCGTGCCATGGTTCCTCCTCGCTCTCCGTGCTTTCCCCGGATACCGGCTGGACGGTGCCGAGGAACTGCTGGAAGTCGCCCACCAGCGTGGTGATGTGCTCCCGGGGAGTGCTCATCACCATCCGCAGCACCACGCGTCTGCTGGTGTCCTCGACATCGGGAACCGCGAGGAACGACTGGCACTGCACGGTTTCGCCGACGCGCAGCAACTGCGCGTAGCCCGGCGCCGCCGGTGTGCCCATCTCCTCCTGTCGCAGCACCTCGACGCCGTCGCCCAGCGCGGTGACGGTCGCTTCGGCGAGCTGACGCAACGACACGTCGTCGTCACGGAACCCGCCGTCGGCCACGATGACGCCGTTCTGCCCGGGGTGTACGGCGACGACCGTGCCGAGTGGCGAATCGGTCTCCGCGGGGTCTGGCGCGCGCCAGCCCGCCGGGATCGTGTACTCGATGGGAAAGGGCATGGTCATCTCCTCCTCAGATCGCGCCCGCGGGCAGCCCCGCCGGCGCGGACTGGCCGCCGAACATGCCGCCGACCCAGTCGCCGAACGCCTTGCCGGTGTCGCTGAGCGTCTGGCCCACCTTGGCGGGGTCGATCACGATCGAGCCCTCGACCTTGGCGCCGACGCCGAGCGTGAGACCCGCCTTGCCGCCGATCACCCACTTGCCGTCCTTCTGGCCGATGCTGAAGCCCGCCTCGGCCCCGAGCCCGGCCCGCACCTCGGCCTTCGCGCCCGCCCCGATGCCCCCGATGTCGGCCGAGCCGCTCAGTCCCGCCCTGGCGCCGGCGAACCCGCCTGCTTCCGCGCCGACGTACTTCCCGGTCGCACCGAGGTCGAGACGTCCCTTGACTTCGGCCCCCGCCATCGCGTCGGCACCGAGGCTCGCGGTGACGGCGCCGACATCGAGCCTTCCCGCGGCGGTGCCCCCCGCGCCCCAGGCGCGTTTTTCGTCGAAGCGGGCGCCCTTTTCGGTCGCCGTGCCGCCCGATTCGGAGTACAGCGAATCCGTGGGCAGGCCGGTGCTGGCCCAGCCCGAGGCAGAGCCCTTGAACTGCACCGGCACGTCCTTGCCCGCCAGTTCGAGGTTCTGCAGTCCGGTGTCGACCTTGCCGACCGCGTCCGCCACGGAGCTGTAGTCGCGGGTGACCGCGGTGCTGCCTCCGATCGCGGGACTGATGTAGTTCTTGGACCGCAACGGCGTGTAGTGATCGCCCTTGCGCGCCACCCCCGGCCGCGTGGGGTCCTCGGCTTTGCCGCCGAGCCCCCACCCCTTGTGCATCTGCTCCTTGCCCTGGTGGGATGCCTCGTCACCGGGTCTGCGGTAGGCGGGCAGCTTGTTCTCGCTGTCCGGCACCTTCGTCTTGATTTCCACCTTGGACGGTGTGGTGACCGGCCCCTGTTCGGTCTGCCCGGTGAACCAGTCGCCGATGCCCTGCATGTTCTGGGCACCCTGCTGCGTCACCTGCTGACCGCGGTTGACCGCGTCGTGGACCATGCGGTCCTGGGTGGCGCCTGCCTCGATCGGGTCGCTGAGGCCGGCCAGCTCGTAGATCGGGCCGCCCTGCGCGATATCGTCCTTCCGCTGCTGGGTGACGGTGTCGACGGTGTTCGCGGCGTGGTCGACGTCGTCGGCGAGTTTGGTCATGTCCTCGCCGGTTTTCCGGGCGTTCTCGGTCTCCGCGGCCAGCCGCGAGCCCAGCTCCTCGCCGGGCTGTCCGCGGAAGTTCTCGCCGGTGTCCTTGGTCACGCGCGTGGCCTCGTCGACGGCTTCCTGGCCGCGGGTTCCGGTCGTGCGCAGGTCCCTGGCGATGGCACGCATGCCCTCGGTGTCCGAGTCGGGAAGCGGGGACTCGGCGCGGACCCGTGCACCGAACTCGCCGTCGTTTTCCTGGGATTCATCGGTTTTCTGCCCACCGGGAGTTTTCTCGGGCTGCTTCTCGGTGGACTCGGCGGGCTTCTCGTCCGCCGGTTGTTGTTCGGCTGGTTTGTCCTCGGCGGGCTGTTTTTCCGCGGACTGCTGGTCGGCGGGCTGCTGTTCCGGGGCACTGTCGCCCTTGTCCCCGGCGGGTGCGGATTCGGCGGGCGCCTTCTCCGCCGGTGCTTTGTCCGGGGCGGGCTCGGCGGGCGCGGGCGACGAGGGTTCGGCGCCGCCGCCCGGGGAGGGTTCGGCCATGCTCGGCACTCCTGTCTCGGGGGAAGTCCCGGTGCGCGCGGGCACGCACCGGGACGCTCCACTGTGGTCAGGCCGAGCCGAGCCGGCCGCAGGACCGCTGCACCGCGGCCATGTTCTCCTGGTTGCAGGACTGCACGCCGTGGTTCATGGCCTGGACGAGTTCCTGCCCGGCGGCCATCACCTGCTGGCAGGCACGGCTGATCTCGGCGAACTGCCCACCGGCCTGGTCGAGCCAGTCGGACTCCGTCATTCCCGAGGCCTGGCCCCAGGAATCGATGGACTGCTGCACACCCTGGACGCAGCCGTTCATGCTGGACGACAGACCGTCCAGCGCACCGAACATCGCGAGCTTACGCATTGACCGTTCACTCCTTTCCGTGGTGTCAGAGGGCGCGGAGCACACCGGCGAACGCGTAGGACTGCCCGGAGGAACCACCGAGGCTCCCCAGGCTCGCGCCGCCGCCCGATCCCTGCATGTCGCCGGCGCCGCTGAAGCACTGCGCGCCCTGCTCGTCGGTGTCGAGGTAGTCGTTCATCGCGAACTGCGTGTCCTCGCCCAGCTTCTGCAGCTTCTGGCACAGGTTGCGGATCGCCTCGTCCCACTTCTTGTGGGCGACGACCAACGCCTGCGACTGTTGCATGTCCCACTGCGCGGGGATCACGGAGTTCACCTCCCCTTCGAGCTTCCCGCGGTGCGACTCGATCTCCTGCACCACGACCGTCGCCATCTGGACCACCCGGGCGAGTGTGTCCGTGTTGGCATCCATCAGACCGCTACCGGTCACCGGATTCTCCCTTCGTCGACGCGATCCACGTCGAGGCGAAGCTAGCCCGGGCGAAGCTGCCGAAAGGTGTGCGCGGCACTTTCCTGCCAATCCCTGGCGGACCGTGCGCCACCAGCGCGAAAGTGCTTCGGACAGGCTGTTCCCGTGCGATCGAGGGGGTCCGGCAATGCCCGATGGTTCATCTCCGGCCTCCGCGCCGTCGGATCCGAAGCCCGAGGCTGGAGCCGCACCGGCCGACAAGCCTGGCGGCACGCAGAACGAGCAGCCGGAGGGCGAGCCGCATGCCGAACAATCGCGGAACGAGCAGCCCGAGGCTGGAGCCGCGCCGACAGACAAGTCCGACGACGCGCGGAACGAACAGCCGGAGGGCGAGCAGCCGCGAAACGAGCAGCCGCAGGGCGAGCGGCCGCGGAACGAACAGCCACGGAACGAGCAGCCGCGGGACGAGCAGCCGAAGGGCGAACTCGAGCAGCGGGTGAACGCGGCCGCGCCGCCGCCGGACGAAACGCCGGTCCAGGAACTGAGCGACTCCTGGCGCCGCGCGGGCAAGGATTTGGGCGACGCGAGCGACGCCGCCCAGCACGCCGCCAACGAACTGCCCGGCAACTGGAAAGGCGAGGCCGGCGACCGGATGCGGGAACGCACGTCCGCCGAAGCCACGAAAGCCGGTGACGGCGAGAACGCCGCCCGCGCGGTCAGCGATCAGCTGGGCGAGACGACCGCCGATATCGCCAACGCCAGGCAGCAGGGCCAGGACGCGTCGCGGGACCGCGAGGGCCTGTACCAGGTGGCCAGTACCAGCCCGGACGCGGAGGGGCAGCTCATCGCCGCGCGGCTGGAGCACGACGCGGTGCGCGAGGTCAACGAGATCAACACCGTGACGGCGCGGAAGGTCGGTCAGGACTGGGAGAAGCTCGCGGCTTCGCAGCAGGCACACGAACCAGCGCCGGAGCCGGGGTCGGAGGAGGCCCCGAACGCCGACATGCTCGACGCCACGGAGTCGGTCGCCCAGGCGGGCATCGATCTCAGCCGCGCCAGCCAGGACCTCGAAAACCAGTCCGACGCGGCGGCGGACACAGCCCGGAACTGGCTCACCGATCTCGGCGGGACCGTCGGCGGCTGGCTGGGCGGGCAGACGGGCGAGGGCATCGGGCGCCGGCTCGGCGAAGGGGCCGGCGACGACGTGGCGTCGTTGATCCGCGGTGCGGGCGAGCTCGTCGAGGGTGGGGGCCGGTACCTGGGCAATGCGATGGAATCGGGCGGTAACGCCGCGCGGGAGATCGTGTTCAACGCGGGCGAGCAGGACGGCCTCGGCGCCATCTACGGGGCCGCCACCGAGCTGGGGGAGGGCATCGGCGACGGTGTCCTCATCGCCGGGGAAACGGCCGGCGAGGCGGCGAGCGAACTGGCCGGCCAGGCGTACGCGGATTCGGCGGCGGCCCTCGAAGACGCGCAGGAGACACTGGACGGGGCGGGCAAGAACGACCCCGGCGCGCCCGCGCAGGGCGACGGCCCCGTCGTGTTCTACCCCCGCCAGGACTTCACCCCGCAGCAGATGGCGGAAATGCGGGAGCACGTGCGGATCGCCAACGAAGCGCTCCAGCGGGGACGGACCTCACCCACGGGCCGGGTGTCGACGAAGGGTGAACTGCGCAGGCAAGCGAGCGAAGCGGCCCGCCGGGAAGGCGCGCGCAGGCCCTACAACGGCGACGTCGGGCACGCGCCCGACACGACCTGGGCCGGGTATCCGGAGGCGTACCAGTGGCACGACGAAGAACACCGGGTCAACTCCGCTCTGGGCGGGCAGGCGCGCCGGTACCCGATAGGCTGGGAACCCACGGAGTTCGTCATGGGTCCGCCGATACCCCGCGGACAACCACTGCCGCCGAGATAGCGGAAGGACACCACAATGGACGATGACGGGCTGGGCTGGCACGAACTCATCGGGTTCATGTACCAGGTGCGGGAAAAGCTCTCCGTGGTCAAGCCGGACGTGTATCCGCTCACGCTGCCGAACCCCGGCGCGACCGGGACGAAGCTGGCCGCGTTCGGTGACAGCCTGGACGCGCAGTACCGCGACTTCCTCGGCTACGCGGATGGATGGGCCGAGTTCTTCCGTGACGTGTACCTGCTCGGCACCGGCGACCTCGCGGGCGGCCCGGCCGTCGACGCGGGTGAGCGGCTGCTGGACGGGTACTTCCGCCGGGCGGAGGTGCCGGCGGACTTCCCGGAGAAGAAGGACCTGATCCCGATCGCGGTCGGCACCGAGGACATCGACGTGTTCGTGCTGTGGCGCACGGGCCCGGTCACCGAGGGGGGCCACCCGGTGCTGTGGCTGGCCGACGAGGAGATCGACCGGTTCGCCAACTTCCGGGAGTTCTTCCTGTCGATCCACGAGCACCTGAAGCGTTCTCTCGCCGAAGGCCCCTGACGCGGCACCTTCCTGCCAACCGGCCCCCGAGCACCTCTCGCCCGGTCAGACTGGGGTTCACCAGGCACGGGAGAGGGGTTCGCGATGGCGACGGTGGTCGTGCGGAGGCCGGTTCGCCGTCCGGCGCCGGAGCAGCCTTCGGGGGAGCTGATCCTCGATCCGCCGCCGGAGATTCCGCGGCCCGGCGGGCGTCAGTGGACTCAGGTTCTCATGGTGATCCCGATGATGGCGATGATGGCCGCGATGATGCTGATGTTCTCCGGGAACTTCGGGCGCGGCACGGGGCCGCTGCGCCTCGTCGTGTTCGGGCTGTTCGGTGTCGGGATGCTGGGCATGCTCGTGGTGTCGCTGCTGAACTCCGCGGGGCCCAGCAAACGCGAGATGGGGCAGGAACGCCGCGGCTACCTACGGCATCTGGGACAGCACCGGCTCCGGCTGACGCGTGCCATCCACCAGCAGCGCGACGCGATGGTGTACCTGCACCCGGAGCCCGAGGCGCTGCTGTCGCTCGTGGCGAGCCACCGGTTGTGGGAGCGGCGGCCGATGGACGCGGACTTCGGCGTCGCCCGCATCGGGACCGGGCCGCAGCGTCCGGCGATGACCCTCGTGCCGCCGGAAGCCAAACCGCTGGAACAGCTGGAACCGTTGTCCGCGCTCGCGTTGCGCCGGTTCCTCACCACCTACACGGCCATCCCCGGGCTCCCGCTCGCCATGGCGGTCAACGGGTTCAGCCGCATCCACGTCACCGGCGACCGCGCGCGCTCGGTGGCACTGGTGCGGGCGATCCTCGTGCAGCTGGCGTCCCTGCAGTCGCCGGACGACCTGCGCGTCGCGGCCTGCCCGTCCGCGGGCGAGCAGCAGTGGGACTGGCTCAAGTGGCTGCCGCACGCCCTGCACCCGGAACGGACGGACGCCGCGGGCCCGCTCCGGCTCGTGGCGACGTCGATCGTGTCGGTCGAGGCGATGATCGACGACCTGCTCGGCGAGCGGAAGCGGTTCGACCCGTCCTACGACAACCGCGAAGCGCTGCCGCACGTCGTCGTGGTGCTGGACGGCGGGTCGACAGCCGGATCGGACGAGCTGATGGCCGACGGCGGCCTTGAGGGGGTCACGATCGTCGACCTCCGCACCCCGCCGCCCCGCGCGCTCGACCCGGCGACGATCGTGCTGCACGTCGGCGAGGACGGTGCCCTGTCCAGCGAAACCATCGACGGCGCGGTCGAGCTCGGCGAAGCGGACGCACTGGACCTGTCCGCGGCGGAAGGGATCGCGCGCCAGCTCGCGCCGCTGCGCGCCACCGCCGCCGGGCGCGGCGAGCAGCCCCTGAGCACCGATCTCGACCTCGCCGAGCTGCTCGACATCGGCGACCCGCGCACCTACGACCCCGCCGACACCTGGGTGCAGCGGCCGACCAGGGACCGGCTGCGGATCCGGTTCGGCATCGGCACCGACGGGTCCCCGGTCGAGCTGGACCTGAAGGAGTCGGCGCAGGACGGTATGGGCCCGCACGGTCTGCTGATCGGCGCCACCGGTTCCGGCAAGAGCGAACTGCTGCGGACGCTCGTGCTCGCGCTCGCGGTGGCGCACCCGCCGAGCTCGCTGAACTTCGCGCTCGTCGACTTCAAGGGTGGCGCCACTTTCGCCACGCTCGACAAGCTTCCGCACACCAGCGCGGTCATCACCAACCTCGCCGACGAGCTGCACCTGGTCGACCGGATGACCGACGCGATCAACGGCGAGCTGTTGCGCCGGCAGGAACTGCTGCGCGCGGCCGGGAACTTCACGTCGCTGCGCGAGTACGAACGGGCCCGCGCCACGGGTGCGCCGCTGCCGGAAGTGCCGACGCTGTTGGTGATCTGCGACGAGTTCAGCGAGCTGCTGTCCGCCAAACCCGATTTCATCGACATGTTCGTCCAGGTCGGACGCGTCGGTCGGTCGCTCGGCGTGCACCTCCTGCTGGCCAGCCAGCGTCTGGAGGAAGGGCGGCTGCGGGGCCTGGAAACCCACCTGTCGTACCGGATCGGGTTGCGCACGTTCTCCGAGATGGAGAGCCGGACGGTGCTCGGCGTGGGGGAGGCGTTCAAGCTCCCGCGCGCGCCCGGGCACGGTTTCCTCAAGACGGACAACGAATCCATGCTGCGGTTCCGGTCGGCCTACGTTTCCGGCACGCACCGCGCGCCGCTCGCGGGCCCGGCCGACCTCCGCGACGACGACGCACTCGAACTGCTCGAATACTCGACCCGGTACCTCGCTCCCGCGGTCGGCGACACCGACTCCGTCGCGGAAACCCCGGACGAGGACGCGGTCGGGGAGAGCCTGCTGGACATCCTCGTCGACCGGATGCGCGGCCGCGGCACGCCCGCGCACCAGGTGTGGCTGCCCCCACTGGCCGAATCGCCCACGCTGGACCAGCTGCTGCCGGACCTGGACCGCCGCGACGACCGCGGGTTCGGCAGCACGCGGCTCGCCGGCGCGCTGCAGGCCGTGATCGGCATCGTCGACCGGCCGCTGGAGCAGCGCCGCGATCCGCTGGTGCTGGACCTGTCCGGTTCGGCGGGGCACGTGCTGGTGATCGGCGGGCCGCGGTCGGGCAAGAGCACGGCGCTGCGGTCGGTGGTCACCAGCCTCGCGCTGACCCACACCCCGCGTGAGGTCCAGTTCTACTGCCTCGACTTCGGTGGCGGCACGCTGAACACGCTGCGCGGGCTCCCGCACGTCGGCGGGGTCGCGGGCAGGCAGAACGCCGGGGCGGTGCGGCGGACGATCGCCGAGGTGCGGACGTTGATCGCGCAACGGGAACGTGCCTTCGCCGAGCACGAGATCGACGGCATGCAGTCCTTCCGTGCGCGTCCGGGCCTCGACGCGCACGGCGACGTGTTCCTCGTCGTCGACGGCTGGGCGACCCTGCGCAACGAGTTCGACGACCTGGAGGCGGCGGTCACCGACATCGCCGCGCGCGGGCTGTCCTACGGCGTCCACGTGATCGCCTCCGCCGCGCGCATGTTCGACCTGCGCATGAACGTGCGGGATCTGTTCGGCAGCAAGCTCGAACTCCGCATCGGCGATCCGGTCGACAGCATGGTGGACCGCGCGTCCGCGATCAAGGTGCCGGAGGGCGCGCCGGGTCGCGGTGTCACGACGAGCAGGCACCAGATGCTGATCGCGCTGCCCCGGATCGACGGCGTGGACGACCCGATCGACCTCGCGAACGGGGTGCGCGAGCTGGTGGACACGGTGGCGTCGGCGTGGCAGGGCCCGCCCGCACCGGCCGTGCGGCTGCTGCCCGCGGAACTGCCCTACGCCCGGCTCGCCGGGGAACACGAGGCGAACCGCCTGGCGATCGGCATCGCGGAGGACGACTTCGGCATCGTCCACCTCGATTTCGGCGCCGACCCCCACCTGCTGCTCCTCGGCGACACCGAGTCCGGCAAGACGACCTTCCTGCGCTCGCTGGCCCGCGCCATCACCGACGGTCACGAACCGCGTCAGGCGCGGATGATCATCGTCGACCACCGGCGCGGCCTGCTGGGCGACGTCACCACCGAGCACCTGATCGGCTACGGCACCGACCGCGATTCGACGAGCAGGCTGATGCGGCAGGTGGCGGAGGAGATGAGCGTGCGGCTGCCCGGTCCGGACGTGACGCCGGAACAGCTGCGCACGCGGAGCTGGTGGCAAGGGCCGGAGCTGTTCGTCCTGATCGACGACTACGACCTGGTCGCGAGCCAGATGGACAACCCGTTCCTGCCGCTGCTGGAGTTCCTGCCGCAGGGCCGCGACATCGGGCTGCACGTCGTGCTGGCCCGCCGCACCGGTGGCGCGAGCCGGGCGCTGTTCGAGACGTTCGTGTCGCGGCTGCGGGACGTCGGCACGCCGGGCCTGCTGATGTCCGGTGACAAGGACGAAGGCCCGCTGCTGGGCGGGCTCAAGGCGGAACCGCTTCCGCCGGGACGGGCGTGGCTGACCGGCAGGCGGCACGCGCCGCGGCTCGTGCAGCTCGCCTGGCTGCCCTCGGAGGAGAACGCGTGAACGGAGGAGCCATGTGCCGACGGGAGATGCACGGGGATCCGGAGGCGATGCGGTCGTTCGCCGCGCGCCTGGCCGGGCTGGACACGGAGGTCGATCCGCCGGAGCCGACGCCGTGTCTGGAAGGCATGGAGGCGTGCGGGACGTTCGCCGCCGCCGACGCGGTCGCGACCCTCGCGCTCGCCCAGTTCCTCGCCGAGACCGGGGAAGCGGTCGCGGCGTTGAGGTCGGCGGCGAACGAGGCCGCGGAGGACTACGAGGCCACCGACCGGGCGGGCGCGCTGACCATCGCGGTCGTCGCCGTGGAGGACTGACCGTGGACTACACGCGGCTGCCCGGCATGGTCCAGTTCGCGCTGGTCGATGTCGAGGCACATGCCCATCTCGCGCGGGTCGCGGACGCCGCCCGGATGTGGCGGCGGGTCGCGGCGGAACTGCGCGAACTGTCCGACTCGCTGCGGCACGAGCTGGATCACCTCCGACTACAGTGGACGGACACGACGGGCGCCGGTTTCGTGCGCCAGGCGGAGCAGCGCAAGGCGTCGATCGACGAGATGCTGGGGCGCGTCGAGGCGCACGAGCCGTGGCGCGCGCTCGACGACCTCGCCCGGCAGCTGCTCCTCACCCGCGGCCGGGTCACCGACACGGTGGAGCGCGCCACCGAGACGAGCCAGAGCGAAGCGGCCGTGTACCTCGTCGAGCTGGACCGTTATTTCCTCGCGGCCGCGGAGGCGGTGCTCGGCGCGGTCGGCGGGCACGAGACCGCCACGGTCACCTTCCAAGGCGGACCGGAACCCGGCACGGGTTCGTCGGGTTCGTCGTTGCCACCGGGGAGCGTGTCGATGCCGGGACTCGTCGCCGTCCCCCTGACGGGCGGGGTCGTGCCGCGGGGCGGGGTGTCGCGGCCCGCGTTCGATCCGCGCGGCGTCGCGGGAGGATCGCTGGGCGGACGTCGTGGTACCGGGGGGAAGTCCCCGGCGCACACCGCCGGTCTCGGCGGTTCGGCCGGGCGCGGGTCGACTGGGCCGAACCTCCCGTCGCGGATCGAGCGCGCGGCCGACCCCGTCCCGCTCACCGAAGCGCAGGCCGTTCCCCAGGCACCGCAGCCACCTGCGCAACCGGGCGCGGCGAAACCCGCCTCGACGGGCGCGGGAGGCGGCATGATCCCGCCGATGATGATGCCGCCGATGGTGCCGGGAACCGCCCGGTCGACGCTGGGCAGGCGCTCCGGCGGTCCACCCGCGACCGAGCGCCGCACGAAGGGACCGCAGGCGACCCCGGGCGTCCCGGCGCGGCTGCGCGGCCGGTCGGCGCTCGACAACCCCGCCGCCGCCGGTTACCGTCCGGTGAGCACGTCCGGCGCGAAGACCGCTCCCGAAGAGCCGCTCGACCGCGAGGTCTGGGACGTGACCGATCCCGCTCCCGCGTCCCCGTTGAAGCCGGAAACTCCGGAGCCGGAACCGAGGAGGCTGCGACGGCCGCGAGCATGAGACGACGGGACCTGCTGGTGATGGCGGTGGTGGCGGCCGTCGCGGTGGCCGTGGTCGCCGCAGGCGTGGCGCTCGTCTGGCTCACCCTCGACGGGACGATCCGGCTGAGCGCGCGATACGGGGACGGCGAGCGCCCGAACTCCCCGGCCGAAGCGGTGTTCCTCGTCGCCGTCGGGGTCGGCATGGTCGTGTGTGTGCTGGTGCCGCTGGGCAGGATCCTCACCCGGCGGCTCCGGCCCGGTCCGCGGCGCTGACCGGGCCGGACCGGCTCACGCGTTGGGGTCGAAGGAGATCCCGGCCGGCTTGGCCTTCGCGAGGTTGCCCGCGAAAGCGCTGTCCTTGATGCCGAAGCTCGCGGAACCGAAGTCCGCGCCCATCAGCTTGTCCCGGATGCCCGAGGGGTAGTTGTCCCAGCTGACGAGGTCCGGGTACTGCCAGGTGCCGTAGTGGTTCTCCGGTGTCTCGGTCATGCTCGCGAGCCGGAAGCAGTGGGTGCCGGCGCCGTCCTTGTGGTAGATGACCTTCGCGTGGGTGCCTTCCCAGCCGACCTCGGAGCGCGGGTAGGTGGAGAAGTTGCCGTGCGCGGAGGTGGACACGTACTGCGCCTCGCCGTTGCGCACCCACACCACGACGTGCTCGATGTCGTGGCGGTGGCCGCAGCAGTCGAGGCCCGGGACGGCCTGGTCCTTCTCGAAGTACAGGTCGTACATGTAGGCGCACCAGCCGTTGTCGCACTTGGACCGCGAGTACGAGTTGGTGTTGTCCAAATCGGACTGGTCGTGGCAGTTCCCGTTGAGGGCGCCGGAGTTGTTCAGGCCAGGGTTGAGCGTCCCGTCCGGGCCGATCGCCGGTGCCGGGTAGCAACCGTCACCGTCGTAGTCGAAGGCGGGCTGCCACTTGCCGTCCTCGGCCGCGTAGCTCGCCGGGAGCGCCGACGGCGGCTCCGCCCACGCGGCGGCCGGGAGGAGAACGGTGAACAGGGCCGCGAACACCGTGACGACGGCGGTTCTTCCCACACGCATCTCTGGCCTTTCCCTCCGGAGTCAAGATCGTGTGAAAAAGTACCGGGAACGGGGCGGGAGTGGTCAACGTCCGAAAGTCGTGACCACGAACAGGGGCTTACGCGTTGCGAACATGACCTGCGGGGCGCTCGCGGCGGTCGCCCTGCTCACCGCCTGCGACACCGGAGACGAGGCGGCGCTCTCGGCAGATGCGCTGCGGCAGGCCGCCACCCGGGCCGACCCCGCGAAGTGCCCGGTCGACTTCGACGTGCCCGCCGCGTTGACGGCCGCCGGCGTCGACGGGACAGCGGAGTTCGACTCGGCCGAAGCGCAGACATCGGCCACCACGACTCCCGCCGACGATCCGCTCACCGCGCAGCAGCGGGACGGGATGACCCCGCTCGACGCGGTCGCCGGTACCTACATCGAGTGCGACTACCGCGTCGGCGGTGACACCCTGTCCGTCCGCCTGGTCACGACCCGCGTCAACGCCGCGGTGAACCTGCTGGTCCCGCAGATCGTGCAGGACGCGCGACTCCGGCTCACCGACGTGGACCCGCTCATCGCCCCGCCGCCCGCCGCCGGTGAGGTCAGGCGTGCGGGCAGCACGGTCGCGGTCGGCGGCCTGGCCGTGGACGGCGGCGACGGTGCCCTCATGGTGTCCTCGAAGGTGCCTGCCTTGCACGACGACGCCCTCGCCAAGGCCACCGGCTCGCTTCTCTTCGGTTTGAAGTTCTAACCGGCCCGGTCCAGCCCGGCCTCGGTCAGGATCGATGCGATGACGCCCAGTTCGACGTCGTCGAGCGGGTGCAGCGGCACGTTCGTCGCGGCGTGGTCGATCACGCCGCGCCACGCCAGCGCCGCCTTGAACGAGCCGAGCGCGCCCGCGGTGAACCCGATGCGCCGCAGGTCGGCGACGGAGACGATGCGGAACAGCCCGGCGAGCCGGTCCTGCTCCGCCTTCGCCGCCGCGAAGTCGCCGTCGCGGGCCGCGCGGTAGAGCCGCACGTACCCGTGCGGGTCGACGTTGCCCAGCCCGGGCACGAGACCGGCGGCGCCGAGCGTCATCGCGGTGTCCGCCAGCAGCTCGGACCCGGTGAGGGCGGGCAGGTCGGTGCTCCGCAGGATCTCCCGGAACGTGGCGAGATCGCCGCTGGAATCCTTGAGCGCCACGACGAACTTGGACTCCGCCAGTTCGGTGACGATGTCCGGGGTCAGCCGGGTGCGGACCGCGGAGGGGATGTCGTAGGCGACCACCGGCACGTCCACCGCGGCGTGCACGTGCCGGAAGTGCGTGACGACCTCGGCGGGGTGCGGCTCGACGTAGAACGGCGCGGTCACGACCACGGCGTCCGCGCCGAGCGCCGCGGCCTGGCGGGCGTGCTCGGCCACGCGCCGGGTGCCGGTGTCGACGGCGCCCGCGAGCACGGGCACGGCCCCGGCGACGGCGCCGACCGTGACTTCGAGGAGCGCCTTGCGCTGGGCGGTGTCGAGCAGCGCGATCTCGCCGCTCGACCCGCCGACGAACACGCCGTCCACACCCGCGTCGAGCTGGAACGCCAGCAGCCGTTCGAGCGAGCGGCGGTCCACCTCGCCGTTCTCGTCGAGCGGGGTGACGAGCGGGGGAACGACACCGTGCGGATCGAAGGTGGTGTCAGAGACCACTGACGGCTTTCCTTTCCTTGGGCGCCAACGCGGGTGCGTCGGAGCTGATCTTGAGTGCCCGCCCGATCCGGGCGGGCACGTCGAGGCCGATCATGAGCGCGACGACGACGGTGAGGGATCCGGCGAGGACCATCAGAGCGGTGCCGAGGCTGCCCAGATCGTCGGCGATCGCGGCACCGGCCAGCGGCGCGACCGCACCGCCCAGCGCGCCGACGTTGTAGGTGAACCCGAGCCCGGCGGCACGCAGCCGCGTGGGGAAGTGGTCACCGACGTACTTGGGCAGCAGGCCCGAGATGCCCTGACTGGTGGCCTGCATCGCGAACAGCAGCACCCACAGCAGCACGATGTTGTCCGAGGGCAGGGCGAACACGGGGAACACGAACGCCAGCGACACGAACAGCCCGAGCACGTACGTGGGCCGCGTGCCGAGCTTGTCCCCGACGACGCCCGCGAGGCACGTGCCCGCGGCGTAGCCCAGGCCGGCCCAGGTCAGGGCGTTGGACACCTGGCTCGCGTCGAAGCCGAGGTCCGACTTGAGGTAGGTCGGCAGCAGCGACTGGATCGGCCACGAGTAGAGGAACGCGCAGAACACCGTGACCATGACGGCGATCATCACCGGCCACAGGCGCCCGGCCAGCTGGACCGCGAACCCGGCGAGGCCGAGCACGGTCACCGCGATCAGGTACGGCGCGGCCGGTCCGGCGAGGCCGGTGAAGATCAGCACCAGCGCGGCGGAAACCACGACGGCCAGCGCGGCGTTGGGCAGACGGCGGCGCGGCGAGAACAGCACCGACGAGGTGGTGACGTCGTCCTTCCCGGCGACCTCCTGCTCCCATTCGGCGGCCTCGGGCAGCGACCGGCGCAGGTAGAGGGTGAGCGCGACCGGGATGATGCCCACGTAGAACAGCCAGCGCCAGCCGCCCGCGGGCACGATGAACTCGTAGGCGAGCGCGGCGATCACGGTGCCGATGGGGTAGGCGGAGAGCAGGAAGCCGGTCGCGCGGTTGCGCATCGACTTCGGCCACGACTCCATGACGTAGGTGGCGCTCGACCCGTACTCGCCCGCCATGCCGATGCCGACGAGCGCGCGGAACACGAACAGCGACCAGTAGCCCCACGCGAAACCACACAGCCCGCTGCCGACCGAAAACGCCAGGATCGCGATGATCATCGCCGGTTTGCGCCCGTACCGGTCGCCGATGGCGCCCAGGACGAGACCGCCGAGCCAGCGCGACACGAACGCGGCCGAGACCAGCGTCGCGGCCTTGGTGAGGCTGAGGTCGAACTCGTCGGCGATCTCGGTGAGGATCAGCGTGATCAGGATGAAGTCGAAGCCGTCGAGCAGGTAGCCGAGCCAGGCGGCGAAGAATGCCTTGCGCTGTGCTCCGCTGAGCTGCCGGAACGACCCCGGTGTGGTGGGCGGCGGCGTTGCCATGGACTGGACCTTCCGTGAAGTCGAGACGTAGGATGTCCTACGTCACCCCGACGGTAGCCCTCCGAAGGAGCCTCATGCAACCTCTCCGTGCCGAGAACCTCACCGGTGTGTGGGGTGCCGTGCTGCTGCCGGTGAACGCCGACGACAGCATCGACTTCACCCGCCTCGGGCAGGCCGTGGACGCACTCCTGGAGTCCGGTGTGCACGGTGTGTACACGAACGGCACCGCGGCCGAGTTCTTCACCCTCACCGACGCCGAGTACGACCGGTTGCACGAGCTGGTCGCCGAGCGCGCGACGGCCGCGGGTGTGCCGTTCCAGCTCGGCGCGAGCCACCCGAGCGGTCAGCTGTCCCGCGAGCGCGTGCGCCGCGCCGCGGCCCTGCGGCCGGGCGCCGTCCAGATCGTGCTGCCCGACTGGCTCCCGCTGCGCCCCGGCGAGACGGTCGCCGCCGTGCGCGGCCTGGCGGACGCGGCGGACGGCGTCCCGCTCGTGCTGTACAACCCGCCCTACGCCAAGACCCAGGTGGGCCCGGACCTGCTGGCACGGCTCGCCGGTGAGGTGCCGGAACTGATCGGGATCAAGGTGCCGGGCATCGACGTCGCGTCCGGGCTGACCGACCGGCTCGCGGTGTTCGTCGCGGGCCACACCCTGGCGTCCGGCCACGCCCGTGGTGCGGCCGGTTCCTATTCGAACGTGGCCTGCCTGAGCCCGGCGGGCGCCGTGCGGTGGTGGAACCTCATGCACACGGACCCGACGGCGGCCCTCGACCTCGAACGACGGCTGCGTGACTTCATCACCGGCCACATCGTCCCGCTCGGCGCCGCCGACCCGGCGCTGGACAAGACCCTCGCCGCGATCGGCGGCTGGGCCCCGATCGGCACCAGGGTGCGCTGGCCGCTCGGTTCCGTTCCGGAGGAGTCGGTGCCCGGCCTGCGGTCGCTGGCGGAGGAGACGCTGGCCGAGCTGCTCGCCGACCCGCTGGGCCGGAGCTGACTCCGGCTCAGGTCGTGCCCGTCAGCGGGCCGTGACCGGGACGAGCGCGATCACCGGAATGATCCGGTCGGTCTTGCGCTGGTATTCGGCGAAACCGGGGTAGCGTTCGGCCTGGACGCGGTACTTCTCGTCGCGCTCGGCCCGCTCCAGCTCGACCGCCCGCACCTCCACCGTCCGGTCGCCGACCTCGATCCACGCCTCGGGGTTCGCGCGCAGGTTCCAGTACCAGTCGGGGTTGCTGTCGGCGCCGCCCTTCGACGCGAAGACGAGGTAACGGTCCCCGTCGGGCAGGTACACCATCGGGTTGATCCGGGGCTTGCCGCTGCGGGCGCCGGTGGTGTGCAGCAACAGCAGGGGAGCGCCCGCGAACGGTCCGCCGACCTTTCCGCCGTTCTCCCGGAACTCGGCGATGGTGCGGTTGTTGAAGTCGGTCACGTCGTCCATGGTCATGACTGCCTCCTCGAATTGTTTCGACCTCGAAGTGGTTTCCAGGCTAGTCCGCCGTGAGGTCGAAGCACATCACTCGACAGGTGAGACAGGTCACGGTGCTTCGAACTCGAAGCAAGTAAACTGGGGAAGTGGCAGAATCGCTGGAACCCGAGCAGCTCGACACCTACTTCGCGCTCATGGAGTCGGTCAGCCTGCTGCACCACGCCGTCGAGCAGCAGGTGCGTTCGGCGGGCGGGCTCAGCTACATCCAGTTCCAGCTGCTGGCCCGGCTCGCCGGCGCCCCGGACCGGCGCCTGACGATGACCGCGCTCGCCGATGGTGTCGTCTACAGCCGCAGTGGCCTGACCCACCAGGCGGGGCTGCTGGAGAAGGCCGGATTGATCACCCGCGCTCCCAGCACGGAAGACCAGCGCGCCACGCTGGTCACGATCACCCGGGACGGCTTGGACCGGGTCGCCACGATCCTGCCCGGGCACATCGTGCTCGTCCGCGATCTGCTGTTCGCGCCGCTGTCCGGCAAGGACCTGCGCACGCTCGGCGACACCATGACCCGGGTCCGCGACCACATGCGCGCCCAGCCGCCCCGCTCGGTCGCCACCCGCAAACGCCAGACCTGAGCCGTCAGCCGGGTTCGCGCGTGACCGGTGACAGCGCGGCGAGCAGCTCGTCCGCCGCCGTGTACGGGTCCAGCTCGCGGCCGACGACCTTCCGCGCCACCGTCGGCAGGTGCCCGCCACCGTGCAGGTCGGCCAACCGCGCCTGCAACTCACGCAGCGCGATGGCCTCCACCTCGCTCGCCGCGCGGACGATGCGGCGGCGGGTCAGCTCGCCGTGCGCGGTGAGCCAGTCGTGGTGCCCGGACAGCGCCTTGACGACGTCCTGCACGCCCTCGCCGCGCGCCGCGACCGTCCGCACGATCGGCTGCCGCCAGCTCTCGCCCCGGATCTCGCGGCGCGCGTAGGCGATCATCTGCTTCAGATCGCGCACCACGGTCTCCGCGCCCTCGCGGTCGGCCTTGTTCACCACGAACACGTCGGCGATCTCCAGCACCCCGGCCTTGGCCGCCTGGACCCCGTCACCGAGACCGGGCGCCAGCAGGACCACGGTGGTGTCCGCGAGCTTCACGACGTCCACTTCGGACTGTCCGACCCCGACGGTCTCGATCAGCACCACGTCGAACCCGGCGGCGTCGAGCACCCGTACCGCCTGCGGCGTCGCCCAGGACAGGCCGCCAAGGTGGCCGCGTGTGGCCATCGACCGGATGAACACGCCGGGATCGGTCGCGTGCTCGGTCATCCGGATCCGGTCGCCGAGCAACGCCCCACCGGAGAACGGCGACGACGGGTCGATCGCCAGCACGCCGACGCGCTTGCCCTCGGCCCGCAACGCGGACACCAGCGCGGACGTCGAGGTCGACTTGCCGACCCCGGGCGGACCGGTCAGGCCGATCACCCGCGCGTGCCCGGTGTAGGGCGTCAGCGCCGCCGCCACCTCACGCAGGCGCGGGTGCGCGTCCTCGACCAGCGAGATCAGTTTCGCGATCGCGCGCGGCTGTCCGTCCCGCGCGCGATCGACGAGGTCCCCGACGTCCAGCCGCACTACAGCGCGGGCACCTTCAACAGCAGCGCGTCGCCCTGGCCACCGCCACCGCACAGCGCGGCCGCGCCGAGACCGCCACCGCGGCGCCGCAGCTCGTGCACGAGGTGCACGGCCAGCCGGGCGCCGGACGCCCCGATCGGGTGGCCCAGCGCGATCGCGCCGCCGTCGACGTTGACGATCTCCGGGTCGAGGCCCAGCTTCTCGGTCGACACCAGCCCGACCGCGGCGAACGCCTCGTTGATCTCCACCAGGTCCAGCGCGCTCGTGTCGAGCTTCGCCTTCGCCAGCGCGGCCTTGATCGCGTTGGCGGGCTGCTCGTGCAGGCTCGCGTCCGGCCCGGCGACCACCCCGTGCGCGCCGATCTCGGCCAGCGGCGCCAGGCCCAGCTCCTCGGCCTTCGCGCGGCTCGCGACGATCACCGCGGCCGCGCCGTCGGAGATCTGCGACGCCGAGCCCGCCGTGATGGTGCCGTCCGGGGCGAACGCCGGGCGCAGCTTGGCCAGGCTCTCGGACGTGGTGTCGGCACGCACGCCCTCGTCGGCGTCGAAGACCACCGGGTCACCCTTGCGCTGCGGGATCGACACCGGCGCCAGCTCGGCCTTGAACCGGCCGGCCTCGGTCGCCGCCACCGCGAGCCGGTGCGAGCGCGCCGAGAACTCGTCCTGCTGCTCGCGAGTGAGGCCGTAGCGGGAGTTGTACTTCTCCGTCGCCGCGCCCATCGCGCACTGGTCGAACGCGCAGAACAGGCCGTCGTAGGCCATGTGGTCGACCAGTGTGGTGTCGCCGTACTTGAAGCCGGACCGCGACTTCGGCAGCAGGTGCGGCGCCTGCGTCATCGACTCCTGGCCGCCTGCCACCACGAGGTCGAATTCACCGGCGCGGATGAGCTGGTCGGCCAGCGCGATCGCGTCCAGGCCGGACAGGCACACCTTGTTGATCGTCAGCGCGGGCACGTCCATCGGGATCCCGGCGGCCACCGCGGCCTGCCGCGCCGGGATCTGGCCCGCGCCCGCCGTGAGGACCTGGCCCATGATCGTGTACTGGACGGCGTCCGGCGACACCCCGGCCTGCTCCAGGGCGGCCTTGATGGCGATTCCGCCCAGCTGCGCGCCGGTGAAGTCCTTCAGTGAACCGAGCAGACGGCCGATCGGGGTGCGGGCGGCACCCAGGATGACGGAACCGGACACAGGAGCCTCCAAGACGACAACAACGGCGGTCGATCCGACGATACCCGGAGGGTCCGCCCAGTACAGGTGTGAGCCGTGGCACCCACTCACCCCGGTGCCAAGCTCTATCCTCACCACTATGAATGACGCGCTGAAGCCGTTCGTGACGACCATCGACCACGTCGGCATCGCCGTCGCCGACCTGGACGCCGCGATCGACTTCTACGCGGCGAACTTCGGCATGATCGCCACGCACTCCGAGGTCAACGAGGAGCAGGGCGTGCGCGAGGCGATGCTGCACGCCCCCGGTGACGAGTCGGGACCGGCGATCCAGCTGCTCGCGCCGCTGCGCCCGGACTCGGCGATCGGGAAGTTCCTCGACACCAAGGGACCGGGGCTGCAGCAGGTCGCCTACCGGGTCACCGACGTCGAGGCCGCTGCCGAGTCGCTGCGGGCCAAGGGCCTGCGCCTGCTCTACGACAAGGCCAAGCGCGGCACCGCGAACAGCAGGGTGAACTTCGTGCACCCGAAGGACGCCGGCGGGGTGCTCGTCGAACTGGTCGAGCCCGCCGCCGCGCACTAACCGGGCGCCGGGCGGGCCATCAGCGCTTCGGCGATGAAGTTCAGCTCCCGCTCCATCAGGTCCGGCGGATCGTCCGCGACGTGCCGCGCCACCGAGTGCCGGTAGCTGACCGCGAGCGCCAGCAGCCCGGCCGCGCTGTCCACGTCCGCCACCGCGAGATCCCCTTCACCCGCCGCGATGATCACCGCCCGCACCTGCCGGACCAGTTGCTGGAACCGCTCGTGCAGCGCGTCCCGCACGGCGCGGTGCGTGTCGGCCTCCCGCCACAGCAGGTGCGACAGCATCCGCGAGTCCGCCAGGCGCGTGTCGAGCGCGGACACCAGCCGCCGCAGGCTTTCCGCGATGTCCCCGGCGACCACGACGTGCGCGGGATCGATCTGCTCGTCGGGCAATCGTTTGATCAGCGCGCTCAGCAGATCGGACTTGCGGCGGAAGTAGTAGTGCACGAGCCCCTTCGGCACGCCCGCCCGGTCGGCGATCCGGGACGTCGGAGTGGCGTCGAAACCGCTTTCCGCGAACAGTTCCTCGGCCGCGCGGAGGATCCGCTCCCTGGCCGGGAGATCGTCCCCGGAATCCGACCGCGCCACTCCGCCCGCCTCTCGTGCCGATCCGGTCCACGTTATCCGAACGCGGGCCGCCCCGGAACGGTGCCGCTCAGTGCGCGGTCGTCGCTCCGCCGCGGTGCACCGCGTTCGCCACCGGGAGTGCCGCCAGCCCGGCGACCGCGGTCAGTGCGCCGATGATCCAGGAGGACCACGCCGCCACGTCCAGCTGGGTGTAGGTCATCACCCACGGGGCGATGAACAGCAGCGCGCCCAGGACGACCTGGGCTCCTTCGCCGTAGACGAGGCCGGGCATCGAGAGCGACAGCAGGCCGTCCAGCGCGATGACGGCGCCCAGCACGACCATCGTCCACATGGCGGTGGTGTCGGTGTCCGCCCACAGTGGCGTCAGGAGCGCCACCACCCCGAGCACGACCTCGGCCCAGTCGTGCGGACGGGTCCACGACCGCATCGGACGTTCAGCCATTCGTGATCACCTCCGGCATCCGGGGAGACCGCGCTGGTGCAGCCTCCACGTCTGCGATTGTGCGCCTTGGTTGGCCGGCCGGTCAATCACGTGTGCATTACGGCGAACCGGTCGAACCGGACGGGTGGGACCCGTCTTCCGCCGCAGTGGTGGCGCTGGACGTTACTGGCCAGTAATGTCATGCTCCCCGAACCAGCGCAGGAGGCGGACATGACGCTCACGGACATCCGGGATGCCATCCTCACCGGTGACACCACCGCGGTGGGCGACCTGCCGGTGCCCGAGACCTATCGCGGCGTCACCGTGCACGAGGACGAGGCGGGAATGTTCGACGGGATGCCCTCCCGCGACAAGGACCCGCGCAAATCGCTGCACGTCGACGAGGTGCCCACCCCCGAGCCGGGTCCGGGCGAGGCGCTCATCGCAGTGATGGCCAGCGCCATCAACTACAACACCGTGTGGACGTCGATCTTCGAGCCGATCTCCACGTTCAAGTTCCTCAAGCGCTACGGCAAGCTGTCGCCCCTGGCCCAGCGCCACGACCAGCCCTACCACGTGGTCGGGTCCGACGCGGCGGGCGTCGTGCTGCGCACCGGGCCCGGCGTGCACCGGTGGAAGCCCGGCGACGAGGTCGTCGCGCACTGCCTCAACGTCGAACTGGAGGGCCCGGACGGGCACAACGACACGATGCTCGACTCCGACCAGCGCATCTGGGGTTTCGAGACGAACTTCGGCGGGCTCGCCGAGCTGGCGCTGGTCAAGGCCAACCAGCTGATGCCCAAGGCGGACCACCTGACCTGGGAGGAGGCCGCCTGCCCCGGCCTGGTCAACTCCACCGCCTACCGGCAGCTGGTGACGACGAACGGCGCGAACATGAAACAGGGCGACGTCGTGCTGATCTGGGGTGCCTCCGGCGGGCTCGGGTCCTACGCCACCCAGTTCGCGCTGAACGGCGGCGCCATTCCGGTGTGCGTGGTGTCCAGCCCGGAGAAGGCCGAGATCTGCCGCCGGATGGGCGCCGAGCTGGTGATCGACCGCAACGCGGAGGGTTACCGGTTCTGGAAGGACGAGAACGACCAGGACCCGAAGGAGTGGCAGCGCTTCGGCGCGCGCATCCGCGAACTGACCGGCGGCGAGGATCCGGACATCGTGTTCGAACACCCGGGCCGGGAGACGTTCGGCGCTTCGGTTTACGCGGCGCGTCGCGGCGGAATCATCGTGACATGCGCTTCCACGTCCGGTTATCTGCACCAGTACGACAACCGCTACCTCTGGATGAACCTGAAACGGATCATCGGCTCGCATTTCGCGAACTACCGCGAGTCGTGGGAGGCCAACCGGCTGATCGGCAAAGGTCTGATCCACCCGACGCTGTCGAAGACGTATCCGATGGCCGATACCGGGCAGGCCGCGCTGGACGTGCATCGCAACGCCCACCAGGGCAAGGTCGGCGTGTTGTGCCTGGCCCCGGAGGAGGGGCTGGGCGTGCACGACCAGGAGATGCGCGAGAAGCACCTGACGCGGATCAATTTGTTCCGCGGAGCCTAAGTAGTCTGGCGTCATGAGCCTTGGCGACGAACGAGAGCTTGTACCGCTCGGCGCGGGATTCGACCTGGCCAAACGCGGTTACGACCGGCACCAGGTCGACGAGCACCTCGAACGGCTGGACAGCGACCTGAAAATGCTCGCCGCCGACCGGGATGCCGCCATCTCGCAGGCCGGCGACCTCGCCCGGCAGCTGGAGCAGGCTCGCGGCGAGATCGAGAACCTGCGCGGGCAGGTCGAGCGGCTGGGGCAGCCGCCCACGACGGTCGAGGGCCTGTCCGAGCGGTTGCAGCGCATGCTGCGGCTGGCGCAGGAGGAGGCGGCCGACACCCGTGCCCGCGCGGAGGCCGAGGCCGGGCACATCCGGGCGAAGGCCGAGTCCGACGCCAGCGCCATGCGCGCCCGCTACGAGCAGCTGCTGTCGGAGCTGGACGCGCGGCGCAAGGAGATGGAGGCCGAGCACCGCAAGGTCCTGGAGACCGCGCGCGCCGAGGCCGAGTCGATCACGACCAAGGCGAAGGACGAGCGCGACCGGCTCGACCGCGACGCCGAACAGCGCCGCACCCAGGTCGAGGAGGACTTCGAGATCGCGATGGCCTCCCGCCGCACCGAGGCGATGCGCGTCCTGGCCGAGCAGGAGGCCACCAGCAAGGCCGAAGCGGAGCGCCGTGTCCGCGAAGCGTCGGACGAGGCGGCGGCGATCCGCAAGAAGGTCGCCGACGAGGAGGCGTCCGCGACCGCCGAGATCCAGCGCCGCCGTCGCGAATCGGTCGAGGACGCCAACCGCCGCAAGCAGGAGTCGATCACCGAAGCGAACGCCCGCCTGGCCGAAGCGGCGGACGAGGCGGCCCGCCGCGTCCGCGAAGCCACGGAAGAGTCGACCCGCCGCATCAACGCGGCCGCCGACCGGGTCGAGGCGCTGCGCAAGCTGCGCGCGGGGATCGCGGAGCAGGTCAAGGCGGCACGCGAGGTGCTGGTCGAGGCGAACGCCGCACTGGGTGAGGCCGAGCCGGTGATCGAGCCGCTGCCGGAGGAGCGTGAGGCCGCGTCGGCGGGCAAGCCGTCCGGGCGGCAGTAGGTCGGGGAGTCGGGGGCCCGTGGACGAGCGCGTTGCGTAAGTTGCGTGTGGGATGCGCGGGGCGGGTCAGGGCGGCCCGTGAGCTGTTGGTTGAGGTGAACGCCGCGCTGGGTGAGGCCCTGCCGGTGATCGAGCCGCTGCCGGAGGAGCGTGAGGCCGCGTCGGTGGGTAAGCCGTCCGGGCGGCAGTAGGTCGGGGAGTCGGGGGTCCGTGGACGAGCGCGTTGAGCTGTTGGTTGAGGCGAACGCTGCGCTGGGTGAGGCCGAGCCGGTGATCGAGCCGCTGCCGGAGGAGCGTGAGGCCGCGTCGGCGGGCAAGCCGTCCGGACGGCAGTAGGTCGGCGGGGCCCGAGGCGACCACGGCCACCTGCCCTCCGGCCGGGTACCGGTACCCAGTCGAGGTTCCACGTCCGCACTGATGGCCAGGGGTCGGTGCCGACCGCCGGTCGCCCGGCTTCGCGCATGATCGTCGCAGGCCGGGCTCCGGTTTCCGGGTGCGGGTGAGAAAGGTGGAACGTTCCCCGGTGGCGGGGCTGCGCAGAAACCGACTGGCGAGTAACCTTGGGCGCCACTTGCGAAAGCGCACAGGCGCGCACCCTTGCCGGAGGTATTGGGATGGCTGCATACCGGACCGTGGTTGTCGGTACGGACGGTTCTGATTCATCGTTCCGAGCTGTGGACCGGGCGGCGGCGGTGGCCGCGGATTCCGGCGCCACGCTCGTCATCGTGTGCGCCTACTACCCGGCGACCAGGCAGGATGTCGAGAAGGCCCAGGACGTGCTCGGCGAGGAGGCGTACCAGGTGGTCGGCTCGGCGCCGGCCGAGGACACGCTCCGCTCGGCGCGTGACCGTGCGGTCAAGGCGGGTGCGGGCAACACCGAGACGGCGGCCGTCGTCGGGGAGCCCGTCGAGGCGTTGCGCAAGATCGTGTCCGAGCGGTCGGCCGATCTGCTGGTCGTCGGCAACCGGGGGCTGAACACGCTGACCGGGCGGTTGCTGGGGTCGGTGCCGTCCGAGGCGGCGCGCAAATCGAAGGTCGACGTTCTGATCGTGCACACCACGTAGGCCGGCGTGGACTCCGAACACCTCGAGAGCGTCCTGCTCGGCGGCAAGCGCCGCTACACCCGGCTCGAGGTGGCCGAGAAGGCGGGCGTGCCGATCGAACGGGCCGCCCGTCTGTGGCGTGCGCTGGGGTTCGCCACCGTCGGCGACCACGAGGTGGTCTTCACCGACGCCGACATCGACGCGGTGCGGACCGCGGACCAGCTGATCTCGTCCGGCCTGCTCGATCGGGGGCTGGAGGCGCCGGTCGCGCGCACGCTCGGCCTGCACCTGTCGCGTCTGGCGGAGTGGCAGGTCCGCATGCTGTGGACCCTGATCACCGAGAACGAGCATCTGGGCCGGGACGACGCGCAGACCGTGATGCTGGTCGAACGTCTGCTGCCGGAGCTGCAACGTGTGCAGGACTTCGTGTGGCGACGGCATCTGGCCGCCTTCGCCGGGCGGGCGCTGGCCTCACCGGACGAGGACCTGGAGGCGCGGACGGAGGTCGTCGGGTTCGTCGACATGGTCGGCTACACGCGGCTGACCCGGAGCTTGGACGAGGGCGCGCTGTCCGCCGTGCTGGAGGGGTTCGAGCTGCTCGCGACGGAGGTGATCGCCGATCATCACGGCCGGGTGGTGAAGATGATCGGCGACGAGGTCCTGTTCGTCGCCGACGCGCCCGCCGACGCGGCCGGGATCGCCCTGACGCTGACCGAGCGCACGACCGCCGACGAGGACCTGCCGGAGGTGCGGGCCGGCCTGGCCGCGGGGCGCATCCTGAGCCGGTTCGGCGACGTGTACGGCTCGGTGGTGAACGTGGCCGCCCGGCTCACCTCGCTGGCCCGTCCGGGGACGGCGCTGATCGACCGGGCACTCGCCGACGAGGTCGCCGAACTCCCGGGCTTCGCGGTGCGCTCCCTGCGCCCGGTCACCGTGCGCGGCTACACGCGCCTCCACCCATACGTCCTCCGCCGCGCCTGACGCACCGACCACAAGGCGGCAGCCCCCGCGCCGCGACCCGCAACCGCGCGCCGACGGAACGCATGCGGCGCGCGACTGATCCCCGCGCACTCGCCGAAGCACTTACTGACAGGCGTGCGGCCCGGACGGATGCTCGACCGCCACACCCGCGCCACTCCTGCGTCAGGAGACCACTCGGACGAACGCCGCGGGAGCGCCGGCTGTCACGCTCGCCGCGGCAGCGGTACGCCCGCATGCCACGCCTCGCTGCTCCCGCGCCACTCCTGCGCCACGAGTGGCCACCCGGACGGAACCCGGAGCGCCGTCGTCACGCGGACGCGGCAGTCCAGCAGTGCTCGGGCGTCAGCGGTCCGCAGGCAGGACGGCGTACTGGCGTACGTACAGGTCGGTGTACGTGACCGGGCCGCGCGGGCCGGGTACCCGGTCCAGGTTGATGCCCGTCTCCGGCACGGCGAGCAGCTTGAAGCCGTCCAGCAGCCGGGTCGGGGCGTTCCAGAACACGCCGGTGCCGGTGTAGCCGTCGAAGAACGCCGTGGCCGTTTCGGCGTTCTCGGTCGCGATGCCCGCCGCCAGCCCGGAGGTCTGCTCGTTGGCGATGGTGACCGCTTCGGCCAGGCTGCCGACCTGCGCGACCGTGACGGTGGCCTCGTGGTCGGAGTCCAGCGCCCACTCGTAGCCGATCGCGTGCTCGTGCGGCGGCAGGGACGGCGTCACCTTCCGCTCGGCCATCGCCGCGGAGATCACGGGCCACAGCTGGTCGTGCACCGCGGAATGGATCAGCAGCAGGTTCAGCCGGTTGCAGACACCGAGCCGGTCCAGGCTGTCGAACACCAGCTCGCGCGCCTTCTCCGCATCGGCGGCCTCGTCCACGTACAGCACGCCACCACCGTCGGCGTGGGCGAGCGTCCGGACCCCGTGCTGGGCGGCTTCCAGCGCCAGCGCGCGGGTGCTCTCGCCGCTGCCGCGCAGGATCACCAGCGGCACCAGGTCCGGGAACCGCACCAGTGCCGCCGCCGCCTCCCGTTCGACGCGTGGCACCAGCTGCACCACGCCCGGGTCGATGCCCGCGTCGGCCAGCGCCGGCGCGATCACGACCTCGAGCAGCCGCTGCGCGGACCCCAGCGCGGCCGAACCGGTGCGCAGCACCCCGCCGTTGCGGGACTTGACCAGCTGCGACGCGACGTCCACTGTCACGTTCGGCCGGGCTTCGTAGTTCGCCCCGATCACGCCGACCGGGCGCCGCCGCTCGACCAGCCGCAACCCGCCGGACAGCGAGTCGCACGGGATCTCGCGCTCCGGATGGGGCGCCCCGGCGAGCAGGCGGAGCTGCTCGGCCATACCGGTCAACCGCTCTTCGGTGATCGTGAGCCGGTCGAGCAGTCCGGCGCTCATGCCGTCCTGCCGCGACTTCGCCACGTCGGCCCGGTTCGCCTCCAGCACCGCTTCACGTGCGTCGAGGAGACGGCTCGCCATGCCGGTCAGTGCGGCGTCGATGGCCTCGTCGGACGCGGTGGCCAACGACGGCGCCGCGGCCTTGGCCGCCCGCGCGCACTCCTCAACAGCCTTCGCCACCACGTCGGACACCGCTACCTCCACACTGGGAACTCGAGAGCTTCCAGTGTGCCGCACGGGCAGGTCAGGGCTGCAGCGCGGGTTCGAGCAGCCAGGCCCCGCCGACGACCAGACAGGTCACCGCGATCACCCCGAGCATCAGCATCCACAGCGACGCCGGCACCCCGGTCAGCCGGGCGAGCTGATCCGCGTCGGAGTCCCTCGCCGCACCGCGGCGCCGCTTGATCTGCAGCTCCACGACCGGACGGAACCCGCCGAGCAGCAGGAACCACGTGATCAGGTAGATGAACCACGCCTGCACCTGCGGTCCAGCGACGAGCGCGACCGCGGCGAGCCCGGCGGCCGTGAGCACCACGGTCAGCACGCCGTAGGCGTTGCGGACCATGACCAGCACACCGAGCAGCAGCACCGCGGCGAGCACGAGCATCACCGTGATGCGGCCCGCGGCCAGCAGACTCGCGAAGACCAGCCCGAGGATCCCCGGAGCCGGGTAACCCGCGAGCGCCGTCAGCACCATCCCCGGGCCCTCGGGCTTCCCCCGCGAGACCGTGACCCCCGAGGTGTCCGAGTGCAGCTTGATGCCCTGCAGCCGCCGCCCGGCCAGCACCGCGATCAGCGCGTGGCCCGCCTCGTGCACGATCGTCACCACGTTGCGGGCCAGCCGCCACGGCGCGCCGGAGAGCACCAGCAGGAGCGCCACACCGCCGGTCACCAGCGGCACCGGGATGGACGGGTCCGGCTGGGCCCCGAAGAGACCCGCCAGCACGTCGAGCTCAGCCGTCGCCTCGTTCACGCGCGAAGCTCACCACACACCGGGTGCGCTCCCTGTTATCACCCCCATCTCGTTCACAGCTCCTTCACTGGTAGTTCCCGGGCCCGTGCCGCGAAACCGCTCGCCGCGCCAGGCGGCCACTGTTAGCTTGCGGCCGTGGATCTCTTCTCCCGCTCCTGGGCAGCGTTGCGCAAGGCGGTTGCCGACCTGTCGGACGAGGACCTCGCCCAGCCGTCCGGCTGCGCCGGCTGGCTGGTGCGAGACCTGGTGTGTCACCTGATCATCGACGCGCAGGACGTCCTGATCACCCTCGCCACCCCGGCCGACGCGGAACCGACCCGCGACGAGGTGACCTACTGGGACGTCACCGGCACGCCGCCCACCGGTGAGGACCCCCTCGACGCGCTGACCGTCCGGCTGGCCGCCGCCTACGGGGAGTCGTGGCTGCTCAAGTTCCACCTCGACGACCTCGGTTCCGCCGCGGGCCGAGCGGCGGGGCACGCCGACCCGCGCGCCCGGGTCAGCACCCGCGACGAGGTCCTCACCGTCGGCGACTACCTCTCCACCTACGTCATGGAGTGGACGCTGCACCACCTCGATCTGATCCGGCATCTCCCGGACGCGGCCGAGCCGCCCGCGGAAGGGCTCGCCCGCTCGCGCGAGATGCTGGAGAAGATCGCCGGAACCGCGTTTCCCGCGTCGCTGTCCGACAAGGAGGCGCTGCTGATCGGCACCGGCCGACGCCGGCCGAGCGACGCGGAGAAGGCTGAGCTGGGCGAACTGGCGACGAAGGTCCCGTTCGTCCTCGGGTGATCGTTCCGGCTGAACGAGCCCGTCCGGCGGACGTCAGCACCTCGCGGCATCGCGGCTCCGGTCAGGCTGCCTTCCCGGGCACCACCCCTTCCGGCCGCTTCCGCGAGGAGCCGGCGGTGCGGCGGTCGCGGTCGAGGCGGAACAGGAGCGCGGCCCAGCTCCGGTACGGGGCCCACGCGTCGGCGACCGCGGACAGCTCGGCCGTCGACGCGCCGGGGCGGTCGTAGATCCTGCGCATCTCCTCCAGCAGGTATCGCTCGCCCGCGGGGAAGACGTCCGGATGGCCGGCTCCGCGGATCAGGACCAGCTGTGCCGAGAACGCGCCGATGCCCGGCAGGGCGCGAAGGGCGTCCAGCGCGTCTTCCGGCTCCCCGGCGCGCAGGGCGACCGGGTCGAGTACCCCGTCCAGCGCGGCCTCGGCGACGACACGCAGACGGTCCACCTTGATCTCCGGCAACCACGGTGGCGCGGGTATCTCCAGCAGTTCGGCCGGTGCCGGGAACGACCACAACGGACATCCGTCGACATCGAGGCGCGTGCCGTGCCCTTCGGCGATGCGTTGCTTGAACAGCGCCGCCTGGCCGAACCGGATCCGCTGAGCGATGATCGCCCAGCAGGCGGCTTCATAGGGCGAGGTGAACAACACCGGCCGCAGCCCGGGGTACCGCGCCTGCAGCCCTCCCACCACCGGATCGCGCTCCCCGACAGCGGTGAACCCGGCGCCGTCGACATCCAGTGACAGGATCCGCTGTACCTGTCTCGCGACCTCGGCAACCTCGGCATGCCCTGTCACCACCGACACTTCCAGCGAGCCGGGCGCGCGCTGCCGGACTCGCACCCCGGTGTGGCGCCAGCTGCCCGGCATCGGGAAGGCCAGCCGCAGGACGCCCGGATCCCCGGCCGCGTCCGGTCGCGACGCCGGCGCGAAACCCTCCAAAAAACCCGCGGCCGCGGTGAGGTCGAACGGACCCGGCACGGCGATCTCCACGGTGCCGGTGACTGTGCTCGTCATCGTTGTTCTCCTTCGGTCGGACGATGATGGTGTGACGGTAGCGGCACCCACCGACAGTTTTCGGAAAACCGCTTGCCCGCACCGCTAACGTGGAGCGCATGGCTACCTTGTGCCAGTCCCGCGCGGCGTTCGCCCGGTTGCGGCGCGCCTGACGCGGCGGCTGCCTCTTCCGCGCTTCTCCCGGCCCGTCAGCCGCCGCGTCATGAGCTCCTGCCCGCTCTCATGACGTGGAGTACCCATGCCTTCGGCACCCCGTGCCGCGCGGTCGAGCGGTGTGCATTTCCTTGCCACACCGGCGATCGCGGCACAGCTCGTCCAGTCCTGCGCCATCGGCGGCGACGATCTCGTCCTGGAGATCGGCGCCGGACAGGGCGCCCTCACCGGTCACCTCGCCGCCACCGGTGCGCGCATTCTCGCGGTCGAGCGAGATGACCATTTCGTGCGCCGTTTGCACAATCGCTTCCGTGACCGTCCGAATCTCCGTATCGTTCACGCTGATGCACGCGAAATCTCCTTGCCCCGGCGCCGTTTCTTCGTCGTGGCCAACCTGCCGTACGCCCTGTCGACGACGCTCTTCCGCCGTCTGCTCAGCCCGCACACCGCGCTCCACCGGGCCGCGGTGATCGTCGAATGGGGCTTCGCCAAACGCGTCTGCGCGACCGTGCCGCGACAGCTCGAACAGGCATGGTGGGCGTCACGCTTCGACCTGGAACTGGTGTCGCGCATCGGATCCCGGCACTTCTCGCCGCCACCGCGCGTCGACTCGGCACACCTGGTGATCCGCCGCAAGCCGTTCCCGCGATCCGCCGAACGTGCACTGTGGACGGTCCTCTCGGCCGCCTACCGGCAGCCGGCCGCACCGGCACACACCCTGTTCGACCGACGTGCCCTGCGGCGCGCCGAAATCCGTCCGAACGAGATCAACGCCGACATCTCACCCGATCGGTGGGCGCGACTGGCTCGTGACCTGTCTCCCGGCCGGCCCTGGCCCGCCCTGCCGAAACGGTTGCGCCCCTGAGGTTTCTCAGGAAATGCTTCTCAGCTGATTATCGGGTTGCTCCACAGGATTCTCACAAGAAAGGGGACGAATCTCGATGCCATGAACGAGAACGAGTTCCGGGCAAGCCAGGCCGGCGCGCAGCCGCCGACCCACAGTCACCCCCACTACCAGCAGCCGGTCGCGGCCGCGCCGGTTCTCACGCCACCGCGGCCGAAGAAGAAGCGCGTCGCGGCCCTCGTCACCGCGAGCACCCTCGCGGCGGCGGTGATCGGCGGCGCCGGCGGCGCGGCCATCGTCGGCCTCGGCGACGGTTCCCAGACCAGCGCACCCTCGTCGGCGACCACCGTGTCCACCTCCACCACGGCCAACACCGACGTCAGCGCCGTCGCGGCCAAGGTGCTGCCCAGCGTCGTGCAGGTCAACGTCACCACCCGCCAGGGGGAGGCCATCGGTTCCGGAGTCATCCTGTCCTCGGACGGCAAGATCCTCTCCAACGCCCACGTCGTCTCCGATGCCGTCGGCGACGTCACCATCACCCTCTCGGACGGCACCGAGTACCAGGCCACCGTGCTCGGCTCCGACACCACAGCCGACATCGCCGTCCTCCAAGCCCGCAACGCCAGCGGCCTCACCGCCGCCACCCTCGGCGACTCCAGCCAACTGCAGGTCGGCGAAGAAGTCGTCGCCGTCGGCTCACCCGGCGGACTGCAGAACACCGTCACCACCGGCATCGTCAGCGCACTCGACCGTGATCTCTCCGACATCTCCCGCGGTGAACCCGACACCCCCTTCGGGCAGACCGCCAACACCAGGAACGAACGCCCGAGCTACACCGCCATCCAAACCGACGCCTCCATCAACCAAGGCAACTCCGGCGGCCCCCTCGTCAACATGAACGGCGAGGTCATCGGCATCAACTCCGCCCTCTACAGCCCGTCGTCCACCTCCACCGGCTCAGTCGGCATCGGCTTCGCCATCCCCATCGACGACGCCAAGACCATCATCGACCAGATCGAGAACACCTGACGAACGAACCGGGCGGGCCGCCACCAACGGCCCGTTCACCCCAGCCGGAGGGCCGCCACGCGCGGCCCGCGTTAGGGTTTCCCGGTGACCGACCGTCTTGTCTGGATCGACTGCGAGATGACAGGGCTCGACCTGGCCAAGGATGCCCTCATCGAAATCGCCGCGCTGGTGACCGACGCCGACCTCAACATCCTCGGCGACGGCCTCGACCTCGTCATCCACGCCGACGAGGACAAACTCGCCGGCATGCCCGACGTCGTGCGCGACATGCACGCGCGCTCCGGGCTCACCGAAGAGGTCCGCCGCTCCACCACCACACTCGAGGAAGCCGAACAACGCGTCCTCGACTACATCCGCACCCACGTGCCCGAACCCAACAGCGCGCCACTCGCAGGCAACTCCATCGCCACCGACCGCGGCTTCATCACCCGCGACATGCCCGCACTCGACACCCACCTGCACTACCGCATGGTCGACGTCTCCTCGGTCAAAGAACTCGTCCGACGCTGGTACCCGCGCATCTACTACGCCAAGCCCGAGAAGGGCCTCGCCCACCGGGCACTCGCCGACATCCGCGAATCCATCAGCGAACTCGACTACTACCGGCGCACCGCCTTCGTGCCCATGCCCGGCCCCAGCACCGAAGAAGCCCGCAGCGCGGCCACCGAAGTGCAGCACAAACACACGACCTGACCCCCCGCGCACCCCGTCCCCACGGCCACGCTACGATATCCCGGCTGGTGGCGATCGCAAGACGCCCCAACATGGTGGGTGTAGCTCAGCTGGTAGAGCACCTGGTTGTGGTCCAGGAAGTCGCGGGTTCAAGTCCCGTCACTCACCCCACAAGCCCCACCCCTGCTCGGTCGCTGTGCGACCTCGCCGGGGTGGGGTTCGTCGGGTCTATCCCGTGATCGGTGTTTCCGGCGGTTCGGTTAGTAGGTTTCGGCTCCCGGCCAGCGGTCACCGAACGTGATGGCGAACGCGTTGATGACTGGCTTCCAACGCATTGTCCATCGGGCGCGGCCGGTCCCGGTCGGGTCCAGGCTGCGAGTCACAAGATACAGACACTTCATCGCGGCTTGCTCGGTGGGGAAATGTCCACGCGCGCGGATCGCCCGCCGGTAGCGGGCATTCAGTGATTCGATTGCGTTCGTCGAGCAGATCATGCGCCGAATTTCAACATCGTAGTCCAGGAATGGCACGAATTCTTCCCACGCGTTGCGCCACAGCCGAACCATCGCACCATATTTCTTGCCCCATTTCTGCTCGACTTCATCCAACGCGGCAAGTGCAGCATCAGGAGTCGGGGCCGTGTAGATAGGTTTGATGTCCCGCTTGATCTCGTCCCAGTGTTGCCGCGCCGCCAACCGGAAAGTATTGCGGATCAAATGAACGATGCACGTCTGAACGATGGTCTGCGGCCACACGTTCGTGACAGTCTCCGGCAGACCTTTGAGGCCGTCACAGACGAGGAAGAACACGTCGCGGATCCCGCGGTTCTTCAGATCGACCAGCACGCTCATCCAGAACTTCGCGCCCTCGCCACCGACGCCCATCCACAGACCCAGCACGTCCTTCTGCCCGTCCACGGTCACGCCGATGGCCGCGTAGACCGGCCGGTTGGCGACCTGACCGTCCCGAACCTTGACGTGGATAGCGTCGATGAACACCGCCGCGTAGATCGCGTCGAGTGGGCGGCTGGCCCAGTCCTGCATCTCGGCGACAACCTTGTCGGTGATCCGCGAGATCGTCTCCTTGCTCACCGACGCCCCGTAAATCTCGCCGAAATGGGCGGAGATCTCGCCCGTGGTCATCCCTTTCGCATACAACGACAACACGATCTCGTCCACGTCGGCAAGCCGCCGCTGCCGCTTCTTCACGATCTGGGGCTCGAACGTGCTTTCCCGATCCCGCGGAACCTCGACCCGCACCTCGCCGGCAGCATCCGAGATCACGGTCTTCGGCCGAGTCCCGTTCCGCACGTTGGTCGATTCCCGGTCCGGCTCCGCCTGATTCTTCTCATGGCCGAGGTGCTCGGTCATTTCCTCGTTCAGCGCCGTTTCCAGCACGTTCTTGGTGAACAGCTTCAGCAGGCCGTCCGGGCCGGTCAACGCCAACCCTCGCGCCTTGGCCTCGGCCACCATCGCCGCCGCGGCGGCCTGCTCGGGCGACAGCTGCGCCGGCTTCTGGTCACGCTTGCGTGGACTCACAAGATCCGATGTCATCACTCACAGTGCCCATCCCGCCGGACCTCAGCCCGGCGTGTCGGGCCAGAAACACCGATCTTGGAACAGTCCCGGTTCGTCATTTTGTCCGGGGGCCGAGCCCCCGGGGCCCCACGGTGCGTGCTTCTTGCGTTGGCAGGTGAGGAGCGTGGAGTGGTGACCAGCTGGGCCCGGACGCGGTCGCTGGGGCGACCGCGTCGGGCGGGGGTCAGGTTGTGGGGGTTGTCCAGGCGGGCCACGGGAGTTGCCAGACCGACCAGCCGTCCGTGGGTTCCAACTGCTGGCCGCCGCTGTTGGTGACCGTGAAGAGATCGCCCTTCTTGGACAGGTCCATCAACCACTTGGCGTTGTCGTTCGAGAGATTGATGCAGCCGTGGCTCACGTTCCGGTGGCCCTGCGAACCCACCGACCACGGCGCCGAGTGGTAGAAGATCCCGCTGTTCGACAGGCGCACCGCGTACTTGACGAAGGTTCGGTACCCGCCAGGAGTGTCCGCCGGAACACCATAGGTGCCGGAGTCCATCGTGTAGCCGACGTGCTCGCTCATCACCGTGTAGGTGCCCGCGGGCGTGGTGTGGCCCGGCTTCCCCATCGAAATCGGCATGGTCCGCACCTCGGCGTCATTCACCGACACCGTCAACTGGTGCGAACCACCATCAGCGACGACGGTCACCTTGTCACCCACCGTGACGGATGCCGCACGGTCCTCCAAGCCATAGGCGCCCCCGCCCAGCGGCTTGCCGTAGATGGCGGCGTCCACGGAGATCTTCGTGCCCGGCCGCCAGTAGTCCTTCGGACGCCAGATGACCGTGTCGTCACGCGTCCAGCGGAAAGCGCCCTCCGTCACCGGCTCGGTCGCCACCTTCAGAGCGCGCTCAGCCGCCTGCCGGTCGGTGACCTTCGACGAGAAGGTGAAGATCAACGGCATGCCCACGCCGACCGTCTCGCCCTCCTGCATGTTCAGCGAAACGGAAATCGTCCGGCGCGGCTTGCCGATCGTGGTGAACGTGGAGGTCGACGTGACCGGCTTGCCGTCGGCGCCCACGGCGACGGCGGTGAGCGTGTACTGCTTGCCGTAACCCAGACCGTCGGTGAACTCCCACGAACCGCCGTCGGCCGCCAGCACCCCCGGAACCACCTCACCCGCCGGGTTGCGCAGGGTGACCTCGGTCAACCTGCCATCGGACGCCGTCACCGAAACGGGTTCCCCTGGCGCGATGTCGCTTGCCCCGGTCGCGGGAACCGTCGCGATGGTCACCGGCTTGGCCACCTCGGCCGTCGCGGACGAGGGCGCACCCTGACCGCCCGTACCCCCGCTACCGGGTTCCGAAGTGCAGCCCGCCAGCAGCCCGGCGACCAGTACCAGGCAGGCCCAGCCGCCCACCACCGCCGAACGTCTCATCCCAGCCTCCCCCGATCGTGTGAAGAACGCCCGCTTCGTGCCACTCCGTTCCAGTCTGCCCGATCACAGCCCGCGCAGGGGCGCGACCTGCTCAAACGTGATTTCCCGACCCTCCGTCAGGAGGCATCCGGACGCGTGCTAATCTTTTCCAGTCGCCAGGGAGAACCGGCGGCAAACGCCAGCGCCATTAGCTCAACTGGCAGAGCAGCTGACTCTTAATCAGCGGGTTCGGGGTTCGAGTCCCTGATGGCGCACAGTCACCCCAGGTCAGAGACCTGGGGTTTTTCTTTGTTGATCTTTTGCGCCGTTCCGCGACACTCACTACGGGCTCCGTTCGTGCAGGCGTGCCGAACGCCGTGGGTGATCTACCTACGTGCCGTCACCGTGCCGCGGCCGCGACGCACCACCTGGTGATAGCGGTGATGGTGGGAGGGCTGGCGCCGTGCGCGGGACCTGCGGCGGCCTTGCTCGCGTCGTCCGAGATGCTGTGGCGGTGGATCCCGAACAAAGACGCCAAGCCCTATCCGCGCGACAGCTCTGACGACGAGCGTAACCGGCACACCGATCCACCAGGTAACAACGCTCGCGATGGCGAATACCACGGCGGCCGCTCCGTCGGCAGTCTCGCCCCGGTACGTCCCGTCGAGGCCAAGTACGCCTTCACCGGGACCGAGCGCCCCCGCAAGGTCACCGTGTCCTCGATGGGTGGCTCCAAGACCGCCACCTTCGTCGAATAGGTCGCACCACGCCACGGACCGGTCGGTCGCCGCGGCGAGCATCCCCGCTCGCGCGGGGAAGACTTCGCGCCGCACCGCCGTCTTGAAAACCGTGGAGCTAAGTGGACCTTACTCGAACATAAAAGACCAGGTCAGGACCCTGGAAGAGCTCCGTGAGGAGCTCCCCAGCCTCGATACAAGAGCCGCCGTCGATGAAGCGCGACCGCCCCGGCCGCGCCCGGCAACTCGGCTCCGATCAGGTCGAGCAGCTGATCGCCGGCTACCGGTCCGGCGCGACGGTGTACGAGCTCGGTCACCGGTTCGGCATCGAACGGCGGACGGTCAGCAACATCCTCCGCCGGCATGGCGTGCCGATGCGTCGCCGCGGCCTCTCCCCTGAGCAGGTCGACGACGCCATCCACCTCTACAACCTCGGCTGGTCCCTCGCACGAGTCGGCGACCACCTGGGCGTCAACCACACCACCGTGCTGAACAAGCTGCGCGGGCGCGGCGCCCCCACACGGGACACCCATGGGCGTCCACGCGTCGAAGCAGGTGGTACCCGATGACTCGGCTGGCGGACGAATTGTCTAGTTCATCCGGATCAGGTGCAGCCACCGTCGTTCAGGCCGTCACCGTGATCATGGGCGTGGTCGTCGGTCTCACTTTCCTCTTCGGCTTCGGCAACGTCCTCAACCTCGCACTCCGGCTCGCCGTCCCCGTCTGGGTCGCTCCACTCGTCGCACCGGCCGTCGACCTCTCGATTCTCGGACTCCTACTCGGCAGCTAGCCCTGGCCGGGGCAACCGCGCTACTACGACCAGCTTGCCGCCTTCGGCGCCGTAGGCCCGTTGCTGCTGATCGGCTGGGCCGAGGTCGGCCCGGATCTGCTGAAGGAACTGACAGTCATACATCGACGAACGACGCGAGGTCCGACGACGTGGAGCGGATTGAGGCGCGTTTCGCCGACGAACCGGGCGTTACCCGACAGGCGGCGCCGGAGTTGTCCAGGCATGACGCGAAGCCCGAGGACACTCCGGCCGAGAGGCAGAATGGCCTTCCAGCTTCGACCATGATTGACAACGATCTGCTTCAGCGGGCGAGAGAGACGGACGCGCGCCACGGGGACGAGCATCGCCGACCGATCTCCGCAGACACCCTTCGACGGAACGCTGCGCATCGGTGCCGCTCGATCCAGGTTGCTCGTAGCGATCACCCGGGCCGACGGGCGACAGCGACCAACTCCAGACCGGGTAGCTCAGGTCGGGGGTGAACCCCGATGATCGCCGGAGTCCCACCGGGTCCGGTGGTAATGCTGGTACAGCCAGGCATCCACCCCACGGGCGAACCCCGCCGCACTGTGTCCGGTACTGCGGCTGCCGCCTCGTTGAGTGCTTGCTGGCGGAACGCTGCTTCCTCGCCGCTGAGATGAGTTTGGTCGTGCCGGTCAGCACCTCGCGTGGTTGACGCCTTGTGGCGATGCTCAGATGACTGACGTAGTCATCAGTATCTGGCGAGGTGCATCTATGACCAAGCCCGTGATCACCGGAGCCGGCACGACAACGTTTGGCAGGTTCCCGGGTCCACCGTCCGTGCACGGGCCGATGATGCCGCTCAAAGCGCCCTTCTCGACGCCGGGGTGGCGGCGAACCAGATCGATCAAGTCTTCTTCAGCGACGCAACCTCGGGCCTGCTGATCGGACAGGAGATGATTCGTGAGCGGGTCGCGCTGAGAGATCTCGGCCTGTCGGGGTTCCGGTCGTCAACGTGGAGCACGCGTGCGCCTCGGGATCGACCGCTGTTCATCTTGCGGCGACGTCGATTGCTGCCGGCGAGCGGAGATCGTTCTCGTCGTTGGTTCGGAGAAGCTCACGCATGAGGACAAAGCACGCACATTCGCGGCACTCGGGAGTGCGGTCGACCTCGAACGTCTGGACGAGGTGAAGGCCGGCCCGTACGAGGAGAACTGGGCCAGGGCCGGTAACCAGTCGTTCTTCATGGATGTTTACGCCCACATGGCGACGACCTACATGAAGGAGTCGGGTCCACCGAAGACGACTTCGCCGCGGTGGCCGCCAAGAGCCATCGGAATTCTGCGCTCAGTCCGTACGTCGCGGCCCCTGGCACCGTGTCGGCCGAAGATGTTGCCCGCAGCCGGCAGATCAGCGGTCCGTTGACGCTTCTGATGTGCTCGCCCATCAGTGATGGAGCTGCCGCCCTCGTCATGATGTCCGAGGGCAAGCCGCACAGCTGGGCCTGGACCGTGTTTTCGTCCGCGCGTCGGCCGCGGCTTCAGGGCTCGGCCCCGAGGACCCCGCCTTCTCGCATCAGGTGCCACCGCCATCGGTGGCCGGATCCCGGTGAATCCGAGTGGCGGTCTGGTCGGTAAGGGGCCACCGGTGTCGCTCAGCTCGTCGAACTCGTGGACCAGCTTCGGCAGCGCGCTGGAAATCGCCAGGTGCCGTCGGCTCGTGTCACTCTGGCAGAGAACGGCGGCGGCTACCTGGGCCCGAACCCGGCGGCAGCCACCATCACGGTGCTGTCCGTCTGAAGGACGGACGAGCCGGCCGGACCGGCGTGCTGGGCGGATGAGCGCGAGTCCGGGCGCGCGCCAGGTGACAGTAGACTGATAGTCGTGGCCACGCAAAAAGAACGCAACGCCGAGACGCGGCGACGGTTGCTGTCCGCGGCCAGAGAGGTGTTCGCCGAGAAGGGCTACGCTCCTGCCACGGTGGCCGACATCGTCAAATGCGCGGGTCGCTCACACGGATCGTTCTACTTGCATTTCACCAACAAGGAGGCGGTCCTTCGGGCGCTGCTCGAGGACGCCATGGCTCAGGTGGCGATCGAGTCGAAGACGCTGTGGCGGTGGGACGAACCCGGCGCGAGCGTGCGCAAGACCGTCCGCAGGTTCATCGAAGAGTTCGGCGAGGATCGTGATCTGTGGCTGCTCCTCGACCAGCGCAGCAGCATCGAGCCGGTCTTCAAGGAGCTGAGCGACCAGTGGTTCCAGCGACTCGCCGGCGGCATAGCACGCGAGATGGTGGCCACCGAGACCCCCGGACTCCTGCGCGGTCTCGATCCGGAGATTCTCGCGCAGGTCTTCGCCGCGATGCTGTCCGACAGCACCCGAGCCGCCTACCAGGAGGGTTACAGCTGGACCGGCGACGAAATGGCGGACGAGATTTCGTCCATCTGGTCACGCACACTCGGATACACCGAGATGACCGCCTCGGCCGAGGACGGCGCTACGAGGCCTGCAAACCGCCGTCGACGGCGAACACCTGACCGGTGATGTAGGAGGCCGCGCCGGAGGCGAGGAAGGCGATCAGCGGCGCCACCTCCTCGGGCTTGCCGAATCGTCCGGCTGGGATCTTACGGACGTACTCCTGCCACAGGTCGTGGTTGTCGCGTAGGCCCTCGGTGAGATCGGTGTCGATGTAGCCGGGGGCCACCGCGTTCACCCGCACGCCGCGATCGGCCCATTCCACCGCCAGTGTCCGGGTCATCGCCTCCACCGCACCCTTCGTTGCGGTGTACGGAATTCCGCGCTTCGTCCCCACCGACGCCGTCACGGAGGAGACGACGACGATGCTGCCGCCACCCGCCGGCAACATGCGGCGCGCGGCTGCCTTCACCGCGAAGAACACGCCGCGGCTGTTGACCGCGTTGATGGCGTCCCAGACGTCGGTTCCGAGGTGCTCCGGGCGTCCGAGATAGGTATTGACACCAGCATTCGCCACGAGGATGTCCACCGAGCCGTGCTGTTGCGCCACGCGTTCCATCGCGTCTTCACTCGCCGCGGGGTCGGCGACGTCGAAAGCCAGTGGTGTCGCGTCGCCGCCCACCTCGGCGATCAGCGCCGCGGCGCGGGCCGCGGATTCCTCCGTGCGCCCGGTGGGTACGACGACGGCTCCCGCCTCAGCCAGCGCGAGCGCTGTCTGCAGCCCGATGCCCCTGGTGCCGCCGAGGACGACGGCGACCTTTCCCTCGCACGATCTCCTCACGAGGCATCGCCGAGGGTGTGCCCGCCGACGAAGGCACGTGCGACGACCATGTTCTGGATCGTCGGCGTTCCTTCCTCGAGCCAATTGAGGCGCGCGTCCCGGTACAGGCGCTCGATGCTGTGGGCGCGGGTGTAGCCGACTCCGCCGAAAGTCAACAGTGCACGGTCTGTCACCCGGCCGACGGCTTCGAGCCCGAAGTTCTTCGTCATGGATGCCTCCGCGGGAATGCGGCGGCCGGCATCCCATTTTCGCGCGCAGTCACCGAGCATCAGTTTGAGCGCGTACACGTCCTGAGCCATCTCGGCGATGTAGCGCTGGACCGCTTGACGTTGCGCCAGCGGCTTGCCGAACGTGATTCGGGTGCGGGAGTGCTCCACCGCGAGTTCGAGGGCCCGTTCGGCGGTGCCGAGCGACGACGCGGCCACCAGCACGCGGCTCAGTTCGAGAGTCTCCTCCAACTGGGCCACCCCTTGCCCTTCCTGGCCGAGGAGGTTCCGGGCGGGCACCCGGACATCGGTTGCGGTGATCCGGCCGTGTTCACCTCCCTTGCAGCCCATCGTGTGCGGCAACGGCTCGATGTCGAATCCGCTCGTGCCGCGCTCCACCAGGAATGCGCTGACACCCAGCTCGCCGGCATCCGGATCGGTCTTCGCGAAGTAGATGAAATGACTGGCGAAGTCGGAGTTCGAGATCAGATGCTTGTGTCCGTTCAGGACGTACTCGTCGCCGTGACGGACGGCCGTGCTGCCGAGGTCTGCTCCGGTACCGAAGTCCGGCTCGGTCAGGGCGAAAGCGACCGACATCGTGCCGGCCGCGACCCCGGGAAGCACAGCTCGCCGTTGTTCCTCGGAGCCGATGACGGACAGAGCATGGGCATTGGAGTTGTGGACGTGCAGGACAACTCTGATCCCGCCGTGGATCTTGGACAGTTCCGACAGGATCGGAAGGTACTGACTGACGGTGAGCCCCAGCCCGCCGTACTCCTCCGGGACCATCAATCCCCACAGGCCGAGATCGGTGATGATGGGATTGACTTCCGCGTACGGGATCTGTTCCTCCCTCTCGATCCTGTCTTCGAACGGAGCGAGCTCGGTCCACATTCGCTCGAAAACGTCCTTGCGGAATGCCTCATACCGGACGTCGTCCACAGTTGCAGCTCCTTATGACTCTGGTTCGAGGTGTTGGCTCAACGTCCGGGAAAAACGGGTGACCGGCCCTCCTTGAACGCCGTCAGGCCCTCGGCGAAATCCTCCGAATGGGCATGTGCCTCGGACGTCAGCAGTTCCAGCCGCACCCCGGTGGGTACTTCCTGTGCCATCCCGTCCCGGACCAGTTGCTTGAGTCGGGCGAGACCCACCGGGCTCTTGGTTGCGATCACCTCGACGATCTCGGCCACCCGGGTCTCGAGCGTGTCCGCGGGCACCACCTCATTGACGAGCCCGCACGCGACGAGCCTGGACGCGGGGAGGAACTCGCCGGTGAAGAAGAGGTAGTTGGCCATCGTGGGCCCGACGGTGCGTGGCAGTCTCACCGAAGCACCACCTCCGGGGAGAAGGCCGTAGTTCGCGTGGGCGTCGCCCAGCTTCGCGGTTTCCGACGCGATGACCAGGTCGCCGCAAAGGATGAGTTCGAGGCCACCGGCCAGTGCCAGCCCGTTCACCGCCGAGATGACCGGCTTGGGGAACATCTCGACCGCGTCGAACACCTTGTGCGCGCAGGCCAGGAACTCCCGATGCCCTCGTACCAGTTCCGCGCCGCGGAACGACAGGATCTTCTTGAGGTCGGCACCGGCACAGAACGCCTTGCCGGTGCCGGTCAGCACGACGGCGCGCACGGCTTCGTCTTCGCGGGCTTTCTCCAGGCCCGCGATGATGCCTTCGAGGACCTCGACGCTCAGCGAGTTCATCGCTTCCGGGCGGTTGATGCGGATCCACGCACCGCTCGCCCGGGTTTCGTAGACCACCTCGGTCATGAGTCGGAGCCCTCCTTGAGCCCGAGTGCTTCGGACAACGTCACTCCACCGTGGTAGCGGGGGAACAAGGTCTCGTGGTGCCGGCGCCGGGCCGGCTCCATCACCTCGTCGGCAGGCAGGTGCCAGAACATCTCCCGCGCGTGGACGGTCTCGTAGAACCCCGGCCGCGCGTGGCGGTCGACCACGACATTGACCACCGAGGTACGACCGGATCGAAGGGACCGCTCGAGAGCTCCCTGCAACTCGGCGAGCTTCGTCACGAATTCCGTGTGACAGCCCAGAGGCGCGAACATCTGGTCGTAGCGCACGTCGGCGGTCAGGTTGAAGCCCTCGCGGGCCTTGGCTCCGAGGATGGAGTAGCCGGGCCCGTAGGCGTACTCCTCCATTCCACTGCCGTAAGCGCTGTTGTTGGAGACGACGAAGACAACGGGCAACTGGTAGCGGACAGCGGTTTCGATGTCGCCGCCGCCGAGTCCGACGCCGCCGTCCCCCAGCACCGACACCACCGGACCGGCGTCCGACGCCATCGAAGCGCCCAGTGCCATGCCGACTCCGTGCCCGAACGCCGCCGACAGACCGGCATCCATGACGCGTCCGGATACCTTGGGCTGCAGGAACTCGGCCAGGAACCCGGAAGCGGTGAACGAGTCCAGGATGATCGGCACGTCGTCGGGCAACAGCCGGGACAGTTCGCTTGCGAAGGCCATGGGGTGGATGACCTCTCGGCCGAGAAGGTCGCGTACGCCGGCATCGCGCCGGGCTCGCCACCGCGCCACGTCTTCCCGGCAGGCGTCCGCCCACGGCAGGGACGGACGAGGCCGGCCGGCGGGCAGGTCCGCGGCCAGGAGGTTCATCTGGCGCAGGAATGTGGTCTGGTCGGCAGTGATCTCGACGAGGGTCCGGAGGTTCACCGCGACGTCGGACGGATGGCGGCTGACTTGGATGAAACCGGCTGACGTCTTCCAGTCCCCGAAACCTTCCAGATAGCTCAGATGCATCCCCAGCAGCATGACGACATCCGCATCGGCCAGCGCTTTTTTCCGCGCGGGCGCGGGGATCACCAGCGGATGGTCCTCGGGAACGGCACCCCGGCCGTGCCGTCGCAGGGACAGGGGCACCGAAAGCTTCTCGACCAGCTCACGCAGGCCGGCTCCTGCGTCGTCCCAATGCACACCGTCCCCCGCGATGATCAGCGGACGTTCCGCTTCGGACAGTGCCTCGAAGGCGGAAGCCACCCCTTGCGGATCGCCCGCGACCGCAGGCGGTCGTCCCAGGTGCACGCCGGCTCCGGGCCAGCCGATCCGGGATTCGGGCGGAATCGGATGGTCATTGAACAGATCGTTGGGGAACTCGATCGCCACGGGTCCATAAGGGAAGGTCATTGCCTCTCGGAACGCCATGCGCACGTAGAGATCGGCCTGTTCCGGAACGGTGACGCGGCGGAACGACTTGGTGACCGAGGCGAGAACGGAGCGGGCGTCGGCCTCCTGCATCGTGGCCCGGCCCTCCTCGCGAACCTTGTGACCACCGAGCAGGAGCACAACAGGCGTGCGGTTGACATACGCCATGTGCATGGCCGTCACGGTGTTCGTCATGCCCGGCCCGGCCGTCGCGAAGCAGACACCAGGGCCACGCGTCGCGCGGGCGTACCCATCGGCGGCGTGCACGGCTGCCTGCTCGTGACGTACCTGGAGGACGTCGATTCCCGCGCGGTAGGCGAAGTCCTGAATGGATGCGATGTGTCCGCCGATGATGCCGAACATCGCGCGAACGCCTTCGCGCTGCAGCGCTTCCACGACCAGTTCGGCAGGCCACTGGCTTCTCGGCATGGTCTTCGTCCTTCCGCCGCTTCGCGGTGTCGTCAGCCCCGCCCTGAGGGGTGTTCACCGTGCGAGAAGCCAGGCTGATCAGACACCTGAAGATCGGAAGACCCTCTCAGTGCCTCGATCGAGCAATGACTTGCCAGCACCTCGTTCTGCCTCACATACTGACACGGCTATCACTAAGTGTCCAGACCTCGATGGATGGACGAGCCTGCCTGAGGAGTCCTCATGTCCGATCTTCTGAACCTCGACGGAAAGGTGGCCCTCGTGACCGGGGCCGGCCAAGGCGTGGGGGCCCAGATCGCGCGGAACCTGGCGAACTGCGGTGCCGCCGTCGTGGTCAACGACTTCTACGGCGAGCGCGCAAAGGCGGTCGCCGTGGAGCTGACCTCCGCGGGCGCTACCGCCGTGGACGTCGCCTCGGACGTGTCCGACTACAACGACGTCCAGCGAATGTTCACGACCGCCGAGGAACACTTCGGGCACGTCGACATCCTGGTGAACAACGCAGGCAACGCCGGGCCGTCCGAAAGCATCGTGGAAACCGTCCCGTTCTGGGAGACGTCGCCCGGCGACTGGGATCGATGGATGAAGGTAAACTATTATGGGGTGCTCAACAGCACTCGCCTCGCACTGCCGGGCATGGTCGAGCGTCGATTCGGTCGGATCATCACGATCGTGTCGGACGCCGGCCGCGTCGGTGAACCGAACTTCGTCGTCTATTCCGGCGCGAAGGCCGGCGCGATGGGTTTGACACGTTCGGTGGCCAAGGCCGTCGGCCGCTACCAGATCACCGCCAACTCGATCGCCCTGGCGACGATCGAAACTCCGACCACCGCGCCCGTGATCCAGAACGAAGCGGTTCGCAAGGAGATGCTGAAGCACTACACCATCAGGCGGCTCGGGCAACCGGCCGACGCCGCCGGACTCGCACTTTTCCTGGCCAGCGACGCCGCTTCGTGGATCACCGGTCAGACGTACCCCGTCAACGGTGGTTACTCGTTCTCCCTCTGACCGGCCCACTCCCCACCCACGGACCCAGCTCGATCGACAACTATTCGAGGAGTCAACGATGACGACATACGTACTGGTGCATGGTGGCTGGCGCGGGGGGTGGGTCTACCAACCGCTCGCAACCATGCTCCGGGCTCGGGGCCACGTGGTCTACACGCCATCCCTTTCCGGGAGCGCGGAGCACAGCCACCGCCTGAATGGCGACATCACCTTGTCCACGCACGTCGAGGACCTCGTCAACCTGATCAAGTGGGAGCAGTTGGACGACATCGTCCTTGTCGGACATTCCTACGGCGGCATGGTGATCACCGGGGCGGCCGATCGGGAACGCCGGCATGTGCGAGGTCTGGTCTACCTCGATGCGGTCGTGCCTTCTCCCGGGAAGTCCATGGTGGAGGATTACCCGGCCTGGCGGACTGCCTTCGTCGAGGCGGCCTCGGGGAACCGGGGGCTTTACATGGATCCGCTCCCGGCCAGCTTTTTCGGCGTGCGGCCGGAGAACCAGAAATTGGTGGACGAACTCAGCACGCCGTTCCCCTTGGCCACGGCGATCGAGAAACTGGCCTTCTCGCCCGAGACCCTGGAGAACCTGCCGAAGACATTCGTCCTGGCCGAAGGGTGGGACGCCAATCCCTATGTGATCAACAAGGGGCTGGCGGAAGATCCCGCATGGTCGTTCCACACCGTGCCGGTCGGGCATGACCTCATGCTCGATGCGCCGGACCTCGTCGCCGACGTGTTGACGGGCCCGGGCGCGCGAACCACCTTGCTGCCCGCTCCGTCGTAGGTGGCGCACCCGGACAGAAGGACTGGCATGGAGGGGCGGGTCGGGTTCGGTCCGCCTCTCCACGGTTGCTGCTCGCCGGGCCGCCGGGCAATACCGTTCGCGCGACACTAGTTCGTCGCGAACATGTCGCGCAGCTTGTCGAGATCCGTTTCGGTGATCGGCTGCCCGATGGCTCGGCACCAGACGACCGTCATGTGCAGCGCGGTGACGTCCGGGGAGGCGGGGAGACTCCCAGTCCGAGCGAAGTGCAGACCCATCGATGCCAGCAGGTCTGCCACCAGCTCGATGTTCGGTGCGCGAGATGCGAGTCCGTCCGGGTGCTCCTGGAGACCACGCAGGATCGGCTCGACGTAGAGGCGCCGGAGCCTTGACCTCAATGGCGCCGCGTCCTCTTCGAGCGCCACCACCTCCTCGAGCAACGACCACAGGCCGCGATCCGGCGAGATCCGGGCGAGGAAGTCGCGAAGTCCCAACCAGATCGCATCGACCTGGGGTGCGGCGCGCCAGATCTCACGAGCATGCCGCCGGGCCTCATCGGCCATGTCGTCGAGCAGGACCGAGACGAGATCTCGCTTGTTCTTGAAGTGCAGGTAGAACGTTCCGTGCGCCCGGTTCGCCCGGCGAGTGATCTGAGCGACCGAGGTGCGGGCGTAACCCACTTCCCGGAGCAGCGAGCTTCCCGCCTCCAAGAGTGCCCGGCGGGTCTCTTCGTTTCGTTCCTTCTGCGTACGCGGCACCGTTCACTCTCCCCCGTTCGCCTGTGTCCGAAGGTTACCCGGCGAGTCCCATCGAGCGGAGCCGTGGCCGGAGTTCAACGATCCCGCGCGTTCTCCTCCTCCCGGTCTTGACACGCACGCGACGTGTGGACATAGTCAGGTCATCATTTTATGATACGCATGTCAGTAAGTACCCTCGGCGTTCGACCGAGCCGGTGACCAGCAGGCATCTGCCGAAGGGACCCTCATGGCCATCACCCGAGCGGACACGCTCCTCACACCAGAGTTGATCGAGAAATACACCGCCGCCGGCTACTGGACGGACACCACCCTCGCCGACATGTTCCGGCGCAACGCCCGCGAGCTCCCGGACAAGATCGCGTATGTCGATGACCGGTCGGAGATCACGTGGGGCGCGCTGTGGCGCATCAGCGGCGAAGTCGCCTCCGGCCTGGCCCACCGGGGTGTCCGGCGCGGAGATGTCGTCGCGGTCCAGCTCCCGAACCGGCTCGAGTTCGTGTACGTGCTCGCCGCCGTGGTCCGCCTGGGCGCGGTGTTCTGCCAGTTCCCGCCGGACTATCGCGCCCGCGAGCTCGAGTTCATCCTCCGGTTCTCCGAAGCGCACACCTTGGTGGTGCCGGATCGGTTCCGCGCCTTCGACCACGTCGAAATGATCGACGGGATCCGGTCCCGCCTCCCCGAACTGGTCAACACAGTCGTCGTGCCCACCGGTGAATCCCAGGCCGCTTTCGACAAGAGCACGTGGGCCACGCTCGACCAGATCCGCGAGGATCCAGATCCCGCCGACCGCGCACCCGACCGGCCCAGCGGCGCGAACGACGTCATGCGCATCGCCTTCACCTCGGGAACCACCGGAGAACCCAAGGCGGTGATGCACACCGCGAACACCACCCTGTTCACCATTCAGCGCGAGATCGACGAGCGGGGTGTCGACGGCGACTCCACCATTCTCGTGCTTCTGCCTGTCGGATTGAACGCCGGTTTCTTCGCGATCGTCGAGACCGCGATCGCGGGGGCCCGCGCCGTCCTCATGGAGAAGTTTCACCCGACTGCCACACTGGACCTCGTGGAACGGTACGCGGTGACGACGTTCCTCGCCGCACCTACCGCCCTCATCGCGATCCTGGCCGAGGAAAGCCTCGGTGACCGGGATCTGTCGTCCTTGACCGTCGTGCAGACCGGCGGATCCTCGACACCCGGGAAAGTGCTCCAGGAGGCCAACGAACGGCTGGGCTGCCCGGTGGTCGACCTGTACGGCATGCTCGAATCCGGACTCACCTCGTGCACCTCGCAGGAAGAGTCCTATGAGGAATGGGTGGGCACGGTCGGACGACCCTATCCGTGGCAGCACGTGCGCGTCCTCGACGCGGACGATGCGGATGTACCCACCGGGACCGAGGGCGAGATCGTGAAGACCGGCCCGACGATCATGGTTGGGTACTACCGCAACCCGGAGAAGAACGCCGAGAGCTGGACCGCGGACGGGTGGTTCCGGTCCGGGGATCGAGGTTACCTCGATGCCGCGGGCAGGCTCACGATCTCGGGCCGGTCCAAGGACATGATCATCCACGGCGGCGCCAACATCTGGCCCCGAGAGATCGAGGAAGTGCTGGCCAAACACCCGGACGTCGCCGAGGTCGCGATGGTCGGCGTTCCCGACGACTACTTCGGCGAGAACGTGTGCGCCTGCGTCATACCCCGGCCCGGTACCGGCCTCACGCTGGAGGACGTCATCGCCTTCATGAAGAACGACGTGGCCAAGTACAAGTTGCCCCAGCATCTCGAACTGTTCGAAGCCTTTCCCCTGGGACCGACGGGGAAGGTCCTCAAACGGGAACTCACCGAACAGGTCAAGACCCGCCGCACGGCGTCGGCCTCGGCAACCCATCAAGAAAGGTCTCCGCGTTGAGCGCAACCACGCCCCGGCTGATCGACTTCCACTCCCATTGGGGCACCGAGCGAGGCTGGAAAGGCAGTCCCTTCGAGAACGCCCAGAATCGGAAGGCGTTGCAGGGCTACTTCAAGTGGGAAATGAGCTTCGTCAGCGAGGAGGAGCAGGCCGCCCAGTTTCGTCAGGCCGGCGCCCGGGTGATGCTCGACCTCGCGTACACGTACAAGATGGATGTCGGCGCGGTGCGGGATCAGCACGACTACGCGTTCGACTTCGCACGCACGCATCCCGACGTTGTTCTCGGCAACTGGATCGGCATTGATCCGTCGCGGCCGGAACACGTCAAGGAGTTCGAGCGCTGCCTGAGTGACGGGCCGGGGCTGGTCGGGCTGTCGGTCCACCCGTTCGCCCCGGCCGCCGGCCTACCGGACGGGCCGGCGTGGGAGGCCTGCCTGAATCTGTGCGTCGAGGCCCGTCGTCCGGTGTTGATGCTCGTGGGTACGACGGGACTGGGCGCCGGGACTCGTGGGGGCATGGGCATCACGCTCGAGGACTGCCATCCCCGCTACGTCGACCGCATCGCGGCCCGCTATCCCGAGCTGAACGTGATCGCGGGCCGGGTGGCGTGGCCGTGGCAGTCGGAGATGATCGCCATCGCGCTGCACAAGGCGAATGTCTGGATGGAGCTACACGGGTGGTCTCCCCGCTACTTCTCCGACGAGCTCAAACGTGAGATCGGGAAGCGGCTGCGCAAGCGGGTGTTCTTCGGGGCCGACTACCCGATGCTCAGCCACGAACGACTCGCGGACGAATGGCGTGAGCAGGGCTTCGCCCCGGACGTTCTCGACGACGTCTTCCACGGCAACGCGCAATCGTTCCTGGCCTCGATCGGAGTGGACTGATGGACCTGGGACTGACCGACAAGGTCGCCATTGTCGGCGGCGGCAGCGACGGCTTGGGATTCGCGATCGCAGATCGTCTCCTAAGCGAAGGTGCCCTCGTCACGATCTTCGCGAGACGCGCGGAGAAGATCTCGGACGCCGCGGGACGCCTTGCCGGTAAGTACGGCGAGGAACGGGTCCTGGGACTGGCCGCCGACTGTTCGGACGCCGCCGACCTCGACCGGGTCACGGCCTCGACGGTCGCCCGGTTCGGCCCAGCCGTGCACGTTCTGGTCACCAATGATGGCGGTCCGCCGATCGGCCGCATCGCAGAACTCACCGACGACACCTGGATGCGAGCGTTGGCACGCCACTTCTTCTACGTGGTGCGATCCGTGCGAACGACACTGCCGCACATGACGGCCGAAGGCGGCAGCATCCTGAACGTGGTCTCCGGCATCGTCGAGCGCCCGGCCATCGGCATGGCAGCGTCCGTGGCGGTGTGGTCCGCGGTCATCGGTTACGCCAAGACCCTTGCCCTGGAGGTCGGGACGCACGACATCACCGTCAACACCCTGTTGTCCGGGTTCTTCGATACCCCCCTGTTGAGCAAGACGCTGGACAGACAGCCGGAGCTTTCGAAGGCTGGTCTCGGGATCGGGCTACCGATGGGACGGGTCGGCGAGCCTCGCGAATTCGCCGACCTGGCCGCGACGCTCGTGTCGCCGCACCTGAAGTTCGTCACCGGAGCCGTGGTCCCGATCGACGGCGGGGCCGGCATCGGGACGAGCGGGAGCTTGAACACCCCGTCCAGGTCCTGACCGCAGGAGGCTTCGAGTGGATTTGACTGAGGTTTCGGTTCTCGACGCGCTCGACCATTGGGCTTCGGAAACCCCCGAAAACGCCTTCATCCAGTGGCGGGACGAGGCGCCCCAGACGTATGTGGAATTCCACGAACGAACGCGGCGTCTTGCCGGCGGATTGCGGGAACTGGGAGTTGCTGAGGGCGATACCGTTCTGGTGATGCTTCCCAACGGGCTCGAAATCGTCTATTCCTGGCTTGCCTGCAACGCGCTGGGTGCCATCGAGGTTCCCGTCAACACATTCCTTCGCGGCGCCTTCCTGCAGCACATCCTCGAGGATTCACAGGCAGCTGTGATGATCGTTGACGCCGCGTCCCTGCCGCACCTGGCGTCATTGGACCTGCCGGAGCGACTGCGCACCCTCGTGGTGGCCGGTGACGACGCCCCCGTCGCGGTCGGTCGAGTTCCGGCCGTCGCCTACGAGACCGTGCTCGCATCCGCACCGATAGCGGGTTTGCGCAAAGCCGAGTTCAGCGACCTGAGCGCGATCTTCTACACGTCCGGAACCACCGGTCCCGCCAAAGGAATCATGTTCACCTACGGCCAGGGATGCGTGTCGGCACGCAACTACCTGCGTGCCGCCGGCGCCGGTCACGATGACGTGTTTTTCTGTTGCATGCCGCTGTTCCACAGCAATGCCCAGATCTTGCAGATTGCCGCACCGTTGATGGCCGGCGCGCGGATCTCGATCTGGCCCGAGTTCAGTGCCTCACGGTGGCTGAATGAGGTGCGATCGGTCGGCGCGACGGTGTCGAACATGCTCGGAGTCATGACCGAGTTCGTGTACCGTCAACCCGCTCGCGACGACGACGCTGACAATCCGCTGCGAATCCTGCAAACCGTTCCCGCTCCAGCGGCGATCGTCGGCGACTTCGAACGACGGTTCGGGGTCACGTGCATCGACGGATACGGGCTGACAGATGCGGGCATGGTCGCCTTTCGCCGCCACGACGAGCCGCTCGTTCCGGGAAGTAGCGGCCGCCCGGTCGACGACTTCGAGGTCGTCATCGGTGACCCCGTCACAGACGTCCAGCTCCCGGTCGGCACGGTAGGGGAGATCCTGATACGCCCTCGGGTGCCGTTCGGGTTCATGCGCGGGTACTGGCGTCGTCCCGACGTGACGGTCGAAGCATGGCGGAACCTCTGGTTCCACACCGGCGACGCGGGCATGATCGACGAGGATGGAAATCTCCATTTCCGGGACCGGATGGGCGATTCGATCCGCGTCCGCGGCGAGAACATTTCGTCGAGCGAAATCGAGGCGGTGCTCAACGCGCACCCGAGTGTGCGCCAGTGCGCCGCCGTGGCGGTGACGGCTGAAATCGGCGACTACGACATCCTCGTCGCAGTAGTTCCGGCGCCGGGCGCATCGATTGATCCGGGCGCGCTTCTTCGTTACTGCGAAGGGCGAATGCCTTACTACGCCGTCCCGCGTTATGTCGACATCTTGTCAAGCCTTCCCATGACGGCTACTCAGAAGGTTCGGAAGGTCGAGTTGCGGCAGCGAGGCGTGGGCCCCTCGACCTGGGATCGGATGAACGAGGGTTACTCGGTTCCCCGGGCCTGACGGGATCACGCTTGAAGGGCTGTCCGCCGCCCGGTGTCCCGCTTTCGGGGCGGTTTCGTCGTGGGGCCTCGCGCACGCGAGGCCCCACGACGAGGATCAGATGGTGAGGACGAGCTTGCCCTGGAGGTGGCCGGCATCGAGCAGCCGGTGCGCGTCGGCGACGCGCTCGAACGGAAACGTCTGCTGCACGTGGACTCGGAGCTTGCCCTGTTCCACGAGGTCGACGAGACCGCGCAGGGCGACCGGATCGGGATCGACCGCGATGCCGCTGAAGCGCATGCCGGCCGCCTCGAATTTGGCGGCGAGCTCCGAATCCTCTTCGGCGACCGCGGTCACCAGGTGCCCTCCTGGACGGAGCACTGCGAGGGACCGCTCGACGGTGTCGCCACCGATCGTGTCGAGAACGACATCGACGTCACGGACCGTCTCGGCGAAGTCGACCCTGGTGTAGTCGACCACCTCGTCAGCGCCGAAGCTCTCGACGAATTCCCGCTTGCTGCCGCTGGCGGTCGTGATCACGTGCGCGCCGAGTGCTTTCGCGATCTGCACCGCGACGTGGCCGATTCCGCCCCCTCCGCCGTGGACCAGGACGCGGTCACCCTCGGTCACGCCGCCGAGGTCGACGAGGCCCTGCCACGCCGTCAGCCCGACGACCGGCAATGCCGAGGCCTCGACGTGCGGGAGCGACGCGGGTTTGCGCGCCAGGTGCAGTGCCGGCGCCGACACGAACTCGGCGTAGGCGCTGGCCGGCCGCGGGAACAGCGGCATCCCGAACACCTCGTCACCGGGCCGCCACCGGTACGTCTGTGCCGCTTCGACCACCCCACTGATGTCCCATCCGAGCACGAACGGGAGCTGGCCGGGCAGCGGGAACTCACCGGAGCGAAGCATCGCCTCCAGCGGGTTCAGCCCGATCGCTTTGACGCGGACGAGGACCTCGGTCGGCAGTGGCTTGGGCGCGGGCGCGTCCACAATGGTGAGCATTTCAGGACCGCCGAGCTTGGGCAGGGTGATGACTCGCATGACTCTCCTGGTTTCGAAGGGAACAGGATCCAGGCTATGTTTCCGATAGGAACGAGCAGGTACCCTTTGGCGTCATGAGTGGTTTCGGCCCCGGTGATGCCTTTCTTGCCGACTGCCCGGGGAGGCTGGCGGTCGAGTTGATCGCCGACAAGTGGACGGTGGTCGTACTCGCCGGCCTCAGCAAGGGCCCGGTGCGACACGGCGATCTGATCAAGCTGATAGGCGGCATCTCCCGCAAGATGCTCACCCAGACGCTTCGACGGCTCGAAGCGCACGGACTCGTCCGCCGCCGCGCGCATGCCGAGGCGCCGCCCCGCGTCGAGTACGAGCTCACCCCGCTCGGAGCGACACTGATCGATCCGATCCACGCACTGACCGAGTGGGCCAGAGCAAACGGCGACGCGGTCCTCGACGCGCTCGACGCCGGTCTCGAACAGACCGCGGGTAACCACTGAGGACCCGATTGGCGGGCCCCTGGATCAACTTCTCGAACCCGATGTCAGCAGCCCAGGTTCAGGTTCGGAAGATCAAGCGCAGCCGGTGTTGAAGCCGCAGTTTCCGCACGAGTAGCAGCTGCCGGCGCACCAGCGCTCCATCCTGGCTCCGCATAGGTCCAGAGCGCGCATGACGATGCCCACCCTCCCCCCTACACGCCACGTGGTCAGCCGGGCTTAGCGCCGACGTTCACCACGTGCGGACACGCAACTGTCGCGGAAGCCCGCTGCTACTTGCCAGTCTCGAAGCGACAGAGGCATCGCGTCGATCTCGGCGTTTAACCGGGCAATCCTGTGCTGCGGCGTTCCTGATCAGGCACCGATCGAACTGGTTTGGTCAACGACATCGGCTCAATTTACAGCCGCATTGTCCAAAATACGTCGGTGGAGCTAAGGGGACTCGAACCCTGACCCCCACACTGCCAGTGTGGTGCCCTAGCCCACTTGACCTGCAACTTTGGAGAATCCGCTGGTCGACTGGGGCAGTTCGGGGCAGCCCAGTGCCGTTCGATGCCGTTGACCGTCGTTGCGACCGCCCCGTGCCCCAGTTTCGCCCCAGGGGCAACAGGGTAAGGCGGGCGACCGTCCGGAATGACGTCGGTCCCGCTTGGACCGCGTCACCCCGGCCATTCCCGCTCGCGCGGGAAAGACACGCCCGACGACGTGCCGACCCTGGTCCGTGAGGGACCATCGCCGCCCGCACGGGGGAGACGCCTACCGCGGCGTCGACGGCCGCGCGCCGGGCCATGTTGGGTGACCGCGTTCGGCGGCATTGTTCAACTGCCGCGCAAGTCGGTGCCCTTCGTCTCCGGGATGCCTTTCAGCAGGACCGGGAGCGCGATCAGGGCGACGACGCTCGCGTAGATCGCCGGCGCCAGCAAGCTTCCTGTGCCGCCCACCAGCAACTCACTGACCAACGGTGCGGTCCCGCCGAAAACCGCGTACGCCGCGTTGTACGGCAACGCCATCCCGCTGAAACGGACGCCAGTCGGGTAGAGCTCCAGCACCGACAACGCGCCCATCTGCAGCAGGGAGACGGCGAACACGAACACGAGCAGCGCCGCGACCACGGCGAGCACGCTCCCGGTACCGATCAGCAGATACGCGGGCACGACCAGGACGACCGCGGCGACCGCGCCGAGGCGGATCTGGACCCGGCGGCCGTGGCGGTCGGCCAGGACGCACAACCACAAGGCGACCGGGATCGACACCACGTTCGCCGCGGTGGTCAACGCCAGCACCGTCGTCGCGCGCATCCCGATCGCTTCGTTCAGGTACGTGGGCAGGTAACCGAGGAACATGTGCGTCAGCAGCCCCAGCACCCCGAAGTAGGCGAACAGCACCAGCAGCGTCTTCCAGTGGCTCCGCACCAGATCGCGGAACGGCCGCGCCGGGGCCGGTGCCCGCTGATCACGCATCGCCTCGAAGACCGGGCTTTCGTCGACCCGCAAACGCAGCACCAGGCCGACGACGGCGACCACCCCGGCGAGGATGAACATCCACCGCCAGCCCTCGGTCGCGAACCGGTCGCCGAACGCCGACCGGAAAACCAGGGCGACGGCCGTCGCCCCGACGGCACCGAGCATCGTCGACGATCCGACCAGACCCATGTACCACGCCCGGCGGTGGTCCGGGGCGTGCTCGACGGTGAAGGTGAGCGCCCCCGTGTACTCACCGCCCGCGGAAAATCCTTGCACCAGACGGCAGACGAGCAGCAGCACCGGGGCGAGCACGCCCACGGACGACCACCCCGGCAACAGGCCCATCAGCGCGGTCGCCGCGCCCATGATCAGAATCGACGCCCCGAGCGCGGTCCGCCTGCCGCGCCGGTCCCCGATCCGCCCGAACACGACCGCCCCCAGCGGCCGCGCGACGAACGCCACGCCGTAGACGGCGAACGCACCGAGCAGCGCCGCGGCCCGGTTCCCCGGCGGAAAGAACGTCAAGGCGATCACGCTGGCGGCGTAGCCGTACAACGTGAAGTCGAACCACTCGACGAAGTTGCCGACCGACGACGCGAAGAGGACCCGGCGCCGCATCTTCACGCTGCGCACCCCGTCGGACGACATCACCCTGGCTGGCTGGCTCATCAGGCCTCCATTGGTGGCGCTCGCTCAAGTCGTTCGAGTGTGCGGCGGCGGCACCGGCCCGGACCAGCGGCGGATGTCGCGTCCGGACCGCCGCGCGGGCGACGTTCGTCGATACTCAGGCGCCCAGGTGGTCGCGATAGGCCGCGGCGATGATCCGCAGCTTGAGCCCGAGGTGCAGCATGAGCCGGTCGTCCCCGGAGTCCAGGCTGCACCCGGTGATCTGCTCGATCCGTTTGAGCCGCTGGTACAACGTGGCGCGGTGGACGCGCAGCGAGTCGGCGGTGCGCTGGATGTTGCCGCCGTGGTCGAAGAACCCGGTCAGCGTGGGGATCAGGACGTCATGGGTGTCCTCCCGCTCCACCGCCGCGAGCGCCGGCACCTGCGCGGCGTTGCGGAGGTCTTCGGGCGGCAGCTTCAGCAGCAGTTCGTAGGGACCCAGTTCGCCCCAGCGGGCGAGCGCCCCGAAACCGGGCAGCAGCAGGGCCGCGCGGGCGGCCAGCAATGCCTGCCGGTAGGACGTGACGACGTCGCCGAGTGCCGTCACGGTGCCCCCGAGCCCGAACACCGGTTGGGCGCGCTCGTCACCGAGCCGCCGGAACCGGGCCGTGGTCCGCTCGGCGATCGCGTCGACCAGTACCCGGGACGGCGGCACCCGCTGCACGAGCAGGATCCACGCGCGCGACCGGTTCGCCGCCATCAGCACGACGTCGTCGGCAGCGGCTCGGGCGCCGTCCTCGACCGCCGCCTCGAAGGCGACCTCCTGCGGCGCCGTCGCGGTCTTCGACACCGGGCACTGCACGGCGAGCACGGTGAAATGGGCGCTCTCGTCGCCGAAGAGCTGTTCGGCACGCAGGTCTTCGATCGCCTGCGCCCGCACCGCGGGGTCACCGGAGACGAGCTCGCGCAGGATGCCTTCCTGACGCGCCTTCGACCGCTCGTGCAGCAGCAGACGACGCAGGAGCATCGCCCCGGCGGTGGCGGCCACCTCGCCCGCGGCGGCCACCTCGTCTTCAGTGAACGTGCCGTTCCTGTCGATCAGCCACAGATAGCCGAGCAGCATGCCGTTGCAGCGCACCGGCGCACACAGCCGCGGCAGCGCACCCTCGACGTCGACGACGCCGGGCGCGACCCAGCGGCTGATGCCCTGCGCGAGGATGTGGTCGACGATCCGCGGTTCCACCGCCCGGTTCATGACCGAGCTGACGCGCAAGGGGTCCTCGTCACCGAAGTGGCGGCTGGCGGCGAGCAGGCGGATCGCCGGATCGTCGATCGCCACCGACCGCCGCAGGCGCTCGGCGAGTTCGTCCACGATGGACTGCAGATCGCGGTCGGACACGGCGCCCCTTCCACTCGGCGGCTGCCGTCCACGGTAGCCCGATGCTCAGCCCATCACCGTGCCGGAACTGCCGGTGTTGCGTTCGCGTTTGCGGGAGAACGCGCCGAGATCGATCTCCAGACCGGTGTGGGCGCCCTGGTAGCGAACGGGATCGGTGTCGTGGTCGGCCCCGGACTCCACCCGGTCGATCAGCGTCGTCATCAGCCTGCCGACGACGGGGGCGTTCTTGAACTGGTTGCCGCTGGTGCCCATCGCGACGTAGTACCCGGGGAGTTCGGTGCGGTCATAGATCGGCGTCCAGTCGTCGGCGGCGTCGTACACGCCGACGACCCCGCGGGCCCGGTTCGGCACCCGCAGCCCGGGCAGCCGGCGCGCCGCCCGCGTCACCTGGGCTTCGAACACCGCCATGGTGGGGTGCAGCCCGGCGTCGTCGGGGTCGTCGAGCCAGTGCAGCGGATCGCACGCCGGCTCGGTACCGCCGACGAGCAGGCCACCGCCGACCTCACCGCGGAAGTAGGTGCCCAGGTCCATGTCGGCCATGGCCGGGCCGACGCCGCCGGGCGGGTGGTAGCCCTCGGGCGCGAGCACGTGGGCGACCTCCTGGCGCAGGGGCCGCACGCCGATCGTGAAGTCCGATCCGACCCCGGCCAGCCTGTTGAGCTTGCCCGACCAGGGACCGGCGGCGTTGACCACGACCGGCGCGGAGATCACCGTGCCGTCGGCGAGCACCACGGCACTCACTCGCCCGTGGCGGGATTCCACTCCGGCCACCGTGGCGCGGAACAGGAACCGCGCGCCGTCCCGCGCGGCAGCGTCCGCCAGGTTCCGCGCGGCCAGCTGGGGGTCGGTGACGTACCCGGCATCGGGGGTGTAGACCCCGCCGAGCGCGCCCGTGGCATCGGCCCAGAAGGAGTCGTCGTCGATGCGCTTGGGCGGCCAGAACCGGCCCGCGTCGATCCCGGGAACGCGTTCGCGCAGGGTCGCGGCGTCCCATTCCTGGTAGGGCACCCCGACCGCGTCGAACAGCGGCAGCCAGCCCGCCCGTGGAGCGGCTTCGACGTCGAGCATCACCAAGCCGCTGCGTTCGAAACGGGCCAGGTCGCCGACGTCGTGGTCGAGGTGTTCGGCCCACGCCGACCAGCAGAAATGTGACTCCCAGGCGGTCGCCACGCCCGCGAGCGTGGAGAAGTTGTACCGCACCACGGCACTCGACGCGCTCGTCGAGCCCTGCCCGGCGCCCCCGGCGCGATCCACCACGACCACCCGGCGCCGCGTCCTGGCCAGCTCGAGCGCGATCGCCGATCCGATCACGCCCGCGCCGACCACCACGACGTCCGCGACTTCCGAGCTCATCGTCTTCGTCCTCCCTGTGTTCCCGGCTTTCCAGTGTGCGGAGCCCGGCTCCCGCCGTCGCCCGACACCTGTCGCGATCCGGACTCGGCGCGCCCGACGGATGTCCATTGACGCCGCGACTGGTCACGGCGGAAAGTGACGAGGGGAGAACAGCGCGAACGCCCCGTTGATCCGCCACCCGAGGAGGACCATGACCACCGTCGCCGCCGAACCGGGCCGGGTCGGTCCGAAGGAGCCCGTGACCGGACGGCGCGCCGTCGCGTCGAGCCAGCACCGGATCGTCACGGACACGATGCTCGACACGCTGCGCGCGGGCGGCAACGCCGTCGACGCCGCGATCGCGGGCAGCCTGGTCCAGGCCGTCGTTCAGCAGGACATGACCAACCACACCGGAACCGTCACCGCGCTCGTCCACGACGCGAAGACCGGCGAGGTCGCCGAGCTGAACAGCATGGGCACCATCGTGCCCGGCCTCGCGCCGTTCGCCCCGATCCCGGCGGGCAAGGGGTTCTACGCGGTGGTGCCCGGCACGCCACGCGCCGTGACGCCGGGCTTCATGCCGGGGATGAAAGCGCTCTACGAGAGGTTCGCGACCCTGCCCTGGGCGCGGTTGTGCGAGTCCGCCGTCCACTGGGCCGAAGAAGGTCACGTCGTGACGTCGTTCGAGCACCTGGTGATGGCGCAGACCGTCGACTTCTTCCTCTACACCGAATCCGGTCGCAGGCACTTCACCCCCGACGGGCACCTGCCGCAGGTCGGCGACCGCTGGGCGTCGCCGGAACTGGCGGAGACCATGCGCGCACTCGCGGCCGAGGGCCCGGACCACTTCCTCACCGGGAAATGGGCGCAGGACTTCGTGGCGCGCGGCAACGCACTGGGCTGGGACGTGAAACTGGAGCATCTGACGGCGATCCCGCCGCGGTGGTCGTCAGGGCACCGGTGGGAGCACAAGGGGTCCACGGTCGTGCAGCAGTCGGCGCCCGAACGCCAGGGCATCTTCTGCCAGATCGTGCTCGGCATCCTCGACGAACTGGACATCACCTCCGTCGGGCACTGGTCGGAGAACGCCGAGGCGCTGTACTACCTCGCCCACGCGCTGCGCCGCGCGACGCTGGAGACGGGGATCCTCAACGACCCGGCGGTTTTCGGTGACACCACCGGCCCGCTCACCTCGCCCGCGCTGATCAGGGGTTTCGCCGACATCCTGCGCAACGCCAGGGCCCGCGTCGACCTCACCGAGCACGTCACGCTGACTCGCGGGATGCCCGCCATGGCGGCGTCGGGGGCGTCCAAGCAACCGGCGGGCAGCTGCGAGCTGACGGTCGTGGACGAGCAGGGCAACTGGGTGCAGCTGATGAACACCCTGCAGAGCGGCGGCATCCCCGGCGAGGTCGTCGGCGGCGTCCCGATGGTCGGCAGCCACGCGATGAACAGCCTGACCTCGCCCATCGAGGGCTGGGTGACGGGTGGCGGCCGGATGCGCTCGATCCTGTCCAACACGATGGTCCTGCGCGACGGGAAACCATGGCTGTCGCTGGGTTCGCCGGGCAACGTGCACTGCACGGTGCCGCAGGTCCTGTCGAACATCCTCGACTTCGGCATGGACCCGTACGCGGCCGACGACGCCCCGCGCTGCCTCCCGTACGAAGACGACCACACGATCTCGGTCGAGTCCCGCGTCGCCCCGGACGTTCCGGCGGGGCTGGCGAAGCTGGGCGTGCTGACCAATCCGCTGCCCGAGTACGACTACCACATGGGCACCTACCAGATGGCCTGGCGCGACGAGGACGGCAGCCTGGGCGCCTGCACCGGACCACGGCGTGAGGGCGTCGCCGACGGATTCTGACGACGCGGGGGACACCGGCCCTCGCCGCGCCTCGGCATCAGGATGACCACCTTCGAGCAGTGGGCTCGTAAGCGCGCACGGAGTCACCCTGGCCGCCGGATGTCCCGCGGGACGGGCTACCGGTGCCGGAGCCGGACGTGCTCGGGGCCCAGCTCGCCGATGCGCCCGACGCCCAGCAGTTGCAGGGTTCGCGCCGTCTCGTCGCGCAGGATCCGCAGCGCGCGGTCGACTCCACGTTCACCGCCCGCCATCAGCCCGTAGAGGTACGCCCGGCCCACCATGACACCGGTGGCGCCGAGCGCGACCGCCGCCACGATGTCGCCGCCCGTGGTGATGCCGGTGTCGACCAGGACGTCCGCGCGGTCGCCGACCGCCGCGACCACCTCCGGGAGCAGCTCGATCGGCGTTCGCGCCCGGTCGAGCTGGCGGCCGCCGTGGTTGGACACGACGACCGCGTCGGCGCCGGCGTCGACGACCATTTTCGCGTCCTCGACGTCCTGGATGCCCTTCACCACCAGTGTGCGGGGCCAGGTCTGCCGAAGCCATTCGAGGTCGGTGACGGTCGCGCTCGGGTCGAACATGTGGTTCACCAGCTCGCCGACGGTGCCGTTCCACGTCCGCAGTGACGCGAACTCGAGGGGATCGGTGGTGAGCAGGTTGAACCACCAGGCGGGGTGCAGTGCCATGTTCGCGAACGTCCGGGGGTGCAGCGACGGGGGGATCGTCATCCCGTTGCGGACGTCCCGGAGGCGGGCACCGGCCACCGGTGTGTCCACGGTGAGCACGAGGGTGTCGTAGCCCGCCCGCAGCGCCCGCTCGACGAGGTCCTTGCCCGCGGCGCGATCACGCCACAGGTACAGCTGGAACCACCGCCTGCCCTCCGCCGAGGCCGCCGCGACGTCCTCGATCGATCTGGTGCCCATTGTGGACAGTGTGTACGGGACGCCCGCCCGTGCGGCGGCCGCGGCGACGGCGATCTCGCCCTCGTGGTGCATCATGCGCGTGAAGCCGGTGGGAGCGAGCACCAGCGGCAGTGCGGCGGGCCCGCCGAGAACGCTCGTGCCGGTGTCCACCTCGGCGACGTCGCGCAGGACGCGCGGCCGGAACTCGATCGCCCGGTAGGCCGTCCTGGCGCGCCGCAGGCTGACCTCCGCTTCCGCGGCGCCGTCGACGTAGTCGAAGACCGAGCGCGGGACACGCCGACGGGCGATCGCTCGGAGGTCGTCGATCGTCGTGGCGCGGCTGAGGCGGCGCTCGGTCGCGTCGAACACGACCTCGCGGGGCGTCACGAGGGGTCGCAGTTCCGACCACCGTGGCATGCGGCGCGGGATGGCCCTTCGCCGTCGAACGTTCATCGCGCTGTTCTCCCATCACCATTGCAGGAGCGACCTACGGGAGAGATTGTGACACAATTTACGTGGCGAGTGTGTCTCGAACCGGCAGCTTGTCACCGGCCGATCAGGCGCGCGCTCTCCTCGGCGCGCCGCAAGGCGGTCAGCAACGCCGCCCGGCCCGCGCCGTCGATGTCGGCGATGAGCGCCTCCGTCGCGACCTGCCCGCCCAGCGCGAGCTTGTCGATCAGTTCACGGTGGACCACGGCGAGGCGGGCGGCGTCGAAGTCGGGCCGGATGAACGTGAGCAGCAGCCGCACTTCGTCCTCGCAGCGCTGATAGCTGTCCAGCAGGTGCTGGTTGCCCGCCGCGGCGACGATCGCCCGGTGGATGGCGCTGTGCACGCCCGTCAGTTCCCGCCAGGACGGACCGTGCGTGCGCCGGGCCAGCGCTTCGAGCCGCCGCACCTCACGCAGCGCCTGGCCGAAATCGGCGTTCCTGGCCAGCGCCATGTCCAGTGCGCCGAGTTCCAGCACCTTGCGGTAGTCGAACACCTCGTCGATGCGCCGCCTGCTCAAGGGTGCGACGACCGCGCCCCGGTTCCGTTCGTGCACCACCAGCCCGCGTTCGACGAGCAGCCGCAGCGCTGAGCGGACCGTGTGCCTGCCGACGTCGAACCGCTTGGCCAGGTCCTCCTCGCGGAAGCGGCTGCCGACGGGATGGGCGCCGTCCAGCAACTCGTCGCGCAGCACGCCGGCGACACGCTCGGGCGCGGACTGGGTGGCGATCCGCTCCGCCGATGACGCGGCCATGAGCAGCTACGATACACGGCTAAATTGTGTTACAATTACTTCCTTTCGTTGTTGCTCAACCTCGCGGGTTCCCGACTTCGACGAAGGAGTACCAATGACGGTACTGAGCGAGACCGCCGTACACCCTTTCCCACGGCATCGGCGAGTCGTACCTGTTGCGGCACCGGCTGTTCCGCTACCTGGTGGAGCGACACGGGTTCACGGCCTTCGTCATGGAGTCCGGCTTCGTCGAGGGTGCGATGGTCGATGGCTGGGTCAAGGGCGACGACACCCATCCGGTCGCAACGGTGCTGGCGGACACCGTGCGGTTCCTGGCGGAGCGGGAGAAGCGGATCGTGGTGGCCGCGCACAACGGCCACGTCCAGCGGTGGCCGCTCAGCCTCACCGACCCGCCCGCGACAACGCTGGGGGTGTTCCTCGCCGCCACCCGGGGTGCGGACTACCGGGTCATCGGCACCACGAGCGGGCGCGGCCGGACGTTGAGCATGGCCTTCCACGCGGGCCCGATGTCCACCGACCTGGATCCCGCACCGGACGCACGATCGACGGCTCCAGACACCGGGAACCCCGGACCCGGACGCGATGTCGGTGGCGCCGGAAGAAGTGCGGGCCAAGCTGCGGGACGTCGTTCCCGCCGGCTGAGTGTGGCACTGTCTGATCAACACGGGGGCACACGCACACCGACTCGCCGGGAGGTCACCCTTGAGCACGACGTTGTTCCGGGACGCGAACATCTTCGACGGCACCAGCCCCGGTCTGCGTCCCGGGCACGTCCTCGTCGAGGACGGCGTGATCCGTGAAATCTCCGATCGCCCGTTCAGCGGAGCCGACGTGACCGTGCCGGTGGCCGGGCGCACGCTGATGCCCGGCCTGATCGACCTGCACGTGCACATCTGGGCCGCGGACCTGGACGTCACCGCGCTGGCCCAGCAGCCGACCGAGTACTACTCGCTGTTCGCCGCCCGGTTCCTGCAGACCAGCCTCGACCACGGTTTCACCACGCTCCGCGACGCGGGCGGCACCGACGCCGGCTACGCCCGCGCCCTCGAACGCGGCTGGCTCGCGGCACCCCGGTTCTTCCACTCCGGCCGGTACATCTCGCAGACCGGCGGGCACGGGGACTTCCGCGCCGGTTCGCAGCAGGACCTCACCGGCTGCGAGTGCTGCCCGCCGCGGCACGAACGCTTCACCGCGATCGCCGACGGCGCCGACGCGGTGCGCCGCGCCGTCCGGGAAGAGTTCCGCCGCGGCGCCCGCGCCATCAAGATCATGGCGTCCGGCGGCGTGGCCTCGCCCAGCGATCCGATCGACGCGCTGCAGTTCACCGACGACGAGATCCGCGCCGCCGTCGACGAAGCGAACGCCAGGGGCAGCTACGTCTTCGCGCACTGCCATCCGGACGCGGCCATCCGCCGTGCTTCCGAACTCGGGGTGCGCTGCATCGAACACGCGACCTTCCTGACCCGGGAAACGGCGGAGTTGCTCGCCCGCAACGGCACCTTCGCCGTGCCGACCCTGGCGGTGGTCAAGGCGCTGGAGGACGACGGGGCCGCGCTCGGGCTGCCCGAGGTCAGCGTGCGCAAGCTCGCCGGCACCTACGACGCGATGCTGCACGCGCTGACGCTGCTCAAAGCCGCGGGCGTCCGGACCGGGTTCGGCACCGACCTGCTGGGCGCGCACCACGAGCGCCAGGGCAGCGAGTTCGAGCTCCGCGCCGAAGTGCTCGACCCGTACGACATCCTCGTCTCCGCGACGAGCGTCGCCGCCGAAATCCTGCAGGAGGAAGGCAGGCTGGGCGTCATCGCCCCCGGCGCGCACGCGGACCTGCTCGTCGTCGACGGCGACCCGTTGGGCGACATCGGCATCCTGGGCCGCCGGGGCGCCACCATGCCGGTGATCATGAAGGCGGGGGAGTTCCACAAGAACGAACTGTGAGCGCGACACCCGCCCGGCGGGTGAATCCGCTCAGGGCGTGACCGACCGCAACCCGGCCACCAGCGCCTCCACCGCCGGGCCGAACGCGTGCTCGGCCGGAGTCGCGTACCCGACGACGATCCCGCCGGGGCCGGGCCTCATCCGGTAACGGCTCAGCCGGTCGACAGCCACCGAGCGTTTCCGCAGCGCGCGCAGGACCACCTCCTCCTCGCCGTGCGGACGCAGGACCAGGTGCAGTCCCGCGGAGACGCCGTCCGGTTCGAACGACGGCGGCAGCGCGGCGAGCAATCGGTCACGGCGACGGCGGTACGCGGTGCGGCGCTGCCGGACGTGCCGGTCGTAGGCGCCGGAGGTGAGCAGGTCGGCGAGGATCAGGTGATCCAGCACCGGCGTGCGCCAGCCGAGCGCCGCCATGGTTTCGCGGACCGGACCGACCAGGTGCCGGGGCAGGACCAGCCATCCGATCCGCAACGCGGGCGAGAGCGTCTTGCTGACCGTGCCGGCGTAGATGACCCGTTCCGGCGCCAGGGACTGCACCGCGCCGACCGGTTGCCGGTCGAACCGGAACTCGCCGTCGTAGTCGTCCTCGACCACCAGACCGCCGCCCGCGGCCCAGCCCGCCAACGCGGCGCGGCGCTCCGGTGCGAGCGTCACACCCAGCGGGTACTGGTGCGCGGGCGTCACGACGGCGACCGGACTGTTCAGCTCGGACACCCGGATCCCGCGGTCGTCCACCGGCGCCGGTACGACCTTCGCGCCGCCCCGCGCCGCAGCGTCACGGAACTCCGGCAGCGACGGGTCCTCGAAGGCGAACTCGCCGAACAGGTGCCCGAGCACGGTGATCGCGTGCAGGTACCCGCCGCACACCACGATGCGGTCCGGATCGGCGAGGACACCGCGGCTGCGCGCGAGGTACCGGGCCAGCGCGCCACGGAGGACGGCTGCCCCGGCGGGGTCGCCGTAGTCGAACGAGCCGGCGGGGATCCGCTGCAGCACCCGCCGCGCCGCGGACGCCCACATCGTGCGCGGGAACGAGGACAGGTCGGGGCGGCCGGGGAACAGGTCCCAGCGGGCGTCGCGGAGCCGCGCCGGCGTGTCCGGGCCGGTCTGCTCGCGGGGTTCGGCCGTGGTGCGCGTGCCGGCGGCGACGCGGGTCGCCGCACCCTGGCTGGTGCTGAGGTAGCCCTCGATGGCCAGGTCGCCGTACACGCGGGTCACCGTGCCGCGGGCGATGCCGAGATCGGTGGCGAGCGCGCGGGTGGACGGCAGGGGCGTGCCGGGCGACAGACGTCCCTCGCGGATGGCGCGCCGGAGCGCGTCGGCCAGGCCGCGCCTGCCGGTCGACGGGATCCAGTCGAGGTGGAGGTCGGAACTGGACCACGAACTTGTCATGTCACTGGACCATACCTGTGGGCCAGCGCGGGCTAGCGTGATCGCCATGACGAAGCGAATCCAGTTGTCCTCCGCGCTGCCCGAGGCGTACAAGTCGATCGTGGGCCTGCACACGGTCGTCGAGAAGGCGGCCGTGGACGCGGGACTGGACCAGCGCCTGATCGAGCTGGTCAAGATCCGCGCGTCGATGCTCAACGGCTGCGCGTTCTGCCTCGACATGCACTCCAGGGACGCCCGCGAACTGGGCGAGAGCGAGCGGCGGATCGTCATGCTCGGCGCGTGGTGGGAGACCGACCTCTACACCGAGCAGGAGCGCGCCGCCCTCGCGCTGACGGAATCGATGACGCGGCTGTCGCAGCACCAGGACGTGCCCGACGACGTGTACGAGCGGGCGACGACCGTCTTCACCGAAGCGCAGTACGTCGCGGTGGCCTGGGCCGCGACCGTGATCAACGCGCTGAACCGGCTCGGCGTCACCAGTCACAAGCCGCTGCCCGCGGACCCGAGGTGACCGCCGAGACGCTGCGGGCGTTGCACGTCCCCGGCCGGCCGCTGGTCCTGCCCAACGCCTGGGACGCCGACACGGCGCGCCTGGTCGAAGAGGCCGGTTTTCCGGTGGTGGCGACGTCCTCGGTCGCCGTCGCCGCGGCGCTGGGGTACCCGGACGGGGAGAAGGCGCCGGTCGAGGAGATGTTCGCGGCGGCCGCGCGGATCGCGCGGGCCGTGTCGGTGCCGGTGACGGTCGACGCGGAGGGCGGCTACCGACTGACCGGCGCCGAGTTCACGCAGCGGCTGCTCGCGACCGGCGCGGTCGGGTGCAACTACGAGGACACCGACCACACCGCGGGCGGACTGCGCCCGGTCGACGAACAGGCGGCGCGGCTGGCGGTGGTGCGTGCGGCCGCGGGACCGGACCTGGTGATCAACGCGCGCATCGACGTCTTCTTGGGAGCGCCGGACGAGCGTGCGGCACTGCCCGAAGCGATCGCGCGGGCGCGGGCCTACCTGGCGGCCGGGGCGGACTGCGTGTACCCGATCCTGTTGCGGGACACCGAGGTGCTCGCCGAGTTCGTGGCGGCGGTGAGCCCGGCCGCGGTCAACGCGAACGGTGCGGACTTTGCGGCACTGGCCGGACTGGGCGTCGCCCGGATCTCCCTGGGCGCCGGCCTGTGGCGCGCCACGCGCGCCTGGATGGCAGGGCACCTCAAGACGCTGCGCTGAACGCCGGGAAGGTGCGTACCCCCAGGGGCGCACCTTCCCGGCTCCCCTCAGCAGGACTGCTTGTAGAAGTACTGCTGGTTCGCGTCCATGTTGTCCTTCGTGATGGAGTGCAGCGGCGCGGTCAGGTTGCGCGTCACCGGCTTGCCCTCCAGCGCCGCCACCGCCTGCTGCACGCCCTGCTGCCCGATCGTCGCCGGGTCCTGGGCGATCAGCGCCTGGTACTCGCCGTTGCGCAGACCCTCCACTTCGGACGGGCTGGCGTCGAAGCCGATGAGGTTGACCTGGCCCACCTTGCCCGCGTTGCGCAGGCCGGTCGCGGCGCCCTCACCGGTGTTCAGGTTCGTCGCGAAGATCCCCACCAGGTCCGGTGTGGACGCCAGCGCCGCGGTCACCTTCGACGCGGCCTGCTCCGGCTCGTTCTGCGTGAACTGGATGCCGGCCGACTTCAGGTTCGGGTACTTCTTGAGCTGGTCCTCGAACCCGGCCGCGCGCGCGTTCGTCGTCGAGGTGCCCGCGATCGTGTCCAGCACCAGCACCGAACCGGACTTGCCCGCGGCCAGCTGCGCCAGCGTGTCCGCCGCCATCTGCCCGCCCTGCGTGCTGTCCGACGAGATCGACGACTGGGCCACGCTCGTGTCCTGCAACGCCGTGTCGACCTCGATGATCTTCACGCCGCGCGAGGCGACCTGCTGGATCGGTGCGAGCATCGCGGTGTCGTCGGTCGGGGCGATGAGCAGCGCGGCGGGCGGGTTCGAACCGAGCGCGTTGACCTTCTCGGTCTGCATCGCGGCGTCGAACTTCTGCGGTGCCGAAGTGTCCAGCGTGTACCCGAGCTTCTGCGCCTCGGCCTGCGCGCCGCACTGCATCGAGATGTAGAACGGCTCGGCCTGCACGCCGGGGATCAGCGTGATCCGCTTGTTGTTCTCCGCCGAGGTGCCGCCGGAATCGCCGACCTGCCCCGACCCGCACGCGGCGAGCAACACCGCGGTCGCCGCCAGCGCACCGGCGGCGGCGAACCTCGTGAACTTCATCGATCCCTCTCCCTACTTCGTTGTACGAGAATTCAGCGGGAACTGCGCGACCGGCGGCGCCGCTGGTCGAACCACACCGCGGCCACCAGCACGGCGCCGACCGCGATCATCTGCCAGAAGTCCTGCACGTGCGTGATGTTGAAGCCCTTCTTGAGCACCGCCGGGATGAACACGCCGATCACCGTGCCCAGCACCGATCCGACGCCGCCGAACAGGCTGGTCCCGCCCATCACGGTCGCCGCGATCGCGTTGAGGTTGTCGTTGGTGTGGGCGGTGATCGTGGTCGACGCGTAGTAGGCCAGCGACAGGAAACCCGCCACCCCGGCGAGGAAACCGGTCAGCAGGTACACCTTGAGCAGGTGCGCGGTCACCGCGATCCCGGACCGCCGCGCCGCTTCGGCGTTCGACCCGACCGCGTAGGTGTAGCGGCCGAACCGCGTGGTGTGCAGCAGCCACGCGCCGATCAGCGTGATGACGACGGCGACCAGCACCAGGTTCGGGACGCCGCCGAACGACGTGCCGTAGCCGAGCGTGCGGTTCAGGGTCGTGGGCACGCTGCGCACGTCGGAACCACCGTTGAGCAGGTACGCCGCGCCGAGCGCCGCGCCCATCGAGCCCAGCGTCACGATCAGCGGCGGGATCTTCGCCACCGCGATGAGGAACCCGTTGATCAGTCCCCACACGGTGCCGGCCAGCACCGCCGCGACCAGCCCGGCCGTGATCACGCCCCATCCCGCTGCGCTCGCGTTGCCGCCGGAGAGCCATTCCATCGTCTTGCCGCACACCATGCCCGCGAAGATCAGCACCGACCCGACGGACAGGTCGATCCCGGAGGTGATGATCACGAACGTCATCCCGACCGAGAGCACGAGCAGCACCGACGTCTCGATCAGCAACGTCTGGAACGTGAACACGGTGGCGAACTCGTTGGGGGCCAGCGCGGTGAAGATCGCGATCAGCGCGAGCAGCACGAGCGCGATCCAGAACGTGTTGGCACCGAGGAGCCGTTGCCCCAGGGATCGCTTGCCGACCCCGCCCTCGACCTTGGTCTGAATCGCCGTGCTCACGCCGCCTCCTCAACGGACGCGGCAAGCCGCGACAGTGTTTCCACGTCGGCGAGCGTGGTGTTCGATGATGCGGACCTGCAAGCAGTCCTCATGCCGCCTCCTCGTGCGTCAGAGCGCCAGTCATCGCCGCGACCAGGTCTTCGAGCTTGGTCTCCGAAGCCTTGAACCGGGCCACCCGCGTGCCCAGCCGCAGCACCTCGACCCGGTCGGCCACGGACAGCACCTCGGGCATGTTGTGGCTGATCAGCACCACCGCGATGCCCTCGTCGCGGACCCGCCGGACCACGTCCAGCACGCGTTCCCGCTGCACCACGCCGAGCGCGGCGGTCGGCTCGTCCATGAACACGACCTTCGACGCCCACACCACCGACCGCGCCACGGCGACGCTCTGCCGCTGCCCGCCGGACAGCGACCCGATCGGCACGTCCGCGCTCTGCAGCGTCACGCCCAGCCGTTCGAACTCGGCGACCGCCTGGCGCCGCATCTCGGCCTTGTCCAGCATCCCCAGCTTGCCGAGGAACCCCTTGCGCGGGATTTCCCTGCCGAGGAACAGGTTCGCCGCCGGATCGAGGTCCGGGGCGACCGCGAGGTCCTGGTACACCGTCTCGATGCCCAGCCGCCGCGCGGTCGTCGGCGAATCGAGCGACACCGTCCCGCCGTCCAGCACGATCTCGCCGGAGTTCGGTTGCTCCGCGCCGGACAGGCACTTGACGAGGGTGGACTTCCCCGCGCCGTTGTCCCCGATCAGCGCGGTCACCTCGCCCGCGCGGGCCTGGAAGGACGCCCCGCGCAGGGCCTCCACCGAGCCGTAGTGCTTGACCAGGTTCCGCGCGTCGAGCAGGACGGTGTCGTTCATCAGTGCACTCCCGGGGCAGGGGGTCGGCAGCGGATGACGGCCAGCTCGCCCGCCAGTTCGAGCTGGCCCGCGGCGTGCGGGACGACCAGGGTTTCGCCCTTGGCCACGGGGACCTCGTCGCCGTGCTCGGTGCGCAGGGTGCCCTGCCCGTCGAGCGCCACGAACACGGCGAACGACGGGTCGAGCGCGAGCGCGGGGGACGGGCGCAGCTGGTCGGCGCGGAAGAACTCCGCGGAACCGGCGGCGAGGAGGTCCACAGTGGACCCGGGCTCGTCCGCGGTGTGCTTGACGATGCTGGTGAGCCGCTCGTCGTCCCAGCCGCTCGTGTCCAGTGCCGTCAACGCGGTGTCGAAGCCGAGACCGAGGTGGCCCTTCTCGGGGCTGTCCAGGAAGTTCCGCCACTCGATGGTCAGCGAGAAGTCGGTCGGTTGCTGCAGCTCGACGACGAACACGCCCTCGCCGATCGCGTGCGGCAGCCCGGCCGGGATGTAGACCGTGTCACCAGCGCGGACCGGGACGCTGTTCAGCGCCCCCAGCATCGCGTCGGTGTCCTGCTCGCGCACCCAGCCGTCGACCGTCGAAGAGCTGACGGTCTCCCGGAAGCCGGGGTAGACGCGGGGGTCGTCGCCGCTGGTGCCGATGACGATCCAGGCTTCGGTCTTGCCGAAGTGCGAGTCGAAGTGCTCACGCGCGAAACCGTCGGTGGGGTGGAAGTGCACCGGCAGCCGCTGGCCGGCGTCGAGCAGCTTGACCAGCAGCGCGGTGGAATCCTTGAACGCCGACACGTGCCCGGCGCCGAGCCACGACTTCGGATCGTCGCGGACCGCGTCCCTCAGCCAGCGGCCGTCGGGCAACCTGCTCAGGCCGGATTCGTCCTGGCCGAAGCGGGTCGTGGCGGAGGCGACCCAGTCCTCCGGGCCGAACGCCGAGTCCTGACCGGACGCGCCGCGCAGAGCCGCGATAGCCGCGCCGCCGCGGTAGAACTGGTCCGGCTGGTTGGCCGGAAGCTTGATCGGAGCGGTCACGGGGACACCTCACCGGAGCCGCGGGGAACGAGATGCACGGGCAGGACGACCTTTCTCGGTGGTGAGGCATCGCCGTTGATGCGGGCGAACAACAGCTCGGCCGCCGCCGACCCGAGGCGGCTGACGTCGTGCGCCACGACGGTGACCGGTGGGTCGAGCAGGTCGGCGAGTTCGAAGTCGTCGAAGCCGACGACGGCGGGACGCGGGGTGACGTGCGCCAGTGCCCGCAGCAGGTGGACCGCGGCGCGGTTGTTGCCCGCGATGATCGCGGTGGCCGGGTCGGGCCCGCCGAGCAGGCGGGTCACCGCGTCGGCGACGCTGTCGCGTGTCGGGGGCCGCAGGATCGCGAGGCTTTCGTCGAAGCGCAGGCCCGCGCGGGCGCAGCCGTCGCGGAACCCCCGCAGGCGTTCGGCGGCGGTGAAGATGTCGGGCCGGTCGCCGAGGAAGGCGATCCGGCGGTGCCCGTGCCGGGCCAGGTGGGCGACGGCCTCGACGGTGCCACCCAGGTTGTCGACCAGCACGGTGTCGGCCGGGATGTCGCCCGCCGGACGGTCGACGAACACCACCGGCGTGCCCGCCCGCATCTCCGGCACGAGGTAGCCGTGCTGGGTGCCCGCCGGGACGACCAGCAGGCCGTCGACGCGCCGCGAGCAGAACTCCAGGGCCAGCTCACGTTCGCGGTCGGAGTCCTCCTCCGAGGAACCGGACAGGACGTGCCGCCCGAACGCGGTGGCGACCTTCTCGACCGCCCGGTTCAGTTCCGAATAGAAGGGGTTGCCGACATCCTCGACCACCAGGCCGACCGTGCCGGTGGTGGAGCCGCGGCGCAGGTTGCGGGCGCCCAGGTTGCGCCGGAAACCGAGCTGGTCGATGGCCGCCAGCACGCGCTCGGCGGTCTCCGGGTGCACCGCGGGCTCGTCGTTCACGACCCGCGAGACCGTCTTGATGCTCACCCCGGCCAGGCGGGCGACGTCGTTCATCGTGGCGCGACGAGACGCCTTACGCGGATCAGACGACAACGTTGTCATAGCGGTGTGGATTTCACACCCGCGGGCGGGGGCGTGTCAACCGTCGTCCGTTTTGATCCTTTGTGGACGACCTGGATGTGGCCCACGCCACGCGATTCCGGTGTCGGTGATGATGATCACGACCCCCGGCGTTCCGGTGAGGACCATCACGCCTCACACTGGGTACCGGAACGTCCGACAGCGTGGTTGAACGTAGCAGGGTCGGACGTTTTCTCATGTGCTTCTCACGAGGAGGAAAGCAGTGACCAGCAAGGCCGCTCTCGTGTTCCGCGTGGCCGCCGTCGCCGAGGCGTTGTCCTGGGCGGGTTTGCTGATCGGGATGTTCCTGAAGTACGTCGTCGACGCCCCGAACGAGGGCGGCGTGCCGGTGCTCGGCATGGTCCACGGCGTCGTCTTCGTCGTCTACCTGATCGTCACGCTGTCCGTGTTCAAGCCGCTGGGCTGGCGTCCGAAGACCGTGATCACGGCGCTGCTCGCCAGCATCCCGCCGCTGTTCACCTGGTGGTTCGAGACCTGGGCGCTGCGCACCGGCAAGCTGGACGGCCCGCAGCGGCTGACTCACGGCGGTACCGGGCTGTTCGTCCGCGACGCCGTCTCCGCCTGATCTTCCACCGCGGCGCCGCCTCCACGACTGTGGGGGCGGCGCCGTGTGCCGTCGTCAGCCGTCGAAGTCGCCCGTGGCTTTGCGGACCTTCGTGAGCAGGTCGGACAGCTGTTCGGTCTGCTTCGACGTGAGCCCGACCAGGCCGAAGTCGATGCCGGTGACCGCTTTCGTGGCGTCCTCCAGCCGGGCGTGACCGTCGTCGGTGATCTCGACCAGTGTGGTCCGCCGGTCGGTGGGGTGCGGTACGCGCTTGACCAGCCCGTCCTTCTCCAGCCGGTCCACGATGTTGGTGACACTGGTGGGGTGCAGTTGCAGCCGCTCACCCATGACCCGCATCGGCAGCGACCCGCGGCGCGCGAAGGACAGCAGCACCAGCGCCTCGTAGCGGGCGAAGGTCAGGCCGTGGGGCTTGAGGGCGCCGTCGACGGCCGACTGGACGATCTGCTGCACGCGCATCACGCCGGTGACCGCCGCCATGGTCGTGGACGGCCCGATCCGCTCCTCCCACGTCTTGGCGGCGCGGGCGATCGGGTCGAAAGGCAGCCGGCGGTTCATGGCAGGGAAGCTACCAGCGGGTTCTTGACCGAGGGGGCAGGGTAGTGCGCAAGTGCCGCGAGTGTGAGGAGAGCCGATGATCGTCGCGTTCAGCGTGAGCCCGTCCGGTGGTGACCCGGACGGCGGGGTCAGCGAGGCCGTCGCCAAGGCGGTGCGAGTGGTGCGTGATTCGGGCCTGCCGAACTCGACCAACGCGATGTTCACCAACGTGGAGGGCTCGTGGGATGAGGTCATGGACGTGGTGAAACGGGCCGTCGAGGCGGCGGGCGAAGGTGCGGCGCGGGTGTCGCTGGTGTTGAAGGCGGACATCCGGCCGGGGTTCGAGAGCGGTCAGCTGGACGCGAAAGTGGACCGGCTGGAGGAGCACCTGCGGTGAAACGCCGGACAGTACATGCCAGGATGGAAGCGTGACAAATCCACGCGCATCAGCAGCCAATTCAGCCGCCATGTCCGCCGCGCTGTCCGGCGCGGTGGATCTGTCCGGGCTCAAGGCGCGGGCCGAGGCCCAGCGCAACGGTCCGGCGCAGCCCAGCGGCGGCGCGCCCGAGGGGGACCGTCCCGTGTCGGGCGCCGTCATCGACGTCACCGAGGCCACCTTCCAGGCCGATGTCGTCGACCGGTCGATGCAGCAGCTCGTCGTCGTCGACCTGTGGGCCGACTGGTGCGGGCCGTGCAAGCAGCTCAGCCCGGTGCTGGAGCGGCTGGCCGGGCAGTCGGGCGGCGCCTGGGTGCTGGCGAAGGTCGACGTCGACGCCAACCCGCGCATCGCGCAGGTCTTCGGGGTCCAGTCGATCCCGACGGTGGTCGCCATCGCCGGTGGCCAGCCGGTCAACGCCTTCTCCGGTGCCCTGCCGGAGCCGGAGATCCGCCAGTGGCTGGACCAGCTGCTGGACGCGTTGAAGGACAAGCTGCCGGGCATCCCGCCCGCCGAGGGCGAAGAGGTCGAGGAGCCCGAGGACCCGCGCTTCACCGAGGCCGAGGCCGCGTTCGAACGCGGCGATTTCGCCGAGGCGGATGCTGCTTACCAGCGGATCCTGGACACCGAACCGGCCAACGAGCTGGCCAAGGCCGCCCAGGCCCAGGTCCGTTTCGCCGCCCGAGCCGCCGAGGCCGACCCCACGGCCGTCACCCGGGCCGATGCCTCACCTGGCGACCTGGACGCCCAGTTCGCGGCCGCGGATTACGAGGTGGCGACCGGCAAGGTCGAGGACGGCTTCTCGCGCCTGATCGAGACCGTGCGCCGCAGCGCGGGCCCGGACCGCAACCGGGTTCGCGAGCACCTGGTGAGCCTCTTCGACTTGTTCGACGCCTCCGACGAGCGCGTGGCCGCCGCGCGCCGCAACCTGGCCTCAGCCCTGTTCTGACCCCCCACACGGCGCCCGCGAGCGGCCAACACGCCGCCGGGAGCGGCAAACACGCCGCCCGGAACAGCAAACACGCCGCCCGGAACGGCAAACACGCCGGGTCGCGCGGCGTGTTTGCCGTTCCGGCTGGCGTGTTGGCCCTTGCGGGCGCCGTGTTTGCCCCTCCGGGACGCCACCCACCCACCCACCACACCGCCGCCCGGCAACGCAACCCAGCCACCAGGCCGCCCAGCCCTCCCCCGCACCCCGATCCCCAGCTCAGTTCTACGGACGATCAGGCGGAGTCAAGGCACGCTTTCCCGCCTTGACGCCGCCTGCTCGGCCGTAGAAACAATCAAAAATCGGGGCGGCCCCAATCGGGGCGTAGCGAAGCGAAGCCGGCGCTTGTCAGCCGCGCGCAGCGCAACAACCCGTGTAGCGGCTACGCAAGCCCTGCGCCCACCTCACCCGTACTGCGTCGAGCAGGGCCCGGACCCCTGCAGATACCCGGTCCGCATGGCCTCCACCCGGTTGAACCCACTGGCCGCAGGCTTCCCGCTCACATCAGCCGCCACGAGCGAATCCGGCCGCAGCAGATCCGAAATCGCCTCATCCAGGTCCCCAGCCGAGATCCGCAACTGGTCCCCGCCCTGCAACTGATTGGTGGCCGCGGCCCAAGCCCCCACCAGACACGCCGTCCGCAACCCGGCATTCGCGTTGTCCAGCGACGCCCCGACGCCCTTCTGAATGCCCAGCGCGTACCGGGACGCGACTTCGGAGAACGCCGCGAAGTCGCCGTGCCCGCCGCTGCTGGAGCCGGTGAACTCGCCATCCTGGTCGACCGGCTGTCCCAGTTCGGCGAGTGCCGCCAGGTCGATGCTGACCGTGTTGTCGCCGGTGCAGTAGGTCGCGGGCGGGGTGGACGTCCCGGTCGGGCAGGTGCCGCCGTTGTCCACGATTTCCGGTGCCTGCACCCCGGCGCCGGAGAATGCCTGATCGAGGCTCGTTTTCAGCAGGTCGATCGCGTCCTGGTCGACGTCGATGTCGCCGTCGTGGTCACCGGAGTCGAACGGGCGCTCGGTGAGGCGGGGCTGGATGGTGTCCATCGTCATCCCGGCGCACTCCTTCGGGCCCTGTTCGAAGCCGATCTGGAAGGCGTAGGTGCGGTCGAAGCCGGTGCCGTGCGCGGACCGGTCGGTCGCCGCCGTGCCCGCGCTGTCGCGCACCAGGAACAGCGACGACAGCGCCGAGTTCAGACCGTCGGACGTGGACACCGTGAAGTACTTGCTCTTGCCCTCGGCGACCCAGCGGTAGTAGCCGCCCGCGAAGCAGTCGGCCTGCTGCTCCTTGACGATCGTGGGGGTGTTGCGGGTGATGCCCGCCTTGTCGGCGATCCGGTACTGCACCGCGTGCCCGAACTCGTGCGCCAGCACGGTGACCACCGACAGTGGCCCGAACTGGTCCATCATCGTCGGCAGCAGCACTCCGCGATCCCAGGCGACCGAGTCGTCGAGGCTGCAGTAGAAGGCGTTGGCGTTGTCGCGGGTGTCGCCGCAGCCGTTCTCCTGGTTCTCGCCCTCGGAGTCGTAGGACAGCAGCGACTTCACCGGCTCGAACCGCACACCGAAGGACGACGGCAGCGCGTCGGACCAGTAGTCCTCGACGTCGGCGATCGTGGCGACGGCGACCCGGTCGGCCTCGTCGTCGCTCACGTTGGTCACATCGAGGTCCGGCGTCGGCGCGTTCGGTTTCAGGCCGCTCTCGAAGTGCGTGATCGGCAGACCCGCGACGTCACCCTCCGACAGGGACGCGGATTTCCCGTCGCTGCACGCGGCCAGCGCGAGCGCCAGCATCCCGGTCAGCGCCACCAGTGATCGCCGCACCCGGCCCCCCCTCGATGTTCGTCACGCTTGTCGCAGCGCACCTTACCGATATCGTCGATCCCCATGAGAGCAATCCGCCGGTTCACCGTCCGCGCGAGCCTGCCCGAGCCGCTGGCCGGGTTGCGCGCGCTGGCCACCAACCTGCGCTGGACGTGGCATCCGCCGACCCGCGACCTGTTCGCGTCGATGGACGACGAGCTGTTCCGGCGGGTACGGGACCCGCTCCGCATGCTCACCGCGGTGTCGCCGGCGCGGCTGGAGGAGCTGGCCGCGGACGAGGACTTCCTGGCCCGCGCGCGCGGCATGACCGAGGACCTCGACCGGTACCTGACCGAGCGCCGCTGGTACCAGCAGCACCCGGAGGGCGACCGCGCGCCGTCGGCGATCGCGTACTTCTCGATGGAGTTCGGTGTGCACGAGGCGCTGCCGAACTACTCGGGCGGGCTCGGGGTGCTCGCCGGTGACCACCTCAAGGCCGCCTCCGATCTGGGCGTGCCGCTGATCGGTGTCGGGCCGCTGTACCGGTCCGGCTACTTCCGGCAGGCGCTGTCGCTGGATGGCTGGCAGGTCGAGCACTACCCGGTGATCGAGCCGAGCGCGCTGCCGCTGGACCTGCTCACCGACGCCGACTCCGAGCCGGTGCTGGTGCACGTCGCGATGCCGGGCGGCCGCGACCTGTACGCGCAGGTGTGGCAGGCGCAGGTGGGCCGGGTGCCGTTGCTGCTGCTCGACACCGACATCGACGCCAACGACGAGGACCTGCGCCGCGTCACCGACCGGCTCTACGGCGGCGACGCCGACCACCGGATCCGGCAGGAGATCCTGGCCGGCATCGGCGGTATGCGCGCGGTGCGGCGTTACTGCGAGCTGACCGGGCATCCGCAGCCGGAGGTGTTCCACACCAACGAGGGGCACGCCGGGTTCCTCGGGCTGGAGCGGGCGCGCGAGATCATCGGCGAGCACGGTCTGGCCTTCGACGAGGCGTTGTCCGCGGTGCGGGCGGGCACCGTGTTCACCACGCACACCCCGGTCCCGGCGGGCATCGACCGCTTCCCGGTGGACCTGGTGCGGCACTACTTCGGCGACGGCCGCCTGCTGCCCGGCCTGGAGCTGCAGCGCATCCTCGCGCTGGGCGCCGAGGACAACCCGGGCATGTTCAACATGGCGCACATGGGCCTGCGGCTGGCGCAGCGGTCCAACGGCGTGTCCGCGCTGCACGGCCGGGTGTCGCGGCGCATGTTCGGGCGGCTGTGGCCCGGGTTCGACGACGCGGAGGTGCCGATCTCGTCGGTCACCAACGGCGTGCACGGGCCGACGTGGGTGGCGCGGGAGCTGACCGCGCTGCTGGGCGGCAAGCACAAGGCGTGGGGTCACGACGGGAAGCTGCCCAGTGAGATGGGTGTGTCCGACGAGGAGCTGTGGGCGCTGCGCCGTGACCTGCGGCAAAAGCTCGTGCTGGAGGTGCGGCGGCGGGTCCGCAACGCGTGGTTGCAGCGCGGCGCGTCCGCTCTGGAGCTGGGCTGGATCAACCAGGTCTTCGATCCCGACGTGCTGACCGTCGGGTTCGCCCGCCGCGTGCCGACGTACAAGCGGCTGACGCTGATGCTGCGTGACCCGGAACGGCTGCGGGCGCTGCTGCTGGACGAGGAACGGCCGATGCAGGTCGTCGTCGCGGGCAAGTCGCATCCCGCCGACGAGGGCGGTAAGGCGCTGATCCAGCAGGTCGTGAAGTTCACCGATGATCCGGCGATCCGGCGGCGCATGGTGTTCCTGCCGGACTACGACATGTCGATGGCCCGTTACCTCTACCGCGGTTGTGACGTGTGGCTGAACAACCCGACGCGGCCCCTGGAGGCGTGCGGGACGTCGGGCATGAAGTCGGCGCTCAACGGCGGTCTCAACCTGTCCATCAAGGACGGTTGGTGGGACGAGTGCTACGACGGCAGCAACGGGTGGGCCATCCCGACCGCGGACGGCGTCACCGACCCGCTGCGCCGCGACGAGCTGGAGTCCGCCGCGTTGTACGACCTGCTGGGGCAGCAGGTCGCGCCGCTGTTCTACGAGCGGGACGACGCCGGTGTGCCGCGCGGATGGATGTCGATGGTGTGGCACACGCTCGACGTGCTGGGGCCGCGGGTGCAGGCGTCGCGGATGGTGCGCGAGTACGTGGAGACGGCTTATCATCCGGCGGCGGTGACCAGCGCCGAGACGGCCGCCGACGGCTATTCGGGCGCCAGGGCGCTGGCCGGGTACCGGCGGCGGCTCGACACGCTGTGGCGTCAGGTCCGGGTGCTGGACACCGAGCTGACGGTGGAGCCGCCGGAGCTGCTCGTGGTCGGCGACGAGGTCCGGGTCCGCGCGAAGGTCGACCTTGCCGGGCTCGAACCGTCCGAAGTGGACGTGCAGACGGTGGTCGGCCGGGTGGGCGACACGGACGAGCTGGCGGAGCCGATCGTGGTGTCGATGTCACCCTCGCGGGAGGGCGAGTACACGGCCTCGCTGCGGCTGCCGCGCGCCGGTTCGCTCGGGTACACCGTGCGGATCCTGCCGCGCCACGATCTGCTCGCGACCCCGGCCGAACTGGGCAAGGTCGTGCTCGCCTGAACGCGGAACTCACTCGCCGGAGCGCAGAACTCGCGGTCGGGAACGAGTTGAACGGTCAGAGGAAGCGGGTGCGGAGGTCGGCGCGCGGAACGCGGCGGGGAAACCGTTGACCGAGATCACGGCGACGGTGCTGCCCCCGGCGGGCAGCACCCGCAGTGCCGCCGGCGCGGGGTAGAACGCCGCGTCCGCGGGCGTGGCGCAGTCGGCCACCCGAAGGAGTCGAACACCGGGTCGGGCACCGGCTCCAGCCCCGCGCCGGCAGCCGCACGCTCGCCGAGTGGATGATCCCGCGCCGGACCGGGACCTGCTTGCGCGCGGCCCACGCCTGTCCCGGCCGCACCCCGATGTGGATCAACGGCAGCAACCGCGTGAACACCGCCCGCGCTCGTCGCGGTGCGGCGTTGCGTGCGTGAGACGGCCGGGCCCAAGGCCCGGATCGCGAACTAGGGGACGGCGGGTGTGCCGCCGGGGCGCACGGGCAGTCCGGCGCCACGCCACGCGCGGAAGCCGCCGACCAGATCCGTCGCACGGGCGAGACCCAGCCGTCGCAGGTCGGCGGCCGCCAGGCTGGAGGCGTAGCCCTCGTTGCACACCACCACGACCGGCAGGTCCGGGTGCACCTGCGGCAGGCGGTGGTCGCTCGACGGGTCGAGGCGCCATTCCAGGTGGATCCGCTCGACCGGCACCGAGCCGGGGATCTCGCCCTCGGCGGTCCTGTTCGCGATCGGCCGGATGTCCACGATCAGCGCGCCCTCGGCCTGCAACCGCCACGCGTCGGCGGGTTCCGCCCGCTCCAGGGAGGAACGGGCGGCCGCCAGCATCTCGTCGATCCCCATCACCGCAGGATGCCAGGCAGTGGCGGGATCTCGGCGGGGACGTCGGCCAGACTGCTGTACTCGCGGGTCGGCACCAGCGGCGGTGAGTAGGCGTGGATGCTCGCCGAACCCCCGGCCGCGGCGCCGGTCACCTGGTGGGCCCGCCCGGCACCGAATCCGATTCCGTCCCCGGTCGCGTGCCTGCGCTGCCGGACCGGGCCGCCGGGGTAGCGGTACTCCTCGTCCAGTTCGCCCCGCAGCACGGTGAACGAACCGGCCGCGCCGCCGTGGTCGTGCGGCGCGGTGTGCTGCCCGTCCAGCCAGGTCAGCACCCACAGCTCGATCCCGTCGGTGAGGGCGAGCCGGGCCCACCACCGCTGGTCGGTGTCGAAGTGCAGGAACTCGCCGATGGAGTCGCCGAACTCCAGCGCGACCGTGCGGGTCAGGCCGGCGAGCTGGGTCGGGGTCCACAGCAGCCGCTCCGGGTGCAGCAGCTCACCGAGCGCGGACTCGGCCAGGCGCGGGTGGATCTCGGACGAAGGCAGGACAGAGGTCACGAAAGTCTCCGGGAAAGGTCGCGTGGGCGGGGAAATGGGCGAGACGCGGCAGGTCAGCGACCATGCCGCGTCGGGCTACACCCGCACGAGGCGACCAGCACCAGGTCCACGGCACGGTTGCGCCAGAAACGGCGGCGCGGGAACCGGGAGGTGCTCACGCAGCGCATGCTGTCACGAACTTCGGCTACCCGGGGTGACGTCCCACGAGGTGGTACGGGGGCGGCGCGACTCCGGCCGCGCTCGGCGGACACAATGGGGCCGTGAGCGAGCCGAACGACCTTGACGATCTCGTGGTGCGGATGGCCGGGGTGGGGGTCCGCCGCGGCACGAACGACCTGCTGGCCGGCCTCGACTGGTCCGTGGAGCTGGACGAACGCTGGGTGGTGCTCGGCCCCAACGGCGCGGGCAAGACCACGCTGCTCCGGCTGGCCGCCGCCGAGCTGCACCCCACCACCGGGTCGCTGCACCTGCTCGGCGAGCAGATCGGCAAGACCAACATCTTCGACCTGCGCCCCCGCATCGGGTTCACCTCCGCCGCGATCGCCTCGCGCGTCCCCGGCGACGAGAAGGTCAGCGACGTCGTGGTCAGCGCCGGGTACGCGGTGATCGGCCGCTGGCGCGAGCAGTACGACTCGCTCGATACCGGCCGCGCCGGGGAACTCCTGGCCGCGATGGGCATCGGGCACCTGGCCGACCGCCTCTACGGCACGCTGTCCGAAGGTGAGCGCAAGCGCACGCTGATCGCCCGCGCCCTGATGACCGACCCCGAGCTGCTGCTGCTCGACGAGCCCGCCGCCGGTCTCGACCTCGGCGGCCGCGAGGACCTGGTGGCCCGGCTGTCCGCGCTGGCGCTGGACCCGGACGCCCCGGCCATGGTCCTCGTCACACACCACGTCGAGGAGATCCCGCCCGGCTTCACCCACGCGCTGCTGCTGCGCGACGGGCGCGCCGTGGTCGCGGGCCTGGTCGAGGACGTCCTGACCGCGGAGAACCTGTCCAAGACGTTCGACCAGGACCTGCTCCTCGAACGCTCGGGTGACCGCTACTTCGCGCGTCGCCGGTAAGGTCGGCCCTACCAGCCGGTAGGCAAGATCAAGGAGGATGCCAGCGTGGGCGAGTTCGTACGGCTCGAGGTGGACGGCGGGATCGGCACGATCCGGCTGGAGCGGCCCCCGGTCAACGCGATCAACGGCCAGGTCACGGCCGAGCTGGCGGTGGCCGCGCAGGAGGCCACCGAGCGGGCCGAGGTGCGCGCCGTGATCCTCTACGGCGGTGAGAAGACCTTCTGCGGTGGCGCCGACGTCAAGGAGATGGTCACCCGCTCCTACGTCGACATGCGGTCCTTCGGCGCGAAGCTGCAGGCCACGGTCGCCGCGGTCGCCGCGATCCCGAAGCCGGTCGTCGCCGCGATCACCGGGTACGCGCTGGGCGGCGGGCTGGAACTGGCGATGGGCGCGGACTACCGCATCGCCGGGGACAACGTGAAGGTCGGCCAGCCGGAGATCCTGCTCGGCATCATCCCCGGCGCGGGCGGCACGCAGCGGCTCGCGCGCCTGATCGGCCCGAGCAAGGCCAAGGACCTGGTGTTCACCGGCCGGTTCGCCAAGGCCGATGAGGCGCTGTCGCTGGGCCTGGTCGACCAGCTGGTCGCCCCGGACGACGTCTACTCGGCCGCGCGGAAGTGGGCGGGGCAGTTCGCCAACGGTCCCGCCGTCGCGCTCGCGCAGGCCAAGGCCGCGATCGACGGCGGACTCGACATGGACCTGGCCAGCGGTCTCAAGCTGGAGACCCAGCTGTTCACGGCCCTGTGGGCGACCGAGGACCAGACCGCCGGCATGACCTCTTTCGTGGAGAACGGCCCCGGCAAGGCCACCTTCGAAGGGAAGTGACGTGACCGACCCCGCTCCGCACCCGCACGCGACCGAGGAAGAGGTCCAGGCGGCGTACTCGGACCCGAAGCTGGCCAACATCCTCTACCACGACTGGGAGGCAGGCACCTACGACGAGAAGTGGTCGATCTCCTACGACGAGCGCTGCATCTCCTACGCCACCGACGTGTTCAACGCGGTCGCGGGTGAGGACGGCCAGCCCTACCCGACCGCGATGGAACTGGGCAGCGGCACCGGCTTCTTCCTGCTCAACCTGATGCAGGGCGGGGTCATCAAGAAGGGTTCGGTCACCGACCTCTCGCCGGGCATGGTGCAGGTCGCGCTGCGCAACGCGGAGAACCTGGGCCTGGACGTGGACGGCCGCGTCGCCGACGCCGAGCGCATCCCGTACCCGGACGACAGCTTCGACCTGGTGGTCGGGCACGCGGTGCTGCACCACATCCCGGACGTGCCGGGTGCGCTGCGCGAGGTGCTGCGGGTGCTCAAGCCGGGCGGCCGGTTCGTCTTCGCCGGTGAGCCCACCAGGATCGGCAACTTCTACGCCCGCAAGCTGGGCCAGCTGACCTGGTGGCTGACCACGAACGTCACGAAGGTCCCGGCGCTGAACGGCTGGCGGCGTCCGCAGGAGGAGCTGGACGAGTCCTCCCGCGCGGCGGCGCTGGAGGCCGTGGTCGACATCCACACGTTCGACCCGTCCGAGCTGGAGCGCATGGCGCTGGGCGCCGGTGCGGTCGACGTCCGCGCGGTCACCGAGGAGTTCTCGGCGGCGCTGGCGGGCTGGCCGATCCGCACGTTCGAAGCGGCCGTCCCGCAGGAGAAGCTGACCGTGCGGTGGCGGATGTTCGCCTACCACCTGTGGCTGCGGCTGTCCGCGCTGGACAAGAAGGTGCTGGCCAAGGTGCTTCCCCGCGAGCTCTTCTACAACGTCATGATCACCGGCACCAAGCCGTAGGAATTTCCGGTACAGCTCCGCTTTCGAAAAGAACCGGAATGCCCTACACGTTCACCCTCGACGACGTCGCCTTCCTCCGCTCGGAGGAAGGCGCGCGTGCGCTGGACCAGGTTGCCGAGCTGCCGCTGACCGACCGGATCGCGGACGTGGCGGCCGTGCGCAAGCTGGTGGGCGAGAAGTTCGCGGCCGTGCTGGAGACGGTGCTGCTGCGGCGCAAGGGCAAGCTCGACCCCACGTGGCTCTACACCGGCGACGCGCTCCAGCAGGCCAGCGTGCCGCCCGTCGCCCGGCACCGCGCGGCGCGGCTGGCCGGGCGGGACGTGCACGACGTGACCTGCTCGATCGGCGCGGACCTGGCCGAGCTGGCCCGGGTCGCCCGCCGTTGTCTCGGCTCGGACCTCGACCCGGTGCGGCTGGCGATGGCCCGGCACAACTGCCCGTCAATACCGCTGGTCCAGGCCGACGCGCTCGCGCCGGTCACCTCCGGCGCCGTCGTCGTGGCCGACCCGGCCCGCCGTGACTCGGCGGGCCGCCGCACCTGGCGGCCGGCCGACTTCGGCCCGCCGCTGGACGAGCTCGCCGAGGTCTGCACCGGGCGCGACCTGGCGGTGAAGTGCGCCCCCGGCCTCGACCCGGCCGCGGTTCCGTGGGCGGCGGAGATCGAGCTGGTCTCGCTCGACGGGCAGGTCCGGGAGGCGTGCCTGTGGAGCGCGGGACTGGCCACCGCTTCGCGGCGGGCGAGCGTGCTGCGGTCGGACGGTACACAGTGGACGCTCACCGACCGGGACCCGTCGGACGCCGGGGCCGCCGCGCCGGGTGAGTGGATCGTCGATCCGGACGGGGCGGTCGTGCGGGCGGGCCTGGTCAAGCACTACGCCGCCCGGCACGGGCTGTGGCAGCTCGACGAGCGCATCGCCTACCTCACCGGCGACGAGCCGCCGCCGGGCGTGCGCGCGTTCCGGGTCATCGAGCACGGTCACTACCAGGAGAAATCCCTGCGGAGCCTGCTACGGGCGCGCGGCGTGGGACGGCTGGAGATCCTCGTGCGTGGCCTGGACGTCGACCCGGACGCGCTGCGCAAACGGCTCAAGCTCACCGGCGCGGACGAGGCGAGCGTGGTGCTCACGCGCATCGGCCGGACTCCGCACTTCTTCCTCTGTCGCGCGGAGCGGGTTCCGGGGTAAGTTCACTCGCCGTTCATCATTCACGGGGAGAGATCATGTTGCGTGAGAAAATGTCCGGTTTGGTCAAATTGGCCGCCGCGGCGGCGATCGGTGCGACGGTCGCCGGTGGCACCACGGCGCTCGCGACCTCCGGCGGCAGCCACGAACCGGACAACCTCGGCCAGGTCAAGCTGGACATCCAGGAGTACTACGGCGACCAGGTCGACGAGGACGGCAACCACCACGAGTCCGACCACAGCCGCTGGGCCGCCGATGTCCGCAGGCAGGTCGAGGGCGCCCAGCGCTACCTGGCGATCCGCCTCCAGCAGGGCGTGCGCAACCCGGCGATCGTGCTCGACATCGACGACACCTCCGAGGTCACCTACGGCTGGGAGGCCGACAACGACTTCGGCTTCGACCCGGTGAAGCAGGAGCAGGCCATCAACGACGGCACGTTCCCGGCGATCAAGCCGACACTCGCGCTCGCGAACTGGGCCGCGCAGCACGGCGTCGACGTCTACTTCCTGACCGGGCGCGCGGAACACCAGGGCCCGGCGTCACTGAAGAACCTCGCCAACGAGGGCTACCCGGCACCGGCCGACGCGTTCTTCAAACCCGAAACCACCGCGCCGGACTACCTGTCCTGCGGTCTGACCTGCACCACCGTGCAGTACAAATCCGGCACGCGCGCCCACATCGAGGCTGAAGGCGCCACCGTGGTGCTCAACCTCGGCGACCAGTACAGCGACCTCGAAGGCGGCCACGCCGAGCGCGCCGTCAAACTGCCGAACCCGATGTACTACCTGCCCTGATCAGAGCGCGCCGCTGTCCCGGTTGATCAGCATCCTGCCGTCGCGTTCGACCATGTCCAGGTGGTGCCGTTCGGTGGAGCGGCTCCCGCTCTTCTTGACGAAGGTGAGCGTGACCTCGACGGTGTCGGCGTCGACCATTCGCGGACCGCTGACGATGCTGACCGAGCTGATCGTGGACCACCAGCCCGCGTAGCTGGACTTGCCCTGGGCCTGCAGGACGGGGCCGAGGCGTTCCCAGCCCGCGTCGGTGTTGCCCGGCATCAGGGCGTAGTACTCGCTGACCACCTGGGTCGCGGAGCCTGCGCTCGGGCTGGCGCTCGTGCTCGGAGAGGCGGGGGTGCTCGTGCTCGACGCCGTCTCGGTGACGGTTCTCGTGGTCGGCGACGGCGGGTCCGCGCTGGACGACGGGGGCGGCGGTGCCGCGGAGGTGGACTGGCCGGGCGCGGCGCCGGTCCCGGTCGAGCCGGGCAGCATGATCACCAGGACCACGACGAGGGCGGCGACGACGACCAGCGCGGCACCGGCCCAGACGTATCTTCGTCTGGACCCCTCGGACGGCGCCGTACCGGCCTTCGCCGGAGCCGACAGCGAGGCCAGTTTGCCCAGCTCGGTGGCCAGTTCCGCCATCGTCGGTCGGACCGCGGGGTCGACCTGGAGGATCCGGTCGAGGACGCCGGTGAGCGGTCCGGCCTGCCGCGGCGGGGCGACGCGCCCGGCGGCGGCCGCGTAGAGCAGCGCCATCTGGTTGTCGGTGTCGCCGTAGGGCATCCTGCCCTCGACCGCGGCGTAGAGCGTGGCGCCCAGCGAGTAGACGTCGGACTCCGGGCCGGGCTGCTCGCCGCGGGCGGCCTCGGGGGAGAGGAACGCGGGCGTGCCCGCGAAGCGGCCGCTGCCGGTCAGGGTGCCGTCGTCGGCGGCCTTGGAGATGCCGAAGTCGGTGATCTTCGCGGTGCCGTCGGCGCCGAGCAGGATGTTGCCCGGCTTGACGTCGCGGTGCACGATCCCGGCGGCGTGCGCGACGGCCAGCGCGGACGCGGCGTGCGCGCCGATGCGGGCGACCTCGGCCGGCGGGAGGCTGCCGCGCTCGGCGAGCACCTCGGCCAGGCTGTGCGAGGGCAGGTACTCCATGACCAGCACGGGTTTGCCGTCGTCGTCGGCCACGTCGAACACCGTGATGGCGTGCGGGTGCTGGAGGCGCGCGGCGAGCCGGGCCTCACGGAACGAGCGTTTGCGTGCCTGCTCCGCCTCCTCGGGGGTGAGCCGGGGCGGGAGCAGAAGTTGTTTCACCGCAACGGTTCGGTCCAGTACCTGGTCGGTCGCCTCCCAGACGACCCCCATCGCGCCACCACCGATGTGACGCCGCAGCCGGTAGCGGCCGGCGATCACGCGCGCGTTGTCCTGCCCCTCGGTCTCCGTCACCCGGCAAGGCTACGGTGTCGACCTTGACGGGTGCGCGCCAAACACCTCGAAACCGTCGAGCATGCGTTGCAGGCCGAACTCGAACTGGGCGTCGAGGTCGGTCTGGAAGTCGTGCGCCAGCAGCCTCGCCAGCGCGGGGAAGCGGTGCAGCTCCAGCATTTCCGCCAGATGCGGCCCCTGTTCGGCCATCCATTCGCCGGGTGTCTGGCCGGTGTCCCGCAGCGCCTCGTACTCGGCTTCGAAAGTGACAGCGGCACCACGGACGTAGCCGAAAAGGGTCAAGTACGCGTTGAGCCGTGTCGACGGCGGCAGGCCGAGCAGTTCGAGCGCGGCCAGGGACCAGTCCGTGTGGGCGATCCCGCGCGGGAGCGCCTGGGGCCGCGTGAGGGAAATGGTTCTGGCCAGCCACGGGTGACGGCGGTAGGCGGCCCACTGCAGGCGGGAGGACAGTTCGAGTCGTGCTCGCCAGTCCGCGGGCGGTTCGGTGGGGAGGGTGTCTTCGGCGAGGACGGCGTCGGCCATCAGCAGGACCAGCTCGTCCTTGCCAGGGACGTGCCGGTAGAGGGACATGGTGGCGGCGTTGAGTTCCGTCGCGAGGCGGCGCATCGAGACCGCGGCCAAGCCTTCGGTGTCGGCGATCTCGATGGCCTTGGCGATGATGCGGTCGCGGCTGAGGTCCTGCTCCCTCGGCCGGGGCGGCGCGGGGGTTCTGGCGGAGGCGACGACGGTGCCGACACCGGGAACGGCCGTGACGAGGCCCTGCTGCCGCAGCGCGGTGAGGGCCTTGGTCGCGGTCGCCATCGCGACGCCCCAGTCCTGCGTGAGCTGCCGCGTGGAGGGCACGCGATCACCGGCGCGGAGTTCCCCGCTGTCGATGCGGCGCCGGATGTCGGCGACGATCCTGACGTAGGGCGGCGGCTCGACCATGACATTCTCCGTACTAGTGCGCACTTCGTTATTTACGCAGTCTAACACCAGTGCACTAGGTAACTTTACGACGTACGAGACCGTATGTACGGTGTACGCATGAACATCTTGATCTCGGGTGCCGGTATCGCCGGGCCCGCGCTCGCCTACTGGCTTCGCGAGTACGGCTTCGCCGTGACAGTCGTCGAACGGGCGCCGGCGCTGCGCCTCGGCGGGCAGGCGGTCGACCTGCGCGGAACCGCCCGTGAAGTGGTCTCGCGGATGGGCCTGCTGGACGAGATCCGCGCCCGGCACACCGGCGTCGTCGGCGTGGCGGCGGTCGACGAGCGGAACCGGCGGCTGTACGAATGGGGCGCGCAGCTGTCCGGGGATTCCGGTGGGATCATCGCCGACATCGAGATCCTGCGCGGCGACCTCGGGCAGCTGTTCCACGACGCGAGCCGCGACGGTGTGGAGTACCTGTTCGGCGACGCGATCGCGGCCCTCGACTCGCGCGACGACGGTGTCGACGTGCGGTTCGACAGCGGCGGACGCAGGACGTTCGACCTGGTCGTCGGCGCCGACGGGGTGCATTCGCGGGTTCGGCGGCTGGTGTTCGGGCCGGAGCGGGAGTGGGTCGCGGACCGGGGCTTCTTCAAGTGCGTGTTCGAGGCGCCGGTCGGCACCGGGTCCGACGGCCTGCAGACGATGTATTCGATGCCGGGCGGCAGGCGGGCGAGCGTGTACCCGGTGCGGGGGCGCGGCGCGCGGAATGCTGTGGTTCCTGGGGGATGCCGGGGAATGGGATCGCCGGGACGTGGCGGGTCAGAAGGACCTGGTGGCGCGGACTTTCGCGGGCGAGGGCTGGTTCGTGCCGCGGCTGATCGAGGCGATGCGCGACGCACCGGACTTTTACCTCGACCGTGAGTCGAAGGTTTCCCTGCCGACCTGGTCGCGGGGACGGGCCGTGCTGCTGGGTGACGCCGCGTTCGCCGGCTCGTTCGGCATGGGCACCAGCATGGCGGTCGTCGGGGCGTACGTGCTCGCCGCCGAACTCGCGACTGCGCAGGGTGATCACCGGCGGGCGCTGGAGGCATACGAACGTCGGCTGCGGCACTACGTGCAGGTGAACCAGAAACCCATGCCCGGTGGCACGAAGTCGTTCCTGCCGAAGTCGAGAACCGCCATCCGGCTGGGGAACGCGGGCATGAAGGTGATGCTCGCCGGGCCGTGGCGCAAGGCGCTGACGGGCGGGCTCGAAGACAAATCCGCCCTTGTCGCACTGGAAAATCCGGCCGTGCGGCCCCTGCGGGTGGACGGCGGGCACGGATGAGAGGATGCTGGGCAGTGGCGGGCTTTCAGTAGCTTTGTCCATTCAGGACAGTCTCTTCGGGAGGTGCGGATGACGGCCGTGGACACTCGCGAGGATCTGGTGCCACTGCGGACCGATTTCGACCGCTCGTGGCGGGGCTACGACGCGCGCCAGGTGCAGGCGTACGTCCGCACCGTCGAGGCCGATCTGCGGATGCTGATCGCCGACCGCGACGCGGCGGCGGTCACCGTCGAGCGGCTGGCCGTGCAACTGGAGGCGCTGCGCGGTGAGAACGACGCGCTGCGCGCGAAGATCGACCGGATCAGCCGCTCGCCGATCGAGGCCGAGGGCCTGACCGAGCGGTTGCTGCGGATGGTCGAGCTGGCCGAGGACGAGGCTGCCGAGGTCACCGAGCGGGCGAGGCTGGCGGCCGAGCGGAGCTGGGCGGCGGCCGATCAGGCGGCGGGACGGCTGCGGGAACGGCACGAGCGCCTGGTCGCCGAACTGGACGCCCGGCGCAGGGAAATGGCCGAGGAGCAGGCCGAGATCATGCGCCGCACGCAGGCCGAGGTCGACCTGATGACCCGGCAGGCGGCGCAGAGCAGGCACAAGCTGGACGACCAGGCCGCCCGCCGCCGCGCCGAGGTCGAGAAGGACTTCGACGAGGCCATGACCCTCCGGCGTGCGGCCGCGGTGCGCACCATCGCCGAACGCGACGCCGAGGCCAGGGCGCGGGCGGACGAGCTGGTGACATCCGCGCGCGCCGAGGCCGAGGAGTCGTTGGCCGCTGCCCGTGCCGAGGCGAACCGGACCCTGACCTCCGCCCGCGAGGAGGCCGAGGCGCTTCGGACCGCGGCCATGGAGCGGGAGGCCGATGCCCGCACCCGGGCGGACGAGCTGGTCGCCGACGCGACCGCCCGCGCCGAAACCCTCCTGGCCGACGCGCGTTCCCGCGCTGACCGGCAGGTCGCGGAGGCCGCCGACCGCGCCCGCTCCCTGGTCGCCGAGGCGACCGCCCGCGCCGAGGACAAGGTCACCAGTGCCGGAGCCCGGGCCGAAAAACTCCTGGCCGAAGCCACCACCGAGGCCGCCCGCCGCACCGAGGAAGCCGACGCCAAGGTCGCGGATCTGGACAAGGTCCGCGACGAGGCGGCCCACCGTCTTCGGGCCGTGCACGATCTCCTGTCCCGGGCGACGCCGCTCCTGCGTGACGCGCATCCCGCGGCGCCCGACGAGGCGAAGGCGTCTCCCGCGCCCAGGGTGGAGATCTCGGTGCCGGAGCAGGCGTCCCCGCCGGAGAAGTCCCCGGCGGAAGCCGCGCCCTGACGTCACTGGCTGCCCGGCAATTTCCGGTCCCGGCGAGGTCGACCGCCCGCTAACGTGAGGACCATGGAGACAGCACTGTGGCATCCGTTCTCGGACATGGCGATGGTCAGGGGCGAGGAGTTCGTCCTCGAACGCGGCGAGGACGTGTGGGTCTACGACGCCGCCGGCAACCGCTACCTGGATGCCACGGCCAGCCTCTGGTACGCCAACGCGGGCCACGGCCGCGCGGAGATCGCGGACGCGGCCGCCGAGCAGATGCGCACGCTCGCCGGGTACTCGATCTTCGGCGATTTCGCGAACGAACCCGCACGCGCGCTCGCGGACCGGCTCGCCGGGCTCGCGCCGATGCCCGGCGCCAAAGTCTTCCTCACCACCGGCGGCGGTGAGGCGATCGACAGCGCCGTCAAGATCGCCCGCCGCTACCACGTCGCGCAGGGACGGCCGGAGCGTGTGCATGTCATCAGCCGCACGAACTCCTACCACGGCACCAACGGCATCGGCACCGGCGTCGCGGGCATCGAAGCCAACCGAACCGGGTTCGGCGAATACCTGCCGTCGTCGTCGCGGGTCGCGTACGACTCGGTGGACGCGCTGCGTGACGAGATCCGGCGCGTCGGCCCGGAGCGGGTCGCGGCGTTCCTGGTCGAGCCGGTGATCGGCGCGGGCGGGGTGCTCGCCCCGCCGGAGGGCTACCTGCGGGGCGTGGCGGACGTGTGCCGCGAGTACGGCGTGCTGCTCATCGCCGACGCGGTGATCTGCGGGTTCGGCCGTCTCGGCACCTGGTTCGGCGTCGAGCGGTGGGGGGTGGAGCCGGATCTCGTCACCTTCGCCAAGGGTGTGACCAGCGGTTACCTGCCGCTGGGCGGTGTGGTCGTGCACGGCCGGGTCGCCGAGCCGTTCTGGGACCGGCCCGGTACGACGCTGCGGCACGGCGCCACCTACTCCGGCCACCCGGCCTGCTGCGCCGCGGCGCTGGCCAACCTTGACATCCTGGAGCGCGACAACCTGATCGAGCGGGGACGGCTGCTGGAATCCGAGCTGGCGGCCGCGCTCCAGCCGCTGTCCGGGCACTCCCTCGTATGCGAGGTGCGAGCTGGCGTCGGTCTGCTGGCCGCCGTCGAACTGCGGCCGGACCTGCTGGACCGCCTGCCCTCGGCGGTGTCCGACCTCAGCCTGCTCGTCCGGCAGCAGGGCGTGCTGACCAGGACCCTGGGCAAGGGGCTGGCCGTGTCGCCGCCGCTGACCATCCAGGGCGCGCAGATCGACGAAATCGCCCGCGCCATCACCGCTGGACTCGACGAGCTGGCCCTCAAGGCCGCCTGACCGCCGCTCCCCAACCCCACATGGGGAAAGCGCGTCAGGCGGCGTAAGGGTGGGTGCGCCGGGCGGTGCGGAGTGCGCTGGCCCACCAGGCGAGCTGGTCGAGCTGTGCCTTGGCGGCCGCGGTCGCCGCGTCCGGGTCGATCAGTGCGCCGGAGTCGTCGAACTGGCTCCAGGCTCCGTGGAAGCTGACGGTGTCCCGGATGGTCACCGCGTGCAGTTCGGCGAAGACCGGGCGCAGGTGCTCGACTGCGCGCAGCCCGCCGGACAGCCCGCCGTACGAGACGAAGGCCACCGGCTTCGCCTGCCACTGCGTTCCGTGCCAGTCCAGCAGCGTCTTCACCGGGGCCGGGTAGCTGTGGTTGTACTCGGGCGTCACCACGACGAACGCGTCAGCCCTGTCGAGCCGCGCGCTGACCGAAGCTACCTCGGGCGTCGGACGGCCGGAGAGGGCCGCCGGGAGGTCGGTGTCGGCCAGATCGATCACGTCGGTCCGGAACTCGCCGTGCCCGGCGGCCCGTTCGGCGAACCAGTTCGCCACGACCGGGCCGAACCGGCCTTCCCGGGTGCTTCCGATGATGATCGCTACTTCGAGAGGTTCCATGCCGACCAGGATTGAACCTCGACATTACTTGAGGTCAAGAGCTGCTGATCAGCAGATGTTCGTGCGGGTGACGTCCGTCGACGGCTTCGTCGATCAGTGGTATCGCGAAGTCGGCGTAGGAGATCCGGTCTTCGGGGTGCAGGTGCGCGGCGACCCGATAGTGCCCCGAACGGTCGCCGTTGTGGTCGAAGTCTCCGGCCGGGCTCACGTACAGCCAGTCCGCGCGGCTCGCCCGCAACACGTCCAGCCCCGCTTGGTGCGCCACGCAGAACGGCCGGGACTCCGGCGGGAACCCGGGCGTGTCCACCAACCGCTGCCCGGATGCGTCACGTGCCAGCGGCGCCAGCCCGACGACGACCAGGCGTACCCGGCGTCGGTCAGTGCCCGCGACGAAGCCGTGAAGAACGCGTGCGGATCGGTGCCCGCCCCGTACACGGCGGCGGCCGAAACCACCGCGTCCCGCCCCTTCGCCAAGGCCGCGGCCGAGGCCGGATCCGTGACGTCCCCCGCCACCGACCGCACCCCGTCCGGCGCCGCATGCCGGGACGGATCACGCACCGCGGCCGTCACCTCATGCCCCCGCCGCGCCGCCTCCGCGACCGCCTGCCGCCCCGCTCGCCCACCGGCACCGAAAACCACGATTGCGCTCATGGCGGGAAAGCTTCGACGAGATCTGCCCGTCGGGCCTGGCGCCGATCCGGTTCGGCGACAAGTGGGCGCCGCTGGTGATCGCCTGCCTCGAACACGGACCACGCCGCTTCTCCGAACTCCGGGTGCCGCTGCGGCGGGTCACACCCAAGATGCTGACGAAGTCGTTGCGGGGCCTGGAACGCGACGGTCTCGTCCGGCGCACCGACGAGGACGAACTCACGCCGCTCGGCCGCAGCATGCTCGAACCGATGAAGGCGGCCTGCGCCTGGGCGGGCGAGCACGGGGAGGAACTGCTCGACGCGCGCGAGACCTACGACGAACAGCGCGCGGGCTCACAGCGGTAGCACGGCACGCTTGTCCCGGCGGATCACCGGTGCGGTCTCGACGGCTGTCAGTCCCGGCAACGGACCCAGCCGGTTCGCGAGGTAGTCGTAGAGCGCTTCGGTATCCCGGCAGACGGCGAAGGCGAACAGGTTGCTCCGCCCTGTCGTCGCGGCGGCGAACGCGATTTCCTCGTGTCCGGCCAACGCTTCCGCGACCGCGGTGAGCGAACCGGGTGCGACGGTGAGCCACAGAATCGCTTCGGTGTGGTAGCCGAAGAGCAGCGCGTCGAGGTCGATGTCGAAGTAGAGGAGCCCGTTGTGGCGCAGTCGGTCGAGTCGGCGGCGCGTCGACGACTCCGACCAGCCGGCCGCCTTCGCCAGTGACGGGATGTCGGCGCGTCCGTCCGAGCGGAGCACCGCGAGCATTCGTGAGTCCGCTTCGGTCAGAGGCGTTCCGGTGCCGTCCGGATGGGCTTCCCAGCGCAGTCCCGCGACCTCGTCCGCGGTGAGCGCGCTGGTCCGGCCGGCCCAGCCGGTGTCGCCCGCGACGACGCGCAGGAGGCAGTGCGCGGTGACGCCGACGATGCGCGGCGTGCGCGGAAGCTTGCGCAGCAACAGGCTTTCGGCCTCGGAGCGGCCGCCGGTGCGGGTGATGCAGGTGACCTCGGTGCCGCCGGAGGTGAGGCTCACCCACGACGTGTCCGGCCGCCGGGCTAGCGCGGCGGCCACCTGGGCGGCGGCGTCGGGCGCGCACTGCAGGCGCACGAACCACTCGGTTTGCCCCAGCGCCCGCGCGCTCGTCAGGCCGAGCACCCGGAGCGCACCCGACGAGCGCAGCCGCAGGTAACGCCGGGCGACCGTCCGGTCGGAGGCGCCGAGCACCGCAGCGATCCGGCTGAACGGCGCCCGCCCGTCGAGCTGCAACGCGTGGATCAGGCGGCGATCCAGGGAGTCGAGTGAAACCACCGGAGCAGGCTAGCGTGTGTCGGAATCCGCCAGGATCGGGCGATTTTGTGCCGAGCGTGCCGCGGGGTTCGGAGTGTGACTGTCATGAGCGACATCGACTACCTCGACCACACCGTGGTCCTCTCCCGCGACCTCGCCGAGATCGCCGCCCGCTACGAGGCGCTCGGCTTCACCCTCAGCCCGCCGTCCGCGCACCGGTTGTCCGAGCAGCTCGGCGGTCCCATGGCCGGGCACACGTGCACCGCCAACCGGTGCGCCTGCTTCGGCGAGTCGTTCGTCGAACTCCTCGGTATCGTCGCCCCGGACGCGCCGGACCCGTGGCACGTCAAGGAACTCTCGGCGTCGCACCGCGGCCTGCTGCTGACCGTGGGCACCGGCGACGCGGAGGCGACCGAGCGGCGGTGGCGGTCCGCGGGGTTCCCCTCGACCGGGGTGCGCGACCTGGAGCGGGACGTCGAGACGCCCGAGGGGGAGCGGACCGTGCGGGCGCGGGGCGTGTACCTCGACCCGGGCAGTGCGCTCGGCGTCGGTTTCCAGGCGGGGCAGCACCTGACGCCGCAGTACGTGCACCAGCCGCACCTGCTGTCGCACCCGAACGGCGCAGTCGGACTGGCGAGCGTGCTGCTGGTGGTGGCTGACGACGCACTGGACACCTACGCCGAGCGGTACTCGGTGATCCTGGACGTGCCGCACGGGACCGACGGCCCGAAACGGGTGTTCCCCTTGCGCGCCGGCCGGTTCGAGGTGACTCCCGTCTCGGCGGCGCGCGAATTCCTGCCGGTCCACGACACGCCCGTCCTCGCGGCGCAGACGATCGCCGTCACCGACCTCGGGCGCGCGCGGAAACTGGTGGAGGGCAACGGGATCGAGACGCGCACGGTGCCGGACGGTTTCCTGGTCCGCGCCGCCGACGCGGGCGGCGCGGCCGTGGTGTTCAGCGAGCGCTGATCAAGCGAGCGTCCACAAGCGACTGGGCTTCACGCAGGGGTGTGGTCCCGTTGGCGGAAGCGGTATCCAGTACGCGCGACACCGTGACACCGATGGCGCGGACCCGGTCCAGTGCGTCCTCGTGGCCCAGTCCTTCGACCTCCCGCAGCAGGACGTAGACCACTCCACCGGCACTCGCCACGAAGTCCGGGATCCACACGATGCCCCTGGCGGCCAGCTCACCGGCGACCGCATCGCCGGTGAGCTGGTTGTTCGCCGGGCCGACGATCAGCGGCGCCGACAGCTCGGGCACCAGTTCGGGAGTCAGCACCCCGCCCACGGCGGCAGGCACCAGGATGTCCGCGGGCGTGCGCAACGCCTTCTCCGGTGTCACCCACTCGTGGTCCGCCGTGCGCTTCGACTCGTCCACATCGGACACCACGACGCGAGCGCCCGCGTCCGCCACCTGCCGGGCCAGTAGACCGCCGACCGAACCCAGTCCGCTGATCACGACCGTCCGCCCGCGCAGCGAATCGCTGCCGAACACGTGAGCCGCTCCCGCCAGCAGCGACTCGAACACGCCCAGCGCGGTCGGCGCGCTCGAGGAACCGACGCCACCACTGGACTCGGGCAGGCAGAACACCCGCGGCGTCTCCCGGTGCACCACCGCCATGTCGTCCGGGCCCGTCCCCACGTCGGGGCCACCGAAATACGAGCCGTCGAACGACTCGATCAGCTCGCCCAGGTCGAGCAGCGCCGCTTCGCGCCGGGCCGGTGTCAGTTCGGTGCCCGGTTCGAGCGCGATCACGCTCTTGCCGCCGCCGAAACCCAGCCCGGCGGCGGCGTTCTTGGCGGTCATCGCCTCGGACAGCCGCAGCGCATCGGTCAAGCCGTCGCGCCAGTCCGGGTAGCGCCGCAGCCGGATGCCCCCCGCCGCGGGGCCGAGGGCGCGCGAGTGGATCGCGATGATCAACGTCAACCCGGACCGCCTGCCGCGCCGGATCCTCACCTCTTCATGCTCCATGGACGAAAAGCTAGGCTGATGCCCAACGGAAGAGCGCCGCCGCCGAATGATATTCGGCCGGGGAAGTGGAGCTACGAACATGGACGAACTTGATTCGGCGATCGTGCGGCTTCTGCAGGAAGATGCGCGGCAATCGAACCGGGACATCGCGCGGAAGGTCGGCATCGCGGCCTCGACCTGCCTCGAACGGATCCGCCTGCTGCGCAAGCGCGGCGTCATCCGCGGCTATCACGCGGACATCGACCTCGGCGCGCTCAACCGCGGCGTGCAGGCGATCGTCGCCGCGCAGATCCGGCCGCTGAGCCGCGACGTGGTCGACTCGTTCGAACGCTCGGTGGCGCAGCTGCCGGAGGTGCTCTCGGTGTTCACGATCGCGGGCAGCGACGACTTCCTCGTGCACGTCAGCGCGCAGGACATCGACCACCTGCACGCGTTCCTGCTCGACCGCTTCACCAGCCGCCGCGAGATCGTCGGCTTCCGCACGTCGATCATCTACCAGCACCTCACCAAGCAGGTGCTGGAGCCGCTGCCGGACCCGCATCACTGATCGGCGTGCAGTGCCGCGAACAGGGACGGCCAGTCCGGCGAAGACGACTCCTCGTCGTCGTACAGCTCGAAGGTCTTGCCCGACGCCGACGGGTCGAACAGCGCGGCGACCACGGCGTCGGCCACCACGTCCCGGCTCACCCGGCCCTCGCCGGTGTCGCCCTGCTCGACCCGTACGCCTGCGGAGGGCAGGTCGTGCAGCCAGCTCGGCCGGACGATCGTGTACTGCGCGCCGCTCTCACGCAGCGCCTGTTCACCGCGCGCCCGCGCCTCGATCCGCGCGCTCATGTCCGGGTGCTCGGCGGCTCGCGTGAGGTAGATCTGGGTCACCAGCACCACCGGGATGTCTTCGCGCGCGGCGATTTCCGCGATCGCCGACACGCCACCGTGCATGGCGGCCTCGGCGTCTTCGGGATCCTTCGGCGGTTCCGCGACGATGACGACCCCCTCGGCGCCGGCGAAGACCGCCGGATCCGGTTCGGACGTCAGGTCCAGCGCCGTCTCCGCGCCCCGGCTCGCCACTACGACCCGGTGCCCGCCGTCGTTGAGGCGCTCACCGATCCGGCGTCCGGTCCGCCCGGCGCCCCCGATCACGACGAAGGTGCTCATCGACCCCTCCCGGCTTCCTTCGAGGTCACTGAGGGCACCAGGATGGACCCGCCGGCGATCATGGTCAATGGGTGGTGACGCAACCGTTCCCGCAGCGCCGCCGCGGCTTCCCCGGCGCCGAGGTCCTGCCAGATCTCCAGTGACCGCTGGAAGTGGCCGCGCGCCTCACGGACCTGCCCGAGCCGCTCGTGCAGCTCGCCCAGCAGCTCACCCGCCTCGGCCTCGGACCGCCGGTCGCCGTCGCGCCGGTGGACCGACAGTGAGTTCACCAGGAGCAGTTTCGCGTGCGCCAGGTCGCCGCTGCGCAGGCACAGCTGGCCGAGTGACTGGTGCGCGTAGCCGACGCAGTGGTCGTCGCCGAGTTCGCCGAAGATGACGATCGCGCGGTCCAGTTCTTCGCGGGCGCGCCCGAGGTTGCCGCGGTGCTGGTGCAGCAACGCCATCCGGTGCCGGGCGTGTGCCTCGCGGTGCCGGTCGCCGATCTCGACGCACGCCTCGCGCGCGTCGGTGAACCAGCGCTCGGCCGTCGCGTGGCACCCCCTGGCGAGCCACACCGAGCCGATCGCGATGCGCACCACCGCCTCGCCGTGCCGATCGCCGCTGCGGGTGAACAGCTCCAGCGCGTCGTGGCAGTGTGAGAGTGCCGCTTCGTGATCGCCGGAGACACGCCGGATCGTGCTGAGCCCGGCCAGCGCGACCGCCGCGCCCTGGTCGTCACCGATCCGCCGGAACAGCGACAGCGCACGCTCGAACCCGGCGTGCGCACCGGGGTAGTCGTCCTGGTAGACGTCGAGCTGCCCCAGGTTGCGCAGGACGATCGCCTGCCCGCGCAGGTCTCCCGCGCGCTCCGCCGCGCCCAGCGCCAGCTCGTGCGTGCGCCGCCAGTCGTCGTGATGGCCACCCAGGTCGAAGTACGGCGTGAACGCGGCGGCGAGCTGCCACGCCAGTGCGTCGAGTCCCCACTCGACGGCCAGCTCCACGAGCGCGACCGGTCGCTCGTTCCCGAACCACGCCACCGGGTCGTCGGGCACCGTCCCGTCCGGACGCCACAGGTCGGGCGGCAGCGGGGGAGGGGCCGCGCCGAAGAACCGCACCGGCATCCGGTCGGCGGCCTCGGTGGCCAGTGCCAGGTACCCCTCGACGACGCGGCGGACGCGCTCGCGCCGCGTCTCGACGGGTTCGGGCTCCGCCAGTTCGGCCGCGTAGCAGCGCACCAGGTCGTGCAGGCGGTAGCGGGGCTGGTCATCCACGAGATCGACGAGGTGCGCGTCGACCAGAACGTCCAGCGCGTCGTCGCCCGCGCGGTCGAGCAGCGCCGCGACCACCCAGCCGGGAAACGGCAGCGGCCCGAGCGTGCCGAGCGTGCGGAAGGCCCGCGCGCAGCTGCCCGGCAGCTGGTCGTAGCTCAGGGCGAGGCTGGCCCGCACGGCCAAGTCACCGACCCGGAGCTCGTCGAGGCGGCGGCGCTCGTCCGCCAGCCGGGCGGCGAGCGCGCGAAGTGTCCATTCGCGCCGGTGCGAAAGTCGTGATCCCGCAACGCGAATCGCCAGCGGTAGCCGTCCGCACGCCGCCACGATCGCCGCCGCGGCTTCGGGTTCGGCCGCGGTGCGTTCGCCGCCGGCGATCCGCGACAGCAGTTCGGCGGCTTCGGCCTCGGGCAGCACGCCGACATCGAGGTGCGCGGCACCGGTCAGATCGGGCAGCCGTCCGCGGCTCGTGATCAGCACCGCGCACGCACCCGCGCCGGGCAGCAGGGGGCGGACGCTCGCCGCGTCACCGGCGTCGTCGAGCACCAGGCACACGCGGCGCCCGGCCAGCCGGGACCGCAGCAGCGCGGACCGCTCGTCGAGGCCACGCGGAATCCCCGCGTCGGGCACGCCGAGCGCGTGCAGCAGCTCGGGCAGCACGTCCAGGGGACGGCGTGGCGACTCGGACGTGCCGCGCAGATCGACGTAGAGCTGACCGTCGGGGTAGCGGCCGCGTGCCGCGTGCGCCGCGTGCACGGCCAGCGCGGACTTTCCGGCACCCGCCGAGCCGGACAGGACCACGACCGCGGTCCGCTCGCCGTCGAGGGCAGCGGTCAGCCCGGCCAGCTGCTCCTCGCGGCCGGTGAAATCGGGCAGGTCCAGCGGCAGCTGACAGACCGGCGCCGCGGGGGCGACTTCGGCGAGCGCCTGCCGCAACCGCGGGCCGGGCACGGCGTCCAGTTCGGACCGCAGGACCCGCTCGGCTTCGCCGTACGCGGCCAGCGCCTCACTCTCCCGGCCACTCGCGCCGAGTGCCACGACCAGCAGCCGCCACAACTCCTCCCGCAGCGGGTGCCCGGCCAGCAGTCCCCGCAGCTCGACGATCGCGTCGGCGTGCCGCCCGGCCTCGACCCGGATCCGCAGCCGTTCCTCCTGCACGGACAGCCGTAGCTCGCCGAACCGCGCAACCGCCGACGACCAGCTGTGGTGGTGCGGCAGGTCTTCGAGCACCTCGCCACGCCACAACGCGGCGGCCTCGTCGAGCAGGGCCGGGAGGTTCTCCTCGTGTGCCCTGGTCACGAGCTGTTCGGCCAGCGTCGCGTCCAGCTCCTCCGGCGCGACGCGGAGCAGATAGCCGCCCGCGCGCCCTTCGATCCGGCCGCCGAGCAGACGGCGCAAGCCGTGCACGTAGGTCCGCAGGTTCGCCGCGGCCGACCGCGGTACCCGCCCGGGCCACAGGACGTCGGTCAGCGCGTCGGCGGACACCACGACGCCGGGCTGCAGCAGCAGAGCGGCCAGCAGCAGGCGCGGTTTCGGGCCGCCGAGCGGCACGGACCGCCCGCGGACCTCCTCCACGTCGAGCGGACCCAGGACACGGAAGAACACCAACGGCACCGCCCCCGGACTCCCGGACCGAAAAAAGGAAATCCGATCCTAGGCAAGTCCGTCAACGATTCACCAGTGCCGTTCGGTGGCATTTCCGCGAAATTCAGCGGAAGTATTCCCGGCGATTGTTCACATGTTCACCGGTCCCCACGGGCCGCTTGCGGGCGAACGCGGCCGAGCGGGGCAGCTTCGGGCCGCCCGGCTCGTCGGCCGCGAGACGCAGGCAGGCCAGCAGGCGCAGCCCCGTCCACTCCTGATCGTTCCAGTCCTGGGCGCCGGGCGAGCTCCAGCCCAGCACCCCGGCCTCGGTCCACACGTCGTGCGCGTGCCCGGCGAGCAGAACGAGCCTGGTCACCGGCTCGCCGCGGGGCACGAGGTCCAGCTCGCAGCGCACCGCGTCGCCGACCGCGTTCACGTGCCGTTCGAACGCCCGCCAGAGGGCGGGGTCTCCGGCCAGCGCGCGCCAGCCGGAGTCGAGCTGCCCGGCAACGCCGCGCAGCCACCGCCGCGCGGAGCGATCTGCCAGGAAATCGGCCCACTGCACCCTTGAATGATGACCCCTGAACGGGGTTTTAGCGACCGTAGCCAGCCTTTCGGAGGGCATCGGCCATCGCGCCACCACCGCCGGCGGGCTCGCGGCGCTTCGGCTGGCCACCCTTGCGCGGCTGGCCGCCCCGCCGTTCGCCACCTCCGCCACCAGCCGGTTTGGCCTTGCCGCCGCCGACTTCGTCGTCCAGGCGCAGGGTCAGCGAGATCCGCTTGCGCGGGATGTCGACCTCCAGCACCTTCACCTTGACGATGTCACCCGGCTTGACGACCTCGCGCGGGTCCTTGACGAAGTTCTTCGACATCGCCGACACGTGCACGAGACCGTCCTGGTGCACACCGATGTCGATGAACGCACCGAACGCGGCGACGTTGGTGACCACGCCCTCCAGCCGCATACCGGGCTTGAGGTCGCCGATCTTCTCCACGCCCTCGGCGAAGGTCGCGGTCTTGAACGCCGGACGCGGGTCACGGCCCGGCTTCTCCAGCTCGGCGAGGATGTCGGTGACGGTCGGCAGGCCGAACGTCTCGTCGACGAAATCCTCCGGGCGCAGCTTGCGCAGCACCCGCTCGTTGCCGATCAGCTCGCGCAGCTCACTGCCCGTCTTGGACAGGATCCGCCGGACGACCGGGTAGGACTCCGGGTGCACGCTGGACGAGTCGAGCGGGTCCTCGCCGCCGCGGATCCGCAGGAACCCGGCGCACTGCTCGAACGCCTTCGGGCCGAGGCGGGCGACCTCCTTGAGCGCCGAGCGCGACCGGAACGGGCCGTTGGCGTCGCGGTGACCGACGATGTTCTCGGCCAGGCCCGACGTGATGCCGGAAACCCTGGTCAGCAGGGGTGCGGAGGCGGTGTTGACGTCCACGCCGACCGCGTTCACGCAGTCCTCGACCACCGCGTCCAGCGACCGCGACAGCGACACCTCGGACACGTCGTGCTGGTACTGCCCGACACCGATCGACTTCGGGTCGATCTTCACCAGTTCCGCCAGCGGATCCTGCAGGCGGCGCGCGATCGACACCGCGCCACGCAGTGACACGTCCAGTTCGGGCAGCTCCTGCGACGCGAACGCGGACGCGGAGTAGACCGACGCGCCCGCCTCCGAGACGACCGCCTTGGTCAGCTTGAGTTCGGCGTGCCGCTTGATCAGCTCACCGGCGAGCTTGTCGGTTTCCCGTGACGCGGTGCCGTTGCCGATCGCGATCAGATCGACCGAATGGGCGGCGCAGAGCTTCGCCAGCTCGTCGATCGACTGGTCCCAGCGGTTCTGCGGCTGGTGCGGGTAGATCGTGTGGGTGTTGACGACCTTGCCGGTCGCGTCCACGACGGCGACCTTCACACCGGTGCGGAAGCCCGGGTCCAGGCCCATCGTGGAGCGGGTTCCGGCGGGGGCGGCCAGCAGCAGGTCACGCAGGTTCGCGGCGAACACGTTCACCGCGTCCTCTTCGGCCTTCTGCCGCAACCGCATGCGCAGGTCGATGCCCAGGTGCAGGAGGATCTTGGTGCGCCACGCCCAGCGCACGGTGTCCTGGAGCCACTTGTCCGCCGGGCGCCCTTCGTTGGTGATCCCGAAGCGCTGCGCGATGCGGCGCTCGTAGTCCGAAGGGCCGGTCTTCGGCTCGGCCGTCTCCTCCCGCGGTTCCTCGGGTTCGACGGTGAGGTCGAGGACGTCTTCCTTCTCGCCGCGCAGCATCGCGAGCACGCGGTGCGAGGGCATCTTGGTGAACGGCTCGGCGAAGTCGAAGTAGTCGGCGAACTTCGCGCCCTCGGTCTCCTTGCCCTGCCGGACCTTGGACGAGAAGTAGCCCTCGGTCCACATCTTCTCGCGCAGCTCGCCGATCAGGTCGGCGTCCTCACCGAAGCGCTCGACGAGGATCGCGCGGGCACCGTCGAGGGCGGCCTGCGCGTCCGCGACGCCCTTCTCGGAGTCGACGAACACCGCGGCGGCGGCCTGCGGATCGGTGGAGGGGTCGCCGAGGAGCCCGTCGGCGAGTGGTTCGAGGCCCGCCTCACGGGCGATCTGGGCCTTGGTGCGCCGCTTCGGCTTGTAGGGGAGGTAGATGTCCTCCAGGCGCGCCTTGGTGTCGGCGGCGCGGATCTGGTCCGCGAGCTCCTCGGTCAGCTTGCCCTGGCCGTCGATGGATTCGAGGATCGCGGTGCGGCGTTCGTCGAGTTCCCGCAGGTAACGCAGCCGGTCTTCGAGGGTGCGCAGCTGGGCGTCGTCGAGGGTGCCGGTCACCTCCTTGCGGTACCGCGCGATGAACGGCACGGTGGACCCGCCGTCGAGCAGGTCCACGGCGGCTTTGACCTGCCCTTCGCGGACGCCGAGTTCTTCGGCGATCTTCTGCTCGATCGACTGCGCGGCCACTGTCACGATGCTGATCACTCCCTGCTCGCGGTTGCGGTGGCCAATTCTGCCTGCGCCGGGTCGGGCGGACGCGGAAGGGGTGGCTCGCCGTTGCCGAACCGGAAGGAACGGAGCGGTAACCAACCGGGGTGCGTTCGCGACCTCGGGGTATCGGTCGAGGTGGGCAGGTGTGGATGGATGACTCCCGAGGGGCGCGTCAGGTCCGGGCGGCGATGCACCTTCGCCGGGTGCGCGTCGACGGACCCGACGGCGCCCCCGTCGTGCTGTCCTACCCCGGGATGCTGCTGAGCTGCTACGAGGATGACCGGAAGGTCTGCGAGAAGTGGATCCCCTTGGGCGCCGATCCGACCGAGGAGGACGACGAGCTGCTGATCGCGGCCCTGCACGCGGCCATGCTGTGGCGCACCCACCAGGCCGACTGCCCCTAGCCCCCCACACGGCGCCGCGAGCGGCCAACACGCCGCCCGGAGGGGCAAACACGCCGCCCGGAGGGGCAAACACGCCGCCCGGAGCGGCCAACACACCGGGTCGCGCCGTGTTGGCCGTTCCGGCTGGCGTGTTGGCCCTTGCGGGCGCCGTGTTTGCCCCTCCGGGACGGCCAACCACCCACCAAACCGGCGCACGGCAACGCAACCCAGCCACCAGGCCGCCCAGCCCTCCCCCGCACCCCGATCCCCGGCCGCAGAAACAATCAAAAATCGGGGCGGCCACAACCCAATCCACCCGCGCGCAGCGCAGAACCCGCGTAGCGGACCATCACGAAGAAGGACTCAACTTCAACAGCAACCCCCTTAGCGCCTCCCGCTCCTCAACCGTCAACCGCCCGAGCACAACCCCGTTGACCCGCGCCGCCACCTCCTGGGCCTGCCGCAGCACAGCCCGCCCCTCCTCGGTCAACCGCAGGATCCTCCGCCGCCGATCACTGCCGATGGAACGCGTGATCAACCCCCGGCTCTCCAACCGCAGCATCAAATTCGCCAACGTCGCCTTGTCGATCGCCGCTCGCTGACCCGCTGTGGCCTGGTCGACGTCGTCCCCCTCGGCGATCACCAGCAGCACCGCGTACTGCGGCTTCGTCAGGGTGGGCAGTTCGGCCTGCCACAGTGCGCCGTGCTCCTGCAGGGCGCGGCGCATGACGTGGAACACGGCTTCGTCGACAGCGGTCATGAGCACATGTTAGTATGAACACGAAAGGTTCGTATACGAACTATCAGGGAGGCGGGATGCGGCTGATCGTCGGGATGACCGGGGCCACGGGTGCGCCGCTCGGGGTCCGGCTGCTCGAAGCGCTCCACGACCTGTCCGGGGTCGAGACGCACCTGGTGCTCTCCCGCTGGGCCCGCACCACGATCGAGCTGGAAACGTCCTACAGCGCCAGGGAAGTCGGCAAGCTCGCCGACGTCGTGCACGGCGCGGGCGACCAGGCCGCGACGATCTCGTCCGGCTCGTTCCGCACCGACGGCATGGTCGTCGTGCCGTGCAGCATGAAAACCGTGGCCGGGATCCGGGCCGGGTACGCCGACGGGCTCGTCGGCCGCGCCGCCGACGTCGTGCTCAAGGAACGCCGCAAGCTCGTCCTGGTGCCGCGCGAGACGCCGCTGAGTGAGATCCACCTGGACAACATGCTCGCGCTGTCCCGGATGGGCGTGCGCATCGTGCCGCCGATGCCCGCCTTCTACAACCACCCGCGATCCGTGGACGACATCGTCGATCACGTCGTCGCCCGCGTGCTGGACCAGTTCGACCTGCCCGCGCCGAACGCCCAGCGCTGGTCCGGTCTGCATCGATAGGAGGAAACCCATGCCCTACGACGACTTCCGGTCGTTCCTGCACACCCTGGACGACCAGGGGCAGCTGCTGCGGATCACCGAGGAGGTCGCGCCCGAGCCCGACCTCGGCGCCGCCGCGAACGCCGCCCCGCGCCTGGGTGACAAGGCTCCCGCGCTGTACTTCGACAACGTCACCGGCTTCACCGACGCGCGCATCGCGCTGAACGTCCACGGCTCATGGGCCAACCACGCGCTGGCGATGGGACTGCCGAAGCAGACCGGGATCAAGGACCAGGTCGCCGAGTTCATCCGCCGCTGGGAGCGGTTCCCCGTGCCCGTCGAGCGGCGGGAGGACCCGCCGTGGGCGGAGAACGTGCTCGACGGTGAGGACGTGAACCTGTTCGACGTGCTGCCCCTGTTCCGGCTCAACGACGGCGACGGCGGGTTCTACCTGGACAAGGCGGCGGTCGTCTCGCGCGACCCCGAGGACCCGGAGAACTTCGGCAAGCAGAACGTCGGCGTGTACCGGATGGAGGTCAAGGGCAGGGCCAAGCTGGGGCTGCAGCCGGTGCCGATGCATGACATCGCACTGCACCTGGCGAAGGCCGAGGGGAACGGCGAGGACCTGCCGGTCGCGATCGCGCTCGGCAACGATCCGGTGATCTCGATCGTCGCGGCCACCCCGATGGCCTACGACCAGAGCGAGTACGAGATGGCGGGCGCCCTCCGCGGCGCGCCGGCGCCGGTCGCGACCGCGCCGCTGACCGGGCTGGACGTGCCGTGGGGCTCGGAGGTGATCCTGGAAGGCGTCATCGAGGGCCGCAAACGTGAGATCGAGGGGCCGTTCGGCGAGTTCACCGGCCACTACTCGGGCGGGCGGAACATGACCGTCGTGCGCGTCGACCGGATCTCCTACCGCACCAAGCCGGTCTTCGAATCGCTCTACCTCGGCATGCCGTGGACCGAGATCGACTTCCTGATGGCCGCCAACACCTGCGTGCCGATCTACCAGCAGCTCAAGGAAGCCTTCCCGGAGGTGCAGGCGGTCAACGCGATGTACACCCACGGGTTGCTCGCGATCATCTCGACGAAGAAACGCTACGGCGGGTTCGCCAAGGCCGTCGGGATGCGGGCGATGACCACGCCGCACGGACTCGGCTACGTCAAGACCGTGATCATGGTGGACGAGGACGTGGACCCGTTCAACCTGCCACAGGTGATGTGGGCACTGTCCACAAAGGTCAACGCGGCCGGTGACCTGGTGAACATCCCGAACCTGCCGGTGCTGGAGCTGGATCCCGGATCGCAGCCCGCCGGCATCACGAACAAGATGATCATCGACGCGACGACCCCGGTCGCACCCGACGATCGCGGTCACTACAGCCAGCCGGTGCGGGATCTGCCCGAAGCCGCCGGATGGCTGACGAAGTTGCAGGGAATGCTGGCGCAGTAAGGAGAACCCGATGTGCCCACGTTGTGAATTCGACACGATCGAGAAGCTGGCCGATTCGCCGGTCGCGGGGGTGTGGGAGGTGCTGCAGTGCCAGCGGTGCCTCTACACGTGGCGGACGACGGAGCCGCTGCGCCGCACGAGCCGGGAACACTACCCGGAGGAGTTCCGGATGACGCAGGCGGACATCGACAACGCGCCCGAGGTGCCGTCCGTGCCCCCGCTGCGGACGCGCTGATGGCCGACACGCTGATGTGGGAGGTGCGGGCGGCGCCAGGGCGGCGTTCCGAGCTGGCCTCCTGGGTGGTCGAGCACGTGCCCGGACCGGCCGAGGTGTACCTCGGGGGGCAGGACCGGGTGGTGGTGATCGCCCGCGGCGCGTCCCGGCTGCCGGAGCCGCCGCCGGAGCTGCTGGCGCGGCCGGTGGCCCAGTGGCCGTTCACGCACCACCGGTCGCTGTAGCGCGGCCGCGGGCCGCCGCCCGCCGGAGGAAGGCGTGCCAACCGGCGGCGACTGTGCCAAGCTCGCCACTGCAACGGGTCACCGCGGACTTGGAGGGCGCACATGGAGCGGGTCGGCACCGGCGAGCACGTCGTGCTCGTGCTGCACGGCTGGTTCGGGTCGTCGACGGCGTGGAAGGACCTCACGCCGCACCTCGACGGCCAGCGGTTCAGCTACGTCTTCCCCGACTTCCGGGGCTACGGCACGCGCAAGGACGAAGCGGGCGCGCACACCATCGCCGAAATGGCCGGCGACATGCTGCTGCTCGCCGACGAACTGGGCATCGACCGGTTCTCCGTCGTCGGGCACTCGATGGGCGGCAGCGTCATGCAGTACATCCTCGCCGAAGCGCCCGGCCGGGTCCGGTCCCTCTTCGGGATCTCCCCGGTCCCGGCCGGCGGGGTGCCGTTCGACGAGGAGACCTGGCAGCTGTTCGGCAGCGCGGCCGAGGACCCGGCGAGCCGTCGCGCGATCATCGACTTCACCACCGGCGGCCGCCACCCCGACGCGTGGCTCGAGGGCATGGTCATCCACTCGCTGGAGAACTCCGACAAGGCCGCGTTCGGCGAGTACCTCGGCGCGTGGGCGAAGACCGACTTCTCCGAGCGGATCGCGGGCAACGAGGTACCGGTCAAGGTCGTCGTCGGTGAGCACGACCCGGCGCTGTCCGAGGAGTTCATGCTCGCGACCTTCGGCCAGTGGTACCCGAAACTGGAACTCGAAGTGATGCCCGACGCCGGGCACTACGCCGCCGACGAGGTCCCGGTGACGCTCGCCAACACGATCGAAGTGTTCCTGGACGAGCACTGATGTCCGGTGTGGACGTCTTCGACCCGAGGGTGTTCGCCCGTGGCATACCGCACGACGAGCTGCGCCGCCTGCGTGACGCCGAACCCGTCGCGTGGCAGGACGAACACGAGGTGCTGGACTGGCCCGCCGGGCCCGGCTACTGGGCCGTGACACGTTACGACGATGTCCGGCACGTCCTGCGCACCCCCGAGGTGTTCTCGTCGTGGCTCGGTGCCACCCAGATCCGCGACCCCGAACCCGACGACCTCGCGTTCATCCGGCGCATGATCCTCAACATGGACGCGCCCGAGCACAACCGCCTGCGCCGCATCGTGTCCGCGGTGTTCACCCGGCGCAGGCTGGAACGCTCGGCCGACCAGATCGCCGCGCGTGCGCGTGCCCTGATCGGAGCGGTCGTGCCGCGTGGTCAGTGCGACCTGCCCGTCGAGGTCACCGACGACTTTCCGCTGCTCAACCTCGCCGACCTGATCGGGGTGCCGCCCGAGGACCGCGGGCTGCTGCTGAAGTGGACCAACCGCGTCATCGGCTACCAGGACCCGGAACACGCCGAGGTCGTCCGCGACGCGCAGGGGAAGCCGGTGAACCCCCGATCACCCGCGATGCTGGCGGACATGTTCGACTACGCGCAGGAACTGGCCTCGGCCAAACGGCGCGATCCGGCCGACGACCTGATGACCGCGTTGGTTCAAGCCACTGTGGACGGTCGCTCGCTGGACGACGCCGAGCTGCGGATGTTCTTCTTCCTGATGGTGATCGCCGGCAACGACACCGTGCGCAGCGCGTTGCCGGGCGGGGTGCTGGCGCTGGTGCAGAACCCGGGTGAGTACCGGCGGTTGCGGGCCGATCCGGATCTGGTGCCGTCGGCGGTCGAGGAGATGCTGCGCTGGCATCCGCCGGTGCTGACGTTCCGGCGTACGGCGGTGCGTGACGTGGAATTGGGGGGTGCGCGGATCGCGGCGGGGGACAAGGTCGTGGTGTATTTCGCGTCGGCGCACTTCGATGAGCGGAGGTATCCGGATCCGTATCGGTTCGATGTGACGCGAGGGGCGGAGCATTTGGCGTTCGGGCAGGGGCCGCATCTGTGTCTGGGGGCGCATTTCGGGCGGTTGCAGATGCGGGTGTTCTTCCGGGAGTTTCTGACTTTGCTGCCCGAGGTGCAGGTGGGCGGGGAGGTGCGGCGGTTGACGTCGAACTTCATCAACGGGGTGACGCATTTGCCGTTGGTGTGGGGTTTGTAGCCGCTACGCGGGTTGGAGTTCGCGCCCCGGAACGCAGAACTCACCGACGAGAGCGTGGAACTCGCGCGCGGGAACGTGGGACTCGCCGGGCGGGTCGGCGAGTCCCACGTCACGTTCGCCCGGCGCACTGACACCCGCGTAGCGGCTACGCGGCGAACGCTTCCACCGAAACCCCGGCTTCCACCAGGGCTGCCCGGACTCGGTGGCCGATCTCCACTGCTCCCGGCGTATCTCCGTGCAGGCACAGGGACTCGGGCCGTACCTGCACCTCGCTGCCGTCGATGGCGGTGACCACGCCCTCCGTCGCCATCCGGACGCAGCGTCGCACGACCTCGTCGGGGTCGTGGATCACCGCACCGGGCTCCCGCCGGGAAACGAGAGTACCTTCCGGCGTGTAAGCCCGGTCGGCAAAGGCTTCACGCACGGGACGCAGACCGGCGGCCTCCGACTGGCGCAGCCATTCCGAACCCGGCAACCCGAGCACCGGCAACGACGGGTCGAACAGCCGCACCGCTTCGACCACCGCCGCGGCCTGGTCGGCGTGGTGCACGATCGCGTTGTAGAGCGCGCCGTGTGGCTTCACGTAGGCGACCCGGGTGCCCGCAATCCTGGCGAAAGCGTCCAGGGCGCCGATCTGGTACAGCACGTCGTTGACCAGCTCGTCCGCGGTCACGTCCATGAACCGTCGCCCGAATCCCGCCAGGTCACGGTAGGCGACCTGCGCCCCGACCGCGACACCACGGGCAGCCGCGGCGGCTGTCACGGTGCGCAGCGTGCTGGGATCGCCGGCGTGGAAACCACAGGCGACGTTCGCGCTCGACACGATCTCCAGAAGCGCGTCGTCCTCCGTCAGGTGCCAGGCGCCGAAACCCTCACCCAGATCCGCGTTCAGATCCACCCCGGTCACTCGCCCTCCAGCTCACCTTCGGTCCGCAGGTACACCTCACGCAACTGTCCCAGCAGCTCCGGATCCGGCTCCGCCCACAGGCCACGGTCGGCGGCCTCGGTCAGCCGCTCGATGATGCCGCGCAACGCCCACGGGTTGGCCTTCGCCAGGAACTCCTGGTTCTGCTGGTCGAGAACGTAGGACTGGGACAGCTTTTCATACATCCAGTCCTGCACGACCCCGGCGGTCGCGTCGAAGCCGAACAGGTAGTCCACCGTGGCCGCGAGCTCGAATGCACCCTTGTAGCCGTGCTTGCGCATCGCGGCGATCCAGCGCGGGTTGACCACCCTGGCGCGGAACACGCGGGCCGTCTCCTCCGACAACGACCGCGTGCGCACCGAGTCCGGGCTGGTCGAATCGCCCACGTAGGAGGCCGGGGCCTGCCCGGTCAGCGAGCGGGTGAAGGCGATCATCCCGCCGTGGTACTGGAAGTAGTCATCCGAGTCGGCGATGTCGTGCTCACGCGTGTCGGTGTTCTTCGCCGCGACCTCGATGCGCCGGTACGCGCTCTCCATGTCCGGCCGGGCCTCGACGCCGTCCAGATCCCGGCCGTACGCGTATCCACCCCACGTGGCGTACACCTCGGCCAGATCGGCGTCGTCACGCCAGTTGCCGGAGTCCAGCAGTGGCAGGATTCCCGCACCGTACGCGCCCGGCTTCGAACCGAAGATCCGGGTGGTCGCCCGGCGCTCGTCGCCGTGCTCCGCGACATCCGCCCGCACATGCGCGCGCACGAAGTTCTCGGAGGCGGGCTCGTCCAGCGACGCGGCCAGCCGCACGGCGTCGTCGAGCAGGTCGACCACGTGCGGGAACGCGTCCCGGAAGAAGCCGCTGATCCGGACCGTCACGTCGATGCGCGGTCGTCCCAGCTCGGCGAGCGGGATCGGCTCCAGTCCCGTCACCCGGCGGGACGCGTCGTCCCACACCGGCTGGATTCCCAGCAGCGCCAGCACTTCCGCGGCGTCGTCACCGGACGTGCGCATCGCCGACGTGCCCCACACCGAAAGGCCGACCGACTTCGGCCACTCGCCGGTGTCCTCGCGGTAGCGCTTCACCAGCGAGTCCGCCAGCGCCTGCCCGGTCTCCCACGCCAGACGGCTCGGGATGGCCTTCGGGTCGACGGTGTAGAAGTTCCGCCCGGTCGGCAGCACGTTGACCAGCCCGCGCAGCGGCGACCCGCTCGGCCCCGCCGCGATGTAGCCGCCGTCGAGCGCGTGCAGCACCGCGTCGATTTCCGTCGAAGTACCGGCCAGCCGCGGCACGATCTCGGTGGCCGCGAACGTCAGCACGCGCGCGACCTCCGGACCGGAGGCCACCTCGGCCACCGCGTCCGGTGACCAGTCCCGCTTCTCCATGGCCTCGACCAGCGCCCGCGCCGACGCCTCGATGGCGTCCACTTCGGAGGTCGGGGCCCCGTCGGTCAGGCCGAGCACCGTCCGCAACCCGGGTACCGCACCGGCTGTGCCGCCCCACATCTGTTGTGCCCGCAGCATCGCGAGGACGAGGTTCACCCGCGCCTCACCGGTCGGCGCCGCGCCCAGGATGTGCAGGCCGTCGCGGATCTGCGCGTCCTTGACCTCGCACAGCCAGCCGTCGATGTGCAGCAGGAAGTCGTCGAACTCGGCGTCGTGCGGTCGCTCCGCGACACCGAGGTCGTGGTCGAGCTTCGCGGCCTGGATCAGCGTCCAGATCTGCGCGCGGATCGCGGGCAGTTTCGCCGGGTCCATCGCCGCGATGTTGGCGTGCTCGTCGAGCAGTTGCTCCAGGCGCGCGAGGTCGCCGTAGCTCTCCGCGCGGGCCATCGGCGGGATCAGGTGGTCGACGATCGTGGCGTGCGCGCGCCGCTTGGCCTGCGCGCCCTCGCCGGGGTCGTTGATCAGGAACGGGTAGATCAGCGGCAGGTTGCCCAGCACCGCGTCCGGGCCACACGCGGCGGACAGCCCGGCGTTCTTGCCCGGCAACCATTCGAGCGACCCGTGCTTGCCGAGGTGGACGACCGCGTGCGCGCCGAACTCCTCCTCGATCCAGCGGTAGCAGGCGAGGTAGTGGTGACTCGGTGGCAGGTCCGGGTTGTGGTAGATGGCCACCGGGTTCTCACCGAACCCGCGTGGCGGCTGGATCATCAGCAGGATGTTGCCGGCCTGGAGCGAGGCCAGCACGATGTCACCGTCCGGATCGGACGACGAGTCGACGTACAGCTCGCCCGGCGGCGGGCCCCAGTGCTCCTCCATGTCCGCGCGCAGCGCTTCGGGCAGCGCGGCGAACCACTCCCGGTAGCGGGCTGCCGGGACGCGGATCGGGTTGCCGGACAACTGTTCCTCGGTCAGCCACTCCGGATCCTGCCCGCCCGCGGCGATCAGCGCGTGGATCAGGGCGTCGCCGTCGGGCTGGTCGGTGCCCGTCGGCTCGACGCCGGGAAACGGCTCGTCACCGAGGTCGTAGCCCTGGTCCCGCATGCGGCGCAGCAGCTCGATCGCCGAGGCCGGGGTGTCCAGGCCGACCGCGTTGCCGACGCGCGAATGCTTCGTCGGGTACGCCGAGAGCATCAACACGATCTTGCGCTCGGACGGCGGAGTGTGCCGCAGGCGCGCGTGCGCGAGCGCGATCTTCGCCACGCGGGAGGCGCGCTCGGCGTCGGGCACGTAGTGCGGCAGGCCGTCGTCGTCGATCTCCTTGAACGAGAACGGCACCGTGATCAGGCGGCCGTCGAACTCCGGCACCGCCATCTGGTTGCCCGCGTCGAGCGGGGACAGGCCGTCCTCGTTGTCCTCCCAGGTCGCGCGGTCGCTGGTCAGGCACAGCGCCTGCAACGTCGGCACGTCCAGCGCGGCCAGCTCGGCGACGTCCCATGCCTCGTCATCGCCACCCGCGCCCACCCCGGACGGCCGGGTGCCCCCCGCGGCGAGCACCGTGACCAGCAGCGCGTCCGCTCTGCGCAGCTCGGCCATCATCGCCGGCTCGCGTGAGCGCAACGAGGCGCAGTAGATCGGCAGCGCCTGCCCGCCCGCGTCCTCGACCGCCTCGGCCAGCGCGTCGACGAACCGGGTGTTCCCGGACAGGTGGTGGGCGCGGTAGTAGAGGATCGCGACGACCGGGCCGCCGGAGTTCACGGCGCGGCGGCCTTTTCGATCCAGGAAACCCCACGCGGGCTGCTCGGACGGCGGCTCGAACCCGTCGCCGGTGAGCAGCAGCGTGTCGGACAGGAACCGGTGCAGTTGCGTGAGGTTGGCCGGACCGCCCTGCGCGAGGTAGGCGTGTGCCTCGGTGGCGATGCCCGCCGGGACCGTGGACAACGCCATCAGCTCCGCGTCCGGAGTCTGCTCGCCGCCGAGGACCACCACGTGTTTCCCGCTCGCGCGGACGGTGTCCAGGCCCTCCTGCCACGTCCGCGCCGATCCCAGGATGCGGACCACCACGACGTCGGCGCTCTCCAGCAGTCCGGGCAGCTCGGCGAGGTCGAGCCGGGCCGGGTTGGCCAGGGTGAAGCCGGCCTCGCTGGTGCGGGCGCTGAGCAGGTCGGTGTCCGAAGTGGACAGCAGCAGGATCACGGGGGTTCCCTCCTAGGTCCCCTCAACCCTGTCCGCCAGGAAGGCCCCGAGTCAAGCAGTCCGTTCGCCGAGACGGGGGAAGGGCTGCGTGGAGAAAATCACCTCAACGGGTACTTCGAAGTGTTCCGCGATGCGCAGCGCGAGGTACAGGCTCGGGCTGTACTCACCGCGCTCCAGGTAACCGATGGTCTGGTAGTGCACCCCGACCGCCTCGGCCAGCTGCCGCCGCGAGATGCCGCGCTCGGCGCGCAGCATGGCGATGCGGTTGTAGATCGACTCGCTCATCCCGGAACCCGCTGCAGTGCCTTCTCCCGGCGGGCGGCCACGGACGAACCGGACTCGCGCCGCGCCATCCTGCGCAGCAGAACCGGCGCCAGGAGCAGTCCCGCGACCGCCCACGCCCCGAGCACGCCGAGCGTTTCCCAGGCCCGCCACGATCCGCCGATCTCGACCGCGGCCATCGCGTCCGGCAGGAACGCCGAGCGCATGCCCAGACCCAGCCAGTACAGCGGGAACACCTGCGCGATGCCCTGGACCCACGACGGCAGCTCGCCGATCGGGTAGAAGATGCCGGACACGGCGACCAGCGCCGTCACCGGCAGCATCACCACGCCCATGGTCCGCGGGTTCTCGAACAGCGACCCGAGCACCGCGCCGATCGGCAGTGTCGCGACCAGGCCGAGCGCCAGCACCCACACCAGGGTCACCCAGGTCAGGGCATCGATCTCCAGGCCGTCGAACAGGAACAGGCCCGGCACGACCAGCAGGACGATGCCGGTCAGGGTCATGCCGGAGATCATCACGATCTTGCCGACGAGGTAACCGGACATCCCGTGCGGCAGCGCCTTCGCCCGCAGCAGCGTGCCGTCCTCGCGCTCGAGGGTGAGCTGCTGCATGGTGTTGATCATCGCGTTGAACCCGACGCTCGCGCCGATCAGGCTGGGGAGGGTCATCGAGCCGCGGGAGAACGTGGTGCCGGGGATGGTCGAGCCCTTCATCAGGATCATCACGACCAGGAAGATCAGCGTCGGGAAGAGGTAGCCCCACAGGTCCTGGATGGTGGTGAAGCTCTGCCGCAGTTCGATCAGCCCGCGCCGGAACCCGGCCCGCAGTGCGGTGGTGGTCATCGGGCGCTCCCTTCGAACTTGCGCAGCAGCGCCATGTAGGTGTCCTCCAGACTGGCCCGGCGCACCTCCAGGTCCTCGATCTCGTCGTCGTACTGCGCGAACAGCTCGCGCACGTACTTCGTGGCGTCCGTGGTCGCGTGCACGTAGCGCTGCCCGTCACGCGTCCAGCGCACTTCGGCGTCGGTGGACATCTCGCGGCTCAGCTGATCGGCCGAGCCGTTCGCGATGATCGTGCCGCCCGCCAGGATGAGGATCCGGTCGGCGAGTTTTTCGGCCTCGTCGAGGTCGTGTGTGGTGAGCAGGATCGTGGTGTCGGACTCGTCGGCCAGGCGGTGCACCAGGTCGTGGAACTCGCGGCGTGCCTCCGGGTCGAAGCCCGCGGTCGGCTCGTCGAGGAACAACAGCTCGGGGAGCCCGACGATGCCGATCGCCACGTCCAGCCGCCGACGCTGCCCGCCGGAGAGCTGCCCGACCCGCTTGTGCGCGTGCGGGGTCAGGCCGACGGTGGCGACCAGCTCGTCGGTGTCCCAGGGGCGCCGGAAGCCCGTGTAGTACGAGCCGAAGTGGGCCAGCAGCTCACGCACGCCCCACTTGCGGTGGTCGCGCCACGACTGCAACACGATGCCCAGCCGGGACCGCCACGCCTCGTCGCCGCGCGCCGGGTCGGTGTCCAGTACGCGGACCCCGCCCGCCGAGCGCATCCGGAAGCCTTCGAGGATCTCGATCGTCGTCGTCTTGCCCGCGCCGTTCGGCCCGAGCAGTGCCAGCACCTCGCCGGGCGCGGCCGTGAACGACACGCCCTTGAGCACGTCGTGGGTGCCGTACCGCATGCGGAGGTCGCTGACGTCGAGCACCGGTTCACCGCCCCGCGAATGCGGTGGTCTCGTCGCCACCTGTCCCCAAGTTGTCATAGTTGTTCTCCCCAGTGGTGCGCCAGTGCGATGAAATGTAGCAGACCTACTACATATGACCCAAGTCCTACTTCGGGGCCTTGGCGCCGTTTACAGTGAGCGCATGGCTCTTCCCGCACGTGTCCGCGCCGACGCGTGCCCGGGTGTCTTCGCCACGCACGACGCCGCCGACGGCGCGCTCGCCAGGGTCCGGTTGCCCGGCGGGCGGCTCAGCGCTTCGCAGGCCCGGGTGCTGGCCTCGTGCGCCGAGGAGCTCGGCGACGGCTCGCTGCACCTGACCTCGCGGGGCAACATCCAGTTGCGTGGCCTGTCGCGGACGGGCGAGCTGGTTCCGCGCTTGTCGTCGGCCGGGCTCCTGCCCGCGCCTCCGCACGAGCGGGTCCGCAACTACCTGGCCTCACCGTTGAGCGGGCTGACCGGCGGGCTGGTCGACGTCCGGGAGACCGTTGCCGAGCTGGACCGGGCGGTGTGCGCGCGGCCCGAGCTGGCGGGATTGCCGGGCCGGTTCCTGTTCGCGCTCGACGACGGCCGCGGCGATGTCTCCGGCGAGGACGCGGACGTGTGCTGGCGGGCGCTCGACTCGTCGACCGGTGCGGTGCTGCTGGCGGGCCGGGACACCGGGGAGCGGGTGCCGTTCGACGGCGCGGTCGGCGCGCTGGTGCGGAAAGCGTTGTGGTTCACCGAAGTCCGGGGCAGTGCGTGGCGGGTGCGGGAACTGGACCTGCCCGGCGGTTCGCGCCTGCCGGCGTCGCCGGGCGTGCCGGTCGGGCCGTTCACCCGCGACGACGGTCGTGCCGGGGTCTGCGGGGCACCGGTGCTGGGGCAGCTCGCGGCCGCGGACCTGCGGGCGCTGGGGGAGATCGTCGTGACGCCGTGGCGGTCGGTCGTCGTGCCGCTCGGCGTGCACGCGCCGGGTCTGGTGACCGATCCGGACGCGCCGGGTCTGGGCGTCAGCGCGTGCATCGGACGGCCGGGCTGCGCGAAGTCACGTGCCGACGTGCGGGCGGACGCGCGGGCGGTGATGCGCCGGACGCCCGCAGGCGTGCGGATGCACTTCTCCGGGTGCGAGCGCAGGTGCGGGCGCCCGCACGAAGCGCACATCGACATGCTCGCGGGCACCGAGGAATACCAGAAGGGAACGCCGTGATCGACTACATCCGCGACGGGGCGGAGATCTACCGCCACTCGTTCGCCACGATCCGCGAGGAGGCCGACCTCGCGATCCTGCCGGAGGACCTGGAGCCGGTCGCGGTCCGCATGATCCACTCGTGCGGGATGGTCGACCTGGTCGACGACCTGGCCTACTCGCTCGACCTCGTCGAGTCGGCCCGTGCCGCGTTGCGTGACGGTGCGCCGGTGCTGTGCGACGCGCGGATGATCGCCAGCGGCGTGACCCGCAAGCGTTTGCCCGCGTCGAACGAGATCCGGTGCACGCTGTCCGACGAGCGGGTTCCGGCGCTGGCCGAGCGGATGGGCACGACCCGGTCCGCGGCGGCACTGGAGCTGTGGCGGGACGATCTGGCGGGGTCGGTGGTGGCGATCGGCAACGCGCCGACCGCGTTGTTCCGGCTGCTGGAGATGATCGAGGACGGTGCCGGTGTGCCCGCCGCGATCATCGGGGTGCCGGTCGGGTTCGTCGGGGCCGCCGAGTCCAAGGAAGAGCTGGTCAAGCGCGCCCCCGCGCCCTATCTGGTGGTGCACGGGCGGCGTGGCGGAAGTGCCATGGCCGTGTCGGCGGTCAACGCGCTCGCGAGTGAGGTCGAATGAAAACGGGCAAGTTGTGGGGTGTCGGTCTCGGCCCCGGTGACCCGGAGCTGATGACGGTGAAGGCGGCGCGGCTCATCGGCGAGGCCGACGTGATCGCCTACCACTGCGCGCGGCACGGCCGCAGCATCGCGCGGTCGGTCGCCGAGCCGTACCTGCGCGAGGGGCAGGTCGAGGAACGACTGATGTACCCGGTGACCACGGAGGGCACCGACCACCCCGGCGGGTACGAGGGCGCGATCGCCGAGTTCTACGAGCTGAGCGCGAAACGCCTCGCCGAGCACCTGGACGCCGGGCGGGACGTGGTGTTGTTGTGCGAGGGCGATCCGTTCTTCTTCGGGTCCTACATGTACATGCACGAGCGGCTGACCGACCGGTACGAGGCCGAGGCGGTGCCGGGCGTGACGTCGGTGTCCGCGGCGTCGGCCGTGCTGGGCAAACCGTTGGTGCAGCGGGACGAAGTCCTCACCGTGCTGCCCGGGACGCTGCCCGCGCCCGAGCTGGCGCGACGGTTGGCGGACACGCAGGCCGCGGCGGTGATGAAGCTGGGCCGCACGTTCGGCTCGGTACGTGAGGCGCTGGCCGAGTCGGGGCGGCTGGACGAGGCATACTACGTCGAGCGGGCGACCTGGCCTGCACAGCGGGTGGAGCCGTTCGCGGAGGTGGACCCGTCGTCGGTGCCGTACTTCTCGCTGGCCCTGGTGCCCAGTCCCGCTTATGCCGCACGGAAATCGCCGGTTGTTTCCGAACCGGCCGCCTCGGAGGGCGGCGAGGTCGTGGTCGTCGGACTGGGGCCGGCCGGGCCGGAATGGTTGACACCGGAGGCTGCCGAGGCGTTGACCGAGGCTTCGGACATCGTCGGGTACGGGCCGTACGTGGCGAAGGTTCCGCAGCGGGCCGGGCAGGTGCGGCATGCTTCGGGCAACCGGGTCGAGGCTGATCGTGCCCGGCATGCTTTGGAGCTGGCGGCTTCCGGGGCTCGGGTGGCTGTGGTGTCTTCCGGCGATCCCGGGGTGTTCGCGATGGCTTCCGCGGTGCTGGAGCAGGCGGCTGCGCTTGAGGAGCCGGTTCGTGTGCGGGTGCTGCCCGGGGTGACGGCTGCTTCGGCTGCGGCTTCACGGGTCGGGGCGCCGCTGGGACACGACTACTGTGTGCTGTCGTTGTCGGATCGGTTGAAGCCCTGGGACGTGATCGAGCGGCGGCTGGATGCCGCCGGGGCCGCTGATCTGGTGGTGGCGCTGTACAACCCGGCTTCGAAGACGCGGACGTCGCAGTTGGTGCGGGCGCGGGAGGTGCTGTTGCGGCATCGATCTCTTGAGACGCCGGTGGTGGTGGCGCGGGATGTCGGTGGCGATGCGGAGTCCGTGCTGGTGACCACGTTGGGGGAGTTCGATCCTGGTGTGGTGGATATGCGGTGCTTGGTGATCGTGGGGTCGTCGCGGACGCGGGTCGACCACGGGTTTGTGTGGACGCCTCGGTCTTATTGAGGTTTCGTGCCGTAGCCGCTACGCGGGTGTTTGCGCTGCGCGCGGCTGCAAGCGCCGGCTTCGCTTCGCTACGCCCAGATTGTGGCCGCCCCGATTTTTCATTGTTTCTCCGGCCGAGCAGGGGCTGTCAAGGCGGGAAAGAGTACCTTGACAGCCCCTGATCGTCCGCAGAACTGGGCTGTGTATCGGGGTGCGGGGGAGGCTGGGCGGCTTTCGGGTCGGGTTGCGTTGCCGGGTGGCGGTGTGGTGGGTGGGCGGCGGGTGCGCGAATGCAGAACTCGCGTGCGAGAGGGTGGGACTCGCCCGCCGGAGCGTGGGACTCGCCGACGTGCCCGGCGAGTCCCACGTTCCGGGCCGCGAGTTCTGCGTTCCCGCGCGCGAATTCCACGTTCGCGCGGTGCCCGGCAACGGTAGGCGACCCGGCGCGTTGCCTGCCGGCCTTTCCTCTCCCGCAACCGATCCCCAGCCAAAGAAAATGAAGGATCGGGTCCGGGAGGGGCGATCGCTTGCGAGCTTGCGAGCCCGGCGCCCTCGACACCCGCGTAGCGGCAACGAAAAGAAACCCCCGCCGGAAGCGGGGGTTCCCTCACATCAGCGAGTCGGCGTCGACCCGTTCGGCTGCTGCGGCCCTGGCCCGGGGCTTTGCCAGCCCCACATCGTTTCGGTTCCGTGTGACACCTGCGGTGCGACGCCGTCCGTGAAGGGTTCGATCTGCAGCAGGCGTCCCCAGGACCGGCCGGAGGTGTCACCCTCCAGGTAGCTCGGCACCTCCGGCTGATCGGCCAGTTCCTCGATCCAGCCGTTGGGCCCGCCACCGATGTTGTCGGCCACCCCGGCTTCCGCCGCCAGGTCACCCGCGGTGATCCGGTAGGCCGGGATCTGCGAGATGCCGTCGTGCGAGGCGACCGGGTTCATGCACGGGTAGACGAACGCCGCGGGCCAGTCCATGTAGACCGGTGCGCTGCCGACCCGCTGCGTGAGCGTGGTGAACGTCGGCACGCGCGGGGCGCTCACCGCGACCCAGCCGTCGGAGGTGATGTCGTCGTCCTTGACCACCACGCGCACCCGGTTCACGTCCGCGGGCAGGTCGCCGATGTCGACCCGCTCGTCGGCCCACTTCGTGTCGTCCGCGCTCGCCCCGGTGCCGACGTTGGTGCCCAGCACCGTCGTCGATTTGACCACCTCGACACCCGCGGGCGTGTCCCGGCCGAACTCCAGCGCCACGTTCGTCGCCTTGCCCGGAGGCGCCGCGGTCGCGATCGTCACCTGCGCGCCCGCGTGCTCGTCGGGCAGCCCGTACCAGTCGGTGCGCAGACGGCCCGTCGCCGAACCCTCGTGGTAGCTGCTCCACATCGGCACCGTCGCGGTCGTGAACCCGTGTGGCGGGGCGTTCAGCGGATCGTCGTCGCCGACGCCGTCGGTGTGGAAACCGACCGACGTCTTCTCGTTGCCCTCGTTCTCCGGCAACGGCAGCGCCGAGTTCTCCGGCTGCTCCGTCTCGTCCGGAACGGTGACCGCGGAAACCGGTTTGAGCATGCTCGACACCGGATCCTGCTCCACCATCACGTGGTCCGACAGGTTGCAACTCGACCCGGTCAGATGCTCCACGTTCGCCGCGGCCAGGCTGTAACTGCCCGTCGACATCTGCTTCTGGATCGACTTCGCCATGCTGGCGACCTCGAACACCACGAACGCGCCACACACCACGACCAGCGACACCGCGCCCAGCCGCAGCCCCCGGCCGCGCCGCTCCTGCACCGGCGGGAGAGCGCCCGGCCGTTGCGCGCGCACGTTCTCCACGAACGCGAACACCGCCGCCACCAGCGCGGCCGCGAGCAGCGCCGTGGACAGGTGGTAGCCCTTGAACGACGGCGCCTTGTCCCACCACGGCACCCCGAGGCTGGACACGAACCAGTACGCGTTCGGCCCGGTGACCGCCAGCGCCGCCACCACCAGCAGGCCCGCCGTGAAGGCCGCCCGGTTGCGCCGCGAGCGCAGCACCGTCGAACTCGTCGCCAGCGCGGTCAGCGCCGCCATCGCCGCGCCCACACCGGCGAACGCGCCGAAGTGGTGCGTCCACTTGGTCGGGGTCAGGGCGAGCAGCAGGAAGAACAGCGCCACCGTGCCGATCAGCCGCCGGGCCGGGCCCAGGGCGGCACCCTGGATGCGGCCGCGGCGCAGCAGCACGACCAGGCAGGTGCCGGTGCACAGGATCAGCAGCAGCACCGGGAACCGGCGGGTCAGGGCGCCGTCGGCGCTGTTCTCGAACAGCAGCTCGTAGCGGGCCAGCTCCTCGTACCAGGACTTGTTCGGCCCGACCGAGCCGCGCAGGCGCGTCGCCTCCATGACCGTCGAGAACGTCTGGTCGGCGAAGATGACGATCAGCACCACGAACCCGGCCGCCGCGATCGGCGCCAGCACGGTCGCCCACCCGGACTCGCGTGCCCGGCTGCGCAGCAGGTGGAACAGCGGCTTCGCGGCGACCAGGAACGGCGCGACCGCGATCAGCGCCGTCGGCGTCGCGGCCAGCGCGAACGCGGCGCCGATGAGGCCGAGGCACAGCGGCAGCAGCCGCCGCGTGACCAGCGCGCGTTCCACCGCGCACAGGGCGATCAGCGAGCCCAGCGCGGCCCACGGCTCCGGGCGGACCCCGTTGTTGAACGGCAGCCACCAGACCAGGAACACCACGGCCGCGGCCCAGCCCGCCGCCCGGCTGATCCGGACCTCCTTGCCCAGCCTGGGCAGCACCTCACGGCTGATGAGCAGCCAGCTCAGGATGCCGAGCAGGAACGACGGCAGCCGGATCCACGGCGGCACCGTGGACACCGTCGCCATCAGCTCGTAGATGTGGTCGTTCCACCCGAACGGCGCCTCGGCCACGCCGAACCACCGGTGGTAGTTGGTCAGGTACCCGACCTGGTCGGCGACTCTGGCCATGGTGAGGATGTAGCCGTCGTCCGAGGTCACCGGCCCGATGAACACCCAGGCGCCGAGCACGCCGAAGACGGTCACGTCCCGTTTGGTCAGCTTCCACCAGCCGATCGGCGCCCAGCGCGGAGCCCGCCGCGCGGTGCCGGCGTCCAGCCGGTTGACCGCGATCAGGCAGCCGATCAGCGACAGCACGCCGAACACGCCGATGCCGACCTTGAGACCGGTCGGCGAGGACTGGTAGCGGGTGTCCGGGGTGATGCCGACCGAGAGCCCGGCGATCGGGTCCTGCGACGACGAGATGTCGGTGTAGATGCCCAGCACGCGCGGGCGGACGTCGCCGCCGGAGTCGTAGACCGGGGTGCCCGCGACCGACAGGGTGGTGTGGGTCGCCGTCGAGCTGAACCGGATGTCGCAGCCCGTCGCGGGCAGCGGCTGGCGCGCGACCTGCTGGCCGCGGCTGGTGGCGGTGAGCACGCCGTCCTCGACGTTGAGCTGCGCTCCGGCGCCGTTGCCCGCGCGGGCCGGCGGCACGGTCGAGAACAGCAGGCTGGACCCGGCGCCGCGGGCGTCGAGCGACTGGACGGTCGCGCACGGGATGTCGACCTGGAGGTCCTGTGCCCAGTAACCGACGAGCGGGGCGTTGACCGGGCGCGTGTCGCTACCGGCCGGCCACGCGATCTTCGCCGTGTCCTGGACGACCGGCAGCAGCGGGAACGCGACCGCGCAGGCGGCCGCGAACAGACCGAGAACGACGGCGAGCAGCCGCCACAAGAACGTGCGAGGTCGGCGCGATGAGGTGCTCTCCGACGCGCCCGGCTGTTCCGGGTCGGTCACCTCGTCCCGCGCGACAGTAGGTGTCCTGCTGGCCATCCACATTGTCAGAACGCTATCGCGATGCTTCCTCGCGCTCGCTTCGGGATGGTGGTGTCCGGAAACGTTCACGGTGCGTCGCCGCCGACAACGGGCGCCGTTGCCGCCAGCCGTGGCGCTCCAGGTCCGGTATGTCCTGCAGCGCCTTCACCGGGCCCACACACAGCCACGCGACCGGCCGGACGTCCTCCGGGATGCCGAGCAGCTCACGCAGGAAGTCTTCGCGGTAGAAGCTGACCCAGCCGACGCCCAGACCTTCCGCGGTCGCGGCGAGCCACAGGTTCTGGATCGCCAGGCACACGGAGTACAGGCCGGCGTCGGCGATCGCGTGCCGCCCGAGCACGTCCGGGGCGCCGCGGCTCGGGTCGTAGGTCACGACGACCCCCAGTGACGACGAGAGGATGCCCTCGATCTTGATCGGCGCGAACGTCTCCCGGCGCTCCTCGGGCAGCGACGCGGCGAAGACCTCGCGCTCGGCGAGCACGTGGTCGCGGAACACGGTACGCGTACGGGTGTTCTCGACGAGCACGAAATCCCACGGCTGGGTGAGGCCGACGCTGGGCGCGGAGTGCGCGGCTTCGAGCACGCGGTGCAGAACCTCGTCGTCGACCGGCTCGCCGGTGAACTCCGCGCGCACGTCCCGGCGCCGTCGCAGGACCTCGTAGAACTCTTCGATCATGTCCCCAGGATCGCTGACACCCACGCCAGCGCCGCGTCCACGTCGGCGACGGTGTGCGCGGGCGGGCGTTCCGGGCGCCGCACGACGACCACCGGCACGCCTTCGCGGCGGGCGGCGGTGAGCTTCGCGGTGGTCATGTCGCCGCCGCTGTCCTTGGTGACGAGTACGTCGATGCGGTGTTTCCGCAACAGCGCCGTCTCACCCGCCACGGTGTACGGGCCGCGGCCGAGCAGGACCTCCAGGCGCGGTGGCAGCGGCGGCTCCGGCGGATCGACGCAGCGGGCCAGGAACCACGGCCGGGTGCAGCGCGCGAACGCGGACAGGCCCTGGCGGCCGCTGGTCAGGAAGATCCGGTCACCGAGGGTTTCCACGAGTTCCGCGGCTTCGCCGAGGCTGTCGGCCCAGTGCCAGTCGTCCCCGGGGCCCTGCTGCCAGCCGGGGCGTTGCAGGCGGAGCAACGGGACGTCGGCACGTCGCGCGCCCTCGACGGCGGACGCGCCGATGCGCTCGGCGAACGGGTGTGTGGCATCCACCACGGCGACGGTGCCGTGCCCGCTCAGCCAGCGCGCGAGGCCCTCCGGTCCGCCGAAGCCGCCGATCCGCACCGCACCCGCGGGCAGGCGCGGGTCGGCGACCCGTCCGGCGAGCGACGAGGTGACCGCCACGCCGCGGTCGACGAGCCCGGAGGCCAGCGCGCGGGCCTCACCGGTGCCTCCGAGCACGAGTACTTGCGTCACGCCAGCCATACTGCCCGGTGATGAGGTACGGGTGGACCACCGGAGCGTGCGCGACCGCGGCCACCACGGCCGCGTACACCGCGCTGCTCACCGGCGAGTTCCCCGATCCGGTCGAGGTGCTGCTGCCCCAGGGCCGCCGCCCCGCGTTCGCGCTGGCCACCGAGCGACGGGACGCGGCTTCGGCGACCGCCGGGGTGATCAAGGACGCCGGCGACGATCCGGACGTCACCCACGGCGCGCTGATCGAGTCGACGGTCACCCGTGGCGCGCCCGGGAGCGGTGTGACGTTCCGGGCGGGCGTGGGTGTCGGCACGATCACGCTGCCCGGCCTGCCACTGCCGGTGGGGGAGCCCGCGATCAACCCGGTGCCGCGGCGGCTGATGACCGAGGCGGTGCAGCGGGTCGCGGCGTCGTTCGGCGACGCCGGGGACGTGGTGGTGGAGATCTCGGTGCCGGAGGGCGAGGAGCTGGCACGGCAGACGTGGAACCCGCGGCTGGGCATCCTCGGCGGATTGTCCATCCTCGGCACGACGGGTGTCGTGGTGCCGTACTCGTGCTCGGCGTGGATCGACAGCATCCGGCGCGGCGTCGACGTGGCGCGGGCGCTGGGGCACCCGCACGTCGCGGGCGCGACGGGCAGCACGTCGGAGCGGGTGGTGGCCGACCGGTACGCGCTCCCGGAGACGGCGCTGCTCGACATGGGCGACTTCGCGGGCGCGGTGCTGAAATACGTGAAGCGGCACCCGGTGCGCCGCCTGACCATCGCGGGCGGGTTCGCGAAGATGTCGAAGCTCGCGGCCGGGCATCTGGACCTGCACTCGAAGCGGTCCCAGGTGGACCTGGCGCTGCTGGCTTCGCTGGCTCCCGAGGGGCTGGCATCGGAGATCCTCGGCGCGAACACGGCGCTGCACGCGCTGCAGCTCTCGCAGGCGGCGGGTTTCCCGATCGGCGACCTGGTCGCGGCGCGGGCACGGGAGTTCGCGGCGTCGGTGCTGGACCCGGCGCCGGTCGCGGTGGACGTGCTGGTGATCGACCGCGCCGGGACCGTGGTCGGGGTCAGCGCGCCGGTGAGCTGACCCACGCTCGCGAGCGGGCCGTTTCGTAAGCGGCGGGTGCGAGTTGCCCGGGCGTCACGACCGTTCCGGCGCGCTCGCCCCCGAACGGTCCCGCGCCGCCGAATACAGGTAGCTGTCCGGAAAGTTCCCGGCCGCCAGTACGCGTCCCACGAAGATCACCGCCGCACGGTCGATTCCGGCGTCACGGACCTGCGCCGCGATGTCGGACAGGGTGCCGCGCAGGATCTGCTGCTGTGGCTGGCTCGCGCGGTGCACGACGGCCACGGGGCAGTCCGCGCCGTAGTGCGGCAGCAGTTCGCCGACGACCTGCTCGATCCGGGTGATCGCCAGGTGCACCGCCAGCGTGGTCCCGCTGGCGGCGAACGTCGCGAGCGTTTCGTCCGGCGGCATGGCCGTCGAGCGGGCCTGGACGCGGGTGATGACCAGGCTCTGGCCCACCGTCGGCACCGTCAGCTCGCGTCCCAGCTCCGCGGCCGCCGCCGCGAACGCCGGGACACCCGGGACGACCTGGTAGGCCACACCCGCCGCGTCGAGCCGTCGCATCTGCTCGGCCACCGCGCTGTAGATCGACGGGTCGCCCGAGCACAGGCGTGCCACGTCGTGCCCGGCCCGGTCCGCCGCCACCAGCTCACCGACGATCTGCTCCAGCGACAGGTCCGCGGTGTCGATCCTGCGCGCGTCCGCGGGGCAGTGGGCGAGCAGGTCCGGCGGGGTCAGGCTGCCGGGGTAGAGGCACACGCCGCAACGCGCCAGCAGATCGCGTCCGCGCACGGTGATCAGGTCGGCCGCGCCGGGCCCGGCGCCGATGAAGAACACGGTCATTTCAGGAAACTCCATTGCGTCACGGTCCGGGCCGGTGTCCAGCCGGTGAACCCTCCGAGCGGCGCGGCGTGCTCGACGGCGACGCGAACCAGCTCGCCGCCGTAGCGCTGGTACGCCGCTACCAGCGCCTGTTCCGATTCGAGCGTCACGGCGTGCGCGACGAGACGGCCGCCGGGCCGCAGCGCGTCCAGGCAGGCGCCGAGCGCGGCCAGGCCGCCGCCGAGGAACACGGCGTCCGGCACCGGAAGATCCGGCAGGTCATCGGGCGCGGTGCCGGTCACCACGCGTAGTTCCGGTACACCCAGACGATCTGCGTTGCGCTGGATCCGCGCCACCCGTTCGGGATTGCGCTCGATCGCGATCGCCCGGTTCGCCGGATGCGCGCGCGACCACTCGATCCCGACGCTCCCGGCACCGGCGCCGACGTCCCACAGCAGCTCACCGGCCGCCGGCGCGAGCCGGGCCAGCGCGGAGGCCCGCAGGTCGCGCTTGGTGATCTGCCCGTCGTGCTCGAAGGCGTCGTCGGGCAGGCCGGGCAGCAGCGGCAACGGCGGCCCCGCGCACTCGACCGCGACGACGTTCAGCGGATCGCCCGCCGGATGTGACCAGCCTCGCGCTACCCCGTCGACCCGGCGTTCGGTCGGGGCACCCAGCTGCTCCAGAACCGTGAGCTTGCTCTCGCCGAAACCCCTTGCCACCAACACGGAAGCCAGCTCCGCGGGTGTTCCGCCGTCGGAACTGAGCACCAGCAATCGCGCCCCCGGCGCGAGCGCCCGGCTCACCCGGTGCACGCTGCGACCGACGACGCTGACCACCTCGGTTTCCTCCGCCGACCAGCCCATCCGGGCCCGGGCCAGCGCCACCGACGACACCGCGGGCACGATCCGCACGTTCTCCGCGCCCAGCCGTCTGACCAGCGTCGTCCCGATGCCGGACAGCAGCGGGTCCCCGCTGGCCAGTACACAGATCCGCCGCCCGGCGTACTCGGCAAGCAGGCCGTCCAGTGCGGGCAGCAGCGGGCTCGGCCACGTCACCTTCGGCACGTCGAGCGGCACCAGATCGAGCTGGCGGCGGCCGCCGAACAGCACGTCCGCGGCCGCGATTTCGGCCCGCGCGGGCTCGGCCAGCCCGGCCCACCCGTCGGCCGGAACACCCACAACGACGATCCTCACGGAGGGAGACCGTATGCGATGATCCTGGCGACGGTCTCCGTGGAACCCGGTGCGATTCCGGGGCGGTCCCGCCACTGTGACCGGCCCGAGCGGCCGGGAGCCAGAGCTTCGGTGGCCGTTACGTGCCCGGCACGTGCCCTGTTCAGGCGGGCGAGGACACCCGCGCGTGGCGAAGGAGTTCGCTTGAGGCCGTATCCGTTCACCGCCGTCGTCGGGATGCCGGATCTCCGGCTCGGACTGGTGCTGTCGTCGATTTCGCCCGCCATCGGCGGTGTCCTGGTGCGTGGCGAGAAGGGCACCGCGAAGTCGACGATGGTGCGTGCGCTGGCCGGCCTGCTGCCCGAGGTCGACGTCGTGGAGGGCTGCCGCTTCTCGTGTGACCCCGTCGCGCCGGACCCGGACTGCCCGGACGCGCCCCACGGCGAGGGCGCCTTCCGCCGTCCCGCGCGGCTGGTCGAGCTGCCGGTCGGCGCGGCCGAGGACCGCGTGATCGGTTCGCTCAACCTGGAACGCGCCCTCACCGAGGGCGTCACGGATTTCCAGCCCGGTCTGCTCGCCGCCGCGCACCGCGGCCTGCTCTACGTCGACGAGGTCAACCTGCTGCACGACCACCTGGTCGACACGTTGCTCGACGCGGCGGCGATGGGCCGCGCGACCGTCGAGCGCGAGGGCGTGTCGGTGTCGCACGCGGCGCGGTTCGTGTTGATCGGCACCATGAACCCGGAGGAGGGCGAGCTGCGGCCACAGCTGCTCGACCGGTTCGGGCTGACCGTCGAAGTCGCCGCGAGCCGCGATCCGGAGCAGCGCGCCGAGGTGATCCGCCGTCGGCTGGCCTACGAAAGCGACCCGGACTCCTTCGCCGCCCGCTTCGAGGAGTCCGACGCGCAGCTCGCGGCCGAGATCGCCGCGGCGCAGAAGCTCCTGCCCTCGGTCGAGCTGACCGACGAGGCCCTGCGGCAGATCGCCGAGGTGTGCGCGGCCTTCGAGGTGGACGGGATGCGCGCGGACATCGTCACCGCCCGCACGGCCGTCGCGCACGCCGCCTGGAGCGGGCGCACCGAGGTGGCAGGCGAGGACATCCGCGTCGCGGCCCGCCTGGCGTTGCCGCACCGCCGTCGCCGCAACCCGTTCGACGCGCCCGGCATCGACGAGGAGCAGCTGGAACAGGCCCTGCGTGACGCCGAACCGCCGGAGGACCCGGGCCCGCCGGACGACGACGGTCCCGGTTCGGGCTCGGACGCGCCCGCGGAGGGCCAACACGGTGACCGGGACGGCCAACACGGTGACCGGAGCGGCCAACACGGTGACCGGAGCGGCCAACACGGTGGGGAGCAGAAGCCGGTCGGGAGTGGGAAGCCGTTCCGGGCCAAGAGGTTCGAGGTAGCCGGGGTCGGCGGTGAAGGCGTGCACGGCAAGCGGTCGCGGGCGGTGACCGATGCCGGGCGGACCGTCGGCGTGCACCCCGCGGGCGTGCGCGAGGGGCGGCCGCACCTGGTCGCGACCGTGCGCGCGGCCGCGCCGCACCAACGGTCACGCGGCCGGTCCGGTGCGGGCCTGGTGCTGCGGCCCAGTGACCTGCGGTTCGCGGTGCGCGAGGGGCGCGAGGGCAACCTCGTGCTGTTCTGCGTGGACGCGTCCGGATCGATGGGTGCGAAGTCGCGGATGCGGGAGGTCAAGGCCGCGGTGCTGTCGTTGCTGCTGGACGCCTACCAGCGGCGCGACAAGGTCGGGCTCGTGACCTTCCGCGCCGGGGCCGCCGATCTGGCGCTGCCGCCGACGATCAGCGTCGAGGCGGCTGCCGCGCGCCTGGAGGGCCTGCCGACCGGCGGGCGGACGCCGCTCGCGGAAGGACTTCTGGAAGCCGCGCGGGTGCTGCGGCGTGAAGCCGTACGGGATCCGCGCCGCCGTCCGCTGCTCGTCGTGGTCACCGACGGCCGGGCCACCAACGGCGCCGACGCCGTCGCGCGGTCGCAGCAGGCGGCGGACATCCTGGCGGGCGCGGGCGTCGCGTCCGTGGTGATGGACTGCGAGACCGGGCGCATGCGGCTCGGGCTCGCGGCGGAGCTGGCCGCGCGGCTGGGCGGCGAGCACGTGCCGCTGGGCGAGGTCGCGGCCGACGCACTGGCCACCGAGGTACGACGGAGGGCTGCCTGATGCCGCAGGGAAAACCGCTGGTCGTGCCGGACGACGGGCTCACCACGCGCCAGCGCCGCAACCGGCCGCTGCTCGTCGTGCACACCGGCGAGATGAAGGGCAAGTCCACGGCCGCGTTCGGCATGGCACTGCGCGCGTGGAACCAGGGCTGGTCGATCGGGGTGTTCCAGTTCGTCAAGTCGGCGAAGTGGAAGGTGGGCGAGGAAAACGCCTTCCGCGCGCTCGGCGCCCTGCACGAAACCTCCGGTCAGGGCGGGCCCGTCGAATGGCACAAGATGGGCGAGGGCTGGAGCTGGTCCCGCAAGCAGGGCTCCGAAGAGGACCACGCCGCCAACGCGCGCGAGGGCTGGGCCGAGATCAGGCGGCGCCTGGCGCAGGAGCGTCACGACTTCTACGTGCTCGACGAGTTCAGCTACCCGCTGCACTGGGGCTGGATCGACACCGCCGAGGTCGTCGAGGCGTTGCGGGACCGGCCGGGCCGCCAGCACGTGGTGATCACCGGCCGCAACGCGCCGGACGAACTGGTCGAGGCCGCGGACCTGGTGACGCACATGACGAAGGTCAAGCACCCGATGGACGCCGGGCAAAAGGGCCAGCGGGGCATCGAATGGTGAACCGCGTCGTCATCGCCGCGCCCGCCTCGGGGCACGGCAAGACGACGATCGCCACCGGGCTGATGGCGGCCCTGCGAGCCCGTGGGGCCGCGGTGTCCGGTCACAAGATCGGCCCGGACTTCATCGACCCCGGCTACCACTCGCTGGCCACCGGGCGGCCACCGCGGAACCTGGATCCCTTCCTGCAGGGTGAATCCCTGCTGGCACCGCTGCTGCGGCACGGAGCGGCGGGCGCGGAGATCGCCGTCATCGAGGGCGTGATGGGGCTGTTCGACGGGCAGCTCGGCACCGAGGGGTACGCGTCGACGGCGCACGTCGCCCGGCTGCTGGACGCGCCGGTGGTGCTCGTGGTGGACGCTTCGGCGGCGAGCCGCAGCGTCGCGGCGATGGTGCTCGGGTTCGCGCGCTTCGAGCCGGGGGTGTCGATCGCGGGCGTGATCCTGAACAAGCTGGGCTCGCCCCGGCACGAGGAGGAGATCCGGACGGCGATGACGCACACCGGGATCCCGGTGCTCGGTGCCCTGCGGCGCAGCGATGACATCCACGCGCCCAGCCGCCACCTCGGGCTGGTCCCGGCGGCCGAGCGGGACGCCGAATCGCGGGAGTTGCTGCCGAAGCTGGCCGCGTGGGTCGCCGACGGGGTGGACCTGGACGCGATCGTGCGGGTGGCGCGGTCGGCCCCTCCGCTGACGGTTCCGGCGTGGGAACCTTCGGGAACCTTTTCGGGGCCACGCCGGGTGGTCGCGGCCGCCGCGGGACCGGCTTTCACCTTCCGGTACACGGAGACGACAGAGCTGCTGGCGGCCTCCGGTGTGGACGTCGTGGACCTGGACCCGTTGCACGACAAGACGTTGCCCGCGGACTGCGCCGGGTTGTACTTCGGCGGCGGGTTTCCGGAGGTGCACGTCGAGGACCTGTCGGCGAACGCGCCGTTGCGCGAGGAGCTGGGCGCGGCGATCGGCCGGGGCATGCCGGTGGTGGCCGAATGCGCCGGGTTGCTGTACCTGTGCCGGGAGCTGGACGGGTTGCCGATGGTCGGGGCGCTGGACGCCTCGGCGGCCATGACGCGGCGGGGCGCGCTGGGCTACCGGACGGCCCTCGCGCCGGGTGACCATCTGCTGGCCGTGGCCGGGGAGCGGGTCACCGGGCACGAGTTCCACCGGACCGTCGTGACGCCCCGCGCGGGTGCGGTTCCGGCGTGGTCGTGGGACGGGGTCGGCGAGGGTTTCGCCTCGCCCACAGTGCACGCGTCCTACCTGCACGTCCACTGGGCCGGGCATCCCGCGCTGGCGCGGCGGTTCGCGGCGGCGGTGCACGCGCATGGATGATTACGATCTGCACCACCACGGTGACCGCGAGGTCGGGGACGGGCTGGTGGATCTGGCCGTGAACGTCCGGCTGCCGGTGCCGCCCGCCTGGTTGCGCGCGGAGCTGGTGTCGGCTCTGGACGATCTGGCCGCGTATCCCTCGTGTGGTGCGGCTGTCGGGGCGGTTGCCGCGCGGCACGGCCGGGAGGTGTCCGACGTGCTGGTGACGGCGGGCGCCGCGGAGGCGTTCACGTTGCTGGCCAACGCCGTACGCCCACGACACGCGGTGGTGGTGCACCCGCAGTTCACCGAACCCGAGGCGGCGCTGCGTGCGGCAGGCCACGAGGTGGACCGGGTCGTGTTGCCCGCTTCGGACGGTTTCCGCCTCGGGCCGGTGCCGGAGAGTGCGGATTTGGTGTTCGTCGGCAATCCCACGAACCCGACGTCGGTGCTGCACCCGGCGTCGGCGTTGCGTGCGCTGGCCCGTCCCGGCCGGGTGCTGGTGGTCGACGAGGCATTCCTGGACGCGGTGCCGGGCGAGCCGGAAAGCCTGGCGGGGGAACGGCTTCCGGGTGTAGTGGTGATCCGCAGCCTGACCAAGACCTGGGGGATCGCGGGCCTGCGGGCCGGTTACGTGCTGGCCGAACCGCCGGTGGTCGAGGCGCTGCGGGCCGTGCAGCCGCCGTGGTCGGTGTCGACGCTCGCCGCACGCGCCGTGGTCGCCTGCACTCAGCCCTCCGCTGTGGACGAAGCCGACAAGCTGGCCGTGCGGGCGGAGCAGGAGCGCGAGTACCTGGTCGCGGGGCTGAGGTCCGCGGGCATCGAGGTGGCCGGTGCGCCCCGCGGCCCGTTCGTCCTGGTGCGCGTTCCGGGCGCCGCCGATCTGCGCCAGCGGTTGCGAAACGCCGGGTACGCCGTCCGGCGAGGCGACACTTTCCCCGGTCTCGATGAAGACTGGCTCCGCATCGCGGTACGGGACCCGGCGGTGACGGACGGGTTCCTGGAAGCCCTACGGCGCGAGCGCTAACCAGGCCGTCGCGGCGGCGATCTCGACGCCGGCCCCCAGCACATCGCCGGTGATGCCGCCCAACCGGTTCGTGCAGCGCCACAACATGACTCCCGCGGCGGCGACGGCGGCCGCGACCGCCAGGGGGCCGCGCCACCAGGGCAGTCCGGGGGCGAGCGTGGCCAGCCCGGCGGCGGCGCACAGCGTGAGGATCGTCCAGGGCGGGCGGATGGCGCCCGCGACGGTCGCGCCCAGGCCCTCCGGCCGGGCCGAAGGAACACCGCGCGTGCAGCACAGCGCGAGCACCCACCGGCTGACGAGCGTGCCCACGACAGCCGCCGTGACGCCGTGGCCCGAGGTGATCGCCCCACTCAACGCTCCACACTGGACGATCAACACGAGCAGGAGCGTGGCGACGCCGGTGGGACCGGAATCGCCGCGGCGCATGATCTCCAGCGCACGGGAACGGTCGAAGGAAGCGCCAAGGCCGTCAGCGGTGTCGGCCAGGCCGTCCAGGTGCAGGCCCCGGCTGGCGAGCCCGATGGCGCCGACCGCCAGGCCCGCCACGGCCAGCGCGGGCAACCCCAGTAGGTCGCCACCGAGCACGATCAGCCCGGCCAGCACCGCCAGCGGCACGGCCGCCACCGGTGCCAGCAGCATCGCCCCGCTCGCCACGCGCCGGTCGATCACGTGCGGCGCAGGCACCGGCAACGCGGTCAACGTGCCCAGCGCCATCCGCCACGCGTCCCTCACCGCACGCCCCCCACTGTGGCATTGGTGGCGTCAGACGCATCGGGGGAACGGAGGTCACGCAAGGTCGGCCAGCAAACCCATGTCGGCGATGACGGCGCGCGCCGCGCGGAGTGCCGGGATTGCCTGGACCGCTCCGCTGCCTTCGCCGAGCCGCAGGCCCAGGTCGAGGATCGGCGCCAGGCCCAGAGCCTTGAGGGCGAACGCTTGCGACGGCTCGGTGGACCGGTGCCCCGCCAGCCACCAGCGCGGAGCGTCCGGCGCGATCTCCGCCGCCACCAGCGCCGCCGCACCGGAGAACACGCCGTCCAGCAGCACCGGCACCCCGCGGACGGCCCCCTGCACCAGGAAGCCCGCCGTCGCCGCGGCGCACGCGCTGCCCAGCGCCGTCAGCAGCTCGAACGGGTCCGACACCCGCGAACCCGCCCGCGCCAGACCCGCGCGGACCGCCTCGACCTTGCGTGCGCGCCCGGCCTCGTCCACACCCGTTCCGGCGCCGACGACCTCCTCGGCGGGCACTCCGAGCGCCGCCGCGACCAGCGCCGCCGCGACCGTCGTGTTGCCGATCCCCATGTCGCCGGGAACGAGCAGGTCCGCGCCCTCCGCGATCTCCGCGTCGGCGACCGTGCGGCCCACGTCGAAGGCCAGCCGGGCCTCGCCCGGCTCCAGCGCGTCCTCGACGTCGATCGACCCCGATCCGCGCCGGATCTTGTGCGCCCGCACCGCGTCCGGTACGTCGGACAGATCGGCGTCGACCGCGATGTCCAGCACCCGCACCCCCGCGCCGACCTCGCGGGCCAGCACGTTGACCCCGCTGCGGCCCGCCAGGAACACCCGCACCATCGCCGCGGTGATCTCCCGCGGGTACGCCGACAACCGGCTCACCCCGTGGTCACCGGCGAAGACGACCACCCGCGGCCGCGCGATCGGCGGCGGCGGGACCTGGCCGGACGCGGCGCACAGCCACGCGGCCAGCTCCTCCAGCCTGCCCAGCGAGCCGACCGGTTTGACCAGGCCGTCCAGCCGTTCCAGCGCGGCCGCGTGCGCCGCGGCGTCGGGGGAGGGGATGTCGAACCGGGTCACAGCCGGGCCCTTTCGTCGAGGTGCAGCACGCGCCCGGCCACCACCAGCTGCACGCTGTCCGCCTCGGCCGCGACGCGATCGTTGAGCGCACCCAGCACATCACGGAACAGCCGCCCGGAGGTTGTCGCGGGCACCACACCCATGCCGACCTCGTTCGTCACCGCGACCATCGGCACGTGCGCGGCCCGCCACGCGTCGAGGAACTCCTCCATCCGCTCGTCCAGGCGCAGCTCCCAGCCGGTCTTGACCTCCCACGCGCCGACGTCGCCGAGCACCCGCGTGACCCAGGTGCCCAGGCAGTCGATCAGCAGCGGCCGCGACGCCTTGCGGACGGCGGTGGCGAGGTCGCCGGTCTCGACGGTGCGCCAGTTCGCCGGTCTGCGCGACTGGTGCAGCGCGATCCGCGCCGCCCATTCGGGATCGTCACCGTCGGGCACCGGGCCCGGCGCGACATAGACGACTTCGGGATGGCGGGCCATCAGGCGCTCGGCGTGGCGCGATTTGCCCGAGCGGACCCCGCCCAGGACCAGCACCTTCGCCTCGTCGTCCCCGTACCGGCGGAGCAGCCGGGCGGCGGCCTCCAAGGAGGCGGCCAGCCGCTGGGTCAGCTTGGTCATACCCGGCATTCTCGTGCACGGGCTACCGTCCCGTGTGTGGTGGATGCAAGATCGTTGACCGCGCTCGGTCTCGTGACCGGTTACGCGCTGGACGCGGCCGTCGGCGACCCGCGCCGCGGTCACCCGGTCGCCCTGTTCGGCCGCGCCGCGCATGCCCTGGAGCAGCGCGTTTGGCGCGACTCCCGCGCCAGGGGGGCCGCGTATGCCGTCACCTGCGTGGGAGCGGCCGCCGGACTGGGGGCGCTCGCCCAGTCCGTGAGACGGCCCCCGGCGCGTGTCGTGATCACCGCGCTCGCCACCTGGACCGTGCTCGGCGGACGCGGGCTCGCGGCCGAGGGCGAGGCGATGGCTGCGCGGCTCGAAGCGGGGGACGTGCCCGCCGCCCGCCGGCGGCTGGGCCACCTGTGCGGACGCGACGCCTCCGTGCTGGACCAAAAGGGCCTGGCCAGGGCCGCGACCGAGTCGATCGCCGAGAACACCAGCGACGCCGTCGTCGCGCCACTGCTGTGGGGCGCGGTCGCGGGGGTGCCCGGCCTGCTCGGGTACCGGGCGCTCAACACGCTCGACGCGATGGTCGGGCACCGCACGCCGCGCTTCGAGCGGTTCGGCTGGGCCGCGGCCCGCGGCGACGACCTCGCCAACCTGCTGCCCGCCCGTGCCGGGGCGCTGGCCGCTGCCTTGTGCGCGCCGCTCGTGCGTGGCCGTCCGGGGCGGTCGCTGAAGGTCTGGCGCCGCGACGCCGCCCGGCACCCGAGCCCCAACGCGGGGCAGATCGAGGCCGCCTTCGCCGGCGCGCTCGACGTGCGGCTGGGCGGCGTCAACACTTACGGCGGCAAGGTCGAGGACCGCGGCACCCTCGGCGACGGTCCCGCTCCCGGCGCCGCCGATCTGCGCCGGGCGGTGCGGTTGTCCCGCGCGGTCGGGCTGGCCGCGCTGGCGCTGGCCGTGGCGGTGGCGCGGTGAGGGGCCTGCTGGTCGCCGGGACCACTTCGGACGCCGGGAAGAGCCTGGTCACGGCGGGCATCTGCCGCTGGCTCGCGCGGCGTGGCCTGCGGGTGGCGCCGTTCAAGGCGCAGAACATGTCGAACAACTCGATGGTGTGCGCGGACGGCGCGGAAATCGGGCGCGCCCAGTGGCTGCAAGCGGTCGCCGCCGGGGTCGAGCCGGAGGCGGCGATGAACCCGGTGCTGCTCAAACCGGGCAGCGACCGGCGCAGCCACGTGATCGCGCTCGGGAAACCGTTCGGGACGCTGGAGGCCGGCGAGTTCGCCACCGGCCGTCGTGAACTGGCGCGAATCGCGTTCGACGCCTTCGACGATCTGCGCGGCCGGTTCGACGTCGTGGTGTGCGAGGGCGCGGGCAGCCCGGCGGAGATCAACCTGCGGCAGGGCGACTACGTCAACATGGGCCTCGCGCGGCGGTTTTCGCTGCCGGTGCTGGTGGTCGGGGATATCGACCGCGGCGGCGTGCTGGCCGCCATGTACGGCACGGCCGCGTTGCTGGAACCCGGGGACCAGGCGCTGCTGGCCGGGTGGGTGGTCAACAAGTTCCGCGGCGACGAGTCGCTGCTGCGGCCCGGTCTGGACCGGATCGCCGAGCTGACGCACCGGCCCGTGCTCGGGGTGCTGCCGTGGCTGGACGGCGTGTGGATCGACTCCGAGGACGCGCTCGCCGCGGCGGGATGGCGGCACGAGCAGGCCACGACCGGCGGCTTGCGGATCGCGGTGGTGCGGTTCCCGAGGGCGTCGAACGCGACCGACGTGGACGCGCTCGCCGCCGAACCGGGCGTGACGGTGACCCTGACCGCGGACCCGGACACCGTGCGCGCGGCGGATGTCGTGGTGCTGCCCGGAACGCGCGCGACCGTGGACGATCTGCGGTGGCTGCGCTCGCGGGGACTGGACGCCGCGCTGGCCGCGCGGACCGGGCCGGTGCTGGGGATCTGCGGCGGCTACCAGATGCTGGCGGAGACCATTGTGGACGATGTGGAGTCGGTGGCGGGAAAGGTTTCCGGGCTCGGACTGCTGCCGACCACCGTGACGTTCAGCGAGGAGAAGGTGCTCGGCCGTCCGGTCGCGCGATGGCGCGGGCACGCGGTCGCGGCGTACGAGATCCACCACGGCAGCGCGTTCTTGCACGGCGAGGGCGTGGAACCGTTCCTGGACGGCTGGCGCCGCGGCGCGGTGTGGGGCACGACCTGGCACGGTGCGTTCGACAACGACGACTTCCGGCGGGCGTGGCTCTCCGAGGCGGCGGCGCAGGCCGGGGTTTCCTGGTCGCCCGCGCCGGGCGCACCCGGTTTCGCGGAGCTGCGGGAGTCGATGCTGGACCGGCTCGCCGACGCGATCGAGGAGCGCCTCGACACCGGGGCGCTCCTCGACCTCATCGAGCGAGGCTCACCGGAGGACCTGCCGCCGGTGCGGTGAGGGCCCGCCGCGCCAGCAGGCCGAACGTCACGCCGAGCACCGTCCACAGCACGACCTGCGTGCCGAGCGACGCGATCCGGAAGTCCCACAGCGTGGTGGCCGGGAAGTCCTCCGGCACCTCGTTGATCACGGGCATCAGTCGTGCCGTCAGGGCCGCCGGCACCAGGTACACCGCGCCGCCCGCGATCGCTCCCGCGGCCGCACCGGATCTGAGCGCCACCTGCCGTCCGGCAGCCGCCGCGGCGACCGCGAACGCCAGTGACAGCGCGATGAATCCGAAGTAGAGCCCGGTTCGCTCGCCGATCGTGTCCGGCTGCCCGACGGCGGGCGGGTTCGCCGGGTACTTGAGGAACGGCACCAGCACGACGACCACGAACGCCGCGCCCGTGAGCAGCGTGGCCGTCGGGCCGGGGCGAAGCGAACCGAGGCGGCCGTAGACGAGCGCGAAAGCGATGGCGAGCAGGCCACCGATCGCGATCCCGTACACCCCGACGGCGGTGAGCAGCCCGAGCGTGCTCTGCACACCGCGGGACACCAGCTCCTCTTCGTGGCTGTGCTCCCCGGACGCGTGCGCGGCCGCTTCTTCGAGCCCGATCGCGGCGTTCACCGGCGGTTCCCCGACGGCGTAGGCGAAGAGCGCGGCCAGGACAGCGGCGATCAGGCCCGCGAGCATCCCGCGGACCAGCAGCGCGCGCATCAGTGGCAGGGGAAGGCCAGCAGGTGCCGGCCGTCGTGGACGAATTCGTGGATGTAGCTGTTCGCGAAGATCGCGAAGGCGCCCTGCTCGGCGCTCACGAAGTAGAGGGCGATCAACGCGAGGAGCCCGGCGAAGAACGCCCACGGGGCGATCTCCCGCACCGGGATGCGGACCGGGATGGGCGCGGAAACCGCGACGGCCTGGGACATGGCGGAAGTACCTCCTCGGGCGTACGCGGCCCGGTCAGGGGTGGCGCGACGGCTCGGGTCTGACTCCCCGTTTCGGCGGGTCACAGTGGCGCGTCCGTGCGGGTTCTCACCGCGTTCCGAGTCCATCGCCTGGCCGTCCCAAGGTAAAGCACACCTGAGAGGTTTTCAACGCGCTCAGACGAGCGTCACCCGGACGCCTTCGAGTTCGAACGCCGAGACCAGGTCCGGTTCGGCGGCCGAGTCCGTGATCAGCATGTGGATGTCCAGGGTCGGGCAGATGCGGGCGAACGCGTATCCGCCCAGCTTCGAGCTGTCGGTCACCACGACGACCTTCTTGGCCCGGTGCGCGAGCAACTTGTTGACCGCGGCCTCGGCCTCGTGGTTGGCGTAGGCGCCCCGCAGCGGGTCGACCGCGTCCACGCCGATGAAGGCGAGATCGAGGCTGACCTCCTCCAGCATGATGCCGGTGAGGTGCCCGGTCAGCTCGAACGATTGCGGCCGCGCCACGCCGCCGGTGCTGACCAGCCGGATGCTCTGCCGCACGGTCAGTTCGTGCGCGATGTTGACCGCGTTGGTCACCACGGTCAGCACCGGGGAACTGCCACGATCGTTGAATTCGGGACGACTCGCAATCGCGCGGCTCACCTCGGTGGTGGTGGTTCCGCCGTTGCAGCCGATCACCATTCCGCGCTCCACGAGCCGGGCCGCGGCCTCGGCGATGCGGCGCTTTTCCACGGTGTGCCGGGACGCGCGATGACGGCCGGGAAGATCGTAAGCAACATTTCCGGCGACGGCCCCGCCCCGCGTTCTCGTGAGCAATTGGCGACTTGCCAAATGATCGAGGTCACGGCGGACCGTCGCAGGCGAAACACTCAGTTTCCCCGCGGCCCGGTCGACGTCGATCCGCCCGTGCTGCCCGATCATCTCCAACAGGGTGTTCAGCCGCTCATGCCGGTCCACCCATCAGTAATACCGAATCTTGAGCCGGATGTGAACCGGATCTTCCTGAAGGCGTGCGGGACCGGTTGTTGGTGTTTTACTCACCGGGACGGAAAAATGGATTTGATGACCTTGTTGAATGCGCCCGGGTTTGCGGTGGCGGCGCCGCGAGGCCCCTGTCGAAAAATGTGCGGCGCCGCCACCTGCTGATAAGTCGCCGATTGCGGACGGTGGATACGGAATGAGGTGGTTTTCACTCTGATGGCGCAGTGCGTGGGGCGCTACGCGGGCCGGGCGCGGTTGGCGAGCGTGGGGTTCGGGGTGCTGAGTGTGGAACTCGGTGTCGGGAAGGTGGGACTCGCCCGGCGGAGGGTGGGACTCGTCGAGGGTGGGCGCGAGTTCCACGCTCCTGCGCGTGAGTTCTGCGTTCCGGTGCCTGAGGTGGGCGGCGCGCTATGCGCTGTATCCGCCGTCGATCCTCAGTATCGCGCCGGTGACGTAGGACGCCTGCGGGCTGGCGAGGAAGACGACCCCGGCGGCGATCTCCTCTGGCCTGCCGTACCGCCCCATCGCCGCGGTCGGCAGGAACATGGATGCGGCCGGGCCGTCGGCGGGATTCCCGTCGGTGTCGATGAAACCGGGTTGGACCACGTTGACCGTGATGTCCCGGTGCGCCAGATCGCGCGCCGCGCCTCGGCTGAAGCCTTCGAGTGCCGCCTTCGTGCCCGTGTAGTACGCCATCCCCTGGAAACCCGCCCGGGTGGCCACACCCGAGCTGATGTTGACGATCCGCCCGCCATCGGGCAGAAACGGCACCGCCGCCTGGATCGCGGCCACCACGCTGGTGTAGTTGACGGCGAGCTGTCGCTCGATGGTGGCGTGGTCGACGAGTTCGCTGCCGACCAGGCCGCCGCCACTTACGGCCGCGTTGTTGACCAGGATGTCCAGCTTCCCGAACTGCTCGACCACGCTCCGGATCAAGTCTGCCGCCTGCGTCGCATCCGCCTGATCGGCCCGGAAAGCCGCCGCGCGCACGCCCTTCGCCTCCAGGTCGGCGACCACGGCCTTGGCCTGATCCGCCGAGGACGAGTAGCTGATCGCGACATCGGCTCCCTCGTCGGCCAGCGCCTGCGCGGACGCCGCCCCGATCCCCCGCGCCCCGCCGGTCACGATCGCCACCTTGTTGTCCAGCTTGCCCATGTGTTTCCCGCTCCCTAGAACATCCCGTTCTTGACCGTGCGGTCCACCATAAGCGTGGTGGACCGCACGGTCAAGAATCCGTATCCTGGTTGCCATGGCACGACCGCGAGCGTTCGACGAAGAGCAGGTGCTGAACGCAGTCCGTGAGCAGTTCTGGAACGCCGGCTACGCCGCGACCTCGCTGCAAGACCTGATGCGGGTCAGCGGGCTGGGCAAGGGCAGCCTGTACGCGGCGTTCGGCGACAAGCGGCAGCTCTTCCTCCGGGCGCTGCGCAGCTACATCGACGAGAGCCACGGGCACATGCGGAAAGCCCTCGCCGAGGCCCCACGGGCCCTGGACGCCCTGCGCGCGCTCCTCGAGACACCGATCGACGACCCGGCGGGCGCCGGGATGCGGCGTGGCTGCCTGATGGCCAACAGCACCTGCGAACTCGGTAACGCCGATCCGGAAGTCCTCGACCAGGCGCACCGCGGCTACGAGAAGTCCACCGCGCTGATCGGTGAGTGCGTCGCCCGCGCCCAACGCGAGGGCGACCTGCCCGCCGAGGCGGATCCGATCGCGCTGGCGCGGGCCCTCCTGGCCGCGCAACAAGGGCTCGTGTTCATGAGCCGGACCGGGCTGGACTCGGCGACACTCGCCGCCACGGGACGATCACTCGCGGCTCGGCTCCTGCCGGACCACCCCGGCAGCTGATCGCCATGTGGCTCGCCATCGCGGTGTGCACGTACCGGGAGCGCTGAAAAAGGAGGTGGGCCGCCGCGGCGTCGTTGCCGCGGCGGCCCACGGCACTACGCGATCGGCCGGTCCGTCGGCGCGATCGGGGCCGGGAGGACGTCCCGGCCGGTCAGGTAGGCGTCCACACCGGCGGCCGCGGACCGGCCCTCGGCGATCGCCCACACGATCAGCGACTGTCCGCGGCCCATGTCGCCCGCCACGAACACGTTGTCCACACTGGTCCGGAAGTCCGAATCCCGTGCCACGTTCCCGCGAGCGTCCAGTTCGACCCCCAGCGATTCGAGCAGGCCCTCGCGCTGCGGACCGACGAAACCCATCGCCAGCAGCACCAGCTGCGCGGGCAGCTCCCGCTCGGTGCCCTCGACCTCGACGAACTTGCCGCCCTCGTTGCGGACCTCGACCAGCCGCAACGCCCGCAGGTTCCCGTCCTCGTCGGCGAGGAACTCCTGCGTGCTCACCGAGTACAGGCGCTCGCCGCCCTCCTCGTGCGCCGAGGACACCCGGAAGATCATCGGGTACGTCGGCCACGGGTGCGCGTCCGAACGCGACTCCGGCGGCCGCGGCATGATCTCCAGCTGCGTCACCGAAAGTGCGCCCTGCCGGTGCGAGGTGCCGACACAGTCCGCACCCGTGTCACCGCCGCCGATCACCACGACGTGCTTGCCCTCGGCCGAGATCGGTGTCTCCTCCAGCGTGCCCGCCGCGACCCGATTGGCCAGCGGCAGGAACTCCATCGCCTGGTACACGCCGGTGGTCTCCCGGCCCGTCACCGGCAGATCACGCCACGCGGTCGCGCCACCGGCCAGCACCACGGCGTCGTAGTCCGACTTCAACTGCTCGGCGGTGATGTCGACCCCGACGTTCACCCCGGTGCGGAACTCGGTGCCCTCGGCCCGCATCTGGTCCAGGCGCCGGTCCAGCCGCCGCTTCTCCATCTTGAACTCGGGGATGCCGTACCGCAGCAACCCGCCGATCGCGTCGGCCCGCTCGAACACGACCACGTCGTGCCCGGCGCGGGTCAGCTGCTGCGCCGCCGCCAGACCGGACGGCCCGGACCCGACCACCGCGACCTTCTTGCCGGTGCGGGTCACCGGCGGCTGCGGCGTGATCCAGCCCTCCTCCCACGCCCGGTCCACAATGGAGATCTCGACCCGCTTGATCGTCACCGGGTCGTCGTTGATCCCCAGTACGCACGCGGTTTCGCACGGCGCGGGGCACAGCGTCCCGGTGAACTCCGGGAAGTTGTTCGTGGCGTGCAGCCGCTCGATCGCGTCACGCCAGTCGTCGCCCCAGACCAGCGTGTTCCACTCCGGGATCAGGTTGCCCAGCGGGCAGCCCTGGTGGCAGAACGGGATGCCGCAGTCCATGCAGCGGCCGGCCTGCTTCTCCAGCTTGTTCGACGCGAAGTCCTCGTAGACCTCGTTCCAGTCGAGCAGCCGCAGCGGCACCGGCCGGGTCTTCGGCGTCTCGCGCGGCGTCGTCAGAAAACCCTTGGGGTCAGCCATGAGCGGCCTCCATGATGGCTTCGTTCACGTCCCGGCCGTCGCGCTCGGCTTCCGCCCGCGCGGCCAGTACTCGCTTGTAGTCCTTGGGCATGACCTTGGCGAACCGGGTGATCGTGGCCTCCCAGTCGGCCAGCAGCGCCCGCGCCACCGGCGACTCGGTTTCCACGAAGTGCGCCTCGACCGCGTCCCGCAGGAACTCGACGTCCTCGTCGTCCAGCGGGTCGACGTCGACCATCTCCCGGTTGACCCGCAACGGCGAGGAGTCCAGTACGTACGCGACACCACCGGACATGCCCGCGGCGAAGTTGCGCCCGGTCGAACCGAGCACCACCACCTTGCCGCCGGTCATGTACTCGCAGCCGTGGTCGCCGACGCCTTCCACCACCGCGACGGCGCCGGAGTTGCGCACGCAGAACCGCTCGCCGACCTTGCCGCGCAGGAAGATCTGCCCGCCGGTCGCGCCGTAGCCGATCACGTTGCCCGCGATGATGTTCTGCTCGGAGACGATCTTCGCCTCCTTCGGCGGCCGCACGATGATGCGCCCACCGGAGAGGCCCTTGCCCACGTAGTCGTTGCCGTCACCGAACAACCGCAGCGTGATGCCCTTCGGCAGGAACGCGCCGAACGACTGCCCGGCGGTGCCGGTGAACGTCACGTCGATCGTGTCGTCCGGCAGGCCCTCACCGCCCCACCGCTTGGTCAGCTCCGATCCGAGCATGGTGCCGACGGTCCGGTTGACGTTGCGCACCGGCAGTTCCAGCCGCACCTTGTCGCCGGAGTTCAGCGCGCCCTCGGCGAGCTGGATCAGCGTGTTGTCCAGCGCCTTGTCCAGGCCGTGGTCCTGCGCGACCACCTGGTGCCGCGCCGCACGCGGCTCCAGTTCGGGCACGTGGAAGATCGGCGACAGGTCCAGCCCGCGCGCCTTCCAGTGGTCGACGGCCTGCCGCGTGTCGAGCACCTCGGCGTGCCCGACGGCCTCCTCGATCGACCGGAAGCCCAGCGCGGCCAGGTACTCGCGCACCTCCTGCGCGATGAACTCGAAGAAGTTCACCACGTAGTCGGCCTTGCCGCTGAACTTCTCGCGCAGCTTCGGGTTCTGCGTCGCCACACCGACCGGGCAGGTGTCCAGGTGGCAGACGCGCATCATGATGCAGCCCGACACCACCAGCGGCGCGGTCGCGAAGCCGAACTCCTCGGCGCCGAGCAGCGCGGCGATCACCACGTCGCGGCCGGTCTTGAGCTGGCCGTCGGTCTGCACCACGATCCGGTCGCGCAGCCGGTTGGCCAGCAGCGTCTGCTGCGTCTCGGCCAGGCCCAGCTCCCACGGACCGCCCGCGTGCTTGATCGAGGACAGCGGCGAGGCGCCGGTGCCGCCGTCGTGACCGGAGATCAGCACGACGTCCGCGTGCGCCTTCGACACACCCGCCGCGACCGTGCCGACGCCGACCTCGGACACCAGCTTCACGTGGATGCGGGCGGCCGGGTTGGCGTTCTTGAGGTCGTGGATGAGCTGCGCCAGGTCCTCGATCGAGTAGATGTCGTGGTGCGGCGGCGGGGAAATCAGGCCCACACCCGGCGTGGAGTGCCGCGTCTTCGCGATCCACGGGTACACCTTCGCGCCGGGCAGCTGACCGCCCTCGCCGGGCTTCGCGCCCTGCGCCATCTTGATCTGGATGTCGTCGGCGTTGACCAGGTACTCGCTCGTGACGCCGAACCGGCCGCTGGCGACCTGCTTCACGGCGCTGCGCCGCTCGGGGTCGTAGAGCCGCTCCGGGTCCTCGCCGCCCTCGCCGGTGTTGGACTTGCCGCCCAGCCGGTTCATCGCGATCGCCAGTGTCTCGTGCATCTCCTGCGAGATCGAACCGTAGGAGATGGCGCCGGTGGCGAACCGCTTGACGATCTCGGAGACCGGCTCGACCTCCTCGACCGGCACCGGCGGGCGCACGCCCTCCTTCAACTCGAACAGGCCACGCAACGTGAACAGCTTCTTCGACTGCTCGTCGACCGAGCTGGTGTACTCCTTGAACACGTCGTAGCGGCCGGCGCGCGTGGAGTGCTGCAGCTTGAAGACCGTGTGCGGGTTGAACAGGTGCGGCTCGCCCTCGCGCCGCCACTGGTAGTCCGACCCGACGGCCAGCTCGCGGTGGTTGGCGCGGAACCCGTCGCGCGGGAACGCGCGGGCGTGCCGCTGCCGGACCTCCTCGTGCAGCACGTCGAACCCGACGCCGCCCAGGCGCGAGGTGGTGCCGGTGAAGCAGGTGTCGATGACCTCCTGCGACAGGCCGAGCGCCTCGAAGATCTGCGCGCCGGTGTAGGAGGCCACGGTGGACACTCCCATCTTCGACATGGTCTTGCGCACGCCCTTGCCCAGCGCCTTGATCAGGTTCCGGGTGGCCTGCTGCGGCGTGACACCCGGGATCTTGCCGTCGTGGGCCAGCTCCTCGACCGTGGCCATCGCCAGGTACGGGTTGACCGCGGCGGCACCGAAGCCGAGCAACAGCGCGATGTGGTGCACCTCGCGGGCATCGGCGGTCTCGGCGATGATCCCGACCTGCGTGCGGGTCTTCTGCCGCACCAGGTGGTGGTGCACCGCGCCGGTCAGCAGCAGCGACGGGATGGCCGCATGGTCGGAGTCGACCCCGCGGTCGGACAGCACGATCAGCCGCGCGCCCTCGGAGATCGCGTTGGACACCTCGGTGCGGATCTCCTCCAGGCGCGCCAGCAGCGCGTCACCGCCGCCGTGCACGTCGTAGAGGCCGTGGACGGTGACCGCGGTGAACTCCGGCAGATCGCCGTCGTCGTTGATGTGCACCAGCTTGGCCAGCTCGTCGTTGTCCAGCACCGGGAACGGCAGGACGACGCGGCGGCAGGACTCGCCGGTGGCTTCCAGCAGGTTCGGCTGCGCGCCCAGCTCGGTGCCCAGCGAGGTCACCAGCTCCTCGCGGATCGCGTCCAGCGGCGGGTTCGTGACCTGCGCGAACAGCTGGATGAAGTAGTCGAAGATCGGCCGCGGCCCGGACGACAGCGGCGCCAGCGGGGAGTCGTTGCCCATCGACCCGATCGGCTCCGCACCGGCCTTCGCCATCGGCGACAGCAGCGTGTCGAGTTCCTCTTCGGTGTACCCGAACGCCTGCTGACGGCGCACCAGCGACGAGTGGGTGGGCACCTCGCGCTCGCGCTCCGGCAGCTCCTCCAGGCGCACCAGACCCTCGTCGACCCACTCGCCGTAGGGATGCTCGGCCGCGAGCTGCCCCTTGATCTCCTCGTCGTCGATGATGCGGCCCTCGGCCGTGTCGACGAGGAACATCCGGCCCGGCTCCAGCCTGCCCTTCTTCACGATCGTCGACTGGTCCAGCTCCAGCACGCCGACCTCACTGGCGAGCACGACCAGGCCGTCCTCGGTGACCCAGTAGCGGGCCGGACGCAGGCCGTTGCGGTCGAGCACCGCGCCGATCTGCGTACCGTCGGTGAACGACACCAGCGCCGGGCCGTCCCACGGCTCCATGAGCGTGGAGTGGAACTCGTAGAACGCCCGCCGCGCGGGGTCCATCTCCTCGTGGTTCTCCCACGCTTCGGGGATCATCATCAGCACCGAGTGGGGCAGGCTGCGGCCGCCCAGGTGCAGCAGTTCGAGCACTTCGTCGAAGCTCGCCGAGTCGCTCGCGCCGCGCGTGATGACCGGGTAGATCCGCTTGAGGTCACCAGGGATCAGGTCGGTCGCGAGCATCGATTCGCGCGCGTCCATCCAGTTCCGGTTGCCGCGCAGCGTGTTGATCTCACCGTTGTGCGCCACGTACCGGTACGGGTGGGCCAGCGGCCACGACGGGAACGTGTTGGTGGAGAAGCGGGAGTGCACCAGGCCGATCGCGCTCGTCACGCGCTCGTCGGTCAGGTCCGGGAAGAACCGCGGCACCTGCGGCTCGGTGAGCATTCCCTTGTAGACGATCGTGCGCGACGACAGGCTCGGGAAGTAGACGTCCTCGTCGGCCAGCAGGTGCTCGGCCCGCTTGCGCACGCAGAACGCGGCGCGCTCCAGGTCGAGCCCGGTGCGCAGACCCTCACGCGAGGCGAGGAAGAGCTGCGCGAAGTGCGGCATCGTCGAGGCGGCGGTCGGGCCGACGTGCTCGGTGTCCACCGGAACCGCGCGCCAGCCCAGAACCCGCAGACCCTCCTCGGCGACGATGCCCTCGATGGCGCTCATGGCACGGCCGCGGGCGGTCTCGTCCAGCGGCAGGAACGCGGTGCCCACGGCGTAGTGACCGGGCTCGGGCAGCGTGAAGCCGGTGACCTCACGGAAGAACGCGTCCGGGATCTGGATCAGGATCCCGGCACCGTCGCCGGTCTCCGGTTCGGCTCCTCTGGCGCCACGGTGTTCGAGGTTGCGCAGGGCGGTCAGGGCCTTGGCGACGATGTCGTGGGTCCGTCGGCCGGACATGTCGGCGACGAACGCGACGCCGCAGGCGTCGTGCTCGTATTGCGCGTCGTACAAGCCTTCCGGCTTGCGCACACTGTGGCGGGTCACGGCTGGCCGTCTCCTCACACGCGGGCGCGGCCGGGCTGTTGTTAACGCAACAGCCCTCCTGCGCGATGGTCAGTCGAGAGCAGAAGTACGAGTCGCCTGAACGAGGGCAAGACTCGATACACCGGCCACACGTCGTTGGGCGGCCGCCGGTCGGCACGTCTTCGGGCCGCTGGCGCGCGTCGAGCGTCGACCCGGGTTGTGGTGGGCGGGTTCCCGCGGCGCGCCAGTTACCCCCGGGTTCGCCGGGTCTTATGACAGTAATGTGAATTCGCCGTTATCGACATACGTCGACCGGACCTCGTGGCATATGCCATACGGCCGTTGACGCGACAGCCACCCGTGTGGAAGTACCGTTGAACCAGCGTTGACCTGCGTAAAGCTACTCTTGGTTGGCCCACGTGATCGGTTCACCGGTTCGGGTGAGTGTCCGATTAAGTAATCAAGGTGTTACGGAGGCGGAGACCACGGGAGCGGGGCGGTGACGCGCTCCGGCCGGGATACTCGGGGTGTGGACGGTCTGTCGTTGCGTTTCCTCGGCCACTCCACGGTCCGCCTGGAGATCGCCGGCCGGATCGTCCTGACCGATCCGGTGCTGACGAAGTCGGTGGGCGGGCTGGTCCGCGTCGCCCCGCCGCTGGATCCGGCCACCTACGCCGACGCCGACCTGGTGCTGATCTCCCACCTGCACGGTGACCACCTGCACGTGCCTTCGCTGCGGCTGCTGCGCCGGAACGTTCCGATCGTCGTGCCGCGGGGATCCGGGGCGTGGTTGCGGCGGCGCGGGTTCGGTTCGGTGGCGGAGCTGGACGTCGGCGAGCGGTTCACCGACGGGGATCTGCGCGTCACCGCCGTGCGGGCGGACCATTCCGGACACCGCTGGGGGCCGCGCTTCACACACGGGCCGCAGGCGCCCGCGACCGGTCACCTCGTGGAGGCTCCCGGCGCACGCGTGTATGTGGCAGGGGACACGGACCTCTATCCCGGGATGCGCGAGCTGGGGCCGGTCGATGTCGCGTTGCTGCCGGTGTGGGGCTGGGGCCCGAACCTCGGTCCGGGACACCTGGATCCGGCGCGCGCGGCGGAGGCCGTGGAACTGGTGCGGCCGCGGCTGGCGGTGCCGGTGCACTGGGGCACGCTCGCGGTGCCGGGCCTGGCGCGGACGCGGCGGATGCGGCGGTTGCTGGTGGACCCGCCACGCGAGTTCGCCGCCGCGGTGCGTGGTGAGACCACCGTCGCTGTCACCGAACCGGGTGAAGTGGTCGAGCTGCGGGAGATTTCCCGGTGAGGGCTGTGCCGGGTGCACCGTCGGGGCGTGGTGAGGTGACCGGGTGAACTGGACCGACTTCTCGACCGTCGGCTACCCGACCCTCTTCCTCGGCGTGCTGATCGGTTCGATCGTGCCGATCGTCCCGACGGGGGCGGTCGTCGGCGCCGCGGCCGCGGTCGCCATGACCGGGCACCTGTCGCTGCCCCTGGTGCTGCTGCTCGCCACCGCCGGTGCGGTGGTGGGCGATGTCGTCACCTTCGCGATCGCGCGGCTCGGCAGTGACGCGGCCGTGCGGTGGCTGGCGCGCGGGCAGGCACCGGAGCGGCTCGTTTCGGCGCGGCGGCGGTTCGAGCGGCAGGGGTGGATGTTGATCGTCGTCGGGCGGCTCGTGCCGGCCGGGCGGATCCCGGTGCTGATCGCCGCGGGCGCGGTCGCCTACCCGTGGCGGCGGTTGCTGCCCGCGACCGCTGTGGCGTGCGCGCTGTGGGCGGTCGCCTACGCACTGCTCGGGGTGGTCAGTGGCGGGCTGTTCGACTCGCCACTCGTCGCGACGCTGCTGGCCGCGGTGCTGGTACTGCTGGTGACGGTGGTGGTCAACCTGGTGGCGCGGCGCCGCCGGGAACGCGCGAAGGTGGGGAACAGGGGATGACTTCGGCGGATCGGGGCCGGCTGTTCCGACGTGGACGGTCGCTCGCGCGGTTCGCGCTGGTGTGGCTGACCGCGTCGCTCGCGCTGGTGGGCATGGACGACCTGCTCGACGGCTTCGCGATGCCGCAGTGGTGGCAGCCGCTGGTGTGCGGTCTGCTGCTGAGCCTGTTGACCGCCGTCGTGTGGCCGCAGGTGCTGCGGGTCGCGTTGCCGCTCGCGTTGTTCACCCTCGGCATCGGGAGCTTCCTGCTGCTCGGCGCGGGCGCGGTGGCGGTGTTCGCCGCGGTCCCCGGCGTGGAGATCAACGGGCTGCGCACCGGGTTCCTCGTCGTGGTCGGGGTTTCGGTGGTGAGCGGGATCGTCTCCAGTGTGCTCGCGGTGGACGAGGACGAGGTGTTCTTCCGGCGTGCCCGGCGCCGGTCGCGACGGCACCCGGAACTCGCCGACGACGTTCCGCCGGGGCTGATCTTCCTGCAGGTCGACGGGCTCGGGTACGACGTCGTGCGCCGCGCGGTGCGGGACGGCGACATGCCGACGCTGGCCCGCTGGCTGGCCGAGGACAGCCACGCGCTGGTGCGGTGGCAGACCGACTGGAGTTCGCAGACCGGCGCGAGCGTGTGCGGCATCCTGCACGGCTCGAACCACGACATCCTCGGCTTCCGCTGGTACGAAAAGGACCGCGACCACGTGATGGCGTGCGCGCACCCGCGTGACGCGGCCGAGATCGAGCGCCGCCACTCCGACGGGCGCGGCCTGCTCGCGGGCGACGGCGCCAGCCACGGCAACCTGTTCACCGGTGACGCGCCCCACGTGAGCCTGACGATGAGCGCGGTGTCGGTGCTGCTGCCGAAGGGCCTGCGCCGCCGCCGCGTCGACCGGGTGGGTGCCGGGTACTACGCCTACTTCGCCAATCCGGTCAACGCGTTGCGCACGCTGGGTTCGGCGCTGGTCGACGTGCTGCGGGAGGTTTCGGCCTCCGCCCGGCAGCGGCGGGCCGGGGTGGTGCCGCGGGTGCCGCGCGGCGGGATCTACCCGATCGCCCGGACCGGCACGACCGTGATCTCAAGGGACGTCGTGGTGTCCGCGGTGCTGGAGGACATGCTCGTGGGCCGCCCGGTGGTCTACGCGGACTTCCTCGGCTACGACGAGGTCGCCCACCACTCCGGTATCGAGCGCTTCGACACCCTCGCCGTGCTGCGCGGGATCGATCAGCAGATCGGCCGCCTGCACCGGGCCGCCCGGCTCGGCCCGCGGGACTACCACCTCGTCGTGCTGTCGGACCATGGGCAGACGCAGGGCTGGGCGTTCGCGCACCGGTTCGGGGAGTCGCTGGAGGAGCTGGTCGGGCGGTTGTGCGGCGGGCCGCCTCCGGATTCCGCTGCCGCGGGCCCGGTGGCGACGGGCTTGCGGGAACGGGTGACCGGCGCACGGCGCATCGAGCACCGTCCCCGGGACTCGGAACGTCACGAGGTGGCCCGGGTCGCGCCCGGGGTGGTCGCGGTGGTGTCCGGGCACGTCGGGATGATTTCGTTCACGGAGCACGAGGGGCGTGTTCCGTTGGAGACCATCGAGCGGGAGCATCCGGACCTGCTGCCCGCTCTGGTGGATCACCCTGGTGTCGGTTTCGTGATGGTGCGTGGCGCGGATGGACCGGTCGTCCTCGGGCGCGACGGAGTGCACCGGTTGGCGACGGGGGAGATCCTCGGGGAGGACCCGCTGGCGCCGTACGGGCCGCATGCCGCGGATTTGGTACGGCGAGTGGACACGTTCCCGCACTGTGCCGATGTGATGATCAATTCGCGCTGGGATCCGGAGACGGGGGAGGCTTCCCCGTTCGAGGTGCACGTCGGGTCCCATGGCGGGCTGGGCGGGGAGCAGGAGCGGGGGTTCCTGATCTACCCGAAGGAGTTCGAGCCGCCAGGGGAGCTGGTGGGGGCCGAGTCGCTGCACCGGTTGTTCCGGTTGTGGTTGACGAAGCTGGGGCACGAGCCGGTTTCTTGAGTTGTCGCTACGCGGGTTTGCGCTGGGGGTGGCTCTGCGCTGCGCGCGGCTTCGGGCGCCGACTCCGCTTCGCTACGCCCCGGCGCCTGGGCGCTGGCGCGCCTGGCGTTCTTGGTCCTCCCGTACCCGATCTTTCAGTGTTCGGCAACCGAGGGGGCTGGGGATCGGGTTGCGGGACGGGTGTGGTTCGGGAGCTGGGTCGCCTCGCGTTGCCGGGTACCGGTCCCGGAGCGGCAAACACGCTGCGCGGAACGGCAAACACAGCGCCACGAACGGCAAACACGCCAACGCGAGCGGCCAACACGCCGCGCACCGCGCCGTGTTGGCCGTTCCGGGCGCCGTGTTGGCCGTTCCGGGCGCCGTGTTTGCCGCTCGCGGCGGCGTGTTGGCCGAATGGTGACAGCCGGATCCAAAGCCGAGTTCTGCCGTCTGCTCGGCCGGAGAAACAATGAGAAATCGAGACGGCGTTTGTCGATAAATCGCGTAGCGGCTCCAAAACTCAACCCGAAACAGTAACCGATCCCAAATTCGTGAAATGCGCTGCCACCCGCGCGCCCGGCGAAACCGGTACGGCATCGGTCATCCCGCCGGTCAGCACGATCCACCCGGCCTCCAGCGCCAGCCCGCGATCGGCCATCGAATTGGCCGCCAGCGCCAACGCCTCCCCGGGATTCCCGAGCACAGCCGCACCCGTCGCCGAATCGACGACGGCTCCATCCACCTCAAGCAGACATGCCTCCAGCGAAAGATCGATCCCCGGCGCAATCCCCACCGGGCCCACCCGGAAGACACTCGACGATGCGTTGTCGGCAATGGTGTCCGCTGCCGAGAAACGAAAATCCGAGTACCGCGAATCGATGATCTCGAGGCCGCCGTAAACCCGGGACACGGCTTCCATCGCGGTAGCCGCCGTCACGCCGGGCCCGCAAAGTCGTGACCCCAGCACGAAAACGATCTCCGGCTCGGCCCGGGGATGAATCAGCGGCGGCAGGGGATCCGCAGACGGCAGGACCATGGCGTCCGTCAGCCACGCGAGCACCGGCCGGTCCACGCCCATGCGTTCCTGCTTCGCCTTCGAGGTCAGGCCCAGTTTGACGCCGATCAGCTTCTCGCCACGCGACAGTCGCAGACGCAGGGCCTCGTCCTGCACCGCGTAGGCCGTCCGCACATCCAGCCCTGGCCACTCAGCCGTGAGAGGTCCGCGGGATGTTCCGGCGTCCTCCGCTGCCAGCAGGACCCGCGCCGCCTCGGCGATGCTCCACTCGGTCACGCTTCCTCCTTCGAGCCGAACACCGCGGTCACACTGCCCAGCCCGGCGACCGTCGACACCACCGTGTCGCCAGGGCGCAGGGAGATGGCGCGGGTCATCGAGCCGGGCAGCACGACGTGCCCCGGTTCCAGGTCGATGCCCAGCGGACCGACCGTGTTCGCCAGCCACACCAGGGCGTTCAGCGGTGAACCGAGCACCGCGCCGCCCGCTCCGGTGGCCACCAGGTCGCCGTTCGCGTGCAGGGTGCAGCCGGCCAGGCGCAGATCCACCGTGGACAGGGCCGTCGGCCTGCTGCCGAGGACCACCCCGCCCGAAGAAGCGTTGTCGGCGATGGTGTCGACGATCGAGATCCGCCAGTCCTCGATCCGCGAGTCCACGATCTCCAGCGCGGGCACCACGAAGTCGACGGCGCGCACGGCGTCGGCCACCGTCACGCCGGGTCCGGACAGCTTGCGCCCGAGCACGAACGCGATCTCCGGCTCGATGCGCGGTTGCAGGAAGTTCCCGGACGGGATCGGCTGGTGCTCCAGGTGGAACATGCTGCCGGTCAGGTGCCCGTAGTCGGGCTGGTCGACGCCCATCTGACGCTGCATCGCCGCCGACGCCAGACCGACCTTGTGCCCCTTGACCTCGTCACCGTCGTCGGTCCACACCCGGACCTGGTCGAGCTGGATCCGGTAGGCGTCCTCGACCGTCGCGTCCGGGTAGGTCTCGATCAGGGGCGCGACGGGTTTGCCCGCCGCGTAGGCCCGCAGCAAGAGGTCGGCCGCCTCCCGCACCGCTGTCGCATCCATAACCCGGACTCTCGTGCCGGCGCCGTGGAAACGCAACCACGGTGTTCCGCTGGGCGGCACGCCCTCATCGTCATCTGGCGGCTGCGAAGGGTCAGGTGGTGAAGACATATCGAGTTGCTTCGAGTTGCCACTGCGCGGGTTTGCGCTGCGCGCGGCTCCTCGCTGCGCGCGGCTCCTCGCTACGCGCGTAACTCGGCGTTCTGGGGCCTCCCGAACCCGATCTTTCAGTGTTCGGTTGCCGGGGCATCGCGCCAAGCCGTTCGGGGGTGGGCGCGTTTCGCGGCCGGGTGCCCGCCCCGGAGCGGCAAACACGGCGCCCGGAGCGGCAAACACGGCGCCCGGAGCGGCAAACACGGCGCCCGGAGCGGCCAATCGGGGCGGCCACAATTTGTTGCGAGCTTGCGAGCCCGGCGCTTTCAGCGCGCGCAGTGCAAAACCCGCGTAGCGGCTACGGGAGCAACAAGAACGCCAGTCCGTTGGGCACGCCGAGGCCGGTCACGTCATCGTATCCACGCGTCGTGTGGATCGACAGCGACTGCCAGTCCAGTTCACGCACCGAGGTGATCAAGCCTTCCGACGCATCCACCGAATTGGCGTAGTCGACCCGCGTCACGGCCCCATCGACGTGCCGCACGTCCCGTACCGCCGGGGTTCGCGAACCGACCTGGTACAGCACGGGGTTGATGAACCCGTGGTGGAACCCGCTCAGGCTGTCCGACACCGCCATGATCCCGGCCAGCAGTGGCGAAGACAGGCTCGTCCCGCCGATGCGGTACTGGTCGTAGTACACGCCGTCCGGGAACGTCTGCGTCTGGCCCATCAGGAAACCGGTGTTCGGGTCGCCGACTGCCGAGATGTCGGGAACCACGCGTCCCCGCGCCTTGCCGCGCTGGTTCTTCGCGGCGAGCGCGTCCGGCACCACGCCCCGCTGGTAGAACGGCTCGTCGAACAGCACGCTCGTGCCGCCGCCCGCACCGGACGTGTACGCCGCCGGACCGTAGGTGCCGTCGGTGAGCGTGCTCTTGCCGGTCTCCCAGCCGGTTTCGAACACCGTCCTGCCGTCCGCGCCGATCGCGAGGCTCGTGCCGCCCACCGCGGTCACCCACGAGTCCGAGGCGGGGAAGTCCGCCGACGGCGAACCGAGCCGCGCCGCCTCGTCACCGTTGTCGCCCGAGGAGAAGTAGACGCCGATGCCCTCCAGCGCCGCCTGTTGGGCGATCTGCGTCCACACCCGCACCTCGGCGGCCGGGATGTCCTCGCCCGCGTCGCCGTAGGAGTTCGAGATGATGTCCGCCCGGTGCCCGGCCACGATCCAGTTCAGCGCCTCGTCCAGCGAGGCGTCCTGGCAGTCGGACCCGCCGACGTAGAGGATGTCCGCGCCGGGGGCCATCGCGTGCACGGCCTCGACGTCGAGCGTCTGCTCGCCGTACCAGCCCGCCGCGTCGCACTGGTCCGGCGGTTCCTGGTCCACGTTGGCCGGGAACACCTTCTCCGCGAACTGCGACCGCCGCAGCGGATGCGCCGGATCGTTGCGCTTCGCGTACTCGGCCGCGTCGGCGTAGAGCGTGGGTGACGCGAAAGCGTCCACAATGGCCACCGTGGTGCCGCGGCCGTCCGAGTGCACCTTGTCCAGTCCGTAGGCCGACCGCAGCTGCGCGGGCGTGTAGCCGCACGGCGCGTACGGCAACTGCTGCCCCTCGTACGCCGGGTCGGTGGTGTCGGTCTTCTCACCGTAGTAGGTGCCGCACGGCGCGGCGTTGCGGAAACCGTCCGACGGCGGCACGTCCGCGGGCGATCCGTCCGTGCGGTCCGGCTTCATCAGGGCGGTCGCCTGGTCGACGCCGATCACCCCGAGCACGTCGCCGGACAACGCCGACGGCACCGACAGCTCCTTGTCCGCGGCGCGCAGTACCTGCCCGTCCACCCGGTACTTCGCCAGGTCGACGCCGAATGCCCGCTCGACCTGGCCGGTGGTGCCGGTCGCCTCGACGTAGGCCCGGTTGGCCGGGATGTCCCCGACCGCGAACCCGCTGCCGGACAACCAGTTCCGCACCGCTGAGACCGTCTGGTCGCTCGCCGCGAACGAGTCCCGGACCTGGTCCGGCGTGAGGTACTGGCGGAAGGACGAACTGGACGGGTCGGACACCGCGCGGGCGGCGTCGTCGGCGGCGGCCTGGTCGCGCATCGTCAGGTACACCCGGAAGCTCAGCTCCGCGGACGAGGTGGAATCGGCGACCTTGGTCTGCGGGGTCGCCCACAGCGGATGGGACAGCGGGATCACGGCACGTCCCTGCGCGGCGGCGGCAGGCGCGGCGAGCACGCCACCCGCCAGTGCCAGCGACGCGGCAACGGTCAAAGCTCTTCGCATTGCGCCGACATTAGAACCGCGCCCGGGAAAAGCCAGCGCACCGGCGAATTTACCGAAGAAAGTAGGGAACCCGGCAAAGGGAATTCACGGCACCATCGGGCCTTTTTCGGTGACCACGGCGGTGATCAGCTCGGCCGGTGTCACGTCGAATGCCGGGTTGAACACCTTTGTCCCGTCCGGGGTGACCGGCAGGCCGGAAAACGTCGTGATCTCCTCCGCCGCCCGTTCCTCGATCACGACCGAATCGCCCGACGCCAATTCCGGGTCCACGGTGGAAGACGGCGCCACGACCACGAACGGCAGCCGGTGGCGTGCGGCGGCGATCGCCAGGCCGTAGGTGCCGATCTTGTTCGCCACGTCCCCGTTCGCGGCGATCCGGTCGGCGCCGACGACCACGCAGTCCACCATCCCGCGGGCCATCGCCGCGGCCGCGGCGGAATCGGGCAGCACCCGGTACGGCACGCCCGCCTCGGCCAGCTCCCACGCGGTCAGCCGGGCGCCCTGCAGCAGCGGTCGCGTCTCGTCGGCCAGCACGGACTCCAGGTGCCCTGCCGCGTGCAGGTGCCAGACGACGCCGAGCGCCGTGCCCCACCCGACCGTCGCCAGCCGCCCGGCGTTGCAGTGCGTGAGCAGACGCAGCGGGCGCCGCGAGCATCGTTCGAGGATCAGCTCCGCGGCGCGGGCCGACGCCTCGTGGTTGAGCCGTTCGTCCTCGTCGAGGACGGCGAGCGCCTCGGCGAGGACGGCGTCCGGCCCCTCCGCCAGGCGGGTCAGCGCGCGGGAGACGCCCCAGCTCAGGTTCACCGCCGTCGGACGGGCCGCCGCGACCCGTTCGGCGTCGGCGCGCACCGCGTCCGCGTCGTCGCAGGCGAAGGCGGCCAGCGCCACGCCCAGTGCACCGGCGCCGCCGAGCGCGGGCGCCCCGCGGACGGCCAGCCGCCGGATCGCGTCGACCAGCTCGCCGACGGTCGTGAGCCGCAGCGTCCGGTACTCCCGCGGCAGGGCCACCTGGTCGATGATCTCGACGGCCCCGTCCGCCCAGTCGATGGTTCTGCGCACGTCTTCCATTGAACGCCATCCCACGCCAAGCTGGGCAAGCCGTCACGAGGGAGGGTGCCCGCCGATGACACCTCGCACGAAGTACCTGCTCGACGAGTCCGACCCGCCGACCACCTGGTACAACGTGATCCCCGACCTGCCCGCGCCACCGCCGCCGCCGCACCCCGGTGCCCGCGAGCCGGTCGGCCCGGACGATCTCGCACCCCTGCTGCCGCGGGCCCTCATCGCGCAGAAGACCGGTCAAGATCGTTATGTCGACATCGTGGGCGAGGTGCCCGACAACGACCTGCCCGAGCCGGTGCCGGCCGAGTCACTCGCGGGGCTGCCGTGACCGACGAGCACGCCTCCCTGACCTACACCTCGTACCTGGCGCTGGACGACCTGCTGGCCGCGCAGCACCCGCGGTCGGAGGAGCACGACGAGCTGCTGTTCATCGTGATCCACCAGGTGTACGAGCTGTGGTTCAAGCAGATGCTGCACGAGCTGGCGTGGCTGCGGGACAAGCTCGCCGCGGGCGACACCGCCCACGCGATCCGCACCCTGCGGCGGGTGCTGACGGTGTTGAAGGTCGTGGTCGCGCAGATCGACGTGCTGGAGACGATGACGCCCAGCCAGTTCACGAGCTTCCGCACCCGGCTGGACGCCGCGAGCGGCTTCCAGTCGGCGCAGTTCCGGGAGCTGGAGGCCGTGCTCGGGCGACGCGACCCGGGCGCCTTCACGCACTACCCGGAGGGCAGCGAGGCGCGGGCCCGGATCGAGGCGGCGATGGAGCAGCCCTCGCTGTTCGACTCGTTCCTGACCTACCTGTCCGTGCACGGGTACGACGTCGACGGTGACCGCCGCGAGGTGCTGCTGCGGGTCTACACCGACGACCGCGGCCCCGCGACGGTGGCCGAGCACCTGGTCGACCTGGACGAGGGCGTGCAGGAGTGGCGGTACCGGCACGTGAAGATGGTCGAGCGCACCATCGGCGACAAGGCGGGAACGGGCGGTTCGTCCGGCGCCGGGTACCTGAGGGGCACCTTGTTCAAGCCCTTGTTCCCCGACCTGTGGTCCGTCCGCGCCGACCTGTGACCGCGAACGGCCAACACGGTGCCGGGAGGGGCCAACACGGTGCCGGGAGCGGCCAACACGGTGCCGGGCGTTGGTCCGTCCGAACCATCCGCGTCCGCGGACGTCGTCCGATCTTCCCATGGCTTTTCCGGCGAAGACCGCTAAGTTGCTCCGTGGAGGCCGAAGGGAACGACCTTCCCGGAAGCTCCGACCACAACCACTCACCCGCCCGTGCGCCACGAACGCCGACGGGCGGGTCGCAGATGAGGAGTCACCACCGTGACGGATGGAGTGTTCGGCCGCGAAAGCGGTCACGAACAGGTCGTGTACTGCCAGGACCAGGCGACCGGCCTGAAGGCGATCATCGCCGTGTACTCGACCGCGCTGGGCCCAGCGCTCGGCGGCACACGCTTCTACCCCTACGCCCGCGAAGCCGACGCCCTCGACGACGTCCTCGCGCTGTCCAAGGGGATGGCCTACAAGAACGCCCTCGCCGGGCTCGACCTCGGCGGCGGCAAGGCCGTCATCATCGGCGACCCGTCGACCACCAGGACCGAGGCGCTGCTGCGTGCCTACGGCCGGTTCGTCCAGTCACTCGGCGGGCGCTACTACACCGCCTGCGACGTGGGCACCTCGGTGCCGGACATGGACGTCATCGCCCGCGAAACCCGCTTCGTCACGGGCCGCTCCCGCGACGACGGGGGCGCGGGCGACTCGTCCGTGCTGACCGCGTTCGGTGTCTTCCAGGGCATGCGCGCCGCCGCCGAGTTCCGGTGGGGCAGTGCCGATCTGGCCGGCCGCCACGTCGGGGTGTCCGGGGTGGGGAAGGTCGGGCACATCCTGGTCGGGCACCTCGTCGAGGCCGGGGCGCGCGTGTCGGTCACCGACGTGTCCGCGGCGGCGGTCGAGCGCGTCCGGGCGGCACACCCGTCCGTCGAGGTCGTCACCGACAACGAGACGCTGCTGCGGTCGCCGCTCGACGTGTTCGCGCCATGCGCGCTGGGTGGCGCGCTCAACGACGTGACCGTGCCGCAGCTGGGCGCCGAGATCGTCTGCGGCGCCGCGAACAACCAGCTGGCCCATCCCGGCATCGAGAAGTCGCTGCAGGACCGCGGCGTGCTGTACGCGCCGGACTACCTGGTCAACGCGGGCGGGGTGATCCAGGTCAGCGACGAGCTGCACGGCTTCGACTTCGAGCGGGCCCAGCGCAAGGCGGCGGGCATCTTCGCCACGACGAAGGCCGTGTTCGAACTGGCCAAGGCCGAGGGCGTCCCGCCCGCCACCGCGGCCGACCGGCTGGCCGAGCGCCGCATGTCCGAGGTCGGACGGTTGCGCTCGATCCTCACCGCCCGCTCCTGACTTCCCCGCCGCGGCATTGGTGGCGCTCGACGCCACCAATGCCGCGCAAGGGAGGCGTGCGGGTCAGCCGCTCTTGCGGCGGAACGTGCGCTTGTTCGCGGCGGGCCCGTGGCCGTGCACGTGCCCGCCCTTGCCGCCGCCGTGGTCCTGACGGCCGGAGCCCTGGGCGTGGGCCTGCTTGCGTTCGAGTGCCTCGCGGAACCGGCGTTTGACGTCGTCTTCCGATTCGCCTGAGGAAACAGTGTTCTCGGACATACGACCTCCTGGGTGTCACGCGCTTGCCGGTCCAGCCTTCCAGGCCCTGGCGGCGTTGGCGAGCCGTTTTCGTCACGATTGACGGCCACGCTGACTGGCGGTCCGACAAGAGGGAGCTAGGGTTACCGCCATGGCGAAGTCTGCTCCCGTGCCCGGCCGGCCGCGTTCCCGGGACGCCGCGGGCCTTCCCGCGGTCACCCCGGAACGCATCATCGACGCGGCACTCGAGCTGACCGCCCGGCACGGGGTCGAATCGTGGACGTTGCGCCAGCTCGCGGGCGCGGTCGACGCCTACCCGGCGGTGATCTACCACCATGTGGGTGACCGGGACACGGTCGTGACGGCGGTCGTCGACCGGGTCATCGCGAAGTACGAGCTGCCTCCGGCGGAGATGGAGTGGCGCGACTGGTGGCGGCAGTTCCTCACGAACCTCCGTGCCGTGTTCATGCAGTACCCGGGCGTGGCGCGGCGGGTCGCGCTCAACGGTCCCTCCGTGCAGGCCGGCGGGCCCACTGTGGACCGTGCGATGAGGACACTCCTGCGCGCGGGGTTCGACCAGGACGAGGCGGCGATGGTGTGCCGCCTGCTCGTCAGCCAGGCCTGCCTGTTCATCTCGCTCGAAGACGACCAGCGCAAGGCGGACGAGGTGAAGGCGCAGATCTCCGGCGGCTGGGGTGCGCCGCCGCCGGATCCGGAACTGTCCGGCCTGGCCACGCTCAACGAGTCGGTGCAGGAGAGGCTGCAGGACCCGCGGAAGAACCAGGACTACTTCGGCGAGCTGTTCGACTACGCGGTCGACCGCGTGCTGGACGGCGTTCAAAAACGACTCGACGACATCACCGGCGTCTGACGCGAAAAAGGAGGGGCCGCACCGGTTCCGGCGCGGCCCCTCCTTGGTGCCCGGTCAGGGGCAGGTGATCTTCGGTTGCGGGTTGTAGTGCACCGTGCGCGTCTCGCGCTTCACCTCGCGTCCGGTCTTCGCGTCACGCAGGACGCGGGTGTCGCTCGTGGTGAAGCCGGGCGCGCCGTTGGACGCGTGGCAGTTCTGCGCCGGGCCCGGCTTCTCCGAGGGTGGGACGAACTTGTCCTTCGCCCCCGGGATCGACTCCACGTCGTACCGCTTCGTGCCCCACAGCTTCACCGTGATCGACGAGGAGGTCCAGATCGTCTGGATCGCCACCCCGGTGTCCGAATCGTTGGTGAACTTGAGGTCGATCACGCTGCTGCCGTTCGGGTTCTGGAACACCGTGGCCTCCCGCGCGGCGGGGTAGCGGCTGATGTAGTAGCTGTGCTCCTTGTGCCCGGCGTCCTTCATCCCGGCGAAGTAGGACGCGTTGTACAGCGTGGTGGCGAACTGCGAGATGCCGCCGCCGACCTCGCGGGCGGGCGCGCCGTTCTCGATGACACCGGCCTCGACGTAGCCCTGGGCCTTCCCGCGCGGCCCGGTGAACCCGTTGAGGCTGAACGTCTCGCCCGGCTTCACGATCGCGCCGTTGACCTTCTGCGCCACGGTCCGGATGTTCACGCCCGAGTCCGAGGCGAACCCGCCGGTCGAGAACTCACCGATCACCTCGGTGATGCCGAGCTGGTTGGCCTGCTCGGTGGTCACCTTCGCCGGGGTCGTGTGGTATTTCGCGGTCAGCTCGTGCTTGCCCGGCGCCTTGAGCACGTCGAACACGGTCTCCAGGGTCGGGTTCCAGTCGACCCCCTTGCCGTCCACCGACGGCTGGACAGCGGGGCGGCCACCGTCGAAGACGATCTGCGCGTCCTTGCCCTCTTCCTCGGAGGACTTGAGCTGCGGCCCGGCCGCCTCGACGATCTTGTTGTTGTCGATCTTGGGCACCAGTGTGCCGCCTTCGCCGGGTTCGAAGGTCAGCGCGGCGGCGACGGCCTCCGGCGCCACCGTCGCGTCCGCGCCCTCACCGTGGATGACCAGCGGGGTGGACACGGCGGGCCGGGCGAACCCGTCGAGCGTGGCCTGCACCGCCTCGGCGGAGACCTTCACCGGCGTGGTGCCGACCGGCAGCTGCAGTGTCTCGCCGGTCGCCCAGTTGCGCAGTACCTCGGCCTTGGCGCCCTCGGTTTCGAGCTTCTGGCCGGGCTGCGGCGGCACCGCGACCGGTTCGGCGCCCTCGAACCGGATCGTGCCCTCGACGGGCAGCCGGTCGGTGCGGTCCCGGAGCCCCTCGATGGCGGCGGTCAGCTTCACGTCGTCCGCGTGCGTCACCACGCCCACCTCGCGGTCGCTGAAGAACGACGCGATGCGGGTGAACGGGTTGAGCGGCTGGTCACCGGCTTGGTCCAAAGTGGACGGCCAGTCGAGCGTCAGCCCCGCCGTGCCAGGGTCGATCGCCGCGGTGGCGTCGCCGGCGCGCACCGGGAACGTCTCGGTCAGCCGCGGTTCGATCTCGTCGCGCAGCTTGTTCTCGGCCTCGCTGCGCTTGAGGCCGCCGACGTCGACGCCGGCCACCGTCACGCCACGCGGGACGGTGCCCTGGCTGACGAGCAGGTCGACGGCGTACAGCGCGGCCAGCACGCCGAGCACCGACGCGGCGACGATCACGCCACGGCGGACGGTTTTCTTCTTGCGTTGCGGCTCCTGCGGCACCTTCGGCAGCACGTCGGTAACCGGGGCCATGACCTCGGTCCGCTCGTCGTCGGACGTGGGCCATGCGGGTTCCTGCGTCAAGGCTCACCCCTCCTGATCCGGACAACCCGGATGAAGGTTACGGGCGGGGACGACGGTGCCCTGCTCCGGGTGGTCCGCCGTGATACACCGGTGACCATGCTGCTGCTCGTGACCGCCGACACCCACGTGCCCAAGCGCGCGCGTGATCTGCCCGGACAGCTGTGGCGGGAGGTCGAACGAGCCGACGTGGTGGTGCACGCGGGCGACTGGGTGGACGTCGCGCTGCTCGACGAGATGGAATCGCGCAGCAAGCGCCTGATCGGCGTGTACGGCAACAACGACGGCCCGGACCTGCGGGCGCGGCTGCCCGAGGTGGCCCGCGCCGAGCTGGACGGGCTGCGGCTGGCGGTGGTGCACGAGACCGGCCCGGCGAAGGGCCGTGAGCAGCGGTGCGCGCGCGACTACCCGGACACCGACGTGCTGGTGTTCGGGCACAGCCACATCCCGTGGGACACCGTGGCGGACAACGGGTTACGCCTGCTCAACCCCGGTTCGCCGACGGATCGGCGGCGGCAGCCGGTACACACGTACCTGACGGCCCGGGTTCGCGAGAGCCGGTTGAGCCAGGTGAAGCTGCACGCGCTGCCGGCGCGCTGACCTGCTGCTCAGTCCCGCTTCGGATCGGCGTAAGCGCCGGAAGCCGCACGCGCCTCCGGCACGCTGACCCCGGCGGCGGGCTGGGCGAGCAGCCGCACGACGGCGGTGAACGGCTCGGCGCCGATGGCCGGATCGGCCGAGCGCAGCAGGCCGAGCCCGATGGTGATGCCGAACAGGGCGTGGGCCGCGTGCCGGACGTCCATCGGCAACCGCACGCCGAGGCGACGCGAGTTGGTGGTCAGCAGCTGCGTGATCCGGTCGGAGATCCCGGCGTTGCTGCGGGCCAGATCGGCCAGCAGCGCCGGGTCGCGCCGGCAGTTGAGCAGGTACTCCGCCTCCAGCCGGATCCATTCCTGGTCACCGGCGCTGCCCTCGGCCCATACGGTGAACACCCGCAGCAGGTCCTCCAGGCTCTCGGTGCGCGACAGCGCCTCGCCGACCGTCGCCGCCTTCTCCGCCCGGACCCCGTCGAGGACGGCCAGGCACAGCTCGTCCTTGTTGCGGAAGTTCGAGTAGACGGCGCCCTTGGAGAACCCCGCCTCGTCGGCCACCCGCTCCAGCGACGTCGCGGTGAAGCCGTCGCGGAGGAAGAGCGCGGTGGCCGTGGCGAGGAGCCGTCGGCGCGTGTGCGCCTGGCTTTCGGCGCGGGTCAGTCGGGCCATACGATCACTGTAAGGCCAGGTTTGAACTGTGTTTAAGCAGGTGGGCTTACGTGTCGGCGGTATCCCCCGCGCGGGTGGTTCCGTTCACGACGGGAGTGTCCGGAACACTATGCCGGCGTTCTTGAGGCGTGTGCGCAGGGCGTCGCCCATCGCCGCGGCGGGGGAGAGCTGCCCGGAGCGCGACGGCAGCTCGTCCAGCGCCAGGCACAGCGCGGACTCGGCGAGCATCTTCGCCGTCTCGTCGTAGCCGGGGTCGCCGCCGGAGACCTCGGTGACGACCCGCTTGCCGCCGCCGTCACCGGTGAACCGGACACTGAACCACGACTTGGCGCGCCGCTGCTCGCTCGGGCCCTCGCCGGGTCTGCGCAGGTTGCCCAGCGCCTTGCGCACCGGTGGCAGCTGGATGAGCGCGACCGCCGCGCCCACCCCGGCGAGCCCGCCCGCCAGTACCGGCAGATGCTTGACCGCCGCGTAGTGGCTGTAGGTGAAGTCCGGGCCGTAGCGGGGCAGCTCGCGCGCGGAGGCGACCACGATCCGCGGGTCGATCGTGGGCAGCGGCACCAGCCAGTGGCCGGTCTCGCCGTCGCGGCGCGGGGTGCCGGTCACCGCGCGCACCCGCCGTCCCGCGGGCTCGTGCTGCACCTTCCGGCGCTCCCGCGCGGCCTGGAGCATCGGCAGCAGCCGGGAGGCGGTGCCGAGCGCGGAGGCGTAGGTGCCGCCGGAGAACGTCGCGCCGACGCGCAGCTGGCCGCGGACGCGGATCGGCACGTCGTCGGGCAGCTGCTGGACCGTGTAGTGGACGCCGAGATCGTGCGGGATCGAGTCGAAACCGCAGGCGTGCACGATCCGCGCTCCCGTTTCGGCGGCGCGCGCGTGGTGGCGGACGTACATCAGGTCGGTGAACTCGGGCTCGCCGCACAGGTCCACGTAGTCGGTGCCGGCTTCCGCGCAGGCGGCGACCAGTGCCTCTCCGTACCGCACGTACGGCCCGACGGTGGTGATCACGACCCTGCTGGACTCGGCAACCGCTTTCAGCGAGGCGGGGTCGGTGACGTCGGCGTAGAGCAACGGCAGCCGGGCGAACCGCGGCCCCAGGCTGTCCCGCACACCCTCCAGCTTCGGGCGGCTGCGGCCCGCGAGCGCCCAGCGACAGCCCTCGGGAGCGTGCCGGGCCAGGTACTCCGCGGTGAGCCGCCCGGTGAACCCGGTGGCGCCGAACAGAACCACGTCGTGGACCATGCGGGCCACGATAACGGTCCCGGTGATCAGCGGCCGAGCTTGCGCTTGAGTATCCGGGCGCCGGGCGTCGACCGCCGCTCCGGATCAGGCATCCGGCGGGTGACGCGACGCCGGAAGGGCTTCGCGACATCCTCCCCGGTTTCGAGTGCGGACAAGGCAGCGCGCGCCGCCTCGAGGTCGCTCAGCTCCTCGAGTCGCTCCCAGCGCCCGCACACGTCGGCTTCACTCGCCATTCCGGAAATGTACTAGCCCGGCCGATCACCCGAAACCACTCGACGGGCGCGGGATCATGCGCTCATGTGGACGATCAGCCCGGTCCCCGTGACCGACCCCGCCGCCGCGCGGGTGTTGCGGGACTACTTCGGCGAAGTGGCCAGCCGCTACTACGGCCGTCCCGCCACGGTGGACGAACTCGACGCCGCCATGACGGACGATCCGAGCGCCGATCTGGTGCCGCCGACCGGGCTTTCCTGCTCGCGCGGTCGCACGATGTGGTGATGGGCTGCGTCGGGATCAGGGTGGTCGACGTCACGATCACCGAACTGACCCGGCTGTTCGTCTATCCCTCAGCACGCGGCCAGGGTGGCGGCGCCCACCTGCTGCGCGCGGCCGAAATCGCAGCTCAGCGACTTGGTTCGACCCGCATGAGACTGGACACGCGACACGATCTGGTGGAGCCTCGCAGGCTCTACGCCAAACACGGCTACCGCGAGATCGAAGCCCCCGCTCAGCGCTTGTACGCCGATCACTGGTTCGAGAAGCGGCTGGCGGTGAGCCGACAGGTGTAGTGGCCGAAAAACCGGGGTAGTCCTGCGCGCAACCGAGATGGTCGCGGAGGTGAGGTCGAGATGGCGGACACGTCAAGGCTCCCGGTGCCCGTTGCCGAAACGTGGGAGTGGCAGCGGCACGGCAACTGCCGGAACCTGGACAGTGCGGTGTTCTTCCACCCGGACGGCGAACGCGGGTTCGCCCGCGCGAACCGGGTCGCACGCGCGAAGCAGATCTGCATGTCGTGTCCGGTGATCGTGGAATGCCGGCACCACGCGCTGACCGCCGAGGAGCCCTTCGGCGTCTGGGGCGGGCTCGACGAGACCGAGCGCCGCGCGATGATCACGCGCCGCAAGCAGCTGCTCGAGAGCGCCGAGGCGGAAAAGGAGCAGGAGTGCGTTTCGGTTACACCCTGATGACCGAACAGGCCGGGCCCCGGGAGCTGGTCCGGCACGCGGCGGCCGCCGAGGAGGCGGGGTTCGCGTTCGAGGTGTGCAGCGACCACTACTCGCCCTGGCTCGACGAACAGGGACACGCGCCGTACGCGTGGAGCGTGCTGGGCGCGGTCACCCAGGTGACCGAGCGCGCGGAGCTGCTGACCTTCGTGACCTGTCCGACCATGCGGTACCACCCGGCGGTGGTGGCGCAGAAAGCGGCGACCATCTCCCTGCTTTCCGGCGACCGGTTCACGCTGGGGCTCGGTGCGGGCGAGAACCTCAACGAGCACGTCGTCGGTCGCGGGTGGCCACCGGCGAACGTGCGGCACGAAATGCTGAGCGAGGCCGTCGCGATCATCGGTGACCTCTTCGACGGCGGGTACGTCGACTACTCGGGGCAGCACTACCGCGTCGACTCGGCGAAGCTGTGGGACCTGCCGGAGCGCCGCACCCCGATCGGCGTGGCCGTGTCCGGCGGGCAGTCCGTCACCCGGTTCGCCCCGGTGGCCGACGCGCTCATCGCGACCGAGCCCAAGCCCGAGCTGTGCCGGGCGTGGGACGACGAACGCGCCCAGCTCGGTCAGGACACCTCGCGCAAGTACGCGCAGCTGCCGGTCTGCTGGGATCCGGACCCGGAGGCCGCCCAACAGCGCGCGCACGAGCAGTTCCGCTGGTTCGGCGGCGGCTGGAAGGTCAACGCCGAGCTCCCGGGCACGTCGGGCTTCGCCGGCGCGACCCAGTTCGTCACCCCCGACGACGTCGCGCGGTCGATCCCGTGCGGCCCGGACGTCGAGCCGATCGTGAAGAGCGCACAAGCCTTCGCCGACGCCGGGTTCACCGATCTGGCACTGGTCCAGATCGGCGGCGACCACCAGGACGGATTCTTCGACTTCGCCTCGTCCCAGCTCCTGCCCGCCCTCACCGAGGCGTACCCGGACTAACCGATCAGGTCACCGTCCCGGGTGATCATGGCGCGGAGCTTGGCGAGGGCGCGGTGCTGGGTGACGCGGACGTTGCCCGGCGAGATGCCGAGCGCTTCGGCCGTCTCGTTCGCCGAGAGCCCGACCGCGATCCGCAGCGTCAGGATCTCCCGCTGCAACTGGGGAAGCGTGGCGAGCAGCTTCGTCATCCGGTCGCCGAGGTCGACGTCGAGCGCGTGCTTCTCGGGCTCGTTGTCGGCCAGCGGGCGTTCCGGCAGTTCGGCCACCGGGTCCGACCGGTCGCGCGAAACGAGCCGGTAGGCGTCGGCGACCTTGTTCGACGCGATGGCGTGCACCAGGTAGAGGAACGATCCGCCCCGGTCCTGGTACTGCGGCAGCGCGTGCAGAACGGCCAGGCAGACCTCCTGTGCCACGTCGTCCGCGGACAGGTAGGACAGGTCACGCCCGCCCAGCCGGGCCCGGCAGTACCGGACGGCGACCGGGGTGATCATCTCGATCAGGCGTTCCACGGCGACGCGTTCACCGGTCGCGGCTTCGCGGACGACCGGGTCGAGCTCTTCTTTCGTGAGCCGCTGTGATGCCCGAGGGAACGCCTGGGGGGTCAGCCCCGGCGCCTCGGGCTCGGTTCTTCCGGCAGTACTGGGCGGGACACTCGTTCGCATGGTCGGCTCCCCAACGACATAACGATGACCCGTCGACCGGTCGCCGTCGGGGGCCCGCGTTTTCGTGTTACGCTCGGTGAGCGGGCACTCCCTCTGGGTCCCTGCCGGCCCGCCACCGATGCGACTGTGCGTAATCGTAAGTGGTGGTGGCCCGGCAGTCCAGATTTCAACTAGGCATTCGGCAGACATACCCCATTTGCAGCAACTCCCCGCTCGATCGCGCTTCCGGAGCGCGCGAACCGAGCATCCGCGATCAACGGAACGCACAAGTGACACACCTTTTGGCGATGTGACAACGTGCAGGTCACCGCTGTGCGAAGACCCACCAGCGCAGGAGTGCGAACCGGAGGATCCCGCCGAGTCCGCTCGCCATGGCGAGGGTGACGGCCTGCAGGGTCGCCGACGGTTCCGGCGTGAACAGGTGTAACGACACCAGGACGAGCGAACCGTAGCTCGCGTAGAAGGCGAACGTCCCGGCTGACTGCAGGTGCAATCGAAGGCGTGACACGGGTAGCCCGGCGAACGTCACCCGTCGCTGGAACTCGGTGTTGCCCACCGTGGTCAGCGCGATCGCGACGATGTTGGCGATCAGCGCGCCGGTGAGCGGGCGGGCGCCGAGGAAGAGCAGTTCCTGCAGTCCGGTCGTGAGGACTCCGGCGACGACGTACCAAGCGACCGGGTGGTGTTCGGCGGGCCGGGACGCTCGTCGCTGCGCCGGCCCGCTGATCCACGTCGCGGTCATATCCCGGAATTTACCTGCGCTCAGCAATCATTTGTACTGTACAAGCACGTGACCTTGGTCTCGGGTTTGCCCGTTCCGCCGGTCGGGTATCGCCTTGGCGGAACCAGCAGGTGAGGAGGACCTATGAGTGAGGCTCATGGCCATCCCGTCCCCGATGCGGCGGAGAGCGATCCGGCCGCGTTGAACAGCGCGGAGGACCTCGACGAGGACCGTCTGCGTGTGGATCCGCTCGAGGAGGGCGTCGAGCCACCCGAGCGGTACATGGCTTCCGACCGCTTCGGTACGACACCGAACGAGGTGCGCGACGGCGAGAGCCTCGACCAGCGCCTGGCGGAGGAGCGGCCCGATGTGCGGCCGGAGGACGTCGCGGTGGACGACGCGGACGCCTCGCGGGATGACACGGGCCGGTACGGGTCCGACGCCGGGCAGACGCTCGGCGACGCGGCGGACCAGAAGGCCGACAATCCGCCGGGGTCGGTTCCGGACGCGATTCGCACGCCGCCGGACGAGGATCCGGTGTGATCTCGATCACAGAAGGGATGACCTGGCGAAACCCAGGGTGATCGCCGATGACGTCCGGTGCTGGACAGCACCGCCCGGCGCGTGCCCCTACGGTCGGGACTACGAGTGCACGTGACGCGAAGGGACTGACACGATGCTCGCATTGACCGATGCCGCCGCCGAGGCCATCAGCGCCCTGACGGCTCAGGAAGGCCAGACCGACAACGGCGGCCTGCGCTTCGCCGTGCAGGCCCAGCAGGACAGCGGCGCCCAGCTGGCGCTCTCCGTGGCCCCCGCCCCGGAGGACGGGGACCAGGTCGTGGGCGCGGACGGGGGCGCGAAGGTGTTCCTGGAACCGCAGGCCGCGATGTTCCTGGACGACAAGGTGCTCGACGTCCAGCAGGACGAGCAGGGGCAGCTGAACTTCGCCGTCCTGCAGCAGCCGGACGCACCGGGAGCGCCGACCGCCTGACACCGAGGACTTTCCTGAGGGAGGACACCGCGGCGGTGTCCTCCCTCAGTCGGTTCCGGGGCCGAACCACCTCGTGAGCGCGTCATGCAGGCCGTCGCCGCCCTCGCCGGTCCAGGCGATGAAGCAGTCCGGTCGCAGCAGGTACGCGGTCTCCAGTCCGGGCGCCTCGACGACGTCGACGGACTTCCGCCAGGGTCCGGCGTCCAGCGTTCCGGCCGGATCGAGCAGCAGGGCACGGCCACCGCGGGTGAGTTCGCGCAGGCCCGGCAGATCCGGTGCGAACCACCCGACGCGCTCACCGGCTGCCCCCATGTCGTAGCGAATGTCGGATCCCGCCATCAGGTCGGCGATGTGCTGGCGGGTGCCGCCCAGCGACAGCAGTTCCGCGAACAGCTCGCGGAACGCGGTCACGTCGCCGCCCGGCCGGATCAGCAGCGACTGCGCCTGCGTGTGCATCGCGACGCGCTGGGCCACCGGCCGCCGCTCGGACTCGTAGGTGTCCAGCACGTCCACCTCGCCGCGCACGGCCGCCGCGAGCTTCCAGCCGAGGTTGACCGCGTCCTGGAGACCGAGGTTGAGGCCGGGGCCGCCGATCGCGGAGTGGACGTGCGCGGCGTCGCCGAGCAGGAAAACCCGGCGGTCCCGGTAGCGCTCCGCGATCCGGGTGTTGCCCCCGAACAGGCGGCGCAGCAGGTGCGGGCCCTCGCCGGACGGTGGCCCGAGCGGCAGGTCCGCGCCGAGTACGCGGGCGGCGCTGGCGCGCAGTGCGTCGAGCGTCGCCTCGCCCTCGGCGGGAGGTCCCCACTCCGTGGTGCTGACCATGGGGTCCCGGTCGGGGAAGGGGGCCCAGGTGATCAGTCCGCGGTCGGTCCGCAGGTGCTGGAACGGCGGTATGACACCGAACCCGGGGACCACCAGCTCGCCGCCGGGACCGATCAGCTCGGGCGGAACCGTGACGTCGCCCGAGTACGCCACGGAGTCGTCGGAGGTGACGCCGGGGAATCCGATACCGGTGAGCTTGCGGACCACGCTGTGCCCGCCGTCCGCGCCGACGAGGAACCGCGCCCGCACCGGCTCGCGTCCACCGATCTCGACGGTCACCGCGTCCTCGTCCTGGACCAGGCCGGTGACCTCGTGTCCGCGACGGATGTCCACGCCGAGTTCGGCCGCGCGTTCGGCGAGCACCGCCTCGATGCGCCGTTGCGGCACCGCCAGTGTGTAGAGGTGGTGGTCCAGGTCGGCCAGTGGCAGCGGGAAGGCGCCGAACACGAACCCGGGGACGGGTTCGGGCGCACCGGGCGTGCCGGTCAGCCGCTCGTACAGGCCGCGCCGGTCCATCAGGCGCACGACCTCGCCGACGAGGCCGTTCGCCCGGCGCTCGTGGCCGGGTTCGGTCAGGCGCTCCAGGACGACCGGCCGCATGCCGGCGAGTGCGAGTTCACAGGCGAGCATCAGGCCGTTGGGCCCGCCGCCAGCGATGACGACGTCGATCATGGGAAGTCCTTCCGGGCAGGGAACATCGGCCCGGCGACCGCGCCGGGCTGGCTGTCCACAGTGGAGTTACCGGGTGAGGCCCGCGGCGACCTGGGAGAGCGCTTCGGCGAGCAGGTCCGCCACCGGGCGCTCGGTGCGCAGGTGGTGGCCGATCGCGGTGTTCACGGCGGCCACGACCGCGGCCGCCACCAGGTGCGGGTACAGGTCCCGGTCGAGCGAGGTGCCGGTGCGGTCGGCGACCGCGGCGGCGATCTCGGCTTCCGCCGATGCTCCCGCCTTGAGCAGGTCACCCTGTAGCGCGGGGGCGGCGAGCGTCGCGCGCACGCCTGCCGTCCAGGTCGCCGGATCCGTCACCGGGTTTTCGGTGGCGGCGAGGTCCGGACCGAACTGGGCCACGGCCGAAGCGCCGATCGCGTCCCACAACGACTCGTCCGCCGGGCGCTCACGCAGCGCCGCGGCGAGGTTGCGGACGCGGTCGGTGTGGCGGGCCGCGATGGCCTCGCCCTTGCTGGAGTAGTAGTTGTTGAACGTGCGCGGGGAGACGCCCGCGGCCTCGGCGATGTCCTCGACCTTCACGTTGTCGAACCCGCGCTCGACCGCCAGCCGGATCGCCGCCCAGCTGATCGCCGAGCGCGTCTCGGCTTTCTTTCGCTCCCGCAGGCCCATGACCCGACGATAGCAAAACATGCGCGCCGCGCAAAGATGCGTGCTGCGCAAGTTTTAGAAGTGGTGCAGCAGCTCCCGGAACGAGCCGAGCCGCAGAACGCGGTCATCGGACTCGTCGAGTTCGTCGTGCTCCAGCACCCAGGTGTGGGCGTTCGGGATGAACACCGCGTTCAGGCCGGCCGCGCGGGCCGGGCGGATGTCGGACTTCGGCGAGTTGCCGACCATCCACGTCGTCTCCGGCGGAAGCATCCGCTCCGCCGCCAGGCCGCGGTACACGTCGGCATGCTTCTCCGGCACGATGCGCACCTCGCCGAAGTGGTGCGCGACGCCGGAGGCGTCGACCTTGCGCTGCTGTTCCTCCCGGTCGCCCTTGGTCAGCAGCAACAGCTCGTGCCGCGTGCCCAGCTCGTCGAGCGTGTCCGCGACGCCCGGGATCAGCTCGACCTCGTGGTGGATCAGCGCGTGCGCCAGTTCCTCGATACGGGCGCGGTCGGCGGCCGTCGCCGGGCGCTCGTTCAGTTTCTCGAAGCATTCGGCCAGGTTCCGCAGGAACGCCCTGGTCCCGTAGCCGTGCGTGACCGTGTTCGCCCGCTCGATGTCGTTCAGGATCTCGCGCACGGCGGCCCGGTCGAGCGTGGGATGGGCGATCCAGTCCAGGTAGTCGTCGATGACCCGCTCGAAGATGACGTTGTTCTCCCACAGCGTGTCGTCGGCGTCGAGGATCAGGACCTGGCTGTCGAATCGCACGCCCCGGAGACTAGGAGCGATCACCGCCCGGCCGCACCTCATTAATGGCGCCTTCGCCCGCGAGCACGGCCGCCACGTTGCGGGCCGCGAGGAGAGCCATCTCGGTGCGTGTCTCGACCGTCGCCGAGCCGAGATGCGGTGTGACGACCACGTTGTCCATCTCCAGCAGCCGTGGCTCGACTTCCGGCTCCTTCTCGAACACGTCCAGCCCGGCCCCGGCGATCTCGCGCCGCAGCAGCGCGTCGGCCAGCGCGGGCTCGTCCACGACCGGGCCGCGCGTGGTGTTGACCAGGAATGCGCTGTGTTTCATCGCGCCCAGGGCCTCGGCGTCGATGAGGTGGCGCGTCTGCGGGGTCAGCGGGCAGTGCAGTGACACCACGTCGGCCGTGGTCAGCAGGTCGGGGAACGACAGGTGCTCGGCGCTCAGCTCCGCCTCGGCCGCCGGTTTCGCGCGCGACCGTCCGCTGTAGACGATGTGCATCCCGAACGCGCGGGCGCGGCGGGCCATCGCCTGGCCGATCTGGCCGAGCCCGACGATGCCGAGCGTCTTGCCCTGCAGTCCGGACCCGAGCAGGAAACCGAGGTGGAACGACCACGGCTGCCGTGCCCGCAGCAGCCGTTCGCCCTCGCCGAGGCGGCGGGTGACCGCGAGCAGCAACCCGAACGCCAGGTCGGCGGTCGCGTCGGTCAGTACGCCCGGAGTGTTCGTGACGGTCACGCCCCGTTCGGCGAGCGCGGGCACGTCGACGTTGTCGTAGCCGACGGCCACGTTGGCCACGACCTTGAGTTGCGGCCCGGCCGCGTCGGCCACGGTGCCGTCGATGCGGTCGTGCAGCATGCCCACCACCGCGTCCGCGCCGCGCACCGCTTCGCGCAGCTCCTCGGGCGTGAGGGGCCGGTCTTCGCCGGACATCCAGACCTCGCCCGTCTCGCGGAGCACCACCATCGCCGCTTCCGGAATCCGCCGCGTCACCACGATTCGCATGGGGAACACCTTTCCATGCCCGTCGGTTTCCTTGCGCCGCCTCTGTCGAGCGACTATGTTCATATGTAGAACTTGTGTGCGGAATGCGAACGAAAGCAGCTCAATGGCCGAGATCACGTCGCTCCGTGACGCCGTCGCCCAGCTGGTGCACGACGGGGACACGGTCGCCCTCGAAGGATTCACCCACCTCATCCCGCACGCCGCGGGGCAGGAGATCATCCGCCAGCGGCGCACGGACCTCACGCTGGTCCGGATGACCCCGGACATCGTCTACGACCAGCTCATCGGTGCCGGCTGCGCGAAGAAGCTGATCTTCTCGTGGGGCGGCAACCCGGGCGTGGGCTCGCTGCACCGGTTCCGCGACGCCGTCCAGAACTCGTGGCCGGTGCCGCTGGAGATCGAGGAGCACAGCCACGCGGGTATGGCCAACCGCTACGTCGCCGGCGCCTCCGGGCTGCCGTTCGCCGTGCTGCGCGGCTACCGGGGCACCGACCTGCCGAAGCACACGGACACGATCAAGACCATCACCTGCCCGTTCACCGGCGAGGAACTGGCCGCGGTGCCCGCGATCAACCCGGACGTGTCGATCATCCACGCGCAGCGGGCCGACCGCGCGGGCAACGTGCAGATGTGGGGCCTGGTCGGAGTGCAGAAGGAAGCGGTGCTGGCCGCGAAGCGCAGCCTGGTCACGGTCGAGGAGGTCGTCGACGAGCTGACCCCGGTCCCCGGCCAGGTCATCCTGCCGACCTGGGCCGTCACGACCGTCGCCGAGGTCCCGAACGGCGCACATCCCTCGTACGCGGCGGGGTACTCGGAACGCGACAACGAGTACTACGCGTATTGGGATTCCATTGGGCGGGAGAGGGACTCGTTCCAGCAGTGGCTTGAGGAGAAGGTATTCACGACGGAGGTGGCCCAGTGACAGCGACGGCCGAGCGGACGTACACGTCCGACGAGATGATGTCCGTTGCGGCGGCGCGGGCCCTCTCCGGCGGCCAGAAGGTGTTCGTCGGCATCGGCCTGCCCTCCACCGCGGCCAACCTCGCGCGCCGTACCCACGCCGACGACCTCGTGCTCATCTACGAGTCCGGCACGCTCGGTTCGAAGCCGACCCGGCTGCCCGCGTCGATCGGCGACGGCATCCTCGCCGACACCGCGGACGCCGTGATCAGCGTGCCGGAGGTGTTCAACTACTGGCTGCAGCCCGGCCGCATCGACGTCGGCTTCCTCGGCGCCGCCCAGCTGGACAAGTTCGGCAACATCAACACCACCGTGATCGGCACCGACTACGCCGATCCGAAGGTCCGCCTGCCCGGTGCCGGTGGTGCCCCGGAGATCGCCGCGAGCTGCCACGAGGTCTACGTCGTCGTGCGGCAGAGCAAGCGCAGCTTCGTCGACCAGGTCGACTTCATCACCTCGTTCGGCCACGGCCGCGGCAAGGGCGAGCGGGAGAAGCTGGGCCTGCCCGGCGCCGGTCCGACCTTGGTGATCACCGATCTCGGCGTGATGCGGCCGGACCCGGAGACCGCTGAGCTGGTGCTGACCCAGATCCACGAGGGCGTCACGGTCGAGCAGGTCAGGGAGGCGACCGGCTGGGACCTCAAGGTCGCGCCGGAGCTGGGGACCACGCCCGCGCCGACCGAGGCCGAGCTCGCGGCCCTGCGTGCGTTGAAGGCGGCGCGATGAGCGAGGCGTACGTTCTCGACGCGATCCGGACCCCGTTCGGCCGCTACGGCGGCGCGCTCGCGAAGGTCCGCCCGGACGACCTCGCCGCGCACGTCCTCCGCGAACTGGCCTCCCGCAGCGACCTCGACCCCGGCACGATCGACGAGGTCGTGCTCGGCGACGCCAACCAGGCCGGGGAGGACAACCGCAACGTCGCGCGGATGGCCGCGCTGCTCGCGGGCTGGCCGACCACGGTGCCCGGCACCACGGTGAACCGCCTGTGCGGTTCCGGCCTGGACGCCGTGATGCAGGCCAGCCGCACCATCGCCACCGGTGACGCCTCCCTGGTCGTCGCGGGCGGCGTGGAGTCGATGAGCCGCGCGCCGATGATCCTGCTCAAGCCGGAGAAGGCGTACTCGCCCGCCACGCAGACGCTGCATTCCAGCACGCTGGGCTGGCGCATGGTCAACCCGGAGATGCCCGAGCAGTGGACGATCTCGCTGGGCGAGAGCACCGAGCGGCTGGCGGAGTCCTACGGCATCAGCCGCGAGGCGCAGGACGAGTTCGCGCTGCGCAGCCACCTCCACGCGGCGAAGGCGTGGGATGCGGGCTTCTACGACGACCACGTCGTGCCCGTCCCCGGCACCGACCTGATCCGCGACGAGGGCATTCGCGGCGATTCGACGCTGGAGAAGCTGGCCAAGCTCAAGCCCGCGTTCCGCAAGGACGGCACCATCACCGCGGGCAACGCCTCGCCGCTCAACGATGGTGCCTCCGCCGTCCTGCTGGGTGATCAGGCGGCGGCCGACCGGATCGGCAGGACGCCGCTGGCGCGCATCGCCGGGCGCGGCGCGGCGGGTGTCGATCCGGACGTGTTCGGCATCGGCCCGGTGCGTGCCGCCGAGATCGCGCTGGAACGCGCCGGGATCGGCTGGGACCAGCTGGCCGCGGTGGAGCTGAACGAGGCGTTCGCCGCGCAGTGCCTGGCCTGTTTCGCCGACTGGCCGAAGCTCGACCCGGCGATCGTCAACGTCAACGGCGGCGCCATCGCGATCGGGCACCCGCTCGGCGCCTCCGGCGGGCGCGTTCTCGCGTCGCTGGCGTACGAACTGCGCCGCCGGGGCGGTGGCTACGGTCTGGCCGCGATCTGCATCGGCGTTGGCCAGGGGCTCGCGGTCGTGCTGGAAGCGTGAGGAGAAAGGAAACCGTGCTATGGCAGCACCGACGAGTGACAGGCTGATCCTGCCGCGCTACCGGCGGGACCCCGACGGCACGCACGCGCCGCTGAACTCGCCCGGCTACCGCTCGACGCAACTCCGGCACCCGAAGCAGCCGCTGGTCCTGTTGCCGCAGATGCTCACCGAGGTCACCGGCCCGCTGCTCGGGCCGGGCCGCCTCGGCGAACTGGACAACGACCTCACCCGCCAGCACGCGGAAGAGCCGCAGGGGCAGCGCATCCTGGTGCACGGCCGCCTCCTCGACGGCGACGGTCGCGGCATCCCGCACTCGCTGGTCGAGATCTGGCAGGCCAACGCGGGCGGCCGCTACCGGCACATCGGCGACAACTGGCCCGCCCCCCTGGACCCGAACTTCGACGGTGTCGGCCGCACGGTCACCGACTCGGAGGGCCGCTACGAGTTCACCACCATCAAGCCGGGCGCGTATCCGTGGAAGAACCACGACAACGCCTGGCGCCCGGCGCACATCCACTTCTCGGTGTTCGGGCAGGCGTTCACGCAGCGCCTGGTGACGCAGATGTACTTCCCGGACGATCCGCTGTTCTTCCAGGACCCGATCTACAACTCGATCCCGGACGAGAAGGCGCGGCAGCGGATGATCTCGCGGTTCGACTTCAGCCGCACGACCGACCACTGGGCGCTGGCCTTCGAGTTCGACATCGTGGTGCGCGGCCGGGAAGCCTCGGTCTTCGAAGAAGAGGAGGACGAGGACGAATGACCACCCCTTCGCAGACCGTCGGCCCCTACCTCGCGATCGGCCTGCCCTGGGACGACGGCCCGACCGTGGTTCCGGTGGGCACGCCGGGCGCCGTGTGGATCCGGGGTGTCGTCACCGACGGCGAGGGCATGCCCATCCCCGACGCGATGATCGAGACCTGGCAGGCCGATCCACAGGGCCGCTTCGACCATCCGGACGATCCGCGCGGCCGCGTCGAGGGCTTCCGCGGTTTCGGGCGCTGCCCGACCAAACCGGACGGTTCCTACGAGATCCTGACCCTGCTTCCGGGCGCGATCCCTGGCGAGGACGGGGCGGCGCAGGCCCCGCACATCGACGTGTCGGTGTTCGCGCGCGGGCTGCTGCACCGGGTCGTCACGCGGATCTACTTCCCGGAGAACACCGAGGCCAACGCCGCGGACGCGGTGCTCGGCTCGGTGCCGGAGGAGCGCCGCGACACGCTGATCGCGGAGAAGTCCGAAGACGGGTACCGCTTCGACGTGCGCCTGCAGGGTGGCGCTGAAACAGTGTTCTTCGATGTCTGACCTGTTCGACCCGGTGCTCGCGGCCGGGCCGGTGCGCGACGAGGTCGCGGACCCGGCCTGGCTGCGGGCCCTGCTCGACGCGGAGGCGGCGCTGGCAGGCGCGGAGGCGGACGCGGGCGTGATCCCGCGCGAGCACGCCGACCGGATCGCCTCCGTGGCCCGTGACGGCCGGTTCGATATCGCCGCGATCGGCGCGAAGTCCGTCGGGGTCGGCAACCCGGCCGCGCCACTGGTCCGGGAGCTGACCGCCCAGGTCGGCGGCGAAGCGGGCCGGGTCGTGCACCTCGGTGCGACCAGCCAGGACATCGTGGACACCGCCGCGATGCTGGTGTCCGCGCGGGCGCTGGCCGTGCTGCTGGCCGACGTCGAGGCGTGCGCGGACAGCCTCGCCGCGCTGGCCCGTGAGCACATCGGCACCGTCCAAGCGGGACGGACGTTGCTGCAGCAGGCGTTGCCGGTGACGTTCGGGTTCCAGGTCGCGGGCTGGTTGTCCGGGATCGACGCGGCGGCCGAGCGGTTGCGTGGGCAGCGGCTCGCGGTGCAGCTGGGCGGGGCGACCGGCACGCTCGCCGCGCTGGGGCAGCGGGGGCCGGAGGTGCTGGCGGCCTTCGCCCGTCGCCTGGAGCTGGACGAACCCGTGCTGCCCTGGCACACCGAGCGCACGCGCATCGCGGAACTGGCCGGTGCGCTCGGCGAACTGTGCGGGGTGATCGCCGGGATCACGCGGTCGCTGGTGCTGCTGGCGCAGACCGAGGTCGGGGAGGTGGCCGAGGTCGCCGAGGGCAGCGGCGGCTCGTCGACCATGCCGCACAAGCGGAATCCGGTCGCCGCGGTGGCCGCGGGCGCGGCCGCCCAGCAGGCACCGGGGCTCGTCGCGACCCTGCTGGGTGCGATGACGCAGGAGCACCAGCGCGCCGCCGGTTCGTGGCACGCCGAATGGCGCCCGCTGACCGAACTGTTCCGCAGCGCCGGATCCGCGGTGCACTGGCTGCGCACCAGCCTCGACCGGTTGCGGGTCGACACCGCGCGGATGCGGGACAACCTGGACATCACCGGCGGCGCCCTGCTGTCCGAACGCGTCACGACCGCGCTCGCGGCAGAGACCGGACGGCTCGAAGCACACGACGCGGTGAGCGCGTGCACCCGTCGCGCCTTGGCCGGTGAGGGTGCGCTGGCCGACCTGCTGGCCGAGGATCCGCTGGTGGGCAAGCACCTGTCGCGCGAGCGCATCGGCGAACTGCTGGACCCGGCCGATTACCTGGGGAGCGCGCGCGTCTTCGTCGAACGGGTGCTGGAGAAGCGGAAGGGAACTTCGTGAAGGTCCACCACGAGACCGCGGGTGACGGTGACGTGGTCGTGCTGAGCAACTCCATCGGCAGCACCCTGCGGATGTGGGAACCGCAGGTGAAGCCGTTGGTGGACAACGGCTTCCGCGTCGTCCGGTACGACACGCGCGGTCATGGGAAGTCGGACGTGCCGCCCGGGCCGTACTCGATCGCCGATCTCGGCGGTGACGTCGTCGAGCTGCTCGACACGCTCGCGGTCGAGTCCGCGCACTTCGTCGGCCTGTCCCTGGGCGGGATGACCGGCGCCTGGCTCGGGCAGCACGCGCCGTCGCGGATCAGGACGCTGGCCCTGACGTTCACCTCGGTCAAACCCGGCAACGTCGAGATGTGGACCGGCCGCGCGCGGCAGGTGCGGGCCGAGGGGATGGGCGAGATCGCCGAGGGCAGCATCGGCCGCTGGTTCACCCGGGACTGGATCTCCGCGCACCCGGAACTGGCCGCCGAACTCCAGCAGATGACCGCGACGACCCCCGCCGAGGGTTACGCGTCCTGCTGCGAGGCGATCGCCGGGCTCGACCTGACCGCCGCGTTGTCCACGGTCAGTGCGCCGACGCTGGTGATTTCCGGCGCCGACGACGCCGCGCTGCCGTCCTCGCACGGCCAGGTCATCGCCGACGGTATTCCGGACGCGCGGTTCGAAGTTCTCGGCCATGCCGCCCATCTGGGCAGCTACGAGCAGGCGGAGCGGTTCACCGGGTTGATCCTGGAACACGTGAAGGGGACGCGATGAGCGACGAACTGTACGACGCCGGCATGAAGGTCCGGCGCGAGGTGCTCGGCGACGCGCACGTCGACCGCGCGTCGGAGAACGCGACCGAGTTCACCCAGAAGTTCCAGGACTACATCACCCGCGCCGCGTGGGGCTCGATCTGGACCCGTGACGGCCTGGACCGCAAGACCCGCAGCTGCATCACGCTGGCCGTGCTCACCGCGCTGCACTGCCACGGCGAGATCGCGATGCACGTCCGCGCCGCCGTCGGCAACGGGCTGACCGCCGACGAGATCGGCGAGGTGCTGCTGCACGCGGGCGTGTACGCGGGGGTGCCCGCGGCGAACGAGGCGTTCGCCATCGCGCAGAAGACGCTGGCCGAGATGGGAGAGCCCACCGCGCAGTAGATTGGGGACCATGGAACCGGTCGAGCGGGGCGCGCACCACGTCCAGTCGCTGGAACGCGGCCTGGCCGTGATCCGCGCGTTCGGCGCCGGGTCGCCGGAGCTGACGCTGTCCGATGTGGCCCGCTCGACCGGCCTGACCCGGGCCGCCGCGCGGCGGTTCCTGCTGACGCTCGCCGACCTCGGGTACGTGCGCACCGACGGCAAGTACTTCTCGCTCACGGCGCGCGTGCTGGAGCTGGGGTATGCGTTCCTGTCCAGCATGACGCTGCCCGAGGTGGCGCAGCCGCACCTGGAGCGGCTCTCAGCCGAGGTGCGTGAGTCGAGTTCGGTGTCGGTGCTGGAGGGCGCGGACATCGTCTACGTCGCGCGGGTGGCGGTGTCGCGGATCATGACGGTGAGCATCAACGTCGGCACCCGGTTCCCGGCCTACGCGACGTCGATGGGGCACGTGCTGCTCGCCGGGCTGGACGACGCGGGCTTCGCGGAGTACCTGGAGCACGCGGACCTGCAGCGGCTCACCTCGCACACCCTCACCTCCCCCGCCGAGCTGCGCCGCGAACTCGGTTCGGTACGGCAGCAGGGGTGGGCGCTGGTCGACCAGGAGCTGGAGGAGGGCCTGCGGTCGGTCGCGGCGCCGATCCGGGACCGGCACGGCAGGGTGGTCGCCGCGGTGAACGTGTCCACGCACGCCAGCCGGACGCCGCGGGAGACGGTGGTGGTGGAGATGGTGCCGCCGCTGCTGGCCGCGGCCAAGCGCATCGAGGACGATCTGGCCGTCGCTCCCGTGCAGGCCCGCCGTGGCTGACTGCGCCGGGTTGCTGCTCGCGGCGGGCGCCGGCCGCCGGATGGGGCGGCCGAAGGCGCTGGTCGAGCTGGACGGGGAACCGTTGGTGCGCCGGGCTTTGCGGGTGCTGGCCGACGGTGGTTGCGACCCGGTTCGGGTCGTGGTGGGTGCCCGGGCTTCGGAGGTGCGTGCTCTGTTGCCGTCGCCCGAGCTGGCGGTCGATTCACCGGACTGGTCCAGCGGTATGGGTGCGTCGCTGCGGGCCGGTCTGCGGGCGTTGCCGGAGGCTTCGGCGGTGCTGGTGCACCTGGTCGACCTGCCAGGGGTGGACGCCCGGATCGTCGCGCGGTTGTTGTCATCGGCCTCGACGGAGGTCGTCGCCCGCGCCGCCTACGACGGTGTGCCGGGGCACCCGGTGCTGCTGGGACGGCGCTGGTGGAGCGAGGTCGCGGACGGCGCCTCGGGCGATCGTGGCGCCCGCGACTGGCTCCGCGGCCGGGACGATTTACGGTTGATCGAGTGCGCTGACCTGGGCGGCGGCGATGACGTGGACACGCCGGCCGACTTGAGGCCTTAGGGTGGAGGGGTGAAGGTCAACTCACCCGAAGAGCTGGCGACGGAGCTGGACCGGGTCGGCTACCTTGCCGACGAGGGTGCCGCCACCGCCGCGTTCCTCGCGTTGCGGATGCAGCGCCCGTTGTTCTGCGAAGGCGAACCCGGCACGGGGAAGACCTCGCTGGCCGTCTCGTTGTCGGAGGCGTTCGGCCTGCCGTTGGTGCGGTTGCAGTGCCACGAGGGGATCGACGCGGCGCAGGCACTGTACGAATGGGACTTCCCGCGCCAGCTGCTGCACCTGCGCGCACTGGAAGCGGGCAGCGAGACGCTGGACGTGGACGCCGCCGAGCAGTCCCTGTTCACGGAGCGTTTCCTGCTGGCCCGCCCGTTGCTGCGCGCGCTCAAGGAAGCGCCGTGCGTGCTGCTGGTCGACGAGATCGACCGGGCCGACGACGAGTTCGAAGCCTTCCTGTTGCAGCTGCTCGACGAGAACGCCGTGACGATCCCCGAGTTCGGCGAGATCCGTGCCTCGCAACCACCGTTGGTGCTGCTGACCTCCAACCGCACCCGCGAGGTCCACGACGCGTTGAAGCGCCGGTGTCTTTACCATTGGCTGGAACACCCCGACCTGTCCCGCGAGGTCGCCATCCTGCGCCGCCGCCTGCCCGGAATCGGCGAACGTCTCGCCACCCAGGTGGCGGTTGCCGTTCGCCGGCTGCGTGAGCTGGAGCTACTGAAGCCCCCCGGCATCGCGGAGTCGCTGGACTGGGCGCAGGCGCTGGTGGCGCTCAACCGCAGCGAGCTGGACGCCGAAAACGCGGCCCGCACGCTGGGCGCGGTGCTCAAGTACTCGGAAGACCTCGATCGCGTACGAGCAAAACTGGACTCGATCCTGTCCTGAGCGCCGCACAGTAGGCGAGCACCAGCGACCCCCATGCCAAGGTGAGCCGGACTGCGAAACCCCTGGTCATCCCGGAGCCAGCCCGTCCGGCGAGGACTCTTTTGATCTTTGAACCCGCGCCTGGGGCAGACGAGGAAGCGCCTCCGGCGCTGGCTGGTCCCGCCGCCGCGCAGTAGTCGGTCGGCTTGGGTTCGACCTCCCCCGCCCCTCCTCGCGGATGGTTTCGGTCGCTGAGCAGCGGCGTCAAGGCGGGAAAGAGTACCTTGACCCCGCTGATCAGCGACCAAAGCAGGCTGGGGATCGGGGCGGGGGAGGTCCGGGCCGGTCGGGTGCCGGCTCCCGTTGCGGGGTGGGGTAGGTCCGGTCGGTCGGGTCTGGCTTGTGCTGCCGGGTTCAGGCAGTCAGTTTTGTCGGGTCTACGCGGCTCAGGGCGTCTTTCGTGGCTGCCTGTTCCGTCGGGCCGCGTCCGCCGATCCAGCCTCGGCCGTCGGCCCCGGAGTACTCGACGAACGTCAGTACTTCACCGGTCGCCGTCGTGCGGCAGAAGTGTTCCAGCACCTCGCCGCGCACGGCCGGGCAGTTCAGATACACCTGCTGAAGCAGTGTCCACAGCTCGTCCCCGGTGATTTCCCCGCCGGTGTCGTCCGTGTGGTGCTGGACGTGCCGGGCGAAATCGATCTGCAGGCGCCGGGGCAACTCGATTCCGTGTTCGGTGGACAGCAGGTAGGCGATGCCGCCCTTGCCGGACTGCGAGTTGACCCTGATGACCGCCTCATAATCACGGCCCAGGTCCGCCGGGTCGATCGGCAGGTAGGGGAGCTGCCACTCCAGCTCGTGTTCGGGGACGCCGAGCGCGGCTGCTCGGGAACGGTGTTCGGTGAAGCCCTTGTGGATCGCGTCCTGGTGAGTGCCGGAGAAAGCCGTGTGTACCAGGGCGCCGACGTAGGGATGACGCTCGTGCACCGGCAGGCGCGTGCAGTGTTCGACGGTGCGGCGGATCCGGTCGATGTCCGAGAAATCGATCATCGGGTCGATGCCCTGGGCGTGCAGGTTCAGGGCGAGCGTCGCGATGTCGACGTTGCCGGTGCGTTCGCCGTTGCCGAAGATGCAGCCCTCGACCCGTTGCGCGCCCGCCAGCACAGCCAGTTCCGCGCAGGCGATACCGGTGCCGCGATCGTTGTGCGGGTGCACCGAGAGGATCACCGAATCGCGCCGGTCCAGATTTTTGTGCATGTACTCGATCTGGTCCGCGTAGACGTTGGGGGTCGCCACCTCGACCGTCGCGGGCAGGTTGAGGATCACCGGGCGGTCCGGGCTCGCCTCCCACAACGTCGTCATCGTCGCGCACAGGTCCAGGATGAAGTCCGGCTCGGTCAGGTTGAACACCTCCGGCGAGAACTCGAACCGCACGTTCGGCAGATCACCGGCCAGCTCCAGGATGTCCGAACCGCCCGCGACCACCAGCTCCTTCACCTGGTCACGCGTGCGGCCCAGGACGACATCCCGCCACAGCGGGGCCGTCGGGGTGTACATGTGGATCACCACGTCGTTCGTGATGCCCCGGACGGACTCGACGGTGCGCTCGATGAGGTCGCGCCGGGCCGGGGTGAACACCACGATCGTCACGTCTTCGGGAGCCAGGTCGGTCTCCGCGATGAGCCGCACGAAGTCGTAGTCGGTCCGCGAGGCCGACGGGTAGCCGACCTCGATCTCCTGGTAGCCGATCTCCACCATCAGCTCGAAGAACCGCCGCTTGCGCGCGGGATCCATCGGCTCGGCCAGCGCCTGGTTGCCGTCCCGCAGATCGACCGGAACCCACAGCGGCGCGTGCGTCAGCCGCTTCGACGGCCAGTCGCGTTCGGACAGTGGGACCGCCACCCGCGAATGGACGTCGCGGTAGCGGTGGGAGGGCATCGGCGAGGGGTGTTGGGTGTTCCAGCGGAACATGTCGCGTTTTCCTTCGGGTCGCGAGGGCGACCGGCGCACAACGGCTCCACGGCGGGGAGCCGGTCCGGTCAGGCCCCGCCGTGGCAACGAAGGAGAAGGAGAGCGCGAGCGATCACGAGCTAGACTGTATCACGACTCCGCAGACAAGTAGAGGAGCATCGTGTGACGCAGGTACAGCGGCACCGCCTGGCCGAGCAGGCGGCGGACCTGCTGCTGGACCGGATCCGGTCCGGTGAGTGGGCGCTGGGCGCGAAACTGCCCGGTGAGACGACACTGGCGTCGCAGCTGGGCGTCGGCCGGTCGACCCTGCGGGAGGCGATCCGCGAGCTGGCCGCGAAGGGTGTGCTGGAGACGCGTCAGGGTGCCGGGGTGTTCGTGCGCGCGCTCGACGTGGCGCAGGAGTGGGACGCGGTTCTCCGGCGCGCCGGGATCGTCGCGGTGATCGAGACGCGCATCGCGATCGAGTCCGAGGCGGCGGCGCTCGCTGCCGAGCGCCGTACCCCCGCCGACCTGCGGGCGATCCGCCGTGCACTGGCGGGACGTACCGGGGCACGCGTCGAGGAACTTCTCGACGCCGACACGGCCTTCCACCGCAGCGTGGTCGTCGCCGGGCACAACGAGATCCTGGTCGAGCTGTTCGACAGCGTGTCGGCGCGTGTCCGTCAGGCGATGGTCGAGATGCTGCGCCTCCGGCCGGGCGGAGCCGACCAGGAGGCGCACGCCGACCTCACCGAAGCGATCGCCGCCCGCGACCCCGAGCGGGCGAGGATCAGCAGCCGCACCCACCTGACGGCGCTGAAAACCAGGCTCAGCGCGCCCGGCGACCGAGCAGGTAAGCCTGCGGTGTCGACTCGTACTCGAACACCGGCTCGCGGATCATCCGCGAGGTCGCGCTGAACCCGGCGTCCGCCATCATCTGCGCGATCCGGTCCGGCGGCAGGCGGTAGGCGTCGTAGGAAACCGTGTGCCCGTAAGCCTGTTCCAGTCGTTTGCGCTCGTCGCCGACCTGGAACGCGACCATCAGGTGCCCGCCCGGCACGAGAACCCGCGCGAACTCGGCGAACACCGCGGGCAGCAGCTCCGGCGGCGTGTGGATGATCGAGTACCAGGCGAGGATCCCGCCGAGGCTTTCGTCCTCCAGTGCCAGGTCCGCCATCGCGCCGACCTCGAACCGCAGGTGCGGGTAGCGCCGCCGCGCCTCCGCCAGCATCCCGGGCGAGAGATCGATGCCGAAGACGGGCACCCCCAGCGAATCCAGGTACGTGGTCACCCGGCCCGTTCCGCAGCCGATGTCGGCCACCTGCCCGCCGTCCGCGCGCACGTAGTCGGCGAAGAGCCGCAGCATCGCCAGGTCCTCGGGAGTTTGCTCCAGCAGCCCTTCGAGGAGCCGGGCGTAGTCGACCGCCACGGTGTCGTAGGCGGATCTCGTCACATCCAGATAGGTCACCCGGCGACAGTAGCGAGCGCGGGGTAGTCGGTGTAGCCGGACTCGCCGCCGGTGTACATGAAATTCCCGTCCCGCAAGGGATTCAGCGGCGCACCGAGCCGGAAACGATCCACCAGGTCCGGGTTGGAGATGAACGCGCGCCCGAGCGCGATGAGGTCCGCGCCCGCGTCCAGCAGCCGTTCGCCCTCGCGACGCCCGCCGTCCTCGGGCAGCGTGCCGGGCAGCTTCGGATTGGCCATCAGCACACCGGGCCACGCCGCGCGGATCTCGTGGAACAGCACATCTTCGGGCTCGGCGAAGACGATGTGCAGGTACGCCAGCCCGTCTCCGGCCAGCTCGCCGACCAGGGCGCGGTAGATGGGCGCGGTGTCGCCCTCCGCGATGCCGTTGACGGTGTTGCGCGGCGAAATCCGCAATCCGACGCGCTCGGGCCCGATCGCTTCGGCGAGAGCGCGCACCACTTCGACGGCGAACCGGATGCGGTTGCTGACCGGGCCGCCGTAGCCGTCGGTGCGGTGGTTGGTGTTCTCGGAGAGGAACTGGTGCAGGAGGTGACCGTTGGCGGCGTGCGCCTCGACACCCGCGAAGCCCGCTTCGGCCGCGTTGCGCGCCGCGTTCGCGAAGTCGGCGACGGTCGAGGCGATCTCGACGGGCGACAGCTCCCGCGGCGTCACGGACGGCTGGTGTCCCTGCCTGGTGAAGATGGTGCCGGGCAGGGGGATCGGCGACGGCGCGACCGGCGTCAGCCCGCTGGTGGCGGGGTGCCCGTTGCGGCCACCGTGTTGCAGCTGCAGGAACATCGGCGCGGCGACCGCGCCGGTCACCCGCCGCCAGCCGGCGATCTGGGCGGCGCTGTGGATCCCGGGGATGCCGGGATAGGTCTGGCCGACGGGATTGGGTGTGGTGCCTTCGGCGATGATCAGGCCCGCCGTGGACCGCTGCGCGTAGTAGGTCTCCATGATCGGGGACGGGACACCGTCGGCGCCCGCGCGGGTGCGGGTCAGCGGAGCCATCACCAGGCGGCTGGACAGGGTCAGGTCCCCGAGGCGGGTCTGGTCGAACAGTGTGGTTGCCATGCGGCGAAGGTAGAACCTAACATCAGTGTCAGGTTCAAGTCCGGAGGTGCGTGATGCGGATCGGCGAGCTGGCGCGGCGCACCGGCGTGAGCGAACGGTCCCTGCGGTACTACGAAAAACAAGGGCTCCTGTCGGCGGACCGCACCGGGGGCGGCCAGCGGGAGTACCCCGAGGCGGCGGTCGACCGGGTCATCCGCATCCAGGAGCTGTTCGCCGCCGGCCTGCACAGCAGGAAGATCGCCCAGCTGCTGCCATGCATGCGTGACGCCGACGGTGGCCCGTCCGAGATCGCGGACGCGAAACTGGTCGGCGACCTGCGCGGCGAACGCGAGCGCATCGACCGGATGATCACCGATCTGATCCGTTCCCGCGAGGTGCTCGACGACGTGATCGACGCGGCTTCGCGGCACTGAGCCCGTTCTCCAGCAGGTCGAAGGCGCGGTCGATCACCGCGGGCTGGTCGCGGTGCACGTCGTTCGGGTCGTCGCCGTCCAGCATCCGGCGGCAGGCGTGCTCGTAGATCGAGTCCAGCGTCGCGGCCACCAGGTTCGCCGTCAGCCGCGCCGCCACCGGGTCCCCGGTCTCCTCGGCGAGCAGTGTGGCGAGCAGGTCGGCGGTCTCGCGGGACTGCTCGTAGGTCCGGGTGATCAGGGCGGGACTGGCGTACAGGATGCTCAGGAACCCCACCGTGCCGGGCCGGGTGCCGGCCAGCGCGTGCCGCTGCGCCACCAGCTCGTGGTGGTACCGCCGCAACGCGGTCGTCACGTCCTCGCCTCCGGGCCGCTCCCGGATCACCCGCTCCAGCTCGCGCAGCCGGTCGTCGTGGCGGTCGAGGAACAGGTCCTCCTTGCGCGGGAAGTAGTTGAAGACGGTCATCTTCGACACCCCGGCAGCCTCCGCGACCTCGGCGACGGTCACGTTGTCGAAGCCCCGCTGAGCGAACAGGCCGGTCGCGATGTCGGAGATGTGCCGTCGCGTGGCCCGTTTCTTCTCCTCGCGAAGTCCCATGCGTCAGATTCTATACCGGACCAAAAGTTTGACTCGGTACAAGTTTGTGGCACCATGGGCGGCATGGACTTCGACGTGGTGATTTCCGGGGGCGGCCCGGTGGGACTGATGCTGGCGGGCGAGCTGCGGCTCGGTGGTGCGAGCGTGCTCGTCGTGGAGCGGCGGACGGCGATCGACCCGACCGTCAAGGCAGGCTCGATCAACGTGACGACGGCTGAGGTGCTCTACCGGCGGGGGCTGCTCGGGCCGCTCGCGGAGGAGATGCGGCTGGCTGTCGAGCAGGTGAAAAAGATGCTGTCGGACCGGAAAACGGCACCCGCGCCGATGATCGGGCACTTCGCCGGGATCATGGTCGGCCGCGATCCGGTCGACCTCGCCGACCCGGCGTTCCGTGACGCGGGCCCGGCCGCCGAGCTGACCTTGGTGGGGCAGCAGGCCGTCGAGCGGGTGCTGGAGGAGCACGCACGGAGCCTGGGGGCGGTTGTGCGCCGGGGTGCGGAGGTCACCGGGTTCGACGCCGGTGACGGCGGGGTGACGGTGCACGTCGGCGACGAGCGGGTGCGCGCCGGGTGGCTGGTCGGCTGCGACGGCGGCCGCAGTCTCGTGCGGAAGCTGGCCGGGTTCGGTTTCCCCGGAACGGATCCGGAGATCACCGGACGGCAGGCGATCGCCGAGATGGACGGCGCCGAGGCGCTGCCACTCGGCTGGCAGCGCACGGACACCGGCGTCTACGTGCACGGTCCGGTGCCGGGACGCGTGCTGACCGTGGAGTTCGACGGCCCGCCCGCCGACCGCACTTCGCCGGTGACCGTGGAGGAGTTGCAGGGCAGCATCCGGCGGGTGTCCGGAGTGGACGTCACGGTGCGGTCGATCAGCAGCGTCACCCGCTTCACCGACAACGCCCGGCAGGCCGACACCTACCGCCGCGGCCGGGTGCTGCTCGCGGGCGACGCCGCGCACGTCCACTCGCCCTTCGGCGGGCAGGGACTCAACCTCGGCATCGGTGACGCGGCGAACCTCGGGTGGAAGCTGGCCGCGACCATTCGCGGCACCGCGCCCGACGGCCTGCTGGACACCTACACCACCGAACGGCATCCGATCGGCGAGTGGGTGCTGGAGTGGACGAGGGCGCAGATCGCGGCGATGCGCCCGGAGCCGCGCGCCAAGGCGCTGCGGTCCGTGCTCATCGACCTGTTCGCGACCCGCGACGGGGCGACGTACGTGGCGAAGAAGCTCTCCGGTGTGCTGCACCGCTATCCCATCGCCGGTGACCACGACCTCGTCGGCCGCGGCGCGCCGGACTTCGAGCTGGCCGACGGCACCCGTCTCGCCGAGCACTGCCACGACGGCAGTGCGGTCCTGATCGGCGCCGCACTGGACGACGAGCGCGTGCGGGCCGTTCCCGCTGCCGTGGGGCGCCCCGAGCTCAGGGCCCTGATCAGGCCGGACGGCCACGTCGCGTGGGCACGCGAGGACGGTTCGACCGACGGTCTGGACGAAGCGTTCGCGACGTGGTTCGGGGCAGGCAAACCCGCGGACCGGATTTTCGCGTAACAATGGACGGGTGGGCACTCAGGATCCGCTGGCGGGGTTCGTCGGCTTCGCCACCGCGCTGCGCGAAGCAGGCGTCGCGTGCGGGCCGCAGCGGGTGCAGGCCTACCTCGACGCCGTCGAGCGGCTCGACCTGACCGAGGCCGACGGGCTCTACTGGGCGGGACGGCTGACGCTCTGCTCCGACCCGGACGACCTGATCCGCTACGACGACGCGTTCGCGCAGTGGTTCGCCGCCGCGCCGCCCGAACCACGGCCGGCGACGGTCCGCCGCGAGCAGCGGTCCCGCATCGCGGCCATGGTCTCCCAGCCCTCCGGCGAGGGCTCGGGGGACACCGACGACGAACTGCGCGTGGCGGCCACCGACGCGGAGGTGCTGCGGGAGCGGGACCTCGCGGAGCTGACCAAGGCCGAACGGGAGCACCTGCGTGAGCTGATGGCCGTGCTGCGGCCACGACCGCCGATGCGGAAGTCCCTGCGCAGCCGCCCGGCGCGCCGCGGCTCGCTCGATCCGGGGCGGACGCTGCGGGCGATGCTGGCAGGCGGCGGTGAACCGGTCCGCCTCGCGCACCGCACGCGCGCGCACCGCCCGCGCCGGGTCGTGCTGCTGCTCGACGTGTCCGGGTCGATGAGCCCGTACGCCGACTCGCTGCTGAGGTTCGCGCACGTCGTGGTGCGCCGCGCGCCCGCCTCGGTCGAGGTGTTCACCCTCGGCACACGCCTGACCAGGGTGTCCCGTCAGCTGCGGCAGCGCGACCCGGAACGCGCGATGCTCGCGGCGGGCACCGCCGTGCCCGACTTCGCGGGCGGCACGCGCCTCGGCGAGACGCTGCGGATCTTCCTCGACCGCTGGGGACAGCGCGGGCTCGCGCGCCGCGCCGTCGTCACGGTGTTCTCCGACGGGTGGGAGCGCGGCGACCCCGGGCTGCTCGGCGAGCAGATGGCGCGGATGCGCCGCCTCGCGCACGCCGTGTTCTGGGTGAATCCGCACGCGGGCCGTGAAGGCTACGCTCCGGTGCAGTCCGGCATCGCGGCCGCGCTCCCGCACATCGACCGCTTGCTGGCCGGCCACAGCCTGGCCACCCTGGAACGACTGCTGCTGGAGATCCGTGATGCATGACGTACTGGACGAGTTGTACAAGCGCTGGCGCGAAGGCGAAGCCGTCGGCGTGGGCACGGTCGTGGCGACCTTCTCCTCCGCTCCGCGGGCGCCGGGCGCGGCGATGCTCGTCGGCGACGACGGCACCGTGGTCGGCAGCGTGTCCGGCGGCTGCGTCGAGGGGGCGGTGTACGAGCTGGCCCAGCAGGTCGTGGCCGACCGCGAGCCGGTGCTGCAGCGCTACGGCGTCAGCGACGACGACGCGTTCGCGGTGGGCCTGACCTGCGGCGGGATCATCGACATCTACGTCGAGCGGGTGGACCGGGAGACCCTGCCCGAGCTGGGCGACATCGTCGAGTCCGTCCACAGAGGAGAGCCGGTCGCCGTCGTCACGGTGATCGAGCACGAGGATCCGGAGCGGCGCGGACGGCACATGATCGTGTGGCCGGACCGCACCGCCGGAACGCTGGGCACCGGCCGCATCGACGACGCGGTCGCCGACGACGCGCGCGGCCTCCTCGCGAACGGGCGCACCGGAACCCTGCACTACGGCCTGGAGGGCGAGCGGCGCGGCGAGGGCATGGCGGTGTTCGTCAACTCCTTCGAACCGCAGCCGCGGATGCTGGTGTTCGGCGCGATCGATTTCGCCGCCGCGATGGCGCGCATGGGCTCCTACCTCGGCTACCAGGTCACCGTGTGCGACGCGCGCCCGGTGTTCGCCACGGCGTCGCGTTTTCCGGAGGCCGACGAGGTGGTCGTGGACTGGCCGCACCGGTACCTCCGGGCCGAGGCGGAGGCGGGCCGCATCGACCGGCGCACCGTGATCGCGGTGCTGACCCACGACCCGAAGTTCGACGTGCCGCTGCTGGAGGTCGCGCTGCGGCTGGACGTCGGCTACATCGGCGCGATGGGGTCGCGGCGCACGCACGACGACCGCCTCGACCGCTTGCGGGAGGCGGGGCTGACGGAGGGCGAACTGTCGCGGTTGGCCTCCCCGATCGGACTCGACCTCGGGGCCCGCACACCCGAGGAGACCGCGGTGTCCATCGCCGCCGAGATCATCGCGATGCGGTGGGGCGGGGGCGGGCAGCGGCTCACGGCGCTGTCCGGGCGCATCCACGGCTGACCCGTTCGTCGGCGCGCGACTGGACACTTGGTGGAGGGCTGTTCCGCGTTTGCGGTCCTGTAGCAGGGTTTTTCCGTGCACCTGCGGAAGGTGGGGTGAAGTGTCACCCAAGCAGGACTTGTCGGATCGGCACGGACGTAGCACGCTCGCTTGTGAAGCCGATCACCCAGCTCCCACCACTGGAGGCCTCATGCGCATCACCGTCACAGTCGACGGAACCAGCTACACCGACGAGGTCGAACCCCGCACGTTGCTCGTTCACCACCTGAGGGAGACGCTCGGGAAAGTCGGCACCGTCATCGGTTGCGACACCAGCAACTGCGGCGCCTGCACGGTGCACCTCAACGGACAGAGCGTGAAGTCGTGTTCGGTCCTCGCGGTGCAGGCCGATGGTGCCGAGATCACGACCATCGAGGGCCTGTCCCGCGACGGCAACCTCCACCCCGTGCAGGAAGCGTTCCACGACAACCACGCCCTCCAGTGCGGCTTCTGCACGCCGGGCATGATCATGCAGTCGATCGACCTGCTGGCCGACAACCCGAACCCCGACGAGCACGCCGTGCGCGAGGGGCTCGAGGGCAACCTGTGCCGTTGCACGGGCTACCAGAACATCGTGCGGGCGGTGCGTGACGCGGCGCAGCGCATGAGTCCCGGCGCGGGCCCGGAGGCCGAGCGCGTCGCGGACGGCGACGTGTCCCGCGCGCCCAGCGCGTTCGCGGGCGGGGGCGAGTGAGATGACCTCGACGATCGAACCCGAGGTCGGCAAGGCCCGCACCCGCAAGGAGGACGCGCGGCTGATCACCGGCCGCACCCGCTGGACGGACAACATCACGCTGCCCGGCATGCTGCACGTGGCGATCCTGCGCAGCCCGTTCGCCCACGCCCGCATCAACTCCGTCGACACCTCCGCGGCACGGGACCTGCCGGGCGTCGTCGCCGTCTACACCGCACGCGACCTCGACCCGGACAGTTCCGTCGGCATGCCGTGCGCGTGGCCCATCACGCCGGACATGAAGCAGCCGCGACGGCCCGTGCTGGCGGCCGACCAGGTCAACTTCGCCGGTGAGGGCGTCGCCGTGGTCGTGGCCCGCAGCAAGGCCGAGGCCGCGGACGCGCTCGAGGCCATCGACGTGGACTACGACGACCTGCCCGTGGTCCTGGGCCTGGAGAACGCGATCGCCGAGGGCGCGCCGCTGGTGCACGAAGACCTCGGCACCAACAAGCAGGCGACGTGGATCTTCGACTCGGCCGAGGCGGGCACGGGTGAGAACGTCGAGCAGGCCATCGCCGGCGGCGAGGTCGTGCTCCGGCGGCGTTTCCGCCAGCAGCGGCTGGTCCCGGCGTTCATGGAGCCGCGCTCGGTCGTGGTCGATCCGACCGGCGCCCAGATCACCATGTGGTCCTCCACCCAGGTGCCGCACATCCTCAAGACCATGGCGGCGCTGACGCTCGGCATCCCCGAGCACAAGCTCCGCGTGATCGCGCCGGACGTCGGCGGCGGCTTCGGCGGCAAGATCGCCGTGCTGCCGGAGGAGACGATGGCGGTGCTGATCGCGCAGAAGCTCGGCAGGCCGGTCAAATGGACCGAGACCCGCTCCGAGACCATGCAGACCGCGCACCACGGCCGCGACCAGATCCAGGACATCACGCTCAGCGCGACCCGCGACGGCAGGCTCACCGGGCTCAAGGTCGAACTGCTGGCCGACATGGGCGCCTACAACGGTCTCGTCGGGCCGGGCGTGCCGATCCTGGGCGCGTTCATGTTCAACGCGATCTACAAGGTCCCGGCCTACCACTTCGCGTGCACCAACGTGTTCACCAACACCACGCTCACCGACGCCTACCGCGGCGCCGGGCGGCCGGAGGCCACGTTCGCCATCGAGCGGATCATGGACGAGCTCGCCGCGGAGCTCGGCATGGACCCGCTCGAAGTCCGCGAGAAGAACTGGATCAGGCACGACGAGTTCCCGTTCACCACCGTGGCCGGGCTGACCTACGATTCGGGCAACTACGAGGCCGCCACCGCGCGCGCCAAGGAGCTGTTCGACTACGAGGGCCTGCGCCGGGAACAGCGGGAGCGCCGTGAGCGCAACGATCCGGTGCAGCTGGGCATCGGCATGTCCACGTTCACGGAGATGTGCGGCCTGGCGCCGTCCCGGGTGCTCGGCTCGCTCGACTACGCGGCGGGCGGCTGGGAACACGCCGCGATCCGGATGCTGCCCACCGGCAAGGTCGAGGTCATCACCGGCGCGTCGGCGCACGGGCAGGGCCACGAGACGGCGTGGAGCCAGATCGTGGCCGACCGGCTCGGTGTCGGGTTCGACGACGTGGAGGTCATCCACGGCGACACGCAGTCCTCGCACAAGGGCATGGACACCTACGGGTCGAGGTCGCTGGCCGTCGGCGGCATCGCGGTGGTCAAGGCCGCCGAGAAGGTCGTCGACAAGGCCCGCACGATCGCCGCGCACCTGCTGGAGTGCTCGCCGGACGACCTGGAGTTCGAGGGCGGCAAGTTCAGCGTCCGCGGCACGGACGCCTCGACGACGATCCAGGACGTCGCCTTCGCCACGTTCGCCGCGCACAACCTGCCCGACGGCATGGAGCCCACGCTGGACTCCGAGGCCGTGTTCGATCCGGAGAACTTCTCGTTCCCGCACGGCACGCACCTGTGCGCGGCCGAGGTCGACACCGAGACCGGACGGGTGCGGTTGCGGTCGTACGTCTGCGTGGACGATGTCGGCAAGGTGGTCAACCCGCTGATCGTGGAGGGCCAGGTGCACGGCGGGCTCGCCCAGGGCATCGCGCAGGCCCTGTACGAGGAGGCGGTGTTCGACGAGAGCGGCACGCTCACCACCGGCACGTTCGCCGACTACCTGCTGCCCTCGGCGGTCGACCTGCCCACGTTCGTCACCGACCGCACGGAGACCGAGGCGACGTCGAACCCGCTGGGTGTGAAGGGCGTCGGCGAGGCGGGCACCATCGCGTCCACCCCGGCGGTGGTGAACGCGATCGTCGACGCGGTGCGGCACCACGGGGTCGACGACATCGAAATGCCGTGCTCGCCCATGCGGGTGTGGTCGGCGATCCACCGCGGCCGTTCCGATGCCGGCGGGGTCGGCTCGGAGGCGGGCGGCGGTCTGGGTTCCATCGACGCTTCGGGAGGTGCGCAGTGATCCCCGCTGCCTTCGACTACGTCGCTCCGTCCACTGTGGACGAGGCAGTGCAGGCGCTGGCCGCGGCCGGTGAGGACGCCAAGGTGCTGGCCGGCGGGCAGAGCCTGCTGCCGGTGCTGCGGATGCGGCTGGCCGCGCCCACGACGCTCGTCGACCTGGGCAAGGTCACCGAGCTGCGTGGCGTGCGCGACGACGGTGACGCGATCGTGATCGGCTCCATGACCACGCACTACGACGTGCAGCGCGACCAGCTGGTCGCCGAGCACGCCGCACTGCTGGCCAGGGCGACCGACACGGTGGCCGATCCGCAGGTGCGGCACCGCGGCACGTTCGGCGGGTCGATCGCGCACGCGGACCCGGCGGGTGACCTGCTGGCCCCCGCGCTGGCGATGGACGCCCAGATGGTGATCGCGAGCAGCAGCGGGCGCCGGACCGTCCCGGCGGCGGAGTTCTTCCAGGACTTCTTCACCACGGCGCTGGACCCGGCGGAGATCCTGGTCGAGGTCCGGGTGCCCAAGCACACCGGCTGGAAGGCGCACTACGAGAAGTTCAACCGGGTCGCGCAGGCCTGGTCGATGGTCGCCGTGGCGGCGACGGTCCGCACCGACGGCGACACCATCGCCGAGGCGCGGGTCGCGTTGACCAACATGGCCTCGGTGCCGGTGCGCGCCGCGGCGGTCGAGCAGGCCCTGATCGGTCAGGCCGCCACCGCCGACGCCATCCGGTCCGCGGCCGCCCACGCGGCCGAAGGAACCAGCCCCACCGCCGACGGCAACGCGGACGTGGAGTACCGGCAGGAACTCGCGAGGGTCCTGACCGGCCGCGCGGTGTCGGCGGCACTGGCCGGGGTCTAGCGAGCGATGCCCGTGGCCGTCCCGCGCGGGGCGGCCACGGGGCGACCGCCGAGCGCACCAGGGTGATCATCCGATCGCTTTCGCCCACGCAGGCACGTCCCTCGGAGCCACGCGGTAGCCGTCATCGGCACTAAGGTGGCTGCGAGGGACTTGAAGTTTCTGGAGAAGGGAGGTCGGCCCGTGCGGCTCGACCATGAATTCACCGTTCCGGCACCGCCCGCCGAGGTGTGGAAGGCGGTCACCGACCCGGAGCGTGTTGCCCCCTGCATGCCGGGCGCGACTCTGACGAAGGTCGAGGGTGAGACGTTCACCGGTACGGTCAAGGTGAAGCTGGGGCCGATCTCCCTGCTGTACAAGGGCTCCGGCGAGTTCCTGGAGACCGACGAACAGGCCCGCAAGATCGTCATCAAGGCTTCCGGCAAGGACTCGCGAGGAGCGGGCACCGCGGCGGCGACGGTCACCGTGACGCTGTCCGAGGACAACGGAGCCACGAAGGGCACCGTGGCCACGGACCTCAACGTCACGGGCCGCCCGGCGCAGTTCGGGCGCGGCATGATCTCCGAGGTCGGCGGGAAGATCCTCGACCAGTTCGCCACCAACCTGGCCGACCGCCTCGGCACGCCGGAGCCCGCGGCGACCGCCGAGGAGAAGCCGGTGGCCTCCGGGGTCACCACCGAACCGGCCCTGGACAAGCCCAAGCTGGAGACGGTGAAGCCGCAGCCCCGCGAAGCCGAGGCCATCGACCTCTTCGAATACGCGGGCAGTTCGGTCACCAAGCGCCTCGCGCCGGTACTGGCGGGGGTCGCCGCGGTACTCGGCATCGTGGCGATCGTGCGCCTGATCCGCCGCCGCTGACCCCTACGTCCCGTCGCGGCCGCGCAGCAGCGCGCAAGTCCCACGCCGCCGTCCGGCGCCACCTTTTCTGACCAGCGAGGGGACGACCGATGGCCGACGTGGTCGACGTGTGGATGCAGCAGCCGAACCAGCACTTCATGGACCAGCCGTGGCTGGCGTCGCTGCTGCGGTGGACCGGCATGTCGCCCCGCGCGCCCCGCCTGCAGGCGACGCTCGACGCGATGGACGAGGCCGGGGTGCGCGTCGGGCTGCTGTCGGCGTGGCACGGGCCCGGCGGGGCGCTGATCTCGAACGACGAGGTCGCCGAAATCGTGTCGGCGCACCCGGACCGCTTCGCCGGGGTCGCCTCCGTGGACCTGACCGATCCGGTGCGGGCGGTGAGGGAGATTCGGCGGTGCGTGCGGAACGGGTTCGTCGGCGTGCGGGTGGTGCCGTGGCTGTGGAACCTGCCGCCGAACGACCGGCGCTACTACCCGGTGTACGTGGCGTGCGTCGAGGAGGACGTGCCGTTCTGCACCCAGATCGGGCACACCGGCCCGCTGTGCCCGTCCGAGCCGGGGCGGCCGATCCCGTACCTCGACGAGGTGCTGCTGGACTTCCCGGACCTGGTCGTGGTCGGCGGGCACGTCGGCTACCCGTGGATGGCGGAGGTGCTGTCACTGGTGACCAAGTACCCGAACTTCTTCGTCGACACCTCGGCGTACGCGGTGCACCGGCTGCCCGCGGAGCTGGTGGAGTTCCTGCGCGGGCGGGGGCGGGAGCGCGTGCTGTTCGGCAGCAACTACCCGATGCTGACGCCGGCCCAGGCGCTGAACCGGCTCGCCGGCCTGGACCTGGGCGCCACCGCGGCGGAGCTTTTCCTGGGCGGCAACGCACGACGCGTGTTCGCGCTGCCGAACTGAGGGGTGCCGCGCGCCACGTCCGGGAAGGGCCGGGGATTCCCGGCGGTTGTAGCGGGTGTGCGCAGCGAAACCGACGTCGTGGTGATCGGAGCGGGACAGGCCGGGCTGTCGGCGGCCTACTTCCTCCGCCGGGCCGGGTTGCGGAACGGCTCGGGCTTCGTCGTGCTCGATCACAACCCGGGGCCGGGCGGGGCATGGCAGCACCGGTGGCCGTCGCTGCGGCTGGACAAGGTGCACGGCTTCCACGACCTGCCCGGTATGGCCTTCGACGAACACGACGAGCACCGGATGGCGTCCGAGGTCGTGGCCGCGTACTTCGAGCGCTACGAACGCGTCTTCGACCTGCCCGTGCGGCGCCCGGTCGAGGTGCTCGCCGTCCGGGACGAAGGTGAGCGCCTGCTGGTCGAAAGCGCCGACGACACCTGGGCCGCCCGCGCCGTCGTCAACGCGACCGGCACGTGGGGCCGCCCGTTCTGGCCGCACTACCCGGGGCAGGACACCTTCACCGGCCGTCAGCTGCACACCGCCGGCTACCGCGGCGCGGACGAGTTCCGGGGGCAGCACGTCCTGGTCGTGGGCGGCGGGACATCGGCCGTGCAGCTGCTGATCGAGATCGCCGATGTCGCGAGCGGCACCACCTGGGTCACCCGCCGCCCGCCGGTGTTCAAGGACGTCGAGTTCAGTCCCGAACTGGGCCGCGAGGCCGTGGCCAGGGTCGAGCGCCGGGTGCGGGCCGGTCTGCCGCCGATGAGCGTGGTGAGCGTGACGGGCCTGATGCGGACGCCTCAGGTGCGCGACGCCGAGGCCCGCGGCATTCTCGACCGCCGCCCGATGTTCGACCACCTCACCCCGTCCGGTGTCGCGTGGGCGGACGGCACCGAGCAGCGCGTCGACACGATTCTGTGGGCGACCGGTTTCCGCGCCGCCCTGGACCACCTCGCGCCGCTCCACCTGCGCGAACCCGGTGGCGGCATCCGGATGGACGGTACCCGCGTGGTCGCCGACCCGCGGTTGCACCTGGTCGGCTACGGCCCCTCCGCCAGCACGATCGGCGCCAACCGCGCGGGCCGCAGCGCCGTCCGCGAGATCCGGCAACTCCTCGGCAGCCCGGTGGCGGCCGCGAGCTGACCCCCGGCACCCCGAGATCGTTTGGTTCTTCGCGCGATCGCTTGACAGCACCCGCGCCTGCCCCAAGGGTTGTCGCATGAACAAGGGCATGCTCGGGCTCGGCCAGCTCCGCTCGCTGGCCGGGGAGGGGACCGTGGACACCGTCCTCGTCGCGATGACCGACATGCAGGGCAGGCTGCAGGGCAAACGCTGCTCGGCCCGCTACTTCCTCGACGAGGTCGTCGACCACGCCACCGAGGCCTGCAACTACCTGCTGGCCGTCGATGTGGACATGAACACCGTCGACGGCTACGCGATCTCCTCGTGGGAAACCGGTTACGGCGACTTCGTGCTGCGCCCCGACCTCACCACGCTGCGCCGCGTGCCCTGGCACGAGGGCACCGCCCTGGTGCTGTGCGACATCGAACGCGTCGAGGGTGGCGAGGTCACCGCCTCGCCGCGCCAGGTCCTGCGCCGCCAGCTCGCCCGCCTCGCCGAACGGGACCTCGCCGCGTTCGTCGGCACCGAGCTGGAGTTCATCGTCTTCGACGACACCTACGAGCAAGCCTGGCGCGGCGGCTACCGCGACCTGCGGCCGGCCAATCAGTACAATGTGGACTATTCGATGCTCGGCACCGGACGGCTCGAACCGTTGCTGCGCCGCATCCGCAACGACATGACCGGCGCCGGCATGTACGTCGAGTCCGCCAAGGGCGAGTGCAACCCCGGTCAGCACGAGATCGCGTTCCGCTTCGACGAGGCTCTGCGCACCTGCGACAACCACAGCATCTACAAGACCGGCGCCAAGGAGATCGCCGCGCAGGAGGGTCGCAGCCTCACCTTCATGGCGAAGTACAACGAGCGCGAGGGCAACTCCTGCCACATCCACCTCAGCCTGCGCGGCACGGACGGCACCCCGGTGCTGGCCGAGGACCCTGCGCTGATGCGGCACTTCATCGCCGGACAACTCGCCTGTCTGCGTGAACTGACCTACTTCCTCGCCCCGAACATCAACTCCTACAAGCGTTTCGCGCCCGGCAGCTTCGCCCCGACCGCGGTCGCGTGGGGCGCCGACAACCGCACCTGCGCGCTGCGCGTCGTCGGGCACGGGCCGTCGCTGCGGGTGGAGAACCGCGTGCCGGGCGGGGACGTCAACCCCTATCTGGCCGTCGCCGCCGTCATCGCCGCCGGGCTGCACGGCATCGACAACGAACTGCCGCTCGAAGACGAGTTCACCGGCAACGCCTACCATTCGGACAAGGCCACCGTGCCTACTACCCTGCGGGAGGCGGCGGCGCTGCTGGCCGACAGCAAGGTGGCCCGCGAGGCGTTCGGCGAAGATGTCGTCGAGCACTACCTCAACGCGGCCAGGGTCGAGCTCACCGCCTTCGATGCCGCCGTCACCGACTGGGAGCGTCAGCGTGGGTTCGAACGCCTCTAGGCCCGCCCGCCAGCCCGCCGCCACCCTCAACGGAGGCGCTGCGCGCCGCTGTGCTCGACCGGTCGTGGGCCTGAGCACGTACCTGGAAAAAGCGAGCTGGGGCGTCTGGCGCACCGACGCCGCCCTGCTTCCGCGTTCCTATGTGGACTCCGTGGTCAACGCAGGCGGCATCCCGATCCTGCTCCCGGCAGGGGACACGCAAGCACTGTCCGCTGTGGACGCCCTCGTCCTGACCGGCGGAGCCGATGTCGAGCCCCGGCGTTACGGGCAGGAACCCCGGGCCGGGACCGTCACCCGCCCCGAGCGGGACGCCTTCGAGTTCGCCCTCGCCGAGGCCGCCCTCGACCGCGGACTCCCGGTTCTCGGCGTGTGCCGCGGTATGCAGGTGCTCAACGTCGTCCTCGGCGGCAGCCTGACCCAGCACCTGCCGGACCGCGTCGGCCACACCGAGCACCAGCCGTCGCCCGGCGTGTACGGCCCGAGTCGCGTCACCCTCGCCGAGGGCAGCCGCGTGGCCGGGATCCTCGGCGCCGAGACGAAGTGCCAGTGCTACCACCACCAGGCCGTCGACCAGCTGGGCGAGGGGCTGCGAGCAGTCGGCTGGGCCGCGGACGGCACGGTCGAAGCCGTCGAACTGCCGGGCGAGCACTTCGTGGTCGGCGTGCAGTGGCATCCGGAGCAGGACACCCAGGAGGTTCGGTTGTTCGCGGCGTTGGTGGAGGCAGCGTGGAGGTGATCGATCCGGCCACCGAGGACGTCATCACCGACGTCCCGCTGGCCACCGAGGAGGAGGCCGACGCGGCGATCGCGAAGGCACACCACGCCTATCCCGGATGGCGGAAAACGGCCCCCGGTGACCGCGCCCGCCTGCTGCGCCGCTTCGCCGAAGCCGTCGACGGCGACCTGGAGAACCTGGCCCGGCTGGAGGTGCGCAACTCCGGGCACACCCTCGGCAACGCCCGCTGGGAGGCCGCCAACGTCCGCGACGTGCTGCACTACTACGCGGCCGCGCCGGAACGACTGCTGGGGCAGCAGATCCCGGTCGCGGGCGGCCTGAACGTCACCTTCCACGAGCCGCTGGGCGTGGTCGGGCTGATCGTGCCGTGGAACTTCCCGATGCCGATCGCGGGCTGGGGCCTGGCGCCGGCGCTGGCCGCGGGCAACACCGTCGTGCTCAAACCGGCCGAACTGACCCCGCTCACCGCGCTCCGTCTGGCCGAACTGGCCCTCGAAGCCGGCATCCCGGAGGGCGTCTTCCAGGTCGTGCCCGGAGCGGGCTCGGTGGTCGGACAGCGGTTCGTGACCCACAGGTGCGTGCGCAAGGTCGTGTTCACCGGCTCCACCGCGGTCGGCAAGCAGGTCATGGCCGGATGCGCCGAGCAGGTCAAACGCGTCACGCTGGAGCTGGGCGGCAAGAGCGCGAACATCGTCTTCGCCGACGCCGACCTGGAGAAGGCCGCCGCGACCGCGCCCTCCAGCGTGTTCGACAACGCCGGCCAGGACTGCTGCGCCCGCTCACGCATCCTCGTCCAGCAGAGCGTCTACGACCGGTTCCTCGAACTGCTGGAACCCGCGGTCCAGGGGGTCGTCGTCGGTGACCCGGGTGACGAGAAGTCCGAGATGGGCCCGCTCATCAGCGCGCCGCACCGCGAACGGGTCGCCTCCTACCTCGACGGCGCCGAGGTCGCCATCCGCGGCAACGCCCCCGACGGCCCCGGCTTCTGGTTCCCGCCCACGGTCGTGACGAGGCCGGGCGAGCGCCTGCTGACCGAGGAGGTGTTCGGCCCGGTCGTCGCCGTGGTGCCGTTCCGGGACGAGGCCGACGCTGTCCGCCTCGCCAACGACAGCGTCTTCGGCCTGTCCGGCTCGATCTGGACCCGCGACGTGGGCCGCGCGCTGCGGGTGTCGCGGGCGGTCGAAGCAGGCAACCTGTCGGTGAACTCGCATTCGTCGGTGCGGTACTGGACGCCGTTCGGCGGGTTCAAGCAGTCCGGCCTGGGCCGTGAGCTCGGGCCGGACGCCTTGCACGCGTTCACCGACGTCAAGAACGTCTTCATCGATACGGAGGAATAGATGCAGCGGTTCGACGGCCGGGTCGTCGTGATCACCGGCGGCGCCAGCGGGATCGGCCTGGCCACCGCGCGGCGTGTGGCGAGCGAGGGCGCGAAGGTCGTGATCGCCGACGTGGACGCCGGCGCCGGGAAGAAGGCGGCGGACGAGGTGGGCGGTGAGTTCGTCGCCACCGACGTGACCAGCGAAGAGCAGGTCGAGCTCCTGTTCGCCACGGCGGTGGACCGCTTCGGCTCGCTCGACGTGGCGTTCAACAACGCCGGCATCTCGCCCCCGGAGGACGACTCGATCCTGACCACCGGCCTCGACGCCTGGCAGAAGGTCCAGCAGGTCAATCTCACCTCGGTGTACCTGTGCTGCAAGCATGCGATCCCGCACATGCGGCGGCAGGGCAGGGGCTCGATCGTCAACACCGCCTCGTTCGTGGCCGTGATGGGCGCGGCGACCTCGCAGATCTCCTACACGGCGTCCAAGGGCGGGGTCCTGGCGATGACCCGCGAGCTGGGCGTGCAGTTCGCCCGCGAGGGCATCCGGGTGAACGCGTTGTGCCCCGGACCGGTGAACACCCCGTTACTGCGTGAGTTGTTCGCGAAGGATCCGGAGCGGGCCGCCCGCCGCCTGGTGCACGTGCCGGTGGGCCGGTTCGCCGAACCGGAGGAGATCGCCGCCGCCGTGGCGTTCCTGGCCAGCGACGATGCGTCCTTCATCACCGCCTCGCAGTTCCTGGTGGACGGCGGGATCTCGGGCGCGTACGTTACCCCGCTGTAGACTTCGAGTCAGACAACCGAATACCAGGCCGTGATGAGCCGGAGCGGGAGAGTCCCCAGGTCAGCTGGGGCGCCGAAGGAGCAATTTCCCCGCCAATCTCTCAGGTACCAGTTACCGCTCCGCGCCAGGCCACTCTGGAAAGAAGGCGCAGCCAGCGTCTCACCCAAGGTGAAAGCCGCTGCGCGCGGTGAAACTCTCAGGTGCCGATGACAGAGGGGGAGTTCCCGCACCCGTAGATGAGGAGCTCCCGATGTCCTTCGCCGATCGTCACATCGGACCTTCCGAGCACCACCAGGCCAAGATGCTCGTCGAGTGCGGGTACGGGAGCCTGGACGCCCTGGTCGAGGCCGCGGTTCCGGCGTCGATCCGCACCGCGGGGGCGCTGGGCCTGCCCCCGGCCTCCGAGCGGGAGGCGACCGCCGAGCTGCGGGCGCTGGCCGCGCAGAACCGGCCGATGACGCAGATGATCGGCCTCGGGTTCAGCGACACCGTCACCCCGCCGGTCATCCGCCGCAACGTGCTGGAGAACCCGGCCTGGTACACCGCGTACACGCCGTACCAGCCGGAGATCTCGCAGGGGCGGCTGGAGGCGCTGCTGAACTTCCAGACCATGGTGTCGAACCTGGCCGGTCTCGACATCGCCAACGCCTCGCTGCTCGACGAGTCCACCGCCGTCGCCGAGGCCGTTCTGTTGATGCGCCGCGTGTCGAAGGCGAAGTCGTCGCGCGTCGTGCTGGACGCGGACTGCCTGCCGCAGACCATCGCGGTGGTGCGGACACGCGCGGAGGCGGTCGGCGTCGAGGTCGACGTGCGGGACCTGGGTGCCGGGCTGCCGGACGAGTTCTTCGGTGTCGTCGTGCAGTACCCGGGCGCGTCCGGTGTGCTGCGCGGCAAGGGCTTCTACGAGGCGATCGGCAAGGTGGCCAAGGAGGCGGGCGCGCTCTACGCGGTGGCGGCGGACCTGCTGGCGCTGACGCTGGTCACCGCGCCGGGCGAGTTCGGCGCGGACCTCGCGGCAGGCACCACGCAGCGCTTCGGCGTCCCGCTCGGCTACGGCGGCCCGCATGCCGGGTACCTCGCGGTGCGCAAGGGCCTGGAGCGATCGCTGCCCGGCCGCCTGGTCGGCGTGTCCAAGGACGCGGACGGCAACCCGGCGTACCGGCTCGCGCTGCAGACCCGCGAGCAGCACATCCGCCGCGAGAAGGCGACCTCGAACATCTGCACCGCCCAGGTGCTGCCCGCGGTGCTGGCCGCGATGTACGCCGTCTACCACGGGCCGGACGGGCTCAAGGCGATCGCCGAGCGCGTGCACGGCCTGGCCGCCGGGCTGGCCGCCGCACTGCGGTCCGGCGGGGTCGAGGTCGTGCACGAGAGCTTCTTCGACACCGTCCTCGCACGGGTTCCCGGACGGGCCGCCGCGGTCGTGGCGGCCGCGCGCGAATCCGGCATCAACCTCGGACTCGTGGACGGCGACCACGTGCGCGTCGCGTGTGACGAAGTGACCACTGTGGACATCGTGCGGGCGGTGCTCGGCGCGTTCGGGGTGCGGGCGGACCTTACCGTAACCACGGCGCTGCCCACCGGTCTCGCCCGCACCAGCGAATTCCTGACGCACGAGGTGTTCCACAGCCACCGCTCCGAGACCGCGATGCTGCGTTACCTGCGTGCACTGTCCGATCAGGACTACGCGCTGGACCGCGGCATGATCCCGCTCGGCTCGTGCACCATGAAGCTCAACGCGACCGCCGAGATGGAGCCGATCAGCTGGCCGGAGTTCGCCGGGCTGCACCCGTTCGCCCCGGCCGAGGACGCCGCGGGTTACCGCGAGCTGATCGCGCAGTTGTGCGGCTGGCTCGCCGAGGTCACCGGCTACGACGAGGTGTCGTTGCAGCCCAACGCGGGCAGCCAGGGTGAGCTGGCCGGGTTGCTCGCGATCCGCGCCTACCACCGGGCCAACGGGCAGCCCGAGCGCGACGTCTGCCTGATCCCGTCCTCGGCGCACGGCACCAACGCCGCGTCCGCCGTGCTCGCCGGGATGCGCGTGGTCGTGGTCGCCTGCAACGACAACGGGGACGTCGACCTGGACGATCTGCGTGCCGAGACCGAGCAGCACCGCGACACGCTGTCGGCGATCATGGTGACCTACCCGTCCACGCACGGTGTGTACGAGGAGGGTATCGGCGAGATCGCCCGCGTCGTGCACGAAGCCGGCGGTCAGGTCTATGTGGACGGTGCGAACCTCAACGCGCTGCTGGGACTCGCCAAGCCGGGTGAGTTCGGCGGCGACGTGTCGCACCTGAACCTGCACAAGACGTTCTGCATCCCGCACGGCGGTGGCGGCCCGGGCGTCGGACCGGTGGCGGTGCGCGCGCACCTCGCGTCGTACCTGCCCAACCACCCGCTGCTCGACGGCGCGGGCCCGGACACCGGGGTCGGCCCGATCTCGGCGGCGCCGTTCGGATCGGCGTCGATCCTGCCGATCTCGTGGGCCTACATCCGGATGATGGGCGGCGCCGGGTTGACCAGCGCCACCAAGGTCGCCGTGCTCGCCGCGAACTACGTCGCGGCTCGGCTGTCCCCGCACTACCCGGTGCTCTACACCGGCCGCAACGGGCGAGTCGCCCACGAGTGCATCCTCGACCTGCGTGCGCTGACCAAGCGTACCGGCGTCACGGTCGACGACGTCGCGAAGCGCCTGGTGGACTACGGGTTCCACGCGCCGACCATGTCGTTCCCGGTCGCCGGGACGCTGATGGTCGAGCCGACGGAGAGCGAGGACGTCGGCGAGCTGGACCGCTTCTGCGACGCGATGATCGCCATCCGGCGGGAGATCGAGCAGGTCGCCGAGGGCACTTGGGCGATCGAGCGGAGCCCGCTGCGCAATGCCCCGCACACCGCGGAGATGCTGACCGGCGACTGGGATCTGCCGTATGACCGCAAGACCGCGGTGTATCCGGGCGGGATGTCGCCGAAGAACAAGTACTGGTCGCCGGTCCGGCGCATCGACGGCGCCCACGGCGACCGCAACCTCGTCTGCTCGTGCCCGTCCATCGAAGCCTACGGGAGCTGATCCAATGCGGACCGCTTTGTACTCCGTCCACAAGGGACTGGGCGCGCTGTTCACCGACTTCGCCGGGTGGGAGATGCCGGTGCGCTACGGCAGCGAGCTGGCCGAACACCGGGCGGTGCGGGAGACGGCCGGCCTGTTCGACCTCTCGCACATGGGTGAGATCGAAGTGACCGGCGCGCAGGCCGCGAACGCACTCGACCACGCGCTGGTCGGCAGATTGTCGGCGGTCAAGCCGGGCCGGGCGCGGTATTCGATGATGTGCACGCCCTCCGGCGGGGTGGTCGACGATCTGGTCGTCTACCGACTCGAAGACGAGAAGTACCTGGTGGTCGCCAACGCGGGCAACGCGCCCACGGTCGCCGCGGAGCTGACGGCCCGCGCGCAGGGTTTCGCCGCGCAGGTCACCGATCGCTCGGCCGATGTCGCGCTGATCGCGGTGCAGGGGCCTCGCGCGGTCGACGTCGTCGGTGCGGTCACCGACGCCGACCTGGCCGGATTGAAGTACTACGCGAGCGTCCCGGCGACCGTGAAGGGCCACGACGTGCTGCTCGCGCGCACCGGCTACACCGGCGAGGACGGCTTCGAGCTGTACGTACCCGCGGCGGAGGCGCCCGAGGTGTGGCATCTGCTGGCCGAGGCCGGGCAGCCATACGGCCTGGTGCCCGCCGGGCTGGCGTGCCGGGACACGCTGCGCCTGGAGGCGGGTATGCCGTTGTACGGCAACGAGTTGTCCACCGAGCGGTCACCGTTCGAGGCGAACCTGGGGCGTGTGGTCAAGTTCGACAAACCGGACTTCGTGGGCAAGGCCGGGCTCGAAGGACGGCGGGAGCCGTCCGAGGTGCTGGTCGGCCTGCGCGGCGGTGGCCGTCGTGCGCCGCGGCACGGGTACCGGGTGCTGTCCGGTGACGAGCCGGTGGGCGAGGTGACCAGCGGTGCGCTGTCGCCGACGCTGGGTCACCCGGTGGCGATGGCCTACGTGCCGGTCGCGCTGAGCGGGCCCGGCACCGGGCTGTCGGTCGACATCCGGGGCCGGGTCGAGCCGGTCGAGGTGGTCGCGTTGCCGTTCTACCAGCGGACTGCAACAAGTTAATCACCACGCCGCGTCTGTAGTGTGTGGAGAAGCAACGCAGGCGGCTGTGGTGGCGGAGGGTCCGGCGGGTCGGGTACGTCCTGGCCGGGCTCTTCATCGGGGTTCCGGCGATCGCCTTCGCGGTCGGGTACCTCGTGTGGGACGTGCGGAGCCCGCAGGAGGTGCTGGCGGAGCTCGACAAGACCGTGGTGCTGGAGTACTCCGACGGCGCCGAGCTGATGAAGGTCGTCCCGGCCGACGGTGACCGCACCTTCACGCCGTACGCGGGGGTTCCGCGCAAGCTCGTGGACGCGATCGTCGCCGTCGAGGATCCGACGTTCTGGACGAACAGCGGGTTCGAGCCGACCGGGATCGCGCGGGCGATGGTGACCGGGGTCGGCGGCGGGTCGGGCATCACGCAGCAGTACGTCAAGAACTCCACCGGCGAGGACGACGCGACGCTGTTCCGCAAGTTCAAGGAGCTGGTGCTCAGCACGAAGATCACGAACCAGCAGAGCAAGGAACAGATCTTCGAAAGCTACGTCAACGTCATCTCCTTCGGCCGCAACACACACGGCCCGGCGGCTGCCGCCCAGGCGTATTTCGGCAAGCCGTTGCGCGACATCTCGTGGAGCGAAGCCGCTTTCCTCGCCGGGATGTTGCAGGCACCCTACGGTCACGACCCCGCGACGGTGGGCCCGGAGCAGGCCGCGAAGCGGTGGACCTACGCCGCGGACAAGCTGGCCGAGCGCGGTTACGTGTCGGCTGCCGAGCGCGACAGCATGGCGTATCCGCGGGTGCTCGACCCGGACGAGACGCGCGCGGGCCGGACCAGCTACAGCGACTACCACATCCGGCAGCAGGTGCTGGCAGAGTTGGAGACGCAGGGTTTCCCGTTGGAGACGTTGCGGCGGGAGGGCATGACGGTCCGCACCACGCTGGAGGAGAAGGCACAGGACCGGACCGAGCAGGCGGTGCGGAACCGCTTGGCGGGCGAACCCGCGGACCTGCGTGCCGCTGTGGTGTCGGTACGGCCGCGTGACGGCGGAGTTGCCGCATACGCCGGCGGGAACTGGAGCGTGACGGACTACGCCGTGACCCCGCACCGCCCGGGTTCGGCTTTCCGTTCGGTGGTGCAGGTGGCGGAACTGCGTGCGCGCGCGGACGTGCCACCCGTGGTGACGGGCGCGAAGATCCGGCAAGCTGCTTATGATGCCGGCATCCCCGAATTCCTGGACGGTACGAGAACCCTGACCGCGGCGGACGGCGTGCACATCGCGTCGACGATCGCCGAGGGCACGTACGCTCTGCGGCCGATCGACCTGGCGGCGGTGTACGCGACGTTCGCCTCCGGTGGCCAACGGGTCGCCCCGCATTTCGTGGCGGAGGTGCGCAAGGGCGACGAGGTCGTGTGGAGCCGCGACACCACACCGGTACCCGCCCTGCCACCCGATGTCGCCCGATTCGCGCAGGGCGGTCCCGGCGCGTACGGCACGTCTGACGGGTGGACGGCCGGAGCTTCCCCAGTTCTGTCCACAGTGGTCTGGGTCGGTGGTGACGACGAGCTTCCGCGCACCGATTGGGCCGGGGTGCCGTTGACGGGCGAGACGCTGCCCGCCGACATCTGGCGAGAGGCCATGGGAGCCGACTTCGCACCCACCCCCGCCGCTGCTCCCGTCGTGCGCTGACCAGCAGCGCGCCTGCTTGTGGCGGGCGTCAGCGAGCTGCTGGGAACCCGGAGCTGGGTGGTCATCCGGTCGCCTGACACTGAACGATAGGCACAAACTGGAAGGCGACGGGATGACCGCACGGCGACCCCTCGTCAAGGTGAGCCCGATTGCGGGAGCCCTGGTCATCCCGGAGTCTGCCCGTCCGGCGAGGACGCTTTTGATCTTTGGAGCTCGGACTTCCGGTAGGCGAGGTGACCGCTGGTCGCTTGGGCGGCCGGTAGTCGGTCGCCTCGCGCGGCGACCAAAGCGGGCTGGGGACGAGGGGCGGGGGAGGTCTGGGCCGGTCTTGGTTGGCTTGCGTTGCCGGGTGGCGGTCCCGGAAGGGCCAACACGGCAGCGGGAGCGGCCAACACGCTGCCCGGAAGGGCCAACACGCCGACGGGAGCGGCCGACACGCGCGTGTTTGCCGCTGCGGGCACCGTGTTGGCTGCTGCGGGCGGCGTGTTTGCCGCTCCGGGTTGGGTTAGTGCAGCTCGCCGCGGGAGTGCAGCTCGTCCAGTACCAAACGGAACGCTTGGGAGCCTCGGGTGCGGTCCGCGTAGCCGAGCCACGCCACCTCGGCGATCTCGGCCGAGGGGGTGATCGTTCCGGTGTAAGCCGCCGTGTAGCAGGCCATGCGCAGCAGCTGTGGTTGGCCGTCGGCTTCGGTTTCCACGGTCAGGGTCAGCTCGGCGCTGCCCGGGGTGATCTCGACCGCCAGTTCCTCGGCCACCTCGCGCGCCAGGGTCTCGGCGTCGGTTTCGCCGGGCTCGCGTTTGCCGCCGGGCAGGTACCACGCTGTTTTGCCGTGCGAGCGGGCCGCCAGTACGCGGCCGTTCTCGACCCGCAGCCACGCGACCTTGTCGATCACGATGTCACCAGGACGAGAGTGAAGCCGTCGTAGCCCTTCGAACCGACCGTCTGGACAGTCGTGGCCTCGACCCGGGCCTCGGCGGCGATCAGGTCATGCATCTTCCGCGTGCCCACGACCGCCGGGTCCGTGCTCGACGCATCCGCGATCGCACCGTTTCGCACCACGTTGTCGACAACGATCATCGTGCCCGGGCGGGACAATCGCAGCGCCCACTCGAAATACGACGGGTTGTTCACCTTGTCGGCATCCACGAACACGAAGTCGAACGGGCCCGCCAGCGAGGGCAGGGTGTCCAGGGCGGGCCCGACCCGGATCTCGACGATCTCGCCGAACCCGGCCGCGTCGAGGTTGTTCTCCGCCACCTGCGCGTGCGCCAGATCGGCCTCCAGCGTCACCAGACGGCCGTCGGCGGGCAGGGCCCGTGCGAGCCAGATCGTGCTGTACCCGCCGAGCGTGCCGATCTCCAGGATCGACCGTGCGCCGTGGATCCGCGCCAGCAGATGCAGCAGCTTGCCCTGCGCGGGAGACACCGAAATCGGCGGCAGTCCCGCGTGGTCGATGGCGGCGAGGACATCCTCCAGCACCGGATCGGCCGGGATCAGCGTCCCGGCGACGTACTCGTCGACCTCGTTCCACACACGCTGGTTCACAGCAGCCGAAGCTACCTGCGGGCCTTCGGAATCACCAACGGAGTGCCGGTCTCCGGGTCGGGGATCACCGAGCAGGGCAGGTCGAAGATCTGCTCGACCCGCTCGGCGGTCACGACCTCCTCCGGCGTGCCCGTGGCCAGCACCTCGCCGTCACGCATCGCGATCAGGTGCGTGCCGTAGCGGGCGGCGTGGTTGAGGTCGTGCAACACCGCGACCAGGGTGCGGCCCTGCTCGGCGTGCAGCTTCGCGCACAGGTCGAGGATGTCCATCTGGTGTGCGATGTCCAGGAACGTCGTCGGCTCGTCCAGCAGGAGCAACTCGGTCTCCTGCGCGAGCGCCATCGCCAGCCACACTCGCTGCCGCTGCCCGCCGGACAGCTCGTCGACCATCCGGTCGGCCAGCTCGGTCACGCCCGTCGCGTCCATCGAGCGTTCCACGACCTCGGCGTCCTCCCGCGACCACTGGCGCAGCAGGCGCTGATGCGGATACCGGCCACGGGACACCAGATCGGCGACGGTGATGCCGTCCGGCGCGATCGAACTCTGCGGCAGCAACCCCAGCTTGCGCGCGACCTGCTTCGCGGGCAGCGACGTGATCACGTCACCGTCCAGGTACACCATGCCCTGGCGTGGCTTGAGCAGACGGCTCAGCGCCCGCAGCAGAGTGGACTTGCCGCACGCGTTCGGCCCGACGATCACCGTGAACGACTGGTCCGGGATGGTGACCGAGAGGTCTTCGGCGACGACCCGTCCGTCGTAACCCAACGTCAGGCCGTCCCCGTGCAGGCGGGTGCCGGTGGTCGACTCGGCGACAAGATCCACGGTCTGGGCCATACAGGTTAGGCTAACCTACAGCTTCGGCCCGGGGTAAGGACTCCGCGTACCCCGGCTCAGTGTCCGCCGTCACGGGGGTGAACCCCACCACGGGAACGGGTGCGCACCGGCTGTCCGCTTCGCCGGAATGTCCCGAGACTCGATCCGTGACCAGACAGACCCTCCCGCCGGAAACCGGAAGCGACTTCGCCCGGCTGTCGCGGCGCATCAAGGACGCCGGACTCCTGGACCGGCGCCCCGGCTACTACACGCTGCGCATCGGCGTGGTGACCGCGCTGCTCGCCGGTGCCTGGGCGTGGTTCGGGTGGCTCGGCGATTCGTGGGCCACGCTGCTCGTCGCCGTGCTGCTGGCGGCGCTGTTCGGCCAGATCGCGTTGCTGTCCCACGACCTCGCGCACCGGCAGGTGTTCCGCACCCGCCGTCCGACCGGGATCGCCGGGCGGCTGGCGGGCAATCTGGGCATCGGCCTCAGCTACGGCTGGTGGATGGACAAGCACACCCGCCACCACGCCAATCCCAACCACGAGGAACTCGACCCCGACGTCGCCCCGGACATCCTGGTCTGGTCGAAGGACCAGGCCCGTGCCAGCCGCGGGCTCCCGCGCTTCGTCGGCAGGCACCAGGCGTACCTGTTCTTCCCGCTGCTCACGCTGGAAGGGCTGAACCTGCACTGGGCGGGCATCCGCGCGGTGGCCAAACCGGGGCTGCGGCGGCGCGGGCTCGAAGCCGGACTGCTGTGCACCCACTTCGCGCTGTACCTGGGGGCGGTTTTCCTGGTGCTGTCGCCGTTGAAGGCGCTCGTGTTCATCGTGGTGCACCAGGGGCTGTGGGGCGTCTACATGGGATCGATCTTCGCGCCCAACCACAAGGGGATGCCGACGCTGACCGGCGACGAGCGGCCCGACTTCCTGCGCCGCCAGGTGCTCACGTCACGCAACGTGCGCGGCGGGTGGCTCGTCGACACCGCGATGGGCGGCCTGAACTACCAGATCGAGCATCACCTGTTCCCGAGCATGCCGACGCCCCACCTGCGGCGAGCCCAGCCGATCGTCCGGGACTACTGCGCGGAGATCGGCGTTCCTTACAACGAAACCGGTCTTCTCGACTCGTACGCGCAGGCCCTGCGGCACCTGCACCTGGCGGGAGAGCCGATCAGGTAGGCCGGTCAGCCCTGGCGGAGGAGTGCGGACCATGCCTACCGTGGGCAGTGTGTTCGATGTCACAGATCTGACGAGGGTCGCGCCGGCGCTCGACTCGCGGGCCGTCACGTTCGAGAACCCCACCGGGGAGCGCGGCGCGGGTGGCCGGGCGGGCGGAGGTCGCAAGGGTGCGCCCAGCCGGGTGATCGAGGGCGGTGAACGCGTCACCCTCGCGGACCTGGCCGGACCGGGCACGATCCGGCACATCTGGATGACGTTCCCACCGGACAAGCCGGTGCGCATGCGGTCGGTCTACCTCGAAGTCCGCTACGGCGGCCTGTCCTACCCCAGCGTTTCGGTGCCGTGCGTGGACTTCTTCGGATCACCGCACGGCCGTCCCGTCGCCTACGCCAGCGCGCTGACCAGCATCCCCGAGGCCCGCGGCTTCAACAGCTACATTCCGATGGCCTTCGGCGAGCGCATCCACGTCGACCTGGTCAACGGCAACCCGGACCCGATCGTCCTGTACTTCCAGATCGACTACACGCTCGGTGACTCCGGCGCGGGCCGTCTGCACGTCGGGTTCCGGCGGGAGAACCCGACCGTGTCGAAACGGGACTTCGTGGTCACCGAGGGTCTGCGCGGGCCGGGCCGGTTCCTCGGCTGGGTGGGCGGGGTGCGACCGATCGACGGCGGCCAGTGGTACGGCGAGGGCGAGGTGAAGATCTACCGCGACGGCGACCGTGAGTTCCCCACGATCTGCGGCACCGGGCTGGAGGACTACGTCGGATCGGCGTGGGGGATGGGGCCGCACGCCGGGCTGTACGCGGGGGCGCCGCTGGAGGTGCCGGGACCGGGGCCGATCCCCAAGTACGTCGGGTTCTACCGGTGGCACGTGCCGGATCCGGTCATGTTCGGCACGGATCTGCGGGTGACGCTGCAGCAGATCGGTGCCGACCGTGGTGGTCTGGTCGAACGCGTCGACGACTGCTGCGCGGCCGCGTTCACGGTGTGCGAGCGTGCCCAGCCGGTTCCGCCGGTGGACGTCGCCGCGGCCGTCGCGGATCTGGAGTGACTACTGGGACCGTTCGCCGACCACGACCACGGCGTCGCGCAGTGCGGCGCGAAGCCTGCCCACGTCGAGTGGTTCGAGCACCGCGGCCTCGCCGGGTGGTGCGACCAGGACCACCCGGCCGCTGCTCACGAACACCGTCAGGTCCCGTCGCCTGCCGGCCAGGTCCCGGCAGCTGATCGACCATTCGTCTCGAGCCGCCACGTCCGTCGCCTTCCTTCGGTGGGTGATGCCAGGTGACAGAGGGACGTCCGGGCGGCCCCCGCGTGACGCGCTGGCGCGAGAATTTTGTCGGCAGTAGCGTCGGGTGACGCGGTTCACACGAATGGGAGACCTGTGATGCCCGAGCCGAAGCGGATCCTGATCGTCGGTGCCGGCCTCGCCGGTGCCTCGGCCGCCGCCACCCTGCGCGAGAACGGCTACGACGGGGAGGTCACGGTGCTGGGCGCGGAGGCGCACCGGCCCTACGAGCTGCCGCCACTGTCGAAGAAGATTCTGCTGGGTGAGGCCGACGAACCCGACTGGGTGCGGGGCGAGGGCTTCTGGGCGGCCCATGAGGCCGATCTGCGTTCCGGCACCAGCGCGACCCGGATCGACCTGGGCGCGCGGGTGGTGTCGGACGGCCGGGGCGGGCGGCATTCCTACGACCGGTTGCTGCTGGCGACCGGCTCGCACCCGCGCGCGCTGCCGGTGCCGGGGACCGACATACCGGGCGTATACGCATTGCGGACGCTGGACGACGCGCTCGCGCTGCGCGCGGCCTTCGCGGGCTCGCCGCGCGTGGTGGTGGTCGGCACCGGCTGGATCGGGACGGAGGCAGCGGCGGCGGCGCGGCACCACGGTGCCGACGTGACGCTGGTCGATATGCTGCCCGGGCCGCTGTGGTCGCTGGGGCCGCAGATCAGCGGGGTGTTCGCCGATCTGCACAGCGAGCACGGCGTGCAGTGGCGGCTGGGGAGCGGGATCGAGCGGGTCACCGGTGGCCCTGGCGGGGTCGCCGGGGTGCGGCTCGCGGACGGGACGGAGCTGCCTGCCGATGTCGTCCTGATCGCCGTCGGCGCGGCCCCCCGTGTCGGTCTGGCGCACGCCGCCGGGCTGGAACTGGCCGACGAGGGCGGGCTGACAGTGGACGCGACGCTGCGCACTTCGGCGCCGGACGTGTACGCGGCGGGCGACATCGCGGCGCAGTGGCACCCCCGCTACGGCCGCCGCATCCGCGTCGAACACTGGGCGAACGCGAAGAACCAGGGCACGCATGTGGCGGCGAACCTCCTCGGCGGATCCGAGCCGTACGAGCGCAGCCCCTATTTCTTCACCGATCAGTACGACCTGGGCTGCGAGTACCGCGGGATCGCCGACCCGTCGACCGACGAGCTGGTCGTGCGGGGCGACCTCGGCAAACGCGAGTTCATCGCGTTCTGGCTGCGCGACGGCCGGGTGCAGGCGGCGATGAACGTGAACATGTGGGACGACGGCGACGCCCTGCAATCCCTCGTCGACGGCGACGTGACGGTGACGGTGGACCAGCTGCGGGAGGGTGACCTCGCCGCGCTCGGCTGAGCGGCTGCCACCTGCTGGGCTGAACCTGACGTGGCGGCGGTGTCAAGACCGTCGCGCGCCGAGGGGCGCGCCGGGTCACTTCCGCGCGGCCCGGCGCCTCTCCCCGCCGACGAGAACGCGGGCGGCCAGGGCGGCGGCCGCGAGGACGGTCACCCCGATTCCGGGCGCCAGCTCGGCGAAGGACGGCCGGTGGGCGCCGACGCCGAGGAACAGGGCGCCCGCTGTGAGCACCAGCGCGGCGCTCACCAGGCTCAGCACCGCGGCCCAGCGCTGCAACCGCTTCGCCCGCGCGCTGGGTTGCCCCGGCTGCAGCAACCACCACGCACCGAGCAGGAACAGCCCGACCCCGAGGAACCCGAACCCGAACGCGTGCCCGTCGACGGCGAGGGTGATCCCGACGGGCACGAACAGCGCGCCGAACAGGAACAACGCGGGACGCGCCGCCCGGTCCGGAGTCCCGGGCGAGAGGAACGGCATGCCGGGCCCCTAAGCCGGGCGCCGCCGGGTCAAGACGGTGAACACCAGCAGGGCCGCCACGGCGAACGCCGCCATCACCGCGCCCATCGGCACGGCACTCACGTCGCCGCCGATCCCGACCAGCGGGGTGGCCAGCGCGCCGACCACGAACTGCATCACGCCGAGCAGCGCGGACGCGGCCCCGGCGTTGTGCGGATGCTCGGACAGCGCCAGCGACGACGCGTTCGGCATGACCAGCCCGATGCTCGACACCATGACCAGCAGCGGCACCACCAGCACACCGAGCGGCAGGTCCGCGAGCGCCGCGACCAGCACGCCGATCCCGCCGGCGGCGGACGAGGTCAGCCCGACGGTCAGCAGCGTCCGTTCCCGCACGCGGCCCACGATCCGCCCGTTGACCTGACCCGCGATCACGATCCCGAGCCCGTTGGCGCCGAAGATCAGGCTGTACGCCTGCGGGCTGAGCCCGTACACGTCTTGGAGCACGAACGAAGATGCCGAGATGTAGGCGAAGAGCCCGGCGAACATCAGCCCGGCCGACAACGAGTACCCGAGGAAGGTCCGGTCCCGCAGCAGCCCGGCGTACCCGCGCAGCGTGGAGCCGAGGTGGGCCGGGTGACGGCGCTCGGGCGGCAGCGTCTCCGGCAGCGCCAGCGCCGCGACCGTCAGCAGCAGCACGCCGAACACGGTCAGCACCACGAACACCCCGCGCCACGGCACCAGCCGCAGCACCTGCCCGCCTGCCACCGGTGCCAGGATCGGCGCCAGGCCGCTGACCAGCATCAACATCGAGAAGAACCGGGTCATCGCGGTGCCGCTGAACAGATCGCGCACGCACGCCCGCGCGATCACGATCCCGGCCGCGGCCCCGAGTGCCTGCACCACGCGCCCGGCGATGAGCAGTTCCGCCGTCGGGCTCACCGCGCACAGGATCGACGCGACGGCGTAGAGCGCCAGCCCGGTCAGAAGCGGGCGGCGGCGGCCGAACGAGTCCGACAGCGGTCCGGCGACGAGCTGTCCCAGTGCCAGCCCGACGATGAACGCGGTCAGCGTGAGCTGCAGCGTCGGCGCGGAGCTGTGCAGGTCGTCGGCCATGCGGGGGAGCGCGGGCAGGTACATGTCGATCGACAGCGGTGCGAACGCCGACAGCCCGCCGAGGATGAGCGCGTACCGCAGGGTGCCGGGTGTCCGTCCGATCTTCGCCGTCGCCGTGACCGCAGCCGTGCTCAAACCGTCTCCTCCTCGCGCGGGCTTGCCCCGCCAACGGAACAACGGTTCGCGCGCGTTCATTCCGCGCTGTGGCCGGTGACACGCGAGCCGACCGTCCACTGTGGACCAGGCTGTCTGGTATAGTGGACATACCGGAGCGGGTCGAGGGGAGAAGCGTGCGGCGGAAGCCAGGGACGAGTTCCCGGCACCGGTCCGTCCGCGTGGTCGTTCTGGCGCTGTTGCTGCTCAGCCTCGTCACGCCGACCACCGACGTCGTCCACCCGCACGTCACCGACCACGTCGCCGTGCTCGCGGCCGAACCGCTGCCGCACGTCACGGCCACCGCGCTGCCCGCCGCGGACCTGCCGCCGGTCGTCGTCACCGAACCACCGCGCGGCCTCACGCAGACACCCCCGCCACCCGCGGGCCCGGCTCCGTCAGCCGATCCCGGCACCGCGTTCGGCGCCCGCGCGCCGCCCTCCAGGTAACGCCCCGGTCATCCAGCACGCCGCGCGACCACGCGGTGCGCTTCGCCCTGTCCTGGAGGGACAACACATGCACACCGGACACGCCCTGCTCGCCGTCGGCGGCGCCTTCCTCGCCGCCGGCGTGCTGGCCAGAGCAGGCGCCCGCATCGGGCTGCCCACGATTCCCCTGTTCATGCTGGCCGGGTTCATCTTCGGCCCCAACACACCCGGACTGTCGCTGGTGCAGGATCCGGGACAGCTCAGCGTGCTCGCCGGGCTCGGCCTGGTGTTCCTGCTGTTCTACCTCGGCCTGGAGTTCTCGCTCGACGACCTCGCCAAGGGCGGCCGCAAACTCGCGGTCTCCGGGCTGGTCTACCTGGCGCTCAACATCGGCGGCGGGCTGGCGTTCGGCTTCCTGCTCGGCTGGGGGACCAGCGAGGCGCTCGTGATCGCCGGCGCGATCGGCATCTCGTCCTCGGCGATCGTGACCAAACTGCTCGTCGAGACCCGTCGCATGCGCAACCCCGAATCCCGCCTGATCATGGGCATCATCGTGATCGAGGACCTGTTCCTCGCGCTGTACCTGGCGATGCTGCAGCCGGTGCTGTCCGGCGCCGACTCGTTCTGGCCCGCGCTCGCCGACTTCGGCGAGGCGCTCGGGTTCCTGCTGGCGCTGGCCGCGCTCGCCCGCTGGGGCGGACGCCTGGTGTCGAAGCTGTTCGGTTCGGCCGACGACGAGCTGCTGACCGTGTGCTTCGTCGGGGTGGCCGTGCTGGGCGCCGCGGTCGCCGAAGAACTCGGGGTGTCCGACGCGATCGGCGCGTTCATGGTCGGCATGATGCTCGGCGGGTCGAAGGTCGCGCCGCGCATCCACAAACTGGTGCTGCCGCTGCGGGACGCGTTCGGCGCGTTGTTCTTCTTCATCTTCGGGCTCAGCATCGATCCGAACGCGGTCGGCACGGTCGTGGTGCCGGTGCTGATCGCGGTCGTGCTGACGCTCGTGCTCAACTTCGCGGCCGGTGCCATCGCCGCGAAGCTGCACTCCTTCGACGGTCAGGCCGGGCTGAACATCGGCCTGACCGTGCTCACGCGCGGCGAGTTCTCGCTGGTACTGGCCACGCTGGCGGTCGCGGCCGGGCTGGACTCGCGGGTCGCGCCGTTCGTCGCCGGTTACGTGCTGCTGCTGGCGATCATCGGCCCGCTCGCGGTGCTGCGGTCGGAGAGCCTGGCCCGGCTGCTGCGAGTGCGACGGGCATCACCAGCGTCTCGAACGACCCCTGATCAGCAGACCGAACGCGCGTGACGTCCGACGGCCCGGCGAACTCCAGCAGGACGTCCGGTCCGACGCTCGCCTCCAGCGCCGCGCCCAGCACAGCCGGGTCGAACCCGATGCGCAGTGCGCCGTCGCCGATCGCGGGCAGCGCGCGGCCGTTCACCACCAGGGCGTCCTTGCACACGGCAAGTTCGACCGGGCCGCGCTCCGGCAGTGCGTCCCGGAGCGCGGTGCGGTCGACGACGACCCGCCGCTCCGGGGCGGGCAGGGCGTCGAGCATGACGCGGTAGCCCGGGAACTCCTCGTCCAGCAGCGGCAACGGCCGGGACTCGCCGCCTGCATGGAGGGCGTCGCCGGTGAGGGTGACTTCGTCGTGCCGCGCGACCCACGGGCCGAGCTCGGCCAGCTCGCGCGTGGGCACGACGAACCGGCCGGTGCCCGGGTGCACGGGGCGCAGGACCCGCAGCGCCAGCCGGTAGCGGTCGGTGGCGACGAGCCGGACCTCGTCGCCGTCGGCCTCGATCAGGACGAAGTCCAGCGGCGCACCCGCGGCGGGCGTGACCTGCCGGATCGCGCTCGCCAGGTCGAGCCCGGCGAGCCGCGGCGGCCCCGGCAGCAGCCGCCCGAGCGCACTGGACGCGGCGGCGAAGTCCGCCCGCAGACGACGCCGGTGGGCTTCCAGGATCGCGGTCGCCTCCTCGGACGGGCCGTCGAGCACGGCGGTCACCTGCGCCAGCGGCAGCCCCGCCGCCCGCAGTTCGCGCAGCCGCGCGGCCCGTTCGGCCTGGTCCTCGCGGTAGTACCGGTAGCCGGTGACCTCGTCGACGCGGGCCGGGGTGAGCACGCCGCAGTCGTCGTAGAAGCGCAACGCGCTGGGCGTGAGGCCGGTGCGCCGGGCGAAGGCGCTGATCGTCAGCATGCCGCCGATTCTGCGGCTTCGACCGGCTCGAAGGTCAACCGTGCGCGCGGCGGCGTCGCACGATCACCAGCGCGAGCGCGACCACCACGAGCGCGGCCGCGACCGAGCTTCCCGTCCCGGTCAGGTCCTCGACCCGCCGCGCCGGCACAGGAACCCGGTTGCCCGGTCCCAGCCCCGCGCGCCGTGGCGCCGCACGATCCCGGTCTGCCGCAGCCGGGGCCCGTAGCGCTTGCCGACCAGGTAACCGACCGAGTCGCCCGCGACCGCGCACGCCGTGGTCACCCGCCACAGCGCCACGAACTTCGGCACGCTCGTCGCGGTGGTGCCCAGGACGAACAAGCCGGTCTCGCCAGGGGTGACGAACCCGAGGCCGAGGGTGCACTCACCGAACACGAGCAGTCCGGCGCCGACCACCACCCACAGCGCGGGCAGACGCTGCAGCCAGTCGAGCAGATCGGCCACCATTACGGCACCAGCCGCACATCGGGGTGCGACGGCCGGTCGAACAGGTCCGTCGGCCATCCGCGCAGGTGCAGCGCGAAGAACGCGGCGAGGTAGTCCCGCTGCGCCGCGACGCTCCGGCGCGGGTCGATCGTGCCGATGGCCGCGGCCACCTCCTCGGACGGCAGAGTTATCCGCCGGCCGATCTGCGGCACCAGCACCTGCGCGTCGGTGAAGCTTCCGTGCTCGGCTGTCGGCAGGTGGACGTCGCGCTTCCAGCCCGTGGAGTTCGCCCAGAACGCGGCCCAGTCCGCGGCGTGGCGGTGGGTGTGCGGTGCCCCGGCGCTGGTTCCGCCGCCCATCAGCAGGAACGGCCGGTCGGCGCCGCGGGCGGATGCCTGCCCGGACGCGGGATCCATACTGCCGTCGAGGTTCGCGCCCGCGTCGATGCGCCGGTCGCCCAGCATGGCTTCGGCCGCGGTGAAACCGCCCATCGAGTGGCCGAACATGCCGACCCTGGACAGGTCGAGCGTCCGGCCGAGCCCGGCGGGCAGTGCGCGGTGCGCCGCGTCGGGGTTGCCGCCGGAGTGGAGCACTTCGAGCTGGTCGAGCACGAAACCGGTGTCCAGCGCCCGTTCCCGCATCATCCGCGCCATGTCGACGCCGTGCGCCGGGTATTCCATCCGGTCGGGGAACCGCACCGGGCTCGCGTAGGTGTGGTCGACGGTGACGACGACGAAGCCGTGGCTCACCAGGTCCTCGGCGAGCGTGGTGCCGAGTGCGCGCGACTCCCCGCCGCCGGGCGAGTAGAGCACCACGGGCCGGGATCCGGGCAGCACGGAGGCGCCGTCGCGGGCGTGGGTCCTGGTTCCGGCGAAATCGGCGACACCGGGTCGCACCCCGACCACGGCCGCTGTCCGTTCGTAGTCGGCCGCCACTTCGGGGGCCAGATGACGTGTTGCCGGACCGTGCGCGGCGCGGGCCGGGTACCAGACGGAGATCATCAGTTCACGCGGTCCGCCCGGGCCCCAGGGATCGATCCGGGAGCGGTCGACCAGGTGCAGTTCGGTGGTGCCCACCGGATACGGCCCGGCCGGAGGTGGCAGCGACAGGCGGATCGGTTCGGCCGCGCTCGCGGGCGCGGCCACGGCCAGCAAACCCGCGCAGAGGGCGAGCGCCGTGCGGCGTTTCAGGTTCGTCATGCGGCCAGCTTCGCGGCCGGAGCGCCGCCCGGAATCTGCCGGACGCCAACCAGGGAACTCCCCGGAAGTCATAGATCGCGCTCCACCAGGCCGGCCTCGTAGGCGATGATCGCCGCCTGCACCCGGTTGCGGACCTCCAGGTGGCGCAGGATCGCGCTGACGAACACCTTCACCGTCCCCTCGACGACGTGCAGCCGTCCCGCGATCTCCGCATTGGACAGTCCCGCGCCGACCAGCCCGAGCACGGCCCGTTCCCGCGGCGTCAGGCCCTCGGCGAGCTGCCGGGCCCGCAGCACGCCCGTCATCCGTTCACCGCCGGTGCTCAACCGCCGGATCGCCCAGTGCGCGATCTCGGGTGACAGGCAGGCCGCACCGCGCGCCACCGCGCGGATCCCGGCGAACAGCTCCCGCGGATCACCGGTCTTGAGCAGGAAACCGCCTGCCCCGGCGTCGAACGCGCGAGCGATGTGCTCGTCCTCGGAGAAGGTCGTCAGCATGATCACGCCGGTGCCGGGCACGGTGCGGCCGATCTCGGTCGCGGCCGACAACCCGTCCAGCCGCGGCATCATGATGTCGAGCAGGACGACGCCGGGACGGTGCGCCTGGACCAGTTCGACCGCCTCGCGGCCGTCCGCGGCCTCGGCCACCACCTCGAACTCCGGGTCCGCGGCGAGCACGGTCCGGATCCCCGCCCTGGTCAGGGGCTCGTCGTCGGCCAGCAGAACGCGGATCACTTCTCACTCCGATCGGGACGAGATGGCACTGCGGGGAACGGTTTCCTTGGACGCCAGCCAGTCCGCCACGAAGCACAACCGGAAGAACAGGCGGTCTTCGCTCTGCCGCGTGGACCAGTACTGACGGCACTCCGTGCCCTCCGGCGGCGCCGGGAGCATCCGTTCCGGATCACCCAGGATCTGGAACGGGGGCAACCGGTCCTCCACGTCCGCGCGCGCCGCCCCGACCGGGATCCCGGCGAACGTGGCCGGATCGAGGCTGTTGTTGGCGCCCACCAGCGCGTAGAGCGCGATCGCCAGGACGACGACCACGGCGGCCGCCAGCGCGGGCACCCGCATCGCCGCGGCCAGTCCCCGGCGGGCCTCGGCGCGGGACCGCGCGCGCACCGACTCGGTCCCGACCGCCACCGGCGCGGGTTGCGCGTCGTGCGGCAGCGTGGCGACGAGGGCGAACCCGCCGTCCCGGGGGCCGGCCCGTAGCGAGCCGCCGAGCAGCCGGACCCGCTCGGTCAGTCCCATGAGCCCGGAACCGCCGTCCGCGGATCCGCCCGGCTGCCCGGTCGCCGGCCCGTTGACCACCGTCACGGTCGTGCTGTCCGGGCCGTGTTCGAGCCGCACGGTGACCGCCGCGCCGGGCGCGTGCTTCGCCGCGTTCGTGAGCCCCTCCCGAACCACCCGGTGCGCCGCCCGTTCCACCGCCGCGGGCCGGGGCGACGGCCGGGGCGGGTCCCACTCGATCCGCATGCCGGCGGCGACGGCCCGGGCGATCAACCCGTCGATGTCGGCGCCGTCGTCGGTTTCACCGTCGGGCCGGAGCATTCCGATGACCTCCCGCAGTCGCGCGGTCGCGCCGGCCACACCCGCCCGCAGCTCACCCGCCATTTCGCGCTGCCGCTCCGGCAGGTCCGTGCTCACTTCGAGAGCCGCCGCCCGCAATGCGAGAAGCCCCCACTCGTGGCCCAGCGAGTCGTGCATCTCGCGGGCGATCCGGGACCGCTCCCGCAGCCGCGCCTGGTCCGCCTCGAGTTGCTTCTGCCGTTCCAGCAGCGCCGCACGCTCCCAGCCCGCCGACGCGAGCGCGGCGCGCTGCGCGCGGTAGCGGCCGGCCAGCCAGGGCAGCGCGACCACCAGCAGCAGGACGAGTACCAGCACGAACCAGTCGTACAGGCCGAACACCAGCCCGAACCCGCCGCGCGCCGCGCTGTCCGCGAGGACGCCGACCGGTAGCGCGGCCAGCACCACCGCCGCGAGCCCGGACAGCACGGGCCGCACCTCGTCCCGCCGCTCGCCCACCCGGTAGCCGAAGACCGCGCAGGCGAGGAAGGGCCACCACCACGTCGTGTTCGTGACCGTCGGAGCCAGCACCAGAGCCGGTACCGCCGCGACGGCGACGAGCAGGCACAACGTCGCCACCGGGAACCGCCGGAAGAACACCACGGCCGCGGCCAGCGCCAGGCCGCCGGCGACGGCCGCCACCGGGTTCCCGGTGATCAGTGCCTCCAGCACGAGCGCGACGAGCAGCGCCGACGGCAGCAGCGCCCTGGTCAACAGCGGTCCAGCATCTCCGTCAGCGCGGCCTGCTCGGCGGTGGTCACCGACAGCTGGTAGTAGTGCTTGACGGTGATCCAGTCGGTGGCGTAGGTGCACCAGAACGACTCCAGCGGTGGTTTCCACTCGTCCGGCGCCCTGTCGCTCTTGGACTGGTTCACGTTGTCGGTCACGGCCCACAGCTGCGGGCGCTCCAGGTCGTTCGCGAACGCCTCGCGCTGCGCCTGCGTCCACGCCGACGCCCCGCTGACCCAGCTCTGCGCGAGCGGCACCATGTGGTCGATGTCCACATCGGACGCTTGCGTCCACGTCCCGCCGTCGTAGGGGCTGACCCACGTTCCCGAGGTCGGCGCGCAGTCCTTGCCGGTCACCACGTTCTGGCCCGCGCGCTTGAGGACCTCCTCACGGGTGTTGCAGGTTCCCTCGACGGTGTCCCAGTGCGGGTACTTCTCGCGCGAGTACCCGTTGAGCGTGCCGCGCGGTTTCACCTGCAGCTCGGCCAGTTGCTGCCGGGCCGCACCGGGATCGCTCCCCGGATTCGCCTGGGTCGGGCTCACCGAACCCTGCTGCCACACCACCACCAGAGCCGCGATCACCAGAACGATCAACGGCAGCCACGTCCGCGCCTTCACGTCGCGAGGTTATGTGATCGGATTCCGGCGGTAGGCTGCGGTCTCCGTCGTCGACGAGGAGGTGCCTGTGGCCGAGCGGTTCGGTGGCTACCAGAACGAGATCTACCTGCACGGGCTCGGCGGGACGAAGCCGCCGTTCACGACCGACCCGGTCCGGCTGGCGGAGTCGGCGCGCGAAGTGGTCTCTCCGGAGGCCTACGACTACGTCGCGGGCGGCGCGGGTTCGGGCGCCACCATGGTCGCCAACCGCGCGGCGTTCGACCGGTGGAAGCTGGTGCCGCGCATGCTCACCGACGCCACCGCGCGCGACACCTCCGCCACCGTCCTCGGCGCCACGCTGCCCGCGCCCGTGCTGCTCGCGCCCGTCGGCGTGCAGTCGATCGTGCACCAGGACGGCGAGCTGGCGACCGCCCGCGCGGCCGCCGCGCTGGGCCTGCCGATGATCCTGTCCACCGCGTCGTCGAGGACGATCGAGGAGGTCGCCGGTGCCTCCGGTGACGGCCCGCGCTGGTTCCAGCTGTACTGGCCGAACGACTCCGACGTGTGCGCGAGCATGCTGACCCGCGCGAAGGCGGCCGGTTACAGCACGCTCGTCGTCACGCTCGACACCTGGACGCTGGCCTGGCGCCCGCGCGACCTCGACCGTGCCTACCTGCCGTTCCTCAAGGGCGAGGGCCTCGCGACGCCGCTGTCCGATCCGGCTTTCCGCGCTCTGCTGGAGAAGGCGCCGGAGGACGACATGCCGTCGGCGATCCTGCGGTGGGTATCGCTGTTCACCGGCACCGACCACAGCTGGGAGCATCTGCCGTTCCTGCGCGAGCACTGGGACGGCCCGATCGTGCTCAAGGGCATCCAGCACGTCGACGACGCCCGCCGCGCGGTGGACGCCGGGATGGACGGGATCGTGGTGTCCAACCACGGCGGCCGCCAGGTCGACGGCGCGATCGCGTCGCTGGAGGCGCTGCCGCCCATCGCGAACGCCGTCGGGGACCGCATCGAGGTGCTGTTCGACTCCGGTGTGCGAACCGGCGCGGACATCCTGAAGGCGCTGGCACTGGGCGCGAAGGCGGTCCTGATCGGACGGCCCTGGGTGTACGGGCTGGGGCACGCGGGAGAGGACGGCGTGCGGCACGTGCTGCGCGGGCTGCTCGCCGACCTCGACATCAGCCTCGCGCTGACCGGGCACCGCTCGATCAGCGAGGTGGGGCCGGAGTCGCTGCACCGGTCGTGAAGCCGAGCCACCGGCCCTGGATTTCCTCCCCGAGCATGCGCGCGTCCCGCCGGGCGTCGAAGGTGCCGAACACCGACGGCAGCTCGACGCAGTGGCAGGCGCCCTTCGCCCAGGGCCTCGTCGGCGAGGGCCGCGGCCATCTGCGGATTCGGACTGGGCACCCGCATCGCCCCGGTGACCCGCGCCGGCCGCGTCGGCGATGGGGGTGAGCCGCCGCCCGGCTCGAAGTGGTCCCGCACGCGCCCGTCCACGGCTCGGGCGGCGTCGGCGGAGTGAACCGGACCGGCGGCGCGGCGTAGGGGATGGCGTGGAAGACGGTCACGTCGCCGTCGGGACGGCCGCGGACGGCGCCGGTGGCCGTCCGCGCCACGGGTTGGCTGCTCATGTCCCCAGCCGGCCTTCGCCGGTCCCACCGCGCGATTCCGGGGCGTGACGCGGGCCGGATCCGGCACCGGCGCGGGCCGTGGTGGCGGAACGCGTCATATTCGCAGGCCCGCCGGATCACCCGCGGCTATCCTGGAGGCCGTATGTCTACGCGATCCCCCCTCGAAGAGCTCCGGGCCCGGCTGCCCGGCCTGATGCTGCGCGACGAGCACCGGCTCCGCCGCCGGCTCGACGGTGCCCGCAGGGCGCGGGACCGCGACCGCGTCGCGCGGCAGATCACCGCCGACATCGACGCCGCCGAAGCGCGCGTGCAGCGGCGGCGCGCGCCGGAGATCCGCTACCCCGAAGAGCTGCCGGTCTCCCAGCGCAAGGACGACATCGCCGCCGCGATCCGGGACCACCAGGTCGTCATCGTCGCGGGCGAGACCGGATCGGGCAAGACCACGCAGCTGCCGAAGATCTGCCTGGAGCTGGGCCTGGGCGTGCGTGGCCAGATCGGGCACACGCAGCCCCGGCGGCTCGCCGCGCGCACGGTCGCCGAGCGCATCGCCGAGGAGCTCAAGACCGAGCTGGGCAGCACCGTCGGCTACAAGGTGCGGTTCACCGACTCCTCCGGCGACGACACGATGGTCAAGCTGATGACCGACGGCATCCTGCTCGCCGAGATCCAGAGTGACCGGATGCTCCGCCGCTACGACACGCTGATCATCGACGAGGCCCACGAGCGCAGCCTCAACATCGACTTCATCCTCGGCTACCTCAAGCAGCTGTTGCCGAAGCGCCCCGACCTCAAGGTGATCATCACCTCGGCGACGATCGATCCGGAGCGCTTCTCCCGGCACTTCTCGGATGCGCCGATCGTCGAGGTGTCCGGCCGCACCTACCCGGTCGAGGTGCGCTACCGGCCGATCGTCGACCCGGACGCCCCCGAGTCCGAGGACCGCGACCAGATCACCGCGATCGCCGACGCCGTCGACGAGCTGTGCGCCGAGGGGCCCGGTGACATCCTGGTGTTCCTCTCCGGTGAGCGGGAGATCCGCGACAGCGCCGACGCGCTGAACAGGATGGACCTGCGCGGCACCGAGGTGCTGCCGCTGTACGCGCGCCTGTCCGCGGCCGACCAGCACCGCGTGTTCAGCCGCCACACCGGTCGCCGGATCGTGCTCGCCACCAACGTCGCCGAGACGTCGCTGACCGTGCCCGGCATCAAGTACGTCATCGACCCCGGCACCGCCCGCATCTCCCGCTACAGCCACCGCACGAAGGTGCAACGGCTGCCGATCGAACCCGTGTCGCAAGCCTCGGCCAACCAGCGCAAGGGCCGCTGCGGCCGCACCTCCGACGGCATCTGCATCCGGCTCTACAGCGAGGAGGACTTTTCCTCCCGGCCGGAGTTCACCGATCCGGAGATCCTGCGCACCAACCTCGCCTCGGTCATCCTGCAGATGACCTCGCTCGGGCTCGGCGACCTGGCCGCGTTCCCGTTCGTCGACCCGCCCGACCGCCGCCAGATCACCGCCGGTGTCCAGCTGCTGCAGGAGCTCGGCGCGCTGGAGGAGTCCGCGAAGGAGCGGCGTCTCACCGACATCGGGCGGCAGCTCGCCCAGCTGCCCGTCGACCCGCGGCTGGGCCGGATGGTGCTGGAGGGCGCGCGCAACGGCTGCGTGCGCGAGGTGATGATCATCACCGCTGCACTGTCCATCCAGGACCCACGCGAACGTCCGGCGGACAAGCAGGAGGCCGCCTCCCAGCAGCACGCCCGCTTCGCCGACAAGTCCTCGGACTTCCTGGCCTACCTCAACCTGTGGGAGTACCTGCGGGAACAACAGAAGGCGTTGTCCAACAACCAGTTCCGCAAGCGCTGCAAGGCCGAGTTCCTCAACTACCTGCGCGTGCGTGAATGGCAGGACATCTACAGCCAGCTGCGCCAGCTCGCGAAACCGCTGGGCGTCACACTGAACTCCGAGCCCGCCGACCCGCAGCGCGTGCACACCGCGCTGATCGCCGGGCTGCTCTCGCACATCGGGCTCAAGGACCCGGAGAAGGGCGACTACCTCGGCGCGCGCGGCACCCGGTTCGCGGTGTTCCCCGGTTCGTCGCTGTTCAGGAAGCAGCCGCGCTGGGTGATGTCCGCCGAGCTGGTGGAGACGTCGAAGCTGTGGGGCCGGGTCAACGCCCGCGTCGAGCCGGAGTGGATCGAGCCGCTGGCGCAGCACGTCGTCAAACGCACGTACTCCGAGCCGCACTGGGAACGCAAGCGCGGCGCGGTGATGGCGTCCGAGCGGGTCACGCTCTACGGGGTGCCGCTGGTCACCGGGCGCAAGGTCAACTACGGGCGGATCGACCCGGAGCGCTCGCGCGAGCTGTTCATCCGCCGCGCGCTCGTCGACGGCGATTGGGACACCTCGCACAAGTTCTTCGCCGAGAACCGGTCGCTGCTCGACGAGGTCGAGGACCTGGAGAACCGGGCCCGGCGCCGTGACCTGCTGGTCGACGACGAGACGCTGTTCGAGTTCTACGACCAGCGCGTCGGTGACGAGGTCGTGTCCGCGCGGCACTTCGACAGCTGGTGGAAGAAGGTCCGGAGCGAACAGCCCGACCTGCTCAACTTCGAAAAAGCCATGCTGCTCAACGAGTCCGCGGAGCAGGTGTCCGAATCGGACTACCCGGACAGCTGGACGCAGGGCTCGCTCGAGTTCCCGCTGACCTACCAGTTCGAGCCGGGTGCCGACGCCGACGGTGTCACCGTGCACATCCCGGTCGCGGTGCTCAACCAGGTCACACCGGACGGGTTCGACTGGCAGGTTCCGGGTCTGCGCGCGGAGCTGGTGACGGCGCTGATCAAATCGCTGCCCAAGCAGCTGCGGCGCAACTTCGTGCCGGCGCCGGACACCGCTGACGCGGTGCTGTCCCGGGTCGGCCCTGGCGACGGCCCGCTGCTGGACGTGCTGGCCGACGAGCTGGAGGCGCTGCGTGGGGTCGCGGTGCCGTTCGACGCGTGGCAGCTCGACGCGGTGCCCCACCACCTGCGGATGACGTTCCGGGTGGTGAACGAGCGGGGCCGCCGGATCGCCGAGGGCAAGGACCTGGAGGTGCTCAAGGAGGACCTGAGCGGTGAGGTGCGGGCGACGATCTCCCAGGCGGCGGACAGCATCGAGCGCTCGGGGCTGACCACTCCCGCGTTCGGGGAGCTGCCCCAGGTGTTCGCGGGCAAACGACGCGGGCACCAGGTGAAGGCGTACCCTGCGCTGGTCGACGAGGGCGACACGGTGGCCGTGCGGATGCTGGACACGGCGGTGCAGCAGCGGCAGCGGATGTGGCAGGGCACGCGCAAGCTGTTGCGGCTGAACCTGCCGTCGCCGATGAAGTTCATCAACCGCGCGCTGACCAACCAGGCGAAGCTGGTGCTGAGCCGCAACCCGCACGGGAGTGTCGCGGGCCTGCTGGAGGACTGCGTCGACTGCGCGGTGGACAAGCTGATGGCCGCCGCGGGCGGTCCGGTGTGGGACGAGTCCGGGTTCGCGGTGCTGCTGGAGAAGGTGCGTGGCGGGCTGAACCCGACGGTGCTGGACGTGCTGGCCGAGGTCGAGAAGGTGCTGACCGCGGCCAACGAGGTGGAGGCGGCGCTGGACGGTGCCCGCGGCCCGGCCGAGTCGCTGGCCGACATGCGGCAGCAGTTGTCGCGCCTGGTGTATCCCGGTTTCGTGACGGCCACCGGATTCGACCGGCTGCCGCACCTGGTGCGGTACCTGCGGGGGATCGGGCGCAGGCTGGACAAGCTGCCCTCGATGGGCGCGAAGGACGTCGACCTGCTGCGTGACATCGAATGGGTGACGGGCGAATACGAGGCCGCGGTGGCCGCGCTGCCGCCCGGCGTGGTGCCGGGGCCGGAGCTGCTGGACGTGCGGTGGATGATCGAGGAGCTGCGGGTGAGCTTCTTCGCCCAGACGTTGGGGACGGCGCATCCGGTGTCGTTGAAGCGTGTGGTGCGCGCGCTGGACAGGGCCGCGTAGTCATTTGGCGTCCGCGTAGGTGTCGACGGTGGCCGGTTGCATGGGGAAGTGCACTGGGCACGCGGGGCCGAAGGTCAGTGTCGCTGCTTCGGCGACCGACGCGGTGATCGTCCGTTCGACTTCGGGCGCCAGATCCTCGGGCGCGTGCACGATCACCTCGTCGTGCTGGAAGAACACCAGGTGCGCCGGCGCGGGCAGGGTGCGGCGCAGCGTCGCGAGCAGGACCGCGGTGAAGTCGGCCGCGCTGGCCTGCACGACGAAGTTCCGGGTGAAGCGGCCCCAGTTGCGGGCGGCCTGGCGGGCGCGGCCCTCGTCCTCGTCCGCGCCGCCGGTCAGGGCCCGCCACGCCTCGGACGGTGCGGGGGAGACGCGGCCGAGCCGCGAGCGCACCCGCTCGCCCCGCTCCCCGGCCCGCGCCGCTCGCTCCACATAGGACACCGCGTCCGGGAACCGTTGACGCAGCAGGGCGAGCAGCGACGCGGCCTCCCCGGCCGTGCCACCGTACATCGCGGACAGCATCGCGATCTTCGCGCGGGGCCTGCCCTCTTCGGCGCTCATCGTGCCGGCGAACATCGCCTCGGACAGGCGCGCGTAGAGGTCGGTGGACGCCGAGGCTTCGGCCAGCCGCCGGTCGCCGGACAGGGCCGCCAGCACCCGCGGCTCCAACTGGGCCGCGTCGGCCACGACGAGCTTCCAGCCGGGGTCGGCCTGCACGCACACCCGCAGTGTCTTGGGTATCTGCAGCGCGCCGCCACCCGAACTGGCCCACCGCCCCGACACGACGCCGCCGACCACCCACGCCGGCCGGAACCGCCCGTCGGCGACCCACTCGTCCAGCCACACCCACCCGTTGGCCGAGTGCAGGCGGGACAGTTCGCGGTACTCGATCAACAGCGGTACCGCCGGATGGTCGACGTTGCGCAGCACGTGCGCCCGCGCGGACGGCACCGAGATCCCTTCGCGGCCGAAGGCCCGCACGATGGTCTGCGGACTGTCCGGGTTGACCGGTTTGCCCCCGAACGCCTCACCGATCCGCGCGGCGAGTTCGACGAGCTTCTTGGGCCGTTGCCCGGCCGGCACGCGTGGCCCGAGGATCTCGGTCAGCAGCTGGTCGTGCACATCGGCCCGCCACGGCAACCCGTCGGCCCGCATCTCACTGGCGACGAGCGCACTGGCCGACTCGGCCGCGACGAGCAACCGGAACCGTTCCGGGTGCTCGACGTGCTTCATGCGCCGGTCCTGGTCCGCGAGCACCTCCCGGACGGCCTCGGCCGGATCGACGCCCGTCGGCAGGCCCGACCCGCGGGTCTCGAACAGCGCCGGCTGCAGGTCGGCGTGGGAGGGCGCGTCCGGCGGCGGCTCCTGGCCGTGGACCCGCGCCCACGCGGCGGGCAACCCTTTCGGCTCCCCGGCCCGTCCCTCCGCGGCGAGCAGCAGTCCTTCGGTCAGGGCGAGGTCGTGGCAGCGGGTGATGGGTGTTCGTGCGCGCAGTAGCAGGGGATACACCTGCTCCACCGCCGGGAACACCCAGCGCGGTGCCTCCTGCCGTTCCGCGTCGGCCACATACCGGACGAATTCGGCCTCGGTGAGGTGCCGCCGCCCGTCGGGGGCGAGCACGACGAAGCCCGGCCCTTCACTCGGAGCGACGATCACTTGCATGGGGTCATTGTGCGCCGGGGGTACGACAGTTTTCGCTCGCGGTTGCTCGTGCCCGTCTGGTTCAGGGCAGCTCGCTGGTGCCCGCCCACGGTCACTGCTGGCGCGGCACCGGCATCCTGGGCTACTGTCCAGTAACAACACATACTTCCAGTACGGTCGGCCCAACGGAGGTGCTGTCCCATGCGCATGCCGCCCCACTTGTCCGTCTTTCCCGGCAAGGTGGCGGAGACCGCCCGCGGCCTGGAGGTCATGTGGCGCGCCGGGCTGGTCCCGTTCCCCCGTCTCGACGAGGGGCTGCGCAGCGTGATCGCCACGAAGAAGGTCGGGCCGTTCGCCGCCGCGGCGCAGACGTCCGCCCGGCGCGATCCGAAGGCGGTCGGGCTCGTCGACGAGCTGGGGCCGCTGACCTTCCGCGAACTGGACCTGCGCTCCAACGCACTGGCCCGCGCCTGGCAGGACCGCGGCATCCGGCCCGGCACGGTGATCGCCGCGCTGTGCCGGGACCACCGGGGACTGGTGACGGTCATGATCGCGGCGGGCAAGGTCGGGGCGCGGCTGCTGCTGATGAACACCGGGTTCGCGAAACCGCAGCTCACGGACGTCGCCGCGCGGGAGAAGGTCGAGGCGCTCGTCTACGACGAGGAGTTCACCGACCTCCTCTCCGGTATTCCGGGCACCGTCGGCCGCTACCTGGCCTGGGTGGACAACCCCGACCCGGCCGGCGCGATCCCCGCCCTCGACGAGCTGATCGCCGGCACCGACGATCGTCCGCTGCCCCCGCCACCCGAGCGAGGCGGGTTCGTCCTGCTGACCAGCGGGACGACCGGCACCCCGAAGGGCGCCCCCCGTGAGCGGACCTCCGTGCTGGCCACCGTCCAGTTCCTGGACCGCATCCCGCTGCGCGCGGGTCAATCGACGTTCCTGGGCGCGCCGATCTTCCACGGCACCGGCATCTCCCAGTTCATCCTGTCGTTCGCGCTCGGCTGCAAGGTCGTGCTGCGCCGCCGCTTCGACCCGGAGGCCACCCTCAAGGGCGTCGCCGAGCACGGGTGCACCGCGCTGGTCCTCGTGCCCACGATGCTGCAGCGCATCGTCGACCTCGGGCCCGAGGTCCTGGCCAAGTACGACACGTCGTCGCTGCGGATCATCTTCGTCGCGGGCTCCGCGCTCTCGCCCGACCTGGGCAACCGCGCGACCCGGGCGTTCGGGGACGTCCTCTACAACCTCTACGGCTCGACCGAGGTCGCCGTCGCCACCGTCGCCACCCCCGAGGACTGGAGCAAGGCACCCGGCACGGTCGGCCGCCCGCCGGTGACCTGCAAGGTCCAGCTCTACGACGAGCAGGGCAACCGGATCACCGCACCACACGTGACCGGCCGCGTGTTCGTGGGCAGCGGCCTGTCGTTCGAGGGCTACACCGACGGGCGCCACAAGGAGGTCATCGACGGACTGCTCTCCACCGGCGACGTCGGCCACTTCGACGAGGACGGTCTGCTGTTCATCGACGGCCGCGACGACGAGATGATCGTCTCCGGTGGCGAGAACGTGTTCCCGGTCGAGGTGGAGAACCTGCTGGTCGAACACCCGGACGTGCTGGAGGCCGCGGTGATCGGCGTGCCGGACGACGACTTCGGGCAGCGCCTCAAGGCGATCGTGGTGACCAAGGACGGCTCCGGCCTCGACGCCGACGCGATCCGCGAGTACGTCAAGGGCAACCTGGCCCGCTACAAGGTCCCGCGCGACGTCGAATTCGTGCCCGAGTTGCCGCGCAACGCGACGGGCAAGGTGCTGCGCAACAAACTCAGCTAGCCACCTGATCGGGTGGCCACCGGTCTACCGAGAAGAGCCGTTCGGCGATGCGAACTGGCCGGTGGGCGCTCAAACCCCGCGATGCCGTGACGGTGACGAGCCGTTTCTGCACTATGAGTGATGTCGCGGCTGAGCGCGGCACGAGAACGCGGCCCCCTGCTGCCACAGGGAGCCGCGCGGTTGTTGACCGTCCGGAGAGGAGGGCATCAACGTGCCCACCGTACAACCCCCGAGCGAGCCGTCCCCGGGAAGACGCAGGATCGTGCTCGACGAACAGTTCTACTCCACTGCCGAACAGGCCATCGTGGACAGCCCGGCGCTTCCTTCCCGCGACGCCCGTCGCCTGGACGGGACCAGCGAGGGCTGGGCCCGTCTGTGGCGGGTGGTGCTGCTCGGCATGACCACCGTGTCGGCACTGGCGATGATCGTGTTCGCGCTGATGAAGGCGATCCCGTCCACGGCCCTGTGCATGCTGGCGCTGATCGTGGTCAAGACCGCCGACCACTGGAACTCACGGCGCCTGACGGGCGCGTGACCGGCGGCGTCCCGCGACGTCGACCAGCGGTCGATCACGTACGGCGAAGTGCGACGCCTCCGGCTGGAGCCGCGGCACTGCACTGCACCGGAGTGTGATCCGATGCGCGCGCAGCGAGGTGATCCACACGAATCGGCGGTCCACAAAGGAGATTTGTGACTCTAACGGGTGACGCGGAAGTGGGAACTCGCACCCCGTGACACCTGATCTTGCATGTTGCAGCTTCCTGTTCACACGAACGTTTTCACTGTCCCCCGGGTGCGGCTCCACCTAACACCCTGTGCCGTTTGGCGCCCCGGGCAAACCGGTCGTCGCTGAACACCCGAAGTGACGCGCGAGTAACACAGCGGCTTCTGCACTATTGGGTCATCGCGGTGCACCGCGATATGGAGCGCGGCCCCCTGCTGCAACAGGGAGCCGCGCATTTATTGATAACCACCCCTCAGAAGGAGGCATCAACGTGCCTACCGTACATCCGAAAATCGCCGGCATGCCAGAAGAACCGTCCCCGGATCGGTGCAAGATCGTGCTGGATGACGAGTTCTATTCGGCGTCCGAGCAGGAGGTGGCCGACCGTAGCGACCCGGCGCCGCGTCTGGTCCTGCGGGACGAGGACCCGGGTTGGGTCTTCCTGGAGCGCACGCTCGACGGCCGTGCCCGGTTCTGGCGCGTCGTCGTACTCGGGTTCCTGTGCGCCGCCGCGGTGGCGATGATCGCGTTCGCGCTGGCGAAGGCGATCCAGCCGGCCGGGTTGTGCATGCTGGCGCTCGTCATGGTCAAGATCGTCGACGAGTGGGCGGGCCGCAGGCTCGGGAACGAGTGATTCCGGGGCCGGTCGCGGCATGCCGTGACCGGCCCTCACTCCCAGGAAATCCCGAACACCCCTGGCCCGTAATCGAGCGCCACGGCGTGCACACCGCCCGCCGTGTCGAGGTGCAGCTGTCGCCGTTCCTCGGTCTCCGTCGAGCCCCGCCGCGCGTACTGCCAGCACCGGCTCAGCGCCTCGGCCTCGTCGAACCGGATCTCCAGTAGGTACTCGCGGATCGGTCGCCGGAACTCGCGGTAGTAGGTGTTCTCGCAGTCCGGGTACGGCGGCCCGCTGTTGGTGAGCGTGTATTCGATCAGGCACGTCTCGCCGCGGTGGATCGGGCGGTCGAAGAGCAGTTCGGCGACCGTCAGACCGTGCTCGGGGTCGACCTCGGTCCGCCCGCTGCGGCAGTTGCGCAGCTGGTGCAGTGTCGGTGCGGGCGCTCCGCCGTGGTCGTAGACCAGGATCCACCGGTCCTGCTGGTCGGCGGTCGCCTGGAACACCGAGCGTGTCGTCAGCGAACGTTGGCGTCCGCCCGCCGCGATCTCGCACCGGTCGTGCAGGTTGACCAGGTTGAGGCGGTGCTGTTGCTCCAGTGCGTGCGGCGCGCCGACCCGCTCGAGCAGCAGGCGCAACGCCTCCATCGGGAACTTGACGACGCCGTCCGCCTGCCGCCGGGACGGCAGACCACGCGGGCGCGGCGGCGGGAGCAGGGACAGCAGCTCGCCACGCCGCAGCCCGAGGACGTCTTCCAGAACGCGGACCGCGGAGATCGAGCTCTGCCGCTCCGGCTGCCGTTTCCCGGACTGCCAGTAGCTCAGCGCCGTGACGCTGATCGGCACGCCACCGGCCTGCAGGCGCGCCTGGATGCGGTCGAGGCTGAGACCGCTGCGAGCGATCGCTGACCGGAGGGTTCTGGCGAACGGGCTCGGCACCGCGCGCTCGGACGTGGACACCTTCTACCACCTGAACATCGACTTCGCCACTGCCGATGGTAGCAGTCAGTGACGTCTACTCGGCCGAGAATGGCGATCAAGCTCTCATTCGTTCGGGTGGTTGCTTTGTAACCCAATCAGGTGAGTACTGGTAACTGTGAATCATTGCCCCGCTCTGGCCGCCGGGTTTACCTGAGTTGAACCACCCGGTCGGGGAGAGGAGAGGGCGGCTCATGCGGAAACGCACGATGTGGTCGGGACTGGCAGCGGCAGCGGTGGTGGCGACCGCGACAGCGTGGGCAGGGCCCGCCCGGGCGCAGGAGGGCCAGATCCTCGACGCCGGCACACCCGGCTCCGTCGCGAACAGCTACGTCGTCGTCCTCAAGCAGTCCGCCGGCGCGCAGGCGGGTGAGCTGGCCATCCGCTACGGAGCCGCCGCCCACCGCACCTTCGACACCGCGCTCAAGGGCTTTTCGATCAGCGCCGACGAGACACGGGCCAGGCGTCTCGCGGCCGACCCCGATGTCGCCTACGTCGTGCAGAACCACGTCCTGCACGTTTCCGACGTCCAGCAGGACCCGCCGTCCTGGGGCCTGGACCGGATCGACCAGACCGGCCTGCCGCTCGACGACTCCTACACCTACGGGACGTCCGCGGACAACGTGACCGCCTACGTCATCGACACCGGCGTCCGCGCGAACCACGAGACCTTCGGCGGCCGGGTGTCGGGTGGCAAGGACTTCATCGACAACGACGACGACCCGGCCGACGAGCAGGGCCACGGCACGCACGTCGCGGGCACGATCGGCGGCAGCGAATACGGCGTCGCGAAGGGCGTGAAGATCGTCCCGGTCCGCGTGCTCGACGAGCAGGGCAGCGGCACCACCGAACAGGTCGTCGCCGGCATCGACTGGGTCGCGCGGAACGCGAGCGGGCCGTCCGTGGCGAACATGAGCCTCGGCGGTGCCGCCGACACCGTCCTCGACGACGCCGTCCGCGGCGCCATCGCCAAGGGCGTCACCTTCGCCGTCGCCGCCGGCAACGAGGGCGCCGACGCCGGCAACGACTCCCCGGCGCGCGTCACCGAGGCGCTCACCGTCGCCGCCAGCGACGACTCCGACCGGCAGGCGGACTTCTCCAACTACGGCAGTGTCGTCGACCTCTACGCCCCCGGCGTCGACATCACCTCGTCGTGGGGCACGGGCGACACCGCGATGACCACGATCAGCGGTACGTCGATGGCCACCCCGCACGTGGCGGGCGCGGCCGCGCTCTACCTGGCCGCGCACCCCACGGCGACCCCGGAGCAGGTGGCCGACGCCCTGATCGCCGCAGCGACCCCGGACAAGATCACGAACGCGAGCGCGGGTACGCCCAACCGCCTGCTCTTCACCGCTGGCTAGGCTGCGGGGTACCGCGAGCGAAAGGACGGCCGATGGGTGCGATCTACCTGATCCGGCACGGTCAGGCCTCCTTCGGTGCGGCCGACTACGACAAGCTGTCCAGCACCGGGATCGAACAGGGTTCGGTGGCCGGCGCCGAACTCCTCCGCCGCAAGACCGCCTTCACCGAGGGCCGCACCGGGTCGATGGCCCGTCAGCGCGCCACCGCCGAGATCGTCCTGGACTGGCTCGGGGCGGGCGCGCTGGTGAAGGAGGACCCGCGCTGGAACGAGTACGACCACGTCGACATCGTCGCCCGGCACGGCGGCGGCGTGCCGCAGGACCCGGCCGATCCGCGCGGCTACCAGGAGGTGCTGGAAGCCTCGCTGGCCGCGTGGGTCCGCGCCGGTGACGCGAGCCCGTGCGCGGAGACGTGGCCGCGGTTCTCCGAGCGCGTGCGCGGCGCGCTGGCCGACCTGGTCGGCGTGCTGCGCAAGGGGGAGAGCGCGGTCGTGTTCACCTCCGGCGGCGTGATCGGCACGCTCGCCGGTCACCTGCTCGGTGTACCCGAGACGGGGCTGCTGCAGCTCAACCGGGTGACCGTGAACTGCGGCATCACGAAGCTGGTGTCCGGGCGCGGAGGCGTCACGCTGGTGTCGTTCAACGAGCACGCGCACTTCGAGGGGCGAGCGGCGCGGCTGCTCACGTACCGCTGACCTCGGGGAACACATCCTCGATCAGGGTCACGAGCGTCCGGGTCAGCAGCGCCTGCACCTGTTCGCGGTCGAGGACCCCGCGCAGCAGCCACTCCCGGCCTGCTGCCTTGACCATGCCGCCGAAGGCGCGCACGAGCGCGTTGACCGTCTCGGCGTGCACGCTGTCGACCTTGACCCCGAGTGCTTCCAGCACGCGCGCCGCCGAACGGCGTTCGGCTTCCACGAGGATCTCCTCGACCTCCGGATCGCTGCCGAGCCCCTCGGGTGCGGTGGCCACCAGCCAGGTCCGGCCCTGCCTCGTGACGAGCGTGAGGAACCAGTCGACGGCGACCCGCACCTTCTCTTCGAGCGGGCCGTCGGTGACGACGACGAGCGCCGCGGGCGGAATCGTCACGGTGCGGCGCAGCACGGCCAGGTAGAGCTGGCGTTTGGTGCCGAAATAGTGGTTGATCAGCCCCCGCGCCACACCCGCCGCGGCGGCGATGTCTGATGTGGACACCTCGGCGTACGGGCGCTCACCGAACAGCCGGGCCGCGCAGGCGAGGATCTGCTCCCTGCGTTCGTCCGGTTCGAGTCTTCGCCACCGGGGCTCGGAGTCCGTCATGGGCGACATGCTGGCATGGGTCACCCAGGGGAGTTGTTCTTTTCCGACATGTCGGCGAAGACGTCATTCGATCGGAGGCACTTGCGCCCGGGCGGTAACGGCGGACGTGCGATCGAGATCCCGCCGGTATCGGATTTTGCGCTCCTCACGGGGTTCGGCGGCGCGTGCGTCACGAGCGACGCCGTCGCCGGGGTTTCGCCGTGCTGGAGCGCAGCAGTACCTCACCGGGGATGCGCCGCACCCTGCCGCGGGAACCGCCGCCGGCGTCGAGTGCCAGTTCCATCGCCTCTTCGCCGAGTCGTTCCAGCGGGAGCGCGACCGTGGTCAGCGGCGGGGTCAGGTCGCGGGCGAGCGGGATGTCGTCGAACCCGGTGACCGACACGTCGTCCGGCACGGACAACCCGGCCTCGCGCAGGGCGCCGATCGCGCCGACGGCCATCACGTCCGCCACGGTCAGCACGCACGTCGCCTTGTGTTTCGCGGCCAGCAGTGCCGCCGTGGCCTCGCGGCCGCCGTCGCGGTCGAAGGAGCCCTCGAACAGGTCGCGTTCGGACAGTTCGATTCCCAGGCCGGCCAGGGCCTCGCGGAACCCGGCGACGCGATCGGCCACTGTGGTCAGGTGCGCCGGCCCCGTGACGACCGCGAACCGGCGGTGCCCGAGCCGGTGCATGGCCTCGGCCATCGCCCGCGCACCGCCGCGGTTCTCCGGCGAAACCGTGTCCGCCCGCAGCGAGCGGTGCCTCGTCACCACCGCCACCCGGCCACCACCACGCCGGTACGGCTCCAGTTCGGCGGCCATCGCCCGCTCCCAGGACCGGTTCTCGAACGCCGACCCGGTCAGCACGATCGCCGACGCCCGTTGCGCCCGCAGCGCCGAGACGCAGGCCAGCTCCTTGTCCGGATCGGCGAAGGTGCCCGCGAGCATCACGACCAGGCCGTGCCGGTCGGCCACGCGCATCGCCCCGCGGGTGAGGGCGGCGAAGTAGGGGTCGCTGATGTCGTGGCAGACCACGCCCACGGTGCGCCGCGAGGCACCGGCCAGCGCCTGGGCGTGGGCGTTGGGGGTGTAGGCCAGTTCCGCGGCGGCGGACAGGACACGCTCCCGCAGGTCGTCGCGCACTCTCGTGGTGCCGTTGATCGCGCGGGACGCGGTCGCGAGTGAGACTTCGGCGGTCCTCGCGACGTCCTCGAGCGTCACGTGTGGCCGGTCGCTCATCGTTCCTCCCGCGGTCGTGCGTTGGGCCTGAATTCTAGGTTGATTTCCGCTTTTCGCCTGGTCAGGACCACCCGTGCGAGTGGGTGTAACCAAAAGTGGTCCCGGAAGCGCTTGCCGCGAGCGCGACGACGGCCGTGAAGTCCGTCACGGCCGGGGCGAAGCTCCTCGTCAGCACTGTCGGCCGCGAGAGGGGCCGGTGCCGGAGGGCATAGGGTGACGGGTATGAGTGCGCATTTCGACGTTGTGGTGCTGGGGGCCGGTCCCGGCGGGTATGTCGCGGCGATCCGGGCTTCGCAGCTCGGCCTGAAAACGGCGATCGTCGAGGAGAAGTACTGGGGCGGCGTGTGCCTGAACGTCGGGTGCATCCCGTCGAAGGCGCTGCTGCGCAACGCGGAGCTCGCCCATCTGGTCACGAAGGAGGCCAAGACCTTCGGGATCAGTTCGGACGGGCCGATCACCTTCGACTACGGCGCCGCGTTCGACCGCAGCCGCACGGTCGCGGAGGGTCGCGTCAAGGGCGTGCACTTCCTGATGAAGAAGAACAACATCCAGGAGTTCACCGGGCGCGGCAGGTTCACCGACGCGCACACCATCGAGGTCACCGGTGAGAACGGCAGCGAGACGGTCACCTTCGACCACTGCATCATCGCCGCCGGTGCCACCACCAAGCTGCTGCCGGGCACGCGGCTGTCCGAGCGCGTGGTGACCTACGAGGAGCAGATCCTCGAGCGCGACCTGCCGGGCAGCATCGTCATCGCCGGCGCCGGCGCGATCGGCGTCGAGTTCGCCTATGTGATGCACAACTACGGCGTCGACGTCACGATCGTCGAGTTCCTGGACCGCATGGTGCCGCTCGAGGACGCCGACGTGTCCAAGGAACTGGCCAAGCGCTACAAGAAGCTCGGCATCAAGGTGCTGACCGGCACCAAGGTCGAGAGCATCGACGACAGCGGTGACAAGGTCAAGGTCACCGTCTCCAGCAATGGCAGTCAGCAGACTCTGGAAGCCGACAAGGTCCTGCAGGCGATCGGTTTCCAGCCGCGTGTCGAGGGCTACGGCCTGGAGAACACCGGCGTCGAGCTGACCGAGCGCCGCGCCATCGCCATCGACGGCCACTGCCGCACCAGCGTGCCGCACATCTTCGCGATCGGTGACGTGACCGCGAAGCTGATGCTGGCGCATGCCGCCGAATCCATGGGCGTCGTGGCGGCCGAAACGATCGGCGGCGCGGAGACCATGGAACTCGACTACCCGATGATCCCGCGTGCCACGTACTGCCAGCCGCAGGTCGCCAGCTTCGGCCTCACCGAGGCGCAGGCGCGCGAACAGGGCTACGACGTGCAGGTCGCCAAGTTCCCCTTCACCGCCAACGGCAAGGCCCACGGCTTGGCCGACCCGGCCGGCTTCGTCAAGATCCTGTCCGACGCGAAGTACGGCGAACTGCTCGGCGCGCACCTGATCGGGCCGGACGTGACCGAGCTGCTGCCGGAGCTGACGCTGGCCCAGCAGTGGGACCTGACGGTGCACGAGGTGGCCCGCAACGTCCACGCGCACCCCACCCTCGGCGAAGCGGTCAAGGAAGCCATCCACGGCCTCGCCGGACACATGATCAACATGTGAGCTTCGCCCCCTGCGGCCCGGGTTTCCGGGTCGCAGGGCTTTCCGGGCGGCACCGGTCGTCCGGCGGGGCTCCGAATGCGGCTGGGGCCGGGTGCGCGTCGGTGCCCCTGCGTGAGTCCGTGTGCAGCGTCAAGCCGGCCCGGACGGTTTCAAGGTGTGGTTCAGCCGCGGCAGCGGTAGGTCGCGGTGTGTTTGGACTCCCTTCTCAGTGATCGTTCTCCTTCCTGCAGGCCGCATCACAGCCCGCGGTGTCGCTGTGCCATGAGCTGCGCCCACCTTCGCCCCACCCGGCGATCTGGGCTCGACCGGGCACAGGTTCCCTGCCACTCAGGGGCTGACTCCGGCCTGCGGGCTCGCCCAGGCGCCGCTCAGGAGCCGCGGAGCGTCAGCCCAGAGGCGCCAGCCTCTGAGCCCCGCAGGAGCTGCTGGCTGCCCGCCTCCGGCGCCCGCCCAGCCGCTGCTGCTTGCCCAGGGCTCCAGGCTGCCGCCGCCGAATGCTCACCCAGTAGTACCCCGCCGCCACGGAGTGCTCACCCCGGGCGCCGCCCAGTAGCCCCGGACTGCCTGCCCGGAGACTCCGGCGTGCGGCTCGCCCCGAGAATCCGGCCTGCGCGCTCGCTCCGGGGTCGCGGACTCCCCGCCCCAGCGGGGCCCGCCCACGGCTCCTTGGCCGGCGCTCCGCGACGGTCAAGGAGCCCGGCTTCCGTTCGGCGACAGTGGTCCGAGTCCTGCGTGCCGGGACCGTCTCTGGGTTGCCTCGGTGAGCAGCAGGCTCTTGGCCCTTCTGTCGCTCGACGCCGTCCCGGGCGCGGCAACGCAAGTCGCTCACTCCGCCCGGCCGGGTCTTCGAGCGGTGGAGCCGGGCGCCAGCCGGTCACCGAGTGACGCCCCGGCGCGTGCAGGGCGGGCGAACTCGACGTGGTCGAGGGTATCGCCCATCCACAGCGCCGCGGCCGACCCCGGGTCGTGGAGCGGGTTGCGGGGTTGCGCGTACTCGGGGGCGCGCACCACGACGAACGTGTCGCCTTCGGAGCGGTGCGGGATGTCGCCGGGCTTGGACCTGTAGATAGTGGGCATGCGGCTACCCTAACATTCCCTCATCGATTGTCGGTAGAGTAATTTAGGGTACTCCGAGGAGCAGATCGAGTGTTGACCTCCATCAAGGTGGAGGTGCCACCGTGGGGAGCGCGAATGAGATCGAGGAGGCATTCCATGAGGGCAGCAGCGTTCACCACGCCGGGTGGGCCCGAAGTGCTCGGAACCACGGACATCCCGGATCCGCGGCCGGGTCCGGGGCAGGTCCGGGTGCGTGTGCGAGCGGCGGGGGTCCAGCCGTTCGACGCGGCGGTGCAGGCGGGCTGGGAACCGCCGTACGCGAAGGGGCTCGGCTGGCCGCGGATCCCCGGGAACGAGTTCGCCGGAGTGGTGGACCAGGTCGGCGATGGCGCCGGGTGGGCGGTGGGTGCCGAGGTGCTCGGCTACAACGTCCTGGGGTGCTACGCCGAGTACGTGGTGGTCGGGGCGGACCAGGTCACCGCGAAGCCGGCGGGCATGCCGTGGACCGTCGCGGGCGGGTTCACCGCGGGGACGCAGACGGCGTACCTCGCGTTGCGGCAGCTGGGAGTTTCACCCGGCGACACGGTGCTCATCCACGCGGCAGCCGGTTCGGTGGGTACGGCGGCGGTCCAGCTCGCGCGGCGCTGGGGAGCGACGGTGATCGGCACCGCGAGCGAGGCGAACCAGTCGTACGTGCGCTCGCTCGGTGCGACGCCGGTCGTGTACGGGGAGGGGCTGGCGGAGCGGGTGCGAACGCTTTCGCCCGGTGGTGTGCACGCGGCCCTGGACGGGGCGGGCGGCGCGGCTCTGGACGTTTCACTCGCCCTGGTGAAGGAGCCAGGGCGAGTGCTCACCCTGGCGGACCACGACCGGGCCGAGTCGCTGGGGGTCCAGCTGGTGCGCGGTCAACGGTCGGCCGACCGGCTGGCGGAGCTGGCCGGGATGTACGACCGCGGCGAACTGACCTTCCTGGTCCGGCGGACGTACCCCCTGGACCAGGCGGCCGAGGCGCACCGGGAAATCGAGACCGGGCACGGGCGTGGGAAGGTCGTGTTGACGGTGTAGGTGCATCCGGGAGCAAGAGCCTTCTACTCTCTTGGTAGCAGGTCGGCACGAGAGAGGTGGACATGGGTGGGGTCGCCGTGGTGACGGGCGCGGGCTCGGGCATCGGGCGTCACGTGGCTCAGGCGCTGCTGGGAGCCGGTTACCGGGTGGCGTTGACCGGGCGCAGGGCCGACGCGCTGCGCGAGACCGCCGCCGGTGCTGCCGACGCGCTCGTGCACCCGGCCGACATCGCTGATCCCGCCCAGGTCACTGCGCTGTTCGACGCGGTGTCGTCCCGTTGGGGACGGGTGGACGTGTTGTTCAACAACGCCGGCACGTTCGGCCCGGCGGGCGACCCGGACGACATTCCGGTCGAGGCGTGGCAGCAGACCGTCGCCGTGAACCTGACCGGCGCCTTCCTGTGCGCGCGTGAGGCGTTCCGGCTGATGAAGCACCAGGACCCGCGCGGTGGCCGCATCATCAACAACGGATCGATCTCGGCGTACGCCCCGCGCCCCGGAAGCGTGGCGTACACGGCGACGAAGCACGCCATCACGGGCCTGACGAAGTCCCTGTCACTCGACGGACGCCCCCACGACATCGCGTGTGGCCAAATCGACATCGGCAACGCGGCCACGGAGATGACCGCGGGCATCGCGAGAGGCGCCCGTCAGGCCGACGGCCGTGAGCTGCCCGAACCCACCTTCGAGGCCAGACACGTGGCGGAGGCCGTGCTGTACATGGCCGGCCTCCCGCTGGCCGCGAACGTGCAGTTCATGACGGTCACGGCCACGAAAATGCCGTTCATCGGCAGAGGTTGAAACGTTCCCCGGTCGTCTGGCGATAGGGGAAGTGACGTTGACTAAACTGCAGGTCAGGATGGCCTGCAGGGTCGTCGCGCCAGGCCCTCGTAGCTCAGCCGGATAGAGCAAGAGCCTTCTAATCTCTAGGTCGCAGGTTCGAGTCCTGCCGGGGGCACGCCAAGAATGGGAACGGGAGTAGTGCCCGGCCAGGACACCCTCCTTGTTGTCGTTGTCCTGTCTGCGCTGGCTGAGCCGCTGCTCTCGGTGCCCGCCGTCCGTGCCCGCCACGTCGGCGGCCGGGAGTCACAGTGGCATCGGACTGATGTGGTAGAGCAAACCGGCGACGAGGCCGCCCAGGAACGGTCCGATCACCGGGATCCACGCGTAGGCCCAGTCGGACCCGCCCTTGCGGCCGAGCCGGAGCGCGGCGTGGATGATGCGCGGACCGAGGTCGCGCGCGGGGTTGAGGGCGTAGCCGGTCGGGCCGCCGAGCGAGGCGCCGATGCCGACGACGAGCAGTGCGACGGCGAGCGGACCGAGGCCGGACGGCGTGCCACCCAGGACCAGCACCACGTAGACCAGGACGAAGGTGGCGACGGCTTCCGTCAGGACGTTCCACGCGGGCGTGCGGATCGCCGGGCCGGTGGCGAACACGCCCAGCACCGCCCCGGGGTCGGTTTCGGCGTCGAAGTGCTTCTTGTAGGCCAGGAACACGAGGATGGCGCCGGCCATCGCCCCGGTCAGCTGACCACCGGCGTAGACGGCGGCGTGCGCGAAACCGGGGGAGACCCCGGGGGCGAAGTCCTGTCCGGCGATCCAGAGCCCGAGCGTGACGGCGGGGTTGAGGTGGGCGCCGGAGCGGGCGGCGGTGTAGACCCCGGCGAACACCGCGAGACCCCAGCCGAAGTTGACCAGCAGCCAGCCTCCGCCGTGTCCCTTCGACCCGGTCAGGGCCACGTTGGCGACGACCCCGCAGCCGAGCAGCACGAGCAGCGCCGTGCCGATCAGCTCCGAGACGAAGATGCTCCCCATCGAGTTCTCCTGAACTGGTTCGGGCCCGTTCCCGGGCAGGGGTGTCCACCCGCCCGGCGGGCCTGCCGCCGGGCGGAGGGAGAAGTGGGATCAGATCCGGATCACCAGACGGTGTAGCCGCCGTCGACCACGAGATCGGTGCCGGTGCAGAAGCTGGCCGCGTCGGAGGCCAGGAAGACCACCGCGGGCGCGATCTCGGACGGCGTGGCGACCCGGTTCATCGGGGTGCCCGCGAGCCACGCGCGGCGCCACTCCGCGTTGTCCATCCCGCGCTGGGTCAGTTCGGTGCCCACGTAGCCGGGGGAGACGGAGTTGACCCGGACACCGCGGCCCGCCCATTCCCCTGCCAGCGACTTCGTCAAGTGGATGACACCCGCCTTGGCCGCGTTGTAGGCGGACTGGGCCTGCGGGAAGTTGCTGATGTGCCCGCTCATGCTGCCGGTGTTGACGATGGCCCCGGCGCCCTGGGCGAGCATCCGGGACCCCGCCGCGCGGCAGCAGTAGAAGACGCCGTCCAGGTTCACCGCGAGCACCTTGCGCCAGTCGTCGTCGGCGAGCGATTCGCTGGGGTGGTTGTGGACGATGCCGGCGTTGTTGACGGCGATGTCGATCCGTCCGGCAGTGCTGACGACGTGGTCGAACGCGGCCTCGACGGCGTCGGAGTCGGTCACGTCCGCGGCCACGAAGTCGACGCCGAGCCGCTGGGCAGTGGCCTCGCCGACCTCGGGGTTGATGTCGGCGATGAACACGCGGGCACCGGAGTCGCGCAACCCGGTGACGATGGCTTCGCCGATGCCCTGGGCACCGCCGGTGACGACGGCCGTACGGCCGGAGAGGGAGAAGGCGGACAGGGTGGGGGTGGTGCTCATCGGTCACCTCGCGGGGTCGTGGACGGGCGCGCGGTGGGCGCGCTGCTGCAGTCTCGGACGTCGTAGGTGCCGTCGGCGCGGCCGACGACCATCTCGTCCGCTATTCCGGTGAACAGGCCGTTTTCGACCACACCGGGGATCCAGTTCAGCTGGGCATCGAGGGCAAGCGGGTCGGCGATCTTCGTCAACGCGGCGTCGATCAGGTAGTTCCCGCTGTCGGTGACCACGGGCGCGGCGTCGCGGGTCCGCAGCACCAGCTCGGCGGCGGGCTGGCCGAGTCGGTCGAGCAGCCGGGCGATCGAGCGCCGGGTGGACTCCCACTCGTAGGGGATGACCTCGATCGGCAGCGGGAACGCGCCGAGTGCGGGCACGACCTTGCCGTCGTCCACGACCGCGACCATCCGGTCGGAGGCGTCGGCCACGATGCGCTCCCACAGCAGGCAGGCGCCGCCGCCCTTGATCATGGCGCCATCGTGGTCGATCTCGTCGGCACCGTCGATGGTGAGGTCCAGTCGCACCGCGTCGGCGAGCGTGGTCAGCGGTACTCCGACCTCGATCGCGAGATCGCGTGTCGCGGTGGAGGTCGGCACCCCGACGACGTCGAGGCCCTTCGCCACCGCCTCACCGAGCGCCCGGACGAACCAGTGGGAGGTCGTTCCCGAGCCAAGGCCCAGTTTCATGCCGTCGTGGACGTAGGTCTCGATCGCGCCGATACCGGCGGCCCATTTGGCGCGGTCCTGGTCACTGCTGGGATGCATGGAACTCCTTGTCCGCTGGGCCTTCGACCAGAGCGCCGAAGGTGTCGATGGTGATGACGCCGGGGACCCGGTGGCCCCAGGACACGTGGCGGTAGGCCACCCCGGCGCGCTGCGCGGTGAGCGCGTCGATCCCGGTGTCACCGACGTACACCGCGTCGGCGGGGGAGACCTCCAATGCGGTCAGCACGGCCGTGAGGTGCCCGGGATCGGGCTTGCCCGCCGCGACCGCGTCGATGCCGACGACGACGTCGACCAGCTCGGCGAGCCCGGTCCCGGCCAGGACGTCGTGGGAGAGACCGGTGCGCTTGTTGGTGCAGATCCCGATGCGGATTCCCTGATACCGCAAGGCTTGGAGCGCTTCGCGGGCGTCGGCGTGCACGGTGGTCGCCGCGGCCGGTTGGGCGCGGTAGGCGCGGGAATAGGTCTCCAGCACCACATCGGTGAGTGCGGGATCACCGCCGACGGCGCCGAGCGCCCCGCGCACGAGCTCCGCGGCGCCGCCACCGAGGAGACCCCGGACCCGGTCGGGAGCGATCCCGGGCAGATCGTGAGCGGCCAGTGCCGTGCTGAGCGCACGGGCGATGTCGGGGGCACTGTCGACCAAGGTTCCGTCCAGGTCGAGCACCACCGCCCGGGTCACGCGGGCACCGGGTCCGGGAACAGGGGGCGCAGGCCCTCGTACAGACGCCGGTGGCGGCCGAAGATCTCGTCGTAGGTCGTGACGGCGGCCGGGTCGGGAGTGAACGTCTGGTCCACGGCCAGGAGCCCGACGGCCTCGGCGAGATCGGCCCACCACCCGACGCCGACTCCGGCGGCCAGTGCGGCACCGTAGGCGCCGCCCTCGGCGACTCCGGTGACGGTGACGGTCTCCCTGTCCAGGACGTCGGCGAGGATCTGCAGCCACAGCGACTCCTTGGTGGCGCCGCCCGAGGCCACCACCCGGTCGCAGGGGAGCCCGGCCTGCAGACAGACCTCGAGGATCTCGCGCATGTTCAGCACGACCCCTTCCATCACGCTGCGCGCGAGGTGACCGAGGTGGTGCATCGGGGTGAGACCGACCCAGCTCGCCGAGGCCGCCGGGGCCACGTGCGGGGAACGTTCGCCGAGCAGGTAGGGCAGGAACAACAGGCCCTCCGAGCCCGGGCCGATGTCGCGGGCCAGCTTCGACAGCCGCTCCAGCGTGACCGGGTCGGCGGCGGTGGCCGGGGCCAGCGCGTCCCGCAACCACTGGAACGCCCCGCCGGCACTGAGCGAAACGCCCATGACGTGCCAGCGCCCCGGCTCGTTGCCGCAGGAGATCTGCACCCGCCCGCCGGGGTTGCCGGGGCACTGCGACGCACCGCCGGCGACGATCCCGGCGGTGCCGATCGTGAACCCGACCGGCCCGGCATCGAGCAAACCCATCGCCGTGGTCTGGATGACCGCGTCGCCGCCACCTCCGAACACCGGGGTGTTCGCGGGGATGTGCCACCGGGCGGCGAGCTCCGGCAGCACGGTGCCGGTCGCCTCGACGGACTCGACGACATCGGGCAGCAGCGCCCGGTCGATGTCCAGCAGCCCCAGCAGTTCGTCGGACCAGCGGCGGTGGGCGACGTCGAACAGGCCGGTTCCCGACGCGTCGGAGACATCGGTCGCGTAGTCGCCGGTGAGCCTGAACCGCAGGTAGTCCTTGGGGTTGAGGATCCGGCGGGTGCGGGCGAAGTTCTCCGGCTCGTGCTCGCGGAACCACACGATCTTGCCACCCGTGAAACCCGGCAGCATCCGGTTGCGCGTCATGCGCAGCAGCTCGTCGAGCCCGCCGGCGCGTTCGGTGATCCACTCGCACTGGGGCGCGGCCCGCTGGTCGTTCCACAGGATGGCCCGGCGCAACGGAACGCCCGCGGCGTCGAGCGCGGTCAGCCCGTGCATCTGCCCGCACAGGCCGATTCCCGCGACCTCCCGGCCACCCTCGGGCAGCTCCGCGGTGACCGCGGCCAGTGCCTGGTCCGCGGCCGTCCACCAGTCGGCGGGGTCCTGCTCCGCCCAGCCGGGTCTGGTGGTGTGCACCGGGTAGTCGCGCAGTGCCTTGGCGACCACTTCACCCGTCGCCGACACCGCGATGACCTTGCACGCCGAGGTGCCCAGGTCGATACCGATCAGCATGGTGTTGCCGTCCTTTCACGCGCTTCATTACGCGCCGTGGCGAAGCCTCACGTGCTTGAGCTGGAGGTAGGACTCGAGGCCCTCGGGGCCGTGCTCGGATCCGAACCCGCTTTCCCGGCGGCCGCCGTAGGGCGCGTTGATGATCCCGGCGTCGACGTTGTTGATGGCGACGTTGCCGAAGTCCAGTTCGCCCGCGAGTGCGAAGGTTTCGCGGGTGTCGTTGGTGTAGGCGTAGGCGGCGAGACCGCCGGGCACGCGGTTGGCCCGGTCGATCGCGTCGGTGAGTTCGGTGAAGCGGGCGACGCCGACGGCGGGGCCGAACGTTTCCTCGGTCATGACGAGCGCGTCGTCGGGCGCATCGGCGATCACGGTGGGGCGCAGGAACAGGCCGGGCCCCTCCAGCGGCCCGCCGCCCGCCACGATCCGCGCGCCGCGCTTGTCCGCGTCGGCGATGTGGTCGAGCGTGCGCCGGTAGGTCTCGTCCATCGTCAGCGAGCCGACATCGGCGGCGGGGTTCGCGAGCCCGTCGGCGACGGTGAGCGCGTCCGCGGCGGTGGCGAGGCCCTCGACGAAGGCGTCGTACACCGAATCGTGCACGTAGATCCGGTTGATCGCGATGCAGATCTGGCCGGCGTTGCGGAACGCGCGGCGGGTCGCGCCCTGCACCGCGCCCGCCACGTCGGCCGATCCGGTGACGATCATCGGGCAGCTGCCGCCGAGTTCGAGGGACAGCCCGGTGACGCCGGTGACCGCGCGGTAGAGGGCCTGGCCCGTGGCGAGCGAGCCGGTGAACCCCACCTTCGCGACGTGCGGATGCGCCACCAGCGCCTGCCCGGTCGACCCGTCGCCGAAGACGATGTTGGCGACACCCGGGGGCAGTGTCCGTGCGAGGCACTCCGAGAGCACCTGGGCGCAGCCCGGGGTGTACTCGGACGGCTTGATCACGATCGTGCACCCGGCGGCGACGGCGCCGGCCAGCTTCCAGCCGACGAGCTCGATCGGGTAGTTCCACGGCACGATCCCGGCCACGACGCCGAGGGGTTCCTTTTCCACGATGCTGGTGAAACCCGGTGTGTCGTTGGGGATCGTGCGGCCGTAGACGCGGGTGGCTTCTTCGGCGTAGTAGTGCAGCGCGGCGATGAACTTGCGGACCTCGCCCCGCGCCTCGTCCAGGGGCTTGCCCTGCTCGCGGGTGATCGCGGTGGCGAGGTCGTCGACCCGGCCCGCGCACGCCTCGCCGAGGCGGTGCAGGTGCGCGGCCCGCTCGGCCGGCACCGTGCGGCGCCAGGTGCGAAAGGCGTCCCCCGCGGCCCGCACGGCGGCGTCGACCTCGGATGCCGTGGCGCGCGGCGCTACCGCGACGACCTTTCCGGTGGCGGGATTGGTGCGCTCGATCCCCGGTCCCGCGCTGTCCTGCCAGGTCCCCGCGACGAAGTTCCGGCAGGTGAGCACGGAGCCGTCGGAGTCATCGGCCTGCATGGTGTCAACTCCCCTGAGGCACGCGGACGGACCGCGGCGATCCGATCTTTGTATGATAATCGGACCTTAGAACGGGAAGTGCGAACAGCGCAAGAGGCGGCGGATACCGGTGTCAGGGGTGGACGGTGGTCGTCCGGTTCTCCGCCACCAGCCGGTCGCGGTGGCGCATCACCCGGCGGAGGTGGTTCTCGGTGGCGAAGCGGGCCCGCGACGGATCGCCCGCCGCGATCGCCTCGGCGATCTGCAGGTGCTCCTGCAGCGTGTTGGCCGACTCCGAGGGGTATCCGGGCCCGGTGCGGTAGGTGTCGCGCAGGAAGCCGTTGAGCGGGTGGATCACCAGTGAGAAGAACGGGTTGCCGCTCGCCGTCGCGACGATCTCGTGAAAGCGCAGGTCGGCGTCGAGGAATTCGTCGCGAGCGTCGGTCTGTTCGAGTGCGGCGGCCAACCGCCGGTTGGCTTCCTCGATCTCGGCGAGGTGCTGCTCGGTCCGCCGGGCCGCGGCCAGTTGCGCCATCTCGACCTCCAGCACCAGGCGCAGTTCGAGGAGCTGGGCGAAGGAGCCCTCGCTGCGGCGCATCAGCAGGCCGTACTGCTCGGCGATCAGCCGTCCGTCGAGTTCCGCGACCGTCATCCCGCGTCCGGGCTTGACGGTGACCAGTCCACGCTGGATGAGCAGCCGGGCCGTCTCCCGCACCACCGTGCGCGAGACGTCGAAGCGGCGGGCGAGTTCGGCTTCCGTCGGAAGGCGGTCGCCGGGTGCCAGCCGCACGATCTCGTCCTGCAGTGTGTCCGCGAGGGTTTCCGACAGGCGCTGGTGGAGTGCTTCGGCCATGCGCAGATCGTACGACGAACCCCGCGGCCCTCCCCGTTGTACGCTGGACCTGCCCGTCCAGCGGGCCCGTTGACGGCAACTTTGTACGATGATAGGACATTGTTGGCGTCCGTCGGGCGCGTGACGAGGAGGGCTGTCATCCATGAATCTGCACGCCTACGCCGGGTCCGTGCTCCCCGGCGACGCGGAGCGAGCCACCCTGGTGGCTCGCGTGTTCGATCCGGCGGCCGGCGGGCCGTGCGTCGCCGCGATCCGCGGAGACCGCGTCGTCGACCTGACCCCTGTCGTCCCGACCGTCTCCGAACTGCTGGACCGGCCCGACGCCGTTGCCCTCGTCCGCACGCACGAGGGGAGCCGCGACTGGGACCTGGCCGCCCTGCTGGCGGCCACCCTCCGACGTGACCGGACCGCTGCCCACCTGCTCGCCCCGGTGGACCTGCAGGTCCTCAAGGCGGCGGGCGTGACCTTCGTCCGCAGCATGCTCGAGCGCGTCATCGAGGAGCGCGCGAAGGGGGACCCGGGCCGGGCCGAGGACATCAGGGCCCGGATCGGTGAGGTCGTCCGCGGCCGGATCGCGCAGCTGCGACCGGGGTCGCCGGAGGCCGCCCGGGTCAAGGAGGTGCTGGTCGAGGAGGGCTTGTGGTCCCAGTACCTCGAAGTCGGCATCGGGCCGGATCCGGAGATCTTCACCAAGGCCCCTGTCCTGTCCGCCGTCGGCACGGGCGCCGAGATCGGGGTGCTGGCCCGCTCGACCTGGAACAACCCGGAACCCGAACTCGTGCTCGCGGTCAGTTCCGCCGGCGTGCCGGTCGCCGCGGCACTGGGCAACGATGTGAACCTCCGCGACTTCGAGGGACGCAGCGCCCTGTTGCTCACCGAAGCGAAGGACAACAACGCCTCCTGTGCGATCGGGCCGTTCCTGCGGCTGTTCGACGACACCTTCACCCTGGACGACGCACGAGGCACCGAGGTCGCGCTGGACATCACCGGTCCGGACGGGTTCACGCTGCACGGTGTGAACCCGGTGAGCGAGATCAGCCGCGATCTGGTGGACCTGGTCCGGCACGCGCACGGCACCCACCACAGCTACCCGGACGGGTTCGTCCTGTTCACCGGCACGATGTTCGCCCCGACCGAGGATCGCGGAGAAGCGGGGCAGGGCTTCACCCACCGGCAGGGCGACGTCGTCGCGATCAGCTCGCCCGCCCTGGGAACCCTGGTCAACGTCGTCACCACCGCGGAGGCGGCCGAGGACTGGACGTTCGGCATCCGGGCGCTGATGGCCAACCTCGCCGCGCGGGGCCTGTTGGGCGCGACGGTGGAGGTGGCCTCGTGACCAGGGTGGTCGTCACCGATCACGCCTTCGGCGGCGTGGCGGACGAAGCCGCCGTCGCCGCACGGTTCGACGCGGAATTCTCGGTGCACGCCTGCCGCACCGAGGACGAGACGATCCAGGCCGTGGCCGGTGCCGACGTGGCGTTCGTGAACTTCGCCCCGGTGACCGATGCGGTGCTCGCCGCGCTGGCGCCCGGCGCGACGGTGATCCGCTACGGCATCGGTTACGACAACGTCGACGTCGCCGCCGCGCAGGCGCGGGGAATCGCGGTCGCCAACGTGCCGGACTACGGCAGCGACACGGTCGCCGATCACACCGTCGCGCTGCTGTTGACGCTGCTGCGCAAGATCCCGGCCTACGACCGCCGCGTCCGCGCGACGGGCTGGTGCGTCCCGCGTGATCTCGGGTCGCTTCCCGGGTTCGCCGACACCACGGTCGGACTGGTCGGGCTCGGCCGGATCGGGCTCGCCGTGCACCGCAGGCTCGCCCCGTTCGGTTTCCGGGTGGTGGCCCACGACCCGTACGCCGAGCCGTCGGACGGTCTCACGCTCACCGACCTGGAGACGCTGCTGCGCGAGTCGCACGCGGTGTCACTGCACGCTCCACTGACGGAGGAGACGCGGCACCTGCTCGGCACCGCGGCGTTCGACCGGATGCGCGAGGGGGCGGTTGTGGTCAACACCTCGCGCGGCGGGCTGATCGACCACGACGCACTCGCCGGTGCGGTCCGGTCGGGCCGGGTGGCCGCGGCGGCGCTCGACGTGTTCGACACCGAGCCGCTCGCCACGGATTCACCCCTGCGCGATCTACCGGAAGTCCTGTTGACCCCGCACACGGCCTTCTACTCCGACAGTTCACTCGCCGCGCTGCAACGGCTGGCCGCCGAGGAGGCCGAGCGGGCGCTCGCGGGGAAACCGCTGCGCTGTCCCGTCACCGGAGGAGGTGCCCGATGACCCGCGGGATCGATCCCCGCACCGGGGCCACGGTGGGCCCGGAAATCCCCGACACCACACCGGCGCAGGTGCGCGCGGCCTGCTCGCGGGCGGCGCAAGCCGCCCCGTGGCTGGCCGGGCTGCCCTTCGCCGAGCGCGCCGAACTGCTTGCCGCGCTCGGCCGGGCGCTGCGTGAACACCAGGATGAACTCTGCGCGCTCGCCGATGCCGAAACCGCGCTCGGGTCGCCACGTCTCACCGGCGAACTCGCCCGCACCGCCGCACAACTCGACCTGTTCGCGGAAGTGCTCCGTGACGGTGCGTTCTGCGAGGCGACACTGGACAGTCCCGACCCGGATGCCGTACCGCCGCACACCGACCTGCGTCGCATGCTCGTCCCGCTCGGGCCGGTCGCGGTCTTCGCGGCGTCCAACTTCCCGTTCGCCTTCTCGGTGGCTGGCGGCGACACCGCGAGCGCTCTCGCCGCCGGATGCCCGGTCGTGGTCAAGGCCCACCCCGGGCACCCGGGCCTGTCCGTGCGCACCGCCGAGATCCTGACCGAAGCCCTTGCCGCCGCCGGTGCTCCCGACGGTGTCCTGACCCTGGTGCACGGGGAGCAGGCGGGGCGGGCGCTGGTGGCGGACCCGGCGGTGACCGCGGTCGGATTCACCGGCTCGCCCGGCGGCGGCCGCGCTCTGTTCGACGTCGCGATGTCCCGGCCCGATCCGATTCCCTTCTACGGTGAGCTGGGCAGCATCAACCCGGTCGTCGTCACCGCCGCCGCGGCCGCCGCCCGATCCGGGGAGATCGCGGAGGGCCTGGCGGGCAGCGCGATGCTCGGCAGCGGCCAGTTCTGCACCAAACCGGGTCTGGTGTTCGTGCCCTCGGCGGCCGGCCTGCCGCAGCGTGTCGCGGACAAGGTGGCCGAGGCGACGGTGACGCCGCTGCTCACCGCCCGGATCGCCACCGGTTACCGGGAGGGGCTGGACCGAATGCTGGAGGTGCCCGGAGTTCGCGCACTGCTCGACGGCCAGGCGTCCGCGGCCGACGGTCACCAGGTGGCCGCGCAGGTGGTGACCGTCGACGCCCAGGCGTTCATGGCGAACGCCGCGGTCCTGACCGAGGAGTGCTTCGGCCCGGTGACCGTCGTGGTGAGCTACTCGGCCCCGGACGAGCTCGCGGCCGCACTGGCCCTCGTCCCCGGGGCGCTGACCGGCACCCTGCACGCCGAGCCGGAGGACCCCGATGCCGCGCCCGCCGCGACGGCGCTGGCCGCCAGGGTCGGCCGTCTGATCCACAATGGATGGCCCACCGGTGTGGCGGTGACCTGGTCACAGCACCACGGCGGCCCGTCGCCCGCGACCACGGCGGTCCTGCACACGTCGGTGGGCGCCACGGCGATCCGGCGGTTCCTGCGTCCCCTCACCTACCAGGACGTGCCGGGGCACCTGCTGCCCGCCGCGCTGCGCGACGGCAATCCACTGGGCATTCCGCGCCGCGTCGACGGGAAGCTCACGCTGGGCGGCGTCGCGGGTCGCGGAGGAACTCCTTGATGAGGTCGCGCACGAGGACCAGCTGACACCGAGGTGATCCCGCGGCCGGACCAGCGCGCGGCGTCCTCCACAGTGGACCTCAGGTGGTGGCGAGGAACAGCTCGATCAGGGCGAGCAGCGTTTCCGGCGCGTCTTCCTGCGGGAAATGGCCCACGCCGGGCAGTTCGACGACCGGGGCCTGCGGGAACGCGGCCCGGAACGCCGGGATGACGTACCGGGGCAGCAACGCCGTGTCACGCATTCCTTCGACCAGTATCGCGGGTTTGGCCCGCAGGGCGGCGACCGCGTCCGGCTCCGGGGCGGGGTCCGGATCGTCCGGGGCGGGCGCGACGAGTTGCTGCGGGAACCGGATCACGCCGCGGCATTCGGCGCGGCTGGTGAAATGCGCGGAATAGGCGCGGATCCACGCCGGGGTGACGACCTCCGGGCGGGTGATGGTCTGCAGCGCGAGCATCAGGTGGGTCACGGTGTTCCCGGCGTTGCCGAGCACCTCCTCCAGCGTGCCCTCGGCGTGTGCCGCGCGGGCCCACCGGAACCACGAGCTGTCGGCGAGATTGCCCGCCATCAAATCGTCGTAACCGGGCAGCCCGAGCGGCAGGACCGTGTTGGTGGCGACGATCCGCTCGATCCGCCCGGGGTGCCGCAGCGCGAACCCGGTGCCGATGGGGCCGCCCCAGTCGTGCAGCACCAGCGTGATCCGGTCGAGGTCCAGTTCACCCACCAGCAGCGCCTCCAGGTTGGCGATGTGCTCGCCCGCGAGGTAGGTGCGGTCGGCGGGGGTGGCGCTCTTGCCGAAACCCATGTGATCGGGCACCACGACGCGCTGTGCCCGGGACAGCGGGCCGATCAGGTGCCGCCACAGGTAGCCCCAGGTCGGTTCGCCGTGCAGCAGCACGATGACCGGTCCCGTCCGGGGCCCCTCGTCGACGTAGTGCTGGCGGAACCCGGCGGCCTCGGTGTAGCGGGCCGGGTAGGGCCAGGTGCCGTCGAAAGTCTCCTGCTCAGGAATCATCCATCTCCCTCTCGCGTGATCTTGGCGAGGAGGCTAGAGCCGCTTTCCTGACATCTGCTGTCAGTGGATGCGGCACAATGGATCACATGCGGGCGAGCCGACTGGTCTCCACCCTCCTGTTGCTGCAGAACCGGGGACGGATGACCGCGCGGGAGCTGGCCGACGAGCTCGAAGTGTCGGTGCGCACGGTGTACCGCGACATGGAATCGCTCAGCGCCGCCGGTATCCCCGTCTACGCCGAACCCGGTCACGACGGTGGGTACGAACTGCTCGACGGCTACCGCACCCGGCTGACCGGGCTCACCGTGGGAGAAGCGGAGTCACTGTTCCTGACCGGGTTGCCCGGCGCCGCCGCCGATCTCGGGCTCGGCGCCGTGGTGACCGCCGCCCAGCTCAAACTCACGGCCGCGCTCCCGGTCGAGCTGCGCGACCGGGCCGGACGGATCTCGCAGCGGTTCCACCTCGACGCGGTGTCCTGGTACCAGGACGGTGACCACACGCCGCACCTGACGCTCGTCGCGGACGCGGTGTGGAACCAGCGCGAGGTGCGCCTGCGCTACGAGCGCTGGGCCGCGCCGCAGGAGGTGACCAGAACCGTGCAGCCCTACGGCCTGGTGCTCAAGGCGGGCCACTGGTACCTCGTGGCCCGCAGCGCGGGCGGGCTACGCACGTACCGGGTTTCCCGCATCCTCGACGCCGAGACACGGTCCGGGACCTTCGACCGGGAACCGGGATTCGACCTCGCCGGTTACTGGCAGGACTACCTGAGGAACTTCGACGCCCGACGGCACCAGCACACCGCGACCGTCCGGCTCTCCCGCGACGCCCTCACCCGCCTGCCGGACCTTCTGGAACCGGCCCTCGTCGAGGCCGCCCGCCGGACCGCGACCGAACCCGGCCCGGACGGCTGGATCGAGGTCACGCTTCCCGTCGAATCCGCCGAGCACACCCTGCCGGAACTCCTCAAACTCGGGGCGGACGCCGAAATCGTGGCACCAGAAGGATTCCGCGACCGCATCGCCGAAATCGCCCGCGCCATGGCCCGGCTCTACCCGAGCTAGCGTCAGGCCGTGTTCCGCCCGCCACGGGGTTTTGGTGGTTCCCTGCCCGGGAATGCACCCCTGGGATCGGTTCGATGCCGGGAACGACCAGGAGGGCCATGTACACGCGTGAATTCGTCCGCGAGTTTCCCACCGTCCACCTGGCCATCGGCGTGGTGGGGAACATCGTCTTCTTCGTCGGCAGTGTGCTGTTCGTCTCGCCTTCGCTGGAGCTGCTCGCGATCTGGCTGTTCATCATCGGATCGTTCGGGATGATGCTCGGGGCCATCGGCCAGGCCGTCTACATCCACGAACGGCACCGGCTCAACGGCGCTCCAGGCCGGCGACCGGTGCGGTGAACGGCGCGAGCCCGGACCGGTGACCGGTCCGGGCTCGCGCCGGGTGGTGTTACTTGTTGGTGCCGGGGGTGAGGACGTTGTCGATGACGAAGACGGTGGCGTTCTTGGTGGGGATGTTGCCGCACAGCACCTTCGCGCCGTTGACGGTCATGTTCTCGCCGCTGCCTTCGATCTTGACCGGGCCGCCGTCGGTGTTCAGCGTCTCGACGCTGCCGGCGCCCTGCAGGCCCTGGGCGTCGTAGCGCTGCGGCACGACGTGGTACTGCAGGATCGGCGCGAGCTGCGACGGGTTCTGGGCCAGCTCGGTGAACTTGGCCTCGCCCAGCTTGTCGAAGGCCGCGTCGGCCGGGGCGAAGACGGTGATGGCTTCCTGGCTGTTGAGCGTGTCCACCAGGTTGGTGGCCTGCACCGCGGCGACCAGCTTGGTCAGCAGCGGGTTGGTGGAGGCGGCGCTGGCCACCGGCTGCGGGCCCATCGAGTCCAGCGAGCCGGGCTCGTTGCCCTGCGGCAGCTGGCCGCAGGCGGGGCCGAAGACGTCGGCGTTGGTGGTGACACCGGTGCCCATGCTGCTGGACATGGGTGCGGACATCGAGCTGGAGGGCGCCATCGAGCTGCTGGCCGTGTCGGAGGCGGAGTCCTCACCGCTGCTGCCGCAGGCGGCGAGGGAGAACATCGCGGCGGCGGCGAGGCCGGCTCCGGCGTAGCGGGCGGTCTTCACGAAGAATCACTCCATTCAGGATGGACGCGGCCACGCGGGGTAGGGTGCGTGCCCTGCTGTCACCGGGTATTCGGCGGCGGATCGCGTCCGGATTGGATCGACCGTGGATTTTTTTTTTATTTGGCGGTGAAGGAGATGGTGTGCCAGCCGGTCGCGCCGTCGGGGACGGTCCCGGCACGCTCCTGGGTCTGGGTGTAGCCGGACCGGTCGCGCGCGCGGCAGGACACCTGGTGCGAGCCGGGGGGCACGGTGAGCTCGGCGTGCCACATCCGCCAGGTGTCCACATTGACCTCGGTGGACAGTGTCGCCTGCTGCCAGGGGCCGTTGTCCACCCGCACCTCGACGGCCGCGACGCCGGTGTGCTGCGCCCACGCCACCCCGGCCACGCGCACCGTCCCGGCGCCGACGGTGGCGAAGCCCTTCGGGGAGTCGATGCGGGACTGCGTTTTGATCGGCGCCTGCTCACCCCAGCCGCGTTGCAGCCAGTACGCCCGCCGCGCCTGCCAGGTGGTGACCTCCAGCTCGGTGACCCATTTGGTCGCCGAGACATAGCCGTAGAGCCCGGGGATGACCAGGCGCGCGGGAAACCCGTGTTCCAGCGGCAGCGGTTCCCCGTTCATGCCCAGCGCCAGCATGGCGCCGCGGTCGCGGTCCAGTGCCGCCGCCACCGGGGTACCCGAGGTCCACCCGTCCACGCTGGTCGAGAACAGCTGTTCGGCCCCTGGCCGCACACCGGCCTCGTCGAGCAGGTCGGCCAGATCGACACCGACGAAGTTCGCGGTCGACACGTACGGCCCGCCGACCTCGTTGGACACGCACGTCATCGTGATGGTGCGCTCCACCAGCGGCCGGTCCCGGATGTCGGAGTAGCTGTAGACGCGTTCCCGCTCCACCATGCCGTGCAGGCGCAACGACCAGTCCTCGGTGCGCACCTGCGGCACCGTCAACGCGGTGTCCACCCGGTAGAACTCCCGGTTCGGCGTCACGAACGGCGGGGTCCCCAGAGCGGCGAAGTCCGCACCGGCCGGGATCGCCGGGGCCGTCCGCGCCGGCACCAGCCTGCCCACCGCCGTCCGCGACGAGGCCGCGTCCTTCGATCCGGCCAGCAGCTGACCACCGACTCCCGCCAGCGCGGACCCCACCACCACACCGGCCCCGGTGCTCAGGAACGTCCGCCGCGTCGTGCCCGTCGCGGCGGCAGCCATCCCGGGGCGGGCGGCGCGGTGCAGCGCCACGAACACACCCACACCGGCGAGCAGGCTCGCCACCGGCGCCAGCAAGGCCACGGTGTCCAGATCGGGCCGGGCGGCGACCGCGACCACCCCCACCACGCCGAACAGGGTGATCACCACCGCGCCCGGCCACACCGACCGGCGCGAAGCCGCCCCCGCCAGCGCGGAGACCACGACCAGCACCACCGCCATCCCGCACAGCAGCACGAGTTTGTCGTGGGTGCCGAACGTGCGCACCGCGAAATCCTTCACCGGGCTCGGCGTCAGATCGATCGCCCCGTTGCCCACCGCCAGATAGGGCGAGGCGTTCACCGCGATCAGTCCCGCCACCAGGTGGCCGGCCGCCAGCGCCGCGAACAACGCCAGCACCCCGCACAACGCCGCCTTCCACGCTCTCACCCGCCCGGGTGGCGCGGACCGTGTCTCGTGAGGCGTTCCGGTATCGGCCATACCTCCTGTTCGCGGCGGGCGCCCGCGGGTATTGGTCCGGAGACGAGGGAAAACCAATCCGCGGAGATCGACAAGCCGAATCACGGTCACGGGGTCCGCACGACGGGCGGCTTCCCACTGCTCTCGCGCCGGACCGAAGCGAAAGGACCCCCGTGGCTCCGCACCTGCACCTCCTTTCCGGCGCCTACGCCCTGGACGCACTGGGCCCCGACGAGCGCGCGCGGTTCGAAGAGCACCTCGGCGCCTGCCCGCCCTGTCGCGCGGAAGTCGCCGAGTTCCGCGCGACCGCGGCGCGGCTGGCTGCCGCCGTCACCGAAGAACCACCGTCCGGGATGAAGGGCGGAGTCCTGCGCCGCATCGCCAGGGTGCGCCAGTCCGCGCTCCGCCTGTGGCCACGTTCCCGTCGCCCGGCCCGCATCGCCGTGCTGGTCACCGCCGCCGCGGCTGTGGTCGCCGTGGTGCTCGGCGTCCAGAGCGCCGGTGAGCAACGCGCCCGGTTCGACGCCGCGCAGCAGCACCTGGCCGAGGTCAACACCGTGCTCGGCGCACCCGACGCGGCCACCCGGCAGGACGTCGACCAGGCGGACAAGGCCCGCGTCGTGGCCTCCCGAGCCCAGGGCAGGGCGGTGGTGCTGGCCGATCTGCCGCCGCTCGATCCCACGCGCACCTACCAGGTCTGGCTGCTGGGACCGGCCGGTGCGCGATCCGCGGGCCTGCTCACCGCCGACGCCCCGCACCAGTGGCATCCGCTGCTCACGCCGCTGCCCGCGGACACCAACCGCGTCGCGATCACGGCGGAACCCGCGCCCGGCTCGGTGCAGCCCACCACCCCCGCCGTCGCCATGGTGTTCCTCGACTGAGTTTTCGGACGCATCCTGGCCGCGGGCCGACCGAACGCGCGGTGTTGATCTCACCGTTGACGCCCTGGGGAAAGAACCGCCGGAGCCGTTGGCGTCCGTCGGCGCGACGTTCGCCTGGCCCTTGGCGTCGACGACGCCCTGGTCCAGGTCGGTCGTACCGTCCAGGCTGTCGCGCGCGTCGGACAACGTGACCGATGCCTGCCGCAGATCGTGGGTGAACAGGCCCGTGCCGGGCAGCCCGTTCCCGCTTTCCACGAGCGCACTGCGGATGTTTCCGGCGTGGTAAGCCTCCACGGCCAGGATCCCGGCCGCGGCCTGCAGGTAGGTCTTGTTCGAGATCAGCGGTGCCGCTCCCTTGTAGGCGGTGACCCCGACGTCTTCGAACAGGAAAGCGGCGAGCAGGAAGTTCTTCTCACAGGCGAAGGCGTCGAAGGTGTGCCCCGGCTTGACGAGTCCCGCCGCCGCTCCCAGCGCCGTTCGCAGGAACGCCACGTGCTCGCTGATCTGGGCCTCGGCTCCGGCCGCCGCGGTGGCCCGGCCCGGCGCTGCCGCGGCGACGCCACCACCTCCGACCGCGCCCAGGGCGCCCGCCCCGGCCACGCCGAGACCACTCAGACCGGCTGCTTGGAGAAGTCGCCGCCGGTCCCGCTCGTTCCCGGCACTGCGGTTGATCATCCGTGCCGCGAAATTCCCACCGAACACTGATTCACTCCCTGCGTCACACAGGCGACCCCTGGTGGTGCGCATTGCCGGTCCGACAGGACGAAGGCGGGGTCCGACGATCCTCGACCCCCGGGGTCGGAGTGGCCGGGTCACGGATGGGTGTGTTCGGCGAGTATCGCCCGACAGCGGCGCCGTTCGTGGCCACGGCCTCGGGTGCCACCGCACCGAGAACAGACCCTGCCCGGTCCGGAAACAGAAACGAATCGTCTGATGGGTACGATTCGCCGACTGATGGCCGCCAGCGCGCTCGCGGTGCCGCTGAGCCTGGGTGCCTGGGCATCGCCCCGGCCGACACCTACTCCGACCACGGTGCGACCGTCGGCGCGGACGGCGTCAGCTTCGACAGCACGCCACCACCGGCGACGGTGGGCACGGGAACGGCCACGACGGTCTCCTGGGCGGGCTGCTCGGCCTGTGACCGATGCGCGCCAGTCTCGACACGACGGACGGGTGGTGACCAGTGAGCCGCCACCCGTCCGCCGTGTGGTCAGAACGGCAGTCGCAGGGACAGGGCGTCCCGGATGGGGGCGTTCGCGACCCGTACGGCGTCCAGTTCGGACGGGGACAGGGCGCGGCGGTAGAGGCGGACCTCGTCCATCGAGCCGGTCAGGCCGTGGACGCCGTCGAGGCGGCGGCCGAGCCAGAACTGGAACGACACGGTCTGCGTGACCGAACCCGCGGCCGCGGGACCGGAGGCCACCACGGCGCCGTCGACGGACAAGCGCAGTTCGCCGCCGATCCGTTGCAGCGCCACGAAATGCCACTGCTGGTCGTTGTAGGCGCCGGCCGAGGTGATCTGCTTCGTGCCCGCGGCGGTGGTCATCGACGCGATCAGGCGGTTCGCGCCCGGCTCGCCGCGCAGCCAGAGCTGGGGTGCGGTCGAGCCCATGCCACCCATCCAGAAGAACACCTGGTCATCGGTCGACTCGCCGTAGCGGACCCAGCCGGTCCAGGTGAAGTCCGAGGACCCGACCAGTTGCGCGCTGTCGTACGGGACGCGCACGAAGTCGTCCACACCGTCGAGTGAGACGCCGCTGCCGAAGCGGCCTGCCGCGCGGGAAGGGCCGCCTACGAGGTAGGCGTCGGAGTGCCGGCCGGACACGTCCCGCGTCGTCGGGCCCGCCGAGTTGCGCCAGCCGAGCACGTCTTCGCCGAAGCGGGCGAAGCGGATTTCGTCTCGGGCGTCCACGGGGCCGCCTTCGTACATCAGGCCGATCTCGGTCGTCCGGGCATTCCTCCCGCTGATCTGCACCATGTCCGAATAGCCCGACCACTCGTCGGTGACCCGGGTGCCCTGCTCGGCGTTCTCCCAGGACCGGCCGCCGTCGTAGGACGAGCGGATCATCATCCACCGCCGCCGGTCGGTGTCCGACGGCGAGGCGAACAGGATGCGGTCCGGCCCCGGCCGGTCCAGGCGCAGCAGCGAACCCTGCACGATCGGCGTCACCAGGTCCGGGATCGTGGTGAAGTCCCTGCTGAACGTCTCGCCACCGTCCCGGCTGAGCGCGTAGTCACGGTTGCCGATGCCGGTACCGCCCTGCTCGCGCCCGCCGGCGTAGACGGTGCCGTCGGCCAGCTCGACGACGCTGATCTCCTGCGGTTTCTGACCGAAGGTGCCGCCCGCCGGGAACGCGTAGCTGTCCGTGGCGCCGATGTGCCAGGTCGTGCCGTGGTCGTCGCTGTAGACCAGCGCACCGAAGTTCTCCACCGGGTCGGCGCCCTCGGCGGTCTCCCCGTTCACCCCGAACACCAGGCGACCGCGGTGCGGGCCCTTGGTGAGCTGGATGCCGTGCACCGGACCGGTGGCGTACCACGCGTTCCACTCCGGCCTGGTGGCCTGCGAACCGATGTCCACGGGCGCCGACCAGGTGCGGCCGTCGTCGTCGCTGTACTGCACGTGCGGGGTGCGGGCGCACGGCACCGCGCAGCCCTTGCCGTCGGTGCGCCCGGCGTTGTACGTGGTGATCAGGACGATGCGGCCGGTCTGCTGGTCGACGATCGGCACCGGGTTGCCGTGCGTGTCACCGTCGCCCGGGTTGACGATCTGCATCGGCGACCACGTCCTGCCGCCGTCGGTGGAACGTTTGAGCACGAGGTCGATGTCACCGGCGTCGCCGCAGTCGTTGACCCGGCCCTCGGCGAAGGCCAGCAGCGTGCCGTGGGCGGATTTGACGATGGCGGGGATGCGGAAGCAGAAGTAGCCCTGTTCGACGTGCGGGTTGAACAGCGCCTGCTGGTCGAAGCCGGGTCTGGCGGTGTCGGCGGAGGCGGTGCCCCCGAGTAGTCCGGCGAGCAGTACCGCTACCAGGAGCGGGACCGTTCGCCACGCTGCGGACGATCTCATGTGCCTTCCCTTCGGTCGGTTCGCACTACCGCGGCGCCACGGGGCGCCAGAACGTGCCGGGCCGAGACCCGGTCGGTCAACAGGTCCGGTGCCTCGAAGGGCAGCTCGACGGTGACCTCACCGGCGTTGTGGTTGAGCAGGAACAGGAACTCGCGGTCCTCGGCTTCCCGCCGTACCGCCTGGACCCCGGCGGGCAGGCCGGGCACGACCGGCTCCACGCCCGCCTCCGCACGCACGCGGTCCAGCAGGCGGCGCATCCCGTCCGGATCGGGGCGGGTGCCGAGGTACCACGCCACCCCGGCCCCGTAGGCGTGGCGCGTGATCGCGGGCGCACCGGCCAGATCACCCGAGACGAACGACGCCACCGGTTCCGCGCCGCGGAGTTCGATCGCCTCCGACCACAGGGTTCCGGTCAGCCCCGGCCCCAGCGACACCGAGGTTCCCGGCTCCAGCGGCCAGAACTCCTCGATCCGCACGCCGAGTGCGTCCCGTAGCGGCGCCACCGGGTATCCGCCCAGGTGGGCGCGGTCGCACGAGTCGACGATGCCGGAGAAGAACGACACCACCAGATGGCCGCCCATGCGGACGTACTGACGCAACCGCTCCGCGCCGTCCTCGTCGAGCAGGTACAGGTTCGGCACCACGACCAGCTTGTACGCCGACAGGTCACGCGAGGGCGGCACCACATCGCACGTGACACCCGCGTCGAAGAACGGCGCGTAGTGCGCGAGGTGCGAGTCGAGCTGCGTGACGTCCGCCGAGGGGTGCGCGTCCAGTTCCAGTGCCCACCAGCTGTTCCAGTCGTGCAGGATCGCCACGTCCGAGTCCACCCGCGTACCTTCCACATCGGACAGTGCCTTGAGGTCCTGCCCCAGGTCGCGTGCTTCGGCGAAGACACGCGTGTCGGCGCCCACGTGCGGCACCATCGCGGAGTGGAACTTCTCCGCGCCGCCGCGGCTCTGCCGCCACTGGAAGAACAACGCGGCGTCGGCTCCGCGCGCGACCGCCTGCAGGACGCCCTGGCGCATCACCCCCGGCGACTTGGCGCCGTTGGTGCGGCGCCAGTTGACCGCGCTCGGCGCGTGTTCCAGCAACAGCCATGGCTTGCCGTCCTTGAGCGACCGCACGACGTCGTAGCCGAACGCCGCTTCGACGTGCCCGCGTGGATCGTAGGGCTCCGGATACGAGTCGAGCGAGACGACGTCTTCCTGCTCCGCCCAGGTGTGCCAGTCCAGCGACTTCTGCACCAGCCCGACGAAGTTCGTCGTCAGGGGCACCTCCGGCGTGATCCGTCGCAGGATGTCCGCCTCGGTCCGGTAGCAGGCCAGTATCGCGTCCGAGGAGAACCGGTGGAAGTCCAGTTGCTGCGCCGGGTTCCGGAACGACGGCGCCACCCGCGGTGGCTGGATCTCGTCCCAGTCCGAGTAGCCCTGCGACCAGAACGTGGTCGACCACGCCGTGTTCAGCGCGTCCAGCGTCCCGTACCGGGCGCGCAGCCAGTCCCGGAAATCCGCCGCGGACGTGTCGCAGTAGCACTGCCGGATGTGGCAGCCGTACTCGTTGCCGACGTGCCAGATTCTCAACGCGGGGTGGTCGGCGTACCGTCGCGCGACCTGCTCGGCCAGCCGTCCCGCATGCTCGCGGTACACCGGGCTGGACGGGCAGTACTGCTGCCGCGACCCGACCGACAACCGGGTGCCGTCCTCGCGCACCGGCAGCGTTTCCGGGTGACGGTGCGCGAGCCAGGGTGGCGGTGCCGCCGTCATGGTGGACAGGGACACACCGATTCCGGCCGCGGCGAGCTTGTCCATCACCGTGTCGACCCAGCCGAAATCGAACTCGCCCGGCCGGGGCTCGACCTTGGCCCAGGAGAAGATCCCCAGGCTGACCAGGGTGACCCCGGCCTCGGTCATCAGCTTGACGTCGGAGTCCCAGACGTCCTCGGTCCAGTGTTCCGGGTTGTAGTCGGCGCCGTAGTGGATCACAGCAGGCCAGCCTCCGTGAGGGTTCCCTTGATGCTGAGCAGTTCTTCGTCGTTGAGGGGCAGCTGGGGCGGCGCCATCACCGAGTTGTCGATGAAGCCGCGCATCTTCATCGCCGCCTTGAACGCACCGAGGCCGGCGGACCCGCGGCCCATGCGTTCCGGCGGCGCGGCGTGGGTGATCGTGAACAGCCGCAGGAGCCGTTCCTGTTCCTGCCGCGCCCCGTCGAGGTCTCCGGCGCGCACCCGGTCCCAGATGCCGACGTAGGCCGCGGGGTCCACATTGGCCAATCCGGGAACCGCGCCGTCGGCGCCGATCCGCAGCGCGAGGTCCACGACCAGTTCCGAACCGGTGAACACCGCGAACTCGGTCAGACCGCGGTCCCGGCGCGCCAGCAGCAGTGCGCTGAACCCGGCCTCGTCACCGCTGGAGTCCTTGACCCCGGCCAGAACGCCGTCGGAGGCCAGGCGCAGGACCATCTCCCGGTGCAGCTTGGTGTGCACCGCCATCGGGATGTCGTAGGCGAAGATCGGCAGCGCCGAGCGCGAGCGCAGCAACCGGAAGTGCTGCTCGATCTCGGCGGAATGCGTGCGTGTGTAGTACGGCGCCGTGACGACCAGCGCATCCGCGCCCGCCTCCTCCGCGACGCGGACGTGCTCGGCCACCCGCAGGGTGGTCATGTCGATGCATCCGGCGAGCACCGGAACGCGGCCGGCGACGTGCTCGACAGTCGTTTCGATGACCACGCGGCGCTGCCGGTCGGGCAGGAACGCGACCTCGCTCGAACTGCCGAGCACGAACACCCCGTGCACACCCGCGGCCAGCTGACCGTCGAGGTGACGGCGCAGCGAGTCGACGTCGATCGTGAAGTCGTCCCGCAGCGGCGTGCACAACGGGGGGATGATGCCGGTGAATCGAGTCATCGCACGCTCACTTCGGGTTCGGGGTGGATGCAGTGGAAGAGGTGGCCGTCCCCGGCCGCCGACGCCGGTGGCACCTCCGTGGCGCAGGCGTCCGTCGCTTTCGGACAGCGGGTGCGGAAGGCGCAGCCGCTGGGCGGGTTGACCGCCGAGGGCACCGGACCGGTGAGCACGATCGGGTCGATCGGGTTCAGCAGGCTGGGCGTGGCGGAGAACAGCGCCCGCGTGTAGGGATGCCGTGCCTCAGCGGGGATCGCCCCCGCCGGGGCGTCCTCCACGATGCGGCCCAGGTACATCGTGACGATGCGGTCGCTCATCTTGCGCACGGTCTGGATGTCGTGCGAGACGAAGATCATCGCCAGGCCCAGCCGTTCCCGCAGGTCGAGCAGCAGGTTGAGGATCTGGGCCCGCACCGACACGTCCAGCGCGGAGGTCGGCTCGTCGGCCACCAGCAGCGCGGGCTCCAGCGCCAGTGCGCGGGCGATCGCCACGCGCTGGCGCTGGCCGCCGGAGAGCTGACCGGGTACCGCGTCGGCGACGCTGGACGGCAGGCCGACCAGGTCCATCAGCTCCCGCACCCGCCCGGCGCGCTGCGACGGCGTACCGGACTGGTGCACGTCGAGCGGGTCGCGCACGATCCGCTCGATCGACATCCGCCGGTTCAACGCCGTCGTCGGGTCCTGGAAGACCATCCCGATGTCGCGGCCGAACTCGCGGCGGTCGGAGCCCTTGTCCCACACCGGTTTCCCGTGGTGCCGCACGGTGCCGCCGGTCGGTTTCCGCAGGCCCACGACGACCTTCGCGAGCGTCGTCTTGCCGCATCCGGACTCGCCGACCACCCCGATCGTCTCGCCGGGGCGGACGGTCAGCGTCGCGTCGGTGAGCGCGTGCACGCAGTCGTGCCCGAACAGGCCGCGCCCGCGGATCTTGTGCACCACGTCCACGTGGTCGAGTTCGAGCAGCGGCGCGCTCATGCCGGGGCTCCCTTCACCAGGACCTCCGGCGCGATCACCGGTTCGGCGGGGTGGTGGCATGCGACGAGGTGGTTCACGGCCTCGCCCTCGGCGGCCGGCGGTTCGGTCCGGCAGTGCGCCCGCGCGGCGGGACAGCGGTCGGCGAACCGGCAGCCGGGTGTGAAGTCGGCCGGGGACGGGACGACGCCCTTGATCTGGGTGAGCCGCGCGTCGTTCTCCTCCAGCGACAGCACCGCGCTGAGCAGGCCGCGCGTGTAGTGGTGCCGGGGCGCGCCGACGACCTGCGCGGTCGTCCCGGCCTCGGCCACCTGCCCGCCGTACATGACGACGACGCGGTCGGCGACGTCCGCCATCAGCGCGAGGTCGTGCGACACCAGGACGAGCGCGAAGCCCAGTTCCTCCTGCAACCGCAGCAGCAGCGAGATGACCTGCGCCTGCACCGTCACGTCGAGCGCGGTGGTCGGTTCGTCGGCGACGATCAGCTTCGGGCCGCGGGACAGGGCCATGGCGATCAGCACCCGCTGGCGCTGCCCGCCGGACAGTTCGTGCGGGTAGGCCCGCAGCGTCCGGTCCGGGTCGAGGTTGACCAGCTCCACCAGCTCACGCGGGGTCCGGGTGCCGCCGCGGCGGGTGAACTGCTTGAGCTGCGCGTTGATCGTCATCGCCGGGTTGAGCGAGCTGAGCGCGTCCTGGTAGATCATCGCGATGTCGTGGCCGAGGTGGCGCCGCCGCGCGGCCGGCTTCATCGTCAGCAGGTCGTCGCCGTCGAACACCAGCCGCCCGGACAGGCTCGCGGTGCGGGGCTGCAGACCGACGACCGACAGCGCGGTGAGGGACTTGCCGCACCCCGACTCGCCGATCAGGCCGAGCACCTCGCCAGGCCGCACCGTGAACGACACGTCGTCGACGACGTTGACGCCGTTGTGCCGTTCGGGGAAGGAGATCGTCAGGCCTTCGACGGACAGCAGCGGCTCCGCGCCCGCCGGTGGCCGCGCGCGACGGGACAACCGCTCGCCGACCTCGCGCAGACCGCGGATCGGCAGTACCGGCGCGACGTTCTCCGCCGCTTCCCCGGCGACGACCGCCTTCGCGTTGTCCGCCGCCTTCGCGGTACGCGTCGACGGCGCGGCCCACGCGTCGGAAATGCCCTCCGACAACACGTTCAGCGCCAGCACGGTGATCAGGATCATCAGGCCGGGGAACAGGGTCGCCCACCAGCCGCCGGTCAGCACCATGTCCTTGCCGTCGGACAGTACCGAGCCCCAGGACGGATCGGGCGGCTGGATGCCGGCGCCGATGAACGACAGCGACGCCTCGAACACGATCGCGTCCGCCACCATCACCGTGCAGAACACCAGGATCGGCGCGGCGCAGTTCACCGCGACGTGCCGCACCAGGATGAAGAACCGGCGGGCGCCGATGATGCGTTCGGCGTCGACGTAGTCCTCGCTGTACTGCGCCAGCACGTTCGCCCGCACCACCCGCGCGACCGGCGGCACGTTGAGGAACGCGATCGCGAAGATCAGCACCTGGATGTCCCGGCCGAACACGGCGACGAACACCGCCGCGAGCGCGACGCCGGGGAACGCCATGATCACGTCCAGGACCCGCATGATCACCGAGTCCGCGGCGCGGGCCGAGGTGGCGGCGAGCGCGCCGACCATCGCCCCGACGACCAGGGCGAGCGCGGCGGCGCCGAGGCCGATCGCGAGCGACCAGCGGGCGCCGTGCACGGTCCGGGAGAGGATGTCCCGGCCCGAGTTGTCGGTGCCGAACCAGTGCGCGGCGTCCGGCCCGGTGATCCGCGTGCCGATCGCGTACGGGTCCTGGACCAGCAGGGGACCGGCGAGTGCCACGAGGGCGAGCAGGACCAGCAGCACGATCGCGACCCACGACCCCGGGGTCAGCCTGCGGAACCGGAGACCGGGCCTGGACAGCCGCTTCGTCAGCCCCGCCCGGTACAGCGGGCGCATCACGACCGGCTCCGCAGGCGCGGATTCACGATCAGGTACAGCACGTCGACGATCAGGTTGACCAGGACGAAGCCCACCGCGATGGTGATCACGAAGCCCTGGACCTTCGTGGTGTCGCCGTCCTTGACGGCCTGGATCATGTTCTGTCCCATCCCGGGCAGCGCGAACATCGTCTCGATCACGACGGCGCCGCCCAGCAGGTAGCCGACCCGCAGGCCGAGCACGGTGAGGGGGTTGATCAGCGCGTTGCGCAGGACGTTGCGGCCCACCACCACGACCGGTGGCAGCCCGCCGCCGCGCGCGGTGCGGACGTAGTCCCGGTCCAGCTCCTCGACCATCGAGGTGCGGATGATCCGGGTCAGCTGCGCCGCCACCGGCAGTGCCAGTGAGATCGCGGGCAGCGTCAGCGAGTTCAGCCAGCCGCCGAACGAGTCGGCCGGGCTGATGTAGCCGCTGGTGGGGAACAGGCCCGCACCGACGGCGAGCCACTGCACCAGCAGGATCGCGATCCAGAACGCGGGCGCGGCGACCCCGGCCAGCGTGACGATCCGGATCACCTGGTCCGGCCAGCGGTCGCGGAACAGGGCCGACGTCACGCCCAGCACGACGCCGAGGACGATCGCGATCAGCAGGCCCAGCAGGGTCAGCTGCACCGTCAGCGGCAGCGCGGTGGCGATGGTCTGCCCCACCGACTCCCGCGTGATCACGCTGATGCCGAAGTCGCCCTGCAGCAGGTTGCCCACGAAGTGCACGAACTGCAGCGGAAGCGGATCCAGCAGCCCGTTCTCCTGGCGGAACTGCTGGAGCTGTTCCTGCGTCGGGTTGGATTCGCCGAGCGCGGCCACCGCCGGGTCGACGGGGGAGAACTGCATGACGACGAACACGAACAGGATCACGCCGAGTACCAACGGGATCAGCGCGAGGATGCGGGCGAGCAGCATCCGGAGGACGACCACCATGAGCGCGCTCCCGCCGTCAGGCCGGTTTGGCCTGGTTGAGGTAGATGCCCGGGTAGCCCAGCGGTGTGACCCCGGTGATCTTGTCCCCGTCCCACGCGGTGCCCAGCTGCGTGAACACGATGGGGTAGAGGACGGCGTGCTCGGAGAGCATGTCGAGCAGCTGCTTGGTCAGCTGCTTGCGGCGCGCCTCGTCGGTCTCGGCGGCCGCCTGGTCCTGCAACGCGAGCAGCACCCGAGATTCCGGGCCGGTCCAGCGGCAGTAGGTGTTCATCTGCACCGAGGACGCCGAGTAGTAGTAGCGGGTCAGCAGGTCCGGGTCGTTGCCGAACTGCATCGGGTTGTTGGTGGTGGCCACCACCTCGAAGTCCTTGCCACTGTCCAGTTTGGAGAACAGCGCCTTGGTGTCCTGCGCGTCCAGCGTGGTGTTCACGCCGATCGCGTCCCAGCCCTCCTTGATGACCTTGACGCAGTCCGCGACGAGCGAGGTGTTGGTGGTGGACAGCGTGACCGACAGCCCACTGACCCCGGCCTGCTGCAGCAACTGGCGCGCCTTGTCCGGGTCGTAGGTGAAGTCGTTCGCGGCGGGCTGCGACGCGGGCAGCTTCGGGTTGATGAACGACGTCGCGGCGGTGCCGGCGCCCTGCAGGCCGATCTGGATCATCTTCTGCTTGTCGATCGCGTAGTGCAGCGCCTGCCGCACGAGCTTGTCACCGAACGGCGCGTGCGCGGTGTTGAACATCAGGAACAGGTTGTTGCCGCCGTCGGCGAATTCGACCGTGCGGCCGGCCTTGCGGAGCTGGTCGGCGTTGGCCGCCGGGATGTTCTCCACGATCTGCGCCTCGGGGTCGGCGCCGGAGATCGCCGCGATCCGCGGTGCCGCCTCGACGATCGACTTCCACAGCATCGTCCGGTACGCCGCCGGGCGGGGCCCGTTGTACTCCTCGAACTTCTCGAACCTGGTGTAGGACAAGGGAGCCTGCTCGACGACCCGGTATGGTCCCGAGCCGACGACCTTGCCCGCCGCGGCGTCGGCCCACTTGCCCTCGAACACGTGCTTCGGCACGATCTTCACCGACTGCATGCGCTGCAGCGCGTACGGGAACGGGTGCTTGAGCACGAACTCGACGGTGCGGTCGTCGACCTTGCGCACCTCCTGGAGCCAGTCCGCGAAGAAGCTGTGCACCAGCACCTTTTCGTTCGGGTCCAGCGCGCGGGCGTAGGTGAACACCACGTCGTCCGCGACGACCGGGGTGCCGTCGTGCCATTTCGCGCCGTCGCGCAGCTCGAACTTCATGCTGGTGCCGCTCAGATCGGACGGCAGTGCCTTCGCCAGGCCGGGGAAGGGATCGCGGGTGACGGGGTCGCCTTCGACGAGCGATTCGTACACGTGCAGGTTGGCCGCCACCGAGAACGCGGACGCCGTCTGCAGCGGGTCCCAGGTCTGGTTGTTGCCGTAACCGATGACGGCGGTCAGCGATCCGGTGGAGTTGCCGGTGCTGTTGGTGGAAGCGGGGCCGCCGCAGGCACCGAGGGTGACCGAGATGGCCGCGGCCGTGCCGGCCACGCCGGTGAACCGCAGGAAGTCGCGGCGGCTGAGCCCGGACAGGGGGTGCGACATGACATCTCCTGACTTGTGCGTCGTTGATCAGGCCGGAGGATGACTGGAAGTAGGACGTGGGATGTCCTGCGTTCGGGTGACTGTAATGAGCGGCCGGGCGGGTGGTCAAGGGATCTGACGTAGGATGTCTGGAAATCAGCCGGCTCCGACTTCAGGCGGGGAGTAGAAGGTGGCACGCCCTCAGCTCGGCGACGAGATCAGCAAACGCATCATCGACCTCATCATCGAGCGCGAGCTCGAACCGGGGACGCCGATGCCGACCGAACTCGACCTGATGGCCGACATCGGGGTCAGCCGCAACTCGATCCGCGAGGCGATCCGGGCGCTGCGCGCGCTCGGTATCGTCGAGGTCCGCCATGGGTACGGCACGTTCGTCGGATCGGCCGGTTCGGAGGCGCTGCGCACCTGGCTGCTGTTCCGCACGCGCACGCCCGGTGCCGGCACCACGGGCAGGCTGCGGGACCTGCTGGAGGTGCGGGAGATGCTGGAGACCGAGCTGACCCGCCGCGTCGCCCGCCGTCATCGCCCGGAGCTGATCACGGACCTGCAGGCGTGCGTCGACCGGATGCGCCGCAAGGGCCCGGACAGCGCGGCCGCCGACCGCGAGTTCCACGACCTGATCTGCGCCGAGGCCGGGTTCGACCTGGCCCGCGAGCTGACCCGGCTGTTCTGGGACGTCTACCGCGCGGCCGAGAGCGAGCTGGGCGGCCCGGCCGCTTCCGCGGTCAGCACGGCCAAACGCCACCAGACGATCGTCGACGCGCTGGTGTCGGCCGACCCGGACGCCGCCGAGGAAGCCGTGCACCGGCACTTCGACGAGGTCCGCAAACGCGCGAAAGCCGGCAGCTACGGCGGGTTCGGCTCCTGACCGCACGCCGCGGCCGGGCGGGTCAGGGGGTGAGGGTCTTCGCCAGCCAGGCGGCCTGCTCGGCCACCTGCGCGCTCTGGCCGCCCTCGTGTTCGTTCCACTCCCACACGCGGATCTCGCCCGGTCCGCCGTAGCGGTTGTAGGCCGCGAAGACGGTCGAGGGCGGGCACACCGGATCGCGCAGCGCGACGCTGAACAACGCGGGCGCGCTCGCCCTCGCGGACAGGACGGCGTTGTCGAAGTACCGCAGCGTGGCGAAGGCTTCGGCGGCGCGGTGCCGGTGCGCGGCCAGCCAGGTCACCAGCTCCCGGTAGGGACCGTCGGAGGCGATCTCGGCGCCGCGCCGGAAGTGGCACAGGAACGGGACGTCCGGCATCGCGGCGGCGACACCGGGCGCGAGCGCGGCCGCGGCGAGCGTGATGCCACCACCCTGGCTGCCGCCGGTGACGACGATCCGGTCCGCGTCGATCTCCGGGTGCGCCTTCGCGGCGGCCACGGCCCGCACGGCATCGACGTAGACGCGGCGGTAGAAGTACTGCTCCGGGTCGAGGATGCCCAGTGTCAGGAAACCCGGCACATGCGGCCCCGGCGCCGCGGGCATCAGATCCGCGGTCGAGCCCGGTATCGACTTGCCGCCCTGGCCACGGGTGTCGACGACCAGGTGCGCGTAGCCGAACGCCGACCAGGTGAGGAAGTCGTGCGGCAGCCCGCGGCCCAGGTTGTACCCGAGGTACTGCACGACGCACGGCGACCGCGCCGGGCGTGCGCGCGGCAGCACCAGCCAGGCCGAGACGCGTTGCCCGCCGGAGCCGGTGAACGAGGCATCGAACACCTCCACCGTCCGCAGCAGTGTCGAGTGTGGACGGAACTCCGGGTCGAGGGCGAGCTCGTCCGCCTCGGCCAGCGCGGCCGCCCAGAACGCGTCCAGATCGGCCGGTTCGTCCAGCGGCGGGCGGTACTCGGACAACTCGGACAGCGGCAGGTCGTACAGGGTGGTCACCTCCGTGACACTAGCGGCCGGACGCCACGATCTGGAGGTGTCCGGCCGATCCTGTCCGCTTCGGACAATCACCGCTGCCGTCGGAAGCCGCGCAGAGCACCGCGCAGCAGCAGGGGCGCCGCGATCGCCACGAGCAGCACCAGAGCCGCCCACGCGCCGAAGCCACCGAAGCCGCCGTTTTCGTAGGCCGCCGGTTCGGCGTTGCGCCAGTCGGTCGAACCACCGTTGGCCAGTGACTCCTCGGCCGCGATCTCGGTGCCCGGGGTGGCGTTCGCGTCCGACGGACCACCGGTGCCCGCGCCTTCCGGCCCGTTCGTGCCCGGACCGGCGGTCCCGTTGCCGGTGCCGCCGTTGGTCAGCGCGTCGACACCGCCCAGCGCGACGAACGGGTCCTCCGGCGCGGTGGCGCCGGCGCCGAGACTGCCGTGGAACGTCGGGTTCGAGCAGTTGCCCGCGCTGAGCTGCTTCGGGGCCTGGCCGGTCAGGCGCGCGTTGGCGTTCATCATCTCCTGCGACAGGTTCGGCGGCAGTGGCGAGTAGCCGATCCGCGCCATGTTGATCTGCCCGTCACAGGCGATGTGCTCGATGAACGCCGCCATGGTCTCCGTCTTGGCGCCGTCGGGATAGCCGCCGCGGCAGGTCTCGCGGCCGCCCGAGCACGGCGTCATCAGGTAGGAGTAGGCCGAGATCGGGTAGGTCGCCGGATCCGGGTTCGTGTAGACGCCGCTCAGTTCCTGGCTCAGGTCCGGCCGCAGGTTCGCCTTCGTCAGCGCCGCGGCGATGTTCTGCGCGTAGGGCAGGGTGTACTCGCCCGCCTGGTTGTCCACCCACGCGGTGGGCGCGTTGTACTTCTTCGCGTACCCGAACTCGTCGTAGCCGATCGAGAACGGCACGCTGCCGGTGGCGATCGTCTGCGCGATCTGGTCGGAGTCGGCGAACAGCCGGTAGTTGTCCGCGTCCGCACCCACCGTCGGCAGCTGGATGGGACGCACCCCGGCGGGCAGGTGCCCGACGCCCGAGTTGGCGTTGCGCGAGACGAACGCGTTGTACGGGCCGGGCGCCATGTGTGCCACGAAGTCGTAGAACAACGCCGTCGTCCCGGACTGACCGCTGCGGCCGATGAGCGTGATCGGCTGGTCGGGCAGCGGGAACCCGCCGTTGGTGCGGGTGATCTCCGGATCACTCCACCGCGTGATGTCGCGCGCGAAGATCCGCGCGACCGTCTGCCGCGTCAGGTGCAGCGAATCGACGCGACGGCCGGCCGCGTCGGTCACGTTGTACATCACCGCGACCGCGCCGGCGACGTCCGGCACGTACTGGAAACCGCGGCTGGTCGCGGACACCCCACCACCGCCGGCGGCCTGCAGCGAGCTGACCTCGGCCTCGGTGCCTGCGAAGTCCACGGTCCGGTCACCGTACTGGTTCACGCCGGCCGGTGAACCGAGCGCGCTGTAGTTGACCGGGATACCGCGCGAGTTGGCGCCGTTCTGCCAGTCGCTCATGGCCAGGCCCACGTAGGTGGAGCCGGACCCGTTGGCCTGCACGAAGGCCGCGGCGCTCGGCGCGAACAGCACCTGCGTCGCGAGGACGACGCTCGCGCCCGCCAGCGCGAGCCAGGTTCTGCGGTGCATCGGATTTCCCCCAGCGTCAGCCGAAGCGGCCGTTGACGTAATCGTAGGTTCGGACATCCTCGGGCTCGCCGAAGATTTGTTCGGTCGGGCCGTGTTCGACGATCCGGCCGGGCTCGTTTTCCCCGGCGAGAAAGAACGCGCAGTGGTCGGACACGCGTTGCGCCTGCTGCATGTTGTGCGTGACGATCACGATCGTGACCTCGTCGGCGATCTCGGCGATGGTCTGCTCGATGCGCCGCGTCGAGGTGGGGTCCAGCGCCGAGCACGGCTCGTCCATCAGCAGCACGTTCGGTTGCACCGCGAGGGATCGCGCGATGCACAACCGCTGCTGCTGACCGCCGGAGAGCGCGCCGCCGGGCTGGTTGAGCCGGTCCCGCACCTCGCGCCACAACCCGGCCCGCTCCAGGCTCTGCTCGACCAGTGCGTCCTTGTCGGGGCACTTCACGCCCGCGAGCTTGAGACCGGCCAGCACGTTGTCCCGGATGGACATCGCGGGGAACGGGTTGGGCTTCTGGAACACCATGCCGATCCGCAGCCGCGCGTGCTGGGCGCGGGTGCCGTCGGCGTAGATGTCCTGGCCGTCCAGCAGGACCTCACCGGCGAGGCTCGCCGACGGAACCAGTTCGTGCATCCGGTTGAGGATCCGCAGGAACGTCGACTTGCCGCAGCCGGACGGCCCGATCAGCGCGGTGACCTCGCGTGCGGGCATTTCCAGCGAAACGCCGTCCAGCACCAGGTGGTCGCCGAACCACGCGGCCACCTCGCGGGCCTCCAGTGCCGCCGCGCCCGGCGGCGGACCGCCGATCACGCGGACCGGCTCGCGGTAGATCGTCTCGGTCACGGGGTGGCTCCTGTTTTCCGGGGCGCTTTACGCCGTTTCGACCAGCGCTTCCGGCCGATCAGCCGGGTCAGCGCGAACAACGCGAAGATCAGCAGGATGAGCACGAGCGCGCCGACGTACCCGCGCTGCTGCGCGGATTCCAGCGGCTCCTTGATGTAGCGGTAGACGAACCGCGGCAGGCTCTCCTGCGGGCCGCTGAACGGGTTGTAGTTCATCGCCAGCGACCCGAACGAGGTGAACAGCAGCGGCGCGGTCTCGCCGACGACCCGCGCGATGCCGAGGATGATCGCCGTGCTCACGCCGGTGCGGGCGGTCGGCAGCACGACCGACCACACCGTCCGGGCGCGGCTCGCGCCCAGCGCCAGCGACGCCTCGCGCAGGCCGTCGGGCACCAGTCGCAGCACCACGTCCACGGTGCGGGTGACGGTGGGTAGCATGATCATCGTCAGGGCGAGCGTCGCCATGAACCCGGAGAACCCGCCCGCGACCGGCGGCATGATCAGCGCCGCGTAGACGAACAGGCCTGCCACGACCGAGGGCAGCCCGCTCATCGCGTCCACGAAGATCCGGACCGGGCGGCGGAACCGCGAGCGGGTCTCGTTGAGGAACACCGCGGTCAGCACGCCCAGCGGCACCACGAACACCAGCGCCAGCGCGGTCTGCTCCAGCGTCCCGAGGATCGCGTGCAGACCACCCGTCGCGGTGGCCGGGTCCGTCGGGGCGACGCCGCCCATGTCGTGGGTGAAGAACCCGGCGCGCAGGTTCGGCACTCCCTTGAACACGATGTAGCCGAGCAGGAACAGCAGTGGAACCAGCAGGCCGATCGCTCCGCTGACCACGACCGCCGACACCAGCTTGTCGACCGCGGCCAGCCTGCCCAGCCGGTCGCGGGTGACCAGGAACAGCATCACCAGGTACAGCAGGTAGGCCACGGCCAGATCGGCGAGCCAGCCCGGCGAGGTGAGCAGCTCGTGCATGACGAACCAGGTCAGCAGTGTCGCCGAGGCCGCGCACCCCAGTGCCACCCACCGGTCCTGCGGGGTGGTGGCCGACGTGCGCCGCCTGACCGGCGGGCCGGAGCGCGGCGGGGTCCGGGTTTCGTCCAGCGTCGCGGTCACGCGTCCACCCCCGCACCGGAGCGGCTGCGTGAGATGATCATCGACGCGGTGAAGTTCGTCGCCAGCGTGAACACGAACAGCACGAGACCGGCCGCCATCAGTCCGTTGAGGAAGATCCCGGTCGCGCCCGCGTTGTTCGCGATGAACCCGGAGATCGTGGCGCCGCCGAACTCCAGGAAGTGTGTCGTGATCTCGGGAACCTGCGGCAGCAGCAGGGAAACCGCGATGGTCTCGCCGAGCGCGCGGCCCAGCCCGAGCATCGCGCCGCCGATGATCCCGCCGCGGCCGAACGGCAGCACCACGGTCTTCACCATGCCCCACCGCGTGCTGCCCAGTGCCAGCGCCGCTTCCTTCTCGCCGAGCGGGGTCTGCACGAAGACCTCGCGGATCACCGACGTGGTGATCGGGATGACCATCAGCGACACCACGAGCCCGGCCACGAACATCGAGTTGAACAGCACCGCGTCCGGCTCGGTGGCGAAGAGCGGGAACCAGCCGAGGTTCCCGGTCATCCACTCCGCCACCGGCGTGAGGTAGGGCCCGAGGAAACTGAACGCCCACAGGCCGTAGAGCAGGCTGGGGATCGCCGCGAGCAGATCGACCAGACCGGTGAGGAGCCCGCGCATCCGGCCGCTCGCGTACTCGGTGATGAACAGCGCGGCCAAGATCGACAGCGGCACGGCGACGACCACCGCGATCACCGCGACGACCACCGTGCCGTACAGCAGGCCGAGCACGCCCATCACCCCGGTGGCGGGGTCGAAGCGGATCGTGCCGAAGAACCCGAAACCGCTCACCTGGAACGCCGGGACCGACCGGAAGATCAGGAAGAACCCGATGACGATCAGCAACGCCAGCACGGACAGGCCCGCGCCGGTGGTGATGCGGCGGAAGGCGCGGTCGGCGCGGGAGGGTGCGTCGGCGATCGGCCGCACGGGCGGCGGCTCACCGGATTTCGGCATGGCGAGGGTCACGGAGCGAGTATCGCGATCCCGCGGCCGGGAAACGTGGACGATCAGGGAAGGCCCGACGGCGCATCGGTGAATTGGGCGCTCCGAGGGGTTTCCGCCGTTGACGGGATGCGGGCGCGATGGCGAAGTTGGGCCCATGACTGGCGTTCGACGTGTGCTGCTCGTTTTCGTGAGCGGTTTTCTCGCCGTGGCGGGAGTGCTCGTGGTTCCGTCCGCGACCGCCCAGACGGCGTCGCTGAGCTACTCCGTCCAGACGAGCGGGGTGGACCCGTTGCACGCACAGGACGGCGATCCGTTGCGGATCACCATTTCCGGCCTGCCTGCCGGCGCGACCGCGAACTACCGGGTGTGCCCGAGCCCGCTGCCGGACGGGTTGCTCAAGCCCGGCACGTGGGCGCCCGACCACACGGTCGCGGCACGCGTCGCCGCCTACTGCTCCGCCTTCAACGACGAGCTGTCCGGTGCGGTGTTCGCGCCGCCCAACACCCCGCGCGGCCGCAGCGCCGCCACGCAGAACATCGTGCTGGACACGTTCGTGCCACGCGGCAGCCGGACCCCGGCGAACATCAACTTCGACCCGGAGTACACGCAGCTGCAGCCGTCGCAGGCCCTCACCTGGCCGAGCAACCCGGAGGGCAAGAAGTACTCCTACACCTGCGACGAGAACAACCCGTGCACGATGACGCTGACGATCACCGGCACGCCGCCGGGCTCGACCGCCGCGCAGACGGTCTACGACAGCTCGATCACCTTCGCCGCGTCCGCGCCCGGCCTGGAGATCCAGGGCTGCGGCGGTGTCGGCGCGAGCACGCTCAACGCGAGCATGCCGGAGCGGTTCGGCGACACGGCGGTGTCCTGGAACCAGATGCTGTGCGCGCCGACGCAGTCCGCGCAGCCCGCCAACATCGTCGCCGAGACGGAGGACGCGGGGCTGAGGGCGTTCGACACGGGTGCGTCCGACATCGCGATGACCGGTTCCGGTGGCAGGCTGGCGAGCCAGACGGAGCGCGAGCGGGCCTACGTGCCCGCCGCGCTCAACGCGACCGTGATCGCCGCGGTGGGCTGGGCGCCCACCGACGTCACGGACAGCGGAGCGCTGGTGAGTTCCCGTCTCGGCACCGCGTTGACCTTCACCTGGGACGACGTGGCGAACATGCTCAGCAAGGGCGGCCTGAGCCCGTCCTCCACCGGACGCGGCGGCATCTTCCGGAACGGATCACCGCTGGTGACCCGCAACCCCGCGCTCGACGCGATCAAGGACGGCAACGGCAACACCACGAGCGCGCCCGAAACCCGCGCCGGCGTGGACACCGCCAACCTCAGCTTCTTCGGCGTCACGGGGGAGTCCGGGCCGAGCACGGTCCCGGCGATCCTGAGCGGGAAGCTGGCGAGCGCGGCCCCCGGCGCCTGGGTGTATGGCACCACGTCGTACTTCGCGGACAAGGGCGGTGGCCCGGTCGGCACCGTCACCGACCTCAACGCGCTGAACCTCGACCTGGTCAACGTGCACAACGTGGACGCCAAGTCCGGCCGGGTCAACGTGCGCAAGCAGGTCAACGGGCCAGTGCTCGGGACCGGGTTCGAATGCACCAACGGCTGCCTGAACTGGGTCGTGACCGACCTGGCGACGGCGACCGAGTACGGCTGGGCGCCCGTCGCGCTGCCCGACGGTCACGGCGGGTACGTCGCGCCGACCCCGGCGTCGCTGCGGGCCGCGGCGGCGCACGCGACCCAGGCCGAGGACGGTTCGGTCACGATCGGCGACGTCAGCGCCGATCCGGCCGCGTACCCGCTGACGTTCGTGGAGTCGGTGGCGGCACCGGTCAACCCGCTGATCGACGAAAGCTGCCAGCCGCTGGCCGACAAGCAGGCCCAGCTGGCCACCTTCCTCAAGGCCGCCACCAACGGCGGGCAGGGCGGGCTCGGGGCCGGGCTGGTGCCGCTGACGCCGGAACTGCTGAGCGCGGCGCAGGAAGCGGCGGCACTGGTCGGCACCGGCACCGCCGCTGAGGCGTGCCAGGAGCGGGAAGACGCGCGGAACCCCGGATCGGCGACCGGTGGATCGTCCGGTTCGTACACGACGGGGTCCGGCGGCGACGGACTCGGCACCGGCTTCGGCACCGGTGGCCTTGGCGCGGGCGGTTCCGGCTCGGCCGCGGGCGCCGCTCCGCTGGACACCAAGGTGCCGACGCCGGAGAGTCTCACCGAGTCCCGCAACCTCGCGGCCTCGACGAAGATCCCGTTCTTCCCTGGCGGCACCGCGCTCGCGGCCCTGATCCCGCTGCTGGCACTGGTCGGACTGGTGGTGCTGCCCGCGGGCACCGCCTACGCCTCCGCCGGACGGCCGCTGCCGCCCTGGCTGGACGCGCTGAAACGGCGGATCACCTCGATGCGGAGCGGTTCATGAGCACCCTGTCCACGGTGGAGAACGACGAGGCGTGGGACGAGGAGGAGCAGACGGAGACCGTCCTCGACGAACCGGTCGAGGAACCCGCGCCGCGGTTCGCCACGTTCGGTCCGAAATGGATCGCCGGAACGGCGGTCGCCTGGGTGCTCACCACGGCGCTGTGCTTCGTGCTGGTCACCTACGCGCTCGGGCCGATGCTCGCCAACAACGACCAGCGCGCCGCGCTCGCCGACCTGAAAGGCGAGATCGCCGAGGCGTACGGGGCGACCCGGACACTGCTGGGTGCCGCGCCGGTCACGAAACCGCCGGAGTTCGGATCGCCGGTCGCGATCCTGGAGATCCCGAAGCTGAACCTGCAGCAGGTCGTGCTGGAGGGCGTCACCCCGGAGCAGACCGCGTCCGGGGCCGGTCACGTGCCGGGGACGTCGAGGCCGGGGCAGGCGGGCAACAGCGGCATCGTGGGCCGCTACTCCGGGTACGGGGCGCCGTTCTCGCGCCTGGGGGAGCTGGCCGCCGGTGACCAGATCGTCGTCGCGACCACCCAGGGCAAGTCCGTCTACACCGTCACCGGGACGGCCACGCGGGAGTTCGACGAGGACGGCGACTACGGCAAGAGTCAGGACGACCGGCTCACGCTCGTCACGTCGGCGTCGTGGTGGCCCGGTTCGGCCTCGTCCGCGACGGTGGTGACCGCGGTGATCGAGGGCAAGCCGTTCCGCCCGACGCCGCAGAACGGACGAGCCGATGCGCAGGACGGCCGCACCGGCGATCCGTCCGCGTGGGCGCAGCTGGTGCTGGCATTCGGCGGATTCGTCGCGGTCGCCGCCGGAGCTACGCTGCTTTACCGGCGGTGGCGCCCGGTGTCCACCTATGTCGTCACCACCCCGGCCCTGCTGGTGCTGGCCGTGCTCGCGGCGACCGCCGTGTGGCGCCTGCTGCCTGCCTGGGCCTGACCATGCCGAGAAGACCGATCAGGGGGAACATGATGCTGCGTCAGGAGCGCTGGGCCGCGGAGCGGCGACGGCGCAAGTCCGAGGCCAGGCGCGTCAAGCTCGGCGCGTACGCGGCGGCCTCGCTGGCACTCGTGCCGTTCCTGCCCAGCGGCGGTGTGCCGATCGCGCTGGTCGCCGAGACCGGGGCGACGGGGGAGTCCGCGCAGGCGTCGTTGAGCCCGGCGGTGCTGGACGCGGCGGACGACCCGCTGATGCTCGCCGCGCAGCTGCCCTCGTTCGCGGACCTGCCGATCACGCCGATGGGTGCCCCGGTGACGTCGGCGCCGCGCATCCCGGCGAGCGTGTGGGACGCCTACCACCGCGCGGCCGCGGAGATGGCCCGGATCGCGCCGGACTGTCACCTGGACTGGTCGCTGCTGGCGGCGATCGGCCGCATCGAATCGGGCCACGCGCGCGGCGGCCGGGTGGACGCCGACGGCACGACCACGGGCGCGATCCTCGGCCCGGTGCTCGACGGCGGCGCCTTCGCGGCCATCCGGGACACCGACGGCGGTGCACTGGACGGCGATGTCCATTGGGACCGCGCGGTGGGGCCGATGCAGTTCATCCCGGCCACGTTCAGGTCGTTCGGCGCGGACGGCAACGGCGACGGCGTGGTGAGCCCGCACAACATCTTCGACGCGGCGCTCGCGGCGGGCAGGTACCTGTGCGCCGGCGGCGGTGACCTGCGGGATCCGCGGCAGCGGGCGCAGGCGGTGTTCCGGTACAACCACTCGGACGCCTATGTCGCGACGGTCCTGCTGTGGGCGGACGCCTACGCCCGCGGCGGCACCCCGGTGGCGGACTCGCCCGGTGTGGCCGGCCCGGTCGTGGGAGCGGTGGTGCCCGGTGCGGTGGCGCCCGGTGCTCCCGTCGTGTCGTTGCCGGGCGCGCCGGTGGCCGTACCGCCGCCCCCGCCGGTGACGGTGCCCGCGCCTCCGTCGGTCACGCCCCCGGCAACCCCGCCCCCGTCCCCGACGCGGACACTGGTTCCCACCACGACGTCGACCACGAGTGAGCCGCCCTCGTCGAGCTGCACCCCGGCGCCCACGACGACCTCGACGCCGACGACGACCACGCCGGTGGAGACGACCACTCCTCCGGTGGAGACGACGAGCAGCAGCGCTCCCAGCACGACTCCGTCACCTTCGGAGCCCGCCTGCTGAGGTTGGGTTGCCGCTACGCGGGTTCTGGCGCTACGCGCGAACGGCCAACACGCCGCCGCGAACAGCAAACACGCCAGCGGGAGCGGCAAACACGCCGCGCGCCGCGCTGTGTTTGCCGTTCCGGGCGGCGTGTTTGCCGCTGCGGGCGGCGTGTTTGCCGTTCCGGGCGGCGCACCCGGCAACGGGAAGTGACCAGCTCCGAACCAGTCCTCTCCCGCAACCCGATCCCCAGCCACATCGGTTGCCGAGCAGTCGGGTCAAGGCACGCTTTCCCGCCTTGACGCGACTGCTCGGCAACCGAACACTGAGAGATCGGGTTCGGGAGGGGCCGATCGGGGCGTAGCGAAGCGAAGCCGGTGCTTGAGGTACCCGCGTAGCGACCCTCGCTTCGGTCTCGCGCGGCCGCGCGCGGATTCCGTTAGCGCCATCCGGAAAGAAACCGGCCCGCGCGGGGAAAAACCCCACGCGGGCCGGTTCCGGGGAGCAGTGGGTCAGGACAGGGTGCAGGTGACACCCGAGGTGCCCAGCGGCTGGAAACCGTAGTCGCTGATCAGGGTGTTCAGCGCGCCGGAGCAGAGGGGGCTCGGGCCGGACGCGTCGAAGCCGACGATGTTCAGCGCGGCGCCGTAGGAGAGCGAACGGGTGTCCAGGACGTGGTACACCGTGCGCGCGCCCCGGAAGGCAGGCAGGAACGTCGGCTCCCACTTGCCGGAGGTGGCGTTCACGCCCACCGGCGCGACGTCCGAGTCCGCACCGGTCAGGGTGCCCTCGAAGAAGCCCGCGCGCTTGTCCGTGACGACCGCGTTGGCCTGGGCGACCCACTGGGCCACCGAGTACGGCGCGATCGCGGTCCCGGCGTCACCTGCGGCGATGGTGGTGGCGTCGTTCTCCTGCATGCGGTGGATGGTGACACCGGTGGTGGTCGGGTCGAAGCCGAGGACGTTGCCGGTGAAGAAGGACAGCGTGCCCGAACCCGTCTGCGGCAGGTACACGGCGATCGGGGCGTCCGCGCCGCCGACCTCGCTCCAGTTGTCGATGGAGCCGTTGTAGATGCCCTTCAGCTGGTCCAGCGTCAGGGTGACGCCGGCACCGGCACCGGTCGACGAGGCGGCCCAGGACACGCCGTCGCGGGCGAAACCGTAGTACTCGAACTCGACCGGATCGCTGGAGCTCGGGCCGGACGACGAACGGGCGACGTCGATCAGCGCGCCGCCCGACGAGGCGTTGGCGTTCAGCGCGTTCTTGCCGGCCGACGAACCGTTGGGCACCGGGTTGCTGGTGGTGTCGTAGGTGGTGCCGCCGTCGTAGAGGTCCGCGGGGACCGTGAAGGTGCCGCCCGCCGGCAGCACCGGCGGCACGTTCACGTAGTTGTCCTCGCCGCCGTTCGCCTGGGCGAAGAGCGCGTTGGTGAAGTCCTGGATGGTGTCGGAACCGGCGGCGGTCACGACCTCGTTGAGGCCGTTGTCGCCGGGCACCGCGCTGGCGGTACCGGTGAGGAGCAGGCAGGCCCCGGTGGCGGCGCCGATGACGCCGGCAAACCGTGCGGTACGAGCACGCATAGTGTCAGTACTCTTTTCTGTCTGTTCTCGGCCGGGGGATTTCCGCGGCCGGGAACCAACTTCGCCGCCTTGGGCAACGTCTGGCGGTGCCTTGCCTTCTCGCCCGACGGCGTGGCGGTTAATGCCCGACGAACGCACGCAGCGTGCCCGTCATGGCGGGGAATCGAGCCGGTATTTCGCCCGCCAGTCCAGGATCCGTCCGTCACTGCCGGATTCCGCGGCGATCCCGACGGCCGCGACGAATCGTTCGTACCCCCGTTTGGCTTCGATCTTCCGGCCGTACGGGCGAGTCGCGGTGGCGATCGGCCCGGAACCGGAGTGCAGCACCCAGCGCCACTGGATCCCGTTGAGGTGCGTCAGATCCATGCGCGTCCGCGACAGGTTCCGGCACAGCCACTGGATGGCGGTCGCGCATTCGGTGCTGTCCCGGTAATCGACCACTCCCAGGCCGAGTGACACGTTGTTGCTGCCCAGCAGTCGCCAGCGGGTGCTTCCGTCGTGACCGCCGATGAGCTGGAACCGCGGCGTCCGGACGTTACCCGGCCGGCGGTCGTCTGCGTTTTTCATTTGTGTGTCCCCAGTTCCACGGCCCGCCTCGGTGGCCGCTTCCGGTCGAAAAATCACCGACGTCCTGCTATCGCGTCCATGCCCGGGTGGAGTTACGGCGCTGGGTTAAGGCGCGACGGCGGGAAGGTGAATGATCGGTTCTCCCCGCGCGTCACCCGCGCCCGGCGGCTCCGCGTATTGCGGCCCGTTCGGGGTTTCGCCTACCATCGATTTTTCGGGCCGGGTCCGGAAATCGCGGCGGAGTTTACCGGCGATGATTCGGGAGTTTGCGTGTTCTGGTACTGGAGCCGACGGTGATCCGAATTCTTTCACGGCACACGTTTGGCTCAGTGGGGGCGCGGTCGTTGCGGGCTCGTCACCGTGGATCAACCCTCGGTGACGTGCGGTGGCAGGCGGCGGGTGGCGCGATCCGGGCGGCTGGTCTGTTCGGGACCGCGACAGCGCCGTGTGGCAGCGGTTGGTCATCGGCGAGCGACTAAGCTGACGCGAAGCCCGGGTTCGTTACTACGCGATTTGGGGAGACCATGGCGACTGTCCCGGTGTTCGGACACCGCGAACCATTCACGCGTAGGGATCTGGAGTCGATCGCCGATGACGGTCACCGCTACGAGCTCGTGGACGGGGTGCTCCTGATGAGCCCCTCACCCCGTCCGCTGCACCAGCGTGTCGTGGCCAGGGTCCTCACCGCCGTCACCCGGAACTGCCCGAAGGACTGCGAGGCGTTGCCCGCGCCGGTGGACGTGGTCCTCGCCGACGACACCGTGCTGATCCCCGACGTCGTGGTCGGGCGGCGCGGCGACTACACCGAACGTGCCCTGGTCGGCGTGCCGGTGCTGTCGGTCGAGGTGATCTCGCCGTCCAGCCGCCTGATCGACACCGAGCTGAAGCGGGCGCGCCTCGCGGTGGCCGGCTGTCCGAACTACTGGATCGTCGACCCGTATGTGCCCAGCGTCCTGTGCCTCGCGCTGCGCGAGGGCGCCTACTTCACGCTCGACGAAGCCGTGCGCGACGAGACGATCACGCTCACGGCTCCGTACGAGGTGGTTCTCAACCCGGCCGAGCTGGTCTCCGACTACTGACCGCTCTCCCGCTACGAGGATCCTCGTCCCGCTGTCTACGGGATCACGGTGACGCACAGGGGAATCCCGTACGTGTTCAGCGCGACCGCCGCCGACACCAGCGCGGAGCGCGCGAAGGTGAACAGCGTGCCGGGGTCGAGCGGTTTGTCCGGGCGGTGGATGGCGTAGACCAGTCCGGCGGGCCGGGACCCGAGCGCGGCGGCGCGAGCGGGGTCCTGTTCGGACACCAGACCGGTGAACCGCTGCCACGTCTGCCGGTCGGTGAGGCTTTCCACCGCGACCAGCCCCTGCGCGAAGAGGTGGCTGAGCACCGGCGAACCGGTCCGGCGGCTGAACTTCTTCACGTGCACCAGCACGTTGCCCGGCCCGAGCAGATCGCACGCCTCGAAGCCGTGCGGGTGGACGCGGGTGCGCAGGGTCCGGCGGTCCAGGCAGAGGAACCGCGGGTCGGTGCGTGCGACGTGCTCGTTGTAGGCGGCCTCGATGACGCGGCCGTCCCGGTCGCGTGGGGCGTCGTTCCACGGCGGCAGGGTCCACGGCGGGGTGTTCGCGAACGCGTCGGTGACCACGCGCTCGACGTGGTCGAGATAGCGGTCGCCGAGCTGGTACCAGTCGCCGTCGAGCAGCAGGTAACGGCCGTCGCGGTGGGTGATTTCGGCGGCGAGCCAGTGCAACGCGGACACGTCACCGCCGAGGCTGTGGCCGCTGTCGTCGAGCCCCTCGATCGTGCCCGTGCGCAGCGCGGTGAGGCGGTGGCCATCCGCGGGCAGCCCGGCGCGCAGGTCGTCGAGGGTGAGGTCGTCGGTGTCGATCTCCCGTTCGCCCACGCGGCCCCGGTAGCGGGAGACGCCGGGGCCGTCGTGGTAGCGGGCGGGGTAGGCGATGCCGACCTCGCCGTCGCCGTCGTCCGGATCGGCCAGCAGGTCGGCGGCGGCGCCGTCCAGTTCGCCGGTCAGCTCGTGCCCCGCGCCGAGGCGCCGCACCCAGCGCAGCGGTTCGAGTCGTTCGTGCACCGGTCCCTCGGTGGTGACGCGGGTCAGTTCCCGCAGGTCGGACACCAGTGAGCTGCCCTCGGTGCCGAGGTGCAGGTGCAGTCCGTCGCCGCAGTCGAGGCTGAAACGGAAGTTGCGGTACCGGCCGCGGCGGCGGACGTAGGTCAGGTCGGCGCCGGCACCCTCGTGCACGCGTCCGGTGAGGTTGCGGACCAGCTCGGCGTGCTCACGCAGGCCGAACGCCCACAGCCCCTGCCCGCCGGGCACCAGGTTCCGGTCCACGCGGGCCTTCGCGCTCAGCGCCCAGCGGGTGATCCTGCGGATCTGGTCCGGGTCGAGCATGCGCACCGCGACGTCCAGGCCGAACCCGCGGTCGATCTTCTCGGTCCGCAGGTAGCGCCAGCCCTGCCCGAAGGTGAGCGCGTAGTGCGTGCCGTCGACGGCCAGCAGCAGCGCGGCCGACGGTGCCGCGCTGGTGTAACCGAGGTCGACGCCGGTCAGCGAGCGGATGGCGGCGGTCCATTCGACCGGATCCGGATCGGGCGCGGCGGACACCAGCACGGCCGGTACCGAGTCCACGCGCACGTCCCGCACGTCGGCGGCGTCGAGCACCTTCGGCACGACCAGGTCGCGCGGATCCACGGCCGGGTACATCCGGTACACGCTCATCCGGCGCGTCGGCTCGTGGATCACAGTCCACCGATAACAACCCGGCGGGTGCGGGACCAGATCCACGGCGAGGAATTGCGCCGGACGTCACCCTCCGTTCGCCGAATCCCCCTGTTCGCCGCGCAGGCTCGGCAGGCCCGCGGCGAGCGCGCGCAGCATCCGTTTCGCGACGGGGACGAACTCGAAGCACAGCGCCGCGACCGCCGCGTCCTCGGCGTAGAGCCGGGCCAGCACGGGTGGCGGGTGTGCCGCGGGATAGAGCAGTCCGGCGAAACCCGCGGCCGCGGCGACCAGTTCGCCCGCTTCGTCCCCGGTCAGGTCCGGACGCGCCTGCGCCACGGCCGCCGAGATCTTCGCGAAGCTGCCGGCGGTCTGCAGCTTGAACGCGCGGGCCGCCTCCATGGTGGCGTTGCGCTCCAGCGTGGTCGCGCTGTGGCTGAGCAGGTCGCAGAACAGCGGGCGCTCGTCGAGGGTCTCGACCAGTGCGTCGAGCACGGACTCCGGACCGGGCGCGACGGCGACGCGGGCCACGGCCGCGGCCTCCCAGCCGCGGAACTCCTCGGCGGCCAGTTCGAGGAAGATCTCCTCGCGGGTGGCGAAGTAGCGGGCGAGGTTGGACTTGACGAGCCCGACCGCGGCCGCGACACCGCCCAGGCTCACCGTGCGCACCCCGTCCCGGAGCGCCAGCTCACGCGCGGCGGCGAGGATCGCCTCGCGCCGCTGCTGCTTGTGCTCGGGGCTGCGCGCCCGCAGGAACGCTTTGTGGGACATCAGCTCGTGATTCTATAACCTCAAGATAAGAGTACGTCGTTCTCTTGTTAAGAGGACGGCGTACTGCTAGCTTCGGTGTGACACGGGCCGGACCGGGAGGAACCAGATGGTCGAGGTGTCATTGCGGGTCAACGGATCCGAGCGAAGACTGGACGTGCCGCCCCAGGTGAGCCTGCTCGACGCGCTGCGCGAGCGGATGGGGCTGACCGGCACGAAGAAGGGCTGCGACCAGGGCGCGTGTGGCGCGTGCACGGTGCTGGCCGACGGCGAGCGCATCAACTCCTGCCTGGCGCTGGCCGTGCAGTACGACGGGCGCGAGATCACCACCGTCGAGGGGCTCGATGACCCGCCGCAGGAGGCGTTCGTGCGCGCCGACGGGCTCCAGTGCGGATACTGCACGCCGGGTCAGCTGTGCTCGGCCGTCGGGATGCTGGCCGAGCACAAGGACGGGACGCCGAGCGCGGTCACCGAGGACCTGACCGCCACCGCCGAGCTGACCGAGGACGAGATCCGTGAACGGATGAGCGGCAACCTGTGCCGCTGCGGCGCCTACAACGGCATCGTCGAGGCGATCCGGGAGGTCGCGGAATGAGGTCGTTCACCTACGTCAGCGCCCGGGACGTCCGCGGCGCGCTGGAGGCCGTCGCGGGTGACGGCGACGCGAAGTTCCTGGGCGGCGGCACGAACCTGGTCGACCTGATGCGCGAGGGCATCGAAACCCCGGGCACGGTCGTCGACGTCAGCAGGCTGCCGCTGACCGGGGTCGAGGAGCTGCCCGGCGGCGGCATCCGGATCGGCGCGCTGGTGCGCAACAGCCGCCTGGCCGCGCATCCGGTGATCCGGGCCCGCTACCCGGTGCTCGCGCACGCGATCCTGCACGGCGCGTCGGCCCAGCTGCGCAACATGGCCACCGTCGGCGGGAACCTGATGCAGCGCACCCGCTGCCTGTACTTCTACGACGACGCGTCGCCGTGCAACAAGCGCGTGCCCGGCAGCGGGTGCGGCGCGATGGACGGATTCGCCCGCTCCACCGCGGTGCTGGGCGTCAGCGAGCACTGCATCGCCACGCACCCCTCGGACATGGCCGTCGCGCTCGCGATGCTGGACGCCGTCGTCGAGGTCGAGAGCACCCGCGGCATCCGGCGCATCCCGATCGCGGAGTTCCCTCTGCTGCCCGGCGACACCCCGCACCGCGAAACCGCGCTGGAGCCCGACGAGCTGATCACGGCCGTCGAACTGCCGCCCGTGGAGGTCGCCCGGAACTCGCGCTACCGCAAGGTCCGCGACCGCGCGTCCTACGCCTTCGCGCTCGTTTCGGTCGCCGCGGCCCTGCGGGTCGAGGACGGTGTGATCGTCGAAGCGCGCCTGGCCCTGGGCGGTGTGGGCACGAAGCCGTGGCGCGCGACCGAGGCCGAGCGGCTGCTACCCGGTCGGCCAGCGACCGACGAGACGTTCGCGCGTGCCGCCGAGGCCGAACTGTCGGCGGCGGTCACCCGCCCGTCGAACGCGTTCAAGGTCGGCCTGGCGAACCGCACGATCGTCGCCACACTGCGGCGACTCGCGACCGAGGGAGGCGCGGCATGACCGCGATCGGTGCACCACTGGACCGGGTCGACGGCCCGGCCAAGACGACCGGCGCCGCCCGGTTCGCCGCGGAACAGCAACCGCCGGGCCTCACCTACGCCGCGCTCGTGCACGCCACGATCAGCCGCGGCCGGATCACCGCACTGGACACCAGCGCGGCCCGCGCGGTACCCGGGGTGATCGCCGTGCTCACCCACGAGAACGCGCCACCGCTCACCCCGGCGCGCAAGGTGACCCCGCTCGATCTGAGCACGATGGCGTCCGGCACCTCGGTCAACTACCTGCAGGACGACGAGATCCACTGGAACGGGCAGCCGATCGCGGTCGTGGTGGCGGAGGACCCGGCCGCCGCCAGGGAGGCCGCCTCACTCGTGCGCGCGGAGTACGCGGTCCTTCCCGCCACAGTGGACTTCGCCGCGATGGAGCCGGCAGCCAAGCAGCAGCCCAACAGCATGATCTCGCCGGGCGAGGGGAAGAAGGGCGACGCGGAGAAGGCGCTCGCCGCGGCGCCGGTGACCGTGGACCTGCGGTTCACCACGCCCGGGCACTCCCACAACGCGCTCGAACCGCACGCCACCGTCGCGGTCTGGGAGGGGAACCGGCTGACCGTGCACGACGCGACCCAGTCGCTGGACTGGTTCCGCAACCACCTCGCGGCCCGCTTCGACATCCCGGTCGCGGACGTGCGGGTGCTCGCGCCGTTCGTCGGCGGCGGGTTCGGCGGCAAAGGCGCGGTGTGGCCGGGCACGATTCTGGCCGCGCTCGCCGCCCGCGCCACCGGCCGTCCGGTGCGGCTGGCCCTGACCAGGGAGGACGTCTACCGCACGGTCGGGGGGCGCACGCCGACGACTCAGCGCGTCGCACTCGGCGCGGACCGCGACGGCAAGCTGACCGCGCTGATCCACACGAGCGTGTCCCGGCTCGGCCGGGTCGGCGGGATGCCCGAGCAGATCACCTCGCAGTCGCGGCACCTTTACGACGCCGCGAACATCCTGGTGCGGCAGAGCGTGGTCGAGCTGGACCTGCTGCCCAACACCTTCATGCGCGCGCCCGGCGAGGCGATCGGCACCTTCGCGCTGGAGGCCGCGATGGACGAGCTGGCCGCCGAGACCGGTCTCGACCCGGTCGAGCTGCGCAGGCGCAACGAACCGGCGGTGAACCCGGTGGACGGCAAGAAGTTCACCCACCGCAGGCTGCGCGAGGTCTACGCGCTGGGGGCGGAGCGCTTCGGCTGGTCCGACCGCACGCCCGAGCCGGGGTCGATGCGGGATGGCCGGTGGCTGGTCGGAATGGGCGTCGCGTCGGCGTTCCACCCGGCGTTGCGGTTCCCGGCCAACGTGACCCTGCGGGTGTCCGCGGCGGGCACCGTGGTGCTGCGCTGCGGGTTCCAGGAGATGGGCATGGGCGCCGCGACCGCGCAGGCCCAGGTCACGGCGGACGCGCTCGGGGTGCCGGTCGAGGCGGTCCGCGTCGAGTACGGCGATTCGGATCTGCCGGTGTCCCCGAGCGCGGGCGGTTCGGTGCAGACCGCGAGCATCGCCGGAAGCGTGGTCGAGGCGGCGGAGAAGCTGACGCGGTCGCTGCGGCGCCTGGCGAAGCGCACCGGCGGAGACGATCCGTTCGCGGTCCTCCGGCAGGCGGGTGTGCCGCACGTCGAGGCGTCCGTCGGTTCTGACACCCGGCTCGGGCGGCTGTCCACACAGGCGCGATTCATCGGCGGGTTCCTGCGCGACTCACGCAAGATGCGGGCCGCGTCCGGCGCTCAGTTCTGTGAGGTGCGGGTCGACCCGGACACCGGCGAGACGCGGATTTCCCGGTGGCTCGGCGTGTTCGACATCGGCACCGTGGTCAACGCGAAGACCGCGGTCAGCCAGCTGCGCGGCGGCATCGTGATGGGCATCGGGATGGCCCTGTCCGAGGAGACCCTCGTCGACCCGCGTACCGGGCGCATCATGAACCCCAGTCTCGCCGAGTACCACGTTCCGGTGCACGCCGACATCCCGCGCATCGAAGTGTCCATGTTGGACGATCCGGATCCGACGATGCCGATGGGCGTCATCGGGGCCGGGGAGGTCGGGATCACCGGGGTCGCGGCGGCGGTCGCCAACGCGGTGTACCACGCGACCGGCCGCCGGGTGCGTGACCTGCCGATCACGCTGGACAAAGTGGCGGGCTGAGCGCGGTGCCGGGTGCCCGCGGGCACCCGGCACCGGGGGCCGGACGGTCAGAACCACCACTGGTTCTGCGCGCCGGCCACGTAGTCCCACAGCTGCACGACGGTGCCGTTGCGGTAGGCCGTGTTGAGGTCCGCGTCCAGGTAGCGGCCGCCGCGCACGTTCTGCAGCCGCAGGTAGCCCTCGGGGATCTCGGTGAGGGCGAACCACTGGTTGCTGCCACCGGCCATGTAGTCCCACAGCTGGATCTTCGTGCCGTTGCCGTTGATCGTGTTCAGGTCGGCGTCGAGGTACCGGCCGCTGTACACGTTCTGGAAACGGTAGTAGCCCTCGGGGATCAGCGTGAGGTACCACGCCTGGTTGGCGGCGTAGGCGTCACAGTCCCACAGCTGGACCTTGGTGCCGTTGCCGCCGATGGTGTTCAGGTCGGCGTCGAGGCAGCGGCCCGGATCGTTGGCCGGGCCGATCAGGAATGCCTCCTGGTCGGCGTGCAGGTCGATGCCGCCGGGCTTGACCGGGTGGGCAGGCCGCAGGACGAGCCCGCCGAGGCTGGTCACCTCGGTACCGTTGGGCTGGTCGGCCGCGCTCGCCGACGGGGCGACGAACAGCGTCAGGAGCCCGGCCAGCAGTGCCGCGGCCGCGAACGGCCGCTTGAGTCTTCTCATCGAGTCCCCATCTCAGTGGCGGGGCGCGGTTTCCTCACGCCGCACCCCGGGGAAAAGATCTTCCCCATGTGGCGGGCCGTGCGTCGAGGACTTTTCCGCCTCCGGCAACAACGCTGTTCAATGCTGTAACGGACTGGCATCGCCCGCGATCTTCCTGGTGTCCCCACGGAAAGGATCGCCGGTGCGCCTGGAACTGAAGCCGCGCGATCTCACCCGCGTGGGGCTGGCGGGCGACGCCGATCCGTGCCTGGAACTGGCCTGCAGCGTGCGCGTGCTGGGCGGTGACGACGGCGGGTTCGGCTGGTGGCGGCGCGGCCTGCGCCTGCCCGAATCGTTCCCGGTGCTGCGATGGCTGTACTCGGGGGAGGTGGCGGAGTTCCTGCTGCCCGCGTGCGCCGATTTCGCGTCCGGGCTGGCGTCGATCCTGGAAACCCCGCCGGACCGGGTGCGATCCGCGCTCGCCGGGCTGCCGCGGACGCCGGGGTTGCCTGCCTGGGCCGCCGACCTGCGTTCGGGGGACGACGCCGCGTTGTCGCGGCTGGTGCAGGCGCTGCGCGAGTACTTCGCGGTGGCACTCGCCCCGCACTGGGACACCGTCCGCGCACGCGTCGAGGCTGACCGGCGGGCACGGGTGCGTGCTCTCGCCGAAAACGGCGTCGACGGGCTGCTGGCCACGCTGCGCCCGATGCTGCGGTGGGACCCGCCGTACCTGGTGACCGGGGTGGCCGGCCCGCAGCTTCCGCGTGGGAGGGCGGGGGTGCTGTTGGTGCCGGTGTGTTTCACGGCGCAGCCGTGGATCGTGCCGGGCGCGGGCCCGGTCCGCCTCGCCTACCCGGCTTCGGCGGAGGACCCACGCGTGCGGCGCGCCCGTCCGACGCCGCCTCGGGCGCTGTCCGCGCTGCTGGGCCCGACGCGCGCGGCGGCGATGACGTTCGTGGCCGCCGGATGCAGCACGACCGACCTGGCGGCCCGCCTGGGTGTCACCCCGTCGGCGGCGAGCAAGCATATGTCCGTGCTGCGCGCGGCGGGCCTGATCGCGAGCCACCGCAACCGCAACACGGTGCGGCACTCGCTGACCGCGCTGGGACTCGCGCTGGTCGAGGGCGCCTCGACGTGAACGAGCCCCCGGCGCAAGGGCAGCGGCGCCGGGGGCTCGTCGAGAAGGCTCCTAGTGTGCGGTGGCCTTCTCCGCACCGGCGCCGGTCAGCGAGCGGACCTCCATCTCCGCGTGCTTGCGCTCGTCGTGCTCCTTCGACAGCAGGGTGCCGAGGATGCCGAGCAGGAACGACGCCGGGATCGACACCAGGCCCGGGTTCTGCAGCGGGAACCAGTCGAAGTCGGCGCTGGGCAGCATCGCCTTCGCGTTGCCCGACACCGCGGGCGAGAACACGATCAGCGTGATCGTGATCGCCAGTCCGCCGTAGATGCTCCACAGCGCGCCCGAGGTGTTGAACCGCTTCCAGAACAGCGAGTACAGGATCGTCGGCAGGTTCGCCGAGGCCGCCACCGCGAACGCCAGCGCCACGAGGAACGCCACGTTCTGGTTCTTCGCCAGGATGCCCCCGACGATCGCGACCGCGCCGATGACCACGGCGGTGATCCGGGCGACCCGCACCTCGCCGTTCTTCGTGTCGACCTTGCCCTTCTTGATCACGTTGGCGTAGATGTCGTGCGCGAACGACGCCGACGCCGTGATCGTCAGGCCCGCGACCACCGCGAGGATCGTGGCGAACGCGACCGCCGCGATGAACCCGAGCAGCACCGGGCCGCCGAGTTCGAGCGCCAGCAGCGGTGCCGCGGCGTTCTCGGTGCCCGGCGCCGTGCGGATGACGTCCGCGCCGACGAGTGCGTTCGCGCCGTAGCCCAGCACCAGCGTGAACAGGTAGAACAGGCCGATCAGCACGATCGCCCAGACGACCGACTTGCGCGCTTCCTTGGCCGTGGGCACGGTGTAGAAACGCATCAGCACGTGCGGCAGGCCCGCGGTGCCCAGCACCAGCGCCAGCCCCAGCGACAGGAAGTCTATTTTGGACGTTCCGCTGACACCGTACTTCGCGCCCGGGTTCAGCACGCTTTCGCCGGAGCGGTCGACCGCGCCCTGCAGCAGCGCGGACAGGTCGAAGCCGTGCTTGCCCAGCACCCACACCGTCATCAGCGCGGCACCCGCGATCAGCAGGACCGCCTTGATGATCTGCACCCACGTGGTGCCCTTCATACCGCCGACCAGCACGTAGATGATCATCACGACGCCGACCACGGCGATCACCACCGACTGGCCCACGCCGCTGGACACGCCCAGCAGCAGCGAAACCAGGATCCCGGCGCCCGCCATCTGGGCCAGCAGGTAGAAGAAGCTGACGGCCATCGTCGAGGTCGCGGCCGCGGCACGCACCGGGCGCTGCCGCATCCGGAACGCGAGCACGTCACCCATCGTGAACTTGCCGGTGTTGCGCAGCAGTTCGGCAACCAGCAACAGTGCGACCAGCCACGCCACCAGGAACCCGATCGAGTACAGGAACCCGTCGTAGCCGTACACCGCGATGGCACCGGCGATGCCGAGGAACGACGCCGCCGACAGGTAGTCACCGGCGATCGCGATGCCGTTCTGCGGTCCGGTGAACGCGCGCCCGGCGGCGTAGTAGTCGGACGCGGTCTTGGTGTTCCGGCTCGCCCGCAGCACCACCACCAGGGTGATCACCACGAACAGGCCGAAGATGGTGATGTTGAGCGCCGGGTTGCTGCCGGCCACGGCCGCGGCGAGGTTCATCGCGCTTCTTCCTCGATGTCTTCGCGGATGCGGTCGGCGACCGGGTCCAGCTTGCGGTTGGCGAAGCGGACGTAGAGACCGGTGATCAGGAACGTGGACACGAACTGCAGCAGTCCCAGCAGGAGACCGACGTTGAAGTTGCCGACCAGCTTGGTCGACATGAACCCGTGCGCGTAGTCGGCCAGCAGGACGTAGAGCAGGTACCAGCCGAGGAAGAGCGCGGTCATGGGAAAGACGAAGCCCCGCAGCCGCCGTCGCAGCCGGGTGAATTCGGGACTGGAATGGACCCGCGTCCATTCCTCGTGGCCGAGATCGTGCTCGGTGGCCGCCACTTGAGGACCTCCTTGTCGTGTGGTGGCGGACACGTTAGGAGGTCACGGCGCCCGGTGACGAACGGTCCCGACCAACCGTCAGCGACCGCGACGAACGGCCGACAAGCGGTAGCGGAAACCGGTCGAACGGCGGGGCCCGTGCTGCCGCGGCGGGGTCTCGTCGAGGTGCAGGCGCAGCATGGCGGTGATCGCCCAGGCGGGCGGGCGCCCCCGCAGGGACACCAGCACCATCGTGCCGAAAGCCAGCGGAACCGACCAGGGCGCGGGCTGCGCGAGCAGGATCGCGAGCCACCCGTGCACTCCGACGCCCGCCATGGTCGCGAGAATGCCGCCCGAGGACGCCGCCAGACCGGTCAGCACACCGGCGATCGCGCCGCGCGCGGTCAACCGCGCCCACCAGATCCCGAGAACCAGCAGCGGGCAGAACGTCGACGCGGCCACGGTGAAGCCCCACGTCACGAGCACGCCGGCGTCGAAGTGCGCGGCGAACAACGCGAGCACCACGACGACGGCCGCGGCGGCGACGACCGTGCCCCGCAACCGGGCGAGCCCGCCGGGCGCCAGGTCGTGCGCGATCGCGCCGGACACCGCGAGCAGCAGTCCCAGCGACGTGGCGAGGAACGCGGCGAACGCGCCGGCGGTGAGCAGGCCGGTGAACAGCGTGCCCGCCCAGCCGGTGTCGACCTGCATCGGCAGCGCGACGACGGCGGTGTCGGTGGCGCCGGAGAGGTACAGGTGGGGCACCAGGACACGCCCGAGCACGCCGTAGACACCGGGGAAGATGTAGAAGGCGGACAGCAGCGCGACGGTCAGTGCCGCGGTGCGCCGGGCGGCGCGGCCGTCCGGGCTGGTGTGGAAGCGCATGATCACGTGCGGCAGGCCCATGGTGCCCAGCGCGGTCGCCACCAGCACGGCGAGCGTGCCGAGCAGCGGATGGCCCTCGTCGTTCAGGTCGAGCAGCGGACGTTCCCAGCCGGGCACGCCGGGCGGGGCGACGCCCTGCACCGCCGGAACCGGTTGTCCGGTCAGGAGGACGAGTTCGGTGCCCGCCGCGATGGTGTGCGTGCCGGGGCCGAGTGTGACGGGCGCGCCGTCGGTTCCCCTGGCGTGGACGGGTTCGGCGACCTCGAGGGTGACGTCCACGCGGAAGACGACGTGGGTGTCGCGGTGCAGTTCGGTGAACTCGGCCGGGTGCAGGGCTTCGGTCCGGGTGACGGCGGTCGTGGTGATGATCAGCCACAGCGCCGGCACGGCGAAGAGGACGACCTTGAGCACGAACTGGAATGCCTGCACGTAGGTCGCCGCGCGCATGCCGCCGAGCGCGAGCGTGGTGGCGACGGCGGCCCCGGCGAGGACGACGCCGACCCAGTAGGGCGTTCCGCTGACCACGCTGAGCACCAGGCCCGACGTGCGGAACTGCGGTACGAGGTAGAGGGCACCGATGACGAGGACGACGACCGCGGCGAGTCTCCGCAGCGCGGGCGAGGCCAGGCGCGCCTCGGCGAAGTCCGGCACCGTGAGGGCCCCGGAGCGGCGCATCGGGGCCGCGACGAGCACGAGCATCGCGATGTACCCGGCCGTGAACCCCACGGGATACCAGAGCGACCCGATCCCGTCCTTCACGACGAGACCCGCGACCCCGAGGAACGACGCCGCGGACAGGTACTCACCCGATACGGCGGCCGAGTTGAGAAGGGGAGTCACCCGTCTGGAGGCGACGAGGAAGTCCGAAGTGGTGCGCATCGCCGCGACCCCGCGCAACCCGATGAGGAGCGTGACGAGGACGACCGGCGCGACCGCGAAGAGCCCGACCATTCAGCGCCTCTCGGCCCGTTCGGCGCGCCTGAGGTGCCAGCGTCCGAGCGCGATGAGCAGCGGGTAGGGGACGATCCCGAGGACCAGCCAGGAGACCGGGACGCCGTGGAAACGGATGTCGTCGAGCCCCGGCCAGAGCGCGAAGAGGACCGGCAGCGCGCCGAGGACCCCGAAGAGCAGGACGAGAGCCGTGATGGCGCGGCGCCGCTGCAGGCGGTAGTTCCGCATGGCACGCTCGGCTTCGGCCGCTTCGAGACGGGGCAGGCGCCAGCGCCCGCGCTGCCGCCTCCGCGCATGCGCCAGCCTGGTCTGCGGGCTCATGACGGCTACGCGCTTGGGCGGCATCAGCGGCCCAGTTCACTGCGCCGCGCCGCGCGCAGCAAGCGCTCGCGCAACTCGCGCGCGTGCCGCCGGCTCACCGGCACGTCCCCGACGTCGGTGTGCGCCAGCAGCCCGCCCACCGAATCGCTCCGCAGCTCGCGCACCGCGTCGAGCGCCACCAGGAAACCGCGGTGGGCACGCACGAAACCGCTGCCCTCCCAGTACTCCGCGAGCCGCGAGATGGGCATCCGCACCTCGTGCACGCCGCCGCCGGTGTGCAGTTTGACGTAGTCGCCGTGCGCCTCGACGAACAGCACCTCGCTGCGCCGCACGTACCGCGTCCGCCCGCGTGACTCGACCGGCAGCGCGGCGAGCGCGTCGGCCAGGCCGGGCGAACGGGGCGTGGCCGCGGGCAGCATCCGCAGCACCTTCCCCAGCGCCGCCGACAGCCGTTCCGCCCGCACCGGTTTCAACAGGTAGTCCACCGCGCCGATCCCGTACGCCGTCACCGCGTGCCCGTCGTGCGCGGTGACGAACACGATGACCGGCGGTTCGCTCAGCTTCGCCAGCAGCCCGGCCAGCTCCAGACCGTCCAGGCCGGGCATCGAGATGTCCAGGAACACCGCGTCGAACCGGTCGCTCTGGATCATCCGCAGAGCGTCGACGGCGTCGCCGGCCCCGGTCACCTCGCCCACCTCGGGCGCGTCCCGCAGCAGGCGGCAGATGTCCTCCAGGGCGGGCGGGACGTCGTCGACCGCCAGCACCCGCAGACCCGTCACGGCAGGATCACCCCCGGCTGGAACAGGGGCACCCGCACGAGGACGCGCGTGCCCGCGCCCGGCGCGGTCTCCACGACCAGCCCGTACCACGGGCCGTACACGCTGCGCAGCCGCCGGTCGACGTTCGCGAGCCCGACGCGCTCGCCGTCGCCGGAGAGCACCGCCTCCGCGTCCTCCGGCGGCATGCCCGCGCCGTCGTCCTCCACGCTGATCACGCAGTCGTTCCCTTCCGCGCCGCCGCGCACGGAAACCGTGCCGGGCCGGCTCAGTGGCTCGATACCGTGCCGGATCGCATTCTCGACCAGTGGCTGCAGCACGAGGTAGGGCACCGGCACGGCCAGCACGTCCGGGGCGACGCGGATCTGCACCCGCAGCCGGTCACCGAGGACGGCGCGCTGCAGGGCGAGGTAGGTCTCGATGGCGTGGAACTCGTCGGCCAGCGCCGTGTAGTCGCCGTGTTTGGCCAGGCTGTGCCGGATGTGGTCGGCGAAGTCCAGCATCAGCTCCCGCGACCGGTCCGGATCGGTACGCACCAACGAGGCGATGACGGTGAGCGCGTTGTAGACGAAGTGCGGCGAGATCTCCGCCCGCAGCGCCCGCAGTTCCGACTGGGCGGCCAGCTCGGCCGAGGACTCCAGCTTGCCGCGCGCGAGCGCCGACTCGACGAGCCGCGCCACTTCCCGGACGGTCCCGCGAGAGGCCGCGCCCTCGACGACGAGCACGCCGGCCAGCTCGCCGTCGACGTCGAGCGGAACCGCCTGCAGGGGCGCCTTCCCGGAAGGCGTCTCACTGTGCAGGACGTCGGAGACCAGTCCGCCGGCGTCCGCGGCCGGGGGACCGGACCAGGTGATCGCGCCGGAGAGATCGGCGAGCCCCACCGCACGCGCGCCGAGCAGGTTCCGGACACCCCTGGCGGCGGCCCGCGCGCCCGTCCCGGTCAGTCCGTCGGCGAGCTGCCCGGCGACGCGCCGTGCCGTGGCGAGCACCGGTACCGCGTCCGGCCGGGCACGCCGGAACAGGCGCGCGGCCCTCGGCTCCCGCTCGGTGACCACCAGTCCTCCCATCGACCGCGATGAGTGCCGGTCGATAGTACGGGGCGCGCCCGCGTATCTCTTTACGCCACCGGGGGCGAGCCGGACGCCTTGCGACGCGCGAGAACGGTGATTGCGGCGATTGTCGCGCCGAGCGCGCCCGCGAGGACGAACGTGGTGCCCAGTCCGGCCGCATCGACGACCGGTTGCGCGACGAGTGGTGAGGCGAACTGGCCGAGGAACAACACGGAGGTCAGTGTTCCGAGCGCGCGGGTGCGTTGCGCGGGCGGCACCGAGGCGACGACCCAGCCGTTGAGCACCGGGTTCTGCAACCCGATACCGATACCGGTGATGAGCATGCCGACCGCCGCCATCCAGAGACCACCGGCGAGGCCGAGGACGATGAGACCGGCGGCGTAGGCCACGAAGAGCACAACGGCGAGCGCGCGAAAGTCCCAACGAGCGCGCAGCCGGCGGAAGTTCAGGCCGATGAGGGTGTTGACGAGGTTGACCGCGGCGATCATCGCGCCGGAGATCAGCGGCCCGGCTTCACCCACCTCCGCGAGCCAGAACGGCGCCTGCGTGGGGACCGTGTAGAAGACGATGACGCCGAGGAACATCAACGCGTAGAGGCCGGTCAGCCGCGGTGCGCGTCGTGCCGCTTCTTCTTCGGGCTTCGCGCGCGCCGCTTCGGGCACGTTCCGCAGCACGAGGACGAGCATCGGCACGGCGAGCAGGTAGACGGCGAACGGACCGCGCCAGCTCAGGTCGGCGAGCACCCCGCCGAGCAGCAGGGCGACGACACCACCGAACCCCATCGCCGCACCCTGCAGCCCCAGCACCCGCCCGTGCTCGGCGGCGGGAAAGTGGTCGGCGAGCAGCGCGGTGGAGGTGACCATGATGCCGGCGATCCCCGCACCCAGCACAGCTCGCCCGGCGAGCAGCCCGGGCAACCAGTCGAGGACGAGACCGGATCCACCACCCACCACGTACAGCAGCAGGGAACAAGCCAGCACCCGCGTCCGGCCGGCCCGGCCACTGAGCCGGGCGAGCACCGGCGCGGCGATCATGATCGCCAGACCCGGGAGCGTGAGGACGAGGCGCACCAGCAGCGCCGCGTGCGGAGTCGCGGCGAAGTGGCGCTCCATCTCCGGAAGGGCGGGCGTGATCGTCGCGCTGGCCATGATGGTCATCGTGCTCGCGCCGAGCAACGTGAGGAGGAGCGATCTCGGAGGCAGTCGCACCTCGGACGCGATGGTGTCGGTCATGATCGCGACCGTAGGACCTCTAGCTAACTGTAGGTCAAGCGGTGGTTTCGTTGCGAGGGAACGTGATCGGGCCGGAGGCACCAACCGGCACGGCATGGCAGCGCCGGACCCGGCGCAGGGGTTTCCGGTCTCGCCGGCCAGGGAATCCACCGACATGGGCGCGAAGACGGTGACGGAGCGGGAGCGGAAGTTCGATTTCGACGACGGCAGACCGGTGCCCCGGCTGGCGGGCACGGGCCCGGTGACGGAACAGGGTGATCCCCGGGAGTCCCGGCTGGACAACACGTACTACGACACCGCCGATCTGCGGCTGGCGCGCGCGGGCGTGACCCTGCGGCGGCGCTCGGGCGGGGACGACGCGGGCTGGCACCTGAAACGACCCGCGGCGGGTGGTGCGGGCGAGGAAACCCAGCTGCCTCCCGGTGATCGGTTGCCGGACGAACTGGCGGAGGCCGTGCGCGAGTGGACCGGTGGCGCGGACCTCGTGCGGGTCGCGCACCTGCGGGTCGACCGGTTCAGTTACGACCTGACCGGCGCCGACGGGCGGCGGCTGGCGGTGCTGACCGACGATCACGTGCACGGTGAGCGGGCGGGCGCGCGGGCGCGCCTGGACCGGTGGCGGGAGCTGGAGGTCGAGCTCGACGAAGGTCACCCGGACCTGCTGGAGACGTTGACCGGGGCGCTGGTGGCGGACGGTGTCCGGCCGGGTCACTGGCCGTCGAAGCTGCGGCGCCTGCTCGCCGGCGACCTGGCCGAGGACGGTGGCCGGGGCAACGCCGGTGAGGTCGTGATGACCTACGTGCGCGCGCAGGTCGAGGCGATCCGCACGCACGACGAGGGTGTGCGGCGCGGGACGGACGATTCGGTGCACCAGTTGCGGGTCGCGTTGCGGCGGTTGCGGAGCGCGCTGCGTGGTTACCGGCGGTTGTTCGTGCGGGAGCGGGCGAGGGCGCTCGCCGACGAGGTGAAATGGGCCGGGCAGGCGCTCTCGCCGGCGCGCGACGGGGAGGTGCTGGCCGGGAACGTGGCGGGCGAACTGGCGAATTTGCCGCACATGCCGGAGGTGGAGCACACGCGGACCGCGCTGATGAGGCACCTGGACGAGGCCGCGCAGCGGGACCGGGAGTCGTTGCTGGTGGCGCTGAACAGCGGCCGGTACGCGCGGTTGATGGGCGCCTTGGACGAATGGGTGGCGAATCCGCCGCTCACCACCTCGGCCGAGGCGGGCCGCCGCGAACTGCGCCGCGCGATCCGCCGCGCGGACAGCCGCTTGGCGCGAGCCGTTGACGATTTGCGTGATACGCCCGATCCGGACGCGGCCCTGCACGAGGTCCGCAAGAAGGCCAAGGCGGCCCGCTACGTGGCCGACGTGGCGCGGCCGGTGCTGGGCAAGCGTGTGCGCAAGTGGCGCCGGGCGGCGAAGTCGGTGCAGAGCGGACTGGGCGACTACCACGACTTCGTCGGCGTCGCGCAACTGGCGCGCGAGCGGGCTTCGTCGGTGAGTCCGGCGGAGGCATTCGTGCTGGGGCGGTTGTACGAGCGGGCACGGGCGCGTTGCTCCGTGCTGCGCAAGGAATTCGAGCGCGAGCGGAAGGGGATGCCGACGGCGCCGTGACTACTCGCGCCGGTCCGGAGATGTCGGCCAGGGGAGCACGGTGAGTGCCGGCCACTGCTCCCGCCAGCGGGCGGTCTTGGTTTCGTAGACGTGCCCGGGCGCCAGGAGCGGGTTCGGGCGCACGACAAGACCGAAGACGTCGGCCAGGCCGTGCGGGGCGTAGACGCGCCAGCGCTGTCCCGGCTCCGCCCGGATGCCGACGCAGCAGGTGGTGGCGGCGAACGAGTCGATTGCCGCCTCCGTGGACGGGTGCGGCGCGCACCGCACCCCGAACTTCTGTTCATACCAGAGGTGGACGCGCGCTTCGTTGCGGATTTCCACGGTCGCCGGGACGTCGGCGAACACGGCCCGGCCGGGCTGGACGACGGCGTCCTCCGCTTCCCGCGACAGGTCGGAGGCGTCGAAGTAGCACAGGTCGTAGTCGAGGATGCCCTCCTCCGCGGGCCTGGTTCATGACCGCACCCTACTGCTCACCGGTGCTCTCCCGACCGCACACGCCCGTACGATCGGCCCATGGTGCCGGAAGAGATCGCCGTCCCCTCCGCGGCCGCTGTCGTGCTGGCCAGTGGCGCCGGCACGCGCGTCGGGGCGGGGGTGAACAAGGTGTACCTTCCGCTGGCGGGCCGGCCGGTCGTCTGGTGGTCGCTGGATGCTTTCGCCCGCACGCCCGGCATCGCGCCGCTCGTGTTCGTCATCCGCCCGCAGGACCGGGGACTCGCCGACGACGTCCTCGCCTCCCTCGACGTGCCCGTGGAGATCGTGCACGGCGGGGCCAGCAGGCAGGAGTCCGAGCTGAACGCGTTGCGGCACTTGGCGGCGCGGGCCGAGGCGGGCGAGGTCGACACCGTCCTCGTGCACGACGGTGCCCGTCCGCTCGTCACGCCACCCCTGATCACCGAGGTCACGCGCGTGGCCCGCGAGCACGGCGGCGCCATGCCGGGACTCCAGGCGGACGACATCGTCACGGCCGAGGGCGCTCGTCCGGCAGGGAGGCTGGTCCGCGCGCAGACGCCGCAGGCATTCCGCGCCGCGCCGCTGCTCGCCGCCTACGAGGAAGCCGCGCGCGAGGGCTTCGCGGGTACCGACACCGCGTCGGTGATGGAGCGCTTTTCCGCCCTGCCCGTGCACTGGGTGCCCGGCGCGCCGGAGAACATCAAGGTCACCTACCCGCACGACCTCCTGGTCGCGGCCCAGATTCTGGCCGGCTGACCTCGGCGCGCTGCCGCAGGGTGGTGGTCAGCGCATGGGCCTCCTTGAGCAGCAGCGCGCCCATCTGCGAGCGGCGCGGCTCGCGGAAGCGGGACTCGACGCCCGTCAGCGTCAGGGCCCACGCCGGTTCGCCCGCCGCGCCGAACACCGCGGCCGCCATGCCCCAGCTGCCCTCGACGACCAGACCCGGATTGACGGAGTACCCGCGTTCGCGCGTCTCGGCGATCCGCTCCCGCAACGGCTCCGGCCCGTGCTCGGCTCCCCAGCGCTCGGTCAGGTCGACCCGCGCCAGGTACTCGTCGATCTCCCGGTCGCCGAGCAGGGACAGCACGACCAGGCCGGCCGAGACCACGCCGAGCGGGAACCGCGCGCCTTCGTAGAGCACGAACGACCGGATGGGGAAGTCGCCGTCCTCACGCAGCAGGCACACCGTTTCGTCGCCACGGCGGGCGGAGAAGAACGCGCTCTCCCCGGTCGCGGCCGCGAGCCGGTGCACGCTGTCCCGCGCCTGCTGGGTGACGTCGTAGCGCGCGGCCGCGGACTCGCCCAGCAGGTACAGCTCCGGGCCCAGGTACCACTGCCCGGAGCGCTGGTCGCGGTCGACGAACCCCTCGTCGGCCAGCGCGGCGAGCAGGCGGTGGGCCGTCGGGCGCGCGAGACCGGTCGCCCGTGCCACGTCCGAGGTCGACGCGCCCGGTTCTCCCGTCACGGACAACGCACGCAGCACCAGCGCGGCGCGGCCGATCAGGTTGTCGGTTGGCATGGCACCCATCGTACGTCCACTCAGTGAACGCGTTCATCGCACTCGTTCATCTGGCGAGAGATCGAAGCACGCTGCTTGACCGTGTTTGCGCAGGTCGTCTTGACTGGTGACCAAGTGGTCATCAGACGGACGCTCGAAGGAGAGTTACGTGTCCAAGGTGTTCGGCACAGCCGCCGACGCGATGGCAGGCGCGCTGCGGGACGGCATCACGATCGCGGTCGGCGGCTTCGGCCTCAGCGGTGTCCCCTACGACCTCATCGAGATCGTCCGCGACTCCGGGATCCGCGATCTGACGATCGTGTCGAACAACATGGGCGTCGACGGCAAGGGCCTCGGCCTGCTGCTGGAGAACAAGCAGGTCCGCAAGGTGGTCGCGTCCTACGTCGGCGAGAACAAGCTGTTCGCGCAGCAGTACCTCGACGGCACGGTCGAGGTCGAGTTCGCGCCGCAGGGCACGCTGGCCGAGCGGATGCGCGCCGGCGGCGCCGGGATTCCCGCCTTCTACACCAAGACCGGTGTCGGCACACCCATCGCCGAAGGCAAGCCGCACGCCGAGTTCGACGGCGTGACTTTCGTGCAGGAACGGGGAATCGTGGCCGATCTCGCCCTGGTGCACGCGCACACCGCCGACCACGAGGGCAACCTCGTGTACCGGATGACCTCGCGCAACTTCAACCCCGTCATCGCCACCTGCGGGCGCGTGACCGTGGTGGAGGCCGAGGTGCTCCTCGACGGCTTCGTCGACCCCGATCTGGTGATCACGCCCGGTGTGTTCGTCGACCGGCTGGTGGTCGCGACGCCGCGGGAGAAGGAGATCGAGAAGCGCACGGTGCGCCAGCGGGCGCTCGCCGGAACGGAGGCGTGACCATGGGCTGGAGCCGCGACGAGATGGCCGCGCTGGCGGCGCGGGAACTGCGTGATGGCGACTACGTGAACCTCGGCATCGGCATCCCCACGCTGGTGGCCAACCACATCCCCGAGGGGGTGCGGGTGACGCTGCAGAGCGAGAACGGAATCCTCGGTCTCGGCCCGTTCCCGTTCGAGGGCGAGGAGGACGCCGACCTGATCAACGCGGGCAAGCAGACGGTCACCGTCCGGCCCGGCGCGAGCTTCTTCGATTCGGCGACGTCGTTCGCGATGATCCGCGGCGGGCACGTCGACCTGGCGATCCTGGGTGCGCTGCAGGTCGCCGCCAACGGTGATCTGGCGAACTGGACCGTGCCCGGCGCGCTGGTCAAGGGCATGGGCGGTGCGATGGACCTGGTCGCGGGCACGAAGCGGATCATCGTGATCACCGACCACGTCGCCAAGGACGGCAGCCCGAAGATCGTCGAGTCGTGCACGCTGCCGCTGACCGGTGCCGGTGTGGTGGACCGGATCATCACCGATCTGGCCGTGTTCGACGTGACGCCGGACGGGCTGCGACTGGTGCACAGCGCGCCCGGCGTGACGGTCGAAGAACTGCGGAAGAAGACCGGCACGGACTTCCTGGACTCCGTACCGGCCTGACGGTGCCGGTCTGACGTCAGCTACCGGCGCCAGATGAGCGGGCTGCCGTCGTAGTCGTTGCCGTCGTACCTGGCGGCGACCACGGTGTCGCCCGCGACGAGGGCGTCGAGCTGCGGGCCGTTTCCTGGTGCCGTAGTCCGAGCCGCTGAGGTTCTCCACGGGACAGCGGGTGCAGAACGGGGTCGGGCCCCGCGCCTGGTCGCCGAACGCGGTGTCGAACTCGGTCTGGTTCGCCTGCCTGTCCGAATCGGACCCACCGCGGCCGCTGCGAAAGAAGGTCGTCCACACTTCATGCCGGATGCTCACCGGAGCGCCGGATACCGCGGGAAGATGGTGCGATCCCGCTCACGGTGACGGCCCGGTTCGGGTGAGATTGCCGTCGGGGCGGCACCGTTCACCGCGCGGGGCCGGCCGGAACCTCTCGTCGCTGGAACGCCGACCGGTAGGAGTTCGGGCTGGTGCCGACCACGCGGCGGAAACCGTCGCGGAACGCGGTCGGTGAGCCGAATCCGACCTGGCCCGCGATGCGGTCCACCGGGTGCGTGGTCGTCTCCAGCAGGTACTGCGCCCGCCGGATCCGTTCGCGGTGCAGCCAGCGCAGCGGCGTCGTCCCGGTGTGCTCGCGGAACCGGCGGTTGAGCGAACGCGTGCTGAGCCCGGCGCGCGCCGCGATGTCGGCGAGTGCCAGATCGCGGTCGAGGTGGTCGGACATCCACCGCAGCACCGGTTCCAGCGTCGACCCGCGCGGCACGGGCGGCTGGTCGTGCACGATGAACTGCGCCTGGCCGCCCTCCCGTTCCAGCGGCATGACCGACAGCCGCGCGGCGTCGGCCGCCACGGCGGACCCGTGGTCGCGACGGATGAGGTGCAGGCACAGGTCCAGTCCGGCCGCCGCGCCGGCCGAGGTGAGGAACTGGCCGTTGTCGACGTAGAGGACGTCCGGGTCGACCTCGACCTCCGGGTACCGGCGGGCGAGCACGTCCGCGCCGAGCCAGTGCGTCGTGGCGCGCAGCCCGTCGAGCAGCCCGGTGGCGGCGAGGACGAACGCACCCGTGCAGATCGAGGCGAGGCGCGTGCCGTTCGCGGCGGCCTTGCGCAGGGCGTCGAGCACATCCTCCGGGATTCCCGCCGCCGGGTCCGCGCAGCCGGGCAGGATGATCGTGTCCGCGTCGGTGAGTGCTTCGAGCCCCCAGTCCGCCTGGATCTTGAAGGTGCCCGCGTCGACGGTCGGCGTCGGCGCACACACCCGCACCCGGTAGGCGGGACGGCCGCCGGGCAGGCGGGTTCGGGTGAAGACTTCGATCGGGGTGGCCAGGTCGAACGGGACGACCTGGTCCAGTGCCAGCACGGCGACGATGTGCATGACGACACCGTAGGCCCTCGCCACCCCTGCCGACCACGGGATGTGGCGTGAAATGCCTGGTCGCGGCGGTTGGCGAGAATCCGTTGGAAGATGGCCATCCTGCCGGTTTTCCCGGTCGCCGGAGACCGTTAGCGTTTCGGCGCGTGACGAAGGTTCTCCTCTCCCTCCATGTGCTCGCGGCGTTGATCGCGATCGGCCCGGTGACCGTCGCGGCCAGCATGTTCCCCTCGGCGACCCGCCGTGCCGCGGATGGCGCCGACCGCGAAGTCGCCGTCCTGCGCACACTGCACCGCATCTGCCGGGTCTACGCCGCGATCGGCGTCGCCGTCCCGGTTTTCGGTTTCGCGACGGCCGGAGTTCTCGGCGTGACGGGCGACGCGTGGGTCGTGGTGTCCATTGTGCTCACCGGGATCGCGGCGGCCGTGCTGGTGCTCGTCGTGCTGCCGCGTCAGCAGGGAATCCTCGACGGCATCGGCGAGGGAACCGAACCGGGCCCGCGCGCCCCCGCGCGGCTGGCGATGTACACCGGGATCTTCAACATCCTCTGGGCGGCCGTCACGGTTCTGATGATCGTCCGCCCAGGCTCGACCACCAGCGCTTAGGACGTGGCCGCGCGGCGGTTCGCGTGCTTGCGTGCCGCGAGTTCGTGGGCCTCCGCCAGCAGCGGGGCGATGCCGTCCAGGCCCGCCGGGTCCACGACACACGCCCAGCTCCGCGACGCGTGGACCGGATGGGGCATCAGGACATCGCGGGCGGTGTGGTCGACCTCGCTCGTGGCGTCACCGAAACGGGACCGGTACGTGGCCTCCATCAGGCCGATGTCGAGCCGGAACGAGCCACGCCGAGCGAGGTCGGAGGCCGAGTCGTGGCTGTCGCTGGTCAGGAGCGCCGCGAAGGGGAACATCCGCTCGGCTGGCAGGTCGTCGTGCGGGTCGTACACGAAGAAGGTGTCACCGGCGCTCTGCACGGGGCTGACCCCGGCGAACGTGTCGCAGATATAGCGCTTGACCTCGTCGGCATGCACACGCCAACCCTAACCGCCTGCCGGGTTTGCCCGGAAGGGTTCCTCAGCGGGTCACTTCGCGTGCTTCGTCGAGGGACGTGGTGACGTTCAGGATGCGGTCGAGACCGGTCATCTCCAGCGGCCTGGCGACGACCGGGGTGGGGCAGACCAGTGCGAGCGACTGGTCGGCGGAGTGGCATTCGGCGGCAGCCTCCACGAGGACGGCCAGCCCCACCGAGTCGAGGTGCTCGACGTCGGACAGGTCGATGATGAGGCTGGTCAGCGGGACCGGGGCGGTGCTGTCGCGTGCGTCCTTGACGGACTCGCGGACCTGGGGCGCGGTGCCGAGGTCGACGTCGCCCGCGATGGCGACGATCGCTTCGCTCCCCTCGCGCGTCCACCGGGTGGCGAAGGGCTGCGCCACGAATCCTCCAACGTCGTCCTGCTTTTCGGCCGTCGACCACCCTATCGGCCGTCGCCGGTGGCCCGGGTCCGGACCACCGGCGACCGGGTTCAGGCCGGCTACCGCCTGGCCGATCCGGCGACGTGCACCGCGTCGAGCGCCGGTTTGTCCGGCACCGACGGTGCGGCGATCGCCACGTCGGCCCACAGTGCGGTCTCGCCAGGTCGGGGCGTCATCCCCCACCTGGCGGCGACCCCGTCCAGGACAGCCGCCGACGTGGCGATCTCGCGACGCCCGGGTGGCTCCGCGGTGATCGTCACGTCCACGCGGACCGTGTCCGTGCCCGCCCAGCCCAACCGCACCGTGAACGGCTGGCGGGTGGACAGCCAGGCGATGCTGGCGATCTCGTCGGTCACCAGCAGCGCGTCGACGACGTGCTGTTCGCCGACCCCGGCGAGCATGACCCGCGCCCGCCTCCGCAGGGCCGCCAGTTCTCGCGGCCCGTCCACGACACTGGTGAACCGATCCGGCCGATGCACCATGGCATCCACGATGCACCACCTCCTCCGTCGACTCGTCAACGCGAGGATCTTGGGTTTACCCGGCCGTGATCGTTCCAAACCGGTCCACTGAGGAGTCCGAGTATGTAAGCGCTACGCGGGTTGTTGCGCTGCGCGAGGCTGAAAGCGCCGGGCTCGCAAGCTCGCAATAGGTTGGGACGCCCCGATTTTTCATTGTTTCTCCGGCCGATCAGGCGGAGTCAAGGCGGGACAGCGTGCCTTGACTCCGCCTGATCGTCCGGAGAACTGGGCTGGGGATCGGGGTGCGGGGGAGGGCTGGGCGGCCTGGTGGCTGGGTTGCGTTGCCGGGCGGCGATGTGGTGGCTGGGTGGTGTCCCGGAGGGGCAAACACGGCGCCCGCAAGGGCCAACACGCCAGCGGGAGCGGCAAACACGCCAGCGGGAGCGGCAAACACGGCGCGGCACCCGCCGTGTTTGCCGCTCCGGGCGGCGTGTTTGCCGCTCGCGGCGCTGTGTTGGCTGTTCCGGGCGCTGTGTTTGCCGGTCGCGGCGGGGGGCAAGGTCTCAGGACGGTAAAGGTCTGTGGCCCGCACTGGTTTTCGGGCAAGGTGGGATCTACGTTGCCAGTGAACTAATCAAACCTTTGATCTTCTTTCCAATGGCGGGAAGGGATGTCCCATGACGCAGACCCCCGAGGCGCGGACCGGCCGCTCCTCGAGCAGCGCCCAGCTCCGTCGCGTCGTCGGTGCGAGCCTGGTCGGTACGACGATCGAGTGGTACGACTTCTTCATCTACGCCTCGGCCGCCGGCCTGGTGTTCGGCAAGCAGTTCTTCCCCTCGCTCGACGGGACCGCCGCGCTGCTGGCGTCGTTCGCGACGCTCGGGGTGAGCTTCGTGGCGCGCCCGATCGGCGGGATCATCGCCGGACACCTCGGTGACCGCGTGGGGCGCAAGGCGGTCCTCGTCGCGACCCTGCTGCTGATGGGGATCTCCACGATCGGCGTGGGCCTGCTGCCGTCCTACGCCTCGATCGGCGTCGCCGCGCCGATCCTGCTCGTCGCGCTGCGGCTGCTGCAGGGTCTGTCCGCCGGCGGTGAGTGGGGTGGCGCCGCGCTGATGTCGGTCGAGCACGCACCGCCGGGCAGGCGCGGCTACTTCGGATCGTACCCGCAGATCGGGGTGCCGGTCGGGCTGCTGCTGGCGAACCTGGTGTTCTTTACCGTGTCCTCCGCCACCACCGACGACCAGTTCGCACGCTGGGGGTGGCGGATCCCGTTCCTGCTCAGCGTCGTCCTCATCGCGGTCGGGTTCTTCGTGCGGGCACGGGTTTCGGAAAGCCCGGTGTTCAGCGAACTGCGCGCCCGCCGCGCTCGCCGGTCGGCGCCGCTGGCCGAGGTGCTGCGGTCCAACCGCCGGGAACTCGTCATCGCGATCGGCCTGTTCATCGCGAACAACATGGTCGGCTACATCCTGATCGCCTTCATCAACTCCTACGGCACCCGCACGCTGGGCCTGTCCAGCACGGCGATGCTGTTCGTCGGAATGGTCGGCGCCGTGGCGTGGGGCGTGTTCACGCTGCTGGCGGGCGCCTGGTCGGACACCTGGGGCCGCCGCCGCACCTACCTCGTCGGCACCGTCGCGATGGCCGCCTGGACGTTCCCGTTCTTCCTGCTGTTCGACACCACGTCGATGCCGCTGATGCTGCTGTCGGTGATCGTGCTGGCCTTCGGACTCGGCCTGACCTACGGACCGCAGGCCGCCGCCTACAGCGAGCTGTTCCCGGCCGGCATCCGCTACAGCGGCGTCTCCTTCGCCTACGCGTTCGGCGCGATCCTCGGCGGTGGATTCGCCCCGCTGGTCTCGACCTGGCTGGTCGGGGAGACCGGCACCTCGCTGTCGGTGTCCGGCTACATGCTGGTGGCGTGCCTGGTGACGCTGGCCGCGGTGCTCGCGCTGCGGGAGAAGCCCGCCGCCGAGCGGGAGGCGTTCGTGACCGGCGCCGAACAGGTACCGCCGAGCCCTGAAACCGAGGTGAAGCCCACCTGAAACCGGCCCCTCCGAAGCTGGTCAGCACACCGACCAACCAGGAGGAGCTTTGACCACCACCACGGCCACCCCGGCCATCGAGGTCGCCGGGATGCGCAAGGCGTTCGGGGACAAGGTCGTGCTCGACGGGATCGACCTGCGGATTCCGGCCGGCTCGATCTTCGCCCTGCTCGGGCCCAACGGCGCGGGCAAGACCACCATGGTCCAGATCCTGTCGACCTACCTGCGGACCGGTTCCGGCAGCGCCCGCGTCGCCGGACACGACGTCGACGCCGAGCCCGACGCGGTGCGCGCCGCCATCGGGGTCACCGGCCAGTTCTCCGCCGTGGACAACAAGCTCACCGGCGAGGAGAACCTGTGGCTGATGGCGGACCTGCACCATCTGCCGCGTCAGGAGGGCCGCCGGAGGGCCGCCGACCTGCTGGCGCGCTTCGACCTGGTCGAGCCGGCCCGCAAGCTCGCCGCCGTGTACTCCGGCGGCATGCGGCGGCGGCTCGACCTCGCGATGAGCCTCATGGGCGAACCGCGCATCATCTTCCTCGACGAGCCGACCACCGGCCTCGACCCGCGCAGCCGCCGCACCATGTGGACCATCATCCGCGATCTCGTCGCCCGCGGCGTCACCGTTTTCCTCACCACCCAGTACCTGGACGAGGCCGACGAGCTGGCCGACCGCATCGCCGTGCTCGACCACGGCGTGCTCGTCGCCGAGGGCAGCCCGGACGAACTCAAGCGCCGCATCCCCGGTGGGCACGTCGAACTGCGCTTCGCCGACACGTCCTCCCTGGAGACCGCCGCCCGCACCTTCGGCGAGGTCTCCCGCGACGACGACGCGCTGACCCTGCAGATCCCCAGCGACGGCGGCGTCCGCTCCCTGCGCACCCTGCTCGACCGCATGGACCACGCCGGCATCGAGCCCGAGGGCCTGTCCGTGCACACGCCCGACCTCGACGACGTCTTCTTCGCCCTGACCGGCCACCCCACCGCAGAGAAGGTCTCCCACTGATGCACGCGCTCACCGACTCCGCCACCATGCTGCGGCGCAACCTCCGCCACGCGCTGCGCTACCCGTCCATGACGTTCAGCGTCGCCGCCATCCCGATCATGATGCTGCTGTTGTTCAACTACGTGTTCGGCGGCGCGATCGGCGGCGGGCTCACCGGCGCGCCCGCGGGCGGCGACTACCTCGCCTACCTCGTGCCCGGCATCCTGCTGCTCACCATCGGCTCGGCCACGACGCCGGTCGCGGTCGCGATCTGCACCGACCTCGCCGAGGGCATCGTCGCCCGCCTGCGCACCATGGCGATCGCCCGCGCGTCCGTCCTCACCGGGCACGTCGTCGGCAACGTGATCCAGACCGTGATCAGCGTCGTGCTGGTGCTCGGCGTGGCCCTGCTGATGGGGTTCCGCGCCTCGGCCGGGTTCGCGGACTGGCTGCTCGTGATCGCCGTCCTGCTGCTGCTCACGCTCGGCCTGAGCTGGTTCTCCACCGCGCTCGGCCAGCTGTCCAAGACGCCGGAGGGCGCGAGCAACGTCGTGCTGCCCATGACGTTCCTGCTGCCGTTCCTGTCCAGCGCGTTCGTGCCACTGGACTCGATGCCCGGGGGCATCCGCTGGTTCGCCGAATACCAGCCGTTCACCGCGGTGATCGAGACGCTGCGCGGTCTGTTGGCCGGCACCCCGATCGGCTGGTACGGCTGGGCCGCCGTCGGCTGGGGCGCGGGCATCGCGCTGCTGGGCTACCTGTGGTCCAAGGCGCTGTTCAACCGGGAACCGACTCGCTGATCAGCGCCAGCGCCGCCGTGCGCAGCTCGTCCGGCCCGAGGCCGGCGTACTCCGACACCGCGTCGGCGTAGGCCGGCCCGTCGGCTTTTTCGGCGGTGGCGCGGAATCCGGCCGGTGCCATGGTCGGCTGGAAGTTGCGCAGGAACCCCATCCGCTCCGCCAGCGCGATCATCCGCACCCCGGCCGGATCGCCACGATCCAGTGTCACCAGGCCCAGAGCGAGCAGCACGGCGCCACGGATCGGCGCGCCGAAGAGGTAGGCGGGCAACCGGGCCGCCGCGTCGCCGAACAACGATCGCGCCAGACCGGTCAGCTCGTCGACAAGATCGGCGACCAGGCCGGACCTGCCGTGCTGCGTGTGCGCCACCACGGTGACGCTCATCAGCTCCAGCTTCCACGAGTCCAGCCCCGGCGGCTCGCGCACCGTCAAGCCGCCGCTGTTCCGCTGCTGGGTCACCGCCTGTCGCCACAGGGCCAGCCCGCGGTCGATTTCGTTGCGCGCCAAGGCGATCTCCGCCCGAACGCCGAGGTCGAAGGTGATGACGTCGAACCGGTCCTCGACGGCTTCCCGGGAGGCCCTGGCGAGCCAGCGCTCGGCCTCGTCCACGTCGCCCGCCTGCAGGGCGGCGAGCATGAGGCCCCATCGCACACCCGTGGTGTCGGGCCAGGGCGCGTGCGCTTCCAGCACCCGCATGGCCGACCGCAGCTGGTGGGTGGCGGCCGCGGCGTCACCGCTGTTGAGGTACAGCTCGCCGAGGCGGGCGTGCGCCATCAGGCGGAGCCACGGCATGGCCGGGCCGCCGGTGACTTCGAGCATGCGCAGCGCCGCGGCGATGGCGTGATCGGGACGACCTTCGGTCTCCCACCGGTAGCTGTCCACGCTGTTGGCGGCGAAGGCGAGCATCGGATGGTCGCTGGCGCACATCGCGTCCAGCACCCGCCGGTCCGGGTGCATGATCTCCCGGAACGAGCTCAGCACCGTGGACAGCGCCCGCACCACGGTGGTCGGTGCTGCCTCGGGCAGCCGCCGCAGCACGATCAGCGAACGCACCGCGCGCGGACCCCGGAGCATGAAGGTCGTGACGGCGCACACGGCCGCGGCCGCGCGGGTCACCTCCACGAACTCCGGCTTCGGGTGGAAGTGCGCGAGCACGTCCGGCACGTCCACCGTGAGCGCGTCCAGCCGCCCGAAGTTGGAGTCGGCGACCCACAAGGCGCCCAGCGCGGCCGCCGCCGCGGCGACCGTGGGCCCGTCGCCACGCTTGACGGACAGGCGCAGGGCCAGCACGAGGTTGTCCTGCTCGGCCCGGATGCGCTCGCCTGCCGGGTAGGGGTTCGCGCCGAACACCGGTTCGTGATGGGCCAGCCCGAAATCCCGGGCCCACTGGAGAAACCCCTCGGTGACGCGCTCGGTTTCCCCGGCCTCGTCGAGGCGGGCCGCGCCGAATTCGCGCACGGTTTCCAGCATCCGGAACCGGGTGCCGGCGGGCGTGTCGGTGACTTTGAGGAGGGACTGGCCGGACAGCTCGCCGAGGAGGTCGAGGGTGTCGCGCTCGCCCACCAGGTGCCGCGCCGCGTCCTCGGTGAACCCGCCGGGGAACACCGACAGCGTGCGCATCGCGGCCCGCGCCCGTTCGTCGAGCAGATGCCAGCTCCAGTCGACCACCGCCTGGAGGGTGCGGTGCCGGTGCGGCGCGTCACGAGGGCCGCCGCGCAGCAGCGCGAAGCGGTCGTCGAGGCGCCGGGCGACTTCGGTGACCGACAGGACCCGCACCCGTGCCGCCGCGAGTTCGACCGCCAGCGGCAGGCCGTCGAGATGGCGGCAGAGCTCGGTCACGGTGTCCGCGGGAAGGTCGGCGCCCGGGCGCGCGGCCCGCGCGCGTTGCGTGAACAGCTCGGCCGTGGTGGCCAGGTCCAGCTCCGCGAGCGGATAGACCGACTCCGACGACAGGCCGAGCGGGGCTCGGCTGGTCGTGAGCACGTGCAGGCCACGCGTCGCCGAGACCAGGGACCGGACGAGGTCGGCGACGCCGTCGAGGACCTGTTCGCAGTTGTCCAGGATCAGCAGGGACGGTGCGGCGCCGAGGATCTCGATGACACCGGTCAGCTCGTCGGGCAGGCGCATCGACGGTGTCCGGCGGGGTTCGCCGACCCCGAGCACGGTCGCGACCTGGCTGAGGACGTCTTCGTCCACGCGGGCACCGGCGAGCGGGACGAAGTGCACGACCGGTTGCTCCGCGTCGCGGCCCACCGCGTGCGCGAGGCGGGTCTTGCCCAGCCCGCCGGGGCCGACGATCGAGGCGACCCGGGACCGGCGCAGCAGGCTCGTGAGCGCGGCGATGTCGTCCGCGCGGCCGAGCAGCGGGTTGGGGTCGTGCGGGATGCCGTGCCGGACCACCGGCACCGGGCTGGTCAGCGCTTCCCGTTGCCACGCCTGGAGGTCCGGGCCGGGATCGGTGCCGAGATCGTCGCGCAGGGTGCGCCGGTACGCCTCGTATCGGGCCAGCGCCGCTGACGGGCCCGCCGTGGCGGACTCGGAGCGCAGCAGTTCCAGCAGCAGTTCCTCGTCCCGTGGATGATCGGCCGCGGCCCCGGTGAGCGGTTCGACGGCCTCGGTGTGCCGTCCCAGCCGGGACAGGGCCAAGCCGCGGGCACGCGTCAGGAACCGGTGGGCGCTCCGGCGTTCGCGGCGCAGCGTGGACAACGGGTCGAGGGCGTCGTCGGCCGAACCGTCCCAGAGTTCGAGTCCGGCGTCGGCTTCGGCGAGGGCTGTCGCCGGGTCGGGGGTGCGGGCCGCGGCCGCGTGCCGCAGGAGTGCCGCGGCGTCGACCTGGCCGGGTTCGAGCGTGAGGCGGTAGCCGGTGGGCGTGCCGGCGATGAGGTCGGCGCCGAGCCGGGACCGGGTCCGCGAGACGAGGATCTGCAGCGCCTTCACGGGGTTGTCCGGTTGCTCGTCGGGCCACAGACCCTCGACGAGACGGGCGGTGCCGCAGCCGGCGGGCAACTCGGCGGCGAGCAGCGCGAGAAGGTCCCGCATCCTCGGCGCGGTGATGTCCCGGCCCCGGCAGGTCACGCGGGACAACAGGCGCAGCTCGACGTTCACCCGCGTAGGTTAGTGCTTCCGCGCGGGGTCTTCTCGTGACTCAGCGCGACCCAGTGCAGTTTCTCCTGTTCCCGGCGCGGCAGGCCGGCGACCACGAGGTCGTAGGAGTCCTCGGTCATTTCCTCCACGAGGGAGCCGGGCACCGACCCGTCCAGCACGACGGTGTTCCAGTGCTTCTTGTTCAGGTGGTAGCCCGCCGTGATCGCCGGATGGTCGAGGCGCAGCTGCACGGCGAGGTCCGGATCGCACTTGAGGCTGACCCGCAGCGGCCGAGCCTCCAGGCGGCTGAGCGCGAAGATCTTGCCCGCGACCTTGAACACGCTGGTGCCCTCGTCGAAGGGGAACTCCTCGCGGGCTCCCGGAAACGACAGGCACAGCTTCCTCAGCGCGGCAGGCGTCATGTCCTCAGGGTAGAGGGGTTGACGTATTCCCATATGGGTATACGATGGGGGTATGGCAAGGGCAGCGACGACAGCGGACGCGTTCAACGCGGTGGCCGAGCCGCGGCGCCGGGAGATCCTCGATCTCCTGGCCGGCGGGGAGAAGCCGGTGAACGATCTGGTCGCGGTGCTCGGGCTGGCTCAGCCGCTGGTGTCGAAGCACCTGCGGGTCCTGCGGGAGGTGGGGCTGGTCGAGGTGCGCGACTCGGGGCGGCAGCGGGTGTACCGGCTGAACGCCCAGCCCCTGAAAGACATCCACGACTGGGTCAGCGGTTACCGGCGGTTGTGGTCCGAGCGCTTCGACCGCATCGACGTGGTGCTGGAAGAACTCAAGGAGATGGAGGACGGAGATGAGCACGGTGACGAGTAGTGGCACGGCAGTGGTGACCTTCCCGGCGGACAACCAGATCCTGGTCACGCGGGAGTTCGACGCACCCGCGCGCCTGGTGTGGAAGGCGTGGACGACGCCGGAGCTGGTGAAGCGCTGGTGGGCGGGCGAGCGCGGCGAGGTCACCTCGGTGGAGATCGACCTCCGGGTCGGCGGGAGATGGCGCAACGTGATGTCCGCGAACGGCGGTTTCGAGGTCGCCTTCCACGGTGAGTACCGCGAGATCGTCGAAAACGAGCGCATCGTGTCCACGGAGGCCTTCGAGGGCCTGCCGGACGCCCATTCGGTGAACACGCTGACCCTGACGGAGCACGCGGGCCGCACCACACTGACAGTGCTGGCGGAGTACCCGGACCAGAAAACCCGCGACGGCCACGTCGAGTCCGGCATGGAGGGTGGCATGCAGGAGTCGCTGGACAAGCTGGAGCAGGTGGCGGTGTCGCTCGCCTGAACGCGTTGTGCGGTGGTGGGGTCACGCTTCGGCGCGTGACCCCACGGTGGGCGCGGTGGCGGTTGCGCGGGCTGTCTTGGGCCCGTGAGCTGGGGTCGGGAGCGCTCGCCCCGGTCGCGCGCCGTGCCCGCGCGACGACGCCCGCGCCGTGCCCGCGCGACGACGCCCGCGCCGCCGCGCGGTGCTGTACGCGCCGTCGCGCCGCGCTGTACGCGCCGGTCGAACGAGCCGCCGCACGGCCGGTGCGTCACGGCGCCGTGCTGGCGGCACCGTGTCCTGCTTGCGGCACCGTGTCCTGCTTGCGGCACCGTGTCCTGCTTGCGGCACTGCGCGACGGTGGTGCGCTGTCCCAGGCAACCTCCCCTGTGTGAGCGTGCCGCTGAGCGATGGTGATGGTTGCTGACGGCACGACGGTGCGCTTTGGCCCGGCGGTGGTCGTGCGCCGTCAGGTGGTCAGGATTTCTTGCGCCACCAGAGTTTCCCGCAGGCGGTCCACGATGGGCACCTGTCCCTTGACGAGCAGCTCGGCCGCGCGGTCGGGGCCGGTCCAGGCGATGCGGTCGACTTCGGGGAACTCCTGCACCCGGCCGGAACCCTTGGGCCACTCCATCTCGAACGTGTTGCTCGCGAAACCGGCCGGGTCGAAGTCGCCCTCGGCGGCGAAGGTCGTGATGACCTTGCCGCTCGACTGGCGGACCTCGCCCAGATCGAGGATCTCGCCCGTCAGCACGGGTTCACCGACCTCCTCGGCGAACTCGCGCCGCGCGGCGGGCAGCGGGTCCTCGTCGGTGTACTCGCCCTTCGGGATCGACCAGGCCCGCTCGTTCTTGCGCGCCCAGAACGGCCCGCCCATGTGGGCGATCAGCACCTCCAGCCGCCCGTCGCCGGTCAGCCGGTAGAGCAGGAACGCCGCGCTTTTCCTGGGCACCCGGTCACCAGCGGTCGTGGTGGAGGATCTCCGGCAACGGCTGCCGCTTCGCCGGCTTGAACGTCTCGCCCGTGTAGAAGGCGGTCGGGATCAGCGCGGCCTGGCGGACGTGGTCCGGAATGCCGAGGATCTCCGCCGCTTCCCGCTCGTAGGTCAGGTGCAGAGACGTCCACGCCGTGCCGAGGCCCAGGTTGCGGGCGGCGAGCATGTAGCTCCACACCGCGGGCAGGATCGAACCCCACAAGCCGGCCTGGTTGCCCTCGGGCAGCTTCCCGCCCGGAACGTGGATCGCCGGGACCAGCAGCACCGGAACCTCGGCCATGTGCTCGGCCAGGTAGTCGGAGCTGCTCACGACGCGTCGCTGGGTGGCGGCGCGGTCCTGGTCATCGGCGTAGCGCTCCTCCGGAGCAGGGCCCATGCTCCGGTAGGCGTTGTAGGACTTCGCGTACAGCTCGGCGAGCTTGGCCCGCTGACCGGCGTCGGTGACGACGATCCAGTGCCAGTCCTGCCGGTTCGAGCCGGTCGGCGCCTGCAACGCGAGGGTGATCGCCTGCTCGATCAGCTCGTTCGGCACGGGACGGGACAGGTCCAGCCGTTTCCGGACGCTGCGGGTGGTGGTCAACAGCTCCTCAGGTGTCATACCCCCGATCCTGGCATGTGGTCGTACCGGCCGTCGGCACCGGTGTGATGCGGAGGTGGCCGTGCCGGGTGACAATGCCGGGGCCGGTACCGCCGAGGGCAAGGAGGCCTGACATGGCAGGGCACACGTATCGCGTCACCGAAATCGTCGGCTCGTCGAGCGAAAGCCTCGACGCGGCGATCCGCGGGGGGATCGAGCGCGCCGCGCGGACGTTGCGGGAACTCGACTGGTTCGAGGTGACCGAAGTCCGCGGCCACATCGAAAACGGCACCGTCGGGCACTTCCAGGTCGGCATGAAGGTGGGCTTCCGCCTGGAGGACGCGGACTGACCGGTGCTCGCTCCCCGCGACGGCGCCCGGAAGACACCGCGGAAGACGATGTGGGAGGCGCCGCGGACGATCGTGCGGCAGATATCGCCGTCGTCTCGCGTGGCCGTCCGCGCGCCGTCGCGAACGGGGCGCAGCCGCGCCGGAGTGGTCCGCGCCGGGAGCCGATGGTGACGGGTGGCGCGAAGGAGCCCACGGTTCACCGTGCGGGCGGGACCGCGCCGTGCGGGCGAACCGCACCAGCCGAAGTGTCCACTTGAGACAACGGGCGATCGTGGTGATGGCTTTCGTCTTCATGGCGTCACCGTACGAGCCACCACCGACAGAAAACCGTGCTCCAGCGGGAAAACGCCACCCGATCGTGTCGGACGTCGCGAATCACCCGGCCGGAGCACGGAATGCAGCGCTGCGAACGGAACCTCAGTCGGTCGAGAGGGCCTGCACCAGGTCGCCCACCTTGGGGTCCTTGAGGGCACGGGCGACATCCGCCTGGGCGACGATCCCGACCAGGTCGTGACCGTCGATCACCGGCAGCCGCCGGACCTTGTGGTTCGTCATCGTGGCCAGGATCTCCTCGGCGTCGTCGTCCGCGCCGATCGTGACGGCCTCGCCCTGGGCCAGTTCACCGGCGTTCACCGCGCGGGGGTCCTTGCCCTCCGCCAGCACCTTCACCACGATGTCCCGGTCGGTCAGCATCCCCTTCAACCGGTTGTCCTCACCGCAGATGGGCAGCGCCCCCACCTGCAGTTCCGCCATCCGCTTCGCGGCGTCGAGCACGGTCTCACTGGACTGCACGCACCGCGCGTCGGGCGTCATGATTTCGCGAGCCTTGGTCATCTTCTGCTTGCCTCCGGTCCACGTCGAACTGGGCTCTCCCCGCATACCCGGCCCGAGTGGGGGCAAACGCGTCCGCCCGGCCGGTACCGATCCCCACCTGGGCAGGCCGCGGTTGGTTTACTCGTCGCATGTCCGAGATCGAGATCCACTACGACGTCGCCACCGGCGGTGACCTGGACGCGCACTACGCGCGAGGCGAGTCACGGCCGGTCACCGTGGTGGGCAACCCCGTGTTGCACGAGCCGTGCGCCGACGTGACCGAATTCGGCGACGAGCTGGGCCGGCTGGTGTCCGACCTGTTCGTCAGCATGCGCACCGCCCGCGGTGTCGGTCTCGCGGCCAACCAGGTCGGGGTGCCGCTGCGCGTGTTCGTCTACCTTTGCCCCGAGAGCTACGAGCGCGCCGGGGACGAGCTGTGGCACGCCGGGCACGTGGTCAACCCGGTCGTCGAGGTCAGCGGCGACGAGACCGGCGCCCACCCCGAGGGATGCCTGTCGGTGCCCGGGGCACGGGCGGTCGTGCCGCGGGCCGCGCGCGTCACGGTCCGCGGCTTCGACCTGGCGGGCCACCCGGTCGCCATCCCCGGCCGTGACCTGCTCGCCCGCTGCTTCCAGCACGAGACCGACCACCTCAACGGCCGCCTCTACCTCGATCACCTCACCGCCGAGGGGCGTCGGGCGGCGCTGGCGGAGATGGGTGAACCGGCTTACCCGGTGGTCCCGAACCCGGTAGCGGACGGCGCCATTCGGCCGTGACGCGGTCCGGGCCGACACGGACCACCACGCCCTCGCGCACCCCGGCCAGCGCCTCCCGCACGCCGGGCCGTCCGGCCGCGACGACGCGCAAGGTGATCGCCGCGTCGGCGAGCGCGAGCTCCGCCTCCTCCGCGCCGCCCCCAGGGACCGTCGCGGCGTGGAGCAGTTCGCGCAGCACCTGGACCAGCTCGGCCACGACGTCCACGGGTGGTTCGGCGCTGAGGTGGCCCGTGAACAGCAGGCCGGGCGCCGCGCCCCTGGTCGTCTCCAGCTCCCCGACCACCTCGCTGACCTGCGCCCGCAGCGTGGCGGGCGTCCCGGCCGGTGCCGACCCGTACACCGAGGTTCGCAACGCGGAGATGGTGCGGTCGATGCCGGTGATCGCGGTCGCCATCACGGGCCCGGACCGGGGGAAGCGGGCGGCCGCGGACTGCAGGTCGAGCGTGATGCCGTAGAGCCGCCGGATCGCGGTGTCGCCGAGGCTGCGCGCGATCCGGTCGGTCTCCTCCAGCCTGGCGATGCGGTGGGCCGACGCGGCGACCTGCTCGGTCTCCGACAGGATCCGCACCCGCATCGCCTCGACCGCTGTACCGAGCTCGGCCAGTTCGCCGGGGCCGCTGGCCTCGACCTCGCGGTGCAGTTCGCCGCCGGAAACCTCGCGCACCTGCGAAACGAGCCGGTCCAGCGGCACGACCAGTGACCGTCGCACCAGGAACGCCGCCACGAGGCCCAGCACGAGGGCGAGGCCCACGCACACCGCGGTCGTCACGTTGGCCGTGGTGCTCGCGCCGCTGGACGAGGCGAGCCCGGCTGCGACCAGGGCGTTGACATGGTTTTCCAGCGAGCCCAGTCGGGTGCGCAGGGTGTCGAACAACGCGGTGCTGGGCTCGTTGGTGACCGCGCCGCCGCGGCCGGCCAGTGCGATCCCTGGCTCGGCGACCCGGGTGCGCCAGGCTTCGCCCGCGGCGTCGATGTCGGCGAGGATGGCGACGGATCCGGGGTCGTCGCCGAGCAACTGCCCGAGACGGTCGCGTGCCGCTGCCGCCGCTTCCCGGCCGGAATCGTAGGGTTTCAGGAATTCCGGATCGCGGGTGAGCTGAAAACCGCGCTCACCCGTTTCCATGTCGACGTACGCACGGCCGAGGCCGGCCGTCGCGATCTGCGCCGGCCGGAGTACCTCCCGCACCCGGGAACCCACGTCGCTGACGTGGAACCGCGCCACGGTGGCGACGGTCGCCGTCGTCAGGAGCAGCAGGAGAAACCCGCCGACGAGAAGGATGACCCGCCACCGCAACGTCCGCGGCCGGAATCGCGGAATGGTCACGAATCACGATAACCCCCGTCCGGGAAGACGCGGGAGTTCCGTTTTTTCGTCATCACCACGGTGGCCGGGACGACGCCGATCACCACCACGACGGCGAGGCGGTAGGCGGCGGTCGCACCACCCGTGAGGCACACGCCGCCCAGTACCGCGACACCGAACGTGGCGCCCAGTTGCTGCACGGCGTTGAGCAGGCCGGCCGCGGAGCCGACTTCCGCCGGTTCCACGGTGTGCAGGGCGGAGGTGAAGAAGGCCGGGCTGAACATTCCGGCGCCGATCCCGATCACCGCGAGGGCGCCGAGGAATACGACGCGGTCCGCGGTGTGGCCCGCGACGAGCAGACCCGCGGCGAGCACGACGATCCCCGCGGGCATCACCGCGGTTCCGAAGCGGCGCACCAGGAACGACCCCGACACCCGGGACGCGACGCCGAGCCCCGCCGCCCACGGCACGAGCGTCAGCCCGGCTGAGCGGGCGTCCGCACCGGCTTCCAGTTGCTCGTGCAGGACCACCACGAGGGTCACCCCGGAGGTCACGGTGAAGAACAACAGCGAGTTCACCAGTGCGGCGGGAAACCGCGGGCCGCCGAACAGCGAGCGTTCGACCAACGGGTGCGAGCTGCGGCGCTGGTGCACGGCGAAGACAGTGAGCACGACGACCCCGGCGGCGCAGACCAGCCCGTCGCGTGTGGACATCGTCGTCCCACCCGCGATGAGCGGTCCGATGAGCAGGCCGGATCCGGCGATCGCCAGCGCGGTCCCGATGAGGTCCAGCCGCGGGCGGCCGGGCGCCCGGTCCTCCGGCAGGTGACGGGTGAGCGCCAGTACCGCGACGCCGAGCGGCACGTTGATCAGGAACGCGGAACGCCAGGACCAGGTCTGGGTGAGCACGCCGCCGAGCACCGGGCCGCATACGGCGGCCAAGCCCATGACCGGTCCGATCGCGCCCAGCGCCCGCGACAGCGCCGGGCCGGTGAACATCGCGCGGATCAGGCCGATGGTCTGCGGGATGATCACGGCGGCCGCGGCGCCCTGCAGGACGGCGGTGGGCGCGAGCGCGCAGGCGAGCGAGGAGAGCACGAACGCGCCCACGCCGAGCCGGAACACGCGGCGCCGCCCGGCGAGGTCCCCGAGGCGGCCCCCCGGTGATCAGCAGCACCGCGAACGGCAACGTGTAGGCGGCGCTGAACCACTGGACGTCCGACACCGGGCCGGGCAGGTCCGCGTGCACGGCCGGTGCGGCGACCTGGACGATCGTCGAGTCGAGCAGGTTCATCGCTTCGGCGGTGAGGAGCGCGGTCAGCGCCGCTGTTCGGTATCGCATGGAGCGACAGCGTGGGGAGCGCATCCACCCGGTTCCACTCGTGCCGTGAGATCTGACGGATCTTCTCGTATTAGGGCGCTACTGTGATGGATATGACCGCGCTGGACGACCTCGATCGCGGGCTGCTCCACGCGTTGCACCTCGACGCGCGGGCGCCCTTCACGGAGATCGCGGACGTGCTCGGCACCTCGACGCAGACCGTGACCAGGCGCTACCAGCGGCTCGTCCGGGACGCCGGGTTGCGTGTCACCGGGTTACCCGACGCGGCCGGGACACGGCAGCAGCAGTGGATCGTCCGGCTGACCGCGACGCCGGGCCCGGCGCACGACATCGCGCACGCCCTCGCGCGCCGGGCGGACACCGCGTGGGTGCGGCTCACCTCCGGGGGAACGGAAATCGTGGCGATCGTGCGGTCCGAACCGGGTGCGGGAAACTCGTTGCTGCTACGCGACGTTCCGCGCACGTCGAGCGTGACCTCGGTGTCGGCGCACTACATGCTGCACACCTACCTCGGTGGCCCGACGGCCTGGCGCGGCCACGTCGACGCACTTTCCCTTGCGCAACAACAGGAACTGGCCCGTCCGACGGGATCGGGTGAACCAGTGGATCTCGGTGACGCCGATCGGGCCCTGCTGGCCGCGCTGGCCCAGGACGGCCGCGTCGGCTACGCCGCCCTCGCCGCGGTGACGGGGTGGTCGGCGTCGACGGTGGCTCGGCGGATCGAGCACCTGCGGACCCGCGGCGCGTTGTTCTTCGACGTCGAGGTCGACGACTCGCGGCTCGGCGTCACGGCTTCGGCGCTGCTGTGGATGTCCGTGCCGCCCGCTCAGCTGGACGTGGTGGCGGCGGAACTGGCCGGGCACGCGGAACTCGCGGTGGTCGCCGCCACGACGGGCCGCACCAACCTGCTGGCGAACGCGTTGTGCGCGGACACCGAAGCCCTGCACCGGTACCTGACGACGCGGCTCGCGCTGCCCGCGATCACCCACCTGGAGACGACGCCGATCCTGCGCACGCTGAAAGCCGTGGCCCCGGCCGGCGCGGCATCGGTCCGCGCCGGCCGGGGACGGCCCGCTCGGTAGGCGGGCCCGCGAACGCACGCCCAGCGAACCGCACCGTGCATCCGGTGTGGAGCCGGGCGCACCGGAACGGGCGGGCGACGCGTCAGGATCCGGTACCGGTCAGGGTCCCCGGTGAACGCGGCCCCGTCAAAGGGTTTTCCGGACTAGATTGGGAGAACCGGCTCCTGGGGAAACGAGGACATCGTGACGAGATCACGCATCACCGCACCGGTCGAGACCCGCACCGCCGACAGGACCCTGATCGGGCACACCAGCCCGGTGAACGCGGTCGCTTTCCACCCCGACGGACACCTCTTCGCCACGGGCGGGGACGCCACGGCACGCCTGTGGGACGCCGGGACCGGAGAACCGGGACTCGTCTACACCGCCGACGCGCACGTGCTTTCGGTGGCGTTCAACCCGGACGGCACGACTCTCGCGATCGGCGACTGGTCCGGCACCGTCGCGCTGTGGCGGCTGGGCACGGACGAGGTCACCACGCTGGCCGGACCGGACGCGCCCGTGCAGAAGCTGGCGTTCAGCCCGGACGGCGGCATGCTCGCCGCGAGCTACGCCGAGCGCCTGGACGGAACGGGCCGCCGCTGATGCGTCCCACGGTCCGCGCCTGGAACCTGGCCGGCACCGCCACGGTGCTGTCCGTCCGGCCGGACGGGTACGGCCACGCGCTCGCCTTCGCACCGGACGGGCGCACCCTGGCGACCAGCGGAGGTCTCGACGGCAGCGGGCAGCTGATCGACCTGGCCACCGGTGCTTCGACGACGTTCACCGGTCACGGCGGCGGCATCGAGGTGCTCGCCTACTCGCCGGACGGGACGCTGGCCAGCGGCAGCGTGGACAGCACGATCCGGTTGTGGCGCGATCCCGTCCTGACCCTCGAACCCCGGGCGAGTTACGTGACCGCACTGGCGTTCAGCCCGGACGGCACGACGCTCGCCACGTCGAGTGAGCGTGCGGTGCGGCTGTGGGATCCGGCCAGCGGGCGGCACCGGGCCACGCTGTTCGGACCCGAGGAGCACGTCACGCAGCTCGCGTTCAGCCCGGACGGCCGCACCCTCGTCGCGGCGGGGCACGACGGGGCGGTCCGGTGGTGGGAACTCGGCTGAGGTGTGCTCGCCCCCTCCTCACCCGCCGCCTGACCGAGCACGGCGGGTGAGGGGCCCGCGTCACGCCTGCTGCGCCCCCGCGCGGCCGTCCTCGATCACGAACCGCGCGCGGTCCTGGATCGGCGCGCCGGTCCGCGTCACGTAGTCGACGATCCGGTAGTCGGCCGTCCACGAGTCCCGTGTGATGGTGTTGCGCACGTAGCCGCGCTTGCGGTTGATGAACTTGATGTGCGGGTTCTCCGCCAGCTGCACCGCGTCACCGGCGTTCTGGTCGGTGCCGTCGCCGCCCGAGGTGATGGACGTGCCGACCAGTTCGGTGGCCACCGTGGCCGACGACGGGTCCTCGAAGTCCGCCTTCACGTCCGCCACGTAGCTCGCGTGCACGTCACCGGTGATGACCACCGGGTTGCTCGCCCGCGCCAGCCGTTCGCGCACCAGGTTCCGCTCGACGTAGTAGTTGTCCCACGCGTCGTCGCTGAACGAGTCGGCCGTGCCGGAGGTGAAGTCGCGCTGCGCGAAGAACACCTGCTGCGCCAGTACGTTCCACCGGGCGGTCCGCCCGGCGAGATTGCGCAGCAGCCATTCCTTCTGCCGGGCGCCCAGGATCGTGCGCGACGGGTCCAGCCGCGCGTCGCCCGCGACCTGGTCGTCGCGGTACTGGCGGGTGTCGAGCAGGTGCAGGTCGACCAGGTCGCCGAAGGTGAGCCGCCGGTGGATGCGGATGTCCGGGCCGCTCGGGTGCTGGGCGCGGCGCAGCGGCATGTGCTCCCAGTAGGCCTGGAACGCCTGCGCCCTGCGCTGCCGGAACACGGCCGGGTCCTGGTCGGGCTCGGTGTCGGGCTGGGAGATGTCGCCCGCCCAGTTGTTCTCCACCTCGTGGTCGTCGAACACGACGGCCCACGGGAACGCGGCATGCGCGGCCTGCAGGTCGGCGTCGCCCTTGTACTGGGCCAGCCGCACGCGGTAGTCGGCGAGGGTGAAGATCTCGGCGGCCGGGGTGTGGCTGCGGCCGATCTTGCTGGTGCCCACGCCCTCGTAGATGTAGTCGCCGAGGAACGCGACCAGGTCGAGGTCCTCCTCCGCGAGGTGGCGGTGGGCGGTGTAGAAGCCCTCCGGGTAGTTCTGGCAGCTCGCGAACGCGAACGAGAACCTGTCCAGGCGCGCGCCCGGCCGCGGCGCGGTCTTGGTCCGGCCGACCGGGCTGATCTGGTTGCCGGTGCGGAAGCGGTAGAAGTACTCGGCGCCGGCACGCAGCCCGGACACCTCGGCGTGCACGGTGTGCGCGGACTCCGGCCGGGCGATCTCCGCGCCGGCGCGCACCACGTGCCGGAAGCGCTCGTCCGTCGCGACCTGCCATTCGACCGGGACGATCCGCGACGGCATGCCGCCGAGCCCGTCGGCGGCGAGCGGGTCGGGCGCGAGGCGGGTCCACAACACGACACCGTCGGGCAGCGGGTCGCCCGAGGCCACGCCCAGGGTGAAGGGCTCGCGGACGGGGCTGGCGGAGGCGGTGCCCCAGCCGGAGACGGCGGCCACGCCGAGAGTGGCGGACCCGGCGATCAGGACCTGACGGCGCGTGGGGGAGCGATCGGACATGCGTCACCTTTTCGGGGTTCGGGGACGAAGCCCGCACACGCTAGGTTCGCCAGGTTGCCGCAGCCCGAATGCCTGGTGGACGACGGGTTGAAGAGGGTGGAAGCGCATCACAGGTTGATCACCGGACGTAGCGGATTGCCCCGGACGGACGATCAGCGGGATGTGCGCTTGATGATCGAGTTGGCGGTACTGGTGGTGGCCGTGGTGCCGGCCTTCTGGGTGGGCCGCCGGTCCGCCGGACGGCGTAGCGGGCGTGGCGGCGGGCCGGTGCCCCGCTTCGACCTGGACGCCCTGCCGCAGCAGTGGTACCGCCTGGTCAACAGCGGCGGAGTGCCAGCCACGGGCGTGCGCGTCGGTTTCGGCGAGGGCTACGACCGTTCCCTCACGCGACGGTTGCCCGAGGTGACCGACCTCGGTCCGGGCGAGTCCGTCACTTTCCTGATGCTCGGCACGTGGGCCACGCCGAGGCCGGCCGAACTGCGGGTGAGCTGCGCCGAGTTGTCCAAACCCGCCGTCGTCACCGTTCCGGAGGGTGCCGAGCCACTCGCGTCCTGACGCGGCCGCCCCCGCCCTGGTACGAAGGAGGGCGTAGCGAGGAGGGTCATGGCTTCGGTATCCCGGATCGGTCTGGTGGTGCACGGCGGGAAGGAGACCGCGCGGCGCACCGCAGGTGAGGTGCGTGCGTGGGCGGCAGGCCGGGGCGTCCAGTGCACCGACATCGACGTGTGGGACGACTTCGACGGTCACCGCCTGCACGCCAAGGAGGAGGCCGAGCGCGCGGGCAACCCGGACCTGATCGTCACCGTCGGCGGGGACGGCACGTTCCTGCGCGGGGTGCGTGTCGCGGCGCCGGTGGAGTCGCTGGTGCTGGGCGTCAACGTCGGGCGCGTCGGGTTCCTCACCGAGGTCGCGACCGAGGACGTGATCACCGCGCTGGACGCGGTCAACGACGGTGCCTACCACGTGGACTCGCGGATGACGCTGACGATGTGCGCGTCGAGGCCGCTGAGCATCCCGAAGGGCATCGAGCCGATGCTGCGTTACGGGCGCGGCCCGGTGCTGCCGCCGCCCCCCACGCGGCAGGACCTCGTGAACGGTGACGGCATCCAGCTCGACGTGCTGGGCCTCAACGACATCGTGGTCGAGAAGCTCGCCAGGGACCGGCAGGCGAGCCTCGCGGTCTACGTCGACGGCAAGCAGTTCGCCGTCTACTCCACCGACGCGTTCGTGGTGGCGTCCTCGACCGGTTCCACCGCCTACAGTTTCTCCGCGGGCGGTCCGATCGTCTCGCCCGGCCTGGACGCGCTGGTGTTCACGCCGGTCGCACCGCACATGGTGTTCAACCGCAGCGTCGTGCTCGCGCCGCGGCAGCGGGTCGGGATCCGGGTGCTGGAGCACTCCGGCGAGGCCGCGGTCAGCGTCGACGGGCAGCTGCGTGGCGTGCTGGAGCCGGGCGACTGGATCACCGTGCAGGCCGCGACCCGCCGGGCGCGCCTGGTCCGTTTCGAGGAACCGGACTTCCTGTGCCGGGTCCGCGACCGGTTCGGGCTGACCGATTCGGTCGCCGCGCTCGCCGACGAACGCCCGCCACGCTGACCCGCCCCCCGCGCGAGCCGACGCTTCCCGATGTGGCATTGGTAGCGTCAGACGCCACCAATGCCGCTTGGGGGGGACGTGCGGTCAGGACTTGTCGCCGAGTGGGTTGAGGTTTTCCGGTTTGCCGCCCGCGGCGAAGAGCAGCAGGTCGGTCATCGTGAAGCTGCCAGCCCGCTCGTGATCGGCGTCTCTGCCGCCAACACCCACGACCTCCACGCCCTCACACCGCTGGTAATGGCGATCGCGGCGATCAAGTCCCGCCGCGGTCCGCGGCGGCGCAAGCCTGCCAGGCCGCACGCCGACTCCGCACACTCATCACATGAGTCGAGCTCTACACCCTCGAAACTCGTTCGGCGTTACCCCAGAACCTGGCACTCATCTCACCAAGAATACGCATCCAGGCCTTGCTGTGCTCGTGGCCGTGCCAGTTGTCGGGCAGATTGCTCTGCGTCAGTGTTATTGCGCAGAATCGTGGGTCATCGGAATCGACCGCGAACTCGACGAGAATTTTGGTCTCGTAGTAATCGGTCCACTCTGACGTCCACGTGTATTCGATCAACTTGCCAGGTTCCAGGCGAGTGAACTCCCCCCAGTGGTCCCACGCCCCGCCGCCCCCGCCCAGGTCCGAGAAATTGTGGTCGAACCAGTTGTACCGGCCGCCCACCCGCGCGTCGAGCGCGCGTTGTCCGTCGCCGACCCAAGGGCCGCGCGGATCGTCTGGCGAGAGCCATACGTCGTAGACCCGCTGTGGCGTTGCCATGATCTTGTGGGTGACCGTGAACTGATAGTTGGCCATCTTGGTTCCTTTCCGTGTTTCAGTGGCCACAAAATGGTGCTCTCATGGCGATTAAGCGCGAACGCCATCGTGGTATCAAGTCGCTCATGAGTGGCTCAGTCTCCCTGATCGAGCGCCGTCAGTTGCTCACTGATGCCGCGTAGCCGGGCCCGATCGTCGAAGTCGTAGGCCTGCGGATGCATCCGCGTCTCGCGCACGCCGTCGAAATACCGGCCAGTGGAGTGCGCCAGTCTCTCGGCGGAGAGAAGCCGATGCACCGCATTGGCCCCTTCCTCCGCCGTACCGGCGGGTGCGATGCCGGCGGCGCGCACCATGGTGGTGTCGAGGTGTGTTCCCGGATGCAAGCAGTTGGCGGTCAGGTCTTCGAAATCGACGGAGCTCTGGCCCGCGGAGGCCACGTTCACCACGAGCGAAGGCCGCGCGGTTCCGAGCACGGGCAGTGGCAGGTGGGTCAGCAGGAACGGTGCCGGATGGTTGACCGCGAGATGCAGTTCGAACCCGTCCAGGCTCTCGCGGCGCGGTCCGCTCGGGATCGACACTCCGGCGTTGTTGACCAGAGCGTCGATGTGGTCGTGCTCGCGCAGGACGCCCTCGGCCGACGCGCGGACTTCGGCCAACGACGCAAAGTCGGCCCGAACGAAGGACGCTGAACCGCCTGCGCTCGATGCTGGAAGTCGCCGCGGCCCCGCGCTCCGCGTCACGGCCATGGACGAGCAGATGTGTTGCGGGGGCGGCGAGTCGCACGGCCAGTTCGCGTCCAACGCCGTCGGTCGAGCCGGTGATCAGGATGACGCGCTTGGACATGATCTCTCCTCCTCCGGCTAAACGTAGGGGTACTACGTACTGGACCCGTAGAGACCCTACGCTTAGGCTCGATTCCGTGCAAAGCGGCAGCGAAGGCCCGACGACATCACCGGTGCGCAAGCCGCGCGCCGACGCGGCGCGCAATCGCTCGCGCCTCGTCGCCGCCGGCAGGAACGTCGTAGCCGACCAGGGGGCGAACGCCAGCCTGGAACGCGTGGCGCGCGAGGCGGGGGTCAGCATCGCCACCCTGTACCGGCACTTTCCCCAGCGCGACGCGTTGATCGAGGCGATCTACCGGGACGAAGTCGACACGCTCGTCGCCGCGGCCACATCCCTCACCGCGCAGCTCGATCCGATCGCCGCCCTGCGCGAGTGGCTGGTGATGTTCGTCGATTTCCTCGACACGAAACAGGGCATGTCAGGGGCCCTCGACACCTTGCTGCGGGGCCCGGAGCCGCTGTTTCGCGACTCGTCGGACCGGCTCGCCTCCAGCGTCGACGCGCTGGTGCGGCATGCACAGGAGTCGACGGCGCTCGCGACCGGCCTTCAGCCGCTGGATCTGCTTCGCGCCATCGGCGGCATCGCGAACGTGAGCCCGGACAAGAACTGGAAAAGCTCGGCACTGCGCCTCGTCGACGTCCTCATCACCGGGCTGCAGACCACGGCCAGGCTCGATCCTTGAGGCCTGGTCTCAGAACTCGCGGGGGTTGTTGCTCGGCTTCCGGCACGACTCAGCGGTCGCGCGGCAGATCCTCTCGTCGCGTTCAGCTCCTCGATCGGGCGCGCCAGGTGGGTCCGCGGTCGCCCTGTTGCCGACCAGAATGGCGAGGCTGACCAGTTCGACGGTCGCGGAGACGCGCAGCGGCATGCGCGTGGACCGTCGTGTCGGTGTGGTGGTCACGGCGATGAGGTCAGCGACCCGCCACGACGCAGCCAGGGTCGCTCGCGACCCTGGCTGGCTGTGCCGCCCCATGCCGCGGGCGCATCATCGCGCATCACGTGCTGGGATCGCGTAGCCATTTGTTGTGTTCGGCGCATTGCCGGGCGGTTTCGACGGCGGTCGCGATGGTGGGTGACGGATCGTCCGCGCGCCACAGCACGGAAAGGTCCGCCACGATCGGCGGGGTGACCACGTCGCGAAGAATGATGCCAGTGCTGGTCTTGGAGGCGTGCTCGGCGAACGAGGCCGGGGCCAGGCCGACCTCACGTCCGCTGGAGAGCCGGGCAAGCATGGCGCTCAACCACATGGGCTATCACGATCTGGAAGACGGGGCGCTTCCATCCGGCCACCCCGGGCGCAAGGCGATCGCGATCGCCGGTGACTCGCCTGAGGACCTCGTCGCCGTGTCCGAGCTGATCGACACGCTCGGGTTCGACCCGCTCGCCATCGGTGACCTCGCCGTCGGCGCGCGGCTCGAACCCGGCACCCCTGCGTTCGGCGCCAACGTCGACGCCGAGCAGCTCCGCGCCCTCACCGGTACTCCCGCTCGAGCCGCTTGACCGTTCTCACCACAAGGACTGCCAGATGACCCAGGGACGTACCTGTGTGCCCGTTGTTCGCTCGGCACCTGAGAATGCATGGCGATGAAGTCGTCACGAACGGCGGTGTTTTCCGCCAGCCGACAGGGAGGCCATGGATCTGCGCGACGTGGTGCTGGTCGGCTTTTCGATGGGCACCGGGGAGCTGGCCCGGTATGTGGCACGTTATGGGCATGAGCGAGTGGCGAAGCTCGCATTCCTCGCCTCGCTCGAACCGTTCCTCGTGGCCCGCGACGACTTCCACGCGGCGTTCCCCGAGGCCGACTACGTCGAGATCGACGGCGCCCCACATGGTCTGCTCTGGACCCACGCCGACGAGGTGAACACCGCACCGACCACGTTCCTCGACAAGTAGGACGACCCGCGCCGCCCGGTGACGAAGACGTATGTCCCCTCGGCCGCCGGCCGGAATGATGCGTCCGGAGTGGTGCGCGGGATTGAGGCCCGAAGAAGCCGTTTCGCTGACCAAGCGCAAAGTCTCGTCCTTGCCTGAATCCCGATCATTTCCGGCCGACTGGCGGGCAAGCACGATCGGGCGGAGCATCGGGGGATGCTGGAGCCCGTCACCCCCATGCTGGCCGTTCCCGGACCCGTGCAGGACAGCGAGGGCTGGGCGTTCGAGTGGAAGTACGACGGCGTGCGATGCCAGGCCGCCGTTTCGGGCGGCGAGGTGCGGCTGTACTCGCGGCGACTGCGGGACGTGACCGGGACGTACCCGGAGCTGGCTGTTCTGGGGGCGGACCGGCGGACATTGCTGCTCGACGGCGAAGTCGTCGCCCTCGATGGCGAAGGCAGACCGGATTTCGGGCGGTTGCAGCAGCGGATGAACCTGACCGTGCCGACACCTGCGCGCCTGGCCGCGGTGCCCGTGGTGTTCTTCACGTTCGACCTGCTGCGCGCCGGTTCGCTGGACTGCATGCCGCTGCCGTACGAGGACCGCCGGGAACACTTGTTCACGTTGGGCCTCGACCGCCCGGAGGTGCGGGTGCGGCGCCATTTCCGCGCCGGGGAGGTGGAGGGCGCGGAACTGTTGCGGGCCGCGCGCGAGGTCGGTCTGGAAGGCTTGGTCTCGAAGCGTCTCGACTCGCCCTACCAGCCCGGCTCACGTTCGCCACACTGGGTGAAAACCCCGCTGACCCGGACACAGGAGGTGGTGATCGCGGGCTGGACCACCGGCGAGGGCCGACGATCCAGCACCTTCGGAGCCCTGCTGCTCGGCTTGCACGGGGAAGCGGGACTGCGTTTCGCGGGCCACGTCGGCACAGGTTTCACCGACCGGATGCTCGACGACGTGCTGGCACGCCTCCGCCCCCTCGCCCGCCGGACGAGCCCCTTCGCCAGCCCGGTGCCGAGGGAGTACGCCCGCAATGCGCACTGGGTGGAGCCCGAGCTGGTGGGCGAGGTGGAGTTCCGGCAATGGACTTCGGACGGAAGGTTGCGGGCACCGTCCTGGCGGGGCTTGCGGCCGGACCGGGAACCGGAAGACGTGACACTCGGATAGCGACCGCCTCGCCAAGGTGGACCGGGCTGCGGGAGCCCTGGTCCTCCCGGAGTCTGCCTGTCCGGCGAGGACACTCTCTTGGTTCGGCTTTCGTTGCCGGGTTCGGTGAGCCGCACGAACACCGAGCCCTGCTGAAGGAACACCAGGCGACGAAGTCCACATCGGACTGCTTGGCGCGCGAGCGAGCTGCAGTGAACCCGAAGCCGGGCGGCCAGATCGGGCGCCGCCGTGCTGAATGTGCGGGCCGCGATCAAGGGGGCGGAGTTCGTTGTGTCACACTGTCGCGAATTGATCTTCCGGCGACGAGAAATACCGAAACACCAGTCCCTCCAGTCACTTTCGTCGCACAACGAGGGTGCGGTTCGAAACCTGTCTTCCGGGTGTGGTTAGTCTTCGCCAACGAATGTCCGTCGAGGCCGTCCCGGGGGGTCAGGTGCGCAAGACCAGTTCACGTCCATGGCAACGGCGTCCGCCGACCCCGCAGCGGCCGCCGAGCAAGCCACAGCCGATGCCCGGCCGCATCAGCCGCTGACGGGGACGCTCATCACGCCGGGTCGCGTGGGATCATGGTGTCCATGCGCTTCGGACTGTTTGTTCCTCAAGGGTGGCGAATGGACCTGGTGGGCATCGAGCCCGCCCGGCACTGGGAAACGATGCTCGACCTTGCCCGGTATGCCGAGAACGGCCCCTATGAGTCGATCTGGGTGTATGACCACTTCCACACGGTTCCGGCGCCCGTCGAGGAGGCCACGCACGAGGCGTGGTCGCTGATGGCGGCGCTCGGAGTGTCCACCAGCCGGGTGCGGCTGGGCCAGATGTGCACCTGCATGAGCTACCGCAACCCGGCCTACCTGGCCAAGGTCGCCGCGACCACCGACGTCCTGTCCGGCGGTCGCGTCGAGATGGGCATCGGCGCCGGCTGGTACGAGCACGAGTGGCGGGCCTACGGCTACGGCTTCCCGTCGGCGGGCGAGCGGATCGGCCGCCTCGACGAGGGTGTGCAGATCATGCGGCAGATGTGGCGGAACGGTTCCGCCACCCTGGACGGCAAGTACTACCAGGTCGACGGCGCGATGTCGTACCCGCTGCCGCTGCAGGAGGGCGGCATTCCACTGTGGATCGCCGGTGGCGGCGAGAAGAAGACGCTGCGGATCGCCGCCCAGTACGCCCGGTATACGAACTTCGCCGGCGACGCGGAGGGCTTCAAGCACAAGTCCGAGGTTCTCGCCGGGCACTGCAAGGACGTCGGCACCGACTTCGACGCGATCGTCCGCACCGCGAACTACAACGTGATCGTCGGCGAGACCGAACAGGACGTTGCCGACCGTCTGGCGTGGATCCGGTCGCACTACGCACCGCTCGTGTCCGCCGACGTGCTCGAACGGACCGTTCAGAGCTTCGCGAACGGCCCGCTCGTGGGCACGCCGGAGCAGGTCACCGAGAACCTCACCGAGCTGCGTGACCTGGGCATGTCGTACGCGATCGGCTACTTCGCCGACGCCGCCCACGACCGCACGTCGCTCGACCTCTTCACGCGCAAGGTCATCCCCGAACTGGCCTGAGCGCGAACTCGTCCGCGGCGCGGCGCATCGCCGCCCGCATGGCGTCGCTGCCGGTGTGGCCGGAGTCGTCGATCACGATCAGTTCGGCGTCCGGCCACACCCTGGCCAGTTCCCACGCGGTCTCGACCGGTCCGGACAGGTCGAGCCGCCCGTGGATGAGCTTGCCGGGGATTCCCGCGAGACGGTGGGCTTCGCGGATGAGCACGCCCTCCTCCAGCCAGGCGGCATGGGAGAAGTAGTGGGCGCAGATGCGGGTCATCGCCAGGAGATCGTCGTCCGGGCGGTCGCTGAAGGAGTTGGGTACGCCGTTCGGTTCGAGCGAGATCGCCGCGTCCTCCCAGGTGCTCCAGTCCCGCGCGGCCTTCCAGCGGACGGCCGGGTCGGGATCGGCCATCAGACGCGCGTAGGCGGCCAGGACGTCGAACGTGTCGCCACCGACGTCACCGGCGCCCGCCCGGAACTTTTCGAGCTCCGCCGGGAAGAACCGGCCGACGCCGCGGTAGAGCCAGTCGAGCTCACGCCGCCGCGAACTCGTCACGCCACACAGCACGATCTCGCTGACCCGCTCCGGGTGCGCTTCGGCGTAGGCGAGGATCAGCGTGGAACCCCAGGAACCGCCGAACAGCATCCACTTCTCGACGCCGAGGTGTTCGCGCAGCAGCTCCATGTCCGCGATCAGGTGCGCGGTGGTGTTGTGCGTGAGATCGGTGGCCGGGTCGCTCGCGTGCGGGGTGCTGCGGCCGCAGTTGCGCTGGCTGAACAGGATGACGCGGTACTGGTCGGGGTCGAAGTAGCCGCGTGAGCTGGTCCACGCTCCCTGGCCCGGTCCGCCGTGGACGGCGGCGACGGGCTTGCCGTCCGGGTTGCCGCAGGTCATCCAGTGGATCCGGTTGCCGTCGCCGACATCGAGCAGACCTTCGGCGTGGGGTTTCGCGGATGGGTGGAGCTGGGTCATGGTCCCTCCAGATCTGACAGTGCTGTTATATTAGCGCTGTGACAATTCCTCGCCGCGAACTGCTCGCCACTCGCCTGCGTCACCTGCTGGAGCTGCTGGACGGCGATGTGGCGGCGGTGTACGCCGATCTCGGCCTGGAGTGGTTCCGCCCGCGGTTCACGCCGATCGTGCGGGCGCTGGCGGCCACCGGTCCGCAGCCGATCCGGGACCTCGCGGAGACGATCGGGGTGACCCATTCGGCGGTGAGCCAGTCGGTGGCCCAGATGGTCAAGGCGGACCTGGTCACGTTGAGCCCGGGGGCGGACGCCCGTCAGCGCATCGCGCACCTGACGGCCAAGGCCGAGGAGCTGCTGCCCGTGCTGGACGCCGAGTGGGCCGCGACCACCACCGCGGCGAAGGAGTTCGAGGCCGAACTGGGATATCCGCTGAGCGGCCTGGTCGACGAGGCGATCGAGGCGCTGCGGCAGCGGCCGATGCGGCAACGGATCGCGGAGGTCGCGCCCGGCCTGTCCCGCACACGGTCGGTTTGAGCAGGTTTCGGGTTCTCTTGACCGGGGTACAACGACGCTCTCGCCCGTTGAAAGTGCAGCGGAGGATCGCCTTGCCGGACTCGATGACGCAAACCTGTGAGAGAACCACGGGCGTGCCGCTTCTCGGAGCGCCACACCTCGCCGAACTCCGGCGCCACCTTCGCGCGCTGCTCGCCCACGAGCGCGGCGAACAGTCCGAGCGCGCGCTCATCGTCGTGGACACGCTCGCCAGCCTCGCCTGCCGTCACGCCTATCCGCCGTTCACGGTACGCGTCCGGCACATCGAGGGGGTCAGTGTGCGCGCCGAGATCAAGGGGCTGCGCTGCCGCCGGTTGCCGGGCCACGCGCCGCTGCGGCTGCCGTTGCACGTGCTGGACCGGTTGTCCGAGAGGTGGTGCGTGGACCTGCAGGCCCACCACGGGGTCCTCACCGCCGAGGTCGACCTGGCCGGCTGAATTCGGTTGCGTTCGCCCGCGGAGCGGGTGAGGCTACCGCACGTGAGCGAAGCCTTCTTCACGCTGTTCCACGGCCTGCCGCGTCAGGGGCCGGGTTCGGACGCCACGACCCGTCGCCTGCTCGACCTCGCCGCGCCGCTGCCGGACCGGCCTCGCGTGCTCGACCTGGGCTGCGGCCCCGGCCGGTCCGCGCTCGTGCTGGCCAGTGCGGGTGCGCGTGTGACCGGGCTGGACACCCACCAGCCGTTCCTGGACGACCTGACCCGCGCGGCCGACGGCCTCGACCTCGACACGGTCAACGCGTCGATGGCCGACCCGCCGTTCCCCGACGGAGCGTTCGACCTGCTGTGGGCGGAAAGTTCCGTGTTCGTCGTCGGGTTCGACACCGCGCTGCGGACCTGGCGACGGCTGCTCGCACCGGGTGGCGCGCTGGTGCTCACCGAATGCGAATGGGCCACCGGTGCACCTTCCGTCGCGGTGCGGGAATTCTGGGACGCGCACTATCCACTGAGGACGACTGAGCAGAACACCGCCGCCGCCCGCGAGGCCGGATACCGCGTCGAGGCCGTCCTGCCGATGCCGGACAGCGACTGGTTCGACGAGTTCTACGACCACCTGGCCGTCCGCGCCGACTCCTTCGCCGGCGACCCCGCGATGGCCGAAGCCGTCGCGGGAGCCCGCGCCGAGATCGCGATGCGACGCCAACACGGCGACGAGTACCAGTACACCGGCTACGTCCTCCGTCCCGGTGCGGCGTGAACCGGTCAGCCCTTGACGCAGACGACCTGCTTGAGGTGCGCGACGACCTCCACCAGATCCGTCTGCGCCTTGATCACCGACTCGATGTCCTTATACGCTGCGGGGATCTCGTCGACCACGCCGGTGTCCTTGCGGCACTCGACGCCTTCGGTCTGGGCGGCGAGGTCGGCCGCGGTGAACGACTTGCGTGCCTTCGTCCGCGACATCCGCCGCCCCGCGCCGTGGGACGCCGAGTGGAACGAAACCTCGTTGCCGAGCCCGCGCACGATGTAGGAGCCCGCGCCCATGCTGCCCGGGATGATGCCGAGATCACCCGACCCGGCCCGGATCGCGCCCTTGCGGGTCACCAGCACGTCGACGCCGTCGTAGGTCTCCTCGGCGACGTAGTTGTGGTGGCACGAGATCGGCTCGTCGAACCGCACACCCGGCACCGTGGCGGCCAGCGCCTGCTGCACCAGCGCCACCATGGTCGCCCGGTTGCGGGCCGCGTACTCCTGCGCCCAGAACAGGTCGCGCCGGTAGGCCGCCATCTCGGGCGTGCCCGCGACGAACACCGCCAGATCGCGATCCGGCAGGTCCGCGTTGTGCGGCAGCCTGCGTGCGACGTCGATGTGCCGCTTGGCCAGCTCGTTGCCGATGCCGCGGGAGCCCGAATGCAGCATCAGCCACACCCGGCCCTCGTCCGCGCCGCCCTGCTCCAGGCACACCTCGATGAAGTGGTTGCCGCCACCGAGACTGCCGATCTGCGCCCGCGCCCGGTCACGCAGGTTCTGCACGCCCTCGTGCAGGTGCCCGAACTCCGACCAGAAATCGTGCCACCCGCCGGTGCCGGGCACCCGCGCCGGGTCGACCGGGGTGCGGTGCATGGCGAAGCCCACCGGCACCGCGTCCTCGATGCGCCGCCGCAGCCCGCCCAGGTCGTCGGGCAGGTCGACGGCGGTCAACGACGTCCGCACCGCGCTCATGCCGCAGCCGATGTCCACGCCGACCGCGGCGGGCGAGACCGCGTCCCGCATCGCGATCACACTGCCGACCGTCGCACCCTTGCCGTAGTGCACGTCCGGCATGACGGCCAGACCGTGCACCCACGGCAGGTTCGCGACGTTGTGCAGCTGACGCATAGCGGCGTCCTCGACGGACCCCGGATCGGCCCACATGCGGATCGGCACCCGGGCGCCCTCGACGGCGGTGAACATGGAAGATCCTTTCGCTGGCCCCCAGGGTTACCCGCGCGCCGGGCACGAGCAACCGGATTTCAGTAGTCGTCGCGCCCGGTGAGCTGCTCCTCCAGCATCTCCGCGGAGCTGGTGACCAGCGCGAGCGGATCGACGAACTCGTTGAGGTCGAGGTTGGCCAGCGGCAGCGAATGCCGCAGCACCAGGTACTCGCCCATGACGACCACACCACCGACGACGGTCGTGTGGCCCACCTCGGTCAGCACCCCGAGCACATCCACCTCGTCGACGTGCGCGAACGGCGTCGCGATCTGGATCCACTCGTCCCGCCGGTCGAGCACCTCCCGCGCGATCACCACGATCTGGGTCCGCTCCTCGGCTTCCTCGTCCTCCGGGTGGAAGCGGATGCGGATGCGTAGTTCGTCCGGTTCGTCCCGGACGACCTTGTACTGCTGCCGGATGAACGTCGCGAGATCGCGCCAGCTCGTCACCCCAGTGGTTCCTTCCTCGTGCTCGGATGGTCGCCGGTAGTGAAGCACACGCCAGCGACAGGGTCAGCAGTTCCTGCGCGTCGGGCTGGGGGAGTCGGCGCTGTCGCAATGCGCGGATTCGGTTGATGGGAAGGACCGAGCATCAGGACAATGATCTACCGATATTTCGGTCGTTGTTGCTACCGTCGAACTCCGGGAACCGGATCCGTCGTGGGACAGGCAGGTGTCGATCAGCCGGATCGACGGGGAGCCCACGTTTCTCGACCTGATCTACCGTGCGGGCGGTCGGACCGCGGTACAAGTGCGAAACTTCCGGCCCACTGGCTCCGGGTGGAATACGGCGATCTCGCGAACAGTTCGCTGGCGGAGTTCCTGCTGAGCAGCAAATCGCTTCCTGGAGCGCACCGGGACCGCGGTGCGGAGCACGCGGCGGCGACCAGCCTCCACGAGGCATTGCGCCTGACCGAGCCGACGTCGACGGTGGTGAGGCCGGCCTGAATCAGGCCGCCACGGCCTCCAGGCGCCGGGCTCGCACGGTCGACACCGACCAGATCACCAGCCCGATCACCGGCAGCGCCGCCCCGAACAGGCACGGCCCGGCCCAGCCGAAACCGTCGTACAGCGAACCGGCCAGTGCCGAGGCCACCGCGCCGCCCACGAAGATCGTCGTCATGAAGACCGTGTTGATCCGGGCCCGCGCGTCCTCCCGCAGGCCGTAGATCTCCCGTTGCGACAGCACCTGGTGGCCCTGCACGGTCAGGTCCAGTACCACCCCCGCCAGCGCCAGCGCGACCAGCGAACCCGCGCCCAGCCACGCCACGACCAGCGCCACGGCGGCCAGCGTCAGTGCGATCCCGCTGCCGATCCGGCCGTGCCCGCGGTCGCCGAGACGACCCGCCAGTGGCGCGGCCGCCGCACCCGCAGCGCCGACCAGCGCGAACACCCCCACCTCGGTCTGCGTCAGCCCGTGCCGCCCGACCAGTTCGAACGCCACCGACGTCCAGAACGCGCTGAACGCCCCGAACATCAACGCCTGGCACACCGCCCGCCGTCGCAGTGCCGGTTCCTGCCTGGCCAGGGTCAGGATCGATCGCATCAACCGCGGGTAGCCGTCCCGGTGGTCCGGGCGGCGGTGCGGCAGCACGCGGCGCACCGCGATCGCCACCACCACCATCAGCGCGGCCGACACGAAGTAGATCGTCCGCCAGCCGAACGCCCCGGCCACCAGGCTCGACAACGTCCGCGCCAGCAGAATTCCCAGCAGCAGGCCGGTCATCACCGTACCGACGAACCGGCCGCGCTGCTCCTCCGGCGCGAGGTGCGCGGCGAACGGGATGAGGATCTGCGCCACCACCGACGTCACCCCGATCAGCACCGAGGCGGCCAGGAACACCCCGAACCCCGGCGCCACCGCCGCCACCAGCAACGCCAGCGCGGTGAACACCAGCGTCCGCGACGCGAGCGCCCGGTTCTCCACCAGGTCGCCCAGCGGCATCAGCAACGCGAGCCCGGCCGCGTACCCCAGCTGCGTCAAGGTCACCACGAGCGCGGCGCTGCCCTGGCTCACCCCGAACGCACCGGCGATCTCGGCGAGCAGCGGCTGCCCGTAGTACAGGTTCGCCACCGTCGTGCCGCACGAGAACGCGAGCACGAGCATGATCAGCCGCAGGCTACGGTTTCCGGGCATGACAGTGCCGACACCAGCGACCGTCCCGAGATTCCCGCTGTGACCGCGTTCACCCGTCCGCTTTGTCCTAACGCGACCGGATCCGTAGCCCGTCGAACGCCACCGCCGCCACCGAAGTCGCCAGGTCGTCACCACTCACGCCGCCGCGCGGCCGGTACCACTCGATCAGCGAGTTGACCATGCCGAACAGCAACCGCGCCCCGGTCGGGGGGTCGATGTCCGGGCGCAGGTCGCCCTCGTCGACGGCCTGGGTGACCAGTTCGGACACGATGTGGTCGAACTCACGACGACGGGCCAGGGCGTCGCGCTCAACTTTGGTGTTCCCGCGCACCCGCAGCAGCAGCGTCACGAACGGCAAGCGCTCGACCAGCACCCGCACACTGCCGCGCACCAGGTGTTCCAAGCGGTCCACCGCGCGCCCGTCCACCGAATGCAGCTCGTCCGCGATTTCGAACAGTCCGTCCAGCGCGCGGTTCACCGCCAGGCGCAGCAGTTCCTGCTTGCTCGGCACGTGGTGGTAGATGGCGGACTTCGTGATGCCGAGCTTGCGCGACAGGTCTTCCATGCTGGTGCCGTCGTAGCCGCGCTCGTTGAACAGCTTGACCGCGACCGCCAGCAAGGACTCCAGGTCGTAGCCCGGCCTGCCACGCCGGGTGGTCCGGGCCGGAGGTGCGGTCGTCATGACGCCAGTATCCCAGCGGCCGTCAGGCCGGAGGCCGCTGGTCGATCACGCGCCGTAGCTTGCCCATCGACCGCTCCAGTGTGTCCGGATCGAGCACGTCCACGCCGACGCTGATCCCGACGCCGTCCTTGACCCGCGCGGAGATCTCCGCCGCCGCCGAGAGCCGCCGGTCGGCCGGGGTGTCCGTGCGTGCCTCCACCAGCACGGTCAGCTGGTCCATCCGGTCCTTTTTGGTCAGTCTGAGCTGGAAGTGCGGTGCCAGGCCGTCGGTGGCGAGCACGATCTCCTCGATCTGCGTGGGGAACACGTTGACGCCGCGCAGGATGATCATGTCGTCGCTGCGGCCGGTGACCTTGTCCATGCGCCGGAACGACGGCCGCGCGGTACCCGGTCGCAGCGCGGTCAGGTCCCGCGTGCGGTAGCGGATGATCGGCAGCGCCTGCTTGGTGAGCGAGGTGAACAGCAGCTCACCGGTCTCGCCCTCGGGCAGCACCTGCTCCTCGACCGGGTCGATCACCTCGGGGTAGAAGTGATCCTCCCAGACGTGCAGCCCGTCCTTGGTCTCCACGCACTCCTGTGCCACACCCGGCCCCATCACCTCGGACAGGCCGTAGATGTCCACCGCGTGCAGGTTCATCCGCTGCTCGATCTCGCGGCGCATCTGCTCGGTCCACGGCTCCGCGCCGAAAATCCCCACCCGCAGCGACGACGACGCCGGGTCGATGCCCTGCCGCTCGAACTCGTCCAGCAGCGTGAGCATGTAGGACGGGGTCACCATGATGATCTCGGGCTTGAAGTCGGTGATGATCTGCACCTGCCGCGCGGTCATGCCGCCGGACGCGGGAATCGCGGTGCAGCCGAGCTTTTCGACGCCGTAGTGCGCGCCGAGCCCGCCGGTGAACAGGCCATAGCCGTAGGCGACGTGCACCTTGTGTCCCGGCCGCCCGCCCGCAGCGAAGATCGAGCGCGCCATGACGGTGGCCCACGTGTCGATGTCGGCCTCGGTGTACCCGACGACGGTGGGCTTGCCGGTGGTGCCGCTGGAGGCGTGGATGCGGCGCACCTGCTCCTGCGGTACCGCGAACATGCCGAACGGGTAGTTGTCGCGCAGGTCGTGTTTCGTGGTGAAGGGGAATTTCGCCAGGTCCGCCAGCTCGCGGCAGTCGTCCGGGTGGACACCGGCCTCGTCGAACTTGCGACGGTAGAACGGGACGTTCGCGTACGCGTGCCGCAGTGTCCACTGCAGGCGCTCCAGCTGGGTGGCCCGCAGCTCGTCGACGCTCAGCCGCTCGACGGGGGTGAGGTCGTCCGGTGCCGGCGCGGTGCCGAGGCGTTTCGCGTGCGGCACGTCGCTGTGCATGGTGGTCATGGGGGCCGGCTCCTCAGTTCTTCCCGATGGTGCGGCTGCGGCCGCGGAATTCGGCGATCACCTCACGACCGGTTCCGGCCTCGCGGTGCACCGTGACGTCGTAGATGCCGTTGCGGCCGTAGCGCGTGCGTTCCTCGGCCGTGGCGACCAGCCGATCGCCGAGCCGGGCGCTGGCGACGAACGAGATGTCCGCGCCCGCCGCGACCGTCACCGGGCCGTGGCTGTTGCACGCGCAGGCGAACGCGGTGTCGGCCAGCAGGAACAGGTAGCCGCCGTGGGCGATGGCGTGCCCGTTGACCATCTGATCGGTGACCGTCATGCGGGCGACCGCATGGCCGTCCGCCGCCTCGACGAGTTCGATGCCCAGCGACTTCGACGCGACGTCGTCGGCGAACATCGCCTGCGCGGCCTGTGACACGACAGCTCCTTGTTACTGACCGAATGGACGGTTAATAATGTGCGCGCGCTCCGGGGACTGTCAAGACCCGTCGAAGGCCGGTTCCGACTTGGTCAGGAAGGAATCGACGGCTCCGCGGTGGTCGGCCGTGAGGCCCAGCCGCTTCTGTGCTTCGCCCTCGATGCGCAGGACTTCCGGCAGGGGAGCACCCCACGAGGCGGCCAGCGCGAGCTTGGCTTCGGCGTAGGCGCGGGTCGGCCCGCTCGCCAGTCGCGCGGCGAGTTCGGCGGCCGTCGAGGCGACCTCCGCGGCGGGCATCACGCGCCCGGCGATGCCCCACTCGGCCGCCTGCGCCGCGGTGAACGGTTCGCCGAGCAGGACGAGTTCGCTTGCCCGCGCCGCGCCGACGGCTCGCGCGAGCGAGGCGGACAGCCCGGAATCGCAGGTCAGGCCGATGCCGGTGAACGCGGTGCCGAACTTCGCGGTGTCCGCGGTGACCCGCAGGTCGCAGGCGAGCGCGAAGCCGAGACCGGCGCCGACACATGTGCCGTTGATGGCCGCGACCACCGGTTTCGGCATGGTCGACAGCGCCATGACGATCGGGTTGTAGTGCTCGTCGATCGTGGCGAACGCCGTGGACGCGTCGGCACGCAGGGCTTCGGCGTGCTCGGCGAGGTCCTGACCCACGCAGAACGCCTTACCGGTGCCGGTGAGCACGACGGCGCGGACGGCGTTGTCGCGGGCCACCTCGATCAGCGCGTCCCGGAGCGCGGCTTTCGACGCCGCGGTGAGCGCGGGCCGCGTCAACGTCACGGTCGCCACCGCGCTGTCGTGGGAAACGGAAACAACGTCGCTGGTGCTTTCGTCAGCCATGCGGAGACGCTACCATGACTTCCTGAACGTTCGGTTGGTTAATCGGGAGAGCGAGGAACGATGGCCCAGCAGTCGACGAAGATGCTGCGCAGCTACGTCAGTGGCGGCTGGCGGACCGGCGAGGGGGACGGCGCGCCCCTGCACGACGCCGTCACCGGTGAAGTCCTCGCCCGGATCTCGTCCGAGGGCATCGACATGGCCGCGGCGCTCGACCACGGCCGTCGCGTCGGCGGGCCCGCGCTGCGGGAGCTGACCTTCCACCAGCGCGCCGCGCTGCTCAAGGCGGTGGCCTCGCACCTGCGTGAGCACCGCGACGAGCTGTACCAGCTGTCGGCCAAGACGGGGGCGACGCTCGGCGACTCGAAGTTCGACGTCGACGGCGGTATCGGCGTGCTGTTCGCCTACTCCAGCAAGGGCAAGCGGGAACTGCCCAACGACACCGTCTACGTCGAAGGCGGCGTCGAGCCGTTGAGCAAGGGCGGCACGTTCCTCGGCCAGCACATCGCCACCTCGCTGCGCGGTGTCGCCGTGCAGATCAACGCCTTCAACTTCCCGGTCTGGGGTCCGCTGGAGAAGTTCGCCCCGGCGTTCCTCGCGGGTGTCCCGAGCCTGGTCAAGCCGGCCAGCCAGACCGCCTACCTGACCGAGCGGGTCATCGAGCTGGTCATCGAATCCGGGCTGGTCCCGGAGGGCACGCTGCAGCTGGTCTCCGGCAGTGCCGGTGACCTGCTCGACCACGTCACCGAACAGGATCTGGTGTCGTTCACCGGTTCGGCGTCCACGGCGCGGAAACTGCGGACCCACCCGGCGATCGTGCGCAACGCTGTGCGCTTCAATGCCGAAGCCGACTCGCTGAACTGCTCGGTCCTCGGCCCGGACGCCACACCCGGCACGGCCGAGTTCGACCTGTTCGTCAAGCAGCTGGTCACCGAGATGACGGTCAAGGCGGGCCAGAAGTGCACTGCGATCCGGCGCGCGTTCGTGCCGGCGAACCTGCTCGACGACGTCGCCGGGGCGGCGGCCGCGCGGCTGGCGAAGGTCACCATCGGCAACCCGTCCTCCGAGGGCGTGCGGATGGGCGCGCTGGCCAGCCTGGAGCAGCGCGAGGAGGTCCGCCGCTCGCTCAAGGCGCTGCAGGACGCTTCCAGCGTGGTGTTCGGCGACCCGGAGCGCGTCGAGGTGGTGGACGCCGACGCCGAGCGCGGCGCGTTCCTCTCGCCGGTGCTGCTCACGGGCGATCCGGAGCGCGCCGAACCGCACGAGGTCGAGGCGTTCGGCCCGGTCTCGACGCTCATGCCCTACGACTCGGTCGAGCAGGTCATCGGCTACGCCGCGCGCGGCCAGGGGAGCCTGGCCGGATCGGTCGTCACCGGTGACGCGGAGTTCGCCCGCGAGGTCGTGCTCGGTGCCGCGCCGTGGCACGGCCGCCTGCTGGTGCTCGACGCCGACGACGCCAAGGAGTCCACCGGTCACGGTTCGCCGATGCCGCAGCTGATGCACGGCGGTCCCGGCCGCGCCGGTGGCGGCGAGGAGCTGGGCGGCATCCGCGGCGTGCTGCATCACATGCAGCGCACGGCCGTGCAGGGCAGCCCGAAGGTGCTCTCGGCGGTCACCGGCCGCTGGATCGAGGGCGCGCCCCGCAACGCGGACGACGTGCACCCGTTCCGGAAGTCCCTGGCGGAGTTGAAGATCGGCGACGCGGTGGTGGCCGGCCCGCGGACCGTGACGCAGGAGGACGTGGACCACTTCGCCGAGTTCACCGGTGACACCTTCTACGCCCACACCGACCCCGAAGCCGCGGCCGCCAACCCGCTGTTCGGCGGGATCGTGGCACACGGCTACCTGATCGTGTCGTTCGCCGCGGGCCTGTTCGTCTCGCCCGAACCCGGTCCGGTGCTGGCCAACTACGGCCTGGAGAACCTGCGGTTCCGCACCCCGGTCAAGCCCGGCGCCGAGCTGACCGTGACCCTGACCTGCAAGCAGATCACCCCGCGCGAGAACGCCGACTACGGCGAGGTCCGCTGGGACGCCGACGTGACCGACGCCGACGGCGACTCGGTCGCCAAGTACGACCTGCTCACCCTCGTCGCCAAGGAGAACCGATGACCGCGACACTTCCCGATCTCGAACAGCACTTCGCGGACACCATCGAGCGGGACCAGCGGATCGAACCGCGGGACTGGGTGCCCGAGGGCTACCGCAAGACGATGATCCGGCAGATCGCGCAGCACGCGCACTCCGAGATCATCGGCATGCAGCCGGAAGGCAACTGGATCACACGTGCGCCGTCCTTGCGGCGCAAGGCGATCCTGCTCGCCAAGGTGCAGGACGAGGCCGGTCACGGGCTCTACCTGTACTCGGCGGCGGAAACGCTCGGCGGTGACCGCACGGACCTGACCGAGAAGCTGATTTCCGGGCGGCAGAAGTACTCGTCGATCTTCAATTACCCGACGCTGACCTTCGCCGACGTCGGGGCGATCGGCTGGCTGGTCGACGGCGCGGCGATCTGCAACCAGGTTCCGTTGTGCCGCAGCAGTTACGGGCCCTACGCGCGGGCGATGATCCGGATCTGCAAGGAGGAGTCGTTCCACCAGCGGCAGGGCTACGAGCTGCTGATGACGATGATGAAGGGCACCCGGGCGCAACGCGACATGGTGCAGGACGCGGTGAACCGGACCTGGTGGCCGTCGCTGATGATGTTCGGACCGCCGGACGCCGATTCCGCCAACACGGCGCAGTCGATGGCGTGGAAGATCAAGCGGCACACCAACGACGAGCTGCGGCAGCGGTTCGTCGACATGAGCGTCCCGCAGGCCGAGGCGCTCGGCGTGACCCTGCCCGACCCGGAACTCAAGTGGAACCCCGAGCGCGGGCACTACGACTTCGGCCAGGTGGACTGGGACGAGATGAAGCAGGTCGTCGCGGGCAACGGGCCGTGCAACACCGAGCGGGTGGCCCGGCGGCGGCAGGCGCACGAGGACGGCGCGTGGGTCCGCGAAGCCGCGGCCGCGCACGCGCGCAAGATGGCGGAGGCGAAGTGAGCAAGAGCGAGTGGCCGTTGTACGAGGTGTTCGTGCGCGGCAAGCGGGGCCTCAACCACGTGCACGTCGGCTCGCTGCGCGCGGCCGACGACCAGATGGCCCTGCACAACGCCCGTGACCTGTACACGCGGCGCAACGAGGGCGTGAGCATCTGGGTGGTCAAGGCCGCCGACATCACCGCGTCCTCGCCGGACGAGAAGGACCCGTTCTTCGCGCCCTCGGGCGACAAGGTGTACCGGCACCCGACGTTCTACGACATCCCCGACAACGTTCCCCACATGTGAGCCGATCATGTCTTTCGACAACGCGTACGAAGCTTTGACCGACGCTCACGACGATTCGCGCTGGGCGTTCGGCACCGGGTTCGAGGATCCGCTGGCCGGGGTCGACACCTCGGTGCCGTCCGGTGTGGACGGTGACGAGCTGGCGCGGTACTGCCTGATGCTGGGCGATGACGCGCTGGTGTTCTCGCACCGGCTGCAGCAGTGGTGCACGCGAGCGCCGGAGCTGGAGGACGAGGTCGCGATCGCCAACATCGGCCTCGATCTGCTCGGTCAGGCGCGATTGTTGCTGGCCCGCGCTGGGAAAGCCGAGGGCACGGACCGCGGGGAGGACGACTACGCGTTCTTTCGCGAAGAGCACGAGTTCCGCAACGTCCGGCTCGCCGAGCTGGAACGCGGCGACTTCGGTCAGCTGATCGCGGTGCTGCTGGTGTTCTCGACCTGGCGGCTGGCGCTGTTCCAGCGGCTGCGGTCCTCAGTGGACCCGGTGCTGGCCGCGATCGCGGACAAGGGCGTCAAGGAACTGACCTACCACCGCGACTACGCCGCCCAGTGGGCCGTGCGGCTCGGCGACGGCACCGCGTTCTCGCATGAGCGGATGCAGGCCGGGCTGGATGGCATCTGGCCGTTCGTGGCCGAGCTGTTCGTGCCGCACGAGATCGAATCGCGGCTGGTCACGGCGGGTGTCGCGGTGGATCCGAGCGCGGTGCGCGAGGAGTTCGACGGCGTGCTGGAGCAGGTGTTCACCGCCGGAACCCTGACGCGGCCGGAGATCGCCGGGAAGGCCGGGGTGAACGGGCAGACCGGGCGCGGCGGCAGGCACACCGAAGCCATGGGGTACCTGCTGGCCGAACTGCAAAGCGTTGCGCGCGCGCACCCGGAGGCGACGTGGTGAGCGCCCGAGCCGTCGCGGAAACCGTCCGCGATCCCGAGCTGCCGATGCTGACGCTGGCCGACCTCGGAGTGCTGCGTGAGGTGTCCGAATCCGACGGTGCGGTGACAGTGTCGATCACGCCCACCTACACCGGCTGCCCGGCGATGGACACCATGCGCGACGACCTGGTGCACGCGTTGCGGGGCGCCGGGTACCGGCGGGTCGAGGTCCGCACCGTGCTGCACCCCGCCTGGAGCACCGACTGGATCAGCGAGCGGGGCCGCCGGGCGCTGGCCGAAGCCGGGATCGCGCCGCCCGGCAGCGCGCCGCGGCAGGAGTCCGGGCCGATCCCGTTGACGCTGGGCCCGACGGTGCGGCGGGTGACCTGCCCGCGCTGCGGATCGGCGGACACCGAGCTGGTGTCGCGGTTCGGCGCCACTGCCTGCAAGTCGCTGCGGCGGTGCGCTTCCTGCGACGAACCCTTCGAGCACGTCAAGGAGATCTGAGGTGACCGCGAGCACCAAATCCCGGCTGCGGGGCGACTTCCACACGCTCACCGTGGCCGAGGTGACGCCCCTGTGCGACGACGCCGTCGCGGTCACCTTCGCCGTGCCGGACGAGCTGGCCGACTCGTACGCGTTCCGGGCCGGGCAGTCGCTGACGCTGCGCCGCACGATCGACGGGCGTGAGGAGCGCCGGTCGTACTCGATCTGCTCACCCGAGGGCAGCGCGCCCCGCATCGGCGTGCGCGAGGTGCCGGACGGGTTGTTCTCGTCGTGGCTCGTGCGGGACGTCCGGCCCGGTGACGAGATCGAGGTCGGGACCCCTGCCGGGAACTTCACGCCGGACCCGTCGGCGGCCGGGCACCACGTGCTGATCGCCGCGGGCTCCGGGATCACGCCGGTGCTGTCGATCGCGTCGACGGTCCTGCGCGACCCGGATGCGGCGGTCACCGTGCTCTACGGCAACCGCCGCACGGACACCGTGATGTTCGCCGACGAGCTGGCCGACCTCAAGGACCGTTACCCGGCGCGGCTCGAACTGGTGCACGTGCTGTCCCGCGAGCCGCGCGAGGCCGAGCTGTTCACCGGGCGGCTCGACGGCGACAAACTCACGGCGCTGCTGGCCCTGTTCCCGGACGTGTCCGCGATCGGGCACTGGTGGCTGTGCGGTCCGTTCGGGATGGTCACGGTCGCCCAGGAACGGCTGCGGGCCGCCGGGGTGACCGCCGAGCGGATCCACCAGGAGCTGTTCTATGTGGACGACGTGCCGCCGGAACCGGTGCGGCACGAGGAGAAGGCGCTCGACGGGGTCCTCAGCCAGGCGACGATCGTCCTCGACGGACGGTCCACGACCCTCGCCGTGCCGCGTGACGCGCCGGTCCTCGACAGCGCCCAGAAGGCACGGCCGGACCTGCCGTTCGCGTGCAAGGGCGGCGTATGCGGCACCTGCCGCGCGAAGGTCACCAGCGGCAAGGTCGACATGCGGCGCAACTTCGCGCTGGAGGAGAGCGAGGTCGAACAGGGATTCGTGCTGACCTGTCAGTCGTTGCCGGTGTCGGACGAGCTCATGGTCGACTTCGACGTGTGATCGGCATCGCCTTCGTCGCGGCGGCCAGTGAGCCGGCCGCGGCGAAGGCGAGCACGATCGCGAGCACGCCGGACAACCACACCGACATCGCGACGGCCAGGTACACCTGGACCGCCGCGGTCACCGCGAACACCGCCGTCAGGACGAGCCAGAGCGGACGGTCGGTGACCGGTGTCTTGGACTGTCCGAAACCCACTGCGAAACCCCTCCCGCGTACTTCGGATACCCCTGGTATCGCCTTCGGAGTCCCGCGGGTTACCGCCGGATGGATTCCGTGAGCTTGTCAACATTTGCCAGTTGGCATTCGTGACGCCGTTCACCCGGCCGGGCGGAGTGGTTCACCCGGCTCGTGCAGAATCATGCCGTGACTGTCACCGCCGAAGCATCGCCGGGTGCGCGCAAAGCCGTGCTGAGCTGGGCGTTGTGGGACTGGGGAGCGTCCGCGTTCAGCGCCGTCATCCTCACCTTCGTCTTCACCGTCTACCTCACCGACGGTGTCGCTTCCGACACGGAAAGCGGATCGCAAGCGCTTGGCGTCGCGTTGACGATCGCGGGTGTCGCGGTCGCGTTGCTGGCGCCGGTCACCGGACAGCGCAGTGACGTCGGCGGCAGGCGGAAGCTGTGGCTCGGCGTGCACAGCGCGATCGCGATCGTCTGCACGGCGGGACTCTTCTTCGTCAAGGACGAGCCCTCCTACCTGCTCGCCGGACTGGTCCTGCTCGCGGTCGGCAGCGTGTTCTTCGAGTTCGCCGAGGTCAACTACAACGCGATGCTCGTGCAGGTGTCGACGCCGAAGACGATGGGCCGCGTGTCCGGGTTCGGCTGGGGCATGGGCTACTTCGGCAGCGTCATCGCGCTGGCGATCGTGTTGTTCGCGTTCGTGCAGCCCGACGTCGGCCTGTTCGGGGTGACTGGCGAGGGCGGACTGAACATCCGCGCGGTGGCGTTGTTCGTGGCGGTGTGGTTCGCCGTGTTCGCGCTCCCGGTGCTGCTGTTCGTGCCGGAGAATCCGCCGGTAAGGCAGCGGGAGAAGTCCAGCTTCTTCAGCGGCTACGCCGTGCTGGCCCGCAGGCTGGTGACCTTGTGGCGCACCGACCGGCGGACGCTGTGGTTCCTCGCCGCGAGCGCCCTCTACCGCGACGGGCTGACCGCGATCTTCACCTTCGGCGGCGTGGTCGCGGCCGGGACGTTCGGGTTCAGCCAGACCGAGGTGGTGCTGTTCGCCATCGCGGCGAACGTGACGGCCGGGATCGGCGCGGTGAGCGGCGGACGCCTCGACGACAAGCTGGGCCCGAAAACGGTGATCGTGACGTCGCTGGCCGCGCTGGTGGTGATCGGGGTGGCGTTGTGCGCGCTGCCCGGCAAGGCGACGTTCTGGGTGTGCGGGCTGTGCCTGTCGGTGTTCCTGGGGCCGGCGCAGGCGGCGAGCCGTACCTTCCTGGCGCGGATCGTCGAACCGGAACGTGAGGGCGAGGCGTTCGGCCTGTACGCCACGACGGGCCGCGCGGTCAGCTTCCTGGGGCCGCTGGCGTTCAGCGGGTTCATCGCGATCTTCGACAGCCAGCGCGCGGGCATGGCCGGGATCGTGCTGATCCTGGCCGCCGGGCTGGCCGCGATCCTGCCGGTCAAGGCGCCGGAGCGCTCGGCCGGGCATGATGGATGACCATGGAGTCCACGCGCGTGGACCGCTGGCTGTGGGCGGTCCGGCTGACGAAGACCCGCTCCGACGCGGCGGCCGTGTGCCGGGGCGGGCACGTCCGGGTCAACGACCGGCCCGCGAAGCCCGCGACGAGCGTCCACCCCGGTGACACGGTCCGGGCCCGGGTGCACGACCGGACGCGGATCGTCGAGGTGGTGCGGGTGATCCAGAAACGGGTCGGCGCCGCCGACGCCGCGACGTGCTACATCGACCGGACGCCGGCGCCACCCCCGGAAGCCGCGGTCCCGGTCGCCCGGCGCGAGCGCGGAGCGGGCCGGCCGACGAAACGGGACCGGCGCATGCTGGACCGGCTGCGCGAGCAGGGCTGGTGACCGTCCGGAGTGGAACGCGGGTCAGGACCGGGCCTCGCGCCACTCGCGGACGATGTGCTCCACGTCGAACGGAGCGAGGTTCAGCGGCGGGCCGGGTGGGGGACGGCGGATAGCGGCCACGATCTCGGCGTTGATGTCGTCCAGGATGCGCCGCACCTCGGTTTCGGTGGCGGCTTCGGCGGCCGCCGCGCGCGCCTCGGTGGCCTTCTTGCGCAGGGCCAGCGACGGCGGCAGGTACCTGACGTTCTCGCGCGCCAGCTTGTCCCGCAACCAGGCGTTGTCGTCATGCGGCTTCTGCAGCCACTTCAGTGGTTTCCCCGCGCCGGGCAGGTTCTCGAACTCGCCGCGTTCGGCCGCCTCGCGGATCTGCTTGTCGACCCAGGTTTCGAAGCTCACGCCAGTGGGCTTGCGCTCGGTCACGGCGGACCTCCTCCCGCTGTGATACCTGTCTACCACCGCCTGCTCCCGGGCACTTCCTGTACTACCGTGCGGTAATGCACGCCGTCACGGACGAACCGGTGGACGAGCCCACGCTGGCCGACCTGCTCGACCTCGAAGAGATCGACCGCGACCTCTACCGCGCCAACGTGGTCTTCGACGACCCCCTCCCGCTCTACGGCGGCCAGGTCGCCGCGCAGGCGCTCGCGGCCGCCGGCCGGACCGTCCCCGAGGAACGGCTGCCGCACTCACTGCACGGCTACTTCCTCCGCCCGGGCGACGCGACGCGGCCGACGATCTTCCACGTCGACCGCGACCGCGACGGCGGTTCCTACTCCGCCCGCCGGGTCGTCGCCGTGCAGAACGGCGAGGTCATCTTCAACATGTCGGCCTCCTTCCACCGGCGGGAGGAGGGCGTGGACCGCGAGGCCCACCCCGAGCGCCCCGAGGGCGACCCGGAGGCGTTGCCGCGCGGAGGCATGCCGCGACTGTTCTCGATGGAGGGCAGCCTGCCCGAGCAGCCCTACCCGGGTGGTGAGTGGCCGACGCGGTTCTGGGGGCGCTGCACACTGAAACTGCCCGACGACCCGCTGACGCACGCCTGCGTGCTGACCTACCTGTCGGACATCTCCTCCGGCGTCGCCGCCTTCGGCACCGAGGACGCCGGATCCGGGTCGAGCCTCGACCACGCCGTGTGGTTCCACCGCACCGGGCGCCTGGACGAGTGGGTGCAGCTGGACCTGGTGCCGCAGACGGTCGCGGGCGGCCGTGGCTGGTACACCGGCACGCTGCGGACGCGCGACGGGATGCTGCTCGCGAGCATCGCTCAGGAATGCCTGTTCCGGAACCGGAGGCGGTGACCAGAGTCCGGCCCCGGCTGCCCGCCCGGAAGCGCCCCCCATGCGGCATTGATGGCGTCTGACGCTACGGCGCGTCAGGAGGGGGAGAAGTGGTCGTCGTCCTCCTGGTGGGGCGGGTGTTCGGTCGGGGCACCCTCCTGCTCGGCCTGTTCGGCCGGCCTGGTGAGCTTGGCGTCGCGTGCGGCTTCCTTCGCCTCGGCGAGAGCCTGCTTCGATTCGGCCAGCGGATCGTTCCTGTCGTCCGGCACGGGGGCCTCCCTTCGCTGCGGTCCGGTCCCGGCTACCACTTCCCGCGAGGGGCAAACCCGTTCCGCGGCGGCCGTGGGCGCTCGATGGGGCCGGGCGGCGTTGTGCCGTGAGCGGGTCGCCGGAGACGGTCAGCTTCGTCAGCCGCGCGGGGCGTACATGATCACCGCGACACCCGCGAGGCAGATGAGGGCGCCGATGACGTCGAACCGGTCGGGCCGGTAGCCGTCCGCGACCATGCCCCAGGCCAGCGACCCGGCGACGAACACGCCCCCGTACGCGGCGAGGATGCGCCCGAAGTTCGCGTCCGGCTGCAGGGTGGCGACGAACCCGTACAGCCCGAGCGCGATCACCCCGGCGCCGATCCAGATCCACCCGCGGTGCTCACGGACCCCCTGCCAGACGAGCCACGCCCCACCGATCTCGGCGATCGCCGCCAGCACGAACAGCCCGATCGAACGCAGAACCAGCACGGCCCGACCCTACGTTGGTCCGGGGCCGGAGGGGGTGTCGTGGGTGGAGTGGGGCGGGGCTGCGTTGCCCTGATCCTGCGGTGGCCGGGGCCAGTCGACTTCCGTGAACCCAGGCGCGGACGCGGTGCAGTGGAGCGAGGCGAGGCACCCGTGCCGTGACCGTGGGGCCGGGCGGGTCAGGGCCGGGGGATGTTGCGGAGGTTGCTGCGGGCCAGCTCCACCATCTTGCCGACGCCGCCGTTCAGCACCGTCTTGCTCGCGGCCAGCGCGAAGCCCCGGAGCATCTCGCTGGTGATCTTGGGTGGGATGGACATCGCGTTCGGGTCGGTGGTCAACTCGACCAGCGCCGGGCCCGGTTGCTCGAACGCCTTGGTCAGGGCGGCGCGGATCTCGGCCGGATGGTCGACCCGGGTCGCGGGGATCCCGCACGCCGCGGCGATCGCGCTGAAATCGACCGGCGTGTGGTCCGTGCCGTAGGAGGGCAGGCCGTCCACCAGCATCTCCAGCTTCACCATGCCCAGCGAGGCGTTGTTGAACAACACGACCTTCACCGGCACGTCGTAGAGCGACAACGTCAGCAGATCACCCATCAGCATGGCCAGTCCGCCGTCGCCGGAGAGGGCGACCACCTGGCGGCCAGGGGAGGACAGGGCGGCGCCGATCGCGTGCGGCAGCGCGTTGGCCATGCTGCCGTGGCGGAATGAGCCGATCACGCGCCGCCGTCCGTTCGGGGTCAGGTACCGGGCGGCCCACACGTTGCCCATCCCGGTGTCCACAGTGAACACCGCGTCGTCCGAGGCGACCTCGTCGAGCACCGCCGCGGCGTACTCCGGATGGATCGGGGTGTGCCGCTCGATGTCACGCGTGTAGGCGTCGACCACCTTTTCCAGGCTCCGCGCGTGCTCGCGCAACATGCGGTCCACAAAGGACCTGTCGGTGCGCTGCCGCAGCCGGGGGAGCACCGCGGCCAGTGTCTCCTTCACCGAGCCGTGCACGGCCAGGTCGAGCGGCGTCCGGCGACCCAGGTGCGCCGGGTTCGTGTCGATCTGGACCGTGTGTGCCTGTGGCAGGAAACCGTCGTAGGGGAAATCGGTGCCCAGCAGCACCACCAGGTCCGCCTCGTGCATCGCGTCGTAGCACGCCCCGTACCCGAGCAACCCGCTCATCCCGACGTCGTAGGGGTTGTCGAACTGGATCCACTCCTTGCCGCCCAGCGAATGGCCCACCGGCGCGTGCAGCCGCGCGGCCAGCGCCATCACCTCGTCGTGGGCGTCCCGGCACCCCGCCCCGGCGAACAACATCACCTTCTCGCCGCTGTCGAGCACGTCGGCCAGCTCGGCGATCCGCGCCTCCCGCGGCACCACCGGAGACGGCTCGACCAGGTGCACGGTCTCCACCCCGGACCCGGTGGCACGCCGCTCCGACACGTCACCCGGGATGCTCAGCACCGACACGCCGCCCCGCCCGACCGCGGTCTGCATCGCGATCCGCAGCAGCCTCGGCATCTGGTCGGCCTGCGACACCAGTTCGCTGAAATGGCTGCACTCGGCGAACAGCTGCTCCGGGTGCGTCTCCTGGAAGAACCCGGTGCCGATCTGGGCCGACGGGATGTGCGAGGCGATCGCGAGTACCGGCGCGCCGCTGCGGTGCGCGTCGTACAGCCCGTTGATCAGGTGCAGGTTGCCCGGCCCGCAACTGCCCGCGCACACCGCGAGCCGCCCGGTGATCTGTGCCTCCGCGGCCGCGGCGAACGCCGCCGTCTCCTCGTGGCGCACGTGCACCCACTCGATGCCCGGTGTGCGCCGCACCGCGTCCACGACCGGGTTCAGGCTGTCGCCGACGATCCCGTAGATGCGCCGCACGCCGCAGTCCCGCAGGATCCGCACCATCTGCTCGGCCACCGTCGCCATGTCCCCACCCCTTCTCCGTCTCGGTCCCAGCGTCCTCTCGGATCGGCCCGCACGTCCACCCGACTTCACTCGTTACGGGCAGAAATCGCGTTTCTCACAAATGGTGGAACTCGGCCACTCGTGTGATTCCGGCTCAGCCATCCGGTTCCAGGCGGCCGCGAACCTCGTCGAAGTGGCGGCGCACGGCGTCGGCGATCACCGCGGGATCGCCCGCGGCGAGTGCGTCCACGATCAGCTGGTGCTTGGCCACCAGCGCGTCCGCCGGAGTCCGCGGAGCGCCGATCAGGACCTCGGTCTGCCGGTACACGGCCCAGAACAGGCGGATCAGCTCGGCGGCCAGCTCGTTGCCCGCGGCGGTGCACAGCAGCTCGTGGAACTCGCCGTCGGCCGCGGCGGAGACGGCCGGATCGGCCATCCGGCGTACGCAGTCGGCGAGACGGTCCAGGAGCGCGTCGTCCCGCTGCCGCGCGAGCTTGCACGTCAGCTCGGTTTCCAGGATCTGGCGGACCTCCAGCAGGTCACGCAGCCCGCGCAGGTCCTCGCGCGAGCGGGCGCGCGTGCGGAACAGCAGCGACGGGCTGAGCGCGGTCATGCTCGCCGCGCCGACGAACGTGCCGTAGCCGTGGCGGATCTCCACGATGCCCAGCGCCTGCAGGGTGCGCAGCGCCTCGCGCAGCGAGTTGCGGGCCACGTCGAACTCCTCCACCAGCCGCGGCTCCGGCGGCAGGGGATCGCCCGGTTCGAGCCCGCGGCGCTCGATCAGCTCGACGATGGAGTCGGCCAGCTCCTGGCCGCGTGGTGTTCGCACTCCTGCCACCCTCCGAAGTCCTGAGACCGTCGAGCATACGACGTCCGACGTCGGACGATGTGGCTCAGCGCAGCCAGGACCTTCCCGCGAACACCTCGGTGTGCCCGGGCAACCGCACCTCCTCACCGGCGGCGAGACGACGGCACGACTCCATCACCGAGCGGTGGTTCCGGCTGTTCGAGCTGCTGCCGCCGTCCGGGTGCCACTGCGCGTTCCAGCCGTCCCCTCGCAGCACCACGAACGGCCCACCGACCACGGCCGCGATCTTCCCGTCGATCGCTCCGAGCAGACCGGCCGAGCCGTGGTCGCAGGCGTCGCACACGCAGTCCTGCCGGAACACCACCACATCCGGCCGCACGACGCTGACCTGCAGCAGCGCGACCGTCCCCTCCTGTGCGGACAACGGCGCGTCCTGCTGGAGAAGCAGCAGGGGCAGCGTTCCCGGCCGGTCCGAGGTGATCCGGACGCCGCGGTCGAACTCGCCGTAGCGCTCGTCGCGGTCCAGCGGCGCCGGCGCGAGCGGGTCCACCTCGACTCCCGGCAGCCCGCGAAGCTGCTCGGTCCACGCGTGCGCGCGGGCGTGCACGATGTCGTAGCGCTCGGGAGACGTGACCCGCGAGTACTCCTCGTCCCTGACCTCGCCCATCCCACCGTGCGGATCCGGCCACGACGGCATGCCGAGGCGGCCGTCGGCCGCCGCCACCCCGGCCCGCAGTTCCGCCGTGGTCAGGTCTCGTTCGCGGTGACCCAGGCCGCGATCTGGCTGCGGGAGGTGAACCCCATCTTGGCGAGGATGTGCTCGACGTGTGTTTCCGCCGTGCGCTGGGAGATCACGAGCTGACCGGCGATCTGCCGGTTGCTCAGCCCCTTCGCCACGAGACCGGCGATCTCCGACTCGCGGGCGGTGAGCGGGTGGCGTGCCCCGGTCTCCGGCGCGGGTTGTGCCCGCCGCTCGTCCAGGGCGAACGCCACCGCCTTCTCGAAGCTCATCGCCGCGCCGCGCGCGTGTTCCTGTTCGAACGCGGCCCGGCCCAGTGCCTCGCGCGCGGGGAGCGCGGCGCGCGTTTCGGAAACCTGCTGCAACGCGGGTTCGATACGTCCCGCGCCGGACAGCCGCCACGCGGTCGCGGCGGCGCCAAGCAGCCGTGCGGCGTGGTTGAACCGCCGTTCCGCGGTCGCGCACCAGGCGAGCGTTTCCAGGCTCAGCGCGATCCCGGAGGGGTCCCCGGCCGGTTCGCGCAGGCGGATCGCGTCGCGTTGCAGGCGTTTCGCGCGCTGAAGGTCGCCGCGCTGCCACACGGCCAGCCCCAGCACCCACAGCGCGAGCGCGGTGTACCAGGGTGGGTTGCCGTGCGCCGCGCACAGTTCGACCGCCTGCTCGCCCGCCTTCTCGGCGTCCGGCTGGCCGACCACGAACCGGGCCAGCGCGAGGTAGGGCAGGATCTGCAGGGCGAGCCCGTCGTCACCGAGTCCGCCGCACGCGTCGTGAGCCTGTTCGAGCAGTTCGCAGGCCCGTTCCGGATCGCCGAGGAAGTAGCGGCTGACACCCTCGCACACCAGCAGCTCGGCGTCGATCACCGGATCCCCGAGCGCGGCGGCGATCGTGCGGTACTCCCGCAGCCGCCCCGCGAACCCGCGGCGCACGCCCAGCCAGGTGCTGGTGAGCAGCGAGGCGTGCAGCGCGCGGGCCCGTTCCGCCGACGGTTTCCCGTTCCGCGCGAGCACCCGGTTCAGCCAGCGGCTGCCCTCCACGAGGTGGCCGCCCGCGATCCAGAACACCGACAGGTTCCCGGCGATTTCCAGCGCGGGACGCGGATCGGGTTCCTCGAGCCAGGATTCCAGCGCGGCCCGCAGGTTCGGGTGTTCGGCCTGCAGCCGCGTGATCCAGTCCTGCTGCCGCCCGGTGATCTTCTCCTCGGCGAAGCGCCGGGCGAGATCGCGGTAGTAGTCCCGGTGCCTGCGGGCGGGTTCGTCCGGTGCCCGGTCGGCGGCGAGCCTGGCCGTGCCGAACTCCGCCAGCGTCTCCAGCATCCGGTAGCGGGCACTGTGGCCGTAGGTTTCCCGGTCCCGCACCAGAACCGATTTGTCGACCAGACCGGCGAGCAGGCCCAGCACCTCCTCGGCCTCGATGCCGTCGCCGGCGCACACGTACTCCGCGGCGGGCAGGTCGAACCCGCCGCGGAACGTCGAAAGCCGCTCCCACAACCGCTGTTCGGCGGGCAGGCACAGCTGGTAACTCCAGTCGACCAGCGCCTCCAGGCCCTGCTGGCGAGGCGGCGCGGTGCGGGATGCCTCGGCGAGCAGCGCGAAGCGGTCGGCGAGGCGGTCGTTCAGGTCGGTCAGCGACAGCGTCCGCAACCACACCGCCGCCAGTTCGATCGCCAGCGGCAGCCCTTCGATGCGACGGCAGATGGTGCCGATCAGCGATTCGTTGCCCGCGTTGAGCTCGAACCCCGGCGACACCGCGGCGGCCCGGTCGGCGAACAGCGACATCGCGTCCCAGCCGTTCGACCCCTCGGCGGCCCCCGGCCGCTCGGGCAGGGTGAGCGGTTCCACCGGCAGCAGGTGCTCGCCCTCGACGGACAGGCGCTGACGGCTGGTGGCCAGCACCCGCAGCCCGCTCGTCGCCGCGAGCAGCTTGCCGAGCAGGGTCGCGCACGCGTCGGTGAGGTGCTCGCAGTTGTCCAGCACCAGCAGCACCTGCCGGTCGCCGAGGAACTGGGCGAGCCGGTCGGCGGGTTCGACGGCCTCGTCGCGCAGACCGAGCGCGGTGGCGACGGTCTGCGGCAACAGCACCGGATCGTCCAGCGCGGCCAGCTCGGCGAACCGCACCCCGTCCGGGAAAGCGCGTTTCAGCCCCACCGCCGCCCGCACCGCGAGGCGCGTCTTGCCGACCCCGCCGAGCCCGGTGAGCGTCACCAGGCGCGCGGTGGACAACAACCGCCGGATGTCCGAGAGCTCCTGTCGGCGGCCGACGAAACTCGTGAGCTCGTTCGGAAGGGTGCCCGCCACCGGAACAGCGTAGTTCGCTTCGCCGGTGATCGGGTGCGGCCAGTTGGCCGCCTGGTGGCGGGCCCTGTTCTCGCGTAACGTCTGACCTGCGGTTATGTCGGCAGGAGCGGAGGGCCCCGGCGATGCGATCGATGTGGAAGGGCTCGGTGTCGTTCGGGCTGGTCACGATCCCGATCAGCCTCTACGCGGCCACCGAGAACAAGAACGTGTCCCTGCGCCAGGTACACGTCAGCGACGGCGGCCGCATTCAGTACAAGCGGTTCTGCACGATCGACGGCGAAGAGGTGCCCTACGCCGACATCGCGAAGGGCTACGAGACCGGCGACGGCGAGATGGTCGTGCTGACCGACGAGGACCTCAAGGACCTGCCGCTGTCCAGCTCCAACGTCATCGACGTGCTGGAGTTCGTGCCGCTGGAGGCCATCGACCCGCTGCACTTCGACCGCCACTACTACCTGGAGCCGCAGAAGGCCGCGGTCAAGCCCTACGTCCTGCTGCGCGACGCGCTGCACAAGTCCGGCAACGTGGCCATCGCCAAGGTCGCCCTGCGCCAGCGGGAGACGCTCGCCCTGCTGCGCGTGCACGCCGACGTCATGGTGATGACCACGATGCTGTGGCCGGACGAGGTGCGCACCCCCGACTTCGGCTTCCTCGGCGACGAGCTGCCGCAGGTCCGGCCGCAGGAGCTGAGCATGGCCGGGTCCCTCATCGATTCGCTGACCGAGCCGGTGTTCGACCCGGGCAAGTACACCGACTCCTACCGCGAGGCGCTGGAGTCCGTCATCGACGCCAAGATCGCGGGCAGGAAGACCACGAAACCGAAGGGCCGCTCGCCCCAGAGCGACGTCGTCGATCTGATGGCGGCGCTGGAAGCGAGCGTCAGCGAGGCGAAGAAGGCCCGCAAACCCGCCAAGGGCGCGGCGGCCAGGAAACCGGCCGGGACCTCGGCGCGGAGCCGCCGCCCGACCAAGAGCGCCTGAGCTCACACCGACACGCCGGGGACCTCCTCCCACGTTCCGGTGAAGCGCGGTGGTACCAAGGTGCCGCAACGCGAATCTTCGGAAGGTGTCAGACATGGAGTGCCCCACCTGCGCACTGGATCTCGACCACTGCCACGGCACCCTCGTCCTGCACGTGAACTCGCTGGCCGAGTGCACCGAACCGGACTGCGCCGACACCGATCTGGTGCGGCACAGCCTCACGGTCCGGTGCGAGGAGGTCGACGGCGGCTGCGTCTGCACGGCCGACTACGTCGTCGAGTACGCGCAGGCGTCCTGATCAACGCACCACGTTGACCAGCGGTTCGCCACGGATGAAGCGCGCCAGCTGCTCTCCGGCCAGCCGTACCGCCCGCGGGTGGAACGAGTTCGATCCGCCCGCCACGTGCGGCGTGATGATCGCCCCCGGCAGGCGCCACAGCGGGTGTCCCGGCGGCAACGGCTCCGGGTCCACCACGTCGAGGGCGGCCCGCAGGCGGCCGTCCGCGACCTCCTTCGTGAGCGCCGCGGTGTCGATCGCCGTGCCGCGTCCGACGTTCACCACCAGCGCGTCGTTCGGCAGCGCGGCGAGTTCGCGCGCGCCGATCAGACCGCGCGTAGCCGGGTTGTCCGGCAGGACCAGCACGACGATGCTCGCACCGGGCAGCAGGCCGGGCAGCTCGTCGATCCCGTGCACGCCTTCCCGTGCGGTGCTCGCCACGCGCACCACGTCGGCTTCCCCGGCCTCCAGGTACCGCTCGACGGCCCGGCCGATCGAGCCGTAACCGACCAGCAGGACGCGTTCGTCGGCGAGCGAGCGGGTGTGCACGCGGTCCCAGGATCCGGCGCGCTGCTGCCCGATCCAGCGGGGCAGATCGCGTTGCGCGGCCAGGATCAGCGCGAGCGCGTGCTCGGCGACGCTGAGATCGTGCAGGCCGCGTCCGCTGGCCAGCGTGACGCCGTCCGGGATCAGCGGCAGCAGACTGTCCACGCCCGCGGACAGCGACTGCACCGCCTTGAGCGACGGCATCTTCGCGATGAGCCGCGGTGGTTCGGGGCCGCGGTCGTAGGGCAGGACGTAGAACTCGACCGCGGAGACGTCCGGCGGGGTGCCGGTGCCGTCGTAGAACGCGGCCTCCACACCGTCCGGGACGGCGATGTCGGACCAGGGCAGCAGTACTCGGGGTGTCATGGGGTCTTCTTCTCCGGAGGACGGACGGCGAACAGGACGACCGCCGAGGCGGCCATCGTGCCCGCCAGCATCAGGAACGCCGCGGCGTCGGTGCCGGTGGCGGTGCGCAACCAGCCCACCAGATAGGTGCCGAGGAAGCCACCGAGCGCGCCGGCCGCGTTGACCAGCGCCACCGCGACGCTCGCGGTGCGGCGCGGCAGCAGCTCCGGGATCATCGCGAAGAACGGGCCGTACGGCGCGTACATCGCGATGCCGGCGAGCACCAGCAGCGCGAACGACAGCCAGAACGCGTCGTGCCCGGCCAGGTAGGAGCCGTAGAAGGTGACCGCCCCGGCGAGCAGCCAGGGCCACACGTAGCGAATGCGCCGGTTCGCGCGGTCCGAGCCACGCGAGTTGAGCAGCATCGCGACCACGGCGAACGCGTAGGGGACCGCGGACAGCAGCCCGGTCGCGCCGATCCCGGCCGACAAGCCCGCCTTCACGATCGAGGGCAGCCAGAACACGAACCCGTAGACGCCGATGCTCCACAGCAGGTACTGCGCGGACAGGACCAGCACGTCACGGGACCGCAGCGCGTCGAGCAGCGGGTGCCGCGTACCGGTCGGCGGGGCCAGTCCGGCCTGCTCGGCGGCGATCGCGGTGTCCACGGCGTTGCGTTCGGCCGGTGCGAGCCAGGGTGCGTCGGCGGGCCGGTCGCGGACCTGCGCACGGAAGTAGAACGCCCAGATCAGCGCGGGAACGCCCTCGATGATGAACATGCCGCGCCAGCTGGTCGCCTCGATCAGGTAGCCGGACGCCGCGGACAGCCACATGACGGTGACCGGGTTGCCGAGGATGAGGAAGGCGTTGGCGCGACCGCGCTCGGCTTTGGTGAACCAGCGGGCGAGCAGGACCACGAGCGCGGGCAGCACCGCCGCCTCGACCGCGCCGAGCAGGAAGCGGACCACGATCAGCAGCGGAACGGAGCTGAGCAGCCCCTGCAGCGTCGCGAGCGCGCCCCAGGCGAGCACCGACCAGAAGATCAGGTCGCGCACGCTGCGGCGGTCGGCGTAGAGCACACCCGGCACCTGCAGCAGGAAGTACCCGGCGAAGAACGAGGCCGCGATGAGTCCCGATGTCGAACTCGTGATGCCGAGGTCTTCGGACATGCCGCCCGCCGCTGCGATCGAGAAGTTCGAGCGGTCGAGGTAGGCGAGGCTGTAGGTGACGAAGACGATGGGGATCAGGCGCATCCAGCGCTGTCTGCCCAGGGTCGCCGCCGTCCCGGTCACTGGCGGGCTCTCCATCGCGGCCTCCTTGCCGTTCTTTCCGTCATGTGGAAAGATTTTCCGTATCGTGGTCGAGTGTGGAGGGTTCACCGGGAGGCGTCAAGAGGCCGTGGATGGCTGACATGGTGGGCAAGGCTTTGCGGGTGCTGTCCCTGCTCGGGGAGCACCCGGACGGTGTCGGGCTGTCCGAGCTGGCGCGGCGCGCGGGCTACCCGGTGAGCACGACGCACCGGCTGCTGAGTTCCTTGCAGGAGCAGGGTTTCGCGCGCAGCGACCCGGATTCGAAGCGGTACGCGCTGGGGGTGCGGCTGTTCGAGCTGGGGCAGCGGGTGTCGCATGCGCGCGGGTTCGCCGGGGTCGCGTTGCCGGTGCTGCGGGTGCTGACGGAGCAGACCGGCGAACCGACGCTGATGGCGGTGCTCGACGGGCACGAGCAGGTGTACGTGCATTCGGTGCACGGGCCGCGGCAGATCCAGATCCGCGGCGAACCGGGCAGGCGCGGGCCGCTGCACTGCACGTCGATGGGCAAATGCCTGGTGGCGTTCGGGCCGTCGCGGCAGGCGCTGGTGGAGTCGCTGGAGCTGACCGCGCTCGCGCCGCGGACGATCACCTCCCGCGCGGAGTTCGCGCGGGAGATCGACACGGTGCGCGCTCGCGGCTACGCGGTGGCCGACGAGGAGCACGAAACCGGCATCCGGGCGGTCGGGGTGCCCGTGCTGGGACCGGACGGCGTCGCGATCGCCGCGTTGTCGACCGCCGCCCCGGCTTACCGGATCTCCGTGGCCGAACTGGAGTCCTTCGTGCCCGCCCTCCGTGCGGCGGCCCGCGAACTGGGCGCGGTCCTCCCGCGCTGACCCCGCGCGAACGTGGGACTCGCGCGCGGGAACGTGGGACTCGCCGGCGCAGAACTGGTTGTCCTTGTCGTCCTCAGTGCCGAGGGCGCCGCCGACGGTTCCGGGCTCCGCGATAACCGGTTGAAGGTCCAGCCACCCCGTTGACTACCCTGGTCACACCGTGTACCGGCGAACTCGCCCACTTCGAGGAGCACCCCAGTGATCACCAGGATGTCGTCGTTGTTCCTTCGCACCCTGCGTGAGGATCCGGCCGACGCCGAGGTTCCCAGCCACAAGCTCCTGGTGCGGGCGGGCTACGTCCGCCGGGTCGCACCGGGCGGCTACTCGTGGCTGCCGCTGGGCCTGCGGGTGCTGCGCAACATCGAGAACGTCGTGCGCGAGGAGATGGCCGCGATCGGCGGGCAGGAGATCCTGTTCCCCGCGCTGCTGCCGAAGGAGCCCTACGAGGAGACCGGCCGCTGGACCGAGTACGGCGACGGCCTGTTCCGCCTCAAGGACCGCAAGGGCGGCGACTACCTGCTCGGCCCGACGCACGAGGAGCTGTTCGCCCTCACCGTCAAGGGCGAGTACAGCTCGTACAAGGACTTCCCGGTCATCCTGTTCCAGGTCCAGACCAAGTACCGCGACGAGGCGCGTCCCCGCGCCGGAATCCTGCGCGGCCGCGAGTTCGTCATGAAGGACTCCTACTCCTTCGATCTCGACGACGAGGGCCTGGCGCGCTCCTACCAGCTGCACCGCGACGCCTATATCAAGATCTTCGACCGCCTCGGCCTGAAGTACGTGATCGTCGCGGCCACCTCCGGCGCGATGGGCGGTTCGGCGTCCGAGGAGTTCCTCGCCGTCGCCGCGACCGGTGAGGACACCTACGTCCGCAGCACCGGTTCGAACTACGCCGCGAACGTCGAGGCCGTCGTCACCCCGGCGCCGCCCGCGCGGTCCGTCGAGGATCAGCCCGCCGCGCAGGTGCACCACACGCCGGACACGCCGACGATCCAGACGCTGGTCGACTTCCTCAACAACACGGACTCCGGCCGCACCTTCACCGCCGCGGACACGCTCAAGAACGTGATGGTGAAGACCCGTGGGCCGGGCGAGAAGGAGTGGCGGATCCTCGGCATCGGGCTGCCGGGTGACCGCGAGGTCGACGAGAAACGCCTGGAGGCCGCGCTGGAGCCGGCCGAGGTCGCGCTGCTCGACGAGGCCGACTTCGCCGCCAACCCGTTCCTCGTCAAGGGCTACATCGGCCCGAAGGCGTTGCTGGACAACGGGGTTCGCTACCTCGTCGACCCGCGCGTGGTCACCGGCACGGCCTGGGTCACCGGCGCCGACAAAGCCGACCACCACGTCGTCGACCTCGTCGCGGGCCGCGACTTCCAGCCGGACGGCACCATCGAGGCCGCCGAGGTGCGCGAGGGCGACGCGTCCCCGGACGGTCAGGGCACCCTGGTCGCCGCGCGCGGCATCGAGATCGGTCACATCTTCCAGCTGGGCCGCAAGTACACCGACACCTTCGAGGTCGACGCGCTGGGCGCCGACTCGAAGCCGGTCCGCGTCACCATGGGCTCCTACGGCATCGGGGTGTCCCGCCTGGTCGCGGCCATCGCCGAGCAGAGCCACGACGAGCTGGGCCTGGTGTGGCCACGCGAGGTGACGCCGTTCGACGTGCACGTCGTGATCGCGGGCAAGGACGAGTCGATCGCGGCGGGCGCCGAGAAGCTGGCCGCGGACCTCGACGCCGCCGGGGTGAGCGTGCTGCTGGACGACCGCAAGTCCACCCCGGGCGTCAAGTTCGCCGACGCGGAACTGGTCGGCGTGCCGACGATTCTGGTCGTCGGGCGCGGGCTGGCGAAGGGCGTGGTCGAGGTCAAGGACCGCCGCTCGGGTGACCGCGAGGAAATCGCGGTGGACGCGGTGGTCGACCACCTGGTGAAGCTCGTCCGCGGCTGATCAGCCGAACACTGATCAACCGAAAACGGCGGAGAGCACGAGATCCGTGTCGCTGAGGTCGCGCAGCACCACCTGTGCCCCGGCGTCGCGGAGGGCTTCTTCGTCGAAGCGGCCCGTCGCGACGCCGACCGCGACGGCGTCGTGGGCGCGCGCCGCGTCGATGTCGTGTGGCGTGTCGCCGATGACGATCACCGACGTGGGCTCGAACGGGCTGCCGTGTGCGGCGTGCGCGCGGTCCACCGCGAACGCGACCAGGTCCGGCCGGTACGCGGACAGGTTGCCGTAGCCGCCGATCTCGAAATCCAGGTGCGTGTGCAGCCCGAACGCGGACAGCTTGTGCCACGCGACCTCGCGCAGGTTCCCGGTCACGAGTGACTGCAGCGCTCCGCCCGCGGTCGCCACGCCCGCCAGTGCCGCCGCGGCGCCGGGCAACGCCAGTCCCCGCTTGCCGAGTTCCGGCAGCGCCGTCTCCGACACCGCGGTCAGCGCTGTCCACATCCGCTGGATCAGTTCCTCGGTCGGCTCGATCCCGTGCAGCGTCAGCACTTCCGCGGTGATCGCGCGCTCGGTGCGGCCGAAGAAGTCCGGCATCTCCGTCATCGCCAGACCGGTCACCTCGGCGAGCACCTGCCGGTACCAGCCGCGGCCCGCGCCGCGCAGGTCGATCAGTGTCTGGTCGATGTCCCACAGCACCAGCCGGTGCGCGCTGTCCGTCACGTCCGCGACGCTACCAAGACCATTATTCATCAATCGTTGACTTCGAGCGCCGCGCGGCGCTACCGTGACCCCTGAATTCAACATTGGAAGAATTTCTGGGAGGCCCCCATGTCCGGCGCGACATCCCCACGACTGCCGGTAGCCGGGCTCGCCGCGCTGGCCGGCGCGCTGATCGCGGTGGTGCTCGGACTGCTCACCGTCGGTGTCCAGGCGTCGGTCGAGCCGGACGGGCTGCCCGTCGCGGTCACGGTGCCCGGCAACGCCCCGCCCCAGCTGCGGTCCGTCGCCGAGCAGGTGTCCGGCCAGGGCGGCGAGGCGTTGAGTTGGCAGGTCACCTCACCCGGGGAAGCCAGACGGCTCCTGGCGGACAAGGACGTCTACGGCGTACTGGAACTCGCGCCGGGACGGGTCGGTGTCGTCGTGTCGGGCGCGATCAACCCGAGCGGAACCCAGATCGTGCAGCAGGCCCTGACCGGGGCCGGGCAGGCGGTCGCGACCGCGATGGCCCGGGCGAGTGGCACCCCCGCCGCACCGGTGGGCGTGGAGACACTCCACCCGGCGAGCCCCGCCGGGCGCACCGCACCGCTCGCGATGAGCATCATCGCGTGGATCGGCAGCCTGGCCGCCGGTGCGCTGCTGGTACTGCTCGCCGGGCGCACCGGCCGACGGCTCGGCGCGGCGGCCCGCCTCGCGCAGGTGGCCGCGACCGCGGTGCTGATGACCGCCGTCGCGGCGGGGTTCGTGGCGCTGTGGGAGTCGTCGCTGCCGCTGGGCTGGGACGTGCTCGGCTACCTGATGCTGATCGTGGCGGCGTTCGCCTCGGTGCAGGCCGCGTTGCTGCGGCTGATGGGCATCCGGGCGATGGCGATCCTCGCACCGCTGTACCTGCTCGCCCCCGCCGTGGCCGGGCAGGTACCGGAGTTGCTGAACCCGGCCTACCGGACGCTGCTCTGGTCGTGGACGCCGTTCCGGTTCTCCACCGAGGGCATGCGCAGCCTGCTGCAGGGCACACCGGGCGCACCGGACGTGACCACCGGTCTGTGGGTGCTGAGCGCGATGCTCGTGGCGGGCCTGGTGGTGCTGCTCTGGCCGGGCCGCCGTCAGCGGCCTGCCGCGGTACCCCCCCCGCGCCGGAGCTTCAGCCGGCCAGGTAGCTGAAGCGGACGTGCCGGACCGGGTTGTCGATGTTGGTGTCCACCAGGCAGACCGACTGCCAGGTGCCCAGCGCCGGTGCCCCGTCCAGCACCGGCACGCTCGCGTACGGCGGGACCAGCCCCGGCAGCACGTGGTCGCGTCCGTGGCCCTTGCTGCCGTGCTGGTGCCGCCACCGGTCGTCCCGCGGCAGCAGCTCGTCCAGCGCCGTGAGCAGGTCGTCGTCGCTGCCCGCGCCGGTCTCCAGGATCGCCAGGCCCGCCGTGGCGTGCGGCACGAAGACGTGCAGCAGCCCGTCGGCCGCCTCCGCCTCGGCCAGGAACTCCTGGATCTGGCTGGTCAGGTCGTGCACGACGGCGCGGCCGCCGGTCTTCACCTCGATCTCCGTGGAGTACATGCGTCCACCGTAAGCGTCCCAACGGGTGGTACGCGAAATAGCGCGCGCCACCCGGTCGCTGGAGAAGGTGGAGCCGAAAGGAGCGAGGCATGGTTCATCTCGCGGTGGCACTCGACGGCGCGGGCTGGCACCCGGCGGCGTGGCGGGAGCCCGATGCGCGTCCGGACGAGCTGTTCCACCCCCGGTACTGGGGCGACCTGGCAACGGAAGCCGAACGCGGCCTGCTGGACTTCGTGACGATCGAGGACTCGTTCGGGCCGGGGCCCGACCGCACCGACCGGGTGCGGGGGCGGCTGGACGCGGTGCTGATCGCCTCCCGCGTCGCGCCCCTGACCCGGCACCTCGGGTTCGTGCCCACGGCGATCGCCACGCACACCGAGCCGTTCCACCTGTCCAAGGCGATCGCCACCCTCGACTACGTGTCGCAGGGCCGCGCCGGGGTGCGGGTCCGCATCGCGAGCGACCCCGCGGACGCGCGGCACTTCGGCCGCCGCGAGTTCCCCGTCCCGCTGCCCGACCTGGCCGAGGAGGCGGGCGACTGGGTCGAGGTCGTGCGGCGCCTGTGGGACAGCTGGGAGGACGACGCCGAGATCCGCGACGCCGCCACCGGCCGGTTCGTCGACCGCGACAAGCTGCACTACATCGACTTCACGGGGCGGTTCTTCGGCGTCAAGGGCCCGTCGATCACCCCGCGCCCGCCGCAGGGCCAGCCCCCGGTCGCGGTGCTTTCGCACGTGCCCGAGATCCACCGGCTCGCCGCCCGCGCGGCCGATCTGGTGTTCCTCACCCCGCACGACACCGGTCAGGCGGGCGCGCTCGCCAGGGAACTCGGTGATCTGCTCGTGTTCGCCGATGTCGAGGTCGTCCTCGACGAGACCGAGCAGGCCGCCCGCGACCGCCGGGCCCGCCTGGACGACCTCGCCGAGCATAGCTCGGACGCGCTGGTCTTCACCGGGACACCGGCGCAGCTGGCCGATCACCTGCTCGCCTGGCGCGACGCGGGCCTGTCCGGCTTCCGGCTGCGGCCCGCCGCGCTGCCGCACGACCTGACCGCGATCACCCGTGCCCTCGTGCCGGAACTGCAACAGCGCGGCGCGTTCCGCCGTGAGTACGAGTCCACCACGCTGCGGGGCCTGCTCGGCCTCGACCGTCCCGTGAGCCGTTACGCAGGAGCGACGCGATGAAGCAGATCCACCTCGCCGCGCACTTCCCCGGCGTCAACAACACCACCGTCTGGAGCGACCCGCGGGCGGGCAGCCACATCGAGTTCTCCTCGTTCGTGCACCTGGCACGGACCGCGGAGCGCGCCAAGTTCGATTTCTTCTTCCTCGCCGAGGGCCTGCGGCTGCGCGAGCACGCTGGCCGGATCTACGACCTCGACGTGGTCGGCCGTCCGGACACGTTCACCGTGCTGGCCGCGCTCGCCGCCGTCACCGGCCGCCTGGGCCTCACCGGCACCATCAACTCGACCTTCAACGAGCCCTACGAGGTGGCCCGCCAGTTCGCGAGCCTCGACCACCTGTCCGAGGGTCGCGCCGGGTGGAACGTGGTGACCTCGTGGGACGCCTTCACCGGGGAGAACTTCCGCCGCGGCGGCTACCTGCCCGAGGACCAGCGCTACCAGCGGGCGAAACTGTTCCTGCAGGCGGCTTCCGAGCTGTTCGATTCCTGGGACGGCGGCGCTGTGGTGGCGGACAAGCCGTCGGGAACGTTCCTGCGCGATGCACGGGCGGGCGCCTTCGAGCACCACGACGCGCAGTTCGACATCGCGGGCCGCTTCACCGTGCCGCGCTCGCCGCAGGGCAGGCCGGTGATCCTGCAAGCCGGTGACTCCGAGGAGGGCCGTGAGTTCGCCGCCGCCACCGCGGACGCGATCTTCACCCGACACGGCACGCTCGACGCGGGGCGCAAGTTCTACGCCGACGTGAAGCGGCGCCTGCCCGCCTACGGCCGCGAGCCGCACCAGCTGCTGGTCCTGCCCGCGGCGACGTTCGTGCTCGGCGACACCGACGCCGAGGCCGAGGAACTGGCCGGAATCGTGCGCTACCAGCAGGTCAGCGGGCAGACGGCGATCAAGTTCCTGGAACAGGTGTGGAACCGGGACCTGTCGGGCTTCGACCCGGAGGGCCCGCTGCCCGACGTCGAGCCGGTGACCGGGACCCAGCTCGCGAAGGGCCGCGCGCAGACCCGCATGTACCGCGACCCGGTGGAGACCGTGCGGCAGTGGCGGGAACTGGCCGAGGCGAAGAACCTCTCGATCCGTGACCTGGTGGTCGAGGTCAGCGGACGGCAGACCTTCGTCGGCTCGCCGTCGTCAGTCGCCGAGGCGATCAACACCTACGTGCAGGAGGACGCGAGCGACGGGTTCATCCTCGTCCCGCACATCACGCCGGGCGGGCTCGACGAGTTCGCCGACAAGGTGGTGCCGCTGCTGCAGGACCGGGGCGTCTTCCGGACCGAGTACAGCGGCACCACCCTGCGCGACCACCTCGGGATCGACCGATCCGCGGATGTGGCGGCGGCGGAACGGAAAGCGCGCTAGTTCCCGGCCGCGGAGAACACCACCGGCGGCGCCTTGCGCACCGATTTGCGGGGCGCCTTCTCCGCCGGGGCGGCCTTCCTCGCGGCCGGTTTGCCGGTGGGCTCGTCAGCCGCGGACTTGGCGCGCGACGGCTTCGACGCGGGCTTGGTGGTCTTGCTCGAGGGTTTGGCGCCGGTGGTCCCGGCCGCCGTGGTGCCCGCGGCTTTGGTGGCACCGGATTTGGCGGCGGCCTTGGCGGAACCGGACTTCGCGGCGCCGGAGGCAGCCCGCTTGGCGGGGCCGGCCTTCACTGCGCCGGACTTGGTCGCGGCGGACTTGCCGGTCCGGGCCTTGGCGGCGGTCTTGGTCGTGCCGGCCTTGGTGGCGGCCGCCGACTTCGCGGGCTTGCCGGAGGTCCGCTTCGCGGGCGCCGGCTTCGCCGTGGCCCTGGCGGCCGCGGCGGGCTTGGCCACCTTCCCGGCCGCGCCGGATTTGGCGGTCTTGGCCGTGCCGGTGGCCTTCGCCGTGGCCTTCGCCCGGGTGGTCTTCCCGCCCGCCGCGGGCTTCGCGGCGGTGGTGGCCCTGGCCGCCGTGCCCTTGGCCCCGGCCGACTTCGCCTTGCCCGCCGCCGGTTTCGCCGTCGCGGTGGCGGAAGGGCGGCGTGTCCGCTTCGGCGGGGTGAGGCGCCGCGGCGGGCGCTTGCGGCCACCGGTGCGGCGGCCCGCCCCGGCGTAGGTACCCAGCAGCTCCCGCAGGCCGTCCGCGTTGGAGTCGGAGAGGTCGATGTCGTACTCGACGCCGTCCAGGCCGAACCGCACCGTCTCCGCGGCCGGCTCGCCGTTCAGGTCGTCCAGTAGTTGCACCGCGGTGTTCTTCGCCACCGATAACCTCCAGTACCTCAGATTTGCCGCCGAGAATACCTGTCCCACTTGCGCGGGGCGCCGGGCTGGTGTGCGCTGTGCGCATGTCCGAAGAGACTTTTGACGTCATCGTGATCGGTGGCGGACCGGTGGGGGAGAACGCGGCGGACCGGGCCGTCCGGGGAGGTCTGTCCGCGGCGCTGGTGGAGCAGGAACTGTTCGGCGGCGAGTGCTCCTACTGGGCCTGCGTGCCGAGCAAAGCCTTGCTGCGACCGGGAAACGCGCTCGCCGCGGCCCGGCGGCTGCCCGGTGTCCCGGTGGGGGATGCCCTCGACCCGAAGGCGGTGTTCGAGCGACGTGACGCGTTCACTGGCAAGGGTGACGACAGCGGCCAGGTCGAGTGGGCACGGGGTGCGGGCATCGAGACCGTCCGCGGTCGCGGTCGCATCACGGGTGAGCGCGAGATCACTGTGGACGGCGGCCGGGTGCTGCGCGCGCGGCACGCGGTCGTGGTCTGTACCGGCAGCGTGCCGAAGACGCCGCCGATCCCGGGGCTGGACGAGGTGCCGGTCTGGGGATCGCGCGAGGCCACGTCGAGCAGCACCGTGCCGGGACGGCTGGCGATCGTCGGCGGCGGTGTGGTCGGGGTCGAGATGGCGCAGACCTACGCCCGGCTCGGTGCGCGGGTCGACCTGATCCTCACCGGCCCGCGACCGCTGCCGCGGTACCCGGACTTCGCCGGTGACGCCGTCGCCGAGGGGCTGCGGGCCGACGGGGTGCGGCTGCACGCCGGTTCGGGTCTCGAACGTGCCTCCGAAGTGGACGGAGCGGCCCGGCTGGAGCTGCGTGGCGGCGAGGTCGTCACAGCGGACAAGGTGCTGGTCGCGACCGGGCGGCGGCCCGCGACCGACGACATCGGCCTGGAGGTCGTCGGGCTCGCCCCCGGCAAGCCGCTCACCGTGGACGACAGTGGTCTGGTGTCCGAAGTGGACGGCGAATGGCTGTACGCGGCGGGCGACGTCACCGGCCGCGCGCTGCTGACGCACCAGGGCAAGTACGCGGCACGCGTGGTGGGCGACGTGATCGCCGCCCGCGCGGGCGGCACACCCGTCGACACCCGGCCGTGGGGCAAGCACAGCAGCACCGCCGACCACGTCGCGGTGCCGCAGGTCGTGTTCACCGACCCGGAGGTCGCCTCGGTCGGGCTGACCGAACCCGAGCAGGGCGCGCCGCACCGCGTCGTCGACATCGACATCGCCGTCGCGGGGTCGTCGCTGCACGCGGACGGGTACCGGGGCAAGGCCAGGATGATCGTCGACACCGACCGGGAGGTGCTGGTCGGCGTCACGTTCGTCGGCCAGGACATCGCGGAGCTGCTGCACTCGGCGACGATCGCCGTCGTGGGCGAGGTGCACCTCGGGCGCCTGTGGCACGCGGTCCCGTCGTTCCCGACGATCAGCGAGGTGTGGCTGCGCCTGCTGGAGGAGTACGGACTCTAGGAAATCCGCACACCCAGCGCGGCGCCCGCGGCGCGGAGCAGGGTGGGGTCGTCCGGCGCGGAGGGGCCGTCGAGGTGGGCGGCCAGGACGAGCCGCACGGCCGCGCCCGAGATCGCGCTCTGGTAGGCGGCCCCGTCGACGTCCGGTTCGCGCGGCCACTGGTGGGTTTCGGTCGCGAGATCGCTGATCCCGCCGCTGCCGGGGGTGTCGGCGAGCTGCTTGAACGCGGTGGCCTGCTCGTCGCTGGCGAAGGTCAGGACCGCGACCGACACGGCGACGGGACGGCCGTCCACCGTCGCCTCGAAGCTGCCGCGTTCCATTCCGGCGCAGCCGGTGACCTGGAGTTGTGCCTGCAGGTCACCGTAGGCGCGGGCCGCGCAGGTGCGTTCGGAGCCGGACGCGCGCTTGGTGAACTGGACCCCCGCCACGGCCTGCGGCACGGGCGTGGCCGCGGTGGTGGTCGGCGGCGCGGAGACCGATTCGTCGTCCCCGCCGCCGACCGACAGCACCACCACGGCGACGATCAGCACGAACACCACGGCGATCGCCGTGACCGGGCGCCAGGGGATGGACGTCGACGCCGGAACCGGCGCGGCCAGGGCGGGTGCGGCCGCCGAGATCCTGGGGACCGGCATGGTCATCTCGGCGGGCGGCACGATCGGCGGCACCGTGACCGGTGTGGCCGGGCGGTGCCTGCGCGGCCGTGGTTTCACCGGCGGGAGCTTCACCGTTGCCGACTCCTCGGTGGCGGTGAACCCTTCCGCGGCCAGCAGGTCGCCGGTGAGGTGCGCGTCCGGGGCGAGCATGCCGATCAGCGCGTGTGCCTGGGCCGGGCTGCACGGCCACGGAGCGGGCGTCAGCGAGGCGATCGCCGCGAGGAGGTTGTTCTGCGTCGGGAACAGGACGCGGACGTGACCGGCGAGGTCGGCCGGTGGCTGCTCGATCTCCTCGACGAACGGGCCGACGGCGATGACCGTGGCGATCGGCAGGTGCTCGGGCACGTCCGGGCGCAGCCGTTCGGTGACGGCCTCGGCCAGGGCGAGGGCTTCGGTCGCGGGGTTGACGGTGGTTCCGTCGGCGACGAGCGGCCAGCCGTCCGCCTTCCACTGCCCGGTCAGGGGCGCTTCGAGCCGGATCGCCGGGTCGGGCAGGTCGACGCCGATGACGACCAGGACGAGCTTCGGCAGCACGACGACCGCCTCGACCGGCGGACGGCCCGGTAGGGGACGGGCACCGGCGAGCGCGACACCGCCCGCGAACTCGTCCCCGCGACCCAGTGCGGCCAGCGCGGCCCGCACGTCCTCGGCCACGCGCGAGGGCTGTGGTTCCAGCCGGATCAGCCGCACCCCGCACCTTCCCAGTCGTGTCCGCGTTGCGGCCATACGCTAGCGTGCCGCCCCTCCATCGTGTGAAAATCTCCCGCGATTCGTGTGCACGCGGTGATCGATCGTGATCACCACCACGCGTCGGCATGACCTCGTCGGGCCTGCCGGGTCAAGGGAACGCGCCGATCACCGGTGAAACTTCTGAGGTTCCTGTGGCGAAACAGCACGGTCGGGGTGCACAATGTGGTCACGTCATGGAGGCGCACGGCAGGGACCGGTGCTCGCGAGGTCGTAGGGGAAGACGCCCCTCGTCGAGTAGCGGAGGTCAGCAGTGAGCACCCGTGGCGTGGTTTACGTCCACTCGTCGCCGTCTGCGGTGTGCCCGCACGTCGAGTGGGCGATTTCGGGCACCCTGGGTACCCGAGTGGATCTGAAGTGGACGGCGCAACCCGCCGCCCCGGGGCAGCTCCGCGCCGAGTGCACGTGGAGCGCGCCCGCCGGAACCGGCGCCAAGCTGGCGGCCGGTCTGAAGGCGTGGCCGATGCTGCGCTTCGAGGTGACCGAAGAGCCGAGCACCGGCGTCGACGGCGAACGGTACTGCTACGTGCCCGGACTGGGCCTCTGGCACGGCCGCACGAGCGCCAACGGAGACATCGTCGTGGGCGAGGACCAGCTGCGCACGCTCGTCGCCACGTGCCGCGCGGGGGAGCAGCTGGCGCACAAGCTGGACGAACTGCTGGCCGCCAGCTGGGACGAGGCACTGGAACCGTTCCGGCACGCGGGCGATGGCGCGCCGGTGACGTGGCTGCACCGGGTGGGCTGAGCTCGCGCCGGGGCGCGGTGCCGGAACCCGTCGCCGCTCTGGCGCGGCCCCCGGAGCGCTCCCGCCGAGCACCCGGCCCGCCCGCGTGGACCGCCCCGGGCGAGCCGTAACGATCACTACTACGCTGCCGATGTGACAGCCATGTCGCCGCCTCCCGTGGTCCGGCCGCGATGGCTCGCGCCGGTCGTCATCGTGGTGGTGTCGATCATGGTCGGTGGCGGGCTGCTCGCCCGTGAGCTCTACCGGCTGCCCGAATCCGCGCCGGACGCGATTCTGGCGCAGTCCGCCGCGCCGCGTCCGATCGAGCAGCAGCCAGGTCCGGGCACGGTCGAGTTGACGCCGGACGCCGCGGCACACCCGCAGAACACCGCGGTCCGCGCGGTGATGCAGGCATACTTCGATTCCATCAACAACCGCGACTACGACCTCTGGAAAACCGCCGTCACCCGCGAGCGCCAGCAGGCCAAGCCGGAAAGCACCTGGCTCAAGGACTACGACAGCACCCGCGACGGCAGCATCCTCGTCTACCGGATCGACGCCGTCCCGGACAAGCAGCTGCGGGTCCTCGTCGGCTTCACCAGCACCCAGGACCCGGCGGACGCGCCGCCCGAACTGCCCGAAGCCTGCGTGCACTGGCGACTCGTCCTGCCGCTGACCCTCGAATCCTCGGCGTGGAAGGTCGACGCCGCCAGCGGGTCCACCACCCCCGAACTGTCCCGCTGCTGACCACAAAAAAAGAACCCCGGCCGGAGCCGGGGTCCGTCACGAGAAATCAACTCACGCGGCGGTGAACAGCAGCGCGGTGTTGTGCCCGCCGAAACCGAACGAGTTGCTCAGCGCCGCGGTCAGCTCCACCTTGCGCGGCTCACCGGCCACCACGTCGAGCCCGACCTTCGGGTCGAGGTTCTCCAGGTTCAGCGTCGGCGGCACCAGCCCGTGGTGGATCGCGAGCAGCGTCAGGATGCCCTCGACCGCCCCCGCCCCACCGACGAGGTGACCCATGGCCGACTTCGGCGCGGTCACCACCGGGTGCTCACCCACGGCCTTGCGGATCGCCGCGGCCTCGCCGATGTCGCCGACGACCGTCGACGTTGCGTGCGCGTTGACGTGCCCGACGTCGGCCGACGTCAGGCCCGCCATCGTCATCGCGTTGGCCATCGCGGCGATCTGCCCGATGCCCTCCGGGTGGTTGCCGGTGATGTGGTGCGCGTCCGAGGTGATGCCGTAACCGGCCAGACGACCGTAGATCCTGGCGCCGCGGGCCTTCGCCCGGTCGGCCCGCTCCAGCACGACCACGCCCGAGCCCTCACCGAGCACGAACCCGTCGCGGTCGGCGTCGAACGGCCGCGACGCGCGCTCCGGCTCGTCGTTGCGCGTCGACACCGTCCGGGCCTGCGCGAACCCGGCCACGGTGATCGGGTGGATGCACGATTCGGCACCACCCGCCACCACGACGTCGGCCCGGCCGTTCTGGATCATCTGGTAGCCGTTGGCGATGCCCTCGGCACCGGAGGCACACGCCGAAGCAGGCGAGTGCACCCCGGCCCTGGCCTTGAGGTCGATGCCCACGTGCGCGGCGGGACCGTTCGGCATGAGCATCGGCACGGTCAGCGGCGACACCTTCCGGATGCCGTGCTCCTCGAGCAGATCGTCCATCGCCAGCAGCGTCAGCGGCCCGCCGATGCCGGTGCCGATGGACACGCCGAGCCGTTCCGGATCGACGTCGGTGTGCTCGTCGCTGGGCTGCTCGAAACCGGCGTCCGCCCACGCCTGCCGGGCGGCGATGAGCGCGATCTGCTCACACCGGTCCAGCCTGCGTGCCTGCACGCGCGGCAGCACCTCCGCCGGATCCTCGGCGAGCGTGGCGCCGATCTTGACCGGCAGGTCGAACTTCTCGACCCAGTCGGCCTCGATCCGCCGGATGCCGCTGCGACCGGCGAGAATGCCCTCCCACGTGGACGCGACGTCCCCGCCGAGAGGCGTCGTCGCGCCGATCCCGGTGATCACGACGTCGATGTTGCTCATGAGGAGTCTCCCCGAGGTTCAGACGAAGGTGTTCGGGCTTCTGCTTACTTGGCGTTGGCCGCGACGTAGTCCACGGCGTCGCCGACGGTCTTGAGGTTGGCCAGCTCGTCGTCCGGGATCTTGACCCCGAACTTGTCCTCGGCCTGCACGGCGATCTCCACCATCGACAGCGAGTCGATGTCCAGGTCGTCGACGAAGGACTTCTCCGAGCTCACGTCGTCCTGCGCGACACCCGCGACCTCCTCGACGATCTCCGCGAGGCCGCTGAGGATCTCCTGCTTGTCCGCCACGATGGTTGTTCCCTTCTGGTGGTTGGTACCGGCAGGCTCCGCGCCTGCCGGCGATAGTGGTATCACGGGCAGATGACGACCTGTCCGGCGTAGGACAGGCCCGCGCCGAATCCGACCATCAGCACCACGTCACCGGAGTTGACGGTGCCCGCTTTCCGCATGTGGTCCAGCGCCATCGGGATGGACGCCGACGAGGTGTTGCCGGAGAACACGATGTCGTCGGCGACGACGAGGTCTTCCCTGGCGCCCTTGGCCTTGAGGCGCTTGGCGATCGCGTCCACGATGCGCAGGTTGGCCTGATGCGGGATGAGCACGTCGATGTCCGACAGCTCCAGCCCGGCCAGTTCGACCGCCTGCATCGCGATCGGCGCGATCCGCGTGGTCGCCCACCGGAAGACCGACTGGCCCTCCTGGTAGATGAACTTGTGGTCGCGCATGTAGATCGTGTCGGCCAGATCGCCCGCGCTGCCCCACGCGACGGGGCCGATCCCGGGTTCCGCGGACGGGCCGACCACCGCCGCGCCCGCGCCGTCGGCGAAGATGATCGCGTTCGCCCGGTCCACCGGGTCGACCACGTCGGTCAGCTTCTCCGCGCCGATCACCAGCACCTTGCCCGCCGAACCGGAGCGGATCAGGTCGGAGGCGACGCCGAGGCCGTAGCAGAACCCGGCGCATGCCGCGTTGATGTCGAACGCGCCAGCCGCCTTCACGCCGATCCGGTCGGCGACCTGGCCCGCCGCGTTCGGGATGGGCGAGGGCATCGTGCAGTTCGGCACGACCACGGTGTCCACTTCGGTCGGATCGAGGCCGGCGTCGGCCAGCGCCGCGGTGCCCGCCTTGACGGCCATGTCGACCAGCAGCTCGTCCTTCTCGGCGAAGCGGCGCTCGACGATGCCGACCCGCTCGCGGATCCACTGGTCGTTGGTGTCCATGATCTGGGACAGATCGTCGTTGGTGACCACGCGGTCCGGCTGGTAGCTGCCGACGCCCAGCACTCGCGTGGCAGCCGGACCCTGCTTCTGGCGCAACACCTTGGTCACAGGATCTCCTTCGCGGCAGGCAGGTCTGCGGGGGTCTTGAGCGCGACGGTCCGGGTGACGGAGCCCTTGAGCTGGCGCTTGACCAGACCGGTGAGCGTGCCCGCCGGCGGCAGTTCAACCGTTTCGGTGACGCCGAGCGCCACGAGCCCGTCCATCGTCAGATCCCAGCGGACGGGGCTGGTGACCTGCCGGACCAGCCGCTCCAGGTACTCGGTGCCGCTGGTGACGACCGCGCCGTCGGCGTTGGACAGCAGCGGGCGCACCGGGTCCTTCGGCGTGATCGACGCGGCGTGCGCGCGCAGGGCCTCCTCGGCGGGGGCCATGTAGCGGGTGTGGAAGGCGCCCGCGACCTTCAGTGCCCGGACCTTCGTGCCTTCCAGCGGTTCGGCCACGATGCGCTCGATGGCGTCCTTCGCGCCGGAGGCGACGATCTGGCCCGCACCGTTGCGGTTGGCCGCGGTCAGGCCCTGGCCCTCCAGCCACGAGACCACGTCGTCCGGGTCGCCCAGCATCACCGCGGCCATGCTGGTCGGCTCGATCGCGCACGCCTTCGCCATCTCGGCGCCGCGCACCGCGGCCAGCGCCACGGCGTCCTCGGGGGTGAGCACCCCGGCCGCCGCGGCGGCTGCCAGCTCACCGACGGAGTGCCCGGCGACCGGCGTGTCCGCGGGCAGATCGCCGAGTTCGTCGAAGGCCAGCAGCGAGAGCGCGACGATCAGCGGTTGCGTGATCGCGGTGTCCTGGATGGTCTCGGCGTCGGCCTCGGTCCCGAGATGGACCAGGTCGAGCCCGGTGCGCTCGGACCAGCGCGCGAGCTTGTCGCGGGTGCCGTCGAGTTCGAGCCACGGGGAGAACATGCCGGGCGCTTGGGAGCCCTGTCCGGGAGCGAGCACTGCTGTCACGCCCTCTAGGGAACATGCTGCTCCGGCGTGGCCGGGATGTTGCTGTTCACCAAGTCCGAGCGGTGATCTTGTAGGTGGTCTACAAAAATGACGCCCGCAAGCCCGCGTACAGCGCTGATGTGTTGTCGGTTCCGGGCAGCCGCGAAGTGAAACCGGTCACCACAGGCCGCGGGCACGGGCCAGACGGCCGACGGTCAGAGCCACGCGCAGCACCAGCGCGTCGCGGGGCTCGGTCGCGTTGCGGCCGGTCAGCTCCGCCGCCCGGCGCAGCCGGTACCGCACGGTGTTGGGGTGCACGAACAGCTTCTTCGCGCACGTCTCCAGCACACCGCCGGACTCCAGGTACTCGTCGACCGTCTGCAGCATCGTCGGCCCGGCGGTCTCCAGCGGCTGGGCGATCTCCTCGATCAGCAGCCGCTCGGCCTCGGCGTCGCCGGAGAGGGCGCGTTCGGGGAGCAGGTCCGAAGAGCGGACCGGACGGGGCGCGCCGGGCCAGCCGACGACCGCGCGCAGTCCGGACAGCGCTTCGGCCGCGCTGCGGTGCGCCTCGGCCAGGCCGTGCACCGTCGGCCCGGCCACGACCGGTCCCTCGCCGAACGCGCCGGCCAGTTTGCCGAGCACGTCCTTCTCCTTGGCGTCGCCGTCCGTCGGGCCGCCCGCGACCACGATCAGCCGGGACCCCTGGACGCTCAGCAGCACCGGACGGCTCAGCCGCGCGGCCAGCCGCCGCACCTCGAACACGACCGTCGGCGGGTCGTCCGAGGGCGGGGCACCGGCCAGCACCGTCGCCATCGCGGAGGGCTCCCACCCCAGCGCCGCGGCACGGGACAGCACGGCCTCCTCGGCGTCCCCGCGCACGATGCCGTCCACGACGAGCGCCTCCAGCCGCGCGTCCCACGCGCCGCGCGCCTCGGCGGCGGCCGCGTAGGAGTTGGCCGTGGCGAAGGCGATCTCGCGGCCGTAGCGCAGAATGCCCTCGATCAGCGCGGCCTGCTCGGCGTCGGTGACCGCGAACTCCGGCAGCTGCTCCTCGAACACCTCGATCGCCAGCCGCACCAGGCCGACGGCCTGGCGGAGGCTGATCCAGCGCGACAGGTCCTCCGGCGCGCCGCGGAAGGCGTCGGTGGTGAGCTTGAGAGCTTCCTGCGAATCGCGCAGCCAGTCGACGAACCCGGCCGCGCCGGTCTGGGTGATGAGCAGGATGCTCGCCCGCTGCTCGGCGGGCAGTCTCCCGAACCAGGGCAGCCGCTGCTCCATCGCGGCGACGCTCGCCGAGGCGAGCCGTCCCGAGGCGCGCTCCAGCCTGCGCAGCGTCTTCGCCGAAAGGCCGTGGTGCTTGGCAGGCCGCCTGCCGCTCGTCGTCGTCATCGCGGCCTTGACTGTAGAGACTGTTTCGGAATCGGCTGGCGTGGCGGTGCGAGTAGCAGAACCTGAGACAGCCCCTCGCTGTGGGATCGCCTCCTCATGAACGCCAGTTCACCACGTCGGCGCTGTCCTCGCGAGGAAACTGCCCACCCGTCGCCCGCCGCCACCCTCAACGGACGCGCTCCGCGCGACTCCGCCGATGGAAACCTGCGGCGGTGCGAGCTGGGTGCGTGGCGCAAGAGCCTTGAGTAAACGCGAGGCCGCCCGGCGCATCGCGGTTCTCGCAGCGCCGGGCGGCCTCATCTCCCCGGTCCCCACCGGTACGTCCACTATGGACCTTGTGGATCTTTTTCCGCCAGTGTTCTCACCCGATCGTGCAAGCAATGTCCGGGAGGTGTAGCGGGTCTCACTGCGGGTGAAGGAATGGGACTCGCGTCTGGCAGGTTGTGTCGTCAGACGGGAGGGCGCCATGCACGTTCTGTTGCAGCACGGTTTGTCCGTTTTCGGACAGTGGATCTCCATCGCGGAGCTGGTCGGGCAGCTGTGCGCGCTGGCCGTGGTGTTTCTGGCGCAGCGGCGCACGCTGTGGACGTGGCCGGTGCAGGTCGGTGCGACGGTCCTGCTGTTCGCCGTCTACGCCTCCGCTCATCTGGGCGGCCTCGCGGCCCGGCAGGTCGCGATCCTGCTGATCTCGGTCTACGGCTGGTGGTCCTGGACGCGGCGCCGCGATCCGGTGTACGGCGTCGTGGTGCGGGGCGGCCGGACGGTCGAGCGGATCATGATGGCCGCGGCCTTGGTCGCCGGCACCGTGGCGATGGCCCTGGTGCTCGACGCGCTGGGCGCGTCCTGGGCGCCGTGGCCGGACGCGGCGATTTTCGTCGGCACGCTCGTGGCCTTCGCCGCGCAGGGGCGCGGCCTGGTCGAGTTCTGGCTGGTGTGGCTGGTGGTCGACGCGATCGGCGTGCCGCTGCAGATCTCCTCGGGCCTGTACTTCTCCGCGGCGATCTACCTCGTGTTCGCCGTCCTGGTGGTGCACGGCTGGTGGAGCTGGCACCGTGCCGCCGTCGCGCGCCCGGAACTCACGGCAGCATCCCGCTGAGGAAGCTCGCCTGCGCGGCCACGATCAGGCACATCACGAACAGCAGACCCAGACTCCACGGCAGCACCTTCCGCAACAGCGTGCCTTCTTCACCGGGCAGCATCGCGGCGGCGCAGGCGATGCTGAGGTTCTGCGGCGAGATCATCTTGCCGAGGACGCCGCCCGAGGAGTTGGCCGCCGCGAGCAGTTCGGCCGGCAGGCCCGCCTGGTGTGCCGCGGTCACCTGGAGCGCGCCGAACAGGGCGTTGGCCGAGGTGTCGGATCCGGACACGGCCACGCCGAACCAGCCGAGCACCGGCGACAGGAACGCCAGGCCCGCACCGGCCCCGGCGATGAAGTAGCCGATCGTCGTCGCCTGACCGGACAGGTTCATCACGTACGCCAGCGCGAGCACGCTCGTGACGGTGAGGATCGCGAAGCGCAACTCGTGCACCGTGCCGCCCCATTCGCGAACCGCGTCGCGGGCCTTGAACCTGAGGAAGATCGCCGTGAGGATGCCCGCGATGAGCACGAGCGTCCCGCCGGTGTTGAGGAACGGCAGCGAGAAGGTGTTGCCGGACACCGGTTTGCCCGAGGAGCTCGCGACCGACAGCGCGGGCCAGTCGAACTTCCAGGTGGCGGCGTCCAGCAGGCGCTTGACCGGCGGGAGCTGGCCGAGCGAGAAGATGACGATGATCAGCCCGTAGGGCAGGTAGGCGCGGAAGACCTCGCCGCGGTCCTCGGGCCGGTCCATCGTTTCGGTGGCGACGCCGGTGAGCACGGAGGCCCGGACCTCTTCGCGGGCTGGTTTGCGTGCCGCCGGCAGCGCGACGAGCGCGGCGGCACCGGCGAGCGCCGCACCGATGTCGGCGAGCTGGGCCGAGACGAAGTTGGCGGCGGCGAACTGCACCACCCCGAACGCCGCCCCGCACACCAGCGCGGGCATCCAGGTCTCCCGCAGCCCGCGGCGCCCGTCGACGATGATGACCAGCAGCAGCGGCACGAACAACGCGAGGATCGGCGTCTGACGTCCCACGATCGACGACACGGTGTCCAGCGGAAGCCCGGTGACCTGGGCGAGGGTCACGACCGGCGTCCCCATGGCGCCGAACGCGACGGGCGCCGTGTTCGCGACGAGTGCCACGACCGCGGCCCGGACCGGGGTGAAGCCGAGCGCCACCAGCATCACCGAGCTGATCGCCACGGGCGCGCCGAACCCCGCCAGTGCTTCCATGAGGGCACCGAAGCAGAACGCGATGATCAACGCCTGGATGCGCGGATCGTCCGACACCCGGCCGAATGATCGCCGCAGCACGTCGAAATGTCCCGTGCGCACCGTGATGCGATAGATCCAGAGTGCGTTGACGACGATCCACATGATGGGGAAGAGACCGAACGCCGCGCCCTGGAACCCGCTGGAGATCGCCTGGCCGACGGGCATCCCGTAGACCGCGACGGCCACGATGAGGGCGACGAGTAGGCCGATCAGCCCGGCTTGGTGTGCCTTCATGCGGACGACGCCGAGCAGGACGAGAACGGTCGCCAGAGGAAGCGCGGCGAACAGGGCGGACAAGCCGAGTGACCCGGCGAGCGGGGCGAGTTCCTGCACGAACATGCCGACCTCGATTCCACATCGCGGAAGTCATCTTCCGCCCGAGTGGGGAGGGATGATCCACTTCCAGCTCACGCAGGTCAAGCGCCCCGTTCCACTGATCGAGACACCCCGCCCCGCGCCCGCGCCCGCCAACACGCCGCCCGGAGCGGCCAACACGCCGCCCGGAGCGGCCAACACGCCGCCCGGAGCGGCCAACACGCCGCGGCGCGCGGCGTGTTGGCCGCTCCCGCTGGCGTGTTGGCCCTTCCGGTCACCGTGTTTGCCCCTCCGGGACAGCACCCGGCAACGCCACGCAACCCACCAGCCGCCCAGTCCTCCCCCGCACCCCGATCCCCAGCCCAGTTCTGCGGCCGATCAGGCGGTGTCAAGGCACGCTTTCCCGCCTTGACACCGCCTGCTCGGCCGGAGAAACAATGAAAAATCGGGGCGGCCCCAATCGACTGCGAGCTTGCGAGCCCGGCGCTTGAGAAACGCGCGCAGCGCAAAAACCCGCGTAGCGCCTACCGAACCGCCCGCCCCCCAACGCCGGTGCGCGGTTCGACGGCCCGGCGCACAACGCGCACCCACACCCACGCCCGATGACCATGCGCGAAGGCCACCCGCGCGAAACACGCGGGTGGCCTTCGGAACCGCTCGGATCAGGCGTTGCCGGCGTCGCTCAGCTGCGGGCCTGCCGCGGACACGTCGTCGATCCGGTACTTCCGCGCCGCTTCCACGACCTTGTCCTGCGGCACCTCGCCGCGCTTGGCGAGCGCCGCCAGCGTGGCGACCGTGATGGACTCGGCGTCCACCAGGAAGTGCCGTCGCGCCGCGGGACGCGTGTCGGAGAACCCGAACCCGTCCGTGCCCAGGGTGAGCATGTCGGATGGCACCCACGGGCGGATCAGGTCCGGCACCGCGCGCATCCAGTCCGACACCGCCACGACCGGGCCGGTCGCGCCGGACAGGGCCTCCGTGACGTACGGGACGCGCGGCGAGTCGGCCGGGTGCAGCAGGTTGTCCCGGTCGATCTCCACCGCCTCGCGGCGCAGCTCCGACCACGACGTCGCCGACCACACGGCCGCGCGCACGCCCCACTCCTCGGCCAGCATCGTCTGCGCCTTGAGCGCGTCCGGCATCGTGACGCCGGAGACCAGGATCTGCGCCTCCGGCCCATTGCCCGAGGGGGCCTCGGCGTACCGGTACAGGCCCTTGAGCAGCCCGTTCACGTCGAGGTTCGCCGGCTCGGCCGGCTGCCGGTACGGCTCGTTGTAGATCGTCAGGTAGTAGAAGACGTTCTCGCCGTTGCCGTCCGGGCCGCCTTCGCCGTACATCCGGCGCAGGCCGTCGCGGACGATGTGCGCGATCTCGAACGACCACGCCGGGTCGTAGGCCACCACGGCCGGGTTGGTGTGCGCCAGCAGCAGCGAATGCCCGTCGGCGTGCTGCAGGCCCTCACCGGTCAGCGTGGTGCGGCCCGCGGTGGCGCCCAGCACGAACCCGCGCGCCATCTGGTCGGCCGCCGCGTACAGGCCGTCGCCGGTGCGCTGGAACCCGAACATCGAGTAGAAGATGTACATCGGGATCATCGGCTCGCCGTGCGTGGCGTAGGACGTGCCCACCGCCGTGAACGACGCCGTCGACCCGGCCTCGTTGATGCCCTCGTGCAGCAGCTGCCCGTGCTCGGACTCCTTGTACGCCAGCATCAGGTTGGCGTCCACCGACGTGTAGCTCTGCCCGTGCGGGTTGTAGATCTTCGCCGTCGGGAACATCGAGTCCAGGCCGAACGTGCGGGCCTCGTCCGGGATGATCGGCACGATCCGGTTGCCGATCTCGGAGTCCTTGGCCAGCTCGCGCACCAGCCGGACGAACGCCATGGTGGTGGCGACCTCTTGCTTGCCCGAGCCCTTGCGGACGGCCTCGTACACCTTGTCGCCGGGCAGCACGAGCGGCTTGGCGCGGTTGGCGCGCCGCTCCGGCAGGAACCCGCCCAGCGCGCGACGGCGGCCGATCAGGTACTCGATCTCCGGCGAGTTCGCGCCCGGGTGGTAGTACGGCGGCAGCTTCGGGTCGCGCTCCAGCTCCTCGTCGCTGATCGGGATGCGCTGCGCGTCCCGGAACAGCTTCAGGTCGTCGAGGGTGAGCTTCTTCATCTGGTGCGTGGCGTTGCGGCCCTCGAACGCCGGGCCCAGGCCGTAACCCTTGATGGTGTGGGCCAGGATGACCGTCGGCTGGCCGTGGTGCTCCATCGCCGCCTTGTAGGCCGCGTACACCTTGCGGTAGTCGTGCCCGCCGCGCTTGAGGTTCCAGATGTCGGCGTCGGTGAGGTCCTTGACCAGCTCCTTCGTGCGCGGGTCGCGGCCGAAGAAGTGCTCGCGCACGAAGGCCCCGTCGTTGGCCTTGTACGTCTGGTAGTCGCCGTCCGGCGTGACGTTCATCAGGTTGACCAGCGCGCCGTCGCGGTCGGCGTGCAGCAGCGAGTCCCACTCGCGGCCCCAGATGACCTTGATCACGTTCCAGCCCGCGCCGCGGAAGTAGGCTTCGAGCTCCTGGATGATCTTGCCGTTGCCGCGCACCGGCCCGTCCAGCCGCTGCAGGTTGCAGTTGATGACGAAGGTGAGGTTGTCCAGCCCCTCACCGGCGGCCACGTGGATGAGGCCACGCGATTCGGCCTCGTCCATCTCGCCGTCGCCGAGGAACGCCCACACGTGCTGGTCGCTGGTGTCCTTGATGCCGCGGTCGCGCAGGTACCGGTTGAACCGGGCCTGGTAGATCGCGTTCATCGGGCCGAGGCCCATCGACACGGTCGGGTTCTCCCAGAACTCCGGCATCAGCCGCGGGTGCGGGTACGACGGCAGGCCGCCGCCCTCGCCCGCGTGCGACAGCTCCTGGCGGAACCCGTCCATCTGCTGCTCGGACAGCCTGCCCTCGAGGTAGGCGCGGGCGTACATGCCGGGGGAGGCGTGGCCCTGGAAGAAGACCTGGTCACCGCCGCCGGAGTGGTCCTTGCCGCGGAAGAAGTGGTTGAACCCGACCTCGTAGAGCGCGGCGGAGGACGCGTAGGTGGAGATGTGCCCGCCGACGCTCACTCCGGGACGCTGGGCCCGGTGCACCATGATGGCCGCGTTCCACCGGATGTAGGCCCGGTAGCGGCGCTCGATCTCCTCGTCGCCGGGGAACCACGGCTCGTTCTCGGTGGGGATGGTGTTGACGAAGTCCGTCGCGGTCAGCGGCGGGACACCGACGTTGCGCTCACGGGCGCGCTCCAGGATCCGCAGCATCAGGTAGCGGGCGCGCTGCTGGCCACCACGGGCGAGTGCCTCGTCGAAGGAGTCCAGCCATTCGGAGGTCTCCTCGGGGTCGATGTCGGGCAGGTGCGCCGCCAGCCCGTCACGGATGACGCGGACCCGGGCCGGGGCCCGATCGGTGCCGGCACCGGTGCCTGCGGTCTGGTCGTTCTGGGGGGCCAAGGGATCTCCTCGCCGTTCTCACTTCGCGTGCGGGACACGGATGCCTCTGGGTCGCCGTGCCCTCTCTGTCATGGTCGTCCTGTCGGGGGCTTCCCGTCATCGCTACTGAGCGGTAACGTTCACCTCTGTCCGCGCGCGCGTGCGCGCGCGTAATGCCCACCCTAGGCCAGACGGGCTCGCGCGGGTGCCGCCGAGGGTCGGTTTGCGGTCGCGAACACCTGCCGCCGGGCCCTACGCTGCGCTACGAGTTGACAGAGATCCGGTGTGGACGGTTGCGCCGGAGGCTCCGGGCGTGTTCGCTAGCCCCATCCGTATGTCGAGAGCGCGCGGCACCCTGCCGTTCGCGTCGTGAGTTGGAGGAGTGACTGCAGTGGTCGCCGCTGGAGACGCTGAGTACAGCAGCGTCGCCGAGAGGCTTGGCATCAAGCCGGACATGACGGTTCAGGAGATCGGCTGGGACGAGGACGTCGACGACGACCTGCGTGCCGCGGTCGAAGAACATATCGGCGGCGATCTCCTCGACGAGGACGCCGACGAGGTCATCGACGTCGTCCTGCTGTGGTGGCGGGAGGACGACGGAGACCTGGTCGACGCGATCATGGACGCGCGGTCGCCGCTCGACGAGAACGGCATCATCTGGGTCCTGACCCCCAAGACCGGGCAGCCCGGGCACGTGGAGCCCAGTGAGATCGCCGAGGCCGTGCCCACGGTCGGGCTCGCGCAGACCTCCAACATCAGCGTCGGCGCCAACTGGGCCGGCACGAAGCTGGTGCCGCCGAAGTCGAAGTCGAAGCAGCGCTGACCGGCCGCACGATAGGGTGGGCTGGGGACAAGCAAACGTGGCGATGCGGAAAGGTGCTTCGATGGCGGTCGAGGTCGGTTCAGCTGCACCGGATTTCACCCTGAACGACTACAACAAGCAGCCGGTGAAGCTGTCGTCCTTCCAGGGTGACAAGCCGGTCCTGCTGGTGTTCTACCCGTTCGCGTTCAGCGGGATCTGCCAGGGCGAGCTGTGCCAGCTGCGCGACGAGTTCGCCGAGTACGACGGCCAGGGCGTCCAGGTGCTCGGTGTGTCCGTCGACACACCGTTCTCGCTCAAGGCGTGGGCCGAGCAGCAGGGCTACCAGTTCCCGCTGCTGTCGGACTTCTGGCCGCACGGTGAGGTCGCCAAGCTCTACGGCGTCTTCAACGAGGGCGCCGGGCTGGCCAACCGCGGCACCTTCCTGATCGACAAGACCGGCGTGGTGCGCTACGCCGAGGTCAACCAGCCGGGCGAACCGCGTGACCAGCTCGCCTGGAAGCGCGCGGTGGCCGAGCTGCCGCAGTGATCTCTTCGGCCGGTGGTGGCCCTCGTGCCGCCACCGGCTGAGGGCGCATAGCTCAGCGGAAGAGCACCTCCCTTACAAGGAGGGGGTCGCAGGTTCGAACCCTGCTGCGCCCACCCGTGTCATCGCGTCCCGTGGAAGGACGTTGGGCGTTCGGACGAGTTCGCGCGCGGCTCGTCGTGGGAACGTGAGGAACGTGCCGTCCGAGCCTGGTCCGTTCGATCCGCATCCCGTGCGCAGGGCGCGGCTCGAAGCGATCCTGTGGACCGCCGTCGGTCACCGGGCTGGTCGCCGCGGCGTTGTGGGTGCGCTATCTCCGCGTTCTGCGCCGGAGTCCGGGGCGTTCCGGTACCGTGCGACGACGCTCGTCACGGAAATCACGTGCGTTCGCGGGCGAAAATCGACAGGCTCACGTCGTGAACCGTGACCTGATCTCGCGCCTCGCCCATGCCGACCATCCCATCGCCGCGCCGCTCGGTGATGAGGCGGTCGCCGCCCTGCTCGACCGGGCTCTGCCGCGCGACGGCGCGACCATGCTGGATCTCGGGTGCGGCGGTGGGGAGTGGCTGCTCCGCGCCCTCGCCGTCCGGCCGGAGGCGCGGGCCGAAGGTGTCGACCTCGCCGAGCCCGCCCTCGATCATGCCCGTCGCGAAGCCGGCAGGCGAGGCGTGGGCGACCGGCTCGTCCTCCACCGGCAGGACGTCTCCGCCTTCACCGCCGCCGAACCGTTCGACCTGGTGCTCTGCGTCGGCTCCACGCACGCGTTCGGCGGTCTGCTCCCGGCCCTCGCCGCGGCACGACGGCTGCTCGCGCCGGGCGGGCGGGTGATCGTCGGCGACGGGTACTGGGAATGTGAGCCGTCCCCGGAGGCGGTCGAGATGCTCGGCGACTTCGCCGACCTGGCCACGACCGTCGACGCGCTCACCACCGACGGCTGGATCCCGCTCTACGGGCACCTCAGCACCCGCCAGGAACTCGACGACTACGAGTGGTCCTGGACCGGCTCGCTCGCCGCGCAAGCACTCGACCAGCCCGACGTGCTCGCCGTCGCGACCGAGCACCGGAACGGCTGGCTGCGCGGCTACCGCGACTGCTTCGGGTTCCTCACCCTGACCCTCGCCGACGGGTCGCGATCCCCGGAAGCCGCACCCGGCCGGCTGGACGCGCCGCTCCCGTGAATGAGATCGTGTCACCGTGCGGGAACGAGTGCTGTCGACCTTGGCGGGCCTGGCGATCGGCGACGCATTGGGCATGCCCACCGAGGGCAAGGCGCCACACGACATCACCCCGGTCACGAACTTCCAGGCCGCGCGGGGAATGCCGGCAGGAGGAGTGACCGACGACACGCAACAGGCCGTGATCATGGCCCGCCTCCTGATCGGCAACGACGGGCGCATCGACCCGCGCCGCCTCGCGGACGAACTCCTCGACTGGGAGCGGGACCTGCGAAGCCGCGGGATCCGGGGACTGCTGGGCCCGTCGACACGGGCCGCGGTGACCGCGGTGGCGGCAGGTGAACCGTTGGAGAAGGCCGGTCGCCACGGAACCACGAACGGCGCCGCCATGCGCATCGCGCCGGTGGGCATCGTGAACCCACCCGAGCTGCCGCTGCTCGTCGACCGGGTGGTGGAGGCCAGCTGGGTCACGCACAACACCGGCGTCGCGCTCGCGGGGGCGGCCGCGGTCGCCGCGGCGGTGAGCGCGGGGATCGGCGGAGCGAGCCGGGAGGAGGCGACGGACTGCGCCATCGAGGCCGCGGAACTGGCGGCGCGGAGGGGAAACTGGGTCGCCGCGGGGGACGTCGCCGCGCGGATCAGGTGGGCGCGCACGATGAACCCGGCCGACATCGCGAGTCTGATCGGAACCAGCGTCGCCACCCAGGAGTCGGTGCCCGCCGCCTTCGCGGTGCTCGCGCACAATCCCGACCCGTGGGAAGCGTGCCGCGTCGCGGCGAGCCTCGGTGGGGACACCGACACGATCGCGTCCATGGCGGGCGCGATCGCCGGGGCGTGTCACGGCGCGGGGGCGTTTCCGGAGGAGGCGGTCCGGACCGTGACCGAGGTCAACGAGCTTCCGCTGCCGGAGCTGGCCGACGGGTTGCTGAAACTTCGCGCCAGAAACTGACGAGCGCCTCGGCCGTCTCGTGTGGACGGTCGAGTTGCACGCAGTGACCGGCGCCCGCGATCCCGGCCGCGTCCCGGCCGAAGCGTCTGGCCAGCCGCTGGTACTGCTCGTGCGAGCCGGTGAAGGCGTCGTCCATGCCGTGCACGAACAGCAGCGGCACACCGGAACCGGCCAGCTCCCCGAGACCCGTCCGCGGCCCGCACAGCATCCGCGGGAAACCGATGAGATGACCGGTGCGCGTCGTCGACAGCCGCGTGGTCATCAGGTCCAGCCGCTCCGGTTGCTCCCGGGCCCAGTGCTCGATGAGGTTGCCGAGCCCGGCCGCGCCCCCGGCGGACACCGCCTCCGCGCACCAGGTGAGGAAAGCGGTTTCTTTGTCCGATCCGGACAACAGGCTGCCCAGCGGCGCAAGGCTGTGCACGGCCCGTGGGTCGATCACGGCAGCGGTGTGTGCGACCGCGGCTCCCGCGCAGTGCGCGACGACGTGCGCCGGCTCGCCTTCGCCGATTTCGCCGATCACCGCGAGCAGGTCGTGGGCCATCGCGGACAGTGTGTAGGCGCTCGGATCGTCGGAGCCGGGGCTTTCGTGCTGGCCGTGGTGATCCACCGCCCAGGCCGCGTACCCGGCGTCGGCGAGCAGCGGCAGCAGCGGCGCGAAGTCCTCTTTGGACCCCAGGTACCCGGCGACGAGGACCACCGGCTCGCCGGTCCCGGCCCGGTGGGCGGCGAACCGGCCCCGGTCGGTCTCCAGCATGACAGTCCCGGCCGTGAAGGACGCGGTGGTCACAGCGGCGCCCCTTCCCGGATCGCGGCCTTCTCGATGACGTCGGCGGCCTCCACCGCACCACCGCAGGCCCGCACGGTCTCCCTCATGGCCTGGACGTTCGCCTCGATGCCGGGATCGGACGACACCGCCAGCACCGCGTTGTGCAGCGTCTGGGCGGTCACCTCCGCGCGGTCGAGCGTGACGCCCAGCCCCAGTTCGGTGAGCCGCGCCGCGTTGAGCCGCTGCTCGGCCATCTGCGGGACCGCGACCATCGGCACGCCGTGGTACAGCGACTCCAGCAGGCTGCCCATCCCGGCGTGCGTGACGAACGCCGACGCCGACGCGAGCACGTCGAGCTGCGGCACCATGGGGGCGACCTCGACGCCGTCCGGAACCGGCCCGAGCGCGGCCGGGTCGACGTGCCGTCCGATCGCCAGCACCGTGTGCCAGCCCAGGCCCGCGGTCATGTCCAGGCAGGCGCGGAAGAAGTCCGGCTGGTCGGTGAAGCACGAGCCGAGCGAGATCAGCAGCACCGGTTTGCCCGACGGCGGCCGCCACGTGCCCTGGAACGCCCGGTCGCCCAGTGCGGGACCGGCGAACGTGTGTTCCGCGCCGAGCAGCTCCGGGGACATCTGGAACGCCCGCGGCACGAACACGACCTTCGGATCGGTCGTCCCCTGGAAGTCCTCGACCGTGCAGCCAAGGCCGTTGGCGTCGAGGAACCGCTGGAACCGCTGGTACACCGGCAGTTCCGCCACCGTCTCCACGCCGAACGCGACACGTTCCCAGCCGGGGAACAAGGCGTGTGTCGGGGACAGCTGCACCATCGGCAGGCCGAGCTTGCGGGCCAGGATCTTTCCGGCGAAGGCGACGAAATCGTAGGCCACGACGTCCGGTGGGTCATCGGCGAACGCGGCTTCCAGCACCGGGAGGGCGGCCTCGGCGTCCCGGTGGTACATCTCCACACCCGCCATCAGGTCCTCCGGCGGCGGTCCGGCGTCGCGAACTCCGGGCAGCACAACGGGTTCCGCCCCGGCCGCGCGCACCTGCGGTGCGAAATCCTCGCCCACCGCGTAGCTGACGCGACAGCCGCGGGACACCAGCTCGGTCACCACGGCGAGCGTGGGGTTGACGTGCCCGTGGTCCGGGGCGTTGACGAACAGGACGTGACTCATCGCGCCACCCCGCACACGACGTGCTCGACCGGCCCGCAGTACGGCAGGCCGGACAGCGGCCGCCCCCCGAAGAAGCGCAAGGCCAGGTCGACGACCTCGGTGGGCCGCTCCAGGTGCACCAGGTGGTCCGCGCCGTAGATCGTGGTGAACCGCGCGTCGGCGCACCGGGCCGCGGCCTCGCGGCTCAGCCGTGGCGTGGTCAGCGGATCGTGCTCACCGGTCGTCACCAGCACCGGGACCGGCAGGACGGCGGCGTCGTCACCGGGGTGGTCCAGCAGGCGCCGCGTGTTGTCCAGGTACTTGCCGACGTCGGCCTCGCTCATCGTCTCGACCAGGCCGCGCAGGCACCGCCGGACCGCGGCCTGACGGCGCACGCCGGGCTCGCGGCTCAGCATCAGGTCCAGCACTTCGGCGGTGAACTCCTCGTGCCGTCCCTGCTCGGCCAGTTCGACGCTGCGGGCGATGCGGGTGCGCAGGCGGCCGGTCACGTGGGTCATCGTGCCCACCAGCATGAGGCGGCTGATCCGGTCCGGCCGCAGCTGGGCCCACCGGTGCGCGACGCCGCTGCCGTAGGAGGCGCCGACCATGTGCACCGGTCCGGGCGCGACCTGGTCGAGCAGGTGGTCCAGCGCGCCGGCGAGGAAGTCGACCCCGTACTCCGGCGGCAGCCGGTCCGCGGCGCCCCAGCCGGGCAGGTCGACGGTGATCACGTCGGTCTCGGCGAGCAGGTCGCGTTCGATGCGGCCCCACGCGTCCATGTGCTGGAAAGCGCCGCCCACCAGGACGATCGGCTCTTCTCTGACGCCCGGTCCGCGGACGATCCGCCCCTGGAAGGCGAACCCCCCGAAAGTGAGCGGGACGATCTCGTGCCGGGTGGTCGTTGCCGTCACAGCGAAGGTTCCTCGGGGTGTGGGGGTTTGGGGCCCGCCACGTAACCACGTCGCCGCCCGTGGGCGCGCCACGGAAACTCCATCGAGCCAAGATCTCCACACGCCCGAGTGACCATCGCCGGGAGCGGCCAACACGGTGACCGGGACGGCCAACACGGTGCCCGGAGCGGCCAACACGGTGCCCGGAGCGGCCGACACGCCGTCGGCTACTTGCCGAAACCTGCCGTCAGGCCGCTGACCAGCTGGCGGCGGCCGAGGATGTACAGCGCCAGCACCGGCAGCGTCGACAGCACGACCGCCGCCAGCACGGCCGGGATGTTGACCCGGAACTGGCCCTGGAACGACCACAGCGCGAGCGGCAGCACGCGCTGGTCCGCGCTCTGCGTGAGGATCAGCGGGAACAGGAACCCGTTCCACACGTTGAGCCCGTCGTACACCGCGACCGTCACCACGGCGGGGCGGGTCATCGGCAGCACGAGGCTGAACAGCATCCGCCAGTCGCCCGCGCCGTCCACCCGCATGGACTCGAACAGTTCGTTCGGCACGTCGCGCAGGAAGTTCGCCAGGATCACCACCGACAGCGGGATCGCGAACGCGACCGACGGCAGGATGATCGCCAGCAGCGTGTCGTACAGCTTGGCACGTGTGATCAGGTAGTAGATGGGGATGATGGTGGCCTGCAGGGGGATCGCCAGTCCCAGCAGAAAACCGCGGTACGTCAGCCGGGAGAACCAGGAAGTCCCGCGCACCACGTAGTAGGCCGCCATGAGCGACACCGCGACCGCGATCGCCACGGTCGCCGTCGTCACCACGACGCTGTTGAGGAAATAGCGCCAGAAGTCGTTGGCCAGCACCCGTTCGTAGGCGCTCGCGGTCGGCGCCGGTATCGACAGCGGGTTCGCGTCGTAGAACCCGCGCTGGTTGCGCAGGCTCGTGACCACCACGTAGTAGACCGGCACCAGCACGATCGCCAGCCACACGATCCCGGCCAGGCCGCCCGCGTAGTTGGGACGCGTCCGCATCAGGCTCCCTCCAGCTGACTGCCCCGCCGGAAACTGGACAGCTTCGACAGTCCCAGTGACAACGCGAGCCCGGCCACCACCAGCAGCACGGCCAGCGTGCTCGCCCGCCCCATGTCGTTGCCGGAGAACCCGGACAGGTACATGTCCAGCGGCAGCAGGCGGGTCGCGTCGCCCGGACCGCCGCCGGTGAGCACGAACACGAGGTCGAAGTAGGTCAGCGAACCGACCGTCATCAGCGTCGACGACGTGATGATCGTGTACCGCAGCTGCGGCAGTGTGATGTGGAAGAACTGCCGCACCGGCCCGGCGCCGTCCAGCTGTGCCGCCTCGTACAGCGACACCGGGATCTGCCGCACACCGCCCTGGTAGAGCAGCGTGTGGAACGGCACGAACTGCCAGGCGATCACGAAGATCACGACATACAGCGCGAGCGTCGGATCGCCGAGCCAGTCCTGCGACAGGACGTCGAGGCCGAACGCGCGGCTCATCCCGAAGTTCGGGTCCAGCAGCGCCTTGAACGCGATCGCGATGGCCGCCGCGGACAGCAGCATCGGCAGGAAGTACAGCACCCCGAGCACCGCGCGGAACCGGCCGCGCCGCGCGATCAGCACGCCGAGCAACAGCGAGATCGGCGTCTGCACCAGCCAGCTGAGCACCATGACCTGCACCGACAGCCAGATCGCGTGGTAGGTGGCCGGATCGGCGAGCGCGAGCGCCCAGTTGTCCAGGCCCGTCCACGACGGGTCGCCGATGCCGTCCCACTCCATGAAGCTCAGCACCGCGACCCCGCCGAGCGGCACGATCGCGAACACCGCGAAGAACGCCAGCGCGGGTACCGCCATCAGCGGGCTCGGCCCGGAGCGGCGACGCGGACGGCCGGGCGCCGGCGTGCGTGCCGGCGCCCGGTCCCGCGCCTGAAGGACGGTGCTCACTGCCCGATCGTCGCGTTCATGTTGGCGGAGAACTGTTCCGGCGTGATCTGCTTGAGGAACAGCTGCTCCAGGTTGGTCAGCAGCGTGTCGGCCTGGCCGGGGGACAGGGCCTGGTCCCAGGACAGCTGGAAGTTCGGCGCGCCGCTGGCCATCTCGTAGATCGAGGTCAGGTACTCCGGGTCCTCGGTCCGGGCGATCTTGTCCTCGATGCCGGTCAGCGGGGGCACCGAACCGCCGGCGAGCAGCGAGTCGACGTAGGTGTCGTTCATCAGGTCCTCGCGCAGGTACCGCAGCGCGGCCTGCTTCTGCTCGTCGCTCGCGGTGGCCGAAACCGACCAGTAGTTGGCGGGGTTGCCGACGATGTTCGCCGGGTCGCCCTTGCCGCCGGTGACGGTGGGGAAGCTGGTCCAGCCGAGCTTGCCGCCGGTGATGAACTCCGGATCGGCCTGCTTGATCGTCGGGAACGCCCACGACCCCATCAGGTACATGGCGGCCTTGCCGGTGAACAGCAGCGCGGTGTCGGCGTTGCTGTCGGTGGCGATCGAGTTGAAGCCGTGCACGAACCCGCCCGCGTCGACGAGCTGCTGGATCATCGTGTTGGCCTGGATGATCGCCGGATCCGACCACGCGCCGGGCTTGTTCTCGGCGACGGCGTTGAACACCTCCGGCCCGCCGAGCCGGTCGACGAGGTACTCCTCCCACATCAGCTGCGGCCACTTGCTCTGCCCGCCCATGGAGAACGGTGCGATTCCGGCGGCGTTGAACCGCGGCACCAGTGCCATCAGGTCGTCCCAGGTCTTCGGCGGCTGCGCGCCGATCTGGTCGAACAGTTCCTTGTTGTAGAACAGGACGACCGGCTGCATGCCGTTGTTCGGGACGGCGTAGGTCTTGCCGTCGAGCACGCCGGTGCGCGCCACCGAGGGCAGGAACCGGTTCACGAAGGCCGGGTCGTTCGCGGCCTCCTGGGACAGGTCCATGATCTTGCCGGAGTCCACCCAGGACTGGAGCAGGCCGCCGCTCCAGCTGAAGACCAGGGTGGGGGCCTCGCCCGCGCCGATCGCGGTGCGGATCTTCTGCTTGTACGCGTCGTTGCCGAAGTACTGGGCCTCGATCCCGGCCGAGTCGAACGACGTGCGGAACGTCTGCTCGTCGCCGCCGGTGAGCGACCACGCCGTGGCGCCGCCGCCACCGGTGGGACCGCTGGACCCGCAGGCGGTGGTGAAGGAGAGAACCGCGGCCAGTCCGGCCGCGATCACGGCCGTGCGCCGCTTGACCAGTGTCATGATGCGCCTTCCCCATCGAAGGTCCGAAAATTTTCGGAAACACTCTGGTGTGTGTCGGAAGATATGCTGCGGCGACACCCAGGTCAAGAGGTGTTTTCATAGCTTTGACCGGGTTATAGTCGGCTGAAACTTTTCGGCAAAGATGGTGGAGGTTTCGGTGTCGGCGGGTTCTCAGCGGGCGACGCTCGCGATGGTGGCGGAGGCCGCCGGGGTTTCGATGCCGACCGTTTCCAAGGTGCTCAACGGCCGCGGTGACGTGGCGGCGGCGACCCGCGAGCGGGTGCAGGACGTCATCAGGGAGCTGGGCTACCTCCCGCAGCCCGGCCGACGGCCGGTCACCCCGGCGCGCGTGGTGGACCTGGTGTTCGACGATCTGGTCAGCCCGTACTCGCTCGAAGTGCTGCGTGGCGTCACCGAGGCGGGTGTCGAAACCGCGGTCGACGTGGTGGTCGGGCGCCTGCCGGACCACGGCGACGACGACTGGGCCCGCCGCCTGCGCGTCGCGGGCCGCGAGGGCCTGATCGTGGTCACTTCGGAGCTGACCCGCGCCCAGGTGGAGGGCTTCGCCCGCGCCGGGCTGCCGCTCGTGGTGATCGATCCGCTGAACCTGCCGCGCGTCGAGGTCACCAGTGTCGGCGCGACCAACTGGAACGGCGGGGTCGCCGCGACCGAGCACCTGCTGCGGCTGGGACACCGCCGCATCGCCTACGCCGGCGGGCCGGTGCAAGCCTCGTGCAGCCAGGCCCGTCAGCACGGGTACCGCGCGGCGCTGGAGAACGCCGGGATCGCGGTGGATCCGGAGCTGATCCTGCACGGCGCGTTCGGTTACCCGGACGGCCTGGAGATGGGCGGGCGCCTGCTCGACCTGCGGCAGCCGCCGACCGCCGTGTTCGCCGGAAGCGACGCGACCGCGCTCGGGGTCATGGAGGCGGCGCGGCGGCGCGGGCTGCGCGTGCCCGAGGACCTGTCGGTGGTCGGCTTCGACGACACGATGCTGGCCGAGCTGGCCACCCCGGCGCTGACCACCGTACGGCAACCGTTGCAGGACATGGGCCGCGTCGCCCTGCGGACCCTGTTGCGGCTGGCCGCGGGCGAAACCCTCGACTCACATCACGTGGAGCTGGCCACCCATCTGGTGGTGCGCGATTCGACGACGAACCTGCAAGGAGCACCATGACGCACCCGACCTGGCATGACCGCGCCCTGCCCGCCGAGCGACGGGCCGCGGCCCTGCTGGCGGAGATGACACTCGACGAGAAGGTGGCGCAGCTGGGCAGCGCGTGGCCGGGCAACGAGCAGCTCAACGGCAACGTCGCGCCGATGCAGGACGTGTTCGCGCGGGGCGCGGTCGCCTTCGCGCAGGCGCGGGAAAACGGGATCGGCCACCTGACCAGGGTGTTCGGCACGACGCCGGTCAGCGCGGAAGAGGGCGCGGCCCGCATCGTGGCGTTGCAGCGGGAGATCGTGGAGGAGACCCGGCTGGGAATTCCCGCGCTGGTGCACGAGGAATGCCTGACCGGCTTCACCACCTACGGCGCCACGGTCTACCCGGCGGCGCTGGCGTGGGCCGCGACGTTCGACGAGGACCTGGTCGAGCGGATGGCGTCGGCGATCGCGGACGACATGCGGGCGGTCGGCGTGCACCAGGGTCTGTCGCCGGTGCTGGACGTCGTGCGGGACTACCGGTGGGGCCGGGTCGAGGAGACCCTGGGTGAGGATCCGTATCTCGTCTCGATGCTCGGCGCCGCGTATGTGAAGGGCTTGGAGCGCAACGGAATCGTCGCCACGCTCAAGCACTTCGCCGGGTATTCGGCGTCGCGGGCGGCGCGTAACCACGCGCCGGTGTCGATCGGTCCGCGTGAGCTGCGGGACGTGATCCTGCCGCCGTTCGAGACCGCGATCCGTGAGGGCGGGGCGCGGGCGGTGATGAACGCCTACGTCGACGTCGACGGGGTGCCCGCGGCCGCGAACCCGGCTCTGCTGACCGGAATCCTGCGTGACGAGTGGGGTTTCGAAGGCGTGGTGGTGTCCGACTACTGGGCCATCGCGTTCCTCAAGAGCATGCACCGGGTCGCCGACGGGACCGGCCACGCCGGGGCGCTGGCCCTGGCCGCCGGCGTCGACGTCGAGCTGCCGGACACCCTCTGCTACGGCAAGGAACTCGTCGAACTGGTGCGGTCGGGCGAGGTACCGGAGTCCCTGGTGGACCGTGCGGTGGGACGGCTGCTGCGGCAGAAGGCCGAGCTGGGCCTGCTCGACGCGGACTGGGCGCCGCGGGCGGATCCGGTGGACCTGGACTCGCCGCGCAACCGGGCGATCGCGCGGGAGGTGGCGGAGAAGTCGGTGGTGCTGCTGAGCAACGACGGCACGCTTCCGCTGGCGGCGCGGCGGATCGCGGTGGTCGGGCCGTGCGCGGACGATCCGCTGGCGTTCATGGGCTGCTACTCCTACCCCAACCACGTCCTGCCGCGGTACCCGGAGTTCGGGATCGGTGTCGAGGCGCCGTCGCTGGTGGCTTCGTTGCGGGACGAACTGCCGGACGCCGTGATCACCTCGGCCGCCGGGTGCCCGATTCGCGACGAGGACCGGTCCGGGTTCGCCGAAGCGGTCGACGCCGCGCGTGGCGCCGACGTGTGCGTCGCGGTGGTCGGCGACCGGGCGGGCCTGTTCGGCGAGGGCACGTCCGGCGAGGGATGTGACGCGCCGGACCTGCGGCTGCCGGGCGTGCAGGACGAACTGCTGGCTTCGTTGCTGGAGACGGGAACACCGGTGGTGGTCGTCGTGGTGTCGGGGCGGCCGTACGCGCTGGGGGACCACGCCGGGGCGGCGGCCCTGGTGCAGGCGTTCATGCCGGGTGAGGAGGGCGGTCCCGCGCTGGCGGGTGTCCTTTCCGGACGGACGAACCCGGGCGGCCGCCTTCCGGTGCAGGTGCCGCGGATGGCCGGCGCGCAGCCGAGCACCTACCTGCACCCGCCGCTGGGCGGCAACAGCGAGGGGATCAGCAACCTCGACCCGAGCCCGCTGTTCCCGTTCGGGCACGGCATTTCCTACACGAGCTTCGACTACACGGACCTGACGCTGAGCGCGGAGGAGATCCCGACCGACGGCTCGGTGGAGATTTCGGTGCGCGTGCGCAATGCCGGGGGACGCGCGGGCGACGAGGTGGTGCAGCTGTACGTCAACGACGTGCAGGCGCAGGTGACCCGCCCGGTGAAGCAGCTGGCCGGGTTCGCCCGGGTGACGCTCGAACCGGACGAGGCGACCACGGTGACCTTCACGCTGCACGCCGACCGGCTCGCGTTCACCGGAATCGAACTGCGGCGGATCGTCGAACCGGGCACGATCGAGGTCTTCGTGGGCCGCTCCGCGGACGACCTGCCGTGCCGGGGCGCGTTCGAGCTGACCGGCCCGGTGCGGGAGGCAGGTCGCGACCGGGTGCTGACCACTCCGGTCAGCCTCCAGGCGTGACCAACCGCGACGGCGCCAGCAGTGCGTTGCCGGTGTCGGCCAGGCGCACCGCGGCGACCAGGTGCCCGGGGTGACGTCCTTGAGCAGGAACCCAATGGCACCGGCGGGATCTTCGCCCGCACCCGGAACCCGTCGCCGTGCTTGAGCGCGTGGGTGAGCGCCTCCTGGATGATCCGCTACGCCGTCAGGTCCACGCTGGAGGGTAGCGGCCGGGGCTCGCCGAAACCCGGAGCTCCACCGGCAGCCCGGAGAACGCGATCCGGTCGATCAGCGGGCTCAGCCTGCTCAGGCGGGGCTGCGGCGACAGGTCCGCCTGCTCGTCACCGTCGGCCGGTGGCGCGAGCACGTCGAGCAGGTTCCGCAGCTCGGTCATGGTGTCCCGGCCCGCCGTCTCGATCGTCTCCAGCGCCGTCGCCGCCTGCCCGGGTTCCGTCGCGAGCACCCCGCGGGCGGCCCCGGACCACCATCACGCTCACGTTGTGGCTGACGATGTCGTGCAGCTCCCGCGCGATCCTGGCGCGCTCGGCATGACCCCGCGGCAGGTCACGGTGCTGCCCGGAGCGCGGCGCGGACACCGATCGCGACGGTGCTGCACAACGAGTAGCTACGCCAGCTTCTCCACGACGTCCACGAGCGCGCGCAGCTCGTCCTCGGTGTTGTAGTAGTGCACGGACGACCGCACCATGTCCGGCAGGTGCCGCACCTCCTGGTCGTACTGGTAGGAGGTGCGGTGCGACACCGAGGTGTTGATCCGGGACGCGGACAGGCGGTTCCTGACGTCTGTCGCGTCCGCCCCGGCGACGCTGAACGTGACGATCCCGCACTTGCGCTCGCCCTGGTCGTGCACGGTGACACCGGGGATCCGCGCCAGGTCCGCGCGCAGCCGGGCGGCGAGCGTGGTCACCCGCTCCTCGATCGCGGGCAGCCCGATCGCCAGGGCGTAGTCGACCGCGGCGCCGAGGCCGAGCACGAGACCGTGGTTGCGTTCCCACGTCTCGAACCGGCGGCCGTCGGGCGCCACTTCGTAGGCGTCCGGAGCGGTCCAGGTGGCCGAGTGCAGATCGAGCATCGCGGGCTCGATCCGCTCACGCAGCCTCGGGTGGGTGTAGAGGAAACCGGTGCCGCGCGGGCCGCGCACGTACTTGCGGCCGGTGCCGGAAAGCGCGTCACAGCGCAAGCGCCGCACGTCCAGGTCCAGCTGGCCCGCCGACTGGCAGGCGTCGAGCAGGAACGGGATCCCGGCCCGCTCGGCGATCGCGCCCACCTCCTCGGCGGGATTGACCAGCCCACCCTGTGTCGGCACATGCGTGATCGCGATCAGCCTGACGGTGCCGTCCAGGCGGCGTTCCAGATCGGCGACGTCCAGCTGCCCGCTCTCGTCGTCCCCGACGACCTCGACCACGGCACCGGTCCGACGCGCGATCTGCAGGTAGGCGATCGCGTTGCTGGCGTACTCCGAGCGGCAGGTCAGGATCTTCTCGCCGGGGGAGAACCGCAGCGCGTAGAACACCGCCTGCCAGGAGCGGGTGGCGCTGTCGGTCACCGAGATGTCCCCGGCTTCGGCACCGAGGAACCGGGCGACCGAGTGGTACACACCCTGTATGCGGTCCGTGTGCGCGGCCGCGGTCTCGTAACCGCCCCGCCGCGACTCTTCGCGGAGGTAGTCCAGTACGGCATCGGTGACCTGGGCCGGGGGCAGGGCCGAGCCGGCGTTGTTGAGGTGGATGACCTCGCCCGTGCCCGGCGTGTCGCGGCGGAACCTCTCGACGTCTTCTTCGCGCAGTGTCGTCACAGACCGACCATATGGGGCACGTTCAGGGCAGGACACCGCTTTACGACCTCGTCCCAGTCGTGCCCGTGCGCCGCGCGGCGCAGTGCCGCGAGCGTGGCGGGCATGCGGGCGCGCGCGGAGCCGTCGGCGATCTTGAGCGCGACCGTGGTGCCGTCGGGCAGGACCGCGATCTGCACGGCCTCGGCGCCGTCCTTCGCGATCAGCCCGGGCACGGCCCGCATGAGCTGGGTGACGTCGCGGTTCGGGCCCGCCAGCATCTCCGGATGCTTGCGGATCGCTTCCGCCACGCGGTGTTCCGGGGTCCCGTGCGGCGCGGTGGCCACCCGCCGCACGGCACGGGCCAGGCCACGCAGGGAGATCGCGAACAGCGGCGCGCCGCACCCGTCGACCGCGGTGTGCGCGACCGGTTCCCCGGCCAGTTCCGCGACGGTCGCGGCGAGCGCCTGCTGCAGGGGATGGGCCGGATCGCGGTAGTCGTGGGTGGACCAGCCGTTGAGCTTCGCGGTCGCCAGCATCGCCGCGTGCTTGCCGGAGCAGCAGTGCGCCAGACGGCGCGGGGCGCGGCCCTCGGCGATCCAGACGTCGTGCAGCACCGGGTCGTGCGGGAGGTGCGCCGGGCACTGCAGGTCGTCCTCGGAGAGGTCGCCGAGGATCGCGCGAGCCCCGGCGAGGTGGAATTCCTCGGCGGAATGGCTCGCGGCGGCCAGCGCTAGCAGATCGGGGGGCAGATCGAGGCCGAGCCGGACCATGCCGGCGGCCTGCATGAGCTTCGCCGTCGAGCGCGGGTAGCCCGGCTCGTCGACCTCGCCGCCCGCTTCGAGCACCTCGCCGTCGGGGCCGAGCACGACCCGCGATCCGAAGTGGACGCTTTCGACGAGCCCGTCGCGGACAACCTGCACCAGGGGGATCACCACGCTCCCGAGGCTCGCCGCGTGGGTTCCGCCCTGTCAACCGGACGCTCGTCACTACACCGTTTTGATTACCCCGCCGTCGGCGAGGTAATCGGCGCCGGTGAGGTTGCCCGAGCGGGGTGAGGCCAGGAAGGTCACCAGCGCGGCCGTCTCCTCGGGCTCGGTCAGCCGCCCGGTCGTGATGCCCATCGCGGCGGGCACCTCGGCGAGGAACTCCGTCAGCGGCAGCCCCGCCGCCGCGGCCAGTTCGCCCGCGTAGCCGTCCTTGTCGCGCCAGTTCTGCGTTCGGGTCGGGCCAGGGGAGACCGTCAGCGCGCGCAGGCCCCGCGAGCCGAACTCCTCTGCCAGCGCCTTGGTGAGGTTCGTCAGCGCGGCCTTCGCCGTGCCGTAGTCGACCGGCTGGAAGGCCGCGCGGGCTCCGATCGACGAGATGTTGATCACCACGCCCCGTCGGCGCAGCAGGCCGGGCAGCAGGGCACGCGTGACCCGCACGGTGGAGAACAGGTTGACTTCGTAGGTGTGCCGCCACGCTTCGTCGTCGACTTCCAGGAATCCTGCGGCGCGCATGCTGCTCTGCGCCACTCCGCCGAGGTTGTTGACCAGGATGTCCACCTCCCCGGCGCGCTCGGCCAGCAGTGCCACTCCTTCGGGTGTCGTGAGGTCGGTCGCGACGCCGATTCCGGGCCCGTCGTGCACGGTGCGTGCCGCCGCGAACACGGTGACGCCCTCGGCGGTCAGCGCTTCGGTGATCGCCCGCCCGATCCCCTTGCTCGCCCCGGTGACGACGGCGGTCTTCCCACTCAGCTGCAGGTCCATGTGACCAGCCTTTCTTGAATCAGAGTTACAAAATTAGAGCAGCGCAAAGCGCCGCGGATCAGAGTGTGCGCAAAGCGGTGCCGGCCAGAGTGGCGAGCCGCCCCGGATCCGGGTCGGCCTTCGCGAGCACCCGGATGCCGTTGAGCGTGGCGAGGAGGAAGGACGCCAGTGCCGCGGCGTCGGCCGATCGGTCGATCTCCCCCGCGCGCTGACCCTCCTCGATGGTGCCGCGCAGCGCCGCCTCCTGTCGCTCGAAGGTGCGACGGACCAGGTGGTTGACCGCCTCGTCGGCGTCGCCGAACTCGGTGGCGGCATTGGCGATCATGCAGCCACGCCCGTCTTTCCGCGCCGAATCGACGACCAGTTCGATCGCGGTCCGCAGGCGTTCGACGGCCGGGCCCGGCCCGTCCAGGACCTCGATCAGGCGGACCGTCTCCCGCTCGTAGTAGCGCCGCAGCGCCCGCTCGTAGAGGGCGTGCTTGCTGGTGAACGCGTTGTACAGGCTGCCGCGTCCGATGCCCATCGCGTCGACCAGCCGCTGCGGCGTGGTGTTCGCGAACCCGTGGGTCCAGAACACCTCCATCGCCCTGTCCACCGCCACGTCGACGTCGAAGGTCTTCGTCCTCGCCATGCCGCGACCGTAGCGCATACTGGAACTGGAGATCAAATAAACCTCGCTCGGCACGCCTGCGTTTTTCTGTCGGTGCCGCGAGTTAGGCTGACCCTCCAGGCCGGGAGTCCGCGCGCGGACTGTGCGCAACAGGGGAGGTTTTTGCTGGTGTCGAACGATTCCTTCGTCCACCTGCATGTGCACACCGAGTACTCGATGCTCGATGGTGCGGCGAAGATCGCTCCGTTGTTCGCGGAGGCGGCGCGTCTGGAGATGCCCGCGGTCGGGATGACCGACCACGGGAACATGTACGGCGCGGACGAGTTCTACCAGCAGTCGCGCAAGGCGGGCCTGAAACCGATCATCGGCATCGAGGCCTACATCGCGCCGGAGTCGCGGTTCCACAAGAAGCCGGTGTTCTGGGGGCAGGCGTCCCAGCGGGGCAGTGACGAGTTCGGTGAGGGTGGCGACGTCTCGGGTGGTGGCGCCTACACCCACATGACGATGTTGGCGGAGAACGCGACGGGGTTGCGGAACCTGTTCAAGCTGTCGTCGCTGGCGAGCACGCAGGGTTACTACCGCAAGCCGCGGATGGACCGCGAGATCATCGCGGAGAACGCGGAGGGCATCATCGCCACCACGGGCTGCCCGTCGGGTGAGGTGCAGACCCGGCTGCGGCTGGGGCAGAAGGCCGAGGCGATCCAGGCGGCGTCGGACTACAAGGACATCTTCGGGGCGGACAACTTCTTCCTGGAGCTGATGGACCACGGCCTGCCGATCGAGCGGTCGGTGCGCGAGGGCCTGCTGGAGATCGGCAAGCTGCTCGGGTTGAAGCCGTTGGCGACCAACGACTCGCACTACGTGACCAAGGATCAGGCGGATTCGCATTCGGCGTTGCTGTGTGTGCAGTCGGGCAAGACGCTGAACGACCCGAACCGGTTCAAGTTCGACGGGAACGGTTATTACCTGAAATCGGCCGCGGAGATGCGGGAGTACTGGGACACCGAGGTGCCCGGGGCCGCGGACTCCACCCTGCTGATCGCGGAGCGGGTCGAATCGTACGAGGACGTCTACACCCACAAGGACCGGATGCCGGTCTTCACGGTGCCGGACGGTCATGACGAGGCGTCCTGGCTGCGTGCCGAGGTCGACCGCGGCCTGGCCTGGCGGTTCCCGGAGGGCGCGCCGGAGGGCTACCGCGAGCGGCTCGACATGGAGCTCGAGGTCATCATCGGCAAGGGCTTCCCGGCCTACTTCCTCGTCGTCGCCGACCTCATCAACTACGCCCGCAAGGTCGGCATCCGCGTCGGCCCCGGCCGTGGTTCCGCGGCGGGTTCGCTGGTCGCCTACGTCCTCGGTATCACGAACCTGGACCCGATCCCGCAGAAGCTGCTGTTCGAGCGGTTCCTCAACCCCGAGCGCGTCTCGATGCCCGACATCGACATCGACTTCGACGACCGCCGCCGCGGCGAGATGATCCGCTACGTCACCGACAAGTACGGCGCGGACAAGGTCGCCCAGGTCATCACCTTCGGCACGATCAAGACGAAGGCGGCGATCAAGGACTCGGCGCGCGTGCACTTCGGCCAGCCGGGGTACGCGATCGCGGACAAGATCTCCAAGGCGCTGCCCCCGCCGATCATGGCCAAGGACATCCCGCTGTCGGGCATCGTGGACCCGCAGCACGAGCGCTACGGCGAGGCGGCCGAGGTCCGCACGCTGGTGGAGACCGACGAAGAGGTCTCGACGATCTTCACCACCGCCCGTGGCCTGGAGGGCCTGATCCGCAACGCGGGTGTGCACGCGTGCGCGGTCATCATGTCCAGCGAGCCGCTGATGGAAGCGATCCCGTTGTGGCAGCGGGACGACGGGTCGATCATCACCGGATGGGACTACCCGTCCTGTGAGGCCATCGGCCTGTTGAAGATGGACTTCCTCGGTCTGCGCAACCTCACCGTCATCGGTGACGCGATCGACAACATCAAGGCCAACCGTGGCGTCGACATCGACCTCGACACCCTCGGCGTGGACGATCCGGAGACCTACAAACTGCTCGCCCGCGGTGACACGCTCGGCGTGTTCCAGCTGGACGGCGGGCCGATGCGTGACCTGCTGCGGCGTATGCAGCCCACGGTGTTCGACGACATCGTCGCGGTCGGCGCGCTCTACCGCCCCGGCCCGATGGGCATGAACGCGCACAACGACTACGCCGACCGGAAGAACAACCGGCAGCAGGTCAAGCCGATCCACCCGGAGCTCGAAGATCCCCTGAAGGAGATCCTGGCCGACACCTACGGCCTGATCGTCTACCAGGAACAGATCATGCACATCGGCCAGAAGGTCGCCGGCTACTCGATGGGCCGGGCCGACGTGCTGCGCCGCGCGATGGGCAAGAAGAAGAAGGAGGTCCTCGACAAGGAGTTCGAGGGCTTCCACGGTGGCATGAAGGAGAACGGGTTCTCCGACGAGGCGATCCAGGCGCTGTGGGACACGATCCTCCCGTTCGCCGGGTACGCGTTCAACAAGAGCCACGCGGCCGCCTACGGTCTGGTGTCGTACTGGACGGCGTACCTCAAGGCGAACTACACCGCGGAGTACATGGCCGCGTTGCTGACGTCGGTCGGTGACAACAAGGACAAGTCGGCGGTGTACCTGTCGGAGTGCCGCCGGCTGGGGATCAAGGTGCTGCCGCCGGACGTGAACGAGTCGGGCCAGCGGTTCGCCGCGGTCGGCAACGACATCCGCTTCGGGATGGGCGCGGTCCGCAACGTGGGCGCGAACGTGGTGGAGTCGATCATCAAGACCCGCCAGGAGAAGGGCAAGTACTCCTCGTTCACCGATTTCCTGGACAAGTCCGAGCTGGTGGCCTGCAACAAGCGGGTCATCGAATCGCTGATCAAGGCGGGCGGTTTCGACTCGCTGGGCAACACCCGTCTGTCGCTGATCCAGGTGCACGAAGACGCGGTGGATGCGGTGGTGCCGCTCAAGCGCCAGGAGGCGATGGGGCAGTTCGACCTGTTCGGCGCGTTCGGCGGGGAGGACGAGGCCGCGGAGGCCGCGCCGTCGTCGTCGCCGCTGGCGCATTTGAAGTTCGGTGAGGAGGAGTGGCCGCGCAAGCAGCTGCTCGCCTACGAGCGGGAGATGCTGGGCCTGTACGTGTCGGCGCACCCGCTGGACGGGGCCGAGCGGATCCTGCGCAAGCACGCGCCGCGCCCGATCGCGGCGATCCTGGACAACCCGCCCAAGGAGGGCGAGCTGATCGTGTCCGGGTTGATCACGTCGCTGGAGCGGCGGGTCAACAAGAAGGGCGAGCCCTGGGCGATTTGTACCGTGGAGGACATGGACGCTTCCCTGGAGGTGTTGTTCTTCCCCAAGTCCTATGCCATGTTCCAGGCTGATTTGATCGAGGACAACGCTGTGCTGGTCAAGGGCAGGGTCAACTGGCGCGAAGACAAGATGTCCGTCTTCGGCGGCGGCCTGGTACCGCTGGATCTCTCCGAAATCGGCAACGGCGAGGACGAGCCGCCGCTGGTGTTGAAGTGCACGGCGGAGCGCCTGGACAAGAGCGTGGTCGGCGAGCTGAAATCGACGCTGCTCGCCCACCGCGGCGACACCCCGGTGCGCCTGAAGCTGGTCGGCACCAAGCGCGAAACGACGTTCGCCCTCTACGACTACCCGGTCAAGGTCAGCTCCATGCTGATGGGTGAACTCAAAGGCATCCCCGGCATCACCGCCGGCACCTAACTCCCACCCGCGCCCGGAACGTGGAACTACGCTCCGGACGCCGAGTCCCCTCACGCATCGCGCTCCGCGCGGCGCGCCTCCCGGCACACACCCGCCACCCGGCAACGAAAGCCCCCGCCTCCCGAACCACATCCCTCCCGCAACGCCGGGGCGCGCCAGCGCCCACGGCCCAGGGCGTAGCGAAGCGAAGCCCGGCGCCCTCAGCCGCGCGCAGCGCAAACACCCGCGTAGCGAGAACCCCCGCGAGCGTGGAACTCGCGCGCGGGAACGCAGAACTCGCGTGCAAGCCGAGCGCAACAAGCCCTCACCGGAGAGCATGAACAAGTGACACGGGCGTGGCGCGGTGGGTCGTGTCGGGTATGGCCTCACCGTCGGCGTCAGGATCACCGACGCGCGTGCCCGGCGAGCACGCGCGTCGAACGATCAACTACTCAGTGCGACAACTACTGCTCCATACGAGTGAGAGTTTTGCGCAGGAGCTGGATCTACGCAGAGCGACCGGGTAAACCTTGTCTTGCCTTCACGGCGCGGTATCAGCTACGGACAGTGGCGATGCGGAGCGGGTTCCGGGGATGGGGACCGTGCTCCGGGCTCTCGAGAACGGACACTCAGGGTCACTCTCGCGCTGGTGTCGTCGGCGTCCGCGGGGGATCGTGCGGCGGCAGGGAGGCACCACGCGGTGGGCCCGGACGAGGGGGAGCCGGGCCCATCCGCCGTATGTGCTGGGATGGGGCGGGCAGCAGCCGAGTGGGAGGGGATGCGGCATGTCCGTGGCGCCGTCGGACCGCCGGTACCGGGTCTGGTACCGGCCGATGCTCTCACGCGACCGTGATGAGCGGCATCGCGTGGCGACGCCGCTGGAGTTGTTGTTCGACCTGTGTTTCGTCGTCGCAGTGGGGCAGGCGGCGTCCGAACTGCACCACCAGCTGGCGGAGAACCACGTCGGCCACGGTGTGCTGAGTTTCCTGCTGGTGTTCTTCGCGATCTGGTGGGGCTGGGTCAACTTCACCTGGTTCGCGTCCGCGTTCGACACCGACGACGGCCCGTACCGCCTGCTCACGCTGGTGCAGATCGGCGGCGCGCTGGTGGTCGCCGCGGGCATCGGCAAGGCGTTCCACGACGATTTCACCGTCATCGTGATCGGCTACGTGCTGATGCGGCTGGCGATGGTCGCGCAGTGGCTGCGTGCCGCGGTCACGGCACCGGAGCACCGGCCGACGGCGCGGCGCTACGCGCTCGGCATCACGGTCGTCCAGGTGTGCTGGATCGCGTGGCTCGCGCTGCCGGAATCGTGGTTCCTGGTGGGTTTCCTCGTGCTCGCGGTGGCCGAGATCGCGGTGCCGGTCTGGGCCGAGGTGCCGACGCCGACGAACTGGCACCGGCACCACATCGCCGAGCGGTACGGGTTGTTCACGCTGATCGTGCTCGGCGAGACGGTGCTCGGCGCCACCACCGCGGTCAAGGAGGCGATCGACTCCGGGCACGACGTGCTGAACCTGGTCTTCGTCGCGGCGGCGGGCCTGGTGCTCGTGTTCGCGATGTGGTGGCTGTACTTCGACCAGCCGGGCCACGAGCGGCTGGCGCAGTTCCGGTACGGGTACGTGTGGGGTTTCGGCCACTACCTGATCTTCACGTCGGCGGCGGCCGTCGGGGTCGGTATCGAGGTGGCGATCGACCACGAGATCCACGCGGGGCATGCACCGGACCTGGTGGCCGCGCTCGCCACGACGCTGCCGGTGGCCGTCTTCCTGCTCTCCGTGTGGCTCCTGCACGTCGGCCCGCGCAACGAATGCCGCCCGATCGCCGTCGGTTTCCCGCTCGCCGCACTGCTGGTACTGGCGTCCTCGTTCACGCCCGTGCCGGTCTACGTGACGGCGCTGCTCGCGGCGGCCCTGGTGGCCACGACCGTGATCGCGGGCCACGGCGAACCGGTCAGCGACTGACCAGCGACGGCAGCACCTCGCCCAGCGGATCGCGCACCACCACCGTGGCCAGGTCGTCGTAGGGCGTCTCGGAGGCGTTGGCGATGATCACCGGCGCTCCGGCGCCCGCCGCGATCTCCACCAGCCCCGCGGCCGGGTGCACGGTCAGGGAACTGCCCAGCGCCAGCATCAGATCGCAGGACACGGCCGCCGCCTGGGCCCGCTCGATCACCACCGGGTCGAGCATCTGCCCGAACGACACGGTGGCCGACTTGAGGATCCCGCCGCAGATCTCGCATTCCGGATCGGACTCACCGGCCCGCACCCGGTCGAGTGTTTCCTGCATGTCGCGCCGGTCGTCGCAGGACAGGCAGAGCGTGTCGGCCATGGTGCCGTGCAGCTCCACCACCCGGTGCTCGCCGGAGCCGGCCTTCTGGTGCAGTCCGTCGATGTTCTGCGTGAGGATCGCTTCGAGCCTGCCCTGCCGCTCCAGTTCGACCAGCGCCAGGTGCGCGGAGTTCGGGTGCGCCCACCACCCGGGGTGGTCCAGCCGCGCCTGCCAGGACAGTTCACGCACCTCGCGGCTGGCCACGTAGTCGTCGATGTGCGACAGCTTCTCCGCGGCCGGGTTCTTCGTCCACACCCCCTGCGGCCCCCGGAAGTCCGGGATGCCCGACTCGGTGGAGATGCCGGCGCCGGTGAGCGCGACGATCCGGGACGCGCCGTCCACGAGCCGTCGCGCGTGATCGAGTTCCGGGGCAGTCATGACACCATCATCGTGCCCCGGAACCGCGATCACCACACCGTCACTTCAGCGCGCTGCCCTGCTGCCACTTGTCCCAGGACAGCGCCCAGTCGCCGTAGAGGTCCCACACCGGCAGCTGCTGGCCGCCCGAGTTGGTCACCTCGACGACGTCGCCGAGACCCATGTTCTTGAAGAACCACTCGGCGTTGGCCGCGTTGAGGTTGATGCAGCCGTGCGACACGTTCGAACTGCCCTGCGCGCCGACGCTGTTCGGGTTCTCGTGCACGAACTCGCCGTCGTTGGAGATGCGCGCCGACCACTTCTCCTCGGAGCGGTACCAGTTCGGATCGCCCTGGCAGACACCGTAGGTGCAGGAGTCCATGGTGTAGTTCTCGTCCTTGAACGAGATGACGTGCGGGCCGAGGTGCGTCGGTGTGGAGTCCTTGCCCATCGAGATCGGCATGGTCTTCACCACCGAGCCGTTGTGGTAGATGTCCATCTGCTCGGTGTTGCCGTCGGCCTTGGCGATCCAGGAATCGTGCACGTGGTAGGTCTCCGTGCGGTCTTCCGCGCCGTAGACGCCGTTGCCGAAATCGACGCCGTAGATCTTCGCGGAAACGGTCAGCGTGGTGCCCGGCTGCCAGTACTCCTTGGGCCGGTAATGCACGTTCTTGTCGTCGATCCAGTACCAGCTGCCCTGCTGCGGCGGATTCGACGTCACCGACAGCTGCTTTTCCACGTCCGCCTTGTTCTTCACCGCGTAGGTGAACTGGAAGACGATCGGCTGGCCGACTCCGACACCGGTCTGGGCGACCGCGGACGGCGCCGGGATCATGTTCGGGTTGGCCTGCTTGGACGGCGAGAGCGTGGTGACCTCGCCCTGCTGGTCGACGGTCTTGCCGCCGCTGTCGGCGCCGTGCGCGTCGACCGAGTAGGTGCTGCCGTAGCCCAGCGGCTCCGACGAGGTCCAGGTGGTCCTGTCGGCCGAGAAGTCGCCCTTGACCGTGGTGTGCTTGGCGGTGTTCTGCACCGTCACGTCGGTCAGGGTGCCGTTGCTCGCCTTGACGACGATCGGCGTGGCGGGGCTGATGTTCCGGGCGTTCGCGGGATCGATCGAGACGGTCACGGCGGGTGCCTGGCTGGAACCCGCCGCGCGCGCCGTGTCGCTGTTGTTCGAATTGCCCGAATCGCCGGAACTGCACGCCGGGAGAAAGAGTGCCACGGCGAGCAGTCCGGCCGCGATCGGCGCTCTGCGGGACGAACGGAAAGTCTTTTTGACTGTCATGTGGTCTCTTTGTCGGAAATCGTCTGGGCGAGGGGGAAGGATCAAAACTACCGCGCCCGGATAGACGTGGTGCCACCCGGTTTGTTGTCCGGAAGTGGTCGGCGTCACCACTGTTTTCCCCGCGTCACACGACCTTCACGCCGGGGCCGCCGTACAGGCCGGGCCCGTCGACCGCCAGCGTGGCGAGGTAGGTCCGCGCCGCCTCGTAGGAGGAGTTCGTCAGCTCTTCCGTGCGGCTGAAGTCCAGCGGGCTCAGGCGGACCGGGCGCGGTCCGGGCAGGTAGACCACCGGGACCTCGGCGGCCGCGAACGGGGCCTCCAGCACGGCCTGGTTCCGCATGCTCACCATCGCCGTGTACATCAGCACCTCGGCGAACGTGCGCGGTGGCGACGGGATCTGGCCGGGGAACGCGCAGTCCAGCACCACCAGCGAGTTCGCGCCGAGCGCGAGCGCCTGCCGCATCGGCACGTTCGCGACCAGCCCGCCGTCGTAGAGCAGGTGACCCTCGTGCTCGATCGGTGGGTAGATCCCCGGGATCGCCGCGCTGGCCAGCAGCGGCGGTCGCAGGTCGCCGGAGGTGAACAGGCGTGCTTCGGCCGTGTCGACGTCGGTCGCGACGACACCCAGCGGCAGCGCGAGGTCTTCGAACTTCGTGCCGGGACCGAGGTGCTCGTCGACGATCGCGGCCAGGCCGGAATTGGGGAACAGGTGGGTCTTGGCGTGCCGCAGCGTGCGGACCTGGCTGAGCACGCCGCCCGGGAAGGCCTCGTGCCGGGTCAGGTGCGTCCACGTCTTGCGCAGCCGCTCGCCGGCGTCGTCCGGGTCGAGCGCGAGCACGGCGCCGTTGAGCGAACCCACGGACGTGCCCGTCACGACGCCGGGCCGGATCCCGGCCTCGCCGAGCGCGCGCAGCATGCCGACCTGCATCGCGCCGAGACTGCCGCCCCCGCCGAGCACGAACCCGACCGGCTCCGGAAGGTCCACCCCGCCCATCGGACCACCTCCACTCGCATGGTGCTCCGCGCCGCGGGGCGCCGCCATCGGAAACACCGGTGGCATTCACCACCCCGGACGAGGGGGTTCCCTTCGCGCTACCGGTGAGTAACACTGGTCACAATGACTTGACGTCGCACCGTGGAGGTGTTCGGTGGTTGATCAGCCGAAGGTGACGGAGAAGGAAGCACGAGCGGTCGCCGAGGAGGCCAGGGAGAGCGGCTGGCGCAAGCCGTCGTTCGCCAAGGAGCTCTACCTCGGCCGCTTCTCCCTCGACCTCATCCACCCCCACCCGCGAGCCGAACCGGCGGCAGACGCGAAGGCCGAGCAGTTCCTCACCCGCCTGCGCGAGTACGCCGAAACGCTCGACGGCACCGTCATCGAGCGTGAGGCACGCATCCCCGACGAGTACGTCAAGGGACTGACCGAGCTGGGCTGCTTCGGGATCAAAATCCCCGTCGAGTACGGCGGGCTCGGGCTGACGCAGGTGGCCTACAACCGCGCGCTGGCGCTGCTCGGCTCGGTGCACCCGACGCTCGGCGTGCTGCTGTCCGCGCACCAGTCGATCGGCGTGCCCGAACCGCTCAAACTGGCCGGCACGCCCGAGCAGAAGGCGAAGTTCCTGCCGCGCTGCGCGAAGGGCGCGGTCACCGCGTTCCTGCTCACCGAGCCCGACGTCGGCTCCGACCCGGCGCGCCTGGCGACCACGGCGACACCCACCGAGGACGGCTACCTGCTCGACGGCGTGAAGCTGTGGACCACCAACGGTGTCGTGGCCGAACTGGTCGTGGTGATGGCCCGGGTGCCGGGCGGCGAGGGGCGCCGCGGCGGGATCACCGCCTTCATCGTCGAGATGGATTCACCCGGCATCACCGTCGAACGCCGCAACTCGTTCATGGGGCTGCGCGGGATCGAGAACGGGGTCACCCGGTTCCACCAGGTCAAGGTGCCCGCCGACGCGGTCGTCGGCGGTGAGGGCAAGGGTCTCAAGATCGCGCTCGCGACGCTGAACACCGGGCGGCTGTCCATCCCGTCGATGTGCGCGGGCGCGGGCAAGTGGTGCCTCAAGATCGCGCGCGAGTGGTCCGCGGCGCGGGTGCAGTGGGGCAAGCCGATCGCCGGGCACGAGGCCGTGGCGAACAAGATGTCGTTCATCGCCGCGACGACGTACGCCCTGGAGAGCGTGCAGGAGCTGTCCGGGCACATGAGCGACGAGGGCCGCAACGACATCCGCATCGAGGCCGCGCTCGCGAAGCTGTGGGCCAGCGAAATGTCCTGCCGGATCGCCGACGAGCTGATGCAGATCCGCGGCGGCCGCGGCTACGAGACCGCCCAGTCGCTGGCGGCGCGCGGCGAGCGGGCGGTCGGCGTCGAACAACTGGTGCGGGACCTGCGGATCAACCGCATCTTCGAAGGCTCGACCGAAATCATGCACCTGCTCATCGCGCGCGAGGCGGTCGACGCGCACCTGGCCGCCGCCGGGGCGCTCGCGGACCTGGAGGCGGACCTGCCCGCCAAGGCGAAAGCGGCCGCGAAGGCCAGCGGGTTCTACGCGAAGTGGCTCCCGCAGCTGGTGACCGGGCGCGGCCAGGTGCCGACGTCGTTCGGCGAGTTCGGGGCGCTCGCCCCGCATCTGCGCTACGTCGAGCGCACGGCCCGCAAGCTGGCGCGGTCGACGTTCTACGGCATGGCGCGGTGGCAGGCCGGGCTGGAGCGGCGGCAGGGGTTCCTGGGCCGGATCGTCGACATCGGCGCCGAGCTGTTCGCGATGTCCGCCGCGTGCGTGCGCGCGGAGATGCAGCGCGAGGACGACCCGTACGAGGGTGCGGCCGCCTACGAGCTGGCCGACGTGTTCTGCCGCCAGGCGCGGGTGCGGATCGAGATGCTGTTCGACGGCCTGTGGCGCAACACCGACGACGCCGACCGCCGGATCACCGGCCGCATCATGGACGGTGCCTACACCTGGCTGGAGGAGGGCGTCCTGGACCCGAGCGAGGGCACCGGGCCGTGGATCGCGGACTGGCGGGCGGGCGCGTCCACGGAGGACGACGTCGCACGGCGGTACGCGACGGGCTGAGCCGTGGTACCACTGGGCGGTGACCTTCGTGGAGCTGAGCACGGACACTGTGGACGGTGCGATCGCGGCGGACCGGCTCGGCGCGGACCGCGTCGAGCTGTGCGCCGCGGGAGCGCTGGGCGGGTTGACTCCGGGGCCTGGCCTGCTCGCCGCGACCCTGGCGCGCTGCACGCGCGCCGGGGTGCACGTGCTGATCCGCCCGCGGGACGGCGGTTTCCGCTACGCGCCTGCCGAAGTGGACGCCATGCTCGCCGACGTCCGGCACGCCGTCGCGGCCGGGGCGGCGGGTGTGGTGGCCGGGGCGCTCACCGGTGCGGGCACGGTGGACCGGGTCGTGGTGGGCGAGCTGGTGGCGGCGGCTTCCGGACGTGAGGTGACCTTCCACCGCGCGATCGACGTGTGCGCGGACCCGCTGGAGGCGGTGGAGGAGCTGGCCTCGCTGGGCGTGCGGCGGGTGCTGACTTCCGGCCGGGCGCCCACGGCGCTGGAAGGCGCCCCGGTGCTCTCGCGGCTGCGGGAGGCGGCCGGTGACCGCCTGACGATCATGGCGTGCGGCGGGATCCGGCCGCACAACGTGCGGGAGGTGCTGGAGGCGACGGGCGTGCGGGACGTGCACGCGGCGCCCCGCCGCCCGGCCGAGCGGGTCGCCGCCGGCCCGGTGGACTTCGGCGGGCACGCGACCCTGGACGTGGAGGCGGCCAAGGAGCTGATCGCCGCCACCCGCTGACCGCGCGAGTCCCACGTTCCCGAGCGCGAGTTCCCCGTTCCGGCTCGGGCTACTCGGCGTTGCTCGCCTCGGAGGGTTCCTGCGCAACCTCGGCGGTCTTGCCCATGGTCTTCTTGCGCTTCCACCGCAGCAGGAAGAACAGCCCCACCGCGACCAGCACCCCGATCACGATCAGGCCGCCGGTGTTGAGGATCCCCTCGATGCGCTTGGCCGCCTCACCGAGTGCGGCGCCCAGGCTGATGTGCAGCAGCGACCAGCTGATCGCCCCGGCCGCCGCCGCGGGCAGGAACTTCCGGAACTCCAGACCGGACGTCCCGGCCGCCGCGGGAGTCAGTGTCCGGATCACCGGCAGGAACCGGGCGAAGAACACCGCCCACGCGCCACGCCGGTGCAGCACGTCGGTCGCCTTGTCCCACGCTTCCGTGCCGTACTTCTGGATCAGCTTGGTCTCGCGCAGCCGTGGCCCGAACCTTCGCCCGATCGCGTAGCCCAGCGAGTCGCCGAGCGTGGCGCACACCGCCACCACCGCCCACAGGATCAGGAACCGCGGCGCGGTGTTCGCGGTGGTGGCGGCCACCAGCAGACCCGACTCGCCGGGCGCGATGAACCCCAGCCCGATGGTGCACTCGGCGAACACGAGCGCGCCGGTCGCGCCGACCAGTGCCGGCTGCGGCAGTGCTTGCAGCCACTCCAGGATGTCGGTTACCAGCGCCACGTGCGAATCCCCTTGTCCGTTATGCCCCTGCTGACCCCTTCAAACTACCGTGCACGGTATCGGGCCCGCGGTGCACTTTCGTCAGGGGAATTCCCCGACTTTCAGCGCGTCAGCAGGCTGCTCGCCTCCTGCGCGGCGGGCCCGGCCTCGGCCAGGTGCGACAGGTTCTCCGGCAGCGCCTCGCCGCGGTGCCGCTTCGTCTGCGCGTACAGGCGGCCGGCGCGGTAGGACGAACGGACCAGCGGCCCGGCCATCACCCCGGCGAAACCGAGGGCCTCGGCGGCCTTCGAGTGCTCGACGAACTCCTCCGGCTTGACCCACCGGTCCACCGGGTGGTGGCGCACCGACGGGCGCAGGTACTGGGTGATCGTGAGGATCTCGCAGCCCGCGTCCACCAGGTCGCGCATCGCGGGCTCGACCTCCTCGGGGGTTTCCCCCATGCCGAGGATCAGGTTCGACTTGGTGACCAGCCCGGCCTCGCGGGCACGGGTGATGACCTCCAGCGACCGCGCGTAGCGGAAGCCGGGGCGGATGCGCTTGAAGATCCGCGGCACGGTCTCCACGTTGTGCGCGAGCACCTCGGGCGCGGAGCCGAACACCTCGGCCAGCTGGGCGGGGTCGGCGTTGAAGTCCGGGATCAGCAGCTCGACGCCGGTGCCCGGGTTCATCGCGTGGATCTGGCGGACGGTCTCGGCGTACAGCCAGGCGCCGCCGTCTTCGAGGTCGTCACGGGCGACGCCGGTGACGGTCGAGTAACGCAGGCCCATCGCCTGGACACTCTCCGCGACGCGGCGCGGTTCCGCACGGTCCAGGTCGGCGGGCTTGCCGGTGTCGATCTGGCAGAAGTCGCAGCGGCGGGTGCACTGGTCACCGCCGATGAGGAACGTCGCCTCGCGGTCCTCCCAGCATTCGTAGATGTTGGGGCAGCCCGCCTCTTCGCAGACCGTGTGCAGGCCCTCCCGGCGCACCAGGCCCTTGAGTTCCGTGAACTCCGGCCCCATCTTCGCGCGGGTCTTGATCCAGGACGGCTTCTTCTCGATCGGGGTTTCACTGTTGCGGACCTCGAGCCGCAGCAGCTTCCGACCTTCAGGCACAACAGTCACGCGCCCCACACTACGCCCCCGAAAAGGGCAAACGACCTACGCGGGGTCGGGGGTCACACCGGTCATCTTGGCCGCCAGCTCCCACAGCTTCCGGCCCGTTTCGCGGTCCAGCGCCGGGCGCAGTGGCGGCACCACGGTGGGGTTGCCGCGCACCCCGGCGAAGTGGCGCGGCCCGATGTAGTCGCCGCCGTTCACGCCGGATGCGGTGGCCGCGACCAGCGACGGCAGCGCACCTGTCCGGACGCCCTGCGCGATGAGCAGATCGCCGAGGAAGGTCACGCCGCCGACGATGCCGCGCACGACGGCGTTGCGCTGGTTGCGGGCCATGGTCGGGTTCAGGTTCGTGGACGTGTAGCCGGGGTGGGCGGCCACGCTGATCACGTCCGCACCGGCCGCCCGCAGACGCCGGTCCAGTTCGAGCGCGAAGATCTGGTTGGCGATCTTCGACTGACCGTACGCGACCGCCGGGTTGTAGCGGCGGTGCTCGAAGTTCGGGTCGTCGAAGTCGACGCGGGCGCCGATGGCGGCGAGGCTGGACAGCGTCACGACGCGGGCGTCCGTGCCGCGGCGCAGCGCGGGCATCAGCAGCCAGGTCAGCGCCGCGTGGCCGAGGAAGTTCGTGCCGAACTGCAACTCGAAGCCGTCCGCCGTGCGGGACTCCGGGGCGGCCATCAGGCCGGCGTTGTTGATCAGGACGTCGAGCGTGCCGCCGGTGACCGCCTCGGCGCGTGCCACCGCCGCGCGCACGGAGGTGAGGTCGGCGAGGTCCAGTGAAATCAGCTCGGGGGCGGTGGCCGCCCGCGCGGACACGGTGCGCAGCGCCTGCTCGCCACGTTCGGGATCGCGGCACGCGATGAGCACACGCGCGCCCCGGCCCGCGAGCACGAGCGCGGTTTGCAGACCGAGGCCGGAGTTCGCGCCGGTGACCAGCACCGTGCGGCCCGTCTGATCGGGAATGTCGGCCTCGGTCCAGTTTTTCATGTTCGCGATATTAGGGAGGGTCAGGCGCTCGGGGCCAGCATCCGCAGCAGACGGTTGATCGGCCGTTCCGGACGCAGGCGCGGCCCGTCCGTCAACAGCGCCTCGAACGCGGCGCCGACCTTGGTGATCTCCCCGGACGGCTCGCCGGGCTCGGCCAGCCCCGCCGAGACGGCGAGCATCGCCTGCTCGGCGCGGTGCGCGGCCCTCAGCGCCGGGTACTCGTCCCGGTGCGCGGAGACCACCTCGTAGAGGACGCGGTTGCGCCGGACGGCAGCGGTGAAGGCCCGCTTGACGGCGTCGACGTGGTCGTCACCCTCGGCCTCGGCCCGCAGATGCCCGCTCAGCGTCCGGGTCCAGTTGTAGTGCAGGGCGAGCACGACGTTCTCACGCGTTCCGAAGACTTCCGCGGCTCCGGCGATGCTCTCGAAGGGCAGCGGTCCCCGCGGATCGCGGGCCGCCGCGGTCAGGACGGCGTCCAGGATGTCGCGCCGTCGGTAGAAGTCGTTCCAGCTCATGGGTCCTCCCCACTTGTGACCCTGGCCATACTCCGAGTTTGCAGCATACCGTCGGTATGGCGCCGACACGACGAACATACCACGGGTATGGAAAGGTGAACCGGCGTACGCTTGTGAGCGTGGTGACAATGCGGTCCAGGCGTCTCGACTATTCGGAATCCACCCGGTCGGCCCTGGTGAACAGTGCGGTGGACCTGTTCACCAAACGGGGCTACGCGAGCACTTCGCTGGACGAGATCGCCAAGCGCGCGCGGGTCACCAAGGGTGCGCTCTATCACCATTTCACTGGAAAACAGGCGTTGTTCGAGGCGGCCTTCGAGAAGGTCGAGAGCCAGGTCTTCGGGCGCCTGGAAGAGATCATGGGCGGCAGCGGCACGCCGTGGGACCGCGCGCTGGCCGGGCTGCGCGAGTTCATCTCCAGCTGCCTCGACCCGGCCTACCAGCGGATCGCGATCCACGAGGCGCCGGTGGTGATGGGCTGGGAGCGCTGGCGCGAGGCCGAGGACAGGGCGAGCTTCGGGCTGATCCGCCTCAGCCTGGAGGACCTCATCGAGGCGGGCGAGCTGGACGAGGTGCCGGTCGAGATCACCGCGCGGCTGCTGTTCGGGGCCCTGCACAGCGCGGCCACCGAGATCGCCGGCTCACCGGACCCGAAGAAGGTCGGCTCGCAGATCGAAGCGGTGATCGTGCAGCTCCTGCACCGGGTTCGGCGCACGCCATAGCTAGGCTGGTCCTGTGGACTTGAGGATCTTCACCGAACCCCAGCAGGGCGCGAGCTACGACGACCTCCTCCGCGTCGCCAAGGCGACCGAGGACAACGGCTTCGACGCCTTCTTCCGTTCCGACCACTTCCTGAGCATGGGCTCCGCCTCCGGGCTGCCCGGCCCGACCGACGCCTGGGTCACCCTGGGCGCGCTGGCCCGCGAGACCTCCCGCATCCGGCTCGGCACCCTGGTGACCGCCGCGACGTTCCGGCACCCGTCGGTCCTGGCGATCTCGGTCGCGCAGGTCGACCAGATGTCCGGCGGCCGCGTGGACTTCGGTCTCGGCTCCGGCTGGTACGACGCCGAGCACCGCGCCTACGGCATCCCGATGCCGGAGATCAAGGAGCGCTTCGACCTCTACGCCGAGCAGCTGGCGGTCATCACCGGCCTGTGGGAGACCCCCGAGGGCGAGAAGTTCTCCTTCGACGGCAAGCACTACCAGCTCGCCGAGGCGCCCGCGCTGCCCAAGCCGGCCCAGTCCCCGCGCCCGCCGGTGATCATCGGCGGGGCCGGAAAGAAGCGCACCCCGGCGCTGGCGGCGCGCTTCGCCAACGAGTTCAACCTGCCGTTCACCGACGCGGCCACCGCGTCCGCGCAGTTCGAGCGCGTCGCGGACGCGTGCCGGGAGATCGGGCGCGAGCCGGGCGAGATCGTCCGGTCGGTCGCCCAGGTGGTCGCGATCGGCAAGGACGAGGCCGAGTTCGCGCGCCGTGCCGAGGCGATCGGCCGCGAGCCGTCCGAGGTCCGCGAGAACGGCCTGGCAGGCACGCCCGCCGAGGTGGTCGACAAGATCGGCCGCTACCGCGAGGCCACCGGCATCACCCGGCTGTACCTGCAGGTGCTGGACCTGTCCGATCTGGACCACCTGGAGCTGATCGCCTCCGAGATCGCCCCGCAGCTGTGACCGCGCGCCCTCCGGCTCTGGTTCAGGGCCGGAGGGCGAAGGTCACGCCGGGCGCGGACGGCGTGGCGTCCTCGCGGCGCAGCCAGCGGTCCTCGGAGACCGGCAGCTCCCCGTCCAGCGCGGCCAGGACGGCGTCGCGGGCCAGCGGCAGCGCTTCGGCGACCGGCACGTCCCGGTCCAGCTCCTGGGACAGCGAAGTCGTGCCGACGTCCCGGATACCGCACGGGATGATCTTGTCGAACGCCGACAGGTCGGCGTTGCAGTTCAGCTCGAAGCCGTGCATGGTCACGCCGCGCTGCACGCGGATGCCGATGGCGGCGATCTTGCGCTCGGGCCCGCGTTCGTCGGCGGGCACCCACACGCCGCTGCGGCCCTCGACCCGTCCGGTGTAGACGCCGAACTGGTCGCACACCTTGATCAGCGCCTCCTCCAGCCGCCGCACGTAGTGCACGACGTCGATCGGGTCGCCCAGCTTGACGATCGGGTAGCCGACCAGCTGACCGGGGCCGTGCCAGGTGATCTTGCCGCCGCGGTCGACGTCGACGACCGGCGTGCCGTCGGTGGGCCGGTCGTCGTCCTCGGTGCGCTTGCCCGCCGTGTACACCGACGGGTGCTCCAGCAGCAGCAGTGTGTCCGGCGCCTCCGAGCAGTCCGCCCGCGCGTTCACCAGCTCCCGCTGCAACTCCCAGGCTTGCAGGTAGTCGATGGTCCCGACGTTCTTGACGCTGACGGGACTGCTGGTGGCGCGGCAGGACTGTGGACTCACGACTGGCACACTACGCCGACCGCGGCGCCGAAGGCACGGGCTGTGGCGGGAGCAACCGCACCGCCCACGCCGTGAGAAAACCCACCCCCAGCACGCCGAGGACGGCGCCGACGGTGTCGCTGACCCAGTGCACCCCGAGCACCACGCGGCTCGCCGCGCACAGCACGGTCGCGACCGAGAAGAACGCCACGACCCACTTCGTCAGCTTCGGCGCCAGCCACACGCACAGCAGCGCCGCCGCGAGCCCGGTGCTGGAAATCGACACGACGTGCCCGCTCGGATAGCTGAACTCCGGGTACTCGCGTGGCCGGTCGCGCACGAACAGCGGCTTGAACACGACGCTCACCAGCCGGGTCATCGCCAGCACCGCCAGCACTCGCAGCGTGACCCCGGCCTGGAACCGCAGCCCGCGGCGCCAGCACACGACGATCGCGACGGCCAGTGCGATCGCGAACGCCGCCGGGACCACCGGGCCGAAAACGTCGCTGACGACCTGCGCGATCTCACCCGGCGTGTGCCGCCACCAGCCCTGCACCATCCCGGCGACGGCCAGGTCGACGGCGAACGGCGGCCGGGCCACGGCCACGCCCAGTCCGATGAACAGGACGAACAACGCGCCGCCGAGCGGGATCCACCGGGTCAAAGGGCGACCGCCAGCGCGCCGTCGAGATCGGTGTGGACGAACGTGAACCCGGCCTTCTCCAGCACGGCGGGCACCGCGCGCTGCGAGATCAGCGCCATCTCGTCGGCCACCTCACCGAGCGCGGCCCGCAGCGCGAAGCCGGGCACCCACCACGGTGCGGGCCGCCGCAGGACCCGGCCGAGCGCCTTCGTGAACTCGGCGTTGGTGGCCGGTTCCGGCGCGCACAGGTTGACCGGACCGGACAGCGTTTCGTGCTCGACGAGGAACCGCACCGCGGAAATGTGATCACGCAGGCTGATCCACGGCATGTACTGCCTGCCGTCGCCCAGCCTGCCACCGAGGCCCAGTGAAAAGAGCGGCTTGAGCGGGCCGAGCAGCCCGCCCCGGCCGCTGAGCACCAGGCCGGTGCGCAGGTTCACCACGCGCAGCCCGGCCTCCGCCGCGGGCGCGGTCGCGTCCTCCCACGAGCCGCACAGGCCGGCCAGGAACCCGTTGCCCCGCGGCGCGGACTCGGTGACGACCTCGTCGCCGGTGTCGCCGTAGTAGGTGATCCCGGAGGCGTTGACGAGGCTGGGGATGCGGTACTCGGCGACCGCCTCGGCGAGCACCTCGGTCGGTTCGACGCGGCTGTCGCGGATCATCTGCTTGCGGGCCGCGCTCCACCGCAGACCCATCGGCGAACCACACAGGTTGACCACAACGGAGACGTCCTCGAACGCGCGGTCGTCGATCCGGCCCGCCGGCGGATCCCACGAGTGCTCGTCCGCGGCACGGGCGTCGCGGCGCACGAGACGGCGCACGTCGTGCCCCGAGTCGCGCAGCGCGGCGACGAGCGCCGAGCCGAGGAGCCCGCTGGAACCGGCGATCAGTACACGCATACCCCGATCGTTGCTCACGCCGCCGGATCGCGCACGCTGCCCCCGCCGAACACGCGAGTGCCCCGCCTCCAGGACGGAGGCGGGGCACCCGGGCCGGCTTCTTACAGACCCAGCTCGTCCTCGAAGTGGCCCTCTTCCAGGCGGTTCTTGATGGTGGTCAGGAACCGGCCCGCGTCGGCGCCGTCGATCAGGCGGTGGTCGTAGGTCAGCGCCAGGTAGGCCATCGACCGGATGGCGATGGTGTCCTGCCCCTCGGCGTCGGTGACCACGACCGGCCGCTTCACCACCGCGCCGACGCCCAGGATCCCGGACTGCGGCTGGTTGATGATCGGCGTGTCGAACAGGGCGCCGTTGCTGCCCAGGTTGGTCACCGTGAAGGTGCCGCCCGACAGCTCGTCCGGCTTGATCTTGTTCGCGCGGGTGCGGCCCGCGACATCCGCGATCGCCCTGGCGAGACCGGCCAGGTTCAGCTCACCGGCCTTGTGGATGACCGGCGAGAGCAGGCCACGGTCGGTGTCCACCGCGACGGCGAGGTGCTCTTCGCCGAAGTAGGTGATCTCCTTGGACTCCTCGTTGAGGTAGGCGTTGATGTTCGGGTGCGCCTTGAGCGCCTCCACCGTCGCCTTGGCGAAGAACGGCAGGAACGTGAGCTTGACGCCCTCACGCTCGGCGAACGCGCCCTTGGCCTGCTGGCGGAGCCGGGCGACCTTGGTGACGTCGACCTCGAACACCTGCGTGAGCTGCGCCGAACCCTGCAGCGACTCGCGCGTGCGCTGCGCGATGACCTGGCGGATCCGCGTCGCCTTCTGCGTCGTGCCACGCAGCGCGGCCAGCTCCGGCGACGGGGCCGCGGGGGCCTTGGCGGCGCTCGGGGCCGCGGCGGCCGGGGCCTGGGCCGCGGGAGCCTGGGCGGCCGGGGCGCTCTGCTTCTGCTTCGCCTCGGCCGCCGCCAGCACGTCCTGCTTGCGGATGCGGCCACCGACACCGCTGCCGGTCACCGACGCCAGGTCGATGCCGTGCTCGCTGGCGAGCTTGCGCACCAGCGGGGTGACGTAGGGACCGCTGCCGTTGCCGTCGCCCGCGGGCTGCGCCTCGGGCTGCTTCGGAGCCGGGGCCTGCGCGGCCGGAGCCGGGGCGGGCTCGGGCTTCGGTTCCGGCTTCGGCTCGGGCTTGGGCTCCGGGGCCTTCTGCTGCTCCGGCTGCGGGGCCGGCTGCTGTGGCGCGGGCGCCGGTGCCGCGCTCGCGTCACCGATCACGGCCAGCGTGCCGCCGACCTCGACGGTCTCGTCCTCCTGCGCGCTGATCTCCAGCAGCGTGCCCGCGATCGGCGAGGGAACCTCGGTGTCGACCTTGTCGGTCGAGATCTCCAGCAGCGGCTCGTCCACCTCGACCTTGTCGCCCACGGCCTTGAGCCAGCGGGTGACGGTGCCCTCGGTGACGCTCTCGCCCAGTTCCGGCAGCGTGACCGGCGTGCCCTGGGCGGATCCGCTGGGCGCGGGCTGCGCCTCCTGCTGCGGCGCGGCCTGCTGCTGCTGCGGCTCGGGCTGCGGCTCCGGCTGGGACTGCTGCGCGGGCTCCTCGGCGGGCGCGGGCGCGGCGGAACCCCCGCCCGAACCGTCGTCGATCACGGCGAGTTCGCCGCCGACCTCGACGGTCTCGTCCTCCTGTGCCGTGATCTTCTGCAGCGTGCCCGCGACCGGCGACGGTACCTCGGTGTCGACCTTGTCGGTCGAAATCTCCAGCAAAGGCTCGTCGACCGCGACCGTGTCGCCTTCCTGCTTCAGCCACCGGGTGACGGTGCCCTCGGTAACGCTCTCCCCGAGCTCCGGCAGTGTGACGGAGAAGGCCATCGTGAATTGACTCCCTTGAATCTTGTCGGCTGCGGTCCGGTCAGCTGTGCACGTGCAGTGGCTTGCCGGCCAGGGCAAGGTGTGCTTCGCCGAGGGCCTCGGTCTGGGTCGGGTGGGCGTGGATCAGCGGAGCGACATCCTCCGGGAAGGCTTCCCAGTTGTAGATCAGCTGGGCCTCGCCGATCAGTTCGCCGACCCGGTCGCCGACCAGGTGCAGGCCCACCACCGGCCCGTCCGGCGCCTTGATCACCTTGATCGCGCCGGAAGTCTTGAGAATCTGGCTCTTGCCGTTGCCCGCGAGGTCGTAGGTGACCGTCTGCACGTCGTTGCCGTGGCGCTCCTTCGCCGCCGCCTCGGTCAGGCCGACGGAGGCGACCTCCGGGTGGCTGTAGGTGACGCGCGGGATGCCGGCCTCGTCGATCGCCTTCGGGTGCAGCCCGGCGATCTCCTCGGCCACGAAGATGCCCTGCTGGAAACCGCGGTGCGCGAGCTGCAGGCCGGGCACGATGTCGCCGACCGCGTACACGTTCGGGAGGTTGGTGCGCAGGCGCTCGTCGGTGAGGACGAAACCGCGCTCCATCCGCACGCCGGACTCCTCGTAGCCGTGGCCGGCGGTGTTGGGGCCGCGGCCGACGGCGACCAGCAGCAGGTCCGCCTCCAGCGTCTCGCCCGACTCCAGTGCGACGCTGACGCCGTTGTCGTCCTGCTTGGCGCCGGTGAACTTCACGCCGGTCTTGAAGCCGATCTTGCGGCGCCGGAACGCGCGCTCCAGCTGCTTCGAGGCGAACTCGTCCTCGTTCGGCACGAGCCGCGGCAGCGCCTCGACGATCGTGACGTCGACGCCGAAGGAGGCCCACACGCTGGCGAACTCGACGCCGATGACGCCGCCGCCGAGCACGACGACCTTCTCCGGGATCCAGTCGAGGCTCAGCGCCTCGTCGCTGGCGATGATCCGGCCGCCCAGTTCGAGGCCGGGCAGGGTCCTGGAGTAGGAACCGGTGGCCAGGATCAGGTTCTTGCCCGTGTAGCGGGTGCCGTCGACCTCGACCGTGGTGCCGCCGACGAACGTGCCGGTGCCCTCGACGAGCGTGACCTTGTGGGCCTTCGCCAGGCCCTGCAGTCCCTTGTAGAGGCGGCTGACGACGCCGTCCTTGTACTTGTGGACGCCGGCGATGTCGACGCCCTCCAGCGTGGTCTTCACGCCGAACTGCTCACCGTCGCGGGCGCTGTCGGCGACCTCCGCGGCGTGGAGCAGGGCCTTCGTCGGGATGCAGCCGCGGTGCAGGCACGTCCCGCCCAGCTTGTCCTTCTCGATCAGGATGACGGACTGGCCCAGCTCCGCGGCGCGGAAAGCCGCGGCGTAGCCGCCGGATCCGCCACCGAGGATCACCAGGTCGGCGCCAGCGTCGCTCACGTCACTTACTCCTCGTTTTACGTCCAAACCCTCATCATCTTGTCACTAAGGAGTCAGGCCCTGCGAGGTAGCCGGGTGTGTTAATCGGCGCACTTCTGATCGCCGGGATAATGGCGGGGGAGGGCAGGACGGGATGAGGTGGTCGAGGTGGGATTGTTCGACGGTCTGAAGCGCAGACGCGGTGCCGGGAAGCCCGGCACGCTGCGCAGTGCCAGTGACGCCGACCTGCGGCATCTGGAGGGCTGGGCGGCCGCGCGACGCGGCGTCGAGGCGTTCGTCGAGCCACGCACGACGGTCACCGAGACCACCGTCGTCCTGATCGCGCACGACGGCGAATGGACCCGCCGCCGGATCGGCAGCCTGGACGCCGCGCAGCAGTTCGGGCGCAAGCAGTCGATCCCGGTTTACGAGGTCGCGAAAGTCGGTTACCCCCAGCGCATGCGCGAATACACGCAGCGCCGGAAGCGGCAGCAGAGCTGACTGCTCAGTCCAGATCGGACAGGTCGAGGACGAAGCGGTGGTGGACGTCGCCCCGGTCGAGTCGTTCCAGCGCGCCGGTCACCCGCGCCGAGGGCAGGACCTCGACGTCGGCGGTGATGCCGTGCGCGGCGCAGAAGGCGAGCATAGCGGCGGTCGCGGGACGGCCGCCACTGCCGGCGGAGCTGAGCTTCTTGCGCCCCACCAGCAGGTCGAGGGTGTTCACGGTGACCGGTCCGAGGTGCCCGAGATGGCTGAGCGTCCCGTCCATCGCGACCAGCCGGAGGTAGGGGCCGAGGTCGTGGGGCGCGGAGATGGTGTCGATCACGACGTCGAACTTCTCCCGCGCGCCCGCCATCCCCTCCGCGCCGGTGGAGACGATCAGATCGTGCGCGCCGAGCAGGCGGGCGTCGGCCGCCTTGTCCGCCGACCGGCTGATCACCGTGGTCTCGGCGCCGAGCGCCACCGCGAACTTGACCGCGAGGTGGCCCAGCCCGCCCAGTCCCGCCACCGCGACCCGGCTGCCCGGCCCGGCGCCCAGTGCACGCAGGGGTTCCCAGACGGTGATCCCGGCGCACAGCAGTGGTGCCGCCCCCGCGGGGTCGAGGCCGCGGGGGAGCGGGTAGGCGAACCGGTCGCGGACGACGTATTCGCGGGAGTAAGCGCCCAACGTCGTCGAGCCGTCGTGGCGGTCGGTGCCGCCGTAGGTGAGGGTCGGGAACTCGTGGCAGAAGTTCTCCTGGCCCGCCAGGCACATGGCGCACGCGCCGCAGGAGTCGACGATGTTGCCCACCGCGACCGGGTCCCCGATCGCGAAACCGGTGACCTCGGGGCCGGTCTCGGTCACCACGCCGGTGAACTCGTGCCCCGGCACCAGTGGAGCGTCGGCTGAGCGGATGGCGTGCAGGTCGGTGTGGCACACGCCGCAGTAGTCCACCCGGATCGCGAGATCGTCCGGACGCAGCGCCCGCCGTTCGAGCGGTGCCCGCCGTAGCTCCCCGCCGACCGCTTGCCATCCCGTCGTCGTGCGCATGACGCCTCCTTCAAACAGACTGTTCGGTTTGTTTCGACGGTAACAGACCGAACAGTCTGTTTGCTAGAGTTCGGCCATGGCTGAGCTGACGTCCCGCGGTGTCGCGACCCGGCAGCGCATCCTCGACGAGGCGACACGGGAGTTCGCCGAACACGGGATAGCCGGCGCGCGCGTCGAGCGGATCGTGGCGGCGGCACGCACCAACAAGGCCCAGCTCTACGCCTACTTCGGCAGCAAGGACGGGCTGTTCGACGCGATCTTCTCCGCGTCACTGGAGCGGATCGTCAACGTCGTCCCGATCGACGCGGGCGACCTCGCCGACTGGGCCGTGCGGCTCTACGACGAGTACCTCCGCCGCCCCGACCTCATCCGGCTCGCGACCTGGGCGCGCCTGGAGCGCCGCCCGGCGGGCCACCTCGTCGGCGACGCCGACCGCCTCGACGACCACAAACTGCGCGTCATCGCCGAAGCGCAGGCCGCGGGCACGGTGATCCCGGGCGAGCCGTTCGACGTCATGGCGCTGGTGATCGCCCTGTCCATGGCGTGGTCGCCGGTGAGCAACGTCTACGCCGCGACGGCCGACGAACCCGGCGACGTCCACGACCGCCGCCGGGCTCTCCTCCGCGACACCGTCCGCCGCGCCGTGACTCCCGCTTAGTACCCGGACGTTCCCCAATGTGGCATTGGTGGCGTTCAACGCTACGAACGCCACATTGGGGAAGTCGGCTCAGGCCCGGCTCAGCCGTGGTCGGCGATGTCCGCCAGGACGGCGGCGATGGTGCGGACCGGGACGCCGGTGCCGCCCTTGCCGGTGTAACCCCACGGGCCGCCGGTGTTGAACGACGGGCCCGCGATGTCGATGTGCGCCCACGGCAGGCCCTCGGCGACGAACTCGCGCAGGAAGATGCCCGCGGCGAGCATGCCGCCCCAGCGGTGCCCGGTCACGTTGGCCAAATCGGCCAGGCGTGAGTCGAGGTCGCCGCGCAGCTCGTCCGGCAGCGGCATCGCCCAGCCGCCCTCGCCGGTCGCTCGCGCGATCTCCGCGACCCGGTCGCGGAAGGCGTCGGAGCCCATGATCCCGGCGGTCCGGTTGCCCAGCGCCACGACCTGCGCGCCGGTGAGCGTCGAGGTCTCGATCAGGTAGTCCGGGCCGTCCTCGGCCGCGCGCACCATCGCGTCGGCCAGCACCAGGCGGCCCTCGGCGTCGGTGTTGAGCACCTCGACGGTCTTGCCGCCGTACATGCTCAGCACATCACCCGGCCGGTACGAGGTGCCCGAGGGCAGGTTCTCGGCGAGCGGGATGCTGGCGGTCACCTCGAGCGGGTACTTGAGCTTCGCCGCCAGCACGACCGACGCGAGCACCGCGGCCGCGCCGGACATGTCCGAGGTCATGTGGTCCATGTTCGCGGCGGGCTTGATCGAGATGCCGCCCGAGTCGAACGTGATGCCCTTGCCCACCAGCGCGATCTTCTTCGACGCCTTCGGGCCCCGGTACGACACGCGCACCAGCCGCGGCGGGCGCGACGAGCCGCCGCCGACGCCGAGGATGCCGCCGAAGCCCTTGCGCTTGAGCTGCTTCTCGTCCAGTACCTCGAAGTCGAGGTCGTGCGCCTCGGCCAGCTTGCGGGCCCGCTCGGCGAAGGAAGCCGGGAACAGGTCGTTCGGCGGGGTGTTGATCAGGTCGCGCGCGGTGATCACGGCCTCGGCGATCGCGGTGGCGGCCTTCATCGTGGCGGTGTGGGCGCGCTTGGTGCCCGCCGGCGGGATGGCGAAGTCGACCGCGGCCAGCGGCGCGTCACCCGGCTCCGACTTGTACTCGGTGAACTTGTAGGCGCCCAGCGCGGTGCCCTCCACCGCGGCCTGCAGGTCCACAGCGGACAGTGTGGACACCGCCCGCGCGGTGCCGGCCAGCGCGCGGCCCGCGGCACCCGCGGCGCGGCGCACCTGCTCGGCGGTCACGGTGCCGTCCTCGGCCGCCTTGCCCAGTCCGACCGCCAGCACCACGCCGGCGTTGAGCTTGCCCAGCGTGGGCAGCTTCACGATCTCCTCGGCCTTGCCGCTCGCGCCCAGAGTCGCCAGCACGTCGGCCAGCGTGCCGTCGAAGACCTCGTCGACGGCCTCGGCGCCCGGCGCCAGCGACACCGCCTTGTCGCCCTGCAGCGTCCCGACCACGACGACCTCCGCGCGGCTCTTGCCGAGCGCGGCGCCGGTGTTTTCGATCAGGGCGAACTTCGGCACGGTCACTGGTGGCTCCTCGCGCATCTGTCGGTCGTTCCCGCCGGGTCGAGTACCCGGCCGGTTCGTGAGCCATGCTAATGACGATCGGACCCGGCAGGAGAGGCAGGTGGTGGGCGTGCGGCTGGCGGCGGGGCTGCTGATCGCGCTGGCCGTGGGTGCGCGGGCGGGCGGCTGGTGGCTGCTCGGCGGCGCCGCGGTGGCGGGGCTGCTGGCGTGGTGCGCGCCGGAGACCCCCGCGCTGCGGCCGAACCCGGCCCGGCTCGCGGCGGCGACGCGGCTGGTGTCGCGCCTGGCGCTGGTACCGCTGTGCGGGTCGGTGTTCGCCGCCTACCTGTTCCCGCGGCAGCCGCTCGTGGCCGCCGCCGTGGTGCTGGTGATCACCGCCGCCGACGCCGCGGGCCTGCGGCTCGCGCGCTACGCCCGCGCGTGGCTGCTCGGCATCCTGCTGGTGGCCGGGGCCGGGTTCGTTGCGCTGTGCTTCGCGATCGAACCGGCCCAGCCGGTCACGGCACCGCAGTTCACGATCGGCGGCCTGTTCGCGGCGGCCGCGGTCGTGTTCCCGGTGCTGCCGCGGGGAAAACCGCCGTGGCTCGCGGGCGCGGTGGCGGCGGTGCTGGCCGTCGGGGCGGGCGCGCTGTACCAGCTCGGCCCGGCCCGGCTGGCGCTGTCCGGGGTGCCCGTCCGTGACGCGCTGGCCGCGCTGGACGGGCAGGTCCTGGACCCACTGCTGGGCGGTGTGGTCGTGCTGTCCACGGTGCCCGCGGCGCTCCTCGCGCTGCGCGCCGGCCGCGAGGAGCCGGCCCGGCCGCGCGCGTCCCTCGCTTGTGGACTGGTCGCGGCCGCGGCGGCCGCGGTGCTCGACCCGGAGCAGGCGCTGCTGCTGGCCGCCGCCGCCGCGCTGACGGAGGTGCTGGTGATGGCGGTGCTGTCGATGATCGGCGCCCTCACTGCGCGCGGGGTGATCACCGCGGTGCTGGCCGTGACGCTGCTGGCCTGGCTGCCGCCGGTCTACCTCCTGGGCACGGTGGCCGCGGGCGCGGCGGCCGTGCTGGTCACGCGACGACCAGGAACGCCACCAGCGTGATGACGGCGGTCGCCACCGCGAGGGCGACCACCGACTTGGCCGGCAGGTCGCGCGGGAAGGCCTTGCCGTCGTGGATGTTGCGCCACCACACGATGCCGAAACCGGCCCCCACCAGGCCGATGATGGCGCCGAACACGCCCAGCAGCGCGTAGCAGAGGAGCAACAACTCACCGGCGGCGAAGGTCAGCAGGAGCGCGGTGACGAAAGTGCGGACGTCGGAGGCGGGGCCTGCGGACACCGAGTTCGCGCTCGCGCGCTGCGGCATGTTGGCGGTCACCCGGCCATGGTAGGGGAGATGGCGATTCTCGGACGTCCGACTAACGGTTATCCTGGTCCGATGACGACCACGTTGCCCTTCACCCGTACCCCGCACCCGTCTCCCGCTTCGGCGGAGCGTGTAGCCGAGGTACTGGCGAAGCCGGGCTTCGGGAAGTTCTTCACCGACCACATGGTCGCGATCAAGTACAGCACGGAGCGGGGCTGGCACGACGCCAAGGTCGGCCCCTACGAGCCGATCACGCTCGACCCCGCCACGTCGGTGCTGCACTACGCGCAGGCGATCTTCGAGGGGCTCAAGGCCTACCGGCAGCCGGACGGGTCGATCGCGGCCTTTCGCCCGGACGCCAACGCGGCCCGGTTCCGCCGCTCGGCGGCCCGGATCGCGATGCCGGAGCTGCCGGACGAGCTGTTCCTCGGCTCACTGCACGAGCTGCTCACCGTCGACGAGCGCTGGGTGCCCACCAACCCCGGTGACGCGCTGTACCTGCGCCCGTTCATGATCTCCAGCTCGGTGGGGCTGGGCGTGAACGCGCCGGCCAGCGAGTACCTGTACCTGGCCATCGCCTCGCCCGCGGGCTCGTACTTCACCGGCGGCGTGAAGCCGGTGAGCGTGTGGCTGTCCACCCAGTACGTGCGGGCCGCGCCCGGCGGCACCGGCGCGGCGAAGTTCGCCGGCAACTACGCGGCGTCCTTCGTGGCCCAGTCGCAGGCCGTCGAGCAGGGCTGCGACCAGGTGGTGTGGCTCGACGCGGTGGAGCGCCGCTACGTCGAGGAGATGGGCGGCATGAACCTGTTCTTCGTGTACGGATCGGGTGCCGGCGCCCGGATCGTCACCCCGGAACTGTCCGGTTCGCTGCTGCCCGGCGTCACGCGCGACTCGCTCATCCAGCTGGCCGCCGACCACGGCCTGTCCATCGAGGAGCGCCGTATCTCCACCGACGAGTGGGAGAAGGCGGCCGCCTCGGGTGAGCTGACCGAGGTGTTCGCGTGTGGCACCGCGGCGGTCATCACGCCGGTCGGGCGGGTCAAGCACGCGGGCGGCGAGTTCACCATCGCGGGCGGCGAGCCCGGTGAGGTGACGATGAAGCTGCGCGCCGACCTGACCGGCATCCAGGAGGGCAGCCGCCCCGACCCGCACGGCTGGATGCACAAGCTGTCCTGATCCGTTGTCCGAACGGGCCCCCGCGCCGGTTTCCCGGTGCGGGGGCCCGTTCCGTCAGCGCTGCGTCGCGCGCCGGATGAAGTCCAGCTGCTCCGGCGACGGGCCGCCGTGCTGCTGCTGGATCTCGGCGGAGTTCTCCGCCTGCATCCGGTAGAGCGAGTCCCGTAACCCCGAGTCGCCGCCGTGGAAGGACTCCAGCAGCGCCATCCACTCGCGGCCGAGTTCCCGCCCCGCCGTCGCAGTCGGGTCCGTCCCGGCCTCGACGGCCTGTTGCACACGGGGGATCAGGTCCTGCCACCGGCGCTGGACGTCCTCGATCGCCTGTTCACCGAGCCGCGTGCGCCGCTCGGCCAGCTCCGCCAGCTGGGTCTCGCTGAAGTACCGCTTCACCGTCTCGTCCACGGTGGTCACCTCCCTGATGAGCGCCAGGAAGTCGGTGACACCGGTCTGCTCTCCGGGAATTCGGGCCAGCATGGTGGTGAGGTGCGCGCGCAACGTGCGCATCGCCACCAGTTGCCGGTCCAGGTGGTCCCGGTGCCGGGCGAGCAGCTCGGCCAGCCCGGTCGTGCCCGCCAGGGCCGCGCTGATGCCCTCCAGCGGGAGCCCCAGCTGCCGCAGCGCCAGCACCTCGTACAACCGCCGGACATCGGACTCGTCGTAGAGCCGGTGCCCCGAGGCCGTGCGCCCGGAGGGACGGACCAGGCCCACGTGGTCGTAGTGGTGGAGCGCCCGGACCGTCAGACCGGTGGCCTTCGCCAGCTCGCCGACCTTGTAGAACATGCCGTGTCACCTGCTTCCACCAGCGCCTGTGCGCCGGTGCGGACGACGCTATGACCTGACGTGACGTCAGGTTCAAGCGTTCGGCGCGGAAACACCCGCCTCGGCGTGCGTGGGCAGGTCGGTCAGCAGCCGGGAGGCCGTGATCAGCAGCGGGAGCGCCGTGGCGGCGCCGGTGCCGTCGCCGAGCCGGAGGCCCAGGTCCACGATCGGCTTGAGGTCGAGGTGTTCCAGGACCATCCGGTGCGCGGGTTCGGCGTCGGCGTGCGCGGCCTGCCACCAGGAGCGCGCACCCGGCGCCAGTTCCTCCGCCACCAGCGCGGCGGCCGCCACGGCGAGCCCGTCCAGCAGCACCGGCGTGCGGCGCACCGCGGCCTGCGCGAGGAACCCGGTCAGCGCCGCCAGGTCCGCCCCGCCCGCGGTGCGCAGCAGCGCGACCGGGTCGGGCAACACCGCGCGGGCCCGGCGCAGCGCGTCCCGCACCGCGAGGGTCTTGCGCATCCACCCGTCGTCGTCGATGCCGGAGCCGCGGCCCACCACGGCGACCGGCTCGGCCCCGGTCAGCGCGGCGACCAGCACCGCGGCCGGTGTGCTCGCCCCGACGCCGACACTGCCCGCCACCAGCAGGTCGGCGCCCTCGTCGACCTCCGCGTCGGCGATCGCCGCACCGGCCCGCAGCGCGGCGTTCACCTCGTCTTCGGTGAGCGCGTCCTCGACGTCGATCGAACCGGAGCCCGCGCGGACCCGGTACTCGGCGACCGGGGTTTCGCCGGTGACCGCGATGTCGACCACCCGCAGTCCGGCGTCGGCCACCGAAGCCGCCACCGCGACCGGGCCGACGCCCTTGAGCAGGTGGTCCACCAGCTGGCCGGTGACCTCGGGGCGGTAGGCCGACACGCCCTTCGCGGCGATCCCGTGGTCCCCGGCGAACACGATCACCCGCGGCCGCTGGAACCGCCGAGGCGGCACCGCACCCTGGCACGCGGCGACCCACTCGCCGAGCCCCTCCAGCTCGCCCAGCGATCCGGCCGGTTTGAGCAGCTCCTCGTGCCGCCGTACGGCTTCCGCTCGGGAAGCTTCGTCGGGACCCGGGACATCGGCGAACGACACGTCAGTCACCGCGTCAACCTATCGGGTGCGGCTCAGCCCGCGCGCTCGGTGAGGCGCGGATCGTCCTCCACAACGCCGAGCAGGACCGCGTCGATCTCGGTCAGCAGGTCCGCGTCGAGCTTCACGCCGGACGCCTTGACGTTCTCGTGCACCTGCTCCGGACGGGAGGCGCCGACGATCGCCGCGGCGACGTTCGGGTTCTGCAGTACCCACGCGACCGCCAGCTGAGCCAGTGTCAGCCCGGCCTGCCGGGCCAGCGGCTCCAGCCGCGCCACGCGCTCCAGCACGTCGTCCCGCATGAGACGCTGCACCGCGCGGGACGTGGTGGGATCAGCGGCCCGCGACCCCTCCGGCGGCGGCTGTCCCGGCTTGTACTTGCCGGTCAGGATGCCCTGCTGGATCGGCGACCAGACGATCTGGCTCAGCCCCTCGCGCTCGCTGGCGGGAATCACCTGCGGCTCGATGACGCGCCACAGCATGTTGTACTTCGGCTGGTTCGACACGAACGGGATCCGCAGCTCACGGGCCAGTTCCGCGCCGCGTGTGATCTCCTCGGCGTTCCATTCGGACACCCCGATATAGAGGACCTTGCCCTGGCGGACGAGGTCCGCGAAGGCCGTCATGGTCTCCTCCAGCGGCACCGTGGGGTCGAACCGGTGTGCCTGGTAGAGGTCGATGTGGTCGGTCTGCAGGCGCTGCAGCGACGCGTTCGCCGACTCCATGATGTGCTTGCGGCCGAGCCCGCGGTCGTTGGGTCCCTGGGGGCCGGTCGGCCAGAACACCTTGGTGCAGATCTCCAGGCTCTCCCGCCGCTGACCGGCGAGACCGCGGCCGAGCACCGACTCGGCGGCGGTGTTCGCGTAGACGTCGGCGGTGTCGAAGGTGGTGATGCCCGCGTCGAGCGCGGCCTTGATACAGGCTTGGGCCTGCTCTTCCTCGATCTGCGAACCGTGGGTGAGCCAGTTCCCGTAGGCGATCTCACTGACGGTCAGGCCGCTGCGGCCGAGACGGCGAAACTCCATGACGACAGCCTACCCGGAACTCTTCGCCTTGCTAACGAGTTGCGACGGGCGCGGGCGTGTCTGGCGTGCGTTCAGGAGACGGCTTCGCCGACCTTCACCCGCGGCTTCGGCATGCGGAGCTTGCGGATCTGGCTCGCCCGCACGAACGCGTACCAGCCGAGTGAGCGGCCGCTGATGTTTTCCTTCGGGAACTTCTCGCGGGCGAGCCGGGCGATGCGGCGGCCGTTGAAGTAGCCCTCGATGGCCATCACGGCGAGGGCGACCATGCACAGCAGGGTCACGTACTGCTGGATCACCGGGTACGGGACCAGCAGGACGATGAACACGAGGATCGCCAGCGGCATGAACGCGCCCAGGAAGTGACGGCGCGAGTCCACCAGGTCCCGCACGTACGCCTTGACCGGGCCCTTGTCGCGGGGCAGCAGGTAACGGTCGTCGCCTGCGGCCATGCGCTCCTGGCGCTCCTTGGCGGCCCGGCGCCGGTCTTCCTTGCTGGTCGGGTTCGATTTGCGCAGCTCGCGGTTGCGCTTCATCGCCTCCCGCATGGTTCGCGGCGGGGGCGCGACGGGGCCGCGGCGCTTGCCCTCGGCCTCCTTGCGCTTCGGCGTCGGCCTCCCCTTGGCCGGGGTGTAGCCCCGGGTGTGAGATTCGACGCTTTCGGCCACCTCGGCGGCCTCGATACCGGGGCTGTCTTCGGTGGTCGTGCTGGTACGACGGAGGAACCTCACCCGACCAGCTTATTCCAGGCACCCGCGTTCGTGTTCAACCCCCTGGCGGATGTGCCACCATGGTCGAAAGCGCCATGGCGGGAACCAGCCCGGAACAGATCGGGTGACTCCGGTGTTCCACCAGGGAGGAGCACCCCCCCACCCGGTGCACGGCAAGACCCCGAGGGAGAGCTATGACTACCGCTGAGCAGACCGGCACGCAGGCCGAAGCTGGCGAGGCCACCCACGGCGTGACGTTGAGCGACGCCGCGGCCGGCAAGGCCAAGGCCCTGCTGGAGCAGGAGGGCCGCGACGACATGCACCTGCGCATCGCGGTTCAGCCCGGTGGTTGCGCGGGCCTGCGCTACCAGCTGTTCTTCGACGAGCGCACGCTCGACGGCGACCTGTTCCGCGACTTCGACGGGCTCCGCGTGGCCGTCGACCGGATGAGCGCGCCGTACGTCGAAGGCGCCGTGATCGACTTCGTCGACTCGATCGAGAAGCAGGGCTTCACCATCGAGAACCCGAACGCCACGGGTTCCTGCGCCTGCGGCGACTCGTTCCACTGAGTCAGCACACGGAAACGGGCTCCGGTCGACATCGACCGGAGCCCGTTTCCGTGTGTCCGCGTAACTAATAGTCCTCCAGGCCGACTACCTGGGCGTGGCAGGTGTCGTCGACGGACCAGGCCCGCGGTGCCGGTGGGCGCGGCGCGCTGGCCTGCGCGGCACGCAGTTCGGTGGGAAAGTCGGCGCAGTCGTCGATCAGGTCGGCGATCGTTTCCGGTTCGGTCACGGTGCTCACGGGCCGACGCTAGGGCGAAGGTGACCACGCCGGACAGGTCTACCAACTAGTAGTGTCGGTCAGCGGGTCGGTTTTCGCTCCGACGGGGTATTTCCCGTCGGTAACTTGAGTTCGAGTCAGGCAGAGGCAGGAGCACCGGTGGCCATCAACGCCCGCATCGCCGTTTCCGGCAGCATCGCAACGGACCATCTCATGCACTTCCCGGGCCGGTTCGCCGAGCAGCTCGTGACGGAGCAGCTGCACCGCATCTCGCTGAGCTTCCTGGCCGACGACCTCGTGGTGCGCCGTGGCGGGATCGGCGCCAACATCGCCTTCGGGCTGGGTGTGCTGGGTGCGAGCCCGGTGCTGGTGGGCGCGGCCGGCGCGGATTTCGCCGACTACCGGTCCTGGCTGGAGCGCCACGGCGTGGACACGGCCGGTGTGCTGATCTCCGAGCTGGCGCACACGGCCCGGTTCGTGTGCACCACCGACGACGACCTGAACCAGATCGCCACCTTCTACGCGGGCGCCATGGCCGAAGCCCGCAACATCGAGCTGGCCCCGATCGCGGACCGCGTCGGCGGTCTCGGCCTGATGCTCATCAGCCCCGACGACCCGGACGGCATGCTGCGGCACGCGGCGGAGTGCCGTCAGCGCGGGTACACGTTCGCGGTGGACCCGTCCCAGCAACTGGCCCGCATGTCGGGAGAGCAGGCACGGCAGTTCGTCGCCGGCGCGAAGTACCTGTTCACCAACGACTACGAGTGGGAACTGCTGCTCCAGAAAACGGCCTGGTCCGAGGCCGACGTGCTGGATCACGTGGGTGTGCGGATCACCACGCTGGGGGAGAAGGGGGTGGAGATCGTCGGCAAGGGCGGTCTCGCCCTTGAGGTCGGCGCGGTGCCAGAGTCGACCAAGGCCGACCCGACGGGTGTCGGCGACGGCTTCCGGGCAGGCTTCCTGGCGGGTTTGAACGCCGACCTGAGCCTGGAACGTGCAGCCCAGCTCGGCTCGATGATCGCCGTCCTCGTGCTGGAAACCGTCGGCACGCAGGAATGGACGCTGGACAGGACATCGGCACTCTCCCGGATCGGCGACGCCTTCGGCCCCGACGCGGCGACCGAGATCGCCCCCGCCCTCCCCGCCTGACCCCCCCCGGCTAGGAACCGCAGCCCGCGACGGATGCCGAACCCCGACCTGCCCGGCCCCCCAGCCCGCGCACGTCGTTCTCCGCCACACCCGCCGCCCGACAACGCAACCCGAACCAAGACCGGCCCGGACCTCCCCCGCCCCTCATCCCCAGCCCGCCTTGGTCGCTGATCAGCGGGGTCAAGGTACTCTTTCCCGCCTTGACGCCGCTGCTCAGCGACTGACACCATCCGCAAGAAGGGGCGGGGGAGGTCGAACCTGAGGCGACCGACTACCGGCCGCCCAAGCAACCAGCGGTCACCTCGTCCACCGGAAGCACGGCTCTAAAGATCAAGAGCGTCCTCGCCGGACAGGCAGACTCCGGGATGACCAGGGCTCCCGCGGTCCGGCCCACCTCAGGCAGGTGGTCCCGCTGTGTGGTCATCCCGTCGCCTGATCTGAGGCCTATCACTGTGAGCCAGGCCCGCACGCTGTGGTCTTTCGTCTCACGACCCGCCGCAGGGTGCGGGCCTGGCTCACAGTGATCGAGACGGCCTCAGGCGACGGGATGACCACCCAGCGGGGTGCAGGGCACGGCGCTGCCGCAACCCCCGGACCTCACCGCACCAACTTCCCCTGCGCCGAAGCGCAGACCTTCCACACCCCGTTCTCCCGCAGCAGGTACAGGGTCGACGCCTCCTGGTCCGGCCGTGTCAGTCGCACCGAAGCCGCGTCCCCGGAGATCCGGACGTCGTCGAGGCTCCGCGCGCGGGCGAAACCCGAGGTGTACCCGTCATAAGCGGGGTCGTAGTCGTCATCACCGGTGACGGCGGCGGCTTCGGACGCGCACAGCAGCTCGACCATCGTCCGCTGGTCCTGCGTGTCCACCGCCGTGACGAACCGGTCGGCCACGTCCTCGACCCGGTCCTCCTCCGTGGTGCGCAGCAGCAGGAACAGCACCCCGCCGACGACCACCACCAGCACGACGGCCCCGATCACCCACCAGCGGCGTCTCACGACGAGAACCGTTGCGCCATCAGATCGTCGAGCGCGGGGGCGAACTCCGTGACGTCGATGTTGCCCTCGTACACCCGCGCGATCTGCCCCGGATCGAGGTCCGGGGAGGTGCAGTAGTGCAGGAAACCGCCGTCCTTGGCGACGAAGACCAGGCGCTCCGACGAGATCCGCCCGTCGCTGCCGTCCCAGCCGGGGACGGGGCCCTCGAAACCGGACCACGCGGCGAACGTCATCATGCTCGCCGGCTGCACCGGGCCGAACGACTGCCAGTCCGTGGCCGTGAACCCGGCGTGGACCTCGCGCAGGAAGCGTTGCAGCGGAACGGGAAGCCGGTCCCACAGCGGAGGACGCTCACCGAATGTCGACGGGTCCCATCCGACCCACACGGTGTACGGCGGCCGGGCCGGGCGGGCGAGGTAGAGCAGCACCCAGTCACCACGCAGCCGGGCGACCCGGACATCGACCAGATCGTCCCGCAGCGCACGCGCGAAACGCGGGACCAGGCCGAGAAAATCCTCGTTCCACAACGTCAGCGCGGCATCACGGCGGACGGCGGGATCGGCGGAGGCCGCCACCTCCCGCCATCGAAACGGCGTGCGGGACACGTCGTCCGAACCGGGTTCGACGAGCAGGACCGGTTCCTCGTCGTCGAGTTGTGCGGCGATTGCGTCGAGATCGAACTCGTCCACGTGATCAGCCTATCCCCCGTTGGCCAGCAACCGGTCGATGATGTCCTGCAACCGCGTGAGGGTCTGCTTCTCCAGCGCCACCTGGCTCCGCGCCCACACCGGGTCCGCTTTCGGCACGTCGGCGATGCTCTTCGAACTCTTCGCGGAGTTCGCGAGCCGCGACATCCACTGCAGGTTCACCGGCGAGTTCGCGACCGCGATCATGTTCTCCGGGCTCAGCCGCGTGTACCCGCGCAGGTACATCATCCGGGCGATCGGGACGATGTGGTCGGGTGAGACGTTGGGCCCGCCACGCGGCCCCGGCGCGCGCCCGATCACGCCGCCGCCGTAGCCGGAGGGATCGGGATCGCCGATCCGCGGACGTGCCGCTCCCTGCAACCGGACGTTCGGGAACGGCCACTCCGGCGTCGTCGCGCGGACCGCGTCGTAGAGCGGCTTCAACGGACTGCCGGGTGGCACCTCCCACTGCCTCGTGGCCGGGTTGGGCCCGGTCGACGGCGACGGCCGCCGGCCGGCGCCGGTGAGCCCGTTCCACGCGTCCCGGACCGCCCGGACCTTCGCCGGATCGACCGGTCCGGGCGTGTAGTCGCTGTTCGCCCTGTCCAGCAGGTCGTCGAGCGCGCGCTGCCGCTCCTGCTCCATCGCCTGCACGCGCTGGCGGCACGCCTGCAGGTTCTGGATCGCGGTCGTCTGGGCCGCGTTGAGCTGGGCGGCTTCGGCGTCGTAGGCGGCGAGCGCGGCCGCCTGCCGCGGCAGCTCGAACCGGTGCGGTTTGGCGTTGTGCGCGTCGATCTGGCTGTGGACCGACGCCAGCGCCGCCTGCTCGGCCGAACAGTCGGTGGCCACGGACTGCGCGGCAGCCACCGGCGGCCAGATGAACGCCAGCAGCGCGACCAGTACCGCCACCAGCATCGCCGGCAGCGACCGTCCGGACCTGCCCGTCCGCGTCATGCGAACCCCCTCGGCGGCGTGATCACCCGCGAGGAGTTGTAGCGCTCAACCGGCCACAACGCCCCCGACTTCGGGGCAGTTCACCGGAACGGCCCAACAGGGCCTCAGATGCGCACGGGGTAGACGGGCTCCGGGATCTGCGGCTTGATGCGGTGCTCGATGAAGATGCCGTGCCAGATCATGAACACCAGCAGCGCCCAGATGCGGCGGCTGTGGTCCAGAGTGCCCGCCTTGTGCTCGTCCAGCAGGCGCTGCACGGCCTGCTTGTCCAGCAGCTCGTCGGTACGGGCATCGGCGATGATGCCGCGCGCCCAGTCGTACATCTCGTCGCGCAGCCACAGCCGGATCGGCACCGGGAAGCCCAGCTTGCGGCGGTTGAGCACGTGCGCGGGAACGATGCCGTCGAGTGCGCGGCGCAGCGCGTACTTCGTGGTCTCCCTGGTGATCTTCTGATCCAGCGGGATGCCTGCCGCGACCTTGAACACCTCGGCGTCCAGGAACGGCACCCGCAGCTCCAGCGAGTTCGCCATGGTCATCTTGTCGGCCTTGACCAGGATGTCGCCGCGCAGCCAGGTGAACAGGTCGACGTGCTGCATCCGGGCGACCGGGTCCCAGTTCGCCGACGTGCGGTAGTGCTCGGCGGTGACGTCGCGGTGCCCGACGCCCTCGGTGTACGTCCTGAGCACCCCGCGCAGCTGGTCGTCGCGGAAGATGCGGGCGTTGCCGTAGTAGCGCTCCTCCAGCGGGAGCGCCCCGCGGCGCAGCAGGTCCTTGCCGCGCGTGCCCTCCGGGATCCGCTCCGAAACCTTCCCGATCACCCTGCGCAGGCCGCCCGGCACCTTCTCGAACGGCGCCAGCGACAGCGGCTCGTTGTAGATCGTGTAACCGCCGAACAGCTCGTCGGAGCCCTCACCGGACAGCACGGCCTTGACGTGCTTGCGTGCTTCCCGTGCGATGAACCACAGCGGCACCAGCGCCGGATCGGCCACCGGATCGTCCAGGTACCAGACGATGAGCGGCAGGGCGTCCATCATCTCCTCCGCCGACACCGTGCGGATGACGTGCTTCACGCCGATCGCCGCCGCCGACTCGGCCGCCACGTCGACCTCGGAGTAGCCCTCGCGCTCGAACCCGGTGGTGAACGCGATCAGGTTCGGGTTGTGCTCCTTGGCCAGCGCCGCGATGGCGGTCGAGTCGATGCCGCCGGACAGGAACGTGCCGACCGTGATGTCCGGGTCGGCGATCATGTGCTTGCCGACCGAATCGCGCATCACGTCGCGGATGCGTTCGTGCAGCAGCGTCGCCTCGGCCTCGCCCCGCACCGGCTTGGCGGCGAACTCGGGAAAGAAGTAGCGCTCGATCTTCGGCGTGCCGCCGGGGGACACCGTGAATGACGTGCCCGACTCGACGCGGCGGACGCGCGTGTGCAGCGTCTCCGGCTCCGGCACGTACTGCAGCGTCAGGTAGTGCTGCAGGGCCGTCCGGTCCAGCTCCTTGGTGATCCCCAGCACGCCGGACAGCTCCAGCAGCGACTTCTTCTCGCTGGAAAACGCCGTGCCGCCGGGCCCGTGCGTGTAGAACAGCGGCTTGATGCCGAACGGGTCACGTGCGCCGAAGATCACCTTCTCGTCCGCGTCCCAGATCAGGAACGCGAACATGCCCCGCAGTTTCGCCACCGCGGCACGGCCCCAGTAGTGGTAGGCCGCGACGATCGCCTCGCCGTCGCCCTCTGTGGCGAACTTCGCACCGTGCTCCGCGGTCAGCTGGTCCCGCAGCTCGCGGTAGTTGTAGATCTCGCCGTTGAAGTTCAGCGTGTAGCGCCGCGGCGATTCGGGCGGACCCCAGGTCAGCGGCTGGTGGGCGTGCTCGACGTCGATGAACGCGAGCCGGTTGAAGCCGTAGACGACCTCGGCGTCGGTCCAGGTGTCGCGCTCGTCGGGGCCGCGGTGCCGCTGGCAGCGCATGGCCTCGCCGACGGCCTCACGCGCGTTGACCGCGTCGTTCTCAGTGGCACACACCAGTCCAAGCAGGCCGCACACGGATATTCACACCTCGAGGTCGTGGCCGGATGTCGAGCGCCCAGTATGCCCGCAGCCCCCGCCACGAACGGTCACCCCTTGGGCTGCGGATCGTGGTAGCTCGGCTAGGCTCCCGCTGGTAAGCCAGAAATCGTCAAGGAGGCCTGGGTTGAAAGGGCGCTGCGCAGTGGGCAGGGATGAGCGCACTCCGGCATCACGTTCGGCGAAAGTGGGTAAGGTCGCCGCGCTGGCCGGGCTCGTCGCGCTCCTGGCGACCGGGTGCTCCGGTGACGAGGTGCTGCGGTTCGGGTGGCCCGTCGGTGTGACCAAGGAGTCCGAGGACATGCGCGTCCTCTGGACCTGGTCGGTCATCGCGGCGCTCGTCGTCGGTGTGATCGTGTGGGGCCTGATCTTCTGGACGATCGCCTTCCACCGGAAGAAGAAGACCGACCAGCCGGGCGACCTGCCGCGGCAGTTCCAGTACAACGTGCCGCTCGAACTGTTCTGCGTCGTGCTGCCGCTGGTCATGGTCTGCGTGCTGTTCTTCTTCACCGCCACCACCGAGAGCAAGGTGCTGGCCGAGGAGCCGGACCCGGACGTCACGGTCGACGTGATCGCCTTCCAGTGGAACTGGGAGTTCGACTACCCGAACGAGGCCAAGGACGCCAACGGCCAGGTCATCAAGACCGTCGGCAGCTCGAGCGAGATCCCGATCCTGGTGCTGCCGACCGGCAAGACGATCCAGTACAACCTGCGCTCGGCCGACGTCATCCACTCCTTCTGGGTGCCGGAGTTCCACTTCAAGCGCGATGTCTTCCCGGACCCGGAGAAGAACAACCAGGACCCGTCGTTCCAGAACACGATCGACCGGTCGGGCGCGTTCGTGGGCCGCTGCGCCGAGCTGTGCGGCACCTACCACTCCGGCATGAACTTCGAGGTCCGCGCACTGCCGGACAACCTGTACACGCAGTACATTCAGCTGCGGACCCAGGTCAACCCGGCCACCGGGCAGCCCAACACCACCGCGGAGGCGCTGGCCGCCATGAACTGCGGCGAGCTGTGCGCCCCGCAGGCGACCACGACGAAGCCGTTCAACACCGACCGCACCCTGCGGTCGCAGTCCGGCTGAGCCGGCCGCTCGCGCTGGTGGGTTCTTCAACGATGTTCACAGTGAGGACAGCTTCATGAAGGTCGAAGCCCGGATTTTCGACTTGGTCACGGCTTTCGCGTTCTTCATCGCGATCGTCTACGGCGTGTGGACCGGCCTCGCCACCGACTACGGTGTCGAGCCGGTCGGCCTGGTCGCCCTGATCCTGACCGGCGGGCTCTCCCTCCTCGCGGGCAGCTACATGCGGTTCGTGGGCCGTCGCATCGAGCCGCGCCCGGAGGACCGGGACGACGCCGAGATCAGCGACGGCGCGGGCGAAATGGGCTTTTTCAGCCCGGGCAGCTACTGGCCGATCGGCCTGGCCGCCTCGGCCGCGACCGTGGGCCTCGGCCTGGCGTTCTTCCACATCTGGCTGATCATCTTGGGCGGATGCCTGATCCTGCTCACCGTGGGCGGCCTGGTGTTCGAGTACCACACCGGCCCCAACCACGAATAGGCTCCGGACACGAGAAAAGGGCCCGTCGGCGTTTCGATGCCGGCGGGCCCTTTTCTCGTGTGTCAGCGGAAGGCGGCCCAGCGGGCGAGCAGGTCGGCGGCCGCGCCCGAATCGACCGCCTCGGCGGCCCTGGCCAGGCCCGCCGACAGGTCGCCGGTGAGCGATTCGGTGAGCCCGGCGTGCGCGGCCAGCGCGCCCGCGGCGTTGAGCAGCACCGCGTCCCGCACCGGGCCCGGCTTGCCCGCGACCAGCTCCCGCACGACCTCGGCGTTGACCGCCGGATCGCCGCCACGCAGGTCCTCCGCGGTGGCCCGCGGGATGCCCAGCGCGACCGGGTCGAGGCCCTCGGCCCGCACCTGACCGTTCGAAACCACCCACACCGAGCTGGTGGTGGTGGTGGTCAGCTCGTCCAGCCCGTCGTCGCCGCGCACCACGAGCGTCGAGGTGCCGCGCCCGGCGAACACCCGGGCCAGCACCTCGGTCTTGTCCGGGAAGGCGCACCCGATCAGCCCCGCCGACGGCTGGGCGGGGTTGGTCAGCGGTCCGAGCAGGTTGAACGCCGTCGGCACGCCCAGTTCCCGCCGCGGCGCACCGGCGTGCCGGAACCCGGGGTGGAACACCGGCGCGAAGCAGAAGCCGATGCCCAGCTCGGACACGCACCGCTGGACACCCTCGGGCGGCAGGTCGATCGCCACGCCCAGCGCCTCCAGCACGTCCGCCGTGCCGGACTTCGACGACGCCGCGCGGTTGCCGTGCTTGACCACCGGCACCCCGGCAGCGGCGGTGACCAGCGAGGCCATCGTCGAGATGTTCACCGAACCGGACCGGTCGCCGCCGGTGCCGACGATGTCCACCGCGGCGCGGTCGATGGTGACCCGGCGGGCGTGGGCGATCATCGCGTCGGCGAGGCCGGTGATCTCGGCGGGCGTCTCACCCTTCGCGCGCAGGGCGACCAGGAAGCCCCCGACCTGCGCGGGCGTGGCCTCCCCGGACATCACCTGGTCCATCGCCCACGCGGTGTCCTCCGCGGAGAGGTCGGCGCCGGCGATCAGCTGGTTGAGCAGCGTGGGCCAGTTCTGCGTGCCCATGGTCACCTTTCTTGCGACCGGTCGGAGGAGACCGGCCCTGAGTTCGCCGCGGCGCGTCAGCCCCGGACGACCGGGACCCGGCGGGCCCGCAGCACGTCCGCGACCGTCTCCGCCGCGGTCAGCGGGTCGAGTGGGTGGACCAGGACGGCGTCGGCCTGGGACCAGGTGGCCAGCCAGCGGTCGTCCTTGCGCCGCACCGCGATCACGATCGGCGGGCAATCGTCGATCTCGTTCTTCAACTGCCTGCACAGGCCGATGCCGCCGGTGGGCTGGGCTTCGCCGTCCAGGATCGCCAGATCGACGTCACCCGCGTCCATTTCCGCCAGCACGTCCGCCACTCCGGCGGCCTCGACGTAGTCGACCCTGGCCAAATCGGTGGCCGGCCTGCGGCCGATCGCCGAGACGATCGACTCCCGGACTTCGGGGCGGTGGCTGAACACCAGAATCCGCGTGGACTGTTCGGACAAGTCGACCCTCCGGCTCCGTCGCTGTACTGGTCGGGTTGATGCTAGCCGTCCCGCCCGCTTCCCCCCAGGCCCATCGGCTGTAACGCGTCCCAGCCGAGCCAGTCGCCGTCCAGCCGCTGCGCGAGCCCGGCCATCCGCGCGCGCTCCTGGGCGCAGTGCAGCGCGTCGAGCTTCTGCACCCGCAGCGCGTGCACCCGAACGGGTCCCCCGGAATCCGGTCCGGGGCGCAGTTCCCACCCGTCCTGGGCGAGGATCGACGCGGCCTCGGTGACCCGATCCGGTGGCAGTACGAGGTGATGGCGCAGAATCGCCGGTTCGTCCTCCCGCCAGTTCTGTGATCTCCCCAGCACAGTGGAGTCGGCCTCGGCGACGTCGAACGCCTCGGCGACCACGACGACACCCTCGGTGTCCGGGGTCAGCTCCGGCCCGCCACGCTTTCGCAGCAGGTCACGCACCCGATCGAAGAAACTCACGCCCTGATCCTCACCCTCCGCGTTCGTCGCTGTGACCAACACCCCCGGCGTGGCGTGCCGGACCCGACCAAGCAGGTCGCTTCGCAGGGAGACATAATGCGACCCGTGACAACGGCAGCTCCCACCATCAGCCAGCGGGTGCACTCGCTGAACCGGCCGAACATGGTCAGTGTCGGCACGATCGTGTGGCTCTCCAGCGAGCTCATGTTCTTCGCCGGGCTGTTCGCGATGTTCTTCACGGTCAAGGCGCAGAACGACACCGGGATCTGGCCGCCGATCAACCCGGCGACCGACGAGCCCATCCACCTCAACATCCCGTACGCGCTGCCCTTCACCATCATCCTGGTGGCGTCGTCGTTCACCTGCCAGCTCGGCGTGTTCGCCGCCGAGCGCGGTGACGTCTACGGGTTGCGCCGCTGGTACGTCATCACCCTGATCATGGGTGCGATCTTCGTCGGCGGTCAGGTCGGCGAGTACGTGAACCTGATCCACGAGGGCGTGACCATCCCGTCCGGGTCGTGGGGCACCGTGTTCTTCTTGGCGACCGGCTTCCACGGTCTGCACGTGGTGGGTGGTCTGGTCGCCTTCGTCTTCTTGCTCATCCGCACCAAGCTGAGCAAGTTCACCCCCGCGCAGGCGACCTCGGCGATCGTCGTGTCCTACTACTGGCACTTCGTCGACATCGTGTGGATCGGCCTGTTCGCGGTCATCTACATCATCCCGTGACCGCGCCCAGCGGCCTGAACTGACAGCAAGGGTTGCCGAAGAATGACCACCAGCAAGAATTCCTCCAGGCGCCGCTTCGGTGCCCGCACCAAGCTGCGCCGCCGCCTCGCGGGCGCGCTGGCGCTCGGTGTGGCGCTGGTCGGCGCCGGACTGGGCTACGCGCTCCTGGTGCCGCAGCCGCAGACCGCGCAGGCGCAGGACGAGCCCGCGCAGCTGCGCCTGGGCCAGCAGGTCTACAACAACAGCTGCATCAGCTGCCACGGGTCGAACCTGCAGGGCGTGGAGGACCGCGGGCCGAGCCTGATCGGCGTCGGCGACGCGGCCGTGTACTTCCAGACCTCGTCCGGCCGGATGCCCGCCGTGCGCCAGGAGGCCCAGGCCGAGCGGAAGCCGCCGAAGCTGACCCCGGAGGAGATCGACGCCGTCGGCGCCTACGTCCAGGCCAACGGCGGCGGCCCGGAGCGGCCCGCCGAGTCCGGTGAGGCGCTGCGCGGGGACAACCCGGCGCGCGGTGGCGAGCTGTTCCGCCTCAACTGCGCGTCGTGCCACAACTTCACCGGCCAGGGCGGCGCCCTCTCGGCCGGGAAGTTCGCGCCGGAGCTGGGACCGGCCAGCGAGGAGCAGATCTACACCGCGATGCTCACTGGTCCGCAGAACATGCCGAAATTCTCCGACCGGCAGCTCACGCCGGAGGAGAAGGAGGACATCGTCGCCTACGTCAAGTCCGTGTCCGACGGGAACAACAACCCGGGCGGTCTGGGCCTGGGCGGGCTCGGCCCGGCCTCCGAGGCGCTCGTCGCGTGGATCGTCGGCATCGGCGCGATCGTCGGCGTGACTTTGTGGATTGGATCGAGGGCATGAGCAGCGCAGACACCCCGGGGCGCGAAACCGCGCAGCCGTCCGAGGCCGAACTGGCCGAGATGGACCGTGACCAGCTGGTCCAGCTGGGCACCAAGCTCGACGGCGTCGAGATCGTCGACTACCCGGAACCGTGGCCCGTCAAGGGCACCCGCGCCGAGAAGCGCGCCGAGCGCGTCATCGCGCTGTGGTTCACCATCGCCGCGCTGGCCGGACTGGGCTTCCTGGTCACCATCTGCTGGCCGGAGTGGTGGGAGTACAGGGCTCCGGACACCGGTGAGTACGAGAAGTACGCGCTCTACACCCCGGTGCTGGGCTTCACGCTCGGCCTGTCGATCCTCGCGCTGGGCATCGGCGTGCTGCTCTACACCAAGCGGTTCATCCCGAGTGAGCTCGCGGTGCAGGAGCGGCACGACGGCGACGGCAAGGGCTCGGCCGAGATCGACCGCAAGACGATCGTCGCGCAGCTCGCCGACGCGGGCAACCGCAGCACGATCGCCCGCCGCTCGCTGGTCAAGCGCACCGCGGGCCTCGGCGCCGGTGTGATGGGGCTGGGCCTGGTCGCACTCCCGGTCGCCTCGTTCATCAAGAACCCGTGGGCGGACCCGGACTCGAAGGACAACCTGGCCCACACCCCGTGGAAGCCGGAGCACCCCGGTGAGGTCGTCTACCTGCGCCGCTACACCGGCAAGTCGGACGAGGTCGTCCTGCTCCGCCCGGAGGACCTGGACGCGGGCGGCATGGAGACGGTCTACCCGTTCCGCGAGACCGACCGCGAGGACCACGAGGCGCTGGCCGGGATCTTCATGCGGGCGGACAGCCCGGTCATGCTGATCCGCCTGCGGCCGGAGGACGCCCAGCGGGTGGTCAAGCGCGAGGGCCAGGAAGACTTCAACTTCGGCGACTACTACGCCTACACGAAGATCTGCAGCCACGTCGGCTGCCCGACCTCGCTGTACGAGCAGCGGACCAACCGGATCCTCTGCCCGTGCCACCAGTCGCAGTTCGACGCCCTGCACTACGCGAAGCCCATCTTCGGCCCGGCGACGCGGGCACTTGCACAGTTGCCCATCACGGTCAACGATGAGGGATACTTCGTGGCGCGGGGCGACTTCATCGAGCCCGTCGGCCCCGCTTACTGGGAGCGCAAGTCATGAGTTCACTGACCACGCCGACGAGGGGTTCCAACCTCCTGGAACGGCAGGCCGCCGAGGCCGCGAACAACGCCGACCAGCGGTACCGCCTGGCCAAGGGCCTGCGGCACCAGATGAACAAGGTCTTCCCGACCCACTGGTCGTTCCTGCTCGGTGAGATCGCGCTCTACAGCTTCATCGTCGTGCTCATCACGGGTGTCTACCTGACCCTGTTCTTCGATCCGTCGATGACCGAGGTCGTCTACAACGGGCCGTTCAAGAACCTGCAGGGCGTCGAGATGTCCCGCGCGTTCCAGACGACCCTGGAGATCTCGTTCGAGGTCCGCGGTGGTCTCTTCGTCCGCCAGCTGCACCACTGGGCCGCGCTGGTGTTCGTCGCGGCGATGATGGTGCACATGTTCCGGATCTTCTTCACCGGAGCGTTCCGCCGCCCGCGCGAGGCCAACTGGATCGTCGGCGCGCTGCTGCTGATCCTGGGCATGTTCGAGGGCTTCTTCGGCTACTCGCTGCCGGACGACCTGCTCTCCGGCACCGGTATCCGCGCCACCCTGTCGGGGATCGTGCTCTCGGTGCCGGTCATGGGCACCTGGCTGCACTGGGCGCTGTTCGGCGGGGAGTTCCCCGGCGACGAGATCGTGCCGCGCATGTACACGCTGCACATCCTGCTGCTGCCGGGCATCATGCTGGCGCTGGTCGGTGTGCACCTGGCGCTGGTCTGGTACCAGAAGCACACCCAGTTCCCGGGTGTGCGGCGCAAGGAGACCAACGTCGTCGGCGTCCGGATCGTGCCGGTGTTCGCCGCGAAGGCCGGGGCGTTCTTCGTCATCGTCACCGGTGTCCTGGCGATCATGGCGGGTGTCTTCCAGATCAACCCGATCTGGAACCTGGGGCCGTACAACCCGGGGCAGGTGTCCGCGGGTTCGCAGCCGGACTGGTACCTGGCGTGGGCGGACGGTCTGCTGCGGATCTTCCCCGCGTGGGAGCTCTACCTGGGCAACTACACGGTCCCGGCGGTGTTCTTCGCCGGTGCGGTCTGGATGCCGGTGCTGTTCGCCCTGCTCATCGGGTACCCGTTCCTCGAACGGAAGCTGTCCGGCGACACCGCTCACCACAACCTGCTCCAGCGCCCGCGTGACGCGCCGGTCCGTACCTCGATCGGCATGATGGCGCTGTCGTTCTTCATGATCATCGAGCTGTCCGGGTTCAACGACATCATCGCGGACAAGTTCATGATCTCGCTGAACGCGACGACGTGGGCGGGCCGGATCGGGATCCTGGTGGTGCCGCCGCTGGCGTACTTCATCACCTACCGGATCTGCCTCGGCCTCCAGCGGGCCGACCGTGAGGTGCTGGAGCACGGCATCGAGACGGGCATCATCAAGCGCCTGCCGCACGGTGAGTTCATCGAGATCCACCAGCCGCTGGGCGGGGTGGACAGCCACGGCCACGCCGTTCCGCTGGAGTACCAGGGTTCGGCGGTGCCGAAGAAGATGAACAAGCTCGGCGCGGCCGGACGCGCGGTGCCGGGCACGATGCTGGCGCCGGACCCGGCCGAGGAGACCGCGGCGCTCGACCGCGCCCGCGGCGATGGCCACCACGGCAACGGGCACGGCAACGGCGAGGTCCCGTCCAAGGGCGAGGTGCCTGCGGGCTGGACGACGCCCGACCAGTAGTCACACGATCACGGCGAAGGGCCCCGGCGCGATTCCGGGGCCCTTCGCCGTGCGTGGGTCAGTCGGCGTCCTCGACACCGATCGCGAACGCCGATTCGGTGTCGGCGGTCGAATAGGACCGGAACGCGATGTGCGTGTCGGTGTCGATCACCCCGGTGACCTTGCCGATCTTCGCCGGGATGAGGTCGGCGAGTTCCTCGTGGGCGTGCACGCGCACGATCGCAATCAGATCGACGTCGCCGGCGCACGAGTACACCTCCGCCACACCGTCGATGTCGGCGATCGCCTGCGCTGTCTCCGGGATGCTGTCCGCCACGGCGTGAACCAGCACGATCGCGGTGATCACTCGCGTCCTCCTCGCGTGAATGGGTAGCGCGGCGATCGTAGCTCCCCGCGCGATCAGACGGCCTGTTCGAGCGAAACCGCGGTGGTGACCTGCTCCAGCCACCCGCGCCACGGCCCCGCGCCGCGGGCGGGCTCGGACCACGGCACCGCCGTCCGGACCAGCCGGACGCCGGGCCGCGTGAGCCAGCGCAGCAGGATCGAGGTCTCCTCAGCGGGCGCCCCGTACAGCGGGCCAGGCCCCGGCTCGACGGTTTCGGCCGCGGCCACCAGCTGCTCGACCACCGGCATCGGTGGCACTCCGCGCCGCGCCACGCCAGCCGAGGCGAGCCGGCCGTGCCGGATCACCGCGAACTCCCAGCCCCGGTCGCCGTCCGGGGAGGCCGCGACCATCTCGGGGATCGCGGCGAGCGCGGACAGCCGGTGCGCGCGGTCGACCGCGCGCACGAGGACAGCCAGCTCGTCCCGCCGCCGGGCCGCCTGTTCGAAGTGCTCGGCACCGGACAGCTCGTCGAGCTGGCGTCGCGCCGAGTCCAGCGGACCGGTGCCCCGCCCCGAGACCAGGTCGACGATCGCGTCCACGCTCGGGAAGTACTCTTCGACGCTCTGCCGTCCCGCGCACGGCGCCCCGCAGCGGCCCAGCTCCGCCAGCGCGCACGGTCTGCCGGATGGCGCGTGCGCGGAGATCCGTTGCGTGCAGGTGCGCAGGCCGGTGGCGCTCGCCAGGGCGTCCGCGGCGATCTTGGCCGTCATCTGCGACGAGAACGGACCGAGCGCGCCGTCCTTGGGCAGCCGCACCACCGACAGGCGCGGGAACGCCTCGTCGGTCAGCACGATCCACCACGACTTGCGCGGGTTCTTCGAACGCCGGTTGTACGACGGTCGGTGCGCCGCCAGCAGCCGCAGCTCACGGATCTGGGCCTCCAGCGCGTGGCTGCACTCGATGCCGTCCACCCGGTCGGCGAGCGCGACCATCTCCCGGATGCGGCCGCGGCTCTCGGAACCGGTGAAGTACTGCCGCACCCGGCGGCGCAGGTTGCGGGCCGTGCCGACGTAGAGCACCTCGTCGCCGGGGCCGCGGAACAGGTACACGCCCGGCCGCTCCGGCAGGTCGGCCGCCATCCCGCGTTTGCGCCGTTGCGCCGGCGTCACCTCGGGCAGGTAGTCGAGCAGCTCCTCCAGCGACTGCACGCCCACGTTGCCGACGCGCTCCAGCAGTGCGTGCAGCACGTGGACGGTGGCGCGGGCGTCCTCCAGCGCGCGGTGGTTCGGCGTGACCGGCGACCCGAACAGGGCGGCCAGCGCGGACAGCCGGAAGCTCGGGCTGTCCTGCCGCGTCAGCACCCGGCGCGCGAGCCGCACCGTGCACACGACGGCCGGTTTCGGCCAGGGATAGCCGTGGTGCAGGCACGCCGCGCGCAGGAACGACGTGTCGAACGGCGCGTTGTGGGCGACCAGCACGGCGCCTGCCGCGAACTCGAGGAAAGCGGGCAGCACCCGGTCGATGCGGGGCGCGTCGTGCAGCATCGTCGTGGTGATGCCGGTGAGGGCGACGATCTGCGGTGGGATCGGCGCGCCGGGGTCGACGAGGGTGGCGAACTCACCCAGCACCTCACCGCCGCGCACCTTGACCGCCCCGATCTCGGTGATCCCGTCCTGGCCCGGCTTGGTGCCGGTGGTCTCCAGGTCGAACACCACGAACGTGGCCTCCCGTAGCGGCGTGCCGAGCTCGTCGAAGGTCAGTTGCGCGCGGTCCGCCAGTTGCATGATCGGCACCTTAGGGAGGGGGACCGACAATCCCGGGCGGCGCGACCGGTGATCGTTACCGAAGCGGACTACCCTGGATGGATGTTCCCCTCAGTGCACGCCGAAGAGCCCGAAGACCCCGGTCTCCGGGCCGCCTCGGCGGGCACGGGCGCGGAAGCGGACGGGAAGTCCGTGACCTGGCGCGAACTGCCCGAGCCGGTGCGCGCGCGGCTCGCCGAGCTGGCGGCGGAGGCACTGGGGAAGATCCCGCGCATCGACATCCCGCAGCAGTTGCGGCCCGTGGCGAAGTTCGCGCCGGCGAAACGGGCCAAGCTCGGCGGTGCGGCGTTGCTCACGACACTGGAGGACTCCACCGCGTTCCGCACCGCCGTCCTGGAGTGGGTGCGCGAGTACCGGCCCGACGCGCTCGACCCCAACGTCCCGGACCCGGTCGCCGCGGCGGTGGCGGCGGTCCTGCTGGGGGAGTCGAGTGCCGCCACCCGGGTGCGGCTGGTGGTCAAGAACGCGGCGGAGACGGCGCTGCGGGCCGAGCGGGACGCGGCGGTGGCGCGCAGCCAGCGTCTGGAGGCCGAGCTGGCCCGCGTGCGCGACGAGCTGGCCGAGGCGCTGGCGGCGGTCGAGGGGGCGCGGCAGGAACGCGAGGACGAGCTGACCAAGCTCCGCAACCGGCTCCGCGAGCAGGGCACGCAGCTGCGGACGGCCAAGGACATGGCTGAGCAGGCGCGTGAACGGCTCGCGGGCGCCGACGTGAAGCGTGCCGAGGAGGTCGCCGCCGTGACCGCTCAGCTGGAGCGTGAGCGCCAGCGAGCCGCGGCCGAGCGGACCAGGGCCGAGCGCGCGACGGCGGACGCGGAGATCGCGCGCCAGTCCGCGAAGGAGGCACGCGAGGCGGACGAGGTCCGGCTTTCGCTGCTCGTGGACACCCTGCAGGGTGCGGTCTCGGGCCTGCGACGGGAACTGTCGCTGGACACCAGCTCCCGGCGGCCCGCGGACTCCGTGCACGGCGCCACGCCGGGCACCGGCGCGGGACGGCAGGTGCGGGACCCGGCGGTGCTGGACAGGTTGCTCGCGCTGCCCAGCGTCCACCTGATCGTCGACGGCTACAACGTCACCAAGACCGGCTACCCGGAGCTGACGCTGGCGGATCAGCGCAACCGGCTGGTCCAGCAGCTCGGCGCGCTCGCGGCGCGGACGGGCGCGGAGGTCACGGTCGTGTTCGACGGGGCGGAGGTGTTGTCGGTGCCGACGGTGAGCGCGCGTGGCGTGCGCGTGCTGTTCTCCGACCCCGGGGTGATCGCGGACGACGTCATCCGGTCGCTGGTCGGTGCCGAGCCCGAGGGACGGCCGCTGGTGGTCGCCTCGACCGACCGCGGGGTGGCGGATTCGGTGCGCCGGTCCGGGGCGCATCCGGTGGCCTCGGCGGTGTTGCTGGCCCGTCTGGGACGGGTCTGAAGAACTTTTTTCTGGCACGTTTTCGCTGGTCAGCGGGTTTTTACTGCGTCATTGGTCCATTCGTTCGATACACGATCCCGAAATTGTCGGTGGTCACTCGTACCGTGCATCCCAGCAAGATCGGACGGACTGCGAGGAGCCGGAAAATGCACGACAACACCGTGATCATCGACTGCAACCGCTGCGCGCTGCGTGGCCGGGCGTGCGGGGAGTGCGTGCTGAGCGCCGTGGTCGACCCGCCGCCGGTGGTCGAACTCGACGATCAGGAACTCGCCGCGGTCGAGTTGCTCGCCGACGCCGGGCTGGTGCCGCCGGTGCGGCTGGCGACCCGGGGGCGGCGGCCGCACGTCCGCCTGCCCGAGCGGCGGGCGGGCTGACGCGGGTCTTCACCCGGGAGGTACGGCGGGTGGTGGCCGGAGTGGCCGGGAGTCCCGCGCGGAAAGGGCGACACGCCGAACGCGACAAGCGGTCGCTTTCGTCGACAAACGGTCAGTAGTCATGACCCTGCTGGTTGTTGCGCTGGTCACACTCGTGAGGGAACTGCTGGTCCGAACGGGGTCGGAGGTGGTTACGGAAAGTTTTTACCCGGTGCCTGGTGGACGCGGAGGCGGTGGTTTCGTAACCTGGCCGAGATCTCGCGCCCGGCAGCCGTCGCACCCGTGGCGGCGACGCGAGATTGCCGCCGGAACCAGCTTGTCGGGGAGCTGTGCCGGACCCGCGTACGCACCCAGATGCATTACCCCCTGCCTCTGGACGTGCCGGGTCACCGCCGTAGGCCGGCTCGGGTGTTTGTGTCCACCCGTGCCCGGTTCCGCGTGGAGGGTCCCCCGACCTCCCGCGCTGCGGCAGGCAGGCGGCATGAGTGCAAAGGAGACACGCGCGGCGTGCAGTCGCAACCCATCAAGCGCGTGGTCGCAGGAGCCCTGGCCGCCGCCGCGGTACTCGCGGTCGGAGGTCTCCCCACGGCTCCGGCCGGCGCGGTCCCCATCCCCGCCCCCCAGCAGCCCACCACCTCCGCGGACGCCCTGGCGCAGTACCGGCAGCTCGCCGCTCAGGCCGAGCAGCTGAACCAGGAGGCCATGCAGGCGCAGGCCGACCTCGACGCCAAGCAGGCCGATCTCGACCGGGCCAACAACGACCTGGCGGTCGCCACCACGGCCGGTCAGCAGGCGCTGACCGCCAAGGACCAGTACCAGGGTGTCGTCGACCAGTTCGCGGACGCCTCGTTCGTCGGCGGCATGCAGTTCAACAAGCTGTCCGCGTTGCTGAACGGCACCTCGGCGCAGGACTTCCTGGAGCGCTCCTCCGCTCTGGAGGTGCTCGCCGACGAGAAGAACAAGGCGCTGTCGGAGTACAACAACGCGATCCAGGCCGCCGCCTCCGCTCAGACGGCGGCCGCCGACGCGCAGGCGCGGTCGCAGGCCGCCACCGACGCGGCGGCGAAACTGCTGAACGACCTGCACGCGCGGCAGGACGCTCTGAACACCCAGCTCGACCAGCTGAACGAGGTCCGTCAGCGGCTGTCCGCGTCCGAGCGGGCGTCGCAGAAGGACACCGGTGGCTCGGCGCCGAACGTGCCCGCCCCGACGGCGGCCGCCCAGAAGGCGATCGACGTCGCGCTGAGCAAGCTCGGCAGCGCGTACGGGTGGGGCGACACGGGCCCCAGCACGTTCGACTGCTCGGGCCTGACGCTGTACGCGTACAAGGCCGCGGGGATCACGTTGCCCCGCACCAGCCAGTCGCAGGCGTCGGCAGGCGTCGCGGTCTCGCGGTCCCAGCTGCAGCCCGGTGACCTGGTGTTCTTCGGTTCGCCGATCCACCACGTCGGGCTCTACCTCGGCGACGGCAAGATGGTCCACGCCCCCGAGACCGGGGACGTCGTGAAGATCTCGCCGCTGCAGAACAACTACGTGTCCGCACGGCGCGTGGCTGTCAGCTGATCTCACACAGCACCCTCGTCAGGGGCGGTACCGGTTCGCCGGTGCCGCCCCTGCCGCTTTCCCGGCCAGAATCGCCGGGAGCGGCCAACTCGCCGCCGGGAGCGGCCAACACGGCGCCGGGAGTGGCCAACTCGCCGCCGGGAGCGGCCAACTCGCCGCCGAGAGCGGCCAACACGGCCGCTCGGCGTGTTGGCCGTTGGGGGCGGTGTGTTGGCTGTTGGGGGCGCCGTGTTGGCCCGTGGTGGTGCGGCGTTGGGTGGGCCGAGGCTGGGGCCTCAGCCGCGCCGGGGGTCCAGTAGTCTCCAGCGCGTGCTTCGGACGCTGCTGGTCACCAACGACTTCCCGCCGCGGCCCGGGGGAATCCAGAACTACCTGAACTCCTTCGCGCGCCTGCTGCCGTCGGACCAGCTCGTCGTCTACGCGCCGTCCTGGGAGAAGCCGTCCGGATCGCATCCGGAGTTCGACGCCGCCGCGCCGTTCGAGGTGGTGCGCCACCCGACGTCGCTCATGCTGCCCACCCCGGACGTGCTGGGCCGCGCGAAGGACATCATGCGCGCCCACGACTGCCAGGCCGTATGGTTCGGCGCCGCCGCGCCGCTGGCGCTGCTCGCGCAGCCGCTGCGGGCCGCCGGGGCGGAATGGGTCGTCGCGAGCACCCACGGTCACGAGGTGGGCTGGTCGATGCTGCCGGTGGCGCGTCAGGCGCTGCGTCGCATCGGGGACACCACCGACGTGATCACCTACGTCAGCAAGTACACCCGCGGCCGGTTCGCCTCCGCGTTCGGCCCGTCCGCCGGGCTGGAGCTGCTGCCGCCCGGCGTCGACCCGGACGTGTTCAAGCCCGATGACGCGGCGCGCGACGAGATCCGCGCCCGGCACGGGCTCGGGGACCGCCCGACCGTCGTGTGCGTGTCCCGTCTGGTGCCGCGCAAGGGCCAGGACATGCTCATCCACGCCCTGCCCGAGCTGCGCCGCCGCGTCCCCGACGTCGCGCTGCTGCTGGTCGGCGGTGGCCCGTACCGGAAGTCGCTCGAAAAGCTCGCCGACGAACTGGGCGTGGCGGCCGACGTCGTCTTCACCGGCTCGGTGCCGTGGCCGGAACTGCCGGCGCACTACGCGGCGGGCGACGTCTTCGCGATGCCCGCGCGCACCCGCGGCAAGGGCCTCGACGTGGAGGGGCTCGGGATCGTCTACCTGGAGGCGTCGGCCACCGGGCTGCCGGTCGTCGCGGGCAACTCGGGCGGGGCGCCGGAGACGGTGCTGGACGAGGTGACCGGCCACGTCGTCGACGGCCGCGACGTGCACCAGCTCGCGGAAACGCTCGTTCCGCTGCTCACCGACCCGGCGCGGGCGCGCAAGATGGGCGCCGCCGGCCGGGAGTGGGCGACCGGGCACTGGCGCTGGGACCTGCTGGGCGCCCGTCTGCGCACGTTCCTCGGCGGCGAACCCGTCACGGCTTCCTGACCCGTTCGAGCACGGCGGGGTGGCGCGGATCGTCGGCGCGCACCACGACGTCGGCGAAGTCCGCGGGCCGCACCTCCTCCTCGTACCGCTCGAACGCCTCCAGCGCCCAGTGCTCGTCCTCCGGCAGGCGCCGCCGCAGCGCGCCCGGTGACAGCTGCAGGTGCACGGTCAGCTCGAACGGCAGACCACGCCCGAGCAACATCTCGCCGTCGGCGATCAGCACTCCCGGCGCGGGCAGCTCGACCCGCTCGCTGCGCGTGGCCCGGTCCCGCTCCGCGTCCCACAGCGCGGGCAGAACCTTGCCGCTCCCGTTGTGTCCCAGCGGGTCCAGCACCTCACGGCGCAGCGCGCCTTCGTCGAGCCAGGACCAGTAGCGGGAGTCCGGGTTCTCACGGCCGTACTCGAACCGCAGCGACGCCGGGCGCAGGAAATCCACAGTGGACACCCGTTGGACCGCGCGGCCACCCACGCGCAACGGGCCGACCAGGGCGTCGGCAGGCCCGGCGGTGTCCACCGGCCCGTCGACGGCGACGCGCACCCACGGCTGGGGCATCGCGAGCACCCGTTCGGTCAGCTCGGCCGCGAGGCGTTCGAAGGTGATGGGCCGGTAACGCACGATTCCCATCCTGCCCGACCGGGCACCAATCGCGTTCGTGATCCGTTGACGAGGTGTCAGAGGACGCCGTCACTGGGAGGACCACGAATGCGCGTGGTGGACGAACCCATCAGCCTCGACGAGGACATCATGCAGGACCCGCACGCCCTCTACCGCAAGCTGCGGGAGGACGGGCCGGTGCGTCCGGCGATCATGCCGCACGGCCAGCGCGTGTGGCTGGTCTCGGGCTACACCGAGGCCAAGGCGCTGCTCGCCGACCCACGGCTGAGCAAGGACGCCAACCGGATCCAGGAGCTGTTCCAGGCCCGCATCACGGCGATCGGCGGCGACGCCGGACCGGACCCGTCGGGAGCTTTGTTGCGCTACCACATGCTCAACAGCGACCCGCCGGACCACACGCGGTTGCGGAAGCTGGTCAACAAGGCGTTCACCGCGCGCACCGTGGCCCGGATGCGCTCGCGCATCGAGGAGATCACCGACGAGCTGCTGGACGCCCTGTCCGGGCAGGGCAGGGCCGACCTGCTGGACGCGTTCGCCTATCCGCTGCCGATCACGGTGATCTGCGAGCTGCTCGGCATCCCCGAGTCCGAGCGCGGCGAGTTCCGCGAGTGGTCGAACACGCTGCTCAACTCGGGGCCGCAGGAGGACTTCCACGGCGCGGCCCGCTCGATGGCGAAGTACCTCACGGACCTGGTCGAGGCCAAGCGAGCCGCGCCGACGCAGGACCTGCTGTCCGATCTGGTGCACGTCTCGGATGAGGGCGACCAGCTCTCGCACGAGGAGCTCGTCGCGATGGCGTTCCTGCTGCTGGTGGCCGGTCACGAGACGACGGTGAACCTGATCGGCAACAGCGTGCTGGCGCTGCTGCGGCATCCGGACCAGCTCGCCGCGCTGCGCGCGGACCCGTCGCTGCTTCCCGGCGCGGTCGAGGAGTTCCTGCGGTTCGAGGGGCCGATCAACATCGCGACCCTGCGGTTCACCGCCGAACCGGTGGCGATCGGGGAGGTGGAGATCCCGGCGAACGAGTTCGTGATGGTGTCGCTGGTCGGCGCCAACCGGGACGGCGACCGTTTCGACGACCCGGACCGCCTCGACGTGACCCGTCCGGCGGGCGGGCATCTGGCCTTCGGGCACGGCATCCACTACTGCGTGGGCGCGCCGCTGGCCCGGCTGGAAGCCGAGGTGGCCCTGGGCCGCCTGCTGGACCGCTTCCCGGTGATCGAGCTGGACGGCGATCCGGATGAGTTGCGCTGGCGCGAGAGCACGCTGGTGCACGGTCTGAACACGCTGCCGGTGGTCCTCGGCTGAGGCGAAGTGGGTAGTTGCACTATCCGCCAGGAGGTGTGCCCACCGAAAGGAACGCCGGATGCGGATGGCGGAGCTGAGCCGGGAGTCGGGTGTTCCGGTCGCGACGATCAAGTACTACCAGCGCGAAGGACTGCTTCCGCCCGGCGAGCTGACCAGCCCGAACCAGGCGCGTTACAGCGCGGTGCATGTGCGGCGGCCGAAGCTGGTGCGGGCGCTGCTGGAGATCGGCGACCCAGGCACCTCGACGCACGACATCCTCGGCCTGGCCCAGCACGGTCTGCCGATGGTCACGCAGGAGGTGACCGAGGAGGACCGCGCGTGGGCGCTGGGCCGGATCGAGGAGGTCGCCCGTAAGCGGGGCTGGGAGGTGCACCCGGGTTCGCGGGTGGTGGAGTCGCTGGTCGGCGTGCTGTGCGCGCTGCGCCGGGTCGGGCACGAGTGGGTGCTCGACGCGCTGGACTCCTATGCCGAGTCCGCGGACGCCGTCGCCGAGGCGGATGTGACGGCGGTGGCGAAGCTGGGCGCCACGGAGGTGGTGGCCGAGGGCGCCGTGGTGGGCACGGTGCTGGGTGACGCGTTGCAGGCGGCGCTCCGGCGGCTGGCGCACGCGCAGGCGTCGCAGCGGGTGTTCACGGTGTAGCGCAGGCCACCTCCACCGCCGCCGGGGTCGGCCTACCGTGAGCCCGTGGACCCGGCAGAGTTGCTCGCCCTCGACGGGCGGCACGTGTGGCACCCGTACGGCCCGATGCCGGGTCGAGTGCCGCCCCTGCTGGTCGAAGAGGCCGCCGGGGTTCGCCTGAAGCTGCACGACGGCCGCGAGCTGATCGACGGCATGTCGTCCTGGTGGGCAGCCATTCACGGCTACCGCCACCCGGCGCTCGACGCCGCGCTCGCGGCTCAGGCGAGCCGGATGAGTCACGTCATGTTCGGCGGCCTCACCCACGAGCCCGCGGTCCGGCTCGCCACGAAGCTGGTCGAGCTGACCCCGCCCGGGCTGGAACACGTCTTCCTGTGCGACTCCGGCTCGGTCTCGGTCGAGATCGCGATCAAGACGGCCGTCCAGTACTGGCGCTCGGCGGGCCGTCCGGCGAAACGCCGCCTGCTGACCTGGCGCGGCGGCTACCACGGCGACACCTTCCACCCGATGAGCGTGTGCGACCCCGACGGCGGCATGCACTCGCTGTGGCGAGGGATCCTCCCGGAGCAGGTGTTCGTGCCCGCGCCACCGTCCGGATTCGGCACCCCGCCGCGGCGGTCCTATCTGGACACGCTGGCCGCGGCGATCGAACGGCACGCCGGTGAGCTGGCCGCGGTGATCGTCGAACCCGTCGTGCAGGGCGCCGGCGGTATGCGCTTCCACCATCCCGGCTACCTGCGGGCGCTGCGCGAGCTGACCGAGGTCCACGACGTCCTGCTGATCTTCGACGAGATCGCGACCGGCTTCGGCCGCACCGGTGCGTTGTTCGCCGCGGACCACGCACAGGTGACCCCGGACGTGCTGTGCCTCGGCAAGGCGCTCACCGGCGGTTACCTCACGATGGCGGCGACCCTGTGCACGCCACGGGTCGCCGAAGGCATCTCGCGGGGCGCGGTTCCGGTGCTCGCGCACGGCCCGACGTTCATGGGCAACCCGCTCGCGGCGGCGGTCGCGGGAGCGTCGGTCGACCTGCTGCTCAGCCGGGACTGGCGGGCCGAGGTGCGTGGTATCGAGGCGGGCCTGCGGGCCGGGCTCGCTCCCGCGTCGCGGATCGAGGCCGTCACCGATGTCCGGGTGCTGGGCGCGATCGGCGTGATCCAGCTGGACCACGCGGTGGATATGGCGAAGGCGACCGCGGCGGCGGTCGAAGCCGGGGTGTGGCTGCGGCCGTTTCGCGATCTGGTCTACGCGATGCCGCCGTACCCCTGCTCGGCGGCGGAGATCGGGGCGGTCGCCGAGGCGATGATCGCCGTCGCGCGGGTGGCCTGAGAGTCAGATAGCCGCCACCGTGAATATTTCACCCGATCCGGTGTGAGCGAAGCCACTGCGCGCACGCCTGACTACCGTTGGTCGTCTTTCCGGTCGCTCTTCCGACGTTGTGGTGACCTGGGTCACGCACACTGATGGAACGTTTTTGTCACATGATCACGCATCTGTGATGACCCTTTGTGAACAAGACGTGAGAATTTCTTTGCATACCGGACATTTGCGGCACTCTTCGGTATCTCTGGAGCTACGGGCCGTCACTGGGGCCGGTCCTGCCCGCTGCATCCCTCACTTGCTGGCACCTCACCGGAGGCGTGAATGATTGACAACTCTGCCCAGGAGCGTGAGCACGCTCCGCCCCGCTCGTGGCGGTCCGCGCTGGACAACCTCCGCCACGACGTCCCGGCCTCGCTGGTCGTCTTCCTGGTCGCGATCCCGCTGTCGCTGGGCATCGCGCTCGCCTCGGGCGCGCCCATCGTCGCCGGCCTGATCGCCGCGATCGTCGGTGGCATCGTCGCGGGTGCGCTCGGCGGGTCCGCGCTGCAGGTCAGTGGCCCCGCGGCCGGGCTGACCGTGATCATGGCGGAGACGATCAACGAGTTCGGCTGGGCCGCCACCTGTGCCATCACCGTGCTGGCAGGCGGGCTGCAGATCCTGCTCGGGCTGAGCCGGATCGCGCGCGCCGCGCTGGCCCTGTCGCCCGCCATCGTGCACGGCATGCTGGCGGGTATCGGTGTCACGATCGTGCTGGCGCAGCTCCACATCGTCCTCGGCGGCAGCGCGCAGAGCTCGCCGGTCGACAACCTGCTGCAGCTGCCCGCGCAGATCCTCGACCCGCACGGTCCCGCCACGCTGATCGGCCTGATCACCATCGGCATCCTGCTGGCGTGGGGCAAGCTGCCCGCCGCGGTGCGCAAGGTGCCCGGTCCGCTGGCCGCGATCGTGGCCGTCACCGTGCTGTCGCTGGTGCTGGACATGAACGTGTCCAGGGTGGACGTTCCGGGCAACGTGCTGGACCTGGGCTTCGTGCCGGACTTCCCGGATACCGGCTGGTTCGACTTCGGCGTCGCGGTCGTCACCATCGCGCTGGTCGCGAGCGTCGAGAGCCTGCTCTCCGCCGTGGCCGTGGACAAGATGCACACCGGCCGCCGTGCCAACCTCAACCGCGAACTGATCGGCCAGGGCTCGGCGAACATGGTCTCGGGTTCGCTGGGCGGTCTGCCGGTCACCGGCGTGATCGTGCGCAGCTCCACCAACGTCCAAAGTGGAGCCCGCACGCGTGCCTCCGCGGTGCTGCACGGACTGTGGGTGCTGCTGTTCGTCGCCGTGCTGGCCGGGCTGCTGCGCAACATCCCGCTCGCCGCGCTCGCCGGCCTGCTCGTGCACGTCGGCGCGAAACTGGTCAACCTCAACCACATCAAGCAGGTGCTCAAGCACGGTGACCTGCCCGTCTACCTGGTCACCCTGACCGGTGTCGTGGCGATCGACCTGCTCTCCGGTGTCCTGATCGGTGTCGCGGTGGCGGCGCTGATGATGCTGCGCAGGCTGCTGTGGTCCGGCATCCACGCCGAACGGGATGGCGACAAGTGGCGCGTCGTCGTGGAGGGTGCGTTGTCCGCGCTCTCGATCCCGCGCCTGACCACGGTTCTCGGCGGCATCCCGCGGGGGACGACGGTGACGCTCGAACTCGTCGTGGACTACCTCGACCACGCCGCGTTCGACACGCTGTCGGCCTGGCAGCACTCCCACGAGGAAGCCGGTGGTCAGGTGATCGTGGACGAGATCGGGCACCCGTGGTTCGAGCGCGGCAAGGCCGGTGAGCCGACCGTGCACAAGGGCAGGGCCCAGCGGATCGTGCCGCGCTGGTTCGCGCCGTGGTCGGACTGGCAGCGGGCATCGGAGGAGACCCCGGCCGAGGTGCCCGAGCAGCGCGCGCCACGGGACAGCTCCATGCGCAGGGGCATGGTGGAGTTCGAGCGCCGCACCTCGGAGCTGGTCCGGCCGATCCTGGGCAAGCTGGCCGACACGCAGAACCCGGAGACGCTGTTCATCACCTGCGGTGACGCGCGGATCGTGCCGAACCTGATCACCAGCAGCGGGCCGGGCGACCTGTTCACGGTGCGCAACATCGGCAATCTGGTGCCCGACCACGCGACCTGCGCGGACGGTTCGGACACCTCGATCGGCGCCGCGGTCGAGTTCGCGGTCGACGTGCTCAAGGTGCGCGAGATCGTGGTGTGCGGGCATTCCTCGTGTGGCGCGATGAAGGCGCTCCTGGGCGGTGCGCCGGAGGGTGCGCCCGCCTTGCGGTCCTGGCTCAGGCATGCGGAGCCGAGCCTGGCGCGGGCCGAGTCGCACGCGCCGATCCGGATCGGGGAGTCGCTGCCCGCCTCGGAGGCCGACCAGCTGGCGCTGCACAACGTGCTGGAGCAGCTGGACCGGTTGCGGGAGTACCCGTCGGTCGCGGCCGCCGAGGCACGCGGCGAGCTCGACCTGGTGGGCATGTACTTCCAGGTGGGCGACGCGCGGGTGCACCTCTACGACCCGGAGGCGGACGCGTTCGTGTCGGCCGGCGGGACCGTGGCCGTGCGGCAGGAGGGCAACCGGATCGTGACTCCCTAGTCAGACGCCGGAAAGCCGGTCAGCCGGCGCCGGTATTACTGTCGGATCCCGTGAGCGTGCTGGTGGTGACCGGGACCGGAACCGGCGTCGGCAAGACCGCGGTGACAGCGGCCGTCGTCGCGCTCGCGCGCGACGACGGTCAGCGGGTCGCGGTGCTGAAACCCGCGCAGACCGGCGTGGGGCCGGACGAGCCGGGTGACGTGGCCGAGGTGGTTCGCCTGGCAGGCGATGTCACGACGCGCGAGCTGCGCCGGTACCCCGACCCGCTCGCGCCCGACGTCGCCGCGCGGCGCAGCGGGATCGCGCCGGTGGGGCCGGTGGAGGCCGCGCGGGCGGCGAGCGAGCTGGACCAGACCCACGATCTGGTGGTCGTCGAGGGCGCGGGCGGCCTGCTGGTCCGGTTCGACGCCGACGGCGCCACCCTGGCCGACGTCGCGTGGGCGTTGTCCGCTCCGCTGCTCGTGGTCGCGGAGGCCGGGCTCGGCACCTTGAACGCGACGGCACTGACCGCCGAGGTGGCGACCGCGCGCGGGCTGAACGTGCTCGGCGTGGTGATCGGCTCGTGGCCGGAGAAACCCGGCCTCGCCGCGCTGTGCAACGTCTCCGACCTGCCCGTCGCCGCCGGGGCACCGCTGCTCGGCGCGCTGCCGGCCGGCGCGGGAAGCCTGGACCGGGCCGCGTTCCTGGAGACGGCCAGGGCCGCCGTGTCGCCCTGGTTCGGCGGCGACTTCGACGCGGACCGGTTCGAGAAGGGCCTGTCCACGTAGACGTGACGTGCGTCGCATCGCGGACGGTCGCACTCCGGCACCATGAGCGCCGACCACCACGAGGAGGAGACCGCGATGACCGCAGCCCCCGGACGGACCGGCGTCCTCGCGCAGGCGCGCGAGCAGGTGCTCGACCGCGGCGAGGGACTGTCGCAGGAGCAGGTGCTGGCCGTGCTGCGGCTGCCGGACGAGCACCTGCCGGATCTGCTCGCCCTCGCCCACGAGGTGCGGATGCGCTGGTGCGGGCCGGAGGTGGAGGTCGAGGGCATCGTCAGCCTGAAGACCGGCGGCTGCCCCGAGGACTGTCACTTCTGTTCGCAGTCCGGCCGGTTCCCCTCGCCGGTGCGTTCCGCGTGGCTGGACATCCCGGGCCTGGTCAAGGCGGCGCGGCAGACCGTGGAGACCGGGGCGACCGAGTTCTGCATCGTCGCCGCGGTGCGCGGCCCGGACTCCCGCCTGCTGTCCCAGGTGCGCGAGGGCATCGACGCCATCCGCGCCGACGGCAACGACATCCGGATCGCCTGCTCGCTGGGCATGCTGACGCGGGAGCAGGTCGACGAGCTGGTCGCGATGGGTGTGCACCGGTACAACCACAACCTGGAGACCGCGCGTTCGCACTTCCCGGCGGTCGTCACCACGCACTCGTGGGAGGAGCGGTGGGAGACGTTGCGGATGGTGGCCGCGGCGGGCATGGAGGTGTGCTGTGGCGGCATCATCGGGATGGGCGAGACCGTCGAGCAGCGCGCCGAGTTCGCCGTGCAGCTCGCCGAGCTCCGCCCGCACGAAGTGCCGGTGAACTTCCTCATCCCGCAGCCGGGCACCCCCTACGAGGACTTCGACATCGTCGAGGGTCGCGACGCATTGCGGACCGTGGCGGCGTTCCGCCTCGCGATGCCGCGGACGATGCTGCGCTTCGCGGGCGGGCGCGAGCTGACGCTCGGCGACCTCGGCGCCGAGCAGGGCATGCTCGGCGGTATCAACGCGATCATCGTCGGCAATTACCTGACCAACCTCGGCCGCCCGGCGCGGCAGGACCTGGACATGCTGCGTGACCTGCGGATGCCGGTGAAGGCGCTGAGCGAGACGTTGTGACCGCGCCGTTCTGCGTCCACTGTGGCCGTGCCGCGGACGACGGCGAGCACGCGCCCTGCCGCACCTCGCGCACGGCGCTGGAACCGCCTCGGTTCTGCGCCGCCTGCGCCCGCCGGATGGTCGTCCAGGTGACCCCGATGGGCTGGGACGCGCGATGCAGCCGACACGGTGCGTACACGAGTGAGGAGACCGGCTAACCTCGGTCCGTTGCGATCACGCGGAACGGAAGGGGGCGCGGTGGCCGACTCGTCGCCCGTGCGGACCACACCGGGAGCACGCGGCCCGGAGCTGCCTGCCGTCCTGTTCACGCGCAGGCCCCCGCGCCCGCGCGTCATCGTGAAGGCCGACCTGCTGCCCGCGGTCAGCGTGCTGTCGCTGATCGGTGTGGTCGGCATCCCACTGGGGTGGCTCTGGTCGCGCCTCGCGCCCGCCGAGCACGTGCGCGTGTTCGACGCCGGGCAGCTCATCCCACTGCAGCTGGAGAGCTGGCACCGCTTCGACGGTCTGGCGGTCTACGCGCTGCTGGGTTTCGCCGCGGGCCTGGTCACGGGCGTCGGGGTCTGGATGCTGCGGGAGCGGCGAGGACCGGTGGTGCTGGTCGCCGCCGTGCTGGGCGGGCTGCTCGCCGCGTGGCTCGGCACCCAGATCGGCGTCGCGTTCGCCAATAGCCACTACGCCGTCACCACCACACCCGCCGTCGGTGACGTGATCGCGCGTGCTCCGCGCATCGAGTCGATGTGGGTCCTGGTGACGCAGCCGCTGGCCACGGCGCTGGTGTACGGCCTGCTCGCGGGCTGGAACGGCCGTGACGACCTGGGCCGCCGACTGGGCTGAGCACACTTCGGGCAAACACGCGAAACGGCCGGGACCCTCGCGGGGTCCCGGCCGTTTCCGTGGTTCAGGTGTCTCAGGCCACCTCGGCGCGCCGGCGGGACTGGCGGATCAGGCTCCGCCGCTCCTGCTCGGTGGTGCCGCCGAAGATGCCGTTGTCGAGACCGGCGTCCAGTGCGTAGGCCAGGCATTCGGCGCGCACCGGACAGCTTGCGCACACCGCCTTGGCCCGTGCGACCTGCCGGGCGCCCGGGCCCATCTCGGACACGGGGAAGAACAGTTCAGGGTCCTCGTCCCGGCAGGCGGCACGAGCGTGCCAGTTGATCGCGTCACGGCTCATGGCGTGCCGCCTCCTTCCTTCGTTTGCGTGTTGTCGCCGGCGCTCCAGGCACCGGCAAGGGGATGAGCGCGCAGAAGTGCCCATCTGGTTCTTGCCGCTTGTCTGGGGTTGCCACGCCGGGCTCGGATCACACGCGTTGATCCGGCGGGCTGGTGGCAGGGGCTGTTGCCAGCGCCGAAGGTCCAACGATACCAGGAAGATCGATGTTCCCGGCGACCTGCGGAAACGTTGTGGCCAGCGTCTCAGTTCAGACTGGCGGGCAGTCCCAGCTGGATCAGCTCGGGTGGGGGAGCGGGCACGGCACGCAGCTTGCTGAGGAAGCCCGCCTCCCGCCGCAGCACCCGGCTCACCATCCGCAGGCGGCGCAGCGGCTGCGTCTCCTCCAGCAGCCGCTGCCGGTCGCCCAGCGGCAGCAGGCAGTCGGCGGCCAGGAGGTAGGACAGCGGTCCGGGGCCGGTCTCCGGACCGGGGACCGGCCAGCTGTCGCGGTGCCACGCGGCGTCGCAGTACGCGGCGTGCGCGGAGAGCGCCGCGTCGCGCAGGCCCTCCACGGCGCGTCCGGCGCCGTCCGGCAACGGGGCGTCGTCGACCCATTGGACGGTGCCGACGAGGTACGGGGCGCGGCCGTTGTCGATTTCGAGCAGGCGGAAGCGCCGCTCGCCGCGGGTGACGATGTCGAAGCGGCCGTCGGGCAGCCGTTCGCTGTCGCCGAGCAGGGCCGTGCAGCCGATCGCGTGCACGTGGTCGGGGGACTCGACCTCACGCACGCCGGAGGACCTCATCGCGATGATCCCGAACCGCCGGTCCGGCACCGTGCCGGTCATCAGGTCGACCGCGAGCTGGCGGTAGCGCGGCTCGAACAGGTGCAGTGGCAACGTCGCGCCGGGCAGCAGAACGGTCTGCAGCGGGAAGAGGGGAATGGTCTCTGTCACGCTTTCCTGCCGCTCCGCATCCACGGATACACGGTACGTCGATCCGGTGGTTCTCGCTCTCCGTCGGTTCAGCGTCGCCGGGGCGGCGGGCGGAACACCGCGAACGGGTCCGTCACTTCGATGCCGTTCCCGGTGAAGGAGAACAGCGCGGCGGGGCGCCCTCCGGTGCGGCCGGACGGCGCGGTGTCGCCGGTGGGGGACAGCAGTCCGCGCCGGGACAGCACGCGCTGCAGGTTCGTGGCGTCGACCTTGTAGCCCAGCGCCGCGGAGTACAGCTCGCGCAGGGCCGAGATCGTGAATTCGCGGGGCGCGAGCGCGAAGCCGACGTTGGTGTAGGACAGCTTGGAGCGCAGGCGATCGCGGGCGCGCACCACGATGTCGTGGTGGTCGAACGCGGTACGCGGCAGGTCGGCGACCGGGTGCCAGCGGGTGTCCTCGGGCACTTCCGGGTCGACACCGGAGGGGACCAGCCCGAGGAAGGCGGTGGCGACCACGCGTGGTCCGGGCACGCGGTCGGGTGCGCTGAACACGGCCAGCTGTTCGACGTGGGTCAGCTGGCGGATGTCGACCTTTTCCGCGAGCTGGCGGCGGATCGAGGTTTCCACGTCCTCGTCCGGCCGGAGCCGCCCGCCGGGCAGCGACCAGCGTCCGACGTGCGGATCCAGCGCGCGGCGCCACAGCAGGACCTGCAGTGTGGCGGAACGCACTTGAAGTACCGCCGCCAAAACCTCGTGTGCCAGTGGGGCGCTGCTGTTAATATGGCTTCGCACGGTTTTCGATTATAAGGCGAAAACCAGCGACGGGTCCAGGAGGGCCGATGACTGCAGCAACTGTGCAGGACCTGACCCCGTTCGGCGGTGTCGAGCCGGACGAGGCGTGGGCGGAAGAGGTGCGCACGCTGGCGCGGGAGCGGGATGCCGTGCTGCTGGCGCACAACTACCAGGCGCCGGCGATCCAGGACATCGCCGACCACACCGGGGACTCCCTCGCGCTGTCCCGGATCGCCGCCGCCAGTGACGCGTCGACCATCGTGTTCTGCGGCGTGCACTTCATGGCCGAGACGGCGAAGATCCTGGCGCCGGAGAAGACGGTGCTGATCCCCGACGCACGGGCGGGCTGCTCGCTGGCCGACTCCATCACGGGCGCTCAGTTGCGCGAGTGGAAGGCGCAGCACCCCGGCGCGGTGGTGGTGTCCTATGTGAACACCACGGCCGAGGTCAAGGCGGAGACCGACATCTGCTGTACGTCGTCCAACGCGGTCGACGTGGTGGCCTCGATCCCGGCCGACCGTGAGGTTCTGTTCTGCCCGGACCAGTTCCTCGGCGCGCACGTCAAGCGCAAGACGGGGCGGGAAAACCTGCGCATCTGGGCGGGCGAATGCCACGTGCACGCCGGGATCAACGGCCCGGAGCTGGCCGATCGCGCCGCCGCGAACCCGGACGCGGACCTGTTCATCCACCCCGAGTGCGGCTGTGCCACTTCGGCGCTCTACCTCGCGGGCGAGGGCACGCTGCCCGCGGACCGGGTGAAGATCCTGTCCACCGGCGACATGGTGCACGAAGCCCGCGCCACCAAGGCGAAGTCGGTACTGGTGGCCACCGAGGTGGGCATGCTGCACCAGCTGCGCAAGGCCGCGCCGGGCATCGACTTCCGCGCGGTCAACGACCGGGCGTCGTGCACCTACATGAAAATGATCACGCCCGCCGCGCTGCTGCGCGGGTTGCGGGAAGGCGCCGACGAGGTGCACGTGGATCCGGAAACCGCCGCCAGGGCCCGTGCCTCGGTGCGGCGGATGATCGAGATCGGGCAGCCGGGCGGCGGCGAATGACGGTTACCGACGATCAGACGAAAACCTGGTACTGGGAAGCGGCAGCGGATCTGGTCGTGGTCGGCACCGGAGTGGCCGGGCTGACCGCGGCGATCCGGGCGCGGGAACTCGGCCTGCGCGTCCTGGTCGTCACGAAGGCGGCGGTCGGGGACGGCAACACGCGCTGGGCCCAGGGCGGTGTGGCGGTGGTGCTCGACGGCGAGCACGACGAGGGTGATTCCGTCGCACGGCACGTCGACGACACGCTGCTCGCGGGCGCCGGACTGTGCGACGCCGGCGCGGTGGCGGCCATCCTGGCCGGCGGCCCCGGCGCGGTGTCCTGGCTGCGGTCGGCCGGTGCGGCGTTCGATCCCGGCGCGGACGGGCTGGCCCGCGCCCGCGAGGGCGGGCACAGCGCGTTCCGGGTCATCCACGCCGGCGGGGACGCGACCGGCGCCGAGGTCGAGCGGGCGCTCGTCGCGGAGGCCACCGGCCGTCGCCTGCCCGTACTGGAGCGGCACATCGCGGTCGACGCCCTGCGCACGCCCCGGGGTGACGTGGCCGGGGTGACCGTCCTCGATCCGGAGGGGCGCCGCGGTGTGCTGCGGGCGCCCGCGGTGCTGCTCGCCACCGGCGGAATGGGCCAGCTGTACCAGGCCACGTCGAATCCGGAGATCGCGACGGGCGACGGTGTCGCGCTCGCATTGCGGGCCGGTGCGGTTGCCGCGGACCTGGAGTTCGTGCAGTTCCACCCGACCGTGCTCTACACGCCGGGCGCCCGCGGCCGGTGCCCGCTGGTCACCGAAGCGGTTCGTGGTGAGGGAGCGGTGCTCGTCGACGGGGCGGGGGCGTCGGTGATGCAGGGCGTGCACCCGCTGGGCGACCTCGCGCCGCGCGACGTCGTGTCCGGTGCGATCACGCGCCGCCTCGCGTCGGCGCCGGGCGGGATCGACGACCACGTGTTCCTCGACGCGACCTCGGTTCCCGGGTTCGCCCGCCGGTTCCCGACGGTCTTCGCGGCCTGCCGCGCGATCGGGGTGGACCCGGCCCGCGATCCCATCCCGGTCAGCCCGGCCGCGCACTTCGCGTGCGGCGGGATCGTGGCGGGCGCGGACGGCCGCACCGGGGTCGCCGGGCTGTACGCGGCGGGCGAGGTCGCGCGGACCGGTTTGCACGGCGCGAACCGGCTGGCGTCCAACAGCCTGCTGGAGGGGCTGGTCACCGGACGCGCGGCGGCCGGGGCCGTGGCCGCGGATCTCGCCGCGGACCGGCTCGGCGACCCGAAGCAGGCGGTCGCACCCGCGTGGGGGCGGGTGCGGATCGCCGAGCGGGACGCGGTGCAGCGCGCGATGAGCCGGTACGCCGCGATCGGCCGGGACGCCGAAGGTCTTGCCGTGGCCGGTTCCGTGCTCGATCTGTCGACATCGGACCGTCCACTGCGGATGCACGCCGACGTCGAGGACGCGGCGCTCACCCTGGTGGCGCAGGCACTCCTGGCCGCGGCGGCCCACCGCGCCGAGTCCCGCGGCTGCCACGTGCGCGCCGACCACCCCGCACGCGACGACGTGCGGTGGCAGCGCAGCCAGCTCATCCGGCTGAACCCCTCGGGGCAGCCGGTGCTCGCCGACCCTGTGGTGACGGAGGAAGTGGCATGACCCTGGACCTGGAGGACGTCCGCCGCGTCGTGGAGACCGCGCTGGGCGAGGACCTGCGGTACGGGCCGGACGCGACGACGGCCGCCACGGTCCCGGCCGGGGCGAGCGCGGTCGCCGAGCTGACCCCGCGCGCCGACGGCACGCTCGCCGGCGGTCCGGTGGCGCTCGCGGTGTTCGACGCCGTGCTGGGCACCGGATACGAGGTGATCAGCCTGCTGGAGGACGGCGCCCGGCTCGTCGCGGGGCAGCCCGCGCTCGTCGTGCGCGGGCCGGTGCGAGGTCTGCTCACCGCCGAGCGGACCGCGCTGAACCTGCTCTGCCACCTGTCGGGGGTGGCGACGGCGACGAACGCATGGGTGTCCGCTGTGGACGGTACCGGGTGCGGGATCCGCGATTCCCGCAAGACGTTGCCGGGTCTGCGGCTGCTGGAGAAGTACGCGGTGCGGTGTGGCGGCGGGGTGAACCACCGGATGGGCCTCGGCGACGCCGTGCTCATCAAGGACAACCACGTGGTCGCCGCGGGATCGGTCACCGCCGCGCTGGCGGCCGCCCGTGAGCACGCGCCGGAGCTCGCGTGCGAGGTCGAGGTGGACACGCTGGACCAGCTCGCCGAGGCCCTCGACGCGGGTGCCGACGAGGTCCTGCTGGACAACTTCACGCCGGAGCAGTGCGCGGAAGCCGTGCGGCGCAAGGACGAGCTGTCACCCAAGACCCGGCTGGAGGCATCCGGAGGGTTGCGGTTGGCGAACGCCCGTCCCTACGCCGAGACCGGCGTGGACTTCCTGGCGGTCGGCGCGCTGACCCACTCCGCACCCGCGCTCGACCTCGGAATGGATCTTCGCTGAGCCCTGTCCCGGCCTAGGATCGGGGCATGGCGGCCGATTTCCTGATCACCCTGCTGCGCAAGGGGGCGGGGGTGCTCGCGTCGACGCCTCGTGAGCTGCCGGGCGAAATCGACGACCCGGAGCCGGTGTCCGCGATCAAGCGGATGAGCGCGGTCGCGGCGAGCAGCACCGACGGACCGCGCGAATCGCTGATGGTACGCGCCACGCGGTATGCCGTGCTGCTGCCGCTGGTGTACCGGATCGGGACACTGCCGATCGCGTGGGCGTGGCTGGTGACCGCGCACGGCACGGTTCCGGTGGTGACGGCGGTGACCTGGTTCGCCGTCCTGGCGAACCTGGCCGGGCTGGCGTGGGTGCTGCGGGTGCCCGACCGCAGCGGGCGGATGACGGCGGTGCTGCTGGCCGCCGACCTGGTGTTCGCGGTCGTGGCCGGGGTGGCGGTGAGCGCGGCCGCCCCGGCCCCGTTGTACTGGCCGGCGTCGTGGGTGCCGTTCCTGAACTGGACGGGCACGGTCGGGCTGTGGACGATGTGCCGCGGTGTGCCCGCCGGGCTGGCCCTGGTGGTGCTCGGGGTGCCGGTGCAGGTGGGGTTGCTTGCGCTCGGCGGGCAGCTGTCGATGTGGGTTCCGGCGCTGGTCAGCGGCTCCGGCACGATGCTGGTCGCGGTGGTGGTGGCCGCCGGGACGCTGGTGCTGCTGGGGGTCGCGACGCGGCTGGCGCTGGCGATCGGGATGCGGCTCGGGGTGGCGGGCGAACGGTCGCGGACCGAGCGGGCACTGCACGACACGGTGCTGCAGACGCTCGAAGCGATGGCGATGCGCCGTCCGGGTGACTCGGCTGCTCAATTGGAGCAGGTGCGCGCGCAGGCCCGGGCGCAGGCCAGTGAGCTGCGCCGGGGACTGGGCACGCCGGGCAGCACACCGGACAGCCTGGCCACCGAACTGACCGGGTTGGCGACGGAGATGGCGCGGGAAGGCTTGCGCGCGCAACTGGCGCTGTCCGACCTGGCCGACGACACGTTGAGCGAGGCCCGCCGGGCGGCGGTCCGCGATGCGACGCGTGAGGCGTTGCGCAACACACTCAAGCACGCCGGGACGCGCGAGGTGGTGATGCGCCTGGCCGAGCACGACGGGGGAATCGCGGTGGTGGTGCGTGACCACGGCGTCGGATACGACGCAGGGGCGCGGCCGGCCGGGTTCGGCGTGAGCGAGTCGATGAGGGCGCGCTTGACCGAGGCGGGCGGCTGGTGCCGGATCGATTCGGAGCCGGGGCGGGGGACTCGGGTCACCTTGTGGGTGCCGCGCTAGGCAGTGACAACGGTGGATGCTGCTCCGCCTTCGGGGGGGGAGACCGGTGTCGCGCAGTGCGTCGTTCCCCCAGCTCAACCGCGCTAGAACGGCAGGTGCGCGTTCGTCTCCTTGACCAGCTCCGCCAGTTCCGGCAGCTCCCGCACCTCGCGCCCGGCCGCACGCAGGGTTTCGGCTCCCACGCAGTCCACGAAGACGCTCGGCTCGCGCCAGGCGAACACCACCCGTGGGATGCCGGCGTCGAGGATGTGCTGGGTGCACGTGACCGGCCGCGAAGACCGTGCGCTGCACGGCTCCAGCGACGAGTAGATCGTCGCGGCCCGGGGTTTGGCCGGGCCCAGCTTGGCGATCGCGACCTCTTCCGCGTGGTCGTGCGGGTCCGTTTCGCCCGAGTAGCCGGTCGCCAGCACCTGGTCGTGCGCGTCCACGACGATCGCGCCGACCCGGAACGTCGTCGAGGGCGGGCAGTTGTCCGCGAGCGCGATAGCCTCCCGCAGCCGCCGCTGATCCCGCGCCGCCTGGCCCAGGTGGTAGCGCATGAACACGACGTCGCCGATCCGGCGGGTCTCGGTCAGCTGCAGCCGTCCCGGCGGAAACCGGCCGGGGCCGACGAACCTCGGCGCCGCGGCCTCGCCCACGAACACCGGCGCGACCGCCAGGTGCAGCTCATCCACCACGCCCGCGGTGAGGAACAGCGTGTGCACCGCTCCGCCGCCCTCGACCATCAGCCGCTCCACACCGCGCCCGGCCAGGTCGGCCAGCACGCGATGCAGGTCGAGCGGGTCACCGCCGTCGACGACCGTCGCCACCGGCCCGAGCCGCGCCCGCGCTGACGGGACCGCCGCGGCGGAGGTGTAGACCAGCTTGTCCACGTCGCCGGTGGTGAAGAACCTCGCCGACGGGTCGAGATCGCCGCTCTCGGTGATCGTGACCTTCGCCGGGTTCCCGCCCCCCGACCGCACCAGCAGTCGCGGATCGTCGGTGCGGATCGTGCCCGCGCCGACCAGGATCGCGTCCACCCCCGCGCGCACGTCGTCCACGCGCGCGAAGTCCTCCTCATTGGACAGCAGGAGACGCTGGTCGCTGGTGTCGTCGAGGTAGCCGTCGAGGGAGACCGCCGCGGAGGCGACGACGTAGGGGCGCTTGCTCACTTCCCGAGTCTGCCATCCCGGATTCCGGACCGCGTTGACACGGAAGCCGCTGGGCACTTTCGTGCGGAGTGGAACTCATCGCACCGGGGGTCTGTTGTGTCGAACGCCGCCGCGGTACTCGCCGCCATCCGCCGCGAGGGGCCCCTGTCCCGCGCCGCGATCGCGGAGCTGACGTCGCTGAGCATGCCGACGGTCAGCCGCCAGGTGACCGCGCTCGCCGAAGCACGGCTGGTGCGGGACGTGCCGGACCTGTCCCGGTCGGGCGCGGTCGGCCGTCCGCGCGTCCCGGTCGACCTCGACGACAGCGTGCTCGCCGCGTGCGGCGTGCACATCGGGGTCCGCACGACCACGTTCGGCATGGTCGACCTGCGGGGCGGTTTGGTCGGCAGTGAAAAAATCCCCACGCCACGGGGTGGTGCGGAGGATGGGCTCGCGTTCCTCGTCGCGAAGGTCCGCGCGTTCCTGCGCCGCTGGCGGGACCGCCGGATCGTCGGGCTCGGGCTCGCCACCGGCGGACAGGTCGATATCGCCCGCGGACTGGTCACGCACGAGCGGCTGGGCTGGCACCGGGTCCCGGCCGGCGCCGCACTGGCGCGGGGGACCGGGCTGCCGGTGCACGTCGACGGGCACGTGCCCGCGATGGCGCACGCCGAACTGCTGTTCGGCGAGGGCAAGCAGTACCCGAGCCTGCTCTACTTCTACGCGCGGCAGGTCGTCGGCACGGCGATCGTCGTCGACGGCGTCCTGCACCGCGGCCCCGGTCAGGCAGGCACGGTCGCGCACCTGCCGGTCGGCGGCGACGTGCGCTGCCCGTGCGGGCGCACCGGCTGCCTCGAAGCGACCGTCAACGCCCAGACCGACCGGGGCGCCTTCGCCGAGCGGGCGGCGACGATGGGCCGCGCGGTGGCGTTGCTGCGCGACGTCGTCAACCCGGACCAGGTCGTCCTCGGCGGCCAGAACATCACCGACGCGCCCGAGCACCTGGCCACCCTGCTGCACACCTTCGCGGCGACGACCGCGCTGCCCGGAACCGACCTGGTGACGGTCACCAGGTTCGGCCCGGACGTGCAGGCCGTCGCCGCCTGCACCGGCGCGCTGGCCGCCGTGTTCGCCGACCCGACACCGCTGATGGGTTAGACGCCCGCGGTGCCGCGGATCCAGTCGCGGTTGGCGGCCACGCTGGCGTAGTTCTGCGTGCCGTTGATGTCCGAACCGGAGTTCTCGCCGGTCGAGCACACGCCCACCTGCTTGCCGTCGGCGAGCTGCGGGCCCCCCGAGTCGCCGTGCCAGGACGAGCCGTCGACGCCGCGGCTGGCGATCGCCTCACCGTTGTAGGCGTCCGAGCTCGTGCCGGTCACCTCGACCGTCGCGGTCTTGAGCGTGTCCGACGGCGGGCTGTCGTTCTCGGTGCGGCCCCAGCCGTAGATCTCGTTGGTGTCGCCCGGCGACGGCGCCGCGTCGGCCAGCTCCATGTACGTGGTGTCGACCGAGCTGGTCAGGTGCAGCAGCGCCATGTCCCCGTCCGGCGAGGCGACCTGCCGGTCGACATCGGCCCCGGTGCCCTCGCCGAGTGCCACATCCCCGACCTTCACGTGCATTCCGGGCTCGTTCAGACAATGCTGCGCGGTCAACACCCACTGCGGTGCGATAATCGTGCCGGAGCATTCGAAACCGTCGAAAGCGGTCGCGTCGTCCCAGTAGATCTGCGCGCCCCACGGTGCGGAGGAAACCGTGCTGCCCCCGATGATCAGGGGTGTCGCGGCCTCCGCTGTGGCCAGTCCGGACGTGGCGAGTGCGGCCGCCGCCGCGATCGTCGCGATCGATTTGCGCATGACGAATTTCCCTCCCGCGCATTGTGGTGATTCCCCGGTGACAACGAAGAACCTATTTCTCGGACAGCGGCGCGGGGAACCTACGGAAGTTGGTGATTTCCCGACATCAGCTCCATGCGGGTCGCCGGTGGCGTCAAGCGCCACGACTGCCGCATGGGGCCAGGTTCTAGCCGGGCAGGGCGAGCGGCAGGGTGCGGCGCACCGCGGAGGCGTGCCGTCCGTAGAGCGGCACGACCGGCACTCCGAGGTCCCGCGTGCGGGGCGGGCGCCGGGAGCCGGCGTAGCGCGCCAGTCGCAGCGTCACCTCGTCCGTGAGTCGCCCGAAACGGTTGCGCCGCAAGGTGTACGAGGTGACCGTCAGTGCCGCGCCGTCGGAGGTCGTGGTCAGCAGCACGGGCACGTCTTCGCGGGTCAGCGGCGCGAACCCGGCCTGCGTGACGCCCCCGGCCGACCACGACCGCCACCCGTCGGTGATCGGGGTGCGGGAGGGGAAGTCGGTGCCGAGGCTGGCGCGCAGTTCGGTCGCGAGTTCGCCGGCCTCCAGCAGCGTGCTGCCGTACCCGGCCTTGGCGAGGGCGCCCATCAGTGCCAGCGCGGCCCTCGTGGTCGCGCGCAGCTCGCCGGGCTCACCGCCGCCGCGGGCCAGCGCGGCCAGCGGCGCGTCGTGCTCGCGGAAGCGCACGGCCACCAGGTACGTCCGCTCACCGAAACTGGTGCGCACCAGCAGTTGCGCGCCCGACAACGGGATCTCCGGGTTCTCGCAGGCGGCCCGCAGGAGGTCGAGGACCCGCGCCACGTCCGGCTCGACGCCCGCACGCAGCCGGATGACCGCGGTCCAGCCGTCGCCGACCCCGGCCACGCCGAACCGGTTCCCGGCGCGGTCGACGTGCTGCCGCAACCGGAAGTCGTGCGCGAGCACCCGCAGCGGATCGGCGGCCTGGCGGCGTTCGTCGTGCTGGAGCAGCCGGTAGGACACCCACGTCAGCGCCCAGCCGGCCAGGTGCCGTCCCGCGAACCGCACCGACGTGCCGGCGACGACCACGAGCGCCAGCGCGGTGACGACGAGCTTCGCGGGCAGCACGCCCTGGACGGCGAGGAGGACCGCGATCAGCGCGCACTCCCAGACCGCGATCTGCGCGAAGGAGATCGGCAGCACGAACGGCGCCACGGTGATCCGGCGGGTCCGGGGTGCTCGGGGGCCGGTCCCGCCACCGGCGGAGACCCCCGCGTCGGCAGCGGTCAACTCGCTTCTCCTTGCTCCTGGTACAGAATAAACGCGGAACCGGTATCCGCTGCCGGGAAAAATGCCCACAGGGAGTGAGGTCCCATGGCCGCGAACGAGGGCGGGCCCATCCGGGTCGGCGTCATCGAGGACCACCCGCTGTACCGCTACGCGGTGGCGAACGTGCTGTCCGCCGCGCCCGACGTCGAGCTGGGCCCCGTCGCGGAATCGGTCGCCGACTTCGCCACCGCCCAGGAGCCCGGCGGCTGCGTGGTGGTGCTCGACCTCAAATTGCGCGGCGTGACGGACTCGCAGGCGGTGCAGGAGGTGGTGCGGATGGGGCACAAGGTGCTGGTGGTCTCCGCGCATGCCGGCCAGGACGAGGTGCTCGGCGCGATCTCCGCGGGCGCCCGCGGATACCTGTCGAAGGACGCCGACGGTGACGACATCCTCCACGCGATCCGCGAAATCGCCGCGGGCAACTCCTACGTGTCGCCGACGCTCGCGTCCTACCTGCTGGACTCCACCCGGCCGCGCGCCGGTGTGAAAAGCGTCCTGTCCGACCGCGAACGCCAGGTGCTGTCCCTGGTCGCCGCGGGCGAACGGGACGCCGACATCGCCGAGACGATGTCGATCAGCGTCCGCACCGTGCGCTCCTACCTCGACCGCATCCGCGACAAGACGGGCCGTCGCCGCCGCCCCGAACTCACCCGGCTGGCCATCGAAGAGGGGATGGCCTAAAGCCGCCGGTTGGCCAGTGCGCCCGTCGCGTTGCGGGCCTTGTCCGTGACCTCCGGGTCCACGTCCACGACCACCGATTCCGGCCCCGCGCCCAGCTGGGCGCGCACGCGCCCGAACCCGTCGGCCACGGTCGAGTACCCGATGCCCGTCGGCGCCTTCGGGTTCACCTCGACGCCCGCGGCCACCGGATCCGCCTGCCCGCAGCCCAGCACCCAGCAGCCGGAGTCGAGCGCCCGCGCCCGCACCAGCACCTCCCACTGGTCGCGCTTGCCCTCGCCCGCACCCCACGACGTGGGCAGCACGACCGCGGACGCGCCCCGGTCGGCCAGCGCGCGGAACAGCTCCGGGAACCGCACGTCGTAGCAGGTGGCGAAGCCCAGCGTGACGCCGTCGACCTGGACCGTCACCGGCTCTCCGCCCGGCGCGACCGTGTCGGACTCGCGGAAGCCGAACGCGTCGTAGAGGTGGATCTTGTGGTAGCCGGTGTGGTGCCCCAGCCCGGTGATGAGCAGTGTGTTGCGCACCCGGCCGTCCTCGTGCGGGGTGAACATGCCCGCCACCACCAGCACACCGTGCTCGTCCGCGATCGAGGCCACCGACTTGGCCCACGGCCCGTCCAGCGGCTCAGCGACCGGCCCGAGCGGCACCCCGAACCGCGCCATCGCGGCCTCCGGGAACACGACGACCCTGGCGCCCTCGCCCGCCGCGCGCGCCACGCCCTCGCGTATCGGGGCCAGGTTCTCCGCGGGCTCGGCACTCGATGTGAGCTGGCACAAGCCGATCCGGAGCACGGGCTACCTCCCTGGTCGTCGTCAAGGTTCCAACTCGTACCCTAGACCCATGTTGAACCGTATCGACCTGCGCGGACGCGTGCCCTCCGCCACCGAACTCCGAGCCACGCTCCCGCGTGCCGAGATCGACGTGGACGCGGCGCTGCATCAGGTCCGCCCGGTGGTCGACGCGGTTCGCGAGCGCGGGGTCGAGGCGGTGCTGGAGTACACCGAGAAGTTCGACAGGGTGCGCCCGTCGAGCGTCCGCGTGCCGCGCGAGGAGATCCAGTCGGCGCTGACCAGGCTCGACCCTGCCGTGCGCGCCGCGCTGGAGGAGTCGATCGCCCGCGCCCGCACGGTGCACGCCGACCAGCGCCGCGCCGACGTGACCACCACGGTCGTCGAGGGCGGCACGGTCACCGAGCGCTGGGTGCCGGTCGAGCGCGTCGGCCTGTACGCGCCCGGCGGCCTGGCCGTGTACCCGTCGAGCGTGGTGATGAACGTCGTCCCGGCGCAGGTCGCGGGCGTCGGCTCGCTGGTGCTGTGCTCGCCGCCGCAGGCCGAGTTCGGCGGGCTCCCGCACCCGACCACCCTGGCCGCCGCCGCGCTGCTGGGTGTCGACGAGGTGTGGGCGGCAGGCGGCGCGCAGGCCGTGGCGCTGCTGGCCTACGGCGGCACCGACACCGACGGCGCCGAGATGGTCCCGGTCGACCTGGTCACCGGGCCGGGCAACATCTACCTGACCGCCGCCAAGCGCCTGCTGCGCGGCCTGATCGGCATCGACTCCGAGGCGGGCCCGACCGAGATCGCGATTCTGGCCGACGAGAGCGCCGATCCGGTGCACGTGGCCGCCGACCTGGTGAGCCAGGCCGAGCACGACCCGCTCGCCGCGAGCGTGCTGGTCACCACGTCGGAGGAGCTGGCCGACGCGGTCGACCGCGAGCTGGACCAGCGCGTCGCCGCCACGAAGCACACCGAGCGCATCGGTGACGCGTTGCGCGGCAGGCAGTCCGGCACCGTGCTGGTGTCCACTGTGGATGACGGGTTGCGGGTCGTGGACGCCTACGCGGCCGAGCACCTGGAGATCCAGACGGCCGACTCGCGCGCGGTCGCGGCGCGGGTGCGCAACGCGGGCGCGGTGTTCGTCGGCGCGTACGCCCCGGTGTCCCTCGGGGACTACTGCGCGGGCTCGAACCACGTGCTGCCCACCGGCGGCTACGCGCGGCACTCCTCGGGCCTGTCCGTGCAGAGCTTCCTGCGCGGCATCCACGTCATCGACTACAGCGAAGCGGCGCTGCGCGAGGTGGCCGGCAAGGTCGTCTCGCTCGCCAACGCCGAAGACCTGCCCGCGCACGGGGAAGCCGTGACGGCGCGCTTCCCGGGAGGAGCCGAGTGAGTTCCGACGACATCCGACTGGAAGACCTGCCGCTGCGCGAGGACCTGCGGGGCCGCAGCCCCTACGGCGCGCCGCAGCTGGACGTCCCGGTCCGGCTCAACACCAACGAAAACCCGTACCCGCCGCCGCGGGCCCTGGTCGACGACGTCACCGAGGCCGTGCGCGAGGTGGCCGCTGGCCTGCACCGCTACCCGGACCGCGACGCGATCGCGCTGCGCCAGGACCTCGCCGCATACCTGTCCGGCGCGACGGGCGTGCCGCTGACCGAGCGGAACCTGTGGGCCGCCAACGGGTCCAACGAGGTGCTGCAGCAGATCCTGCAGGCGTTCGGCGGTCCCGGCCGCAGCGCGCTGGGTTTCGAGCCGTCGTATTCGATGCACCCGATCATCGCGGCGGGCACCCGCACCGACTGGGTCGCGACGCCGCGCCGGGACGACTTCACGCTCGACACCGGCGCGGCGGCGAAGATCGTCGCCGAGCGCGGGCCCGACGTCGTGTTCGTGACCAGCCCGAACAACCCGACCGGCGGGTCGATCCCGTTCGACGAGCTGGAACCGGTGCTGCGCGCCGCGCCGGGCATCGTCGTGGTGGACGAGGCGTACGCGGAGTTCTCGTCGCAGCGCAGCGCGGTCGAGCTGATCGAGACCTACCCGGCGCAGCTGATCGTGTCGCGCACGATGAGCAAGGCGTTCGCGTTCGCCGGCGGCCGCCTCGGCTATCTCGCGGCCGCCCCGGCGGTGATCGACGCGTTGCAGCTGGTGCGCCTGCCCTACCACCTGTCGCTGCTGACGCAGGCGGCCGCGCGGGCGGCGCTGCGGCACGCGGACGAGACGCTGGCGACGGTCGCCAAGCTGGCCGCCGAGCGCGAGCGCGTCGTCGAAGGGCTGCTGGGCCTGGGCTTCACGCCGGTGCCCAGCGACGCGAACTTCATCCTGTTCGGCCGCTTCGCCGACGCGAAGGCGAGCTGGCAGGCCTATGTGGACAACGGGGTGCTGATCCGCGACGTCGGCATCGAGGGGCACCTGCGGGTGACCGTCGGCACCCCGGAGGAGAACGACGCCTTTCTGGCGGCGAGCAAGGAGGTCCCGCGGTGAGCCGGGTCGGCAAGGTTTCCAGGACCACCAAGGAGTCCTCGATCACCGTGGTGGTCGACCTCGACGGCACCGGGCAGGTGGAGGTGTCCACCGGCGTGCCGTTCTACGACCACATGCTCAACTCGTTCGGCGTGCACGGGTCGCTCGACCTGAAGATCGACGCGACGGGTGACATCGAGATCGACGCGCACCACACGGTCGAGGACACCGCGATCGTGCTGGGGCAGGCGATCCGCCAGGCCCTGGGCGACAAGGCGGGCATCCGCCGCTTCGGCGACGCGTGGATCCCGATGGACGAGACGCTGGCCCACGCCGCGATCGATGTGTCCGGTCGCCCGTACTGCGTCCACGTGGGGGAGCCGGAGCAGTTCACCACGTTCACCATCGGCGGCAACTACCCGTTCGTGCTGACCCGCCACGTGTTCGACTCGCTGTCGTTCCACGCGCAGATCGCGCTGCACGTGCGGGTCATCCACGGCCGCGACCCGCACCACATCGCCGAGGCCCAGTACAAGGCCGTCGCCCGCGCACTGCGGGCCGCGACCGAGCCGGACCCGCGCGCGGGCGGCATCCCGTCCACGAAGGGTGTCCTGTGAGCAAGGAGCTCGTGGCCGTTCTCCTGCTGGCGCTGGGCGGGTTCCTCGTCGGCGGCGTCTACAGCACGTGGAAGACGGCCAAGGTGCTGGCGGGCTTGTTGCTCGTCGCAGCACTCCTGGCCGTCGGTGGCGCCATCGCCTGGCTGGTGTCCTAGAACTGTTTCGGAAGTGGCTTGCGTGGCGGTGCGGGTGGCGGCCCCTCCCGCCTGCCCGCCACCGCCCTCAACGGACGCGCTCCGCGCGACCCCGCAGAATCAAACCCGCGGCGGTGCAAGTTGACGGCCCACCTCAAGCGGCTCCGCCGCTGAGGAAACACTCCTTAGCTCCGCGCTTCTTCCAGCTCGCGCCGGTCGTCGAGGTGCTTTTTCAGGCCCTCGCCCTCGACATCGACGTTCGGCAGCACCCGCTGCAGCCACTTCGGCAGCCACCACGCGTGCTTGCCGAGCAGTGACATCACCGCGGGCACGATCGACATCCGCACCACGAACGCGTCCACCAGGACGCCGAACGCGAGCGCGAACCCGATCGACTGGATCAGCGACAGCTCGGCCGCGACGAACCCGGCGAACACGCTGATCATGATCAGCGCGGCGGCGACCACGACGCGGGCGCCGTGCCGGAAGCCGCTGACCACGGCGTCGCGGGCGTCGGCGCCGTGCACGTAGTCCTCGCGCATCCGCGTCACCAGGAAAACCTGGTAGTCCATCGCGAGGCCGAAGAGCACACCGATCAGCAGGATCGGCAGCATGCTCATGATCGGGCCGGTCGACTCCACACCGAGCAGATCGTTGAGCCAGCCCCACTGGAACACCGCGACCACCGCGCCGAAGGTCGCCACGACCGAGCCGAGGAAGCCCAGCGTCGCCTTCAACGGCACGATGATCGAGCGGAAGACCAGCATCAGCAGCAGGAACGCGAGCCCGACGATGAGGCTGAGGTAGGGCACCATCGCGCCCGCCATCTTCTCGGACACGTCGATCTGCAGCGCCGTCTGCCCGGTCACCGACAGCTTCGCGCCGGTGGCGCCGGACAACCGGTCGGACTGGTCGCGGATGCTCGCGACGAGGTTCTCGGTGTCCTCGCTGCTCGGGCCGCTCTTCGGGATGACGGTGAGCAGCGCCGTGTCGCCCTCGGCGTTGAACTGCGCCTGGGTCACCGCGGCGACGTCGGGCAACCGGGAGATCGAGTCGGTGGCTTCCGTCGCGGCCAGGCGCGGATCGGGCGCCTCCGCGGAATCGATGACGACGATGAGCGGTCCGTTGGTGCCCTCGCCGAAGCCCTCGCTGATCAGGTCGTAGGCCTTGCGCTGCGTCGAGTCCGGGGCGGCGGTGGCGTCGGTGGGCAGGCCGAGCTGCATGCTCAGCGCCGGGATCGCGACGACGACCAGCCCCAGCACGGCGGTGACCAGCACCGGAACGCGGTGACGGCCGACGTGGCGCGCCCAGCGCTCGCCGAGCGCGGGCTTGCCGTTGTGCTTCGGGCGTGCCCGCTTGCCGACCACCTTGCGCCCGGCGAACCCGAGCAGCGCGGGCAGCAGGGTGAGCGCGATGAGGACCGCGATGGCCACGGTCACGGCGGCCGCGATGCCCATCTGGCCGAGGATCGGGATGCCGACGACGGTCAGCCCGACCAGCGCGATGATCACGGTGAGACCGGCGAACACCACGGCGGACCCGGCGGTGCCGACCGAGCGGCCGGCGGCCTGCTCGAAATCGTGCCCTTCGGCGAGTTCGTGCCGGTACCGGGAGACGATGAACAGGGCGTAGTCGATGCCGACGGCCAGGCCCAGCATCAGCGCCAGGATCGGGGTGTTGGAGTTCAGGTCGACGAACCCGGACACCGTCATGACGCCCGCCATGCCCACGCCGACGCCGATGAGGGCGGTCAGCAGCGGCAGGCCCGCCGCGACGACCGAGCCGAACGTGATCGCCAGGACGATCGCCGCGACGATGACCCCGACGCCTTCGGTGGCCTCGGTGGCGGGCACTCCCTGGATCGCGTCGCCACCGAACTCGACGGTGAAACCGGCGCCCTTGGCGGCGTTGGCCGCGGATTTGAGCGCTTCGCGGTCACTGTCCGTGACGTCTGTCGCGGGGACGTTGTAGCTCACCTGGGCCATCGCGATGTTCCCGTCCGCGGAGACGGTCTTCGCCTGGTACGGGTCGGCGACCATCGTGACGCCCGGCGCCGTCTTGACCTTGGCGAGCATCTCCTCGACGGTCGCCTGCGCGGCCGGGTCGGTCAGCTTCTGCCCGTCCGGCGCCTCGATGGCCACGCGCGCCGTGGCGTTCCCAGCTGCGGCCTGCGGAAACTTGTCTTTCAGGTGATCGATGGCCTGCTGGGCCTCCGTGCCCGGAATGGTCACGGTATTGGACATCTGGCCGGACAGCGTCAGCGCGCCGCCGCCCAGGGCGAGCAGGATCGCCGTCCAGACACTCGCGACGAGCCAGCGCCGTCGGAAGGAAAACCGGGCGAGGCGGTAGAGCAGGGTGGCCACGGGTCGGCTCCAATTCATATTCGGGTGACATCCGATCCGGTGATATCGAAGCTAGCCGATCGGCAAGTGCGCTACAAGCCGATCGGCTAGTGTGTGACTAGCCGCACGGCTAGGCTCCCAAACGTTTGCCGGGAAGATCCGGGTCGCGTACTCTTCGGCTGCCGACGAGGAGGTTCGACAGTCGATGGCAGCCGTGGCCGGTCACGAGGACACCCGTACGCGCCTGCTCGCCACGGCTCTGCGGTTGTTCACCGAGCACGGTGTCGAGGGCACGTCGCTGCAGATGATCGCGGACGCACTGGGCGTCACCAAGGCGGCGGTGTACTACCACTTCAAGGCGAAGGACGAGATCACCGAGGCCGTGGTCGAGCCCGCACTGCGCGAGCTGGAATCGATCGTCGGGGAGGCGGCCCGCGAGCGCAGGCCAGGCGCGCGGATCGACCACCTGCTCGACGGTTTCGTCGACATCGTGGTGCGGCACCGGGCGCTGGTGGCGCTGTTTTCGAGCGACCCGGGCGTGTCGCGGGCGCTGGAGAAGCACTTCTTCGGCAAGGAAAGCGCGATGGTCGGGATGATGTCCATCCTGACGGGTCCCGACCCCGACCCGGCACGCGACGTGGCCGCCCACGCGGCCCTCGCGGGCATCGCACTGGCGGGCGGATCACCCGAACTGGCGCACTACGGAGACGACACCCTGCGCGAGGCCCTTCTCGACGTCGGCCGCAAACTGCTCGGCCGCCCCCGCCCCCGCCGCACCCCCGAGCGCTGACCCCGCCCCGGCCCGCGCGAGTCCCACGTTCCCGTCGGCGAGTCCCACGTTCCCGCGGGCGCGCCTTCGTGCTCGCGGCGCCGTACCGTCTCCCGGCGGCCCGGGAGCGGGTTCAGGTCAGTGGCAACGTCAGGCAGGCGGCGGTCTCGGTGAACCCCCGTCGCACGTAGTACCCCCGCGCGGTCCGCGTCGCGACCGTCACCTCCACGGCGCCACCGCGCCGCGCCCGGCGGATGATCGCGTCCACCAGTAGTCCGCCTGCGCCTCGTCCGCGGTGCGCGGGCGCGACCACCAGCTCCAGCAGCTGGCTGACCGGCCCGTTCGCGGAGAGCGACAGCATCCGTGCGGCCAGCGCGTACCCGGCGACCTCGCCGTCGGCGTCCGCGACCAGGAGATCGGCGCCGTCGTAGGTCATCGCGGCGATGAGTTCTTCGTAGTTGTGGTCGAAGGCGGACCGGCTGGCACCGTGGGACGCGTCGAGGATGGCGAACACCGCTTCGGCGTCGGTGACATCGGCTGGCCTGATTCGCACCTCCTCATTGTGCTCATTCAGTGACGACCGAGGTACTTCGGAGGCGCCCGCTCGGGTGAGTCGGACGTCGTTCGGGCAACGACGAACGCCGCGTCACGCTCGACGGAAGCGAGCCTGGATTGTCGGTGGCCCCTGGTAAGCAAGAAGCACGAACCGAAGGGGATGATCTCCATGCTCCACACCGCCACCGGCCTCCTCGACCTGTGGACCGAGCCGCAGGAACGGGAATGCCTGTCCTGCTACGTGACCCGTATGCTGGCCGACTTCGGCTGCGACGGGACATTGCGCTGGACCGGGCTCTGGCGCGGCATCCGCGCGCCCGGGTTCAAGGCGCTCGACCACGCACTGCGGACCACACCGTGCGACTGCGGTGTGCCGTCCGCTCTCGGAGCGGCGCCGATGACGGAACGGCACGCCGCCGCGCCACGGGCTTCGAGCGGCACCGAGCCGGATCCGCCGCCACCCTGCCCCGGTGTCCGCCGCGGCTCGATTCGGCCCTGTTCCGCCTGGGAGCGACCGCCGCCCGACCCCGGCCGGGGTGACTGCCGCTCGCCCAGCCCCGCTTCGCCCATGAGCCGGTGACTGGCGGTCGACCGGCCGCGAGATCGTACCGCGGAGGAGCGGGTGACCCGCGGAACCGCCGCCGCAGCGCGGCTGCGCCTACGCGCCGCCCTCGGCTGCCGGCTTGAGACCGCGCGCGCCCGGCCCGTACTGCGCCATCCGGTCGTCGGTGTTGTAGAGCCCGCACACGCGCAGCGAAAGGCACCCGCAGCCGACGCACCCGGTGAGCCGGTCACGCAGCCGCTGGAGCGCGTCGATCCGGGCGTCTAGTTCGTCCTGCCAACCGCGGGACAGCCGGGCCCAGTCGGCCTTCGTCGGAGCGTGATCGTGTGGCAGGGTGGACAGGGCGTCGTGGATCTCTTCGAGGCTCAGTCCCACCCGCTGCGCGGCACGGATGAACGCGATCCGGCGCAGCACCGACCGCGGATAGCGGCGCTGGTTCCCGGCCGAGCGCTCCGACGAGATCAGGCCACGGTCCTCGTAGAAGCGCAATGCGGTGTGCGGCACGCCGCTGCGGTCCGCGACCTGGCCGATGGTCAGGTGGTCGGCAAGCTTGGTCACGGCGCCAGCCTAGCCTTGACTTCAACTTAAGTCGAGGTTGCGTCGTTCGGGTGCGGGGGACGGGAAGCATTCCGGGCCCGGGGTCCACAGTAGAGGTGCCGTGGCTCCCCGTATGTCTACAGTGGAATGGAGAGCCGGGAGGTGGCCGGCCACGACCTCGCCTCGCCCACCGCCTCGACGCGGTGCACCCGCCGTCCGCCACCACACTCCGCGCACGAGGATGCGCCCTCCGGCAGCGGAGGCGATTTTCGCCTCAGGTCCCGTCGCGGCCCCTCACGGCGTGTGGGGCAGGAGGCGGCACAGGGCCTCGGCGCCGACCGCCAGGTCCTCGGCCGCCGCGGCGGACTGCTCCAGCTTGCTGTGGATCGTCTGGTAGGCGAGCAGGCCCAGCTCGTGCTCCCGCGTCCGCAGCGCCGGGCAGGCGCGCAGGTCATCGAGGAGGCGGGTCACCGCGCTCGCCATCGTGGCCAGCCCTTCGAGCAGGTCGCGCACCTCGTCCCGGTCCAGGCGGGCGCCCTCCAGACCGTCCAGCGACTTGGCCAGCTCCCCGGCCAGATCGGCGATCCGCACTTCGCTCTGCGACGACATCGTCACTCCCTCGCGCGGCATCCCGGCGCCGCATGCCCCCTCCACCCGACATCCAACGCCTCGGAGTCGCTCGACGGAACCGCCAGTCCGGCCACCACCCGGACGCCCCGCGTGCCCGAAGCCGCCCGGGGCCGTCCGTCCCGGCGGAGCCGCTTCCGCCCGGCACGACAAAGCCCGCGCGCGGCCGCCCGGCGGAACAACCGTCGCGGAGCCTCTAGACTGGTCAGGTGGCTCGCGTCGTGATTCTGGACTACGGATCGGGGAACCTGCGCTCCGCCGAGCGCGCTGTCCGGCGCGCCGGCGCCGAGGTCGAGGTGACCGCCGATCCGCACGCCGCCCTCGAAGCCGACGGGCTCGTGGTCCCGGGGGTGGGGGCCTACGCCGCCTGCATGGCTGGCCTGCTCTCCGTCGGCGGCGAGAAGATCATCGGCAGCCGTCTCGCCGGGGGGCGTCCGGTGCTGGGCATCTGCGTCGGCATGCAGATCCTGTTCGAGCGGGGCGTCGAGCACGGCGTCGAGACCCAGGGCACCGGCGAGTGGCCCGGCACGGTCGAGCGCCTGCACGCCGACGTCGTCCCCCACATGGGCTGGAACACCGTTCGCGCGCCGGGGGACTCGCAGCTGTTCGCCGGCCTCGACGCGAGCACCCGGTTCTACTTCGTGCACTCCTACGCCGCCCGCCGCTGGGAGCTGGACTCCGGCCTGCCCGGCCAGCAGCCCAAGGTGACCTGGTCACACCACGGCGAGGACTTCGTCGCGGCCGCCGAGAACGGACCGCTGTGGGCGACCCAGTTCCACCCGGAGAAGTCCGGCGACGCGGGCGCGCACCTGCTGGAGAACTGGCTCCGCACCCTCTGACCAGGACGGCGCCACGGCCTCCTTATAGTGGCCGCGTGACGTTCACCCTGCTTCCCGCCGTCGATGTGGCCGATGGCCAGGCCGTGCGTCTCGTCCAGGGCGAGGCGGGCACGGAAACCTCCTACGGCAGCCCGCTGGAGGCGGCGCTGGCTTGGCAGCGGGACGGCGCGGAGTGGATCCACCTCGTCGACCTCGACGCCGCGTTCGGCAAGGGCTCCAACAAGGAGCTGATCTCCCGCGTCGTCGGTGAGCTGGACGTGCAGGTCGAGCTGTCCGGCGGCATCCGGGACGACGCGTCGCTGGAGGCCGCGCTGGCCACCGGCGCCCGCCGCGTCAACCTGGGCACCGCGGTGCTCGAAGATCCGGAGTGGACGGCCAAGGTCGTCGCCACGCACGGTGACCGTGTCGCCATCGGTCTCGACGTGCGCATCACCGAGCAGGGCCACCGCCTCAAGGGCCGCGGCTGGACCAGCGACGGCGGTGACCTGTGGGAGGTACTGGAACGCCTGGACCGCGACGGCGCCTGCCGCTATGTCGTCACCGACGTCAGCAAGGACGGCACCCTCCAGGGTCCCAACCTCGACCTGCTCACCGAGGTCGCCGCCCGCACCGACGCGCCGGTGATCGCCTCCGGCGGAGTGTCCAGTTTGGACGACGTGCGGGCGCTCGCCGGCCTCGCGTGCGACGGTGTCGAGGGCGCGATCATCGGCAAGGCGCTCTACGCCGGCGCGTTCACGCTGCCGCAGGCTCTCGACGCGGTCACTCCGCGAGCTTGATCGCCAGCCCGATCGTCTTCTGACGGCCCCGCAGCCTGCTGAAAAACATCGTCACCTGCCCGACGATCCCGTACTTGCGCGCGATCGCCGTCCGCGCCCGCTCGGTGGCTTCGTCGTCCAGCAGCCGCGCCCGGCCGGTCACCACGGGCCCGTGGGTCTGGTTGCCGCGGAGGTCGCAGCCCTGCACCGTGACCTCGGGGTTGTTGCGGACCCGCTTGACCTTGCCAGCCTGCCGGTCGCTCCAGACCACCACCTCGCCGTCGTGGCCCGCCGCCCAGACCGGGGTCGGCACCGGGGTGCCGTTCTTGCGGAACGTGGTCAGCAGGAGGTACTTCTCGGCGGCGATCGGCTCGAAGGACGACATGCCGCCACTGTAGCGCGGATCACGCCACGCCGTGCCGCTCGTCGCTCCCTTGTGGACTGTCGATCTCGCCGAACCGGGCCAGCGCCAGCGCCGCCGCGACCGCGAGGACGAACCCGGCCACCGCCACCGGAGCGAACCCGGGCCGCGTCGAATCGCCCAGCACGAGCACACCGATCAGCGACGGCACCACGGTCTCGCCGACCACCATGAGCGCGGTGGCCGTCGTGACGCTGCCCCGCTGCAGGGCGGAGGTGTAGAACAGCATCGCGAGCACACCCGCCGCCGCGACCGCGTAGGCCGCGGGATCGGTCAGCAGGGCCACGACGCCGGAGACCTCCAGGACCCGTCCGGCCAGCGCCACGACACCGAAGCACAGACCGGAGACCAGTCCGAGCGCGGGCGTGCGGACGCGTTCCGTGGCGCGCCCGGTGATCCAGCCCGCCGCGGCCAGCGCCGCGGTGACCAGCAGGAGCCCGACGCGGAACCCGGTGCCCACCGGGTCCGATCCCTCACTCGCGGCGGCGAAGCCGAGCACGGCCAGTCCCGCGCACACCAGCGCGACCGCGGTCCACTCCCGGCCGGACAGCCGGGCGCCCAGCCGCAGCGCGGCCACCGCCGTCACCGCGAGGCTCGCCGCGAGCGTCGCCTGCACCAGGAACAACGGCAGCACCCGCAATGCGGCCAGTTGCGCCGCGAACCCGGCCACGTCCAGCCCGACGCCGAGCACGAACCGCCACTGCCGCAGCACGCGCACCAGCAGCCGCGGATCCACACCGGACGTGCCCTCGTCCACCGCGCGAGCCGCGACGGCCTGGAAGACGGACGCCGTCCCGTACGCCACCGCGGCGGCCACCGCGCACAGCAACCCCCACCACACTCCGACCACTCTAGGCTCGGAACCGGTCATCTACCCTGGTGGCATGGGTGTAGCGGTGAGGGTGATCCCGTGTCTGGACGTCGACGCGGGCCGGGTGGTGAAGGGCGTCAACTTCGCCGACCTCAGGGACGCCGGCGATCCGGTCGAGCTGGCCCGCGCCTACGACGCGGAGGGTGCGGACGAGCTGACCTTCCTCGACGTCACCGCGTCCTCGGGCAACCGCGAGACGACCTTCGACGTGGTGCGCCGCACCGCCGAGCAGGTGTTCATCCCGCTGACCGTCGGTGGTGGCGTACGGGCGTGCGACGACGTCGACCGGCTGCTGCGCGCGGGCGCGGACAAGGTGAGCATCAACACCGCCGCGATCGCCCGCCCGGAGCTGCTGCGCGAGGCGTCGCGCCGGTTCGGGGCGCAGTGCGTCGTGCTGTCGGTGGACGCGCGCCGCGTGCCGGAGGGCGAGGAGCCCACGCCGTCCGGGTTCGAGGTGACCACCCATGGCGGCCGCCGCGGCACCGGCATCGACGCGGTGGAGTGGGCCGCCCGCGGTGAGGAGCTGGGCGTCGGTGAGATCCTGCTCAACTCGATGGACGCCGACGGCACCAAGGCCGGATTCGACCTGGAGCTGATCGGCATGACGCGCAAGGTGGTGACGGTGCCGGTGATCGCCAGCGGCGGCGCGGGCTCGGTGGAGCACTTCCTGCCCGCGGTCGAGGCCGGTGCCGATGCGGTGCTCGCGGCCAGTGTGTTCCACTTCGGACAGTTGAAGATCGGTGCGGTCAAGGACGCCCTGCGCTCCGGTGGGGTCGAGGTCCGGTGAGCCTGGCACCCGAACTGGCCCAGCGGCTCAAGCGCAACGCCGACGGTCTGGTCTGCGCCGTCGTGGTCGACCACGCGACCTCGGACGTGCTGATGGTGGCGTGGATGAACGACGAGGCGCTGGAGCGCACGCTGACCACGCGGCGCGGCACGTACTTCTCGCGCAGCCGCCGGGAGCTGTGGGTCAAGGGGGAGACGTCGGGGCACGTGCAGCACGTCCGGGAGGTCCGCCTCGACTGCGACGCCGACACGCTGCTGGTGCGTGTCGACCAGACCGGCCCGGCCTGCCACACCGGCACCCGCACCTGCTTCGACGGCGGCGAGCGGCTGCTGCTGGCCGACGATCGCTAGCCGATGTCGCCGGTGAGGTAGCGCTGCAGCGTGGGGCCGATCGCCGCCGCGAGGGTCTCCACGTCCGTCGTGGAGAACGGTTCGAACTTCGCCACGTAACGGCCCATGCCGACACCCACCATCTGCGACGCGCACAGCGACGCGCGCAGTTCCGGCCGGTCCGGCGACACCCGCTTGACGACGTTTTCCAGTACGTGCCGGATCAGGAAGTCCCTGAGGCTCAGAGCCGCCAGCTCGTGGCTGGCGATGCTGCGCACGAGCGCCGGGAACGCGCCGCCGTCGGTCGCGTCCCACACGGTCAGAAACCGCCGCACGATGCGTTCCCCGAGGTCGCCCACCGGCCCGTCCATCAGCTGGCCGAGCAGCTCGGCCGGGTCGAACGGCAACTGCAGCACGGCCTGGCCGAACAACGCTTCCTTGCCGCCGAACCAGTGGTTCACCATGGCGGCGTCGACACCGGCCCGCGCGGCGATCGCGCGCACCGTGGCGCCTTCGTAGCCGCTTTCGCTGAAAATCTGGCGCGCGGCGTCCAGGAGCGCGGCACGGGTGTCCTGGCCGCCTGGCCGTCGGCCGCGTCGTTTGCCGGGCGTAGGCTGTTCCGCGGTGCTCACTCCTCCATCATGGCTCCGGCGCGGCCAAAATTCAACGTAGCTTGAATTAATGGCCCGGTGCGAAGACTGTCGGTGCCGAGCGGCACAATGGCCCCATGGTCAGTGCGAATCCCACCGACGGCGGTCTCGGATCGGTGAGCCCCGCGCGCGACGAGTTCCGCGCCCTCGCCGAGGGTCGTCGCGTGATCCCGGTGGTCCGGCGGCTGCTCGCCGACGGCGAGACGCCCGTCGGGCTCTACCGCAAGCTCGCGGCCGACCGCCCGGGCACGTTCCTGTTCGAATCGGCCGAGAACGGGCAGTCCTGGTCGCGCTGGTCGTTCATCGGGGTGCGCAGCCCGGCCGCGCTGACCGTGCGTGACGGCAAGGCGGTCTGGGAGGGCACGCCGCCCGCCGGCCTGCCGCGCGAGGGTGACCCGCTGACCGTGCTGCGCGAGACCGTCGCCGCGCTGCACACCGAACCGCTGCCCGGCATGCCCCCGCTGACCGGCGGCATGGTCGGTTACCTCGGCTACGACGCCGTCCGCTGGCTGGAGAAGCTGCCGGAGCTGGCCGAGAAGGACATCGACATCCCCGAGCTGACCATGCTCCTGGCGACCGATCTGGCCGCGTTCGACCACCACGAGGGCACGGTCACGCTCATCGCCAACGCGGTCAACTGGGACGACAGCCCGGAGCGGGTCGACGCGGCCTACGACGACGCGGTCCGCCGACTGGAGGACATGACCGGGCGGCTCGGTGCCGCCGCACCCGCGACGGCGGCCGTCTTCGACCGCCCGGCGCCCGAGTTCGAGCGCCGCCGCACCCAGGCCGACTACTTCGCCGCGGTGGACAAGGCGGTCGAGGCGATCAAGGCCGGTGAAGCGTTCCAGGTCGTGCCCTCGCAACGGTTCGAGATCCCGACACAGGCCGACGCGCTGGACATCTACCGCGTCCTGCGCACCTCCAACCCGAGCCCGTACATGTACCTGCTGCGGCTGGAGGGTTTCGACATCGTCGGGTCCAGCCCGGAGTCGCTGGTCACGGTGCGGGACGGCCGCGCGACCACGCACCCGATCGCGGGCACCCGCTGGCGCGGCGCGGACCCGGAGGAGGACGCCCAGCTGGCGAAGGACCTCCTGGCCGACGAGAAGGAGCGCGCCGAGCACCTGATGCTGGTCGACCTTGGCCGCAACGACCTGGGCAAGGTCTGCCGCCCGGGCACGGTACGGGTGGTCGACTTCTTCACCATCGAGCGCTACAGCCACGTGATGCACATCGTGTCGACGGTGACCGGTGAGCTGGCCGAGGACAAGACCGCGTTCGACGCCGTCGCCGCGTGCTTCCCGGCGGGCACGCTCTCCGGGGCCCCGAAGGTGCGCGCGATGGAGCTGATCGAGGAGCTGGAGCCGACCCGCCGCGGCCTCTACGGCGGCGTCGTCGGCTACCTCGACTTCGCCGGTGACGCGGACACGGCCATCGCCATCCGCACCGCCCTGATCCGGGACGGGATCGCGTACGTGCAGGCGGGCGGCGGCGTCGTCGCCGACTCGGTGCCGGAGTACGAGGACAACGAATGCCTGAACAAGGCCCGCACGGTGCTCTCCGCGGTCGCCGCCGCGCAGACCATGGCACCGCCGCGGAAGCTGGACCCCGCCGATGACGTCGCCAGCGTCCAGTAAGCGTCCACTGTGGATCGTCGCGGTCGCGTTGCTGCTGGCCGCGGCGGCGCTGTGGGGCTCGTCGAAGCTGGTCTGGTTCGCCGAACTCCGTGACGCGGGCGTGCGCGGCATGGTGCTGGACAAGCACACCGGCGCGCAGGAGTCGGGCGCGCTCGTGCCGCTGGCGGTGCTCGCCGTGGCGGGGGTCGCGGGGCTCGTCGCCGCGGGCGGGGTGCTGCGGCGCGTGCTCGGTGTGGTCGTCGCGCTGGCCGGGGTCGCCGCGGGCTGGATCGCGATCGACGGCTGGCGCTTCGGTGGATTCCCCGACGGCGCGCCCACCGGGCAGATCTTCGCCGGGCGCGGACTCGCGTTGCTGGCGGGAATTCTGATGCTGGTGGCCGGGTTGTTCGCCATCAGGGGCGCCGGCCGCATGGCGAAGATGGGTGCCCGGTACGAGGCCCCGGCCGGCCGGAAGAAGGCCGTGAAGGATCCCGACACCGAGCTGTGGGAGGCGCTTTCGGAGGGCGAAGATCCGACTACCGACCGGTAGGCGCGCGGCGAAATCGCTGCCGGACAAGGCAAGTCCGACCCGGAACCGGTCCGCACAGGTGGGCGGGTTAGCATCTTTTCTGCGGGAAGGGGAAGGTGTTTGTGAGCCAGCTTTCGAGTGAATGTGCGACAACCGGTGAGGTTGTGCCGTGACCGTTCTCGAAGACATCGTCGCCGGCGTCCGGGAGGATCTCGCCGAGCGTGAGAAGGCGCTCCCGTTCGACGAGTTGAAGCGTCTCGCCGCGCAGGCGCCGCCGCCCCGCGACGGCGTGTCGGCACTGCGGGATTCGTCGATCGGCGTCATCGCCGAGGTCAAGCGGCGCAGCCCGTCCAAGGGCGAGCTGGCCGACATCCCCGATCCGGCCTCGCTCGCGAAGGACTACGCGGCCGCGGGCGCGCGCGTCATCAGCGTGCTGACGGAGCAGCGCCGGTTCGGCGGTTCGCTGGCCGATCTGGACGCCGTCCGCGCGGTGGTCGACGTCCCGATCCTGCGCAAGGACTTCGTCGTCAGCCCGTACCAGGTGCACGAGGCCCGCGCGCACGGCGCCGACCTGGTGCTGCTGATCGTCGCCGCGCTGGAGCAGAACGCGCTGATCGCCCTTCTCGACCGAGTCGAGTCGCTGGGCATGACCGCGCTGGTCGAGGTGCACAACGCCGAGGAGGCCGACCGCGCGCTCGAGGCCGGGGCCAAGGTCATCGGCATCAACGCCCGCAATCTGCACACCCTCGAAGTCGACCGGGACGTCTTCGGCCGCCTCGCGCCGGGTCTGCCGTTCGACACCGTGAAGGTCGCCGAGTCCGGTGTCCGCGGTCCGGGTGACCTGATGGCCTACGCCGGGCACGGTGCCGACGCGGTGCTGGTCGGCGAGGGGCTGGTGGCGTCCGGTGACCCGAAGGGCGCGCTGATGAAGCTGGTCACCGCCGGTTCGCATCCCGCGTGCCCGAGGCCGAGCCGATGAGCGAGCACGAGCAGCACGGCGCGCACGACCCCGACGAGCGTGGGTACTGGGGCCCCTACGGCGGCCGGTTCATGCCGGAGGCCCTGGTCGGCGTCGTCGACGAGGTGTCCGCCGAGTACGACAAGGCGCGCCTGGACCCGGACTTCGAGGCCGAGTTCAAGCGCCTGCTGCGCGACTACGCCGGCCGTCCGTCGCTGCTCACCGAGGCGGAGCGCTTCGCCGAGCACGCGGGCGGCGCGCGGATCTTCCTCAAGCGCGAGGACCTCAACCACACCGGGTCCCACAAGATCAACAACGTGCTGGGCCAGGCGCTGCTCACCAAGCGGATGGGCAAGAAGCGGGTCATCGCCGAAACCGGCGCGGGCCAGCACGGCGTCGCCACCGCCACCGCATGCGCCCTGATGGGCCTCGAATGCGTGGTGTACATGGGCGAGGTCGACACCGAGCGGCAGGCGCTGAACGTGGCCCGGATGCGGCTGCTCGGCGCTCAGGTCGTTCCCGTCAAGTCCGGTTCGCGCACGCTCAAGGACGCGATCAACGAGACGCTGCGCGACTGGGTCACCAACTCCGGCACCACGCACTACATTTTCGGCACCGCCGCGGGCCCGTACCCGTTCCCGGTGATGGTGCGCAACTTCCACAAGATCATCGGCGAGGAGGCGCGCGCGCAGATCCTCGAACAGACCGGGCGGCTGCCGGACGCGGTCGCGGCCTGTGTCGGCGGCGGGTCCAACGCGATCGGCATCTTCCACGGCTTCATCGACGATCCGGACGTGCGCCTGGTCGGCCTGGAGCCCGGCGGCGAGGGCCTCGACGGCACCCGTCACGGCGCGACCCTGACCAAGGGCACCCCGGGCAACCTGCACGGCGCGGTGTCCTACCTGCTGCAGGACGAGGACGGCCAGACCGTCGAGTCGCACTCGATCTCCGCCGGCCTGGACTACCCGGGCGTCGGCCCCGAGCACTCCTGGCTCAAGGACAGCGGCCGCGCCGAGTACCGACCGGTCACCGACGCCGAGGCGATGGACGCGTTCGCGCTGCTGTCCCGCACGGAGGGCATCATCCCGGCGATCGAGTCGGCGCACGCGCTGGCCGGGGCGATCCAGCTCGGCCAGGAGCTGGGCCGCGACGGGCTCATCGTGGTCAACCTGTCGGGCCGCGGCGACAAGGACATGGACACCGCCGCGAAGTACTTCGGATTGGTGGACGAGTCGTGAGCCTGTCGGAGCTGTTCGCCGGGACGAAGAGCGAGGGCCGGGCGGCGCTGGTCGGCTACCTGCCCGCGGGCTACCCGACCGTGCCGGGCTCGAAGGACCTGTTCGCCGCCATGCTGGACGCCGGCGCGGACCTCGTCGAGGTGGGCGTTCCCTACTCCGATCCGGTGATGGACGGCCCGACTATCCAGCTCGCCGCGGACGCCGCGCTGAAGAACGGTTTCCGGCTGCGCGACACCTTCGAGGTCGTGGAGTCGGTGGCGGCCCGCGGTGGCCGCGCGGTCGTGATGACGTACTGGAACCCGGTGCGCAGGTACGGGGTCGAGGCGTTCGCGCGCGATCTGGCCGCTGCCGGTGGCCTGGGCATGATCACGCCGGATCTGGTGCCGGACGAGGCGGCCGAATGGACGACCGCATCCGAGAAGCACGGTCTGGACCGGATCTTCCTGGTGGCGCCGTCGTCGTCGGAGGAGCGGATCGATCTGACGGCGCGGGCGTGTTCTGGGTTCGTCTACGCCGCCGCGGTCATGGGTGTCACGGGTGCCCGTGACCAGGTGAGCAGCGATGCTTCCGAGCTGGTGCGCCGCACTCGGGCCCACACCGATCTGCCGGTGGGCGTCGGGCTGGGGGTGCGCTCGCGCGAGCAGGCGGCCGAGATCGGCGGGTTCGCGGACGCCGTGATCGTGGGGTCGGCGCTGGTGTCGGCCGCGGCGGGCGGAACCGGACCGGTGCACGCGCTGACCGGCGAGCTGGCCGAGGGCGTCCGCCAGACGGTCGCCACGGCCTGATCCTTCTTCGCGCAGGGCCGCGTTTCCTCCGGGAGACGCGGCCCTTGACGTGTCTCCGCCTGCTTCGACAGCTTTGCTTGCACAGCAAAGTTGTGGGAAATGACGATCCTTGTCACTGGTGCGCGCGCCCGCACGGCCTGGACGAGTTCGCGAAGGCGGCGCTCGCGGCGGGCGTCGACCGCGTCGTGCTGCTGTCCTCGTCCGCGGTCGTCGAGTCCAGCGCCGAGTCGGCCGTGTACACGCCGTTCCCGGACGCGCGGGTCGGCGCGATCCACGAGGCGGACATCCTCGGGGACGTGCTCGGGCAGCGGATCGCCGTCCGGGAACTGACCCCGGACGAGGCCAGGGAGCGCACCCGATCCCGGCGCCGGTGTACGACGCGATCCTGCGCGCGTGGGAATCGCGGCTCAGCGAACCGGCACCGCTGACGGGCACCGTCGAGGCCGTGACCGGGCATGCGCCGCGCACCTTCCGGCAGTGGGCGCGGGACCACCGGGGCGACTTCGTCCACAACACGTAGCTTCCGGCCCGGCTGATCGGCAGACTGGCCGTATGGACCATGAACTCGCGCAGGTGAACATCGACCGACCGGTTCCGCCGGAGATGAGCGCGGGGAAGGTGCTCTCGGTCAACATCGGCGCGGAACGGGCGCTGGCGGAGGCCGACCTCGGGGTCACCGGTATCGACAAACGTCCCGTCGACGGGCCGGTGGCGGTGGCCGCGCCGGGAGCGCGGGGAACCGGCGGAAGCGGCGTGGCCGGCGACCGGATCTGCGACCTGCGCAACCACGGCGGCGACGACCAGGCGGTGTACGCGTACGCGCGGGAAGACCTCGACGCGTGGGCCGCGGAACTGGGCCGCGATCTGCCGCCGGGCGTGTTCGGCGAAAACCTGACCACGACCGGCCTCGACCTGACCGGTGCGGTGATCGGCGAGCGGTGGCGGGTCGGCGAGTCGCTGGTGCTGGAGGTGTCCTGCCCGCGCATCCCGTGCCGGACGTTCGCCGGCTGGCTCGGTGAACGTGGCTGGGTCAAGACCTTCACCCGCCGCGCGGTGCCCGGCGCGTATTTCCGGGTGCTGGAACCCGGCCCGGTGCAGGCCGGGAATTCCGTCGAGGTGCTGTCACGACCCGGCCACGGCGTCACGATCGGGACGGTGTTCCGGGCGTTCACCACGGAGCCGGACCTCCTGCCGGAGCTGACGGTGGCGGAAGCCCTGCCGGAGCACGACATGCGCAAGGTGCACCGCACCCTGGAACGCCGCGCCGCGTCCGCGGGATAGGACTGTCGCACCCGGTCGGGAGACTGCTCTCGCAGTGCGAGTGAACCGGGGGACGATCTGCCGCACTGGCCGGAGAGGGCCTGCGGCGGGAACGGAGGTGAGCCGTGGCAGCACCAGCTGAACCGGTCAAACCGGACTGTCTCGTGCCGTGGCACGACGATCCATGGACCGTCGAGGAAGCGCTCGAACTGCCCGAGGAACGCGGCAGTCGCATCGAGCTGGTCGACGGAGCGCTGCTCGTGAGCCCGGCGCCGAAGTCGGGTCACCAACGGATCCTGCAGCGGCTCCAGATCGCGCTGCTGCCGGTGCTGCCGTCCGGAACCGAGCTGTTGCCCGGGATCAACGTCCGGCTGCCCGGGCAGCGGTTGCTGATTCCGGATCTGGCCGTGGTCACGACGCCGGACCTGGACACGGTCTATTACCGGGCGCGGGATGTCCTGCTGGCGGCGGAGATCGTGTCGCCGTCGAGCCGGATGCTGGATCGGGTGCTGAAACGCCAGCTCTACGCGGAGGCCGGCGTGCCCTTCTACCTGGTCGTCGATCCGGCGGGGCAGGCGGTCCTGTTCGAGCTGGCCGAGGGCGAGTACCGCGAAAGCGCGCGCGGGGAGGACGGCAGGCTCAGCTTCACCGAACCCTTCGAGGCCACCCTCGACTTCACGCGCTGAACCCGCGTGGCAGGCTGGGGTCGTGGCCAGGCCGTCTCCCCTTCAAGTGCGCAATCTCGTCGTCGCCGTGCTGGCTGCTCTGATCGCCGTCTGGAACGTGACCCGGGGCGGCCCGTGGTACCTCACCGCGATCTTCGGGCTGGGCTGCGTCCTCGCGCTCGGCTCGGCCGCGCTCAACCGCCCGGGCTGAGACACGCACCGCACACCGCGCACGTTACGGTGACCACGTGAATTCCGCCTCGGCTGTGTTCCTCGCGACGATTCCGAGCCCGGACCGTGGCGTCTGGCACCTCGGACCGATCCCGATCCGCGCCTACGCGCTGTGCATCATCGCGGGCATCGTCCTCGCGATCTGGTGGGGTGACCGGCGCTGGGTGCAGCGCGGCGGCACGAAGGGCACGGTCGTCGACATCGCCGTGTGGGCGGTGCCGTTCGGCCTCGTCGGCGGGCGCCTCTACCACGTCATCACCGACTGGTGGCGCTACTTCGGCGAGGGCAAGGACCCGGTCAAGGCCCTCTACATCTGGGACGGCGGCCTCGGCATCTGGGGCGCGATCGCTCTCGGCGCGGTCGGTGCGTGGGTCGGCTGCCGCCGCAAGGGTGTGCCGCTGCCGGCGATGGCCGACGCGATCGCACCCGGAATCGTGGCCGCGCAGGCGATCGGCCGTCTGGGCAACTACTTCAACCAGGAACTCTACGGCGCGCACACCACACTGCCCTGGGGTCTGGAGATCTACCAGCGTTTCGACCCGAACAACCCGACGATCCCCGACCAGGGACCCAACGGCATCGCGTTCGGGAACATCCCGCTGGCCGACAGCCCGGTGCACCCGACGTTCCTGTACGAGCTGATCTGGAACCTGCTCATCGCGGCACTGGTCGTCTACGCCGACCGCAGGCTCAAGCTGGGTCACGGCCGCGCGTTCGCGCTCTACGTCGCCGGGTACACCCTCGGCCGTTTCTGGGTCGAGCTGCTGCGCACCGACGACGCGACGCATGTCCTCGGGCTGCGGGTCAACACCTGGGTGTCGGGCCTGGTCTTCCTCGGCGCGATGGTCTACTTCTTCCTCGCCCGGCGCCGCGGGCCGCGCGAGGAGCCGGAACGCCTGCGCGGCAGGGACGACGAACCCGCCGCCGACGACGGCAAAGTCGGCGACCGGCAGGAGTGACCGGCCTGGGCCGGCCGAAGCCCAGGATGGCGCTCCTGGGTTTCGCGCTGGCGACCGGGCTGCTGGCCGTCGTCGCGCTCGTCACCTACGAGGACTACCTCGGGTGGCGCCCGCCGGAGTACGCGAACGTCTTCATCGGCGTCACCTTCGCCGCACTCGTCACCGGCTGGCTCCTGAAACACACCACCTGGCGTTCCTTCGGCACCGGCCTGCTCGCGGCGAGCGTATTCGGGCTGGTCACGATCGCCGTGATCGGCACGATGATCGGCATCGGGATCGCCGAATCGTTCAACTGACCAGCCCGCGGCCGGTGACCAGCGGCAGGTCCAGCGCCGTCAGCAGCCCGGGCGGTGCCGCCACCACCGCGGGGATCGCGTTCACCAGGCGCATCGCCGTGGCCTTGAGGCCAGCCGTGTTGTGGTCGCCGTCCGTGCCGACCAGCCGCAGGTCCATCGTGTAGTTCGGTTCGCCCGTCACCTGCACCCGGTAGCAGCCCCGGCCGGACGGCTGTGGCCAGTCCGGTCCCAGATCCGGGTGCAGCCGTGTCACGTGTTCCAGCACGCACACCGGGCGGCCGCCCCGCATGCCGCGCACCTCGAACCGCAGCGCGGCGGCCGTGCCCTCGCGGATCGTGCCGCTCGGGATCTCGAACGTCGAACGCGCGGGGAGCCGCTCGAAGCTTTCCTCCACCGAGTCCAGTTCGACGCCCAGCCCGGCCGCCAGCTGACGCACGACGCTGCCCCACGCCAGCGACAGCACACCCGGCTGCAGCAGCATCGGCGTCTCGTCGAGTGAGCCGCCGAAACCCATGATGTCGAAGACGACCTTGCGGTTGTCGTAGGTCGAGTAGTCGAGGATCTCGAAGCAGCGCACCTCGTCGATCCGTTCACACACACCGGTCAGCACCAGCGGGAGCCAGTCGTTGGCGAAACCCGGGTCCACGCCGTTGACCCACAGCGACGCGCCACCCTCGGCGGCCGCGGCGCGCACCGGTCCGGACACCTCCCCGGGCACCACGCCGTCCGGGAACTGCAGGAAGACCGGGCTGCTGGACACGACGTCCACCCCCGCCCGCAGGATCCGCTGCAAGTCGGCCAGCGCTTCCCCCAACCGGTCGTCCGCCATCGCCGTGTACACGACGCAGTCCGGTTTCAGGGCCAGCAACGCGTCGGCGTCGGTGGTCGCCTCGACGCCGAGCGACCGGCCCAGCCCGGCCAGCTCACCCGCGTCCTTCCCGGCCTTGTCCGGGTTCGACACCCAGACCCCGGCCAGTTCCAGCTCCGGATGCGCGTCGATGCCCGCGATGGCGTGCCGCCCCACGTTGCCGGTGCTCCACTGCACCACCCGGTACGTCATAGGTCCGGCAGCCCGAGTTCGAGGTTGGGCGCCTGCAGTCCACCGTCCACTTCCAGCACCTTTCCCGTGACGAACGAACCGGCGGGCGAGGCCAGGTAGACGATCGCCGCGGCGACGTCGGTGACCTCGCCGAGCCGGCGCAGCGGCGTGTCGCCCTCCATCTTGGCCTTGATCTCCGGGTTGTCCACCACGACTGCCAGCGCCGAGGTCGCCACCGACCCGACGGCGATCGCGTTGACCCGGATCCGCGGCGCGAGGTCGTAGGCGGCCAGGCGCGTGTAGTGCGCGAGCGCGGCCTTGGCGGTGCCGTAGGCGGCGAACCCGCGCCCCGCGACACGGCCCATGTTCGAGGAGATGTTCACGACCGCACCGCCGTCGGTCATCAGGGAGGCGGCCGCGCTGGTGAGGGCGTGGGCGGTCGAGACGTTGAACCGGAACGCCTCCTCCAGGAAGTCCGGGGTGGTCTCCAGCAGCGGGCGGGGATAGGTTCCGCCGACGTTGTTCACCACGATGTCGATGCGGCCGAACTCGCCGACCGCGGCCTGCGCGAGCGCGGCCGCGGCCGCCGGATCGCTGAGATCGGCGGGCACGACGTGCGCCCGCCTGCCGGTCGCGGCGACCCGTCCGGCGACGGTGTCGAGGTCGGATTTCGTGCGGGAGGAGATCACCACGTCCGCGCCGGCTTCGGCGAGCGCGACGGCTGCGCCCGCGCCGATCCCGCGCCCGGCGCCGGTGACGACGGCGACCCTGCCGTTCACCCGGAAACGCTCGAGGATCATGCGCCCGACTGTAACAGGTTCTACTTCTTTCCGGGGCGGGTCGGAAGCACGGCCAGTTCCCCGCGCTCCGTCGTGCTCACCTCCGCCGTCGCGCCGTAGTAGCGGGCCAGCGCTGCGGCGGTGAGCACTTCGGCGGGCGGGCCGGTGGCGACCGCGTGGCCGCCGTCGAGCAGCAGGACCTGGTCGGCGTACTGCGCGGCGAACGTCAGGTCGTGCAGGGTCGACACCACCGTGATGCCGTCCTCGCGCCGCAACCGGTCGATCAGTTCCAGCAGTGCCTGCGCGTGCCCGAGGTCGAGGCCGGTGGTCGGCTCGTCGAGCAGCAGCAGGCTCGCCCGTTGCGCCAGCACGCGGGCCAGCACCGCGCGCTGCCGTTCGCCACCGGAGAGCATGTCCATCCGGCGTCCGGCCAGCTCCGACAGGTCCAGGCGCGTCAGCACCTCTTCCACAATGGACAGATCGCGCCGGCTCTCCCGTGCCAGCAGGCCCAGATGGGGGGTCCGGCCGAGCAGCACGTAGTCCGTCACGGTCAGGCCCACCGGCAGCGAAGGGTCCTGCGGCGCGTACCCGACGATGCGCGAAAGGTCCTTTCGCGACAGACGTGACCGGCCGTCGACGAGCACTTCGCCCCCGGCGGGCAGGAGACCGGCCACCGTTTTGAGCACAGTGGACTTCCCGGCACCGTTCGGCCCGACGATCGCCAGCCAGCCGCCGGCAGGCACCTCGGCCGAAACCCCGTGCACGACAGGACAATCGCCGTAGCCGGAGCGCAGCGCACGCAACGACAGCGCCGTCATGACACCCTCCGTCGCGACGAACGCAGGATCCACGCGAAGAACGGCGCCCCGGTGAACGCCGTGACCACCCCGAGCGGCAGTTCGCCGGGCATGATCGTGCGCGCCACCTGATCGGCCAGCACCAGGAACGCCGCGCCGCCGATCAGCGACAACGGGATGACCACGCGATGACTCGCGCCGGCGAGCATGCGCACGACGTGCGGCACCACGATCCCGACGAACCCGATCAGCCCGCTCACCGACACCGCCGCCGCGGTCGCCAGCGACGCCGCCGCCAGCACCACCAGCCGGATCCGGCCCGGCCGCAAGCCGAGCGACGCCGCCTCCGCGTCGCCGAGCGTGAGCACGTCCAGCAGTCGCGCGGACAGGCACAGCACCACCGCCGCGACCGCGACGTACGGCACCGCGATCGCGACCTCGCGCCAGCCACTGACGCTCAGCCCGCCCAGCATCCACGTGTAGACCTGCCGCAGCGTCTGGGTGTTGAGCTGCTGCGTGAACGTCTGGATCGCGGTGAGGAAGGACGCGACCGCGACCCCGGCCAGCAGCAGCGTGCTCGTGCCCCCGCCGCCCGCCGAGCGCCCCACCAGCCAGCTCAGCCCGACCCCGCCGATCGCCCCGGCGAACGCGGCCAGCGGCAGCGGGCCCACCACCCAGCCGGTGACCGACGGGGCGAGCACGACGACGAGCGTGGCCGCCATGCCCGCGCCCGCCGCGGCGCCCAGCAGGTACGGGTCGGCGAGCGGGTTGCGGAACACGCCCTGGAAGGTCGCCCCGGACACCGCGAGCGCCGCGCCGACCACGGCCGCCAGCAGTACGCGCGGCACCCGCAGTTGCCACACGATCGCCGCCTCCCGGGCGGACAGCGGTGACTGCCCGCCGGTGACCTGGGCCCAGAACTCGGCGAGCACCCGCTGCCAGCCCAGATCGCTCGCGCCGGCGAGCACCGCGGAGACGAGGACGGCCACGAGCACCAGGATCCCGGTGACCAGGACCGGTGCCCGCAGCCGCGTCCGGGTGTCAGGCACCGGCCTTGTCGATCGCGTCGGCGACCGTCCGGGCGAGATCGACGATGCGCGGGCTCCAGCGCGAGGCGATGTCATCGTCCAGCGCGACCACCTGGTCGCGTTGAACCGCGGTCAAGGTGTTCCAGCCAGGGCGCGCGGCCACGGTCCGCGCGCTCTGGCCGCAGCACTTGCTGTCGGCCAGGAAGATCAGATCGGGGTCGGACTGCAGGACGCGTTCGGCCGACAGCTGCGGGTAGCCGCCGGAGGCGTCCGGATCGGTGCCGTCGGCGATGTTGGTCAGCCCGAACCGCGACAGCACCTGTCCGACGAACGTCGCCGACGTCACGCTGTAGTACGTCTGGTCCAGCTCCCAGTAGTAGGACAGTGACCGCTTCGGGGTGTCCGCGACGATCTTGTCGATGTCGTCCTTCGCCTGGCGCGCCAGGCTTTCGCCCTCGGCCTGGTGCCCGGTCGCCTTGCCCAGCGCGACGAACTGCGCGTAGGCGTCGTCGAGCGTCTTGGCGTCGGGCATCTGCAGCGTCTTCGTGCCGGTCTTCGCCAGCGCGTCCGCCAGTCCGGTGGTGTCGGCGTAGACGATGACGAGATCGGGCTGGTACGCGGCGATCGCCTCGGGGTCCGGGCTCAGGCCGGACAACGCGGTTCTCGGTGCCTGCTCGGGATAGGTGGACGCCGAGTCGACGGCGACGACCTGCGGGCCCGCGCCGAGGGCGAACAGTGTCTCGGTGGCCGACGGGGACAGCGAGACGATCCGCCGCGGCTGGGCGTCGACTGTGACCGCGGGTGCGCCGGGAGCGGAGACGGTGACGGGGAACGTGCCCGGAGTTTCGGGCGGTGACGCGGAGTCCTCGGACGGGCGCGTGGCACAGCCGGTCAGGACGAGAAGCACCGCCAGGAACGGTGCGAAACGACGGAACACAGGAAAACCTCGGGTTTCCGTCCGGCGTCACGGGGCCCCGTCCCGCACCCAGGCGTAACGGACGCCGCACCCCTGAGCCGGGGGCAAAGGCGTCGGCGCGGCGACGGTCGACCTGGCTCGACCGGGTGTGCACGGAGCGCACCCGGGTCATCACAGTTGCGGCACAGCACCGGGTTCCCACCGGTTTCGCCACCGTCACGCCACTGGCCGGCAAGCCGCTGACCAGCGTGAGGAACGCTACCACCGGCGAATCTGGTCTTCTCCCGCCGTGTTCACGTAACCTTGATGGGATCGCGCGCCGACTCGGCCCGCGTAGACTCGGCACAGCGCGCCGAACGCAGCCCATCAAGAACGATGTCGTTCCTCGCAGCCAGATCGTTACCGATCGGATGAGAAAATCCACACTCCGAGAGGGTGCTGTCATGTTTCCTGGGTGTTAAGGTCGCGCTAATCCAAGGGCCATCGTCGTCCCTGCCGCAGTACCGGGGGAACTTTCCGAACTGAGCAAAGAGACGACGAAGGAGGTCCCCGCATGATCTTCTCCGCCAACCCGGGCAAGCAGGGCCTGTACGACCCTGCTCAGGAGCAGGACTCCTGCGGTGTGGCGATGGTGGCCGACATCCAGGGCCGCCGCACCCACGCCATCGTGACGGACGGGCTGACGGCGCTGATCAACCTGGACCACCGGGGCGCCGCGGGCGCCGAACCGACCTCCGGCGACGGCGCCGGGATCCTCGTGCAGCTGCCCGACCGGCTGCTCCGCGAGGAGGCCGGTTTCGAGCTGCCCGAACCCGACGCGCGGGGCCACCACCGCTATGCCGCCGGCATCGCGTTCCTGCCCGCCGAAGAAGAGGCGCGCGGCAAGGCCGTCGCCCTGATCGAGCGCCTCGCCGACGAGGAAAGCCTCGAAGTGCTGGGCTGGCGCGAGGTCCCGGTCGACGCGGACGCGGCGGACATCGGCCCCACCGCACGTTCGGTCATGCCGCACTTCGCGATGCTCTTCGTGGCGGGCAAACCCGACGCCGAGGGCGTCCGCCCGTCCGGTGTGGAACTGGACCGGCTCACCTTCTGCCTGCGCAAGCGCAGCGAGCACGACACGGTGGTCGCCGAATGCGGCACGTACTTCCCGTCGCTGTCCTCGCGCACCATGGTCTACAAGGGAATGCTCACGCCCGAGCAGCTCCCGGCGTTCTTCGGCGACCTCCGCGACACGCGGATGACCAGTGCGATCGCGTTGGTGCACAGCCGGTTTTCCACCAACACGTTCCCGTCGTGGCCGCTGGCGCACCCGTTCCGGTTCGTCGCGCACAACGGTGAGATCAACACGATCCGCGGCAACCGCAACCGCATGCGGGCCCGCGAGGCGCTGCTCGACTCGGGTGTCATCCCCGGGGACCTGACCCGCCTGTACCCGGTGTGCTCGCCGGACGCGTCGGACTCGGCGTCCTTCGACGAGGTGCTGGAGCTGCTGCACCTGGGCGGCCGTAGCCTGCCGCACGCCGTGCTGATGATGATCCCGGAGGCGTGGGAGAACCACGCCACCATGGACGACCGGCGGCGCGCGTTCTACCAGTTCCACGCGAGCCTCATGGAGCCGTGGGACGGCCCGGCGTGCGTCACCTTCACCGACGGCACGCTCGTCGGCGCGGTGCTGGACCGCAACGGCCTGCGCCCGTGCCGGTGGTGGCGTACCGCCGACGACCGCGTCGTGCTGGCCAGCGAGGCCGGTGTGCTGGACGTGCCGCCGGACCAGGTCGTGGCCAAGGGCCGCCTCAAGCCGGGCCGCATGTTCCTCGTGGACACCGAAGGCGGCCGCATCGTCGCCGACAACGAGGTCAAGGCGCACCTGGCCGCGCAGCACCCGTACGAGGAGTGGCTGCACGCCGGACTGCTGCAGCTGGCCGACCTGACCGACCGCGACCACGTGACGCAGAGTCATGACTCGGTGCTGCGCCGTCAGCTGGCCTTCGGCTACAGCGAGGAGGAGCTCAAGATCCTGCTGGCGCCGATGGCGGAGAAGGGCGCCGAGCCGCTCGGCTCGATGGGCACCGACACGCCGCCGGCGCCGCTGTCCAAGCGCTCGCGCCAGCTCTACGACTACTTCAAGCAGAACTTCGCGCAGGTGACCAACCCGCCGCTGGACGCGATCCGCGAAGAGCTGGTCACGTCGATGAGCCGGATCATGGGCCCGGAGCGCAACCTGCTCGACCCCGGTCCGGCGTCCTGCCGCCACATCCAGCTGCCGTACCCGGTCATCGACAACGACGAGCTGGCCAAGCTCATCCACATCAACGACGACGGCGATCTGCCCGGCTTCGCCTGCACCGTCCTGTCCGGACTGTTCGAAGTGGACGGCGGCGGCAAGGCGCTGGCGGAGGCGGTCGAGCGGGTGCGCCGCGAGGCGTCCGAGGCGATCGCGGCCGGCGCCCGCACGCTCGTGCTGTCCGACCGGGACTCCGACCACAAGATGGCGCCGATCCCGTCGCTGCTGCTGGTCTCCGCGGTGCACCACCACCTGGTGCGCACCAAGGAGCGGCTGCGCGTCGCGCTCGTCGTGGAGACCGGCGACGCCCGCGAGGTGCACCACATCGCGCTGCTGCTCGGCTACGGCGCGGCGGCGGTGAACCCGTACCTGGCCTTCGAAACGATCGAGGACATGATCGGCCAGGGCGCGATCTCCGGGATCGAGCCGCGCGAGGCCGTGCGCAACTACGTCGGCGCGCTCGTCAAGGGCGTCCTCAAGATCATGTCGAAGATGGGCATCTCGACCGTCGGCGCCTACACCGCGGCGCAGGTGTTCGAATCCTTCGGGCTGTCGCAGGAACTGCTCGACGAGTACTTCACCGGCACGGTGTCCAAGCTCGGCGGCGTCGGCCTCGACGTGCTCGCCGAGGAGGTCGCCGTCCGGCACCGCCGCGCGTACCCGGACAACCCGACCGACCGGGTGCACCGCCGCCTGGACTCCGGTGGCGAGTACGCCTACCGCCGCGAGGGCGAGCTGCACCTGTTCACGCCGGAGACGGTGTTCCTGTTGCAGCACGCGGGCAAGACGCGCCGCGACGAGGTCTACCGCCGCTACTCCGACGAGGTGCAGCGCCTGTCCCGCGAGGGTGGCGCGCTGCGCGGACTGTTCAAGTTCCGTGCAAAGGCGTCCCGAGCTGTGCCCATTGAAGAGGTCGAGTCGATCGAGTCGATCTGCAAGCGGTTCAACACCGGTGCCATGTCCTACGGCTCGATCTCCGCCGAGGCGCACCAGACGCTGGCGATCGCGATGAACCGCATCGGCGGCCGCTCCAACACCGGTGAGGGCGGCGAGGACCCGGAGCGGCTCTACGACCCCGAGCGCCGCAGCGCGATCAAGCAGGTCGCGAGTGGACGGTTCGGCGTGACGAGCGAGTACCTGGTCAACGCCGACGACATCCAGATCAAGATGGCGCAGGGCGCGAAGCCCGGCGAGGGCGGTCAGCTGCCGCCGAACAAGGTGTACCCGTGGATCGCGCGCACCCGGCACTCCACGCCGGGCGTCGGCCTGATTTCCCCGCCGCCGCACCACGACATCTACTCGATCGAGGATCTGGCGCAGCTCATCCACGACCTGAAAAACGCCAACGAGCAGGCTCGTGTCCACGTCAAGCTGGTCAGCTCCCTCGGCGTCGGCACGGTCGCGGCGGGGGTGTCCAAGGCGCATGCGGACGTCGTGCTGATCTCCGGTCACGACGGCGGCACCGGGGCCTCGCCGCTGAACTCGCTCAAGCACGCGGGAACGCCGTGGGAGATCGGCCTGGCCGAGACCCAGCAGACACTGATGCTCAACGGGTTGCGCGACCGCATCACCGTGCAGGTCGACGGCGCGATGAAGACCGGGCGGGACGTCGTGGTCGCGGCGCTGCTCGGCGCCGAGGAGTACGGCTTCGCCACCGCGCCGCTGATCGTGGCGGGTTGCATCATGATGCGCGTGTGCCACCTGGACACGTGTCCGGTCGGCGTCGCCACCCAGAGCCCGGAGCTGCGCAAACGCTACACCGGGCAGGCCGAGCACGTGGTGAACTACTTCCGGTTCGTCGCGCAGGAGGTCCGGGAACTGCTGGCGGAACTGGGTTTCCGCACCCTGGACGAGGCGATCGGCCGCGCCGACATGCTCGACACCGACGACGCGGTCGAACACTGGAAGGCCAGCGGCCTGGACCTGTCGCCGATCTTCCAAATGGCGACGGATACTCCCTACGGCGGCGCGCGGCGCAAGATCCGCGAGCAGGACCACGGCCTCGAGCACGCCCTGGACCGCACGCTCATCCAGCTGTCCGAGGCGGCGCTGGAGGACGCCCACCCGGTTCGGCTGGAGCTGCCGGTGCGCAACGTGAACCGCACCGTCGGCACGCTGCTGGGCTCGGAGATCACCCGCCGCTACGGCGGCGAGGGCCTGCCCGACGGGACCATCCACATCCGGCTCGTGGGCTCGGCGGGACAGTCGCTGGGCGCGTTCCTGCCGCGCGGCGTCACGCTGGAGATGGTCGGCGACGCCAACGACTACGTCGGCAAGGGCCTGTCCGGCGGACGGATCGTCGTGCGCCCGCATCCGGACGCGACGTTCGCCGCCGAACGTCAGGTCATCGCGGGCAACACGCTGGCCTACGGCGCCACCGCGGGGGAGATGTTCCTGCGCGGGCACGTCGGCGAGCGTTTCTGCGTACGCAACTCGGGCGCCACCGTCGTCGCCGAGGGCGTGGGCGACCACGCCTTCGAATACATGACCGGTGGCCGCGCGGTGGTGCTCGGACCGACCGGCCGCAACCTCGCCGCCGGCATGTCCGGCGGTATCGGCTACGTCCTCGACCTCGACCGGGGCAGTGTCAACCGCGACATGGTCGACCTGCTCGCGCTCGAACCCGAGGATCTGAACTGGTTGAAGGACATCGTGACCCGACACCACGAGCTCACCCGCTCCGCGGTCGCCGCGTCGCTGCTCGGCGACTGGCCGCGCCGCTCGGCGAGCTTCACCAAGGTCATGCCGCGCGACTACAAGCGTGTGCTGGAGGCGACCAGGGCCGCCAAGGCGGCGGGCCGGGACGTCGACGAGGCGATCATGGAGGTGGCGTCTCGTGGCTGACCCCAAGGGCTTCCTCAAGTACGAGCGGGTCGAGCCGTCCAAGCGCCCGCTGGCCGACCGCGCCGAGGACTGGCGCGAGGTCTATGCCGACATCGAGGCGGCCGAGCGCGACCAGCAGGTCCGCACCCAGGCCACCCGGTGCATGGACTGCGGCATCCCGTTCTGCCACTCGGCGGGTTCCGGCTGCCCGCTGGGCAACCTGATCCCGGAGTGGAACGACCTGGTGCGCCGCGGCGACTGGGCCGCGGCGAGCGACCGGCTGCACGCGACCAACAACTTCCCCGAGTTCACCGGGAAGCTCTGCCCGGCGCCGTGCGAGGCGGGCTGCACGCTGTCCATCTCGCCGCTGTCCGGCGGGCCGGTCGCGATCAAGCGCGTCGAGGCCACGATCGCGGAGAAGTCCTGGGAGCTGGGCCTGGCCCAGCCGCAGGTCGCCGAGGTCGCCTCGGGGCAGCGGGTCGCCGTGGTCGGGTCCGGTCCGGCCGGGCTCGCCGCCGCGCAGCAGCTCACCCGCGCCGGCCACGACGTCACCATCTTCGAGCGGGACGACCGGCTCGGCGGGCTGCTCCGCTACGGCATCCCCGAGTTCAAGATGGAGAAGAAGCACCTCGACCAGCGCCTGGCGCAATTGAAGAAGGAAGGCACTCAGTTCGTCACGGGCTGCGAGGTCGGCGTCGACATCACGGTCGAGGAGCTGCGGGCGCGCTACGACGCGGTCGTGCTCGCCGTCGGCGCGCTGCGTGGTCGCGACGACACCACCACGCCGGGCCGCGAGCTCGACGGCATCCACCTGGCGATGGAGCACCTGGTGCCGGCCAACAAGCAGTGCGAGGGCGACGGGCCGTCGCCGGTGCACGCGCGGGGCAAGCACGTCGTGATCATCGGCGGCGGCGACACCGGCGCCGACTCCTACGGCACCGCGGTCCGCCAGGGCGCGGCGTCGGTCACCCAGCTGGACCAGTACCCGATGCCGCCGACCACGCGTGACGACGAGCGTTCGCCGTGGCCGACGTGGCCGTACGTGCTGCGCACCTACCCGGCGCACGAGGAGGGCGGCGAGCGGAAGTTCGGCGTCGCCGTGCGGCGGTTCGTGGGCGACGAGAACGGGCGCGTGCGGGCGATCGAGCTGCAGCAGGTCAAGGTCACCAAGGACCCGGAGACCGGGCGCCGCGAGGTTGTCCCGCTGACCGGCGAGGTCGAGGAGATCCCGGCCGATCTGGTGCTGTTCGCGATCGGGTTCGAGGGCGTGGAGCACATGCGGCTGCTCGACGACCTGGGCATCTCGCTGACCCGCCGCGGCACCATCTCGTGTGGCGCCGACTGGCAGACCGAGGCGCCGGGCGTCTTCGTCTGCGGCGACGCGCACCGGGGCGCCTCGCTCGTGGTGTGGGCGATCGCGGAGGGCCGCTCGGTGGCCAACGCGGTCGACGCCTACCTGACCGGCGCCTCCGACCTTCCCGCGCCCGTTCACCCCACCGCGTTGCCGCTCGCCGTCGTCTGATCACCCGTCCGTATCGGCCGTTCGGGCTCACCCCGGGTCCGAACGGCCGATTGTTCACCCAGTCGTGGCCGCCTTACTTTCAGTGGGGCAACGACTACGGACGGGGTGGGCGTCATGACACGTACGGGCCTCCGGGCAGGCATCCTCGCGGCGGTCGCCGCACTCGCGACAGCGGTTCTGTCCACTCCGGCCACCGCGGCCCCCGGACCGGCGGTGCATCCGCTCGGGGGAGGCGCGGCCGAGTACTGGACGCCCGACAAGATGCGCTCGGCCACGCCACTCGACGGCCTGGTCGCCGACGCGCAGCAGCTGACCGGCGACGTCAAGGCGGCCCTGCCGCGGCTGCTCCCGTCGCGCGCGTCGAAGGTGAGCACCGGTGACCCGTGGACCGGCGGCGGCGACGTCACCCACACGGCGGGCCGGGTCTTCTTCACCTTCAACGGATCCCCGGCCTCGTGCAGCGGGGACGCCGTCACCAGCGCCAACTCGAGCGTCGTGATCACCGCCGGGCACTGCGTCAAGTACCAGGGCAGCTGGCACACCGACTGGATCTTCGTGCCGGGCTACGACAACGGCAACGCGCCCTACGGCGAATGGCCCGCGACGGCGACACTGACGACGCCGCAGTGGGAAGCGAACGAGGACCTCAACTACGACGTCGGTGCCGCCGTCGTGGCGCCGCAGGGCGGGCAGTACCTCACGGATGTGGTCGGTTCGCAGGGCATCGCGTTCAACCAGGCCCGCGGCCAGGCGATGTACAGCTTCGGCTATCCCGCGGAGCCGCCCTACGACGGCAGTGAGCTGACCTACTGCGCCGGCAACACCTTCAACGACGCGTTCGGCAGCAACGACCTGGGCATGCGGTGCGACATGACCGGCGGATCCAGTGGCGGGCCGTGGTTCCAGAACTTCGACGAGGCGACCGGCACCGGCGTGCAGAACTCGGTGAACAGCTTCGGCTACACGTTCCTGCCCGGCGTGATGTTCGGCCCGTACTTCGGCGCCGACGCGGAAGCCCTCTACGACGCGGCTTCGGCACGGTAAGCAATCGACGAGGGCCAGGGGCCCGGAACCGGCGCTCGGCACTGAAACCCGGCGAGACGCTGGCGGACGCGCCGCGACAGGGGGACCGGAGGAGGGTTCTCAGCTTCGCGGTTGCAGGATGAGCCATGACCTCCGCGAGGCAAGAACCCGTCATCGAACGTGGCGCCTTCGCCCGGCTGGGGCGGCTGGTCGTCCATCGCCCCTGGTGGGTGATCGGCGCCTGGATCGTCCTGGCCGTGGTGGTGATCGCCAGTGCGCCGGCGTTGCCGCGCAGCACCGACGAAAGCGACGCGCTGCCGCGGGACTACGAGTCCATCCAGGCCATGACCCTGGGCCAGGAGGCATTCCCGACCGCGTTCACCCCGTCGATGCTGGTCGTCTTCTACCGCGGCGACGACGCGCCGCTGACCGCGGCCGACACGCAGAAGACCGGCGAAGTGGTGGCCGGGCTGACGGCCAAGGGCCTGCGCGATGTCGAGCTGATCTCGCCGCCGACCCCGGCGCCGAACAACGTCGTGCAGATCTCCGCCGTGAAGATGCCGCAACTGTCGTCGGGCAACGCCCAGCAGCTCACCGAGTCGGCGAAACAGTTCCGCACCGAACTCCGGGCGCTGCTGGGAAGCAGTGACCTCAAGGCGGCGACCACCGGCAGCGTCGCGCAACAGCTCGATGTGCAGGAGGCTTCCGGCAGCGCGGACGCGGTGGTCGGCATCGCGACGGTGTTGCTGATCCTGTTGCTGCTGCTGGTGATCTTCCGCAGTCCGGTGATCGCGCTGCTGCCGATCATCCTGATCGGGATCGTGTCGCAGATCGCGAACGGCTTGATCGCCTGGGTGGTGAAGCTGTTCGGCATGCAGACCGACGCCTCGATCTCCTCGATCCTCATCGTGGTGCTGTTCGGCGTCGGCACGGACTACATCCTGTTCCTGATGTTCCGGTTCCGGGAACGGCTGCGAGCCGGGGACGAACCGAAACAGGCCATGGTGACGGCCGTCAGCCGGGTGGGGGAGGCGATCACGTCCGCGGCGGCGGTGGTGATCATCGCGTTCCTGTCGATGGCGTTGTCGTTGTTCGGGTTCTTCCGGTCGATGGGCCCGTCGCTGGCGATCGCGGTCGCGGTGACGCTGCTGGCCGGGCTGACCCTGGTGCCCGCCGTGGTGTCCCTGCTGGGCGCCAGGGTGTTCTGGCCGTCGAAGTCGTGGCGGTCCGAGCCCACGGGCGCCCGGTTCGCGGCGATCGGCCGCGGTCTGGGGCGCAAACCGGCGGTGTTCGCGGCGGTGTCCGGGATCGTGATGGCCGCGCTGGCGTCCGGTCTGGCCGGTTTCAACCCGACGTTCGATCTGGCGTCGGGCTCGATGCCGGACAGCGCCGAATCGCAGGTCGGCCTGCGGCAGCTGGAGCGCGGGCTGCCGCCGGGCACGACGTCGCCGACGAACGTCTACCTGCACAGCGACAGCGGTGCGCTGGACGCGTCGGCTCTGCCGTCGTTCGGCGAGCGGCTGCGGACGGTGCCGGGCGTCGGGCAGGTCGGGCAGCCGCAGGTCAGCGCGGACGGCGCGACGGCCAACTTCGCGGTCACGCTGACCGACGACCCCAGCTCCGACGCGGCGATCGACACCGTGGCGGGCCCGCTGCGGACGGCCGCGCACGATGCCGCCCCGCCGGGTGCGAAGGCGCTGGTCGGCGGTGAGACGGCGGTGTACGTCGACATCCAGGACACGATGAACCGCGACTACCGGGTGGTGTTCCCGGTGGCGGCGGTGCTGATCATGCTGGTGCTGGCGGTGCTGCTGCGGAGCGTGGTGTCGCCGTGGTACGTGATGGCGTCGGTGGGCCTCGGCTTCGCCGCGACGCTGGGCGCGACGACGCTGTTGTTCCAGGTCGTGATCGGCGAGAACGGCCTGATCTTCATGATCCCGCTGATCATCTACATGTTCGTGGTGGCGCTCGGGACGGACTACAACATCCTGATGATGGCGCGGCTGCGCGAGGAGGCGAAGAACGGGCACACCCCGCGTGAGGCGGCGGCACTGGCGGTGCGTCACACGGGCCCGACAATCGCCGCGGCGGGCGTCATCCTCGCGGGTTCGCTGGGCGCGCTGATGCTGGCGGGCAACTCGCTGCTGGCCGAGATGGGGTTCGCCCTGTCATTCGGGATCCTGGTGGCGGCGTTCGTCATGGCGATGTTCTTCGTGCCGAGCCTGACGGCGCTCATCGGCCGCGCCGCGTGGTGGCCCGGCCACGGTGACCGCGCGGAGCCGGAGCCCGAGCGCGTGCGGCAGGGCTGAGGCTTCCGCCGCGGGTGGCCCCTGCCACCTCGGGGCGGATCGTCGCAGCGCACCCCATATCCTGGGGTGGTGAACTGGACCGTGGACGTGCCCGTCGACACACTGCCCGAGCTGCCGCCCCTGCCGCCGGAACTGCGTGCCAAGCTGGACGACGCCCTGTCCCGTCCGGCCGCCCAGCAGCCGGAATGGCCCGACGCCGACGCGGTCGGGCGGGTCCGTCACCTGCTCGAAGCCGTGCCGCCGATCACGGTGCCCGCCGAGATCGACCGGCTGCAGAGCCGTCTCGCGATGGTCGCCCGCGGGGAGGCGTTCCTGCTCCAGGGCGGCGACTGCGCCGAGACGTTCGAGTCGAACACCGAGCCGCACATCCGTGCCAACCTGCGCACGCTGCTGCAGATGGCCGTCGTTCTCACCTACGGCGCCAGCCTGCCCGTGGTCAAGGTCGGCCGCATCGCCGGCCAGTACGCCAAGCCGCGGTCCAACAGCACCGACGCGCTCGGCCTGCCCGTCTACCGCGGCGATGTCGTCAACTCGCTCGTCGCCAAGCCCGAGCTGCGGGTGCCCGATCCGGGCCGCATGATCCGCGCCTACGCCAACTCCGGCGCGGCGATGAACCTGGTCCGCGCCCTCACCGGGGCGGGCATGGCCGACCTGGCCCAGGTGCACGACTGGAACAAGGACTTCGTGCGCACCTCGCCCGCGGGGGAGCGGTACGAAGCCCTGGCCGGCGAGATCGACCGCGGCCTGCGGTTCATGTCCGCATGCGGCGTCACCGACACCTCGCTGCACTCCACCGAGATCTTCGCCAGCCACGAGGCCCTGCTGCTCGACTACGAGCGCGCCATGCTGCGGATGGACAACGCCAACGCGGCCAACCCGAAGCTCTACAACCTCTCGTCGCACTTCCTGTGGATCGGCGAACGCACCCGTCAGCTCGACGGCGCCCACATCGCCCTCGCCGAGCTGCTGGCGAACCCGATCGGCGTCAAGATCGGCCCCACCACCACCCCCGACCAGGCGGTGGAGTACGTCGAACGCCTCGACCCGCGCAACGAGCCCGGCCGCATCACCCTGATTTCGCGGATGGGCAACGGCAAGGTCCGCGAGGTGCTGCCGCACATCGTGGAGAAGGTCGAAGCCACCGGTCACAAGGTGATCTGGCAGTGCGACCCCATGCACGGCAACACGCACGAGTCCTCCAGTGGCTACAAGACCCGCCACTTCGACCGCATCATCGACGAGGTCCAGGGCTTTTTCGAGGTGCACCACCAGCTGGGCAGCTACCCGGGCGGCATCCACATCGAGCTGACCGGTGAGGACGTGACCGAATGCCTGGGCGGTGCGCAGGAGATTTCGGACGCGGACCTGGCAGGCCGCTACGAGACCGCTTGCGATCCGCGGCTGAACACGCAGCAGTCGCTGGAGCTGGCCTTCCTGGTGGCGGAGATGCTGCGCGGTTGATGTTGTAGCCGCTGCGGGTGTGGGCGTTACGGATGTAGCCGCTGCGCCGGGCGTTTGGCGCCGCGCGCGTTGTTGCGCTGCGCGCGGCTTCAGGCGCCGGCTTCGCAAGCTACGCCCCGGCGCCTGGGCGCTGCGCGCCCGGCGTCGTGGCCCTCCCGTACCCGATCTTTCAGTGTTTTGGCGGCCGAGTAGACGCGTCAAGGCGGGAAAGAGTACCTTGACCCGCCTGATCGACCGCCAAAGCTGGCTGGGGATCGGGTTGCGGGACAGGGCTGGTTCGGGAGGTGGGTTGCGTTCCGTTGCCGGGCGCCGGTCCCGGAGCAGCAAACACGGCGCCCCCAACGGCAAACACGGCGCCCGGAGCGGCAAACACGGCGCCCGGAGCGGCAAACACGGCGCGTGGGCGCCGTGTTTGCCGCTCCCGCTGGCGTGTTGGCTGTTCGCGGCGCCGTGTTGGCCGTTCGCGGCAGCACAACCGCCGCCCGGCCCTCTCCCACACCCCGATCCGCAGAAACAAATCAAAAATCGGGGCGGCCCCAATCAACTGCGAGCTTGCGAGCCCGGCGCTTGAGCCACGCGCGTAGCGCCAGCCACGGCGGACCGCGCCGGCGCAGGCAACTCGAACTCCGCCACCGTCCGCCAGGGCCCCTCCGCATCGTCCCCGGCCACCAGGCGCACCCGCGAAATCCGGGCCGCGATCGGGAGTGCCTCAGCCAGGACGGCGGCCGCCTGTCGCCGGGTGTGCGGATCGCTCGTGCGGTGGTCGGCCACGGTCAGGTGCGGCACCGTGTCCGGGTGCTCGCCGCCGTAGGGCGGGTGCGCGGGGAAACGCTCGCACACCGCCTGCGTCAGCATCCGGAAGTGCTCGTCCGGCTCCGGCGCCAGCCACACCACATCCTGCCCGAACCAGCCGACCTGCGAGAACGCGCAGTCGAACGATTCGATCCCGACCAGCGCGGCCTCCAGGTCCGCGACCGTTCCCGCGTCGATGCTGGCCGGCGGCACGAACGGGTACAGCACCGTCACGTGTGCGGGCACGGAATGCCGGACCAGGTGGTCGGTCTCCGGAACGGGGACGACGATGGCACTCTTCGTGGCACGGCGAAGCCACTGCGCGTCGGGGACCGGCATGGCTTCATCATGACGGAAACCGCCGTGATCGCCTAGATCGACCGCTCGTACAGAGCAGCGGCCGATTTCAGCACGGCGTCGCGCAGTGAACCGGTGTCCGGCGCCGCGTCACCGTTCAACTGTAGTCCGATGTGGACGTGGTCGGCGTACGTCGCGGCCGCGATGCCGACCGCGTGCCGTGACGCCAACGGGACGAACGGGTAGATCTCGCTCAACCGGGCCCCGTCCAGGGTGAGGTCCAGCTTCGGCAACGGCACGTTCGTGATCACCGTGTCGAACAGGACACCCGCCGCGCGTCCGGCGACCTTCGTCGCCATCCGGTGCAGCCCCGGCGGGAGCCGGTCGGCCAGCACCGGCAGCGCACCGGCCCCGCGCTGCGGCCCCGACGCCTTGTTCCGGTTCATCGACCACCGGATCTCCCGCAGCCGCCGCACCGGATCGTCCAGGTGAACCGGCAGATCGCACAGGTACCCGGACAGCTGGTTGGACCCCCAGCCACCCGCACGCGCCCGCATGCTGACCGGGATCAGCGCGCGCAACGTGCGGGCGTTCGGACGCTGCCCGCGGTTGATCATCCACTCGCGCAGCGCGCCCGCCAGCACCGCGAGGACTACGTCGTTCGGCGTACCGCCGTGGGCACTTCGGACGGTGCGGATGTCCGACACCGGCAACCGGACGAACCCGAGCCGCCTGCTGGCGGACTGCGGTGCGCCCAACGGCGAGGTCGGGTACGGGCGCGCGGCCCGCAGGACCGCCGACGCGATCGCCGCGTTCTCGCCCGCCTGGCTGATCGCCCCGGTCACCCCGTCCCGCAACGCCTCCAGCGGCGAACGCGGATCGACGGGCCGGTCGGCGGCGTCGATGAGTGCCCGCGTGATCGGCAGTTCGTCCAGCAGCCCCGCGGCGACGGCGAACGCGCCCGCGCCGTCGGTGAACGCGTGGTGCAGTTTCAGCAGCAAGGCGAAACGGTTTTCCGGAAGTCCGGTGACCAGGTGAAGATCCCACAACGGACGGCCCATTGGCAGCGGCTGTTCGATCCATTCCGCCGCATATGCGGCGAGAGGATCATCGGCGTAGAACTCCGTGAGCCGGTGCACGTGCACGTGCCGGTGCGGATCGAATTCCGGATCCTCGGCCCACGTCGCGCCTCCCGGCGGCAACAGCGCCGGGCGGACCCGCTGCCGCAGGCGCGGGATCCGGGCCGCCCGCCGCACCAGCAGTCCGGCCATTGCACGGGGATCGATCGGTCCGTCCGGTTGGAGAATCACCGCGGCCCCCATGTGCATGGGGGTGGATTCCCCTTCCAGGCAAAGGAAAGCGACGTCCAGCCCACTGAGCTGACGACCAGCCATAGACTGCCCCTCTACGGTCGGTGGCACGGGATTGCCTGCTACTTGAGCAAACGGACGTGACGAAACGGTAGTCCATTTGTTTCGGCAGCGCTAACGGCTCCCATTTCTCACTCGAATGGGGTATCGGTCCTTTATGGACGTAACGCTCGCGGGTTCACCTTGTTGATCAAGGGAAAATCTCGAGCTTCACCTTCTTGCCGCGCTCGACCCGTTCGCCCGGTTCCGGGTCCTGGCCGATCACGATCGAGAAATTGCGCGTCTTGCCTTCGACGTCGGCCTGCAGGCCCGCGTCCGAGAGCAGCTGGATCGCGTCCTGCACCGGGCGCCCGACGACGGTCGGGACGTCCACCGCGTTGTTCGTGTAGACGCCGACCCTCAGGTCGCTCTGGCCCTCGATGGTGCTTCCGGCTGCCGGAGTGGTGCGGGTGACGCTGCCGCTCGGCACGTCGTCGGAAAATTCGGTGCCGGCATCGTAGGGCTCGAATCCGGCGCTCTTCAACCGCTGGAAGGCGTCATCCCGGCTCAACCCGGCCACACTGGGCACCGGCGTCGGCGGCGCGCCCTTGGACAGGGCGATTTTCACCGCGGACCCGATGGGCAGTTGCGTTCCGGGCTGCGGGTTCACCGAGAGCACCTTGCCCTCGGGCACCGAAGCGCTGTAGGCGTCGGCGCTCGCGTCCCGCTGCGGGGTCAGCCCGGCGTCCCTGATGGCCGTCTCCGCCTGCTCCAGCCCGGTGCCCTGGCTGATGTCGGGGACGGTCGGGCGGCCCGAGGACAGCGTGACGGTGACGGTGCTGCCCTTCTCCGCCGACGCGCCCGCGATCGGATCGGTGCCGATGACCTGGCCTGCCGGGACGGAGTTGTGCCGCTCCCGCACGATCGTCGACGCCAGTCCGGCGTCGTGCAGGGTCTTCTCGGCGGTGGCCTGATCCATGCCGGTCAGCGTCGGGACGGCGACGGCCTGCGCGGCGTCCTGGCCGACGGTGAACCACCAGACGCCGGTGCCCAGCACCGCGGCGATGAGCACGGCGATGACGGTCCAGAGCACGACCGGGCGGCGCCGGACCATGGTGGGCGGTTCTTGGCCCGGCGGAGCCTGCGGGGGAGGCGGCGCGCTGTGCGGTCGCATCAGGGCCTGCGTGCCGCGCGGGCCGGTGACCGGTCCCGTCGCGGCGACCGGCGAGAACGCGGGCACGGTCTTCTCCGGATCGGCGGGCGGCGGCGCCACGGGTGGCGCGGGGAGCTGCTTGGCGGGCAGCACCGGAATCGGCGCGGGCGCGATGCCCAGCGCCGCCCGCACGCGCCGCAGCTCCTGCAGGAACGCGCCGGCGTCCGCGGGCCGGGCCTCCGGATCGCGTCGCGTGGCGCGCAGCACCAGGTCGTCCAGCACCGCGGGGATACCCGGCTCGACCGTGCTGGGGGCCGGGACGTCGTCGTTCACGTGCCGGTAGGCGACCGAGATGGCGGTGTCGCCGGTGTAGGGGACCTTGCCGGTGAGCATCTCGTAGAACACGATCCCGGCCGAGTAGACGTCGCCCGGTTCGTCGGCGGCACCGGTGGTGACCTGCTCGGGCGCCAGATAGGAGACGGTGCCGAGGATGATGCTGGAGCTGGTGGTGCCCGCGCTGGCCACGGCGCGCACGAGACCGAAGTCGGCGACCTTGACCACCCCGGCCGGTGGGTGGCCGGTGTGCCCGATCAGCACGTTCTCGGGCTTCACGTCGCGGTGCACGAGCCCGGCCTGATGCGCGGCCGACAACGCGGAGAGCATCTGCTCGGCCACGCTCAGTGCCAGTGGGACGTCGAGCTTGCCCCGCTGCTCCAGCAGGTCCCGCAGGGTGCCGCCGTCGACCAGTTCCATCACCAGGAACACGTGCGACCGGTCACCGGCCACGTCGACGCCCTGGTCGTGCACCGTGACCACGTTCGGGTGGTGCAGCTTCGCCGCGAGACGCGCCTCGCGCTCGAACCGGTCGACGAACGACCGGTCGTCGGCGAACCGCGGGTCCATGATCTTGATCGCGACCGGACGGTCCAGCCTCGTGTCCGACCCCCGGTAGACGGCCGACATGCCGCCTCGCGCGAGGAGGCCGTCGACCCGGTAACGCCGCTCCAGGAGCGCTCCGGCCAGGCTGGTTTCCGTGCTCGTCACGCGCCCGATCGTACGGACATCGGCGGAGGGTGTGGACCCGCCCCGGCGGCGCGCGGTTGAGGTTTCGTTACGCCGTTCGCGCGACATTGCGGACAACCAGGCCAGATGTGGCACCCTGTTCTGCGTGAGTGCGATCCCAGTCGCTGATGACATCCTCGGCCCCGACGTCGCTGTGCTGTCGCTGACGGAAGTGGCCCAGCAGATCGGCCTGTCGGTGAACAAGGTCCGGCAGTTGCTGCGTGACGGCCACCTGCTCGCGGTGCGCCGCGACGGCGACCTGATGGTCCCGGCCGATTTCCTCGTCGACGGCCAGGCCGTCAAGGGCCTCACCGGCCTGCTGACGGTGCTCTCCGACGCAGGCTTCAGCCGCACGGAGATGCTGCGCTGGCTCTACGAGGCCGACGAGTCGCTGCCCGGCACCACGCCGGTCAACGCCCTGCGCACCAACCACGGCACCGAAGTCAAGCGCCGCGCCCAAGCCATGGCCTTCTGAGGGATGGGGGCGGCGCGCCGCCCCCATCGTCGCTCAGCCGTTCTGGGCGTCGCGCCAGGAGATCCATTTCTTGAGCAGGTCGAGGTCGTAGTCGGGGCCGCCCACGCCGACCGTGAAGGTGCTCACGCCCAGCTCGCGCAGCTTCGGGCCGACCTCGTCCGGCTCGCCCTGCACGCCGGTGGAGATCTCGATCTCCGAGGCGTCCCGGCCGACGTCGGCGCAGTGCTGCTTGAGGATGCCGACCTTGCGCTCGACGGTCTCCGCGTCCCCGAAGCCGTGCCAGATGTCGGCGTGTTTCGCGACGAGCTTGAGCGTCTTCTTCTCGCCGCCACCGCCGATCAGCACCGGGATCTTGCGGGTGGGCGCGGGGTTCAGCTTGCCCAGCCGCGATTCGATGCGCGGCAGCGCCTCGGCCAGGTCGTCCAGCCGTCCGCCCGCGGTGCCGAACTCGTAGCCGTACTCGTCGTAGTCCTTCTCGAACCAGCCGGAGCCGATGCCCAGGATCAGGCGGCCGTCGCTGATGTGGTCCACGGTGCGGGCCATGTCGGCGAGCAGCTCCGGGTTGCGGTAGCTGTTGCAGGTGACCAGCGCGCCGATCTCGACCCGCGAGGTGGATTCGGCCCACGCGCCGAGCATCGTCCAGCACTCGAAGTGCAGGCCGTCGGGGTCGCCGTAGAGCGGGTAAAAATGATCCCAGTTGAAGATGATGTCCACGCCGAGGTTTTCGGCGGCGGACGCGGTGTTGCGGATGGTCTTGTAATCGGCGTGCTGCGGCTGCAGCTGCAGGCCGATGCGGATCGGTGTGGTGGTCATGGCGCCAGCCTATCCACAGTCGACGGAAGCGTGCAGCGCGTGGAAGGCTTGCCGCGTAGGGACTTGCACTCGGGATCGCACTCCACGCGAAAGTCCACTGTGTACCGTTCAGGAGGTGCGCTGGGTGGCCAGCTCGGCGAGTTCGGCCAGCCGGGTCGCCGCCGGTTCGGCCAGCCCGGCCCGTTCGAGCGCGTCCAGCGCGGTCGCGGTGAGCGCGGTGATGCGGTCCTCGACCGCGTCGACGGCGCCGACCTCGGTCAGCGTCCGCCGCACGGTGTCGACCTCGTCGTCGCCGAGGTCGGCACCGATCGCGTCGGCGATCAGCTTGTGCTGCTCCGGGTCCGCGGCCAGTTGCAGGCCGAGCGCGACGAGCAGCGTGCGCTTGCCCTCGCGCAGGTCGTCGCCCGCGGGTTTGCCGGTGACCGACGGGTCGCCGAACACGCCGAGGAGGTCGTCGCGCAGCTGGAACGCCACGCCCAGCTCGTCGCCGAACTCACGCAGCGTCGCGATCCGCCGGGCGTCCGCGCCGGCCAGTGCGGCGCCCAGGTGCAGCGGCCGCTGGACCGTGTAGGCGGCGGTCTTGAGGCGGCACACCTGCAGCGCGGCCTCGGGCGAGGTGTCGCCGGTCGCCTGCGTGCGCACGTCGAGGTACTGGCCGGCCAGTACCTCGGTCCGCATCGCCCGCCACGCCGGGCGCGCGGCGTCCAGGGTCGCGGCGGGCAGCGGGGCGCTGCCGAACATGTCGTCGGCCCAGGCCAGCGCGAGATCGCCGATGAGGACGGCGGCGGCCAGCCCGAACGTTTCCGGCGCGCCGAGCCAGCCGTTCGCGCGGTGTTCGCGCGCGTAGGAGACGTGCACCGTGGGGCGGCCGCGGCGGGAGTCGGACGAGTCGATGAGGTCGTCGTGGATCAGCGCGCACGCCTGCACCAGTTCCAGGCTCGCGACTGCCTGCAGGACCCCTTCCGCGTCCGCGCCGTCCGGATCGCCGCCCGCGCCGCGCCAGGCCCACCACGCGAACGTCGGCCGCAGCCGCTTGCCGCCACCGAGGACGAACCCGGTGAGCGAGTCGACGCCCGGCCCGAACGCGGGCTCGTCCGCCCGGACGGCCGCGCCCGCCTCGGCGAGGAACGCGGCCAGGTGCCGCTCGAGGTGCTGGGGCAGGCCGGCGTCGAAGTCCATGCGCCTATCGTCGGTGACAGCGGCCCGGCGCGCCGGGCGGGGTGGCCGCGATGTGATCGGCGCCCGTAGGCTCGGAGGGGTGGCGACCCTGGTGACGTTCCATGCCCATCCCGACGACGAGTGCATCGCCTGCGGCGGTGTCATGCGCAAGGCGTTCGAGGAGGGGCACCGTGTGGTGCTCGTCGTCGCGACCCGCGGTGAGCACGGCGAGATCCCGCCCGGTTTCCTGGCCGACGGCGAACCGCTGTGGCAGCGCCGGGTCGCGGAGACCGAGGCGGCGGCGGAGATCCTCGGCGCGAAACGCCTGGAGTTCCTGGGCTACACCGACTCCGGGATGATGGGCACGCCGGAAAACGACCTGCCCGGCTCGTTCTGGCAGGCGCCGGTCGAGGAGGCCGCGCAGCGGCTCGCGGCGATCCTGCGCGAGGAACGGGCCGACGTGCTGACCGTGTACGACGACTTCGGCACCTACGGCCACCCGGACCACATCCAGGTGCACCGCGTCGGCCTGCGTGCCGCCGAGCTGGCGGGCACGCCGCGGGTCTACCAGAACACCAGCAACCGCGACCACCTGCACGCCGGGCTCGATCTGTTCGCCGCGCAGGCCGCCGAGACCGGGGCGGAGATTCCCGGTCTCGAGGGGATGGACGAGCTGGGCAAGCCCGCCGCGGAGATCACCGCCGCGGTCGACGTGACGCCGTGGCTGGACGTCAAGCGCGCGGCGATGCGCGCGCACGGCAGCCAGATCAGTGCAGAGTCGATGTTCCTCGCGATGTCGGACGAGGCGTTCGCCTACACCTTCGGCACCGAGTGGTTCATCCGTGCCGGGCAGGGGCCGGGCATCACCGAAACCGACCTGCTGGCCGGGCTGTAGGAGATGGCCGCCGCGCCGGTCTACCGCGAACGGCCGGGTGCCGGCGCCGTCCGCTGCTGGTGGACGCAGCGCGTGCCGGGTGGCCGGGTGCAGCGGGTGGTGCCGGACGCGGCGGCGGACGTGATCGTGGCGGCGACCGGTGCGGCGTACCTGGTGGGGCCGACGCTGCGGCCCGCGCTGCACTCTTTGCCGCCTGGGACGGAACTGCGCGGGCTGCGGTTGCGCACCGAGGCCGTGGCGGCGGTGCTGCGCCTGCCGGGACACGAGGTACGGGACGCGGTCGTGCCGTTGTCCGCGGTGCTGACAGACGCGCAGGCCCGGACGGTCGCGGAATCGGTGTGGCGCGGGAAGTTCCCGCGCGCGCTCAGGACCGGGCCGGGGGAGGACCGGGTCCGGTACGCGGTGAGGCGCCTTGGGGACGGCGCGCCGCTCGACACGGTTTCGGCGGAGGTCGCGGTCACCGGCCGCCAGCTGCGCCGGCTGTTCACCGAGCAGACCGGCCTCGGCCCGAAGGCGTTGCAGCGCGTCGCCCGGTTCCAGCGGTTCGTACGGCGCGCCGACGCGGGTCCGGTGCCGCTCGCGGAGGCGGCGATGACGGCCGGGTACGCGGACCAGGCGCATCTGACGCGGGAGGTGCGTGAGCTGGCGGGAGTGACGCCCGCGGTACTGGTGCGGGAACGGCGTGGGCTGGTGGCGCCGGATCGCGCGGGGGCGTCGGCGTTGTTCTAGCTGTGCTCGGAGACGAGCACCGCGCGGGTGCCGGGTTCGAGGGCCTGGAAGATGTGCGGCACGTCGCCGGGGTAGGCGATGTAGTCGCCGGGCGCGAGTTCGACCGGTTCGTCGGTCAGGCCGACCAGCGCGCGGCCCGCGCTCAGCACCACGTGTTCGACCACGCCGGGCATGTGCGGGTCGGAGGCTCGCGGCGGGCCGGGTTCGGCGGCGACCCGGAACAGGTCGCGGCGCGTGTTCGGCGGGCAGGACGCCACGAGCGTCGCCACGTAGTCCGAGCGTTCCGAGTAGAACGTGGGGCCCTCGTCGGCGCGGATCACCTGCACCCGGGGCCGCGTGGGTTCGACGAGCCGGGCGAACGGCACGTCGAGGACCACGCTCAGCGCCCACAGCGTTTCCACACTCGGGTTGCCGGTGCCGGCTTCCAGCTGGGACAGGGTCGACTTGGCGATACCGGCCCGCTTCGCCAGTTCGGTGAGGGACAACCCGATGCGGGCGCGCTCGCGCCGCAGCGAGGCCGCGATCAGGTCGAGGGGTGCACCGCGATCGGCCATGCTTGTTCGCTCCAGAAGTCCGGTTGTTCGGCTTGACGAACGCTCGCGTTCCTGTTCAGTATAGAAGGCGATGCGTACGATTTACCGAACACTCGATCGCGACCTGCTGCGGGACGTCGCGCTTGTGGCGCTGGCCGACGGCCTCGTCGGCGTCTCCTACGGCGCGATCAGCACCGGTTCCGGCTTCGGCACCTGGCTGCCGGTGGTGCTGTCACTGGTGGTTTTCGCCAGTGCCGCCCAGTTCCTGTTCGTCGGGGTGGTCGCCGCGGGTGGCAGCCCGTTCGCCGCGGCGGTCGCCGGGCTGCTGGTCAACAGCAGGCACCTGCCGTTCGGGATGGCGGTCGCCGACGTCCTCGGCCGCCGGGGGCGCGTCCTCGGCAGTCACCTGATGACCGACGAGAACGTGGCGTTCGCGATGGCGCAGGACACCGCCGAGCGCCGTCGCGCCGCGTACTGGGCCTGCGGGATCGCGATCTTCGTGTGCTGGAACGTCGGCGTCGTGGCCGGCGCGTTCGCCGGCACGGTCATCGGCGACACCGACGCGTTCGGCCTGGACGCCGCCTTCCCGGCCGTGTTGCTCGCGCTCGTGCTGCCGTCGCTGAAGGACCGCGAGACGCGCAACGCGGCACTGGCCGGAGCGGCGGTCGCGCTCGTGGCGACGCCGTTCCTGCCCGCGGGCCTGCCCGTGTTGCTCGCACTGACCGGGCTGCTCGTCCTGGTGGTGCGGCGATGACAGGGCAGCTGCTGATCGCGATCGCGGTCCTGGCCGCAGGCACGTTCGCGTTCCGGTTCGCCGGGCCCTCGTTGCGGACCCGGATGCAGGTGCCGGAGCGGGTGCGGAAGCTCAGCGTGATCGGCGCGGCGGTCCTGCTCAGCGCGGTGGTCGCGACCAACGCGCTGATGGACGGCCACTCCTTCGCCGGGTACGCGAAGCCGCTCGGGGTGGCGGTCGCGGGCGTGCTGGCGTGGCGGAAGGCGCCGTTCCTGGTGGTCGTCGTGTCGGCCGCGCTGGTCACCGCACTGCTGCGGCTGGCGGGCCTGCCCTAACCCTGCCAGGGGCGCACCGAACCCCAGCCCCACACCGGCATCGGCTCGTCCGCGGCGGGCTCCGCGCCCGGCCGCGAGAAGAGCACCGCCAGCCGCGTGCCCCACTCCAGGTAGGCGACGAACGCCGAGCGGAACTCCGGATCCGCGGGCAGGCCGACGTCGTCGGCGGTTTCCTGCAGCAGCGTGACCCAGCGGCGGCGCTGCTGCTCGGTGATCGCCCTGCCGAGGTGCTTCGACACCATGTGGCGGTGGCCGCCGCGCTTCTCGCTGTAGGTCTTCGGGCCCCCGAACACTTCGCCGACCCACACCGCGACGTGCCGCGCGTGCTCGGGATCCATGCCCGCGAACAGCGGCGCCAGCAGCTCGTCCTCGGGAACCCGCTGGTAGAAGGTGTGGAACAGCTTCTCCAGCGCGTCGGCGCCGCCGGCCCACTCGTACAGGCTCGGCACCGGACTGCCGATGTCGACCGGCTCGTAGTGGCGCATCTCCTCGATGGCGTCGACGAACCCGCGGACCTCCGCGAAGAACGGCGGGAAGTGCGGCCCCGTGCGGAAGCCGGTCAGATGCGCGTCGGCGGAGGTCCAGGTCAGCCGGACGACGTAGCATTCGGGTTCGTCGATGCAGCGGGTCATCTCGAAGTCGTGGCATTCGGGAGCCGCCGCGAGGTGCACGGCCGCGCGCCGGTACGCCTCCTCGAACTCCGCGCCCTGCCCGGCGGGAACCCGGTACCGGATGTATTCGGTGAGCACGCGATCAGTCGAGCACCTGCCGCGCGCCGCGGCAAGTACGTACTTTGTGGTGCGTGAGCGTACGCAGAACCCGCTACCACTGCCCGGTCGAGCTGGCGGTCGACGTGATCGGCGGCAAGTGGGCGGTGGTGATCCTGGCCCATCTGAAGGAAAGCGAGCACCGGTACGGCGAACTGCGCCGCCGCCTGCCCGGTATCAGCGAGAAGATGCTGACCACGCGGCTGCGCGAGCTGGAGGCCGCCGGGCTGGTCGAGCGGATCGCGGCGGAGGGAAAGGTGCCGGCGGTGACCTACCGGCTGGCGCCGGAGGGCCGGGAGCTGGCACCGGCTCTGCAGATCCTCTACGACTGGGGCGAGCGGCGCGCGAAGCGTGAGGGGGTGCCGATCGAACCGGTTTAGCCGTGCAACCGGCTGGCCTCGGCGCGGATCGCGTCCGACAGGGCCGCCGTCGGGCCCCTGGGCGTCGTCGAGCGGGTGGTCAGCAGGAACTGCACCTCGCCGGGATCGGGCAGGCCGTGACCGGGCGGGAGTTCTGCCAGGCCGGCCGGGATCAGGCTCCGCGCGAACACCACGACACCCAGCCCGGCCAGCGCCGCGGCGCGCAGGCCGTTGAGGCTGCCGCTCGTGCACACCACCCGCCACGGTTTCCCGTTGTCGTGCAACGATTCCAGCGCACGGGCACGGGTGATGCTCGGCGGCGGGTAGGCGATCAGCGGCACCGGGCCGTCGTCCACGGTGAACCCTTCGCGGCCCACCCACACCAGCGGGTCAGTCCACAGCGGACTGCCCGTTTCGTCGCCCGCGCGGCGCTTGCCCAGCACCAGGTCCAGCTCACCCGCGCGCAGTTTCTCGTGCAGCACACCGGAAAGGTCGACCGTCAGCTCCAGATCGACCAGCGGGTGCAGGCGGCGGAACTCACGCAGGATCTCCGGCAACGGGCCCACCACGAAGTCCTCCGACGCGCCGAACCGCACCCGGCCCCGCAGCTCCGGCCCTGTGAAGTACGCCAGCGCGCGTTCGATGTCCTCCAGGATCGTGGACGCGAAACCGATCATCGCCTCGCCGTCCGGCGTCAGCTCGACCGAGTGCGTGTCGCGCGACAACAACTGCTGCGACGTGGCCTCTTCCAGTTTGCGGACGTGCTGGCTGACCGTCGACTGCCGCAACCCGAGCCGCTGCCCGGCGCGGGTGAAACTGCGCGTCTCGGCGACGGTGAGGAACGTCCGCAGCCATACGGGATTCAGCACGACCCTCATCGCAATCCGTGATAGCAGTTATGTTGCTCATCATACTTCACAATCGGCCCGGCCGGGCGCACGATCGGTGAGGTGATGAGTCCCTTCGCGCTGCTGGCCAAGCTCAGGATCGACCCGTTCATCGTCGGCATCCTCGCCGCGGTCGGGGTCGCCTGCCTGGTCCCGGCCCGCGGTCAGGGTGCCGAGATCGCCTCCTGGGTGACCACGATCGGCGTCGGCGCGCTGTTCTTCCTCTACGGCGCGCGGCTGTCCACGGCCGAGGCGGTGGCCGGGCTCAAGCACTGGCGGCTGCACGTGGTGATCCTGCTCGCCACCTTCGTGCTGTTCCCGCTGCTCGGGCTCGCCTCGAAACTGCTGGTGCCGTCCGTGCTCACCCCGGCGCTGGCCGCAGGCGTCATCTTCCTGTGCACGCTGCCCTCGACGGTCAACTCGTCGATCGCGTTCACCTCGATCGCCAAGGGCAACGTGGCCGCCGCGATCTGCGCCGCGTCCTTCTCCAGCCTGCTGGGCATCGTGATCACGCCGCTGCTGGTCGGGCTGCTGCTGCGGACCACCGGGCACGGGTTCTCACTCGACGCGGTCACCTCGATCGTGCTGCAGCTGCTGGTGCCGTTCGTCGCGGGCCAGATCGCGCGGCGCTGGATCGGCGGGTTCATCACGCGCCACAAGAAGATCCTCGGCCGTGCCGACCGCACCGTGATCCTGGCCGTCGTCTACACGGCCTTCAGCGAGGGCGTCGTCGCCGGCATCTGGCACCAGCTGACCCCGCTCGCGCTCGGCGGTCTCGTCGTGGTCAACCTCGCGCTGTTCTACGTGGTGTTCTGGATCCTCAAACTCGGCACGCGCAAACTGGGCTTCGACCGCGCGGACCGCGTCGCGATCATCTTCGCCGGGTCCAAGAAGAGCCTGGCCAGCGGTCTGCCGATGGCCGCGGTGCTGTTCCCGGCCCAGACGGTCGGCCTGATCGTGCTGCCGCTGATGCTGTTCCACCAGGCCCAGCTCATGATCTGCGCCGTGCTCGCCCGGCGGTGGGGTGCACGGGCGGAGGTGGCCCAGCCCGCGCGCGTCGGATAGGCCCGTCCCAGGTCGCGGACCTCACATCCCACGTTTCGGACACCGGCTACGATTGTTCCCATGACGTCGGTGATCGAGCGCCTGCGAGGGGAGACCACGGCGTTCTCCATTGAGTTCTTCCCGCCCCGCGACACCGCCGACGAAGCGGTGCTGTGGCGGTCGGTGCGGGAACTGGAGCCGTTGGACCCCGCGTACATGTCGATCACCTACGGCGCGGGCGGATCGAGCCGGGACGGCACGATCCGCAATATCGCGCGGGTGGCCACCGAGACGACGCTGACGCCGATGGCGCACCTCACCGCGGTCGACCACTCCGTCGCCGAGCTGCGCAACGTCATCGGCTGGTACGCCGCGGTCGGCGTGCGCAACATCCTCGCGCTGCGCGGCGACCCGCCGGGCGACCCGTACGGCGACTGGGTGCCGCACCCGCAGGGCCTGCGCTACGCCGAGGAACTGGTGTCGCTGGTCCGTTCGCTCGGCGACTTCTGCGTCGGCGTGTCCGCGTTCCCCTACGGCCACCCGCGCTCGCCGGACCTGGACAGCGACACGAAGTACCTGGTGCGCAAGTTCAACGCCGGAGCGGACTTCGGCATCGCGCAACTGTTCTTCCAGCCCGAGGACTTCCTCCGGCTGCGTGACCGGGTCGCCGCGGCGGGCTGCGACGCGCTGGTCATCCCCGGCGTGATGCCGCTGACCACGCCCCGCACCCTGCACACCACGATCCGGCTGTCCGGGGCCGAGGCCCCGCAGGGGTTGCTGGACCGGCTGGAGCCGCTGGCAGGCGATCCCAAGGCGTTCCGCGCCGAGGGCCTGGACGTGGTCACCGAACTGTGTGAGCGGCTCATCGCCGAAGGTGTACCGGACCTGCACTTCTACACGTTCAACCGATCCAAGGCCACGCGCGAGGTGGTCCGCAGGCTCGGTCTGGTGCCCGCGCGCGCGTAATTGCGTTGCCGCGTTCGGTAGGTTGCGTGCATGGGCGTGCACCAGATCTGTGACCAGTTCGTCGAGGACTTCGCCGCCGCGCACCCGGTCGCCGCGACCGAGATGGGCATTCCGGGGTACGAGGACCAGCTGACCGACTATTCGCCGGAGGGTCACGCCGCGCGTGCCGCGATCGCCCGGCGCGCGCTGGACGCGGTCGCCGCGGCGGAGCCTGCCGACGCCGGTGAGCGCGCCGCGAAGGCCGTGTTCACCGAGCGGACCGGTCTGGACCTGGAACTCCACGAGGCCGGCCAGGACGTGGCGGCGTTCAACGTCATCGCGGGCCCGGTGCAGGACCTGCGCATGGTGTTCGACCTGATGCCCACGGACACGCCGGAAGACTGGGCGAACATCGCGAAGCGCCTGGCCAAGGTGCCGGACGCGGTCGACGGTATCCGCGCCTCGCTGCTGGCCGCGGTCGAGGCGGGCAACGCACCGGCGCTGCGGCAGGTGACGAAGGTCGCGGGGCAGGCGGAGACGTGGGCCGGGCTTTCCGGGGAGACGGGCTACTTCGAGAACCTGGTCTCGGGCGCGCCGGAGGGGGCCCCGCGCGGGGACCTCGACCGCGGCGCCCGCGCGGCCCAGGAGTCCTACGCCGAGCTGGCCGGGTTCCTCCGCGCCGAGCTGGCGCCGAAGGCCCGTGCCAAGGACGCCGTCGGCGAGGACGTCTACCGGCTCTGGTCGCGGTACTTCATCGGCGCGAAGCTCGACCCGCGCGAGTCCTACGAATGGGGCTGGGCCGAGTTCCTGCGGCTGGAGGCGGAGATGAAGGCCGTCGCCGAGCGCATCGCGCCGGGCGGCACTCTCGCCGACGCGGCCGCGGCACTCGACGCGAACCCGCGATACCGCGTGCAGGGCCGCGACGCGTTCCAGCGGTGGATGCAGGAACTGTCCGACACCGCGCTGGCCGACCTGCGCGGCAGGCACTTCGACATCCCCGACGCACTGATGGCGCTGGACTGCCGGATCGCGCCCCCGGGCGGCGGCGCGGGTGCCTACTACACCGGCCCGAACGAGGACTTCACCCGCCCCGGCACGATGTGGTTCTCGCTGCCGCCGGGCCGTGACGAGTTCTCCACGTGGCGCGAGGTCAGCACCGTCTACCACGAGGGTGTGCCAGGGCACCACCTGCAGATCGCGACGGCGGTGTACCAGAGTTCGCTCAACCGGTACCAGCGGCTGCTGGCGTTCACGTCCGGTCACGGCGAGGGCTGGGCCCTCTACGCCGAACGGCTGATGCAGGACCTGGGCTATCTCGCCGACGACGGTGACCTGCTCGGCATGCTGTCCGAGCAGCTGTTCCGCGCCGCGCGGGTGGTGGTGGACTTCGGTATGCACCTGGAGCTGGAAATCCCGTCCGGCACCGGATTCCACGAGGGCGAGCGGTGGACCCCCGACCTCGGCCTGGAGTTCATGCTGACCCGCACCATCACCGACGAGCCACTGGTGCGCGACGAGATCGACCGCTACCTCGGCTGGCCCGGGCAGGCCCCGGCGTACAAGCTGGGGGAGCGCCTGTGGATCGAGGCGCGCGAGGACGCCCGCAAGCGCCAGGGCGACGCCTTCGACCTCAAGGACTTCCACACCCGCGCCCTGCGCCTCGGCGGCATGGGCCTGGACACGCTGCGCGAGCAGCTCACCGAGCTCGACTGAGAGGTACTCAGATGCACCGGGTATTCCTGGTCACCCCACCGCCCCCGGCCTAGCGGGGCGGATCCACCCCAGACACACCCACCACCGCCGCGAGCGGCCAACACGCTGCCGCGAGCGGCCAACACGGTGGCGGTTGCCGTGTTTGCCGTTCCGGGCAGCGTGTTTGCCGTTGCGGGCGGTGTGTTTGCTGTTCGCGGCGGGCCGCTGGGGTGGTTGTGGTGGTCTGGTCATCGCTGTGCGTGCGCACGGCATCGCATCGCCCCGCGTCTTCGGTCTCTGTCCACAGTTGACGCTGGAGCGGTTTCCCATGTCTGTTTCCCTCGGCGCGTCGAGGCGCGTCCGATCGTCGTTCACCTTGTTGCTGGCCGGGGTCCTCTGGGGCACCGGCGGCCTGTCCGGTTCCCTGCTCGGCAGCCGCGGCGGTCTGCACCCGATTTCCGTTGCCGCGTACCGGTTGTTGCTCGGTGGTGCCGCGGTCGTGCTGTTCGTGTGGTTGTCCGGCGGCCTCCGCCGCATGATCTGGACCAAACCGGTGATGTGCCGGATCGTGGCGGCGGGTGGGCTGCTCGGCTCGTTCCAGGCCGCGTACTTCGCCGCGGTCGGGCTGACCTCGGTCGGCACCGCGACCATGGTGACCATCGGCAGCGTGCCGGTGTTCGTCACCGCCGCCACTGCCGTCCGGACGCGACGGATGCCCTCGCGGGTCACCCTGGTGTCGGTCGTCCTGGCGGTGGCCGGTCTGGTGCTGCTGTCCGCCGCACCGGGCGGCGGTGGCGGGCAGCTGTTCGGCGGGGTCGCCTTCGCCCTGGCCGCCGGCGCCGGGTTCGCCACGCTGACGCTGATGATGCGCCGTCCCGTCGAGGGTCTGGATTACCAGCGCACGACCGCGTTCGGCCTGCTCACCGGCGGTGTCGTGCTGCTGCCTGCCGGGCTGGTCCTCGGGATGGCGCTGCCGCCGCGGCTCGACGTCCTCGCGGTCGCGCTCTACTTCGGTGTCGTCCCGACGGGGCTCGGCTACGCGGCCTACTTCCGCGTGCTGAGGGTCACCCACCCGGTGATCGCGGCGCTGGCGACCCTGCTGGAACCACTCACCGCCGCGCTCCTGTCCGCCGTCCTCTTCCACGAGGGGCTCGGCGTGCAGGGGTGGTGCGGCGCCGCGCTGCTGGCCGCCGGGCTGCTGGTGGGCTACTCGCGGACCTGAGGCTCCAGGGGCAGGGTGCGGCCGAGGATCGCGAACGGGCGCGGGTCACCGGCGAAGTGGTAGTCGCGCAGCGCGTCGACGAACCCCACGCGCCGGTACAGCTTCCACGCCCGGCTCGGCCCCTCCGGCGTCGACAACAGCACGCGCCGGTTGGGCACGCCATCGAGCAGGCGGCGCAGCAGGTCCTCGCCGATCCCGCGGGCCTGGCTCGCGGGGCGGACGTGGATCTCGGTCAGTTCGAAGTAGTCGGTGAGCCACTCCTGCGCGAGCTGTTCGCCACCGGAGGACGCCAGCCCGCGCCGCACCTGCTCGTGCCACCACTGGCCGGGCGCGCCCCGATAGCCGTACGCGACGCCGAGCATCGTGCCCTCGGCGTCCAGCGCCGCGATGCAGCGCCAGCCCTCCCGCAGCGCATGGGTGAGCCACATCGGCGCGCGTTGTTCCGCGGTACCCGGTGGGTAGCGCATCGCGTCGACGTAGATCGCGAGCGCTTCCCGCAACCGGGTGCGGAAATCGTCGGGGGACAGCCGCGCGTAGTGCAGGGCGGTGGTCACGACGCCACGTCCGCGGGTTTGCCGCCGGTGACGGCGACGAGGTCGGCGAACGTGGTCGGGAAGACCGACTTGGCGTGCCCGGCCGCTGCCCACACCGTGTCGTGGGCGCGCAGCGCGGTGTCGACGAGGGTGAGCACCGGCTCCGGGTGCCCGAGCGGGGCGACACCGCCGATGGCCTGGCCGGTGTGCTCCCGCACGAACGCCGGGTCGGCCTTCTCGACCGACTCCGCGCCGACGAGTGCCGCGAGCGTGTCCGTGCTGGCCCGGTGCGCGCCCGAGGTCAGTGCCAGCAGCGGCGCGATCCGGTCGGCGAAGACCGCGCGGAAGACGAGGCTGTTGGCGATCGCGCCCACCTCGACGCCGAGCGCTTCGGCGGCCAGCGCGGCGGTGCGTGCCTCGCCCGGCAGGATGCGGATGCCGGCAGCGGCTTCGTGGCGGCCCGCCTCGGCGAGCGCGGCAGCGACCTTGGCCACCGCCGGATGGTCCAGGCTGCTCATACCGATATGAGATCACGGCTGCCGCGGGCGGGCGACGCGCGTCCCCGCTGAGTCGTCGGAACGGCCCCCGGAGTTCCCCGCGCGAAGCAGAAGCAATCCTTCTCACGCGTGCCCGCCACGGGGTCTTTTCCTTGCCCGTCAACAGTATCGTGAGCGAATGTTCGCCTCGCCCGCCTGGCTCGGCTGGTCGCTCGCCGCCCTGTTCGTGGTGCTCGCGGTCTACTCGCTGTGGCTGGCGCTGACGTCCGGCACGAGGTGCGCCGACGGCGTGACCGGCGACCGGTCCTCCGGTCTGGCGCACGCCGTGATGTCCGTGGGCATGGCCGTGATGTTCGCGCCCTGGGGCTCCGCCGTGCCCGCGCTGGTGTGGAACACGGTGTTCGTGGCGATGGCCGCCTGGTTCGCGGCGGCCCTGTTCCGCGCCGCGCCCGGTGAGCCGCGGTGGCGCTCGGCCGCGACGCACCACGTGCTGGGCGCGGTCGCGATGCTCGCGATGGTCAGCGCGATGAGCGGCGCCCCGGCGGCGGGTGGCGACCACGCCGGTCACGCCGGCCACTCCGCGGCTTCGGGCGGGTTCCTCCTGCCCGTCCTGCTGACCGGTCTGGTGGTCTACTTCGCGGCCGACTTCGGCCTGTCCGGCTGGCGCGCGGTGCGTGGCGGCCCCGGCGGGCGTGCCTCCGGCGCCGCACGCGCCGTGATGGGTGCCGGTATGGCGGCGATGCTGGTCCCGATGCTCTAGGAACCGCCTCCCGCGGAGCGCGAAGGCGGCGGTGAGCGCCACCGCGATGGTGATCCAGCCCCAGACGGGAAGGCCGCCAGCCGACGGGGCGGACGACGAGACGCTGATCCGCCCGCTCACGGCGCGGCCGTCCACGGGGACGTTCCGATCGGTGAGGACGGCAACCGAGCCAGCGGCACGGCGAGACGCCAGAAGACCATGGACGTTCCTTTCATCAGGCATGGGAACCGTTTCCCGGATCGTTGTACCGGAGGGGTGTGACAATCGGGAGGCGGTCTTGGCGGGCCTGACCCCGTGCAGGTGGGCGGGTCACCGGAAAGTGTGCCCAGCGCAGTCGCGATACCAGTCGATCGTGTGATCGAAGTCGTGGAAGTGCGGCACACCACGTCATTCGAGGACTTGAACGAACACGTGTTCGAAGCTACTCTGGAACACGATCGAACAAGAGTTCGACATCCGGTGAGTGCTCGCCGGTCAGGTCATCCGGTGCCGGGGCGGGGGAAGCGCCTCGGCACCGGATGCCGCCACCGCACGTTGTCCGCAAGGGAGGGGCAATGTCCATTGCCGTCGCGTCCCGCGCCGAGGAGCAGCAGCCCTCGCTGCCGTTCCCGGTCCGTCCTCCGGCGGCGCCCGCCGCCACGGCCCTGCTCGCCGACGCCAGGCGGGGCATCGCCGAAGCCCGGCACGCGGCCCAGCCCGCGCCCAGGTTCATCGCGGCCTACCTGGCGGCGCTCCGCGCGGGTGCCGCGGTGCTCGCCGCCAGCGGTCGCCCGCACCGCGGCCGGGCCCGTCCGGCCAGCGTGTGGGTGCTGCTCGAAGCGGCGGCGCCCGAGCTGAGCGAGTGGACGGCCTACTTCGCCGCGCACTCGGCCGCGCGGGCCGCGGCCCAGGCAGGCAACACCCGCCGCGTCACCGCGGCCAGGGCCGACGAGCTGCTGAGCCAGTCCGCGCTGTTCGTCGAGCTCGCGCGTGACTTCGTCCACGGCCGCCCGTCCGGGCAGCCGAGCCGGGTGCGGCAGTGCGACGCGCCGCCGACCCTGGGGAAGGCGCCACGAAGGTAATGGCCGGGCAAGCACTCATCGACCACGGGCGCCTGCTGGACGTGCTGGGCATCGAGGTCGAGCTGATGATGTCGACCGCGCTGTCGGCGCCGGCGGACACCCCGGTGCCGACCACGCCCGGTCTCACGATCGGCGAGGTCATCCGCCATGTCGGCGGCGTCTACCGGGTCGCCACGGGCTGGATGACCGAGGGGCACCGGCCCCGGGGCTGGCAGGAGAACCCGGCGCCCGGCCAGAGCGGCGAGGAGTACCTGCGGGAGGGGCTGGCGTCGCTGCACCGCGAACTGACCTCGCACGATCCGGCCGAGTACGCGGCGGGCTGGTGGCCCGCGGACCGCACCTACGGGTTCTGGTGCCGCCGCATGGCGCACGAGACCACCGTGCACCGGATCGACCTCCAGAACGCGGCGAACCGGATCGTCGACGAGGTCGCCGAGGACGTCGCGCTCGACGGCATCGACGAGATCCTGGCGCTGTGGTTCGCCCAGCGGCTGCCGATGCTCGGGCTGTCCGGCACGTCGACGGGCACCGTGGGCATCCGCACTGGTGGGCACAACTGGATCGCCAGGGCCGGTCCCGGCGAGACCATCGCCTGGCACTGCTCGGCGGAGGAGGCCGGCCGGGCCGACGGCCTGGTCACCGGATCGCCGATGGCGGTCTACGAGTGGCTGTGGGGCCGCCGCGGGCACGACGCCGTGACCTGGCAGCACAGCGACGACGCGATCGGCCAGTTCTGGGCTCTGCTGCGACTGGCGACGAGATAATCCGGGACGTGGGGAAGCGTTGCCGGATATCGTCGCCTCATGACGAGCCGACTGGTCAGCCTCGTGATCGACGCGAACCGCCCGCGGGAGCTCGCGGAGTTCTGGGCCGCGCTGCTGGACTGGACGATCACGTTCGAGGACCACGAGGAGGTCGACGTCGAGCCGCCCGAGGAGGACGGCAGCGACCTCGAATTCGTCTTCGGCACGGTGCCCGAGGCCAAGGATCCCGGCCGGAAGAACCGGGTGCACCTCGACCTGCCCAGCACCTCGCTCGAAGACCAGGCCGCGAAGGTGGACCGGGCCCTGTCCCTGGGCGCGCGCAAGCGTGACATCGGACAGGGCACGGTCCCCTGGGTGGTGCTCGCGGACCCGGAGGGCAACGAGTTCTGCGTGCTCGAACCCCGGCCCGGCTACACGACGACGGAAGCCGTGGCCGCGATCGTCGTGGACACGCACGACCCGCTCGCGTTGGCCACCTTCTGGGCGGAGGCCGCGGGCTGGCGGATCGGGAACCAGGAACCGGTGATCGTCGGACTGCGTGCCCCGACCGGCCGCGGTCCGTGGCTGGAGTTCCTGCGCGCCGGGGACACCAAGACGATCAAGAACCGCCTGCACCTCGACGTGGCACCGTTCGCGGACGGCGACACGGCCGCGGAGTCCGCGCGGTTGTGCGGGCTCGGTGCCCACCGCATCGACATCGGGCAGCGCGACGTCCCGTGGGAGGTGCTCGCGGACCCGGAGGGCAACGAGTTCTGCGTCCTCTCGCCGCGCTGAGTGTTTCGGTGCGGTTGCGGTCGGCGCGGGCGCCCTGACACGGGCGAAACGCGGGCGTCCACGACCGGCAACAACCGCGCGCGATCGTGGCCGCATGGAGCTTCGTACTCGAAGAACGCAGACGTTGCCGCGCCTGGCAGCGGACAGTGCGGAGTCGGTCGTCTGGCGGGTTCGCATCCGCATGCGCGACCACCCCGGCATGCTCGCCAGGATCGCGATCCGGATGGCCGACCTGGAGTGCAACATCCTGGGACTGAACGTGCTCCCGGTGCCCGGCGGCGTCCTCGACGAGGTCGTGATCCGGCCCGCGACCGGCCTGACCAAGCAACACCTGGTGCGGGCGATCCGGGCCGAGGGCTGCGACGGCACCGTCCTGACCGACGCCGATCTGCGTGAGCTGGTGGACGCCTCCACCGCGACGCTCACTGCCGCCGCCCGCGCGGTCGACGATCCGGCCCGCCGCGCCGAGGTGCTGCGCGAGGTGCTCACCGCGGATCTGGTGACGGTCGTGCCCCGCGCCGAAGCCAACCCGGCCCGCGTCGAGGGCGGTCACCGCGTGGTGTTCGCCGTGGACGGGGAAACCGCGCTGGTGGCGCGTCGTCGCTGGGCGCCGTTCGTGCAGCTGGAACTGGCCCGCGCGGAAGCGCTGCTGGGACTGCTCGACCGCGCCTGCAGCACGGTGTCCGGTCCGGCGGCCGCGACCTGCGCAGACGGTGCCGCGATCGTGCTACGGGAGGGCAGGCCGGCTGACGCGGAGGCGCTGTCCGCACTGCACACCCGATGCTCACCGGACACGCTCTTCGCCCGATATCACACCGGAATGCGCACGATGCCGCGCCGTCGGCTGCACCGGGTGCTGGTGCCGCCGCGCGGGATGAGCCTGCTGGCGATGTGCGGGCGCGACACCGTCGGCGTGGGACAACTCATCCCCGGCGCGACGGGAGAGATCGCCGAGATCTCGCTCCTGGTCGAGGACGCCTGGCAGCGCAACGGCGTCGGCACCGCGCTACTGGCCAGGCTCGCCCGCATCGCCGGCTCGCGGGGCGCCCACCGTCTGGTGGCGATGTCCCTGCCCGGGCGGGACGCGGTCTACCGCACGGCCGTGCGTGCGGGTTTGGCGCCCGAACCGCCGGAGGAGGAGGGGCTGCTGCGCATCGGCCTTCCGCGGACGGCGCCGCATGTGCTCAGCGAACTCTGACCGGGCGATTCGCGCCGTGGGCAGTGGGTTCGGGCTGGGGTTAGCGGTTGCAGAGCCGGTTCTTGTCCCTGGTCTGCTTCAGTGTCTCCCGTTTGCGGTCCGTGTCTAGCCGGTGGAGGTAGGGCGTGGAGTGCGTGCGGGTTTGGTGCGCGAGTCGCTGGAGGGCCGGCTTTCGGCGGACGGGGGCCGATGACCTCGAACTGGTGCCGGTCGACCCGGACGCGGGGGCGCATGTGCTCAGCGAACTGGATGATTCGCGCCGTGGGCAGCGGGTTCGGGCCGGAGTCAGCGGTTCCAGAACCAGTCCTTGTCCCTGGCCTGCTTCAGCGCCTCCCGCTTGCGGTCCTTCTCCAGCCGGTCGAGGTAGAGCGTGCCGTCGAGGTGGTCGGTCTCGTGCTGGAGGCACTGCGCCATCACGCCTTCGCCCTCGACCGTCACCGGCTCGTTGCGCAGGTCGACGCCGCGAACCACTGCGCGCGTCGCCCGGCGGGTCGGGAACCACAGCTCCGGAACGGACAGGCAGCCCTCGTTGATCTCGTGTGTCTCCTCGGACAGCTCGACGATCTCCGGGTTGATCACGTACCCGAACAGGTTGTCCACCTCGTAGCTGAACACCCGCAGGCTCACCCCGATCTGTGGCGCCGCCAGCCCGGCGCGCCCGGCCGGGCGCACGGTGTCCAGCAGGTCGGTCACCAGCTGGTCGAGGGTGTTGTCGAACCTGGTCACGGGATCACAGACCGTCTTGAGCACCGGGTCGCCGAAGTACCGCAGCTCCCGCAACGCCATCAGGTCGTCCTCTCACTCGTTCGGGCTACGAAGAGTAAACCGTGTGCCGATCGAGTGGGTTCATCAAGGTCACGCTCGCAGCCTCAGCCCCTTCGGCGTCGCACGGAAGCCCGCGTCACGCAGGACGTCGGCCAGCGCCGAGGTCAATGCCTGTTCACCATCGGCGCGCTGGACCGCCAGCTGCCCCAGCCAGCCCTCCCGCACCGCGCGGGACAGGGCGTGCGCGGCTGCCTTCAACGACGGCTTGTCCTCGGTGAAGGACAGCAGCGACCGCCCGCCCCGTTCGACGTACAGCGCGGGCACACCGTCGACCAGCACCACGAGCGCACCCGCCTTGCGTGCCGGACGGTGCTTGGTGTCACCCAGCGCCGCCGGCCACGACAACGCCGCGCCGTAGGGCTGGGCCGGATCACTGGCCGCGAGCACGACCGCGTCGGTGAGCGTGTCCGGCCGCCGGGTGCCGCCCGGATCGGACAGCGCCCGCAACCGGTCCACCGCTCCGCGCGCGGCGAACTGCGCGGCTCCCAGGCCCTCCACGACGTAGCCGCGGATCACCTGCCCCGAGTCTTCCATAGCCCGCAGCACCTTGTAGATCCCGGAGAACCCACCGGTGACCCGCTCGGTCTCCAGCGCGCCCCGCGTGAGCACACCGTGCCGCTCCAGGAACGCCTCGGTGCGCGCGTGGGTGCGCCGCGTCGGATCGGACTCGCGGGCCGGCGCCAGCGCCCACCGCCCGGCCACCGTCGGCGGCCCGGTGCGGGACGGCATCGCGGGCCGCCCCGCCCGCATCCGCCCGTACCGGCTGCGCGGCGTGGCCTGGCGTGGTTTGTGCGCCGCGCCCTTGCCCGACACCAGCGCCCGCAGCGGTGCCAGTGTGTCGCCGGTGACCGTGCCCGCCCACACCAGGTCCCACACCGCGCCCACCACGTCCGCGTCGCCCGGCGCGGCCTCGACCAGCGGCGTCACCCGGTCGACCAGCTGGCGGAAGAACAACGCGCCACCGTCGAGCGCCGCGACGACCGCCTCGTGCAGCGGACTCGTCGGCGCCTCCTCGTCGGCCTCCGGCAGCAGCAGATCGGCCACGTCGGCGGGCGCCAGCGATATCCACCCGTCGCCCCCGGCCAGCGCTCCCGCACCGCACCAGACGACCTCGCCCGCGGTCATCAGCTCGTCCATCAGCGCCGGGTAGTAGCCGGGCAGACGGCTCGGCAGGATCAGCGATTCGAGCGCGCTCGCCGGCAGCGGGGCGCCCGCCAGCTGCTCCACCACCGACAGCACGTCGTCGATGGTCGGCGCGGCCCGCATCCGCGCCCCGATCCCGTGCCACGACGGCAGGAACCGGCCCAGGGCCGCGGGTTCCACGGGCTCGACCTCGGCCCGCAGCCGGGCCAGCGACGCCCGGCGCAACCGCCGCAGCACACCGGCGTCGCAGTACTCCGTGCCCGCGCCGTGGGTCTCCGGATGACCGACCGGCCGCAGCTCGCCCCGCACCAGCCGCCCCTCGGCGGTGAGCCTGTCGAGCACCCCGGTGACCACGGCGGGCCCGAGCCCGAACCGGTTCGCGGCCTCGTGCGCGGAGAACGGCCCGCGGGACCGGGCGTAGCGGGACAGCAGATCGCCGAGCGGATCGGCCACCGGCTCGGTGAACGCCTCCGGCACCCCGATCGGCAGTGCCACGCCCAGCGCGTCCCGCACCCGGCCCGCGTCCTCGATGGACAGGTTGCGGTCCTCACCCGCGATCCGCACCCGGATGACCCGCCGCTGCGCGATCAGATCGGTGAGCCACTCCGGTTCGACGCCACGGGCCGCGGCCTCGTCGTCGGACAGATCACCCAGGAACCGCAACAGATCCGCGGTCTCCTCGGCGTTGCGGGCATGCCGGTCGGGTTCGAGCCGTTGCAGCGACCGCTCGACCTCGTCGACCACCTCGGCGTCCAGCAGCTCCCGGATCGCCTCGGTGCCCAGCAGTTCCGCGAGCAGCGTGGAATCCAGCGCCAGCGCCGCCGCGCGCCGTTCCGCCAGCGGGGCGTCCGTCTCGTACAGGAACATACCGACGTAGCCGAACATCAGGCTGCGCGCGAACGGCGACGGCTGCGGGGTCTCGACCTCCGCGACCTTGACGCGGCGAGCCCGCACGTCGGCCATCAGCTCCCGCAGCCCGCCCACGTCGTAGACGTCCTGCAGGCACTCCCGCATCGCCTCCAGCACCACCGGGAACCGCTCGTACTTCGCCGCCACCGCGAGCAGCTGCGAGGCCCGCTGACGCTGCTGCCACAACGGGGTGCGCCGCCGCGGATCGCGCCGGGGCAGCAGCAGCGACCGGGCCGCGCACTCCCGGAACCGCGCGGCGAACAGGGCCGAACCGCCGACCTCGCCGACGATGACCTGCTCGACCTCCTCCGGTTCGATCAGCACGTCGTCGGCGCCGATCGTCACCTCGGCGCCCTCGCTGTCCAGCGCCTCGGGCAGGCGCAGCACGATCCCGTCGTCGGAGTGCATCACCTGGGCGTCCACCCCGCGCTGCTCGCGCAGCCGCGCCGCGATCGCCAGTGCCCACGGCGCGTTGACCTGCGCCCCGAACGGCGAATGCAGCACCACCCGCCAGTCGCCGAGCTCGTCGCGGAAGCGTTCGAGCAGGATCGTGCGGTCGTTGGGCACGTGCCGCGTCGCCGACTTCTGCTCGGACAGGTAGGTCAGCAGGTTGTCGCACGCCTTCTCGTCCAGACCCGCCCGCGCGGCCCGCGTACGCGCCCTGTCATCGTCCGAACCGGACAGTTCACGGACGAACGCGCCCAGCGCCCTGCCCAGCTCCAGCGGGCGGCCCGGCGCGTCGCCCTTCCAGAACGGCATCCGCGCCGGCTCACCCGGCGCCGGGACCACGATGACGCGGTCGTGCGTGATGTCGGTGATCCGCCACGACGACGTGCCCAGCAGGATCGTGTCGCCCACCCGCGACTCGTAGACCATCTCCTCGTCCAGCTCGCCCACACGGGAACCGGGGCTGCCCTCGCCGCCCGGCGTCATCACGGTGAACAGGCCGCGGTCGGGGATCGTGCCGCCGGAGGTGACGGCCAGCCGCTGCGACCCCGGCCGCCCGCGCAGCTCACCCGCCACCCGGTCCCATGTGATGCGCGGCCGCAGCTCGCCGAACTCCTCGCTCGGGTACCGCCCGGCCAGCATGTCCAGCACCGCCAGCAGCGCGTCGTCGGGCAGCGCGGTGAACGGCGCCGCGCGGCGGACCGTCGCCGCCAGGTCCTCCACCGACCACGGCTCCAGCGCGACCATCGACACGACGTGCTGCGCCAGCACGTCGAGCGGATTGCGCGGGTACCGGACCGCCTCGATCGCCCCCGCCGTCATCCGCTCCGACACCACCGCGCACGAAACCAGGTCGCCGCGGAACTTCGGGAACATCACCCCGGTGGACACCGCGCCCACGTGGTGACCGGCGCGGCCCACCCGCTGCAGCCCGGAGGCGACCGTCGGCGGCGCCTCGATCTGCACCACCAGGTCGACCGCGCCCATGTCGATGCCCAGCTCCAGCGACGAGGTCGCGACCACGCACGGCAGGAGCCCGGACTTGAGCTCCTCCTCAACCCGGGTGCGCTGCTCGCGCGACATCGACCCGTGGTGCGCCTTCGCGACGGTGGCCTCGGCGCCCGTGGTGAGCCCCGACTCGCCGATGGCCTCTGCCGGGAAGCGCTGGTCGGCGGTCAGTTCGGTCTGCTCGGCCGCCAGCTCGTTCAGCCGCGCCGTCATCCGCTCGGCCAGCCGCCGCGAGTTGGCGAACACGATGGTGGAGCGGTGCTGCCGGATCAGCTCCAGCACCCGCTGCTCGACCGACGGCCAGATCGACGGCCTGCGGACGGCCGCGGGTTCGTCCGGCGGGCCGTCGTCGGAGGGCAGCAGCGAGTCGAGCCGCTCCAGCGGGCTCGGCGCCGGGCCGTCCAGGTTCGCCATGTCCTCGACCGGGACCTCGACCCGCACCTCGACCGTCTTGGGCGTCTTCGGCTGCACGATCCGCACCGGGCGGCCACCGGTGAGGAACGAGCCCACCTCGTCGATCGGCCGCACGGTGGCGGACAGGCCGATGCGCTGTGCCGGCTCCGGCAGCAGCGCGTCCAGCCGCTCCAGCGACAGCGCCAGATGGGCGCCGCGCTTGCCGCCCGCCACCGCGTGCACCTCGTCCAGGATCACCGTCTCGACGCCCCGCAGGGACTCCCGCGCCGACGAGGTGAGGATGAGGAACAGCGACTCCGGCGTGGTCACCAGGATGTCCGGCGGCGACTTGAGGAACGTGCGGCGCTCGGCCGCGGACGTGTCACCCGTGCGCATGCCCACCGTGATCTCCGGCGGCGTCCGCCCGAGACGGTGGCTGGCCTGCCGGATCCCGGCCAGCGGCGCGCGCAGGTTGCGTTGCACGTCGACCGCCAGCGCCTTCAACGGCGAGACGTAGAGGACGCGGCAGCGGCGCTGCTTCTCGGCGGCGGGCGGCTCCACCGCGAGCCGGTCCAGCGCCCACAGGAACGCGGCCAGCGTCTTGCCCGAGCCGGTGGGCGCCACGACCAGCGCGTGCTCACCCGCCTGCGCCGCCTCCCACGCGCCGGCCTGCGCCTCGGTGGGCGCGGCGAAAGCACCCGCGAACCAGTCGCGGGTGGCGGGCGAGAACAGGTCGAGCACTTCGGTCACGAGTCCATGATGACCGGGGGGTACGACAATTTCTCGCGGGTGCGCACGCGCGGCCACGGGACGCGTGGCAGCATCACGTCCTGGCCTGGGTGGTTCGTGAGGGGAAGAGCTGTGCGCATCCTGTCGGTGGATCTCGGTACGTCCAACACCGTGGCGGTACTGTCCGCGCACGGACGGCCGCCGAGAGTGGTCGAGGTGGACGGCTCCGCCACCATGCCCTCGGCCGTGTTCGCGGAGGAGAACGGCACCCTCGTCGTCGGCCGCGACGCCGAGCGCCGCGCCCGCCTGGACCCCACCCGCTTCGAACCCAACCCGAAGCGCCGCGTCGACGAGCAGACGCTGCTGCTCGGCCAGGACATCGTGCCGGTCAACGAGGCGCTGGCCGGCGTGCTGCGGCGCGTGCTCGACGAGACCACCCGCCAGCTCGGCGGCGAGATGCCCGACGAGATCCGCCTCACCCACCCCGCGCAGTGGGGCCCGACCCGCCGCAACGTGCTGCTGTCGGCGGCCCGGCTGGCCGGGCTGACCGGCCCGCTGCTGCTCGTGCCCGAACCCGTCGCGGCGGCCGCGCACTTCGCGTCACTGGCGGGCCGCGCGCCCGCCCCCGGCCAGGCGCTCGCGGTCTACGACCTGGGTGCGGGCACGTTCGACGTCGCGGTCGTCGGCGCCACCCGGAACGGGTTCGGCGTGCTCGCCGAGGACGGCCTGCCCGATCTCGGCGGGCTCGACGTCGACCAGGCGCTGATGGTGCACGTCGGTCGCGAGGTCTCGCACTCCGACCCGCAGCGCTGGCAGCGGCTGCTGCGCCCGGAGTCCACCGCCGACCGGCGCACCCGCCGGGCGCTGCAGGAGGACGTCAAGGCCGCGAAGGAGGCCCTGTCCCGGCTGCCGCAGACCGAAGTGCCGATGCCCGAGCCATTCAGCGACGTCCTGGTGACGCGCGGCGAGCTGGAGGCGCTGGTCCGGCCGGCGCTGCTGCGCAGTGTCGAGCTGCTGGGCCGCACGATCGCCGCGGCCGGGCTGTCCCCGGACCGGCTGGCCGGGATCTACCTGGTCGGCGGGTCGAGCAGGCTGCCGCTGGTCGGATCGATGATCTCGGAGAAGCTCGGGGTCGTGCCCTCCAGCCTCGACCAGCCGGAGACCGCGGTCGCGCTCGGCGCGCACCACGTGGCCCGCGACGGCATCAACATGCGCACCCAGAACGTCGAGGGGCAGACCGCGGCCACCGGCATCCCGCCCGGGTTCCCGCCGCCCCCGGTCGCGGCCGTGCCCGCCACGCCGCCCGGCGGCTACCCCGGCGCCTCGCCCTATCCGCAGGCCGGGTTCCAGCCCGCGCCGACGAACTTCCCGGCACTGCCGCCGTCCCGGCCGGAACCGCCGAAGAACCGGAAGAAGCTGTTCGCGGGCATCGCCGCGGCCGTCGTCGTGCTGCTGGCCGCGGGCGCGACCTACCTGTTCTGGCCCTCGTCCAGCTCGTCGGCCACCACATTCAGCGCCGCCGAGTGCCAGCAGCCCGGCGCCGCCGACCCGCAGGGCTTCACCGGCTGCCTGCGCCAGCTGGCCGGCAAGATCGCCGAGACCGGCTGCTCGGCCGGTGCGGGCACCGGGGACATCGCGCCGCCGGAGAGCGAGGACATCGGCGTGCTGGCCACCTGCCCGGCACCCGCGCTGGCCGGTGCCCAGGTCACCTACCTGCACGGTGTGACGACGGACAAGGTCAAGGACTACGCCGAGCGGCTGCTCGGCTCGGTCGGCGGCGACCAGGTCCAGGCACCGTGGAAGGGCAACGGCCTGGACGGCAGCTATTCGGCGGCGTCCGGGCGGACCTCGGCGGTGCTGGTGTTCACCGTCGCCGACCGGCCGCTGGCCGGCGTGGTCTACCAGAAGGCGGGCAACGGGCAGACCCCGCTGACGGCGGCGCGGATGGCCGACTACTTCGAGCAGAACGTGCAGCCGGGGGAGTAACTACTTCCGGTTGCGCAGATGCCAGAGGGCGCGGAGCGCGACCACGATGACCGCGACCAGCGCGGCGATCGCGGCCACGGTCATCAGGGCCGGGCCCCAGGAGGGCATTCCCTGGGCGGACAACATGCCGTCACGGTACCCGGGGCGCGGGTCGCTACGCTGGGTCCGATGCGCATCACCGTGTTCCGCAACCTGATGGCCGAGGAGTTCGGGCCCGGCAGGTCCGAGATGCTGGCGAAGGATCACGTGTTCAGCGGCCTGGGCGGGCGCACCGTCGAGCAGGCGCTCGAGCAGGGGGTCCCGGCGAAGGAGATCTGGCGGCAGGTCTGCGCCGAGTTCGACGTGCCGCCGGAACGACGGTGACCCCGCTTCGCGGAAAGTTCCCCGGCCGGGGCGTGTCGCTGCTTGCCTCGAACAGGTGTTCGGCTATTGTGGTGTCCACATCGGGGTCAGCGATCCACAGCTTCGTCTCCGCGCCCGGAATTGTCGGACCCCGCCCGTAGTGTCGGGCCACAGCGAACAAACCCGAATACGGCCTCCACAGGCTCCCGAACGACGAGGTGGATTTCCATGCCAGCAGCACCCGACAAGGACAAGGCGCTCGAGCTCGCCCTGGCCCAGATCGACAAGCAGTACGGCAAGGGCTCGGTCATGCGCCTGGGCGAGGACACGCGCCCGCCCATCGCCGTGATCCCGACCGGCGCCATCGCGCTCGACATCGCACTGGGCATCGGCGGCCTGCCGCGCGGCCGGGTCGTCGAGATCTACGGCCCGGAGTCCTCCGGTAAGACGACGGTCGCCCTGCACGCGGTCGCCAACGCGCAGAAGAACGGCGGTATCGCGGCGTTCGTCGACGCCGAGCACGCGCTCGACCCGGAGTACGCCAAGGCGCTGGGCGTCGACACCGACGCGCTGCTGGTGTCCCAGCCGGACACCGGTGAGCAGGCGCTGGAGATCGCGGACATGCTGATCCGGTCCGGCGCGCTCGACATCCTGGTCATCGACTCGGTGGCCGCGCTCGTGCCGCGCGCCGAGATCGAGGGCGAGATGGGTGACTCGCACGTGGGTCTGCAGGCCCGGCTGATGAGCCAGGCGCTGCGCAAGATCACCGGTGCGCTGTCCAACTCCGGCACCACCGCGATCTTCATCAACCAGCTGCGCGAGAAGGTCGGCGTCATGTTCGGTTCGCCGGAGACCACCACCGGTGGCAAGGCGCTCAAGTTCTACGCCTCCGTCCGGCTCGACGTGCGCCGCATCGAGACGCTCAAGGACAGCGGCGAGGCGGTCGGCAACCGCACCCGCGTCAAGGTCGTGAAGAACAAGGTCGCGCCGCCGTTCAAGCAGGCCGAGTTCGACATCCTCTACGGCCAGGGCGTGTCCCGTGAGGGTTCGCTCATCGACATGGGTGTCGACCAAGGCATCCTGCGCAAGTCCGGTGCCTGGTACACCTACGAGGGCGACCAGCTCGGCCAGGGCAAGGAGAACGCGCGGAAGTTCCTGCGCGACAACCCGGACATCGCCAACGAGATCGAGAAGCGGATCAAGGAGAAGCTCGGCATCGGGCCGCAGCTCGACGCCGAGGCCGCCGAACCGGCCCCGGTCGACTTCTGATCGATGCCCAGGTTCGACCCGGCGGAGCTGTCCAGGGACGAGGCGTGGAAGAAGGCCAAGGAGATCTGTTTCGATCTCCTGGCCATCCGCGCCCGCACCAAGGACGAACTCCGGCAGACCTTGCGCCGCAAGGGCTTCGACGACGAGATCCGCGAGCAGCTGCTCGGCAAGCTCGACGACGCCGGCCTGATCGACGACGCCGCGTTCGCCGAGCAGTGGGTGCGCTCGCGCCACGCCTACCAGGGGCTGGCGCGCACCGCGCTGGTCGCCGAGCTGAAGCGCAAGGGCGTCGACGCGGACGTGGCGGCGCAGGCGGCGGGGGAGATCGACCGCGAGTCCGAGGAACAGCGGGCGCGTGAGCTAGTGCGCAAGCGCCTGCGTTCGATGACGTCCCTGGACGAGCAGACCGCGACCCGTCGCCTGCTCGGCACGCTCGCGCGCAAGGGCTACCCGCAGGGCCTGTCCTACACCGTGGTGCGCGACGAACTCCACAACGCCGGCGCCGACGCCACCCCCCTGGACGACGCCACCCTCGACTGACCCCCCGCGAGCCCCGGAGTTCGCCGCGCACGAGCACCCGCTCGCCCCGCGCGAGTCCCCCGTTCCGGCGGGCGAGTCCCCCGTTCCGGTGGGCGAGTCCCCCGTTCCCGACCGCGAGTTCCGCGTTCGGGGCCGCGAGTTCTGCGTTGCCGACCCCGAGTTCCGCGTTCGCGCGCGGGAGCTCCCGCGAAGCGCGCGGGCGTCCGCCCCACGGCGCAGCGTGCTTACGGGCGTAGCGTCTCCCATCAGGGCCAGCGCTTCGGGCGGCCGGGGGATCGGTTCGTGGCGATGGTGAGAGGCGCACGCAACAAAACGCCCCACCGTCCGCCGGATCCAGGACACCCGCGGCGAATGCCGCTCCACGCCCGTCGTGATCAGCACCTCGTCCGCGGACGCTCCGAGCCGCGCGCCCCGCAATTCGCGGTCACCGGCCGAAGTGTCCTACGCCAAGGGAACTTCACCAGCCGCTCCACGTCGGCCAGGTCGTACCGGAGAACCTGATCCAGCAGGCTCGTCGTCGCGCTCGGCGGAAATTTCGCATGCGGCGTCCTTGACTCCCCGATAGTCCGCCCACGCCAGCCGCCGCACGGCTTCGGACAGCGCATCTCGCGGCAGTGCGAACGGGAACCTGATGCGTTCACCGCTGGACTCGTGGGCAGCCAGCGAGGTGCCCTCCAGCAACGCCACGCCGTACCACGAACGTGAACCGGCGCGAGCCGACGCCCGGCAGCCGGATCCACAACCTCCGCCCGCCCGACGGGACGCGGAACTCCCACGACGGCAGCGCCGCCCGGAGGTCGGACACCGTCTGGTCGTGGCTCTCGCGCAGCTCCCGCTGCCGGTCGAGGCGCAGCGACCCGAGCCCGATCGCCTGCGCGACCACGTCCGTCCCGAGGTCGGCGACGGACGTGGTCTCGCCAGGTAGGCCGCCGTCCGCGGATCCGCTCTGATCCAGCCGATCCGCACCCCGCCCCAGATCAGCTCGACCGCGAGCGCCCGCTCGGTCGGGAGCCGCCCGTCGGCGGGGATCTCACCGCGCTCGATCAGCGACTCCAGCCGTCCGGTCAGTTCAGGTAGAGGGCGTCACCGCCGCTGGATTACCGCCCGAGCAGCTTCGCGAGCCGGTGCGGGTACAGGGCGGCCGCGGTCATGCGGCCATCCTGACACCGCCCGCCCCGGCACGTCTCAGCGCAGGGCGGCGGCCTCGCGCGCCAGCTGCTCGATGCGGGCGAAGTCACCGGAGGCGATCGCGTCCGCGGGGGTCAGCCACGAGCCGCCGACGCAGCCCACAGTGGACAGTGCCAGGTACTTCGGCGCGTTCTCCGTCGAGATGCCGCCGGTGGGGCAGAACCGCAGGTGCGGCAACGGTCCCGCGAGCGCCTTCAAGTACGGCACGCCGCCGCTGGCCTCGGCGGGGAAGAACTTCAGCGCGGTGATCCCGCGCTCGGCCGCGCGCATCGCCTCCGACACCGTGCTCGCGCCCGGCAGGAACGGCAGCCCGGTGCCCGTCACGGCCTCCAGCAGCCGGTCCGTGCAGCCCGGTGTGACGAGGAACGCCGATCCCGCGTCCGCGGCCTGGCGGGCCTGCTCCGGACTGACCACGGTGCCCGCGCCGACCACGATCTCCGGCACCTCCGCCGCCACCCGCTCGATCGCGGCCAGCCCGGCCGGCGTGCGCAGCGTCAGCTCGATCGCCCGGATCCCGCCCGCGACCAGCGCCCGCGCCAGCGGCACCGCGACGGCGGCGTCGTCCACCACGACCACCGGCAGCACCGGCGACAACTCGAGCACGTCATGCCCTGTCTTCACGTCTCTCCTCACACTCGGACCGTGGCACCGAAGTGCCCCGGGGTCATCGGGCCGAACACGCCGGCGCCCTGGTCGGCCGGCCCGACCGCGCGGCGCAGCGCGGTGAACAGTTCGCGGCCGGTCCCGGTCCAGGATGCCTCATCCGGCGGTGCGTCCTCCACCGGCCGGGCAGCCAGCAAAGCCGCGTCGACCAGCACGTTCAGCCGTCCGGCCACCGCGTCGACCTCGACGAGATCGCCATCCCGGACCCGCGCGAGCGGACCACCCGTGGCGGCCTCGGGGGTCACCTGGATCGCGGCCGGGATCTTGCCCGACGCCCCGGACATCCGGCCGTCGGTGACCAGCGCGACGCGGTGCCCGCGGTCCATCAGCACACCCAGCGCCGGGGTAAGGCCGTGCAGTTCCGGCATCCCGTTGGCCTGCGGCCCCTGGTTGCGGATCACCACGACCACGTCCCGGTCCAGCTCACCGGCACGGAACGCCGAAGTGAACCCCTCCTGCGACGTGAAGACCCGCGCGGGTGCCCGGACCACGCGATGCTCCGGCGCGACCGCCGACACCTTGATCACGGCCCGGCCGAGCGAGCCGGACAGCATCCGCAGCCCGCCGTCGGCGGCGAACGGGTTGTGCGCGGGCCGAAGCACGTCCTCGTCGAGGCTGCGTGCCGGGACCTCGCGCCAGGTCAGCACGCCGTCCTCCAGGATCGGCTCGGACCGGTAGTGCGACAGCCCGTTCCCGGCCACCGTGCGGACGTCCTCGTGCAGCAGCCCGGCGTCCAGCAGCGTGCCGACGAGGACCTGCACGCCACCGGCGGCGTGGAAGTGGTTGATGTCCGCGCTGCCGTTGGGGTAGACGCTGGCCAGCAGCGGCACCACCGCCGACAGATCGGAGAAGTCGTCCCAGGTCAGCTGGATGCCCGCGCCCGCGGCGATGGCCACCAGGTGCATGGTGTGGTTGGTCGACCCACCGGTGGCGAGCAGCGACACCACAGCGTTGACCACCGAGCGCTCGCTGACCACCTCGGCCAGCGGCGTGTAGGAGTCGTCACGGGACAACGCGACGGCGCGCCTGGCCGCTTCTTCCGTCAGCGCCTTCCGCAGCGGCGTTCCCGGGTGGACGAAGCTCGCGCCGGGCAGGTGCAGTCCCATGACCTCGACGACCAGCTGGTTGGAATTGGCGGTGCCGTAGAACGTGCAGGTGCCCGCCGAGTGGTACGACGCCGACTCGGCCGCCAGCAGGTCCTCCCGGGTCGCGCGGCCCTCGGCGTAGAGCTGCCGCACGCGCGCCTTCTCCTTGTTCGGCAGCCCCGACGTCATCGGCCCGGCCGGGACCAGGATCGCGGGCAGGTGTCCGAAGGCCAGCGCGCCGATCAGCAGGCCGGGCACGATCTTGTCGCACACGCCGAGCAGCAGCGCGCCGTCGAACATCTCGTGCGACAGGGCGATGCCGGTGGCCATCGCGATGACCTCGCGGCTGAACAGGGACAGCTCCATCCCGGCGCGCCCCTGGGTGATGCCGTCGCACATCGCGGGCACGCCACCGGCGAACTGCGCGACGCCGCCGGCCTCGCGCGCCGCGTCCTTGATCCACGCGGGGAACTCGTCCAGCGGCTGGTGCGCGGACAGCAGGTCGTTGTAGGCGGACACGATCGCGACACCGGGCTTGCGCAGCCCGCGCAGCGCGATGCGGTCTTCGCCGCCGCACGCGGCGAAGCCGTGGGCGAGGTTGCTGCACGCGAGGCCGGCCCTGGCGGGCCCTTCGGCGCGGGCGGCGGCCATCCGTGCCAGGTAGGCGCTGCGGGTGGCGGCACTGCGCGCGGCGATGCGCTCGGTGACTTCCTCGACGACGGAGTGGACGGGTGTTCGGGCTTTTCGCACGGGAGAACCACCTGGAACTCGTCGGCTGGTCCGGCTGACGACTTCGCTGGCGTCGCACGGTCGTGACAGTGAGCACAGTAGCCGCTGTATCGCTCGGATCAAAATCGATTAAGAAGATCGTTTCAGGTGACCCCGATCACAACATCAACCTAGGGTGTGCTACTTGTCACATTGCATGCGGAACGGCAGAGTCGGTAGCAGCCCCGGCTCGCCGCCGAACTGACCCGGAGGTAGCAATGACCACCACCGAACTCGCCGAACTCCGCCGCACGATCGGCCAGCTCAAGCAATGCGTCGGAGCCCTGCGATCGCGCTACGGTGACGCCTCCGCGGTCCGCCGCCTCGCCAACGACGTCGACCGGCTCGACATCGACGCGGCCGATCTGGACCAGCCCAGCGTGCCGGCCCAGCCCAAGCCGCTCGACCCGTCGGCCGTCGTGAAGATCCCCGACGGACCGTACGACCCCGCCCTGTGGCAGGGGGCCGACGACGAAGGGGTCGGCGGATACCACCGTGACCAGCGGTGAGCGCGCCCGCCACCGAAGCCGGCCGCGCCCGGATCAGCGGGCGGACCCTGCGCACCGACCGCTGGTGGGTCCCCCCGCTGATCACCACGCTCGGGCTGGCCACGTTCGTGATCTACGCCGGCATCCGCTCGTTCGTCCGCGCCGCGTACTACGTGCCGGAGTACCACTACCTGACGCCGTTCTACTCGCCGTGCCTGAGCGATTCGTGCGTGCCCGGGTCGAGCCACTTCGGCACGCCGTTCGGTGAGCTGCCGGGCTGGATCCCGCTGGCGTTCCTGTCGCTGCCGTTCCTGCTCGGCTTCCGGCTGACCTGCTACTACTACCGCAAGGCCTACTACCGGTCGGTGTGGTTCTCCCCGCCCGCCTGCGCGGTCACCGAACCGCACGGGCGCTACACCGGGGAAACCCGCCTGCCGCTGATCCTGCAGAACGCGCACCGCTATTTCTTCTACGTGGCGGTCCTCATCTCCGTCGTCAACACCTACGACGCGATCGTGGCGTTCCACGGGGAGACCGGCGGGTTCGGGTTCGGGCTGGGGAACCTGGTCCTGCTCGGCAACGTGATCATGCTCTGGGCCTACACCGTGTCCTGCCACTCGTGCCGTCACGTGGTCGGCGGCAGGCTCAAGCACTTCTCCCGCCATCCGGTCCGGTACTGGATGTGGACCCAGGTGACCAGGCTCAACAACCGGCACATGATGCTCGCGTGGATCACCCTCGGCACCCTGGTGATCACCGATCTCTACGTGATGCTGGTGGCGAGCGACACGATTCCCGATCTGCGCTTCGTGGACTGAGCGCGTTAGGTGGCGATGGATGACCGAGGTCGAGCGGCACAGCTATGACGTGGTGGTGATCGGCGCGGGTGGCGCCGGCCTGCGAGCGGTGATCGAGGCGCGGCAGCGCGGGCTGTCGGTGGCGGTGGTGTGCAAGTCGCTGTTCGGCAAGGCGCACACGGTCATGGCCGAGGGCGGGTGCGCCGCCGCGATGGGCAACGCCAACGAGCGGGACAGCTGGCAGGTGCACTTCCGGGACACCATGCGCGGCGGGAAGTTCCTCAACAACTGGCGAATGGCGGAGCTGCACGCGAAGGAGGCGCCGGACCGCGTCTGGGAGCTGGAGACCTACGGCGCGCTGTTCGACCGCACCAAGGACGGCCGCATCAGCCAGCGCAACTTCGGCGGGCACACCTACCCCCGCCTGGCGCACGTCGGCGACCGCACCGGGCTCGAGCTGATCCGCACGATGCAGCAGAAGATCGTGTCGCTGCAACAGGAGGACCTGCGCGACCACGGCGACTACGAGGCCAAGCTCAAGGTGTTCGCCGAGTGCACGATCACCGAGCTGCTCAAGGACGGCGACCGCATCGCCGGCGCGTTCGGGTACTGGCGGGAAAGCGGCCGGTTCATCCTGTTCGAGGCGCCGGCCGTGGTGCTCGCGACCGGCGGAATCGGCAAGTCGTTCAAGGTCACGTCGAACTCGTGGGAGTACACCGGCGACGGGCACGCGCTCGCGCTGCGTGCCGGGGCGGACCTGATCAACATGGAGTTCGTCCAGTTCCACCCGACCGGTATGGTCTGGCCGCCGAGCGTCAAGGGCATCCTCGTCACCGAGGGCGTGCGCGGTGACGGTGGCGTGCTCAAGAACTCCGAGGACAAGCGGTTCATGTTCGACTACGTGCCGGACGTGTTCAAGGGTCAGTACGCCGACTCCGAGGAGGAGGCCGACCGCTGGTACACCGACCAGGAGGCCAACCGCCGGACGCCGGACCTGCTGCCGCGTGACGAGGTGGCGCGGGCGATCAACTCGGAGGTCAAGGAGGGGCGCGGATCGCCGCACGGCGGCGTGTTCCTGGACATCGCCAGCAGGCTGACGCCGGAGGAGATCCGCAGGCGGCTGCCGTCGATGTACCACCAGTTCAAGGAACTGGCCGATGTGGACATCACGGCCGAGGCGATGGAGGTCGGGCCGACCTGCCACTACGTGATGGGCGGCATCGAGGTCGACCCGGACACCGCGGCTTCCAGTGTGCGCGGGCTGTTCGCGGCCGGTGAGTGTTCCGGCGGGATGCACGGGTCGAACCGGCTGGGCGGCAACTCGCTGTCGGACCTGCTGGTGTTCGGCCGTCGCGCCGGACTCGGCGCTTCGTCCTATGTGGAGGGTCTGGAGACCCGTCCGTCGGTGGCGCAGGCCGACATCGACAACGCGGCGCGCACCGCGCTCGTCCCGTTCGACCCGCCCGCCGAGGGTGTCGAGGAGAATCCGTACACGCTGCACAGCGAGCTGCAGCAGTCGATGAACGACCTCGTCGGCATCATCCGCAAGGCCGAGGAGATCGAGCAGGCGCTGGCGAAGCTGGAGGAGATCAAGAAGCGCATCCGCAACGTCACCGTCGAGGGGCACCGGCAGTTCAACCCGGGCTGGCACCTGGCCGTGGACCTGCGCAACATGCTGCTGGTCAGCGAGTGCGTGGCGCGGGCGGCACTGCTGCGCACCGAAAGCCGCGGCGGGCACACCCGCGACGACTACCCGCAGATGGATTCGGTGTGGCGCAACAGGTTGCTGGTGTGCAGCGCCTCCGGTGAGGATCCGCTGGCGCTGGAGGTCGACGTCACGCCGAAGGACCAGGAGCCGATGCGCGCCGAGCTGCTGGAGCTGTTCGAGCTGTCGGAGCTGGAGAAGTACTACACCGACGACGAGCTGGCCGGGCACCCGGGGAGGCAATCGTGAGTTACAAGGCGTCTTTCCGGGTCTGGCGCGGGGATTCGGCGGGCGGTGGGCTGCAGGACTTCACCGTGGAGGTCAACGAGGGTGAGGTCGTGCTCGACATCATCCACCGGTTGCAGGCCACGCAAGCCTCGGACCTGGCCGTGCGGTGGAACTGCAAGGCGGGCAAGTGCGGTTCGTGCTCGGCGGAGATCAACGGCCGCCCGCGGCTGCTGTGCATGACGCGGATGTCGGTGTTCGACGAGGACGAGGTCATCACCGTGACGCCGATGCGGACGTTCCCGGTGATCCGCGACCTGGTCACGGACGTCTCCTACAACTACACCAAGGCGCGCGAAATCCCCGCGTTCACGCCGCCGGCGGACCTGAAACCGGGCGAGTACCGGATGAAGCAGGTCGACGTGGAGCGCTCGCAGGAGTTCCGCAAGTGCATCGAGTGCTACCTGTGCCAGAACACCTGCCACGTGATCCGCGACCACGACGAGAACAAGGAGAACTTCGCCGGGCCGCGCTACCTGATGCGGATCGCGGAGCTGGAAATGCACCCGCTCGACGTGGCCGACCGGCGGCACGCCGCCCAGGACGAGCACGGGCTCGGGTACTGCAACATCACGAAGTGCTGCACGGAGGTCTGCCCGGAGGGCATCCACATCACGGACAACGCGCTGATCCCGATGAAGGAGCGCGTGGCGGACCGCCGCTACGATCCGGTGGTCTGGCTGGGCAGCAAGATCTTCCGCCGCACGAGCGACTGAGCTGACCCGTCATCGCGTCCACGGTGGCCGGGGACAGGATCTCGTCCGCGACCAGCCCCGCGATGCCCGTCAGGGTGGTGTTGACGCCGACCGCGCACGGGCCGATGTCGAGGCTGTCCAGTGAGCTGGTGTGCGCGTTCGACAGCACCACCTCGCGCAGGCCCTCCAGGAACGGCGGCAGCACGCCGATCGCGCCGCCGACCCGCAGGAACCGGGGGTTGACGATGGTCACGACGGTCGCCAGCACGGTGCCGACCAACCGCCCCGCCTCGCGCGTCACCCGCAGCGCCTCCGGGTGACCGGCCCGCACCCGGCGCAGCACGTCGTCCGCCGTGCGCACCCCGGACGGCCGCAGTGAGCGGATCACCGCCTGTCCGCTCGCGATCGCCGACACGCAGCCGCGCCGCCCGCAGTCGCAGCGCAGGTCGGAGCCCTCGATGCGGATGTGCCCGACCTCGCCCGCGCATCCGGTCTCACCGCGGTGCACCCGGCCCGAGATGACCATCCCGGCGCCGATCCCGGTGCCGACCTTGACCCCGACCAGTGCGGCCCGCGGACGCCCCATCTCGCAGAACGCCCCGAAGGCCAGTGCGTTCGCGTCGTTCTCCAGGAACACCGGCACCGACAACGCGTCGGCGAACGTGTCGCGCAGCCGGACGCCCAGCCATTCCGCCATCGACGGCGGCGCGATCGTCGTGCCCGCGTCGTGGTCGATCTGCCCGGGCACGCTGAGGCCGACCGCGCACAGGCTGTCCGCCCGCCCGGCCCCGGCCAGCAGTTCGCGCCCGGTCGCCAGCAGGAACGACAGCGTCTCCGCCGGATGGTGTCCCGCGGGCAACGGCCGGTGCACCTGACCGAACACGGTGCCGCGCAGGTCGGCCACGGCGATCGTGGCGTGCCGCTGGCCGATGTCGGCCACCAGCGCGGTGCGGCCGGTGTCGTCGGCGGCCAGTACCTCCGCCGGACGGCCGCCGCTGGACGCGCGATGTCCTTCCTGCCGCAGCAGCCGCAGGCGGTGCAGCACGTCGAGCCGCTCGACCATCGTCGCGCGGGACAGGCCGGTGCGGTCCTGCAGCTGCTGCCGGGTGAGCGGACCTTCGGCACGCAGGATCGCCAGGATGTGGCCGGCCGAGGTGGGTGAGCCGGGGTGGGCCGGGGGCATGTTGACAGGGTCTCCCACGGGGACTTATGTTCAATGACCTGACAGAAGTGTAGACGCCGACCTCGGGATGGAACTGGATGCGCGCGGCCCGCCTGCCCGGCAGCGGCCCCTCCCGTCGTACCGTCCTCAAGGGCGCTTTCCTCGCCGGTGCCGCCTCGATGGCCGCCGGGTGCGTCGGGTTCACCACGACCGGCGGCAACGGGATGGTCTTCCTGTCGACCCAGTTCCGGCCGGTCGCGGAGGCCGAGCGATTCCGCGGAACTCTGGCGAAGACTTTCCCGGGCGCGGTGAGCTACGTCACGATCGAGGAGGGGCCCTTCGCCAGTCAGGTGCAGAGCCAGGTCGGCGCCGGGCGCACCCAGGTCGCCCTGCTCGGCGGTTCGCACAGCGATCTCGCACCGCTCGCGGGCGAGTACCTGGAGGACGTCTCGGGCGTCCTCGCGGGCAGCGGGTACCCCGAGGAGTTCCTGACGCTGGCCAAGGCCGGCACCCAGCAGTCGTGGTACGTGCCGTGGGCGCAGGCCAGCTTCGTGCTCGCCGCGCACGAGGACGCGTTGGCGCACCTGCCTCCCGGCGCGGACCCGGACTCGTTGACCTACGACCAGTTCCTCGACTGGGCCATCGCCGCCCGCCGCGCGGGCGGCAACCAGCCCGCGCTCGGCCTGCCGTGCGGACCGAAGGGCCTGATCCACCGGTTCCTGCAGGGCTATCTGCTGCCCTCGTTCACCGGCGGCCAGATCACCACCTTCCGCTCGCCCGAGGCCGTGACGGCGTGGCAGTACCTCAAGGAACTGTGGGCCAACACCAGCCCGTCCAGCACCACCTACGACTTCATGCAGGAGTCGCTGCGGTCCGGCGCCGTGCGGATCGGCTGGGACCACGTGGCGCGGCTGGTGGACGCGCCCGGCGACGCGCCGAAGCGGTGGCGCATGCTGCCCGCGCCCCGCGGCGACAAGGGCCTTGGCTACATGGCCGTCGTGCTCGGGCTCGCGATTCCGCAGGGCAGCACCGACCGGCAGCAGGCCGAGCAGGTCATCCGGGCGCTGTCGACCCCGGAGGCGCAGATCGAAACGCTGCGCTCGAACGGTTTCTTCCCGGTGGTGGACGCGAAGATCCCGGACGACCTGCCGCCCGCGCTGCAACTGGAAGCCGGTGCCGTGCAGCGCCAGCGGGACGCGCCGGGCGCGATCCTGTCGTTGCTGCCGGTCGGCCTCGGCACCCGCGAAGGCGAGGTGACCAAGGCGTTCAAGGATTCCTTCCAGGCGATCGTGCTCGACGGCGCCGACATCCGGTCCACCCTGGACAGTCAGGCGCAGGTGCTGGAGAAGGTGTTCGACGATCTGGAGGTGCCGTGCTGGGCGCCCGATCCGCCCGCCGCCCGCTGCGAGGTGGCCTGACGTGACCGCTGTCGGAACACCGGTGAAGCGCCGTCCGGCCGGCTCACCGTGGCTGCTGCTCGCGCCGTCGATCGTGTTCATGCTGGCGCTGTTCGGCTGGCCGGTCGTGCAGGCACTCATCTCGGCGTTCACCGACGACTCCGGGGTCAGCCTGGCGGCGTGGGAACGGCTCTTCGGCGATCCGTACTTCGTCAAGGCACTGCGCAACACGCTGCTGCTGATCGTCATCGTGGTGCCGGTCCAGCTGGTGCTCGCGGTGGCGATGGCGTTGCTCGTGCAGGCGCGGCCGCGGTTCCTGTCCGGCCACTTCTACCTGTGGACCATCCCGCTCGCGGTGTCCGAGCTGGCCGCGGGCCTGGTGTGGCTGTCGGTGTTCGACAGTCGTGGCTACCTCAACTCGTTGCTGGTGTCGTGGGGCTTCTCCGACACCGGCGTGCAGTGGCTGAGTTACACCAACACCGGCACCATGCTGCTGGCCGTGGTGATCGCGGAGATCTGGCGCGCCACGTCGCTGGTGTTCGTCATCGTCGTCGCCGGGATCCAGATGGTGCCGAAGGACTTCGACGAGGCCGCGCAGGTGTTCGGCGCGAGCGCGTGGCAGCGGCTGTGGCACGTGACGCTGCCGCAGCTCAAACCGAGCCTGCAGGTCGCCCTGATCCTGCGCACGATCCTGGCGCTGCAGGCGTTCGCGGTCGCCCAGGCGCTGACCGGGCGCGACTTCCCGCTGCTCGTCGGCGAGACCTACCAGTGGTACGTCAATCTGCAGAACCCGGCCGTGGCGAGCGCCGCGGCCCTCGTCGTCCTCGTGCTGTCCCTGGCCACCGCGTTGTTCTACCTGCGCACGATGCGGCAGCGGGAGGCACGATGACGACGTTGCCGCCGGTCGACCGGGCGCCCCTGCGCCGCCGTCGCCGCCGGGCGATCGCCGTCCAGATCGCGTGCGTGCTGGTCAGCCTGTTCATGGCCGTGCCGATGATCCTGATCGGGCTCGCCGCCGTGTCATCACGGGACGCGCTGCTGGAGTTCCCGAAACCGCTCATCCCGAGCAGCTTCTCGGCCGACACGCTGCTGGCGTTCGTCCAGGCCACCGGCACGATCCCGGCGCTGGGCAACTCGCTGCTCGCCGGCGTCTACACCGTCGTGCTGTCGCTGCTGGTCGGCGCGCCCGCCGGATACGCGCTGGCGCGCCAGGTGTTCCGCGGCAAGGACGCCTACCAGGTGTTCATGCTGCTGGCGCGGGCGCTGCCGATCGTCGTGCTGTCCGTGCCGCTGGCCACGATGTTCCTCGGTTTCGGCGTCTACGACACGGTGTTCTCGGTGACGTTGCTGCACACCACACTCGCGATGCCGACCACCGTGCTGATCAGCGCGAGCATCTTCGTGTCGGTGCCCGCCGATGTCGAAGAGGCGGCGCGCGTGTTCGGCTGCAGCCGCTTCGAGGCGGCGCGCCGGGTCGTGTTCCCGATGGCGCTGCCCGGGCTGGCGGCGTCCTCGATCTTCACGTTCGTGTTGTCCTGGAACGAGATCCTCGGCGCCGCCGTGATCACGCTCGGGCACCGGACGCTGCCGGCCCAGGTGCTGGCCTCGCTCGGGGAGGCGCCGCAGGCCTACCGGTTCGCCGGCGGGTTCGCGCTGATCCTGCCCGCGCTGGTGTTCATCCTCGTGATGCGCCGGTACCTGGTGAACATGTGGGGGACGACGTTGCGATGAGGGGGCGAAATGGCTGAGGTCGTCTTGCACGAGCTCGTGAAGACCTACCCTGGCGGCACCGCGCGGGCCACCGACGAGGTGTCGCTCGAAGTCGCCGACGGCGAGTTCATGGTCCTGCTCGGCCCGAGCGGCTGCGGCAAGACCACGCTGCTGCGCATGGTCGCCGGTCTCGAGACGCCCGACTCGGGGCAGATCGTCATCGGCGGCCGTGACGTCACCTACCTGGAACCGCGGCGGCGCAACCTGTCCATGGTCTTCCAGTCCTACGCGGTGTTCCCGAACAAGAAGGTCGCCGACAACATCGGATTCGGACTGCGGGTGCACGGCGTGCCCGCGGACGAGGTGCGCCGCAAGGTCGACTGGGCCGCGGACCTGCTGCAGCTGACCCCCTACCTGGACCGGTATCCGGCGAAGCTGTCCGGCGGCCAGCGGCAGCGCGTCGCCGTGGCGCGCGCGATCGTGATGGACGCCGACGTACTGCTGATGGACGAGCCACTGTCCAACCTGGACGCGCTGCTGCGCCTGTCCTTCCGCGCCGAGCTGAAGAAGCTGGTCAACGAGATCGGCGTGACGACGCTGTACGTGACGCACGATCAGGTCGAGGCGCTGTCGCTGGGGGACCGGGTCGCGGTGATGCGCGAGGGCCGGATCGCGCAGTGCGGCGATCCGGTGGCCGTCTACACCGAGCCCGCCGACCAGTTCGTCGGCGGTTTCCTGGGCAGCCCGCCGATGAACTTCCTCACCGGATCGGTCACCAGCGACGGCACGCGGATCGACCTCGGCGGGCAGACGCTGCCGCTCCCGCGTGCCCTGGAATCCTTCCGGGACTCCGAGCTCCGGCTCGGCATCCGCCCGGAGGCGATCACCATCGGCGACGGCCTGCGCTGCGAGGTGCAGGTGTTCGAGCCACTGGGGTCGTCGACCCTGCTCACCACGAAGCTGTGCGGGCAGGTGCTGAAGGTTCAGGCACCGGCGAGCTTCCGCGCCGAACCCGGCCAGACCCTGCGGCTGAGGCTGCCGCCGGAGCAGTGCCGGTGGTACGACCCCGAAACCCAGCTCCTGGTGGAGGCGAAGTAGATGACCGTGGACGTGACGCGCCCGCCCGGCGACGGACGCCCGGTCCGCTACGCCAGGGCCGCCCTGGCCGCGCGGGCCGCCCGGGTGCTGCGCGACAACGACACCGGTTCCGTGATCACCGCGGCGCCACGGCTCTATCCGCACATGTGGAGCTGGGATGCCGCGTTCATCTCGATCGGGCTGGCGCGCCTGGACCTGCCCCGCGCGGTCACCGAGCTGGAAACCCTGTTCAAAGCGCAGTGGCGCAACGGCATGGTGCCGCACATCGTCTTCACCGACGACGACGCGTACTTCCCCGGTCCGGACCGGTGGGGCACCGACTCCGCGGTCGACGGGCCGCACGGTGTGCGCACCTCGGGTATCTGCCAGCCGCCGGTGCACGCCATCGCGGTGCAGCGCATGCTGGAGATCGCCCGCACCTCGTCCCCGGAGGAGCGGGGCGACGCCGAACGGTTCGCCCGGTCCATCTGGCCCGCGCTGTACTCGTGGCACCGCTGGCTCGTCGAGTACCGCACACCGGGGTCGAGCGGGCTCGTCGCGATCGTGCACGGCTGGGAGTCCGGAATGGACAACTCGCCGCGCTGGGACGTGCCCTACGCCGCGGTGAACCCCGGCGACGAGCTGCCGCCGTACGTGCGCAAGGACGTGCGCATCGTCGGCGATCCGAGCGAGCGGCCGACCGACAAGGAGTACGACCGCTACCTGTGGCTCATCGAGGAGATGCGCCGCGCGGGCTACGACCAGCGGGAGATCGTCCGCACGTCGAGTTTCCTGGTCGGCGACGTGTTCATCACCGCGTTGTTCGCGGTCTCCTGCGACGTGCTGGTCGAGCTGGGCACCGAGTTCGGAATGCCGGCCGATCGGCTGGCGGACCTGGCGGAGTGGGCCGCGCGGGCGCGTGCCGCGGTGGCCGGCAGCTGCCACTCGGTGTCCGGCATGGCCCGTGACCGCGATCTGCGGGCCAACCGGTGGCTGGACACCCAGACCATCGCCGGGTTCTCGCCGCTGCTGTGCGGGGGAGCGCCGGACGAGGTCCAGTTGCGCCTGCTGTCCCTGCTGGACAGCGATCGCTGGTGCGGGCACCCGGACCTGCTCGCCCCGGTGCCGCCGTCGGTCTCGCCGATGCGCCCCGGCTTCACCCCGCGACAGTACTGGCGGGGTCCACAGTGGCCGGTGGTGAACTGGCTGTTCGGGTGGGCCTTCGAGCGCCGCGGCTGGTACGAGCGGGCTCGCGAACTGCGGGCGGCGGGCCTGCGCCTCACCGACGACGGCGCGTTCGGCGAGTACTACGAGCCCTTCACCGGCGAACCACTGGGCAGCACCGACCAGTCCTGGACGGCGGCCGTCGTGCTGGACTGGCTCTGCGACGACGCTGACTGAGCACACGAAAGAGGGGCGTGACGGCCGATGCCGTCACGCCCCTCTTGTCGTTGGTGGCTCAGGCCACGCCCACGACATCCTCGGTCATCGGCGGACGCTGGATTTCCAGGTGCTTCTTGTTGCGCCGCTGGCGCTTCTCGATGAAGTTGGCCAGCGCGGTGAGCAGCAGGCACAGTGCGATGTAGATCGCGGCGATCACGATGGTCGAGGGGACGATCGGTCGTCCGAAGTCGCCCTGGGAGCCGATGTAGCGGGCGTAGTAGAGCAGCTCGGGGTAGGTGACCAGGAAGCCGAGTGCGGTGTCCTTGAGCAGGACCACGAGCTGGCTGATGATGGTCGGCAGCATCGACCGGATCGCCTGCGGGATCAGGACGAGGGTCATCACCTGGGTTTTGCGCATGCCCAGCGCGTAGGCGGCTTCGCTCTGCCCCTTGGGCAGGGCCTGGATGCCGGCGCGGAACACCTCCGCCAGTACCGAGCCGTTGTAGAGGGTCAGGCCCAGTACCACGGCGGTCAGTGGTGGCAGGGAGATTCCGACGGCGGGGCCGCCGTAGTAGAACAGGAACATCAGGATCAGCAGTGGGATGGCGCGGAAGAACTCGACGATGAACGTCGAGATGCCGCGCAGCCATGCATGATCCGAGAGCCGTCCCGCAGCGAAGATCGCGCCGAAGATCAGCGCGAGCACGGCCCCGAGCGCGAACGCCTCCAGCGTGGCCAGCAGTGCGTTGGCGAGGTCGGTCTGGACCTGGGTGTACTGCAGCCACTCCCACTTGCGCGCGGTGAACTGGCCGCTGTCGATGAAGCGGTAGACGATGTAGGCGAGGATGGCGGCGACGACCAGGATGCCGAGCACCGCCATGGCCCGGTGCCGGGCGCGCGCCTTCGGCCCGGGAACGTCGAACAGCACATTGCTCATCGCGCCACGCTCCAGCGCTTCTCGAGGGACCGCTGGATCAGCGACAGGACGGCCACCAGGATGATGAAGCCCAGCGCGACCCACAGCAGGCCGATCAGCTGGTTGTCACCGCGTTCGGACAGGTACTGCCGGATCGCGCCTGCCTCGGCGACGGAAAACCCGGCCGCGATGGTGGTGTTCTTCAACAGCGCGATGAGCATGCTCATCAGCGGCGGCACCACCGAGCGGATCGCCTGCGGCAGCACGATCTGGCCGAGGATCTGACCGAAGCCGAGTCCGAGCGCGCGGGCGGCTTCGGCCTGCCCGACGGGCACGGTGTTGATGCCCGAGCGCACGACCTCGCAGATGAACGCCGAGGTGTACAGCGTCAGCGCGACGACGGCGGCGACGAAGTAGGACAGCTCGAGGATCTCGAGCAATGGGTAGGCGAACACCAGGAACACGAACACCAGGGTCAACGGCGTGTTGCGCAGCAGCGTCACATAGGCGGTGCCGACCGCCCGGAACACCGGGACCGGGCTGACCCGCAGGCCCGCCAGGAACGTGCCGAAGATCAGGCTGGCCACCGCCGAGATCAGGAACAGCTTGATCGTGGTCCAGAAGAACGGACCGTAGAGGTCCAGATTGTCGAGCAGGACGTCCATCGGGCCTTCCCCGCCGCGGTTGAGGGACTAGTGGAAAGGGAGTGGCCGGTGAGCGCGGGTCACGCTCACCGGCCACGGAGGAGGATCAGTAGCGCTGGATCGCGGGCGGCTGCGCGGCCGAACCCGACTTGCCCAGGGTGGCGTCGTAGATCTTCTGCCACGTGCCGTCGTCGATCGCGGCCTGCAGCAGGTCGTCGACCTTGTTGCGCAGGGCGGAGTCGTTGAGGTTCAGGCCGATGCCGTAGGGCTCCTGCGAGAACGTCTTGCCGACGACCTTGAGGTTGTCCGGGTCCTGCGCGGCGAAGCCCTTGAGGATCGCGTCGTCGGTGGTGACGGCGTCGACCTCCTTGGTGAGGAGCTTGTCGACGCACTGCGAGTACTTCTGGAACTCGACGATGTTCTCCGGCTCGGTGAGCTGCTGGTCACGCACCCGCTGGATCGGGGTGGAACCGGTGACCGAGCAGACCTTCTTGCCCTTCAGCGTCTCCGGGCCGGCGATCGAGGTGTCGTCGGCGCGCACGAGGAGGTCCTGACCGGCCATGAAGTACGGGCCGGCGAAGGAGACCTGGGTCTTGCGCTTGTCGGTGATCGTGTAGGTACCGACGTAGTAGTCGACGTTGCCGTTGGTGATCGCGGCCTCACGCGCGGCCGAGTCGACCGTGGTGAAGGTGATCTGGCTCTTGTCGAAACCGAGGCCCGCGGCGACCAGCTTGGCGATCTCGATGTCGAAGCCCTCGAACTCGCCGTTCGTCGCGTTCTTCGAGCCCAGACCGGGCTGGTCGTCCTTGACACCGATCGTGAGCTTGCCCGCGCCCTTGATCTTGGCGAAGGTCGCCGAGCCGGGCACGTCCACGTTCTGCGCCACGGTGTAGGTGGGCAGGGCGGCCGCGTTCGCGCCGGTGTCCCCGGCGCTGTCCGCGGGCGTGCCCTCCTTGCCGCATGCGGTCAGCGTCAGCGCGCCGACCAGCAGCCCCGCTGCCAGGGTGCGGATCTTCATCTGAATTCCTGTTCTCCTGGGTCGAGCGGCGCCGAGCGACGCCGCGGGAACTGATTAGTGCGTCAGGATCTTGCCGAGGAAGTCCTTGGCCCGGTCCGACTTCGGCTTCGTGAAGAACTCGTCCGGCGAGGCGTCCTCGACGATTTCCCCGTCGGACATGAACACGACGCGGTTGGCCGCGCGGCGGGCGAAGCCCATCTCGTGCGTGACCACGAGCATCGTCATGCCGTCCTTGGCCAGCCCGGTCATGGTGTCCAGCACCTCCTGGACCATTTCCGGGTCCAGCGCCGAGGTGGGTTCGTCGAACAGCATCACCTTCGGCTTCATCGCCAGTGCACGCGCGATCGCCGCACGCTGCTGCTGGCCGCCGGAGAGCTGCGCCGGGTACTTCTGTGCCTGGTTGGCGATGCCCACCCGCTCCAGCAGTTCCATCGCCGTCCTGCGCGCCTCGTCCTGGCCCAGCTTGCGGACCTTGACCGGCGCGAGCATGACGTTCTCGACGATGGTCTTGTGCGCGAACAGGTTGAACGACTGGAACACCATGCCCACCTCGGCGCGCAGCGCGGCCAGCGCCTTGCCCTCGGCGGGCAGCGGCTGCCCGTCCACCGAGATCTCGCCGGAGTTGATCGGCTCCAGCCGGTTGATCGCGCGGCACAGCGTGGACTTGCCCGACCCCGACGGCCCGAGCACGACCACCACCTGGCCCCTGGGCACCTCGAGGTTGATGTCCTTGAGCACGTGCAGGTCACCGAAGAACTTGTTCACGCCCGCAGCCTTGATCATCGCTGGTGACGTAGGTGTGCTCATCTGCCCTCCATTGCCCGGCTCACTCGGCGATCTAACACCGTGACGCGGCCCCGCGCCCGTAAATCGAATCAAACGCAACCTAGGTGTCATCCGTTCTGCCCGTTCTCGACGGACGGTGACCCCGGGTGCCGGTTACTGTAGTCAGGCGGTCGGCCCAGCTCGGACGGGGTCGCTTCCCTCGAAAGGGGCATACCGCTGCGCTCGGGGTCATCACAGCCGATACTCGGCTCGTGACCGTACGCAACCTCCGCACCGTCGCCGCCGGGCTCGCGCTGGGCGCGGCGCTGTGCACACTCGCCGCTCCCGCCGCCCACGCCGACGGGGTGAGCCTCAAAGCCGGCCCCTATCCGACGCAGGCGGACTGCCAGTCGCAACTGCCGTCCTGGCCGGGGCACATCTGCACGTTCATCCCGGATCTCCTCCCCGGCCCGATCCCGGAGGGCTGGTACGTCGCGCAGCAGACCTGACGCGCGCGAAGGCGGGCAACCTCGAAGAGCTACGCTGGGAGCCGTCATGGCTTGTCTTACCAGCGAACACGGTGCCCGATGAACGGTGGCAAAAGTTACCAGATCCGTACGTTCGGCTGCCAGATGAACGTGCACGACTCCGAGCGCCTCGCGGGGCAGCTGGAGGCGGCGGGCTACGTTCCGGCGGCCGCGGACGACGCGCCCGACCTCGTCGTGTTCAACACGTGCGCGGTGCGGGAGAACGCGGACAACAAGCTCTACGGCACCCTCGGGCACCTCCGCCCGGCCAAGGACGCCAACCCCGGTATGCAGATCGCGGTCGGCGGCTGCCTGGCGCAGAAGGACCGCGGCGAGATCGTCAAGCGCGCGCCGTGGGTCGACGTCGTGTTCGGCACCCACAACCTGGGTGCGCTGCCGGTGCTGCTGGAGCGAGCGCGGCACAACGCCGAGGCCGAGGTGGAGATCCTCGAATCGCTCGAGACGTTCCCCTCGACGCTGCCCGCCCGGCGCGAGTCGGCGTATTCCGGTTGGGTCTCGATTTCCGTGGGCTGCAACAACACCTGCACGTTCTGCATCGTGCCCTCGCTGCGGGGCAAGGAACGCGACCGGCGGCCCGGTGAGATCCTGTCCGAGGTCGAGGCGCTCGTCGCCGAGGGCGTGCTGGAAGTGACGTTGCTGGGTCAGAACGTCAACTCCTACGGCGTCGAGTTCGGTGAGCGGGACGCGTTCTCCCAGCTGCTGCGGGCCTGCGGCACGATCGACGGACTGGAGCGGGTCCGGTTCACCTCACCGCACCCGGCCGCGTTCACCGACGACGTCATCGACGCGATGGCCGACACTCCGAACGTCTGCCCGCAGCTGCACATGCCGCTGCAGTCCGGTTCCGACCGGGTGCTGCGCGAAATGCGCCGCTCCTACCGGTCCGCCCGGTTCCTGTCCATTCTGGACAAGGTGCGCGCGCGGATCCCGGACGCCGCCATCACCACCGACATCATCGTCGGGTTCCCCGGCGAGACCGAAGAGGACTTCCAGGCCACCCTCGACGTCGTGCGTGCGGCCCGGTTCTCCAGCGCGTTCACCTTCCAGTACTCGAAGCGCCCCGGCACACCGGCCGCGGAGCTGCCGGACCAGCTGCCCAAGCAGGTCGTGCAGGAGCGCTACGACCGGCTGGTCGAGCTGGTCAACGAGATCGCCTGGGACGAGAACAAGAAGCTGGTGGGGCGCAAGGTCGAGCTGCTCGTCGCCGAGGGCGAGGGCCGCAAGGACTCCGAGACGCGGCGGATGAGCGGGCGGGCCCGCGACGGCCGTCTCGTGCACTTCACCCCCGCCGGGAGCGCGATCGACCGCGCGGTGCGGCCGGGCGACATCGTCGAAACCGTGATCACCTACGGCGCGCCGCACCATCTGGTCGCCGACGGTGAGCTGTTGTCACACCGGCGCACGCGAGCCGGCGACAACGTGGAGGCGGGACGACGGCCCAGGACCGACGGGGTGAGCCTCGGGCTGCCCTCGTTCGGTGCCCCGGCGCCCCAGCCGGTGACGACGGGCGGGTGCGGACGGTGAGCGAGTACGAGCAGCTGGGCTCCGACGTCGATGAGGTCGTGACGAAGGCATCCCGGACAGTCGAGCTGGGCAGGCGCGGCTTCGTCATCGCCGTGCTGGTGTTCGTGCTGCTCGTGGGACAGCTGCTGCCGTGGGTCGGCGATCACGTCGGCTGGCAGGTGCTGCTCGGGCAGGGTGGCGGTATCCCGCAGCTGTTCGCGGTCACCTCCAGCGGGATCGGCGTGCTGGCCTCGGCGCTGACCCTGATGACCCGGCGCTGGTGGCTGTCGTGGGTGTGCGCGATGGGCGGCTGGTTCGCCTCCGTCGACGGGCTGCTGGCGATCTGGTCGCAGCAGTCGTCAGTGGCCAACGGCGCGACCGGCGGCGGCCCCGGCATCGGCATGGTCATCGCCCTGGTCGCGATGATCCTGCTCGCCGCCCAGTGGATGCGCACCGCCTGGTCCCGCACCTGACGCGAACCGCGGCGCCAGTGCCCGCGCGAGCCTGCGGAACAGGGTGACGTGCGGGTTGCGGTCCCCGGCCCTGGTCGCGAGCACGCTGTGCTCCCACGACGCGTCCACGACCGGCACGCACACCGTGCCCGGCCAGCGGTAGAAGCGCGCGAACGAGCTGAGCGCCGAGCCCGCGCCGCGCCCGGCGGCCGCGCTCATCAGGACCTCCTGCGGCGTCACCGCGTGGTCGGGTCCCGGCCGCGGCGCCTCGCCGCCGCGCGCCTCGGTGAAGTACAGGTAGTCGCTGAACGGCTGTGGCGTGTGCGACGGCAAGGCGACGAACGGCAGGTCCAGGACGTCGGCCAGCCGCAGCTCGGGCGCCGTGGCCAGGTCGGAACGCGCCCCGATGACCACGATGCGGGCCTCGGTCGTCAGCACGTCGACGGTGACCCGCTCGTCGGTCACCGCGGGGCGCACGAAGGCGACGTCGACCCGGTGCTCCAGCAGGGCGCTCGTGTGCTGGGTGAAGGTGAGCGCCTCCAGCCTGAGGTCGACGTGCGGGCGCAGGTGCCGGAACGCGGCGATCACGGCCGGGGTCAGCTCGGCCGAACCGTGCCCCATCACGCCGATGCGCAGGGTGTTCTCGTCGGTGAGGGTGGCCAGGTCCTCGATCGCGGCGTTGGCGGCGTCGACCAGGCCACGCGCGTGCCCCAGGAAGCGCTGGCCCGCCGGGGTGAGCCGCACGGGGGAGCGCTCGAACAGCGGGACGCCCAGCTCGCGTTCCAGCTGCTGGACGTGGGCGGTCACCGCGGGCGGGGACAGGAACAGGCGCGCCGCGGCCCGGCCGAAGTGCCCTTCCTCGGCCACCGCCAGGAAGGACGAAAGGCGGCGCAGATCCACCCCCCGACGGTAAGCCGCCACCCCCGCTCCCGCCAAGGTGATCTCGCCCGGCCCACCGTGTTGGCCGCCCCGGTCGCCGTGTTGGCCGTTCCCGGCGTCGTGTTGGCCGCCCCGGTCGTCGTGTTGGCCGTTGCGGTCGCCGTGTTGGCCGCTCCGGGCGCCGTGTTGGCCGTTCCGGGTGGTGGCCGGGGCCGGGCACCGGCGTTCGGGAATCGTGAACGGGCCGGTTCGCGCGCGCCCGTGCGGGTTAGAACCTGGGCATGACCGAGAGTGCCGTGCTGCCCGCGACCCGGCGGGCGTGGCCGAGGGCGGCCTGGCTGATCACCGCCGCGGGCTGGGGCGCCAACCAGTTCTCGCCGCTGCTGGGTGCCTACCGCCGGGAGATGGGCCTGTCCGCGGCGACGGTGACGGGGTTGTTCGCGATCTACGTCGTCGGGCTGGTGCCCGGCCTGCTGATGGGCGGCCCTGGCGCGGACCGCTACGGGCGGCGGCCGGTCGTGATCGGCGCGGTGGTCCTGTCGGTGCTGGCGACCGGCGCGCTGCTGCTGGGCGAGGTCGGCACGGTATGGCTGGGGGTGGGCCGGTTCGCGTCCGGCTTCGCGATGGGTGCGGTGCTGGCCGCCGGCAGCGCGTGGGTGAAGGAGCTGTCCCACCCGCCGCATGACGATGCCGTCGAGGGGACGGGCGCGCGGCGGGCCAGTCTGTTCCTGTCCGGCGGGTTCGGGATCGGCGGCCTGGTCGCGGCGCTGATCGCGCAGTGGGCGCCCCTGGACCTGGCCTACCTGCCGCACCTCGTGTTGTCCGTGGTCGCGGTGGTGGCGGCGCTGCGTGTGCCCGAGACCGCGCCGTCGGTGGTGGCGGGGAAACGGGAAACCGGAATCCGGGACCCCCGGTTCCGGCGGATGGTCGTGCCGGTGGCGCCGTGGGTTTTCGCCGCGCCCGCCACCGGGTTCGCCATCCTGCCGTCGGTGGTCGAGTCACGTCTCGGGGATGCCGAGACCGTGTTCGCCGGCGTCGCGATCGCCGTGGTGCTGGGTTTCGGACTGCTGGTCCAGCCGGTCGGCAGGCAGCTCGCGGCACGGTCGATCCTGCTTCCGGCGCTGGCCGGGCTGGCCGCGACCGGAACGGGGATGCTGATCGGCGTCGCGGCGGCGGTGACCGAGCAGCCGGTGCTCGCGCTGGTCGCGGACGCCGCGCTGGGCTGCGGCTACGGCCTGTGCGTCACGTTCGGGCTCACCGAGATCGCGCGGATCGCTCCACCCGGCGGCCTGGCCCGGCTCGCGTCGGTGTTCTGGGCGCTGACCTACATCGGGTTCTGCGCGCCGTACATCTTCGCGCTCCTGACGCAGGTCACGACGCCGCCGGTGATCCTGGGGTGCGCCGCGGCACTGGCGTTCCTGACCGGCGCGGGTGTGGCGCTGCGCCACCGGAGCGCCACTACAGAACGCACCAACCGCGGGTGACCCGGACCGAGGAACCCGGAACCGTGCCGCTCGGAAGACACGCACCGCGGTGGCCTTCCGGGGAATATGCCCACCGCCGAGGCACTGTGGGCATTGACGATTCGTGCGCGCTCGGCAGTTGCCCGTGGAGATGCGCACGGAGATTGCTGTTCGCGACGGACGCGTGGGCGAGCCGGACGGTCCTCGACGAGCCGATGCCGTACCACCGCTGGGGTCTGACACAGACGTCGTACCCGGACCCCGGCTCGCTCGGCATCGACGTCGACGCCCGTCCCTCGCTCGACGAGGTGCTGGAAGCCCGCGCCGGCCGGATGTCCGTGGTACGCCGGATCGTCGGCACCCTGACCGACGCCGAACTGTCCCGCCTCTGCGCGCGACCACCGGCGCCCGGCTACCCCGGACAACCGCGTCCGGTGTCCCGCTGCCTGCGCGTGGTGATGAACGAGGAGTGCGAGCACCGCCGCTACGCCGAACGCGACCTCGCCGTCCTCGCAGCCCGCTCATGACAACGGCCCCTCCAGCGGGAGGGGCCGTCATCACCACGAAATCAGCGGTCCGCGACCGCCTGCTCGGCGGCCTGCATCCACTCCCGCCACTGGGCCGCCTGCTCGTCGGCCTTCTTCGCGCGTCGCTCGTCCCCGGCGGCCCTGGCCTTCGCGGCCTGCGCCTCGAACTGCTCGACCCGCTCCCGGAACTGGGCGGCGCGTGCCTGGGCTTCCGGGTCGGTCCGGCGCCACTGGCTCTCCTCGACCTCGCGGATCCGGTCCTGCACCGACTTCAACCTGCCGTCCAGCTCGCGGATCCGTTCCCGCGGCACCTTGCCGATCTCGTCCCACTGCTCCTGGATCCGCCGCAGCTGCGCCTTCGCCCCGTCGAGGTTGGTGCCGGGGTCGATCTTCTCCGCCTCGACGAGCAGTTCCTCCTTGCGGGTCGCGTTCGTGGCGAACTCGGCGTCGCGCTCGGAGAAGGTCGCCGAGCGGCGGGAGAAGAACGCGTCCTGCGCGGCGCGGAACCGCTGCCACAGCGCGTCGTCGGCCTCCTTGGGCGCGCGGCCCGCGGCCTTCCACTCCGTCATGAGATCCTTGTAGCGCCCGGCGGTGGGGCCCCAGTCCGTCGAGTCCGACAGCGCCTCGGCCTCGGCGATCAGCTCCTCCTTGCGGACCTTCGCCGCCGCGCGCTGTTTGTCCAGCTCCGCGAAGTGGGAGCCACGGCGGCGGTTGAACGCCTCGCGGGCCTTGGAAAAGCGCTTCCACAGCTCGTCGTCGGTCTTGCGGTCGACGCCCTTGATCGTCTTCCACTCGTCGAGGATGGCGCGCAACCGGTCACCCGCGGCCTTCCACTGCAGCGACTCGGCGGCGATCTGCTCGGCCTCTTCGGCGAGCCCCTGCTTGCGCCCGACCGCGGCCGCACGGGCCGTCTCGCGCTCCTGCTTCGCCGATGCCAGAGCCTTCTCCGCGTGCGCCACGATCTGCTCGATCCGCGACGAGAGCGCCGCCAGGTCACCGACGACCGCCGCGGTCGGCAGGCTCTCCCGCAGCTGCGTCGCGGTGGACAACGCGTGCTTGGGATCGCCCGCCCCGGACGAGAGGCGGGTGCCGAGCAGTTCGACCTCGGTGCGCAGGTCGTCGAAGCGCCGCGCGTAGTGCAGCAGCCCCTCCTCGGGCGAACCGGCCTGCCACACACCGACGGAGCGTTCCCCCTCGGCCGTCCGGACGTAGACGTTGCCCTCGTCGTCGACCCGGCCCCAGCGGGAGGGGTGCGGCTCGGCGGGCGGGACCGGCGCGCCGTGACCGGCGGGCGTGTGGCCGTGGGGCACCTGGTGGGGTGCCGGGGTGCCGGGGTTCTCGTCGGACATCGCAGGCTCCTTATCGCCTGTCGGCCCGCCGGGTGGCGGGCGCCCCGCGGGTGCGCGGGGCCGGGTCATGCGGGTATCGATCCCTCTGGCCGCATTCAAGCAGTTCAGCGCCGCTCGTGGTACTCGGTTGGGGAGTCGGAGCGGGTGATTCTACTTCCGGGCGGCGTGGGATCGCTGTGATCGTCGGTCTCGCTGCTCTCCGTGTCCACGGTCTGCCCGAGAGTGGCTGCCGGTAACCTCGACGGGTGTGATCGTGCAAGCCGTGGTGGTACCGCAGCCCCCGTTGCTCCTGCCGGCCTTGTCGCCGGGCGCGAACGCCGAGCTGGAGGCGTTGCGAGCGGCCTGCGTCCGCGCGGTCCGGGGTCTCGCCGCTGTCACCCGGGAGTGGGTCGCGGTCGGCGCCGGTGACCACGAACGGGTCATCGAAGGTGTCTGCGGGACGTTCCGCGGATACGGAGCGGACGTGCCGGTGCGCCTTTCGCGTGACGCCGTCACTCCCGAAGTCCTCCCGTTGCCCGCGCTCGTCGCGGGCTGGTTGCGTGAGCAGGCGGGCGCGGAATCCGTGCGCGTGCACCTGGCCGACGGCGATCCGGCCGACTGCGAGCGCCTGGGCAAACGCCTGGCCCACGGTGAGTGCACCGGCCTGCTCGTCCTCGCCGACGGCTCGAACCGGCACGGCCCGAAATCGCCTGGCAGCGAGGACGAACGAGCCCCCGGCTTCGACGACGCCATCGCCCGTGCGCTGGAGAACGCCGACACCGCCGCGCTGCGGGCGCTGGACCCGGCGCTCGCCACGGAGCTGGGCGCGGGCGGCCGGGCGCCGTGGCAGGCACTGGCCGGTACGGGCGATGACTGGCGCGGCGGACTGCTCTACTCCGCCGCCCCGTTCGGCGTCGGCTACCACGTCGCGGTGTGGGAGCGCGGGTGAGGCCGATCGCCGTCGTCGGCCCCACCGCGACCGGGAAGTCCGACCTCGCCATCACGATCGCCCGCGCGGTCGGCGGTGAGGTCGTCAACGCCGACGCCCTGCAGCTCTACCGCGGCATGGACATCGGGACCGCCAAGGTCCCCGAGCACGAGCGCCAAAGCGTCCCGCACCACCTGCTCGACGTACTGGACGTCACCGAGACCGCCTCCGTCGCGGCCTACCAGCGCGACGCCCGCGCCGTCATCGAGCGCCTGCTGGAGCGCGGCACGGTGCCGGTGCTGACCGGCGGGTCCGGCCTCTACGTGCAGGCCGTGCTGGACGACCTGCGCTTCCCCGGCACCGATCCGGCGGTGCGGGCGAGACTGGAAACCGAGGCGGCCGAGGCGGGCACCGGCGCCCTGTACAGCCGCCTGAGCACGCTCGACCCGGTCGCGGCCACGGCGATCCTGCCGACCAACACGCGCCGGATCGTGCGGGCGCTGGAGGTCATCGAGATCACCGGAGAGCCGTTCTCCGCGAACATGCCCAAGCCCGGCCCGGCGCGCTACGGCACCGTGCTGGTCGGCGTCGACCGGGAGACCGCGGACCTCGACCGGCGGGTCGAGGTCCGCGTGGACCGCATGTTCGCCGCCGGTCTCGTCGGCGAGGTCGAGACACTCGTGGAGCGCGGGCTGCGCGAGGGCAGGACGGCTTCGCGGGCGCTGGGTTACCAGCAGGTGCTCGACGAGCTGGACGGCGAACGGGATTTCCCCGCCGCGGCCGGCGCGACTAAGCAGGCGACGCGGCGATTCGTTCGCAGGCAACGATCCTGGTTCCGCCGGGACGCCCGGATCCGCTGGTTCGACGGCGCTGATCTCGACCTGGCCGAGCGGGTGCTCGCCGCGGCGGCCCAGTAGTCTGATCGGGTGGCAATCGAGTTCCTCAAGGGGCATGGCACCCAGAACGACTTCGTGGTGCTCCCCGACCCCGACGGCCGGCTGGACCTGACGGCCGGCCGGGTCGCGGCGTTGTGCGACCGGCAGCGCGGGCTCGGTGCCGACGGCGTCCTGCGGGTGGTCCGTACCGAGGCGATCGGCCTTGCCGGTGACGGCGAATGGTTCATGGACTACCGCAACGCCGACGGGTCCATCGCCGAGATGTGCGGCAACGGCACGCGGGTGTTCGCGCGGTACCTCGTCGACAACGGCCTGGTGCCGGCCCGCGAGTTCGTGATCGGTACCCGCGCGGGTGACCGGCCGGTGGTGGTGCACCCCGATCTGTCGGTGACGGTGCAGATGGGGCCCGCCACGATCACCGGCGCGTCCGTGGCGATCGTGGATGGGCGCAACTTCTCCGGCGTGGCCGTCGACGTGGGCAACCCGCACCTGGTGTCCGTTGTGGACGAAGACGTCGACGCGCTGGACCTGACCCGCGCGCCGCGCTACGACAACGACTTCTTCCCCGAGGGCGTGAACCTGGAGTTCATCAACCCGCTCGGCGAGCAGCGCCTCAAGATGCGGGTGTACGAACGGGGAGTGGGCGAGACCCGCGCGTGCGGCACCGGCACGGTCGCGGCGGTCGCGGCCGCGCTGCACCTGGCGGGCACCGACACCGGGAAGTCCGCTGTGGACATTCCCGGCGGCAGGGTCGAGGTCACCGTGGAGCGGGGGGCATCGACGCTGACGGGTCCGGCGGAGTTCGTGGCGCGGGGTGAGCTGGATCCGGCGTGGTGGGAGAAGGCGGGCTGACCGGCAGGTCCCGCATCTTCCGCAACGGCGAGGCCAGCACCGGCAGCATCGTCACCGACATCAGCGCGCATCCGGTCCACACGGTGGCGCGGACGCCGATCAGCTCACCGAGCGCGCCGCCGGCCAGTCCGCCCAGCGGCATCGTGCCCCACACCACGAACCGGACGGTCGCGTTCATGCGCCCGAGCAGCCGTTCGGGGCAGATCGCCTGCCGGTAGCTGACCTGCGCGACGTTGTAGATGATGATGCCGTACCCGCTGGCGGCCAGGCCCAGCACGCCGAGCGTCACCGGCCAGCCGGGTTGCGACAGGGGCAGCAGGAGCTGCAGCGGCCAGGTCACCAGCGGCACCAGCCAGATCGCCCTGGCCTGGCCGATCATCCGCGTCCAGAACCCGGCGGTGAGCGCGCCGAGGACGGCGCCGGCGCCGCCGGCCGCGAGGACCAGGCCCACCGCGGACGGGCTCAGGCGCAGGTCCCTGGTGAGGAACAGGACCTGCATCGAGATCACGATCGTCCCGGCGAAGTTGCCGGTCGCCGTGCACAGCGTGATGGCCCGCAGCGTGGGGTTGCCGAACACGAACCGCAGACCCTCCGCGATCTGGGCCCGCAGCGGGGAGCCGTCGTGCGGTGCGGGTTCCGGTTCGGGGGTCCGGATGCGCAGCAGGAACAGCCCCGACGCGAGGTAGCCGAGCCCGGTCGCGAGCACCGCGTTCGCGGCGCCGGCCAGCTGCACCAGCCCACCCGCGATCCCCGGGCCGGTGACCTGTGCGACGGACTGGCTGGACTGCAGCTTCGCGTTGCCCTCCAGCAGGTGTTCCCGGCCGACCAGCGACGGCAGGTAGGACTGGTAGGAGATGTCGAAGAACACCGTGCCGACGCTGACCAGCAGCGCGATGACGACCAGGTGCGCCAGCGTGAGCGCCCCGGCCCACCAGGCCACCGGGATGGTCAGCAGCAGCGCGGCGCGGGCGAAGTCGGCGCGCAGCATCAGCGGGCGGCGCTTCACGCGGTCCACCCAGACCCCGGCGGGCAGGCCGATCAGCAGGAACGCGGCGTTCTCGGCCGCGGTGAGCAGGCCCATCTCGCCCGGGGTGGCGGCCAGGACGGTCGCGGCGAGCAGCGGGAGGACGGTCTGCCCGATGAAGTTGCCCGCCTGGCTGATCGTGTCACCGGCCCACAACAGCCGGAAGCCGGAGTGGAACCACAGGGAGTCTCTGCGAGGCACCACGACAGAGTGAACTAGTGATTGGAATCCGTCAATCACTGTTCGTCGTAAGCTGACGCCGTGCGAGAACAGCGACCCGCCACCGAGGCCGAAGCGAACGCCCTGGCCTCCGGAATACGTCTGCGCATCATCCGGTTGACCTATGCGGAAGCGCTGACCAACAAGGAGATCGCGCAGCGCCTGCGGCGGGACCCGGCCACCACGCTGCACCATGTGCGCAAGCTGGTCGACACCGGTTTCCTGGCCCCGCAGCCGGTTCGCCGGGGCAACCGGGGCGCGAAGGAGATCCCGTACCTGTCCACCGGACTGTCCTGGAATCTCTGCGGCGGGCACGGCCGGGCGCTGTCCGAGGCGATGCTGGAGGCATACCTGGCCGAAATCGCCGAGGTCGGCGACGGCGAGCTGGACCAGACCCGCCTGGTGGTCCGCGTCGGCAGGGACGAGCGGACCGAGTTCGAGCGGCGCCTGTACGGCCTGCTGGAGGAATTCCGGGAACGCTCCACCCCGGAGGGCAGCGAACAGTTCGCGATCTACCTGGCGACCTACCCCAGCCGGTAAAGGATTCGGACATTGCCGCGAACCGTGGGACCATGGAAGGACGATGACAGAACTGACCTACACCGACCTCGAAGACTTCGCCGCCGACCCGTCGGCCGGTGAACTGGAACTCTCCGAACGCGCTTCGCTGCGCCGTGTCGCGGGGCTGTCCACGGAACTGTCGGACATCACCGAGGTCGAGTACCGGAAACTTCGCCTCGAACGCGTGGTGCTGGTCGGCGTGTGGACCGAAGGCACCGCGGCACAGTCCGAAGCCTCCCTCGCCGAACTCGCCGCGCTCGCCGAAACCGCGGGCTCCGAAGTGCTCGAAGGTCTCGTGCAGCGCCGTTCCAAGCCCGACCCGGCCACCTACATCGGTTCGGGCAAGGTGCGTGAGCTGTTCGACATCGTCGTCGCCACCGGGGCCGACACGGTCATCTGCGACGGTGAACTCTCGCCCGGCCAGCTGCGTCAGCTGGAGGAGCGGCTCAAGGTCAAGGTGATCGACCGGACCGCGCTGATCCTCGACATCTTCGCCCAGCACGCGCGCTCGCGCGAAGGCAAGGCGCAGGTCGAGCTGGCCCAGCTGCAGTACCTCATCCCGCGGCTGCGCGGCTGGGGTGAGTCGCTGTCCCGGCAGGCCGGTGGCCGTGCCGGCGGTGCGAACGGCGGTGTCGGCCTGCGTGGTCCCGGTGAGACGAAGCTGGAGACCGACCGGCGCCGCATCAACAAGCGCGTGGCGAAGCTGCGCCGCGAGATCGCGTCGATGGACACGATCCGCACGACCAAGCGCGGGCGCCGCGTGGCCAACGAGGTGCCCAGCGTCGCGATCGTCGGCTACACCAACGCGGGCAAGTCCAGCCTGCTCAACGCCATCACCGGCGCCGGTGTCCTGGTGGAGGACGCGTTGTTCGCCACCCTGGACCCGACCACGCGCCGGGCGGCCACGCCGGACGGGCGCACGTTCACGCTGACCGACACCGTCGGGTTCGTGCGGCACCTGCCGCACCAGCTGGTCGACGCGTTCCGCTCGACGCTGGACGAGACGGCCGACGCCGACCTGCTCATGCACGTCGTGGACGGGTCCGATCCGGCCCCGGAGGAGCAGGTCAACGCGGTGCGCCAGGTGCTGGGGGAGATCACCCAGAGCCACGACGGCACGCTGCCGCCGGAGCTGATCGTGATCAACAAGGCGGATGCGGCCGACGAGCTGGCGCTGGTCCGGCTCCGGCACCTGCTGCCGGGCGCGATCGTGGTGTCGGCCAAGACCGGCGAGGGCGTGGACGAGCTGGTCGGGGCGCTCGCGGAGCGGCTGCCGCGGCCCGACGTGGTGGTCGAGGCCTTGGTGCCCTACACCCGCGGCGAGCTGGTGTCCCGGGTGCACGCCGAGGGCGAGGTCCTGGGCGAGGAGCACCTGCCCGAGGGCACCCGTCTGAGTGCACGCGTTCGCCCGGACGTGGCTTCCGCGCTGGAGGCGTACGCCGTCAACGGCTCGCGCGCCTGAGATCGGTACCTTGGCTCGTGTGAGCCTTGGTCGTCTGGCGGTGCCGGTCCTCGTCGTCCTGCTCGTACTCGGGCTGGGGGGACCGGCCGCCGCGGCCGAGGTGCCGTCGCCGGAGCCGGTGTGCTCGGTGACGGACGAGCGGATCACCGAGCTGTCCGGGCTCGTCAGCGACGGCGAGCACTGGTACGCGATCAACGACGGCGGCACGAAGGTGCAGATCTTCGTGCTGGGTCGGGACTGTGCCGTGCAGAAGGTGATCTCCGGGTCGACGGACCCCTATGACGTCGAGGACCTGGCGCGCGCCGCGGACGGCACGTTCTGGCTCTCCGACACCGGGGACAACCGCAAGCAACGCGACACGGTGGCGCTGCTGGCCGTCACGCCGCAGGGCAAGGTGACGCTGTACCGGCTGACCTATCCGGACGGGCAGCACGACGCGGAGGCACTGTTGCTCGACGCGTCGGGCACGCCGTACCTGGTGACGAAGAACCCGCTGGGGGAGGCCGGGATCTACCGTCCGGTGCAGGAGCTGAGCAGCCCCGGCCCCACACCGCTGGAGCGGGTCGGCTCGCTGAACATCAAGTCCACGGACACGCCCGGCGGGCCGGTGGCCGGGTTCGGTTCCGTGCTGGTGACCGGTGGGGCGGTGAGCGCGGACGGCACGGTCGTGGCGTTGCGGACCTACACCGACGCCTACCTGTTCCCCGCGCCCGACCAGGACGTGGCGGCCGCGCTGCGGCGCGAGCCGGTGCGGGTGCCGCTGCCCGACGAGCAGCAGGGGGAGGCGATCGCCTTCGAACCCGATGGCACGTTGCTGTCGGCGTCCGAGGGCTCGGGCCCGATCCGCGCGGTGCACGGCGCGACCTCGCTGGTGCAGAGCTCGCCGGAGGGCGGCGAGGCGGCCGGCGGGGAGGCTTCGGGCGGCTCGTCCGGCACGGGCGGCGTCGACACCGTGCCCGGACTGCTGCTCGCGGTGGTGGTCGCGGGCGGCGTGGTGTTCGCCTGGACGAAGCTGCGGAGCCGCTCGCGCCGCTGATCGTTTCGAACGGACGACCGATTGCCCTGGCTGTTGCGGGCGGTCAGATTGCGCCCGCCACTGGCTCTGCTACGCAGGTTTCACGACGCAGAGTTTCAGAGGCGGCGGATGACGGCGACGACCTTGCCGAGAATGGTGGCCTCGTCGCCGGGGATGGGGTCGTACGCCTCGTTGTGCGGCATCAGCCAGACGTGGCCGTCCCTCTGCTTGAACGTCTTGACGGTCGCCTCGCCGTCGATCATCGCGGCCACGATCTCGCCGTTGTTGGCCGTCGGCTGCTGGCGCACGACCACGAAGTCGCCGTCGGTGATCGCGGCGTCGACCATCGAGTCACCGGTGACGCTGAGCAGGAAGACCTCGCCCTCGCCGACGATGTCCTTCGGCAGCGGGAAGACCTCTTCGATGGACTGCTCGGCCAGCACGGGCCCGCCCGCGGCGATGCGGCCGACCAGCGGCACGTACGCCGGCTTGGGCATGGTCGCGGTCTCGGCCTCGGCCTGCGCGGTCAGCACACCCACCGCGCGCGGGCGGTTGGCGTCGCGGCGCAGGTATCCCTTGCGCTGCAGAGTGCGCAACTGGTGTGACACGGACGAGGTGGACGTCAGCCCGACCGCCTCGCCGATCTCCCGCACGCTGGGCGGGTAACCGAAGCGCTCGATCCAGGCCTTGATGACCTCGAGGATCTGCTGCTGACGAGGGCTCAGGCCCTCCTCGACGTCCTCGGGTTCGGGCAGGGGATGCACATCCCCGAACCGGCCCCCTGGCCTGCGGATCGACTCGCCCGTCTCCTGCGACACCGTGCTGCCTCCCAGCTCTGCCCTGCCGGGGCGCGCACCCGCGCGAACCGGCGCTGTCCGCCTCTGCTGGTCACCCACAGTAGTTCACCGGACCGCAAACATCAAACAACTGTTCGACGACACGCCGGGGCGCGCTCGATTTTGTCGTACCCGGGTGGTACACATTCGCACTGAGGTTCGATAGAACGGTTGTTCGACCGGCGGCCCTGCTCGCCGGCCGGGATCTGCGAGGAGGTTCCGCCATGTCGGTTCTGACGCACGACCAGCGGGTGGTCCGGCGAGCGCCGGAGCAGGCCGCGACCGCGCCCATGCCGCTGCGGCCACGACGGCCGGAGGTCCGCCGCCCGCCGACACGGGCACGTGTGGTCGCCGGCCGCCGTCCCGGTCCGGTCGCCGCGTGCCGGCGCCGCGTGCCGCCGCGCTGGCCGTGGCTCACCGCGGTCGGGGTCGCGGTCGCGCTCGCCGTCACCGGGTTGGGTGTTCTCGCCGGGGCGCTCGCGCCCGGGGTCCCGGAGCGCACGGCCACTGTGGCGGTCGCGCCGGGGGAGACGCTGTGGGATCTGGCGAAGCAGTACGCGCCCGGCAGTGACACGGCGGCCGTGGTCGACCGCATCGAGGAGCTGAACCACCTGCCCGCGGAGTCGGTCGTGCCCGGTCTGTTGCTCACCGTGCCGGTCGGGTCCGGGTCGGTGACGGCCGGGCCGTGAGCCCGGGGAGACCGGCGTGTCACCCAGCCGGGTCGCTTGCGCCCCGCCCGCGTGCGATCTAGTCTCCACCGCTATATCTAGTAGTTACATGGCTGTAGTTGGTCCACAAGTTGGGGTAGACTGAGGACGAGTTGTCCACAGGCGATGGGCGTTCACCCACCGGATATCCACATGTTGATCACCATCCCCTGGCCGTAGCGTGGCGGCCGCGGGGTGATTGGATGTGCGGCCGAGCGACGAGAAGGGAAGGTGTCCGGCGATGCGATGCCCGTTCTGCCGGCACGCCGACTCCCGGGTCGTCGACTCACGGGAGGTGGAGGAGGGGCAGGCCATCCGCCGCAGGCGGTCCTGCTCGGCCTGCGGGCGCCGGTTCACCACGTCCGAGACGATGGTGCTGGCGGTCGTGAAGCGGTCCGGGGTCACCGAGCAGTTCAGCCGGGACAAGGTGGTCCGGGGCGTGCGCCGCGCGTGCCAGGGCAGGCCGGTCGACGACGACGCCCTGCAGCAGCTCGCCCAGCGGGTCGAGGAGTCGATCCGCGCAGCCGGTGTCGCCGAGATCCCGAGCCACGAGGTCGGCCTGGCCATCCTCGGGCCGCTCCGGGAGCTCGACGAGGTCGCCTACCTCCGGTTCGCCAGCGTCTACCGCTCCTTCTCCTCCGTGGAGGACTTCGAAAAGGAGATCGCGGACCTGCGGAAAGCCATGTCGGACAAGCTCGGCGACGAGAGCGCGCACGGGGAGTGACCCCGGCGCGTGGCGGGAGGGACGAATCGATGACCGAGACCGTGGGTGCGAACACGGCGAGGGCCAAGCGGGGGAAGCGCGGCGGCCTCAAGATCAACCGGGTGTTCACGACCGAGGGCGTGCACCCCTACGACGAGGTCACCTGGGAGCAGCGTGACGTCGTCATGACCAACTGGCGTGACGGGTCGGTCAACTTCGAGCAGCGGGGCGTCGAGTTCCCCGAGTTCTGGTCGGTCAACGCGACCAACATCGTCACCAGCAAGTACTTCCGCGGCGCGGTCGGCAGCCCGCAGCGCGAGCGCGGCCTCAAGCAGCTGATCGACCGCGTGGTGCGCGCCTACGTCACCTCCGGCACCGAGAACGGCTACTTCGCGACCCCCGCCGACGCCGAGATCTTCGAGCACGAGCTCACCTGGATGCTGCTGCACCAGGTGTTCAGCTTCAACTCGCCGGTGTGGTTCAACGTCGGCACGACCTCCAAGCAGCAGGTGTCCGCCTGCTTCATCCTCGCGGTCGACGACACGATGGAATCGATCCTCGACTGGTACAAGGAAGAGGGGATGATCTTCCGCGGCGGGTCCGGCGCGGGCATCAACCTCTCCCGCATCCGGTCCTCCAAGGAGCTGCTGTCCTCCGGCGGCACCGCGTCCGGCCCGGTGTCGTTCATGCGCGGTGCCGACGCCTCCGCGGGCACCATCAAGTCCGGTGGGGCCACCCGCCGCGCCGCGAAGATGGTCGTTCTCGACGTCGACCACCCGGACATCGAGGAGTTCATCGCGACGAAGGCGCGCGAGGAGGAGAAGATCCGCGTCCTGCGCGACGCCGGCTTCGACATGGACCTCTCCGGCGCCGACATCACGTCGGTGCAGTACCAGAACGCGAACAACTCGGTGCGGGTCAGCGACGAGTTCATGCGCGCCGTCGAGTCGAACAGCGAGTTCGGCCTGCGTGCCCGCCTGACCGGCGAGGTCATCGACACCACCGACGCGAGGAAGCTGTTCCGGTCGATGGCGCAGGCCGCCTGGGAGTGCGCCGACCCCGGCTTGCAGTACGACGACACGATCAACGACTGGCACACCTGCCCCGAATCGGGCCGGATCACCGCGTCGAACCCGTGCAGCGAGTACATGCACCTGGACAACTCCAGCTGCAACCTGGCCTCGCTGAACCTGTTGAAGTTCCTGAACGACGACGGCACGTTCGACGGTGAGCGGTTCGTCAAGGCGGTCGAGTTCGTCATCACCGCCATGGACATCTCGATCTGCTTCGCGGACTTCCCGACCGAGGCGATCGGCGACACCACCCGCAAGTTCCGCCAGCTCGGCATCGGCTACGCAAACCTGGGCGCCCTGCTGATGGCCACCGGGCACGCCTACGACTCCGACGGCGGCCGCGCGCTCGCCGCGAGCATCACGTCGCTGATGACCGGCACGTCCTACCGCCGTTCCGCCGAGATGGCGGGTGTGGTCGGCGCGTACGAGGGCTACAGCCGCAACGCCGAGGCGCACCAGCGCGTCATGCGCAAGCACGCCGCGGCCAACGACGCGATCCGCACGATGCACACCAACGACGTCGCGATCCGCGATCTGGCCACTCGCGAGTGGCAGCGCGGCATCGAGATCGGCGCGAAGAACGGCTGGCGCAACGCGCAGGCCAGCGTGCTCGCGCCGACCGGCACCATCGGCTTCATGATGGACTGCGACACCACCGGGATCGAGCCGGACTTCTCGCTGGTGAAGTTCAAGAAGCTCGTCGGCGGCGGGTCGATGCAGATCGTGAACCAGACCATCCCGCGTTCGCTGAAGACCCTGGGCTACCAGGACGAGCAGATCGAGGCGATCGTCGAGTACATCGCCGAGCACGGCCACGTCGTCGACGCTCCTGGTCTGCGCCCGGAGCACTACGAGGTGTACGACTGCGCCATCGGTGAGCGTTCCATCAAGCCGATGGGCCACGTGCAGATGATGGCCGCGGTGCAGCCGTTCCTGTCGGGCGCGATCTCGAAGACGGTCAACATGCCGGAGGCGGCCACCGTCGAGGAGATCGAGGAGATCTACTTCCAGGGCTGGAAGCTGGGCCTCAAGGCGCTGGCGATCTACCGCGACAACTGCAAGGTCGGGCAGCCGCTCTCCAGCGGCAAGAAGAAGGCCGAGACCGCCGAGACCGTCGAGCCGGAAAAGGTCGTCGAGTACAAGCCGATCCGCAAGCGGCTGCCGAAGAAGCGCCCGAGCCAGACGCTGTCGTTCACGGTCGGCGGCGCCGAGGGCTACCTGCACGCGGGCTCGTACCCGGACGACGGGCTGGGCGAGATCTTCGTCAAGCTCGGCAAGCAGGGTTCGACGCTGGCGGGTGTCATGGACGCCTTCTCGATGTCGATCTCGGTGGGTCTGCAGTACGGCATCCCGCTGGAGTTCTACGTCTCCAAGTTCTCCAACCTGCGGTTCGAGCCGGCGGGCATGACCGACGACCCGGACATCCGGATCGCCACGAGCGTGCTGGACTACCTGTTCCGCCGCCTCGCGCTGGACTACCTGCCGTTCGAGAAGCGGTCCGAGCTGGGCATCTTCACCGCCGCCGAGCGCGCCGCGCAGGTCGAGACTGGATACGGCGCACAGCCCGCGGAGCAGGAGAACGTCGACCTGGAGACGCTGCGCAGCACCGTCGACTCGGGCCCGAGCAAGTCCGAGACCGAGCAGCCCCACACGGCGCACAGCACGGCCGAGCTGATGGACCTGCACCTGGGCAAGGCCGCCGACGCCCCGCTGTGCATGACGTGCGGCACCAAGATGCGGCCCGCGGGTTCGTGCTACGCCTGCGAGGGCTGCGGCGCGACCTCCGGCTGCAGCTGATCAGTAGGGCGCGGACGGAGATGAATCGACGGTGCAGGGGGATGTCGGCGATCTTGCTGGCATCCCCCTGCACCCCTCGGTGACGCGTGCGGTTGCGTGTGATGCAACAGAGCGATGTGCACTCGAGGCGCCTCGGGGTTGTTACCGCCGAGCTGCCATGACCTCATGGACCAGGTCACCCCGAACGGGGACAGGAAGTCGAGGAAGCCGGCCGGGTCGAACGCCTGCGATGGGGCCAGAACGCCGGGCTTCGCCCCGTCCACTATGAGGCGGTGCACCCCCTCAACCGCGATCACCGCGGTCATCCCATAGCCGTCGACGCCCTTGGCAACCCCCACGGCCCGTCGCCCGCTACCGGTGGCCTCGGCCAGCATCATCCATCGCCCGGCCTTGCGAACGTCCTCGTCTGGACCCTCGGGAATGCTGTCGATCATTTCTGGACTGATGCCGGTGAAGGCCTCGGCGAGCTCGGCGCGGAGCGCGCTGGTGACCCTCTGCGCCCGGGTGTGCCGGGGAACGGTTACCACCCCTGGCAGGGCGAACCCGACCACCGGGATCGACTCGGGTTCTCCGGGAGCGTTGATCGACGAGCGGCTCGCCGGGACGGCCGGACCCCATTCGCCGTTGTGGTAGGCAAGACCGTCGCCTTGGAACGCGGTGACCATCGACCGAGCGGTGCCGCGGCTCGCCTGGGATCTGATCCGTAGGTCGGCAATCGTGACCTCGTCGACCTGCACGGGGCATTCGGCTGTGAGGTGCGCGATGAGGTCGCCCGGCCCGCCGTCATCAGCCAGGTCCGGGATCACCGTGACGCGGGCCATGCTCGGCGTCTGCCGACACGGAGTCGAAGATCTGTTTGAGGTATGCCTGCTCGCCTGTTGTGTCGACGTAGTGCGAGCCTGCGGCCAGCGCGGCGGGGTCGTCGAGTCCGGCAAGGCGCAGGTCGGGGGTGGAGACTCCAGCCCGGTCCGCGGCCTGCCCGAGCCGGTCGACGTTGCGTCCAACCAGGACCATGGGGATGTCGCGCCGGGCCAGCTCGGCGACCACCAGCCTGCCCGTATGGCCGCTGGCTCCATAGACGGCGATCTTGTCATCAGTCATGCCCTGATCATAGGGAGCGCTGACGAGACGAGCCATGTCTGCTGGGCTATAATGTATGTCCGATCGTCTCGCACCGGTGGTCGTGTCGATACGATGACGTGATGGATGTGCTCAGTGACGTGATCTCGGCGATGCGGGTCGGCAAGCCGCACTCCTCGCGCACCTGCAAGCGAGCCCCCTGGGGGATGCGCTTCGATGCGTTCGACGGGGCGGGCTTTCACGTGGTGCTCCAGGGCTCGTGCTGGCTGTTTCCGTCCGTCGGCGACCCGGTCGCGCTGGGAGTCGGCGATGTGGTGTTCCTACCGCGCGCAGGGGTACACGGAATGGCCGACAGTCGCACCACCTCGCTCGCCGACACCAGCGCACGGTCCTTGCCGGACTTCGAGGCCGAACCCACCCCGGATCGGCCGGGCGCCCCAACACTCCTGCTGTGCGGCGCCTACCTGCTGGATCAGGGGCGGATGCACCCGCTGCTGGCCGAGCTTCCCGAGGTCGTCCACCTGCCGGCCAGAGTGGGCAGCCATCCGTCCCTGCGGGCCGCGCTGGACCTGCTCGGGAACGAACTGGAAGAGCCTCGGCAGGGCACCGGCGCCGTTGTCCCGGCACTGCTGGACATGTTGCTGCTCTACATCCTCCGCGCCTGGCTGGACGAGCAGACCGGACACGCACACACGGGCTGGGCGGCCGCGCTCGGCGACCCGGCGATCGCCGCGGCCTTGCGAAGCATTCATCGCGAGCCGGAACGCCAGTGGACGGTGGAGACGCTGGGCGCGCTGGCGGGGCTGTCCAGGGCGGCCTTCGCCCGACGGTTCGCGACGCTGCTCGGCCACGCGCCGGTGGCCTACCTGACGTGGTGGCGGATGACCATGGCGGCACGCCTGCTGCAGGAATCCGACGCGCCACTGGGCACCGTGGCGACGCGGGTCGGGTACACCTCCCAGTTCGCCTTCGCCAAAGCGTTCAAGCGCGAGTTCGGCGTGGCCCCTGGCGGCTACCGGCGAAGCGGTACTCACCCCGGGAATAGCGAACCCTGCGAATAGGTCCCCTGCGCCAGTATGCCCGCGCGACTGACTGATCAGAGCCGGGGCGATCGTTGTCGTCCCCTGGGTAAGGATCACCGGGAGGCTGAGAGGCGCGCGTACATCTGAAAGACCTCGGCAGGGCTTGTGGAAAGACATCCTGCGCGATCAGCTCGAGGTCGACGAACCGGTGTTCTGGTCCTGCGTCCAGGAGGGTGTGCAGCCGCCTCGCGGGACGCCCGAGATACCGGCGCGGGCGCTGCCGGTCGCTCTCGTGTCCCTGCTGGTCTCGCATGTCGGCCTCGACGAGGCCGAGGTGGCCGCGATGAGCAAGGACGAGGCGATCGCCCGGCTGCAGCGCTACTGGACCGAGGACACCCGAACTCAGACCGCCAAGCAGGTGCCCGGCCCGCCGCGTCGGCGGGATCACAATCGAGCGTTGTCACATTCCGGCGTCCCGTCCGGTCACCCCCGTATGACTGAAACCATTCTCGTCACCGGTGGCACCGGCGTGCTGGGCCGGGAGGCCGCCCGCCGTCTCCTCGGTCCGGACCGGGAGATCCGTGTCCTCAGCCGTCGCGACGCCCCCGCAGGCACGCCGTACGCCTGGCGAACCGGGGATCTGCGCACCGGCGAAGGGATCGACGCGGCGGTGGCGGGGGCGGACGTGATCGTGCACTGCGCCACGACGCTCGGCAGCAAGGACGTCACCGCGACGAACACGCTCATCGAGGCGGCTCGCCGCGCCGGCACGCCGCACCTGGTCTACATCTCGATCGTCGGCGTCGACCGGATCCCGTTTCCGTACTACCGGGCCAAGCTCGCCGCGGAGGAGGCCGTCATCGCCTCCGGTCTGCCGTGGACGATCCTGCGGGCCACGCAGTTCCACGACCTGCTGCGCCTGCTCGTCGACGTGCAGCGCCGTCTGCCGGTGCTCTTCCGGCCCGCCGGGTTCCGCTTCCAGCCGGTCGACGCCGGAGAGGTCGCGCAACGCCTGGCCGACCTCTCGCTCGGCGAGCCCGCCGGGCGCGCACCCGACTTCGGCGGCCCGGAGGTCCGCGATTTCACCGACCTGGCCCGCACCCGCCTGCGCGCCGCCAACCGCCGCCGCCCGATGATTCCGGTCCCCGTCCCCGGCGCCTCCGGCCGCGGCTACCGGGCAGGCCACCACCTCACCCCGAACGCGACGGGCACCATCACGTTCGAGCAGTACCTCGCGGCCCGCGGAGACTAGACGGCGCTTCCGGGGCAGTGGCGCCGCTCGCCGTGCACGCGGCCCGCTCCGCGCCCGGCTTAGGCGGCCATGGCGTAGAGCACGTCGCGGAGATCGTTGTCCCGGTCCGTGCGCCATGCGACGCGCATCGCCAGCTCGCCGGACTCCTTCGGCAGTGCCACGAGCGTCCCCGCGGCGAGGTCGCCACTGACGACGAAGTCCGGCAGCAGCGCGACGCCCAGCCCCTGCGTCGCCCAGGCCCGGATGGTCGAGACGCTGTCGAACTCGAGCCGCCGCCGGCTCGTGCCCAGCAGGCGCTCGGCCGCCATCCGGAACGAGCACCCCTTCGGCGTCACCAGCAGGGGGTCCGGCACGGGGCCCGGCCGTGCCACGAGGAACAGCCGCACGCTCTCGATGTCCACAAACGACAGATCACCGCCGTCGAAACCGAGCGTTCCCAGCACTGGCCCGGTGTCCAGCAGCAGTCCCGCGTCCAGTTCGCCGTCGGCCACCGCCCGCAGCATCGGCTGCCGCATCAGGGACCGCACCGCCAGGTCGAGCAGCCGCCGCGCCTCGTGCAGCAGCAACCGCCCGCGCTCACCGAGCGTCATGCCGGTCGAGGTCCGCGAGAACAGCTCGACGCCGAGCGACGTCTCCAGCGACCGCACATGCTCCGACACGGTCGCGGGGGACAGCTCCAGCCGCTGCGCCGCACGCCGTCCTGCTGGACACCACCGTGCTCACCGTCGCCCTGCCCGACCTCCGTGCCGACCTCGGCGGATCGGTTGCCGGGCAGCAGTGGGTGGTCAACGGCTCCACCGTCTCGTTCGCCGCGTTCCTGCTCGGTGGCGGCGCGCTCGCCGACCGGTTCGGGTCGCTGCGCGTGTTCCGCTGGGGGGTGGCGAGTTTCGGTGTGCTCTCGCTGGTCGCGGCCAGGGGGTCGCGGCTCCCCGTCGTCACCGGCCTCGCGGTACTCACCGCGGGTGCCCTCGTCCTGGCCGCCGCGACGCACGCCCCGTACCCGGTGCTCGCGTGCGGGCTCCTGCTGCTCGGGATCGGCGTCTCGCTGTCGCTGCCCGCGCTCGCCGCCGGAGTGGCGGCGGCCGCTCAGGCGGTCAGCTTCTGCCAGAGGAACTCGAACAGCAGCGCCCACTTGTAGGCGAGCTGCTCGTTGTCGGCGGCGGCGCCGTGCCCGCCCTCGATGTTCTCGTAGTACCGCACGTCGTGACCCTGTTCGGCCATGCGCGCCATCATCTTGCGCGCGTGCGCCGGGTGCACGCGGTCGTCGCGGGTGGACGTCATGAACAGCGTGGGCGGGTAGGTCCCTCCCTGGTGGACGTTCTGGTACGGCGAGTACTTCCCGAGGTAGTCCCATTCCGCCGGATCGTCGGGGTCGCCGTACTCGGCCATCCACGACGCGCCGGCCAGCAGGAGGTGGTAGCGCTTCATGTCCAGCAGCGGAACCTGGCTGACGATCGCGCCGAACAGCTCGGGGTAGCGGGTCAGCATGACACCCATGAGCAGGCCGCCATTGCTGCCGCCGTGGATGCCCAGCCGCTGCGGCGTGGTGATGCCGCGCTCGGTGAGATCGGCGGCGACCGCCGCGAAGTCCTCGTAGACCAGGTACCGGTTCTCCTTGATGGCGCCGGTGTGCCAGTCCGGGCCGTATTCGCCGCCGCCGCGGATGTTGGCCAGCACGTAGGTACCGCCGCGCGCGAGCCATCCGCGGCCCGTGACGCCGCTGTAGGCGGGCAGCCGGGACACCTCGAACCCGCCGTAGCCGGTGAGCATCGTCGGACCGTCCCCGTTGCGCGGCCGCACCACGAAGTACGGGATCCGGGTTCCGTCGCGTGAGGTCGCGAAGTGCTGCTCGACGGTGACGTCGGTGGCGTCGAAGCGTGCCGGCGCCTGCTTGAGGACCTCGGTGCCGCCGCCGACGTGCCCGTACGCCAGAGTCGAGGGCTGTGTGAACCCGCTGGTGTTGAGCAGGTATTCGTCGCTGTGGTCGGGATCGGTGTCCACGATCTCCGCCGTGCCCAGCTCCGGCGCACCCGCCAGCGGCTCCCGCCGCCAGCCGTCGTCCGGGGTGAGGACGTGCAGCTCGGTGTGCACGTCGGCGAGCGTCGTGAGCAGCAGGTGGTTGCGCGTCCAGTCCCAGGACTCCAGCGAGGTCCGGCCGTCCGGCTCGAACAGAACCGTCAGGTCGCGGCCGCCTGCGAGGTAGTCGTCGAAGCGCGCGGCCAGCAGCGTGCCCGGTGCGTACTCGCGGCCCTCGACGCTCCACGCCGTCCGCGTGCGGATCAGCAGCCACTCCTGGTGGGCGCTGGTCTGCGCGTCCTCCGGCACGTCGAGTTTCACCAGGCCGCCGGGCGTGCGGAGAAACTTCTCGGTGCGGTAGAAGTCGATGGCGCGGCCGACGAAGTCGCGCTCGAAGCCGGGCGTCGGATCGTGGTAGGCGAACACGGCCACGTCGTCGGGCTTGCCCTCGAACACGGTGACGGCCTCGTCCAGTGGCGTCCCGCGCCGCCATTCCTTCATGATCCGCGGGTAGCCGGACGCCGTCATCGACCCGGGGCCGAAATCGGTGCCGACGTAGATCGAATCCTCGTCGATCCAGCCGACGCGGCTCTTGGCCTCGGGCAGCTGGAACCCGCCGACGACGAACTCGCGTGTCCGCAGGTCGAACTCGCGCACCACGGCCGCGTCCGCGCCGCCACGGGAAAGCTCGGCCAGCGCGCGCCGGTACTCCGGCTTCAGCACCGCCGCGCCCTGCCAGACCCAGTTCTCACCCTCGGCCCTGGCGAGCGCGTCGATATCGAGCAGGATGTCCCAGTTCGGGTGCTCGCGGCGGTAGGAGTCGAGCGTCGTGCGCCGCCACAGGCCGCGCGGGTGGGCCGCGTCCTGCCAGAAGTTGTAGAAGTACTCGCCGCGCCGCCGGATGTAGGGGATCCGGTCGTCGGCGTCGAGCACCTCGCGGGCCTCGTCGCGCAGCTGCTCGAACCTGGCGCCGCCGGTGAGCTCGCCGACCGATTCGGCGTTGCGCCGCCGGACCCAGTCGAGCGCGCGATCACCGGTCACGTCCTCCAGCCAGAGGTACGGGTCTTCGTCAACCATGTGCCCATCCTGCCAGGTGAGGATGGTTTCCAACGGCAGGTGGGAGCCGCGGGCTTTCGCGGACAGCGACCGGGCTCTAACCTGATGTGAGCCGGGTCACGTCCAGCTGGGAGGCTGCCGATGCGGATCGCCGACTTACTGCGGAACAAGGGCAACTGGGTCGCCACGGTGCGGCCCGAATCGACCATCACCGATCTGCTCGCCGGACTGGCCGAGCACAACGTGGGCGCGATGGTCGTGGCCGGGGAGGACGGCATCGCGGGCATCGTCTCCGAGCGCGACGTGGTGCGGAGACTGCACGAGCACGGTCCGGCGCTGCTGGAGCGGCCGGTGTCGGAGATCATGACGAGAGTGGTCGCCACCTGCACGCCCCGCGACTCGGTCGACGACATCAGTGTCGTGATGACCCAGCGGCGGGTCCGGCACGTGCCCGTCGTCGACGACGGACGGCTCACCGGGATCGTCAGCATCGGCGACGTCGTGAAAAGCCGGATCGAGGAGCTGGAGGCGACGCAGCAGCAGCTGGCGGCCTACATCGCTCAGGGCTGACCCCAGCGCTCCAGCACGCGGTCGAGGTCCGCGCGGATCTGCTCGCGGGCCTCCATACGGGGCATGCCGTCCATGAGCAGGCGGTCGTAGTCCGTGTCGAGGTGGCGGACCGAGGCGACCACCGCCAGCCGCACCGCCTCCTCGTCCAGGGCGCGCCCCGCCGCGGACCTGCCGACCCGTCCGCTGCCGCGCGTTCCGGCGTGCTCGGCGATGGCCTGCGCGCGGTCGGTGGGGCAGCCCGGGTAGAGCTCCCGGATGGTGGTGGCGAACGCGGCCTGGAAGTCGACGTCCTGCACGGCCCGGCGTTCCGCGTCCCGCTCCCGCCGCCGGGCGCGGACGTCCTCGTCCGCGAGACACTGCTGCTCCGCACGCTCCAGCGCGGCCGGCTCGACGAGGATCCCCTGGCGCTCATGCCGTTTGCGGCGCCGGTTGAAGCGCAGGACCAGCGCGCAGAGACTGCTTTCCTGCTTGGCGCGGCGGGACAGCGCGGCGTTGCCCGCGGGCAGGAAGACCAGGTGGTCGAAGTCCGCGCAGTCCAGGCACAGGAACCCGTCGCCCTCGGGCAGGCGCAGCTCACCGGCCTCACCCCGCGCCGCGCACCCGGCGCACGTCCACGCGGTGCCCGCGGTGAACACGGCCAGGTCGGGCGCCTTGTTCTGCCGCTCGGTGAGGCGGGTCCGCTGCTTCTCGGACAGTCCGGGCGCCAGCCAGTGCGTGCGGCAGAGCCGGTCGAGGGCGTCGTCGCCGGTGAAGCGCAGGTCGCGGCGGTCGCGGGTGCCCGCGATGTAGTCGGTGTCGGCGGAGGTCAGCCCGTTCTCGCGCGCCCATTCGCCGAGAATGCGCAGCGCCTCGGCGACACGGGTGTCGTCGACCGGCAGCAGCTGGGAGAGCGGGCTGAAACGACCCCGCCGCCATTGCTCGACGTTGACGGGACTCACCCAGCCGAGCCCCGTCAGCACATCCACCGGGGCGACGTACTGGTGTTCGGCGAGCGCCGTCGCGGCCACCTTCGCGACCCGGCTGTGCAGTTTCGCGACCATCGGGGAAGAAGTCTAGCCAGCCGCGATCGCCCTTTCCCCCGGGTCAGGGCAGGCCCGTCACCGTCGGCCGCAACGCGCCGATCCCGGCCGTGAGCGCGGTGCGCCCGCTCGCGTAGCTGGTTCCCAGCGGCAGTTCGGTGAGCAGCACCGCGATGTAGCGGTAGTTCTCGCCCGCGAGGCCGGTCGTGTTCAGCACCACGGTCCTGTCGATTTCCATCCAGCCCTGCTTCACCGCGCGCGGCAGCCCCGGCAAGCCGTCCGGGATGCCGAAGTACTGGGGGAAACCGTCCGCGGCCGGGGTCCTGATCGCGGCCAGCCCGTCGAGGATCGGCTGGCGGGCCCCGGGCGGGACTTCGGTGGTCAGGTAGCGGTAGATGGCCACGAGGTCGTTCGGCGTGGTCCTGGTCATCTCCCACTGGTCGGGAATGCGTGGCGGCTGGGTGTTCCGGAGGTTCATCAGGTCGGCCATGCGGGTGATGATCGATCCGCGACCGCCCGAGTCCCAGTACGAGTCGGCGTCGCCGTCGTGGCTCAGCGACAGCATTTCGACGATGCGAGCCCGCTGGGCCTCGCCCGGCGCGTGCCAGCCGCCGGCGTGCAGGACGTCGAGCGCCATCAGGAGCTTGACGACGGAAGCGGTGTAGAACTGCCGGTCACCGTTGCTCGAGGCCAGCAGTTCGCCGGTGGAGGTGTCGTAGAGGGCCAAACCGACGGTCGTGCCGGGCACCTTCTCGTCCACCGCGTCGGCAGCGGCGTCGGCGAGGCGGCCGCGCTCGTCCTCGTTCAGCGTCGAATGGGCTGTGCCGACCGGCGTGCCCGAGGTCGTGGTGACGGTGGTGCCCGCCGCGGGGAGCGCGCTCGGCGCCGAGACGGACACGGTGTCGGTGTCCGCCTTGCCGGCGGTCAATGAGGCGACGACGACCGCGGTCACCACTCCCGCGCTCACTCCAGCGAGCACGACACGCCATTTCATGCTTGGCACAACGTCCATTTCAGCGGAATCGTGCCCCGATCGGGGTAAACGTACGGTAAACCACTCGATTTCGTGTGGATCTTCGTCACTTTCCCGCGGAATCTACTGTGGACTCGTGAGAAGGGTGCGCATCCTAGCGTTCATCTCCGACAAAAACGCTCCGGCTGCTCGTGGGGCCGGTCAGTTGTCCACATCGTCCTGAACCATCCACAGAATTCCGTTCTGTTTCCCGGTGCTCTGTTTTCTGCCGCATAGTGGATTCATGACTTCGACAACCACCGGCACCGACGGCCGCACCATTGTCCGTCTCTCCGATCCCGGCGAACTGATCGCGGCGGTGCCGCACCTGCTCTCGTTCCGGCCGGGATCCTCCGTCGTGCTGCTGAACCACAGTGGTGGCGGCCATCGGCGCATCGTCCCCGTGATCCGCGCGGACCTTCCCGACGAGAGCTTCGAACCGGAGGCGGTGCGTGAGCTCGTGCGTGCTGTGCTCCGACATCCCGGCGGCGGCGTGACGGTCGTGGTGGTCGGCAGCGGTCCCGGGCACCGGGCGCCGCCGGGGGACGTGCCGCACCGTCGACTGGTGCGGCGGTTGATCAGCGCGTTGAAGGATGACCGGCCGGTCGACCACGTGCTGTGGGTGCCGGAAATCCGCGGTGGGGCGCGGTGGAGGTGTTACCACGGGGACTGCGGTCCGGGGGTCGTGCCGGACGACCGGGACACGGTGATGGCCGCGACGATGGCGGCGCGCGGCTGGGTGCCCTACGCCAGCCGCGAGGAGCTGGAGCGGCAACTCGAACCGGACGACTCCGCCGCGATCACGCGCAGGCGGCACATGCTGGAGGCGGCTCTCGACGAGCTGGACGACCGGTCGCGCACACCGGGCCGGTTCGACGACGAGAAGTCGGCGGAGCACCTGTCCGCGGTCCGCGCCGCCCTGGCTCGCGCGGTCGCCGGCGACTTCACCCTGAGCGACGGGGACGTCGTGTCCCTCGCGCTGGCCCTGTCCGACGGCCGGGTGCGCGACCGCTGCCTCACGACGGCGGACGAACCGGACGAGGCGGCGTCGAGGGCCGCCGAACGACTGTGGCTCGAACTGGTGCGCCGAACCCCGCCCCCGGAACGCGCCGGTCCGGCCACCCTGCTCGCCTACGCGGCCTACCGCCGGGGCGACTGCGTTCTGGCGTCACTGGCGCTCGACAACGCACTCACCGCCCATCCCGGCCACGGCCTCGCGGAACCCCTCAAGCAGGCCCTGGAGCACCACATCACCCCCGACGCCCTCCGGCGCGTGACCGAGTTCCAGGAAGGTGGTCTCATGTCCCGAGACCCGTAGTTGTGAAAGCGCTCTCCGCACGTGGCCGCTCGCCGGTTTCGCGGGATCGGTGCCACCCCGCTGAGGGCTTCGCCGCGGCTCAGCCACCCCTGCCCAGTCACCTTTGCCCGGGCCCGAGCACCGGCGGACGCTCGGCCACACCCGCCGACGTTGCCGGTGCCTCTCGGACTTGCCGGACGCCGACGGTGGGGGTGCAAGCGCAACGGGCGTTGCCGGAGGATGACCTGACCACGCCGGTTGCCCGCCCGGCTGCGCCGGTGGTCACCGGGTCACACCGGGTGTCCACCGGTGACGCGGTTGCCCGTCGGTTGCGCGGCGGGCGTCGGGCCGCGCGAGGCGTCCACCGGGCGTCACGCGAGGTGTCGCCGGGTGTCGCGCGAGGTGCCCTGCGGTCGCGCGGGGGCGCCTGTGCGGGCCACGCAGGGTGCCGACCTGTCGGCAAGGGCCGCCCACCAGCCACGGCGGCCCGCCCACCGGGCGCCGGAGGTCAGCCGCCGAGGGCTTTGCGTTCCTGCGTGAACCGCCACGCGTCGTCGACGATGACGTTCAGGTCGGCGCGTTCGGGCTTCCAGCCGAGTTCCTCGCGGGCGCGGTCGCTGGCCGCCACGAGCACCGCGGGGTCGCCGGCGCGGCGGGGCGCCACCTCGGCTGGGACGGGGTGCCCGGTGACGGCCCGGCAGGCCTCGATGACCTGGCGCACGGAGAACCCGGTGCCGTTGCCCAGGTTGTAGATGCGGTGCTCCCCGGCGCGGGCGTGGGTGAGGGCGAGCAGGTGCGCGTCGGCGAGGTCGGCGACGTGGATGTAGTCGCGGACCGCGGTGCCGTCGTCGGTGGGGTAGTCCTCGCCGAAGATGCTGATCTGCGGGCGGTCGCCGGTGGCGACCTGCAGGACCAGCGGGATGAGGTGCGTCTCGGTGGTGTGCCGCTCCCCGAAGCGGCCGTAGGCGCCGGCGACGTTGAAGTACCGCAGGCTCACGGCGGCCAGCCCGTGGGCCCGCGCGTAGCTGGTGATCGCGTGGTCGATGGCCAGCTTCGAGGCGCCGTAGGTGTTGGTCGGCAGCGTGGGCGCGGTCTCCGGGATCGGGCTCCGCTCCGGCTCGCCGTAGGTCGCCGCCGTGGAGGAGAACACCAGGCGAGACGTGCCGTGGGCACGCATCGCGTCGAGCAGGCGGATGGAGGTGATCACGTTCCCGTGCCAGTACTTGGCCGGGTCCTGCATCGACTCGCCGACGAGGGACTTCGCCGCGAAGTGCAGCACGCCGTCGAAGCCCTCGCCGAGCAGGGACGCCGTCGCGTCGGCGGCGTCGCCCTCGACGAAGCGCGCACCGTCGGGGACGGCGTCCGCGTGGCCCGTGGACAGGTCGTCGACGACGACGACCTCGTGCCCCGCTTCCAGCAGACGGGCCGTGCAGACACTGCCGACGTAGCCGGCACCACCCGTGACGATCAGCTTGAGGCGCGAGGAGTCGGAAGCCATGGTTTCGTCGAAAGCCTTTCTCGGAAGACGAAGGAGGTGTCCGCCAGTGTGGACCATCAACCTGTGAGCCACGCACGGGTCCGGCCCCGCCGACCTACAGCTCGTCCCGCCGCGCGCCGGGGGACGGGACCGCCACGAAGGCGCGCGGCGCGCGGTAGCCCGCGCGGCCGAATGCCTCCGTGACCGCCGCTCCGACAGTGTCCACAGCGGACTCCGGAACGAGTGCGATCGCGGTGCCGCCGAAGCCACCACCGGTCATCCGCGCGCCGAGGGCACCGGCCTCCTTGGCCACGTCCACGGCCAGGTCCAGTTCCGGGCAGGAGATGCGGTAGTCGTCGCGCATGCTGGTGTGTGAGGCGTCGAGCAGCGGGCCGATGTCGCCGATGCGGCCATCACGCAGCAGGGTGACCACGTCGAGCACGCGCTGGTTCTCCGTCACGATGTGGCGGACGAGCGGGCCGAGTTCGCCGGGGAGCCGCGCGAGCGCGCCGTCCAGGTCGCCCGGGCTCACGTCCCGCAGGGCCTTCACGCCGAGCAGGTCGGCCGCGCGTTCGGTGCCGCGGCGGCGTTCGCCGTAGCCGCTTTCGCTGTGGGCGTGCTTGACCCGGGTGTCGATGGCCAGGATGCGCAGGCCCGCGGCGGCCGCGTCGAAGGGCACCTGTTCCATCTCGCCGGAGCGCACGTCGAGGAACAGGACATGGCCGTCCGCGCAGCACAGCGACGCGGTCTGGTCGAGCACACCGGTGGGGGCCCCGACGAAGTCGTTCTCGGCGCGCTGGGCCCAGCGGGCGATTTCGGCGCGGCGGGCGAGGCCGGGTTCCTCCTGTCCGGCCAGCCCGAGCAGGGCCAGCGCGACCGCGCACTCCAGCGCGGCCGACGAGGACAGCCCGGCGCCGGTGGGCACGTCACCGGCCAGGACGAGATCGGCACCGCCGTCGATGCCCTGATCGCGCAGCACCCAGGCGACGCCGGCCGGGTAGGCGGCCCAGCCCTCGACCCCGCCGGGTCGCAGATCCGGGATGACGAGCGGCTCGGTGTCCTGGATGCGCCCGTCGGAACCGAGGGTGGCGACGGTGAGCACCTGGTCCGTGCGCGGGGACGCGGCGGCGGCCAGACGGTGCGGCAGGGCGAACGGCAGCACGAAACCGTCGTTGTAGTCGGTGTGCTCGCCGATGAGGTTGACGCGGCCCGGCGCCGACCACACCCCGGCCGGGGGCCGGCCGTGCACCGACCGGAACGCCTCCGCCGCGTCGCTCGCGGAACTCACTTGGCCTGCGCCAGGACCGCGTGCAGCACCGACATGGGCACCTGGACCGCGCCGAGCCCGCCGGTCAGCTCCGCCGTGCCACCGCCGTCGGCGCGCCGCACCGACACGACACTGCCGGGAGCGACTCCCGCCTTCTTGAGGTCGACCATCAGCTTCTCGTCGAGCTGGATGTGCTCGGCCAGCCGGCGGATCTCGGCCTTGCCGCCGCCGGAGCGCGCGAAGTCGTCCAGCCGCACCAGGTCGGCCTCGGCGGGCGGCGCGGGCTCCCCACCCTCGCCCAGCTTGTCCAGACCAGGGATCGGGTTGCCGTAGGGCGAGGTGGTCGGGTGGTCGAGCAGCCGGACCAGCTTGCGCTCCACCGCCTCGCTCATGACGTGCTCCCAGTGGCACGCCTCGGTGTGCACGTGTTCCCACTCGAGACCGATCACATCGAGCAGCAGCCGCTCGGCGAGGCGGTGCTTGCGCATGACGGCGATCGCGAGCTCCCGGCCGTGGTCGGTCAGCTGCAGGTGGCGGTCGTCGGCCACGCGCACCAGTCCGTCGCGCTCCATGCGGGCCACCGTCTGGCTGACTGTCGGACCGCTCTGCTGCAGCCGCTCGGCGATACGGGCGCGCAGCGGTACGACACCTTCCTCTTCGAGTTCGAAGATGGTCTTCAAGTACATCTCTGTGGTGTCGATGAGATCGTTCACGATGTCCCCTTCGTCCGCGACAATCCATGGTAGTCGTTCCGGGCGACGGTCACCCCAGGTGACCGGGAGGATAATCCCCGTCCTCACGGCTACCATCGGACCTCATGCAGCCCGCCGTCGTCTGGGATCCCGCTCTGCTCGGTTACGACCTCGGCGGAGAGCACCCCTTCAACCCGGTCCGGCTCGATCTCACCGTGCGGCTCGCCACGGAGCTCGGGGTCCTCGACGGCGTGGAGCTGCTCGTGCCCGAGCCCGCCACCGACACCGAGTTGTACCGCATCCACGCTGAGGAGTACCTGGCGGCGGTCAAGCTGGCCCCGACGGCGGGCTGGGACGTCGGTCACGGCCTCGGCACCGACGACAACCCGGTGTTCACCGGCATGCACGACGCCTCGGCCCTGGTCGTCGGCTCGACCCTGCTGGCCGCCCGCAAGATCGCCGACGGCGAGGCCCGCCGCGCGGTCAACATCGCCGGTGGCCTGCACCACGCGATGCGCGACCACGCCGCCGGGTTCTGCGTCTACAACGATTGCGCGGTCGCGATTTCGTGGCTGCTCGACCACGGTTTCGACCGCATCGCCTACGTCGACACCGACGTCCACCACGGCGACGGTGTGCAGAGCGCCTTCTACGCCGACCCGCGCGTGCTGACCGTGTCCCTGCACCAGCACCCCTTCACCCTCTGGCCCGGCACCGGCTACAGCGCCGAGACCGGCGCCGGGAAGGCCGAGGGCACCGCGGTGAACGTCCCGCTGCCGCCCGGCACCCGCGATCCGGGCTGGCTGCGTGCGTTCCACGCCGTCGTGCCGTCCCTGCTGGAGGCGTTCCGCCCGCAGATCCTGGTCACCCAGTGTGGTGTCGATTCGCACGAGGAGGACCCGCTGGCGGATCTGTCGCTCTCGGTCGACGGACATCGCGCGATCTATGCCACTCTCCGTGACCTCGCGGAGCGTCACACCGAGGGCCGGTGGCTCGCCGTCGGTGGTGGCGGCTACCAGTTGATCCGGGTCGTGCCACGCTCGTGGACGCATCTGCTGGCCACGGTGCTCGACCGCGACGTGAAGCCCGAGACGCCGCTGCCGCCGGACTGGGTGGGGACGGTCCTGCGGGCCGCGCCCAGCGCCGAGCTGCCGCCGGAGATGACCGACGGCCGTGACACGACCTACCGACCCTGGGGCGACGGCGTGGACGACCCGGTCGACGTCGCGGTCCGCGACACCCGCCGCGCACTGTTCCCGCTGCACGGCCTGGACCCGGACGACCCGCGGGACTGACCCGAGACGACCCGAGGAATCGACGTGAGATGAGCACGACCGACAGGCCCGGCGAGGCGCACGAGAACAACCACGGCGAACCGCGACCGACGGACGCCCGCTCCGCTCCCTCCGACGTGCCGTGTGACGTCGATGGCGCGGGGCGGCATGCGCCGGATGAGGTGCGTGGGGCCACTGGTGCCGGGGAGGGCGGGACCGGCGTGGCCCGTGAGGCCGACGAGACCCGCTCCCGTGAGTCCGGCGAGGCACAGCCGCCCGGGACGGACGAGGCACGGCACGGCGCGCGTGATCCCTACGACTACCCGCGTCACTGGGAGGCCGACGTGCTGCTCAGCGATGGCGGCACCGTCCATTTGCGACCGATCGTGCCGAGTGACGCCGAAGCGCTGGTTTCCTTCCACGGCAAGCTGTCCGAGCGTACCCGGTACCTGCGTTACTTCGGCGCCTATCCGCGGATCCCGCAGCGCGATCTCGAACGGTTCTCCGTCGTGGACCACCACGACCGGGTCGCGTTCGTCGCCCTGCTCGGGGACGACATCATTGCCGTGGGGCGTTATGAGCGGCTCGGTGGTGGGCCGTCGGCGGAGGTGGCGTTCGTCGTCGACGACGGGCACCAGGGGCGGGGGGTCGGGTCGATCCTGCTGGAGCACCTGGCCGCGGCGGCGTCCGAAAGCGGGTTGCGCCGGTTCGTCGCCGAGGTCCTCGCCGAGAACGCCGCCATGGTGCGGGTCTTCCGCGACGCGGGGTACCAGGTCAGCCGCGCCATCGAGGAGGGCGTGCTGCACCTGGAGTTCGACATCGATCCCACCGAGGAATCGCTCGCCGTCGCACGGGCGCGCGAGCAGGCCGCCGAGGCCCGCAGCGTCCACAACCTGCTGCACCCGCGGTCGGTCGCGGTCATCGGCGCCTCCGCGGACCCCACCAAGGTCGGCTATTCGGTCCTGTCGAACCTGCTCGCCGCCGACTTCGCCGGCACCGTCTACCCGGTCAACCCCGAACACCGTTCGGTGCGCGGCGTGCGCGCCTATCCCTCCGTCCTGGACATCCCGGATCCGGTCGACCTCGCGGTGGTCGCGGTCCCGGCCGACCAGGTCGAGTCCGTGCTTGACGGTGCGCTCGCCAAGGGCGTCAAGACGCTGCTCATCGTCACGGCGGGCTTCGGCGAGGCCGGCCCGCACGGTCTGCACGCCGAACTGCGCCTGGTCGGCGAGGCGCGGGCGCACGGCATGCGCGTCGTCGGTCCGAACGCGCTCGGCGTGCTCAACACCGACCCGGCCATCCGTCTCAACGCGACACTCGCGCCGCGCCTGCCTCAACGCGGACGCGCGGGGTTCTTCTGCCAGTCCGGCGCACTCGGCACCGCGATCCTCGCCGACGCCGAAGCGCGCGGCCTTGGCCTGTCGACGTTCGTCTCCGCCGGTAACCGCGCCGACGTCTCCGGCAACGACCTGCTGCAGTTCTGGGAGACCGATCCGAACACCGATCTCGTCCTGCTCTACCTCGAATCGTTCGGCAACCCGCGCAAGTTCGCCCGCCTCGCGCGGCGGCTGGGCCGCAGCAAGCCGATCGTGGCGGTGAAGTCGGGGCGGCACGCGGTCCGGCCGCAGCTGGCCGCGACGTCCGCCGAGGTCGACGAGTCGAGCGTGCAGGCCCTGTTCGAGCAGGCGGGCGTGGTCCGGGTCGAGACGCTGGCGCAGCTGTTCGACACCGCGCTGGTGTTCGCGCACCAGCCGTTGCCCGCCGGGCCGCGGATCGGCATCGTCGGCAACTCCAGCGCGATCGGGCTGCTGGCCGCCGACACGGCCAGGGCGCAGGGGTTACGGCTGGCGTTCGACCCGGTCGACGTCGGGCCGCAGGCGGGCCCGGACGACTTCGCCGCCGCGGTGCGGGAGGCGCTCAACGATCCGGAGACCGACGCGCTGGTCGCGGTGTTCGTGCCGCCGCTGTCGATCCCGGGCAGCACCTACGCGCGCGCGTTGCGTGAGGCTGCGCAGGAGCTGGACCAGCGCAAACCGATCGTCTCGACGTTCCTGGCCGCGGAGGGCGTGCCCGACGAGCTGGCCGTGCCGGGGCCGGGCGGTGGACCGGGGCCCGGGTCGATCCCGTCGTTCCCCAGTCCCGAGCGGGCCGTGAACGCGCTGGCGAAGGTCGTGCGGTACGCGGCGTGGCGGCAGCGGCCGCAGGGCACGCTGGTGCGTCCCGACGGGCTGCACGTCGAGCAGGCCGAGCAGGTCGTGCGGGAGATCCTGGACGGCGGCGACAAGAACGTCGTGCTCGAGGACAGCGACGTGGTGCGGCTGCTCGGGTGTTACGGCATCGAGGTGGTGCCGTTCCGGGTGGTGTCGAGCGCGGAGGGTGCGGTCGAGGCCGCCGGGGAGCTGGGCTACCCGGTGACGGTCAAGGCCGTGGACGAGCGGTTGCGGGGACGGCCGGACCTCGCGGGCGTGCGGTTGGACCTGGCCTCGCCCGACGCGGTGCGGCGCGGGTACGAGGACCTGAGCGCGGTGTCCGGTGAGCAGGACGTGTACGTGCAGAGAATGACGCCGAAGGGCATTTCGTGCCTGATCGGCCTGCAGGACGACCCGTCGTTCGGCAGCCTGCTTTCGTTCGGGTTGTCCGGATTGGTGAGCACGCTGCTGGGCGACCGGGCCTACCGGGCGGTGCCCCTGACCGACGTGGATGCCGCGACGCTCGTCCGGGAGCCGAAGAGCGCCCCGCTGCTGACCGGCTACCGCGGCGACGAGCCCGCGGACCTCGCGGCGCTGCAGGACATGGTGTTGCGGGTCGCGGCGCTGGCGGAGGACCACCCCGAGGTGCGGGCGCTCACGCTGGACCCGGTGATGGCCTCGCCGGAGGGCGCGTACGTGGCGAACGCGCGCATCGTGCTGGGCCCGCCACCCGCCCGGCCGGACACGGGACCCCGTCGGCTGCGGCCGATCACCGCGAGCTTCTGACCTGCCCCGGCTGGTTGCCCGGACCCGCTTGGAAAGCGGGTTCCATGACCTCCGCGGCACAACACGCCGTCACGAACGGGGAACTCGCGTGCGGGAGCGTGGAACTCGCGCGCGGGAAGGTGGGACTCGCGTGCCGGTCACTCTGTGATGTGTTCCTCCTCGTAGGAACACTCCTTGCCCGGCCGCGACCACACCGGTCCCCGCACGCCTTCGGCCACCAGGTGTCGCTTCACGATTTTGTACGTCGAGGTGCGGGGGAGCTCGGGAACCACTCGCACGAAACGGGGGAGCTGTTTCGGGCCCAGATCGGTCTGCCGTGCGAGGAACTTCCCGAACGACTCCGGCGAAAGCGGCTCCGCGAGCACGAGCGCGGCCACCACCTGGTCGCCGACGGCGGGATCCGGTACCGCGTACACCGCCGCCTCGGCGATCGCCGGATGACGCAGCAGGATGCGTTCGATCGGGGCCGTGCCCAGGTTTTCGCCGTCCACCCGCAACCAATCGCCGAGCCGCCCGGCGAAGAAGCAGAACCCGTTCTCGTCGACGTAAGCCAGGTCGCCCGTGTGGTACCGGCCGTCGCGCAGGCGTTCCGCGTCCGCCGCCGGGTTCTTGTAGTACCCGGCGAACGCGCCCGGCCCGCTCGTGTTCACCAGCTCGCCCACGACGTGCGGGGCGCACTCCTGCCCGGTCTCCGGATCGAGAATCGCCACGTCCGGCGGCAGTGTGCCCAGTGACCCCGGTGGCGTGTCGACCGTCCGGGCGAAACCGATCCCGCCCTCGGTCGAGCCGAACGCGTCCACCACGTGGCAACCGAACCGGCGGCCGAACTCCGCCAGGTCCGCCTCCGCGCCCTCGTTGCCGTACACGATCCGCAGCGGGTTGTCGGCGTCGTCCGGCAACTTCGGAGTAGCCAGCACGTACGACAACGGCTTCCCGACGTAGTTCGCATACGTGACACCGAACCGCCGCACGTCGGGCAGGAATCCCGACGCCGAGAACCGCCGCCGCAGCGCCAGGGCAGCTCCCGCCGCGAGCCCGACCGACCAGCCCGCCATGATGGCGTTCGAGTGGAACATCGGCATCGACAGGTAGACACAGTCCGAAGAGGACAGATCGAACCGCGAAGCCAGCATGCGTCCCGGCCAGGCGATCTTGTCCTGCGTACAGCGCACCGCCTTGGGATCACCACTGGTGCCGGAGGTGAAGATGAGCATCAGCAGGTCATCCGCCGACGCGGGCACCGGCGACAACGGTGATCCCGCACCGGAAGCCAGCAACGACGCCCACTCCGGCCCGTCCAGGTCCAGCACCCGGACATCCATCCCGTCCAGCAGACAGGCGTGCCGTCCCTCGGTCAGCACCAGCTGACAGTCGGCGAGGCGGATGTCCCGCTCCAGCGCGGCCCCGCGCCGTGTCGGGTTCAGCCCCACCAGCACCGAACCCGCGAACGCGCACCCGCCGAGCAGGAACGAGAACGACGGCACGTTGTCCGCCAGCACACCCACGTGCTTCACCGGCCCGGTCAGCAGCGAATCCAGCACTGCGGCGTGGTCGGCGCACTGCCGAACGTGCTCCCGCCACGTCCACGACGAGTCCTCGAACAGCAGACCCGTGCTGTCGTCCTCGGCCCGCGCCAGCAGCAGCTCGGTGACCGTCATGACACCGCGAGCAGGTCGCCCAGCACCCGCAGCTGCGCCGTCGCCCCGCCCAGGGTGAACTCCAGGCGCTTGGCCGCCACGAAGTACCGGTGCAGGTCGTGGTCGGTGTCGATGCCGACGCCGCCGTGGATGTGCACGGCGGTGTGCGCGACGCGGTGCCCGGCCTCCGCGGTCCAGTACTTCGCCGTCGCGACCTCTTCGGCCGCGGGCAGGCCCTCGGACAGACGCCACGCGGCCTGCCACAACGTCAGCCGTACGGCTTCGACGTCGATGTAGGCGTCCGCGAGCCGGTGCCGCACCGCCTGGAAGGCGCCGATGGCGTGCCCGAACTGTTCCCGCTGCCGCGCGTACTCCGCCGTGCGGTGCAACGCGCTCTCCAGGATGCCGAGCTGCTGCGCGCACACCCCGACCGTCGTGTGCTCCAGCAGTGACGCCTCCGGAATTCGCGTGCCCGGAACGCCGCTCAGCTCGACGAGTCCCGCGTCGGCGTGGTCGATCACGCTCTGCGATTCGATCTCCGCGTGCTCGGCGTCGACCACGAACACCGCCGTCCCCTCGCCAATCTGTCCCCGGACGACCAGCGCATCCGCGAACGAGGCGAAGGGCACCGCGGTCTGCGAACCCGACAACCGCCAGCCGTCGCCGTCCGTTTCGGCGGTGAATCCGGTCGGCGCGCCGGCGTCCGGCAACGCCGGCGCCAGGACGGCCTGGCCGCGCACCGCGGGCACCACCCAGCGCTCCACCAGCCGTCCGTCGCCGGAGCTTGCGATCGCGGAAGCGGCCACCACGGTCGGCAGGTAGGGCACCTCGGCGACCGCGCGTCCGAGCTCGATCAGCACAGCGCACTGCCCGAGCAGCCCGAGCCCGCCACCGCCGACCGACGACGGCAGCGCCGCGTCGATCACCCCGGCGCGCGCCAGCTCCTGCCAGAGGTCGCGGTCGAAGCCACCCTCGCCGTGCGGGCTCGCCGAGGACCGCTCAGCCACGACGCGCCGCACCAGCGCGGCCAGCTCGGTGACGTCCTCACTCAGCGCGAAGTCCACGGATTCCTCCTCAGCGGGTGACGGGCAGGGACAGGGCGGTGGCGGCGATCAGGTCGCGCTGGATCTCGTTCGTGCCGCCGCCGAAGGTGAGGATCAGCGCCGACCGGTGGGCGCGCTCCAGACGGCCACGCAGGACCGCGCCCGGCGATCCGGCCCGGACCACCGCGCCGGGGCCGACGACCTCCATCAGCAGCCGGTACGCCTCGATCGCCAGCTCGGTGCCGAACACCTTCGTCGCCGACGCCTCCGCCGCGCCCAGGTCACCGGACTCCGCGGCCCACGCGATCCGCCAGTTGCGCAGCTTGAGGTACTCGGCGTGGGCGTGCACGCGGGCCAGGTGCATCCGGACCCACTCCGCGTCGATGACGCGGCTGCCGTCCGGCTGCTTCGTTTCCAGCGCCCACGCCCGCACCTCGGCCAGCGCCGCGATGATCGGGGCGGCCGAGGTCAGGGCCACGCGTTCGTGGTTGAGCTGGTTGGTGATCAGGGGCCAGCCGGCGTTTTCGTCGGCGATGCGCGCGCTGACCGGGACCCGCACGTCGTCGTAGTAGGTGGCGCTCGTGCCGGGCCCGGCGACCGTGCGGACCTTCGTCCAGGAGAACCCCGGCGCGTCGGTCGGTACCACCAGGATGCTCAGCCCCTTGTGCCGCCGCGCGTCCGGATCGGTGCGCGCGGCCAGCCACACGTAGTCCGCGTACTCGATCAGGCTGGTCCACATCTTCTGCCCGTTGACCACGTAGTCGTCGCCGTCGCGGACCGCCCGGGTCCGCAGCGATGCGAGGTCGGTGCCCGCTTCCGGTTCGGAGTAGCCGATCGAGAAGTGCAGCTGCCCGCCCGCGATACGCGGCAGGTAGAACGCCTTCTGCTCCGGGGTGCCGAACCGCATGATCGTCGGCCCGATCGTGTTGACGGTCAGGAACGGCACGGGCACCCCGGCGACCGCCGCCTCATCGGTGAAGACGAGCTGGTCGAGCATCGGCCTGGCCTGCCCGCCCCACTCCTGCGGCCACCCGATCGCGAGCCACCCGTCCCGGCCGAGTTCCCGCACGGTCTCCTTGTATGCCTTGCCATCCCCGTACTCGCCACCGTCACCGGCCAGCGCCTCGCGGCGCTCCGGGGTCATCAGGCGGGCGAAGTAGTCGCGCAGTTCGCCGCGCAGCTTCTCCTGCCCTGGCGTGTAGCTGATCCGCATGCCGTCACCTCCGGCCCGGCCGGTCGTTGCTGGAAGCAGACCGGACCCGGCGCTAGTCTAGAACACGTTCTATTTCTATCAGCTGTACCGCCGAGGAGGAAGTCATGCAGGTCGGGGTCGACCGGTCGCTGTGCGAGGCGAACGAGGTGTGCATCGGGTTCGCGCCCGCCGTCTTCGAGCTGGACGACGACGAGGAGTTGCGGATCGTGCAGCCGAACGTGCCCGATTCGGAAGTAGAACGTGTTTCGCAAGCGATCGCGGCGTGTCCGAAGAATGCGCTGTTCACCGTCGAGTAAACGCCGGAGACTAGGGCTTGTTTGTGGCGAGAACAGATTCTAGTCTGACCGTCGTGGAAGGTGAGACGGAACCGCGTGTGGCCATCGTGACGGGCGCCGGGGCGGGACTGGGCCGGGCGGAGGCGCTCGCGCTCGCCCGGTCGGGCGCCGCGGTCGTGCTCAACGACGTGTCCGAGGTCGCCAAGACGGTCGTGGACGAGATCGAGTCCGAGGGCGGCCGCGCGCTGCTCGTCACCGGGGACGTGGGCGAGCGCGCCACCGCCGACGCCCTCGTCGAAGCCGCGTGCGAGCACTTCGGCGGCCTGCACGTCGTCGTCAACAACGCGGGCGTGCTGCGGGACCGGATGGTCTTCTCGATGTCCGACGAGGAGTGGGACACCGTGATCCGCGTGCACCTGCGGGGTCACTTCCTGTTGTCCCGCAACGCGACCGCGCACTGGCGCGCGCAGTCCAAGGCCCAAGGTGGCCCGGTGTTCGCACGCATCGTCAACACCGCGTCCGAGGCGTTCCTCGTCGGTTCCGCCGGTCAGCCCAACTACGCGGCCGCCAAGGCGGGCATCGTCGGCCTCACCGTCGCCACCGCCCGCGGCGCGGCGCGCTACGGCGTGCGCGCCAACGCCATCTGCCCCCGCGCCCGCACCGCGATGACCGCCGAGGTCTTCGGCGACGCCCCGGCCGAGGGCGTGGACCCGCTGTCGGTCGAGCACGTCGCCCCGCTCGTCGCCTTCCTCGCCTCGGAAAAGGCGGAGCGGATCAACGGACAGGTGTTCGTCGTGCACGGCGGCATGGTCGCGCTGCTGCGCCCGCCCGCCGTCGAACAGCGCTTCGACACCGCGGGTCCGCTGTGGACCGGTGACCAGCTGGAAACCACCGTGGGCGCCTACTTCGAAGACCGAGACAACGAGACGATGTTCGCCGCCACCGAGATCCTGGAGCTCCCATGACACTCACCGTGCAGCCGCACCGCGAAGCCGTCGGCCTCAAGACCGGTCAGCTCTACCTCGACGGCCAGTGGGGCCCGGGAACCGGCAGCGGGACCTGGACCCACCGGCATCCGGCCTCCGGCGAGGAGATCGGCGAGTTCGCCATCGCCACCGCGGCCGACGTGGACGCCGCGGTCGCCTCCGCGCGCGACGCCTTCGAGTCCGGGACCTGGTCCAACTCCCGCGCGAGCACCCGGGTCGCGGTTCTGCACCGCTACGCCGATCTGCTGCGTGAGCACGCGGAGGAGCTGCGGGGACTGCAGGCGCTGGACAACTCGGTGCCGCTGTCGTTCAGCAGCACGATCTACGCGACCTCGGTCGGTGCGGCCGCGGACGTGTTCGACCACCACGCGGGCTGGGTCGACAAGCTCGGCGGCGAGACCCTGGCGCCGTACCAGGGCGGCGACCATCTGGCGATGACCTTCCGCGAGCCGATCGGCGTGGTCGCGGCGATCCTGCCATGGAACGCGCCGTTCCTGCTGTTCGCGCAGAAGGTCGCGCCCGCGCTGGCGGCCGGATGCACCATCGTGCTCAAACCTTCGGAGTACTGCACGTTCACCGTGTTGCGCATGGCCGAGCTGCTCGCCGAGGCGGGCCTGCCCGCGGGCACGCTCAACGTCGTCACCGGCCCCGGCGATCCGGTCGGCGAAGCGCTGATCACGCATCCCGGGGTGGACAAGGTCAGCTTCACCGGCAGCCGCGCGGTGGGCCGGCACATCGTCGAAGCCTCCGCGGGCACGCTCAAGCGGGTTTCGCTGGAACTGGGTGGCAAGAGCCCGGCGCTGGTGTTCGCCGACGCGCCGAACGTCGCGCTGGCCGCCGCGACCGTCGTCGGCGCCGTCACGATGGGCCTGTCCGGTCAGGCGTGCGTCGCCAACACGCGGGCGCTGGTGCACCGCGACGTCTACGACGAGTTCCTCGGCGCCGCGCAGGGCATGGCGCAGGCGATGACCTACGGCGACCCGTTCGACCCCGGCGTGACGGCCAGCCCGCTGATCAACGAGAAACAGCTGACCCGGGTGCTCGGCTACATCGAGAAGGGCAAGTCCGAGGGCGCCCGCCTGGTGTTCGGGGGCGAACGGCTGGGCGGTGACCTGGAGAACGGCAACTTCGTCGGCCCGACGATCTTCGCCGACGTGGACAACAACGCCACCATCGCGCAGGAGGAGATCTTCGGCCCGGTGCTGGCGGTGGTCCCGTTCAGCGACGAGGAGGAGGCGGTGCGGATGGCCAACGACACCGAGTACGGCCTGGGCGCGGGCGTGTTCAGCGCCGACGTGCAGCGTGCGTTCCGCGTGTCGCGGAAGCTGCGGGCGGGCACGATCGGCGTCAACGGCTTCCAGGTCGAGCCGCACCTGCCCTTCGGCGGGTTCAAGCAGTCCGGGCTGGGCCGGGAGGGTGGCAAGTCCTCGATCGAGGCGTACACCGAGCTGAAATCGGTGTTCCTGCCGCTGACCGACGAGATGATGTGATGGGACGCCTCGACGGGAAGGCCGCGATCGTCACCGGCGCGGCCAGGGGACAGGGCGCCGCCGCGGCCCGGCGGTTCACCGACGAAGGCGCGAAGGTGATGATCGCCGACGTGTCCGACGACGAGGGCAAGGCGCTCGCCGACGAGATCGGCGCGCTCTACCAGCACCTCGACGTCTCCAGCGAGGACGACTGGGCCGCCGCGGTGCGGCGCGCCGAGGACGAGTTCGGCGTGCTGAACGTGCTGATGAACAACGCCGGAATCCTGCACTTCTCCGAGCTGGCCGACACGAAGCTGGCCGACTACGAACGCGTCATCCGGATCAACCAGATCGGTGCGTTTCTCGGGATGCGCTCGGTCGTTGAACCGATGACGCGGGCCGGTGGCGGCTCGATCATCAACGTGTCCTCTGTGGAGGGTCTGGCCGGCATGCCGTTCCTCGTCGCCTACACCGCGAGCAAGTTCGCGATCCGCGGGATGACGAAGGTCGCGGCGCTGGAGCTGGGCCGCAGGGGGATCCGGGTCAACTCGGTGCATCCGGGGATGATCGATACGAAGATGGTGTCCGACGCGGCGGGCGGGGCGGAGATCGACATGTCCTGGGTGGGCAAGAAGATCCCGCTGGGACGCGCCGGGCAGCCGGGGGAGATCGCGCAGCTCGCGGTGTTCCTGGCCTCCGACGAGAGTTCGTACTCGACCGGTTCGGAGTTCGTCGCGGATGGTGGGGCGACCGCGACCCATGCGCTGAAACTGTGAAAAGGGCAGCGACGCGCGGCGTCTCCGTTGAGGGCGGTGGCGGGCCGGCGGGCGGGGGTGATCGACTTCACGGGAATACGAAGTAAACACCGCTAACGCAAAGCGGTTTCCCGCAAGGGAGTAAGACTCAGAGCAACGAGGCTGGGGTCGCGGAGGTGTGATGGGGTCACGCACGGGAACGGTCACCATACCGGGCACCGCCGCGCTCACCCAGGTAGGCCGCTTGTCCACACTGGCCTGGGAGGTGCTGCGGGCGCTGCCGCGCCGGCCGTTCCAGTTCCGCGAGTGGATCCTGCAGTGCTGGTTCTTCGCCAGCGTCACGATCCTGCCGACCGCGCTCGTCGCGATCCCGTTCGGCGCGGTGATCGCGTTGCAGCTCGGCTCGCTGACGCAGCAGATCGGCGCGCAGTCGTTCACCGGTGCGGCCAGCGCGCTCGCGATCGTGCAGCAGGCGGCCCCGCTGATCACCGCTCTCCTCGTCGCCGGCGCCGGAGGGAGCGCCGTCTGCGCCGACATCGGCGCGCGCAAGATCCGCGAGGAGATCGACGCGATGGAGGTGCTCGGGGTCAACCCGATCCAGCGCCTCATCGTGCCGCGCGTGCTCGCCGCGATGGTCGTGTCGGTGCTGCTCAACGGCCTGGTCAGCGTGGTCGGGGTGCTCGGCGGCTACTTCTTCAACGTCGTCATGCAGGGCGGCACCCCGGGCGCGTACCTGGCGAGCTTCAACGCACTGGCGCAGCTGCCCGACCTCTACGTCAGCGAGATCAAGGCGGTGCTCTACGGGTTCGTCGCCGGGGTGGTGGCCGCCTACCGCGGGCTCAACCCGTCCGGCGGGCCGAAGGGCGTCGGCGACGCGGTGAACCAGGCCGTGGTCATCACGTTCCTGCTGCTGTTCCTGATCAACGTCGTGCTGACCGCCATCTACCTGCGGATCGTTCCGCCGAAGGCGCTGTGATGACCGCCGACACCCTGGAACGACGGGAACCCGGAGTGTCCGACCGGACGCTCGAAGCGATCGCGCGCCCCGGCGCGATCCTCGAAGGACTGGGCGGTCAGCTCTCCTTCTACGTCCGCGCGCTCGCGTGGGCACCGCGCACGCTTCGCCGCTACAGCAGGGAAACGCTGCGGCTGCTGACCGAGGTCTGTTTCGGCACCGGCGGTCTCGCCGTGATCGGCGGGACACTCGGCGTGATGATCGGCATGACGTTGTTCACCGGTCTCATCGTCGGCCTGCAGGGCTACGCGGCGCTCAACCAGCTCGGCACCGCGGCGCTCACCGGGTTCATCTCGGCCTACTTCAACACGCGTGAGGTCGCGCCGCTGGCCGCCGGGCTCGCGTTGTCGGCCACCGTCGGCTGCGGGTTCACCGCCCAGCTCGGGGCGATGCGCATCTCCGAGGAGATCGACGCGCTCGAAGTGATGGCGGTGCCCAGCCTGCCCTACCTGGTGACCACGCGGGTGCTCGCCGGGCTGGGCGCGGTGATCCCGCTGTACGCGGTCGGGCTGCTGTCGTCCTACCTGGCGTCGCGGCAGGTCACGGTGTGGCTCTACGGCCAGTCCGCGGGCACCTACGACCACTACTTCGGGTTGTTCCTGCCGCCCGAGGACGTGCTGTGGTCGTTCGGCAAGGTGATCGTGTTCAGCGTGCTGGTGATCCTGTCGCACTGCTACTACGGCTACACCGCCAGTGGCGGTCCGGCCGGGGTCGGCGTCGCGGTGGGCCGTGCGGTGCGGACGTCGATCGTGCTGATCTCGGTGCTGGACTTCTTCCTCAGCCTCGCGATCTGGGGCGCCACCACGACGGTGAGGATCGCGGGATGAGACGGGCGGTACTGCTGCGGCGGCTCTGGTACCAGGTGCTCGGCCTGGTGTTCCTCGTCGTGTGCGGGCTGTTCTTCGCCACCACCGTCGCCGCCTACAACAAGGAGTTCACCCCGGTCGCGATGGTGCGGCTGGAGACCGACCACGTCGGCAACCAGCTGCGGAAGGGCTCGGACGTCAAGATCCGCGGCGTGGTGGTCGGCGAGGTGCGCTCGATCGACGCGCTCGGCGACCACGCGGCGCTGGAACTGGCGCTGGACCCGGAGCGGCTGGGCCAGATCCCGGCCAACGTGTCGGCGCGGTTACTGCCCAAGACCCTGTTCGGCGAACGTTATGTGGCGCTGCAGATCCCGGCCGATCCGGCCGCGCGGCACATCGCGGCGGGCGATGTCATCACCCAGGACCGCAGCAGTTCCGCGATCGAGCTGGAACAGGTGCTCGACGACGTCATGCCGCTGCTGCAGGCCGTCCAGCCGCAGAAACTGGCCAGCACGCTCAGCGCGGTGTCCACCGCGCTCGACGGCCGTGGTGAGCAGCTCGGCTCGACGCTGGTCGGCCTGTCCGAGTACCTGGCCGGGCTGAACCCGTCGCTGCCCGACATCAAGGCCGACATCACCGGGCTGGCCGACCTCGCCGACACCTACGACCGGGCCGCGCCGGACTTCCTGCAGGCACTGTCCGATCTCACCACCACGACGAAGACGCTGGTGGACAAGCAGCAGGGGCTGGCGCAGATGTACGCGTCGGTGACGAACCTGAGCACCAACCTGGACAGCTTCCTGCGCGTCAACCAGCAGAACCTGATCAACCTCACGGTCACCGCGCAGTCCACTCTCGATGTGCTCGCGAAGTACGCGCCCGAGTACCCGTGCCTGCTGCAACAGCTGGCCGAAGCCGTGCCGCGCGCGTACGAGGCATTCGGCGCGGGCACCGACAAGATGAACCACGTGACGATCCGGTTCGTCGCCGACCGCACCAAGTACGAGCCGGGCAAGGACGAACCGGAGTACCTGGACAAGCGCGGGCCGCGCTGCTACCCGATGGTGCTGCCGCCGGGCCGCTGGCCGCAGTACCCGCCGGGAGGGCCGATCCAGGACGGGTCGACGCACCCGCCCGCCGGCCCCGGCGCGAGCGTTCCGTTGCCCAGCAACGGGATCATCGACGGCGGATCGTCCACGACCGCTTCGGTGGCGAACTCGCCCGCCGAGCAGGACCTGATCGCGGCGCTCGTCGAACCGGCCGCGCCGCAGGACGTGCCGGAGTGGGCGAGCCTGCTCGTCGGACCGCTCTACCGCGGGGCGGAGGTGCAGGTCCAGTGAACCGGTTCGTCCCGTCGCTGATCAAGATCGTCATCTTCGCCGCGGTCACGGTGCTGCTGACCGGGATCCTCGGCGCCACCATCGCGAACACGAACTTCGGCGTCACCTCCGCCTACACCGCGCGCTTCACCGACGCCTCCGGCCTGCACGAAGGCGACGACGTGCGGATCGTCGGCGTCAAGGTGGGACAGGTGGACACCATCACCGTCGAGCAGGACGGCGACGACAGCTACGCCGACGTGCACTTCACCGTCCAGTCGGCCTACCGGCTGCCCGCGGCGGTCACCGCGACCGTCAAGTACCGCAACCTGGTCGGGCAGCGGTACCTGTCGCTCGGGACCACTGTGGACGGTGACGGTCAGCTGGCGGCCGGGGACATGATCCCGCCGGAGCGCACCCAGCCCGCGCTCAACCTGACGGTGCTGTTCAACGGGTTCAAACCGCTGTTCCAGGCGCTCGATCCGCAGCAGGTCAACCAGCTCTCCTACGAGATCATCCAGGTGTTCCAGGGCGAGGGCGGCACGATCGAGAGCCTGCTGTCGCACACCGCGTCGCTCACGCGGACCATCGCCGACCGCGACCAGGTGATCGGCCAGGTCATCGGCAACCTCAACAACGTCCTGACCACGGTCAACGACCGCGGCCCGCAGCTGTCCACCCTGATCGAGGCGACCCAGCAGCTGGTGACCGGCCTGGCGGAGCAGCGCGGGCCGATCGGGGACGCGGTGTCGGCGATGGGTGAGCTGACCGACGCCACCGCCGGCCTGCTCGCCGAGGCCCGACCGCCGCTCAAGGACGACATCGCCGCACTCGGCGCGTTGTCCGGCAATCTCGCCGACGCCGGGCCGCTGCTCGACGAGCTGCTCAAGAAGCTGCCCGGCAACCTGGACAAGTTCACCAGGACCCTGAGCTACGGCAGCTGGTACAACTACTACCTCTGCGGGCTGACCGGAACGATCGGCATCACGTCGCTGAACATCACGCTGCCGCTGCTCCCCCTTCCGGCGACCGAGCTTCCGGAGAGGTGCAAGACGTCATGAAGCCGCTCAAGGACCGCAACCAGGCGAGCGTCGGCGCGGTCACGCTCGTGCTCGTCGTCCTGGTGACGCTGGTGTCCTACTTCTCCGACGAACTGCCGCTGCTGGGCACCGGCACCACCTACCAGGCCTACTTCGCCGAGTCCGCCGGTCTGGCGCCGGACAACGAGGTGCAGGTGGCGGGCGTGAAGGTCGGCCAGGTCACCGACGTGTCGCTGGCCGGGAAGAAGGTGCTGGTCAAGTTCCAGGTGGAGAACACCCGCGTCGGCGCCGAATCCACCGCGTCGATCGAGATCAAGACGCTGCTGGGGGAGAAGTACCTGGCGCTCGAGCCGAAGGGCGAGGGCGCGCAGAGCCCGGACGACCCGATCCCGGTCGAGCGCACGAGCACACCGTTTCAGCTGCAGGACGCGTTCGGCCAGTTGAGCGACACGGTCGGGCAGATCGACACGAACCAGCTGGCGCGGAGCTTCGACGTGGTCGCCGAAACGCTCAAGGACACCCCGCAGCCCCTGCGCGACACGCTGTCCGGGCTGTCGGCGTTGTCCCGCACGGTGTCCTCGCGTGACCAGGAGCTGCAGAACCTGCTGGCCAACACCAGTCAGGTGTCGCAGACGCTGGCCGACCGCAACGCCCAGCTGACCGCGATCATCAACGACGGCAACCTGTTGCTCGGCGAGCTGCAGCGCCGCCGGGACGCGATCAGCGCGCTGCTCACCGGCACGCGTCAGCTGGCCACGCAGCTCGCCGGTCTGGTCGCCGACAACCGGGCGCAGCTGCGGCCGACGCTGGAACGCCTCGGCCAGGTCACCGACATCCTGCAGAACAACCAGGACAACCTCAGCCGCAGCCTGGAACTGCTCGCGCCGTTCACCCGCGTCGGCGCGAACGCGACCGGCAACGGGCGCTGGTTCGAGGGCTACATCTGCGGTCTGCTGCCGCCGGTGATCAAGGCGGGCGGCCTGTCCATCAACCCGGAGGGCTGCACCCCGCCGATCTCGGCGCCGGACCAGGGAGTGGGGGGCGGATGACGCTCGACACGAAGGCGTCGCGGAGTGTGTACCGCTGGGTCGCCACCGGATGCGTGCTCGCGCTGCTCGTGACCGCCGGGCTGTTCCTGGTGTTCCGGGACGGCGGCGGCACGAAGATCTCCGCGTTGTTCGACCGCACCGTCGGCCTCTACGCCGGATCGTCGGTGCGCGTGCTCGGCGTGCAGGTCGGGCAGATCACCGACGTCACCCCGGAGGGCGCGAACGTGCGGGTCGACATGACGGTCGACGGCGACGTGCAGATCCCCGCCGACGCCGGTGCCGTCGTGGTCGCGCCCAGCCTGGTCAGCGACCGGTACGTGCAGCTCACCCCGGCCTACGACAGCGGGCCGGTGATGGCCTCGGGCACGCTCATTCCGCAGGACCGCACCGCGACGCCGATGGAGCTGGACGACCTCTACGGCACGCTGGACAAGCTGTCCACCAGCCTGGGTCCGAGCGGCGCCAACGCCAACGGCGCGCTGTCCGACCTGCTGGACACCGCGGCGGCCAACCTCGACGGCAACGGCCAGAACCTCAACACCACGGTCACCGATCTGGCGAACCTCTCGCGCACGCTGGACAACTCCAAGGACGACCTGTTCTCCACCGTGCGCAACCTGCAGTCGTTCACCACGACCCTGGCGGACAGCGACGCGCAGCTCAACGAGTTCTACCAGCGGCTCGGGGACGTGACCGGGTTCCTCGCCGACGACTCCGACGACGTCGCCGCGGCGTTGTCCGCGCTCGGGAACTCACTCGGCGACGTGCAGTCGTTCGTCGCGGAGAACAAGGACCTGCTGACATCCAATGTGGACAAGCTGGCGAGCGTGACGCAGGTGCTGGTGGACCAGCGGGCGGCGCTGGCCGAGGTGCTCGACGTCGGCCCGACCGGCATGACGAACTTCATCAACTCCTACGACGCGGCCTCGGGCAGCATCGCGATCCGCTACAACGCCAACGAGTTCACCAACCCGCTGATCACCACACTGTGCCGGCTGATCAAGGCGTCCACGCCGGTCGGGCTGCCGACGACGGTGAGCGACGTGTGCGAGGCCATCGCGCCGGTGGTCGAGGGGATCGCGAAGATCCCGTCGATCCCGCAACTGCTCGCGGACATCACCAGCGGCAAGCTGCCGCCGCTGCCCCTGCTGCCGCTGGTCGACATCCCGGAGGCGGGGTCATGAGGCGCCTGACCGGGGTGCTGTGCGGGGTGCTGCTGCTCGTGGCGGGTTGCGGATCGGCCGGGTTCTCCGGGCTGTACAACACCCCACTGCCGGGCGGCGCGGACCTCGGTGACCACCCGTACCGCATCACCGCGCAGTTCGCCGACGTGCTCGACCTGGTGCCGCAGGCCGCGGTGAAGGTCAACGACGTGCCGATCGGGCGTGTGGACAGCGTCGAGCTGGCGCCGGACACGAAGTCGGCCATCGTGCACATGAGCGTCAACGGCGACCTCACGATGCCGGAGAACTCCTTCGCCCAGCTGCGCCAGTCGAGTCTGCTGGGGGAGAAGTTCGTGCAGCTCGCCGAGCCCGCCGGGGAGCCTGCCGCGGGTTCGCTGCGCGAGGGGTCGGCGATCCCGCTGTCCCGCACCAACCGCAACCCCGAGGTCGAAGAAGTCCTCGGTGCGCTGTCGCTGCTGCTCAACGGTGGCGGCGTGAACCAGCTGGCCGACATCACCCGCGAGCTGAACCACGCGCTCACCGGCAACGAGGCCGAGATCCGCGCGATGCTCGCGCGGGTGGACCAGCTGGCCACCGAGCTGGACGGGCAGAAATCGGAGATCATCCGTGCCATCGACGGGCTCAACCGGCTCTCCGGCACGCTCGTCGCGCAGACCCAGAACCTGACCACCGCGCTGGATGATCTCGCGCCCGGGATGGCGGTGGTGACCCAGCAGCGCGACCAGCTCGTCGGGATGCTCCAGTCGCTCGACCAGCTCTCCGGCGTCGCCGTAGACACCATCAACGCGAGCCGCGATTCGCTGGTGGAGAACCTGCGGGCGCTGCAGCCGACACTGTCCAAACTGGCGGAAGCGGGAGCGGATCTGCCGGAGGCGTTGAAGATCCTGCCCACCTACCCGCTGCCGGACGTCGCCGGTGACGTGGTCAAGGGCGACTACGCCAACGTGACCGCCCGGGTCGACCTCAACCTGGACTCGATCTTCCAGAACATCGCCAACTCCGGGAAGCTCCTCCCGTCGATCCAGCTGCCGAGCAACAACAGCACGTCCACGCAGACCGCGGACGTCCCGCTGCCGCTCACCGCGCCGGGCACATCGGGGACGCAGCCGCAGACCGGATTGCTGCCCGGGATCACCGGCCTGCTCGGCAGCCTGCTGGGAGGGACCCCGTGATCACCCGCAAGCACCGGATCCAGCTGCTCGCGTTCCTGCTGATCGCGCTCGCGTCGGTCGGCTACGCGGGCGGCAAGTATGCCGGGCTGGACCGGCTGTTCGGCACCAGCGGATACCTGGTGACGGCCAACCTGACCGAATCGGGCGGGATCTTCGAGGGGGCCGAGGTCACCTACCGCGGCGTCGCCGTCGGGCGGGTGACGAAGCTGCACCTCACCGGCGAGGGTGTCTCGGTCGACCTGGACATCACCTCCGGCGAGAAGATCCCGGCCGACACCAAGGCCGTGGTCGCGACCCGGTCGGCGGTCGGGGAGCAATATGTCGATTTGCGACCCCAGCACGAGGACGGGCCGTACCTGGAGAACGGGTCGGTCATCACCAGTGACCGCACGGCCATCCCGCTCTCGCCGGACACCGTGCTGGCGAACCTGGACCAGCTGGTGTCCAGTGTGGACACGCAGTCGCTCGAGACCGTGGTGGACGAAACCTACGACGCGTTCGCCGGCAGCGGGCCCGATCTGCAGCAGCTGCTCGACACCGCAAACGCTTTCACCAGCACCGCCACGGAGAACCTGCCGCAGACCAGGCAGCTGCTCTCCGACGGGCGGACCGTGCTGGACACGCAGCGGCGGCAGTCCGACACGATCACCTCGATGGCCACGCAGCTGCGCACGATCGCCGGGCAGCTCAAGGGCGCCGACCCCGACCTGCGCAAGGTGATCGACTCCACGCCGGGGCTCGCGCAGGACATCGACAACATCCTCGCGACGGCGGGCACCGATCTCGGGGTGCTGACGGCGAACCTGCTGACCACCGCGCAGATCACGTCGGTCCGCACGGACGCGGTCGAGGAGCTGCTGGTCGCCTTCCCGGTGATCTCGGCGTTCACGCGGTCGGTGTGGTCGAACGGTGAGGGGCACCTGGGGCTGGTGCTGAACTTCTTCGACCCGCACTCCTGCACGAAGGGGTACGAGACGACGGAGCAGCGCCCGGCGAACGACACGAGCGAGATCCCGGCGAACGAGCAGGCATACTGCGCCGAACCGCCGGGCAGCGAGACCGGGGTGCGGGGCGCGCAGAACGCGCCTTACGCGGGGAAGCCGGTCAACCCGGCGAAACCGTCCACGGACACGGCTACCGCGCCGCCTGTGCAGGCTTCGCAGCAGTTGCCGGGTGTGCTCGGGCTCGTGAGTGGAACGGTGGGGTCGCTCGGGCAGTTGCTGGGGCTGCCGGGATGACGCGGCTGCCGCGCGTCCTGGGCGCGCTGGCCGTGGTGGCGGTGCTCGCCGCGGCGTGGTTCGGGTGGAGCTGGTGGCAGGCGGCGACCGACGACGGTCTGGTGCGGGCGCGGGACCGGGACGCGGTGCTGGCGGCGGCGGGCGACGCGCTGGTCACGCTGAACACGATCGACTACCGGGACGGGTCGGCGGCGATCGACCGGTGGCTGGCCGTGACGAGCGGGCAGCTGGGCACCTCGCTGAGCGGCGACCGGCAGGCGCAGCTCGACCGGGCCACGTCGGCGCAGATCGTGGCGACGGCCTCGGTGCGGCAGATCGCGGTAGTGTCCCTGGACGGTGATGCGGCGCAGGTGATCGCGGTGCTGGACGTCTCGATCGCGTCCGGTGGCGGTGCGCCTTCGCCGGGCCGGAGCCAGGTGCTCGCGGACGTGGCGCGGGCCGACGGGGCTTGGAAGATCACGTCAGTGCAGGCGGCGACATGACCCGGCGCGTGGCGATGTGGGTGTCGGTGCTGACGGCGATAATCGTGCTGGCGGGCGGGTTCGCCGGATGGGCCGCGGTGCAGACCGGGCAGTGGCAGACCGCCAACGACGCACTTGCTGACCAGGCGGCCACCGGGGAGGTGGCGGACCAGGTCGGTGCCGCGTTGAAGGCCGTGTTCTCGTACGACTACGGAAACCTGGCGCGCACCGAGCGTGCCGCGGCTTCGGTGCTGGTCGACGATGCGGTGGGCCAGTACAACGCGACGTTCGCCGCAGTGCGACAGCAAGCCGAAAGCCAGAAGCTGATCCGGACCACGGCGGTGAGCTCGCTGGGAGTTCAGGAGCTGCACGGCGGCACGGCGCGGGTGCTGGCGTTCCTGGATCAGCAGACGTTGAACACGGTGAGCGGGGAGCAGACCTCTTCGTCGGCGGCCCTGTCGGTGGTGGCGCGATTGTCCGATGGATCTTGGAAGATCTCCGTCCTCACTCCTTTGTGAGTGTGCCGCCACGCGGGTTCCCGCGCTGCGCGCGGCTGGACTGGGCTGTGGCCGCCCCAATTTTTGATTGTTTCTGCGGCCGATCAGGCGGGGTCAAGGCGGGAAAGAGTACCTTGACCCCGCCTGATCGTCCGCGGAACCGGGCTTCGGATCGGGGTGCGGGGGGAGTGCTGGGCGGCTGGTGGGCTGGTTGGCGTTGCCGGGCGGCGATTCGGTAGGTGGGCGGCGTCCCGGAGGAGCAAACACGCTGCCGCGAACGGCCAACACGCTGCCCGGAGGGGCAAACACGCCAGCGGGAGCGGCAAACACGGCGCCGACGCGCCGTGTTTGCCGCTCCGGGCGCCGTGTTTGCCGTTGGGGGCGCTGTGTTTGCTGCTCCGGGCGGCGTGTTGGCTGCTCCGGGACCGGTGCCCGGCAACGGAACGCAACCCACCTCCCGAACCAGCCCTGTCCCGCAACCCGATCCCCAGTCAGCTTTGGCGGTCGATCAGGCGGGTCAAGGTACTCTTTCCCGCCTTGACGCGTCTGCTCGGCCGCTAAAGACACTGAAAGATCGGGTTCGGGAGGGCCAGGACGCCGGGCGCGCAGCGCCCAGGCGCCGGGGCGTAGCTTGCGAAGCCGGCGCCTGAAGCCGCGCGCAGCGCAAAGCGCGCGCAGCGGGAGAAACCCGCGCAGCGCAGAAACCCGCGTAGCGCGAAGGAACCCGCGTAGCGCAGAAACCCGCGTAGCGCGAAGGAACCCGCGCAGCGCAGGAACCGGCGCAGCGCAAAACCCGCCCAGTGACCAAGAACTAAGAAGCCAGCCGCAGCAAGGCGTATTGCGTCGTGCTGCCCGCCACCGTGTGGGTTCGCACCAGATCGGCGAGCTGGTGCACCAGCAGCAGGCCCCGACCGCCTCGGGCGCGCGGGTCAGCGGGGTACCGGCCTGCCAGCGGGTCGGTCACGTGACCACCGTCGTGCACCGCGCAGAACAGGTGTTCGTGGTCGTGCCAGAGCGCGATCCGGCAGGAGCCGGTGGCGTGGCGGAGGCTGTTGGTCGCCAGCTCGGTGACGATCAGCTCCAGGTCGGGCACCCGTTCCTCGTCGAGGCCGAAGCGGGCCGCCTGCTCCGCGGCCCAGTGGCGGGCGCGGCGGACGTCCCGCTCGGCGGTGACGGCCAGTTCGGTGAAGGCCGGTACCTCGGCCAAGGGGCGGTTGTACCGCGCCAGCACCGAGTCGGGCGCGTACCGGTCGCTGGCGTAGCGCCGGTCCGCTTCCCACACCTCCGGGTGGGTGGCGCGGGCGTCCTCGACGACGTCCGGCTCCAGCGTGGCAGCGTCGTACGGGCAGACAATGGTGACTCCGCGGCCGGTGAAGGCGCGGTTGATCAGTGCCTCGTGCTGGGCGCACGCCGGGTACTCCGTGGCACTGCGGCCCGCCCAGATCGGTTCCCCGACGATGCGCACGTGCCGTCCGGGATGCGCGTCGGCGAACCGGCGCAACACCGACGGGATGATGCGCCCGGGGTTGCGGCCGACCTCGTTCATGTCGAGCCACACCACGCGATCCGCGTCGACGGCCGGGCGCAGCACCCGCAACCGGTCACCGGGCACGGCGACCGCGACCGGCTCGTCCCGCGCGAGACCGTCGGTGACGAACGGGATCAGCGCCTCCAGGTACTCGGCGTCGGAGCGGTAGAAGAAGGCGGGATGGACGAAATCGCCGGTGGCAGCCGTCACGCGATCGCCTCCACCCGCACCGACGGCAGGTCCAGCAGCCCGGCCAGCCGGGTGGCCCCCGGCCACGAGGTGCGCAGCACGAGCGTCGCCTCCCGCGCGCGGGCGAAGGTGTCGAGCCGGACCAGGCTCTTGTGGTCCAGGAACCGCAGCCCGCTCGCGTCGACCATCAGGTGACCGCCCACCGGCCGTGGGTCCGCCCGCTCCAAAGCGGCCGCCAGCCGTGCGCCGGTGGCCAGGTCCAGTTCGCCCGCGAGACCGGCGGCGTATCTGGCCGATCCGAACAGCCGGAAACCCGGGTCCACCGAGGTGTTGCCGGCGGGGTGCATGCACGCCACCTGCGCGACCACGTCGTTGCCGACCCGCCGCCGGTCGTAGGCGCACATCGCCGAGAACGGCCGCAACGCCATGTACTGGTCCATCACGTGCTCGTACCGGGCGAACGCGGCCAGCTGCTCCGGCGTCACGACCAGCGGGGTGCAGTCCGCGGCCACCCGCAACCCGGTGTACCCGGACGCCAGAGCGTTCTCGGTCGCCTCGGCGTAACCGCGGGCCTGCGTCTCCGGATCGACCACGGTGCCGACGGGGTAGGCGCCGTCGGCGGAGACCAGGCGCGCGGCGCCGGTGCGCAGCGCCTCGTCCACGCCCTCCATACCGCGCAGGTGCCCCGCCAGTGTCGCGGTGTCCCCGGCCGCGACGTACCAGACCTGGTGGCCGCGGGAGAGCCCTTCGGCCAGGAACTCCCGCGCGCGGGCGCGGAACTCGGTGTGCTCGTCGAAAGCCCAGCACACATGCCCCTGGGGCCCCAGCCCCAGGGGACGGTCGACCGGACCCGCCGCGCGCATGCACCCAGCGTACGGCACGGCGGGAAGGCCACCCTACTTCTGGTAAAGCCCCTCGATCGAGGTCGCGTGGTTCTTGGTGACGACGTTGCGCTTGAGCTTCATGCTCGGCGTGATCTCGCCGCCGGCCTCGGTGAAGTCCTGGGCCAGGATGACGAATTTCTTGATCGACTCGGCGTGCGAGACCAGCTTGTTGGCCTCGTCGACGGCGCCCTGCACGGCCGCGACGAGGTCCGCGTCCTGCGCCAGGTCGGCCACCGAGGCGTCCGCGGGCTTGCCGTTCTGCGACTTCCAGGCCGGGAAGAACTCCTCGTCGATCGTCACCAGCGCGGCGATGAACGGGCGCTGGTCGCCGACCACCATCGCCTGGCTGATCAACGGGTGCGCGCGCATGGTGTCTTCGAGACCGGACGGGGCGACGTTCTTGCCGCCCGCCGTCACGATGATCTCCTTCTTGCGCCCGGTGATCTTCAGGAAACCGTCGTCGTCCAGCTCGCCGAGGTCGCCGGTGTGGAACCAGCCGTCCTCCAGCGACTCCTTGGTCGCGGTTTCGTTGTTGAAGTAGGCCCCGAACACGACGCCGCCCTTGAGCAGGACCTCACCGTCGTCGGCGATCCGCACCGAGGTGCCCGCCACCGGACGGCCCACGGTGCCGACGCGGAACGCGTCCTGCGTGTTCACGTTGGCCGCGGCGGAGGTCTCGGTCAGTCCGTAGCCCTCGAACACCGGGACGCCGATGCCGCGGAAGAAGTGCGCGAGCCGCGCGCCCAGCGGAGCGCCACCGGACACCGCCGCGATGCACCGGCCGCCCAGGGCGGCACGCAGCTTGCCGTAGACGAGCTTGTCGAACAGGAAGTGCTGCGCCTTGAGGCCCAGCCCGGCGCCGCCGGAGTCCTGCGCTTCGCTGTAGGACACGGCGGTCTGCTCGGCGGCGTCGAAGATCTTGCCCTTGCCCTCGCTGTGGGCCTTCTGCTTGGCGCCGTTGTAGACCTTCTCGAACACGCGCGGCACGGCCACCACGAACGTCGGCCGGAAGGTGCCCAGGTCGGCGACGAGGTTCTTGATGTCCGGGGTGTGGCCGAGCGTGACGCGCGCGGTGAGGGCCGTGACGGCGATCGCGCGGGCCAGGATGTGCGCCAGCGGCAGGAAGCACAGCAGCGAGTTGCCCTGCTCCATCAGCTGCGGGAACGCGGCGATGTCGGCGCGGATCTCGGCCAGCAGGTTGCTGTGGGTCAGCTCGACACCCTTGGGCCTGCCGGTGGTGCCGGACGTGTAGACGATGGTCGCCAGGTCACCGGCCCCCACCGCGCGACGCCGCTCGTGCACGGTGTCGTCGGCGACTTCGGCACCCAGGGTGGTCAGCTCGTCCACGGCGGGGCGTCCGGCCTCGATCTGCCAGGTGTAGCTCAGCGCGGGCAGCTGGTCGCGGACCTCGTCGACGGCGGCCAGGTGCTCGCCGGTCTCGACGAACACGCCCTTGGCGCCGGAGTCGGACAGGATCCAGGCGACCTGATCGGGTGAGGACGTCTCGTAGATCGGCACCGTGACCGCGCCCGCGGCCCAGATCGCGAAGTCGAGCAGCGTCCACTCGTAGCGGGTCTTGGACATCAGGCCGACCCGGTCGCCGCGCTCGATCCCGGCCTCGACCAGGCCCTTGGCGACCGCGATGACCTGGGCGGCGAACTCGCGGGCGGTGACGTCCAGCCAGGAGCCGTCCACCTGGCGCCGGAAGCTGATGGCGTCCGGGAAGCGCTCGGCGTTCGCCCACACGATGTCGGCGAGGTTCTCGTCGTCGGCAACCGGCTGCACTGCCGGGGCGCTGTACTCGCGCACGGTGGACCTCCGTGGTTCAAGGGTGTTACTCGCCAGTCACAACTTAGCGTCGGTGACACCTTACGACCAAGGGGGCGGACCCCCGGTCACACGGGCATGACATTCTCACTCGCGTGAGCACGCTCAATGGTGCGCCGCCCGGCATCGACATCGTCGACGAGACCTTCCTCGCGGTGCCTCCCGGCACGGTCGCGGCGGCGTTCGCGGACCCGGCCGCGTGGCGCAGGTACTGGCCCGACCTCGTGCTCGACGTCTACACCGATCGTGGGGACGAGGGGTTGCGCTGGACCGTGCGGGGCGCGCTGGTGGGCACCATGGAGGTGTGGCTGGAGAGCACGCTCGACGGCACCCTGCTGCACTACTTCCTGCGCGCCACCCCGCGGACGCCGATGACGCCGCGGCAGCTGCGCCGCGAGTTCGACCACCGCGCCCGTGCGGCGAAGGCCGTGGCGCTGGGGTTGAAGGAGATCCTGGAGGATGGACGCGAGCCCGGGATTCCCCCACGGAGTTCTTAGCATCGCTAAACTGGGGAATCATGCGCGTTCATGTGGTGTCGGACGTCCACGGCAACACCGAAGCCCTGGCCAGGGCGGGGGACGGTGCCGATGCGCTGATCGTGCTCGGCGACCTGCTGGATTTCGTCGACTACCACCAGCACGACCAGGGCATTCTCGGCACGCTGTTCGGTGCGGAGAAGGTCGCCACGTTCGCCCGCCTGCGCCGCGAGGGCACCCGTGAGGAGTCGATCGCGTTCTCCCGGTCCCTGTGGTCGAGCCTCGACGACCCCGCCGCCGCGGTGGCCGACGCCGTCCGCGAGCAGTACTCCGCCCTGTTCGGCGCGATGACGGCCCCGACCTACGCGATCGCGGGCAACGTGGATTCGCCGGATCTGTGGCCGGAGTTCGCCGGGGGCGATGTGCGCCTCGTCGAGGGTGAGGTCGTCGAGATCGGCGGTCTCAGGTTCGGGTTCGCGGGCGGGGTGGTGCTGCCCGCGGGTGCCACGATCCGCCGGTCGAACCCGGTGTGGCGGCCGTTCCTGCGGACGCAGGAGGAGTTCGACGAGGCTGTCGGCAAGCTCACCGACATCGACGTGCTGTGCACGCACCAGCCGCCCGCGCTGCCGGAACTGACCTACGACGTGGTCGCGCGGCGGCACGAGCTGGGCTCGTCGGCCCTGCGCGGGCTCATCTACGCGGAGCAGCCGAGGTGGTCGTTGTTCGGTCACGTGCACCAGCCGCTGTCGACGCGGCTGCGGGTGGGCCGGACGGAGTGCCGCAACGTCGGTCACTTCAAGGTCACCGAGCGGCCCCACGTGCTGCGGTGGTGACTGCGGTGCGGGAGGCGACCAGGCGGTAACCTCTCCGCCATGGCCGAGCAGTCCACGCAGTCCATCGAGGTCGAGGCGCCGCCCGAGCGGGTCATGGCGGTGATCGCGGACTTCGGATCGTACCCGGAATGGGCCAAGCAGGTCCGGGAGACCGAGGTGCTCGCCACCGACGAGCAGGACCGCCCGAGGCAGGTCAAGCTGACGCTGGACGCCGGGCCGATCAAGGACGTCTACACGCTGGAGTACGACTGGGCCGCCGACGGCCGCTCGGTGAGCTGGCACCTGGTGCGCGGCCAGATGCAGAAGGCGCAGGACGGCCGGTACGAGCTGGAGACCACCGGCGAGGGGCGCACCCGTGTCACCTACACCCTGTCGGTCGAGCTGGTGCTGCCGATGATCGGGCTGCTGCGCCGCAAGGCGGAGAAGATGGTGATGGACACCGCGCTCAAGGAGCTGAAGCGCCGCGTCGAGGACCTCGCCTGAGGGCGGGACCGCCATGACGCGGCTGCTGCTGTTCACCGGCAAGGGGGGCGTGGGCAAGACGACGCTCGCCGCGGCGACGGCCGCCGGGCTCGCCGCGCGCGGCTACAAGACGCTGGTCGTGTCCACCGATCCCGCGCATTCGCTGGGCGACGCGTTCGGCAAACGGCTGGGCCGTGAACCGTCCGACGTGGACACCCGGCTGCACGGCGCGCAGGTCGATTCGCGCGGTCTGGTCGACGACATCTGGCAGGACCTGCGCGGCAAGCTGCGCGGTGCGCTCGCGGGCGCCGGGGTGGACGCGCTGGACGCCGAGGAGCTCAGCGTCCTGCCCGGCGTGGACGAGCTGCTCGCGCTCACCGAGGTGCAGCGCCTGGCCGAGGCGGGCCGCTGGGACGTCGTGGTGGTCGACTGCGGGCCGACCGCGGAAACGCTGCGGCTGCTCGCGCTTCCCGAGGCCGTTTCCGGGTACCTGGACAAGGTGTTCGGCTGGCAGCTCACGCTCACCGGGTCCCGCGCCGTGGTGAAGTCCGTCCGTGAACTGGCCGCGCACGTCACGGCACTGCGGGAGCTGCTGACCGATCCGGCGGTCACCACGGTGCGGCTGGTGCTGACGCCGGAGCGGGTCGTGGTCGCCGAGGCGCGGCGCACGCTCAGCTCGCTCGCGCTGCGCGGGATCCGGGTCGACGGGCTGATCGCCAACCGGCTCATGCCGGCGCCCGGGGTGTGGCGCGGCGCGGCGGCGTCGTGGATGCGCACGCGGCGGAGGTCGCAGGATCGCGTGCTGGGCGAGCTGACGTGGGAGCTGTCCCGCGTGGAGTTCCGCGCGGAGGAACCGGTCGGGCTGCCCGCGCTGCGTGAGATCGCCACGGAGCTCTACGGTGAGACGGATCCGTTGACGGGCAACGGTTCTGATGTCGCGCCCCTGCTGACCGTGACCGAAGTGGACGGTGGGTACCGGTTGCGGCTGGCGCTGCCACTGGAGCGCGACGCCGACCTCGACCTGGCGCGCGTCGACGACGATCTGGCGGTCACGGTCGACGGCTTCCGCCGGCTGGTGGCGTTGCCGGAGTCGTTGCGTCCCTGCGTGATCACCGGTGCGGAGTCCGATGCGGACGGTCTCGTCGTCTCGCTGACCAAACCCGGGGAGGACGCATGACCACCGGTGAAGGGGTGACCGCGGCGCGGCTGGCCGAGGAGATCCGGCTGCTCGTGGAGATGGTCGTGGAACGCGCGGCGCCCTGGCTGGACGGGGTGGTCGCCGCGGGGCACGGGCCGGACGACGAGAAACCCGAGAGCGGCGCAGACTGCGGCTGGTGCCCGGTGTGCGCGGTGGTCGCCGTCGCGCGCGGGGAGAAGCCGGAGTTCGTGGCGCGGGTGCTGGAGCAGGCCGCGCAGGTCATCGCGTTGCTGCGGGCCGTGCTGGCGGACCGGTGGGAACCGCAGGAGGGCGTGCACATGCCCGGCTTCCAGCCGCCGCGGCCGCAGCCGGATTCGGGGCGGGTGCAGCGCATTCCGGTCCAGTGGCGGGAGCAGTAGTGCTCGCGATCGGTCTGGACGTCGGTGGCACGAGTGTCCGCGCCGGGGTGGTGGACGGGCGGGGCTCGATCCTGGACACCGCGCGGGCGGGCACCCCCGGCACGCAGGACGCGCTGGAGGACGCGATCACCGGCGTGATCGACGAGCTGCGCAACCGCCACGACGGGGTGGAGGGTGTCGGGCTGGCGGTGGCCGGGTTCATCGCCAACGACCGCCGCACGGTGATGTTCGCCCCGCACCTGGCGTGGCGGCACGCGCCGGTCGCGGACCGGATCAGCAAGCGCGTCGGCCTGCCGGTGACGCTGGAGCACGACGCGAACGCGGCGGCCGTCGGGGAGCACCGGTTCGGTGCCGCGCGCGGGGCCGGGGTGGCGGCGCTGGTGGCGATCGGCACCGGGATCGGCGCCGGGCTGCTGCTCGACGGCGAGCTGTACCGCGGCGCGAACGGGGTCGCGCCGGAGCTGGGGCATCTGACGGTGGTGCCGGACGGGCGCGCGTGCCCGTGCGGGAAGTACGGCTGCTGGGAGCGCTACTGCAGCGGGACGGCGCTGGCCGCGACGGCGATCGAGCTGCTGGCCCGCTACCCGGGCAGCTCGACGATCCTGGCGCGGGAGATCGCGCTCGACCCCGGCGCGCTGACCGGCCGCCGCGTGGCCGGTGCCGCGCGCGACGGCGATCCGATCGCGCAGCGGGCCGTGGCCGAGCTGGCGAAGTGGCTCGGTGAGGGGCTGGCGCTGGTCGCGGACGTGTTCGATCCGGAGATCGTGGTGATCGCGGGCGGGGTGTCGGAGTCGGCGCCGCTGTTCCTCGACGAGGCGCGCGAGCACTACGCGGCGGCTGTCACGGGCGGGCGGCATCGTCCGCTGGCGCGGATCCGGACCGCGCAGCTGGGCGATGACGCCGCGCTGGTCGGGGCCGCCGCGCTCGCTCTGGAAGCCGGAGCGGTGTGACAAGCTGAACGGATGACCCCTGATGACGGCGACGGCTTCGTGTACTGCGAACGCGGCCATCGGCACTGGGGCCTCTACGGTGCCGCCGGTCTGCTGCTGACCGATCCGGCGCGGGGTGTGCTGCTGCAGCACCGGGCCTGGTGGACGCACCACGGCGAGACCTGGGCACTGCCCGGCGGCGCCCGCCGCGGCCACGAGTCCGCCTGCCAGGCGGCGACGCGCGAAGCCGGGGAGGAGGCCGCCGTGCCGGTGAGCGCGGTGCGGCCGACGGCCGAATCGGTGGCCGACCACGGCGGCTGGACCTACACGACGGTGCTGGCCACCACGCGGCACCCGGTGCGGGAGCGGGTCGTCAACGAGGAGAGCGCCGAGCTGCGGTGGGTGCCGCCGGGTGAGGTCGCCTCCTTCCCGCTGCACCGCGATTTCGCCGTCGCCTGGCCGGCACTGCTGGAGCAGCTGGACCGCGAACTGGTGCTGGTGGTCGACGCGGCGAACGTGGTCGGCTCGCGACCGGACGGCTGGTGGCGCGACCGGGCCGGCGCGGCGGAACGCCTGCGGGACCGGCTGTCCGGGCTGGTACACACGGGCGTCCGCGGCCCCGACGTCGGTCTCGGTGACGCCGGCTGGTCATGGTGGCCGCGGGTGCAGATGGTCGTCGAGGGGCAGGCGCGGGACGTCACTCCCGCGGACGACGTCGAGGTCGTTTCCGCGGTGCGGGACGGGGATTCGCAGATCGTGGAGAGCGTGCGCAAGGCGCGGGACGCGCGGCCGGAGGACCACGTCGTGGTGGTGACGGCGGACCGCGAGCTGCGCTCCCGCGTCGAGGCCGAGGGCGCGGGCGTGCTGGGCCCCTCGACACTGCTGAACCTGGTCGAGGGCTGACCGCAAGACTCGCGCGCCGGAGCGTGGAACTCGTGGCGTCGGCGAGTTCCACGTTCCCGTCGGCGAGTTCTGCGTTCGCGAGCGTCAGTCGGCGTGGCCGAGGCGGGCGGAGAGCGTGGCGGCGGCTTTGCGCACCGTGGGTGTCAGGGCGACCAGCTCGTCGCGGCCCGCGCGGACCGCGGGGATCGACACCGACAGTGCCGCGCTGACCGAGCCCGTGTGATCGCGCACCGGCACCGCGACCGCCACCACGCCGCGCACGCGTTCCTCCAGTGAGATCGCGTACCCGTCGGCGCGGACGCGGGCCAGCTCGTCGGCGAGCCGGACATCCGCACCGGGAAGCCGGGCGAGCACGGCGTCGATCACGTCCGCGGGGGCGTGGGCCAGCAGGACCTTGCCGGGCGCGCCCTGGTGCGGCGGCTTCGCGGCGCCGAGGTCGGTGTAGGTGCGGCGCAGCGCCTGCAGTGACTCGACCTGCGCGATGGTCCGCCTGCTGGGTGCGGCGTCCAGGATGTGCAGGCCCACGGTCTCGTCGGTCTGGTCACGCAGCCACGTCATCACCGGCCGGGCCTGCACGTCCAGGGACAGCTGGTCCCGCGCCGCCTCGGAGAGGCCGAGCAGCCGTGGCCCGAGCGAGTAGGCGCTGGAACCGGGGACCTGCGCGAGCATGCCGTGCGAGGCCAGCGCGCTGACCAGGCGGTGCGTGGTGCCGCGGGACAGCCCGGTGTGTTTGGCGAGTTCGCTGATCCCGACCACCGGCCGGGCACGGGAGAAGGCGGTCAGGATCGCCACGGCGCGGTCGATCGACTGCACCCCGGACGGCCGTTCGGCCGCCTCGCCGTCCCCTGTTGTCACGGCCTCAGCCTATCGGCGCCCCTTGCCATGTCCGTGCCCTGCCTCCTACAGTGCCCGCTATACGGAACACGGTATCGCATTACGGGCACTCCCGGAGGATGCATGGAAACCCAGGTCCGCAACGAAGCGGAACCGGCCGTCACACATCCCAGTCGTCAAGAACGCTTCGACACCATCCGCGGCCGCGTCGGTCTCGTGCTCGGCCCGCTGGTCTTCGCGGTCGTGCTGCTGGCCGCGGGCGGCCTGCCCTGGTCACAACGGGCCCTGGCCGCGGTGCTCGTGCTGGTCGTCGTCTGGTGGGTCACCGAGGCCGTCCCGCTCGCCGTGACCGCCGTCTTCGCGATCGTGCTGTGCGTCTTCCTCGGCGTCGCCGACGAGGACACGGTGTTCGGCGCGTTCGGCAACGACACGATCTTCACGTTCCTCGGCGGGTTCGTGATCGCCCGCGCGATGACGGTGCACGGCCTCGACCGGCGCATCGCGTTGCGCGTGCTGTCGATCGGCGCGGTGGTGAAATCGCCCGCCCGCACGGTGATCGCGTTCGGCGCGATGGCGGTGGTGATCTCGGCGTTCATCTCGAACACGGCCACGGTCGCGATGCTGTTCCCGATCGGCATCGGCATCGTCGGCGCCGTCAACGCGATCAACGTCGAGAAGGGCGGCCGGGACCTGAAGTTCTCGCGCTGGTCCACCGCGCTGATGCTGATGATCGCCTACGGCGCCTCGATCGGCGGGCTGCTCACCCCGATCGGCGCGCCGCACCAGCTCATCGGCCGTGACCTGGTCGAGGAGCAGACCGGGCGCACGATCAACTTCGTGGAGTGGGTGCTGACCTTCGCGCCGATCGTGCTGGTCATGTTCGTCGTGTTGTGCGTGGTTCTGTTGTGGCTCAACCGGCCCGAGGTCGGCAGGCTGGACGGCGCGGCCGAGTACGTCGCGGCCCAGCGCGCGCAGCTCGGCGGGTTCTCGCGCGGCGAGGCGAACACGTGCGTGGCGTTCGCGCTCGCGGTCGTGCTGTGGACCGCGCCGGGCGTCGGCAGCCTGATCCTGGGCGACGACAACGGTTTCGTCGACCTGATGCACGAACATCTCACCGAGGGCGTCGCGGCGATCTTCGCGGCGACCGCGTTGTTCCTGCTGCCGCTGCGGCGTTCGGCGGGCCGCCGGGAGGCGACACTGTCCTGGTCCGAGGCGGTGAAGATCGACTGGGGTGTGATCCTGCTGTTCGGCGCCGGGACGGTGATCGGCTCGCTGTCCTCGGAGACCGGCCTGGCCAAGACGCTCGGGTCCGCGCTCGCCGAGCACCTCGGGGTGTCGTCGCTGACCGCGATCACCATCCTCGCCGCGGTGACCGGCCTGATCATCTCCGAGACCACCAGCAACACCGCCAGCGCGGGCATCGTCGTGCCGATCGTGGTGCCGATCGCCGTCGCGGTCGGGGTCAACCCGCTGGTGCCCGGGCTCGTGGCGACGGCCGCCGCGGGGTACGGGTTCATGCTGCCCGTCTCGACTCCGCCGAACGCCATCGTCTACGGCTCCGGGATGGTGCCGATGACGCGGATGATCCGCAGCGGCGCGGTGTTCGACGTCCTCGGTGTGGCGGTCCTCGTCACCGGAGTCCTGCTCATGTCCAACCTCGTCGGTTTCTGACACCAAGGAGATCCATGTCCCCGCTCGACCAGTTCGCCCGGCTCATCGCCACCCACCGCGAGCAGCCGCTGCCCGCCGAGGCGTCCGAGGCGGCACGGCGCACGCTCTACAACGCGCTCGCCACCGCCGTCGGCGCCGCACGTGAGCCCGCGATGGACGTCGTGACGGCCGCGCTGGCGGAGTTCGGCGAGGGCAAGGGCGTGCTGCCCGGCCGCGTCGAGCGCCTGAACCCGCTCGACGCGGCCTTCGCCACGGGTGTCGCCGCGCACCTCGACGACTACGACGACACCCACCTCGTCACGGTCATCCATCCGGGTGCGGTGTGCGTGGCGGCGCTCGTCGGGCTGCAGGACGAAATCGCCGACTTCTCCGGCGCCGAGGTGCTGAACGCGTTCGCGTGGGGTGTCGAGGCGCAGCTCCGGCTCGGGGTGTCGGTGTCGCCGGAACACTACGACGCCGGGTGGCACATCACCGGCACGTGTGGCGCGGTGGGTGCGGCGGTGACCGCTTCGGTGTTGCTGGGACTGGATTCGACGCAACTGCGGGTCGCGCTCGAATGGGCCGTCGAGGGCGGGCTCGGCAACCGCGAGGGGTTCGGGTCGATGACGAAACCGTTCCACCCCGGCAAGGCGGCGGTGCGCGGGGTGCGGGCGGCCCTCGACGCGGCGGCCGGTCGCCCCGGCCCGGGGGACACGCTGACCGGTCCGTCCGGGTTCGTGGCCCGGCTGGCCGGCGGGAAGTTCGACGCGGACGCGCTGCTCGGAGACTTCGCGCGGCGGTGGGAGCTGCTGGACAACACCTTCAAGCCCTATCCGTGTGGCATCGTCACGCACCCGGCGATCGAGGCGGCCGAGGAGGTGCGTGCCGCGGTGGCCGAACACGGCGGGCCCTCGGCGGTGACCGCGATCCGGCTGGTGTGCCATCCGCTGGTGCCGGAGCTGACCGGGCGGGTGCAGCCCGCGGACGGCCTGCAGGCCCGGTTCTCGACGGCGCACGGGGTCGCGGCCGGGTTGCTGCTGCCGCGAGTGGATCTCGGCGGGTACGCGACGGAGGTCGTGGTGTCCCCGGAGGCGCGCCGGCTGCGTTCACTGGTCGAGTTCGACGCGACGCCGTCGTGCGCGCGCGATGCCGCGCGGCTGTTCGTGACGATGGCCGACGGGACGGTGTTGTCGCAGGAGGTCGAGCACGCTCGGGGCAGCCTCGAACGGCCGCTGACCGGCGCGGAGTTGCGGGTCAAGGCCGAGGGCCTGGTGGACCGGATCGTGCCCGGTGGCGCGGCGGCACTGGATGCCGCGTCCCGGCACGAGGGGCCCGGTTACGTGCGTGGTCTCCTCGACGCCTGCGCGGTGGAGGACAGCGAGGATCAGGCGCTGGCCAGGCTGCTCGGCGCGACCACGGTGGATTCCGGGGACGCGCGCGAGCGGGCGGCAGCCGAGGCGGGCCGGTTGGTGCGGGCCGGGCACGACGCGCTGTCCGCCGTGGTGGAGGCGTGCGGCGGTGGCTCCGTCGAGGTGGTGTCCCGGGTGGCGGCGCGGCTGGGGGTGCCTGCCGACCGGCTCCTGACCTTCGCGGCGACCGTCTCGGCGGCCCGTGGACTGCCTGCCGTCGCGGTGCTGAGGGCGCTGGGCTTGGCGGCGACGCAGACGACGACGGTCACCGGAACGGCCGAGTCGGTGGACGTCTCGGCGGTACGGGCCGGGCACGCGGCGGCCGACGGCGTCGAGGCGGCGGTGCTGGCCGCACACGGCTTCACCGCACCCGACCGCCCGCTCACCGGCCGCCGCGGCCTGCTGAGCCTGCTCGCCACCCGCGCCGAGCCCCGCCTCGCCTGACCGGAGCGTGGGACTCGCGCACCGGAGCGCAGAACTCGCGCGGACCGCGAGTTCTGCGTTCCCGTGCGTGAGATCCGCGGTCAGAGCAGGGCGGTGCTCAGTTCGTCGGTGCCGGAGGCCAGTAGCGAGCCGAGGTCGGCGGCCGGGTCGCGGAGCCACTGTTCGTAGGCCGCGAGTGCGATGCCCAGTGCCGTGTAGGCGACGGTCTGCGCGGCGAGCGAGTCCACGGCCACGCCGAGGCGGGCGGCGGCGAACTCGGCGATGACCTGACGCCAGTCGGCGTAGCGCAGTGTCGAATGCGCTTGCAGGGCGGGTGTGGTGAGGATCAGTTCCATCCGCCGCCGGTGCAGCGCCGCCTGGTCCTCCTCGACGCGGTTGAAGTCGACCAGCGCCTCGCGGATCACGCCGAGCAGCGGCCGGTCCGGGGGGTACGACGCGAGCTGCGCGCGCATCCGGTCCAGCTGGCCGTCGAAGTCGCCCCAGGCCACGTCGTTCTTCGACGGGAAGTAGCGGAAGAACGTGCGCCGCCCGATGCCGGCCGCCTTCGCGATGTCGTCGATCGTCGTGCGGTCGAAGCCCCGGGTGGCGAACAGCTCGAACGCCGCGTGCTCGACCTCCACCCGCGACGTGATCGGCTTGCGCCCCGCGCGGGGCGCCGCATCCACCTTTTCGGTCATGCCTCTTCCATTCGGCACTCGGTGCCATTATCGTCCAGGGAGCGCGGCCGCAGCGAAGCGGCCGGTTCGCGTGAGGAGGAGCATCCCATGTCCGAGGCCCGCAACGTCGCCCCCGCCGTGGAAGACACGCTCGTCGAAGAGGACCTGCTCGTCGAAGAGGTCTCCATCGACGGTATGTGCGGCGTCTACTGACCGTCGTGTTCGATCCCGACCTGGCCTACCGGTGCTCCCCGCGGGTCGCGTTGCGGCCGGAACCGTTCGGGGCGCTCGCCTACGACTTCGGCACCCGGAGGCTTTCGTTCCTCAAGACGAAGATCCTGGTCGAGGTGGTGCGCACGCTCGGGGATCAGCCCGACGTGCACACCACCCTCGATGCCGCGGGGGTCCCCGACGAGCAGCGCCCGAGCTACCTCAAAGCGCTCGCGGGACTCGCCGACAACGGCACGATCGAACCGCGCTGAACCACCACGGAAGGGCGTGCGATGAAGCTCGTCGAACACTTCAAGCAGGGGCTGAACTCGCCCATCTGCCTGACCTGGGAACTGACCTACGCCTGCAACCTGTCGTGCGTGCACTGCCTGTCCTCGTCGGGCCGCCGTGACCCGCGCGAGCTGAGCACGGAGGAGTGCAAGGCCGTCATCGACGAGCTGCAGCGCATGCAGGTCTTCTACGTCAACATCGGAGGTGGCGAACCGACCGTGCGCTCCGACTTCTGGGAGCTCGTCGAATACGCCGTGAACCACCAGGTGGGTGTCAAGTTCTCCACCAACGGCGTCAAGCTCACCCCGGAGCGGGCGCGGTGGCTGGCCGCGACCGACTACGTGGACGTGCAGATCTCGCTCGACGGCGCGACCGCCGAGGTCAACGACCACGTCCGCGGCCCCGGCTCCTACGACACCGCCATCCGGGCGATGCGCAACCTCTCCGACGCCGGTTTCCGCGACTTCAAGCTCAGCGTCGTGATGACTCGCCACAACGTCGGTCAGCTCGACGACTTCAAGGCCATCGCGGATGAATACGGCGCCCAGCTGCGGATCACGCGGCTGCGCCCGTCCGGCCGCGGCGCCGACTCGTGGGACGAGCTGCACCCGACCGCCGACCAGCAGCTGGAGCTGTACGACTGGCTGGTGGCAGGCGGCGAAAAGGTTCTCACCGGCGATTCGTTCTTCCACCTCAACGCGCTCGGTTCGGACCCGCTGCCCGGTCTGAACCTGTGCGGCGCGGGCCGGGTGGTGTGCCTGATCGACCCGGTCGGCGACGTGTACGCCTGCCCGTTCGCGATTCACGAGGAGTTCCTCGCGGGCAACGTCCGCGAAGAGGGCGGTTTCGCGGGCGTGTGGAACACCTCGGAGCTGTTCGAGCGGTTGCGTGGCCCGCAGACCGGCGGCGCGTGCACGTCGTGCTCTGCTTACGACGCCTGCCAGGGCGGGTGCATGGCCGCGAAGTTCTTCACCGGTCTGCCGCTGGACGGGCCGGACCCCGAGTGCGTCAAGGGGCACGGCGAACTGGCGCTGCAGAGCGTGGGTGCCCCGCCACCGCGGTCGCACATCGACCATTCGCACTCGAAGACCCGCCAGAGCCGCAAGGTTGCCGTGAGCATCGGCTTCGGCCCGCCCGAGGGCGGTGCCCGGCCCGACCGGGCGTGCGACACCAGTCCGCTCGCGGGGTTCCAGCCCGCGCGATGAGCAGGCTCGCCGGCCCCGTCCGGGTCGGCGGGCGCACGGCCCCGAGCCGGGTCCTCTTCGGTCCGCACGAAACGAACCTGGCCCGGGGCCGTCGGCTCGCCGACCGGCATGTCGCCTACTACCGGCGGCGGGCCGAGGGCGGTGCCGGGATCGTCGTCACCGAAACGGCGAGCGTGCACGAATCCGACTGGCCGTACGAACGCGCGCCGCTGGCCGCTGAGTGCGGTCCGGGGTGGTCGTCCGTCGTGGACGCCTGCCGTCCATACGGGACGCTCGTGCTCGCCTCACTCGGGCACGCTGGTGCGCAGGGGAGTTCGGCCTACCATCAGCGTGCGTTGTGGGCCGCGTCGCGGGTTCCGGATCCGGTGAGCCGTGAACTGCCGATGGAGATGGAAACCGCCGAGATCGAGGCGCTGATCATCGGGTTCCGCGACTCCGCGGCGCTGGCGGTCAGGTCCGGTGTGGACGGTGTCGAGATCGACGTCGGGCAGTATTCGCTGCTGCGGCAGTTCTGTTCCGGGCTGACCAACCACCGCACTGACGACTACGGTGACCGGGGCCGTCTGCTGTGCGAGGTGCTGGCCGCGGTGCGGGAGGCGATCGGGGACGGGGTCCTCGGGCTGCGGCTGGCGTGCGACGAGGGCGCGCCGTGGGGCGGCATCACGCCGGAGACCGCGCCCGTTCCCGGCGGGATCGACTACCTGGTGCCGGTGCGTGGGTCGGCCTACGCCCAGTCCCGGCCGGATCTGCGGACGGAACCGGGCTTCAACACCGACCTGTGCCGCAGGTTCCGCGACGTGACGACGGTGTTCCAGGGCAGCGTCGTCGATCCCGTGCACGCGGAGCGCGCACTGGAGTTCGCCGGGCTGGTCGAGATGACGCGCGCGCAGATCGCGGACCCGGACCTCGTCGGGCATCTGCGCGCCGGGACGACACCGCGGCCCTGTGTGCTGTCCAACCAGAACTGCCGGGTGCGGGACCCGCGCAACCCGGTCGTGAGTTGTCTCGGCGAGCCCCGCAGCGGGCACGAGACCGAGGATCCGTTGCCGTCGCCGGGATCCGGCCAGGCGCTGGTCGTCGGCGGGGGACCGGCTGGGCTGGAAGCCGCGCGGGTCCTGGCGCTGCGCGGGTTCGGCGTCGAACTGGCCGAGCGCTCCGGGCGGCTCGGCGGCATGGTGCGGGTCGCGGCGAAGGTGCCCGGGCGGGACAGGCTCGGGCGGCTCGTCGACTGGCTGGAGTCCGAGGTCCGGCGCCTGGGAGTGACGATCTCGACCGGCGCGGAGGCCACCGCGGCGGACGGCCGGCCGGTGATCGTGGCCACCGGAAGCGTTGCCGGGCCTCGTGATTACGCCGTCGCGGGCGGGCACGTGGTCGACGTGGTGGACGTGCTGGAGAATCCTTCGGCGCTGCCCGAGGGACCGGTCGTGGTGCACGATCCGCTCGGCGACCGGGTCGGCGCCGGGGTCGCGGAACTGCTCGCCGGGAAGCATCCGGCCGCGATCGTCAGCCCGGATGCGGTGATCGCCACGCGGGCGCCCGACCTCGCCGAGGTCAACGCACGGTTGCAGCGGGCCGGGGTGACCCTGGCGAAGCGGTCCCGGCTGCGGTCGGTGCACGCGGACCACGTGACCATCGAGGACGTGTACACCGGCGAACGCGGCGAGCTTCCGTGTGCCGCACTGATCCACTGTGGACACCGCCTGCCGAGCGCCGCGCGATCCGGGATCGTCGTCGGAGACGCCGTCGCGCCGCGGACGATTCACGAGGCCATTCTGGGCGGTCGCCGGGCGGCGGAGGCGTTGTGAGCCTGTTGTTCGAGCCGTTGCGGCTGGGGCCGGTCGAGGTGCGCAACCGGATCGTGTTCGCCGCGCACCTGACCAACTACGCGACCGACGGTCTGCCCACCGAACAACACGCGGCCTACTACGCGGCACGCGCGGCGGGGGGCACCGGGCTGATCGTGTCCGAGGAGCACGTCGTCCACCCGTCCGACCGGCCCTACGAAAAGGTGATCCGCGGGTACCGGCCTGAGGTCGTGCCGGGCTACCGGCGGATCACCGACGCGGTGCACGCGCACGGCGTGCCGATCTTCGCGCAGCTCAACCACAACGGCGGGCAGGCGTCCTCGATGTACACCCGGCGGGCGGTGTGGGCGCCGTCGCCGGTGCCGGACTCGCTGTTCCGCGAGGTGCCCAAGGCGATGAGCACCGCGGAGATCGCGGAGGTGGTCGACGGCTTCGGCCGGGTCGCCCGGCACTGCGCCGAGGGCGGTTTCGACGGCGTCGAGATCCAGTGCTCCCAGTCTTCGCTCGTGCGCGGATTCCTGGCCCCGGCGACGAATCTGCGTACCGACGGCTACGGCGGTCCGCTGGTGAACCGGACGCGGATCCTGCGCGAGATCATCGCGACCGCGCGGGCGGCGATCGGCCCGGACCGGGCGCTGGGCGTGCGGTTGTCCGGCGACGATCTGGTCGAGGGCGGCGTCACGCTCGACGAGGCGGTCGAGGTGGCGCGGATGATCGGAAGCAGTATCGACTACCTCAACACCTCGATCGGCGTGGCCACCTCGACGTTGTACATGGTCGAGGCGTCGATGGCGGTGCCGCGCGGGTACGCCCTCCCGGTGGCCGGGGCGCTGCGGCGCGCGGTGCCGGTACCGGTGGTGGGGGTCGGGCGGATCAAGTCGGCGGAGGAGGCCGAGCGCGCGCTGGCCGAGGGGCGCTGCGATCTGGTCGGCGTGGTGCGCGGGCAGATCGCCGATCCGTCGTTCGCCGCGAAGGCCCGTGACGGGCACGAGGTGCGCACCTGCCTGTCGTGCAACCAGGAGTGCGTCGGGCGGGTGGGGCTGAACCGCTGGCTCGGCTGTGTGGAGAACCCACGTGCCGGGCGTGAGGCGGTGCCGCTGCCCGCGCCGGGGCCGCGGCCGAAGCGCGTGCTGGTCGTCGGCGCGGGCCCGGCAGGTCTGCAGGCGGCGGCGACCGCGGCGCAGCGCGGCCACCACGTGACGGTGTTCGAGCGCGGCGAGGTGGGCGGGCAGATCGTGCTGGCCGCGACCGCGCCGGGGCGGGCCGAGCTGGGCGATCTGGTGCGCGACCTCGCGGCCGAGTGCCGTCGCGCCGGGGTGGGCGTGAAGACCGGCGTCGAGGCCACGGCCGCGTTCCTGCGCGGCGAGGCGCCGGATGCCGTGGTGCTGGCGACCGGGGCCCGGCCTCGTCTCCCGGAGTGGGCCGCGGGCCTCCGGCGGGTCGTGCACGCGCGCGAGGTGCTGGGTGGCGTGGAGCCGTGGGGTGAGGTCGTGGTGATCGACGAGGTCGGCTTCCACCCGGCGACGTCGGTCGCGGAGCTGCTGGCGCGGCGCGGCTGCCGGGTGGCGTTGTCGACCCCCGCGATGGTCGTCGGGCAGGACCTGGGGATCACGCTGGACCGGGAGCTCTTCGCCCGGCGCGCGCACGGGCTCGGGATCGCCGAGCGGACGGACGAGATGGTGCTCGGCGCCACCGCGACGGAGGATGGGGGTGTGGCGATGCGGGTTCTGACGCACACGACCGGCGAGACCAGGGAGGTCCGCTGTGACTGGGTGGTGTGCGCGGTGCACCAGGAGCCCGAGGACGGCCTGTGGCACGAGCTGCGCGACGCGCCGTTCGAGGTGCACCGGGTGGGCGACTGCCTGACCCCGCGCCGGGCGCACGCCGCCGTGGTGGAGGGGCACCGGGCAGGGGTGTCGTTGTGAGCGGAGCCGTGGCACGCTCCGGGCGTGGTGATGATCAAGTGACCGGGCGGGTGGCGGTCGTGACCGGCGCGGCACGCGGGATCGGCGCGGCGGTGGTGCACCGGCTCGCGGGGGAGGGCTGGCGGGTGGTCGCGGTCGATGTGGGGGCGGACCTGCCGGCCGTCGGGTACCGGCTCGGGCAGCGGGAGCAGCTCGCCGAGGTCGCCGCGAAGTGGCCGGGTCAGGTGATCGACGTGATCGCCGACGTGCGGGACCAGCGGGCGCTCGACGAGGCCGTCGCGACCGCCGAGCGCGAGTTCGGTGGCCTGGACGCCGCCGTCGCCGCCGCCGCGGTCATGGCAGGCGGGCGGCCGCTGTGGGAGACCACCGATTCCGAATGGGAATCGTTGTTCGGGGCCGGTGTGGACGGTGTCTTCCACCTCGCCCGCGCGGCGGTCCCGGCCCTGCTCCGGCGACCCGTGCCACGCTCCGGACGGTTCGTCGCGCTCGCCTCGGCCGCCGCCCACACCGGGCTGTGGCACCTCGCCGGGTACAACGCCGCCAAGCACGCGGTGGTCGGCCTGATCCGCGGCCTGGCCACGGACCTGCGTGGCACGGGCGTCACCGCCACGGCCGTCTCACCCGGCTCGACGCGCACCAGCATGCTGGAGGCCACGGCCGCGCTCTACGAGCTGGACGACGTCGAGGAGTTCGCCCGGCACCAGCTCGCCGAGCGGCTGCTGGAGCCGGAGGAAGTGGCCGCCGCCGTGTGCTGGCTGTGTGGTCCGGACGCGAGCGCGATCACCGGGACGGTGGTTCACGCGGACGGGGGCTTCACGGCATGACCACCCTGCGGCCCGATCCGTCCACGAAGGCCCTCAACGGCGGGCGCGTCCTCATCGGCGGGGCGCCCCTGCGGATCATCAAGCTCTCCGCGACCGGCGCGCGCCTCTTCGCTGCCTGGTGCGCGGGCGCCGAGGTCGGCGACAAGCCGCACCACCAGCGGCTCGCCGAGAAGCTGGTGCTCGCCGGCATGGTCCACCCCGCCTATCCCGGCGCGAAGCTGTCACCGCGGGACGTGACCGTCGTCGTCCCGGTGCGGGATCACGCCGACCGCCTCGCGGGGCTCCTGCCGCACCTCACCGACGTCCGCGAGACGCTCGTCGTCGACGACGGGTCCGCCGTTCCCGTTCCGCACGCCGTCGACCGGCACCCGATCGCACGCGGCCCGGCCGCGGCACGCAACACCGGCTGGCGCAAGGTCACCACCGAGCTGGTCGCCTTCCTCGACGCCGACACCCGCCCCGAACCGGGCTGGCTCGAACCGCTGCTGGCCCAGTTCGAGGACCCCGCCGTGGTGGCCGTCGCGCCGCGCGTGCGCAGCGAACCCGGGGACGGCACGCTCTCCCGCTACGAACGGCTGCGGTCCTCTTTGGACATGGGCGGGACTCCGGCGCAGGTCCGCCCGCGTGGCCGGATCACCTATCTGCCGACCGCCGCGCTGGTGGTGCGGATCTCGGCGCTGCAGGCGATCCGCGGCTTCGACGAGGATCTGCGCTTCGGCGAGGACGTCGACCTGATCTGGCGCCTCGTCGACGACGGCGGCTCGGTGCGGTACGAGCCGCGGTCCGAAGTGGTCCATTCACCGCGCACGACGTGGCGCGCCTGGCTGAAACAACGCTACAGCTACGGCACCTCCGCCGCTCCGCTCGCGAAACGGCACGGCCGCAAGACCCTGGCGCCGGTCCGGGTCTCCGGCTGGACGGCGCTGGCGTGGCTCGGTGTCGCTCTTGGCCGCCCGAGGACCGGGGCCGTGATCGCTCTCGTGACCGCCGCGCTGTTGCCGCGCAAGCTCGAACCGCTGGACGTGCCGCCGAAGGAAGCACTGGTCATCGCGCTGCGCGGGCACGTCGCCGCGGGCCGTTACCTCGCCGACGCCCTCACCGGGGCATGGGGACCGGTCGCGGTCCCGCTGCTGGCGCTGTCCCGGCGTGGCCGCCGGATCCTCGCCCTCGCCTATGCCCGTCACCTGCTCGACTGGGCCCGGATCCGGCCGGACGTCGATCCGCTGCGGTGGCTGCTGGCCCGCGCCGCCGACGGCCTCGCCTACGGAACCGGTGTGTGGAGCGGCTGCCTGCGGGAGGACGAGCCAGGCCCGTTGATCCCGGATCTCTCGACGTGGCCGGGTAAGCGCGGCCTGTGAACCTCGCCGATCTCGCCTGGCCCGAGCTGGGCGCGCGCCGCCTGCTCGCCGTTCCGCTGGGCGCGGTCGAACAGCACGGCCCGCACCTGCCGTACACGGTGGACACCGAGATCGCCACCGAACTGTGCCGCCGGCTCGGGCACCAGCGGCCGGAGATCGTCGTCGCACCCGGGCTGCCCTACGGCTCCAGCGGTGAACACGCCGGTTTTCCGGGAACGCTGTCGATCGGTCAGGAAGCAACGGAACTCGTCGTGACCGAACTGGTGCGCTCCGCCGACGACTTCGCGGGCGTCCTGCTGGTGTCCGCGCACGGCGGCAACGCCCTTCCCGTGCACCGCGCCGTGCGGCGACTGCGGTACGAGGGCCGCAACGTTCGCGTGTGGAGCCCGGACGGTCCGGCCGGCGACACGCACGCCGGTCACCTGGAGACGTCGGTGATGCTCGCCCTGCGCCCGGAATCCGTGCGCACGCACCGGTTCCAGGCGGGCAACACCGAACCGCTGCCCGGGCTGATCGACCGGCTGCGCGCGGAAGGCGTGCGCGGCGTCAGCCCGAACGGCGTGCTGGGCGATCCACACGGAGCGAGCGCGGAAACCGGGCACGCCACACTCCGCCGTTGGACGGAAGCTCTACTTGAAGTGGCTGCGACGCTGGCCGAAGATGGCATCATGTAGCGGTCGGTGCATGAGACCCCTGTCACAAAGAGGTGATCGGCGTGAAGACCAAGGCTGCCGTCCTGCACTCCGCGGGCAAACCGTTCGAGATCGAGGAACTCGAACTCGACGGACCCCGCGAAGGTGAAGTCCTCATCAAGTACACGGCCGCCGGGCTGTGCCACTCCGACCTCCACCTGATCGACAACGACCTGGTGCCCCGCTTCCCGATCGTGGGCGGCCACGAGGGCTCGGGAATCATCGAAGACGTCGGGCCCGGTGTCACCAAGGTCAAGCCGGGTGACCACGTCGTCTGCAGCTTCATCCCGAACTGCGGCACCTGCCGTTACTGCGCCACCGGCCGCTCCAACCTGTGCGACATGGGCGCCACGATCCTCGACGGGCACATGCCCGACGGCAGCTTCCGCTTCCACCGCGGCGGCACCGACTACGGCGGCATGTGCATGCTGGGCACCTTCGCCGAGCGGGCCACGATTTCGCAGCACTCGGTGGTCAAGGTCGACGACTGGCTGCCGCTGGAGACCGCGGTGCTCGTCGGCTGCGGTGTGCCGACCGGCTGGGCCACCGCCAACTACTCCGGCGGCGTGCGCGCGGGCGACACGACGGTGGTCTACGGCATCGGTGGCATCGGCATCAACGCGGTCCAGGGCGCGGCGCACGCCGGCGCGGCCAACGTGATCGCGGTCGACCCGGTGGCGTTCAAGCGCGAGAAGGCACTCGAACTCGGCGCCACGCACGCCTTCGCCACCGCCGCCGAAGCGGCCGAGAAGGTCGCGGAGCTGACCTGGGGCCAGATGGCCGACCAGGCGCTGATCACCGTCGGCACGGTCGAGGAAGAGGTCGTCACCGAGGCGTTCAACGTGGTCGGCAAGGGCGGCACGGTCGTCATCACCGGCCTGGCCAACCCGGAGAAGCTGACCGTGCACCTCTCCGGCGGCGTGATGACCCTGTTCGAGAAGACGGTCAAGGGCACGCTGTTCGGTTCGGCCAATCCGCAGTACGACATCCTCCGCCTGCTGCGGCTCTATCAGACCGGGCACGTCAAGCTCGACGAGCTGGTCACCAAGCGCTACACGCTGGAGGAGGTCAACGAGGGCTACCAGGACCTTCGCGACGGTAAGAACATCCGCGGCGTCATCACCCACGCGAGCTGACCGGTTGGGGGCGGAGACGGCGTGTCTGCGCCCCTGTCACGGGTCGATCAGCGGCTGGAACGCGACGCGGATGTCGCCGTCGGAGGGAGTGACGTACACCTGCGACGGCGGGCCGATCGGGGTCAGGTAACTGCTGTGGCGCAGCACCTCCGGGCACGAGCCGCCGCTGATTTCGATCCGCGTGTCGCTCACCAGGCGGCCCGTTTTCAGCTCGTAGACGCGCACCGGCAGCGCGATCCGGTGGAACGTGGTGTCCCCGACGATCGCCGCCGCGGTCTGGGATCGGTAGGTACACGTCTCCACCGGCACGCCGTAGTCGGACTCGCCGACGCAGACGATCGCGACGGCGTCCTCGGGGCCGCCCGCCCGCCACTCGCCGGGGAACCGGTCCAGGGTGTCGTCGTCGCCGAAGACGAGCGCGCGGTTCGGGCCGTCGCCGTAGGGGGCCGCGAAGCTGTAGGGCGCCGGGCTGTCGCAGTACTCCGGCTCCCCGCCCGAGTACGAGACGTCCAGCAGGTCACGCACGTTCGCCAGCTCGATCTCCCGGGTGGCGCGGTCGGCGCCCTCGGTGGCCCTGGCCGCCAGCTCGTGCCCGGGGTAGGCGGCCACGAGCTGCCGGTAGCGGTCCCGGGCCTCGGGCCAGTCATCGCTCTGCATCAGCATGTCCGCGCACAGCAGAAGGGCACCCGGCGCGACCCGCGGCACCACGGCGGCGGCCTGGTCCAGCACCGGACCGCGCGCGTACTGCCGGAGCCAGTCGGTGATCGCCGCCGTGTCGCAGCCGCCGCCCGGTGACAGGTGGCTGGTGAAGCGGTCCAGCACCTCCCGGATCCGCTGGTCCTGGCCGTCGATCCGGCGCACCGCGGTCAGTGTCGCGAACCCGTGCTCCAGGGGTTCGACATCACCGCCGAGGGACTGGTCCAGCTGCTCTTCGGCCGCCAGCAGGAGACGGCAGGCGCGTGTGGTCTGCTCGGCGCGCACCGTCAGCGGGGCGTCGGCGACGTGGTGGCCCGCCCACAGACCGTCCAGCTCGGCCAGCGTCGCGGGGCAGTCGCCACGCCCGTGTGTTTCAGCAGCATTGGCGTCGATGCGCGCCGCGTCGAAGCGGAGGAGCCCGAAGACCAGCAGGACCGGCATGGTGAACGCGAGCGCGATCAGCCGCTGCCGCCGGGATCCCCCGCCGCCGCGTGACAGGAACAAGCCGTGCGCGACCATCGCCGCCCACCACCCGAACACGACGAACTCGAACCACAGCGTCCGCACGATCATGGCGAGCACGGACACGAGCGTGATCGTGACGACGCCCGTGCCGAACGCGAGCTTGCGGCGGCCGAGCATCACGTACCCGGCGCTGAGGAGGGACGCGTTCGCGAGCGCGACGGCCAGGGGATCGGCCTGCTTCGACGTGACCATGACCCCGAGTCTGGGGAGAAGATCCCGCGCGCGGGAGTTCCCGGCACGAAGCTGCCAATGGGCCATCCGGGTCAATGGGATAAGACGTTCGGCTGTGTCCGCGTCACAGTTCTGTCGTACGAGACTGTCATCCCGTCACAGAGATGCGCCGACGCGGCTACGGATCGTTGACCCTGCCTCGCCGGAATTCCTATCGTGACCGCGATCAACGTGGATCTCGGAAGGACTTCTCCATGGCGCCTCAACGGCGATCGCCCGCGCCCGGTGACGGGGCCCCGGCCCTGGAACGGCGCCGCTTCCTCGGTTACCTCCTCGCCGCGCCGACCCTCGCCGTCGCCGCACGGCTCGGCGGCGACCTCGCCTCCCCGGCTCCCGCCGACGCCGCGATCCCCGGCCTGCCCGGCCCCGCGGACATCCTCGACCTCGGCGACGCGCTGAGCCTGGCGGCGGCACCGACCTCCGGTCTCATCGCGATCCAGGTCAACCGCGACGACACGGTGTCCTTCGCGGTGCCGCGCGCCGAGGTCGGCCAGGGCATCACGACGACCGTCGCGATGCTCATCGCCGAAGAGATGGACCTGCCACTGAGCAAGGTGGGCGTCAACCTCGCCGACGCCCGGCCCGAACTGGTCTTCAACCAGCTCACCGGCGGTTCGAACTCGGTGCGCTCGCTCTACACCCCGGTGCGGACCGCGGCGGCGATCGCCCGTTCCCGGCTGCTGTCCACGGCCGCCGCGCTGTGGAAGACCGACGTGTCAGCACTTTCCGTGCGCGACGGCGTGATCCGCTCCCGCTCGGGAGCCACCGCGACCTTCGGCTCGCTCGCCGGGGCCGCCGCGTCCGCGCGCACCGAAGAAACCGGTGCGACGCTGAAAAGGACGTCGGAGTTCCGGATCATCGGCAAGCCGACCGGCCGCATCGACGCGCTCGACGCGGTCACCGGGCGCAAGCAGTTCACGATGGACCTGCAGGTTCCGGACGCGAAACCGACGATGATCTGCCGTCCGCCGACGATCAACGGCACCGTGAGGTCCGTGCGGAACTCCGCCGAGGTCAAGGCGATGCCGGGCGTCACCGACGTGGTCACCGTGTCCTCCGGTGTCGCGGTGCGCGCCGAGACCTTCGGGCAGTGCATCGACGCCGTGCGCGCGCTCAAGGTCAACTGGGGACCGGGCACTGTGGACGGTGAGTCGGACGCCACCGTCGAGGCGAAGCTGCGCGCCGCGGCGCTCCCGCTCGCGGTGCCGCCGGTGCTGACGCAGTCGATCGACGCCGAATTCGTGTTCGCCTTCGCCAGCAACAGCGCGCTGGAAACCAACTGCGCCATCGCCGACGTGCGCGCCGACCGCGCCGAGATCTGGTCCGGGCTCAAGTCGCCGATCGTGGCGCAGGAACAGATCGCGACGATGCTGGGCCTGCCGATCCCGGCGGTCAAGGTGCACGTGGTCACCGGCGGCGGTTCCTTCGGCCGCAAGCTGTTCGGCGATGCCGCGCTGGAGGCCGCGGAGGTGTCGAAGAAGATCGGCAAACCGGTCAAGCTGATGTGGCACCGCGCCGACGATTCGCGCCACGGCCGCACCCACCCGGCGTGCATCTCCCGTGTCCGGGTCAACCACGCGCTCGGCAACGTCGTCAGCTACGAGCAGCGGCACACCAGCGTCACCACCGACTTCGGGCACGGCCTCGGCGAGATCCTCACCGCGGTCGCGGCGAAGCTGCCGGTCGGCGACGTCGGCTTCTCCCAGACGGTGTTCCTGCTGTCCACGTCCATGCCCTACGACTTCGGCGTCACCACGCAGCTGCTCAACGAGGTGCCGCTGAAGTTCCACACCGCCAGCATGCGCAACGTCTACTCGCCCAACGTGGTCTGCGCGCGGGAGCTGATCGTCGACCAGCTGGCCGCGAAGATGGGGCAGGACCCGCTGGCGTTCCGACGCGGTTTCCTCAAGGACGACCGGATGCGCGCCGTCCTGGACAAGGTCGCCGAGGTCGGCAACTGGGGCCGGAAGATGCCCGCCGGCACGGCGCAGGGCATCGCGCTGCACCACGAGTACAAGAGCGTGAGCGCGGTCCTGATGGAGATCGACTGCCGCCCGGAGACGGTGAACCGCAAGATCCGCGACGCCGTCGCCGGTCCGCGCATCACCAAGGCCGTGGCGGTCGTGGACGCCGGGCTGCCGATCAACCCGGCCGGACTGGAGGCACAGACCATCGGCTGCGTCAACGACGGCATCGCGATGGCGCTCACCTCCAGCCTGCACGTCGACAAGGGTCTGCCGCTGGAAGCGAGCTGGGACAACTACTTCTACACCCGGCAGTGGAACACGCCGCCGGAGATGGAGGTCGTCGTCATGCCCGCCACCACCGGCGAACCCGGTGGCGCGGGGGAACTCGCGGTCGCCAGTTCGTTCGCCGCGGCCGCCTGCGCGTACGGACGCGCGATGGGGAAGATGCCGACCCGCTTCCCGATCAACCACGGCACGCTGAGCTTCGAGCCGAAGCCGAAGGTGCCGCCGGTGCCCGAATCGCCGGTCGACGGCCTGTCCTACACGTACTGAGGAGCCCGCGTTGTCCCAACACACTTTCACCGTCAACGGCAAGCGGGTCACCGTCGACGCCGACGACAAGGTCCGGCTGCTGTGGGTACTGCGTGACCTGCTCGGCATCACCGGCCCCAAGTACGGCTGCGGCATCAACGTCTGCAAGGCGTGCACCAGCCACATCAACGGCAAGGCGTTCAACCCCTGCTCGGTGCCGGTGTCGGCGATCGGGCCGGACGACGAGATCACGACGATCGAAGGCGTCGCCGACCCGGAGACCGGTGAGCTGCACCCGATGCAGCAGGCGTGGCTCGACCGGGACGTCGCGCAGTGCGGTTACTGCCAGCCGGGGCAGATCATGGCGGCCATCGCGAAGGTCAAGCAGGCCCGCGCCGCGGGCAGGGAGATCAGCGACGCCGACTTCGACGAGATCCGCAACATCTGCCGCTGCGGTACCTACTCACGGATCCGCGAAGCCGTGCGGGGTGCCGCGGCCCAGATGTAGCGCATGTGCGGTGAAAAGCCTCGCAATCCTCCGCGATTGCGGGGCTTTTTCGCCCGGTAGAAACTTTCGTGTTAGATGTTCGCGAGCCCTCGACGGGGAGGACGGACATCTCATGCGATACACGGGCGCCGAACCCGCGGTGGCCGAGCTGGCCCGCCGCGCCCTGCCGCGGCTGCGGGAGATGACCACGGCGACCTACGGGCAGATCGTCGAAGAGATGACCGTCTACCGCGACGAGCGATTCGTGTCGCATGCGGACCTGCACACCTCGTGCCGGGACAACCTGCAGTTCCTCCTGCGGGCGCTGTCCACCTCCGGCGCCCCCGACCTGTCCCAGGCCCGCGCGACCGGGCGGGAACGCGCACTGATGGGCGCGCCGCTGCCGGAACTGCTGCGCGCGTTCCGCATCGGGTTCACGCAGGTGTGGCAGTGTTTCGTCGGGCTGACCGCGCAGGACGTCGACACCCTCGTCGCGGCGACGACGGCCATCTGGACCCTCATGGACGACTACACCGAGGCGCTGACCTCGACCTACCGCGCGACGATGGCCGAGATCAGCCGTACGCGGCAGAACCGCAGGCTGGCGTTGGTGGAGGCGTTGTTCGCGGGCGGCAGCACCGGCGACGGCACGCTGTGGGACATCGCGCGGATGCTGGACCTCCCGCTGGAGGGCATGTTCGTCGTCGTCGCCGCGGAGACGCCCGGCCTGGGGCAGGAAGCGCTGCCGTTGGTCGAGGTCCGGTTGCGGGAGGCCCACCACGTCTCGGCCTGGCGGCTCACGCCGGAGCTGCAGATCGGGGTGGTGTCGCTGCGCGAGGTGGAACCGGTGCTGGACCTGCTGCGCGACGACTGCCGTGGCCGGGCCGGGATGAGCCCCGTGTTCCGCGGCCTCGGCGAGACCGCCCGCGCCCTGCACCTCGCGCGCGTGGCACTGGGCAGCCTCCCGGCGGGGGCGAAGGACGTGGCGCGGTTCAACGAGTCCCCGCTGGCCGGGCTGGTCGCGAGCGACCCGGAGGCGTCGGCGCAGCTGGCCGGTCAGGTGCTGCGGCCGATCCTGGAGTTGCCGGGCGATGAGGGCAACGTGCTGTTGCTGACCCTGCGGGCGTGGTTCGAATGCGGGGGGAACACCAAACAGGTCGCCGAACGGGTCTACTGCCACCCGAACACCGTGCGGCACCGGCTGAAACGGATCACGGACGTGCTGGGCCGTTCGATGAGCGACCCGTCGGACATCGCGGAACTCGGCACGGCGCTGCGCGCGCTGTCCATGTTCGGCGACAGTGCCCGCCGCGCCGTGAAAAGCTAGTCGTCGAGCTTTTTGCCCGTCGCCTTGGTGAACGCCTTCGCGCCTGCCCGGTCGACCGCCGCTTTGACGCCGCCGAAGATCGCGCCCTGCAGCACCGCCGCGAGGAGCACTTCCTTGGTCGAGTAGTCCGACGACGTGGCGTCCGGTGCGTCGTCCTCGCCGGTGGACGCCTTCCACGCCTGCTTGAACAGCATCCCGGCGAGCACCCCGCCGAGCGCGCTCACGGCCAGGCTCAGCGGTTTGTACATCAGTTTCATCCCGTCACCTCTCCACAGTGGACCCGGCTCCGCCACGCCGGGTACCCGCGGTTTCCGGCGTTCACACGGGGCCGTTGTGCGTGGGCGGTGAGGGGCGTACCTTGGCGCGATACTTCGCCGGGAGGGTTTGGGCTGGTGGTCAGGGGCAAGGTCGTCCGGTTCGACGAGTTGCGCGGGTACGGGTTCGTGGCGCCGGAGGGAGGTGGCGAGGACGTCTTCATGCACGTCAACGATCTCGACGTGGACAAACGCCTGATCACCCCCGGTGTGGTCGTCGAGTTCACGGTCGAGGACGGTGAGCGCGGGCTCAAGGCGTCGGGCATCCGTCTGGTACGCCAGGCCGGTGACGGCGACGACCCGAACCCGGCGCACGACTTCCGCGAGGAACTGACCGAGGCGCTGCTCACCGGGGTCCCCACGTTGACGGCCGAGGAGGTCCTCCGGGTCCGCCGCTGCGTCCTCGAACTCGTCCGTGACCACGGGTGGCTCGGCGGCTGAATGTTTCGGGCCCCTGGTCGCGGGCACACGAACGGGTATGAAGGCTGTTACCTGGCACGGCAAGCGTGACGTCCGCGTCGACGAGGTCCCGGACCCGCGGATCGAGGAGCCCACGGACGCGATCGTGCGCATCACCTCGACCGGCATCTGCGGCTCCGACCTGCACCTGTACGAGGTGCTCGGGCCGTTCATGGGCGAAGGTGACATCCTCGGGCACGAACCGATGGGCATCGTGGAGGAGGCCGGCCCGGGGGTGCCGAACCTCAGGGCGGGCGACCGGGTCGTGGTGCCGTTCAACATCTCGTGCGGTCACTGCTACATGTGCGACCACGGCCTGCAGTCGCAGTGCGAGACCACCCAGGTCACCGAGAAGGGCAAGGGCGGCGCCCTGTTCGGCTACACGAAGCTCTACGGCCAGGTCCCCGGCGGCCAGGCCGAGTACCTGCGGGTCCCGCAGGCGCAGTACGGCCCCGTCAAGGTGCCCGACGGCCCCTCCGACGAACGGTTCCTCTACCTCTCCGACGTGGTGCCCACCGCCTGGCAGGCCGTCGACTACGCCCAGGTCCCGGCCGAGGGCAGCGTCGTCGTGTTCGGGCTGGGGCCGATCGGGCAGATGTGCTGCCGCATCGCCCGGCACCGGGGCGCGGGCAAGGTCATCGGCGTGGACCTCGTGCCCGAGCGGCTCGCGCTGGCCGCCCGCTACGGCGTCACCACGGTCGACGCACGCGCCGAGAAGGACGTGCCGGGCGCGATCCGCGACCTGACCGACGGCCGTGGCGCCGATTCGGTGATCGACGCGGTCGGCATGGAAGCCCACGGCGCGCCGCTGGGCAAGCTCGCGCACCAGATGGTCGGGCTGCTGCCGGACCGGGTGGCCGCCCCGCTGATGGAGAAGGGCGGGGTGGACCGGCTCGCGGTGCTGCACCAGGCCATCGACACCGTGCGCCGCGGCGGCACCATCTCGCTGTCCGGGGTCTACGGCGGCATGCTCGATCCGCTGCCGATGATGGAGCTGTTCGACAAGCAGATCCAGTTGCGGATGGGCCAGGCCAACGTGCGGCACTGGATCGACGACGTGCTGCCGCTGGTCAGCGATGAGTCGGATCCGCTCGGTGTGGAGGACCTCGCGACCCACAAGCTGCCGCTGGACAAGGCGCCGGAGGCGTACCGGATGTTCCAGCAGAAGCAGGACGGGGCGATCAAGATCCTGCTTCAGCCTTCGGTGTGACGGAGGCGGCACGACAGGATTTCCGGACAGCGGAGCGTAGCCCCGGATGATCGCCCGGCTATGATCTGGCTCCCTGGGATTGTCCAGCAGCGTGGCACCCGTGTTCGCAGCAACTCCACTGCAGGAGCCGTTCACGCATGTCCACGTCCCGGAAGCCGGACCCGTTGTCCGACCTGCCCGCAGGCCAGCGCGCCGATCAGGTCGGGATGTACCACTGGGACACCCGTGCCGCGAGGTGGACGTGGTCTTCGGAGATCTTCCAGATGTATGGCTACCAGGCGGGTGCCGTCGAGCCGGGCCTGGAGCTGGTCACGAAGCACGGTCACCCGACCGACCGGCGCCAGCTGGCCGCCGTGTTCGACGAAGCGCGCCGCACTGGTGAGCCGTTCAGCGCGCAGCAGCGCATCCTGGCCGCCGACGAGAGCACCCGCGCGGTCGTCGTGGTCGGCGATGTCGAGGTCGAGGCCGGTGAGACCATCGGCGTCCACGGCTACTACGTCGACCTGACCACCGCCCGCGTCCGGGAGGCCGAGCAGTTGTCGGAGCTGGCCGGTGAGGCCGCCGGGCTGCAGCGCGCGATGGCCTCGCGTGCCACGATCGAGCAGGCCAAGGGCATGATCATGCTCGCCTACGGCCACGATTCGGCGGCCGCGTTCGAGTTGCTCATCCGCGTTTCGCAGCAGAGCAACACGAAGCTGCGTGACCTCGCCGACCGGCTGGTCGAAGCGGTGCACGCCGCGGGCAGGCCGCCCGAGCAGGCCCGTGCCTACCTCGAAACGGTTTTGGCACGATTGTCGGGTCCGGAGGACGTGTAACCCCGGTGGGCCGAGGTACCCGGACCGTGACCGGGAGAAAGGAGACCCACCGCGATGAGCACGATCACCGAGTCCGTTGACGTCGATGTGGATGTCAGCACCGCCTACAACCAGTGGACGCAGTTCGAGTCGTTCCCCGAGTTCATGGAGGGCGTCGAGCAGATCCGCCAGCTCGATGACACCCATATGCACTGGGTGACGAAGGTCGGCGGTGCGACCCGCGAGTTCGACGCGACCATCACCGAGCAGCACCCCGACGAGCGGGTGGCGTGGACGTCCGATTCGGGGCCGAACCACGCCGGTGTCATCACCTTCCACCGCCTCGGCGACAACCGGACGCGGGTGACCGCGCAGATGGACATCGACCCGGATGGTTTCGCCGAGCAGGCCGGCGACAAGCTGGGGATCCTGGACCGCCGGGTACACGGCGACATGGAACGCTTCAAGGCGTTCATCGAGAAGCGTGGCGGGCGGGAAACCGGCGCGTGGCGGGGCGACGTGGAGCGCCCGGGCAGCTGATGGCGACCCGCACGCGGGGTGACGCCGCCGAGTTCGTGCCGGACAGCCATTCGCTGACCCGGCTCCGCTCGGCGGCGCGGGACTGTCACGGTTGCGATCTCTACCGGGACGCCACGCACACTGTTTTCGGGGACGGCCCGGCACCGGCGAAGGTCCTGATGCTCGGGGAGCAGCCGGGGGACCGCGAAGATGTCGAAGGCGCCCCTTTCGTCGGCCCCGCCGGACGTGTGCTCGACCGCGCCCTGGAGGAAGCGGGCGTCGACCGTTCCCAGGTATACGTGACGAACGCTGTGAAACACTTCAAGTTCGTGCCCTCGGAGCGGGGCAAGCAGCGCATCCACAAGAAGCCGTCCCGCGGGGAGATCGTCGCCTGCCGGCCCTGGCTCCTCGCGGAACTCGACGCGGTCCGGCCGGAGACCGTGGTACTCCTCGGTGCCACGGCGGCTTCTTCGTTGATGGGACCGTCCTTCCGGGTCACCGCGCACCGTGGCGAGTTGCTCCCCGCGCCGGACGAGTTCGACGGCCACCCGGAGCAGGTGCTGCCGACGGTGCACCCGTCATCGGTACTGCGGGCACCCGACCGAGCCGACGCCTACGCGGCACTGGTCGCGGACCTACGGGCCGTACCGTAGGCGAGCGCCAGCGAGCCGCAGTAACACCCGAGCTGGGTGGTCATCCCGTCGCCTGACCCTGGACGATCACCTTGAGCCAGGGCCGCAACATCCGTGCTCGCGTGAGGTTTCATGCCAACCTTGCGGCCCTGGCTCAAGGTGATAGGCACAAACCGGAAGGCGACGGGACGACCACCCAGCGACCACCTCGTTGAGGTGAGCCGGACTCGAAAACCCCTGGTCATCCCGGAGCCAGCCCGTCCGGCGAGGACTATCCCTTGATCTTTGAACCCTCGCGTGGGGCAGGCGAGCCGCTGGGCGCGTCGCCGTCGAGTAGTCGGTCACCACAGACCGCCCCCGCCCCTCCTCGCGGATGGTTTCGGTCGCCGAGCAGGCGGGTCAAGGCGGGAAAGCGTGCCTTGACCCGCCTGATCGGCGACCGAAGCGGGCTTGGGATGAGGGGCGGGGGAGGTCCGGGCACGTCTTGGTTGGCTTGCGTTCCCGGGTGTTGGAAAAGAAAGAAAGCCCCTTCGCTGCGCGCGAAGGGGCCCCTTGTAAGGCTGTGATCAGGTGTGGCGCTTGCTCAGGCCGTCCCGGATCTTGTCGATGAAGCCTGCTCCGGGGTCCAGGATGAGGTTCATCGGCGGGCGGTCCGGGGCGCTGGGGTGGGGGCGCGTCGGGGCCATTTTCTTGGCGCGTTCGACTTTTTCACCGAGGTCGCGTAGCTCGTCGGCCGAGCAGGCGGCCTGGAGTTTCGGCAGGAGGTCCTGTTCCTCGTCCTCGATGTGGTGCCGGATGTCGTCCATGAGCTGGCGCATCAGCTCGTCGAAGCGCGGTTCGGTCGCCGGGATGTCTTCCAGCTGCTTCATGACCTGTTCGGCTTCGGCGTGTTCTTCGATCTCGTGGTCGGCCAGCTCGTCGCCCTTTTCCAGGTACTTGCGGGCCGCCGGGTACATGAACTGTTCCTCGGCGACCGAGTGGCGCACCAGTTCGGCGATGACGTGATCGGCCAGGTTGCGGCGGTGCTCGGGGGTTCCGGTGCCCGACTCCAGCTCCGTGAAGACCCGTTCGACGTGGCGGTGGTCGGAGATGATGACCGAGATCAGGTCCGGTGATTCTGCGGCAGTCATGACGACGCGATACCCGCGGAATGCCGACCTCAATCTAGGGATGTGCGGTCAGGCGCAGCGAAAAATTGTCGAAAGTCGCGGGAAGAGGACGGCCGGGAGCGGGGCGCGGTGTCGAATCCACCGTGTAGTCCCGGTCCCGGATCAACGTCGACAACATCACGGAAGTCGTGAACAGCACCAGATTCCGCGCGGGGCACTCGCCGGGACCGGCGCTGAACGGAACCAGGGCGGGCTCCTTCCGCGCACGCCCGTCGAGCCAGATTTCCGGGACGAAACTGTGCGCGAAGGGCAACCGTGAATCGTCGCGGTGGAACAACGGGGTGAAGATCAGCAGGCCCGTACCGGACGGCACCCGGTGGCCGTCCCAGTCGAGATCACGCGTCGTGTCGCGCAGGATCGCGGGCGTCGTCGGCCACAGGCGGATGGTGTCCAGCACGCAGGCGCGCAGATAGTCCGGATCCGGGCCGGCAGCGATGTCCTGACGCGCCTTCTGCCGTTGCGCCGGATGCGTGGCCAGCAGCCCCAGCGTCCGGAACGCCACCATGGCAGCCGCGTCGAACGCGAACAACCAGTGCCCGATCTGGCTCGCCACATCGTCGTCAGCGGAAAGGCTACCGGCCAAGGAATCCGGCGGCGCCTGCGCCAGCAGCGAGCGCACCCGGCCCAGGAACTCCTCCCGCGACGCCCGGCGGCGTGGCAACAGGTACGCCCAGTTGCCCGCCAGCCGCAACTTCCCCAGCAGATCCGTCGTCACGTGGTCGTCGCGCGCATGATCACCGAACACCACGCGCCGCACCGCCCGCCAGAACACCGGCGCGAACGCGTCCCAGTCCAGCGGCCCCGGGCCCAGCGCGGCGAACTCCTCGGCGACCTTCGCCTCCACCGACGGCGCCAGGTGATGGGTCGGGCGGTCCGTCTCCAGCACGCGTTCGTTCCACTCCCGGCGCCGGGCCCGCTCCGGCTCACGGGAGATCAGCACGCCGTGCGGCTGGAACTGCGACAACGCCGCCCGCTTCTCCAGGTTCGCCGGCGTGAACGGCTCCGGCGACCCGGCCAGCACCCGCCCCACGTCCTCGGGGGAGAGCACCAGTGCGAACGACCGCCCGGGCACCGCCAGCCGCAGCAGCCCCTCGCCGTGCCGGCCCCGCAGTCGCTGCATCACCCGCACCGCGGACGCGTCCGCCTGCATCTTCTCCAGTGCCGACATGACCCGCGGGCGCCGCTTGATCACGCCGCCCGCGAGCGTGGGGCCCACCACCCCGGCGAACACCTTCGCCGTCTCCGCCACGGACGCCCTCGGCAGCCCGCTCACCGGGACACCAGCTCCGCGATCCGGTCCGTCGCGTGCTTCGCCTCCGGGATGTTCGCGATCATCCACGCGTGGAACATGCCGCCGTACTCCCAGTACTCCAGCGGCACGCCCTGCTCCCGCGCCTTGTCGTAGAGGTTGCGGGCGTCGGCCAGCAGCACGTCCCGCGTCCCGATGAAGCAGCTCAGCTCACCCAGCCCCCGCAGGTCGCCGTTGATCGGGCTGACCAGCTCGCTGGCCAGGTCCAGCCCGCCCGCGTAGAGGCGCCCGGCCTCCCGCAGCCCGGCGATGCCCAGGTACGGGTCGTGCCGGTCGTACTCCGGCGCCGCCGGATCGTCCATCGTGACGTCCAGCCACGGCGACAGCAACACGATCTCCTTGGGCTGCGGCCGTCCCTGGTCACGCAGCGACCGCGCGAGCACCAGCGACAACCCGCCACCCGCCGAATCGCCCATCAGGATCTGGTCCCCCGGCGCGACCTGGTCCATCTTCTCCTTGTAGGTCGCCTGGACCATCGACAACGTGTCGTCGTAGTGGCTGCCGGGCGCCAGCGGATACAGCGGCGCGGTGACCGTGCAGCCGGTGCGGGCGATCAACCGCGCGAAGAACCGCCAGTGGTCGTCCTGGATCTGGTGCACGTACGCGCCACCGTGGAAGTACAGGACGTGACGGGACGTCGCGTTCGCCCGCGGCCGCACCGTGTACACCGGGTGACCGTGCACCTCGCTGCGGTCCAGGTCGACCTGCCCGCGCACGGCCGGAGGCGGCAGCGCGTTCTCCCGCTGCTGCCGCGGCCCCATGCTCCTGTGCAGGGCGTCGACGTCGCTGAACGTGCGCTTGCGCCAGGTCAGCAGCATCTGCGCGATGAGCAGTTTCGCGTGCAGACTGGTTTTCCCGATCACCGGTCCGGGTTACCCGTGCTCCTCCTTCGTGAAACTCAGACCAGTTTTCGGGGGAATGTCCGGTTCCAGTTGCGGGAGAACACCCGGTGCGCGCCCTCGTACGCGTCGACGGTCGCGTGCAGCACGAACTCCCTGTCCGTGCAGGACAACACCGTGTGCGTCTCGGTGCGTGCTTCCCAGTCACCGCGCGCGAACGTCATGCTCCACTTCGTCTCGCCGCGCACCGAAGCGAAGTCGTCGGCGACCGAGCTGTAACGCTCGTAGGCCCGCCGCGACACGTCCAGTCCGATGTCGTCGAGCCGCATCGTGCCGGAGTCCTTCACGATCTCCAGCGCCGATTCGTACTCGACGAGGTCTCGCGACACCGTCCAGCGCTGCTCGCCCGGCCGCACCTGGGTGGTGGGGATCGGCGCCGCGCCCTCCGGCTCGCCGAACACCGACCCGCTCACCTCGTCGGACTCGCGGATCGGCCGCACCGGCAGGCACACCGAACTGCCCCGGGTGTAGACGGTCAGGCGGGCCGGTTCGGGTGCGGGCCACGCCAGCGGCCAGTACGAAGTGGACAGTGACAGCCGGATCCGATGTCCCGGCGGGAAAGCCTGGGCGACACCGTTGAGTTCGATTTCCACCTGGTACCGCTTGCCCGGCTCCAGCGGCTGCGGGTCGTCGTGCCCGTCGCGGTGGGTCAGGTTCAGCAGCCCGTAGGTCACGCGCGTCGCGCGGCCGTCCGGCTGGACATCGGACAGCCGCGCCGCGACCATCGCCACCGGCTTGTCCACCGACAGTTCGAGCCGCACCTTGGGCGCACCGAGGATCTCGGCCGTCTCGGTCAGCTCGTCACCGTCGAACACGAGCGATCCGCCGTCCTCCTCGCGCTGGTCGTAGGGCAGGTCCGGCGGCGCGTTGTAGGAGGCCCACTTGCCCGCGAACTGGCCCACCGACAACGGCGATTCCACATGCAGGGCCGTGTCCGGGATGTCCTCTTCCCGGAGCGCGATCCGGTGCTGCGCCAGCGGGTAGGTGCGCCAGTCGATGTGCGGCGAGGGCAGCTGCGGCTCACCGACCCACCGGCCAGGACGCTCCTGATAGGACGTGGAGGGCGGCACGCTGTCCTGCATCCAGGCCAGCAGCATCGGCCCGTCCATCGCGCCGTTGTCGCGGTCCTTGAGCCAGTGGTCCCACCAGCGCACGACCTCCTGCAGGTACCCGACCGCCGGGCCGGGCTCACCGAGGTGCGGGTACTTGTGCGACCACGGCCCGATCAGGCCCTTGCGTGGCACGGACAGGTGCGACAGCAGGCGTGTCACGGCGTTGGAGTAGCCGTCGGCCCACCCGCTGGAGGCGAGTACGGGCACGCCGACGTCGCTGTAGTTCTCGCACACCGACGCATGGCGCCAGTAGTCGTCGCGGTGCTGGTGCTCCAGCCAGGTGTCCACCCACGGCCCGACGCCCTCGACTCGCTCGCGCCACATGTCGCGCCAGCGGTCGCCGACCAGCGCCGGATCCGGCGGCAGGGTGCTGTAGGCGAACATGGTCCCGGCCTCGCCGAGGTTGTCCGACAGCATGCAGCCGCCCATGTAGTGGAAGTCGTCGGAGTAGCGGTCGTCGGTGAACGACGAGATGACGATGGCCCGCAGGCTCGGCGGTTTCCGCGCCGCCACCTGCAACGCGGCGAACCCGCCCCAGGAGATGCCCATCATGCCGGTGCGGCCGTCGCACCACGGCTGCCCGGCGAGCCAGGCGAGGACGTCCTCGGCGTCGAGCTGTTCCTGCTCGACGTACTCGTCGGTGAGGACCCCTTCCGACTCGCCCGTGCCGCGCAGGTCCACGCGCACGCAGGCGTAGCCGTGCCCGGCGAGGTAGGGGTGGTGGACCGAGTCCCGGACCGCGGTGAGGTCACGCTTGCGGTACGGGATGTACTCACAGATCCCCGGCACCGGTTCGTCGTCGGACGACACCGGCCGCCAGATCTTCGCGGCCAGGCGAGTGCCGTCGGCGACCGGGATCCGGACGTGCTCCTCCTGAGTGATCTCGTACGGCAGGGAGCGGACCTCCCGCATATCCGATCAGACCTCCTCGAACTCGAAGTTCAGCGCGTCGGTGGTGCGCTGGTACTTGTCCTTCACTTCGGCTTCGCTGTCGGCGCCGGTGTAGACGAACGCCAGCTCGTAGCTGTAGCTGTCCTGTGCGTCCATTTCGGACAGACGCTGTCCTTCGGCGGGCACGATGTCGACGTCGATCCCCGGGATCTCCTGCTGCAGTTGCTCGATCTCCGCGCGGGTGGGCACCCGGCGCACGATACCGTCTTCGAAGCGCCGGTAGTACCACTTGGCCGCGATCTTGTACTTGCCCTTGTCGTCGGGCATCCGCGGACGGCGGCCGAGTCCCAGCTCGATCATGTTGTAGTGGTCGGGCACGCCGTCCACGTTCTCGAACATCTCCGCGTGCGACTGCGAGTGCCGTGGGTTGATTTCGAGCACCTTGACATCCCCGGTGTCCGGCCGGCAGAAGAACTCGACGGAGAACGTGGAGTTGTTCAGCCCGATCTGCTCGATGATCTTCTTGGAGACGTCGAGCATCTTCTCCACCACCGGCTCGGGCAGCTGCGACGGGTACTGGTGACGCAGGAACGACGAGCTGTCCGGGTAGTTGATGGAGTCGAGCGCGCCGTAGACGACGACCTCGCCGTCGTAGACGTAGCCTTCGGTGGCCGCCTGCAGGCCGGTCATCTCCTCTTCGGCGAGCGCGGCGAGCGCGCCGGAGCCGGCGACCTCGGGCGGGATGTCGATGCCGGTCACCTGGTCCAGGATGTACTGGAACGGTTTGCCGACGCGCCCGATGCCGTCCCGGATCTCCTCGACGGCTTCGGTGAACTCCTTCTCGTCCTTGACGTGGAAGGCCAGCTCGGACGAGAACGACTTGACCGGTTTGAGCCACATGGGGAACGACAGGCCCTCCGGCGGTTTCGGTTCGCCGTCGAGGTCGACGAGCGCGAACTTCGGGTGCGCGTCGGTGACCTTCTGCTGTTCGAGGCGGCTCCAGTACTTGTGCTCGCACTTGAGCACGCCTTCGAGGTTGGGGGTGGGGAGCCCGTAGCGGCGCCCGAGGATGGGCACCATGGTGGTGACGGGGAAGTCCCAGTAGCCGACGACCGCGCCGATTTCGCCGTCGAAGGCGTCCAGTTCGGCCGTGGCCCGTTCGATCAGGTCGGCGATCTGGATGTCACCTTCCTGTACGTCGGCCTGGGTCAGCAATCCGTGGTACCGGTAGTTCTCGGCTCCCGGTACGCGGCGGAGGGTCCGCAGGTTGGCGTCGTCGAGGCCCAGCACGAAGATGTCGGTTTCACTCACCCCTGGTTCATCCCCGCTGTTCGAGGGCGGTAAACACCAGCGGGTGACGGGGTACCGTCGGCGACGTGGCCGATCTGAGTGAGTACCGGCGGAAGCGCGACCCGCGCCGGACGCCGGAACCGATGCCCGACCACGTGGTCCCACGGGGGAACGACGACGTGTTCGTGATCCAGGAACACCACGCCCGGCGCCTGCACTGGGATGTCCGTTTCGAGCGGGAGGGTGTCCTGGTCTCCTGGGCGGTGCCGAAGGGTCTGCCGCCCCGTCCCGGGCCTCCTCGCCTCGCCGTGCACACCGAGGACCATCCGCTGGAGTACGCGACCTTCGAGGGCGAGATCCCGAAGGGGGAGTACGGGGGCGGAACGATGACGATCTGGGACAGGGGCACGTACGAAGTGCACCACTGGAACCCCCACAAGGTGGACGTGGTGCTGACCGGTTCGCGGGTCTCGGGCCGTTTCGTGTTCGTCAACAGCCACAAGGACGACTCCCGCGACTGGCTGGTGAAACGCGTCGACAGCGGTTCCGGCGAAGAGCTGCCCGACTTCGTGAAGCCGATGCAGGCCCGGCCCGGCTCACTCCCGGACGAGGACGGATGGGCGTACGAATTCCGCTGGCAGGGCGAACGTGCCCAGGTCCGGGTGGAAGGCGGACGCGTCGCGGTGCGCGACCGGACGGGGACGGACGTCACCGAGCGGTACCCCGAGTTGCGCGCCCTGGGCGAGGAGCTGGGCTCGACGGAGGTCCTGCTGGACGGCGAGATCATCGTGCTGGAAGAGGGCCGCCCCAGCCGGAAAGCGCTCAAGTCCCGCGTCGAGGCCGATGCACGGACGGCCAAACGCCTGTCCCAGCGCACACCGGTGCTCTACCTGCCCTTCGACGTCCTCCACGCCGAGGGGAAGTCGCTGTTGAACCAGCCCTATCGCAAACGCCGGGCGGCGCTGCGCAAACTCGAGCTGGCGGGCGAGTACTGGCGCACCCCGGACTCCTACGACAAGGACGGCGCGGACGTCCTCGCGGCAAGCCTGGCCAACGGACTCGGCGGAGTGACGGCCAAACGCCTCGACGCACCTTACGAACCAGGCAAACGCAGCGAAGCATGGCGAACAGTGAGCAAGTAGCACCACTCGGTGGGAGCTTTCCGCCACCCGCACCGGAAGCCCGCACACGACCGGCCCAGACCTCCCCCGCCCCTCATCCCCAGCCATCCGAGAGGAGGGGCGGGGGGCGGTCGAACCCAAGCCGACCGATCACCGGCCGCCCAAGTGACCAGCGGTCGCCTCACCACTCCAAGGCGACCACCCAGCTTCCTGGTACTGCAGCTCCCGCGTTTCGCCGTCGTTGCCTGGGGCAATTCTGTGCCGTGAGCATCGAGCTGCCTGAACCGAGGTCTCTGTGGGTGGAGACGGCCCCGGCGCCTGATCGATCCGGTCATGAGCTGCCCGGGGAAGCCGACGTGGTCGTCATCGGGGCCGGGATCGCCGGTCTCACCGCCGCCTACGGGCTCGCGAAGGCCGGTAAATCGGTCGTCGTCGTCGAGGCGGCTGAGGTGGCGTCGGGGGTGTCCGGGAACACCACGGCCAAGTTGTCCGCCCAGCACGCCCTCAAGTACGCGACCCTGACCTCCCGCAAGGGTGCGGAAGGCGCCACCCGCTACGGGCGCACGCAGCTCGACGCCGTGGAGTGGGTGGCCGCCACCGCTGCCGAGCTGGGCATCGAGTGCGGCCTCGCCCGCCGGGACAGCTTCGTCTACTCCACCGACACGTCCCAGTTGAGCAAGCTGCAGGAGGAGGCCGACGCGGCAGCGTCGGCGGGCCTTCCGGCGGACTTCGTCGAGCAGGTCGACCTGCCGGTGACGACCGTCGGCGCCGTCCGGTTCGTCGACCAGGCCCAGTTTCACCCGCGCAAGTGGCTGCTGGGGCTCGCCGAGCACATCGAGCGGCTCGGTGGGCGGATCGTCGAACGGGCGCGGGCCCACACACTCGACGAACGGCCCTCGCCCATCGTGCACACCGAACGCGGGCAGATCAGGGCACGGGACGTCGTCGTGGCGACCCATTATCCGATCTTCGACCGCGGGCTGTACTTCGCCCGCCTCGACATCACCCGTGACCTCGTCGTGGCGGGCGAAGGGGACGCGCCGACCGGGATGTACCTCGACGCCGTCACCCACCGCTCCCTCCGCGGCCACACCGAGGGCGACCGCCGGTATCTCCTCGTCGGCGGCGACCACTACCGCACCGGCGAACCCGTCGACGTCGAGGCCCGCTACCGGAAGCTCGCCGAAGCGGCCACCACGTTCGGCCTCACCAAGGCCACCCACCGCTGGTCCGCCCACGACATGAGCACCCTCGACGGCGTGCCCTACGTCGGCCGCTACCACCCGGCCACCCACCATGTGTGGGTCGCGACCGGCTTCGGCCAGTGGGGCATGAGCGGCGGGACCAGCGCCGGGCTGCTGCTGACCGACCTCATCACCGGCGACGGGCATCCCGCGGCCGGCCTGTACGACCCCAACCGCTTCGACCTGCACTCCTCCGTCACGCTCGCCGAGGACGGCGTGAAGGTCGGCAAACAGTACGTCACCGGCTACACCCGCGCGCTCACCGCCACCCCGGACGACCTCGCACCCGGCGCCGCGCAGGTCGCGCGCCGCGGGAAGGACGTCGTCGCCTCCTACCGAGGCGAGGACGGGAAACTGCGGCAGGTCAGCGCCCGCTGCACCCACCTGGGCTGTGTGGTCGCGTTCAACAACGCCGAGAAGACCTGGGACTGCGCATGCCACGGATCGCGATTCGGCACGGACGGCTCGGTGATCCAGGGCCCGGCGACCCGCCCGCTTCCGCCGGTCTGACGTTCGGGGTCGAGGAGGAATTCCTGCTCCTCGACCCCGCCACCGGCGCGACCCTGCCCCGCGCGGCCGCGATCCTCGCCGCCGACCCGCCCCTGCCACCCGGCGCCACACTGCACCGCGAACTGCGAGCCACCCAGGTCGAGACCGCGACCGGCGTCTGCACCGGGGCGCGGCAGCTGCGTGACCAGCTCGTCCGCAACCGCAAGGCGCTCGCCGACGCGGCCAGGTGGCACGGCGCGGTGGTCGCCTCCGCGGGCACCCCTGTCCTGTCCGGACCGTCCACATCGGAAAACCAGGGCGGCCGCTTCGGTGACATCGACCGGCTCTACCGCGGTATGGTCACCGACTACGAGGCGTGCGGCTGCCATGTACACGTCGGCATTCCCGACGTGGAGACCGCCGTCGCGGTGATGAACCACCTGCGCCCGTGGCTGCCGTCGCTGCTGGCGCTGTCGGTCAACTCGCCGTTCGACCACGGCCGCGACACCGGGTACGGCAGCTGGCGCGCGGTGCAGCAGTCCCGCTTCCCCGGCGCGGGAATACCGCCGTACTTTCCCGACTCCGGCGCCTACCGCGCCGAGGTGCGGCGGCTGGTGGAGTGCGGTGCACTGGTGGACGAGTCGATGTCGTTCTGGCTCCTGAGACCGTCGACGTCGTTTCCCACACTGGAGTTCCGCGTCGCCGACGTGGCGTCCACGGTAGACGAAGCGGTGTTGCAGGCGGTGTTGTCCCGTGCCCTGGTGCGCCGCGCGCTGGCCGAGCTCGCCGAGGGCGTCGCGCCGCCCGAGCTGTCCGGGCAGGTGGCGGCTGCCGCGCTGTGGGCCGCGGCCCGTGACGGGATCGACGGCGACGGTGTGCATCCCGTGCGAGCCCGCCGCTTGCCGGCGTGGCAGCTCGTGGACGAACTCGTCACGCACGTCGCACCCGCGCTGGACGACACCGGCGACCGCGACCTCGTCGCGATCCTGCTCGAACGGCTGCGCCGCGACGGCAGCGGCGCACGGCGGCAGCGCAAAGCCGTCACGGCAGGACTGCCCGCGCTGCTCGCGACCCTCACCCACCGGGCTTAACGTGGCCGCGCGGGGGTAACCGGCTGTCGTGACGACTGCCATGATGCTCGCTCTTCCGGAGGCCAGGGGACCGCTGTCCGAAGCCGTGACCGAGGCACTGGGCCGCGACGAACGCGGCGACTTCCCGGAACTCCCGGTGACCGCGGACACCGACCCGTTCGGCGACGACCTGCAGCTGGCTCTGCACCTGTGCTACGAGCTGCACTACCAGGGGTTCGCCGGGGTCGACCCGGACTGGGAGTGGGACCCGGACCTGCTGCGCCTGCGCGCGGCGATGGAGCGCGTGTTCCTGGCCGCGCTGCGCGCGCACACCGCTGGTGGCGACAACGTCGAGGATGCGCTGGCGCCGCTACTGGTCGAACCGGTCAACGGCAGCGGGCTCTCGCACTTCCTGGCGGCCGAGGGCACCTGGCAGCAGATGTGCGAGTACTTCGCGCTGCGCTCGGTCTACCACCACAAGGAGGCCGACCCGCACGCGTGGGCGATCCCGCGGCTGCGGGGCAGGCCGAAGGCGGCGCTGGTGGCCGTGGAGTTCGACGAGTACGGTGGCGGCCGGGCCGACCAGGTGCACGCGCAGTTGTACGCGGACCTGCTCGACGGCGCCGGGCTGGACTCCGGCTACCTGGCCTACCTGGAGCACGCGCCGGCGTGCATGCTCGCGGTGGTCAACATGATGTCGGTGTTCGGGCTGCACCGCCGGTTCCGCGCGGCGCTGGCCGGACACTTCGCCGCTGCCGAGATCACCACGGCACCGAGCGCGCAGCGCATGGACAAAGCGTTGCGGCGCCTGGGCGCCGACGAACGGTGCCGGTACTTCTACACCGAGCACATCGAGGCCGACGCCGTCCACGAGCAGGTCATGCGCCGCGACGTGATCGGGGGCCTGCTGGAGACCGAGCCGGAACTGGCGGGCGACATCGTGTTCGGCATCCAGGCGACGGACGTGGTGGAGCAGCGCTTCGCCGACCACGTGCTGAGCGCCTGGCAGGCAGGCGAAAGCGCGCTGCGGAAACCGTTCAGTCCCTGACGCGCTTGCGGTGGCTGGTGTCGCAGAAGGGGTAGCGTTTGCTGCGACGGCACGCGCACACGGCCACCAGAAAGCGGTCCGAACGCGCGATCGTCCCGTCGGGCATCTCCAGCTCGACGGGACCCTCGACGAGCATCGGCCCGCCCTCGACGAGCGTGACCCTACGGGCGTCAGCGTTCGGTCCGGTCGGCACGGATCACCACCAGCTCTTCGTGGCGCTGCCCCGGCGCGATGAGCCCGGCGCGTTCCAGGAAGTCGACGCGGCCGCGCAGCACCGGCCCGAACGGCTCGATCGCCCGCGCCACCACGGATGTCTTGAGCCCGTTGTCGCGCAGGGACGCCACTGTCCGGCGGATCCCGCACAGCGACGAATGCACGACGAGCATCGTCCCACCGGGACTGAGCAGCTCGAAAGCCCTGTCGCACAGGCAGTCCAGGTGCCTGCGCCCGTCGGCGCCCGCGTCCCAGGCCATCGCCGCGCCTCCCGCGTCGTGAGAGGACTCGCACGGCACGTAGGGCGGGTTCGCCAGCACGACGTCGAACGGCGCGCCGTCGATGGCCTGGGAGAGATCGCCGTGCCGGACCTCCACGGGATACCGCCGTGTGTTGAACCGTGCGCTCAGCACCGCGGGCAGGTACCGGTCCACCGCGGTTACGCTCCCGGCTCCACCGCGGACCGCGGCGATCGCCAGCGCGCCGGTGCCGGTGCACACCTCGAGAACCCTCGCGCCGTCCGGGAGTCGCGCCTCCCGCATCGCCCGCGTCATCAGCCAGGTGTCGGCCTGCGGCCGGTACACCCCGGGAAGTCTCAGCAGTCTCAGCAGTCTCACCTGGTGCAGGTACCACCAGGACAGTCGGTCAAACCCCGGACAGCAGCCGGATCACGGCCCGCTCCAGCACCTCGCGGTCCTCGTCGCGGCGGATTCCCGCCCGCCCGATGCGCCGCACGGCCGGGGCGATCGTTCTGCCCTTTTCGTGGGCCCGCACCACGCGTGGGTCCACATAGGACTTCCGGCAGACGGCCGGGGTGTTGCCCAGCTCTTCGGATACCTCGCGCATGACAGCCGCCTGCGCGCGTTTCAGTCCACGCTGGGACGTGACCGGATCGGCCACGGCGAACGCCGTCGCGGCCAGGACGGTGGCGTTCCACGTTCGCAGGTCCTTGGCGGTGAACCCGTCACCGGCGATCTCCTTGAACCGCTCGTTGATGTCGTCGGCGTGCACCTCGTGCCAGCCCTCGCGGGTGCGGTAGGCGAGCAGCCGGTCACTGCCCGTCCGCGCCCGGCGCAGCGCCTTGACCGCCGCGGCCAGCTCGGGATCGGTGATCGTGATGTCGCGCTGGATGCCGCCCTTCGCGGGGTAGCAAAAGGTGAGCACGTCCCGCTTGACGGTCACGTGCTCCTGCAGCAGTGTGGCCGCGCCGTAGGTGCCGTGCTCCTCGGTGTACTCCTCGCTGCCGGTGCGGAAGACACCGCGGTCGAGCATGCGCAGCGCGGTGGCCAGCACCCGGTCGCGCCCCAGGCCCGGCCGGGCCAGGTCCCCGGCGACGCGGCGGCGCCACTTCGGCATCCGTTTGGCCAGTTCCAGGACGCGGTCATGCTTCTCCTCGTCGCGCGCCTGCCGCCACTGGTCGTGGTAGCGGTACTGGCGGCGGCCCGCGTCGTCGACGCCGATCGCCTGGATGTGGCCGTTGGGGTGCGGGCAGATCCACACCTCCCGCCACGCCGGGGGCACGGCGAGGTTCTTGACGCGCCGCAGCGTCTCCTCGTCGCGCAGCGGCTCCCCCTCAGGGGTGAAATACCGGAAACCGCGCCCGCTCCGCCGACGCCGGATACCGGGCTCGTCGAGCCTGCTCTTGCGCAGCCGCATCGGCGTCAGGTGATCTCGCCGCAGGCAGTGGTCACCGAGTCGAGATCGCGGTAGGTGGAGTCCGGGATCGCGCCCAGGTGTCCGAGAACGCTGTCGTCCGCACCGTGGGCCGTGGCCTGACGGATCAGCTCGGACCGCTCGCATGGAAAGTCCACTTCGGACAGCAGTGCGCGCAGCCGGTCGGGGTCGGGCGTGGTCATACCGCCGGATACCCCGCGCCCGACCCGGCAAACGGGCGCACGGCCGGTGTTGAATCGCGTTCATCCGGGTTACCATCGGCGCGCCATGACGCCCGAAAGCCCTGCCGGAGCCCGTGAGCGGATCCTGGAGACCGCCTACGAGCTGTTCTCGCGACGCGGCGTCCGCGCGGTCGGCGTGGACGAGGTGATCGCGCGCTCCCGCGTGGCCAAGGCGACCCTCTACCGCCACTTCCCGTCCAAGAACGATCTCGTACTGGCCTTCCTCGACCGGCGCGAGCAGCGGTGGACCTTCGGCCTGATCGACGAGCAGGCGCGGGCCCGCGGGCGCACCGCCGTGGAGCGGCTGCTGGCCGTCTTCGACGTGCTCGACGACTGGTTCCGCGCACCCGGATCGTTCGACGGCTGCGCGTTCACCACGGTGCTGCTCGAAATGGGCGCCGACCACCCGCTCGGCCAGGCCGGCATCCGGCACCTGGACACCCTCCGCGGCATTCTCGCCGATCTCGCGAGCGAGGCGGGGATGACCGACCCGGACGGGTTCGCCCGCTCATGCCACCTGCTGGTCAAGGGCGCCATCATCTCCGCGGCGGCGGGTGACGCCGACGCGGCGGCGCGGGCCAAGGAGATGACCCGCGACCTGCTGGACCGGTACCGGAAATAACCTCGCGTCCGGCGTGGTTGTGAGCGGCATGACAACCGATGGTCGTGGCCGGGTCCGGACCGAGCCGGGCACCAAGCGCGTACGGGCGGTCTTCGGCGGGCAGGTCGTCGCCGACACGCTGCGCCCGCTCATGGTGTGGGAGGTCCCGTACTACCCGACCTACTACGTGCCGCGGGACGACGTCCGCGGCGAGTACCTGGTCGCCACCGGCAAGACGGCGCATTCGCCGAGCCGGGGCGACGGCGAGGTGTTCACCGTGCGGGTGGGCGAGCGGGAAGCGCCCGAAGCCGCGCTGGAGTACCGGGACTCGCCACTGGAGGCGCTCAAGGGACACGTGCGGCTCGACTTCGCGGCGATGGACTCGTGGTTCGAGGAGGACGAGGAGATCTTCGTGCACCCGCGCGACCCGCGCACGCGCGTGGACATCCTCGCCAGCTCACGGCACGTCCGCATCGAGATCGACGGCGTGACGGTGGCCGACACGCACAGCCCGCGTCTGTTGTTCGAGACCGGCCTGCCCACCCGCTACTACCTGCCCAAGACCGACGTGCGGCTCGATCTCCTCGAACCCAGCGACACCATCACCCGCTGCCCGTACAAGGGCGAGGCCGAGTACTACTCGGTGCGGGCGGGGGACGAGCTGCACCGCGACGTCGTCTGGTACTACCGGATGCCGCTGCCGGAGAGCCAGAAGGTGCAGGGCCTGGTCTGCTTCTACGACGAGAAGGTCGACGTGTACCTGGACGGCGTCAAGCAGGAGCGTCCGAAGACGAAGTTCGCCTGAGTCCGTAGTCTGCGGGGCATGTCCGACCGCCTGTACTTCCGTCAGCTGCTGTCCGGCCGCGACTTCGCCGTGGGCGATCCGGTGGCCACCCAGATGGTCAACTTCGCCTACCTGATCGGCGACCGGGAGACCAGGGAGGCCCTGGTCGTCGACCCCGCGTACGCCGTCGGGGACCTGCTGGACGTGCTGGCCGCCGACGACATGCGGCTGGCCGGGGTGCTGGCCACGCACCACCACCCCGACCACGTCGGCGGCAGCATGATGGGCTTCACGCTGGCCGGGCTGCCGGAACTGCTGGCGCGCGAGAGCGTTCCGGTGCACGTCAACGGCAACGAGACGGAGTGGGTCCAGCGCGTCACCGGGGTGTCGGCAGGCGAGCTGACCGGGCACGACCACGACGACGTCGTCGAGGTCGGGGCCATCCCGGTCCGGCTGCTGCACACACCCGGTCACACGCCCGGCAGTCAGTGCTTCCTGGTCGACGGCAAACTCGTCGCGGGGGACACGCTGTTCCTCGAGGGCTGCGGCCGCACGGACTTCCCCGGCGGCGACGCCGACGCGATGTACCGCAGCCTGCGGTGGCTCGCGGACCTGCCGGGCGACCCGGTGGTCTACCCCGGGCACCAGTACTCGGCCGAGCCGTCGGCTTCGCTGTCCTCGGTCAAGGAGAACAACTTCGTCTACCGCCCGCGCAACCTCGACGAGTGGCGCACGATGTTCGGCGGCTAGAGGTGATCGCGCGCGACCTGCTCCGCGAGGCGCTCCAGCAGCGGCGCGGGTTCGGCGAGACAGCGCCGCACGTCCGGCTCGACGTCGGTGAGTGCGTACGCGGCGGTGAAGCCCGCCGCCGAGAGCGCGTCGGTACCCAGCGTGGTGCGCCCGGCCAGCGCGACCACCGGGATCCCGCGTTCGGCCGCGGCCGACGCGATCCCCGCCGGGCCCTTGCCGCGCAGGGTCTGCTCGTCCAGCGAGCCCTCCCCGGTGATCACCAGGTCCGCGCCCGGCAGCTTGCCGTCCAGGCCGGTCAGCTCCAGCACCACCTCGATGCCCGGCCGGAACGCAGCCCCGAGCATCGCCAGCGCGTACCCCGTTCCGCCTGCGGCACCCGTGCCCGGCACCTCCGCGACGTCCACCCCGGTTGCCCGCACGACCTCCGCCAGATGCCGCAGCGCCGACTCCAGCCGCCCGACGTCCTCGGCCGACGCGCCCTTCTGCGGCCCGTACACCGCGGCGGCGCCGTGCGGGCCCAGCAGCGGGTTGTCCACGTCGCTCGCCACGAGCAGTTCGACCCCGGCCAGCCGCGGGTCCAGAGCGTCGAGGCCGACCTCCGCCAGCTCCGCCAGCGCTGCCCCGCCCAGCGGCAGCTCCGCACCCGCGGAGTCCGGCAACCGCGCACCAAGGCCCCGCAGCAAGCCGGTCCCGCCGTCGGTGCTCGAACTGCCGCCCAATCCGAGCACCAGTCGCGTCGCACCGGCGTCCAGCGCCGCCCGCATCAGCTCCCCGACGCCCAGCGTCGTCGCGGTCAGCGGCGCCGGCGGGGACACCATCGCCAGCCCGGACACCGCGGCCAGCTCGATCACGGCGGTGCCGCCGCGGCGCGCGTACCCCGTGTCGACCGGCTCGCCGACCGGTCCGCTCGCCCGGGCGGGCACGAACTCGAACCCCGCGGCCACGGCGGCGGCGACCGTCCCGTCCCCGCCGTCGGCGACCGGGCACTCCAGCACCTCGACCCCCGGCCGCCCGCGGCGCAGCCCGGCGGCGATCGCGGCGGCCACCTGGTCGGCGGGAAGGGTGCCCTTGAACTTGTCGGGAGCGACGACCACCCTGGCAGCGGTCACACCTGCGCCCCGTCGCCGTCCGGCGGGCCCTGCTTGACCCGCAGGAGCAGCAACGCGATCGCGGTGGCGAGCGCCAGGATCCCCAGCGGTGTGGCGACGGTGGTGCTGATCCCGACCACACCGGGCACGATCAGCAACAGCAGCCCCGCGACGAAGAACAGCAGCACCACGAACGCGCCCTTGCCCGGCCGGGGCAACGGCGGCGGCTCCGGCGGCACGTAGTGCTCTTCGTCGCCGGCGGGCTCGGGCGACGGGTCGTCGCCCAGCACGGTGTCCTCCCACGCGGTCCCGCCACCGCGCCAGCTCGCCTCGGCGGAGGGCTTCTCCGGTTCCGCGGGCTTCTCCGACTCGGGACGCGCGGGCGTCCGTTCCGTCTCGACGTCGTCGCCGATCAGGCCGACCCCCTCGGCCCGGAGGTCCGCGACGATCGCTGCGAACGTCGCGTCGACGTCCTCGGGGTCGGGCACGCGTGCGCTCATCGGGCCCCCACCTGTCCCGGGTCACGGACCGCATCCACGAACTCGACACTACGCCGGAACACCAGCGGTGCGTCATGGTCCAGGGTCGCCACGTGGAAACTCTTCTCCAGCAGCACTTCCGTCACGTCCCGGCTGCGCACGCCGTCGAGCACGATGCGGGCGTTCTCGGGTTCCACCACGTGGTCGACGACCGAGTGCAGCAGGAGAAGCGGCTGCGTCACCCGCGGCAGATCCGCCCGGGTCAGCTTCCACAGCCGGGCCAGGCTCGCCGCCGCTCGCACCGGGACCCGGTCATAGGCCAGTTCGGTGACACCCGGCTTGGCGATGTCGTTCGCGACGCCCCGCGACCACGGGACCACCCGCGACAGGACCGGCAGCAGCTTGGTGTCCCAGCTCAGCCGCGTCACCGACGGGTTGACCAGCACCAGCCCGGCAACCGTGTCCCCGTGCTGCTGGGCCAGCCGCAGCGCCAGCGTCCCGCCCATCGACTGGCCGAACACGAACACCGACTCGCAGCGTTCCCGCAGCTCCAGCAGCTCACGCTCGACCGTGCCGTACCACTCGGGCCAGCCGGTCCGGTTCATCTCCTGCCACGTCGTGCCGTGACCGGGCAGCCGCGGCAGCCGCACCGTGAAATCGCGCGCGGCCAGGTGCTCGGCCCAGCCGCGCAGGCTCTGCGGCGTGCCCGTGAAACCATGACACAGCAGCACCCCGGCCTCGGCCGAACCGGTGTGCGCGAACGGTTCCGCACCGGCGAGCACGGGCATGGCGGGACCACCCTTCTCCTCTGCCGAACGCGGTCCCATCGTCGCATGCCGGAGGCCGCCGGGGGACCGCCCCGGCGCACCCCGTCCCCCGGCTGTGACCTCCCGCCCACTGGGAGCCCGGGCGTTGTGCCGGGTCACGGTGACTCCTACCCTGGATCCGGCAGGCAGGTTCGGGCAGGTAGGAGGGGCGTGCCGAGTGCTGTACCGGTTGCTGAAGTACGTGCTGCTCGGGCCGTTGCTCAAGCTGCTGTGGCCGACGAAGGTGACCGGGGCGGACAACGTCCCGGATCGCGGCGGCGTCATCCTCGCCAGCAACCACCTGGCCGTCGCCGATTCGTTCTTCATGCCGCTGCGGGTCAAGCGCCGCGTCACCTTCCCGGCGAAGCAGGAGTACTTCACCGAGAAGGGCGTCAAGGGCACCCTCAAGAAGTGGTTCTTCACCGGCGCCGGCCAGATCCCGATCGACCGCTCGGGCGGTTCGGCCGCGCAGGCGGCGCTGGACACCGCCATCCGGCTGCTGCGTGAGGGCAACGTGCTCGGCATCTACCCGGAGGGCACCCGCTCGCCCGACGGCCGCCTCTACAAGGGCAAGACCGGCATCGCCCGTATCGCGCTGGAGGCCGGTGTCCCGGTGGTGCCGGTGGCGATGGTCGGCACGGACGAGGTCAACCCGATCGGCTCCAAGATGTGGTACCCGCGCCGCCTGGAGATCCGCTTCGGCAGGCCGCTGGACTTCTCCCGCTACGAGGGCCTGTCCGGCGACCGGTTCGTCGAGCGGTCGATCACCGACGAGATCATGTACGCCCTGATGGAGCTGTCCGGCCAGGAGTACGTCGACATCTACGCCGCCCGCGCGAAGGAACTGCAGGCCGCCGACGCCGCCGGCGTCCGCGCGGTCGTGCCCGCGCAGAGCGGCCTCGCCGACGCCGACCGGGTACCGGAGACCAAAGCGGGCTGACGCCCGCCCACCACCCCTGATCGAGGCGCTGCGCGCCGCGGTGCTTAGGGTGCCGTGGTGCGATTTTTCTACGACACCGAATTCATCGAGGACGGCGTGACGATCGACCTGGTGTCGATCGGTGTCGTGGACGAACGAGGACGCGAGTTCTACGCGGTCTCCACGGAGTTCGACCCCGCCAAAGCCGGGCCCTGGGTCCGCGAGAACGTCCTGCCGAAACTGCCTTCACCGGGCGACAGGTCGTGGCGGAGCCGCAGCCAGATCCGCGCCGATCTGCTGGAGTTCCTCGGCCGCCCACCCGGCGGGATCGAACTGTGGGCCTGGTTCGCCGCCTACGACCACGTGGCGCTCGCCCAGCTGTGGGGCACGATGCCCGAACTGCCCCGCCAACTGCCCCGGTTCACACGCGACCTGCGGCAGCGGTGGGAGGACGTCGGGAAGCCGAAGCTGCCCCTGCCCCCGACGAACGCCCATGACGCGCTGGCGGATGCCCGGTTCAACCTGGAGCGGTGGCGGCTGATCGACGAGGTCCGGCGGCGCAAGGGTTTTCCTGTTTGACCGGTGGTTGCCTGCTTGGGTGGCCGCTACGCGGGTTTTGCGCTGCGCGCGGCTGAGAGGACCGGCTTCGCTTCGCTACGCCCCGAGATGGGCCGCCCCGATTTCCGAGTGTTTCAACGGCCGAGCAGGGGCTGTCAAGGCGGGCAAGAATACCTCGACAGCCCCCGATCGTCCGCAGAACCGGGCTGAGGATCGGGGCGCGGGGGAGGACCGGGCGGCTGGTGGGCCGCCTCACGTTGTCCGGTCCCGCTACGCCGCCGCGCGGCCAACACGCTGACGCGAGCGGCAAACACGCCAGCGCGAGCGGCAAACACGCCAGCGCGAGCGGCAAACACGCCAGCGCGAGCGGCAAACACGCCGGTGGCGCGCCGTGTTTGCCGTTCCGGGCGCCGTGTTTGCCGTTGCGGGTGGCGTGTTGGCCGTTCCGGGCGGTGTGTTGGCGCTCGGGAGGAGGGCAGCGCTACCGCCGCGTGGCCACCGCCGCTGCCAGCCGGTCCAGCAGGTCCGCCGTTCCGGGCCAGTCCAGGCAGGCGTCGGTGATCGACTGGCCGTAGGTCAGCTCCTCGCCGCGCCCCAGCACCAGGTCCTGCCGTCCGGCTTCGAGGAAGCTCTCCAGCATGATCCCGGCGATGCCCCGTTCCCCGGCGGCGATGCGGTCCGCGATCTCCCCTGCCACGACACCCTGGCGGACATGGTCCTTACCGCTGTTCCCATGGCTCGCGTCGATGATCACCCGCTCCGGCAAGCCCGCTTCGGCCTGCCGCGCCAGGGTCTCCGCGACCGTCGCGGCGTCGTAGTTCGGGCCCGCCGAGCCCCCGCGCAGGATCACGTGGCAGTCCGGGTTGCCCGCGGTGGTGAACAGCGCCGCGAGACCGTCGTTGTTGATCCCGGCGAACACGTGGCTCGCCGCAGCGGCACGCGTCGCATCCACCGCCACCTGCACGTCGCCTTCCGTCGAGTTCTTGATCCCGACCGGCATCGACAACGCGCTGCACAGCTGGCGGTGCACCTGGCTCGCCGCGGTACGGGCGCCGATCGACCCCCAGCTCACGGTGTCGGCGATGAACTGCGGCGTGATCGGATCGAGGAACTCGCACCCCACCGGCAGTCCCAGCGCGGAGATGTCCAGCAGCAGCTTGCGCGCCATCCGCAGGCCCTTGTTGACGGCGTAGCTGCCGTCCAGGTCCGGATCGTTGATCAGGCCCTTCCAGCCCAGCGTGGTGCGCGGCTTTTCGAAGTACACACGCATGATCACGTGCAGCTCGTCCCGCACCGTGGCGGCCTTCTCGGCCAGGCGGCGGGCGTAGTCGAGCGCGGCCTCGGGATCGTGCACCGAGCACGGGCCGACCACGACGATCAGCCGGTCCTCGTCGCCGTTCAGCACGTCGACGGCCGTCGACCGGCCCTGCTCGACCGTCTTCGCGATCGCGGCGTCCACCGGCAGCTCCTGCCGCAGCAGCGCGGGTGAGATCAGCGGGCTGACACCGAGCGTGCGCTGGCTGTCGAGGCCATCGGCGGTGTCCGCGGGGCCTGCGCTGAGAGTCATGGCGGGGGTCTTCCTTTCGGTGACCGGCCCGCGCGAATCCCTGCCGAGCCGGTCGATCATCCGGCTCCAGGGTGGAAGGTCAGCGCGCAGCAAGGCCGCCGGCTGGCCCACCCAGGGCCGGCCCGCTAAACCAGAAATAGCGCTGCACGGAAGCGACCCTAGCATCCCCTCCCGCCGCTAAACCGATCAAGGGTGACTAGCGCTACGCTGGCGCTCGCCAGGTGTGACCAGCACAACTTTTCGGAGGTCTGATCAGATGCGTGTCGGCGTGCTGACCGGTGGCGGCGACTGCCCCGGGCTCAACGCGGTGATCCGCGCGGTGGTCCGCAAGGGCATCGAGGTGCACGGCTGGGAGTTCGTGGGCTTCCGCTCCGGCTGGCGCGGGCCGCTGACCGGCGACAGCCGCCCGCTCGGGCTCGCCGACGTCGAGGAGATCCTCATCCGTGGCGGCACCATCCTCGGCTCCTCGCGGACCAACCCGTACAAGGAGGAGGGCGGCGTCGAAAAGATCCGCGGCGTCCTGGCCGAACAGGGGGTCGACGCGCTCATCGCGATCGGCGGCGAGGACACCCTCGGTGTCGCGAAGAAGCTGACCGACGACGGCATCGGCGTGGTCGGCGTGCCCAAGACGATCGACAACGACCTCGCGGCCACCGACTACACGTTCGGCTTCGACACCGCGGTGCACATCGCCACCGAGTCCATCGACCGGCTGCGCACCACCGCCGAATCGCACTACCGCGCGATGGTCGTCGAGGTCATGGGGCGTCACGCGGGCTGGATCGCACTGCACTCCGGTCTCGCCGGCGGCGCCAACGTGATCCTGGTGCCGGAGCGGCCGTTCTCCGTCGAGCAGGTCGTCGAGTGGGTCGAGCGCCGGTTCGAGAAGATGTACGCGCCGATCATCGTCGTCGCCGAGGGCGCGGTGCCGGAGGGTGGTGCCGAGGTGCTCAAGACCGGCGCCAAGGACGCGTTCGGGCACGTGCAGCTCGGTGGTGTCGGCACGTGGCTGGCGGACGAGATCGCCGCCCGCACCGGCAAGGAGTCCCGCGCGGTGGTGCTCGGCCACACCCAGCGCGGCGGCACCCCGACGGCCTACGACCGGGTGCTGGCGACGCGCTTCGGCCTGCACGCGGTGGACGCGGTCGCGGACGGCGACTTCGGCACCATGGTCGCGTTGCGCGGCACCGACATCGTCCGGGTCAAGCTCGCCGAGGCGACCGCGGAGCTGAAGACCGTGCCGCCGGAGCGCTACGAGGAGGCCGAAGTCTTCTTCGGCTGAACCCCGCGGATTGCGAGGGGCGCAACGGTGCCACTGTTGCGCCCCTACTTTCGTCGGATTGATTGGTCTGAACCATTGTCTGAGTGGTCCAGTCCTCTTACCGTGCGGATGTCCCCTCCGTCCCCCAGGGAGGCATCATGCGCAGACTCGGTCTCGCTCTCGGCGGCCTGTTCGCCGCCGTGCTCATGACGATCACCACCGCACCACCCGCGGCCACCGCGGCGCCCGTCGGAAAACTGCTCGGCTACTTCGCCGAGTGGGGCGTCTACGACCGGGCGTACTACGTGAAGAACATCGAAACCAGCGGGTCGGCGGACAAGCTGACCCACATCAACTACTCGTTCGGCAACGTCACGAACGGCCAGTGCGCCGTCGGCGACAGCTACGACGCCTACGACCAGGCCTACCCGGCCGAAAACAGCGTCGACGGCGTCGCCGACACCTGGGACGCCGGCGCCCTGCGCGGCAACTTCGGCCAGCTCCGGCGGCTCAAGGAGATGCACCCGGACCTGAAGGTGCTGTGGTCCTTCGGCGGCTGGAGCTGGTCCGGCGGGTTCACGCAGGCCGCGCAGAACCCGGCCGCGTTCGCCGAGTCCTGCTACAACCTGGTCAACGACCCGCGCTGGGCCGGTGTGTTCGACGGCATCGACATCGACTGGGAGTACCCGAACGCCTGCGGGCTCTCGTGCGACTCCAGTGGCGCGGCCGCGTTCGGCAACCTGATGTCGGCGCTGCGGTCGAAGTTCGGCGACCAGCTGGTGACCGCCGCGATCACCGCGGACGGCTCCGACGGCGGCAAGATCGACGCGGCCGACTACGGCGGGGCCGCGCAGTACGTCGACTGGTACAACGTGATGACCTACGACTACTTCGGCGCGTTCACCCCCACCGGCCCGACCGCCCCGCACTCGCCGCTGACCTCCTACGACGGCATTCCGGCTGCCGGGTTCAACTCCGACGCAGCCATCCAGAAACTCAAATCCCAGGGTGTCCCGTCGAGCAAGTTGCTGTTGGGCATCGGGTTCTACGGCCGCGGCTGGACCGGCGTCACCCAGGACGCCCCGGGCGGCAGCGCCACCGGCGCGGCACCGGGCAAGTACGAGGCGGGCATCGACGACTACAAGGTCCTCAAGACCCGCTGCCCGGCGACCGGCACGATCGCCGGTACCGCGTACGCCAGGTGCGGATCGGAGTGGTGGAGCTACGACACCCCGTCGACCGTCACCGGGAAGATGAGCTACGCCAAGGAACAGGGCCTGGGCGGCGCGTTCTTCTGGGAACTGTCCGGCGACACCGCCGACGGCGAGCTGATCACCGCGATGAACTCCTAGCCCGTGGTGGACTCCGCCCGGCGCGGCTCTCCGGGCGGAGTCCGTTCCACGCCCCGCTCTATCGTGGGGCGGTGACGAAGTTCGCGGGATTCGGAGAGTACGCCGTCGAGTTCTACGACGGTCTGGGCGCCGACAATTCGAAGCCGTACTGGGAGGACCACGTCGCGACCTATCGCTCCGACGTGCGCGCTCCGATGGAGGCGCTGCTCGCGGAGCTGACGCCGGAGTTCGGGCCCGGTTTCGGCGAGGGCAAGGTGTTCCGCCCCTACCGCGACGTGCGGTTCTCCCGCGACAAGACCCCGTACAAGACCCACTGCGGCGGCGTCGTCGAGCAGGGTCGCGGCGGCGGCGCCTACTACGTGGAGCTGTCCTCGGCGGGGTTGCGCGTCGGCGGCGGGTGCTTCCACCTGCAGTCCGACCAGCTGGCCCGGTTCCGGCAGGCGGTCGACACCGACATCCACGGCAAGGCGCTGGAGGGTGTGCTCGCCGAACTGCGCCGCGCGGGCTGGACCATCACGGGCGATGCGCTGAAGACCAAACCACGCGGCTACCCGGTCGACCATCCGCGCCTGGAGCTGCTCAAACACCGCTCCCTGTACGCGATCCGGGCCTGGGACCCCGACGACACCCTGCACGAGCGCGCATGCCTGGACCGGGTGCGCAAGGCCTGGCGGCAGGTCCGCGCGTTCAACGAGTGGGCCCGCGACCACGTCGGCGTCAGCGAGAAGCCCCGCCGCTGACGCCGAACTCCAGCTGCTCACCCGGCCGGGTGAGGTAAGGGATGAACCGCCGATCGGGTGGACGACAGTGCGGCTGACCTGTCCCTCGGTGACCTGGCTGGTGAACGTTTCCTGAACCGTTCGAGAGATCGGTACAGACGTGCGCGGGGTGAGCGACTACGCTATTGGAACGTGAGCCGACGCGCGAAGATCGTTTGTACTATGGGCCCCGCGACCGCCACCGCGGACAAGGTGCGTGCCCTTGTCGACGCCGGGATGGACGTGGCGCGGCTGAACTTCAGCCACGGCAGCCACGGCGACCACAAGCAGGTGTACGACCTGATCCGCGAAGCCGCCGCCGAGACGGGGCGTGCGGTCGGCATTCTCGCCGACCTGCAGGGGCCGAAGATCCGGCTCGGCACGTTCGCCGGTGGTCCCGTCGAGTGGCGCACCGGTGACGTCGTGCGCATCACCGTGGAGGACGTGGCCGGCACCCACGACAGGGTCTCGACCACCTACAAGGGCCTGGCCAAGGACGCCAAGCCGGGTGACCGCCTGCTCGTCGACGACGGCAAGGTGGGCCTGGTCGTCCAGGGCGTCGAGGGCCCCGACGTGGTCTGCGAGGTCACCGAAGGTGGCCCGGTCAGCAACAACAAGGGCGTCTCGCTGCCCGGCATGGACGTGTCCGTCCCGGCACTGTCGGAGAAGGACATCGAGGACCTGGAGTTCGCCCTCGAACTGGGCGCGGACTTCATCGCGCTGTCCTTTGTCCGCTCGCCGGCCGACATCGACCTGGTCCACCAGGTGATGGACCGTGTGGGCAAGGGCCGCCGCCCGGTGATCGCGAAGCTGGAGAAGCCCGAGGCCGTCTACAACCTCGAGGCCATCGTGCTCGCCTTCGACGGCGTCATGGTCGCCCGCGGTGACCTCGGTGTGGAGCTGCCGCTGGAGCAGGTACCGCTGGTGCAGAAGCGCGCGATCCAGATCGCGCGGGAGAACGCCAAGCCGGTCATCGTCGCCACCCAGATGCTCGACTCGATGATCAACAACTCGCGCCCGACCCGTGCCGAGGCATCGGACGTGGCCAACGCGGTGCTCGACGGCGCGGACGCCGTCATGCTCTCCGGTGAGACCAGCGTGGGCCGCTACCCGGTCGAGACGGTCGAGACCATGGCCCGGATCGTGGAGGCCGTCGAGGCCGACACCCCGGCCGTGCCGCCGCTGTCCCACGTGCCGCGCACCAAGCGCGGCGTCATCTCCTACGCGGCCAAGGACATCGGCGAGCGGCTCAACGCCAAGGCGCTGGTGGCGTTCACGCAGTCCGGTGACACGGTGCGCCGCCTCGCGCGACTGCACACGCGGCTGCCGCTGCTGGCGTTCACGCCGGAGGAGAGCGTCCGCAGCCAGCTGTCGCTGACCTGGGGCACCCACACCGAGCTGGTGGCGTTCGTGGACTCGACCGACCGCATGATCAAGCAGGTCGACCGCGCGATGCTGGAGACGGGTCGCTATCAGGACGGCGACCTGGTCGTCATCGTGGCGGGCTCGCCGCCGGGCACGGTCGGGTCGACGAACCTGATCCGGGTGCACAAGCTCGGTGAGGACGACCACGCCTGACCCCGTTCGCGCCATCGCGCACCACCGCGCCCCTTAAGGTCGTTCCATGACCGAGATGGCGAGGGGCGCGGCGGCCGGGCTGGACGCGCAGGAGGGTGCCGGCGGGCAGGCGGTGCTCGACAACCTCGTGGCGCTGCTGGACCTGGAGCGCATCGAAGAGGACATCTTCCGCGGGGTGAGCCCTGCGCACTCGCCGGTGCGCGTGTTCGGTGGTCAGGTCGCCGGTCAGGCCCTGGTGGCGGCGGGACGAACCGTGCCGCCGGAACGTCACGTGCACTCGCTGCACGCGTACTTCATCCGCGGCGGCGATCCGCGGGTCCCGATCGTCTACGAGGTCGACCGCATCCGCGACGGCCGCTCGTTCACGACCCGGCGCGTCACCGCGGTCCAGCACGGCAAGGCGATCTTCGCGTTGTCGGCGTCGTTCCAGAAGACCGAGCCGGGCCTGGAGCACGCCGACGAGATGCCCGACGTGCCGGGCCCGGAGACGCTGCCGACGTACCCCGAGCGGTTGCGGGACTTCCCGCGGCGGGCGCCGGACGCCCGGCAGCGCCCGCGTCCGATCGACCTCCGGTACGTCAACGACCCGCCGTGGGTGACCCGGCAGACGGGTGAGCGGCCGGACCGCAACCAGGTGTGGATGCGGGCGGACGGCGTGCTGCCCGACGATCCGCTGCTGCACGTGTGCGTGCTGACCTACGCCTCGGACATGACGCTGCTCGACTCGCCGCTGGCGCGGCACGGCGTGTACTGGGACCTGGACCGGGTGCTGGGCGCCAGCCTGGACCACGCGCTGTGGTTCCACCGCCCGTTCCGGGCCGACGAGTGGTTCCTCTACGACTGCGAGTCGCCGTCGGCCTCCGGCGGGCGCGGACTGGCGACCGGCCGTTTCTTCAGCCAGGACGGCCGCCTGCTCGCCACCGTCGTGCAGGAGGGCCTGCTCCGGGTCATCCCGCAGGACTGATGGCGGGCCCCCGACGTGGCATTGGTGGCGTCTGACGCTCCGAACGGCTCAGCCGAGCGGGCTCAGTGAGGCGGTGCGGCGGCGGCGCAGGTGCTTGGTCCGCTGTGTCACCACGTCTTCGATCGCCGGGCCGAGGCTGAGCTGGGCGGCGAGGTAGGCGCGGCACGGCGTCCGCCCGCGGCGGCGGAACAGGAACCGCGACATCCGGCTGCGGCAGACGGGGCAGTGGCCCCGTGCATCCGGGGCGTGCGTGGCCAGCGTGGCGCGCAGGGCTTCTACCAGGAGAGGGATCTCACGCTCGGCGAGATCGGCGGCGCGGTCGCGGTCGGCGATGTCCACCGAACGGCTGAGATCGTCCAGCCGGCGCTGCACGGAGGTCTGTAGGGGACCGACGATGGTGTCGCGGTCGAACACGCCGCCTCCTGGGGATGGATCAGTTCGCGAAGGCAACACTACCCCGGCAATCTGCAATTTGCAGACCGGTAATGGCGGAAGATACCTCATGGGGGTGAGCCGCCCGGGCTCCGATTTCGGATTCGGCTGGTTAGATGGAACGCGTTGTCCACGAGCCGCCGGGGGGAATGCGCGGGCCGGAGTGGAGGAGCGGAGATGAGCCGGGGTCAGGGCCCAACGATTCGCCGACGGCGACTGGCGAGCGAACTGCGGCGGTTGCGTGAAACGGCCGATCTCACGATCGACGAGGTGGCCGAGAAACTCGAGTGTTCCGCGTCGAAGATCAGCCGCATCGAAACCGGGCACGTCGGTGTCACGCCGCGCGACGCGCGGGACATGCTGGAGCTGTACGGTCAGGCCGGTGACGAGCGCGAGGCGCTGGTCCAGCTGGCACGCGAAGCCCGGAAGCCGGGCTGGTGGCAGGCCTACAAGGAGGTCTTCACCGGGACGTTCGTCGGTCTGGAGGCCGACGCCAGCTCGCTGCGGGCGTTCCAGGCGCTGCTCGTGCCGGGCCTGCTGCAGACCGAGCCGTACGCCCGCGCGGTCATCCGCGCCATGCGGCCGGACGCCGACGAGTCCGATATCCAGCGCCGGGTCGCCGCGCGCACCGCGCGCCAGGAGCTGCTGACCGATCCCAACCCACCGGAGTACTGGGCCGTCATCGACGAGGCGGTGCTGCACCGTGTGGTCGGCGGCCCCGAGGTGATGGCCCACCAGTCCGATCGCCTGCTCACCATGGCCCAGTTGCCGCACGTCACCATTCAGGTCGTCCCGTTCGGCACCGGTGCCCATCCGGGCATGGAGGGACCGTTCCTGATCCTCGGTTTCCCGGAGCAGGCCGACCCCGATGTGGTGTATGTGGACAGCACTTCGGGTGGTTTTTTCCTGGAGCTGCCCCCCGATGTGCGCCGCTATATCCTCATGTTCGATCATTTGCGTGCGACGGCTCTGAAACCGGACGACTCGGTCGATGTGATCGCCGCGGCCGCCGAGCGTTTCAACGGATAACGGTTGCCCGGGTGAGCCGTACCCAACGTGAGCCTGGGAAGTGAGGTGGGGAGAAATGTCCCATGTGGAGCGATCTGTCCCGGTGTGGCGCAAGAGCAGCCACAGCGGCGGCGGGAACGACTGCGTCGAGGTCGCGATGATCGCCGGGGGTGTCGGCGTGCGCGACTCCAAGAACCCCGGCGGGGGCGAGCTGCACGTCTCCGCCGAGAGCTGGCGCGGTCTGCTCCGCGCCGTGGGTGCGGTCGACCGCGCCTGAGCAGCCGATCGGGCGACCCCTTACGCCGCCACCCAGGGGATGAGGCGGGGTAAGGGGTCGTTTCGTCTTCCGGACGAGGTGATCGTCCGATGCCGGGGAACCGCCCTCAGGCCGACTCTTGGGTTCACAGGGGAATCGAGAGCGGAAGAGGGACTCCCATGCGTAACGAGTTGATGTTCGACGCGGTGATGGCCGAGGTGGCGTACCGCCGTGAGCAGCTGGAGAAGGCGGGACGGCCAGGGCGCCGCTGGTTCGGGCGCCGCAGCGTCGAGGTCCGCGTACCGGAGCAGCGCCGACCCAGTACGGACGAGCTGGTCCGGGCGGGGTAAGGGGCAGGCGTGGTCCGCCTGTGGCGAAAACCGTGCCGGAAATGTCGGTGGGGTGCGACAGAATGATGCTCGTGCCCCGCCTCGGTTCCGGAATCCCCTTGGTCGCCCGCGCTGACGAGATGCGACAGCTGCGTGCTGCGTTCTCCAGCGCCGAGCGGGGGGAGGCGTGCGCGGTCCTCGTCTCGGGTGACGCCGGGGTGGGCAAGACCCGGTTGCTGACCGAGCTGTCCGAGCATGCCGCCTCCCGTGGCGCGCTCGTCCTCACGGGGCGGTGTCTCGACGTCCGGGAGGGTGGTCTGCCGTATCTGCCCTTCGCCGAGGCGCTGGCGCCGCTGAGCCTCGACGAGGATCCCGTCGTCGCGGAGGCGGTGCTGGTTCGGCCGGCGCTGGCACGGCTGCTGCCGCAGGGGGTCATGCCGCCCTCGCCCGCCGGTGAGCATCTGGTGCCGGACACCTCCGCCGAGCGCGACGTGCCGTACCGGGTGCGCCCGGAGCAGGATCTCGGGCAGCTGCAGCTGTTCGACGCGGTGCTGGGTGTGCTGACCCAGGTCGCCGTGCACCGGCCGGTCGTGCTCGTGCTCGAGGATCTGCACTGGGCCGACTCGTCGAGCCGGAACCTGCTGTCGTTCCTGCTCAACCGCCTGCGGGGGAAGCGGTTGCTCGTGGTTGCCAGCTACCGTGACGAGGACGTGTACCGGCGGCACCCGCTGCGGGCGCTGCTCGTCGAGATGGTGCGGCTGCCGGTGGTGACGCAGGTCGAGCTGCGGCCGTTCGGCGCGGCGGAGGCACGGGCGTTCGTCGAGGCCCTGGCCGACGCACCGGTGCCAGCGGAAGTCCTCGCCGGGGTCGCGGAGCGGTCGGAGGGCAACCCGTTCTTTGCCGAGGAGCTGATGGCCGCCGGAGTGGAGTGCGAGGACCTGCCTGCCGGGCTGGCCGAGGTGCTGTTGTCCCGGCTGGAACGGCTCTCGCCGGAGGCGCGCCGGGTGGTCCGGACCATCTCCGCGGCCGGTGACTCGGTGTCGCACGCGGCGCTGGCCGAGGTCACCGGGCTGGACGAGCTGGAGCTGGACGAGGCGTTGCGCGAAGCGGTGCATCACCATGTGCTGGTCATCGAGCGCGGTGCCTACACCTTCCGGCACGCGCTGCTGCAGGAGGCGGTGTACGGGGACCTGTTGCCGGGGGAACGGGTCCGCATGCACGCGGCCTACGCGGCGCGCATCGGCCGCACCCCGCAGGGGCGGGGCCACGACGCGAAGCTGGCCTACCACAGTCTGCGCAGCCGGGACCTGAGGACGGCGTTGCCCGCGCTGCTGCGGGCGGCGGACGAGGCCGAGCGGCTGGGTGCCCCGGGCGCGGCGCTGCGGCACATCGAACAGGCGCTGGAGATCTGGGACGCGGTACCGGAGGCCGACCGGCCCGAGCGCATCGACGAGCTGAAGCTGCTGCAGGAGGCGTCCTACTTCGCGGCCACCTCGGGTGAGCCGGAACGGGCCATCGCGTTCGGCCGCTCCGCCGTGCATGCCCTGAACCGGGGCGTGCCGCGCGAGACGGCGGCGAAGGTGTGGCGCCGGCTGGCCGAGGTCCTGCTCAACGCCGAGGGCACGCTGCACGAGGCGCTGAACGCGATCAACCGGGCGTGGGAGCTGGTCGCCGACAGTGAGCCGAGCAAGACGCGGGCGTGGGTGCTGGCCACGCGGGCCGCGATCCTGCGCAACGCGGGCCGGTACGAGGACTCGAACTGGAACGCACGCACCGCGGTCGCCGACGCCAAGGCCGTCGGTGCCACCGGTGCCGAAGCCGCCGCGCTGGTCACGCTCGGCGCGCTGGCCGACGCAGCCGACGATCCGGCCGAGGCTCGCGCGCGCCTGCGGGAGGCCGAGAACAAGGCCCTCGAATCCGGATCACTGAACGTCGGGCTGCGCGCGGTGTGCTTCCTGGGGATGAGCCACGAGGACCTGGGCGAGTACGACGCGGCGATCGACATCTACCGCCGGGGCGTCGAGCGCGCGGAGGAGACCGGGCTGACGTGGAGCATCTACGGGCTGGAGATGCGGGCGCGGTACGTCAGCTTGCGTTACCTGAGCGGTGACTGGCCCGCGATGGCGAGCACGAACGCGCCCGCCCGCGGGGTGTCGAGCATGCTCGCCGCGCGGATGACGTCGTCGTGGTTGCCCTTCGCCGTCGCGCGGGGGCGGGTCGCCACCGCGGAGAAGCATCTGGCGGAGCTGCGGCCGCACTGGCGGGCGGAGCCGTTGACGGCGATCGTGAGCGGGGCGACGGGGGCCGAGCTCGCGTTCTGGCAGGGCGAGTACGAGATGGCCGTGGCACGGGTGTGGAAGGTCATCGAGTTCCTGTTGTCCTTCGACGAGGGTTATCTGCTCGCCACCGTCCGCCTCGGCGCGCTGGGAGTCGAGGCCGCCGCGGTCTGGGCGGCGGGTGCCCGTCTGCGTGGTGACGAGGGCGCGGCCGGCCAGGCCGCCGCCGCGGGCCGGAAGCTGGTCGACCACGTCCGGCACGCGGGTGCGAACGGCACGCCGCGAGCCAGCACACTCGGTCCGGAAGCCCGTGCCTGGCTCGCCAGGGCGGAAGCCTCCGCGAGCGGTCTGGATGGTCTGCCCGACCCGTCCCTGTGGGCGAGGGCGGTGGAGGGTTTCGGCTACGGCGCGGTCTACGAACAGGCCATCTGCCGCTGGCACCACGCTCAGTCACTCTTGGCCACGCAGGAGAACGCCGACCTGGCGGCGAAGGAGTTGGTGGCCGCACACGAGGTCGCGGACCGCCTCGACGCAGCTTTCCTGCGCGACGCCGTCCGCGAACTCGCGCGCCGGGCGCGCGTCGAAATCCCCGGCGTCACCCCGAAACCGCTCGCCCGCCCCACGATCGACCCGCTGACCGAACGCGAGCGCGCCGTGCTGGAACGCGTGGCGCTGGGCCGCACGAACAAGCAGGTCGGTGAGGAGCTCTACATCAGCGAGAAAACGGTCAGCGTGCACCTTTCGAGAGTCATGGCCAAACTCGGCGCCAGCCGGCGCGCGGAGGCGGTGGCCATCGCCTACGACCGGGGTTTACTGGCCCAAGGCGCCCAAACGCCATAGCAGGGCGAGCGTCAGCGACCCTTCGTCAAGGTAACCCGGGCCGCAAAACCCCTGGTCATCCCGGGGTCAGCCCGTCCGGCGAGGACTCCTTGGATCTTCACAGCCGGGCGCTGCGCGCAAAAGATGACCTGGGCTTTCCCCCGACGCCTGATCGTGGGGAGCTGTGTATCGGGGGCGGGGAAGGTGCGGGTGAGGTGGTGGTCCTTTTTGGTGCCAGGCCGCCGGTTCAGCGCACGGGCGGCCGCACCGGCTCCCGCGTCAGAAAAAGGACCTTCACCGTCGAGGAAGCTTGCCCAGCAACCGAATTCCGGTGGTCATCGCTCGCGCCCAGACCTTTCCCGGCACCACACGAGGCGGCCGCAACCGCACTCCGCGCTGCACCGCGATCGACTGCGCCTCCGTGTACTTCAGCAAACCGTCCCGTCCGTTGCGTCGTCCGACGCCGGATTCCTTCATGCCTCCCATGGGCAGCCCGACGGTGCCGAACGTCGCCGCGTAGCCCTCGTTCACGTTGACCGTTCCGGCCTTCAACCGTGTGGCCACCGCCCACCCAGCCGCCGCGCTGCCGGACCACACGCTCGCGTTCAGGCCGTACTCGGTGTCGTTCGCGCGCTCGATGGCCTCGTCCAGGTCCGTGTACCCGTAGATCGCCACGACCGGGCCGAACGTCTCCTCCCGGAACAGCGCCACATCCTCGGTCACGTCGGTCAGCACGGTCGGCTCGTAGAACAGCGGCCCGAGGTCGGGACGTGCCCGGCCGCCGGTCAGGATCGTGGCTCCCTTGGCACGGGCGTCGTCCACGTGGGCGGTCACCGCGGCGAGCTGATCGGCGTTGGTGAGTGAACCCATGCCGGCGCCGTAACCCAGATCGGTGCCCAGCTTGAGCGCCCGCGTCTTCGCCACGAAGGCCTTCGTGAACTCCTCGCGGACGTTCTCGTGCACGTAGATCCGCTCGACCGACACGCAGAGCTGCCCGGCGGAGGAGAAGCACGCCGTCACCGCGCCGGCAGCGGCCTTCGACACCGGCGCGTCGGGCAGGACGATCATCGGGTTCTTGCCGCCCAGCTCCAGGGAATATCCGGTCAGCCGTCCCGCGACCTTCTCCGCGAGCGACTTGCCCGTCGGCGTCGAGCCGGTGAAACACAGGTAATCCGACTCCTCGACCAATGCGTCCCCGATGCGCGAACCCCGCCCGAGCACGATCCGCCACACCCCCGCGGGCAACCCGGCCTCGGCCGCCAGCTCGTGCAGCCACAGCGCGGACAACGCGGTCTGGTTGTCCGGCTTCTGCACGACCGCGTTGCCTGCCGCGAGCGCGGGCAGCACGTCCATCGCCGTCAGCGCGAGCGGGTAGTTCCACGGTGAGATCACCCCGACGACGCCCTTCGGGTGCCGGATCTCGCCTGCCTTCGTCGCGACCGGAATGACTCCCGCGACGCGGCGGGCGCCCAGGAACTTCGCGCTGTGCTCGCCGTAGTAGCCCGCGACCAGTGCGGTGGCGCTGACCTCGTCGAACGCGTCGAGACGCGCCTTACCGGCTTCGAGCTGCACCAGGTTCAGGATCTCTTCCTGGTGACGCAGGATGAGCTGCCCGAGCCGCTTGAGCACGCGCTGCCGCTCGGTCGCCGGGCGCGCGGCCCACTCACGTTGCGCCATCCGGGCCTCACCGAACACGGCGCGCACCTCGGCGTCGGTCGCCTGCGGCAGCGCCGCCGTGGGCAGGCCGGTGAACGGCGCGGTGATCTCGACCGGGGCGGAATCCTGGCCGCCTTCCGCGCGGCGGGCGAGCTGAGCGGCCCGGGCGGCGGTCGGCGCGCCGGCGATCCCGCCCACGGTGTTCGGCTCCGTCGAAGCCTCGCCCGTGGACGCGGTGGTGCTGGTCATCGGCCCTCCTGACGCTGGTCGGCAACGTTACCGGCGAGTACAGCATACCGCCGGTATGCCCATGAGTGCTTCCCGTTCGCGAACGTCACAATCGGCCGTTCGTGCGTCTCACCGTTGAGCGGCCGGCGCGAGCGAGGGCCGGGCCGGCCGCTCGACCGAGACCTGCGGCGCCCACCTTCGCGCCGGACGCGCCGATCTCATGCAGCCAACACGCCACCGGCGCGAGCCGACTCACCACGGACCGAGCACCCGCTGTCCGGATCGGCCAACGCGGTGCCCGGAGTGGCCAACACGGCGACGGGAGCGGCCAACACGGTGCCCGGAGTGGCCAACACGGTGCCCGGAGTGGCCAACACGGTGGCGGGAGGGTGGGGTCAGGCCCGGTAGGCGGCCATCGCGAGCTGCTTCCACTCCTCCAGCAGTTGCTTCCGGCGGGCGGGCGCGCCGCCCAGTTCGGCGTCCAGGGCCAAGCCTCGCGTGAAGTTCACGGTCAGCCAGAACAACGTCTCCACCCGCTCGCGGGGCAGCCCGGGCGCGATGTTCGCGAGCTGGGCCAGCGTTTCCCGGCCCAGCGCGCGGTCGACCGGCCGGATCGCGGCTCGGAGCGCGGGGTCCGTGCGCGCCGCGATCCACAGTTCCGTCGCCGCGGTCGCCAGCGTTCCCGAATACCCGGCCCACAGCAGGTCGATCGCCGCGGGAATGGCCTGCTCACCCGGCGGCAGGTTCGCGAAGGACGAAGACAGCGCCTCCATCCGCCGCGTCGTGAGGTGCGCGACGGCGGCCGCCATCAGGTCCGCCTTGTCGGTGAAGTGGTGTTGCGCCGCGCCCTTCGACACCCCCGCCCTGGCGCAGATCTCCTGCACCGACGTGCGGGCGTACCCGAGTTCGATCAGGCACTCGATCGTCGCGTCGAGCAGGGCGGTCCGGGTCTGTTCCCGGCGCTGCGCCTGCGTGCGGTGCCCCCGCTCGGTCACGTCGCCTCCCTTTACCGGCGCTCGCGCCGGATGTACATTCCGAACGGAACTTACATTCTGCCCGTCATGTTTTCCACCGCTGGAGGTCACCGATGCCGTTGCCCGCACCGAACAGTTCCTGGGCGAAGGACCTGAGCGAGTTCCGCGAGCTCGCCAGGACGTTCTGCCAGAAGGAGCTCGTGCCGCACCAGGAGCGGTGGAGCGAGCAGAAGTCCGTCGACCGCGAGCTGTGGACCAAGGCGGGCGAGGTCGGGCTGCTCGCGATCTCCATCCCGGAGGAGTACGGCGGCGGGGGCGGCACCTTCGCCCACGAAGCGGTGCTCTACGAGGAGCAGGCGCGCAGCGGCGACGGCGCGTGGGGCGTCTCCGTGCACAACGGGATCGTGGCGCACTACCTGCTCAACTACGCCACCGAAGAGAAGAAGAAGGAGTGGCTGCCCAAGCTCGCCAGTGGCGAATGGATCGCCGCGATCGGCATGACCGAGCCGGGCACCGGCTCCGACCTGCAAGGCATCAAGACCCGCGCGGTGCGTGAAGGCGACGAGTACGTCATCAACGGCGCCAAGACCTTCATCAGCAACGGTGGCATGGCCGACCTCGTCGTGCTGGCCTGCAAGACCGATCCGGACGCGGGCGCGGCCGGCGTGTCGCTGATCGTCGTCGAGACCAGCCGCGAAGGCTTTCGTCGCGGCCGTGTGCTGGACAAGGTCGGCCTCAAGGGGCAGGACACCGCTGAGCTGTTCTTCGACGACGTCCGCGTGCCCGCCGCGAACCTGCTCGGCGAGGAAGGCCAGGGCTTCATCCAGATGATGCAGCAGCTCCCGCAGGAGCGGCTGATCATCGCGGTGACCGCCGTCGCCGGGATGGAAGCGGCGATCGACCTCACCATCGAATACACCAAGGGCCGCACCGCGTTCGGGCGCCCGGTCTACAACTTCCAGAACAGCAAGTTCACACTCGCCGACGCGGCCACCGAGGCGGCCGTCGCGCGCGCGTTCCTCGACCAGTGCATCGAGCGGCACCTCAGGGGCGAGCTGGATGTCCAGGGCGCCGCGATGGTCAAGCTGTGGACCACCGAGCGGGCCAACAAGATCGTCGACGACTGCGTGCAGCTGCACGGTGGCTACGGCTACATGACCGAGTACCCGATCGCCCGCGCGTGGACGGATCTGCGCATCTCCCGCATCTTCGGCGGGACCAGCGAGATCATGCGCGAAGTCATCTCGCGGACGCTCTGATGGCGGGACCACTGACCGGACTGCGCGTCGTCGAGCTGGCGGGCCTGGCGCCGGCGCCGTTCGCGGGCACCCTGCTGGCCGACCTCGGCGCCGATGTCGTGCGGGTCGACCGGGCCAAGCCGGGGGCCGACGTCCTCGGTGTCCCGGCCGATCCGCTGATGCGCGGGCGCCGGACGATCGGCGTGGACACGAAGAACCCGGACGGCGTCGAGATCGTGCTGCGGCTGGCCGAGCGGGCGGACGTGTTCGTCGAGGGTTTCCGGCCGGGCGTCGCGGAGCGCATGGGGCTGGGGCCGGAGCACGTTCAGGCACGCAACCCCCGCATCGTCTACGGGCGCGTGACCGGCTGGGGCCAGGACGGGCCGCTGGCGACGGCGGCCGGGCACGACATCAACTACCTCAGCGTCGCGGGCGCGCTCGAACCGGTCGGGCGGGCGGGGGAGCGGCCGGTGCCGCCGCTCAACCTGGTCGGCGATTTCGCGGGCGGTGGCATGCTGCTGGCGCTGGGCATCCTCGCCGCGCTGCATGAGCGCACCACGTCCGGCCGCGGTCAGGTGGTGGACGCGGCGATGGTCGACGGCGCGGCCCTGCTGATGACGCAGCTGTTCGGGATGCGGTCGGCCGGGATGTGGCCGAACGAGCGCGGCGGCAACGTCCTCGACGGTGGTGCACCGTTCTACGACACCTACGAGACCGCGGACGGCAAGTACGTGGCCCTCGGGGCGATCGAGATGCGGTTCTGGGGCGATCTGGTGCGGGTGCTCGAACTCGATCCCGCGGAGCTGCCGATGCACCTCGACGGGACCCAGTGGCCCCGGCTGCGGGAGATCCTCGCCGCGGCGATCGGCAAGTTCACGCGTGACGAGCTGGTGGCGCGGGCGGAGGGTACCGACGCGTGCCTGACGCCGGTACTGAGCCCGTGGGAGGCGGCGTCGCACCCGCACAACGCGGCACGAGGCACCTTCGTCGAGATCGGCGGCGTCGTCCAGCCCGCGCCGGCGCCGCGCTTCGACCGCACGCCGCCCGTCACTCCGGAGGCGCCGCACGAGAAGGGCGCCGACACGGTCGACGTGCTCACCGAACTCGGCTACGACGCCGGGACAGTCGACGGGTGGCGTGCGTCCGGGGTGATCGCCTCCTGACGGCGCATGGCGGTACCGGATCGGGGTAGGACAGGCGGATGACGACACGCCACACGCGCGAGTGCGATCGCCTCCTGCCGTGCGTCGCGTCGATCGTTTAGAGTGGGACCGAGTCCGAGCTGAGCACGCAGTGTCACCGCGTCCAGCCATCCGTGTGAAGGGGTGTGCAAAACGTCCCGGTGACGGCAGGATTGCCGGTGACCGGGGGGATCTGTGGGGTGTACGGGTTCGCGGTACACCGCGGACGCACTGGAGCGAGGGGAAAGCAGGCCATGTCGGCGAACACCAAGAAGATCGTCATCGTGGCCGTCGTCGCCCTCGTCCTCTTCTTCCTGATCACGCGTCCGAACGAGTCGGCGGCCGTGGTCAAGGACGCCCTCGGCTGGCTCCGTGACGGCGCGGAAGCCATCGTGACGTTCGTGCGCAGCCTCTTCTCCTGACCCCATCCGGCCGCGGCCGGCACCGTCGCGCACGGTGCCGGCCGTCGTTGCGCGCATTCCCAGGGGAACCACGGAAAGTCACGATTCTCGGCATCTGAACGCCCCCGTTCCACCATCCGAGTGGATTGACGTGGTTAACGCGCTGGTCGCTGAATTCCTTTCCGGGAACCTCTGGCGCGGCGGCCCGACTTCGCCCTACGGTGCTCACATTGCGTGACCAGCCGGTTCTCGCCGGCGAAACGGTCAATCGCTTCGATCATCGCCGTTCGATGGCTTTCAGTTGGGGCACAAGGAGGCAGGGATGACCGGAGATCCCGGGGTGGATGCGGTGATTCGCCAGTGGGCGTCCGAGCTCGAGCAGACGCCCGAGGAAAGGGAGGCCGACCGGATCGCCTCGGCCTGGCTCGCCGAACTGCCGCAACAACCACCAGGGATTCCCGGCCAGCGCGAGCGTGCGGGCACCCGGACTTGGAAGCCGCTCGAATCGGCCGACCCGGACTACCTCGACGCCATGCGCGAGCGGCTGCCGGAAGTGCCGGACGATCTGCTGGTCGCCGCCGCCGGATGGTGGCAGATGATCGGTGACATCGAAGAGGCCAAGGCCTGGTGGGACGCCGGGATCAGCCCGATCGACCAGCGCGCGCTGGACTACCGGCTGGCGGGGCTCACCCCGTCCGATCTGTCCCGCCGCCTCGGGCCGATGACCGTCCTGCAGCACCTGCGCCGCGGCAGCGCCCCGGCGTGGTGCGTGGCCCGGCTCGCGAGGCAGCAGCGCGCCAGCTGACCGTCGTGGCCGCGTAACGTCAGGAAACGCGGCCTCGTTGGTCAGGTGAGGCACGGTTAGCGCTCGCTTGACGCCCACGCACCTATCGTCGGCGCCGCAGGATCAGGCGCGCGGACGTCGGTGGGAGGCACGGTTCTTGGACACGGAGCAGATCGAGCACGACCCTGCGGACGTGTCCACCGAGGAGGACGCCGTCGACGGCACTAACCGCCGACGGGCCGTCCCGGCGGTGCTCGGCAGGCTCCTGGTCGTGACGGTGGTACTGGCGGCCGCCGTCGGCGGGATCTGGGTGACCACCGCGGTCACCCGGCCAGGGCCGAGCGAGACCACCACCGAGATCCCGGACCTGGAGAACGCGGCGGCGCCGGTCGCACCCGGCTCGGTGGCCCCGGTCAACGCGACCCTCGAAGGCGCCCCGCAGACCCAGCCGCAGGAACAGCAGCCGCAGTCCAGCGGTGCGGACCTGCTCACCCGCTGGGCGGACAAGGTGGCCGAGGTCACCGGGATCCCGGCCCGCGCGCTCGTCGCGTACGGCAACGCCGAGCTGGAGCTGCGCGCCACCCAGCCGAAATGCCGGGTGTCGTGGGCGACGCTCGCGGGCATCGGGCGGATCGAGTCCAACCACGGCCGGTACGGCGGCGCGGTCCTGCGGGACAACGGACTGCCGTCGAAGGCGATCATCGGTGTTCCGCTGGACGGCTCGCCCGGCATCAGGGCCATCGGCGACAGCGACGGTGGCCGGTTCGACGGCGACCCGAACTACGACCGGGCGGTCGGGCCGATGCAGTTCCTGCCCTCGACCTGGGCGAAGTGGGGTGGCGGTTACAACCCGCAGCAGATCGACGCCGCCGCGCTCGCCGCGGCCAAGTACCTGTGCGCCGGCGGCCGCGACATGGCCGCCGCCGGCGGCTGGTGGTCCGGGATCCTGTCGTACAACAACTCCGTCGACTACGGCCAGAAGGTGTTCGGCCTGGCCGACGCCTACGCCAAGGCCGCCCAGGTCGTCAAGGTCTCCTGACCCGGGAGTGCTAGCGTCGTGGGGTGCCCACGGGTCTGTTCACGCCGCGCCGCATCGGGATCGGTGTGCTGTGCGTCGCCGCGTTCGCGGTGTGCTGCGCGCTGGCCTGGTGGCAGTGGAACCGGTTCGAATCGGCGAGCGGCACGTTCCAGAACCTGGGTTACGTGCTGCAGTGGCCGCTGTTCGGGGTCTTCCCGGCGTTCATGGTGTGGCGGATCTGGAAGCTGCGCCGGCAGGCGGCCGAGGAGGACGCCGCCGAACCGGCCCGCTCCGAGTGGGGCCGCAAGCCGGTCAGCGAGGTTCCGGCGCCCCGCACCCGGCGGATCCCGGTCGACGACGGTGACGACGAACTCGCCGCCTACAACCGGTACCTGGCCGAGCTGCACGCTCGTGACCAGCGCGAGAGCTAGAAAGGCAGAGTCGATGGTGGACACCGACGAACGCGAAGGCGCCCCGGCCACGAAGGCCGCGCCCGCCCTGCGGGGGCCGCTGCTGCGCTACCGCGTGCTGGCCTACACCACCGGTATCGCGTTGCTGCTGCTGACGGCGGCGTTCATCCTCAAGTACGGGTTCGACTCGGCGGGGATGATGAGCTGGGCCGGCGTCACCCACGGCGTGTTCTACATGGTGTACCTGGTGTTCGCCGTGGACCTCGCGCTGAAGGCCCGGTGGTCCATCAAGGGGACGATCCTGGTGCTGCTGGCCGGGACGATCCCGTTCCTGTCGTTCGTCGCCGAGCGCTCGGTGACGCACCGCGTGCACGCTGGCCGCAAGCTCTGAAACCACCCCCGACGGGAGCGGCCAACACGCCGCCGGGAGCAGCAAACACGCGGACGGGAGCGGCCAACACGCCGTAGCCTCGGCGTGTTGGCCGTTCCGGGTGCCGTGTTTGCCCTTCCGGGTGCCGTGTTTGCTCTTCCGGGCGGTGTGTTTGCTCTTCCGGGGATGATCACCCCCGGAGGCTGTGCGGCACCACCGTCGAGCCTCGCAGCGTCTCCGCGTCCAGCGTCTCCGGCGTGAAGCCGGCCAGGTGCGCGGTCATCGCCTCCACCGGGTCGGCCACCTCGTCCCTGCGGCCGGACAGGAAGGCCCATTCGTGCTCGTCCGAGCCGAAGTACACCGGGGTGGCGAACACGTCGCGGAAGCGGGACCACGCGGTGCGCAGCGTGTCGTTGCGCCACAGCGTCGGGCAGCCGCCCTGGCAGCACACGACACCGCCGGGTGTGAGAAGCGCGGCGCACTGCCGAAGGAACGAAGCTCCGTACAGGCGGTTGTGCTGCGCGTCGGCGTCGGAGTTCTCGTCGGGCAGGTCGATGACCACCACGTCGTAACCGCCCTCCGAGGCCGCCACGAACGAGAAGCCGTCCGTGTAGTGCACGCGCACCGGGCCCTCGCCGCGCTCCGCCGCCTCCAGTTCGGCCGTCGTGTAGCCGTAGGGCAGCAGCGCGGCGCACGTCCGCACCGCCACCTCGTCGATGTCCACGTGATCGACCCGCGAAGCACCGAACGACACCGCCAGCTGACTCGCGACCCCCTCGCTCGACCCGATGATCAGCACGCGCCGCACCTGCGCGGCCAACAGCATCGCGGGCACCATCAGCGCCTCGTGGTAGACGAGCTGGCTCGCCTCCGTGCTCTGCCGCTCGTCGTCGCAGAAGAGCGACACGCCCTGCGCCGTGCGGCCGATCAGCATCCGCTGGAACCCGGTGTGCTCGTCGAACAGCACCTCGGACACGTCCCACACCCGCGTCAGCCCGGCGCCCATGGGCTCAACGATCTGCCGTGACATGCTTCTCCCCACGCTCGACCACCGACATCTCCACCGACGACGTCCGCAGCGCCGCCGCCAGCAACCGCACCGCCACCTCGGGGTCCGCCTGGTCACCGCAGGTGAACACGTCGGCGAACAACGCCCCGATCTCCGGGTAGGTGTGCACCGAAGCGTGCGATTCGGCCAGCAGCGCCAGCACGGTCACCCCCTGCGGTTCGAACCGGTGCGCGACCACCTCGCACACCGTCGCCCCGGCCTCGCTCACGCAGTTCCGCAGCACGTCCCGCAGGAACGCCGGGTCGTCCAGCAACGTGGGGTCGATGTCCCTCAGTTCGGCCAGCACGTGGCGGCCGGCGAAGGCGCCGATCTCACGGGTCATCGGCGAGCCGTCCTCCTTCCAGGCAGTGGGTGCGCAGGGGCGGGATCCCGTTGAACGCCACCGACGAGTAGCTCGCGGTGTAGGCGCCGGCGTCGAGGATGTCGACCCGGTCGCCGGCCCGCAGCGACAGCGGCAGCTCGTACGGGGTGCGCTGGTACAGCACGTCGTCACCATCGCAGGTCGGTCCGGCGAGCACGACGGGGCCCCGCGCGCCGTCGCGGTCCGGCACCTCGAACCGGTAGGGGATGGCCTCGTTCTCGGTCTCGGCCAGCCCGTTGTAACGCCCGACGTCCAGGTAGACCCAGCGCCGCCCGAACCGGGTCGACACCAGCACGACCTCGGTGCGGATCAACCCGGCCCCGGCCACGACGGCGCGGCCCGGTTCGAGCAGGATTTCCGGTTCGTCCGGGAAGTGGGCGCGTACCGCCGCCCGGATCTCGCGCCCGTACTCGGCGGGTGAGGGCACGGCGGACCGGTAGGTGATGCCGAAGCCGCCGCCGATGTTCAGCCGCCGCAACGAAACCCCTCGGGTGGCGCACTCGGCGAAGATCTTGGCCGCCGCCGCGATGCCGGGTTCCCACGCGCCCGGGTCGGGCTGCTGGGAGCCGACGTGGAAGGCGATCCCGGCCGCGTCCAGGCCCAGCCGGTCCGCCTCGGCGAGCAGCGCCGCGGCCTGCGCCGGCTCGCAGCCGAACTTCTGCCCGAACGGAGTCGCCGACGCCGGGCCGTCCACCAGGATCCGCACGGACACCGAAGCGCCCGGCGCGTGCGCGGCCAGGTGGGCCAGGTCACCGGGCGCGTCAGTGGTGAAGTCACGCACGCCCCGCGACCACGCGAACGCGATGTCGGCCGGTTTCTTGATCGTGTTGCCGTAGGACAGCGCGGCGGGCGAGGCACCGGCGTCCAGGCACGCGGCGATCTCGGCCGGGCTCGCGACGTCGAATCCGCCGCCCGCGGCCAGCACCGCCCGCAGCACCGCGGGCTCCGGGTTCGCCTTGACCGCGTAGCGCAACCGCGCGTGCGGGAACTCGTCACGGAGCTCCCGCACGCGCGTCGCGACGGTGTCGGTGTCGACGACCAGGCACGGCGTGCCGGGGTCGGCCTCGCTCAGGAACCGCCTGATTCGTTCAACGCTCACCCGTGCAGCGTCTCAGGAACCGATCCCGGTGAGCGAACGGACCTCCATCTCGGCGTGCTTGCGCGGATCGGCCTTGTCCTTGCCGACCAGCGTGCCCACGAACCCGCACAGGAACGAGAACGGGATCGAGACCAGGCCCGGGTTCTTCAGCGGGAACCAGTGGAAGTCCACGCCCTTGATGATCGAGTCCGCCGCCCCGGACACCACCGGCGAGAAGATCACCAGCACCAGGCAGGCGCCGAGGCCGCCGTAGATCGCCCACAGCGTGCCCGTGGTGTTGAACCGCTTCCAGAACAGCGAGTACAGCAGCGTCGACAGGTTCGCCGAGGCCGCGACCGCGAACGCGAGCGCGACCAGGAAGGCGATGTTCTGCCCGTTGGCGAGGACGCCGCCGATGATCGCCAGCACCCCGATCCCGACCGCGGCCAGGCGGGCGACCCGCACCTCGTCGACCGGATCGGCGTGCCCACGCTTGAAGATGTTGGCGTACACGTCGTGGGCGAAGGACGCCGACGCGGTCAGGGTCAGGCCGGCCACGACCGCGAGGATCGTCGCGAACGCGACCGCCGCGATGATCCCCAGCAGCAGCGTCCCGCCGATGTGCAGGGCCAGCAGCGGCGCCGCGGAGTTCTCGCCGCCGGGTGCGGCCTTGATCTCGTCGGTGCCGACCAGCGCGGCCGCGCCGAAGCCGATCACCAGCGTGCACAGATAGAACACGAACATGCAGGCGGTGGCCCAGACGACCGAGCGTCGTGCCTCCTGCGAGTTCGGCACGGTGTAGAAGCGCATCAGGACGTGCGGCAGCGCGGCCGCACCCAGGATCAGCGCGACGGCCAGCGACACGAAGTCGAGCTTGGTGGTGCCGTTCGCGCCGTACTGGCCACCCGGTTCGAGCAGTTTCTCGCCCATCGGGCTGTGGTAGGCCGCCGAGGACAGCAGGTTGGACAGGCTGAACCCGAACTTGCCGAACAGGAACACCGTCATCAGCACCGCGGCGAGAATCAGGATGCTGGCCTTGATGATCTGGACGTACGTGGTGCCCTTCATGCCGCCGACCAGCACGTACAGCACCATGACGATGCCGACGACGGCGATGATCAGCGCCTGTCCGAACCCGCCGTGGATGTCGAGCAGCAGCGCGATCAGGCCGCCGGCGCCCGCCATCTGGGCCAGCATGTAGAACAGTGAGATCACCAGCGTGGACGTCGCGGCGGCGGCGCGCACCGGGCGCTGCTTCATCCGGAAGCTCAGCACGTCGCCCATGGTGAAGCGGCCGGTGTTGCGCAGCAGCTCGGCGATGAGCAGCAGGTCCACCAGCCACGCGACGAGGAAGCCGATCGAGTAGAGGAACCCGTCGTAGCCGTGCACCGCGATGGCGCCGGCGATCCCGAGGAACGACGCGGCCGAGAGGAAGTCGCCGGAGAGCGCGATGCCGTTCTGCCGTCCGGTGAAAGCGCTGCCCGCCGCGTAGTAGTCGGAGCGGGAGGAGTTCCGGCTGCTCACGCGGTACACCACGAACAGCGTGATGGCGACGAAGAGCGCGAAGACGGCCGTGTTCAGGATCGGGTTGCTGGCCGCGGTCGAGGTTTCCGCGGCGAGAACGTGGTTCATCGGTTACTGCACTCCTGCCTGCCTGCGGACCTGGTCCACCTCGGGGTCGATCCGGCGCCGCGCGAACCGCAGGTACGCGGCGGTGAACAGGGCCGTCGAGACGAACTGGAGGATCCCCAGCAGCATCGCGACGTTGACCTCGCCGACCAGTTTGATGCTCATGAAGTCGTGCGCGTAGGCCGCGAGCAGCACGTACGCCAGGTACCAGAGGACGAACGCGAGGCTCGTCGGGAACACGAACCGCCGGAAGCGGCTTCGCAGCCCGGAGAACTCCTCGCTGCGCTGGATGGCCACGAAGTCCGGGCCTTCCGGACGTCGCGGACGGGCCGGTTGTTCGACGGGGTTGCCGAACAGCGGCCGCATCTCACCCGTGTCTTCCACGGGGTTGCGCGTCGCGGGGGTGGGAGCGACGTTCTGCATCTCTGCCTCCCGGCATGCGTGCGAACTCGGCGAAACTTTTTCGGCGGCGCACATGCTAGCCACGGCGACCTGGGCCTCCGACAGCGGAGGACCCCTTCAGAGTGAAGCGGTGTTGCGACACCCGGATGGGTTAATACGCCAATCGAGCGAAAGGCCGGAGCCATTCCGCCAATGCACGTAACCCGGGGTTAGTGACGCGGGGTGCCGTCCCTGAGTGGGGTGAGGCGCGCGTCATCGCGGCACACCGCGTCGGAGGTGGAAAATTGCTGTTCACGAACGCGGTCGGGCGAGAATCCACGGCTCGCCAAATCCCACAAGATCGGGGGGTATTAGGCCCTCAAGCCCCACGGTGTCCGCACGGTCGGTACCGGTTTTCCGCTTTGTCCCAGGCTTGTCTGGGCTAAGTGGGTGACGAGCCCGCGGTGCGGGTGGGGGCCGCGCGTAACCAAACCGGGAGGTGGCAGGGCTCTGACGAGCGGTTTCGCGTAAACCCCTTGTGACAACGGGTATTTCCGCAGGTCAGCACACGCGGGTTCGCCGGGCTTCGGGTCAGCCCGTTTGGTGTACGCTTCCTGGGCCACGCTGACTCGCTGTGACTGAGCGTAAACCGGTGTTGTGTGGGGCATCGTGCACACCGCATGATGCACGGCACCGCCGCCGGGGCTCGTCCGGTGAGGCGGCGGGGCGGCCGGGACAGCGCCGTCGGCTGGGGCTGCAGGAGAAGCGACGAGTTCACCCGTGACGAGGAGAGCCATGCGGTTGAGGCCACGCGGCGAATCCGTACGCTCCGGCACGGGTCCGGCCCGCGGACGCGAACACCAAACGCCGGACAGGGAGTCACCTTCGTGACCGTTGCAGGACAGGGCCAAGTGCCTGTGGGACAGCTCCTCGGTCAGCAACCGCCGGAGCCGTCGAAGTGGGCCACGCTCATGAGCTGGCGGGACTGGCGGCTGTCGGCCAAGCTCGCCGCGGTGTCCCTGGTGCCGATCATGATCGCCCTGGTGCTGGGCGGCATCACCATTGGCAACCAGGTCGAGCGTTCCGGCAACTACGAGCGGATGAACCGGCTCGTCGAGCTGAACGGCACGGTCCGCACGCTCGTCGGCGCGCTGCAGCAGGAACGCACCCAGACCACCGCGCTGCTCACCCAGGGCACCGTCGGCAGCTCGCCGCAGCTCGACGCCGCCCGCCAGGTGGTGGACGCGGCGACCGGCCCGGTCACGAGCGCCGCCGCCCACGCGGCCGACGCCGACGGCGGCATCCGCGGGCCCGCCGAGGCCGCGACCGCCGCGGTGAGCCGCCTCGGCGAGGTGCGCGGCCAGGTCGGCGAGGGCCGTCTCGACGCGGTGCAGGCACTGGCCGCCTACAGCGAGATGACCGATTCGCTGATCGGGCTGGACACCGCGCTGGTCGCGGGCATCGGTGACGACGCCATCGGCGGCACCCCGAGCGCGCTGCACGACCTGATGGTGGTCAAGGAGGAGACCTCGACCGCCCAGTCGCTGCTCGGCTACGGCATCGCGCGCGGCGCGCTGACCCCGACGCAGCTCAACGACCTGCGCACCGCCGAACTCCGGCTCGCCGACCGTCTCGTCGACTTCCGCGCCGCGTCCGACTCCGCGCAGGAGTCCCAGTTCGACCGCACCGTGATGGGGCAGGACTTCAACACCCGCAGCCGGTTGGTCAACGGGGTGCTCGCGGCGGAGGGGTCGTCGGTGCCCAGCGCACTGCGCGGCGTCTCGGCCGAACAGTGGACCGCGGTGTCGGCGTCGGTGATCGCCGCGCTGGACACGGTCGGCGACAGCCTCGGCGACCAGCTGGAGACCACCTCGGCCGACCTCGCGGACGACGCGGGCACCGACGCCGGCCTGCTCGCGGTGCTGCTGTTCGCGGCGCTCGTGGTCACCGCCGCGGTCGTCATCCTGATCACCCGCCAGTTGCTGCACTCGCTGCGGGTGCTGCGGGCGGGCGCGCTCGACATCGCGGACCGGCAGCTGCCCGCCGCGGTGCGCAACATCCAGGAGGGCCGCGAGCAGAGCACCGACGTCCAGCCGGTGCAGGTCGGCACGAAGGACGAGATCGGTGAGGTGGCCAAGGCGTTCGACGAGGTGCACAGCCAGGCGCTGCGCCTCGCGGTCGAGCAGGCCAACATGCGCACCGGGTACAGCAGCGTGTTCGTCAACCTCTCGCGCCGCAGCCAGAGCCTCGTGCAGCGGCAGCTGCAGCTGATCGAGCGGCTGGAGCGGGACGAGGAGGACGCCGACCAGCTGGCGACGCTGTTCCAGCTCGACCACCTCGCCACGCGGATGCGGCGCAACAACGAGAACCTGATGGTGCTCTCCGGCGCCGAACCGGGCCGCCGCTCCGGTCAGCCGGTCTCCACCTCCGACGTCCTGCGCGCCGCGGTGTCGGAGATCGAGCAGTACCAGCGGGTCGTGGTGCAGACGCCGCCGGAGGCGCGGATCGTCGGGTTCGCCTCCAGCGACCTGATGCGCCTCGTCGCGGAGCTGCTGGACAACGCGACCGCGTTCTCCGCGCCCGAGACGCAGGTGACGGTGACGACCCGGGCTTCGGACCACCGTGGCCTGGTCATCGACATCATCGACAAGGGCATCGGCATGAACGAGGCCGAGGTCGCCGAGGCGAACGTCCGGCTGACCGAGGCGGGCACGGTCGATCTGGCGACCTCGCGCCGGATGGGCCTGTTCGTGGTCGGCCGCCTCGCCGGACGCCACAACATCGGTGTGGTCCTGCACGGTGGCAAGGACATCGTGGGTGTGCGCGCGACCGTGACGGTTCCCGCGGACCTGGTGATGGACCTGCCCGCGCCCGCTCCGGCCCCCGCGCTGCCGCAGCCGGAACCGGGCCTGCCGCGGCGGCGCACGGTCAACGGTGCCGGGCGCCCGGGTGGCATCGCGGGCTTCGGTGACCTGCCGACGCCGGGTGACGGCGCGAACGCCCCGTCGTCGTGGGCGCAGAACGGGCACTCCGGGGTGCTGCCCCCGCGGCCGCCGTCGGACCTGGAGATCTCTGGTACGGCGCTGTTCACGCCGTTGCCGTCGGAGGAGGGGGAGCCGCCGTCGCAGCCGCTGCCCGAGGCGCCCGTTCCCGAGGCGCCCGCTCCCGAGGATCCCGCCGCGGAGGTCGCTGACACTGAGTCAGCTGAGTCCGGTGAGCTGCCCAGTGGCAAGGCGTTGTTCACGGCCAACAGCAGCCCGTTGTCGGACTGGTGGAGCTCGGCCGCGAACGAGCCGAAGCCGGCCACTCCGCCGCCGTCGCGTCGCGAGACGACGCCGATCTTCGACGAGACTCTGTCGGCGTGGTTCCGCAGCGACGACCCGCCCCCCGCGAAGACGACCGGTTCGTCGTCGGAGTCCACTTCGGACGAGACGGCGGGCGGCAAGGCCACCAGCGGCTGGGACTTCGCGGCCGACGAGAGCTTCCGCGCTGTCCAGGCCAGGTCGCAGGTGGAGCCGAAGAGCTTCACCGACGCCGGCCTGCCCAAGCGCCGCCGTGGCGAGCAGTTGCTGCCCGGCAGCGCGAATGGCGACGCCGCGGCGCCCGCCCCGAAGCGGGAGCTGCCCACCCGCGACCCGGCTGATGTCCGTGGCCGCCTGAGCAGCTTCCAGCACGGGGTGAACCGGGCCCGGCACGCCAAGCGCGCCGAGACCGCGCCCGAGGGAGCCGCCGCACAGCCCGGTGCTTCGAGTGCTGAGGTGCCGGAAAGCGCTTCGCGGGCGGAGAGCGCGCCTCAGGCTCAGCCGGAAGCCGCTTCCCGGACGGAGAGCGGCCTGCCCCGGCGCCAGCCGCGGCCCGGTGCGGAGAGTGCCGCGCGGTCCGCTGGCGAAAGCGCTCCGCAGGGCGAGGACTTGCCGCAGCGGGAGCCGTCGGTGCAGGGTGCGGCCGAAGGCGCCGAGCAGGCCAAGGAGGTCGGCGAGAGCGCTGCGCAGGGCGAGGGCTTGCCCCGGCGGCAAGCTCGGCCCGGTGCGGAGAGTGCCGCGCAGGCCGCTGGCGAAAGCGCTGCGCGGAGTGAGGGCCTGCCGCAGCGGCAGCCGCGGCCCGGTGCGGAGAGTGCTGCGCAGGCCAAGGAGGGCGCTGCGCGGAGTGAGGGTCTGCCGCAGCGGCAGCCGCGCTCTGGAGCGGAAGGTGCTGCCCCGGCTGCGTCCTCGGAGTCCGGTTTGCCGCAGCGTCGGCCTGCCGCCGAGGCTCCGCAACTGGACAGTGGGCTCCCGCAGCGTCGTCCGAAGCCGTCCGCGGGGGCGCAGCCCGAGGGCGGTCTGCCTCAGCCTTCGCCGCGGACCGCGGATGCCTCTTCGGACAGCGGCCTGCCCCGGCGCCGTCCGAAGGCCGAGGGCGCGCAGCCGGAATCGGGTCTGCCGCAGCGGCAGCCGAAGGGTGCGCGGCCGGAAGAACCCGGCCCGCGTCAGCCGGAGGCGGGCGAACAGCCTTCCACCCAGCCGCAAGCCGCCCAGGCCGAGCCCACTCAACCACAGCCCGAGCCCACCTCGCCGCAGGCGGAGACCGCGCTGCCCCGTCGCGAGCCGGAATCCGGCCTGCCCCAGCGGCGGCCCCGCCCCGAGACCGCTGCCGGTCTGCCCCAGCGGCAGGCCAGGCCCGCGGCCGAGACCGGTGCCGGGTTGTTCCAGCACGCCGCGCCGGAGCCGGGCACTGGCCTGTTCGCGCGGCCGGGCGCGGACCAGCGTCCGGCGCGTCCACAGCCGGACCAGGAGACCCCGCAGCCCCGCCGCGAACCGGCGGAAGGGGAGGGGGCCTGGTCGTTCGCCACGGACGAGAGCTGGGCCGCCGTCCAGACCGTGTCCTCGTCGTCCCCGTCGAGCTTCACGTCCGCGGGGCTGCCCAAACGGCGCCGCGGCGAGCAACTGCTGCCCGGCAGCGCCCTGTCGCCCCAGAACGCCGCCACCCCGGCGGCGCCCAGGACACGGCGTGACCCGCAGGATGTGCGCGGCAGGCTGAGCAGTTTCCAGCAAGGTGTTCAGCGTGGAAGGCACCGGACCGCTCAGTCCGCCGATCCCGAACAAGGAACCATGGAGGGTGAATGACCACGCCGCAGCCACAGAACCAGTTCGGATGGCTGGTCAATGATTTCGCCGAGCGTGTGCCTGGGGTGGCGCACGCGGTGGTCGTTTCGGCCGACGGCCTGCTGCTCACCGCGTCGAACCGGTTGCCGCTCGACCGCGCCGACCAGCTCGCCGCGGTCGCTTCCGGGCTCGTCAGCCTGACCCAGGGCGCGGCGCGGTGCTTCGAGGCGGGCGCGGTCAACGAGACCGTCGTGGAGATGGAACTCGGGATCATGGTCCTGATGTCCATCAGCGATGGGTCGTGCCTCGCCGTCCTCGCCGCCCCGAACTGCGACATCGGCCAGGTCGCCTATGAGATGACCATGCTGGTCGACCGGGTGGGCCAGATCCTCACCCCCGAACTGCGGGCTCAGCTGCAGGGTGCCGCCGGTGCCCTGATCGGCGAACCGGTGGGATGATGCCGACATGACCACGGGACCCGAGAGTGGCTCCCCGTCCGGCGGCGAACCGGAGCCGACGTTCGCCGACGTGATGAACAGCTTCAGCCTGGACTCCGGGCGGGGCCGCCGGAAGCGCAAGAAGTCGCGCGAACCGGAACCCGAGACCCCGGCGGCCGAAGCTGACCAGGCACCGGCCCCGCAGCCCCCGCCGTCACCGTCGCCCGCTCCACCGCAGGCGCGGCCGGGCGGCCTGTTCGACTCCTCGCCGGGCAGCGGGTTCTTCGACCCCGTGCAGCCCGCGCAACCGCCCCGGCCCATGCCGTCGCGGCGCGAGGAGCCCGAGACCCACCCCGCCGAGGAAACCTCCGTGGTGCGCCCCTACGCGCTCACCGGCGGCCGCACCAAGGCACGGGTCTCCCTGGAACTCGAGACGCTGATCTCGGTCCAGGACGCCGTCCTCGCCCGGCTCGACGCCGGAGCGCTGACGGTGCAGTTCGAGCACCGCTCGATCATGGAAGAATGTCGGACACCGCGGTCGGTCGCGGAGATCGCAGCGCTGCTGCGGGTCCCGATCGGCGTGGCCAGAGTCCTGATCAGCGATGCCGCGGATGCCGGCCTGGTCACCGTGCACCGCACGATGTCGACCAACGACGACGCCGAGGCGCATCTGATGTTGATGGAAAGGGTGTTGAGTGGACTCCGTCGGCTTTAAGGCACCGCGGCAGACCGCGCCGCAGACCATGACCTCGGCGAAGATCGTCGTCGCCGGTGGTTTCGGTGCCGGCAAGACCACCTTCGTCGGCTCGGTCTCCGAGATCGTGCCGCTCACCACCGAGGCGATGATGACCGACGCGAGCCGCGGCATCGACAACCTCGACCAGACACCCAACAAGGCCACCACGACCGTGGCCATGGACTTCGGCCGCGTGTCCCTGGACAGCGACCTGATCCTGTACCTGTTCGGTACGCCGGGGCAGCAGCGGTTCTGGTTCATGTGGGACGACCTGGTGAAGGGCGCGATCGGCGCCGTGGTGCTCGCGGACACGCGGCGGCTGGCGGACTCGTTCGCGCCGGTCGACTTCTTCGAGGACCGCAGGCTGCCCTACATCATCGGCGTGAACACGTTCGACGGTGAGGTGCACCACGAGCTCGGCGACGTGCGTGAAGCGCTCGCGATCGACGAGAGCATCCCGATCGTGCGCTGCGACGCACGTGACCGCGAGTCGACCAAGCAGACGCTGATCACGCTGGTCGAGTACGCGATGCGGCAGTGGATCGCCATGCGGTCCGCCAACGCGCGCTGACGAGGTAGTTCGAAGGGAGTGCCGGACGGGGGCCCGGCACCACACGATCGGCCGACGCTCCCTTTGTGCTGCCCGCGCAGCGTCTGAATCGTTACCGTCCCATGGTGGATGTCGCCGCGGTCATACTTGGGTTTGCAATAGTAGGAAGCCCAAGTATTTTTGAGGGATGAACGCCTCACTGCACCGCCCCGTGCACCCCGTGCGGTTCGTGACCGCGTCGAGCCTGTTCGACGGGCACGACGCCTCGATCAACATCATGCGGCGCATCCTGCAGTCCCAGGGTGCGGAGGTCGTCCACCTCGGGCACAACCGGTCGGTGGACGAGGTCGTCACGGCCGCGATCAGCGAGGACGCCCACGGCGTCGCGATCAGCGCCTACCAGGGCGGTCACGTCGAGTACTTCAGCTACCTCGTCGAGCTGCTGAACGAGCGCGGCGCCGGGCACATCAAGGTGTACGGCGGCGGGGGCGGCGTCATCGTGCGCGAGGAGATCGAGCTGCTGCACTCGCGCGGGGTCGCCCGGATCTTCTCCCCGGACGACGGCCTCCAGCTGGGGCTGCCCGGGATGATCAACCTGATGATCTCCGAGTGCGACTACGACCTGGCGGAGGTGTCCGCGGGGCCGGACGAGAAGCTCCTGTCCGGTGACGTGCCCGCGCTGGCGCGGTTCATCACGCAGCTGCAGGCGGGCAGCGTGTCCGAGGACCGCCTGGCCCGCGTCACCGAGGCGGCCAAGGCGCGCCCGGTGCCGGTCCTGGGCATCACCGGCACCGGTGGTTCGGGCAAATCGTCGCTGACCGACGAGCTGCTCCGGCGGTTCCGGCTGGACCAGGAGGACAAGCTGCGGATCGCCGTCCTCGCGGTCGACCCGACGCGGCGGCGGGGCGGCGGCGCGCTGCTGGGCGACCGGATCCGGATGAACGGCCTGGACGGGGCGCAGGTCTACTTCCGGTCGATGGCCACTCGCGGGGCGAGCGGGGAGGTGCCGGAGGGCCTGGACGAGGCCGTGCTGGCGTGCCGGGCCGCTGGCTACGACCTGGTGGTCGTCGAGACGCCGGGCATCGGGCAGGGTGACGCCGGGATCGTGGACCACGTCGACTACTCGCTGTACGTGATGACGCCGGAGTTCGGTGCCGCGTCGCAGCTGGAGAAGATCGACATGCTCGACTTCGCCGACGCGGTGGCGATCAACAAGTTCGAGCGCCGCGGCGCCGAGGACGCCCGTCGCGACGTGGCCCGGCAGCTGGTGCGCAACCGCGAGGAGTTCGGGGCCTCGCCGGAGGACATGCCGGTGTTCGGGACGAGCGCGGCGCGTTTCAACGACGACGGTGTGACCGCGCTGTACCAGTTCCTGCGTGACGAGCTGGCCGAGCGCGGCCTGTCGGTGTCGGCTGGCCAGCTGCCGAAGGCCGACACGAAGACGTCCACGGGCGCGTCGGTCGTCATCCCGGCCGCGCGTGAGCGCTACCTGGCCGACATCGCCGCCACCGTGCGCGGCTACCACGAGAAGACGCGCGAGCAGGTCGCTGCGGTCCGCAAGGTGGACCACTTCCGCGCCGCGAAGGACGCTCTGGCCGCGGAAGGCGCGGACACGCAGGCGATCGAGAGTCTGCTGACGACGGCTGAGTCCGAAGTGGACTCCTCGGTGGCCGGTCTGCTGGAGCGCTGGGCGGAACTGTCCGAGTCCTACCGGCAGGAGGAACTGGTCGTCCGCATCCGGGACAAGGAGCTGCGCACCCAGCTGTGGCGGGAAACCCTGTCCGGCAACCGGATACCGCGGGTGGCGCTGCCACGGTACGGCGACCGCGGCGAGCTGTTGTCGTTCCTGCGCCGTGAGCACCTGCCCGGCTACTTCCCCTACACCGCGGGCGTTTTCCCGTTCAAGCGGGAGGGTGAGGACCCGGCGCGCATGTTCGCCGGCGAGGGTGACGCGTTCCGCACCAACCGCCGGTTCAAGTACCTGTCGTCCGATTCGGACGCCAAACGGCTGTCCACCGCGTTCGACTCGGTGACGCTGTACGGTCACGATCCGGCGACGCGCCCGGACATCTACGGCAAGGTCGGCACCTCCGGGGTGTCGATCGCGACGCTGGAGGACATGCGGGCGCTCTACGACGGGTTCGACCTCACGTCACCGTCCACTTCGGTCTCCATGACAATCAACGGCCCCGCGCCGACGCTCCTGGCGTTCTTCCTCAACACCGCGATCGACCAGCGGATGGAGGCGTTCCGCGCGGAGAAGGGCCGCGAGCCGACGGCGGAGGAGGCCCACGACCTGCGTGAGTGGACGCTGCGCAACGTGCGTGGCACGGTGCAGGCCGACATCCTCAAGGAGGACCAGGGCCAGAACACCTGCATCTTCTCCACCGAGTTCAGCCTGCGCATGATGGCCGACATCCAGGAGTGGTTCATCGAGCACGGGGTGCGCAACTTCTACTCGGTGTCGATCTCCGGCTACCACATCGCCGAGGCCGGGGCGAACCCGATCTCGCAGCTGGCGTTCACGCTGGCCAACGGGTTCACCTACGTCGAGTCCTACCTCAACCGCGGTATGGACGTCGACGACTTCGCGCCCAACCTGTCGTTCTTCTTCTCCAACGGGATGGACGCGGAGTACTCGGTGCTGGGCCGCGTCGCGCGGCGCATCTGGGCGGTGGCGATGAAGGAGCGCTACGGGGCCAACGAGCGGTCGCAGAAGCTCAAGTACCACGTGCAGACCTCTGGCCGGTCGCTGCACGCGCAGGAGATGAGCTTCAACGACATCCGCACCACGCTACAGGCACTGTGCGCGCTGTACGACAACGCGAACTCGTTGCACACCAACGCTTTCGACGAGGCCATTACGACGCCGACGGAGAGTTCGGTGCGCCGCGCGATGGCCATCCAGATGATCATCAACAAGGAGTGGGGCCTGTCGAAGAACGAGAACCCGTTGCAGGGCTCGTTCGTCATCGACGAGCTGACCGATCTGGTGGAGGAGGCCGTACTGGCCGAGTTCGACCGGATGGCCGAGCGCGGCGGCGTGCTGGGCGCGATGGAAACCGGGTACCAGCGCGGCAAGATCCAGGACGAGTCGATGCTGTACGAGCGGCTCAAGCACGACGGCTCGCTGCCGATCGTCGGGGTGAACACGTTCCGCAATCCGCACCCCGAGGAGGACGAGGTCGAGGTCGAGCTGGCGCGCGCGACGGAGGACGAGAAGCAGTCGCAGCTGACGCGCCTGGCCGACTTCCAGCAGCGCCACAACCACGACGCCGAGGAAGCCCTCCAGGCGCTTCGTGAAGCCGCCACCCGCGGCGAGAACCTGTTCGGAGTGCTGATGGATGCCGCCCGAGTGTGCTCGCTCGGCCAGATCACCGAGGCATTCTTCGAGGTCGGCGGCCAGTACCGGCGCAACATCTGAGGCGGGGGCCGGATTTCCCGCGGAATCCGGCCCCCCGCGCGGTCCGGTTGCGGGATGATCATCCGGTGTCTCCCGATTCCGACGCCGTGCAGTGGATCGTCGTCGTCGCCACCCTGGTGCAAACCGTCGCGACGGTGGTGCAGGCCCGCCAGAGCGGCGCGGCGCGCCCCGCCATGGCAGTCACCGTCCCGTTCAAGCTCGGTCTGCTGGCCTCGCTGCTCAGCGTGCTGTGGCTGGCGGCGTTCAACTACATGTACGACCGCCGCGTGTTGTCCGGGTTCGCCTACTACGCGACCCGGGACGAGCTCGAGGACGCCACGATCCTGCAGCTCTTCCTCGTGGCCGGCGACCTGGCCATCCCCGCGCTGGGGTGTGCCGCGGTCGCGGCGCTGCTCAGGGGGCTGATCGCCGGGGGGCCAGGGATGTCCGAGTGGCTCGTGCACGTCGTGACGCTGGCGGCCACCGCGGTGTCGTTGTTCTTCGCCGTCGCCCAGATGTACGCCTTCGGCACCAAGATCTTCTGGATCGGCCTCGTGACGGGCACCGTGGCGGGGCTCACGGTGGACCCCGGCCCCGCGAAATCCGCCGGGCGGGAATAGCGCGCCCGGGTCCGGCGGTTACGCGGAAGCATGAAGTTCGGGATCTCCACGTTCGTCACCGACGAAGGCATCCGCCCTGGCCCGCTCGGCCGTGCCCTGGAAGAGCGCGGGTTCGATTCGCTCCTGCTCGCCGAGCATTCGCACATCCCGGTCAGCCGGGAGAGCCCCTACCCCGGCGGCGGGGAGCTGCCGCGGGTCTACTCCCGCACGCTCGACCCGTTCGTCGCGCTGACCGCGGCGGCGGCCGAGACCACCGAGCTGCACCTCGTGACCGGTGTCGCGCTGCTGATCCAGCGTGACGTCATCCACACCGCCAAGGAGGTCGCGACCCTCGACCTCCTCTCCGGCGGCCGGGTGGGGCTGGGGGTCGGCGTCGGGTGGAACCGCGAGGAGATGGCCAACCACGGCACCGACCCGCGCACTCGCGGCGCGCTGATCGACGAGCAGATCGAGGCGCTCAAGACGATCTGGACGCGGGACGAGGCCGAGTTCCACGGCAAGCACGTGGACTTCGACCCGATCTGGCAGTGGCCCAAGCCGGTGCAGCGGCCGCACCCGCCGATCTACGTGGGCGGCGAGAGCGAGGCCGCCCTGAACCGTCTCGCCCGGCACGCCGACGCGTGGATGCCGCGGGCCCACACCCCGCCGGAGGAGATCAAGCGCGTGCGCGCGTGGCTGGCCGAGCAGGGCCGCCCCGACGTGCCGTTCACCGTCTTCGGCGCGGGCCGTGACGAGGAGGCGCTGGCCGGGTACGCCGAGGCCGGCGTCGAACGGGTGACGTTCCTGCTGGACACCCGCCCCGAAGCCGAGACGCTGACGAAGCTCGACGAGCTGGCGGCCCTCGCGGACGGCTACCGGTGAAGCTCGGGATCACCGCCTTCGTCACGGACGAGAGCGCGCACCCCGCGGTGCTGGCGAAGGCGATCGAGGAGCGCGGGTTCGACGCCTTGTTCCTGGCCGAGCACTCGCACATCCCGGTCAGCCGGGAGACGCCCTACCCGCGCGGCGGTGAGATGGCGCGCGCCTACTACCGGGCGCTCGACCCGTTCGTGGCGTTGACGGCGGCCGCGGCGGCGACCTCGACCCTGAAACTGGGCACCGGGATCGCACTGCTGATCCAGCGGGACGTGCTGCACACCGCGAAGTCCGTCGCCAGCCTGCACCTGCTGTCCGGTGGGCGGTTCCTGTTCGGGGTCGGCGTCGGCTGGAACCGCGAGGAGATGCGCAACCACGGGACCGATCCGCGCACCCGCGGCGCGTTGCTGGACGAGCAGATCCAGGCGCTGCGGACACTGTGGACATCCGACGAGGCGGAGTTCCACGGCGTGCACGTGGACTTCGACGCGGTGTGGCAGTGGCCCAAACCGCCGTCGCCGGTGCCGGTCTACATCGGAGGCAACAGCACCGCCGCGCTCGACCGCGCGAAACGGCTCGGCGCAGGCTGGCTGCCCAACGTGCTGCCCGACCCGGAAGCGGCGGCCGCGCAGATCGCGCAGGCAGGCTCGGTCCCGGTGACGGCGACCTCCGCGCCACCGGATCCGGCGTTGCTGGACGCCTATGCCGAGGCCGGTGCCGAACGCGTCACGCTGGCGTTGCCGGCGGGCTCGGAGGGCGACACGCTCCGGAAGCTGGACGCCCTGGCGGCGCTGGTGGCCCGCGTCAGCCGGTGACCAGTTCGGACAGGGCACGGGTGCCGGTGGTGAGCGCCACGGGCATCGTGCGGTAGTAGCGGGACGGCGCGCTGGTCAGCACGACCACCACGTACCGCGCGTCGTCGCCGATCAGGCCCGTCGTGTTGTAGACGGCCTGCGAGCCGCTGGTGCCCCAGCCCTGTTTGATCGCCCATGTGGTGCGGGGCAGCGCGTCCGGGATGCCGAAGTACTGGTTCGTGCCGTCCGCGCCGGATTCGGTCGCGTGGTACATCGCGTCGTAGAGCAGCTTGCGGTCGTCGTCGGGCAGGTCGTCCTCGATGTAGTTGTAGATCCTGACGACGTCGGCGGCGGTCAGCTTCGTCGAGCCCCACTGCCCGGCCGACGACGGCGGTTCGGTGCCGGTCAGCCCGATCAGGTCGGCCATGCGGGTGACGATCGAAGTGCCGCCCTGCTGGACCCACAGGCTGCTGGCGATGGTGTCGTCGCTGGTGCTGATCATGCGGCTCAGGCTGCTCCGCCCGGTGCCCCCGGAGCGCAGCACGTCCAGCGCGATCAGCAGCTTGACCACGGACATCGAGGAGAACTGCCGCTCGGCGTCGACCTGCGTCAGCACGACCCCGGTCTGCCGGTCGTACACCTCGACCCCGACCGCCGCGCTCGCGATCTTCGCCTGCACTGCCTCGCGGACCCGCAGGGCGACGGTGTCGTCCTCAGCCGGAACCGGATCGGGCGTGGGCGCCGGGCTGACGGTGTCGCCCGGCGTCGCGGAGACGGACGTCCGGGAGGTGGTCGGCAGGCTCACCTGCGCGACCGTGCCCGCCGTCGGCGTGACCTGATGGCGCTCGGCGGTGAAGACGAGCATGACGACCGCGCCGAAGACCGCGGCGGGGAGCACGATCCGGCCGGCCGTCCTTCGTTTCATGCCCACCCAAACGCGGGCATGATCGGGATTTGTTGCAGTCAGCCGCCGGGAATCCGGGATGTACAGGGAATTCCCAGGTTGCTGACAGCGAACTCCCAGTCTTCGTCACGGTTCGCGTCGGAACGGCTTCAGCGTGTGTTGTCCAGCAACAGGTGCACCGACAGCTCCAGCCGGTTCGCGACGTCCGCGGCGGAGGCGCGGCGCGTGACCCAGGCCACCAGGTTCGCCATCCACACGTCGGCGATGAGGTGGAAGACCGCGCGGTCGTGCTCGGTCGGGTCCTCGATGCCCATCGCGCGCGCGAACATGCTCTCCAGCAGCCGTCCGACCTGCTCGACCTCGGCCGCGGCCGTCGTGTCGGCGAACATGAACGCCCGCACCATCGCCTCGGTGAGGTGCGGGTCGCGCTGCATCAGCCGGGTGTTGCGGCTGAGCACGAAGATGAGCCGCTCGGTGGGCGTGTCGCCGGGGATGCTGGAGCGCTGCAGCTTCTCGTGGGCGCGTTCGAACTCCCGCGCCAGACCGGACACCAGCAGGTGGATCTTGGAGGGGAAGTAACGGTAGAGCGTGCCCAGTGCGACATCGGCCTTCTCCGCCACCGCCCGCATCTGGACGGCGTCGTAGCCGCCCTTGGCCGCCAGGGTCAGTGTCGCGTCGATGATGCGCTTGCGACGGTCGCGCTGGGCGGCGGAACCGAGCTCGTCGCTGGACAACGCGCTCATCCCGTTCTTGGGTTGGGTGGACGTCTTCGCTTTCCCGGCCATCGGCACCTGCTCCGGAACTTGTTTCAGTTTCACTCCGCAGTTTACCGGTTGGTCGCCTGATCTCGCGCCCGGAGTGGATCTGGCCACAAAACTGAAACACGTTCTATAGTGACCCGCATGTCCCTCCTCACCGCCGAACAGCGGGCCCTGGCCGAAACCATCCGCTCCGACGGCAGGACGCGAGCCGATCTGGCCGCGATGGGCGTGTTCGGCATCGGCGTGCCGGAGGAGCTGGGCGGCGCGGGCGGGACGGTCCTCGACGCCGCGGTGGCCGTCGAGGAGGCAGCCGCCGCGCTGGTGCCCGGACCGGTCTTCGGCACGGTGCTCGCGGCGCAGCTGCTCGCCCGTCACGGTGGGTCGCCGACCGCGAAGGAGCTGCTCCCGGCGTTCGCGGACGGGTCGGCGAGCGCCGGGGTGGCGCTGTCGCCCGGCGGGCCGGTGCTCGACGCCGACGCGACCCACGTGCTGGTCTCGGACGGTGACCGTTGGTTTCTGCGGGAGTCCGGCGCCGTGCCGGGGGAGTCGTTCGACCCGTCCCGCGCTTTCGGAACGGTTTCCGCGGGTGAAGGCGCGGTGTTCGGCGGCTCCGTCCGGACGTTCGCGGCGACGCTGGCCGCGGCCGAGGCCGCGGGAATCGCGCGGTGGTGCGTCCGTACCGCGGCCGACTACGCCAAGGTCCGGGAGCAGTTCGGCCGTCCGATCGGGGCGTTCCAGGCGGTCAAGCACCTGTGCGCGGAGATGCTGTGCCGGTCGGAGTCGGCCGCGGCGCTGGCGTGGGACGCGGCCAGGGCCGCCGGCGAGTCGCCCGAGCAGCACGCGTTCGCCGCGGCGGTCGCCGCGGCCGGGGCGCTGGACGCGGCGGTGGACACGGCGAAGGACTGCATCCAGGTCCTCGGTGGAATCGGTTTCACCTGGGAGCATGACGCGCACCGCTATCTGCGTCGCGCGGTGTCACTGCGGCAGTGGCTCGGTGGTTCGGCCGGGTGGCGGCGCGAGGCGGCATCCCTCGCCCTGTCGGGTGTCCGGCGCTCGTTGACGGTGGACGTGGACACGGATCCGCAGGTGCGGGCGACCGCCGGGGAAATCGCCGCGCTGCCCGAGGGTGAGCGGCGGGAACGGCTGGTCACCTCCGGTTACCTGATGCCGCACTGGCCCGCGCCGTACGGCGTGGACGCGACACCCGCCCAGCAGCTGGTGATCGACGCCGAACTCGCGCGGGCGGGCGTGACCCGGCCCGATCTGGTGATCGGCGCCTGGGCCGTGCCCACCCTGCTGGAGCACGGCACGGACGGGCAGCGGGAGCGGTTCGCGATGCCCACCCTGCGGGGCGAGCTGACCTGGTGCCAGCTGTTCAGCGAGCCGGGCGCGGGCTCGGACCTCGCTTCGCTGCGCACGCGAGCGACCAAAGTGGACGGTGGATTCATGTTGTCCGGGCAGAAGGTCTGGACGTCACTGGCGCGCGAGGCCGACTGGGGCATCTGCCTGGCGCGGACCGATCCGGACGCGCCGAAGCACCGTGGTATCACCTACTTTCTGGTCGACATGTCCTCACCCGGCATCGAGGTGCGGCCGCTGCGGGAGATCACCGGGGTGGAGCGGTTCAACGAGGTCTTCCTGGACGAGGTGTTCGTCCCGGACGAGAACGTGGTGGGCGAGGTGAACGGCGGCTGGCGCCTGGCGCGCACGACGCTGGCCAACGAGCGCGTCGCGATGAGCGGCGGTTCGTCGGTCGGCGAGGCGGTGGAGGAACTGCTGGCCTCGGTGCCCGATCCGCATCCGGCGGTGCTGGAGCGCCTGGGCGCGCTGGTGGCCGAGGGGTCGGCGTGCGCGCTGCTCGACCTGCGCGCCACGCTGCGGCGGCTGGCCGGGCAGGACCCCGGCGCGGAGTCGAGCGTGCGGAAGCTGATCGGCGTCCGGCACCGGCAGGCCGCGGCCGAAACCGCGCTGGAGTTGCTGGGGGAGGCCGGTGTCCTGGTGACCGACGCGACGAGCGCCGCCCAGCACGAGTTCCTGCTCACCCGGTGCCTGAGCATCGCCGGCGGCACGGAGCAGATCCTGCTGTCCGTCGCGGCGGAACGCCTGCTGGGGTTGCCTCGGTCCTGAACCGTCGGTGGTGGCGCCTATCGTGAGCGCCGTGGAATGGGATGCGACCTCCGAGGCGATCTTCGTGCCCTCGGACCCGCCGCGTGACGGCGTGCTCGCCCTGTGGGGCGGCGAACCGGGGCCGACACCGGTCGAACTCGTGCTGCCCGCGGGCAAGTCCTTCCGCCGCACCAAGGTCGACGCCCACGTCCTCCCGCTGTCCGAAGCGATCCCGCGGCTGCTCGGCCTGACCGAGGCGAGCCCGTCGCTGCGGGTGTGGTCGGCCGCGGTCGCCGCGGGGCTGAACCTGATCTCCCGCGGGCGGGTCCTGCCCGCGGCCACGCGGGCGAATCTGGACGCGTGGCGCGTCGGGCCGCTCGACGGCGCCGACGAGGAACTCCTGCGCGATCTGGCCGCCGCCCTGCCGCCCGAAGCACACGCGTTGCCGCTGTCCGGTCTCAAACGCGTCCGCCTGCACTCGCCCGAAACGCTGGTCCGCGCCCTGTGGGACGCGACAGCCGACGTCCTGGTCCGCACTCCGGCGGCCCGTGTCGTGGCCGGCGGGCCCGCGTTCGCGGCGCCGGAGCCGACCCTGCTGGGCGAGGAGAGCGTCGCCTGGCTCGCCGACCTGGCCGCCGAACAGGAGGCCGGTGCGCACCTCCAGCTGCGGGTGGAGGTGACCGAAACGGAGGACGACTTCGCGTTCACCGGCGTCCTCGCCCTGCGCAGCCGCGCCGATCCGAGCCTCGTCGTCGACGCGGCGACGCTGTGGGACGCGCCGGACGCGGTCCTGTCCCGCTTCGGTGGGCAGGTCGAAGCGCAGCTGCTCATCGGCCTGCGGCGAGGTGCCCGAGCCTGGGCGCCGCTCGGCCGGATGCTGGAGGCGGCGGCGCCGGGGGAGCTGGCCCTGGACGACGACGAGATCGTGGATCTGCTCGACGGCGGGCGGGACGGGTTGTCCGCCGCCGGTATCGAGGTCCTGTGGCCGCGCGGCCTGTTCAGCGAATCCGTGCGCGCGAAGGCGAGCGTGACGCCGTCGCCGGGCAGTGAAGGGCAGGCGGCGTTCCGGCTGACCGACCTGCTGCGGTTCAAGTGGCAGCTCAGCCTGGGCGGCGCCGCGCTGTCCGACGAGGAGGTCACCGCGCTCGCGGAGGCCAAGCGCCCGCTGGTGCGGCTGCGCGGGCAGTGGGTGCGCGTCGATTCACAGCTGCTCGCGCGGCTCCGGCAGCCGCGCGGCACCCTTACCGGCGCGCAGGCACTCGCCGCCGCCCTCACCGGTGAGCTCCGGCTCGACGACGAGGAGCTGGAGTTCGCGGCCCCGCCGGTGCTCGACGGCCTGGCCGGGCGGTTGCGGGAGCCCGGTTCGCCGGTCGAGCCGCATCCGGACCTGCAGGCCACGCTGCGGCCCTACCAGCTCGCCGGGTTGTCCTGGCTGTCCCGCATGACCGAACTGGGGCTGGGCGGGATCCTCGCCGACGACATGGGCCTGGGCAAGACGATCCAGCTCATCGCACTGCACCTGCACCGCCGCGCGCCCGGTTCCGGGCCGACGCTCGTGCTGTGCCCGACGTCCCTGCTGGGCAACTGGGAACGCGAGTTCGCCCGCTTCGCGCCGAAGGTTCCGGTGCGGCGGTTCCACGGCGGGCGGCGCCACCTCGACGACCTCGAACCGGATTCGGTGGTCCTCGCCACCTACGGCGTCCTGCGGCGCGACCGCGCGGTGCTGTCCGAAGTGGACTGGGGATTGGTCGCGGCGGACGAGGCGCAGCACGTGAAGAACCCGCTGTCGGTCACGGCCGAGGAACTCCGGAAGATCCCCGCCGCCGCGCGCATCGCCCTGACCGGAACGCCGATGGAAAACCGGCTGACCGAGCTGTGGTCCATCCTGGACTGGACGACGCCCGGCCTGCTCGGCACGCTGGAACACTTCCGCCGGACCATCGCCCGCCCGGTCGAGCGCGACCGCGACGCGGGCAGCATCGAACGGCTCGCGTCGACGGTGCGGCCGTTCCTGTTGCGGCGCCGCAAGTCCGACCCCGACATCGCGCCGGAACTCCCGCGCAAGACCGAGACCGACCGGTACGTGCCGCTGACGACCGAGCAGGCCACCCTGTACGAGGCGGTGGTGCGGGAGAACCTGGCCGTGATCCGCGAGTCGAAGGGCGTGCAGCGGCGCGGGCAGGTGCTCAAGCTGCTCACCGAGCTGAAGCAGATCTGCAACCACCCGGCGCAGTACCTCAAGGAGAAGGGGCCGGTCACCGGGCGCTCGGGCAAGCTGGCCGCGTTCGAGGAACTGCTCGACGTGATCCTCGACGAGGGCGAGAGCGTCCTGGTGTTCAGCCAGTACGTGCAGCTGTGCCGTCTGCTCGAAACCCGCCTGACCGAGCGTGGTCTGCCCGTGCAGGTGCTGTCCGGGGCGAACTCGGCGCGGCAACGCGAGGAGATGGTGTCCCGTTTCCAGGGCGGCGACGTGCCGGTGTTCCTGCTGTCGTTGAAGGCGGGCGGCGTCGGGCTGAACCTGACCCGCGCGACGCACGTCATCCACTACGACCGGTGGTGGAACCCGGCGGTCGAGGACCAGGCGACCGACCGCGCGTACCGGATCGGGCAGGACCGGCCGGTGCAGGTCCACCGCCTCATCGCGGAGGGCACGCTGGAGGAGCGCGTCGCCGGGGTCCTCGCCGAGAAGCGGGGCCTGGCCGAGAGCGTCATCGGTGCGGGCGAGGACTGGATCACCGAACTGTCCGACGATGAGCTGACCGATCTGGTGCGGCTCGGGGAGCCGGGATGAGCAGGCGGACGTTCGGCGGCACCTGGTGGGGCCGGGCGTGGGTGCAGGCGCTGGAGGGCCGTGCCAAGCTCGACCCGAACCGGCTGCCGCGCGGGCGCACGTACGCGCGCAAGGGTTTCGTGGAGTCGCTCGAGGTCGGGCCGGGGCAGATCCGCGCCGCGGTGTGGGGTTCGCGGCCGTCACCCTACCGCGTGACCATCCGGACGCAGCAGTTCACCACGGCGCAGTGGGACGCGTTGCTGACCACGATCGGCCGCCAGGTCGGGTACACGGCGGCGCTGCTCGACGGTGAGCTGCCACCGGATCTGGCCGAGCACGCCCGCGCCGCGGGAGCGGACCTGCTGCCCGGGCCGGGTGACCTCAAGCCGCGGTGCTCGTGCCCGGACCACGCCGACCCGTGCAAGCACTCCGCCGCCGTGTGTTATCTGGTGGCGGACGAGGTCGACGAGGACCCGTTCACGCTGTTCCTGGTGCGGGGCAAGGATCGCGCGGAGCTGCTGGCCGAGTTGCGGAGCCGCCGCCCGGCCCCGAAGCGCCCGAAGCTGCCGAAGCGGACGGAGCAGGGGATCGCGCCTGCCGACGCGTTCGCCCGTGAGCCCGCGGCGGTTCCGTCGCTGCCGTCGCCGCCCGCCGCGCCGGGACGGCCCGCCGAGCTGGCGTTGCCGCCGCCGCCCGCGAGTGGCGTGCGGGCGGAGGCGCTGGCGGCACTGGCGGCGGACGCCGCGGCGCGAGCCTGGCAGCTGGTCACCGGTGGCGGGCTCGCGGACCTGTCCGTGGACGAGGACCTGGCGCGCCGCGCGGCGAGCGCTCCGCACGGCGGTGTCGCCCCGCTGGCCGCGGAAGCCGGTATGTCGAGCCGCGAGCTGACGCGGTGGGCGATCGCGTGGCGTGAGGCGGGCCGTGGCGGTCTCGCCGCGTTGCGGGAGGTCTGGCAGCCACCGGCCGGGAAGTTCTACGAGGTGCTGGCCGAACTGGACGAGTCCGGCCTGCCCGGCGAGACGAAGATCTGGCGCAACCGCATCACCCGGGGCCCGTTGCAGCTGCGCCTGGGCCGGGACGGGCGCTGGTACCGCTTCACGCGCTCGTTCCAGGACTGGCTCCCCGACGCCCCCGGCTCCGCGCACCCCCTCGACCTGCTGTAGCCGCGCGAGTTCCAGTCAGGTGTGGTCGCGCAGCCAGCGCAAGTACGTCCAGTCCAGGAAGCGCTCCACGCCGCGTACCACGTGTGCCGACCGGATGGACGGGAACACGTCGAACGCGTGCTGCGCCCCCGGCAGCTCGGCGTAGGCCACCGGCTGTTCCGACGTCTCCCGCAGCCGCTGGACGAAACCACGTGCCTCGCGGACCGGGACCAGGGAGTCGTTCGCTCCGTGGATCACGAAGAACGGCGGCGCCTTCTCGGTGATGCGGTCCAGCGGGGACGCGGCGATGTAGTCGTCCAGGAAGCGGGCCGGGTCCTTGCCCACCACGTACCGCGCCAGCAGGCCCTCCATCCGCGCCTTGCTGGCCCGCGAACCGCTCGTCGCGGCGAAGTCGTAGACGCCGTAGTGCGGGGCGCACGCCTGCACGGTCGTGTCGGCGTCTTCGAAGCCCGGCTGCAACCCGGCATCGTTCGGGGTCAGGGCGAGCAACGCTGCCAGGTGGCCGCCCGCCGAACCACCCGTCGCGGCCAGGAACGACGGGTCGCCACCGTAGTCACCGATGTGCTCGCGGATCCACGCCACCGCCCGCTTGACGCCGACGACGTGGTCCGGCCAGTGTGCCTTGGGGGAGAGCGGGTAGTTGACCGCCACGCAGACCCATCCCCGCTGCGCCATGTGCAGCATCAGCGGGATGCCCTGGTGGTCCTTGCTGTCGATCATCCAGGCGCCGCCGTGGATCTGCAGCAGCACCGGGCGCCCCTCGACCGGCTCACGCGGCCGGTAGACGTCCATCAGGAACCGCTTCCCACCCGGCGCGTAGGCCAGGTTGCGGTCACGCCGCACCTCCGGGTTGCGCATCCGGAACGGCAGCACCAGCTGCCCCCACGGCGTCGCCAGGTCCTTCGGGTCCAGCGGGCGCGACAGGTCCTCCGCGTACTTCGGCCCCAGGGCCTCGGCCAGCGCCTGGTCGACCACGCCCTTCGCCTTCTGCGACGTCGCGATCAGCGAGCCCAGCCCGGCGGCCGAGGCCGCGGCCATGCCCAGCGCCACCCGGTCCGCGGCCGAGCGCGCGCCGTGGCGGGCGAGGTGCGCCGCGGTGTCGGCCGCGGTGAGCGCGAGCAGGTGCGGCGCCAGCTCCCCGGTCAGCCAGCCGGCGAAGAACGACGGCACCGAGGCGCGCGTCCCGGGTACCGGCCGGAGCGCGTTCGCGGTCAGGGCGAGCTGGATCGCCCGGCGGGTGAGGAAACGGGGTCGCATGGCAGGAGATCGTAGTCAATCCCGCTTATCCTCGAAGGGTGCAACCGCTCAGTGGTCTCGACGCCAGTTTCCTCTACCTGGAAACGTCTTCGCAGGTCCTGCACGTCTGTGGGCTGCTCACCCTGGACGGCTCCACCATTCCCGGTGGATATCGCTTCGCCGAGTTCAAACGGATGCTCGCCGAGCGCATCGAGGCGATCCCGGAGTTCCGGCGGAAACTGCACAATTCGCCGCTGAACCTCCTGCACCCGGTGTGGGTCGAGGACGAGACCTTCGACATCGACCACCACCTGCACCGCGTCGGCGTGCCCGCGCCGGGCGACCGCGAGACGCTGGCCGAGCTGTGCGCCCACTTCGCCGGGCAGCCGCTCAACCGCAGCCGCCCGCTGTGGGAGATGTACGTCATCGAGGGCCTGCCCGGCGACGGCGTCGCGGTGATGTTCAAGATGCACCACGCGACGGTCGACGGCGTCGGTGGGGCGAGCCTGATCGCCTACCTGGCGGGCACCGAACCGGGTGAACTTCCGCCGCTGCCCGCGCCCGGGTCCAACCCCGAGCCGCCCTCCCACCTCGAACTGCTGCGGAGCAGCGTGCAGGAGCTGGCGCGCCGCCCGGTCGAGCTGGCGAAGCTGCTGCCGGGACTGGCCGGGATGGCGCCGCGCTGGATCGGCCGCGCCCTGCGCCGCCAGGGCATGCCGGTGCCGTTCACGGCGCCGCGCACGTCGTTCAACGCCACGATCACCGGCGTCCGCGGCATCGCCTACACCACCGTCGACCTGGACGACGTGAAGACGGTGAAGAACGCGTTCGGCGTGAAGGTCAACGACGTCGTGCTCGCCCTGTGCGCGGGCGGGCTGCGCCGCTACTTCGAAGGACGCGGCGAGCTGCCCAAGGACCCGCTGGTCGCGACGGTTCCGGTCTCGACCGAGGACCGCACGAGCCGCGACGACGCGAGCAACAACAAGGTGTCCGCCTTCTTCGTGACCCTGCCGACGCACCTGCCGGAAGCCGCGGCCAGGGTGTACGCGCTCGCGGAGAGCAACCGGCAGGCGAAGGAGCACCACCACGAGATCGACGCGGACATGCTGCGGGACTGGGCGCAGTTCGCCGCGCCCGGCCTGTTCGGGCTCGCGGTGCGGGCCTATTCGGCGCTGCGGCTGGCCGACCGGCATCCGGTGGTGCACAACCTGGTCGTCTCCAATGTGCCAGGGCCGCCGGTGCCGCTGTACTTCGTCGGCGCGCGCGTCACGGCGTTCTACCCGCTCGGGCCGGTCTTTCACGGCGCGGGCCTGAACGTGACCGTGTTGTCCTATGCCGGCAAGGTCGACATCGGGCTGCTCGCTGCACGAGAACTCGTTCCAGATCTGTGGTCGCTGACCGACGCGGTGCGGGAAGAGATGAGGGAACTGCTGGAGGCCGCCTCGGCCCTTGCCTAGCCGTCGCTCCTCGACTAAGACTAGAACAGGTTTCAGTCTTGCAGTCGAGGAGCCGGTGTGGACTTCACCCTGGATGCGACCCAGGCCGACATCGCCGCGCTGACCGCGGAGGTGCTGGCCAGGGAACCCGAGCACGCGTGGCCGGCACTGGCGAAGGCCGGGCTGCTCGCCCTTGCCGTGCCCGCCGAGCTGGACGGGGACGGGCTCGGTCCCGCCGAGGTCGCGGTGGTGCTCACCGAGGTCGGCCGCGCCGGTGCCGAGGTGCCGGCGCTGGCCGCGCTGGCGCTGGGGGTGCTGCCGCTCAACCGGCACGGCAGCCCCGAGCAGCGGGCCCGCTGGCTGCCCGAGATCGCCTCCGGCGAGGTGGTGGTCACCGCCGCCGTGCACGAGCCGTCCGCGCCCCTGCCCGCGGAGCCGTCCACGCAGGCGGCCGCCGTCGACGGCGGATGGGCGCTGACCGGCACGAAGACCCGGGTGCCGTCACTGCCGGACGCGCGCTGCGTGCTGGTTCCGGCCACCCTGCCGTGGGGCACCGGGGTGTTCCTCGTCGACCCGCGGGCCGAGGGCGCGCAGGTGCACGGCACGACGTTGCGCCTGGACGGGGTCCGGGTCGGGGAAGCAGACCTGGTGCGCGACGCCGCGCCCGCCGACCTGCACCGGCTCGCGCTCGCGGGCGCGGTCGCGCTCGGCGACGGAGCCGTGGCCGGGGCGCTCGCGCTGACCACCGGGCACGTGCGGCAGCGTGAGCAGTTCGGCCGTCCACTCGCGACATTCCAGGCCGTGGCCCAGCAGATCGCCGACGTCTACATCGCCTCCCGCACGCTGCATCTCGCGGCGCTGTCGGCGGTGTGGCGGCTCGCGGAAGGGCTCGACCCGGACGAAGACCTCGCGGTCGCCGCGTACTGGCTGGCCGAGGAGGCCCCGAAGGCGCTGGCGCTGTGCCACCACCTGCACGGCGGCCTCGGCGTGGACATCACCTATCCGCTGCACCGCCACTACGGGCTGGTCAAGGAGCTGGCCGCGTTCACCGGCGGGGCGGGTGACCGGCTGGACCGGCTCGGCGATCTGGTGGAGGAGGGCTGATGCACATCGAACTGACCGCGCCGCAACGGAAACTACGCGACGAGCTGCGCGACTACTTCGCCGGGCTGGTCACGCAAGAGGAGCGGCAGGCGCTGCTGCGGGAACGGCACGGCGAGGTCTATCGGCGCATCGTGCGGCGCATGGGCACCGACGGCCGCCTCGGCGCCGGGTGGCCGGAGGAGTTCGGCGGCGGCGGGCTCGGCGTCCTCGAACAGCACCTCTTCGCCGACGAAGCCGCGCGCGCCGACGTGCAGCTGCCGTCGGTGACGTTGCAGACCGTCGGGCCGACGCTGCAGGAGTACGGCACGCCGGAGCAGAAGGCGTGCTTCCTGCCGAAAATCCTCGCCGGTGACGTGCACTTCGCGATCGGCTACACCGAACCGGACGCGGGTACCGACCTGGCCTCGTTGCGCACCACCGCGGTGCGCGACGGCGACTCCTACGTGGTCAACGGGCAGAAGATCTTCACCACCGGCGGGCACGACGCGGACTACATCTGGCTGGCCGTGCGCACCGACCCGGACGCGCCCAAGCACAAGGGCATCTCGATCCTCATCGTCGACACCACCGACCCCGGCTATTCGTGGACGCCGATCATCACCTGCGACGGCGCCCACCACGTCAACGCCACCTACTACTCCGACGTGCGGGTGCCCGCGTCGATGCTGGTCGGCGAGGAGAACCGGGGCTGGAAGCTGATCACCACGCAGCTCAACCACGAGCGCGTGATGCTCGGCCCGGCCGGGCGGATCGGCGGGCTGTACGACCGGGTCCGGGCCTGGGCCGCCGAACGTGGCCTGCTCGGCGAGCCCGACGTGCGGCGCGCGCTGGGCGAGACGCTGGCGGTGACGCGGATCAACGAACTGCTGAACTGGCAGGTGGCCGCCGCCGAACTGGACGTCGCGGACGCGTCGGCGACGAAGGTGTTCTCCTCCGACCGCATCCAGCGGGTGGCGCGGCTGATGGAGGAAATCGTGGCACGGCATGGGGATCTGTCCGATCCGGACACGGCCGGACTGGCGGAATGGCTGGACGTCCTGGCACGGCGCAACATCGTGCTCACCTTCGGCGGGGGCGTGAACGAGATCCAGCGCGAGCTGATCGCGACGGCCGGGCTGAAACTGCCGAGGGTGCCGCGATGAGCGTCGAGGAGGCCGCCGCCCGCATCGCCGCGCGGGGCGAGTCGTCGAAGCGGTTCGCGCGTGACCCGGTCAACCAGGCGATGATCAACAACTGGACCGAGGCGATCGGGGACACCGACCCGCGCTACGCCGAGGGCATCGCGCCGCCCGCGATGGCGCAGGTGTGGACGATGAACGGCCTGCACGGGCAGCGCGCCGAGGACGATCCGCTGGGCGCGATGATGACCGTGCTCGACGAAGCCGGGTTCACCTCGGTGGTCGCGACGAACTCCGAGCAGAACTACCACCGCCACCTGCGGGTCGGCGAGCACGTCGCGGCGACGACCGAGCTGGAGTCCGTGGTCGGGCCGAAGCGGACCGCGCTGGGTGAGGGCTGGTTCGTCACCACGCGCACATCGTGGTGGGTCGGCGACGAACTGGTCGCCGACATGCTGTTCCGGGTGCTCAAGTTCGCGCCGCCGCCCTCGTCTCCGGGCGCGTTGCGGCCGGTGATCAGCCGCGACACCGAGTTCTTCTGGGAGGGCACGAAAGCCGGTGAGCTGCGGATCCAGCGCTGGGGCGAGACGCTGCGGCATCCGCCGGGGCCGATGCCGCCGGACGGCGACCTGGACGCGAAGCCGGACTGGGTGGTCGCGAGCGGGCGCGGCACGGTCCACAGCTTCGTCGTGCACCACCGGCCCGCGGTGCCGGGCAAGAAGCTGCCGTTCGTGATCGCGCTGGTCGAACTGGAGGAGGGCGTGCGGATGCTGGGCGAGCTGATCGGCGCCGATCCGGCGGAGGTCCACATCGGGCAGCCGGTCACCGCGACATTCGTGAGGGTGGACGACGACCTGACCCTGCCCGCCTGGAAGGTGGCGCGATGACCGCCGTCGGGACCGAGCTGCCGGAGCTGGCCTTCGACGTCACGCCGACGTTCGTGATCAGCACCGCGCTGGCCACCCGCGACTTCCAGGACGTGCACCACGACCGGGACGCCGCGATCGCGCGCGGCTCGAAGGACATCTTCCTCAACATCCTGACCGACACCGGGCTCGTGCAGCGGTTCGTCACCGACTGGGCCGGACCGGACGCGTTCGTGCGGTCGATCAAGATCAAGCTCGGCGTGCCGTGCTACGCCGGGGACAAGCTGGTGTTCACCGGCCGGGTGGCGTCGCTGGAGGGCCGGGTCGCGGTCGTCGAGGTGACCGGGACCGGGCAGCTGGGCGCGCACGTGAGCGGGACGGTGACCGTGGAGCTGGGATCATGACCCTGTCGGGCAAGGCGGCGATCGCCGGGATCGGCGCGACCGAGTTCTCGAAGGACTCCGGGCGCAGTGAGCTGCGGCTGGCGGCGGAGGCGGTGCGCGCCGCACTGGACGACGCCGGGCTGACTCCGTCCGATGTGGACGGTTTGGTGTCGTTCACGATGGACGGCAACGCCGAGATCGCGGTCGCGCGGGAGCTGGGCATCCCGGAGCTGACGTTCTTCAGCCGCATCCACTACGGCGGCGGCGCGGCGGCGGCCACGGTCCAGCAGGCGGCGATGGCGGTCGCGACCGGGGTGGCCGAGGTGGTGGTCGCGTACCGGGCGTTCAACGAGCGGTCCGGGCACCGGTTCGGCCAGGTCTCCAGCGCGGCGGCGGGACAGGTGAACTCCTCAGGGGTGGACAACGCGTTCCACTACCCGATGGGCATCGCGACCCCGGCGGCGACCGTGGCCATGGTGGCGCAGCGGTACCTGCACGAGTTCGGCGCGACGACCGAGGACTTCGGCCGGGTCGCGGTGCTGGACCGCAAGCACGCGGCGACCAACCCCAGCGCGTGGTTCCACGGCAAGCCGATCACCCTGGAGGAACACCAGTCGTCGAGGTGGATCGCCGAACCGTTGCGGCTGCTGGACTGCTGCCAGGAGTCCGACGGCGGCGTCGCGCTGGTGGTCACGAGCGCGACGCGGGCGCGGGACCTGCGGCAGACGCCCGCCGTGATCGCGGCGGCCGCCCAGGGCAGCGGACCGGACCAGTACGTCATGACCAGCTACTACCGGGACGAGCTCGCGGGACTGCCGGAGATGGGTGTGGTCGCGCGGCAGCTGTGGGCCCAGTCGGGCGCGGGACCGTCGGACATGGACGTGGCGGTGCTCTACGACCACTTCACGCCGTACGTCCTGATGCAGCTGGAGGAACTGGGGTTCTGCGGCCGCGGGGAGGCACCCGGGTTCGTCGCGTCCGGTGCGCTGGAACTGGACGGCTCCCTGCCGCTCAACCCGCACGGCGGGCAGCTCGGCGAGGCATACATCCATGGGATGAACGGCATCGCGGAGGGTGTCCGGCAGATCCGGGGTACTTCGGTCAACCAGGTGGCCGCGCCGTCACACGTGCTGGTGACGGCGGGCACGGGCGTACCGACGAGCGGGCTGGTGCTGGCTCAGTCGTAACCGCGGATGAGGTGGCTCTCGTCGTCGACCAGCACGGTCTCGGGGGTGGTGTCCTCGTCGTTCGCGATGAGGGTGTCGGTGATCGGTTCGGTGGCCGGCATCGTCCTTGTCCTTTCCTGACGTCGCCTACGGTCTGTGGTTCCCGTCACAATACGCAGTCAAACACCGGCGATTTTCAGTCACCCGCCCTTCGCGCATCGCACACGAACTACGCCGTCGGGAGGTGCCGGATTCACCTCGATGACCGCTAGCTTTGCCCGCCCCCATGGGCGACTTTGGTACCCATGAACCTGCCTGCCGTCCTCGCGTGGAGCCTCACGGTGGCGTTCGCGCTGCTGGCGGTACCCAGCGTGGTCCGGCTGGTGCGCCTGGACGCCACCACCACGGCGGACACGCGGCAGATGGACCTCGCCGAGTTGCTGATGGTCCTGGCGATGCTCGCGATGGTCTCACCGCTCGGCGGGCCCGTTCCGGCCGCCGGGTGGCAGGCGATCCTCGTGCTCACGGCGGGCTGGTTCTTCGTCGCCGCGGTGCGGGGGCGCCGCTGTTGCGCGGTGCACCACCTGGTCTCCGCCGCGGCGATGCTGTACCTGATCACCGCGATGCCCGGTCACCCCGACGGGCCGTGGTTGTCGATGCCGGGTGGCAAGCTCGCCTGGCCCGTGCTCGCGCTGGCCGCGCTCGCCTACTTCGCCGTCGACATCGTCCGCTCCGGCATCGTCGGTGCGCGGTGGGCGCGCACGGAAAGCCTGCGCGACCACCGCGCGGTGCGGCAGGTGTGCCGGGCCCTGATGGGCGCCGGAATGGTCTCCATGCTGGTCAGCGGTCTGTAAACACCAGCACGGCGTCCGCCAGCACGGGGGCGTCCCGCTCCACGGCCGTGGTCGTCAGCACCAGGCCGTCGTCCGTGCGCCACACCTTCGTCCGCAGCGTTTCGCCGGGCAGCACGATTCCGGCGAAGCGTGCGGAGAACGAACCCACCCGGGTGACATCGGCGTCCAGCAACGCATCCGTCACGGCCTTCGCGACCACACCGTACGTGCACAGCCCGTGCAGGATCGGCACGTCGAAGCCCGCCGATCGGGCGAACTCCGGGTCGATGTGCAGCGGGTTCCGGTCGCCGCACAGCCGGTACAGCAGCGCCTGCTGCGGCAGCGTCGGCGTGTCGATCACCGCGTCCGGCTCGCGGTCCGGCAGCTCGACGCGCGACGACGAGCCCCGCGGACCGCCGAACCCGCCCTCGCCGCGGGCGAAGATGCTCGACCGGGCCGTCCACAACGGCGAACCGTCCGACGAAACCACCGACGTCTCGTTGACGATCACCGCCGCCTTGCCCTTGTCCTGGATGTCCACGATCCGGGTCCGCGCGGTCGCCTCGCCCTCGACCGGGATCGGCCGGTGCACGGTGACCGCCTGCGTCCCGTGCACGACCTTCGCCAGATCGATCTCGATGCCGGGAAAAGACACCACCGGGGGATCGAACACACGCAGGTTCGCCGCCACCGTCGCGAACGTCGGCAGCACGCGAAGGTCCCGCTCGTAGGTGTAGCGCAGCTCCCGCGGATCCGTCGGCTTGGCACCCGCGCCCAGCGCCAGGTGGTAGAGCAGCACGTCGGAGGACGTCCAGGCGAAGGTCAGCTCGTCGAGTTCGGCGCCGAGGGCGACGTCGGGATCGATGGGCAACGCGGGAACTCCTACTCGTAGGTGACCGAAACCTCGTCGGTCAACGGTACCGACTGACACGCCAGCACGATGCCGTCGTCGATGTCCTCGGAATCCAGGATCTCGTTGTTCAGCATCTTCACCTCACCGGAGACGATCCGGCACGCGCACGCGCTGCACTGTCCCTCGCGGCACGAGTACGGCGCGTCCAGCCCGCGGGCCAGCAGGAAGTCCAGCAGCTTCTCCTGGCGAGGCCAGGAAAACGAGTGCTGCGAGCCGTCCAGGTCCACGGACAGCTCGGTCGTTCCGGCCTCGTCGGAAGCCGCCGCGGAAGCCCGGTCCTCGAACGGGTTCCCGCCCAGCGACACGAACCGCTCCAGGTGGATCCGCTTGCGCGGCATCCCGAGGTCTTTCAACGCCTGCTTCCCGGCGGTCATGAACGCCTCCGGACCGCACAGGAACGCGTCGAACTCCGCGTAGGGCCGCGCCAGCTCGCGCAGCTGCGTCACCGACGGCAGCCCCTGCACGCTTTCCAGCCAGTGCACCAGCACCAGCCGCTCCGGATGCTCCCGCGCCATCGCGGCCAGCTCGGACGCGAAGATCACCGAAGTCTCGTCCCGGTTCGCGTACACCAGCACGATCCGCCCCGACCCGTGACGCAGCGCCGATTTCAGGATGGCCATCACCGGTGTGATCCCGCTGCCACCCGCGAACAACAGCAGATCGGCGTCCAGCGATTCCGGCGTGAACACCCCGGAAGGTGGCAGCACGTCCACACTGGACCCAGCGGAGACGTTGTCGCACAACCAGTTCGACCCGTACCCGCCCTCGGTGCGCTTGACCGTCACCTTGAGCCGCGAACCCTCGTGCGGCGCGCTGGACAACGAGTAGCAGCGCGCCACCTCGCCCGCCCGCAGCGTCAGGAACTGGCCTGGCCGGTAACGGAACACCGAGACGTGCTCCTCGGGCACGTCGAACACGATCGAGGATGCCTCGGCCGTTTCCGCGATCACCTCGGCGACGGTCAGCGCGTAGCTATCCGGCATCGAGAACCCCGAACTCCCCGTCCCGTACCGCCGCGCCGATGCTGTCCACCAGCTTCGGGCACGTGTCGAGCAACGCCGTGTTCTCCCCGGCCTCGGCCTGTTCGGCGAACACCGGGCAGCTTCCCGCGTCCGTCGTCCACTGGATGCTGGTGTGCTTGACGCTGTTCTTCTTCACCAGCACCCGGGTGCCGCAGGACGCGCAGGCATGCGGCCGCAGCCCGCCGGAGAGGAACTCGGTGCGCTCGGCGGTGGTCATCCCGCGACCCCCGCCTCCTGCTGGCGGGCCAGGTTCTCGGCGACCTCCTGGGCCCACACCTCGTTGGCCTTGGTGGTGTCCACCTCGAACTCGAACCGCCGCGTCATGTCCTCGGTGACGTCCTCGACGTCGGTGTAGAACTGCTCGTACCAGCGGCGCAGCTGGTAGACCGGGCCGTCCTCCTCGCACAGCAGCGGGTTGTCGATGCGGGACTTGTTGCGCCAGATCTCCACGTCCTGCAGGAACCCGACCCCGATGCCCTTGGCGAACTTGCCCGCGATCTTGTCGGCCTGCTCGTCGTCCACACCGGGCAGCTTCTTCACGCTGACGCCCCACTGGAGCACGAACGACGTCGGCGTGACCGGGTAGTGGCAGTTGATCAGGACGTTCTCGATCTCGAAGCCCTTGTACGTGTTCAGCAGCGTGTTGATCATGTACGACGGGCCGAAGTAGGACGCCTCCGAGCGCAGCAGGTTGTCCTCGCCGCCGTAGTTGGACGCCATGCCGACATCCGGGCGGCCCTTGGTGTTGAGGTACTGCGTCGCGATGTGGCCCTCGAACACGTTCTTGAAGTAGGTCGGGAAGGCGTAGTGGATGTAGAAGAAGTGCGCCATGTCGACCATGTTGTCGATGATCTCGCGGCAGTTGGAGCCCTCGATCAGCACCGAATCCCAGGTCCAGTTGCTCCACTCGCCGCTGAAAATGCCGTCGATGCGCGGGATCACGACGTCCTCGGGCGGCGGATTGCCCTGCGGGTCGTGCCACACGAACAGCTGCTTGTTCTCTTCCAGCGTGAGCCACGAGCGCGTGCGGGCACGCAGCGGAACCCGTTTGGCGTAGGGGATCGAGGCACATTTGCCGTTGCCGCTCCAGCGCCAGTCGTGGAACGGGCAGGCCACCTCGTTGCCTTTGACACTGCCCTGGCTCAGATCGCCGCCCATGTGGCGGCAGTAGGCGTCCAGGACGTTGAGTGTGCCGTCCTCGCCCGCGAACACCACGAGTTTGGTGCCGAACGCCTCGATGGCGTGGGGTTTCCCGTCGCGGAAGGTGTCGGCCAGCCCCAGGCAGTGCCAGCCACGGGCGAACCGCGCCGGCGGCGCACCCGCGTCGATCGTGCGGATCTCAGTCATCATCGACCTCCAGTGCGATTCTGGGTGGCCAGGTGGCGTGAGGCAAGGAACCCGAAGACCATCGCCGGCCCGATGGTGGCGCCCGGCCCGGCGTAGGTGTGTCCCATGACCGCGGCGCTGCTGTTCCCGGCCGCGTACAACCCGGGGATGACAGACCCGTCCTCGCGCAGCACGCGCGCGTGGGTGTCGGTGCGCAGCCCGCCCTTCGTGCCCAGGTCACCGGGCACGATCTTGACCGCGTAGAACGGGGCTTTGTCCAGCGGGCCGAGGCTGGGGTTGGGTTTCTGGCGCGGGTCGCCGTAGTAGTGGTCGTAGGCGCTGCGCCCGCGCCGGAAGTCCTCGTCGGTGCCGGTGCGGGCGAAGCCGTTGAAGCGCTCGACGGTCGCCTCCAGCGCCGCGCCCGGCACCTCGATGCGCGCCGCGAGTTCGGCCAGCGTGGGCGCTTTGGCCACGATGCCCGCTTTGAACCAGCGGCCGGGCAGCTTCTGCCGTGGGCCCACGCCGGTGAACATGTACCGGTCACGGTAACGCTGGTCGAAGATCAGCCAGGTCGGGATGTTCTTCCCGGGCCCGTCGCCCTCGCCGTACATGGCGTGGACGGCCTCGACGTAGGGCGCCGACTCGTTGACGAACCGCTCGCCGCGCGTGTTGACCAGGATGCAGCCGGGCCGCGACCGTTCGGCGAGGGCGAACCACGGGCCGCCGGTGAGCGGGATCGTCGGGCCCCACCACGCGTCGTCCATCAGGGCGACGGACGCGCCGAGCTTGAGCCCGGCGGTGATCCCGTCGCCGGTGTTGGCCTTCGCGCCCACGGTCCACTCGGTGCCGATGGGGCTGCGCTGGTACTTCGCGCGCATCTCCTCGTTGTGCTCGAAGCCGCCCGCCGCGAGCACGACCCCCAGGCGCGCCCGCACGGTCTGCTCGCGCCCGTTCCGCCGGACCACCACACCGGTGACCCGCTCGTCCTCGGTCACCAGATCGAGCAGGGGAGTGTCCAGCCACACCGGCACGCCGGCGCGGAGCAGGCCCGCGCGCAGCCCGGCGGCCAGCGCCTGGCCCATGGACAGCAGTCGCTGCCGCCGCACGAGCCCGGTCAGCCAGCGGGCGCCGAGCCGCAGCACGCGCAGCGCGCCCTTGGGGTGCCGGGCGAGCAGGCTCAGCCAGCGGTAGTCCGCCTGGGTGATCGGCACCCCCATCGGTGCCCCGCTGTAGGGCGGTTCGAGGTTCGCCAGTTCGCTGCCGAGCAGGGCGCCGTCGAACGGCTTCGGCTCGACCGACCGCCCGCCGGGCCGTCCGCCGGGCGCCTCGGGGTGGTAGTCCGAGTAGCCCGGCACCCACTGCAGCCGCAACGGCGTCTTGGCGTGCACGAACGACACCACCTCGGGCCCGTGGTCGAGGAAGGCCCGGCGCATTTCGGCCGGGACGACATCCCCGACGATCGCTTCGAGGTAGGCCCGCGCCCGCTCCGGCGTGTCCTCGATGCCGGCCGCGCGCAGCGCCTCGTTGTCCGGGATCCACACCCCGCCTCCCGATCGGGCCGTGGATCCGCCGAACTTCGCCGCCTTCTCGATCACCACGACGGACAGGCCGGCGTCGGCGGCCGCGAGTGCGGCGGTCATGCCGGCGGCTCCGCTGCCGACGACCACGACGTCGAACTCGTCGGTCATCCCACCTCCAGCTATAACACGTTCCACTTCACTGAGCGCCTGTTCGCCGCCTCGTCTGTCACGATAGACGAGAACGTGTTTCAGTTCTAGGGTAGCGAGTGTGAACCAGACGGCGGATGTGATCGTGATCGGGTTCGGGGCGGCAGGCGCCTGTGCGGCGATCGAAGCCGCCGACGCTGGTGCCGACGTACTCGTGCTGGACCGCTTCGGCGGCGGCGGGGCGACCGCGCTGAGCGGCGGGATCGTCTACGCGGGCGGCGGCACGGCCCAGCAGCGTGAAGCAGGTGTCGACGATTCGGCCGACGCGATGTACGACTACCTGCGGCTCGAAGTCGGCGACGCGGTGTCGGAGGAGACGCTGCGGCGTTTCTGCGACGAGAGTCCGGCGATGATCGAGTGGCTGGAGCGCAACGGCGTGCCCTTCGAGGGCAGCCTGTGCCCGTACAAGACCTCCTACCCCAACGACGACTACTACCTGTACTACTCCGGCAGCGAGTCCGCGGGCGGGTTCCGCGATCTGGCGAAACCGGCGGCTCGCGGTCACCGCACGAAGGGGCCGGGCACGTCCGGGAAGCTGCTGTTCGCGCGGTTGGCCGAGGCGGTGCGCCGCCGGACGGTGCGGGTCCTGCCCGGTACGCGGGCGGAATCGCTGATCGTCGAGGACGGCGTCGTGACGGGCGTGCGCGTGCGCACTCTGCGGAACGCGCCGCGCCGGATTCGCGCCAGGCATGCCCGCATGGCGCGGTACGCCGCGAAGCCGGGCATCTACGTTCCCAGCGTGCGCAAGGCGCTGCAGCACCGGATCGAACGACTGGAGCGGCGGTACGCGCGCGAGGAGGAGATCACTGCCCGGCGCGGGGTGGTGATCTCGGCGGGAGGATTCATCTTCAACCGGGCGCTCGTGCGCGAGCACGCCCCGGCGTACCGCGGGGGACTGGCGCTGGGCACGATCGCCGACGACGGGTCGGGCATCGGGCTCGGCACCGCGGCCGGCGGCGCGACGGGCGAGATGCACCGGATCTCGGCGTGGCGGTTCGTCACGCCGCCCAGCGCGATGCTCAAAGGTGTGCTGGTCGATTCCGGCGGACGGCGGATCATCGACGAATCCCGCTACGGCGCCGCGGTCGGCGAGATCATGATCGGCAAGCACGAAGGCAAAGGCTGGTTGCTCGCGGACGCCGAGACCGTCGCCGAGGCGCGGCGCACCGCGCGCCGGGAAAGCCAGTGGTTCCAGTGGTTGCAGGCCCGCTACCTGCTGCGGCGCGGCCGGGTGTCGGCGGACTCGCTGGACGAGGTCGCACGCAGGGCGGGGGTCGACGCGGATGGGCTGAAAGCCACGGTGGAGGCGTACAACGCGGCCGCCGACTCCGGTGCGGCCGATCCGGCGGGCAAACCGGCCGAGTACGTGCGGCCGGTGCGCACGGCGCCCTTCTCACTCATCGACGTCGCGATCAAGCCCAGCCTGGGTTTCCCGTGCCCGATGCTCACGCTCGGCGGGCTCGTGGTCGACGAGTCGACCGGTGCGGTGCGCACTTCCGATGGTGCGCCGATCGCCGGTCTCTACGCGGCGGGCCGGTCCGCGGTGGGAATCTGTTCTGAGTCCTACGTGAGCGGCCTGTCGCTCGCGGACTGCGTTTTTTCCGGGCGCAGGGCGGGAATCTCCGCAGCTCGGCGAGGTGGCTGATGACAAAAACGAGAACGTGTTCTAGTCTTGGGGACGACAGTGACAGACGTGACGGACGGGGCGTGCAGATGACCGATCAGGATGGTCGCGGGGTGCTGGCCGGGGTCCGGGACCTGCTTCCCGTTCTGCGGGAACGGGCCCAGGAGACCGAGGACGCGCGGCGCATTCCCGACGAGTCGATCAAGGCACTGCAGGAGACCGGGTTCTTCAAGCTGCTGCAGCCGAAGACCTTCGGCGGCTACGAGGCCGACCCGGTGACCTTCTACACCGCGGTGAAACTGCTGGCAGGCGCGTGCGGATCGACCGGATGGGTCGCCTCGATCCTCGGTGTGCACCCGTGGCACCTCGGCCTGTTCGAGGCGCAGGCGCAGCAGGACGTGTGGGGCGAGGACGTCGACGTGCGGATCTCGTCGTCGTACGCGCCGATGGGCAAGGCGACCGTGGTCGAGGGCGGGTACCGGCTGACCGGCCGGTGGAGCTTTTCCTCCGGCTGCGACCACGCGACCTGGGTGTTCCTGGGCGGGCCCGCGTTCGACGCCGACGGCAAACCGGTCGACTTCTGCACCTACCTGCTGCCGATCGGCGATTACACGATCGAGGACGTCTGGGACACCGTGGGCCTGTCCGGCACCGGCAGCAACGACATCGTCGTGGACGACGCGTTCATCCCCGCGCACCGCGCGCTGAGCTTCCAGGCCACCTCGAAGTGCCGCACGCCGGGGCAGAAGATCAACCCGGGGCCACTGTACCGGCTGCCCTACGGTTCGGTGCACCCCTCGACGATCACCGCGCCGATCATCGGCATGGCGCAGGGCGCTTACGACGCGCACGTCGAGCACCAGCGCAACCGCGTGCGCGCCGCGTACATGGGCGAGCAGTCCAAAGAGGACCCGTTCGCCAAGGTGCGCGTCGCCGAGGCGGCCAGCGAGATCGACGCGGCGTGGCTGCAGCTGACCCACAACATCGACGAGCTGTACCAGCTGGCCTGCCGCGGGGAGAAGCTGCCGTTCGCCACACGCCTGCGCGTGCGGCGGGACCAGGTGCGCGGCACCGAGCGCGCGATCGCCGCGGTGGACCGGCTCTTCGAGAACTCCGGTGGCCGGGCGCTCAAGCGCGGCACGCCGATCCAGCGGTTCTGGCGCGACGCCCACGCCGGGCGCGTGCACGCGGCGAACGACCCCGAGCGCGCCTACATCATGTACGGCAACGGCGAGTTCGGTGTCCCCGTCGAGAATGCGATGGTGTGAGATGACCGAGGGCAAGTACGCCGACGTCGGCGACGGCTTGCGGTTGCACTACCACGAGTCCGGGGCCGAGCACGCGGAAACCGTGGTGCTGCTGCACGGCGGCGGACCCGGCGCCTCGGCGTGGAGCAACTTCGGCCGCAACGTCCCGGTGTTCGCGAAGTCGTTCCGCGTCCTCGCGGTCGATCAGCCCGGGTTCGGGAAGTCCAGCAAGCCCACCGAGCACCCGCAGTACTTCACGCACAGTGCGAAGGCGGTCGCCGGACTGCTCGACGCGCTCGGGATCGACAAGGCCCACCTGGTCGGCAATTCGCTCGGCGGCGGCACCGCGGTGCGGTTCGCGTTGGACAACCCGCGCCGCGCCGGGCGGTTGGTGCTGATGGGCCCGGGCGGGCTGAGCACGAACCTGTTCGCGCCGGACCCGACCGAGGGGGTCAAGGCGCTCGGCCGGTTCGCCGCACCGCCCGGACCGAGCAAGGAAAAGCTTGCCGCGTTCCTGCGGTTGATGGTGTTCGATCCGTCGCTGATCACCGACGAGCTGGTCGAGGAGCGCTACGCCAACGCGAGTACACCCGAGTCGCTGGCGGCGATGAAGGCGATGGGCGCGTCCTTCGGCGGGCCGGACTATGAGCAGGGCATGCTCTGGCGCGACGCCTACCAGCTGCGGCAACGCGTGTTGCTGATCTGGGGCCGCGAAGACCGGGTGAACCCGCTCGACGGCGCGCTGGTGGCCTTGAAGACGATTCCGCGTGCGCAGTTGCACGTGTTCGGCCGGTGCGGGCACTGGGCCCAGCTGGAGCGCTTCGACGAGTTCAACCGACTGGCCCTGGATTTCCTGCGAGGTGAATGACATGGGCATCCGATCGCTGGCCTACCTGCGTATCGAGGCGACCGACATGGCCGCCTGGCGCGAGTACGGCCTCAAGGTCCTCGGCATGGTCGAGGGCAAGGGCGCGCACCCGGACGCGCTGTACCTGCGCATGGACGACTTCCCGGCGCGGCTGGTGATCGTTCCGGGGGAGGCCGACCGGCTCGCCGTCGCCGGCTGGGAGTGCGCGAACGCGGCCGAGCTGGACGAGGTGCGGGCGAGGCTGGACGCGAACGGCGTGCCGTACAAGGAAGGCAGCGCCGAGACGCTCGCCGAGCGGTGCGTCACCGAGCTGATCGGCTTCGACGATCCGTCCGGCAACACCCTGGAGGTGTTCCACGGTGTCGCGTTGCAGCACCGGCGCGTGGTGAGCCCGTACGGGCACCGGTTCGTCACCGGCGAGCAGGGCCTCGGCCACGTCGTGCTGTCCACGCACGACGACGAAGCGGCGCTGCGGTTCTACCGCGACGTGCTCGGGTTCCGGCTGCGTGACTCGATGCGCCTGCCGCCGCAGATGGTCGGCCGCCCTGCCGACGGGGCGCCGGCGTGGCTGCGGTTCTTCGGCTGCAACCCGCGGCACCACAGCCTGGCGTTCCTGCCGATGCCGACGCCGAGCGGGATCGTGCACCTCATGGTCGAGGTGGAGAACACCGACGACGTCGGGCTGGCGCTGGACCGCGCGAAGCGGCGGAACGTGCCGATGTCGGCGACACTCGGGCGGCACGTCAATGACCTGATGCTGTCCTTCTACATGAAGACCCCCGGCGGGTTCGACGTCGAGTTCGGCTGCGAGGGCCGCCAGGTCGACGACGACGCGTGGATCGCGCGGGAGAGCACGGCGGTGAGCCTGTGGGGCCACGATTTCAGCGTGGGGATGAAGCAGCAGTGACGCTCGCCGCGATCGAACCCGCCCGCTTCCGCCAGGTGCTGGGGCACTTCGCCACCGGGGTCACGATCGTGACCACCCTGGACGGCGACACCCCCGCCGGGTTCGCGTGCCAGTCGTTCGCGGCGCTGTCGCTGGACCCGCCGCTGGTGCTGTTCTGCCCGGCCCGCCATTCCCGGACCTGGCCGGTGATCGAGCGCAGCGGCCGGTTCGCGGTGAACGTGCTGGCCGAGGGGCAGCACCGGCTCAGCACGGTGTTCGGCGCACGCGGGGCGGACAAGTTCGCCACCGTCGAGTGGGAGCCCGCGCCGTCCGGCTCCCCGGTGCTGGAGGACGCGCTGACCTGGGTGGACTGCGCGATCGAGACGGTGTTCGAGGCGGGCGACCACTTCGTCGTGGTCGGCCGGGTCACCGCGCTGGGCGAGGCGTCCAACGGGCGGCCGCTGCTGTTCTACCGCGGCCAGTATACCGGCGCGGCGCCGGTCAAGGCCGACGTGCTCAGCTGGGCCGGTCCGGACGACTGGGTGTGACCGCGCCTTCCGCGGCGGCGATGTCGTCGACCGAGCGGCCGGTGGTGCGCGGGCCGAACACCGCGGTGATCAGGATGAGCAGCACCATCGCCAGCGCCACGACCACGAACACGGCCGTGGCGCCGCGTGCCTCCAGCAGCGGCAGCAGCAGGTAGGGCATCGCCGCCGTCATCAGGCGGGACAGCGAGTAGGACGAGCCCGCCGCGGTCGCACGCAGGCTCGTCGGGAAGATCTCGGCCTGGTAGGCGTGGTAGGCGTTGGAGAACACGTTGCTGACGGCGGTGTAGCAGAAGCCGAGGACCACGATCGCGGCGCCGCTCGTGGAGAAGCCGAAGGCGAGACCGAACACCGCCATGCCCGCGGCGGCCGCGACGATCAGCCACTTGCGCTGGACGCGTTCCATGAGCGGGATCGACAGCGCCGAGCCGATCGGGTAGCCGAGGAAGGACAGCGCGCTGAAAGTCAGCGAGTGCGCGATGTCGAATCCCTTGGCGGTGAGGATGATCGGCACCAGCGAGCCGAACCCGTAGTAGCCGAACACCTGCAGGATCTGGAACGCGGCCAGCATCAGGCTGCGGGTGCGCCACGGCTTGCGGAAGAGGGTCGAAAAACGTTGCGGCCGGGCCTCCTCCCGGTGCGGTGCTTCGGGGACCTCGGGCAGGCTGCCCGCGGACTTCTCCAGGCGCCGGATGACTTTCTCGGCCTCGTCGTGGCGTCCCTGAGCGATCAGCCATCGGGGCGATTCGGGCAAACCGGTCCGCATCGCCCACACGATGGCCGCACCGAGAGCGCCGATCACGAACAGCCAGCGCCAGCCCTCGATGCCCAGCGGTGCCTCGCCGACCAGTCCGCGCGCGAGGAAACCCGCGGCGGGCACGCCGCAGAACCCGATGGTGTAGGCCCAGGCGGTCGCCCTGCCGCGGGCGTGCGCGGGCAGCAGGTCGGCGAGATAGGCGTCGGCCAGCGGCAGTTCCGCGCCGATCCCGATCCCCGCGATGAACCGGCAGATCACCAGCATCCACACGTCGGTCGAGAACGCGCCGAGCAGCGTGAACAGCGAGTAGACGCTGAGGGTGAGCAGGAACGCGCGCCGCCGCCCGATGCGGTCGGCGAGCCTGCCGAGCGCGACGGAGCCGACGAACGCCCCGAGGAACGCCGACGCGAGCAGCGGCTTGGTCTCGGCGCCGGACACGCCGAACTCCTTCGCCAGCACCGTGCTCACGGTGCTGGCCAGGAAGAGGTCGTAGAGGTCGAAGAACGTCGCCACCCCGACGACGGCGATCAGCAGGCGGTGGAAGCGGGTCACCGGAAGCCGGTCCAGCCGGGCGGTCATCGTCGAGGAGGTGGTCATGTCGGAAAGTTATCCCCCGTCCGTCGATCTTGACAACGAGCCCTCGGCGATCACGGATGCGGCGGGTCCACAATGTGTGGATTGACGGAATATCGCCGCGATTCGTGGCGCCGCAGCGAAGGAGCGAGATGTCGCACGAGGTCGTCAACCCAGCCGGTCTGTCGGACCCGGTGCCCTACGGGTACAGCCACCTCACCCGCACGCCGGGCGGGCTGGTCTTCGTGGCCGGGCAGTACGCGGCCGACGAATCCGGACAGCTGGTCTCCGGCGACTTCGCCGGGCAGGTGCGGCAGTCGTTCGCCAACCTGCGCACCGCGCTCGCCGCGGCCGGCCTCGACTTCTCGTCGGTGCTGCGGCTGGGCACGTTCGTGGTCGACCACGACACCGACAAGCTGGCGATCCTCGGCCAGCAGATCGAGGAAATCTGGGGGCAGCGGCCGCCCGCCCAGACCCTGTCCGGCGTCGCCCGGCTCGCGCTTCCCGGAATGCTCTTCGAGGTCGACGCGATCGCGGCGTGATCTGCCGCGCGGCGCCGCCCGGTCCTAAAGTCGGGTGATGGATCTCAAGCACGACGCGCGCGAGCTGTCCGACGACCTCGTGGCACTCCGGCGCGCGCTCCACCAGATACCCGAACTCGGGCTCGAACTGCCGCGCACCCAGGAGAAAGTCCTCGAAGCCCTGGACGGTCTCCCGCTGGAGATCACCACCGGCACCGGACTGTCCTCGGTCACCGCCGTGCTGCGCGGACAGGGCGGGGACGGGGACGTAGTGCTGCTGCGCGGCGACATGGACGCGCTGCCGGTCACCGAGAACACCGGGGCCCGGTTCAGCTCGCGGCACGAGGGACGGATGCACGCGTGCGGGCACGACCTGCACACGGCCGGTCTCGTCGGCGCCGCCCGGCTGCTGTCCGCGCATCGCGACAGCCTGGCCGGTGACGTGGTGTTCATGTTCCAGCCCGGCGAGGAGGGGCACGACGGCGCCGGGCACATGATCGCCGAGGGGGTGCTGGAGGCGGCCGGTCGCCCGGTCGCCGAGGCGTACGGGCTGCACGTGCTGTCGGCCGCGATCCCGCGCGGGCGGTTCATGTCCCGGCCGGGACCGCTGATGGCCGCGGCGGACGGGTTGTTCGTGCGCGTGATCGGCGCGGGCGGGCACGGCTCCCGGCCGCACACGGCGCTCGACCCGGTTCCGGTCGCGTGCGAGATGGTGACCGCGCTGCAGGCGATGGTCACCCGCCGCTTCAACGTGTTCGACCCGGTCGTGGTCACCGTCGGCACCTTCCACGCCGGCACCCAGCGCAACATCATCCCGCCGGACGCGCGGTTCGAGGCGACCATCCGCAGCTTCTCGAAGGAGGCCCGCGAGCGGGTCGCGGAGCTGGCCGTTCCGCTGTGCCAGGACATCGCGTCCGCGCACGGGGCCGAGGTCGAGATCACCTACCAGGGCGAGTACGGCGTGACCGCCAACGATCCGGACCGCCAGGAGTTCGTCGCCGGCACCGTGCGCGAGGTGTTCGGCGAGGAGCGGTTCACCACGCTGCCCGATCCGCTCACCGGATCCGAGGACTTCTCCCGGGTGCTCGACCGCGTGCCCGGCGCGTTCACCTTCCTCGGGGCGACCTTCGCCGACGAACCGGATTCCGTGGCCTACAACCATTCCCCCGAGGCATCGTTCGACGACAGTGTGCTCGCCGACGGTGCGCTGCTGCTCGCCGAGCTGGCCGCCCGGCGCCTGGCGAAGGAGCGTGCGTGACCAGGACCCTGTTCGCGGGCGGCCGGGTGTTCGACGGCACCGGTGCCGATCCCTTCGACGCCGACCTCGTGGTGGAGGACGGCCGCATCGCCGAGATCGGGACCGGCCTGGACGGCGACGAGGTCGTCGACTGCGCCGGCGCCACCGTGATCCCGGGAATGTTCGACTGCCACGTGCACGTCACCGTGTCCGACATCAGCCTGGTCAAGCTGGTCCAGAAACCGTTTTCCTACCAGTTCTACGAGGCCGCGCGGAACCTGCGCGACACGCTGGAACTGGGCATCACGACGGTGCGCGACGCGGGCGGCGCGGATCTGGGCATCAAGAAGGCCCAGGCGGACGGGCTGATCTCCGGACCGCGGATGCAGATCTCGATCGGGGTCATCAGCCAGACCGGCGGGCACGGCGACGACTGGATGCCGTCCGGGCACTGCGTTCCGCTGATGCTTCCGCACCCGGGCCGCCCCTCGACGGTCGTCGACGGCCCGGACGAGGTGCGGCGGGCGGCGCGGGAGCTGCTGCGTGCCGGGGCCGACGTGCTGAAGGTGTGCACGACCGGCGGTGTGCTGTCGCCGGGTGACGATCCGCGGCACACCCAGTTCACGCCGGGGGAGCTGGACGTGCTGGTCGCCGAGGCGGCGATGCAGGGCAAGCCGGTGATGGCGCACGCGCAGGGCACCGAGGGCATCAAGAACGCGGTGCGGGCGGGAATCCGCTCCATCGAGCACGGCATCTACCTCGACGACGAGGCGATCGAGCTGATGCTGGCCCACGGCACGTGGCTGGTGCCGACGCTGATCGCGCCGATCGCGGTCGTCCGCGCGGCACGGGCGGGTGCCGCGCTGACCGACGAGATGGTCCGCAAGGCCGAGGACGTGGTGGAGGTGCACGCCGCGTCGATGCGCCGGGCGGTCGGGGCCGGGGTGAAGATCGCGATGGGCACGGACTCCGGGGTCGGCCCGCACGGCACGAACCTCGAGGAGCTGCCGCTGATGGAGGCGGCGGGCATGCGCCCGGGCGAGGTGCTGGCCGCGGCCACGTCGTCGGCGGCCGATCTGCTCGGCTGCGGCGACGAACTGGGCCGTCTGGCGCCGGGGTTCCGCGCCGATCTGGTGGTGGTGTCCGGTGATGCCTACGACCTGGCCGCGTTGCCGGGGCGGGTGCGTGAGGTGTGGCAGGACGGTGTGCGGGTGGTGGCGCCCGGCTCGGCGAAGTGAGAAGACCCCCGGACCGCGCCGAACTGGGGGAGGAAGGCGCGGCCCGGGGGCCTCGCCCCAGCGCCCGAGGGGGAGGTAAGCGCCGGAGCCACCGGCCGGCGGGAAACTGGGGAGGATACCGCCGACCGTGTGCGTTCAGGATAGCGCGCGTTTCGCGCCGTGGACCGTTTTCACAGGAACTGGACAGGTTCCTCCGTCAACCGATCCGGTGACGCCTGCCGCTTTCAGAGGACGAGGTCGGTGAGCACGTCGGTCAGTGCTCCGGCGAAGACTTTGGCGTCGCGCTGCGGCGCCAGGTGCGCACCGGGCAGTTCGACGAACGGCAGCCCCAGTTCGAGGGCGAGCGCCCGCGCCGGGCGGTAGTGGTAGTAGCCGCGGCTGCCCTCGCCCGCGGTGAGCACGACCGGCACCGAACCGCGGCGCAGCGCGCCGAGATCGGGCAGGTACTCGTAGAAGCCGACCAGTTCGCGGTCGAACAGCAGGCGCCACTCGTGTTCGTTCGGCAGCCGGACGGCTTTCAACGGGGGCAGCCCGGCGCCCGCGATCGAGCCGATGAACGCCGAGAAGGCGCCGAACAGGTCCCCTCCCGCGCTGCGGCTCGCCTGTTCGCGAGCGAACTCGATCCATTCGTCGGCGTCCGGCAGCAGGCGCACGGCCGGCGGCTCGTGCACGACGAGCCCGCTGACCACGTCCGGATGCCGGATGGCCAGCTCCAGCCCGATGTTCCCGCCCGCGCTGCTGCCGAACACGAGCGCCTTGCCGTACCCGAAGTGCTCGATGACGGCCCGCGCGTCATCCGCGTGCCGCGCGACGGTCAACGGACCGGTCGTGGCGTCCGTGCTGCCGAAATGCCCGCGCCGGTCGTACCCGAGGACGGTGTGGTTCTCCGCGAGCCGCCGTGCGAGAGCCCGGTAGGAGGCGGCCGCCCCGGTCCCCCCGGAGATCAGGAGGAGCGCGGGCCCGGCCCCGCTCCGTTCGACGCGCAACTCCCCGTCCGGCACCGGGCACGACCCACTCTCCGAGCTCATGGCGGCAGTCAAGCACACCCCCGCCCCCGCGCTGACCGCTCCCGCCCCCACGCTGACCGCTCCGGTCACCGTGTTGGCCGTTCCGGTCACCGTGTTGGCTGTTCCCGGCGCCGTGTTGGCCGCTCCGGTCACCGTGTTCGCCATCCCCGGCGCCATATCGACCCTCGCGGCACCGCCGTCGTGCCCATCAACATTCCACAGTGGACGAATGTCGGAACCTCCGGACGATCAGGCGTCCTTGAGCGCCGCCGCCAGTCCTTCCCGCAACGGGGTGGTCGGCCGTCCGATCAGCGCTGCCAGGTCCCCGGTCGCGTCGGCCAGAGTGCCCTCCGCGATGTTCCGGTCGAGCGCGACGGCGAACCCGGCCGACTCCGCCGGCACTCCCGCCGCGATCAGTGCCTCGCGGTGTTCGTCCGTGCTCACGTTGCGGTAGGGGATCGTCCGCCCGGCGAGCGCGGAGATTTCGGCGGCGAGGTCGTCGAAGGTCCACGCGACGTCGCCGCTCAGCTCGTACACCTTGCCCTCGTGGCCGGTACCGGTGAGTACCGCGACGGCGCCCGCCGCGAAGTCGGCCCGCGTGGCGCTGGCGACCCGTCCGGAACCGGCGCTGCCGATCAGTTCCCCTGCGGCGATGGCTTGGTGGGCGGCAGGCGCGTAGTTCTCGGTGTACCAGTTGTTGCGCAGGATCGTGAACGGCACGCCCGACGCGCGGATGATCTCCTCGGTCGCCTTGTGCTCGGGCGCGAGCACCAGCGGCGTGTCGTCCGCGTGCGGCGCGCTCGTGTAGACGAGGTGGTGCACGCCCGCCTTCTGGGCGGCCTCGACGACCGCCTGGTGCTGCGGCACCCGGCTGCCCACGGCGTCCCCGGAGATCAGCAGCACCTTGCCGGCTCCCGCGAACGCGGCGTCGAGGGTTTCGGGCCGGTCGTAGTCGGCTTCGCGGACTTCGACGCCCAGGCCAGCGGCCTTTTCGGGGTTTCGCACCGCGGCGACGACCGTTCCGGCGTTCTCGCGCAGGCCGGCGACGACGTGACGGCCCAGGCGGCCGGTGGCTCCGGTGATGACGATGGTCATGGACAGGCTCCTTCTCAACTGGCTGCACTCTTAGGTTAGTACTAACTCAGAGAAAGTGCCAACCATGAGATAGTATGGACACATGAACGGATCCCGTGCCGAGGCCGCGCACCACCAGCTGGTCGCCGACGTCTTCGCGCGCGCGTGCGCGTCGCGAGGTGTACTGGAGCACGTGACCGGTCGCTGGGGCACGCTCGCGCTGGCCGCGCTCGCCGAGGGCCCGTTCCGGTTCAACGCGTTGCGCCGCAAGGTGGACGGCGTCAGCGAGAAGATGCTGGCCCAGACGCTGCAGGCGCTGGAACGCGACGGTTTCGTGCACCGCGAGGCCGAGCCGACCATCCCGCCGCGCGTCGAGTACAGCCTGACGGCGCTGGGCGCCGAGGTGGCCGGCCGCCTGCGGGAGCTGATCGAGCTGGTCGAGGGCCGGGTGCAGGAGGTCGAGGCCGCGCGCCGGGCCTACGACGAGGCGAAGTCGGCGGTCGCGCGCTAGACGTCCTGGGATCAGGCGGCCGTGGCGTCGCCGAAGGCCGTCACGTGGGCCGCCGCGCAGGAGCACGGGAGGTCCTCCGGCACGACGACGCTGCCCGTGATCGTCGTTCGCGGCTCGAGCGGGATCGCGCGCACCCGGGTGGAGCGGATCTCGGTCACCTGGTCGGCGGGCAACACGGTCCAGCTGCGTGGATCGGAGCCGACCTCGACGATCGTGTCCTGCACCGTCCCCGCGCGGTGCGCCGGTGGTCCCTGGAGTCCGACGTCCGGCAGCGCGCCGAGCACCGACAGATCGTGGTCCTCGGAGGTCTTCAGGGGACCGGTGGCCAGTTCCGCAACGCCGACGGCCGCGCGCCCGGCGGCGGGGTGCCGGGTGGACACGACCGCGAACAGGGACTCGGTCCAGCTCGGCAACACCCGCAGCCCGGGCGCCGAACGCACTTCCCTCGCCAGGGCCAGGTCGATCTCCCCCTGCCGCAGAGCGTTCAAACGTGCGGTCAGGGGCAGGTCGACGAGCACGACATCGAATCCCGGGGCCTTCTCCCGCAACGCGTCGATCCCGCGTTCCAGCCGCGCGGTGAACTGCCCCGCGCCGGTCCCGATGCGCATGACACCCGCCCGCTCGCGCGCCGCGACCCGAACCCGATCGGCGGCCGCGAGCGCCTCCCGCGCGACGGCGAGCACCCGGTGTCCCGCCTCGGTCAGCCGGACCAGGCGCGGTGAACGGTCGAAGAGGCGGACCCCCAGCTCCCGCTCCAGTGCCGCGATCTGCCTGCTGACCGCCGGCTGGGCGATGTGCAGCCGCTCGGCGGCCCGGCCGAAGTGCAGCTCGTCGGCGACTGTGACGAAGTACCGCAACGCCCGTAGTTCCACCCGGTCTCCTCTGCGACGATGCTTCGAGGTTATCGCTGTGCGGCAGCCTTGGTTCTGGTTCCCGGCGAGCCCTGGTGGTGGAGTCGGGACATGGACATCGATCTCGGCCTGCTCGGCGCGCACCTGCGCGAGCACGAAGTGAACCCGGACCGCGCGGTCGAGGTGGAGCGCGCCGGCTACGGCACGCTCTGGCTGGACGCCTCGCCTCCGGCGGACCTCACCCTCGCGGAGGAGCTGCTCGACGCGACCACCCGGCTGACCGTCGGCACGAGCGTGGTGAACGTCTGGACCGCCGACGCGGACACCTACCACCGGATCGAAGCCAGGCACCCCGGGCGCTTCCTGCTCGGCGTCGGAATCGGCCACCGCGAAGTGCACGCCGAATACGCCTCCCCGTACGACACACTGGTGTCCTACCTGGACCGGCTCGCCAGTGCGGGCGTGCCGTCCGGCCGGATCGTGGTGGCCGCGCTCGGGCCGCGGATGCTGCGCATGGCAGGGGAGCGCACCGCCGGAGCCATTCCCGGTATGGTCACCCCGGAGCACACCCGGCAAGCCCGCTCGATCCTCGGCCCCGGGAAGCTGCTGTTGCCCGGGCATTTCGCCCTCGTCGAGCCGGACGTGAACCGGGCCCGCGCCGTTGCCCGGTCCGCGCCGCCCGGAACCGCGCTGGAGGTGCACAACTACGCGAGCAACCTCCTGCGTCTCGGCTTCACCGAGGACGATCTCTCCGGCGCGGGCAGCGACCGGCTCATCGACGCACTCGTCGCACACGGCGACCCGGCCACGACGGCGGCCCGGCTGCTGGCCCATCGAGCTGCGGGCGCGGACCACGTCGGCGTCTACCCCCTCGGCGACGACCCGATCGCCACGCTCGTCGAAATCGCGGAGGCGGTGCAGGTCAGTGGTGAACGGGGGCTGCGGTGCCAGAACTAGTCCCGCTGGACCAGGAACACGAACTCCCTGCCGGGCCGGTCCGGGGCGTCCCGCACGTCGGCCACGCGGAACCCGTGTGCGGTGAGGCTTTTCTCGACCTCGTCGCGCTCGCGGAACCGCAGCGTCGAGTCCGATGTGACCACTTCGCCGTCGGCCAGGAACCGGTACGTGAAGCGGAACGACACCAGCGGCAGGCTGACGTCCGTGACCTCCATGCGGCGCTCCACGCGGCCGGTGCCGGGCGCGTCGAGCACCAGCGGGACGGTCGCCGCGGTCCAGTCCTCCCAGGCGCGCCGCTCCGGGCGGCGCGTCTCGAACACGAAGTGGCCGCCGGGGCGCAGCGCGGTCCGGATGCCCGCGAGGGTCCGGCCCCAGTCTTCGTCGGTGAGGAACACCTGCGCGACGTTCCCCGTCATGGCAGCGAGATCACCGGCGGCCGGGGGCAGATCCGTGGCGTCGCCGTGGATCCAGGTGATGTTCCCGTCCGGGTCCTTCGTCCGGGCGACCGCCAGTGACGCCTCCGCCGGGTCGACGCCGACGACCGTGCGTCCCTTCGCGGCGAGGAGCACGGCCAGGCTGCCCGTGCCGCAACCGACGTCCAGCACGCGTTCGGCCTTGAGCTCGTCGGCGATCGACAGGTACAGGTCGAGGTCGTCGCGCTCGCCGTCGAAGGTGTCGTAGACCTGGGCGAGGCGCGGGTGCGCGAAGATGGCGTCGGGCACGGCACGCACATTAGCCGGGCGGCGGGCGGCTGGCGGTTTGGAACAGGCGGTGCTGACGACGGTCGCAGGCGACAAGCTGGTGGCGACCACCTGGTGGCCGTGCCGGGAGGTGGTGCGTTTCGAGCGCACGTGGGACCAGGTACGAGGACACCCCGCACGCGGCCGACGTGAGGGTTGGCGTGATGCCCGTGGGCGGCCGTGCCGGTGGTGCACCGTCAGCCTCTCCCGCGCCGGGGACGTGCGACTGCTGCGGGATGCGGGTCAGGGCGAGCGTTGCCTCTGGAGCCCGTGCCCGCGCTACAGCGGCCCCGGGCTGGTTGTCATGGCGACCACTCCGTCGGTTCGGCTCGCGGGTGCCCTACAACCGCTCCAGGATGGTCGCCGTCGACAGCGCTCCGCCCGCGCACATCGTCACCAGCGCGGTCGTGCCGTCGCGGCGTTCCAGCTCGTGCAGGGCCGTCGTCAACAGGCGCGCGCCGGTGCTGCCCACCGGGTGCCCCAGCGCGATGGCGCCGCCGTTGACGTTCACCCGCTCGGGATCCGGCTCGTGCACCTGCTGCCACGACAGCACCACCGAGGCGAACGCTTCGTTGACCTCGAACACATCGAGATCACCGACCGCCATCCCGGCGCGCGACAGCACCCGGGACGTCGCCTGCACCGGGCCGTCCAGGTGGTAGTACGGCTCGGCCCCGACCAGTGCCTGGGCCCGGATTCGCGCGCGGGGGCGCAGGCCGAGTGCCTCGGCGCGGGCCGAGTCCATGATCAGCACCGCGGCCGCGCCGTCGGAGATCTGGGACGACGTGCCGGCGGTGTGCACGCCACCGTCGAGCACCGGCTTCAACCGGGCCAGCCCCTCCAGCGTGGTGTCGCGCAGGCCCTGGTCCCGCGCGACCAGCCGGGACTCGCCGGTCGGCTGTCCCGACTCGTCGAGAACCGGGGCCTTCACCGGCGCCACCTCGCGGTCGAACCGGCCCTGCGCCCACGCCGTCGCCGCCTTCGCCTGCGACGCCAGCCCGAAGCGGTCGACGTCCTCGCGGGTGATGCCGCGCCGCTCGGCGATACGCTCCGCCGCGCCGTACTGGTTGGGCATGTCGATCGCCCACGAGGCGGGTTTCGGCGCGCCCGCGTCCACACCGCGGTTCGCGCCCAGCGGGATGCGGCTCATCGCCTCCACCCCGCACGCGATGCCGACCTCGATCGCGTCTGCCGCGATCAACCCGGCCACCAGGTGCGCGGCCTGCTGGGCCGACCCGCACTGGGCGTCGATCGTCGTCGCGCCCGTCGTCTCGGGCAGGCCGGCGTGCAGCCACGCCGTGCGGGTCACGTTGCCCGACTGCTCACCCGCCTGTGTCACGCAGCCGCCGATAACCTGTTCCACGATCGCCGCGTCCGGACCCGCCCGCTCGATCAGCGCGCGCTGCGCCGCGCCCAGCAACTCGGCCGCATGCAACCCGGCCAGCCAGCCGCGCCGCTTCCCGATCGGTGTCCGCACGGCTTCCACGACGACGGGGTCACCCACGACAGCTCTCCTTCGCTCGACTCGCCCTAAAGTAGAACTTGTTTCATAAATCAGCAAGTGTGACCCAGGTCAACCGCCATCTGGTGACCTTTCGCAGTCGCTGCGACTACCAGCGGTTTCATGATCATGGCCGGCGGAGTAAACGGGTTTCACTGAATCTCTCGACTTAGTTAACACCGTATGCTTCAATCGGGTCTAGAACGTGTTCCACGACGACGTGAGGCACCTCGGGAGGTAGCCGTGGCCACGCCCCTGATCCCCGCCGGCTTTGATTTCACCGACCCCGATCTGATCGCGGCGGGGCTTCCGCTGCAGGAGTTCGCGGAGTTGCGCAAGACCGCGCCGGTCTGGTGGAACGCTCAGCCGCACAACCGCGCGGGCTTCCGCGACGACGGCTACTGGGTGGTGACCCGGCACGAGGACGTCAAGACCGTCTCGAAGGACAGCGAGCTGTTCTCCTCGCAGGAAAAACTCGCCATCATCCGCTTCGACGAGCAGATGACCGACGAAGGTCTCGACGCGAACCGCCTCGTCCTGCTCAACATGGACGCCCCGCAGCACACCAAGCTGCGTCGCATCGTGTCGAAGGGCTTCACGCCGCGGTCGATCGCGCGACTGGAGGAGACGCTGCGTGACCGCGCCGCGCGCATCGTGCACGAAGCGAAGAAGAAGGGCTCCGGCGACTTCGTCGAGGAGGTCGCGTGCGAGCTGCCCCTGCAGGCGATCGCGGAGCTGATCGGCGTGCCGCAGGAGGACCGCCGCAAGATCTTCGACTGGTCCAACCAGATGATCGGCTACGATGACCCGGAGTACGACGTCGATCCGCTGTCGGCCTCGGCGGAGCTCGTCGGCTACGCGTGGAACATGGCCGAGGACCGCCGCAAGTGCCCGATGGACGACATCGTCACCAAGCTCGTCCAGGCCGATGTGGACGGTGAATCGCTCAGCTCGGAGGAGTTCGGCTTCTTCGTCATCCTGCTGTCCGTGGCGGGCAACGAAACCACGCGCAACGCGATCACGCACGGGATGAAGGCGATGCTCGACCACCCGGACCAGTGGGAGCTCTACCGCGAGCAGCGTCCCAAGACCGCCCCGGACGAAATCGTCCGCTGGGCGACTCCGGTGATCGCGTTCCAGCGCACCGCCACCGCCGACACCGAGCTGGGCGGCCAGCCGATCCGCAGGGGCGAGCGCGTCGGCATGTTCTACAGCTCGGCCAACTTCGACCCCGAGGTGTTCGACGAGCCGGAGCGCTTCGACGTCCTGCGCGATCCGAACCCGCACGTGGGCTTCGGCGGCACCGGTTCGCACTACTGCATCGGGGCGAACCTGGCGCGCCTGGAGATCGACCTGATCTTCAACGCCATCGCCGAGGAGATGCCCGGGATCCGCGAGCTGGCCGAGCCGGAGCGGCTGCGCTCCGGCTGGCTCAACGGCATCAAGCACTACCGGGTCGCCTACGAATAACCTCGCCGCCATACGCGAGATGAAAGCGTTCGCCGGTCTCATGGAGGGCAATCCGCCGCCCGCGCCACGTGCCCCGCACCTTGCCGCTCGACAAACCGGTGCCCGGCAACGGGAATCAGCACACGACCTGCCCGGTCCTGCGCCCGCCCGGCAACGGAAGCCGACCTGACGTCCCCGGACCTCCCCCGCCCCTCATCCCCAGCCTGCTTTGGTCGCCGATCAGGCGGGTCAAGGTACTCTTTCCCGCCTTGACGCGTCTGCTCGGCGACTGAAACCATCCGTGAGGAGGGGCGGGGGAGGTCGAGCCTGAGGCGACCGACTACCGGCCGCCCAAGTAACCAGCGGTCACCTCGCCACGCGAAGCGCGGCTTTAAAGATCAAGGGATAGTCCTCGCCGGACGGGCTGGCTCCGGGATGACCAGGGGTTTTCGAGTCCGGCTCACCTTGGCATGGGGGTCGCTGGGTGGTCATCCCGTCGCCTTCCGGTTTGTGCGTATCACCTTGAGCCAGGGCCGCAAGGTGTTGTTTTTCGGCTGCCCGAGAGAGCCCGGGTTGCGGCCCTGGCTCAAGGTGATCGTCCGGTGTCAGGCGACGGGATGACCACCCAGCTCTGGGTGTTACTGCAGCTCGCGGGCGCTCGCTAGGGTTTGCCTGCTCCGACGACCCACATCGCGTAGTACTGGGAACCGCCGCCGTAGGCGTGGCCCAAGGCGCGTCGTGCGCCGTCGACCTGGTAGTCGCCTGCCCGGCCCATCACCTGCTTGGCCGCTTCGGAGAACCGGAGCATCCCGGACGCGCCGATCGGGTTCGACGACAGCACCCCGCCGGACGGGTTGACCGGCAGACGGCCGCCCAGCGCGGTGTCGCCCGCCTCCGTCAGTTTCCAGCCCTCGCCCTCCGGCATGAATCCCAGGTTCTCCAGCCACATCGGCTCGAACCAGGAGAACGGCACGTAGATCTCGGCGGCGTCTATTTCGGACAGCGGGTCGGTGATCCCGGCGTCGCGCCACAGCGCGGCCGCAGCGTCGCGCCCGGCCTGCGGGTTGACCTGGTCGCGGCCGGCGAAGGTCGTCGGCTCGGTGCGCATCGCTGTCGAGTGGATCCACGCCGCGCCGCCCTCGACCGCGTCACCGGCCTTCTCGTCACCGATCACCATCGCGCAGGCGCCGTCCGACGACGGGCAGGTCTCGTCGTAGCGGATCGGGTCCCACAGCATCTGGGAAGCGCGGACCTTGTCGACCGTGATGTCGGCCTGCCGCAGGTGCGCGTACGGGTTCAGCGCCCCGTTGCGCCGGTCCTTCGCCGCGACGATCGCGCCGGTGTGCTCGGGCGCGCCCGACCGCCTGATGTACGACCGTACGTGTGGCGCGAAGTACCCGCCCGCACCGGCGCCGACGGGCATCGTGAACGGCGGCGTGATCGACAGCGCCCACATCGCGTTGGACTCGGACTGCTTCTCGAATGCCACCGTGAGCACGCGCCGGTGGATGCCGGACTGCACCAGGCTCGCCGCGACCAGTGCCGTCGATCCCCCGACGGAACCGGCGGTGTGCACGCGCAGCAACGGTTTCCCGGTCGCGCCCAGCGCGTCGGCCAGGAACAGCTCGGGCATCATCACGCCCTCGAACAGGTCCGGCGCCTTGCCGATGACCACCGCGTCGATCTCCGGCCACCCGACCCGCGCGTCGGCCATCGCGCGGTCGATCGCCTCGCGCAGCAGGCCCGGCATCGACACGTCGGTCCGCTTGGCGCGGTGGTGGGTCTGCCCGGTGCCGAGCACCGCGGCGAGCTGCTTCGCCATTCATGCCTCCAGGACGGCGACGAGGTTCTGCTGCAGGGCCGGGCCGCTCGTCGCGTGCGCGAGCACCTTGCCCGCCCGGCCGGTGAGGATCTGGTCGGCGGCTTCGCCGATGCGTGCCAGCCCGGCCGAGAACATCGGGTTCCCGGTGAGGGCGCCGCCCGAAGGGTTGACACGCACATCGTCGCCGAGGCCGAGCGCGGTCCGCAGGATCAGTTCCTGGTGCGTGAACGGTGCGTGCAGCTCGGCGACCTCCACGTCGCCGGTGCCGACCGCGCGGCCCGCGGACTCGGTGGAGGGGGAGCGGGTCAGGTCGCGGGCGCCGAGCACGGGCGTGTCGACGCGGTGCTCGATACCGGTGATGACCGCGGGCCGCTCGGCGAACTCGGTCGCCCGTTCGGCGGCGGCGAGGATGATCACCGCGGCACCGTCGGTCACCGGTGCGATGTCGTGTACCCGCAACGGATCGGCGACGTAGGGCGCGTCCAGCAGGTCGGCGACCTCGGTGCTGCCGGACACCTGCGCGTGCGGATTGCGGGCGGCGTCGGCACGGCTGCGGGCGGCGACCTCGGCGAGGTCCTTCTCGCTCCACAACCCCGCGTCCAGGCCGAGCCGGGCCTGCAGGCCGGCGATGCTCACCGAATCCGGCCACAGCGGGGCGACGGTGTACGGGTCCAGCTGCAGCGCCATCACGCGCCGCAGGTTCCCCGCCGAGGACTTGCCGAAGCCGTACACCAGCGCCGTGTCGACCTCGCCGGTGCGGATCTTCAACCACGCCTCGTACAGCGCCCACGCCGCGTCCATCTCGACGTGCGACTCGTGGATCGGCGGGAACGCACCGATCGCGTCCACCGCGGAGATGAACGAGAACGCGCGGCCGGCCAGGTAGTCCGACGAACCGGAACACCAGAAACCGATATCGGACTTGGACAGCCCGGTCTGCTCGTAGACCTGGGCGAAGATGGGCACGAGCATTTCCACGCCGTTCGTGGTGCCCGGCGTCTCGCGCACGTTCGGGGCCTGGGCGAACCCGACCACCGCGACGTCTCGCATGGCAGTTCCCCTCTACAGGTGGTGGGCGAAGGACTCGTAGGGCGCGTCCGGCTCGCCGGTCGGCTCGAAATGGCTGATGTTTTCCAGGCTGGTCCACCACTCGTCGCGGGGTTTCCAGTTCGCCCGCACGCGCATCCCCATCCGCACCTCGGCGGCGTCGCAGCCGAGGACGAGGTGCAGGAACGCGATGTCGGCGCCGTCGAGCAGGATGTAGGCGGCGACGTAGGGCGGTTGGATCTTCTGCCCGAGGAACGGCACGTTGACGATGCAGAACGTGGTGACGGTCCCGGTGTCCGGCAGCTCCACCTCGTCCACCGTGGGCACCCCGTCGGTCGGGCAGGCGCCGCGCGGCGGGATGTAGACCTTCTCGCACTTCGGGCAGCGCTGGGCGATCAGCCTGCCCTCGGCGAGCCCGCGCAGGTAACGGCTTTCCTCCGGGGAAGCGGAGTGCTCGTAGTGCAGCTTAATCGGCGTGACCACCACACCGTCCTTTTCGGACTTCGGTGGTGGCGCGGGCGACGGCCCGTCCTCGGCGCCGACAGGCACGAAGTAGGCGATGTCCCGGATGTGCCCGGCGGGGTCGTCGGTCCAGCGCACCCGCACGCGCATCCCGGTGCGCATGTCGGCCGGGCCCGCGACGTGCACGGCGTGCAGCATGGCGGTGTCGGCGCCGTCGAGCCGGATCAGGGCCCAGGCGAACGGCGTGGTCAGTGGCTGGCCGTCGAGCGGTTCGGGGATCCATGACCAGGTCAGCACGGTGCCCTCGTCGGACACCGGCACGAACTCGGTGAGCGGCGCGGCGTCGACCGGGTCGTACTCCACCGGGGGCACGTGCACGCGGCCGTCCGAGCCGCGGACGCCCTCGATGCGACGCTCGCGCAACCCGGCGGTGAACCGGCCGAGCACGGGCCCGAGGGAGCGGGTGTAGTCGAAGGCCAAATCCAGCGGTGCGGACAGCGGTGTACTCACGATTCGAAGTGAAACACGTTCTCGATCTCGCGGCAAGACGCTCCGCCCGACGGTTGCGAGTCGAGTGGAACAAGTTCTAGATTTGCGGGTATGACCACTGCACTGGAGACGATCGGCCTGTGGAACATCGCGTCCGCGCAGCCGGACCGGACGGCGATCGTGAACCCCGACGGCAGCGAGGTCGGCTACGGCGCCCTCGCCGACAAGGCCAACGCCTACGCGCGCGGTCTGCGCGAGCTGGGCCTGGACACCGGCGACGCCGTGGTGGTGCTCCAGCCCAACAGCGACGAGCTCCTCGCGGTGTACTTCGCCGCGCTGCAGACCGGGCTGTACGTCGTGATGGTCAACTGGCACCTGGTCGGGCCCGAGGTCGCCTACATCCTGTCCGATTCGGGGGCGAAGGCGTTCGTCGCGCACGAACGGTTCGCCGACGTCGCGATCGCGGCGGCGGATGAGGCGGGGCTGCCCGCCTCGGGGCGGTTCGCGGTGGGCCGGATCGACGGCTTCCGCGACGTGGGCGAGCTGGGTGCCGGCGGCAGGGGCCGGCCGGAGGTGCTGACCGCCGGATCGCCGATGCTCTACACCTCCGGGACGACGGGGCGGCCCAAGGGCGTGCGGCGCCCGCTCAGTGGCGCCGACCCGGACAGCGTGCCCGGCGCATCGACGTGGTTCTTCGGCATTTTCGGGCTGAAACCGTTCGACGACCACGTGCACCTGTGCGGCTCGCCGCTCTACCACACGGCGGTGCTGAACTTCGCGTCGATCTCGATCCAGCTGGGGCACACGGCCGTGCTGATGGACCGGTGGGACCCGGAGGAGATGCTGCGGCTGATCGAACGCCACCGGGTCACGCACAGCCACATGGTGCCGACGCAGTTCCGGCGCCTGCTGGCCCTGCCTGACGAAGTGCGCGCGAAGTACGACCTGTCCTCGCTGCGGAACATGATCCACGGCGCCGCGCCCTGCCCGCCCGAGGTCAAGCGGCGGATGCTGGAATGGTGGGGCCCGGTGGTGACCGACTACTACGCCGCGACCGAGGGCGGCGGCACGATGATCACCGGCGAGGAATGGCTGCGCAAACCGGGCTCGGTGGGGCTGCCGTGGCCAGGGTCCGTGGTCAAGATCCTCGACGACGACGGCAACGAGCTGCCCGCGGGGGAGCCGGGCGCGGTGTACATGCAGATGGGGTCTTCGACGTTCGAATACCACAAGGACGCGGAGAAGACCCGCAAGGCGCGGGTCGGGAACCTCTTCACGCTGGGCGACGTGGGATACCTGGACGAGGACGGCTACCTGTTCCTGCACGACCGCAAGAACGACATGATCATCTCGGGTGGGGTGAACATCTACCCGGCGGAGATCGAGAACGAGATGGTCATGCACCCCAAGGTCGTGGATGTGGCCGTGTTCGGCGTGCCGCACGAGGACTGGGGTGAGGAGATCAAGGCCGTGGTGCAGCCCGCGCCCGGAGTCACGCCGGACCAGAGCCTCACCGATGAGCTGCTGGAGTGGGTGCGGGGGCGGCTGGCGAAGTTCAAGCTGCCGCGCAGCATCGACTACGCCGAGGAACTCCCTCGCGACCCGAACGGCAAGTTGTACAAGCGAAAGCTGCGGGATCCCTATTGGACGGACCGCAAGATCTGACCCGCACGTCCCCCGATGTGGCATTGGTGGCGTTGAGCGCTACCAATGCCACATCGGGGGCTACCGCCCTTCGAAGCGTGGCTTCCGTTTCTCGGTGAAGGCCCGGGGGCCTTCCTTGGCATCCGCCGACTGGAAAACCTTCAACCCGTACTGCGCCTCGACTTTGAAGGCATCTTCCTCGTGCATCCCTTCCGTGTCACGGATCGTGCGGAGGATCGCCTGCACCGCGAGCGGGCCGTTCGCGGCGATCATCTCCGCCAGTTCCAGCGCGCGGTCCAGTGCCGTGCCGTCCGGGACGACGCTGCCGATCAGGCCGATCTCCTTGGCTTCCGCGGCCGACAGGTGACGTCCGGTCAGCAGGATCTCCGCGGCGAGCGTGTACGGGATCTGCCGCGGCAGGCGCACCGCCGAACCGCCCATCGGGAACAGGCCCCAGCGGGCCTCGGACACGCCGAACCGGGCACTCTCGCCCGCCACGCGGATGTCGGTGGCCTGCAGGATCTCCGTGCCACCGGCGATCGCGGCGCCTTCGACCGCGGCGATGAGCGGCTTGGTCAGCCTGCGGCCCTTGAGCAGGCCCTCGATCCTGCTCGGATCGAACGTGCCCTTCTCGTAGGAGTCCGCGGGCGAGTTGCGGCTCATCGACTTCAGATCGGCCCCGGCGCAGAACGCGCCACCCGCGCCGGTGAGCACGCACGACCGGATTTCCGGATCGTTGTCCACCCGGTCCCATGCCTCGACCAGGATCGCCATCATCTCGCCGCTGATCGCGTTGCGGACTTCCGGGCGGTTCATCGTCACCACGAGCGTGTGCGCGCGTTGGTCAACCAGGGCGTGCGGCTGTGTCATCGGTACCTCCAGTCCGGTGCAGTCCGGCGCCATTGCCCAAAACGATAACATGTTCTACTTTGGCTGAGTGGCATACAACATCGCGGATCTGCTCGAGCACGCCGTCGACGCCGTGCCGGATCGCCCCGCGGTCGTCTGCGGGCAGCGGCGCCTGACCTACGCCCAGCTGGAGGATCGGGCCAACCGGCTGGCGCACCACCTCGCCGCGCAGGGAGTCGGACCCGGCTCCCACGTCGGCGTCTATTCCCGCAACTCCGTCGAAACGATCGAGGCGATGTTCGCCGCGTACAAGCTGCGCGCCATCGCGGTCAACGTGAACTACCGGTACGTCGAGGGCGAGCTGGAGTACCTGTTCACCAACGCCGACCTCGTCGCGCTGGTGCACGAGCGCAAGTACGCCGACAAGGTCGCCGCCGTCCTCCCCAAGACCCCGAAACTGAAACACGTACTAGTGGTCGACGACGACAGTGGAGCGGACTTTTCCGGCTACGGCGGCGTCGACTACGAGCAGGCGCTGGCGGCCCAGTCTCCCGACCGGGACTTCGGCGAACGCAGCCCGGACGACATCTACATCGTCTACACCGGCGGCACCACCGGTTACCCGAAAGGCGTCATGTGGCGCCACGAGGACGTGTGGCGCGCGCTCGGCGGCGGCATCGACTTCGTCACCGGCGAGTACGTGCCGGACGAGTGGACGATGGCCGAGCAGGGCAAACAGGGTGCGATGGTGCGGCTGCCCGCCGCGCCGCTCATCCACGGCGCCGCCCAGTGGGCCGCGTTCGGGGCGATGTTCGCCGGTGGCACGGTCGTGTTCGTCCCGCAGTTCGATCCGCACGAGATCTGGCGCGAGATCGAGCGGCACCAGGTGCACGTGCTGACGATCGTCGGTGACGCGATGGCGCGCCCGCTGCTCGACGCCTACCACGAGGGCGGCTACGACGCGTCCTCGCTGGTCGCGGTGTCCAGCCACGCGGCGCTGTTCTCCCAGCCGGTCAAGCAGGAGTACCTGAGCAACTTCCCGAACCTGGTGCTCACCGACGCGATCGGCTCGTCGGAGAGCGGCTTCACCGGCATCGGCATGGTCGCCAAGGACGCCGACCACTCGGCGGGCCCGCGCGTGAACTTCGGCAAGGACGCCGTCCTGATCGACGACGACAACCGGCTCGTCGAGCGCGCGCCAGGGTCGACCGGGCGGATCGCGCGCCGCGGGCACGTGCCGCTGGGCTACTACAAGGACCCCGCCAAGTCCGAGACGATCTTCGTCGAGATCGACGGCAAACGCTACGTCGTGCCCGGTGACTGGGCCCGCTACGAGGAGGACGGCACGGTCACCCTCCTCGGCCGCGGCTCGCAGTGCGTCAACACCGGTGGCGAGAAGGTGTTCCCGGAAGAGGTCGAAACCGCGCTGAAATCGCATCCGGACGTGTTCGACGCGATCGTCGTCGGCGTGCCGGACGAGCGGCTCGGACAGCGCGTCGGCGCGATCGTCCAGCCCCGCGCGGGTGTCACGCCCGACCTCGGCGCCATCGAGGCGCACGTGCGCACCCGGGTCGCCGGCTACAAGGTGCCGCGCAGCGTGTGGCTGGTCGGCGAGATCGGCCGCCTGCCCACCGGCAAACCCGACTACCCGTGGGCCGCGCGGCACGCCGCCGATCACGAGCCCACCGAACCGCAGAAGGCCTGAGGAGACAGTAGATGCGCACCGCGCTGTGCGAAACGTTCGGCATCCGCTACCCGATCATCGGGTTCACTCCGTCGGAGCACGTGGCCGCGGCGATCAGCAAGGCCGGTGGACTGGGCGTGCTCGGCTGCGTCCGGTTCAACGACGCGGCGGAACTTGACCGGATACTGGACTGGATGGACGCGAACACCGACGGCAAGCCCTACGGGGTCGACATCGTCATGCCCGCGAAGATTCCCACCGAGGGTGCCGCGGTCGACCTGTCGAAGATGATCCCGGACGAGCACGTCGCGTTCGTCGAACGGACCCTGCGTGACCTGGGTGTGCCCGAACTGCCGGAGGACACCGAGGAACGCGCCGGGGTGCTCGGCTGGCTGCACTCGGTGGCCCGTTCGCACGTCGAGGTCGCGCTGAAACACCCGATCAAGCTGATCGCCAACGCGCTCGGCTCGCCGCCGGTCGACGTGATCGAGCAGGTCCACGAGCACGGGGTGCCGGTCGCGGCGCTCGCGGGCAAGGCCGGGCACGCGGTGCGGCACGTCGACAACGGCGTGGACTTCGTGGTGGCGCAGGGGCACGAGGCCGGCGGGCACACCGGCGAGATCGCCTCGATGGTGCTGCTGCCCGAGATCGTCGACGCGGTCGGTGACCGGGCGCCGGTGCTCGCGGCGGGCGGGATCGGCTCCGGCAGGCAGGTCGCGGCGGCGCTCGCGCTCGGCGCGTCGGGCGCGTGGACGGGCTCGATCTGGCTGGCCACCGAGGAGTACCTGCACACGATGCCCGAATCGGCCGCGATGCAGGAAGCGCTGGTCAGCGCGTCGTCGTCGGATACCGTGCGGACCCGCATCTACACCGGAAAGCCCGCGCGGCTGCTCAAGACCCGCTGGACCGAGGCGTGGTCGGCCCCCGAGGCGCCGGAGCCGCTGCCGATGCCGCTGCAGAACCTGCTGGTCAGCAAGGCACACAACCGCATCCACGCGGCGAACGACCCCACGGTCGTCTCGATGCCGGCGGGTCAGATCATCGGCCGGATCGACCGGGTGCGGCCGGTCGCGGAGATCATCGCCGAGATGGTCACCGGCTACGAGGAGACGTTGTCCCGCCTGGACAAGACGAGGTAGGCGAGCGCGCCGACCGCCAGCACCACGACACCGCTGATCACCGACGACAGCGGCAGGCTGAACGCGAGCACGACGCACCCGGCGAGGCCCACCGCGGGCACCACCCGCCGGGTGCGCAGCGTCCAGGCGCTCGCGTTCGCGACGGCGTAGTAGGTCAGCACCGCGAACGAGGAGAACCCGATCGCGCCACGCAGGTCCGTCACCAGCACCAGCGCGGCGACCACGATCCCGACGGTGACCTCCGCCCGGTGCGGCACGGCGAACCGCGGGTGCACGGCCGCCAGTGCGGCGGGCAGGTGACGGTCACGGGCCATCGCGAACGTCGTGCGTGACACGCCGAGCACCAGCGCCAGCAGCGAACCCAGCGCGGCCAGCGCCGCCCCGGTCCGGACCACCGGGGTCAGCGCGGACCACGACGTCCCGCTCAGCGCGGCCGCGACCGGGTCCGAAGTGGACGCCAACCCGTCCGGGCCCAGTTGCAGCAGCAGGAAAACCGCCACCACCGCGTAGACGATGAGCGTGATGCCGAGCGCGACGGGAATCGCCAGCGGGATGGTGCGCGCGGGGTCGCGCACCTCCTCGCCGAGCGTGGCGATCCGCGCGTATCCCGCGAAGGCGAAGAACAACAACCCGGCCGACTGCAGGATCCCGCCCGCGTCCCCGCCGAGCACGAGCCGGTCCGGCGACGGGTCACCGGTCACCGCGATCCCCAGCACCGACCCGGCGAGCACGACGAGCGTGATCGTCACGATGACCTTCGTGACCGTCACCGACCGCTGCACGCCGCGGTAGTTCAGGGCCGTCAACGCCAGGACGGCGGCCGCCGCGATCAGCGACTGCCCGAACCGTCCCGCACCCGGCGCGGTGTAGGTGGCGACGGTCAGCGCCATCGCCGCGCAGCTCGCCGTCTTTCCGGTGACGAACCCCCAGCCGGCGAGGTAGCCCCAGAACTCGCCGAGCCGTTCGCGCCCGTACACGTAGGTGCCGCCGGAGGCCGGGTGGCGCGCGGCGAGCCGGGCCGACGAGGTCGCGTTGCAGTAGGCGACGACGGCGGCCAGCGCCAGCCCGATCAGCAGCCCCGAACCGGCGGCCCGCGCGGCGGGCGCGAACACCGCGAACACGCCGGCCCCGATCATCGATCCCAGCCCGATGACCACCGCGTCGCCGGTACCCAGCCGCCGTTTCAGCTCTGTCACAGCGGTCATCCTGCCTGATTCAGGACACGGCGAGCGCGATCACCACGAGAACGTAGGTCAACGCGAAGATGACGGGAATCCACTGCTCGACGTGGGAGAGCGGGACGTACCGGCGCCAGTCCCTGCCCTCGCCGAGCGCCGTCCACTCGGCGCGGGAGTAGGCGTAGGCGGGCAGGCGCTCCTCCATCGCCCCGATGACCGCGTACTTGGCGGAGTTCAGCTGGCGGTAGGACCGCACGATGAGCAGCCACGCCGCACACTCGCCGAGCAGGATCACCAGCCCCACCAGCAGGACCCACACGGAGACGTCGGTGAGCTTCGCCCCGCCCGCGAGACCGACGAACGCGGCGCCGACCGCGGTGTTGACGGTCAGGAAGAACGTGTTCGTGAGGTTGCGCCGGGCGCTGACCCGGTCAGCCATCTCGACGCAGATCTTGTACTGCTCCAGCACCGCGTTCTGGTACTTCTCACCCTCGGGCGCGTAGTCCCGCGGACGCACGGCCTCGTTCCACAGCTTCGCGCTGAGATCGGTCATGCCCCGATCATCGTGGCTGCGGGTCCACCGCGTCCAGGCGGGCCCGCGTCCGGGGCAGCCGCGAAACGGCAGGTTCGAGAGCCGCCTCCCGCAGTCGCTCGACCAGCCGCATCAGCAGCGGGGTGTCGCGCACGGTCCGTCCTTCGAGTGTGGTGCCGTCGAGGCGGTGCGGGAAGTCCGCCAGGACGGGGTGATCGGGCGTGAGCGGCTCGCCGGCCCGGCGCGGCAGGTAGATCTGCGCGAACGGGTCGCGGTTCGCCTCCTCCATCAGGATGAGCGTGTCGTCACACCGGCCGCGGGCGGTCAGCTCGCCGAGCTCGCGGGCAAGCGAGGGCGTCAGTTCGTCGGCCCACACGATGATCTGGTCGGCCACCGCGATCAGGCTGCGCACGGTGTCGAACCACGACGCGGTGGGCAGGTACAGCCGGTGGGGCGCGACGAACCCGCCGTACCAGTTGTTGACCTCGAGCTCGCCCGCGGTCGTGCTCGCCACCTGCACCAGCGGCACCCCGCCCGCCAGCTCGGTCAGGACCCCCTCGGACTTGCGGTGGGTGAGGATCTGCACGTGGTCCCCGCCCTCCTCGCCCCGGACGAACTCGGAGTCGGAGATCCCGGACCGTTCGGTGAGTTCGAAGTTGCGCAGCAGCAGCACGAACGGCTGCCCGGAACACACCCAGGCGCGCACCGCCCCGGCCGAGTTCACGTGCGCCTGGCGGGCCGCCTCGACGAGGATCTCCATCCGGTCGCCGGGGTGGAAGTGGCGCTGGCGCTCCAGGTAGGCGAGCTGGAACTCCGGATCGCCGATGTGCAAGCCGTCGAGCAGGCCGGGTGCGTTCCCGGCCACCGCCAGCCAGCGCTCCAGCTCGGACCCCGCTGCCGGACGGTCGTCACCGAAACGGCGCACGATCTCGGCGTACGCCTCGCGGGCGGCGGCCTCGTCGCCGCTCTGCAGGGCCGCGGCGGCAGTGTTCGTCCAGCCCTGCGCGGCCCGCTCACGCAGCTCCGGATCCGCACTCGCCGACCAGCGCTCCGCGATCTCCCGCCACAGCCGCCGCACGTCGACGATCTTGTTTTCGCGCGGCCCGGCGGTCTCCCCGCGCAGGTGGGCGACGTGGACGAGCGCCTGGCACACCGCGCGCTCGACCTCGGCGGGCGCGTCCGGCGCGGCCTGGTCGACCACCGCGCGCAGGACCTCGCGTGCGAGCTCGTTGTCGGCGGTGTTGCGCACGCCCAGCGCGAAGCAGTCCTCCGTGAGCGTCGAGACCATCCGGCGGACCACCCCCGGGTCCGGATGCCGGATGTAGGTCTCGCCCAGCCAGCGCAGGAGGACGAACGCCTCCGTGGTCATCTCACGCTCGGCCATGCCCAGCGCCATCTCGAACACGAACAGGGCGTGCCCGTCGGCGTCCGAGGCCCCGGTGAGTTCCGGGCCGAACAGCCAGCCGTGGAATCGCCGGTCACCCTCCGCCGGTGACACGCCCTCGCGGAACCCCAGCCACCGCTGGAGCACCGACTCCGTCAACCCGGCCCGGTCGAATCCGGTGCCCGCCCAGTGATCCCCCATGGCCGATCACTATCCCACGCCGATGCAACCCCGTGGCGGCTTCGTTCCGTCTCGTGACCATGAGGTGGAAAGCAACGATGTGCGGGCTGGGCCTCGTCCTCGTGGCGGCCACGGCCTGCGGCGAGCAGACCGACAGCGTCCAGCCGGGGGCCGGGGGAGGACAGCCCACCAGCAGCGAGGCCGCCCCCACCGCGCCGGGCGTCCCGGCGACCGAGCTGCCCCCGGTGATGCCCGGCGGGCCACGGCAGATGCAGCCGCCGGACGGCGCCGAGCAGGTGCCCGCCGCCCGCGTCGACGCGACGGTCCTGCCCGCCGACTTCCCGCGCGAGGTGTTCGTCAGCGCCGACGGCAGGCAGGTCTTCATCCGGGCCGAAGAGGGCGGATGCGGGCGCGCCGCCGCCGAGGTCACCGAGCAGACGGACACGCGGGTCGTGATCAACCTGGTGGAGAACAAGACCCAGCAGGCGGGCCAGATGTGCACCATGGACATCCGCTACCCGGTGGTGTCGGCGACCCTGTCCGAGCCCCTGACCGAGCGGACCGTCGTGCTCGAGTCGGCGAAACGTGGTTACTGACCGGTAGTATCCGGCGCATGAAGAAACGCCAGGTCTGCGCCACACGTACGGTCGCCGCGCCGCCGGAGAAGATCTTCGAGCTGCTCGCGGACCCGTCGAAGCACCCGCTGATCGACGGGTCCGGTTCGGTCCTCGCCGCGCAGAGCGGCGGGCCGGAGCGGCTGACGCTCGGAGCGCGCTTCGGCATGGACATGAAGATGGGCGCGTCCTACAAGATCCTCAACACGGTGGTCGAGTTCGAGGAGAACCGGCTGATCGCGTGGCGCCACTTCAACGGCCACCGCTGGCGCTGGCAGCTGCGGCCGATCGAGGACGGGGCCACCGAGGTCACCGAGACCTTCGACTGGTCGACCGCGCGCATCCCGGTCCTGATCGACCTGAGCTTCTTCCCGCGCAAGAACAAGCAGGCCATCGACAAGACGCTCGACCGGCTCACCAAGTTGTTCCAGGCGTGAGAAAGGGGCGCCACCCGCGTGGGTGGCGCCCCTTCGCGTCAGGAGCGGAAACTGATCTGCAGCACCGGTTCCGAGGTCTCGGCGAAGAAGTCGTTGCCCTTGTCGTCGATCACGATGAAGGCGGGGAAGTCCTCGACCTCGATCTTCCACACGGCTTCCATCCCCAGCTCGGGGTACTCCAGGACCTCGACCTTCTTGATGCAGTCCTGCGCCAGCCGCGCCGCCGGGCCGCCGATCGAGCCCAGGTAGAAGCCACCGTGCTCCTGGCAGGACGCCGTGACCTGCTTGGACCGGTTGCCCTTGGCCAGCATCACGAACGACCCGCCCGCGGCCTGGAACTGCGCCACGTAGGAGTCCATCCGGCCCGCCGTCGTCGGCCCGAAGGACCCCGACGCGTAACCGTCCGGGGTCTTCGCCGGGCCCGCGTAGTACACCGGGTGGTCACGCAGGTACTGCGGCATCTCCTCGCCGGCCTCCAGCCGCTCCGCGATCTTCGCGTGCGCGATGTCGCGTGCCACGACCAGCGGGCCGGTCAGCGACAGCCGGGTCTTGACCGGCAGCGACGCCAGCTGCGCGCGGATCTCGTCCATCGGCCGGTTCAGGTCGACCTGCACCACCTCGTCGGACAGATCCTCGGTGGTCACCTCCGGCAGGAAACGGGCCGGATCGCGCTCCAGCTGCTCGATGAACACGCCGTCGGCGGTGATCTTCGCCTTGGCCTGGCGGTCCGCCGAGCAGGACACCGCGATGCCGACCGGGCACGACGCGCCGTGCCGGGGGAGCCGGATCACCCGCACGTCGTGGCAGAAGTACTTGCCGCCGAACTGCGCGCCGATCCCGAACTGCCGGGTCATCTCCAGCACCTGCTGTTCCAGGTCGGTGTCCCGGAAGCCGTGGCCCAGCGCCGAGCCCTCCTGCGGCAGGTTGTCCAGGTAACGGGCCGAGGCGAGCTTGGCGACCTTGAGGTTGTACTCGGCCGACGTGCCGCCCACGACGATCGCCAGGTGGTAGGGCGGGCAGGCCGCCGTACCCAGGCCGCGCAGCTTCTCGTCCAGGAACTTCGCCAGCCGCTTCGGATTCAGGACGGCCTTGGTCTCCTGGTAGAGGAACGTCTTGTTGGCCGAGCCACCGCCCTTGGCCATGAACAGGAACTCGTAGACCGGGTCGCCGGTGCCATCCTTGTGGAACAGCTCGATCTGCGCGGGCAGGTTCGTGCCGGTGTTCTTCTCGTCCCAGAAGTTCACCGGCGCCATCTGCGAGTAACGCAGGTTGAGCTCCTGGTAGGCGTCGAAGATCCCGCGGGCCAGCGCCTCCTCGTCGTTGCCGCCGGTCAGCACACCCTGGCTGCGCTTGCCCATGACGATCGCGGTGCCGGTGTCCTGGCACATCGGCAGCACACCGCCAGCCGAGATCGCCGCGTTGCGCAGCAGGTCCATCGCGACGAACCGGTCGTTGCCGCTGGCCTCGGGATCGTCGACGATCGCACGCAGCTGCGCCAGATGCGACGAGCGCAGCAGGTGCTGGATGTCGGTGATGGCGGTGCGGGCCAGCTTCGTCAGCGCGCCGGGGTCGACCTCCAGGAACTTCCGTCCGGCGGCCTCGACTACCCGGACACCCTCGTCCGTCACGAGGCGGTACTCGGTCTCGTGATCCGGACCGAGCGGCAGCACATCGGTGTACTGGAAGGTGGTGGTGGTCACTCGGGCTCCCTTGCAGGCAATTCGGGGCCCTTGACGTTACCGCCTGCGCGTGCTTGCCCACGGTGCGGTGTGGCGGTTACCTCTTCTGTTGGGGCTTCTGTCGCCGCTACACGTGTTCTTGCGCTGCGCGCGGCTGGGCAACCGATGAGGCTGGGGATCGGGTTGCGGGAGAGGTGTGGTTCGGGGGGTGGGTTGCGTTGCGTTGCCGGGTGGCGGCCGCGCAGCGCGAGTTCCACGTTTCCGTGCGTGAGTTCTTCGGTCGCGATCGAAGCCAGAAAGTCGGAAGGCCGGGCCCACCCCGACGGACCCGACCTTCCGGGGAAAGCGGAAGGGAGCACAGGGCACCCACCGCGAAGTCACCGTCCGAAGGACGTAAGAAACTCACGAAACGTTGCTTCCACGGTGACGTGACCTACGTCTCACGTCAACAGGGCCGATCGAGTTGTTCGGCAAACGCAAGCAGGGCCACCCCGCGTAGTCGCGGAATGGCCCTGCGTCCCCTGCTTCGATCCGGCCCGTCAGCTGGCGTAGGCGCGCAGGCGCTCGGCCCGCTCGCCCTGGCGCAGCTTCGACATGACCTCGCGCTCGATCTGGCGGACCCGCTCGCGGGACAGCCCGAAGTGCTTGCCGATCTGGTCGAGGGTGCGCGGCTGGCCGTCGTCGAGGCCGTAGCGCATCCGGATCACGTGCTGCTCCCGCTCGTCGAGCGTGGCCAGGACCCGGCGCAGGTCGTCCTGCAGCAGGCCCGAGATGACGGCGCTCTCGGCGTCGGTGGCCTCGGAGTCCTCGATGAAGTCGCCCAGCGGGGCGTCCTCGTCGGTGCCCACCGGCATGTCCAGGCTCACCGGGTCGCGGGCGTGGTCGAGCAGGTCGGCGACCTTCTCGGCCGCGATACCCGACTCGGCGGCCAGCTCCTCGTTGGTGGCCTCACGGCCGAGCTGCTGGTGCAGGTCACGCTTGATGCGGGCCAGCTTGTTGACCTGCTCCACCAGGTGCACGGGCAGCCGGATGGTGCGGCCCTGGTCGGCCATGCCGCGGGTGATGGCCTGGCGGATCCACCACGTGGCGTACGTCGAGAACTTGAACCCCTTGGAGTAGTCGAACTTCTCCACGGCGCGGATCAGGCCCAGGTTCCCCTCCTGGATCAGGTCGAGCAGCGGCATCCCCCGCCCCGTGTAGCGCTTGGCCAGCGACACGACCAGCCGGAGGTTGGCCTCCAGCAGGTGGTTCTTGGCGCGGTGGCCGTCGCGCACGAGCGCCTGCAGCTCCTTGCGGCGCTGCGGGCTCAGCTTCGCCGCGGTGTCGAGCATGTGCTGCGCGAACACCCCGGCCTCGATGCGCTTGGCGAGCTCGACCTCGTCGGCGGCCGACAGCAGCGCGGTCTTGCCGATCCCGTTGAGGTAGACCCGCACGAGGTCCGCGGCCGGGCCCTGTGCGTCGAGATCCGCGTCGAGGTTCGGCGAAGGGCGTACGCTGGTCTCGACGGCGGGCTCGGTGTCGGGCTCGGGGACCTCACGAGTCGGGCGCTCGAGAGTCTGTACTGACATGTTCTGCCTCCCCGGTCACGGGCGGACACGTTCGGTGCGTCACACCGGCTCCTCGCCGCGTGGGTGGATCCTGTGGAGTGCTCCACTCACGCGAGTCCAGCTCGTCGGCTGGACAATGGTTCCAACGCCGGTCGTTGCCAAAACGTTCCCGCCTTCTCCACATGAGGACGGCGGATTACCGGACCGGGTTGCTCCACCAAAGCTGAGGTTTTGCTGAGAACCCCGGGTCCGGTACGGGTGGTCTAGACCTCGACGAGGACGGTGAACGGTCCGTCGTTCACGCTGTGCACCGCCATCGTGGCGCCGAATTTCCCGGTCGCCACACGGGCTCCGCGCCCGCGCAGCTCCGCGACGACGCGGTCGAACAGCGCCAGCGCGGCCTCCGGGCGGGCGGCCTGGGTCCACGATGGACGGCGACCCTTGCGGGTGTCTCCGTAGAGCGTGAATTGGCTCACCACCAGCAGTGGGGCGTCCGCTGTGGCGCACGACTCCTCGTCGCGCAGGACGCGCAGTTGGTGCAGCTTGCGCGCCATGGTGACCGCTTTGTCTTCGGTGTCCGAAACGTGGATGCCCAGCAGGACCAGCAGTCCCGGCTCCCGGATCGCGCCGACGACCTCGCCGTCGACCGTGACGCCCGCCTCGGTCACGCGCGCCGCGACGGCCCTCACACGGCCTCCAGGAAGCCGTGCCGGACCAGCTCGCGCACCAGCGGCAGCACCCCCGCGGTCAGCGCCTCCTCGTCCAGCCCGTGCCCGGCCGCCAGCAGCGACACCAGGTCCGACAGCGGCAGCGCGCCGCGGCACCCGGCCAGCAACGCGGCCACCGGCTCGTCGATCTCGTGCTGCCAGCCGGGCCCGTCCGAGCGGTGCAGGCGCAGCACTGTGGTGTCCCAGCCCTCGTCGGACGGCGCGGACACGCGCTCCAGCAGCACCGACGACGGCACCCGGAACCGCGTGTCCAGCAGCTCGGAACCGTGGTCCCGCAGCCAGTCCACGCGGTCCAGCCACGCACCCGCCTCCGGGCCCAGCGGATCGTCGTAGGCCTGGCGCAGGTCCTCGCACACCACCGTCGGGTGGGCGGCGTCCGTGCGGCGCAGCGTCACGAACCCGAAGCCGATGCCCTGCACCTTGTTCTCCGCGAACCAGTCGAGCCAGTCCGCGGCCTTGGCGCGCCCACGATCGGAGCGGGGATCGATGCCCGCGTCGCGCAGCCAGGTGCCGACGTAGAGGCCGGGATCGGCTACGTCGCGTTGCACGAACCACGCGTCCGTGGCGGGCGGAAGCCACCGGCTCACCCGGTCGGCCCAGTCCTCGCCGTCGACGTGCAACCAGGAGGCGAGCAGCTGACCGGTGCCGCCCTCGGTCAGGAACCCGGGCAGCTGCCGCACGACCAGGGCACTCGCGTCGTCGCCACCGAGCCCGGAGTCACGGTAGGTGTAGTCCACGCGCGGCGGGCCCACCACGAACGGGGGATTGCACACGATCTGGTCGAAGCGGCGCCGCGCCACGGGCGCGAACCACTCGCCCCGCGCCAGCTCCACGTCCAGCTCGTTGAGCCGGAAGGTCGCCCCCGCCAGCGCCAGCGCCCGCTCCGACACGTCGGTCGCCGTCACCCGCCGCGCGTGCCGGGTCGCGTGCAGGGCCTGCACCCCGTTGCCGGTGCCCAGGTCCAGCAGGCTGCCCACGGGCCGCCGCGTCGTCGCGCGGATCAGGCTCAGCGACGCATGCCCGACGCCGAGCACGTGCTCGGGCGGTACCTCCGCGCCGAGCGCGTCGGAGTCCAGGTCCGACACGACCCACCACGACCCCTGCTCGTCGCCGTGCGGCCGCACGTCCAGGCCCGCGCGCACCTGGTCACCGCCGTGCACGAGACCGGCCTCCCGCGCGTCGCCCGGCGAGAGCGGGGCCAGCGCCGCGCGCACGGCCGCCTCCGGTTCCGCGGCGCCGAGCAGGAACAGGCGGATGAGCGTGCCGAGTTCGCCGGCGTCCGCGCTGGCGCGGAAGGCCAGTTCGGGTTCGCCGCGGCCCAGCGCCGCGTGTGCCGCGCCGCCGAGTGCGCCGACCACTCCGTCGGCGTCGTAACCCGTGCGGCGGAAGGCCTCGCGCAGGCGGGCCAGGAAGTCGTCCGAGAAGCGGGGGATGCTCACGGTGGGTAATCCTCCCACGCGGGTGCCGGAGCTGTGTTGTGATGGCTGCATGACGACCACCGACCGGGCGTCGGCGCTCGCGGGACTCGACGCGATGCTGCCGGAGCTGGAGGAGCTGTACGTCGACCTGCACCGGCACCCCGAGCTGTCGTTCGCCGAGCACCGGACGGCCGAGGCGCTCGCGGCGCGGCTGCGCGCGTCCGGGTACGAGGTGCACACCGGAATCGGCGGAACGGGCGTGGCCGGGGTGCTGCGCAACGGTCCCGGTCCGGTCGTGATGCTGCGCGCCGACATCGACGCGCTGCCGGTCGCGGAGAAGACCGGCCTGCCGTACGCGAGCGAGGCCCGCGCGGCGAACGCGCAGGGCGACGAGGTGCCGGTGATGCACGCGTGCGGGCACGACATGCACGCCACCTGGCTCGACGGCGCCGCCCGCGTGCTCGCCGGGCACCGGACGGCGTGGCAGGGCACGCTCGCCGTGGTGTTCCAGCCCGGCGAGGAGAAGGGCTCGGGCGCCGAGGCGATGGTGCGGGACGGGTTGTTCGACCGCACCGGCACGCCCGAGGTGGTGCTCGGCCAGCACGTCGCGCCCGGCCCGGCGGGCTGGGTCCTGACCCGGCCGGGTGTGCTGATGGCGGCGACCGACGCGCTGCGGATCGTGTTGCACGGCCGCGGCGGGCACGGCTCGCGCCCGGAGACGACCGTCGATCCGGCGGTGCTGGCCGCGTCGGTGGTGATGCGGTTGCAGACGATCGTGTCGCGGGAGGTCGCGGCGACCGAGCAGGCCGTGGTCACGGTGGGATCGATGCACGTCGGATCCGCGCACAACGTCATCGCCGACGAAGCGGTGCTGGAGGTCAACATCCGGACCTTCGACGAGCAGGTCCGCCGTCGCGTGCTCGCCGCGGTCGAGCGCATCGTCAGGGGTGAGGCGGAGGTGGCGGCCGCGCCCCGGCCGCCGGAGATCACGCCGGTCGCGTCCTTCCCGGTGACCACCAACGACGAGCCCGCGAACGGGACTCTCACCGACGCGTTCAAGGGATACTTCGGCGCCGAGCGAGTAATGGACGCGCCGCTGGTCACCGGCAGCGAGGACTTCGGCGAGTTCGGCCGCGCGGCAGGTGCCCGCTCGGTGTTCTGGCTGGTCGGCGGGCTGGACCAGGAGAAAGTGCTGCGGGCGATCACGGCCGGGCGGTTCGAACAGGACGTTCCGTCCAACCACTCGCCGTACTTCGCGCCGGTCCTCCATCCGACTCTGCGGACCGGGGTGGAGACCCTCGTCGTGGGCGCGCTCACGTTTTTGTCGGTGGGTGGTGGCACGCTCGGCGCATGACCGAGATACCCGTCGCGAACTTCGCCCAGCTGTGGGCCGAGGACATCCGCGAACCCCTGCCCAAGACCGGTGACGAGCGCAAGATCCTCAGTGCCTACCTCGACTGGCACCGGCAGACGTTCGAACTGAAATGCGGCGGTGTGCCGCCGCATCGCCTGTCCGAGAAGCCGATCCCGCCGTCGGGGCTGTCCCTGCACGGGCTGTTGCGGCACCTCGCCGGGGTCGAGCGGTGGTGGTTCCGCATCCAGTTCCGCGGGGAGGACGTGCCGCTCCTGTACTACTCGGACGACGATCCGGAGCAGGACTTCGAGCGGCTGGACGGCGATCCGGCGGAAGCGCTGGCCGTGTGGCGCGCCGAATGCGAGGAGTCGCGGCGGATCGTGGCCGACGCGCCGTCGCTGGAGGTGACGGGCGTGCACGCCGCCTCTGGTGAACCGGTGTCACTACGGCGGATCATGGTGAACCTGCTCGCCGAGTACGCCCGCCACAGCGGGCACGCCGACCTGCTGCGGGAACGGATCGACGGCAGGACGGGGTACTGAGTCTGGAGGGACCGATGACCGACGCACTCGCTCTCACCCGCGCGCTGACAGCGGTGGACACGGTGGGGCACGCGGAGACGGCCGCGCTGGAGGTCGTCGCGCCGCTGCTGGCGGACGCGGGGTTCCGCACCGAGGTGTTCGAGCACGAACCCGGCCGCGGCACGCTCGTCGCCGAGTGGGAGACCGGGCACGACACGCCACCGCTGTGCCTGTCGGGGCACGTGGACACGGTGCCGCTGGGCGGGGCGCGGTGGCAGCGTGACCCGTTCGCCGGTGAGACCGACGGCGACCGGCTGTACGGGCGCGGCGTGAGCGATATGAAGGCCGGAGTCGCGGCCATCGTGACGGCGGCGGTGACGGTCGCGCGGTCCCGTTCGCGGCGGTCGGGGCTGCGGCTCGTGCTGACCGCGGCGGAGGAGACCGGTTCGCAGGGCGCACGGTTCGTCGCCGGGCGGCTGGGGCGCAGCGGCCCACTGGTCATCGCCGAGCCGACGGCCAATGTCGCGTTCCACGGGCACAAGGGCGCGCTGTGGCTGGAGGCGCTCGCGACCGGCGTGACGGCGCACGGGTCGATGCCGCACCTGGGGGACAACGCGGTCGTCAAGCTGGCCGGGGCGGTGTCCCGGCTTGCCGGTCACCGGTTCGACGTCGAACCGCATCCGGTGATGGGGCCGCCGACGCTCAACGTCGGCACGTTCACCGGCGGCCTGAACACGAACTCGGTGCCCGACCGGGCGGTGGCGACGGCCGACGTGCGCACGGTCGCCGGGCAGGACCACGGCGAGTTGCTGCGGGCGCTGGCGGCGGTCGCGGGCGAGGGGGTCGCGGTCACGCCGCTGATCGACCTGCCGCCGGTCTGGACCGACCCCGGCGACGAGTGGGCGGCCTCGGCGTCGGCGATCGCCCGGCAGGTCACCGGCGCGGGCGAGGAGGTGGCGACGGCGACGTACTTCACCGACGCCTCCGTGCTGACCCCCGCGCTGGGCGGCGTGCCGACGCTGATCTGCGGGCCGGGGCAGCCGGAGCAGGCCCACGTCACCGACGAGTGGTGCTCGATCACCCGGCTGGCGGAGTCGGTGGAGATCCTGACCCGGATCGGCGCGGAGTGGTGCGGGATTTAACGCCCACCCGAGTATCGCCGGTGCGGGGGAAGTGGCAGCATGGAGGGACAGGAGGTGGTCGCGTGAACAGGTCCCCACGGGGTACCGGAGACGAGGACGCCCCCGTTCTCATCACCGAAGCCGCCCCGTCGTACGAGGACGAGCACGCCGCCCGCAAGCGCAAGTACATGCTGATGATGGGCATGCGGTTCCCGTGCCTGGTGCTGGCCGGGATCTTCTACCACACGTGGTGGCTCGCGCTGCTGTTCATCGTCATCTCGATCCCGCTGCCGTGGATCGCGGTCCTGATCGCCAACGACGGTCCTCCGCGCAAGCGGGAGAACGTCAGCCGGTACCAGGCCGAGGCGAAGGCCCTTGAGCAGCGGGAACACCGGATCATCGACGGCTGACTCGTAGCCGCTACGCGCGTGTCTCCAGCGCCGGCTTCGCTTCGCTACGCCCCGATTGTGGCCGCCCCGATTTTTCATTGTTTCTCCGGCCGAGCAGGCGGCGTCAAGGCGGGAAAGAGTACCTTGACCCCGCCTGATCGTCCGCAGAACTGGGCTGTGGATCGGGGTGCGGGGGAGCGCTGGGCGGCTGGTGGCTGGGTTTCGTCGCCGGGCGCCGGTTGTGTAGGTGGTGGGCGTCCCGGAACGGCAAACACGCCGCCCGGAACGGCAAACACGCCAACCGGAGCGGCAAACACGCCAGCGCGAGCGGCCAACACGCCGCGCGCCGCGCCGTGTTTGCCGCTCCGGGCACCGTGTTTGCTGCTCCGGGCGCCGTGTTGGCTGCTCCGGGGCGCGAACTCGACGTTCGCGGCTGGCGCCCGGCAATGGGAGGCGACCCGGCGCCTTGCCTACCGGGCTTTCCTCTCCCACAACCGATCCCCGGCCTGCTTGAGTGGTCGATCAGGACGTCCCTGCTCGATCGCTCAAACACTGAAGGATCGGGTCCGGGAGGGGCGAATCCATTGCGAGCTTGCGAGCACGGCGCTTGAGAAACCCGCGTAGCGGCTACGCAACCCAATCAGGGCTGAGCCCCGACCTTGGTCACCGCCCGAGCCCCCAGCCGCACCCCCGCCCGCAGCGCCTCCACAATGGACTCACCCCGTACCCACGCCGCCAGAACCCCCGCATCGAACGCGTCACCGGCCCCGGTGGAGTCCACGCACTCCGCCTCTTCCGCGGGCACGCTCACCACGCCATCCGGTGAAACCCACGTCGCACCATCGAGACCGGATGTCACGGCCACCGCGCCGACCGTGTCCAGCAAGGTTTTCGCCACGAGAGGATCGTCGGATCCGGTCAGTGCCAGCAGTTCCGCCGTGTTGGGCAGCAACAGATCCGTGCCGTGCACGTCATCGAGGAACGTGTCGGTGATCAACGCGGCCGCCTGCGGGTCGACCGACGTGGTCAGCCCCGCCTCCTTCGCGGCCGCCAGCGCGGCCAGGCCCGCGGGCCGGGACGACGGGTCCAGCAGCACGTACCCGGACAGGTGCAGGTGATCGGCTCCCGCCAGCACCGCCGGCTCGATGTCCGAAGGCGAGAACCGGGCGATCGCGCCCCGGTCGGGCAGCATGCTGCGTTGTCCGGAACCGTCCACCAGCACCACGACGCAGCACGTCGGGGCTTCCGGGTCCACGGCGAACGCGCACGACACACCCGCCGACTCCAGTTCGGCCCGCACCAGCCGTCCGCCCGCGTCGTCCCCGACCCGGGCGATCAACGTCGTCTGGGCGCCGGCGTGCGCCAGCCACACCGCGGTGTTCGCACCCGCGCCGCCGCCGGTCAAGCGCACCTGTGAGCGCGAGTCGCCGCCGTACACGACCGGACCCTCGTGCCGGGCCACCACGTCCAGCCCGGCGTCCCCGACCACGACGATCTTCACGCCAGCTCCACCGCGACCTCGGCGGCCACCCGCGCGTTGGACACCACCAGCTCCTCGTTGGCGTCCAGGCTCACCCCGCCACTGGCGGTGTGGAAGTGCTCCAGCAGCACCGGCGTCACCTCCTTGCCGTGCACCCCGCGCGAGTCCAGCAGCGCCAGCCCCTCGGCCAGCAGCCGGTCGTGCAGCTCCGCGGACATCTCCGCCGTCGCCGGGATCGGATTCGCCAGCAGCACGCCCGACGACGCGACCCGCCGGTGGGCCGCGACGACGGCGGCGGCCGAAGCGGCATCGTCCACTCGCCACGGCACCTCGAACCCGGACGAGCGCCGGTAGAACGCGGGGAATTCGCCGGTCGCGTACCCGAGCACCGGCACCGAATTCGTCTCCAGCACCTCGAGCGTCGCGGCGATGTCGAGCACGGACTTCACACCCGAGCACACCACCAGCACCGGCACGCGCGCCAGTACACCGAGGTCGGCCGAGACGTCCCACGACTCGCCCGCCCCGAGGTGCACACCGCCCAGCCCGCCGGTCGCGAACACCCCGATCCCGGCCGCGTGCGCCAGCGCGGACGTGCTCGCCACCGTCGTCGCGCCGGAGCGGCCGAGCCCGATCGCGGGACCGAGGTCGCGCAGGGACAGCTTGTCCAGACCGGCGTCGGCCGCGCACACGCGCTCCAGCTGCGCCCGGGAGAGCCCGGCGTGCGCGACGCCGTCGAGCACGGCGATGGTGGCGGGCACCGCTCCGGCCGCCCGCACGGTTTCCTCCAGCCGGTTCGCGACCGCGAGGTTGCGGCCGGGCGGCAGACCGTGGGACAGGATCGTGCTTTCGAGTGCGACGATCGCGCGTCCGCTGTGCACGGCGTCGGCTACCTCGTCGGAGAGGGTGATCGGAGTTGTCACGAGGAACCATCTTCACCGACGCGATCAGGTGAAGTCCCAGCGGGTGGGCGAGCCGCCGAAGTCGCTTTCGTCGAGCCCGAACACCCACCGCGGCCGCACCCGCACGGTCGCGGTGTCGTCGGTGTTCAGGAAGTCCAGGTCGTAGCTCGTGCGGTACTTCGCGTTGACCACGTCCAGGAACGCCTGGCGGGACACCGAATCCCGCACCACCCCGGCGACGCCCTCGGCCACCACGGGGTTGAGGGCGTCGCCGGTGGAGACGGTCACCGCGGGGTTCGCCTCCAGGTTGCGCACCTTCCGGGCGCCGCGCGACGAGGAGAACCACAGCGCCTCGTCGTGCCACACGGCCCAGACCGGCATCAGGTGCGGGCGGCTGTCCGGCCACACGGTCGCCACCCAGTAGTCGTGGGAGTCCGTCAGGCGTTTCAGCGCCCAGGACCAGGGCAGCAGGCCGGTGCCCTGGTCGGCGGGCAGGGTGCCGTAGCCGGGCATGTGCGGGCGGGTTACGCGGGGAACGGTCATCGGCGATCACTCCCTTCACTCCAGATACTGCGCCACCCCCTCCCCGAAGGACCAGTCCACTGGCTGGTTCTCGGTGACGCACACCAGCGTTGCGCGGCTCGATCCCGGCCCGTTCCGCCGCCAGCTCCGCGATGCGCGCGTACAGCGCCTTCTTCTGCGCATAACTGCGCCCGGCCCGCATGGTGATGCCGACGAACACGACGCCGTGGTCCCGGCGCGGATCCCCGGGTAGGTGCCATGGCGCAACAGCCCGGTCGAGGTGATGACCTGGAACAGGTCGTCCTCGGGGAACCCGATCGTCCCGGTCATCGCCTGGTGGACCGCGTCGCCGAGGGCCTCCAGCGTGCTGTCGTCGTGGGTGGGCAGTGCGTCGATGCGGACGAGAGGCATGCAGACACTGTACATACCAGTAGGTACAGAAGCCGGAGTGTCGGCCGCCCGGGGACCTGCGGCAAAATGGGGGCATGAGCACATCGACGCTGCCCGAGGTCGACACCCGCCCGGAGTCCACCGAGGAGACCGACAGCGATCAGCCGAAGGTCTTCCACTACGTGCGCAAGGACAAGATCGCCGAGAGCGCGGTCATGGGCACGTACGTGGTGGCGCTGTGCGGCGAGGTCTTCCCCGTCACCCGTTCACCCAAGCCCGGCTCACCCGTGTGCCCGGCCTGCAAGGAGATCTACGAGGGGTTGCGTCCCGGCCCCAAGGGCGACGACTGATCCGCGAGGTCGTCGGAGTCCCCGCTCTCCGCCTCGGCGGGCGGGTCCTCCTGCTTGCGCGGCTTCCGCAGCGGCTGCGTCGTGCGCTCCCACAGTGACGGCTGCTCGTCGCGCATGCGTTCCTGCGCGCGCTCCATCTCCAGCCGGCGCCACCGGCGGCGCTGGCGCCGGGTCATCTTCGCGGGCCACAGCTCCTGGATCGCGGAGTTGAAGTAGGCGCCGCCGACGATGGCCATCCCGATGAAGTACGTGAACAGCAGGAACGCGATCGGCGTGGCCAGCGCGCCGTAGGTGTAGCCGGTGCTGGTGATCCACGACAGGTAGATCCGCAGCCCGATGCTGGCCAGCAGGAAGATCACCATCGCCAGCACCGCGCCGGGCAGCCCGCGATGCCATGGCAGCCGCCGCGGCAGCGCCAGCTTGTACAGCGTCGCCACCGCGAGCACCAGCAGCAGGCCGATCACCGGGTAGTACAGCCAGCTGATCCACGTCGAGATCGTCGGCGCCCAGCTGTCCGGCAGGAAGTCGATCAGGACGTCCGGCCCGATCGCGATGACCGGCAGGCCGACCACCAGCAGCACCAGGCTGGCCAGGTACAGCAGCAGCGCGAAGATCCGCTGCCAGACCTCGTTGCGCACGCCGTACTGGTCGTGCGCGACCGTGATCGCGTCGACGAACGACGACATCGCCGACGAACCCGCCCACAGCGAGATCAGGAACCCGACCGACACGATCTCGCCCTTGCCGATGGTCAGGATGTCGTCGACCGTGGGCTCGATGATCTGGTCGACAACGCTGGAACTGAAGATCTTCTCGGTGAACGTGATGATCCGGTCGTGGACCGTGGTCACGAACCCCTGGCCGAACCAGTCGCCCATGAAGCCGAGGCTGCCCAGCAGGCCCAGGAGCAGCGGCGGCAGCGACAGCGTCTGCCAGAACGCCGCCTCCGCCGACTCGGAGAAGATGTTTCCATCCCACGCCTTGTTGAGGGTGCGCCCGAGCAGGCGCGCGGGGCCCTTGCGGCGGGCAGCCCCCTCGGAACTTTCACTGGACGGTGAACTCATGGCAGCCTCAAGCATGGCGGAACGGGCCGGATTTGGCTTGTCAAGACGTGTGGCGTGTTCAACTCCGCCGTGCCGTTCGCGGCTTCTGTCGGTGGGTGCGGGTAACCTCCGATGAGCCGCCCTCACCTCCGTCCGGCATCGCGGCCGGGCACTTCCGTGGGGGCATTCGCATGTCGCGTTCCATCGTCGGCGAGAGGAGGGGGAGGAATCCCTTGTCGGACACGGCCCAGGGTAATCGGACCGGTCAGGGCTTCGTCGCACCCGAGCCCCAGCACGACTCCACCGCCCGCCCGCTGCGGGCGTGGCAGCGCCGCGCGCTGACGAAGTACCTGAGCACGAAGCCACAGGACTTCCTCGCGGTCGCGACCCCCGGCGCGGGGAAGACGGTGTTCGGCCTGCGCATCGCCGCCGAGCTGCTGTCCGACCGGACGATCGAGGCGGTCACCATCGTGACCCCGACCGAGCACCTCAAGCACCAGTGGGCCGCCTCCGCGGCGCTGGCGGGCATCCCGATCGACTCGAACTACCGCAACGGCCAGGGCGCCGTCGCGGCCGACTACCGCGGCGTGGCGCTGACCTACGCGCAGGTGGCTGCGCACCCGACGCTGCACCGGGTGCGCACCGAGGGCCGTAAGACGCTGGTCATCCTGGACGAGGTCCACCACGGTGGTGACGCGAAGAGCTGGGGCGACGCGATCCGCGAGGCGTTCACCCCCGCCGTGCGGCGGGTGGCGCTCACCGGGACCCCGTTCCGCAGCGACGACTCGCCGATCCCGTTCGTCACCTACGAGCCGGACGGTGACGGGTCGCTGCGCAGCAAGGCAGACCACGCCTACAACTACTCCGACGCGCTCGCCGACGGCGTCGTGCGGCCCGTCGTGTTCCTCGCCTACAGCGGCGAGGCGTCCTGGCGCACCAGCGCGGGGGAGGAGTTCACCGCGCGCCTGGGCGAGCCGTTGACGGCCGAGCAGACCGCCCGCGCGTGGCGCACGGCGCTCGACCCCGGCGGCGAGTGGGTCCCGTCGGTCCTGCAGGCCGCGGACACGCGCCTGCAGCAGCTGCGCGGCGGCGGCATCCCGGACGCGGGAGGTCTGGTCATCGCCACCGACCAGGAGTCCGCGCGGGCCTACGCGAAGATCCTCACCCGGATCACCGGCGACGAGCCCACGGTCGTGCTCTCCGACGATCCGAAGGCGACCGCGCGGATCGGCGAGTTCTCCGAGTCCACCGACCGGTGGCTGGTCGCGGTGCGGATGGTGTCCGAAGGCGTCGACGTGCCGCGCCTGGCGGTCGGCGTGTACGCCACGAGCGCCTCGACGCCGCTGTTCTTCGCCCAGGCCATCGGCCGGTTCGTGCGGGCCAGGCAGAAGGGCGAGACGGCGAGCGTGTTCCTGCCGAGCGTCCCGGTGCTGCTGGAGCTGGCCAGCGAGCTGGAGGCGCAGCGCGACCACGTGCTCGGCAAACCGCACCGCGAGAAGGACGGCTGGGACGACGAGCTGCTGGCGCAGGCCAACCGCACCGAGGACGAGCCCGGTGAGGAGGAGAAGGCGTTCACCTCGCTGGGCGCCTCCGCCGAGCTGGACCAGGTGATCTACGACGGCAACTCCTTCGGCACGGCGGTGTTCTCCGGCACCGAAGAGGAGCAGGAGTACCTCGGGCTGCCGGGCCTGCTGGAGCCGGACCAGGTGCGGGCGCTGCTGCGCAAGCGGCAGGAGGAGCAGCTGGCCGACGCCGGCCGCCGCAAGCCCGCCACCGAGCAGGTGCCGCCGCCCGCGCCGAAGCCGCAGAGCGTCAACGAGCGGATGGCCTCGCTGCGCAAGGAGCTGAACACCCTGGTGGGCATGTACCACCACCGCACGCGCAAACCACACGGCGCGATCCACAGCGAGCTGCGCAAGACCTGCGGCGGCCCGCCGACCGCGATGGCGTCGATGGAACAGCTGGAGGAGCGGATCGCTACGCTGCGGTCCTGGTGACCCGGTCGGCCCGCCAGGCCAGGAAGGCGTCCAGCAGCAGGAAAGCCAGCAGGGACAGGCCGAAGACCGGCAGGAACCAGCCGATCACGATCCCGGCCGCCACCAGTGGCACCAGCACCTTCATCGGCAGGCGGCGCAGCGAACCGCGTGCGAACGGGCGGCCGACCGCGCGTCCGGTGGGCCGTCGCTGCCACCACATGCGGTAGCCCCAGATGATCAGCGCGATCAGGCCGATCATGACCAGCGCCAGCACGATCTGGTTCGGCAGACCGAACAGCAGGCCCATGTGCGCGTCGATGCCCCAGCTGGCGAGTTTCGCGGCCAGCGGCCAGTCGCCGAAGCGCAGGACGTCGACGATCGCGCCGGTCCGGGGGTCGATCGAGACGGCGTCCTGGCGGTGCGGCCAGGGGCGCTCGACCTGCTTGACCACGAAGGCCGTCTCGGTCGTCGCGGGGGTGATCTCGACCGGGCCGCCCAGCCCGGCGGACCGTGCCGTGGCCAGCACCGCGTCGAGGCTCTGTGGCGGAGCCGCCGCGGCGGGCGCGGGCAGGGTCGAGGTCACCGAGGGTGTCTCCCAGCTCAGTGTGCTGCGCAGCTCGGAGATGTTCTGCCCGGCGAACTGTGACCAGGTCAGGCCGGTCGCGGACAGGAAGAGCAGGACCAGCGCCACCCAGGTGCCGGTGGTGGCGTGCCAGGTCAGCGTGCGGGCCCGCCCGGACGTGGCCCCGCGGCGGCGGCGACGGCCCCACCACAGCACCAGCCCGCCCGCCACCACGACCCACAGCCAGCTGGCCGCCAGCTCGCTGTAGACGCGGCCGAAGTCGCCGAGGTGGAGGTTGCGGTGCAGGTTGTCCAGCCAGCCGCGCACCGGCATGGCCTGGCCGGAGCCGTAGGTGTCGAGCACGCCCCGGATCTCGCCGTCGTAGGGGTTGACGAAGGCGGTGCGGTAGAAGCTCTCCGGCAGTCCGGGGGCGGTGAAGATGACCTGCGTCGTGTCGGTCGCCGTGGTGCCGGGGCGGATGCTCCGGAGCGTGCCCTCCGGCACGGCGGTCTCCGCCCGGCTCACCTGGTCGGCCAGCGGCACCGTGCCGACCCCGGCGGGGACGTGCAGCTGGTGGTCGTTGACGACCTGTTCGAGCTGCGGCGCGAAGATGTAGAGCAGACCGGAGATCGCGGCCACCAGCAGGAACGGGCCGACGAGGATGCCGGCGTAGAAGTGCAGGCGGAGCAGGAGCGGGCGCAGTGACGTGCGGGGCTTGCCGGTGTCCGGCCGTTGAGCGGTCTCCAGCAGATCGTCCGTCGTCATGGTGCTCCTTGGCGGGAGGGACCGGTCTTCCCTCCAGGTCGCCGGGAGCGACGAGATGGTTCCCGCTGTGACGGCGGGCACACCCAGGATGCAGAACGAGCGCCGAGGAAGGTCTCCCTGGCGCCCGCTCCGTCAGTCCGGGTTCTCAGCCTCGCTGGATCTCCGCAGCGATCTCCTTGAGCTTCGACTCGTACTCGCGGGCGTGGTGGCCGCAGAAGAGCAGCTCGCCACCACTGGAGAGGATGGCTCGTACCTGTGCTGCGGCGCCGCACCGGTCACAACGGTCGGCTGCGGTCAACTCGGGGCGGGTGAGCGTCGGTGATGTCATTGGAGTCTCCCTCCGTCCCGGCATCGGCTGCCCGATGCCATCGATCCAGCGGCGACCACTTCGGCCCTGCGGTTGCCCGTCGGCTCCGCGGTGTTCGCTGGCCTCCACTCTTGCAGACGCTGAGCGCCTGGCAAGTGTTCCCGGCTGTGTGGGATGTGTGTCACGCAGAATTACCCCGGATGTCGTAGATCAATCCCGCCATTCAGGACGCAGAACCCCATCGGAACCCCATTTTCCGTGGTCAGGGCCAGTGTGGAGAAGTGGAATTCGGCCCGGGGGAAGCCATGTCAAGCGGCCGCGCGGTCAGGCTTGTTCGTTCTCAGCGGAATTTCGGGCCTGGTTCCGAGGCGAGATCGTGATCAGGCCGTCCGCGAAACCATCCCCCGCGCGGGGCACGTGCGACACTCCGTGTCATGGCGAAGCAGGCGTCGGCGGTCCGCGTTCCCGTCACGTTCTGTCACCCCGGCCCAGCGGCGGGTTCCGGTGACGTGTGGTTCCGGTGGCTCTCCGTGTCCGCACGGGCCGTCGTGGTGTGCGTCATGCCCGGCACCCACCTGTGGCGGTACTGATGGCCCTGCTCGACGAGGTGCGCTGGTTCCCCGGTGCCGAGCGTCTCGTCGCACTCGCGCGGGCCGAGATGCCGCAGCAGAAAAGCGAGTCGGCCGCCTTCGCCACGCTGGTTTCCCTGCGGGCGCACGCGATTGCGGTCGAAAGCCAGGACGACACCGCGTCGGCCGGTTCGTCCCCGGCGACCGCGTCGGCGGCGATCGGGGAGCTGTCCGGCGGGCGGCTGACGGCGGTGACCGCGGAGGGCACGTGGACCGCGAAGGCGCTCAACGCGGTCTTCGCCGGGGTGCCCGAACTGCCCGACCTGTCGCTGCTGGCCTTTGTGGACACCAGCGGATTCGGCGCGCCGGACACCCCGGACCGCGCCCTGCGCGACTACCTGGAGGGCGGGCTGCCACCGTTCTGGAGTTCCCGTTGGCGTGCCAGGCATTTCGTGATCCTCGGCGGCACGCTGACGGGCCCCGGCGGCACGCTCGTGGCCATTGTGGACGGCTACCGTCCGGTCGGCCGCGACGGCGTGCACCTGCAACTGCTCGACAGGGTCGTCGCGGCCCTGCGCGGACTGCTGCTGGTGGTGCCCTCCGCCGACGCGCCCACGGCCCGCGCGCTGGTCGCGCGGGCCGGCCTCACTCCTTAGACGCGAGCCGCGAATGGCGCCGGCCGTAAGCGAAGTAGAGGACCAGGCCCAGCGCGAGCCAGACGGCGAACCGGATCCACGTCAGCACGTCCAGGTTCAGCATCAGGTAGAAGCACGCCAGCGCGGCGACGACCGGCAGCACCGGCGACAGCGGGACCTTGAAGGGACGGTTGAGGTCCGGGCGCTTGCGGCGCAGCACGGGCACCGCGATCGCGACGATCGCCATCGCCGACAACGCGCCGATCGAGACCATGTCGGACAGTTCGGTGATCGGCACGAACGCCGCCAGCAGCGCGATCACCACGGCACCACCGATCGTCATGCGGTGCGGCGTGCCCCAGCGCGGGTGCGTGGTGCCGATCGGCTTCGGCAGCAGGCCGTCGCGCCCCATCGCGAAACCGATGCGGCCGATCGTGACCAGTTCGACCATCATCACCGAGGTCAGCCCGGTGACCGCGCCGAGCGAGATCAGGGCGCTCACCCAGTGCTGGCCGACCGAGTCGAACGCCGCCGCCAGCGGAGCACCTTCGTCGATGTCGGTGAAGGGCACCATCCCGGTCAGCACCAGGGAGACACCGACGTAGAGCAACGCGCAGATGCCGAGCGCGCCGAGGATGCCGATCCGCAGATCCTTGCGCGGGTTGCGGGTTTCCTCACCGAGGTTGGCCAGCGCCTCGAAACCGGTGTAGGCGAAGAACACGATCGCCGCGGCGGAGATGACCCCACCGATGCCGAACACGGACTGTTCGAGCCCGAGCCCCGCCTGCACGACCGGCTGGTGCAGCACCCCGGCCCCACCTTCGCTCGGCTGGGCCGGCGGGATGAACGGGGTCAGGTTGGCGCCCTTGATGAAGAACACGCCCACGGCGACGATCAGCACGCACACCGCGACCTTCACGAGCACCAGGATGTTGGTCAGGCGGGCCGATTCGCGGATACCCAGCACGGCGATCACCGTGAGGATCGCGATGATCGCCACCGCACCCACGTTCACCGTCGCGTCCTCGCCGAACCACTGCTGCGGCAGGCCCAGCAGGTTCGCCAGGTAACCGGACCAGCCCCGGGACACCACGGCCGCGCCGAGGGCGAATTCGAGGAGCAGGTCCCAGCCGATGATCCACGCGAACACCTCGCCCAGCGTCGCGAACGCGTAGGTGTAGGCACTCCCCGCGGTGGGCACGCTCGACGCCAGCTCGGCGTAACAGAGGGCCGCGAACCCGGCCACGACGGCGCCGATGACGAAGGACAACGTCACAGCCGGCCCGGCGTGCGTCTTCGCCTCCACGCCCGCGAGCGTGAAGATGCCGGTACCGATGATGATCCCGACCCCGAAGCCCACCAGATCCCTGGCGCGCAGGCGGCGCTTCAGCTCACCGGACTCCTGCCGGGCGAGGACTTCGTTGACGTCAAGCGTTCGGGTGATGCCCATGGAGGAACGTTAGAAGATCACGGGCGGGTTCGCAGGGTTGGGTGGGGAAAACCCCTTACAGCGTCGGAAAGGTCACCTTGGGGTCGCCCCCCGCCTCGCTGATGGCTTCGGTGGCTGGGGATGAGGGGCGGGGGAGGTCTGGGGCGGTCGTTTCGGGCTTGCGTTGCCGGGTGGCGTTGTGCTGTGGTGCCAAGAAAAAAGGCGCCCTCCGTGATCGGGAGGACGCCTTTTTCGTTTGTGCCTAGTCCAGGTAGTCGCGGAGGACCTGGCTGCGGCTGGGGTGGCGCAGCTTGGACATGGTCTTCGATTCGATCTGCCGGATGCGCTCGCGCGTGACGCCGTAGACCTGGCCGATTTCGTCTAAAGTCCTCGGCTGGCCGTCGGTCAGGCCGAAGCGCAGGCGGACCACGCCGGCTTCGCGCTCGGACAGGGTCTGCAGCACCGACTGGAGCTGGTCCTGCAGCAGCGTGAACGACACCGCGTCCACCGCGACGACCGCTTCGGAGTCCTCGATGAAGTCGCCCAGCTGCGAGTCGCCCTCGTCGCCGATCGTCTGGTCCAGCGAGATCGGCTCGCGGGCGTACTGCTGGATCTCCAGGACCTTCTCCGGCGAGATGTCCATCTCCTTGGCGAGCTCTTCCGGCGTCGGCTCACGGCCGAGGTCCTGGAGTAGCTCGCGCTGGATGCGGCCCAGCTTGTTGATGACCTCGACCATGTGCACCGGAATACGGATCGTCCGGGCCTGGTCGGCCATCGCGCGCGTGATCGCCTGCCGGATCCACCACGTCGCGTAGGTGGAGAACTTGTAGCCCTTGGTGTAGTCGAACTTCTCGACCGCACGGATCAGGCCCAGGTTGCCCTCCTGGATCAGGTCCAGGAACGCCATGCCGCGGCCGGTGTAGCGCTTCGCCAGCGAGACGACCAGACGGAGGTTCGCCTCCAGCAGGTGGTTCTTGGCGCGCTCCCCGTCCCGGATGATCCAGCGCAGATCGCGGCGCATCTGGGTGGCGAGCTTCTCGCCCTCCTCCTCCGCGACACGCAGGCGCTCCGCCGCGTAGAGGCCGGCCTCGATCCGCTTCGCGAGCTCGACCTCCTCCTCGGCGTTGAGCAGCGCGACCTTGCCGATCTGCTTCAGGTACGCACGTACCGAGTCCGCCGACGCGGTGAGCTCGGCGTCCTTGCGGGCCTGCCGCAGAGCCTCCGACTCCTCCTCGTCCCAGACGAAGTCACGGTCGGTGGCCTTGGCGTTGCCCTGCTGCTGCTTGGCGGCGGCGGGGGTGGCCTTCTCGTCCGGCTCGTCCTCGTCGAGGTCGTCGGCCGCGTCGGTGACGGTCGCGTCGACGACATCGACCTCCACCTCGCTTTCGAGGTCGGCGAGATCGGCGTCGAGATCGACGTCCTCCACGTCCTCGCCGGGGCCGTCCGGCTCCCCGTCCTCGGTCTTGCCGCCCTTGCGGGTGGCGCGGCCCTTCGCCGGGGCCTTCTTCGGGCCCTTGCCGGCGGCGGGCTTCCGGGGGGTCGCCGACTTCTTCGTGGCGCCCGAGGCCTCGGCCTCGGTCACGTCTTCACGGCCCGCGTCGGGTTCCGCGCTCACGTCGGCGGCGCTCGTTGTCTTCGTGCCGCTTCGGGTAGCGGTTTTTGCGGCTGCCACGTACGCCCTTTCGCAGCGGTCGATCACGGCGAACCGAGATTGGTGGCTCCCGGCTGCCTCAGATTCGGGGAACGTCCCGCGGCCTGCGGTTTTGTCCTCCGCGACCGTGGGCCGTGTTCCATTGTAACGACGATACGCCGGTGCGTTGCGGCCGATCATCGTTCAACCCCGGCCCGGCGTCGCGGGGCTCAGTGTTCGAGGCCCTCCGCGGCGGCCAGCGCCGCACCCACGATCCCGGCGTTGTTCTGCAGAGATGCGACCAGGACCGGTGTCCTGATGTCGAGCAGCGGCACCCACTTCTCGGCCTTCTTGCTGACCCCGCCGCCCACGATGAACAGATCCGGCCAGATCAGGTTCTCCAGCACGGTCAGGTAACGGTTCACGCGCACGGCCCATTCCGGGTAGGACAGGCCCTCGTTGTCCTTGACGGAGGCGGCCGCCTTCTTTTCGGCGTCGTGCCCGTCGACCTCGAGGTGACCGAACTCGGTGTTCGGCATCAGGGTGCCGTGCTGGAACAGCGCGCTGCCGATCCCGGTGCCGAACGTCAGCAGCGTGGTGACGCCCTCGTGCGCCCGCGGATCGCCGTAGCGGATCTCGGCCATGCCGGCGGCGTCGGCGTCGTTGAGCATCGCGATGTCGTCCTCGTGGCGGTCCAGCCGCTTGGCGAACAACGCGTCCGCGTCCGTGCCGATCCAGCTGGGGTCGATGTTCGCCGCGGTCTGCGCGACGCCCTTCTTGATGACCGCGGGCAGCGTGATGCCCACCGGGCCGTCCCAGCCGAAGTGCGCGACCACCTCGGCCACCACGTCCGCGACGGCTTCGGGCGTCGCGGGGCGCGGGGTGTCGATCCGGAACCGGTCGCCGATCAGTGCGCCCTTTTCCAGGTCGACAAGGGCGCCCTTGATACCGCTGCCGCCGATGTCGATTCCGAAACCTCGGGTCGCCGTCATTGGCGCCGTCCCTTCTCGTTCGATTCAGAAACCTGTGCCGGAGACTTTAACCGGGTGTGGTCCCATGGTGGACGTGGGAGCTGCCGAAGCAGAGTTGAGGGATGTCGCCGTCCGGGTCGCGACCGAGGCCGCCGAGCTGGCCAGCCGGGCCCGTGACGCCATGGTCGCAGGTCAGCCCGTGCAGGTCGAGACCAAGTCGACCGACACCGACGTGGTCACCGCGGTCGACCGCGCCGCCGAGCAGCTGGTGCGCGACCGGCTCGCCGAACTGCGGCCGGGGGACCACGTCCTGGGGGAGGAGGCGGGCGGCACGGCCGGTGACGGCGTCACGTGGGTGGTCGACCCGATCGACGGCACCGTGAACTTCCTCTACGGCGCGCCCCTGTTCGCGGTGTCGCTGGCCGCGCAGGTCGACGGCGTGTCGGTGGCCGGGGCGGTCGTGGAACCCGTCAGCGGGCGGTGCTGGACGGCCGTGCGCGGCGAGGGCGCGTGGCTCGACGGGCGGCGGCTGGCCGTGTCGTCACCCTCGCGGCTGGAGCTGAGCCTCGTCGGCACCGGTTTCGCGTACTCGGCGCAGCGGCGGGCGCGGCAGGCCCGGTTCGTCGCGGACCTGGTGACGCGGGTGCGCGATGTGCGCCGGGCCGGGGTGGCGTCGCTGGACCTGTGCGCGGTGGCCGCGGGGTGGCTGGACGGGTATGTGGAGCACGGCCTGAACCGGTGGGACTGGGCTGCCGGGGCGCTGGTCGCGTCCGAGGCGGGTGCCGTGGTGCATCTGCCGGGGGAGGATGCCGCGCTGGGGGCGGATGCGACTTTTGCCGCGGCGCCGTCGGTGGCGGGGGCGCTGTATGACGCGGTTGTGGAGTGTGGCGCCGAAGGTGTGTAGCCGGAGGCGGCTTGTCTGCTGGGGGCTGGCTTCGAGATGACTGCCCGGCCTGGTTCCGTGCAGGCTCGCTGGCGCTCGCCACCGCACGGCGCCGGCGCGCCGTTGGTGGCGGGGGCCGGCAGGTGGGACTGACGGGCTGGGGTCAGCAGGTGCCGGGGCGGGCGGCTTGCAGCAGTGCGTCGTCGATCGGCGGGGGAGTGGCCGTGGACTGCTCGCCGCCGTCGTCGCCCTGGGTTGCCGACCACGCCTGCAGCTGCGCGAGCACGTCGCGCGCCGCCTGGGTCGGGAACACGTCGCCGAAGGCGCTGCCGATCGCGAGGTCCACGCTCGCGTCCTGGCGGTCGTCCCGCACCATCTCCACGCACGGCACCACGAGACCCACCGTGCGCGCCGCGGAACTCCCGGCCTCACCGAAGCGCAACTGACCGCGGCAGGCCGCCTCCTCCTCCGCGTACGCCGGGTCGTTCTCCGGCTCCGCGATCCGGGTGAAACCCAGCTGCCGCAGGGCTTCCGTGGTGATCGCCGCCTGCCCGCGCTTCTCGCTGGCGTTGAGGACCTTGAGCACGACCCGGTCGGCGGGAATCGGCCCCGTCTCGTCGAGCGCGTTGTAGCCGAGGTTGGTGTAGGTCATGCCCGGCGGGGGAGTGGGCGGCGGATCACACCGCAGCGCCTCGTCGATGTCGGCCTTGCTGGTGATGGCGCGCACCCAGATGAACATCGCGACGAGGCCGAGCACCCCGATCACGATGAGCGCGGGCAGGGGACGGTGTCTCCGGTAGGGACGTGATCTCCGGTTGCCGTACCCGCTCCCCGACGACACCTGCCCCACCCCTTCGGCCGAAGTCCCGAACACCCGCTTGCCCGAACCGTCGTTCCTGATCAGCGTAGGCGTTACAGTGCACCAGAGTCGTCACCCGTCCGAAGCCGGGGTCCGTGTCGCACGGTCCCACGGACCGCATCAGGTTGTGTTCCCCCTGTTGGGTGACGTATGTCCTGCTTCGAATGACACTCTGCGCGTTCGGGTAAAGCGTGAGCTACCCTCTGCGGGCTCCGCCGGTGGATCAGGACTCCGGACACGTTGCCGAAGAGAGACCTGGCTCACGACGGGGGCGGGCACAAACAGGGGCGCTGGAACGTTGTCCAGCGGCACGAAGGCATGCGAACAGTGTGCTTGAACAGTGATGACGATGCTGATCGCAGGGGTGAGGGACAATGGCGACCGACTACGACGCTCCGCGCCGCAGCGAAGCCGACGAGCTCGCCGAGGACTCGTTGGAGGAGCTGAAGGCTCGCCGGAACGAGAACCAGTCCGGCGTGGTGGACGTGGACGAGGACGCGAGCGCGGAGAACTTCGAACTCCCGGGCGCGGACCTGTCCGGGCTGTCGGGTGAGGACCTGACGGTGAAGGTGGTGCCGAAGCAGGCGGACGAGTTCACCTGCTCCGTGTGCTTCCTGGTGCACCACCGCAGCAGGCTGGCCGAGGAGAGCGGCGGGCAGATGATCTGCCGCGACTGCGCCTGAGGCGCGCGGGGCCGGGCTACTTCCCTGAGCGGAGCAGCTCGGCCAGCGCCTCCGGCCTGCGGGTGCTGAACACCCAGTAGGGAGTCGGGTCCGCGGGATCGGTCAGGTGCACACGCAGCAGCGAACCGACCCAGCCGCGATGCGTCACGTGTGCGGCGGGGTCGAGTTCCGGCCCCATCGCCTTCCGCTTCCCGTCCTTGCCGACGACCTCGACCTCCCCGACGAACCGCAACGGCAGATGAGCGTCCCCGACCCAGAGTTCGTCGCCGGTGACCCGGATCCGGACCCGGCCCATCGTCACCAGCCACGCCACCATCAACGGCACCAGCACCACGAACGGCAGCCACACCGGCACCGCCGGATAGCCGAGGTGGATCTCGTAGGCCAGCAGTCCCGCCGCGACCAGCGGCAGCGGCCAGCCCCACCACGACAGGTAGAGCCGTTCGGAATACCGCGTACGGCTTTCGGCCGTGGTCGTCTCGCTCACCGCGGCGGCCGCACTCGCTTCCTCACCCATGCCCTCAGGGTAGTCTCGCCGCCCGTGTCCCCCGTGCAGGTCCTGCTGACCCGGCTCGATCCGGGTGTCCCGCTCCCGTCCTACGCCCGGCCCGGCGACGCCGGCGCCGACCTCGTGACGACCACGGACGTCGTCATCGACCCCGGTGAGCGGGTACTGGTCGGGACCGGGGTGGCGATCGCGCTGCCGCCCGGCTACGCCGGATTCGTGCACCCGCGGTCGGGGCTGGCCGCGCGCACCGGACTGTCGATCGTGAACACGCCGGGCACCATCGACTCCGGCTACCGCGGGGAGATCCGGATATGCCTGGTCAACCACGACCCGCGCGAGCCGATCGTGCTGGCGCGGGGCGACCGGATCGCGCAGCTGGTGATCCAGCGCGTGGAGACCGCCGAGTTCGTCGAGGTCGCGGAACTGGCGTCCAGCGAGCGCGGGGCGGGCGGCTACGGCTCGACCGGCGGGCATGCGACGCTGAGCGGAAACACTGGGGAAGGAACGAGGAAGTAGTGGGCATCTTCGGACGCAAGAAGCGGGGCCGCCACGCGATGGCCGACCCCGGTGACGTCTGGGAAGACGACATCACCGAGGAGCCGGAAGACGAGCCGGGGCCCGACGGCGCGGGCGGGCCGTTCGACATCACCGAGGCGCCCGAGGACGGCCGCCCGCGGATCGACCTCGGCTCGGTGCGCGTCCCGGTGCCCGACGGCACCCAGGTGCAGGTCGAGATGGACCAGCAGGCCGGTGGCGTGCGGGCGGTGCACGTCGTGACGGCGCACGGGCAGGTCACCGTGAGCGCCTACGCCGCGCCGCGGTCGGGCGGGCTGTGGCACGAGGTGGTCGCCGAGCTGACCGAGCAGCTGCGGGGCGACGGCGCCAAGGTGGCGCCGGGCAACGGCGAGTGGGGCCCGGAGCTGTCGGCGCTGATCGGTGACGTCGCGCTGCGGTTCGTCGGTGTCGACGGCCCGCGGTGGATGCTGCGCGGCGTGATCGCCGGCCCGCAGTCGATGGCCGCCGAAGCGCCCGCGGTCCTGCGCGACATCGTCCGCGGCACGATCGTCGACCGCGGCGACGCGCCGATGCCGGTGCGCACGCCGTTGCCGATCACCCTGCCCGAGGCGGTTCAGCAGCACATCGCACAGCAGCAGGGCCAGTAGCGGCGCGGCCGGACCCGGCGCCCCCCGATGTGGCATCGGTGGCGTCTGACGCTACGAATGTGGCCCGGGGGGAGCGGTCGCGTTCGCTTGGAGCCAGCTCTGCAGTGTCGCCCGGCCGAGCGATTCGCGGTCGGCGCCCAGCGCCTCCAGCGTCGTCTCACGGACCACCGCGCGGGGCAACGCGCGTGCCCACGCGTGGGCGACCGCGACCGGGTGCACGGGATCGTCGGTGCAGGCGGCGATCCCGACCGGGATGTCCAGCGAAGCCAGCTCGTCGAGCGTCGGCGCGGGATGGCCGGACGCGGCCCGCAGGCTCGCCGCCAGTCCGGTCCCGTGCCGCCGCCACGCGCGGGTCAGCTCGGCGGCCAGCCACGGTGGCACACCGTCGGTCGCGATCCGCAAGGCGTTCTCCAGGCCGTGTTCGTCCACCAGGTCCGCGGAGGCACGCGCCGCGAGCGAGGCCGGGGCGTCCGACGGCGGCCCGGACCACGCAGGCAGCGCGAGCAGCAGACCGGCGCAGCGGCCGGGGTTGCGCACCGCCCATTCGGCGGCCAGATGGGCGCCCAGCGAGATGCCCCCGGCGAGCACCGGGCCGTCCTCGGCGGCCTCGTCCAGTGACGTGAGCGACCCGGCCGTCACGGCGCTTCCGGACGGCGGTGCGGGGGTGTGCGTCCTGATCCCGGACGCATGCAGCGGACCTGCGAAAACAGACCGCACGAAGACCTCGTCGGAGCCCGTTCCCGGGAGCAGGACAGCGGGTGGTTTCGGCATTGCGGACGTCACGTTGCGATCTTGGCGCAAACCGGCTGTGCTGGCCCCCGCAAGGTTAGGCTGGACGACATACGGGCCGTTCAAGTCGGGGGCCCCGGAACAGGAGCAGTGGCCTATGTCCGCCAAAGACGGCGGCTATTTCAGCCGGCTGGTGCGCAAGCTCACCAGCGACGTCGAGGATCTCGACGCCGACGATCTGTCCGAAAAATCCGAGGCCGGCGGTGCGCGGCGTGCCTGCGACTGCCGGTCGGGCGAAGAGGTGACCGTTCTGGGCCGGTTACGCAGCGTCGAGCTGTGTCCCACGAAAGAGGCGGCGACACTGCGGGCCGAGTTGTTCGACGGGACCGAGGGCGTGACGCTAGTCTGGCTGGGACGGCGCCGTATCCCGGGTATCGAACCGGGCCGGACCATCAAGGTCCGCGGACGCATGGCCGAACGGGACGGCCAGAAGGTGCTGTACAACCCGTTCTACGAGCTGCAGACGACCTCCTGAATTGGTAGCCGCGTGACTGAACCCGCCCGTCCAGGCGAGAAGACCGACGAAAGCCCCGCCGGCGAGACCGGGGCCGAACCTGGGCGGGCGGGTGACAAACCGCAGCCCACGATGCTCGAGCAGATGGGCGGCGTGTCCGGGCTCGTCTACTCGTCCCTGCCGATCGTCGTGTTCGTGCTGGCGAACTCGTTCTTCGGGTTGACCGTCGGCATCTGGAGCGCGATCGGCAGCGCCGTGGCGATCACGATTCTGCGGCTCGTGCGCCGTGAACCGCTGCAGCCCGCGATCTCCGGTTTCTTCGGGGTCGCGATCGCGGCGTTCATCGCCTACCGCACCGGGTCCGCGAAGGGTTTCTTCCTGTTCGGGATCTGGGCGAGCCTCGTCTACGGCGGGGTGTTCGTGCTGTCCGTGCTGGTCCGCTGGCCGCTGGCGGGCGTGGTGTGGAACTTCCTCAACGGCACGGGACACGCCTGGCGCCGCGACAAGCCCTCGCGCCTGGGCTACGACATCGCGACCCTCGCGCTGGCCGCCGTCTTCTTCGCGCGCTTCGTCGTGCAGCGGTGGCTCTACGAGGCCGACTACACGGGCTGGCTGGCCTTCGCCAAGATCGCGATGGGCTACCCGCTGTACGGCTTGGCCCTGCTGGTGGTCGTCTGGGCCGTGCGTCGTTCCGACAAACGCCTCAAGGCCCTCGAAGAGGCCAAGGCGGCGGAGGAAGAGGACGTCGAGGCCCGCTTGCGGCTCAAGTACGGCCAGCCGCCCCAGGAAGCCTGACGGCCGGGGCCGACTCAGACCTCCCCGCTCACCACAGCAAACCACCGCCCGGCAACGCAAGCCAGCACACGACCGGCCCGGACCTCCCCCGCCCCTCATCCCAAGCCTGTTTGGTCGCTGATCAGCGGGGTCAAGGTAGTCTTTCCCGCCTTGACGCCGCTGCTCAGCGACTGAAACCCTCCGCAAGGAGGGGCGGGGGAGGTCGAACCCAAGCCGACCGACTACCGGCCGCCCACGCGCCCAGCGGTCACCGAGCCAGCCGAAGCGCGGGTTCAAAGATCAAGAGCGTCCTCGCCGGACAGGCAGGCTCCGGGATGACCAGGGGTTTTCGAGTCCGGCTCACCTCAACGAGGTGGTCCGCTGTGCGGTCATCCCGTCGCCTTCCTGTTTGTGCATATCACTGTGAGCCAGGCCCGCAAGGTTGGCATGTCAACTCACGCGAGCACGAAGGTTGCGGGCCTGGCTCACAGTGATCGTCCGGTTTCAGGCGACGGGATGACCACCCAGCTCCGGGTTTCAAGCAGCTCGCTGGCGCGCGCTAGTAGCCGAGTGCTTTGCGGATGTCGGCTTCGACCTCTGACGAGGCGACGAACAGCAGCTCGTCGCCCGGTTCGAGTGGGTCTTCCGGCTGGGGCACGATCACCCGGTCGCCGCGCAGGATCGTCACCAGTGCGGCGTCCCGGGGCAGCGCCAGGTCGCTCACCGGGCGGCCCGCCAGCGGGGTGTGCTCGGGCAGGGTCAGCTCGACCAGGTTGGCCTGTCCCTGCCGGAACGTCATCAGCCGCACCAGGTCGCCGACGCTGACGGCCTCCTCGACCATCGCGGCCAGGATCCGCGGCGTCGACACGGCGACGTCCACGCCCCACGCGTCGGTGTAGAGCCACTCGTTGGACGGGTTGTTGACCCGCGCCACGACGCGCCGTACCGCGAACTCGGTCTTCGCCAAGAGTGACACGACCAGGTTGACCTTGTCATCGCCCGTCGCGGCGATCACCACGTCGCAGCGCTCGATACCGGACTCCTCCAGCGTGGACACCTCACACGCGTCCCCGAGCACCCAGTCCGCCTGCTCGACCGTCTCCGGCTCGAACTGCCCGGACTGCCGCTCGATCAGCATGACCTGGTGGCCGCCGTCGATCAGCTCCTTGGCGATCGACCGGCCCACCGCGCCCGCCCCCGCGATCGCGACCCGCATCAGGCCTCCTCTTCCGGAGCACGGGCCGCCGTGCTCGTCACGTCGCCCACGGTCCCGGACCGCGCCGCGACGTAGACCAGGTCATCCGCCTGCAGGACCGTCTTGGAATCGGGCAGGACGGGGGTTCCGAACCGCATGATGAACGCCACGCGCGAGCCGGTCGACTCCTGCAGCTCGTTGACGCTGCGCCCGACCCAGCCCTCGTGCAGCGGCAGCTGCAGCACCGCGACGTTGCCGCTCGGATCGCGCCACGCCGAGGCCACCCCGTCGGGCAGCAGGGTGCGCAGGAACCGGTCGGTCGTCCACGGCACGGTCGCCACGGTCGGGATGCCCAGCCGCTCGTAGACGGCCGCGCGCTTGGGGTCGTAGATCCGCGCGACGACGTGCTCCACGCCGAAGTTCTCCCGCGCCACCCGCGCGGAGATGATGTTGGAGTTGTCCCCGTTGGACACCGCGGCGAACGCGCCCGCCTTCTCGATGCCCGCATCGATCAGCACCTGCCGGTCGAATCCCATGCCCAGCACCTGCTGGCCGTGGAAGTCGCTGCCCAGCCTGCGGAACGCCTCCCGCGTCTTGTCGATCACCGCGACCTCGTGCCCGAGGCGTTCGAGGGCCGCGGCCAGGGATGCGCCGACCCGGCCGCACCCCATGATCACCACGTGCACGTCCTGCCTCCTCATGCGTCACCCGATCGGCGGCTACCCGGTAGATGCCGTCGCAGAACCTACCTTGTCCGGCCCCTTCGCGGACCCGCCCGTACCCTTCTGACGTGTCGAAGATTGCGACCGCCACGAAACGGCTGCTCGTGGGCCGTCCGTTCCGCTCGGACCGGTTGTCCCACACTCTGCTCCCCAAGCGGATCGCGCTGCCGATTTTCGCCTCCGACGCGCTGTCGAGCGTGGCCTACGCACCCGAGGAAATCTTCCTCACGCTGAGCGTCGCCGGACTGTCCGCGTACGCGTACGCGCCGTGGATCGGCATCGCCGTCGCGGTGGTCATGCTGGTCGTGGTGGCCTCCTACCGCCAGAACGTGCACGCCTACCCCAGCGGCGGCGGCGACTACGAGGTCGCCAGCACCAACCTGGGTGGCAAGTTCGGCCTGACGGTGGCGAGCGCGCTGCTCGTCGACTACGTCCTCACGGTGGCGGTGTCGACGTCCTCCGGGGTGGCCAACATCGGGTCGGCGATCCCGTTCGTCGCCGAGCACAAGGTGCTGACCGCGGTGGTGATCGTGGTCGTGCTCACCTCGATGAACCTGCGGGGTGTGCGCGAATCGGGCAAGACCTTCGCGATCCCGACCTACGGTTTCATCGTCGGCATCCTCGGCATGGTCGCGTGGGGCCTGTTCGAGGCGGTGCGGGGTACGCCGATGAAGGCCGAGAGCGCCGGGTTCGAGCTGCACGAGGAAGCCTCGCTCACCGGGTTCGCGTTCTTCTTCCTGATCCTGCGGTCGTTCTCCTCCGGCGCCGCCGCGCTGACCGGCGTCGAGGCGATCAGCAACGGCGTGCCCGCGTTCCGCAAGCCGAAGTCGAAGAACGCGGCGACGACGCTGCTGATGATGGGCGTGCTCGCGGTGACGATGCTGGTCGGCATCATCACGCTGGCGATCCTCACCGACGTGAAGTTCGCCGAGAACCCGGCGACGCAGCTGGTCGGCGCCCCGGAGGGCTACCAGCAGAAGACGATCGTGACCCAGATCGCGCACGCGGTCTTCTCCGGTTTCTCGCCCGCGTTCTACTACATCTCGTTCGTCACCGGCATCATCCTGCTGCTGGCCGCGAACACCGCGTTCAACGGTTTCCCGGTGCTCGCGTCGATCCTCGCGCAGGACCGCTACCTGCCGCGGCAGCTGCACACGCGTGGTGACCGGCTCACCTTCTCCAACGGCATCCTGTTCCTGGCCGCGTTCGCGCTGATCCTGATCATCGCGTTCGACGCCGAGGTCACGAAGCTGATCCAGCTCTACATCGTGGGCGTGTTCGTGTCGTTCACGGTCAGCCAGGCCGGCATGCTGCGGCACTGGCACCGGCTCCTGGCCACCGAAACCGATCCGGGTGTCCGGCGGCGGATGCGGCGCTCGCAGACGGTCAACGCGATCGGTCTGACGATGACCGGGGCGGTGCTGGTGATCGTGCTGATCACCAAGTTCCTGCTCGGCGCGTGGATCGCGATCGCCGCGATGGTGGCGATCTACCTGCTGATGACGGCGATCCGGCGGCACTACGACCGGGTGTCGGAGGAGCTGTCCGCGCTGGACGGCGCCAACCCGACCGTGCTGCCCTCCCGCAACCACGCCATCGTGCTGGTGTCCAAACTCCACCTGCCGACCATGCGCGCGCTGGCCTATGCCAAGGCGATGCGGCCGGACGTGCTGGAGGCGGTGACGGTCAACGTCGACGACGCCGAGACGCGTCAGCTCACCGCCGAGTGGGAGGGCAAGGGCTTCAAGGTGCCGTTGAAGGTGATCGAGTCGCCCTACCGCGAAATCACGCGCCCGGTGCTCGACTACGTCAAGCGCGTGCGTGGCGACAACCCGCGGGACGTGGTGACGGTGCTGATCCCGGAGTACGTGGTCGGGCGCTGGTGGGAACAGTTGCTGCACAACCAGAGCGCGCTGCGGCTCAAGGGCCGGCTGCTGTTCCAGCCGGGTGTGATGGTCACCAGCGTGCCGTGGCAGCTGGAGTCCTCGGCCAAGGCGCTGCGGCGCGCGGCCCGTGCCCGCATCCGGCCCGCGGCCGGTGACGTGCGGCGCGGGTACGTCCCCGAGCGTCCCGGAACGGGTAAGGACGGCGGGAAGTGACGGACTGGACCGGGCGGACCCTGGAACTCGAAGTGGGTCCCGTGGCGCACGGCGGGCACTGCGTGTCCCGTGTGGACGGTCGTGTCGTGTTCGTGCGGCACGCGTTGCCCGGTGAGCTGGTGCGCGCGGAGGTGACCGAGGACAAGGGCGGTTCGTTCTGCCGTGCCGACGCCGTCGAGGTGCTCACACCGGTACCGGAGCGCGTCGATCCGCCGTGCCCGCTGGCGGTGCCCGGGCAGTGCGGTGGCTGCGACTGGCAGCACGCGGCGCCGGAGTTCCAGCGCGAGCTCAAGGCGCGGGTGGTGGCCGAGCAGCTGCGGCGGCTGGCCGGGATCGAGTGGCCGGTCGAGGTCGAGGCGCTGCCCGGGGATGTGCTGGGCTGGCGGTCACGCGTGCGGCTGGTGGCCGGGCGGGACGGGCGCGCCGGGCTGCGGGCGCACCGCAGCCACCGCGTGATCCCGCTGGAGAAGTGCCCGATCGCGGTGCCGGGTGCGCTCGACCAGGCGCTGGGCCGGCGCTGGCGGCCGGGCACCGAGATTGAGAACACCATCGACGGGGACGGCCGGGTCCACGCCCGCGAACTGGCGACCGTGCGCGGCAAGCGGCGGGCCCGTCAGCTGACCGGCGGGGAGGCGGTGCAGCACGCGGCCGGCCGCGACTGGCGCCTGCAGGCACACGGGTTCTGGCAGGTGCACCCGGCCGCGGCGGACACGTTCGCCGAGGTGGTGCGCGAGTGGGCGCGGGCTTCGCCGGGCGCGCTGGCCTGGGACCTCTACGCCGGGGTCGGGCTGTTCGCGTCGGTGCTCGCCGCGCAGGTCGGTCCCTCGGGCCAGGTCGTGGCGGTGGAGTCGGGGCGGCGGGCGGTCACCGACGGCGAGCGCAACCTCGCGGACCTGCCGCAGGTGGGCTGGCGGGCGGGCCGGACCGAGGACGTGCTGCGGAAGCTGTCCGGTCGGCCGGAGGTGGTCGTGCTGGACCCGCCGCGCTCCGGCGCGGGACGCGAGGTGGTCGAGACGCTGGCCGCGGCGTCGCCGTCGCGGGTGGTGTATGTCGCGTGCGATCCGGCGGCGCTGGCCCGTGACGTCGCGACTTTTGCCGAGGCGGGGTACCGGCTGGAGCGGTTGCGGGCGTTCGACGCGTTCCCGATGACGCACCACGTGGAGTGCGTGGCGCTGCTGACGCGCTGAGGCGCCGAAAACTGTCGGTGGTGTCCGGCAGGATGTCCCCATGGCCGAGTCCACTGTGGAAAGCTACGCCGTGCTGCTGTGCGATGCCGCGCAGCGGCGGCTGGGTGACGTCGCGGCGCGGGAGCTGGCCGGCCCGCGCTACGGGGAACGGGTGATCGACCGGGCGGCGGAGCTGGCGCTGCGTGAGGTGCTGGCCCGGCTGTGGCGCAGTGGCTGGGAGCCGCGGGACGTGCACCAGATCGCGCTGCGCCGCCTGGACCGGCGGGCGGTGGCGCTGACCGTGGACGTGCTCGCCGCGGAGGCCGCCGTGCGTTCGGCCGCCGCGGTGCCGCCACGCTGGCGGGAGCAGCTCGACGGCATCGGCGCGACGGTCTGGTGGGCGGGGGACAGCCCGTTGCTGGGGCAGTGGGCGCGCAGGCACGCAACGCAGCGCGTGGCGGCGTTGCGGTCTGTGCTCGCGGTCCTGGAGGCGCTGCTGCCGTTGCCGCGGTTGCCGGAGATGCCTGATCCATCCGGCTCGGTGAGCGGGGTCGACGGGAAGGTGCTGGCGCGCATCAGGGCGCTGCTGGCGAAGGCGGAGTCGACGGCGTTCCCGGAGGAGGCCGAGGCACTGTCGGCGAAGGCACAGGAGCTGATGAGCCGGTACTCGTTCGAGCAGGCGCTGGTGGGCTCGCCCGGCGCGCGGACCGGGTCGGCGCGCCGGTTCTGGCTCGATCAGCCTTACCTGGGCCCCAAATCGTCGCTGGTGACGGCGGTGGCGTCGGCCAACCGGTGCCGGGCCGCGTTCTACGCCAAGCTCGGGTTCGTCGCGCTGGTCGGGCACGAGGTCGACCTGGACCTGGTGGAGCTGCTGTCGACGTCGCTGCTGGTGCAGGCGGGCGAGGCGATGCTGGCCGCCGGGCGCCGGTCCCGCACCCGCTCCTTCCGCCATGCGTTCCTGCTGGCCTACGCCGGCCGTGTCGGCGAGCGGCTGGCCGACGCCGACCGTGCCGCGGGCGAGCGGTTCACCGACGAGCGCCTGCTGCCGGCACTGGCCGAGCGGAGCCGGGAGGTGGACAGGCTCTTCGCCGAGTTGTTCCCGCGCACGGTGCCCCGCACGACCACCGTGAGCAACGGCGAGGGCTGGGCCGAGGGCCGCGCGGCCGCCGACCGCGCGCGGCTCACGGTCGAGCGGTCCCGGATCGGCGGAGGTGGTGCATGACAGGTTTTCCACCATCGTGGCCTTGACCGATACACCAGCCCGGTGGACCGAGGGGTGTCACGCACAGTCGTACGTGGTCTCACCGCCTGTCACCGCCCACGGGCGGCGCTGCGCCCTGCCGGTGAGCCCGTGTTCACACGGTTGCGGCACAGGTGGCGCGGCCCTCACCCGGCGATCACGTGACGCGGGGCGTGCGGGGCGGCCGGAGCGCCACGGTTCTCCGTAGACTGGCTGGACGCGCCCTGGAGGGCAGGGTGGGTAATCGACGCGGGTGAGGTGGAAAGTGACGCTGCTGGAGTCCGTGCACGGACCGGCCGACCTGAAGCGCATGGGACACGGCCAGCTCGAGCACCTGGCGGGGGAGATCCGCGACTTCCTGGTCGACAAGGTCCGCCGCTCCGGCGGTCACCTCGGCCCCAATCTCGGTGTGGTCGAGCTGACGCTGGCGCTGCACCGGGTCTTCGACTCGCCCAGCGACGCGATCGTCTGGGACGTCGGTCACCAGTGCTACGTGCACAAGATGGTCACCGGCAGGCACGCGGAGTTCGACCTGCTGCGCCAGCAGGGCGGCCCGTCCGGCTACCCGAACCGGGCCGAGAGCGAGCACGACCTGGTGGAGAACAGCCACGCCTCCACCGCCCTGTCCTACGCGGACGGGCTGTCGAAGGCGTTCGAGCTGGCCGGTGGCGGTCGTCACGCGGTCGCGGTCGTCGGGGACGGCGCGCTCACCGGCGGCATGTGCTGGGAGGCGCTGAACAACATCGCCGCCGAGCCGGGACGTCCGGTGGTGATCGTGGTCAACGACAACGGCCGGTCCTACTCGCCGACCATCGGCGGGTTCGCCGAGCACCTGGCGTCGCTGCGGCTGCAGCCGGGCTACGAGCGGATGCTCGACGGCGGCCGTGACCTGCTGCTGTCCACGCCGGTGGTGGGCAAGCCGATCTACGCGGCGCTGCACGCGGCGAAGGCGGGCATCAAGGACGCGCTGAGCCCGCAGGAGATGTTCTCCGACCTCGGGCTCAAGTACTTCGGGCCGGTCGACGGCCACGACATCGCCGCGCTGGAGAAGGCGTTCCAGGCGGCGAAGGCGTTCGGCGGCCCGGTCGTCGTGCACGCGGTCACCGAGAAGGGCCACGGTTATCCGCCCGCGGTGAACCACGAGGCCGACCAGATGCACCAGACCGACCCGATCGACCCGGAAACCGGCCTGCCCAAGCCGAAGGGCCTGAGCTGGACCGCGGTCATGGGCGACGAGCTGGCGAAGATCGGTGAGGAGCGCGAGGACGTCGTGGCGATCACCGCCGCGATGCTGCGCTCGACGGGCCTGCACAAGTTCGCCGAACGGCACCCGGACCGCTGGTTCGACGTCGGCATCGCCGAGCAGCACGCCATGACGTCGGCGGCGGGGCTCGCGATGGGCGGGATGCACCCGGTGGTCGCGGTGTACTCCACGTTCCTCAACCGCGCGTTCGACCAGCTGCTGATGGACGTGGCGCTGCACCGCCAGCCGGTCACGCTCGTCCTCGACCGCGCGGGCATCACCGGCCCGGACGGCCCGAGCCACCACGGCATGTGGGACCTGTCGCTGCTGGGCATGGTGCCCGGCATGCGGGTCGCCGCGCCGCGCGACGCGCGGACGCTGCGGGAGGAGCTGCGCGAGGCGGTGGCGGTGTCGGACGGGCCGACGGCGCTGCGGTTTTCCAAGGGCAGCGTCACCGAGTCGGTGCCCGCGGTCCGGCGTGTGGGTGCGGTCGACGTGTTGCGCGAGCCGCGCGAGGGTGCGGGCACGGACGTGCTGCTGGTCGCCGTCGGCGCGTTCGCGCCGCTCGGCCTCGCCGCCGCGGAACGGCTCGCCGACCAGGGCATCGGGGTGACGGTCGTGGACCCCCGCTGGGTGCTGCCCGTGCCGCGCGAGCTGGCCGGCCTGGCGCGGGAGCACCGATTGGTCGTGACGGTCGAGGACAGTGGCCGCCACGGGGGGTTCGGCAGCGCGCTGTCGGCGGTGATGCGGGACGCGGAGTGCGACGTGCCGCTGCGGGATCTCGCGGTGCCGCAACGTTTCCTGGAGCACGGCTCGCGCGAGGAGGTACTGGCCGAGGTGGGCCTGACGGCGCAGGACGTGGCGCGCCGGGTGACGGAGTGGGCCTCGAACCTGATCCGCGAGGCGCAGCCCGCGGCGGCTCCCCAGGACTGACGCGCGCACCCGGCCGGGTCCGCGTGCGCGGGGCTTGCACCGCGCACGCGGGTGGGTCTGGATGCGCGAGGCGCGTTGTGCACGGCGCGCCTGGGCGGGTCTGGGCGCACGGCGGTTTGCCCGACGGCGGGGGTTGCTCGCCCGGCCGGGGAGGTGGGGGCGGCTGAGTGGTCGGTTTGCGTTGCCGGGCAGCGTTTTTGTAGGTGGTCGGCGGCGCGGTGCGCGAATGCAGAACTCGAGTGCGAGAGCGTGGGACTCGCCCGGCGGAACGTGGGACTCGCCGACGTCCCCGCGAGTTCCACGTTCCGGTGCGCGACTGTCAGGCGGAGCGCACCACGCGGAAGCCGACGTCGTCGGTGCGGAAGGTGGGGTGGCTGCGGCGCCGGACGGAGGCGCGGCAGCTCCAGTGCTCGTCGAACCAGCCGCCGCCGCGCAGGACGCGGTACTCGCCGTACACCTCGGCGTCGTAGACGTCCCAGCACCAGTCCCACGCGTTGCCGAGCATGTCGTGCAGGCCCCACGCGTTCGGCCGTTTCCCGCCGACCTCGTGGATCCGTTCCCCGGAATTGCCGCGGTACCAGGCGATCTCGTCGAGTTCGCCGTAGCGGGGGCCGGTGGTTCCGGCGCGGCAGGCGTGTTCCCATTCGGCTTCGGTGGGCAGCCGGTAACCGTCGGCGGCCGGGTTCCACTCCCCGGCCGCCGAGTACGCGGGCGTCAGTCCTTCGTGGACGGACAGTGCCACGCAGAACCGGACGGCGTCCTCGAACGACACGCTTTCCACCGGCAGCTGCGCGCCGTCGGACGCGCTCGGCCGCTCACCGGTCACCGCCGCGTACTGTTCCTGCGTCACCGGGACGGCGCCGATCCGGAACGGCCCGACGTCGACCGGCCAGCTGCGCCGCGTCCGCCGGTCCGACAGCACCACGCGCCCCGGCGGCACGGCGATCATCTCCACGAACGCGGAATCTACCCCGCCGCGCGGACGGCCGGTGCGAGCACCTCCTGGCAGAACTGCCGGAACGTGGTGGGCGTGGTCGCCTCCGGGGTGCGTGGTTCGGCGTTGTCGAGGCCGTCGTTCTTGGCCGCCATCATCGCGGCCATACCCTGCGCCATCGCCTCCGACCAGCCCTGCTCCAGCAGACGGGCCCGGAACACCGGAACGGCAACCTCCTGGTAGCGCACCGGTTTGCTCAGCACCTCGGACAGGATGACGGCCATTTCCTCCTGGGACAGGTCTTCCGGCCCGAGCACCGGGACCTCGCCACGCCCGCGCCACGAATCGTCGAGCAGCAGCCGGGCGGCCGCGGCGGCGATGTCCTTCGTCGCGCAGGTAGGCCGTTTGTGGTCACCGGGAGCGGTCCCGAAGAACACGCCGTCGTGAGCCAGCGACGGCGCCTGCTCGAGCACGTTGTCCATGAACGACGGCATCGTCAGCGCACGGTAGGCCACCCCGGACCCGGCGATCAAATCGTCCATCGCCAGCGACATCGACACCAGGCCGTGGTCGCCGGGGATGCCCCGGCCCAGTGACGAAATCCCGACCACCCGCGCCACTCCGTGGCGCACGAACGCGTCACACGCCGTGCGGGTGAAGTCGAGGTAGGCGGATTCGAGGCTCGGTGCGCGGATATCCGGGGGACGCAACCAGAGGACGGCGTCGGCGCCCGCGAACGCCTCGTCGACGACCGCGCGGTCGCCGTGCGAACCGGTCACGATCTCGATCCGTTCCCGGACCTCCGGCGCGATCCGGGAGGGGTCGCGAGCGATCACGCGGACGGGTGCGCCCGCGTCGAGGAGTGCGGTGACGAGCTGGCGGCCGATGCGGCCGGTGGGTGTGGTGACGACGATCATGTGTCCACCATCCGCCCTGGCACCGCGGATCGTCCAATACCTCTTCCCGTCGATTGATACCCTGGTGGCATGGATCTGGACCTGCGGAAGCTGCGGTACTTCACCGCGGTCGCCGAGCACGGGCACTTCGGCCGGGCGGCCGAGAAACTGCACATCGCCCAGCCCGTCCTGAGCAGGCAGATCCGTGCGCTGGAACGGGAACTGGGCTGCGAGCTGCTGGAGCGCACGACCCGTTCAGTGCGGCTGACACCGGCGGGCGAGCAGCTGTACGAGGACGCGCCGGGCGTGCTCGCGACCGCCGTCGCCGCCACGCGGCGGGCCTCCGGGGCGGCCCGGGGCGCCGACCGTCTCACCGTCGGCTTCGCTCCTGGGCTCAGTATCTCCGCTGCGGTGCGGGAGTTCGCGAAGACTCGTCCCGGCGTCGAGGTCGAACTGGTGCGCCTCGACTGGTTCGAGGAGGCCGAGGCGCTGCGGGACGGCCGCGCGGACCTCGGATGCCTGCGGAGGCCGTTCGACGACACCGGTATCCGCACGATCGCCGTGGGCACCGAACCGAAGGTCGCGTGCCTGCCCGCCACGCATCCGCTGGCGTCCCGGCGACGGCTGACCCAGGCCGACATCGACGGCGAGCCGGTGCTGCACGCCCAGCGCCGCCGTATCACCACGATCGAGGAGAAGCTCGAACTGGTCGCGGCCGGACGGGGGATCGCGATGGTGCCGCGCAGCGTCGCCCGCTACTACGCCCGGCCGGACCTGGTGCACCGGCCCATCGCCGGCGCCGATCCGTTCGAGATCTGCCTCGCCGTGGCGGACGGGCATCACCGCCCGCACACGGCGGAGTTCCTGCGCGTCGCCGAGCGGGTGCTCAAGCGCCGCTGACCGGCAGCACGTGCGATCCGGTGCGGTCGGTGCTCAGGCACAGCGAGCAGATCGTCCCGCCTGCCGCGCTCGCGGTCATGTCCGGGCGCTCGTACGGCTCGCCGCACACCACGCAGTCGTACCGGGTGCCGCTGGGGTTGCCGTCCGCGTCGAGCAACGGCTCCCTGATCCCGTCTCCGGTGCGGCGCAGGTAGAACCGGCCGCGGGTGAGGATCGCCATCAGCGGCGTCAGCACCACCGCGATCGCCACGGCCACCAGCGGCGAGTACGGCTGGATCCGGTCGCCGAACAGTCCGAAGTAGACGGCGATCGACAGCACTGACGAAGCCGCGAACGACACGACCCCGACGGGGTTCACCGCGTACAGCATGCCGCGCCGGAACTCCGGCTGCCTCGGTGACAGCTTCAGCAGGTACTTGTTCACCCCGATGTCCGTGGCGACCGTGACCACCCACGCCATCGCGCAGTTGGAGTAGAAGCTCAGCACGGTGTTGAGGAAGCTGAACATGTTCGCCTCCATCAGCACCAGCGCGATGGCGAGGTTCACCAGCACGAACACCAGCCGCCCCGGGTAGTGCTTCGTGACGCGCGTGAACGAGTTCGTCCACGCCAGCGAACCGGAGTAGGCGTTGGTCACGTTGATCTTCACCTGGCTCAGCACGACCAGCACCAGTGCCAGCGGGACCACCAGCCACGGCGGCATCATCCGCTCGAACACCCCGGTGAACTGCTCGATCGGCTCGACCGCGGCGGCCGCGCCGACGGCGCCAAGGACGTAGACGGCCATGAACACCCCGATCGCCTGCTTGACCGCGCCGAACAGCACCCATCCCGGACCGGCCAGCACCACCGCCGTCCACCACGCCCGCCGGTTGCCCGCCGTCCGCGGCGGCATGAACCGCAGGTAGTCGATCTGCTCGCCGATCTGGCCCATCAACGACAGGCATACGCCCGCCCCGAGCATCACCGCGGCCGTGCTCAGCCCGGTGCCTTCGCTTCCTTCGTAGGACAGCCAGTCCGCCACCGACTCCGGCTCGGTGGCGACGAGGAACACCAGCGGCGCCACCATCAGCAGCAGCCACAACGGATTCGTCCAGCTCTGCAGTTTCGCGAGCGCCTTCATCCCGTAGACCACGAGCGGGATGATGACCACGGTGGACAGCAGGTATCCCAGCCACAGCGGCAGTCCCAGCGCGAATCGCAGTCCCTGCGCCATGATCGAGCCCTCGGTGGCGAAGAAGATGAACGTGAAGCTGGCGAAGATGACGCTGGTGATCACCGAACCGTAGTAGCCGAACCCGGAGCCGCGCGTGATCAGGTCGAGGTCGATGTTGTACCGGGCGCCGTAGTAGGCCAGCGGGAAGCCGGTGACGAAGATGACCACCGCCGCGACCCCGATCGCCAGCAGGGCGTTGCCGGTGCCGTGGGTCAGGCCGATTCCGGCGCCGATCGAGAAGTCCGCCATGTAGGCGATGCCGCCCAGCGCGGACGCCCCGACGACCGCCGGCGTCCACCGGCGGTACGTGCGGGGTGCGAAGCGGAGGGTGTAGTCCTCCAGCGTTTCCGTGGTCGCCCGCGCCGGGGCGGGTGCAGCCGTGGTCGCGTCCATGGGCTGCGACGGTAGGAACCACCTGTTGTGATCGCGTGTCCGCGGGATTGTCCTCGTGTTAAGCCAGCAGGTCGGCGAAGTCCGGTTCCGCGGCCGGCACCGGGACGGGGACGGGTTCCGGGGCGGGCAGCCGCCGGTGCAGTTCCTCGGTCCAATGCAGCATCGCGCGCGGCCGGTCCCAGCCCGCCGCGCCGACGAGCTGCCCGCCGCGCACGAACCCGGTGATCCCGGGCGCGAGCTGCACCGTGTCCTCGGCGAGCGAGGGCATGCCGACCATCTGCAGCCGCGCGTCGTAGAGGCTGGACCAGGCTCGCGGCATCGGCGTGAACGGTTGCGCGCCGAGGCGGCCGTTCATGAGGTTTTCCGCTGCGGCGCGGCCGGATTCGACCGCGTTGAGCCAGTGTTCGACCCGCCGTGGCACCTCGTCGAAGCGCAGGTTGGGCCAGCACGCGACGTCACCGGCGACCACGACATCGTCCGCGCCCTCGGCGAACAGCGTCGCCTCGCACAGCACGCCGTCCTCGATCACCAAACCGGATCCGCGCAGCCAGTCCACCGCGGGCACGCTGCCGATCGCCAGCACGACGCAGCTGGCCACGACGAGCTTGTTGTTCGTCAGGTGCAGGCCGAACGCGTCCTTCGTGCTGATCCAGTGCCGCACCTCCGACCGCATCGCCAGGTGCGCACGGTGCCGCAGCTGGATGTCGCTGACGGATTCGGCGATGCGGGTGCCGAACCGGTGCAGCGGCGCGCGGGCGTGCCCGACGAGCGTCACGTCGCGGCCCATCTGCCGCATGCTCGCGGCGAACTCGCAGCCGATCAGCCCGCTGCCGATCACCACCGCCGGTTTGCTGCTGGCCGCCAGCGCCTTGCGGATCGCGGCCGCGTCCTCCACGGTGCGCAGCACGCGCACGCGCGGGTCGTGCCGCGGGGAGCCGGGCAGGTGGCGGGGCACCACGCCGGTCGCGACGACCAGCCCGTCGTACCACAGCTCCTCGCCGCCGGGCAGGTGCACGACCCGCTGCAGCGTGTCCAGGTGCGTGGCGCGCGTGCCCAGCCGCCAGTGCGCGTCGAGGTCGGTGTAGGCCTGCAACGTCGCGTCGGGTGGCCGGATCGTGCCCATCGTCAGCTGCTTGGACACCATCGGCCGGTGGTAGGGCCTGCGCGCCTCGTCGCCGACGATCACCAGTTCACCGTCGAAACCCAGTTCCCGCAGGCGTTCCGCGGCACGCAGCCCGGCCACGCCCGCCCCGACGATCACGATCCGGTCGCCGTCACTCATCGAAGACCCCCTTGATCTGGATGGCCTGCATGGGGCAGCTCCGGGCCGCCGCGACGGCGGGTTCCCAGTCCTCCTCGGTGATCCGCGGCCGGTAGCGCAGGCGCCCGTTGCGTTCCAGCTCGAAGACCTCCGGCGCCTCCCACTGGCAGGTGCCGAACAGTTCGCACCGCTCGTTGTCCACGCTCACGCGTGGTCCCTTGCGCAGTTTCACACGAGCTCCTCGACCAGGCCGATGCGTTCGAGCACCCGCGCGGGCAGGAAGCGCAGCACGGCCAGCGTCACGGTCGGCACGAGCAGCGTGATCCCGCCCAGCCACAGCAACGCGAGATGACCGTTGGCGATCGCCCCGAAGAACGAGTGCAGCGCGGTCAGCGCGACCGCGGGATAGGCGAGCCGGTGCACCCACAGCCAGCGGCGGTAGGCGGTGTAGCGCTGCAGGCCGGCGGTGAGCGCGACGGCGAACATCAGCTCCAGGCCGATGATCCCGAAACTGTGCCGCGCCAGCCCGTTGAACGGCACGGTCAGCTGCACCACGGTGAACGCGTCGCTGGTCAGGAACAGGAACGAGAACGCGTGCACCACGCCGAAGGCCAGCGCCAGCGTGGCGAGGGCGACGTGCCCGCTGCGCAGCGCCTTGCGGCCGGTGACGTTGCGGACCCATCCGGTGGCGGTGAGGACGCCCCAGCACAGGGTCAGGCACAGGAACGCGTACGCCAGCCGCGCGGAGAACGCCGCGACACCACGCAAACCGGTGTCCGCCGTCTGCTGCGCGAGCGGCATCAGGGAGTCGAGGGCCGGGGTCACGGGCACCGCCGGTCAGGTTTCACTCGCGGGGACATGCTTTTCTCCTGGTCTTCTTCGCTTGGCGGGATGGCGGATCAGCCACAGCACGAGCACCGTCGCTCCGCACAGCAGCGCGGCCAGTACGACGGTGGCGAGGATGTCGGTGGCCGCCAGGTCGAGTGCCGCTCCGGCGGAGGCGGACGCGGTGCCGCTCACCGGCTCGGGGAGCTGGGTGTAGTCGACCAGCCCGGTGCTCTCCAGCAACGTGATGTGCCGGAGCACCACCTGGTTCGCCGAGGCGGCGAACGCGCGGATCTCGTCGTCGCGGGTGTTCGCCCGCACCTGCGCGATGATGCCGAAGATGACGCCGTGCGCGGCGCGCAGGCGGTTGACGAAGACACGTTCGAACTCGGCGGGCGAGGGCGCGTCCCGCATCTCGGCGAGCCAGCGCTGCTGGTCGGCCGTCGGCTGATCGGGCAGGGTCACGCCGCGACGCTGCGCCAGCGCGCGCGTGGCCACGTCGAGACGCCCGTGGTCGACCATCAGCGTCATGCCGACGTCCTTCACGTGCTGGTCCCGCGCGCGCGTGCGCGCCCAGTCGCCCGCGGGCATCTCCCACAGCCCGGCCTGCCGCACCCGGATGATCAGATCGCGTTCGGCCGTACCCGGTTCGGTCTGCGCCATCACATTCCGTGGTACGGCCAATTGGACGAACGACACGATGAAAAGGAGCGCGAGGAGGCGTTTACGGACCGAAGGCATCGGATTGTCCCGGATCCGCGGTCACCCGCACTGTGTTCCCGTCGGGGGTGACGGGAAACCACGCGCCGCCCGCGCCGAGGCCGCCCGTTTCGCCGGGCATTTCGTCGGCCCGGTAACGGTAGAGCGGGAAACCGGCGAGCGTCACCTGGTCCGTTCCGTCGGAGCGCGTCATCGAACCGGCGAGCGCCGGGTCGATGCCGTGCAACTGCCGCGCCGCGGCGGCGGGCACGGGCTGCCACGCCCGGGTGCACGCGCTGTCACACGCGGACCGGGGCGGATCGGCATCGTCCTTGTCGTAGCGGTACAAAGTCAGTCCCGCACCGTCGACCACGATCTGGCCGAGGTCGAAGGCGCGCACGGCGTTCAGCGCCGGTGCCGCCTCCGGTGCGGACATCGACCGGGGCGGCAACGGCGCGGGGGAGCCGGTGTCGCACGCGGTGAGCACCACGAGCGCCGCGACGGCGGCGAGCGGTGTCAGCGCAGGGGGTCGGGGCACGTCGGTAAGCCTTTCTGTGGATCCACAGTGGACAAAAAGGTCGCGGTACGGGGGAAACCGTCAGCGAGGGATACGACCGGGGCGTGGACCCGGTTCAAAGAATCTCGCGAAAAATTTCGTACTGGACTCACCAGCCGGAATGACGCAAAGATGTGCGCCGTGGGCCGCCACAGCCGAATTCTCCGTTCCGTGGTCGTCCCTGTGCCCGATCCGGTACAGGACGACGATCTCGCCACGGCGTTGTACCGGGAGTTCGGCCGCCCGCTGCTCGCGTTCGTGATCACCCTGACCGGGGGTGACCGGCTGTGGGCCGAGGACGTCGTGCAGGAAACCCTGATCAGGGCCTGGCGCAACGCCGACAAGCTCGACCGGGAGCCGGAGATGCTGCGTGCCTGGTTGCACACCGTGGCCCGCCGCATCGTCATCGACGGCTGGCGCAGCCGCCGCGCGCGGCCGCAGGAGGTCGAGGAACCCGACGCGAACTTGGTCGGGGTGCCGGACGAATCGGACAGGACTCTGGCCGCGATGATGCTCTACGAAGCACTGCAGACTCTGTCCGCGGAGCACCGTGAGGCGGTTCTGCAGACCTACCTGCAGGACCGCACGGTCAACGAGGCGGCCGCGAAGCTCGGTGTGCCGCCGGGCACGGTGAAGTCCCGGATCTACCACGCGGTCCGGGCGTTGCGCCGCGCGCTGAAGGAGCGGGGATGAGCGGCGTGGGCAAGGTGACGCACACCGACATCGCCGCCTACGTCCTCGGCGTGCTCGACGACGCCGACAACGCGGCGTTCGAAGCGCACCTGCTGGACTGCCCCAACTGCCAGCTCGACCTCCTGGAACTACACGGCCTGCCGGACATCCTGAACGACGTCCGCCGGTACTGGCCGGAGCCGCCGGTGCCCGCGCCGCGGGTGCTCGCGCCGATGCTCGACGAGGTCGCCGACATCCGGCGGCGCCGCACGCTGGTGCGCCGCCTGGTGGCCGTCGCGGCCCTGCTGCTGATCATCGCGGGCCCACTGGTGACGCTGGCCGTCACGCCGTCGCAGGCCCCGGCGCCCGCCGTGGCGAGCGGGCCCCCGCCGCCCCCGCCCCCGCCGACGACGGGCGGGAGCCGCTTCACCGGCAGCGAAACCGGTCAGGCACTGCGCTCCGAGGTGTTCGTGATGCCGACCGAGTGGGGCGCGGCGGTGCGGCTCGACCTGTCCGGCGTCAGCGGGCCGCTGCGCTGCCACCTCGTCGCGGTCGACTGGGCCGGGCGGCAGGAGACGGTGGCGAGCTGGACCGTGCCCGCCGTGAAGACCGAGCCGATGCTCATCTCCGGCGGCACCGCGTTCGAGCCACAGGACATCGAGAAGTTCCAGATCCGCACGGAGTCCGGTGCGGTCGTCGCCAGCATCGAGCGCTGAACAGGAAGTATAACGACAAGATAACGGCAAGGTCGCGTTCTGAACTCGGCCGGACGTTGGTCCGTATCCCTCTGTGGCGGGCTCGGGGGAGCCGTTCCGTCCCACATCCCCACCCACATCCGAGGTGAGCACACCCATGGCCCGAAACGAAGGCAGGCACCGCGTCCCGCGCCGGACCAAGATCGCGACACTGGCGCTCGGCATGGCGCTCGCGGCCGCCGGCGTCACGTTCGCCACCACCGCCGGTGACCCCGGCCAGGCCGGTGCCGACGAGGTCGACCCCGCGTTCTTCGTCGACATCACCACCGTCGCCCCGAACGTGACCGAGGTGCGGCCGAACCGCCGTGCCTCCACCGGCACGTTCACGGTCGACTGCGGCCGCAACGAGAACGGCCACTTCAACCCGGACAACTTCATCGCCCAGCCCGGCGTGCGCAACGGCGCCCAGCACCTGCACGACTACGTCGGCAACCTCTCCACCAACGCCGACTCGACCAACGAAAGCCTGCTGCGCGCCGGGACCACGTGCCGCAACGGGGACAAGTCGACCTACTTCTGGCCGGTGCTGCGCATCGACCGCGAGGACGAGGAGGAGGCCAACGAGCCGGAAGACGCCGCCGGACTGGCGGCCCAGCGCGCCGCGGCCGAGGAAACCGAGGACGTCACGCAGGTCGAATGCCCGGACGTGGCCAGCCAGCTCGAAGAGGTCCCGGACGCGGCGATGGAGGCCGTGGACGCCGAACTGGAGGCGCTGGACCAGCAGGAGGCCACCGCCGACGAGCAGATCGCCGCGGACCCCACCCAGGAGGCCGCGGTGCTGGAACCGTTGCGGCAGCAGCGGTCGGCCAGCATGGAGCGCATCAGCCAGGCCACCGGGCAGCAGCTCGACCAGGCGCAGGCCGGGTGCGCGATCGAGGACGCCCAGCGCCGTGGCATTCCCGACGGCGACGAGAACGGTGAAGGCGACGACGCCGAAGAGCCGCCCGCGGACGACAACAGCGAGATCGGCGGCAACGACGGTGAGATCCAGCGGCCGGAGTCGGTGAACCTGACCTTCCGCGGCAGCCCGGTCGGGCCGGTGCGGGCGATGCCGAAGTTCCTCCGCGTGCTCTACGGCGACGCCAAGCAGGGCACCAACGGGCCGAAGAACGCCCGCGCCAGCTGGACGTGCACCGGCTTCGAGGACCGGCTGATCGATCAGTACCCGATCTGCCCGGAAGGCAGCAAGGTCGAGCGCATCCACGACTTCCCGAGCTGCTGGGACGGCCGCAACATCGACAGCGCCAACCACCGCGACCACATCGTCTTCCCCGAGGCCGACGGCCGGTGCCAGCGCGGGTTCCGGGCGGTGCCGCAGCTGCGCGTCACCCTGGTCTACGACGTGCCGCGCGACGTCCAGGTCGCCGGTCAGTACAAAGTGGACTCATTCCCGGAGGAGAGCCACAACCCGAAGTCCGACCACGACGACTTCGCCAACGTGATGTCGCAGCGGATCATGAACCGGCTCGTCTGGTGCGTCAACCGGGATCGCACGTGCAGCGAGTGAAAGAAGCCTGAACCGGCGGGCGGCGGCGGACGTGTTCAGGGCGCCGGAGATGCCCAGACACGCAAGGAGACGACATGAGTCCGCGTTTCGTCCTTCCCGCCGCCGCCCTCGCCGGACTCGCGCTCCTCGGTGCCTGCGGGTACGGCGAGCCCGAGCTCGCGGCGCCGGTCGTGATCCAGCAGGCGGCGGCCGAGTCCGCGGTCGGCGTGGTCGCGTCCGACGTCAGCGGGCTCGGGCCAGTGCTGACCGACGCCAACGGGATGACGCTGTACCGGTTCGATTCCGACACCGCGAAGCCACCCAAGTCCGCCTGCGAGGGCGAGTGCGCCACCACGTGGCCGCCGCTCGTCGCGGACGGTGCGGTCGACGTGCGCGGCGTGGACTCGCGGCTCGTCGGCACGGTCACCCGCGCCGATGGCACCCAGCAGGTGACGGTCGGCGGCTGGCCGGTCTACCGCTACGCCAAGGACACCGTGCGCGGTGAGGCCAAGGGCCAGGGCGTCGGCGGCACCTGGGCGGCGATCACGCCGACCGGCGCCAAGGCCGCCACGCCGGAGACCGCGATCCGCACCACGAACATCCCCGGCCTGGACACCGTCCTCACCGACGGCGAGGGCCGCACGATCTACCTGTTCACCAAGGATGCGAAGAACCCGCCGAAGACCACCTGCGAAGCCGAATGCGCCACCGCCTGGCCGCCCGTCGTCGCCCGCGGCGAGACGCGGATCGAGGGCCTGGACCCGAAGCTGGTCGGCACGGTCACCCGGCCCGACGGGACCGAGCAGGTCACCGTCGGCGGCTGGCCCGTCTACACCTACGCCAAGGACACCGCGCCCGGTCAGGCCACCGGCCACACCGTGGGCGGCGTCTGGTTCGCGCTCGAAGCAGGCGGCTGCAAGATCTCCGCGGACAAGAAGCCTCTCGCCACCACCGCCACGCCGGGCACGGCGCCGAGCAGCTCCGGTGGCTACGACTACTGACCCCACCAGCGAGGAGTGAGTGCGGATGCCGGTGCTACGGGCCGCGAAACGCGCGGCGGTCGCCGACGAAGCCCTGATCCGGGCGCTGTACGAGGAGCACGGGCGCGCCTTGCTCGCCTACGCCACCCGCCTGACTGGTGACCACGCCGCCGCCGAGGACGCCGTGCAGGAGACGCTGGTGCGGGCGTGGCGGCATCCGGACACCCTCGTCAACGGCAAGGGGTCGGTGCGTGGATGGTTGCTGACCGTGACGCGCAACATCATCGCCGACCGCTACCGCGCGAAGGCGGCCCGGCCCGCGGAGGTGGCGGAAGTGCCCGCGGCGCCACCGGTCGCGGCCGATCATTCCGACGCCGTGGTCGACTCGATGGTCGTGCTCGACGCGATGGAAGCGCTTTCGGCCGAGCACCGCGACGTGCTGAGGGAGATCTACTTCCGCGGCCGGAGCGTCGCCGAGGCCGCGGAAACTCTCGGGGTTCCGCCGGGCACGGTGAAGTCCCGGTCGTACTACGCGCTCAGAGCGATGCGCCAGACGTTCGGCGGCCGTCGCGCCGTGGTCGGAGAGGTGGCCGGATGACGACGAGTCACGATCCCGGAGCGCTCGCCGCGTGGCTGCTCGGAGCCCTCGAGCCGGAGGAGATGCGCGCGATGGAGCAGCACCTGTCCTCGTGCCGGCGGTGCCAGGCCGAGGTGGCGTCACTGCGGATGGCGCGCGATGCACTGCAGGTCGTCCCCCCGGAAGCGATGCTCGACGGTCCTCCGGAGGGCAGCGATCTCTTGTTGCGGCGCACCCTGAACCAGGTGCGGTCCGAACGCGCGTCCCGGGTGCGCCGCAACCGTCTGGTGACAGCCGCGGCGGCGGTGGCGGTCGCGATCGCGGTGGCGGCCGGGGGAGCGGTGATCGGCCGCACCACGGCGCCGTCGTCCGTGACGGCGCAGGAGCCCGGCACGCGGAACGTGTCGGCCACCGATGCCGCAACGGGCGCCTCGATGTCGGTGGCGGTGCGCCCAGCGGCGGGCTGGGTCCGGTTGTCGGCCTCGGTCGAGGGCATCCCGCAGGGCCAGAAGTGCCGCCTGGTGGTGTTCTCCCGCGACGGCTCGCGTGTGGAAGCAGGCAGCTGGCTGGTGTCGGCCGCCGGGGCACGGGAAGGCACCGCGCTGGACGGTTTCGCCCTGGTGTCGCCCGCGGACGTGGCCTCGGTGGCGGTGGAGAACCTCGACGGACGGCGATTCGTGGAGGTGCGGGTGTAGCGAGGGTGAGCGCCAGCGAGCTGCTTGAACCCCGGAGCTGGGTGATCATCCCGTCGCCTGATACCGGACGATCACCTTGAGCCAGGGCCGCAACCTCCGTGCTCGCGTGAGTTGACACTTTTGATCTTTGAAGCCGTGCCTTCGGCTGGCTCGGTGACGGCTGGGCGCGCTGGCGGCCGGTAGTCGGTCGGCTTGGGTTCGACCTCCCCCGCCCCTCCGTGTGGATGGTTTTGGTCGCTGATCAGCGGCGTCAAGGCGGGAAAGATTACCTTGACCCCGCTGATCAGCGACCAAAGCAGGCTCAGGATGAGGGGCGGGGGAGGTCTGGGTACGTCGTGGTCCGGCTTGCGTTGCCGGGCTCCGGTACCGCTTCGGCCAACACGCCGCCCGGAAGGGCCAACACGCCGCCCGGAGCGGCCAACACGCGCGTGTTGGCCGCTCCGGGCAGCGTGTTGGCTGCTCCGGGCGTCGAGTTGGCTGCTCCGGGCGATGGAGGTCCGGGCAGGTCGGAGTCCGGCTTGCTTGCGGGGCGACGTTGCTGGCTTGCCGCCGGGCGGCGCCGGTGCTGCCGTGAGCAGGTGGCTCGCGTTCCGCGCACCGCTTCCCACTGCGTCAGGCGCTACCAATGCCACAGTGGGGAACGTCCGGCTCAGGCGCCCGCGCCGCCGTCCACCGGGACGATTCAACATTCTGGCCCCGGTCACCCGACCCTGGTGCAGACCAGGTCGAATCCACCCAGAACGGCCCGCGAAGTCCATTGAGGTAACTCTCAGGAATGTGTGGCACCGTGGTCGCCGTGCGAATTCTGGTAGTCGAGGACGAGGCGCCGCTGGCCGACGCGATCGCGCGGGGCCTGCGCCGGGAGGGGATGGCGGTCGACGTCGCGCTCACCGGTGACGAGGGCCATGAGAAGGCGAGCATCACCCGGTACGACGTGGTGCTGCTGGACCGGGACCTGCCCGGCATGTCGGGTGACGAGCTGTGCCGTCAGATCGTGTCCTCCGAGGAGCTGACCCGCGTCCTGATGCTGACCGCGAGCGGCACGGTCAGCGACCGCGTCGAGGGTCTGTCCCTCGGCGCCGACGACTACCTGGCCAAGCCCTTCGCCTTCCCCGAGCTGGTCGCCCGCGTGCGCGCGCTGGGCCGCCGCGCCACCCCGGCCGCGCCGCCGCTGCTCACGGTCGGCGACGTCGAGCTGGACCCGGCCAAGCGCAGCGTCCGCCGCGCGAACGGGCCGGTCGAGCTGACCCGCAAGGAGTTCGGCGTGCTCGAGGTGCTGATGTCCGCCAAGGGTGGCGTGGTCAGCAGCGAGGAGCTGCTGGAGCGGGTGTGGGACGAGAACGCCGACCCGTTCACCACGACGGTGCGGGTGACGGTGATGACCTTGCGCAAGAAGCTGGGCGAACCTGGGATCATCGAGACCGTGGTGGGATCCGGGTACCGGGCACGCGACACCGGCCCCGCGAAGGGGTGAGTTCGCGGCCGGCACGCACGCCGGTACGCAGCCTGCGGGCGCGCATCACGCTGCTCGCGACCGGGCTCGCGGCCGGCGTGAGCCTCGTGCTGCTCTGGCTCGCCTGGACGCTCGTCGGCGACGCGGTGGCCGCCGTGCCGCAGATGCCGCCGGGCACGGTCGTGCGCGTCGACGGCGTGGACGTCGACGCTGCCGCGCTCGCCCAGCACCTGCGTGACCACGCGCGCGACAAGATGCTGCTGGCGGGCACGATCGCGTTCTGCTGCGTGGTGCTGGCCACCGCGATCCTGGCGTGGACGTTCACCTCCCGCGTGCTGCGGCCGCTGCGGGAGATCACCGGTACGGCGCGGCGGCTGTCGGTCGAGTCGTTCGGTGAGCGCATCGGCGAGGTCGACGCCCGCGGCGAGCTGGCCGAACTGGCCCACACCTTCGACGCGATGCTCGACCGCCTCCAGTCGGCGTTCGACGCGCAACGCCACTTCGTCGCCAACGCCAGCCACGAGCTGCGCACCCCGCTGTCGGTGATCCGTACCGAACTGGACGTCACGCTCGCCGACGACCGGGCCGACACGGCCGAGCTGCGCCGCATGGCCGGGGTGGTGCGGGACGCGACCGAGCGCGCCAACCAGCTCGTCGGCTCGCTGTTGCTGCTCGCCCGCACCGACGGCGCGGGACTGGTGGTGACCGAACCGGTCGATCTCGCCGCCGTCGCCGCCAGCGCGTGGCGCGCGGTGTCCGGGGAGGCCGACCAGCGTGGCATCACAGCGACCTTCCACACCGAACCCGCGTGGTGCACGGGCGATCCGGCGCTGCTGGAACGGATCGCGGGCAACCTCGTGGAGAACGCGGTGCGGCACAACGTCGACGGCGGCTGGATCGAGGTCACCACGCACGGCGGCGCGCAGTGGTCGACGGTGCGGGTGCGGTCCTCGGGTGGCCTGATCGACCCCGAGACGGTGGGGGAGCTGTTCGAACCGTTCCGCCGCGCGGGCGTGGCGCGCACAGCCCGTCACGGCGCGGGACTCGGCCTGTCGATCGTCCGGGCGGCGGTCGAGGCGCACGACGGGCAGGTCGCGGCGGAACCGGTGGTCGGCGGGGGACTGGCCGTCACCGTCCGCCTGCCCGCCACACCCGTCTGAGTTACGGTTCTGGCATGGTGCCTTCGATCCGGTTGAACAACGACGTCGAGCTGCCCGCACTCGGGTTCGGGGTCTACAAGCTGCCCGACGACGAGGTCGGATCCGCGATGCACGTCGCCATGGAAGCCGGGTACCGCAGTTTCGACACCGCCACCCTGTACGGCAACGAGCGCGGGGTCGGCGAGGCGATCCGCTCGTCCGGGCTGCCGCGCGAGGAGCTGTTCGTCACCACCAAACTGTGGAACACCGAGCACGGCTACGACTCGGCATTGAAGGCGTTCGACGGCAGCCGGAAGCTCCTCGGACTCGACTACGTGGACCTGTACCTGATCCACTGGCCGGTCCCGGGCCAGGACCGCTACGTCGACACGTGGCGCGCGCTGGAAAAGATCCTCGCCGACGGCGGCGCCCGCGCGATCGGCGTGTCGAACTTCCAGGTCCCGCACCTGGAGCGGCTGATGAACGAGACCGAGATCGTGCCGGCCGTCAACCAGATCGAGCTGCACCCCGGCCTGCAGCAGCCGGAGCTGCGCGGGTTCCACGAGGAGCACGACATCGTCACCGAGGCGTGGAGTCCGCTGGCGCGCGGGCGGCAGCTGGACAGCGAGGTCGTGCGGACGGTCGCGCACAAGCACGGCAAGACCCCGGCGCAGGTGGTGCTGCGGTGGCACATCGAGATGGGCCACATGGTCATCCCGAAATCGGCGACACCCAGCCGCATCCGGGAGAACATCGACCTCTTCGACTTCGAACTGGACTCCCAGGACATCGCCGGTTTCGCGACGCTGGAGAGCGGTGACCGCCAGGGCCCGCACCCGGAGGGCTGACGGCGGCTACGCGGACCGCACGAGGAAGGGGACCACCAGCAGCACGACCGCCATCGGCCAGTGGATCCGTCCGTCCACCCGCGACTTCCGGATCACCAGCACGTTGAGGCCGAGGAACAGCGGCAGCAGGATGATCCACGACCCGGCGGCGAGCATCACGATCGGGGTGAGCCCGTCGTCCACGAGCGCCGGGTCGATCGACGCCCAACCCAGCCGGTCCAGGACAGCCCAGCCCAGGGTGACCAGGAACCCCACGGGCCAGACCGCGAGCACACCGAGGCCCGCGTTCAGCACCACACCCACGATCCAGCCCAAGTCGTACCTCGCAGACGTGAAAGCCCCCTCGCGTGACAGGACGCGCGAGGGGGCTTCCAGGTTCAGTGGGCTATGCGGGAACGGATGCCACACCCGGCGCCAGGAACGGCTTCCCGGTCACCTTCCGCGACACCCCGGTCCGGTCCAGGTACGGCGTGATGCCGCCCAGCCAGAACGGCCAGCCCGCGCCGAGGATCAGGCACAGGTCGATGTCCTGCGCTTCGGCGACCACACCCTCGTCGAGCATGATCCGGATCTCCTCGGCGATCGCGGACAGCGCCCGCTCACGCAGCTCCTCGGCCGTCGAGGGCTTGTCGCCCTGCTGCCACAGCGCGGCGACCTCCGGGTCGACCGACGGGGTGCCCTTGTCGTCCCACTGCCACACCGCGGTCTTGCCCGAGGACACGAACTTCTTGAGGTTCTCGCTCACCACGAAGCGGTCCGGGAACGCGCCGTGCAGCGTCTCGCCCACGTGCAGCGCGATCGCCGGGCCGACCAGCTGCATCAACGTCAGCGGCGACATCGGCAGGCCCAGTGGCTCCAGCGCGCGGTCGGCCACGTCGAACGGCGTGCCCTCGTCGACGGCGGTCAGCACCTCGCCGAGGAAACGCAGCAGCAGCCGGTTCACCACGAACGCCGGCGCGTCCTTGACCAGCACGCTGGACTTCTTCAACTGCTTGCCCACGGCGAACGCGGTCGCCAGCGCCGCGTCGTCGGTCTGCTCGCCGCGCACGATCTCCAGCAGCGGCAGCACGGCCACCGGGTTGAAGAAGTGGAACCCGACGACCCGCTCCGGGTGCCGCAGCTTCGAGGCCATCTCCGACACCGACAGCGACGAGGTGTTGGTGGCCAGAATCGCCTCGGGCTTGACGTGGTTCTCCAGGTCGCCGAACACCTGCTGCTTGACGCCCATCTCCTCGAACACGGCCTCGATCACGAAGTCCGCGTCCGCGAAGGCGGCCTTGTCCAGCGAACCGGACACCAGCGCCTTCAGGCGGTTCGCCTCGTCCGGCGAAATCCGCTTCTTGCCCAGCAACTTGTCGATCTCGGCGTGCACGTAGGACACACCCTTGTCGATGCGCCCCTGGTCCACGTCGGTCAGCACGACCGGGACTTTCAGGCGCCGCACGAACAGCAGCGCCAGCTGGCTGGCCATCAGGCCCGCGCCGACCACGCCGACCTTGGTCACCTTGCGCGCCAGCGATTTGTCCGGCGCGCCGGCCGGACGCTTGGCCCGCTTGTTGACCAGGTTGAACGAGTACAGCCCGGCGCGCAGGGTGTCGTCCACCAGCAGCTGCGCCAGCGCCTGCGTCTCGGCGGCGTAACCCGCGTCGAGATCGGCCGTGCGGGCCAGTTCCAGCAGTTCGACGGCCTTGGTCGCGCCCGGCGACGCGCCCTTGGTCTTACCGTCCACAATGGCCTTAGCGCGGCCGATCGCGGCGTCCCAGCCCGCGCCGCGGTCGATCTCGCGGCGGCTCGGAGCGACCTCGCCGTTGACCACTGTGGACAGCCACAGCAGCGACTGTTCGAGGAAGTCCGCGCTGCCCAGCAGTTCGTCGACGATGCCCAGGTCGGCGGCCTGCTGCGGCTTGAGCATCTTGTTCTGGTTCAGCGCGTTCTCGATGATCACCGTGACCGCGGCGTCCGGCCCGATCAGGTTCGGCAGCAACTGCGTGCCGCCCCAGCCAGGGAACAGGCCGAGGAACACCTCGGGGAACGAGATCGCCGCGGCCGACTCCGACAGCGTGCGGTAGTGGCAGGACAGGGCCAGCTCGAGGCCACCGCCCATGACCGCGCCGTTGACGAAGGCGAAGGTGGGGATCTTCGAGTCGGTCAGGCGGCGGAACACCGCATGGCCGGTCTCGGCGATCTCGTGCGCGAGGTTCGGGTCCGAGATCGCCTCGACACCGGACAGGTCGGCGCCGACCGCGAAGATGAACGGCTTGCCGGTCACCGCGATCGCGGCGGGCCCGGCGGCGAACGCCTCGTCGAGGGCGGCGTTCAGGCTCACCAGGCCCTGCGGGCCGAACGTGGACGGACGGGTGTGGTCGTGCCCGTTGTCCAGCGTGATCAGGGCGACCTGCCCGTCCAGGCCGGGGACCGTGATCAGGCGCGTGGTCGCCGTCGTGACGACCTCGTCCGGGAACGCGGCCTTGGCCTGCTCAACCGTGAAAGTCACTTGTCGCCTCCGTCGTAAGCGGGGTTCTCCCAGAGCACGGTGCCGCCCATGCCGAGGCCGATGCACATCGTGGTGAGGCCGTAGCGCACCTCGGGATGCTCGGCGAACTGGCGGGACAGCTGGGTCATCAGCCGGACGCCGGAGGAGGCCAGCGGGTGCCCGCAGGCGATCGCGCCGCCCCAGGCGTTGACGCGCGGGTCGGTCTGCTCGATGCCGAAGTGGTCGAGGAAGGCCAGCACCTGCACGGCGAATGCCTCGTTGATCTCGAACAGCCCGATGTCTTCGATGGACAGACCGGATCGCTTGAGCAGTTTCTCGGTGGCCGGGACCGGTCCGACGCCCATCACCTCGGGGTCGACGCCGGCGAAGGAGTAGCCGACCATCCGCATGCCGACGGGCAGGCCCAGCTCGCGGGCCGTCTCCTCATCGGCAAGAAGGGCACCGGTCGCGCCGTCGTTCAAGCCCGCGGCGTTTCCCGCGGTGACACGGCCGTGCGGGCGGAACGGGGTCTTGAGGGCCGCGAGGGTCTCGACGGTCGTGCCGGGGCGGGGCGGCTCGTCCTCGGTGGCCAGGCCCCAGCCCAGCTCGGAGCGGGTCGCGACCGGCACCAGCTCGGGGCCGATCCTGCCGGTCTTGACCGCCTCGGCGAACCGTTCCTGGCTCTGGGCGGCATACTCGTCGGCGCGGAGCTTGGTGATCGCCGGGAAGCGGTCGTGCAGGTTCTCCGCGGTCTGGCCCATGACCAGCGCGGACGGGTCGACGAGCTTGTCGGCGACAATGCGCGGGTTGGGATCGACGCCCTCGCCCATCGGGTGGCGGCCCATGTGCTCGACCCCGCCCGCGATGGCGACGTCGTAGGCACCGAAGCCGATCCCGCCCGCCACGGTGGTGACGGCGGTCATCGCGCCGGCGCACATGCGGTCGATCGCGTAGCCAGGGACGGAACGCGGCAGCCCGGCGAGCAGCGCGGCCGTGCGGCCGATCGTGAGACCTTGATCGCCGGTCTGGGTCGTCGCGGCGATCGCCACGTCGTCCACCCGCTCCGGCGGCAGCTCCGGATGGCGGCGCAGCAGCTCGCGGATGACCTTGACGACGAGGTCGTCGGCCCTGGTGTTGGCGTAGATGCCCTTGTCACCCGCCTTGCCGAACGGGGTGCGGACCCCCTCGACGAAGGCCACGGTGCGCACCGCCCGCGCGGTCGGCGCCAGGGGTGTTGCGGCCACGGTGTACTCCCTCTGGTCGGACTGGGACGGCCGGTTACCCGGCAGTACTGACCGCACTCTAGCCCCGGTTACCCGTCGGTAACCACCGTGGTGGCCTGCATGAGTGGGTGACGCCACCTTTTCGGGTAGGAGAGGGCTGAGCCGCCTTGGGCGAGCGGCAGCGAGCTGGAGTAAATCCGGAGCTGGGTGGTCATCCCGTCGCCTGACACCGGACGATCACCTTGAGCCAGGCATGCCAACCTTGCGGCCCCACGCCAAAGTGATATGCCCAAACAGGAAGGCGACGGGATGACCGCACAGCGACCCCCTGCCCGAGGTGAGCCGGACTCGAAACCCCTGGTCATCCCGGAGCCTGCCTGTCCGGCGAGGACGCTTTTGATCTTGAGAGCCTCGCTTCGGCTGGCGAGGTGACCGCTGGTTGCGTGGGCGGCCGGTAGTCGGTCGGCTCAGGTTCGGCCTCCCCCGCCCCTCCTTGCGGAGGGTTTCAGTCGCTGAGCAGCGGCGTCAAGGCGGGAAAGAGTACCTTGACCCCGCTGATCAGCGACCAAAGCAGGCTGGGGATGAGGGGCGGGGGCGGTCTGGGCCGGTCTTGGTTCGGCTTGCGTTGCCGGGCTCCGGTACCGCTTCGGCCAACACGCTGCCCGGGGCGGCCAACACGCTGCCCGGAGCGAAACACGCGCGTGTTTGCCGCTCGCGCTGCTGTGTTTGCCGTTCCGGGCGCTGTGTTGGCCGCTCCGGGCGCGACTGGCGCTCGTGCGGGGGCTAGGCGGTGGCTTGCAGCGCTTCCGTCAGGACGGGGGAGGCCAGCTCGACCTGCCACGGCCGTGCGCCACCGGCGGCGAGGGCCGCGGACACGCCCGGCAGGCTCCTGTCCTCGGGTGGGCGCCAGCAGGTGCGGCGCAACAGGTCGGGCAGCAGGAGGTTCTCCACCGGCAACTGGTGGTGCTCGGCGATTTTCGCCAGGCCAGCGCGTGCCGCCGCCAGGCGGGCTGCCGCGTCGGGGTCCTTGTCGGCCCAGCGGTTCGCCGGTGGGGGGCCGTCATGGGGCTGCGCGGGGTTCGGCAGCCGGTCCCGCGGCAGCTGCCGCGCGGACTGGAGATGCCGGAACCAGTTCCCGGTGTACCGGCGCTGCACCCGCCCACCGAACACCGGCAGCGCCTGCAGCTCCGCCACCGTCTTCGGCTCGGCCAGCACGGCGTTGACGATCGCGCTGTCGGGCAGCACCCGGCTCGGGGCGCGGTCGCGCTTGCGGGCCAGCTCGTCCCTCGCCTCCCACAGTGCACGGACCGCGGCCAGGCCACGGGCGGTGCGCACCTTGTGGATGCCCGACGTGCGGCGCCACGGCTCGCTCCGCGGGGCGGGCTGCGGGGCCGTGCGAACAGCTTCGAATTCCTGCCGCGCCCAGTCCAGCTTGCCCTGGGCGTCCAGCTCCGCTTCGAGCTTCTCCCGCAGCGGGATCAGCAGCTCGACGTCCAGAGCCGCGTAGTTGAGCCAGTCCACCGGCAACGGCCGCTTCGACCAGTCGGCGGCGCTGTGGCCCTTCTCCAAGTGGTAACCGAGCAACCGCTCGACGAGCGTGCCCAGCGCGACCCGGTCGTAGCCGGCCAGCCTGCCCGCCAGTTCGGTGTCGAACAGACTGCCCGGAACCAGATCCAGCTCGGCGAGGCACGGAAGATCCTGCGACGCCGCGTGCAGCACCCATTCCTGGCCGTTCAGCACGTCCTGGAGCGGCCCCAGCCTGCCCTCGACAGCGATCGGGTCCACCAGGACCGTCCCGGAACCCTCCCGGCGCAGCTGCACCAGATATGCCTTCGGCCAATAGCGGTAGCCGGAAGCGCGCTCGGTGTCCACCGCGATCGCACCGGTGCCCGCCGCCAGCCGTTCGCAGGCGCGCGCCAGCTCCGGCTCGTCCGCCACCACGTCCGGCGTCCCGTCGGACGGCTCCTTGAGCGTGACCGGGACAGCCGTCTCACTGGCATCAGGCACTTGATCTGCGGTTTCCACGTCGGTCAACCCTACGGGACGGGCGCACCGTCACCGGTACGCCCGTCCGTTGGGGTCCATTTCGTCTTCGATCAGCGGATGACGCCCGCGCGCATCGCCAGCGCCACCATCTGCGCCCGGTCGCCGGTGCCGAGCTTGCGCCCGATCCGGGACAGGTGCGATTTGACGGTGAGCGCGGAGAGGCTGAGCTCCTCGCCGATCTCCTTGTTGGACTGGCCGTCGGCGACCAGCTGCAGCACCTCCACCTCGCGCGCGGACAGCTCCCGCGGCGTGTTGTCGGTGCCCGGAACCCGGGTGCCGGTCGCGAGGACCGGAGCCACGCTCGGATCCGCGTACACTCCACCGTCCAGCACCCGGCGCACCCCGTCGGTCACCACCATGGGCGAAGCCGACTTGAGCAGATACGCCTGGGCGCCGGCCTGGAAGGCCGAGCGTACGGCATACGGGTCGTCGGACGAGGCGAGCACCACGATGCGGGGCCAGCCCTGGCTACGGAGCTCCGTGACCAGGTCGATCCCGCTCCCGTCCGGCAGGCCCAGGTCGAGGATGGCCAGGTCGCACGGACCCGTCGCGGTCGCCCGCGCCCTCGCCTCGGCTACCGAGGCAGCCTCGTGTACGGTGCCCGCACCCATCTGTGCGAGTCGTGCGGCAATAGCCTCCCTTAACAGCGGATGGTCGTCGACCACCAGCACGCTAAACAGCTCTTCCCGCGGATGCGGAACCATGCTCGCCGGCAAAGCACCGGCTGGCGTGGATCTGACGGCCTGCGATAAGCCGACGGCAGCCACGTCACTACCTCCCTGGAGTCGGTCGTGCCCCCCGACCGGCACCGGGTACTTTCGGCCGATCAGCCGCGCCAGCTCTAGACCGAAAGTGGTGTCGTCGAAGGCACTCTAGCCGCCCATCGCCCTCAGCGGGGGGATCGAACGGGTATCTATCTCGATCGGGTAGTTACTAGCTGGCATCGATGTAACACGATCGGACTAATACACGCCGAGTGGCTAACACCTCGCGGAGCGCCAGCGATAACACCTGACTGGGGACACGTTGGTGCGCGTGCATACACACCGTGCATCTGCTCACGCGCGGTTCCGGCCCGCGCCCACCGGTTGGGGTAGCGACGTCATCAGGTCGACGTAAGCGGACTGTTCGCGCAGCGTGTGGAGCCGGAACCAGGCTTCGAGGGTGGCCGGGCCGAGGACCCCGAGGCGGTCGGGGGCCGCGCAAGCGAACTCTATCGGCGCGATTCCCGGCGCGGTGCTGAGGTCTGCGTCACACTCAGCCGCTCTGCCGGTGCCCGAACAGCGACACGCCGACCGGGGGAAGCCCCGCCACACTCGACATCAGCTGGCAGAACGCCTCGCCGTGCGGGAGCAGCTGCTCGTCCGCCGGTGTCCAGGACGCCCGCAGCTCCAGGTCGTCGGAGCGGGCGGGCCCGCTGATGTCGCCGAAGCGCGCCGACGACGTCTCCGTGACCGTGCCGCCCAGCGCGGTGTAGGGCGCGCCGGAGTTCTCCAGCGCGTCGGTCAGCCAGGACCACCCGACCGCGGGCAGGAACGGGTCGCTGGCCAGTTCGCGGTCGATTTCCGCGCGCACGTAGACCACCATCCGCAGAACCCCGTCCCACGCCTCCGGGGCGTCCGGATCGTGCAGCAGCACCAGACGCCCGGTGGCCGTCACGTCCGCGGGACCGGCCGCGTCGCAGCTGAGCGCGTAGGACCAGGGAGCGAGGCGCTGCGGTGCGCGGACGGGTTCGAGGGTCATCTCCGGCCGGGGCCGGAGGGCCTGCAGCGCCGCGACAGCTTCACGGAACATCTCGGGCGCATGCGTCATCGCGGTCACCAGCCGACTGTAGGACGGCGAGCGGGCGCGGGGCGGCAGACGCGCCGAGGTAAGGGCATGGCGGGCCGCGTGGCACCATGGTTGACGATGTCTACTACCGCGCAGTCGCGCCCGCGACCGGCCCACCGGGACCTCGCCGGCTCTCCCTTCCTCGCCGCCGCCCGTGGCCGCCGTCCGTCGCGGCTGCCCGTCTGGTTCATGCGCCAGGCGGGCCGTTCGCTGCCCGAGTACCGGGCGCTGCGCGAGGGCGTGCCGATGCTCACGGCCTGCTTCGACGCCGAGATGATCGCCGAGATCACGCTCCAGCCGGTGCGGCGGCACGGCGTGGACGCCGCCATCTTCTTCTCCGACATCGTGGTGCCGCTGGTCGCGGCCGGGATCGACGTCGACATCGTGCCCGGCACCGGTCCCGTGGTGGCCGAGCCGGTGCGGGACGCGGCCGCGGTCCGCCGCCTGCCCGAACTGGACCCGGCGCGGATCGAACCGGTACTGGAGGGCACCCGGCTGCTGGTCGAGCGCCTCGGCGGGACGCCGCTGATCGGGTTCGCGGGCGCGCCGTTCACGCTCGCCTCCTACCTCATCGAGGGCGGTCCGAGCCGCAGCTTCGAGCGCACCAAGGCGCTCATGCACTCCGAGCCCGCCGTGTGGCACGAGCTCGCGGGCAGGCTCGCCGAGATCGCGGTGACCTTCCTGCGCGGTCAGGTCGAGGCCGGTGCCGACGCGGTGCAGCTGTTCGACTCCTGGGCCGGCGCGCTGACGCTGCGCGAGTACCGCGAGTTCGTGCAGCCGCACTCGACGCGGGTGCTGGGCGCGGTCGCCGACCTCGACGTGCCGCGCATCCACTTCGGGGTGGGCACCGGCGAGATCCTGCCCGCCATGCGCGAGGCCGGTGCCGACGTGGTCGGCGTCGACTGGCGCGTCCCGCTGGACGAGGCCGTCCGGCGGCTGACCGCGCAGGGCGAGCCGGTGCCGGTCGTGCAGGGCAACCTGGACCCGGCGCTGCTGCAGGCGTCCTGGCCGGTGGTGGAGGCCGAGGTGCGGCGCATCGGCGCGGAGGGCCGTGCCGCCGCGGGCCACATCTTCAACCTGGGTCACGGTGTGCCGCCGGGCACCGACCCGGACGTGCTGACCCGCGTCGTCGAGCTCGTCCACAGCCTGGAGTCCTGATGCACGTCGCGGTGGTCGGCGGCGGGGTTTCGGGCGCCGTCGCGGCCTACCGCCTGCGTGCCGCGCTCGGCGACGGCGCCACGATCACGATCTTCGAGGCGACGGACTTGCTCGGTGGCAAGCTCCGCGCGGCCGAGGTCGGCGGGGTGCGCTACGACGTGGGTGCGGAAGCGTTCCTCGCGCGCCGTCCGGAAGGCGTCGCGCTGGCCGCCGAGCTGGGGCTGGAGCTGGTGCACCCGACCGGGGCGAAGTCGACCGTGCGCGCGGGCGGGCGTCTCACGCGGCTGCCCGGCGGGACCCTGATGGGTATCCCGGGCTCGCCGGACGCGGTCGCGGACGTGCTTTCCCCCGGCGCGCGGGCCCGCGTCGCCGCCGAACCCGACCTGCCTCCGCTCACGCTGAACGACGACATCGCCCTGGGTGCCCTGCTGCGCGAGCGGTTCGGTGACGAGCTCGTGGACCGCCTCGTCGACCCGCTGCTCGGCGGTGTCTACGCGGGCGGCGCGGACGGGCTCGGGCTGCGCGCGACCGTGCCCGCGCTGGCTGCCGCGCTCGACCGCGGCGCCACCTCACTGACCGCGGCCGCCGCGGGACTGATCCCGGACAAGCCCAGTTCGGCTCCGGTGTTCGGCACCTTGCCCGGCGGTCTCGGGACGCTGGTCGAGCGGCTCGTCGAGCTGGCCAAGCCGGACGTGCGGACCGGCGCGCCGGTCACCGGGCTGCAGCGGCGGGAGGAGGGCTGGCGGCTCGGGGTCGGCGCCGAGGTGGTCGACGTCGACGCCGTGCTGCTCGCGGTGCCCGCTCCCGCGGCGCGCAGGCTGCTCGACGGCGTCGTGCCCGCCGCGTCGGCCGCGCTCGGCGAGATCGACCTGGCGTCGATGGCGGTGGTCGCGATGGCCCTGCCACCCGGTACCGAACTGCCGGACGCCTCCGGCGTGCTGATCGGAGCCCGTGAGCGGCGTGCGAGTGGCCAGCCGTTCGCGGCCAAGGCGTTCACGTTCTCCTCGCGGAAGTGGTCGCACCTGGACGCCGGGCCGGTGCTGGTGCGCGGCTCGGTCGGCCGGTTCCGCGAGCCCGGCGCGCTGCACCGGGACGACGACGAGCTGGTGCGTCTGGTGCGCGCCGACCTGGCCGAGCTCACCGGCATCACCGTGGAACCGGTCGACGTGGCGGTGCAACGGTGGGGTGGCGGGCTGCCGCAGTACGGGCCCGGTCACCTCGACCTCGTCGACCGCGCCGAGCGGGCCGTCGCGGACGTGCCCGGCCTCGCGTTGGCGGGGGCCGCGCTGCACGGTGTCGGGGTGCCGGCGTGCATCGCGACCGCCACCGCGGCAGCGGCGCGCGTCACCTCACACCTGGTGCCCTAGCAGCCGGTTTCGCCGCGGTGCCAAGATGGGTGCATGGCGCGGCTGAACTTCCAGGAACTCAACGACAGCATCCGCTACACCGCCTGGTCGGTGTTCCGGGTCGAGCCGGGGCGGCTCCCCGAGGACCGCGGCCAGGCCGCGGCGGAAACCACCGAGTACCTCGACGCGCTCGAGGGCAAAGGGGTGGTGGTGCGCGGCGTGTACGACGTCGCCGGGCTGCGGGCCGACGCCGACTACCTGATCTGGTGGCACGCCGAGACGGCCGAGCAGGTGCAGGCCGCCTACACCGGCTTCCGCCGCACGCCGCTGGGCCGTGTGTCGGTGCCGGTGTGGAGCCAGTTCGCGTTGCACCGGCCCGCCGAGTTCAACAAGAGCCACATCCCGGCGTTCCTGGCCGGGGAGGAGGCGCGGAAGTACCTCTGCGTGTACCCGTTCGTCCGCTCCTACGAGTGGTATCTGCTGCCCGACGACGAGCGCCGCAAGATGCTCGCCGACCACGGCAAGGAGGCCCGGGACTACCCGGACGTGCGCGCCAACACCGTCGCCTCGTTCGCGTTGGGCGACTACGAGTGGATCCTCGCGTTCGAGGCCGACGAGCTGCACCGCATCGTCGACCTGATGCGTCACCTGCGTGGCACCGAAGCGCGGCTGCACGTGCGCGAGGAAACCCCGTTCTACACCGGGACGCGGGTGCCTCCCGCCGAGCTGATCGCCAACCTGCCGTAGGTGTTCGACGCGCTGTGGCGCGACCTGACCGGTGACGCGCCCGGCCCGGTCGGGATCACCGGCGCGGAGACCGTGCTGCCCGGCCCGTTCCGGGTGGCGGCGGCCGCGTCCGCGAGCGTCGCGGCGGCCACCCTTGCCGCGGCTGATCTGTTGCGGTTGCGCGGCATCGAGCCGGGTGTGGTCAGGGTGGATACGCGTCATGCCGCGGCGGCCTTCCGCAGCGAAAAGCTCGTACGCGTGGACGGCGAACCGCCCGGCGATGTCTGGGCCGTGCTGTCCGGCGACTACCGGGCGACCGACGGCTGGGTGAAGCTGCACTGCAACTACCCCCACCACGCGGCCGCTGTCCGCCGGGCGCTCGGGGTGCCGGAGGACCGGGACGCGGTGGCCGTCGCCGTCGGGGAGCGGGATGCGTGGGACGTGCAGGAGTCCGTGGTCGCCGACGGCGGCGCCGCCGCGGCGATGCGGACCCGGGAGCAGTGGCTCGGCAGCCCGATGGGGCGGGCGCTGGACGGGGCGCCGCTGGTGGCCTTCGAGGCCATCGGCCCGGCTTCGGTGCGTCCGCTGCCGGAGTCGCCGCGGCCGCTGGGCGGGATGCGGGTGCTGGACCTGACGCATGTCATCGCCGGGCCGGTGGCGGGACGGGTGCTGGCGGCGCACGGGGCGGACGTGCTGCACGTCGGCGCCGCCCATCTGCCGACGGTGCACCCGCTGGTGGTCGACACCGGCATGGGCAAACGGTCGGCGCACCTGGACCTGCGGACCGCGGACGGCAGGGCGGCGTTGTGGCGGCTGATCGGCGAGGCCGACGTGCTCCTGCAGTCGTTCCGGCCGGGCGCGCTCGCCGGGCTCGGGTTCACGGCCGACCGGCTGGCGTGGGCGCGGCCCGGGATCGTGCTGGTCGAGCTGAACGCGTGGGGCTGGCACGGGCCGTGGCGGCAGCGGCGCGGTTTCGACAGCCTGGTGCAGATGGCGTCCGGAATCGCGTGGGGTGACGACGGGCCGCGGCCGCTCCCGGTGCAGGCGCTGGACCACGCGACGGGATGGCTGGCGGCCGCGGCGGCGATGATCGCGTTGCGGCGGCGGGCCACCGAAGGCGGGAGCTTACGGGCCCGGCTGGCGCTCGCGCGGACGGGACGGTGGCTGGACTCGCTCGGCCGCTGCACGGAGGCGGGAGCCACGGTGGACGTCTCAGGCTTCCTGGCGGAGACGGACAGCGGCTTCGGGCGACTGCGGTACGTGACGATGCCGGGTTCGGTGCCGGGGGCGGAACCGGGATGGTCACGGCCGTCGCCGGTGCCGGGGAGTTCACCCGCGGAGTGGCTTCGCGGGTGAGCTTGCCGGCGGTGGCCCGCGGCGTTCCGGCGGTGCCGCGGGTGTGGCCGGGTGGTTCAGCGCTGAGCGTGCCGGAGGCGGAATGCGCGCCGGCGCCGGAACAGGTCGCCGAGAGCTGCAGCAGATCGGCGACGATGGCACGGCGTCTGGCGCGCAGGGCCCGCACCTCGGTCGCCACGCGGTCCGCGTCGAATCCCGCCGGAGGCGCGCCACCCGCCGGTGCGGTCCGCCGCCGCGCCGCTTGGGCAGTAGCGGCCCGGTCAGGCGCACCACGACGGGCAGCAGCACCAGCACGGCGTAGATGACGAGGAACGTCGGGAACGGCAGGCCCAGGTAGGCATCGTCACCGCTCCTGACGGTCACCAAACCGGCTCCCGCAACCACCGGTGCGGGAGACCAGGCGGCTACTCGGCGGGCACCAGGCGCAGGGAGATCGAGTTGATGCAGTACCGCTGGTCGGTCGGGGTGGGGTAGCCCTCGCCCTCGAAGAGGTGCCCGAGGTGGCTGTGGCAGGTCGCGCACAGCACCTCGGTGCGCACCATGCCCATCGTCCGGTCCTCACGCAGCAGCACCGAGTCCGACCCGCTCGGGTCGAAGAACGACGGCCAGCCGCAGTGGCTCTCGAACTTGGTGTCGCTGCGGAAGAGTTCCGCACCGCACGCGCGGCACTCGTAGACGCCGGTGGTCTTGGTGTCGGTGTACTCGCCGGTGAACGGCCGCTCCGTCGCCGCCTGGCGCAGCACCGCGTACTCCTCGGGGGAGAGCTGCTCGCGCCATTCCTGGTCCGGCTTGACCACCTTCGGGGTGGCTCCCACGACAGGTTCCATGCGAGGTTTCATATCTTTCAGGCTACTCGGCGAGCCACTCCAGGGCCCGTACCACGATGTCCCACGAGGCGACGATCACGCCCAGCACCAGCAGCACCACCACGGTAGCCGCGATCCACCACCGCAGACCGCCCACGCGGCTGCTGGACGCGGCGAACTCCTCCACGTTGTGCAGGGTTCCCTCGACGGTGAACCCCGGCTCGCACCGCTGCATCCGGTCCAGGTGCCTGGCGAACGCCTGGGCCTCCGGATCGTCGGGGTCGAGACCGATCAGGTCGTCGTCGAAGCGCGGGTTGCGGCCGCTTTCGGTCATACCGCCCAGGGTAGGTCAACCGATCCTGGTGTCGGCGTCGATGAGCAGACCGCCGCCGGTGTCGACGACCCGCCAGCCCACCCGGCCGACCCCGTTGATGGAGACGAACATGGTGGCCGAACCGTCGGAGTTGGCGCCCTGGTCCGCGCGGATCGAGCTGTAGCCCTGGATCTCGTGCTCCGACCAGTACTGCTGGAACGCCTGCTGGCTGCCGAACAGCGACTGCGCGGCGGGGGTCAGCAGCGTCCACGCCGCGGCCGAGCCCTTGCCGTCCAGGTAAGCCTTCACGATCTGGCCGGCGGACCCGAAGTCCACCGATCCGGTGCTCGCCGTCTTGCCCAGGTCGGCCGGCGGCAGCGCGCTGCTGGACGGGCTCGACGGCGCCGACGTCGGCGCGGTGGTGCCGCCGCCCGAGTTGGCCTGCGTCGCGCCGTCGTTCGCCGAGTCGTCGCCGTTGAGGGCCACGATCAGCACGGCGGCGATCACGGCGACCACCACGGCCGCAGCTCCGATCAGCACACCCTTGCGCTTGACCGGCGACGGCTTGGCGGCCTGTGGCGGCTTCGGCGGCGGGATGAACGCGGCCGTCGGGGTACGGGGGCTGCGCTGCGGCGGAGCGGCTGAGGGCGGGGCGGCCGGGGGCGCGGCGGTGGCGGCACCGGTGCGCTGCCACGGCGGCCGCTCCGCGGGCGGGTCGACCGGCATCGCCGCGGGCTGGCGGCCCCCGTTGTACAGCGGCGGCGACACCATGGTGGCGGCCTTGGTGTCCTTCTCGCCGTTGGCGAGCGCGGCCAGCCGGTCGCGGGCCTCCAGCATGGTCGGCCGCTCCTCCGGCTCGACCCGCAGCAGGCTCATCAGCAGCGCGGTCGCCTTGCCGGACTGGCGTGGCGGCACGACCTGCCCGTTCGCCGCGGTGTAGAGCAGGGCCAGCTGGTTGGAGCTGTTGCCGTAGGGCGGCTGGCCCTCCAGCGCGTGGTAGAGCGTGGCGCCGAGGGAGAAGACGTCGGAGGCGGGCGCCGGGTCCGAGCCGCGCGCCAGCTCGGGCGCCAGGTAGGCCGGGGTGCCGCCGATCAGGCCGGTCTGGGTGAGCGTCAGGTCACCCGCCGCGCGCGAGATGCCGAAGTCGGTGATCTTGGCCGTGCCGTGCTCGTCGATCAGGATGTTGGCGGGCTTGATGTCGCGGTGCACGATGCCGGCGCGGTGCGCGACGACGAGCGCGGAGGCGACCTGGTGCCCGATGCGGGCGACCTCGGCCAGCGCCATCGTGCCCTGCTCGGCGATGACCGCCGACAGGCTCTTCGAGGGCAGGTACTCCATGACGAGGCACGGATCCCCGCTGTGCTCGGCGATGTCGAACACCACGATGGCGTTGGGGTGCTGGAACCGGGCCGCGTTCTTCGCCTCGCGCATCGCGCGCTGGCGCATGCTGCTGCGTTCCGCCTCGGACATGCCCGGCTGGGCGAGGATCTGCTTCACCGCGACCGAACGTTCGAGGCGCTCGTCCACCGCGCGCCACACGACGCCCATGGCGCCGCTGCCGATGTGCTCAACGAGGCGATAGTGCCCTGCGATCAGTTGACCGGTGTCGATGGGACTACTCCTCGGAAACTCTCCGCATGTGCTGGCTTGGCTCAGCGCGAACGATCTCCTCGCGCACCGGGTCGAGTGTAGCGGGCTGCTTCGTGCGCCCGGCGTAAGCTGTCCCGCGGGCGATTCGGGCCAGTCCAACGGCCCCGGCGAGTGCGAAGGCACCGTAGCAGACCAGCAGAGCCGGGGGCGTGCCGCCGGTGAGCGCGTCACCCAGCACCACCACCGCGATCGTGCCGGGCAGGCTGCCGAGGACGGTCCCGGCCAGGTACGGGCCGAACCGCACGGACAGGATGCCGCAGCAGTAACCCAGTGGTGCGAAGGGAACCAGCGGGATCAGCCGCAGCGACGCGACCGCGAGCACACCGCCGCCTGCCAGCCGCTCGTCCACCGCGCGCACCACTGTCCGTTCCAGGTGACGGGCCACGAGATCGCGCCCGGCCCACCGGGCCAGCCCGAACCCGAGCGCGCCGGAGATCGCGGTGGCGGTGATGGCGACCACGATGCCGAGGGCGTCCCCGAGGAGCAGGCCCGCCGCGAGGTTGAACACGGTGCGGGGTATGGGGGCCACGGTGAGTACCGAATAGGCGGCCAGGAACAGGAACGCGGTGACCGGGCCCGCAGCGCCGGCCCAGTCGCGCAGTTCCGCGGGGCTGGGCACGGGAAGTGTGAACGCCGCCACGACCGCCCCGGCGAGCAGGACGAGAGCGAGGACCAGTTTCACGCGGCGGGTCACGACCTCCACGGTAAGGCACGCGCGGAACCACGCGTGCGCGGCTACGGTGAGCCGGTGGCAGGTGCAGCGATCGAATACCAGGTGGGCGCGCGCACGGTGCGGGTGTCCAATCCGGACAAGGTGTACTTCCCCGAGCGGGGCATCACCAAGCGGCAGGTCGTGGAGTACTACCTCGCGGTCGCCGAGCCGTTGCTGCGCGCGATCGGCGAGCGCCCGACGACGCTGAAACGGTTCCCCGACGGCGTTTCCGGTGAACCGTTCTACGCCAAACGGCTGCCCAAGGGCGCGCCCGAGTGGGTGCAGACCGCGCGGATCACGTTCCCGTCCGGCCGTACCGCCGACGAGGTCTGCCCGACCGAGGCCGCGGTGTTCGCGTGGGCGGCCAACCTCGGCACGCTCGACTTCCACCCCTGGCCGGTGCGGCGGCCCGACGTCGACCACCCGGACGAACTGCGGATCGACGTCGACCCCTCGGACAGCTCCGGTTTCGACGACGCGGTCCGGGTCGCGCTGGTGGTGCGTGAGGTGCTGGCCGACGCCGGGCTGACCGGGTATCCGAAGACGTCCGGCGGGCGCGGGGTGCACGTGCTGGCGCGGATCCGGCCGGAGTGGGACTTCGTCGCGGTGCGGCACGCGGTGATCGCGCTGGGCCGGGAGGTGGAACGGCGCCTCCCCGATCTGGCGACGATCGCGTGGTGGAAGGAGGAACGCGGCGGGCGCGTGTTCCTCGACTACAACCAGGCCGCGCGGGACCGGACGGTCGCCTCGTCGTGGTCGGTGCGCGGCACGGCGCGGGCGACGGTGTCGACGCCGCTGACCTGGGCGCAGCTGCCCGAGGTGCACCCGGACGACTTCGACGTGCTGACGGTGCCGGACTGGCTGTCCGCGCACGGTGACCCGCACGCGGGCATGGACGACGAGCCGTTCGGCCTGGAGACCGCGCTGGAGTGGTACGCCCGCGACGAGCGCGACCACGGCTTGGGGGAGATGCCCTATCCACCGGATTATCCCAAAATGCCGGGCGAGCCGAAGCGGGTGCAGCCCAGCCGGGCGCGGGACTGACGGAACACCCGCCGCGCGCCGGTTGTTGACCAAGGCGTGAAACTGTCCGTGCTCGACCGGTCCCGCACCCGCGAAGGTGGCACCCACGCCGAAGCGCTGCGGGAGACCGTGGCGTTCGCGCGGCAGGCCGAAGGACTGGGCTACCACCGGTTCTGGGTGTCGGAGCACCACAGCGTCCCTGGCGTCGCCGGGTCCGCGCCGACCGTGCTGGCGGCCGCCGTGGCGGACGCGACCGAGCGCATCCGCGTCGGCACCGGGGGCGTGATGCTGCCCAACCACCAGCCGCTGGTGGTCGCGGAGCAGTTCGGGGTGCTGGAGGCGCTGCATCCGGGCCGGATCGACATGGGGCTCGGCCGCTCGGTCGGCTTCACCGGCGGCGTGCGGCGCGCGCTCGGCCACGGCAAGGACGACGCCGACCGCTTCGGTGAGCAGGTACGGCTCCTGCTCGGCTACCTCGACGACACCCAGTCGGAGCATCCCGGCGTGCACGCGTTCCCGGCCGAAGGGCAGCCGATCCCGGCGTTCCTGCTGGCCACCGGCGCGGGTGCGGACCTCGCCGCTTCGCTGGGGCTGCCGCTGGTCATCGGCGCGATCCGCGGCGAGGCACGCATGACCGAGGCGATCCGCCGCTACCGGGAGGGGTTCGTCCCGTCGTCCCGCTGCCCGGTGCCGTACGTGATCGTCTCGGCGACGGTCGCGGTCGCCGGGACCAGGGAGGCCGCGGAACGGCTGCTCGTGCCGGAAGCGTGGGCGTCGGCCTGGTCACGGACCCACGGAGTGTTCCCGCCGCTGCGCTCCGCCGGGGAGATCCTGGCCCTGGACATGACGCCCCGCGAACGCACGCTGTTCGACGAGGCCCGGCGGGGTCACATCGCGGGCGCCCCCGACGAGGCGGCCGCGGCGCTGACCGGACTGGCCGACCGCACCGGCGCCGACGAGATCCTGGTGACCACGAGCACCTACGACCGCGCCGAGATGCTCGACTCCTACCGGCTGCTGGCCGGGGCCCTCGCACCGGTTCCCGCCTGACTCTGCCGCCGGGAGGGGCCAACACGGTGCCCGGAAGGGCCAACACGCGAGCGGGAAGGGCCAACACGGTGCCCGGAGCGGCCAACACGCGAGCGGGAGGGGCGTCAGGCTGGCCGGGTGGTGTCCGCGGGCAGTGCGGCGGGGTCCTTCGGGGTCCGGTAGTACAGCGCGACCGCGAGGAACACCGCGTAGGTGAGCCAGAGGTAGCCGTTCTGGAAGAGCCACTCCAGGCCCGCCGGTTTGAAGTCCAGCACCGTGCCCGCATCGAAACCGAGCAGCTCCAGCACGCCGCCGGAGGTCACGAGCCCGGCGCCGAGCAGGCCGATCCAGCCCAGCACCGACCCGCGCAGCGCGAGGTTGCCCAGGCAGAGCAGCAGCATCGCCAGCCACACCCAGTGATGCACCCAGCTGTACGGCGACACCGCGGTCATCCCCATCCCGCACAGGGTCACCGCGATCAGTTCCTCACCGCGCGCGGCGAGGCGGCGGGCGAGCAGCAGGCACACCACGGCGGTCGCGACGGCGGCCAGCGCCCACACGATCTGCATCCCGCCCGTGACGTCGATCGTCCGCGCGAAGAACCCGCGCAGCGACTCGTTCGACGGGTTCTCCGGCACACCGACCCGGGTGGGGTCGAAGAACGCGCCGGACCAGAACGTCGCCGAGTCGTGCCACAGGAAGGCGAACCCGACGGCCACGGTCACCACGAACGCGACGCCCGAGACGATCGCGGCCCGGTAGCGGCGCGTGACCAGCAGGTACAGCACGAAGAACGCCGGGGTCAGCTTGATCCCGGCCGCGATGCCGATCAGGACGCCCTTGACCTTCGACGAATCGGGCAGCGCCACGTCCAGCAGCACCAGCGTCATGAGCAGGATGTTGACCTGGCCGAACGCCATCGTCTCGCGGATCGGTTCGCACCACATGAGCAGCGCGGCGACCGGCAGGCTGAACAGCACGAGCCGCAGATCGCGCCGGAACCGCAGCAGCGACAGGGCCGCCCACACGCCGACGACCAGCATCGCATAGTCACCCAGCGCGCCCACCCACGTGAACGAATCACCCTTCAGCGGGGCGAGCGGCGTGAACAGCAGCGCGGAGAACGGCGTGTAGACGAACTCCCACTCACCGCGGACGTTGCCCAGCAGCGGGGTGTCGTAGACGGACACGCCGTGCAGGACGCGTTCGCCCGCGATGCGGTACACGCCGAGGTCCAGCAGGTGCATCAGCACCGGTAGCTGGGCGAGCACCTGTTTGACGTAGAAGAACCCGGCCACCGCGCCGAGCACCGTGACGGGCCAGAAGGCGGGCCAGGGAATCGGTCGCCGAACGCTGCCCCGGGGCGCCGGCCGCACAGCCGGCGTCTCGACCGCGGATGACGGCACAGTTACTCCCAGTACTCAGTGGTCCGGCGGATGGAGGACAAGCCTAGTCGGAAGCCGTGACGGCTCCCCTAAGCGGGGCAGAGGGTGCCGTCCGCGGGGATGTCGCCGTCGACGAGGAAGGCCCGGACCGCTTCGGCCGCGCACGGCGATGTCAGCGCTCCGTGCCCGGCGCCCTGCCACGCGACCCGGACCGCGCTGGGGATCTGCTGCACCGCGCGGACCGTGCCGGTTTCCGGGGTGACCGGATCGGTCAGCGTGCTGGTGACCAGGATCGGCGGCAGACCGGACGTGCTCAGCGTGGGCAGCGACTCGGTGCGCGCCGGCCACGGCAGGCACCATGCCAGCTGCTGCGTCACCAGCCCGCCGAACACCGGGTAGCGGCCGCGCAGCTGCGCGGTCAGCCCGGCGATCTGGTCGGCGGGCATGCGCTCCACCGTGTCGTTGCACTCGGTCGCCAGTGCCCCGTCCAGGCGGGAGGGCGAGACGTCCGAGCCGTTCATCATCGGTGACACGAATTCGGCCAGCCCGCTGACGTCCCCGGACCGTCCGGCTTCGAGCGCCTGCGCCAGCTGGGGCCACCGGGCACGGTCGGCGAGCCCGGTGACCACGGCCCGCAGTGCCGTGCCCGCCCCGAACAGGCCGCCGCCGGGCAGGACCCGCGGCGCCGGGCGGAGGAGATCCAGCACCGCGTTCACCGTGGCCGCCGCGTCCTGGCCGACCGCCTTCCCGTAGGCGTCGAGCGTGGCCTCCTGCGCGGCGGCGAGGTCGCCGAGCACCGTCACCGTGTCGCTCGACGGGTCCGGCACGCCGTCCATCACGAAGCGCCCGACCCGGTCCGGGAACCGCGCCGCGTAGGAGATCAGCACCTGCGAGCCCTCGCCGTGCGCGAGTGCGTGCAGCTTCGGCACGCCGAGCCTGCCGCGGATCTCCTCCAGATCGCCCGCCGTGCGCCAGCTGTCGAACGCCTGCTGGGCGCCGCCGAGGTCGATCGCGCACTGCTGTCCGGCCTTGCGGGCGGCGTCGAGCAGCGGTTCGAGGTCGTCGTCGGCCGGGTCCTGGCCCATCAGCTGACTGCGGGTGTCCTCGGGGACACACGAGAGGGGGTCCGATTCGCCGGTGCCGCGCCGGTCGACCCCGATCAGCGAGTACCGCTGCAGCAGCGCGGGCGGCAGGGTCGCCGCGATCCGGGCCGCGTAGAGGGTGCCCGGTTCGCCGTCGACGTCGTTGACCACGACGAGCGGGATGGCCCCGTTGCCCGCCTTGAGCACGGACACGCGGGTCCGGATGCGCCCGGGCAGGGCCGGATCGTCCAGTGTGGACAGCACGGTCGCGCAGCTGAACCGCAGGTAGGCCGGCGACTCGGCGCCGAGCCGGGTGCGGGTCTGCTGGTCGCAGTCGGTCCAGTCCACACCGGGGGAGCGGGGCTCGGTCAGCGGGGGCAGCGGCACCTCGGCCGTCGTGCTGGTGGGCGCGGCGGAGGCCGGCTGGTCGTTCTCCACGACCGGCGGTCGTTTCGACGGCCCCGCCGTGCAGCCGGCGATCAGGGCCGGCAGCAGTACAGCGAGCACGACACCACGGCGCGCCACGACGTTCCTCTTTCCCCTCTGGTGCTTGTCCTCGTCGAGGTTCGCACGAACCCGGTGTGCCCGTGGTGAGCGGGTCACCGGCTCGCGTCGACGAACGGCCGGAGCCGGCTTTCCAGGGCCGCGGAGTCCGGCCTCTGCACGATCGACACCGGCCACACGTCGTCGGCCACCGAGACGGTGAACGCGCAGGGGCCGGCGCTGCCGAGCGTGAACTCGTCCAGCAGCGTTCCGGTCCGCGCCTCGTACAGGCGGTAGTGGTATTCGGCGTTTTCCAGCGCGATGCTGTGCTGCACCGTCCGCGGCTGGTCCGTGGTGGTCAGCAGCGATCCGGACAGCGAGCCGGGCCCGTAGTCGCACCGGTCGATGCCCTGGCCCAGCCGGGTGCCGTACTCGCACAGCACCAGCGGCACCTGCGCTTCGAGCGTGCTGCCGTCGGGGGGCTGCCACTCCGGGGGCAGCGCCGCCTCGTCCCACCACGGCCCGCCCGGCCCGCCACTGGTCTCGTGCTGCGAGACGACGAGGACCTGGTGCGGTCCCGGACCGGTGTAGGGCCGCGCGGTCCCGGCGAGCTGGTTCGGCACCACGGCCGCCGCGACGGCGGAATCCGTCGCGCAGGGATGAGCAGGCGGGTCGGGTGACGCGCGCGGGCGCGGCTCGAACCCGCCGTAGACCCACAGCACCAGCGCCCCGAGTCCGCTGATGACCGCGAGCGGCACGAAGAACGGCCACGTCCGGCGCCAGAACCGGCCCACGGAAATCCCCCTGTCCCGGTTTCAGCGGGTGCGCTTGACCTCGCCGTGGAAGACGGCACCGAGGTCGTACCGCGCGACCTCGTCGAGCTGAGCGTAGTCGCACGAACCCGGTTCGCGGTCCGGGCGCCAGCGCACGAACTGCGCGGTGTGCCGGAACCGCGACGGGTGCCCGCCCTCGGTGTGCTCGTAGGCGACCTCGACCACCCGCTCGGGCCGCAGCGGCACCCACGGCTGTTCGGTGGAGCGCCACCGCGTGATGCCGCCGGGCAGGCGCTGGCCCTCGACGGTGCCCTCCAGCCACGGGTGCCCGGTCCCGTCGGTGATCAGCCCGGCGAACTCTTCGGCCAGCTCCCGGCGCCGCTTCGCCGGGAACGACCCGACGACGCCGGGGTGGTGCAGCACGCCGTTCTCGTCGTAGAGCCCCAGCAGCAGCGATCCGACGGCCTCGCCCGGCGTGGAGTCCTTGTGCCAGCGCAGCCCGGCCACCACGCAGTCGGCGGTGCGCGAGTGCTTGTACTTGATCATGATCCGCTTGCCCGGCTCGTACCCGGCGTCCAGCGGTTTGCCGATGACACCGTCCAGCCCGGCGCCCTCGAACAGCTCGAACCAGTGCCGGGCGGTCTCCGGATCGGTGGTCGCGGGAGTGATGTTGAGGCCGTTGCCCGCCAGGTCCGCCAGCCGGTCCCGGCGCGCCTTCGTCGGCTCGTCCAGGAACGCGTCGTCGCCGAGCGCGAGCAGGTCGAACGCGACGAACGTGGCCGGGGTCCGCTCCGCGAGCAGCCGGACGCGGGATTCGGCGGGGTGAATCCGCTCGGTCAGCGCGTCGAAGTCGAGGTGCCCCTCGCGGCCGACGACGAGTTCGCCGTCCAGCACGACGCGCTCGGGCAGCAGCTCCGGCAACCGCGCCAGGACCTCCGGGAAGTACCGGTCGAGCGGTTTCCCGGCACGTGACTGGAGGGTCAGCTCGTCGCCGTCGCGGAAGACGAGACAGCGGAACCCGTCCCACTTCGGCTCGAACAGCAGCTCGTCGGAGTCCGGGATCGACTTCGCCGGTTTCGCCAGCATCGGCTGGATCGGCGGGGTCAGCGGCAGCATCAGCTCACCCTAGAGACGCGACGGCGATACCGCAGCATCGTGAAACCGTCTTCGACCAGGATCGATGCCAGATCCATCTCGCGGGCCCCGCTCGCCATCCGGCCGATCGCGATGCGGTCCGCGCCGCCGCCCGCGAGCAGCGGCGCGACCGTCACGCACAGCTGGTCGACCAGGTCCTCGGCCACCAGCTCGCCGAACAGGTGCGGCCCGCCCTCGCAGTTGACCCGCTTGAGACCGCGCTCGGCCAGCCCGTCCAGCGCCCGCCGCAGGTCGATGGTCTCCTCGCCGGCCAGCAGGAGGTCCGCGCCCGCTTCGGCGAGTGCCGTCCGGCGGTCGGCGGGCGCGTGCTCGGTGGTGATGATGATCGGCGGCACCTGGGTGTCGGTGAACAGCGGCGCTTCCGGGTCCAGGCGCGCGCTGCCGGTGACGACGGCGATCGGCGGGATTTCGGCGAGGCCGAGCCGCTCGCGGGTTTCGCGGCGCTCCGGAGACGTTCGGGCGCCGCGGTAGTTCTCGGCGCGCACGGTGCCCGCGCCGGCGAGCACGACATCGGCCAGCAGACGGCCGTGGAAGAAGATCCGCTTGTCCGCGGGGCCGGACAGGCCCTCGGAGCGGCCTTTTACTGTGGAGGCGCCGTCGGCGGAGGAGGTGAAGTTCGCCTGGACGAACGGCCGGTCGAGGTTGTCCGGGTAGCCGTAGATCCGGTCCAGGTCGTCGTCGGTCACGTCGTCGAGGGTTTCGGGCCACAGGCTGCGCACGATCTCCATCACATCACGCGGCCGCCACCGGGGCCGATCGTGGCGTCACCGATACGCCCACCCGTCGCCCACCACCACCCTCAACGGTGGCGCTGCGCGCCGCGGTTACTCTTCTGAGATGCCCGCGCACCTCACCGACCGGCAGCCCGAGCTGGGAGCGGACGAGCTGATCGCCGCGCTCGTGCCGCCGCCGCGCTTCGGCGCCGTGCGGTTCTCCACGTACGTGCCGAACCCGGACGAGCCGAGCCAGTCCCGCGCCGTCGAGGAGTGCTCGGCGTTCGCGGCGCGCATCGAGGACAGCGTGCCGAAGAAGTCGAAGCTGCGGTCGCTGTTCGGCGGCGGTTCCGCGCCCGAACCGGGCAAGCAGGGTCTCTACCTGGACGGCGGGTTCGGTGTCGGCAAGACCCACCTGCTCGCCTCGACCTGGCACGATGCGCCCTCACCCAAGGCGTACGGCACGTTCGTCGAGCTGACCCACCTGGTCGGCGCGCTCGGGTTCGGCGAGGCGGTGCGGCGGCTGTCGGAGCACCGGCTGCTGGCGATCGACGAGTTCGAGCTCGACGACCCCGGCGACACGATGCTGGTCACGCGGCTGCTGCGGGAGCTGACCGACGCGGGCGTGTACGTCGCGGCCACCTCGAACACGTTGCCGGACAAGCTCGGCGAAGGCCGGTTCGCGGCCGAGGACTTCCTGCGTGAGATCCAGTCGCTGTCGTCGCGGTTCGCCGTGGTGCGGGTCGACGGGCCGGACTACCGGCACCGCGGCCTGCCGGACGCGCCGCCACCGGTGGACGAGCAGACGCTGGTCGAGTCCGCGGACACGCGCGAGGGCTCGACCCTGGACGACTTCGGCGCGCTGTGCGAGCACCTGGCGAAGCTGCACCCGTCCCGCTACGGGCGCCTGGTCGACGGGGTTTCCGTGGTGCACATCCGTGACGTTCGCCCGGCGCCGGACCAGAACGTGGCGCTGCGGCTGGTCGCCTTCGCCGACCGGCTCTACGACCGGGCCATCCCGGTGGTCGTCTCCGGTGAGCCGCTGTCCGCGCTGTTCACCGACGAGATGATGCAGGGGGGCTACCGGAAGAAGTACCTGCGGGCGGTGAGCCGTCTGACGGCGCTGGCGCGAGACGCCGCGTCGGTGAGCTGAGCGCCAGCACCACCGCGACCGCGAAGCAGGCGCCGCCCAGCACGTCGGTGGGGTAGTGGTAGCCCGAGCCGACCAGCCCGGTCCCGGCGATCACGAGAATTGCCGTGCTCAGGGCGGCGGTGACGGTTTTCGCCGTACCGGGGCGGGCGAGCAGGACGAGCACGGTGAGCGTGGCGACCATGCTGACGGTGTGCCCGCTCGGGTAGGCGAGGTAGCCGGACTTCATCCGGTCGAACAGCGGCTTGAGGACCCAGGTGTTGAGCGCGACCGGCACCGCCACGCCCAGCACCGCGAGCGCGACGCCGTCCCAGCGGCGGCCGAGCACGCAGGCGCCCACGACGATCGCGAGCAGCGGCAACAGCACGACCGGTTCGGTGGGCAGCACCATCAACCGCAGCAGCGCCGCCCGGCCGCCCAGGACCTGGTCGATCCAGCCGGTGATCGTCGCGTCGATCCCGCTCGCCGTCCTGTCCCCGGCGAAGGGGACGCCGACGGCGACGGCGATCACCAGGCAGGCCGCCGCGACGGCCCACTTCACGCGTCACTCCGTATTCGCGGGGAAGCGGCCGTTCTTGACCGCCGTGACCAGTTCGGCGTGGTCGGACTCGGTCTGGTCGGCGTAGCGCACCGCGTAGCGGCCGATGGCCTCGTCGAGCTGGTCGTCACCGTCGAAGTATCCCGCCAGCAGCCGCGGGTGGACCGAGCGGATGTGCGCGCGGGCGAGCAGCGCGCCGGCGAGGCGGCCGTAGTCGTCGAGGTCCTTGCCGCCCAGTTCGGTCGGCTCGATGGCGCCCTTCATGTTGCGGAACTGGCGCACGATGAACGGACGGCCGCCGATGGTGGTCCAGCCGAGCAGGATGTCGGTCTCGGCCTGCACGAGCCGGGCGCCGTGCACGATCCGCTGTCCTTCGTGCTCGCCGCGGTGCCCCGGCACGAACGGGGTGAGCGCGGAGGGCCGGGCCTCTTTGACGTGCAGCACCAGGTCTTCGTCGGTGTTGCCGTGCAGCAGCACGACGTAGCTGCGCAGGCCGACGCTGCCCGTGCCGACGACGCGGAAGGCGATGTCGGCGATCCGGTAGCGGGCGATCAGGGTGCGCCGCGACTCGCGCAGGGTGTGCACATAGGACACCAGCCCGTCGGCGACGGCGTTCGCGGTCGCTTCGTCGACATGGCGCAGCACCGGCGGGTCCTCGACGAACCGGTGGTGACTCAGGCCGGTGGAGTGGTCGTCGATGCGTTCGGTCCACTTGGCGGAGACGCGGGCGCTGGTGTTGCGGCGCGCCTTTTCGGCGGCTTCGCCGAACTCGTCGGAGAGGTCGTCGGCCTTGACCTTCGACAGCGAGTCCTCGTCGCCGAGCGCGTTCCACGACCGCAGGAACGACGCCTCCCCGAGCCGCCGCACCACGCGCCGGTACGACTTCACCGCGTCCTCGGCAGCGTCCCGGCAGTCCTCTTCGGACACGCCACCCTCGCGCCCGGCCAGCACCAGGCTCGCGGCCAGGCGCTTGAGATCCCACTCCCAGGGGCCGCGGACGGTCTCGTCGAAATCGTTGATGTCCATCACGATCTGCCCGTCCGGCGTACCGTACAGGCCGAAGTTGGCGGCGTGCGCGTCACCGCAGATCTGCGCGGACAGTCCACTGTGCGGGGTCCCGTCGAGGTCCGCGGCCATCAGCCCGGCCGCCCCGCGGAAGAACGAGAACGGCGACGCCACCATGCGCCCGATCCGCAGGGGGATGAGCTCCTGGAGGCGCCCCTCGTTGCTGGCCTCGACGAACTCGGTGACCGACGGCCGGCGCTCGTTCCTCGCGGCGTGGCCGTGTGCACTCGGCGGTGTGCGTTCGCCCAGCTCACGGCCCTTCTGGTGGAGTTCGTCCGGGTCGCTCAGCTCGCCCGGTACCAGTGCGCGTTCCATCCCCTGCTCCCTCCGTTGCCTGCTCAACGTACGGGAGGCTGTGGTGGTTTCTCGGGGTTGGCGCTACGCGGGTTTTCGCGCTGCGCGCGTGGCTGGGCGGCCCCCACCTGCCCCTCTTCTCATCGAGCTGGCCTGGGGATCGGGTCGGGGTGTGGTTGGTACGTGGGCGGCTTGCGTTGCCGGGTGCCGGCTGGCGTGCTGGGGAGCTCCGTCAGCGGGTCAGGACCTCGGCCAGGATGTCGAGGCCGTGGTCCAGATCCGCCTCCGAGATCGTCAGCGGCGGTGCCAAGCGGAGCGTCGCGCCGTGGGTTTCTTTGGCCAGCAAGCCCTTGGCTGCCAGCGCCTCGCACGCTTCGCGGCCGCTGAGGCCGCCGGGGGTGATGTCGATGCCCGCCCACAGACCGCGCCCCCGGACCTCCGCGAGGCCGTGGCCCACGAGCGAACCCAGCCGCGCGTGCATCCGGGCCCCCAGCTCCACCGATCGTGCCTGGAACTCGCCCGTCGACAGCAGCTTGATCACGGCCCGGCCGACCGCGCAGGCCAGCGGGTTGCCGCCGAAGGTGGAGCCGTGCTCGCCCGGCTTCAGGACTCCCAGCACATCCTGCCGCCCGACCACGGCCGACAGCGGCAGGATCCCGCCGCCCAGCGCCTTGCCCAGCGTGTACAGGTCCGCGCGCACCCCGGTCGGCTCCAGCGCCAGCAGCGTGCCGGTGCGGCCGAGGCCGGACTGGATCTCGTCGGCGATCAGCAGCGCCCCGGCCTCGTCGCACAGCCGGCGCGCCTCGGCCAGGTAGCCCTCCGGGGGCATGAGCACCCCGGCCTCACCCTGGATCGGCTCCAGCAGGACCGCAGCGGTGTGCTCGGTGATCGCGTCGCGCAGGGCCGCGGCGTCGCCGTACTTCACGACCGTGAAACCCGGCGTGTAGGGGCCGAACCCGGCGCGCGCGGATTCGTCGGTGGAGAACGAGATGATCGTCGTGGTGCGGCCGTGGAAGTTCGACCCGGCGACCACGATCTCGGCACGCCCGTCCGGCACCCCCTTGACCTCGTAGGCCCACCTCCGCGCGATCTTCAACGCCGACTCCACCGCCTCGGCGCCGGAGTTCATCGGCAGCACCATCTCGGTGCCGGTCAGCTCGGCCAGTTCCCGGCAGAACGGGCCCAGCTGGTCGTGGTGGAACGCGCGTGAGGTCAACGTCACCCGGTCCAGCTGGTCACGCGCCGCGGCGACCAGGGCCGGGTGCCGGTGGCCGAAGTTGAGCGCCGAGTACGCCGACAGGAAGTCCAGGTACCGGTTGCCCTCGACGTCGATCACCCAGGAGCCTTCGGCTTCGGCGATCACGACGGGCAGCGGGTGGTAGTTGTGCGTGCTCCAGCGCTCGTCGAGCGCGATGAACTCGGCCGCGGAGGTCGTCATGCCTCCAGGCTAAGGGCAGTCCGAGGCCAGAATCATCCGCTGATCATTGCTGCGACGGGCGAATCGTTGCGGGCTTGCTCGTTCTTTCGGTGGTTCGTTGCGCCGGGAGCGCGGCCGCTTCGATGGCTCGCCAAGAGTGGTGCTGGTTTGACAGAGTGCGAGGCGTGACCGACGAGCTCTCCTTCCTTCGCCAGCAGGCCCGCACCCAGCGCTTCACCCTCGGCACCCCACGCGAGTTCCGGGTTTCGCCGGACGGGACGCGCCTGCTGTTCCTGCGTGCGGAGTCCGGCACCGACCGGCGCAACAGCCTGTGGGAACTGGACCTGGGGAAGGGGACCGAGACCAAGATCGTCGACGCGGCCGAGTTGCTGCCCGGCGAGGAGGAGCTGCCGCCGGAAGAGCGGGCCCGCCGGGAGCGCGCGCGGGAGAGCGCGGGCGGCGTGGTCGGCTACGCCGTCGACGACGAGTTCCGCCTGGCCGCGTTCTCCCTGTCCGGCAAGCTTTACACCGTCGACCTGGCCACGCGCGAGGTGACCGAACGCGTCGGCACCTCCGTCGTCGACCCCCGGCCCAACCCGGCCGGCACGCACGTCGCCTACGTCCGGGACCGCAGGCTGCGCGTCATCGACCTCGCCAGTGGCACCGACGAGGTCCTCATCGGCGAGGACGGCGACGACATCGCCTGGGGACTCGCGGAGTTCATCGCGGCCGAGGAACTGGGCCGTGCCCGCGGCTACTGGTGGTCGCCGGAGGGCACGAGCGTGCTCGTCGAGCGCACCGACCGCTCCGGCGTGCCGCGCTGGACGATCTCCGACCCCGCGCACCCGGACGCGGCCCCCACCACGGTCGCCTATCCGGCCGCGGGCACCACGAACGTCGGCGTTTCGCTGTCGCTCGTCGGTCTCGACGGGCTGCGCGTGGACGTCGAGCGTGACGACTGGGAGTACCTCGTCGCGGTGCACTGGTCGGCGGGCGGCCCGCCGCTGATCGCCGTGCAGCCGCGTGACCAGCGTGAACTCGCGATCTACGCGATCGACCCCGTGGACGGCTCCACGAAACTCCTGCACACCGAGACCGACGAGCACTGGGTCGAGGTCGTCCAGGGCGTGCCCGCCTGGACGAGCGACGGCCGGCTCGTGCACGTCAGCGCGGCCGACGGCAGCCACCGGCTGGTGATCGACGGTGAGCCCGTCACCGGCTCGGGCCTGCAGGTGCGCTCGGTGCTGCACGTCGGCGCCGAGGTGCTGTTCAGCGCCTCCGCGGACGACCCGACGCAGATCCACGTCTACCGCACCGGCGCCGGGGGCGTGACCCGGCTGTCCGCGACCGACGGCGTGCACATCGGCGCGGGCACCGCCGAGGTCACCGTGCTGTCGTCGTGGAGCCTGCGTCACGCCGGCCCGAAGGTCAGCGTGCTGCGTGACGGTGAACCGGTCGCGACGGTCGAGTCCTACCCGGCCGACCCGGGCCTCGAACCCGCTCCGGAATGGCTGACGGTCGGCGAGCGCGGGCTGCGCGCCGCGTTGCTGTTGCCCACCGGGTACCGGCCGGAAGACGGCAAGCTGCCCGTCCTGCTCGACCCCTATGGCGGTCCGCACGCGCAGCGGGTCCTGCAGAGCCGCAACGCGTTCCTCACCTCGCAGTGGCTGGCCGACCAGGGGTTCGCGGTCCTGGTCGCGGACGGCCGTGGCACCCCGGGCCGGGGTCCGGCGTGGGAGAAGGCGATCGTGCGCGAACTGGCCGAGGTGACGTTGACGGACCAGGTGGACGCGCTGCACGCGGTCGCCGCCGAGCATCCCGAGCTGGACCTGGGCCGGGTCGCGATCCGCGGCTGGTCCTACGGCGGGTACCTGTCCGCGCTGGCGGTGCTGCGCCGCCCGGACGTGTTCCACGCGGCGGTCGCGGGCGCGCCGGTCACCGACTGGTCTCTCTACGACACCCACTACACCGAGCGCTACCTGGGCGTTCCCGGCGAGGAGCCGGAGTCCTACGAGCGCAACTCGCTGATCGCGAGCGCGCCGGAGCTGCGCCGGGCGTTGCTCATCGTGCACGGCCTGGCCGACGACAACGTGTTCGTGGCGCACGCGCTGCGGTTGTCCTCCGAGCTGCTGGCCGCGGGGCGCCCGCACGTGTTCCTGCCCCTGGCCGGGGCGACGCACATGACACCGCAGGCCGAAGAGGTCGCGGAGAACCTGATGAAGGTCCAGATCGGCTGGATCAAACGAGAGCTGGAGGCTGCTGCGCGATGAAGCGCTGGGGTATCACGATTCCGCTGACCGGGGTGCCGCTGATCGCGCACCGTGAGCTGATCGAGCGGCTGCCCGCGCTCGGCTACACCGACGCGTGGTCGGCCGAAACGACGGGCACGGACGCGTTCTCGCCGCTGCTGCTGGCTTCGCAGTGGGCGCCCGAGCTGCGGCTGGGCACGGCGATCGTGCCCGTTTACACGCGGGGGCCGGGTCTGCTGGCGATGTCGGCGGCGACGCTGGCCGAGGCCGCGCCGGGCCGGTTCGTGCTCGGGATCGGCGCGTCCTCGCCGGTGATCGTCGGGAACTGGAACGCCGCCGAGTTCACCAAACCCTTCGCCCGCACCCGCGACACGCTGCGGTTCCTGCGGGCGGCGCTGGCGGGGGAGAAGGTGACCGAGACCTACGAGACGTTCTCGGTCAGCAAGTTCCGTCTGGAACGCGCCCCGCAACCCGCGCCGCCGATCATGCTCGCCGCGTTGCGGCCCGGGATGCTCAAGCTCGCCGCGAAGGAGGCCGACGGCGCCATCACGAACTGGCTTTCCCCGGACGACGTGCGTCAGGTGCGCGCCGAAATCGGTCCGGACACCGAGCTGGCTGCGCGGATCTTCGTCTGCCCGACAACCGACCGCGACGCGGCGCGTGGTCTGGGGCGGATGCTGATCAGCAGTTATCTGACCGTGCCGGTCTATGCGGCGTTCCACGACTGGCTCGGCCGCGGCGAGGCGCTCGCGCCGATGCACGAAGCGTGGGCGGCGGGCGACCGGAAGCGGGCCAACGAGGTCATCCCGGACGAGGTCGTGGACGCCCTGATCGTGCACGGCAGTGCCGACGAGTGCCGGGAGAAGGTCCAGTCCTATGTGGACAACGGTCTCACCACGCCGGTGATCTCGGTGCTGCCCACGGGCGACGACCCGGTCCGGCAGGTGGAGGCGCTGGCGCCGCACTGATCCTCCGGTCGGCCACGCTTCCCCAACGTGGCGTTGGTGGCGTAGAACGCCACCGTTTGGCGGCGTGACTTGAGCTCCCCGGGCAGGCACTTTGGGAGGAACGTGCCCGCCGGGGGTGTGCCTGCGGCGTGCGGTGTCCGTATCGTGGCTTAGCGTAGGCATACCTAAGGAGCGGTGAGTGCGCGAAGAGATACGGGGAGTGGCCGGCCTGGCCGGCGGGCGGGCCGGCCACCGGCGGCTGGCCGAGCTGATCCCGTTGGTCCTCAACGGGTTGGCGGAGGGCACGGTGGAACGCGGCGCTGCGGGCCCGGCGGGTGGACCGGCCGCCGTCGCGGCTGGGGTCGCCGCCCTGACCGGAACGGATCCGCTCGCGGGGCCCACCGGCGTCGGAGCCGAGCAAGCGCTTTCCGAACTCTCCCGGCTGCTCGCCGCGGGCTCGGTCGATCCGGCCGATCCGGCGTGCGCGGCGCACCTGCACTGCCCGCCGCTCGCGGTGGCCGTCGCCGCCGACGTCGTCGCCGGTGCGCTCAACCCGTCGATGGACTCGTGGGACCAGGCACCCGTCGCCAGCGAGCTGGAACGCGAGCTGGTCACCCTGATCGCCCGCCTGTGCTACCCGCAGGCCCCCGCCCCGGACGCGGTCGTCACCACCGGCGGCACCGAATCCAACCTCCTCGGCCTGCTGCTCGCGCGCGAACCGGCTCCCACGGTGCGGCCGGTGTGCGGGCGCAACGCCCACCACAGCGTCGCCCGCGCGGCGTGGCTGCTCGGATTGCCCGCACCGGTCCTCGTCGACTGCGATGGCGGACGCCTGCGGCCCGCCCCACTCGAAGAGACCCTGCGCACCCTCGGCGCGCCCGCCGTCGTGGTCGCCACCGCGGGCACCACCGACACCGGCGAGATCGACCCGCTGCGCGACCTCGCCGACGTGTGCCGTCGTCACGGCGCCCGCCTGCACGTCGACGCCTCCTACGGCGGTCTCGCTCTGTGCAGCGCGAAGCTCAAACCCCTCCTCGACGGGCTCGACGAGGCCGACTCGATCGCGCTCGACGCCCACAAGTTCGGCTGGCAGCCGATCTCCGCGGGCCTGCTCGCCGTCGGCCGCTCCAGCGATCTCGCGGCGCTGTCGGTGCGCGCCGAGTACCTCAACGCCGGCGACGACACCGAAGCCGGCCTGCCCGACCTGCTGGGGCGTTCCATCCGCACGTCCCGCCGCCCGGACGCCTTCCGCATGGCCGTCACGTTCCGCGCGCTCGGCATCGACGGCATGGGCGCGCTGGTCGAACACTGCTGCGCCACGGCGGCCGACGTCGCGTCAGCGATCGAGGCGGACCCGTCGTTGCGGCTGTGGGGCGCGCCGACGCTGTCCACGGTGCTGTTCCGGCCCGCCCGCGCCGACGAGCTGCCCGCCGCGACCGGAGACGAACTGGTCGCGCGCGTGCGCCGGACCCTGCTGGAGGCCGGCACCGCGATCGTCGGCAGGGCCACGATGGCCGACGGCGTGTGGCTCAAGCTGACCCTGCTGCACCCGCACGCCACGGTCGAGGACTACCGGCCGCTGCTGGGCTCGGTGGTGACGACCGCGAACGCGCTGGCGGCCGAGGTGGCCGGAAGCGCGGTGCCGGGGTGAGCCCGGTCGACCTCGCCGGGGCCGGGATCGGCCCGGTCAACCTGTCGCTGGCCGCGCTCGCCGAGCCGGTCGCGGACCTCACCGTCGCGCTGTACGAGCGCGGCCCGGAGTTCCGCTGGCATCCCGGTCTGCTGCTCGACGGCGTGACCCTGCAGGTGCCCTTCCTCGCCGACCTGGTGACGCTGGTCGATCCGACCAGCGCGCTGTCCTTCCTGAACTACCTGCGGGAGGAGGACCGGCTCTTCCGGTTCTACTTCGCCGAACGCTTCCACGTCCCGCGCGCCGAGTACGACGGCTACTGCCGGTGGGTCAGCCGACGACTGGCGTCCTGTGTGTTCGGCACCGAGATCACCGGGATCGAGTGGCGCGACGGCCTGTTCCGCCTGCGGGCGGCGTCCGAAGTGGTCAGTGCGCGCAACCTGGTACTGGGCATCGGAACCGAACCGCGACTGCCGGAACCCTTGCGGCGCCTCGCGCACGATCCGGGCGTGCCCGTGCTCCACTCGGCCGAATACCTGTCGCACCGCGAGCGGCTGCTCGCGCTGCCCGCGGTCACGGTGGTCGGCTCGGGCCAGTCCGGCGCCGAGGTCTTCCTGGATCTGCTGCGCCACCGCAAACGACCGGAGGGCCTGCGATGGGTGACGCGCACGGTGTCCTTCGCCCCGATGGAGTACTCCAAACTCGGGCTGGAGCAGTTCACCCCCGATTACACGCGGTATTTCCACGCGCTGCCCGAACCCGAGCGTGACCGGCTGCTGCCCGAGCAATGGCAGTTGTACAAGGGAATCGACAGCGGGACCATCGCCGAGATCCACGACGAGCTGTACCGCCGCTCGGTCGGCGGCGGCTGGCCCGGCGTCACGCTCACGCCCGGCGTGGAGGTCGTCGCCGCGCGCCGGGACGGTGACCGGATCGCGCTCGGCCTGCGGCACCGGCAGCAGGGCAGCGCCGCGACCTGGATGACCGACGCGGTCGTCGCCGCCACCGGATACGCGGAACGGTCGCTCGACGCGCTTCTCGGGCCCCTGGCCGACCTCGTCGCGCGGGACGGAAGCGGACGCCCGGTCGTCGAACACGACTACCGGTTGCGGCTCCCACCGGAGATCGGCGGCGCGATCTTCGTCCAGAACGCCGAAAGTCACACCCACGGCGTCGGTGCGCCCGATCTCGGCCTGGCCGCGTGGCGCGCGGCCTCGATCATCAACGCGGTCTGTGGCCGCACCGTCTACCGGCTGCCGTCGCGCACGGCGTTCACCCGGTTCGGGTTGGAGGAGTGAACGTGGATTCCGCTGAGGCGTGGCGCGCGGCCGGCACGCTGGTCGTGCACAAGATGCTCGGCGAACTGTCCTACGAGGGGCTGTTCTCGCCGGATCCGGTCGGTGCGGAAGAGCCGGGGGAACACCGGTTGTGGCGCCTGGGACTGCCTGGTGCGGTGTATGAATTCCGGGCGCGCCGTGGTGCTTTCGAGTCGTGGACCGTCTCCCCGGGCTCCGCGACCCGCAACGGCGAGCCCGCCCTCGATCCGCGGATCCTCGTGGTGGACGCGCGCAAGAGCCTCGGGCTGACCGGTCTGCGCCTCGCTGACGTCCTGGCCGAGCTGACCGCCACGGTGACCAACGAGGCCGCCCGCCTGCACCGGGCGCCGAGCGCGCCTGAACTGTCCACGATGGACTACAACCTGGCCGACGGGCATCTGACCGGGCATCCACGGCTGGTGCTGAACAAGGGGCGGGTCGGGTTCTCCGCCGGTGACCGCGCCCGGTACGCGCCGGAAGCCGGGGTGGACGTGCGGCTGAGGTGGTTCGCGGTGCACCGCGACCATGCCCGCTTCCGGTGCGTGGACGAGCTTTCCGCGGAGAAGTTGCTCGCCGAGGAGCTGGATTCCGGGCAGTACGCCGAATTCGCCCGGCTGGCTGACCCCGCGAAGTATGTGTGGCTGCCGGTGCATCCTTGGCAGGCCGACGAAATCCTCGGCACCCTCTACGCCGGTGAACTGGCGACCGGGCTCGTCGTCGACCTCGGCGAATCGCGGGACGCCTACCGTCCACACCAGACAGTGCGGACGCTGGCCAACGTGTCCCGGCCGGACCGGCGGGATGTCAAGACCGCGGTGTCGGTGCGCAACACGCTCGTCTACCGCGGCCTGGCGGCGGGCGCGACGCTGGCCGGGCCCGCCGTGACGAGCTGGCTCCAGCGGATCGGTGCGGACGATCCGCTGCTCGCCGGGAAGTACCGGTTCGAACTGCTCGGCGAGGTGGCGAGCGTGTCCGTGGAACACCCGGTGCTCGGCACGGTCGAGGAGCTGCCCTACCGGTTCCACGAGACGCTGGGGGCGCTGTGGCGGGAACCGTTGCTGTCCCGGCTTTCCGAAGGCGAGCAGGCGATCTCGTTCGCCGCGTTGCCCTACCGCGATCCGGACGGCCGTGCGGTCCTCACCGAACTGATCGAGCGCTCGGGCTGGGGTGCGCAACGCTGGTGTGACACGGTGTTCGACCTGCTGCTCACGCCGTTGCTGCACTGGCTGTTGCGGTACGGCGTCGGGTTCTGCCCGCACGGCCAGAACCTGATCCTGGTGGTCGACGACCGCGGCCGCCCGCTGCGGGTCGCGATCAAGGATTTCGCGCAGGGCGTCGACCTGCTCGACGAGGACCTGGACTGCTACCGGCTGCTCGCGCCGGAGGCCGGGGGCGAGATGCTGCGCTGGCCCGCGCACCTGCTCGCGCAGTCGTTGTTCAGTTCGGTGTTCTCCGGGCAGCTGCGGTTCTGGGCGGAGATCCTGCTCGACGACCTGGCGTTGCCGCGGGCGCGGTTCTGGGAGCTGGTGCGGGAGGTCGTCGGCCGGTACCGCGAGGAAAACCCCGATGTGGCGGCCCGGTTCGACGCGTGCCTGCTGTTCGCGCCGGACGTCGAGCGGGTGACCCTGAACCGCGAGCACCTGGCGGGACAGGGGTTCGACAAGGTCGACCGGGACGACGAGTTCGACGTGCGGTGGGGGCGCGTGCCGAATCCGCTGCACGCGCCGGATCCGGCGGGGGCGTGGTGAGATCGCCGCGCCCGGTCGGGCCGCGCACGCTCGCTGGACGCGCCGCGGCCGCCCGTGGCACGCGCGCGGCCGTCGCGCGGGGCGATCTGTCGCGGGTGGTGCTGCTGGTGCCCGACCCGCACGCCCGGTTCGCCGCGGTCGAGCTGTCCGGGCGGTTCTTCGCCGAGGAGGTGCTCGGCTCCGGCTACGGGATCTGCACGTACGTGTTCGCCTGGGACATCGAGCGCGAGGCGTTGCCTGCCGGTCCGGAAAGCCCGCTCGCGCCGTATGTCCGCGGCTTCGGCGATCTGCGGATGCGCCCGGACCTCGCGACGCTCACCGCGTTGCCGGACGGGTTGTGCGGGGTCGTGTGCGACGTCGAATGGCCCGATGGCGAGCCCGCGAGAGCCGCGCCGCGGCAGGCGCTGACCGAGCAGCTGCTCGCCCTGGAGGCTCTGGGGTACGTGCCCTCGGTGGGCCTGGAGCACGAGATGGTGTTCTCGGACGCCGACGGGCCGTTGACCGCGCACGGCGTGGACTACGCGCTCGGTGGAACCGAACGGCTGCGGCCGCTGCTGCGGGACCTGCGCTCGGCGCTGGACCGCTCGGGTCTGGGAGTGGAGTCGGCGCGCGCCGAATGCCATCCGGGGCAGTACGAGATCGTGCTGCGCCACCGGGACGCGCTGGCCGCGTGCGACGACGCGTTGCTGCAGCAGCTCGTCGTGCGCACGGTGGCCGCGGAGCACGGTGTGCGGGCGAGCTATCTCGCGGCGCCCGAGGCCGGGCAGGGCAATTCGTGCCACGTCCACCTGTCACTCGCGTCCGCGGCGGGGGAGCCCGCGCCGGGTGCCGGCACGACGCTGTCCCCGGTGATGGCGTCGTTCTTGGCCGGGGTCCTCCGTGACGCGGCGGCGCTGGCTCCGGTCTGGGCGCCGACGTGGAACAGCTACGTCCGCCTGCGCAGCGCCCCGTTCTCGCCGCGCGCGCTGCGGTGGGGGGTCGACGACCGGACGTCGTCGGTGCGCGTGGCCGGGCGCGACGAGTCGCTGCGGCTGGAGTTCCGCTTCGCGGGCGCGGACGCCCAGCCGCATCTGGTGGTGGCGGCGCTGCTGGCCGCGGGCCGGGCGGGCGTCGAGGAATGCCTGACGCCACCACCGGCAGGTGCGGAAGTGGGCTCGCTGCCCGGCGCTCCGTGGGAGGCCCTGTCCGGTCTGGACCGGCTCACGAAGTTGCTGGGTGACGAGGTCGCGGCTCAGCAGGAGGCCCTGCTGCGGGCGGAGCTGGCAGCCGGGTGTGAGGCCGTCACGGAGTGGCAGCACCGGCGGGGCGGCCTACGGGCATGACTGGTTCGAGGGGTGGTCGCGGGTGCCGCCGGCGGGGGATCGCGAACGCCAGCAGCAGCGCCACGACCACCAGGACGTAGGTCGCCGCGGACAGTTGTTCCGGGAACGTCCAGTCGCGGTGCACCACCGGGAAGTCGGTCTCCGGCAGCTTGTGGAACGGCGCCAGGATGAAGAACACCGCCGTCAGCGCGCCCCACGCCAGCCACGCGGCGGCGGCCCACGACCGCTCCTCGGCGCGCCGGATCGTGATGCCCAGCATCACCAGCAGGGCCGGGACCACCCACACGTAGTAGTGCGACCACGACGTGGGTGAGACGAGCAGCGCGAGCCCGGCGTTGGCCATCAGCGCGAGCGCCGGCTCGGCGCGGCGCATGGCGTTCGCGACCAGCCCCAGCAACCCGAGCACCAGGACGATCCACACGGCCTTCTCGGCCGCGCCGGTCAGGCCGGTCCGGACGATGACGGCCTCGATGGCCTGGTTCGTCGCGAAGGCCGTGCCGCTGACCCCGCCGCCGCTGAGGCCGCCCTGGAACCAGTAGGTGACCGAGCCGCCGAAGTCCGCGATGAACCCGATCACCGACGCGACGGCGAACGTGATGCCCGCCGTGATCGCGCTGCGGAAGTCCCGGCGGATCAGGAAGTACAGGATGAACGCGGCGGGTGTCAGTTTGATGGCCGCGGCCAGCCCGATGCCGAACCCGCGCGGCCACACCGTGCGCCCGGCGAGGCAGTCCACCGTGACCAGGGCCATCATGATGATGCTGACCTGCCCGAAGCCGAACGTCTGGCTCACCGGCTCCAGGAACACGCTGGCGGGCAGCCCGATCGACGCGACCGCGACGCCCCCCGCCCGTCCCAGCGACGGCCGCACCGTGCGCGCGACCAGGTAGAGCGTGACGCCCAGCGCGAGGCCGTTGAGGATGTACAGCGTCACCACGGAGGCGTCCCACGGCAGCATCGCCAGCGGCGACAACAGCACCGCCGCGAACGGCGGGTACACGAACGGCAGCTCGGCGCCGTTGGCGACCTCCGGCAGCGTGCCGTACATGTCCTTGCCGTCCCACCACGCCTGGACGCCGTAGCGGTACACCTCGAGGTCGATCTGGGGCCTCGTGGGCAGGTAGTGCATCATCCCCTGCACCGCGAAGAACAGCCAGACCGCACACGGCACCGGGACGAGCCACAGGTATTTGCGCATCGCGCCCTACTGTAGAGATTCGATAACGACGGCTCGCGTCGCGGTCCGCTGGCCGCGCCTGACTCAGCACATGCTCCGCCACACCGCCGCTCCGCTCGCGATCGCGCGCGGTGGGGCCGTCACGGTGCTCCAGCAGGGCGAACAACGAGAGAATGGCCCCTGTGGCACGCATGTATGTGGCATGCCCCGGGGCGGTTCTCGCGTGGAAAGACGAAAGCGGCCCGTCCACCTGCGTAAACGGACCGCTGCCGGTCGGGCTGACAGGATTTGAACCTGCGACCCCGTGACCTCCAGTCGCGGAACGGCTGAGCGGCGTGCCACGGCCTGTTCTTCCAGGTCACCTTCAACTGTGACCGGCCGAGAAAGTTTCGCGAGTTGATCCGACGAACCAACGGGCGAACCCGGCCAGCGCCTCCGGGACGACGTCGGACGGCTCGTTGACCAGCGCGGTCATGCCACCACCTCCACTCCACGCCAGGTCAGCGCACCGGAGGTGTCCCGCTCGAGGGACACCGGCCCCCCACCGGGGAAGTGCGCGGGCAGCAGCGTGATGCCCTCGTCGGCGCAGCGCGCCAGCAGGGCCGCGCGCGTCCGGCGGGCCTGCGAGCGGTCGCTGTCGCCGGCCTGGCTGAGGTCCGGCAGCTCCAGCTGGACCGGGTGGTGGATGACGTCGCCGCTGATCACGGCCCGTTCCCGGCCCCGGATCTCGATGACGCAGTGTCCCGGGGTGTGGCCGGGCGCCGCGACCGCCACGACCTCCGTACCGTCCCACGAAGCCAGCACCTGCTCCGAGGCCAGCGACAGACGGCGGGCGCGGCCGAGGACCGGCTGGACGCTGTCTTCGTAGAGCGCCGGGAAATCGCTCACCCCCTGCGCGGCCAGCGACTCCACGAACGCGAGCTCCTCGTCGAAGAACACGTGCGTCGCGTTCGGGAAGGTCGGCACCCACCGGCCGTCCACGAGCGTCGTGTTCCAGCCGCAGTGGTCGGGATGCAGGTGGGTGCTCACCACCAGGCCGACCTCCGCGGGGTCGAAACCGGCGGCGGCGAACCGGTCCGGGTAGTCGGTCGCGAAGTGGTGGTGCGCCGGCAGGTTCGGGCGCTCCTTGTGGTTGCCGTTGCCGGGATCCACGACGATGACCTGCCCGCCGAGCCGGATCACGTACGTGTGGATCGCCAGCACGAGTTCGCCGCTCGAGGGATCCACGGAGGTGGGCGCGTACCGCGACCGCGTCCTCCCGGCTTCGGCCTCGGTGATCTCCGGGAACAGCTCCGTGGGCGCGAACGCCCAGTGTTCCCGCTCGGTGATCCGTGTGATGGCGGCGGCGCCGACCCGCATCTGCATACCCCGACTCTGCTCCCCGCCCCCGCGAGGCACAACGGCGCAGTCTCGATCAATGGGACTTCCTCCTTGCGGCCGGCCCGCCGACCGGCTGAACTGCGGGCACGCTGCAGCGTGTTCGCAACGACGCGCACGAAAGGAGCGGTGGATGACCACTGCCGACACCGCCATCGAAGCCAGTGTGATCCGCAAGCTGACCTGGCGTTTCCTGCCCTTCCTCGGGCTGTGCTACATCGTCTTGTACATGGACCGCCTCAACATCGGGGTGGCGGCGCTGACGATGAACGCCGACCTGGGGCTGTCCGCCACGGCGTTCGGTCTCGCCGCGGGCATCTACTTCTGGAGCTACACGGTCTGCGAGGTGCCGAGCAACCTCGTCCTCGCCAAGGTCGGCGCCCGACGCTGGATCCCGCGCATCATGATCACCTGGGGCCTGGTCACGATCGGCACGGCGTTCGTCCAGGGCGCGGGCAGCCTCTCGGTCGCCCGCGTGCTGCTCGGCATCGCCGAAGCCGGCTTCTCCCCGGGTGCCCTGTACTTCGTCACGCGCTGGTTCCCCTACCGCGCCCGCGCGCGGGCGATGGGCTGGATCATCACCTGCATCTGCCTGTCCGGCGTCACCGCGCCGATCTCCGCCCACCTGCTGGAGCTCGACGGTCTGGCCGGGCTCGCGGGCTGGCGGTGGCTGTTCGTCATCACCGGTATCCCGGCAGTCATCATGGGTTTCCTGTGCTACCGCGTGCTCAGGGACCGGCCCGCCGACGCGAAGTGGCTCACCCCCGAGGAACGCACGTGGCTCGAACGGACGATGGACGCCGAACACCGCCGCAACGAGCAGCGGCACTCGATGTCGATCCTGCGCGGCCTCACCGACGTGCGTGTCCTCGTGCTCTGCCTGGTGTTCCTGACCGTCACGTTCGGGCTCAACGGGTACAGCATCTGGATGCCGCAGATCCTCGCCACGTTCGGCTGGGACAAGCTCGCGATCGGCTGGATCGGGGCGATCCCGCCGCTGCTGGCGATCGTGCCGATGCTGCTGTGGACCCGCCGCTCCGACCGGCGCCGGGAACGCGTGTGGCACTTCGCGATCCCGATGCTCGTCTCCGCGGCCGGGTTCCTCTACGCCGCGGCGAACCTGCACACGCCGCTCGCCGCGATGGCCGGTTTCAGTCTCGCCGCCATCGGCCTCTACGCCGCGATGTCGATCTTCTTCCTGCTGCCGAGCGCCATGCTCAGCGGGGTCGCGGCCGCGGCCGGCCTGGCACTGATCAACGGCCTGGGCAACCTCGGCGGGTTCTTCGGCCCGCAGGTCACCGGCATCATCAAGGACGCCACTGGCAGCTTCGTCTGGGCGGTGATCGCGTTCGGCCTCGTGCTCGCCCTCGGCGCCGCACTCGCGGTGGCGCTCAGCCGCAACCGGGCCATGCGCGAGGCGCTCAGCGACCACTGGCAGGACCAGGAAGCCGCCGCGCTGGCGGCCGGGACACCCGGAGGGGGCAAGTGAGCAGGCTGTTCGGGCCGATCAGGCAGAACGGGTACGTCGTGCGCGACGTTCGCAAGGCCATGGAGCACTGGATCGAGGTGATGGGCGTCGGGCCGTTCTTCTTCGTCGAACGCCTTCCCGTGCAGCGGTTGCGCTACCGCGACGAGCCCAGTTCCGCGGCGATCAGCGTCGCGCTCGCGCAGAGCGGCGGGGTGCAGATCGAGTTGATCCAGCAACTCGACGACGAGCCGTCCGCGTTCCGCGATTTCCGCGCCGACCACGGCGAGGGCCTGCATCACGTCGCGTTCTGGACGACCGACTTCGACACCGACCTCACGCGCGCCGAGCGCGGCGGGCTCACCGTCGTCCAGTCAGGACGGTCGGGCAAGGGCGGCCCGGATGAGCGGTTCGTGTACTTCGACACGACCGGACATTCGGGCACCATGATCGAACTGTCGGAGATCAGCGGCGACAAGGGCCGCGTGTTCGGCAAGGTGGCCGACGCCGCCGTCGGCTGGGACGGCTCCGACCCGATCCGGGAGATGAACTCATGACACGCACGGTCATCGTGTCCGGCGGTGCCTCCGGCATCGGGCTGGCGACGGTGGAGCGCCTGCTCGACGACGGCTGGCGCGCGGTGGTCGCCGACCGCGGCACCGCCGCACTGGACCAGGCGCGGGCCCGGCTGGCCGGCCACGCGGACGTCCGGTTCGAGCAGCTCGACGTCACCGACGAGGACGCGGTCGAAGCCGCGGTCGCCCGGGTCGACGAGGACTTCGGGCCGGTTCGCGGCGTCGTCACCGCCGCCGGGATCGGCTCGGCCACCTCGTTCCTGGACAGCAGCCCGCAGCTGTTCCGGCAGGTGCTCGAGGTGAACCTCACGGGCACGTTCCTGCTGGCCAGGGCTGCGGCCCGGAGCATGGTCCGCACCGGCGGCGGGGCGATCGTGACGATCTCCTCGGTGTCCGGGACACGCGGAAGCCCCGGCCGGGCGGCCTACAGCGCGTCCAAGGGCGGGGTCATCACCATGACCAAGGTGATGGCACTGGAACTCGGGCCGCTCGGCGTCCGCGCCAACTGCGTCGCCCCCGGCGCCACCGAGACGCCCCTGGTGACCGAGGTGCACACACCGGAGGTCCGGGCCGCGATCCTGCCCGCCATCCCGCTCGGCCGGTACGCGCAGCCGCGCGAGACCGCCGAGGCCATCGCGTTCCTGCTCGACGAGCGCTCCGCCTTCGTGACCGGGCAGACGCTGACCGTCGACGGGGGACAGACCGCGGGCGCCGGCTGGAGCCTGCCCCGCACGGAGGTGGCCTCGTGAAGAAACTGATCATCGGCGTGCACCCGAACGAGAACGCCATGCGGACCGAGAACCCGAACATCCCCTGGAGCGCCGGGGAAATCGCCCGCGACGCGGCCGCCGCCCGTGCCGCGGGCGCGGCGGTGATGCACTTTCACGCGCGCACCCCCGACGGCGGCGCCGACCACAGCGCCGCCGCGTACGCCGCGGCCATGCGCACCATCCGCGAGCGCACCGACATCCTGCTGGCGCCCTCGCTCGCGAACGCGCCCGGGGCCACGATCGACGAACGGCTCGCCAACGTCGTGGACAACGCCGGTGACCCGATGACGCGTGCGGACTTCCTCGCCGTCGACGCCGGCTGCGCGAACCTCGACCGGTACGACTGGGCGGCGCACGAGTTCACGAGCACCGGCAAGGTGTTCGTCAACGACACCGCCGGGATCCAGCAGGTCCTGCGCACCGCCCGCGAGATCGGCATGAAGCCGTTGCTGGCCTCGTTCAACGTCAGCTGGACCCGCGGCATCGCGGCGCTGCTCGACTCCGGCGCGATCGACGAACCGGCGTTCCTGCTGCTGGTACTGGGCGGACCGGAGTTCGTCGCCGCCCACCCCGGCACCAGGGCCGGGCTCGAAGCGCAGCTCGCGTTCCTGCCCGAAGATCGGCGCATCGAGTGGGCGGTGAGCGTGCACGCGGGCAACGTCCTCGACGTCGCGGGCTTCGCGATCGACCGCGGCGGGCACGTCGCGATCGGGCTCGGCGACCACCCCCACCTCGAACTCGGTGCGCCGACCAACGCCGACCTCGTCGCCAGGGTCGCCGACCTCGCCCGCGAACGCGGCCGGGACGTCGCCACACCCGCGGAAGCCGCGGAGATGCTGGGAATGCCGCCGGCGCGGCCGCGGATCGTGCTCAACGGCGGCGGTCCCCGGGTGAGCGTGATGGACTCCGTGTCCTACGCCTCCACCGCCGACGCCGGCCACGTCATCGTCACCGGATCGCACGGCGGCACCAGCGCGGGCGAGTACGCGCGCCAGTTCGGCGTGTCCTGCCTGGTCGCCAACGACGCCGGGTTCGGCAAGAACGACGCCGGAATCGCCGGACTGAAGGAGATCGACGCCGCGGGCATCGCCGGAATCGCCGTCGGCCACGACACCGCCCGCATCGGTGACGGCACCGACGTGTGGGAACACGGCGTGATCACCTTCGTCAACGACACCGCGCGCCGCCAGGGGTTCCGCGTCGGCGCGCGCCTGCGGGACGACATCGTCCGCATCACCCGAGGGGAGCCACGCGCATGCTGAGGAAGGTCGTGCACACCGGTCCGCGGCGGTCCGTCATCGTCATGGACAGCCTGTCCCAAGTGGAGGACGCCGACCGGGACCAGGTCGTGGTCGCCGCGTCGAACGGGGGAGCGGCCTCCGGCGCGGCCGCGCGCCGCGTCGGCCTCGGTTGCGTCGTGCTCAACGACGCCGGGATCGGCAAGGACCGGGCCGGCATCGCCGGGGTCGTCTCGCTCGATGACGCCGGCATCCCCGCGGTCGCGGTCAGCCACACCTCCGCCGAAATCAGCAACGGGATCGACACGTGGGAAAACGGGGTGGTCTCGTTCGTCAACGGGACCGCCGCACGGGCCGGGTTCGCCGTCGGTGACCGGGTCCGCGACGCGGTGATGCGGTTCGTCGAGGCCGGGCGATGAGCGGGCGCAAGGTCATCATCACCGTCGCCCCCACCGGCGGACTGGCCACGAAACGCGACAACCCCCACCTCCCCACCCAGCCCGAAGCGATCGCCGCGGATGTCCGCCGGTGCTACGAGGCGGGCGCGAGCATCGCCGCCCTGCACGCCCGCCGCCCCGACGACGAGGCGACCTGCGACCCGACCGTGTACCGGAAGATCAACGACCTGATCCGGGAACGCTGCGACATCGTGCTCAACAACTCCACCGGCGGTGGGATCAACGGCGACCTGGTCGCGTGGAACGACGCCGGCTACCACGAGGTCAGCTGGCCCGAGCGGCTGCGCGGCCTCGACGGGGGCGCCGAGATGTGCACGCTCGACGCGATGACCTGTTTCGCCTCCGTCGCCGGACGCGAGACGCTGCTCGCGACGCCGCCCTCGCGCGGACGCGAACTCGCCCGGCTGATGCGCGAGAAGGGCATCAAACCCGAATGGGAGGCGTTCAGCCCCACCCACCTCGTGCAGGAGGTGGCCACGCTCATCGGCGAGGGCTACGACCGGCCGCCCTACTTCGTCAACCTCGTGCTCGGTCTGCACACCGTGTTCCAGGGCGCCATGCCCTACTCGCCGAAAGCGGTGCAGGACATGGTGAACCTGCTGCCCGAGCACAGCATCTTCACCGTGAGCGCGGCCGGCGACTGCCAGACCGAGGCGCTCACCCAGGCCCTGTTGCTGGGCGGGCACGTGCGCGTCGGGCTCGAGGACAACCTGTGGCTCGAGCCCGGCGAGCCCGGCACCAACCTCGCCTTCGTCGAACGGATCGTGCGCATCGTGCGCGAACTGGGCATGGAACCGGCGACGGCGGCCGAAGCGCGCGCGATGCTCGGGCTGGGGCGGCCGTGAGCGCCGGGCTGCGGTCGCGGGACTGGTTCGGGCCGCGCGACGTCAACGGCTTCGCCGCCCGGTCCTGGATGAAGAACCAGGGCCTCCCGCCACGGATGTTCGACGGCAGGCCGGTGATCGGGATCTGCAACACCTGGTCCGAGCTGACCCCGTGCAACGCCCACCTGCGCGACCTCGCCGAGCACGTCAAGCGCGGCGTGTACGAGGCGGGCGGCTTCCCCGTCGAGTTCCCGGTGATGTCGCTGGGGGAGACGCTGCTGAGGCCGACGAGCATGCTGTTCCGCAACCTGGTCAGCATGGACGTCGAGGAGTCGATCCGCGCCAACCCGCTCGACGGGGTGGTGCTGCTGTGCGGGTGCGACAAGACGACCCCGGCGCTGCTCATGGGCGCGGCCAGCTGCGACCTGCCCGCGCTCGTGGTGTCCGGCGGGCCGATGCTCACCGGGCGGTTCCGGGGACGGCAGCTCGGTTCCGGCACCGCGGTGTTCGCCATGTCGGAGGAGGTCCGTGCGGGCCGGATGCCGGCCGCGGGCTTCGCCGAGGCCGAGTCATGCATGTCCCGTTCGGCCGGGCACTGCAACACGATGGGGACGGCGTCGACCATGGCCGCGCTCGTCGAAGCGCTCGGGATGGGGTTGCCCGGCAACGCCGCCATCCCGGCGGTCGACTCCCGGCGGCGCGTGCTCGCCCAGGACGCCGGGGTGCGGATCGTGCAGATGGTGCACGAGGACCTGCGGATGTCGCGCGTGCTGACGCGGGCGGCCTTCGAGAACGCGATCCGCGCCAACGCCGCGATCGGCGGCTCCACCAACGCAGTGATCCACCTGCTCGCGCTCGCCGGCCGGGCCGAGGTGCCGCTGGAGCTGGCCGACTTCGACCGGCTCGGGCACGACGTCCCGCTGTTCACCGACCTGCTCCCGTCCGGCCGCTTCCTCATGGAGGACTTCTTCGAGGCCGGCGGCATGCCTGCCGTGCTGCGCGCGATGGGTGACCTGCTCGACGGCAGCGCGCTGACCGTCACCGGCCGGACGCTGGGGGAGAACATCGCCGGCGCGCCGTGCTGGAACCCGGAGGTGATCCGTGAGGTGAAACCGGCGGCGGGGATCGCCGTGCTGCGCGGCAACCTCGCGCCGGACGGCGCCGTGATCAAACCGTCGGCCGCCTCGCCCGAGCTGCTCCGGCACCGCGGGCGGGCCGTGGTGTTCGACAGCGTCGAGGAGCTGGCCGACCGGATCGACGATCCGGACCTCGACGTCGACGAAACGAGTGTGCTGGTCCTGCGGGGCGCCGGACCGCGCGGGTACCCGGGGATGCCCGAGGTGGGCAACCTGCCGCTGCCGAAACGCTTGCTGGCCAAGGGGATCACGGACATGGTGCGGATCTCCGACGCCCGGATGAGCGGCACGGCCTACGGCACCGTGGTGCTGCACGTCGCCCCGGAGTCCGCTGCCGGCGGGCCGCTCGCGTTGGTCCGGACCGGCGACTTCATCGAACTCGACGTGCCGGGGCGCAGGCTCCACCTCGACCTCGGCGACGACGAACTGGCCGCACGACGGGCGGCGTGGTCACCGCCACCGCCCGTCGTGGACGGTGGCTACCAGCGGCTCTACGTCGACCACGTCCAGCAGGCCGACCGCGGCGCCGATCTGGACATCCTCACCGGCCGCCGGGGCGCGGTGGTGCGGCGCGACAACCACTGAAGCGGAGGACCCTGTGAGTACACGCATCGCCGTCGTGACCGGCGCGGGATCCGGCCTCGGCCGGGCGATCAGCCACGCCCTGTCCGCCGACGGGTGGACCGTCGTGCTCGCCGGCCGCCGCGCCGGCGCCCTGCGGGACACAGCGGCGGCCAGTGGCGGCACGGCGGTTGCCGTGCCCGCCGACGTCAGCGACCCAGGCTCGGTCCGTGCGCTGTTCGACGAGGTCGGCCGCCGGTTCGGGCGGATCGACCTGCTGGTCAACAACGCCGGCACCACCGGCGCCGCCGTCTCGCTCGAAGACCTCCCGCTCAGCACGTGGCAGTCCTGTGTGGACACCAACCTGACCGGATCCTTCCTCTGCGCCCAGGCGGCCTTCCGCATGATGCGCGACCAGCGGCCGCGGGGCGGGCGCATCATCAACAACGGCTCGATCTCGGCGCACAGCCCGCGGCCGCACAGCATCGCCTACACGGCGACGAAACACGCGATCACCGGGCTGACGAAATCGCTGTCGCTGGACGGGCGGCCGCACGGCATCGCCTGCGGCCAGATCGACATCGGCAACGCCGCGACCGACATGACGAGCGGCATGAGCGGCGGCGTCCCCCAGGCCGACGGCTCGGTGCGCCCGGAACCCACGATGGACGCCCGCCACGTCGCCGGCGCCGTCGTGCACATGGCGAACCTCCCGCTGGACGCGAACATCCAGTTCCTCACCGTCATGGCAACGACGATGCCCTTCATCGGCCGCGGCTAACGTCGCTCGCGGAGGCCGGTGTGGGCGCGGGAAAGCTCGCGGGACACCGCCAGCGCCCCCGCGCGCACCGCGGCGTCGACCCGCGCCAGGTTGATCCGGCCGGCCAGCCCCGAAACGCTGAGCGCGCCGGCGACCTCGCCGTCCGGGCCCAGCACTGGTGAGGCGACCGCCATCACGCCGGGAAAGGACTCCTGCCGGTCGTAGGCGACGCCGCGCTGGCGGATGCGCGCCAGCTCCTCCCGCAGCGCCTCCGGCTCGGTGATCGTGTTCTCCGTCAGCCTGGTCAGCCCGTCCGCGACCACGGCTTCGACCACGTCGGCCCCGGCGAACGCCAGGATCGCCTTCCCGCTGCAACTCGCGTGCGCCGGCCAGCGCCCGCCGATCCGCGACGGCACCCGCGGCCCGTCCTTGCCGCGCAGGACCTCGACGTACAGCACCTCCCGGTCGACGAGCACCGCCGTGCCGACGTTCTGGCGCGTCGCCTCGCGCAAGTCCGACATGTACGGCCGGGCGGCGTCGGCCAGGCCGCGCGGTCGCGGCACCAGCTGCCCGAGTTCGAAGAACATCAGGCCCAGCCGCAACGCCCTCCCGTCCCGCTCCAGGTAACCGCACCGCACCAGTTCGGCGACCAGCCGGTGCGCGGTCGACCGCGGCAGCCCGGTGCGCTCGATGAGCTCCCGCGTGGTCAGGATCCCCGTGGAGCCTTGGAAAGCGTTGAGCAGAACCCCGGCCCTGCCGATCCCCGAGATCTCGCCGGCGTCTCGATGAGTGGGACTCACACGTTGCATCCTTCCCCGTCCGGTGGAGGAATGTCCAGGAGCAAGACTGGAAGGAGAAGCCGGAATGCCGAAGGCCACCGCCGCGATCGTCGGATCGGGCAACATCGGTACGGATCTGCTCTGCAAACTGCGCCGGTCCGGGGCCGTCGAAGCGCGGTACATGGTCGGGATCGACCCCGCGAGCGAGGGCCTCGCACGTGCCCGCGCGTTCGGGCTGGAGACCTCCGCCGACGGCGTCGACTGGCTGCTGTCCCGGCCCGAACCGCCGGACCTGGTCTTCGAAGCCACCTCCGCCAAGGTGCACGCCCTCGCCGCGCCGCGCTATGCCGAAGCCGGGATCCGCGCAATCGACCTCACGCCCGCGTCGGTCGGTCCCTACGTGGTGCCCGCGGTCAACCTCGACGAGCACCTCGATGCCCCCAACGTCAACATGGTCAGCTGCGCCGGACAGGCCACCATCCCGATCCTCGCGGCGATCAACACGGCCGCGGACGTCTCCTACGGCGAGATCGTCGCGGCGATCGCCAGCGCGAGCGCGGGCCCGGGCACGCGGCAGAACCTCAGCGAGTTCAGCGAGAAGACCAGCCGCGCGCTGGCCGCCGTCGCCGGAGCCGACCGCGCCAAGGCGATCTCGGTGATCAACCCCGCGGAGCCGCCGATGCTGATGCGCGACACCGTGTACGCGCGGGTGCGGCGGCCGGACGCCGCGCGGACCGAGCAGGCGGTGCGGGACATGGTGGCCCGGGTGCAGCAGTACGTGCCCGGCTACCGGCTCCGGTTCTTCGAAGCCGAGGGCGACCTGGTCACCGTCATGCTCGAAGTGGAAGGCGCGGGCGACTTCCTGCCCGCCTACGCCGGGAACCTGGACATCATCACCGCCGCGGCCGTCCAGGTCGCGGAAGCCGTGGCCGGCAAGCTCGCCGGGGAAGGAGCAGCCGCATGAACGCGGTGCGGGTCAACCTGGTCGACACGAGCCTGCGGGACGGGATGAGCAGCGTCTCGCACCAGTTCACCACCGAGCAGGTGGCCGCGGTGGCGCGCGGGCTCGACAAGGCGGGCGTCGGCACCATCGAGGTCGCGCACGGCATCGGGCTCGGCGCGTCGTCGATCCAGTACGGTTTCGCCGCCGCCACGGACGCCGAGTACGTGCGCGCCGCGGTGGACGCTGTGCGCAGCGCCGACATCGCCGTCCTCTACGTGCCCGGCATCGCCACGCTCGGCGAGCTGGACCAGGCGCGCGACGCCGGTGCGGGCACGGTGCGCGTCGCGGTGCACTGCACCGAAGCCGACTGCGCCGAGCAGCCCATCGCCTGGGCCCGCGACCGCGGCATGCGGGTGATGAGCTTCCTGATGATGAGCCACAAACTGGGACCGGCGGAGCTCGCCGAGCAGGCGCGGAAGCTGGAAAGCTACGGCGCACAGGTGATCTACGTGGTCGACTCCGCCGGTGCCCTCGTGCCCCGCGGCGCGTCCGACCGCGTCGCCGCGCTGCGCGAAGCCGTCGGTGTTGATCTCGGTTTCCACGCGCACAACAACCTGGGCGTGGGCATCGGCAACGCGCTCGCGGCCGTCGACAGCGGGGCCCACTACATCGATGGCTCGTTGCGCGGTCTCGGCGCCAGCGCGGGCAACGCGCAGACCGAGGTGCTGGCCGCGGCGCTGGAACGGGCCGGGCACGAGACGGGGGTCGACCTGTTCGCCCTGGCCGACACCGCCGAACGCACGATGGCGCCGCTGATGAAGGAACCGCAGATCATCGACGAAACCGCGCTCATCCTGGGCTACGCCGGTGTCTACTCGACCTTCTTCCACCCGGCCAAGCGCGCGGCGCGGAAGTACGGCGTCCCGGCGCGGGAGATCCTGCTGGAACTGGGCAGGCGCGGCGTCATCGGCGGCCAGGAGGACATGATCATCGAGGTGGCGTCGGAGCTGGCGAAAACCGCTGGTTGACCCTGCCGGGGGCGTCAGGCTGGCGTCACCCGGTTCCTGAAGCGGCTTCGACCATCATCGGCCGGATCTGGTCTCGGTAGACCAACGGCCATAAACAAGATCTTCCGGGCATAGTCACCCAGTCAGTCACTCGCGACGCCGGGCCGGGGTTCCGGCGGCGACCGCCGGTGAGGAGAAACCGACCTGGAAAAGCGCCCTGACCTGGGTTTCTCCTAGATCAGGGGCGCTCTCGTGCCGGTCGGGCTGACAGGATTCGAACCTGCGACCCCAGTCTTCAGATCTGACTCCTTCGCCCGGCCAACCTCGATCGCCCGCGGGTGACTGGGAGCTCGATGGTGTGGTGGGTTCCGGTGGTGGTCACGAGGCGCGGACCACGTTGTGGATGCACCGCCGCGGGGCGTCGAGAAAGGGGGACTCCGCGGCGGTGCCGATGAGCTGCGGCGGCACAACATCAGGCCTCGTTTCTTGACTTCCAATCAAGAGCGTCATAGCGTTCGCGTCAACCAGATCTTGATCGCAAGTCAAGAGCGGCAGGCGAGCTGAACAAGGTAGGCGATGGAAACTTCGGCTGAGAAGGACAGCAACACTGTGCCGGTGCGGCGGGACGTGTGGTTTGAGTCCGGGGGCGTGCGGTGTGCGGCGTGGCTGTACATGCCGGCCGCGGAAGGCGGGCCTCGGCCGTTGGTGGTCATGGCGCACGGGTTGGGCGCGGTGCGGGAGTGGCGGCTGGACGCGTTCGCGGAGCGGTTCGCCGCGCAAGGGTGGATGGTGCTGGTGTTCGACTACCGGCACCTGGGCGCCAGCGAGGGATCTCCACGGCAGTTGCTCGACATCGGCGACCAGCTCGACGACTGGCGGGCGGCGCTGGCCTACGGCCGGTCCCTGCCGGGGGTCGACCCGGACCGGATCGCGGTGTGGGGGACCTCGTTCGGCGGCGGGCACGTGCTGCGGATCGCCAGCGAGGACCACGGCGTGGCCGCGGTGGTGGCCCAGTGTCCGTTCACCGACGGTCCCGCGTCGTTGCTCTCCCGGTTCCGGTCCAGCCCGTTGAGCATGGCCGGGCTCGTCATCGCCGCCGTGCTCGATGTCGTCGGGTCGCTGTTCGGCGCGAAGCCCGTGCTGGCTCCGGTGGTCGGGGTGTGGTGGATGCCCGCCTTCCTGGTGTCGCCGACCGCGATCGCCGCAGCGTCCAAGCTGATACCGGCGGGGTCCCGGCTCTCGCCTCGCACCGCCGGGGTCCTTGCCCGGATTCCAGCCGTGGGCAAGGGGCTGTCTCCGACCGTCGAGACGGGCGGACAGCCGTTCCGTCCTGGCGACACCGCTGTCGGCCGCGACACGATCTGGGGTGTCATGATGGGGCCGGACGGTGGCGGCGACAGCGCCAACGCGATCGCGGCCCGGCTTGCGTTGCGGTTGCCGCTGTACCGGCCGGGCAAGGACATCCGCAAGACCGCCGCGGCGACCCTGCTGTGCGTGTGCGACGACGACCGCGCCGCCCCGGCGCGCACCACGGCTCGCCTTGCGGCCGGGCAGGATCACGTCCAGGTCACCCACTACGACGGTGACCACTTCGACATCTACGTCGGTGACCTGTTCGAGCGTGCCGTCGCAGACCAGATCCAGTTCCTCGCAGCCCGGTTCACGGCCGTGGCGGGCCGATAGCGGGCCCGCTCCATCACTTGGAGTCGGGGGAGCCCGGCACGGCGGCGATGCCGCGGGCACTGTGCACCAACGTCTCGACGATGGCGCGATCGCCCGCGGCATCGCCTGCGTGTGTCAGCATCCCTTCGACGACGAACACCCCGATCCGGGTCATCGCGTCCTGTGCGGTCTCCGGCACGCCCAACGCGGCCAGATGCCAGCGCAGGATCGCCTCCACCTGCGCGTGGAAGCCGTTGTGCCAAACCCGCAGTGACTCCGATGTCACGACCCTGGCGTGCACTGTCGTGATCAGTCGGTCGACCCGCCGCAACTCGGTGACTGCCCACAACAACTGCTCGACCGGCGGTTCGGCCGAGCGTTCCGCCACCCCGGCCAGGAACTGCGCGAACAGCGCGTCCAGAACAGCGACCAGTACCTCGTCCTTGTCCTTGAAGTACCAGTAGACGGTGTTGGAGGTTACCCCCGCCGCACGCCCGATTCGCGCCACCGTCGTAGGGTCGTAGCCTTCTTCCACGAACAACCGTGTGGCCGCGGCGACGATCTCACCGCGCTTCTCTTCCCGGTCCTGCGGGCGTCGGTTACGCGGCATCTCTCACCTGGTCAGATCGGTCACGCTGGAACCCACTGTAAGGGACACGGCGCCACAGACGATCTCGGCCCAGCACGGCCGCACCGGACACTCTTCGCACCCGGACTGGATCTGCCATCGGCCCAGCCTTGCCGCGCGCCCCGGCCACCGACCGCGAACCCTGACCGGCGTGCCGCCAAACCGGTCGACGTTCCTGGACAGAGCACCAGGAAGCGTGAACCTGCGCGAGGCAGCCGGAAAGCAGGCGTCACACCCACTGGTTCTGCGTTCGCCATCACGTTCGGTGACCGCTGGCCGGGAGCTGAAATCTACTGACCAACAACGCCGGTAACACCGATCACGAGATAGGCCAACGTCGTCTTCCTGGCGCCGATTGTCGTCGGAGTGATCGTGTCGGGCGGAGCGGCGCTCTACGCAAACTGGGTGGCCCAGCAGTATTTCGCAGGAGCACGTGTCTTCTCGTGGCAAGGGCCGGGTGGCTCTGTCGCCACAAAGAGCAAGGTCTGGGGCTCGATCAAATCCCGTTTCAGGTACGACGATCCTTATTTTCCCGGCCTGTCTGAGGGAGGTTCGCCGATTCCGCCGGGTGGATGCGGAGGCTGCGGAGCTTCGCCGAAGAACAATCCGTATGGCTACGTCAAGGGAAGGGCGCTGGCGGGTATTACTACACGAACAATGCGGCTGCTGCGGCGGCCGCAGCCAGAGAAGCTGCACGTCAACGTCGTGTGGAGGAAGATGCGCGGACGTGGCACGACCGGCCCGTCACCGCGCCCACCGTGGCGCAAAGCATCGAGAGCCTTATCCGGGATGGCACGTCGCAGCGTGGTCGAAGGTGCAGTGTGCGCATCGAACGTGGAAGCCACAGCAGCAGCGGAAGTTCATTGAGGACTCGCCCGGGCGGCGAGCGCCCCAGTCGCACTGGGCGAGAAGCGACCCGCGGTGATCGCTACCGGTCCGCTCGGACGTGCCACTCTGCACGCGCGAGCAGCTCGTCGAAGGTGATGATCTCGGGTTCGTAGGATTGCGCCGGTACAACTCGAAGGACTGGTACTTTTGGCGGTGCACACCCCCAGATCCGCGGAACTCGGCGTCCTCGTGCGCGGCCGTGCGCGAGGGCCCGACCACCGTTTCGGCCGCTGTTGGTGCTGCGGGCGCTGGCCTCCCCGCCAGACGGCACGTTAGGCGGTTCTCGGTTACCTGTTTCACTGTCCGTGGCCAGAAGTGGCCGTCCAGTCACAGGAAGGACGGCCACCTCCGGGCCTGGTCTCTGTGTCAACTCGTCGTGGGGATTGGCGATACCGGGCGCGCCAGCCAGGCCATGCCGGCCAGTACCGGGATCGTCGCGGCCATGGCTGTTGTCGGCGCGACGGTAGCCACCGCTACCAGCGGGCCCGCCAGAAGCACCAGCAGGCGCAATGTGGCTGCCCATCCAGTCAGGACGACCACGCCTACCAATCCCAGCCGTACATCCGCGGCATCTTGCCGGTGTCGTCCGGGCTGGGCGTGTGTGCGTGCCTGGCCGACCCGCTGGGACAACTCGTTCACGCTCACCGCACCAGCCGACCGTCCGCGGTGCCGCCCTGCCGGACATCTTGTTTCCGGCTGTGACGCCGGTAGTGTCGTCACTGTTCTCTCCGATCGTTTCGCGACGAGGTCGAGGTGGACATTTGCGCGGGCCTCCTGCGTCACCAGGAGGCCCGCGCCCTTCTGTGTTCCGCCGGTGTCGATCATCCGGGCGGACCACTCACATCCTGTCGTTTGCGCGGACCTGTTTCGGCGTGATCCGCCGCTCGGAGGACGAACGGTCGTGCTGCGCGCCTAGCGGTCAACTCTGATCGGCCCGGCACCCTGCCATTCGGGTGATTGACCATAAGAGCGGCTGTTTGACCACGTCAGTGCGCTACAGCGCATGCTTCCGACACATGTTCTACGGTCGCGGCAGCCGGTCCAGGAGGGGAAGCTCCCGGACCGGCGCCAGGTTCCCCTGGGCACGACCCGACCTACTGGGCAGGGCACCGAAGAAGGTTGCGCGCCGTACCCACGGCTGACAAGACGGAACCCCCAACCCGGTGCTCTGGGTTGTAGGGCCGGGGGTTCCTCGCGCGCCTTTGTCTGCCCTCGCGGTCAGGGGCGGCGTGCTCGACCTCGAAGAACTCACCAAGATCACAAAAAGAGGGTCCTCGCAGTATCTGACCTGCGAGGACCCTCTTGCCGGTCGGGCTGACAGGATTTGAACCTGCGACCCCTTGACCCCCAGTCAAGTGCGCTACCAAACTGCGCCACAGCCCGGCCATCGCCACCGCAGTGGCGATGGGACATAGCTTATTACGGCCCGCACACGGACCGGCAGCCGGGTGCCCGCAATGGTCTGACCTGGGGAAACGACGGGCTGGGTCGGCACGCGACGGTTCGGTGCCGCTCTCCCGAGCAGGGCCATCAGGACCGACGGCGCCTCCGGCGGGGCCGCTCAGTGGTGCCCACCTCGTTGCGCAGGCCGGTGACCCGTGTCCGCGCAGGTGAGCGGTGGTGGGCGTGCCGGGCGCGCGTGCGAAACCCGGTCGAGCACGATGCGGGACGAGGCCGCTGTACTTACTGGCCTGCCACGGCCAAGGCCGGGCGGAGCTCACCGGGTGGGCGCGAAGGCCCGGCACCCACCCGGCCGTCACATCAGTTCAGCACGGGGCGGCCCAGGGGCAGGGGCTTGCCACCGGTGGCGGCGGACACGGCGCCGGCGAACAGGTACACGCCGACCGCCGTGAAGGCGAACACGGCGTAGCCGCCCGCGGTGGTGGCCGCCGTGGAGCCGGCCACCGTGCCGTACAGCACGAGCGCGAGCGCGAGGTCGACCAGGACGAACAGCAGGGTGAACGCGGCGGGCAGCCGCAGGGTGGTCAGCGTCAGCAGGCCGATCGTGACCAGCCAGGCGATCAGGAACAGTCCCTGTGTGGCGACCGCCGCGTCGGCGGAGATCCCGAACCAGCCGTGGATCAGGCCGAGCACCAGCGCCGCGTAGCTGAGCCAGAAACCGGCGAACACCCCGAACACCGCGGCGACAGCGCTTTCACCCAGTGCGGCCGCCCACAGCGCGGCGACGAGCTGGCCCACGCCGGTCGCGGGCAGGATGATCGCGATCGAGGCGCCCACGGCGTCGGCCGGGACGTACCCGGTCAGCACCAGGCCGAGCGCGGTCGCGCCGACGATGAAGGTGGGCACGCCGATCAGGGCGGGATCGCCCACGGGCGCGGATCGGGCGGGGGCTTCGGTGGCAACGGCAGTGGTCATCGTGTACTCCTCGTTGAGCTGCGAATGATCCTCGGGTGGGGACGGGCTGGGCGGTGAGCCGGAATCGGCCGGGCTCGGCGGAAGCGAGAGGAGCGCGGGCACCACCCGCTGTCCGCGCCCGGCCCGGTCACCGGCACCAGGGCATCAATCAGGGACCTCGGCCGCGGCTCCCGGGCCGCCTACCGGATCCCGGGCCACAACAGGGAGAGCTCGGGGTGGTCGTCGTCGATCAGGCGATGCGCCAACGCGATCGCCTCCTTCGGATCGATCTGGTCGAAGGCGGGGTCTCCCTTGGCGATGCTCTCGAAGACGTTCGCCAGCTCGTTCGCCGCGGCCGGGGACAGGCTGGTGTCCTGGCTGCACTCCACGTACCGCAACCGCAGCACACCGGCGGCCTGCACCATCAGGGAGCAGTAGGTGTCGTGGACAGCGGGTGGCCCGCCGGGTCGCGTGCTCTTCTCTTGGGCTTCCACGCCGTTTCCCTTTCTCTCCGTTCCCGTCCGCCGGCGGGCCGGGCGCTGGTGGGCTGGTCGCGCTCGAACGCCCCGGACCGCCGGCGGATTGGTGTTCTTCGCCTGGGGTGGCCGGGTGTCAGCGGGTGGCGCGTTTTTTGAGTTCGGCGGCGGCGGCGCCGGGGTCGGGGGCGTTGTAGATCGCGCCACCGGCCACGGCGACCTTCGCGCCCGCTTCGCGCACCGAGGCGATGGTGTCGACCTTGATCCCGCCCGCGATCGAGAACGGCACCCCGGCCTCACGACCGTCCTGCAGCAACGTGGCGATGCTGTAACCAGGACGGGCCTGCTCGTCCAGACCCGCATGAATCTCCACGAACGACACCCCCAGCTTCGCCACCTCACGAATCCGCGCCACCCGGCCCTCCACCACCGTGATCATGTCCGCGACCACGTCCTTGCCGTACTTACGGCCCGCCGCGACCGCACCCCGCACCGTGTCATCATCAGCAGCCCCCATCACCGTCACCAGATCCGCACCAGCCTCGAACGCCAGCGTCGCCTCCAGCTCACCCGCATCCGCGGTCTTGAGATCCACGAACACCAACTTGTCCGGATGCGCCGCCTTGATCGCGCTCACCGCACCGATACCCGCCGACTTCACCAACGGCGTCCCCAACTCCAAAATATCCACATGCTCCGACACCTGATCCGCCAACGTCAACGCCGCCGGCAAATCCAGCACATCCAACGCCACCTGCAACTGCACAACAAACTCCTCACACATCCGAAACCGAAAAAACCAGTCCCACCACCATCACCCACCCACCCAAAACCCGGCAACACCCCACCACATCCAAAAACACAATCCCCCAATGCACACAACAAATAACCACCGGGTACCGCGGATCGGGCGGGGCGGCGTCGGGGGCCGGTGACGGGTGCCGCTTCCGGTCCTCGGGGTCGTGCTCCGCGAACGCGAGGCGGTCCGAGACGGGAAACCGCAGGCCAGGAGGCTTTTCTGGACCCGGTGCGCGGGGTGCCGGGGACCGCGGTCCGCTCGTGGCGGCGCGGCGCCCGTTCGTCCGTGATTCGGTGCCGGTCGTTCGCGATCGGTTGCCACGCCGGACACGGACGAAGAAGCTGAAGAAAGACAAGCCGAGTTCAGGGCGACCATAGCCGACGGCCGCCCTGGCCGAACCCTCGACGGGCAATGGCGCCTGCTTTTGTACGGCCGTTGTCAGGGTCGAATTGAGGGAGGACGCCATGAGGTGGAAAACGCTTGATTTCGCGGCGGCCGAAGGGCGCGCCGCAGCCCGCGATCACCTGCACCGGCGTTGACGGGCCCTGCACCGTGTTCATTCATTGTCTCGGGGCCGCGGCGGGCGGCGGCTATCCACAGTGGAACTGCGCGTGCGCCGGTTGCCGCCGGGCCCGTGCCAAACCGGACGTCGCGACCAAGCACGCCGGGATCGCGGTTTCCGGTGACGGCGAGCGGTGGTTCCTGCTGAACGCGACCCCGGACGTGCACCACCAGATAGCGGCGGATCCCGCGTTGCACCCGGGGCCGGGAACCCGGGCGACGCCGGTCGCCGGTGTGTTGCTGACGGACGCGGAGTTCGATCACACGATCGGCCTGCTGATGCTGCGGGAGGAGTCGTCGCTGACGGTGTATGGGACCTCCCCGGTGCTCGAGGCGCTGAACTCGTGGTTCCCGGTCCGGGAGTTGCTCAGCGACTACGCGGACCTCACCTGGTCGCTGATCGAGATCGGCAAGCCGCTGGACCTGGACGACCGGTTGCGGGTGACCGCCTTCCTGACCGGCTCGAAGGCGCCCCGCTACATCGGGCGTGGGCGGCGGTCGCGGCTCGGCGACCCGTCCTCGGAGTGGGAGGTGGGCTTCCGCTTGGAGGACACGGTGACGGGCGGGACAGCGGTGTACGCGCCGACGCTGCCGCGGTGGGACGCGGACTTCGCCGGGCAGGTGGAATCGGCTGACTGCGTCTTCGTCGACGGGACGTTCTGGACGGACGACGAGATGTCGCGTCAGGGCGCGGGAAGCCGGACCGGACGGTCCATGGGGCACATGCCGGTCAGCGGTGACGACGGGTCCGCCCGTGCTCTGGCGGCGCTTCCCGCGAAGCGGAAGATCTACACGCACATCAACAACACGAACCCGATTCTCGACGAAGGGTCCGCGGAGCGGCGGTGGCTGACGGACCTGGGCATCGAGATCGGCCGAGCCGGTCTGGAGGTGGAAGTATGAACACGTGGTCCCCTGAGGAGTTCGAAGCGCAGCTGCGCTCGATCGGCGAGAAGCGGTACCACCACCTGCACCCGTTCAACGAGCGGATGCATTCGGGCGAGCTGTCCGAGGAGGAGTTCCGCGGGTGGGTGCGCAACCGCTTCTACTACCAGGTGAACCTGCCCGTGAAGGACGCGTTCATCCTGACCAAACTCCCCGGCCGCGAGGACCGCCGCCGGTGGATCCAGCGCATCATCGACCACGACGGGCGGACCGGGGACGAAGGCGGCATCGAGAAGTGGGTTCGCCTCGGCGAAGCCGTCGGGCTGAGCCGCGAGGAGCTGTTCGACGACGACACGGTGCTGCCCGGCGTGCGCTTCGCCGTGGACGCCTACGTGGATTTCTGCCGCCGGAAGCCGTGGCTGGAGTCGGTGGCCTCGGCTCTGACCGAGCTGTTCGCACCGGACCTGCTCAGCAGGCGGATCACCGACGTCCGGCAGCACTACCCGTGGATCGCCACGGAGGGCCTGGAGTACTTCCGGGCGCGGCTCACCCAGCAGCCCAAGGACATCGCGCACCTGCTCGAACTGGTGATCAACCACGCGAAGTCCCGGGAACAGCAGGACGCGTGCGCGCGAGCGCTGGAGTTCAAGTGCGACGTCCTGTGGAGCCTGCTGGACGCCGTGCAGGCCGCCTACAGCAAGAGTTCGTGATGGACACCAGCGATCTGACCGCCACCCCGCGGCTGGCGACCAAGGCGATGCTCAAGCACGACCACGTCCGGGACGTGGAGTTGCTCCTGTTGCCCGAGCGGGTCGTCCTCCTGAACAAGTCCGGGGCGGCGATCCTGGGGTTGTGTGACGGCAGCAGGACCGTGCGGCAGGTGGTCGATCAGCTCGAACACGATTTCGAGGCCACCGACCTCGCGAACGACGTGATGACGTTCCTGCGGGATGCGTCCGGAAGGGGTTGGGTGGTGGTCACGTGAACGGGATGCCGCAGCCGTACGGCCTGCTGGCCGAGGTGACGCACCAGTGCCCGTTGCACTGCGTCTACTGCTCGAACCCGGTGGAACTGCGTGGTCGGCAGGACGAGCTCGGCACCGACGACTGGGTGCGGGTGATCCGTGCGGCGGCCGCGCTCGGTGTCGTGCAGGTCCACTTCTCCGGCGGTGAACCCCTCGTCCGCGGTGACCTGGAGACCCTGATCGCCGAGTGCCGCGGCCTCGGCTTGTACACGAACCTGATCACCAGCGGCCTCGGGCTCACGGAGGCCCGGGCGCATTCGCTGGTCGCGGCGGGGCTCAACAGCGCGCAGCTGAGCATCCAGGGCGACGCCGCCGAGTCGACGAACCTGGTCGCGGCGAGCAAACGCTTCGACAAGAAGGAGGCCGCCGCGCGCATCATCCGCGACGCCGGACTGCCGTTGAACATGAACGTGGTGCTGCACCGGGTGAACCTGGACCGCCTGGACGCGATCATCGACGTCTGCGTGTCGTGGGGCGCCGAGCGGCTGGAGCTCGCGAACGCCCAGTACTACGGGTGGGCCCTGCGCAACCGCGAGCTGTTGATGCCGACCAAGGCCCAGCTGGACGAGGCGGTCAGTGTCTACGAACGCCGCAAGGCCGAGCTGGCGGAGCGGATGGAGCTGCTCTGGATCCTCCCGGACTACTACGAGCCCTATCCGAAGCCGTGCATGGGCGGATGGGCGCAGACGGCACTGACCGTCGCACCGGACGGCGTGGTGTACCCGTGCCCGGTGGCCGCGGAGATCACGACGATGGAGTTCGCCTCGGTGCGCGACCACGACCTCGAGTGGATCTGGTCGAAGTCCGCCGCGTTCGAGGCGTTCCGCGGAACCGCGTGGATGCCCGACCCGTGCCGCAGCTGTCCCCGCAAGGAGATGGACTTCGGCGGATGCCGGTGTCAGGCCTTCGCGCTGACCGGCGACGCGGCACGCACCGATCCGGTCTGCATGCACTCACCCGACCACCACCTGGTGCAGGACGCCCTCGACCGGGCCAACCAGGAGGACACGGCCGGCGGCGAAACGATCCGGGAAAGGCTGGTCTACCGGCGACCGACGGTGTCGGCGCGAGGACGATGACCGTATGGCGGCCGACAGTCGTGTCATGGCGCGCAACGCACTGACCCGGGACGAGGCGACGGCGCGTTCGGCGGAGGTCTCCGACGTCGGTTACGCGGTGGATCTCGACCTGACGGGCGGTGCACGGGAGTTCGGGACGACCACGGTCGTCCGCTTCCGTGCCCGTACCGGGGACGCGTCCGTCTTCCTCGACTTCGCCGGAGACGTCCGCACGGTCGAGTGCAACGGCCGTGCGCTGGGGCCGGAGGCGTACGACGGGGCGCGTGTCCGCCTGGACGTGCGAGCCGGCGCGAACACGGTCCGCGTGGCGGGCACCGCCACGTATTCGCGTACCGGCGAGGGGCTGCACCGGTTCCACGACCCGCTCGATGGGCAGGTGTACCTGCACACCAAGTTCGAGCCGTTCGCGGCGCACAAGGTGTTCGCCTGTTTCGACCAGCCCGATCTGAAGGCCACGGTCGACCTGACCGTCACCGCCGAGGACGGGTGGGTGGTGGTCGCCAACACCGACCCCGCCGAGTCCGCGCCCGCGTCCGGGGGGCGTTCGAGGTGGCGCTTTCGACCCACGCCACCGCTGCCGCCGTACCTGGTGGCCTTCGCCGCGGGCCCGTTCCGCAGGCTGAGTTCCAGCCACCGCGGAGTGCCGATGGCGCTGTACGCGCGGGATTCGCTGCTCGACTCGCTCGCCGCCGACGCGTCCGAGCTCTTCGAAGTGGTCGGACGCGGTCTCGACTTCTACGGCCGGTTGTTCGACCTCCCGTACCCGTTCGCCAAGTACGACCACGTCTTCGCGCCCGAGTACGCGTTCGGGGGAATGGAACACCCGGGTTGCGTGACGCTCAACGAGCGGTTCCTGTTCCGGCACCGGGTCACCGAGGACAAGCGGCGACGACGGGCCGAGGTGCTGATGCACGAAATGGCGCACATGTGGTTCGGCGACTACGTGACGATGCGCTGGTGGGACGACCTGTGGCTGAACGAGGCGTTCGCGGAGATGATGTCGGTCGTCGCGCAGCCCGAAGTGACGCGGTACGGGGAAGGCTGGACCGGGTACGCGCACCACGCCCTGCCAGTGGCCCGGCACGCCGACCAGTTGCCCACGAGTCACGCGATCCGCGTCGAAACCGCCGACACCGGCGCCGCGCGGGTGAACTTCGGGCCGATCGTCTACAAGAAGGGGGCGGCGGTCCTCCGCGACCTCGCCGAGCGCCTGGGCTGGGACTCCTTCATCGACGGTGTGCGCGCTTACCTGCGGGCACACGCGTGGGGCAACGCCACCCTCGAAGACTTCGTGGCCGCGTTGCGGCGGGTGCCGGACGAGGACGTGGATCGCTGGGTGGACGAGTGGCTGCTGCACCGCGGTGTCAACACCGTCGAGGTCTCCCGCGGCGAAGCAGGCGATCGCCTGGTGCAGCTCGCCGATCCGGACGTCCGCCCGCGGCACCTGAACCTGAGCGTCGCCGCGTTCGACGACCACGACGGCAAGTTGGTGCTGCGGCGGCGCGTGCACGTGCCGCTCACTCCCCACCGGCAGGAGAACGACCTGACCGGGTTCGGCGACCCGAGCCCGGACCTGCTGGTGCCCAACGACGATTCGGTGTGCCACGTCAAGGTCAGGCTCGATCCGCGATCCCGGCGGGCGGCCTTGCGAACCCTGTCCACACTGGACGACCCACGCGCGCGGGCGGTCGTGTGGGGAGCGCTGTGGGACGACGTGCTCGACGCACGACTTCCCGCGCGCGGTTACGCGGCGGCCGTGCTCACGGAGGGCGTGCTGGAGTGCGACGCCGGTGTGCTCGAAGCGCTCTTGGAGCGCGCGGTGCAGGCGGTGGAGGTCTACGGGGACCCGGCGGAGCGAAGCCGGATGCTCGAAGTCCTGGCGCGTCAGGTGCGCGATCAGCTGGCCGGCGCGGCCCTGGGCAGTGACCGCCAGCTGGTGTTCGCCCGCACGCTCGTCGGTGTGGTCCAAGCCGAGGGGCACGGTCTGCTCAACGAGCTGGTCCGCGGACGGACCCCCTGGGTGCATCTCGCGGTGGACCCCGACCTCCGGTGGCGGGCGGTGCTCCGCCTCGCGTCGACCGGAGGCGACATCGGTGATCTTCTGGACATCGCGGTGGAAGCCGATCCGGGGGACAGCGGTCGCCGGAACGCCTTGACGGCCGAGGCCGCGCGCCCCACCGTTGCCGCCAAGGAAGAAGCGTGGACGCGGTTGTTCGGCGACGGGTTCTCGCTCGCGGAGAAAAAGGCCATCATGGCGGGGCTGCGGCAACCGGGGCAGGAAGCGTTGCTCACGCCGTACGCGGACCGCTATCTGCGGACGCTGGAGACCATGGCGGAAACCGCCCAGCCCGAATTCCTGCTCGCCTTCGCGCGTGCGCTCTATCCCCGCTTCACCACTGTCGAGGATCGCGTACTGGCGGACACGGACGCGCTGATCGGCAGTGAACGGCTCTCCGAAGGCGTGCGGAAGGTCGTCGTGGAAGAGCGGACCGAGCTCGCCATCATGCGGGCGGCACGAGCGTGTGACGCCGCGCGCTGACCGCGATTTCCGTTGGAGGGCGCAAGACCCCGGTGCTTCGTGCAGTCCGGGGCCTTGCGCTGGCGGGAGTCCCGTTACGGGTATCGCTCGGCATCCCACCCGGTGGTGGAATCCGGCCGTTGCCGCCAACGGTCGTCGATGCGTTCCGGTTGCGGCAAGCCCGCTCGTACTGGCGACAGTGGATCGCGGACGAACGGTACCGGTGTTGCCACGAAAGGGTTCCTGACCTCCTCGAAGACCGTCACGAGGTCATCGCCGCCGCCGGATTTCCGGGAGGGGCCGCAGGTGGCCCGGTGAGCACCGTTCATACCCCTACGGCACGCGTTCGTGTCCAACGGATTGACCACGTTCGCCGGTACCGGTCAGGCTCGTCCTGCACCGCGAGTCGCAGGGGCAGCCCGCGACTGCTGCCGGTGGCCGTCACACGCCGGGTCTTCCGAGTGACAGCACCACGATGTCTGGAGCGAGAGGTGAAACCGTGGTTCTTCCGTCAAAGATGCCTCAGCTCGCCGATCTCGATCTGCTGCTGTCCGTCGAAAGCTACGGCAGCGTGGGAAAGGCCGCTCAAGCACACAGTCTTTCGCAGCCGGCCGCCAGCATCAGGATCAGCGCGATGGAACGTCGCCTCGGTCTTCGACTGCTGGAACGCTCTCCCGCCGGTTCGAAGCTCACCGAGGAAGGAGAGATGCTGGCGAAGTACGCCCGTAACGTCATGCAGGCAGCGCGTGAGTTGCTGGAATTCGGTTCCGGTGCCCGGACCGCCGAGTCGAAGCGGCTGCGGGTCGCGGGAAGCCCGGGGATTTCCGGGCACCTGATCCCCGAGTGGTTGAACCGTTCCGGGTTCTCGTTCGGTGAGGCACGGGTCGAAGTGCAGGCCGGAGACCTCGATGAGCTTCGCCGCCTGCTCCGTGCGGGCCACGTCGACCTCGCGTTCATCGACGGCTGGTGCCAGGCCGGCGGCGAGGTGGAGAAGCAGGTGCCCGGTGACCTGGTCACCCGGTACATCTGCGACGACAAGCTGGCCGTGGTGGTCGGCTCGAAGCACCCGTGGGCCACCAGGACGAGTCCCCTGACGGTGCAGGAGCTGGCAGCCGCCCCGCTCGTCCTGCGTGAGCGTGGTTCGGGGATCCGGGAGTTCACGGACGAACTGCTGGCTGCCGCGGATGCCCCGCGCAGCTACGTCGAATTCCCGTCCAACGCCGCGATCAAGCAGGCGGTCGCGACGAGCAAGCGCGTGACGGTGCTGAACGTCTCCACCGTGCGGCCCGAACTCGCCGAGGGCAGGCTGCACCTGGTGACCGTCGACCAGGAAATGCCGGCGAAGCCGATCTACGCGGCTTGGCACGAGCGCCGTGGGCTTCCGGAGTACGCGCGGGAACTGGTGGAGATCGCGGCGACGAAGGGCAGCCCGGTGCCGGTTGCCGTGCCCGGACAGAAACCGAGAGCCGTGAGCGCGCGGCGTACACCACCCCGGAAAACCAGTACAGCGATCGACGTACACAAGTCGATGACCTGATCGTCGAACCAAATCGGACCACGCCACACCGTCCGGTGTGGAGCACAGGAGGATCAACCCGAGATGTCAGCTCTGAACAAGATTGCGCGGACGATGGTCTCCGGCAGGCGCGGTATTCTCGCCGCCGACGAGAGCATCGGGACGATGTCGTCGCGGCTCGAGAAGGTGGGGGTCGAGCCGACGGAAGAGAACCGCCGGGTGTACCGGGAGCTGATCGTCACGACCCCGCAGCTTTCGGAGTCGATCAGCGGCGTCATCCTCGCGGACGAGACGTTCCGCCAGAAGCTGAGCGACGGCCGCACGTTCCCGCGGTTCCTCGACGACATCGGCGTTCTCGCCGGGATCAAGGTCGACACCGGCGCGAAGCCGCTGGCGGGAGCCCCGGACGAGAAGATCACCGAGGGACTCGACGGGCTGCGCGAGCGAGTGGCCGAATACGTGCGGCTCGGCGGGACTTTCGCCAAGTGGCGCGCGGTCATCACGATCGGCGACGGCATGCCGTCGGACCGTGCGGTGCGCGCGAACGTGCACGCGCTGGCGCGCTACGCCGGTCTGTGCCAGGAAGGCGGCCTGGTGCCCATCGTGGAGCCCGAGGTGCTGATGGACGGTGACCACTCGCTGGCGAAGTGCCGTCAGGTGACGACCGCCGTGCTGGAGGTGCTGTTCGAGGAGCTCGACCTGATGCAGGTGCAGCTCGACGGCATCGTCCTCAAGCCCAACATGGTGGTCGCCGGGACCGGCAGCCCGGAGCAGCCCTCGGTGGCCGACGTCGCCAAGGCCACGGTGGAGACCCTGCGGGAGACGGTCCCGGCGTCCGTGCCGGGCATCGCCTTCCTGTCCGGTGGCCAGAGCCCGGAGCTGGCGACGAAGCACCTCGGGGCGATGCAGGGCCTCGACCCGCTTCCGTGGGAGCTCACCTACTCGTTCGGGCGGGCGCTGGTCGGCCCGGCGCTGGAGACCTGGCGGGGCGACAACGACAACTGGGCTGCGGCCCAGAAGGCGCTCTCCGAGCGCGCCGTCGCCAACGCGGCCGCGCGATGAGGCGGCTCGTGTCGCGATGACGGGACGACCGGACCGGCCGCGTGTGCGCCGGTCCGGTCGTTGCCGTTGCGGCGTTCATCGTCCCGGTGGCCGCGCTCTCGTGCCACCGTCCGTCCGAGGGGATCGAGGTTCATGAGTACTCAGGAATGGGGCACCACCGTGGTTTCCGGCCATCGCCGCGCCGAGGGACGGGAAGCGGTTGCCGCCGTCGATCCCGGCGGACCGGATCACACTCTGGCTCTCGAACTCGTGCGTGTCACCGAGGCCGCCGCGATCGCGGCGGGCAGGTGGGCCGGACGGGGTGAGCGGGGCAGCGGCAGGCTCGCCGCCACCGGCGCGATGCGGGAACTCATCATGTCGGTGCCGATGCGCGGCGTCGTCGTGGTCGGCGAGCAGGAAGCCACGCCCGCCCTGGCCAAGGGGGAGGGCGTCGGGTACGGGGACGGCCCGGCGTGCGACGTCGGGATCGGTGTCGGCGATGCCGCGCTTTCGTCGGCGCGGGACGTGCCGCACTCGCTCGCGGCGATCGCGGTGGCCGAGCGCGGGGCGTTGTTCGACCCGTCGGCGGTGCGGTCCATGCAGAAACTGGCTGTCGGCCCCGACTGCGCCGGCGTCGTCGACATCCGCCTGCCGGTGGTGGAGAACCTGCGAGCGGTCGCGACGGCCAAGGACGTTCCGGTGACCGATGTCGTCGTCGGCGTGCTCAACCGGCCGTGGCACGCCGATCTCGTGCACGAGATCCGCCGTGCCGGCGCACGGGTCCACCCGCTCGAGGGCGGGGACCTCGCGGGTGCGGTCGCCGTGGCGCGGCCGGAGAGCCGGGTGGACGTGGTGGTGGGCACCGGAGGCGCCGCGGAGGGTGTCCTCGCGGCGGCCGCCCTGTCCTGCCTGGGCGGGTCGCTGCAGGTCCGGCTGCGGCCCGAAGGCGCAGGGCGAGGCGACCGCGGCGAGGTTCTGCACACCGGCGATCTCGTGCGCGGGGGGAGTGTCCTGTTCTGCGCCACCGGCGTGACCGGCAGCGAGCTGCTCACCGGCGTCGAGCACCGTCCCGGTCGCATCGCCACACAGTCCATTGTGCTGTGTTCGCGCCCGCGGTCGGTGCGGATGGTCAGGTCCGAGCGCGCGGACACCGGGTGGCGCGAGCAACGGGCTGAGCCGACTCGCGCTTCGTCCTGAGTGGAGCCGCGCTCGCGGTGGTCGACGACCACCGCGAGCGCGGCGCGTCGCGGTACGGACGGTGGTCACACCGGCAGAGCGGGCGGTTCGCCGGTGCGCTCGTAGTCCGACAGCTGGTCGATCCTGCGCTGGTGGCGCCCGCCCTCGAACTCCGTGGCGAGGAACGCGTCCACGATGCGCTCGGCCTCCTCGACCGCGTGCATCCGGGCGCCGATGCCGGCCAGCAGCGCGTTGTTGTGCTGACGCGCCAGGCGGGCGGTGGCCACGTTCCACGTGAGCGCGGCTCGGGCACCGGGCACCTTGTTGGCGGCGATCTGCTCCCCGTTCCCGGAGCCGCCGATGACGATGCCGAGGCTGCCCTCGTCCGCGACGACGAGCCGCGCCGCCTCGACGCAGAACGGCGGGTAGTCGTCGTTCGCGTCGTAACCGGCGGGGCCGACGTCGATCACCTCGTGACCGAGGCCGGAAAGCCTCTTGACGAAGTGGTTCTTGAGTTCGAGTCCGGCGTGATCGGAGCCAAGATAGATTCGCACTCCGGCATTCTAGGCCGGCTTTCGCGGCATAGCGGGCCGGAATTCGAACGGCGGACATTGAAAAGCGTTATAGCCGCGGTGATCCGAGCGGGTGCCGCGCGGGTTGCCATTGACGGCGTCTCGTGCGCGGTCGTAGCGTTGACTCTGTGGTGTGCCCAGGTGCCCCCGGCTCTCGGGTGCGGCCGTCCCGGCATCGGGGAGCCTCCCGCGCCACGTCTTCCTGCTGGTGATCTGCCCGGTTGACCTGCCGCGACCGTCCGTGGGCACCCCCTCCCCACTCGTGGGCTCCGGGGCGCCGTTCGGCACCGGTTGTCCACCACTGGTTCACGGTCGGTTGCGACCACTGCGTTAAATCGGCGATGCTCTTTGGTGAACACGCGATTTCGTGAGGTTTCCCGCGAAATCGCGTGGCTCACGAATGTCCGGTCTTCGCCCAGTCGCCGGGCGTAGTCAACAGTAGGAGGTAATGATGAAGTGGGAAACTCCGGAGTACACCGTCGTCGAGGTGTGCGCTGAGGCCACCGGCTACTTCTACCGGGGCTGACAGCCGGGCCCCCGCGGCCCGTATCACTCGATTTCTCGTAGTCGCGGCAGGCGGCTAGGTCCGCGACGGGACTACGTCTGCGTTGGCGCAGGGCCCCCGGATCGCCGGTCGATCTCGCAGGGGCCTTGCGTCACTCGCTGAAGAAGGATTCAGCTGCGCCGCGCCCAGTCGGCCCTGATTATTCTTCGAGGTGGTTCAGGTGAATCTCGAATTCCTTCCGCTGATCGCGTTGGCTTTCGGTCTCAGTCTCGACAACTTCCGCTCGTCGATCGCGATCGGAACCATTCCCTTCGGCTGGCGCCGCGCCGTCCAGGTGGCCCTCGTCTTCGGGCTGTGGGACGCGGTGAGTCCGCTGCTGGGGGGCCTGGTCGGGCACTTCCTCGGGGAAACCCTGGGGGAGTGGGCCGACTACGTCGGCGCGGTCGCGCTGGGGTTGTACGGCATCTACTTCATCATCGGCGCCATCCGGAAGCCCGAGCCGGACGAACTCGACCACCCGTGGGTGACGCTGTTCGGCATGCCGCTCTCATTGAGCATCGACAACTTCGTCGCGGGCGCCGGCCTCGGCATCGCCGGGTTCTCCCTCGTCGCGCCGATGCTGGTGTTCGGCGTCGCCACGGCGATCATGTCCTTCGCCGGCCTGTTCGTCGGTCAGATGGCCGCCAAGGTCGTCCGGATCCGGTCCGACCTGTTCAGCGGTATCTCCCTCCTCGGCGCCGCGATCTTCCTACCCCTCGTCTTCGGCACGTAGAACGCGTTTGGACAGAGACCGGCAATCTCAGGATCGGCACAACCTGGGAGGACACCATGCCCGAGAATCCCGATACCCACGTCTACCGCACCTACGACAAGGTCCTGGGTGGGACGCCTTCGGCTCGGCGGGCGGGTGGCAAGGTCAACGACTGGTGGCCGGAGCGGGTCGATCTGGCGGCATTGCGCCGGAACCCGCCCGCGGGCGACCCGCTCGGCGCGGACTTCGACTACGCCGAACAGTTCAAGACGGTGGATCTCGAGGAACTGGCGCGTGACGTCGACGAGGTGCTGACGACTTCGCAGGACTGGTGGCCCGCCGACTTCGGGCACTACGGCCCCCTGGTGCTGCGCATGGCCTGGCACGCCGCGGGGACCTACCGGGTCTTCGACGGGCGAGGCGGTGCCAGTGCCGGGATGCAACGGTTCGCCCCGTTGAACAGCTGGCCGGACAACCGCAACCTGGACAAGGCCCGCCGGTTGCTCTGGCCGGTGAAACAGAAGTACGGCCGCCGGATCTCCTGGGCGGACCTGATGGTCTTCGCGGGCAACCGGGCACTGGAGTCGATGGGTTTCCGGACCTTCGGGTTCGGTGGCGGCCGCACGGACGTGTGGGAGCCCGACGAGACGTACTGGGGCCCGGAGAGCAAGTGGCTGGCCGAGGACCGGTACAGCGGCCTGCGCGAGCTCGACGAGCCGCTGGCGGCCACCGAGATGGGGCTGATCTACGTCGACCCGCAGGGCCCGGCCACCAACCCCGACCCGGTGCTCGCGGCCCGCGACATCCGCGAGACCTTCAAGCGGATGGGGCTCGACGACGAGGAAACGGTGGCGCTCATCGGGGGTGGTCACACTTTCGGCAAGACCCACGGCGTGGCGGACCCGAACCTGACCGGCGGCCCCGAGCCCGAGGCAGCGCCGCTCACCGCGCAGGGCCTGGGCTGGCTCGGCGGGCAGGGCGCGGGCAACGCGAGGGACACGGTCACCAGTGGGCTGGAAGGCATGTGGACACGCACCCCCGTCCGGTGGGACCACACGTTCTTCGAAACGCTGTACGAGTACAAGTGGGACGTCGAGCTCAGCCCGGCCGGACTGTGGCAGTGGATCCCGAGCGACGGCCAGGGCGAAGGCACCGTGCCCGACCCCTTCGAGCCGGACGTGAAACACCACCCGGTCATGCTCACCACCGACCTGTCGTTGCAGGAGGACCGGCGCTACGACGCGATCGCGCGGCGGTTCCTGGAGCACCCGGACCAGTTCGAGGACGCCTTCGCGCGGGCCTGGTTCAAGCTGACCCACCTCGACATGGGCCCGATCGAGCGTTACCTCGGCCCGCTCGTCCCGGCCGAACGGCTGATCTGGCAGGACCCGGTGCCCGAACGCGACCACGAACTCGTGGACGGGGACGACGTCGCCGCACTCAAGCGCGAGATACTCGAATCGGGCCTGACGGTCGCACAGCTCGTCGCCACGGCGTGGGCGTCGGCTTCGACGTACCGCGACAGCGACAAGCGTGGCGGGGCCAACGGGGCGCGGATCCGGCTCGAACCGCAGCGCGGCTGGCCGGTCAACGAACCCGAGCAGCTCGGCGTCGTGCTGCCCGCGCTGGAGGCGATCCAGAAGCGGTTCAACGCCGCACAGCAGGGGGACAAACGGATCTCGATGGCCGACCTGATCGTGCTCGGCGGGTGTGCCGCGGTGGAACACGCCGCGGCCGCCGCCGGCCACGAGGTCGGTGTTCCGTTCCGCCCCGGGCGCACCGACGCGACCCAGGAATGGACCGACGTCGAGTGGTTCGGCTCGTTGCAGCCCGTCGCGGACGGCTTCCGGAACTACCTGGGCAACGGCTTCCGGATGCCGCCGGAGCACCTGCTGGTCGACCGGGCGAGTCTGCTGACCCTGACCGCGCCCGAGATGACCGTGCTGCTCGGCGGGCTGCGGGTGCTCGGAGCCAACTTCCGGCGGTCCCCGTCGGGTGTGCTGACCTCGGCACCGGGGACGTTGACGAACGACTTCTTCGTCAACCTGCTGGACATGGCGACGCAGTGGGTGCCGAGGCGGGGCGGCCACATCTGGACGACGACCTACGAGGGCCGGGACCGGGGCACCGGCGAGGTGAAGTGGGTCGCCAGCCGGGTCGACCTCCTCTTCGGTTCGAACTCCGAGCTGAGGGCGCTTTCGGAGGTCTACGCGAGCGCGGACGCGGGCGAGAAGTTCGTCCGGGACTTCGTCTCCGCCTGGGTGAAGGTCATGGAGCTCGGCCGGTTCGACCGGCGCTGACCCTCGCATCAAAAGCCTTGGCGGGTAAGCAAGTATGCCGATGGAGCGCCAGCTATTTTCGCTGTGTCAACGGTTTTCGGATGCTTGGGCGTCGTGGCCAACGGGCGCGCGCGAGGTTGACGAACGGTACCTCGTGCCGGGGGAACGGCGGGACCGGGCTGGTCGGTGGCGAGGTGTTTCGAAACCGCTTGCCGGGGTGTAACGTCCAAACTCGTTACAGGGCAAGGAAAACAGCACTCGGGTTTCCGCGAAATCTGGCAGGAAGTTCATTTTTTCTGACGAGGAGGTGAAGTCCGATGACGGCTATCCAGGATCGCGAGGATCTCCTGGCCGAGCTCGGCGGACAGAACAGGGCGACCATCGGTGCCGTGCTCGGGACCGGCTCAATCGGCAAGGCGACCGAGCGGGCGGACGGGACCATGGAAGCGACCATCCGGATTCCGGAGGACGCGATGCAGTGGGAGCCGGCGGTGCTGATCCTGCCGCATGGCGGCAAGGTCGAACTGACGATCATCAACGACGACAAGAACACCCACGCCTGCCTGCTGCCCAGCAACGGCGACCGGCAGTTCATCGGCCTGCTGAACCACTCGAAGGGCCGCGCCACGATCGAACTGGACGGTCCCGGCTGCTACTGGTACGGCTCGCCCGCCGGCAACGACGAGGGCAGGGGCCTGACCGCCGCCATCGTCGTGACCGGTGAAGTGCCGCCGGAAGCCAAGCTCGACCGACCCGCCCAGCCGCGGCCGTAGAAGGGGAAGACCAACCATGACCGTGGAATACGTTGACGCCGGTGAAGCCTTCAACCACAGCCGGCTCTCCAACCTCCCGCACAGCGCCCCGGACGTGACGCGCGGCATCAACTACGAGCGTATCCTCCAGGCGCGCAGCGAATCGCACAACTGGATCACCTATTACGGCGACTACGACGGCAAGCGGCACAGTCTGCTCGACCAGATCAACGCCGACAACGTCAAGAACCTGAAGGTCGCCTGGATCCACCAGGCGAGCGCGACCGGTCTGATCGCCTCCACCTCGACCTACGCCTTCGAAGCCTGCCCGCTGGTCGTGGACGGCGTCATGTTCGTCACCGGCTGGGACGGCTGGCTGTGGGCGCTCGACGCCAAGACCGGCGAGCAGCTGTGGCGCTACAAGCACGCGATCCCGTTCGACGTGACCCTGTGCTGCGCCAACGTCAACCGCGGCTGCGCGGTGGCCAACGGCAAGGTCTACATGGTGACCCAGAACGCCCAGCTGGTGGCGCTGGACGCCACCAACGGCCGGAAGATCTGGCAGAAGACCATCGGTGACGTACGCGCGGGTGAGAGCGCGTCGATCGCCCCGCTGGTCATCAAGGACACGCTCATCACCGGTTCCGCCGGTGGCGAGTACGGCGTCCGCGGCCACATCGACTGCTGGGACCTGGAGACCGGCGAGCAGCGCTGGCGCACCTACACCGTGCCGAAGCCGGGCGAGCCCGGCTCGGAGACCTGGCCCGCCGACGGTGAGGCCTGGCAGCGCGGTGGCGCGAACCACTGGGTCACCGGAACCTACGACCCGGAGCTGAACCTCTACTACGCGGGCACCGGGAACCCGGCGCCGGACTTCGACGGCGAGGTGCGGGAGGGCGACAACCTCTACACCGACAGCGTGGTCGCGGTGGACGTCGACACCGGCGAGATCAAGTGGCACTACCAGTTCACCCCGCACGACCTGTGGGACTACGACTCCACCATGGAGATGACCCTGTTCGAGCGGGACGGCAAGAAGCTGCTGGCCCACTTCGACAAGAACGGGTACATGTTCGTCCTCGACCGGACCAACGGCGAGCTGCAGCACGTCACGCCGTTCGTCGACCGGATCGACTGGGGTGTGATCACCCGCGACGGCAAGGTGATGCCGCGCAAGTACCCGGACAAGGAAGGCGAGCCCTGCCACTTCTTCCCCGGCCCCGCCGGTGCGAAGGAATGGACCCACGCGTCGTACAACCCGGAGCACGACCTGTTCTACGTTCCGGTGGCCGACGTGGGCGCCACCGCCACCCGGCGTCGCCGCGAGTTCAAGGAGGGCATGCCCTACTGGGGCGCCGCCGTCGAAGTCGACATCGACAACATGGCCGGGTCGGTCAGCGCGTTCGATTCCCACGGTGAGGAGAAGTGGCGCTACCGGCTGAACAACATGCCGATGGCCGCCTCGACCCTGAGCACCGCGGGGAACGTGGTGTTCGCCGGCACGCCCGAGGGCGAGTTCCTGGCGCTGCACGCCGAGACCGGCGAGAAGCTCTGGAGCTTCCAGTGCGGCAGCGGTCACCACAGCAGCCCGAGCACCTACGTCGTCGACGGCAAGCAGTACATCACGGTGCCGGTCGGCTGGGGTGGCTGGCTCGAGGGCATCGTCCCCGGCCTGTCCGGTCAGGGTCACGGTGCCGCGGTGGTCACGTTCTCCCTGTGACGGGGAGGCGCCACTGAGGTGGCGCTGACGGGTTCCCCGCACCCGCCCGGTGATCAGCTGTCCCGTCGACAGCCCGGTCACCGGGCGGGTGCTTCGCGTTACCCGGAAGAGGAGAGCGGGAGCGCGAAGTCCCGCCGCTGGTGGGATTTCCGCTCCCACCCTGGTACTTTTTTCAGGCATGCCAGGGGAAACACAGCGACGGAGACGAAGGTGATGTGAGTGAACCAGTCGTCGGTGCCCCGCCAGGACAAGCAACACGAGCACCTGCCGTGCCTGTACTGCGGGGAGGCATACGGGCCGGACGAGGTCGCGCGGCACACCGAACCGGTGCACTGTGGACCGTGCATCACGTGCGTCGACAAGCCCGCGTGCTTCAGTTGCCGTCTCATGTACTGCGTGTGTGACGTGCACCGGTACCGTGGCTGAACAGCCCCGCGTCGTCCCACGAGGCCGGTTCCGCCGGTTCGGCTCCGGAGGGGGCGGGTCAGATTTCCAGCGCCCGGCGCACTGCCGGTGCGTTCCGCCGCGAGACCGGCACCATCGTCTTCTCCTGGTCGTCCATGACCAGGAACAGTTCACCCTTGAAGCGGCGCTCGACCTCGCGAATGCGGCTGAGGTTCACCACGTACTGGCGGTGCACCCGCAGGAAACCGGAATCGCCCAGCTCGGTTTCGAGCTTGTCCAGACCCGGCGAGGCCGATCGCAACCGTCCCTGGTCGGTGGACAGCCACACGTCGTTGCCGTCCGACTGCGCGACGGCGACCTCGGGGAGCCGCAGCAGGACCATGCGGTTGTCGCGCGTCGCGACCATGCGGTGCGGTTGTGCCCGCAGCGGGTTGTCGCCACCCGTTCGGGGCAGCGGATCCCCTTCGGACACTCCGAACGCGACGAGGTTGCCGATCAGGTGCCCGGACAGGAACACGGGCCGGAAACTGATCGACGTCGGTTCGTTGGCGAGCCGGGTGAAGATCTGCGTCGAGCCGAGCCAGCCGGGGTTGCGCGTCGCCTGCTTGGCGGCGTACTTCGCGGCCTGGATGAATTCCGGCAGTTCCGGTTTCCACCGCACCGCGGGCTCGGGTGCCGGGGTCGAACCCGGAATACCGAGGAGCACTCCGGCCGTGTCGTCGGCGAGCACCACCCGGCCCGCGGCGTCCACGGCCGCGAGCGGAGCGCTGGAGCGCGACCTGGCGTGGTTGAAGGCGGCCATCAGTTCGGCGCCGTCGTCCTGGGCACGCCGGCGCAGGATGCGCTGGGTCATCGTCGCGGCGTTGGCGAGCCAGGCTCCCGCGGCCCCGGGGAGCTCGCCGCGCCAGCACGAGATGTTGAGTACCGCGACCGGCTCCCTGGTCACCACGTCCCGGATCGCCACGCCGGCGCAGCTCCATTCGTGGAAGGCCTGGCACCAGTGTTCGGCACCGCGGATCACCACGGGGGTGTAGGACATCAGCGCGGTGCCCATGCCGTTCGTCCCGGTGGCGCCTTCGGACCAGCAGTACCACGGCGCCAGGTTGGCGTCGGCGGCGACGGCGCGCGTCGCCTGGTCACCCCACTGGGCCAGTACCCGTCCGGTGGCGTCGGTGATCGTCACGATGCCGCCGACGGCGCTGACCTCGTGGGTCAGCGAGGCGGCGCGGAAGCCGAGTTCGGCGAACACCACGTCGTGCTCCAGCGCGTGGTCGACTTCGGCGACGGCCACCGGGGCTTCGGCGAGGCACGGGTCGACGCGGTACTGGTCCCGGCAGCGGTGCCAGGAGATCGCTATCTCGGGCCGGACGCCACGGAGGTCGTCCTCGCCCTTCACGAACCGCTCCCACGCGCCGTACACCGTTGCCTCGCCGCGGCTGCGGGAGGTCTGCTCGATCCGGCGTTCGTGTGCCATAGAAGACCGCCTTTGGTCTGGGGCCAGCGCGGACGGTACACGTCACGTGACCCGCCCGACGCAAGCTAAACTCTTCGTCGACCCGAGGGCAAGCAGGGTGGGATGACTGCGGGCGCAGGACTTACGAACGGTCGTGCGGCGTCGATTACCGGCGGCGATCCGCCCACCAGCGGTCGCCCCACCTCCGCGCGATGATCGTGAACCGCTTGGCGGGCAACGATCTTTCGCCGCACCGGGTGACGGTTGGCACCGATGTCCGGATGTCAACGGTCTGATCGGGTTATTCTACGACGAGTGTGCGCAGCGGCACGAACATGTCTTGAAATGCCGCGCGGCCTCGGGTTACTTTGTAACTTCTGTCACCGCCGGGGCGGCCGCATGCCCCGGCGCGCCAGGCGACAAGGAGGTCGCGATGACCGGGACAGTGCCGCCGCTGGCGATCGCACCGAGCCGACCCAGCGGACGTGGCCAGAGCTCTCTGGTGACTACCTCATCGGCGAGAGAAGTAGCTCGCGCTTGGGAAAGGTTCGCCGCGGGCGACGACGTGGAGACGGGCGTCCGGCCCGAGATCCTGGCTTCGTGGTACCGGTGCCGGGACCGGTACGAGGTGGACCGGACACTGGACGTCGCGCCGGGAGCGCGGGGCGACGGACAGCGCGTCGACAACGACGTCATCTTCACGGCGCTCGGTGGCCTCGGTGCGCTGGCGGGCCGGGAGGTGGAGCGGGACGGCGCCGTCGTCACCGTGACGGACGGCGACGGGCGCGTCCTCGGCGCGTGGGGCGACCCCACCGCGCAGCGGCGCGCCGAGCTGCACAACCTCGCTCCGTGGTCGTCCTGGTCGGAGGAGTGCACCGGCACGAACGGGATGGGCACCTCGCTCGAGGTGTCCGGCCCGGTGACCGTGACGGGGCCGGAGCACTGGTGCGAAGCGTTCCACCAGTGGGCCTGCGCCGGGATCTCCATCCGCGACGTGGTCACCGGCTCGCCGGTCGCCTCGATCAACATCTCCCGCTGGAACGCGTCGTTGTCGGAGTTCGTGCCGGCGTGGCTGACGAAGGCGGTCGCCTGCGTCGGGCAGGAGATCTACCGTCGCGCCATCTACGAGGCCGACAAGGTGATCTCCGAGTTCAACCGGAAGTGCGGCCAGACCAGTGGTCCGTTCATGGCGATGGACCGCGGGGGAAACGTGATAGCCGCGAACGAAGCGGCCGTCACGCTGCTCCGCATGGGCGGCGAAACGCCCATCCTCACGGGTGCGAGCGAACCCGCGCAGCGCTGGATCCCGGACATCTCGGGGCTGTCCGAGGTGGTGCGGTGGGCCAAGGACCGGGCGCAGGAGAACGCGCAGTGGAGCGGGTACGCGCGGCTGCCGGTGTGCCCGGAGGAGGACGCCACCCCGCTGACCATGCGACCGGTGATCGACTCGAACCACGTGGTCGGCATGTTGTGCGCGTTCGGGGTGCAGGAGGGCGAGGCGTACCAGAGCAATTCACCGGACGCGGTCGGTTCGCTGCCCCGCCGCATCATCGGGATGCGCAACGAGCGGCTGGTCCTGCTCGCCCCGTCGGAGATCCGGTACGCCGAGGCGGACCGGAACATCGTCTGGCTGATCACCGAACGAGGGCGGATCCAAGCCGCGACCCGCGGCCTGGACAACGTCGAGCGATCGCTGACGCCCTACGGGTTCCGCCGGGTGCACCGGCGGTTCCTGGTCAACCTTCGCCGCGTGGCGGAACTGGAGCGGGGCATCAAGGGTGAGCTCTTCCTGATCATGGATTCCCGTTCCCACGAGTTCGTTCCCGTTTCGCGGCGGCACGCCCCCGATCTCCGGCGCATGCTCGGCGTGTGAGCGCCCGCCGGGGCACGGGAGCGTCCCGTGCCCCGGCGCCACCACGGCCCGTCACCCTTGGTGGCGGGTGGAAAGCCCCTCCACCTGACTGCGCAGCCCCTCCACGGCACGCGCCGGGTCCTGCGCGGCGTACACGGCCGAACCGGCCACGAAGCAGTCGACGCCGGCCTCGGCCGCCTGCTCGATCGTGTCGGAGTTGATGCCGCCGTCGATCTCCACGACCAGATCCAGGTGGCCGGTGTCGACCATCGTCCTCGCCGTGCGCACCTTGCCGAGGACGTCGGCGATGAACTTCTGGCCCCCGAACCCGGGCTCCACCGACATCACCAGCAGGGTGTCGTAGTGCTTGAGCACGTCGACGTAGGGCTCCAGAGGTGTGCCCGGTTTGATCGCCAGCCCCGCCTTCGCTCCCGCGGCCCGCAGGTCCTTCGCGAGCATGATCGGATCGCCCGCGGCTTCCACGTGCACGGTGACGTTGTAGGCACCCGCTTCCGCGTAGCCGATCGCCCAGCGATCGGGGTTCTCGATCATCAGGTGACAGTCCAGTGGTAGGTCGGTGGTTGCCAGCAGCGACCGCACGACCGGCAGCCCCAGGGTCAGGTTCGGCACGAAATGCGCGTCCATGACATCCACGTGCAGCCAGTCCGCACCACGGCCTGGCCCTCCTCGCACGGCGGCCACTTCGTCGGCGAGCCGGGCGAAGTCGGCGGAGAGGATGGACGGAGCGATCATCGGCTGATTCGACACGACCCGAGCGTAAAGCAGCCGGGGGCAGCGGGTGGTTATTTGTTGTGTGCATTGGGGGATTGTGTTTTTGGATGTGGTGGGGTGTTGCCGGGTTTTGGGTGGGTGGGTGATGGTGGTGGGACTGGTTTTTTCGGTTTCGGATGTGTGAGGAGTTTGTTGTGCAGTTGCAGGTGGCGTTGGATGTGCTGGATTTGCCGGCGGCGTTGACGTTGGCGGATCAGGTGTCGGAGCATGTGGATATTTTGGAGTTGGGGATGAACTTGTCCCCGCAGCTCGGACACCTGCCCTGAGGTGGCCTTGGGTCACCAGGAAGGATGTCTCGGTGCCTGCACCACACCCACCTGAGTTTCGTCGTCGTGCCGTCGAGTTGGCCCGTCAGGGCTCCAAACCGGTGGCCGAGCTGGCCAAAGAACTGGGGATCAGCGAGTCGTGCCTGAGGAACTGGATGGCCCAGGCCGATGCCGATGAGAACGGCTCAGCGAGTCGTTTGACGAGCGCGGAGAAGAAAGAACTGGCCGAGCTGCGAAAGAAAACCCGCCAGCTCGAGATGGAAAATGAGATTCTCAAGCGCGCTGCTGCGTACTTCGCACGGGAGAACGTCCTCCCAAAGTAACCTACCCGCTGGTCCGCGAACTCGCCGCCGACGGTTTCGACGTCGCGGTGGCCTGTCGGGTACTGAAGGTGTCGCGGTCGGGCTATTACGACTGGCGCGACCGCCCGCCCTCGTCCAGGGAGCAGGACAATAAATTGTTACTCAAACACATCGAGGCAATCCACGCCGAATCCCGCGGCACTTATGGGTGGCCCCGCGTGCACGCTGAACTTGTGCTCGGAATGGGCGTGAACGTCAACCACAAGCGGGTGGCCCGGCTCATGCGCGAGGCCGGCATCCAGGGCCTCTACCGACGTCGACGCCGAGGCTGCACCGTCCGCAACTCAGCCGAAGAACCCGCCGAAGACCTGGTCAACCGCAAGTTCACCGTCGAGAGCCCGAACCTCCTGTGGCTGACAGACATCACTGAACATCCCACGAAGGAAGGAAAAGTATATTGCGCCGCTGTCATGGACGCCTATTCCCGGCGCATCATCGGATGGTCCATCGACAATCACATGCGCACCGAGCTGGTGATCGACGCACTGGGCATGGCCACCCTCCGCCGCAAACCCGAATCCGGCAACACCGTCCTGCACTCCGACCACGGATCGCAATTCACAGCCTGGGCGTTCGGGCAACGGCTCCGTGCCGCCGGAATCCTACCCTCCATGGGCAGCGTGGGCGATTGTTACGACAATTCCATGATGGAATCCTTCTGGGGAACTCTCCAACTCGAAGTGCTCGACACAAAAGCATGGGCGACCCGCGACGAGCTTGCCTCCGCGATCTTCGAATGGATAGAATGCTGGTACAATCCGGAACGGCGACACTCCGGCAACGGAATGCTCAGTCCCGCCGAGTTTGAAGCCCGCAACCCCCAGCGGCCTTCGCCACACCACGATCGCTGACGCCACACCCAACGTGTCCGGCGAACGGGGACAAGCTCAGGGACGCCGTTGGTGAAGTCGGCGGGTATCGGTGCGGTGAGCGCGATCAAGGCGGCGCATCCGGACAAGTTGGTGTTCGTGGATCTCAAGACCGCGGATGCGGGTGAGCTGGAGGCGACGCTGGCGTTCGAGGCTGGTGCGGATCTGGTGACGGTGATGGGGGCTGCTGATGATGACACGGTGCGGGGTGCGGTCGCGGCGGGCCGTAAGTACGGCAAGGACGTGGTCGCGGACATGATCACGGTGGTGGAGGGCCGGGTGGCGCGGATTCGTGAGGTGGCGAAGCTGGGGGTGTCGTTCGTGGAGATTCATGCGGGTCTGGACGAGCAGGCCCGTCCTGGTTACAGCATCGCCACGTTGCTGCAGGACGGTCGTGAGGCCGGGGTGCCGTTCTCGATCGCGGGCGGGATCAAGGTCGACACCATCGCCTCGGTGCGCGAAGCGGGCGCGAAGGTCGCCGTGGCCGGTGGCGCGATCTACAACGCGCCGGACCCCGGCGCCGCCGCCGCCGAACTCAAAAAACGCGCCACCCGCTGACACCCGGCCACCCCAGGCGAAAACGAAGAATCGGCGTCCTCGGTGCGCTGACCGCGGCGGCGGAAATTCGCGAAGGACCGAAACCATCAGGAGTGCGCGTTCATGGCAGCAAAGGAATCGATTTCCGCATCAACTGACCAGGTTGTCCGCTTGACGACCGAGCGACTTCCCGCGGACTGGACCGAGCTGGACCGGCGCGCGGTGGACACCGCACGCGTGCTGGCCGCCGACGCGGTCGAGCACTGCGGGAGCGGGCATCCCGGCACGGCCATGAGTCTCGCGCCCGTCGCCTACGCGTTGTTCCAGCGCGTCATGCGGCACGACCCCGCCGATTCGCGGTGGATCGGGCGGGACCGGTTCGTCCTGTCCGCCGGGCACTCGAGCCTCACCCTCTACATCCAGCTGTTCCTCTCCGGCTACGGTCTGGAGGTCGAGGACCTGAGGTCCCTGCGCAAGTGGGGTTCGCTGACGCCGGGGCACCCGGAGTACGGGCACACCGAGGGCGTGGAGACGACCACCGGCCCGCTCGGCCAGGGCCTGGCGAACGCCGTCGGGATGGCGATGGCGGCCCGCCGCGAGCGTGGCCTGTTCGATCCGGACGCCGAACAGGGCAAGAGCGTGTTCGACCACCAGATCTACGTGATCGCCTCGGACGGCGACATCGAAGAGGGTGTCACGTCCGAGGCGTCGTCGCTGGCCGGAACCCAGCAGCTCGGCAACCTCACGGTGATCTACGACAGCAACGAGATCTCCATCGAGGACGACACCCGCATCGCGCTGACGGAGGACACCGCGAAGCGCTACGAATCCTACGGCTGGCACGTCCTCACGGTGCACGGCGGCGAGGACGTGGCCGGGTTCCTGGAGGCGGTCGAGCAGGCCAGGGCGGAGACCACGCGCCCGACCCTGATCGTGCTGCGCACCGTGATCGGTTACCCGGCACCGACCAAGATGAACTCCGGCAAGGTGCACGGCGCCGCGCTGGGTGCCGAGGAGCTCGCCGCGGTCAAGCGGGCCGTCGGGTTCGACCCGGAGCGGAGTTTCCAGGTCGACGACGAGGTCCTGCGCCACGCCCGCGAGGTGGCCGAACGCGGGCGGGCCGACCGGGAGAAGTGGCAGGTCGAGTTCGACGCGTGGGCACAGGCCAACCCGGAGCGCAAGGCGCTGCTGGACCGCCTGGCCGCCCGCGAGCTGCCCGCGGGCTGGGCCGATGACCTGCCGTCCTGGGAGACCGACGGCCAGGGTGTGGCCACCCGGAAGGCGTCCGCCGCCGTGCTGGCCAAGCTCGGCGAGGTGCTGCCCGAGCTCTGGGGCGGGTCGGCCGACCTGGCCGAGAGCAACAACACCACGATCAAGGGCGCCGACTCCTTCGGCCCCGCCGGGATCTCCACGAGCACCTGGACCGCCCAGCCCTACGGGCGCACCCTGCACTTCGGGATCCGCGAGCACGCGATGGGCTCGATCCTCAACGGTATCGCGTTGCACGGCGGGACCCGTCCCTACGGCGGCACGTTCCTCATCTTCAGCGACTACATGCGCCCGGCGGTGCGCCTGGCCGCGCTGATGCAGCTGCCGACCGTGTACGTGTGGACGCACGACTCGATCGGCCTCGGTGAGGACGGACCGACCCACCAGCCCGTCGAGCAGCTGGCCTCGCTGCGCGCCATCCCCGGCCTGTCCGTGGTGCGCCCGGCCGACGCGAACGAGACCGCGCACGCCTGGAAGGCGGTGCTGGAGGACACCAGCGGTCCGGCCGGGCTGGCGCTCACCCGGCAGAACGTGCCGACCCTGGAAGGCACTTCCGCCGAGGGAGTGGCCCGCGGTGGGTACGTGCTCGCCGAGGCGTCCTCGGGCAGTCCGCAGGTCGTGCTCGTCGGCACCGGTTCCGAGGTCCAGCTGGCGGTGGAGGCCAGGAAGGTTCTCGAAGCCGAAGGGGTGGCCACCCGGGTGGTGTCGATGCCGTGCGTGGAGTGGTTCGACCGGCAGGAGCAGTCCTACCGCGATCGCGTGCTGCCGCCGTCGGTGCGTGCCCGGGTGGTCGTCGAAGCGGGCACGGCGCAGCCGTGGCACCGGTTCGCCGGAGACGCCGGCGAAATCGTCTCGCTGGAGCACTTCGGTGCGTCGGCGGATTTCAAGACCCTGTTCACCCAGTTCGGCATCACCACCGAGGCCGTCGTCGACGCGGCCCGGCGGAGCGTGCGCTCCGTGCAGCAGGGTTGATGCCCGCCCGCGGACGGCAGCGCCGTCCGCACCCGGGCGGCCCCGGCGAACCGCCGGGGCCGCCCCCTGCGCAGTCTCGCCGACCCGCACCGGTCCCGATCAGCATTCGTTCTGGTGATTGCGGGATAGCGTTTCCCAATGTCTGAGTACCTTGCTGGTCACCGCGCGGGTGGGCAATCATTTTCTGAGCAGTTCGCCCGTGTCCGTTGCAGTGCGACCGGCCGGTGAAATGCCGTCCGCCCCCACGAGTGGAGGAAGATTTCGGTGACGAAGTCGATTTCGAAGAAACTTGATGCCAACCATTTCCTGGACGCGACGCGCGCTGTTGTCGAGGAGGTGGACAAGGTACGGGCCGGCGTGCATTCGCCCGCCTGGATGCGGGCGGGGGCGTTGCTGCTCGAGGCACCGACGGTGTTCACCATCGGCACCGGGCGCAGCGGGCTCGCCCTGCAGATGGCCGCGATGCGGTTCATGCACCTCGGACTCCGCACGCACGTCGTCGGTGAGGTGACCGCGCCGGCGATCGGTGCGCGTGACGTCCTGGTGGCGGCATCGGGCTCCGGGTCGACGGGCCGCGTGGTGCGTGCCGCGCAGACCGCTCGTGACCAGGGCGCGGACGTGATCGCGCTGACCACGGCAGCCGACTCGCCGCTGGCCAAGATCGCGACCGAGGTGCTGATCGTCCCGGCCGCGGACAAGCAGGACTTCGACGGCAACACCTCCATCCAGTACGCGGGCAGCCTGTTCGAACAGTCCGTCCTGCTGATCACCGACGCGCTGTTCCACGCGCTGTGGAAGTCCGGTGGGAGCCAGGCCCGCGAACTGTGGCGCCTGCACGCGAATCTCGAGTGACCGCCAGAGGCCAGACGAGTCCAGGCGCCGCAAGAGCGTCCTGATGCGACGGACAAGAACAGGAGCTCGAGATGCAGCGCCAGAACGAGACCGCCACGCGAACCGGCGGCGACATCCACACCCTGGAGGCGGTGGCGCTGGCCGCCACCCGCGCCGCGGCGGTGGCCAGCTACGCCTGGGTGGGCAGGCACGACCAGAAGGCCGCCGACGCGGCGGCCACCGCGGCCATGCGGGAGGCACTGGCCGGCGCGCCGGGGCGGGGAACGGTCGTCATCGGGGAGGGGGAGAAGGACGACGCCCCGATGCTGTTCAACGGTGAAGTCGTGGGCACCGGAAACGGGCCGGACTTCGACATCGCCGTCGATCCCCTCGAGGGAACCTCGTTCTGCGCCAGGGACCTGCCGGGGGCGCTGGCCACGATCGCGTTCGGCGCACCGGGATCCTTCTGGTCGCCGGGGCCCGGGTTCTACATGGACAAGATCGTGGTGCCCCCGCGCGCGAAGGACGTCATCGACCTCGACGACCCGCCCGAGCGCACCCTGGCCAAGGTCGCCCAGGCGCTCGGCAAGCAGGTCGGTGAACTCCGCGTCGTCATCATGGACAAGCCGCGGCACAAGGAGCTGATCGCACGGGTGGCGCGGGCGGGCGCGGCCGTGCAGACACCGGCGGGTGGCGATGTCGGGGGGAGCCTGGCGGTGCTCCTGCCGACACTCGACGTCGACCTGCTCATCGGGGTCGGCGGCACGCCGGAGGGAGTGATGACCGCCGCGGCTGTCCGCGCGCTGGGGGGTGGAATGCTGGGCCGCCTGGCGCCCCAGCGCCCGGAGGAGGCGGAGGCCATCCGCGCGGCCGGCATGTCCCTCGACCGCGTCTACGACTGTGACGAGCTCGTGGGCGGCGATGCCTTCTTCGTCGCCACCGGTGTCAGCGGAGGCCCGCTCGCCGGGCGGCCACGGGAATCCGATGGCACGACGATCGCCGAATCGCTCCTGATCTCCAGGGGGGAGATCCGCCACATCACGCACACCACCTTCGACAAGATTTCCGGATAGCGGCAGTCCCGCCCGAGCGGGAACCGCGCACACCACCACGACCAAGGAGATTCGGTGACGTTGCACCTGGACAGCCTCCGCGTTCGCCGGCTCGGCGAGTGCCGTTACGATTCGCCGTTCTCCGAGATGCTTTCCACGAAACAGACCTCTCCGCACTACGTCGCGGAAGGCGACCGGGTGCTGCTCGAGGACACCGTTTCGATGCTCGCCGAACACAGTCTCCCCTCGGTCCAGGCGCCGAGCTTCGAAGCCGCCGGACCGCGCCGCAAGATCTACTTCGACCCGGCGCGCGTCACCGCCGGTATCGTCACCTGCGGTGGGCTGTGTCCCGGTCTCAACAACGTCATCCGCGGTCTCGTCCAGGAGCTCGCCGTGCACTACCAGGTCAAGCGGATCCTGGGCTTTCGCAACGGTCTCCAGGGACTGACGGCCGAAAACCGCGACACCGCCGTCGAACTGACGCCCGAGCGTGTCCGCGAAATCCACAACGTCGGCGGCACGATCCTGGGCAGCTCACGCGGCGGACAGGATGCGGACGAAATGGTCGACACTCTCGTCATGCGCGGTATCGACATCATGTTCGTCATCGGTGGCGACGGGGGGATGCGCGCCGCGACGTTCCTCAGCGAGGCGATCCGGGCCCGTGGTCTGGACATCGCGGTCATCGGGGTGCCGAAGACGATCGACAACGATCTGCCCTTCACCGACCAGTCGTTCGGGTTCCAGAGCGCGTTCGCGCGGGCCACCGACTTCATTTCCGCGGTCGCCGTGGAAGCTTCCGCCAGCCCGAACGGCGTCGGGATCGTGAAGCTGATGGGACGGCACTCCGGGTTCATCGCCAGCTACGCGGCGTTGGCCGCCAACGCCGCCGACATCGTCCTGATCCCCGAGGTCCCGTTCGCGCTCGACGGGCCGGACGGACTGCTGGCCCACATCGAGAACCATGTGCGAGCCAAGGGCTTCGTGGTCATCGTGGTCGCCGAGGGGGCGGGGCAGGACCTCTTCGACCGGCACGGCCTGCCCCAGCTCAACGGGCGCGGCACCGACGCGTCGGGCAACCTCAAACTCGGCAACATCGGGGAGTTGCTCAAGGAGAGCATTTCGGCCCACCTGACCGCGGCCGGTCTTGCTCCCACGATGCGTTACATCGACCCGAGCTACGCGGTTCGCAGCGTCGCGGCCAACGCCTATGACAGTGTCTATTGCCTGCGGCTGGCCCACGCCGCGGTGCACGCCGCCATGGCCGGCCGTACCGAAGCCGCTGTCGCCCGCTGGCGGCGCCGGTTCGTGCACGTTCCGTTCTCACTGATGACGAGCCGGCGCAACCAGGTCGACCCCGACGGTGACCTGTGGATGTCGGTGCTCGAAACCACCTGCCAGCCTGCCGAGTTCGGCTGGGTGCCGGACCGGGAGCGGGTTCCCACCGGGTTCTGTTGACGCTTCGAGCCTGCCCCGCGTGGTCGCAGGTCCTCTCGTCGGGTTCTCGGTCGGCTCGCCCTACCGGTCTCGCCAGGCGAGGGGTGACAGGGCGACTGCTGCTTCGGCGACGCGTCGGGCGGTTTCGGTGGTGAGGCCCTTGAGCGCGCTGTCGATCCAGCCCTGGACGCGTTGGACGCCGATCTCGCGGTACTCGACCGCTTGGAGGAGCATCTCGAGCTTGTCGGCATCGCGGGCGCACCGGGCTTCAATGGTCGAGGCGGCTTCGTACTCGTCGACGGCGTTCCGGACGGAGGTGCGGGCGGCGTCGGGCCGCCCGGCGGTTTGGTCGGCGGTGATCTGGTTGGGGTCGGGTTTGGTGAGGTAGGGCTTGACGGTGTGGGGGAGGTCGCCGGTGCGGGTTTCCTGGGTGTCGTGCCAGAGCGCGAGGTAGGCGGCGCGAGCTGGATCGGCGCCTTCTTCGGCGGCCAGCAGTCCGGCGAGCTGGGCGACGCGCAGGGAGTGCTCGGGCAGGATTCCGGTGATCGGCCAGGTGATCAGGTTCGTCAGCGACCGGCGATGCACGTTGCCGGTCAGTCAGCGCACGCTCCAACCGCACGTCATGAGACACCTGATTCTCGCGAACGATGGAGGCACCGAGCTGTCGCCTCACGGCCGCTACCGTCGTGGCGGGGTGAAAAACCGGAGCTGCTCGTTCCGGCCGGGGGTATCAGCCGAGTGCTCGGCTCTCGGTCGCCAGGCTCTCCTGGTTGGCCGCCCACGACGCCAGCAGGGTCAGCCCGTCGGCGGTCGCCGTGTCGGCGGGTGCGGTGTAGACGTTCAGGATCAGGCCGGGGTCGGCGGGCAGATCCATCGACTCGACGTCCAGGTCGAGCCGGCCCACTACCGGATGGTGCACACGCTTGCGTCCGGACCGGTGAAGCCGGACATCCCGAGATGCCCACCGCTGCCGAAACAGTTCACTGCTCGTCGCCAGTTCACCGATCAGGGCGACCAGCTCCTCGTCGTGCGGATTGCGGCCGGCTTCCAGGCGCAGTTTCGCGGCCACGTCGCCGGCGATCCGGTCATAGTCGACGAAGAACGTTTCCGCCTCGGGATTCAGATACACGAACCGCGCGGTGTTGGCCGGCCGTCGCGGGTCGGCCAGCGCCGGTGAATACAGCGCGCGGGCGAGGTGATTCATGGCCAGCACGTCATAACGGCCGTTGCAGATCCACGCCGGCGCATCGGTGAGGGCGTCGAGCACCTGCCCCAGCGCCGGACGCACCGTCACGGCGGCCCGGCGGCGGCGTGCACCGCCGGGCGCCCTGGACTGCCGCGCCAGGTGGAACAGGTGATCGCGTTCGGCCTCGTCGAGGTGCAAGGCCGAGGCCACCGCGTCGAGCACCCCGTCGGAGGCGCCGGCGAGGCTGCCGCGCTCCATCCGCACGTAGTAGTCGACCGACACGCCTGCCAGCAGGGCCACCTCTTCGCGACGCAGACCTTTGACCCGGCGGTTGCCGCCGTAGGCGGGCAGTCCGGCCCGCTCGGGCGTGATCCGCGCGCGACGCGAGCTCAGGAACTCCTTGATCTCAGTGCGCAGATCGATCGTGGCCACCCCTTCACCGTAGGCCCCGCGCGCAGGCGGAGGGAGGTTCTACCGGTACCCCCACCAGATGCCTAGGTGCCTGATGCGGTCGTGGCGATGCCGCCGTCCACCGGAATGACGGTGCCCGTCAGGTATGAACCGGCGCGACCGGCGAGGAACACGGCGATCCCTGCCATGTCGTCGTCACGGCCGAGCCGGCGCAGAGGAGCCTTCGCCGCGATCGTGTCGCCGATGGCGTCGAGCGTGGACGCCATCATCTGCGACGGGAACGGTCCGGGGGCCACCGCGTTCACCGTGACATGCTGGGGGCCCAGTTCTCTGGCCAGCACCCGGGTGAGTTGGTGGAGTGCCGCTTTGCTGCCGGCGTAGGAGTAGTTGGGCGACCCGGCGACGTGGATCGCGGCGATACTGCCGATGTTGATGATCCGCGCGGGATCATCGGCGGTGCCGGCCCGGCGAAGCGCGGGGAGAAGCGCCTGCACCAGCCAGAACGGCGACTTGAGGTTGAGGTCGAGCACCGTGTCCCAGGCTTCGTCCGGGAACGTCTCCAGCGGCTCGCGCCACATCGCTCCCGCGTTGTTGACGAGAATGTCCAGGCGTTCCGAGTCGGCCTTGACGAGATCGGCGAGACGCTGACACTCGTCGTGCCTGGACAGGTCGGCGGGGATTGCTTGCACGTCGCCGAATTCCGACAGCAGACGTTGTGCCTCCGCGCACGTGTCCGCCTTGCGTGAGCTGACGATGACTCGGGCACCCGCCTGCAGAAGGCCACGCGCGATCATCATCCCGATGCCCCTGGTGCCGCCGGTGACGAGTGCGTACTTCCCACTCAGGTCGAAAAGGTCCGCGTGCGTGGTGAACTGGTTGCCCGCCATAGGTTTTCGTTCCTTCTGTCGTGGAAGCGTGTGCTGACCACGGTGGCAGGCGTCCCGGATCTCCGGGAGCTCCCGGTGATACGGGTACTGGGCGTGCCCCCTTGTCCGATGTGCTGAATCCGGCTGGCGCGGCCTCAGCCGAGGTCGTACTGGAACCAGTGCTCGTCCCGGAAGTCGCCCGGCGCGATCTGCAGTGCGGCGGGGAAGCGGCCGACCTCGGTCCAGCCCGCCCGCCGGTAGTACTCCGGCAGGTGGGTGCCGCCGCGGGTGGACAGCCGTAGCTGGCGCAGGCCGAGCGCTCGCGCCCGGCCGATCGCCCGGTCCAGGAGGCGCCTGCCCGTACCGGAGCGCTGGTGGCCCGGGTGGACCATCAGTTTGCTCAGTTCGGCGCGGTGTTCGAACACGGCGCCCGCACCTGGCCGCAGCACCACGATTCCCGTGAGGACACCGTCGGTGCGTTCGCCGAGCAGATGGGCGTGTCCGGCGCCCACGTCCGCGAGCAGCGCGTCGGCAGCGGCTGTGACGTGCTTCGACGGCGCGTCCGCCGGAAAGCCGGCAGCGCCGCCGGACCGTGTCACGGCCAGCCAGAGCCGCGCCACCTCGATGGCAGTCGCCGGGTGTTCCACGAGTGGGCCTCCTCTTGGTCCTTGACTGATCACTCTCCCCGATCCTGAGCACGTGCTGCCCGCCGAGTTGCGTGACGGCCCGGCCGACGTGCTCCGGCGAATCGGCGGTGTCCTCGTGCCACCGGGACACGTGCTGGGCTGAGCCAGGGGCGGCGGGATACGGTCGCGATCATGAGTACGGACGCGACCGGCAGCGGGACCGTTGAGCCGGTCATCCTGGACGCGATGGAGCTGACCTCCGATCCCGGCCTCCGCGAACGGTTCGCGGAGTCCGCGCACCAGATCCTGGCGGGCCTGGTGCGCGGAGGTGCCGCGCTCGGCTGGGTCGGGCCACCCCCGTTCGATGAGGTGGCGGAACTTCTCGGGCACGTGATCAGCGCGGTGCGGGCCGGGGATGGAGCCCTGCGTGCCGCCTACCTCGACCGTCGGCTGGTCGGGCTGGGCTACTGGCTGCGCTACTCCCGGCCGACCCACCGGCCACACGCCGATCTGGAAAAGATCGCGGTGAGCCCGGCTGCCCAGGGCCGTGGCGTCGGCCGGTCCCTGACCGCCGCGTTGATCGCGGACGCCCGCCGGGCCGGGATCGAGGTCCTCACTCTGGACGCTCGCGGCGACAACGGCAACGCCCTGCGCCTCTACCGGTCGCTGGGCTTCAGCGAGTACGGTCGGCTGCCCGGCTTCGTCGCTGTCGGCGAACGTCGCTACGACAAGGTCTTCTGCATGCTGGACCTTCGCCGGCAGGGCTGACTCCGCGCGCTCGCCCACACCTACCGCGCCGGTTCCGTCGAGATCGCGCCCGACAGGCGGGTGAGGTCGTGGCCGGACAGGCGGATGTCCGCGGCGCCGAGGTTCTCGTCGAGGTGAACCAGCTGCGACGTCCCGGGGATGGGCAGCATCACCGGGGAACTCGCCAGCAGCCAGGCGATCGCGATCTGCGCCACCGAGGCCCGGTGTTCCCGTGCCACGTCCGTGAGGACGGCGGCCGTCAGCCGGCCCTGCGCCACCGGGGCCCACGGGATGAACCCGATACTGTCCCGCTCGCAGATGGCCAGGACTTCCCCGGCCCCGCGCTCCAGCACGTTGTAGCGGTTCTGCACCGTGGCGATCTCGGTGATCGCGCGCGCCTCGGCCAGCTGGGCGGCGCTCACCTCCGACAGCCCGATCGCGACGACCTTGCCCTCTTCCCGCAGTTGCGCGAGTTCGCCCACCTGGTCGGCCAGCGGAACGCGAGGATCGACGCGGTGCAGCTGGAACAGGTCCAGCTGCTCCTGGCCCAGTCTGCGCAAGCTCATCAACGCCTGCTGGCGCAGGTACTCCGGCCGCCCGAGTGGCGGCCAGGCCGCGGAGCCGATCCGCTTCGGCCCCCGTGGGGTGTCGACCACGTCCGGGCCGTTGCGCGTCAAACCCGCCTTCGTCGCGATCACGACCTCGTCCGGGTAGGGGTGGATCGCCGCACGGATGATCTCCTCGGCCACGAACGGCCCGTAGGAGTCGGCGGTGTCGATGAACCGCACACCCCGTTCGACGGCCCGGCGCACGACCGCGACGCACTCGTCCCGGTCCGCCGGCTCGCCCCAGACGCCGCGGCCGGTCAGGCGCATCGAGCCGAATCCCAGCCGCGGCACCTTCTTGCCCGCGACCTCGAACACTCCGGCCCGGACGGCCAGTTCGTTCACCACGGTTCCTCCCTCTGCGGTTTCAGGATTCCCGCGCGTTGCTCGCCGTTTGCCGCGCGTCGGCGAGGCGGCGCAGGAGGACGAAAGCGTCCTGTGCGGAACTGCCCGGCTCGGCGGTGTAGACGGAGAGGTGCTGACCGGGTGAGCTCGTCACCGCCAGTGCCTCGTAGTGCACCCGCAGCTCGCCGATCCGCGGGTGCCGGAAGACCTTGTCCTCGTGCGTGCGCGGCCGCACCTCGTACCGCGCCCACAGGGACGCGAACACCGGGCTGCGGGCGCTGATCTCGCCCAGCACCGCTTCGATCCGCCGGTCGCCGGGGAACCGGGCGGACGAGGCACGCAGGTTGCCGACGGCGACCTCGGCGGCCTTGTCCCAGTCGCGGTAGAACTCCCGCGCGAAGGGGTCCAGGAAGATCATCCGCAGCAGGTTGTCGAACCGGGTGAAACCGGAGTAGAGCGCGTCGGCCATCCCGTTGGCGGCCAGCACATCCTGTGCGGACCCGACCACGAATGCCGGCACGTCCCGCATCCCGTCCATCAACGTCACCAGTTCCCGGCTCACCGTGGTGACCGGCTCGGCCGTCAGCGACGGCACCGGCATGCCGAGGCGGAACAGGTGGGTGGCGGCCGCGTCGTCCAGGCGCAGAGCCCGCGCGATCGCGGCCAGCACCTGTTCGGAGGGGTGCCGTTCGCGTCCCTGCTCCAGTCGCGTGTAGTAGTCCGTGCTCACGCCCGCCAGCAACGCGACCTCGTCGCGCCGCAACCCGGGGACCCGCCGCGCACCGTCGTCGGGTAACCCGGCCACCGCCGGCGGCACCGCGTCGCGGCGCGACTTCAGGTAGCGGCCGAATTCGTTCTCACCGTCCACGGGAACAACGCTAACCACGTTTCCCGGCGGCGGCGGGGGTGCGGTGCACCCTCCCGGGTCCCGCCGGCGGTTCCTAACGTCGGGGACATGAACCAACCACCTGTCGCGGTCGCCGCCACCGTCAGCGCCGAAGCATTCCGGCTCACCGGCACCGCGGCGCTGATCACCGGTGCGAGCAGCGGTATCGGCGCCGCCACGGCGCGACGGCTCGCGAGCCAGGGTGCGGCGGTCGCGCTGGTCGCCCGGCGCACCGGCCGCCTCGAAGCGCTGGCGGGCGACATCACCCGCCTGGGGGGCCATGCGCTGGTCGTCACCGCCGACGTCGCGGACGAGGACCAGGTCCGGAGGGCGGTCGAGCGGACCGTCGAGCGGTTCGGCAGGCTCGACATCGCCGTCGCCAACGCCGGCGTCATGCTGCTCGGCCCGCTCGACGGCGCCGACACCGCCGAGTGGCGGCGCATGATCGAGCTCAACACCCTCGGCACGATGTACACCGCCCGCGCGGCCGTTCCGCACCTCCGGGCCGCGGCGGGCACCGGCCCTCGGCACGTCGCCGATCTGGTGCTGATGAGCAGCACCGCGGGACGTCAGGTCCGCGAGACCAACGGCGTCTACAGCGCGGGCAAACACGCCGTCGGAGCCTTCGGCGAAGCGCTGCGCCGGGAGCTGACCGCGGAGCACATCCGGACCGCTCTCCTCGAGCCCGGCGCCGTCGACACCGAACTGCCGTGGCACAACCGGCCCGAGGTCCAGGAGGCGATGCGCGAGCGCTTCGCCCGCATGCGGCGGCTGCACGCCGACGACGTGGCGCGCACCGTCGAATACATCGTCACCCGCCCTCGTCACGTCGCGGTCAACGAACTGCTGGTGCGCCCCACCGAACAGCAGATCTGAACCCGCGCTGGCCAGGCTGGTGATCCGGGCGAGTTACGGAGCGAGCAGTGGGCGGAGCAGGTCCGCGGCGGCGGGCCACCCTGGCCGATGTGGCGGCACGGGCCGGTGTGCACCCGAGCCTGGTGTCGCGGGTGCTGCGCAACGACCCGAGCGGGTACGCCTCGTCCGACACGCGCGAGCGGATCCGCCGCGCCGCGCTCGAACTCGGCTACCGGGCCAACGACGCGGCCCGCGGCCTGCGCAGTTCGCGGATGATGGCGCTCGGGCTGCTGCTGCCCGGATTCTCCAGCCCCGTGTACTCCGCGATCGCGCACGGCGTGGAGGAACGCGCCGACGAGCGCGGCTACGGGCTGGTGATCGGCACGCACGCCGCCGGTGATCCGCACGAGGCGATCACCGACATGGTCATGCGCGGCCGGGTCGACGCCCTGCTCGTCGCGTCCGGGCGGATCGAGGACCAGGCCCTCCGCAGGCTGGTCCGCCGGCTGCCCGAGTCGCTGGTACTGGTGAACCGGCAGGTCAAGGGCGTGGCGGCGAGCGTGGTCCTGCGCGACTCCGACGCCGCCGCGCTCGCGGTGCGGCACCTCGCCGAGCTGGGGCACCGCCGGATCGGCGCGGTGTTCGGTCCCCGCACGCTCGACACGATGGTGCGCAGGCGCCGTGGCTTCGTCCATGAGTGCACCCGGCTCGGGCTCGAACCCGTGGTGACCGAGATGGACGGCCGCGACCACGGTGCCGGGTTCCGCGGTGCGCTGCGGCTGCTCGACGCGGCCGGGCCACCCACGGCGGTGGTGGCGGCGACCTTCCCGGTGGCCGTCGGCATGCTCTCGGCCTTCCACGAGCGCGGGGTCGCGGTTCCCGCCGGGATGTCGGTGGTGTCGCTCCACGACGACGCTGTCGCGGACTACCTGGTTCCCCGGCTCACCACCGTGATGCTCCCGGCGGCCAGGCTCGGCGCGGAGGCCGTGGATCTGGCCCTGTCGCTGATCGACGGCGCCGCGCCGCGCCGCGTCGTCGTCCCGGACCCGCCCCGCCTGATCTCCCGGAACTCGACCACCGCGCTTTGATATCAAACGTTTGACCCTCGACGCCCGCACTCGTAGCTTGGCGAGCAGTTCACCGCCTCCGGGCCGTTCAGTTTCGTTGTGGAGATCAGCACCGATGACACGATTCGTCGACATTTCGATGTCGCTGGAAAACGGCGTACCGTCCGATCCTCCGGGATACGAATTCCGGATCGACTACACCTCGCACCAGGAAACCCTTGCCGTGCTGCAGAAGCGCTACGCGGGGCTGCAGCCGGAGGAGCTGCCGAATTCGGAGGCGTTCGCGCTCGAAACGGTTCGGTTGTCCACGCACAACGGAACGCATGTGGACGCGCCGTGGCACTATTCCTCGCTGATGGAGGACGGCAGCAAGCCGCTCACCATCGACGAAATGCCCCTCGACTGGTTCATGCGCCCCGGCGTCAAACTCGATTTCCGCCACTTCGACGACGGCTACGTCGCCACCGCCGCGGATGTGGAAGCCGAGCTGGACCGGATCGGGCACGACCTGCGGCCGCTCGACATCGTCGTGGTCAACACCTCCGCCGCCGCGCGCTTCGGCACGCCGGAGTACGCCTCCAGCGGATGCGGCATCGGCCGCGAGGCCACGCTGTGGCTGTGTGATCGCGGCGTGCGGGTGGTCGGCACGGACGCCTGGAGCTGGGACGCCCCCTTCGCCTACGTCGCCGAGCGTTATGCCAGGGACAAGGACGCCTCGATCATCTGGGAAGGGCACAAAGCGGGCCGCCGCACCGGGTACTGCCAGATCGAAAAACTGCGGCACCTGGACCAGCTGCCCGCACACGGGTTCACCGTCGTCTGCTTCCCCTTCAAGATCCACGCCGCTTCGGCGGGGTGGACCCGCGCCGTCGCGATCCTCGACGAGAACGGAGCCGCCTGATGGCATCCGCCGACCACGCTGCCGCCATGTCGCGAGTGGACCGCGGCCCGTCGAACTTCCCGGCGTACCGGGACCGGTACCGGACCATCCGGATGGACCGGACCGACGGGATCCTCGAAGTGCACTTCCACACCGACGGCGGCCCGTTGCAGTGGAGCCTGCTGGCCCACCACGAGTTCGAGGACGCGTTCCTGGAGATCGGTCGCGACCGGGACAACGATGTCGTCATCCTCACCGGCACCGGGGAGGCGTTCAGCGGCCCGGCGATCGAACCGGGCAAGCACCCGAACCGCCGGACGATGACGCCGGAGAGCTACGACCCGATCCAGTGGGAGGGCAGGCAGCTGCTGCCGAACCTGCTGGCGATCGAGGCTCCGGTGATCGCGGCGATCAACGGCCCGGCGGTGCGCCACGCGGAGATCCCCCTGGTGTCCGACATCGTCCTCGCCTCGGCGGACACCTATTTCCAGGACACCGCGCACTTCCCGGGCGGCATGGTGCCGGGGGACGGGATGCACGTCGTGATGCCGCTGCTGATGGGGCCGACCCGCGGCCGCTACTTCCTCTTCACCGGGCAGAAGCTCGCCGCCGCCGAAGCGCGGGACATCGGGCTGGTGAACGAGGTACTGCCCCGCGAGGAGCTGCTGCCCCGCGCCCGCGAGCTCGCGGAACTGCTGTTGCGGCAGCCGCGTCTGGTGCGCCGCTACAGCCGCACCGTGCTGACCGAAGAGCTGCGGCAGCGGTTGCACGGGCTGCTCGGCTACGGGCTCGCCCTGGAGGGCCTCGCCCGGATGAAGACCACCTGAATCCTGTTCCTGTCGAACTCGATGAGGAGTGCGATGACGGCGCCCGCACAGTGGCCGCGGACGGATGCGTTCGCGTTCGCCGGTGGCACGGCCACCTACGTCGACGACCTCCGTCCACCCGGATTGCTGCACATGGCGGTCGTGCGCGGCACTCGTGCGCATGCCAGGATCCTCGGCGTCGACACGCGTGCCGCCGAATCGGTGCCCGGTGTCGCGCGGGTGCTGACGGGGCAGGAGGCCGCCCGGCACCTGCGCGCACTGCCGTACCAGTTCGGTGAGCCGGAGCTGATCGGTGGCCGCCGGAGCACCCTGCCCGCGCTCCCGGTCGACGAGGTCCGCTACGCCGGTGAGCCGATCGCGGTGGTGGCGGGGGAGAACCCGCGCGCGGCCCAGGCCGGGGCAGCCGCGGTCCGGGTGTCCTATCAGGACCTTCCGGCGCTGCTGGACGCGCGGCCGTTCCTCACTCCCGAGGTGCTCGGCGCCGGGGACCGGTCCCGCCTCGTCGCCGAGCACCGGATCGACCGTGGCGACGCGCAAGCCGTTCTCGACGGCGCGCCGTACACGCTGGAGCAGGAGTTCTCGCTCGGCCGCAGCACCACCGCCCCGCTGGAACCACGTGGTTACGTCGCGGCGTGGGACCGGGCCACCGGCTCGCTGACCGTGCACGCCTCGCACCAGCAGCCGTTCCAGCTTCGGGACATGCTGGCCGAGGTGCTGAACCTGCCCGCGGACCGGGTCCGGGTGGTGGTGCCCCACATCGGCGGATCGTTCGGCCTCAAGATGAGCGGGCAGGCCGAAGAACCGTTGGTGGCCCTGCTGAGCATGCTGTGCGAGCGTCCGGTGAAGTGGATCGAGAGCCGGGCCGAATGCTTCCTGGGCGGCGGCCGGGAGCAGGTGCACCGGGTGCGGGTCGCGTTCGACCGGAGTGGCCGCATCCACGCGCTGCGGGACCACGCGGTGCTGCCGGTGGGTGCCGAATCGGTGTCCCCGGGGTGGCGGCAGTCCTATGTCAGTGCCGCGGTGTTCCCGACCGCGTACGCCATCGACAACGTCTCGATCTGCTCCCGGGTGGTGGCCACGAACCTGCCGCCGTGGCACTCCTGCCGCGGGTTCGGCAAGGAAGCCCCGGTGTTCGTGATGGAGCGGATCATGGATCTCGTCGCCCGCCGCGTGGGCCTCGAACCGGCCGAGGTGCGGCGGCGCAACCTCCTGACCCCGGACGCGCTGCCCCATCGCATGCCCTCCGGTTACCGCATCGACAGCGGTGATTTCCCGGCCCTGCTGGAGAAGGTGCTCGACCTGGCGGGCCCGGGCGGTCCGGAACCCGGCGAGGAGCCCGGCGGAACGGGAATCGCCCTCGAAGTGACCCCGGAGGGCGGCGGGCACGCCTCCGGCCGGGTCGTCCCCGGCGAACCGGAGATCACCGCGGCGCCGGAGAGCGCGACGGTGTCACTGGACGACCACGGCACGGTCACCGTCCTCAGTGGCGTGACCGATCCCGGCGGCGGGAACACCACGGCGCTGGCCGGCCTCGCGGCCGGGGAACTCGGCGTCGGCCGCGACCAGGTCACCGTCGTGCAGGGCGACACCGCACTGTGCCCTCCCGGAACGGGAAGCGCGAGCAGCCGTGGCGCCGCGGTGGGCGGAGCCGCCGTCGTCCTCGCCGCTCGCGATCTCGCCCGGCGGTTGCGGCGGGCCGCCGCCGTGCTCACCGCGACGCCCGAGGAACACATCGTGCTCTCCGGCGGCGCGGCACACGCCGGGCGGGCCGGCGCGATCGCGTTCGACGTGCTGGCCCGCGAGATCCGGCGAGGGGCTGGACCGGACGGCACGGTGGCGCGCACCCGCGGCTACCGGCCGGAACCGCCGCACGATCCGGCCTTCCGGTACAGCTATCCGTACTTCTCCAGCGGCGCCTACGTCGCACGCGTTGCGCTCGACCCGCTCACCGGCGTGGTCAGGCTGCGCAGCCTGGTCGCCGTGCACGACTGCGGACGCGTGATCGAACCCGTGCTGGTCGAGGGCCAGTTGCAGGGTGCACTCGCCATGGGAGCGGGCCTGGCCCTCACCGAGGAGAGCCGCTTCGACCCGCGGGGCGCGCCCACCACCCGGTCCTTCAAGGAGTACCTGGCGCCACGCGCGAACGATCTGCCCGATTTCGTGATCGGCCACCACGAAACCCGGGCACCCGGAACCCTCCTCGGCGCCAAGGGCGCGGGCGAGGCCGGGGTGGGTGGCGCGCTGGCCGCCATCGCCAACGCGGTCGACGACGCGCTGCACCGCCTCGGGGCCGCTCCGGTGACCGCGGTGCCCCTCACCGCGCCGGTGGTCACCGGCCTGCTCGATGCCGGTGCGCGATGAGCACGTTCCGCACGAGCTTTCCGCGCAGCGCCGACGAAGCCGCCGACGCGCTGCGCCGCGTCCTGGCGGCGAACGGAACCCCGTTGGTGGTCGGCGGTGGCACGCTGGCGGTGCCGTCGCTCTCCCGTGGCGAGCTGACGCCCACCGATGTCGTCGACCTCGGCCGCACCGGGCTGGACCGGATCGAACTGACCACGCATGCGGTCGAAATCGGCGCGCAGGTGAACTACCAGCAGCTGCTGGATTCACCGGTGGTCACCGCCCGCCTCCCGCTGCTGCACCAGTTGTGCGCCGGGATCACCGGCGGCATCCAGATCCGGCACCAGGGCACGGTCGCCGGCGCACTCTGCGCGGCCCGGCCCTTCTCGGACGCACCCGCCGCACTCGTCGCGCTCGACGCGCAGGTGTTCGTCCGGTCCGCGGACGCGTCCCGGATCGTGCCGGCCGAGAAGTTCCTGCGCGGGGCGGAAGAGAACGATCTCGGGCCGGGCGAATTCGTCGCGGGGATCCGGCTGCCGCTGGGGGAGCGCCGGGCCGGGTACGTGAAGCTCAAGTTCGCGGAGTCGTCGTGGCCCATCATGACCGCCGCCGCGATGCTGCCCGGGCTGGTCGTACTCGGCGGGGTCGCCCGGGTGCCGGTCCGGGTGGTCCTGCCGCCACGGGCCACCGCCGCGGACGTGCGCGCCGCGGTCGCCGCCTCGCTCGAGTCGGTGCCGTCCGGGCACCGCTGGTCCGATCTGCGGGCGGGATGGGACTACCGCAGACGGGTCGCGCCGGAGATCGCGGTCCGCGCGTTCATCAGAGCGGAAGGAACACCGGCGTGAACGACGAAACCCTCAGCGTCGAACTCGAGGTCGACGGCCGCACCGGCGTGGTCACCGTCGAGCAGGACACCACTCTCGTCGACGTCCTGCGTGAGGAGTTCGGCAGCACCGCCGTGCGGGCGGGCTGCCGCAATGGCGACTGCGGGACCTGCACGGCGCTCGTCGACGGCCGGTGCGTGAAGACCTGCCTCGTGCTCGCCGGACGCGCCGACGGCGCGTCGGTCACCACGATCGCGAGCCTCGGCACCGCGGAACACCCGAGCCGGGTCCAGCGCGCGTTCATGGAGGAGTACGCCTTCCAGTGCGGGTTCTGCCTGCCGGGCATGCTGCTGGCCGCCGAGGTCCTGCTGGCGCGCGAAGACGACCCGTCCGACGCGCAGATCCGCGATGCGCTCAGCGGCAACCTCTGCCGTTGCACCGGCTACGTGAACGCGGTGCGCGCCGTCCGCCGCGCGGCGGAACTCCGCGACTGACCGGCACCCCACCACTCCGCCACGGCGACTCCGCCCGGCGGCGATCACACCTGCCCGAAGGAGGGCCCGTGTCCGTTCCCAGCCACACCCCGGCCAATGCCACCGGTCGCGCGGTATCCGGGCCGCCGGTGCTGCGGACGTTGTTCGGAGCCGGTATCGGCAACGCGCTCGAATGGTACGACTGGAGCGTCTACGCCATCTTCGCGCCGTTCTTCGCCGCGCAGTTCTTCGTCCAGGACGGGGCCACCGCGGCGCTGCTGTCGGCGCTCGCGGTCTTCGCCGTCGGCTTCGTGATGCGCCCGATCGGCGGGTTCCTGTTCGGGTGGCTCGCGGACCGGCGGGGCCGCCGGTTCTCGATGACCACCTCGATGATCCTCATGGCCGCGGGCAGCCTCCTCATCGGGCTGGCACCCACCCACGCCGCCATCGGCCTGTGGGCGGCGGTCATCCTGGTGTTCGCGCGGCTGGCGCAGGGCCTCGCGCACGGCGGCGAAATCGCCGCGTCCTACACCTACATCGCCGAGATCGCCCCGCGCGCACGCCGCGGACTGTGGTCGACCAGCCTCTACGTGTCGGTCACGGCGGGAATCGTGCTGGCGTCGGTGATCGGCGCCGCGGCGAGCAGCGCGCTCGGCGAGGAGGCCCTGCGCGCGTGGGCCTGGCGCATCCCCTTCCTGATCGGCGGCCTGCTCGGGTTCGCGGGTCTGTACCTGCGCCGCACGCTGCCCGAGACCGAGGCGTTCGAGCGCCACGACGAGGATGCCGGTACCGCCCGGCGGGCCGGGATCCGTGACCTGGTGCGCGGTCTCGCCGCGAACAAGCGCAGCCTGGCCCGGATGCTCGGGTTCAGCCTCGCCAGCACCGTCGTCTACTACACCTGGGCGATCGGGGCGTCCGGGTTCGCGATCACCACGCGCGGAGTGCCGACGGCCGCCGGACTGTGGACGAGCGTGGCGGCCAACGTCGTGTTCATGGTGACCCTCCCGCTGTGGGGGAAGCTGTCCGACCGCTTCGGCCGGAAGCCGGTGTTCACCACCTACTCCGTCGCCTTCGCCGTGCTGTCGTTCCCGCTCCTGCTGCTCATCGACGACTCCGCGGTCCGGCTCTTCGTGATCATGGTCGTCGCGCTGTTCTTCCTGGGTGCCTTCGTCGGGATCATGCCCGCCTACTTCGCCGAACTCTTCCCGACCGCCGTCCGCGCTTCCGGGATCGGCGTGCCCTACTCCTTCGTCGTCGCGGTCTTCGGCGGCACGGCGCCCTACCTGCTCACCTGGTTGTCGGAGCACGGCCTGGAATGGGTGTTCGCGCTGTACATGGTGGTGCTGGTGCTGATCGGACTGCTCACGACCGTGCTCAGCCCGGAGACCCGGGGACGTGATCTCAGCTAGAACGTTCTGTCTTGACAAGGCGCGGCGGAGTGGCCATGCTGATGGAGATAGAACGTTCGGTCTTCCGAGGGCTGGGCTCTCGTGCTGAAGGGATCATGGTGACTACTGTCGACTCGCCCGCCGTAGCCGGGTTCGCACCGGCTCTTCGCCGGCTGTATTTCGTGCGCTTCGCCTTCGCCATCGTGTGGGCGGTGCTGGTGTTCCTGACGACCAAGTCGGGCCTGGGGGCGGCCGGTGTCGTCCTGGTCGTCATCTACCCGCTGTTCGACGTCGGCGCGGCCATGGTGGACGCCCGGTCGGCGAAGGGCTCCGGGTCGGTTCGCGGGCTGTATGTGAACATGGCGATCAGTGTGCTTGCCACCATCGGCGTGGGTGTGGCGGCGGCGTCGGGTGTTCCGGCGGTGCTGCGGGTGTGGGGTGCCTGGGCGATCGTGGCCGGGCTGGTCCAGCTGATCGTGGCGGTCGTGCGCCGGAGGATGGGTGGCCAGTGGCCGATGATCCTCAGTGGCGGCATCTCGGTGCTGGCCGGCGGCAACTTCGTCATCAGCGCCTCCGGTGCGGATCCGTCGCTGTCCGCGGTGGCCGGTTACGCCGTGCTGGGCGGCATCTTCTTCCTGGTGTCGGCGATCCGCCTCGGTGTGAAGGCGAACTGACGTGACCACCTACGACGTCATCGTCATCGGGGCGGGACCGGTCGGGGAGAACGTGGCCGACCGGGTCGTCCAGGGCGGGCTGACCGCCGCGATCGTGGAGCGGGAACTGGTCGGGGGCGAGTGCTCCTACTGGGCCTGCATGCCGACCAAGGCGCTGCTGCGCGGTGGCGCGGCGCTGCGGGCCGCCCGGCGGGTGCCGGGAGCGCGGGAGGCGGTGACCGGCGAACTCGACGTGGCCGCCGTGCTCCGCCGCCGTGACTCCTTCGCGTCGAACTGGCGGGACGAGGGCCAGGTGTCCTGGCTCGAGTCGGCGGGCATCACGCTGTATCGGGGGCACGGCCGGATCACCGCCGAGCGGGTCGTGGAGGTGAGCGGTGCCGACGGCGCCGCGACGACGCTGACCGCACGGCACGCGGTCGTCGTCGCCACCGGGAGCGGCGCGCTGATCCCGGATGTCGAAGGTCTGCGCGCCGCGTCCCCGTGGACCAGCCGGGAGGCGGTCGCGGCGAAGGAGGTACCGGGCAGGCTGGCCGTGATCGGCGGCGGGGTGGTGGCCTCGGAGATGGCGACCGCGTTCAGCGAGCTGGGGTCGTCGGTGACGGTGCTGGCCCGCGATGGTGTCTTGCACCTCAACGAGCCGTTCGCCGGTGAGCTCGTCACGGAGTCGTTGCGGGACAAGGGTGTCGCGGTGCGTATCGGTGCCGAGGCGGGATCGGTCAAACGCAACGCCGACGGCACGGTGTCGATCACGCTCACCGACGGCGAGCAGATCCACGCCGACGAACTCCTCGTCGCGACCGGCCGTACGCCGAACACCGGTGACCTCGGCCTGGAGTCGGTCGGCCTCACACCGGGCGCCTGGCTCACCGTGGACGCCACGATGCGGGTCGCCGGGGCGGAGGGCTGGCTCTACGCCGTCGGCGATGTGAACCGGCGGGTCCTGCTCACGCACCAGGGCAAGTACCAGGCGCGGGCGGCAGGTGAGGTCATCGTGGCCCGCGCGAAGGGCGAGCCGGTCGACGATGGCGAGTGGGGCCGGCACGCGGCCACCGCCGACGAGCGCGCGGTCCCGCAGGTGGTCTTCACCGACCCGGAGATCGCGTCGGTGGGCATGACCGCGGCCGGGGCCGAGGCCGCCGGGACGCGGATCCGGGTCGTCGACCACGATCTGGGCGCCGTGGCCGGGGCTGCCCTGCACGCCGAGGGGTACCGGGGGCGCGCCCGGATGGTCGTCGACGAGGACCGCGGGGTGATCGTCGGGTTCACCGCGGTCGGCCCGGATGTCGCGGAACTGCTGCACGCCGCCACGATCGCCGTGGCGGGCGAGGTGCCGCTGGACCGGCTCTGGCATGCGGTCCCGGCGTTCCCCACCGTCAGCGAGGTGTGGTTGCGGCTGCTCGAATCCCACGGCCGATGATCCCCCGCACGGGAGCGGGAAAGCTCCGGGTGGGCGGGCCGGTTTCGGCCCACCCACCCGGTCTTCTCACGCTGCCGTGGTGACCCTGCCCAGGGGTGGTGCGGGGTGGTCGGCGGGGACGACCGCGGAGTACAGCGCGGTCCAGCAGGACGGGCAGCAGTACTGCCGGAAGACCACTTCGGCGTCCACGTAATCGGCCGCGACGGCGATGATCTGCGGGCCGGCTTCGGTGGCGGGTCCGTCGTGGACGGCGAGCGCGAGTCCGTCGCTGTCGCCGAGGTCTTCCGCGCAGTGGCGGCAGGCCACCGCGCTCCGTGTCCCGTCGGTGATCTCGACCAGGTTGTCGTCGAGGCGCTTGCCCGACGACAGATCGGCTTTGCGCCCGGACGGTGCCCGCGACACGACGGAGCGGTGCCGGCGCTCTGCCCGCCGCCGGTCGCGTTCGGCCGTGGTCGCGGCTTCATCGACCGCGCCGTCGGCCACGATCACCCCGTACACGGCCCTCGCCGCGTCGGCGGTGATCTTCTCCTCGCGCAGGTCCCTGGCCACCGCGCCGGGATCGCGGATGAGGGGATCGCCGTAACCGCCGCCGCCCTGCCAGGTCATGACGAACACTTCGCCCGGCGCCAGGTAGCTGGAGGCGTAGTTCTGCGCGGGCTCCAGCGTCCCGTCGATCTCCGACAGGCTCGCGGGAATCCGCCCGGAGGCGAGGACGTCGGTGATGGCACTGTCGCGGGCCAGGACGTCGAGACCGGTGTTGCCCGGGTGCCCGCCCGCCAGGCCGCTGTTCTGCGAGACCGCCTTGCCGTTGGAGGCGAGGACGAGACCCATCGGGACGCTGGTGCCGTGCGGGGTGATGGCGATCGAGGCCCCGACGCCGCCGCGGTGCCGCCCGGGGCCGCCGGAGTCGGGCACCTCGCGCCGCCACAGCGTCAGGACCGGGTAGAGGAACTCGGTCATCTCCACGTCGGGGATGCGGCCCATGGGGATGCAGAACAGGCCACCGGTGTCGATGCCGTCGGTGTGCGGGCGCGCCCCGTACCCGCCGGACATCGGCTCCATGATGATGTTGAGGAACGGGGACGGGTGCTCGCCGCGTTCGTCGAGTCCGGCCATGACGGCGGTGTCCCAGGTACCGCAGCAGGTGGCCTGCACGTTCTTGCCGAGTTCGAGGTCGCGGTCGAGCATCTGGGCCAGGCATTCGGCGACCAGGTTGCCGGTGAGCCAGGCCGGGCCGATCGGCCCGCGACCCACCGCGGCGGGGTAGGTGGCGTTGTTCAGCGTGCCCTCTTCGGTGACGAGGTCGAAGCACCGCATGAGCCCGCCGGCCGACCACGGGATGTCACCGGCCAGGATCGGCAGGAGTGCGAGCATGACGCCGCCGCGCAGGCCGGCGTAGGTGCAGTTGACCACACCGGACTGGGGGTCGGTCCCGGTGAAGTCGAAGGTGAGGTGGTCGCCGGTCTTGGTGGTGGTGACGGTGATCTTGTGCAGGCCGCGGTCGCCCTCGTGGGACTGGTCCTGGTATCCGGTGGCGCTCCAGCTGCCGTCGGGCAGGCCGGCGAGCTTGCCGCGCAGCCGGGTTTCGGCGTCGGTCATCATGCGCTTCATGACGGCCTTGACGGTGTCGGCGCCGTACTGCTCGATCAGCGCGTGCAGGCGTTCCCGCCCCACGTTGTTGGCCCCGATCTTGGCGCGCAGGTCGAGCGCGACCAGCATGGGCACCCGGGACCGCCGGACCCACACGTCGGCGACGTCGCGCTGGAGCTGGAAGTCGCGCACCACCTTCACGGGCGGGGTGGGCAGCGATTCGGAGAACACGTCCTGCGCCGCGGGCGCGAAGGAGCCGAGCCCGACGCCGCCGAGGTCCGGTTCGTGGCAGATCGCGCTCGTCCAGGCGAACAGCTCGCCGTTGTGGAAGACCGGCTGGTAGACCATGACGTCGTTCTGGTGCAGCCCGCCGCCGACCCACGGGTCGTTGGTGAGGAACATGTCCCCGTCGGTGATCCCCGGATTGGTGGCGCGGTTGCGCAGCGTCCAGTAGATGGCCAGGTCGACGGCTCCGACCAGCATGGTGTTGTAGAGGCCGACCTGGACCTCCTGGCCGAGTTCGTCGGAGATGGCGAAGTCGAAGTCGTTGGCGTCGGTCACGATGGGGGAACCGGACATGCGTTTGAGCGCTTCGCCCATCTCGTCGGTCACCGACCACAGGCGGTGGCGCACCACCTCGTAGGTGAGCGGGTCGAGCGCGTCCACCTGCTCCTGGGTGACGGAGTGGACCGGCAGTGCGGTGGGCAGCGAGCGCCGCAACTCGGCCGGATCGACGGGGCGGCTGGAGAAGGTCTCGGAACCCAGGATGGGCATGCTCATGAGGTGCTCCCGGCGGTGCGGCGGATGATCAGGTTGCCGAGCGAATCCACCACGCCGGTGGTGCCACTCGGGACGACGACGGTGGTCGTGGGGACCTCGACGATGGCCGGGCCGGTGAGCTCGTGCCCGGCGCGCAGCTCGCGGTAGTCGTAGACGGGGGTGTCGACGTAGCCGGTGGCGGCGTCGAGGCACACCGGCCGCCGTCCCGCGAGCGCACTGGCCGGATCCGGTGAGTCCGCGGCCGGCACCGTGGGCAGCTCGGGCGAGAACGGGAGCACGCCGATGCCCCGTACCCGGAAGGTGATGGCCTGGATGCCTGCTTCGCGGAAGCCCGCGTCCTTGCCGTAGAGCGCGGCGTAGCGCTCCTCGAACGCCTCCGCGGCCTCCTCGATCGCGGGCGCGTCCAGCGGACCGCTCACCACCGGCGTGGTGACCTCCGCGAGCTGCATCGAGTAGCGCATGTCGATCTCGCGGTGCAGCTCGACGGTCTTGAACCGCACGCCCTGGCGGTCGAGCCCCTCGCGGACCTGCTTCTCCAGATCGGCGAAGTTCCGTTCGGCCCGGGCCGGATCGAACGGCACGATCGTCGGATCGGACAGCTCGGCCGCCAGCGCGATGTCCGAGGATGCCAGGCCGTAGGCGGAGAAGGCGGACGCCACCGGGCCCAGCGGGACCACGACCTCGTCGACCCCGACCTCGGCGGCGTAGCCGGCGCAGTGCGCGGGCCCGGCGCCGCCGAACGCGTAGAGCACGAATTCGCGCGGGTCGTGCCCGGCCTCGACGACGGTCTTGCGCAACAGGTCGCCGGTCTGGGCGTTCTGCACCGTGTAGATGGCGGCGGCCGCCTCCTCGACCGAGAGGCCGAGTGGTTTCGCGATCTGCGTGTCGATCGCCTGGCGCGCCAGGTCGAGTGACAGCGGTTTGCGACCACCGAGCAGACCGCGCTCGGGCAGGATGCCGAGCACGAGGTTGGCGTCGGTGTTGGTCGGCTCGGTGCCGCCGTTGCCGTAGCAGGCGGGGCCTGGCACGGCCTGCGCGCTGCGCGGGCCGATGCGCAGGTTCCCGCCCGCGTCGAGCCAGGCGATCGCGCCGCCGCCGGAACCGATCGCGTCGACCCGCAGGGTGGGCACGTTGATCGGGTGGTGGTTGATCACGGTGGTGGTGTCGCGGACCGGTTCGCCGTCCACGACCAGCCCGGCCAGGAACGTGGTGCCGCCGACGTCGGTGGAGATGATGTTGCGGTGGCCCAGCTGACGTCCCAGCGCCACCGACCCGATCACCCCGCCCGTCAGGACGGACCCGACCGTGCTGATCGCGGTGGCAGGCGCTTCCTTGGCCGCGACGGCACCGCCGTTGCTCTGCATCACCAGCAGCGGGCCGGACAGCCGGTTCTCGTGGAGTGTGTTCTCCAGGGTGGTGAGGTAGTCGCGCAGGCCAGGGCCGATCTGGGTGCTCATGATCGTGGTGGCGTTGCGGGCGAACTCGCGGATGCGGGGGCTGACCTCGCTGGAGAGCGCGACGAAGACATCCGGGTCCTGCTCGGCGACCAGTTCGCGGAGCCGTCGTTCGTGGGCGGGGTTGCGGAACGACCACAGCAGTGACACGGCGATGGCGCGCACGCCGTCGTCGAGCAGTGCCCGGATGGCGGCGCGGGCCGCGGTCTCGTCGAGGGGGACCACGACGCGGCCGTCGCGGTCGATCCGTTCGGTCACTTCGAGCGCGTGGCGTTTCGGCAGCAGGGTGTGGTCCTTGGCCTGGCCGAGCACGTTCTGCAGCTCGTGCGGCGAACGGCCGAGGTAGCGGCCTTCGACGTTCATGATGAAGATCGAGTCGCGGTGGCCCCTGGTGGTCAGGAATCCGACCGGGGGCACGTTGCCCATCACCAGCGCGTTGAGCGAGGACGTCGTGCCGTGCGCGATGTGGTGGGTGTCGGCCAGCATCTCCGGCAGCGGCCTGCCCAGCTGCTCGGCCAGCAGCTCCAGGACGTCGAGGACGCCACGGGAGTAGTCCGGCGGGGTGGACGGGGACTTGGCGGCGAGAACCGTCCCCGCGTCGTCGTCGAGAACGGCGTCGGTGAACGTGCCGCCCACGTCCACGCCGATGACATACGCCATGACTCACGCTCCTTTGCGTGGAGGCGGCTGCGGGGCGCCCACGGGGCGCGTCCGGAGGCCACGAGTGGTTACGGATATGTAGAGTATTAAACGTATGTGTTTGACGTCAAGCGCCCCGGTCCTTGACTCTTCTTCGTCTATGTCTAATCATTTACGTTGTCGTCAATCGATGAGTGAGCCGTGAAAGTGGAGGTCAGGATGCAAGTACGCCGCGCCGCCGTCCTCGGCGGAGGCCCCGGCGGTCTGTACGCCGCGCGCCTGCTGAAGCTGGCCCAGCCGTCCTGTGAGGTCGTCGTGCACGAGCAGGGCGATCCGGACACAACGTTCGGTTTCGGCGTGGGCCTGGCGGCGGGCACCCAGCGCAAACTCGAAGCCGCCGATCCGGACACGCTCCGGGACCTGGTGGTCGCGGGATGCCGCCACGACATGACGATGTCGGTGGGCGGCCGGATGACGCGCGTGCGCAACGACCGGTTGATCGGCATCGCACGGACCGAACTGCTCGCCGTACTGCAACGGCACGCCGAAAAGGCCGGGGTCCGCATCGAATACGGAACACGGCGCGGCACCGGCGAGTTCGACGCGGACGTCGTCATCGCCGCCGACGGCGTCAGCAGCGCCACGAGGGCCGCGGGTGACTTCGGCGAGACCATCGACGTCGGACGCGGGCTCTACCTGTGGTGCGGCGCCGACTTCGCGTTGCCCGACGCGTTGTTCGCCCCGGTCGAAACCGGGCACGGCGTGTTCGTGACCCATGCCTATCCCTACTCGGGCGGGCGCAGCACGTTCCTGATCGAGACGGACGAGGAGACCTGGCGGCGTGCCGGGTTCGACCGCACGACCGACGCGACCCCGCCCGACGCCTCCGACGCCACCTCCCTGCGTTACCTCGAAGAGGTGTTCGCCGGGGAACTGCGCGGACATCCGCTGATCGGCAACCGGACCCGCTGGACCCGGTTCCGGACCGTGCGGTGCGCGCGCTGGTCCGACGGGCGGACGGTCCTGCTCGGGGACGCGGCGCACACCGCGCACTTTTCCGTCGGCTCGGGCACGAAGCTCGCGATGGAGGACGCGATCGCGCTGGTCGAAGCGCTGGACCAGGAGCCGGACGTGGGTTCGGCGTATGCGCGGTACGAGGCCACGCGCCGCCCGGCCGTCGAGCGGCTGCAGGAGCTGGCGCGGCGCAGCCGGCTGTGGTGGGAATCGTTCCCGTCGCGTCTGCACCTCCCGGTCGAACAGCTCATGGTCGCCTACATGACCAGGGCGGGCAACGTCCCGCTCGACCGCTTCGCCGAGGGCAACCCGGACGTCGTCACCGCCGCCGCCGAGCAGTACGCGAAGGCCCCGCCCCCGGCGGGGGACCTCGTCGACTGGGTGCTGGACCAACCACTGCGGCACGGGGAAACCGAGTTCCCCCACCGGGTTCTGCCCGCCGTGCCGGACGGTCTGACCGTCACCGAGTTCGCCGATGTCGTCACCGACCCCTGGAACAAGACCGGAGACGACGTCGTCGCGCGGGCGCGGCAGGCCCGCCGGGACGGAGCCGACGGGTTCCGGTTCGCCGGACCCGCGGACCGCCTCGCGGTGCTGACCAGGCTGGACCTGGCCGAACGGGTGCGGACCGAAGTCGGCGGGCTCATCATCGTGGACGGTCCGGCGAGCGCGCGGGCGGATCTGGCGGCCGGCCTGATCAGCGGGCGTTGTGACCTGGTCTCGTTCACGGAGGAGGAGGCATGAACACCGGCAGGTGGGGTTCGCGGCTGGTCGCCTACCCCGAAGACGCGGTGCGCCGTTACCGGCAGGCAGGGCTGTGGGGCACGCGCACCATCGCGGACGAACTGCACGCGGTCGCGACCGGTCATCCGGACCGCGACGCCGTCGTCGCGGTCGACGGGCGGATGACCTTCCGGGAACTGGACGAGCGCACCGATCGCCTGGCGGCCGGCCTGGTGGGGCTGGGACTCGTCCCGGGCGACCCGGTGCTGTTCCAGGTGACCAACCGGCTGGGGGTCATCCTCGCCTGGTACGGGGTGCTCAAGGCCGGGCTGGTCCCGGTGTGCACCCTGGCCGCCCATCGTGGCCACGAGATCGGCGAGATCAGCCGCCGGGTCGGCGCCGTCGCCCACCTCGTCGAGGCGGGCACACGCGGATTCGACCTCGTCGGCTTCGCCGTCGAGCACCGGCGGGACCACCCGTCGCTACGGCACGTGCTGGTGCTGGGCGGGACCACGGACACGGGCGTGACCGCGATCGAATCCCTCGGTGCGGGCATCGACCCGCGGACCGCGCGCGCGACCGTCGAGGAGGTCCAGCGCGGCATCGGCCCCGACGACGTCGCGGTCTTCCAGCTCTCCGGGGGGACCACCGGCGTGCCCAAGGTGATCCCGCGGTTGCACGCCGAATACTGGTACAACGCCGCGGAGTACGCGCGGTCGTGGGGGTGGGACGCCGATACCCGCGTCGCGCACCTGATTCCCGTCATCCACAACGCGGGGATCGTGTGCGCGGTTCACGGCCCGCACAGCGTGGGTGCGTGCCTGGTGCTCGGCACCGCCGATCCGGACGTCTCGTTGCCGTTGATGGCCAGGGAAGGCGTCACGCACGCGCTGCTCGGCCACGGGCATTTCAAGACGGTCGGCCTGCCCGGTTTCGCGGCCGCCACGGCGTCGGCGAACCAGGTGGTGCTCTCCGGCACCAAAGTGCCCGCCGAGCTTTTCGGGGAACTCGAACGCCGTGGACTGTGGTCCGGGCAGCTGTTCGGCATGGGGGAGGGGTTGTTCCTCACGACCCGTCCCGGCGCCCCCCGTGAGGCGCGCGCGGAGACGGTCGGAACTCCCTTGTCCACATTGGATGAAGTGCGTGTTCTCGTGCCGGGGGAGGAGACCGAGGTCGCCGACGGGGAGATCGGCGAACTGTGCTGCCGCGGCCCCTACACCCTCCGCGGCTACTTCGACGCACCCGAGCACAACGGGACGGCGTTCACTTCGGACGGCTTCTACCGGACCGGGGATCTCGCCGCGATCCGGCGGATCGACGGGGAACGGTACGTCACCATCGAGGGCCGGATCAAGGACCTGATCAACAGGGGCGGGGAGAAGATCAACGCCGAGGAGGTGGAATCGTTGTTGCTGCGCCACCCGCGGGTGGTCGGTGCCGCCGTGGTCGCCATGCCCGATTCCCGGCTCGGCGAGCGCGCCTGCGCCTACGTCGTGGTGGAGGGTGAACCACTCACCCTGCATCAGGTGCAGCAGCATTTCGCGGCGCTGCAGGTGGCGAAGTTCAAATGGCCCGAACGCATCGAACCGCTTCCCGAGATCCCCCGCACCCTGGTCGGGAAAATGGACAAGAAGCGCCTGCACGCCGACATCGTCCGGAAGATCGCGGCCGAGCGCGCCGCGGCCGAAGGGCAGGAAAGCGCAGTCACGGCACCCACTTCAGGAGGAACCCGGTGACCACTCACCGCATCGGACTCGTCGTCCCCAGCTCCAACGTCACGGTCGAGACGGAGGTTCCCGCGCTGCTGGGCCGCCACGACGGCGGCCGGTTTTCCTTCCACTCCAGCCGGATGCGGATGCACCAGGTGTCCCCGGAGGAGCTGCGGGCCATGAACGCGCAGCGGGAACGGTGCGTTGACGAACTCGTCGACGCGGGTGTGGACGCGGTGCTCTACGCGTGCCTGGTCGCGCTGATGGCCCAGGGACCCGGTGAGCACCAGCGCACCGAGGCCGCGGTGACCGCGCAGTTCGCGAGCGCGGGCCAGCGGCCGGCGGTGCTCTCCAGCGCCGGGGCGCTCGTCGAAGGGCTCGCCGCTCTCGGCGCCCGCCGCATCGCACTGGTCACCCCCTACCTGCGCCCGCTGGCGGAACAGGTCGTCGCCTACCTCGAGTCGGAGGGCATCACCGTGCTCGACTGGGCCGCACTCGAAGTGGGTGACAACGCGGAGGTCGGCTGCATCCCGGGTGACCGGGTGATGCGGGCGGCTCGTGGGCTCGATCTTTCCGGTGCCGACGCGCTCGTCATCTCCGCGTGCGTGCAGATGCCGTCGCTGGACCTGATCGAACCCGCCGAGGCCGAATTCGGCATTCCCGTCCTCTCGGCCGCCACGGCCGGTGCGTTCACCCTGCTGCGTCACCTCGGCCTGCCCCCGGTGTTGCCGGGAGCCGGACGGCTCCTGTCCGCGGACCGGGCATCCGTGGCGACACAGTGAAGCGTGCCCCCACCCCTGCCCCACTATCATGGTCACCATGACCGGCAGCTCGCGGCGAAAGTCCGCACCGCGGAAGGCTGAGACGTCGTCTCCGCGGGCCGGCGGCACCGACGCGGCGAACGGTGACAAGCCGGCCCGCGTCACGACCGCCCGCCGCGAGCTCGTCGAGAACGAGATGTACGAGCAGGCCACCCGGCTGTTCGCCGAACGCGGATTCGCCGGTACGAGCCTGCAGGACATCGCGGACGCGATCGGCATCACCCGGCCCGCTCTGTACTACTACGTCAAGAGCAAGGACGAGTTGCTCGCCAAGCTGGTCACCGAGGTCACCGACGGTCCGCTGGTCGAGCTCAAGGAGCTGCTGGCGCACACGGCCCTCGATCCGGTGGCGCAGCTGCGCGCGATCGTGGAGGTCATCGTGCGGCGCCGGGTGACCCAGCCGGCCAGGTTCCGCCTCCTCATCCGGTCCGAAGCCGAGCTCCCGGACGAGCTGACCGCGGCCTACGACGAGAGCAGGCGCGTGGTGCTGAAGACGGTCGCCCAGGTCGTCGAGGACGGGATCAGGGCAGGCCAGTTCCGGCCGGTCGACGCCCGGATCGCCGCGCTGGGCGTGCTGGGACTGTGCAACTGGGTGGCGTGGTGGTTCCAGCCCGGCGGCCGGGACAGCGAAGACAGCGTCACCGAGCAGCTCGCCGACATGGCGATCGCCGCGTTGCGCAGGGCGGATCATCACCTCCTCGACGGCGAGGGGCCGGAAGCCGCGTTGAAGATGCTGCGGCAGGACCTCGACCACCTCGAACGCATCATCAAGAACTGACCCGCACGCCGACGAGCTCCCCACCCCGCACCGGGAGGGGAGCTCGTCGGCGTGCGCCCACGGACCATCCCGGTCACCCTGCTTTTATCTCACTCGTCAAACTGTTGACTCATCCGTAGACGCGTCGTAGCGTTGCGGACAGCACGGCATTCGAAGCAGGCAGGAGGATGGCCATGACAGAGCTGGACCACCGGGTGCGCGGAGTCGACCACGTCGCGTTCCCGACGTTCGACCCGGCCGCGACGGTGCGGTTCTACCGCGACGTGCTCGGGTTCCCGGTCGTGCACTCGATCTGCGCGGCCGGATGGGGACCCGAGGACCACCCGGACTTCATCCACTTCTTCTTCGACATCGGCAACGAGGACCGCATCGCGTTCTTCTACTACTTCGGCGCGAGCGAGGACATCGGCGGCGCGAAGGGGGCGAGGGGCGACGTCTACGCCCGGTTCGGCGCCGATGTCCCGGAGTTCTTCGTGCGGTCGCGGCACCTGGCGATCCACGTGGAGAACGAGGAGGATCTGCTGGAGTACCGGCGGCGCCTGGACGCCAGCGACTGGCCGGTGGAGATGCAGGTCCAGCACGAGACCATCGAGTCGATCTACACCCACGACCCGAACGGCTACATGTTCGAGATCACCAGGGCCATGCGGCCGGTCACGCCCCAGGAGGACCTGGACGCCAACCTCACCATCGACGCGTTGCTCGACGTGGTCGGCGAGCCGGAGCCGACGTTCGGCAAACTGCTGGCGCGCAAGGCGGAACTGATCGTCGAGCGGGCCGCTGACTGGGAACTGGCGCAGGGGAGCGGGCGGTGAGCACGCTCTACGTCCTGGACGTCCCGGAGAACACGCCGGTCGCCAAGGTGGCTGCCGAGGACCCCGCGGTGACCGTCGGGCGCATCGGCCCCTACTTCGAGATCAGTGCGGCGGGCACGATCGTGATCGACCGCCGGGCCACCGGGTGCCGCCACGCGGTGTGGTACTCGGCCGTCGGCGGGGTCGCCAGGGACAGCCGCATCACCCAGCACGACAAGGACGCGCTGCGGGTGGAGCCGGCGTGACCGGCGGCGCGTCCCGCCTCGGCGCCGGACGTTATCTCCCGTCCGGCAGCCGTCCGGGGAACACCACGACCACGGTGCACGAGCTGACCACCGCCGACGGAGCGACCGTGCGAGGTGTCCTCACGACGCTGCCGGGCGCCACGACGGTTGTCTGCCTCATGCACCCGCGTCAGGACGTCACCCACCACCCGATCGTGCCCCTGCTGCTCCAGGCGGGTGCGGCGGTGTGGACGCAGCACACCCGGTCGGTCAACAACGACCTCAACCTGGTGCACGAGCAGGCGTTGCTCGACGTCGCCGCGGGCCTGGTGTTCCTGCGGGAACGGGGTTTCGCCTCCATCGTCACCCTCGGGCACTCCGGCGGCGGCACGCTCTACGCCTTCTACCTGGAGCAGGCCGGCCTGCCCGCCTCCCGCCGCATCACCGCCACCCCGGGAGGCAGACCGGTCCCGCTGGCCGATGCGGAGATGCCCCTCGCGGACGGCGCCGTCTTCCTCGCCCCGCACCCCGGGCAGGGAAAGCTGCTGCTCGCGTGCATCGATCCGTCGGTGGCCGACGAACGGAACCCGATGTCCGTGGTGCCCGACCTCGACCCGTTCGACCCCGCGAACGGTTTCGCGGAGCCGCCCGCGAGCTCGTCCTACACACCCGAGTTCCTGGCGCGTTACCGTGCGGCGCAACGTGATCGGGTCGCCCGGATCGACGCCGCCGCGCGCGAGCATCTGGCGCGCGCCGCGGAGGCGCGTGCGGCCTTCAAGGCCGGTGGCGACCCGGTCCACCGGCGCCGCTCGCTCGCGCCGCGGATCATCACGGTGTTCCGGACCGATGCCGATCCGCGGAACGTCGACTTGTCCCTCGATCCCAGCGAACGCCCGTACGGGTCGTTGTTCGGCGCCCGGCCCGACCTCATCAACTACGGCCAAGTCGGCTTCGGGCGGCTCACCACGCCGGAAGCGTGGCTGTCCACGTGGTCCGGGCTCAGCTCCAACGCCGACTTCGTGCGCTGCGCCCACGGGGTCACCGTGCCGTCCCTGTTCGTCGAGCTGACCGGTGACCAGGCCGCCTTCCCCGGCGATACCGGCCGCATGGCAGGCGCGCTCGCGGCGGACGACCTCAGCACGGCCACGGTCCGCGGCCTGCACTTCGGTGGCCCCATCGCCGCGGGCGAGCCGACCGGGAACGAGCTGGCCGCCGCGGAAATCGTCCGCTGGCTGGACAAACGCTACGAACTCGCCGCGCGGCCCTGACCGTGACCCGGCGAGTGGTCCTACGACAGCTGTCGTATCCGAGGTGGCAGGATTCGACCGCTGTCCCTAGGCCGGGGCCGCTGTGGCGGCGACACTGATGCCTCGACGGCGGGGACCGGCACGAGGGAGTGCCGGCGCCGGGCGGCGGCGGCCGGGTGCTGCCGAGGCGACCACGGGAGGACCACATGCCCCAGCTGCTGACCGGCGCGACCATCATCGACGGCGTTGCCGACCAGGGCGTCGATGGCCGGGCCATCCTCATCGACGAGGGCCGGATCGCGGCGATCGGCCGGGAAGCGGACCTTCGCGTCCCCGCGGACGTCGAGACCGTCGACTTCGGTGGGAAGTACCTCATCCCCGGGCTGATGAACGCGAACGTGCATCTGCTGATGAGCGTCTTCCTCGAAACCCTCGTCCGCTACGAGGACCGCTACGAGGATCTGATCACCGAAGCCGCGCAGATCGCGCTGAAAAGCGGGATGACGACGGTGTTCGACACGTGGGGTCCGCGTCGTGCGCTGACGTCCGTCCGCGACCGGATCGACCGGGGCGAGATCGTGGCCAGCCGCATCCGCTGTGCCGGCAACATCGTCGGGTTCGACGGGCCGTTCTCCGGTGATTTCGACGGGCGGATCAGCGGGGTCGGCAGCTCCTACTTCGTCGACCGGATCAACGCGATGTGGGTGGAGAACACCGGGCGGCACCTGATGTGGCTGACGCCCGAGGCGGTCGGCGAGGAGGTCCGGGACTACATCGGGCGCGGCATCGACTTCGTCAAGTTCGCGTCGAATGAGCACGGCGCGACCGCGGCCGGTGCCTTCCTCCAGTTCTCGGGCCGCACGCAGCGGGTCATCGCCGACGAAGCCCACCGTGCCGGGCTGACCGCGCAGTCGCACGTTTCGTCGGTCGAAGGGCTCCGGCTCTCGCTGGAAGCGGGCTGTGACCTCATCCAGCACTGCAACGTCACGGGGCCGACCGAAATCCCGCGGGAGACGCTTGACCTGTTCGGGGAGCGGGGCTGTGGTGCCGTCCTGTTCCCGTTGACCGACAACGGGCTCTCGGTGCTGAAGGAGTCCGTTTCGGACTTCGAATGGACGATGTGGAAGGCCGCCGACACCAACTGCCGCAACCTCGTCGGCTCCGGTGCCACGATCCTCATGGCCAACGACGGGGGGATCATCGCCCCGGAGGTCATGCGCGAGCCGATGATCAAGAACACCTGGAACGGCCTGCCCGAAGGCGAAGCTCTCGGACGGCTCGCGACAGGTCACTTCGTCTGGCTGCGGGCGATGGAGGAGAAGGGCATGTCGCCGATGGAGCTGCTGCGTGCCGCGACCCGCAACGTGGCCGAGGCATACCGGGTCGACGACGACCTCGGCACGATCGAGACGGGCAAGATCGCCGACCTGGTGGTGCTCGACGCGGATCCATTGCAGGGCGCCAAAAACTACGAGAGCATCCACGCGGTCATCAAGGGCGGCGCACGGGTGGACCTCGGCGCGCTTCCCGAGCGGCCGCTGCTGACCGCGGACCTTCCCGGCCCGGCCGAGGAGGAGAGCCGGTACCACCGGTTCCTCCACCACGGTGCTCGCCTGCCGGGATGCCCGTCCTGTCTGCCCGGACCGCGGTGACGACAGCCGGGATACATTCACCGGCGTGAGCGAAGACCTCCAGCGGGTGGTGGACACGCTGGCCCGGCAGCTGGGCCGGGCGGTCGCGGTCGACGACGTCCATTTCCGGCTGCTCGCCTACAGCGCGCAGGCCGGCCTGATCGACGACATGCGGGCGCGGGTGGTGCTGACCCGGGAGGCTCCGCCGGAAGCGGTCGCCTGGTTGCGGCGGTTCCGGCTTTCCCGCGCTGACGGGCCGGTCCGCCTTCCCGCCGCCGCGGAACTCGACCTGCTGCCGCGGGTCGCCATCCCGATCCGGTTCCAGGGCGTCCAGTTCGGCTACCTGTGGCTCATCGACGCCGACGAGCCGGTGGACGATGCCGGGCTCGCTCTCGCCCGCACCGCGGCGGGCGAAGCCGCGGAGGTGCTGTTCCGTGAGCGGGCGCTGGGCGAGCTGCACGACGCGCGTGTCGGCGAGTACCTGCGGGACCTGATGTCCGAGGACGAGGTGGCCCGCGCACTCGCCGCCGACGGGCTCGTCGAATCGGATCTGTTCGCGGCGCGCGGGGATGTCGTCGCCGTCGTCGTCGCGCCGTTGCCGGTGGCCGGTCAGCAGGTCGACGAGGGTGACCGGCTGGCGCTCGGAGCGGCGCTGCGCGCGGCGGCCGGCGCGATGCCGTTCCGCGAGAGTATGGTGCTGGTCCGCCCTGACCACGGGCTGCTCGTCGTGACGCGGCGCGCGATGGAGCGCGTTCCCCGGCTCGCGGACGAGCTGTGCTCGTCGGCGGTGCGGCGGCTCGGGCGTGCCGACCGCTGGCGGGCCGTGGTCGCCGGGGTGGGCCGTGCGACGGCGCGGCTGGCCGACGCCGCGACCTCCTACCGGCAGGCTCTCGACGCGATCCGGGTCGCCGACGTGATCCCGGTGTTCCGGCCCGTCGCCCGTCACGACGCGCTCGGGATCTACGCCTTGCTGGCCGCCCAGCCGCGCGACCAGCTCCGGAGCATCGGGGTCGCGCAGGCGATCACCGCGCTCCTCGACACCGATCCCGCGCTCCTCGTCACCGCGGAGACCTTCCTCGACCGCGCGGGTGACTCCCGTGCGGCGGCCGAGCAGCTCGGTGTGCACCGGGCGACGATCTACCACCGGCTCCGCCGCGTCGGGGAACTGACCGGCTTCGACCTGAGCGACGGGGAACGCCGTCTGGTCCTGCATCTGGGCATCAAGGCGGCGCGGCTCCTCGGCGACATCTGACGCGACAGGTGTCGAACCGAACCCGCCGTGGTTCGACGTTGTGCGCACCCGCGCGGGCGTGAGGGCCATTACGCTGGCGAGATCCCAGAGGATCCGCAACCCCCAGGATGGTCATGTCTCTGCACCAGGACGCCGTGGTGGTGGACTGCCACAACGACCTCATCCTGCTGGTCGACCACTTCGACCAGCGCGATCGGCCCGGTCACTTCAAGGACTTCTGGCTGCCCGAACTGCGGGCCGGGGGAGTCGACGTCCAGATCCTGCCCATCTGCCTCGAACCGGCCTTCCAGTCCGAGGGCGGTCTGCGCCGCACGCTGTTGCTGGTGGAGCGCATCCACCGCCTCGCCGCCGAGCACAGCGAAGACGTGGCGGTGTGCCTGACCGGCGGCGAGATCGACGCGGCGGTCGCCGCGGGCAAGATCGCCCTCGTCATCGCGCTCGAAGGCGCGCACGGGATCGGGCAGGACGTCGCGCTCGTCCGCACCCTGCACCGGGTGGGCGTCCGGGTCGTGTCCATGGCCCACTTCGGCCGCACGTTCCTCGCCGACGGCAGTGGCCTCGACACGACTTCACGGAGCCGCCTCACGCCGCAAGGCATCGAGGCACTGCGTGAGATGGAAGAGCTCGGCATCGTCTTCGACATCAGCCACCTCGGCCTCGGTGGTGTCGACCACGTGCTCGAACTCGCCACGCGGCCGTTCCTGGCGACCCATTCGGCCTGCCTCGGCATCACCGACGTCCACCGCAACCTGCACGACGACCACATCAGGCAGATCGCCCGGCTCGGCGGTGTCATCGGGGTGGCCGCGGCGATCCCGTTCTTCATCGACGCCCGGCATCCGACGGCCGACCGGGTCGTCGACCACATCGAGCGGATCGCCGAGGTGGCAGGCATCGACCACGTCGGTCTCGGCCCCGACTTCATCGACGACTACTACCAGCAGGTCTTCGGCGGCTGGATCATCCCGCCCGATCTGGTGACCACCGCCGGGCACGCCGAGGTCGCCCGCCCCTCGGACCTGCCGAGGATCACCGAGGCGCTGGTGCGGCGCGGGTTCGCCGAATCCGACATCCGCAAGGTCCTGGGCGAGAACGTGCTGCGCGTGCTCCGGGACGTCATGACGGCACCGGCCGGAGGGTCCCGTGGCTGACGGTGAGCGGGTCGTCATCGTGGGCGGCGGGGCCATCGGCCTCGCGGCGGGCTACTTCCTGCAGCGCGCGGGTGCCGAGGTCGTCGTCCTGGAACGCGGCCACGTCGGCGACGGCGCCTCGCGGGGCAACGCCGGGTGGGTCACGCCCATGCTGTCCGCGCCCATCCCGGCGCCGTGGGTCCGGCGGTACGCGCTGCGAAACATCGCCAAGCCGAGTTCGCCGCTGTTCATCCCGCCCCGGCTCGATCCGGCACTGGCGCTGTGGCTGTGGCGTTTCTGGCGGTACTGCAACCGGCGCGACCACGCGGCGGGCCTCGCGGCGATGGCGGAACTCAACCGCAGGACGATGCCGCTGTTCGACGAACTCCGCGCGGACGGTGTGGAGTTCGACATGTGGAAGAAGGGCCTGCTGTTCGCGTTCCTGACCGAACAGGGCGCGGCGCACGAACTCGCGTCGCTGCGGGAACTGGCGAGGTTCGGCTACGAGGTTCCGCACGTCCCGCTCGATTCGTCCGCGATGCGACGGCTCGAGCCGGCTCTGTCCCCGCGGGTGTCGGCGGGTTTCCTGCTCGCCGGCGAACGGCACGTGGACCCGCGGACGCTCACCCGCGGGCTGGCCGACCGGCTGCTCGACCGTGGTGCGGTCATCCGCGAGCGACTGGAGGTCACGGGTTTCGAGACGAGGGGCGACCGGGTGACCGCCGCGATCTCCCACGGGGAGCGCATCGAAGCCGACCGCGTCCTGCTCGCCGCGGGGGCCTGGACGAAGCCGCTGGCCCGCAAGCTCGGCGTGGACGTGCCGGTCCAGGGCGGCAAGGGGTACAGCTTCACGGTGCGGACGGAGAACCCGCCCGCCCACCCCCTGTATTTCGGCGACACGAAGGTCGGGGTCAGCTCCTACGCCGACGGCCGTACCCGCATCGCCGGGACCATGGAACTCGGCGGTCTCGACGAAAAGATCCGCCAGGGCCGGGTCGGGGCCATCGCCGAACAGGCCCGGACCTACCTGGGCGACTGGGCAGGCGGGCCGATCGAGGACGTCTGGGGCGGGATGCGCCCGCTCACCTACGACGGTCTGCCCGTCATCGGCCGGTCGAGCCGCTACGCCAACGTCTACGTGTCCACCGGGCACGCCATGCTCGGCATCACCCTCGCGCCGGCCACGGGTGAAACGCTAGCCGAGCTGATCACCACGGGCAGCTCTCCCGGTGTCCTGCGCCCGTTCACCCCCGAGCGGTTCCGGAAGGGACGCAAGCACGATGAGCACTGAACTGATCCGCCTCGGCAACGCGCTGGACCACGGGAACCTGCCCCTGTCGGCGGCGGTCCGCATGGGCGGGACGGTGCACACCGCCGGTATCCTGCCGATCGACCCGTCCACCGGCGAGGTGGTCGGCGAGACGATCGAGGAGCAGGCGCGGATCGCACTGTCCAACCTGGACACCATCCTGCGCGGCGCGGGCTCGTCACTGGACCGGGTCGGGATCGTGCGCGTCTACCTGGCCGACATCGTGGCCGATCTCGACGGGTTCAACAGCGTCTACGCGGAGTTCTTCGCCCGGCACCACCCGGCGCGCTACGCCCTCGGTGTCGCACTCGCCTTTCCCAGCCTGAAAGTCGAGCTGCAGGCCGTCGCCTCCAGCGATTCACAGCAGTAGGAGGAACACCCGTGGCAGTTCTGGATTCCCTGCGCGACCGGATCGCCGGCATCCTCGGCGCCCAGTCGCCCGCGACGGGTGTCGCCGGGGCGGTGATCGGCGTCGCGGTGGGCGGCGACCGGTTCGCCCTGGCGCACGGCTGCGCGAACCTCAACACGGGCCAGGAGTTCTCGACGGACACCGGGTGGCTGCTCGGCTCGGTCACGAAGGTGCTGACCACGACGGCCCTGCTGCGGCTGGTCGACGTCGGCGTGGTCGACCTGGACGCGCCCGCGCGCCGCTACGTCCCCGAGTTCACCCTCGCCGACGCGGACGCGGCCGAGGCCATCACCGTGCGGATGCTTCTCAACCACACCAACGGTATCGACGCCGACGACCTGATGCCCGCCTCGGTGCGCGGACGGGACGCGACCCGCTCGTACGTTTCGGAGCTGGCCGGCTTCGGCTGCGTCTTCGAGCCCGGTGCCGGTGTGCACTACTCCAATCCCGGGTTCGTCCTCGCGGCGCGGATCATCGAGAACCACACCGGACTGCCGTACGAGCGGGCGATCCAGAGCGAACTGTTCGACCCGTGCGGCATGACCGACGCGACCGCGGTGCAGACCCAGGCTTTCCTGCGTCCCACCGCGATCGGCGCGTTCTCCTCCGGCGAGCCGGGGAAACTGCGGGCGACCTCGCTGTTCAGCCTGCCCGAGTCGGCCGCCGGTGCCGGTGCGACACCGATCGTGACCGTCGACGACATGATCGCGTTCGGCCGCATGCACCTGGCCGGTGGCTTGGCCCCCGACGGTACGCGGGTGCTGTCGGAGCGGCTGGTCACGCGGATGCGGACCCCGAGCGCCGACCTCGGACTGCCGCAGGCGCCGCCGATGGGGCTCGGCTGGTGGCTGGTCCCCATCGCCGGAACGACCGCGGCCTGGCACGGCGGCGGGTCCCCGGGTGGCACGTCGAGTTTCTGCATCGTCCCGGAGCACGACGCCGTCGTCGTCACCTTCGTCAGCGGCCCCGCCACGGCACTCAACGACACGCTGCACACCACGGTGATCGAGCACCTCACCGGCAGGCGGGCCGCACTCCCGTTCACCCCGGCCCCGGCGTCGGCCGACCCGGATGTGGCCGGTGAGTACGCCGCCTTCCACCGGTCCGTGACCACCAGCGTCCAGGACGGGGATCTGCTCGTGCGGACGACCACCCCGCCCTACACCGCCGACGACGACCTGGACCGCATCCTGGCCGCGTACGGAACGCCCAGTTCGTCGACGGACATCTACACCTCCGTGGCGCCCGGTCTGTTCCTGCGCCAAGGCGCCGACCTGCGGGACACCACCGGGTTCTACGGCCGGACCAGCCTCCTCGCCGACCTCCCGGCGGCGCCCGGACGATCCCGTGGCCTCCACACCGGGCTCCGCTTCACCCCCAGGACCGACCGGAGCACCGGCACCTGACCCGCCGGGCGAGCGGCGGTGTGACCGGCCCACCCGGGACCGGTCACACCGCGCGCGTCAGCCCACCATCCGGAGTTCGAGCAGCCAGCTGGGGCTGTCCCAGGTGCAGCGGTAGTCGACGACCGCGCCGACCCCGATCATGTCGCGGCCGGCCTGCCGGCAGCTCTCGTAGCTCGAGTAGACCTTCCACGCGATCCACACGTCCTGGGCGGTCGCCGTGCCGGTGTCCGACGGCGGTGGGGTGGCGCCGGCCACGGCCGCGGTCGCGGTCCAGCCGGTGACGGTGACCGCGACCGCCAGTGCCGAGGTCGCGAAGAGTCTTGCCAGTTTTCGTTGCACGAGGAACCTCCGAGGGTGGTCGTGAAACTGCGGCGAACTCCGGTGCGGAGCAGCCACCAGCATCGTCGGACGACCGCCTGACAGAGCACTGGCGGATACCGGCGCGGTCGTGCCGGGTGGATGTCTCCGCTACTGATCGACTACGGGTTCCACGATCGTGCACGAAACTTGACAGACGTCGGCATCGAGTTAATCTGACAACTGTCAGGGAAGGTGGAACTTCGGGAGGAGGCACCGTGATCTCCGTGACGGGCGATCCGGCGGCAGGCATCGATCTCGACCGGGTTCCGGCCCTCGACGACCTCCAGCTCGGCCACCTGCGCCACATCGAAAACCTCGTGCACCAGGTGCCGGGTGACTGGTCGAAGATGGGCGGCGTCGATCCGGGACAGGAGCTGTTCGACGCCTACCGCTACCAGCTCGCGTACTTCGCCTACACGCTCGGCCTCGCGCACTACCACTGGCTGCCCGCCGCGCCCTCGGCGGTCAAACCGGCCTTCGAGAAGGCGGTCGAGAAGATGCTGCGCCGCGACGTCTGGGGCTACTGGAAGGAAACCAGCCGCGGCGCCAGGGTTCTCGACCCGGACATCGAGGAGCTGCGCGAACCCTGGACCGATCCGGTGGTCAGGGAGAACATCATGTACAGCGGTCACCTGTACGCGATGACCGCGCTGCACGCGGTGCTGTTCGACGACGACCGCTACGACCGCCCCGGTGCGCTGACGTTCGAGTGGAACCCGGTCTTCCAGGGCCTGGCCCCGGAAAGCCACGTCTACCGGCGGTCGAGCCTGGGGGAGGCCATCTACTGGCAGATGGTGGAGAACGGGTGGCTGGGGGTGGCCTGCGAACCCAACTGCATCTTCATCGTCTGCAACCAGTTCCCGATGCTGGGTTTCCGGTTCGAGGACGTCCGCGACGGCACGGCCCGCGCCGAGGAGGCGACGAGTGCCTACGCGGCGGCCTGGGAGCGCCGGGGCCTCTACGCCGGCAACGGTTCCTACCACCCGTTCCTGATGGTGCGGCAGAACCAGCTGGTCCCGCCACGGGGCATCACGAACGACGCGTGGGTGGCCTCGGTGATGAACACCTGGAACCGCGACCTGGTCCGGGAACTCTTCCCCCGGCAGGTGCGGGGCACGCTGAAAACCGGACCGGACGGCACGATCTCGCCCTACGCGCCCTCCGTCGTCCCGAAGGTCCGCGCCGCCCTCGACGCGGGTGAGCCCGCGGACCTGCCCCAGGACACCACCGAAGCGGTGGTGGACCCGACGTTCGGCTTTGTCGCGGCCGCGTTGTCCGAACTGGGGGACGAACGGCTGCGCGGACTGCTGGCCCACGCCGACCGCTTCCTGAACCCCACCTGGGACAACGGCGGCCTGTACTACCCGCGCAACGACCGGTCCTGGGACTCCGAGGGCAACCGGATCCAGGTCGACGCCATGACCGGCAACGCCCTGCTCGGCTACTCCCGGCTCAACGTGCCGGACGGTCTCTGGTCCCTCTACCAGCGGCCGTGGACCGCCGAGCACTTCGCCGAGCCGCACGTGTCCACTCAGGACGGTGACTTCGACCTGCGGCGCGCCTACTACCACCACGACAGCCGCACACTGCTGCTCACCGCGCGCCCGCGCGACGGGCAGCGCGGCGACATCTCGCTGACCATCGCCAACGCACCGTCCCGGCCGTGGACGCTCCGGTTCGACGGGGTCGTCGTCGCCGACAGCGACAATCCGGATCGCGTTGCCGTGGCAGGACGAACGCTGTGCATCACCACGGCGCTGGACGCCGAGACGACACTCACCCTGCACTGGTCGTGACCAAGGAGAACGCCGACATGTCTTCCAGCCGCGCCCGCGTCGGCGGGCATTTCGACCTCACCGACCACCTGGGCGCGCGGGTCACGCCCGGCACCTACCGCGGCCGGTTCATGCTCGTCTTCTTCGGCTTCACCCACTGCGGGCAGATCTGCCCCGCGGTGCTGGGCCGCAACAGCCGCGCACTCGAATTGCTGGGGCCGGACGCCGACGAAATCCAGCCGCTGTACATCACCGTGGACCCCGACCGCGATTCGCCCGAGGTGCTGGCCGCGTACCTGCGCGACCGGCACCCCCGCTACACCGGGCTCACCGGCACCACGGCGGAAATCGAGGCGGCCGAGCGCGCGTACCACGTCTTCGCCCGCCGGGCGGACGAACTCGACGACTACCGCGTGCCGCACACCTCGTTCACCTTCCTCATGGATCCCGGCGGCGACTACGTGAGCCACTACGCGGAGACCCGCACGGCGGACGAACTCGCCGGCGCTCTCGCCCGCGAGATCGACCGTTACCGCGGGGGCGGCGTCAGGACGGCAACCGCCGCAGACGGGAGAAGCTGAACAGCGTCACGGCGACACAGGCGAGCACGCACGCGGCCATCAACAGCGGCACGTTCCCCAGCGGGGTGGCCGCGAGGAGGACGCCCGCGATCGGGTACGGGACCTGCACGAGGAGCACCACCGCGGAGACCGTGACCCCGAACTCGGCCACCGGGATCACCCGCGCCCGCGCGATGCGCAGGAAACAGGCGAACGCGCCCTCGGCGCCGAGGAACACACACGTCCACACCAGGAACGGCGCGAAGCCCGGTGACAGGCCAGCCGCCACCGCCCCCGCGCACGCCAGCAACCCGCTGACCAGCCCGACCCGGACGATGTCCAGCCGTGCGGCGAGCCGGGTCATCACGAGGATCACCGCGAGCGAGGCGGCGGCGCCCGCGGTGCGCACGATGCTCGACGACGAGGCGGTCAGGCCGAACCGGTCCTCCACGTAGGCGGGCGTCATGCCCAGGATCAGCCCGGCCAGCAGGTTGAACGCCGCGGTGGACAGGACGATGTGGACGAGCGCCGGATTGCGCCGGACACCGCGCACCCCGGCGGTCAGCTCCTCCCACGCGGACCGCCGCGACCGCGGGCCGGACTCCTGCTCCGGCAGCCTGCGGCACAACACCATGCTGATCAGCACCAGGACCAGCATCGCGGCCAGCGTCCACACCGGGCCCCACACGACGAGGACCCCGGCGACGAACGGTCCGGCGACCATCGCCGTCTGGTCGATCCCGGCCTGCACCGACTGGGTCCAGGCGATCGGCTTGGAGCCGTTGATCTGCACCCCGAGCTTTTCCACCGCGATGTAGGAGGCCTGGCCGAACGCCCCGATGGCGAGTGCGAGGAGCACGAGGACCAGCCACGCGGCGGGCACGAGCAGCACACCGGCGAGCGCGCCGAGCAGCAGCATCACCCGCGCGATCTCGGCGATCACCAGACACCGGCGCGCGCCGTAGCGGTCCACCAGGGGTCCGGCGGCGGGGATTCCGGCCAGCCGCGGCAGCCACTCCAGCGCCAGTGTCAGACCGGACCAGGCCAGGCTCTGGGTGGCGCTGTAGATCAGCAGCGGGATCGCGAAGGTGAGCGTCTCGGTGGCGAGGCGGTTGGCCGCGCGCGCCACCACGGACACGTACAGCGTGCGGGGCGAGTCCGCCCCGGGCGCGGCGACGGGCGCCGTGAGCGCCGGGTCAGCCGACAACTCTGATCGTCTCCTCGAGCTTCCGCCGCAACGCCACGGCCTCGTCGTAGGAGCCGGCTTCGAACATCACGTGGGCGATCCGCGACCGCATGTCCGGCCGGTCCGGGATCGGCTGACCGGCCGGGATGTCGATCCCGCCACGCCGCACGCCGGGGAGGGCGAGTGCCTCGTCCCAGCCCTCCAGCGCGCGGTAGGTGGCGCCGAAGCGCGCCGGATCGATGACGTAGTGGATCCCGGCCGCCGACGCCGTGGGGGTGCCCGGGGCGGGGACCTCGACGCCCGCGGCCGTCGCGATCGCCGCCTGCGCCAGGGACAGCCCGGTGACGGTTTCGACCATCGCCGCGATCTGGTCGCCGCCCATCCGGCCCGCGATCTCGACCAGCGTCGGTCCTTCCGCGGTCAGGCGGTACTCGGCGTGGAAGGGGCCGGTCGTCAGGCCGAGCGCCCGGGTGACCTGATCGAGGTAAGCGGTGACGTCCTCGTGGCCGGGGACCTGCGCGGCCGGGCGGACGATGTGGCCCTGCTGCTGGAAGTGCGGTTCGCGGCCCAGCCACTTCTCCGTGATGGCCAGTACCGTGGCCCGCCCCCGTTCGACGTACCCTTCGGCGGAGAACTCCTTGCCCCGCAGGTACTGCTCGACCACCACGGTGGCGCCGGGAAGCCTGTCGCCCATCGGCACCGTCTCGCCGATGATGTCCGCGTAACCCGCGACCAGGTCGTCGCGGCCGTCGGCCCGCCGGACGCCGATCGTGCCCAGCATCCCGACCGGCTTGATGACGCAGGGGAAGCCCACGACCTCACCCGCGTCGGCGGCCTCCCGCGACGAGGAGGCCACGACGAACGCCGGGGCCCGCACACCCGCCTCGTGCAGCCGCGCCCGCATCTCGGACTTCTCGCGCACCACCAGCGCGTCGGCCGGGTCGATCCCCGGGATCCCCAGCTCCGCGGCGACCTCCGCGGCGATCGGCACGGTGAACTCCACCCCGGCGACGACCGCGTGGACCGGTTCGCGGCGGTGGATCTCCCTGGCTGCTTCCCGGATCTCCGCGGGCGAGAGCGTGCCGACCGGGCACACCTCGTCGATGAACTCCCGGATGTGGTCGCCGAGCCGGTAGAAGCCCTGGTTGTTGGTGATCACCGTGGTGCGGATGCCCATGCGGCGCCCGGCTTCGGGGTACAGTTGCCCGGCCGAGGCCGGCATGAGGATCAGTACGTGCATTGAGTTGTCCAAGTCTTCTGCTCTGGGGAACCTGAGCCGATCGTACTGATCATCTGGCCGGAAACATGACCGGAACGTGAAAAGATTTTAACTGATCGGCAGTGTCGCGCGGTCGCTTCGTCACGGTGCGTGAGCAGTTGGCAGGCAACCCTGCCCCATGGTCACCCGTCCTGACATCGAAGCGATCGGGAGGGGGCTGGTGCCGGAGTTCAGCGGATGGGTGGCGGAATTCGAGGAGGCCGCGCGGGCGCGCCGCGCCGATGGTGATCCGGACTGGGCACGCGGCGCCCGGCTCGGTCCCGCCGTGGTGCGCAGCCTGCAACGGTTCCAGGTCGGCGAATCCGGCGACGGCGCGAACCTCGTCCGGGCCGCGGAACGGACCGGTGATCCCGCCTACGCGGCGGCGGTGCGGTTGTTCGTCGCCGAGGAGCAGAACCACGCACGGCTGCTCGCGTGCCTGCTGGAGGCCGCCGGGGCGCCGACGATCCCGCGTCGCTGGAGCGACACGGTGTCGCGGTGCGCACGAGCCACCGCGCCGGGCGGGGCATCGCGCGGACGTCGGCGCTCAGTCGGTGCCCTGGAAGGGCGCGTGCCGGTCCTCGTCGGCGAGCGCGCGGGCGGCGACGTCGCGGGTGAGGGCGTCGCCGGAACCGTCGCGCAGGACCCGGTACCACGGCGCCGCGCTGCGCGCACTCGGCCTCCGGCGGCGTGCCTTCGTGGCCGGGCAGGCGCGCCTGTTCGGCGGTTTCCTCGCCGGGTTACCGCACGCCGACCGCCCACCACGCCGCTGGGAGAAGACGTGAAGTCCGGCCAGGCCCATCCGGCTCCGTCAGCTGACTCCGGCCGCGGCTCCGGAGGCGTCAGGCGGGTTCGTGCACGGCCGGGAAGCTCACTCCCGTCAGGTCCTCCGAAATGGTCCACATCCGGCGGGCCTCCTCCGCGCTGCGCAGCCGTGAATAGATCTTCTGCTCGGCAGGCGGGCCGGAGAGGTGCCGGAAACCGTTGGGCCCGTAGAGGCACCCGCCTTCGGCGTTGGGTGAGGTGGCGGCGTACAGCGCGGGCAGCAGGGCCGACTCGACCTTTCCGAACAGGATGCCGCGGGCGGCCAGTGCACGGATGATCCGGCCCAGCGGGGTGGCGCGCCCGCGGCCGACTTCCGGTCGTGCGGCGAGCAGGTTCGTCGGCGACACGCCGGGGTGCGAGAGGTTGCTGGTGATGCCCCAGCCGCCGGCCTGGCTGCGCCGCTGGAGTTCGAGCCCGAACAGGCCGAACGCGATCTTGGACTGGCTGTACGCGCCGTTGCCGTTGTACCGGCGTTCCCACTGGAGGTCGTCCCAGTTGATGGAGCGCTGGTTGGCGGCGATGCTGACCTGCGAGGTGACCCGCGCGTTGCCGGCGCGCAGCAGCGGCAGCAGCCGGGCCACCAGGGCGAAATGCCCGAGGTGGTTGGTGCCGAACTGCAGCTCGAACCCGTCGGCGGTGGTCTGCCGGTCGGGCGGGGTCATCACCCCGGCGTTGTTGATCAGGATGTGGACCGGCCGTCCGTCCCGGTTCAGCTCATCCGCCACCGCGGCGACAGAGTCCAAAGAGGACAAGTCCAGGTTCCGCAGGGACAGCACGGCATCGGGGTGCTGACGGCGGATCTTCGCGATCGCGGCCTCGCCCTTGCGCGGGTTGCGGACCGGCATGACGACCTCGGCGCCCGCCGCGGCGAGCCGGGTGGTCAGGCCGAGGCCGACGCCGTCACTGGCTCCGGTGACCACCGCGAGCTTGCCGGACAGGTCGGGCACCTCGATGTCCGGTGTGGACTTCGGCATGGGTTTTTTCCTTTCAGAGTTCGAGACCGGGCCGGGTCGCGTGTTCGTAGGTCTGGTGCTCACCGGTTTCCCCGGTCAGCTCCCGCGTGGCCTCGATGTGGGTCAGCTGTGCCCTCCGCCGGGCGGCGGGATCGCGGCGCATCCGGGCGTGCCGGGTCCGGACGGCCTGGAAGGCGGGGGAGAGCAGGGCGTTCGCGACGGCGCTGCGGGGCAGTCCGAGTTCGTCCATCGCGGCGTCGCCGTGGAACCGGCGGGCGAGCGCGTGCAGGGCCTGCCGAGCCAGGCCGTGCGGGACGTGCGTCATTTCGTTCAGCGTTCCCGCGATGGCCTCCAGCGTCGCCGCGGCGAGCCGCGCCGTCTCGGGGATGGCCGGCCCGGTGACCGCCTGGAGGAGATCGTCGACCCGCTGGGCGTCGTCGTGACCGGCGATGCCTTCGATGAGCCGCGGGTCCACTCCGAGCAGGTGCCCGACGTACCACCAGTACCGGTAGAGCGACGTGAGTTCCGCGGGGGTGAGCGGGAACCCCATGACCTCTTCGGCGCGGTAGCTGACCAGGGTGAAGTCCATCCAGGTGCGGACGAGATCGACCTGGTTGATCGGCGCGCCGTAGGCATTCTCGTCGTAGCCGCGGGTGCGCGCGAGTCTGCGCATGTGCGCGTGCATCATCCGTACCTGCAGTGTGGCGACATATCCACTGCGGCCGGGACGCAGCGAGCCGGGAAGCATCGCGGTGTTCACCCAGCGCCCGGTCTCCCGCAGGCGCCGCGGGACCGCGTCCACCAAGCGGCCGGTCATCGCGAGGACGGTCGCGATCGACGGCGACTGGTAGGTGCGCACCAGCGCCGCGGCGGCCAGGCTGATGATGTGCACCGGCGCGGGAGCGTTGAAGAAGGGGAGCGAGCCTTCGTCCAGCAGCGCGTCGTCGACGTAGGCGGGTGCGGCTTCGGTCTGTTCGAGCAATGCGGCGACGCCGGGCGGAGCGTTGTCGACGCCGGCGAGCCCGTGCTCGATGCCGTCGTGCAGCTTCGCGCGCACGTCACGGCCACCGGCGTGGATCTCTTCGACGACCGCGTCCGCGAGGGGGTCTCCCGTGGTGAGCGCCCAGCCCACGAGAGCGGCGCGACCATCGCCGAACTGCGCGACGATGCCTGGTTTCGAGTTGCGGGCGGCCGGCCATTCCGGCGGTTTCGCGCCGAGGGTTGCCCTCGCCATGACAGCTCCATCCGAAGGTTTGCTGACAACCGTCAGATTAGCGGTATTCTGACGGGTGTCAAGTTTTGTCCCCCGACCGTGGGGCCCGGTTCGAGTCGTGGGGAGAATGCACGCATGGCGACAGAGGAGCCGGTGACCGCGCGAAGGCCGGGGCGCCCCGGGGCCGGCGCGCCCCCGGTGCCCGGCGAGGCCGAGATCCTGCGGCGGGGGATGGAGGCATTCGCCGAGCTCGGCTACGACCGGACCTCGGCGAGAGAGCTGGCGAGGCGCCTCGGCGTCAGCCACAACTTCATCAACGACCGCTACGGGTCGAAGGCCGGGTTCTGGCGCGCCGTGGTCGATTCACTGCTCGAAGCCGACCAGCGGGAACGCGAGCGCCTGCTCGGCACCGGCGCCGACGACGCCGAGCGGGTCCGCGCCGTGATCACCCACTTCTACCAGTCCGCCGTCGAGGCGCCGCTGCTCGCCCGCCTGCTGGCCGACGAGTTCGGGCAAGAGTCGGAGCGCCTGGACTACCTGTACGAGAAGTACGTGACGCCGACGCTGGGCCCGCTGGTCCCGGCCGTCGAGCGCCTCATGGCGGCGGGCCGGATGCCTGCGGTGCCGATGGACGTCCTCTTCTTCGCCGTGATCAGCCCCGTCGCGGGCCTGGTGCAGCTACCGCTGGCGCACCGGCTCGGCCGGGCCCGGCCGGTCACGAGGGAAAGCCAGGCGCGCACCGCGCACGAACTCGCTAGCCTCGTCACGGACGGCCTGCTCGGCCGGCGCCCGTGACAACCGCGGCGAGGGCGAGACCACCGACGGCGAGCACGCAACTGGTGACGAACGGGTCGGTCCACGCGGCGCCGGCCCCGAAGCCGATGCCGGTGTAGAGCGCGATGCCGGTGGCGCCGCCGAGCTGGTCGGCGGCTCGCTGCACCCCGGAGGCGGTTCCGGCGTCCTCGTCGGACACGTCGTGCACCGCGGCGTACTGGAGGCCCACGAGTCCGAAGCCCATCCCGGTGGCGATCAGGATCATCGCGAGGATCGCGAACCCGGTGCCGCCGTCCCCGGCGGCGACGGCGATCGCGGCCATGCCGAGTGCGGTGAGCGCGATGCCGGTGAGCGAGCACGCCCGGAATCCCCACCGTCCCAGCAGGCGCGGGACCAGCGTCGCCGCGAGGACGAGGGTCACGGCCAGCGGCAGGAGCGCCACCCCGGTCTCCAGCGGATCGTGGCCGGCGCGCTGCTGGAGGTGGAAGGTGAGCAGGAGGAACGACGTCGACAATGCCGCGCTGAGCAGGGCGGTGGCGACGTTCGCCGTCACCCGGATGCGGTTGCGGAAGAAGGCGGGCGGGATCAGCGGATGCGCCGCCCGGCGCTCCACGAGGACGAACGCCACGGCGGCCAGGAGCGCGGCGGCGAGCGCGATCACCTGCCACGGGCCGCGCGCGCCGCTGACCCCGGTGACGAACAGCAGCGGGGCCGCGGTCAGCAGCACCGAACCGGACAGGTCGAGCGGTTCCCGCCGCTGCGGCCGGTCGCGGGGCAGGAAGGCCGGGACGCCACCGAGGACGACCACGACGAACGGGACGGTGACCAGGAAGGCCGACCGCCAGCCCAGCAGTTCGGTCAGCACGCCGGAGAGCACGAAGCCCAGCACGAGCCCGCTGCTCGCGACGGCGGCCCAGATGCTCAGTGCCCTCGCGCGGCGCGGCCCCTCGGGGAACAGCAGCACGATCGCGGCCATGGCGGCAGGCAACGCGAGCGCCTCACCCGCGCCCTGCAACAGCCGCGCCACCACCAGGACGCCGAACGAGGGCGCCAGCCCGGCCAGCAGCGAGGCGGCCCCGAAGAGCGAGGTCCCGGCCAGCAGCGCGCGACGGCGGCCCAGCACGTCACCGAGCCGCCCGCCCAGCATGAGCAGGCCACCGCCGGTGACGCTGTAGGCGACGACCACCCAGGTCAGTTCCGGGGGCGCGACCCCGAAATCGGCGCCGATCGAGGGCAGGGCCACGTTGACGACGGTCACGTCGACCGCGATCAGGAACTGCAGCAGTGACAGCGCGCCGAGAACCCACCAGCTCCGCAGTGCGGTGTCCGCATGACCGTTCATGCGGCGCTCGCCTGGGTCGGTGCGCGGAAGAAGGCCAGTTCGTGCTCGGCGGAGGTCCGGAAGACCGCTTGCATCGCCGTCCGTCGCGCATCGGAGGCGGAGGCGGCGTGTGTCGTGGCGATGTCGATGGCTTGCTCCGTCATCCGTTCGACTCCGGGGTCCTGGTAGGAGCGGATCCAGTCCGCGAACGGGTTGCCCGCCACAGTGGACAGTCCCAGGCGGTGCCCGACGTCGTGGTAGATCCAAAGACACGGCAGCACGGCGGCGACGGCCGTCGCGTAGTCCCCGCGCGTGGTCACCGCGAGCAGGTGGTCGGTGTAGCGCGTGGTGGCCGGCGCGGGCGCGGCCGTGAATCGGTGTCGCGGCTCGATCCACCGCGTGTGCACCTCCGTCTCGCCGACGAGGGCGTCCCGGGAGCATCCGGCCCAGAAGACCTGTTCCTCCGGCGTGGGGGCCAGCGCGGCGGTCCGGGACAGCACCCGGGCGAACTCGCGGAGGTACACGAGGTCCTGCGCGAGGAACCACGCGAACGCCCGCGGGTCCAGCGTGCCCTGCCCGAGCCCGGTGACGAACGCGGTGTCGTGGATTCGCGCGCGCAGGTCCGCGATGCCGTTCCACCACGTCGTGCGGACGGTCGCGGGATCGGGGGCGTGCACCCCGCCGCGGTCCCACAGGACGGCCAGAGGGGAGACCGGACCGCGCCCGGTGCCGACGTCGAGGTCCGCGCCCGCCGCGAGGCTCGCACTGAGCCACTGCTTGGCGCGCGGGATCGCCGCCTCCCAGCTGTCCGTCCTGGCGCGGTGGGTCGCCAGCGAAGCCGACAGCGAGCATCCGGTCCCGTGCGTGTGGACGGTGTCCACCCGTGGTGCGGAGAAGATCCGCACCTCGCCGCCGGGACCGGCGAGCGCGTCGCGGGCGTCGTCCGAGGCGAGGTGGCCGCCCTTGGCCAGCACCCGGACCCCGTGCCGCGCGGCCAGCCGTGTGGCCTGTCCGATCAGCTCGGGCCAGGACACCGCGGCCGGTTCGCCCAGCAGGATCCCGAGTTCGGCGACGTTGGGGGTGACCAGATCGGTCAGCGGGATCACCTCGGCGAGCGCGGATTCGAGACCGTCACCGGACAGGCGGTCGCCGCTGGTGGCGACCAGCACCGGGTCCAGTACGACGTGCGGCGGGCGGGTCGCGGCGAGCCAGTCCCGCACGGTGCGGGCGATCCCGGCGTCGAAGAGCATCCCGATCTTCACCGCGTCCAGCGTGACGTCGTCGCTCACCGCGTTCAGCTGGCCAGCCAGGAAACCGGTGTCCGGCCGGTGGATCGCCCGGACCCCGGTGGTGTTCTGCGCGACCAGCGCGGTGACGACGGCCATGCCGTACCCGCCGGCGGCCGCGATGCTCTTCAGATCGGCCTGAATCCCGGCGCCACCGGTCGGGTCGGTCCCGGCGACGCTGAGCACCCGGGGCACGGCGCCCATCAGGCGCCCTTCCCGGCGGTGCGGGCCAGCACGTCGGCGTAGAGGCGGCCCGCCCGGTAGGACGAGCGCACCAGCGGTCCGGCCAGGACTCCCGCGAACCCGATCTCCTCGGCCGCCGCCGCGTGCTCGGCGAACTCGCCGGGCCTGACCCAGCGTTCGACCGGGTGGTGGCGCGCGGAGGGGCGCAGGTACTGGGACAGCGTGATGATCTCGCACCCGGCCTCGTGCAGATCGCGCAGCGCTGCGGTCACCTCGTCCGGGGTCTCGCCCATGCCGAGCATCAGGTTCGACTTCGTCACGAGCCCGGCCGCGCGCGCCTTGGTCAGGATCCCGAGTGAGGTGTCGTAGCGGAACGCGGGCCGGATCCGCCGGAACAACCGGGCGACGGTGTCCAGGTTGTGCGCCAGCACCTCGGGACGGGACCCGAACACCGGTGCGAGCAGGTCGTCGCGGGAATGGAAGTCCGGGATCAGCAGTTCGACGCCGGTGCCCGGGTTGAGGGCGTGGATCTGCCGGACGGTTTCGGCGTAGAGCCAGGAGCCGCCGTCGTCGAGGTCGTCGCGGGCGACACCGGTGACGGTCGAGTAACGCAAACCCATGGTGCGCACGGATTCCGCGACCCGGCGGGGCTCGCCGCGGTCCACCGCGGTGGGCCTGCCGGTGTCGATCTGGCAGAAGTCGCAGCGGCGGGTGCACTGCCCGCCGCCGATCAGGAAGGTGGCCTCGCGGTCCTCCCAGCACTCGTAGATGTTGGGACAGCCCGCTTCCTCGCACACGGTGTGCAGACCGCGTGAGCGGACCAGCGACTTGAGTTCGGTGTACTCCGGTCCGGTGTGGACCCGTGTGCGGATCCACGGCGGTTTGCGCTCGACCGGGGTTTCGCTGTTGCGGACTTCCAGGCGGAGCAGTTTGCGCCCGTCGGGTTCGATCATGGTCAGGTGTGTCCTTCCCCGTGGTGGGTGGCGAGGTCGGCGCGTTCCAGCGGCGGGAAGGCCGTCCGTGGCATGTCGGGCTCCTTCACGCGATGGCGCGCAGCGGGTGTTCGAGCAGGCCGGTGAGCGTGGCCAGGAACTGGCCGGCGAGCGCGCCGTCGATGATGCGGTGGTCGGCGGTGAGGGTGTACCGCATGCGGCGCGGCTCGCCGAGCGCGGCACCGACCGCGAGGATGGCACCCTGGGGCGGGTTGATGATCGCGGTGAACTGCTCGACCCCGAACATGCCGAGGTTGCTGACCGTGCACGTTCCGCCGGCCATGTCCGCCGGGCTCAGTGTCCGGTCGGCGGCCCGGCCGGCGAGTTCGCGGGTCCGCACCGCGATGGCCGTGACCGGGGACCGGTCGGCGTCGCGGACCACCGGCACCACCAGGCCGCTCGGCGACGACACGGCGATCCCGACATGGATCCCTTCGTGCAGCACGGTTGCGCCGCGGCCCTCGGGCGAGTACGAGGCGTTGATCCCCGGGTGCGCCCGCAGCGCGAGCGCGACGGCCCGGACGACGAGATCGTTGACGGTCACCTTCGCGGAGGCCGGCGCTTCGTTGATCTGCGCGCGCAGGGTGAGCAGGGCGTCCACGTCGGCGGAGGCGGTCGCGGTGAACGTCGGGATGGTGGCGCTGTCGGCGAGCCGCGTCGCGACGGCGTGGCGGACGGCGTCGAAGGGCACCCGTGTCGCTCCTGCGGCGGCGGGTTCGGCGGGTTCGGCCGGCGCGGGATCGGTGCGAAGAGCGTCCTCGATGTCCGCCCGCACGATGCGGCCCCGCGGCCCGCTGCCGGTGATCCCGGCCAGGTCGATCCCGTGCTCGCGGGCGAGCCGCCGCACGAGGGGAGTGGCCGCCAGACGGCCGTTTCCCTCCTGTGGCAGGGGCGGTGCGGCGGGCACCGGTTCCGCCGCGGGAGCCTCACGCGCGGGCTCGGGAGCGTCGCCGCTGCCGTCGTCGAGGCGGGCGATCGGGGCGCCGATGGGCACCGCGCTGCCCGCGGGCACGAGGATCTCGGTGAGCGTGCCGTCCTGGTACGCCTCGAACTCCATGATCGCCTTGTCGGTTTCGATCTCGGCGAGGACCTGCCCGGTGGTGACGTGGTCGCCGGGCCCGAAGTGCCACGAGGAGATCACGCCCTCCTCCATGGTGTCGGACAGGCGCGGCATCAGGATGTCGATCATCGTGCTCCCGTCAGCGACGCCGGGCGACGGCGTCGAGGGTCTGGCGAATCGCCGTGGTGGCGTCGTCGATGCTGGGCAGGGCCGCGGTTTCCAGCGGCTTGGAGTAGGGCAGCGGGACCTCGGCCATCGCGACGCGCCGGACCGGGGCGTCGAGCCAGTCGAACGCGCCGTCGGAGATGCTGGCCGCGACCTCGGCGCCGATGCCGTAGGTGAGCCAGTCGTCTTCGAGAACGACGGCGCAGTTGGTCTTGCGCACCGAGGCGATCACCGTGTCCCGGTCCAGCGGCCGCAGGCTCCGCAGATCGACGACCTCCACGTCGATCCCTTCGCGCGCCAGCTCTTCGGCGGCCCGGAGCGCGACCGTGGCCATGCGCGAGTAGGCGATGACGGTGATGTCGGCCCCTTCGCGGGTGACGGACGCGACGCCGATCTCGGCGGGCACGTCGTCGTCGGGCACCTCGCCCTTGGTGTTGTAGAGAGCCAGGTTCTCCAGGACCAGCACCGGATCGTCGTCGCGGATCGCGGCCAGCATGAGCGCCTTCGCATCGGCCGGTGTGGACGGTGCCACCACCTTCATCCCTGGCACGAAGGCGTAGTACAGCTCGATGTTCTGCGAATGCGTCGCGCCCAGCTGCTGCCCGCCGCCACCGGGGGTCCGAATCACCATCGGCGCGCGCGCCTGCCCGCCGAACATCCCATAGATCTTCGCGGCGTGGTTGACGATCTGGTCCAGTGCCAGCAGCGAGAAGTTGATCGTCATGATCTCCACGACCGGCCGCAGGCCGAGCATCGCGGCACCGATCGCGGCGCCGGTGAACCCCTCCTCGGCGATCGGGGTGTCGCGGACCCGCCGTGCGCCGAACTCCTCCAGCAGCCCGGCGGTGATCTTGTAGGAGCCTTCGAAGCGGCCGATCTCCTCGCCGATCAGGAACACGTCCTCGTCGCGCAGCATCTCCGACCGCAGCGTGTCGTGCAGGGCCTGCCGGTAGCTGATCACGCTCACGCCGGAACACCGGCCTGCGCGAACAGCGGCTGTCCCGGCAGACGGCGCGAATCGTTGCGCACGGGGGTGGCGTAGGTGTGATCGAACAGCGTCGACACCTCCGGCAGCGGGCTCGCTTCGGCGAAGGCGGCGGCCGCCTCGACGGCGGCGGCGATTTCGGCCTCGATCCCGGCGGACAGGTCGTCGTTCAGGAGACCACGCTCGCGCAGGTGCGCGGCGAACCCGAGGACCGGATCGGCGGCACGGAGCGCCTCGATCTCGGCCTGGTCGCGGTACTTCGCCGGGTCGACCACGGAATGGCCCTTCAACCGCCCGGACACCGTTTCCAGCAGGTAGGGCTGTCCGGAACGGGCCGAGCGCAACGCTTCCAGCGCCGCTTCGTGAACGGCCGCGGGATCGTTGCCGTCGACCCGGCTCGACGGCATCCGGTAGGACGACGCGCGCCGGTACAGGTCGGGCTCGGCGGAGGACTCCTCGACGGTGGTGCCCATGCCGCGGCCGTTGTTGACCACGACGTACACGATCGGCAGGTGCCACAGCGCGGCCAGGTTGAGCGATTCGTGGAAGGCGCCGATGTTGGTCGTCCCGTCGCCCATCAGGCACATCACGGCCTCCTGCCCCGCCCGGTAGTCGATGGCCAGCGCCGCGCCGGTCGCGAGGGGGACCTGACCGCCGACGATGCCGTAGCCGCCCATCAGCCGGGACTCGACGTCGAACAGGTGCATCGACCCGCCCCAGCCACGGGACACCCCGTCGCGGCGGCCGTACAGCTCGGCCATCACACGGCCGGGGTCGATGCCGCGGGCGATCGCGTAACCGTGTTCGCGGTAGTTGGTGAACAGGTAGTCGGTGTCGGCGAGCGCGGCCATGAGGCCGGCGACGGTGGCTTCCTCACCGAGGTTGAGGTGGCAGTACCCGCCGACCTTCGCCTCGGTGTAGGCGCGGGCGGCGCGTTCCTCGAACCGGCGGATCAGCAGCATCTGCCGGTAGAACCGGAGCGCCTGCTCGTCGTCGAGGCAGCCGGTGGCCGGGGCTGCCGTCCCTGCGGGGCTGGGCATTCGGGGGTCTCCTCTCGCCACGGGGTGTCCGCGGCTAAATGATACTAGATCAGTGTCATTAATGACGGTGAGAGGATGGGGCGATGGACCAGCGGGCGGGGCGCAAGCGCGGCAGGCCGACCAGCGAGGAACGCGAGCGACGGCAGGAGGAGATCCTGGACGCGGCGGTCGGGTTGTTCGTGTCCCGCGGCTTCCGCGCCGTCGCGCTCGACGACATCGCCGCGGCGGCGCACGTCACGAAGCGCACGCTCTACACCTACTTCGGCGACAAGACCGAGATCTTCGTCGCCGCGGTCGCGCGGCTCCGGCGCCGGGCCCTCGAACTGACCGGCCGCCGCTGCGACACCCTGGCGCGGCTGTCGACCGAGATCGTGGCCGCGTTGCATTCGGACGAAGCGATCGGCCTGCACCGGTTGATGATCACGGAGGCGGCTTCGTTCCCCGACCTCGCCGACCGGTTCTACGCGGAGGGGCCGCGGGCCTACATCACGGCGCTCGGCCGGCTCCTGCCCGCACCGGAGCACGCCCGCGCGACGCAGCTGTTTTCCTTGCTGCTGGGCGAACCCCACCGGCGGCGGCTGCTGGGCCTGGACACCGCGCCGACCCGCGCCCAGGCCCGCGCACACGCGGCCGGGGCGCTGAGCGCGCTCGGACTGGCCGAGCCGGGGTGAGCTGAGGCGAGCCCCCCGTCCGGCGGGGCGGACGGGAGGGCCCGTGCGGACTTACTCGCCGATCAGGAAGTCGCGGACGGGCAGCGCCCGGTCCACGATGCGGACGTCGCCGATCCAGCCGTGGAAGACCTGATCGAGACTGCCACCGTAGTCACGCCCGCCGAGCATCCAGGGCAGGCCGAGCGTGGTGATGCCGTTCGAGTTCGTCGACGGGTTGTCGACCACCGGGCAGCCGTCGACGTAAAGCATCGTGTGCCTGCCGTCGTTGACCACCGCCAGGTGCCACCACGCGTCCTCCACCAGGCCGTGACCCCAGTTCGTGGTCGGGTAGGTCTGGTTGAGCGGGTAGCAGTTGAACTGCGGCTCGCGGCCGTTGTTGGAGATCGCGAGCTGCATGACCGGTTCCCGCGGATCGGTGTTGCGGTCGTGCTTGCCCGCCTTGCCTGCCTCGCCCCAGCGGCTGAGCGCGGCCATCCAGCCGTTGTTGGTGGCGTCCCAGTCCAGCGGCATCTTCACGAACGCCTCGATCGTGTAGCCACGCGGGAACGTCTCGGCGTTCAGCGGGGCCCGCGCACCGGTGGTCAGGTAGGCGCCGTGCAGCGGGTTCTTGCCGCCCGCGAACCGCAGGCTCGCGTGGCCCGGCTGGTCGGGGTGGTGGTCGTCGGACCAGGTGAGCGCGTCGGCCGCACTGCCCGGCACGGTGACCAGCGTGAGGTCGTTGCCGCGCCCGGACAGGTCGCGCACCGGCTCGGTGACCGGGGTGCCCGCCGCGCCGCCCCCGTCGAAGCGCCAGTAGGCCAGGGTGCCCGGCACCAGCACCTTGTTCGCGGGCCGCGCCGGGCGGGTCGTCACCGGGATGAAGCCGGAGAATCGCTCCTCGAAGTCGATGGCCATGGAGAAGTTGTCGACCGGTGTCGTGAGCCGCGCTTCGAGTGCCGCCAGCCGGTTCCGCTTCTCCGGGTCCTGGGCCAGGATCCACGGCGACAACGTTTCGACGTCGATCGTGTTGCGCACCAGGTCGAAGTGGTAGAGCCGGAGCATGCCGGCGCCGCCGAAGTAGCGGTTCTGGTAGTTCGTGATGTGCAGGTGGACGTCGTGACCCGCGGCGTTGCGGCGCGTCGTGCGCCCCGGCGGCCAGAAGTGGCCGTTGAGAGTCAGGAAGATCTGGTCGTTGTCGTTGATCAGCTCGTCCCACACCTGCTGGCCGTACTCGGAGAAGGTGGCGTTGTTCTCCGGGTCGCCGGACTCGTACGGGTAGACGTTGTCGTCGTAGACCGAGCCGACGATGTCGTGCGCGGTGAGGATCACCGGCAGTTTCGGGTGGTCCCTGATGAACTGGTTGGCCCAGGCGAAACCCTGCGCCGAGGTGCGCCAGTCCATGGCCAGCAGCAGCCAGTCCCGGCCGGCGGCCTGGAAGATGTGCGCGGTGTTGTAGCCGCTGGGGTCGGAGCCGGCGAAGGTCTTCGAGCGCCGGAACCGCTGCGGGCCCATGGTCTGCAGGTACGGGGTGGAGCCGCGGGTGTCGTCGCCGCTGACGTCGTGGTTCCCGGCCAGCACGCTGTAGGCGACGCCGCGCGAGTCCAGCGTCTCGAACGCCCGGCCGACCTCCCGGAACGAGGACGCGTCACCGTCCTGCGTCAGATCGCCGAGGTGGGCCATGAAGACGATGTTGTCGTCGGAGGAGTCACCGCTGTTGTCGATGACGTAGCGGAACGACTCGATCACCGGTTCGGAGTTGATGCTGTTCTGGCTGCCCCAGTACAGGAACTGGGTGTCGGGCATGACGGCGAGGGTGAACTGGAGACCGGCCGGATCGGGCTGCCACCGGCCGGAGTTGCCGCCAGAATGCGCGGACGCGGGCGCGGCGCCGAGCGGGCCGAGCGTCGCCGCGCCCGCGCCGGCGAGTCCCGCGGTGAGCAGGAAGGATCTCCGGTTGTGACCGGATTCGACCGGTGTGTCGCGCTGGTGGTCAGGACACATGTTTTCCCCTTTTGGGATAACGGAAATCAGCGTCCGGACGCTATCCGGGAACGATCAAGGCGACACGAACGTCAGATGACGGCCCGCGATCCAGTGCGTGACCGGTAGTGCCAGACCGCGGGCCGGCTCACTCGGGTCAGTGGTCGTTGTACCACTGCGCGGTGTCCTGGTAGGCGTACGCGGTGCCGCTCTTGTAGAGGTAGATCCGGAAGTTGACGTAGGCGTTCTCCGGGATGTCGTGGGTGTTCGCGTCGGTCGACTTGCAGTTGCCGTTCCCGCCCGCCTTGAGGGTGTAGCTGCCTCCGTTCCAGTACACGTCGACGCCGACGGCCCACCCGTCGGCTTCGATGTCGCACACCTTGACCACGTCACCGTGCTCGGTGAAGTAGGCGACACCGCCCGGGTCGGCGTCGTTGGTCTTGACGCTGTGGTCGGCCGCGGCGGCTTCCGGGGCGCCCAGCAGTGCGACCGCGGTGAGGAGGCCGGCGATGCCGGTGAACTTGTGTGAGCGTTTCATCGCACCTTCAAGGTTGGTGGAGGGTGATCGTTGAACGATCTTGACATCCGGGGCGCGCGCGGAGCGGACGTTCCGCTGATGCCCGTGCAGGTCGTCCGGCCGCGTCGGCGGGCTGGGTGCGGTCGGGGTGCGGCTCCGGTACGGCGTTCGCCGCCGGATGTCCCACTGGGTCGTCGGTTAGGGTTGGGGGATGCCTCGCTGGATACCCCGGGCGGAAGAGCGGCTCCGGGATGCCGCGGTGGAGCTGTTCGCCGAGCGCGGGTTCGAGAACGTGACAGTCGCCGACATCACCGAACGCGCGGGCCTGACCAGGCGCACGTTCTCCCGCTACTTCACCGACAAGCGGGACGTGCTCTTCGCCGGTTCCGAGCAGCTCGCGGATGCCGTTCGCGACGCGGTGGCCGGGGCCGACGAGGCCCTGCCCCCGTGGCAGGCCACGGCAACCGCCTTGCGGCACGTGGGCGATCAGCTGGTCCGGACCGTCCCCACGGCCGGTCCGCGCCGTGTGGTGATCCGGGCCAGTCCGGAGCTCCAGGAACGGGAGCGCACCAAGTTCGCGCTGGTCGCCTCCGCGATCGCGGACGCACTGCGCGAGCGGGGCGCGTCCGGGCCGGTGGCCGCGATGCTCGCCGAGGTCAGCGTGGCCGCGCTGCGGGCCGCGTTCGACCGCTGGCTCGACGACACCGCGGGGACGGCGTTCTCGTCCCTGTTCGACGACGTCACCGCGGAACTTCTCGCGGAGCTGGAGCCCGCCCGGTCGGTGCGGTGAGTCCTCACAGGAGGAAGGTGCCACCGGCCGCGGTCGCGAGTTCGGGCCCGAGCGCGGCGGCCGGGGTGTGGGCGCCGGGTTTGCCTTCGCCCCGCGCGAGCCGGGCGGCGGCCTCGGCGGCGACGGCGGCGGTGTAGTCCATGCCGTCACCGGCGCGCAGCCAGCCTTCGCGCGTGGTGCCGTCCGGCCAGGTGACCACCGCGTGCCCCCAGGAATGCCGGCGCGGCCGCGGGGCGGCCTTCGTCCGTGCGGCGGCGAGCCGGCGAACGGCGAAGCGCCGCACCATGGGGACGGACAGCAGTCGCCCGGCCAGGGGTAGCAGGGCGCGCGCGACCGGTGAGGTGGGCGCCATCGCGGAGCCGACGGACACCTGGGGCGCGCCGCTGGCCTGCTGCGCCGCGAACAGCTCGCCCGACGGAACGGTCGCGGATTTCACGGTTTCGCCGTCGGGAAGGGCGAGTTCCCGCGGCTCGGCGCCGAGCCGCGCCGCGACCAGGCGGCCGTCGCGGTAGTGGCGCCCGCCGGTGGTCAGCACGTCGACGAGGGAGGCGGCGAGCGGTTCGCCCACCACGCCGTCGTCGGTGGACACGGACGCCAGCGCGTCGGCCCGCACCCGGTCCGGGGTGGGGCGGCCTTCGCACAGTTTCGCCACCACGGCTTCCGTGGCCAGGACACCGAAGCCGGCGCCGGTCACCAGGGTGCTGCCCGCCGCGGCCGCCTCGTCGTGCAGCGCGAGCAGCCCGCGCACGGCGGTCAGGTCGTTGGCCAGGTCCAGGTAGTGCCCGCCGGGCAGGCACGCCCGCGCCACCGGCCCGGCGGTCGTGGCGTACTGGCCGATGGTGTTGACGACCACGGCGGGCCGCCGCCGGGCGATCTCGGCAGCGGTGCGATCCACCCCCTCGGCGACGATGACCCGCACGTCCGCGCCCAGGTCCGCGGCGGCCGCGCGCAGGCGTTCTTCATTGCGCCCCACCAGCACGGGCGCAATGCCGTCCGCCACCAGCCGCGACGCGACCGCGCGCCCGATCCGTCCGGTGGCCCCGAGGATCCACACCTCACCAAGCTGGGTCGTCATCGCTGCTCCTTTTCCACTGAGGCGGACCGCCAGTGATGTCTCATTGTGTCATCAGCCAGCGTAGCAGGTGATGACACAGTGGGACATTGGGTGCTGGGGGGCGGGGTCAGCAATCACTCCAGAACTCGGCCGAGAGCAGATTTGTGTGGTCGATGGGCGGGAGTCCCTCGTCGAGGCCGCGGAGGCGTTGGTACAGCTCGCGCATCTCACCCCGATCCGCGACGAGACGGGTGCGGGCGGCTCGCTGGAGGACAGCGACCGTCCCTGCCAGGCGAAGGGTTCCCGCGGTGCGACCGGCCCCCCGCAACCGCAGGAGCCGTTCGATCTCCCCGGCCGCCGACCGCTGTCCCGCCCCGTCGTCGATCAGAACGATCACGTCCGCACCGGCTTCGGCAGCGACGACCGCATGAGCGATCACCATGAGCTCGCCGAGGTCCCGGGGAGCTTGGCGGCGTTCGGGCAGGTATCTGCCGGTGAGGCGATGGACCACGGCACTGAGTTGGGGAGTGGTGTCGTCGGGGAGGATCTCCAGCAGTCTCGAGGGAAGTTTGTTCAGGACGGTTCGCGCGGAGGCGAAGCGCCTGTCGCTGCATGCTTTGCCGAGTATCTCCCGGTGCACGGTTTCGGGCATGCTCAACGGACCGAGAACGGTGAAGAGCAGACGCTCCTTGTTGATGGAGAAGAAGTTGAGGCCGGGACCGGCGTCGATGATGGGGCGATGGCTCATTCCCGGGCGGTCCCTGACCCGTCGGGAGGTCCCTCGTCCAGTTCGCCGAGGTCGACCGCCACGGTGGGCAGGTCGTCCGGATCCGCGAAGGTGACCGAGAGGGGTGCGGCGGTGATGCCGGCGTCCCGGAGTTCCTGCTCGACCTCCGCGAGCGGGGCGCCGCGCAGAGTCGCGATGGTCTGGGCGGAGACCACGCCCGCCTGAAAGCCGCTGATCGCGCGGGCCAGCAGGCGTTGCGGTGCACGCCTGCGCTGGGAGTCGGCCTGCAGGATCCGGTAGTGATCGCTCCACCCGTACCGGGTCGCGAGCTGGGGTGTCGACAGAGCCATCCACTGGTTCCGGAGACCGCGGTCGACGTATCCGTTCCGGTGCAACGCGACCGCGGCGACCGCCGGGGACACCACGAACCGCTGCACGATCGCGGACAGGTCCGCGAGGCCGGGGCCGGGCCGGGCCGCCATGAACTCGCGCAGGCCCTGATCCGGCACGAGCAAGTGCCGGGCGAACGCCCGCGCGCGCTCCTCCTGTGGCGTGGGCTCACTCCAGTCGCGGGGATGTGTGCCGGTCCAGTCGGCGAACACGACATGGCCCAGCTCGTGCCCGAGGGTGCTGCGCTGCCGCATGGGGTTCGGCGTGCGGGCCACCCCGATGATCACCGAGCCACGCAGGGGGTCGTGCACCGTGAGACCGTGCTCGTCGGGGCCGGCATCGAGGACCGCGACGTCGTGACCGGTGCATTCTTCGATGATGGTGATCAGGTCCCCCAGCGGCTGTACACCGAGTTTGTGCTCTTCGCGGAACCGCTCGGCGGCGGCGCGGCCCTCGTCTTCGGGGTTCATCCGGCCCTGGCGCTCGTCGTGGGGGCGGGAATGGCCTGGTCGTCGAGGTAGTCGTCGAGTTCCAGGAACCGCAGCAGCTTGTCCCGCATGACGGCCATGTCCGTGCCGTTGGTGGCACGCGCGGCATACCGCACTCGCTCGCCGACCGACGCGGTGCCGGTCAGTTGCGCCATCGTGTGGCCGGTCGCCCTGGCGATCGCGATCAGCTCCGGAACTTTCGCGGGTCGTTGACCGGTGATGATGCGCGACAACGTGGACTGCGAGACGCCACTGGCCTCGGCCAGGGCTCGCTGGCTCAGCGCCGCGTCCTCGCGAGCGCGTTCGATGCGCGCACCGACGTCGGCTGTGGTCACGGCAACCCTCCTCGAACTGGCTGAATCAGTGTTCCTCTAGGTGATTCAGTATAGGGGATCGCGCCACGATCCGCTGTGCCGGGGAGCCACGCGGTGCCGCAACGCGATGGCTCAGCCGGGGGCCGCCGGGCCGGGTGGGTCGTCGACGTGCACGGCGTCCGGGATGTGCTGCAGCCATCCGGCGAAATCGTCGATCCAGCGCGAGATTGGGCCGGTGGCGTAGTGGCTCGGGTCCCAGCCGGCGTGCAGGGTGAGCCGGATCTGGGCCCCGTCGAGCATGATGCGCACCGCGTGCAGGCCGAAGGCCGGGGCGTTGGTCAGCACCGCGGCGCCGCGTCCGCCCGCGGCCAGGCCCTGCGCCATGAACGACGAACTCATCTCGATCGCCTCGGGCAGGTCGACGCCCGCCGTCGCCACCGCCTCGTCGAAGGCCAGCCGGGCCATGTTGGTGCGGTCCATCAGCACCAGCGGGTGCCGTGCCAGTTCGGTGATCTCCACGTCGGACCGGCCCGCCAGCGGGTGATCGCCGGACACGTGCGCGGTGATCCCGACGTCGACGAGCCGCCGGGAGGCCCAGTCCGCGGGCGGCGCGACAGTGGAGATCCCCAGGTCGGCGTTCACCATCCGGGTGCGCTCGAACACCGCGACCGGCTCGCATTCGAGCGCGTCGATCACCGGGTGGTCCGCGCCGCGTTCGGCGGTGAACGGCGCCAGCGAACGGATGATCGTCGTGAACGGGGCCACCGCCGTCAGCCGCGTCCCGCGGATCCGGTCCAGGCCCACGGCGTTGCGCGCCATCTGCTCGCGCAGCACCAGATCCCGTGCCGCATCCAGAAACCGCCTGCCCGCGTGCGTCAGGCTCAGCGCGCCGTGGCCGCGCCGGAACAGGTCGACGCCGAGCTCCTGCTCCAGCGCGCGGAGCTGGCGCGACACCGACGGCTGGGTGACGTGCAGGCGCCGAGAGCCCTCCGTGATCGACCCCGCCTCCGCGACGGCGAGGAAGTACTTGAGCACCCGCATCTCCATGGCGCATGCCTCCCGAGCATGAAGTTCGTGCCGAATCGGTATTCGACAGCATGGCAGAGTGCCGCTGAGAATTCCTGACACGTTCACCCGCGGCACACCGGAGGCGCCATGTCCACCAGCACCGGGCCTGACGACGAGACGGCCTCGCGGCAGGGGAGACGTGCCCGCATCGCCGCCTTCGTGGGGACGGCGGTCGAGTGGTACGACTTCTACATCTTCGGGACCGCCGCGGCGATCGCGTTCGGGCCCGTGTTCTTCCCGACCTTCGACACCTCCTCGGCGCTGCTGGCGTCGTTCGCGACGTTCTGGGCCGGGTTCCTCGCGCGGCCGGTGGGCGGCATCGTGTTCGGCCACCTCGGTGACCGGCTGGGGCGGAAGAACACCCTCGTCGCCACCCTGTTGATCATGGGGCTGGCCACCTTCGGCATCGGCGTGCTGCCGGGCTACTCCACGATCGGCGTCGCCGCGCCGGTCCTGCTCGTCCTGCTGCGGGCGCTGCAGGGTTTCGCCGTCGGCGGGGAGTGGGGCGGCGCCGTCCTGCTGGCGACCGAAAGCGGGCCTCGGGAACGCACCCTGCGGGGCGGGATGTTCGTGCAGCAGGGATCCCCGGCAGGCAACATCCTGGCGACCCTGGTCATGACGCTCGCCGCGCTGCTGCCGGACGACGACTTCGCGGCGTGGGGCTGGCGGATCCCGTTCCTGCTGTCGGCCGTGCTCGTCGTGATCGGGCTGGTGACCCGCCTGAAACTCGAAGAGTCGCGGGAGTTCGCCCAGCGCGCCGCGACGGCCGCGCCGGTGAAGCTGCCGATCGCCGAACTGCTCGCCCACCACTGGCGGCGGGTGGTGGCGGCGGTCTTCGCGAGCGCGCTCGGCATCGGCATGGCCTACTTCGTCAGCACGTTCATGCTCGCCTACGCGACGGCGAACCTCGGTGTCGGCCGTCAGGTGATGCTGAACCTGCTGCTCGTCAACGCCGTCCTGCAGTTCGTGTGGCAGCCCCTCGCCACGCGCCTCGCGGAGCGGTTCGGCGCGGTCCGGTTCATGATCGGCACGCTGACCGCCACCGCCGTGCTGGCGGTCCCGATGTTCCTCCTCGTCGGCACCGGCAACCCCGCGCTCATCCTGCTCGGCATCGGTCTCAGCACGATCGCGGGCGCCGGGTACTACGCGGTGCTCGCCGGGTTCCTGGCCCAGGCATTCCCCGTCGCGGTGCGCTACACCGGCATCTCGTTCGCCTACCAGCTCTGCTCGACGGTCATCGGCGGCACGACCCCGTTGCTCGCCCAGCTCTTCCTCAACCTCGGCGGCGGGCACTGGGCCGGGGTGGCGGTGTTCTACGTCGTCCTCATCGGACTCACCGCCGGTGGCGTCGTCACGCTGGCCGCACTCACCAGGCGTTCCGCCGCGACCGCTCCCGTCACCGTCTGAAAAGGACCGTCATGCGCATCGACACCATCCTCACCGGCGCCCGCGTCACCACGCTCGACCCGGCACGGCCGCGGGCGCACTCGATCGGCATCCTGCACGGCAGGGTCGTCGGCTTCGACGAGGAACTCGACGGCGTCACCGCCGACGAGCGGCACGACCTCGGCGGCGCCCCGGTCGTGCCCGGGTTCAACGACGCCCACCTGCACTTCTCCATGCTGGGCAAGGAGATGACGCAGCTCGACCTGTCCGCCGAGGCCGCGCCGACGCTCGACGCGCTCTACCGCCGGGTCGAGGAGTGGGCCGCGGGCAAACCCGACGGCGCCTGGGTCATCGGCAACGGCTACGACCAGAACAAGATCGGGGAGCACCCGGACAGGCAGGTGCTCGACCGCATCGCCGGCGGCCGCCCGGTCTACCTGGTGCACACCTCCAACCACATGGCGGTCGCCAACACGGAGGCGTTCCGGCGCGCCGGGCACCCCGATCCGGACCGGGTGCAGGCGCCGCCCGGCGGCAGCGTCGTGTTCCGCGACGGCTCGAACACCGGTCTGCTGCAGGAACAGGCCGCGACCCTGGTCAGCCACGTGCTCAAACCGGTGCCGCAGGAAGACCTCGTGGCCGCGCTGGAGGCCGCGTCCGCGTGGGCGCTGCGCCACGGCCTGACCAGCGTGACCGAACCGGGGATCGGCGGACGGCTGGTCGGTCACGGACCGGCCGACGCCCGCGCCTTCCAGACCGCCTACGAGCGCGGCAACCTCCGGACGCGCGTCACGGCCATGCCGTACACCGACGCGCTGCACGAACTCGGCCCGGTCGACACCGGACTGGCGGGCTGGGGGCTGGACCTCGGGCTGCGCACCGGCATCGGGGACGAGTGGTTCCGGCTGGGACCGGTGAAGATCGTGTCCGACGGCTCGCTGATCGGCCGGACCGCGGCGATGTGCTGCGACTACCGTGACAGCCCCGGCAACCGCGGTTTCCTGCTCGCCGAGGCCGAAGCGCTGCGGGAGAACATTCTGCGCGGCCACGAAAACGGCTGGCAGATCGCGACGCACGCGATCGGCGACCACGCGCTCGACGTCGTGCTCGGCGCCTACGAGGAGGCCCAGAAGCGCCTGCCGCGACCGGGCGTCCGGCACCGTATCGAACACGTGGGGATCTCCTCGGACGACCAGGTCGCCCGTATCGTGTCGGCGGGCGTGATCCCGGTGCCGCAGGGCAGGTTCCTCTCCGCGCTCGGGGACGGTTTCCTCGCGGCGCTGGGTTCCGAACGCGTGGAACACGCCTACCGGATGCGCAGTTTCGTCGACGCCGGTGTCGAACTGCCGGGCTCGACCGACGCGCCGGTCGTGCCGGGGGAGCCGCTGCTGAGCATCCACGACATGGTCAACCGCCGGTCCGCGTCGGGCGCGCCGATCGCGCCGGACGAAGCGCTCACCCCGGCGCAGGCCCTGCGGGCCTACACGATCGGCTCGGCCCACGCCGTGCACGAGGAGACGCGGAAGGGCTCGCTGGGCAGGGGCAAGGTGGCCGACCTCACGGTGCTGTCCGACGATCTGCTGAGCGTGGCGCCGGAGCGGATCGGTGAGCTGGAGGTGCGGGCCACGATGGTGGGCGGCGTCTTCGGCTACGACGCGGAAGGCGTCCTGACCCTCGGTTGACAACCCGGTGTCCCGGCCGATATTCATGTCCCTAACAGTTAGGGGGTCGGTCGGTGCGGGACGTGGTGCTCGCCTTGCTGGCGAAGGAGCCCGCGCACGGCTACCAGCTGGACACGCGGCTGCGTGCGGCGCTCGGGCCGCTGGGCGAGTCGCTCAACGCCGGGCAGGTGTACGTGACGCTGGGCAGGCTGGAGAAGGCCGGTCTGGTCTCGGTGGAGAGCGCGCCGGACCGCAAGACCTACGCGCTGACCCCGGCCGGGCAGCGTCGCGTCGCGGAGTGGGTGGCCGAGGTGAGCTGGCCCAGACCGGACCTGACGGAGTTCCACCTCAAGCTGGTGGCCGCCGCGGCGGCGCGGCTCGCGGACCCGCTCGCGGTGATCGACGCGCAGCGCCGCGAACTGCTGCGCCGCCTCGGGGACGCGCAACGAGCGGCGCTGGACGAGCCCGACGAGTCGGTCGCCGGGTTGCTGCTGGAGGGCGTCGTCCTGCGGCTGCGGGCCGATCTGGGCTGGCTGGAGGCGTGCGAACGGATGTGGACGCCCCGGGGGAGGAACACGTGAGTCGGTTCGCGGTGCAGGCGCGACGGTTGTGCAAGAAGCACGGCGACGGGCCCGCGCTGGTGCGCGCCGTCGACGAGGTCAACCTGGACGTGCCGGCGGGACAGACACTGGCGATCATGGGGCCCAGCGGGTGCGGCAAGTCGACATTGCTGCACCTGCTCGGCGGGCTGGAACGGGCCAGCGCCGGGAAACTGTGGCTGGACGGCAGGCGGATCGACGGGCTCGGCGAACGGGCGCTGGCCCGGATGCGGCGCCGCTCCGTGGGGTTCGTGTTCCAGGCATTCCATCTCGCCGACGAACTGACCGCGGTGCAGAACGTCGAACTGCCCGCGCTGCTGGCCGGTGTGCCGCCGCGGGCGGCACGGCGGCGGGCGGGTGAACTGCTCGACCGCGTCGGGCTGACGGACCGCGCCGGGCACCTGCCCTCGGCGATGTCGGGCGGCGAGCGCCAGCGGGTGGCGGTCGCGCGTGCCCTGGTCAACGAACCGCTGGTGCTGCTGGCCGACGAGCCGACCGGCAACCTGGACAGTGCCGCCACCCGCGCGGTGCTGCGGTTGTTCGGGGACCTGCGCGCCGGCGGGCAGACGCTGGTGATCGTGACGCACGACGAACGCATCGCGGCACTGGCCGACCGCCTGATCACCATGCGCGACGGCGCGTTCGTCGACGACGTGCGCATGCCCGCCGCGCGGCCGGGCAGCCTCGGCGGACTCCTGAACCTCGGCGGCTGACCCGTGGGACAACTGCTGCTGGTGTGCCGTCTGATCCTCGCCGACCTGCGCCGCCGCCCGGTGCAGGCGGCCGTCTTCCTGCTCACGGTCGGCACCGCCGCCACGGCGCTCGCGGTGGGCCTGTCCGTGGCCGGGGTGACCGACGCCCGCTACGGCGAGACCCGCGCGGCCACCGCGGGCCCGGATGTCGTGGCGCAGACGGAGGAAGACGACCCGTCCGCCCTCGAAGAACTCGAAGCCCTCGCGCACAGCCCGGACGTGAGCGTCCGGAGTGGACCGTATCCGATCCGGTACGCGTCGGTGACGGTTCGTGGGCAGCAGGCCAGGGTGGTGGTCGAAGGCCGCGATGCCGCCCCCGCGGCCCTCGACCGGCCGCTGGTGACTTCGGGAACCTGGCTCAGCGACGGCGCCGTGGTCGTCGAACGGGGCTTCGCCGAGGCGCTCGGCGTGCGTGCGGGCGACCGGATCACCGTCGCGGGCCGCGAGTTCCCGGTGTCCGGCATCGCCGTGACCGCCGCGCACAGCGCCTTCCCCGGCGCACAGGGGACCGGTCCGCACGGCGGCCCGAGCGACTACAGCGGTCTGGTGTGGCTGACCCAGACGGACACGCGCGCGCTGTCCGCCCCTCAGTCGGCGCCCGCGTACACGATGCACCTGCGGCTGGCCGATCCCGGCGGCGCACCGGAATTCACGCGCGACTTCCCGCACCACGACGACGTGCGGCTGCACCTCCACGCCTGGCAGGACACCGCCACCCGGGACTCGAAGGTGTTCCGGGACACCGAACCGGCGCTCCTCGTCGGCGGCTGGCTGCTCGCGGTGTCCGCGGTCGCGGGGGCGGCCGTGCTGGCCGCGGTGCGGGCGGCCGAACAGACCCGCCGCGTCGGCCTGCTCAAGGCTGTCGGCGCGACACCCGGCATGGTCATGACGGTCCTGCTCGCGCAATACCTGGTCCTCGCGCTGGCCGCGGCCGGCCTCGGGCTGGTCGCGGGGGTCCTCCTGACGCCCGTGCTGGCCGGGCCCAGTGCCAGCCTGCTGGACGCCGCCGTCCCGGTCACGGCCGGGGTGGTGCTGCCGGTGCTGGTGCTGGCCGTGCTGGTCGCGGTGGCGAGCACGGCTGGGCCGACCGTGCGCGCCGCGCGCACCCCCACGGTGCCCGCACTGTCCACTGTGTCCGGTGCGGTGAGCCCGGTGGATCCGTCGGCCGGGCTCACCGCGCTGGCGGGGAAGTTGCCCGTGCCGTTGTTGCTCGGGCTGCGCCTGGTCGCCCGCAGGCCCTCCCGCGTCGTCGTCGGCGCCGCCGGTATCGCGACCGTCGGCGTCGCGGTCAGCGCGGCGCTCATGGTGCGGGCCCAGCCACCGCAGGTCTACGACCTCGGGGGGACCGTCCTGAGGAACCTGCGTGGTGAGCAGACCGACCGCACGATACTGGCCGTCACCGCGGCGCTGCTCGTGCTGGCCGTCGTCAACACGATCATCATCACCTGGTCCACGGCCCTGGACGCGCGGCGGACGCTGGCCGTGGCGCGGGCGTTCGGCGCGACCCCGGGCCAGGTCACCGCGGCGCTGGCGGTCGCCCAGCTCCCGTCCGCGCTGGGTGGTGCCGTCGCGGGCGTGCCACTCGGCCTCGGGCTGCTGCGGGTGCTCTCCGTCGGCCCGGGTGCGGCCCCGCCCCCGGCCGGATGGCTGACGGCCGCGGCGGCCGGCCTGGTGGTGCTGGTCGCCGCGATCGCCACGGTGCCCGCCGCCCTCGACGCGCGCCGCCCGGTCACGCCCGTGCTCAAGGCCGAGACCGCGTAACGGGGCGGTCAGCGGGCGCTGATGTCGCCGTGGCCGGTGGTGGCCCGGATGGCGAGGCCGGCGCTGCCGGTGTTGGTGAGTGCGTTGCGGATGCGGCCGGTGCCGGTGCCGGCGTCGAGCGTGGCCGAAACCTCCGCCGCGGTGCCGATCTCGATGTCGCCGTACTGGGTGTGCAGGACGACCTTGCCGCTCATCGCCTCGGTGACGCGGATGTCGCCGCGGGCGGTGCTGATGTCGGCGTCGCCGTGGAGGCGCCGGACCCGGATGTCGCCGTCGGTGGCGGTGAGGTGGACGGTGTCGGCCTCGTCGATCTCGACGTGGCGGTAGGCGCCCTCGAAGGTGAGGTCGCCCAGGTGGCCGGTGGTGCGGAGCTCGGCGGCGGCGGTCCTGGCCGTCACCCGGGAACCGGCGGGCAGCCCGACGGCGATGTCGAGGGACCCGGTGCCGCGGGTGGGTTCGGGAGCGGTGATCCGCAGGACACCGTCGGCGAAGGTGACCGTGGTCTCCTCGGCGGTACGGACGTCGCGGCCCTTGGCGGGGTTGGCGGGCAGCACCTCGACGGTGGTGTCCGCGTGCTCGGTGGCGGCGAGGTGGACGCGCCCGGCGGGGACGGCCAGTGCGACGGTGACCGGGGCGGTGGTGGCGAAGGTGCGCATCGTGTTCTCCCTGTTGTGGTGTCTGACGGGAACCACGATCGCCCGCCCGGCTGACACCACACCGCCATCGCGCTGACACGTCCCCTGCCAGGGCGGGTCACGCCGCCCGGCGGTCCTCCACGGGGCGACGGCGCAGTGCCGGGTCTTCGAGCGCAGGGGGCACGTAGGCCACGTCGAGCGGGCCGAGGTCCGTTCCGGGCGCGACGATGTCGTCGATCCGGTCGAGCACGTCGTCGCCGAGCGTGACCGGGGCGCCGGCCAGCAGGTCGTCGAGATGGGACAGGGTGCGCGGGCCGATGATGGCCGACGTGACACCGGGGTGGGCGACGGCGAAGGCCATCGCCAGGTGCGTCAGCGGAAGACCCGCCTCCGCCGCCACCGCGAGCAGCGCCTCCACCGCGTCGAGTTTGCGCTCGTCGGTCATGTGCGCGGGGACCCAGCGCATCCGCCGTGGGTTGTCCACGGCCGCGCCCTTGCGGTAGCGGCCGGTGAGCAGGCCCATCGACAGCGGGCTCCAGACCAGGACGCCCATGCCGTAGTGCCGGCACACGGGCAGGACCTCGCGTTCGATACCACGGTTGAGGATCGAGTACGTGGGCTGCTCGGTGCGGAATCGCTGCAGCCCGGCCCTCTCGGCGGTCCACTGCGCCTCGACGATCTCCGCCGCCGGGAGGTTGGAGGTGCCGATGGCGCGGACCTTGCCGGCGCGGACGAGATCGGTCAGCGCGGACAGGGTTTCCTCGATGTCGGTGTGCGGATCGGGGTGGTGGACCTGGTAGAGATCGATGTGGTCGGTGCGCAGCCGCCGCAGCGAGTCCTCGACCGCGGTGACGATCCAGCGTCGCGAACCGCCGCGGCGGTTGGGGTCCTCGCCCATCGGGCCGGTGAATTTGGTGGCCAGCACCACGTCGTCGCGACGGCCGGCGAGCGCGGCGCCCACGAACTCCTCCGACATGCCGTGCGGTCCGTAGACGTCGGCGGTGTCGATGAAGTTGATCCCGGCGTCCAGTGCGCGGTGGACGATCCGGGCGCAGTCGTCGCGGTCGGGGTTCCCCGCCTGGCCGAACATCATGGTGCCGAGGCAGTAGGGGCTGACCCGGATTCCGGTGCGGCCGAGTGGGCGCATCCTCATCGTGCGTATGTCCAATCAGGAGGGTGGGGCGGGAACGCGTCCCGCCCCCACGGGGGTTCTCAGGCGCTGTGCCCGCTGACGACGTCGAGGACCCAGACGACACCGAAGCGGTCGCGCAGCATCCCGTAGGCCGCGGCCCAGCCCGCCGGGCCGAGCGGGACCACGACGGCCGATCCCTTGGTGAGCTTCTCCCAGTAGCCGGTGATCTCCTCGACGGTCTCGCCGCGCACGGAGACGAAGAACGAGTTCTCACCCTGCTGGTAGCCCAGGCTCGCGGGCACGTCGTAGGCCATCACGTGGAAGCCGCCGGCGGCGAGCACCTGGCCCCACATCACCTGGCCGGCTTCGGACTCCTCCTGGACGGCCCCGGCGTCTTCGTACGTGACGACGGCGAGGTCGCCGCCGAACACGGACTGGTAGAACTCCAGCGCCGCACGGGCATCGCCGCGGAAGTTCAGGTGGGTCGTGGTGGTGACGGACAAGGTCGCTCCTCGGTGTCGTGGTGACTGTGCGTCCACGGTCGCAGAGGAAGTGGCCAGGTTGTGTCCTCTACTTCGGGCAGGATGGGAACCATGCCGAAAACTTCCGCCCGGCTGCTCGCACTGCTGTCACTGCTGCAGGCACGCCGCGACTGGCCGGGGGCGCTGCTGGCCGAACGCCTGGAGGTCAGTCCGCGCACCGTGCGCCGCGACGTCGACCGCCTGCGTGAGCTCGGCTACCCCATCGAGACCACCAAGGGCCCGGACGGCGGTTACCGGCTCGGCGCGGGCACGCAACTGCCGCCGCTGCTGTTCGACGACGAGCAGGCCGTCGCACTGGCCGTCGCGCTGCGGATCGCGACCACGTCCGGCGCCGGTATCGCGGAAGCCGCGGTGCGTGCGCTGAACACGGTCCGGCAGGTCATGCCCGCGCGGCTGCGTCACCGCATCGACACCGTCCGGATCACCGCCGTCGAGCGGCCCGGGGCGCCCGCGGCCGACTCTGCCGTGCTGACGGCGATCAGTGGTGCCGTCCACGCCCGCGAAGTGCTGCGCTTCGACTACGCCGGCACGGGCCCGCCGCGCCGGGTGGAGCCGCACCACCTCGTCGTCAGGGGTGGCCGCTGGTACCTCGTCGCGTGGGACCTCGATCGCCGCGACTGGCGCACCTTCCGCGCCGACCGGATCAGCCCGCGCACCCCTGCCGGCCCGCGTTTCACCCCACGTGACCTGCCCGGCGGCGACGTGGCCGCGTTCGTCGCGGACAGGTTCTCCGGCGGCGCGCCCTGCCGTGGCGAGGTGATCCTCCACCTGCCCGCGGCCGAGGTGTCACCGTTCGTGGCGGACGGGATCGTCGAGGAACTCGGCCCGGACCGCTGCCTGCTCGTTCTGACCTCGTGGTCCTGGACGGCACTGGCCGCCGCACTCGGCCGGTTCGACACCGACATCGAGGTCGTCGGACCGGCCGAGCTGCGGGACGCCTTCGCGGTGCTGGCGCGGCGCTACGCCAGGACCGCCCGGGGTCAGTGACCGGATGTGGGCAGGGTGAACGACGGCGGTCCGATGGGCAGCTCCGACGTGGAGAACTGGCGGTAGAGGTCCAGGTAGGGGGCCGCCCCGCCATCCGTGGGGAGGTCGTCGGCCGGATCGTCCAGGGCCAGGTTCAGCGCGGCGTCGGTGATCTCCATCGTCTCGCCCGACGGGGTGTCGATCCAGTCGCTGAGCGGGCCCGCCTGGATGGTGCCGATCTCGACGACCAGGCGGTGTCCCGCGGCGAGGGTCCATTCGGCCGACTTGAGGTCGAGTGCCGTGGCGCCCGGGCGCAGCAACGCGACCTGCTCGTCGAAGGCGACGGCGGTCCCGTCGGGGGCAACGTCGTGCAGTTCGACCATCACGTTGCCGTGCGCGGCACTGGTCAGGGCGAGCCGGGGAGTTCCCGTCACGCGGATGTCCCGGTCGACCGGCGCGGAACACCGCAGGAAACTCGCGGCCGTAGCCGACTCGCCGCCGTGGTCCACATAGGACCCGCTGCCGAGGTCGACGGTCGTGGGCGCGCCCGCCTCGGGCCAGGTGTCCTGGGCACGCCAGGTGCCGGTGTTGTCCTGCACCGCGTAGGCCGGGTAGGCCGTCCGCGGACCGATGCCCTTGAGGTACTGGTCGTAGAAGGACAGGGTCTCGGCGAACCAGCCCGCACGGCCCATCTCGAGGCGCCCGTCCTCGGTGCGGTCGTTGCCGCGCACGTGGTCCCACGGGCCGATCCAGCCCCGCTCCGGTCCCTGGTGGTTGTCGAGGAACTCCTGCATCGCCTCGGGTTCGGTGTTCCATTCGAGCGTGCCCTGGGTGAAGAACAACGGCGTGCCGGTGCCCTTGGCCTGCGCGGCGTAGTCGCGATCGGCCCAGAACTCCGTGCGCGGATCGGTGGTCTGGTAGGCGAGTGTGTTCGCCAGCGGGCATTCCGGGTGCGCCTTCTCGTATTCCGCGTTGGCCCGGTACCGGGCGTCGTCGTCCGGCAGCTGCGGCAGCGTGGCGATGAGGTTGTAGGTGTTGGGGACGTTGACGATCGTCGAGCGCGGCACGCCGTCAGACCGGGTGTTGCGGTAGTAGTCCCAGACCGGTTCCTGCGCGACCACGGCCCTGAGCGCGTCGTGGCCGAGGTTGTTCCCGATCAGGCCGGTGATGGCGTCGAACGATTTGCCGTACATGCCGACCGCGCCGGTGGACCACGGCTGGCTCGCGGCCCAGTCGAGCGCGGCCTTCACGTCGGCGCGGTCACCGGCACCGCCGGCGTCCAGACAGCCGGTGGAACCGCCGAAACCGCGCAGGTCCACCATGACGAACGCGTAGCCGCGCTCGAACAGGTCCGTGCCCTCGATGAAGTCGTCGAAGCGGTCCGACGGGCCGGTGCGCTGCCTGCCCTCCAGGTTCATCTGGCCGGAATGCCCGAAGTACGGGCCCACGGACAGGATCACCGGCACCTGCTCGCCCTCGGCCAGTCCCTCCGGCAGCAGCACGTCGGCGTGCAGCTCCACACCGGACCCGTCCGAGGACGGGAAGTAGTGCTGTGTCCAGGCCGCACCGGCCGGAACGTGGTCGTTCTCCTCGTGCGTGACCGGATCGGCGGCCGCCGGTGAGGTCAGGGCGGTGAGCGTTCCGGCGAGGACGACGGTGGCGGCTGTGACGGCCGTGCGGATGCGGTTCACGGTTTCCTCCGGTGTTTTCAGCGGCGCGGTTCCCAGCGGAAGAGCCGCGCCGCCAGCGACACGGCGACGACGACCCACGCCAGGGTGGGGGCGAGCAGGAGCAGCGAATCGGTGAGCGCGACGCCGCCGTTCCAGGCGCCGACGACGAGTTCGGTGGCCGCCCCGCCCGGGAGCAGGCGCTTGAGCAGGGCGAGGTCCCCGGTGCCGGTGATGCCGACCCAGCTGGCGACGGCGATGACGCCGAGACTGACCGGCAGCGTGGTGACCTGGGCGTGCTCGGGCGAGTTGGTCAGCCCGGCGGTGGCCAGGCCCAGGCCGATCATCATGGCGACGGTGGCCAGCACGGCGACCACCAGCAGCCCGAGGTCGCCCGGCGCGCCGGTGACGACCCCGAGCACGGTCAGGATCGCCGCCACCTGCACCAGCGCGATCACGGTGACCGGCAGCACCAGCCCGGCCAGGATCCGGGAGTCGCCCGCCGCCGTGGAGCGCAGCCGCTTGAGGAACAGGTTCTGCCTGCGCGAGGCCAGTGTGGTCACCGCGCTGGCGTAGAGCCCGAACCCGCACACGGTGAACATCACGATCGCCGCGATGTAGCCGAGGCTGCCGATCTCGGCGAACAGTTCGTGCCGGTAGAGGAAGAACGCGCTGACCGCCAGTGGCATCACGAAACTGGTGACCAGCACGGCCCGGTTGCGGAAGATCTGGATCAGCTCGCTGCGAGCGAGGGCGAACATGGGGGGTCCTTTCTGGACTCGGTCAGTCTTGGATGGCGCGGAACACGTCGTCGAGGCGGGTGGGCCCGGCTTCGAGGTCCATGAGTTCCACCGCGTGCTCCTCGGCCCACCGCAGCAGGGTGAACAGGTCCTTCTGCAGCTGGTGGGTCTCGACGAGGAACTTCGCGTCGCTCTCCCGTGTGCCGCGCAACGGCAGCGCGGGCGCCGACGGCGGCAGGCCGAAGCGGATGACAGCGGGCAGGGTACGGGTCAGCTCGGCGACCGTGCCCTCGCGGTGGAACGTGCCGCGGTGCATCAGGCCGATGCGGTCGGCGCGCTGCTGCGCCTCCTCCAGGTAGTGCGTGGTGAGCACGACCGTGGAGCCGTTCTCCCGCAGCTCGTCGACCGCGTCCCACAGCGCGTCCCTGGACTGGATGTCGAGGCCGGTCGTCGGCTCGTCCAGGAACACCAGCTCGGGGCCGCCGTAGACCGCGGTGGCGAAGTCCAGCCGCCGCTTCTCGCCGCCGGAGAGCTGCGAGACCTTGGTGCCCGCCTTGCGGGTGAGGTCCACGACGCCCAGCACCCGCTCCACGCGGTCTTCGCGCCGCGTGAGCGTGCCGAGCAGCCGCACCGTCTCGCGCACCGTCAGGTCCGGGGAGAATCCGCTCTCCTGCAACATCACGCCCATGCGCGGCCGCACCGCGGCGCGGTCGGCCGGGTCGTGCCCGAGCACCCGCACGGTGCCCGAGGTGGGCGGCCGGTGTCCCTCGACGGTCTCCAGAGTCGAGGTCTTGCCCGCCCCGTTCGTGCCGAGCAGCGCGTACAGCTCCCCGCGCCGCACCTGGAAGGACAGGTCCCGCACGGCGTGGAAACCGCCGTAGCTGACGTTGAGGCCGTCGACTTCGATCACTGGTGTCATGGCTTCGATTCCACCGGCCGGGGCGGGTGCGCGGCAGTGTGCTCGTGTCACCGGTGGGCCATGACATTTTCCCGGTGCGGACATGACACGGTGTCACTGTCGGACCCGCGCCGCGCGAGGCGATACTGGGGGGGCGAGGTCGTGGGGAGGCACGCATTGTCCGAGGAAATGGAGCCGGCGCGGGAACGGCTGCGCAGGCTCAACATCACCATGTTCCTCCCCGTGCTGGCGATCGCCGGGACGATGGCGGTGGCCAAGGACGCGCGGACCTGGTGGGCGGCCATCGTGCTGAGCGCCGGGGTGATCGCGTCCATGGTGGCGTTCACGCGGTGGGCCGCGGGCGAGGTGCTGCGGGTCGCGGTGCCCTGCCTGGCCGTCACCGCGCTGGTGTGGCCCTTCGGGGTGGCGGTCGGCAGCAGCACGGCGTTCTTCGGCATCATGAGCGTGGGCTCGCACGTCGTCCCGCAGCTGCCGCGTCACCGGGTCGTGGCGGCGATCGGGCTCGTCGTGTTCGTCGCGTTGGCGGGGGCGTCGCGGCTGCTGCTGTCCGGTGAGGACGTCGGCGACGTGCTGTTCCGGTGGGTCCTCGTCCCCGCGGGCACCACCGTGGTGCTGACCGGGCTCATGTTCCCCAACAAGCGGTTCTACGACCTCGTCGCCGAGCTGGAGGAGGCGCGGGAGCGGGCGGCGGAGCTGGCGGTGATCCGCGAGCGGGTCCGGTTCGCCGGCGACCTGCACGACATCCAGGGCCACACCCTGCACGTGGTGAAGTTGAAGGCCGCGCTCGCCCGGAAACTGGTGGACAGCGACACCGAACGCGCCAAGCAGGAACTGGGGGAGATCCACGCGCTCGTGGCCGACACCATCACCCAGACCAAGGAGCTGGCCTACGCGCAGCGGCGGCTGAACCTTTCCGCGGAGCTGGAGAACGCGCGGAACCTGTTCGAGGCCGCGGACATCCGGGTGCGCGTCAACCGCGAAGCCGATGTCGACCCGGGCGCGGGTGAACTGCTCGGCCAGGTGCTGCGCGAGACGACGACCAACATCCTGCGTCACGCCCAGGCGACGCGGGTGCGGATCACACTGGGGGAGACGAGCATCAGCATCGTCAACGACGGCGCGGCGGGCGGGCCGCTGCCGCGGCTGCGTGGTCTGGCGGCCCTCGAACAGCGCGTCACCGCAGGGGGTGGTGCACTGGAGGTCGGCCAGGACGACGGACAGTTCCGGACGGCGGCGGTGTTCCCGCTCCCCGGACGGCAGGAGGCCCGATGACCACCGTGGTGCTCGCCGACGACGAGGCATTGCTGCGCAAGGCGATGGCCGCGCTGCTGCCGATGGAGGGCGAGATCATCGTCCTCGCCGAAGCGGGTGACGGCGCGGAAGCCGTGCGGGCCACGCTGGAGCACGAGCCCGACGTGCTCGTCATCGACCTCGAAATGCCCGGCGTCGACGGTCTGGGCGCCGTCGCCGAGGTCCGCCGGGCGCGGCCGAACCAGGTGACGCTGATGCTGACGCGTCACGCCAGGCCGGGCGTGCTCCGCAAAGCGCTCAAGCTCGGTGTGCAGGGTTTCGTGAGCAAGTCGGCCGAACCGGCCCACATCGCCTCGGTCATCACCACCCTGCACGAGGGCAGGCGCTGGATCGACCCGGATGTCTCGGCGCTCGCCGTCGTCGACGACTGCCCCCTGACCGACCGCGAGATCGACGTCCTGCGCGCGACCGGCCACGGCTACTCGGTGGCCGACATCGCCGGGCAGCTCCACCTGGCCGAGGGCACGGTGCGCAACTACCTCTCCAACGCCATGCAGAAGACCCAGACGCAAACCCGCCACGCGGCGGCCCGATACGCCCGCGAACACGACTGGCTGTAGGGCGCTCAGGTGGCGGCGGCGTGGCGCTGGACGAGGTCGTGCAGGGCGTAGCGGCCCGTCAGGTCCTGCTCGATCAGCGAGGCGTGCACCAGCGCGCGGAGCCCGGGACCGCGGATCTCGGCGACGAGCGCCGCCAGCGTCGCCGTGGGCCGGGTCAGTGCGTGTCCCGCGACGACACCCAGCGCGAGGGGGAAACCGCCGCACAACCGGACGAACTCACCGACGGCCTCCGGTTCGGCGCCGGTGCGTGCCCGGCCGAGTTTGCCGGTCAGCAGAACGCGGGCGTCGGCGTCGTCGAGCACGTGCACCGGAATGTGCCGCGCCGCGTGCCCGGCGAGCAGGCCGGGAAGCACGTTGCGGCTCGTCACGACGACCGTGCACGACCCGCTGCCCGGAAGTAGCGGGACCACCTGGGCGGTGTCGGCGGCGTCGTCCAGCAGGAGCAGCACGCGGTGGCCCGCGACCAGGCTGCGGAACAGCACGGCCCGGGCGTGCAGATCGGACGGGACCTGGTCGTGTTCGACGCCGAGTGCGTCCAGGACACCACGCAGCGCCGCGCTGGGTTCCATGGCGGCGCCGGGTCCCGAACCACGGAGGTCGACGAACAGCTGGCCGTCCGGGAAGCGGTCGATCCGCTGGTGTGCCCAGTGCAGGGCCAGTGCCGTCTTGCCGATTCCGCCCGCCCCGGCCACGGCGGACACCGTCGTGCTCGTGGCGTCCAGCTCGTCCAGCAGCTCGCCGCGGCCCACGAAGGGTGCGGGTGCGGCGGGCAGCTGCCGTGGAGTCACGACGCGCCGGGCGGCCCGGGGCCGGACGGTGAGCGCGGGGCCGGGCGTGAGGATCCGCCGGTGCAGGTCCTGCAGAGCCGCGCCCGGATCGGTACCGAGGTCGTCCACGAGCCGGTCGCGCACCAGCCGGAAGTGGGCGAGCGCGTCGGCGGTGCGGCCGGCGCGGTGCAGCGCCAGCATGTACTGGCCCGCGGCCCGCTCGTCCAGCGGATGCCCCGCCGCCCGCACGGCGAGTCCGGCGACCAGGTCCTCACCGTGTCCGAGGTCGAGCAACGCGTCCGTGAGGTCCCATTCGGCGTCCTGCCGCTCCTGGTGCAGCTGGTCGCGTTCGGTCGTGGCCCAGTCGCCGGTCAGACCGGTCAGTGCTTCGCCGTGCCACAGCGCGGTCGCCTGCTCCAGCAGACCGGCCGCGGTCCGGCCGGTCTCCGCGCGGGCCCGCGAACACAGCCGGCGGAAGCGGTGGATGTCGACGGCCAACGGGTCGGCCCGCAGCGCGTAGGCGCCAGGGCGCCGCGCGATGGTGGCACCGCCCGCGGCGAGCACCCGGCGCAGCCGCGAGACGTAGTTGACGAGCGTCTCCCTGGCCCGCAGCGGGGGATCGCCGCCCCACACGCGCTGGATCAACCGGTCACGGGAGACGTCCTGGTCGACGTCGACGGCGAGCGCGGCGAGCACACACCGCTGCCGCGCCGGCCCCGGATCGGCGACGACGCCGTCCACGACCAGAGCGACCGTGCCCAGGAAACGGAACTCCACCACCACACCGGCCCCCTCCCGATGGTCCCCGGGCCTGGATACCGCCGCGGGCATCATGATCGGGCGGAAACGCGGGAAGTTGGGCCGAACGGGCGCCGGGGTGGTGGCGGAACGGCCCCTGCACCGCGCCGGTGCAGGGGCCGGTCCAGGTCAGTTGTAGGCGGTGCAGCCGATGGAGCCGGTGCTGATGTCCTTGCCGCAGGCGCGCCACGGCGAACCGTAGGTTCCGACCGTGCCGCTGTTCATCGACGTCGCGCCGGTCGGTACGGTGCGCCAGCCGGTGACCCGGCCCGAGGCGTTGGTCACCCAGATCTCGTCACCGGGGGTGGCGCCGGTGATCTGACCGTGCCAGCCGTTGTCGCAGCGGAAGAGGTGGATCGTGGTCGCTCCGGCGCGGACCGGGTTCACCGGCTGGACACAGGCGAGCGGGACGGCGGGCGCGGCCTGCGACGCGGTCGCCGGCGCCGCGACGCCCAGCAGGCCCGCGGCCACCGCGCCGGTCACCACGGCGACGTGACGGATTCTCGATGTGTGCATGGGTCAGCTCCCTTGACAGTGGTAGCGCCGGACGCGACCCATCGTGGGCGGCTCGCTGTACGAAAGAGCCGCGCAATTCCACAACGCACAGGTCAGGCGTGCTGCCGCCGCACCATCTCGGTGATCCACACGGGCGCGAACGGCGACGTGCAGCCCGGGGGAGCCGGGTAGTCCTTGAGCACCTGCAGACGCTCCCCGATGTCCAGCGCGCGCTCGCGGTGCCCGGCGTGGTCGATGCCGATCTGGGCCAGGCAGTGGTTCATCGCCCACTGCAGGCGCTCCGGGGCGTCCTTCATCCGCGCCTCGACGATGTCCAGCAGCCCCGCGAGGTCCAGGCCCTCGGGCTTCTTCGCCACGCGTTCGGTGGTCAGCGCCCAGCCCGCGCTCGCGACCACCGGGTCCGGATCGGCGAACCACGCCTGACGCAGCTCTTCGGCGTGCGGGCTCTTCTTGACCACGTAGTTCACGAGCCAGTCGTGCACCTTCGGGGTGCGGGCTTCGCGCAGCATGACGTCCAGCTCGTCCCGCTCGAAGGTCTTCGGACGGCAGATCAGCAGCGCCAGCAGCTTCGCCGCGGTGTCGCCGGTCGCCCACAGCTCCCGCGCGAGGTCCTGCTGCGTCTTCAACCGCTTCGCGATCGCCCGCAGCTTGCCGAGGTTCACCCCGTGGTCGTCACCGTGCCGCTCGTTCACCGCACGCGCCTTCGGATCCTCGAGCGCGGCCAGTTCGGCCATCAGTTCGGCTACCGTCGTCTCGGGCATCTCGGCCTCCTTCGCTGCCGTGAGGCTCCAGCCTACGGGCCGTCCGCAGGGGTTCCGCTACGCGTGTTTTGCGTGGGCCGTTACGGGGGTTCTTGCGCTGCGCGGGCTGTGCGCTGCGCGCGGCTGCAGGCGCCGGCTTCGCTTCGCTACGCCCCGGCGCCTGGGCGCTGGCGCGCCCGGCGGTGTGGCCCTCCCGTACCCGATCTTTCAGTGTCTTTGGCGTCCGAGCAGGCGGGGGATCGGGTTGCGGGACAGGTCTGGTTCGGGAGGAGGGTTGCGTCCCGTTGCCGGGCGCCGGTTCGCGAGCGTGACGTGGACGTCCCGGAGCGGCCAACACGGCGCCGACGCGGCGTGTTGGCCGCTCCGGTTGGCGTGTTGGCCGTTCCGGGCAGCGTGTTTGCTCCTCCGGGACGCCACCACACCCACACAACCGGCGCCCGGCGGACGTGAACCAGCCACCAGCCGCCCAGCCCTCCCCCGCACCCGACACACAGCCCAGTTCTGCGGACGATCAGGCGGGGTCAAGGTACTCTTTCCCGCCTTGACGCCGCCTGCTCGGCCGTAGAAACAATCAAAAATCGGGGCGGCCACAATCCGGGCGTAGCGAAGCGAAGCCGACGCTTTCAGCCGCGCGCAGCGCGAAAATCCGCGTAGCGGCCACGCGAACCAACCACGATCAGAACTCGACGACAGCGCGGTACCGGGCGTTGCCCCGCCGCACCCGCTCCACCGCGGCCTCGATCTCGGCGGCCGGGAACAGCTCCACTTCCGGCCGGATCCCGTGATGGGCGGCGAAGTCGAGCATCTGCCGGGTCTGCGTGGCCGAGCCCGCGATGCCGCCGGTGATCGTCTTCGCTCCGGGGACCAGGCTCAGCGGTCCGAACGTGACGGGCCGCGCCGGGACACCGGCCAGGCACAGCCGGCCCTGCGGACGCAGGATGGCAAGGTAATCGTCCCACGGCAGGTCCGCGGGCACGGTCGACAGGACGAAGTCGAACGAACCCGCGGCCTCGCGCAGCACCCCGGGCTCACCGGAGGCGATGAAGCCGGTGGCGCCGAAGCGCTCGGCGTCGGCCCGTTTGGCCGACGTGGTCGAGATCGCGGTGACCGCGCAGCCCCACTTCGCGAGGAACTGAATGGCCAGGTGCCCCAGACCGCCGATCCCGACCACCGCGACCCGGTGCGTCGGCAGGACCTGGTTGTCCAGCATGGGCGAGAACACCGTCGTGCCGGCGCAGAGCAACGGGGCCGCGTGCTCGGACCGCATCCCGTCGGGGATCGGCTGGACGTGCCGCCAGTCGCCCGCCCGCACGTGACCGGCGAACCCGCCGCGGTCACCGCGCAGGACCGGCCAGTCCTGGTGGGGGCACAGGTTGGTCCGGCCGCTGAGGCACCATTCGCAGCGGAAACAGGATCCCGCGATCGCGCCGACGCCGACCCGTCGCCCCACCGGCAGCACGCTCGCGTCCACCGCGTCGCCGACGGCCGCCACCACACCGATCGCCTCGTGCCCGGCCACCACGGGGTACCGGGAGAGCCCCCACGCGTCGTCGATCACGTCGATGTCGGTGTGGCAGATCCCGCCGTGTGTGACGCGCACCTCGACCTCGTGCGGTCCCAGCGGCCCCGCCTCGTACTCGTGCGGCCGCAGCGGCCCGCCCGGCTCGTGCGCCGCATACGCCTGGACCTTCACGCGCTCACGTCCCTCCGGTAAAACAAACTAGTTAGTTACTTCCCGGTCCACCGTAGGCACGCGGCGGCCTGGCTGTCAAACCAACTGGTTGGTTACACTGCTGAGGTGGTGAAGGACGGACAAGCGACGCGACGCCGCCTGCTCGACGCGGCGGCCGCCGAGTTCGCGGCGTACGGCATCGCGGGCGCCCGCGTCGACCGGATCTCGGCCAGCGCCAAGGCCAACAAGGCGCAGCTCTACGCCTACTTCGGCGACAAGGAACGCCTGTTCGACGCGGTATTCCAGGAGCATGCCGCCGCGATCGGCGATTCGGTGCCGCTGACCGCCGAAGACCTGCCCGCCTACGCCCTCGGCATCTACGACGCCTGCCTCGCCAAGCCCGAGCTGATCCGGCTGGCCACCTGGGCCCGGCTGGAGCGCATCCCGGCGGGCGGGCTGATCACCGGCATGACCGAGGAGCACGACCGGAAGCTGACGGCCATCGCCGAGGCCCAGCGCGCGGGCCACATCGACCCGGAACTCGCGCCGGACGACGTCCTGGCGATGGTGTCGATGATGGCGCTCACCTGGTCGCCGGCGAGCCTGTTCCACGCGGCGAGCGGCACCGATCCGAAGGCCGACCACGACCGCAGGCGCCGTGCCCTCGCCGCGACGGTCCGCCGCGCGTTCAAGCCGTCCGCGTAGGTCGTCCACTTCGGACACGACGGCCACCTCCTCCGGGGCGGTGTTGCGGTCCGAGGCGTCCGTGCGCTACCTTGTGCGTGAACCTCGTGGATGTCGGCCCTGCCGCCCCGAGGTCTCTTCCCGGGACCCGTCAGTCGGCCCGTCTCGTTTCCCGGCGATCCGCCCGTCGCGTCGATCGCCCATTCCCGCACAGGAGTACACCCATGCTACAAACAGGAATTCTCGATGTTCACGGCAAAACCGCCTCGCTCGGCTACGGTCCCGGCGGCCCGTCCGTCCCGATTGGACTCCTCCGCGCGCACGGCTTGCGCCGGGGCGACGAAATCGTGATCGAGGACGGTGAACTGGTCGCCGTCAACGGCGCGTTCCCGGCGGCGCACCGCCCGGAGTTCGAACGGCTCACGCCCGTGCACCCCGACCAGCGGCTGGTCCTCGAAACCGGACGGCACCAGCTCACCACGCGCGTGCTCGACCTCGTCGCCCCGCTGGGCAAGGGGCAGCGCGCGCTGATCGTCGCGCCGCCGCGTACGGGGAAAACCTCGGTGCTGGAGGCGATCGCGCACGCGGTGGCGGTCAACCACCCCGAAGCGCACCTCATGGTGCTGCTCGCCGACGAACGCCCGGAGGAGGTGACCGCGATCCGCCGCACCGTGCGCGGCGAGGTGGTGGCGTCCACTTTCGACCGTCAACCCGCCGAGCACACCGCCGTCGCCGAACTCGCCGTGGAACGCGCGAAACGGCTCGTGGAAACCGGTCGCGACGTGGTGCTGCTGCTGGATTCGCTGACCCGTCTCGGCCGCGCCTACAATCTCGCCGCGCGCCCGTCGGGCCGCGTGCTGTCCGGTGGCGTCGACGCCGGCGCGCTGATGCCGATGAAGCGAATCCTCGGCGCCGCACGCAACATCGAAGACGGCGGTTCACTGACCATCGTCGCGACGGCCCTGGTCGGCACCGGTTCCCTGGCGGACACGGTGTTCTTCGAAGAGCTCAAGAGCACCGGCAACTCCGAACTCCGCCTCGACCGCACCCTCGCCGACAACCGCGTGTTCCCGGCCGTGGACCTCTCGGGCTCCGGCACCCGCCGCGACGAACTGCTGGTGCCCGCCACCGAACTGGCCGTGATGACCGAAGTCCGCCGCGCACTGGCCGGGCAGGAGCCGCGCCGCGCCGCGGAGCAGTTCCTGGAGCAGGTGCGCACCACGGCCTCCAACGCGGAGTTCGTCGCCCGTGTCAACGCTTCCCTCGCGGTGCCCGCCGCGCGAGCGGCTTGACGACCACGATCAGTCGGTCGAAGCGCCCAGCGTGTCCTCGCTCGCGGAGTGCCGTGGGGTACGCGTCAGGAGGTGCCGCAGCGCGGCGAGCACCGGCTCCGGCGCGTCCTCCATCACGAAGTGCCCGGCGTCGTCGATCAGGGTGAGTTCGGCGCCGGGGATCGCGGAGGCCAGTTCCCTGGCGATGGTGGTGCGGAGGTAGACGTCCGTGGTGCCCCAGACGATCGCCGTGGGGCAGCCGATCGTGCCCAGGCCCGCGCCGAGTTCCGGGCGCGCCGGGACGCGGTATTCGCTGAAGTAGTGCAGCACCCAGCGCGCACCCTCCGTCGTGGACATCCAGCCGACGTAGTCGTCGAGGATTTCCCGGTCGATGACGCCCGCGTGCAGCGCTCCGCGCAGGCCGGCCCGGTTGATGCCCGCCAGTGGCAGCACCTTGGCCAGCGCACCGGCGAACCGGCTGCGGCCGAGGATTCCCACGAGCGAGAAGACGGCGTACCAGGCGGGAACGAACGTCCGGTGGGCCCGGCTGTTCAGGATCGCCAGCCGTCGCACACGATCGGGATGCCGCTGGGCGAGACCGAGTGCGAGGAAACCGCCGTAGTCGTGCCCGAACAGGTTGCACTCGCCGACGTCCAGCGCGTCCAGCACCCTGGCGAGGCGGTCGACCTCGGTGTCGTAGTCGAACCGCAGATCGGTGCGCCGCTCCGAGGCGCCCCAGCCGGGCAGGTCCGGCGCGAGGACGCGGTGGTTCTCCGCGAGCGCCGCGGCCTGGTGACGCCACGACCGGTGGTTGGCCGGGTAGCCGTGCAGCAGCACGACCGGTTCGGCGGACGGGTCGCCGGACTCCCGGTAGGCCAGCCGGGCGCCGTCGACGCGCACCTCGCGCATCGCGCCCGGTTCAGGCTGTGGCATGGGTTTCCTCCTGTGCGGTCGGTGCCTCGCGGGGCAGCCGGGCCAGTACTTCGTCCGCGGCGCGCTCGCCGGCGCGCACCGCTCCGTCCATGGTGGCCTGGGATGTGGTCGCGGTCTCGGTGCCGGCCCAGTGCAGCCGTCCGGCCGGTTCCCTGAGCACGGCGCCGAAATCGGTCCAGCCGCCGGGGCCGAAGTAGCCGGCGTAGCAGCCGCGGGTCCACGGTTCGCTCGCCCAGTCCTGTTCGACGAACTGCCGCGGCCGGGCGGCGCGGGGCCCGAACAGGGCGCCGAGCCTGCCGAGCACGGCGGCGGTCCGCTCGTCTTCCGGACGCCCCGCGAGCCGCCGCGCGTCGCGGGCGAGGACGAAGGCGACCAGCGCGCCGAACGCGCCGTCGGGCGGCGAGTTGTCGAAGACGACCTTCACCGGGCCGTCCAGTGACGTCGCGTGACCGGACAACCCGGCGGCCCGCCAGAACGGCTCGTCGTAGATCGCGGTGCACTTGACGACGGTCCCGGCCGGCATGCGCTGCGCGAGCTGCTGCCGCGCGCCCGGCAGGGGCGGATCGAACTCGATCGCGGCGGTGAGTGCCGGCGGGATCGCGAGCACGGCGAGCGCCGCGTCGACGACACCGGTGTCCGTGGTCAGCCGCACCCGGTCGCCGTGCTGGTCGATCCGCCGCACCGGCGAACCCGGCCGCACGTCGAGCTCGGCGGCGACCCGGACCGCGATCTCCTGCGAACCGCCGGTGAACCGGTCCTGCTGGTACCCGCCCCGCGTGCGGATCAGCGGATCCAGTCCGCCCGCCGCGCGGATGTAGAAAACCCAGTGCAGCAACGAGATTTCGGCGGCGTCGACCGCGAGCACGGCTTCCAGCGACAGCCGCATCAGCTCCCGTCCGGCGCGGGTGCGCATGCGGCGGGAGATCCACGATTCGAGGGTTTCGGCGTCCCAGCGGGCCGCGCGCGGATCGCGGGCGGGCTGGTCCAGGTCGACCAGGCGCGCCATCCGTTCCAGGCGGAACTGCGCGAGCCGGAAGTCGGCGAATCCGGCGAGGTCGCGGTTCGGGACGTCGGAGCGGTAGCGGGTCACGCGGTCGCGCCGCGAGTAGAGGTGCTCCCCGGTGATGTGGGTGGGGAAGGTGCCGACGCCGACCTCGGCCGCCAGCGCCTTGACGCGGTCGTGCGACGGGCCGACCCACTGCCCGCCGATCTCGACGACCCCGCCTCCGACCGGTTCGTTGAGCGTGCGGCCGCCGACCCGGTCGCGGGCCTCCAGCACCGCGACACGCGTCCCGGCCCGCGTCAGCCGCCGGGCGCAGGCGAGGCCGGAGAGGCCGGCACCGACGACGGCCACGTCGACGCTCGTCATGGCCGCCCCGCCGTGAGCATGCGGTGCATCGCCAGCGTGTCCAGGTAGGTGTCCTTGGTGCGCACCAGCCCGTCGACGACGGTGATCACGTCGACGCCGTCGACCACGACCCGGCCGCCGGGGTCGACCGCCTCGCCGTGCAGGGGGAAGGGCTGCACGAGGGTGGCGTGGAACCGGTACTGGTTGATGAACAACTCGTCGCCGACGCTCAGTTCGGTCGTCTCGAAGTGCATGTCCGCCCAAGCCCTGAAGAAGTAGGCGAACTGCCAGCGGACGGCCTCGGCGCCCACGGCGGGTTCGAAACCCGCGGCGTGCAGCCGGAACACCATGTCCGTGCCCTGCAGCGCCATGATCGCGTCGAGGTCGTGGGCGTTCCAGGCGGCGCCGTAGCGTTCCGCGACGGTTGCGGTGCCGGGAATCTCCGTTGATTCCATGTGTGTCTCCCTCAGCCGAGCTTCCACGAAATGTCTCGCGTCGAAGCGGTCGTCACGCGTTCACCTCCGGAGTTCTTGTAACCGTTGCAACAGTGACCCGACCGTAGCAGGAGGCGGAGTTTCTTACAACGGATGCAGGAGTAGGTAGGGTGACCCCATGGCCACTGGTGACGCGAAGGCACTCGATCCGCGGAAGCAGCGGACGATCGACGCCCTGCTCAAGGCTGCCGAGAAGGTCTTCGCGCGCCGTCCGGTGGAAGAGGTGACGGTCGAGGAGATCGCCGAACGGGCGGGTGTGGCGGTCGGCTCGATCTACAACAACTTCGGCTCGAAGGCGGGCCTGCACGCGGCGGTCGTCGACCGGGCGCTCGACGTCGACCGCGAGTACATGGACCGCGCGTACACGCCGGATCGCTCGCCGATCGAGCAGCTGGAGGCCGCGGCGGAGCAGTACCTGCGGTTCTACCTCGAACAGCCCGAGTTCTTCCGGATGCTCGCCTTCCCCGCGCCGCTGGGCGGTTACTCCGCGGCCGCCGAAACCGCCGCGCGGCTGGCGCGGCGGGTGGACGAGCAGAACGCCCGGATGATCGACGCGCTCGAACGGGGCATCGCCGACGGCACGATCCGCCCCGTGGACGCCCGCAAGGCCGCGAAGGTCCTGTGGTCGGGCTGGAACGGAGTGATCAGCCTCGCCTGGCGGCCCGACGAGCTGCGCGAGGACGAGCGCGGCCTGGCCGAGCTCCTGTCACTCGCCGGGAACCTGGTGAGCTGGGGGCTGCGGCGGGTGTGAGCCGGCCCGGGCGCTGAGCCGGGCGAGCGCGACGAGAACCACCGTCAGCACGACGAGCGCGGCGGCTTCGAGCGGGCCGACCAGCGCCGGATCGGAGTTCGCGATGTCGGCGACGTGGGACAGCGCGTGCAGGCCGGTCCACAGCGCGGTCGTCACCAGCACCGGTGTCCGCCAGGCGGGCCGTCCGGCGGCGATCACCAGCCCGGTGCCGAAGGTGGCCGCGCATGCCGCGAAGTCGCGGACGAGGTGGGCGTCGTAGGGCCCGAAGTCGGCCAGCACGGCGTGGAAGGACCGTGGGCTCACCGCGGCCCACGCGGCGAGCACGAGGTGTGCGACGCCGAGAACGCCGAGGGTCGATCGCCAGCGCCGCTCGGTCATGTCAGCTCCCCGGATTTCGTGCAAGGCGGGCAAGAGGTGGCCCGAAGGTAGCGTGGGCGGCGATTTCTTGCAAGCATTGCAAGAGAGCGTCAGCGGTCCTCAGTGGACGGGAGCCCGTGCGCGGCGAGCCACGCCGCGGCCCGGCGGTGCGACGCGCGCGCCAGCCACGCGTCCTGCACGACCTCGGCCAGCTCGTCGCGGTCCAGCTCGCCGATGTGCGCCTCGCGCAGCAGCACCGACGGATGCCCGTCGAAGTGGGCCGTGGTGAAGAACGGCGACCGCTCGTCGGTGACCAGCGCCTGCTTGTCGGCGTCCGAACCCACCCAGAACACGATCACGTCCGGATACCGTTCGCCGGTCTCCGGGTCCGCCGCGTCCGGGCGCGGATTGCGGAAGAACACGAACGAGCGGCCCCCGACCTGGTAGACGGGCCTGCCCCGCGAACCCGGCACCCGCTCGACGTGGGGCATCGCCAGCGCCAGGTCGTGCACGTCCTGGACGCGGGCCTTCCGGCTTGGCGTCATCACCCCAGCGTAGGTCCGCGCAGGTGGTGTCAGCCCCGCGGCAGGTTCTCCCACAGACCCATGACATTGCCCTCGGTGTCGGTGAAATAAGCGTAGAACCCCATCTGCGGGATTTCCGTGCGGCCGACCAGCTTCGCCCCGCCGTGCTGTTCGATCTTCTCCAGCGCCGCGTCGATGCTCGCCACGTCGACCGTGATCACCGGGCCCTTCGGCGCGGCGTCCGAGCGGTCGAACATGCCGCCGTTGATGAAGCCCGGCTCGGCCGGCATGCCCTGCTCCGACGTCGGACCGGTGGTCACGCCCGTGTAGTTCATCCCGGGAATCGCGGTGAGGTTCCAGCCGAACGCCTCGCGGTAGAAACCGCGGGCCCGCTCACCGTCGTCGAAGGGGATCTCGAAGTGGACAATCCTGCCGCTCATCGTCGTCTCCTGCCGCCGGATGCTGTCGAGGGCACCGACGTTAGGCGGAGCACTTCACGGCGAACAGGGCACTTGGTCCCTACCGGACCTCACCCAGCCTCGCCGGCAGCGCGCCCCTGTTCTTCACCTACTCCGGCCTCAACACCGACTTCGGCCTGCTGGTGCTGCTGTTCGCGGTGGGCGCGATCGCGGGCAAGTTCGGAGCCTGCCGGGTCGCCGCACGCTTGGCGGGCGAACCGAACGGCATCGCCCTGCGCGTCGGGACGCTCATGAACGCACGCGGGCTGATGCAGCTGATCGCGATCCGTCAGGCGAGTGCTTCGCGGATCGTGTCGCGGAGCCAGCGTTGCGCGGGGTCGGCGTCGAGGCGGGCGTGCCACTGCAGGCGGACTTCGAGTTCCGGCAGGGGCGCCGCGATGGGGAACCAGCGGATGCCGAGCGCCGGGCCGTGTTGCTCGGCCAGCCGCTGCGGGAGCAGCCCGACGTAGTGGCTCGTGGAGACCAGCAGCGCGGCGACGGCGAAGGTGGGCACGACGGCGGCGACGTGGCGTCGTAGCCCGGCCTCGTCGAGGGCGTCGTCGAGCGGGCCGCGGGCGCGCCCGCGGCGGGAGGCCGACACGTGCGGGTGCTGGCACAGCTGCGCCAGCGTCGGACGGCGGTGACGGCCCAGCGGGCTGTCCGCGCGAACGATGCCGACCAGCCGTTCCCGGTACAGCGCGGCGGAGAAGATGTCCGGCGCGGCGGGCGCGCCCGCGCCGATGTCCAAATCGACCGAGCCGTCGCGGAGGGCTTCGGGGTTTTCGCTGCCCTCCGCGACGAACCGCAGGACCACACCCGGCGCGGCGGCGGCCGTTGCTTCTACCGCCGCCGTCGCCAGCGTCGCCGCGACACCGTCGTTGATGCGGATCGTGAAGATGCGTTCCAGTTCGGCGACCGTGATCTCGCGGTCGGCGCTGATCAGGGCCGACGCCTCGTCGAGCAGCGACCGCACCCGCGGCGCGGTCCGCAGCGCGAACGGCGTGGGAGCCAGGCCGCGCCCGGCACGGACCAGGATCGGATCGCCCATCGCCCGGCGCAGCCGCGCCAGCGCGCGGCTGGTCGCCGGGATGGACAGGTGCAGCCGTTCGGACGCCGCGGTGACACTGCCGTCCCGCATCAGGGCGTCGAACACGCGCAGGAGGTTCAGGTCGAGCTGGTCGGACACGGTTGCATCGTACGCAAATATGTGTTGTGAAAGTTGCGTGGCACGAGCATCCCCGCTCTTCCTACGGTCGGTGCCATGCCTTCTGATGTTCTGATCCGCACGCAGCGGCCGGTGTCGCAACGCGGTCTGCTCGCGGTCATGTGCGCCTGCGTCGTGCTGGTCGTGGGGATGGTCGCCGCGATCAACCTCGCCGTCCCGATGCTCGCCGCGAGCGCGCTGCACCCGTCCGCGTCGGCGCTCGTCTGGATCGTCGACACCTACGTCGTCTTCTTCGCCTGCCTGGTGATCCCCGGCGGCGCCGCGGGCGATCGCTTCGGCCGGAAGGGCGTTCTGCTGGCCGGGCTTGCGTTGTTCGCGGCGGGCGCGCTGGTGTCGGCGGTCGCGCCGGACGTGGCCGTGCTCCTCGCCGGTCGCGCGGTCACCGGCATCGGCGCCGCCGCCGTGCTGCCCAACACCCTCGCCGTCCTGCTGCACGCGGTCCCCGCCGAACGCCGGGGCGCGACGATCGCGACCTGGGCGTCGATGACGGGGATCGGCGGGGTCATCGGCAACGTCGGTGGCGGCGCGGTGCTCTCCGGCGGGTCGTGGCGCTGGCTGTTCGCCGTCGGGGTGCCGCTCGCGCTGGTCCTCGCGGCGGTCGTGGCCAGGGTCGCGCCGGTGTCGCCGCGGCACGACCGCCGTCTCGATCCCCTGGGCGCGGTGTTGTTCGTCGGCGCGTCGGTGGCGTTGCTGCTCGGCATCGTGCAGGGCCCGGAGGCGGGCTGGGGCAGTCCGGTCGTGGTCGCCGGGTTCGCCTGCGCCGCCGTGTTGTTCGCGGTGTGGGTGTTCGCCGAGCTGAGGGTCGGGCACCCGCTGCTGGATCCCCGCCTGTTCCGCATCGCCGGCCTGCGCAGCGCCTGCCTCGGCATGACAGCGGTCTTCATCGGGATGTTCGCGCTGTTCTACGTCAACGCGTCCGTCCTGCAGTACGGCATGGGGTTCGGCGTGCTGCTGACCGGGCTCGGGGTCATCCCGCTGACGGTGCCGCTCATCCTCGGCGGCCGGTACGTCGGCGACCTCGTCCGGCGCATCGGTCTCGACGCGACCCTCGCGCTCGCGTTCGTGTTCGTCGGCGGCGGGCTGCTCGGACTGTCCACCACCGGCACGCACACCTCCTACGCGTGGTACGCGATCTGGCTGGTCGTGACCGGCATCGGCGTGACGCTGGCACTGCCGACGCTGTCCGGCGTCATCGCGGGTTCGCTGCCGCACGCGCAGGCCGGGGTCGGCACCGGGCTGCAGGCCACCACCCGCGAGTTCGGCAGCGCACTCGGTGTCGCCGTGGTCGGGACGGTGCTCACCGGGCAGTTCGTCAGCGCGCTGCCCGCGGATCTGCGGTCCGGCGATCCGCACACGGTGGCCCAGGCGCTCGCCGCCGCCCCGCCCGGCCGCGCCGACGACGTGATCACCGCGTTCGTTTCCGGCGCCGACGCCGGATTGCGCGTGATCGGCGTGATCGTGCTCGTCCTCGGCGCCTTGGTGGTGCTGGAGTCCCGGCTGTCCCGGCGACGCTGATCGTCTACGCGGTCGGTTGATCGTCCCCGCCGGAGAGGAACGCCGTCAGTTTCCGCTCCTCTCCGGCGACGGCTGCTTCTTCGGCGCGGGTGAACTTCCGCAGCGGAGTGGTGGCCACGACGCCGTCCCGGACGGTCCAGGTCGCGGACACCCGCCCGTCGACCAGCACGACGCGCTCACCGGCGACCGACAGGCCGCGGTGTTCGTCGTCGATGATCCGGCCGCGGTCGTGGTAGCCGAGGATCGCGTTGTCGAACGCGGGCAGGAACCGCACCGGTGCCGGAGTGTCCGGGTCCGGGCGGGGCGCGCCGGGGAGGTCGAGCAGTTCACGGCCGCGCTCGTCGCGGAAGGAGACCAGCTCGTCGCGGATCGCGGCGACCGCGGCGGGCAACCCGGCCAGCCCGCTCCAGGCACGCAGATCGGCCGTGGCCGCGGGCCCGTACGCCGCCAGGTAGCGGCGCACCAGCGTCTCGCCGACCGGGTCACCGTCCGGGGCAGGCGGGTCGGGTTCCCGGCCCAGCCACGACGAGACCGGGACGTTGCGCACGCCCGCCTTCACGCGCCACACCCCGCGCGGGGGCAGCTGCACCATCGGGATCAGGGCCGCGACCAGCATCTCGCCCAGCGCCCGGACGCCCGGTTCCGGCCATCGCCCGGCGACGGCCCGCGCCAGCTCCGGCATCGAACGCGGTTCCCCGTCGGCCATCACGGCCCGGCCCGCCGCCGCCAGTTCGCCGAGATCGACGCCGTCGAGTTCGGTGCGGTAAACCCCGAGCACGCGCTGCCGCAGCATCGCGTCGTGGCGGGTGCGCCAGGCGAGCAGGTCGTCGCTGGTGACCAGGTGCACGGTGCGGCGCATGAGATGCGTTCGCACGACGCGCCGCCCGGTCAGCAGGTCCGACAGCGCCGCCGGATCGAACGCGCGCAGCCGCGACCAGAGTCCGACGAACGGTTCCTGGGGTTCCTGTGCCTGCAACCCGCACAGGTGGGTGACGGCGTCGAGGACCGGCAGATCGGCGCGGTCGAGGAGCAGCTGGCGGGCGAGGGTGGCGCGGTTGAGCGCGCGGGCGTCGAGAACTTCGGGCACGGGGTGACGATCTCAGGAGAAGCGGCCAGGAAGTGACCGCTTCATTCCCATTCGCCCCCGGCGGGGCAGGGCGCGGGGGCTTCGGTGCCGTAGCTCGGCGGAAGGCCGGCCAGCACCTCGGACCTGATCATCGGGCGCACCGAGGTGGCCTCGGGAAACGTCGCGGTCAGCTCGGCTGCCCAGGCATGCAGATCGACGTCACCGGCCGCGGTCACGGTCACCGAGAAGGGCAGCGCCTCCGCCCTCGCGTGCGCGAGCAAGTCGGGCTGGTCCTTGAAGAGGTCCTTGAACCGCGCGAACGCCTCGTCCCGGGTTTCGGTGTAGACCTTGCGCGCGCGGGGATCGGCGCGCACCGCGTTCGCGATCCGGGACATCTCCGCGTCGGTGTCCGTGTTGATCATGATGTTGTCGGCGCAGACCTGGTGCCCGGTGCGCGGAATGACCGGGGCCGGGCCCAGGACGGGCTTTTCGTCGCCCGGCCAGAGCAGGACTGCCGCGACGGCGATGGCGGCCAGCACCACGGCGAGGAGTGCGAGCGGCAGGACAACGCGGCGCCCGCTGGTTTCAGGTCTCATCGGTCAGCGCCTTCCGCTCGTGGGTGCGACGGCATCGGTCGCGCACGAGGTGGAGCCTAGCGCCGGGGACCGGCACGATCCGTAGCGGTGCACGGAAAAGTGGCCCCGCGTGGGCGGTGCGTGCGCCCCTGTCGTGGCGGTTGCCGCGGCGGGACGCGGGCATCCGGTTCCCGTCCTGCCCGTCGACGAAGGGAACCGTCTCGTGTCCACGATCCGCCGAATGGTGGTCACCGGTGCGCTCGCCGTGCCGCTCGTGCTGGGGGCCGCCGGAGTGGCCTCCGCCGACACCTACCACCACGGCCTGATGAGCAGCGCCGACGAGAACGGCGTCTCCTACTACGAACACACCGACAGCACCGGAGAAGACGGCGCGGTCAGCGACACGGTGTCCGCGCACGCCAGACCGGGCGAGGCCGGGTACTACCGCGTGACAGCCGCCGCCGGTGACGAGGGCGCCAGCTTCACGGTGACCGGCGCCGAAGCGGGGCGCTCGCACACCGGACTGCTGGGCGGCCTGCTCGGCTGGTGACCGGGGTGGGGTGCGGGGTGTGGTCGAGGGGCGGCACCCCGCACTTCCGTCGAGACCGGAGGCCAGTGCCTCTTCCGGTGCCGCCCCGGTGTATCGCCGTACTCGGCGCTGAACGCGGCCACGGAGGACGATGGTGAGGAGTACCCGACCTGGTGCACCGGAGGAAACTGCAGCAGAGCAGGCGCCGCCCTGTCGCGCGATGCCCACCAGGCGGCGCTGGGCGACGAGGTGGCGGTGACGACCGGGGTGCGGCTCGGGCGGTTGCAGCTGCTGCTGGTGCTGGCGGGAACGGGCGGCACGGCGACGGTCACCGCGACGACCGGCCCGATCGCCTTCATCGCGCTGACGGCCCGTACATCGGGCGTCGCCTGCCTCGTTCCGGCGGAGCCGGTCTGCTGCCCGCGGCCCTGACCGGCGGCGCGGCGCTGCTGCTCGCGGCGGGCCTCGCGCTACCCGTGGGCGTGGTGACGACAGCCGTCGGGGGCGGCCACCTGCTGTGGCTGCTGGCCCGCGAGGTGCGCCGCTCCTGAGCCCGCTTTCCCTCATGTGGCGTTGACCGCAGTGCTTTGCTCGGGCTGGGTGGGCGCTACGCGGGGTTCTGCGCTGCGCGCGCTGATAGCGCCGGGCTCGCAAGCTCGCAATGGATTGGGCCGCCCCGATTTCTCATTGTTTCTCCGGCCGATCAGGCGGGGGAGGTCTGGGCGGCTTTCGTGCCGCGAGTTCCACGTTCGCGGCCGGCATCCGGCAACGGAAGGTGACCCCGGCACGTCGTCTACCGGACTTTCTCTCCCGTAGCCGATCGCCAAAACACTGAAGGATCGGGTCCGGGAGGGGCGATCGGTTGCGAGCTTGCGAGCCCGGCGCAGCCGCGCAAGCCCCAGGCCCAGCCCCGGCCGGGCTCAGCCCCGAGGCGGTCTCGGCGCGAGTCGATCGAACTGAGCCGGGCTCGGACTGCGCCGAACCCACCCGAACAGCCCCCAGCCTGCTCCACCGGCACCCGTCAATATTAATTACTAATTAATATTGACAGCGTCCCTCGCCCGGGCAACACTGTCTCCATCCGGCCAGCGGGCGCCGGCGCAAGCGCAGAGGGAGAACGTGAATGGGCGCAACGGCGCGTCGGAGCTGGCTGACGCTCGTGGTGGTCGCCGTACTGGGGCTCATCACCGCTTGCAGCGGAAAGGTCGGCGAGAACGGGCGCTTCGGGGTCGTCTACATGGACGCGCAGGGCTTCTACGCCGGGGTCAAGGCCGGTATGCGGCAGGAGTCGGAGGCGCTCGGGCGTGCCCCGCAGTTGCTGCAGCTCAACGCGCAGGGTGACGCGTCGAAGGAGAGCACGTTCGTCGACCAGGTCAGCGCCGCCAAGGTGGACGCGCTGATCCTGTCACCCGCCTCCGCCACGGCCTCGGTCCCGGCGATCAAGCTCGCCCACGACAGCGGCATCCCGGTCATTTGCTACAACACCTGCATCGCCGAGGACAAGGCCCGCGAGTACGTCTCGGCCTACGTCCTGGGTGACCCGGTCAAGTTCGGCGCGCTGCTGGGCGATCAGGCGGGCGACTACTTCCGTTCCATCGACAACTCCGCACCGACGATCGCCGTCGTCAACTGTGAGTTCGTCGAGGTGTGCATCCAGCGCAGGCAGGGTTTCGAGCAGGCTCTCAAGGCCAAGGTGCCCGACGCCACGATCGTCGCGAACCAGGAAGGCGCCACGATCGACGAGGCGATCGACGTCGCCGAGCGCATCCTCACCGCGCACCCCGACGTGGACGCCTTCTACGGCGAGGCCGGTGGCGCCACCATGGGCGCCGTCCGCGCGGTGCAGGCCCGCGGCAAGAAGACCGTCGTGTTCGGCAGCGATATGTCGACCGAAGCCGCGCAGGCGCTGGCGGACAACACGATCCTCAAGGGCGTCGTCGACATCTCCGGTATCGCGGTGGGCAAGCTCGCCGCCCGCGCCGCCGACCAGGTCCGCCGCGGCGAGCTGACGACCTACACCGTCGTGCCCGCCCCGATCGATCTCTACGGCAAGCCGGAGCAGGGCCGGGAATGGCTGACCATGCACCCGGACGGCGTCCCGTGACCGCACCCGCATCGACGAACCCCTGCGACGAAGGAGGAACCGTGATCGCGGTCGAGGGCCTCACCAAGCATTACCCCGGTGTGCGGGCGATGACCGGCGCGAGCCTGGAGATCGGCAAGGGCGAGGTCCGTGCCCTGCTGGGCCGCAACGGCGCGGGCAAGTCGACGCTGATCCGCGTACTGTCCGGAGTGGAGCGTGCCGACGCCGGAACCGTGACCGTCGCCGGTGAGCAGCTCGGCGACGGTGGTGTGCGCCGCGCGGCCGAACTCGGCATCAGCACCGTGCACCAGGAGCTGAGCCTGGTGGCCGAGCTCAGCGTGGCCGAGAACCTCTACTTGGGACGGTGGCCGCGCCGCGGCGGCGGGATCGACTACGCCGCCATGCGTGACGGGGCGGCGAAGGTCTTCGCGCGGCTCGGCCTGGACATCGATCCGTCGGCGCCGGTCGGTGCGCTGTCCCTGGCGCACCGGCAGCTCGTCGAGATCTGCCGCGCCGTACGGGAACAGCCGCGCCTCCTGATTCTGGACGAGCCGACCAGCGCGCTGGCCGCCGCCGAGGTCGACATCGTGCTGGACACGGTCACCCGGATCGCGGCGGACGGCGTCGCGGTGCTCTACGTCAGCCACCGGCTCGAAGAGATCCGCCGCATCGCGCACACCGCCACCGTGATGCGCGACGGCCTCGTCGTGGAGACGGTCGATATCGCCGAGGCCGACACCTCGCGCATCGTGTCGCTGATGCTCGGCGAGACCACCGAGGCGGCCCGGAAACCGCAGTCACGCCAAGTGGACACCTCGGAAACACCGCTGCTGTCCGTGCGCGGGCTTTCGGTCCCGCCCAAGGTCACCGACGTGTCGTTCGACGTCCACGCCGGCGAGGTCGTGGGACTCGGCGGGCTCATGGGCTCGGGACGCACCGAGGTGCTGCGCGCCATCGCCGGATTCGACCCGGCGGCCGCCGGAACCATCGTCGTCGAGGGCCGGGAGATCGCCCGTCCCACCGCCGCGGCGATGAAACGGCTCGGCGTCGGCATGACCCCGGAGGACCGCAAGGACGAGGGCGTCGTCCCGCTGCTCGGTGTCGACGAGAACCTGGTGCTGTCCAAGTGGGACAGTGTCAGTTCGGGCGCGACCGTCCGGCCTGGACTGGTCCGGCGCGCCGCGACCCGGCTCATCGAGCGGCTGTCCATCGCGACCGCCGCGCCGCGCACCCCGATCGTCAACCTCAGTGGCGGCAACCAGCAGAAGGCGGTCATCGGCCGCTGGCTGCACGCGGGCAGCCGCATCCTGCTGCTGGACGAGCCGACGCGGGGCGTCGACGTGCACGCCAAGGCCGAGATCTACCGCCTGGTGCGGGAACTGGCCGGCACCGGCGCCGCCATCGTGTTCGTCTCCGGCGAGCTGGAGGAGCTGCCGCTGGTGTGCGACCGGGTGCTGGCCCTGCGCGAGGGCCGCATCGCCGGTGAACTCTCCGGCGCGCAGCTGACCACCGAATCCGTGCTCTCCGCCGCCATGGCGGCCTGAGAAGACCGAGGATGACAATGACCGTTTTGGACACCACGCCGGAGCAGCGTCGCGGCAGCGTGGGCAGGATCTTCCGCGGGCGTTCGCTCAACGAGATCGGCCTGGTCGCCGCTATCGTGGTGCTCTACATCGCGCTCGGCAGCACCGCGGCCGGGTTCCTGAGCCTGGACAACCAGCTCGGCATGCTGCGCGACGCCGCGACGGTCGGCATCGCCGCGTGGGGCGTCACGCTGGTGATCATCGCGGGTGAGATCGACATCAGCATCGGGCCCGCCGTGGCGTTCTCCTCCGTGCTCGCCGCGAAGTTCGCGACCGGGATGGGCTTGGTGCCCGCGATCCTGCTGACCCTGGTCGCCGGTGCGGCCTGGGGTGCGCTCGCCGGCTGGCTGCGGGCGCGGTTCGACGTGCCGTCGTTCATCGCCACCCTCGGGGTGTGGAGCGCGCTGGGCGGCCTCGGGCTCTACCTGACCGACGCGCTGCCGGTGGTCCTGCCGGAAAGCGGTCTCGCGACCGTGCTCGGCGGGTCGGTGCTCGGCATCCCGACACCGGTGATCGTGATGGTGGTGCTGTTCTTCGTGTTCGCCTACGTCGCCCGCTACACCGCCTACGGCCGCTCGGTCTACGCGGTCGGCGGCAACGCGCCCGCCGCGCGCATGGCGGGAATCAACCTGTCCCGCATCCGGGTGCTGCTGTTCCTCACCACCGGCGTGCTGTCGGCCATCACCGGAGTGCTGCTGGCCGCGCGCCTGGGTTCGGGCAACGGCGGGGCGGCCTCCGGGCTGGAGTTCGACGTGATCGCCGCCGTCGTGATCGGCGGCACGGCGCTCGCCGGCGGCCGGGGGACGATGCTCGGCACCCTGCTCGGGGTCGTGTTCATCACCGTGATCAGCAACGGCCTGGTGCTGCTCGGGGTGGACTCGTTCCTGCAGAACGTGGTGCGGGGCGTGATCATCGTGGTGGCGGTGCTGGTCAACGTCGTCATCACCAAGCGAGCACGAGCGACGAGGGAGAGCTGATGAGCGCGACGATGGCCGGGGTGTACCTGCCCGGCGATTCGACGGCGGTACTGCGGGAGCTGGCGGTGCCCGCACCGGGACCGGGTCAGGTGCTCGTCGAGGTCGGCGCGTCCGGCATCTGCGGCTCCGACATCGGCTACATCTACCACGAGCACAAGGGGCACCGCGGTGTCGACGGCCCCGCCTACCGCGGTGTCGTCGCCGGGCACGAGCCCTCCGGGCGGATCGTCGCGGTGGGGCCGGGATGTCGCCGCTTCGGCGAGGGCGACCGCGTGATCGTCTACCACATCGCCGGGTGCGGGCTGTGCGACAACTGCCGCCGCGGCTACTTCATCAGCTGCATCGCTCCGGAGCGGCAGGCCTACGGCTGGCAGCGTGACGGCGGGCACGCGCACTACGTGCTCGCCGAGGAGTCCACGTGTGTGCCGCTGCCCGCCGAACTGTCCTACGTGGACGGTGCGTTGATCGCGTGCGGCTTCGGCACCGCCTACGAGGGTCTGCGCCGGATCGGCGTGAACGGTGACGGCGACCTGCTGGTGGTCGGGCTCGGTCCGGTGGGCCTCGCGGCCGGGATGATCGGCCGCGGCATGGGTGCCCGCCGGGTTGTCGGGGTCGAACCGTCGCCGCGGCGCCGGGAATGGGCCGACGAGCTGGGTGTCTTCGACGCGACGATGGGCCCCGACGAGGAGATCGCGCCGGAGTTCGCGACCACGATCGACTGTTCGGGTTCGCGGGCCGGTCGCGCCACCGCGATCGGCGGTGCGGCCGAATGGGGCCGGGTCTCGCTGGTCGGCGAGGGCGGCACGCTGGAGACCGAGGTGTCGGACGCGTTGCTGCACAAGCAGTTGACGCTCTACGCCTCCTGGGTCACCTCCCTGACGGCGATGACCGAGCTGGCCGTGAACCTCGTTCGCTGGGGCCTGCGACCGGAGCTGGTGGTCAGCGACCGGTTCCCGATCGAGGAGGCGGGCAAGGCCTACGAGCTGGCCGCGGGCGCGAGCCGGGGCAAGGTGGTCCTGCTGCCGTCACCGGAGCTGACGTGACCGAGGTCGTGTGGCTGGACAACGGCCTGCTCCGCCTCGGGCTGGTGCCCGCGCTCGGCGGACGGCTGCTGTCACTGTCCGGAGCGGATGGACGAGAAGTGCTGTGGCGCAACGACAAGCTGCTGACCGATGAGTTGCAGCTGCGCCGGGAACACCGCCCGGTGTCCGGGAGCCTCGGCGACTGGGTGAACTACGGCGGTGACAAGACCTGGCCCGCGCCGCAGGGCTGGGACCACGACGGGCAGTGGGCGGGACCGCCGGATCCGGTCCTGGACTCCGGCCCGTACTCGGCCGAGGTGTCCGCTGAGGTGGCCACGCTGACCAGCGGCGACGATCCGCGAACCGGCCTGCGGCTGACCCGCCGGTTCGAGCTGCGCCCGGGCCGCGGCGCCTACCGGTTGAGGCTGACCGCGCGGAACACGAGTGACCGCACCGTGCGGTGGGCGCTGTGGAACGTCACGCAGCTCGCGGCCGACGGTGACGGCGGCACCTACGTCGGCGGTCCGCCGGAGGTCACGGAGTTGCTCTCCGGTACCGGTTTCCCGCGCTGGGAAGCGAACCGCGGCGTGTACATCCCGCACCAGGACGTCGTCGGCAAGCTCGGTTTCCCCGCGGCCACCGGCTGGCTGGCACATACCGGTGGCGGCGTCACCTACACCCAGCGGTTCACTGTCGACGCCGACGCCGAATACCCCGACGAGGGGTCCCGCGTGGAGGTGTGGATGGAGTACCCGCTGCCGTCGCCGTTGGCGGAACTGGGCGATCTCGACCCGCCCGCCCGCATCGTCGAGATCGAGGTGCTGGGGCCGCTGACCACGCTCGAACCGGGTGCGACGGCCACACTGGAACTCGACTGCACGGTCACCGCGGAGGAGGTCTCATGAAGGTCGCGGTGGTGACGGGAGCTGCGCAGGGCATCGGTGCGGCGACCGCGCGGCGGCTGGCCGCCGACGGCGCCGCGGTGGCACTGCTGGACATCGACGACAGCAGCGAGGTCGCGGCGGGCACCGGCGGTCTCGCGATCCGGTGTGACGTCAGCTCGGAGGAGAGCTGGGCGGAGGCGATCGCCCGCGTGCACGCGGAACTCGGGCCGGTCGACGTGCTGGTCAGCAACGCCTACACCGTCGAGGTCAAGGCCGCGCACGAAACCACGCTGGAGTCGTGGAACCGGCAGCTGTCGGTCAACCTCACCGGCACGTTCCTCGGGTTCCGCGCCTGTCTGGACGACCTGTCCCGCAACGGCACCGGCGCGGTGGTGCTGACCTCGTCGGTGCACGCGCTGGTCGGCCTGCCCGGTCGTCCCGCCTACGCCGCGACCAAGGCGGCGCTGACCGGTCTGGCGCGGCAGCTCGCCGTCGAGTACGGCACGGTGCTGCGGGTCAACGCGGTGCTGCCCGGTCCGGTGCTGACCGCCGCGTGGGACGGTATCGGCGAGGACGACAGGCGGCGCAGTGCCGAGGAGACCGCCGTGAAAAGGTTGGGCAGGCCGGAGGAAGTCGCCGCGGCGATCGCGTTCCTGGCCGGCGAGGACGCCTCGTTCGTCACCGGCGCCGCGCTGACCGTCGACGGCGGCTGGAGCGTCTACAAGATGTCGTCGTGAGGGGGAGGAACGACACATGAGTGCCTACAGCGGCCGCGGCGTGCACGGCCAGACGGTGGCCACGCTCGGCGCGCGCATCGTGTCGGGGGAGATCCCCCAGGGGGCGGTGATCGACCTCGGTGATCTGGGCCGGGACCTCGACGTCAGCCTGACCGCGCTGCGGGAGGCGCTGAAGGTGCTGGCGGCCAAGGGACTGGTCGAGGCGCGCCAGAAGCGGGGCACGTCGGTGCGGGCGCGCGAACACTGGAACCTGCTCGACAGCGACGTCATCCGCTGGCGCAGCGAAGCGGGGGACACCGCGGCGGTGTTGCGTGATCTCGCCGAAGTGCGGTCCGTGGTGGAGCCCTCCGCCGCGTCGATGGCCGCGCTGCGCCGTACCGAGGAGGACCTCGCCGAGCTGGACGCGGCGCTCGCGGAGATGCGCGCGGCGCGCGGCGCGGCCGCCGAGGTCGCGGCCGACCTACGCTGGCACCGTGCGCTGTTGCAGGCCACGCACAACGAAATGCTCGCCCGGATGGACGTGTTCATCGAACCGGCACTGAGCCTGCGCGACGCGCTCGTGCACGAAACGCACGCCGACGATCCGGTGCCCAGCCACGCCGTCGTGGTGGAGGCGATCCGCCGCGGTGACCCGGAGGCCGCCGCGTCCGCGGTGACCTCCTTGCTGGACAAAGCTTCCGAAGACGTCGCCGCTGTCGCGGGTGTCCTCGGGGATGGGAACAACGCGTGAAGATCATTTCCGTCGAGACTTTCCTCGTGCCGCCGCGGTGGTTGTTCTGCCGGGTGGCGACCGACGAGGGGATCGTCGGCTGGGGTGAGCCGGTCGTCGAGGGGCGGGCGGAGACGGTCCGGGCGGCGGTCGACGAGTTGTCCGACCTGCTGGTCGGCCGCGATCCGCGCCGGGTCGAGGACCTGTGGCAGCTCATGACGAAGGCCGCGTTCTACCGCGGCGGGCCGGTGTTGTCGAGCGCGGTCGCCGGGCTGGACCAGGCGCTGTGGGACATCCTCGGCAAATCGCTCGGCGCGCCGGTGCACCAGCTGCTGGGCGGTGCGGTCCGGGACGAGGTCCGGGTGTACGGCTGGATCGGCGGTGACGAGCCGTCGCAGGTCGCCGAGGCCGCGGCCGCGCAGATGGCGGCCGGGCTGACCGCGGTGAAGATGAACGCCTCGGGGCGGACCGGCCGGATGCCCAGCCGCGCCGAGGTGGGTGAGGTGGTGTCGCGCGTGGCCGCGGTGCGGGAGGTGGTCGGCGACGCGCGGGACATCGCGGTGGACTTCCACGGCCGGTTCGGGGTCGCCGCGGCCCGCCGGGTGATCCCGGAGCTGGCCCCGCTGCACCCGTTGTTCGTCGAGGAGCCGGTGCTGCCGGAGTTTTCGCACCGGCTGGGGGACGTGGTGTCGGCGTCTGTCGTTCCGGTGGCGTGTGGCGAGCGGTTGTACTCGCGGACGGATTTCCTGCCCGCGTTGCAGGCCGGGATCGCGGTGGCGCAACCGGACCTGGCGCACGCGGGCGGGATCTCGGAGGTGCGGCGGATCGCGTCGCTGGCCGAGACGTTCGACGCGCTGCTGGCCCCGCACTGCCCGCTGGGCCCGCTCGCGCTGGCGGCGAGCCTGCAGGTCGCGCTCGCGACGCCCAATTTCCTGATCCAGGAGCAGAGCATCGGTATCCATTACAACAAGGACGCCGAGCTGCTGGACTACGTGCTCGACCGCGCGCCGTTCGCCTTCCCCGGCGGCGCGATCCGCCGGTGGGACGCGCCGGGGCTGGGCATCGAGATCGACGAGGACGCGGTACGGTCGGCGGACCGGACGGGGCACCGGTGGCGGAACCCGGTGTGGCGGCACGAGGACGGATCGTTCGCGGAATGGTGACGTGGAGCGCGTGGCCGGGGGAGAGGTTCGAGCTCGGCGAGGGCCTGCGGAGTGTCGGTGGCCGCCTGGTGATGGTGGACATCCTGACCGGCCGCCTGCTTGACTTGCCCGACGGCGAGCCGCCCCGTGTCTTGGCCACCGTGGACGGTCCACTGGGGGCGGTCGCACCGCTGGGTTCCGGTTGGATCGCGGCGGCGGGCGAGGGGATCTCGGTGCTGGGCGGCCGGGTGCTGGCCAGGTTGCTCGACGGCCGGATGCGCATGAACGACGGCGTGGCGGATCCGCGGGGCCGGTTCTGGGCGGGCTCGATGGCCTACGACAACACCCCCGGTGCCGGTTCGGTCTACCGGGTGGACACGGATGGCACGGTCACCGAGGTGCTGCGCGGTTACACGGTCCCCAACGGCCCTGCTTTCGATGCCACGGGTTCGACGATGTACCTGGCGGACAGCGCGGCGGGCGAGATCCACCGCTACTCCATGTCGCCGGACGGCGATCCGGGTCCCCGATCGTCGTTCGCGCGAGTGCACGAAGGCAGTCCCGACGGCATGACCGTCGACGACGAGGGCCACCTGTGGTCGGCGATCTGGGGCGCGGGCGAGATCCGCCGCTACGCCCCCGACGGCAGCCTGACCCAGGTCCTCGAAGTACCCGCCCGGCAACCGACGAGCGTCTGCCTCCATCGTGGTCGGTTGATCGTCACCACCGCCACACACGGCTTACCCACCCCAGGCCCACTGGACGGCGCGGTCCTTGCCACCCCGATCGACGTGACGGCCCCACCGGCCCGATCCGCACACCTCACCTGACGCCGCCCGCGAAACTCACGCACGGGAACGCAGAACTGCCGAACCAGCCCTCTCCCGCAACCCGATCCGCCAAGACACTGAAAGATCGGGTTCGGCAGGGCCAATCCGCCGGGCGCGCCAGCGCCCAGGCGCCGGGGCGTCGCTTGCGAAGCCGGCGCCCCGAGCCGCGCGCAGCGCAACCACCCGCGTAGCACCCCCGACGCAGAACTCGCGCGCGGGAACGTGGGACCCGCGCGCGGACAACGGATCGCGTGCATCCGTTCACCACCCGTCACCGCCATCTCCCATCCGGTAGCGGTTTCCCCGAACAGCGCCCGGCATGGCACGATTTCGTACGTGACCGGCAGAACCGATCCCACCCAACGTCTCCAGGACCTGGCGCGGCTGCGCAAAGTCCGCGACCGCATCGACCGCGAGTACCAGCAGCCGCTGGACGTGGAGGCGCTCGCGCGGGGGGTGCACATGTCGGCAGGGCATCTCAGCCGGGCCTTCAAGGCCGCCTATGGGGAGTCGCCCTACGGGTATCTGATGACGCGGCGCATCGAGCGTGCGATGGCCCTGCTGCGCCGGGGTGATCTGAGCGTCACCGAGGTGTGCTTCGAGGTCGGCTGCTCGTCGCTGGGCACGTTCAGCACCCGGTTCACCGAGCTGGTCGGGGTGCCGCCCAGCGTGTACCGGCGGGACCCGGAGGCCACCGACGGTATGCCGTCGTGCGTGTCCAGGCAGGTGACGCGACCGATCAGGAATCGAGAAGCGCAGGCGAGCGCGGCTGGCTAGCGTCTTCGCCATGGACATCATCATTCAGCAGGCCTACCTGCCGCAGGACGATCCGGACGCGGCGATCGCCTTCTACCGGGACATCCTCGGCTTCGAGGTGCGCAACGACGTCGGCTACAACGGTCTGCACTGGATCACGGTCGGGCCTCCGGGCCAGCCCGTCTCCCTCGTGCTGCACCCGCCCGCGGTCGACCCGGGCATCACCGACGACGAGCGCCGTGTCATCACCGAGATGATGGCCAAGGGCACCTACGCCGCCATCAACCTCGGCACCAAGGACCTTGACGGCACGTTCGAGAAACTGCAGGCCAAGGGTGCCGACATCGTGCAGGAACCCACCGACCAGCCCTACGGCGTGCGTGACGCCGCCGTGCGTGACCCGGCGGGCAACCTCATCCGCATCGCGCAGATGCAGTGAGACGACGGCCGCGCGGCTGGACAGGCTCCGGCCGCGCGGCCGCTCTGTGCCGATGACGTCGACCCGAGTTTCCGGTTTCGTTCGGGCACCACGCGAGCGGGTCTACCAGGCGTTCATCGATGCCGACGCGATCGCCGCCTGGCGGGTGCCCGCACCGACACCTACCCCGCATGGCGCTCGCCAAACTGGCCCGGCTCGTCGACGGGCGTCAGATCACGTACTGAGCGAAGGACTTGCGCACCTTGTTGACCTTCGGCACCGCCACCGCCATGCAGTAGCCCTGCCCGGGGTTCTTGGCGAAGAAGTCCTGGTGGTACTCCTCGGCGTCGAAGAACTCGCCGAGTGGTTCCAGCGTCGTCACGATCTCGCCGTCCCACCAGTCGCTCGCGCGCTTGATGGCCGCCTCGAACTCGGCCCGCTGCGCGTCGTCGGCGTAGAACATCGCCGACCGGTACTGGGTGCCGACGTCGGCGCCCTGCCGGTTGAGCTGGCGCGGGTCGTGCAGCGTGAAGAAGACGTCGAGGATGACCTCCGCCGGGATGACCGACTCGTCGAACGTCACCGCGACCGCCTCCGCGTGCCCGGTCCGGCCCGTGCACACCTGCTCGTAGGTGGGCCCGGCCGTGTCGCCACCGGTGTAGCCGGACACGACGTCCTGCACGCCGCGCAGCGTCCGGTAGACCGCGTCCAGGCACCAGAAGCACCCGCCGGCCAGCACGAACGTCCGCATCTCACATCACCTCACACCGAGTGGACTGTTGCATCCGGGCCAACCCCGGGCACGTCCCCAGTATTCCTGGTCCATGGCTACCCGAACCCGGGCAGAAGCTCACCAGGGCAATGTCGTCGCGGTTTCGCCAGCTGGTTGCCCAGCCGCGCCGGGGTGGGCGAGCAGTTGCAGCACGGTCAGCCGGATCGGCGGGTCAGCTCGCGCGCCAGGCCGGTCACGGTCACCACCACCGGGTGCTCGGTGCTGGTCCATCCGAAGCGGTACTGACGCGAGCAGATCCCTCCGAAAGGCCCCTTTCGGGTGACGGCGATGGGTGTGCTCGTCACCAGGGCTGTCCGGGCCGGTCGTCGGCGTCGGTTTGACGGCCGCCGGGGGAGCGGCCTGCTCGCGGCGACACCGGTGGGCCGCTCGCCGACCGTGGCGGCGGCGGTCCGCACCCGGGTCACCAGCGCGCTTGTCCACGACGAGAACATGTTCTAGTTTTGAGGCGTGACGGATCTGGGCCTGACCGGTGCGGTGGTGCTGGTGACCGGTGGTGTGCGTGGCGTGGGCCGCGGGATCAGCCGGGTGTTCCTCGACCACGGTGCCCGCGTGATCACCTGCGCGCGGCACGAGCCGGAGGTCTCGACGGGCACCTTCGTGCGCTGCGACGTGCGGGACGCCGACCAGGTCGAGGCGATGACCGGCCGGATCGTGGACGAGCACGGCCGCCTGGACGTGGTGGTCAACAACGCCGGCGGCAGTCCGTTCGTGCCCGCGGCGGAGGCGTCGCCGAACTTCTCCGCCAAGATCGTGCAGCTCAACCTGCTGGCCCCGCTCCTGGTCGCGCAACACGCCAACGCCGTGATGCAGCGGCAGGACGGCGGCGGGTCGATCGTGATGATCTCCAGCGTGAGCGGGACCCGTCCGTCGCCCGGCACCGCGGCCTACGGGGCGGCGAAGGCCGGGCTGGACAACCTCACCGCGAGCCTCGCGGTCGAGTGGGCGCCGCGGGTACGGGTCAACGCGCTGGACGTCGGCATGGTCCGCACCGAGCAGGCGCACCTGCACTACGGCAGCGAGGCGGCGGTGGCGGCGGTGGGCAAGACGGTACCGCTGGGACGGCTGGCCGAGCCGGAGGAAGTCGGCGCGTGCGCGGCTTTCCTGGCGTCGGGCCTGGCTTCCTACGTGTCGGGGGCGACGTTGCGCGTGCACGGCGGCGGGGAGCTGCCCGCCTTCCACGCCTCGGCTGATGTCAACTACCGGGAGGGTCAGTGAGCAGGTTGTGCCAGGACCGCGTGGTCGTCGTGACCGGGGCGGGGCGCGGCATCGGGCGGGCGCACGCGCTGGCGTTCGCGGCGGAGGGCGCGCGCGTCGTCGTCAATGACGTGGGTGTGGCGCTCGACGGCTCGTCCACCGGCGACGGTCCGGCCGCGCAGGTCGTCGCGGAAATCGAGGCGCTGGGCGGGAAAGCGGTCGCGAACACCGACGACGTCGCCGACTGGGCCGGTGCGCGCACCCTCGTGCACACCGCCATCGAGAACTTCGGCCGGCTGGACGTGCTGGTCAACAACGCCGGATTCGTGCGGGACCGGATGCTGGTCAACCTCGCCGAGGACGAGTGGGACGCGGTGATCCGCGTGCACCTCAAGGGGCATTTCGCGCCGTTGCGGCACGCCGCGGAGTACTGGCGGGCCGAGTCGAAGGCCGGGCGGACGCCGAGTGCGCGGGTGATCAACACCAGCTCGGGCGCGGGCCTGCTGGGCAGTGTCGGGCAGTCCAACTATTCCGCGGCGAAGGCGGGAATCGCCGGGCTGACGGTGGTGGCGGCGGCCGAGCTTCGGCGCTACGGGGTGACGGTCAACGCGATCGCCCCGTCGGCGCGGACCCGGATGACCGAGGACGTGTTCGCCGGGATGATGGCCCGGCCCGACGAGGGTTTCGACGCGATGGCGCCGGAGAACGTGTCGCCGCTGGTGGTGTGGCTGGGCAGCACCGAGTCCGCCCAGGTCACCGGCCGCGTGTTCGAAGTGGAGGGTGGCCGGGTGTCGCTGGCGCAGGCGTGGCGGCACGGGCCGGAGGCGCACAAGAGCGGCCGCTGGGAGCCGGGCGAGCTGGGGCCCGTGATGGAGAAACTGATCGCCGAAGCGCCCGCGCCCGAACCCGTGTACGGAGCGAGCTGATGAGCATCACGACCAAACGCGACAGTCACATCGAGACGGTCACGGTGGATTTCCCGCCGGTGAACGCGGTGCCGGTGCAGGGCTGGTTCGACCTCGCCACCGCGATCCGCGAGGCGGGCGAGGACCCGGACGTGCACGTGGTGGTGCTGCGCGCGGAGGGCCGCGGGTTCAACGCCGGGGTGGACATCAAGGAGATCCAGCGCAGCAGCGGTTACGACGCCCTGGTGGGTGCGAACAAGGGCTGTTATGCGGCGTTCGGCGCGGTCTACGACTGCGCGGTGCCGGTGGTGGCCGCGGTGCACGGGTTCTGCCTGGGCGGCGGGATCGGCCTCGTGGGCAATGCCGACGTGGTGGTGGCGTCGGAGGACGCCACGTTCGGCGTGCCCGAAGTGGAGCGCGGTGCGCTGGGCGCGGCCACGCACCTGGCTCGGCTGGTGCCGCAGCACCTGATGCGCACCCTGTACTTCACCGCCCGCACGATCACCGCCGCCGAGCTGCACCAGCACGGGTCGGTGTACCAGGTGGTGCCGCGCGCAGAGCTGGACGAGGCCGCATTGGCGGTGGCGCGGGATATCGCCGCCAAGGACCCTCGCGTGATCCGGGCGGCCAAGGAAGCGTTGAACGGCATCGACACCCAGCACGTGCACCGCAGCTACCGGTTCGAGCAGGGTTTCACCTTCGAGCTGAACCTGCTGGGTGCGTCCGACGAGGCCCGCGAGGAGTTCCTGAATGGCCGATAAGCGCATGACCGCCGACGAGGTGGCCGCCGAGGTCCGCGACGGCATGACGGTCGGCATCGGCGGATGGGGTTCCCGGCGCAAGCCGATGGCCCTGGTGCGGGCCCTGCTGCGGACGCCGGTGAAGGACCTGACGGTGGTGTCCTACGGCGGCCCGGACGTCGGTCTGCTGTGCGCGGCGGGCAAGGTCAAGCGCGTCGTCTTCGGGTTCGTCACGCTCGATTCGATCCCGTTCGACCCGTGGTTCGGGCGCGCGCGGGAAACCGGCGCGATCGAGGTGACCGAGTACGACGAGGGCATGTTCGGTGCGGCCCTGTCCGCCGCGGCGCAACGGCTGCCGTTCCTGCCGTCGCGGGCCGGGCTGGGCTCGGAGGTCATGCGGGCCAACCCGGAACTGCGCACGGTCCGGTCGCCCTACGCCGACGGTGAGGAGCTGGTCGCGGTCCCGGCGCGGGAGCTGGATGTGGCGCTGGTGCACCTCAACCGTGCCGATGCCCGGGGCAACGCCCAGTACCTCGGGCCGGACCCGTACTTCGACGACGTGTTCTGCCTGGCTGCGAAGAAGCGGTTCGTCTCGGTCGAAAAGGTGGTGGGGACGGCGGACCTGACCGGGCCGGTGCAGTCGTTGCTGCTCAACCGCGGTTCGGTCGACGGGGTGGTGGAAGCGCCGCGGGGCGCGCACTTCACGACGGCGGTCCCCGACTACGGCCGCGACGAGCGGTTCCAGAAGCACTACGCGGCCTGCGCAAAGGATCTGGACGCGTGGCCCGGGTTCGTCGACCGGTTCCTCTCCGGCGACGAGTCGCGGTATCTGTCCGAAGTGGATCGTTTCGAGGCGGAGGCGGCATGAGCGCGACCAGGGCCGAGATCGCCGTCGTGGCGGTGGCCGAGCTGTTCCGTGGCGACGGGGAGATCGTGGCCAGCCCGATGGGCCTCATCCCGTCGATCGGGGCGAAGCTCGCGCGGCTGACGTTCGAACCGGACCTGCTGCTCTCCGACGGCGAGGCGTATCTCGTGAACACCGACGGCGTCGTGGAGGGCTGGCAGCCGTTCCGCAAGATGCTCGACACGATCGTCCCGCACGGACGCCGCCACGTCGTGATGGGCGCCAACCAGGTCGACAAGTTCGGCAACCAGAACATCTCCGCGATCGGCGACCACGCCCGCCCGACGAAGCAACTGCTCGGGGTGCGGGGCGCGCCGGGCAACACGGCCAACCACCGCACCAGCTACTGGGTTCCCCGGCACAGCAAGCGGGTCTTCGTCGACGCCGTCGACATCGTGTCCGGCGTGGGGTACGACAACGCCGCCAAGGCGGGATTGAAGTTCCACGACGTGCACCGCGTGGTGACGAACCTGGGCGTGTTCGACTTCGCGACCCCGGACCACTCGATGCGCGCGCTCTCGCTGCACCCCGGGGTGACCCCCGAGGAAGTCGCGGAGGCCACGTCGTTCGACCTCGACTGCACCGCCGGGGACGCATCCCGTGAGCCGACCGAGGAGGAGCTGCGGCTGATCCGAGAGGTGCTGGACCCGAAGGGCCTGCGGGACAAGGAAGTGCCGTCATGACGCTGGACACCGCGCTGACCCGGCTCGTCGGGGTCCGGCATCCCGTGGTGCAGACGGGGATGGGCTGGGTCGCCGGGCCGCGGCTGGTGTCGGCCACCGCCGAAGCCGGCGGACTCGGCATTCTCGCTTCGGCCACCATGACCTACCCCGAGCTGGAATCGGCTATCGCGGAGGTCAAGAAACGCACCGACCAGCCCTTCGGGGTCAACCTGCGTGCCGACGCGGCGGACGCGGGCGAGCGGGTCGACCTGCTGGTCCGGGAGGGCGTCAAGGTTGCCTCCTTCGCGCTGGCGCCGCGCAAGGAGATGATCGCCAAGCTGCGTGATCACGGGATCGTGGTGATCCCGTCGATCGGCGCGGCCCGGCACGCGGAGAAGGTCGCCTCCTGGGGCGCGGACGCGGTGATCGTGCAGGGCGGTGAAGGCGGCGGGCACACCGGGGGAGTGGCCACGACGCTGCTGCTGCCCTCGGTCCTGGACGCCGTCGACATCCCCGTGGTCGCGGCCGGTGGCTTCTTCGACGGCCGTGGCCTGGCCGCGGCACTGGCCTACGGCGCGGCGGGGGTGGCGATGGGGACGCGGTTCCTGCTGAGCAAGGAAAGCACGGTGCCGGAGGAGGTCAAGCGCGTCTACCTGACGCAGGGATTGACCGGGACCGTCGTGACGAAGCGCGTGGACGGCATGCCGCACCGGGTGCTGCGGACCGAACTGGTGGACAAGCTGGAGTCGACGGGCCGGGTGCGCGGGGTCGTGCAGGCCGCGCGCAACGCCCTGCGGTTCCGGCGCATCACGGGGCTTTCGCTGCCCGCCGTGGTGCGTGAGGGCCTGGCGATGAAGCACGGCAACGACCTGACGTGGAGCCAGATCGTGATGGCGGCCAACACGCCGATGCTCCTGCGCGCCGGCTTGGTCGAGGGCCGCACCGACGCGGGCGTCCTGGCCTCCGGCCAGGTCGTCGGCATGATCGAGGACCTGCCGACGGTGGCCGAGATCGTCGACGGCACGGTCGCCCGGGCGGAGGAGATTCTCCGCCGCCTGGGCGGGGTGTGATCAGAGACGTTCGATGATGGTGACGTTGGCGGTGCCGCCGCCTTCGCACATCGTCTGCAGGCCGTAGCGGCCGCCGCGGCGCTCCAGTTCGTGCAGGAGCGTCGCGAACAGCTTGGTGCCGGTGGCGCCGATCGGGTGGCCGAGGGCGATTCCGCCGCCGTTGACGTTGACCCGCGCGGGGTCGGCGCCCGTTTCGTCGAGCCAGGCCAGTACGACGCTCGCGAACGCCTCGTTGACCTCGAACAGGTCGATGTCGTCCACGGTGAGGCCGGTTTTCTTGAGCGCGTGCGCGGTCGCGGGGATCGGTCCGGTCAGCATCCACACCGGATCGGCCGCGCGGACGGAGACGTGGTGGATGCGGGCTCGGGGGGTGAGTTCGTGCTCGCGCACGAAGGGCTCCGAGGCGATCAGCGTGGCGCTGGCGCCGTCGGAGATCTGGCTCGCCACCGCCGCCGTCAGCCGGGAGCCCTCGCTGAGTGGCTTCAGACCCCGCATGCGCTCCAGGCTGGTGTCGCGGCGCGGGCCTTCATCCACGGAGAAGCCCTCCACCGGCGCGATTTCCGCCGAGAACCGGCCGGAGTCGATGGCCGCGAGCGCGCGCTGGTGGCTGCTCAGCGCGTAGGCCTCCATCGCCTCGCGGGTGAGGTCCCAGTGCTCGGCGATCATGTCGGCGCTGCGGAACTGTGACACCTCCACCCTGCCGTAGCGGTCCTGCCAGCCCTGCGAACCGGAGAACGGGTCGTCGAAGCCGTACTCGCGGCCGGCGAGCATCGCGGCGCTGATCGGGATGCGGCTCATGTTCTGCACCCCGCCCGCCAGCACCAGGTCCTGCGTCCCGGACAGCACCGCCTGCGCCGCGAAGTGCACCGCCTGCTGGCTCGATCCGCACTGCCGGTCGATCGTCACGCCGGGCACGTGATCGGGAAGCCCCGCCGCGAGCCACGCGGTGCGGGCGAGGTTGCCGGACTGCGGGCCGAGGGTGTCGGTGCAGCCCAGGATCACGTCGTCGACCAGGGCCGGGTCCACCCCGCACCGCCGGATCAGCGCGGCGATCACGTGCGCGCCCAGATCGGCGGAGTGCCACCCGGACAAGGCGCCACCACGGCGGCCGACCGGCGTGCGCACGGCGTCGAGGACAAATGCTTCGGGCACAGGGACTCCTAGGTTCTGTTACGTAAGCGGCGGAGCCGCTTGCTGTGGGCCGTGCGCTGGCACCGCCTCAGGTTCCGCCACCCGCACCGCCACGCAAGCCAATTCGAAACGCTCCTTAAGGATGCTGGCTGGACACGGAAACGACTTCACCGGTCAGATACGACGCGTAGTCGCTGGCGAGGAAGACCATCACGTTGGCGACCTCCCACGGTTCGGCCGCGCGGCCGAACGCTTCCCGGCCCTCCAGTTCGCGCAGCAGCTCGTCGCTGGTGACCTTGGCGAGGAACGGGTGCATGGCCAGGCTCGGGGCGACGGCGTTGATCCGCACGCCGTGGTCGGCGGCATCCAGCGCGGAGCAGCGGGTCAGCGCCATCACCCCGGCCTTCGCGGCGGCGTAGTGCGCCTGTCCCTTTTGGGCGCGCCACCCGATCACCGACGCGTTGTTCACGATCGCGCCCCCGCCGCCCTGCTCGACGAACCGCCGCAGCGCCGCGCGGGTGCAGCGGAACGTGCCGGTCAGGGTGATGTCCAGGACGCGGGACCATTCGTCGTCGGTCATCTCCAGCACCGAGCGGGTGCCGCCGAGCCCGGCGTTGTTGATCATCACGTCGATCCGGCCGAACTGGCCCACCGCGCCCGCCACCACAGCCTGGACCTGGGATTCGTCGGTGACATCGCAGGTGATCGCGTGCACCTTGCCCAGCTCGGACAGCTCGGCGGCCTTCTCCGCGAGCCGGCGTTCGTGCCAGTCGCTGATCACCACGCTCGCGCCTTCTTCCAGGCAGCGCCGGGCGACGGCGGAGCCGATGCCGGTGCCCGCCGCGGCGGTGACGACCACGACTTTTCCGGCGAGCAGGTCGTGACCGGGTGGGTACTGGGGAATCACGGGCGGGCCTCCCTGGGCAGGCCGAGCACGCGCTCGGCGATGATGGTGCGTTCGATTTCGTCCGAGCCGCCGTAGATGGTGTCGGCGCGGGTGAACAGGAACAGCCGCTGCCATTCGTCCAGCTCGCCGTCAGCGACCAGCGAGCGCGCGCCCCGCGCCCGCACCGCCAGTTCGCCGAGCCCGCGGTGCCACTGCGCCCACATCAGCTTCCCGACCGCCACCTCCGGGCCCGCGTCCTGGCCCAGGGTGCGCAGGGCGTGGGCACGCAGCACCCGCAGGCCCATCCGGGCGCGGTCCAGGTCGGCGCGCAGCAGCGGATCGTCCCAGGTACCCAGCCGTTTCGCCTCGGCCACGATGCCGTCCAGCTCGCGCCGGAACCCGATCTGCTGGCCCAGCGTGGACACCCCGCGTTCGAACCCGAGGGTCGCCATCGCGATCCGCCACCCGTCGCCCGGCTCGCCGACCACCATCGAGGCGGGGGTGCGGGCGTCGTCGAAGAACACCTCGTTGAACTCCGAGGTGCCGGTCAGCTGCTGGATCGGCCGCACCGTCACGCCGTCCTGCCCGAGCGGAACCAGCAGGTAGGACAGGCCGCGGTGCCGCTTCGAGCCCTGCTCGGTGCGGGCGAGAACGAAGCACCAGTCCGCGACGTGCGCGAGCGAGGTCCAGATCTTCTGCCCATTGACCACCCATTCGCCGCCGCGAAGCTCCGCCGACGTCGACACCGCGGCCAGGTCGGACCCGGCGCCCGGCTCGGAGTAGCCCTGGCACCACAGCTCCTCGACCGCGACGATCTTCGGCAGGAACCGCTCCCGCTGCTCCGGCGTGCCGAACGCGATCAGCGTCGGGCCGAGCAGCTGCTCGCCGATGTGGTTGACCCGCGCCGGGGCGCCCGAGGCCGCGTACTCCTCGTGGAAGACGACCTGCTCGTCGAGTGACAGCCCGCGCCCGCCGAACTCGGCCGGCCAGCCCACGCACGTCCACCCCGCCGCCGCGAGATGCCGCTCCCACGCCAGCCGCAGGTCGAACGCCTCGTGCTCCCGTCCCGGGCCGCCCAGGCCCCGCACCGCGGCGAACTCGCCGGTCAGGTTGTCCGCGAGCCAGTCCGCGATCTCGCGGCGGAATCGCGTCTCCTCCACCTACGCCTCCTTGCTGCCGGGCACCACGGGCACCTAGGGTAATGAGAACACGTTCTAGTTTCTCGGTCCAGGGGAAGGTGCGATGGGACAGACCACTATCCCGGCCGTTGTCCGCGACGCCGCAGCGAAGTTCGGCGAGTCCGAGGCGCTGGTCGACGGCGATCTGCGCCTGGACTACCGCACGGTTCTGGAACGTGTTCGAACCGTCGCGCGGGCCTTTCTCGCGCGTGGGATCGCGCCCGGCGACCGGATCGCGATCAACCTGCCCAACACCCACCACTGGGTCCTCACGGCACTCGGCGCGCTGTACGCGGGTGCGACGCTGGTGCCGGTCAACACGCGCTTCACCGGCGCGGAAACCGTGGACCTGCTGGTGCGCAGCCGCGCCAGGGCGCTGGTCGTGGCCGCCGACTTCCTCGGTGCCGACCGCTGGTCCGCGATCCGCGCGACCGGCACGGACCTGCCCGGCCTCACCGCGATCGTCCGGGTCCCGCTGGAACAACCGCACGAGCCGGTGACGGGCACGCTCGGCTGGGACGAGTTCCTGACCGGCGCCGAGCGGGTGCCCGAAGCCGACGCCGAAGCGCGGGCCGACGCCGTCAGCCCGGACGACATCAGCGACATCCTGTTCACCTCCGGCACCACCGGCCGCTCCAAGGGGGTGCTCTCGGCGCACCGCCAGGTGGTCGACGTCGCCGCGGCGTGGGCGGAGTGCGGTCAGGTCACCGGCGCCGACCGCTACCTGGTGATCAACCCGTTCTTCCACAGCTTCGGCTACAAGGCAGGCATCGTGGTGGGCCTGCTGACCGGCGCGACCCTCGTCCCGCAGGCCGTGTTCGACGTGCGGGCGACCCTGGAGGTGATCGAGCGGGAGCGCATCTCGGTGCTGCCCGGCGCGCCGACCGTGTTCCGGTCGCTGCTGCACGAGCCGGATCGGGGGAACACCTCGTCGTTGCGGCTCGCGGTCACCGGCGCGGCGACGGTACCGGCGTCGCTGGTCCGGAAGATGCGCTCGGAGCTGGGTTTCGAGACCGTGCTGACCGCCTATGGACTCACCGAGGCGGTCGTGGTGACCATGTGCCGTCCGGGTGACGACGCCGAGCTGGTCGCGAGCACTTCGGGACGGCCGACGGCGGGGTTCGACGTGGCGATCCGCGACGGCGAGATCCTGGTGCGCGGACCGAACGTGATGCTCGGCTATCTCGACGACCCGGAGGCGACCGCGAAGGCGATCGAGGGGGACGGCTGGCTGCACACCGGTGACGTCGGTGTCCTCGACGACGGCGGCAACCTCACGATCACCGGCCGCCTCAAGGACATGTACATCTGCGGCGGATTCAACGTCTACCCGGCCGAGGTGGAGCACGCCCTCACCGAGCTGGACGGAGTCCGCGACGTCGCGGTCGTCGGCGTGCCGGACGAGCGGATGGGCGAGGTGGGCAAGGCGTACGTCGTCGGCGCCGGGCTCGACGCGGAGGTGGTCGTCGCTTTCTGTCGCGAACGTCTCGCCAACTACAAGGTCCCGCGGTTCGTCGAGTTCGTCGACGAACTGCCCCGCAACGCTTCCGGCAAGGTGCTGAAGCGGCAGCTGAGGCGAGGAGAAACGCATGAGTGAACCGGTGGTCCGCTACGAACGCCGGGGCGCGGTCGCGCTGGTGACGATGAACCGCCCCGACTACCGCAACGCGCAGAACTCGGCGATGACCTACGCGCTCGACGACGCGTTCACCCGCGCCGTGGACGACGCCGAGGTGAAGGTGATCGTGCTGGCGGGGGAGGGCAGGCACTTCTCGGCCGGGCACGACATCGGCACGCCAGGGCGCGATGTGGACCAGCCGTTCGACCGGCGCGCGGTGGTCTGGTGGGACCACACCACGCGGAAGGGCGGGGACCAGCGGTTCGCCCGCGAGTCCGAGGTGTACCTGGGGATGTGCCGCCGGTGGCGGGAGATCCCGAAGCCGATGATCGCCTCGGTGCAGGGCGCGTGCATCGCGGGCGGGCTGATGCTGGCCTGGATCTGCGATCTGATCGTGGCCTCGGACGACGCGTTCTTCGCCGATCCGGTGGTGCGCATGGGGATTCCGGGTGTGGAGTACTTCGCGCACCCGTGGGTGCTCGGATCCCGTGCGGCCAAGGAAGTCCTGTTCACCGGCGAGCGGTTCACGGTGCAGCAGGCCCGGGAATGGGGGATGATCAACCGGATCGTGCCGCGCGCCGAGCTGGCGGAGCGGACCTTCGAGCTGGCGGACCGGATCGCCGAGATGCCCCAGTTCGGGCTCGCGCTGGCCAAGAAGGCCGTCAACCAGGCCGAGGACCTGATGGGCATGCGGTCCGGAATGGACTCGGTGTTCGGCCTGCACCACTTCGCCCACGCGCACAACGCCGAGACCTCGACCGACTCGCTCGGCGGGCAGGACGCGCGGTCGATGCGGGACGGAGCGAAACGCTGATGGACCTCGACATCGATGCGGAGTCGGCGGCCTTCCGCGACGAGGTGCGGGAGTGGCTGGCTTCGCAGGTGCGTGCGTTGCCGTCGATGGACACCGCGGAGGGCTTCGCCGCGCACCGGGAGTGGGAAGCGCAGCTGGCGGAGGCCCGGTTGTCGGTGGTGTCCTGGCCGCGCGAGTACGGGGGCCGGGACGCCTCGCTGCTGCAGTGGGTGCTGTTCGAGGAGGAGTACTACGCGGCGGGCGCGCCCGGCCGGGTCTCGCAGAACGGGATCTTCATGCTGGGCCCCACGCTGTTCGCGCACGGCACGCGGGAGCAGCGGGACCGCATCCTGCCGCCGATGGCGCGTGGCGACCAGGTGTGGGCGCAGGCGTGGTCCGAACCCGAGGCGGGCAGTGACATCGCCGCGTTGCGCAGCAGTGCCGTGCGGACCGACGGCGGATGGTTGCTGTCCGGGCAGAAGACGTGGTCTTCGCGGGCGGCGTTCGCGGACCGTGCGTTCGGGTTGTTCCGGACCGATCCGGCGGAACACCGGCATCGCGGGCTGACCTACTTCATGGTCGACCTGCGGGCCGAAGGGGTGTCCGTGCGGCCGATTCCGCAGCTCGACGGCGAGCCGGGGTTCGCCGAGATCTTCCTCGACAACGTCTTCGTGCCCGATGAAGACGTGATCGGAGAGCCGGGGCAGGGCTGGCGGGTCGCGATGACGACGGCCAACAACGAGCGTGGGCTTTCGCTGCGCAGCCCCGGCCGGTTCCTCGCCGCCGCGGACCGGCTCGTCAAACTGTGGCGCGACAAGGACGAGCCCGCCGCTGTCCGTGACCGCGTGGCCGACGCGTGGATCGGGGCCCGCGCCTACCAGCTCTACACGTTCGGCACCGTGTCCCGGCTGGCCGAGGGCGGCGATCTCGGGCCGGAGTCCAGTGTGAACAAGCTGTTCTGGTCCCATCTGGACGTCGACCTGCACGAGACGGCACTCGACCTGCTCGGCCCGGACGGCGAGACCGACCGCGGCTGGGTGGACGGCTACCTGTTCTCGCTCGCCGGGTCGATTTACGGCGGTACGGACCAGATCCAGCGCAACACCATCGCCGAACGACTGCTGCGACTGCCGAGGGAGGCCCGCCGATGAGGTTCGCGTTGTCCGCGGAGCACCGGGATTTCGCGGCGAGCATGCACGATTTCCTGGACGGCGCCGACACCGCCGGTGCGGCCCGGACCTGGGCGAAGGGACGGCACGAGGCCGGGCTGACCGTCCTGCGTGGACTCGCCCAGCTGGGCGTGCCCGCGCTGCTCGTCGACGAGCGCCACGGCGGGCTCGGTGCGGATCCGGTCGACCTCGTGGTGGCGTTCGAGTCGCTCGGCTACCACGTGGTGCCCGGGCCGCTCGCCGAAACGGTGGCCGTCGCACCCGCCGCGCTGACCGGCGAGACCGGCGAGCGCTGGCTGCCGTTGCTGGCCGAGGGGAAAGCGCTGGCGACGGTGCCGGTGCCGCTCGCGCTGGACGCCGACATCGCGGATGTCGTCGTGGGTGCGGACGCGGTGGGGGACGCCGAGTTCGTGCGCTCGATCGACCCGGCCCGCCGCCTGTTCCGGATCCCGGACGCGACCCCGCTGAGCGGGGGACGGGCGTTCGATCTCGGGGTGCTGGCCGTGTCCGCGCAGCTCCTCGGCGCGGGACAGTGGCTGCTGGACGCCTCTGTCGCCTACGCGAAGCAGCGCGCCCAGTACGGCAGGCTCATCGGCGAATACCAGGCGGTCAAGCATCTGCTCGCCGACGTCGTCACCCACCTCGAACTGGCCCGCCCGCTGGTGCACGGCGCTGCCGTGACCGGGGACCCGCGGGACGTCTCGGCGGCCAAGGTCAAGGCGGGCGACGCGGCCTACCTCGCCGCGCGCACCGCGCTGCAGGTGCACGGCGCGATCGGCTACACCGCCGAACACGACCTCGGGCTGCGGCTGACGAAGGTGCGGGCGCTGCTGGGCGCATGGGGCGACGGCGGGTTCCACCGGGAGCGGGTGCTGGCCCGGTGAACCGCGAAGATCCATTGTGGACTGATGAGGCGCGGGCGTTGCGCGAGTCGGTGCGGACGCTGCTGGCCCGGCGCTCGGACGTGCGTGCCGCGATGGCCGCACCGCTGGGCTACGACGACAAGCTGTGGTCCACGATGTGCGAGCAGATCGGCGTCGCGGCGCTGGCGATCCCCGAGGAGTACGACGGCGCGGGCGCGACACTGGCCGAGGCGTGCGTGGTGCTGGAGGAGCTGGGCCGGACCCTGACGCCGGTGCCGATGCTCGGGTCGTCGGTCCTGTGTGGACAGGCGGTGCTGCTGACCGGTGATGACGAGGCGTGCCGTCGTCTGCTGCCGGGTATCGCCGCGGGCACCACACTGGCCGCGCTGGCCTGGTCAGGTGTGGACGGTGGGGTGGCGTGCGTTCTCGCCGACGGCCGGATCGACGGCACCGCGCACTACGTGCTCGACGGTGACCTCGCGGACGTGCTCCTCGTGGTGGCACGCACCCCGGACGGCCTCGGTCTGTTCGAGGCCGCGCCGTCCGGCGTGCGCCGGGAGCAGGTCACGACACTGGACCCGACGCGACGGCTCGCGGTCGTCTCGTTCGACGGCGCGCCCGCCCGCCGGCTCGGCTCCGGCGGGTTCGACGTGGAGCGGTTGCGGCAGGTGGCGGTCGTGGCGCTGGCCGCCGAGCAGGTCGGCGGGGCGGCGAGGGCGCTGGAGCTGACGGTGGAGTACACGAAGCAGCGCCACCAGTTCGGCAGGCCGATCGGCAGCTTCCAGGCGCTCAAGCACCGGATGGCCGACGTGCACGTGCGGGTCGAGATGGCGCGTTCGGCGCTGTTCGCCGCCCTGACCGGCGACGAGCCCGCCGAGGACGCGGTCACGGCGAAGACCGTCTGCTCCGAGGCGTTCCGGCACGCCGCCGCCGAGATGGTGCAACTGCACGGCGGCCTCGCGATCACCTGGGAACACGACGCGCACCTGTACTTCAAACGCGCCCACGGAAGCGCCCTGCTGTTCGACTGAGGGCTACCCGCGGTTATTCCGGATCCACCCAGGTCGGCGCGGGGTCTTGCGCGCGCGCCGATGTGTGTTACCTTAGGTAACAGTAAACCGAGGTAACAGGCAAAAGGTGTCAGGGAGGGTGCCATGACCAGCGTCGGTGCGCACGAGCACGCGGACACTGCGCAGCCTGACCGCCAGTCGGTCGCGCAGAGGTTGCTGGACTCGTCCGAGACGTTGTCCTACGACCCCGTCAAGGAGGTCGACTGGGAGACGCCGCTGGACACGAGTTACCACGGCGCGAGCCCGGAGTGGAGCACGCTCTATGGCACCTCGTACTGGGCCGAGATGACCCCCGAGCAGCAGCGCGAGCTGACCCGCCAGGAGGCGGCGTCGGTCGCGAGCACCGGGATCTGGTTCGAGATGATCCTGCAGCAGATGGTGCTGCGCGACTTCTACGCCAAAGATCCGACCGATCCGGCCTTCCAGTGGGCGCTCACCGAGATCGCCGACGAATGCCGCCACTCGATCATGTTCGCCCGCGGCGCGGCGAAGCTCGGGGCCCCGGCCTACCGCCCGCGCCGTCTCGCGGTCGAGCTGGGCCGCTTCTTCAAGACCACCGCGACCGGCGAGGCCGCCTACGCCGCCATCCTGGTCGCCGAAGAGGTCCTCGACGTCATGCAGCGCGACTGGATGCGCGACGAGCGCGTGGTCCCGTTCGTGCGCACCATCAACAACATCCACGTGGTCGAGGAATCGCGGCACATGAAGTTCGCCCGCGAGGAGACCCGCGAGCGGCTGGAGGGGGCCGGCCGCCTGCGCCGCCAGTACAACGCGCTGGTCGTGTCCATCGCGGCGTACTTCATCGTCAGCAGCATGGTCAACGAGAAGGTCTACGCCAACGCCGGACTCGACAGCAAGCGCGCGATCCGCGAGGCGCGGTCCAACGAGCACCACAAGGCGATGCTGCGCTCCAGCTGCGCCGGCCTGATGGAGTTCCTCGACTCCGCCGGGCTGCTCACCAAGGCCGCGACCGTGTTCTACAAGCGCGCCAACCTGATCTGAGCCATGGCCTACGCGATCACCCAGACCTGCTGCAACGACGCCTCGTGCGTGTCGGTGTGCCCGGTCAACTGCATCCACCCGACGCCGGACGAGCCGGACTTCGGCACCACCGAGATGCTCTACATCGACCCGGGCACCTGCATCGACTGCGGCGCCTGCGCGGACGCCTGCCCGGTCGACGCGATCTTCCCGGTGGACGCGCTGGCCGCGTCGATGCAGCCCTACGCCGGGATCAACGCCGACCACTACCTCGGGCGTGAACCGGCCGCGGCCGACCCCGCGCCGAACTTCCACGCGTGGGGCCCGCCGCTGTTCACCCGCACCATCCCGAGCGACTTCCCGGCGCTGGACGTCGCCGTGGTCGGCTCCGGTCCGGCGGGCATGTACGCGGTCGAGGACCTGTTGCTGCACACCAGTTCCCGGGTGACGCTGATCGACCGGCTGGAGACGGCGGGCGGTCTGGTGCGCTACGGGGTGGCGCCGGACCACCCGTCCACGAAGAAGATCGGCGAGACGTTCGCGCGCTACCACCACCACCCGCGGCTGCGGATGCGGCTCGGTACCGAGGTGGGCCGTGACGTGGCCGTGGACGAGCTGGCGCGGCGGTACGACGCGGTGATCTACGCGGTCGGCGCGTCCTCGGCGAAGCGGCTCGGCATCCCGGGCGAGGACCTGGACGGCAGCGTCGCGGCGACGACCGTGGTCGCCTGGTACAACGGCCACCCGGACGTGCCCGCGGACGCCGTCGACCTGTCCTCGGAACGGATCGTCGTGGTGGGCACCGGCAACGTGGCACTGGACGTGGCGCGGATCCTGACGACGGACCCGGCCTCGCTGGAGGGCACGTCGATCTCGCCCGCGGCACTGGAACGGCTCAAGGCGAGCCGGGTGCGGGAGGTCGTGGTGCTCGGGCGGCGCGGTCCGGAATCCGCCGCGTACACGACGCCGGAACTGCTGGCGCTCACGCGGCACGAGGACATCGACCTGGTCGTCGACGCGCACGACCCGCGCGTCATCGAGGCGATCGACGCCGGCGGGAAGGCCGCGCTGCTGCGCGACCTCAAGCAGGAGAGCATCGACTGGACCGCGCCGGTGCCGCCCGGGAAGCGCCGCATCGTGCTGCGCTTCCACTCCGCACCGCTGGAGGTGCTGGGCTCCGATGCGGTGCGCGCGCTGCGGGTTGCGGGCGACGTGGAGATCCCGGCGGGGAACGTGGTGCGCGCCGTGGGGTACCGCGGCGTGCCGGTGCCGGGCCTGCCGTTCGACGAGGACACCGGCACCATCCCCAACGACGGCGGACGCGTGACGCCGGGGACCTACGTGGTGGGCTGGATCAAGCGCGGCCCCTCGGGCGGGATCGGCGCGAACAGGGCGTGCGCGCAGGAGACGGTGGGCCGCCTCCTCGACGACGCCGTGGCCGGGAAGCTGCGGGTTTCCGGACGGCGGAAGGGGCTGGCCGCCCGGCTGGCGCGGCGGTCCTGACCGCTTCCGGCCAGCACACCCACCCCGGGTTCGCACCTCACTAGCTTCGGTTCCGGAGCGGAACCAGGGAGGTAGTGGTGGCAGCGAAACCGTACGGGAAGAGCCGGGTGTCGACCGTGCTCGCCGTCGTGTTCGGGTTCCTGACCGGGTTCCTCTGCCTGCTGCGGTTCGCCGCCGCGATCGCCGTGCTGCCCGCGGCCGAGCACCGGGTGGCGGCGTTGCTGCTGCTCGGGCTGCTCTACGGCGCGGGCATGGTGCTGTCGCTCGCCGGCACCGGATTGCTGCTCGCCCGCAACGCCGCGGCGGTCACCTGGCTGACCCTGGGCTGCGTGACCGCGTTCGTCATCGTGCTCACCGAACTCGCGCTGCACGCGCTGCCCCGTAACGTCAGCGTCCCGCAGGACCCCTACCTGAGCTGGATGTTCCTGTTCGCCCTGATGACGCTGGTCCAGGTGCGCCGGAAAAACACCAAGCACCGCCTGGCCGCCGGGAAGAGCTGACGGCGGTCCGGCCACCGGACCCGTCGAGTGAGGTGTTCCCGCCCGGGCTCGTTGGCGGCCCGCTAGTATTCGCGCGAACACCCTCCGCGGCGGAAAGCAGGCAGGAATGGCGAAGTCCCGGTTCGAGCAGTTCCCGATGGAAGGCGTCGACCTGGATCACCCGAACGTGGCCCGGGTGTACGACTACTACCTCGGCGGCAAGGCGAACTACGCGGTCGACCGCGTGTTCGCGGAGAAGGCGCTGGCCTCGTTCCCGTTCGTGCGCCCGGCGGCGAAGTCGAACCGGCTGTTCCTGCACCGCGCGGTGCGGTACCTGGTCAAGCAGGGGGTGCGCCAGTTCATCGACATCGGGTCCGGTGTGCCGACGATGGGCAGCACCCACCAGGTCGCCGACGAGCTGGACACCGGCACGCGCGTGGTCTACATCGACAACGAGCCGGTCGCGGTCGCGCATTCGCAGATGCTGCTGGAGAAGGAAGGCGACCTCGCCCGGCACGGCGTGATCCAGGCCGATCTGCGCGATCCGGACCTGTTGTGGCGCAAGGTCGGCGAGTCGGAGGTCATCGACCTGACCCAGCCGGTCGCGTTGCTGCTGATCGCGGTCCTGCACGTCACCCAGCCGGGGCCGGACGGCACCGACGTCGGCCCCGCCGCGGTCGCGCGCTACCGCGAGCTGCTCGGCCAGGGCTCGTACCTGGTGCTGTCCCACGGCACGGCCGACGGGGTACCGGAAAGCCGGGCCCGTGAGATGGCCGAGTTCGGCTCGATGTACGACGCCACCGCGACCCCGGTGATCTGGCGCCCGCGCGGTGAGATCGAGGAACTGTTCGGCGACCTGGAGATGGTCGAGCCCGGCGCGACCTGGACCCCGCTCTGGCACCCCGAGGAAAACGGCGAGAACGCCCCCGAGATCGAGTTCGACGCCCCCAACGACTCGGTCGTGTGGGCAGGCGTGGCCCGCAAACCCTGACCGCCCAACACACCGCCCTGACCGCCCAACACACCGCCCTGAGCGGCAAACACGCCGCCCTGAGCGGCAAACACGCCGCCGTCCGGCGTGTTGGCTGTTGCGGGCACCGTGTTTGCCCTTCCGGGCACCGTGTTGGCTGTTGCGGGCGCCGTGTTGGTCTGCCGGGGACCCGACCGTCCGGCGGGCCCGTCGAAAACCGGTGATCTCCCGGCCTTCTCGTGCAAGACTGCGCTGGTGAAGCGCTGGGGGTTGCCGTCGCCGTGGGCGCGCGCGCCGTGGATGCTGCTGCGCCGTCCCGCCATCTCCGTCGCGGTGGCCGCGGCCGCGTTCCTCGTCGCCCTGCCCGCGGCGGCCGCGGCATTGTTCCTGTCCGCGGCGGGCAACGCGAGCCTGCGCGACCAGACCGCCGACGCCTGCCCCGCCTTCACCGGCGCCCACGTCGAGGCGTCGCTGGAGTTCACCGGCGCGTCCGGGGCACGGCAACTCGACCGGCGGGTCCGCGCGCTGACCGAGGCCGGGGCACCCGTGCCGCGCCTGTCCGGACCGGTCGTGACCCTGACCAGCCGCGCCACCGTCGGCACCGGCACCGTCTCACTGGTCGCCCGCGACGGTTTCGCGGACAACGTCACCGTGCTCGACGGCGGCAGCGGGCCCGGCCTGTGGTTGCCGGACGGGTTCGCCGGCGCGCAGGGGATACGCGTCGGCGACCAGGTGCCCGTCGCGCTGACCGGGCGGACCGCGATGATGCCCGTCGCGGCGGTCTACGCGGACCTGCGCTCGCAACCCGACCGGCCGTACTGGTGCGGCCTCGTCGACCTCTACCGCGGCAAGCCGCTGGGCGAGGTCGCGATCTACCCGCTCGCGCTCGTGTCCAGGGACGACTTCCTCGCGCTCGCCGACGGCACCGGGTCCGTGGCCGGTACCACGGTGGAACTGGCCGTCAACACGGACGGCCTCACCACGGCGAACGTCCACCCCGTTCTCGACGGCCTGCAGCGGCTTCGCGACGACACCAACCAGGCCGTGGACCGCTATCCCGGCGGCGTCCGGTTCAGTTCGGGTCTGCCCGCGATGGCCGAGCGGGCGGATCTCGTCGTCGGCGCGCTCACCGGCACCGTGGTGCCGCTCGCCGCGGCCGCCACCCTCGCCGGGCTGGTCGTCGCGGGCGCGGCGGGCGGGTTCTGGGTCGACCGGCGCCGCGCCGAACTGACCGTGCTGTCCGCCCGCGGCGCCGGACCCGTCGCGCTGGCGGGCAAGGCCGTGCTGGAGGTCGCGCTCGTCGTCGCGGCGGGTGCGGTGGGCGGGTGGTTCGCCGCCCGCGCGCTCGTCGGGTCGGCCGGGCCCATCGCCCTGTTCACCCCTGCCGCGCGCGCCGGGTCGGTGTGGGCGACGGCCGGTGCGTTCGTGGTGACGCTGGGCGCGATCGCCCTGGTCGCCGCTCGCCGCACGGCCCATCTGTTCGACGTGCCCCCGGTGCGCGCCCACCGCCGGAGCCGGATGCCGTGGGAGGTACTGCCGCTGGCCGGTGCGGTGGTCAGCTGGTTCGTCCTCGGCGACGACGTGCAGACCGGGTCGGCCGGCGCGGGCACCGTCGCGCACGTGCCGCCCCGGCTGGTGGTCGCGCCGATCCTGCTGGTCATCGCCCTCGCGCTGGGTGTGGCGAGGCTGACCCGGTGGATGCTGGCGCGGGCCCGCGCCCGCGGCGGGCCCGCGCACGCCGGGCTGTTCCTGGCGACCCGCCGGGTGCTGGCCGGACCGGTCGCGGCGGCGGTGCTGATCGGCGCGACCGCGGTGCCGGTGGCGCTCGCCGTGTACGGGGCGTCGGTGACCGGCTCGGTCGAGCGGACCCTGCACGCGGAGGGACAGCTGATCGTCGGCACCGACGTGGTGTTCTCCCTGGAGGGGCCGGCCCCGGTCCCGCCCGCGCTCGTGGACAGCGCGAGCGCGGTGTCCTACTACAACAACGCCCGCGTCGGCGGCACGACCGTCGAGGTGATCGGCGTGGACCCGGCGACGTTCGGCCGCGCCGCCTTCTGGGATCCCGCGCTGCCCGGACCCTCGTTGGACGATCTGCTCGGGCGTCTCGCGAGCGGGGAGAAGATCGCCGTACTCGCCGGAGCGACCCGTGGCGCGTCCACTGTGGACATCGGTGGGCGGGCGATGCCGCTGACCGTGGTCGGGGTTCCGCAGCTGCCGGGGAAGAAGTCGGGCAATCCGCTGCTGATGGTGCGGCAGGACGTCCTGGACGGGCTCGGGCTGGTGACCCGGCCGCAGCTGTGGGTCCGGGGCGATCCGGACCGGATCCTGCCCGCGGTCGCCGGCCTGCCGGTGCGGACCTACGCCGAGGCGGCCAGCGTCACCGCCGCGGGTGTCTACTCGCCGATCACCTACACGTTCGGCTTCCTGGCGGCGGTTTCGCTGCTGTGCGGCGCGATCATCATCGTCGGGCTCCTGCTGTACCTGACGGCGAAGGCGCGGGCACGGCGCAGCGCGTACGTGCTCCTGAAACGGATGTCGGTGTCGGCGGCCGACCACTGGCGGTCGCTGTTTTTCGAGGTGGGTGGTCTGCTGCTGGCCGGGTTCGTCGCGGGGCTGGCGCTGGCGGCTGTCGCCGTCGCATTCACTTACGGCGCCTACGATCTCAACCCCGCGACGGTGCCCGGCACGGTGCTGGACGTGCCGTGGGGGCTGGTCGGCGGGCTGGCCGCCGCGGCGGTGGTCACGACGATGCTCGCGGCGGCCGTCGCGCAACGCGCGGTGTCCCGCGCCCGGCCGGCGGAGGTGCTGCGTGACTCACGATGAGCGGGTTCTGTGGTGTGAGGGTGTCGAGTACGGCTACCCGACGCGCGGCGAGTCGGTGCGAGCGCTGTCAGGAGTCGCGTTGTCGGTACCGCGGGGCGCGATCACCGCGGTCGTGGGCCCGTCCGGATCGGGCAAGTCGACCCTGCTGAAGATCCTGGCCTGCCTGGAACGGCCGGAGGACGGTCGCGTGTGGATAGACGGCACGGAGGTCACCGGCCTGTCCGCGCGGACGCGCCGTGCGATGCGCCGGTCGCGGATCGGGTACGTGTTCCAGGATCCGGCGGACAACCTGCTCGACTACCTGACGGTGTCCGGGCACCTGGCGCTCGCGGCGCGGTTGCGCGGGCGGGACACGGGCGCGGACGCGCTGGTGGACGTGCTCGGGCTGGCGCACCGCGCCGGGCACGTGCCGCGACGGCTCTCCGGTGGTGAGCAGCAGCGGGTGGCGCTGGCGTTCGCCGCGGTGGGTTCGCCGTCGGTGGTGGTCGCGGACGAGCCGACCGCGCAGCTGGACCGCTCGTCGGCCGCACGGGTGGTCGAGGCGTTGCGGGGACTGGCCGACCGCGGGCAGGCGATCCTGCTCGCCACGCACGATCCGTCGGTGAGCCGGGTCGCGGACCGGATCGTGGAGCTGGTGGACGGCCGGGTGGAGGGCTGATGCTGGCGTTGCGCGGGGTGCGCAAGAACTACGGCCCGACCGAAGCGCTGCGGCCGGTGGACCTGGACCTGACCGGCGGGGAGCTGGTCGTGCTGACCGGGCCGTCCGGATCGGGCAAGTCGACGTTGCTGATGATCGCGGGTGGATGGGAGACCCCGGACGGTGGTGAGGTCGTGCCGGGCGCGCCGCTGCCGGATCTGCCTGTGGCGCGGATGTCCTGGGCGGACGTGGGGTTCGTGCCGCAGTCGATCAGCCTGTTCGAGGAACTGACGCTCGCCGACAACCTGGCGCTGGCCCGTGGTGGTCCGGGCGGCGACGAGCTGCTGGCGGCACTCGACCTGACCCGGCTCGCGTCGCGGCGGCCCGGTGAGGTGTCGCGGGGTGAGCAGCAGCGGGCGGCGGTGGCGCGGGCGCTGGTGGCCTCCCCGTCACTCGTGATCGCCGACGAGCCGACCTCGCACCAGGACCACCAGCGGGCGTTGAAGGTGCTGGCCGCGCTGCGTGCGGCGGCCGACCGGGGCGCGGCTGTGCTGATCGCCAGCCACGACCCGGTCGCCGTGGGGTATGCGGATCGCGAGGTCCGCCTGGGCGCGGGCTGATCAGGCCAGCACCGCGGGGGCCAGCGCCTCCAGGTGCTCCAGCGATGCCGCGAAGTCGGCGCCGGCCGGAGGCAAGAGGGCGACGTGGTCGGCGCCCGCGGCCAGGTGGTCGCGCACCCTGGCCGCCACCGCCGCCGGGTCACCGTGGGCGACGAGCGCGTCCACCAGCCGGTCGCTTCCTTCCGCATACCCCAGCTCGGCCATCGCACGCGCGAAGGCCGGCTGGTTCATCGCGCCCGCCACCTGTTCGGCGGCCGCGGCGCGGTCCGGCACCACGGACAGCCCGGCGACCAGCAGCTTGCCCGGTCCGAGCGTCCGCCGGACCTGGGCCGTGCCCTCGGGCGGGAGCATCGCGGGGAAGGCCCCGTCGGCGATCTCGCCCGCCAGCGCCTGCATCTTCGGGCCGTTCGCGCCGAGGATCCGCGGGTACGGGCCCTCGCCCATCCGGTCCACGTAGCGGCGCACCGTCGCGAGCGGCCTGCCGAACTCCCGCCCGGCGGCGGCCGCCTGCTCCGGGTACCCGACACCCAGCCCGAGCACCAGCCGCCCCGGATGCGCACGCGCGAGGAAGTCCGCCGCCGCGTGGGCGGTCTCCGGTTCACGAGCCCAGATGTTCGCGATGCCGGTGCCGAACGCGATCCGGCTCGTCGCGCCGAGCAGCACGGCGAGCTGCACGAGCGCGTCCTTGCCGGGGACCTCGTTGGTCCAGGCCGCGTGGTAGCCCGCGCGTTCCAGGCGCGTCGCGGCGTCGCGCAGCACGTCCGGTTCCACACTGGTGAACGACACCGGCAGGAACGCCCCCACCGGGCCGAGTTCCGTCATGCCCATCGAGACCCCTCAATCCTTGAAGTAGTGGCCCTGTTCGAGGTCCTCGATCAGCCCGTGCCGCGTGGGCTGCCAGTCCAGCTCCCGCCGGGTGCGCTCGTTCGACGCGGGGGTGTCCTGCATGAGCACGCCGCCGACGTACCCGAGCCGCTCCCTCGCCTCCTCCGGCGTGACGGCCGTGACGGGCGTCCCCAGATGCCTCCCGACGACCTCGGCGATGTCGCGGACCCGCACACCCTCCTCGCCGACACCGTGCAGGCGCGCACCCGCGGGCGCCTTCTCCACGGCGAGGCGGAACAGCCGCGCCGCGTCGAGCCGGTGGACGGCGGCCCAGCGGTTCGACCCGTCGCCGCAGTAGACCGAAGTCCCGGTCCTGCGGGCGCCGTCGATCATCGACGCGACGAACCCGCGGTCGCCTTCGCCGTGCACCGACGGCGGAAGCCGCACCACGGAGGGACGGACACCGAGCGCGGCGTAGGACACCGCGACGCCCTCGTTCGCGAAGCGAAGCGACGAGAACGCCCCGGCCGGGGGCACGCTCTCCTCGGTCGCCACCTCGCCGGGGACGAGCCCGGACGTGCCGGAGGTGACGACCAGCGGCCGTCCGGAACCGGCGAGCGCGTCGCCGAGCGTCTCGATGGCACGCCGGTCGGTCTTCACCGCGGCGGGGAAGTCGGTGAAGTCGTGGACGAACGCGGTGTGGATGACGCCGTCCGCGGCTTCCGCACCGGTGCGCAGGCTGTCCAGATCGTCGAGACCGCCGCGGTGCACCTCCGCGCCGGTTTCCGCCAGCACCGACGCCGAGGCGTCGGAGCGGGCGAGGCCGAGCACCTGGTGGCCCGCCTCCAGCAGATCGCGGACCACGGCACTGCCGATGAAGCCGGTCGCTCCAGTGACGAAGACACGCATATGAACCCCTTTCCCCTGTGTTCGATCCCGATTCCCAGCCTGCTCGGGCAGACGGCCGGGAGTCCAACGCCTGTTCCGAATCACGTAATACGATCGGGGCATCACCACAGGTAGACTGGGGTGATGCCCTCGTCCCCGGATCTTGATCTCCGCCTCGTGCGGTACTTTACCGCCGTAGCCGAGCACCAGCACTTCGGTCACGCGGCCGCTGCACTGCACGTCACCCAGCCGTCGCTGAGCAGACAGATCCGCGCACTCGAACAGCAGCTGGGTGCGCGCCTGTTCGACCGCACCCCGCAGGGAACGCGGCTCACCCGGCCCGGTGAGGTCTTCCTCCCGCTCGCGAAGGCGCTGCTGCGCTCGGCGACGCAGGCGGCGATGCGCACCCGCGCGGCCGCCGAGCCCAGCCGCTTCACCGTCGGCCACAGCGCGCTGGTGGTCATCACGCCCGCGGTGCGGGCGATGCGGTACCAGCACCCGGACGCCGACGTGCACACCCAGCACGTGCCGTGGAACGGGGTGCGGGACGCGCTGGCGGAACACCGCGTGGACGTCGTGGTGGGCCGGTTGCCGTTCCCGACGGACGGGCTGCACGTGACCGTGCTCTACGACCAGCCGCGCGTGCTGCTGGTACCGCGCGACCACCGGCTGGCGGGCAAGGAATCGGTCGGGCTGGACGACATCGCCGACGAGCCGATGCCTCGCGTGCCCGGCGAGCCGGAGTGGGAGGCGTTCTGGCGCATCGACCCCCGCCCCGACGGGCGCCCGGCTCCCGGCGGACCGCTCATGGAAACCATCGAGGACAAGTTCGAACTGATCGCGGGCGGGAAGGCGGTGGCGATCGTCCCGGCGGACACCCGGATGGGGAGTCTGCGGGCCGATCTCACCACGGTGCCGCTGGAGGGCGTCGAGCCGTGCCAGGTCGTGCTGGCCACGCGCGCGGGCGACACGAACCGGCTGGTGGCGGCGTTCCGCCGGATCGCGAACGCGGTGCTGACCGGCGAACCGGCGACGGTGTGAGGCGTCAGGCGGGGCGCCAGCCCAGCTCGGGCCCCAGTTTGGTGGCCATGTCGGTCAGGATCTGCACGTAGTCGGCGTGCTCGAAGGTGAACGGGAGCGCGAAGGCGACCTCGTCGATCTCCGCGAAGGCGGCGTCGGCGTGCAGCCGCCCGGCGATCTCCGCGGACGTGCCGACCAGGTCGCGGGCGAACACGAGCCGCGCCGGGCCCTGGGGAGCGGTGGTGCGGGGTGTGCGGGCCGCGGCGAACGAGGTGTACTTGGCGCGCTGCTCGGGGGTCGCGGAATCCGTCGGGATCACCACCAGGCCCTGTGACACGCGGGCGCGATCCCCGTCGGGGTGGGCGGCGCGGAACGCGCGCACGTGCGAGAGCTGGATGTCCGCGAAGTCCTCCGACTCCTCGGCCTTGACCACGCTGCTGGTCAGGAAGTTCATGCCGTTCTCGCCGGCCCACCGCGCCGAGCGGAGGCTGCCACCGCCGTACCAGAGGCGGCGGCCCAGGCCGGGGGAGTGGGGCTGCACGCGGTCGGAGTACACCTCGAAACCCTCGGTGCCGCGGAAGGTGGTGACCGGTTCACCGCGGACGGCATCCAGGAACCGCCGCACCCGCTGGTGACTGAAGTCCTCGACGTCGGCGCTGTCCGGGTAGAGGGCGTCCTTGACGTGCTCCCAGTGCGTCGGCGGTCCCACGGACAGGCCGGGGTTCAGCCGTCCGCCGGAGAGGATGTCGACCGTGGCGAGGTCTTCGGCCAGGCGCAGCGGGTTCTCCCAGCCGAGCGGGATGACGGCGGTGCCCAGCTCGATGCGCCGGGTGCGCTGTGAGGCGGCGGCGAGCACCGCCACCGGCGAGGAGATCCCGTGCTGCAGGTGGCGATGGCGCACCCACGCGCTGTCGAACCCCAGCTGTTCACCCAGCTCGATGACGTCGAGGGTGGCCTCGTGGCCGGCCCGCGGCTCGCTCTCGTCGAACAACCCGATGGTGAGAAAACCCAGCTTCCGCAGCGACACACCGTCGATCCTGCCAGGTGATCGGGGCGCCGTGGGGGCCACTCGTCAACTTGCGAGCGCTTCCTCCAGCGAGGTGTGCACGGTGAGCATGTCCAGCAGATCGGTGACGGACAGCAGCCTGCGCACGACGGTGCCCGCCACCACGCGCAGCTGGGCTGGCGCCGTTTCGCGGTGTGTGCTGGCCAGCAGGCCGAGCCCGCTGGAGTTGATGAACCGCAGTTGCGACAGGTCCAGCACGAGGCGCCGCGGCTGGTCGACGAGCGCGAGCCGGATGAGGCGGCTGAGTTTGGGCGAAGTCGACTGGTCCAGTTCGCCGGTCGCGGTGAGGACCACATCGCGACCGTGGTGCTCGGCCGACACCGTCATCGTGCGGACGGGTGCGGCGTCGGCCGGAAGTCCCGGCCGGGAACGGTCGCGTGGTGCCATCCGCCCATCATGCACACGCGCACGGGATCCAGCAGCACAACGGTTTTCCGCGCGGGTGAGCCGTGTTTGCCGCCTGATCACCGGGGTACGAGCGTGGCGGATTCCTGCCCGGACAACGACATTCGCGGCGCTCCGACGTCCGCTTCCCGTCCGGGCGCCCTGACCACCGTGGTGCTGGTGCACGAGGCAGGTGTGTACCGTGGATCCATCCGATCCGGGCCGCTGTGGCCCGTTGGTCCACGAGGTGAGTGTGCATGGGTCTGCCCGTCGAGGTCGTGGCCGGCCTGCTGGACGCGGCCGCCGCAGAGCAGGACACCGACCTCACACACCTCCTTGCCGACCTCGAACCGGCCGACGCCGCGCGCGTCACGGCAGGGGTGCGGCGGTTGCGGGCCACCTCCGACCGGCTTCGCCGCCGGGGTCAGGAGCTCGCGGCTCTGTTCTCCTCGGCACGGGAGCTCGCGCAGCTCCGGGACGTGGACGAGCTGCTGGCCCGGCTGGTCGAACGGGCCCATGACCTCGTCGGGACCGACGTGACCTACCTGTCGGAGTTCGACGTGGGCAGTCGCGAGCTGCGGGTCCGCACGACGCTCGGCACGGTCGCCCCGACGTTTCCCGGCTTGCGGGTGCCTGCCGGGATGGGCCTGGCGAGCCAGGTCGTCGAGAGCCGCCGTCCGTGCTGGACGGCGCGGTACTCCGCCATGACGCAGGCGCCGCACGACCAGGGAATCGACGAGACCGTCGCCGCGGAGGGGCTCATCTCGCTGCTCGGCGTGCCCCTGCTCGCCGGGGACGAGGTCATCGGCGTGCTGTTCGCCGCGAACCGGGTCGAACACGCGTTCTCGCCGGAGGAAATCTCGCTGCTGTCGGCCTTCGCCGACCACGCGGCCGTCGTGCTGCAGACCGCCCGCCTGCTGGCCCGCGCCAACGCCGCCGCCGACGAAACCCGCCGCGCCTACGGCGAGCTGGCCCGTCACGTCGAGGCGATGGAACGGGCCAGCGAGGTCCACGGCGACCTCACCGCGCTCGTCCTGCAGGGTGGCGACGCGGCGGATGTGGCGAGCGCGCTCGGTCGTGCGCTCCGCTGTCGCGTCACGTTGCTCGACACCGCACGGCTCGACGGTGCCGTGCGGGAGGCCGTGGAGCAGAGCCGCCGCAGCGGGCGGTGCGTGGCCGCCGGTGCTGGGGCCTTCGCGGTCGCCGTACTGGCCGGGCCGGCCCTGCTCGGCGCGTTGCTGCTGGAACAGGGCACCGTCGAGTTCGGGCCGGTCGAGATCCGCACGGCCGAACGCGCCGCCCAGATCACCGCCCTGCTCAGCCTCAAACAGGACGCGATGATCGAGGCCGAGCAGCGCGTGCGCGGCGATCTGCTGGCCGACCTGCTTTCCACCGACCAGGACCGTCGCGACGGAGCCGGCGCCCGCGCCCGTGCCCGGGGCATCCGGTTGGACGAGCTGCACTCGGTCGTGGTGGCCGCGGTCCCGGCGGAGCTGCGCCGCGACGCCGTGCGCGCGCTGCGGCGTGCCGGTGGGCTGGTCGGCGAGCACGCGGACCGCGTCGTCATGCTGACCGGCGAGGAGGACCCGGCGGCCGCGGCCCGTGCCGTGCACGCGGACCTGAACCGGGCGCTCGCCGCCCCGGTCCTGACGGTGGGGGCCGCGCGGGAGGCGGATCTGCGCGATCAGGCCGAGGCCGCCGGGGCGTGCGCCCGCATCCTGCCCGCGCTCGGCGTCACCGACGCCGCTGTCACGACCGACGAGTACCTGCCCTACACGGCCCTGTTCGGGCCGGGCGAGGCCCGTGTGGCGAGGTTCGTGCGCAGCGTCGTCGGTCCCGTCCTGGACTGGGACGCCGAGCACGCCGGCACCCTGCTGCCCACGCTCGCCGCCTACCTCGACCACCGGATGAGCCCGGTCAACACGGCCCGCGCCCTCCACCTGCACAAGAACACCGTGTTGCAGCGGCTGGACCGCATCGGCGAACTGCTGGGGGAGGGCTGGCAGAACCCGGACCGGCTGTTCCGCGTCACTGTCGCCGTCCGCCTCGCCCGCCTGGCCGACAGCCCATAACGCGGCGTCCAGCCGTGGATGGTCGGTCCATTCACCGTGGCCGCCGGCGCGGATAACGTGCCGCGCATGACCGTCGACACCCTGCCCGGCCTGCCATCGGCCGTGACGATCTGCGAGGTCGGGCCGCGCGACGGGCTGCAGAACGAGTCCGCGGTCGTGCCCGCCGCGGTCAAGGCCGAGTTCGTGGAACGGCTCGCCGACGCCGGGCACACCGTGATCGAGACGACGAGCATGGTGCATCCGAAGTGGGTGCCGCAGCTCGCCGACGCCGAGGAGGTGCTGCGGCTGGTCGAGCGGCGTCCCGGCGTGCGTTATCCGGTGCTGGTCCCCAACGCTCGCGGACTGGCGCGGGCGCTGGACCTCGGGGCCACCGACATCGCGGTGTTCGCGGCCGCCACCGAGAGTTTCGCCAAGGCCAACCTCAACCGCACGGTGAGCGAGTCCCTGGAGATGTTCGCGCCGGTGGTCGCCCGCGCGCGGGAGGCGGGGCTGGGTGTGCGGGGCTACCTGTCGATGTGCTGGGGCGACCCGTGGGCGGGCACGGTCCCGTTGCCGCAGGTCACCGCGGTCGCGACCCGGCTGTTCGCGCTGGGCTGCACCGAACTGAGCCTGGGCGACACGATCGGCGTCGCCACGCCGGGCCGGGTCGTCGCGCTGCTCGACGCGCTCGTCGCGGCCGGGATCCCGCTCGCGCGGATCGCGGTGCACTTCCACGACACCTACGGCCAGGGCCTCGCCAACACCCTCGCCGCGCTGCACCACGGAGTGACCACAGTGGACGCTTCCGCCGGTGGCCTCGGCGGCTGCCCCTACGCGAAGAGCGCCACCGGCAACCTCGCCACCGAAGACCTGCTGTGGCAGTTGAACGGGCTCGGCATCCACACCGGTGTCGACCTGGCCAAGCTCGCCGAGACCAGCGTGTGGCTGGCCGGGCACCTGGGCCGTCCCAGCCCGTCGCGGGCGCTGCGCGCGCTGTCCGGCGCGGGTTGACCTGGAGCGCGCTCCAGCACCTAACTTCGCTGACATGACCACGGCACAGCACAGGATCGGTTCCGGTTTCGGCGCGACCACCACCGCGGCCGATGTTCTCGAAGGCCGCGACCTGTCCGGCACACTCGCGGTCGTCACCGGCGGCTACTCGGGGCTCGGCCTCGAAACCACCCGCGCGCTGGCGGGCGCGGGCGCTCGGGTCGTGGTCCCGGCTCGACGACCGGAGGTGGCGAAGGCCGCGCTCGGCGGCCTCGCCGAGGTGGACGAGCTGGACCTCGGTGACCTGGACAGCGTGCGCGGGTTCGCCGAGCGGTTCCGGGAATCGGGGCGGCGCATCGATTTCCTGATCGGCAGCGCGGCGATCATGGCGTGCCCGGAGGCGCGGGTCGGGCCCGGCTGGGAAGCCCAGTTCGCGACGAACCACCTCGGCCACTTCGCGCTGGTGAACCGGCTGTGGCCGTCGATCGCGCCCGGCGCACGGGTGGTCTCGGTTTCCTCGCGGGGCCACCACTTCTCCGGAATCCGCTGGGACGACCTCTGGTTCGAGCAGGGCTACGACAAGTGGCAGGCTTATGGACAGGCCAAAACCGCGAACGCGTTGTTCGCGCTACGGTTGGACGAGCTCGGCGGACCGTTCGGTGTGCGATCGTTCTCGGTGCACCCCGGCAGCATCCTGACCCCGCTGCAGCGGCACCTCTCACTCGAGGAAAAGATCGCGAACGGCTGGGTCGACGAACGCGGCGAGCCGATCGCCGACTGGTTCAAGAGCCCGCAACAGGGCGCGGCGACGCAGGTCTGGGCGGCGACTTCCCCGGCACTCGATGGGATGGGCGGGGTGTACTGCGAGGACTGCGACATCGCCGAGCCCGCGTCCGGCGAGCCGCTCCCCTCCGGGCCAGGGCGTCCCGCGATGTACACGGGAGTCCGTGACTGGGCGGTGGACCGGGCGCAGGCCGCGAGGTTGTGGGAGCTGTCGGCGGGTTTGACCGGGGTGGATGCTTTTTCTCCGGCTCCGCTTCGGTAGCCCGCTACGCGGGTTTTTGCGCTGCGCGCGCTGCAAGCACCGGCTTCGCTTCGCTACGCCCCGATTGTGGCCGCCCCGATTTTTGATTGTTTCTCCGGCCGAGCAGGCGGGGTCAAGGCGGGAAAGAGTACCTTGACCCCGCCTGATCGTCCGCAGAACTGGGCTGTGTGTCGGGTGCGGGGGAGGGCTGGGCGGCTGGTGGCTGGTTCACGTCCGCCGGGCGCCGGTTGTGTGGGTGTGGTGGCGTCCCGGAGGAGCAAACACGCTGCCCGGAACGGCAAACACGCCAACGGGAGCGGCAAACACGGCGCGCCGGCGCCGTGTTTGCCGCTCCGGGCGCCGTGTTGGCCGTTCGGGGCGCCGTGTTGGCCGTTCCGGGACGTGCACGTCACGCTCGCGAACCGGCGCCCGGCAACGGAACGCAACCCTCCTCCCGAACCAGACCTGTCCCGCAACCCGATCCCCAGCCTGCTTTGGCGGCCGATCAGGCGGGTCAAGGCACGCTTTCCCGCCTTGACGCGTCTGCTCGGCCGCCAAAGACGCTGAAAGATCGGGTACGGGAGGGCCACACCGCCGGGCGCGCAGCGCCCAGGCGCCGGGGCGCAGCGAAGCGAAGCCGGCGCCTGCAGCCGCGCGCAGCGCACAAGCCCGCGCAGCGCACAGCCCGCGCAACCAGCTCAAGAAAGGTGGTGCACCTCCTGCAGCCCGTACACCTCGGTCGGCACCCCCTCGTACCGCGCCTTCAACTGCAGTGCCAGGTACAGCGAGTAGTGCCGCGACTGGTGCAGGTTCCCGCCGTGGAACCACAAACCGGGCTGCTGCGTGGGTTTCCACATGTTGCGCTGCTCGCCCTCCCACGGCCCGGGGTCCTTGGTCGTCGCCGAACCGAGTCCCCAGCACTTGCCCACGCGGTCGGCCATCTCCTGGCCCGCGAGGTCGGCGACCCAGCCGTTCATCGAGCCGTATCCCGTCGCGTACACCACGAGGTCGGCTTCCAGTTTGGTGCCGTCGGCGAGGACAACGCCGTCGGCGACCAGGTGGTCGACCTGCCCCTGCACCAGCTTGATTTTCCCGTCCGCCACCAGTTCCGCGGCCCCGACATCGATGTAGTATCCCGAACCGCGTCGCAGGTACTTCATGAACAGGCCGGATTCGTCGTCACCCCAGTCGTGCCGGAAACCGGCCTTTTCCAGGCGCTCGTAGAAGTCCGCGTCGTGTTCCTTGATTTTGGCGTACACCGGGATCTGGAACTGGTGCATGATCCGGTAGGGCAGCGACGCGAACACCATGTCGGCCTTGTCGGTGGTCATCCCGGCCGCCACCGCGCGCTCGGAGTACAGGTCGCCGAGCCCGAACTCCATCAGTGAATCGGACTTCACGATGTGCGTCGACGACCGCTGCACCATCGTCACGTCCGCGTCGTGCTCCCACAGCGCCGCGCAGATGTCGTGCGCGGAGTTGTTCGAGCCGACCACCACGACCTTCTTGCCGGTGTAGGCGTCCGGGCCGGGATGCTGCGAAGAGTGGTGCTGCTCGCCCTCGAAATCATCCATCCCGGGGAACGACGGGATGTTCGGTTTCCCCGACATGCCGGTGGCGAACACGAGCTGTTTCGGTGTCAGCACCACGGTTTCCCCGTCCCGGTCAACGGTGACCGTCCACTGCGCGGTGTTCTCGTCGTAGGACGCGGACTTGACCTCCGACCGCGTCCAGTACGGCACGTCCATCACCCGCGTGTACATCTCCAGCCAGTCCGCGATCTTGTCCTTCGGCGCGAACACCGGCCAGTTCTCCGGGAACGGCAGGTAGGGCAGGTGGTCGTACCAGACCGGGTCGTGCAGGCAGAGGCTCTTGTACCGCTTGCGCCACGAGTCGCCGGGCCGGTCGTGGCGTTCCAGCACCAGCGCGGGCACCCCGAGTTGCCGCAGCCGCGCGCCGAGGGCGATACCACCCTGGCCGCCGCCGATGACCACGACGTAGGGTTGCCGGTCGCGGCCCAGCTCCTTCGTTTCGAGCTCGCGTTCCTCGGCCCACGACCGGCGCCCCTCGATCGCGCCGTGGTGCACGCCCTTGGGGCGGCGTTCGCGTTGCGGTTCCTCGAACCCCTTCAGCTCGCGCAGGCTGGTCAGCAGCGTCCAGGCGCCCTCGTCGGTGAGCCGGAGATGACCCTTGCCGCGGCCGGTCGCGGTCTCGAACTCCAGCCACGCCTCGGTCACGCCGTCGGCTTCGGTGGGGGTCTCGGTGGTGCGGAAGCCCGACGGGTCGGTGCCGTCCAGGCAGGCGGAGAGCAGGTCGGCGACGCCTTCGCGGCCTTCGACGGTCTTGAGGTTCCAGGTGAACGCCACCAGATCGCGCCAGAAACTGTCGACCGCGAACAGGCCGGCCGCCGCCGCGACGTCACGGGCCGCCAGCGCGCTTTCGAACTGCCGCAGCCAGTCGTCCACGCGGGCCTGCGGGGAACGCGACGGCGCTTCCCTGTCGATGGTCTGTGTCATCGCCACTCCTCGTCCTCGCCGTTGAAGATGTAACTCCGATCACAGCCGGTCCGTCACCGGCCGGCAACGGTTGCAGCGAGTTGCACGTCTTGGCCCCGGTCGGGGACGGCACCTATGCTCGATCGGCGACGCACTGGTGCGGAGGTGGACCGTGAGCATGCCCGGCGCAGTCCCGCCCGGCTGCAGCCTGCCCGCCTACGCCCGCGATCTGGTGCGCATGCACGACGCCGTCATCGGCGGCGGCAGGCCCGCGCTGCGGCCGCGGGAGGTCGTGTCCCGGTCCTGGTCGCGGGTGCTCGGGCTGGGGTTGAAAGCCGACGGGCTGAACGCGCGTGACTGGCTCGGCGAGGACGAGCTGGCCCGGCGGCGGGAGACGTCGCCGCTACGGACCGCGGTCGCCGACCTGCGGCAGGTGCTCGGCGGGATGTCCCACGTGCTGCTGGTCGTCACCGACGCGGACGGCGCGATCCTGTGGCGCGAGGGCCCTCCCGCGGTCCGGCGGCGCGCGGACGACCTGGGGTTCTTCGAGGGCGCGGAGTGGACCGAGGAGCGGGTCGGCACCAACGCGATCGGGACCGCGATCGCCGAGGCCGCGCCGGTCGAGCTGCTGGCAGGGGAGCATTTCGAGCAGGGCCAGCACCCCTGGTACTGCACGGCGTCGCCGGTGCACGATCCGCGGACGGGCGAGCTGCTCGGCGTGATCGACGTGAGCGGCCCCGCGCTGACCCTGCACCCGGCCATCGGGGCGCTTGTCGAGACCGGCCGCAGGCTCGCGGAGTCGCAGCTGTGGCGCTGGCACCAGCAGCGTCTGGACCGGCTGCGCCAGGCGGGTGAACCGCTGCTGACGGCGGGCCCCGCCGTCGTGGTCGACGACAACGGCTGGGTGGCCTCCAGCGCGGGCGTGTCGGTCGGCGACCGGATCACGGCCCCGGCCGACGGTGAGCCCATCGCGGTGCCGGGGCTGGGTGCGTGCCTGCCCGAGCGGCTGGCGGAGGGCTGGCTGATCCGCCCCGCGAGCACCGACCGCCGGGTGGCGCTGGACCTCGACCTCACCCGCACACCTCTGCTGACGCTCCAGGGCGGCACCGCCGCGTGGCGCCGCCCGGTGACCCGCCGCCACGCGGACATCCTGACGCTGCTGCACTGCGCCGGCCCCGCGGGTCTCTCGGCCGAAGCGCTGAGCCGCGCGCTGTACGGGGATGCCGAGCACGTCGTCACGGTGCGCGCGGAGGTGTCACGCCTGCGCCGCCTGCTGGGCGCCCTGGTCGACACGAGGCCGTACCGCCTGGCGGACGGGGTGCGGATGACGGTGCGCGAGACCTGACCCGGTCGTGACCGGCGCGCGCCGGAAAAGGACGGGCTTTCCCGCGCGCGGGCGCGCTACCGTGCGGCGGTGGATGATCCGGACGGCTACTTCGGCGAGACCATCGCGGCGGGCTATGACGAGTCGTCGGCGGGGATGTTCGAGCCCGGGGTGGTGGAGCCCGCGGTCGGGTTCCTGGCCGGGCTCGCGCACGGCGGCCGCGCCCTCGAACTGGGCATCGGCACGGGGCGGATCGCGCTGCCGCTGGCCGCCCGCGGCGTCGAGGTGCACGGCATCGATCTGTCCCGCGCCATGATCGCCCGGCTGCGGGCCAAACCTGGCGGCGACGCGATTCCCGTGACCATCGGCGACTTCGCCACCACCACCGTGCCCGCGACCTTCTCCGTCGCCTACCTCGTCTACAACACGATCGCCAATGTGACCACGCAGGCCGGGCAGGTGGCGTGCTTCCGCACCGTCGCGGCCCACCTCGAACCCGGCGGCTGTTTCGTGATCGAGGTGGGCGTGCCCGACCTGCGGCGGCTCCCGCCAGGGCAGAACGTCCTGCCGTTCCGGGTGAGCCCGACGGGGTGGGCCTACGACGTGTACGACGTCGCCACGCAGGCGATGAGTTCGAACTACGTCGACGTCGCGGACGGCCGCGGGACGTTCTGGTCGGTCCCGTTCCGCTACGTGTGGCCCGCCGAACTCGACCTGATGGCGCAGCTGGCCGGTCTCCGTCTGCGGGAGCGGTGGGACGGCTGGACGCGCGAACCCTTCACCGGCGAGAGCCGGCAGCACGTTTCGGTGTGGGAGAAGCCGTTCTGAGTCACTCGCCGCGCATCGAGCGGCGGATTTCCTCCAATTTGTCCTTCGCGGCGCGGTCGCGGTCGGCCATCTTCTCCTCGAAGTCGCTCGCCTCCGGGGTTTCGCCTGCCAGTTCGGTGGAGCCGAGGGACGTCGCGTAGCGGTTTTCGATCCGGTCGCGCACGAAGTCGAAGCTGGGCACGCCGGACTCGGTGTAGTCGCCTTCCGGCGGGGTCGTCTCGGACATCAGGTCCCCTCTCGTCGGTTCGCCACCATTGTGCGCCCGGAAACTGTCGGGATCGCGGAGGCGGTCCACCACGGCGGTTGACCCCCGGTGGATCCCGTCGCCACGCCTTGAACGAGGGTCTAGCGCGACTCGCGAATTGAGATAAGCTCTTCGGCTAGTGAAACCTACCGAAGCAGGGGTCATGATCAGTTCCGAGCGGAGCCCAGTCCTGAACGAGGCCGAGGCGGTCACCAGCGCGGTCAGCGAGCTCGGCGAATCACCGCTGTGGGATCCGGCGGGAGTCCTGTACTGGGTCGACATCCCTGGGCAGCGGCTGCACAGCGTGACCCCGTCGGGATCCGGGGTTTCGGTCGAACTCGACGCGCGGGTGAGCGCGGTCGAGCTCGGGACCGGCGACGAGCTGCTGGCGGTCACCGAACGCGGACTTGCCCGGCTCGACCCGCGGTCGGGCCGCACCACGCCGATCATCGAGCTGCCACTGGAACCGGGCGCGCGCATGAACGACGCCGCGATCGATCCGCGTGGCCGGTGCTGGGCGGGCTCGGCCACCCACGACGACAGCCGCATCGGCGCCCTGTTCTGCGTCGCCGGGCGCAGCGTCGCGGTGCCGGTGCGTGGGCTGGGCATGTCCAACGGGCTGGACTGGTCCCCGGACGGCCTCGTCCTCTACCACGTCGACACCGCGGCAGGGGAGGTCTCGCAGTGGCGCTACCGGCCCGCGACCGGCGAGGTGTCGGGGCGCCGGGTCCTGCGTCATGTCCCGGCGAACGTGGGCCTGCCGGACGGGCTGACCGTCGACGCCGAGGGCTGCCTGTGGGTGGCGATCTGGGGAACGGGTCAGGTCTGGCGCCTCGACCCTGGCTCCGGGGAGCGGATTTCGACGGTCGACGTGCCCGCGGCGTGCCCGACGAGCTGTGCTTTCGGGGGCGAGCACCTGGACCGGCTGTACGTGACGAGCGCCCAGTGGGATGGCGACGGTGGACTGCTCTACCGCGCCGACGTGGGTGTCCGTGGCCTGCCTCCGCGCCGGTTCGTCGAGGGGTTCTGAGCCCGGGGCCCGGACGGCGGCGACGACACTCGGGGAGGTGTCGCGGCCAGGGACGGGAGCAGGGCGGTGGCGGCGGTCGAGACGGGGTCGCCGCCACCGTCGTGGCAGAACAGGGATCGAGCACCCGCACGGTTTCTCCACAATGGACCGGGCGCCCTCGCCGCAGGTCTGCCGTCGGTGATCGACGACGCGCGGGCGCGTAGTGTCGGGGTCATGGTCGACGAGGCGGTCGCCGCGGGCGCGAACAGCACCGAGCTCGCACCCGGCATCACCGGGTGCCACGAGGCCGCCGACCCGAAGTACGCGTGAGCACCGGCGCGACGATCCTGGTGGTGTGCGCCGTCCTGGCCGGAGCGCTCACGCAGCGGGCGACCGGTCTGGGGTTCGCGCTGGTGGCGGCCCCCTTCCTGGTCGTGATCGCGGGACCGGAGACCGGGGTGTCGCTCGGCAACACGCTCTCGGCGATGCTGTGCGCGGTCGTCCTGGCCCGCACCTGGCGGCACACCTGGTGGCGGCAGGCCGCCGCATTGGCGGTTCCCGCCGCGATCGCCGTTCCGCTGGGCGCGCTCGTCGTGCATTCCCTGCCCGCCGGACCGCTGCTCGTCCTGGTGGGGGCGATGGGCATGGCCGCGGTCGCGATGGTGGTGGTGAGCGGGCGGCGGTCCCCGCTGCGGGGTCGCGCCGGGCTGGTCACCGCCGGTTCGCTGTCCGGGTTCATGAACGTGACCGCCGGTGTGGGCGGCCCGATGGTGACCGCCTACGCGCTGTCCCAGGGCTGGTCGCGTGAGGTCTTCGTGCCGACCGTGCAGGTCTACCTGCTGTTCCTGAACGTGGTGTCGGTGGCGACGAAGGGACTGCCCGTGCTGGCGCCGGGCGAGTGGGCTCTGTGTTCCGGCGCGCTGCTCGTCGGCGTGGTCGCCGGGGAGCTGGTCAACCGCCGCCTGACCCCCGAAGCCGGGCGGCGGTTCATCATCGCGGTCGCGCTCGCCGGTGGCGCGGCGGCCGTCATCCGCGGCGCCGTCGAATGGTGAGCCGAACGGCCCGTCCCCGCGCCGCTCAGCCCGCGGACACCAGGTTCGCCAGCTTGGACAGCGACTCGTCCAACCGGTGTTCGACGTCCTCCGCGGCGGCGCCGCCGTGGTTGGCTGGCTGGTCGCCGTGAAAGGACAGGTGCAGCGTGGCGTAGCTGGCGCCGCCATCGGCGGAGGACACCTGCAACCATCCGCTGTAGTCGGCGCTGCCGCGGCGGCCCCACTCGAGCCGCAGCTGTTCACGGCGCGCGCCCAGCACGCCGGGTGCCTCGTACTCGCCCGCGGGATCGTGCACGTCGACGTCCATGCCCTCCGGCTCGTCCGGGTGCACGGTGATCACGCCGGGCAGCCACTCGCCGAGCCTGCCGGTGTCGGCCGCCACGGCGAACACCCGCTCGGCCGGTGCGGGCATTTCACGTTCGCGTTCGAACTCGGTCATGCCCCGCGGGCTACCCGTCGCGGACCGATCTACTCACCGCGCCCCGGTGTACACCCACTGTCCGTCCAGGCGGGTGAACTCGCTGTCCTCGTGCAGCGAGCCCGGGCCGTCGGGAGTCCGGTAGTGCGCCCGGAACTCCACGGTGCCGGTCGTGTGGAACGGGCTCCCGCCGGTCGTGGCGAGCACGTCCAGTCGCGTCCAGCGCTGCCGCGGATCGAGCCGAACCACGGGCGGGCGCGTGTCCGGGTGCCAGCTGCGCAGCAGGTAGTCCTCGTCGCCCACGGCGAACGCGCTGAACCTCGACCGCATCAACCGTTCGGCCGTCGGTGCCGGGGACTCACCCCGGTGCAGCGGCGCGCAGCAGTTCTCGTACGTCTCACCCGATCCGCAGGGACACCTCATGTCCCCGATTCTCCCCGTCCCGTTCCACGGCGGCGACGCTAGGCCGGACGGAGGCATTTCCTTGTGCCGACCTGGAAGTTGTGGACTCATAGGATCGCGTGGAACCCCGTCCGTTGAGGAGTGCCGTGAGCCAGGAAACCATGAGCTCGGCGCGCGAACGCGCCCGCAGCTTCGATCACCTCGATCCCGCCGTGGCCGACACGGTGCACGAGGCGCTGGGGGAGTTCCGGCGGGGATGCCCGGTGGCGCACAGCGAGGCGCACGGCGGAATGTTCGTGGTGACCCGGTACGACGACCTCAGGCACGTCGCCGAGAACGGGCAGATCTTCTCCTCCGCCGCGGAGGTCGGCGCGGTGGTGGTCGCCCCGGAAACCGGCGGGGTGATCGCGCCGCTGTTCGAGCAGGACCTGGCCGAGCACGCGGCCTGGCGGAAGCACCTGCAGTCGTTCTTCACGCCCCGGGCCGCGGCCCGGCACACCGGCTACGTGCGGCGGGTCGCGGCCGAGGTGGTGGCCGAGCTGCGGCCGCGTGGCCGGGCCGATCTCGTACCGGACCTGTGCGCGCGGATCCCGCCGCTCGTGATCGCCTCGCTGATGGGCATCCCGGAGCCGGAACGGCCCGTGCTCGCCTCGCTCGTGCGCCGCCTGGCCGGTGCGGAGAGCGAGGAGGAGGCCGCCCCGGTGGGCCAGGAGTACACCGGTTTCCTGCTCGACCAGATCCGTTCCCGGCGCGGCGCCGACGGTGACGACGTGCTGACCTCGGTGGTCAACAGCGAGATCGGCGGGAAGCCCGCCGGGGACTACGAACTGCTCAAGTTCGCGTTCCTGCTGGTGGCCGCGGGCAATCTGACCACGACCGACCAGCTGGCCAGCATCCTGCTCGAACTGGCGCGGGACGGCGAGCTGCGCGCCCGCGTGGTGGCCGATCGCGGCCTGATCCCGCAACTGGTGGAGGAAAGCGTCCGGCACGAGTCCGCGGTGGCGGCCACCGGCCGGACCGTGGTCGCCGAAACCGAGCTGGCCGGGGTGCCGCTGCAACCGGGCGACCGCATGCTGCTGACCTGGGGTTCGGGCAACCGCGACGAGCGCCATTTCCCGGACGGCGACGAGTTCCGGCTGGGCAGGCCACGGCGGCCGCACCTGGGCTGGGGAGCCGGCGCGCACCGGTGCCTCGGCCTGCACGTGGCACGGGTCGAGCTGCGGGTGATCCTCGAGGAACTGCTGGCCGCCATCCCGGACTTCACGCTGCCGGACGGATTCGTGCCGCGCCGCACCTACGGCGTGATCCGCGGCGTCCGCGCGCTCCCGGTGACCTGGCCGGTGTGAGCGAACGCGCCACCCGGCACCGCGAGCCGAGCCAAGACCGGCCCAGACCTCCCCCGCCCCTCATCCTCAGCGACTGAAACCCTCCACGGGGAGGGGCGGAGTGGTCGCTGCCGCTTGACTCCGTCGCTGCGCGCTTGCTATTCCTATATCAGGAACCCTGATATAAAGGAGTGTGGATGAGCACGGTGGCCGGCAATGGGCGGGTTCGTACCGAGCCCTGGGGTGACACGGTGCTGGTGGAGTTCGACGAGGGCATCGCCTGGGTCACGCTCAACCGGCCGGACAAGCGCAATGCCATGAACCCGGCCCTGAACGACGAGATGGTGCGTGTGCTGGACCACCTGGAGGGCGACGATCGCTGCCGGGTGCTGGTGCTCACCGGCGCGGGCGAGTCGTTCTCGGCGGGCATGGACCTCAAGGAGTACTTCCGCGAGGTCGACGCCACCGGCAGCACCGCGGTGCAGATCAGGGTGCGCCGGGCCAGCGCGGAGTGGCAGTGGAAGCGCCTCGCGAACTGGAGCAAGCCGACGATCGCGATGGTCAACGGCTGGTGTTTCGGCGGTGCGTTCACTCCGCTGGTCGCCTGCGATCTGGCCTTCGCCGACGAGGCGGCACAGTTCGGGTTGTCCGAGGTGAACTGGGGCATCCCGCCGGGCGGCGTGGTCAGCCGGGCGCTCGCGGCGACCGTGCCGCAGCGGGACGCGCTGTTTCACATCATGACCGGTGAGCCGTTCGACGGTCGTCGTGCGGCGCAGATGCGGCTGGTGAACGAGGCGCTGCCGGCGGCACGGCTGCGGGAGCGCACGCGCGAGGTCGCGCTGAAGCTGGCCTCGATGAACCAGGTGATCCTGCACGCGGCCAAGACCGGGTACAAGATCGCCCAGGAGATGCCGTGGGAGCAGGCCGAGGACTACCTCTACGCCAAACTCGACCAGTCCCAGTTCGCGGACAAGGCGGGCGCCCGCGCCAAGGGGCTGACCCAGTTCCTCGACGACAAGACCTACCGTCCCGGCCTGAGCGCGTTCGATCCGGAGAAGTAGCGGCGTGCGCAACCAGGGGCTGGGCTCCTGGCCGGTGCGCCGCGCCAGGATGAGCCCGCACGCGATCGCGGTCCGGCACGACGGGACCGCGCTGACGTATGCGGAACTGTCGCGGCGGGTGGCGCGGCTGGCGCACGGGCTGCGCGGCGCCGGGATCCGTCCCGGCGACCGCGTCGCCTACCTCGGGCCGAACCATCCGGCGTACCTGGAGACCCTGTTCGCGTGCGGGCAGGCGGGCGCGGTGTTCGTGCCGCTCAACTTCCGGCTCGGCGTACCGGAACTGGATTACGCGCTGGCCGACTCCGGCGCGACGGTGCTGATCCACACGCCGGAGTACGCCGAAACCGCCGCGGCCGTCTCGGCGCGGTTGCGGCGCGTACCGGCGGGTGAGCTGGACGCGACCGACGACGAACCGCTCGACCTGCCCGTCGGCCGCGACGACGTGTGCCTGCTGATGTACACCTCGGGCAGTACGGGACGGCCCAAGGCCGCGATGCTGACCCACGGGAACCTGACGTGGAACAGCATCAACGTCCTGGTCGAGACCGACCTCGCGGGCGACGAACGGGCCCTGGTCGCGGCGCCGCTGTTCCACGCCGCCGCGCTCGGCATGATCTGCCTGCCGACCCTGCTCAAGGGCGGCACGGTCATCCTGCACTCGTCGTTCGACCCCGGCGCCGTGTTGTCCACTGTGGAGCACGAGCGGGTGACGCTGGTGTTCGGCGTGCCCACGATGTACCAGGCGATCGCGGCGCATCCCTCGTGGGAGACGGCTGACCTGTCGAGCATACGGACCCTGCTGTGCGGCGGGGCGCCGGTGCCCGCGGACACGATCCGCCGCTACCTCGACCGCGGTCTTGCCTTCGTGCAGGGCTACGGCATGACCGAGGCCGCGCCGGGCGTGCTGTTCCTGGACCGGGCCCACGCCGGGGAGAAGGTGGGCTCGGCCGGGGTACCGTCGTTCTTCACCGATGTCCGGGTGGTCGGACCCGGCGGCGAACCAGTGCCGGCGGGGGAGGAGGGCGAGATCGTCGTCAGCGGGCCCAACGTCATGACGGGCTACTGGAACCGGCCGGACGCGACGGCCGACGTTCTGCGGGACGGCTGGTTCCACTCCGGCGACGTGGCCACGGTGGACGATGACGGCTACTACCACGTCGTCGACCGGCTCAAGGACATGATCATCTCCGGTGGCGAGAACATCTACCCCGCCGAGGTGGAGAACGAGCTGTACGCGCACCCCGCCGTGCGGGCCTGCGCGGTGATCGGCGTGCCGGACCGGAAATGGGGCGAGGTCGGCAAGGCGATCGTGGTCGCCGACGGGGTCACCGGGGACGAGCTGCTGGCCTACCTGCGGACGCGACTGGCCTCCTACAAGATCCCGAAGTCGGTCGAGTTCACCGACCACCTCCCCGCGACCGGTTCCGGGAAGATCCGCAAGGCGGAGGTCCGCCGCCGTTACGGCTGACTCGTGCGGCGCGCCTGCGAGAGGGCCGCGAGCGCGGCGACACCGCGCTCCAGGCCCTCCCGGAAGGTGTTCTGCTCCGACGGGCCGAGACCGGCCAGCAGCTCGTGCTCCAGCTCCCGCACGGCGGGCGCGCACCTGTCGAGCAGCTCCTCGCCCGCCTCGGTCAGGGTCGCCACCAGCACCCGCTTGTTGCCCTCCTGTGCCTGGCGCTCGATCAGGCCGCGCTTCTCCAGCGCCAGCACCATCTCGTGCATCGTCTGCGGCCGCAGGAACGACCGGCGGGCCAGCTGCGCCGAGGACAGGCCACCCCGGCCACGCAACACGCTCAGCGCCGTGTACTGCAGAGTAGTGAGCCCGAGCGGGCGCAGCGCGTCGTCCATCAACGCGCGGATCACCAGCTCCAGCCGTTTGACCAGGTAGAGGGTCAGTGGCCGGGCGTCCTCGGGCTCGCTGCTCACGCCGTCATGATGGCACGCGCGTTCACCGGGCTCCGGGGGGAGCGGTCCGGAGGCTGTTCCCGGGCTCCCGTGACACTCCGCTGAACAGGTGAACAGCGTTCTACCCGGCTGGGCGCTTCCGGCCCCCCGCCGAACGGCGGTTCCCGCGATGCTCCTTCGGGTCTACTGTGGACACTCTGGCGGGGATCTCCGCGGTGGCGGCACGGTAAGCGTTTTCGCAGCTAGTGCCGCACGTGGTTCGCCGTGGCGGCGGTCGTTTCCGCATGCATCGATCGTGAAAATCCGTGGGGGAGAAGCGTTTTCCGGTGTCGCGCCACCCCTGACGGGGCGTGCGGCCAAGATCACCCCGACAGCGGTACGTCTCGCGGGAAAGATGACGTTATGTTGGTCGGCGGTCTGCCCCCCGCCTAGTCGAGCTGTGACCGCTCGCCAGACCGTCGGAGTGAGCGTGAACGTCCCTGTGACCCTTTTCGACCATGCCCGTGATCAGCTCAGAAATCTGTGCCAGGTGGCGGGTTTCGCCGACGAAGACGAAGCCCCCGCCACCGTCCTGCGCGAACTCCTCGGCGCGGCGGGCCGCCGCCCGCTGACCGCGCCACCAGTGTGGCTTTCGGACGTCGCCGACGACGCGACGCCCGTGGAGTTCTCGCTCGCCTTCGACGCCAGTGGCGAGCGCGCGGTGCGGATCCTCGGTGAGACTATCCCGGAAAACCCCGGTCCCGCAGCCAACATCGAGGCCGCGAAGCGCTTTCTCACCCACATGGCGCAGCGCTACGCCGTGAACCTCGATCGTTTCCGCGCGGTCGAGGATCTGTTCCTCACCGAACGTCCACAGGGGAAGTTCGCACTGTGGTTCTCGCTGATCCTGCGCCCCGGACGTGTGCCCGCCCTGAAGGTCTACTTCAACCCGCTCGTACGTGGCGACCAGGCCGCGCGGGGACTGGTCGCGGAAGCGCTGCGCCGACTGGGGTTGCGTGACGCCTACGACACGGTCGAGCGTTACGCGCTGTGCCGAGGCGCCGCGGACAAGTTCTCGTTCTTCGCGCTGGACCTCGACGACGGTCCGCTGTCGAGGGTCAAGCTCTACGTCTCCCACGACTCCGGCGACTCATCCACGGTCGAACGCGCCGCGACCGCGGTGGACGGCGTGGACCCGCTGGCGCTGCGGGAGTTCCTCACGCTCGCGGGTGGCGGCACCGGCCCGTTCGCGGGCAGACCGCTGGTGTCGAGCTACTCGTTCGTCGAGGCGGACTCCGGCCGGCCCGGCAACTACAGCCTCTACCTCCCGGTCCGCGACTACGTCCCGGACGACGAGGTGGCGCGTGCGCAGGCGCTGGCCCACCTGGAACGGGCCGGAGTGCCCGCCGCGGAACTGGACCGGGCCATCGGTGCGATGACGAGCCGCCCGCTGAGCGAGGGGGTGGGCCTGGTCGCGCACCTGTCGCTGCGTCTCGGCCGGTTCGGGTCCGGGACCACGGTATATCTTTCGTCGGAGGCATACGGCGTGACACCGTCACGGGCGAGGGCCGCCGCCGCGTTGTGAGCAGGAGGAAGAGGAGCAGATGAAGTCGTTCCCGCCGTACCGGGTCCAGGTTGTCAAGGAGATACCGATCACCACCCGGCAGGAGCGGGAGGAAGCGCTTTCCCTGGCCGGGTACAACATGTTCGATCTGCCCGCGAACAAGGTCACCATCGACCTGCTGACCGACTCGGGCACCGGCGCGGTGAGCGCGGCACAGGAGGCGGGCGCGGCCGCGGCCGACCGGTCCTACGCCGGATCCGATTCCTGGTACCGGTTCCGGCAGGCCCTGGAGGACGTGACCTCGTTCCCGCATCTGTTCCCCGTCCACCAGGGACGCGCGGCGGAGCGGGTCCTGTTCACCACGGCGTTGAAGCCGGGGCAGATCTCGCTGTCCAACACGCACTTCGACACGACTCGCGCGAACGTCGAACTCGCCGGCGCCGAGGCACGGGACCTGCCGTGCGCCGAGGCCGCCGACCTGGACAGCCGGGAGCCGTTCAAGGGTGACATCGACCTCGCCGCGCTCGAAGACACGCTGGCGGGCCCGGACGGCCCGCGGGTCGGCCAGGTGCTCATCACGATCACCAACAACGGTGGCGGTGGGCAGCCGGTGTCGATGGCCAACCTCAAGGCCGTGCGGGCGTTGTGCGACCGGTTCCGCGTACCGTTCTTCCTGGACGCGGCCCGGTTCGCGGAGAACTCGTGGCTGGTGACGCAGCGGGAAGAGGGCTACGCGGACAAGACGCCCACGCAGGTCGCGCAGGAGACGTTCGCGCTCGCCGACGGTTTCGTGGCCAGCCTCAAGAAGGACGCGATCTCCCCGATGGGCGCGGCGATCGGCGTGCGCGACACCCGCCTGGCCAAGCAGGTCGAGGCGATCCTCATCGCGACCGAGGGTTTCCGCACCTACGGCGGCATGGGCGCGCACGACCTGGAACGCGTCGCCCAGGGCCTGCGGGAGGTCCTGGACCCGCACTACCTGCGCAACCGCGCGGAGGAGACGGCGCACTTCGCCCGGCTGATCAACGAGGCCGGAGTGGACATCGTGCAGCCGGCCGGTGTCCACGGCCTCTACCTGAACGCCGGGCGCCTGCTCCCGCACCTGCCCCCGCGCGGTTTCCCCGGCCACGCGCTCGCGTGCGAACTGTACCTGGCGGGCGGCATCCGGTGCGCCGAACTGGGGTCCCTGTACCTGGGCACGTTCGACGAGTCGCATGAGCTGGTGAGCCCGGCGCCGTTCGAGCTGGTCCGGCTGGCGATTCCGCGACGGACGTATACGCTGGCGCACCTGGAGTATGTGGCGGATGTGCTCGGGGCGATTGCGAAGAATCCGGAGCGGGTGCCGGAGTACCGGGTGACCTACGCGCCGGAGTTGTTGCGGCACTTCAACCTGAAGCTGCGGCAGGTGCCCCGGTCGGGTTCGTAGCCGCTACGCGGGTTTCCCAGGCGTCGGCTTCGCTTCGCTACGCCCCGATGGGGCCGCCCCGATTTGTGATCGTTTCTCCGGCCGAGCAGGCGGTGTCAAGGCGGGAAAGAGTGCCTTGACTCCGCCTGATCGTCCGCAGAACTGGGCTGGGGATCGGGGTGCGGGGGAGGGCTGGGCGGCCCGGTGGCTGGGATGCGTTGCCGGGTTTCGGTGTGGGTGGGGCGGCGGGTGCGCGAATGCAGCACGCGCTTGCGGGCGAGTCCCACCTTCCGGGCCGCGAGTTCTGCGTTCGCGTTGGCGAGTTCTGCAAAAGGGCCACCTCGCGTGCGAGGTGGCCCATGCTGGCAAACGGCGGGATATCAGGCCCGCGTCAGCTCCGGCTCGGCGGGGAGCTTGCTCATCGCGTAGCGCACGAGGCGGATGAGCGCCAGCTTGCTCGACTCACGGGAACGTGCGTCGAAGAACATCACCGGGATGCCGGGGGAGATGGCGAGCGCCTTGCGGATCTCGTCCTCGTCGTAGTCGTCGGAGTCCTCGAAACAGTTCACCGCCACGATGAACGGGATCTTGCGTCGTTCGAAGAAGTCGATCGCCGCGAAGCTGGAGTCCAGCCGGCGCGTGTCGACGAGCACGACGGTGCCGATGGCGCCGAGCGCGAGCTCGTCCCACATGAACCAGAACCGGTCCTGCCCCGGCGTGCCGAACAAGTACAGCACGGTCTGCGGCGAGATGGTGATGCGGCCGAAGTCCAGCGCGACCGTCGTGGTGGTCTTGCGTTCGACACCGGTGAGATCGTCCACGCCGGTGCTGGCCTCCGTCATCACCTCCTCGGTGGACAGCGGGACGATCTCGGACACCGACGCGACCATGGTGGTCTTGCCGGCGCCGAAACCGCCCGCGATCACGATCTTGACCGGCGTCGGGATGACAGCCTGGTCTTCAGAGCCTGTTGAGGCCATCGAGCACCGCCTGGAGTAGTTCGCGATCGGGGGCCACGGTCTGCTGGGTGGGCGAACGGACGATGACGGCGCCCCGTTCGATCAGATCGCTGCACAGCACCTTGACCACGGCGAGGGGGACCTTGACGTACACGGCAATTTCGGCGACCGACAGCGGCCGCTGGCACAGCTCGAGGATCGTCAGGTGTTCCGGGGTGAGGCCGATCGGATCGTGCTTGCCCCGGATCACCATCACCTGCGTGGCGACGTCGAGCTTGATGTCGACCGACGGGATCCGGCCGCGCGTGATGGCGTACGGCCGGATCAGCGGCCCGGCTGCTTCGTCGTACCACTGGTCGTCCGCCATCAGTTGTGCTCCGGAACGAACCTCGCGGCATCCCGGGGAGCCGAGGTCATGTAGTCGCCGACGCGCTTGACCAGACGGCTCATCTCGTACGCGATCATCTCCACGTCGACGGTCTCCTCGGCGAGAATCGCCAGGCACGCGCCCTGGCCGGCCGCGCACACGAAGAGGTAGCCCTCCGCCATCTCGATGAGGGTCTGCAGGACCGGGCCGCGCCGGAAGTGCTTGCTGGCGCCCTTGGCCAGGCTCTGCAGGCTGGACGCGATCGCCGACAGCTGGTCCGAATCGTCCTTCGACAGGTTCGCGGACTTGCCCATCAGCAGCCCGTCGGCCGAGAGCACCACGGCGTGCTGCGCCCCGACGACCCGGTCAACGGTGTCGTCGAGCAGCCAGTTCAGGTCGACCTTGGAATTCTCGTTCTCGTTCATCGATGAGGTTCGACTTCCCTCTCAGTCGGTGGTGGGCCGGGGGGTTTCCGGGGTGTCCGCGTCGCGCCCGCGGCGGGTTCCCTTGTGGAACGCCGAAAGCGTGCTGCGGGTACGTCCGGAGAACTCGTGGTAGTCGGTGGCGTCGGACTCGGGGTCGTCGCGGAGCTGGGCGACGAGGTTCTGCTGCGGTTCGCGCTGCGGCAGCGGTGCCCGTGGTCGCTTGGGACGCGGCGACGGCGCCGGGGCGGGCACGTCGTCGGGCTCCACGACGGAGATCGTCTGCACACCGGTGACCTCGTTGGCCGTCTCCGGTTCGGGTTCGGCGTGCCTGCCCGACGGGATCTCCGCCGGGGCGCGCCGCACTGGTTCGGGGGAACCGTTGTTGTCGTGTCGTCGTCCCATACCGTTCGTGCCGGCCGTGCGGCCGGTCTCCTCCAGCTCGTGCGAGTCGTCCCCGGACATCGCGCCGGCACCGGGGAACTCCGGATCGGCGTTCTCGGCGACCTGGTCCCCGGTGGCGAGCAGGGTCGTCGGTATCAGGATGGTGGCGCGGGTGCCACCGTAGCGCGACGAGTCGAACATGACCTTGAGCCCGAGCCGCGCCGCCAGGCGCGCGACCACGAACAGGCCCAGGCTGGAGTCGGCCTTGAGCGCCATCGCGTCGAACTCGGGTGGCTCCGACATCATCCGGTTGGCCCACTCGCGCACGTCGTCCTTCATGCCCAGCCCCTGGTCGGCGACGTCGACGACGACACCGCGGGCGACCAGGGTGGAGGTCATGTGGACCTGCGACCCGGGCGGGGAGAACGTCGTGGCGTTGTCCACCAGCTCGGCGACCAGGTGGATCGTGTCGGCGACCGCGGACCCGATGATCGCGACCTGCGGAACGTTTTCCACCTCGACGCGGGAGTAGTGCTCGGTCTCCGACACCGCGGCCCGCAGCACGTCCATCAGCCACACCGGCTTGCGCCAGCGGCGGCCCGGCTGCTTGCCGCCGAGGATGATCAGGTTCTCGGTGGTGCGGCGGGCGCGGGTGGCGAGGTGGTCGAGCTGGAACAGGCCCTTGAGCTGCTCCGGGTTCTCCTCGCGGCTCTCCATCCGGTCCAGGATCTGCAGCTGGCGGTGCACCAGGCCCTGGTTGCGGTGGGCGATACCGAGGAACACGTTGTTGACACCGCTGCGGGCCTTGGCCTCGCTCGCGGCGGCCTGGACGGCGGTCAGCTGAGCGATGTTGAACGCCTCGGCCACCTGCCCGATCTCGTCCTTGCCGTGGTCCAGCCGGGGCAGCTCGCCGCCGATGTCGACGGAGTCCCCTTCCTTGAGGCGGCCGACGATACTGGGCAGCCGGGTGCGTGCCAGCTCCAGCGAGTCGTTGCGCAGGCGTTCGAGGCGGGTCATCAGGGTCCGGTCGACCAGCGTGCGGGACACACGGATGGCCACCCAGATCGAGGCGACGGCCGCGAGCAGGGCGACCACACTGCCGATGATCACGGTCCACAGGTTGACGTTGCCCTTGTCCAGCGCCGCGCCGGAGGCCAGTTCGGACTGCTCGACGGTGAGGCCGATCAGCTGGGTCGACACCTGCGTGGTGAGATCGCGCCAGTCGTTCTCCTGCACGGTCAGGCCGCCGGAGTTCTCGCGGAAGGTGCCCGGCCCGTGCGAGATGATCACGTTTTCGGCGGCGGCGAGCCGCTGCCACTCGTCGCTCGTGGTGAGCGCGCGGTAGCGTTCACCGGCCTCGGGGGCCATGTAGCTGGCGATCTTCGCGAGCTGGGTGCGGTAGCTGCCGACGAGCTGCGCGAACTGCAGGTGGTCGTTCGGGGCCATCTGGCCCGCGGCGAAGGCACTGGAGACCAGCGAGGCCGCCCGCGACATCTGGTCGGAGGCGCGGAAGATGTCCACCGACGTCATACCGCCCTGGGTGGACTCGGCGTCCGGCACCAGCCGGGCCTGCGAGTCGAACAGGTCGGTCGAGGTGTCCAGCAGCCGGTTGTAGAAGTCGTTGACCTGCTCCTTGGAGATGGTGCGCAGGTTGATCTCCGCGCGGATCACCGGGAGCTGGTCGAGGCTCGACTCCACCTGGTTCATCCGCTGCCCGATCTCGTCGGGTACGAGGCTCTTCACGTCGGTCAGCGCGGCGCGCAGGCCGGTCAGCGACTTGTCGATCGACTGCTGCTGCGCCTGCAGGTCACGCAGGCCCACCTGGGGGCGTTCGAGGTAGACCAGGGACAGCTGGCGTTCCTGCTGGACGGCGCCGAGCGCGGTGACGGCGGGGATCGAGACGTCCTGCACGGAGGAGGCCACGGTGCGGACGTAGATCGCGTCGACCAGGAAGTAGCCGGAACCCGCGATCCACATCACCAGCAGTGCGATACTGGGGATCAGAACGGTTCCGGTCAGGCGCTTTCGGATCGACTGGTGGTGGCCTTCGCCTGACTTCTCTTCTTTGTTTTTCACGACGCTCCACGAAATCCTGGGGACCGGGACGAAGACGGCGACGGCACCGCAGAGCAGTACTCAACCACCCCTGTCAAGCGCTGGAAGCCGACGGATGCCGACCCGGCGGCTCGCGGGTTCTTCTCACGCTGCGTCACAGTCGCCGATCACTCGATAGATGCTCTGGTCGAAGTGAAATCATGGCCTACGCCGTTGCTCCGCGGCCCGCGACCCCCCGGTTACTGTGCGCAAACGCCGCTCCCGCAGGTTGCGGCGACGGCCTGGCCCCCGAAAGCGCTTTCCTCGCTGCGGCGGCGACACGCAGCGAAATCCCGTGCGGAACTCACCCGGAAGGCGTGACGCGGCCGGGTTCTCCGACATCACGACGAAGCCGCTCCACGGGCGCGAGGAAGAACGCCCCTGGAGCGGCTCGTGAACGGGGTCAGACGCCCAGCGCGGGGTCGGTCCGCGTGATCCGGCCGGTCTCCACGTGCCCGGCCAGCTGCCGGACGACGCCGTCGCCGGTGACCGTCACGTCGTACCAGCCGTCGGTGGTCCTCGCGTGGTGCACGGTGGACGCGCCCGCCCGCAGCCGGTAGGTCTTCTCGCGGTCGCCGTAGGCGCTGGTGACGGTCAGCCGCACCGCGGACTTGGCGGTGAGGACCAGCTCGACCTGGCCGCCGGCGGTACGGGCGGACACCTCGGCCGCGTCACCGGCGAAGCGGCGGAAGAACCCGTTCGGTCCGTGGACCGCGACCTCCGACGACACCGGCCACTCGTCGGTCAGCCGTTTCCCGGCGCCGACCGTGTAGCCGCGGGGCCCGTCGGCGGAGGTGACGTGGAAGTGCGCGCCCGCCTCGCCGTGGTTGGCGAAGGTCAGCCGCAGCGCACCGCCGGAGGCCGAGCCGTCCACCGTCAGGTCGTAGGGCAGCGGCAGGGCGGCGCGCTGCCCGCGCTCCTGGGACGGCAGGGCGGGATCGGCCGGGGGAACGGGCACGTAGTCGGGGTGCCGGTCGCGGTCGGGCGGGTAGTAGCCTGCCGTACCGGGCAGTCCGGGCACCGCGTGGTCGGGCCGGGAGAAGTCGAACGCCGCGGTCAGATCACCGCAGACCTCGCGGCGCCACGGCGAGATGTTGGGCTCCCCGACCCCGAACCGCCGTTCCAGGAACCGCACGATCGAGGTGTGGTCGAACACCTGCGAGCACACCCGGCCGCCCGTGCTCCACGGCGACACCACCAGCATCGGCACGCGCTGGCCCAGACCGTAGGGCTCGCCGTCCAGCAGCTCGCCGCCGGTGTCCACAGTGGATTTGCCGGGCAGGCCGGTGGCAGGCGGGGACGGGGGCACCAGGTGGTCGAAGAACCCGTCGTTCTCGTCGTAGGTGATGAACAGCGCGGTCCTGCTCCACACGTCCGGGTCCGCGGTGAGCGCGTCCAGGACCTGCGCGATGTACCAGGCGCCGTAGTTGGCAGGCCAGTTCGGGTGCTCGGTGAAGGCTTCGGGGGCGCAGATCCACGACACAGCGGGCAGGTTGCCCGCCTTGACGTCGGCGGTGAGGACGTCGAACAACCCGTCACCGTTCTTGGCGTTCGTGCCGGTGCGCGCCTTTTCGTAGAGCGGGTCGCCCGGTTGTGCGTTGCGGTAGTTGTCGAAGTACAGCAACGAGTTGTCGCCGTAGTTGCCGCGGTAGGCGTCCTCGATCCAGCCCCAGCTGTGCGCGGCGTCGAGCCCGTCGCCGACGTCCTGGTAGATCTTCCACGACACGCCGGCCTTCTCCAGCCGCTCGGGGTAGGTCGTCCAGCCGTACCCGGCTTCGTCGTTGTCGATGACCGGCCCGCCGCCGGTGCCGTCGTTGCCCGTGTAGCCGCTCCACATGTAGTAGCGGTTCGGGTCGGTGGGACCGACGAGCGAGCAGTGGTACGCGTCGCAGATCGTGAACGCGTCAGCAAGCGCGTAGTGGAAGGGGATGTCCTCGCGCGTCAGGTACGCCATCGTGGTCGAGGTCTTCGCCGGGATCCAGCCGTCGTAGCGGCCCTGGTGCCAGGCCCGGTGACCGCCGTCCCAGCTGTGGTCGAGGTCCTGCAGGAACTGCAGCCCCAGATCGCGCACTTCGGGCCGGAACGGCAGCACCTCGCGCGCGCCGTCCGGCTGGTGCCACACGGATTTCCCGCTCGGCAACGTCACCGGGTGCGGATCGCCGAACCCGCGCACCCCGCGCAGCGCGCCGAAGTAGTGGTCGAACGACCGGTTCTCCTGCATGAGGACGACGACGTGCTCGACGTCGCGCAGGGTGCCGGTGCGGTGGTTCGCGGGAATGGCCGCGGCGCGGGCGATGCTCGGGGCGAGCGCGGACAGGGCGGCGGATCCGCCCGCCAGCTGCAGGAACCCGCGACGGTTCAGGGCTGTCATGCCGGCCAGTCTGATCTCGCCCAGGGGACGGGAAGCGTCGCCACGGCGACCAGACGGCGAACACTTGACTCCCCGAGCAGTACGAGGTAAGCCTTACCTAACTAACGGGAGGTGGGCTTTGAGCCGCTTCGAGAAGATCGTCCTGAATGCCTTGCGGGCGCCCACGTACCGGCTCGAAGTGAGCAAGGTGGACGACGTCGGCTCGCGCTACCGGAGCATCCGGTTCAGCGCCCCCGAGTTGCTCGCCGCGCAGGAGACCCCGCCGACGTTCTGGTTGCGACTGTGGATTCCCGTGGACGGCGAGGAGTACCAGCGCGCCTACACGGTGACGGAGGTGCGGCGCGACGAGGGTACGTTCGCGTGCCTGTTCAAACTGCACGACGGCGACGGGGTCGCGGTGGAGTGGGCGCGGGCGGCGGAACCGGGCCAGGCCCTGCGCGCGACGGTGTACGGCCCGAAGCGCTTCGCGGTCCCCGCACCGGCGCCGGCCGGGTACCTGCTGGTCGGCGACCCGTGCTCGCTCCCCGCGATCAACGACATCCTCCGCACGCTGCCGGATTCCGTGCCGGCGAAGGTGGTCCTCGTCGAGGACCACGACGGCCTGTCCGTGGCGGGCGGCGAGGTGCACTGGTGCGCGACCCCGGCCGAGGTCACCGCGGCGCTGGGCGAGCTGGGCCGCCTGGAGGGCTGGCACGCCTGGGTGGCGACCGAGAGCGGTTTGACACGCGAGGTGCGTGGCGTGGTGCAGGAGGCTTTGGGGGTGCGCAAACAGGACATCACCGCGCAGGGGTACTGGACCAGGGGCCGGGCGATGGGCCGCGCCCGCCGCTGACCCCCCGCTCCCGGCAAACACGCCGCCCGGAGCAGCAAACACGCCGCCCGGAGCGGCCAACTCGCCGCCCGGAGCGGCAAACACGGCGGTGCGTCGGCGTGTTTGCTGTCTGGGGCGGCGTGTTGGCCGTCGGGGGCACTGTGTTGGCTGTTGGTGCACGCTCGGCGGGGTCAGTGTGCGGGGAGCCAGCCGAAACTGTCCGCGCTGGAGCCGGTGGGCGAGTACTCCAGCCCGACCCACCCGTCGTACCCGGTGGCGGCGAGGCGGTCCAGCCACCCCGCCACATCGAGCGTCCCCGTGCCCGGTTGGTGGCGGCCGGGCGCGTCGGCCACCTGCACGTGCCCGATCCGCTCCAGGAGCGGTGACCTGAGGAGCGCGCCGAGATCGTCGCCGTTGACGCCGAGGTGATAGACGTCCGCGAGAAGCGCGATGTCGCCCGCGCCGACCTCGTCAGCCAGCGCCAGGGCGTCGGCGGCGCGCAGCAGCGGGTAGTCCGGCGCGCCGGACAGCGGTTCGAGCAGCACGGTGTCCAGGCGCTGCGCGGCGTAGGCGAGGTTGTCCAGCAGAACCTCCCGCGAAGCGCCGGTCCGGTTGCCGGGCAGCACGTTGAACAACCGGCACCCCAGCCGTGCCGCGACCCCCGCCGCGACGTCCACCCCGTCCCGGAACTCCTGCGTCCGCCCGGCGAACCCGGCCAGGCCCCGCTCGCCCGCGGCCAGGTCCCCGTGCGGAACGTTCAGCGACACCAGTTCCACTCCGGCGTCGGCGACCGAGCGGACGAACCGCTCGACCTCGCGATCACCCGGCACGCCCGCGAACGGCCACCACGACTCGACACCCGTGAAGCCCGCCGAGGCGGCCGCCGCGGGACGGCGTTCCGGCTCCAGCTCGGTGAACAGGATCGAGATGTTGACGTCGAATCGCACGCCTCATCCTCGCAGACGGGCGCGCAGCTCCAGTTTGGCGATCTTGCCCGTGGCACCCTTCGGCAGCTCGTCGACGATCCGCACGCGCCGCGGGTACTTGTAGGCCGCGATGCGTTCCTTCGCCCACGCGACGATCTCCTCCGGCTCGGCCGACGCGCCGGGCTTGAGCGACACCACCGCGACGACCTCCTCGCCGAGCCGCTCGTCCGGCTCCCCGATCACGGCCGCCTCGCCGATCGCCGGGTGCCGGTAGAGCAGCTCCTCGACCTCCCGCGGGTAGACGTTGAACCCGCCTCGGATCACCAGGTCCTTCTTGCGGTCGACGACGAACACGAACCCGTCGGCGTCGACGTAGCCGAGATCGCCGGTGTGGAACCAGCCGCCGCGGAAGGCTTCCGCCGTCTCCCGCGGCCGCTTGTAGTAGCCCTTGGTGATGTTGTGCCCGCGCAGGACGATTTCGCCGACCTGCCCGGACGGCAGCGGCTGGTCCGTTTCGTCGACGATCCGCAACTGCACGCCCCAGAGGGGCTTGCCGATCGAGAGGATCTTGCGGTTGTCCGCGCCCGGGTTGACCGTCGTGGTCGACGCCGACTCGGACAGGCCGTAGCCCTCAAGAACCGGGATCCCGTACTTGTCCTCGAACCGCCGCAGCACCTCCTCGGGGATCGCCGCGCCACCCGAGCTGCCGATCCGGAGGCTGCTGGTGTCGTAGCCGGTGGTGTCGGCGTAGGCCAGCGCGTGGTACATCGTCGGCACGCCTGCCATGATCGTGACCCGGTCGCGCTGGATCGCCTCCAGCACCGCGGGCACCTCGAACCGCGGCACCACCGAGACGGTGCGGCCGTGCCGGGCGGAGGCGTTGAGGATGCTGGACAGCCCGTAGACGTGGAAGAACGGCAGCACGGCGAGCGCGACGTCCTCGGGTTCCGCGCCGAAGCGCTCGCTGCCGAGCGTGCACGTCATGTAGAGCTGGAAGTGCGACAGCTCGGCACCCTTCGGGCGGCCGGTGGTGCCGCTGGTGTAGAGGAGCACGGCCGTGTCGTCGGCGGCGCCCGGGAAGAGATCGCGGTCGTCCGCGGGCTCCAGCAGCGCCGGGAACGCCAGCGTCCCCTCCGGCCAGGCGCCGGTGTCGAGGTCTCCGACGACCACCGCGTGCACGCCGGTCAGCTCCTTGAGCGCGGCGGACACCTCGACGGCGCCCGCGGCATGGGCGATGATCATCCGCGCGTCGGAGTCGTCCAGGTGGTAGGCGATCTCACCCGCCTTGAGCAGCGGGTTCAGCGGCACCATCGTCAGGCCCGCCTTGAGGATCCCGAAGTAGGCCACGACGAACTCGGGCACGTTGGCGAGCTGCACGGCGACCTTGTCCCCGGGATGCAGGCCGCGTTTCCGCAGCGCGACGGCGACCCGGCCGGATCGCTCGTCCACCTCGGCGTAGGTCATCGCCCCCGACGGGAACCGCAGGAAGTCCTTGCCCGGCGTTGCCGTCGCGGACTCCCGCAGCATGATCGCCAGGTTGAAGCTCATCCCTGTCCGCCCTTCCGAACGTGGTTCTGCCTTTCGGGTCCGGACCGTGCTGAAATGCCCGGTTTTCCCGTGGGTCGATATGCGACACAACAGAATCCCGTTCGGTTTTGCGGCGACGTCGACCCGTCAGCCAGTTAAGCGCGTGCTTACCTGACCGGTCAAGCCCCCGACGGGTCCGCGAGGTCGCCCGGGCGGATGCGGTAGACCTGCAGGCGCAGGTCGTAATACTTGGTCGTCTCGCCGACCCACTGCATGCCCAGCCGCTGCGCCGTCGCGATGGCCCGGAGGTTGTTCGGCCGCGCGACGGCGAACAGTTCGTCGGTGTCCTGGGTGAACGCCCACTCGATCAGCGCCTGGCTGCCTTCGGTGGCGTACCCCTCACCCCACGCGCCAGGGTGCAGCTGCCAGCTCAGCTCGAGGTCCTCGTCGAACGGCGGGAGCAGGCGGATGCCCAGACCGCCGATCACCTGACCGTCCTCCCGGCGCTCCATGGCCCAGCGGCCGCGCGGGGGCGGGAGGTTCGGCTGGGCCTCGTGCCACGCCTGCAACACCGAGCGCATCGCGGCTTCGTCGCCGACCCGGTCCATGGCCGGGGTCAGCCAGTGTGTGACCTCTTCCGCGCCGTAGATCGCGAGCGCGGCCTCGGCGTCGTCAACCGTCCAGTCACGGATGACCAGCCGGTCGGTGATCAGGGGCGACTCCATGGGTAGACGCTACGTGAAGTGCGGCCGGAGCGGCAGCCGTCAGCGGCAGATGCGCCCAGAGGGCTGCATTCCCGCCGTCACCGCTACGCCCCCAGAGCGCCGCGCAGGTGGTCAGGACGTGCAGGCCGGTGCCGAAGCCGGTGTCCGCGGCGGGCAGCTCGATTCCGGGGGCGGACAGTGAGACGCGGAGCCAGTCCGCCCGCGTGCCCTCGCGCAGGAGGCGGATCGTGGCGGGCAGGCGTCCCTGGTCGTGGGCCGCGCTGGCCAGGGCGTCGGCGACGAGGAGGGCGTCGGTGATCGTCGCCACGTCACAGTCGTGCAGGAAGGCCGCCGCGGACACCCTGAGGGTGCGGACGTCCCACGGGTGGGACAGCACTCTCTGCAGTGCGGTGTCGGTCCAGAAGTCGGTCACGCGGGCTCCTTCCGCTGTCTGCTCAACGGTCGGGAAGGACTACCCCGGCGCACGGTGCGCAAACCGGACCTGCTGTGACAGTGGTCGCAGCACGCGGCTTCGCTGTCCGGTCACGCGCCCTGGTGGTGACGCAGGACCCGTTCGAGCAGGGTGGTCAGCTGTTCCCGCTCGGCGGTGCTGAGGGGGGCGAGCAGGTCGTCCTGGATGCGGTCGATCTGCCTGCCGAGCTTCTTGAGCTGGCGACGGCCGGCCGGGGTGATCGTGATGATGTTGCGCCGCCGGTCGTCCGGGTCGGGCGTCCGGCTCACCAGGTCGTGCTCGGCCAGCTCGTTAATCGCCGCCACCAGATCGGAGAGGTGGATCGCGCTGCGGCGCCCGAGCGTGGCCTGGCTCGCCGGACCGGATTCGTCGAGCGCGGCCAGCAGGCGGTAGTGGTGGCCGCGGCCGCCGATCTCCGCGAGGCGTTCGCTGACGAGCCGGTGCGCATGCTGCGCGGTCTGGGTGATCAGCCAGCTGGGCAGCGTCCGGAGACGCTGCGGTCCCGCGGTCGTCTTGTCCATGCACGGAGTGTAGCCGATCCGTTCGGTCATCGAATCATTTGACGAACTAACGTTTGTCCGACTAACGTTTAGGGCATGACCGAGAAGCCTTTCCGCATCGACACCCCCCAGGCGGCCCTGGACGACCTCGCCGCCCGGCTGGACCGCGTCCGCTGGCCTGACGAGCTGCCCGGAGCCGGGTGGGACTACGGCATTCCGCTGGCCCGGGTCCAGGAACTGGCGCGGCGCTGGCGCGACGGGTTCGACTGGCGGGCGCAGGAGTCCGCGCTCAACGCCCTCCCGCAGTTCACCGACGAGATCGACGGCCAGACGGTGCACTATGTGCACGTGCGCTCGTCGTCGGCGGACGCCCTGCCGCTGGTGCTGACCCACGGGTGGCCGGGGTCCTTCCTGGAGTTCCTCGACGTGGTCGAACCGCTGTCCCGGGATTTCCACCTGGTGATCCCGTCCATCCCCGGCTTCGGGTTCTCCGGCCGCACCACCGAGCGGGGCTGGGACATCGCTCGGGTGGCGCGGGCGTGGGCCGAGCTGATGCACCGCCTCGGCTACGAGCGCTACGGCGCCCAGGGCGGTGACTTCGGGTCGGGGATCGCGCGGATGGTCGGCCAGGTCGCGCCGGAACACGTCGTCGGCGTGCACCTGAACTACCTGCCCACGCTGCCCCCGCCGGGCGGCATCGACGGACTGTCCGAAGAGGACCAGGACCGGCTCGACCGCACGGTCGCCTTCGCCGCGCAGCGGCCCGGGTACCAGGTTCTGCAGAGCACCACTCCCCAGACCATCGCCTACGCCCTCACCGATTCGCCGACCGGGCAGCTGGCCTGGATCGCCGAGAGGTTCGCGAAGTGGACCGACCCGGCTTCGCGAATCCCCGACGACCGGTTGCTGACCGACGTGACGCTGTACTGGCTCACGGGCACGGCGGGCTCCTCGGCGCGGCTGGCGAAGGAAAGCTCCTACGGCGGCTTCCAGCGCTGCCCGGTGCCTGCCGGAGTGGCGGTGTTCGCGCACGACATCCTGCAATCGGTGCGCCCGGTCGCCGAAGGATTCCTCGACATCCGCCACTGGAGCGAGTTCGACCGCGGAGGCCACTTCGCGGCGATGGAGGTGCCGGACCTGTTCGCGGAGGACGTGCGGAAGTTCTTCAGCGCGGTGGGCTGATTCCGGGGGTGCCGGTGAGGGGCGCTGTTGGCGGGGGAGTGTACTGGATCCGCGGTGTGAGGCTGGGGTTGTCAGCATCGGGGTGGGTGCAGGGTTCAAGACTCGGGGCGGAACCCGTTTGCGGAGCGGCTGAACGGTCTTGGGGCCGGTACCGGATGGCGCGTGGGGCTTGCTGGTCCACGGTTGCGCGTGTCGTGGCCGGTCGTCGAAGGGGCCGTCCAGTCGCGAGTTCCTCCGCGTGGTGGGCGGAGTCTTCCGTTGCCGCGGGTGCTTCTGCCATGTTGCCTTCGGCAGGAAGGAGGGCCCCGGATGCTGTCGTCGGGCGAGCTGGAGGCCCTGGGCGCGTGGATGGACGCACAGGGACTGCCGGGCGGGCCGATCGAGGACCTGGTGCCGCTGGCCGGTGGCACCCAGAACGTGATGCTCTCCTTCCGTCGCGGCGGACGCGCGTTCGTCCTGCGCAGCGGGCCGCGGCACCGGCGGGCACGCAGCAACGACGTGCTGCGTCGGGAGATGCGGGTGCTGGACGCGCTGTCCGGCACCGCGGTTCCGCACCCGGCGCTGATCGCGGCGTGCCCGGGGGAGTCGGTCCTGCCCGGTGCGGTGTTCTACCTCATGGAGCCCGTCGACGGCTTCAACGCCACCGTCGAGCTGCCCGAACCGCACGCGTCGCGGCCCGGTTTGCGGCACGCCATGGGTCTCGCGATGGCCGACGCGCTCGCGACGCTGGCGGAGGTCGATCACGAGGCGGTCGGTCTCGGCGATTTCGGGCGGCCACAGGGTTTCCTGGAGCGCCAGGTGCCGCGGTGGCTCGCGGAACTGGACTCCTACGCCGGCCACGACGGCTATCCCGGACCGGATATCCCGGGCGTGGAGGCGGTCGCCGACTGGCTGGGCGAGCACGTCCCGGCCCGGTGGTCCCCTGGCATCCTCCACGGGGACTACCACCTGGCGAACGTGATGTTCTCCCGGTCGAACGCCACCGTCGCCGCGATCGTGGACTGGGAGATGAGCACGATCGGTGACCCGCTCCTCGACCTCGGCTGGCTGCTCGCCACGTGGCCGGGCACCCGGCCGATGCTCGGGTGGGGCGGCCTGGCGACCGCGGGCGGCCTCGCCCGCGAGGACGAGATCGTGGCCCGCTACGCGTCACGCTCCGGCCGCGACACCTCGTCGATCACCTGGTACGCGGTGCTGGCGTGCTTCAAACTCGGCATCGTGCTGGAGGGCACCCATGCCCGGGCGCGCGCGGGCCAGGCGCCCCGGAACGTCGGGAACCGCCTCCATGCCGCGACGCTGAGCCTGTTCGAGCAGGCGCTGGACCGTATCGCGCGGGCGTGAGGGCGCGGGGCCGGGTTCGGCTCGGCCTCGGGGCTGAGGCTGGGTTCGGGGGTGGGGGCTCCTGGGTGGGTCGGGCTGTCGCGCGGGCAGGCGCGGGTGGCGTTCAGGGCACGACGGTCACCGGCCAGAGGCCCGCCTTCATGAGGCGGTTCGCGACCGAGCCGACGATCCGGTGCCCCTTGCTTTCCGACGTGCCGACCACCACGAGGTCGGCGTGCAGCTCGACCGCCGCGCGACGGAGTTCGGCGTAGGCGTCCCCGCGGCGGACGATGAACGTGACCGGCATCTGCGCCTCGTCCGCGAGTGCACGGATCGGCTTGCGCATCTCGTCGATGATCGCCTCGTAGGACTGCTCCTGCGCGGCGGCGAGGTAACCCGTCGCGATGCCCGTCCACGCCGACGGCGCCAGCACGTAGACCAGTACCAGCCTCGACCGCTGCCGTCGCGCGAGCCCGGCCGCGTACGCGCCCGCCCGCAACGCGCTGGGCGAGCCGTCGACTCCCGCCAGCACCACGTGCGGCCCGTCGGTGCCCCGCTCGAACCGTCCCGGCGACCAAGCCGGACCGTACTCCTCCACCAGTTGCCCGCTGGCCCGCTCCGCACCCACGAACCGCATTATGTGGCACCGGCCGCTCCGGGTGCGGGCGCCCGCCGCGACTTTGGTACGAATGACGTCTACGCCGACAGGAGGAACGAAGTCGTGGGCAAGCCCGACCCCGTGCGCGCGGCCGACGTGGCGATGGCTGCCGCCCGGTTCGCCGGGGTGATCCAGCCGACACCCCTGCACCGCAACGAACGGCTTTCGCTGCGGCACGGCGTCGATGTCCGGCTCAAGCGTGAAGACCTGAGCACGGTCCGGTCCTACAAGGGCCGCGGCGCCTACAACCTGGTGAGCCAGCTCTCGCCGGACGAGCGCGCACGCGGCGTCGTCTGTGCGAGCGCGGGCAACCACGCGCAGGGCGTCGCCTTCGCCTCCGCCGCTCTCGGCGTCGTCGCCCGGGTCTACCTGCCCCGCACGACCCCTCGCCAGAAACGGGACCGCGTCGCACGACTCGGCGGTGAGCACGTCCAGATCGTGATGCACGGTGACACCTACGACGACGCGGCCGACGCGGCCCGCCAGTACGCCACGAGCACCGGCACGACGATGATCCCGGCGTTCGACGATCCGCGCACCATCGCCGGCCAGGGCACCGTCGTCAAGGAAGCCATCGAGCAGCTGGGCAGGGCACCCGACGTGGTGGTCGTGCCGGTGGGCGGTGGCGGTCTGCTCGCCGGGACGATCGCCTGGCTGCGGGAGACCCACCCCGAGGTCCGCGTGATCGGCGCGGAGCCGCAGGGCGCGCCCAGCATGGCCCTGGCGCTCGAGCACGGTGGCCCGGTCGCGATGGAGACCATCGACCCCTTCGTCGACGGCGCCGCGGTGCGCCTGGTCGGCGAGCACACCTTCGCTCTCGCCGCCGAGCGCCGTCCCGACATGGTCGCCGTGCCCGAGGGCAAGATCTGCGTCGAGATGCTCGACCTCTACCAGTCCGACGGCGTCATCGCCGAGCCGGCCGGCGCGCTCTCACCCGCGGCCCTCGGACCGGACCTCGGCCTGGAACCGGGATCCACGGTGCTGTGCATCCTCTCCGGTGGCAACAACGACGTCAGCCGCTACGCCGAGATCGTCGAGCGGGCCCTGATCTTCGAGGGACGCAAGCACTACTTCCTCGTCGAGTTCCCGCAGGAACCCGGCGCGCTGCGCCGCTTCCTCGACGACGTCCTCGGACCGGACGACGACATCACCCTCTTCGAGTACGTCAAGCGCAACAACCGTGAAACCGGCCCCGCGCTGGTCGGCGTCGAACTGGGCGCGCCGGAGAACCTCGAACCGATGATGAAGCGCATGACGGCCGGCCCGCACCGCGTCGAGCGTGTCTCACCCGACAGCCCGCTGTTCACGTTCCTCGTGTGACCGGCGCCGGGATGGCGTGCTCGGCCGCGCGGCTCACCTCCTCCCACCTCGCCCAGTCGTCCAGGCGCTGCCGGGTGAGGTCGCGCGCCAGGTCGTAGACCATGCTGCCGAGCAGCAGGCGCCGCGGCGGGTCGGGGTCGTCGACCAGTTTCAGCACCGCCTCGGCGGCCAGCGCCGGGTCGCTGTCGACCGAACCGCCCGCCCACATCCGCTCCATCTCCTCGCGCAGCGGGGTGTAGTCCTCCAGCGGGGTGGTCATCGCGGGGGAGCTGTAGAGGTCGGTCCAGTACCCGCCCGGCTGGACGATGGTGACTTTGACGCCGAACCCCACGGCTTCGGCGGCCAGCGCCTCGCTCATCCCCTCCAGCGCGAACTTGCTCGCGCTGTACAGGCCGGTCATCGGGAAACCGCCGAGCGCGGAGATGCTCGACACCTGCAGGATGCGGCCGGCACCTTGGCGGCGCAGCACGGGCAGGACGGCCTGGCTCACCCAGAGCGCCCCGAAGAAGTTCGTCTCCATCTGGGCGCGGGCCTGCTCCTCGGTGAACTCCTCGATCATGCCCATGGACAGGTTGCCTGCGTTGTTGACCACGACGTCGATGCGACCGAAATGCTCCACCGCCCGGTCGACGGCGGCGAAAACGTCCTCGCGTCGCGTGACGTCGAGTGAGATGGTCAGCAGGTCGTCCTGACCGCCCGCCGGTGGGTTCATCCCGCGGGACACGGCGACGACCCGGTCGCCTTTCGCCAGCGCGGCCTCGGTGAACGCGCGGCCCAGGCCCTTGCTCGCCCCGGTGATGAACCAGACGCGGCGCTGGCCGGTGGTGGTGGTCATGTTCGCAACTCCTTCTGTCGTCGATGAGACGAACCGTAGCGTCTCGCCATCCGCCCCGTCAAGACGGCCCGTCTCGTCTCATTCGATGGTAGGATCGGGTGGTGCCGGATTCGAGTCGCCGCAACGAGAGTTCGCGTCGTGCGATCCTGACCGCCGCCTTCGATCTGGTGGGGGAGATCGGGTACGCGAAGCTGAGCATCGAGGGGATCGCCGCGCGGGCGGGCGTCGGCAAGCAGACGATCTACCGCTGGTGGCCGTCCAAGGGTGCGGTGTTGTTCGACGCGTTTCTGATGATGTCCGAGGGGGAGGCGGGGGAGCTGCCCGACACCGGCGACCTGGAAGCCGACCTGAAAGCGGTGCTGCGGGCGACGATCGCGGAGCTGCGCGACGAGCGCTACGACCTGCCGATGCGGGCCCTGAACTCGGAGATGATGCACGACGCCGAGCTGGCGCGGACCTACGCCGAGCGTCTCGACGTGCCGATGCGGGAGATGAAGAAGGCCAGGCTGCGCAAGGCCGTCGAGGCCGGGCAACTGTCCGATGTGGACCTCGACCTGGCCGTGGACGTGATCTGGTCGCCGGTCACGGTCCGGTGGATGAACCGCAGCGGGCCGCTCACGGAAGAGTTCGCGGACACCGTGGTGGAGACGGCGCTGGCCGGGCTGCGCCCCTGACGCTCGCTCCGGCGAGGTCGCGGATTCGTGCGCGGGCCGCGAGCCGGGCCCGTGGAGGGTGCCCGCGGACGCGGAACACGGGGTGAGTGGGGGCTGCCGTGGCCGCGGGCTTCTGGTGGCGGGATGAGACTCCACTCGCGGGCCCGAACGTGGGACCCGCGTGCGGGAGGGTGGGACTCGCGTGCGGTGCGAGTCTCTCAGTGCTTCGCGGCGACGGCCTGTTCGAAGAAGTCGGCGAGCTGGCGTCCGTAGGTGTCCAGGTCCAGACCGGGGTTTTCGGCGTGGGCCTGGATCGCGCCGTCGATGCTCTGGGCGATCGTGCGGGCCGCGATCTCCGGTGCGAAGTCGCCGAAGGTGCCCTCCTTCTGGCCCTGCGTCAGCAGTCGCTCGATGCGGCCCGTCCGGAAGCCGCTCAGGAGGGGGGCGGCGACGGGCCAGCCGTCCGTGTCGTCGGCGTTCGCGGCCACCTCGCGCAGCACCCGGACGCATTCGGGGTGGTCGCGAACGAACGTGACCTCCGTTTCGATCGTCGCGCGCAGCATCTCCACGCGGTCGGTGGTGTCGCCGGCGCGGTCCTCCAGGTAGCGGTCCCTGATGCTCATCGCCGTGGTGACGACCGCCTGGATCAGCGCGGCCTTCGTGCCGAAGTGGTAGCCGATGAGCCGCGTGCTGCTCAGCCCGGCCCGCTCCTTGATCCGCGCGTAGGACGTCTTGCGGTACCCCAGTTCCGACATCGTGGCCATGGTCGCCGCGATGATCTGCGCCCGCCGCGCCTCCTCGGTGACGCTCAGGCCCAGATCGGGCTGCACATCCTTGATTACCTGCATGAGTAAAAAGTTACTCGGTCAGGTAAGGGTGTGCAACCCCTATTTGAGCAGGGTGTCGACCAGTTGCCCGGTCCAGCCGGGATCGGCGGGCTCGTCCGTGAAGATGGCCCGGTAGTAGAGCGGTCCGAGCAGCATGTCCGCGGCGTGCGGGGTTTCCGGTGCGGCGCCGCCGCGGGCGCGTTCCCGGTCGAGCATGGCCGTGAGCTGGTCGTGCCGGTCCGCGGTGCAGGCGCAGCCGCCCTCCGCGCTGGAGCCGATCGACGCGCGGATCACGGCGAGGGTGTCCGGGTCGGCCAGGTCGGTCGCCACGTCGGACGCCCACCGTCGCAGGTCTTCGCGCAGGGAGCCGGTGTCCGGCACGACGATGTCCCCGCTGAACCGGCTGCTCGCGACGTCGGCCATCAGGTCCGCGACCGACCCCCATCGCCGGTACAGCGTGGTGGGGTGCACGCCCGCGCGTGTGGCGATCAGGGGCAGGGTCAGCCCCTCGGCGGGGTTGTCGGCGAGGAACTCTTCGACGGCGCGGTGCACGGCGGCGCGCACCCGTGCGGACCGGCCACCGGGACGGGTTGACGTTGTTGCGGCGGACATGGAGAAATTATCGCATCGATCGCTGCGTTTGCGCTATCGTCGTGTTAACGCATTGATCTTTGCTTTTGAGGAGTGCTGATGTCCGGTTCCCCCGTCGTCGCCGCTGAGCCGGCCCGTCCGAGAACCCGGCGCCTGCCGCATCCGGTCGCGTTCACGGCGGTCGCGGTGATCTTCGTGCTGTTCATGGCGGCGTCGAGCGTGCCGTCCCCGCTCTACGTCGTCTACCAGCAGGCGTGGGGTTTCTCGTCGATGACGCTCACCGTCGTCTTCGCGGTGTACGTCCTGGGCCTGATCGTGTCACTGCTGGTCGTCGGCGCGCTGTCGGACCATGTCGGGCGAAGGCCGGTGCTGGCCGCCGCGATCGTGGGTGAGGCCGTCTCGCTCGTGTTGTTCCTCGTGGCCGGTGATGTCGGCGCGCTCTTCGCCGCGCGGCTCGTGCAGGGCATCGCGACGGGTGCGGCGATGTCGGTGCTCGGCGCGACCCTCGTCGACCTCAACCCGCCGCACGCTCCCGGTCGTGCCGGAGTGATCAGCAGCGTCGCGCCCACCAGCGGGCTCGCGCTGGGCGCGCTGGGCTGCGGCGCGCTCGTCCAGTTCGCACCCGCCCCGACGCACCTGGTCTACGCGCTCCTGCTCGCCGGGATGGTCGTCGCGCTGGCGCTGACCGCCGGTCTCCCGGAGACCTCGGCCCGTCGTCCCGGCGCGCTGGCTTCACTGACGCCGCGGCTCGGTGTTCCGGCGCGGTTGCGGCCCGATCTGTTCGCCCTGGTGCCGATCCTGATCTCCAGCTGGGCACTCGGCGGGCTCTACCTTTCGCTCGGGCCGTCGGTGGCGGCCGGGCTGTTCGGGCTGACCAACCACCTCGTCGGCGGGCTCGTCGTCACCCTGCTGTGTGGTACGGGTGCGCTGACCTCGCTCGTGCTGCGCTCCGCGCCGGTCGGGACGGTGCTGCAGACCGGCGCCGTGCTGCTGGCGGCCGGGATGGGCGTCACACTCGTGGGCATGGTGGGTGACCTCATCGCGGTGGCGGTGGCCGGGACAGTCGTCGCCGGCGTCGGTTTCGGCGCCTCGGCTCTGGCGAGCTTCGGCACGCTGGCCCGGCTCGCGGCGCCGGCCGAACGCGGGGAACTGTTCGCCGTCGTCTACGTGCTCTCCTACCTGTCGTTCAGCGTTCCCGCTGTCATCGCCGGGTTCGCGGCCAACTCGGCCGGGCTGCGGCTGACGGCCGTCGTCTACGGGTTCGCCGTCGCGGGCTTGGCCGTGGTCGCGGTGATCGCCCAGTCGGCGCGCGCCGCCCGGAGGTGAGGGCCGGAGTGGAAACAGCGAGCTGGGCGACCGCCGCACAGGCCACACTGCACTGCCTCACCGGCTGCGCCATCGGGGAAGTGCTCGGCATGGTCGTCGGCACCGCGTTCGGGCTGGGCAACTTCGCCACGGTGGTGCTCGCCGTCGCGCTGGCCTTCGTCTTCGGCTACGCGCTCACCATGCGCGGCGTGCTGCGGGCCGGTGTTCCGTTGCGCGGTGCGCTGAAGGTCGCGCTGGCCGCCGACACCGTGTCGATCGCGGTGATGGAGATCGTCGACAACGTGGTCGTCGTGACCATCCCCGGGGCGATGGACGCGGGCCTGGGCAACTGGCTGTTCTGGGCCGCTCTGGCCGGATCGCTGGCGGTGGCGTTCGTGCTGACCACTCCGGTCAACAAGTGGATGATCTCGCGCGGTAAGGGGCACGCGGTCGTTCACCGGTACCACCACTGACCGCGCCGGCGCTAGCATCGCGTCCGTGGTGGACTCCCAGACTTCGTTCCGGTCCGGCAACGTCGACCCCGCCGTCATCACCTACCTGGCCGGGGTCCTCGACGCGCAAGCTTCGACGCCGGGTGTGCGGCGGCTGCGGGCGTGGGCGCACGACGCGCTGGCCGTCCGGGCGGGGGAGCGGGTGCTGGAGATCGGCTGCGGCACCGGGTCCGAGGTCCAGGTGCTGGCCGCGGCCGCCGGAGGAGACGGCGAGGCCGTCGGGCTGGACCGGAACGAGGAAATGCTCGCTCTGGCATCGGACCGCGCGCGGACCGCCGGGTCGGCGGCGAGGTTCGTGCCCGGCGACGTCCACGCGATCCCGTTCGCCGACGCGAGTTTCGACGCCGTGCTGTGCGAGCGCGTCTTCCAGCACCTGACCGATCCGGTCGCGGCGGTCACCGAGATCGCGCGGGTGGTGCGCCCTGGCGGTCGCGTCGTGCTGGTCGACACCGACTGGGCGACCAGCATCCTGCACCCCGGGGATCCGGAGACCGTGGCGGCGATGCTGCGCGGCATGGTCACCCGCAGTGCCGACGCGGCCGCGGGACGCAAGCTCGCCGGCTGGCTGAGCGGAGCGGGCCTGACGGTCGCCGACCACGGGTCGCAGGCGCTGATCTCGGAGTACGAATCGGTCCGGGACACGATGCTGCCGATGCTGATCGAGAACGCGACCGGAACGGGCGAGATCAGCCAGGAGCAGGGCCACCGGTTGCTCGCCGATCTCGCCGAGGGCGCCGCGCGCGGCGACTTCCACATGTCCGTCACGATGTTCGGGGTGCTCGCTCGGCGGTAGCGTTGAACCCCACCGAAGCGGCGTGGGGAAGCGCGCTACCCGGTGCCTGCCCGGTGGAGGCTGAGCACGCCGTCGCGGGGGCCGCTGCCGGTCCAGGCGCCTGAATCGGCGGTCCAGGTCACGCCGTCGAAGGTGACGCCGTCCAATCCGAACCGGGTGGCGTTCGCGACCAGCCAGGTGGCGAACGCCCAGCCCTCGGCCGTTTCGTGCGGGCCACTCAGCACCGCGGTGCCCAGTTCGGCGTTCGCGACCGGGACGATATCCGTCCCCGGCGCGTCCACGGTCAGGTTTTCGCAGGTCAGACCGCCTTCGTTGCCGCCGGTCAGCGCCACGGCCGCGGCTCGTGCCTCCGGTTCCCACCGCGCGTAGGCTTCCGGCAGCGCCGAGCGCTGGACGAGCTGCGCGGCCTGGGTGACCGTCAGCTCCGCCCAGCCCGGCTGGTCACGGAGCCGCTCGTAGAATGCCGCCGCCGCGTACAGCGGGTCGGTCACCTGCTCGTAGGTGCCCCAGCCCTGGCTCGGCCGCTGCTGGAACAGTCCCGCCGAGTCACGGTCACCGCCGGGCAGGTTCCGCAGCCCGGACTCCTGCATCGCGGTGGCGAGGGCGACGGTCACGGCGTGGTCGGGCATGCCGAGGCGCCGTCCCACGGCGGCGATCGTGGCGGAGTTGCGCGCCTGTTCGACGGTGAGGCCGTAACTCTCGCCGTCCGAAGCGGTGACCGTGCACCCCGGACGCGGCTTCGGCTTGCCCGCGAGCACGAGCCCTCCCACGACGGCCACGGCCACCACGACGGCGAGGACGAGGGCCAGCAGCGGCCCGCGACTGTTCCGCATGCTCCCCCTCCCTCTCGCGGTACCTTCCCGTCAGACGTCCGGCGTCGCCCGTGGTTGTCCGTACCCGCCGGACGTGCCCGGAAACGGTGTCCCCGTTACCCGGACGAGGTGCGAAACCGGGTGCGATACCGTTCGTGCCGAACCTCCACCGCGCACGAAGGATTTGATCATGGGAGAGAGCTCCCCGAAGGTCACGGTCGTCGTCCCGACCTACAACGAGCGGGACAACCTGCCCCGTCTCGTCGGCCAGCTCACCGACCTCGGCCTGCCCGATCTGCACGTGCTCGTGGTGGACGACAACTCGCCGGACGGCACCGGCGACATCGCCGACAAGCTCGCGACCGAGGACCCCGGCCGCATCGGCGTGCTGCACCGGACCGAAAAGGACGGACTCGGCCGCGCCTACATCGCCGGGATCACCCGCGCGCTGGACGAGGACGCCGACATCGTCATCCAGATGGATGCCGACCTGTCCCATCCGGCCGAGGCGGTCCCGCGGATGATCGACGTACTGTCCACCTCGGACGCCGCCGTCGTGCTCGGTTCCCGCTACGTGGCGGGCGGATCGCTGGCCGGGGAGTGGGGCTGGCACCGCAAGGCGCTGTCGGCGTGGGCGAACTTCTACGTCAACGCGATCCTGCGGCTGCACGTGAAGGACGCGACCGCCGGGTTCAAGGCGTGGCGCGCGGAGACGTTGCGGCGCATCGACATCGCCACGATCCGCAGCAACGGGTACGCGTTCCAGGTCGAGATGAACCACCGCACGGTCAAGCAGGGGCTGCGGATCGCCGAAATCCCCATCCGGTTCGAAGAGCGCGCCGACGGTGTGTCGAAAATGAGCCTGGCGGTGCAGCTGGAGTCGGCGCTCATGCCGTGGAAGCTGTTGTTCGGCCGCAAGCTCGGCTGAACCTACGCACCTCGGCGTAGGTCCAGGCCGCGCTTCCCGGCGGATGCCGCGACGCGGCCCGCTCCGCGACAGTGGGGCGCATGAAACTGAGGGCGCGGGGACGCAAGGCCTGGCTGGCGACGCACATCGTGTCCGCGGGCGCGTGGATCGGTATCGACGTGGTGCTGGCGGTGCTGGTGTTCACGGCGCTGCTGGCCAGCGACCCGTCGCTGGCCGCCGTGTGCTATCAGGCGCTGCGGGTGTTCGCGGTGTGGCCGCTGCTGGTGACCGGCCTGGTGTGCCTCGGCAGCGGCGTCGCGCTCGGGCTGGGCACGAAGTACGGCTTGGTGCGGTACTGGTGGGTCGCCGCGAAACTGGCGCTCAACATCGTGCTGACCGTGCTGGGACTGGTGGCACTGCGGCCGGGCCTCGACGAGGCGGCGGTCTACGGGCAGTCGTTGCTGGCGGGAGTGCCCGGGGCGGAGCCGAACCTGATCTTCCCGCCGATCGTGTCGCCCGCCTGCCTGCTGATCGCGGTGCTGCTGTCGGTGTACAAGCCGGGTGGCCGCGCCCGGCGCCGCGACAGGACCGGCGAAGCAGCTCGTGCCGGGAAGTGAGCGGTGGCGGGCTTTTCCCTCGGTGCCGGTGGCGCTCCCGCCCGCGGCAGGGGGACGACCGGCTCTACGGCCAGTGAGCCCGGCCAACCGCGGGCGAAACGGCCACCGAGGCCGGGTGACGGTGGTAAGAAGGCGAAATGATCAGCGATGCCTTCTCCGACCTCGGCGCCTACGTCCGTCTGCCGCGACTGTCCGGTCTGGTGCTTTCCCCCGACGGCCGTCGTCTCGTCGTCGGTGTGGCGACGCCCGATGAGAAGAAGAACCGGTACACCACGGCGCTCTGGGAGGTGGACCCGGCGGGCGAGCGGGTGGCGCGGCGGTTGACCCGCAGTGCCGAGGGGGAGTCCGGTGCCGCCTTCACCCCTGGTGGTGACCTGCTGTTCGTCTCGGCCCGGCCGGATTCCGCTGCTGACGGTGAGGATGCGCCGAAGAGCGCGCTGTGGCTCCAGCCCGCGGGCGGCGGGGACGCGCGTGTCGTGGCGGCTCCGGCCGGGGGCGTGCGCAACGTCGTCGTCGCCGCGGAGGCCGGGACCGTCGTGGCGGGGGCGCCGATGATGCCGTCGGCGACGGACCTCGACCACGACGCCGAGGTCCGCAAGAGCCGCAAGGACGCCGGGGTCTCCGCGATCCTGCACGAGGGTTACCCGGTGCGCTTCTGGGACCACGACCTCGGCCCGGACCGCACCCGGCTGGTCGCCGCCGACGGTGTCCCGGACGGGGAGGACCGTCTCGCGCTGCGGGATCTGACCGGCCACTGCGGGCGGGCGCTGGACGACGAGGCGTCCTGGGACCTCTCGCCCGACGGCCGCACCGTCGTCACCACCTGGATGGTGCCCGAGGCGGGTGGCTCGCAGCGGTCGACGGTCGTCGCGATCGACGTGGCCAGCGGGCAGCGCCGGGTCCTCGCCGACGATGCCGACCACGAGTACGAGACGCCCCGGATCTCGCCCGACGGCACGCAGGTCGCGATCGCCGTCTACCAGCGCTCCACCCCGCACGACCCGGGCGACTACTGGATGTCGCTGGTCCCGCTCACCGGCGGCGACCCGCGGCCGGTCACCAGGGACTGGGACCGCTGGCCGCACCCGGCGCGGTGGCTGCCCGACGGCTCGGCGTTCGTCGTCGCGGCCGACGACCTCGGCCGGTCGCCGCTGTGGCTGGTCGACGCCACAAGCGGGGACGTCCGGCGGCTGACCGCGGACGACGGCGCCTACAGCGACCCGCGCGTCTCGCCCGACGGGCAGCAGGTCTACGCGCTGCGTTCCGCCGTCGACCACCCGCCGGCGCCGGTGCGCGTCCCGCTCGACGGCTCCGGCTTCGTGCCACTGCCCGGTCCGGCCGAGGCCCTCGGTCTGGACGCCGAGATCCCCGGACGCCTCGAAGAAGTCCTCACCACCGCAGAGGACGGCACCCCGCTGCGAGCGTGGCTGGCGCTGCCGAAGGACGCCGGCCCGGACGCGCAGGCGCCGCTGCTGTTGTGGATCCACGGTGGACCGCTCGGTTCGTGGAACGCGTGGCAGTGGCGCTGGAACCCGTGGCTCGCCGTCGCCAAGGGGTACGCGGTCGTGCTGCCCGACCCCGGGATCTCGACCGGGTACGGACGCGACTTCATCGCACGCGGCTGGGGCGCGTGGGGCGCCGAGCCCTACACCGACCTGATGGCGGTCGCCGACGAGGCGGAGCGGCACCCGGGCGTCGACGCGACGCGGACCGCGGCGATGGGCGGCTCGTTCGGCGGCTACATGGCCAACTGGGTAGCCGGGCACACCGGCCGCTTCAAGGCGATCGTCACGCACGCCTCGCTGTGGGCGCTGGACCAGTTCGGGCCGACGACCGACGCGACCTACTACTGGCGCCGCGAGCTGACCCCGGAGATGGCCGAGGCGAACTCGCCGCACCGCTTCGCCGACGACATCACCAGCCCGATGCTCGTGATCCACGGCGACAAGGACTACCGCGTCCCGGTCGGCGAGGGACTGCGGCTGTGGTGGGACCTGGTGTCCCGCTCGGCGGGAGAGGACGGCTCGACGCCGCACAAGTTCCTCTACTTCCCGGACGAGAACCACTGGATCCTCACCCCGCACCACGCGAAGGTCTGGTACTCCACGGTGTTCGCGTTCCTCGCGCAGCACGTGCTGGGCCAGGACTGGGAGCGGCCCGGCCTGCTGGGCTGAGGGTTGAACCGCACGGAAGTGGGAAAGCCCTTCCTCGTCATCGTCACCGGCGAGGGAGGGGCCCGTGTTCCGTCATACGAAGATGTTGCAGTTCGAGGCGAAGCCGGCGGGGCCGGATCCGTTGTACGCGCGCAAGCTGCAGGAGTTGATCGGGGGTGCCTACGGTGAGATGACGGTGACGATGCAGTACCTGTTCCAGGGCTGGAACTGTCGTATCGAGGGCAAGTACAAGGATCTGATCATGGACACCGCGACCGAGGAGATCGGTCACGTCGAAATGCTGGCCACCATGGTCGCCCGCCTGCTCGAGGGTGCTCCGGCCACCGCGACGGCCGAGGCGGCGAAGGATCCGGTGATGGCGGCGGTGCTGGGCGGGATGGACCCGCAGCAGGCGATCGTCAGCGGCGGTGGGGCGGTACCGGCCGATTCCAACGGCACCCCGTGGAACGGTAAGTACATCGTGGCCTCCGGTAACCTGCTGGCCGATTTCCGGGCCAACGCCGCCGCCGAGGCGCAGGGCCGGTTGCAGACCGCCCGGCTGTACAACATGACCGACGATCCGGGCGTGAAGGACATGCTCAAGTTCAACCTCGCCCGCGACACCGTGCACCAGAAACAGTGGCTGCGCGCCATCGAAGAACTCCAGGCCGACGGCCTGGAATCCGACATCGCCCCCAACGACCTGTTCGACGTGGAAGACCAGACCCACAACAACACCATCTGGCACCTCTCCGACGGACCCGACGGCAACAAAGGCGGCTGGGCCACCGGAGAAGACCGCATCGAATACCTCATGGACCCCGAAGCCCTCGGCGGCCCCGGCACCGCACCCGAACCCGACCCCGCCCTCTACGCCACCCACGCCGACGGAACGCGTCCGGCGGAGGGCGACGTCGAGACCTACTACGCCGATGGCCGGTGGAAGAACCAGGTGGTCGGCAACAGCCGCGCGTCCAGCACCGGCGAGAAGAAGGCCGAAGCCCAGGCCCAGGGGCGTGAACTGGCCCGCAAACGAGGCGTCACCCACGTCGTGCGGCGAAAGGACGGCGAGATCGCGGAGAAGCACGACTACGGGAAGTGACTCCCCGGACCGCAAGCCGGAATGCCTCGATGGAATGTATTTTCGGCGGTAACCACTCGGACGGGTGGCGAGGTCCGTGCTTTTCCCAGCGGAAATGGCTAAGTTTCGGCGTCTCGTTCGAAGAAGCATTTCCCGAGGGAAGGAAACCCCCAGTGTCGCGCACACTTCGTGCTGGTCTCGTCGGTCTCGCGGCCGCCTCGGCGGTCCTGTCGGCGACGGGCGCCGCGCACGCGGACGCTTCGCTTCCGCAGCTCAAGGCCGTCGGCATGACTCTCAACGGCCTGATGGGCGCGGGTGGCACGCCCAGCCCGCTCACCGCCGTGACCGGCGGGGAAAGCGCGCTGTCCCCGCTCACCGGCGGTAACCCCCTCTCGCCGGTGACCGGCAAGCTGCCGATCGGCTGAGCACGACCGCCTCGGGCGCGCCACGGAAACCCGTTTCCGTGGCGCGCCTTTTCCGTGTCAGCGCCGCAGGGAATCGAGCAGTTTCCGGGCCACCACGGCGAGTTTGGTGTTCGTCCGCTGCGATTCTTCGACCAGCCGGGCGAACGCCTCATCCGCGGTGCAGCCGTGGATCGCCATCAGCACACCCTTCGCCTGGTCGATGTCCGCCCGCGAGGTCAGCGCCGTCTCCAGCTGGCCGATCTTGCGGTTGGTCGCCTCCCAGCGGCGGGCGTTGGCGAAGGCGTCGCACGCGGCGGTGACGAACAGGCGCATCATCTGCTCGTCGTAGGGGTCGAAGGCCCGCGCGGTGAAGCTGTACATGTCGAGTCCGCCCACGACCTCGTCATCACCGTCGGCGGGACCGCCGGGTACCAGCAGCGGCACGGACAGGTAGGTGTTGACCCCGGCCGCCTTCGCCGACGCGGTGAACTCCGGCCACTCCTCTTCGTGCTCGCCGATGACGGCGCGCACGGGGTGCCGACGGGTAGCAGCCTCGACACAGGGCCCGCGGTGGGTCTTGTACTGGTCCTCGTCGATGCCCACGACCCGTTGGTCGGTGGTCGCGAGCAGGTACGGCAGACCGTTGTCGTCGAGCGCGGTGATGGTGGCGGCGTCGGCGTCCGGAAGGGTCGCGACGGCGCCCTCGGCGATGCCCCGCACGGCGTCCTCCAGAGACTGGCCCGCCGCCTGGACGCACAGATCCTCCAGCGCCTCCGTGACGTGGTCGAGGCGGGCGAAGTGGTCGTCGCTGCCGTCGCTCATAGCGCGCGGATACCCGGCGCTCCTGTTCCGTAACCGGAGGTCTTGCGCAGCCAGATGTTGCCCCCCGGGTTGCGCGCCATGTCCGGAACCGCCGTTTCCAGACGCTCGCGGTGCCGCGCCCACAGGTACCGCTGGAACCACCGGATTTCGAAACGCGGGTTGTCCATGAGGAACGCGCGCAGCAGGTAGACCTCCTGCCAGGCGCGCCCCTCGGTGACCCAGTCGAGCGGGTACTCGAACGGGAAGAACACGTCGTGCAGGTGGATCCAGACGCCGTCGGCGAGCCGGGGCAGCACCTCGAAGAACAGGTGGTTGACGTCGGAACCCGCCTTCACCACGTGGGTGGAGTCGATGAACAGCACGTCGCCGGATTCCAGCGCGAGGAACGGGTCCAGCGGCACGTCCTGCACCGGCTGCTCGTGCACGGTCACGCGCTGTGCATCGCCTGGGCGCAGCACCGACTCCAGCCGCTGCGGGTACGGCTCGACGAACGTCAGGTCGACCGAGCCGTCCAGCCAGTGTTCCACGGTGTTCAGCGTCATCGCCGAGGAGTGGCCGGAGCCGATCTCCACGAACCGCCGCGGGCGCAGGTGCCGCAACATCGCGTGCAGGACCAGGGCGTCGGACCAGGAGTACTCGGGGTTGTCCGGGAAGTAGCGGTACTCCGGTGACCGCTCCGCGGGAACAGGGTGATCCGTGAGCAGCTCGGCGAGCACCGGGAGCAGGGCGAGCTGTTCGTCTTCGCGCAGGTCGATGCCCAGCGGGTCGCGGCTGGGGTCGAACAGCTCCGCGGACCGGGCCACGACCTGGGCCGGATCGGGCTGGGGCGAGTAGAAGTGGCCCGGCGGCACCCACGTGCGGTAGGCCGCCAGCTCGGCTTCGAGGGCCGCGTGCCGTGCCAGCAGGCCGTCGTGGGTCCGGCGCGACACCGCGTACCGCCTGGCCAGCCCGCGTAACGGCGCACCGATCATGGGCACGGCGGCAGTGTAGACGGAGGCGGCGCCTACCCTGGTGTGGTGTTCGTGAAGATCTGCGGCCTGCGCACCGAGGCCGATGTGGAGTGCGCGGTGACGGCCGGGGCCGACGCGGTCGGGTTCGTGCTGACCGCCAGCCCGCGGCAGATCACCGCTGAGGAAACCGCGCGCCTGGTGTCCTTGGTGCCGCCGGAGGTGCTCACCGTCGGGGTGTTCCTGGGCATGCCCGTCGCCGAGGTGCGCGACGTCGCGGTCAAGACCGGGCTGGGCGCGGTCCAGCTGCACGGCCGCGGGTACACCGCCGATGACTTCGGCGCGCTCGCCGGCCTGGGCATCCGGTTGGTGCGGGCCACCTCGACCGACGGTGAGCCGGTCGAGGTCGGCGCGTTCGGCGAGGACATGCTGATCCTCGACTCGCCGCGCGCCGGATCGGGTGAGCAGTGGAGCTGGTCCGCGCTGCGCGGGCAGACCGGCCGGTGGCTGCTCGCCGGCGGACTGCGGCCGGACACCGTCAGCGAGGCGGTCGAGGCCGTGCGCCCCTGGGGTCTCGACGTCTCCAGCGGTGTGGAATCCACGCGGGGGACGAAAGACCACGGCCTGATCCGCGAATTCCTCGCCGCCGCGCGTTCCTGACGGCGGGAGGAAACCCGCGTCAGCGGAGCAGGCGTGCGATGAGTCCGGTCACGACGAGCCAGAAGACCGCCGCCAGCCCGTAGTTGACGAGTACGTTCAGGTCCGGGTTCCCCACCGGGAACAATCCGGGGAAGAACAACGCGAGCGGTTGCGCGATCGAATCGATGAACCGGAAGAAGGCGTTCGCCGCGTTGGCGCCCGCCAGGACCAGGACGATGTAGATCGCCTCGACGAGCGCGAAGAGCGCCCCGATCCCGGTGACCACTCCGACGGCGGTGCCGCGTCCCCGGTATGTTCCCGTTCTGGCCATACGAAGGAATGGCCCTTGTCGGGAACTTCAAACCCGTTCGGGTGATATCTGCCCGTTTGCCGCAGCGTCCGCCGCCGATCGGCTCAGCGGCGTTCCTTCGGGATGATGACCCACAGCACCAGGTAGACGAGGAACTGCGGGCCGGGCAGCAGGCAGGACAGCACGAACAGCCAGCGCATGGTGCGGGGCTGCCAGCCCACCCGCCGGGCGAGGCCGGCGCACACCCCGGCGATCACACGGTCGTGGCGGGACCTCGTCAGGGTTGTCGTCGTTGTCGTCGTCATGTCCCCACGATGCCTCCGCCGGGCGCGGTGCGCATCAGTGCGAACCCCCATTTCGTCCCTGGTGCCAGCCCCACCTCCGGGGAGCGGAGACTCATGCCGTCACAGGGCGGCGCAGGCGGCTTTGGCCTCGCTCAGCGCCGTCTCGAACTCGGGGCCGTCCGCGGCGAAGGTGCTCTGCACGACCAGTACCGGCTTGTCGAGCGCGTCGGCGAGGGCCTGGCGGCTCGGGTCCTGCTCGGCGGCGGCCTTGGCGAGCTGGGCGGCCGCGCCCCAGCGGAGGTACTGCGCGTAGTCGGTCGCCGGGTCGAGGGTGGTCGTCCTGCCGACGATCTCGCACGCCGTCGCCACGTCCGAGCGGGCCGGTGTGGAACCCAGCCAGGTCAGCCCCACCGCTCCGCCGCCGATGACGAGCCCCGCCACCAGTGCGACGACGGGAACTCGCCAGCGGCGAACGGGCGTAGCGGTCTGCGGTTGCGTCATGGTGAGTCCGACGCGCGCGCGCCCGTTCCGGTTCCGCGCTCAGGCGGGCCCCGGGGACGAGCCCGCGAACACGCGCGGCTCCTCGTCCGTCCCGACCTCGTCCGCGGGCGGTTCCGGTGGGGCCTGTGCCATCAGTACCGCGCAGACCGGCACGGCCAGCGCGATCGCGGCGAGCACGAACACCGGGAACAGGAACGAGAACACCTCGCTGCCGGACGGATCCGGGGCCGTCACGTCGACCTGCACCCGCACCGCGGCCATACCGGTGTAGTGCATACCGGTGACCGCCGCGCCCATCACGAGCCCCGCCAGCAGCCGCCACTGCAGCTTGTCCAGCGTGGCGGTGAACCAGAGCGCCGCGGTCGCCGCCACCACGGCGATCGCGACGGACAGCGCCACCAGGCCGGACTGGTAACCGATCGTGCCCTTGATCTGCACCGCCCACATCCCGGTGTAGTGCATGACGTTCACCGCGATCCCGGTGAGCAGCCCGGCCAGCAGCAGCCGCCACCACTGGAACCGTTCCCGCACACCGAAGACCAGCAGCCCGGCGAACACCGCGACGACCGCCAGCACGGCGGACAGGATCGTGCGCGGGATGTCGTAGCGCACCGGCATGCCGGGCGTGGCGAAGCCGAGCATCGCGATGAAGTGCATGACCCAGATGCCGACACCACCGATCGATACCGCCGCCAGTGCCAGCCACGCCATGCGGGCGCGCGAGGTGACCGCGGTGCGCGCCTGGAGCGTGCAGGCCAGGCCGAGCGCGCACCCGGCGACCGAGGTCAGGTAGGCCAGGGCCATGACCCAGGTCCCCATTTCGAAGTGGTGCACGTGGTTCATCGGACACTCCTCTGGCGGCGCAGCCGCGCGCGCAGCTGGGACATGGCGTGCTCGCTCGTGGTGATCAACGTCTGCTTGGTCGATTCGGTGGAGCGGGCGTCGCAGTGGACGATCGGGACCTCGGGCGCCACCGAGAGCGCTTCCCGCACAGCTGCGGACGAATGGCGGCGCGCGCCGGGGAACTCGTTGAGCGCCACCACGAACGGCAGGCGGCGGGTCTCGAAGAAGTCGATCGCGGGGAAGCAGTCGGCCAGCCGCCGCGTGTCGACCAGCACCACCGCGCCGATCGCGCCCTTGACGAGGTCGTCCCACATGAACCAGAACCGGTGCTGGCCCGGCGTGCCGAACAGGTACAGCACCAGGTCCCGGGCCAGTGTGATGCGGCCGAAGTCCATGGCGACCGTGGTCGCCGCCTTGCCGGGGATCCCGCCGACCTCGTCGACACCGACCGAGGCGGCGGTCATCACGGCTTCGGTGCGCAGCGGGATGATCTCGGAGATCGACCCGACGAACGTCGTCTTGCCGACGCCGAAGCCACCCGCCACCACGATCTTCGCCGAGGTGATGCGGTTGAGCGTCTCAGAGCGTGCGTAGTCCACTCAGGACCCTTTCCAGGAGGTCGTGTCGTTCGTCCCAGGTGGCGTTGTCACCGAGGGTGTCCCGCACGGTCACCAGCCCGGTGCCGAGCAGGTCGCTCACGATCACCTTCGCCACGCCCAGCGGGACGCCCAGGTGCGCCGCGATCTCGGCGACCGACCGCGGCCGCAGGCACAGCTGCGTCACCACCGACGGCGCGCTCGCGCGGTTGTAGGGCAGGGTCCGGCCGTCCGGTGTGGTCTGGACCAGTGCTTCGATGGCCATCTCCACCGCGGGTTGCGTGCGCCCCTCGGTCCAGGCGTAGGGACGGGCCAGGGACGGCGAGCGGGAGTTCGCCTGCCGTACCCCGTTCAGGTCGGGCTCACTCACGGCCTGGCCCGGTACGCGACCTGGCGCGCCGGTGTCTCGACCATGCGGCCGACACGGTCGACCAGGAGCGTCATCTCGTAGCCGACCAGACCGATGTCGCAGCCGGGGCTGGCGAGCACGACCAGGTTCGACCCGTCCCCGACGCTCATCAGGAGCAGGAACCCGTCCTCCATCTCGATGACGGACTGCACCACGCGGCCGGCGGTGAACAGTTCCGCCGTGCCCACGGCGAGGCTCGCGAGACCGGAGGCGATCGCGGAGAGCTGGTCGGCCCGGTCCTTGGGCAGGCTCTCGTTCGCGGCGACCAGCAGCCCGTCGGCGGACACCAGCGCGGCGTGCGCGACACCGGCGACCTCCTGGGTGAACGCCTGCACCAGCCAGCCCGGGCCGTGCTCTTCGGTCATCGTGGTTCCGCCTTCCCCTCAGCTGCCTGCCCGTTCCCGTTCCCCGTGCGCGCGCGGGCGGCTCGCATTCCGTTGTAGTGCCTGGCCAGGTTGTTCCGGACCGCGTTCGGATCGCGGAAATCGGCGGGTTCGGGCGCCGCGGGACGCCGCGGCAGTGCCGCGCCCGGCGCGAGTTGAGCACCGGGACGCCGCGTGGGCAGCCCGGCGCTGGTGACCGGCACCGCGACCGGCTGTTCGGTCGCGATTTCGGCGGCCCGCCAGGTTTCGTCGACAGGGCTGCGGAAGTCGGGCGAGGGCGCTTCGGTGAACCAGCCGGACACGACTCCGTCGAAGATGGGCGTGCGCACGGGTTCGGGCGCGGGGCGGGCCTGCGCCGGAACCGGCTCGCGGGGGACCATCGCGGGTTGCGGGGCGGCGACCCCGTCGGCCAGCACCAGCGATCCGGGCACGTGCACGCTGGCGGTGATCCCGCTGTGCTTCGTGCCCGGGTGGGTGGGGCGCAGCCGCACGGTGACGCCGAGGGGCGCGGCCAGGCGGCCGACCACGAACAGGCCCATGCGGCGGGTGGTCTCCGGGCTGACCGTGTCCCCGGAAGCCAGGCGGGCGTTGGCGGCGGCCAGGTCGTCCGGCTGCATGCCCAGTCCGCTGTCCACCACCTCGACCAGGAGCCCGCCGTCGGCGCCGCGGTCGGCGGTGAGCACGACCTTCTGCTCGGGCGGGGAGAACCGGATGGCGTTCTCCAGCAGCTCGGCGAGGATGTGCATGACGTCGCTGGCCGCGTGCGAGCGCAGGGAACCGTTGGGGGCGTTGGCAATGGCGACCCGGCGGTAGTCCTTGACCTCGGAGGTCGCGGCGCGCAGCAGTTCGGCGGTGGAGACCGGGCCGTGGTCGCGGCGGGCCGGGCTGCCGCCGGCGAGGACCTGGAGGTTCTCGCCGTTGCGGCGCAGGCGGGTCGCCATGTGGTCGAGGCGGAACAGCTCCTCCAGGCGCTGCGGGTCGCGTTCGTCGGCTTCGAGGTCCTCGATGAGCGTGAGCTGCTGTTCGACCAGCGACTGGTTGCGCCGGGCCAGCGTCATGAACATCTCACTGACCTGGCGCCGCAGCTCGGCCTGGTCGGCGGCCAGGCGCACCGCCTGCCGGTGCATGTCCCCGAAGGCCCGCGCCAGCTGCCCGATCTCCTCGTCGCCGTCGACCGGGACCGGTTCGATCGACTCCCACGACACGGGTTCGCCCGCGCGGACCTTCTCGATGGTCTCCGGCAGTTCGCGGTTCGCGGCCGTGAGCGCGGCGGCGTGCAGGCGCCGCACCGGGGTGACCAGTGAGCGTGCGACGAGCAGCGCGATGGCGAGCGCGCCGAGCAGCGCGCCGAGCACCAGCGCGGTGTCGCGCAAAGCGTCGGCACGGGATTCGTCGGTGCGCTCGGTGACCGTGGCGGACAGGTCGAGGACGAGCCCGGCGAGCACGTCGGACAACGCGGCGGACTCGGTCGCCAGCGGGGTGAGCAGTGCCGTCAGCCTGCTGGTGTTCCCGGTGGTCAGCGCGTCCTGCAGGGTGGCCTGCCGGTCGCTGTTGCTGGCCGTGATGGACCGGAACCGGCCGAGCGAACCCTGCGGCAGTCCGCGCTCGACCTGGCTGCCCAGCACGCCTTCCTCGGCGGCGGCACGGGCGGACGCGGCGAGCACGGTGTCGTTGGCGGAGTCGCCGGCCGAGCGGATCAGCGCCTCTTCCACCGCGCGGGTGGTGCGCAGCTGCATGAGCGAACCGGCGGTGGCGGCGGTGGTGTCCATCTGGCTGCTGCCCGCCGCCGCGATGGCCTCGGGCAGGATCCGGCTCAGGTCCACCGCGATGTCGTGGTACCCGGCGGTCATCGCGACCGTCGCGGACCCGGTCGCGACGCCGGCCATCCGCAGACCGGCGAGCCGTCCGAGCACGGTGTCGAGTGTGCGCGAGGTGGCGGAGGGCAGCTTCGCGAACTGGGCGGCCTGCTGCACGCTCGCCGTCTTCGAGTCGACCGCGGCGATCTGCCTGCTCAGCTCGGCACTGCCCGGCGAGGACGCGGCCAGCACCATCTCTTCCTCGACGAGCCCGGCGAGGTCCAGGGTCGACTGCAGCGCCGGCAGCTGGTCGCGCACCGCGCTCAGTTTGCTCGCCTCGGCCAGTTCCGCCCGGACGCGCGTACCGGCCAGCGCCAGCGCGACCACCACCGGCAGCAGCAGCACGACCGAGATCTTCGTGCGCAGGCTCCAGCCACGCGGGTGCCAGGCTCCCTCGCTGTGCCGGCCCTGCCCGGAGCCCGCAGTATCCATTTCTTCCAGTCCGCTCAGATTCGTGTGCTGTCCCGTTTCCGCGCGGGATCGCGGCGAAACGGGATGCGGTGATTAGCGTCCCCAAGTGATCGGTGAGAGGAGAAAACAACAGCCGACCGACCTTGTCAACCCTGCACTTCACCCACGATGAACGACGTTCGGCCGAATGTCGTAACAGCTCGTCGTGGTGGTGAATAACCGCTGAATGTGTCACGTCCGGATGTGGATGGACGCGGTGTGGAAATGACTGTCGTACCATTTCCGGGCGCGGTCGGTGAAACATTTACCGACCGTCGCCGGAGTCCATAACCGACCCCGGGCGCGCACGGTCTAGGCTGCCCCGGTGACGACGAGACCGGCCCGCCCGTGAAGCGCTGCGTTCTCCTGCTCGCCTTCGTGCTCGTGGCCTGCGGTGCGCCCGCGCCCGAGCCCGTTGCGTCCGCGGACGTCGTGTCCCTGAGCGACGGACGGGTCCGTGGCAGCGCCGGTGCGGGTGCCCGGCTTTTCGAGGGAATTCCGTACGCCGCGGCGCCGGTCGGTGACCTGCGGTGGCGGCCGCCGCAGCCGGTGCGGGCGTGGAGCGGGGTGCGGGACGCGACCGCGCCGGGCGCGCGCTGCCCCCAGCCGGGCGCGAAGGGCAGCGAGGACTGCCTGTTCCTCAACGTCACCACGCCCGCCGCCGCGGGCGGAGGACGTCCCGTGCTGGTCTGGCTGCACGGTGGCGCGTTCCTCGGCGGCAGCGGCGACGAGTACGACGCGCGGGAACTGGCCACGCGCGGGGACCTGGTGGTGGTCACCCTCAACTACCGCCTCGGTGCGCTGGGCTGGCTGGCGCACCCCGCGCTCGCGCACGAGGGCGGGGCCGGTAATTTCGGGCTGCTCGACCAGCAGGCGGCGCTGCAGTGGGTGCGCGACAACATCGCCGCGTTCGGGGGCGATCCGGCGCGGGTCACGCTCGCCGGCGAGTCCGCCGGCGCGATGTCGGTGTGCGACCACCTCGTCGCACCCGGCTCGGCGGGGCTGTTCCGTGCCGCGATCATCCAAAGTGGACCGTGTCAGGCACACGCGAGCGCCGGGGCCGCGGTGGCGGCCAGTACCGCGTACGCGGCGAACCTCGGCTGTGGCGATCCGGCCGCCGTGGCGGAATGCCTGCGTGACCTGCCGTTCGCGGCACTGCTCACCGCACCGCGGTACTACGACCTCGCCGGGGTGCCGGTCGCGGGGCCGGTGACCGGCGGCGCGCTGCTGCCCGCGAACCCGCTGGACGCCATGGAAACCGGTGCGGCGACACGGGTTCCGGTGCTGCTCGGGGTGACCAGGGACGAGTTCACGCTGTTCCTGGCCCAGCAGTACGCGGCCACCGGGAAGACGGTGACCGCCGCGGACTACCCGTCGTCGCTGGCGGAGGTGTTCGGGGCGCGGGCCCCGGAGGTGTCCGCGGAGTACCCGCTGGCGGCGCACGACGACTCGGCGCCGCGCGCGCTGGCGGCGGCGCTCACCGACGCCTTCTTCGCCTGCACGGCCAGGGACATGGCGGATTCGCTGTCCCGGACCGGGCCGGTGTACGCCTACGAGTTCGACGACCCGCAGGCGCCGGTGCCGGATTCGCTGTCCAGCACCCCGTTCCCGCTGGGCGCCGCGCACAGCCTCGAACTGTCCTACCTCTTCGGCGACGGCGGCTCCTTCGACGAGGGCCAGCGGCGGCTGTCGGCGGAGATGGTGGCCGATTGGACGTCCTTCGTCCGCACCGGCGCGCCCACCGCGGGCTGGCCGCGCTACGACCCGGTGCACGAACAGGTCCGCGCCCTGCTGCCCGGTGGTGCCGCGATGCAGGAGGATTTCGCGGCCATCCACCACTGCGCTTTCTGGGCGGCCCGTCAGTGAACCCGAAAACAGGGAACGGCCCTGCCCCCCGGCGGAGGGGCAGGGCCGTTCGTCTGGAGGGGGTCACTGCTCCTTCGGCGACAGGCTGACGTCGATGGTGTTGCCGGGACCGGTGGCCAGCGGGCTGATCAGGCCGGTCAGCGGGCCGCAGTCCTGCAGTTCGGCGATGTCGTAGGTGCCCGACAGGTCACCGCCCGCCAGCGGGTCGAACCCGGGACCGGAGGTCAGGTTGATCTCCGAGGGCTCCGAGGTCCGGCACTGCGGCGACTCGCTGATCGGGAAGCCGAAGAGCTTGACGGTGGGCAGCTTGATGGTGGTGTGGCTGGTGGAGCTGAGCACACCACCGGACAGGGTGCCGGTCGTCTGGCCCTCCTGCGCGAAGTCGACGTTCGCGGTGACCGGGATGAAGCCGAACAGCTTGGCCTGCAGGCTGGTCGGGTCCAGTTGCAGGTCGGCGGTGAAGTTCCCGGTCGCCAGGTCGAGGTTCGCGTCGATCCCGCCGGACAGCGGTGCCGTCGCGCCGAGCTTCTTGATCACCGAATCGCCTTCGAGGGCATAGCCGTAGTCGATGCCGGTCGGCGGATTGGTCGTGGTGGTGGTCGGCTCGGTGGTGGTCGTGTCCGTGGGTTCGGTCGGTTCCGTGGTCGTCGGCTCGGTCGTCTCCGTCGGTTCCGTCGGCTCGGTGGTCGTCGGTTCCGTCGTCTCCGTCGGCTCACTGCCACCGTTGATGGTGATGTTCGCCAGCACGTTGTCCTGGCCGGCGACCTGCGTGCACTGCGAATCGAAGACGCCGAGGCCGGTGTCGGTGCCGTCGGCGCGCTTCGGGTGCAGCGTCAGCAGGATGTCGCCCACCGTGATCTCCGCCTGCCCGGCCTGCGTGAAGGTCAGCGACGGCGCGTCACCGGTGGCGACGGTGTCGAACGAGCCCGAGGCCGGCACCGGGGTCACGGGGATCGTCGCGGGCACGGTCACCGGGATGGTGGCCTCCGGTGCGGTGACCGTCGAGTTCGCCGCGGCGGAACCCTCCACCGTCGCCGCCCCGACGAGGGTCAGGCCCTGCGTCGCGGTCGGGGGAACGGTGGCCACGGCCTGCACCTGGAAGGCCGGGGTCGGCTCGCCGACGTTCACGGTCGTCGGGATGTCCGCGCTGATCACGATCTGCAGCGTCTGGGTACCGATCAGCGGGAACGGGCAGCTGTAGTTCAGCGTCAGCGAGACCGGGTCGGCCGAGCTGGTACCGGCCCCGGCCAGCACGGCCGTCAGCGCCGCGCCGGTCGCGACGGTCGCCGACGCCGCCGCCGCGACCATCCTTCTCATTCTGGTTCTTGTTGGCACGCCTATCCTCCGGTGTATCGGCAGTGATACGAAAACCGTGTGGAACTGGTAGGAAACGGGTTGCTACCGATGGGTAAAGTAGGCACCGCGCTCCCGCGTTGGCAACATGTGCGCGAAGAAACTCCTTGTGTGCCAAGGAAGTTGTCACCAGCCGCTACGAGTGCGCGTGGCCGACCCGTACGGCGGGGACAAGGTTGTGGCCGACACTCACCCGCGTGACAAGAATGGGAACACCGGTGTGTACGAACGTGCCAACAACGCGCGCGCGGGTTGACCCGCCGAACGGCCGCGCTTAGTTTCCGGCGAATGCCCGACTGCGTGACGTTCGACCTGTTTTGCGACCAGCCGCGCGCCGCGCTCTGGACGGTGCTCGGGTCGCCGGAACTGTACCCCCGCTTCTTCCGGGGCGTCGGGTCGGTGGACCGGCTGGGCACGCGCGGCCGCCACGCCCGCTACCGCCTCCGGCTCACCCTGAGCGGACCTCCGGTCGGGCACGAGATGCGGGTACTGCTCAACCGTCCGGAGGAACAGCTCGTGCTGGAGACGGTGCCGGACACCGGCGGCTGCCTGTCGGTGCGGTTGAGCGACACCTCCGCGGGCGGCACCCGGCTCAAGTTCATCTACTTCCGGCCCGCGCTGCCGAGTCCCGGCCGCGCGCCGTCGGCCAACGACCTCGAACTGTGGGCGCAGGACGGGCTCGACCGGGTCCGCCGTCACCTCACCGGCTCCGCGGCGCCGCTGCCACCCGACCGTGCCCCGTCGACGCGGCAGATCGCCAACACCCTGATCGCGGCCGGGATCCTGACCCCCGCGCGGCCCGACCGCGTGGTGCGGCAGCTGCGCGCATTGGCGCAGTGGGGCGCGACGCTGGCCGGCGGGTACACCGCCGCCGCGGCCCGGTCACCGCGCGGGATCGCGGTGATCGACGAGGACGGGACGGAGACGACCTTCGCCGGGCTGCGGGCCGAGGCGAACCGGCTCGCGGCGTCGTTGCGGACGGTCGGCGTCGGCCCCGGCGGCACGGTCGCGGTCATGGCGCGCAACCACAGCGCGATGGTGAAGACGTTGCTCGCGTGCGCCTACCTCGGCGCGGGTTCGGTGCTGCTCAACACCGGTCTCGCGCGGCCCCAGATCGGGGACGCGATCCGCAGGCACGCGGTGCGGGTACTGGTGGCCGACGGGGAGTTCGCGGAGCAGGTCGCGGGGATGCCGTTGAAAGCGGTCGTGCTCACCGGCGCCGACGACGGGCCGCCTGGCCAGCCGACGCTGGGCGAGATCATCGCGGAGGCGCCGGAGGCCGAGTTCGGCCCGCCCCGGCGGCCCGCCCGCATCGTCGTGCTGACCTCGGGAACGACGGGTGCGCCGAAGGGCGCGCGACGGCCGACGCCGAAGGGGCTGGGTTCCGCGGTGGCGCTGCTGTCGCGGATCCCGCTGCACACGGGGGACCGGATGCTGATGGCGGCTCCGCTGTTCCACAGCTGGGGCCTGTCCGCGTTGCAGGTCGGCATGCCGCTGCGCGCGACACTGGTGCTGCAGCGGCGGTTCGACCCGGAGGCGTGCCTGCGGGCGATCCAGGAACACCGGTGCACCACGATGTTCGCGGTGCCGGTGATGCTGCAGCGCATCATGGCGCTGCCCGAGCAGGTGCGCCGCCGCTACGACACGAGCAGTCTGCGGGTCGTGGCCAGCAGCGGTTCGGCGCTGCCCGCTTCGCTCGTGACGGAGTTCATGGACGCCTTCGGCGACGTGCTCTACAACTTCTACGGCTCGACCGAGGTGTCCGCGGCGTCCGTGGCCACCCCGCAGGACCTGCGCGCCGCCCCGTCGACGGCAGGCTACCCGCCGCTGGGCACGCGGCTCGCGGTGCTCGGGCCGACCGGTGAGCCGGTTCCGCCCGGCGCGGTCGGCGGCATCTTCGTGGGCAACGATCTGCTGTTCGACGGCTACACCGACGGGACCAGCCGCGTGACACGCGATGAGCTGATGGACACCGGTGACCGCGGCTACCTCGACGCGGACGGCCGCCTGTTCGTCGCGGGCCGGGACGACGACATGATCGTGTCCGGCGGGGAGAACGTGTTCCCGCGCCCGGTGGAGGAGGCGCTGACCGAGCTGCCCGGCGTGGCCGACGTGGCCGTGCTCGGGGTGCCCGACGACGAGTTCGGTCAGCGGCTCGTCGCGTTCGTGACGGTCGAACCGGGCGCACGGCTCGACCCCGATCTCGTCCGCGACTACCTCCGGCGCCGGGTCGCCCGGTTCGCGGTCCCGCGTGAGGTGGTGTTCGTCGACGAACTGCCCCGCACGCCGACGGGCAAGGTCATCAAGCGGGTGCTGCTGGAGGACGAGTGGGCCGGCCGCGCCGCCCCGTGACAGGTGACCGGACGATATTTCGTCGTTGCGTGACAAGAAAACACACGGTTGCGAAAGATCGAACGCAAGCGTTGTGACGCTGGTTGACCCGCCGGTAACGTCCTCGCGGTCCACTGCGGAGAAACCTCAGGCAGGAAACCGTTCATGACGCAAGCCCGGTCACGTCGCGCCGCTGTCGCCGCGCTGGGACTGGCCCTCGCGGCCGCCGCCCTGGTGCCCGCGACCGCGGCCGTCGCCACGGCGGCGACCCGCGCCGGCACGAGCACGTGCCAGGCGGGCGGCTCGGTCGGCGTCCCCGTTTCGTTCCGGGCGACCTTCGGCGAAACCGTGGCGCAGGGCGCGAACGTGCCCGTCACGGACGCGGCCGTCACGTTCGTCGTGCCCCCCGATGCGGTCGACGCGCTGCGTGACTCCGGCGGTGCCACGGTCGACGCGTCGGCCGCCGTGGAGCTGAGCGTCGCGCAGCCGCGGGGCACCCAGAAGCTGACCGTCACCGGACTGTCCACATCGGAGATCCCGCTCCCTGCCGACGGCGAGCTGCGGATCACGCTGCCGGGCCACGTTCCGCCGATCGTGGCAGGCGCCGGTCCGGTGACGGTCTCCCTCACCTCGCTCGCGCCCCGGCTCGTCGTGCACGGCGAGACGCTGAACGCGGACCTGGGATGCACCACCGATCCCGCCGCGAACGGGGAGCTCGCGCAGGTGCGTGTGTCGGCACCGACGGCGTCCCCCGTGCCGTCGGTGCCGGACGCGACCGAGATCGCCGCCGCGGTGGAGGACACACCGCTGCTGACGGCGAAGTTCCTCGTGGACGGAACTTCGCGCATCGCGAAGATGGGCTCGGACCTGGTGCTGCAACAGGGCACGTTCGACGCGGGCCTGTTCACCGGGGACGTGCCGAACACGATCCGGATCGAGGGCGACCTGAACCTGCCGAAATCGGAAAGCTACTTCGTGGCCTTCCGGTTCATGCCGGTCACCAGTGACGTGCGCCTGCCGCAGGCGGAGAAGGCGACCGGCACCGCGGACATCAGCGGCGGTCTGTTCACCCCGACGATCGACATGACGGTTCGCGTGAACCTGTTGGTGAGCAACGTGAAGCAGGACGGCGTGCCCCTCGCGGTGGGGGAGAACTGCCGCACGGTGTCGCCGCTGGTGATCCCGATGAAGGGGCAGACCTCGCTGGTGCCGGGCAGCCAGTCGACCATCGAGTCGTCCTACGAGATCCCGCCGTTCACCGGATGCGGTGTGACCGAGGACCTCGACCCGCTGCTGACGGGCCTGATCTCCGGCCCCGGCAACACCATGCGCACCACGCTGACCGCGCAGGGGATCGGCTGATGACCGCCCCGGTGACCGCCGCCCGCAACGCCGTCGGCGAGTTCGGCAAGCTCTTCGGCCTGGCGCTGGACATCGTCGTCGCGATGTTCAAGCGGCCCTTCCAGTTCCGCGAGTTCGTGCAGCAGTTCTGGTTCGTGGCCAGCGTGTCCATCCTGCCCGCCGCGCTCGTGAGCATCCCCTTCGGCGCCGTCATCACACTCCAGCTCGGCGGACTGACCAGCCAGCTCGGCGCCGAATCGTTCAACGGCGCGGCCAGCGTGCTCGCCGTGATCCAGCAGGCGAGCCCGATCGTCACCACCCTCGTCGTCGCCGGCGCGGGCGGCAGCGCGATCTGCGCGGAACTCGGATCGCGCACCATCCGCGAGGAGATCGACGCCATGGAGGTGCTGGGCGTCTCGCCGATCCAGCGGCTCGTGGTGCCGCGGGTGCTCGCCGCGATGGCCGTCGCCATCCTGCTCAACGGGATGGTCAGCTTCGTCGGCGTCACCGGCGGCTACGTGTTCAACGTGCTGGTGCAGGGCGGCACGCCGGGTGCGTTCCTGTCCAGCTTCTCCGCGCTGGCCCAGCTGCCCGACCTGTGGGTGGGCGAGGTCAAGGCGGTGATCTTCGGGTTCCTCGCCGGGCTCGTCGCCTCCTACCGCGGTCTCAACCCGAAGGGCGGCGCGAAGGGCGTCGGCGACGTCGTCAACCAGTCCGTCGTGATCACGTTCCTGCTGCTGTTCTTCGTGAACTTCGTGATCAGCGTGATCTACCTACGCGTCGTGCCTGCGAAGGGAGCGTGAGCCCGTGACCACCGTCGGCGGCCGTCACCGGCTGTTCAACCCCGAGCGCGGCATGAACGGCCTGGTTCGCCTGGGCGATCAGCTCGCGTTCTACCTCCGCGCGCTGGCCTGGACCCCGCGCACCCTCACGCGCTACGGCCGCGAAGTGGTGCGCCTGCTGGCCGAGGTCGCGTTCGGCAGCGGTGCGCTCGCCGTCATCGGCGGCACGATCGGCGTGATGGTCGGCATGTGCGTGTTCACCGGCACCGTCGTGGGCCTGCAAGGCTTCTCCGCGCTCGACCAGCTGGGCACCTCCGCCTTCGCCGGGTTCCTGTCGGCCTACTTCAACACCCGCGAGATCGCCCCGCTGGTCGCCGCGCTCGCGCTGTCGAGCACCGTCGGGTCCGGGTTCACCGCGCAGCTGGGCGCGATGCGCATCTCCGAGGAGATCGACGCGCTCGAAGTGATGGCCGTGCGCAGCATGCCCTACCTGGTGACCACCCGGATCATCGCCGGGTTCATCGCGATCATCCCGCTGTACGTGGTGGGGCTGCTGACCTCCTACCTCGCCGCCCGCACGATCACCGTGGTCGTCTACGGCCAGTCCGGCGGCACCTACGACCACTATTTCAGCCTGTTCCTCCCGCCCGAGGACGTGGTGTGGTCGTTCGCGAAGGTGATGGTGTTCAGCATCGCGATCATCCTCACCCACTGCTTCTACGGCTACCGCGCCGGGGGCGGACCGGCCGGGGTCGGCGTCGCGGTGGGCCGCTCGGTGCGGACCTCGATCGTCGTGGTCAGCGTGCTCGACTTCTTCCTCAGCCTGGCGATCTGGGGCGCCACGACGACCGTGCGGGTGGCGGGATGAGCGAGCAACGCAGACGGATGCTGTTCGGTGCGCTCGGGCTGGTGTTCCTCGCGCTGCTCGGCGCGATGGGCTGGTTCGCGGTCGCCATCTACGACAAGGCGTTCACCTCGTATGTGCCCGTGGTCCTCAAGGCCGAGCGCGCGGGCACGCAGCTCAAGGAGAACGCCGACGTCAAGGTGCGCGGGGTGCTCGTCGGTTCGGTGCGCAGGATCGACGTGCGGCCCGGCGGGGTCGAGGTCGAGCTGGCGATGGACCCGGACCGGATCGGCGCGGTACCGTCCAATGTGTCCGCCCGGCTGTTGCCGAAGACGTTGTTCGGACAGCGGTACGTGAGCCTGGTGATCCCGGAAAATCCGGCACCGCAAGCGCTTTCCTCCGGCGCGGTGATCGAGGAGGACCGCAGCACCCAGGCCGTCGAGGTCGAGCAGGCGCTGCGGGACCTGCTGCCGGTGCTGCAGGCCGTCCAGCCGCAGAAGCTCGCGAGCACACTCGGCGCGGTGTCGCACGCCCTCGAAGGACGCGGCCCCGAACTGGGCACGACGCTGGTGACGCTCGGCGACTACCTGGGACGGCTCAATCCCGAGGTGCCCGACCTGCGGACGGCGATCACCAAACTCGCCGACACGGTGGACACCTACCAGACCGCCGCCCCGGACCTCGTCGACGCCATGGCCGACCTGCGCACCACCGCGACGACGCTGACCCGCCAGCAGGAGGACCTCGCCGCCCTGTTCGGCACGGTCACCGCGGCGGGCAACGACGCCGTCGCCTTCCTCGACGCCAACGACGACACCCTGGTCGACCTGTCCGCGGACAGCCGGCCGGTGCTGGACCTGCTCGCGGAGTACTCACCGGAGATCCCGTGCGTCGCGGACGCGGCCGCGCGGTTGAAGCCGGTCGTCGAGCGGGCCCTGGGGGTGGGCACGGCCGAACCCGGCCTGCACGTGGACCTCACGGTCCGTCCACCGCGGCAGGGCGGGTCCCCGCCGCCGTCGGCGGACGGACCGCGGTGTCCCACGGCCGGGTCGGCCGCGCCCGGGGCGAACACCCCGGCGGAACAGCAGTTCCTGTCCGAACTGCTCGCCCCGGTGCTCGGTGAGCAGCCCGCCGGGATCCCGGGCTGGAGCGGGCTGCTGATGGGGCCGCTGCTGCGTGGCGCGGAGGTGACGCTGAGATGATCCGCCCGCTGATCAAGGGAGTGGTCTTCGCGGTCGTGACCGTGCTGGCCACCGGGCTGCTCGCGATCACCATCGCCAACCGCGGCGACGGCGACACCGTCACCTACCGCGCCCGGTTCAGCGACGTCACCTCGCTCAACTCCGGTGACGACATCCGGATGTCCGGTGTGCGCATCGGGCAGGTCACCGGCATCGAGATCGTGGACCGGCGCATCGCCGAGGTGTCGTTCTCGGTCGACAAGGACCGCGCGCTCACCCCGACGGTCACGGCGTCGGTCAAGTACCGCAACCTGATCGGCCAGCGCTACATCGCGCTCGACCAGGGCACCGGCACCGGACGGCTGGACCCGGGCGCGCTGATCCCGCTGGAGCGCACCCGGCCCGCGCTGGACCTGACCGCGGTGTTCAACGGGTTCAAGCCGCTGTTCCAGGCGCTGTCCCCGCAGGACGTCAACCAGCTCGCCGGCGAGATAGTCCAGGTGCTGCAGGGTGAGGGCGGCACGGTCGCGGACCTGTTGCGGCACACCGCTTCGCTGACTTCGTCACTGGCCGACCAGGACCAGGTGATCGGGCAGGTGATCACCAACCTGAACCAGGTGCTGGACCGTTTCACCGCACGCGACGGGCAGCTCGGACAGCTGCTCGACGCGACCCAGCAGCTGGTGTCCGGGCTCGCCGCGAACGCCGGGCCGATCGGCGAGGCGATCGACGGCATCGGCGACCTGACCACCGCCACCGCCGGGCTGGTCCAGGACGGCAGGCAACCGCTGCGCGCCGACATCGGGGCGCTCGAACAGCTGGCCAGGACGCTGGGCGACAACACACCGGAGTTCGAGAAGTTCCTGAACAACCTGCCGGTCAAGTACGAGGCCATCGGCCGCATCGCCTCCTACGGCTCCTGGCTCAACTTCTACCTGTGCTCGGTGCACTCCGACGCGACGCCGGCGCCCGGCGGCGGCCCGGTCGGTGTGCCCGTGACCGAGGCGAGGTGCAGGCGATGAAGTCGTTCCGGTCACGCAACTCCTTCCGGCTGGGCATGGCCGGGCTGGTCGTGATGCTCGTCCTCGGCGCGCTGACGCTGTTCTGGGACCGGCTGCCCGCGCTCGGCGGCACCACCTACACCGCCGAGTTCACCGAGGCCGCCGGTCTGAAGGACGGCGACGAGGTGCGCGTCGCGGGCGCGAAGGTCGGTGAGGTCACCGGCGTTTCGCTGGAGGGCGACCACGTCAAGGTCACCTTCCGCGTCACCGACGCCTGGGTCGGCGACGAAAGCACGGTCTCGGTGCGCATCAAGACGTTGCTGGGCGCCAAGAACCTGGCGCTCGACCCGCGCGGCGAGCACGAGCAGGACCCGGACCAGGCGATCCCGCGCACCCGCACCGTGACGCCCTACGACGTCAACGACGCCTTCGCCGACCTGGCGCGCACGACCGGCGAGCTGGACACCGACCAGCTGGCGGAGAGCTTCCGCACGCTGGCGCAGACCTTCGACGCCGCCACCCCGCAGGACGTCCGGTCTGCTTTGGACGGTCTGTCCGCGTTGTCGAGGACCATTTCCTCGCGCGACACCCAGCTCAAGCAACTGCTGGGCAACACCGCCGAGCTGAGCGGCACCGTCGCCGAACGCACCGACCAGTTGTCCCGGCTCATCACCGACGGCAACGTGCTGCTCACCGAGTTCGACCAGCGGCGCTCGGCGCTCGACCAACTGCTGCGCGGCACCCGGGACCTCTCGCAGCAGGTCCGCGGGCTGATCGACGAGAACAACGGACAGCTCGGACCCGCGCTGGAACAGCTCGACCGCGTCACCGATGTCCTGCAACGCAACCAGGGCAACCTCGACCGCAGCCTCAGCCTGTCCGGCCCGTTCTACCGCCTGCTGGGCGACGCGCTGGGCAACGGCGCCTGGATCGACACCTACCTGTGCGGGTTGATCGCGACGACGGACGGAAGTCCCTGCATGCCACCGAAACCGGGAGGGAACGGCTGATGGCGGTCGGACGTCTGGGCAGGTGGCTGCGCTGGGGCGCGCTCGTCGTGATCCTGGCGACGCTGGCCACCGCGATCGTGGTCGTGGTGCGTGACGCCGGGCGCGGCAAGCACCTCACCGCCTACTTCACCGCGGCCGTCGGGATCTACCCCGGTTCGGAGGTGCGGATCCTCGGCGTGCCGGTGGGGACCGTCGACACGGTCGAACCGCAGGGGCAGCAGGTCAAGGTCGGGTTCTCGGTGGACCACGGCATCCACGTGCCCGCCGACGCCGCGGCGCTCGTCGTCACGCCGAGCCTGGTCAGCGACCGCTACGTGCAGCTCGCCCCGGTCTATCGCGGCGGACCGGAGATCGCCGACGGCACGGTCATCCCGGTCGGCCGCACCGCGGTGCCGGTCGAGCTGGACCAGCTGTTCGCGAGCCTGGACCGGCTGACCACCGCGCTGGGACCGCAGGGCGCCAACGGCGACGGCGCGCTGTCCGACCTGCTCAGCAGCGCGTCGGAGGACCTGACCGGCAACGGTGCCCAGCTCGGCGAAATGATCCGCCGGCTCGGCCAGGCGGCCACCACGCTGAGCGGGTCACGCGACGACCTGTTCGCCACCGTCGACAACCTGCAGCGGTTCACCACCATGCTGGCGGACAACGATTCCCAGGTGGACAGGCTGGCCGACCTGCTCGCCCAGGTGTCGTCGTTCCTGGCCTCCGAACGGGATGCGTTCAGCGGCGCGCTGCCCGAGCTGGCCCCCGCGCTCGGGCAGATCCAGCAGTTCGTGCAGGACAACCGCGGCCGCATCAAGTCCAACGTGGACAAGCTGATGGGCACCACGCAGATGCTCGCCAACCAGCGCGCGTCGCTGACCGAGGCGCTGAACACCGCGCCGGACGCGCTCGACCGGTTGCTCGCCGCGTACGACCCGGCGCACTCGACGATCTACAGCCGCGCCGACCTCAACGAGTTCAGCATGGGCCCGGCCCTGCCGCTGGGAGGCAGCTGATGACGCGCGCACCCCTCGGTGCCGTCCTGGCCGCCGTGCTGGCACTGCTGGCGGGCTGCTCGTTCGGTGGGCTCTACGACACCCCGTTGCCCGGCGGCGCCGACCTCGGCGACCACCCGTACCGGGTCACCGTCGGGTTCCGCGACGTGCTGGACCTGGTGCCGCAGTCGTCCGTGCAGGTCGACGACGTTCCGGTCGGGCGGGTCGAGCGGATCGACCTGTCCGCCGACGGCCGCACCGCGCAGGTCACGGTGCTGCTCGACGGATCGGTCAAGCTGCCCGCGAACGCGGAGGCGTGGCTGCGGCAGAGCAGCCTGCTGGGGGAGAAGTTCGTCGAGCTGGGGCCGCCCGCGGTGGGATCGCCGCAGGGCAGTCTCGCCGACGGCGCGACCATCCCGGTCGAGCGGACCAACCGCAACCCGCAGGTCGAAGAGGTGCTCGGGGCGCTGTCGTTGCTGCTCAACGGTGGGGGCGTCGGTCAGCTCCAGCAGATCAGCCGCGAGCTGAACGCCGCCCTCGGCGGCAACGAGGCGGAGATCCGCGACCTGCTGACCGAGGTGAACACGTTCGTCACCGGGCTGGACCACCACCGCGACGAGATCACCCGCGCGCTGACCAGCATCGACCGGCTGTCCGGTTCCCTGGCCACGCGGAGTGATCAGATCACTGGTGTCCTCGACGATCTCGGACCGGGAATCGACGTGCTGGCCCGGCAACGGGACCAGCTGGTCACCATGCTGACCTCGCTCGACACGCTCTCCGGTGTCGCCGTCGACACGGTCAACCGCAGCAAGGACGACCTGGTCGCGGACCTGCGCGCGCTGGAGCCGACGCTGCGGCGGCTGACCGAGGCCGGGCAGCAGTTGCCGGAGGCGATGGAGATGCTGCTGACCTTCCCGTTCCCGGACGCCGCGCTGGACGCGATCAAGGGCGACTACCTCAACCTGTACCTGAACTTCGACGCGCGGACCTCGGGTCCGAGCCCACAGTCCGCGCTGCTGCCGCTGGGCGGGGGAGCCTAGATGCTGACGCGCAAGGTGCGGATCCAGGTCATCGTGTTCGCGTTGATCGCGCTGGCCGGGATCACCTACGTCGGCGCCCGCTACGTCGGGCTGGACCGCCTCTTCGGCGGCGGCGGGTACGTGGTGCGGGTCGAGCTGGCCGACTCCGGCGGGATCTTCAGCAACGCCGAGGTCACCTACAACGGCGTGCCGATCGGACGGGTCGCCGAGCTGCGCCTCACCGACGCCGGGCTGGAGGCCGATCTGCACATCGACGACGGCACACCCCCGGTGCCGGCGGACGTCGAAGCGGTGGTGACGAACCGGTCGGCGGTGGGGGAGCAGTACGTCGACCTGCGGCCGCGCAGTTCGGGCGGCCCGTCGCTGACCGAGGGCTCGGTGATCGCCGAACCGCGCACCCGGCTGCCGCTGCCGAACGAGCAGCTGGTGCTCAACCTCGACCAGCTCGTGGCGTCGGTGCCGCGCGACGACCTGCGGTCGGTGGTCGACGAGCTGTACGACGCGACGCTGAACACCGGCCCCAGCCTGCAGGCCCTGCTCGACGCCACGTCGGGTTTCACCCAGTCGGCGTCGGACCACCTGCCGCGGACGATCCAGCTGATCAACGACGCGGACACCGTCCTGTCGACACAGATCGAGAACGCGCAGGCCATCTCGTCGTTCGGCTCGGACGCCAAGCGGATCGCCGAGATGCTGCGCACCTCCGACCCGGACCTGCGGACGATCCTGTCGTCGGCGCCCCCGGCGGCGGAGCAGATCAGCGGTCTGCTGCGGGAGACCGGACCGAACCTGACGACGCTGCTGGCCAACCTGCTCACCACGACGCAGGTGCTGCTCGCGGAACGGGACGGTGTGGAACAGCTGCTGGTCGCCGCACCGTCGGCCATCGAGGCGGGCAGCACCGTCATCACCGGCGATTCGGCGGGTTTCGGGCTGGCCACGACGTTCTTCGATCCGCTGCCGTGCACCGCCGGGTACGAAGGCACCCGGTACCGCAACGGCCTCGACACCACCCCCGCGCCGCTGAACACGGCGGCCGGGTGCCGACGCTGAGGAGACACTGGTGAGAGCTGCACTGATCGCCGGAGCGCTGGCCGGAATGGCCGTGCTGGCCGGCTGTGGCCAGGACAGAGCCGCGCACGAGGAGAACGCGGCCGCGATCACCTGGTCGGAGCACGTGTGCGCGGTCGTGCGGGACGGCGGCGCGAAGTTGTCGCAGGTGCCCGGGGTGGACGCTTCGGACGTCACCCGGGCACGGGAAGGCCTGGTGACCTACCTGGCTTCGTTGTCGCAGGCCCTGACCGACCTGGGCAACGGCATCACTCGCGAGGGGCCACCACCGGTGACCGACGGCCAGGCGACGGTCGACCGGGCGATGAACACGCTCAACTCCACGAAAGCCTCGGTGGACGAGGCCCGGACCGCACTGGCCTCGGCACCGGTGACCGACCAGGCGACTTTCGAGCAGGCTGTCCGCGGGGCGAGCGATGCCTTCGCCAAGCTGGGAAACTCGACCGAGGGACCGACGAAGGACCTCACGAACAACCCGGAGCTGGCGAAGGCGTTCGCGAAGGCACCTTCCTGTCAGAGTCTGGAGGGGGCGGCGTAGTTCCGTAGCCGCTACGCGGTTTCTTGCGCTGCGCGTGGCTGAAAGCACCGGCTTAGCTTCGCTACGCCTCGATCAGCCCCTCCCGACCCCGATCTTTCAGTGTCTTTGGCGGCCGATCAAGCTGGGGATCGGTTGTGGGACAGACTGGCCCGGCCTCTGGCCACGTCCCGTCGCCGGACGCCGGTCCCGCAGCGGCAAACACGGCGCCCCGAACGGCCAACACGGCGCCCGGAGCGGCAAACACGGCGCCGACGCGGCGTGTTGGCCGCTCCCGCTGGCGTGTTTGCCGCTCCGGGCAGCGTGTTTGCTCCTCCGGGACGCCGCCCACGCACCGAACCGCCGCCCGGCAACGCAAACCAGCCACCAGCCGCCCAGCCCTCCCCGCACCCCGATCCGAAGCCCAGTTCTGCGGACGATCAGGCGGAGTCAAGGCACTCTTTCCCGCCTTGACACCGCCTGCTCGGCCGCAGAAACAATCAAAAATCGGGGCGGCCCAATCGGGGGTAGCGAAGCGAAGCCGGCGCTTTCAGCCGCGCGCAGCGCAAAAACCCGCGTAGCGGCTACAAAACTCAACCCAGAAGAGCCTGAGCCCGCAGAGCGATCTCCAGATCCGACCGGCTTTCCGGATCGTTCAACCGCTCCCCGAACAGCTCCTCCAGTTGCCGCATCCGGTAGCGCACCGTCTGCGGGTGCACTCCGAGCCGGTCGGCCATGTCGGGGGCCGTGCCGCTGGACTGCAGCCACGCCAGCAGCGTCTGCCCGAGGCGCGTGCGCTGCTTGTCCGTCAGGCCGCTCAGCGGGGCCAGGCACCGCTGGATCAGCTCCTTCACCAGGAACTCGTCCGACAGCAGCCACAGCGTCGCCAGGTGATCGGTGGCCCGCACGAGCGGGGGTGCGTCGATCACTCCGCGTCGCACCAGGTCCACGGTGCGACGGGCCCAGCGCAGGGACACCGCCGCGTCACCGAGCTTGACCTCGGGGCCGATCGCGGCGCGCCAGCCCGCCAGCGCGGTCTCCAGCGAACCGGCGGCGACCAGTTCCGGGGCGGCCAGCAGGCAGGGTTGCGGTCCCTCCAGGTCCATCAGTACCTCGCTGTCCAGCGAAGGTGGTTCACGGTGATGCTGATCGGCCCGCGGTTCCAGCGCGACCGCGACCACCCGGTCCGGCAACCGCCAGCCCGCCGTCGCCGCGAGCCGCGCGATCGCCTTCGGTGAGGCGGGCGGATCGGCGAGGATCAGTTCCAGCAGTTGCCGCCGCTGCCGCGCGCGGGTCCCCGCGGCGCGTTTCTGCGCGGCGGCATACCCCTGCAGCGACAACGCGGAAATCTCGTCCACATAGGCGAAGATCGCCTCCGCCCCGACGCACAGGAAGTCCGTGGACAGTCCCAGCGACTGGCTCACGGTCGCGACGTACCGCCACGCGACCCGGCCACCGACCCGGTAGGCGGTCTGCAGCTGGTCCAGGGTCCGGCCCTCGCTGAACTCGACCTTGCCGAGGTGCCGGAACACGCCCTTCCACGCCTCCTGCGGCGCGGCCGGGTTGCCGAGGTTGTCCATGCAATGCCGCACGGCCTGCTGGATGCTGCGCACGATCGTGTGCCCGAACGGGCCCTCCAGCGGCCGCGCGTACTCCGGCACGGCGAGCTGGATCTCGCGCAGGATCTCGGCTGTCATGGCATCGGCGTGCGGCCGGAACGCCTTCGCCAGTTCCCGCGGCAGCGAGGCCCACAGCCTGCTGGCCCGCCCGATGCCCGCGGTGAACTCGGGGGCGTTCTGGCGCTGGCGCAGGGGGACGCCCGGCGCGGGCACTCGAGGTGGTCTTCGGGAAACGTTCTTCCGCACGGTGTTCCCGTGCCGGTAACCGGCATCGGTCGTCATGATTACCTCTGATCGCAACGAAACTTGGCGGCGCTGCCGTCGCAGCCGATCAACTCACTTCGGTGAGGGACAAACAACATCGCACCACGATCCCGCGTTGGCAAGGATCTCGCGCGGGTGCGGGAAATCGGCCGGGCATGCTCAGCCGAACGGCCGACACCCGGGCGGGTCTTCGCTGTCCTGACGCGTTCACGGCAGCTCACCCCGCGCGGCGAGCCGCTGTGCGCGCAACGCCAGGTGCATGCTGAACCGGTCCTCGCTGTCGTCCAGGCGGTCGCCGAACAACTCCCGCAACTGGTGCATCCGCGCCCGCACGGTCTGCGGGTGCACCTGCAGGCGTTTCGCGATCTCCGGTGCGCCACCACGGGTTTCCAGCCACGCGAGCAGTGTCTCGCCGAGACGCTCGCGCTGCTTGCCGCCGAGTTCGTCCAGCGGCCGCAACGCCTGCCGCGCGACCTCGGCGGCGAGGAAGTCCTTACCCAGCAGCCACAACGCCGACAGCTGGTCGAGGCACCACGTGATCGGTTCGGCGCCGGGATCCGGGCTCAGCAGTCCGAGCGCGCGGCGCGCCGTGCGGTGCGCGGCCGGGATGTCGGCGAGCGCGACCGTGGGCGAAACCGCGGCGCGCCAGCCGTTCCAGCGCCCGGTCAGCGGGAAGAGGTGGCGTTTCGGGTGTGTCGTGAGCAGGCACGGCTGGGTGCTTTCCAGATCGACCAGCACCTCGTCGTCCAGCAGCTCCACCGGGAAGTCCGCGGTGCCCTCGGCGCGTTCCAGCGCGACGATCGCGGCCTTCTCCGGCAGCGCCCACCCGGCGCCCTTCGACATGTTCGCGAGCGTTTCCGGGCCGGCCGGGCGACCGGACAGGATGAGGTCGAGCAGCTGCCTCCGCCGTCGCTCGATCGTGCCGCCCGAACTCGACTGCGCCTCGTGGAACCCGTCGAGCGCCGTGGCCGACAGATCTTCCACGTAGGCGAAGATGATTTCCGCCGCGTGGGCCAGCACCTGCGGCGACGCGCCGGCCTTGCGCAGCACGGGCGCGACGTACTGCCACGCCACTCTGGCGCCGATGCGGGCGGCGGCCTGCAGCGCGTCGAGGCTGCGGCCGTCGGCGAACTCCTGCCTGCCGCGCTCGCGGAACAGTTCGATCCAGTCGTGGTGCTTGATGGCGGGGTTGCCGATGCTTTCGATGACGTGCAGGACGGCCTGTTCGATGCCCTCGGTGAAGACCCGCCCGAAGGCGCCGGTGAGCGGGCGCGCGTACACCGGCACCGATCGTTGGACCTCCCGCATGATCGCGGCCGCGATCCGTCCGGCGTGGGGTCGCAGTTCGACGGCGACCCAGCGCGGCCCGGAGGCGAGCAGCTCGGCGTTGCGGTTCTCGACCAGAGCGGACGACCCCCTTTCGTGACCTCGGGCCGTTCATGTTACGGCGGATCACAGGTAACGCCAGGAGTCGAACGTCATTCGGTCGTCGTGGACCGGTTTTTGTCATCCGGCGACGACTTCCGTGGTTCAAAAGGTTTTCCCGCGTGCGAAGCGGATTCTGTTCGTGGATTCCAGCGCTGGGAGGTCTGCGCGAGAAAGTGACTTCACTGTACCCAAGTGTCACACGGCGATCCCGAGCGGGGAACTCACGCGTCCGTTCACCCGCGGATTTCGTTCAGGTAGTTGTAGATCGTGTAGCGGGTGACCTCCAGCTCGCCCGCGAGGAAGTCCACCGCGTCCTTGATGAGGAAGAACCCGGCCTCGTCGAGCTCGCGCACCACGGCCGCCTTGTGCTTCTTCTTCATCAGCCCGACCGGGATCCCGGCCTGTGCCACGGCCCGGTCCACCAGGAACCGCTGCAGGCTGTCGACGTCGGGCGGGAAGCTCTCCGCCCGCACCTCGGCCGCCGCGCCCTGCGTGACCTCGCTGTTCACGCACAGGCAGCCGACCGCCACGCCGTCCGGGTCGCGCAGGAAGATCGTCGAGGAGCGGATCGGCCTGCCGTCGGGGCCGTGGGTCTCGTAGTTGGTCAGATCGTGCGTCGTGCCGCGGCGCACCAGCCCGAGCAGCAGATCCGTCATCGGCCCGCCGGGGGTGCGGCCCGTGATGCCGCCGGCGATCGCGACGATCGAGTCGGGCAGTCTGGACAGGTCGTGCAGCACCACCTCGTTGCCGGGCCCGAGCATCGCCGCCAGCCCGTCGACCGCCGGGACCAGCGCGGACAGCACGGAATCGGTGGCCTGCGTGGCGGGGCCGGGACGAGACGGCAGCGGACGCGACAGGTACTCCAGCGCGGTGCGGACCGCCTCGACGGTGGAGGCGGGCGTGGATGCGTGGGGCGACAACCGCACGTGTTCCGCGCGCACGGTCGCCGCGATGCCCTCGGCCGCCAGTACCGCCCCGACCCGCTCCGCCGGGTGCCCGGGCAGGCTGAACGCGAGGATCCCCGCGCGCCGGTCGACGGCCGACACGATCTCCGCGCCGGCCGAGCGCAGCATCTCGTCCAGCTCGCCGACCCGCTCGGCGATGCGCGATTCGATGGCCGCGACCCCGGCCTCCTCGACCAGTTCCAGCGCCGCCGCGAAGGCCCCGGAGGTGACCGGGCTGAGGTTGCTCACCGACCACGACGCGGCGAACTCGGCAGGCGGGTGGATCTCGTCGTCGAACAGGCCCGCGTCGTGGGCGCCGGTCCAGCCGGACAGCAGCGGCCGCATCCGCTCCAGCGCGCGGTCGGACAGCACCGCGAATCCGGTGCCCCATCCGGCGCGCAGCCACTTCTGCCCGCCGACGACCAGCACGTCGGCCGTGTCCCACGGTGCTTCGGTCACGCCGAACCCCTGGATGCCGTCGACCACCAGCAACCGGTCGCCGACCGTCTCCCGCAGTGCCGCGAGGTCGGCGCGGTAGCCGGTGCGGAAGTCGACCGCGCTGACCGACACCAGCGCGGTATCGGGCCCCAGTTCCTTCGCCACGACCTCGGGCGTCACCGGACCGCACCGCATCCGCCGCAGCGTGATCCGGCCCGCTTCTTCGGCACGGGCCCACGGGTAGGTGTTGGCGGGGAACTCGGCGGCCGACACCAGCACCTCGCCGGGCGGGGCGTTGAAGGCGGCCTGGAACAGGCCCTGGCTCGTGTTGGGCAGCAGCACCACGTGGTCGGTGTCGGTGCCGCACAACCGGGCGACGGCGGCCTTCGCGCGGACCTCCTGCCGCATCAGGTCGTCCACGGTGGAGGGGCCGGCTTTCGCCGAGGCGTCCAGCAGCCGCGCGGTGGTGTCGACGACGGCGTGCGAGGGCGGGCCGTAGCGGGCGAAGTCAAGGTAACCCGCGGGTTCGCCGAACTGGAGCAGGTAGCCGGGTGCGATCCTGGCCATCAGAGGATGCGCGCCAGGAACTGCCGGGTGCGCTCGTGCTCCGGCGCGCCGAGGACCCGCGCGGGCGGTCCGGTTTCGACGACCGCGCCGTCGGCCATGAAGACGACCTCGTCGGCCACCTCCCGCGCGAACCCCATCTCGTGTGTCACGACCACCATTGTCATCCCTTCGGCGGCGAGCGAGGTCATCACCTCGAGGACCTCGCCGACCAGTTCCGGGTCCAGCGCCGAGGTCGGCTCGTCGAACAGCATCAGCTTCGGTTTCATCGCCAGCGCCCGCGCGATCGCGACCCGCTGCTGCTGGCCGCCGGAGAGCTGGGCGGGGTAGGCGTCCGCGCGGTGCGCCAGGCCGACCCGGTCCAGCAGGTCGAGAGCGGTCCGTTTCGCTTCGGACGCGCTCAGCCCGAGTACCCGGACCGGCCCTTCGATGATGTTGCCCAGCACGGTGTGGTGCGCGAACAGGTTGAACCGCTGGAACACCATACCGATGTCCCGCCGCTGCCGGGCGACCTCCCGCTCGCGCAGCTCGTGCAGTTTTCCCCCGCGCAGGCGGAACCCGATGGGCTCGCCGTCCACCCACACCTGCCCGCCGTCGATGGTCTCCAGGTGGTTGACGCAGCGCAGGAACGTGCTCTTGCCCGCGCCGGACGGCCCGAGCAGGCACACCACTTGTCCCTTGTGGACGGACAGGTCGATCCCGCGCAGCACCTCGGTGCCAGCGAAGTGCTTGCGCACGCCGACCGCGCGCAGCAACGGTTCGGTCATGTCAGGCCCTCCGCCACGTCGTCAGCGTGCGGCCGACCCGCGACCACGGCCGGGGCGCGGCCGAGTCACCGGCGAACGCGCGCTCCAGGTAGTGCTGCCCGACGCTCGCGACGGTCACCACGACCATGTACCAGATCGCCGCGGCCAGCAGCGTTTCCATCACCAGCAGGTTGTTCGACGAGATGTTGTTCGCCGCGTGGATCAGCTCGGTCACCCCGATCACCGATGCCATCGACGTGCCCTTGAGCATGTTGATGAAGTCGTTGCCGGTGGGCGGGATGATGACCCGCATCGCCTGCGGCAGCACGATCCGGCGCAGTGTCGTCGCCGGCGTCATGCCGACCGACTTCGCCGCCTCCGTCTGCCCGCGGTCCACGCTGTTCAGGCCGGCGCGCACGATTTCGGCCATGTAGGCGCTCTCGTTGAGGGCGAGGCCGAGCAGCGCGGCGACGAACGCGCTGACGATGACGTTGGTCGGCTCGTGGATCAGGTAGCCGCCGGTGAAGGGCAGCGGGATCGACACGAACTCGAACACCAGCGCCAGGTTGAACCAGATCAGGATCTGCAGCAGCACCGGCAGCCCGCGGAACAGCCAGATGTAGACGGCGGCGACGACGCGGGCCACCGGATTGGCCGAACGGCGCATCAGCGCGATCACGACACCGATGACGATCGCCACGGCCTGCGCGATGACGGCCAGCAGCACGGTGTTGAGCAGGCCGACCGCCATCACGTGGTACCACAGGAACTCGGGCACCGTGTCGTAGAAGATCTTCGCCTGCGCCAGCACGATCCCGAGCCCGGCCAGCAACGCCAGGATGATCACCGCGGAGACCCAGCGACCCCAGTGGCGCAGGCGCACGATGGGCAGCTCGGTGTCCGGCGCTCGTGTGGTCAGGTCAGCTTCCGGCATTGACCGTCACCTTCGTGATCGCGCCCTGCCGCACGCCCCACGCGTCGAGGATCTTGCCGTAGGTGCCGTCGGCCACTAGCGCGGACAGGGCCTTCTCGACGGCGTCGCGCAGCTGCGGATCGGCCTTGTCGACCCCGATGCCGTATGGCCCGCCGTTGATCGGCTCACCCGGCACGACCTCGAAGAACTCGCCGCCGCCCGCCGTCCTGGAGACGTAGGCCGCGGTCGGCAGGTCGTTGAGGATCGCGGCGACGCGGCCGGTGCGCAGCTGGTTCTGGTTCTGCGAGTCGCTGTCGGTGGCCGTCGTGGTCACCTCGGGCTTGCCGCCCTGGACGCACTTCGCGCTCTGCTCGGCGGCGAAGGTCTGGTGGCTGGTGCCCTGCACGACGGCGACGGTCTTGCCGCACAGCGAGTCCGGGCCGGTGATGCCGTCCGGGTTGCCCTTGCGGATCATGATCGTGATGCCCGAGGTGAAGTAGTCCACGAAGTCGATCTGCGCCTGCCGGGCCCGCGTGTCGTTCATCCCGGCCATCGTCAGGTCGAGCCTGCCGGACTGCAGGCTGGTGATCAGCGAGCCGAACGCCATGTCGGTGTGGTTCGCGGTCAGGCCCAGCTTGGCCGCGACGGCCTTCGCGATGTCCACTTCGAACCCGACCGGCGTCTTGCCGTCGGAGGAGTAGAAGTTGTTGGGCGCCGACTGCATGTTCGAGCCGATGTTGAGCGCTCCGGCCCGGGCGATGTCGGCGGGCAGCGTGGCGGCGAGCTGCGGGTCCTTCGTGACGGCCTGCAGGATCGCCGCGGTGTCCGGAACGTCCGAACCGGTCGCGCTGTCGCCCCCGGCGCCGTCGGGACCGCCCCCGCAGGCCGCCGTGAGCAGCAGGCAGCCGACGGTCAGCCCACCCCAGCGCGTCACTCGTGACCTCGCAGACATCGCATCTCCTCACCCGAACGAATGAATGAGGAGGGACGCTACAACTGCTTGTTGAAGACGTCAACCACGAGTTGAAATTTCAGGTCGCCGGGAAGTCGAACTGGTAGCCCTGCGCGACCAGCCAGGGCAGCAGCTCCGTGAGCGCGGCGACCGTCTGCTTGCGCTGGCCGCCGCCGTCGTGCAGGAGGATCACCGCCCCCGGCTGGACGGCCTGCCGCACCGTCGCCACGATCGCCGGCGTGCCGGGCAGGGTCCAATCACGGGAATCCACCGACCAGCCCAACGACGTCATCCCTTCGCGGGAAGCGATCGCGGTGATCGTTTCCGACCAGTTTCCCCCTGGCGCGCGGAAATAGGGAATGGAAACGTCGCCGTCGGCGGCGAGACGCAGATCCGCCTGCGTGCCGGTGATCTCCGCGGAAATGCGCGCCTCGTTGCGCCGGGCCAGTTCTTCGTCGTGGCTGACGGTGTGATCGCACAACCGCATTCCGCGTTCCACGACCTGCGCGACCAGTTCCGGATGGCGCCGCACCTGGGTGCCGACCATGCAGAACGTGGCCACCGCGCCGTGCTGCTCCAGCAGGTCCAGTACCTGCGGCGTGTAGGTGGGATCAGGGCCGTCGTCGAAGGTCAGCGCGACGAACCGGCCCGGGCGCGCGGCGGTGCGGACGGGCCCGGCCGCGGCGGGTGCGGCGGCCGGCTCCGGTGTCGTCGAGGCTCGTGCCCGCTGGGGCGGGGATGCGGTTTCGGATCCTTGCGCGCCGGACCAGGACAGCGAAATGATCAACGAAGTGGTCACGAGCACCACGGAGATCAGGACGGCCCACCGGTAGCAGTACGGCGGGCGCAGCACCTGATAACGCATCGGCACCTCCACGAATCGCGGCGTCGCCCGCGCACGATAGAGTGAAAAGGGGCTCGATCGGGGGAATTCGGCGCGTGTCCGGGACCGCGAATCAGGAGAAGTGCGGCGTCAGTCGAGCAGTGCGCGTTCCCAATCCTGACGGCGTCGCCCGATGTAGGCGGCGTCGGCTTCCCACACCCTGCCGTGGCCCTCGTGCCACAGTCGTGCCCAGGGCTGCTTTCCCGCAGCCGCCTGTGCGCCGAGAAAAGTGTGCATGGCTTGGGCGCGCGGTGCCAGCAGAGTGATGAGGTCGCGCCGTTGAGTCTCGTCCAAGCCGTAGGCGTCGACGAAAACCCGCAGGCGGTGCCCGGCATCCACCCGGCTCCACCGCGCATCGGCCGACAACGGCACGAAGCCGTGGAGCGCGTAGGCGACATCCCACAAGCGGGTGCCCGGCGCGGCGACGTCCCAGTCGATGAACGCCCAGTGCGGATCACCGAGGATCAGGTTCCAGGGGGCGAGATCGTGGTGGGCGATGATGTCGGACCCGTCCGCCGGGACGAGGACTTGCCACTGCGCGTCCGGCGGCGGAACGAAGCCGGCGACCGCGTCGTGGAAGTCGCGGACGAGCCGGGCGACCCGGGCGAGGTGCACGTCGGGGTCGAGCAGGGCGAAGTGGTCCGGCCAGGCCACGCGGCCGGGGATGAAGGTCAGCACTTCCCGGTTCTGCTCATCGACGCCCAACGGCTTGGGGGCACCGGTGAAACCGGCCGTGTGCAGGTGGGCGAGCAGGGCGTGGACGGCGGGGGTCCAGGGACCGGCCGGACGGCGCACGGTCCGGCCGACCTGCACCACCCCGGTGCTGACGTTGCCACCGCGGAGGGGGATCTCGGTGTGGTCCATGGTGACGAGCCTGGCATCCCGGACCGCCACCGCTCGCACGGGATTCGTCCGCTGCCCGCTCGTCAGTCGGGCAGCAGGGGCACCGTCGGGCCGTCGTCCCGGCCGAGGAGCATCGCGCGGGTGACGGCTTTCGAGCCGTAGCGGTCCCGTACCTCGTCCAGCGCCGCGTCGAGCGCGCCGGGTGGTTGATCGTCGAAGGGCAGCTCCAGTTGCAGTGGGGTGTCGTCATCCAGATTGGACAGGGCGAGGCCGATGAGCGTGATCCCGTGCTCGCGGATGTCCGGCATCGCGGCGGCGAGCAGTGCGCGCGCGGTCGCGAGGATGTCCTCCGTGTGCGCCGTCGGGTGCGATACGGTCCGCGATCTGGTCGCGCGGCTGAAATCGGCGAACCGCAGGCGCAGCACCACCGTCCGGCACACGCGGTGCGCGGCCCGCAACCGCCGCGCCAGCCGGTCGGCCAGTGCGGCGACGATCTCGTCGAGCTCCGTGGGCGAACGCGGCCGGCGTCCCAGGGCGCGCTGGGCTCCCATGGACCGCCGCCGCCTGCCGGCCACCACCGGGCGCGGATCCCGGTTGTGCGCGAGCGCGAACAGGTGCCGCCCGCCGGCCCGGCCGAGCAGCGCCACCAGCTCCGCCTCGCCACGCTCGGCGACCTGCCCCACCGTGCGGATGCCCTTCGCACGCAGCTTCCCGGCCGTCACCGTGCCCACGCCCCATAACCGCTCGACCGGCAACGGGTGCAGGAACTCCAGCTCCTCGTCGTGCGGCACGACGAGCAGCCCGTCCGGTTTCGCCACCCCGCTGGCGACCTTGGCGAGGAACTTCGTGCGCGCGACGCCGACCGTGATCGGCAGCCCCACCCGCTCGGCGACCGCGCGCCGCAGGCCAGCAGCGATCCGGCTCGGCGTGCCCGCGATCCGGGCGAGGCCACCGACGTCGAGGAACGCCTCGTCGATCGAGAGCCCCTCGACCAGCGGCGTGGTGTCCTCGAACACGGCGAACACGGCCTTGCTCGCCGCGCTGTAGGCCGACATCCGCGGCGGTACCACGACGGCCGACGGGCACAGCCGCAGGGCCTGAGCACACCCCATCGCCGTGCGGACCCCGCGTGCCTTGGCCTCGTAACTTGCCGCGAGCACCACTCCGCCGCCCACGACGACCGGCCTGCCACGCAACGACGCGTCGTCACGCTGCTCGACCGACGCGTAGAACGCGTCCAGGTCGGCATGCAGGATCGGGCCCTCGTTCGTCACGAACACAGGTTCGCATCCACCCCCGACAATTCCGGACGAAGCGCGAAACTGAGGCGCATGAGCGCGAAGGACGATCTGCACTCCTGCCTGCGGGCGGCCCGCGAAACGGTGCTGTGGAAACTCGACGGGCTGCCGGAGTACGACAGGCGCCGTCCGCTGACACCGACGGGCACGAACCTGCTCGGTCTGGTCAAGCACCTCACCGGCTGCGAGGCGGGCTACTTCGGTGCGCCGTTCGGCAGGCCGTTCGAGCGCGAGCTGCCGTGGCTGGCCGATACCGAGCCGAACGCGGACATGTGGGCGCGCCCCACCGAGTCCAGCGCGGAGATCGTCGCGCTCTACCGCGAAGCCTGCGCGCACGCGGACGTCACCATCGAGGCGTTCGACCTCGACGCGCCCGGTCACATTCCGCAGTGGGGCGGCGACGGCGAGGTCACCCTCCACCGGATCCTCGTGCACATGACCGCCGAAACCCAGCGCCATGCCGGGCACGCCGATATCGTGCGCGAGCTCGTCGACGGAGCCACCGGGTTGCGGCCGAGCCACCGCGACCTGCCCGACGCCGGCGAGCAGTGGTGGAGCGGGTACCGGGAGCGAGTGGAGCGGGCGGCGCGCGAAGCCTTGCCTTGACGTCAACGGCAAGCTTTAGGCTTCCGATCATGCGAATCGGGGAGCTGGCGCAGCGGACCGGGACGACCACACGGGCGTTGCGGTTCTACGAGTCACAGGGACTGCTGTCCGCGCGGCGCGCCGCCAACGGCTACCGCGAGTACGGCGAGGACGACTTCCGGCTCGTCCGGGAGATCCAGACGCTGCAGGCGGTCGGGTTCAGCCTGGACGACACGCGTCCCTTCGTCGAATGCCTGCGGGCCGGCCACGAGACCGGGGATTCGTGCGCGGATTCGATCGAGGTCTACGCGCGCAAGCTCGCCGAGGTCGAGGCCATGGTGGAGCGGTTGCACGCGGTGCGGGAGGACCTGCGCGCCAAGCTCGCCGAAGCGCTCGACCGAGAACCCGGCCCGTGCCGGGTCACCAGCGGAACCGAGGAGTCCTGATGACGACTGCCGACACCACCGGCGCCGTGTTCGCCGTGACCGACGAGACCTTCGAGGCGGAGGTGCTGCGCCACGACGGGCCCGTGCTGGTCGACTTCTGGGCGCAGTGGTGCCCGCCGTGCCACATGATCGCGCCGGTGCTGGCCGAGATCGCCGCGGAGCGTGCCGGGTCACTGGCCATCCGCAAGATCAACTCCGACGAGAACCCCCGCACCGCGCGGGATCACCAGGTCATGTCGCTGCCGACGCTGATGCTGTTCCGGGACGGCAAGCCGGTGGCGCAGTGGGTGGGCGCGCGGCCGAAGGCCAGGCTGCTCGCCGACCTCGACGCGGCGCTGAGCGCCTGAGCCGCGCGCGACCGGGCAGACCGCGTCCCGGCGGTGCCGCGTTCGCACCGCTTCTCCGGCAGGTCCATTCCGGATACCGGGCCCGCGCCCGCGGGGAAGCGCCGTCCGGTCGCGCTCGCGCCGCGGGACGTCAGTCGCGCAGGCGGGCGCGGGCGAGCGCCGTGGACACGCCGGTCACGACGGCCCGCCCCGCGCCGCGCACGCTGGAGGCGAGCACCGTGGTCCAGTCGAAGTAGTCCCGCCACAGCACGATCCGCCCGTCACGCACCTCGAAGGTGCCGCAGACCCAGAACCGGGCGTCCCAGGATCCGGCACGCAGCACGTCGGTCCGTTCGGTCAGCACGATCGGGCCGTCGGCGGCGATGTGGTGCACGCGCGCCTCGAAGCCGATGCGGTAGCGGCTGAGCATGCGCAGCTGCTTCTCCACGGCCTCGACGCCGCGCGCCGGGGGCAACGGCACGTTCTGGTACACGACCTCCGCGTGGACGAAGGACAGGGCGCCGTCGAGGTCGTCGTGTTCGAGGGCCGTCAGGAACGAAGTGACCGTGCTCTTCGGGTCCGCCATGTTCCCAGGCTAATGGTCAGAAGGGGCGGTCACCGGCGATCGCGACGCGCTCGGCGATCCGCGGATGCGGGTGGTAGTCGTTGACGGCGTAGTGCTGGGTGGCGCGGTTGTCCCAGAACGCGACGGAGTTCGGGCGCCAGTGGAACCGCACCTGGTACTCCGGCACGTGCGCCTGCGCGAACAGGAACCGGAGCAGCCGGTCGCTTTCCGCGCGGTCCAGGCCGGCGATGCACGTGGTGAAGGCCTGGTTGACGAACAGGGTCCGCCGCCCGGTCTCCGGGTGCACGCGCACCACCGGATGCTCGACCGGCGGGAAGCGGTCCTGCCAGCGTTCCAGCAGCCCGGGATCGGCGAACCGGGCGAACCCGGGCACGAAGTCGTGGATCGCGCGCAGGCCGTCGACGCGCTCGCGCACCTCGTCGGGCAGGTTGTCGTAGGCGGCGGCCATATCGGCCCAGAGCGTGTCACCGCCTCGCGGTGGCACCTCGACCAGGCGCAGCACCGAGCCGAGCGCGGGTTCCGGCCGCCACGTCACGTCGGTGTGCCAGATGTTTTCGAACCCGGGCATCCCGGCGTTTCGCGCGAAGCGGGTCACCTCGGCGGAGTCCCCGGCCGGGAGGAACGGGTTGGTCTCCAGCGGACCCCAGTTCCGCGCGAACGCCCGCTGCTGCGCCGGGCTGATGTCCTGGTCGCGGAAGAAGAGCACCTTCCACTCCAGCAGCGCGCGGTTCAGCTCCGCCCGGAGGTCCGCGGTCAGGGGTGCGCGGAGGTCCACGCCGGCGATCTCGGCACCGATCAGCGGTCCCAGAGGCCGCAAGTGGAACCTCTCGTAGGTTCGCGGCTGGGCATTCTCGTGCAGGCGCGAGAGGCGGCGAGGACCTTCCGGGATGCCGTCGGCCGGAACCTCGGCCGAGCGCAGGCGAACACCCGCGGGCAGTGCGGTGGACATGGCGCGAACCTCCCGGAAATGCCTGGTGGCAAAGGAAAACGGGCATGGGTGCGAGGCCCGGGACGACCGCGGCTCCCCCGGGACGGCAGGCACATCTCAGAGATCACCAGGACTGCCCGGAAGCGGCAAGATACGTCCAGTATGTGGTCCGCTCGTGCGGGAAAGGACTGACCGCGAGACCCTGTCAGGCCGTAGTGTTTGCGTCGTGAGCCTGCCCATCCTGATGACCGTCGACGACGACCCGGCCGTATCCCGGTCGGTCGCCCGTGACCTGCGCCGCCGCTACGGCCAGGACTACCGCGTCGTCCGCGCCGCCTCCGGCGCGGACGCGCTCGACGCGCTGCGCGAGATCAAACTGCGCGGGGACGCGGTCGCCGCGATCCTCGCCGACTACCGGATGCCCCAGATGGACGGCATCTCGTTCCTGGAACAGGCCATGGACCTGTTTCCCGCCGCCCGGCGAGCCCTCCTGACCGCCTACGCCGACACCGACGCCGCCATCCAGGCCATCAACGTCGTCGACGTCGACCACTACCTGCTCAAACCGTGGGACCCGCCCGAGGAGAAGCTCTACCCGGTGGTCGACGCGCTCGTGGACGCGTGGCGCGCGGCCGGTGACCGGTCGGTCGGGGAGACGAAGGTGATCGGGCACCGCTGGTCGTCGCCGTCCTTCAAGGTGCGTGACTTCCTGGCGCGCAACTCCGTGCCCTACCGCTGGTACTCGGTCGACGAGCCGGAGGCCTGCCGCCTGCTCGACGCCGCGGAGTGCGCGGCCGAGGACATCCCGGTGCTGATCACGCCGGACGGCACGGTGCTGCGCAAGCCCGGGGGTGAGCAGATCGCCGACGCGGTCGGCCTGTCCACCCGCCCGGCATCGGAGTTCTACGACCTGATCGTCGTCGGCGGCGGGCCCGCGGGGCTCGGCGCCGCCGTCTACGGCGCCTCCGAAGGGCTGCGGACCGTGCTGGTCGAGCGGCGGGCCACCGGGGGACAGGCGGGGCAGAGTTCCCGCATCGAGAACTACCTCGGCTTCCCCGACGGCGTGTCCGGGGCGCAGCTGACCGACCGGGCCCGCCGCCAGGCCCAGAAGTTCGGCGCCGAGGTGCTGACCACCCGTGACGTCACGGGGCTGGAGGCGCGGGGGTCGGCGCGCGTCGTGAAGTTCGGTGACGGCAGCGAGATCGCCGCGCACGCCGTGGTGCTCTCCACCGGGGTCTCCTACCGCGCGCTGGAGGCCGAGGGCGTGGCCGGGCTGACCGGCCGCGGCGTGTTCTACGGCTCGGCCTCCACCGAGGCGCCGGACTGCGCGGACGAGCACGTCTACATCGTCGGGGGCGCCAACTCCGCCGGGCAGGCCGCGGTGTTCTTCTCCCGCCATGCCAAGGAGGTTTCGATCCTGGTGCGCGGCCCGTCGTTGCAGGCGTCGATGTCGCACTACCTGATCGAGCAGATCGAAGCCATCGGCAACATCCACGTCCGCACCCGCACCACCGTCGAGCGGGCGCACGGCACCGATCACCTCGAGGAGCTCACGTTGTCCGACCGGGAGCGGGGCCTGACCGAGACCGTTCCCACCGGGCACCTGTTCGTGTTCATCGGCGCGGCGCCGCGCACCGAATGGCTGGGTGACGAGGTTTTGCGCGACGAGCACGGATTCGTCCGCACGGGCCCGGATCTCGTCGTCGAGGGCAGGCGGCCGCCGGGATGGGATCTCGACCGCGACCCGCTCCACCTGGAGTCGTCCATCCCCGGTGTGTTCGTGGCGGGGGACGTCCGCGCGCAGTCGGTGAAGCGGGTGGCGTCCGCGGTCGGCGAGGGCGCCATGGCCGTCACGCTCGTGCACCGCTACCTGGAGGCACGATGACCGAGCCACAGCTGACCCGCGACTTCCTGCGTGAACTGTTCCTGTTCACCGACCTCGACGACGGCCAGCTCGACTGGATCCTCGACCACGCCCAGCTGGAGCGGTACCCGGCCGAGACCGCCATCATCAGCGAGGGCGATCCGGCGACGTGCTTCTACGTGCTGCTGTCCGGTGCACTGAGGATGACGCGGCTGGTCGGTGGCAGCGAGGTGGAGACCGTGCGATCCGACCAGCGCGGCGCCTACTGCGGGGCGACGCAGTTCTTCTACGGGCAACACCAGCAGCGCTACGGCGCGTCGGTGTACGCGGTCACCGACCTGATGTTCCTCACGTTGCCAGCCAAGGAGTTCGCGGAGATGTTCCGCAGCTGGTTCCCGATGGCCACGCACCTGCTGGAGGGCTCCTACCTGGGGTGGCGCAACACCGACGCGCTCATCGGGCAGCGACGGCGGCTGCTCGCGCTGGGGGAGATGTCGGCCGGGCTGACGCATGAGCTGAACAACCCGGCGGCGGCCGCTGTGCGAGCCACCGCGGCGCTGCGGGAGCGGGTCGCGGGCATGCGGCACAAGCTGGCGGTGCTGGCGAAGCGGGACATCGAGCCCGACCTGCTCGAACTGCTGCTCGACGTGCAGGAACGGCTGGTGAAGCAGGTGGCCGACGCGCCACCGCTGACGGCGATGCAGCAGGCCGACCGCGAGGACGAGATCGGTGACTGGCTCGACGAGCGCGACATCGAGCAGGGCTGGGACCTGGCCTCGATCTTCGTCGCGGCCGGACTCACCGCGGACAGCCTGGATCACGTGCTGGACTCGGTCGGGGACGCGTTACTGGACGGAGCGCTGCGGTGGCTGGCGTACGCGCTGGAGACCGAGATGCTGATGGGGGAGATCGAGGACTCGACCACCCGCATCTCGGCGCTGGTGGGTGCGGCCAAGCAGTACTCGCAGATGGACCGGGCGCCGCACCAGTGGATCGACGTGCACGACGGCCTCGACTCGACGCTGGTGATGCTGGGCGGCAAGATCGGCACCGGTATCGAGGTGGTCAAGCACTACGACCGCGAGCTGCCGACGGTCCCCGCCTACGCCGGTGAGCTGAACCAGGTGTGGACCAACATCATCGACAACGCGGTGAGCGCCATGGGCGGCTCGGGAACCCTGACCCTGCGCACCTCTCGCGAAGGTGACCGGGTGGTGGTCGAAATCGGCGACACCGGACCGGGCATCTCGGCGGAGACCAAGCAGCGGATCTTCGAACCGTTCTTCACCACGAAGCCGGTCGGTGAGGGCACGGGGCTGGGCCTGGACATCTCGTGGCGCATCGTGGTGGACCGGCACCGCGGCGACATCCGGGTGGAGTCCCAGCCCGGCAGCACCCGGTTCCACGTCTACCTGCCGACGACCGAGCAGGCTTCGGAGTAGGCGGAAGGAGGGAGCCATTCGACAGCAGCCCGGCGAGCTGCCGCGCCGACCGTCGGCACGACGACGTCCAAGATCGTTCTCCCCGGCACCGGGAAGCCCGTTCCCGCGCTGTCCACCAGAAACCGGCGCTTCGGTGGAAGGCGTGGGCCTGGACGCACAGGTGGGTGGGCCCAGCCCCACTTTCGCCGCTGTCCGCTGGGCACCGGGCATCGCGCTGGGCACAGTGGGACCACGACGAGGGGACGTGGAGGAGGATCATGGGGCGGATGGTGTCGTGGTGCGCCGAGGCCGGGCGGGGGTTCTGGCGTGCGTGCGTGGTGATGGTCGTGAGCATGCTGGTCCCGGCCGTCTGGGGCGCCGCGGTCGCGTTGACGGTCTGGTGGGGCAATCCGTGGGCCGGTATGGCGCCGTTCGTGTTCGCGTGCCTCGGGACGTTCGCGCTGTCCCGTCCGGTGTGCCAGGTTTTCCGCGGTCTCGTGCGGCGGTGGACGGGAACCGTCGTGCCCGCGGGGTACCGGGAAGCCGGGCCGGTGACGCGGATGTCGACCGGCTACTGGTGGAACGGCGTCTCCTACGCCCGCACCGCGGAAGAAGCCCGCGAGGACCAGGAGCTGCGGAACCGGTGGACCGATCCCGCCACCTGGCGGGATCTCCGGTTCACCGCGATCGTGCCGGTCACCGCGGGGCTGGTCGCGGCCGTGCCCGCCGCGGGGCTCGTCGTCGCGGGCGTCGGGTTCGCCAGGGCCACACCGGTCGCGGCGCTCGGTCTGGTCGTGGCCGTCGCCGCCGCGCCCTACGCCTGGCGTCCGGTCGTGCCGGTCACGGTCCGGTTCCTGGGCGCCTCGCCGTCGATGCGGCTCGCCGACCGGGTGGACGAGCTGACGGCGCAGCGCGCGGACACCACGATCGCGCAGGCCGCCGAGATCCGCCGGATCGAACGGGACCTGCACGACGGGGCGCAGGCCCGGCTCGTCGCGCTCGGCATGTCGCTGGCGACCGCGGAAAAGCTGATGGACACCGACCCCGGGCAGGCGAAAACCCTCCTCCGGGAGGCCCGCGCGGGCGCCACCACCTCGCTGGCCGAACTGCGTGACCTGGTCCGTGGCATCAGCCCGCCGGTGCTCACCGAGCGCGGCCTTGTCGACGCCGTCCGCGCGATGGCCCTGGACAGCCCGCTCTCGGTGACCGTCGAGGCGGGCGCGCCGCCGCGGCTGGATCCGCCGATCGAGTCGGCCGTGTACTTCGGCGTCGCCGAACTGCTGACCAACGCCGCCAAACACGCGCACGCCACCGCCGTCCGGATCTCCCTGGCCCACGACGGCGCCGCGCTCGTCGCCGAGGTCGAGGACGACGGCCGTGGTGGAGCGGGCGTCCGGCCGGGCGGGGGGCTGGAGGGACTGCGCCGTCGTCTCGCGGTCTTCGACGGCACCCTGGAGATCAGCAGCCCGGCGGACGGCCCGACCCTGGCGAGGATGATGGTGCCGTGCGAATCGTCGTAGCCGAGGACCTCTACCTGCTGCGCGACGGCATGGTCCGCCTCCTCGAGTCCTTCGGGCACGAAGTGGTGGCCACGGCGGCCACCGGCCCGGAGACGCTCGACGCGCTGCTGAAACTGCGGCCGGACGTGTCCGTCGTGGACGTCCGGATGCCACCGACCCAGTCCGACGAGGGCTTGCGGGCCGCACTCGCGGCACGGCGCGAGGTGCCCGGGCTGCCGGTCCTGATCCTGTCCCAGCACGTCGAACAGCTTTACGCGCGCGAGCTGCTGGCGGACGGCTCCGGCGGAATCGGCTACCTGCTCAAGGACAGCGTGTTCGACGCAGGCCAGTTCGTCGACGCACTGGGCCGGGTGGCAGGCGGCGGCACCGCGATGGACCCGGCCGTCATCGCCAAACTGCTGGCGGGCGGTACCACGAACCGTCGGCTCGACCGGCTCTCCGAACGGGAACACTCGGTGCTCGGCCTGATGGCCGAGGGACTGTCCAACCAGGCCATCGCCCGGCGGCTCTTCCTCAGCGACAGCGCCATCAGCAAGTACACGACCTCGCTGTTCGGCAAACTCGGCATCACCGACGACGACAACAGCAACCGCCGCGTGCTCGCCGTCCTCGCCTACCTGAACGACGGCTGAGGCACGTCCGCAAGGACCGGCGTGGCGGTGCGGGTGCCGGTGACTCGCGACGAAGCGCGGGTAGCGGTACCCAGCGCGCGGCCGCGGTCTAACTGCACCGGGCCGCGTCGCGCAGGCGGCCCGGTGCACCCGGGCTCGGGAGCGCCGGCCAGCGCATCCGCACCGTCGTGCCACCCGGCCCGGGCGCGACCTCGGCCCGGTCGGACAGCGCGTGGATCAGCGGCAGCCCCCTGCCGTGCAACGGGCCCGGGTCTTCCGCGGGCGGCAGCCAGCGTCCCCGGTCGCTCACCGTCACGTCCACGGCGTTCCCGCGCAGCTCGGCGGACAGCTCCAGCGAGCCGTCCGCACGCGCGGGATAGGCGTGGGTGACGACGTTGACCATGGCCTCGTACGTCGCGAGTGCCATGGCTTCGGCGGTGTCGTCCGGCAACTTCACCTCGTGCGCCCAGCGGGTGAGCGCATGTCTCAGGCTCGTCGCGTTGTGCGACCGGGCCGGCACGAGTCGGTGCAGGCGATGGTCTCCGGCGTGCATCGAAGTCCCCTCGGCGTGTGGTGAACCGGCTGGGGGTTACCCACGGTGTCCGGATTACACACGGGGAATTCGCCGGAACCGGTCTACCCGGTCGTCAGCTCCGCCCACACGATCTTGCCCTCGGGGGTCGCGCGCGTGCCCCACCGGGCCGACGCCGACTCGACCACCCGCAGCCCGCGATGGTCGTTCCCGCCCGCCGCCAGGAGGTGCGGCAGCGCGCCGGTGCGGTCCGCGACGCCCACCGTGAGGCTGCGGCCGTCGTGGAACAACCGCAGCGTCAGTGGCGCCGACGAGTGCTGCATCGCGTTCGCCACCAGCTCGGAGGCGATTTTCAGCGCGGAAGCGACCACCTCGCCGCCGAGATCCCACTCCGCCAGCCGCGCACGGACGAACTCACGCACCACCGCGAGGTCGACCTCCCGCGTCAGAGACATCGACGCGACCCGCCGGTGCGCGCCGCGGTGGTCGACGTACAGCAGCGCCACGTCGTCGTCGTGGCCGTGCCCGGTCATCCGTTCGATCATCGCGTCGCAGCCGGCTTCGAGATCGCCGTCCTCCGGCAGGGCGCGCAGCTCGGCCAGCAGCTCGTCGATCCCGGCGCCCAGATCCCGCGTGCGGCTCTCCACCAGACCGTCGGTGTACAGCACGAGCCGCATCCCCGGCGGGAACGGCGTCTGCTCCTGCGGGTACTGCTCGCCCACGCCCAGCGGCATGCCCAGCGCCTCCGCGATCTGCCGCGCCGAGCCGTCGGCGCCGATCAGGATCGCGGGAAGGTGACCGGCGTTGGCGAAGGTCAGCGACTCGTCGATCGGATCGTGCACCGCGTACAGGCAGGTGATGAACTTGGCGCCGGGGGTGGTCCGCGCCAGCTGCGACACGTTGTGCAGCACGTCGGACGGCGGCAGGTCCAGCAGCGCGTAGGACCGGATCGCGGTGCGCATCTGCCCCATCACCGCGGCCGCCGGGACCCCGCGCCCCACCACGTCGCCCACCACGAACGCGGTCCGGCCGCCGGGCAGCTGGATCACGTCGAACCAGTCGCCGCCCACCTCCGATCCGGCCGCGGCGGGCAGATAGCGCGAGACGATCCGCAGTCCGGGAATGTCCGGCACCGCGGGCAGCATGCTGCGCGCCAGTTCGGTGGCCATCGACCGGTGCCGGGCGAACAGGCGCGCGTTGTCGAGCGCGATCGCGGCGTACCCGGCGATGCCTGCCGCGATCTGCTCGTGCCGCTCGGTGAACCGGCCGGGCTCGGGGTGGGCGAAGAAGAACCCGCCGAGCACCTCCCGCGTGGTCGGGGTGATCACCGGGACGGCCAGGTAGCTGCGCACCGGCAGGTGGCCTTCGGGCATCCCGTGGTACGGCGCGTTGTGGCCGTAGCGCGGGTCCTGCGTGATGTCGGCGCTGCGCACGATGCCGCTGCCGGAAAACGTCGCCGCGAACACCTGCGTGTTGCGGGGCATCGGAAAGCCGTCGAAGGTCTCCTTCGGGATCCCGGACAGCGTGTAGAGGGTGTAGGACTCGCCGTACTCGTCGATGAGGTTGTAGAAGAACGCCCCGAACGCGGCGGCGGTGCCGCGGGTGGCCGCGTCGGTGGCGTCCTGCACCAGGGTGTCGATGTCGAGCTGGGCGGTCAGCCGCCGCCCGACCGTCTGAAGGGTGTCCACGAGCTCGACCTCGGCGCCCGCGCGGTCGGCGGCCTGTTCCAGTTCCGCGCCCCGCACCCGCGAGACGTCCTCCAGCATCACGAGGTACTCGCGGAGCGCATCCTCGCGTTCCGCGGCTGTTCCGCGGGCCAGCAGCCCGGCGCGGACGCTGACGGCGATCGCGCGGGCGGCCCGCTCCGGCAGCTCGGTCGGAGCGGGCAGCACGAGCCAGAAGGACCGGCCCCCGGACAGCGGGCCGCCGAAGGCCAGCACGCCCGCCGTCCGGACCACGGGAAAACGCTCACCCGGCGGCCGGGAGGCGATGGCCTCGGCCAGTGCGCCCCGCGACCACGCCCTTCCGTCCGCGGCGAGCAGGACGGGTGGCGAACCCTCGTCCACGGTGAACAGCTCCGCCAGCACGCGTCCGGCGAAGCCGTCCCGCAACCGCCGGATGACCGCCTGTGCCGCGGTGGGCAGATCCGGCGCGTTCTCGGCTTCGGCGCGCAGCATCGAGGCGACCCGGATGGTCTCCGACAGGCCGAAGACCGCGGGGTCGAACGTCCCCGCGGCCCCGCTGTCGGCCTGCCGCCCGGTCATCGGTCCCCTCCACGTCGGCGGCTGTCAGCCTAACCCCGTGGCCGCGGGAGGACACCGCTCCGGGCGGTGACGAACCGATCGGTGCTCAGTTCACGCACTCCTCCGGCGCTGTCGGGGGCGCGGCGGGCAGGTCCGCCACGAACGTGCGCACCTGGTCCGGTTCGAGGCCGATCGTGCCCGTCCGGTCGCGCTCCGGTTCGGCGATGGGCACGGTCGCCAGCCGCACGTCGTCGCCGCGGATTTCGCCGAGCAGCGCGGCGAAGGAGAGCAGGTCCCACCCCGGATCGACCCGGACGGCGTCGCGCGCGGTCTGGACCAGCGAGTTCACGAACCGCGGGTCGGCGAGCATGTTCCCGTCGAGCACCTTCTCCGCCGCGGCACGCAGGAACGCCTGGAGCCGCACGACGCGGTCGAGGTCCCCGTTGGGCAGGCCGTGGCGTTGCCGGAGGAAGGCCGGCACCGACGGCCCGGTCAGGACCTGTGGCCCGGCCGGGAACGACGCACCGGTCACCGTGTCGTGGGTGGCGGCGCGCAGGCAGACCGGCACTCCCTGGAGCGCGGTGGCGAGGTCGGCGAACCCCGGCAGCCCGACCAGGCCGTAGTGGTCGATATGGGTGCCGGTGAGCTGCTGGACCGTGTCGACGAGCGTGCGCGTACCGGCCTCGGCCGCGGCCTTTTCGTCCAGGCCCTGCTGCAGGGCGGCCTGTTTGCCGCTGGCGTAGGCGCCGCTCAGCCTGCCCTCGCCGAATCCGGGGATGTCGACCCACGAGTCGCGGGGGATGGAGGCGAGCGCGGCGGTGCCGTTCCGCCGGAACTGGCCGAGCACGATGGAGTCGGCGTAGTCGTGGTCGTCGAAACCGACGAGCAGCACGTTCTGGTCGGGGGCGGGCGGCGTGCCCACCACCGGTTCGCTCCGCTGGAACATCCGCGGCACGAGTACCGCGGCGACGGCCACGACCACGACGGCCGCGGCGGCCGCGATCAGGATCGGGGTCCGGTTGTGGCGCGGCTCGGCGCGGCGGCGTTCGAGTCCGGCGAGCACGGTGCGAGGGTCCGGGCGCCGCGCGGCTTCGGCGGCCAGTGCGGCGCGGACCAGCTGGTCGGTGCGGTCGGGGGTCATGACAGTGCCTCCGTCACGGGTCGGCGCCGTCCACGCTCGTCGGTTCGCAGCGTGCTCAGGGCGCGGGAGATGTGGCTGCGGACCGTGCCCGCCGAGCAGCCGAGCGCTTCGGCGATCTCGGCGTCGGTGCAGTCCTCGTAGAAGCGGAGCACGATCGCGGCGCGCTGCTTGCGCGGCAGGGCGGCGATGCGGGTGCGCATGGCGTCGCGTTCCGCGAAGTGGTCGGCCGGGTCGGCGGTGGGCGCCGCGAGTGCTTCCAGCGTGCTGTTCGCCGCGGCCACGTTGCGGGAGGCCTTCCGCCGCCGCCACGACAGGTACTCGTTGGTGATCATCTTGCGCACGTAGCTCTCGGGGGCCCGGAGCCCGGCGATGCGTGCCCAGCGTTGCTGGGCACGCAGCAGGGTCTCCTGCACCACGTCCTGTGCGAGGTGGGGGTCGCAGGTCAGGGCCGTGGCGTAGCGGAGCAGGCGGTCGAGGCGCTCGGCCACGAAGTCGTCGAAGCGGTCCCGCACCGGCGTTCCTTTCGGTTCTTCGGGTTGTGCGTCTCCAACGCGCCGGGGACCCCGAGTTGTTGAATCCCGCCGGAAAATTCTCGCAGCCGGTTAGGGTCGCGCCATGACGGTCCTCGCGCACCTGTCCGACCTCCACCTCGACGGCGGCGAACGCAACGCCGCGCGCGCGGCCCGCGTGGTGCGCTACCTGGCCGGACTGCCCCTCCCCGTGGACGCCGTGCTGGTGACCGGCGACCTGGCCGATCACGGCGAACCCGGCGAGTACGCGGAGGTCGCCGAGCTGCTGGCCGGCCTGCCGTACCCGGTGTTCCACTGCCCTGGCAACCACGACAGGCGGCCCGCCTACCGTTCGGTCCTGCTCGGGGAGGCGGAGTCGGCGGGCCCGGTCGACCGGACCGGCCACGCGGCGGGCGCGGTGTTCGCGATGTGTGACAGCAGCATCCCCGGCAGTGGCGCGGGCCACCTCGCGGACGAGACGCTGGAGTGGCTGGACGGCGTGCTGACCGAGGAGGCCGGGCGGCCGGCGTTCGTCGCGTTCCACCACCCGCCGGTGGTGCTGCACCACCCCCTGCTCGACGAGATCCGTCAGCACGAGGCGCGGCGGCTGGCCGAGGTGATCGCGCGGCACCCGGACGTGGTGGCGCTGTTCTGCGGGCACGCGCACACACCCGCGGTGAGCACGTTCGCCGGGCGGCCGCTGGTGGTGGCGCCCGGGGTGGTCTCGACGCTGTCGCTGCCGTGGGAACCCGGCGGCGACGCCGGATGGGCGGACGGCGGCCCCCTCGACCACGACCGGCCACCTGCCCTGGCGTTCCACGTGGTCGACGAGGAGCGGCGCCTCACCACCCACTTCCGGCTGTGCCCCTGACGACACCCCCGCGCGGAGTCGTCCTAACGCGCGTCCACGCGGGCCCGGTGGACGCCGGGGCACCAGCCGGAGCGGGTCGTGCTGTGGCGGCCCGGTGGTGGCACGACGGTTCCGTGCAGTTCGGCGTCGAGCGACCAGTGCAGGAAATCCTCCTCCCACGGCCGGTTCCGCAGTTCCTGGCGTTCGGTGAGCTCGGCGTGCGTCGCGGCGAACTCACGCAACCCGATGAGGATTCGGCTCAACAGTCCCATACCTGGAGCGTGCTCCAGCAAGCACTGTCCCACGAGTGGCAGGACTGCGGATGTTCGGCAAAATACTGCCATCGAGGTTTTCCGCTTCGCGGAAGGAATCTCCCCGCGCGTGACTTCGCTCGCACCGGCAGGCATGATCGCGGAGTATCCGTAGTGGGAGGCCAGTTTTGAGCATCGTCGGCACCAGGGTGGTCCGGATCGAGGACCACCAGCTGATCACGCGGGGCGGGACCTACGTCGAGGATCTGCGGGTGGAGGCGCTGACCGGTGCGGTGCACGCGATGTTCGTGCGCAGCCCGGTCGCGCACGCGCGCGTCACCGTCGACGCCTCCGCCGCGCTCGACGCGCCGGGCGTCGTCGCGGTCTACACGGCCGCCGACCTCGACCTCGCGCCGCACAAGGCCGGTCCGGTCGTCGAACCGTGGCTCGCCGACGGCGTCGTGCGCTACGTCGGCGAGCCGGTCGCGCTCGTGCTCACCGAGGAGCGCTACCAGCTCGCGGACGCCGCCGAGCTGGTCGACGTCGATTACGACCCGCTGGACGTCGTCGCGAGCATCGACGCGGCACTGACCGGCGAGACCGTCCTGTTTCCCGACCAGGGCACCAATGTCCTCCAGGCCGGCGACGGCGAGTTCGACGACGCGGCCTTCGCCGGCTGCGAGGTCGTGCTGTCGCACACGATCCTGAACCAGCGGGTCGCGCCGGCGCCGCTGGAGGTGCGCGGCGCGGCCTGCGCATGGGGCGAAGACGGCCGGTTGACGTTGTGGCTGTCGACGCAGAACGCGCAGATCTCGCGCGCCACCGTGGCGAAGGGACTCGGCGTCGAGGCGGCGGACGTCCGCGTGGTCACGCCCGACGTCGGCGGCGGGTTCGGCGCGAAGATCGGCACCGATCCGGAGTCGGTGGTGCTGGGCTGGGCGTCGAAGCGCTCCGGCCGCGCGATCCGCTGGGTGGAGACCCGCAGCGAAAACCTGGTCTCGATGACGCACGGCCGCGCGCAGCAGAACACCGTCACCATCGGCGGGCGCCGCGACGGCACCGTGCTCGCGTTCCGGCTGGAGGTCGTGCAGGACGCCGGCGCCTACCCGCGCACGATGTTCCTGCCCACGCTCACCGAGCTGATGGCCACCGGCGTCTACCACTTCCCGAAGGTGGAGACGAGCAACCGCGCCGTCGTCACCAACACCACGCCCATCGCGGCGTACCGGGGCGCCGGGCGACCGGAGGCCACGGCGGCGATCGAGCGCGCGATGGACCTCTTCGCCGCCGAGATCGGCATGGACCCGGCCGAGGTCCGGCGCGTCAACTTCATCCGGCCCGACGAGTTTCCCTACTCCTCGCCGACCGGTGCCACCTACGACACCGGCGAGTACGCGAAGGCGCTGGACCAGGTCCTGGAGGCCGCGGGCTACGCGGATCTGCGCGCCGAGCAGGCCCGGCGACGCGAGGCGGGCGATCCGGTGGCGCTCGGGCTCGGGCTGGCCACCTACGTCGAGATCACCGGTGGTGACTCGGGCGGCGAGAGCGGGAAGATCACCGTCAACCCGGACGGCTCGGTCACCGCGTGGACCGGTTCCTCACCGCACGGGCAGGGCCTGGACAGCACGCTGGCGATGCTGTTGTCCGACCAGCTCGGCGTGCCGATGGACCGCATCACGATCCGGCACGGCGACACCGACGAGGTGCCCAGGGCGATCGGCACGTTCGGGTCGCGGTCGCTGCAGCTGGGCGGTTCCGCGCTGCGTCAGGCCGCCGACCAGGTGATCGAGCAGGCCCGCGCGCTGGCCGCCGACCGGCTGGAGGCCAGCCCGGACGACCTGGAGCTGTCCGAAGGTGTCTTCGGGGTGCGGGGCGCACCGGCGAGCGGCGGGGTCACCTGGGCGCAGATCGCCGAGCAGACCGACCTGACGGCCGACGTGTGGTTCGGCGACGGTTCTCCCACCTTCCCGTTCGGCGCCCACCTGGCCGTCGTCGAGGTCGACACGCTCACCGGGAAGGTCGTGCTGAAGCGGATCATCGCCTGCGACGACGCCGGACCCGTCGTGAACCCGCTCGCCTTCCAGGGGCAGCGGCACGGCGGGCTCGGCCAGGGCGCGGCGCAGGCGCTGCTGGAGGTCATGAACTACGACGCCGACGGCAACCCGACCACGGCGACACTGGCGGACTACTCGTTCATCTCCGCGCCCGAGCTGCCGGACTTCGAACTGGTCGATTCCGAGACGCCCACGACGCGGAACCTGCTGGGTGTCAAGGGAATCGGGGAGGCCGCGACGATCGGCTCGACACCCGCGGTGCACAACGCGGTCGTCGACGCGCTGTCCCACCTGGGCGTGCGTCATCTCGACATGCCCACCACCCCGCTGCGGGTCTGGCAGGCGCTCACCGAAGCGAGGAAGGCGAACTGACGTGAAGGTCTCGATCGAGATCAACGGCACGACGGTCTCCGAGGAGGTCGAGGACCGGACCCTGCTGGTCCACTTCGTGCGTGAGCAGGCAGGCCTGACGGCGACGAACATCGGGTGCGACACCACGTCGTGCGGGGCGTGCACGGTGCTGCTCGACGGCGAGTCCGTCAAGTCGTGCACGGTGCTGGCCGCGCAGGCCGACGGTCATGCGGTGACGACGCTGGAGGGACTGCACGGCGACGAGGGCGATCTGCATCCGCTGCAGCGGGCCTTCCGCGAGGAACACGGTCTGCAGTGCGGGTTCTGCACGCCCGGCATGATCATGGCCTCGGTCTCGTTGCTGGAGGGCAACCCGAAGCCGACGCGGCAGGAGGTGCGTGACGGTCTGGAGGGGAACCTGTGCCGCTGCACGGGTTACCACAACATCGTCAACGCGGTGATGAACGCCTCGGGTCAGGAGGTCCAGCGGTGATCCCGGCCCGGTTCACCTACCAGCGAGCGTCCTCTGTGGACGAAGCGCTCGCGGCGGTCGCCGAGCACGGCGACGACGCGAAGCTCCTCGCCGGCGGGCAGTCGTTGCTACCGTTGATGAAGCTGCGGTTCGCCGCACCCGAACTGATCGTCGACATCGGACCGCTCGACGAGCTACGGTACGTGCGGTTGGATGGTGACGAGCTCGCCGTCGGAGCCATGACGCGCCACCACGACCTGCAGCACGACGCGGTACTGGCCGAACATGCACCGGTGCTCGCGCAGGTTGCGGCATCGGTGGGAGACCCGCAGATCCGCCACCGCGGCACGATCGGCGGTTCCCTGGTGCACGCGGACCCGGCCGCTGATCTTCCCGCGGCCGTCCTGGCGCTCGACGGGACGCTGATCGCGCGCGGTCCTTCGGGCGAGCGCCGGATCCCGGCCGCCGAGTTCTTCCAGGGCCCGTTCGAAACCCCGTTGGCGCCGGAGGAGTTGCTGACCGAGATCCGTGTGCCGGTGCAGGACGGTCTCGGGTGGGGGTTCGAGAAGTTCACCCGCCGTGCCCTGGACTGGGCGATCGTCGGCGTGGTGGTCGCCGGACGGTCGGTGGCGCTGGTCAACATGGGCGGGACACCCTTGCGGGCTTCTGCGGTGGAGGCGGCGTTGGCTCGCGGTGCTTCGGCTGCGGAGGCGGCTTCGGTTGCGGCTGAGGGGACTTCGCCTGCCGATGAGCCTCATGCGACGGTTGAGTACCGGGAGCATTTGGCGCGTGTGCTGACCGAGCGGGCTTTGGTTTCCGCTGGGGTTTCTTGAGGGGGCGCCACGCGGGTTTCTCAAGCGTCGGCTTCGGTTCGCTACGCCCCGATTGTGGCCGCCGATCAGGCGGGGTCAAGGCGGAAAGAGTACCTTGACCCCGCCTGATCGTCCGCAGAACCGGACTGTGGATCGGGTCCGGGAGGGGCGGATCAACTGCGAGCCTGCGAGCCCGGCGCTTGAGGTACCCGCGTAGCGCGCCGCGGACCGGCTACGAAAGCAGAACAACCCCGTCATCATCCGCGTACAGCGAATCGCCGGGAACGAACGTCACCCCGCCGAATCCGACCGGCACATCCACGGCCCCATTCCCGGCCTTGCTGGATTTCCGCGGATTGGTCCCCAAAGCCTTGATCCCCAGGGCCAATCCGGCAAGCACCGCCGAATCGCGCACCGCGCCGTTGATCACCAGCCCGGCCCAGCCGTTCTCGACCGCCGACGCCGCGATCAGGTCGCCGGTCAACGCCGTGTGCAGGGAACCCCGTCCGTCGACGACCAGCACGGCACCGTCGCCGGGTGTGCGGAGCAATTCACGGACCAGGCCGTTGTCCTGGTAGCACGACACAGTCCGGACCCGTCCGGAGAACGTGCGGTGTGCTCCGAACTGGCGGAACTGCGTGTCGCACACCCGGAGGTCGTCGCCGTGCTCGTCGACCAGGTCGGCGGTGGAGAAGGTCACCCGGATCGCCTTTCGTCGTGGTGAGCTTGCCGGATCGAGTCCAGCAAGCCGGGGAAGCGCGCGCTGACCTCGGCCCGGCGCAGGGTCACGAAACTGCCGTTGCCCGCGTCCCGCTGCCGGATCAGCCCCGCCTGCCGCAGCACCCGCCAGTGGTGGGTACGAGTCGACTTGGCGACCGGCAGATCGAACGACGCGCACGCGTGCTCGCCGTCCGTGCGGTCCAGCAGGTCGACGACCACCCCGCGCCGGTGCGGATCGGCCAGCGCCGACAGCACGGTGCCCAGATCGAGGTCCATCGCGCTTCCCCTTGTCGTAGGTACGAAGACGATAGTACCTTCTGGAGCATGCTGCTCGTCTTCGACATCAACGAAACCCTGCTCGACCTCGCGCCCCTGGACGAGGTCCTCGGCGGGACCGAGGTCCGGACCCGCTGGTTCGACCTGGTCATCCGCACCGCGCTGGTGGTCACCGCGAGCGGCCGGTACCAGGACTTCGCCGAGATCGCCGGGGCCTGCGCCCGCACCGTGGCACCCGAGGCGGACGTGCCCGCGCTCGGCCGGACCCTGCGGTCGCTGCCCCCGCACCCGGACGTCGTGCCCGCGCTGACGGAGCTGCGCGAACAGGGGCACCGGCTGGTCGCGCTCGGCAACTCGCCGCAGGCCGTGGTGGAGTCGCAGGTCGCCGACCTCGGGTTCGACGCGGTGTACTCGGCCGAGGCGGCCGGGGCGCTCAAACCATCGCCGAAAGCGTATGCGCTGGTCGAGCACGGCGGCGAGCCCCCGGTGATGATCGCCGCGCACGACTGGGACATCGCCGGAGCGCAGGCCGCCGGGATGCGCACGGCCTTCGTCACCCGCGACGGCCGTCTCCCGCTGCCCGCCCACCCGAGTCCGGAGTGGACGGTCACTGACCTGGCCGTGTGGGCCCGCTCCCTCCGCCCCTGACCCCGCGTCCCGCACCGGCCAACACGGTGACCCGAGCGGCCAACACGGTGACCCGAGCGGCCAACACGGTGACCGGAGCGGCCAACACGGTGACCGGGGCGGCCAACACGGTGACCGGGGCGGCACTCGGCGCACTGGCCGATCTGGACGCGGGCCGCGCGCGTGCAGTGAGAAGATCACCACGGTGCGGCAGCTGATGCCGTTGCTGGACAAGGTGATGCGGGCGCCGCGGCCGCTCGTGGTCATCGCCGAGACCGTCGAGGGCACGGCGCTGAACATGCTCGTGCACAACCACGTCAACGGCACCTTTCAGGCGTGCGCGATCCGCGCGCGGGTTCGGCGACCGCCGCCTGCACAAGCTGGAGGACCTCGCCGCGGTCGCCGGGGTCACCGAGAACACGACGACGATCGTCGGCGGGGCGGCGCTGCTGCACGCCGAGAAGGTCCTCACCGACACCGGCCTGTCCGGCGACTACGCCACAGGGGCGGAAATCGTGCGGCGGGCACTGGCCGAACCGGCGTCGCTCATCGCGGCCAACGCCGGCTACCCGGCCGACGAGGTCGTCGCGCGCACCCGCGAACTCGGCGACGACGACGGGGTCGACGCACTGCTCGGCCGGTGTGGCGACATGATCGAGATGGGGATCATCGACCCCTGCGGGTGTGCCGGTCGGCGCTGCGGAACGGCGCTTCGGTCGCCGGGCTGCTGCTCACGACCAACTCACTGATCGGCGAGGAGCAGACCCCGTGGGGTGGCAGCCCGGCGCTGATGACCGAGTTCGGTCCGCTGGACGAGGGGCTGCACCAGCCCTCGCCCGGGATGGGCCCGTCCGTGGGCTGATCCCGTGATCGTTCGTCAGGTGGAACGTCACGACAGAGACACCAACGCAGCAGAGCACGTCAGTACATCCGGAAACCGTTCCGGCGGACCGGGACCTGCGGGCCATCCGGCCGGGATAGTGGTGGACGCGAGCGGGGATCCGCTGATCCTCGCCCTGCCGCACGGCACGGCCGCCGTGCCGGCTGTTCCGGGTCAGCTCCCGCTGGGACCGAAGCGTTCGGTTTTGACGCGTCGCGGATCGTGGCCGAGCGCGACGAGGACGTTGGCGACCGTCTCGACGAACCCGGTCGGCCCGCACACGAAACACTGCGGGGAGAACTCGGCGGGCCAGCCCGCGGTGTTCACGTCCGCGACCGCGATCCGGTGCGGTTCGCCCGGCCACCCGTCCGGGGCCTTGCGCGTGTACAGGACAGTCACGTCCAGACCGGGTTCCGGGCGCCGCAGCTCGTCGGCGTAGTACACGTCCTCCGGGGTTCGCACCGAGTACAGCAGCTTGAACGGCGCGCGACCACCCACCTGCCGCCGGGCGCGGATCATCGCCATCACGGGCACGATCCCCGCGCCACCCGCGATCAGCAACACCGGATCGGGTGAGGCGGGCCGCCATACGAACCACCCGCCCACCGGGCCCCGCAGCTCGACGGGGTCACCGACCGTGAACACTTCGGTCAGGAACGGTGACACCTCACCGTCGGGCACGCGCTGCACGGTGATCTCGATGCGCTCGCCGTCTGTCGGCGACGCCAGCGAGTACGTGCGGGTGGTGCTGTAGCCGTCCTCGGCGGTGAGCCGGATGTCGACGTGCTGCCCGGCGAGGTGCCCCGGCCAGCCCGGCACGTCGAGCACGAGCGTGCGGGCGGTGGGTGTCTCGTCGCGGCCCTCGGCCAGGCGACCCACGCGCCAGGCCAGCTTTCCCCGGACCACGCGCTCAGTCCCCCTGGTAGCGCTGTTCGCGCCAGGGGTCGCCGTAGTCGTGGTAGCCCGCCGCCTCCCAGAAACCGGGCTCGTCGTCGAGCATCAGCCGCAGGCCCTTGACCCACTTGGCGGACTTCCAGAAGTACAGGTGCGGCACCAGCAGACGCGCGGGCCCGCCGTGCTCCGAGGTCAGGTCCTCGCCGTCGAACTCGAACGCGATCCACGCCTGGCCGTCGAGCAGGTCCTCCAGCGGCAGGTTCGTGGTGTAGCCGCCGTGGGCCTGCACCATCGCGTAGTCCGCCGCGGTGTCCACGTCCTCCAGCAGGGTGTCCAGCGAGACACCACGCCACGTCGTGTCCAGCTTCGACCAGCGGGTCACGCAGTGGATGTCCACGGTGGGCGTCTCGGACGGCAACGCCAGCAGGTCGGACCACGACCACTCGTGCCGCAGGCCCGACTCGGTCGTCACGGTGAAGGTCCAGTTCTCCGTCCGGATCCGCGGTGTCGGCCCGGCGGACAGGACGGGGAAGTCCTCCACCAGGTACTGCCCGGGCGGCAGCCGCTCGTCCGCCGACCTCGCCCGTCCCCGGAATCCCGGTGTCACGATGCCCATGCCGGAAGTCTAAGCAACCGGGGTTGCCACCACCCCACTAGAACATGTTCTAATCGAGGCCGGTGTCGTCGGAGACGGGAGGCCGTCCGTGCGGTATGGGGTCGTGCTGTTCACGAGTGACCGGGGGATCACGCCCGCCGCGGCGGCGCGGGCGGCGGAACACGCGGGTTTCGACTCCTTCGCCGTGCCCGAGCACACCCACATCCCGGTCAAGCGCGAGGCCGCCCACCCCGGCACCGGCACGGCCGAGCTGCCCGACGACCGCTACCTGCGCACGCTCGACCCGTGGGTCGCGCTCGCGACGGCGTCCTCGGTGACCAGCCGCATCACGTTGTCGACCGCCGTCGCGCTGCCCGCCGAGCACGACGTGATCACCCTGGCCAAGACGATCGCCTCGCTGGACCACCTCTCCGGCGGCCGCGTCGTGCTCGGCGCGGGCTTCGGCTGGAACGTGGACGAGCTGACCGACCACGGCGTCCCGGCGGGGAAACGGCGCACCGTCACGCGCGAGTACCTGGAAGCGATGCGCGCGCTGTGGACGGCCGACGAGGCGGAGTACCGGGGCGAGTTCGTCCGGTTCGGACCGTCCTGGGCGTACCCGAAACCGTCCGGGACGGTCCCGGTGGTGATCGGCGCGGGCGGCACCGAGCGGACCTTCGCATGGATCGCCCGCTCCGCGGACGGCTGGCTGACCACGCCTCGGGACCGCGAACTGGACGACAAGGTCCGCCTGCTGCGCAAGATCTGGCAGGACGCCGGCCGCGACGGCGACCCGCGGGTGATCGCGCTGGCGGGCAAGCCGGATCCGGACGTGCTGGCGCACTGGCGGTCGCTCGGTGTGACCGAGGTGCTGTTCGGCCTTCCGGACCGGGCCGCCGACGAGGTCTCCGCCTACATCGCCAAGCTGGGGGAGCGGCTCGGCCTCGGCTGAGCCCCGCGCGAGTTCGGCGTGCGCGCGCGTCAGTGGCGTGAGCGGTACGTGCGCATCTTGTGCCGCGCCCCGCAGATGTCCATGGTGCACCACACGCTGTTCCCCGCGGGGGAGCGGTCGTAGAACAGCCACCGGCACTCCGGCGCCCGGCACGGCTTGAGCCTGCGTGCCCGGCCCGTCACCTCCGCCCGGAACAGGGCGTCCAGCAGGCGCGCGATCAGGCCGTCCACGCCTGACCGCGCGGACACCAGCGCGGGCCCGTCCGCCGACCAGCGTGGCCCGGTCCCGGTCGCGAACTCGTTGAGCGCGTCCGTCACGTCCAGGCCGTCGAGGTGGTCTCGCAGCGTCTCGCGGAACCGCACCAGACGCTCCAGTTCCGCCGGGTCCGGGGTGAATTCGCCCAGGTCGTGCGCGGCCAGCCAGCGGGCGGCGGCGTCCGGCCCGGTCAGATCGTCCTCGTCGTAGAGGAACCGCGCGGAGTTGCCGAACTCCTGGAGCGGGCGCAGCTCGTCCGGGGCCGCGGGTCGCGAGGGGGCCATGACCTCAGGTTACCGGGCGAACCCTGCAAGCGGTAACGGGTCAAGTTGCCTTCAAATGTATGGAGACGGTAACCGAAGGGAGGGTGGCCGTGGCCGGGATGTCCGCGATCGGCGTGGGGTACGGCTTCGCCCGCTACGGCTACGGCCTGTTCCTGCCGCGGCTCGAAGCGGAATTCTCGTTGTCGGTCGCGCAGACCGGCCTCATCGGGAGCCTCACCTACGCCGGCTATCTCGCCGCGCTGGCCGCGGTCGGCGCGCTCGTCGCGAAGGTCGGGCCGCGGCCGTTGATCCTGACCGGCGGCGTGACGGCCGCGGCGGGCCTGGCCCTGGCCGCGGTCGCGCGTGGACCGGTCCTGCTCATCTGCGGTCTGGCGCTGGCCGGAACCAGTCCGGCGTTCCTCTGGTCGCCGTACGCGGACGCGATCGGCGACCTGGTGCGGCCGGGACGACGGGAGCGGATGCTCGCGTTGATCCCGTGCGGTACCGCGTTCGCGGTCGCCGTCGCCGGACCGCTGGCCCTGCTCGTGCCCGGCTGGCGCGTGGTCTGGCTGGTCTTCGCCGTGCTGGCCCTCGCGACCACCGTCTACAACGGACTACTGCTCCCGCGTGGCGCAGTGGTGCCCGCGCGGGGAAGGCTGTCTCCGGGCTGGTTCACCCGCCGCCGGGCCCTTCCGCTGGATGCGACCGCGCTGTCCTACGGCCTGCTCGGCTCCGTCTACTGGACGTACGCGGTCGCGGCCGTCCGCGCCATCCCCGGCCCGCTGTTCTGGACAGTGGTGGGACTGTCCGGCACCGCCGGAGTGATGACCGCGCGCCTGCTGTCCCGGCTCGGGCCCTCCACCGGCCATCTGGTCCTGCTGCTCGCGCAGGCCGCCGCGCTCGCGCTGCTCGGGGTGGCGCCGGGGGTGCCTGCCGCCGCGGTCGGCTCGGCCCTGCTGTACGGGTTCGGTTTCCTGGCGTTCGGCGGGCTGATGGCGGTGTGGGCCTACCGGGTGTTCCCGGAACAGCGCGCCACCGGCTTGAGCGCCACGTTCCTCATGATCGGCGCCGGTTCGGTCGCCGGGCCGGCGGTCCTCGGCGCGGTCGCCGCGCACCACGGGCTCGGCGCCGCCTTCCTGGTCACGGCCGCCTCCAGGGCCCTCACCACGCTCGCCCGGCCCCGTCGTGCGGTGCCCGGCCTCGCCGTTCCTGATTCCACAGTGGAGGAGTGGGGTTCGTCTCGGACGCCGGGAGGACCGCGGCCGCTGCGGTAATTTGGGCCATCGTGCCCGCTGATGCCCTCTCCAGTCTCGGCCCGTGGCAGCTGGCGTTCCTCGTGGTCGCCGGTGTCGGCGCGGGCCTGACCGGATCGATCGCCGGGCTCGCGTCGCTGGTGTCGTATCCGGCGCTGCTGGCGGTGGGTGTCCCGCCGGTCAGCGCGAACGTGACGAACACGGTGGCGCTCATGGGCAACACGGTCGGCGCCGCGGCCGGTTCACGCCCCGAGCTGCGCGGGCAGCGGAGCCGGTTGCTGCGGCTGTGCGCGATCACCGCGGTCGGTGGCGCGGCGGGCAGCGCGCTGCTGCTGCTCACCCCCGACGGCACGTTCGCCTACGTCGTCCCGTTCCTCATCGCCGGCGCCTCGGTGCTGCTGTTGTTCTCCCCGCGACTCGCGGAGCGGGCCGGCCGCGGTGACGGCGGGGTGACGGCCGGGACCGCGACGGGCGCGTTCCTCGTCGCCATCTACGGCGGCTACTTCGGTGCCGCGGCCGGGGTCGTCATGCTCGCGCTGCTGTCCGCCGCGTGGACGCAGCCGCTGGCGCGCACGAACGCGGCGAAGAACATCGTGACCGGGGCCGCCAACATGGTGGCGGCGGTGGTGTTCGCCTTCACCGGTCCCGTCTTGTGGCCGGCGGCGGTCGCGTTGTGCGTGGGGTTGGTCGCGGGGTCGTTCGTCGGGCCCGCCGTGGTCCGGCGGGTGCCCGCAGCGCCGTTGCGGGTCGTGATCGCGCTCGCGGGGCTCGGGCTCGCCGCGACGCTGGGGTGGCAGGCCTGGGCCTGAACCCGGTCAGTCGAACAGGCCGGTGATCTCGTTGTAGGCGAGGTAGACGAACAGCGCCAGGCACAGCCCGAGCAGTGCGTTGGACAGCCAGCTGGAGCGGCCCTCGCGCGGGGTGCGGCTGGTGTTGAGCATGACCAGCAGGGTGCCGGCGAGGAACGGCATGAACAGCGCACCGAGTGCGCCGTAGACGACGGTCAGCTGGAACGGCCGGTCGAGGAACACCAGCGCCATCGGCGGGAACGTCAGCCACAGCGCGTAGACCCGGAACGCCGGGCTGCGCCGCCCGATGCGGCGGTCGTCGGCGTCGAGTTCCTCCACTGGCGTGTCGCGCGGCAGGCGGAGGGTGCGCCACCAGTCGGCGAACAGGAGGCTGACGCCGTTCCAGACGCCCAGCAGCGAGGTGAAGGACACCGCGAAGAAGCCGACGAGGAACGGGATGCGTGCCCACTGGCCGTAGTCGGCGGCGAGGGTGTCGCCGAGGACGAGCAGGCCGCGGTCGCCGCTGGTGACCGGGTGACCGAGGAGCAGTTCCGCGCCCACGATGAGCATGGCGATGACGAACACGCCGGTCGTGATGTAGCCGACCGCGTTGTCGGTGCGCATCATCGGCAGCCACCGCGGGGAGCGCCAGCCCTTGGCGAGGGTCCAGTAGCCGTAGGCGGCCATGGTGATGGTCCCGCCGACGCCGCCCACCAGGCCGAGGACGTACACGAGCGACCCGGACGGCAGCCGCGGCACCAGCCCGCCCGCGAGGTCCAGCAGGTTCGGGGTGACGAGCACCGCCGTGCCGACGACGGTCACGAACATGATGCCGGTGAGGACCGTCATGAGCTTCTCGATGACGCCGTAGTGGCCGAACCACACCAGGACCAGGCCGGCCAGCGCGCACAGGATCGCCCAGTACCGGACGGACATGACGGGGAACAACGCGTTGAGCGGCAGTCCCGACGCCGACATCGCCGTCGCCCCGTACACGAATCCCCAGACGACCGCGTACGCGCCGAAGTACAGCAACGTCCACCGGCCGAGCGTGCGCCATCCCGCGAGGATCGTCTGACCCGAGACGAGGTGCCACCGTCCCACCGCTTCGGCCAGCGCCAGCTTGAACACGGTGCCTATCACCGCCGCCCACAGCAACACGTAGCCGTAGCGCGAACCGGCGACCATGGTGGCGACGAGATCCCCGGCCCCCACCCCGGTCGCCGCGGCCATGATGCCCGGCCCGATCTGCCTGAGCCGCGCCCGCCAGCCCACCGGGATCTCTGGGGTGGTGCCGATCTCTCCCGCCATGGCGGCAACCTAACGCCGGTGACGAAGGACCGCCACGGTCGGAAAAGAACGATCCGGTCACGCTTGCGGTGCCCCAGGTGACGCACGGTGCAGGTTTTTCACGCCCCGAAGCGCCAACCCGCCGCCCGGAGCGGCCAACACGCCGCCCGGAGCGGCCAACACGCCGCCCGGAGCGGCCAACACGCCGCGCGCCGGCGTGTTGGCCCTTCCGGTCACCGTGTTGGCCCTTCCGGTCACCGAGTTGGCCGGTCGCGACACCTGCCACCCGTCAGCGCGAACCGGCGGGCCCGAACCGGCGCGCCGGGACGGTGCGGCTGGTCCACAGTGGAGCCCGCAACGCTGTCCACCGGGGATCGACGGGTGAGCGTCGCCGCGGAGGCACCGTGGTAGCGTGAAACGGCCAGTCGTGCCCATCGAGGGCCAGGGAATCCGGTGCGAATCCGGAGCTGACGCGCAGCGGTGAGCGGCGACGGGCGGGACAACGGCCACTGGACGAAGGCGTCCGGGAAGGCGTTCCGTCCGGTTGACCCCGAGTCCGAAGACCTGCTGGCCACCCCGTGAGGGGACACCGTTGGACCGGGCTCCGCGCATGAGCCCTCGACGCAAGGGGCCAGTGTGCGATCTCTCCGCCTGCCAGCCGTTCTGCTCGCCGCCGTCCTGGCGCTCTCCGCCTGCGCGAGCGCCGCCCCCGCGGACGGCGCCGCGCGGACGATCGAGAACTGCGGGCACGAGGTCCGGGTGACCAAGCCCCCGCAGCGGGCGGTGGCGCTGAACCAGGGTTCCGCGGAGATCATGCTGTCCCTCGGCCTCGCCGACCGCATGGCCGGCACCGCCACCTGGACCGACCCGGTGCTGCCCGACCTCGCCGCGGACAACGCGAAGGTGCCGCGGCTGGCCGAGAACAACCCGTCGTTCGAAACCGTCCTGGCCACCGAGCCGGACTTCGTCGCCGCCTCGTTCGGGAGCACCCTCGGCAGGGGCGGCGTCGCCACGCGCGAGCAGTTCGAACAGCTCGGCGTGCCGACCTACCTGGCGCCGGCCGACTGCGCACTGGACACCAGCGGTGGCGGCGACGGCAAGCGCACCGAAACCCTCACCATGGACCCGGTCTACACCGAGATCCGCGATCTCGCGAGGATCTTCGAGGTCGAGGACCGCGGGGAACAGCTGGTCGCGAGCCTGCAGGAGCGGATGCGCGCCGCGGCGGGCACCGACGCGTCGAACGTGAGCCTGATGTACTGGTTCGCCAACTCCGAAGCGCCCTATCTCGCCGGGTGCTGCGGTTCGCCCGGCATCATGACCGCCACCCTGCACGCGCGCAACGTCTTCGACGACACCCACGACGAGTGGCCGCAGATCAACTGGGAGACCGTCGCCGCGCGCAACCCCGACGTGATCGTCCTCGGCGACCTGACCCGGCGCTCCCAGACCGCGGAGACCGCACAGGCGAAGATCGCCTTTCTCGAATCGCACCCGGTGACGCGGGACCTGGCCGCGGTGCGGAACAAGCGCTACGTGCTGCTGTCCGGGCAGGCGATGAACCCGACACTGCGCACCGTCGACGGCACCGAGCAGGTCGCCGCCGCGCTGCGCGGGTTCGGTCTCGCCGGGTGAGGCGCAGCGCGCGCGTCGTTCCGCTGTGCGCCGGGGGCCTCGCGCTGCTCGTCGTGTCGATCGCGGTCGCGGTGACGATCGGCCCGGCGGGCATCGGGGTCGGCGACGTCTACTCGACCGTGCTCGCGCACCTCGGCCTCGGTGACGCGGTGCTGACGCCGATCCGCGACGGCATCGTGTGGCACCTGCGGATCCCGCGGGCCCTGCTCGCCGCGGTGTGCGGGGCGGGGCTGGCGGTGTGTGGCGCGGTCATGCAGTCGTTGCTGCGCAACCCGCTCGCCGATCCGTTCGTGCTCGGCGTGTCCTCCGGCGCGTCGACCGGCGCGGTGCTGGTGGTGGTGCTCGGGGTCGGTGGCGGCGTGGTGTCGCTGTCGGTGGGCGCGTTCGCCGGTGCCGTGCTGTCGTTCGGGCTCGTGCTGCTGCTGAGCCAGACCCTCGGCGGCACCACCGAGCGTGTGGTGCTTTCCGGGGTCGCCGCGATGCAGCTGTTCTCCGCGCTGACCTCGTTCGTCGTGCTGACCGCGGGCGACGCGCAGACCACGCAGGGCGTGCTGTTCTGGCTGCTGGGCTCGTTCAGCAGCGCGTCCTGGCCGGAAGTGGCGATGTGTTTCGCGGTGCTGGTGATCGCGCTGCTGGTGTGCTTCGGCCACTCCCGCACGCTCGACGTGCTCGCCTACGGCCAGGATCTGGCCGCGGCGCTGGGTGTCTCACTCGCCCGCACACGACTCGTGCTGTTGTGCACGACCGCGTTGATGACCGCCGCGCTGGTGAGCGCGTGCGGTGCCGTCGGGTTCGTCGGGCTGGTGCTCCCGCACGCGGCCCGCGCGCTCGTCGGACCGGGCCATGGACGGCTCCTGCCGGTCACCGCGGTGGCGGGCGCGGTGCTGCTGGTGTGGGTCGACACGCTGGCGCGCACCGTGCTCGACCCGCAGGAGATCCCGGTCGGTGTGGTCACGTCGATCATCGGGGTGCCCGCGTTCGTCGCCGTGCTCTACCGCAGCCGTCCACAGTGGACGCGCGGCTGAGGCGTCAGAGCAGGGCTTCGCGGCCGGCGTCGGTGAGCCGGGCGGGGATGCGGGCGCCGGTGCCGGGGACCCGCCGGACCAGGCCGGCGTGGATCAGCAGGCGGGCGCCGAACTGGTCGCAGCAGGAGAGACCGTCGACGTAGACGTGCGGTTCGCTGCTCGCGGTGAGTTCGACGCGGCCATCGGCAACCGCTTTCAGGAACTCGGCGTCGCGGTGGGTCAGGGTGGACGCGGTCATCGGGGCACCTTTCCGAACGGGTGTGATGCGCCACAGAGTAGAGGATTGTTGAACGATCGAGCAACCCTGTTGACGGATCGTTCAACGATCGCTAGTGTTCCGGGTCATGCGAGCCACCTCACACGACCAGCGCCTCGGTAGCCGGCCCGACGACATCTCCTGGATTTCCTGAAAACTGTTGAAGACCTGCCAGTAACGCGCCCTGCTTCTGCCTCGATTCACTGGTATGGCCCGCGCGGAGGGTGGGCGCGACACCTCCGGCACCGCCGTCTTGCCCGGCGCTCGAACTCCCCCTCGGAGCGACGTGGCAGGCGAGTGGCCCCCGAGTGCGGACTCCCAACTGCCCCGCGCTCGGGGGCCCTATTCGTAGACCACGTACACGGGTTCCGGGTTCAGCGCGAGCACCTCTTCGGGTTGCATCAGCGCCTGCCCACCACGCGTGTCCTCCTGGTAGAAGAGCTTGAAGCCCGCGTTCACGTGCGGCGGCCTGCGCTTCATCACCATGTCCCAGGTCGCCTTCTTCGCCCCGGCGCTGCCGATGCCGTCGACCACGTTGACCACGGCGACGCCACTGTGTCGTTTCAGGCCCGCGATGTCCTCGACCACGGACACCGCGACCTGGTGGTACACCATGATCTTCTCCGGCAGCCCGTGCCGCGCGACCAGCGACGCGAGGTAGGTGGCCACGCCGTCCAGTTCCTCGCCGGTGGTGCGCCCGAACTCCTCGCCCGGCTCGACACCCGGTTCGACGGCCCACTCCGGATCCAGTGCCACCCCGACGTCCGGTTCGGTCAGCCACCGCTCGAACGCCTGCACCTCGGGCAGGAAGTCCGCCCGGCCGGGCTGGATGTCGAGCAGCAGCTGACCGTCCATCGCCCGCGCCGCCTCCAGGTACCGGCGGATCGTGTCGTCGCTCGCCCGGCTGCGGTACATGCCGTCCGGGCCGGGGGCCGAGTTCACCGTCGTGGCGATCAGCTCGACCACCGGCACGACCGGCCGGCCCCGCGGGTAGGTGGCGATCAGCTCACGTAGCTGCGCGGAGGCCGCCTGGAGGTCACCGGTCATACGGCCCAGCGCGGGGCTTCCCGGCGCGCCGCAGTAGCCGACCAGCAGGTGGTCGTCGAGGACGCTGTGCGCCGCGACCTGCGCGGGGAACGAGCGCAGCCCGGCCGCCGGCCCGTCCAGCGGTGGCGGCTGGTTCGGGGGCAGCCGGGAAAGCCTTGGTGGGGAAAAGAACGGTTCCCCACTGCCACACGCCGTCGTCGCCGCACCCGCGAGTATCGCGGTGAGAAACGCCCGCCTGCCCACTCCCGCCATGCGGTCCGGTTTCCCGGAAGTTCACCGCTTACACGCGGCAGCAGGAGAATTACTTCCCGCGAGACGACTTCGTTACTCCTCCCGCGCGGACTCAGCCGGGCAGCAGCTCGGTCACCAGGTGCGTGAGCTGCCGCAGGTTGCGGCACTCGTGCATCGGCACCACCCGGCCGTACTCCAGCGCGGCGGAATCGCCGGTGCCCCAGGCTGATCGCGCTTCCGGGTTGAGCCAGTGCACGTGCTTGGCCCGGCCGGCGATGCGGCGCACCGCCTCCAGGTTCGGGTCACCGCCGTTGGTGCGCCCGTCGCCGAGGATCAGCACCGACGTGCGCGGACCGACCGCATCGGCCCAGCCGTCGACGAAACTGGCCAGCGAACCGCCGTAGTCACTGCTCATGCCCCAGCGCGTGAGCTTCGCCTGCGTCAGGATCCGCCGCGCGAGGCCCTCCGGATCGGCGGAGCCCGCGGTGACCAGGCCGGTGATCTCGTCGGTCAGCTCGACGAACGCGAACGTGCGGATCTTGCTGAACTGGTCGGACAGCGCCTGCACCAGCAGCAGCGTGAACTGCGCGAACCCGGCCACCGAACCGGACATGTCGCACAGCAGCACCAGCTCCGGACGGCCCGGGCGGCGATCGCGCATCGCCGGGCGCATCGGCACCCCGCCGGTGGCCAGCGACCGGCGCAGCGTGCGGCGCAGGTCGATCTGCCCGCGCCGCGCGCGACGGCGGCGGGTCGCCAGGCGTGTCGCCAGCTTGCGGGACAACGGCTGGATCGTGCGGCGCAGTTCGGCCAGCTGGGCGCGGGTCGCGTTGGTGAAACTGACCAGATCGGTCTGCGGCGGCACCGCGTAGTGCGCGATGCGCTCGCGGCCACGCAGCTCGGCTGTGCGGCGGCGGGCCTCGGCCTGCACCGCCTCGCGGTAACGCGTGATGCGGGAACGGGCCTCGGTGCGGGCGACCGCCTCGGCGAAAGCGCCGTCGTCGGCGCGGATCGTGGTGAGCACCCGGTTCAGCAGCGCGTCCGGCCGCACGCGGTCCAGGGCCTGGTAGGCGGACCAGCCGCGCATCCCGCCCGCTCCGCCGCCCGAACCGCCGTCGCCGAAGGATCCGTAGCGCCCGAACTCCTCGACCGCCGCCGAGGCCAGGGACCGCAACCGCGCCTCGTCGCCCTCGGCCAGCGCGGCGACCAGCGCCTCCCGCAGCTCGGCCGCGTCCGCGGGCGGTGGTCCCGCCGATTCGGCGGAACCGACCGCGACCGGGAAGTACAGGTCGAACAAGGAGTCGAAGGTCGCCCGCTGACCCGACCGGCGCAGCACGGTCGCGGCGAGCGCGGCCCGCAGCTGCTCGCGGTCGGCCAGCCCCAGCACGTCGACCGCGGCCGCCGCGTCGACGGTCTCGCCGGGCCCGACGGCGATCCCGTGCTCGCGCAGCGAGCCGACGAACTCGACGAGCCGCTCGGGCAGGGCGGAGGCGCTCATGACAGGAGCGTGTCGAGCCGCAGCTCGGCGGCGGCCTTCCGGTGGTCGCTCTGGTACTTGAGGATCACACCCAGACTGGTCTCGACCACCTGCTCGTCGAGCGTGTCCGCGCCCAGCGCGAGCAGCGTGCGGGCCCAGTCGACGGTCTCCGCGATCGAGGGCGCCTTGCGCAGCTCCATCGACCGCAGCGCGCCGACCACCCGCACCACCGAGTCGGTCAGGCGCGCGTCCAGGCCCGGCACCTTGAGCGTGACGATGTCGCGTTCCAGCTCCGGCGCCGGGAAGTCCAGGTGCAGGAACAGGCACCGCCGCTTGAGCGCCTCGGACAGCTCGCGCGTGGCGTTGGAGGTGAGCAGCACGAACGGGCGGCGCCGCGCGCTGATCGTGCCCAGCTCCGGCACGGTCACCTGGAAATCGCCGAGGACCTCCAGCAGCAGGCCCTCCATCTCGACGTCGGCCTTGTCGGTCTCGTCGATCAGCAGGACGGTCGGGTCCGGGTTGCGGATCGCCTTGAGCAGCGGGCGGGGGAGCAGGAACTCCTCGCTGAACACCTCGTCGCGGGCCTGCTCCCAGCCCTCGTCGCGGCCCGCGGTGATGCGCAGCAGCTGCTTGGCGTGGTTCCACTCGTAGAGCGCACGGGCCTCATCGATGCCCTCGTAGCACTGCAGGCGGATCAGGTCACTGCCGGTGGCCCGCGCCAGCGCGTTGGCCAGCTCGGTCTTGCCGACCCCGGCGGGCCCTTCGACCAGCAGTGGCTTGCCGAGACGGTCGGCGAGGAAGACAGTGGTGGCGACGGCCGTGGACGCCAGGTACCCCGCACCGGCCAGGCGCTCGACGACCTCGTCCACCGAGTCGAACAACGGCTCCTGCATCGGGCCCTCCCCACTCGTCGCGCAATCCACCCATTCTGGGCCTTCGCCGAGCATCAGGGGGTCCTCTCGTGCGCAAGGTCACCGGCCGTCTTCGGGCGATTCAATCAGCCGGGTAGCGCGTGCACGACTCCACAGTGCGCCGGAGCGCGGACACATCGCCGGACACGGTCAGCGCATCCAGGGAACCGCGTCCCCACAACCAGAGATCGACATCCGTGGCTTCCCCCGACACCCGGCCGTCCGCGGCTGCCGCGGCTTCGGGGCGGATCACCGGATTGCCGTCACCCGAAGGCATCGTGACCGTCCACACGCGACCCGGACAGTGGACCTCGAACACCTCGCCCCGCCCCGGCACGGTGATCGTCGGCTCGGGGGCGGGGCGGTTCGGCTCCGCCAGCCAGAGCGTCAGCACCTCGTCCACGCCGTCGGCGGCCAGCGCCGGATCGATCACGGGCGGAAAGCCGAGCGCCTGTTCCAGGTCGACGCGGTGCACGGTGAACTCGTGGGCCATGCGCCTGCGCCAGAAGCCGAACGTGCGGTCGGCGGGGAACCAGGTCTGGCACGGGAAGCTCGGCGGACGGCTCGCGAGGCTGCGGAACAGGCCGTCGGCCGCGGCGCGGAACCACTCCAGCGCGTCCTGCCCGTCCGGCGGCTCGCGTTCCCAGTCCAGCGGCAGTGTCTGCGTGTCGACCCAGTCCGTGACCCGGTGCGCGACACCGCCCAGGTGCCGGATCAGCCTGCCGACGGTCCACCCCGGACACGCCGGAACGGGGAGATCCGGGTCGGCCGGCGCGGCGAGGACCCCGATCCCGTGGATCTCGGCGCGCAGTGTGTCGAGCAGGAACGGTTGATCGGGTGTTGTCATGACAGCGCCGAACATACCGGGTCGGTGATCGTCACGGGGGCCGGATCGGTTCCGAAGTGGACATAGGGACGCCTTCTGTCACAGCTCCATCGCGCGGGCGGGTGGCGCATTCACGCGAGTAGCCACGTCAGGTGACCGATGGAGGCGCATCCGGGTGGCGGGAGGCCGGCCGGGTTCACCGTACCGGGCCCTCGGATGCTCGGCAGGGTCCGGGTTCCGGGGGCGCCCGGATGCTGGGCGCCGCTCTCCGGAGGTGCGGGCGCGGACAGTCGTTGGCGTGATGGTGCCTGGTGGTGTGGCCGGCGCCGGGTCGACTACGCTGGTTGGACGCGGTTCAGCAGGCAGCCGCTCGATCATGCTGTCGCGACCCGGAGGGTAGGCGAGCGCGCAATGACCCGGGCTTCGCACGTTCCCGAGGAGCCGGCTGGCGTTCCCCAGTCGGCACCACTCTCCGTCGGCTCCCGGTGGCCGGGCAGCGATGTCGCCGTTCTCGCCGTCAGCGGTGAACTCGACCTGGCCACCGCGCCCCGGCTGGAGGCCGCTTTCCGCCGTCTCGCCGCGCGGCGGCCGCGACTCGTCGTCATCGATCTCAGCGGTGTCGAGTTCCTGGGCTCGTCCGGGCTCGCGGTGCTCACCTCCGCGGGCACCGCGGGCACCGCGGGCATCGTGCTGCGCATCGTGGCCCCGGGCTCGCTGAGGCGGATCTTCACCATGACGGGGCTGGACAAGGTGCTCGACCTGCACGACACCGTCGAAGAGGCGCTCGCGGCGGGCTGACCCGGGATCCGCCCGCGGTCAGGGTCCGCGCAGTGCCGCTTCGAGGCCGGTGAGCAGGCAGTCCAGCCCGAACTCGAACCGCGCGTCGAAGTCCGGGTCGGCGGCCTCGAGAACCCGGCGGTTGAAGTGCGGGTACCGCCCGGACTCGACGACCTGCCGGACGTAGGCACCGACCCAGCCGCGCCACTCGCCCTCGGTCATGCCCGTGCTGCGCTGCGTCTCCAGCTCGGCCAGTTCGGCGGAGACCGCGCCCAGCACGTGTGTGTTGAGCGTGGTCACGACCAGTGACGCGAGGGTCGGGTCGTTCGTCATCCGGGAGACCACGCCCAGTTCGTGATCGGCGCGCGCGATGACGTTGGGGCCGAGCGTGGGCCACCGGGCCGCCTGTTGCGCGAGCCAGGGGTGCCGCAGCAGCACGACGCGGGACCTGCGTGCGAGGCCGGCCAGTTCGTCGCGCCAGTCCTCGTCCGGGGAGGGCGGTGGAGCCGCCTCCTCGCCGTGGATCGCGTCCACCATCAGCTCGATCAGCTCGTCCTTGCTCGCCACGTGCCGGTACAGCGAGGTGGTGCCGGAGCCCATCTCGCTCGCGATCCGGCGCATGGACAGGGCGTCGAGGCCCTCGGCGTCGGCGATGGCGATGGCCGTCCGCACGATCTTGTCCTCGGTGACGACCGGCCGGGTCCGCGTGCTCCGGTCGCGCATCCAGACCGCGGTCGGCGGGTTCTTCGGCGAGGGCATGGGAACAGCGTACCTGTCGGGTACAGTGTGCCCATAAGTGGGAACACTGTTCCCAGTCGAAGGGAGAAACAGCATGTCGGACGTAGTGGTGGCCGGTGGCGGGTCGGTCGGTCTGGCCACTGCCGTGTTTCTCGCCCACCACGGGGTGCGGGTGCACGTCGTGGAGCGCCGGGCGGAGCTGTCGGTGCACCCGAGGGCGCTCGGGATCAGCCCGCGCACGTTGGAGTTCTTCCGCGAGGTGGGGTTGGGGCCCGCGCTCGAAGCCGTGGCGGTCCGATCGACCGCGCTGTGGAAGGCCGACGCGCGCACGGTGGCGGAGATCGATCGCGACCGGGCGCCGTACCCGGTGTCCGCGGTCTCCCCGGAGAGTCCGCGCGGGCACTACCCGCAGGACCGGCTGGACGCGGCCCTCCTGCCCGCGGCGCTCGACCGCGGCGTGACGGTGGAATTCGGCGCCGCCGTCACCGGCCTGGACCAGGACGGCGACGGGGTGTCCGTCGCGTTGTCCGGCGGTCGGGTGCTGCGGACCCGCTACCTCGTCGGCGCGGACGGGGTGAACACCGCCGTCCGGCCCGCGCTCGGGATCGGCGCCACCGGGCCCGGTGAGGTCGGGGCCCCGACGTTGAACATCCTGTTCGAGGCGGACCTCAACGGCCACTTCGGGCCGATGCCGACCATGGCCGAGATCGAGCACCCCGAGGTGCGGGGGATGCTGTTGAGCGTGGGGGAGCGGCGGTGGGTGCTGCACACCGCCGCGCCGGGCACGCCGGAGGACCTGGTGCGCACAGCGCTCGGAGAAGACGTGCCGGTCACCGTGATCGCGGCGAAGTGGTGGCGCGCGACGCTGCGGATGGCCGAGCGGTTCCGGGCGGGGCGGGCGTTTTTGGCCGGAGACGCGGCGCGGGCGATCTCCCCGCTGGGGGCGTTCGGGCTCAACACCGGTCTGGCCGACGCGCACAACCTGGCCTGGAAGCTGGCGATGGTGCTGTCCGGGCGCGCGGGCGACGGGTTGCTGGACACCTACCACGACGAGCGGCACGCCGTGGCGGAGTTCGTGACGCGGCAGGCGGCGCTGCGGTGGGAGAACCCGCGGATCCACTGGGACGCCTCCGCGGTCGCCGAGCGCGCGGCGGTGGGGGCGTGGAACGCGCCGATGGTGACGATGGGCTACCGGTACGATTCGTCGGCCGTGATCGGCGCCGTGGTCGAGCCACCGTCCACCGAGGACGTCGTGGCCGCGCTGGACGGGGCGCCGGGATCCCGGTTGCCGCACCGGTGGGTCTCCTCCGGCGTGTCCACACTGGATCTTGTGGGGTCACGGTTGACGGTGTTCTCGTCGGACTCGCTCTGGGCCGAAGCGGCGGGCAAGGCCGGCGCCCGGCTGGGGCTCGACGTGGGAAGCGCGGTCCTGCCGGACACCGGATGGCGCGAGGCCGTGGGCCTGGCGGAGGGTGGTGCGTTGCTGGTGCGCCCCGACGGTTTCATCGCGTGGCGCTCGACGACGCGGACACCGGACCCGGCCGGGATGCTGGAATCCGTGTTGACGCGGGTGCTCAGCCGACGTTGACGAGGCTGCCACGACGGATTCGGCGTGGCAGACTGGGGCATGCTCTTCGACCGCAGGGCGATCGAGGGACTGGCCGACGGCAGCATCACGCTGGCGTTCCGCCGGTGGGACGCGCCGTGCGTGCGGCCCGGCTCGCGGATGCGCACCGCGGCCGGGGTGGTCGAGGTGACCTCGGTGGAGGAGGTCACCTCGGTGAGCGACGCCGACGCCCGTGCCGCGGGCTTCACCTCCCCGTCGGAGGTCACCGGTCGCGGGGAGGGGACGCTGTACCGCATCGGGCTGCGGATGGCCGGCCCGGACCCGCGCGTGGCGCTCCGCGGAACCGCCGGCCTGAGCGACGACGACCGCGCCGCGATCGGCGCCGCCCTGTGGCGGATGGACCGCGTGGCGGAGGTGCCCTGGACGGGCGCGTTCCTGCGGCTGATCGCGGGCAACGAGGCCGTGCGGGCGGTCGAACTGGCCGAGCGGGTGGGTTTGCCGAGGGACGTCTTCAAGCGCCGCGTCCGGTGGCTCAAGGAACTGGGCCTGACGGAAAGCCTGGAGAAGGGCTACCGCCTCTCACCGCGGGGACGCGCCTTCCTCGCCGGCGGCTGACCAACCCCCGGCGTTCCCCCGTGCGGCATTGGGGAAGGCCAGCGCGTGCAGTACGGCGGCGGCCAGCGCGCTGCGTTCCAGCATGCCCTCCACGCTGATGTGTTCGTGCCGGGCGTGGGCGCCGTCGCCGAGTGCGCCGAAGCCGTCGAGCACCGGCAGGCCCATCGCGGCCACGAAGTTGCCGTCGCTGGCTCCGCCGACCGCGCATTCCCGCAGCGTCACGCCCAGCTCGGCGGCCAGGCCCTGTGCCAGCGAGAACAGCGACGCGATGCCCTCGCTGCGTTCCATCACCGGGCGGTTCCACCCGCCCTCGACCGAGACGGAGGCGCGGACGTCGTGCGCCGTCAGCCCGGTCAGCGCCGCCTCGATGCGTGCCGCCTCCGCCGCGCTCGACACGCGCACGTCGACCTCGCCGGAAGCGGAACCGGCGATCACGTTGCCCCGCGAACCACCGGACACCACGCCGACGTTCACCGTCGTCCCGGCCTGCAGATCCGTCAGCCCGTGCAGCGCCAGCACCATTCGCGCGATCTCGTCGACCGCGCTCGCGCCCTTGCCCGGATCGAGTCCGGCGTGCGCCTCCACCCCGGTCGCGGTGATCCGGTAGATGCCGACGCCCTTGCGTGCCGTCTTCACGGCGCCGTCGGCGGCGGCTTCGAAGACCAGCGCCGCCTGGACGCCGGACGCGGCGTCCTCGATCACCGGGCGTGAGACCGGGCTGCCGATCTCCTCGTCGCCGTTGAGCACCAGCCGCACCGGCGGACGCGGCAGTCCCGCCGCCTCCAGCGCCCGCAACGCCCATACGACCTGGACCAGCCCGGCCTTCATGTCGAACACACCCGGCCCCGTCGCCCGGTCACCGTCCACGGTGAACGGCCACCCGGCCAGTGTCCCCTGTGGCCATACGGTGTCGTAGTGGCACAGCAGCAGCACCGGATCCGCGCCGGAACCCGCGTAGTCGTAGACGTGCACGTCACCGAAGTCCCCGCCGTGGGTCACCCGCACCGACGACGGTTCACCGAGCCGCGCCCGCAGCCATCCGTCCAACCAGGACAGTCCGGCATCGAGCAGCGGCCGGTCGGTGCTCGGCGTCTCCAGGCCGACGTAGCGGCCCAGATCGTCGACCAGCTCGTCACGGTGTGCGCGCACCCACTCGTGCAGCGCCCGAACGTCCCTCACAGCATCCGCTCCAGTTCGCCCAGGTGATCCTCCGACATGAGCCTGCGACCGCTTTCGACGTCCCGCAAGAGGGCGAGCATCGCCGTCAGCAACGGCACCTCCACACCCCGCTCCGCGGCCTCGGCCAGCACCGGCCCGTAGTGGTGGTGCACCTCGACCGGCCGGTGCCGCACCGCGATGTCGCGCCAGATGCCGCTGCGGTCCTTCGGCTGGGTGCGCAGCCACGTCACCAGCCGGCCGGTGGCCGCTTCCCGCTCACCGGCGGACGCCGACGGCAGGTACGCGGCCGGGTCGAACTGGTCGAACGGTTCCAGCACCCGCTCACCCGCGACCGCCAGCACCTCCGCCGTGACGGCCGCCATCAGCGGCCGGTGCCGGTCGATGAGGTCGGCCATCGGCGCGTCCGCGAGCGCGGTGGTGGTCAGCATCGCACCGAAACCCAGCTTCGACCACAGGAAACCCTCGACGTTCGCCGTCGCCTTGGCCGGGCCCCACGCCTGCAGGTCGGCGACGATCCGCTCGACCCGTGGCGTGATCCGCCCGTCCGGTTCGCCGACGACGAGCGCGCCCTGGCCACCGTCCCGGATCACGCCGGGCTCGACGACGTCGGCGAACAGGTTCACGAACGCCCCGACGGTCCGCTCCGCGCCGACGGCCGCCGCGATCGCCTGCTCGTTCAGCCCGTTCTGCAGGGACACCACGAACCCGTCCGGCGCCAGCCGCGGCGCGAGCCACGGCAGCACGTGCTCGGTCGCCTGCGCCTTCACCGCGAGCAGCACTCGCGTCAGCCGGGCGGGCGCGTCGTCGGGGGAAAACGCTTCCACCGCCACCGACGAGTCACCCTCCGGTCGGCGCAGCACCAGTCCGCCACGCCGGATCGCGGTGACGTGCGCGGCGTCGGTGTCCACGATCCGGACCGGGTGCCCGGCCCTGGCCAGGTGGAACGCCAGTGTGCCGCCGATCGCCCCGCCGCCGACGACCGTGTACTCCTCAGACATGTTCATCGCCCTCCTGAACGGCTGTCGCGCCGTTCCAGTGCAGCGGCAGCCCCGGCGCGCCCGCGGTCGAGCCGCCGTCCACGCGCAGCACGGCGCCGGTGATCCACGAAGCCTGCTCGCCCGCCAGCCAGTGCACCGCCTCGGCGATGTCACCGGGCAGACCGCGCCGCCCGAGCGGGTTCACCGACACCGCGGCCGCGTACTCCTCGGTGACCGGATTGGCCGTGCTGTCCACGGTCACGAAGCCCGGGCTCACCGCGTTCACCCGGATCCGTTGTGGACCCAGCTCGACCGCGCACGCCTTGGTCAGCATTTCCAGCGCGGCCTTCGATGTCGCGTAGTGGGCGGCACCCGGGCGCGCGCGGGTCGCCGCGCCGGAGGAGATGTTCACGACCACGCCGGGCTTCCCGGCCGCGGCGCACTGCCGTCCGAACGCGACAGTCGTCAGCATCGCCGCGCGCACATTGACGTCCTGCACCCGGTCCCACGCTGCCGCCGTCATCTCCAGCAGGGGAGTGGCCGGGTAGATCCCGGCGGCGTTGACGAGCACGTCGACGTCTCCGGCGGAGTCCACAAGCGACGAAGCGAAGCCCGCATCGGCCAGGTCTCCCGCGAACGACGCGGCCTCCAGCGCACGCGCTCGCGCGGCCAGCCGCTCCGCATCGAGGTCGGCCAGGGTCAGCCGGTCGCCGCGGAACCGCGCCGCGATCGCGGCCCCGATCCCGCTCGCGGCGCCGGTGACGAGCACGTGCCGCACTACAGCTCCTTTCCCTTGGTCTCCGGCATCGTCGTGTAAACGCCGACGCCGATCAGCGCCGCGATCGCCACGTACAGCCACACCAGGTGACCGAGGCCGCCGGTGTTCATCCAGGTCGTCACGTAGGGCGCGGTGCCGCCGAAGAGCGCCACGGCCAGCGCGTAGGGCAGCCCGATGCCGGTCGTGCGGACCTCGGCGGGGAACTGCTCGGCCATGATCACGGCGCAGTTGGCCGAGTAACCGATGATCAGCACCATACCCACGATCTCGATGACCAGCAGTGTCCAGAAGCTGTCGGCCAGGAAGTGGAACGCGGGCCAGGAGAACAGCAGGAACCCGACGGCGAAGGCGGCCATGGTCGGTTTGCGGCCGATCCGGTCGGACAGCAGTCCGCCGAAGGGCAACAGGACCAGGAACACCACGATCGCGAGGGTGTTGGCCAGCAGCGCCTCGCTCAGCGGGATCCCGGTCGCGAGGTGGGCGTAGGTGGGCATGTAGGTGACCCACACGTAGTAGATGAGCGTGCCGGCGATGGTCACCCCGGCCACCCGCAGCGCGGCCTTCGGATGGTCGCGGAACATCGCCGTCAGGGGGTTGCCCCGCGGCCGGTCCTTGATACGGGTGAACGCCTCCGTCTCGTGCACCGAGCGGCGCAGCCACAGCCCGACCAGGCCGAGCATCCCGGCGATGGCGAACGCCAGGCGCCAGCCCCAGCTCTGCAACTGCGGCTCCGACAGCGTCGAGTTCAGCACCGTGCCCAGCAGCGACGCGATCAGCGCGCCCGCGCCGACCGAAACCTGCTGCCACGAACCCGCGAAGGCGCGGCGGCCGTCCGCGGCCGACTCGATCAGGAACGCCGAGGACGACCCGAACTCGCCACCCGCCGAGAAACCCTGCACCAGGCGCGCGAGCAGCAGCACCAGCGGCGCGAGCACGCCGACCTTCTCATACGTCGGGCACACCGCGATCACCAGCGACGCGCCCGCCATGAGCGAAATGGTGAGCGTGAGGCCCTTCTTGCGGCCGTGCCGGTCGGCGTAGGCGCCGAGCACCGCGCCACCGATCGGCCGCATGACGAACCCGACCGCGAAGACGGCCAAAGTGGACAGCAATGCGGTGGTTTCGTTGCCCGGCGTGAAGAACTGCCCGGCGAACACCGGGGCGAACGTGGCGTAGACGGCCCAGTCGACCCATTCGACGGTGTTGCCGACCGCGCCGGCGACGATCGCCTTGCGCTGGGCGGGAGTGAGCCGGTGCTCCTGCCCGGTGGCGGCCCGGGTGGTCATGGTGTCTCCTGCTCGGCGAGGACGTGGGCGACGACCTGGGCGTGCGTGGCGAACCAGACGTCGTGACCGCCGATGTGCTCCAGCAGCTCGGCGAGGACGGCCATCCGCGAGCGGTGGCCGATGATGTGCGGGTGCAGGGTGAGCTGGAACAGCCCGCCCTCGGCATGGGCGGCGTCGAACTCGTCACGCCAGATCGGCAGGACCCCGCGCGGCGGTGTGTACGGGCGCAGCGACGCGAACCGGTCCATCATGAAATACGGTGCGTCGTCGCGGATCCACTCCACCGGCAGCTCGACGACCCCGGTGGGTTCGCCGTCGGCCAGCAGTTCGTAGCAGTCGTCGTCGGCCATCAGCGACGAGTCGTAGGCAAGTCCCAGTTCGCGCGTGATCTCCAGGGTGTGCGCGGAGAAGTCCCACGACGGCGTGCGGATGCCCACCGGACGGGTGCCTGCCAGCCGCTCCAGCGTGTCGGCCGCGCGGAAGGCGAGGTCCCGTTCGGTCTCCGGGGGCAGCGAGGTGTTGCGCTCGTGGATCCAGCCGTGCAGCGCGACCTCATGCCCGCCATCCACGTAGGACTTCACCTCGCCGTCGTGCAGCAGCGCCGACACGGCGGGCATGAAGAACGTGGCCGGCGCGGAGAAGGAATCCAGCAGGCGCAGGATGCGCGGCACGCCGACCCGCGCGCCGTACTCGCCCTGGGCGAGCTTGCCGGGCAGCACCTCACCGTCGCGCAGGGCGGGTGTTTCGTGGTCGGAGTCGAACGACAACGCCACCGCGACGCGTGCGCCACCCGGCCACGACGACGGCCGCAGCGACCGCCCGGCCCGCACGCGCTCGACATGGCCCCGCCACGTGGGTTCGTCCCACTGCCACGGGGAAAGCTGCTCGGTCACGCGTCCTCCAGAACGGTTCGGGGAGTGGGGGTCCAGGCGCGCTTGAGGGTGGAGACCTGCAGCGTGACGTCCGCGGCCCGCAGGCCGGGCAGCGCGCCCACGACATCGGTGGTGTGGCGGTAGAGCTCGCCGTAGTGGCGCAGCACGACCTGGCCGACCAGGTTGAACCGGCCGGTGGTCGCGGACAGGTAGCGCGTGCCCGGATGGGCCGCCAGCTGCTGCCCGGCCGCGTCCAGGTGGGCGGGCAGCACCGACAGCCACAGCATGAACTCGACGGTGTAGCCGAGGATCTCCGGTTCGGCCAGGGTCCGGAAGCGCAGGCAGCCGCGCTTGACGAGGCTGTCCACCCGCCGCGCCGCGGTCGACTCGCTGCCGCCGACCTGCCGGGACAGCTCCTTGAACGACATCCGGCCGTCCTCGCCGAGCGCGGCGATGATCGCCAGGTCCAGCTCGTCCGGCTGCTCCGGCGGCCGCTCCCACAGCTGCTCCTCGAACGGCCGCACCTCCCGTCCGCGCAGGCCCGCGACGGCGTCCGCGCCGAGCACGCCGGAGTCCCAGTCGTGGTTGGAGGTGAAGGTGCGCATGACGGCGAGCGTTTCGGTCTCCAGGACGTCGTCGCCGCCGGGCAGTCCGTCGGACTGGATGCGCGCGATGTCGGAGTGCGTGGGCAGCACCAGTTCGGCGGTGAGGTCGGCGCTGCCGGTCAGCACGCTCGCGTAGCGCGTTTCCGGACGGGCCGCGACAGCCTCGGCGACCGCGCCCGCGGTGCCCGGGCGGCAGCGGAACCGCACCAGCACCGGCACGCCGAGCCCGCACCGCAGCACGTCGACGACGCCGATCACGCGCAGTTGCCCGCTCTCGGTGAGCTGGCCCGCCCGGCGCAGCACCGTGGACTCGCTGGTGCCGGTGTGCCGGGCGATCGCGCCCCAGGACGCCCGGCCGTTGAGCTGCAGTGCCGCCACGATACGGCGATCCAGCTCGCGTGTTTTGACGTCCTTAGGCATGACACGGATCGTCGATGCAGGAAAACGTCATGTCAAGAGCTTGAATGCAGGAAACTTGCGTGCAACAGGATCGTCATGCCGCGACCCGACGAGGCCGACGAGGACAGATCACCTGGTCAGGGCGGTCGGCAGGTGGACAGTCCCCAGGTCGCGTGATAGGACAAACCGCACCGGGCACGGGCGCAGGGGAGGGCAGCGGCATGTCGGTCAGCTCCTCTCCCGATGGCCTGATCACGGTCGCGCGCGAGGTACGCGGTCAGGCGGTGATCGTGCGGGTCGCCGGCGAGGTGGATTTCAGTTCACTCGTGCACCTCCAGGACGAGCTCAGCGCCGCGGTCGCCGATGCCGCACCGCCCGGGCCCGTCGTGCTGGACCTGGAGGAGGTCGGCTTCTTCGGCTGGTGCGGGCTGACCCTGCTGGTCAACCAGGACGACCGGTGCACCCGCAGCCACACGCCGCTGCGGGTGGTCGCCACGACCGGGACGGTGCTGCAGCCCCTGCGTCTGGCCGGCCTGGGCGAGGTGCTGCCGGTCTACCCCGATGTGGCCTCTGCCCTGGCGGAAGAAGCGCCCGTAGGCTGAACGGACGGGTGGTTTCACTCCACGGACGTGTACCACTACCCTGTGTGGACCCCGCTCCGAGGAAGGTGTGCGTATGTCTTCGTCACCCAGTCAGGTGCCGGTCGGCGTCGATCCCACGCGGCCCAGCATCGCCCGCGTCTACGACGGGTTCCTCGGCGGCAAGGACCACTACGAGGTCGACCGCGCGGTCATGCAGAAGATCAACCAGGCGGTGCCCGAGGCAGTCGACATCGCCCGCGGCAACCGCGGTTTCCTCAACCGCGCCTGCCGTTTCCTGGCCACGCAGACGGGGGTGACCCAGTACCTCGACTGCGGTTCCGGCCTGCCCACAGCGGAGAACACGCACCAGATCGTGCAGCGCGCCAAGCCCGAGACGACGGTCGTGTACGTCGACAACGACCCGGTCGTCCTCGCGCACGGCCGCGCGCTGCTGGAGGAGAACGACTTCGTCCACATGATCGAGGGCGACATCTTCGTTCCGTCGGCGGTGCTGGGACACGAGGTCGTGCGGCGGCACCTCGACTTCACCCAGCCGCTGGCGCTCCTGCACGTCGGCACCCTGCACCACTACGAGGGCGATGGTGCGGTGGACATCATGCGCGCCTACATCGACGCGCTGCCCTCCGGGTCCTACGTCGTGTTCTCGCATTTCTTCGACCCCGAGGTGCCGCAGCTGACCGAGGTCGCGAAGCGGATCGAGGACATCCTCGTCAACGGGCCGATGGGCGCCGGCCGGTTCCGCACGCGCGAGGAGATCCTCGCGATGCTGCCCGGCCTGGAACTGATCAGGCCGAACGCCCTGTCCGAGCCGGGCGCGCTGGCGCCGTGCGACGCGTGGTGGCCGGACGGTCCGCGCCTCAACCCGCTCAGTGACGCGGGCCAGTGCATCGTCGGCGTGGTGGGCCGCAAGCCGTAACTTGTCACGGGCGTGCGTGTTCCTGGCGCAAAAACCGGTGAGCGGGTGAGTTTCCGGTCTCGATCCCTTCCCGGCCGTGGCGCGCGTCGGTCACGATGACGGCATGGGCGCCGATGCTGTCGGCCAGGTGGCTCTGCGCGGACGTGACCGCGAACTGACGGTCCTGCGCCGCGCGCTCGGGGATGCCCGGGACGGGCGCGGCGGCGGTCTCGTGGTCCTCGGTGGCCCCGGTTCCGGCCGGTCCGCCCTGCTCGCGGCGGCACGGGCCGAGGCGTCCGGGTTCACCGTCCGCGCCGCGCGGGGAGTCGAGTCCGAGCGGGGCTTGCCGCACTGCGGTCTGCTCCAGCTCCTGCCCGGCCAGGCGGATCCGCCCACGGACCCATTGCGGCTCGGGCACACGGTGCACGCGGCCATCGCCCAGGTCCCTGCTCCGCTGTTGTGCCTGGTCGACGACGCCGACCTGCTCGATCCCGAGTCCCGCGAAGCGCTGGCGTTCGCGGCGCGGCGCCTGTCCGCGCTGCCCGTGCTCGTGCTGTTCTCGGCCACCGGGCCGATCGACGGGCTGCCCGGGCTGTGGCTCGATCCGCTCGACCGCGAGGCGAGCGCGCGGGTGGTGGCCGACCACGGCGTCGCCGACCCTGCCCCGGACCTGCTCGACCTGGCCTCGGGCAACCCGCTCGCCCTCACCGAACTGGCCGCCACCGGACACATCCCGCCGCACAGCCGCCTGCGCGCGTCCGTCCGCGCACGGCTCGCCGGACTCGGGCCCGGCGCACGCGACCTCGTGCTGATGGCCGCGCTCGACGACTGGCTCGACGTGGACACCATGGTCCGCGCCGCCGGGCGGTCCGGTGTGGACCTCCGATCCCTGGAGGACGCGCGCGAAGCCGGGTTCGTGCGGCTCGACGGTGACCACGTCGTCGCCGCCAGCCCGCTGCTGCAGACCCTGCTGCGGGAAGAGGCACCGCTGGCGGACCGGCGCGCCGTGCACGCCCTGCTGCTGTCGGTACTGGACCCCGTGCGGCACCGGCTGCGGTGCACCTGGCACCGGGCCGCGCTCGCCGGTGGCGCCGAACCGGAGCTCGCGGGGGAACTGCTCGAATCGGCGGCGGAGTTCTGGCTCGCCGGACGGCCCCGCCGGGCGCGGGCGCTGTTGCGACAGGCCCGGCCGCTCGCTCGCGGCACGTCCGTTCGCGGCATCGCCGACCTGGTGCAGGGCAGTCTGGAAATGCGCGAAGGCACGCCCGCGGTGGCCAGCGAAACCCTGCTGGTCGCCGCGAACCAGCTGTCCGGATCGCAGCGGGATCTCGCGGTCACCGCGCTGATGCTCGCCGGGGAGGCGAGCTGCGTGGCCGGCGACTACGTGCGGTACTACGCGATCGCCGACCGGGCGCGGCGGTTGCACCGTCCCGACGACTCCGCGCGGATCCGGCTCGTGCTCGACCACTTCGCCGGCATGAGCGACGCCTACCGCGGACGGCACGACCGCGCGGCCGGGCCGCTGCGCCGGGTCGTCGGCCTCGGCGAGATGCTCGACGAACCGGCGACCAAGATCTGGGCGAGCCAGGCCGCCTACACCCTCGGCGACGCCGCGCGGGCCCACGAGCTGGCGGTGGCCGCAGTCACCGGCGCGAGCAGCCGCGGCACCGCCGCGCTCGTCCCGTGGGCCCTGGTGTACGTCGCGCTCTCCGAACTGTTGCTGGACCGGCATTCGAGCGCGTTGTCCAACGCGCTCGAAGGTCTGCGGATGGCGCGGGCCATCGGCCAGCCCAACTCGGCCGTCGACCACCTGACGATCCTCGCGCTGGAGGCGGCGCTGCGCGGCGACCGGGACACCACCCGGACCCGCCTGGCCGCGGCGTCACACGAGGTCGCCACCCGCGGTCTGGGCAGGCCGGGCGCGTTCAGCACCTGGGCGTCGGCGTGCGTGGACCTGGCCGACGACCGGCCGGAGGACGCGCTGGACCGGTTCCGGCTGATGGCCGCCGGGACCGGGCGGGTACACCCTGGCGTGCGCGCGATGGCGACGCCGCACTTCGTGGAGGCCGCGGCGCGCTGCGGTCAGCAGGCCAAGGCAGCCGCGGCGCTGGCACCGTTCGAGGACTGGGCCCGCAGCACCGGCAGCGACGTGCGGCTGGCCCTGTCCCACCGTTGCCGCGCTCTGCTCGGCGACGCCGACGCCGACGACCACTTCGAAACCGCGATCGGCCTGCACCGCTCCAGCCAGACCGCGCTGGAACTGGCGAAGACCGAGCTGTTCTACGCGCACCGCCTGCGCCGCAACCGCAAGGCCCGTGCCGCGCGAGAACTTTTGCGCGAGGCCTTGAAGATCTTCCAGCGCTACGACGCGCCGCACTGGGCCGAGCGCACCACCGCGGAGCTGCGGGCGGCGGGGGAGTCGGTGGGGGGCTGCGGGAAGACCGCGGAACTGACGCCGCAGCAGCTGCAGATCGCCCGGCTGGTCGCCGGCGGCGCGACCAACCGCGAGATCGCCGCGCAGCTCGTCATCAGCCACCGCACGGTCGACCACCACCTGCGCAACATCTTCGCGCGGATGGGCCTGCGCTCGCGCGTCGAGCTCGCCGCCCGCTTCCGCTGACTGGCGATTTCACCGATGCGCGCACCGGCGGGAGCCTGCCAGATTTGCGTGGTTCCCCTCTCACGGAAAGGGAGTTCCAGCAGTGCGACGTTCACCAAGACATCTGGCCGGGCTCGTCACGGCGCTGGCGCTGGTCGCGGGCACCGCGGCCGCGACGGTTCCCGCCCAGGCCGCGGACAACCCCTACGAGCGCGGCCCCGACCCGACCGAGTCGAGCATCGAAGCCTCCCGAGGCTCGTTCGCCGTGTCGCAGACCCGCGTGTCCTCGCTGGTCGTGACCGGCTTCGGCGGCGGCACCATCTACTATCCGACCGACACCAGCCAGGGCACGTTCGGCGCGGTCGCGATCTCGCCCGGCTTCACCGCCGACCAGTCCAGCATCGCCTGGATCGGCCCGCGCCTGGCGTCCCAGGGCTTCGTGGTGTTCACCATCGACACCATCACCCGCTACGACCAGCCCGCCAGCCGCGGCGACCAGCTGCTGGCCGCACTGGACTACCTGACGCAGCGCAGCTCGGTACGCACCCGGATCGACACCAGCCGCCTCGGCGTCGCCGGGCACTCGATGGGTGGCGGCGGCACGCTCGAAGCCGCGAACGACCGGCCCGCGCTGCAGGCCGCGGTGCCGCTCGCGCCGTGGGACCTGAACAAGAACTTCTCCGGGGTGCGGGTCCCGACGTTCATCATCGGCGGCGAGGCCGACACGGTCGCGCCCGTGTCGTCGCATTCCCAGCCGTTCTACTCGACGCTGCCCGGGACGCTCGACAAGGCCTACATGGAGCTGGACAACGCGTCGCACTTCTTCCCGAACCTGCCGAACACCACGATGGCCAAGTACATGATCTCGTGGTTCAAGCGGTTCATCGACGACGACACCCGCTACGACCAGTTCCTCTGCCCGGTGCCGAACGATTCGGATATCAGCGAGTACCGCTCCACCTGCCCGTACTGATCCCGTCCGGTTGCGGCGGATTAGGAGTCTTCGCGCTCCTGGTCCGCCGGGTCTTCGTTCTCCGGGTCTTCGCCGCGGGCGCCGAACCCGGGGGCCGGTTCCGGCGCCCCGGTGCCTGCGTCCGCGGCGGCGATGCGCTCTTCGCCCAGGTAGGGGTCGGGTTCGAAGGGTGAGGTCGTCATGGGCGGCGGGTACCCGCGCGGCGGGTGATCATGCCTGCGGTGGCCAGGCCGGTGCGCCCAGCTCGCGGGAGACCGCCCGCGCCGCCTCGCGGACCGCTCCGGGCACCGTCGGTCCGGCAGGCCAGTCCGTCATCGGCACCACGACCCCGATCGCCCCGGCGACGTCTCCCGCGGCGTCGAAGATCGGCGCGGCGACACCGCATTCGCCGATCACCGCCTCCTCCACCTCGGTCGCCAGCGCCTCGTCGCGGATCCGCGCCAGGTGCGCGGCCAGCTCGCCCGGATCGGTCACGGTGTCCCGGGTCATGCTGCGCGGCTCCTCCGGCGCGAGGTCCGGCGACCAGGCCAGCATCGCCTTGCCCAGCGCGCACGCGTGGGCCGGGATGACGATCCCGACCTCCGGCATCTGACGTGACCCGTCCGGGCGCGGCTCGTGGTGCACGATCATCACCTCGCCCGGCAGCAACACCCCGGTCCGCACCGCGGACCCGGTCGTGCGGGCCAGTTCCGCGGCCCAGGTCAGGGCGCGGGAGCGGAGTTCGAGGGTGTCCAGGTAGACGTTGCCGAGCTTGAGCACGGCCGGGCCCAGCCGGTAGCGAGCGGACTCGCGGTCCTGCAGCACCAGGCCGTGGCTCTGCAGGGTCTTGATGATGCCGTGCACTGTGGACGGTGCCAGCCCGAGCCGGGCGGCGATCTCGGACAGGCTCAGCCGCCGTTCCGCCTGCAGCACGGCGAGCACGCGGACCGCCCGGTCGACGGACTGGATCACCGCCGCACTTTACAACAGGCCCCGGTCGTTCTATGTTCATCCGCATTCGACGATGTCGAATGTCAGTCGACGATGACGGAGGGGCGGTATGGCGGTACGCCAGCTCGTGAACGATCCGGACGATTTCGTGCGTGAGGCGCTGGAGGGGCTCCAGCGCGCGCACCCGGATCTCGTCCGCTGCCACGACGACCCGGCCTACGTGGTCCGGGCGCGGCAGGCGGACAAGGTCGCGCTGGTTTCCGGCGGCGGCTCCGGGCACGAGCCGCTGCACACCGGTTTCGTGGGCACCGGCATGCTGGACGCGGCCGTTCCGGGCGCGGTGTTCGCCAGCCCGACGGCGTTCCAGATCCGCGCCGCCATCGGGGCGGCCGATCGCGGGCGCGGCGTGCTGTTGATCGTCAAGAACTACACCGGCGACGTGCTCAACTTCCGCATCGCCGCCGAACTGGCCGCCGACGACGGGATCGACGTGCGCACCGTGCTGGTCGACGACGACCTGGCCACGGACGGCCAGGAGGACGGCGCACCCGGACGGCGCGGTACGGCGGCCGTGGTGGCGGTGGAAAAGATCTGCGGCGCGGCGGCGGAGAACGGCGCTTCGCTGGACGAGGTCGCCGCGCTGGGGGACCGGATCGTGTCCTCGGCGCGCACGATGGCACTGGCGCTGGCGGCGTGCACCCAGCCGGGGCAGGACCGGCCGTCGTTCGACCTGCCCGACGGTGAGATCGAGTTCGGCGTCGGCATCCACGGCGAGCACGGGGTCGGGCGACGGCCGTTCGCGCCGGCGCGGGAACTGGTTGCCGAGCTGGCGAAACCGCTCGTCGCGGCGCTCGGACTGGGCCGGGGTGACCAGGTGATCACCATTGTCAACGGGCTGGGCGCCACGCACGGGCTGGAACTGTCGGTGGTGCACCGCGAGCTGGCCGGTTTCCTCGACGGGCTCGGTGTGCGGCTTTCGCGTTCGCTGGTCGGAGCGTACGTGACCGCGCTGGACATGCGCGGCTGCTCGATCACGCTGCTGCGCGCCGACGACGAACTGACCGCCCTGTGGGACGCCCCGGTGCGCACCCCCGCCCTGACCTGGTGAAGGAGACCACTATGGACACTCGAGCCTGGATCGGCCGGTTCGCCGCCGTGATCGACGAGCGTGGCGCCGAACTCACCGAACTCGACCGCCTGGCAGGCGACGGTGACTACGGCACGAACCTGCGTTCGGCTCTCGGCCGGGTGCGCGCCAACCTCTCCGCGGAGAATCCCAGCACACCGGGCGCCGTGTTCACCGCGGTGTCCAACGCCTTCCTCAACACGGGCGGCACGAGCGGTCCGCTGTTCGGCATGTGGTTCCGCGAGTTCGCGAAGGGACTCGGCGACGAGGTGACGACGCGATCACTGGCCACGGCGGCGACCGAGGCGGAAGGGACGGTCCGCCGGCTCGGCGGCGCCGAAGTCGGGCACAAAACCATGGTCGACGCCATGGTCCCCGCTGCTCGTGCGTTGTCCGACGCGGCGGAGCGGGGTGCTCCCGTGGAGACGGCGTTGAAGGAGGCCGCCGCCGCGGCCGATACCGGGGCGCGGTCGACCGAGGCGTTGCTGGCGAAGCGGGGGCGGGCCAGTTACGTGGGGGAGCACGCTCGCGGGGTCGTCGATCCGGGCGCGTTGACCGTCGCCTGGTTCTTCGCCGCCGCTGTTTCGTAGGCGCTACCCCGTCATCCGGACCGCGCGGATCCGCCGGTGAAGTGCCGGACCGCGGACGAGTTCTGGTGCTCGGCGAGCCGGAGCGCGAAGCCGACTTCCCCGGCCCAGTCGTCCGGTTCGTCGCTTGGCGCCGGGGCCGGGTGCGGGGCGGCGCCGCGTGCTTGTGCCGCTTCGGCGAAGGGGAGCCAGCAGGCGGTGGCCACGGCGTCGTCGCGCGCGTGCACGTGGGCGGCTTCGACGATGTCCGGGCCCGCGTAGTCGCGCAGGACGACGACGGCGTCACGGATCTCGATGACCCGGCGGTAGAGCCTCAGGTCGCTGGTCCACCGGCCGTGCTCGGGCAGGCGGACCTGCGGGACGGCCGTGGTGAGGCGCCGCCACAACGGTTCCAGGCGGCGCAGTGTCCGGCGGTCGCCCGCCGCGTGGTGCAGGCGCAGCAGCTGCGGCAGGGCGATGCCGAGCGCCATCACCCAGGCGGTGACGCCGATGTTGAGCGGGAACGCACTGGGCAGCCACGGGGCGCGGGTGATGAGGAAGCCGGGTACGACGAGCGCCCAGAACACGGTCGACGACACGAACCCGGTGACGAGCACGGACAGCCCGGCGCGCAGCGGGAGGTTCGTCGCCCGGCGGGCGTAGCGGGCGCACAGAAGCGCCGACGGCCCCGTGCCCAGCACGTGGGTGAGGCAGAGGAGGCACCAGAACAGCGCGAACCGCGACCCGTCCGCGGACGTCACGCAGGTGCCCGTGTTGAGCGCCAGGAGCGCGACGCCGACCGTCGCGGCCGCCGAATAGACGAGCACCGGACGCCGGCGCGACGTGGCGGCCAGGACGAAGTCGAGGATGAGCGCCGAGCTGAGGACACCCCACACGTTCATCACGACGCCGCACCGGGTGCCGAGGTGGAGCGCGTGGTGCACCAGCGAACGGACCGGCTCGACGTAGATGGTGATCGACGCGGCCAACCCGGCGACCGCGAGGAACATCCGCCGCCGCGGCGCCGAGCCCCGGACCGCCGCCGCTGCCCTGACGAGCAGCGCACCCCACAGGGCGACGACCCCCGGCACGAGCACGGCCGTCCCGATCGTGTGCAGGACGTCCCCGGTCACCCGCGCACCCCCGCCGGAACGCTGCCACCCCGCGCCGCGCCGGCCCCCGCCACTCCGGCCCCCGCCACTCCGGCCCCCGCCACTCCGGCCGCCACCACGCGCTCGGGAGGGGCCAACACGCCGCCGGGAGCGGCCAACACGGCGCCGGGAGCGGCAAACACGGTCGCGGCGGTGTGTTTGCCGCCGGGGGCGGTGTGTTGGCCGTTGCGGGCATCGATTTTGCCCGCGAGGGCGGTGTGTTGGCCGTTGCGGGACGGGGGCCGGGTGAGGGTCACTGCCAACTGCCCCGCAGGCCGAGCGCCGTCTCGAATTCGCCGAGCACCCCGCTCGTCCAGCTGCGCTGGGCGCGGGCGGCGGTGCGGATGAGGCTCGCGATCAGCTCCGCCTCCTGTTCCTCGTCGGTGGTGTAGGCCGTGCGGGTGAGGAGGCGTTCGATCAGCTCGGGGGACAGATCCGGCAGGACGCGGGCCAGCGGGTGCGCCCCGCCGGGGCCGGGGTGGTCGCGGAGAAGGTGCCCGATCTCGTGGAGCACGATGTGGTCGCGGTGCAGGCGGCTGGTCTTCTCTTCGACGTAGATGACGTCGTCCGCGGGCAACCGGATCCACACCCCGCACACGTCGGCGCCCGTCGGCAGGGCCCGGACGTGGATCGGGCGCCCCCGCTGCCGGGCGAGAGCCTCGACCAGCTCCGGCACCGAAAACGGACGGGGCATCGGAAGGCCGGCCACCAGGGCGCGGCACTCCCGGAGCGTGCGCCGGGTCAGCACGGTGCCTCCGCCCGGGTCTCGTCCGGCGGCTCCACGGCGCGGGGCGGACGCGGGGCGCTCGCCGTGTGGCGCAGCGTGGGTCGGGTCAGCACGGCACCTCCGCTCAACGCTTCCCGCAGCGGCCCTCCGCGCCCGGCTCGTCGTCCGGCGGGGCGAGTCGCTCGGATTCGCGGGCCTCGGTGACCATGGCCAGCAGGGCGTCCAGCGTAGCGTCGGACAGGCCGTCCGCGCGCAGGGCGATCGAGCGGACCTTCTGGTTGCGCAGGGCCTTCGCCAGTTCCAGCTGCGCGTCGACCCGGGAGGTCATCGCGTCGTCCAGGAAGTAGTCGGCCGGGACGCCGAAGAACGCGGCGAGCGTGCCCAGCGTCTCCTGCGTCAGGTTGCGTTTGCGTCCGCTCGCCAGCTCCCACAGGTACGTGCTGGACAGCGTCGCTCCGGTGCGTTCACGGATCTGCGCCGCCAGACGCGCGTACCCGGGCCTGCCATCGGGGTACAGGGTGGCGATCAGATGGGTGATTTTGGCGGCGAGGGGTCCGCCCTCCCGTACACCCCGGTCCGGGTCCATCGCGATCCTCGTGCTCGAACGGTGCCCGCCGCGATCAGCGGCCGGGCCGGTGGTCAGGCGGCCATTCTCGTCCCCGCGCCGACCCGTTGACACGGTAACCCGCCCTGCACCTATTCTGGCCCACGTCATCCGCTGAAGCGGATGCGCGGCCGAGGAGACCTGGGGGCTCCTCGGCCCTTGTCGTGCCCGGACCGGTTCGGCATGCGCGTTCCGCGGAGAAGCGGCTATCATGGTGGAGGCGTCGTTCTCCCAGTGACCCCCAGGCTGGTCGAGAACGACGCCCCTTTTTTGCGACTTGACTTATGTTCACCATATGCATTAGATGATTGAAGCAGTGCAGAAGACGTGCCGACAGGGGGCGAAGTGGCGAACGAGCCGTTGCGGGCGGGAATCATCGGTGCCGGGTTCATCGGGGCCGTGCACGCCCGCGCGGTGCGGACCCTCGGGCAGGACCTGGCCGCGGTCGCCGCGTCGACGCCCGCACGCTCGCGCGAGGCCGCGTCGGCTCTCGGCGCCGGTACCGCGATCGACACGGCGGAGGAGCTGGCCGCCGCCCCGGACGTCGACGTCGTCCACATCTGCACGCCGAACGCGCTGCACGCACCGCTGACCCGCCTCGCGCTGGCCGCGGGCAAGCACGTCGTGCTGGAGAAACCGGTCGGCATGAGCGTTACCGAGGTGGCCGATCTGACGCGGCGGTGGCGCGACACCGACCGCGTCGTGGCCGTCCCCTTCGCCTACCGCTTCTACCCGGTCGTGCGCGAGGTGCGGGAGCGGGTCCGTGGCGCGCGGGTGCGGCTGATCCACGGCTCCTACCTGCAGGACTGGCTCTCCCGCGACACCGACACGAACTGGCGTGTCCGGTCCGCGCTCGGCGGCCCGTCGCGGGCGTTCGGCGACATCGGCGTGCACTGGTGCGATCTCGCGGAGTTCGTGAGCGGGCAACGGATCGCGCGCCTGCACGCGGTCCTGCCCCGGGTCGTGCCGGAACGGGCGGGCACGCCGGTGGACACCGAGGACGCGGCGCTGGTCCAGTTCGAGACCGAGCAGGGCGTGTTCGGGTCGGCGGTGATCAGCCAGATCTCGCCCGGCCGCCGCAACGAGCTGCAGCTGCGGATCGACACCGCGGACGCCGAGTTCGTCTTCGACCACCGGGAACCGGAGATCCTCTGGATGGGCGGGCGGGCCGAAACGCGGATCCTGCACCGCGGCGACCCCGGCCTCGGCCCCGACGCGGCGTCCCGCGATCTCGTCCCGGCCGGTCACCCGCAGGGCTACCTGGACAGCTTCACCGGCTTCATCGCCGACGCCTACGCCGCGATGCGCGGCGAAAAACCCGACGGCCTGCCGACACTGGCGGACGGCGCCCGCGCCGCGGCGATCACCGGCGCGGTGCTGGACTCCGCCCGGCGCCGCGACTGGGTGGACGTTACGCCGAGCTGACCCCGGCGACTGGTACGAATTTCCGGGTAGTGCGAGCGAAGGGACCGCCGTGACCGCAACCATCCCGTCCGACCAGCTCGACGATCTGGTCCTGGTGCTCGACCTGGTGCGCTCCGGTGCCGCACGGACGCGGCCGGAGCTGGGCAGGCGCTCGGGGCTGGGGCGCACGGTCATCAGCCAGCGGGTCGGTCACCTGATGCGCGCCGGGCTGCTCGAGGACGGCGAACTGGGTCCCTCCAGCGGCGGGCGGGCCCCGCGTGAGCTGCGGTTCCGCTCGGATGCCGGGGTCATCCTCACCGCCGAGCTGGGCGCGACCAGCATCAGCGCCGGCCTCACCGATCTCGCCGGGACCCTGCTCGGGCAGCGGACCGAACCCTCCGACGTCGCCCGCGGGCCGGAACCCGTGCTCGCCCAGGTCGGGGCGCTCTTCGACGAGCTGCTGGCCACCCGGCCGGACGCGCCGGTGTGGGGTGTCGGCATCGGGCTGCCCGGTCCGGTCGAGTTCGCCACCGGACGGCCGAGCGCGCCGCCGATCATGCCGGGCTGGGACGGCTACCCCGTGCGCGACCACTTCGCCCGGCGGCACGACGCGCCGGTGTGGGTGGACAACGAGGTCAACACCATGACGCTGGGGGAGTTCCGGGCGGGCGCCGCCGCGGGGGTGCGCGACTACCTGTACGTGAAGATCGGCACCGGCATCGGCGCGGGCCTGATCTCGGGCGGGCACCTGCACCGCGGCAGCCAGGGCTGCGCCGGCGACATCGGGCACACCGCGGCCCGCACCGACACGACGGTCGTGTGTCGCTGCGGCAACATCGGCTGCCTGGAAGCCCTCGCCGGTGGCGCGGCGCTGGCGCGGGACGGGGAAACCGCGGCCAAGGACGGCGGCAGCCCCGTCCTGGCCGCCCGCCTCACCGAGAACGGCGTCATCACCGCCGAAGACGTCACCTGGGCGGCGCAGAACGGCGACCGCGCGGCACTCGAACTGATCCAGCACGCCGGCCGCCTGATCGGGGACCAGCTGGCGATGCTGATCAGCTTCTTCAACCCGTCACTGCTGCTGATCGGCGGCGGGGTGGCCGGCGCGGGTGACCACCTGCTGGCCGTGATCCGCGAGGTGATCTACGGCCGTTCCCTCCCGCTGGCCACGCGTGACCTGCGGATCGTGCGGTCGGTCCTGGGCGATCAGGCCGGTGTGGTGGGTGCGGCGTTCATGGTGCTGGACGAGCTGTTCACCCGCGACCGGCTGGCGCGCTGGATCGACGCGGGCAGCCCGGCGGGACTGCCGGACCTCACCGCGGCGTGAACGACAACGGGCCCGGCCCCCGCGAAGGGAACCGGGCCCGCCGAAGCCGAACGGGTCGTCAGAGGATGGTGACGCGGCTCGCCTGCGGGCCCTTCTGGCCCTGCGTGATCTCGAAGCTCACCTGCTGGTTCTCTTCGAGGCTACGGAAGCCGGAGCCGTCGATCTCCGAGTAGTGGACGAAGACGTCGGGGCCGCTTTCCTGGGCGATGAAGCCGAAGCCCTTCTCCGCGTTGAACCACTTGACGGTGCCCTGTGCCATGCGTTTTCTCCTTGATATTTCTTCTTTACGGGTCAGAGCGCGCCTGTCGCGCCCTTGGTGGTCAGTCCGAGCATGTCGAGCAGCTCGCGGCAGTCCTGGACATCGAGCGCGTGGTCGGCGACCGTGCGCGCCGCGCGGTGGTTCGCGATCGCCTCACCCTCCGCCATCCGCGCGCGGGCCTCGGCGATCGGACCGCTGTCGGGTGCCGCCGGGGAAGCGTGCCGGGCCCAGGTCATGGTGTTCCCTTCGATCGACGAGTGACTTCTGCGGGGGAAGAACCATCCACAGTGGTCCGGTTTCCGGGCATGCCGCCGCGGGGCGCGGAAGATCCGAAGTGGACGGTGGCCGCCGCGCGGACGACCTCGGTCATCGACGCGCTGTGGGGCGGCGTGGGCTCGGTCGCGGGAGATGCCGCGGAAGCCGTGGAACTCAAAAAGGAACTTCTCTCGTGGGGGACCAGCAGCCCGGTGTTCGTCGTTCTCCCTGTCGAGCGCCAGCTCGAGGTTGTGGGACTGAAGGGAACGAAGCCGGCCCGGCTGCCAGCATGCGAGATACTCCCGACGCGAATAACCCTACCGTACGGGACCGGGCTCGTCACGGTTCCGGCGGGGTGGGTCTTCGGCCAGCTTACCCCTCATGATCATCATCGTGTGCGGGGGCCCGCTTCCGGCGCGCCGGAAGCGGGGCTGATCGCGAGCGCGTAAGTTCGGACGCGGACGCCGAACGAGGAGAGCACCATGTCTGACCAGGACATCATCGGCAACATCGACCAGCTGATCGCCGAGGAGCACGAGCTGCGGTCGCGTTCGGTCGGCGACGGCCTGAGCGACGAGGACCGCACCCGCATGCGCCGCGTCGAGGAGCAGCTGGACCAGTGCTGGGATCTGCTCCGTCAGCGCCGCGCGGCCCGCGAGTTCGGCGAGAACCCGGACACCGCGCAGGCCCGCCCGGTGAGCGAGGTCGAGTCCTACCGCCAGTGAGGAATACCCGTCCTGCCCGGGTCGTTGTGCCCTGTAGTTGAACGCACAACTACCTGAGCAGGGTGAGGTCCATGTCCCGCACACTCGTGGTCGTCTCGGCCGGTCTGAGCAGTCCTTCGTCGACGCGGCTGCTGGGTGACCGGCTCGCGCAGGCCACTACCCGCGAGATCGACGCCGCGATCGAGGTCGTCGAACTGCGCGACCTGGCCACCGACATCGCGCACAACCTGGTCACGGGCTTCCCGAGCCCCAAGCTGGGCGACGCGATCGAGACCGTGACCCGCGCGGACGGGCTGATCGTCGTCACGCCGATCTTCAACGCCTCCTACAGCGGTCTGTTCAAGTCGTTCTTCGACGTGATCGAGACCGGGGCGCTGGAGGGCAAACCGGTCCTGCTCGCCGCCACCGCGGGCACCGCGCGGCACTCGCTCGCCCTGGAGTTCGCGCTGCGGCCGCTGTTCGCCTACCTGCGTGCGGACGTCGTGCCGACAGCCGTGTTCGCCGCCTCCGAAGACTGGGGTGCGGCCGACGGGCCGGAGGGCGACCTCACGGCCCGCATCGACCGTGCCGCCGGTGAGCTGGCGTCCGTGCTCGGCGGACGGCCCGGCGAGCCCGTCGCCGAAGAGGAATTCGTCCCCTTCGAGCAGCAGCTCGCCCGCCTGGGCATCACGTCATCGCGTTGACGCCGGTCAGGTCCCTGCCGATGATCAGTTTCTGCACCTGGCTGGTGCCTTCGTAGAGGGTCAGGACGCGGGCGTCGCGGACGTACTTGCCGACCGGGTACTCGTCGATGAACCCGTAACCGCCGAACACCTGCAGGCAGTTGTTGGTCACCCGCACCGCGGTCTCGCTCGCGTGGTACTTCGCCGCCGAAGCGTCCGTCGCGTACTCCTTGGGCTTCATCCCGGCGTCGGCCATGCGGGCGACCTGGTGCGTGAGCAGCCGTGATGCCTGCACGTCCACGGCGGCGTCCGCGATCAGCTCCTGCACCAGCTGGAACGACGCGATCGGCTTGCCGAACTGCTCGCGTTCGCCCGCGTAGCGGGTGGCCGCGTCCAGTGCCGCCTGCGCGACGCCGACCGCCCCCGCGGCCACCGAAATGCGGCCGCGGGACAGCGTGCCGAGCGCGATGCCCAGTCCCTTGTCGACCTCCCCGAGCCGCGCCGAGTCGGGTACGCGCACGTTGTCGTAGGTCAGTTCCGCGGTCGCCTGGCCGCGCAGGCCGAGCTTGCCCTTGATCTCCTTCGCGGTGAAGCCGGGGGAGTCGGTGGGCACGAGGAACGCGGTGATGCCGCGGTCACTCGTCCGGGCGAAGGTCAGCGCGACTTTGGCCCAGGTGCCGTTGGTGATGAACATCTTGCCGCCGTTGAGGACCCAGTCCGAGCCGTCGCGCTTGGCGCGGGTGCTCAGCGATCCGGCGTCGGACCCGGTGCCCGGTTCGGTGAGCCCGAAACAGCCCAGCGCCTCGCCGCTGATCAGCCGCGGCAGCCACTCCTGCCTCTGCTCGTCGGTGCCGTGCGCGGCGATCGTCTTCGCCACCAGCCCGAGCGACACCGACACGATCCCCCGGACCGCAGAATCGCCGCGGCCCAGCTCCTCGGTGACCAGCACGTAGGACAACATGTCGGCGTCCACGCCGCCGTAGCGCTCATCCAGTGTCAGGCCGAGGAAACCCAGCTCACCGAGCCGCCGCACCACGGACTGGTCGACGTGCTCGGCGCGGTCCCACTCGCGGGCGTGCGGCGCGATCTCGGCGTCCACGAACTCAGCCGCCATCGTGCGGAAGTCGCGCTGGGTCTCGGTGAGCCCGAAATCCCGTGCCAGCATGGGCTTCTCCTTCTCAGACGTCGGCGGGCGCGGTGCTCAGGGGCAGGCGCAGCTGGGCGCGTTCGGTCAGCCAGCGCGTCGGCCGATAGCGGGGGTCACCGGTGGCTTCGTGCAGGGCGCGCTGCAGCGTGAGCAGCCGGGCCGGGCCGATGTCGTCGCCCCAGGCCAGCGGGCCCTTCGGGTAGCCGAGGCCCAGACGCACGCCGAGGTCGATGTCCTCCGGCGCGGCGATGCCCTGCTCGGCGATCGACGCCGCCACCGACACGATCGAGGACACGAGCCGCTGCGCGACCCCGCCCTCGACGTCCCGCACCACCGACACTGCCTTGTCGCCGCGCGCGAGCACCGCACGGGCGTCCCGCGCCGCGGCCGGGTCGGCGGCCGGGGTGATCGCCAGGACGCGCCGTCCGGTGCGGACCGACAGCGGGTCGACGCCGAAGGACCGCTCCGGCGGCAGGCCCTGCGCGGCGATCGCGGTCGCGACCGTCGTGCCCCAGGTCGTGACCAGTGCGATCGCGTCATCGGCCAGCGTGTCGGCGACCTTCGCTCCGACCTCGGTCAGCACCGTGCGCAGCTCGTCGTCGTCCGTCCACACCGGACGGTCCGCGTCACCCGTGACGGGCTTCTCGGCGGGCTTTTCCGCCCCGTCGGCGTAGTCGAACCAGCCTTCCCGCGTCTTGCGGCCGTGCAGCCCCGCGGCGACGCGATTCGGTGTCAGGAAGGACGCCCGCAACCGGTCGGAGTAGCGGAAACCGGCCCAGATCGACTCGATCACGGTGGCGGTGACGTCGAGCCCGGTGAGGTCCATCAGCTCGAACGGGCCCATTTTCAGGCCCAGCACGTCACGCGCGATCCGGTCCAGCTCGGCCGGTCCGGCGGCCTGCTGTTCCAGCAGCGCCAGCGCCTCGGTGACCAGGCCGCGGCCGGCGTGGTTGATCAGGAAACCCGGCGTGTCCGACACGACCACCGCGTGATGACCGGTTTCGCGGACCAGCGCGGACACCGACTCCACCACGTCGGGCCGGGTCCGGGCGCCGGGGATGACCTCGACGATCTTCATCAGCGGCGCCGGGTTGAAGAAGTGCAGGCCGACCAGCCGCGCCGGATCCCTCAGCCGCGCGGCGATCTGCGTGACCGGCAGCGACGAGGTGTTGGTGGCGAAGACGGCCGATTCGGGCAGCGCCTTCTCCAGCTCGGTGAAGAGCGCGGCCTTGGTGTCCAGATCCTCCCGGATCGCCTCGATCACCAGGTCCGCCTCGCCCGGCTGGGCGGGGGAGTCCAGCGGCACCAGGCGATCCGCGATCGCGGCGGCCTCTTCGGCCGTGCTGCGGCCCTTCTCGACGGCCCGGTCGAGCATGCCGCGGATGAACTCCACGGCCTCGCCGACCGACTCCGGCCGGGCGTCGGCCAGCTCCACGGTGTGCCCGGCGGTCGCGGCCCACTGGGCGATCCCGCGGCCCATCACCCCGGTTCCGACGATCCTGATGCGCACGGTCCTCTCCTTCATCGCAGATACACCCGCTCCGGGTCGACATCCTCGCGCAGCAACCGTAGTTCTGCCTCGCTGGGCGGTTCGATCACCGGCACCTCGTCGGCGACCTTCAGCGGCCAGCCGGTCGCCTCGCGCGCCTGCTCGACCGTGACGCCGGGGCGCAGCGCGGCCAGCCGCAGCTCTTCGCCGGGGCCGCCGCGCGCGAGGATGCCCAGCTCGGTGATCACCTTGGTGACGCCGAGGCCGAACGGGGTGACGCCGTCGGCGAGCGCGCGGTCCGGTCCCGGCGAGGTGCAGAAGTCCAGCTCGTCCACAAAGGACCACGGATCGTGGCGGCGCATCACCACGAACACCTCGCGCGAGTTCGCCATGACCTCCATCGCACCACCCGATCCGGGCAGGCGCACGGTGGGCCCGTGCCAGTCGCCGATGACCGAGGAGTTCAGGTTGCCCCACCGGTCGATCTGCGCGGCGCCGAGGAACCCGACATCGATGTGCCCGCCCTGCAGGACGTAGCCGAAGAGCGCCGGCATCGACAGCACGGCCTCGGCGCCGGTGATGAGCACCGCGTCGGCGATGGTCTCCGGCAGGTGCGACGGGTGCGCCCCGCACACGCCGGATTCGTAGACGATCTCCAGGTCCGGTGCGACGGTCAGGTGCGCCAGCGACGCGGCCAGCGTGGGCAGGCCGATCCCGGCGAACACGGTTCGCCTTCCCGCCAGCTCGCGGGAGGCGATCACGGACAGGACTTCCGAGGATGTGGACATGTCAGAGCCTCCGCCCGTAGTTCACCGGTTCGCTCAGCGCCTCGCCGACGGCCAGTCCCGCCCAGAAGTCGTCGCCGAGCTTGGCGACGTACTCGGCGTGGTCGGCGGTGCCGTGGATCCATTCCGCCATCCAGGCGGCCAGTTTTTCCTTGTCCCTGCTGATGCCGGACCACGCGCGGTAGAAGGCGTTGTCGCGGTCGTAGTAGCCCTGCGCGAACGAGGGGTGCGCGCCACGCGGCACCTCGACCACGGCGTCGATCGCGTGCGCGGGCACGACCGTCCGGTTCGGGTCGGAGCGGACCACCTCGTCGGCCACGACTTCCTCGACCACGACGATCGCCTTCGCCGCCGCGAACACCGCCTCGGCCTGCACACCGGTCAGGCCCCAGATCTGGGTGTTGCCCGCCCGGTCGGCGCGCTGGGCGTGGATGATCGTCACGTCCGGGTTGAGCGGTGGCACCACGTAGATCTGCTCGCCGTCGCCGTAGGGTGAGGTGACCTTGCGGATGTCCGGGTTGACGGCAGGCAGGTCGCTGCCGGCGTAGGAGTGCAGCGGGTAGAACGGCAGGCGCTGTGCCCCGGCGAGGTAGCGGCAGATCAGGCCGTAGTGGCTGTACTCCACGAACTCCAGCGGTGCCGGGTCCGCGTGCTCGACACGTCGGCGCAGCTCGCCCAGCGACCCGGCCGAGGAGTTGCCGACGAACGACGACACCAGCTTGCGCACGCATCCGCCCGCGAGCATCTGGTCGACGACGATGTCCGCGGTCATCCGGACGACGGTCAGGTCGCGGCGGCCCTGCCGGATGATCTCGTGCCCGGCCGCGGTCGGGATGAGGTGCGTGAACCCTTCGAGCGCCACGGTGTCCCCGTCGTGCACGAAGGCCGCGATCGCCGCGCGCAGGCTCATCGTCTTGTCCGGGCTCGGACGGGGCATCGTCGCTCCTGGTGTGGTTCGCGGATGGGGCGGTTCTCACCGTGCCAGGCAGATTGATTAGTGTCCAATACCGAATCAGAGTCAGATCAAGACGGAGCTGGTAATAGTGGAGCTGCGCTACCTGACGTCGTTCCTGGCCGTGGCCGAGGAACTGCACTTCGGCCGGGCGGCCAAGCGCCTGCAGATGGCGCAGCCGCCGCTGTCCCAGCAGATCCGGCAGCTGGAGAAGGAGCTGGGTGTTCAGCTGTTCGAGCGCAACACGCGCTCGGTGCGGCTGACCAGCGCGGGCGAGTCGTTCCTGGAGCCGGTGCGGCAGGTGATGGAGGACCTCGACATCGCGACGAAGGCCGCCCGTGCCGCCGGTCGTGGCGAGTACGGGCGCGTGACGGTGGGCTTCGCGGGTGCGTCGAGCCACGAAAGCCTGCCGTTGCTGACCCGGGCGGTGCGGGCCGCGCATCCCGGGCTGGAGCTGGTGATGCGCGGCCAGACGTACGCGAACGTGGCTCTGGCGCGGGTCGCGGACGGGTCGCTGGACCTGGGGTTCGTGCGGTTGCCGGTCACCCAGCCCGGTGTGTCGGCGCGGGTGATCGACGAGGAGGAGATGATCTGCGCGATGCCCTCGGACCACCCGTTGGCGCGCCTGGATTCCGTTCCGGTCGAGGCGCTGGCGGAGGAGCCGTTCGTGAGTTTTCCGGCCAACGCGGGGTCGACCGTGCGCGATGCGACGGTGCGGGTTTGCGTGTCGGCCGGGTTCAATCCGCGGGTGGTGCAGGAGGCGCCGGACTCGTACACGATCCTCGCCCTGGTCGCGGCCGGGGTCGGGGTGACGCTGACCTTGTCGTCGTGTCAGCACATTCAGCAGACCGGACTGGCTTACCGGCCGCTGGCGGGGGAGGTTGTGCGGTTGCAGGCTGCGCTGGCCTGGCGGCCGGACAATCCTTCGGCGGCTTTGCGGACCGTGCTGGGGATTGCTGAGGTTGCTTTGCCTACTCCGGTTTCGTAGCCGCTACGCGGGTTGTTGCGCTGCGCGCGGCTTGCCGCTACGCGGGTTTCTCAAGCGCCGGGCTCGCAAGCTCGCAGTTGATCGGGGTGCGGGGGAGGGCTGGGCGGCCTGGTGGGTCGCCTTCCGTTGCCGGGTGGCGGTTCGGCCGCCGGGAGCGGCCAACACGCCGCCGGGAGCGGCCAACACGGTGACGCGAGCGGCAAACACGCGCGTGTTTGCCACTCCGGGTGCCGTGTTGGCCGTTCCCGGGCATGGGCTGGCGGGATTGAGACGGAGAGGGTCTTGCTGGGGCGGGGATTTGGTATTGGACGGCTCTAGGTTGCGTTTGGCACGGTGTCCCGGAAGCACACCGGCGTCTCAACGGGGAGAAGAAAACACTGATGAGCACGGCCAAGGCGGCCAGACGAGCGGGTATCGGGTCGTTCATCGGCTCGACCATCGAATGGTTCGACTTCTACATCTACGGCACCGCCTCGGCGCTGGTGTTCGACAAGGTCTTTTTTCCCGAACTGGAGGGCGCGCTCGGGACACTCGTCGCCTTCGCGACGTTCTGGGTGGGCTTTCTCGCCCGGCCGCTCGGCGGGATCATCTTCGGGCACTACGGTGACCGGCTCGGGCGCAAGAAGACGCTGGTCATCACGCTGCTGATGATGGGTATCTCGACGACGCTGATCGGCGTACTGCCGTCCTACGCCCAGATCGGTGTCGCGGCTCCGCTGCTGCTCATCGTGATCCGCATGGTGCAGGGCATCGGCCTGGGCGGCGAGTGGGGCGGCTCCGTTCTCATCGCCTCGGAACACGCCCCGAAGGGCAAGTCCATTCTCTACGGCGCGTTCGCCCAGCAGGGATCGCCGGTGGGCAACACGCTGAGCACCGTGAGTTTCCTGGCGATCAGTCGGCTGCCGGACGACGCGTTCACCTCGTGGGGGTGGCGGGTGCCGTTCCTGTTCTCCGCGCTGCTGGTGATCGTGGGCCTGTTCATCCGGTTGCGCGTCGCCGAATCGCCCGCGATGGCGAACCTGATCGAGAAGAAGGCCGTCGCCAAGCTGCCGTTCACCGAAGTCATCCGCACGCAGCCGCTGCTGATCGTGCTCGGCATCGGCGCCTGCACCATCGGGCTGTCGGCGACCTACTTCAAGTCGACGTTCGCGCTGTCCTGGGCCACGTCGGACCTGAGCTTCGACAAGAGCTCGTTCCTGACGATCATCCTCGTCGCGAACATCACGCAGATCCTGGTGCAGCCGTGGGGCGCCTGGATCGCGACGAAGATGCGCAGCTGGTCGCGCGCCGTGATCGTGATGCTGGTGCCGGAAATCCTGCTGATGCCGCTGATGTTCCTGTTCATCGGCACCGAGAACTACACGCTGGCGATGATCGGCACGGTCGTCGCGACCGTGCCGCACTGCCTGTACTACGCGGCACTGGCCGGGATGCTCGCCAGCCGCTTCCCCGCGCACGTCCGGTACACCGGGATCTCCCTGTGCTACCAGCTGTGCGGGACACTGCTCGGCGGCACCACGCCGATCGTGGGCCAGTTCCTGCTGAGCCAGACCGGATCGATCGTCGCGGTGATCGTGTACGCGGTGTTCCAGGTGCTGCTGACGATGGGCTGCATGCTGGCGCTGCTGCGCAAACCCAACCACGACGAGCGGTCCGAAGAGCCGAGCACACAGGCCGTCGCGGCCTGAGGGAAGGAGCCGGCATGCCGGTGGTGGCGAACGGGATCCCGGAGATCCTGGCGCTCAAGGGCCGCGACCTCGGGTACTCGTCGTGGCGTGAGATCACCCAGGACCTGATCGACGCCTTCGCCGAGGTGTCCGGGGATCACCAGTGGATCCACACGGACCCCGCCCGCGCGGCGGACGGACCGTTCGGGCGGACGATCGCGCACGGCTACCTGACGCTGAGCTGGGGCATCCCGCTCGTCGCCGAACTGCTGCAGGTGACCGGCGTCGGGATGGCGTTGAACTACGGCGTCAACAAGGTCCGCTTCCCGGCGCCCGTCCCGGTCGGCAGCAGGGTCCGGCTGCGCGCCGAAATCGCCGACGTGGAAGGGGTCAGCCGCGGCGGGGTGCAGGTGACCCGGCTGTTCACGTTCGAGATCGAGGGCTCGGAGAAGCCGGCCTGCGTGGCGGAGTCGGTGACGCGCTACTACCCCTGAGAAGCGCAGGATGGGCGCATGCCGGACATCGAGATCCGACCCGCGCGCGCCCACGAACTCGGGGAAGTGGCCGCGCTGCGGTGGCGTTGGGTGGCCGAGCGGGACGGGCTGCCCGGCGCCCGCCGCGGGGAGTTCGTGCGCGCGTTCGTGGCGTGGGCGGAAGAAAACGCGGTCACGCACCGTTGCCTGGTCCTTCTGCTGGACGACCGGATCGCGGGCATGGCGTTCCTCGCGATCACCGCGCGCGTTCCGTCCCCGCACGCGTTCGGCCGCGCCTCCGGGGACGTGCAGTCCGTCTACGTGATCCCCGGAGCCCGCGGCGGCGGCCTCGGCGGCAGGCTGATCGACGCCGTCCTGGACCTGGCCGCGGAGCTGGGGCTGGAGCACGTCACCGTGCGCTCGTCGGACCGCGCGGTGTCCGCCTACGAGCGGCACGGTTTCGCCGTCTCCCCGCGGCTGCTGGTGTCCGGCTGACGGCTCGCGGCGCTGCCGGGCCTTTTCCGACCGGCGGGATTGACCGTGAAGGAACTTCACGTTATGGTCCATACCACGTGGTCTAGACCAAAACGTCATCCAGGTCCCACCCGAGGAGCCGACATGACCTTCAGACGACGTATCGCGACCATCGCCGCCGGGGCGGCTCTCGTCCCGGTCGCCCTCGTGGCCCTGCCGGGCACAGCCAGCGCCCACGGCTACGTCAACTCGCCCGCCAGCAGGCAGGCCCAGTGTGCCCAGGGAACCGTGCCCTGTGGCGACATCAAGTACGAACCGCAGAGCGTGGAAGGCCCCAAGGGCCTGCGCAGCTGCAGCGGCGGCAACACGCGCTTCGCCGAGCTGGACGACGACAGTTTGGGCTGGCAGGCGACACCGGTGGGCAGCACGGCGCAGTTCACCTGGACGCTCACCGTCCAGCACCGCACCAGCACGTGGGAGTACTACATCGGCGACACCCAGGTCGCCGTGATCGACGACGGTGGCGCGCAGCCCGGCGCGACCGTCACGCACGACGTCGACCTGAGCGGGTTCTCCGGGCGGCAGAAGGTGCTGGCGGTCTGGAACATCGCCGACACGTCCAACGCCTTCTACGCCTGCATCGACCTGCAGATCGGCTGACGCCGCGCGCGGGTCCCGTCCTCCCGGCGGGACCCGCGCCGTGCGCTGGTCACGTGCGCCACGCCTCGCCGTCCGGGAAGGCGAACCGCCGCACCGGGTCGGGGTGCATCTCGGCACTGTATCCGGGCAGTTCCGGGACGAGATACCGCGAACCCCGCATCCGCACCGGGTCCACGAAGTGCTCGTGCAGGTGGTCGACGTACTCGACGACACGGTTCTCCATCGACCCGCTCACCGCCACGTAGTCGAACATCGACAGGTGCCGCACCAGCTCGCACAGGCCGACCCCGCCCGCGTGCGGGCACACCGGCACGCCCTTCGTCGCGGCGAGAAGGAGCGCGGCGACGGCCTCGTTGACCCCGCCGAGCCGGCACGCGTCGATCTGGCAGATACCGATCGCGTCCGCCGCGAGGAACTGCTTGAACATCACGGCGTTGTGGGCGTGTTCCCCGGTCGCGACCTTGATCGGCGCGATCTCCGCGGCGATCGCGGCGTGGCCGAGAACGTCGTCCGGGCTGGTCGGTTCCTCGAACCACCAGATGCCGGACTCGCCGAGCGCCCGCGCCCAGCGGATCGCGTCCGGCACGCCGAGTGTCTGGTTCGCGTCGATCATCAGGCGGCGGTGCGGGCCGAGGATTTCGCGGGCGATGCGGCAGCGGCGGATGTCGTCGTCGAGGTTGCCGCCGACCTTGAGCTTGACCGCGTCCCAGCCCTGCTCGACGGCCTCACGGCACAGGCGCGCGAGCTTCCCGTCGTCGTAGCCGAGCCATCCGGCGCTGGTCGTGTAGGCCGGGTAGCCGTGCTCGCGCAGGTACGCCTCGCGCTCCGCGCGGCCCGGCTCCTGGCGTTGCAGCATCTCCAGTGCCTGGTCGGGCGTGAGGGCGTCGGTGAGGTAGCGCCAGTCGACGAGATCGACGAGCTGCCGCGGGCTCATGTCCGCCAGCAGCTTCCACACCGGTTTGCCCGCGAGCTTCGCCGCGAGGTCCCACGCCGCGTTGACGACCGCCGCGGTGCCGAGGTGGATGGTGCCCTTGTCCGGGCCGAGCCACCGGAGCTGGCTGTCCGCGGCGACGTGCCGGGCGAAACCGCCGAGGTCGTGCACCACGTCGTCGACCGCCAGACCGACGGCGCGCTCGCCGATCACCCGCGCCGCGGCCACCGCCAGCTCGTTGCCTCGGCCGATGGTGAAGGTGAAGCCGTGCCCGGCGTGCCCGTCGTCGGTGTGCAGCACGAGGTAGGCGGCGGAGTAGTCGGGCGCCTCGTTCATCGCGTCCGACCCGTCCAGCTCCCGCGAGGTGGGGAAGCGGACGTCGAACGTCTCCAGCCCGGTGATGCGTGCGCCCATGCGTTTCCTCCGCGAGACATCGGATCTCCGGACGGTAAGGCTCGGGTGTCGGCGCGGCAAGGTCACCGTGGGGTGCGAGATCGCCGGGGTGAGCAGGCTGGTCACTCCGGTGCGGACAGGCGGGGGCGCAGGCCGTCGAAGGCGAGGTCCAGGAAGCGCCGCCAGTCGCCGCTGCCGGTGCGGATCACCGACGACAGGCAGCCGGCGAGCAGGTAGACGTCGCCGATCGTGCAGTCGTCACGCACCTCGCCCTCGGCGCGGGACTGCGCCAGCAGCTCGGCGACCACCGCCTCCAGGTCCGCGCGCGCCGCGTCGCGCGGCGCGCTTCCAGCGGTGCCACGGACGTTTTCGACCGCGGCCGACAGGCCCCGGTCGCTGTCCAGGACTTCACCGACGTGCCGCAGGTACCGGGCGAGCGCGGCGGGACGGCCGAGGCAGTCCTCGCGCGCGAACCGGGCGATCTCCGCGAACCGCGTGTCGGCCGCGGCTTCGATCAGATCGCGGCGAGTGGGGAAGTGGCGGTACACGGTGCCGACCCCGACGCCGGCGGCGCGCGCGATCTCCGGCAGCTGAACCTCGTCCCCGCGCTCGGCGAGCAGCCGGCGCGCGGCGGTCAGCACGCGGTCACGGTTGCGCTCGGCGTCGGCGCGTCGTTTCGGTGTTGCCAAGGCGGGACCTCCTCGGGCAGGATCCAAGCGGAAGCGGAGTCCGTTTCCATATCCTATCAGGAGGTGCATGATGTCCGCCGATCGTCTGCTCGTGCTCGGACCCGGTGAGGCCCGGCCGGGCCGCGTTCCCCTGCCACCCGCCTTCGCGGTGAAGGCGGCCACCGCCGACACGGAGGGCCGGTTTTCGCTGATCGAGGTGACACTCGCCCGCGCCATCCCGCGGCACGTCCACACCGTCGCGGACGAGGCGATCTACGTGCTGGAGGGAGTGCTGGGCGTCGACTTCGACGACCGGTCCTTCGACGCGCCGCGAGGCACGTTCGTGCTGCTGCCGCACGGAATCCCGCACGCCCTGCGCCCCGCGTCGGACCCGGCGCCGCGGATGCTGCAGATCTCCTCGCCCGGCGGGTGGGAGCACTACCTGGAGGACCTGTTCGAAGCGGGCCCGACAGTGTTCACCGACGGCCGTCTCGATCCGGCGAAGGTCAACCCGGTCGCCGCGCCGCACCACATCTCCTACGAGGTCAGGTGAGCTGTTCGCACAGGCGCCAGACGTGCGTGTGGTTGCGCTCGTCGAGCGCGGCGGGCGGCCACGGTGCCCGGCGCGCCTTGCTGGTGAAGTAGGCGCCGTGCACACGGTCCACTTCGGAGCTTGAGGCGAGGTGGACACTGGACCGCGAGGCGCGGGCGATGCTGCCGTAGAGCACCGGCATCACGAGCCTCAGCAGCGGCACGGCCGGGCGGGCGACGGGCGGGTAGGTGCCGGTGGCGAGGCCGCGGTTCATGGCGGTGTAGGCGTGGCCGGGGTAGGCCACGTTCAGCGTCACGCCGGTGCCGTCCAGTTCCCGCGCGAACCGGTGGCTCATCGCCATCTGCGCGAGCTTGCACTGGTTGTAGACCTGCAGCCGACGAACGAGCGCTCGCCCTGCAGGTTGTCCAGGTCCAGACCGCCCTTCGGCACGCCGCCGGTGATGTTGACGACGCGCGCGCCCGGCGCCAGCGCGGGGCGGAGGAGCCGGGTCAGCAGGTAGGGCGCGACGACGTTCCCGGCGAACGTGGCCTCGACGCCGTCCTCGGTCAGCTCGCGCCGGGACCGGGTCACGCCGGCGTTGTTGATGAGCACGTGCAACGGTTCGCGTGCGACGCGGTCGGCGAGCTGCCCGAGGTCACGCTGGCGGGTCACGTCCGCGGTGAGGGCTTCGATCCGCGGGTTGCCGGTGTCCCGGCTCAATTCCGCCGCGGCGGCCTCGGCCCGCTTCGGATCGCGGCCCACGAGCAGGACGCGGGCGCCACGGCGTGCGGGCGGAGCTGGCCGGGATCGCGCTCGGCCTGTTCGCGGAGCACGGCTTCGACGGGACGACGGTCGACGACATCGCGCGCGCCGCCGGGATGACCAAGCGCAGTTTCTTCCGCTACTTCCCCGTGAAGGAGGACGCCGTCTTCGCGGGGGTGGACGCGCTCGGCGAGGACGTGGTGGGTGATCTGCGCGAACGGCCCCCGGGGGAGGATCCGTGGGAGAGCCTGCGCACCGTGCTGGGCCGGTGGCAGGAGCGGATCCACGGCTCGGAGCGCGAGCTGGCCGGGCTGCGCCTGATCGAGTCGACGCCGGTGCTGCGCGCGCGGCTGCACCAGAAGCGGGAGGAGTGGCGGGCCTCGGTGGCCGCCGTCCTGCGGGAGCGGGCGGAACTGGACGAGTTCGGCGCGGACCTGGTGGTCAACGCCGCCGTCGCGGCACTGGACACGGCGGCCGCGGAGTGGCTGCGCTCCGGCGAGCGCGGGAACCGGGGCGCGTTGCTGGACCGGGCGTTCGAGGTCTGCGGCCGCGCTGACCCGCGTCGAGCCCGCGAAAAACCTCAGCCCAGCTCGTGCCTGATCGCCGTCGCCGTGGCGGACAGGGCGCCGACCCACGTCGGCAGCAGGTCGTGGTCGAAGCGGGCCGAGGGCAGGGCCAGTGACAACGCCGCCGCGGGTTCGGCGCCCGACGGCCACGGGACGGCGAACCCGACGGCGGTCAGGCCGGTCTCCGTGGCCTGGTCGTTGACCGCGAAGCCCCGGCGCCGGACCAGGCCCAGTTCACGTCGCAACCGGGTCAGGTTCACCGCCGAACCGGCGTAGCGGCGGGTCAGCTCGGCGGGCGGCAGCGCGGCCAGTAGCGCCTTCCCGCCGGACACCAGGTGCGCCGGCAGCACCCGGCCCGCCCGGTCGCCGACCCGCAGGACCTGATCGCACTCGACCGTCGCCAGGAACCGCACCTCCGTGCCCGCCAGCACCTGCAGGTTCACCGTTTCCCGCGTCCGCGCGACCAGCGCCCGCAGGTGCGGCATCGCCGCCTGCCGCAGCAACGCCACCGGCGCGCCCACCGGATCGGCGGGCCGCAGCACGGGCCCGGCCTGATAGCGCCGGTCGTCGCCCTGCTCGGCGAAATCGCGGTAGACCAGCATCGCCAGCAACCGGTGCGCGGTGGAGCGGGAGACACCGAGCCGGGCGGCGGCCTCCGACACGCCCAGCGGCCCTTCCTGCTGCAACAGCGTCGCCAGGTGCAGGGCGTGGTCGACCGACTCGATGGCGTACGGCGGCTTGTTCTTCACCACGGAATGGTAGGTCCCCGCCACCGGAACCGAACTCCGATACCTCCCGGAAACAGGAGGCCGGGTGCCTTAACCAGCCGGTGTTCCGGAGGAAACGGTCCGGACATCGCGGGCCTGTGGACTACTCCCATCGCCGCAGATGGGGAGGAAACCCGTGCCGGAGATTCTCTTTCGCGTTCGGTGGCCCGATGCCTCCGTCCAGCGATGCTACTCGCCCTCCACGGTGGTGGAGGAAGTCTTCGCTCCCGGGGACAGCTACCCGGTCGCCGAGTTCGCCGACCGCAGCCGCGCGGCGCTGACCCGGGCTTCCGAGCGCGTGCGCCGCATCCACGGGTTCGGCTGCGCGCGGGCCGCCGCGCAGCTCGCCGACATCGAAGCCCGCGCGAAGTCCTTCGCGGACGGCCGGGTCGTCATCGAAGGGTTCGAACCGTGACCAGCCACCACGCCGTCATCGTGGTCGGCGGCGGCCAGGCCGGCCTGTCGATGAGCCACTGCCTGTCCGCCCGCGGCGTCGACCACGTCGTGCTCGAACGCGACACCGCGGGCCACGAGTGGGCCGACCGCCGCTGGGACTCGTTCTGCCTGGTCACCCCGAACTGGCAGTGCCGCCTGCCCGGTTTCCCCTACCCCGGCGACGATCCGGACGGGTTCATGGTGCGCGACGACATCGTCGCCTACCTGCGCGCCTACCTGGCGGCCTTCGACTTCCCCCTCGTCGAGGGCGTCGAGGTGACCCGGCTGCGCCGCGGCGGCCGCGGGTTCCTGCTGTCCACAACGGACGGTGCGCGCACCGCCGACAACGTCGTGCTCGCCACCGGCCCGTACCAGGTGCCGCTGGTCCCGCGGATGGCCGAACGGCTGCCCGAGGACCTGGCGCAGGTGCACTCCGCGGACTACCGCAACCCGGCGCAGCTGCCGCCGGGTGAGGTGCTCGTCGTCGGCACCGGCCAGTCCGGCTGCCAGATCGCCGAGGACCTGCACCTGGCCGGCCGCCGCGTGCACCTGGCCGTCGGCAGCGCGCCGCGGGTGGCCCGACGGTACCGCGGCCGGGACGTGGTCGCCTGGCTGGACGACATGGGCTACTACCGCCGCGGCATCGACGAGTTCGCCGACGCCGACGCCGTGCGCTTCCGCGCCAACCACTACGTCACCGGCCGCGACGGCGGGCGCGACATCGACCTGCGTGCCTTCGCCCGTGACGGCATGCGCCTCTACGGCCGCCTCACCGGCATCCGCGGCGGGCGGCTGACCTTCGCCCAGGATCTTCGCCACAACCTCGACGCCGCGGACGCCGTGTCCGAGGGCATCAAGGACTCCGTCGACACCTGGATCACCGCCCGTGGCCTCGACGCGCCACACGAGGACCGCTACGTTCCGGTGTGGCAACCGGATACCGGACCGTCCGAACTGGACCTGGCGGGCAGTGGCATCAGCTCGGTGGTGTGGAGCACCGGTTTCGGCCGTGACCACCGCTGGATCGAGGTGCCGGTTTTCGACGGCCGCGGCTACCCGACGCACGAGCGCGGCGTCACCAGCTGCCCCGGCCTGTACTTCCTCGGCCTGCCCTGGCAGCACACCTGGGGTTCCGGGCGGTTCTGCGGCGTCGCCGACGACGCGGAGTACCTGGCCGCGCACATCGCCTCCGCCGGCCGCCGTTCCGACGGGCTGCACTGGATCGCGGGCACCCCGGAGAGCACGTACCCGGCCGACGAGTACTGGACCGCACCCCGGACGGTGGCCTGATGCCGGTCAACGACGCGCACCGCCACCTCGGCGTGCTGCCCGCGTACCCGTTCTACGGCGGCCCGGCCGTCCGCCCCGATCTCGGCGCCCGCGGCACGATCGACGAGCTGCTCGCCGACCTCGACGCCGAAGGCACCGAACGCGCGCTGGTCATCCCGAACTACGGCGTGCCGGACCCGGAGATCGCCTTTTCCTTCAACGAACTCTGCGTCGAAGCCGCGCAACGCGACGACCGGATCCGCGCCGGGCTGTGGGTGTCCCCTTTGGACCGCGATGCCGCGCGCACCGCGCAGGCGCTGAGCCTGGCCGCCGAACCGGGCGTGCGGGCGCTGAAGCTGAGCTTCCTGCTCGGCGGGCGCCCCACCGACCCGGCGTGCCGTCCCGGCCTGGACCGGATCTTCGCCGCCGCCCGCGAACACGACCTCGTCGTCCACGTGCACACCTCGCCCGGCGCGGCCTCGGACATCGACGAGGTCGGCGCCCTCGTCGAGGACTACGGCGACGACGTCAAGGTGCACCTCGTGCACTTCGGCGGCGGTATGAGCGGCCACATCAAACTGGTCGGCAGCCGGTTCTTCGACTGGATCGCGGCGGGCAAGCAGGTCTACACCGACCTGTCCTGGGCGATCGGCTTCGCGCCGCGCTGGCTGGCCGCCGAGGTCGACCGCCGTGGCCTCGGCGGCGACCGCATCCTCTTCGCCAGCGACGAGCCGTGGGGCGACCAGGCCGGCGAGTACGCCCGGCTGGCCGCCGCGGCCGGCGACGGCCGGCTCGCGGAACTGGTGTTCCGCGGCACCTTCGACAAGCTCTACGGGTGACCCGCACCCGTGGCAACCCCCGCAACAACAAGGAGATTCATCGTGTCCGAGCTGACCGAGACCGAGCAGCAGAGCCTCGCCGAGATTCCGCACCCGTCACTGCCGGAGGGCTCCAGCATCTACGGCGGGACCAAGGTGTTCCCGGACTACCAGGCCGAGCCCGGCCAGGCGTACTTCACGCTCGTGCACGGCATCGCGCACGAGTCGTCGGTGAGCTTCGTGGCGATCCTGCAGGCCACCCGCGCGCTGCGCAAGGGCTTCGAGTCCGCCATCTACTTCTACGGCCCCGGCTCGATGAACGCCATGGCCACCCGCGGTTTCCCGACCACCGGCAACTCCGCGTTCCCCGGCGAGCACAACATCAACGACCAGCTCAAGACGTTCATCAAGGAAGGCGGCAAGGTCTACTGCTGCCGCTTCGGCCTGTCCCTGCACGGGCTGCGGGAGGAGGACCTGATCGAGGGCGTCATCCCGACGCACCCGCTGGACGTGCAGGACGCGCTCATCCACTACGCCCGCAAGGGGGCGATCATCAACTCGACCTACATGTGGTGACCCCGGGCTGACGGAGGAGGAGGCAGTGCGCGTGAAGACCGACAACCTGGACGTCCGGACCGACCTCGCGGTGCACGGGGTGCGCTGGGACGCGCCCGTGCGGCGCAGCAAGGGGGCCGGACCGAGCGACGACGGGCACCTCGTCGTCGACGGTGTGAACGCGGCGCTGCCGCTGAACCCGGACAGCCCCTACACCCTGCGCGACGGCCGTGTCCACCGGGGACGGATCGACCTCGGGCTGACCGTGGAACCGGTGGCCCGCCCGAAGTTCTACGACCTGGAGACCGCGGACGGCCTGCCGTACCGCAAGATCGCGCTGCTGCACGGGCGGGACGTGCTCGCCACGACCGTCGTGCAGACGTGCATCCGCTACGCCGAGGACCAGCGGTGCCGGTTCTGCACCATCGAGGAATCGCTCAAGGCCGGGGACACCGTCGCGGCGAAGACCCCGGCGCAGCTGGCCGAGGTCGCCGAGGCCGCGGTCCGGCTCGACGGGGTGCGGCAGATGGTGATGACCACCGGCACCACGGCGGGCCCGGACCGCGGCGCGCGGCACCTCGTCCGCTGCGTCAAGGCGGTGCTCGACGCGGTGCCGGGATTGCCGGTGCAGGTGCAGATCGAACCGCCGGGCGAACTGTCGGTGATCGCCGACCTGCGTGCGGCGGGCGCGACCTCGATCGGCATCCACGTCGAGTCGCTGGACGACGAGGTCCGGCGGCGGTGGATGCCCGGCAAGGGGTCGGTGCCGCTGGCCGAGTACGAGGCCGCGTGGGACGAGGCGGTACGGGTGTTCGGCCGCAACAAGGTCTCCACGTACCTGCTGATCGGGCTCGGCGAGGACGCGGACGAGCTGGTCGACGGCGCGGCGCGGCTGATCGAGCGGGGCGTGTACCCGTTCGTGATGCCGATGCGGCCGATGGCAGGCACGCTCGCGCGGCGGGACGGGATCTCCGGCCCGCCCGCGTCACTGGTCCGCGACGTGAGCGAGCGGGTCGCGAAGTTGTTGCGGGAGGCGGACATGCGCGGCGCCGACCAGGAGGCTGGCTGCGCGGCCTGCGGGGCATGCGGCGTGCTGAGCACGGCGGGGGCCTGACGTGATGCCCGACGTGCTGGCCCTGCTCGGCGACTCCGCGACCCTGGCCCGGCGGCCCGCCTTCCACATCGAACCGGCCGACGCGGTCGCGGTGCGCGCCTACCACGCCCTGCGCACCGAGGTCTTCGTGCACGAGCAAGGGTTGTTCGAGGGGCACGACCTGGACGAGCGCGACGAAGACCCGCGCACCGTCGTCCTCGTCGCCCGCGACCGGGAGGGCACGGTCATCGGCGGTGTCCGCCTCGGCCCGGCCACCGCTGAGGACCTCGGCTGGTGGCTCGGCGGGCGGCTGGTGGTGCACCCCGCGTGCCGGGGCCGGGTCGGCCCGGCACTGGTGCGCGCCGCCTGTGCGCACGCCGAGAACGCCGGGGTGCTGCGGTTCGAGGCCACCGTGCAGGCCCGCAACGAGAGCCTGTTCGCCCGGCTGGGCTGGGACCGGGTGCGCCCGGTCGCGGTCGCCGGGACACCGCACGTGCTGATGCGGTACCCGATCGGCCGCATCGCCGCGCTGGCGCGGGCGACCAAAAGCGACCTCGGCCCGCTGCTGTCCGGGCTGACCGGCGTGCCCGGCTTCGTCGGCGACGACGGGGTTCCGGTGCCCGGCAGCGACGTGGTGGCCGCGTGTGACGCGATCCTGCCCTCCATGGTGGAGCGCGACCCGGACTGGGCGGGCTGGTGCTCGGTGCTGGTCAACGTCAACGACCTCGCCGCGATGGGCGCGGAACCGGCCGGGCTGCTGGACGCCCTCGGCGCGCGCGACGCGTCGTTCGCCAGCCGTGTGCTCGGCGGGCTGCGCCGGGCGAGCCAGGCCTACGGCGTGCCCGTGCTCGGCGGGCACACGCAGCTCGGCGTGCCCGCCTCGCTCGCGGTGACCGCGCTGGGCCGCACGGAGTTCCCGGTTCCCGGCGGTGGCGGACGGCCAGGGCAGCGGGTGCGGCTGACCGCCGACCTCGGTGGGCGGTGGCGGCCCGGGTACGCCGGGCGGCAGTGGGATTCCACCACTTCCCGGCGCACGCCGGAACTGCGCGCGATGCTCACCGCCGTCGCGCGGGCGCGTCCCCCGGCGGCGAAGGACGTGTCGATGGCGGGCATCGCCGGAACGCTCGGCATGCTCGCCGAGGCCAGCGGCTGCGGCGCGGTCCTCGACGTGGCCGCCGTGCCCCGGCCCCGCGGGGCGAGCATGGGCGACTGGCTCACCTGCTTCCCCGGCTACGCGATGCTCACCACCGGGTCCGCGGAGCTGGACGCCGGTCCCGCGACCAGTGCCGGGTGCGGTGAGCTGGTGACCGGGCGCGGCGTGGCGCTGCGCTGGCCGGACGGAGAACAGACCCCGGTCGTCGCGGCCGGGGTGACCGGATTGGGGACCTCATGAGCACCCTGCGGATGGCCGCGGTCGCGGCGCCCTTCGACCGCGACCTGGAGGGCGACTTCGAGCGCATCGCCGCCCTGATCGCCACCGCCCGCGCGGACGGCGTCGGCCTGCTCGCCCTGCCCGAGGCCTGCCTCGGCGGCTACCTGGCCAACCTCGACGGCGGCGCCGACGGGCCGCCGCCGCTGGACGTCGACGGCCCGGAGATCAAGCGCCTCGCCGCGCTCGCCGGGGACATGGTGGTGGCCGCGGGCTACTGCGAACACGACGGTGGGCGGCTCTACAACAGCGTCGTGTGCGTGACCGGTGACGGCGTGCTGGGCAACCACCGCAAGGTGCACCAGCCGCTGTCGGAGGACGCGACCTACCGCGCCGGCGACGGGTTCGCCGCGTTCGACACGCCGGCCGGGCGGCTGGGCATGCTGATCTGCTACGACAAGGCGTTCCCCGAGTCCGCGCGCGGCCTGGCGCTGGACGGCGCCGAGATCGGCGTGTGCGTGTCGGCGTGGCCGGGCAGCCGCACCAACCCGTCGGCGGACCTCGCGCGGGACCGGTGGAAGCGGCGCTTCGACCTGTTCGACCAGGCGCGGGCGCTGGAGAACCAGATCGTGTGGCTCTCGGCCAACCAGTCCGGGACGTTCGGCGACCTGCGGTTCGTCGCCAGCGCAAAGATCGTGGACCCGGGCGGCGAGGTCCTGGCAGGCACCGGTGTCGCGGACGGCATCGCGGTGGCCGAGCTGGACGTGCGGGCGGCGCTGGACACGGCCCGCCGCTCGATGGGGCACCTGCGGGACCGGCGGCCCGAGGCATACCCCGCGCCGGCCGCCGGCGGGGAGGCACTCGCCGCGGCGCGATACTGACGCGATGGGGACCATCCGCATCGGCGCCGTGGCCGCGCACTTCGGCCGCGACCTCGACTTCGACCTGCAGCGCATCGCCACGCTCATCGAGCACGGCCGCTCGTCGGGGGTGTCGCTGCTGGTGCTGCCGGACGCCGCGCTCGGCGGGTACCTCGCCGACCTGCGCGCCCCGGACCCGGACGCGCTGCCGCCCGCGCTCGAACCGGACGACGCGCACCTGCGCAAGGTCGCCGCGCTGGCCGCGGAAATGGTGGTGTGCGTCGGGTACTGCGAAGCCGACGGCGACCGGCGGTTCAACTCGGCGGTGTGCGTCACCGGCGACGGCGTGCTCGGACGGCACCGCAAGGTGCACCAGCCGCCGGGCGAGGTGGCCGCCTACTCGGCGGGCACGTCGTTCGCCGCGTTCGACTCGCCCGTGGGGCGGCTGGGCATGCTCATCGACTACGACAAGACGTTCCCCGAATCGGCGCGCAGCCTCGCGCTGGACGGCGCCGAGGTCCTGGCCTGCCTGTCGGCGTGGCCGACCAGCATCACCCACCGCGCGCCGCGCATGTCGCAGGACCGGCAGGCGCGGTTGTTCGACCTCTACGACCAGGCGCGCGCGGCGGAGAACCAGGTCGTGCTGGCCTCCTCCAACCAGACCGGCGCGCTGGGCGGGATGCGCTTTCTCGGCCAGGCCAAGGTGGTCGGGCCCGGCGGCGACATCCTGGCCCGCACCTGGAGCAAGGCCGGTATCGCGATCGCCGAGGTCGACGTCGCCTGCGAGGTGTCCACCGCCCGGCGGGTGCTGCACCACCTGGCCGAGCGCAAGCCCGACGCGTACGGGAGCCGCACATGAGGATCGCCCTGCTCAGCTACTCGACGAAACCGCGCGGCGGGGTCGTGCACACGCTCGCCCTCGCCGAAGCGCTGGCCGCCGAGGGTGCCGACGTCACCGTCTGGTCACTGGGCCGTGGCGGGGACAGCGGGTTCTTCCGCCCGGTCGACCCGGCGGTGGCGGTGCGGATCGTGCCGTTCCCGGAGATCGAGGGCGAGGGCGTGGGGCCGCGGATCCTGCGGTCGATCGAGGTGCTGCGCGCCGCGTTCGACCCGCACGGCTACGACGTCGTGCACGCGCAGGACTGCATCAGCGCCAACGCGGTGGAACGGGTCGTGCGGACCGTGCACCACATCGACCACTTCACGACACCCGAGCTGGCCGCCTGCCACGAGCGCGCGATCCGCCGTCCCTACGCGCACGTCTGCGTGTCCGCGGCGGTGGCGGGGGAGTTGCGCGAGGGCTGGGGCGTGGTGGCGGCGGTCATCCCGAACGGCGTCGACCACGACCGGTTCGCCACCGCCGAGCCCGATCCGGCGTGGTCCGGGCGGTTCGTGCTCTCGGTCGGCGGGATCGAGCCGCGCAAGGGCTCGCTGGATCTGCTGGAGGCCCACGCGCTGCTGCGCGAGACCGAGCCGGACGTGCGGTTGGTCATCGCGGGCGGACAGACCCTGTTCGACTACCGCGACTACCGCACCGCGTGGGAGAAACGGGCCGCCGAGCTGGGCGTGCAGCCCGTCGTGCTGGGCCCGGTCGCCCACGACGCGCTGCCCGCGCTGGTCGCCGCCGCTGACGTGTTCGCCTTCCCCTCGACCAAGGAGGGCTTCGGCCTGGCCGCGATGGAAGCGCTCGCCGCCGGTGTCCCGGTCGTCACCCGCGACCTGCCCGTGCTGCGCGAGGTGTTCGGCGGCGCCGCTCGCTTCGCGAGCGACCCGGCGGGACTGGCGGCGCGGATGCGGGAGGCGCTGGCGGATCCGGACGCCCTGCGCGAACCCGGGCGCGCGTTGGCCGCCTCCTACAACTGGGGCGCCGCCGCCCGGTCGCACCTGGCGCTCTACCGCGACCTGCTGAAGCAGTGACCAGGCTCTCACGTCCGGCGGTGGTGGCGGACGCGGGAGGAAGTCGCGGGTCAGAGCGGTCCTTTGGAGGGTTCCGACAAAAAACGGCGGTCGGCACGGTGCGGGGGCGACGATCACGCTACCGGTGGGTACGCGCGATGCTGGGGGAGCGGCCGGGGGAGGCCGCGCCATCCATTCGTCGGAGAACCAGTGAGGCTCGATTCGGTGTTCAGTCGTGTCGCGATCGTCAACCGGGGAGAGGCCGCGATGCGGCTCATCCACGCCGTCGGTGAACTCAACGCGGAGGGCGGGCCGCGGATCGAGACGGTGGCCCTCTACACCGACGCCGACCGCACCGCCACGTTCGTGCGGGAAGCGGACATCGCCTACGACCTGGGGCCCGCGGCGAACCGTCCCTACCTCGACATGGCCGTCCTGGAACGCGCGCTGACCGAGACGAAGGCCGACGCCGCGTGGGTCGGGTGGGGCTTCGTCGCCGAGGACCCGGCGTTCGCGGAGCTGTGCGACAAGCTCGGCGTCACCTTCGTCGGCCCGAGCCCGGACGCGATGCGCAAGCTGGGCGACAAGATCGGCGCCAAGCTGATCGCCGAAGAGGTCGGCGTGCCCGTCGCGCCGTGGAGCCGCGGCCCGGTCGAGGACCTGGACGCCGCGCTGGCCGCCGCCGAGCGCATCGGCTACCCGCTCATGCTCAAGGCGACCGCGGGCGGTGGTGGGCGGGGCATCCGCGTCATCGGCAACGCCGACGAGCTCGCGGACGCCTACGAGCGCACCAGCCAGGAGGCCGCCCGCGCCTTCGGCAGCGGTGTCGTGTTCCTGGAGCGCCTGGTCACCGGCGCCCGGCACGTCGAGGTCCAGGTGATCGCCGACGGACAGGGCACGGCGTGGGCGCTGGGGGTGCGCGACTGCTCGGTGCAGCGCCGCAACCAGAAGATCATCGAGGAGTCCTCCTCGCCGGTGCTCGCGCCCGAGCAGGTGGCCGAGCTGAAGGCGTCGGCCGAGCGGCTGGCCGTGGCGGTCGGTTACCGCGGTGCCGCGACGGTCGAGTTCCTGTACCACCCGCAGGACAAGCTGTTCGCCTTCCTGGAGGTGAACACCCGGCTGCAGGTCGAGCACCCCATCACCGAGGCCACCACCGGAGCGGACCTGGTGAAAGCGCAGCTGCACGTCGCCTCCGGCGGCAAGCTGGAGGGCACCCCGCCCGCCGAGCTGGGCCACGCCATCGAGGCGCGGCTCAACGCCGAGGACCCCGACCGCGACTTCGCGCCCGCGCCCGGCCGCATCGCGCTGCTCGACCTGCCCGCGGGCCCGGGCATCCGCGTCGACACCGGCGTCAGCGAGGGCGATTCGATTCCCGCCGACTTCGACTCGATGATCGCCAAGATCATCGCCTACGGCCGCGACCGCGACGAGGCGCTGGCCCGCCTGCGCCGCGCGATGCGCGAGACGACCGTTCTCATCGAGGGCGGCACCACGAACAAGAGCTTCGTCCTCGACCTGCTCGACCAGCCCGAGGTGATCGACGGGAGCGCCGACACCGGCTGGATCGACCGCGTCCGGGCCGAAGGCCGGCTGGTGTCGCACGCGCACTCCGGGATCGCGCTGGCCGCCGCCGCGATCGAGGCGTACCAGGACGAAAAGCAGGTCGAGCTGCAGCGGCTGCTGTCCACCGCGCACGGCGGGCGCCCGCAGGTGCAGCACGAGGTCGGCCGTCCGATCGACCTCAAGCTGCGTGGCGCGGGTTACCGGCTCACCGTCGCCCAGACCGGGCCGGGGCGCTACCGGATCGGTTTCGTCACCGGCGAGGACGTGCGGACCGTCGACGCCGAGCTGGAGCGCTTCGACTCCCACACCGGCCAGATCCACGTCAACGGCCGCCGGTTCCGCCTGGTCACCGGCACGCACGGGCCGATCCACCTGGTCGAGGTCGACGGCGTCACCCACCGCATCAGCCGTGACGAGGGCGGCGTCGTCCGTTCGCCCGCGCCCGCGCTGGTGGTCGCGACGCCGCTCGCGGTCGGCGACGAGGTCGACGCCGGCGCGCCGGTGCTGGTGCTGGAGTCGATGAAGATGGAGACCGTCCTGCGCGCGCCGTTCCGGGCGCTGCTCAAGGAATCCCTGGTCTCCGTCGGCAGCCAGGTCGAGACCGGGGCGCCGCTGCTGCGCCTGGAACCGCTGGCCGACGACGGCGCCGACGACGCCCCGGAAACCGCGGGCGTGGATCTCGACCTGCCGGCGGAGCCCAACGGGCTCTCCGCCGCGCACCGCACCGAGCGGGGGCTGGCCGACCTGCGCAGCATGCTGCTCGGTTTCGACGTCGACCCGCGCGACGGCGGCCGCACCCTGGCGGCCTACCTGGCCGCACGGGCCGAGCTGCCGCAGCGCCCGCTGGCCGCCGAGGCCGGGCTGCTGGAGGTGTTCGCCGACTTCTCCGAGCTGTCCCGCAACAAGCCCGAGGGCGAGGAGACCAAGGCCGAGACGCGGGTGCACAGCCCGCGCGAGCACTTCCACACCTACCTGCAGAGCCTCGACACCGAGCGCGCCGGGCTGTCCGAGACGTTCCAGGGCCGTCTGACCCGCGTGCTGGGCCACTACGGCGTCGAGGACACCGGCCGCACGCCCGGGCTGGAGGAGGCGGTCTTCCGGATCTTCCTCGCCCAGCAGCGCGCCGCGTCCGACGTCGCGGTGATCACCGCGCTGCTGCAGCAGTGGCTGACCGAGGCGCCGCCGCACAACGGCCTGCGCCAGACCGTCGGGCAGGCGCTGGAGCACCTGATCCGCGCCACGCAGCTGCGGTTCCCGGTGGTCGGCGACCTCGCGCGGAGCCTGGTGTTCCGCTGGTTCGCGCAGCCGCTGCTGCGCCGCACCCGCGCCGAGGTCTACACGAAGGTCCGCCGTCACCTGTCCTATCTGGACGCGAACCCGGCCGCGGCCGACCGTGCCGAGCGCATCGCCGAGATGGTCGCCAGCCCCGAGCCGCTGGTGCGGCTGCTCGGCCAGCGCATCGGCCGCGCCGGGCTCGACGCGGGGCCGCTGCTGGAGGTGCTCTGCCGCCGCTACTACCGCGAACACGGGCTGCAGGACGTGCGAACCAGCACGACCGGTGACCGCGCGTTCGTCACCGCCGGGTACGACCTGGACGGTCAGCGGCAGCGGCTGATCGCGACCGTGGCGGACTTCGCCGGGCTGCCCGAGGCGGTCCGCGCGGTCGCCGAGGCCGCCGGGCAGGCCGAGGCGGGCGGTGTGGTCGCCGACATCTACCTGACCTGGACCGGCCAGCCCGCCGACGCCGACGTCATGGCGGCGGAGCTGCGTGAGGTGCTGGCCGGGGCGGCGCTGCCGGACGATCTGCGCCGCGTCACCACCACGGTCGCCGGGCGCAGCGGTTCGGCGATGCACCACCACTTCACGTTCCGGCCGTCGTCGGCGGGCCTGACCGAGGAACGGCTGATCCGCGGTCTGCATCCGCTGATCGGGCAGCGGCTGCAACTGCGGCGCCTGCAGAACTTCGACCTCACCCGGCTGCCCTCGGCCGACGAGGACGTCTACCTGCTGCGCTGCGCGGCGCCGAAGAACCCGTCCGACGAGCGGCTGGTCGCGATGGCGCAGGTCCGCGACCTGACCCCGCTGCGCGACGACGACGGCCGCATCCTCGCCCTGCCCGCGGTCGAGGGCGCGCTCGGCGCGTGCCTCGACGCGATCCGCAAGGTGCAGGCCCAGCGCCCGGCGAAGAAGCGGCTCGACACCAACCGGATCTTCCTCTACGTGTGGCCGCCGAGCGATCTCACGGTCGAGGACCTGAACACGGTCGCGCAGCGCGTGGTGCCCACGACCGCGGGCGCCGGTGTCGAGGAGGTGCTGTTCCTCGGCCGCCAGCGCGACCGGGAGACCGGGCAGCTGCGGCCGATCGCGGTCCGGGTGTCCTACGAGGTCGCCACCGGGGTGCGGATGACGATCACCGACCCGCCGACCGAGCTGATCCAGCCGCTGGACGACTACGGCCAGAAGGTGCTGCGGGCGCGCCGCCGCGGCACGGTCTACCCGTACGAGCTGACCGGCATGCTCGGCGGTGAGGGCGGCACGTTCACCGAATACGACCTGGACGACTCCGGGCGGCTGGTGCCGGCCGAGCGGGAGAAGGGGCTCAACAAGTCCGGGATCGTCGCCGGTGTCGCGACCACGCCGACCGAGCGCTACCCCGAGGGCATGACCCGCGTGGCGCTGCTGGGCGATCCGACCAAGGCGCTCGGCGCACTGTCCGAACCGGAGTGTTCGCGGATCATCGCCGCGCTGGACCTGGCGGAGGAGCTCAAGGTCCCGGTCGAGTGGTACGCGTTGTCGGCCGGTGCGCGGATCGCGATGGACTCCGGCACCGAGAACATGGACTGGATCGCCGCGGCCCTGCGCCGGATCGTCCACTTCACCCAGGGCGGCGGTGAGATCAACATCGTCGTCGCGGGCATCAACGTCGGCGCCCAGCCGTACTGGAACGCCGAAGCCACGATGCTCATGCACACCAAGGGAATCCTGGTGATGACCCCGGATTCGGCGATGGTGCTGACCGGCAAGCAGTCACTGGACTTCTCCGGTGGCGTGTCGGCCGAGGACAACTTCGGCATCGGTGGCTACGACCGCGTGATGGGGCCGAACGGGCAGGCGCAGTACTGGGCGCCGAACCTGGGCGCCGCGCACGGCGTGCTGATGTCACACTACGACCACAGCTACGTGCTCCCGGGCGAGACCGGCCCCCGCCGGGCGGCGACCACCGACCCGGTCGACCGGGACGTGTCGGACTACCCGCACGCGATCGTCGGCAGCGACTTCACGACGGTGGGGCAGATCTTCTCGCGGGAGACCAATCCGGACCGCAAGAAGCCGTTCGACATCCGGACCGTGATGCGCGCGCTGGCCGATCAGGACCACGCGATCCTGGAGCGGTGGGCGGGCATGGCGGACGCGGAGACCGCGGTCGTGCAGGACGTGCACCTGGGCGGTCATCCGGTGTGCCTGCTGGGGATCGAGTCGCGGTCGGTGCCGCGGCGCGGTTTCCCGCCCACCGACGGCCCGGACGCCTACACCGCGGGCACGTTGTTCCCGCGCTCGTCGAAGAAGGCGGCGCGCGCGATCAACGCGGCGAGCGGCAACCGGCCGCTGGTGGTGCTGGCGAACCTGTCCGGTTTCGACGGGTCCCCGGAGTCGATGCGCAAGCTGCAGCTGGAGTACGGGGCGGAAATCGGGCGCGCGATCGTGAACTTCCGCGGGCCGATCGTGTTCTGCGTGATCTCGCGCTACCACGGTGGTGCGTTCGTGGTGTTCTCCAAGACGCTGAACCCGAACATGACGGTGCTGGCCGTGGACGGCTCCTTCGCCTCGGTGCTGGGCGGTGCGCCGGCGGCGGCCGTGGTGTTCGCGCAGGAGGTCAACTCCCGCACGGCGAACGACCCGCGGGTGTCCGAACTGGAGGCCCGGATCGCCTCGGCGGACAGCACGTCCCGGGCGGCGCTGGTGACCCGGCTGGCCGACGTGCGTGCCTCGGTGCGGGCCGAGAAGCTGGGCGAGGTCGCCGCCGAGTTCGACGGGGTGCACTCGATCCAGCGGGCACAGCGGGTCGGCTCGGTCGACGCGATCATCCGCCCGGAGGAACTGCGCCCGCAGATCATCGCCGCAGTGGAGCGCGGTCTGGCCCGCGCCTGATCTCCGCGGCCCGGCTGCCCCTGGCGGATTCCGTCCGCCGGGGGCAGCCGGGCGTTCAGGGGGCGAGGGCGCGCAGGACCTTCTTCGCCGCGCGCTCGGGTGGGCCGTCGTCCGCCACTACCGCCGTGATGCCGGGGAACCTGGTGCGCAGGTGGGCCGCTTCGGCGGGGTCGTGCAGCACCACGGCCCCGCCTTCGCCCTGCTCGGCCATCTGCCCGGCGAAGGCGCGGCCCGCGCCGTGGCCGTCGACCACCACGTCGGGGACGCCGTGCCGTTCGCGGATTTCCTTCGCGAACTGCTCGGCGTCCTCCGGCGCGGCGGCCGTCACCACTTCCGCGCCCGCGGCCTCGAACGCCGCCACCGCGGCCAGGGCGAAGCGGCTCGCTCCGGTGACCACCACCAGGTGCGCGCCGAAACCGGCCGAGCGGGCCCGGCGCAACGACCGGGTCTCCGGACCGCCCTCGGCCAGCTCCACCAGCTCGGCCGCGCACCGCGCGATCACGTCCGGCCGTTCCCGCGGGATCCAGTGCCCGCCGGGCAACCGCCGCACCCACAGCCGCGGCGCCCACCGCCCGACCTCGGTCTGCAGCGGCGGCGTGACGTACGGATCGCCCAGCGGCGCGAGCACCTGCACCGGGATCTCGGCCTCCCGCGGCTCCGGACGGGACAGCCGCGCGCCGATGTTCGCCCGGTACAGCTCCAGCCCGTGCACCGCGTCCGCGACCGCCGGCCTGCCCGCCCCGCTCCCGGACAGCTTCGCCAGCACACGGTGCCCCGCACCGGAGCGCCACCCCAGCTCGGGCACCACCGGAATCCGGAAGAACAGGATGTAGGTCGAGTGGACCAGCTGCCGCAGCGCGGGCAGCCACCCCGGCGGCCGCCGCAGCTTGCCGCGGAACCAGTGCCCGGCGTGGTCCAGCGACGGGCCGGAGATCGAGGTGAACGACGCGATCCGCCCGCGCAGCGCGCCGGAGGTGACCGCGTGCCAGCTCTGGATCGACCCCCAGTCGTGCGCCAGCAGGTGCGCCGGCCGGCCGGGGCTCACCGCGGCGAGAACGGCTTCGAGGTCTTCGGCGAGGCGGTCGAGCGCGTAGTCCTGCCGTCGCGCCGGGACGTCGGACTCGCCGGCCCCGCGCACGTCGTAGGCGACAACGTGGAACCGCCGCGCCAGCAGGGACACGACGTCGTCCCACACCGACCGGTCGTCGGGATAGCCGTGGACGCAGACCAGCGTCGGGGCGGTCCGATCGCCCGCCTCCGCGACCGCGATCCGCGTGCCGTCGCGGGAGACCACTCGCCGGACCACCGCGCCTCCTCACTGGAGCTATTACCCGAAGTAACAGTTACCGGGATGAGCATCTGTTGCCACGAGGAGCTTGTCAAGCGCCGAAAACCGGTTCAGACCACACGCGTGAGTGACGCTCCAAGGTTGGATGCCCTGTGGGGCAACGGAAATCCCCGCGCCCGCCGTGACGGTTCGGTTTCGCGGCGCCGAGCAGGAGGTCTGTGACCGAGTTGCGACACGCTGTGATCGCAACGTGACCTGCATCACAACGTTGTGCCGGATTTGCCCCCGCCGTCCCGGGCACCCGGTCCGCGAAGCCGATCACGGTTTCAGCCCGGAAATCGTTGATACGAAGGGAATTCACAACCATGAACGTTCGTCGCTTCGCGATCGCCAGCCTGCTGGCCATTCCGCTGTCGTTCGGTGCCGCGGGCATCGCTTCGGCCGACAGCTACGGCTCCTCGACCGCGAGCGCCGGCCCCGACGGCGCGGCCATCACCACGACCGCCTCGACCGCGGGTCACGGCCACGACTACGACAGCGACGGCTGGGGTCACGGCAACAACTACGCCGGCTACTACGACGCGAGCCTGGCCGCCGGCCCGGACGGGGCGGGTGGCGAGTACACCGTTTCCGGCACCAACGGCCACCAGTCCTTCTACGGCGAAGGCGAGAGCTGGGCCGGCCCCGAGGGTGCGGCGTCGAGCGACACCTGGTCCGTGGCCGGTCACCACCACCACCACGACCACGGCAACAACTGGGACGACGAGGACGAGGGCGACGACGACTGACGCACGTCCCGGCGCCTCACTCCCTGACGGTGACCCCCCGCTACGGCAGGGGGTCACCGTTTCCCGTGCTCAGCCGCCGGCCATCGCGCCCATGACGAGGAACGGCTCGGTCCCGGCGGCCACGGGCGCGGGCAGCGGTGCGTCCGGTTCCTCGTGGGACAGGTCCTCCTCGCAGGCGAAGAACCGCACGAACGCCCGGCGCTTGCCCGTGCCGTGCTCGCGGATCGTGCCGCGCAGCACGGGATAACGCTCCTCCAGCGCGTCGAGCACGGCGCGCTGCGTGACCGTGCCGTCGAGGTCCAGTTCGACCTCGCCGTCGATGTGCGCGATGGTCCGCAGGTGCGCGGGCAGATGGACGCGGATCATGGCAGTGTCTGGACCTCCACCGACAGCACCGACGGCAGGTCGCGCACGATCGGCGCCCACGAGTCGCCCGAATCGGCGGAGGCGTAGACCTGCCCGCCGGTCGTTCCGAAGTAGACACCGCACTCGGGCAGCGAATCCACCGCCATCGCGTCCCGCAGCACGTTGACGTAGCAGTTTTCCTGGGGCAGGCCGTTCGTGAGCGCCTCCCAGTTGTTTCCGCCGCCGCGGCTGCGGTACACGCGCAGGCGCCCGTCCGGCGGGAAGTGGTGCTCGTCGCTCTTGATCGGCACCACGTACACCGTGTCCGGCTCGTGCGAGTGCACGTCGATGACGAAGCCGAAGTCCGTGGGCAGGTCACCGCTGATCTCGTACCAGTTGTCGCCGCCGTCGTCGCTGCGCATCACGTCCCAGTGCTTCTGCATGAACAGCACGTCGGGCCGCTCGGGATGGCGCGCGATGTGGTGCACGCAGTGGCCCACCTCGGCGTCCGGATCGGGGATCTGACCGGACTGCAGGCCGCGGTTGATCGCCTGCCAGGTCTTGCCGCCGTCCTCCGTGCGGAACGCGCCCGCCGCGGAGATCGCGATGACGAGCCGGTTGGCGTCGCGCGGGTCCTGGATGATCGTGTGCAGGCACAGCCCGCCCGCGCCCGGCTGCCACTGCGGCCCGGTGCCGTGCCCGCGCAGGCCCGGCACCTCCTGCCAGGTCGCGCCCGCGTCGTTGGACCGGAACAACGCCGCGTCCTCGACCCCGGCGTAGATGAGGTCGGGGTCGGTCAGCGACGGTTCGAGATGCCACACGCGGGCGAACTCCCACGGGTGCGGCGTCCCGTCGTACCACTGGTGGGTGCCGGGGACACCGTCGTAGGCGAACTCGTTGCCCACCGGCCGCCACGTCTTCCCGCCGTCGTCGGACCGCTGGATCAACTGGCCGAACCAGCTGGTCGACTGGGCCGCGAAGATCCGGTCCGGGTCGGCGGGGGAGCCCTTGAGGTGGTACATCTCCCAGCCGGGGAAGTGCGGTCCGCTGACCTCCCAGTCGGCGCGCCGCTCGTCGGAGGTCAGCACGAACGCACCCTTGCGTGTGCCGACCAGCACGCGTACCCCGCTCATCGCAGCTCCTTCCGCGTCAGGTGGTTAGACCGTAAGGAGCGGACAGCGGCCGCGTCTTCTCCAATCTTGCGGTTTGCGAACCGGGACCCGGGTACCCGCCGGGAAACCCGCGGACGGAGGACGCCATGCCGGAGGCGCTGACGGATACCGACATCACCCGCGCACTGGGAGGACTCGCGGACTGGCAGGGGGACGCACACCGGCTCTCGCGCACGGTGCGCATCCCGGTGCAGGCGCACGGTTCGCTGATCGGCCGCGTCCAGCGGGACGCCGCGGAACTGAGCGACCACGCCCAGTTCGAACGGCGCGCGGGGGAGCTGACTTTCACCGTCACCACGGGCTGCCCCGGCACGGTCACCGGGCCCGACCTGTGGCTGGCGGAACGCATCGAAGCCGCGATCGCCGACCTGACCTGACGTCAGGGCTCGCGCCAGTCGTTGCCGGCGAGGGCGGAGGCGCCCTGCGGGCCCATGAGGAGCATGCCGCCGTCGACGACGTAGGACGAGCCGGTCACGTAGGACGCCGCCGGCGTGGTCAGGAACGCCACCACGGCGGCGACCTCCCGCGCGTGCCCGGTGCGGCCGAGCGGGACACCGGGGCGGACCTGGTCGTGCGGGTTCGCGTCGGTCTGGCCCGTCATCGGCGTGGAGATCTCGCCCGGTGCCACCGAATTGACCGTGATGCCGTGCCCGGCCAGTTCCAGCGCGAGCACCTTCGTCAGCATCCCCAGCCCGGCCTTCGCGGCGCAGTAGGGGGCGGCGCCGACCTTCGGGGCGTGCTCGTGCACGCTGGTGATGTTGACGATCCGCCCGCCCCTGCCGCTGTCGATCATGTGCCGCGCGGCCCGCTGCGCGCACAGGAACGCGCCGTCGAGGTCGACCGACAGCACGTGCCGCCAGGTGTCGAAGTCCATGTCCATGACCCGCTGACCGGTGCCCGTCCCGGCGCAGTTCACCAGCACGTCGACACCGCCGAGTGCCCCGGCCAGATCGTCGATCGCGGCGGCCGCGGTCGGCAGGTCGCCCAGGTCGAGCTTCCGGACCTCGGCACGGGAACCGGCCTCCCGCACCTGCGCGGCCGTCTCCTCGGCGCCGTCGGAGTCGCGGTGCCAGGTGATGCCGACATCGACGCCGCCGCCACCGAGCGCGACGGCGATCGCACGCCCGATGCCGGAGTCGGATCCGGTCACGATCGCGGTGCGCGGCCGTCCGTCCTGTTCCGCGGGAAGGGGAGCTGTGTTGGTCATACCGGGCAGCTACCCGGCAGCCGGGGTCGTCAACCCACCGGCCCCTCGACCAGGGCGGCGCTGGTGCTGTGCTGCTGCCCGGACTGGTCCAGCCAGGTGACCGTCACGTGGTCGCCGGGGTGCAGCGTGTCCATCACGGCGGTCAGGTCGGTCGCCGAGCCGATCGCGCGGCCGTCGAGGCCGGTGATGACGTCACCCGCGGTCAGTCCCGCGTTGTCCGCCGGACCACCCGAGACGACCTGCTGCACCAGCGCACCCGAGCCGCCCGCGTCGCTGACCGACACGCCGATGAACGCCGACGGTCCGATGTGGACGGTATCGGACGCGGTGCCCGCCTCGATCTGGCGGGCCAGCCGCAGCGCGTCGTTGATCGGGATGGCGAACCCGCTCACATCGGCGGGCCGTCCGTTGCGGCCGAGCTGGTAACCGGTCGAGGCCGCCGTGTTCATACCGATGACCTTGCCGTCGCCGTCGGCCAGCGCACCGCCGGAATCGCCCGACTGGATGTCGGCGTCCACCTGGATGAGGCCGGTCAGCTGTTCGGAGCTGCCCGTCGATTCGTCCGTCGCGGTGATCGACTGGTTCAGCGCGGTCACCTTCCCGGGCGACACGCTCGGTTCACCGCCGTCCCCGCCCGCGTTGCCGAGTCCGACCACCGGATCCCCCACCGACACCTCGGCGGAGTCGCCGGTCGTGATGGTGTCCAGGTCCGAGGCGTTCTGCAGCCGCAGCACGGCGACGTCCGCCGAACGGCTGTACCCGGCGACCTCGGCCCGGTAGGTGCGGCCGGTGTCGACGTCGGTCACCTTGATGCTGGTGGCGCCCGCGACGACGTGGTTGTTGGTCAGGACCTGCCCGTCCGCCGTGAGCACCATGCCGGTGCCCGCCGCCTGCTGACCCGAGTAGCCCAGGGTGGAGTAGATGTCGACCAGCCCGGGCTCGACCTCGTCCGCGACCGCGTCCACGTCGAGTGTTTCGTTGCTGGTCTGCTGGTTCTCCCACGTCCGCTCGAGCGGGGACGCGGTACCGCCCGTCCGGGACGGCCGCCCCAGATCCCACGCCACGAACCCCAGCGCGACGAGCACCACCAGGCCGAGCGCACCCAGCACCACGGCCGGGCCGCGCCTGCGACGACGCGGCGGCGGTGGTGGCGGTGGTGGTGGCGCCCAGGGGTCGTACTGCGGTGGGTAGTAGGTCATGGCCGTCCCTCCTCCGCATCCAGTGAACGCCTCCTCGCTGAGATTCGCCTCCGGATGGTGTGTGAAACACCTGAGAAGACCCCGCGTTTGCCGAGTTGACCAAGGGGTAACCGGGCTCGATGCGGACGGGGACGATCTGTGCGGGCCTGGTGCTCGCGTCCACGCTCGCCGCGTGTTCCGGCAGCTCGACAGCGAGCTACGTGGACAGCGCGGTCGTCACCGCGCAGGAAGGCGTCAGCGCCGTGGGGACGCTGCACGAGATCATCCGCGCCCACGGCGAAGGCAGGCTGTTCCCGACGTTCACCACGGCCTCGGTCGACGACGTGCTCGCCACCGCCACCAAAGCGCTCGACGAACTGGAGGCCCCGACGGACCCGGAGACCCAGCAGGTCTACGACGAGCTGCACCCGCGCCTGCAGGACGCCGTCGCCCGCGCCAGCGAGGCGCGGGAGGCGCTCGACGCCGCGGACCACGGCCGCGTCGCCGCCGTGGATGCCCAGCTGGTGCGGGTGAACGACGAGTTGACGGCCTTCGTCGAAAGCCACCGATGAAGAAGGTCCTCGCCGTCACCCTGGGCATCCTGACCGCCATCGGCGGGTTCGTCGACATCGGCGATCTGGTCGCCAACGCCCAGTCCGGCGCCCGGTTCGGCATGCGGCAGGCGTGGATCGTGGTGATCGGCGTCATCGGCATCTGCGTGTTCGCCGAGATGTCCGGCCGGGTCGCGGCGGTCAGCCGGCGCCCGGTGTTCGACCTGGTGCGGGAACGCCTCGGCCCGCGGACCGCGATGACCAACCTCGTCGGGTCCTACCTGGTCACGTTGCTGACGTTGACCGCGGAGATCGGCGGAATCGCCCTGACCATCCAGCTGGCCAGCGGGCTGCCGCACATCCTGTGGGTGCCGCTGGCCGCGTTCGCCGTGTGGATCGTGCTGTGGCGGGTGAAGTTCGAGCTGATGGAGCAGATCTTCGGCGTGCTCGGGCTGGCGCTGGTGGTGTTCGTCGTCGCGCTGATCGCGCTCCACCCGCCGTGGGGGAGCTTCGCCGGCCAGCTCACGCACATCGGCCCGCCGGAGGGGGAGAACTGGGGCACCTGGGGCTACCTCGCGGTGTCGCTGTTCGCGTCGGCGCTGACGCCGTATGAGGTGTTCTTCTTCTCCTCCGGCGGGGTCGAGGAGAAGTGGACGACGAAGGACCTCGCGACCGAGCGCAGCAACACGCTGGTCGGCTTCCCGCTCGGCGGCCTGCTCGGACTGGCGATCATGGGCTGCGCCGCGGTGGTGTACGAGCCGGCCGGGATCGAGGTCGACCAGCTCAGCCAGACCGCGCTGCCGGTGGCGCTGTCCCTGGGCAAGCTCGGCCTGGTCGTGGTCATGATCGGGTTCTTCGCGGCGACGTTCGGCGCCGCGCTGGAGACCGGCCTGTCCACGGGGTATTCCATCGCCCAGTACTTCGGCTGGCAGTGGGGCAAACTGGTCCGCCCGCGCTCGGCCGCGCGGTTCCACACGGTGATGCTGGTCAGCGTGCTGCTGGGCACCGCGGCGCTGCTCACGACGATCGACCCGGTGCAGATCACCGAGCTGTCACTGCTGTTCAGCGCGGTGGTGCTGCCGCTGACCTACCTGCCGATCCTGGTGGTCGCGAACGACCGGGACTACCTCGGCGACCACGCGAACGGCCGGCTGCAGAACTTCCTCGGCGTCACGTTCCTGATCATCATCCTGATCGCCGCGGTCGCCGCGATCCCCCTCATGATCATCACCGGAATGGGGCAGTCGTGATCCTCGGACGACCGGACCCGCTGCGCGTCGAGTTCCACCTCCTCGACCGCCAGATCGTCGACGTCGAGGGGCACGCCGTCGGCAAGGTCGACGACGTCGAACTGGAGCGCAACCCGGACGGCACCTACCGGATCACCGCGCTGCTCGTCGGGCAGCACCAGCTGGGGGAGCGCATCGGCGGGCTACTCGGGCGCCTGATGAGCTGGATGGCGCGACGACTCAACGCGGGTGAGACGGCGCCACTGCGTATCACCTACGACCACGTGAAGCAGGTCAGCAGCCAGGTGACGTTGTCGCTGAGCGCGGAGGTGCTGGAGGTGCCGCCGTTGGAGCGCTGGTTGCGGGACAAACTGATCTCGCGGATCCCGGGGGCCGATCATGGTGACGACTGACGGGCCCGGTGAGGTCGTGCGTGCGAGCCGGCTGCTCGGGCGACGCGTGTACGACGTGCGAGGACGCCCCCTGGGCAAGGTGACGGACCTGATCACGCGCCTGGACCCGCTCGGACGGGAGCAGACGGTCGCGGTGCTGGTGACACCCCGGCGGCGCGGGCGGTTGCTGGGGTACGAACGCACCAGCCAGACGGGACCGTGGCTGCTGGCGTGGCTGGCGGCTGTCCTGCACCGGGGGACACACGAGGTGCCCTGGGGCGAAGTGCGATGGGAGCCGCCTCAGCCGTAGATCGCGTGATGGAGCGTCTTGTGTAGCCGCTGCGTGGGTGTCTGCGCTGCGCGCGGCTGGGGGCGCCGGGCTTCGCTTCGCTACGCCTTTGGCCGTGGGGGCTGGCGCGCCCCGGCGTTGTGGGCCTTCCGAACCCGATCTTTGAGTGTTCGGTTGCCGAGGCATCGCGTCAAGCCGGGAAAGAGTGGCTTGACGCGATGGCTCGGCAACCGAGGGGGCTGGGGATCGGGTTGCGGGAGGGGTGTGGTTCAGGGGTGGGGTGCGTTGCGTTGCCGGGTGGCGGTTCGGGTGTGGGTTCGCGGTGCGGAGTGTGGAACTCGGCGTCGGGAAGGTAGGACTCGACCGGCGGGTTGTGTCCTTCCGAACCAGCCCGCGTCGTGATCGGTGCGGGCACTGGGAGAAAGCCGGCCGGTCACACCGACGCCAGGAACTCCTCGGCCTTCGCCGGGTCGAACAGCCAGTGCTGGAAGTCCGTCGGGTTGTTGAAGCCGTTCACGAACCGCTTCGCCACCTTCGGGTTCGACTGCGCCGCCCCGAGGATCTGCTGCACGTGCGGCGGTGGCGGCTGCAGCATGGCGTTGGTGAACTTCGTGACCCACTGGGCGTGCTCCCAGTAGCGGTCGAACGTCGCCTGCATCCACGTCCGGTCGAACGGCCGGTCCTCGTTCTCCAGGATGCTCCCCAGATACGACTCCGCGCACTTGGCCGCGTTGTTCGAGCCCTGTCCGGTGATCGGATCGTTGGCCACCACCACGTCCGCCATGCCGAGCACGAACGCCCCGGACGGCAGCTCACCCACCGGGTGGCGCACGACCGGCGGGTATCCGCCGACCAGCACCGCCTTGCCGTCGGTCAGCTCCGCGTTCTTCGCCCGCTCGTACTCCCACGGGATGTACTGCCGGAACAGCTCCAGGTGCCGCCGCAGCTGTTCGGCCGCCGGGGGACGGTCGGCGAACGCGTCGAACGGGCCGCCCGGCAACCCGGCGACGAAGAAGATGTCGCACGGTCCGGACAGCGTGTAACCGGGGATGTTGATGAGCTCGCCGACGCCGGGGATGAAGTTCATCCACACGTCCGTCGTGCCGGGACGCTCCGGTCGCGCCTCCTGACCGTGCACATAGGACACCGAAAGCTTGCGCTGCGGCACGGTGTAGGGCGACCGCGACGCGTCACGGTCGAACAGCTGCACCAGCTCGCCCTTGCCCGCCGCGACGACCACCAGGTCGTACAGCTTCGCCAGGCCGTTCAGGTCGGCCGTGGTGACGCCGTGGATGACCACGTTGCCGCCGCGCTCCTCGAACAGCTCCAGCCACGTCGCCATCTTGACCCGCTGGTCGATCGACTGCGCCGGACCGCCGTCCCACGACGCGATCCAGTTCAGCGCGCGCTCGCCGTCCGGGCCGGCCATCGACAACCCTTGTCCGGCGACACGGGGAGCGACGTCGTCCCACAGGTTCAGCCCGTGCGCGCGCTCGATGGCGAGCGCGTCGGCGAACATGCACTGGGTCGAGGTGACCCAGGCCGCGCGGATCTCGTCCGGCGTGCGCGCGGACATCACGGTGACGTCGTAGCCGTGTTCCTGCAGGCTCAGCGCGAGCTGCAGGCCCGACTGACCCGAACCGACGATCAGGATCTTACGCATGAGCGCGGATCCGGCCCCCCTCCGAGACCTCGGCGAGTGAAAGTGTGTAGGACACCAGTTCCTGCAGGGTTTCCAGCACCGACGCCTTGTCCCGCGCGTCGCAGGTGATCAGCGGGACGTCCGGGCTCAGCGCAAGCGCTTCCCGCACCTCCTCGACGTCGTGTGCCAGCTCCCCGTCGAACCGGTTGATGGCGACGATGAACGGCAGGTCGGAGTCGTTCTCGAAGTAGTTGATCGCCGCGAACGACTGGTCCAGCCGCCGCGTGTCGACCAGCACGACCGCGCCCAGCGCGCCGCGGGACAGGTCGTCCCACAGGAACCAGAACCGCGCCTGCCCCGGCGTGCCGAACAGGTACAGCATCAGGTCGTCGTACAGCGAGATCCGGCCGAAGTCCATCGCGACGGTGGTGGTGGTCTTGGCGCCGTCCGGCGGCAGATCGTCCACGCCCTCGCTCGCCTCGGTCATCCACGCCTCGGTGTTGAGCGGCGGCACCTCGGACACGGACCCGACCAGGGTGGTCTTGCCCACCCCGAACCCTCCCGCGACGACGATCTTCGCCGAGATCGTCAGCAGACCCGGATCAGACGGGGAGCTGCTTGAGTCCATTGAGGATCCTCTCGAGCATGTTCCGGTCGTGTGAGTAGGCCTGGGCGGTCGGGTGGATGAACACCGCCCCCTGCCCGGCCAGGTCGCTGACCAGCACGCGGACCACCCCGAGCGGGATGGTCAGCAGTGAGGACAGCTCGGCGATCGAGACCTGGGACCGGGCCCGCTCGTACAGCGCCCGCGACTCCGGCATGAGCTTCTCCGCCAGTGCCGGATCGTACTGCGGCACCGAGATGAGCGTCTCCACGAGCAACTGGTGGCGTGCCCGGGTGCGGCCGCCGGTCAGGGTGTAGGGCCGGATCCGCTTGCTGCGCGGCTTGGCCACCTTCTCCTCCGGCCCGGTCTCCTGGGACATCGTGATCACATCCTGTCGGGACTGGCTAGGCCTGGGGCCGTCGGCCGGTGAGCACGCGGCGCAGGTCCGCGCGCATCTCGGGGGTCAGCGCGTGGCCGGCACTGGAGACGAACTGCGTCATCTCGTAGGCGACCACCTTCATGTCGCACTCCGACGTGGTCAGCACCGCAAGGCCGGCGTGGGCGTCGATGCCCATGAACAGGAAGTACCCGTGGGTCAGCCGGATGATGATCTGCTCGCAGGTGCCCTTGTCGAACAGCGAAGCGCTGTTGCGGGCGAGGCTGAGCAGGCCGCTGGCGATCGCGGCGAGCTGTTCGCGCTCCTCGGTGGACATCTCGTCGGACGCGGTCAGCGGGAACCCGTCCGAGGACATGATCAGAGCGTGTGACACGCCGTGGACCTTGCGGACGAAGTCGTTGATCAGCCAGGTGAAGTCCTGGCCGGTGTCGGCGGTCACTGCTGCTTCTCCCCGGATTCGTCGGAGCCCTGCTTCTCGCGTGCCTCGCGCTCACCGTCGGTGAAGGCGCCGAGATCGGCGAGTAGTTTCTCGTGTCCCGCCTCGCGGTCTTCCGCAGGGGGCCGCGTCGGCTCCTCCGGGGCCTGGCCGGTGGGGTTCTTGAGGCTGTGCGAGACGCGGCGCGGCAGACCGCTGGCCGTGGTGCCGCCGACCATCGAACCGGGCTGCCGCCGCTGCGGCTGCGGCGACGGCTTCGGCGGTGGCGCGGCCGGGGTGCGTTTGGGCAGGCCGCTACGCGGGCGGACGGGCGCCGCCGCCTCGGCGACCGCCGCCGTGGTGCCGCGCGGCGTCTGCGGGAAGACCACCGTCTGCTGGCCCGACCAGCTCGCTTCGGGCAGATCGGCGACGAGCCCGGCGGGCAGCAGCACCGACGCCGTGGTGCCGTGTGGCACGCGGCGGTCGAGCCAGGTGCGCATCTCGTGCCGCACCGACAGCCGCCGCACCACCGCGAGTCCCATGTGGCGCACGGCCGAGTCGTCGAGCACCGGCTCGCCGGAGAGGCGGTCGTTGAGATCGCGCAGCCGGTCCGGGGGCAGGCCGATGCCCTCGTCCTCGATGCGCACCAGCACGCTGCCCTGCTCGGTCAGGTGCGCGCTGACGCGCACGGGCGTGTTGGGCGGCGAGGACTTCGTCGCGTTGTCCAGCAGTTCGGCGAGCAGGCGGCTGAGGTCCTCGCTGGCGAAGCCGACCACGCCCAGCGACACGATGCGCCCGATGGTGACGCGCGCGTACTGGTCGATCGACGACATCGCGCCGCGCACCACGTCGACGAGCGAGGTGGTGTCGGTGGCCGCGTCACTGGCGTCGCGGCCCGCGAGCACCCGCAGGTTCTCCGCGTTGCGCCGCAACCGGGTCGCGAGGTGGTCGAGCCGGTAGAGTTCGCCGAGCCGGTCGGTGTCCTGCTCCTTGGCCTCCATCTCCTCCAGGTGGGCGAGGAGGGAGTCGACCAGGTTCAGGTCCCGCAGCGCCACGTTCGCGCACAGTGCGGCAAGCGCTTCCTCGGCGGCCCGTTCGCGCTCGGCCTGCGACGGCGACTGCACGATGACCGGCGGCCGCCGGGGCGGTGGCTGCGCGGGTGGTGGGCCGAAGAGCTGCGTGGCCGCTTCCCGGGAGCGGTCCAGCAGCGCGCGTGAGCGGATGAGCAGTTCTCGAGCCCGCGTCGCCATGTCGTCCTTACTGCCTGGGTTCTCTCACGTGCGAAGGGCCCACCGCCACGGGGAAACCTCCCCCGTGTCTGGCCGAACCCCCGCGCCGGTAAACGCTATGCAACCACTTGGACCCCGCCCGTGTCCACCACTCTCCGCGATCTTGACGCACCGTGCCCGGGGGGTCGACGCATGGTGCGGGCAGGCCGTTTCCCGTGGCGTGCCAGGGGAAACGGCCTGGTCGCAAGGCTCAGGCCAGGTGCACGTCGAGGCGGGTCCGCCCGTTCCCGACCCGCGCCGCCTGCCGTACCGGTGCGTAACTCGTAGCGACGACGGTGTAGGTGCCGGGTTCGAGGTCGTGGAAGGCGTAGCGCCCGTCCTCGCCCGCGTGCGTACTGCGGACGACGGTGCCCGACTCGTCCAGCAGGCTCACCGTGATCCGCGGCCACGGCCGGGGCAGATCGCGCACGTTGACCGAACCGCGGATGACGGCGGCGTCGGCGAGGTCGACGTCCTGTCGCACCGCCGCGTCGCTCATGGTGACCGCGACGGCGGTGGGCCGGTACCCCGGTGCGTTGACGGCGATCGTGTAGGCCCCGGCGGGCAGGGCGCCGAACGAGTACTCGCCGCCCCGGCCGGACATGCCCGAGCCGATGACCTCGCCGCGGAAGTCGGTCAACGTCACGATCGCGTCCATCACCGGGACGCCGGTGGAGCCGGCGCGCACCACGCCGCCCAGCCCGGTCGCGCCGGTCATCACGAGGTCCAGGCCGGCCGCCGCCTCGCCGATGGTCACCGTGGCGGCCTCCGGCCGGTACGCGGGCGCCGACGCGATCAGCACGTAGACGCCGCGGCCCGGCGCGGGCAGCCGGTAGCCGCCGTCGCCGCCGGTGGTGCCGCGGGCGATCTGCTGGCCGGTCGAGTCGACCAGCGTGACCGCGGCACCGGGCACCGGCACGTCCGCTTCGTCGCGCACCTGCCCGGTCACCTCGGTGCCGCCGCGGCTCTGCGGCGGGACGTGCGTGCTGGTCATGAGCGCGCCTGCTCGGGACGGCCGGACAGGAGGTCGACGTCGACGGTGGCCGGCTCGCCGCCCGCGAGGTCGACCTGGTGCACCGCCGGTTCGAACAGGCTGGTCACCACCGTGTAGTCGCCGGGAGCCAGATCGCTCAGCTCGTACTCGCCGCGCTCGTCGGTCACGGTCTCGGCGGCGAGCGCGCCCGCGCTGTCGCTGACCGTGATCTTGGCGCCCGCCACCGGGGCCCCGTCCGGGCCGGTGACGGTGCCGTGCAGCGCCCCGGCGGCCTGGACGAGCAGGTCGGCGATCGCGGGCTCGGCACCGGACACGACGACGGTGGCCGCCACCGGGCGGTGGCCGTCGAGGTGGGCGGTCACGGTGACCTCCCCGGCGGGAAGGCCGGTGAGCTGGAACGTCCCGTCGGCGAGGGTGACGGTCTGTGCGACCACCTGGCCGCTGCCGTCCGTGGCGACCACCGCCGTGTCCCCGACGCCGTCGCCGCCGGGGGAGCGGCGCACGATCCCGGTGATCGTGCCGCCGCCCGCGACGACGAAGTCGCGGACCGCGCCCGCCCCGTTGACGGTCACGGCGGCGGCCTCCGGGCGGAAGCCGTTGGCGGTGACGATGAGCGTGTAGGTGCCCGCGGACAGGCCGGACACCGAGTAGCCGCCGTCGTCCGCGGCCCTGGTGCGGCCGACCTGTCTGCCGTCGGCTCCGGTCACGGTGACCACACCACCCGCGAGAGCGTTTCCTCCCGCGGTGCGCAGGCGGCCGGCGATCTGCCCGGGCCCGGCGGTGACGGTGTCGTGTTCGCTGATGTCGACGATCTCGCCGGCGGCCGCGGCCAGTTCGGACCCGGGAGTCTCGTGGGGCAGCCCCGGCGCGGCCTTGCGGAACGGGCCGGTGAACCACGACGCGAGCGCGGCGACCACGGACGCGATGATCGCGAACCAGAACGCGGCGGTCAGGCCGTCGGCGAACGGGCCGGAGATCAGCTGCGGGAAGAAGCTGCGGCCGGTGAGGAAGGATGCCTGGTCCGGAGGAAGCGTGTTGAGGACGCCGCCGAGGAGTTGTTCGATCGGGTTGTAGCCGAGGAACGCGGCGAACAGCACGCCCACCGGTGGCAGGGACGCGATCGAGTTCGCGTCGGCGGCCGGGACGCCGTGGGCGGTCAGGCCCTGTGCCATCGCGGTCGGCAGGTGGTCGGCGAGTCCGGCGATCATCAGGCTGAAGAAGAAGCCGATGGACAGCACCATCGCCGAGTTCTGGAACGTCGCGGTCATGCCGGCGCCCGCGCCGCGCGCGTTGTTGGGCAGGCTGTTCATCACCTCGGCGCGGTTGGGCGAGGTGAACAGGCCCATGCCGAGCCCGTTGACGAGCAGGATCGCGGCGAAGGCCCAGTAGTTGAAGTTGACGGGCAGTACCTCCAGCAGCACGAAGCTCACGGCGGTGATCAGCATGCCGCCGGTGGAGAGCAGACGGCCACCGATGCGGTCGGAGATGATGCCGGAGACCGGCGCGGAGATCAGGAACCCGATCGTCAGCGGCAACATGTAGATGCCGGCCCACAGCGGGGTCTTCTCGAAGCTGTAGCCGTGCTGCGGCAGCCAGATGCCCTGCAGCCAGATGATCAGGACGAACTGCAGGCCGCCGCGGCCGAGCGAGGCGAGCAGGTTCGCCATGTTGCCGAAGGTGAACGAGCGGATCTTGAACAGCCCGAGGTTGAACAGCGGGTTGGCGACCTTGGTTTCGATCACGCAGAAGACGACGAGCACGGCGATGCCGCCGATGAGGCAGGCCAGCACGAACGGGCTCGTCCAGCCCATGGTGTGCCCGCCGTAGGGCTGGATGCCGTAGGTGATGCCGACGAGCACGGCGATGAGGCCGACCGCGAAGGTCACGTTGCCCCACCAGTCCATCTTCGCGCGGTGGCGGTCGCTGGTGTCCTTGAGCTTGAGGTAGGCCCAGATGGTGCCGAAGACGCCGAACGGGACGGAGACCAGGAACACCAGGCGCCATTCGACCGGGCCGAGCAGGCCGCCGATCACCAGGCCGAGGAAGGAGCCCGCGATCGCCGCGACACCGTTGATGCCCAGCGCCATGCCGCGCTGGTGCCTGGGGAAGGCGTCGGTGAGGATGGCGCTGGAGTTCGCCATGAGGAACGCGCCGCCGACGCCCTGCACGATGCGCCAGGCGATCATCCAGATCGCGGCCGTCGCGCCGTCCATCCAGGTGATGGCGAGGAAGATGGAGGAAACGGCGAAGACCGCGAACCCGAGGTTGTACATCCGGACCCGGCCGTACATATCGCCCAGGCGTCCGAAACCGACGACGAGGACCGCCGTGACGACGAGGAAGCCCATCATCATCCACAGCAGGTAGCTGGTGTTCGAGGGCTCCAGCGGGTTGATGTCGATGCCGCGGAAGATGTCGGGCAGTGCGATGAGCACGATCGAGGAGTTGATCGTGGCCATCAGCATGCCCAGGGTGGTGTTCGACAGTGCGATCCACTTGTAGCGGGGACCGAGGTCGTCACCCGTGGGCCCGAGCCGGTGCGTGCCCGGGGCAGGGAGCGTCTGCGAGGCAGACTGCACTTCCATCACTCCAACCAGGGAAGTTCGTCGCCGTTGACCGATGCGGGAAAAATTAGTTGACCTATGCTAACTGATTTCCACCGGTTCGAGTGATAGGGCTCGCAGAATGGGAACGCGTGATCCGGATCGCACCCGGGTGGCCTAATCCGGGGAAATGCGATTTCCGGGAGAAAAACGGACAATTCCTTGCCGGTCTCGTCGCGGCTCCCGTTCCCCCGCAGGGCCGGAGCTGTCCGGGGCCCGGCCCGCCGTCGCCGTCGTCCCCGCTCGCGAAACGGAGAACGATCGGCACGGACGACGCCGATCGGCCGGATCGGCGTGGAGCACCTGCGACGTGCACGGCTGCCCGTCGGGTCAGTGCCAGCGCGCCGCCACGCGTCAGCCGCGAGAAGGCTCCGCCTCGCCCACATTGGTGCCACGCCGGTCTTGCGGCTGCCACTGACCCCACCCAGCCGCCCGCACCTCCCCCGCACCCCGATCCGAAGCCCAGTTCTGCGGACGATCAGGCGGAGTCAAGGCACGCTTTCCCGCCTTGACACCGCCTGCTCGGCCGGCCGTATCGGCCCCGACCGACAGTTCCCGTCGTTAGCGTCGCGGCATGAGCTTCACCGATCTCCACCACGGCCCGGAACCCCTGCTGCTGCCCAACGCGTGGGACTACGCCTCGGCGGCGGTCCTCGTCGCGGAGGGGTTTCCGGCGATCGGCACGACCAGTCTCGGCGTGGCCGCCGCGGCGGGACTTCCGGACGGCACGGGCGCGACCCGGGACGAGACCGTCGCCCTCGCGCGGCGCCTGACCCGTCTGCCGTGCCACGTCACCGTCGACATCGAAGGCGGCTTCTCCGATGATCCGGGCGAAGTCGCCGCGCTCGGTGCGGAACTCGCGGCGCTCGGCGTCGCCGGGGTCAACATCGAGGACGGCCGCGACAACGTGCGGCTGGCCGACCCGGCGCAGCAGTGTGCACTGGTCGCCGCGTTGAAGTCCGCGGCGCCCGGCCTGTTCGTCAACGCCCGCACCGATACGCACTGGCTCGGCACGGGCGAGGACCCGCTCGCCCGCGTGCGCGCTTACGCCGACGCCGGAGCGGACGGGGTGTTCGTGCCCGGCCTGACCGGGGAAACGTCGATCGCCGCGGTGGTCGCGGCGGTCGACGTCCCGGTGAACGTCCTGTTCTCCCCGGCAGGCCCCGGCCTCGGACGCCTGCGGGAACTCGGCGTCCGGCGGGTCAGCTGCGGATCACTGTTGTTCCGGGCGGCGCTGGAGGCGGTGGTCCGCACGGTCGACGCCGTCGCGTCCGGGCACGAGATCCCGCCGGTACCCGCCTACGCCGACGTGCAGGCCCTCAGCTCGCCCGGAACAGCCGCCGCACCACGACCGCCAGGATGACCAGCAGCACCACGGTGAACCCGAGCAGCGCGACCCGGATGTCGACGACCCGCGTCGCCACCCCGAGCAGGAGCACCGGCACGGCGAGCCCGGTGTAGGCGGCGAGGAACAGTCCGGCCAGCGCTTCGCCACGGCTCTCCTCCGGAGCCACCCCGAGCACGATTCCGACGCTGCTCTTGAACCCGGCACCGGCACCGGCCCCGGCGAGCACGGCGCCGACGAGGAACAGCGCGAGGCTGGGCCACCACACGGCCACGGTCACCAGCACCAGCCCGGTCGTCAGCAGTCCGAGCCCCAGGCCGAGCAGCCGCGGCAAGGCGGTCCGCGCGAGGACGATCTGCGCCAGCGCCGCCGCGCCGAAGACGGCGAACACGCTCACCCCCGCCAGCGTGTGCGAATGCTGGTGCAGCGTGTTCGCCAGGAACCCCGGTGCCAGCGACGTGAACAGGCCGAACACCGCGAACTCGGCGAGCGCCGCCGCGCCGGCGGCCAGGTAGCGCGCGCGAGCCTGCGGCGGGACGGACACGCGCTGCGGGCGGTACCGCGTTCGCGTGGCTGTCACCGTTTCCGGGGTGAGCGCCACCGCGAGCGCGCCGAGCAGCATCAGCGCCTGGAACACCAGATACGGCACGTGCAGCGGGTCCGCGACGTGGTCCGCCAGCAGCCCGGCGACCAGCGGGCCGAGGCCGATGCCCCCGAGGTTGGCCGCTGTCGCGACGACGTCGGCACGGGTCCGCGAGGCGCCCGGACGTGCGGCGAGGTGCAGTTCGGTCAGGTGCGCGGTGGCGGTCGCGGTGAGCATGCCGATGCTGATGCCCGACAGGAACCGCGCCGCGAGCAGCGCCGGCACCGACGACCAGACCAGGAACACGACCCCGGCCAGCACGTTGACCAGCACCGCGGGCACCAGCACCCGGCGCCGTCCGACCCAGTCGGACACGTGCCCGGCCACGAACAGGCTGGCGATGACGCCGAGCGCGTAGGCCGCGAAGACGAGTGTGACCGTGAACGGGCCGAACCCGTCCTTGGCCTGGTACAGCACGTAGAGCGGGGCCGGGGCGGCGGAGAAGCCCATGGTCACCGCGAGGGTGTAGGCGACGAGCCAGAAGCCCGCGCCGTGGCGGCGGGATGCGGTGGGCGGAGCGACGGTCTGGGTGGTCACGACGAGGTCCTTTCGGTCTTCTCCCAGACTGCGCTCACCTCACCATCTCGTCCAACGAATGTTTCCACTAGCAGCTATCTCCGTGTTAGATGGATGAGGTGGAATTGCGTCAGCTGTCGTACTTCGTGGCGGTCGCCGAGGAGCTGAGCTTCACGCGAGCGTCCCAACGGTTGCGGGTCGTGCAGTCGGCGGTGTCGACGGCGGTGCGCGCACTGGAGCGGGAGGTCGGGGCGGAGCTGTTCGACCGGGACAGCCGACGGGTCGCGCTGACGGCGGCTGGTGAGGCGATGCTTCCCGAGGCGCGTGCCGCACTGGCCGCGGCGAGAGCGGCGGCGCAGGCCGCGGCCGGGGCGAGTGGCGAGGTGCGGGGTGTGGTCACCATGGGCTCGCTGCTCTCGACCGGCCGGGTCGACGTGCCGCGGCTGCTCGGACGGTTCTCACGCAGGCATCCGCGTGCCGCGGTGCGGTTGCAGTACTCGCCGACGGGCTCGGCCGGGCACGTGCGCGCCGTGCTGGACGGGACCATGGACCTGGCGCTGGCGTCGGTGCCCGGTCGGGCGCCCGCCGGTCTGGCGCACGAGATCGTTTCCGAGGAGGATCTGCTCCTGCTGTGCGCCCCGGACCACCCGCTGGCGGAACGTCCCGTGGTGACGCTCACCGAACTGGCCGAGGAGTCCTTTGTGGATTTCCCGGTGGGGTGGGGCAACCGGGCACTGGTGGACCGGGCGTTCGCGGGGGCGGGGCTGAGCCGGTCGGTGCCGCTGGAGGTCTCCGACTACGCCACCGCGCGGGCGCTCGTCGGCCAGGGACTGGGCGTGGGATTCGTACCGGCCCGCGCCGCGGCGGGGATGCGCGGCGTGGTGGCGGTGCCGGTGGGGCCCGAGTCGTTGCGGTGGTCGGTGTCGCTGGTGCACTCGGCGGTGCGGCCGTTGTCGCCCGCCGCGCGGGCGCTGCTGGCGGAGGTGCGTGCGGAACTGGCGGAGTGACGCGCCCGCCCGCGTGCGTGAGCCGGAATCGATCGCCCGGACGCCGGAACGAACTTCACGCGCTGAACCGCGGGCCGCGACCGCTGCGTCCGCGGGGAGGGTCAGGCCGCGCGGGCCTGCTGCGCGTGCAGCGTCGCCAAGCCGGCCTCGGTGGGCTGGACGAGCCCGTCCTCCGGCCCGGAACCGGGCGCGGTGACGATCAGTTTCCGCCAGCCGAGGCGGTCGAGCGCTTCGCATTCCCAGGGCGGCACGCGCCCGGCGGCGGTTCCGTCGGGGCCGGCCCACATGTAGCAGGTCGGGGCGCCCCAGAGGCCGTTGTGGTACAGCACCAGCCCGGCGGCGGCATCCGCCAGGGCCTGGACTTCTTGCGCGGTCATACCAGAAAGGGTGCCCGCCCGCGCGGTAGGCACACATCCGCCGAACCACCGACCGGGCTACGTATTGTCGTCCGTACGTGTGATCCGCGTTCAGTCGCGTGCCAGCAGCGGGATTCGACCGCCTGCCAGCACGGCGTCCACCTGCCGGGGCGAGAGCCGGTGCCGCAGCGCGATGTCGGTTCCCGCCGTCACGTCCGAAGCCGTGATCTCCTCACCTTCGCCCAGCTGGGCGCGCAGATCGTGCAGCGACAGCACGTGCCCCTGCCCGACGCGGTCGTAGTCGGCGGGATCGGTGAATTCCAGCGCGAGGATCCCGAAGTTGGCCAGGTTCTGCCAGTGGATCCGCGCGAACGACTTCGCGATGACGGCCCGCAGGCCGAGGTGCCGCGGCGTGATGGCGGCGTGCTCGCGGGAGGAGCCCTGCCCGTAGTTGTCGCCGCCGACCACGAAATGCCCGTTCTCCGTCTCGCGCGCCCGAGACGGGTACGTCTCGTCGACCCGCGTGAAGGTGAAGTCGGCCAGCTTCGGGATGTTCGAACGGAACGGCAGCGCCTGCGCGCCGGCGGGGGAGATCTCGTCGGTCGAGATGTTGTCGCCGACCTTGAGCAGCACGGGGGCCTCGATGTCGTCGGGCAGCGGAGGGAAGTCCGGCAGTGACGAGATGTTCGGGCCCTTGACCAGTTCCTCCTGCCCGGCCCGCTCCGGTGGCAGCGGCGGCACCAGCATCGCGCTGTTGACCGTGGCGCGCGAGGGCAGCTCCACCGCCGGGTGGCCCATGCTCAGCTCCCGCGGGTCGGTGATCACCCCGGTCAGCGCCGCCGCGGTCGCGGTTTCCGGCGAGCACAACCAGACGCGGTCTTCCTTCGTGCCGGAGCGGCCGGGGAAGTTGCGCGGGAACGTGCGCAGCGAGTTGTGCCCCACCGCGGGCGCCTGCCCCATCCCGATGCACCCCAGGCACCCGGCCTGGTGCAGACGCGCGCCCGCCGCCACCAGGTCCAGCGTCGCGCCCATCTTCGTCAGGTCTTCGAGGATCTCGCGCGAGGTCGGGTTGACGTCGAAGCTCACCGCGTCGTGGGACTGCCGTCCGCGCACCATCGCGGCGGCGATGGCGAAGTCCCGCAGTCCCGGGTTCGCCGACGATCCGATGACCACCTGGCGCACCTCGGTCCCGGCCACCTCGCGCACCGGCACCACGTTGTCCGGTGAGGACGGACACGCGATCAGAGGCTCCACAGTGGACAGGTCGATCTCGTCTTCGACGTCGTACACCGCGTCGGGATCGGCGAGTAGCTCGGTGAAGTCGTCCTCGCGGCCCTGTGCCCGCAGGAAGCCGCGCACCGCGTCGTCGGCGGGGAACACCGTCGTCGTGGCGCCCAGCTCGGCGCCCATGTTGGCGATGACGTGCCGGTCCATCGCCGACAGCGACGCCAGGCCCGGCCCGTGGTACTCCACGATCCGGTTCAGCCCGCCCTTGACGCTGTGGCGGCGCAGCATCTCCAGGATGACGTCCTTGGCCGACACCCACTCCGGCAGCTCACCGGTCAGCCGCACGCCCCAGATCTCCGGCATCCGCAGGTACAGCGGCTGGCCCGCGATCGCCATCGCGACCTCCAGCCCGCCGACCCCGATCGCGAGCATGCCGAGCGACCCGGCGGCGCACGTGTGCGAGTCCGATCCGACCATCGTCTGGCCGGGCACCCCGAACCGCTGCATGTGCGTCGGGTGCGAAACCCCGTTGCCCGGCTTGGAGAACCACAGCCCGTAGCGGCGGCACGCCGAGCGCAGGAACGCGTGGTCCTCGGCGTTCTTCTCGTCGGCCTGCAGCAGGTTGTGGTCGACGTACTGGACGCTGACCTCGGTGCGTGCCCGGTCCAGGCCCAGTGCCTCCAGCTCCTGCATCACCAGCGTGCCGGTGGCGTCCTGGGTGAGGGTCTGGTCGACCCGCAGGCCGATCTCCCTGCCCGGCACCGGTTCGCCGGACACCAGGTGGTCCTCGATCAGCTTGCGCGCGACCGGCAACCCCATGGCGACTCCCTCAGGCACGGCTGGCGCGGACGAACTGCTGCCGCGGATGCTGCTGCTCGCCGGTCGCGACGATCTGGCGCCGGAACGGCAGCGAGATCAGCCAGTCCGCGGCGATCCGCGTCTTGCGGTGCGCGGTCGGCATCGTCATCAGGTGGTAAGCGCGGTGCAGCGCCCACGCCGGCCAGCCCCGCAGCTTCACACCGTAGATCTGCGCGACGCCCTGGTACAGGCCCAGACTGGCGACCGAACCGGCGTAGGAGTGCCGGTATCCCTGCAGCGGCCCGCCGCGCAGGGCCGCCTCGATGTTCTTCGCCAGCACGCCCGCCTGCCGCGACGCGTGCTGGGCCGACGGCGCGCAGATCGCGCCCGGTTGCTTGCTCGTCACGTCCGGCACGGCCGCGGCATCACCCGCCGAGAACGCGCCGGGCGCGCCGTCGACCTCCAGCGTGGTCGCGCAGCAGACCCGGCCGGTGGGGTGCAGCGGCAGGTCGGTGTCGGCGAGCATCGGGCTCGGTTTGACGCCCGCGGTCCACACGATCGTGTCGGCGTCGAACTCGGTGTCGTCGCCCAGCACCACGTGGCAGTCCTCGCACGACTTCAATGTGGTGCCGAGGTGGATCTCGAAACCGCGCTTGGCGAGCACGTCGAGCGTGTAGCTCGCCAGCGAGGAGCTGACCTCCGGCATGATCCGGTCGGCTGCCTCGACCAGCACCCAGCGCAGCTCGGAGCGGTCGATCGCGTAGTCCTTGAGCGCGTGGCGGGCCATGTCCTCCAGCTCGGCCATCGCCTCGATGCCGGCGTAGCCACCCCCGACGAACATGAAGGTCAGCAGCTTGCGCCGCAGGTCGGGGTCCACCGTGCTGGCCGCCAGGTCGAGCCGGGACAGCACGTGGTTGCGCAGGTAGATGGCCTCTTCCAGGGTCTTGAACCCGATGCCGTGCTCGGCGAGGCCGGGGATGGGCAGCGTCTTGGACACCGAACCGGGCGCCACCACCAGCACGTCGTAGCCGATCTGCTCGACGTGCCCGTCGGCCACTTCCAGCGTCACCGACTTCGCGGCGGTGTCCACGCCGGTCGCCTCGGCCGCCATCACCTTGCAGCCGGGCAGGACCTCGCGCAGTGGCACGACCACGTGCCGTGGCTCGACCGATCCGGCCGCGGCCTCGGCGAGGAACGGCTGGTAGGTCATGTACGAGCGCGGGTCGATCACGGTCAGCTGCGCCTCGCCGTCGGTGAGCCGCTTGCGCAGCTGCCGTGCCGTGGTGGCGCCGACGTAGCCGCCGCCGATGATCACGATCCGGGCCGGGTCACTCACGAAGTGCCTCCTCGTCCGTTTCGTAGCCCACTTCCCGCTGCTGCTCCGCCACGTCGCCCGGATCGGCCTCGATCGTCACGTCGGGCGCCGAACCGGCGGGCGCGTCCATGGCCTGCCGCTGCTCCAGCGCGTCCGCGACGGGCGCCTCCGGGTCGGGCGGCAGCGGCGATTCCCGCTCGAGTGCGTCGCGCACGGATTCCTCGTCGGGCTCGGTCACTCGATCACGCTCCCAGTGAATCGATGGCGTCCGCGACCCCGGCGACCACGTCGGGGTGGCCCAGTGGCAGCGGCGCCGGGATCCGGTCGGACGCGCCGCCGGTGCTGTGGGCGATCACCCGCACCTCGACGCCGTTCTTCGTCAGTCCGTCGATCCGCTCGCGGTGGTCGTCCTCCCAGTGCTGGTCCGCGACCTCGCCGTCGCCGGGTGGCACGAACTCGTCGGCAGCCGGGTCGACCAGCAGCACCGAGCGCACCCCGCCGGCGTGTTTCTCGGCCAGCCGCAGCGCGCCGTCGGCGAACGGGCCGCTCGCGACCACGTGCACCGTCTCGCCGGGTGGGTCGGACAGGATGTCGTCGGCCTGGGTGAGGCCGCCGTCGGCGGGCAGCCGGCACCACACCACCTGCCACGCGCCCGTCTTGTCCCGCCAGGTCGCCGGAAGCCCCTCGTGCTTGGCCAGACCGGTCGGATCGAGCACCAGCACGGTCGGGCCGTCGGGGGTACCTTCGGTTACGGCGGCCGGGCCCTCGGCTCGCACCGGGTCCGGGGAGTCGTTCATCGACCGCTCCTTTCTCCGGTCCACCGGCTACCCCGGGTACCGCCGCCCTACACGGATCACGTGCAGACAGGGGATGACATGCGAGAGCACTTGCAGGAGGTCGCCGACTTCAACGTCCCGGTGACGTCGGCCGAGGACACCGAACTGATCGCGGCCCAGCGCCGCCGCGCCGTTCGCGCGGTCGCGTCGGCGTCGCGGAGCGCGGAGGACTGCGCGCTGCTGCTGGAAGCACTCGGGCTCAAACCTTCGGAGGGGATCGCGGGGGTTCCGGCCCAGCGGCTGGGCTGATCGGGTGTAACGCTGGTCACGGTCGGCGCCGCGTGGGGAACGGCCCGGCCGTGATCGCGTTGCCAGTGGTGCAGGCACTCACCACTGGCGGAGGTTTCCATGGCCCTGGCTGACATCGAGCTGCGCACGCTCGCCGGCGAACCCGCGACACTGGGCGGGCTGGGGCCCAAGGCCCTGCTCGTCGTGAACGTCGCGTCGAAGTGCGGTCTGACGCCGCAGTACGCCGCGCTGGAGCGGCTGCAGGAACGCTACGGCGACAAGGGTTTCTCCGTGGTCGGGTTCCCGTGCAACCAGTTCGCGGGCCAGGAACCGGGTACGGCGGAGGAAATCGCCACGTTCTGCTCGGCCACCTACGGCGTCACGTTCCCGATGTTCGAGAAGATCGACGTCAACGGCCCGGACCGCCACCCGGTCTACACCGAGCTGGTGGGCACCCCGGACGCGGACGGGGAAAGTGGCGACGTGCAGTGGAACTTCGAGAAGTTCCTCGTCGACGCCGAGGGCAAGGTCGTGGCCCGCTTCCGGCCGCGCACCGAGCCGGAGGCGCCGGAGGTCGTCGAGGCGATCGAGGCCGCGCTGCCCGCCGCCTGAAACGTTCAAAGGTTTGATGACCGCGGCGCGGCTGTCCCGCACCCTGGAACCGGCGCTTCGGGCCCGGCGCCGCCGCACTCGCCTCGGTCTCGCGGCGGCGCGATGATCACCGGGCCGGGGTGCGGCGCGACAGTCGTGTGGGCTGCGGACGGCTGTTGCTCACGTGGTTGCTCGGCGGGGCAGGTGGTGGCTGCGCCGCGCGGACCTGGAGGTTGCCTCGACTCGGGTCGCGGCGAAAGGTGGGCGATCCGCCCGCAAGACGACGGAGTGTCGCGGCGGCGCAGGTTGGGCGCCCGGAGTGCGTCCATCCGCCGCGGCGTCCCGTGTCAGGCGACCTCACTGGCGGCTTCGACCGCGCCGCGCGCGCTCAGAACCGGCGCTTCGCGTCCAGTGCCGCCGAACTCGTGGTCAGCTTCTCCAGCAGCCCGATCAGGATCGTCTGCTCCGGCTTGGTCAGGGCGTTGGCCCACGCCTGCTCGCGGGCGTTGTGCGCCTCGTAGGCGCTGGTGATCGCCTCGTGGCCGGCGTCGGTGAGGGTCAGCAGCACGGCGCGGCGGTCGTGCTCGGCCTGCCTGCGTGACACCAGTTCGTCCCGCTCCAGCGTGTTGACCAGTGCCGACACCGCCGCGCGGCTCATGCCGGACAGTTGCGCGACCCGCTTCGCCTCCAGTGGGCCCGCCAGCCACAGCACGAACAGCACCCGGAATCCGCCCCAGCTCCAGCCGCGCGGGCGGTGCACCGTCGACTCCCAGTCGTAGACGAGCGCGCTGGTCAGGCGGTGCAGCGTCAGTCCGAGGCGCATCGCCGTCGCGTCCACCGCGGGCAGTTCCGCCGTGGTCCTGGCGATCGCGTAGTCCACGAACGTCAGGTAGTCCAGCTCATCGGGGGCGGCCGGTTCTGCGGTCATGCGCTTCAGGCTAGGCCCCTCCGCGTCCCGCTTCCGAACAACGTGCGGGTTGCCGCCCGGTTTCGGAAGTAGTCTTCCCATAGAGGGTGACCCGGGTTACGCTGACGTCTCAAATAGTCAAAGCTTTGATTAATCGGAGGTGTCGAGAGTGGCCCAGAAGTCGTTCGCCTCGTCCGGCGACCTGACGGAGAAGGAACAGACCCTGGAGGTGCTCGACGACGGCGTCTACGCGCTCACCGCGGAAGGTGACCCGAACGTCGGTGCCATCGAGGGGGAGGACTTCCTCGTCTGCTTCGAGGCGCTGGCCACGCCGGTCGCGGCCCAGGACTGGCTCGCCACACTGCGCGAGCACACCGGCAAGCCGGTCCGGTACCTCGTGCTGTCGCACTACCACGCGGTGCGCGTGCTCGGCGCCTCCGCGTTCGACGCCGAGGTGATCGTCGCGCACGAGAACACCCGCGCGCTGGTCGCCGAGCGCGGCAAGGAGGACTGGGAGAGCGAGTTCGGCCGCATGCCGCGCCTGGCGAAGGCCGCCGACTCGGTGCCCGGCCTGACCTGGCCCACCCTCACCTTCTCCGACCGGCTCACCATCGACCTCGGCGGCGACCGCGGCGACCTCGTCCTGCAGTACTGCGGGCGCGGGCACACCGAGGGCGACATCGTGGCCTGGCTGCCCCGCCAGAAGATCCTCTTCGCCGGTGACCTGGTCGAGGCCGAGGCCGCCCTCTACACCGGCGACGCCTTCCACCGCGACTGGGCATCGTCCACTCTGGACCGCGTCAAGGAGCTGGGCGCGGAGGCTCTGATCGGCGGCCGCGGCGCCGTGAGCCGAGGCCGCGACGCCGTGGACGCCGCGATCGAGCAGACCCGCGGCTTCCTCGACGTGATGATCCGCGAGGTGGGCGCCGTGCAGCGGGCGGGCGGCACCCTCAAGGACGCCTTCGAGCGCACCCACGCCGCGCTGGCGCCGCGGTACGGGCACTGGCCGATCTTCGAGCACTGCCTGCCCTTCGACGTGTCGCGGCTGTGGGACGAGCTGTCCGGCGTCGAGCGCCCGGTGATCTGGACGGCCCAGCGGGACCGCGAGGTCTGGGACCAGCTGCAGGGCTGAGCACATGACCACGATGAGAGACCGCAGGGTGGCGGTGATCGGCAACGGCCCGGTCGGGCAGACCACCGCGCTGCTGCTCGCCCGGTGGGGCGTGCCGGTGGTGCTGCTGGACGGACGGGCCGAGCGGGACCTGGTCGGTTCCAAGGCGATCTGCCAGCAGCGTGACGTGCTCGACGTGTGGGAGGCCGTCGGCGCCGGACGGCGCATCGCCGAGGAGGGCGTCACCTGGACCACGGCCCGCACGTTCCACCGCGACCGCGAGCTGTTCGCCTACGACATGGCGGGCGCGGGCGCCTCGGCGTTCCCGCCGTTCGTCAACATCTCCCAGGCCCGCACCGAGGAGATCCTGGACGAGTGCATCGCCGCCACACCGCTGATCGACGTGCGCTGGAGCCACCGGGTGTCCGGGATCGACCAGGATTCCGGCGGCGTGACGCTCACGATCGAGGGCCGCGATCCGCTGCGTGCCGACTACGCCGTCGCGTGCGCGGGTGCCCGTGGTGACGACATCCGGCGGCAGCTGGGCGTCGGATTCGGCGGCCACTCCTTCGACGACCGGTTCCTCATCTGCGACATCCGCGCCGAGCTGCCCGGATGGGCGCAGGAGCGGCGGTTCTACTTCGACCCGGCGTGGAATCCGGGCCGCCAGGTGCTGATCCACCCGTGCCCCGGCTCGACGTTCCGCATCGACTGGCAGGTCCCCGGCGACTACGACCTGGACGCCGAGGAGACCAGTGGCGCGCTGGACGCCCGCATTCGCGCGATCATCGGGAACCGGTCCTACGAGATCGTGTGGAAGTCGGTGTACCGCTTCCATTCGCGGGTGGCCGACCGGATGCGGGTCGGCCGGGTGCTGCTCGCCGGAGACTGCGCGCACCTGGTGTCGCCCTTCGGGGCGCGCGGCCTGAACTCCGGGGTTGGTGACGCCGAGAACGCCGCGTGGAAGCTCGCGTTCGTGCTGCACGGCTGGGCGGGCGAGGAGCTGCTGGAGTCCTACCACGACGAGCGGCACGCCGCGGCGGTGGAGAACATCGCGGTCACCACGGCCACGATGGACTTCCTGGTGCCCCAGACGGCCGACCAGCACCGTCACCGGCTCTCGGTGCTGGAGGCCGCGGCGACGGACCCGGCGGTGCGGGCACGGGTGGATTCCGGCCGTCTGTCCGAGCCGTTCTGGTACGTCGATTCACCGCTGACCACGGCCGACCGTTCGCGGCCCTTCGCCGGGCGCCCGCCACGCGGTCAGGTGCCCGCGGCCGGTCCGGGGATCGTGGTGCCCGACGTGCCGGTCTCGGTGACCGGGTCGGCGTGCGGCCGCTTCCGGGAACTGGCCCGGGACGGGGTGCTGCTGCTGACCACCGAAGGGGTGAACCTCGAACCGCCGGGGGACACCAGCGCGCCGGTGCGGGTACTGCACCTGCCGGAGATCGACGTGAGCGGCGCGCTCGCCGGAGCACTCGCGGCCCGGCCGGGCGAGGTGTGGGTGATCCGCCCGGACGCCTACGTGGCGGCGGTGCTCACCGATCCCGCGGAGGTGCCCTCGGCGGTGCACCGGGCGCTCGGGCAGCCGGTCACCGAACGTATCCTGCCGGGTGCCGGAACGTGAGGAGGAGGACGATGGGCACGATCGCCGTCACGGGAGCCACTGGTCAGCTGGGGTCGCGGGTCGCCGCGCTGCTCGCCGAGCGGGGTGTCGCGCAGCGGTTGTGCGTGCGCGACCCCGCGCGGGCGCCGGAGGTCGAGGGCGCGGAGATCGTCGCCACGAGCTACGAGGACCCCGGGTTCGCCGGGGCGCTGTCCGGCGTCTCGACGCTGTTCCTGGTGTCCGGGCACGAAGGACCCGAGCGGATGGACCTGCACCGCAGCGCCGTGCGGGCCGCCGCGGAGGCCGGGGTCGACCGGATCGTCTACACGTCCTTCCTCGGGGCCGCGCCACTGGCGACGTTCACCTTCGCCCGCGAGCACGCCGAGACCGAACGGCTCATCCGCGAATCCGGGCTGCGGCTCACCGCGCTGCGCAACACCCTCTACGCGGACGTCGCGCCGCACTTCGTCGGACCCGACGGGGTGCTGCGCGGCCCCTCCGCCGACGGGCGGCTCGCCTGGGTGGCGCGGCAGGACGTGGCGCGCCTGGCGGTCGAATGCCTGCTCGACGACGGGCACGCGAACCAGGTCTACGACGTCACCGGCCCGGAGGCGATCGACCTGGACGAGACGGCGGCGCTGCTGAGCGAGGTCAGCGGGCGGAAGATCACCTACCACGCCGAAACGCCGGAGGAGGCGCGCGCCTCGCGGGCGGGCGCGCAGGAGTGGGAGATCGACGGATGGGTCGGCTCGTACGCGGCGATCGCGACGGGCGAGGTGGCGGTCACCAGCCACACCGTCGAGCACGTCACCGGCCGACGGCCGTGGACGTTCGCGGAGTTCCTCGCCGCCGAGCCGGACGCCTGGGCGCACCTGCGGTAGCGGGAAGGCCGCCAGCGGGTGCAGCGAGCCGGAGGCGGCCTTCACGGCCGGTGAGGCCGCCGACTATCATCGGAGCCCGAGACGATCATTCCCGAGAGGCCCCGCCCATGGCGTCGGACAGACCGGCTTCCCCCTCGGTCGACCGCGCGCTCACCGTGCTGGAGACCCTCGTCGACGCCGGTGAGGGCCTCACGCTCACGGCTCTGGCCCGCACCACCGAGATCCCGCTCGCCACCTGCGCCTCCATCGTCTACACGCTGGAGAGCCGCGGATACGCCCGCCGCCGCGTCGTGGGCCGCAGCCACTTCTGGCGCGCCACCACCCGGCTCTACGAACTCGCCGCGCCACTGGCGGGCGAGACGCTGTCCACGCGGTCCTGATGGGGTTCGCCGTCGAACTGACCGCGCTGATCGTGGCGGTCCTGATCGTCACCGGTATCGCGCAGCGGCTGAACTGGTCGCCACCACTGTGCCTGGTCCTGGTCGGTGTCGCCGCGTCGTTCGTCCCCGGCGTGCCCGACTACCACCTGGAACCCGAGGTCGTCCTGGTCGGGCTGCTGCCGCCGCTGCTGTACGCGACCGCGATCCGCACGCCGCTGTTCGACTTCCGCGCCAACCGGGTGCCGATCGCGGCGCTGTCGGTCGGGCTGGTCGTGTTCACCACGCTCGTCGTGGGCTGGGTCGTCTGGCTCATCGTGCCGGGGATCCCGCTGGCGGCAGGGTTCGCGCTGGGCGCGGTCGTCGCGCCACCGGACGCGGTCGCGGCCACCGCCGTCGCCCGCCGCGTCGGCATGCCCCGCCGGATCGTGCGCATCCTGGAGGGCGAGAGCCTGCTCAACGACGCCGCCGCACTGGTCGGCCTGCGCACCGCCATCGCCGCGATCGCCGGTGCGGTCAGCCTGGGGGAGGTCGGCGGCGACTTCCTGCTCGCCGCGGGCGGGGGAGCGGTCGTCGGCCTGCTGGTCGGGTGGGCCGCGAACCTGCTGCGCCGCCGTCTGACCGATCCGGTGGCCGACACCGCGTGGTCGTTCGTCATCCCGTTCGTGGCCTACCTGCCCGCCGAGGCGATCCACGGTTCCGGGGTGCTGGCGGTCGTCGTGGCCGGGGTGATCGTCGGCCACCAGATGCCGCGCATGCTGTCCGGCCCGTCCCGGCTGGCCAGCAGGCTGAACTGGCGCACCATCCAGTTCCTGCTGGAGAACGTGGTCTTCCTGCTGATCGGGCTGCAGGTGCGGCGCATCGTCGAGGAGGTCGGCGACGCGGGGCTGTCGGCCTGGTCGCTCGCGCTGATCTGCGCCGGGGTGCTGGCCGCGACCATCCTGACGCGCGTGCTGTGGGTGTTCGGGTACGGGTTCGTCAGCCGGCTGCGGCCCGGCGTCCGGACACCGTGGTCCTACTTCACGGTCATCTCGTGGGCCGGGATGCGGGGCGTGGTCACGCTCGCGGCCGCGTTCGTGCTCCCCGACGACACCCCGCAGCGCGGCGTGCTGGTGCTGGCGGCGTTCGTCGTCGTGGCCGGCACGCTGCTGCTGCACGGGATGACACTGCCCGGCCTGGTGCGCAGGCTCCGGCTGCCGCCGCCCAACCCGGCCGAGGACGCGCTGCAGGAGGCGGCGCTGCTGCACGACATGACGTCCGCGGGCCTGGCGAAACTGGAGGAGCTCCGCGGGCCGGGGGACCCACCGGAGGTCATCGACCGGTTGCGGGACAAGCAGTCCTACCGCTCGGACTCGGCGTGGGAGAACCTCGGCCGGGGCAGTGCGCTGGAGGAGACCCCGAGCGACGCGTACCGTCGGCTGCGCGCCGAAATGCTGGAGGCCGAGCGGCAGGTGCTGCTCACGGCGCGGGACCAGGGCACGGCCGACGACGAGGTGCTCCGCCGGGTCCTCGACGGGCTGGACATCGAGGAGTCGCTGCTGGAGCGACCCGACGAGGAGCCGGGCATGGAACGCGAGCTGGACACCCCCGAGGCCACCGCGGGCACGTGCGAGCACCTGGAGACGGCGGGCGCGCCGTCCGGCGACGCCGAGGGCTGCGTCGACTGCCTGCGCGAGGGCACGTCGTGGGTGCACCTGCGGCTGTGCCTGGAGTGCGGGCACGTCGGCTGCTGTGACTCCTCACCGCGCAAGCACGCGACCCAGCACTTCCACGACACCCGGCACCCGGTGATCCGCAGCTACGAGCCGGGCGAGAACTGGCGCTGGTGCTTCGTCGACGGGATCGTCGGCTGAGGCGTCCGGTCAGAACGGGTAGCCCGCGACGTCCCCGCGCATCGTCACCCAGCGGGTCTCGGTGAACGCCTCGATGTTGGCCGCCGGACCGCCGAAGCGGGAACCGGTGCCCGAGTCGGAGACGCCGCCGAACGGGGCCAGCGCCTCGTCGTTGACCGTCTGGTCGTTGATGTGCGCGATGCCGGTCGGGATCTTCTCGGCCAGCGCGAGGCCCTTCGCGACGTCGGCGGTGATGATCCCCAGCGACAGGCCGTACTCGCTCTGCGAGGCCAGCTTCGCCGCTTCGTCCATTGTGGAGAACTTCGCGACCGGGGCGACCGGTCCGAACACCTCCTGGTCGTAGGCGGGCACCGACGGTCCCGCGCCGGCGAGCACGGTGGCCCGGTAGAAGAGGTTCTCGTAGGTGCCGCCCGCGGCGACCTTCGCCCCGGCGTCCACACTGGACGTCACCAGTCCGTGGATCTTGTCGCGCTGGCCCGCGTCGATGACCGGGCCGAGCGCGACCTGGTCGGTGTGCGGGTTGCCGACCGGCAGGTGACTGGCCTTGTCGGCCAGGCGGTCGATGTACTCGTCGTAGAGCGAGGCGTGCACCAGGTGGCGTCCGGTGGTCATGCAGATCTGGCCCTGGTGGAAGAACGAGCCCCACGCGGCCGCGCTCATCGCCTGCTCCAGGTCGGCGTCGTCGAGCACGACCAGCGCCGAGTTGCCGCCCAGCTCCAGGTGCGCGCGCTTGAGGTGACGCCCGGCCGATTCGCCGACCGCCCGGCCCGCCGCGGTCGAACCGGTGAACGAGATGACGCGGACGTGCTCGTCCTCGACCAGCGCGGCGCCGACGTCCGCACCGCCGGGCAGCACGTGCAGCACACCGGCGGGCAGCCCGGCCTCCTCGAAGACCCGCGCCAGCGCGACGCCGCCGCAGACCGCGGTGCGCGGGTCCGGCTTGAGCACCACGGCGTTGCCCAGGGCCAGCGCCGGGGCGACCGAACGGATCGACAGGATCAGCGGCGCGTTGAACGGCGCGATGACGCCCACGACGCCGGCCGGGACACGGCGCGCCATGCTCAGCCGCGGCGCCTCGCTCGGCAGCACCTCGCCCGTCGGGTGCGAGGGCAGGCCGGCGGCCTCGTAGCACTCCTGCGCGGCGACGTGCAGTTCGAAATCGGCCTTGCCCGGGATGCTGCCGGACTCGCGGATGATCCAGTCCTTCAGCTCGGCGGCGTGCTGCTGCCACAGGTCACCGGCGCGGCGCAGGACGGCGGCGCGTTCCTGGTACGAGGTCGCGGCCCACGCCCGTTGCGCCTCGGCGGCCTTCGCGGCGGAGGCGGCCAGGTCCTGGGACGAGGCGATGCCGACGCGGCCGAGCTCGTCCCCGGTGGCCGGCTCGACCACCGCGGCGTCGCCGCCCGCCGCGCGCTCCCAGCTGCCGGTGAAGACACGGCCGGTCCACTTCTCGTCGTCGAGGAAGCTCACTGTCACTCCTGGTTGATGGCTCGTGCGCGGGTTTCCCGCCATCCTCCGGGGTTGTGCGGATGCCGCCAGTGGGTCTTTCACTGAGTGGAAGCAGTGCGGTTTCGGGGTGGCCGTTACGCGGGTTTCTCGAGGTTTGCGTTGCCGTGTTTGCCGCTCCGGGCGCCGTGTTTGCCGTCGGGGGCAGCGTGTTTGCCGTTCCAGGACCGTTCGGGAAGGGGCAAGTGCCGGGGCGCGCCAGCGGCCACGGCGCCGGCTACGCGTCCTCCGTCACCAGGACGTCGCCGGTCTCCAGCAGTGTCTTCAAGCCGGACAGGATCGCGGGCCAGCCACCGCTCACGGCCTTGAGCATCTCGGCATCGGGTTCGAAGTCGTCGTGCACCACGGTCAGTTTCACGGACTTCCCGGCCTCCTCCAGGGTGAAGCTGACCTTGGACCGCTTCTCCCGCACCAGTTCCGCGAACCGCGCGTCGCTCCAGCCGAACAGTTCCTGGTGCTCCGGCTGGTAGTTGTGCCAGGTGTAGGCGAGCTTCGTGTGCGGCGAGTACTCCAGCACCTGCTGGTCGAGGTCGCGGAACTCGCCGTCGCCCTCGCGCCACAGCACGGGGGAGCCCACCGTCCAGTCCGACCTCAACTCGGCGCCCCAGTAGCGCCGGGTGAACTCGGGCTCGGTCAGGGCCCGGAACAGCTTCTCGGGCGTGGTTTCGATGTAGGTGACGTAGACGAACTCGGTCTGTCCCACGGGATCCTCCTCCAGGGTGCGTTTCAGATCGGCGAGCGTGCGGGCCTTGTCGCGGTAGTAGGGGGAGATCCAGCGGTCGGCGATCTCCGTGATCGCCGCGGCGTTCAGGAAGTGCAGCTTCTCCCGGCCGCGACGCGTCGTCGCGACCAACCGGGCCGCTTCGAGGACGTTCAGGTGCTTGGTCACCGCCTGCCGGGTCAGGTCCAGCCCGGCCGACAGTTCCCGCAACGTCTGCCCGTTGCGCCGGTTCAGCGCATCGAGCAGGGCGCGGCGGGTGGGATCGGCCAGCGCCCGGAACACCTCGTCCATCGGACCCCCAACAGGCAACTGTATGGTTGCCTGTTTAAGGTTAGGCAACCACACAGTTGCCTGTCAAGGCGTTCGGTCGCGGATGTTGACAGGCGAATCGAACGCATGTTCGACTTGAGGTGTGAGGTGGGAAAATCAACGCGCCGGCCGTGAGCCGCAGCTGCCGCTGCCGGGGCTGGTCCGGTCGGTCACGTCACCGGAGTTCCAGGGTGTCACGTTCCACGAGGTCCACGCGCGGTCGGTGCTGAACAAGGTCCCCGGCCAGTCGCTGGTCCCGTTCGGCTGGACCGTGAACCCCTACCGCGGTTGCAGCCACGCCTGCACGTACTGCCTCGCCGGAGACACGCCGATCCTGATGGCGGACGGGCGCACGAGGCCGCTCGCCGAGCTGCGCGCCGGCGACGAGATCTACGGCACCGAGGAGCGCGACGGCCGTCGCCGCTACGTGCCGACGACGGTCCTGGCGCACTGGTCCACCGTCAAACCGGCGCACCGCGTCACGCTGCGGGACGGCACGGCCCTCGTCGGCAGCGGCGATCACCGGTTCCTGACCGGGCGGGGCTGGAAACACGTCAGGGACCTCTCGCCTGGCGACACCCTCCTGGGCACCGGCCGGTACGCGACCGCGCCGGTCGATTCGCCGACCTACCGCCAGGGCTACCTCGCGGGCCGGGTCCGGGGCGAGGAGCCGAGCGGAACCCGGCCGTGGCAGCAGGGTTTCCTGGCCGGGGTGTTCGACAACGCGGGCACCTTCGACCAGGGCGAGGTGCGCATCGCCGACCGCGACCCGGAAATCATGGAGGCCGCGGCTCGCGCGCTGACGGGCCTGGGCTTCCCTTTCGTGACGGGGCCCGGCGAGATCCGGCTGTGCGGTGGCCTGGCGTCGGGGCTGCGGTTCCTGCACACCGTCGACCCGGCGCTCACCCGGAAGCGGAAGATCGAGGGCGAGCCGATCGAACCCGGCCCGGAGCTGGCGGTCGTCGCGGTCGAGGAGCTGGGCGTCGAGCTGCCGCTGTTCGACATCACCACCGGAACCGGTGACTTCCTGGCCGATGGCGTGGTCAGCCACAACTGCTTCGCCCGCAACACGCACACCTACCTCGACTTCGACTCCGGCCGGGACTTCGACACGCAGGTCGTGGTGAAGGTCAACGCGCCCGAGGTGCTGGCCGCCCAGCTGCGCAAGCCGGGCTGGACGCGCGAACACGTGGCGATGGGCACCAACACCGACCCTTACCAGCGGGCCGAGGGGCGCTACCGGCTGATGCCCGGGATCATTCGCGCGCTGGCCGGTTCGGGGACACCGTTCTCCATCCTCACCAAGGGCACGGTCCTCACCCGCGACCTGCCGCTGCTCACGTCGGTGAGCGAGGACGTCGACGTCGGGATGGCGGTGTCGATCGCGCTGCTCGACCGGGAGCTGCAACGCAGCCTCGAACCCGGCACCCCGAGCCCGCGCGCCCGGCTGGACCTGGTCCGCCGCATCACCGACGCCGGACTGCCGTGCGGGGTGATGGTCGCGCCGGTCCTGCCAGGGCTGACCGACACCGAGGAGGCGCTGGACCCGCTGTTCGCCGAGATCGCCGCCGCGGGCGCCACCCGCGCCACGGTCCTGCCGCTGCACCTGCGGCCCGGCGCGCGCGAATGGTTCGCCCGGTGGCTCGGCACGCACCACCCGGACCTGACGGAGCGCTACCGCGAGATCTACGGCCGCGGCAGCTACGCGATGCCGGCCTACCGGCGCGCCCTCGCCGCACGGGTCGCGCCCTTGCTGCGACGGCACGGCCTGAACCGCTCCCAGGACGAGCCTGCCCACCGGCTGCCGGTGCAGCGCCAGCCGGAGCGCCCGCCGCAGGGCGAGCAGCTGACCCTGCTGTAAGGAAAGCCTGGTGGACCAGCTCCCGGTCGCGTTCGTTAGCCTCAACACCGGCAGTGAAACCCCTGCTGACGCCACGAGCTGAACGCCTCGCAAGGAGAACAACCGCAGTGCTTCGCACCCACGACGCCGGCACCCTGCGTGCCGAGCACGCCGGCCAGATCGTCACGCTCACCGGGTGGGTCGCCCGGCGGCGCGATCACGGCGGGGTGATCTTCATCGATCTGCGGGACGCCAGCGGGGTCGCCCAGGTCGTGTTCCGCGAGGGCGAGATGGCCGAGCGCGCCCACCAGCTGCGTTCCGAGTTCTGCGTCAAGGTCACCGGCGAGGTGTCGCAGCGGCCCGCGGGCAACGAGAACGCCGAGATCCCGACCGGCGCGATCGAGGTACTGGCCACCGAGCTGGAGGTACTGTCCGAGGCCGCCGTGCTGCCCTTCCCGATCGACGACCGGGTGGACGTCGGCGAGGAGGTCCGGCTCAAGTACCGCTACCTGGACCTGCGCCGCAGCGGCCCGGCCCAGGCGATCCGCCTGCGCAGCGAGGTCAGCCGCGCCGCGCGGGAGGTGCTGCACGCACAGAACTTCGTCGAGGTCGAGACCCCGACGATGACGCGCTCCACGCCCGAGGGTGCCCGCGACTTCCTGGTGCCCGCCCGCTTGCGCCCGGGTTCCTGGTACGCGCTGCCGCAGTCGCCGCAGCTGTTCAAGCAGCTGCTCATGGTCGGCGGCCTGGAGCGGTACTACCAGATCGCGCGCTGCTACCGGGACGAGGACTTCCGCGCCGACCGGCAGCCGGAGTTCACCCAGCTCGACATCGAGATGAGCTTCGTCGACCAGGACGACGTGATCGCGGTCGGCGAGGCCGTCGTCGCCGCGCTGTGGAAGCTGATCGGCCACGACATCCCGCGCCCGATCACCCGCATGACCTACGCCGACGCGATGGCGAAGTACGGCACCGACAAGCCGGACCTGCGCTTCGGCCTGGAGCTCACCGAGCTCACCGAGTACTTCGCCGACACCCCGTTCCGCGTGTTCCAGGCACCCTACGTCGGCGCCGTCGTCATGCCCGGCGGTGGCGACCAGCCGCGCCGCCAGCTCGACGCGTGGCAGGAGTGGGCCAAGCAGCGGGGCGCGAAGGGCCTGGCCTACGTGCTGATCGGCGAGGACGGCACCCTGTCCGGCCCGGTCGCCAAGAACATCTCCGAGTCCGAGCGCGAGGGACTGGCCGAGGCGGTCGGCGCCAAGCCCGGCGACTGCGTGTTCTTCGCGGCGAACAAGCCGCGGGAGGCGCGTGCCCTGCTCGGGGCCGCCCGCGTCGAGATCGGTCACCGGCTCGGGTTGATCGACGAGGACGAGTGGTCCTTCGTGTGGGTGGTCGACGCGCCCCTGTTCGAGGCCGCCGACGAGACCGACGACGTCGCCGTCGGTTCCGGCAAGTGGACCGCGGTGCACCACGCGTTCACCTCGCCCACCCCGGAGTGGATCGACAAGTTCGAGACCGACCCGGGCAACGCGCTGGCCTACGCCTACGACCTCGTCTGCAACGGCAACGAGATCGGCGGCGGTTCGATCCGTATCCACCGCGCCGACGTGCAGAAGCGTGTTTTCGAGGTGATGGGCCTGTCGGAGGCCGAGGCGCAGGAGAAGTTCGGCTTCCTGCTCGACGCGTTCTCCTTCGGCGCGCCGCCGCACGGCGGGATCGCGTTCGGCTGGGACCGCATCGTGATGCTGCTGGCCCGCGCCGAATCGCTGCGGGACGTCATCGCGTTCCCCAAGACCGGTGGCGGCTACGACCCGCTGACCGCGGCGCCCGCGCCGATCACCGCGCAGCAGCGCCGCGAGGCCGGCGTCGACGCGAAGCCGCCCGCCCCGAAGGGCTGACCGGTGCTGCACCTGCGGGTGATCAGCCCCGTCTCGGACACCGAGCGGGCCCTGGAGGTGCTGCGGGACGATCCGGGCACGGCGCACCTGATCGTGCACCGGGGCGCGGCGGTGTCCCCGGCCGGTGACCTCATCGAGGCGGACGTGGCGCGCGAGTCCGCCGACGACGTGCTCGAAGCGCTGTGTGAGCTGGGCCTCGACCACAGCGGGGCGATCACGCTCGAAGCGCTCGACACCGCGCTGTCCGATTCGGCGGACCGGGCCGAGGAGACCGCGCCGGGCGAGGGCGCGGACGCGGTCGTCTGGCAGGAGCTGCTGAACCGGACCGGCGAGGAGTCCCGGCTCAACGCCACGTTCCTGACGTTCCTGACGATCGCCTGCCTGCTGGCCTCGGTCGGGATCGTGACGGACTCGCCGGTCACGATCGTCGGCGCGATGGTGGTCGGGCCGGAGTTCGGGCCGCTCGCCGCGATCGCCGTCGGCCTGGTGCTGCGCCGCTGGGACCTCGTCCGCCGCGCCGCCACCGCGCTGGCGATCGGGTTCCCGGCCGCGATGCTGGTGACGGCCGGGATGACGTTGCTGACCTGGGCCGTCGGGATCCTCGACGTGAACAGCTTCCGCGACGCGCACGAGGTGGACTTCGTCTACGACGTGGGCTGGTACTCGCTGATCGTCGCGCTGCTCGCCGGTGCCGCCGGGATGTTGTCCATGACGTCGGCGAAGTCGGCGGCGCTGGTGGGGGTGTTCATCTCCGTCACGACCGTGCCCGCGGCCGGGTACGCGGTGGTCGCGGCCGTCGTGGGGGAGTGGGCGAAGGCGGCGTCGTCGTTCGGGCAGCTCGCCGTCAACCTGGTCGGGATCGTTGCGGCCGCGGCGGTGGTTCTGCTGGTGCGGCGCCGGAAACGGACTCAGATCAGCGTGCGGCCGCTGCCGGAAGTGGAAAAATCGTTGTGGTGAGCGACGTTCGCCCGCTAGTAGGGTCGAAGGCGATGACGGTGGACACTTCCCCAGGCACTGAGGACGAACACGACCCGGCCGTCACGGCACTTCCGGTCAGTGGGACCGAAGCCGTCGACGCCGCGGTCCGGGCCGCCGAAACCGTGCTGACCCGGCGTTTCGGGAGCGCCATCGGGCTGGTGGACCCGGAGGCGCTGCCCGGCAGCGGACCGGCGACGGTGGTGCGGGCCCGCATCGCCGCGTCCCCGTTCGGGCTGCCCCGCACGCTCGTGATCAAGCACTACCCGGAGGCGCCGCCACGCGGGGCGGCCGACCCGTTCGCCCAGGAAGCGGTCAGCTACCAGCTGTTCACCGCCCTGCCCGCCGAGGACCGCATGTGCCCCGAACTGCTCGCCCACGACGGGTCGCTGCGGGTGCTGGTGATCGATGATCTCGGCCGCGCGCCCACCCTGTGGGACAAGCTCCGCGGCCAGGACGCGCGCCTGGCCGAACGGGCGCTGCTGTCGTGGGCGCGCTCGCTCGGGCGGCTGCACGCGACCACCGCGGGCCGCGAAGCCGACTTCGAGGCGCTGCTGCGGCGCCTCGGCGGGTTCGTGCCGGACGACGACACCACGCCGGCGGTCGCGTGCGCGCGTCTGCCCGCGCTGCTGGCCGAGACCCTCGGCGTCACCACCCCGGACGATGTGCGTGCCTACGCCGAGTACGTGTGTGAGTCCTCCGCCGCCTCGGCCTACCGCGCGTTCAGCCCGGTCGACCTGAGCCCGGACAACAACCTGGTGACCAGCGGCGGCGTGCAGTTCCTCGACTTCGAACGCGGCGTGGTGCGCAACGCGCTGGTCGACGCCGCCCACCTGCGGGTGCCGTTCGCGGCCTGCGACGACGCGCGGGCGCTGCCGACGGGCATGAGCGAGGCGATGATCGCGGCGTGGAAGGCCGAGGTGTCCGGCGTGTGGCCGGCACTGGGCGACAACGACCTGCTCACCGCCCACCTGCTCGACCAGCAGATGCTGCTGGTGTGGGTGACCACGTGGGCCGATCTGGGCGGGGTGGCCGCGGACGTGTCGCCGGGCCGGGTCGCGGCGCTGGTGAGCTTCTGGAAGGACCTGGGCACCTACGCCGAGCGCGGCGGGAAGGACGAGGTCGCCGCGCACGCCCGCGAGGTGGCGTCGGCGCTGAACGCCCGGTTCGGACCCGGTCTGGAGCAGCCGCTGTACCCGGCGTTCCGCTGAAATCCAGACGTTCGCTGAGCCGTCCGGGACGTGTTACCCGGCGCTCACGTGGTGGGCGGGTCGGTGCCTGATGGTCTTCAGATGTGACCGCGGTGCGTGAAGAATTCACCCAGACCCCCGATCCGCTTCCCCGCCGTGCCGCCCGCCTGGCCGTGCTCGGCGACTCGACCGCCGTCGGACTCGGTGACCCCGTGCCCGGCGGTTCCTGGCGTGGCGTCGGCCCGTTCGTCGCCGAAGCGCTGGGCATCGACCCGTCCGGCTACCTGAACACGGCCTTCACCGGGGCCCGGATGCGCTGCGTGCGCACCGACCAGTTGCCGGCCGCCCTGCACCACCGTCCCGACGTCGCGGTCGTGATCGTCGGCATGAACGACACGCTGCGCTCCGATTTCGACGCCGCAGGCATGGCCCGCGACCTGGAGCACGTGGTGACCGGCCTGCGGGCCGCCGGCTCGACGGTCGTGACGATGCGCTTTCACGACCACAGCCGCGTGTTCCGCCTGCCCGGGCCGCTGCGCCGGGCGCTGACCGCGCGGATCGGCGAGCTGAACGAGATCATCGACGTGGTGGCCCGTCGTCACGGCGTCGCCTGCCTCGACCTGGGCGCGCTGCCCGGCGCGTACGACCTGACGGCGTGGAGCGTGGACCGGCTGCACCCCTCCGAGCTGGGCCACCGCCTGCTCGCGCGGGGGGTGACGGAGCTGGTCGCCGAAGCGGGGATCGCGGTGCCCGCGCCGGTGAGCCTGGTGTGCTCGGGCGGGGTCGCGCCGCGCCCGATCGATCACGTCGGCTGGCTGGTCGTCAAGGGCATCCCGTGGCTGTGGCGACGCGGCCGGGACCTGCTGCCCTACGCGGCGACGATCGTGGCCCGATCGGCGATCGAGTCCTGGCGCACTCGTCGCAGCGAGCCCCTGGAGTTGGAAGCGGCCACGGCGCCCAGGCCGCTGGAGCCGTGATCTTTGGCAAGCGTCAGCGAGCTGCTTGAAACCCACCGGGCTGGGCGGTGATCCCGGAGCCAGCCTGCTTGGCGCTTTTGATCCGTGGAGCCGCGCCTGCGGTTGGCGGGGAAGTGCCTTCGGCGCTGACCGCTGGGCGCGCCGCCGCCGGATAGTCGGTCGCCTTGACTTCGACCTCCCCCGCCCCTCCGGTGGGAGTGTTTCGGTCGCCGAGCAGGCGTGTCCGGGCCGGTCTGTTGTCGGCTTGCGTTGCCGGGCGTCGGTATCGCTTCGGCCAACACGCTGCCCGGAGCGGCCAACACGGCGCCCGGAAGGGCCAACACGGCGCCCGGAAGGGCCAACACGGTGCCCGGAGCGGCCAACACGCCCGGGAACGGGGGACTCGCCGGTGAGGGCGGGAGTGGTGCGGGGGAGGGGGTGGGGTGGGGCGCATTACGGTGGGGGAGTGCAGGACGAACTCTTCACGGTGAATCCGGACCTGGAGCCACCGCCGGAACGGGTGGCGGCGCCGCAAGGCGTGTCCGTTCCGCCGGGTTCGCCGCTCGCGGTGCGGATGCGCCCGGCATCGCTGGATGAGGTCGTCGGCCAGCAGCACCTTCTCGGTGAGGGTGCGCCGCTGCGCAGGCTGGTCGAGGGGGCCGCGCCCGCGTCGGTCCTGCTCTACGGTCCGCCCGGCACCGGGAAGACCACTCTGGCCAACCTGGTCTCCACCGCCACCGGCCGCCGGTTCGTGGCGCTGTCCGCGCTCTCCGCCGGCGTCAAGGAAGTCCGGGGCGTCATCGAGGAGGCCCGTCGGCGGCGGCAGTACAACGCCGAGAACACCGTCCTGTTCATCGACGAGGTGCACCGCTTCTCCAAGACCCAGCAGGACGCCCTCCTCGGCGCGGTCGAGGACCGGACCGTCCTCCTCGTCGCCGCGACCACCGAGAACCCGTCGTTCTCCGTCGTCTCCCCGCTGCTGTCCCGGTCACTCGTGCTGCAGCTCAAACCCCTCACCGACGACGACGTGCGGCAGCTGATCCGCCGGGCGCTGTCCGACGAGCGCGGCCTGGACGGCGAACTCGAACTCACCGAAGAAGCCGAGGACCACCTCGTGCGCCTGGCCTCCGGTGACGCCCGCCGCGCGCTCACGGCCCTCGAAGCGGCCGCCGACGCCGCCGCGGCCACCGAGCACAAGGTTGTCGACCTGGCGACCGTCGAGGCCACCGTCGACAAGGCCGCGGTCCGCTACGACCGCGACGGCGACCAGCACTACGACGTCATCAGCGCGTTCATCAAGTCGATCCGCGGCTCCGACGTGGACGCCGCGCTGCACTACCTGGCCCGCATGATCGAGGCGGGGGAGGACCCGCGGTTCCTGGCCCGACGCCTGGTGGTGCACGCCAGCGAGGACATCGGCATGGCCGACCCGACCGCCCTGCAGACCGCGATCGCCGCCGCGCACGCGGTGCAGTTCATCGGCATGCCGGAGGGCAGGCTGGCCCTGGCGCAGGCCACCATCCACCTGGCCACCGCACCGAAGTCGAACGCGGTCATCACGGGCATCGACGCCGCGCTGGGTGACGTTCGCGCCGGAAAGCTCGGCACGGTTCCACCGCACCTGCGCGACGGTCACTACGCGGGCGCGGCCAAGCTGGGCAACGCCCAGGGTTACCGCTACCCGCACAACGTGCCGGAGGGCGTGGTCGCCCAGCAGTACCCGCCGGACGAGGTGGTCGGCGTCGACTACTACCACCCGACCCAGCGTGGCGCGGAACGCACGCTGTCCGAGCGTGTCCCCCGGCTGCGGCGATCGGTGCGCGGCGACTGAAAGTGCCATGATCGGGCCATGCCCGAAACGACTGTCGCCGTACTCGGCACCGGGATCATGGGGCTGCCGATGGCCGCCAACCTCGCCGCCGCCGGTCACACCGTGCGCGCCTGGAACCGCACCCGCGACAAGGCCGAACCGCTCCGCGACCAGGGTTGCACGATCGCGGACAGCCCAGCCGAGGCCGTCGACGGCGCCGACGTCGCCGTCACCATGCTCAGCGACGGCGCCACCGTCGACGAGGTCATGCGCGCGGCGTCCGCACCCGCCGGAACACTGTGGGTGCAGACGAGCACGGTCGGTCCCGAGTGGACCACCAGGCTCGCGGAGTTCGCCGCGGGCGCGGGGCTGGACTTCGTCGACGCGCCTGTCCTGGGCACCCGCAAACCCGCGCGGGACGGCACACTCGTCGTGCTCGCTTCCGGTGCGGAGGACCTGCGCGAGCGCTGCGCACCGGTGTTCGAGGCCATCGGCGGCCGCACGATGTGGGTCGGCGAGACCGGCGCGGCCAGCAGGCTCAAGCTCGTCGCCAACGCGTGGGTGCTGGCGCTGACCAACGGCACCGCCGAAAGCATCGGGCTGGCGCGGGCGCTGGGCGTCGACCCGAAGCTGTTCCTGGAAGCCATCACCGGCGGCGCACTCGACGTGCCCTACGCCCACCTCAAGGGCGGCGCGATGATCGACGGCGAGTACCCGCTCGCCTTCGCGTCCCGGCACGCCGCGAAGGACGCGCGCCTCGTGCTGGACGCCGCGGGGGACGGGATCGACCTGGCCGGGACCCGCGCCGCGCTGGCGCATCTGGACGCCGCGATCGCCGACGGCCACGGCGACGAGGACATGGCCGCGCTGATCCACGGCGTGGAGGGCCCGTCCGGCCGGTGACGGCGACGCACGGTAACCTGACCGGCATTCACGCCGCTAGATCCCGAGGAGGGCCCGTGTCGGCAGGGCAGATCGCCGCGTTGATCGCCGCAGGAGCGTTCGTCCTGCTGGTGCTGCTGCTGGCGATCCCGTTGATCAAGCTCGGTCGCACGCTCGACGAGGCGACGATCGCCATCCGCAAGGCGCATGAGAACTCCGACCCGATCCTGATCGGCGCCAACGAGACGATCACCCACGTCAACACCCAGCTCGAACGGGTCGACGGGATCACCTCCAACGCCCAGGCCGTCAGTGGCAACGTCTCCGCGCTGTCGTCGGTGTTCACGGCGACCCTCGGCGGCCCGCTGGTCAAGACCGCCGCGCTCTCCTACGGCCTGAGCAAGGCGATTCGCTCGCGCCGCAAGAACAAGGAACTCGGCGAGGGCAAGCACAGCCGGAAGCGGAGCCGCACATGAAGCGCATCTTCTGGCTCGGCATCGGCGTGGTGACCGGGGTCGCCCTGTCCCGCAAGGCCACGCAAACCGCTCGTCAAGCGTCCCCGGCGGGGTTAGCCTCGAACCTGGGAGACGCCGTGTCCGAGCTGGCAGGCGCCCTCGGCACGTTCGGTGCGGACGTGCGCGCCGGGATGAGTGAGCGGGAACAGGAGCTGCGCGACATGGTGGAGGACCGGTCCGGGGTCAGCGCCCCGCGTCCCTCCGCGGGCCGTCACGCCGCTCCGCGCCCGGCGCGAGCTCGCCGGGCGGAGGGCTGACAGCGCGGCACCGCCGCCGCTCCCGCGCCCTCCGCCGACGCCGCTGCCCCCGACACACGCGGCGCCCGCCGCTTTCCCACGAGGACTGACCAGTGGAAACACACGAGATCAACAAGCGGTTCCTGGCGCACTTCCAGGGCAAGGACCACACCCCGGTGCCCAGCGCCTCGCTCATCCTGGACGACCCGACGCTGCTGTTCGTCAACGCGGGCATGGTCCAGTTCAAGCCGTACTTCCTCGGCGAGGTCCCGCCGCCCTACCCGCGCGCGACCAGCATCCAGAAGTGCGTGCGCACCGGTGACATCGACGAGGTCGGCAAGACGACCCGGCACAACACGTTCTTCCAGATGGCCGGCAACTTCTCCTTCGGCGACTACTTCAAGGAAGGCGCCATCGCCAATGCCTGGGAGCTGATCACCAAGTCCCAGGACGACGGCGGGTTCGGGTTCGACCCGGAGCGCATCTGGGTCACCGTCTACGAGAACGACTCGGAGGCGGCCGGCCTGTGGCAGAAGGTCGCGGGCATCCCGTCCGAGCGCATCCAGGCGCGCAACGGCCTGGACAACTACTGGGACATGGGCGTGCCCGGTCCCGGCGGCCCGTGCTCGGAGATCTACTACGACCGCGGCCCGGAGTTCGGCCGCGACGGTGGCCCCGTCGTCGACGAGGACCGCTACCTGGAGATCTGGAACCTCGTCTTCATGCAGGACGTGCGGGGTGAGCAGAGCCCGAAGTACGGTCACCCGCCCGTCGGTGAGCTGCCGAAGAAGAACATCGACACCGGCATGGGCGTCGAGCGCGTCGCCTACCTGCTGCAGGGCGTGGAGAACGTCTACGAGACCGACCTGGTGCGCCCGGTCATCGCGCGCGCCGAGGAGTTCTCCGGCCGCCGGTACGGCGCCGACCACACCGACGACGTCCGCTTCCGCGTCATCGCCGATCACGCCCGTTCCGGCGTGATGCTGATCGGTGACGGCGTCACCCCGGGCAATGAGGCGCGCGGCTATGTGCTGCGCCGCCTGCTGCGCCGCATCGTGCGCTCGGTGCGGCTGCTCGGCGTGCACGAGCCGGTGCTGACCGAGTTCGCCGCGGTGGTGCGCGACGCGATGGCGCCGTCCTACCCGGAGATCGCGCGCGACTTCGACCGCATCAGCGAGGTCATGCGGGTCGAGGAGGAGGCGTTCCTGCAGACCCTCACCAGCGGTTCGCGGATCTTCGACCTGGCCGCGGACGAGACCAAGAAGGCCGGCGGCAACGTGCTGGCCGGCGACCGCGCCTTCCAGCTGCACGACACCTACGGCTTCCCGATCGACCTGACCCTGGAGATGGCCTCCGAGCAGGGCCTCACGGTCGACGAGGACGGCTTCCGGACGCTGATGAACGAGCAGCGCCAGCGCGCGAAGGCCGACGCCGCCGCCCGCAAGAAGGGGCACGGCGACCTCTCGGTCTACCGCGAGCTGCTGGAGCGGCACGGCGAGACCGACTTCCTCGGCTACACCGACCTGCAGGCCACCGCCAAGGTCATCGGCCTGCTCAAGAACGGGCAGGGCGTGCCGGTGGCGCGCGAGGGCGACAAGGCCGAGCTGATCCTCGACCGCACCCCGTTCTACGCCGAAAGCGGTGGTCAGGTCGCCGACACCGGTGTGCTGCTGGGTTCCGGCGGCGAGGCCAAGGTCGTCGACGTGCAGAAGATCGTGCCCGGCCTGTGGGTGCACCGCGTCGAGGTGGTCGCGGGCGAGATCGCACTGGACACCGAGGTGACGGGTTCGGTGGACCAGACCCGCCGCGGCTCGATCGCGCGCTCGCACTCGGCCACCCACCTGGTGCACGCCGCGGTGCGCGGGGCCTACGGCCGCCGTGCCGCGCAGGCCGGTTCGCTGAACTCGCCGGGGCGCATGCGGTTCGACTTCACCACGCCCGGCCCGGTCTCGGCCGACGTGCTGACCGAGGTCGAGGAGGAGGTCAACGACTACCTCCAGAACGACGTCGAGGTGCAGTCCTACACCACGACCAAGGACAAGGCGCTGGAGCTGGGCGCGGTCGCGCTGTTCGGCGAGAAGTACGGCGACAACGTCCGCGTCGTGGACATGGGCGACTACTCGCGCGAGCTGTGCGGTGGCACCCACGTGGGCCGCATCGGTGAACTGGGCCTGGTGAAGCTGGTGTCGGACTCCTCGATCGGCTCCGGTGTGCACCGCGTCGAGGCGCTGGTCGGCACCGACGCGCTCAAGCACGTGCGCAAGGAACAGCTGCTGGTCTCGCAGCTGGCGAGCACCTTCAAGGTGCCCAGTGAGCAGCTGCCCTCCCGTATCGAGGACGTGCTGTCGCGCCTGCGCAACGCGGAGAAGGAGATCGCCCAGCTGCGCACCCGGCAGGTGCTCGGCTCGGCCGGATCGCTGGCGGACAAGGCGGCCGACGTCGCGGGCATCTCGCTCGTCGCGGAGAAGGTCGACGGCGACATCGACGCGGGCGCGCTGCGCTCGCTGACCCAGGAGGTCCGCAACCGGCTGGGTTCGCGGCCGGGCGTGGTCGCGCTGTTCGCGCCGCAGGGCGACAAGCTCAGCTTCGTCGTCGCCACCACGGCCGCGGCCCGCGACAGGGGCTTCGCCGCGGGCAAGCTGGTGCCCTCCTTCGCCGAGGCCGTCGGCGGGCGCGGCGGCGGCAAGCCGGACCTCGCGCAGGGCGGTGGCGGCAACCCGGCGGGCATCGAGCAGGCCATCACGGCGCTGCGTGGCGCGGTCGCGGCCGGGTGAGCCCGCGGAAACCGGACCGCCCCGGGGAGCACGATCCCGGGGCAGGCCGGCGACTGGGCGTCGACGTCGGATCTGTCCGGGTCGGCGTCGCGCTCAGCGATCCGGCGCCCGTGCTCGCCACTCCTCTGGTTACCCTGTCGCGTGATGCGCACAGCGACAGCGATCTCGAGCAGTTGGCCGCACTGGTGGCCGAACACGAGGTGGTGGAGGTGATCGTGGGACTGCCCCGCACGCTCGCCGACCGCCACGGCTCGGCCGCGCAGATCGCCGCCGGGTACGCCGACGCGCTGGCCGGGCGGATCGCGCCGGTCCCGGTGCGGCTCGCCGATGAGCGCCTCACCACGGTGAGCGCCTCCCGCATGCTGTCCCAGCGCGGCGTCAAGGGCCGCAAGCAGCGTGCCGTGGTCGACCAGGCCGCGGCCGTGGAGATCCTGCAGGGCTGGCTCGACGGCCGGGCCGCCCACCGCGCCCGGGCAGGTGAGGCGTGACCCACTCCGAGCCTCCGCGCCCCGGTTCGCCGCGGCGCCGCCCGTCCGCGCCCCCGACACCACCGCCGCCCCCGCCGCGCGGCGGGGAGCGCGCCACGCCCTCCCGCCGGGCCGGTGCGCCCCGGCACGCGCGGTCCGAACCGCCGCCGACCCCGCCGCCCGCGGCGCCGCCGACCCCGCCGCCCGCGGCGCCGCCGACCCAGCCGCCCGCGGCGCCGCCGACCCCGGTCCCGCCACGGCGCCCCGCACCGCGCTCGCAGGGCCGCCCGGTGCCGCCGGACCAGGGGATGGACCTGTTCGAGGAACCTCCGGAGCCGGTCGAGCGCCGTCGCCGCCCGCAGCCGCCGCGCCGTCCCGCGCCCGTGGAGCCGCCACCCGAAGTGAACCCGCGCGCGCGGCGACCGCCGCGTTCCCAGCGCCGTCCCGCGCCGCCGGACCACGGTCTCGACCTGTTCGAAGACCGCATCCAGCAGCCGCGGCGTCCCCGCCGTCCGCAGCCGCCGGGGGACGAGTCGCCGACCGAGATCATCCACCTCGAAGACGACTACTCCTACGACGACTACGACGACTACCCGGAGAACGCCGACGAGGAGCGCGCCGAGCCCGAGTACATCGAGCCGGACGACCCGGACGACGAGCCGCCGGTCAAGCGCGGGCGCAAACCGGTGCGCTGGCTGGTCGCGCTCGTCGTGCTGGCCCTGATCGGCGGCGGCGCGTGGTACGGCATCGACGCCGTCTTCGGGTACGAGGACTTCGAGGGTGCCGGCGAGTCCGACGTCCTGATCGAGATCAGCGCGGGCGACTCGACCGGCGCGATCGGCCAGGAGCTGGCCGGTGCCGGCGTGGTGGCCAGCGCGAAGGCGTTCGTGAAGGCCAGCGAGGACAACTCGAAGGTGCTGAGCCTGCAGCCGGGCTACTACGTCGTGAAGACGAAGATGTCCGGCGCCGCGGCCGTGGAAAAGCTGACCCAGGCCGGGTCCCGCGTCGGCGTGCTGCAGGTGCGGGCGGGCACCCAGCTGGACGACATCAACCAGCCCGACAACAGCGTCACCCCGGGCGTGTTCACGCTGCTGTCGAAGGCTTCCTGCGCCGAGCTCAACGGCCAGAGCACGTGCATCCCGGTGCAGCAGCTGCGGGACACGGCGGCTCGGGCCGACCTGGTGTCGCTGGGCGTGCCGGACTGGGCCGCGTCGGTGGCCTCCGCCTCGACCGACCCCCGCCGCATCGAAGGGCTCGTCGCTCCCGGCGTGTACGACGTCAAACCCGGGTGGTCGGCGGAGGAGCTGCTGGGTTATGTGCTCAGGACTTCGGCGACGCGGATCCAGGCGGCCGGGCTGTCGGCGGCCTCGAACTTCCAGGGCCGGACGCCGTACGAGACGCTGATCGTCGCCTCGCTCGTCGAGCGCGAGGGCGTGAAGCAGGACTTCGAGAACATCTCGCAGGTGATCTACAACCGGCTCACCCAGAACATGCGGCTGCAGCTGGACTCGACGGTGAACTACCTGCTGGACAAGCCGGTGATCACCACGACGGACGCGGACCGTGAGCGGCCCGGCCCGTACAACACCTACAAGGTCAACGGGCTGCCGCCGACGCCGATCTCCTCGCCCAGCCTGGAGGCGATCCAGGCCGCGGAGGAACCCACGCAGGGCAACTACGTGTACTTCGTGAAGTGTGAGAAGAACGGGCTGTCGTGCTTCGCGGCGGATCTCGCGGAGCACCAGGTGAACAAGAACCTGGCGAGGGAACGCGGTGCCTACTGACCGCAAGGCGGCCGTCCTGGGCAAACCGGTGGCGCATTCGCTGTCCCCGGTCCTGCACGGCGCGGCCTACGAGGCGCTGGGCCTGACCGGCTGGACCTACGAGCGGGTCGAGGTCGACGCCGCCGGGCTGCCGGTGTTCGTGCGCGGCCTCGGTCCCGAGTGGGCCGGCCTGTCGGTCACCATGCCGGGCAAGCGGGCCGCGCTGGAGTACGCGGACGAGGCGACACCGGTGGCGGTCGCCGCCGGTGCCGCGAACACGCTGGTGCGCACCGAGTCCGGCTGGCTGGCCGACTGCACCGACGTGGACGGGGTCGCCGGGGCACTGCGGTGCGCCGGCGGCTTCACCGGGGGCGACACCGGGGTCATCCTCGGCGCCGGGGGCACGGCGGCCGCCACGGTCGTGGCGTTCGCGTCGCTGGGCATCCGGCGTGCGGTGCTGGTCGTGCGGGAGCCCGCGCGGGCGCGCGAAACCGTCGATGCCGCGGGCCGGGCCGGGATCGAGGCGGACGTGCGCCGGTGGGCCGACGCGGACTTCGGCGAGCTCGCCGCGGACTCGGCCGTGCTGGTGAACACGGTGCCGCCGTCGGCGGTCGAGGACCTGGCGGCGGAGCTGGCCGGGGCGCCGTGCGTGCTCGACGTGATCTACCACCCGTGGCCGACGCCGCTGGCGGAGGCGGTCGCCGCACGCGGCGGGCAGGCCGCGACCGGGCTGGACATGTTGCTGCACCAGGCGTTCCGGCAGGTCGAGCACTTCACCGGCAGCCCGGCGCCGCGCGAGGCGATGCGGGACGCGCTGCGCGAGGCGACGGGCGGCATCCTCCCGCTGCCGCTGGGCTAGCGTTGTGCCCATGAAGATCGTGGTGCTGGACGACTATCAGGACGTCGCGCGGGGTCTCGCGGACTGGGATTCGCTGGGGGCCGAGGTCGAGGTGATCACCTCGCACCTCGGTGACCACGACGAGCTGGTCCGGCGGCTGGCCGGGGCTGAGGTCGTCGTCGCGATGCGGGAGCGGACCCGGTTCCCCGCCGCGCTGCTGGAGCAGCTGACCGATCTCAAGCTGCTGGTCAGCACCGGGCACCGGAACGCGGCGATCGACCTCAAGGCGACGGAGCGGCTGGGCATCACGGTCTGCGGCACCGGCTACCTGCCGTACCCGACGGCCGAGCACACGTGGGCGCTCATCCTCGCGGCGCACCGGCACCTGGAGACCGAGCTGGCCACGATGCGTGAGGGCACCTGGCAGTCCACCGTGGGCACCGGGTTGCACGGCAGGACGCTCGGCCTGCTCGGGCTCGGCAACCTCGGCCAGCGGGTCGCCACCGTCGGTCAGGCGTTCGGCATGGAAACCATCGCCTGGAGCCAGAACCTGACCGCCGAGCGCGCGAGCGAGCACGGGGTGACGGCGGTGTCCAAAGAGGACCTGTTCGCCCGTTCCGATGTCCTGTCCGTGCACCTGGTGCTGTCCAAGCGCACCCGCGGGCTGGTCGGGGCCGCCGAACTGGCGTCGATGAAGCGGGGCGCGCTGCTGGTGAACACCTCGCGCGGGCCCATCGTCGACGAGCAGGCGTTGCTGGAAGCGTTGCGGTCGCAGCGGATCCACGCGGCCCTGGACGTGTACGACACCGAACCGCTGCCCGCCGACCACCCGCTGCGCGCGATGCGCAACGCGACGCTGACCCCGCACCTGGGCTACGTGACGCGCGAAGTCTACGAGATCTTCTACCGCGACGCGGTCGAGGACATCGCGGCCTGGCAGGCGGGACAGCCGGTCCGGATCATGACACTCTGACGCCCCCACCTCCCGCCGGAAGCAGCAAACACGCCGCTCCGGGCGCCGTGTTTGCCGTTGCGGGCGCCGTGTTGGCTGTTGCGGGCGCCGTGTTGGCTGTTGCGGGGCGCCGCGTGGTGGTCAGCCGCGGAGTTCGGCCAGTACCGCGTCCGTGAAGGGCGGCCACGCCTCGATCGCCCACGGGCCGAAGTCGAGATCGGTCAGCACCACGCATGCGGCGCCGGCGTCGGGGTCGGCCCAGAGGAACGTGCCGGACTGCCCGAAATGCCCGAACGTGCGCGGCGAGCTGTCCGATCCGGTCCAGTGTGGGCTCTTGTGGTCGCGGATCTCGAAGCCCAGCCCCCAGTCGTTGGGCTTCTGGTGTCCCAGCCCGGGCAGCACGCCGCTCAGACCGGGGAACGCGACGGAGGTCGCGGCGGTCACGGTGGCCGGGTCGAGCAGCTTGGGCGCCTGCAGTTCCGCCGCGAACCGCATCAGATCGTCCACGGTGGACACCCCGCCCGCGCCGGGGGAGCCCTCCAGGCGGGTGGCCGACATCCCGAGCGGCGCCAGCAGCGCCTCGGACAGGTAGTCGGCGAACGGGATCCCGGAGTGCTCGGTCAGCGCGTCGGCCAGAACCGCGAACCCGGCGTTGGAGTACATGCGCCGCGTGCCGGGGCGGGCCATCACGCGGTCGGAGTCGAACCCGAGACCGGCGGTGTGCGCGAGCAGGTGCCGGACGGTCGAACCTTCCGGGCCGGCCGGCGTGTCCAGCTCGACCACGCCCTCCTCGATCGCGATCAGCGCCGAATACGCGGTGAGCAGTTTGGTCACCGACGCCAGCCGGAACGGGCGGGCGGTGTCGCCGTGGCTTCCCGCCACCGTCCCGTCCGCCCGCACCACGGCCGCCGCCGCGTGCTCGGACGGCCACTGCTCGATCTGCTCCAGACTGCGCATACCGCCACCCTAAACGGCGGCTGCCCCGAGCCAGGGACAGCCGCCGCCGGGTTCAGGCGTCCAGGTCGCTCGCGACGAGGTCGGCCACGGCGTCGACCGCCTCCTGAGCCCCGTCGCCCTCGGCCGAGATGACCACCTCGTCGCCGTGGCCCGCCGCCAGCGTCATCAGGCTGAGCAGGCTCCCGGCCGGCACCGGGGTGACGCCGTCCTTGGTGATCGTCACCGGCACCGCCTGGGCGGCCGCGGTCTTCGCGACCAGCGCGGCCGGCCGGGCGTGCAGGCCCACCTTGCTGGCCACCGTCACACGTCGTTGCGGCATGTCGTCCTTTTCCTCACTTTTCCGGGGTGCTGACGTCGGCGGCGGGCTCGGCGTCGTCCTCCCGGCCCGGCGTCCGCAGGTTCCACTTCGTGATGACCCATTTGAACAGGAAGTAGTAGATCGCCGCGTACACCAGGCCGATCGGGATCAGCAACCACGCCCGGTTCGCCGCCGGCGCGCTGAAGTTCAGCGCGAAGTCGATCGCACCGGCGGAGAACGAGAACCCGAGATGGATGTCCAGCGCGTTGCAGATCGCCAGCGAGACACCGGTCAGCACCGCGTGGATCAGGTACAGCGGCCATGCGACGAACATGAACGCGAACTCGATCGGCTCGGTGACACCGGTCAGGAACGAGGTGAACGCGGCGGCGATCATGATGCCGCCGACCACCTTGCGCTGACCCGGCCGCGCGGTCTTCCAGATCGCCAGCGCGGCCGCGGGCAGCGCGAACATGAAGATCGGGAAGAAGCCGGTGGTGAACGCACCCGCCGTCGGGATGCCATCGAAGAAGTTGTTGATGTCACCGCCGTCGAAGATGAACCACACCGGCACGTTGAGCAGCTGGTGCAGGCCGACCGGCAGCAGGAGCCGGTTGAGCACACCGTAGATGCCGCCGCCGGCCACCGCGTTGCCGGTGACGCCGTCACCGATCCACTGGATCGCGTTGTCGACCGCCGGGAACACCAGCCCGGCGATGACGCCGATCACGATCAGGACCAGCGAGTTGATGATCGGCACGAACCGGCGCCCGCCGAAGAACGCGAGGTAGGGCGGGAGCTTGATGCGGTGGAAGCGCTGCCACAGCACCGCGGTCACGAGGCCGACGATGATGCCGCCGAGCACGCTGTAGGGCCACTTGATGGGCTGCAGCCACCAGCCGTCCCCGAAGCCCTCCAGCTCGTCGATCGGCGCGAACACCTGCACGACCTTGTTGAACACCACGAACCCGACCACTGCGGCGACACCGGTCGAGCCGTCCCCCTTGCGTGCGAAGCCGACCGCGATGCCGACCGCGAACAGCAGCGGCAGCCAGTCGAACAGGCCACCGCCCGCCGCGGCGAGCACCTCGGCGACCTTGTTCCAGCCGAGCCCGTCCGGGCCGAGCAGGTCGTCCTGCCCGAGCCGGCTCAGCAGGCCTGCTGCGGGCAGCGTGGCGATGGGCAGCATGAGGCTGCGGCCGAAGCGTTGCAGCCCCGCCATCCCCCTGCGTTTTCCCTTTGTTCCGTCCGCGATGGTGGCGTTCACGGGTTACCTCCGTGTTCGGCGGGGACTGTGCGATCCAGTTGCATGGACACCTCGTACCGGTCGCCCCGGTACCACGAGGTCATGTCCTCCACCGGGACTCCGGATGCGCTGGAGACGCGGCGGAAGACCAGGAGCGGGTCGCCGCTGCGGATGCCGAGCAGCCGCGCGGTCTCCCGGTCCGCCGCTTCGGACCACACCGTCTGGCGGGCGTGGTCCAAGCGGAGGTCGTAGCGCTGTGCGAGCTGCTCGTACAGCGAAGAGGTCAGATCCAGATCGGGCAGTCCGGGCAGGTGACCGGGGTGGTACCAGCCGCGCTCGACGGCGAGCGGTGTCCCGTCCGCGCGGCGGCGGCGCACCAGCCGGTACGCCGTTTCGCGCGGGTCCAGCCCGAGCGCGCCGGCGGTTTCCGCGGGCGGCACCTCGGGGCCGCAGTGCAGCAGCTCGGTGGCGGGTTCCAGACCGCGGCGGCGCATGTCGTCGGTGAACGACATGAGGTAGATCTGCAGTTCCATCCGCCGGGTCGCGGTGAAGGTGCCCTTGCCGCGGGCGCGGGTGAGCAGCCCTTCCTCGACCAGCTTGCCGATCGCGGAGCGGACCGTCAGCCGGGACACCCGGTAGCGTTGCGCCAGCTCGCGTTCCGACGGGATCGGCGAGCCGGGGGGCAGCTCACGCTCGATCGCGCGGCGCAGGATCTCCCGCAGCTGGGCGTGTTTCGGGGTCGGCCCGTCCACCACCTGGTCAGCGGTGGTCGCGCTGCCGGCCATGCCGCCTCCAGGTTTCGAGTGGGTTTCCGGGCTCGCTTCGACGGCCTGACATTGGTACGTTCCGGTCTAGACCATTTCTTGATGGGGCAGAATGCTCCGCTACCCGCACGGGTGTCAACCACCGTTACGGGTTCGTGTTCGACTACAGGAGTGAGGAGACCGCCGTGGCGGACGAAAGGCCGGAGAAGATCCTGGCGGCACTGGGCGGCGCGGACAACGTCGTCGAGATCGAAGGCTGCATCACGCGGCTGCGCTGCGAGCTCGAGGACGGCTCGCTGGTGGACGAGGGCGCGCTCAAGGCGGCGGGCGCCCACGGCGTCATGAAGATGGGCTCGGTGGTGCAGGTCGTCGTCGGGCCGGAGGCGGACAACATCGCCAGCGACATCCAGGACCTGATGTGAGCCTGCCCGTCGTGAGCCCGGTCCCTGGCCGCGTCACGCCGATGGCGGAGGTGCCGGATCCGGTGTTCGCGCAGTCGATGGTCGGCCCCGGGGTCGCGGTGCTGCCCTCGGGCGGGCGGCAGGACGCGCTCAGCCCGGTCGACGGCACGGTGGTCACGCTGCACCCGCACGCGTTCGTGGTGGCCACCGGAGCCGGCCAGGGGGTGCTGGTGCACCTGGGCATCGACACGGTGAAGCAGAAGGGCGAGGGCTTCACGCTGCACGTCGTGAAGGGCGAGTCGGTGCGGGCCGGGCAGCCGCTGATCAGCTGGGACCCGGACGCGGTCGCCGCCGCCGGGTACTCACCGGTCGTGCCGGTGGTCGCGCTCGACGTGGAGGCCACGGCACTGTCGGGGCTGCCCGACGGCGGCGACATCGCCGCCGGCGAGCAGCTGTTCAGCTGGGATTGACGCACGGGGAGCGGCGCGGGCCGCCCGCGCCGCACCCGGGAAGTCTCAGGCGGTCACGACGTTCGAGCCGTCGACCCTGACCGCGATCGGGGACAGCCCGGAATCGGCCGGTCCCTTCTCCAGCGCGCCGGTGAGGGTGTCGAACTCCGAGCCGTGCAGCGGGCACTTGATCTTGTCGCCCTCTGGGGCCACCGTCGCGCCCTGGTGCGGGCACACCGCGCTGAAGCAGGCCGCGGTGGTCTCGGTCGGGCGCGCGACGATGGCGGGCTCGCCGTCGACCGTGACCGACTTGGCCTGGCCGACCGGGACGTCGTCGAGCGCGGTCACCGTGGTGCCCGCCGGTACCGCGCCGGTGTTCTGGCTGCTTCCGGAGCTGCCGGTGTCGCTTCCGCCGCAGGCGGCCAGGACCACGGTGCCCGCGGCGGCGACCCCGGTCGTCAGGACGGTACGGCGGGTGGGTGAGTGAGCAGTCATGCCCCGTGACACGGGAGAAGGCGCCGTCCGGTTCACGTTCGCGCCGGATTGAACCCGATCGCCGTCCGTTCCGTGGTGAACGGGTGCAAGGATCGCCGGTGGAGGAGGTCGGGTCGTGGTCGCGTGGCTGTTGCGGATCCTGGTGGTCCTCGGGCTGCTCGGATCGGCCTGGGTGCACTACGACCTGTGGGCCAACGAGGGGTTCGACGAGATCGACACGATCGGCCCGTTGTTCCTGGTCAACGTGGTCGCCGGGGTGGTGCTCGCGGTGGCGGTGCTGGTGTGGCGCCACTGGCTGCCGGTGCTGGGCGCGATCGGGTTCGGCGCGGTGACGCTCGCCGCGTACCTGGTGTCGCTGACGCCGTCCGGGCTGTTCGGGGTGCGCGAGCAGTTCGTCACCTCCGCGGAGACGTGGGGCGTGGTCACCGAGGCCGGGTGCGTGGTGTTCGGCGTGGCGTTGCTGGTCGCGCAGCGGGTGCGGCGGAAGCAGGGCGTGCTCACGTGAAGGAGGCCGCGGAAGACCAGTTGATGCGGGCGCTGCACGATGACCACGCGGCCGCACTCTGGTCCTACGCGCTGCGCCTGACCGGGGGCGACCGGGCCCGCGCCGAGGACGTCGTGCAGGAGACGCTGCTGCGGGCGTGGAAGCATCCGCGGGTGCTGGACCAGACGCAGGGGTCGGCACGGGCGTGGTTGTTCACGGTGGCTCGGCGGATCGCCATCGACGACTGGCGGTCGGCCGCGCACCGTTCGGAGGTGACCACGGACGCGCCGCCCGAAGTCCCCGCGCCGGACGACACCGACCGGGCGCTGCAGGGCTGGCTGGTCGCCGAGGGGCTGCGGGAACTGTCGGCGGCGCACCGCGAGGTGCTGCTGTTGTGCTACTTCCAGGGCTACTCGGTCGCGGACACGGCCGCGCGGCTCGGAATCTCGCCCGGGACGGTCAAGTCCCGGACGCACTACGCGTTGCGGGCGCTGAAGCTCGCGCTGGAGGAGAAGGGGGTGACCCGGTGATCGAGCGGACCGACGACTTCGTGACCTACGACGCGGCTTACGTGCTGGGCGCCCTCTCGCCCGAGGACCGGGCGGCGTTCGAGGCGCACCTGCGCACGTGCGAGAGGTGCTCGCGGGCGGTGGCGGAGCTGGCCGGTCTGCCGGGCCTGTTGGCGCAGGTGACGCCCGACATGGTCGAGGCCGAGCCGCCCCCGGACCGCTTGCTGCCCGCGCTGCTGCACCACGTCCGCCGGGCCCGGCGCCGTCGCACGCTGACGACCTTCGGGGTCGCGGTGGCCGCCGCGGCGGCCGTGCTGGTGGCGATCTTCGTGCCCCAGGCGGGCGGCGGCGCGAACGGCACCGCGATGACCCCGCTGGGCGCCTACCCGGTCCAGGCGACGGCGGCCGTGGCCGAGGTCTCGGGCGGCAGCAGGGTCGACATGTCCTGCAGCTACCGCGGCGCCTCCCGCGGCGCCGGATACCTCCTGGTGGCGATCCGGATGGACGGCTCGGAGGCCGAACTGGCGACGTGGAACGCCGACCCGGACCGCGACGCGCGTATCTCGGTGGGCACCGACGTGCCGCCGGAGCAGATCCAGGCACTGGAAATCCGGACGACGAGCGGGGAGCCGTTGCTGCGCTGGCAGCCGTGAAGTGCGCGGGGAGCGGCCCCGGTGGCGTGGGGGTGCGCGGGGGCAGCGCCGGAGGCGCCCGGCGGGCGGTTGTCGGCGGGCAGTGCCGGCAATCACACCGCCCAGCAGCGCCGATCCGCTGGAACTTCTGCGCCGAGCGAACAAGCGCAACACTTTGACGGCGGGTTCGTGCCCGCTGGCGAGGTCGAGCCGGTCGCGGAGGTTCGCCGAGCGAACCACGCGGTCGCACCAAGGGCGATTCGTGTCCTTCCTGCGGACACAGCGCCGCCGTCGGTACCCGCATGAGCAGTTGCGTCAGCAACCTGGGTCGCGGCGCCCGGCCGGTCGCCGTCGATGTCCGCGTCAAGCGATGATGCCAGCGCACCGATCGGAACCCGCCGACCCGGAGCCGATCTCTGCCGCCACGGCGCCGCCGACGGATGATCCCTGCCCTCAACGCGACCTCGGCGTCATCTGAGGCGCGTTTCGCCTTTGTACGAGTGGGCTTTTCGCGCGGTCACGGGTGGATCCGTTCGCGCGCGAGCTTCTCGTTATGCCGCCCTGTTCCGCGTTTTCCTCTCGCGACCGAACAGCGGCGGGGCCGCCGAACCACGCAGTTCAGCAGGACTCTTACCTCCCACAGCTGCCGAGGACACCGGTGCACGAAAGTCCCACTCGCGCGGTGTCCCTTGCGCGAGTGGGACTTTCGTGCGCGCTCCGATTTGGTTCCGTGGCGCTCCGTGTCCACCCTGGACTCATGAACGGGGGACTGGTGGCGGCGCTCGGCGCGGCCGGAATGTGTGTCGGTGCCGGGACGGCGATCCTGCTCGCCCGGGCGGGAGCGTCGGTGCCGCTCCGGGCCACTGCCGCGGGCACCGGGCTGGCGTGGTCGGTCGTCACGGCGTCGGTCACTTCGGTGTCGTGGCTGCCGGTGCCGCTGGTGGTGACGGCACTCGCCGTGCCGTTGGTCCTGGCGGATTTGCGTCACCGGCGGCTCCCGGACGCGCTCACCCTGCCCGCGTACCCACTGATCGTCGCGGTCGTGCCGGATCCGTGGACGGCTCTCGCCGCAGCCGCGGTCTTCGGAGGCCTGCACCTGCTCGTACACGTCATCGCACCACGCGCGATGGGTGCCGGGGACGTCAAACTCGCGGGCGCGCTCGGTGCCGCGCTGGGCAGCGTCGGCTGGTTCGCCCTGCCCGTGGCCACGGTCGTGGCGGCGTTCATCACAGCCCTGCTGGGGTTGACCGGCCGCTGGACTGAGGGGGTCCCGCACGGGCCGGGCCTGCTGACCGGTGCCGCAGCGCTCGCGATCCTGCACGTGCCACCCTGAGCCGCCGCCGGACCGCGGTGATGGCGATTCGCGCTTGGGCGGAGCGACGACTGTCCGCGAGCTCGCGGTGGACCGGCGGCCGGGTCGGGTGGCGCTCCTGAGGTCGGGAGCGCCTTTCGCAGTCGGCAGGCATCCGCCGGTAGCCGTGCGTCCTCCGGCACCCGGGCTGCTCCGGTGACCGGGCTGCTCCGGTAACCGGGGTGATGCGGAACCGGGTTGGTGCGGCAACCGGGTGCTCCGGTGGCCGGGCATCCTCTGGCAGTCGCGGCCATCGCCCGGCCGCGACTGCCGCTCGACGGTGACTGCCGCCTCGCGGCGACCATCGCCATCGCCATCGCCACCGGTCGCCCACCGGCCACCGCTTATGCAGACCGGCCGTGCGGAAGCACCAATGAGCACGGTTTCCGCGTCCCGGCCCACACCGGCCGGAGCCGCGTGAAGCGGGCTTGTCCTGCCATGACAGGATCGGTGGGTGGTATTGCGCTGGATAACCGCTGGTGAATCGCATGGGCCGGCCCTCGCGGCCGTCCTCGAAGGGATGGTGGCCGGGGTCGAGGTCACCACCGCCGAGGTGGGCGAGCAGCTCGCCCGCAGGCGGCTCGGGTTCGGCCGGAGTCCCCGCATGGGCTTCGAGACCGACCACATCGAGTTCCTCGGCGGCATCCGCCACGGCGTCACGCAGGGCGGTCCGGTCGCGGTGCAGATCGAGAACGCCGAGTGGCCCAAGTGGGAGAAGGTGATGGCCGCCGACCCGGTCGACCCGGCCGAGCTCGAGGGCCTGGCCCGCAACGAGCCGCTCACCCGCCCCCGTCCCGGCCACGCGGACCTGCCGGGCATGCAGAAGTACGGCTTCGCCGAGGCGCGGCCGGTCCTGGAGCGCGCCAGCGCCCGCGAGACCGCCTCGCGCACGGCACTGGGCACCGTCGCCCGCGCGTTCCTGCGCCAGCTGCTGGGCGCGGAGATCGTCAGCCACGTCGTCTCCATTGGCGGGGCCGTCGCGCCGGACGGGCCGTTGCCCGGACCCGCGGACCTCGCGGCCGTCGACGAAAGCCCGGTGCGCGCGTTCGGGCAGGAGGCCACCGACGCGATGGTCGCCGAGGTCGACGCGGTCCGCCAGGCCGGTGACACGGTCGGCGGCGTCATCGAGGTCATCGCCTACGGGCTGCCGCCCGGGCTCGGCTCCCACGTGCACTGGGACCGCCGCCTCGACGCGCGGCTGGCCGGTGCGCTGATGGGCGTCCAGGCGATGAAGGGAGTCGAGGTCGGCGACGGCTTCACCACCGCGCGGCGATGGGGCAGCCAGGCCCACGACGAGATCGACCGCGGCACCGGACCGGCCGGCGTCACCCGCCGCTCCAACCGGGCAGGCGGCCTGGAAGGAGGCATCACCAACGGCGAGCCCGTCCGCGTGCGCGTCGCGATGAAACCGATCTCCACCGTCCCGCGTGCCCTGTCCACTGTGGACGTCGTCACCGGTGAGCCCGCCGTCGCGATCCACCAGCGCTCCGACGTGTGCGCCGTCCCGCGCGCCGGGGTCGTCCTGGAGTCCGTCGTGGCGCTCGTCCTCGCCGACGCGGCGCTCGAGAAGTTCGGCGGTGACTCGCTCGCCGAGAGCAAGCGCAACGCCGAGTCCTACCTCGCGGCACTGGAGGAACGGTGGGCCAACCTCCCTGCATCGTGATCGCCGGGCCACCCGGATCCGGCAAGAGCACGGTCGGGCCGCTGCTCGCCGAACACCTGGGCGTGCCGTTCCGCGACAGCGACGACGACATCGTCGCCCGCGCCGGACGCGTCATCGCCGACATCTTCGCCGAGGACGGCGAGCCCGCCTTCCGCGCGCTCGAAGAAGAAGTCATCGCCGAGGCGCTGGCCGAACACCACGGCGTGCTTTCCGTCGGCGGCGGCGCGGTCCTCACCGAGGGCACCCAGAAGCGCCTCGACGGCCACCCGGTCGTCTTCCTCAACGTCGGCTTCGCCGCTGGCGTCCACCGCGTCGGCCTGTCGACCGCGCGCCCGCTGCTCGCCGGAGTCAACCCGCGCGCCACCTACCGTGCGCTGCTCGAAGCACGGCTCCCGGTGTACCGGTCGATCGCCACCATCGAGGTCACCACCGACCACCGTGCCCCGGCCGAGATCGTCGAAGCCATCGCCCGCGAACTAGCACTGGAGGAAACGCAGTGACCGATCCGGCCCGGATCGAGGTCCGCACCGCCCGGCCGTACCAGGTCGTCGTCGGTCGCGGCCTGCTCGGCGAACTCACCGAGGCGGTCAAGGGCGCCTCCGGCGTGGCGATCATCCACCAGCCCACCCTCACCGCCACCGCCGAAGCCGTCCGCGACGAACTGACCGCCGCCGGCCTCGACACCCACCGCGTCGAGATCCCCGACGCCGAGGACGGCAAAGCCCTGTCGGTCGCCGGGTTCTGCTGGGAAGTGCTCGGCCGCATCGGACTGGACCGCCAGGGCGTGGTCGTCGGACTCGGCGGGGGAGCGGTCACCGACCTCGCCGGCTTCGTCGCCGCCACCTGGATGCGCGGCGTCCGCCTCGTCAACGTGCCCAGCACCCTGCTGGGCATGGTCGACGCCGCCGTCGGCGGCAAGACCGGCATCAACACCGACGCGGGCAAGAACCTCGTCGGCGTCTTCCACGAACCCAGCGCCGTCCTGGTCGACCTCGCGACCCTGGAAACCCTGCCGCGCAACGAACTCGTCGCGGGCATGGCCGAAGTCGTCAAAACCGGGTTCATCGCCGACCCGCGCATCCTCGAACTCATCGAGGCCGACCCCGGGGCGGCGACCGACCCCGAGGGCGAGGTCATCGGCGAACTGGTCCGTCGCTCCATCCAGGTCAAGGCCGACGTCGTGGCCGCCGACCTGCGCGAATCCGACCTGCGCGAGATCCTCAACTACGGCCACACCCTCGGCCACGCCATCGAACGCCGCGAGCGCTACCGCTGGCGCCACGGCGCCGCCGTCAGCGTCGGCCTGGTGTTCGCCGCCGAACTGGCCCGCCTGGCCGGACGGCTCGACGACGCCACCGCCGAACGCCACACCCGCATTCTCCAGATGCTGGGCCTGCCCACCCAGTACGACCCGGACGCGCTGCCGCAGCTGATCGAGTCCATGCGCAAGGACAAGAAAACCCGCTCCGGCGTGCTGCGGTTCGTCGTGCTCGACGGCCTCGCCAAACCGGGCCGTCTGGAAGGCCCCGACCCGGCCCTGCTCGCCGCGGCATACTCGGCGGTGGCCGGGCCGCGCCAGACCGACGGCGGGAGCGTGCTGCTGTGAAGGTGTTCGTGCTCAACGGCCCCAACCTCGGCCGCCTCGGCAAGCGCGAGCCCGCGGTCTACGGCTCCACCACCCACGCCGACCTCGCGCAGCTGTGCGTCCGGACCGGCGGCGAGCTGGGCATCGAGGTCGAAGTGCGGCAAACCGACCACGAAGGCGACATGGTCGGCTGGCTGCACGAAGCCGCCGACGCCGGGCTCGCGGTCGTGCTCAACGCGGGCGCGTGGACGCACTACTCGATCGCGGTGCGCGACGCCGCCGCCCAGCTCACCGCGCCACTCATCGAGCTGCACATCTCCAACGTGCACAAACGCGAGGCGTTCCGGCACCACAGCGTGCTCTCCGACATCGCCACAGCCGTGATCGCCGGGCTCGGCGTCGACGGCTACCCGCTGGCCCTGCGCTGGCTGGCCACCAACGCGGGATGACCGTCCCGGACCTCGGAACCGACCGCCTGCGCCTGCGTGGCCTGCACGCCGCCGACACCGAAGCGGTCGTCCGGGTCTTCGCCGACCCCGCGATGAGCCGGTACTTCGAAGCCGATTTCAGCGACCCGGACCAGTGCCGCGCTTCGATCGCACGGCGTCTCACCTACACCGGGCCCGACGGCACCGGCCACTGGGTGATCGAACGCGACGGCACGGTCATCGGGCTCGCGCACCTGCGGCCCTCCGCCGAGCTTCCCGGTGATCTCATGGAAATCGGGTACTTCCTCGACCGGGCTCACGGCGGGCAGGGACTGGCCACCGAGGCGGCCGCCGCGCTGCTGCGCCACGGATTCACCGCACTGGGCCTGCCCGCGGTGTGGGCGCTCATCCACGAGTCCAATGTGGCCAGTCAGAACCTGGCCCGCCGACTCGGTTTCACCGACGTCGGCGGCGGCGAGCACTACGGCGCGCCCCATCGCGTGTTCGTCGCACTGCCCGGGACCGCGGGCCAGTGGCACCACGTCGAGGTGTGGGTGCCGGACCTGGCCCGCGCGGAGGCGAGCTTCGGCTGGCTGCTGGGCGAACTCGGCTGGCGCGAACACCAGCGCTGGCCCGGCGGCGTCAGCTGGAAACTCGGCACGGGCTACCTCGTGGTCGAGCAGTCCCCGGCGCTCACCGGCGACCACCACGACCGCTGCGCGCCCGGGCTCAACCACCTGGCACTGCACGCCGGCCCAGCGGATCGCCTCGACGCGCTCGTCACGGCGGCGCGCGACCACGGGTGGCGGGCCCTGTTCGAAGACCGCTACCCGCACGCCGGCGGCGCTGATCATTACGCCGCGTATCTGGAGAACGCCGACGGCTTCGAGGTCGAACTCGTCGCCGAATCACCGCGGGTCACTCGACCGGGTTAGTCACTCTCTACACTGGGCTGGCTGTTGCTGAGGGAAGGACCGACGGTGGCGATGCGTGAGGTGCTCGGCGGGATGCTGGCCGCGGTGCTGGCCGTCACCGCGCTGGCCGGGTGCACCGGCAGCGTCCCGCCCCAGGCCGAGGGCTCCCAGGGCGGCGTGATCGGTGGCGCCCCGCCGGAAACCACCACGACCTCGCCCGGCGCGGTCCAGTTGCAGACCGGCTCGCCGCGGGAAAGCCCCGGCGTCGTCGCGGCGGGCGGCCCCGGCGCGCCCTACAACTACGGCCCGACGCTGATGTCCGACGGCGCCACGACCCGGATGTGGTGGTGCAGCCAGGACCCGGCCGCGCTGCCACCGGGCGACGACATCCTCTACGCCCAGGCCGGCTCCCCGGACGGCCCGTTCACCGGTCCCGGCGGTGGGGTGCCGCCCGCGGCACTGTCCGGCAACCCCGGACAGTTCGACGGGGTGCACGCGTGCGACCCGTCGGTGATCCGCGTCGACGGGACCTACTACCTGTACTACACGGGTGCCGCGGGCGATCACGCGCTCGGCAACTCGATCGGCCTCGCGACCAGCACCGACGGCATCACCTGGCAGCGCGTCAACGGCGGCAGGCCGATCGTCGACCCGGCACACGACACCCACCGCGACAACCTCTACGGCGCCGGGCAGCCCGCCGTCGTGTACCTCGACGGCTGGTTCTACCTGATGTTCACCGACACCACCGGCCTCGGCGCGGGCTGGAACGGTGCCGGGCAGTTCGTGCTCCGCTCGACCGACCCCACCTTCGCGAGCGGCGTGGAAGCGCTGGGAGAGGCCGGATTCGCGGCGGTCGCAAGCACCGTCACCCCGCGCACGAAGTCGCTGGTCGACGCGTTCAGCGCCGACCTGATGTGGATCGACGCCCTCGACGCGTGGGCCATCGCGCACGAGACCGCGGACGGCACCACGGTCACCTTCTGGGACCGCGACTTCGTCCGCTCCCCGTACCGGCCGCTGCTGATCCCGGGGGCGTGGCGGGAGGGGCCGGGCCTGGTCCGGCAGCCGGACGGGCACGCCCCGGTGTCGGCGACCGATCCGTGCGGGCGCGTGCCGCTGGACGTCGTGCGCGCGACCGTGACCGGTGAAGCCAACGCGCCGACCGACCTGCGGCGGTTCGGACTGGACATCGTCGGCGTCGACGCCTGCGCCGATCCGCAGCGGGCGCTGACCATCCTCGACGGGTTCGCGGTGCCCTCGCCGGTGCGGACGATGGACCTGGTCGTCTCCGGGCAGGTGGTGCGCGTCGACCGCCGCTCGGTGGCGCGGGAACTCGCCGACCACGTGCTCGACCGCCGCCCGGACGTGATGGACCGGTTCCCGGTCGCGGCGCGGCTGGAGTCCGGGACGCGTGCGCTCGCGGCCGACGGCCTTGGCCTCGGTTTCCTGCTGGACGACGGCCGGCTCTACCCGGTGCGCGAGCCCGGCGCGGTCACCGCCAACGGCTCCTCGACGGAGGACGTGACACCGGCGCGGTGGCGTGGCTTCCCGGCGGGTCCGGCGCTGGGCTGAGATTCCTCAGTCCCCGGCGGCGCGGTGACGGGGCGTGGGCCGCGGGCGCGCGCTGGGACGCGGACGCCGGGGCGCCGTCCGGTCGTCCTCGGGCTCTTCGGGTCCGCCGGGGCGCTTGAGCCGCCCGCCGACGAACAGGCCGAGCCCGGCCGGGACCAGAACCAGCAGCGCGGTGAACGCGGCGCCACCGGACACCGCGGGCCACAGCTCGGTCGCGCCGGTCCGGTCGACGAACAGGGCGCGCCCGATCACGTACAGCACCCCCGACACCGGCCCGGCGACCAGCGCCGCGATGAACCACGTGCGGCCCGCCTCCTCGCGGCGCGTCCACGCGTCCAGCGCGCTCCACAGCGCCGCGGCGCCCACCAGCAGCGCGATCACCGCGATCCGGGTCGTCGTCAGGCCCGTCGGGTCATAGACCGTCGCCTTGGCGAGCGCGATCTCCGCGATCGCGTGCAGCACCGCCATGCCGAGCCCGCGAACCAGCCAGGACCGAAACACCATTCACCCATCCTCACACCGCACTAAGCTGCCACTGTGCCCGACCTCCACGCCGCCCGGCGCGACGCCCTGCGCTCCCTGCTCAACGAGTCCGGCGTCGACGCGTTGCTCGTCACCGACCTGCTCAACGTCCGCTACCTGACCGGTTTCACCGGGTCCAACGCCGCGCTGCTGGTCCACGGCGGGGGAGAGGACCGCACGCTCTTCTGCACCGACGGCCGCTACACCACCCAGGCCGGGGCCGAGGTGCCCGACCTGGAGCGCGTGATCGACCGCGAATCCGCCCCCGCGCTACTGGACCGGGCGAGCACGCAGGCCGCCGCGCACCGGCGCACCGGCTTCGAGAGCCAGCACGTCAGCGTGGAGGCCCACGATCTGCTCGCCCGCCACGCCGGGGGCGTCGAGCTGATCCGCGCGCCCGGTCTGGTCGAACAGCTGCGGCTGGTCAAGGACGAAAGCGAGATCGAGGCACTGCGCATGGCCTGCGCGGCCGCCGACCGCGCGCTGGCGGGCCTGCTGGAGCACGGCGGCATCCGGCCGGGCCGCACCGAGCTCGACGTCGCCCGTGATCTGGAGAACCGGATGCTCGACCACGGCTCGTCGGGGCCGTCGTTCGAGTCGATCGTCGCGTCCGGGCCGAACTCGGCGATCCCGCACCACCGTCCCACCGGTCGCGTCCTGCGGGCCGGTGACCTCGTCAAGCTCGACTTCGGCGCGACCGTCGACGGCTACCACTCCGATATGACCCGCACCGTCGTGCTCGGCCGTCCCGCGGACTGGCAGGAGGACCTGTACGAGCTGGTCCGGCGCTCGCAGCAGGGCGGGCTGGACGCCGCGCTGGACGGGCGGGAACTGGCCGAGGTGGACCGGGCCGCGCGGAGCGTGATCGAGGACGGCGGGCACGGCGAGGAGTTCTCGCACGGCCTCGGCCACGGCGTCGGGCTGGAGGTCCACGAGGCACCGAGGCTCGCGGGAAACGTCGCCGGTACACTGTCCGCTGGCATGACGGTCACCGTGGAACCTGGCGTCTACCTCGCCGGCCGCGGTGGCGTGCGCATCGAGGACACGCTGGTCGTGCGGGACGCCGCTCCCGAACTCCTCACCCTGAGCAGCAAGGAACTCGTGGTCGTCTGACGCGGCCCGATCGGAAACAGGAGAACTGGACAACCCGTGGCCACCACCAACGACCTCAAGAACGGCCTGGTGCTGAACCTCGACGGACAGCTCTGGTCCGTCGTGAACTTCCAGCACGTCAAGCCGGGCAAGGGTGGCGCCTTCGTGCGCACCACGCTCAAGCACGTGCTGACCGGCAAGGTGGTGGACAAGACCTTCAACGCGGGCACCAAGGTCGACACCGCGACGGTGGACCGCCGCACCATGACCTACCTGTACAACGACGGGTCGGACTTCGTCTTCATGGACGGCGAGACCTACGACCAGATCACGGTGCCGCGGGAGATCGTCGGCGACGGCGCGAACTACCTGCTGGAGAACACCGAGGTCCAGGTCGCGATCCACGAGGAGGTGCCGCTCTACGTCGAGCTGCCCACCTCGGTCGAGCTGGTCGTCCAGCACACCGACCCGGGCCTGCAGGGTGACCGCTCCACCGGCGGCACCAAGCCGGCCACGCTGGAGACCGGCGCCGAGATCCAGGTGCCGCTGTTCCTGAGCACCGGTGCCAAGGTCAAGGTCGACACCCGCGACGGCCGTTACCTGGGCAGGGCCTAGGTTGTCCGACTCCCCAGCTCCCCGGCGCGGCGGTCAGCCCGGCCGTCGTGCTCTCCGCAGGCGCGCCGTCGAGATCCTGTACGAGGCCGCCCAGCGTTCACTCGATCCGGTGACGTTGCTGGCGGACCGGGTGGGCTCGACCGACGCCGACCCGGTCGGCGACTACACGATCTCGCTCGTCGAGGGCGTGACGGCGAACCGCGAGCGCATCGACGAGCTGCTGGCCGAGCACGCGCACGGCTGGTCCGTGGACCGCATGCCGCCGGTCGACCTGTCCGTGCTGCGGGTGGGTGTCTACGAGCTGCTGTGGGCGGCCGACGTGCCGGACCCGGTGGCGATCGACGAGGCGGTCGGCCTGGCCCGCGAGCTGTCCACCGATGATTCGCCGCGGTTCGTCAACGGCGTGCTGGGCCGGATCGGCACGATCGCGGACCGCATCCGCGCGGTTCTCTAGAGCACAGCAGAAAGGCCCGGCGCGCGGAGACCGCGCCGGGCTTTTCGCTGCTCAGAGGTCTTTAGTCCTCCTTGGCGGGACGCGCTTCGGGAGGCAGAACGCCCCAGTCGATGAGCTGCTCGGTCAGCTCGCCGGGGGTCATGTCGTAGATGATGGCCAGCGACCGCAGGTCCTCGGTGCGGATGGAGAGCACCTTGCCGTTGTAGTCGCCGCGCTGGCTCTGGATGGTGGCGGCGTAGCGGGCGAGCGGGCCGACCTTCTCGGCGGGCAGCTGCTGGAGCCGCTCCAGGTTGATGACGATCTTGGTGGCGGGTTCGGCGCCGGACGGTACCCGGCCCTCGGGCAGCAGTTCGACCACCGGCACGCCGTAGAAGTCGGCCAGCTCGGCCAGCTTCTGCACGGTCACGGCACGGTCGCCACGTTCGTAGGAACCGACCACGACGGCCTTCCACCGTCCCCCGGACTTCTGCTCGACCCCGTGCAGGGACAGGCCCTGCTGCTGGCGGATCCCGCGGAGCTTCGCCCCGAGCGCCTTGGCGTAATCGCCCATCTGGTGGTTCTCCGTTTCCTCGCCCAGTCGGTCTCATGGGCCGCCGGGGAACTGCCGAGTTGAACACTCAGAGTAATGGTTACGCATTGTCGTCACCAGGTCAAGAACATGATGCCTCTCGCACCACCCGGACGGCTGAACGGCATCGCCTGTTAGCATCGGGGAGGTTTCCTCGGCAAGCAGGAGATCGACGTCCTTTAAGGACCCGTCCGGTGAGGCGGGGAAGGAGTCCGCTGTGGCGTCACGCCCTCGTGACGCGGCAGCACCAGGTGGCGAGCGTGAGCTGCTCTCCGCCGGTGATGTCGCGCGCACCATCGCCCGGATGGCCCACCAGGTCATCGAGAAGACCGCCCTCGGCGGCGGCCCGGGCGCACCACCCGTTCTCCTGGGCATCCCGACCCGGGGCACCTCGCTGGCCACGCGGCTGGCCGAGCGCGTCGCCGAGTTCTCCGGCGTCGAACCGCCCACCGGGGCCCTGGACATCACCCTCTACCGCGACGACCTGCGCCGCCGTCCCACGCGGCCGCTCGCGGACACCTCCCTGCCCGACACCGGTATCGACGACCGTGTCGTCATCCTGGTCGACGACGTGCTGTTCTCCGGCCGGACCGTGCGCGCGGCGCTGGACGCCCTGCGCGACCACGGCCGTCCGCGCGCCGTGCAGCTGGCCGTCCTGGTCGACCGCGGGCACCGCGAGTTCCCGATCCGGGCCGATTACGTGGGCAAGAACATCCCGACCGCCCGCGCCGAGGACGTCGCCGTCCTGCTGTCCGAAGTGGATGGGCGCGACGCGGTGCTGCTGCGCGAGGGGGAAGCGAAGGCATGAAGCACCTGCTGGCCACCGAAGGCCTCGACCCCGACCTGGCGACCGCGGTGCTGGACACCGCCGACGGTCTCAAGCGCACGCTGCTCGGCCGCGAGGTCCGCAAGCTGCCGACGTTGCGCGGCCGCACCGTCATCACCATGTTCTACGAGAACTCCACCCGGACCAGGGTCTCCTTCGAGATCGCCGGGAAGTGGATGAGCGCCGACGTGGTGAACGTCTCCGCCGGCGGCAGCTCGGTCGGCAAGGGGGAGTCGCTGCGGGACACCGCGCTGACCCTGTCCGCCGCGGGCGCCGACTGCGTCATCGTCCGCCACCCGGCCTCGGGCGCGGCGCAGCGCCTGGCCGGCTGGCTGGAGGGCACCGGCACCTCGGTCGTCAACGCGGGCGACGGTATGCACGAGCACCCCACGCAGGCGCTGCTCGACGCGGCCACCCTGCGGGAACGGCTCGGCGGCATCAAGGACCGGCGGGTCGCCATCGTCGGCGACGTGCTGCACAGCCGGGTCGCTCGCTCCAACATCCACCTGCTGTCCGCGCTCGGCGCCGAAGTGGTGCTGATCGCCCCGCCGACGCTGCTGCCCGCCGGGGCCGGTGCGCTGCCGGTGACCGTGTCGCACGACCTGGACGCCGAACTGCCCGCCCTGGACGCCGTGATGATGTTGCGGGTGCAGGCCGAGCGGATGCACGGCGGGTTCTTCCCGTCGGCCCGCGAGTACTCGATCGCCTACGGCCTGAACGAGGCGCGGACGCGGCTGCTGCCCGAACACGCGGTGGTGCTGCACCCCGGCCCGATGCTGCGCGGCATGGAGATCTCCTCCGCGGTCGCCGACGCGCCGTCCGCGGCGATCACCGAACAGGTCCGCAACGGGGTGCACGTGCGGATGGCCGTCCTGTACCACCTGCTGGCCGGAGAGGAAGACGCGAAGTGAACCAGGTACTGATCAAGGGCGCCCGGCTCTACGGCGAGGGCGACCCGGTGGACGTCCTGGTCACCGGCGGCACCATCGCCGAGGTCGGCGAGGTCGACGTGCCCGAGGGCGCCGAAGTCATCGAGGCGGCGGGCCAGGTGCTGCTGCCCGGCTTCGTCGACCTGCACACCCACCTGCGTGAACCGGGCCGCGAGGACACCGAGACGATCGAGACCGGCTCGGCCGCCGCCGCGGTCGGCGGGTACACCGCCGTCTTCGCGATGGCCAACACCGACCCGGTCGCCGACAACTCGGTGATCGTCGAGCACGTGTGGCGCCGGGGCCGCGAGACCGGCCTGGTCGACGTGCACCCGGTCGGCGCCGTGACCGTCGGCCTCAAGGGCGAGCGGCTGGCCGAGCTGGGCACCATGGCGAAGTCGGCGGCGGGCGTGCGGGTGTTCTCCGACGACGGCCACTGCGTGCACGATCCGCTCATCATGCGCCGCGCGCTGGAGTACTCGACCGCGCTGGACGTGGTGATCGCGCAGCACGCCGAGGAGCCGCGGCTGACCGTCGGCGCGCAGGCCCACGAGGGCGAGCAGGCATCGCGGCTGGGCTACGCGGGATGGCCCGCCTCGGCCGAGGAGTCGATCGTCGCGCGCGACTGCATCCTCGCCCGGCACGCCGGTGCGCGCCTGCACGTGTGCCACGTCTCGACCGCCGGGACCGCCGATGTGCTGCGCTGGGCGAAGGATCGAGGCACCCGCGTCTCCGCCGAGGTCACCCCGCACCACCTGCTGCTCACCGACGAGCGCCTGGACACCTACGACCCGGTGAACAAGGTCAACCCGCCGCTGCGGGGAGGCACCGACGTGGAGAAGCTGCGCGCCGCGCTGGCCGAGGGCGTCATCGACTGCGTCGCCACCGACCACGCCCCGCACGCGCCGCAGGACAAGGACTGCGAGTGGGCGGCGGCCCGGCCCGGCATGCTCGGCCTGCAGACCGCGCTGTCCGTCGTCGCCGCGACCATGGTCGAAACCGGACTCCTGGACTGGCGCGGCGTGGCGAAGGTCATGAGCGAGCGCCCCGCCGAGATCGCCGGGCTGCCCGACCAGGGACGGCCGCTCGCCGTGGGCGAACCCGCCAACCTCGCGCTGGTCGACCCGGGCGCACAATGGACCGTGCGGGGGGCGGAGCTGGCCAGCCTCGCCGCCAACACCCCGTACGAGGGAATGCGGTTGCCCGCCGTGGTGACCGCGACGCTGCTGCGCGGGCGCGTGACGGCCCGCGAAGGGAAGATCTGCTGATGGACCGGTTGCTGCTCACCCTGCTGGTGTTCGCCTGCTTCCTGCTCGGCCTGTGGGCCATGCGACGAAGCTGGCGGCGGCGCGCCCGGTCGCAGAGCGCCGTGCTGCCGCCGTTCCCGCGGACCCCGGAAGAGCCCGGCGCCGAGGTGCTGCCGGAGACCAAGGGCCTGTACGTGAGCACCACCACGGCAGGCGACTGGCAGGACCGGATCGTCACGCGCGGGGTCGGCCTGCGCGGACGGGCGGTGCTGCGGCTCTACCCGTCCGGCGTCGAGATCGACCGGGCGGGCGCGCCCGGGTTCTTCATCCCCCGTGAGTCCATTGTGGAGGTCAAACGCGCGAGCGGGATCGCCGGGAAGGTGATGGGTACCGACAGCCTCATCGTCATCACCTGGCGTCTCGGCGAGAAGGAGCTGGACACCGGCTTCCGCGGCGACGACCTCGACGTCTATCCACAGTGGATCAAAAGCTTGTCGGAACGAGAGATCAAGGGAGGAGCCCAGTGACCGTGGGCACCAGGACACCGGCCGCATTGGTGCTGGAGGACGGGCGGGTGTTCCGCGGATCGGCCTACGGCGCCCAGGGTCGCACGCTGGGCGAGGCCGTGTTCTGTACCGGCATGACCGGCTACCAGGAGACGCTGACCGATCCGTCCTACCACCGTCAGATCGTGGTGCAGACCGCGCCGCAGATCGGCAACACCGGCTGGAACGACGAGGACGACGAGTCCGCCCGCATCTGGGTGTCCGGCTACGTCGTGCGCGACCCGGCCCGTACCCCGTCGAACTGGCGGTCCCGCCGCACCCTGGACGACGAGCTGGCACGCCAGGGCGTCGTCGGCATCAGCGGCGTCGACACCCGCACCCTGACCCGCCACCTGCGTGAGCAGGGCGCGATGCGCGCCGGGGTGTTCTCCGGCGACGCGCTGGACACCGACGAGGCGATGGTCGGGCAGGTGCTCGCGAGCCCGCCGATGAAGGGTGCCGACCTGGCGGGCGAGGTCACCACGGCCAAGCCGTACGTCGTGGCGCCCGAGGGTGAGCGCCGCTTCCGCGTCGCCGCGCTGGACCTGGGCATCAAATCCAACACCCCGCGCCAGATGAGCCGCCGCGGCATCGAGCTGCACGTGCTGCCCTCGACGAGCTCGGTGGAGGAGCTGCTGGCGGTCGAACCGGACGGGGTGTTCCTGTCCAACGGCCCCGGTGACCCGGCCACGCAGGACCACGCGGTCGCGCTGACCGAGGAGGCGCTGCGCCGCGAGATCCCGCTGTTCGGCATCTGCTTCGGCAACCAGGTCCTCGGCCGCGCGCTGGGGCTGGGCACCTACAAGATGCGCTACGGCCACCGGGGCATCAACATCCCGGTGATCGACGTGGAGACCCGGCGGGTGGCGATCACCGCGCAGAACCACGGCTTCGCCCTCGAAGGCGAGCCCGGTCAGCGGTTCGAGTCGCCCTTCGGGGCCGCCCGGATCAGCCACTACTGCCCGAACGACGACACCGTCGAGGGCGTGCGCTGCGCCGACGTGCCCGCGTTTTCGGTGCAGTACCACCCCGAGGCGGCCGCCGGACCGCACGATGCGGCGCCGCTGTTCGACGAGTTCGTGACCCTGATGGAGAAGAAGAGCCGCTGATGCCGAAACGTACAGACATCGAGCACGTGCTCGTCATCGGTTCCGGCCCGATCGTGATCGGCCAGGCCGCCGAGTTCGACTACTCGGGTACCCAGGCCTGCCGGGTGCTGCGCGCGGAGGGCCTGCGGGTCAGCCTCGTGAACTCCAACCCGGCCACGATCATGACCGATCCGGAGTTCGCCGACTCGACCTACATCGAGCCGGTCACGCCGGACTTCGTCGAGAAGGTCATCGCGCACGAACAAGCACAGGGCCGCCCGGTCGACACGCTTCTGGCCACGCTCGGCGGGCAGACCGCGTTGAACACGGCCGTCGCCCTGCACGAGCGCGGCGTGCTGGAGAAGTACGGCGTCGAGCTGATCGGCGCCGACATCGACGCGATCCAGCGCGGCGAGGACCGGCAGAAGTTCAAGGACATCGTCCGCACCATCGGCGGCGAGGTGCCGCGCAGCAAGGTGTGCCACTCGATGGACGAGGTCCGCGAGACGGTCGCCGACCTGGGCCTGCCGGTCGTCATCCGGCCCTCGTTCACGATGGGCGGTCTCGGCTCGGGCATGGCGCACACCGACGAGGAGCTGGAGCGGCTGGCCTCGATCGGGCTGTCCGAGTCGCCGGTCACCGAGGTGCTCATCGAGGAGAGCGTGCTCGGGTGGAAGGAGTACGAGCTCGAGCTGATGCGCGACCGCCACGACAACGTGGTGGTCATCTGCTCCATCGAGAACGTCGACGCGATGGGCGTGCACACCGGTGACTCGGTGACCGTCGCCCCCGCGATGACCCTGACCGACCGCGAGTACCAGCACATGCGCGACGTCGGCATCGCGGTGCTGCGCGAGGTCGGCGTCGACACCGGCGGCTGCAACATCCAGTTCGCGATCAACCCGCGGGACGGCCGCATGGTCGTCATCGAGATGAACCCGCGCGTGTCCCGTTCCAGTGCGCTCGCGTCGAAGGCCACCGGCTTCCCGATCGCCAAGATCGCCGCGAAGCTGGCCATCGGGTACTCGCTCGACGAGATCCGCAACGACATCACCGGTGAGACGCCGGCCTCGTTCGAGCCGACGCTGGACTACGTCGTGGTCAAGGTGCCGCGCTTCGCGTTCGAGAAGTTCCCCGGCGCCGACCCGATGCTGACCACCACGATGAAGAGCGTCGGCGAGGCGATGGCACTGGGCCGCAGCTTCCCGGAGGCGCTGGGCAAGGCGCTGCGCTCGATCGACACCAAGGCGTCCGGGTTCTGGACCACCCCGGATCCCGAGGGCGCCACGCTGGAGAACACCCTGGAAGCGCTGCGCACCCCGCACGACGGCCGCCTCTACGCGGTCGAGCGGGCCCTGCGCCTGGGCGCGACCGTCCAGCAGGTGCACGAGGCCAGCGGCATCGACCCGTGGTTCATCGACCAGATCGCGCTGATCGGCGAGGTCGGGGCCGAGGTGCGCGACGCCGCCGTGCTGGACGCGCCGCTGCTGCGCGAGGCCAAGCGCGTCGGCCTGTCCGACCAGCAGATCGCCGCGCTGCGGCCGGAGCTGGCCGGTGAGGACGGTGTGCGGGCCCTGCGCCACCGCCTGTCGGTGCGCCCGGTGTTCAAGACGGTGGACACCTGCGCCGCCGAGTTCGCCGCGAAGACGCCGTACCACTACTCGGCCTACGAGTCCGACCCCGCGGCGGAATCCGAGGTCACGCCGCAGCCGGACAAGCCCAAGGTGCTGATCCTGGGCTCCGGCCCGAACCGCATCGGCCAGGGCATCGAGTTCGACTACTCGTGCGTGCACGCCGCCCTGGCGCTGCGTGAAGCCGGGTTCGAGGCCGTCATGGTCAACTGCAACCCGGAGACGGTGTCGACCGACTACGACACCTCCGACCGCCTCTACTTCGAGCCGTTGACGTTCGAGGACGTGCTGGAGGTCGTCTACTCCGAGCAGGGCTCGGGCACCGTGGCCGGCGTGATCGTGCAGCTCGGCGGTCAGACCCCGCTCAAGCTGGCGCAGCGCCTGGCCGACGCGGGCGTGCCGATCGTGGGCACCTCGCCGGAGGCGATCAACCTGGCCGAGGACCGCGGCGCGTTCGGTGACGTGCTGATGGGCGCGAACCTGCCCGCCCCGAAGTACGGCACCGCCACCTCGTTCGAGGGCGCCAAGCGGATCGCCGACGAGATCGGCTACCCGGTGCTGGTGCGGCCCTCCTACGTGCTCGGCGGGCGCGGTATGGAGATCGTCTACGACGAGGACTCGCTGGGCGGCTACATCCAGCGCGCCACCGAGGTCACGCCCGAGCACCCGGTGCTGGTCGACCGCTTCCTCGACGACGCGATCGAGATCGACGTGGACGCCCTGTTCGACGGCGAGGAGCTCTACCTCGGCGGCGTCATGGAGCACATCGAGGAGGCCGGTATCCACTCCGGCGACTCCTCGTGCGCGTTGCCGCCGATCACGCTCGGCCGCCAGGACGTCGAGGCGGTGCGCGCCTCGACCGAGGCGATCGCCCGTGGCGTCGGCGTGCGTGGCCTGCTCAACGTGCAGTACGCGCTCAAGGACGACGTGCTCTACGTCCTGGAGGCCAACCCGCGCGCCAGCCGCACCGTGCCGTTCGTGTCGAAGGCGACCGGTGTGCAGCTGGCCAAGGCGGCGTCGCTGGTCATGACCGGATCCACGATCAAGGACCTGCGCGGCCGCGGTGTCCTGCCCGCCGAGGGCGACGGCGGCCACCTGCCCGCCGACGCGCCGGTCGCGGTCAAGGAGGCGGTTCTGCCCTTCCACCGCTTCCGCACGCCGGAGGGCAAGGGCGTCGACTCGCTGCTCGGGCCGGAGATGAAGTCCACCGGCGAGGTGATGGGCGTGGACACCTCGTTCGGTGAGGCGTTCGCGAAGTCCCAGGCCGGGGCCTACGGGTCGCTGCCGACCTCGGGCAAGGTGTTCGTCTCGGTCGCCAACCGCGACAAGCGGGCGCTGGTGTTCCCGGTCAAGCGGCTGGCCGACCTCGGGTTCGAGATCCTCGCGACCTCCGGTACCGCCGAGGTGCTGCGCCGCAACGGCATCGCCAGCACGGTCGTGCGCAAGTACTCCGAGGGGAGCGCGCCGGACGAGCCGAACGTGGTCGAGGTGATCGCCGCCGGGGGAGTGGACATGGTGATCAACACCCCGTACGGCAACAGCGGGCCGCGCGTCGACGGCTACGAGATCCGCACCGCGGCGGTGTCGCGGGACATCCCGTGCATCACCACGGTGCAGGGCGCCGCGGCGGCCGTGCACGGCATCGAAGCGCTCATCCGGGGCGACATCGGCGTCCGGTCGCTGCAGGACCTGCAGGCGGCGCTGCGGGCCCGGTCGTGACCGGCTTCGGCGCCCGTCTGGTGGAGGCGATCGCCGCGCGCGGGAATCTGTGCGCGGGGATCGACCCCCACCCCGGGCTGCTCGACGCGTGGGGCCTGGACCGCGACCCCGGCGGGCTGGAGAAGTTCGCCCTCGCGGCGGTTGACGTGCTGGCCCAGGAGGTGTCCGTCGTCAAGCCCCAGTCGGCCTTCTTCGAGGCTTTCGGGGCCCCCGGCGTGGCCGTGCTGGGCCGGGTGATCGAGCAGGCCCGCGACCGCGGCGCGCTCGTCCTGCTGGACGTCAAACGGGGCGACATCGGGTCGACGATGGCTGCCTACGCGGCCGCCTACCTCGGTGACCAGGCGCCGCTGCGGGCCGACGCGGTCACCGTCTCGCCCTACCTCGGGTTCGGCTCGCTGGCGCCCGCGCTGGGCGCTGGTGAGGGCCTGTTCGTGCTCGCCCGCACCTCCAATCCGGAGGCGGCTGGACTGCAGAACGCGTTGCTGGACAACGGAAAGACCGTCGCCCAGTCGATTGTGGACGAAGCGGCGCGGTGCAACGCCGGTGCCGCCTCGCTCGGCGACGTCGGCGTGGTCGTGGGGGCCACCGTTCAGCCCGGCGAGCTCGACCTCGCCGGGCTGAACGGTCCCGTCCTGGCCCCCGGTTTCGGGGCGCAGGGAGCGACCGTGGACGATCTCCGCCGCTTGTTCGGGCCGGACCTGCCCGGGGTGCTGCCCGCGTCGTCCAGGGACCTTCTCAGGCACGGTCCGGACCCGGTGGCGCTGCGTGACGCGGTGCGCCGGACCCAGGCGATCCTGACCGGATGACGCCAATATCAGGTCCCTGTCCCGGAACCGAGCGACCACCCCCCGCATTGTGGCCGGTGGCAAGGGGTGGGTACCGTCGCGTCACCCACCCAGAATTTTGAGTACTACGGAGGAAAACGTGGCACTTCCCCAGCTGACCGAGGAACAGCGCAAGGCGGCGCTGGAGAAGGCCGCTGCCGCTCGTCGTGCCCGCGCGGAGCTGAAGGAGCGCCTCAAGCGAGGCGGCACCACGCTCACCGACGTGCTGAAGCAGGCCGACGAGGACGAGGTTCTCGGCAAGATGAAGGTCTCCGCCCTGCTCGAAGCCCTCCCCGGCGTCGGCAAGGTGCGCGCCCAGCAGACCATGGAGCGCCTGGAGATCGCACCGAGCCGGCGGCTGCGCGGCCTTGGTGACCGGCAGCGCAAGGCGCTGCTGGCCGAGTTCAGCGGCGAGTGAGCGACACCGGCAGCGACCGCGTCACCGGGGCCGGCGGGCATGCCGGCCCGGCGTCGCACCGTGAGCCGGCTCAGGGTCAGGCGCGAAGTGGGGCCCGGAGCCGGCTCACGGTCGTCTCCGGCCCGTCCGGCGTCGGCAAGTCCAGCGTGGTCGGCGCGCTGCGCGGGATGGACCCGGACGTCTTCTACAGCGTCTCGGTGACCACCCGCCACCCCCGCCCCGGCGAGGTCGACGGCGTGCATTACCACTTCATCGACCGCGCGGTGTTCGACAAGATGGTCGCCGCGGGCGAACTGCTCGAACACGCCGAGTTCACCGGCAACTGCTACGGCACCCCGCGGGAACCGGTCGAGCGGGCGCTGGCCGAGGGCAGGCCCGCCGTGCTGGAGATCGAGCTGCAGGGGGCGCGGCAGGTCCGCGCCGCCATGCCGGAGGCCCGGCTGGTCATGCTCATGCCCCCGTCCTGGGACGAGCTGGTCGGCAGGCTCACCGGGCGCGGCACCGAGGAGGAGGCCGCGGTGAGCGCCCGCCTCGCGGAGGCGGAGCGCGAACTCGCGGCGGCGGGTGAATTCGACGTGCGGCTGGTGAACGCCGACGTCGGGGAAGCCGCGCGGCAGTTGTTAGACTTGCTGCGGGGAGACCACCGACTTCACGAACAGAACTCAGGAGCTTGAGCGCGTGACCGCATCGACCGGGATTTACGGCGAGGAACTCGAAGGCATCACCAACCCGCCGATCGACGACCTGCTGGCCAAGGTCAGCTCGAAGTACGCGCTGGTGATCTACGCCGCGAAGCGTGCTCGTCAGATCAACGACTACTACGCCCAGCTCGGCGAGGGCCTGCTCGAGTACGTCGGCCCGCTCGTGGAGCCGGGTCCGCGTGAGAAGCCGCTGTCGATCTCGCTGCGCGAGATCCACGCCGGCCTGCTCGAGCACACCGAGGGTGAGTAAACCTCGCGTCGTCCTCGGGGTAGGCGGCGGCATCGCCGCCTACAAGGCCTGTGAGGTGCTGCGCGGGCTGACCGAGTCCGGTCACGACGTCCGCGTGGTGCCCACCGAGGCCGCGCTGAACTTCGTCGGCGCGGCCACCTTCGAGGCGTTGTCCGGTCACCCGGTGCACACGGGCGTGTTCACCGAGGTCGACCAGGTGCAGCACGTCCGCATCGGCAAGGAAGCGGACCTCGTGCTGGTCGTCCCGGCGACCGCGGACCTGCTGGCCCGTGCGGCCCAGGGCCGCGCCGACGACCTGCTCACCGGCACGCTGCTCACCGCGCGCTGCCCGGTCGCGTTCTTCCCGGCGATGCACACCGAGATGTGGGAACACCCGGCGACCCGGGACAACGTGGCGCTGCTGCGGTCCAGGGGCGCCGTGGTCACCGAACCCGCCGCGGGACGGCTGACCGGCGCCGACACCGGCAAGGGACGGCTCACCGACCCGGCCGAGATCGTCGACCTGGCCAGGCTGCTGCTCGCCGCGCCGCGCGCGCTGCCCCGCGACCTCGAAGGCAAACGCGTCGTCGTCTCCGCCGGTGGCACGCGCGAACCGCTGGACCCGGTGCGTTACCTGGGCAACCGCTCGTCCGGCAAGCAGGGGTACGCCCTGGCCCGGGTCGCCGCGCAGCGCGGCGCCGAGGTCACGCTCGTGGCCGGGCACACCGTCGAGCTTCCCGATCCGGCGGGCGCCGAACTGCGCCGCGTGTCGACCGCCGGGGAGATGCGGGAGGCGGTCCGCGAGGCCGCCAAGGAGGCGGACATCGTCGTGATGGCCGCCGCTGTCGCTGATTTTCGCCCCGCGAGCCGGTCCGGTCACAAAATCAAAAAAACCGATGACACCCCCGATCCCGTCATCACACTGTCCCGGAATCCGGACATTCTCGCGGAACTGGTCACGAATCGATCGCCGGGACAGGTCATCATCGGTTTTGCCGCGGAAACCGGGGACGAGCACGGTAGCGTACTCGATCACGGCCGTGCGAAACTGCGGCGCAAAGGCTGTGACCTGCTGGTTCTCAACGCCGTCGGGGATGGCCGGGCGTTCGAGGTCGAGGACAACGCGGGCTGGTTGCTGGCCGCCGACGGCAGCGAGCGGCCTATCCCGCTGGGGTCGAAATCGCAACTGGCGGCCGCGGTGTGGGACGCCGTCGGGGAATTCATCGGGCACTGACCGGTGCGCCTGGGCCGGCGCTCCGGAGGGACAGAAGAGTTGATGGGATGTGAGCGTGGTGACCGCGTCTAATCGCAGGTTGTTCACTTCGGAGTCGGTGACCGAAGGGCACCCGGACAAGATCTGTGACGCCATCAGCGACTCGATCCTGGACGCCCTGCTGGCGAAGGACCCGCGTTCGCGCGTCGCGGTCGAGACGATGATCACGACCGGCCAGGTGCACGTGGCCGGTGAGGTGACCACCGAGGCCTACGCCGACATCCCGACGATCGTGCGCGAGCGGATCCTCGAGATCGGCTACGACTCCTCCGCCAAGGGGTTCGACGGCAACTCCTGCGGCGTCAACGTCGCGATCGGCGCGCAGTCCCCGGACATCGCGCAGGGCGTGGACACCGCCTACGAGTCGCGCGTGGAGAACGCGATCGACGAGATCGACCGGCAGGGCGCGGGCGACCAGGGCCTGATGTTCGGGTACGCGTGCTCGGACACGCCGGAGCTGATGCCGCTGCCGATCGCGCTGGCCCACCGCCTGTCCCGCCGGCTCGCCAGGGTGCGCAAAGACGGCGTGCTGCCCTACCTGCGCCCGGACGGCAAGACCCAGGTCACCATCGAGTACGCGGGCGACCAGCCGGTGCGGCTGGACACCGTCGTGGTGTCCACGCAGCACGCCGAGGGCATCGACCTGGACAGCATGCTCGGCGTCGACGTCCGCGAGCAGGTCGTGCTGCCCGAGCTGAACGAGCTCGACCTCGACCACGGCGACGTGCGGCTGCTGGTCAACCCGACCGGCCGCTTCGTCATCGGCGGCCCGATGGGTGACGCCGGGCTGACCGGCCGCAAGATCATCGTGGACACCTACGGCGGCATGGCCCGTCACGGTGGTGGCGCGTTCTCCGGCAAGGACCCGTCGAAGGTGGACCGCTCCGCGGCCTACGCGATGCGCTGGGTCGCCAAGAACGTCGTCGCCGCGGGGCTGGCCGGGCGGGTCGAGGTGCAGGTCGCGTACGCGATCGGCAAGGCGTCGCCGGTCGGCCTGTTCGTCGAGACCTTCGGCACCGAGACGGTCGACCCGGCCAAGATCCAGACCGCGATCAGCGAGGTGTTCGACCTGCGCCCGGCCGCGATCATCCGCGACCTGGACCTGCTGCACCCGATCTACGCCGCCACCGCCGCGTACGGCCACTTCGGCCGTACCGACGTGAAGCTGCCCTGGGAGAACACCGACCGCTCCGACGCGTTGCGGTCGCTCGCGGGCGCCTGAGTACTTCCGGAACGTGTCGGAGGGGTCTGGTAGAGAACTAGGCGTGACCTCTTCCGACGCGCTCTGGGACCTGCCCGCGCCCGCGCCGCCCAAGCGCGCCGCGGCGAAGCGTCCCGCGTCCCGCAAGGGGCAGCCGAAGCCGGCGGAACACGACCCGGTCGCGCGGATCGTGGTCGACGTTCCGCTGGCGCACCTGGACCGCACGTTCGACTACCAGGTACCGGACAAGCTCGACGCCGACGCGGTGCCCGGCTGCCGGGTGCGGGTGCGGTTCGCGGGGCAGCTCGTCGACGGGTTCCTGATCGAGCGCGCCTCGACCACCGACCACAAGGGGCGGCTGGCGTTCCTGGAACGCGTCACCTCGCCGGAGCCGGTGCTGTCCCCGGAGCTGCACGACGTCGCCCGGCGGGTGGCCGACCGGTACGGCGGCACCCTGATGGACGTGCTGCGGCTGGCGATCCCGCCCCGGCACGCCAAGGCCGAGTCCGAGCCACCGCGCGAGCCGGCGAAGGTCACCGAAGCGCCGTCGTCGCAGGCGTGGCAGCGCTACCAGTTCGGCGAGTCCTTCACCGGAGCGCTCCGGGCGGGCAAGCAGGCGCACGCGGTGTGGCAGGCGCTGCCGGGGGAGGACTGGCCCGCGCGGCTGGCCGAACTGGCGGGGCTGGCCGCGGCTTCCGGGCGGGGTGCGGTGCTGGTGGTGCCCGACCACCGCGACCTGACCCGGGTGCACGAGGCGTGCGTGCGCGTGGCCGGTGCGGGCGCGGTCGTCGCGTTGTCCGCCGACACCGGCCCGGCGGAGCGGTACCGGCGGTGGCTCGCGGTGTCCCGTGGTTCGGTGCCGATCGTGGTCGGCACGCGCGCGGCGATGTTCGCGCCGGTCGCCGACCCCGGGTTGTTCGTGGTGTGGGACGACGGGGACGACCTGCACGTCGACCCGCACATGCCCTACCCGCAGGTGCGGGACGTGCTGGCGTTGCGGGCGCACGCGCAGGGCGCGTCGTTCGTGGCGGGCGGGTTCGCGCGCACGGCCGAGGCGCAGCTGCTGGTCGAGACGCGGTGGGCGCATCCGGTGGCGGGCTCGCGGGACGAGCTGCGGAAGGCCGCGCCGCGGGTGACGCCGGTCGGCGAGGACTTCGACGTGGCGCGCGACGAGGCCGCCCGCGTGGCGCGGCTGCCGTCGGTGGCGTTCGAGGCGGCGCGGCAGGCGTTCACGGCCGGGGCTCCCGTGCTGGTGCAGGTGCCACGGCGCGGTTACGTGCCCGCGCTGGCCTGCGCGCAGTGCCGGGCGCCCGCGCACTGCCGCCGGTGCGCCGGGCCGCTCGGGTTGCCTGGCGGGGCGGGAGCCGACGTGGCGCACGCGCCGAACTGCCGGTGGTGTGGCACCCCGGAGGCGCATTTCCGGTGCCCGGCCTGTGGTTCGGCGCGGTTGCGGGCGGTCGTGGTCGGGGCGAAACGGACCGCGGAGGAGATGGGCCGGGCGTTCCCGGGTGTGCCGGTGCGCACGTCGGGGGCTCGCGAAGTGCTGGCTTCCGTTCCGGCGCGGCCGGCGCTGGTGGTGTCGACGCCCGGGGCCGAGCCGGTCGCCGAGGGCGGGTACGGCGCGGCGCTGCTGCTGGACGGCTGGGCATTGCTGGGGCGGCAGGACCTGCGGGCGGCGGAGGAGACGTTGCGGCGGTGGATGACGGCGGCGGCGCTGGTGCGGCCGTCGTCGGCGGGCGGACGGGTGATCGTCGGCGCGGAGGCGCCGTTGGCCCCGGTGCAGGCGCTGGTGCGGTGGGATCCGGCCTGGCACGCCGAGCGGGAACTGTCCGAGCGCCGCGAGCTGGGTTTCCCGCCGGTCGTGCGGATGGCGAGCGTCGAGGGCACCCCGGAGGCGGTGGCGGCGTTGCTGGCGGAGGCCGGGTTGCCCGGATCGGCCGAGATCCTGGGGCCGGTTCCGCTGACCGAGCCCGACGAGGAGGGCCGTTCCGAACGGGAGCGCGTCCTGATCCGCGTGCCCCGCGGCGAGGCCCGTGCGCTGGCCGCCTGCCTTGGCGCCGCGCAGGCCACGCGGGCCGCGCGCAAGGAGACCGCGACGGTGCGGATCCAGCTCGACCCGCTGGCGCTGATCTAACGCGTCAGCGTGTAGAGCGCGACGGCGAACAGCGCGACCCCGGACAGCACACCGGACACCAGCCCGATCATCGCGGCGCCCGCCCCGGCGAACGCGAGCACGAACCCGGCCACGCCGAGCGCCGTCATCACGCCGCCCAGCGTCAGGAACCTTGCGAGCCGGAATGCCCGCCCCATCGCGAGGAAGTGCACGCCGACGACCACGGCGATCCACGCGACGCCGGCCTCGCCGTGGCCCAGCACGCCGTTGATCACGAACAGCCCGCCGAAGAGCGCCACCACCTCCGCCAGGACGATCCACCGGAACTGGCTGCGGTCGAAGAACGTGGTGCCCGCGCCGCCCTCCGGCTTCCCCCGCCGCGCCAGCAGCACGAACAGCCCTGCCGCCACCACGGCCCCTGCCACCCGGATGGCCACCGGCCACGGCGAGGCCAGCCCGCCGCTGTTGACGAGCACGAACACGAGCCCGAACACGATGGCGACGATCGAGCCGATCGCCTCTCCGGCGCTGATCCTGGATGCGGTGGTCACGGTGATCATCCTGCCCTGCCCGGGTTGAGCGGCGGGGCGGAACGGGGCAAACCGCGGGAAATGCGGGCTCCGCGTGCGGCGGTTCGTCGGGGCCGTCAAGCGGCGGGTCGCCGAACCTCAGGCCCCGCGGCCGGTCGTGATCACGACCTTCCCGCGCACCCGCCCGTCCTTGACGTACTGCAGCGCATCGGCGACCTTCTCCAGCGGAAAGGTCGTGTCGACCGCCGCGTTGAGCCTGCCCTCGGCGTGCAGGGCGAACATCTCCGCCATCGTCGACCGCATCAGCTCCGGCATGCGGTCCCGGTAGTCGCTGCTCTGCAGTCCGATCACGCTGATGCTCTTCACCAGCACGTGGCCCGGTTTGATCGGGTTCTGCCCGCCGGAGGCGAACCCGACGATCACGATCCGGCCCTCCCACGCCGTGCACCGGATGATCTGGCTGAGGAAGTCGCCACCGAGCATGTCCAGTGCGACGTCCACCCCCCGGCCACCGGTGAGGGCGCGCACGTCGTCGCGCAGAGTCCGCGGACCCGACGTGAGCACGTGGTCGGCGCCCTGGGCGCGGGCCAGTTCCGCCTTGGACTCGTCCTGGGCCAGCGCGATCACCGTGGCACCGTAGGCTTTGGCGACCTGGACACCTGCCGAGCCGACCCCGCCTCCCGCGCCGGTGACCAGCACGGTCTCCCCGGCCCGCATCTGGCCTCGCCGCAGCAGCCCGAAGTAGGCGGTGCTGTACACGAGCCCGAACGCGGCGGCCTCCTCGTAGGAGATCGTGCCGGGCAGCTGCATGACCAGCTCCTCGGGCACGAGCAGCTGCTCGGCATAGCCGCCGTACTCGACCAGCGCCAGCACCCGGTCACCGGCGCCCAGCCGCGTCACACCCTCGCCGACCGCCAGAACCCGGCCCGCGGCCTCCTTGCCCGGGCTGAACGGACGCGGCGGCAGGTTCTGGTAAGTCCCCTCCACCACGAGGATGTCGGGAAAGTTGACGCTCACCGCGGCCACCTCGACGACGACCTCACCGGGACCGGGAACGAGGTCCGCGATTTCCTCGACGACCAGTGCCGACGGCGGTCCGAACTCCTTCACGAGCGCAGCGCGCATGGGATCAGTTCTCCTCTCGGGACAGCGTGTTCAGGAAGCGGCGAGCTCACGCGGCGCGGCCTTCCGGATCTTGCCGCTCTGCGTCACCGGCAACGCGGACCGGACGCCGGGCAGGTCGAACACGGCGGCCGCGCGGTGGGCCGCGCCGTCGGACAGCCCGGTCACCGGCGGTCGCCCGGCGAGGTCCACAGTGGATCCACCTCGGGGGGCAGGGGCGGCAATGCGGGATAGCCGAGCCGTCCCGGCTGGGCACGCACCGCCGGGTCGAGCGGGCTGCGCAGGGTGCCGACGTCGAAACCGGGTCCGGTGAGCCGTTCCGGCCGGTCCGGTTCGACCAGCCCGCTGTCGACGGCTTCGTCGAACGTCGCGACCACGGCCGTGCAGACGTCCTCACCGTCGAACACCTTGCGCCAGTGCCCGGCCGGGTGCGCGCCGATGCGCTCGGCGACCGCCGCGATCACCGCGTCCTCCTGTCCGTCGTCGTCGACGAGGTGCTCCGGCAGGTCGATCAGCTGGGCGAGGCGTTCCCAGAACTTCTGCTCGAGTGCGGCGACCGCGAGGTGCCGTCCGTCCGAAGTGGCGTAGATCTGGTAACGAGGGCTGCCGCCGGTGAGCTGCTCGGCGCCGGGGCGCGGCCACCCCCCGCCGCCCTGGTGCGCCGCGAAGTAGCCGTAGGCGAGCACCTGGAGGTTGTGCGCCATCGAAATGTCGAGGTGGCAGCCCGTCCCGGTGAGGTCACGCCGCCGCAGCGCGAGCAGGATGTTCACCACGGCCGGGTAGCTGCCCGCCGCGATGTCGGCCAGGACCGAAACGGGCAGCTGGGGAGTCCCGGAGGCGTCGGTGACCACACCGAGCAGACCGGTCTCGGCCAGGTAGTTCAGGTCGTGCCCGGCCCGCCCCGCATGCGGTCCCTCCTGGCCGTATCCGGTGATCGAGCAGTACACGACGCCGGGATTGCGGGAGCGAACGTGCCCGTAGCCGAGACCGAGCCGGGCGGCGACCCCGGGCCGGAACTGTTCCACGACGACGTCCGCACCCGCGGCGAGGTCGAGCACCCGGTCGCGGTCGGCGGGGTTTTTCAGATCCGCGGCGAAGGCCCGTTTGCCGCGGTTGAGCACGGCGTAGTTCGCGCTCGCGTCACCGAGTTTCGGGTGGTAGGAACGCATTTCGTCGCCGCGGCCGGGACGTTCGATCTTGATCACGTCGGCGCCCGCCTCGGCGAGCATGAGGGTCCCCAGCGGGCCGGGCAGCAGAGTGGACAGGTCCAGGACACGCACTCCGGACAACGGTGGCGCGGTGGTGTTCGAGCTCATCTGCCGCCTTTCACGGGACCTGGGACGAGACCAGCTCGCGCAGTTTGAACTTCTGGATCTTGCCGCTCTGGGTGACCGGGAGCTCGTCCAGCAGCACCAGCCGCTCCGGCAGGTAGTGTTTCGACAGCCCACGGGCCAGCAGGTACTCGCACAGGCCCGGCAGGTCGAGCACCGCGTCGTCGCGGATCACCAGCACCGCGGCCGCGCGCTCGCCCAGCCGGTCGTCCGGGTAGGCGACAACGGCGGCGTTGAGCACGTCGGGATGGTCGAACAGCAGCGTCTCCACATCGGTGACCGGGATGTTCTCCCCGCCCCGGATGATGATGTCCTTGCTCCGGCCGCGCAGCGAGACCCAGCCGTTGGAGTCGATGCTCGCGGTGTCACCCGTCCGGAACCACATCCCGGGCAGGAACGCGTTGTCCGTCGCATCGGGACGGTCGTAGTAGCCCAGCACCATTCCGGGGCCCTTCATCAGCAGCTCTCCGGTCACCCCGGGCGGCACGTCCCGGCCCAGTTCGTCGACGACCCGGGCCGCGGACCCGGCGACGAGCGACCCGTCGGTGCACTGGATGTCGTCCGGCTCCGCCGGCGTGCAGGAGACGGTGATCCCGCACTCGGTCATGCCCCACGCGGGCGCGATGTAGGCGCCGAACGCCTTGCCGGCCCGCGCGGGCAGCGTGCGCGGCACCGAAGAGCCCGCGATCACCAGGCACCGCAACGGGCACGTGGGATCGCCGGCGAGGTCGGTGCGCATCATGTCCTGCAGGAACGTGGGCGCGCCGAAGAAGGTGGTGATCCCTTCCTCGCGGATCACCCGCGTGCCCCAGTCCGGATCCCACCGGTCGACGTGGACGCCGGTGCCGGCGAGGTACGTCGTGAACAGCACGCCCCACATCCAGCCCGTGTGGTGGCCCACCGGGGAGGCGACGAGCTGCACCATCGGATCACCGAGCGTCTCGGGTCCGAGGTGGTCGGCCAGCGCCCTCGCGTCGTAGAGCAGGGTGTCGTGGGTGTGCATGGCGCCCTTGGGCTCACCCGTCGTGCCCGAGGTGAAGCCCAGGTAGCAGATCGCGCTCGGGTCGGGATCGGAGAACTCCCGTGGTGGCACGTCGTCCAGCGCGGACCAGGCGATCTCGCCGGCGCGCAGGTCCGCGGGCCCGTCGCCGAGCACGATGACGGTTTCCAGGTGCGGTAGTTCCGCGCGCAGGTTCCGCGACAACCCCAGGTGGTCCGTGCCGCGCCATGAGCGCGGGATCACCAGCACCTTCGCCTTGCTGCGGCGGAGGATCGCGGCGGCCTGCCGCTCGCCGTAGGACACCGGGATCCCGGCGTAGACCGCGCCGGCCTCGTTGATGCCGAACAGCAGCGCCGCGTACTCGATCCAGTTCGGCAACATCAACGCCACGGCGTCACCCCGCCCGACGCCGACCGCGGCCAGTGCCGAGGCGGCGTGGTGCGCGGCGGCGTCGAACTCGCGGTAGTTCTGCCGGACGACCGGCGCGCCGGTGCGGTGGCCGACGAGTGCGGGGCGGTCCGGGTACCGGGCGGCCGTCTCGGAGAGCACCGAGCGGATGGTGCGGTTCTGCCACCAGCCCGCGGCGCGGAACGCGTCGGCCTCGGCGTCGGTGAGGGGAGTGTGCTGACCGCCGAGCGACTCGGCGAGTGGAGTGCCCATGCTCATCCTTTCGCGGAACCGGCCAGGTCGAGCGCGCCGTCCCGGCGGGTGGCCGCGGTGTCGCACGCGGCCCGCAGCGACACCGCGTCGCGCAGCAGGCGTTCGACCGGGTACTCGGTGAGGTAGCCGTAGCCACCGTGGGACTGCACCGCCCTGGCGGCGGCGTCGATGGCGGTCTCGCAGGCGGACTCGAGCACCGCGGCGGCCTGCCACGGTGCTGCCTCCGCGCTCTGCACCACCTGGCGCAGCTGGACGGCGGCGGCTCCGGACGAATCGAACAGCGCGTCGCGCACCGCCGGCAGGGCGGTGAGCGCGCCGCCGAACTGCTTGCGGACGGCGCTGTAGCCGAGCGCGGCCTCCGCGGCGGCGTCGGCGATCCCCGCGGCGACCGCGGCGGCACCGAGCCGGAGCCGCACGCGGGCGCCGTCCACGTCCCCACCGAGCGTGGTCCCGTCACCGTCGAACCGGACGATCCTGGTCAGCGCCCCGTCCAGGCCGGTGTGCCGGACAGCGGTGTAGTGCAGGGACTCCGGCCCGTACAGCCGTGCACCTTCCGCACCGAGGACGACGACGTGCGGCGCCTCTCCCGCCGCGTCCACCCGGTGCCCGCCGGTCACGGCGATCGCGACGTCACCGGCGTGGACGCGGGCGAGCAGGCCGGGGTGGCCCTCGAGCAACTCGGCCGCGGCGTGCGCCTGCACGGCCGCCCACGCCAGTGCGGCCCAGCGGCGCGCGAGCCGCGCGACCGCGACCGCCGCCAGTGCCTGGTCACCGCCCCCGCCGCCGAGGCGTTCGGGGACCGCGAGCGTCCACACACCGAGATCGGCCAGCCGTGCCCGCAGGTGCGCCACCTCGTCCGGCCGCGCGTCGGAGAGCTGGATGTCCACATCGGACATCAGCGCGTCGAGCATCGCGACGAGATCGGACTGGTCCCCGGTCAGGGCCGGGGTGTTGCGGCTCATTTCCAGAACCTGTCCGGATCGGGCCGGCGCCGCTCACCGAACGAGGCACTCACCTCGTGCGCTTCCTGCGTGGTGAGGTAGACGCTGAGCAGCTGGTCGTGGGCCATCCGGGCCTGGCCGGACACGCCGTTGTGCTTGCCGGAGAACGCGGCCTTGAGCCCGCCCAGCGCCATCGGGCTGCGGGTGGTCAGCTCGCGCGCGACCTCGGTGGCGCGCTCGCGCAGATCCGCGGCGGGCACGACCTCGTTGGCCAGGCCCATCTCGAGCGCTTCCTGCGCGGAGTACTTGCGGTTGAGGTACCACATCTCCTTGGCGCGCTTGCGGCCGATGGTGTCTTCCAGGTACCAGCTGCCATATCCGGCGTCGAAGCTGCCGACCATCGGCCCGACCTGGCGGAACACGGCGGTGTCGGCCGCGATGGTCAGGTCGCACACGGTGTGCAGCACGTTGCCGCCGCCGACGGCGAACCCGTTGACCGCCGCGATGATCGGCTTCGCGATGGTGTCGATCGCCTGGTAGACGTCGATGATCGGCAGGACCTGCGACTGGTCGAGCGAGGTGGCCTCGTCGTGCTCGCCGCCGATGCAGAAGAACTTCTCGCCCGCCCCGGTGAGGATCGCCGCCCGCAGGGCCGGGTCGAGCCGGAACCGCTGCAGCGCGTCGGACAGTTCGAGGCAGGTCTCGTGCCGGAACTTGTTGCCGGCCTCCGGCCGGTTGAGCGTGATCGTGAGGACCGGGCCGTCGCGGTCGACGGCGATGTCGCGGTAGCTCGTCACTGGGTGTCTTCCTTTCCGGTGCGGAATCCCTGCCCGTTCTTGGCGCCGAGGCGGCCGGCGGCCACCATCTGCCGCAGGAGCGGGGGTGGCGCGAAGTGTGGGTCGAGCGTGCCCTCGTACGCACTGCGCGCCGCGTGTTCGTGCACGTCGAGCCCGATCAGATCGAGCAGTTCGAGCGGGCCGAGGCGGTAGCCGAGACCGAGCTTGATCGCGGTGTCGATGTCCTCGGCGGAGGCCAGCTCGTTGTCGTACTCGGCGATCACGTCGTTGAGGTAGGGGATCAGCAGGTGGTTGACCAGGAATCCGGGCCGGTCCCTGACCACTACGGGGTCCTTGCCGATCGATTCGGTGAACGCGACCAGCGCCGCCACGACGTCCGGCCCGCTCTGCAGCGCGCGGACGACCTCGACGACCTTCATCAGTGGCGCGGGGTTGAAGAAGTGGAGGCCCGCGAAGCGCCGCGGGTTGCGGACCGCTCCCGCGAGGTCGGTCACCGACAGCGCCGAGGTGTTGGTGACGATCGGCGTGTCCGCGCCGACGACCGCGGAGACCCGGGCGAGCAGGTCCCGCTTGACGTCCGCGCGTTCGGTGACGGCCTCGATCACCAGGTCGGCGGCGGCCAGTTCGGCGACATCGGTGACGGTCGCGACCCGCGCCAGGATCTCGTCGCGCCGCGGCTCGGTCAGTTTGCCGCGCCGGACACCGCCGTCCAGGAAGGACCTCAGGTGGGCCAGACCCGCCTCGATGCGCTCCTGATCGGTCTCCAGAACGGTGACGGAACGGCCGGACTGCGCCACGACCTGGACGATCCCGGCACCCATCGTGCCGAATCCCAGTACGGCCACGGTGTGGATCTCGGACATGGGTCTCTCCTCAGGAACCGAACAGGCGGGTGTCGTCGTAGGTGTAGAAGCCGCGCCCGGTCTTGCGGCCCAGGTCCCCGGCGGCGACCATGCGGTCGACCATCGGGGGCGGGAAGAACTTCGGGTCGCGCAGCTGCTCGTAGAGGCGGGTGGCGACCTGCTGGTGGATGTCCATCCCGACGACGTCGAGCAGCTTGAACGGGCCCATCGGGTGCCCGAGCGCTCCGGTGACGGCGGCGTCGATCGACTCCTTGGTGCCCAGGCCGTTCTCCAGCGCCTGGATGCAGCTGTTCTCCCACGGGATGAGGAACCGGTTCACGATGAAGCCGGGCCGGTCCTTGGTGACCACGGTGGTCTTGCCGACCGAGGCGAGGAACTCGATCGTGGCCCGGTGCGCCCAGCTCGCGGTGTGCCTGCCGTCGGCCACCTCGACGAGCTTCATCAGCGGCGCCGGGTTGCAGTAGTGCGTGCCCACCACGCGCTCCGGCCGCGACGATCCCGCGGCGATGCCGGTCACCGACAGCGTCGAGGTGTTGGTGTGGAACAGCGTGTCCTTGCCGACGATGCCGTCCAGCTCACCGAAGAGGTCCTTCTTGACCGCCATGTTCTCGTAGATCGCCTCGATCACCACTCCGGCGCCGGCGAGGTCCTTGAGGTCCGTGGTGCCCTCGATGCGCGCCGACGCGGTGGCCGCCGCCTCCTCGGTGAGCTTGCCCAGCTCGGCGCTCTTGGCGAGGAACCCGCGCACGGCGTCCACCCCGCGGGCGACGCGGCCGTCGTCGAGGTCGTGGATGAGGGTCCGGTAACCGCCGCGTACCGCCACGGTGGCGATGCCGGATCCCATGGTCCCGGCACCGAGCACCGCGACGGTGCGTTCCTGCGAAGTCACGTCGTTGTCTCCGTTTCGTGTGTTCCGCGGCTCAGCGGACCGTCTGCCCGCCGTCGAGCACGATGTGCTCGCCGGTCATGAAGTCCGATTCCGGCCCGGCGAGCAGCAGCAGCCACGGGGTGATCTCGCGGGGTTCGCCCATGCGCCGCGCCGGGATCGCCCGCACCACCTTCTCGGTGGTCTCGGCGTCGGCCCGCATCTCCGCGTTCAGATCGGTGGCGAAATAGCCAGGGGCGATGGCGTTGACCTGGATCCCGGACCGGGCCCATTCCATGGCCATGGACCGGGTGAAGGCGAGCACCCCCGCCTTCGAGGCCGAGTACGCGGCGTGGTTGGCCACGCCTTGCAGCGCGAAGTTCGACGCGATGTTGATGACCTTGCCCGACTTCTGCGCGACGAAGTGCCGCCCCACCGCGCGGGTCGCCAGGTACACGCCCCGGAGGTTGGTGGCGAGCACGCGGTCCCACTCGTCCGGTTCCTGCTCCAGCAACGGTGTGGTGGCCACGATCCCGGAGTTGTTGACCAGGATGTCGACCCGCCCGAACCGCTGCACCGTCGCCTCGGTCATCCGCTCGACCGCGGAGGCGTCGGTGATGTCGGTGGGACAGGCCAGTGCCTCGCGACCGGCCGCCTCCTGTTCGGCCACGAACCTGTCCAGTTCGGTGGCCGTGCGGGCCGCGACGGTCACCCGGGCGCCGGCGCCGGCCAGTGCCCGCGCCATCTCGCGGCCGAGGCCGCGGCCCGCTCCGGTGACGATGGCGACTTTGCCGTTCAGCGAACTCATGCCCGCTCCTTTCGTGCGGTGTCGCGGGCGATGAGCATCCGCTGCACCTCGTTGGTGCCGTCGTAGATCTGGGTGACCTTCGCGTCGCGCAGGCACCGCTCGACACCGACATCGGTCAGGTCGCCGTACGGGCCGAGGATGCGCATCGCCTCGCGAGCCGTGTCGAAACCGAGGTCGGTGCAGGTCTGTTTCATGATGCCGATCCGGCCCGCGTTCGGACTGCTGGACCGGTCGACCTCGCGTGCCACGCCGAACAGCAACAGCCTGCCCTGCAACAGTTTTCCCCGCAGGGTGGCCAGCGCGAACGCCGCCTCGTCCGGCAGTTTCGGTCCGTGCGCGCGCGTGAGCACCCGCAGCGCGCGGCCGTAGGCGGCGCGGGCCAGTCCGACACCCTGGGCGGCCGCGCTGATCCGTGACTTGATCACGGAGTTCATCACGACCTGCCAGCCACCGCCCTCGTCACCGAGACGGTGGTCGGCGGGGATGGGCACCCCGTCGAAGAACAGCTCGGCCGTGCTCGAACCGTGCATGCCCATCTTCGACAGCGGGGTGCCACGGCCGAGCCCCTCCCACTGTCCGTTGAGGACGAACGCGGTCACGCCCCGGCGCCCCAGGGCACGGTCCACGGTGGCGAAGCAGATGATGACGTCGGCCCTGTCGCCGGTGGTGATGAACGTCTTCGACCCGGACAGCGAATAGCCGCCCGGCACCGGCGCGGCGACCGACCGCAGGCTCGCGACGTCGCTGCCCGCCCCCGGCTCGGTGATGCCCAGCGCGCCGTAGGCGGCGCCGGTGAGCAACCCCGGGATGTAGCGCTCGGCCAGTTCGGGCGAGCCGGTGATCAGGATCGGGTACGCGGCGTGCATCTGCGTCATGTAGACCAGGCTCGTGGCCGCGCAGCCCGCCGTGATCTCCTCCATCGCCGCGGCGTAGGCGACGTTGGTGTCCGCGGTGCCGCCGAGGTGCCGGGGGAAGATGAGGCCCGCCAGCCCCGCGGTGGCGAGTGCCTGATAGCTGTCGTGCACGAACTGGTGCGTGCGGTCCGCCGCGGCCGCGCGCGGCGCGACCTCGTGCGCGACGACGTCCCGCACCTGCGCGCGCACCGCGAGCTCACGGTCGTCGAGCAGGGCGTCGGCGGCGGACTCGTCCAGGCTCTCGTGGTGGGCGAGATAGGCCTTCGGGTCGGTGTCGATGTCCAGGGGTGTGGCGTTCATGCCGGGTCCTCGAATTCCGGGGCGCGCTTGCCCTGGAAGGCGGCCACGCCCTCGGCCGCCTCGCGGCTGCCGATCGCCAGTGCGGCGAGCCCCGTCTCCAGGTCCAGCCCCGCCTCCAGGGCCATGTCGAGGCCACGGTCCACGGCCCCCAGGATGGCCCGTACGGCGCGGGGGCCCCGCGCGGCGATCGTCCGCGCGATCCGTAGCGCCTCCGGCAGCAGGTCCTCCGGCTCGGTGGGCGCCATGACGGCAAGGCCGAGCTGGTGGGCGCGTTCGGCGTCGATGCGGCTGCCCGTCAGCATGACGTGGCGGGCTACCGCGGGCCCGGCGACCCGGGCGAGCCGCTGCGTGCCGCCGTAGCCCGGGATGAGGCCGAGCCCGGACTCCGGCAGACCGAATGCGGCCTTCCGGGAGACGACGGCGAACGAGCAGGCGAGCACCAGCTCGAAACCGCCGCCCAGCGCCAGCCCGTTCACCGCGGCGACCACCGGGACCCGGCTGCGCTCGATACCCCGGATCACCGCCTGGCCGGCCCGCATGACCGGGACGGCGGATTCCGCGTCGAGTGGCGCCAGCTCGTCCAGATCGGCACCGGCGCTGAAGGCTTTCTCCCCGGTTCCGGTCACCACGATCGCCCGGATCCGGCCGTCCCGGCCCAGTGCCGCGATCTCGTCGCCGAGCCGTCGCAGCAGCGCGGCGTTGAGCGCGTTGTGCACGTCGGGGCGGTTGATCCGCACGGTGGCCACCGCGTCGTCCCGCTCCACGACCACGAACTCGTCACTCACCGACCTTCACCCCTTCCTGCACCGCACCGTCCGCGAGCAGAGCGTCGATGTCGGAGTCGGTGAACCCGCACTCCGCCAGCACCTCCCGGGTGTGCGCACCCAGGACCGGGCACGGCGAGTTGCGCGGCTCCGGGATCGAGGCGAAGCGGAAGGGGCTGTGCACGCTGTGCATCGCGCCGTCGGTTCCCGGAACCGGCAGGAGGCTTCCGCGGGCCACGACCTGCGGGTCGGTGACCACCTCCGAGAGGGTCTGCACGAGCGAGCACGGGATTCCGGTCTCCCCCAGGATCTTCTGCCATTCGGCGGCGGTGCGCTCACCGAGCTTGCCGGTGACCGCCGCGATCAGCCGCTCGCGGTGCGCACGCCGGCCCGCGTTGTCGGCCAGCGCGGGATCTTCGCCCAGCTCGGGAAGACCGACGACGTCGCAGAACCGGCGCCACATCTGGTCGTTGCCGATGGCGATCGCCAGGTCCCGGTCGGCGGTCGGGAACGACTGGTACACCGCGAGCACCGAATCGGTCCCGCCGCTGGGCGCCGGTTCCGCCTCACCCGCGAGGTAGGCGGCGATCCGCGGCGCCATCACCGCGAGGTCGGAGTCCAGCAGGGACACGTCGATCAGCTCGCCGGCACCGTGTTCGCGCTGGCGCACCACCGCGGCGCTCACCGCCAGCGCGGCGCACATCCCGGTGATCACATCGGACAGTGCCGAGGAGACCCGCTGGGGTGCGCCACCCTTCGCGCCGGTCACCGACATGATCCCGGAACGGGCCTGTGCGGCGAGGTCGTAGCCGGGCAGCGCGTGGTCGGGCCCGTCGAGCCCGAAGCCCGACATTGCGCAGTAGATCAGCGCGGGGAACTCGGCGTGCAGTGTCTCGTGGTCGATTCCGAGGGACTTCAGCTTGCCCGGGTTGAGGTTCTCCATGAACACGTCGGCCGAACCGATGAGCCGCCGCAGTGTCGCCAGCCCTCGCGGGTCGCGGAGGTTGATCACCACGGACCGCTTGTTCCGGTTGGCGGAGGCGAACCACGCCGAGGTGTCCTGGACGAACGGCGGGCCCCAGGTGCGGGCGTCGTCACCGGCGCCGGGGCGTTCGACCTTGATCACGTCCGCGCCCAGGTCCGCCAGGTACATCGAAGCGGTCGGGCCGGCGTAGGAGGTGGTCATGTCGATGACCTTCAGGCCCGCGAGCGGCCCTGGGGCGGCGTTCCGCCGATCCTGGTCGTTCATTCGCACGTCCTCATAATGTTGGACATTTACAGTCGAGTCAAGGGGTCAGGCCGTGGCCGTCGATTCCCGGCCGGCCGCGACCTCGCCGCCGCGGTCCGCGATGTCGTCCCGATAGGACTCGCGGGCGGCGAACACCGCGACGAACGTCATCACTCCGCCCGCCACGATGTAGAGCGACAGTGGCCAGGCGCTGTCCGCCCACGAGAAGAGCGCGGCCGAGACGAAGGGGACCGGACCGCTCATGATCATCCCGCCGACCTGGTAACCGATCGCGGAACCGCTGTAGCGCAGCCGGGTTTCGAACAGCTCGGGCACGAAGCTCGCCAGCGTGGCGTAGGTGAGCGAGTGGGCGACCGGCAGTGCGATCACCATCGCGAGCACGATCGCGATGGTGCTCCCGGTGTCGATGAGCCAGAAGAACGGGAAGCCGATCACGGCGGTGATCACGCATCCGGCCAGCAGCACCGGCCTGCGCCCGAACCGGTCGGCGAGCACGGCGGTGACGGGAATCGTGAAGATCTGGATGAACGAGGCGATGCACACCGCGAGCAGAACGCTACCTCGCGTGACACCGGCCTGCTGCGAACCGTAACTCAGGGCGAACACGGTGGCCATGTAGAACGGGATGTTCGCGGCGGCCATCGAAAAGATCGCGATGACGATGCCCTTCCACGACTTGCGGATCACCTCCGCGGCCGGGAACTTCGCCTGGCGCCCCTTGTCCTGCACCGACTTGAAGGCGGGCGACTCGTCGACCTTCAGCCGGATGTAGAGGCCCACCAGCACCAGCACCACGCTGGCGAGGAACGGCAGCCGCCAGCCCCACGACACCAGCGCTTCCGCGGGCAGTTGTTCCACCAGGTAGAACATCGCGGTGGCCAGGACGAGACCGGCCGGCACCCCGCACTGCGGCCAGCTCGCGTAGAACGCCCGCTTGCCCGGTGGTGCGTGCTCGACCGCCATGAGCACCGCGCCGCTCCACTCGCCGCCGATCGCGACCCCCTGGACCAGCCGCGACAGCACGAGCAGCAGTGGGGCCCAGATCCCGATCTGGGAGTAGGTGGGAAGCACGCCGACCATCGCCGTGCCCACGCCCATCAGCACCAGGCTCAGCACGAGCATGGTCTTGCGGCCGAGCCGGTCGCCGAAGTGGCCGAAGACGACACCACCCAGCGGCCTCGCGGCGAACGCGACACCGAAGGTGGCGAACGAGGCGAGCGTGCCCGCCAGCGGGTCGAGCGCCGGGAAGAAGATCTTGCCGAAGATCAGGGCCGACGCGGTCCCGAAGATGAAGAAGTCGAAGAACTCGATGACGGTGCCGATGAAGCTCGCGAACGCGATCTTGCCGATGGACACCGTGGGGGCCGGGGACTGAAGAGCCATGGTGTGTCTCCTGAGTAGGTCGCCCATGCGCCGGAGACGACGCGTCGTTGCGATGACAGCCACCGTAAGGCAGAAGGTCCAGCTGTTCAAGGTCCAACATTTGGCAACAAAGCATCAGAAGCTCGCGGTATTCGCGCAGGTCGAACCACCCGGCGCGCGTACACGCCGGGCCGACGGTGCCGAACTCAGCGCCGCGCGTGCTGGGCGAGGTGCCTGCGCAGGTAGGTGAGGTGCTTGACGATCGCGGCTTCGGCGGCGTCGGCGTCGCGGGCCTCGATGGCGGCGACGATGACCTTGTGCTGGCGCACCGTCGCCCGCCCGACCTCCGGCGAGAGGTCGAGGTAGTGCACCGGCTCGGTCTCGTGGTGCAGTGCGGACACGAACGACGCGAGCACCCGGTTTCCCGACGCCTGGGCGATGAGCGTGTGGAACTGCTCGTCGAGTTTGGGTACCTCGGGGTCGTCCACCGACGCCGCCTTCTGCCTGCGCACGATGTCGTGCAGCCGCTCCACGTCCTCGTCACCACGGTTGGCGGCCGCGAGCCGGACCGCGGGGATCTCGAGGTGCTGCCGCATCTCCGCGACCTCGGCGAAATCGATGCTGCCCAGGGTGAGCAGGTTGTGCACGCTGTCGATCACCGCGGTGCCCAGCGAATGGTGGTCGAGCAGCTGTACGAAGTTGCCGCCGCGCGAACCCGGCTGCTTGTAGATCATGCCCTGGGTGGTGAGCGACCGCAGCGCCTCGCGCACCGTCGTCCGGCTCACGTTGAACTGCCGGGCCAGCTCGGCCTCCGGCGGCAGCAGGTCTCCCGTCTTGAGCTCACCGGACAGGATCGCGACCCGGAGCCGCTCCTCGACCTGCTCGCGCGGACGAAGAACCTTCTGGCCGATCACCCGGCTCCGCTGGGATTCCCGCAGATCCACCCTTGCCCCACCTGCCTGCTGATCCGATGCCGAACGGCATTCGAACGACGATTGTCGGACATTCTCACGTTATCACCTCGACCGGCCGAGGACGAGCGTGCTCTCGCGGCCACGCCGGCCCGTCCGCGCATGGTCGTCTTCTCGATGCGATCGCCGTCGGCGCGGCTGCTGCGCAGGCCGCCGACGCTCTCGTCGCCGTTCGCCGTGGCTCCCGCGACGGTGAGGGCGCCACGCGCCGAACGGGCTCCTGGCCGCTTGAGGCCGCGATCCGTGCGCGGCCGGTGGCGGCGCGCGGGTTCGCCCGTCCGGACCTCGCCGCGACCCGCGAAACCCGGCCCGGCAGGGCACCCGCGCGGTGTACCGCGGCCCGACGGCGTGCTCGGGGACGAGCCGACCGAATTCTCCCGTGTCGGCCGTCGCGGGCGGCGGGGGCGGGTGTGTGGTCCGGCCGGGCGGGGTGGTGTGGCCGGTCACTAGACTGGGCGCGATGTCCGCCCACGCCACGCCCGCCGCCGAGGTGCGTTGATGCGCCTCGTGTTCGCCGGTACCCCCGAACCCGCCGTGCCCTCGTTGCGGGCGCTTCTCGACTCGCCCCGGCACGAGGTCGTCGCCGTCGTGACGCGGCCCGACGCGCCAGCCGGGCGCGGGCGCAAGCTGCTCCGCTCGCCGGTGGGCGCGCTCGCCGACGAGCACGGTATCGAGGTGCTCACCCCGGCCAAGGCCGGGGACCCGGACTTCCTCGCCAGGCTCACCGAACTCGCCCCCGACGCCTGCCCGGTCGTCGCCTACGGGGCGCTCCTGCCGCAGCGCGCGCTGGACATCCCGCGGCACGGCTGGATCAACCTGCACTTCTCGCTGCTGCCCGCGTGGCGCGGCGCCGCGCCGGTGCAGGCCGCGATCCGCGCGGGCGACGAGATCACCGGCGCCTCCACGTTCCGCATCGTCAAGGAGCTCGACGCGGGCCCGGTCTTCGGTGTGGTCACCGAGAAGATCGCCGCCGACGACACCGCGGGCGTGCTCCTGGACCGGCTCGCCGTCTCCGGTGCCCGCCTGCTCGCGTCCACTGTGAACGGCATCGAGGACGGTGAAGTGCGGGCCGTGCCGCAGCCGGCCGACGGCGTCAGCTACGCCCCCAAGGTCACGGTCGACGACGCCCGCGTGACGTTCACCGACCCGGCCGCCGCCGTCGACCGGCTCATCCGCTCGGTCACCCCGGATCCCGGTGCGTGGACCGAGTTCCGTGGCGAACGGTTCAAGCTCGGCCCCGTCACGGTCGTCGACGAGCCCGCGCTGGAACCGGGGGAGCTGCGTGTCGAGCGCAAGCGCGTCCTGGCGGGCACCGCGACGAAACCGGTGCGGCTGGGTGAGGTCCAGGCGCAGGGCAAGAAACGCATGGCGGCCACCGACTGGGCCCGCGGCACCCGCATCGAGCAAGGAGAACGTCTTTCATGAACGAGCGCAGGCCCTCGCGGCCCCAGCGCGGCCGCCCGGCGCCCCGCAAACAGGGGCCCCGCCGCCCGCCGGCCGAGGACCCGGCGCGCCGCGTCGCGCTGGACGTGCTGCGCGCCGTCCGCCAGCGCGACGCCTACGCCAACCTGGTGCTGCCCGACCTGCTCCGCAGGCAGCGGCTGTCCGGCCGCGACGCCGCGCTGGCCACCGAGCTGGCCTACGGCGCGTCCCGCGCGCAGGGCATGCTCGACGCGATCATCGCCGCCTGCCTGGACCGTCCGCTGGACAAGGTCGACGGTCCGGTCCTGGACTGCCTGCGCCTGGGCGCCTACCAGCTGCTGCGCACCCGCATCCCGCAGCACGCCGCGGTCACCTCGACCGTCGACCTGGCCCGCGCGGACGCCGGTTCGCACGTCGCCGGGTTCGTCAACGCCGTTCTGCGCAAGATCTCCGAGCAGGACGAGGACGCGTGGATGGCGGAGCTGACGCCGGACCGCGACTCCGACCCGATCGGGCACCTGGCGATGCGCACCGCCCACCCGCGCTGGGTGGCCCGCGCGTTCGCCGAGGCGCTGGGTGACAAGGGCAGCGACCTCGAGGCCGCCCTGGAGGCCGACGACGCCCGCCCCGCCGTCCACCTGGCCGCCCGCCCCGGTGAGATCAGCGCCGACGAGCTGGCCGCCATCACCGGTGGCGACGTCGCCCCGTACTCGCCCTACGGCGTGCACCTGCCGACCGGTGCGGGCGACCCCGGTGACTCCGAACCCATCCGCGAGCGCCTGGCGGTGGTGCAGGACGAGGGCAGCCAGCTGTGCGCGGTCGCGCTGACCCGGGCGCCCCTGGCGGGTCCCGACGAGCGATGGCTCGACCTGTGCGCGGGCCCCGGTGGCAAGGCCGGGATGCTCGGCGCGCTCGCCGCGACGCAGGGCGCGCACGTCGACGCCGTCGAGCAGGCCCCGCACCGGGCGAAGCTCGTCGAGCGGGCGACCGAGGGCCTGCCGGTGACGGTGCACGTCGCCGACGGCCGCGAGTCCGGCCTGGCACCCGGCTTCGACCGCGTGCTCGTCGACGCGCCGTGCAGCGGTCTGGGCGCGCTGCGGCGGCGCCCGGAGGCCCGCTGGCGGCGCAAGCCCTCCGACGTCCCGGATCTGAGCAAGCTGCAGGGCGAACTGCTCACCGCGGCACTCGATCTCACCCGTTCCGGTGGTGTCGTGGCCTACGTCGTCTGCTCGCCGCACCTGGCCGAGACCGAGGGTGTCGTCGGCGACGTCGCCCGCCGGTCGAAGGCTCAGGTACTGGACGCCCGTGAGTTCTTCCCTGGCGTGCCGCAGCTGGGCGACGGTCCGTACGTGCAGCTGTGGCCGCACCGGCACGGCACGGACGCGATGTTCTGCGCCGTGCTGCGCAAGCCGTGACCGTCCTTGGCCTGGTCGGCAGCTCGTGCGGCGGTCTGGACACGCGCTTCCGCGCCGAACTGGCCGCCCCGGCCGCCGGGCGTGGTCATCGGCTCGCCATCACGCTCACGCCGGCCGCGCACCGCTGGCTGGACGCGGCGGGGGAGCTGGACGGGCTGGCCGCGCTGACCGATCTGCCGGTGCGGTCGGTGTCCCGGCTGCCCGGTGAGCCTCGGCCGCACCCGGACCCGGCGGTCTTCCTGTTCGCGCCGGCCTCGGCCAACTCGGTCGCCAAGCTCGCGCTCGGCATCGCCGACAACCAGGCCCTGACCGTGCTGGGCGACGTGCTCGGCGATCCCGCGGCCACGATCGTGGTGGGCTACCAGGTCCAGGACACCCGGTTCCGGCATCCGGCGTGGCGGCGCCACCTGGACACCCTCGCCGAGGCCGGGGTGCGGATTCGGCGGCTGGAGTACGGCGAGCCCTGGTCGGACATCCTCGACCTGCTGCCGGGGCCCACACCGTGAGTGGGCCCGAGGGCGCGGGGACACAGGATCTACACTCCGTAACCGTGGCCCACCGACCTCTCATCGCGCCGAGCATCCTGTCCGCGGACTTCGCCCGTCTGGGGGAGGAAGTCCACGCCATCAGCGGCACCGCCGGTGGCGGCGCCACCCGGGCCGACTGGGTGCACGTGGACGTGATGGACAACCACTTCGTGCCCAATCTGACCCTGGGCCTGCCGGTGGTGCAGTCCCTGCGCAAGGCCACCGATCTGCCGCTGGACTGCCACCTGATGATCGAGGACCCGGACCGCTGGGCGATCGGCTACGCCGAGGCCGGTGCCTACAACGTGACCGTGCACGTCGAGGCCGCCGCCGACCCGGTGATGCTGGCGAAGAACCTGCGGGCCGCGGGGGCGAAGGCGGGCCTGTCGGTCAAGCCGGGCACGCCGCTGGAGGACCACCTCGACACCCTCAAGCACTACGACACCCTGCTGGTGATGTCGGTCGAGCCCGGTTTCGGCGGCCAGTCGTTCATCCCGGACGTGCTGGAGAAGGTCCGCACCGCGCGTCGCCTCGTCGACACCGGGCACCTCAAGCTCGTCGTCGAGATCGACGGCGGCATCAACGCCGACACGATCGAGCAGGCGGCCGAGGCCGGCGTGGACTGCTTCGTCGCCGGATCCGCCGTCTACGGCGCCGAAGACCCCGGCAAGGCCGTCGCGGCCCTGCGTGACCGTGCCGCCCGCGCGGCACACTGACAACGGCAAGGAGACGGCCATGTTCACCGGAATCGTCGAGGAACTGGGCGAAATCACCGCGGTCGAGCAGGTGCCCAACGCCGCGCGGCTCACGGCGCGGGGGCCCATCGTGACCTCGGACGCCAAGCACGGCGATTCGATCGCGGTCAGCGGCGTGTGCCTGACCGTGGTGGACGTGTTCGGCTCCGACTTCACCGTCGACGTGGTGCACGAGACGCTGCTGCGGTCCCGGCTGGCCAAGATCGCCGTCGGCGACCGGGTGAACCTGGAGCGGGCCACCGCGGTCGGGGACCGGCTCGGCGGGCACATCATGCAGGGCCACGTCGACGGCACGGGCGTGTTCCTCAACCGTGACGAGTCCGGGCTGACCCGCTTCGCGCTGCCCGGGGGCCTGTCCCGCTACATCGTGGAGAAGGGCTCGATCGCCGTCGACGGCATCTCCCTCACCGTGACGGGTGTGACGAACGACGAGTTCTCCGTGGCGCTGATTCCGACGACACTGGAACTGACCACCCTCGGCCGCGCCGAGCCGGGCGATCTGGTGAACCTCGAGGTGGACGTGCTCGCCAAGTACGTGGAAAAGCTCGCGGCGCCGCACCTGCCCGGCCGCGCGGAGGACAATGGGGCCCGGGCGGGTTCACAGGAGGACGCATGAGTGCAGGGACGCCGTGTGGCGCCGGGGTGCCGGCCGACACCGTCGGCATCGAGAAAGCGATCGCCGACATCGCGGCCGGGCGGCCGGTGGTCGTCGTGGACGACGAGGACCGCGAGAACGAGGGCGACCTGATCTTCGCGGCCGAGAAGGCCACGCCCGAACTGCTGGCCTTCATGGTGCGCTACACCTCGGGATACGTGTGCGTGGCGCTCACAGAGGAGGACTGCAACCGGCTCGACCTGCCGCCGATGTACCACACGAACCAGGACCAGCGCGGCACCGCGTACACGGTCACGGTGGACGCGGCCGAGGGCATCACGACCGGTATCTCCGCCGCCGACCGCGCCCACACCACGAGGCTGCTGGCCGACCCGAAGTCGCAGGCCGGTGACTTCCGCAGGCCCGGGCACGTCGTGCCGCTGCGAGCGAAGGAGGGCGGCGTGCTGCGCCGTCCCGGGCACACCGAGGCATCGGTCGATCTGGCCCGGATGGCCGGCCTGCACCCCGCCGGTGTGCTGTGCGAGATCGTCTCCCAGAAGGACGAGGGAGACATGGCGCGCCGCGACGAGCTGGAGGTGTTCGCCTCCGACCACGACCTGCAGATCATCACGATCGCCGACCTGATCGCCTACCGCCGCCGCCACGAGAAGCAGGTCGAGCGGGTCGCCGAGGCGCGCATCCCGCTCAACGCCGGGGTCTTCCGGGCGGTCGGGTACGACAGCCTGCTCGACGGCATCGAGCACGTCGCGTTCGTCTACGGCGACATCGGCGACGGTGAGGACATCCTGGTGCGGGTGCACTCGGAGTGCCTGACCGGTGACGTGTTCGGCTCGCTGCGCTGCGACTGCGGGCCGCAGCTGGAGGCGGCGCTGCAGATCGTCGCCGACGAGGGCCGCGGCGTCGTGCTCTACATCCGCGGCCACGAGGGCCGCGGCATCGGACTGCTGCACAAACTGCAGGCCTACCAGCTGCAGGACCTGGGCGCGGACACGGTGGACGCGAACCTGGCGCTCGGCGTGCCCGCGGACGCGCGCGACTACGGCACCGGCGCGCAGATCCTGTGCGATCTGGGCGTGCGTTCGATGCGGCTGCTGACCAACAACCCGGCCAAGCGGATCGGGCTGGAGGGCTACGGGCTGCAGATCACCGGGCGGGTGCCGCTGCCGATCTCGCCGAACCCGGAGAACCTGCGGTACCTGCGCACCAAGCGGGACCGGATGGGGCACGACCTGTCCAACCTCGAGGAGTTCGACCAGGTCGGGGCCGATCTGGACGCACGGAACGGGAACGGGGCGGCGCAGTGAGTGGTGAAGGTCGTCCGGACGTCGAGCTCGATCTGAGCGAGTGCGAGAACCTGCGGCTGGGCATCGTGGCGACGCGGTGGCACGCGAAGATCACCGACGCGCTGCTGGACAGCGCGCTCACCGCGGCGCGTGACGCGAAGCTGTCCGAGGAGCCGACGGTGGTGCGCGTCGCGGGCGCGGTGGAGCTGCCGGTGGCGGCGCAGGCGCTGGCCCGCACGCACGACGCGGTGGTCGCGCTCGGTGTGGTGATCCGGGGCGGCACCCCGCATTTCGAGTACGTGTGCGACGCGGTCACGGCCGGCCTGACCCGGGTCGCGCTGGACGAGAGCACGCCGGTCGGCAACGGCGTGCTGACCTGCGACACCGAGCAGCAGGCGCTGGACCGCGCCGGCCTGCCAGGGTCGGCGGAGGACAAGGGCCGCGAGGCCACACAGGCCGCGCTGGACGCGGCGCACGTGCTGCGCTCGCTGCGGCAGCCGTGGACGGATCGGAAGTTCGTGTGAGCGCCGCCGTGGCGGAGAAGACGGAGCCGGTGGTGATCCGGCCGCACCGGGCGACCTGGATGTCGTCGATCCTGGCGGTGTTCCTGCTCGCGGTGTTCGTGGCCGTGGCGATCCTGCTGCGTGGCTCGGACACCGGCGTGATCTTCCAGCGGTCGGACCAGATCGCGATGGTGTTCATCGGCGTGCTCCTGGCCGCCGCGACGATGCTGTTCGCGACTCCGCGCGTCCGGGCGGACGCGGACGGTGTGCAGGTGCGCAACGTCCTCGTGGGGCGCCGGTTCAGCTGGCTGGACGTGCTGTCGGTGAGCTTCCCGGACGGCGCCTCGTTCGCCCGGCTGGAGCTCCCGGAGGACGAGTACTACGCGATGCTCGCGATCCAGGCCGTGGACCGTGACCGCGCCGTCGAAGCGGTCCGCGCCCTGCGCCGCCTGCACAAAGCGGCCTGGGCCGCGCAGGATTGAGCCCGACCGGGCGCGAGTTCCGCAGTCGGGGCGTGAACTCTCCGTGCGGGGCCGGCCCCGCACAGGTCAGACCGTCAGGTCGACCACCACGGGGGCGTGGTCGGAGGTGCCCTTGCCCTTGCGGGCCTCCCGGTCCACGTAGGCGTCGCTCACCGAGCCGGTGAACTTCGCCGACCCGTACACCAGGTCGATGCGCATCCCGTTGTTCTTCGGGAACGCCAGCTGCCGGTAGTCCCAGTACGTGTAGGGCGTGTCGTACTTGAGGGCACGCGGCAGCACCTCGTCCAGGCCCGCGTCGCGCAGCGCCGCCAGCGCGGCGCGTTCCGCCTCCGTCACGTGGGTCATGCCGTCGAACAGCGTGATGTCCCAGACGTCGGAGTCGGTCGGCGCGATGTTGAAGTCGCCCAGCACCGCGAACGGCCGGTCGTCGGCCGTCTCCGCCACGACCGTGGCGCGCAGCGCGTCCAGCCACCGCAGCTTGTACTCGTAGTGCGGGTGCGCCACCTCCCGCCCGTTGGGCACGTACACCGACCACACCCGCACGCCGCCGCAGGTCGCGCCGATCGCGCGCGGCTCGGAGGCGTCGTCGAACGTCGGCTCGCCGTCCAGGCCGCGCCGGACGTCCGCCAGGCCGGCCCTGGACAGGATCGCGACCCCGTTCCACCGGCCCGTGCCGTAGGCGGCGACCTCGTAGCCCGCGTCGGCGACCTCGGCGGGGAACGCCTCCGTCGCGCATTTCAGCTCCTGCAGGCACACCACGTCCGGCGCGGCGGTCTCCAGCCAGGACAGCAGCTTCGGCAGCCGCGCGGTGACGGAGTTGACGTTCCAGGTGGCGATGCGCATGATCCCGAGAATCGCATACCCCCGCGCACCCGCCGCATCCGGCGGGAGGGGTGCGTCGGAGTGTCACACCCGAGCCATAGGCTGGAGGGCGTGGCTGATCCGTCCACCTACCGTCCCTCGCCGGGGAGCATCCCGGACGAGCCCGGCGTGTACAAGTTCCGCGACGCGACCAGGCGGGTCATCTACGTCGGCAAGGCCAAGAGCCTGCGCAGCAGGCTGAACTCCTACTTCGCCGACCTGTCCGGGCTGCATCCGCGCACCCGGCAGATGGTGACCACCGCGGCGGGCGTCGAGTGGACCGTCGTGACCACCGAGGTCGAGGCTCTCCAGCTGGAGTACAACTGGATCAAGGAGTTCGACCCGCGGTTCAACGTCCGCTACCGCGACGACAAGTCCTACCCGGTGCTGGCGGTCACGCTGCACGAGGAGTTCCCGCGGCTGCACGTCTACCGCGGCCCGCGCAAGAAGGGCGTGCGGTACTTCGGCCCGTACGCGCACGCCTGGGCGATCCGCGAGACGCTGGACCTGCTGCTGCGGGTGTTCCCGGCGCGCACGTGCTCCAGCGGCGTGTTCCGGCGGCACGGCCAGATCGGGCGGCCGTGCCTGCTCGGCTACATCGACAAGTGCTCCGCGCCCTGTGTGGGCCGGGTGAGCGCCGACGAGCACCGCCGGATCGTGGAGGACTTCTGCGACTTCCTCTCCGGCCGGACCGACGCGATGGTCCGCAAGCTCGAACGCGACATGGCCGAGGCCGCCGAATCGCTGGAGTTCGAGAAGGCCGCGCGGCTGCGCGACGACATCGGCGCGCTGCGGCGCGCGATGGAGAAGCAGGCCGTGGTGCTCGGCGACGGCACGGACGCCGACCTCGTCGCCTTCGCCCATGACGAGCTGGAGGCCGCCGTCCAGGTCTTCCACGTGCGCGGCGGCCGGGTCCGCGGTCAGCGGGGCTGGGTGGTCGACAAGGCCGACGAGATGGGCGTGCCCGAGCTGGTCGAGCAGTTCCTCACCCAGTTCTACGGCGAGCAGGTCGAGCTGGCCGAGCAGGGCACCGACCTGGGCACGCCGGTGCCGCGCGAGGTGCTGGTGCCGGAGCTGCCCGCCGACCCCGAGGCGATGACCGAGTGGCTGTCCGGCCTGCGCGGCTCCCGCGTGCAGCTGCGGGTGCCGCAGCGCGGCGACAAGCGGGCGCTGGCCGAGACCGTGGAGCGCAACGCGCAGGAGGCGTTCCAGCAGCACAAGCTGCGCCGCGCGGGCGACCTGACCGCGCGCTCGGCCGCGCTGGCCGAGCTGCAGGAGCACCTGGGCCTGGACAGCGCGCCGTTGCGCATCGAATGCGTCGACATCAGCCACACGCAGGGCACCGACGTGGTGGCCTCGCTCGTGGTGTTCGAGGACGGCATCGCCCGCAAGTCGGAGTACCGCCGGTTCGCGTTGCGGGAGGCCGCCACCGAAGGCGATGTCGCCTCGATCGCCGAGGTGGTGCGGCGCCGGTTCGCCCGCTACCAGACCGAAACGCAGGAGGGCCTGGCGGGCGACAAACCGGGCATCGACCCGGAGACGGGGCGGCCGCGCAAGTTCGCCTACCCGCCGAACCTGCTGGTGGTCGACGGCGCGGGCCCGCAGGCGACCGCGGCGGCGGACGTGCTGGCCGAGATGGGCATCACCGACATCGCCGTGGTGGGCCTGGCGAAGCGGCTGGAGGAGGTATGGCTGCCCGGCGATCCCGATCCCGCGATCCTGCCCCGCACCTCCGAGGCCCTGTACCTGTTGCAGCGGGTGCGGGACGAGGCGCACCGCTTCGCCATCGCCTACCACCGGCAGAAGCGGGCCAAGCGCGTGCAGGTGTCCGCTTTGGACGGTGTGCCGGGGCTGGGGCAGGCGCGGCGGGCCGCGCTGATCAAGCACTTCGGTTCGGTGAAACGGCTGAAGGAAGCAGGGGTGGACGAGATCGCCGAGGTGCCGGGCGTGGGGAAACGCACCGCCGAGGCGATTTTCGCCGCGTTGGCGTCACCAGGGGAGTCGGAGAAGAAGTGACGGGAGAGACGATGGCCGAGGATCGCGGCACCGGCATGGAGGTGGCGGTGGTGACCGGTCTGTCCGGGGCCGGCCGCAGCACCGCCGCGAAGTGCCTGGAGGATCTGGGCTGGTTCGTGGTGGACAACCTGCCGCCCGAGCTGATCGCCACCATGGTCGAGCTGGGGGCGCAGGCCCGTGGCGCGATCACGAAGGTCGCGGTGGTGATGGACGTGCGCTCACGCGCGTTCACCGACGACCTGTCGTCGATCATCAAGGACCTCGACGCCCGGGGGTACAAGCCGCGGGTGCTGTTCCTGGAGGCCACCGACGCGGTGCTGGTGCGCCGGTTCGAGCAGGTGCGCCGCGGCCACCCGCTGCAGGGCGACGGGCGGCTCATCGACGGCATCACCGCGGAGCGCGCGATGCTCGCGCCGCTGCGCGAGGAGGCGGACCTGGTGCTGGAGACCTCCGCACTGTCGGTGCACGACCTGCGCGCCAAGATCGAGGACGCGTTCGGCACCGAATCGGCCACGCAGACCCGGGTCACCGTGCTGTCCTTCGGCTACAAGTACGGCCTGCCGATGGACGCCGATCTCGTCATGGACGTGCGGTTCCTGCCGAACCCGTTCTGGATCCCGGAGTTGCGCGACCACACCGGCCTGGACGCGGAGGTGCGCAACTACGTGCTGTCGCAGGAGGGCGCCGAGGAGTTCCTCGACCGCTACCACCAGCTGCTGCGCCTGATCGGTGCCGGCTACCGGCGGGAGGGCAAGCGGTACCTGACGCTGGCCGTGGGCTGCACGGGGGGCAAGCACCGGAGTGTCGCCATCTCCGAGGAGCTGTCCAGGCTGTTGTCCAATGAGGACGGTATGGCGGTGAAGGTGATCCACCGGGACCTGGGACGCGAGTGACGGGCAGAGGACCGCTGCGCGCGGTCGCGCTGGGCGGCGGGCACGGGCTGCACGCGACGCTGAGGGCGTTGCGGCGCCTGACCACGGACGTCACCGCGGTGGTCACGGTCGCCGACGACGGTGGTTCGTCCGGGCGGTTGCGCCGTGAGCTGGGGTCGCTGCCGCCGGGGGATCTGCGGCAGGCGCTGTCCGCGCTCGCGATCGCCGAGACGGGTGAGTCGCTGTGGGCGGAGGTGTTCCAGCACCGTTTCGGTGGCAACGGCGCGCTCGCCGGGCACGCGGTCGGCAACCTGCTGCTGGCCGGGTTGTTCGAGGTGATGGGCGATCCGGTGGCGGCGCTGGACGAGGCGCGGCGGTTGCTGGGCGTGTCCGGCCGGGTGCTGCCGATGTCGCCGGAGCCGCTGGAGATCGAGGCGGAGGTGTCCGGGCTCGACGACGACGGGTCGCTGCGCCGGATCCGCGGTCAGGTCGCGGTGGCGAGCACACCCGGCCGGGTCGAGCGGATCACGTTGCGCACGCCGCAACGGCCGGGCGGGGAGCCCTCGGCGTGCGAGGAGGCGGTGCGTGCGGTGCTGGACGCCGAGGTGGTGTTCCTGGGCCCGGGTTCGTGGTTCACGAGCGTCCTGCCGCACCTGCTGGTGCCCGCGTTGCACGACGCGTTGCTGCGTACCACGGCGACGAAGATCGTGGTACTGAACCTGGTCCCGCAGCCGGGTGAGACGGCGGGGTTCTCACCCGAACGGCACTTGGACGTACTCTTCCAGCACGCGCCGGCGCTGCGGGCGGATGTGGTGATCGCGGACCGGGACTCGGTTCCGGCTCCGGTCTGTCTGCGGGAGGCGGCGGGACGGCTGGGGGCCACGGCGCTCCTGGCCGATGTCGCGGATCCGGATCGCGAGGGAGTGCACGATCCGGATGCGCTGGCGAGCTGTGTGCGGGAAGCTCTCGGTCTGCGCGAGACCGAGGGCCGGAAAGGGTAGGGAGGGGCCATGGCGATGACCGCCGCCGTGAAGGACGAGCTCAGCAGGCTGCAGCTCACGAAGATCGGGCCGCGCCGGTCCGAAGTCGCGTCGATGCTGCGCTTCGCCGGTGGCCTGCACATCGTGGGGGGACGGGTGGTGGTGGAGGCCGAGCTCGACACGGGTTCGGTCGCGCGACGGCTACGCAAGGAGATCCACGAGCTGTACGGCCACCATTCGGATGTGCACGTGCTGTCCGCGGGCGGCCTGCGGAAGACGACCCGGTACATCGTCCGGGTGGTTCAGGACGGGGAGAGCCTGGCGCGGCAGACGGGTTTGATCGACCAGCGCGGCCGCCCGGTGCGTGGCCTGCCCGCCGCGGTGGTGTCCGGCGGGATCGCCGACGCCGAGGCCGCGTGGCGTGGCGCGTTCCTGGCGCACGGTTCCCTGACGGAGCCCGGCCGTTCGAGTTCGCTGGAGGTCACCTGCCCCGGCCCGGAAGCGGCACTCGCGCTGGTCGGTGCCGCCCGCCGGATGGGCATCCAGGCGAAGTCCCGCGAGGTGCGGGGAGCCGACCGGGTCGTGGTCCGGGACGGCGACGCGATCGGTGCCCTGCTGACGCGCCTGGGTGCGCACGCGAGCGTCCTGCAGTGGGAGGAACGCCGGATGCGCCGCGAGGTGCGCGCGACGGCCAACCGGCTCGCCAACTTCGACGACGCCAACCTGCGCCGTTCCGCCAGGGCAGCCGTCGCCGCGGCCGCCAGGGTCGGCCGGGCGCTGGACATCCTCGCCGACACGGCACCGGAACACCTCCTGGCGGCGGGTCGTCTGCGGTTGGACAACCGCCAGGCCAGCCTGGAGGAACTCGGCCAGCTCGCCGACCCCCCGATGACGAAGGACGCGGTCGCCGGCCGAATCCGAAGGTTGCTGGCGATGGCCGACAAGCGGGCGAAAGAGTTGAACATCCCGGACACCGAAAGCGCCGTCACCCCGGACATGCTCGAAGAGGAAAGCGTTTAGCGGCGAGCGCCAGCGAGCTGCCCTGCCCCAAAATGAGCTGGGTGGTCATCCCGTCGCCTGAGGCCGTCAGATCACAGTGATAGGCCTCAATCAGGCGACGGGATGACCACCCAGCGACCACCCACCCAAGGTGAGCCGGACTGCGGAAGCCCTGTCATCCCGGAGCCAGCCCGTCCGGCGAGGACTCTTTTGATCTTTGAACCCGCGCCGCCTTCGGCAGGCGAAAAGAGAGGCGCTGCGCGCTAAAAACCCTGGCCTGGGCTTTCCCCCGATGCGCGAGTGTCTAACGGTCGAGACGCCGCGTCAAGCCGGGAAAGCGGCTGTGTATCGGGGGCGGGGGAGGTGCGGGTGAGGTGGTGGTTCCGTTTCGTGCCAGGCCGCCGGTCCAGGGACAGGGATCACCCCAGCAACGGTTCCACTTCTGCCGTTTTCTGGGTCACCTCTTGCTCCGCGCTCTCCGGCTTGGTGCCGCTCGGCCGGTGGCTCAGTACCACCACGACGTACCGGTCGTCTGGTCCGACGAGGCCGCTCGTGTGCGCGTCCACGCCGCCCCGTCCGGCTGCCCATCCCTGCTTGATCGCCCAGGATCGGCCGGGGAGTGCGCTGGGGATGCCGAAGTGCTGGTTCGTTCCGTCGGCCGCTGTTTCAGGTGCGTCGCGGAGCGGGTCGAGGATCAGGTCGCGCTGGGATGCGGGCAGGGCGAGCACGGCCCGGTAGATCTTCACCACGTCCGACGCCGACAGGAGCGTGTCGCCCCAGCGCCCCGGATCCACCGGGGGCTCGGTGTCACTCAGGTTCAGCGACGAGACCGTGCGGCGGACGATCCCGGTGGCGCCGCCCGAGGTCCACAGGGCGTCGGCGATCGTGTCGTCGCTGTAGGCCAGCATGCGGGTCACGCGCGCGCTCGGGTGCTGCGGGGTGACGTGCCCGCGCTGCACCAGGTCGATCGCGATGAGCAGCTTCACCAGGGACGCCGAGCGGAAACGGGCGTCCGGCTCGTCCGCACGCAGGGTTTTTCCCGTGGTGCGGTCGAACACGACGACGCTCGTCGCGGAGCTTTCCGCCGCCACCGGGCCCGGGCCGGACCGCAACGCGAACGCGGTGCCCAGCGCCGCGGCGGCCACCACGACGGCGGCGACGAGGACGATGATCAGGCCACGGTGACGCGGCCGGCTCTGCACGGACATGGTGATCACCTTCGACCGGTCATGTCCGGGTCCGGTCGTCGTCGTGTCATGGTTTCGCAACAGAGTCGCCCCGGTTGGTGAACCACCGCCATAATCGTCCGCGTGCCGACTGTGCTGTTGATCGAAGACGACCCGGCCGTCCGGGAAGGACTGTGCCTGGGCCTGAGCAGGCACGGCCACGACGTCGAACCGGCCGAAGACGGGGAACGCGGGCTCAGCCTGCTCGCCACCCGCCGCCCAGACCTGGTCCTCCTCGACCTCATGCTACCCGGAATCGACGGGTTCGAGGTGTGCCGCCGCATCCGCGCGACCGGCCCGGTGCCGATCATCATGCTCACCGCGCGCGGCGACGACATCGACGTGGTCGGCGGACTGGAAGCCGGCGCCGACGACTACGTCGTCAAACCGGTGCAGCCCCGCGTCCTCGACGCCCGCATCAAAGCGGTGCTGCGACGCGGCGGCACCGCGGGCCACGACCGCGAACACCACGGTGCACTGGTGATCGACCGCGCCGCGTGCGAGGTCGCCAAGAACGGCGAACCGGTCCACCTGACGCCGACCGAACTGCGGCTGCTGCTGGAACTTTCCCGCGTGCCCGGCCGCGTGTTCAGCCGCCAGCAGCTGCTGGAACTGGTGTGGGAACACGACTACCTCGGCGACTCGCGGCTCGTCGACGCGTGCGTGCAGCGCCTGCGCGCCAAACTGGAGGACACGCCCGCCGCGCCGGTCTACGTCCGCACCGTGCGTGGCTTCGGCTACCGGTTCGGTCCACTGTGATCAGACGGATCCCGCTGCGGCTGCGGGGGATCCGCGCCAGGCTGGTGATGATCATCAGCCTGGTCGCGGTCGTCGCGATCGTCGGCGCCACCGGGGTCAACTACGTCGCCGCCCGGCGCACCGTGCTCGCCGCGAAACAGGACCAGGAGATGACGCGCCTGCGTGACGCGGTCGACACCCTCGCGCCCGACCTGATGATGCCGCCCGACCGTGCGACTCTCGAGGAGATCGTGCGACTGGTTCCCGGAGCCGGTGGCGTGTTCTACGGAACGCTCCGCGCCGGCAACGGTTTTCCCGTTTCGGAGGTGCCCGCGGAGCTGGTCGCGCGGGTGCGCGCGGACCACCTGATGGTGTTCCAGCGGGTCACGACGCGCTGGGGCGAACCGGTGCTGTTCGTCGGCATGCCGGTGATGGCGCTGGACACGAATTTCCGGCAGGTCCCCACCGGGATCGAGGTGTATGCCCGCTACTCGCTGGTGGCCGAGCAGCAGCAGATCGCCGAGTTCGCGTTCAACGGCTGGCGCACCGCGGCCGTCGCGGTGCCGCTGGCGGTGATCCTGGCGTGGCTCGCCGCGGGCGCGGTGCTGCGGCCGGTGCGCCGCCTGCGGGACGGCGCGCGCAGTCTGGCGCGTGGCGAGTTGTCCACCCGCCTGCCCGACCGCGGTGGTGACGAACTCGCCGATCTGGCGCGCACGTTCAACGACACGGCCGCCAGCCTGGAGAAGTCGGTGGGGGAGCTGCGCCGCATGGAGGCCGACGCCCGCCGCTTCGTCGCCGACGTCTCCCACGAGCTGCGCACTCCGCTGACAGCGATGACGGCGGTGACCGAGGTGCTCGACGAGGAAGGCGCGCACCTGCCCGGCGACACGGGCACGGCCAGCAGACTGGTCAGCGCGGAAACCCGCAAACTGGCGCGGCTCGTGGACGACCTCATCGAGATCTCCCGGTTCGACAACGGACGCGCGCGCATGGACCGCCGCGAGGCCGACCTCGGCGAACTGATCGCGGCAACCCTGCGGAACCGGCACTGGGACGACCAGGTCGAGACCGACCTGCCCGCCGGGATCGTCGCGCAGGTGGACGCACGGCGCTTCGACGTCGTCGTGGCCAACCTCGTCGGCAACGCGTTGCGCCACGGAGCCCCGCCCGTGCGGGTGCGTCTGTCCGGAACGGACGGTGAGATCGTCGTGGAGGTCACCGACCGCGGGCCCGGGCTGCCCGAGGACGTGCTGCCCCACGTGTTCGCCCGCTTCTACAAGGCCGACACCGCGCGGTCGCGGTCGGAGGGCAGCGGGCTCGGGCTGTCCATCGCGGAGAAGAACGCCGGCCTGCACGGCGGCACGATCGAGGCGGGCAACCGGCCGGGCGGCGGTGCCCGGTTCGTGTTGCGGCTGCCGAGGGCGGAGGTGCGGTCGTGAGGTGGTTGTGGCTGCTGGTCGTGCTGGTCGTGGCCGGATGCGGGGTGCGGCCCACGGATCCGGTGGCGGCGGGCAACCCGCCGCTGGGAGCGGCGGCCGGGCCGATCCTGTTCTTCGTGCGCGACGGGAAGCTGGAGCCGGTGATGCGCGAGTCCGGGCGGCTCGGCACCGTGTCCGGCGCCGTCGTCGACCTGCTGTCCGGTCCGACGCAGGCCGAGATCGCCGCGGGCTACACCACCGAGCTGCTGAACGCGGCGGTCAGCACGTCGGTGAGCGCGCTGCGGGAGGGCTTCGTGACCGTGTCGCTCAGCCCGGCACCGGTCTACCTCTCCGAGACGGCGGTGGACCAGATCGTGTGCACGGTGATCGCCGTGCAGGCCCAGCTGGGCGCGAGCGCGGGCGGCATCGGGGTCCGGATCGACGGCCGCGGCTGGCCCGGCGGCGGGATCCAGCCGACCGGCAGCGCGTGGCGCTGCCCGGTGATCAGCTGAGTGATGTGCAGGGCGTGTTACGGCTGCCGGGTGCGGCGCGGCCAGCCGTAACCTGCCGGTTTCCTGCGGGACCGGCCGGTGAAACCCGTCTCCCGAACCATCGGTTCTGCCCACTACCGGTTCGGGAAAGGGGATGCGCATGGTGTGCGCCGATGTCGGTGCCTGGCTGTCCCGGCGCGGCAGCCGGGCGGGCGACTGGCCGGTGACCGACCTGGTCGCCGCCAAGGGGGACACGACCGTCAGCGTGGTGATCCCGGCCAGGGACGAGGAGGCGACGGTCGGCGACATCGTGCGCGCGATCCGCCGCGATCTGGTGCAGCGGCACCAGCTGGTCGACGAGGTGCTGGTGGTCGACTCGCGTTCGCGGGACGCGACCGCGCGGGTGGCCGCGGAAGCGGGAGCGGCCGTGGTCGCGCAGGACGCGGTGCTGCCCGCGCTGCCCGGCCTGCACGGCAAGGGGGAGGCGCTGTGGAAGGGGCTGGCGGCGTCCCGGGGCGATCTCGTCGTGTTCGTCGACGGCGACCTGTACGACTTCACCGGCGACTACGTGACGGGCCTGCTCGGCCCGCTGCTGACCGATCCGGCGATCGCCTACGTCAAGGGCTTCTACCACCGGCCGCTGACCGGTCCGGCAGGCACCGACGCCGACGGCGGGGGCCGCGTGACCGAACTGGTCGCGCGCCCGCTGCTGAACCTGTACTGGCCCGAGCTGGCCGGTTTCGTGCAGCCGTTGGCCGGCGAGTACGCCGGGCGGCGCGAGGTGCTGGAGCGGGTACCGTTCGTGGCGAACTACGGGGTCGAGGTCGGCCACCTGATCGACATCCTGGAATCCCGCGGCCTCGACGCGCTCGCCCAGGTCGACCTCGGCAAGCGCACCCACCGGCACCAGGACACGCAGGCGCTGGGGCGGATGGCGGGCCAGATCATGCTGACCGTGTTCGACCGCCTGGAACGCTACGGGCGCCTGGTGTCGGCCGAACCCCCGGCGACGCTGCTCGCGCAGTTCCGCCGCGGCGAGTCCGGCCACGGGATCGACCGCGAACTGGTGGTCACCGACCTGGCGTGCGAGCAGCGACCACCGCTGGCGTCACTGCGCACCACCGACGGCTCCCGCGACACCGCCTGACCGCACGTTCACGTGCGCGGTGGGGGATCAGTCGGTGAGGCCGCCGAACGCGATCACCTTCGTGATCCGCGCCCGCACGAGCGCTTCACCGGGTACGGCGTTGCGCTTGCCGAACTCCTCGGCTCGGTCCCCGCCCATGTAGCGGGCGCCGAGCCGGCTCGACCAGTACCGCATCTCCTCCAGGTCCTCGAACAGGTTCGCCTCGGCGGTGAACTGGACGAACGAGAACGGCGGCTGCTGGTCGTCCACGCACAGCGACAGGCGCGGGTCACGCCGCAGCGCCCGCCCCTTGACCGTGTCCAGGCCCGTGGTGAAGACCAGCTCGTCGTCGCTGCCGTTCGCGTGCAGGAGGAACCAGACGGGGGTGACGTGCGGGCTGCCGTCCGCGTGGGTGACGGCGAGCTTTCCGGTGCGGGTGCCCGCCGAGGCGAACCGCCACCAGTCGTCCCTGTTCAGTGCGTGCATGGCGCGACAGTAGCGCCGTGCGATCATCGGCTGCATGTCGAGCGAGGAACCGACCGCGTCGCTGAGCGGGTTCTCCCTCGCGTCGCGGCACCTGTCGCTGCCGTCCTGCCTGCTCTCGGACGGGCCGATGACGGTCAACGAGCTGGCCGCCCGGCTGGAGGTCGCGCCCACCACCGTCAGCCTGATGGTCGGCGGCCTGTCCCGCCGCGGCATCCTCGACCGCGGCGAGGACGAGAACGACCGGGGCCGCACCATCGTCAGCATCGCCGGGACCTACCGCGCGGACGTGGAGAGCCGGCTCACCGCCGGTGCCCGAGCCCGGCGCACCGCGCTCGACCCCCTCACCGCCGACCAGCGGCGGATGTTCATCGACACGCTGCTCACCTACGAGCGCGAAGTCGAGCGGGAGCGAGGGTAACCGTAGCCCGCCCGTCTGCCGCCACCTCCCTCAACCGACGCGCTGCGCGCGGCTGGCCTAATCTGAACCGCTGTGCGTGACTCGGACCTGATCAGCGGCGGGCTGGTGGATGAGGGCCTGGCCCGGCGGCTCAAGGCGCTCGCCTGCACCGCGCCCCTGCACGACCTCGACGCGCGCAAGGCGAAGCTGGACTGGGCCGACGCGACGGTTTACCAGATGGCCGAGATCGCGCTGCACACGATCGACCTGGTCACCATCGCGATGGACTTCGACACCGGCGCCGACCACGAGGACGTCGTGCGCCGCCTGCAGCCGTTCATCGCCGCGCAGGCCCCGCGCCGCCCCGCCGACGAGCACCTGCGGGTGGCGCGCTGGGTGCTGGACAACCTGATCAACGTCGGGACCACCGACCGCGGTTTCCGCCGGGTCTACGGCAGCGTCGACGCCGGGGGCACCTACCGGCGCCGCGCGTTCGACTTCAAGCTCCTCGTCGAGCTGTCCGCGCCGGACGGCGAGGTGTACCTGCGTGCCAGCGACGAGGCGATCAACGTGCTGGTCGGCGCGCTGGACACCGACGTCGAGTCGGCCCAGATCGCGGCCGAGGTCAAGCTGGAGAACCTGATCAGCCGCGGCCGCCTCGCCGACGCCAAGCTGGCCGCCGAACAGGCCCGCTACCGCACCGTCCAGTACGGCGAGACGCTGCGCGCCAAGCTCGACGCGACCCGCCGCGACGTGCGTGCCGTGGACTGGGACCGGGAGATGCCGGAGCTGCTGGACTCCGCGCTGACCCACATCGAGGCCCGGTTCCGCGCCGAGAACGCCATCCTGCGCAATATCACCGCCGCGCGTGACGAGGCCGAGGACGTCGACCACAAGCGCCGCGCCGCCGAGCTGGTCGACATCGTGGGCGACTGCATCAGCCGCCACACCCAGCTGCAGGCGCGGCTGCAGGCCGCGGGCGCCGTCTTCCGCGCCGAGCAGGACCGGCAGCAGTTCTCCGGGCCGCCGCAGCGGGCCACCGTCGACCTGTTCGGCCAGATTCTGGTGCCCGCCCTGGAGCTGCCGATCGCCGACGCGGTGTCGCCCCTGGAGTCCTACTTCCACGCCTCGGCCGGGCTGGTCGTGCCGACCGTGCCCGCGCTGCCGTCGCTGGTCTCGCTGCTGCTGCGGCCCTCGCCGGAGCGCGACAAGGTGGTCGGCGAGGTGCCGGAGCCGGAGCTCGTCCCGCCGGAGAGCCTCGACCACTACAGTGACGAGCAGTGGCGGCGGGCCGACGAGCTGCTGGACCTGCCGGAGGTGCCGCGGCGGCTGTCCGGCCTGCTGGCCGAGGCCCGCGAGCTGGACCCGGTGCTGCCCCGTCTGGTGGCACTGCGGGCGCTGCACTCCTACAGTCCCGGGGTGGGCGCGGCCCTCCGGCAGGGGGACGATCGCGCGCTGCTCGCCGTCGACGACGGCACGCTGCTGGAGGACGACGAGTTCGGCGGCGCCGACCTGCTGCTGAGCAGTGCGGCACTGGAGAGGGAAGAGGAGGGGGCGGCATGACGCGTCCGGTGACCACCGGCGACGCCGAGAACGCTGCGCGGCTGATCTCGTTCGGCATGCGGCCCAAGCACCTGCCCTCGCGCGACGTCGTCTACGCCGACCTGGTGCGCCGCTACGGCGAGGACAGCGTGTTCAAGCAGCTGACCAACTCGGTGGCCGCGGGGCTCGGCCTGATGGTGCTCGACGTGAGCCACCAGGCGGGCGCGGTGCTGGCCGCCACCGACGAGTCGGTGTTCGAGGTCAAGATGGACAGCTACGCGCGCCAGAGCAAGATCCGCGAGCGCCGCGACACCGAGAAGGTGCTGCACGGCCTCGTGCACCTGGCCACCGCGGCGCTGGGCTATCCGCGTCCGGACGATCTGGCCAACGACACCTACATCGGCCGGGTGAGCGTCGACCAGGTCGACGGGGTGGTGCGGGAGGCGTGCCGCATCCTCGACGAGCGCGCCGCCAAGGCGGAGGCCAACAACGATCCGCTGTCGGACTCGCCGGAGCTGGAACAGGCATGGCGCGCCTACGCCCGCCGTCCCGAGGCCGCGGCCACCAAGGACGGCAGGCTGGCCTCCGACACGACGCGCGGGATGGTGTCGCGTGCCCTGCGGTTCCTGTCCGACCAGGGGTTCCTGGTCCAGGTCAGCGGCGAGCAGGGCGGCACCTACCGCACCACGCCGCGCTATCAGGTGCAGGTGCGGGAGCTGGCCGCGGACAGCGCGTTCGAGGAACTGCTGGAGCTCGGTGTGGTCGCGGTCGGTGACGGCGGCGGCACGCTGCGGCCGTCCATTTCGGACACTCTGTAGGGGGAGACTGGTGTACGAGCTGTCCCGGGTGCGGCTGCACTCGGTCGGACCGGCCGGTGCCCGGTACCAGAACGTGGTGCTGGACTTCAGCGGCGTCGGCCCGCTGGTCAAGGCGCCGGCGCAGGACGCGTTGTTCACCGCGGGCATCCACTCCGCCGACGGGAGCCTGCCGCGGCGGCCGTCGCCGGCGAGCGTGCTGTTCCTGGAGAACGGCGGCGGCAAGTCGGTGCTGATCAAGCTGATCTTCTCGGTCATGCTGCCCGGGCGCCGCCAGGTGGTCGGCACGACGAGTACGCGGGTGCTGGAGAAGTTCGTCACCGCCAAGGACGTCGCGCACGTCGTGCTGGAGTGGCAGCACACCGAGACCGGGCAGCGCGTGATCACCGGCAAGGTGTCGGAGTGGCGCGGGCACGTGGTGTCGGGCGATCCGGCGAACCTGGTCGACTCGTGGTACTGCTTCCGGCCGACCGCGTCGCTGGGCCTGGAGTCGCTGCCGTTCACCGACGAGGGTCGCCTGCTCACGATGTCCGGTTTCGCGGAGAAGCTGGAGCAGGCACACAAGGCGGAGCCGGAACTGGAGCTGTCCACCACGCGCCGTCACCACGAGTGGACCGAGCGGCTGGACGCCCTCGGCCTGGACACCGAGTTGTTCCGCTACCAGCGCGCGATGAACGCCGGGGAGGGCGAGGCGGCCGACGCGTTCGCGTTCACCTCCGACGAGGCGTTCGTCGAGTTCCTGTTGCGCGCGGTGATCCCCGAGGACGATCCGCGCGATCTGGCCGAAGTCGTGCAGACCTACGCGCACAACCTCGGGCAGCGCGGCGAACTGATGAGCGAACGCGATTTCGTCGCGGGCGCGCTGGACCTGCTCGCCCCGCTCAGCGAGGAGGAATCGCTCGCTGCCGCGTCCCGCAAGCTCGCCGGCGTCGCCCGCGAGGAGGCCCGTGCGCTGGCCGCGTCCGTCATGGCGCGGCACGAGCTGGAGGCCGAGCGGCTGGACGGCCTCAAGTCCTATGTGGACGAAACGCGGGACGCGGAGAAGCTGGCGGAAGGTGACCACCGGCGCCTGCACGCGGTGGTGACCGAACTGCGCCGCGTGGTGGGGGAGCTGCGGCTGGCCGACGCGACGGCGGAGAAGAAGCGTCTCGACGACGAGCTGAAACGGGCGCGCGAGGCCGCCGCCGCGTGGCGCGAAACCGGCACGGTGCTCGCGCACGTCAACGCCGCGCAGAAGGCGACCGGCATCCGCGAGCTCGTCGGCGACCGCGAGCAGAGCGCGAAACCGGCCCTGGAGGCCAAGAACGCGGCGGCCGTCGCGCTGGCCCGCGGTCTGCTGGCACTGGCCCGCGAGGCCGAGGAGCAGGCTGCCGCTGCCGAGTCCCGCGCGAACACGGCGCGATCGGCGGCCGCGCGGGCGCAGGATCAGCGGGACGAGGCGACCGCCACCGCGGCCGGGCACCGGGCCGAGCTGGGACAGCTGACGCGCCGCATCGAGGAGGTCCGCGCGCAGGTGCAGCAGTCCGTCCGTGACGGGCTGCTCAGCGACGGTACTCAGGTCGCCGCCGCCGCGCAGGAAGCCCGCAGCCGCGGGGAAAACGCGGTCACCGAGCTGGGCGCGCGGGAGAGCGAACTCGAAGGTGTCGCCGAGGACCACGCGCAGGCGCAGTCCGCCCTGTATGCGGCGCAACAGCGCGCGGCGACAGCGCGTTCGGCGTCCGAGCACGCGGCCGAGGAACTGGCGAAGGCGCACCGCCGGTCGGACAGCCTGGCCGCGCACCCCCGCCTGCTGGAACTGCTCGGTGGCGACTCGGTGCAGCTGGAAACCGACACGCCGGCGTTGCTCACCCGCCTGCGTGAGGCTCGCGCCACCGCCGAGCGTGAGCAGACCGCGCTGCGCATGGAGGAGTCGGTCGACGAACGGGCGCTGGCCGCGCTCGGCAGCGGGGGACTGCTGCCCGCGCCGCCGGAAGTCCAGTCCGCTTTGGACGTTCTGGAAGCGGCCGGGATCACGGCGCGCTCGGGCTGGCGTTATCTGTCCACCATGGACGTCACGGGTCGCGAGCGGGTGCTGCGCGATCTGCCGCACCTGCTCGGCGGGGTGCTGATCAACGACCCGGCGCAGCTGGACCGGGCGAAGCAGGCGCTCGCCGGTGCGAAGCTGTTGCCGAGCGTGGTCCTGCCGGTCGCCACCACCGGGGCGGTGCGGGCCGAGGGCTCCGCGCCCGGCGTGGACTTCCTGGTCACGCCCAATCCGGCGATGTACGACGAGGACGCGGCGGACACCGAACGGCAGGCCATCGCCACCCGGCACGCGCGGCGTCAGAAGCAGCTCGAAGCGCTCGCCGGGGCGATCAACGACGACGCGGCGCTGGAGTGGAAGCTCACGACGTGGCGTGAGGACTACCCGGCCGGGGCGCTCGCGACGCTCGCGGAAGAGGCCGAGGCGGCGGCCACCGAACAGACCGAGGCCGAGGCCGCGGCGGCCGCGCAGGAACGGGCGGTGGCGGATCTGGCCGCGCGGCGGGCACGGCTGCGCGAGGTGATTCCCGCGCTGCGGGCCGAAGCCCGGTCCGGTGAGGAGCGGTCCCGCAAGCTCGCGGAACTGGCCGAGCGGGTCGCGATGATTCCGCAGTGGACGGAGACGGCGGAGCGCGCGCAGGAGGTCGTCACCCGCGCCGAGGCCGAGACCGAGCAGGCCGCGTCCCGCGCCGCCCGGCTGCGGGAAGAGGCGGCCGAGGAACAACGCACGGCCGACGGCCACCGCCGCACGGTGACCCACGCCCGCGCCGAGCTGGCCGAGGTGCCCGGCGGCGGTTCGGTGTCCGAGGACGAGCCGGTGCCCGCCGAACCGGTGGACGCGCTGCGCCGTACGTTCGCCGCGGCCAGCGACGCCTACGCACGCGTCGAGGTCGGCAGCGATCTGCGGGCCGAACTGGACCAGGCCGAAAACGCGGAGTCCGCGGCGCGGGCGGCGCTGGAAGCGCTGGACCCGGCGGTGCGGGAGCAGGCGGCGCGGCTGCTGGAAACGCCGGACGGCTCCGACGCCGCCACGCGTGCCGCGGCGCTGGCCCGCGCGGGGCGGACGGTGTCGGCGCTGGAGGCCGAGCACAGCGAGGCGATCGGGCTGGTCGCGACGTGCAAGGCCGAGCTGGACCAGTTGCCGAAGCAGAACGCGTCGCTGGACACCCGGCCGCGCGACGTCGAGCACGGCCGCGAGCTGATCGACGAAGCCGCGGAGGAGGTTTCGGCGGCGGCGCGGGCGCTGGAGGAGGCCCAGGCTCGCCGGGCGGAGGCCGAGCGCACCCTGGAGTCCGCCACGGCTTCGGCCGCGGGGTTCAAGATGCTCGCCGAGTCGCTGGCGCACCTGGCTCCCGAGGGTGAGCCGGACAGCGTGTTCGACGGCGACGTGGACGCCGCGCAGGCGCGCTACCGCAAGCTGAACACGACGCTGACCGACGCCGAGGCCGCGGTCGACTCCGCGGAGAAGCGGGTGCGCGCCGCGGCCGACACGCTCGCCCAGTACGCCACGGACAAGCGGTTCGAGAAACTGACCAGCCCGGTGCGGCAGCAGATCGTGTCGGTGCGCCGCGACAGCCTGCCCGCGCACGCCCGGGAGTGGACCACGGCGCTGAAGCCGCGGTTGCGCACGCTCACGGACGATCTGGCGCAGATCGACCGGCACCGGTCCGGGATCGTGGCGCGGTTGCAGGGCATGGTCGAAGGCGCTTTGCGGATGCTGCGGTCGGCGCAGCGGCTGTCGCGCCTGCCGGAGGGGCTGGGCGGCTGGTCGGGGCAGGAGTTCCTGCGGATCCGGTTCGGCGATCCGGAGGAGCCGAAGCTGTCCGAGGCGCTCGGGCAGGTCGTGGACGAGGCGGCGATCGGCAAGACCAGCGACGGCCGCGACGTGAAGCGGGACGGGATGTCGCTGGTGCTGCGCGGGGTGCGGGCGTCGGTGCCCAAGGGGTTCCGGGTGGACATGCTCAAACCGGATTCGGTGCTGCGCACGGAGCGGCAGCGGGTGTCCGAGATCCGCGACGTGTTCTCCGGCGGGCAGCAGCTGACGGCGGCGATCATCCTGTACTGCACGCTGGCGGCACTGCGCGCGAACAACCGCGGCCTGGTCCGCAACCGGCACTCCGGGGTGCTGTTCCTGGACAACCCGATCGGCCGCGCGTCGGCCGGGTACCTGCTGGAGTTGCAGCGGGTGGTCGCCGAGGCGCTGGGAGTGCAGCTGATCTACACGACGGGCCTGTTCGACGCCGGAGCACTGTCGGAGTTCCCCCTGATCGTGCGCCTGCGCAACGACGCGGACCTGCGCGCGGGCCGCAAATACCTGTCCGTCGACGCGACGATCCGCAACCACCTCGACGCCCTCGACGAGCCCGACGGCACAGCCCGCATCTCGGCGACGCGGCTGTTCACGAAGCCAGGGGAGCAGACGGCGGACACCTGACGCACACCCTCACGCCCCCGGGCGTGTTGGCCGCTCCCGGCGCCGTGTTTGCCCTTCCGGGCGCCGTGTTTGCCGTTCCCGCTGGCGTGTTTGCCCTTCCGGGACCGCCACCCGGCAACGCAAGGCAACACCCGACCGGCCCGGACCTCCCCCGCCCCTCATCCCCAGCCCGCTTCGGTCGCCGATCAGGCGGGTCAAGGCACTCTTTCCCGCCTTGACGCGTCTGCTCGGCGACTGAAAACCATCCGCGAGGAGGGGCGGGGGCGGTCTGTGGTGACCGACTACTGGGCGGCGGCGTGCCCAGCGGTCACCTCGCCTGCCGGAAGCCCGGGTTCAAAGATCAAGGGATAGTCCTCGCCGGACGGGCTGGCTCCGGGATGACCACCCAGCTCCGGTGTTACTGCAGCTCGCTGGCGCTCGCCACAGCACGGCGCCGCGCTTGTCCTAATCCGACCGCCCATTGACAGCCAGCCCGGCGCCGAGCCCGATCATCACCAGCCCACCCGTCCCGCCGACCAGTTCGAGTCGCTTCGGCGACCGCGCGAACCACGCACGAGCCGTCCCCGCAACCAGGGCCCACGCGCTGTCCGACACCACCGCGATCACCGGCAGCGCGATACCGAGCACGATGATCTGCAGCGGCACCCGGCCCGCCGAGTGGTCGACGAACTGTGGCAGCACGGCGGCCAGGAACACGATCGACTTCGGGTTGGCGAACCCGACCACGAAGCCGTCGCGCAGCACCGCCATCGTGCGGCCCGGTGTCGCGCGGACCGCGTTCGCCAGCGCCTCGGACAGCTTCCGGCGGCGCCGTACCGCCTGCACACCCAGGTAGACCAGGTACGCGGCCCCGGCCAGCTTGATCACCGTGAACACGGTCGTCGAGGTCTGCACGATCGCGCCCATCCCGAACGCGATCGCCACGACCTGCGCGTACACGCCGGCCGCGTTGCCGAGCACGGTGATGAGCGCGTCGCGGCGCCCGACCGTCAGCGCGCGGCTCACGGTGAACAGCACGCTCGGACCGGGAACCACGACCATCAGGAACACCAGTGCGGCGAAGGCCGCGAAGTGGCTGGGCGACACCATCCGCCGAGCGTATCGGCGCCGCCGCCCGGGTGACGAATGTTTATCCGCAGGTCGAGGGGCCAACCCCGGAACAGTGACCGGATACCCGCCGAGTGACCCGACCGAACCCGACTACGGCCGGCTGTGGGCCGGCGGGGTGGCGACCGCGGTCGTCGCCGCGCTGGTGGCCGTCGTCGGGCTGCTGATCAGCCGCGGCCTGTTCGACGTCGCCGTCCTCGCTCCGAAGGGCAACGGCATCTGGGGCAACGCGAACACCGTCACCTACGCGCTGTGCGCCGCCGCGGCGGCCCTGCTGGCGACCGGCCTGATGCACCTGCTCAGCCTCGCCACACCCGCGCCGAACCAGTTCTTCGGGTGGATCATGGTGCTGATCACCGCGATCGGCATCGTGCTCCCGCTGACGCTCACGGTCCGCTGGGACGGCAAGATCGCCACGGCGCTGATCAACCTCGCGATCGGCGCGGTGATCGCACTCCTGGTGAACACCGTGGCCGCCACCGCACGGCGCCGCCGCCACGAGCGCGACACGTCGACGGCGACGATGCGTTACGACAGCGGGCCGCCTTATTACTCCTGAACTGTCGTACCCCGGTGATACAACGGCCAGATGAGCAGAAAACTGGGGAACGACCAGCGCCGCGCCCGGCTGGTCGCCCGGCACCGTCTCGCGGCGCCGGCCGACAGCCCGGAAGAGGTCGCCGAAAGTCTCGTCGTCCTGCACGCGACCGATCCGGCCACGGTGCACCTGTCCGTGCTGGCCCGGACGGCGCTGGGCACCGAGGACGTCGAGCGCGCCCTCTACGACGAGCGCACTCTGGTGCGCATGCTCGGCATGCGCCGCACGATGTTCGTGGTGCCGCGGGGCCTCGTGCCGGTCGTCCAGGCCGCCTGCGCCGACGACATCGCCACACGGCAGCGCAAACTCCTGCTCCAGCACCTGGGCACCGCGGAACTGGACGGTGACCTGGACGCCTGGCTGGCTGATGTGGAAAAGGGCGCCTACGCGGCGCTGGAGGCCCGCGGCAAGGCGTTCGCCCAGCAGATCGCCGACGGTGAGCCCCGGCTGCGCACCGAGATCGTCATGGCCGCGGGCAAACCGTACGAAGCGCGCGGCTACATCACCAACCGGGTGCTGTTCCTGCTCGCCGCGCAGGGCCGCATCGTCCGCGGCAGGCCACGCGGCACCTGGCTGTCCACCCAGTACGCGTGGTCCACCGTCGGTGCCTGGCTGCCCGGCCTCGAACCACTCGACGCCGACCAGGCCCGCGCCGAGCTGGCGAGACGCTGGCTGCGCACCTTCGGCCCGGCGCCGGTCGCCGACCTCAAGTGGTGGACCGGGTGGACCGCGGGCCAGGTCAAGAAGGCGCTCGCCGCGCTGAGGCCGGCCGAGGTCGACCTCGACAGTGGCCCCGGGATCGCGCTGCCCGGGGACGACGAGCCGGTCGAGGTGCCCGGTCCCGTCGCCGCCCTGCTGCCCGCACTCGACCCGACCCCGATGGGATGGCAGGACCGGGGCTGGTTCCTCGGCGAGCACCAGCCGCTGCTGTTCGACCGCACCGGCAACATCGGCCCGACCGTGTGGTGGGACGGCCGGATCGTCGGCGGCTGGGCCCAGCGGCCGGACGGCGAGATCGCGATCCGTCTGCTGGAGGACATCGGTGCCGACGGAACGACGGCGATCGAGGCCGCCGCCGAACGGTTGCACGGCCGTCTCGGCGGGGTCACGGTCATACCGAAATTCCGGACGCCCGTCGAGCGAGATCTGTCATCTTGATCGACGTCTTGATCGATTCCCCACGGTGGTGCACATCTCGTTAGGGTGTGCGAGTACACGCAGGCCAGCCCAGCTAGGGTTGGCCCGGAGCCCGAAGATGTGTGCCCGGTTCTGCGAGCCGGGACGAACCCGAGGAGAGAAGCAGCAGTGACGGTTCGCGTAGGTGTGAACGGCTTCGGTCGGATCGGCCGCAACTTCTTCCGCGCCGTGCAGGCCGCGGGCCACGACATCGAGGTGGTGGCGTTCAACGACCTCGGCGACGTCAACACGATGGCGCAGCTGCTCAAGTACGACAGCGTCCTGGGCCGCTACCCCGAAGAGGTCAGCGTCAGCGAAGACGGCATCGTCGTCGGTGGCAAGACCATCAAGGCACTCGCCGAGCGCGACCCGGCCAACCTGCCCTGGGGTGACCTGGGCGTGGACGTCGTCGTCGAGTCGACCGGCTTCTTCACCAACGCCGACGCCGCCAAGGCCCATGTCGCCGGTGGCGCCAAGAAGGTGATCATCTCCGCGCCGGCCAAGGGCGAGGACCTGACCGTGGTGCTGGGCGTCAACGACAACCTCTACGACGGCTCGCAGACGATCATCTCGAACGCGTCCTGCACCACCAACTGCCTCGGCCCGCTCGCCAAGGTCCTGCACGAGAGCTTCGGCATCGAAAAGGGCCTGATGACGACCATCCACGCCTACACGCAGGACCAGAACCTGCAGGACGGCCCGCACAAGGACCCGCGCCGTGCCCGCGCCGCCGCGCTGAACGTCGTGCCGACCTCCACCGGTGCCGCCAAGGCCATCGGCCTGGTGCTGCCGGAGCTCAACGGCAAGCTGGACGGCTACTCGCTGCGCGTGCCGGTGCCGACCGGCTCGATCACCGACCTCACCGTCGACCTGGCCAAGAAGGCTTCCGTCGAGGAGATCAACGCCGCCTACCAGGCCGCCGCCGAGGGCCCGCTGGCCGGCATCCTCCGCTACAGCGAGGACCCGATCGTGTCGAGTGACATCGTCAACGACCCGGCGTCCTGCATCTTCGACGCCCCGCTGACCAAGGTCATCGACAACCAGGTCAAGGTCTTCGGCTGGTACGACAACGAGTGGGGCTACTCCAACCGCCTCGCGGACCTGGTCAAGCTCGTCGGCTCGAAGCTCTCCTGAGGCCATGGCAGTCAAAACTCTCGAAGACCTCCTGTCCGAGGGTGTCTCCGGGCGGCGCGTTCTGGTCCGGTCGGACCTGAACGTGCCGCTCGACGGCTCGGTCATCACCGATGACGGCCGGGTACGGGCCGCGCTGCCGACGATCCAGCGCCTGGCCGAGGCCGGCGCGAAGGTGATCGTGGCGGCCCACCTCGGCCGCCCGAAAGGCACTCCCGAGGCCAAGTACTCGCTGCGCCCGGTCGCCGACCGGCTCGGCGAGCTGCTCGGCTCCGAGGTGCGCCTCGCGGGTGACGTGGTCGGCGAGCAGGCCCGCGCGGTCGTCGCCGACCTGCCCGACGGTGCCGTAGCCCTGCTGGAGAACGTGCGGTTCGACCCGCGTGAGACCAGCAAGGTGGCGGAGGAGCGCGCCGGGCTGGCCCGCGAGCTCGCGACTCTGGCCGGCGACAACGGTGCTTTCGTGTCCGACGGGTTCGGTGTGGTGCACCGCAAGCAGGCTTCGGTCTACGACGTGGCCCGCGAGCTGCCCGCCTACGCGGGTGGCCTGGTGCTCGCCGAGCTGGACGTGCTGAGCAAGCTGACCGGCGACCCGCAGCGGCCGTACGTGGTCGTGCTGGGCGGGTCGAAGGTGTCGGACAAGCTCGCCGTCATCGAGGCGCTCCTGCCGAAGGTCGACCGGCTCCTCATCGGCGGCGGCATGGCCTTCACGTTCCTGTCCGCGCAGGGCTACCGCGTCGGTTCCTCCCTGCTGGAGGAGGACTTCGTGGAGACCGCGCGCAAGCTGCTCGCCGAGCACGCCGACAAGATCGTGGTGCCCTCGGATGTCGTGGTGGCGGACAAGTTCGCCGCCGACGCGGCCACCGACACCGTCGCGGCCGAGTCGATCCCGGACGGCTGGATGGGCCTGGACATCGGCCCGCGGACCACCGAGCACTTCGCGTCCGAGGTCGCCGCGGCGAAGACGGTGTTCTGGAACGGCCCGGCCGGCGTGTTCGAGATGGCCCCGTTCGCGTCCGGCACCAAGGGTGTCGCGCGGGCGATCGCCGATTCGGACGCGTTCAGCGTGGTCGGCGGTGGCGACTCGGCCGCCGCGGTGCGCGTGCTGGGTCTGCCGGAGGAGAAGTTCTCGCATATCTCGACCGGTGGTGGCGCCTCCCTCGAATATCTCGAGGGCAAGGAGCTGCCGGGTGTCGCGGTGCTGGAAGGTGGTGCCTGATGGCGCGCAAGCCGTTCATCGCGGGCAACTGGAAGATGAACCTCAACCACCTCGAGGCCATCGCCCTGGTGCAGAAGATCGCCTTCTCGTTGCCGGAGAAGTACTACGCCAAGGTCGATGTCGCGGTGCTGCCGCCGTTCACCGACATCCGCAGCATCCAGACCCTGGTCGACGGGGACAAGCTGCTGCTGACCTACGGCGCGCAGGACCTCTCGCCGCACGACTCCGGTGCCTACACCGGTGACGTCTCGGGGCCGATGCTCGCCAAGCTCGGGTGTTCCTACGTGACGGTCGGGCACTCGGAGCGGCGCGAGTACCACGGTGAGGACGACGAGCTGGTCGGCAAGAAGGTCCGGGCGGCGCTCAAGCACGGCGTCAAGCCGATCCTGTGTGTCGGTGAGAAGCTTGAGGTGCGGGAGGCGGGCGGTCACGTCGGCCACTGCCACGAGCAGCTGCTCGCCGCGCTCAAGGGACTCAAGGCCGAGCAGGTCCGCGACGTCGTGGTGGCCTACGAGCCGGTGTGGGCCATCGGCACGGGCAAGGTCGCGACGGCGGCCGACGCCGAGGAGGTCTGCAAGGCCCTGCGCGGGGCGCTGGCCGACAAGTACGGCGCGGAGATCGCCGACGAGGTCCGGGTGCTCTACGGCGGTTCGGTCAAGTCGGGCAACATCGCCGAGCTGGTCGCGTGCGACAACATCGACGGTGCGCTGGTGGGCGGGGCGAGCTTGCAGGCCGAGGAGTTCACCAAGCTCTGCGCGCTGGCCGCCGGTGGGCCGCTGCCGTAAGCGGGGGATCGGCGGGTAGTCTGGCAACCTCAGACCGTCACACGATCAGGCAACCCGAAGACCAGAGGATGAGATGAAGCTTTTCCTGCAGATCCTGCTGATCGCGTCCAGCACGCTGCTGGTGATCGCCGTGCTGCTGCACCGCGGGCGTGGTGGCGGGTTGTCCTCGCTGTTCGGGGGTGGCATGCAGTCGAGCCTGGCGGGGTCGAGCGTGGCCGAGAAGAACCTCGACCGCATCACCCTGCTGCTGGGTGCCATCTGGCTGATCAGCATCGTGGGCCTGGGCCTGCTGCTGAAGGTGTGACGGACACTGAATGCACGGGCGTGCCTATGGGGGGTGCGCCGCCACAAACACTGTGAGGATTCATGGTTGGCGGTAACGCAATCAGAGGCACCAGGGTCGGTGCCGGTCCGTCCGGGGAATCGGAGCGCGGCGAGTCCGCTCCCCGTCGCCGGGTATCGTACTGGTGTGCCAACGGGCACGAGTCCCAGCCGTCCTTCGCCATGGAAGCGGAGATTCCGAACGAGTGGGACTGCCCCCGCTGCGGGCTCCCCGGCGGTCAGGACCAGAAGAACCCGCCGGCCGCACCGCGGACCGAGCCCTACAAGACCCACCTGGCGTACGTGAAGGAGCGGCGCAGCGACGCCGACGGCGAGGCCATCCTCGCCGAGGCGCTCGAGCGCCTGCGCCAGCGTCGCCAAATCTGAGCACTACGCCCACGCACGGACCCGCTCCTCCGCCGTCACCCCGGCGGGACGGGTCCGTTCGTGCATCTGACCCACCCCTTTCGCCCTGCCCCGGACGTGGAACTCGCGCGCCGGAGCGTAGAACTCGCGCACGGGAGCGTGGGACTCGCGCGCCGGAGCGGCAAACACGGCGACCGGAGCGGCCAACACACTGCCGCGAACGGCAAACACGACGACGGGAGCGGCCAACACGCCGAGCCTTCGGCGTGTTGGCCGCTCCGGGCACTGTGTTGGCCGCTCCGGGCACTGTGTTGGCCGCTCCGGGCACTGTGTTGGCCGCTCCGGGCACTGTGTTGGCCACTCAGGGACCGCCACCCGGCAACGCAAAGCGACCAGCCCCGAACCACACCCCTCCTGCAACCCGATCCCCAGCTACATCGGTTGCCGAGCCGATGGCTCGGCAACCGAACACTAAAAGATCGGGTTCGGCAGACCCAAAAACGCCCGGCGCCCTCAGCCGCGCGCAGCGCCAAAGCGCGCGCAGCGCAAGAACCCGCGTACCGGCAGCCCAGGCAGCCGCGAGCACCAGCCGCGATTTCCGTACTCAGACCCCCAACGGATACCGGGCCCGCACCCGGAACCCGCCCCCCTCGGTGGGACACGTCTCCAAACTCCCGCCGAGCAACCGGGCCCGTTCAGCCAACCCGGTCAGCCCATACCCACCGGAGGGCAGCACAGGAGCTTCATCCCGGGGACACTCGTTCTCCACCTCGACGCTCAGCGCCTGACCGTCTCCGCGCACCTGCACCGTGGCAGTGGCGCCTGGCGCGTGTTTGCGGACGTTGGTCAGCGCCTCCTGCACCGTCCGGTACGCCGCGGCGGACACCTTCGGTGGGACCTCGTGCGGTACGTCGTCCATGGTGAGCCGGACCGGGACGGCGCAGTCGTGCACCAGTTTGCCGAGTTCGCCGATGCCGGGCTGTGGGCCGTCGTCCTCCAGGCCGGAGCGCAGTACACCGACCAGTGACCGCAGCTCCTCCAGGGTTCGGGTGGACAGTTGCCGGATGACCTCGGCGGTCTGTCGCGCCGACGGCGACTCCTGTGCGCTGAGCACCCCGGCCTGCATCGCGATCAGCGTGATGTCGTGGGAGACCCCGTCGTGCATCTCGCGGGCGAGCCGGGCCCGTTCCTCGGCGCGCACCGCATCCGCGGTGAGTTTGCGTTCCCGGTCGCGGGAGGCGGCCAGCTCACCCAGCTTCTGGGAGAGCTGCGCGCGGGCGCCGATGAGCAGCCCGATGGCGATCGGCATGCCCGCCACGAGCACGCCGTAGATGCCGTCGAGGACGTGTTCCCGCCAGCTGAGCTGGGCGAAGTCCGCCAGCGGCCACTGCACGAACCGGCACATCCACACCAGTCCGGCGGCGACCCACACCTGCCAGTGGGTCTGTTTGCGGGTGGCGAGCATCCCCAGCGCGATCATCGCGGCCAGCTGCGACCAGCCGGTGAGGAACCCGGGCACGGTCAGCAGCACCACGCCGAAGGGCAGCCACCGGCGCCCGGCCAGTGCCAGGCACGCGAGCCCGGACAGGTAGATCGAGTACGGCGGCGCCTTCTCGGGGATGACGAGCCAGACGTCGAGCACGGCGACGAGGATCGCGGCCACGTCGACCGCCAGCGCCGTCCACACCGCACGGCGAGCCAGAGCCGCCCGGCGCGAACCGCGGTGCGCCCGGTCGGCGGCCCCCGCGCCTGGGCCGCCGACCGAAATCCCGATGGAGAGTCCTTCGGTGCTCATGGTTTGGACCTCACTCGTCTTGTGGACTGACTATGAGAGTCCGGGATCACCCGATCGGGACGCGGGGGCGCACAACAATGTGCGGATGCTAACGCGGACCACACATGGCCCGAAAAACACCGGAAGGCCCGCCGGTGAGCGGGAAGCTCACCGGCGGGCCCTCCAGGACGTCGAGGTGAAGGCCCGGCGGCCTTCACCCACTCGGGTCAGGTCGTGGGCAGCTTGCCCGCCGCGGTGCGGTCGAGCAGCCACAGCGTCCGCTGCTGCCCCCGCGCCCCGGCCACCGGAACCTGCACCTCGCTCGCACCGGACAGGGCGAGCGCGACCGCCTCCGCCTTCGCCTCGCCCGTCGTCATCAGCCACACGTCGTGCGCGCGGCGGATCGCGGGCAGCGTCAGCGAAACGCGCGTCGGCGGCGGCTTCGGGCAGTCGCGTACGGCCACCACCGACCGCTCGGTCTCGTGCACCGCGGGCGAATCGGGGAACACCGAAGCGGTGTGCCCCTCGCCGCCGAGGCCGAGCAGACAGATGTCGAACTCCGGCACGTCGCTCCCGGCCGGGGCGTTGTCCGCCAGCACCCGCGCGTACGCGGCGGCGGCCGCGTCCACGTCGTCGCCGAACTCGCCGTCCGAGGCCGCCATCGCGTGCACCCGCTTCGGGTCGACGGGCACGTGGTCGAGCAGCGCCTCGCGGGCCTGCTTCTCGTTGCGCTCGTCGTCGTCCGCGGGCACGAACCGCTCGTCGCCCCAGTAGAAGTCCAGGCGCGACCAGTCGACCGCGTCACGGGCGGGGGAGCGGCGCAGCTGCTCCAGCACCGCGATCCCGGTGCCGCCGCCGGTCAGCACCAGCGACGCCGACCCCTTCGCGGCCTGCAGGTCGGCCAGGCGCGTGACCAGCCGGGCCGCCGCCGCGGCCGCGAGCAGCTCACCGCCGGAGTAGACCACCACCTCGGCCATCACGCGCCCGCTTTCGACTTCGCCGGCTTCTTCGCGGGCGCCTTCTTCGCCGCACCGGAGGCCAGCTTGTCCAGACCCTGCAGCGACGCCTCGAAGATCTCGTCCGGGTCGAGGCGCCGCAGCTCCTCGATCAGGCAATCCTTCGTGTTGCGCCGGTGCAGCGCGATGCGCCGCGTGGGCTGACCGGGCTGCATCAGCGTGCCGATCTTGCCGTCCGGCCGGTGCAGCTCGATCGCCCCGGACCGGCGCTCCAGCGCCACCGACACGATGCCCTGCGCCGTGGTCGTCTTGACCCGCCGCACCGGCACCTTCAGGTACTCGGCGAGCCAGCCCGCCAGCAGCTCGGTGGACGGCGAGTCCGCCTCACCGGTCACCGTCGCGGCGCTGACCTTCTCGTACGGCGGCAGGTCCAGCGCCGCGACCAGCTGGGCACGCCAGTTGGTCAGGCGCGTCCAGGCCAGGTCGGTGTCGCCGGGCACGTACGCCTTGCGGCGCGCGCCCAGAGCTCTTATCGGGTTCCGCTCGGCGGCCGAGTCGGTGATGCGCCGCTGCGCGAGCTCGCCGATCGGGTCCTGCGACGGCACCTTCGGCCCGGAACTGGGCCACCACGCCACGATCGGCGCATCGGGCAGCAGCAGCGGGATCACCGCGCTCTGCCCCTGCGAGGCCAGCGGGCCGTACAGCCGCAGGATGATCACCTCGCTCGCGCCGGCGTCACCGCCCACGCGGATCTGGGCGTCGATCCGGGCCGCGGCCGTGCGCGATCCGCGCGCCAGCACGATCACCCGGCACGGGTGCTCGCGGCTGGCCTCGTTGGCCGCGTCGATGTGTGCTTCCAGGTGCTCGCCGTCGTCGTCGACGATCACCAGCGTCAGCACCCGGCCCAGCGCGACGGCACCGCCGCGCTCACGCAGCTCGACCATCTTCCGGTTGACCTGCGAGGTCGTGGTCGAGGGCAGGTCGATGATCACGGGCGCCTCCAGTTGCGGCCGCTGCGCTCCAGAACCTCGTCCGCGGTGCCCGGGCCCCAGGTGCCCGGCGCGTAGGGCTCCGGCGCGCCGTTCTTGGCCCAGAAGTCCAGGATCGGGTCGAGGATCTCCCAGGACAGCTCGACCTCTTCGTTGACCGGGAACAGCGACGGCTCCCCGAGCAGCACGTCGAGGATCAGCCGCTCGTAGGCCTCCGGCGAGGACTCGGTGAACGCGTGCCCGTAGCCGAAGTCCATCGTGACGTCGCGGACCTCCATCGTGGTGCCCGGCACCTTGGAACCGAACCGCAGCGTCACACCCTCGTCCGGCTGCACCCGGATCACCAGGGCGTTCTGCCCCAGCTCCTCCGTCGAGGTGTAGTCGAAGGGCAGGTGCGGCGCCCGCTTGAACACGATGGCGATCTCGGTGACCCGGCGGCCCAGCCGCTTGCCGGTGCGCAGGTAGAACGGCACCCCGGCCCAGCGCCGGTTCTGCACCTCCAGCGACACCGCGGCGTAGGTCTCGGTGGTCGAGTCCTTGGCGAACCCGGCCTCCTGCAGCAGGCCCGGCACCTTCTTGCCGCCCTGCCAGCCGCCGGTGTACTGGCCGCGCGCGGTGGTCTCGTCGAAGGGCCGCATCGGCTTGATGGCCCGCAGCACCTTGATCTTCTCGGCCCGCAGCGCCCGCGGCTCGAACGACAGCGGCTCTTCCATCGCGGTGAACGCGAGCAGCTGGAGGAGGTGGTTCTGGATCACGTCGCGCGCCGCGCCGATGCCGTCGTAGTACCCGGCGCGGCCGCCCAGCCCGATGTCCTCGGCCATCGTGATCTGGACGTGGTCGACGTAGTTGGCGTTCCAGATCGGTTCGAACAGCTGGTTGGCGAAGCGCAGCGCGAGGATGTTCTGGACGGTCTCCTTGCCGAGGTAGTGGTCGATGCGGAACACCGACTCCTCGGGGAAGACGTCGTTGACGATCCCGTTGAGTTCCTTGGCGCTGGCCAGGTCGTGCCCGAACGGCTTCTCGATCACCACGCGGCGCCACGACTCGTCGTCGGCCGCGGCCAGACCGGACCGCGCGAGCTGCTTGGTGACCACCGGGAACGCGCTCGGCGGGATCGACAGGTAGAACGCGGTGTTGCCACCGGTGCCGCGTTCGGCGTCCAGGTCGCGCACCGTCTGCGCGAGCCGGTCGAACGCGTCGTCGTCGTCGAAGGTGCCCTGCACGAAGCGGATGCCTTCGGCGAGCCGGTTCCAGACCGACTCGCGGAACGGGGTCCGGGCGTGCTCGGCGACCGCGTCGTGGACCAGCTGACCGAAGTCCTCGTTCTCCCAGTCCCGCCGGGCGAAGCCGACCAGGGAGAACCCGGCGGGCAGCAGCCCGCGGTTGGCGAGGTCGTAGATCGCCGGCATCAGCTTCTTGCGGGAGAGGTCACCGGTGACGCCGAAGATCACCAGGCTGGACGGCCCGGCGATCCTCGGCAGCCGCTTGTCCCTCGGGTCCCGCAGCGGGTTGTTCCACCTGGGTGGAGTCACTCGCCAACCTCCTGTACGGCGCGCATCAGTTCGGCCAGGCCCGCGGCACGGTCGGTCAGGTGCAGCCGCAGCACCGGGCGGCCGTGCTCGGTGAGCACCTGGCCGTCACCCAGCGCCTGCGCGTGCTGCAGCTGGCCCAGGGTGTAGGGCCGGTCCGGCACGTCCAGATCGGACTCGGCGGCGCCGGTGATCTGCAGGAAGATGCCGTTCTGGTGACCGCCCTTGTGGTACTGGCCGGTCGAGTGCAGGAACCGCGGCCCCCACCCGAACGTGGTCTGCAGCCCGGTCCGCCGGGCCAGTTCCGGGCGCAGCAGCGACGCCGAGGCGTCGTCGAGCCGGTCCAGGTAGGCCTGCACCGCGAGGTAGCCGCCCTCCGGCGCGCTCGCGAGGAACTCGCGCAGCACGTCGGTCAGCGAGCCGTCGCCGCTCACTCCGGCCGCCGCGAAGATCTCCACCGCGTCGTCCACCGTGGTCGGCGTTTCGCCGCCGGTCAGCTTCGACGGGTCGTCCAGCAGCGCGCGGGCGGCCTTCTTCGCGGCCTCCACGTCCGGCTGGTCGAACGGGTTGATCTTCAGCAGGCGCCCGGCGATCGCGGTGGCGAACTCCCAGAGCAGGAACTGCGCGCCCAGCGAACCGGTGGTCGCGATCTTGGCGGGACCGCTGGCCGGGCCGACCGCGACCGGGGTCGCGTCGGCACCGGCGTCGGCGAACCCGGGTGCGGCCGGGCCGTCCACGGCGACCGGCAGCAGACCGGTGCCGAGCTTGCCGGTCGACTCGGCGATCAGCTGCTCCGCCCAGTCGGCGAAACCCGTGATGCCGGACCCGGTGTCGGCGAGCACGACCTTCTCGGCACCGCCCTCGTGCGCGGCGCCCCACGCGGCCGCCAGCTTGACGGCCGGGTTGTCGGCGTTGTCCTCGCCGAGGACCTGCGCGGCCGCCGCGGCCTGGTCGAGCAGCCGGGCGATGTCGGCACCGGCCAGACCGGCCGGCACCAGCCCGAACGCGGTGAGCGCCGAGTAGCGGCCACCGACGTGCGGGTCGGCGAGGAACACCTTGCGGTACCCCTCCTTCTCCGCCAGCTCCGACAGCGGCGAGCCCGGGTCGGTGACCACGACGATGCGGCTCGCGGCGTCGATGCCGTTGTCGGCGAACGCCTTCGCGAAGATCCGGCGATGGCTGTCGGTCTCCACCGTGCCACCGGACTTCGACGACACCACCAGCACCGTGCGCTGCAGGTCACCGGCCAGCGCGTCGGCGACCTGGCCCGGATCGGTGGTGTCGAGCACCGTCAGCGCCACGTGCTCGGTCGCCGCGATGACCTCCGGCGCGAGCGAGGAACCGCCCATGCCTGCCAGGACGATCCGGTCGACGCCCTCGCCGCGCAGCTCCTCGCGCAGCGCCTCGATCTCGCCGATCAGCGGACGCGACGACTTGTGCAGCGTCGTCCAGGACAGCCGGATCGAGGCTTCGGACTCGGCGTCGGACCCCCACAGGGCAGGGTCCTGCGCCGCGAGCTTCGACGCGACCTGGTCGGCGACGAGCGTGCCGACCAACGGGGCCGCCTTGGCGGCCAGCTCCTCGTCGCTGATCGTGACGGTCAGTTCTTCCCCCACCACGGCGTCAGCCCTTCGCCTTCTCGAGCTGGCCGGTGACCGTCTCCAGCAGCTCGGCCCAGGACTTGTCGAACTTCTCGACGCCCTCGTTCTCCAGCGTCAGGAACACGTCGGTGATGTCGATGCCGGCCGCGGCCAGCTTGTCGAACACCTCCTGCGCCTGCGCGCCGGTGCCGGTGACCTTGTCGCCCTCGACCTTGGCGTGGTCGGCGGCGGCGAACAGCGTCTTCTCCGGCATCGTGTTGACCGTGTCGGCGACGACGAGCTGGTCGACGTAGCGGGTGTCGGAGTAGGACGGGTCCTTCACGCCGGTGGAGGCCCACAGCGGCCGCTGCGGCCGGGCGCCCGCGGCGGCCAGCGCCTGCCAGCGGTCGGTCGCGAACAGCTCCTCGTAGGCGGCGTAGGCGAGCCGGGCGTTGGCGATGGCGGCCTCGCCGCGCAGCGCCTTGGCCTCGTCGGTGCCGATCTTGTCCAGCCGCTTGTCGACCTCGGCGTCCACGCGGGACACGAAGAACGACGCGACCGACTCGATCGAGGCGAGGTCGTGGCCGTTGGCCTTGGCCTGCTCCAGTCCGGCGAAGAAGGCGTCGATCACCGCGCGGTAGCGCTCGACCGAGAAGATCAGCGTGACGTTGACGCTGATGCCCTCCGCGAGCGTCTTCGTGATCGCGGGCAGGCCCTCCTCGGTGGCCGGGATCTTGACGAAGATGTTCGGCCGGTCGACGGTCTTCCACAGGTCCTGCGCCTGCGCCACCGTCTTCTCGGTGTCACGGGCCAGGCTCGGGTCGACCTCGATCGACACGCGGCCGTCCACGCCGCCCGAGCTCGCGTAGACGTCGCGGAACACGTCCGCGGCGTTGCGCACGTCGGTGGTGGTCAGCTCGCGCACGGCGGCGTGGACGTCGGCACCGCGGGCGGCCAGCTCGCGGACCTGCTCGTCGTATGCCTCACCGTGGGACAGGGCGTTGGCGAAGATCGTCGGGTTGGTCGTGACACCGACGACGTGCCGGTCACGGATGAGCTCGGCCAGGTTGCCGGAGTTCAGCCGTTCGCGGGACAGGTCGTCGAGCCAGATCGACACGCCGGCCTGAGACAGCTGAGCAAGGTTGTCGCTCATGACTTCATCCCCTTAGTGCGTGGTCAGGAGTTCTTGGTCTTGGCGAGCGAGCGTCGCGCGGCGTCGACCACGGCGTCGGCGGTGAACCCGAACTCGCGGAACAGGGTCTTGTAGTCGGCCGAAGCCCCGAAGTGCTCGATCGAGACGATCTCCCCGGCGTCACCGACGAAGCGGTACCACGGCTGCGCGATGCCGGCCTCGACCGACACGCGGGCCTTCACCCCGCTGGGAAGCACCGACTCGCGGTAGGCCTCGTCCTGCGCCTCGAACCACTCGAAGCACGGGACCGACACGACCCGGGTGGGCACGCCATCGGCCTCCAGCGCCTCGCGGGCCTCGACCGCGAGCTGGACCTCCGAGCCGGTGCCCATCAGCACCAGTTCGGGGGTGCCGGAGGAGGCTTCGGCGAGCACGTAGGCACCCTTGGCGACCTTGTCCGCCGAGGTGCCTTCGAGCACCGGCACGTTCTGCCGGGTCAGCGCCATGCCGGTCGGGTGGCGCTTGTCCTCCAGCGCGGCCTTCCACGCGCCGGCGGTCTCGTTCGCGTCCGCGGGCCGGACCACGTTGAGGCCCGGGATGGCGCGCAGCGCGGACAGGTGCTCGATCGGCTGGTGCGTCGGGCCGTCCTCGCCGAGACCGATCGAGTCGTGCGTCCACACGTAGGTGACCGGCGCGTGCATCAGCGCGGCCAGCCGCACCGGCGGGCGCATGTAGTCGGAGAACACCAGGAAGGTGGCGCCGTAGGGACGGGTGCCGCCGTGCAGCGCGATGCCGTTGAGGATCGAGCCCATGGCGTGCTCGCGGACACCGAAGTGCAGCGTGCGGCCGTAGGGGTTGGCCTGCCACATGCCGGTCGAGGCCTTCTCCGGGCCGAACGAGTCGGCGCCCTTCATGGTGGTGTTGTTGCTCTCGGCCAGGTCGGCCGAACCGCCCCACAACTCCGGCAGCACGTCGGCCAGTGCGTTGAGGACCTCACCGGAGGCCTTGCGGGTCGCGATGCCCTTCGCGTCCGGCTCCCAGCTCGGCAGCTTCTCCGCCCAGCCTTCGGGCAGGTCACGCGTGGAGAGCCGGTCGGCCAGCTTCTTGCGCTCCGGGTTCGCCGCGGCCCACGCGTCGTAGCGCTCCTGCCAGGCGGCGCGCTCCTTCTTGCCGCGGTCCAGGGCCGCCCGGGTGTGGGCCAGCACCTCGTCCTCGATCTGGAAGCTCTTCTCCGGGTCGAAGCCCAGGATCTGCTTCACCGCGGCGACCTCGTCTCCGCCGAGCGCGGCGCCGTGCGCCTTGCCGGTGTTCATCTTGTTCGGCGCCGGATAGCCGATCACGGTGCGCAGCAGGATGAACGAGGGGCGCGTGGTCTCCGCCTTGGCGGCCGCGATGGCCTCCTCGATCGCCACGACGTCCTCGCCGCCCTCGACGACCTGGACGTGCCAGCCGTAGGACTCGTACCGCTTCGCGGTGTCCTCGGACAGGGCGATGTTCGTGTCGTCCTCGATCGAGATCTTGTTGTCGTCGTAGATGACGACCAGGTTGCCCAGCTCCTGGCGGCCCGCGATGGACGACGCCTCGGAGGTCACGCCTTCCTCGATGTCGCCGTCGGAGGCGATCACGAAGACGTGGTGGTCGAAGATGCTCTCGCCGGGGGCGGGCTCGGGGTCGAGCAGACCGCGCTCGCGGCGGGCGGCCATCGCCATGCCGACCGCGTTGGCCAGGCCCTGCCCCAGCGGGCCGGTGGTGGTCTCCACGCCCTTGGTGTGCTGGTACTCCGGGTGGCCCGGGGTCTGCGAGCCCCACTTGCGCAGCTGCTCCAGGTCCGCCATCTCCAGGCCGTAGCCGGCGAGGAAGAGCTGGATGTAGAGCGTCAGGCTGGAGTGCCCGGCGGAGAGGACGAACCGGTCACGCGCCGGCCACTCCGGATCGGCCGGGTCGTGCCGCATGATCCGCTGGAAGAGCGAGTACGCCACCGGCGCCAGGCTCATCGCGGTGCCGGGGTGGCCGCTGCCGCAGTTCTCGACCGCGTCGGCGGCGAGCACCCGGACGGTGTCCACCGCGCGGGTGTCGAGGTCGGTCCAGTCGGCGGGCAGGTTCCGCCGCAGCAGTGGGTTGTTCTCGCTGATGGAGGCGATATCGGACACTGAACTCGAACTCCCCGTCCTTCTCGGTGGCAATCTCTGTAGTTTCGGGGTCTTCGCGCGCGCAGGCTCCACTCATCTCAATCGATCCCGAAGAGACGATATTCCTGCTGGCGGGCGTGCGCACGACCACAAGCGCAACCCCGCGCGCCAGCCTAATGGGTCGGGTACCCGTGCACTCCGGCACCGACACACCCCGCCGTGTCAACACCCCGGTGCGCGCGCGGTCCGACCCCGGTGATTACGATCGGTCGTGGTGCCTGGCTCGCTCGGTACCGCCCGAATCTGACTTCAGGGAGCGGAATTGTCGTTGGTGAACGCTGCGCACGGGCGCAGTGACAGCACCAGCGCTGTCGACCCCGGCGAGGAGCGCCCGCGAGGTCTGCGGCGCGCCCGCCGGATCGTCGGCGCCTACGTCGCCCTGACCAAGCCCCAGGTCATCGAACTCCTGCTGGTCACCACCATTCCGGCGATGTTCCTCGCCGCGCGCACGATCCCGTCGCCGTGGCTGATCCTGGCGACGCTGGTCGGCGGCACCATGGCGGCCGGCAGTGCGAACGCGCTGAACTGCGTGATCGACGCCGACATCGACAAGGTGATGAACCGGACCAAGCGGCGGCCGCTGGTCCGTGACTCGGTGCCGCGGCGCAACGCGCTGGTGTTCGCGCTGGCGCTGGGGCTCGGCTCGTTCGCGATGCTCTACTTCACGGTGAACCTGCTGGCCGCGGTGCTGGCGATCGCCACGATCCTGTTCTACATCTTCGTGTACACGCTGGTGCTCAAGCGGCGCACCGCGCAGAACGTGGTGTGGGGCGGCGCCGCCGGGTGCATGCCGGTGGTGATCGGCTGGGCCGCCGTCACCGGCACGGTGCAGTGGCCCGCGTTCGTGATGTTCGCCGTCATCTTCTTCTGGACGCCGCCGCACACCTGGGCGCTGGCGATGAAGTACCGCGACGACTACGAGCGCGCCGGCGTGCCGATGCTGCCGGTGGTCGCCACCGCCGAGCACGTGGCCCGCCAGATCCTGATCTACTCGTGGGTGATGGTCGGCTGGACGCTGCTCCTGCTGCCGGCGACGAGCTGGCTGTACGCGTCGTTCGCGGTGCTGGCCGGATCGTGGTTCCTGTTCTACGCGCACCGCCTGTACTCGGCGGTCCGGCGTGGTGTGGAGACCAAGCCGATGGCGCTGTTCCACCGGTCGAACACGTACCTGATGATCCTGTTCTGCGCACTCGCGGTCGACTCGGCGATCGGGCTGCCGACGCTCGGGCTGCCCTTCTGACGGCTCCGGGGAATTCCCCGGCCACGACCTTCGTTGGTTCTAGGCCGACCGATCACCCGAAAGCCGAAAGTGGGTTGCTCTTGTCCGTGGCCGGGGACCGCCAGCACGACAACACCACCACCGACCTCCAGCACGAGCAGGACTACGTGTCCATGCTCTACTCGAGGCTCGACTCCGAGCGCGCCACCGCCGAACGCCGTCTGGAGCGCGCGCTGCGTTCCCACGGCGACACGCCGCAGGAGAGCGCCGAGCGTGACGCGGCCAGCAGCCTGCACAGCGAGCGGCTGGCGCAGCTGGGCTCGGTCGAGCAGGGGCTGTGCTTCGGCCGCCTCGACTTCCACGACGACCCCGAGCCCGCCTACGTCGGGCGGCTGGGCCTGTTCGACTCCGACGGCGACTACGAGCCGCTGCTGCTGGACTGGCGCGCGCCCGCCGCGCGGCCGTTCTACCTGGCCACCGCCGCCTCCCCGGAGGGGGTGCGGCGCCGCAGGCACATCCGGACGCTGAGCCGCCGGGTGGTCGGCCTCGACGACGAGATCCTGGACCTCGGTGCCGTGGACGACAGCCAGGCCGACCTGGGCCTGGCGGGCGAGGCCGCCCTGCTGGCCGCGCTGGAGCGCCGGCGCACCGGCGAGATGAGCGACATCGTCGCCACCATCCAGGCCGAGCAGGACGACATCATCCGCGACGACCTCAGCGGCGTCGTGGTGGTGCAGGGCGGGCCGGGCACCGGCAAGACCGCCGTGGCGCTGCACCGCGCTGCCTACCTCCTCTACACCTACCGGCGGCAGCTCGCCTCGCGCGGCGTGCTCGTGGTGGGCCCGAACAACACGTTCCTGCGCTACATCGGCCAGGTGCTGCCCTCGCTCGGGGAGACCGGCGTGCTGCTGTCCACGATCGGGCAGCTCTTCCCCGGCATCCGGGCGCGCGGCACGGACAGCAGGGAAGCCGCCGAGGTCAAGGGCCGCACGGTGATGGTCGACGTCCTCACCAGGGTGGTGGCCGACCGGCAGCGGGTGCCGGAGGAGCGGTTCGAGGTGTCCTTCGACGACGACGTGCTGGTCCTCGACCGCGAGGTCGTCGAGCGGGCCAGGGACAAGGCCCGCCGCACCCGCCGCCCGCACAACCTGGCGCGGCGCGTGTTCGTCGACGCGATGCTCGACGCGCTGACCGAGCGCGCCGCGGTCCGCATGGAGGTCGACCTGTTCGCGGACGTGCCGGACATCCCGCTCGCCGAGGGGGAGGACGCCGACGCGCCGGTGCTGGACGCGGGCGACCACGTGGAGATCCGCAAGGAACTCGCGGAGTCCGAGGCCGTGACCGGGGCGATCGACGAGCTCTGGCCGAAGCTGACCCCGCAGCGCCTGCTCCGGGACACCTACGCCGATCCGGATCGCCTGCTCAGCGCGTCCGCCGGCCTGCTGGCCGACGAGGACCGGGCGGTGCTGAAACGGCCGGCGCGGTCGCCGTGGGCGCCCGCCGACGTGCCGCTGCTCGACGAGCTCGCCGAGCTGCTCGGCGAGGACGACGCCGACGAGCGCGCCGCCCGCGAGCGCCGGGAGCGCGAGGAGCGTGCCTACGCCGAGGGCGTGCTGGACATCATGGACCAGGACGAGGAACTGCTCGACGAGGACCAGGTCCGCATCGCCGACGTGCTCGACGCCGAACTGTTCGCCGAGCGGCAGGAGCGCAGCAGCCAGCTGACCGCCGCGCAGCGCGCCGCGCGCGACCGCACGTGGACGTTCGGGCACGTCATCGTCGACGAGGCGCAGGAGCTCTCGGCGATGGACTGGCGGCTGCTGATGCGCCGCTGCCCGAGCCGGTCGATGACGGTGGTCGGCGACGTGGCGCAGACCGGCGCGCCCGGCGGTGCGTCGTCGTGGCAGGACATGCTGGGCCGCCACGTCGAGGACCGCTGGCGGCTGCGCGAGCTGACCGTCAACTACCGCACCCCGGTGGAAATCATGGACATCGCCGCGGAGGCACTGGCCGAGGTCGATCCGGAGCTGCGGGTGCCGACGTCCGTGCGCGAGACCGGGGTGCGGCCGTGGCGCGCCACGGCGGGGGAGCGGCCACTGACGTCCATTGTGGACGAGGAGGTCGCGGCCGCCGACGGTGGCACCGTCGCGGTGCTGGCCCCGGCGTCCCGGCTGGGCGCGGTCCGCTCCGAACTGGACGGTCACGGCGAGGCGGTGTCGGTGCTGACCGTCGGCGAGGCCAAGGGCCTGGAGTTCGACGGCGTCGTGGTGCTGGAGCCGGAGCGGATCGTGGCGGAGTCGCCGCGCGGCTGGAACGACCTCTACGTCGCCTACACCCGCGCCACGCAGCGGCTGGGAGTCGTGCACTCCGCCGGATAGCCGACGTCAACGCCCGGTTAAAGTGGCGCCATGCGTACTGCTGGCAAGATCGTGCTCGCGGCGGCAGCCGCCCTCGCCGTCGGGGCCTGCGCTCCCGACCAGGACCCGTCGTCCTTCCCGCCCGGTGGCGGCCCGACCTACCCGGCGCCGGAGCCGGCGGGCGCCTCGGTCAGCGCCTCGGCGGGGCACGACTCGGGCAGCGCCGCGCACGAGTGCACCGCGGACGACATCACGGTGACCGGTGACTTCGGCACCAAGCCGGCGATCACCATCCCATCCGGCTGCACCGCCCCGACGAAGCTGCTGACCAAGGACCTCAAGCCGGGCACCGGCGCGACGGCCGAGGCGGGCAGCACCCTGCAGATGGACTACGACCTGGTCACCTGGTCGGACAAGGTCGACCAGCAGAACTCGTTCAGCGGCCAGCCGTTCGCGCTCCAGCTCGGCGCCGGCACCGCCATCCCGGGCTGGGACCAGGGCCTGGAGGGCATCAAGCAGGGCGGCCGCCGCCTGCTGGTCATCCCGCCGGACCTGGGCTACGGCGCGAGCGGCAACGGCCCGATCAAGCCGAACGAGACGCTCGTCTTCGTCGTCGACGCCGTCCAGGTCGCCGGCTGACGATGGCCGTGCGGGGGGCGGTCGCGGCGGTCACCGCCATGACGGCGGTGGCCCTCCTCGGGGCGTGCTCGCCCGGTCAGTGGCAGCCGTTCGTCCCACCTGAGCCGGCGCCGCCATCGGCGGGCACATGGGTGGGCAACGGTCCCGGCGCCATCGAGTGCACCGTGGACGACATCACGGTGGCCGGCGACGTCGGCAGCGAGCCGGCGGTCACGATCCCGGACGACTGCATCGCGCCGAACACGGTGCTGACCAAGGACCTCGTTCCCGGCGCGGGGCCCGCCGCCGGGACCGGCAGCACCATGGGAGTGAATTACGTGCTCCTCACGTGGTCGGACAAGGTCCGGATGGAGGATTCCTTCCGCACTCCACAGCTGGTGCAGGTCGAGGTCGGCAGGTTCGGCGGGATGCCGGGCTTCCGGGAAGGCCTGCCGGGGATGCGGCAGGGCGGCCGTCGGCTGCTGGTCCTCCCGCAGGACGTCGCGGCCAAGGCGGGCGGAACGGTCGACACGCTGGTGTACGTCGTCGACGCTGCCCGGGTCGGGGTCTGATGGACGTCCGTGGTGCGGTCGCGGTGGTCACCGGCGCCTCGTCGGGCATCGGGGCGGCCACGGCGCTCCGGCTGCACGAGGCAGGTGCTCGCCTCGTGCTGCACGGGCGCGACGGCGACCGGCTGAACGCGCTCGCGGAGCGCACCGGCGGGGTCGCCGTCCGTGCGGACTTCGCCGAGCCCGGTGCCGCGGAGGCGGTGGCCGGGGAGATCGCCGGGCGGGCCGGCCGCGTGGACGTGCTCGTCAACAACGCCGGGATGGGCTGGGCCGGCCCGGTCACGGAGATGACCGCGGCGGATGCCCGGCGGTTGCTGACGGTGAACCTGGCGGCACCGGTCGAGTTGACCCGCGCGCTGCTGCCCGCTCTGCTGGAGCGGCCGCGCGCGGCGGTCGTCTTCGTCACCTCCATCGCGGGCCGGGCGGGCGTGGCGGGGGAGTCGGTGTACTCCGCGAGCAAGGCCGGGCTGGACGTGTTCGCCGAGAGCCTCCGGCTGGAACTCGTGGGTACCGGTGTTCACGTCGGAGTGGTCGTGCCGGGGGTGGTGGACACCGAGTTCTTCGCCCGCCGTGGCCGCCCTTACCAGCGGCGCAGCCCCAGGCCGGTGCCCGCGGGCGCGGTCGCGGAAGCGGTGTGGAAGGCCGTGGTCGCGGAGCGTGCCGAACAGTACGTCCCCCGGTGGCTGAGAGTGCCGATCGCGGTGCGCGGGACCATGCCCGCGGTGTACCGTGCACTATCTGCCCGATTCGGGGGTTCAGGCTGAGTTCCCGGAATCTTTCCGCCACTGGAAGCGCTGAAAAGTGACGTGTTAGTCCCGGTATTCCTCGGATTCGCCGCGGCGTTCCTGTTCGCCGCGTCAGCCGCGCTGCAACGCCGCGCGGTGATCGAGGTTGCCGACAGTGACGTCGACGGTCGCGCGGCCAAACACCGCGTCCCCGTACTGTGGCTGATCCGCAAGCTGTTGCGCAAGAGGGTCTGGCTCGCGGGGTGGGCCACGAACCTGTTGGGCTTTTTCAGTCAGGCCGCCGCGCTGCACTTCGGGTCGATCGCGCTCGTGCAGCCGCTGCTGGTCACGGAGCTGCTCTTCGCGCTGCCGATGGCCTCGGCCGCGATCCGGCGGTGGCCGCCGCTGCGGGACTGGTTCGCCGGACTGGCCATCACCGGGGGAGTGGTGGTGTTCCTGGCGGTCGAGGGCACCGCACCGCTGGGCGGGTCGCCCGACCAGGGCCGCCTGCTGATCGCGGTGCTGATCGCCGCCGCCACCGTCGTCACGCTGGTGCAGGTCGCGCAGAAGCGCGGCCCGCTGATGCACAGCGCGCTCATCGCCGCCGCGGCCGGGATCTGCTACGCGATGTCCGCGGCCATGATGAAGGTGACCACCGACCTGCTGTTGAACGAGGGTGTCGGCCACACGGCACTGACCTGGCCGGGGTACGTGCTCGCCTTGTCGACCCTGTCCGGGTTGCTGCTGGGGCAGCAGGCCTACGGATCGGGTTCGCTGTCCGCGGCGATCGCGGTGATGTCCATCGTCAACCCGGCGGCCAGCTACTTCCTGGGACTGCTGGCGTTCAACGCGACGCTGGTGGTCGAGCCGGGTCCGCTGGCCGCGACGGCGGGCGCCGCCGTGCTGCTCGGCCTCGGGGTGTTCGGACTGGCGAATTCCCCGAGCGTGCAGGCCGAGACGAGCCGCACAGCCGAACACGGGGTTTATCCCGGGAGTGGTAAATTCTCGGGAACCGTTCACGCACCGGTCCGTTCATCGGACACCTTCGCTCAGGAATAATTCAGGTTTCCGGCGTAGGTTTCGGGCCCGGCGGGCGGTGGAACCTACAGAGCCTGCTGACGAGTGCGCCGCCCCCGCGCACCCCCAGGCAGACCCTTGGAGGCTGGAGCCTGTGCACCACCGAGCGCCGTCCGGCGAGCGCCACCTGGTGATCGAGATCCCGCACCTGCGGAAAACGATCAAGGATGCGGCGATTCTTCTGCTGGAAACGGTCGTCATCCCGACCGTTCTGCTGGGATTGCTGTTGCATTTCGTCGGCCTGGTTCCCGCGTTGTGCGCGGTGCTCGGCTGGAGCGCTTTCGTGATCGGCGCGCGGCGTCTCATGAAGCGCGACCTGCCCCGCACGTTGCTGTTGTGCACCGTGATGCTGGTGGGCCGCGCGGCGGTCGCCCTCATCACCTCCAGTGCCGTGGTGTACGTGCTGCAGCCCGCGCTCGGATCGGTGCTGATGTTCCTCATCTTCGTCGGCAGCGCGGTGCTGGGGCGCCCCATCACGGCCCGCCTGGCCAACGACTTCGTCCGGCTGCCCGCGGAACTGTTCAAGCACCGCACGGTCAACCGCGTGTTCGTCGAGGTGGCCCTCCTGTGGGGCGGCTCGCGCCTGATCGACGCCGCCATGACCATCGGTTTCCTGCACTGGGGTGTGGAGGCGGGCCTGATGTCACGCGGCATCCTCAGCGGCCTGCTCACCGCCCTGACCGTCGCGGTCTGCGCCGCGCACGGCTGGCGCAAACTGCGCCGCAGCGGCGTCACCCTCCGCCTGGCCGGGCGCCACACCCCGGCCCCCGCCCCCGCCTGACGCGAGTTCCAGATGTCGCCGTCGAAGTACCAGTCGCCGAGCGTCCCGCCGTCGCCGAGCCCGTGGCCGGGCCGGGAGCCGTGATCGCCGTTGGTGCCGCGGGACGTGTGGCCGGCCGCGACACCTACGACGACTTCGATCACTTCGGCGGCGGCAGCCCGCACCCGGCCGCCCGGCTCGTCGTCCTTGGCCACCGCGACGCCCCGGAGATCACCGACCGGCAGATCCTGCTCACCACCGGCATCGAGGACGCGATCGCGGTGGCGCGGAAGCTCGCGGACGGCAAGGACGTCGGCCTGATGGGCGGCGGTGTCCTCGCCGCGGCGATCGAGGCCGGACTCGTCGACGACGTGGTCGTGCACCGTGGAGCGTTGACTTCCCGCGAGCGCGGCGCCCGCAAAGCGTGATATACGACGGTGTGCTCACCGTCGGTTCCAGACCACAGCCTCCGGTGACCCTGGACGCGCGCACCGCGGCCGTCCGGCGCCCGAGCTGGTGGCGCGAGCTGCTGCTCGGGCTCGGGCTGTTCGGCGTCTACCTGCTGGTCGAGGCGCTTCCGCTGCCCGGCAGGGAAGAGCGTGCGCACGCCAACGGCGAGGCGCTCCTGGCCTTCGAACGCTGGCTGCACCTGGACTTCGAACTGCCGGTCAACCTGTGGCTGGCAGGCCAGGGCTGGATCCGCGTGTTCGCCAACTACGAGTACGCGGTCACCTACATCGCCAGCGCGATCGTCCTGCTGATCTGGGTGCACGCCCGGCATCCCGTGCACTACCGCTCGGTGCGCAACTCGTTCGTGTGGCTGAACCTGTTCGCGCTGGCCTGCTTCTGGCTGTACCCGGTCGCGCCGCCGCGGATGCTGGAGGGCGCCGGGTTCGTCGACACGGTGCGGCTCGGGCACACGTTCCTGTCCTGGGGTTCGCCCGCGCTGCAGGGTGCCAACCAGCTCGCCGCCATGCCGTCGCTGCACGTCGGCTGGGCGCTGTGGGTGTCGGTGGTGCTGGCGCGCATCCGCGGCGGCCGGGTCGTGCAGGTCGTGAGCGCGGTGCACGTGCTCATCACGTTCGCCGTCATCGTGGCGACGGGCAACCACTACTGGATCGACGCGGCGGGGGCGGTGGTGTTCATCGTGGCGGCGACATGGCTGGCGCAGGTCGCGAAACCGGTGGAGCGGGTCCCGGCGTCGGACACGTTCTTCCTGCACGTCGAGACCCGTGACTTCCCGCAGCACGTGGGCGGGCTCATCATGCTCGACACGACGAAGAACCCGTCCGGGCCGACGCGCGAATGGGTGCGCTCCGCGCTCGAAGCGAAGCTGCCCGTGATGCCCCGCTACGCGCAACGGCTGTCGCCCTACTCGCGCTGGCGACGGCAGTTCTGGGTGCCCCATCCCGGCATCGACTGGGACTGGCACGTCCCCGACTTCGACCTCACCCGCCCGGACGGCACTCCCGGCGGCATGGGCGCGCTGCACGAGCTGGTCGCCCGGTTCCAGAGCGAACCGCTGCCGCGGGACCGCCCGCTGTGGCGCTTCGCCGTCGTGCGGGGCGTCGAGGAGGACACTGCGGCGGTCATCTCGCTGGTGCACCACGCCGTCGCCGACGGCATCGGCACGATCAGCCTGATGCTCGAACTGTTCGAGTCACCCAGCCTGCTGGCGGGCCTCAACGAGACGAAGCGGCCGAACGCCCTGCAGAAGGTCGCCGCGGGCGCGGTGGGCCTGGCCCAGCTGGCCACGGACGGCAGGCCCAAGGCGGAGCTGCCCTCGGGTCACCCGCCGGACCGCCGCTACGCGACCCTGCGGATCCCGCTCGACGAGGTGCGCGAACTGGCGCGCAGGTACGGCGTGCGGGTGACCGATCTGCTGCTGAGCGGTGTCGCGGGCGCGTTGCGGAGGGTCGCGGTGGCGCCGCTGCCGGAGTCGATGCTGACCTCGGTCACCCTGATGGCCGCCGAGCCCCGGCCAGGGGCGGAGGGCAACGTGACCGCCGCGGTGATGGTGGACGTCCCGCTCGGCGACCTGCCCGAGACCCAGCGGCTGGAGCGGATCGCCAAGGCCACGAAACGGCTGCGCACCGGCACCCGCGTCGTCGCGTCGCGGTTCGTGCAGCACACCGTCGCCAACTTCATGCCGCCGTTCTTCCACAGCTGGTTCGCCCGGACCGTCTATGGTGGACGGTTCTTCAACGGCACCGTGTCCAATATGCCGGGTGCGGCCTGGCCGACGTCCTTCGGCGATTTTCCGCTCCACACCGCGTTCGCCATCATCCCGCTCGCGCCGGGAACACCGTTCACCATCGGCGTGCTCGGGTGGCACGGCTCGTTCTCGCTGAGCGCCACGGTGGACGCCGAGCTGGTGGACAGCGTGGACGGTTTCCTCGCCGAATTCCGCGCGGTACTGGCCGAACTGGACTGAGACCCGCGCCGGGAGCGGCCAACACGGTGACCGGAGCGGCCAACACGGTGACCGGAGCGGCCAACACGGTGACCGGAGCGGCCAACACGGTGCTCAGGTGTCGTCGGGGTCCGAGCCGCCCCAGGCGAGTGCGAGGGTGAGGCGGCGGCGGTTGTCCGGGTCGTCCAGGCTCTCGCCGAACAGCTCGCGCAGCTGGGTCATCCGGTAGCGCACCGTCTGCGGGTGGATGTGCAGCTCCTCCGCCATGGCACGGCGGTCGCCGAGGTGCCGCAGCCAGCAGGCGAGCGTCTCGCACAGCCGTTTGCGCGTCACCGGCCCCAGATGCGACAGGGGGGCGAGACACTGGTGGCGGAAGGCGTCGAACAGCTTCGCGTCGCGGTGCACGATGATCGAGTCCAGGTGGTCGTCCACGAACACCGGATCGTCCTCGAGCACCTGGGCCTGGCGCAGCTGGGCGGCGAGCTCGGCGACGTGCATGCTGGCGGGCAGGCGCTCCAGCGCGACGGCGTGCCCGACCACGGCGCCGGCACCGCGCAGCGCGCTCGCCAGCCGCTCCCGGCGTTGCGGACCGTCCGGATCGGGCACGATGGCACAGACCAGACGCTGCCGCCGCACGTGCAGTGACGAGTTCCCGAGCCGTCCCAGCAGTGCGCTGCCGACCGGGTTGTCCGGCTCCACCAGGACGACCGCCGCCTGCCGGGGCAGCGGCCAGTCCACCCGGGCCGCGGCGGTGCGGATCGCGGCGGAGTCGGACCGGTCCGACAGCAACATGTCCGCGAGCTCGTCACGCAGCCGTTCCCGCGTCGCGGCCGCTTCGGACTGCTCCAGCACGTACCCGCGCGCGGACGCCGACGACAGCTGGTCCACGAAGATGAACACCGCTTCGGCCAGCGAGGCGAACATGTCCGAGGGGACACCGACCTCCAGCGCGACCTCGGCGACGTGGTGCCAGGCGACGCGCGCGCCGATCTGGTAGGCCGACAGCAGGCTCGTCAGATCGCGGCCCTGCTGCCACTGCGCGCGCCCGATCTCCTCGAACAGCGGTTGTTCCCCGAACCGGTCACCCGCCTGGTCGGCGATGCCGGACAGTTCCGTGATGTCCCATTTGGCCATGCGCAGCAGCCGCCGCAGGAACATGCCCGCCGAAACGAGGACCTCGTCCCGCTCGGTGATGATGAACTCGGCGTAGTCCGGCCAGTGCTCGTTGAGCAGCCGTGCCACGTCGTCGAGCATGCGCGGCAGCCGTTGCGAGGTCGCCGCCGCCAGCTGCTCGAGCTTGCCGTCGCTGGTCTCCGTTCTTCTGACCGCCATGTCGTGGACCCCCACTCGCCTGCCCGCGTGCCGTCCATCGTCCGGGTCAATACTGTCAGCTCGTGACAACCGGGGCTTCTTCATTTTTGTTTCCGGTGCGAAGAATTCGTCACAGCGAGGGAGCGATTATGAGGCGATGGCTCCCGCACCCCCCGGTCCCGGCACGGTCGGCGAACGCACGCTGCGCGAAAAGGAACAGGCCGAGAACTTTCCCGTAGCGCTGCGGATACTTCCGCGTGACCTGCGTGACGACCTCGGCGCGATCTACGACGTGGCGCGCGTGATCGACGATCTGGGTGACGAGGCAGCCGGATCCGCGGAAGATCGCACGGCCGGGTTATTGCGATTCCAGGAAGATCTGGACCGCACCTTTCGCGGGGACGAACCACACGAACGGGTATTACGTGATCTTCTCCCCGCGGTTCGGCGCCGCGATCTGGAAGCGGACCCGTTCAATCGCCTGGTGCGGGCGAACCTCCAGGACCAGCGCGTCGGCAGGTACGCCACGCAGGCCGAGCTGGAGGACTACTGCGTGCTCTCCGCCGACCCGGTGGGGCGCCTGGTGCTCCGCGTGTTCGGGGTGCGCGACGCCGTGGCCGGGCAGCTCTCGGACAAGGTGTGCACCGCGCTCCAGCTGATCGAGCACTGCCAGGACGTGGCCGAGGACCGTCGCAACGGGCGCGTCTACCTGCCGCAGTCCGGCCTCGCCGCGTTCGGGGCCGCCGAAACCGACCTCGACGCGGTCACCACGAGCCGCCCGGTGCGCCTGGCCGTCGCCGCGCAGACCGCCCGCGCGCTCGACCTGCTCACCACCGGCGCGGCGCTGCTGGACCGCCTGCACGGCTGGGCGCGGATCGCCGTCGCCGGCTACGTCGCGGGCGGTCTGGCCACGCTCGACGCGCTGCGACGGTCCCGGTGGGACGTGCTGTCCGCGACGCCGCGCCCGCGCAAGACCGACGTGCTGGCGCACCTGATCGCCCTCCTGGTGCGCCGCGAAGCCCATGTCCGCCGGATCCGGGAAGGGGGCCGGTCCGCATGACGGCACCGACGCTCGAACAGGCATACACCACCTGTGAGGACATCACGAGGACGGAGGCCCGCAACTTCTACTGGGGCATCCGGCTGCTCACGAAGCAGCGCCGCTCGGCGCTGTGCGCGGTGTACGCGCTCGCGCGGCGCGTGGACGACATCGGTGACGGTGACCTGCCGATCGAGGAGAAGGCCACGCAGCTGGAGGCGGTCCGCAAGGAGTTGTCCGCGCTCGATCGCAGCACCGATCCGGTGATGGTCGCGGTCGCCGACGCCGCACACCGCTTCCCGGTGCCGCTGGAGGCGTTCGACGAGCTGCTCGACGGCGTCTGGATGGACATCGAGGGCCGCCGCTACGGCACCTTCGACGAGCTGACCGAGTACTGCCGGTGCGTGGCCGGGTCGATCGGCAGGCTGTGCCTGGGCGTGTTCGGCAGCAAACCGCACCCCGGGGCCGCCCACTACGCCGACGCGCTCGGCATCGCCCTGCAGCAGACCAACATCCTGCGCGACATCCGGGAGGACCTGCTCACCGGCCGGGTGTACCTGCCGAAGGAGGACCTCGACGCGTTCGGGGTCGACCTGCGGATCTCCGACGGCGTGCTGGCCGACCCGGACGGCGGCCTGGCGAACCTGATCCGGCACAGCGCGGCCCGGGCCCGCGAGTGGTACGCCGACGGCCTGCGCCTCGGCCCGCTGCTCGACCGCCGCAGCGGCGCGTGCTGCCTGGCGATGGCCGGGATCTACCGGCAGCTGCTGGAGCGCATCGCCGAGCAGCCGTCGGCGGTCTACGACAAGCGGCTGTCGCTGTCCGGCCGGGAGAAGCTGGGCGTGGCGGTCCGCGCGCTGGGCGGGAAAGCGGCATGACGCAGCGGGTCGCGGTCGTCGGCGGTGGTCTGGCCGGGATCACCGCGGCCCTGCGCTGTGCCGACGCCGGGCACCGGGTGACCCTGCTGGAGTCCCGGAACACCCTGGGCGGACTGACGCACTCGTTCACCCGCGACGGGCTCGACGTCGACAACGGGCAGCACGTGTTCCTGCGCTGCTGCACCTCCTATCTGGGCCTGCTGCGGCGGCTCGGCGTCACCGGCCGGGTGCACCTGCAGCCGCGCCTGGAGATCCCGGTGCACTCGCCGAAACGGCGCCGCCCGGTGTGGCTGCGCCGCAACCCGCTGCCCGCGCCGCTGCACCTGGCGGACTCGGTGCTGCGCTACGGCCCGCTCGGCCTCGGCGACCGGATGCGGTTCGCCGGTGCCGCGCTCGCGCTGAAATCGGTCGACCCGGCCGCGCCCAGTTCCGACCGGCGCACGTTCGGGGAGTGGCTCCAGGCGCACGGCCAGAGCCCGGACGCGATCAGGAAACTCTGGGACCTGGTCGGCATCGCGACGCTGAACGCCCCGGCGGCGAAGGCGTCGCTCGGCCTGGCCGCGACCGTGTTCCAGGTCGGCCTGCTGACCGCCGCCGACGCCGCCGACCTCGGCTGGGCCACCGTGCCGCTGCGCCGGCTGCACGGCGAACCCGCGCTGGCGAAGCTGACCGAGGCGGGGGTGGACGTCCGTCTCGGCACCAAGGTCACCGGGCTGGCCCGCGCGGAGGGCACCTGGCGGATCGGCGCGGACGAGCCGGTCGAGGCCGACCACGTCGTGCTCGCCGTGCCGCCGCCGGTGGCCGCCAGGCTGCTGCCCGAAGGCGCGGTGCGCCTGCCGCCGGACTTCGCCGACGGGCTCGGCAGCTCGCCCATCGTCAACGTGCACGTCGTGTTCGACCGCAAGGTCACCAGCGCACCGTTCTTCGCCGCCGTCGACTCGCCGGTGCAGTGGGTCTTCGACCGCACGGCGTCGAGCGGTCTCACCCGCGGTCAGTACCTGGCGATCTCCCTCTCGGCCGCCGACGAGGAGATCGACCTGCCGGTGCGGGTCCTGCGGGAGCGGATGCTGCCCGCCCTGCTCGACCTGCTTCCCGCCGCCCGCGGCGCCGGGGTGCTCGACTTCTTCGTGACGCGAGAGCGCCACGCCACGTTCGCTCCCGCGCCGGGCTGCGCGGGACTGCGCCCGCCCGCCCGCACCCGCGTGCCGGGGCTGGTGCTGGCGGGCGCGTGGACCGCCACCGGCTGGCCGGCGACCATGGAGGGCGCCGTGCGCAGCGGAGAGGCGGCCGCCCAAGCCGTGCCCGGCACTCCAGCGGGGGTTCCGGGCCGTCCGGAAGGGATACCCGCATGACCGCTGTACTCGATTCCCTGCAGCAGGGCAGGCAGGCCGTCCTGCCCGCGATGCGGGCCGCCGTGGACCGGCTCGACCCCGCCAGCCGCGCGATCGCCTACTACCACCTGGGCTGGACCGACCTGGACGGCAACCCCACCTCGGGTGGTGGCAAGGCGGTGCGCCCGGCGCTGGCGCTGCTGTCGGCCGAGGCCGCGGGCGCCGGCCCGGACAGCGGGCTGCCCGGCGCGGTGGCGGTGGAACTGGTGCACAACTTCTCGCTGCTGCACGACGATCTGATGGACGGCGACACCGAGCGGCGGCACCGGCCGACCGTGTGGGCGGTGCGGGGCGCGGCCAGCGCGATCCTCACCGGCGACGCGATGCTGGCGCTGGCCAACGAGGTCCTGCTGGACGCCGACGAACCGGGCGCGGTCGCGGCGGCCCGGCTGCTGTCCGAAGCCGTCGGCGAGCTGATCCGCGGCCAGGTCCTCGATGTCGCCTTCGAACAACGCGACGACGTCACACTCGACGAGTGCCTGGACATGGCGGGCGGCAAGACCGGCGCGCTGCTGTCCGCCAGCGCCGCGATCGGCGCCGTGCTCGCGGGCGCGCCGGACCGCACGGTCGAGGCGCTCGCCGGGTTCGGCGCCGACCTTGGCCTGGCGTTCCAGCTGGTCGACGACGTGCTCGGCATCTGGGGCGAGCCGTCGGTGACCGGCAAGCCGGTGCACTCCGACCTGCGGGCCCGCAAGAAGAGCCTGCCGGTCACCTACGCCGTCACCCACGGCGGCGCGCCCGGACGCGAGCTGGCCGTCTGGCTCACCGACGGCGACGTCGCGGACGAAGACGCGGTGCGCCGCGCCGCCGACCTGGTCGACCTGGCCGGCGGGCGCGCGTGGGCGCTGGAGGAAGCCCACCGCCGGATGGCGGCCGGGCAGCGCAAGCTCGAGGACGCCGAGGTCCCGGGACGGGTGCGTGCGGAGCTACTGGCCCTCGCGCGGTTCATCGTGACCAGGGAGGCCTGAATGACGCAGACCGCCGATCCCGCCACCAGATCGGGCACCGGCCCCGCCGAGGTGCTCGACCGCGCGGTCGCCCATCTCAAGGGGCTGCAGCGCGACGGCGGCTGGTGGAAGGGCGAACTGCAGACCAACGTGACCATGGACGCCGAGGACCTGCTGATGCGGGAGTTCCTGGGCATCCGCACCGCGGCCGAGACCGAGGAGGCCGCCCGGTGGATCCGCTCGCAGCAGCGCGCGGACGGCACCTGGGCGACCTTCCACGGCGGACCGGGTGACCTGTCGACCACGGTCGAGGCATGGGTCGCACTGCGGCTGGCCGGCGACTCGCCGGACGAGCCGCACCTGCGCCGGGCCGCGGAGTTCATCCGCCGCGGCGGCGGGGTCGAGGCCAGCCGCGTGTTCACCCGGATCTGGCTGGCGCTGTTCGGGCTGTGGTCGTGGGACGATCTGCCGAACATGCCGCCCGAGCTGGTGCTGCTGCCCTCCTGGGTGCCGCTCAACGTCTACGACTGGGGCTGCTGGGCGCGCCAGACCGTGGTGCCGCTGACGGTGGTCAGCACGCTGCGCCCGGTGCGGCCGTTGCCCTTCGGCATCGACGAGCTGCGCTCCGGCGTCCGGCGCGGCGGTGGCCTGGTCGCGCCGTGGACCTGGTCGGGCGCCTTCCAGTACCTGGACAAGGCGCTGCACCTCTACGCGAAGGTGCCGCTGAAACCGGTGCGCGAGTTCGCGATGCGGCAGGCCGCGGAGTGGATCCTCGCGCGGCAGGAAGCCGACGGCGGGTGGGGCGGCATCCAGCCGCCGTGGGTGTACTCGCTGCTCGCGCTGCACCTGCTCGGCTACTCGCTGGACCACCCGGCCATGCGCGAGGGGATCAGGGGCCTCGACGGGTTCCTCATCCGCGAGGAAACCCCCGAGGGCACGGTGCGGCGGCTGGAGGCGTGCCAGTCCCCGGTGTGGGACACCGCGCTGGCGATCACCGCGCTGCTGGACGCGGGCGCCCCCGGCGACGACCCGCACCTGCTCAAGGCCGCCGACTGGATGCTCGGCGAGGAGATCGCGGTGCGCGGCGACTGGGCCGTGCGGCGACCGGACCTCGACCCGGGCGGATGGGCGTTCGAGTTCGCCAACGACCTGTACCCGGACACCGACGACACCGCCGAGGTCGTGCTCGGCCTGCGCCGCGTCGGCCACCCGGACCGCGAGCGGCTCGGCAAGGCACTGGACCGGGCGGTGAAGTGGACCACCGGGATGCAGTCACGCGACGGCGGCTGGGGCGCGTTCGACGCCGACAACACGCGGGAACTCACCACGAAGCTGCCCTTCTGCGACTTCGGCGCGGTGATCGACCCGCCGTCGGCCGACGTCACGGCCCACGTCGTGGAGATGCTGGCCAAGGAGGGGCGGGCGGACAGCCGCGAATGCCGCCGCGGCGTGAAGTGGCTGCTGGACCACCAGGAGGCCGACGGGTCGTGGTTCGGCCGCTGGGGCGCGAACTACGTCTACGGCACCGGCGCGGTCGTCCCGGCGCTGGCCGAGGCCGGGGTGCCGGTGTCGTCCGGCGCGATCCGGCGGGCCGTGCGGTGGCTGGGCGAGCACCAGAACGACGACGGCGGCTGGGGTGAGGACCTGCGGTCCTACCGTGACCCCTCGTGGTCCGGGCGCGGCGAGTCCACCGCTTCGCAGACCGCCTGGGCGCTGCTGGCCCTGATCGCGGCGGGGGAGCGGGACTCCGAGGTCACCGCGCGCGGTGTGGGCTGGCTGGCCGAGACCCAGCGGGCGGATGGCACGTGGGACGAGCCGCAGTTCACCGGGACCGGGTTCCCCGGCGACTTCTACATCAACTACCACCTGTACCGGCTCGTGTTCCCGGTGACCGCGCTGGGCCGTTACCTGGGCCGGTCATGACCGGCGTGGTGGTCGCGCCGCTGCGCGTCGAAGCCTCGGCTCTGCGGATGCCGGGCCTGGTGGTGCTGCACGGCGGCATGGGCCCGCGCCGCGCGGCCGAATCGTCGTTGCGGCTGGCTTCCGCCGGGCACCCGGTGCTGGTCGCCGGGGTCGGCGGGGCGCTCGTGCCGCGGGTGCGGCCGGGTGATCTGGTGGTGGCGACCGAGATCGACGGTCCACGCGGGCGGGTGCCGTTGCCGTCGGCGCCACTGCTGGCCGCGGCGTTGCGGCGACAGGGGCTGACCGTCCACCTGGGACCGATCGCGTCTTCACCGGCCGTGGTGGACGGCGCGGAGCGGGCCCGGTACGCCGAAAGCGGTGCGCTGGCCGTCGACATGGAGTCCGCGGAGTTCGCCACACTGCCCGGGCCGACGGCTGTCGTCCGGGCCGTTGTGGACACTCCCGATCAGCCGTTGTGGCGGCCGGGCACGGTGTTGCGCGGCATCAGCGGACTGCGGTCGCTGCGGCTGGCGGCGCCGGTGTTGCGTGAATGGTGCGAGGCCGCCGGTGCGGGCGAGTTGCTGATGGCCAGTCCGCGGTCGTTCTGCGCCGGCGTGGAGCGGGCGATCGAGATCGTCGAGCGGGCGCTGGACCGGTACGGCGCCCCGGTGTTCGTGCGACGGCAGGTGGTGCACAACGCACACGTCGTGCGGCGGCTGGAGGCGCTGGGCGCGGTGTTCGTGCAGGAGGTCGAGGAGGTTCCGCGAGGCGCCACGACCGTACTGGCCGCGCACGGTGTCGCGCCGTCGGTACGGGCGGCGGCGCGGGCGCGGGACCTGCGGGTGATCGACGCGACCTGCCCGCTGGTGATGAAGGTGCACACCGAGGTCAAGCGCTACACGGGCCGCGGCGACACCGTGTTCCTCATCGGGCACGCCGACCACGAAGAGGTCGAGGGCACGGTGGGGGAGGCGCCCGAGCGGATCGTGGTGGTGGAAGACGCGGAGGCGGCGGCGCACGTGCGGGCACCCGCGGGCCGGGCGGCCTACGCGATGCAGACGACGCTGGCCGTGGACGAGGCGGAGGAGATCGCCTCGGTGCTGCGCTCGCGGTTCCCCTCGATCGAGGGCCCGCGGCGCGACGACATTTGTTACGCCACCACGAACCGCCAGCGCGCGGTGACGGCGGTGGCGGAGGAGGCGGACCTCGTCCTCGTGGTCGGCTCGGTGAACTCGTCCAACTCGCAGCGCCTGGTCGAGGTGGCGCGGCGGCGGGGGACGCGGGCCAGGCTCGTCGACGACGTGTCCGAAGTGGACCTGCGCTGGCTGGCGGGGGCGACGCGGATCGGGATCACCGCGGGCGCCTCGGCTCCACCGGATCTGGTGGCGGAGCTGGTGCGGTGCCTGCGCGGGCTCGGGCGCACGAAGGTGACCGAGACCGCGGGGGCCGATGAGGACGTGGTTTTCACACTACCCCGGGAGGTGAGCTAGACCATGGGCATGCCGTTGCGCCAGTCGATCCGGCTGGGAGCGTTCCTGGCCAAGCAGAAGCTGCGGCGACAGGAGAAGTTCGCGATCCTGGTCGAGCTGGAACCGTTGTTCGCGTGCAACCTCAAGTGCGGTGGCTGCGGGAAGATCCAGCAGCCCGCGCACCTGCTGAAGCAGCGGATGCCGGTGCAGCAGGCCGTCGGTGCCGTGGAGGAGAGCGGCGCGCCGATGGTGTCCATCGCCGGCGGCGAGCCGTTGATGCACCCGCAGATCGACGAGATCACCAGGATCCTGCTGGAGCGCAACAAGATCGTGTTCCTGTGCACGAACGCGTTGTTGCTGCCCAAGCACATCCACAAGTTCAAGCCGCACCGCAACTTCACGTGGATGGTGCACATCGACGGCCTGGAGGACAAGCACGACGCCTCCGTCCGCAAGGAGGGCGGTTTCCAGGCCGCGGTCGAGGCGATCAAACTCGCGCAGTCCCAGGGTTTCAAGGTCATGACGAACACGACGTTCTTCAACACCGACAGCCCGCAGGACGTGATCGACGTGCTGGACTACCTGAACGATGTCGTGAAGGTCGACAACATGCAGCTGTCCCCGGGCTACGCCTACGAGAAGGCACCGGACCAGGAGCACTTCCTCGGTGTGCAGCAGACGCGGGAACTGTTCACGAAGGCTTTCGCCGAGGGCCGCCGCAAGAAGTGGCGCCTGAACCACTCGCCGGTGTTCCTCGACTTCATCGAGGGCAAGCGGGATCTCGAATGCACGCCGTGGGGAATCCCGTCATACTCGTTGCTGGGCTGGCAGCGTCCGTGTTACCTGCTGGACGACGGCTACGCGAAGACCTGGCGCGAGCTGATCGAGGACACGGACTGGGACAAGTTCGGCCGCGGCAAGGACCCACGCTGCGCGAACTGCATGGCCCACTGCGGCTACGAACCGACAGCCGTCATCGCCACGACCAGCAGCCTCAAGGAGACGATTCGCGCCGCCGTGAGCGTATAACGGTACGCAGCCGCCGTGCTGTGGCGAGCGCCAGCGAGCTGCAGTACCACCCAGCGACCCCCTCGCGAAGGTGAGCCGGACTGCGAAACCCCTGGTCATCCCGGAGCCAGCCCGTCCGGCGAGGACTATCCCTTGATCTTTGAACCGGGCTTCTGGCAGGCGACGTGACCGCTGGGCACGCCGCCGTCGGGTAGTCGGTCACCCCACGACCGCCCCCGCCCCTCCTCGCGGAGGGTTCCAGTCGCCGAGCAGACGCGTCAAGGCGGGAAAGAGCACCTTGACCCGCCTGCTCGGCGACCGAAGCGGGCTCGGGATGAGGGGCGGGGGAGGTCTGGACCGGTCGATTCGTGGCTTGCATTGCCGGGTGGCGGTTTTCGCCGGGAACTCAGGGGATCAGCAGAACCTTGCCCGTCGTGCGGCGGGCCTGCAGATCCTCATGCGCCCGGGCCGCCTCCGCCAGGGGATACCGGCCCCCGATGCGGATGTTCAGCGTCCCGGACGTCACAGCCCCGAACAGTTCGCCCGCTCGCCAGTCCAGTTCCTCGCGCGTGGCCACATAGTGGGCGGAGGTGGGGCGCGTCAGGTAGACCGAGCCTGCCGCGTTCAGGCGTTGCGGGTCGACCGGGGGGACGGGGCCGCTCGCCGCCCCGAACAGCACCAGGAAGCCCCGCGGGCGCAGGCTGGCCAGGCTTCCGTCGAACGTCGACTTGCCGACGCCGTCGTAGACCGCGGCGACACCCTCGCCGTCGGTCAGTTTCCGGACCTCCTCGGCGAAATCGACCTGGTCGTACCGGATCACCTCGTCGGCGCCGGCCTCCCGGGCCAGTGACTCCTTCTCCGCCGTCGACACCGTGCCGATCACACGCGCGCCCCGGGCCTTGGCCAGTTGGGTCAACAGCAGACCGACCCCGCCCGCCGCGGCGTGCAGCAGGATCGTGTCGCCCTCCTGGACCTCGTACGTCGAGCGCACCAGGTAGTGCGCGGTGACGCCCTGCAGCATGGTCGCGGCGGCGGTTTCGTCCGAAACGCCGTCCGGAACCTTCACCGCGATCTGCGCGGGGATGCGGGCCCGCTGCGCGTAGCCGCCGAGGTGACCCTGCCACGCGACCCGGTCACCCGCCGCGAAGCCGGTCACCCCCTCGCCGACCGCGGTCACCGTTCCGGCGCCCTCCTGGCCCAGTGTCACCGGCAGGTCCAGCTTGTAGATCCCGCTCCGCTGGTAGGTGTCGATGTAGTTCACCCCCGCGGCGGCGACATCGACGAGCAGCTCACCCGGACCGGGATCGCCGATCTCGACGTCACCGACCTCCAGCACCTCGGGTCCGCCGGTCCGCCGGATCTGCACTGCCGTGGGCATCTCGTCTCCTCACTGACGTGGTCGGGTTCACCCCGTACAAGCCGGTGGGGCCGCCCGATCTTCCCTAGGATGCCGACATGGCTGAAGAGACCGAGGCACCGGCGCCCACCGCCGAGCAGCTTACGACCGCACGCCGCTTCGTCGCCGAGCACGGCAAGCCGTCCAAGGCGGTCGTGGAGAACATCGGCCGGGCCGGGGCGCGGGTAGTGCTCGTCGGCCACGACGGGGCCATGGGCGACATCGTGGTGAAGACCGTGGCCACCGGCGAGGCGCTCGTCGAAGCCGTCGAGGACCTGGAAACGGCCGAGTGGGACGCCGGGACGGTCAACGCGACCCAGATCGGGCCCGGCCACCGCCGCCGCATGGCCGGGCACTCCTTGTAAGACCTAGGAAGCGGGTTCGAGGCGCTTCGCGGCGAGGCGCTCGGCGCGCGGCCACCGCACGTCGCGCGCCCAGCCCAGCTTCTCGAACATCCAGATCAGCCGCGCCGACACGTCCAGCTGCCCCCGCAGCACCCCGTGCCGGGCGCACGTCGGGTCGGCGTGGTGAGAGTTGTGCCACGACTCGCCCATCGACAGGATCGCCAGCGGCCAGAAGTTCGCCGCCTTGTCCCGGCTCGCGAACGGGCGGTCGCCGATCATGTGGCAGATCGAGTTCACCGACCACGTCACGTGGTGCAGGAACGCGATCCGCACCAGACCGGCCCAGAAGAACGCGGTGACCGCGCCCCACCACGACCAGCTCAGCAGCCCGCCGAGCAGCGTCGGCAGCCCGAGGCTCAGCACGATCCACAGCCAGAACAGCCGGTTGACCACCCGCAGGTCGTCATCGGCCAGCAGGTCCGGGGCGAACCGCTCGTAGTTGGTCACCTCACGCTGGAACATCCAGCCCATGTGCGCGTGCCAGAAACCCCGCAGCAGCGCCGCCGGGCTCGTGCCGAACAGCCACGGCGAGTGCGGGTCGCCCTCCCGGTCGGCGAACGCGTGGTGCCGCCGGTGGCTGGCCACCCAGAAGATGACCGAACCCTGCACGGCCATGCTGCCGGCGATCGCCATCGCGACCCGCAGGGGACGCCCCGTCTTGAACGCCCCGTGGGTGAAGTAGCGGTGATACCCGACGGTCACGCCGAGCGTCGCGACGACGTAGAACACCACGGCCAGGCCGAGGTCCAGCCAGGTCAGGCCCCAGCCCCACGCCAGCGGCACAGCGGTGATGAGGGCCAGGAACGGGATCAGCAGGAACGCCTTCAGCACGATCATCTGACCGGAGGACCGGCGATGCGAGATCAGCGGTTTCGTCATGGGTGGCAGCAACCTCTCTCTCCGGCCTCACCTTACGGGGCCGTTCTGGCGGATACCCCCACGTGCGTTACCACCGCGTAGCCGGTGGCGGAACCCCTATCGCGCGGCGGCCAGCTCCGGGCTCTCCGGCGCCGCGGCCGACACGACCGGTCCGCGGTCACGGCAGCCGCACCACAGCGCCGCCGTCGCCACGATCACCAGCGCCGACCCCAGGACGTGCAGCGACACCAGCGCCTCCGGGATGCCGAGCGCGTACTGCACCGACCCCAGCACCCCCTGCGCCAGCGCCACCACCCAGACGATCGCGTAGCGGCGCCACACCGCGGCCGGGGTGCCGCCGCGCATCAGCGCCAGCCCGAACGTCGCGAGCACCAGCAGGTAGAAGACCAGGATCCCGCCGTGGACCTGGGCGAGGGTCGCGATCGGCGCGTCCAGCCGGTGCGTCTCCGGGTCACCACCGTGCGGGCCCGCGCCGGTGACGGTGGTGCCGGCGATCAGGATCCCCCACATCGCGACCACGAGCGTCACCAGCAGCTTCTTCGCCAGCGGCGGGACCAGCCACCGCGCGGGCTGATCGCCCTCGTTGAAGGCGCGCAACAGCAGTACCGCCAGCCACACCAGCGGGGTGGAGGCCAGGAAGTGGATCGCGACCGTCCACCACTCCAGCCGCGCGAGCACGGTCATGCCGCCGACCACGGCCTGCAGCACGACACCGCCCGGCATCGTCCACGCGAGTTTCACCAGGCGCTTGCGCTCGGGATGGGCGATCTGGACCCGCCACGCGGCGAGCACGGCCAGCGCGGAGACCAGGACGACGACGACCGTGAGCAGCCGGTTGCTGAACTCGATCCACTGGTTGAGCGTGTCGAACTCGGGGTGCGCGACCGGCACGAGGCTGCCGGGGAAGCACTGCGGCCAGGTCGGGCAGCCGAGCCCGGACCCGGTGACCCGCACGACCGATCCGGTGACCCCGATGCCGGCCTGGGCCACGATCGCGGCGACGGCGATCGCGCGCTGCGCCGTGCGCGACGGGTAGGGCAGGCGGGCGATCAGGGAGTTCAGTGACACGGCAGAATGATAGACGGGCGCGAAGCGCCGCCTTTGCGGGCGGTGGTGGGAGACGGGCGGGCCCGGGTTCAGGTCAGTCTTGTCGTCTTCGCGGCCACCGCGCTCGCCACGACGGTCCACCCGGCCAGCACCGCGACCGGACCGCCCGCGAGATGCCCGTCGACCAGCGCGGCACGCAGACCTTCGGCCAGCGCACCGGAGGGCAGCAGCTCGACGACCGTCGCGGCACCGCCGGGCATCGTCGAGGGAGCCAGCAGGATGCCGCCCGCGAGCAGCAGCACGAACCACACGATGTTGGCCAGCGCCAGCACCGCCTCCGCGCGCAGCGAACCGCCGAGCAGCACGCCCAGGGCGCCGAAGCTCAGCGTGCCGAGCACGAGCAGGACGACGGCCGCGGCGATCCCGGCCGCCGACGGGCTCCACCCGAGGAACGCGGCGACCACCCCGAGCACGACGACCTGCAGCAACACCACCACGAGCGCGGCGACGATCCGCCCCGCCACGAGCAGCCACCGCGGGATCGCGGTGGCGGACAACCGTTTCAGCACGCCGTAGCGGCGGTCGAACCCGAGCGCGATCGCCTGCCCGGTGAACGCCGACGACATCACCGCGAGCGCGAAGATCCGCGGCGTCAGCCAGTCCACCTTGGACACCCCGTCGAGGTCTCCGGTGGGCAGGATGTCCAGCAGCGTCAGGCCGATCAGCAGCGCCAGCGGGATCAGCAGGGTGAGCAGGATCTGCTCGCCGTGCCGCAGCGTCAGGCTGGTCTCCACCTTCGCGTGGGTCAGCAGCATGCGGGCGCGGCTGCCCATGCCGGGCGCGGGCGTGAAGGTGCCCACGGGGAACCGGGGCGGTGCGGTCACGATCGGAGCTCCCGTCCGGTCAGCTCGAGGAAGACCTCTTCCAGGTCGCGCTTGCCGACGTGCAGCTCCTCGGCCAGCACACCCTGCTGCGCGCACCACGCGGTCACGGTGGACACCACCTGCGGGTTCACCTTCCCGGCCACCTGGTAGCTGCCGGGCGCGGCCTCCTGCACGTGGTAGCCCTCGGGCAGCGCGGCGGACAGCAGGCCGGTGTCCAGCCCGGCACGGGCCTTGAACCGCAGCTGCGCGGTGTCGGCGTCGTCGGCGGTCAGCGCGCTGGGCGTGCCCTCGGCGATGACCCGGCCGTGGTCGACGATCACGACGTCGTCGGCCAGCGCCTCGGCCTCCTCCATGAGGTGCGTGGTGAGCAGCACGCTGACCCCGTCGGAGCGCAGCGCGCCCAGCAGCTCCCACACCAGGCGGCGGGCCTGCGGGTCCATGCCCGCGGTCGGCTCGTCGAGGAACACCAGCTCGGGACGCCCGACCAGGGCGCAGGCCAGCGACAGGCGCTGCTGCTGCCCGCCGGACAGCCGTTTGAACGGGGTGCGTTTCGCGGGGGCGAGGCCGAGGACGTCCAGCAGCCACGCGGGATCGAGCGGGTTCGCGGCGCAGGAGGCGACCAGGCCCAGCATCTCGCCTGCCCGCACGCCGGGGTAGGCGCCGCCACCCTGTGGCATCACGCCGATCCGCGGCCGCAGCGCGGCGCCTTCACGCGCCGGATCGAGGCCCAGCACACGCACCGAACCGGAGTCGGCGCGGCGGAAGCCCTCGCAGATCTCGACGGTGGTGGTCTTGCCCGCGCCGTTGGGCCCCAGCAACGCGAGCAGGCGGCCGCGGTCCATTTTCAGGTCCAGGCCGTCGACCGCGGTCTTCGAGCCGTACCGCTTCACCAGCCCGGTGATCTCGACGGCAGGTGTGCTCACGACTGTCAAGCGTACGACCCCGGCTCAGGCCACCGGCTGCGGATCCCTCTTCACCAGAAGAGGTGCCCTGCGCCACACGGTCAGCACCGCGACGGCGACGACGAGGAGCGCGGCCAGGTAGGCCTGCGGCACGACGAACGAGCGCCCGTCGAACGTGCTGCCGGGCGGCGCGGCCAGGAACGCCAGCGCGACGCTGACGACGGTGGCCGCGTGGCGGAACCGCGACGTGCCCGCCGCGGCGGCGAGCGGGATGACCGCCCACAGCAGCCACCACGGCTGCATCGCGACGTGCAGCATCATGAACGCGCCCAGCGAGACGCCGAGCCCGATGATGGGCCGGTAGCGCCAGCGGAAGCTGTCCCACAGGAACTTCACGGTGATCAGCGCGGCGAGGGCGGTGCCCGCCAGCTGCAGGATCGATACCAGCGCGTCGGTGTGGTTGCCCAGCCCCAGCGCGATGCCCAGCAGACCGCCGAGGTTGGACAGTTCCGCGGTGGGGGAGATCCAGCTGCGCACCATTCCGGGGGTGCCGAGCGCGCCGACCCAGCCGAAACCCAGCCCGGTACCCAGGCAGATCGCGACCATGACCACCCCGAACACCCCGGTGACCAGCGCCGCGGCCCGCAGCAGATCGGAGATCCGGCCGTGCCAGCGTCGCGCGATCATGACGCCGAAGAAGCCCAGCGCGATCAGCGCGTTGATCTTGATAGCGGCACCCAGCGTGATGACCGTCGCGCCCAGGACGATGAACAGCAGTTCACCACGGGCCAGCGGCGGCGGCGTGTCGCCGGTGACGCGGACCGGCAGCTTGCGGATGCCCAGTTCCAGCCCGGCGACCATCAGCCCGATGCCCAGCGCCTCGTTGTGCGCGCCGGCGACCAGGTGGAACAGCACGAGCGGGTTCGCCGCGCCCAGCCACAGCGCGGTCGCCGGCTCGACCCCGAACCTCTGCGCGAGGCGCGGCAGCGCCCAGATGACCAGTGCCACGCCGACGAGCGCGAGCGCGCGCTGCAGCAGGACACCGGCGACGATGTTGTCGCCGACCAGCGCGGAGATCCAGCTGCCCACCTTGAGGAACAGCGGACCGTAGGGCGCGGGGGTCTCCCGCCACATGTTCGACACGCCGCTGGTGAGCGGATCGGCCACGCCGAGCGCCTGCGCGGGCCCCAGCGAGTAGGGGTCCATGCCGCGGTGCACGATCTCGCTCTGCGCCAGATAGCTGTAGACGTCGCGGGAGAACAGCGGCGGGATGAACATCAGCGGCACCAGCCACATGACCAGCGTGCGGGTCAGCTGGGCGCGGGTGGCGAGCCGGTCGCGGCCGGGCCTGGCGAACCGGCCGAGGAGCAGCCAGCCCACGACGAGCATGCCCATGCCCGCGAAGCAGATGGCCAGCGAGACCGTCGGGATGCGGGAGAACAGCCGCAGGACGGGCAGTTCCTGGACCGGGTTGAGCACGGGCGCCGCTCCGGCGCCCAGCGAGCCCAGCGCGAGCAGCAGCGCGCCCATCGTCCCGAGGCGGCGGATGATCTCCAGCGCGCGGCGCTCGTCCCGCTCCAGCGGACCGGCCCGGGGAGGCCGCACCGGGGACAGCGGTACCGACACCGCACCGCCTCCGGTGCTCTGCTCGCCCAATGCCACACACAGAGGGTATCGGCGCCGCAAAGGGGCACTGTGAAGGGCAGCGAGCAGCACCGGCAGGCGCCGTGCCCAGCAGCGCGAACGCAGGACTCGCGCCCCGGACGGTGGGACTCGCGGGCGGGAGCGTGGGACTCGCGCATGCCGCGAGTTCCACGCTCCCGAAGGTGGGTTCCGCGTTCCCGACGGCGCCGCAGGTCACGGGTGGCGTGGGCGGCTGCGGCGTGACACCGGTCACCCGATGACGGCCCGGTCTTTGCGGCCCCGCCCGAAATACGACACAATTATGTTGTGAAAAACAGCGGACCCACCCGGCACCGGGACGGCGAGCCCCGCCACCCCGGTGACGTGGTGCCCGCTCAGGCCACCCCCGAGGGTCGCACACGCCACGAGGTCGCCCGTCTCCTGCTGGAGGACGGGCCGATCGCGGCGGGTGTCGTCGCCGACCGGCTGGGCATCAGCCCGACCGCGGTGCGGCGCCACCTGGACGCGCTGCTGGCCGACGGGGAGGCCGAGACGCGGGACGCGCCCCGGCGCGGACCGCGCGGACGGGGGCGCCCGGCCAAGCTCTTCCTGCTCACCGAGACGGGACGGGCACGGTTCGGCCATGCCTACGACGACCTCGCGGTATCGGCCATCCGCTTCCTCGCCGAGCACGCGGGAGAGGAAGCGGTGCGGGCGTTCGCGGAAAGCCGGGTGGCCGCCCTGGTCGAGCCGCACCGGGCCGCGGTCGCCGAAGCGGACGGTCCCGCGCACAGGGCGGAGGCCCTGGCCGCCGCCCTGACCAGGGAGGGTTACGCTGCGTCCGCCCGTCAGGTGGGTGCTTCGGCCACCGGTGCGGGCGCGCAACTGTGCCAGCACCACTGCCCGGTCGCCCACGTCGCCGCTGAGTTCCCGCAGCTGTGCGAGGCGGAAACCGAGGCGTTCGCCAGGTTGCTGGGCACCCACGTCCAGCGGCTGGCCACCATCGCGCGCGGCGACGCCGCGTGCACGACACACGTCCCAGCGGAGAATCCGCCGGGTCTGCAAGCGAAAGCTCCGGACGGAGGGGAACGCGAATGACTGCCGCTGCCGAGCAGCGCAATCCCACCACAGCGCCGTTGTCCCAGGAAGAGACGATCGACTCCCTGGGTAACTACGCCTTCGGGTGGGCCGACTCGGACGCCGCGGGGGCCAGTGCCCGCCGCGGGCTGAACACCGAGGTCGTGGCCGACATCTCCGCGAAGAAGAGCGAACCGGAGTGGATGCTCGAAGCGCGCCAGAAGGCGCTGAAGCTCTTCGAGCGCAAGCCGATGCCCAACTGGGGCGCGGACCTGTCGGGGATCGACTTCGACAACATCAAGTACTTCGTGCGCTCCACCGAGCAGCAGGCCGCGAGCTGGGACGAGCTGCCCGAGGACATCAAGAACACCTACGACAAGCTGGGCATCCCGGAGGCGGAGAAGCAGCGCCTGATCGCCGGCGTCGCGGCCCAGTACGAGTCGGAGGTCGTCTACCACAAGATCCGCGAGGACCTCGAGGCCCAGGGCGTCATCTTCCTGGACACCGACACCGGCCTCAAGGAGCACCCGGAGCTGTTCGAGGAGTACTTCGGCTCGGTCATCCCGGCCGGTGACAACAAGTTCTCCGCGCTGAACACCGCGGTGTGGTCCGGTGGGTCGTTCATCTACGTGCCGCCGGGCGTGCACGTGGACATCCCGCTGCAGGCCTACTTCCGGATCAACACCGAGAACATGGGCCAGTTCGAGCGGACCCTGATCATCGTCGACGAGGGCGCCTACGTCCATTACGTCGAGGGCTGCACCGCCCCGATCTACAAGTCCGACTCGCTGCACTCGGCCGTCGTGGAGATCATCGTGAAGAAGGGCGGCCGCTGCCGCTACACGACGATCCAGAACTGGTCGAACAACGTCTACAACCTGGTCACCAAGCGCGCCAAGTGCGAAGAGGGCGCGACCATGGAGTGGATTGACGGCAACATCGGGTCCAAGGTGACCATGAAGTACCCGTCGGTGTTCCTGATGGGCGAGCACGCCAAGGGCGAGGTCCTCTCGATCGCGTTCGCGGGCGAGGGCCAGCACCAGGACGCCGGCGCGAAGATGGAGCACCTGGCGCCGCACACCTCCTCGACCATCGTGTCGAAGTCGGTGGCGCGCGGTGGCGGCCGCACCTCCTACCGCGGCCTGGTGAAGGTGGCCAAGCGGGCGCACCACTCCGCCTCCACGGTGAAGTGCGACGCGCTGCTGGTCGACACCATCTCGCGGTCGGACACCTACCCCTACGTCGACATCCGCAACGACGACGTGTCGATGGGCCACGAGGCCACGGTCTCGAAGGTGTCCGAGGACCAGCTGTTCTACCTGATGTCGCGCGGTCTCACCGAGGACGAGGCCATGGCCATGGTCGTGCGCGGGTTCGTCGAGCCCATCGCGCGCGAGCTGCCCATGGAGTACGCGCTCGAGCTGAACCGCCTGATCGAACTGCAGATGGAAGGAGCCGTCGGCTGACATGACGGTAGCCGAGAACACCGCTGCCGCCGCGGAGGCCGTCGTCCCGGCGACCTCCCGCGCGGAGCGTTTCACCGGGTACGACGTCCAGGCCTTCGAGGTCCCCGGCGGCCGCGAGGAGAACTGGCGCTTCACCCCGATGAAGCGGCTGCGCGGGCTGCACGACGGCACCGCCGCGGCCTCCGGTGAGGTCAAGGTCGACGTCGAGGCCGCGCCCGAGGTGCGTGTCGAGACCGTCGGCCGTGAGGACGAGCGCCTCGGCCAGGCCGGCGTGCCGAGCGACCGGATCGCCGCGCAGGCGTACTCGTCGTTCGGCACCGCGACCCTGGTGACCCTGCCGAAGGAGACCAGGGCGTCGAAGCCGACCGTGCTGCGGCTGACCGGCCCCGGCGAGGGCAACACGGCCTACGGGCACGTGCAGGTGCGCGCCGAAGCCTATGCCGAGGGCGTGGTCGTGCTCGACCACCTCGGTTCGGGCACCTACGCCGACAACGTCGAGTTCGTCGTCGGCGAGGGCGCGAAGCTCACCGTGGTCAGCGTCCAGGACTGGGCCGACGACGCGGTGCACGTCTCCGAGCAGCACCTGAAGCTGGGCAAGGACTCCACGATCAAGCACATCGTGGTCACCCTGGGCGGCGACCTGGTGCGCGTCTCGCCCACCGCGGCCTTCGCAGGCCCCGGCGGCGACGTGGAGATGCTGGGCCTGTACTTCGCCGACGCCGGCCAGCACCAGGAGCACCGCCTCTTCGTCGACCACGCGGTCCCGAACTGCAAGTCGAACGTGATGTACAAGGGCGCGCTGCAGGGCGACGACGCTCACGCGGTGTGGATCGGCGACGTGCTGATCCGGGCCGCGGCCGAGGGCACCGAGACCTACGAGCTCAACCGCAACCTCGTGCTCACCCCGGGCGCGCGCGCCGACTCGGTGCCGAACCTGGAGATCGAGACCGGCGAGATCGCCGGCGCCGGTCACGCCAGCGCCACCGGAAGGTTCGACGACGAGCAGTTGTTCTACCTGCAGTCGCGCGGGATCGAGGAGGAGCAGGCGCGGCGTCTGGTCGTGCGCGGGTTCTTCCACGAGATCCTGATGAAGATCGACGTGCCCGAGGTGCGCGAGCGCCTGACCGCGGCGATCGAGCAGGAACTCGAAGCAGTCGGCAGCTGAGCCCCTTCCTTCCACCACGAGAGACAGAGACGAAAAAGGCCATGGCCACACTGGAAATCAAGGACCTGCACGCGAGCGTCACCACCGACGAGGGCGCCAAGGAGATCCTCAAGGGCGTCAACCTGACCATCCGCTCGGGTGAGACGCACGCGATCATGGGCCCCAACGGCTCCGGCAAGTCCACCCTGTCCTACGCCATCGCGGGGCACCCCAAGTACGAGGTGACCTCCGGCGAGGTGCTGCTGGACGGCGAGAACGTGCTCGACATGTCCGTCGACGAGCGCGCGCGGGCCGGGCTGTTCCTGGCGATGCAGTACCCGGTCGAGGTGCCGGGCGTGTCCATGTCGAACTTCCTCCGCACCGCGGCCACCGCCGTGCGCGGCGAGGCGCCGAAGCTGCGCCACTGGGTCAAGGAAGTCAAGGACGAGATGGGCAAGCTGGAGATCTCGGCCGAGTTCGCCGAGCGCAGCGTCAACGAGGGCTTCTCCGGCGGTGAGAAGAAGCGCCACGAGATCCTGCAGCTGGCGCTGCTCAAGCCGAAGTTCGCGATCCTCGACGAGACCGACTCGGGCCTGGACGTCGACGCGCTGCGGATCGTCTCCGACGGCGTCAACGAGTACAAGGCGAACAACGAGGTCGGCGTCATGCTGATCACGCACTACACGCGGATCCTGCGGCACATCACGCCGGACTTCGTGCACGTCTTCGCCGACGGCAAGGTCGTCGAGTCCGGCGGCAAGGCGCTGGCCGACGAGCTGGAGGAGAACGGTTACGTCAAATACACCGGCAAGAAGGAAGCCGCCGCGGTCTGACGTTGTTGTACCTCCTGAACTGACACCGCGAGAGAGGAGTTGGCGCGCATGACCACCACAGCCGCGGCCAACACACCTTTGGACGTCGCTGCGTTGCGCGCCGACTTCCCCATCCTGTCGCGCACCGTGCGCGACGGGAAACCCTTGGTGTACCTGGACTCCGGCGCGACCTCGCAGCGGCCCGCGCAGGTGCTGGACGCGGAGCGCCGGTTTCTGGAGACCTCCAACGCGGCGGTGCACCGCGGTGCGCACCAGCTCGCCGAGGAGGCCACCGACGCCTACGAGTACGCCCGTGCCCGCACCGGCGAGTTCGTCGGCGCGGACCCGGGCGAGCTGGTGTTCACCAAGAACGCCACCGAGGGCATCAACCTGGTCGCCTACGCCATGAGCAACGCGGCGACCGCGGGCCCCGAGGCCGAACGGTTCCGCGTCGGCCCCGGTGACGAGATCGTCATCACGGCGATGGAGCACCACGCCAACCTGGTGCCCTGGCAGCAGCTGTGCCAGCGCACCGGCGCGACGCTCAAGTGGTTCGACCTGACGGACACGTTCCGGCTGGATCTGTCCGGCCTGGACGAACTGGTCACCGAGCGCACCAAGATCGTCGCGTTCGCGCACCAGTCCAACGTGCTGGGCACGATCAACCCGGTGGAGCCGATCGTGCGGCGGGCGCGGGAGGTCGGTGCGCTGACGCTGCTCGACGCGTGCCAGTCGGTGCCGCACTTCCCGGTCGACTTCCACGCCCTTGGCGTGGACTTCGCGGTGTTCTCCGGGCACAAGATGCTGGCGCCGTCCGGTATCGGCGTGCTCTACGGGCGCCGCGAACTGCTCGAAGCGATGCCGCCGTTCCTGACCGGCGGATCGATGATCGAGCTGGTCACCATGGAGCGCACCACGTTCGCGCCGCCGCCGCAGAAGTTCGAGGCCGGCGTGCCGATGACCTCGCAGGCCGTCGGGCTCGGTGCCGCCGTGGACTACCTGTCCGCGATCGGCATGGACCGCGTCGCCGCGCACGAGCACACGCTGGTGGAGGCCGCGCTGGCCGGGATCGCCGAGATCGACGGGGTCCGGCTGATCGGGCCGGGCGACTCCGCCGACCGTGGCGCGACCGTCGCGTTCGTCGTCGACGGGGTGCACCCGCACGACGCCGGGCAGGTGCTGGACAGCCTGGGCATCGCCGTGCGGGTGGGGCACCACTGCGCGTGGCCGCTGCACCGGGTGTGCCAGGTGCCCGCCACCGTGCGGGCGACGTTCTACCTGTACAACGATCTGTCCGAAGTGGACGCCCTGCTCGGTGGTGTCCGCGAGGCGCAGAAGTTCTTCGGGGTCGCCTGACCATGAACCTGGAGAGCATGTACCAGGAGATCATCCTGGACCACTACAAGAACCCGCACGGCCACGGTCTGCGGGAGCCCTTCGACGCCGAGTCGTTCCAGGTCAACCCGACCTGCGGCGACGAGATCACCCTGCGCCTCAAGATCGAGGACGACAAGGTCGCCGACGTCTCCTACGAGGGGCAGGGCTGCTCGATCAGCCAGGCATCCGCCTCGGTGCTGACCGATCTGGTGACCGGTCACACCGTCGGCGAAGCACTGTCCACGATGGACAACTTCGTGGAGATGATGCAGAGCCGCGGCCAGGTCGAGCCGGACGAGGACGTGCTCGAGGACGCGGTCGCCTTCGCCGGGGTGTCGAAGTACCCGGCGCGCGTGAAGTGCGCCCTGCTGGGCTGGATGGCGTTCAAGGATGCGCTGACCCGCACGAACGGAGCCGAGAAGTGACCGAGGAGCAGACACGCGAGGGCCGCACCGCGGCGGACCTGCCCGAGCAGGCGCAGCCCGCGGCAGCGGACGTGGCCAAGATCGAAGACGTCGAAGAGGCGATGCGCGACGTCGTGGACCCGGAGCTCGGCATCAACGTGGTCGACCTCGGGCTGGTCTACGACATCCGCGTGGAGCCGGACAACAGCGCCACGATCGACATGACACTGACGTCGGCGGCCTGCCCGCTGACCGACGTGATCGAGGACCAGACGGCCTCGGTGCTGGTCGGCCAGGCCGGTGTGGTGACCGACTTCCGGATCAACTGGGTCTGGATGCCGCCGTGGGGCCCGGAGAAGATCACCGACGACGGCCGGGAACAGCTCAGGGCGCTGGGCTTCACCGTCTAGAGCCGGATTTCCGCCCGCGGGACACCGCCGCCGCACCCGGGCCCGTTCGGGTACCCGAGCCGCGCGGCGGTGTTCCGCGTTGTGCGGCCGACTTCGGTGCCGCCGCTGGTGAGCACCACCGTGGTCTCGTAGGGGCCTGCCCGCAGGTCCGGCACGTCGGCGAAGCCGTACCAGCCGCCGGTCGCGCGGGCGCGAGCGCCGCAGACATCGTCCGGGGCCGCTCCCGTGCATCCCTGCGGCTCCATCACCGTGGCCGGGCGCAGCTCTGCGTGGCCGGTCCGGCAGCCGGTGCCGTCGCACACCGTGACCCCGGCGCCCGTGAGGTTCTGCCCCGGCCTCGGCGCGATGTCCAGACTCACGCCCGGTCTCGCGCCGATCGTGGTGCACCCGCGCTCCCCGCCGCCGGACGCGCCGCAACCAGCCAGGGCCACCACGCCGAACGCCAGTACCGGCACGATCCGCATGCACTCCGGACGCGCCACGCGGCCCGCGGGTTGCACGACCTATCCGGCGCGGCTCAGGCCCGCGCCGCGGTCCCGCTGCTCCGGCAGCGCGTGCCGGGACCGGCCGCGTAGCACCTCGACCCGTTCCGAGCCCGGCCGTCCCAGCACCCAGCTCGATCCGGGCACCGCCTTGGCCTGCTTCTTCAACGGCGCCAGACGACGGGACGCCTCCCGGTAGGACTCGATCGTCGCGGTGGCGCAGACCAGCGTCGCCAGCGAGACCGTCACCGGCATGCCCTCGGCCGACCACGGCGTGTCCAGCAGGGCACCGGCGATGGTGCCGATCTCGTCGACGTCACACGCGATGAGGAAATCGTCGCCACCGACGTGGCTGACCACCATCCGCGGCAGACGCGACGCCAGGTCCGTCAGGGTGCGCCCGATCGCGCGGATCAGATCGTCACCGGCGGCGAAGCCGGCGTTGTCGTTGACCGTTTTGAAGGAGTCGACGTCGAGCCAGGCCGCGACGAACGCCTCGCGGCTGCCGACGCGCCGGTCCACGTCCCGCGCCACCGTGTCACTGCCGGGCAGCCGGGTCAGCGGGTTGAGCGACGCCGCCTCCTCGACCTTCGCCTCGGCCACGCCGCGCACCACCTCGGTCACGAGCACCACGCCGAGGCAGCGGCCCTCGTCGTCGACCACCACGACGTCGTCGCCGGTGCGGCCCCAGTCCGCGTCGGTGACCAGTTCGAGCAGCTCCAGCGCCTGGGCTTCGGCGTGGATGGTGTGCGGGGTGTCCGCGAGCCGCTCGGCGCTGCGCTTGGCGTGCAGCGCGTGTCCGTACGGTCCGGTGACCGACACCAGGAAGCGGGTCCGGTCGATCGACCAGCGGGCGAACCCGTCGGGGTCGACGCCGACGATGCCGCTGGGGGCGTCTCCCGCCGCCAGTGCCGTCCGCACGTCGTCGCAGGTCGCGTCGTGCGGCAGGGTGCTGGCGGGGCGCAGGAAGTCACGCACCCGCGGTGTGGTGAGCGGCCCGGGCGCGAGACGGGTGTCCGGGTCGGGGATCGCCGGGGTGAGCAGGTGACCGAGGTTGACGCCGTTGCGGGCGGGGGAGAACAGGTTGCCCTGGGCGATGCGGACCCCCAGGCGCCGCACCGCTTCCAGCTGGGCTTCCGTCTCGATCCCGGTCGCCACCAGCCGCGCCGAGGTCCGGCTGCTGAAATGCAGCAGCGACTCCACGATCGCGACCGAACCGGCGTCGCCGGGCAGCCCGCGCAGCACGCTGCGGTCGAGTTTGAGGACGTCCACCGGCGCCGCCGCGAGCATCGCGAACGGCAGGTCACCGCGGCCGAGACCGTCGAGCGCGAGCCGGAAGCCCAGCTCGCTGAGCCGGTGGAGCCCGGCCAGCAGCTGTTCGGGCCACACCGAGCAGAACGGCGGGCCGATTTCGAGCACCACCTCGCGGGGCCGTTTGCCCAGGCGGGCGAGGGTGTCGAGCAGGGGGTCGACGGCAGGCCCGGCGGCCGCGACCGTGGCGGCGGTCATGTTCAGGTGCAGCGGCAGCAGGGTCTGCTGGTCTGCCTCGGCACGGGCGGCGTCGCAGGCGAGTGCGATGTCGGTCTCGACCAGGCGCCGTTCACGGCGCGCGGCGTCGAGCAGCTCGTGCACGGATCCTTCGGCGGGGCGGGCCAGCGCTTCGAGCGCGACCATACCGCCGGTGTGCAGGCTGTAGAGCGGCTGGAAGGCGAACCGGACTGGGCGCACGGACCGATCTTCGCTGGTGACGCGGCTGGTTGAAAGAGATGTTCACTGATGTTCACCTCGGGGGCGCGTACCGTACGCCCACGGCCCAGAGCGTGGGACAGATACGGTGATGCGCATGGAACCCGATCCGCGGACGCTGCGCCGGGAGAACGCCACGGAACCGGCGTGGTCCGATCTGGCCGACAACCCCTTCCGCGCCGACCGGGACCGCATCGTGGTGTCCCCGTTCTTCGCCCGGCTCGGGGGCGTGACGCAGGTCGTCAGCGCCGCCGGGTCCGGGTTGCTGCACAACCGGCTCACCCACAGCCTCAAGGTCGCCCAGGTCGCCCGCGCGATCTCGCAGCGGCTGCTGGCCTCGGTGGACTCCGCCGAGCTGGTCGCCAAGCTCGGCGGGCTGGACCCGGACGTCGCCGAGGCCGCGGCGCTGGCCCACGACCTGGGGCATCCGCCGTTCGGGCACCTGGGCGAGCAGGTTCTGGACCGCATCGCGCGGCACCGGTTCTCGCTGCCGGACGGGTTCGAGGGCAACGCGCAGACCTTCCGGATCATCACCACCACCGACGTGCGGGGGCCCGGCGCCGTCGGGCTCGACCTCACCGCGGCCGTGCGCGCGGCGGTTTTGAAGTACCCGTGGGCGCGGCTGCACTGGCCGGACCCGCACCCGTCGGCGATGCGTATCCCGCCACGCGGCGCCGCCGAACCGGACGACGCGCCCGGCACCGGTTCGAGCAAGTTCTCGGCATACGGCACGGAGCTGGACGACGTGGTGGCGTCGCGGCGGCCGTTCGCCGGGCGGATCGAGCCGTGGCAGCAGACGGTGGAGGCGTCGGTGATGGACACCGCCGACGACCTGGCGTACGCGATCCACGACATCCAGGACTTCCACCGCATCGGCGTCCTGCAGCACGCCCCGGTGGCCGCCGAACTGGGGGAGTGGCTGGACCACGCTCTCGACCTGGCCGCGCTGGACGCTGCCACGCTTGCCGCGCAGGTGCGCCGCCCCGGCCGTTCCCTGGAGCAGTTGCGACGCCGCATGCACGCGAAGGACGCCTGGATCGTCGACGACGACGCTTTCGCCCACGCGGTGTCCAGGATCCGCGCCGAGCTGGTCGACGGGCTCCTCGCGCACCCCTTCGACGGTTCGATCGAGGCCGAACAAGCCACCGCCGCGTTCTCGGCACGCTGGACCCACCGCCTGGTGGACGGGGTGATCGTGCTGCCGTCCCCGTCGACGAGGGCCGGGCACGTCTCGCTGCGGACCGCGCAGTGGCACGAGGTGCAGGTGCTGAAATTCGTGCACCGGCGCTTCGTCCTGCTGCGCCCGGAGCTGGCTCTGCACCAGCGCGGGCAGGCTTCGCTGCTCACCACGCTGGTCGACGCGCTCGACGCCTGGCTCGGCGACCGCGACGAGGCGTCCCGCTTGCCACGCCGCCTGCACGACCTCGTGGAGCTGGCCCAGTCCGAATTCGAGACGCTGGCCCGCACCGCGCCGGAGCTGCTGGTCGGCGCCACCGGCGAACCAGTCGACGGCACCGACGCCGTCCGCGGCCTGGCCAGGGGCCGAGCGGTGATCGACTTCGTGTCGTCGCTGACGGACAAGCAGGCGGTCGGCCTGCTGGACGCACTCTCGGGCCGCTCCGCGCAACCCTGGTCGGACTCCTTCGTCCTCTAGCGCCAACACGCCGCCCGGAGCGGCCAACACGCGCGTGTTGGCCGCTCCGGGCAGCGTGTTGGCCGTTCCCGCTGGCGTGTTGGCCCTTCCAGGACAACCACCCGGCAACGCAAGCCGACCCAAGAACGGCCCGGACCTCCCCCGCCCCTCATCCCCAGCCCGCCTTTGGTCGCTGATCAGCGGGGTCAAGGTACTCTTTCCCGCCTTGACGCCGCTGCTCAGCGACTGAAACCCTCCTCGAGGAGGGGCGGGGGAGGTCGAACCTGAGGCGACCGACTACTGCACGGCGGCGCGCCCACCTCAAGCGCGCAGCGCTCGGCTTCACAGATCAAGGGATAGTCCTCGCCGGACGGGCTGGCTCCGGGATGACCACCCAGCTCGGATCAGAGCAGGCTCGCTGACGCTCGCCATGCGCCGTCACACGTGAGTCCGGCCACCGCGCCGAAAACCGGTGGACACCGGTCCGTACACTGGAGTCGTGGACGTCCAGTTGGAGTAGCTCCGGAGCCGGTCGCATGCCGGTCCGTCGACGCCCCCTGTCCACCCCCGAAGTCCGGGAGTTCCCTTGATCACGGCCACTGGCCTCGAACTGCGCGCCGGGTCGCGCATTCTGCTGTCCGACACCACGCTGCGCATCCAGCCGGGCGACCGGATCGGGCTGGTCGGGCGCAACGGTGCCGGCAAGACGACCACCCTGAAGGTTCTCGCGGGAGAGGGCGAGCCCTACGCGGGTGAGACCCGTCGCGGCAGTGAGCTGGGCTACCTGCCGCAGGACCCGCGCGAGGGTGACCTGTCCGTCACGGCCAAGGACCGGGTGCTGTCCGCGCGTGGCCTGGACAGCCTGCTGCGCGACATGGAGAAGGCGCAGACCGCCATGTCGGAGCTGGTCGACGACAACGAGCGCGACAAGGCGATCCGCAAGTACGGCCGCCTCGAAGAGCGCTTCGCGGCCCTGGGCGGGTATGCGGCCGAGAGCGAGGCGGCCCGCATCTGCGCCAACCTCGGCCTCGCCGATCGTGTCCTGGGCCAGCCGCTGCGCACCCTGTCCGGTGGTCAACGGCGTCGCGTCGAGCTGGCGCGCATCCTGTTCGCCGCCTCCGACGTCGGCGCCTCCGGTCGGTCGGACACGATTCTGCTGCTCGACGAACCGACCAACCACCTCGACGCCGACTCGATCAACTGGCTGCGCGGCTTCCTCAAGAGCCATGAAGGCGGTCTCGTGGTGATCAGCCACGACGTCGACCTGCTCGCCGAGGTCGTCAACAAGGTGTGGTTCCTCGACGCCACCCGCGCCGAACTCGACACCTACAACATGACCTGGAACCGTTACCAGGAGGCACGCGCGACCGACGAGAAGCGCCGCCGCCGCGAGCGGGCCAACGCCGAGAAGAAGGCATCCGCCCTGCAGGCCCAGGCCGCCAAGCTCGGCGCGAAGGCCACGAAGGCCGTCGCGGCGAAGAACATGGCGCGCCGCGCCGAGCAGATGCTCGCCGGGCTCGACGAGCAGCGCCAGGCGGACAAGGTCGCCCACATCAAGTTCCCGGCCCCCGCCCCGTGCGGCCGCACCCCGCTCACCGCCGACGGACTGTCCAAATCGTACGGCTCGCTGGAGATCTTCACCGGCGTCGACCTCGCGATCGACCGCGGCACCAAGGTCGTCGTGCTCGGTCTCAACGGCGCGGGCAAGACGACTCTCCTGCGCCTGCTGGGCGGCATGGAAAAGGCCGATACCGGCAGCGTCGAACCCGGCCACGGTCTGCGGCTGGGCTACTACGCGCAGGAACACGAGACCCTCGACCACGACGCGAGCGTGTGGGAGAACATCCGCCACCTCGCGCCGGACACCGGCGCGCAGGAACTGCGCAACCTGCTCGGCTCGTTCCTGTTCACCGGCGAACAGCTCGACCAGCCCGCAGGCACGTTGTCCGGTGGCGAGAAGACCCGGCTCGCGCTGGCCGGCCTGGTTTCCAGCGCCGCCAACGTCCTGCTCCTCGACGAGCCCACCAACAACCTCGACCCGGCCAGCCGCGAGCAGGTCCTCAATGCCCTGCACAGCTACACCGGCGCCGTCGTACTGGTGACGCACGACCCGGGCGCGGTCGAGGCGCTCGAACCCGAGCGGGTGATCCTCCTGCCGGACGGTACCGAGGACCACTGGTCGGACGATTACCTGGAACTGGTCCAGTTGGCCTGATGTAAACAAAGGCCGGGGTTTGCTTAGTTGGACTAGGCAACAACCTGAAATGGCGCAATTTTTCCGCCATTGGGCAGGTTTTTCGCCCGTCGTCTGGCATATTCGCGGCTCGTGTTCGATCATTGCGTGACGAGGCCCACTGTGGCCTGCCAACGCGATCGGTGGAAGGCGGAACGACGTGGCTGACCTGAAGAAGGGCGCGCGGATCACCGGCAGTACGCGTGACAAGCTGGCCGCTGACCTGAAGAAGAAATACGAGAAGGGTGCCAGTATTCGAGCCCTGGCCGAGTCGACCGGACGCTCGTACGGTTTCGTGCACCGCGTGCTTTCGGAATCCGGCGTGCAGTTGCGCGGGCGCGGGGGCGCGACGCGCGCTAAGAAGAAGTAGGCCGCGCGCCGGCCTCGGCACGGCGGAAGCACACCATCGCGCCGAGCAGCACGCACGGGTACACCAGGTACCCGAAGCGCGTCGCGGGCGTCAGGAGTGTGAAAGCGCCCAGCCCGACGGCGACGCGCCACAACGCGTCCGAACCGGTCACGGGCGGACGCCGCAGCAACCAGACGAGGATCGCGGCAGCGGCGCCGGCGAGCAGGACGAACGCGGCCACCTTGCCTGCCGGTCCGGTACTGGCGATGAGGTAGCCCGGGAGCGGGCTCGCCGCCGGTGACGTCACCTGGCCGAGCCCGGCCGGGAACCGGATCACGTGCTCGACGAACGCCCGTGGGTTCACCAGCAGCACGGGGATGTTGAGCACGGCGCACGCGGCCACCGTCGTGGCGAGGAAGCGCGCCAGGGCCCCGCGGCCCAAGCGCGCGAAGACCAGCACGGCCAGCACCACGGCGGCCGGTGCCACGATGAGTTTCGCGCTGATCACGAGTGCGAGGACGACGCCGCTCGCCATCGGCCGGTCCCTCGCCGCCAGCGCGGCGGCGACCAGCATGAGGCCGACGATCGCCAGGTCCGGCCCGGCGACCGCCCAGGTGAGCGCGGTGAGCGGGCAGGCCATCGCGAACTGCGCCGCGCGCACCGGGACCCGCGACGTCCGGGACAGCCGCACCGTGAGCCACGCGCACACACACGCGGTGAGGACGAACATCAGCCGCGCGTCGGTGAGGGCGTCGGCCACCGGGCTGCCGCCGAACAGGGCGCGCGGCAGCCCGAACACGGCCATGACCGGGCCGTAGGGCGTGTAGTCGTTGACCTCCGGCGCCCGGGTGAGCGCTTCGATGTCGACGTAGGGCGTGCCGTGGTCGAGGAGCAGGCGCGCCGAGCGCTCGATGACCCACACCTCGGGCTGCGCGCTCCACGAGAACGGCGTGTCCAGCCAATCGGTGCCGGTGAGGCGCCGGATCACCAGCACCGTCAGCGGCAGCAGCATCGACAGCACGCCGATTCCGGCGAGCCCGACCCACCGTGACCCCAGCAGACCTCGTGGTCGTTTCGCCAGCATCAGCCAGCCGGTGTGGGCGGTGGCGAACCCGTAGCCGAACGCGGCGCAGGTGCCCCAGATGCGGAAGCCGTAGAACTCGTTGGTGAGCGCCAGCACGACGGCGTAGACGGTGCAGCCGAGGTAGAAGATCAGGTCGACGGTCAGCGGGTGCGCCGCGAGCAGCGCCCGCCAGCGGTCCGGTGCGGCGGTGGCGGGGGCGCGCACCGCGGTGCGCTCGGTGGTCACCGCGCGCCACCGGATCGTCTCAGGCCGGGTTCCCTCCCCATGGGCAAAGGTTACCGGGGGCGGAATTGACGGCAACGTCCGGGAAGCTTTCGGTGCCGCGGCGCGTTGGCCTCCACGTCGTCGGTGTAGACCTCCAGCATTGTAGAGATTCTAGGGTGGGCGGCGTGGACAACACCTGGTCTTTGATGAGTTCGGCGATGCGCTCCGCGGACGCGCCGAAGGGGCTTGCGCCCGGCACCGTGCGGCGGGTGGCGCGATTCGCCCGGCCCTACTGGCGGAGCCTGTTGCTGTTCCTGGGGCTGACAGTGGTGGCGGCGGTGATCGCCGTGAGCACGCCGGTACTGGCCGGCCGGGTCGTGGACACGATCATCGGCGGCAAGGACGCGGGACTGGTCGTCCTGCTCGCCGTCGTGGTGGCGGCGCTGGCCGTCGCCGACGCCGGGTTCGGGCTGGTCGAGCGCTGGTTCTCCGCGCGCATCGGCGAGGGCCTGATCTTCGACCTGCGCCGCGCGGTGTTCGAGCACGTGCAGCGGATGCCGATCGCGTTCTTCACCCGCACCCGCACCGGCGCGCTGGTCAGCCGCCTGAACAACGACGTGATCGGGGCGCAGCGCACCTTCACCGCGACCCTGTCCGGGCTGGTCACCAACGTGATCCAGCTGGTGCTCTCGCTCGCGGTGATGGTGACGCTGTCCTGGCAGGTCACGCTGCTGGCGCTGGTGCTGTTGCCGGTGTTCGTGCTCCCGGCGCGCCGCATCGGCCGCCGCATGGCCGACCTGCAGCGGGAGTCCGCGCAGCTCAACGCGGGGATGACCACCCAGATGACCGAGCGGTTCTCCGCGCCCGGCGCGACGCTGGTCAAGCTGTTCGGGCGGCCGCGTCAGGAGGCGGGCGACTTCGGTGCCCGCGCCGGGCGGGTGCGTGACATCGGCGTCCGCACGGCGATGCTCACCCGCTGGTTCATGACGAGCCTGACGCTGGTGTCGGCGCTCGCGCAGGCCCTGGTCTACGGGCTCGGTGGCTGGCTGGCGATCCGCGGGCAGCTGGCGCCGGGCACGGTCGTGGCGCTCGCGCTGCTGCTGACGCGGCTCTACAGCCCGCTGACCGCCCTGGCCAACGTGCGGGTGGACGTGATGACCGCGCTGGTGTCGTTCGAACGGGTCTTCGAGGTGCTCGACCTCGACCCGATGATCACCGAGAAGCCGGACGCGCGGACCGTGCCCGCGGGCGGGGTGCCGGTCGAGTTCGACGACGTGCACTTCGCCTACCCCGCGGCCGGGAAGTACTCGCTGGCCTCACTGGAGGAGGTGTCCACACTGGACACCCGTGGCGGGGAGGAGGTGCTGCACGGGATCAGCTTCCGCGCCGAACCGGGGCAGATGGTGGCGCTGGTCGGGTCCTCGGGTGCGGGCAAGTCGACGATCGCCTCGCTGCTGCCGCGCCTCTACGACGTGGACTCGGGTGCCATCCGCCTGTCCGATGTGGACGTCCGCGACCTGGGGTTCGCCTCGATCCGCGACACGGTCGGCGTGGTGACCCAGGACGGGCACCTGTTCCACGACACGATCCGGGCGAACCTCGCCTACGCCCGGCCCGGGGTCGGCGAGGACGAGATCTGGGACGCGCTCGAGCGGGCACGGCTGGCCGCGCTGGTGCACAACCTGCCGGACGGGCTGGACACGGTGGTGGGCGAGCGCGGGTACCGGCTCTCCGGCGGCGAACGGCAGCGCCTCACGATCGCGCGCCTGCTGCTGGCCCAGCCGCGGGTGATCGTGCTGGACGAGGCGACCGCGCACCTGGACTCCGAATCCGAGGCGGCGGTCAGCGAAGCACTGTCGCACGCGCTGGAGGGCCGGACCGCGCTGGTGATCGCCCACCGGTTGTCCACCGTGCGGGCGGCCGACCAGATCCTCGTGGTCGAGGCCGGGCGCATCGTCGAACGCGGTACGCACGAGGAACTGCTCGCCGCGGGCGGCCGCTACGCCGACCTGCACCACACCCAGTTCGACGAGGAACCGGCGGCGGCCTAGCGTCGTTTCATCAGTGGCGGAGCCGCTCGCGGGGGCCGTGCGCCGGCACCGCCTCAGGTTTGACCCGGCTCCGTCGCGCGGAGCGCGTCGGTTGAGGGTGGTGGTGGGCGACGGGTGGGGCCGCCACCCGCGCCGGTCCCGCAAGCCACTCTGAAACAGTCTCTAACGCAGGGCGGGGACGCGGGGGCGGTAGTGCTCCAGGAGCGAGGCGTTCGCCGCGTCCCCGCCCTCGACGTTCGAGCTGCGCCACAGCGGCACCTCGACGCCCTGCTCGCGCGCGGCGGTGAAGACGTGCGCCAGCACCTCGTTCCACAGGTAGACGTTGAGCAGCGACGACAGCGCCACCGTGCGGGGGTCGCCGTCCGGGAAGGCGGCGTCGCCGGGGCGGACGCCGGTGTCGAGCACGACGTCGGCCTGGTCGAGCAGCGTGCTGGACGAACGGCGCGGCGCGGCCGCCACCGAGGCCCGCGAGGTCACCGCCACCACCGGCGCACCCGCCGCGCGGGCTGCCTCGGCCAGCTCCACGGGGTAGGGATTGACGCCGGAGTTGGAGAAGACGAACACCACGTCGTCCGGGCCCGGGGCACGCGCTGCCAGCACTTGCCCGGCCAGTCCGGAGCGCCGTTCCGCCGCGGTGCTGGCGGCCGCGCCGTGCAGGGGCAGCAGGTCCGGGTGGTAGAGCGGGTACACGCAGGCCAGTCCGCCCGCCCGGTAGAACGTCTCGGCGACGGAGGCCAGCGAGTGCCCCGCGCCGGCCGTGAACACGAGCGCGTCGGCCCGCACCGCGTCCAGCACGAGTCCGGCCACCCGCTGGATTTCCCCGGAGTTGCGTCGGCCGGCCTGCTCGAGCGCGCCGGCGACCAGATCGTTGATCACGAGTACCGAGGGTAGGGACCGGACCACCGCGGGCGGGTGGTCGGCGGAAGGTTCCCGGTGCCCGTGGTGTTGGCTGGTGGTGTGACGGAGGAACCGGTGCTGACCACGTGGCGCGCCCGCGGCCCGGTGCGGGCCGTGGTGCTGGTGCTGCACGGTGGCGCCGAGAACGGCCTGAACGTGGTCCGCCCGTGGGGGCTGGCGTATCTGCGGATGGTGCCGCTGGCGCGCACGATCCACCGCGCCACCGCCCGGCACGGCGTCGAGGTGCGGCTGTTGCGCAACCGGGTCCGCGGCTGGAACGATCCCGACCTGCACCCGGTGTCGGACGCGCGCTGGGCGCTGGAGCGGATCCACGCCGAGCGCCCCGGAGTGCCGGTGTTCCTCGCCGGGCATTCGATGGGCGGCCGTGTCGCGCTCCGGGTGGCCGACGATCCGCGGGTCCGCGCCGTGCTGGCCCTGGCGCCGTGGACCCCGCCGGCGGAGCCGGTCGAGCCGGTCGGCGACCGGAAGGTGCTCATCGCGCACGGCACCCGCGACCGCATCACCCCGCCCGGCGAGTCCTTCGCCTACGCCGAGCGCGCGCAGGCCGTCGCGGAGCGTGTGGTGCGCGTCGAAGTCCGGTCGGAGGGGCACGCGATGCTGCACCGGCCGGGGGTGCGGAACCGGCTGGCACGGGAGTTCGCGCTGGAGGCCGCCGGTGTGGCGCCGCTCACGGCCTGGTCGGCGGGCCCCGACCAGCGGCTTCGCCTGTCCGTGTAGTGCCGCGCAACCCTTTCGGGGTGGTGAACGTCCTCGTTCGAGAGGTTTGCGGTTCACTAGGGACGTCCTAGGGCCGGTCGATCGGGGAACGGTGATGGCGTGACGAACCAGGGCGGATACCCACCGCGCGTGCCCCCGCGCGGTCCACGACAGCACCAGCGCGCGCAGATGCTGCCCGTGCCCGGACGCGAGGGCGGCTACCGGCAGCCCCCGCCCCGCAGGCCGGGACCGCCCCCGACCCGCGCCATGCCCGCGGGCCCGCCACGTCAGAACGTGCCGCCGCCCGCCGGGCCGCCGCGCAGGCGCCGCCGCCGGTTCGGGCCCGGCAAGATCCTGCTCACCCTGCTGTCGGTGTTCGTGCTGTTCCTCGCCGGCGTATGGGTGTACCTGGAGTTCTCCATCAACCGGATCGCCGCGCTGGAGGACTACGAGGGACGCCCCGCCGCGGCGTCGGGCACGAACTGGCTCATCGTCGGCTCGGACAGCCGCGAGGGCCTCACCGCCGAGGACGAGGAGCGCCTGGTCACCGGAGACGTCGAGGCCGCGGGCGGCGGGCAGCGCACCGACACGATGATGATCGCGCACCTGCCCGACAACGACACCAAGCCGACGCTGATCAGCCTGCCGCGCGACTCCCGGGTCGCGATCCCCGGCCACGGCACCAGCAAGATCAACGCTGCGTTCTCGATCGGCGGCGCGCCGCTGCTGGTGAAGACGGTCGAGCAGGCCACCGGACTGCACATCGACCACTACGCCGAGATCGGGTTCGGCGGGTTCGCCAACATCGTCGACGCGATCGGCGGCGTGCACATGTGCGTCGACCAGGAGATGCACGACACGATGACCGGCATCACGATCCCCGCGGGCTGCGGGGACCTGGACGGCGCGCAGGCGCTCGGGTTCGTGCGGATGCGGCACAGCGCGGCGACGCCGCGTTCGGACCTCGACCGCGTCGAGAACCAGCGCAAGTTCATCGGCGCGCTGGTCAGCGAGATCTCCAGCCCCGGCACGCTGCTCAACCCGTTCGACGTGTTCCCGCTGCTGGGCGCCGCTCCGGACGCGCTGACCATGGACGAGGGCGACCACCTGCACAACCTGGTCGGCCTGGCATGGGCGATGCGCGGCATCTCCTCGGACGGTGTGCTGTCCACGACGGTGCCGGTCACCTCGGGCTCGGCGGAACACTGGGACAAGACGAAGTCGAAGCAACTGTTCGACGCCCTCCGGAACGACGCCACCGTTCCGGAAAGCGCCATCATGACCTAGCCCCACCGGTTCCGCGCCCCGGGCGGAAAGTCCTGCGGGCACCGCCGGGGGCGGCGATGATCGGTGGATGCAGATCCCCGCGGAGAGCCTCTCGGACGGCGTCATCCTGCTGCGGCGGTGGTGGGCCGGCGACGCGGAGGAACTGCACCGGGTCGTGAACGAGTCGCTGGACCACCTCGCCCCGTGGATGCCGTGGGCCGTGGGCGGCTACTCGGAGCGTGACGCGCGCGAGTTCCTGATGCTGACGCGGGAAAGCTGGCTCGCCGCGGAGACGTTCGACTACGCGATCCTCGCACCGGACGGCGCGGTCGCCGGCAGTTGCGGGCTGATGACGCGCACCGGCCGGGGTGGTCTGGAGATCGGCTACTGGCTGGCCAAGCCGTACACCGGACGGGGATGGGCGACCCGTGCCGCCCGGCTGCTGACCACCGAGGCGTTCCGCGTGGGCGCGAACCGCGTGGAGATCGTGCACGACACCGCCAACCACCGCAGCGGCGCGATCCCGGCGCGGCTGGGGTTCACGCGTCTCGGCGAGCGTCCGTCGCAGCTCCCGGGCGGTACCGCGGGCACCGGTCGCGTGGCCGTGTGGCGGCTGACGGCCCGCCACTCCCAGTGAGATCGACTGCCGCCGAGCGCTGGTCCGGCTACGGCCGATCTGTTGACCGCGCCCGGACGCGGTAGCCGAAAAGATCACGAGCAGTGACGACATCTACACTGATCATCACACGTTCGGCCGGTAGACAAGTCTGTCCGGGCGTGATGGCGTGGCATGACTCCGGGCCGGAACGGTCCCGGAGTGGGCCTGTCGGCTCCCGGACCGGGGCTGACCTGGCCTTCGTCGTTCTCCGGAAGAGGTGGAGCGTGTCGGAACCTGGTCCCGCACCAGGGTTGGCGGACGTGGCCCGGCAATGGGCCGCGCGGTTGGCGGACACGGACGGAGTATCGCTTCCCCCGGAAGAGCTCGAGCGGATCCTGTTCGACCTCGCCCGCGACGCCGTCGCCGAGATCGAATGGCTCCGTGACGCCGCCATCAGCCGGTTCGCCACGCTCTACGGCACAGCGCCCGTCGGCATCGCGATGGCCGACCGCGACGGCACGATCGTCGAGGTCAACAAGCACCTCGCCCAGTTCCTCGGCCAGAAGCCGGACCGGCTGGCCGGCCGCCGCCTCACCGAGCTGGGCTTCGCCGACCGCGACCGCGCGAAGCTGGCCGGCGGGCTGGAGGAGCTCGCGGAGACCGATCTCGAGGAGTTCACCGACCGCGTCCAGCTCGCCCACGCCGACGACGCGGGTGTGTGGGCCGAAATCGTTCTGACCCTCATGCCCGGCGACCGGCCCGGCACGCGCTTCCCGGTGCTGGTGGCCGCCGACGCGAACGAGGTCCACACGCTGCAGGAAGCCCTGCGGCACCAGAGCATCCACGACTCGCTGACCGGCCTGTCCAACGCCTCGCGCTTCCATACGCTGCTGGAGAACGCGCTCAGCCCGTTCGCGACCGGCCAGGTCGCGTTGGTCTACCTGGACCTGGACGGGTTCAAGGTCATCAACGACGGGCTCGGCGCGGGTGTGGGCGACCAGGTGCTGCGCGGCGTCGCCCGCAAGCTCAAGGAGTCCTTCACCGAGCACGACGCGCTCGTGGCGCGGCTGTCCGGTGACGGGTTCGCCGTCCTGCTGTGCGGTGAACTCACCGCGGCCCAGGTCATCACGCTCGTCGAACGGGCGCTGGAGGACCTCGTCGAACCGATCTACATCGGCGAGCACGGCGTCGGCGTGAGCGCCAGCGCCGGGATCGTGGTGCGCGACGTCGGCGAGGGCAGCGTGGAGGACATCCAGCGCGCCGCCGAGATCGCGCTGCACCGCGCCAAGGAAGCGGGCAAGGCGCAGTGGATGCTGTTCGACCCGGAGCTGGACGCGCGGGACCGCGCCCGCTACCGGCTCGGCGCGGAGATCGCCGGTGCGCTGGAGAACGGCCAGTTCGAGCTGATCTACCAGCCGACCGTGAAGCTCGCGAAGCCCGACGAGATCGCGGCGGTCAACGCCGGCCTGCGCTGGCACCACCCGCGGTTCGGCGACCTTTCCGCCGACGAGTTCTACCCGCTGGCCGACACGACCGGCATGACGATCCCGCTCGGCAAGTGGCTGCTGACCGAATCGCTGCGGGCGACCGCGCGCTGGCGCGACCGCTACGGCGACGCGGCGCCCGACGTGTGCATCCGGCTGCCGAACCGGCTCGCGATCGAGCCGGATCTGGTGGCGATGGTGAAGGAGGAGCTCGACCGCAACGAGCTGCCCGCCAAGGCGCTGCGGGTGTGCACGGACAGCTCGTCGATCCTCGACCCGCGCGGCGAGGTGCTCGACTCGCTCACCGTGCTGTCCGATCTCGGCGCGAAGCTGGTGCTGACCGTGCAGGGTTCGTCGGATCTGGAGCTGATCCCGCGGCACGAGCTGTCGGTGCAGCACGTGATCCTGTCCGGACCGGTCGTCGACGCGCTGGCCGACGACGAGCCGGACGTCGCCGCGCGGCATCTGGACCACCTGGTGGAGCGGGCGCGTGAGCTGAAGCTGCGGATCGGCGCGGAGGGCGTGCGCAACTCCGGGCAGGCCGACCGGTTGCGCAGGCACGGCGTGATCGCCGCCCGCGGCGCCTTCGTGGCCGAGACCGCGACCGGTGACGAGGTGGACGAGCTCATCGAACAGCACACCAAGGAGACGTAGTGCGCACAGGGGATCTGGCGCCGGACTTCACCCTGCCCGACGAGCGCGGCGAATCGCGTACGCTGTCGGACTTCCTGGGCGCCGGACCGGTCGTGCTGTTCTTCTACCCGGCGGCGATGACGGCCGGGTGCACCGCCGAAAGCTGCCACTTCCGGGACCTGGCGAAGGAGTTCGCGGAGGTCGGGGCGCAGCGGGCCGGGATCAGCCCGGATCCGGTCGCGAAGCAGCGGGAGTTCGCCGACACGCACGGGTTCGACTACCCGCTCCTGTCCGACGCCGACGGCACGGTCGCGAAGCAGTTCGGGGTGCGCCGCTCGTTCGGGCCGCTGCTCACGCGACGGCACACGTTCGTCATCGGCACCGACCGGCGCGTGCTGGAAGTGATCAAGAGCGAGCTGCGGATGTCCGTGCACGCCGACAAGGCGCTGGCGGTGTTGCGGGCGCGCGGCGCGTAGCCACGCGCCCGCCGCTTCACCACCGCCGCAGCCGCACGGGCAGCCCGTCCACCGGCACCGGCAGTGACACGTAGTCCCACTTGACGCGGTAGCCCTCGGGCACCGACCAGCGGTAGGCGCGCAGCATTTCGTGCAGCAGCAGCTTCACCTCGTTGTTCCCGAAGTGCATGCCGATGCACTTGTGTGCCCCGCCGCCGAACGGCATCCACGCGAAGCGGTGCGATTTGTCCTCCCGGCGCCCCTCGGCGAAACGCTCCGGGTCGAACTCGCGTGGATTCGTCCAGTGGTCCGGTGAGTAGTGGTTGGTGTTGGGCGAGACGCTGCACATCGTGCCCGCCGGGATGTGGTGGCCCAGGACCTCGGTGTCCTTCACCGTCTTGCGGGGCAGTGACGGCACCGGCGCGGTCAGCCGCAGCGCCTCCTTGATCACCAGGTCCAGCGTCGTCAGTGAGTCCAGTGCGTCCAGGTCCGGCGGGTCGTCGCCCAGTGCCAGGGACTCCGCGCGGGCCCGCTCCTGCCAGCCGGGGTGCTTGGCGAGGTGGTAGGCGACCGCCGAGCTGGTGATCGTGGACGTGTCGTGCGCGGCCATCATCAGGAAGATCATGTGGTTGACGACGTCGTCATCGGTGAACTCCTCGCCGTCGTCACCGCGCGCGTGGCACAGCGCCGAGAACAGGTCGGTGCCGTCGCCGCGCCGCTTCTCGGGCAGCTTCTCCGCGAAGTACCGCTCCAGCACACGCCGCCCGTTCAGGCCCGCCGCCCACCGGCCGCCCGGCACCGGCAGCCGCACGAGCGCCGTCGCCGCGCGCACGGTGCCCACGAACGCCCGGTTGATCGCCTCCGCGTCCACGCCGGGACGCATGTCCATGAAGACCCGCGTCGCGACGTCCAGCGTGAGCCGTTTGAGCAGCCAGTACAGCCGCGGCCGCTCGCCGGTGCCCCAGCCGCGCACACCGTCACGCAGCACCGGCGCGGCCTGCCGCAGGTAGCCGGCGAGCCGGTCCCGCGTGAACGCCTCCTGCATGATCCTGCGGTGCAGCAGATGCTCCTCGAAGTCGAGCAGCATCAGCCCGCGGTGGAAGAACCGCTCGATGAAGAACTGCCAGCCCTCCTGCGAGAACGCCTTGTCCTTGTTGACCAGCGCGGCCTGGGTGGCGTCCGGGCCCGCCAGTACGACGATGCGCTGCCCGAACGCCCCCATCCACGACACCGGCCCGTAGCGGTCGAACCGGTGCAGCGCGAAGTCCGGCCCGAACCGCATCGACTCGACGGCGTGCCCGACGACCGGCGCCCCCGCGTCACCGAGGACGGGTTGCAGCCCGCTGCCCGCGGGCGGGGTGGCGAGCTCCCGCACCGGCCACCGCTGGTCCAGCAGACGCCGGTCGACGGCACGGGGGAGGGGGATGGCGGTCAGTGGTGGAACGCGTTCTCGGAACGCCCTGGTGACTGCGCTGGTCACGATCGCGCCTCCTTGCGAAAACGTGGCTGATCACCACCGTCCCGCACCACCCCCGTCCCCGGCAAGGGCTTAGTCCCAGTCCAGCGAACCGCCCGTCTGGTACTCGGTCACGCGGGTCTCGAAGAAGTTCTTCTCCTTGCGCAGGTCGATGGCCTCCGACATCCACGGGAACGGGTTCTCGTTCTCGCCGAAGATCGGGGCCAGGCCGATCTGCTGGGCGCGCCGGTCGGTGATGAAGCGCAAGTACTGCTCGCACAGCGCCGCCGAGAGCCCGAGCATCCCGCGCGGCATCGTGTCGCGGGCGTAGGCGATCTCCAGTTCGCACGCCTGCGTCAGCATCGAGCGCACCTCGGCCTGGAACTCCGGGGACCACAGGTGCGGGTTCTCGATCTTGATCTGGTTGATGCAGTCGATGCCGAAGTTCAGGTGGATCGACTCGTCACGCAGGATGTACTGGAACTGCTCGGCGATGCCCACCATCTTGTTGCGCCGCCCCAGCGACAGGATCTGCGCGAACCCGGTGTAGAACCACATGCCTTCGAAGATGACGTAGAAGGCGACCAGGTCACGCAGGAAGTCCTGGTCGGCCTGCGCCGTGCCGGTGGCGAAGTCCGGGTTCTCCAGGTTGCGCGTGTACTGCAACGCCCACGCGTCCTTCTCCGTGATCGACGGGACCTCGCGGTAGGCGTTGAACAGCTCACCCTCGTCCAGGCCGAGGCTTTCGCAGATGTACTGGAAGGTGTGCGTGTGCACGGCCTCCTCGAACGCCTGCCGCAGCAGGTACTGGCGGCACTCCGGGTTGGTGATCTGCCGGTACACCGCCAGCACGAGGTTGTTCGCGACCAGCGATTCGGCCGTGGCGAAGAAGCCGAGGTTGCGCTTGACCATGCGCCGCTCGTCCTCGGTCAGCCCGGACGGCGACTTCCACAGCGCGATGTCGGCCTGCATCGCGACCTCGGTCGGCATCCAGTGGTTGGTGCAGCCCGCCAGGTACTTCTCCCACGCCCAGTGGTACTTGAGCGGCAGCAGCTGGTTGACGTCGGCGCGGGCGTTGATCATCGCCTTGTCGTCGACGCGGACGCGCTGGGCGCCGCGGCTGATGGCGCCCAGCCCGGTGGTGCCGGTCTCGATGGTCACTGGCAGGCCTCGCAGTCGGGGTCGTCGATCCGGCACGCTGCCGGTTCCGGGGCGGCGGCGGGAACGGTGGCGGGAACAGCGGCGGGCACGGCGTTGAGCTTGCCGTCGGTGCCGCGCAGGGTGGACTTCTCGACGCTGGTCGCCGCCTGCGCCCGCAGGTAGTAGGTGGTCTTGAGGCCCTGGTGCCAGGCGTAGCGGTACAGCTCGTCGAGCTTGCGGCCGCTCGGCGCCGCGAGGTACAGGTTGAGCGACTGGGCCTGGTCGATCCACTTCTGCCGCCGCGACGCGGCCTGGATCAGCCAGCGGCTGTCGATCTCGAACGCCGTCGCGTACAACCGCTTGACGTCGGCCGGGACGCGGTCGATCGGGGCGAGGCTGCCGTCGAAGTACTTGAGGTCGGCCACCATGACCTCGTCCCACAGGCCCCGTTCCTTGAGCGCCGCCACCAGGTGCGGGTTGATCACCGTGAAGTCGCCGGACATGTTCGACTTGACGTAGAGGTTCTGGAACAGCGGCTCGATCGACTGGCCGACCCCGCAGATGTTGGAGATCGTCGCGGTGGGCGCGATCGCCATCACGTTGGAGTTGCGCATCCCGCCGCGAACCTCCTCCCGCAGCGTGCTCCAGTCCAAAGTGGCGGAGTAGTCGACCTCCAGTGCGTCACCTTCCCTGGCCTCGGCGAGCAGCTTGAGGGAGTCGATCGGCAGGATGCCCCGGCTCCACAGCGATCCGTCGAAGGATTCGTAGGCGCCCCGTTCCCGCGCGAGCCGTGCCGATGCCGCGATCGCGTGGTAGCTCAGGTGCTCCATGCTGCGGTCGGCGAACTCGACCGCCGCCGGCGAGTCGATCGGCAGGCCGAGGGTGAACAACGCGTCCTGGTGGCCCATCAACCCCAGCCCGACGGGGCGGTGCCGCAGGTTGGACCGGCGCGCCTCGGGGATGGTGTAGAAGTTGATGTCGATCACGTTGTCCAGCATCCGGACCGCCGTGGTCACGGTGCGCTCCAGCTTCGCCGCGTCCAGCCCGCCGGGCGTGACGTGCCGGGCGAGGTTGACCGAGCCCAGGTTGCAGACCGCGACCTCGTCGGCGCTGGTGTTCAGCGTGATCTCGGTGCACAGGTTGGACGAGTGCACCACACCGGCGTGCTGCTGCGGCGAACGCAGGTTGGCCGGGTCCTTGAAGGTGATCCACGGGTGCCCGGTCTCGAACAGCATGGTCAGCATCCGCCGCCACAGCTCCACGGCCCGCACCCGGCGGAACACCCGGATCTCACCGCGGTCGGCGGCGGCCTCGTACTCGCGGTAGCGCCGCGCGAAGGCGTTGCCGTACAGGTCGTGCAGGTCCGGCGTCTCGTCCGGGGAGAACAGCGTCCACTGTGCGTCGGCTTCGACGCGGCGCAGGAACTCGTCGGGCACCCAGTTGGCGGTGTTCATGTCGTGCGTGCGGCGCCGGTCGTCGCCGGTGTTCTTGCGCAGGTCGAGGAACTCCTCGACGTCGATGTGCCAGGTCTCCAGGTAGGCGCACGCGGCGCCCTTGCGCTTGCCGCCCTGGTTGACCGCGACCGCGGTGTCGTTGGCGATCTTGAGGAAGGGCACCACACCCTGGGACTGGCCGTTGGTGCCCTTGATGTGCGCACCCAGGCCACGGACCGGGGTCCAGTCGTTGCCCAGGCCGCCGGAGTACTTCGCCAGCAGCGCGTTGTTCCTGTAGGACTGGAAGATGGCGTCGAGGTTGTCCTCGACCGTGGTCAGGAAGCACGACGACAACTGCGCGCGGGTGGTGCCGGAGTTGAACAACGTCGGCGTCGAGGCCATGAAGTCGAAGCTGGACAGCAGGTCGTAAAACTCGATCGCTCGGGCCTCGCGGTCGTCCTCGCGCAGCGCCAGCCCCATCGCCACGCGCAGGAAGAACGCCTGCGGCAGCTCGAACCGCACACCGCGCTCGTGCAGGAAGTAGCGGTCGTAGAGCGTCTGCAGGCCGAGGAACCCGAAGTCGAGATCGCGCTCGGGGCGGATCGCGGCCGTGACCCGGTCCAGATCGAAGCGGGCCAGCTCCGGATCCACGAGTTCCAGCTCGATCGCGTGGGTGAGGTAGTCGCGGAAGTAGCCGGGGTAGTCCAGCTCGTCCTGGCGGGCCTGCCGCGGCTGCCCGGCGAGATGACTCAACGCCTCGCCGCGCAGCTTGTCCAGCAGCAGTCGCGCGGTCACTGCCGAGTAGTTCGGCTCGCGCTCGACCAGCGTGCGGGCGGCCATGATCAGCGCCGAGGCCAGCTCGTCGGCGCCGATGCCGTCGTAGATGTTGCGGCGGGTCTCGGCCAGCACCGGCTCCGCCGCCACGTCCGCGATCCCGGCGACCGCGTCCGCCACGACCTGTTCCACCCGGGCCCATCCGGCCTGCGGACGCTCCGGCCCGGCCGGCGTCTCGCGGGCTTTCGCGTGTTCCTCGCGGTAGAGCACGTACGCGCGGGCGACCGCGTGGTGCCCGCCGCGCATCAACGCCAGCTCCACGAGGTCCTGGATCTGCTCCAGGTGCACGGTGTCCGCGTTGGCGTGCTTGAGCAGCGACGCCCCGACCTGCTCGGTCAGCTCCGCGACGAGGTGGCGGATCCGCGACGACGCGGCGGCCTCGTCACCCTCGACGGCGAGGAAGGCTTTGGTCAGCGCGACGGAGATCCGGTTCGCGTCGAACGGCGATGCCTCGCCGTCCCGGCGGATGACCCGCAGCGCGGCACCGGCGGCCGCCGGTGCGGGGGAGGTTTCCACAGACATGCATCACTCCGTTTTTCGGGCGCGTGGAATCGGCACACCGGCCAGGGCGCCGGCGTGCTGACGTGGGCACGACTCGTACCGGACGGGCCCGCTCCCGCCTCGTTGACGTGGGGCCCTGCCGGTGATCGAAGACTACATCTTGGGGTGCACTTGTCGAGGAACCCCAAGATGCGGGCGTGTCTGTGTCGTGTGCTAGCCACCCGGTCGGGCGCCAGGGGGCAAAAACAATCAAGCGTGCTTGATTTTTCTGGGCGGTGGTGCCACGCTCGGCGCGGAGCGTGCGCGAGGAGGCGGATGGCGTGGCGGATCCGGGAGAAGTCCTGAAAGACCTGGCCGACGAGAGCCGGGAGCTGGACGACCTGGCGACCGAGGCCGAGTGGTCGACCCCGACCCCGGCGAAGGGCTGGGCGATCGCGCACCAGATCGCGCACCTGGCGTGGACGGACGCCCGTGCGCTGATCGCCGTGCGCAGTCCCGAGGAGTTTCCGGCGGAGGTGCAGCGCGCGCTGGCCGCGGGTGACGGCTTCGTCGACCGGGGCGCCCGCGAGCTGGCGGCCAAGCCGCGCGAGGAGGTGCTGGCGCAGTGGCGTTCCGGGCGTGCGGAGCTGGCTTCGGCGCTGGCGCGGGTGCCGCCGGGGCAGAAGATCCCGTGGTTCGGCCCGCCGATGAGCGCGACGTCGATGGCGACCGCCCGGCTGATGGAGACCTGGGCGCACGCGCAAGACGTCTACGACGCCCTTGGGCTGCGCCGCGAACCGACCCGGCGGCTCCGGCAGATCGCGCGGTTCGGGGTGCGGACGCGGGACTTCGCGTTCTCCGTGCACGGACTCGCCGTCCCCCCGGACGAGTTCCGCGTCGAGCTGTCCGGAGTGGATGGGACACAGTGGACGTTCGGCCCCGAGGAGGCCGCGCAGCGCGTCACCGGTTCGGCGCTCGGATTCTGCCTGGTCGTCACGCAGCGACGGCATCCGGCCGACACCGACGTCATCGCGGTGGGGCCGGACGCCGAGAAATGGCTGGAGATCGCACAGGCCTTCGCCGGACCACCCGGCTCGGGACGGAAGGCGGGGCAGTTCGCATGAGTGACGTGCTGCGCGTCGGCAACGCGTCCGGATTCTACGGTGACCGGTTCACCGCGGTGCGCGAAATGCTCACCGACGGTCCGCTGGACGTCCTGACCGGCGATTATCTCGCCGAGCTGACCATGCTGATCCTCGGGCGCGACCGGCTCAAGGACCCCGCACGCGGGTACGCCAAGACCTTCCTGCGCCAGCTGGAGCAGAACCTCACGCTCGCGAAGGACAAGGGCGTCAAGATCGTCACCAACGCGGGCGGTCTCAACCCGGCCGGCCTGGCCGAGGCGATCCGGGAGCTCGCGGAACGTCTCGGCCTCGACATCGCGGTGGCGCACGTCGAGGGTGACGACCTGCTGTCCAGGGTGGACGAACTGGGGCTCGGGAAACCGTTGACCGCCAACGCCTACCTCGGTGGCTGGGGCATCGCCGCGTGCCTGGAACGCGGCGCCGACGTGGTCGTCACCGGGCGCGTCACCGACGCCTCGCTGGTCGTCGGCCCGGCCGCCGCGCACTTCGGCTGGGCCCGCGACGACTACGACGCCCTCGCCGGTGCGGTCGCGGCAGGGCACGTCATCGAATGCGGCGCCCAGGCCACCGGCGGCAACTACGCGTTCTTCACCGAGCAGAAGACCGGCACGCCCGGCTTCCCGATCGCGGAGATCTCCGCCGACGGCTCCAGTGTCATCACCAAGCACCCGGGCACCGGGGGAGCCGTGACCACCGGCACCGTCACCGCCCAGCTGCTGTACGAGATCGCGAGCCCGCGCTACGCGGGGCCGGATGTCACGGCCCGGTTCGACACGATGACCCTCACCGAGGACGGCCCGGACCGGGTGCGGATCTCCGGCACCCGCGGCGAGCCGCCACCGCCGACGCTCAAGGTCTGCCTCAACACCCTCGGCGGCTTCCGCAACGAGACGACGTTCGTCCTCACCGGACTGGACATCGACGCCAAAGCGGCACTCGTGCGCGAGCAGCTTCAGGACGCGCTCCGCGATCGTGCGCCCGCCGAGATCCGCTGGACGCTGGCACGCACCGACCACGACGACGCCGACACCGAACAGCGGGCCAGCGCGCTGCTGCACTGCGCGGTCAAGGACGCCGACCCCAAGATCGCCGGACGCGCGTTCAGCGGCGCGGCGATCGAGCTGGCTCTGGCCTCCTACCCCGGCTTTCACGTCACCGCGCCGCCGTCGGACGCCTCACCCTACGGCGTCTACACCGCGGCCTTCGTGGACGCCGGAGAGGTGCCGCACGTGGCGGTCCTGCCCGACGGTTCCCGTGTGGACATCGCGCCGGCCACTGACACTCTTGAACTCTCCGAAGTGGACGAATCCGAGCTACCGGAGCCGTTGCCGGACGGGCCTTCCCGCCACGTGCCGCTGGGGAAACTCATGGGCGCGCGCAGCGGCGACAAAGGTGGTGACGCCAACCTCGGGGTGTGGGTGCGCTCGGACGAGGCGTGGCGCTGGCTCGCGCACCACCTGACCGTCGGGGAGTTCCAGCGGCTGCTGCCGGAAACCGCGGATCTCGCCGTTCGCCGGTACGCGTTGCCCAATCTGCGTGCGGTCAACTTCGTCGTCGAGGGGCTGCTCGGCCAGGGCGTCGCGTCGCAGGCCCGGTTCGACCCGCAGGCCAAGGCGTTCGGCGAGTGGCTGCGCTCCCGCCACGCCGACATCCCGGAGGTGCTGCTGTGACCGACCCGTTCGCCACGCCGGAACGGACCGCGCTGCGCAAGACCGTGCGCCGGTTCGTCGAGGCCGAGGTGCTGCCGCACCTGGACGATTGGGAACGCGCGGGCGAGCTGCCGCGCGATCTGCACCGCAAGGCCGGGGAGATCGGCCTGCTCGGCGTGTCGTTCCCGGAAAGCGCGGGCGGCGGGGGCGGTGATTTCCTGGACGCGATGACCGTCACCGAGGAGATCCTGTACGCGGGCGGATCGGGTGGCCTGATCGCGTCGCTGTTCACCAACGGCATCGCCCTGCCGCACATCGTCACCGCGGGCGACCCGGAGCAGATCGAGCGCTGGGCGCGGCCGACGATCGAGGGCAGGATGATCGGGTCGCTCGCGATCACCGAGCCCGACGGCGGTTCCGACGTCGCCGGCATCCGCACCACCGCCCGGCGCGAAGGAGACCAGTACGTCGTCAGCGGCGCCAAGACCTACATCACCTCCGGCACCCGCGCGGACTTCGTGACCACCGCCGTGCGCACCGGCGGACCGGGCGCGCACGGCGTGTCGCTGCTGGTGATCGAAAAGGACACTCCAGGGTTCACGGTCAGTCGCAAACTGGACAAGATGGGGTGGCACTGCTCCGACACCGCGGAACTGTCCTTCTCCGACGCCCGCGTCCCGGCGGCGAACCTGGTGGGGGAGGAGGACAGCGGGTTCGTCCAGATCGCCACGCACTTCGTCACCGAACGGCTCTCCCTCGCGGTGCAGGGTTATGCGACCGCGCAGCGTGCGCTGGACCTGACTCTGGACTGGTGCCGACTGCGGGAGACCTTCGGGCGTCCGCTGATCTCGCGCCAGCTGGTGCAGCACAAGCTGGTCGAGATGACCCGGCGGGTGGACCTCGCCCGGGTCTACACGCGGCAGGTCGCCCAGCGGTTCGTGGCGGGCGAAGAGGTCATCGCGGAGGCGTGCTTCGCGAAGAACACCGCGGTCGAGACGGCCGAGTGGGTGGTCAACGAGGCGGTCCAGCTGCACGGGGGCCTGGGCTACCTGCGTGAGTCCGAAGTGGAACGGCACTACCGCGATGTCCGGATCCTCGGCATCGGTGGCGGGACCAACGAGATCCTGGCGGGTCTCGCGGCGAAACGATTGGGGTACACGGCTTGAGCGTGATCCGGTCCGTGGTGGACACCGCGAGCGCGGAGTTCGGGGCCAACCGGGAGGCGATGGAGGCCAAGCTCGCCGAGCTGGCGGCCGAACACGCGAAGGCGGTCGCGGGCGGCGGGGAAAAGTACGTGGCCCGCCACCGCAAGCGCGGCAAGCTGCTCGCACGGGAACGCATCGAGCTGCTCATCGACGAGGACTCCCCGTTCCTGGAGCTCTCGCCGCTGGCCGCGTGGGGCACCGACTACCAGGTCGGCGGCAGCGTCGTCGTCGGCATCGGCGTGGTCGAGGGGGTCGAATGCCTGATCGTGGCCAACGACCCGACCGTGAAGGGCGGGGCCAGCAACCCCTCGACGTTGAAGAAGAGCCTGCGGGCGGCGGAGATCGCGGCGGAGAACCGGCTGCCGACCATCAACCTGGTCGAGTCCGGCGGCGCCGATCTGCCCACGCAGAAGGAGATCTTCATCCCGGGCGGGCGCACGTTCCGCAACCTGACGACCTCCTCGGCCGAGCGGATCCCGACGATCGCGCTGGTGTTCGGCAACTCCACCGCCGGTGGCGCCTACCTGCCCGGCATGTCCGACTACGTCGTGATGGTCAAGGAACGCGCGAAGGTGTTCCTCGGCGGCCCGCCACTGGTCAAGATGGCCACCGGTGAGGAGTCCGACGACGAGTCGCTGGGCGGTGCCGAGATGCACGCGCGCACCTCCGGGCTGGCCGACTACCTCGCGCACGACGAGCAGGACGCGATCCGCATCGGTCGCGGCATCGTCAAACGGCTGAACTGGCACAAGCAGGGCCCGTCGCCGAAGCCGGACTACGCCGACCCGGTGCTCGACGCCGACGAGCTGCTCGGCATCGTGCCCGCCGACCTCAAGGTCCCGTTCGATCCGCGCGAGGTGATCGCCCGCATCGTCGACGGCTCCGACTTCGACGAGTTCAAACCGCTCTACGGCACCAGCCTGGTCACCGGGTGGGCGGACCTGCACGGCTACCCGGTCGGGATCCTGGCCAACGCGCAGGGTGTGCTGTTCAGCGAGGAGTCGCAGAAGGCGACCCAGTTCATCCAGTTGGCCAACCAGTCGGACACCCCGCTGCTGTTCCTGCACAACACCACCGGCTACATGGTCGGCAAGGAGTACGAGCAGGGCGGCATCATCAAGCACGGCGCGATGATGATCAACGCGGTGTCCAACTCGAAGGTCCCGCACCTGTCCGTCCTGATCGGAGCGTCCTACGGCGCCGGGCACTACGGTATGTGCGGCCGCGCCTACGGGCCGCGGTTCCTGTTCGCCTGGCCCAGCGCCAAGTCCGCGGTGATGGGACCGGCGCAGCTGGCCGGGGTGCTGTCCATCGTGGCCCGTCAGGCGGCCGCCGGACGTGGCCAGCCCTACGACGAGGACGGTGACGCGGCGATGCGGGCGATGGTCGAGCAGCAGATCGAAGCCGAGTCGCTGCCGATGTTCCTGTCCGGCATGCTCTACGACGACGGCATCATCGACCCGCGTGACACCCGCACCGTCCTCGGGCTGTGCCTGTCCGCCATCCACAATGGACCGATCAGGGGCGCCGATGGCTTCGGCGTCTTCCGGATGTGAGTGACGTGATCGACAACGTTCTGGTCGCCAACCGCGGTGAGATCGCCCGCCGCGTGTTCCGCACGTGCTCGGCGCTGGGCATCGCCCGTACCGCCGTGTTCTCCGACGCCGACGCTTCGTCGCCGCACGTGGCCGAGGCCGACGCGTCCGTACGGCTGCCCGGCAACACTCCCGCCGAGACGTACCTGCGCGCGGACCTGCTGGTCGCGGCGGCGCGGTCGGCGGGCGCGGACGCCGTGCACCCGGGGTACGGATTCCTGTCCGAGAACGCCGGGTTCGCCCGCGCGGTGATCGACGCGGGCCTGACGTGGATCGGTCCGCCGCCCGCGGCGATCGAGACCATGGGTTCCAAGGTCGAGTCCAAGCGGCTGATGGACGCGGCCGGGGTGCCGGTGCTGTCCGAACTGGACCCCTCCGCGGTCACCGAGGCCGATCTTCCGGTGCTGGTCAAGGCGTCCGCGGGCGGCGGCGGACGCGGGATGCGCGTCGTGCGGGCGCTGGGTGACCTGGCCGAGGCGGTGGAGGGCGCGAGCGCGGAAGCGGCTTCGGCGTTCGGCGATCCGACGGTGTTCTGCGAACGCTACCTGGAGACCGGGCGGCACATCGAGGTGCAGGTGCTCGCCGATACCCACGGCACGGTGTGGGCGCTGGGGGAGCGCGAGTGCTCGATCCAGCGGCGGCACCAGAAGGTTGTCGAGGAGGCGCCCTCGCCACTGGTGGACGAGGCGATGCGGACCGAGCTGTTCGACGCCGCGCGCAAGGCCGCGAAGGCGATCGACTACGTCGGCGCGGGCACCGTCGAGTTCCTCGCGACCGCGGACGGGTGCTTCTACTTCCTGGAGATGAACACGCGTCTGCAGGTCGAGCACCCGGTCACCGAATGCGTCACGGGACTGGACCTGGTCGCGCTGCAGATCCGGATCGCCGAGGGGGACCGGCTGCCCGCCGAGCCGCCGGTGTCCCGTGGTCATGCCATCGAGGTACGACTGTATGCCGAAGATCCGGCGGCCGGATGGCAGCCCCAGAGCGGCACGCTGCACCGGTTCGAGATCCCTGGCGTCGACACCGAGTTCGCGCTCGGCGGCGAGGCGGGACTGCGGCTGGACGCGGGTGTGGTGAGCGGCTCGGTGGTCGGTGTGCACTACGACCCGATGCTCGCCAAGGTGATCGCGTGGGCGCCGACCCGCGCGGAGGCCGCCCGGCGGCTCGCGCGGGCCCTGGCCGGGGCGCGGATCCACGGCGTGCGCACGAACCGCGATCTGCTGGTCAACGTGTTGCGGCAGGAAGCTTTCCTGGCCGGAGACATCGACACGGCGTTCTTCCACCGGCACGGACTGCAAGCGCTTTCCCGTACTGCCGCCGACGAGACCGCGGTCCGGCTTTCCGCGAGCGCGGCGGCCCTGGCCGAGGCCGCCGCCCACCGCGCGGCCGCCGCGGTGCTGGGCCGTCTGCCGGCGGGATGGCGGAACATCGTCTCGACCCCACTCCGAAAGCGCTATCTGGCCGGGGACACCGAGGTCGAGGTCGCCTACCGGCCCGGCCTGCACCTGGATGACGCGGAGGTCGTCGAGGCCACTGCGGACCGGGTCGTGCTCGACGTCGACGGGGTCCGGCGGGAGTTCACGGTCGGCCGCTACCCGGGGCTGGTGTGCGTGGACTCCGCGCTCGGCGCGGTCGACCTGGTGCCGGTCCCGCGGTTCACCGACCCCGACGCCGCGCTGGCCGCCGGGTCGCTGGTCGCGCCGATGCCGGGCACCGTGCTGCGGATCGCCGTCGCGGTCGGGGACGCTGTCGCCGCGGGCGACCCGTTGCTGTGGCTGGAAGCCATGAAGATGGAACACCGGATCACCGCGCCCGCCGACGGGGAGGTCACCGAACTGCCCGTCGAGGTGGGCGCGCAGGTCGAACCCGGCGCCGTTCTCGCCGTCGTCACGCCGAAGGAGCAAGCATGAATTTTGTGGAATCCGAAGAGCGGATCGCGCTGCGCACGGCCGTCGGCGACCTGGCCCGGGCGTACGGGCACGAGTACTACACCAAGGTGGCGCGCAGCGGCGGGCACACCAGCGACCTGTGGAACGAGGCCGGACGGCTCGGCTACCTGGGTGTCGCGGTGCCCGAGGAATACGGCGGTGGCGGTGCCGGAATCGGCGACCTGGCCGCGGTGTGCGAAGAGTTCTGCGCGGCGGGCACGCCGATGCTGCTGATGGTGGTGTCCCCGGCGATCTGTGCCACCGTCATCGCCCGCTACGGCACCGACGAGCAGAAGAACTCGTGGCTGCCCCGGTTCGCGACCGGTGAGGTGCGGATGTCCTTCGCCATCACCGAACCGGATGCCGGGTCCAATTCGCACCGTCTCAAGACGACGGCCAAACGGGACGGTGACGACTGGATCCTCAACGGGCGCAAGGTCTTCATCTCCGGCGTGGACGAGGCCGACGCGGTCCTCGTGGTCGGCCGCACCGAGGACTCCAGGACCGGCAAGCTCAAGCCCGCGTTGTTCATCGTGCCGACCGGCACGCCCGGGTTCGAGTACCGGCAGATCGAGATGGACCTGGTTTCGGCCGACAAGCAGTTTGGCCTGTTCCTCGACGACGTCCGGCTCCCGGCGGAGGCGCTGGTCGGATCCGAGGACGCGGCGCTCGCGCAGCTGTTCGCGGGCCTGAACCCGGAACGCATCATGGGCGCGTCGTTCTCGCTCGGCATCGCCCGGTACGCGCTGGACAAGGGCGTGGCCTACGCGAAGGAACGCAGCGTGTGGGGTGCGCCGATCGGTTCACACCAGGGCCTCGCGCACCCGCTGGCGCAGATCAAGATCGAGCTGGAGCTGGCCAAGTTGATGACGCAGAAGGCCGCGGCGCTCTACGACTCGGGCGACGACTTCGGGGCGGGCGAGGCCGCGAACATGGCCAAGTACGCTGGGGCCGAGGTCGCGATCAAGGCGGTCGACCAGGCCATCCAGACCCACGGCGGCAACGGGATGGCGTCGGAGTACGGCCTGGGCACCCTGCTCGGGGCCGTCCGCGTGGGCCGCATCGCCCCGGTCAGCCGCGAGATGGTCCTCAACTTCGTCGCCCAGCACTCCCTGGGCCTGCCCAAGTCGTACTAGGAGGACACGGACGTGCCGGAGCCCCGCCAGGAGCGCAGCCGGACCACCCGCCGCAAGCTCATCGAGGCAGCCGTGGACTGCATGGGCGAGGTCGGGTGGGCCGGGACCACGGTCGCGTTGATCGCGCAGCGGGCCGGGGTCTCGCGCGGGGCGGCGCAGCACCACTTCGCGACGCGGGAGGACCTGGTCACGGCCGCGGTCGAGTACGTCGGCGAGGTGCAGATCGAGGAGATGCGGCGGGGCGCGGAGGGGCTGCCCGCCGGGCGGTCACGCATCGAACCGGTCGTCGACCTGCTGCTCAACCTCTACACCGGTCCCATGTTCCGCGCCGCGCTGCACCTGTGGGTGGCGGCGTCCAGTGACGAATCGTTGCGCACCGTGCTGGTCCCGCTGCAGGCGAAGGTCGGCCGGGAGGCGCACCGGCTCGCGGTGGACCTGCTCGGCGTGGACGAGGCGCGGCCGGGGGTGCGGGAACTGGTCCAGTCGACCCTCGACCTGGCCCGTGGTCTGGGCCTGGCGAACCTCCTCGCCGACGACACCCGCCGACGACAACGGATCATCCGCCACTGGGCCCGGGTCCTCGGCCCCGCCCTCCCCGAGCCGGAGGTCACCTCAGTGGGTCAGTAACGGCGTGTCGCGTCTCACATCGTTAACACTAACGGAGCAGTGTGCGATAACAGTGGCAACTACACGTAACGACGCGAGGGGGAAGTCCCGGTGTCCGGTACAGGTGAAGAGTTGTCCCATCGGGCGAGGGCGATGCTGCGGGCGGTGGCTGCGGGCCGCGCCGTGATGTCGTCCAGCTGCGAGCCGGACCTTTTCATCGACGGCGTCCCGTGCTGCGACCAGATGGCCGCGCACGCCCTCGCCCACGGCGGCTACATCCAGCCCGCCTCCGAGGAGGCGGGCCGCGTGCCCGCCGTGCTGACCTCCGCCGGACGGGCCGTGCTCGCTCCGGCCGTGGGCCACGTGGCCTGAACCCCGGGTGGCCCTGCGGCCAGCAGGTTCACCACGGCGGAGGCCCGGTAGCCGCTGTCACGGACGGCGGCCGGACGGCGACTGTTCGGTACTGCTGAACACGTGAGCTGGCCAGGGGTGGGAGTTGGTGTCGTACACCAACGACAGCACTGTGCTCTGTCCGAAGGCGCAAGGCTTCTCTTCGGTCGGCGCACCGATCGCAGCCCGGTTGTTCTTCAAGCGTTCGAAGCAGGCCGGCCTCGGTCTGCCCGGCTCAGGGCGTCTCCACCCCGATGTCCTCGAACCACAGCTCCGGGCGCCGCTCGATGAACCCGGTCATCAGCGACACGCACGCCGGGTCGTCCAGGATCGTGATCCCCACCCCGAGCCCGGCGAGCCAGTCGTGGCCGCCGGAGAAGGTGCGCGCCTCGCCGATCACCACGTGCGCCATGCCGAACTGCCGCACCAGGCCGGAGCAGAACCAGCACGGCGACAACGTCGTCACCATCACCGTGTCGCGGTAGTGCGGTCGCCGGCCGGCGTCGCGGAACGCGGCGGTTTCCGCGTGCATCGACGGGTCGTCGTCCTGGACGCGGCGGTTGTGGCCGCGGCCGAGCAGCTCACCGTCCACAGTGAACAGCGCCGCCCCGATCGGCACGCCGCCTTCGGACCTGCCGAGCAGCGCCTCTTCGTAGGCGACGGCGAGCAGCGCGCCCGGGTCCGGTTTCAGCATGACCCCACCTTAAAGCGATCCGAAGAACTCCAGCACGTCCGCGGCCAGCAAGTCGGGCTCCTCCATCGCGGCGAAGTGACCGCCGCGGTCGAACTCCGACCAGTGCACCACGTTGTTGTCGCGCTCGGCGAGCCGGCGCACCGGGAGCATGAGGTCGTGCGGGAACACCGCGACACCCAGCGGCACTTCGAGGCGCGATCGCTCGCGCCACGTCCGCCCGGACTCCCGGTACAGGCGCGCCGACGAACCTGCCGTGCCGGTCAGCCAGTAGATCATCACGTTGGTCAGCATCAGGTCGCGGTCGACCGCGTCCTCCGGAGCGTCGGCGGAATCGGTCCAGTCCTTGAACTTCTCCACGATCCACGCCAGCTGCCCGACGGGAGAGTCGTGCAGACCGTAGGCCAGCGTCTGCGGCCGCGTCGACTGCTGCTTCATGTACCCGGACAATTCGCGCTGGTACCGCTCCCCGTGCGCGAGGCGCCGCTTCTCCTCGTCGGTGAGCTCGACCCCGTCCACCGGCACGGTTCCCAGCATGTTGACGTGCACGCCCACCACGTGCGTCGGATCGGAGATCCCCAGCTCGCGGGAGATGGCCGAGCCCCAGTCGCCGCCCTGCGCGCCGTAGCGCGAGTAGCCCAGGCGCCGCATCAGTTCGGCGAACGCGCGCGCGACGCGCGGCACGTCCCATCCGGTCTCGCCGGTCGGTCCGGAGAAGCCGTAGCCCGGGATGGCGGGGATGACCAGGTGATGCCGCGCCGACAGGGCCTCCACCACGGGCAGGAACTCCACCACCGAACCGGGCCAGCCGTGGAGGAGGACCAGCGGCAGCGCGTCCGGATCGGCCGACCGCACGTGCAGGAAGTGAATCCGCTGGCCGTCGATCTCCGTGGTGAACTGGCCGAGCTCGTTCAGCCGCGCCTCGTGCGCCCGCCAGTCGTAGTCGTGACGCCAGTAGTGGGTCAGTTCCCTGACGTAGTCCAGCGGGATGCCGTAGTCCCAGCCCACGCCCGGTAGCTGGTCGGGCCAGCGGGTCAGGTCGATGCGGGCGTGCAGATCGTCGAGCTGGGCCTGCGGGATGTCGAGGCGGAACGGGCGGATGTCGCTCATGATCCCACTCTAGAACCGGCGGGAAGGGGTGAGCGACCGCTTAGTATGTGCGGTAGGGTGGGGCCGTGGCACCGTCGCTGTCAGGGCTGCGCGCCGAGCATGCGCAGCGTCAGCTCCGCGTACTCGCGGCCGAGCACCTTGGGTGTCTTCCCGGTGCGCTCGGTGTACCAGCGCGCCACGTCGACGCCGAGCGAAAGGACCGCTCGCGCGGCGATCTTGACGTCGGCGACCACGAACAGCCCCTGGGACACGCCCTCGCTGATCACGTCCCGCACGATCTGCTCGATGCGCCGCCGCAGATCGGCCACGACCTCGTACTCCTTCTCCGGCAGCGCCTGCAGCTCGTACTGCACGACGCGCGCCACCGTGTGCCGCCGCGCGTGCCAGGCGACGAAATCCGCGACGATGCGCCGCATCCGTTCCTGGGGGTCATCAGTGCGCTTCGCGACGTCCTCGACCAGGTCGAGCGTCTGCTGGTGCCCGCTCTTGCTGATCGCGAACAGCAGCGCGGCCTTCGACGGGAAGTGCACGTACAACGCGGCCGGGCTCATGCCGGCGGCTCCGGCGATGTCGCGCGTGGTCGTGGCGTGGTAGCCGCGGGCGGCGAAGGACTCGACGCCGGCCAGCATCAGCCGCCGCGCCGCGTCCGGCTGCACCTCCGGCCAGAGTTCGGCGGACAGCGAGATCGTCATGGCGGAATCCTCCCAGTAGGGAACCGCCTCGCGGGAGACTTGACACGGCGGTCCGGCCGTTCCCATTGTAAGCGAGCGCTTAGTCAAGGTGGACAGGAGACAGGAGTCCCATGGTGAACTCGTTCAAGGACCGCGTCGCGATCGTCACCGGGGCGAGCAGGGGCATCGGCCTCGGCATCGCCCGTGAGCTGGTGCAGCGCGGCGCGCGGGTGTGCATCACCGCCCGGAAGCCGGAGCCGCTGGCCGACGCGGTGAACGAGCTGGGCGGACCCGGTGTCGCGATCGCGGTGCCCGGCAAGGCCGACGACGCGGCGCACCAGGACGAGGCCGTCGCGAAGACGGTCGAGACGTTCGGCCGGCTGGACATGCTGGTCAACAACACCGGTATCAACCCGGTCTACGGGCCGATCCTGGACGTCGACCCCGAGGCCGCGGCGAAGATCTTCGCCGTCAACGTGCTGTCGCCGCTGGCCTGGCTGCGGAAGGCACGGGACGCCTGGATGGGTGAGCACGGCGGCTCGGTCGTCAACCTCGCCTCCATCGCCGGGCTGCGCGCCTCGCCCGGGATCGGCATGTACGGCGTGAGCAAGGCAGCCGTGATCCGGATGACGCAGGAGCTGGCGGTCGAGCTGGGCCCGAAGATCCGGGTCAACGCCGTCGCACCGGCGGTGGTGAAGACCAAGTTCGCCACCGCGCTCTATGAGGGCCGTGAGGAGGAAGTTTCCGCCGCGTACCCGATGAAGCGGCTCGGTGTGCCGGAGGACGTCGCGGGCGCGGTCGCGTTCCTGCTGTCCGAGGAGGCCGGGTGGATCACCGGCCAGACGGTCGTGCTGGACGGCGGGGTCTCGCTGGGAGGCGGGCTGTGAGCTTCTCGCTGGAAGGTGCCGGTGTCGTGATCACCGGCGGTGGCGGCGGGATCGGCGCGGCACTGGCCCGGCGGTTCGCGGCCCAGGGCGCGCGGATCGTGCTGGCCGACCTCGATGCCGCGGCCGTCGAGGCGGTGGCCGGCGAGGTCGGTGGTGTCGCGATCGCCGGTGATGCGGCCGGTGTGGACGGTGTCGCTGCACTGATCTCGCGGGCGACCGAGGAGCTGGGCGCGATCGATTTGTACTGCGCCAACGCCGGGATCGCCCCGCACGGCGGGCCGGAGTCACCGGAGGAGGTGTGGGCGCGGGCGTGGGACGTGAACGTGATGGCACACGTGCGGGCGGCTCACCGGTTGTTGCCCGGCTGGCTGGAGCGTGGCCGGGGCCGGTTCCTGGCGACGGTGTCCGCGGCGGGGTTGTTGACCAGCCTGGGTTCGGCGCCGTACTCGGTGACCAAGCACGGGGCGCTGGCGTTCGCGGAGTGGCTGAGCGCGACCTACCGGCACCGGGGCGTCACGGTGCAGGCGGTCTGCCCGCAGGGGGTGAAGACGAACATGCTGGCCGCGACGGGCACCGGCGGTCAGCTGATCATGGGCGCCTCGGCGATCGAACCGTCGCAGGTGGCGGACAGCGTGATCGAGGGGTTCGCGGACGACCGGTTCCTGATCCTGCCGCACCCGGAGGTCGCCGAGTACTACGCGACGCGGGCCACGCAGACCGACCGGTGGCTGGGCGGGATGAACAAGCTGCAGCGCAAGGTGGAGCAGGCCCTGGCCGAGTGACGCCCGGTTATGCTGTGGCGGCGACGAAGGGATGCGGATGACCGAGGAACCGGTGCCGGCGCGTCTGTTGTCGGTGGCGACGCGGTTGTTCGCGGAGCGGGGGTTCGACCGCACCTCGGTGCAGGAAATCGTCGCCACGGCGGGCGTCACCAAGGGCGCGATGTACCATTACTTCGGTTCCAAGGACGATTTGCTGCACGAGATCTACAGTCGTGTGCTGCGCCTGCAGACCGAGCAACTGGAGAGGGTCGTCCACAATGGCCGGACGGTGACGCAGCGCCTGCGCTCGGCGGCTTTGGACGTCGTCGTGAGCAGCATCGAAAACCTGGACGACACCACGGTTTTCTTCCAGTCGATGCACCAGCTCAGCCCCGAGAAGCGCAAAGCGGTGCGGGCGGAGCGGCGGCGGTATCATGTGCTGTTCCGCTCACTGATCGAGGAAGGCCAGCGCGAGGGCGTCTTCCGGGCGGACAAACCGGCGGACATCGTGGTGGACTTCTTCTTCGGTTCCGTGCACCACCTGAGCGTCTGGTACCGGGCCGATGGGCGGTTGAGCGCCCAGGAGGTCGGCGCCCATTACGCCGACTTGCTGGTGACTTCGCTGCGCCCATGACCGGCGGCGCACACCACCCAGCGACCCCTCACGAAGGTGAGATGACCGGACAGTCCCTCGATCTCTGAACCCGCGCTTCGCTCGGCGAGGTGACGGCTGGGCGCGTCGGCGTCGAGCAGTCGGTCGCCTTGGGTTCGACCGCCCCCGCCCCTCCTCGCGGATTCGGCTTGGGATGAGGGGCGGGGGAGGTCTGGGCCGGTCGGTTTTCGGCTTGCGTTGCCCGCCGCCGCTCGCCGGGAGCGGCCAACACGCTGCCGGGAGCGGCCAACACGGCGTGGCGCCGTGTTGGCCGCTCCGGTCGCCGTGTTTGCTGTTGCGGTGGGCGTGTTGGCTGTTCCGGGGCGGTGGGGCCACTGCCCCGAGCGTGGGGGGTCAGGCGGGTGGGAGGTTCACCAAGTCCGCCAAAGCCGCCCGGTGGCGGCCGGGTGTGCCCAGTGCCAGTTCGGAGCTCTTGGCGCGTTTCAGGTACAGGTGGGCGGGGTGTTCCCAGGTCATGCCGATACCGCCGTGCAGTTGCACGGCCTGCTCGGCCGCGTGGAGGGCCACCGTCGAGCAGGTGGAGGCGGCGACGGCCACTGCGACGGGGACATCGTCGATCCCGGTGGCGAGTGCGTCGGCGGCGTAGCGGGCCGTGGCGCGGGCCGAGACGATTTCCAGGTACAGGTCCGCCAACCGGTGCTTGAGGGCCTGGAACGAGCCCACTGGGCGGCCGAACTGGTAGCGCTGCTTCAAGTACGCGACCGTTTCGTCCAGGCACCATTGGGCGACGCCGACCTGTTCCGACGCCAGCAAACCCGCGCCGACCAGCAGCGTCTGCCGCAGGACGGCCTCGGCGTCGGTGCCGCTGGCCAGGAGGCGGGAAGGGGCGTTGTCGAGCGAGACGTCGGCCAGGCGGCGGGTCAGGTCCAAGGATACCGCCTCGGTGACCGTCGCCGCGGCCTTCTCCACGACGTACAGACCTGGACCGTCCGGGCCGACGGCGGGCACGATCAGCACGTCCGCTGCGGAAGCATCGGCCACCGTGCGGACCGCGCCGCTCAGCGCGCCCTCGGTGTTGGCCTCGACCCCGCCGGGGAAACCAGTGCCGGGGGCGGAAGTCAGCGGCACGGCCAGCGCACCGATCAGCTCACCGCCCGCCAAGCGCGGCAACAACTCCGCGTCACCGGCAGCCAGCAACGCCGACGTGGCCAGCACCGCGCTCCCGAGGAACGGCACCGGCGCCACCGACCGGCCCAGCTCCTCCATCACCACCGCCACCTCGCGGTACGACGCGCCCTGCCCGCCCAGCGACTCCGGCACCGCGAGCCCGGCCAGGCCGAGGTCGGTGGCCAGCGTGCGCCACAGTTTCAGATCGTAGGGCTCGGCGCTCTCGGTCCGGGCCAGGACCGACGTGAAACCGGCCTGGTCGGTCAGGAGATCGCGCACGCTCGCGCGCAGGTCCTCCTCGACCTCGGAGTACAGCAGATCACTCACCGCGGCAGGTCCTTCCACGCGACGTCCTTGTCCACCCGCGGTTCGGACGGCAGCCCGAGCACGCGTTCGGAGATGATGTTGCGCAGCACCTCGGAGGTGCCGCCCTCGATGGAGTTGCCCTTCGCCCGCAGGTACCGGTAACCAGGGCCGCGCCCCAGCATGTCCACCTTCTCCGGCCTGCGCAACGTCCAGTCGTCGTACCGCAGACCGTCCTCACCGGACAGTTCGATTTCCAGTCCGGTCAGCGCCTGCTGCAGGTTCGCGAACGCCAGCTTCATCGCCGAACCCTCCGGGCCGGGCGCGCCGACCGCGAGCTGCTGGCGCAACCGCGTCCCCGCCAGGCGCGCCGCCTCCGCCTCGACCCACAGTTTCAGCAACCGGTCGTGCAACTCCGGCGTCCGCAGCTCCGGACGGTCCCGCCACGTCTTTGAAACCATCCCGATGAGACCGCCCTCGCGCGGGATCGCGTTGCCGCCGATCGCCACGCGCTCGTTCATCAGCGTCGTCTGCGCGACCTTCCAGCCCTCGCCGACCGCGCCGAGACGGTTCGCGTCCGGGATCCGCACCCCGGACAGGAACACCTCGTTGAACTCGGCCTCACCGGTCAGCTGCCGCAGCGGCCGCACCTCGACACCCGGGTCCGTCATATCGCAGATGAAGTACGTCATGCCCTGGTGTTTGGGCACATCCGGGTTGGACCGGGTGACCAGGATCGCGAACCGGGCGATGTGCGCGACCGAGGTCCACACCTTCTGCCCGTTGACCACCCACGAGTCACCGTCCTGGACGGCGCGGGTGCCCAGCGCGGCGAGGTCGGATCCGGCGCCCGGCTCGCTGAACAGCTGGCACCACACCTCCTCGCCCGTCCACAATGGACGCAGATAGCGCTTCTTCTGTTCCTCCGTACCGAACCGCAGGATCGTCGGCGCGGCCATGCCGAGACCGATGCCGATCCGGCGCGGGTTGTTGTCCGGCGCGCCCGCCTTCGCCAGCTCGGCCTCGACCACGTTCTGCAGCTCGCGCGGCGCGTCCAGCCCGCCGAGGCCGGCCGGGTAGTGCACCCAGGCCAGTCCGGCGTCGAACCGTGCCCGCAGGAACTCCAGCCGCTCGGTGCTCGCGGGCGGGTGGGCGGCGAGCAGGTCGGCCACCCGCGCCCGCAGGTCGTCGGCGGTCAGGGTGCTCATCGGGCCTCCGATCGGTACTTCTTGAGCTCGCGGTGGGCGAGCGAGCGCTTGTGGACCTCGTCCGGGCCGTCGGCGAACCGCAGCGTGCGGATCCCCGCCCACATCTCGGCCAGCGGGAAGTCCTGGGACAACCCGCCCGCGCCGTGCGCCTGGATCGCCTTGTCCAGGATCCACTCGACGGTCTTCGGGGTGGCGATCTTGATCGACTGGATCTCGGTGTGCGCGCCGCGGTTGCCGGCGGTGTCCATCAGCCACGCCGTCTTGAGCACCAGCAACCGTAGCTGCTCGACCTTCACCCGCGATTCGGCGATCCAGTCCTGCACCACGCCCTGCTCGGCGATGGGCTTGCCGAACGTGGACCGGCTCAGCGTCCGGCGGCACATCATCTCGATCGCGCGCTCGGCGATGCCGATCGAGCGCATGCAGTGGTGGATCCGGCCGGGCCCCAGCCGTGCCTGGGCGATGGCGAACCCGTCGCCCTCCTCGCCGATCAGGTTGTCGGCGGGCACCCGCACCTCGTCGAAGACCACCTCGGCGTGCCCGCCGTGCGAGCCGTCGTCGTAGCCGAAGACGTGCATGCCGCGCTTGACGTGCACGCCCGGCGTGTCCCGCGGCACCAGGATCTGGCTCTGCTGCCGGTGCGGTGCGGCGTCCGGATCGGTCTTGCCCATCACGATGAAGATCCGGCAGTTCGGGTTCATCGCGCCGGTGATGTAGAACTTGCGGCCGGTGATGACGTAGGAGTCCCCGTCGCGGCGGATGCTGGTCCCGATGTTGCGCGCGTCGGAGGAGGCCACGTCCGGCTCGGTCATCGCGAACGCCGAGCGGATCTCGCCGTCCAGCAGCGGTTGCAGCCACTGCTTACGCTGCTGCTCGGTGCCGAACATCGACAGCACTTCCATGTTCCCGGTGTCCGGCGCGGCACAGTTGAGCGCGATCGGCGCCAGGCTGGGGCTGCGGCCGGTGATCTCGGCCAGCGGCGCGTACTGCAGGTTCGTGAGTCCGACACCGTGCTCGCCCGGCAGGAAGAAGTTCCACAGGCCGCGCTTGCGTGCCTCGGCCTTGAGGTCCTCGACGACCGGCGGGAACGTCCACTCGTTCTCGCGCTCGGCGAGCTGCTCCTCGTAGACCTGCTCGGCGGGGTAGATGTGGGAGTCCATGAACTCGAGGAGCTTCTCGCGCAGTTCCTCGGTCTTGGCGTCGTAGGCGAAATCCATGATCAGTCCTTCAGGGTTTCGAGGCCGAGCGTGACGAGGGGGACGACCGCGGCGCCGATCTGGTCGAAGCCCTCGCCGACGGTCTGGCCCTGGCTGAAGCGGTAGTAGATGCCCTCCAGGATCACCGCGAGCTTGAAGAACGCGAACCCGACGTACCAGTCCAGCGCCGAGACGTCCCGTCCGGAGCGGGCGGCGTACTGCGCGATCACCTCGTCCGTGCCCGGGTAGCCGGGTGCGGTGCTGACGTTGGACACGATCTCCAGGTCGACCTTGCCGCGTTCGGCGTAGGCGACGAGCAGGGCCAGGTCCGTCAGCGGATCGCCGAGCGTGGACATCTCCCAGTCCAGCACGGCGGTGATGCGGTCCCGGGAATCGACCAGGACGTTGTCCAGGCGGTAGTCGCCGTGCACGACCGCCGCCGGGCCGGAGGCCGGGATCGCGCGGGCCAGCTGCTCGCGCAGATCGTCGATGCCCGGCAGGTCCCGGCTGCGGGAACCGTCGAGCTGCTTGCCCCACCGGCGCACCTGCCGTTCCAGGAACCCTTCCGGGCGGCCGAAATCGCCGAGCCCGACGGCGGACGGGTCGACCGCGTGCAGGTCGACCAGGGTGTCCACCAGCGCTCCGGCGATCGCCTTCGTGCGGTGCTCGCCGAGCGGTTCCAGCTCGCTCGCCGACCGGTAGGGCGTGCCCTCGACGAACTCCATGACGTAGAACGGCGCGCCGATCACGTCGGTGTCCTGGCACAGGGTGATCGTCCGTGGCACCGGCACGGCGGTGTGCCCGAGCGCGCTGATCACGCGGTGCTCGCGGGACATGTCGTGCGCGGTGGGCAGGACATGCCCGAGCGGCGGGCGCCGGACGACCCACCGGCCCGTGCCGTCGCCGACGACGTAGGTCAGGTTCGACCGGCCGCCCTGCACCACCTCGCCGGTCAGGGGACCCTGGACGAGCCCGGGGGAGTGCTCGTCCAGGTGATCGCGCAGGCGCGCGAGGTCGAGTCCGGGCAGTTCCTGGGTCACTGGGCCTCCTTGCCTTCGTTGCTATACCGACCAGTCGGTATGTCACACGGTAGCGGACGCGCCCGCGGGCGCGTCCTCCGTCAGGCGATGTAGCGCACGACCCACTCGGCCACGCACGCCGGCTTGGCCTCGCCGTCGATCTCGATCGTCCACCGCACCACGGCCTGCTTGCCGCCGGGCACGTCGGTGACCTCGGCCAGCTCCGCGCTGCCGCGGATCTTCGAGCCGACCTTGACCGCCTGCGGGAACCGGACCTTGTTCAGGCCGTAGTTGACGCCCATGGTCAGGTTCTCGACGCGGTAGGTGGCCGCCGACAGCTTCGGGAGCACCGACAGCGTCAGGAACCCGTGCGCGATCGGGCCGCCGAAGGGGCCCTGCGCGGCCTTCTCGATGTCGACGTGGATCCACTGGTGGTCGCCCGTGGCGTCGGCGAAGAGGTTGACCTGGTCCTGGGTGACGGTGTGCCAGTCGCTGGTGCCGAGCGGCTCGCCCACGGCCGCGGTGAACTCGTCCAGTCCGGAGAAGACGCGCATGCTCAGTCCTTCGGTCCGCCGGCGACGTAGATGACCTGGCCGGACACGAAGCCCGCGCCCTCACTGACCAGGAACGACACGGTGTGGGCGATATCGTCCGGCGTGCCGGTGCGCTGCACCGGGATCTCCTTGGCCGCGAACGCCTTGAAGTCCTCGAACGGCACGCCCAGCCGCTCGGCGGTGGCCGCGGTCATGTCGGTCTCGATGAAACCGGGGGCGATCGCGTTGGCGGTGATGCCGAACTTGCCCAGCTCGATGGCCAGCGTCTTGGTGAAGCCCTGCATGCCGGCCTTGGCCGCGGAGTAGTTGACCTGGCCGCGGTTGCCCAGCGCCGAGGTGCTGGACAGGTTCACGATCCGGCCCCAGCGTTGCTCGGTCATGTACTTCTGCGCCGCGCGGGTCATCAGGAACGAGCCCTTGAGGTGCACGCCCAGCACCGAGTCCCAGTCCTGCTCGGTCATCTTGAAGATCAGGTTGTCGCGGGTGATCCCGGCGTTGTTGACGAGCACCGTCGGCGCGCCCAGTTCCTCGGCGACCCGCGCCACGGCGGCCTCGACCTGCTCGGCGTTGCTGACGTCCAGCGCCACGCCGATCGCCCTGCCGCCTGCCGAGACGATGTCCTCGGCGCCCTGCTTGACGGACTCCTCGTTGAGGTCCAGCAGTGCGACGGCGAATCCGTCGGAGGCCAGCTTGCGGGCGACGGCGGCGCCGATACCCCGGCCGGCGCCGGTCACGATCGCGACCCGGGAGTGGGACTCGGTCACGGGAACTCCTCCTCGACGATGAGTGCGGTAAGCGAGCGCTTAGAAAGTTACCCGCCTTCCACCCGGCGCGCCTAAGTGACCTGGGTCACCCGGCCGGAGTTCGATCGTAGTAACGGCACCGCCAGCGTGGCGAGCGCGAGCAGTTCGGTGGCCGCGAGCAGCCGCTCGACCAGGCCCAGCGGGATCGTCCGCCACCACGGCCCGCCGCCGGCGAGCATGTAGCCGACCGCGCCGAGGATGAGCCCGAACCAGGCCAGCGAGACGATCGCCAGCACGCGGGCCGCCCATCGCCAGCGCGGCGAGTCCGGGAAGATGCGGCGCGCGGCCAGCAGCAGCCCGACCGGCAGGCACACGAACCCGACGACGCTGGAGTAGCGGTGCACCGTGCCGCCCAGGCTCGGGCCGACGGACCAGTCGGTCTTCGGGAACGCCACGATCACCAGCAGGCTCACCGTCCACAGTGCACCGAGCAGGACCGCGGCCGAGCGCACCGGCAGCGCGCGCATCAGCACGTGCGCGGCGAACAGCACCGCGGACCCGATGGCGATCAGCAGGACCGCGATATCGAAGATCCACTTGTTGGTGCTCAGCGCGTATTCGCTGATCGTGCGGTCCAGCACGCTGATCCGGTCGGTCGGCGGGAGGAACTGCAGGAGCAGTACCAGCGCGGCGCCGACGGCGAGCGCGGCCAGGCAGGCCAGCGCGAGGATCCTCGGGGCGCGGGAGGGGGCCGGGTTCGCGGCGGTCACGACGACCAGTCTAGGCGGGCCGGTGTTGGTGTTTTGTGACCTTCTGGGCGTTTCCGGCGGGGGCTAGGATCTGAAGGCGTGGAGCAACGGGTTCTCGGCCGCACCGGCCGCGCGGTTTCGGTCGTCGGGCTCGGCACGTGGCAGCTGGGGGCGGACTGGGGCGAGGTCGGCGAGGCCGACGCGCTCGCCGTGCTGGAAGCCGCCGTCGAGTCGGGCGTCACCTTCTTCGACACCGCCGACGTCTATGGCGACGGGCGCAGCGAGCAGATCATCGGGCGGTTCCGGCGGGACCACCCCGACGTGTTCGTGGCGACCAAGATGGGCCGCCGCGCGCCGCTGGACCCGGCCGAGTACACGCTGGACAACTTCCGCGCGTGGACCGACCGATCCCGTGACAACCTCGGCGTCGACGTGCTGGACCTGGTGCAGCTGCACTGTCCGCCGACGGCGGTGTATTCCAGCGACGCCGTGTTCGACGCTCTCGACGCACTGGTCGCGGAGAAGCGGATCGCCGCCTACGGGGTGAGCGTCGAGACCTGCGACGAAGCGCTCACCGCGATCGCCCGGCCGGGCACCGCGAGCGTGCAGATCATCCTCAACCCGTTCCGGCTCAAGCCCCTGGAGCGCGTGCTGCCCGCGGCGGCCGAAGCCGGGGTCGGGATCATCGCGCGGGTGCCACTGGCCTCAGGCCTGTTGTCCGGCCGCTACACGAAGGACACGGTGTTCGCCGCGAACGACCACCGGACGTTCAACCGCCACGGCGAGGCGTTCGACCAGGGCGAGACCTTCTCCGGCGTGGACTTCGCGACCGGCGTGGAGGCGGCCGCGGAGTTCGCGGAACTGGCCCCGGCCGGAGCGACGCCCGCGCGGACGGCGCTGCGGTGGATCGTCCAGCAGCCGGGCGTGACCTCGGTGATCCCGGGAGCCCGCTCGCCCGAGCAGGCGCGGGCCAACGCGGCCGCCGCCGGGCTCGCGCCGTTGTCACCGTCCACTCTGGACGCCGTGCGCGACCTGTACGATCGGCGGATCCGCGCCCGGGTGCACGACCGCTGGTAGGTCCCTTCGCGACTCTGGGGGAACGGTGGGCACCCGCGTCGTCGAGGTCTGTCCACACGGGACCTCTTGCGACACCTGACTGATGGCTGTGGAGCCGCCCCAGGTCGCTGCGCCGTCGGCGCCCGCGAACGCGGCTGCTGCCGCTGCAACGGCGCTGCCGCCGTCGGGCGCCGGACCGGGCATCGCAGGCGGTTCGCGGCGAGCAGCCACGGCACCGTCTCACCCCACCGTGTCGATCACGTCCTCGGTCTCCCCGGACGTTACCGGGCGGTCGGTTCCGGTGCCAGGGCCGCCGGTATCGCCAGATCGGGACGGGCGATACCGGCGGCCACCAGGTTCAACGAGCGCGTCCGAGCCGGAATTCCCGCCGTATAACGTCCTATACGGCGGGACTCGGAACGCCAGCACGCCCAGCGCGATCACCGAGAGCAGCACGTAGGAGGACCCGGCAAGGTGCTGCCACCAGGTCCAGTGCCGCTCGACGTCGTGGGTCTGGGGCAGCCACGAGTGCGGTCCGGCGGCGAAGATGGCGAGTACGATCACGGAAACGGTCTTCGAACCACCGCGCCGCACGTGGACCAGCAGCGCGACCGCGCCGGGCAGGATCCAGACCCAGTGGTGGGACCAGCTCACCGGCGACGCGAGCAGCCCGCCCGCGGCGATCGCCAGCAGGGCGGTGACGTCGTCACGGGTGCGGCGGGCCGCCAGCACCGCCAAGACCATCACCGCGGCCGCGAGCGCCGCCCACAACGCCGTGCGGCCGGTGCCCTCGGGCAGCAGCCGCACGAGGACGGCCTGCACGTTCTGGTTGAAGGCGTAGGCGAGACCGCCGATGCGCTCGGGGTCGAACAGGGTCTTCGTCCAGTACTCGACGGTGTCGCCCGGCGCGAGCGCCAGCCCGGCGAGGGCGCAGGCGAGGAAGGAGGCGAACGCGGTGACGGCGGCGCGATACTGGCGCCGGACGAGGAAGAACAGCACGAACACGGCGGGCGTGAGCTTGACGGCGGCCGCGACCCCGATCAGCAGACCGCGCGGCCAGCGCGTGCGGGGCAGCAGGCAGTCGGCGGTGACCAGGGCCATCAGGACCAGGTTGACCTGCCCGAAGCCGATGGTCTGACGGGCGGGCTCGAAGACGAACCACAGCGCGGCGACGCTCATCCCGACGGCGTTCGCGGCGGCCCGGTCCGGCAGGAGACGCCGGGCGGTGATCGTCGTGGTGACCGCCATCGCCGCGGCGGAGGCCAGGGTGACCGCGAACTTCGCGACGTGCCACGGCAGCAGCTGCACCGGCGTGAACACGATCGCGGCGAACGGGGGATAGGTGAACGGCAGCGGCATCCCCGGCACCATCCCCGCGAACCCCGGCGAGTACAGCGGCACGCCGGTGCGCCAGGCCAGTGCCCCGGTGCGATAGACGTGCAGGTCGAGGAACCCCTGGAAGACCAGCACCCACGCGACCACGGACAGCAGCAGGAACGCGGTGGCACCCCAGGTGAGCCGGTGCAGGCGGACGCGCGCGCGGACGGAACCGCTCATCGTGCCCCCCACTCACGACGCGGCCCCCTGCCGCGCCCCCGAAGATCGCCATTCTGGCACGGCCGGTGCGGACGCGACCCGCGGCTGGGGCCGGTGCCGGGTTTGTGCCGGTTCCGTGGCCGGAAAAGGACACAGCCGTGGGACGCGCGCCGGCGCCCTCCCTGGCGTCAGCGCGGGTTCGCGAGAGCCGTGGTGTGGCAGAAGCCGATCGGTCCGGCGGTGTCGTGGAGGGTGCAGTGCCCGACGGCGATCCCGTCCTCGTCGAGGTGCCCGGACGACTCGAGCCCGATCGCGTCCGACAGCGGCAGCCTGCTCAGCGACAACGTGTAGTCGGCGTTGATGAAGTCCAGGCTGTGCTCGCTCGCGTGCGCCAGCGGGCTCGCGGTGTCGGCGGCCAGCGCGGCCCGCACGAACGGCGACAGCGCCTCGCCTGCCACCAGCTCCCGCGACTCGCGCAGCCACGCCCGCCGTTTCCCGGCGCCCCGGGTCGAGGTGAGCGGCTGGTTGTGTTCGTCGAAGCGCCAGATGGCCCAGCCCTGCCTGCGTGGTTCCCACAGCTCTTCGGGCGGTGGGGCGTCCCACGCCGGGGTGGCAGGCACCGGCCCGTGCGGCTGCTCGCCGGTCCGCAGCAGCACGGCGGTCGCCCGCGCGACCAGCCCGTTTTCGGCGTGCACGAGCGCGTCCGCGACGCGGATCCGGCGCCCGTCGCGGATCCGCGTGGTCTCGACCGTGACCGGCGCGAGCGGTGCGTTGCGGAACAGGTCCACGGTCAGCCGGCTGAAGTGCAGGCCCGGCTCCGACTGCTCGCGCTCCAGCGTGCGCGCGGCGAGCCCGCCGAGGAGACGGCCGTGGATCATGGCCGGGTTCCACCAGCTGCGAGACACCCGGCCGGGGTGCAGCTCGTCACCGATTGCCGTGAAGAACGCCTGCTGCTGTTCGGTCTGCGCCACCCGGCGATCTTACGGGCGGCCCGGTCGCCGCGAACCGGTCACGACCGTCACCTCTGGTGGCGAGTTGTGTCGCGAATCGATCACTTCGGCCACATCGGCGCGATCCGTCTGTTTGGATCTCCCGGTTCACCCTCGATCGGAAGGTCGCCATGACGTACCCGCCTCCGCCGGGCCAGTACCCGGCCGCGCCGCCGCCGCACCCCGGCGAGCAGTACCCCAGCATGCAGCCGCCCAGCGGGGGCACCGCCATCACGGCCGGGGTCCTCGCCATCCTCGGCGCCCTGTGGGGTGTCTTCAGCGGGATCGTCGACTTCGGCGCCACCGACCAGGTGGTCGAGGACCTGCAGTGGCTGCTGATCTTCCAGGGCGCGGTCTACCTCATCGAGTTCCTGACCCTGCTGTCCGGCGCGATCCTGTTGTTCCTGCGCAAACCGGCGGGCCGCTGGCTGGTGGTGGCAGGCAGCGTGCTGCACATCGTGCAGGGCATCGTGGTGCTGAGCGTCATCACCTCGGACGACCGGTTCGACGTCGGCGGGGCGGCCGCGATCGGCAGCGGCGTCGGCGGCCTGCTGGTCGTGCTGTCGCCGGCGATCGCCACGCTCGTGCTGGCACTGGTGCCGCTCACCAGGCGGTGGTGCGAGTGGGGCACGCGCAAGCCGCCGCCGCAGCAGCCGGGCTACGGGCAGCAGCCCGGTTACGGCCCTCCGCGGCAGTGGTGAACCGGCTGGAGAAACAATTCCGGGCCGGGTGTCGATCCGCGCCGCCGTCCTTCGACGTGTCTGTGCCAGCAACTTCGGAGGAAGGATCGATCATGGCTCGCATTCCGGTTTCGCAGACGACGCTCACCCCGATCGTGCTCGGTGTGGTGCGGATCGTGGTGGGTGCGTTGTTCGCCTGCCACGGTCTGCAGGGTTTCGGCGCTTTCGGTGGCGTCGACGGGCAGGGCACCGGCGTCCCCTTCGGTCTCTGGCCGGGCTGGTGGGCCAGCGTGATCGAGTTCGCGGGCGGGGCGCTGGTGGCGCTCGGGCTGGGCACGCGGGTGGCGGCGCTGCTGTGCTCGGGCACGATGGCCTACGCCTACTTCACGGTGCACGCGCCGCTGGCCCTGCTGCCGATGCAGAACATGGGGGAGCAGGCCGCGCTCTACGCCTGGCTCTTCCTGCTGATCGGGGTCGCGGGCCCCGGCCGGTTCGCGCTCGCCGGGCTCCGGCGGCGGCGCCCCGCCGCGCGGGAGGAGCGCGTCCCCGCTCAGGTGTGACTCACCGCCGGGTCCTCGTCCCCCAGGATCGGGGACCCGGCGTTCCCCCATGTGGCTACGCCCGGCTCAGCCGCCGAGCTGGGCGGCGCCGAGCGTGTTGAGCACCCGCTCCGGTCCGATTCCGGCGGCCTCCGCCCGCACGGTTCCGTTGCGGAGCCAGTCCAGCTGCCCTGGGGCATGCGCGTCGGTGTCGATGGAGAACACGCAGCCCAGTTCGGCGGCGAGCGTGAGCAGGTCGTCGGGCGGGTCCATCCGTTCGGGGCGGCAGTTGATCTCCACCGCGGTCCCGTTCTCCCGGCACGCGGTGAACACCGCTTCGGCGTCGAATTGCGACTGCGGGCGTCCGCGGCCCACGACGATGCGGCCGGTGCAGTGGCCGAGGATGTCCACCAGTGGGTTGCGCACCGCCGCCAGCATGCGCGCGGTCATCGGCTCGGAGGGCATCCGCAGCTTCGAGTGCACGCTGGCGACCACGACGTCGAGCCGGTCCAGCAGGTCGTCGCGCTGGTCGAGTGAGCCGTCCTCGCGGATGTCCACCTCGATGCCGGTCAGGATCCGGAACGGGGCGAGCTTCTCGTTCAGCTCCGCGATCACGTCGAGCTGCCGCGTCAGCCGCTCCGCGGACAGCCCGTTCGCGACCGTGAGCCGCGGCGAATGGTCGGTGAGCGCGATCCACTCGTGCCCCAGCGCCCGCGCCGCCTCGGCCATCTCCGCGGGCGGGCTGCCGCCGTCGGACCAGTCGGAGTGCGTGTGACAGTCACCCTTCAGCTCACCCCGCAGCCCCGACAGATCCGGCGCGGGCGCCTCCTCGAGCAGTTTCGCCAGGTAACCCGGCTGCTCACCGGCGCACGCCTGCTCGACGACCTGCGCCGTCGCGGGCCCGATGCCCGGCAGGGCTTTCAGGGTGCCCTGCCGGACCCGCGCGGCCAGCTCGCCCGCCGTCAGCTCCTCCACCACCGCCGCGGCCCGCCGGAACGCCCGCACCCGGTAGGTCGGTGCGCCGGCGCGCTCCAGCTCGAACGCGATCTGCCGCAGCGCCTGTACCGGATCCACGACACCACACCTACCGCGCCGCGGCGGGCTTCGCACGGTTTCGGACCGGAGAGGCGTCAGCGGCGCGGCACCTTGATCCCGTACTGCGCGATCTTGCGGTAGACCGTGGCGCGGCTCATCCCCAGCATCGACGCGGCCTGCGCGGCCGTCGTGCCCGGTTTCGTCAGGCAGCGCACGATCTCGTCCCGCTCGACGGACTCGATGCGCGTCAGCCTGCGGCCGGGGCTGGTGAACACTTCGGGCGGCAGGTGGCGGGTGTCGACGACGTCGGCCTTCGCCACGGCTTCGCGCACGATCTGCCGCAGCTGCCGGACGTTGCCGGGCCACGGGTACGCGGTCAGCGCGCGCGAGGCGGCCGGGGTGAAGGTGACCGGCCGTCCCCGGCTCTCCCGCGCGAAGTGCGCGGCCAGCGGAAGGACATCGTCCGGCCGGTATCGCAGCGCCGGGACCTCGACGACGGTGTCGATGAGCGCGCGCAGCGCTTCCGGGACACCGGAGTGGTCCGCGGCGGTCATGACATACGCGCCGCGCGCCGAGGTGAACACCTGCGCGAGCTGCTCGCCCGCGTACGCGGGCAACGCGTCGGTGCCCGAGACGACTACGGTGGTGTCGTCCTTGCCGACCTCCGGAGTCCACAGCGCGAGCCACGACGCGGCGTCCTGCGGTGCGGGCGGCCGGGCGTTGAGGATGCGCTCCCGCGGGCGCAGCGCCCGCCGGGCCATCGAGGCGAGCGCGGCCTTGCCCGCGCCGGGTTCGCCGGTCACGCACACCACCCGGCCGCGGTCCATCGCCTCCCGCGCCTCGGCGAACGCATCGTCCCAGCCCTGGGACAGGGAGATGCCGGGCAACCGGTCGGAGAAGACGCGGAACACCTCGCCGCGCGGCTGCTGCGGCGCGACGTGCCCGTGCGAGCGGGCCAGCATGAGCGCCGCGGTGTTGCCTGCCGCGGACTGGGCCAGCGCGAGCAGCAGTTCCTTCGACGAGCGCGACCACGTGGTCAGGTTGACGCTGCCGACCAGGCGGTTCGTGCCGATCTCGACCACCGGGGCCGCGGCGCAGGTGTAGCCCCACAGGCCGGAGCAGTAGTGCTCCTCCGCGGACACCAGCGTCGGGGCGCGGTCGGCGAGCGCGAGGCCGAGTCCGTTGGTCCCGGCGTCACGCTCCGCGTAGGAGAAGCCGGGGGCGAGGTGGACCCGGTCGAGCGAACGGATGATGGAGGTGTCGTCGCAGAGCCTGCTCAGCACCAGTCCGTCACAGTCGGTCAGCATCAGGCTGACGGGTTCGCTGGCCAGTGTCGCGTGCAGGTCCCGCAGCACCTGCTGGCCGCACTCGTAGAACAGCGATTCGCGGTCGACGGTGCCGGAGAACGCGGGACGCACCGCTTCGGGCGAGACGCCGTACTGTTCGCTGCGCTGCCAGGACGCGGCCAGCCGGGGCGGCAGGACCGCGTGGTCGTCGTGCATGGCCGCCTCCCGTCCGCATCGTCGCGTTCTGGCGAGGCTACCCGCCGATCGCGGCGGACCGGGTGGTTCGCCGTCTCAAAATGAGACGCCACCCCGTCTCACATTGAGACGCCACCGGGCCCCGCCGCGGCCCACGGCTACCTACGGTCACCGGTGAACGTGCCACGGACGTCACGTCAACGGAAGGACCCGGACTGATGTACACCAAGGACGGCGAGAACTACTTCATCGTCGACGCGCACATCGCGCTGTGGGACGCGCGCCCGGAGAACCAGCGCAACATCCACGGCAAGCAGTTCATCGACTGCTTCTACGACTACCACCGCAACCTCAGTCCCGAATCCGAAGTCTGGCCCTACGAGGACTACCTCTACCAGGGCGGGCAGCGCCTGATGAAGGACCTGTTCGAGGACGGCTACGTCGACCACGCGATCTTCCAGCCCGCGCACCTGGGCGCCTTCTACCACAACGGTTTCGGCCAGACCGAGGAAGCCTTCGCGCTCACGCGGGCCAACCCGGACAAGCTCACCTACAACCACTGCTGGGACCCGCGCTACGAACAGGCCGGGCTCGACCAGCTCCGCCGCGACGCCGAACGCTTCGGCCTCAAGGGGTGCAAGCTCTACACCGCGGAGTGGCACGGCGACTCGCGCGGGTACAAACTGGACGACTACTGGTCCCGCAAGTACCTGGAAACCGCGCAGGAACTCGGCATCCGCAACATCCACGTCCACAAGGGACCGACGATCCGGCCGCTGGACCGGGACGCCTTCGACGTCGCCGACGTCGACAAGGTCGCCACCGACTTCACCGAACTGAACTTCGTCGTCGAGCACTGTGGTCTGCCCCGGCTGGAGGACTTCTGCTGGATCGCCACCCAGGAGCCCAACGTCCACGCCGGACTCGCCGTCGCGATCCCGTTCATGCACACGCGGCCGCGGTACTTCGCGCAGATCATCGGTGAGCTGTTGTACTGGCTGGACGAGGACCGCATCCAGTTCTCCAGCGACTACGCGCTCTGGACGCCGCGCTGGCTGATCGAGACCTTCGTCGACTTCCAGATCCCGGAGGACATGACCGAGTACGCGCCGCTGACGACCGCGCAGAAGAAGAAGATCCTCGGGCTCAACGCCGCCGCGATGTACGACATCCCGGTCCCCGCCGAACTGCAGCTCCCGCGCGAGGAGCCGCAGGCCGTGGCGGTGGCGTGATGGTCACCGAAGAACAGGCCCGCCGCGCGCTGGACACCGTGATCGACCCGGAGCTGGACGAGCCGATCACCGACCTCGGGTTCGTGCGGTCGCTGGAGATCTCCGGCGCCGGGTTGACCGTGCACCTGCGCCTGCCGACGTCGTTCTGCTCCCCGAACTTCGCCTACCTCATGGCTTCCGACGCCCGGGACGCGCTGTCCGCGCTGCCCGGCGCGGACGAGGTGGCGGTGTTCCTCGACGACCACCACGATTCGGACCTCATCAACCGCGGCTTGGCCGCCGACGCCGGCTACCGCGGCACCTTCGGCGACGAGGCCGAGGAAAGCCTGGACGAGCTGCGCGCGATCTTCCGCCGCAAGGCGCACACCGCGGCGATGGAGCGGGTCCTCACCGCGATGCTGCGGGCGGGGCTGCCCGAGGAGAAGCTGCACGACGTCGTCCTCGGGGATCTGCCGCCCGGCTCGTCGACCGCGGCGCTACTGCGGCGACGCGAAGCACTCGGCCTGAGCACGGAACCGTCCTCGCCCGTGCTCGTCGACGACGAGGGAAACCAGTACCCGCGCGAAGAAGTGCCGCTGCGGCTGCGGATGGCGCGGTCGGTGCGCATTTCGATCGAGGGCAACGCCCATTTCTGCCGCGGCCTGCTCCGGACGCGTTATCCGGAGTCCGGGGCGGACCAGTCACCCGTGAAGGAGAAAGTGTCGTGAAGGCAGTCCAGGTCGTGGGGTACCACGAGAACCTGCGCATGACGGAGGTGCCGGAGCCGCGGGTGACCGGGCCGTGGGACGTGGTCGTGAAGATCGGCGGCGCCGGGGTGTGCCGCACCGACATCCACATCCTCGAAGGGCAGTGGGCGGAGAAGTCCGGCGTCACCCTGCCCTACACGATCGGTCACGAGAACGCCGGATGGGTGCACGCCGTCGGCAGCGCGGTCACCAACGTGGCGGAAGGCGACAAGGTGATCGTGCACCCGCTGATCACCTGCGGGCTGTGCGCGGCGTGCCGCTCGGGTGACGACGTGCACTGCGCCACGAGCGCGTTCCCCGGCATCGACACCCACGGCGGGTACGCGGAGTATCTGAAGACGTCGGCCCGCAGCGTCGTGAAGATCGACGATTCGCTGGAACCCGCGGACGTCGCGGCGCTGGCCGACGCCGGGCTCACGGCCTACCACGCGGCGGCGAAGGCGGCGCGGCGGTTGCGGCCGGGGGACCGGTGCTTGGTGATCGGCGCGGGCGGCCTCGGGCACATCGGCATCCAGGTGCTCAAGGCGCTGACCGCGGCGGAACTGGTCGTGGTGGACCGCAATCCGGACGCGGTGAAGCTGGCCGTGTCGATCGGTGCGGACCACGGGGTGGTCGCCGAGGGCGGGTACGTCGAGGAGGTGCTGGAGCTGACCGGCGGCGCCGGGGCCGAGGTGGTGCTGGACTTCGTCGGCGAGGGCGGCGCGACGCGGGACGGGGTCGCGATGCTGCGCCGGGCCGGGGACTACCACGTGGTCGGGTACGGCGAGAACATCGACGTGCCCACGATCGACATCATTTCCGCCGAGATCAACTTCATCGGCAATCTCGTCGGGTCCTACACCGACCTGTGCGAGCTGATGGTGCTGGCGGCGCAGGACAAGGTCCGGCTGCACACCGCGAAGTACCCGCTGGAGCGGTTCCAGGACGCGCTGGACGACCTCGGTGCGGGCCGCATCCGGGGGCGGGCGATCCTCACCCCCTGACCGCTCGTGCTCCCGTCCGTGGCCCCGCCCCGTGCGGGCGGGCCGGACGGGGCACGTTCGTCGTGCTCCTGCTTCGAACGGGTTTGCCGGTATCAGGTTGTTGATATGACGTTCGAGTGGGGAGAAGACATGAACACACCCACTGCCGCGGGCACCCGCGTCCGCACCCTCCGGATCGACTCCGCCGGGACGGTCGAGGTCACCGACGACGACACGACCAGGTGATGCTGCCCACCCATCCCGGCTTCGGTGGCGCCCCCAATGACCGACGTGAGCGGCCTGTCGCGGGCCGAAATCGCGGCGTACTCGTTCCACGATCCGAGCAAGGCGCCCGTTCCGCCCGCCGCCGGTGAACCCGGCCCGAGCCCGGACGTCCTGGCCCTGATCGGGTACACCGGTCCCATCATGACCGACCCGACGCTGGCCGGACGCCTCGCGACCGTGGATCTTCCGGTGCGGGTGCTGTGGGGTGAAAGCGACCGCATCGTCGGCCCGGGCTACGGCAGGGCCTACGCCGCGGCCATCCCGGCCTCGACGTTCACCCTGCTGCCCCGCGCCGGTCACCTGCCGCAGGCCGAGGCGCCCGAGGAAACGCTCGCCGCGCTGCTCGGCGAGCACTGACCGCCTGCCGCGCCCGGTGCTCCCGGATGTCGGCGATCATGCGGAGCCGTGGGTGTCGAGCACGTCTGGGACGTGACGTCCGGCGATATCAGTTGCAGCGTCGCAACCGCCGTCGTTGCAGCAGGTCGGGCTCGCGGTGAAGCGGCTGCAGTGGCGGCACCACCGCGAGGCCAACCGGCGGCTGTCCGCGCTCGGCGGGCTTTCCCTGGTGCAGTGGGACGTTCTCCGGCACCTGCACCCAGCGGCCGGACGCCACGCTGCACGCCTTGGCGGAACTGACCTTCCAGACCGATCAGTCGATGGGGACACTCGCCAGGCGGATGATCGACCGGGGGTTGCTCCGGCGGGCGGACGGGCCCGGCCGGGCCCGTCCGGCACGAGCTGACCGACGAGGGTGAGCGCGCCTACGAAGCCGGGTCAAGCATTCTGGACGCGGTCCTGTCCGAATCGCTTGGCACGCTGACCGGTGCCGAGCGGGTCGTCCTGCACGACCTCCTGCTCAAAGCCGCCCACTGTGGGCGGAGCGACCAGCGCGGCTGACGGTCCTGGTTCCGGCGGCACGGGGGACCGGGTCACCGGATTTCGAGTGCCCCTCCTCAAGAACGGCAAGAATGCCGCCGTGATCCACGTGGCGCGGAACAAGGTGTCGTTCATGGTGTTTGAGGCCGGGGACATCGAACCCGTCAAGGGCGTCCTGAGATCCCTGGGCAACGGCGACCGCAAGGCCGCCGACTTCGCCGAGGGCCAGGACGTCGGCTACGACCTGCTCGCCGGGGTGCTCGCCAGGACCAGCGGCAAGCTCTGACCGTCCTCCTGGCCGCCCATCGCGCCGAGAACCCTTTCCGCGTCACGAAAACACGCCTCGCCCTCGCGGGAGCGCCAGCTGCGAGCCCGGAGCCGCGCCCAGGGAGCGGACGGGAGCGGCAAACACGCCGCCGGGAGCGGCCAACACGCCGCCGGGAGCGGCCAACACGGTGCCGGGAGCGGCAAACACGCCGCGGCGAGCGGCGTGTTGGCCGCTCCGGTTGGTGTGTTTGCTCTTCCGGGGTGCCACTCACCCACGTAACCCCAGCTGCCCAGCTGGCCGCCGCTACCGGGGGGCCGGGCCGGTTCGTCGCTGGCACACCAGCCGCGGGCGTGGCGCGCGGTTGACAAGTGGGCGAGCGCCCATTAAAAATGGGCAGGCGGTCACTTTAGCGCCGCCACGAACGGGAAGGTGTGTCCATGGGGGTTGCAGCAATGACGGATGTGCTGGTCGTCGGTGCCGGGCCGGTGGGGCTCACCCTGGCGTGCGACCTCGCCCGCCGCGACGTCCGGGTGCGGATCATCGACCGTGCCACCGCGTATCCGGCTGGGACGCGGGCTCGCGGTGTCCGGGCCCGCACCCAGGAGGTGTTCGAGGACCTCGGCGTGCTCGGCCGACTGGCCGGGCACGCCGAGCCGCCGCTTCCCACGCGTTTCCACGACGCGCAGGGGAACGTGGTGCGCGAGGCGGTCATGTACGACGCACCGCCGGTGCCCGGCGCGCCCTATCCGGGCAGCCTGATGGTGGGGCAGCAGTTCACCGAGGCCGTCCTGCGCGAGAAGCTGGAATCGCTGGGCGTCCGGGTGGAACTCGGCACCGAACTGGTCCGGCTCGGACAAGATCGTGAGCACGTCAGGGCATCCGTCCGGATCGACGGGCAACGCCGGGACATCCGGGCGCGCTACCTCGTCGGATGCGACGGCGGCGGCAGTACCGTCCGCAAGGAGGCGGGGATCAGCTTCCTCGGCGAAACCCGGGAGCGGCAGCGGATGCTGTTCGGCAACCTCCAGGTCGACGGGCTGGATGCGTCGGTCGCGCACATGTGGGCGAACGGCCCCGGCGGGATGCTGACCCTGGTCCCGATGCCGAGCAGTGGCACGTGGTTCTTCACGGCGCCGCTGCCACCGGAGGGCGGTCCGGAGCAGGTCTCGGTGGACACGTTCGCGGACATCTTCGCGGAGCGGGTCGGGCTGCCCGGAGTGCATTTCCGTGACGCGATCTACCTCTCGGTGTATCAGGTCAACATTCGCATGGTCGACCGGTACCGCGACGGCCGTGTCCTCCTGGCGGGGGACAGCGCCCACGTGCACACGCCGGCGGGCGGACAGGGCATGAACACCGGAATCCAGGATGCCTACAACCTCGGCTGGAAACTGGCGAACGTCCTGCGCGGGGCGCCCGATCCGCTGCTGGACACCTATGCGGAGGAGCGCCTGCCGATCGCCGAGCACGTGCTGGCCTCGACCACGGCCCGGGGCAGGTTCTGGAGCGGCAGCGACTCCGCGCGGGTGTCGGAGCGCATCGTCGGCGCGTTCCAGGGCCGGGATCCGTTCAGCGACGTCAGCCAGCTGAGCATCACCTACCGGGGCGCCGGCCTGGCCCGCGAGCTGGACGACGCGATCGGCATCCGCGCCGGCGACCGGGCCCCGGACGCCTGCTGCGCCGACGCGTCGACCGGCGAGCGGGTGCGGTTGTTCGATCTGTTCCGCGGCACGCATTTCACGCTGCTCGTCTTCGGTTCCCGGCCCGTGCCGCGGATCAGCGGCGAAGTCCACGTGCATCGCATTCTCCCCGCGGGAGGCCAGGACGGCGACGGGGAGAACGTGCTCGTCGACCCGGCGGGGGAGGCGCACGGCCTCTACCAGGTCGACGGCGACGGTCTCGTGCTGGTCCGTCCCGACGGCTACATCGCGCTCACCGGAGGCAGCTGGGACGACGATTCGGTGTCCGGCTACCTCGAACACGTGATGGGCGGCCAAGCGTTGACCGCCGCAGGTTGATCGCCCTCGGCGAACCCGCCACGCTCAGGGCGAACATCGCTGCCGCCCGGCCGTTGTGCCGCTTACGTTCGGGAGCATGACTCTGCGAATCCTCCCGTCGGCCAGTGCTTCGGCGTCGCTGGACGACTCGGTGTACGAACAGCTGCTGCGTGACCGGATCGTGTTCCTCGGCTCCGAGGTGACCGACGCCGTCGCCAACCGGATCACCGCCCAGCTGCTGTTGCTGGCGGCCGACGACCCGCGCAAGGACATCACCTTCTACATCAACTCGCCGGGCGGTTCGGTCACCGCGGGCATGGCGATCTACGACACGATGCGGCTGGTGCAGCCGGACGTGTCGACATGGGGGCTGGGCTTCGTGGCGTCGATGGGGCAGTTCCTGCTGTCGTCGGGGACGCCGGGAAAGCGCTATCTGCTGCCGAACACGCGCATCGTGATGCACCAGCCGTCGGCGGGCATCGGCGGGGAGGCGACCGACATCGCGATCCAGGCTGAGGTCTTCGGCAGGATGAAGCGCCGCCTCGCGGAAATCACCGCGCGGCAGACGGGCCAGCCGGTGGAGCGCATCACGGCGGACGCGGACCGCGACCGCTGGTTCGACGCGGAAGAGGCGCTGGCGTACGGATTCGTGGACCACATCGTGGGAGCGGGGGAGGAGGCGGTGAGCGCGTAGGCTCCATTGTGGCTCGTCGCGGCCGCGTTGTCCCGCGTCTTGACGGATTCTTGGCGCGGACGTCAACGTCGCGTTCGGAAAACGGCAAGAGTGCCTCCGTCGCGGCCGAATCCGCGGTGCACTCGGGGTTATGCGCAACGTTCTGCCCGGCGCCGCCGGTTTCCCACTCGGCTGTGCGGCCGCCACGGTCGCGGTGATGGTCGCGGTCTTCGCCGGTGCCACCACCCATCCGGGGGTTTCCCTCGCCGCGCTGCTCGCGGTGGCCGCCGTGCTGGCCGCGTTGACGACGGTCGCCGCGGCGCTCGGGACCGCGGTCGTGGGCTGGGGACTGCATTCCGGGTTCGTGCTCGGCAGGGCGGGCGCGCTCGTGTTCACCGGTCCGGCGTGGATCGCGCTCGCCGCCCTGACGGGGACGGTCCCGACCGTGGCGCTGGTGGCAGCGGTCGTCGATCACCGGCGGCGCGCGCTACCGGCGGGTAAGGTGACGGCATGGGTGTCGCCGCCGAGGAACGTCGTCAGTTGAGCCTGCTGCTGGACCGGACCGGGCCCGACGCGCCCACCCTGTGCGAGGGGTGGCTGACCCGGGACCTGGCCGCGCACCTGGTCGTGCGCGAGAGCCGCCCGGACGCCGCGCTCGGCATTCTCCTCCCGCCGCTGGCCGCCTACACCCAGCGCGTGCAGGACGGGATTGCCGCGCAGCCGTGGGCCCGGCTCGTCGACCGCGTCCGCAGGGGGCCCGCGTGGTACTGGCCGACGTCGATCGGCGCACTGGACGAACTCACCAACAGCGCCGAGTTCCTGGTGCACCACGAGGACGTCCGCCGCGGCCGGCCCGGCTGGGAACCACGTCCGGCCGACCCGGTCCGCGACGCCGCCGCCTGGAACGCCGCCCGCCGCACGGGCAAACTGAGCCTGCGCAAGGTGCCGGTCGGCGTCCGGCTGCGCACCACCGACGGACGGGAGACGGTCGCCAAGAGCGGCGCCGAGGAGGTCACGGTCACCGGCGATCCGGTCGAGCTGCTGCTGTTCGTCTTCGGCCGCGACGCGGTGCAGGTCTCCTTCGACGGCGATCCGGGTGCCGTCGACCGCCTGCAGGCCGCGGGGCGCGGGATCTAGCGCTGACCCGCGGCCGGCGCCCGTTCCAGCAGGTGTTCCAGCAGCGTCGACAGCACGTTCTTCGCCGGTTCGCGACGGCGGGCGTCGCAGTGGATCACGGGGATCCGGTCGTCCAGGTCGAGTGCCTCGCGGACCTCGCGTGCGCTGTAGAGCGGGGCGTTGTCGAAGCAGTTGACGCCGACCACGAACGGCAGGCCGCGGTGCTCGAAGAAGTCCACGGCGGGGAAACTGCTGTCCAGCCGCCGCGTATCGGCCAGCACCACCGCGCCCAGCGCGCCCCGCGCGAGCTCGTCCCACATGAACCAGAACCGCTGCTGCCCCGGCGTGCCGAACAGGTACAGCACGAGGTCCGCGTTCAGGGTGATCCGCCCGAAGTCGATCGCCACCGTGGTGGTGGTCTTGTCCGCCAGTCCATCCAGATCGTCCACACCGGACGAGAGGTCGGACAGGACCTCTTCGGTGCGCAGCGGGCGGATTTCGCTGACCGCCCCCACGAGCGTCGTCTTGCCGACGCCGAACCCGCCCGCGACGAGGATCTTCACCGCCGAACCCAGCCGGGGGTCACAGTCTTCGGATGCCATCAAGGACCGCCTGGAGGAGTTCCCGGTTCGGGGCCGCCGTCGCCGGAGGCGGTGGCCGGTGGATGAGGTAGCCACGGTCGATCAGGTCGGACAACATCACCTTCACCACCATCAGCGGCAGGTTCATCAGCGCGGACACCTCCGCCACCGAGCACGGCCGCGTGCACAGCCGTACGATCCGCGCGTGTTCGGGGCTCACGGCCTCGCGCACGCGGTCGGTGACCGCGACCACGAGCGTGATCAGTTCCAGATCGCCACGGGCCGGCCTGCTGCGGCCGCCGGTGAGGAAGTACGGCCGGACAAGGGGGCCGGCCGCGTCGTCGGGACTCATCGCGGACCTGCTCATCGCGAGTCATGGGCCCCGCCGTTCACGGCCTCGGCGACGGGACGCGGCGGCGCCGACAGGGTGGTGCCGACGCGTTTGACCAGGCGGTTCATCTCGTAGGCGACCAGGCCCAGATCGGCCTCGCGCTCCGCGAGCGTGGCCAGGCAGGCGCCCCGCCCCGCCGCCATCACGAACAGGAACACGTTGTCCATCTCGATCAGCGTCTGCCGCACGCCGCCCCCGTCGAAGTGGCGCGCGGTGCCGCGGGACAGGCTCTGGAACGCCGAGGCCACGGCGGACAGGTGCTCACCGTCCTCATCGGACAGATCACGGGATCGGCCCATCAGCAGCCCGTCGGCGGACAGCAGCACCGCCCGGTCGACGGGGGCCACCCGGCCGACGAAGTCGTCGAGCAGCCAGTTGAGGTCCTGGGTCCTACTGGGATGGTCCACTTCTCGTTTCTCCTCTCGCGGGCCACGGGTCGTCGTCGGCACGCCCGCGCCGGGTGCCGTCCTGGTAGGCCGTCATCAGGTTCCGCGCGCGCACGGCCGTGGTCTCGGTGTCGCCCGCGCCAGTGTCCGGTTCCGGTTCGGTGAGCAGCTGCGGGGCGAGACTCGCTCGGCGGCGCCGTTTCGGCAGCGGCGGCCGTTCACCGTCGGCGGGTGGTTCGGCCGCGGGCCAGTTCCGCCGCGGCGGCGGTTCCGGTTCCGCGCTGCGGCTTTCCGGTACGGCCACCGGCAGATGGTCGAACCACTCGGCGGGCGGGTTGCCGTCACCCGCGGCGAGCGCCGAGTTGGGGATCAGCACGACCGCGCGGATCCCGCCGTAGGAGGACTCCACCAGCGACACCCGGATCGAGTGCCGCCGCGCGAGGCGGGCCACCACGAAGAATCCGATGCGTGTGTCCGACGTCAGCGCCATCACGCCGAAGTCGGGCGGATCGCGGAACATCGCGTTGAGGCGGGCGCACTCCTCCTCCGGCATGCCCAGCCCCTGATCGTCGATCTCCACGACCGCGCCCTTGCCGACCGGGTTGCCGCGCACCTCGATGCGCGATTCCGGCGGCGAGAACGAGATCGCGTTGTCGGCCAGTTCGGCGAGCAGGTGCACGAGGTCGGCGACCGCCCGGCCGAGCACCGGCAGCTCGGGCACGGTGCCGAAGGTGATCCGGTTGTACTGCTCGGTTTCGGCGACCGCGCTGCGCACGATGTCCAGCAGCGGCACCGGGTCCCGCCACTGGCGGGTCAGCTGCCCGCCGCCGAGGATGATCAGGTTCTCGGCGTTGCGGCGCTCACGCGTGCTCAGGTGGTCCAGCTGGTAGAGCAGCTCCACCTGGTCCGGGTCGTCGGCGCCGCGCTCGGCCCGGTCGAGCACCTGCAGCTGCCGGTGCACGACGGCCTGGCTGCGCCGTGCGATGTTGAGGAACACCTGGTTGGTGCCCTCCCGCAGGCGCGCCTCGGCAACGGCGGCCGCGACCGCGCTGCGCTGGGCTGTGCCGAACGCGGTGGCGACCTCGCCGACCTCGTCGCCGCCGTAGTCCAGCGCCGGGACCTCGCGTGTCACGTCGACCTGCTCACCGAGCCGGATCCGGTCCAGCACGCGCGGCAGACGGCGGTCGGCCTCGACGGTGTCACGGTGCAGGCGGCGCAGGCGACGGACCAGATCGTTGCCCATCCGCACGGCCAGCAGCAGCACGACGAGCGCGAGCAGCAGGCTCGCGGCCGCGATCACGATCGACCGGAGCAGCGCGTCATCGGCCGAAACCCGTTCCGTGCCCGCGGCCAGCGCGCCGAGGTCACCGAGCCCGAGCGCGCTGATCGCGGCCGAGGAGCGCTGGGCGGCGCCGGTCCACTCCCGCGCGGTCACCGGCAGGGAGGGCGCGGTGGTCGCCGAGGCCGAGCGCGGGTCGAAGCCCTGCCGGATCACCGAATCCTCGACGCGTCCGAGCAGCGCCCACTCCGGTGAGGCGAGCAGCGCCGTGACCTTGTCGCGCTGGGCCTGCGGCAGCCGGTCCCGCAGGGCGAGCAAATCGACGTGGTAGGCGCGGGTGAGCAGGTTGAACTCATCGAGTTCGGCGGCGGTCAGACCATTGTCCTGGTAGGCCGCCGACGCGAGGGCGTGGCTGCGTTCGAGCCAGTCGGACACCGCCATCAGCGCCGAGGCGGTGGAGCGCTGCAGCGCGACGTCCCGGTAGGTCGAGTCCTGGCCGATGGCGTCGGCGGCGACGATCATCGCGTCGGCGATCGAGTTGTAGGTCGCGGAGACCTCCTCGCGGGAGGACTGGCCCTCGTCGAGGCGCTGCCGGATCACCGGCACCTGGCCCATGGACGCGACGAACCGCCCGATGGCGGCACGCGCCCGCGGCGGCACCGCGCCGGCGACCTCGGTCGAGATGGCCCCGAACCGCGTCATCAGCTGCGTGAACCCGGCGCGGGCGCGGTCCAGGGCGGCCCGGTTCTCGACGGTCGGCGCCGCGGCGACGGCCAGGCTGGCGCGGCGCTCCTCGGTCATCAGCGGCATGAACGGCACGGCCATGCTGTACCCGCGGCTGAGCAGCTCCGCGTCCTCGCGTTGCTGCACCGCACGCAGGATCAGGAACGTGTTGATGCCGATGCCCGCGGCCAGCAGCACCACGCTCGGAATGAGCGCGATCGTCAGCACGCGCACCCGCAGGGAAATGCGTTTCGATGATTTTCTCGACAATGATCCGGGCACTTCTTGGCCTTTCGACAACGGCCCCGGAAAGGTGCCGCCGTCGTGCGATCGGAGGAGTCTCAGGGGGTCGAACGGTGTACAGGTCTATCCCACGGATGCCGTCCGAGTCCAGACTTCCGACCCAGTTGCCCCCCTGCTACTTTGCGCTACCGGAATTGCGGAGACTATTTCGGAAAAGAAATGCGCGGTCTTCCCTCGCGGGGGCGCCGCGTCCGTGTCAGCGGGACAACTGGTCGTTGATCTCGGCGATCTGGGCCTGCTGTTCCCGCACGATCTCTCCGGCGAGCGCACGGGTTTCCGCGTGCTCGCCGCGGGAAAGCACGGCGCGGGCCATTTCCACGCCCGCGCCCAGGTGCTGGGCCATGGTGGTGAGCCAGCCGCGGTCGAACTCGGCGCCGTAGGTGTCCTCCAGCGCGGTGATCGTGGTGTCGGGGAGCATGCCGGGCATGGGGTGACCGGCATGCCCGCTCGTTTCGGCGTGCCAGGCCCGCAGCCAGCCGTTCATCCGCGCGATTTCGGCGGTCTCCTCCTCGGCGATCTCGTGCGCGGTGGTGCGTACGAACTCCGACTCGGCCCGCTGTTCGGCGAGCCGGGCCAGCCGCACCGACTGTTCGTGGTGGGGAACCATTTCCTGCGCGAAGCGGATGTCGGCCGCGTTGCCGCCGGTGCTCGCCGGAGCGGTCCCGCAGGCGACGAGCACGAGTCCGAGCAGCACGATCAATGAACGCATCAGTCCTCCGTCGTCGGGGTCGACGGGGGATACGGCTCACCTCCGTAGGCGGTTCACCGTTCTAGAAACCGAAATCCTGCGTCCAGTACCAGCCCGAAGTCGCGACGCCCACACCGAGCTTGTGGTAGGAGCAGTTGAGGATGTTGCGCCGGTGCCCGTCGGAGTTCATCCACATCCGCATGGTCTGCTCGGCCGTCGTGGAGCCCTTCGCGATGTTCTCCGCGCCCGGGCTCGGGTAGCCGGCGGCTGTGATCCGGTCGGCGAAACTCGTGCCTTCCGGTGTGGTGTGGGAGAAGTACCCGCGCGCGGACATGTCGTCGCTGTGTTTCCGGGCGGCCGTGGCGAGCCGGGAGTCGGCGGTGAGCGCGGCGCATCCGGCGGCGGCGCGTTCCTGGTTGACCAGCGCGAGAACCTGGCCTGCCGCGGAGGTGCCGGCTTTCGTGGTGGTCGTGGCACGTTTCGAGGTCGTGCCCGGCCGCGGGGGAGGGGGAGTGGTGGTGCTCGGCGGAGGCGGCGGAGTCGTCGTGGTGGGCGGCGGCGGCGGTGGTGGCGGCGGGGTGGTCGTCGTCGTGGGTGGCGTGCTGCTCGGGACCGGAGGCGGAGCGGGACTCCGCACGGCGGCGGCGTGCACCGGCTGCTCGTCACCGCCGGGAAGGCCATCGAAGGCGAGCACAGCGCCCGCCGCGAGCGCGACGCCGGCCAGCACCGCGAGGGCCACGAACACGGGTCTGCGCCGGAGAATTCGGGGGGACACGAGCGAAGAAATTATCACGGAACGGTAACGGAAAAGCCCTCCGAGTGACGCAACTCCGTTGCTCCGTCCGGCCCCACACCGCCGTGCCCGGCCTCCGCTCCGGCCCGGCGTAGGGTCGGGACGGTGGAGCGGACGGGTGAAAGCGCAGGAAGCCAAGACGCGGCTGTCACATGGTTGGCGGTGGACAGGCTTCCGGTGACGGACGAGCACGGTCTGCTCGCGGGCTCCCTGGAGTGGGAGGACCGGAATCCGTTCGACCGGATGACCGCCGCGCAGTGCAGGAGGGAATCACTGCCGTTGGCAACCGCCGACGAAGCGTTCCGGTCCCTGTCGAAAGTTCAGGTGCTCTGGTGATCGTCCCGCGTGGCGCATCCAGCCCCGGCGGGATCCCGCCGGAGGCGCGGTTGTTCGCGATCCTGCCGGGACAGTGGACGATCAGCCGGACGCTGCCCGGCGTGGGCGGCATGACCGGCGTCGCCCGGTTCCGCGCCGCCGGGCCGGATTTGCTGCACTACCGGGAGGACGGGCACCTCACCCGGCACGACGGGCCGCCCCTGGAAGTCTTCCGCGAGTACCATTACCGCCTGGAGCCGGGCCTGATCCGCATCTGCTTCGCCGAACCCGGACCGCCCCGGACCTTCCACGTGCTGCGCATGGACGGCAAGGTCGCCTCGGACGTGCACCTGTGCGGCCAGGACACCTATACCGGGCACTACGAGTTCCCGGACGACGACCACTTCGCCGTCCGGATGCGGGTCTGCGGGCCCCGCAAGGACTATTCGATCGAGACGACCTACCAGCGCGCCCGGTGACGGTCACAGCGCGCGGGCGAGCAGCATCGTTCCCATCGCCAGCATGGTCGCCGCGACCAGGGCGTCCAGCACGCGCCATGCCCCCGGACGGGACAGCACCCCACTGAGCAGGCGCGCGCCGTAGCCGAGACTCGTGAACCAGGCGAGGCTCGCGGCCATCGCGCCGAGCCCGAAGACCCACCGCAGACCGCCGCGCTCGGCCGCGACCGAACCGACCAGCAGGACGGTGTCCAGGTACACGTGCGGGTTCAGCCAGGTCATCGCCAGGCAGGTGAGCACGGCCGTGCCGGGCGAAGCGGCCGTGGAACCCGCCGTTGTCAGCCCGTGGCCCACCGGCCGGAGCGCGCGCCGCCCGGCGAGAACGCCGTAGCAGATCAGGAAACCGCCACCGGCCAGGCCCACCACGGTGAGGGCGGCGGGCCAGGCGGTGACCGCCGCGCCCAGCCCGGCCACGCCGAGTGCGATGAGCACCGCGTCCGAGGCGGCGCAGATGACGATGACGGCGGCGACGGCGTGCCTTCGCGCGCCCTGGCGCAGGACGAACGCGTTCTGCGCGCCGATGGCGACGATGAGCGACAACCCGGTGCCGAACCCGGCCAGACCGGCCGAAAGGACGTTCACGACCTCCACGGTAAGCAGCGGCATTTGTCCAGAACAGCTAAAGATTTTTACGTATCATTAGCGCTCGTGATGACCGAGTTGCCCGTCGACCAGGTGCGCACGCTGCTCGCGGTCGTCGACGAGGGCACCTTCGACGCCGCGGCCGCGGCCCTGCACGTGACACCTTCGGCGGTCAGCCAGCGGATCAAGACCCTCGAACAGCGGATCGGCCGCGTGCTGCTGATGCGCACCAAACCGGTTCGCCCGACCGCCTCCGGCCAGGTCGTCGTGCGGTTCGCGCGCCAGCTGGCCGCTCTGGACCAGGACGCGCAGCGCGAACTGGGGATCACCGGCGAGTCCGGTCCGGCGCGGCTGTCCATCGCGGTCAACGCCGATTCGCTGGCCACCTGGTTCCTGCCCGCCCTGACGCGGGTGCCGCGGATGTCCGAGGTGTGCTTCGAGCTGTACCGCGAGGACGAGACGCAGACCGCTGAACTGCTGCGCGAAGGGCGGGTGATGGCCGCGGTGACCTCGTCGCCTGCCGCGGTCACCGGCTGCCTCGTGCGCCCGCTGGGGCTCGCGCGCTACCTGCCCGCGGCGAGCCCGGACTTCGTCGACCGCCACCGGACCGGGCCGCTCCGGCGGTGGCTGCCCGGCGCGCCGGTGATCGTCTTCGACCAGCACGACGAACTGCAGGACCGCTTCGTGCGATCACTGGCCCGCGCGGACGCCGCCCGCCACCGCCACTCTGTCCCGACGTCGGAAGGTTTCCGCGACGCCGTGGCGGCCGGCCTCGGCTGGGGGCTGGTGCCGGAACCGCAGGCGCGGCCGCTCCTGGAGTCCGGCGCCCTCGTCGAACTCGACCCGGGACGGCACTGGGACGTGCCGTTGTACTGGCAGCAGTGGAAACTGGACGTGCGGGCCCTCTCGCTCGTCGCGGACACGATCACCTCCGCGGCCGCGGAGGCGCTGCACCCTTTGCCGTCCTGAATGGACGATTTGAACGCCACCAATGCCACGCCGGTGGCGCCGGACGCTACGAATGCGGCATGGCGGAACCGGCGTCAGGGGGACGCCAGGCGGGGTCGCGGCCGATGAACGCGATCAGCTGCTCCTGCGGAGAGGCGTCGCCGGGCACCGGAACCGCCGGGCCGTACTGCCCGCTGTCGCGCAGGAGCGTTTCGATCGGCCGCATGCCCGCGAGGGTGACGGCGCACCGTTCCCGGCCGAGGTCGATGTCGCGGCCGAGTGCCGTGGCCAGGTCCCAGGAGTGCATCCAGACATCGGCGGTGTAGAACTGATCGATCGCCTCGTCCACCGGTTTGTCGCCGGTGTGCGGGTTGCTGAGCACGCGCCCGGCGGGGTCGTCCAGGATGGCCTGGATGTCGGCGACGTGCTGCTTCCAGGCGGCGGCCGGGTCGGCGTCGACGTCCAGGGCGGGCAACTCGATGCCGGCGCCGGTCAGGAAGCCGCGGGGCCATCCGACGAGGTGCTTCACGACATCGAGGGCCGTCCACGCCGGGACCGGGCTGGGCCGCGCCCAGTCGCCGGGTGCGGCGGACTCGACCAGGCCGGTGAACCGGGCCGCGTCGTGCGCGTGCTGCTGGGCGGGCGTCACGTCAGATGCCGTTCGCGAGCAGTTCGTCGAGCTTCTCGTAGCCCTCGTTGACCCCGGTGTCCATTCCGCTGGACAGCATCCCGTCGCGGGTCTCGAAGTCCTTGACCACGCTCAGGGTCGTCAACCGCGTGCGTTCGCCGTCGAGTGCTTCGAAGGTCAGCGTCTCCAGTGCGACCCCGTCCGGCTCGCCGTCGTAGGTGAAGGTCCACACGATCCGCTCGTCCGGCCGGACTTCGTGGAAGCTGCCGTGGAAGGCGGCGATCTCCTGGCCGCCACGGTCGTTGGCGAACGCCCATTCGCCGCCGGTGCGGGCGTCCCACCTGGTGATCCTCGTGGTGAGCGAGCGTGGCCCGATCCACTGCGCGTAGAGCGCGGGGTCGACGTGAGCGCGGAACACGTGCCCGGGCGGCGCGGCGAACTCACGCACGATTTCGATGGTCGGGACCTTTTCGTCCGCCACGATGCGGGTTTCCTGCTGCGATGCGGTCATGATGCGTCCTCCTGCGTCTGGTCCTGGTCGGCGGTCAGGTGGGACAGCACGGCGTCCAGGCGCCGGTACCGTTCCTCGGCTGTGCGGCGGTAGCGTTCGATCCACTTCGTCATCAGGTCGAACACCTCCGCGTCCAGGTGGACGGGCCGCCGCTGGGCCACCTTGGTGCGCGTGACGAGCCCGGCGTCTTCGAGCACTTTCACGTGCTTGGAAACCGCCTGAAGGCTCATGTCGTACGGTTCGGCCAGCTCGCCCACGGACGCGTCCGCGGCGGCCAGCCGGGCCACCAGATCGCGCCGGGTCGGATCGGCCAGCGCCGCGAACACGCGGTTCAGCCGGTCAGTGTCGTCGTCCACCCTGCTTCCTCAACTACTTGATTGAGAAGGACCGTAGGCCCCTCGTCGCGGTGTTGTCAACCAGTAGGTTGATGACGGCTATCCCGCGACGCTCGCCACCGAGAACGCGTCGGCAGGCATCGGACGCTGGAGCCGCCAGGTGATCGCGATCGGCCGTTCACCCCGGTGCTCCACGTACGACGCGGGACCCAGGCACAGGAACGGCGCCGCCCCCAGATCGTCGGTCTTCGTGTCGCGGACGAAGAGCACCACGTGACTGCCCCGGGCGCGGTGGTGCAGGTACCGCTGACCGGTGGGAGAGTCCGGTGCGATGGCGTTCTGCGACTCCCAGTGGAACAACCCGGGGCTGATCGCGTAATCGCGGTACATCGTCGTCGGCGAGAAGTCCTTTTCGCTCTTGCGCAGGTTGATCAGCAGCGCGTCGGTGGCGGTGTCCTCGCACCACGCGACGCCGGACACGTGGTTGCCCGGCACCCGCTTGAGCGTCGCGTAGCCCAGCGCGGCGAGGATCTCCTCGCGGCGGTAGTGGCTGTGGGCGGACAGCGGCACGTGCTGCAACCCCTCGCCCAGGGAGGCCGGGACGTGCCGGGCGCGGTCCAGTCCGAGCGCGACCAGCTCGGCGATCTCCGCGCAGACGGCCGGATGCCGGCGCAGGTGCTCCAGGCCCGCGCGGTAGGACGGGAAAGCGCCCCGCTTCGGCCACACCGTGAACAGCAGCATCCGCGCCAGCCGCTGCTGCCGCTCGCTGAGTTCCTCGTAGTCCGGGCCGTCCGCGGCCACCAGCCGCCGGTACACCTCGGCCCGCTCCGGATCGTCGACGTGCGTGAACGCCGCCATTCGCCGCAGCAGCGGACCTTCGTCCGGGCCGGCGGCTGGAGCGGGCAGCCCCGCGTCCCGCCGCAACCCGGTCCACGAACCGCCGCCGCGGTAGACCTCGACCAGTTCGCGATCGGCCGCGTCCAGGTACGCGGCCAGCGCCAGATCCCCGTGCGAGCGCAGATCGGCGGCCAGCTGAGTCCGGGTGAAGCGCAGCTGGGTGCGGACGTTGTCGAGCACGATCCGCTGCGCCACCCGGTCCAGCACCACCTGGGAACCGGCGGGCAGGAACGGAAAACCCTGCTCGATCTGCCGCTGCAACCCGCGGCGGCTCGCCCCGGTCAGTGCTCGGTACCGCGTGTCGAACCGGAACTCCTTGCGGTGCCTGCCGATGAAGTCCAGCACGGTCAGCACGGCCTTGCCCGGGGCGCGGCGCAGACCACGGCCGAGCTGCTGCAGGAACACCGTCGCACTGTCGGTGGGACGCAGGAACAGCACGGTGTCGACCTCGGGGATGTCCAGGCCCTCGTTGAACAGGTCGACCGCGAACAACGCGGTGACGTCACGGGCCCGCAGCGCCGCGATGGCGCGCTCGCGCTCTCCCGCTGAGCTGTTGCCGGACACCGCCAGCGCGTTGATCCCGGCCTCCCGGAACACTCGCGCCATGTACTCGGCGTGCGCGATGCTCACGCAGAACCCGAGTGCACGCATGGCGCCCACATCGGTCACTTTGTCCCGCAGTTCTTTCAGGACCCGGGCCGCTCGCGCGTCATTGCCGGTGTAGAGGCGTTCCAGGCCCGTGACGTCGTACCGGCCACGCTTCCACTCCACACCGGCCAGATCGATCCCGTCCGCGACGCCGAAGTAGTGGAAGGGGATCAGCAGGTCGGCCGAGAGGGCTTCCCACAGGGGCAGTTCGAACGCCGTCCGCCCGCCGAACATCTCCCGCACGTCACCACCGGTGCTGCGCTCGGGTGTCGCGGTCAGGCCGAGCAGTTCCCTGGGCCGCAGGTGGTTGAGCAACCGCTGGTAGGTCGCCGCCTCGGCGTGGTGGAACTCGTCGACCACGACGACGTCGAAGTGCTCCGGCGGCAGCTTGTCGATCCCGTGCGCGTGCAGGCCCTGGATGCTGGCGAACACGTGACGCCACCGCTCCGGCCGCGCACCACCGACGTAGGTCTCGCCGAACGTCTCATCGATCAGCGTCTCGCGGTAGACGCGCAGCGCCTGCTGCAGGATCTCCTTGCGGTGCGCGACGAACAGCAGGGTCGGATCGCCGTTCCCGCGCAGCTGCCGGTAGTCCAGGGCAGCGATCACTGTCTTGCCGGTGCCGGTCGCGGCCACCACGAGGTTGCGGTGGCGGTCGTGGACCTGGCGCTCCGAATCGAGCGCCTCGAGGATTTCCTGCTGGTGCGGCAGCGGCCGGACCTCCAGCCCGGCGAGGCTGATCGCGGCCGGTGCGGCGCCACGGCGCCCGGCCTGGCGGAGTGCGTCGTCGAAGCGGTCGGCGTCGGTGTCCGGGTCGTAGGGGACGAAGGCGCTGGACTCCCAGTACGTGTCGAAGGTGGCCTCGAACTTGCGCAGCAGGTCGGGAGTGGCGACGCCGGAGAGCCGGACGTTCCACTCCAGGCCTTCGACCAGCGCCGAACGGGACAGGTTCGAACTGCCCACGAAGGCCGTGTCGTAGCCGGAGTTCCGGCGGAACAGCCACGCCTTGGCGTGCAGCCGGGTCGACTGGGTTTCGTAGCTGACCCGGACGTCGGCGCCGAACTGCCGTACCAGCCGGTCGATCGCGGGACGCTCGGTCGCCCCGACGTACGTCGTGGTCAGCACGCGGAACGGGACGCCACGGTCCCGCAGGTCGAGCAGGACCTCCTCGAGCAGGCGGAGCCCGGGCCAGCGGATGAACGCGCACAGCAGGTCGACCCGGTCCGCGCTGGCGAGTTCGGCACGCAGCTCGGCGGACAGGCTGGGCTCCTCCTTGGCGTTGGTGAGCAGCGCCGCCTGGGAGAGCGGGGTGACGGGCCGGATGTGCTTGCGGGCGCCGGTGCCGCTGACCTCGCTCAACGCGATGAGCTGCTGGACCGTGCCGGTGAGCCGGTCGTCCTCGGCGGCCAGCTGACCCAGCACCCGGTTGACCAGCTCCACCCGCCGGGCGCCGTCGGACTCGCCGGCGATCACCCGGCGCACGGCCTCGGCCACGTGACGGGCGATCACCTCCGGAGCGTCCGCCTCGTCGACGATGCCGAACTCCGGGTGCAGCCGCTCGCGCACCGCGTCGAGCGCCCGGTCCAGACGATGCGTCCGGACGGCTTCGTACACCCCGTCGGCCAGCGGCTCCATGGTGATCACTCTGCCACGGGCCGGCGGCGCGAGGGGGTCACTCGGCGAAGATGACCGTGTCGCTCAATGCCTTCGAGGTGTCCAGTTCCATGCCGAGCCCCGGCGACTCCGGCACGCCCAGCTCACCCCGCACCGGGTTCACCGGTGTCCGCAGGAACAGCTGGTGCACCCGGTTCCACTTCACCAGATCCTCCTGGTACGGCGTGTGCACCGGCGACTGGGTCAGCGAGAAGTGCAGCGTCGCCGCGGCGGAGTGCCCGTGGGGGATCGTGATCAGGTCGTGCGCGGTCGCGTGGGCGGCGATCTTGAGGGTTTCCGACAGGCCGCCGCACCAGTAGATGTCGGGCTGGAGCACATCCAGGGCGCCCGCGTCGACGAACCGGCGCAAACCCCATCGCGTGTACTCGTGCTCGGCGCCCGCCAGCGGGATGGTCAACCGCGACCGCAGCAGCGCGTAGCTGTCGATCCGGTCGGGCATCGCGCATTCTTCCAGCCAGCGCGGCCGGTACTCGCCGATCCGCGACGCCAGCTCGGTCACGTACGTGACGTCCATCGACTGCCAGCAGTCGAACATGATGTCGTAGTCGTCGCCGACCGCCTCGCGCACCGTGCGCACCAGTTCGACGTTGCGCCGCAAGCCTTCGTGACCGCTCGCGGGCCCGAAGCGGAAGAACCACTTCTGCGCCCGGTAGCCGAGTTCCTTGAACTCCTTCGCCCGCGCGTGCACCAGCGCCGGGTCGGTCACCGAAAACCCCAGCATCGAGGCGTACGCCGGCACGGACCCGCGCGTCGGACCGCCCAGCAGGCGGAACACCGGCTGCCCCAGCCATTTCCCGCGCAGGTCCCACAGCGCGCAGTCGACGGCGCTGATCGCCAGCATCGTGTTCCCGGCCCGGCCGTGCACCTGGCTGCGGTGCATCTGGTCCCACAGCTTCTCGCCTGCGACCGGGTCCGCGCCGACGAGCAGGCGCCGCAGGTCCTTCGCGACCACGTACGCCACCTGCTCGGGCACCGGCCCGCCCCGGCCCACGAGACCGTCATCGGTCTCGATCTCCACGAAGTGCGACACGAGACGGAACCCGTCCGGGGTCTGCACACCGCCCTCGTGGTCGTCGACGTCCCGGTACTCGGGGTAGACGTCGAGCGGCCGCACCAGCCGCTCCTCCCACAGGTCGCCGTCGGTGGGCAGCACACCCTCCAGACGGCGCAGCCGGACCTCAGCGATGCGCATCCAGGTTCCCCTCCACGGCGGCCGCGGTGACCCGGCGTTCCGCCGAACCCCACAGCCGCACGATGACGGTCAGCACGACGATCGCGAGCACCCCCATCAACGCCAGCCACAGCAGACCGCCGTTGAAGTCACCGGTGCGGTCCCTGATCACGCCGATCACCGCCGGATTGACCACACTGGACAGATTGCCCAGCGCGTTGATGAGCGCGATGCTCCCGGCCGCGGCGGTTCCGGCCAGCAGCGCCGTGGGCAGCCCCCAGAACCCGGGCAGCACCCCGAACACGCCGAAACTGGCCAGGCACAGGGCGATCAGCTTCACCACCGGCTGGTCGATCAGCGCCGCCGCGCTCAACCCGGCCACCGAGATCACCAGCGCCAGGTACAACGCCGCGCTCCGCCGCCCAGGGCGGTCGGCCAGCCGTCCGATGAGGAGCATCCCGGCCAGGCCGAACGCGTAGGGGACCGCCGCGACGAACGTGGTCGCCGTGTCGCTCATCCCGAACGGCTTGAGGATCTGCGGCAGGAACGTGCTGACCGCGCCGTTGAGGTTGGTCAGGCAGTAGTAGCAGAGCGCGAACACCAGGACCTTGGGGCTCAGCAACGACTTCCACAGGCTGTGCTTGCCCGGCGCGACGGCCTCCCGCGCGAGTCGTTCCCGCTCCAGGGTTCCGGTGAGCCACGACTTCTCCTGCGTGGTCAGGAACTTCGCGTCCTCGATGCGCCGCGGCAGCAGAAACGGGACGGCGAGCCCGAGCAGGATCGCGGGCACCGCCTCGATGACGTACATCCACTGCCAGCCGTGCAGGCCCAGCCACCCGTCGAGGTTGAGCAGCAGCCCGGACAGCGGTGTGCCGATCACCAGCGCGATCGGGATGCCCGCGGTGAACCCGGCCAGGATCTTGCCGCGGTGGCCCGCCGGGAACCACTGGGTGAGGAAGAAGATCACGCCGGGGAAGAACCCGGCCTCGGCCGCGCCGAGCAGCGCGCGGGCGACGTAGAGGGACTCGGCGTTCCAGACCAGCGCGTGCAGGCCGGAGATGACGCCCCAGGTGATCATGATCCGGGTGATCCACAGCGGCGCGCCGAAGCGCTGCAGCGCCAGATTCGAGGGCACCTCCAGCAGCACGTACGGCACGAAGAAGACGCTCGCCGCGACCCCGAACGCCGCGGCGCTCAGGCCCAGGTCGGCGTTCATGGTCAGCGCGGCCACGCCCAAATTGGCGCGGTCCAGTATCGCGATCAGGTACCCCGCGACCAGCACGGGCAGCAGGCGGAAGCTCAGCTTCCGCATCACGGCGCTCGGCATCGCAGCAGTCTGGGTCAAGGTGCCCTCCGTTGGACCGGACAGTGTCCGTAAACGTTTCCGGACACGCTGGGCCGGAACGGTACCGGAAACGTTTACGGATCGTCAACGCCCGCTATCATCACCCTGTGGCGGACGTGCGGACCGGGGGGAAGTCAGGGCGGGCGGTCGGCATCAAGGACGTGGCCCGCGAGCTGGGCATGTCGATCGCCACGGTGTCCCGCGCCATGAACGCGCGCGGCGAGGTCAGCGAGGCCACCCGCAGGCTGGTGCTGGAGACCGCCGCCTCGCTCGGGTACTCCGCCAACCAGTCCGGGCGCAGCCTCCGGCGCGGTCGCACCGGCACGGTCGCGCTCGTGATGCCGATCCAGACCGCTCGCACGCAGTCCGGCGAGACGTTCTTCCTCAACGTCTCCAACGGTCTGCAGGAAACGCTGCTCGGCCACGGGCTGAACCTGGTGATCCTGCCCTTCGGCTCGGCCGTGCGGCAGGAGCAGTTCCTGCGGGACGTGGTCGACCGGCACGTCGCCGACGCCTACGTGCTCGCCGACACCCAGCGCGCCGACCCGCGGGTGGACTACCTGCTCGCGCAGCGGGTGCCGTTCGTCAGCCTCGGCCGCACCCGTGCGGACGGGTACTCGTGGCTGGACCTCGACTTCGCCGGGGTCGCGGAGCGGTCGGTGCGGCGGCTGGCCGAACGCGGGCACCGGCGCATCGCCGTCGCCACGGCGGACCGGGACGTCAACAGTGACGCCGAGTTCCTGCGCGGCTACCGGGACGCGGTGACCACGCTCGACGTGGACGACGATGACGCCCTCGTGGTGCGGCTGCCCGACAGCCGCGACAACGGCGACCTCCTCGGCGACCGGCTGCTGGCGATGCCGGACCGGCCGACGGCGGTCGTGCTCGCGCAGGAGACGCTGGCGCCCGGGCTGTACCGGTCACTGCGCGGCCACGGCGTGGAGCCCGGCCGGGATCTCGCGGTGATCGGGTTCCGCGAAAATCCGGTGTGCGCACACCTCGTGCCGGCACTGACCTGTTTCCACGTGTCACTGGAGGATTACGGACGGCGGCTGGGCGAGATCGTCCTGGAACGGTTGTCCGCGGCTCCGCCGGCACCGACCCAGGAAGTGTGGCCGATGGAATTGGTGCCGAAAGAAAGCGATCCGGCGCTGCCTTTCTGATCTCAAAACGGCCCGCGGGCAGGGGAGTAGCAATACTGTCACGAAGCGACAGAAATGCTGCTGGGCCTGCTGAAAGTCTCGGGTTCGAAGATCGGCGCGGACCCCGTTAAACTGTGGCTCTGGTCACCGTTTGGTGATATCCCCGTTGCCCGTTCGTAATCTGGCTTAGGCCTTGCGGAGACGAGGAATCCCCCGTTCTCGTCATCGTGTGCGCCCCCATCGGTCGGCCCCCGACGACCGGTGCGGATGAACGTCGAACAAGGAGACTCCCCCTCAATGGGAAGCCATAATTCAACATCGCGTGTTCCCCGGAAGGTGGCCCTGTTTCCCCCGAACAGGAGCCGCACACGGCACGCGGTGAAACCCCGAAATCTGAACCGGTTCGGTGCGCGCACGTCCGTTTCCGCCGGTCTGCTGATGATGTCCGTGGCAGGCTCCGCGAGCCCGCTCGCCATGGCCAGCACCAACGACGACGCCGCCCAGCCGGCGCCGGCCACCGAGGCGGCCCCGGCCGCCGCTGCCGCTGCCGTCGCGGCGCCGTTGCCGGTCCTCGGCCCGCCGTCGACGTGGGTGGTGACACCACCGGCGCCGCTCCTGACCATCCCCGCCGCCCCCGACCCGGGTTCGGCCGAACCCGCGGCGGCGGAGCCCGCGGCGGCCGAACCCGCCGCTGCGGCGCCGGAGGTCTTCGACACCACCGGTGACCGGCTCGCCGGCTGGATCAACGAGGCCATCCACGTCATGCGCGACAACGGCGTGCCGGTGTCCGGAAAGGACGTCCGGGCGATCCGCACCGTGGTCGACAAGGAGTCCAACGGCGATCCGACGGCCGTGAACCGGTGGGACAGCAACTGGCGCGCCGGCCACCCGTCGAAGGGCCTGATGCAGTGCATCGACTCGACCTTCCGGGCGCACAAGCTGCCGGGACACGACGACATCATGAACCCGGTGGACAACATCATCGCCGGGACCCGCTACACGATCAGCCGCTACGGCGGTTTCGACAAGCACCCGGGCCTGAAGTCCATTCTGAAGGGCAACGGCTACCGCGGCTACTGACGCACACCGCGGGTCCGTCCACACCGGACGGGCCCGCGGTGTCCGGTGCGGGATTTCGTGCTCCGCACCGCCTTCGCCTCGACGGCGACTCCGCTGCGCGTCGAAAAGGACGTCGGCGAGGGACGGATCGAGGCGCGCGACCACCGGCGGCACGGCCACGAGGCGATGTGCGACCTGCTCGCCGAAGTGGGCGGGCACCTGTCGTGCCGCACCGAGCTGCTCTAGCCGCCGTAAGGTTTGGTGATGATCTCCAGCCGGTGGCCGTTCGGGTCGTTCCAGTAGACGCCCCGGCCGCCGTCGTTGTGGTTGATGCGGCCCGGCTCCCGCCCGTACGGATCGGCCCAGTAGTCCAGCGACCGCGCCGTGATCCGCTCGAAGATGCGGTCGAACTCCTCGTCGTCGACGAGGAAGGCGTAGTGCTGCGGGTGCACCGGCTCGTCGGTGCCGATCACGTCCAGCGACACCTCGTTGGAGGTCTGCACGACGAGGAACGGGCCGTAGGGCACCGCGTCCGGCAGGCCGAGGACGTCGGTCAGGAACTTCGCCGTCTCCTCCCTGTCCCGTGCCTCGACGATCGTGTGGTTCAGCTGCACGGCCATGTCCGTTCCCTCCCGCGCGGTTCCGGTGTGACACCGAATGTAGCGCGGTCCGGGCCGACGGGATGACCATCGAGCGTCCCGCGGTTTCGCGCTGCGCCGACGCGTCAACGGCTTGACCTTCGAGCCGGTCGAAGCCCCACGATGAGGGCTCGACCACGAAGGAGAAGCTCATGCGCACCGACCCGATCATGGACGCCATCGGCCACGCCGTCACCGACGGCAGGGCGGGCGACGCCGCCGGCGCCCGCCGCAGGCTCCTCGGCCTGTGGTCCACGATCGGTGTCCTGGGGGACCCGCTGCACCGTTGCACGCTCGCGCACTACCTGGCTGATTTGTGCGACCACCCCGCCGAGGCCCTGACCTGGGACGTCCGGGCACTGGACGCCGCCGACGCGGTCAGCGAGCAGCGCGTGCAGGAGCACCAGGCGGACCTGCACATCGCCGGCTTCTACCCGTCACTGCACCTCAACCTGGCCGACAACCACCGCAGGCTGCACTCGTTCCCCGCGGCGGCCGACCACATCGAGGCAGCACGACGGCACGCGCCGGACCTCCCCGAAGGCCCCTACGGTGACCTCCTCCGCGGGGCCATCGACGAGGTCGCCGAGGCGATCACCCGGCGCGACGCGACGAAGCGAGCGCCGGCGCCCGCGGCGGGGTAGCGGTCAGAACTCGTCGCCGGCCGAGAGTTCCTTTTCGAAGGCGTCGGCCTGCGCCACGATCGACAGCAGGGGCCGCTCGAACTCCTCCCGCAGGTGCAGCGACGTCAGCGGCACGGTGTGCTTGATCAGCGCCACGCGGTCCACGATCGCGGCGCCGCCCACCGTCGCGCGGCCCGCCAGTTCCAGCAGGCGGCGCAGGTCGATCTTGTCGGCCCAGCCCACCGCCGACGAGATCTCCGCCCATTCGGCGCCGTCGTGGTCGGGCAGGTGGTGCACGGTCACCTGCTGCGTGCGGCCGCCGTCCGTGTCCAGCCGGAACCGCAGCCAGTCCTCGCTCTCTTCGAGCACCTCGTACCGGATGCGCACGTAGTTGATCACGTCGGTCCAGATGGTCACCCTCGCCGCCTCTCGCCGCTCGACACGGGCGCCAGCCTAGCGGTCCCCGGCGCCGGTTCGCCGGAGTCATGCCACCGGCGCCGGGGACGGGCGAGGCGGGACCGGCCGGCGCGGGGAGGGACCCCAGGACCGGGTACGGCCGTGCTCGGGCGCCGCCGCGGCCAGCCGCCGGTCCACCGTGGACTGTGGGTGTCCACCGGATCCCGTTCCGCGTGGTCTCTCCCGCACCTGCTACATGTCGTGCTCCCAGCTGCCGCGCGTGTCGACGTCCGCGGCATCCGCCAGTGCCTCCAGCTCCGCGATCTCCTCGCCGGCGAGGTCGATGCCAAGGGCTCGGACCAGCCCGTCGAGGTGACCCGCCTTCGTGACCCCGATGATCGGGGTGGTGCCCTTGGCGATGGCCCAGGCGGTGGCGACGTCGGCGGCGGACGCGCCCCGGTCCTCGCCGATCGCTGCCATCCGGTTCGTCAGCGCCCGGAGCCGGGGCAGCATGCAGTTGTACACGGCCCGGCTGCTGCCCGCCGGCATCGGATGCGCCGGACTGTACCTGCCGGTCAGCGCCCCTTGCTCGAGGACCAGGTAGGAGAAGAACCGCACGTCGTGCGCGCGGCAGTGATCGAGAATGCCCGCACGCTCGGAGCTCCGGTACAGGAGGCTGTAGTGGTTCTGGACCGCCTCCACGCGGAACCCGGCCTCGCCGAGGATCCGGTCGGTCAGCGCGATCTCCGTCAAGTTGTGGTTCGAGACGCCGACATGCCTGATCCTGCCGCTCTCCAGCAGCGGAATCAGCAGCGGCGTCCACTTGGCCAATCGAAGATCCGCTCGGTCACGTCGTCCCACGCCGCGGGCACGCAGATCCCGGCGTTGGCGACGACGACGTCCAGCCCGCCCAGCTCCGCCACCCCGGCGTCGACGGCCTCGCGCAGCTTCGCCAGGTCCCGCACGTCCGCCCGCACCCGCACGGCCCGGCGCCCGGTCTTTTCCACCAGGCTCACGGTCTCGTCGAGATCCGCGGGTGTGGGGGAGGCGTAGGCGACGCTGGGCAGCGTGTCCGCGATGTCCACCACGATCACGTCGGCGCCCTCGTGCGCCAGCCGCACCGCGTCCGCCCGGCCCTGACCGCGCGCCGCACCGGTCACCAGGGCGACCTTGCCCGCGACCCGTCCCGCCACCGTGTGTCTCCTCGTCTCCCGTGCCGTCGCGGGGCTTCGCCGAGCGTGGGCCTGAGTGAGTACTCAGTCAAGGCGCCTTGACGGTTGTCCGTGCCGGTGCGATCCTTCGACGCATATCAGGGACTCTGATGATTGGTGGTTCGATGACGCACCAGCAAGCCGTCCCCGTGCAGGACTCCGGCAGCCGCGAAGCGCGCCGGGTGGCCGTCGCGAGTTTCGTGGGCACCGCCATCGAGTGGTACGACTTCTTCCTCTACGGCGCGGCCGCCGCGCTCGTCTTCGGACCCCAGTTCTTTCCCGCGAGCGACCCTTCGATCAGCCAGCTCGCCGCCCTGACCACGTTCGCGGTCGGCTTCCTGGCCCGGCCGATCGGCGGGATCGTCGCCGGTCATTTCGGCGACCGGATCGGCCGCAAGCGGATGCTCGTCATCTCGCTGCTGATCATGGGCATGGCCACGGTGCTGGTCGGGCTCCTGCCCACCTACGCCCAGATCGGCGTCGCCGCACCGATCCTGCTCGTCGTCCTGCGGCTCGCGCAGGGTGTGGGTGTCGGCGCGGAATGGGGCGGCGCCGCGCTGATGGCGGTCGAACACGCGCCGCCGTCCCGCCGCGGGCTCTACGGCGCGGCACCGCAACTGGGCGTTCCGGCGGGGGCGATCGTGGCGAACCTCGTGCTGCTGGTGGCGTCCACGTCCACGCGGGAGGCATTCGTCGACTGGGGCTGGCGGCTGGGTTTCCTGGTCAGCTTCGTACTGGTGGTCTTCGGCCTGGTGATCCGGCGGCGCCTCACCGAAAGCCCCCTGTTCGCCGAAGCCGCCCGGCACCGGCCCGCCCGCGTGCCGCTGCTGGAGGTGCTGCGCGACCACCCGCTCGCCGTGCTGCGCTCGGTGTTCGTGACCGGCGCGTCCACCGCGATGGGCTACATCATCCTCACCTACATCCTGTCCTACGGCACGGCCGAGGTCGGGTACTCACGCAACGCGCTGCTGGTCGTCGTGATCCTCACCAGTGTCGTGCAGCTCGGCGCGATCTACGGGCTCTCCGGCATGGCCGACCGCTACGGCAGGCGCAAGGTGATCGCCGCGGGCGCGATCGCCCAGGCCGTGGTGGCGCTGCTGTTCTTCCTCGTGTTCGACACCGGGGTGTTCGTGCTGGCGCTGGTCGCGTGCGTCGTCGCGGTGATCACCGTGTCGGCCCAGTACGGGCCGCTGCCCGCGCTGCTGTCCGACCAGTTCCCCACCCGGATCCGCTACAGCGGCGTGTCGCTGGGCTACCAGCTGGGCAACGTCGTCGGCGGCGGGCTCGCGCCGGTGCTGGCGACCGCGATCTTCGCCGCGTCCGGCAGTTCCCTGCTGGTCGGCGCCTACCTGGCAGGCATGGCGCTGCTCGCGCTGGTCGCCGTCGCCTGCACCCCGAGGGCCGGCGCGTGAGCAGGCGCTACTCGCCCGCGCCGTTCGTCAGCGCGCGCTGACCGGTGGCGTAGGAGGCGAGCGACTCGTAGCCGTCCTCCAGGTCGAGGCGGAAGGCCGCGCGGCGGCGGTCGTCCATTCCGGCCAGCATGCGGGCCTCGAACCCGCGGACCAGGGGAGTGCATTCGTCCAGCACCGCGCGGCCCCGGTCGGTGAGCGCGGCGAGGAGGACGCGACGGTTGCGGGGGTCCTCCTCGCGCTGGATCAGGCCGTACTTCTCCAGCGTGAGCACCATGGTGTGCATGGTCTGCGGGCGCACGAACGAGCGGCGCGCCAGCTGCGCCGAGGACAGCCGGTTCCGGTGCCGCAACGCGGTCAGCGCGGTGTACTGCAGGGTGGTCAGCCCGAACGGCCGCAGCGCCTCGTCCATGAGCGAGCGGATCACCAGCTCCAGCCGCTTGACCAGGTAGAGCGTCAGTGGAGCGTCGTCGCCGTCCTCAGTCACCACTCCATGCTGCCACGTGTCCGGAGTGGACCCGCTGGACTGCCGGTGCCGCCTGGCGGGTACCGGACACGGGAGGAGAGGAGCCGCCATGCCGAAACCGCTGTCCGAGCAGGTGGCCGTCATCGCCGGGGCGTCGAGCGGGATCGGGCGTGCCAGTGCGCTCGCCTTCGCGCGGCGCGGAGCGCGGGTGGTGTGCGCGGCCCGCGGTGCGGAGGCCCTGGAATCGCTGGTGCGCGAGATCCGCGACGGCGGCGGGCAGGCCGTGGCCGTGCCCACCGATGTCGCCGATCCGGCGGCGGTCCGCGCACTCGCGGCGGCGGCCGAACGCGAGTTCGGGCACGTCGACACCTGGGTGAACGCCGCCGCGGTCGCCGTGTTCGGCTACGTCGAGGAGATCAGCGACGAGGAGTTCGACCGCGTGATGCGGGTCAACTTCCTCGGCCACGTGCACGGCGTCAAGGCGGCGCTGCCCGCGCTGCGCCGCGCCGGTGGCGGCGTGATCATCGGCATCGCCTCGGTCGAGGGGGTGCGGTCGGTGCCCCTGCACGCGCCCTACACGGCGAGCAAGTTCGCGTTGCGCGGCTTCTACGACACGGTCCGGGTGGAACTCGCCCAGCGCGGCGACCCGGTCACGGTGACCACGATCCTGCCCGCCGCGATCGACACCCCGTTCTTCGAACACGCCCGCAGCAAACTCGGCGCACTGCCGAAACCGCCGCCGCCGGTGTACGCCCCGGAGGGCGTCGCGGACAGCATCGTGTTCGCCGCGGAGCACCCGCGCCGCGAGATCGCGGTCGGCGGGGCGGCGCTGGCGTTCTTCCTCGGTCAGCGGCTGTCACCGGCACTGACCGACGCGGTGTTGTCGGTGCGCCGGCTCGGTTCGCAGGCGTTCCGCAACGACCGCCCGGACAACGGAGTCGACAATGTGGACACTCCGGTGGCGGAGTCCGGCCGGGTGCGGGGGAGCGGGTCCGGCCGGGTGTTCCGGGCCGGGCTGGTCAGCCGGCTGCTCGCCCGCCTGCCACGCCCCGGCGAGCTGGCCACGGCGGCGGTGTCGGGGTTGAACCGGCGGCGCTGACGGTCAGGCGCCTTCGGGTGCGCCGCCGTAGGAGATTTCGTTGCCTTCCGGATCGTGGTAGATGACTTTGCGGACCCCGTTGTCGTAGGTTTCTTGCCTTGTCGGCTGCAGCCCGCGCTCGCCGATGGCGGCGACCCGCTCGTCGAAGTCGGTGACGAACAGCGTGTGGAACGCGTGCCCCGCACGATCCGGCCGCAACTCCACGACGACCGAGCCGTGTTCGGTGACCTCCCACAGGGCCTCCGTGTCACTGACGACGTAGGTCGGCGGGCCACCGAAGAAGCACTCGTACCAGACGAGCGCGGCGGCATGATCGGCGACGGCGATACCGGCGAACAGGTCGAGTGTCATGCCGGGGGATCGTACGGCTGAGTGTCCGGTTCGCGGGCTTTTCGCTGGGCTTCGCGGATGATCTCGGGTTCCGGGACGCCATGCAGGACCAGGGGCGGGATGAGCAGGCCGGACGACCGGTGACCGGTGATCTCCTGCTTGCGCGGGTCCCCGAAGGCGATGGCGCCGGTGTGCGGAAGCTCGAACAGCGGCCGCAGCCCCACGGACAGGGCGCCGAAGTCCGTCACCGGTCCCGGCGTTGCACCCGCGATCGGGCAGACTGGGCGCATGAAGGTGATCGGCCTGCTGGGTGGCATGAGCTGGGAATCGTCGCTGGAGTACTACCGTCTCGTCAACGAGCGGGTGAAAGCGGCGCTCGGTGGGTTCCACTCCGCGCGCACCGTCCTGTACTCGGTCGACTTCGCCGAGATCGAGGCGTTGCAGGTGGCCGGACGCTGGGACGAGGCGGGGGCGGTGCTGGCACGGGCGGCGCGGGCGCTCGAAGCGGCCGGCGCGGACGTCGTCGTGGTGTGCACCAACACCATGCACAAGGTCGCCGGGGACATCGCCGCCGCGGTCGGGATTCCGCTGCTGCACCTCGCCGACGCCACGGCCGCCGCGATCGTCGCCGACGGTCACAAGCGGGCCGGGCTGCTGGGCACCCGCTTCACGATGGAACAGCCGTTCTACCGCGACCGGCTCGCCGCGCACGGGCTCGACGTGCTGGTGCCCGGGCCGGACGACCGCGACCTCGTCCACCGCGTCATCTACGACGAACTCGTCCTCGGCGTGGTGCGGGAGGAATCCCGGGCGGCCTACCGCGGCGTCATCGCGCGGCTCGTCGAGGCCGGTGCGGACGCCGTGATCTACGGCTGCACCGAGATCGAACTGCTCGTCGGGCCCGGCGACAGCGAAGCGCCGACTTTCCCGACCACGCGCCTGCACGCCGAGGCCGCCGCCGATTTCGCGCTCGGCCTGCGCCCGCTTCCCCCGTCCCCGTAAGCTTCCCGGCCCCCGGGGCAGGGCAGTCCCCGATCATGACGACGGGGAGGGGACAAGGGGTCATCACCACCGCGATCCCGTCCCGGCTGGACCGGTTGCCCTGGGCGCGGTTCAACTGGCGGGGTGCTCAAGGGACTCGGCACGGTGTGGATCCTCGACGGGCTCGAGGTGACGATCGTCGGCTCCATCGCCTCCCGCCTGACCGAACCGGGCAGCGGCGCGGGCCTGACCGAGTCCGGCGTCGGGATGGCCGCGGCGTGCTACGTCGCGGGTGCGTGCCTGGGCGCACTGCTGTTCGGTCAGCTCACCGACCGGTACGGGCGCAAGAAACTGTTCCTGGTGACCCTCGCCGTCTACGTCGCCGCGACGGTCGCGACCGCCTTCACGTTCGCGCCGTGGTTCTTCTACCTCGCCCGGTTCGTCACCGGTGCCGGGATCGGCGGCGAGTACGCCGCCATCAACTCGGCGGTCGACGAGCTGATCCCGGCGCGGGTGCGCGGGAGGGTCGACCTCGTGGTGAACGGCACCTACTGGGGCGGTTCCGCGGCCGGTTCGGCCGCCGCGTTGTTCTTCCTGGACACCGCGATCTTCCCGCCGGGCGTGGGCTGGCGGCTCGCGTTCGGGCTGGGCGCGCTACTCGGGGTGCTGATCTTCGTGGTGCGGCGGCACGTCCCGGAGAGCCCGCGGTGGTTGTTCATCCACGGCCGCGAGCCCGACGCGTCGCACATCGTCGGGTCGATCGAAGACGAGGTGCGCCGGGAAACCGGCGCCGAACTCGCCGAGCCGGAGTCGGAGATCCGCGTACGGCAGCGGCGCGCCACGCCGTTCCGCGAGATCGCGCGCACCGCCTTCCGCGACTACCCGCGCCGCACGATTCTGGGCCTGGCCCTGTTCGTCGGCCAGGCGTTCCTCTACAACGGCATCACCTTCAACGTCGGCACCCTGCTCAGCACCTACTACGGGACGTCGTCGGGATTCGTGCCGGTGCTCGTGGCGATCTACGCGGTGGGCAACATGCTGGGCCCGCTGCTGCTCGGGCCGCTGTTCGACACCGTCGGCCGCCGCACGATGATCACGGTCAGCTACCTCGGCTCGGCGCTGCTGTCGGTGCCGCTGATCTGGGTGTTCGTCTCCGGGACCGGCGGGGTGTGGGGCTTCCTGGCGCTGCTCGTGGCGACGTTCTTCCTCGCCTCCGCCGGGGCCAGCTCGGCGTACCTGACGGTCAGCGAGATCTTCCCGATGGAAACCCGCGCGCTGGCGATCGCGTTCTTCTACGTGGTCGGCACCGGGGCGGGCGGCATCGTCGGGCCGCTCCTGTTCGGTTCGCTCGTCGAGTCCGCCGACCGCGGGATGGCCGCCATCGGGTTCGCCGTCGGCGCGGGCGTGATGGCCCTGGGCGGGCTCGCGGAGCTGGCGTTCGGTGTCGATGCCGAGCGGAAATCCCTGGAGGACGTGGCGAAACCGCTCAGCGCGAGCTGACGCCGACGTGCGCGCGGGGTCACGGAGCCGGTGCGGTGCCACCGAGGTGGGCGGGCAGCCACCAGCGGTCTTCGGGGCGCGCGGGGCTCTCCGGATACTCCGCCTGGGCCTTGTCCAGCAGCAGGCTCATCCGGTTGCGCAGCTCGCGGGTCACCACGTCGGGATCGTGCGCGGGCCCGGGCCGGAGCGGCTCGCCCATCAGCACCGAGATCGGCACGTGCCGCTGAGCCAGCCTGCGCGGATGGCCCTTCGTCCACAGGCGCTGCGTGCCCCAGACCGCCATCGGGATCAGCGGCACCCCGGCCTCGGCCGCCATCCGTGCCGCGCCGGACTTGACCTCCTCGACGGTGAACGACGGGCTGATCGTGGCCTCCGGGAACACTCCGACGACCTCACCCGCCCGCAGCCGGTCGACGGCCTCGTCGTAGGCGCCCCGTCCCGCCGCGCGATCGACCGGGATGTGGCCCATGCCGCGCATCAGCGGACCGGAGATCCGGTGGTCGAACACCGGCTTCTTGGCCATGAACCGCACCAGCCGCTTCGCCGGCTGCGCACCCAGCCCGCAGAAGATGAAGTCGAGGTAGCTGACGTGGTTGCACGCGATCACGGCGCCACCGCGTGCCGGGAGGTGCTCGCTGCCCTCGACCCGCAATTTCAGGTCGAGGACCCGGAACATGGTCTTCGCGAACAGGACGACGGGCGGGTACACGAGCTCTGCCATCCCGCCAGGTTACGGGACCGTAGGTTACTTTCGCGTAGGCCCGGTGTGTGACATTCGTCTGGAGCTGGCTACAGCTGTCTCGTCAACGTGAGGTTGCCGCGCAGGGTTCCCGTCCCGTGCGCCTGCCGCTACGCGGGTTCCTCAAGCGCCGGGCTCGCAAGCTCGCAGTCGATGGTGGCCGCCCCGATTTTTGATTGTTTCTGCGCTTCGGATCGGGGTGCGGGCGGGTGGGGTGCTGGGTTGCGTTGCCGGGTGGCGGTGTGGTGGGCGGGTGGTGTCCCGGAAGGGCAAACACGCCAGCCGGAACGGCAAACACGCCAGCCGGAACGGCAAACACGCCGCGCGCGGCGGCGTGTTTGCCGCTCCGGGCGCCGTGTTTGCCGCTCCGGGCGCCGTGTTTGCTGCTCCGGGGCGCGAAACCACGTTCGCGGCCGGCGCCCGGCAGCGACAGGTGGCCCGGCGCGGTGTCTACCGGCCGTTCCTCTCCCGCAACCGATCCCCAGCCGCCACAACACTGAAAGAATCGGGTCCGGGAGACGGCAATCGGGGCGAAGTGAAGCCGGTGCTTGAGAAACCCGCGTAGCGGCTACGTCACGCGAACCGCGCTCAGGAAGTCTTCGCCCGGGCCTGCTCCACCCGCTCCGCGTGCGACGGCGGGTTCGCGGGCACGCCCTCCGGGCGCTGCGACTCCATTTCCTTGCGCAGCACCGGAACGACCTCCTCGGCCAGCAGGTCGATCTGCTCCAGCACCGTCTTCAACGGCAGTCCGGCGTGGTCGATCAGGAACAGCTGCCGCTGGTAGTCGCCCACGTCCTCGCGCATGCTCGCGTACCGGTCGATGACCTGCTGCGGGCTGCCGACCGTCAGAGGGGTCGTCGCGGTGAAGTCTTCCATCGACGGGCCGTGGCCGTAGACGGGGGCGTTGTCGAAGTAGGGCCGGAACTCGTTCCACGCGTCCTGCGAGTTCTTGCGCAGGAACGCCTGCCCGCCCAGTCCGACGATCGCCGTGCCGGCGGGGCCGTGACCGTAGTGCTCCCAGCGCTGCCGGTAGAACTGGACCATCTGCTTCGTGTGCGACATGGGCCAGAAAATGTTGTTGTGGAAAAATCCATCACCATAGTACGCGGCCTGTTCGGCGATTTCCGGGCTGCGGATCGAACCGTGCCACACGAACGGCGGGACACCGTCGAGCGGGCGCGGGGTGGCGGTGAAACCACGCAGCGGCGTGCGGAAGTTGCCCTCCCAGTCGACCACGTCCTCCTCCCACAACCGCCGCAACAGCGCGTAGTTCTCGATCGCCAGCGGGATACCCTGCCGGATGTCCTTGCCGAACCACGGGTAGACCGGGCCGGTGTTGCCGCGGCCCATCATCAGGTCCATCCGGCCGTTCGAGATGACCTGCAGCATCGCGTAGTCCTCGGCGATCTTCACCGGGTCGTTCGTGGTGATCAGCGTCGTCGAGGTGGACAGGACGATGTTCTTCGTGACGCCCGCCAGGTATCCGAGCATCGTGGTGGGTGAGGACGCGACGAACGGCGGGTTGTGGTGCTCGCCGGTCGCGAACACGTCCAGCCCGGCCTGGTCGGCGTGCTGGGCGATGGTCAGCATCGACCGCACGCGCTGGGTGTCGTCCGGCGTCTGCCCGGTCGTCGGATCCGTGGTCACGTCACTCACGGAGAAGATCCCGAACTGCATGTCAGCCTCCTGCTGATCCGGTGTCGACCGGTGAAACGTCTCGCGTGGAAGAATATTCCTCGCGAGACTACCGGAGCATCCCCAGCAGGACGTCACGCAGACCGGGCGACAGGGCGACCGTGTTCGCGGACTCCACCGTGTGGTCGCTGCCGTCGGTGTCCAGCACCAGCCCGCCGGCCTCGCGGACCAGCAGCACCCCCGCCATCGTGTCCCACGGCAGGTTCGACAGGTTCACCGTCGCGTCCAGGCGGCCGTCCGCGACCCACGCCAGATCCGCCGCGGCCGAACCGATCATGCGCACCCGCTCCGCCCGTGACCCCAGCGCCGCCAGCAGGGACAGGCGCAGCCGGTTCTTCGATCCGGCGCCCTCGCCCACGGCGAAATCGCCCACCGACACCATGGCGCGCCCGAGGTCGCGCACCCCGGACACGCCGATCCGCGTCTCGCCCGAGTAGGCGCCGTAGCCTTCGACGGCGGTGTAGACGGCGTCCAGGAACGGCAGGTCGATCGCGGCCACCACGGCGCTGGGCCCGGCGACCAGGGCCAGCGAGATCCCGGTCAGCGGGATGCCACGGGCGAAGTTCGCCGTCCCGTCCACCGGGTCCAGCACCCACCACAGCTCGCCCCGCTCACCGCCGTGCTCCTCACCGACGACCCCGATGTCCGGCGTCTCCCGCGCCAGAAATCCGCGTACTGCCTCCTCCACGGCCAGGTCGATGTCGGTCACCAGATCGCGTTCGGCCTTCTCGGTGACCGACCGCGGCGCACGCGAGGTCACGATGCGCCGCCCGAGAGCGACGGCTTCGCGGGCGACGGGGAGCAGGCCGAGGTGGTCCACGTCAGGACTCCGCGACGTCGAAGGCGTCCACCTGCGGCAGGACGTGCCCGAGCCGGTCGCGCTTCGCGGTCAGGTACCGGATGTTGTCCGCGCTCGCGGGCGCCAGCAACGGCACGCGCGCGGCCACGCGGATCCCGTGCGACTCCAGTGCCGTGATCTTGTCCGGGTTGTTCGACATCAGCCGCACCGACCGCACCCCGAGGTGCCGCAGCACCCGCGCCGCCGGGCCGTAGTCACGCACGTCCACCGGCAGGCCGAGCGTCGTGGCGGAATCGACCGTGTCCAGGCCGCCCTCGTCCTGCAGTACGTGGGTGCGGACCTTCGCCACCAGGCCGATCCCGCGTCCCTCGTGCCCGCGCAGGTACACCAGCACCCCGCTGCCCGCCTCCACGATCGCGTCCAGCGCCGCGCCCAGCTGGTCGCCGCACTCGCAGCGCACGGCGCCGAACACGTCGCCGGTGAGGCATTCCGAGTGCACGCGCACCAGCACGTCGTCGCGCCGCAACCGCCCGTACACCAGCGCCAGATGCTCGGCCCCGTCCCGGAAGGCGACGGCGCGGAACGGGCCGCGGCGCGTGCTCAGCGTGGATTCGGCGATGTCCTGTTCGCGCATGGGTTCCCCTCGTCGTCGACCGGGACCAGCTCGTTCCCGGTATACCTGAAACGATGAATCCGCTCCCGCCGGACACCACCGGCGACGTGCGCGACCGCGAGCCCGCCGTGGCGGTCCTGCCCGTCGGAAGCCTCGAACAACACGGTCCGCACCTGCCGCTGACCACCGACACGCTGATCGCCTGCGCGGTCGCGGGAGAGATCGCGCGGGAGCACGGGTTCTGGCTGCTGCCGCCGGTCACCGTGTCCTGCTCGCACGAGCACGCCGCGTGGCCGGGCACGGTCAGCATCTCGGCGACGACGCTGGTGGCCGTCGTCGAGGACATCGCGGCGTCGCTGCGCGCCTCCGGCGTCGGCAAGCTCGTGCTGGTCAACGGGCACGGCGGCAACCACGTGCTGGCCAACGTCGTGCAGTCCGCGGGCGGGGCGATGGTCCTGTTCCCCGCCTACGGCGAATGGCAGGCGGCCCGCGCCGCCGCGGGTGTGCGGACGAGCAACGACGAAGACATGCACGCCGGTGAGCTGGAGACCTCCATCCTGCTGCACGCCAGCCCGGACGTGGTGCGGCCCGGCTACGCGGACGCGGATTCGGCACCCGGCGATCTGCGCCACCTCCTTTCGCTCGGACTGGCCCCCTACACACAGTCGGGGGTGGCGGGTCATCCGTCACGCGCTTCGGCCGGAAAAGGACGCGCGGTGCTGGCGGCGCTGACCGAGTCCTTCCGCGTGCACCTGCCCGTGCTCGGCGGGTGAGGATGCCCGGCAGTGCCGCGACGAGCGTGAGCACCCCGTAGACGACCGACGTGGTGATCCCCGCGCCGGCGCCCAGCCCGGCGGCGGAGAACGCCACGGCCGAGAAGCCTTCGCGCGGGCCCCAGCCGCCGACGTTGAGCGGAACCGACATCACGACCAGCGCCCCGAGCCCGAGCGTCACGAGCGTGCCCAGCGGCGCCGCCACCCCGGCGACGCGCGCCGAGAGGACGAACATCGTGACGTGCCCGGCGATCGTCACCACCGAGAGCAGCACCACGCCCGCGCCCCGGGTTCCGCCGAACGCGCGCCGCCACGCGGGCCGCAGCGTCAGTGCGGTGGCGACGGCGACAGTCGCGGCGAGCGGCACCAGCAGCGCGGTGGTCCGGCCCAGGCCCGGCAGCAGATCCGGGCGGGCCGCCACCACGAACGCCCCGGCGGCCAGCAGCACGACCTGCCCGGCGAACCGCTCCAGCGCGACGGCCCGCACCCCGCCCGTGAGGTCCCCCTCGCGGCGCCCCTGGCCCACCGCGCGCCCGACGTCGCCGAGGACCCCGGCGGGGAGGACGGAGTTCAGCAGAATGGCGCGGTAGTAGGCCGGTACCGCCGTGGTGAGCCGCAGCGGCAGGCCGAGGGCGCGGCTGACGACACACCACCGGGCGGCGGCCGTGACGGTGGTGAGGAGCCCGAGCCCCAGCGCGAGGACGACCGCGATGGGATCGACGAGCCGCAGCCCGTCGAGGAACACACTGGCACCGGCCTGCCGCACGAGCGCGACGAGAATCGCCGCTCCCGCGATCAGCCGCACCCAGGCCCACACCCGGCGCTTCCCCGAAGCCCCGTTGGGGGAGCGTGGGGCGCGCATCAGGTGGCCCCGATCGCGAGCAGGTCGGTGTGGTGCACGATCGCGCGCAGCTCGCCCGCCTCGCAGGCTTCGAGGCGGCGGCGGACGTAGTCGCGCGTGGGGAGACGCGGGTTCTGGCGCCGGGCCGCCGCCACCCAGCCGCGGAACCACTGGGTGGTCAGCTCCTGCTCGTCCGGGCCGAGGCGCCACGGGCTGGCCGCGCGGTGCACTGTCGCGCCGCGGCGGTCGAACGCCCACGTCGCGTAGGCGACCGCGTCGGGGCCCAGCAGGTCGCCGCGCCGCTGGTGGGCGTCGAAAGCGGCGGCGATCCCGGCGTCGAGCGGGTCTTCCGGCGTCAGCTCGACCCGGCCCGCCACCGACAACGTCAACAGCGCCGGGCACCCGGCCGCCGTGCAGGCGTCCGCGAGTTCATCCACTTCGGACGGAATGAGCAGGTCGAGCAGTGCCGACGTGGTCAGCAGCGAGGTCCCGCGCAGGTCGAGACCGGTGAGGTCGCCCTGCCGCGTCTCGAACGTGACGTCCGGCTCGGTCAACCAGGCGCGGTCGAGCAGGTCCGGGTCACGGTCGTGCAGGATCCAGTGCTGCGGCACCGGCAGCCGGGGAGCCAGCCAGCGCGCCATCGCCCCGGTGCCGCACCCCAGATCCCGGACGAGGATCCGGCCACCCGGGGCATCGGCATGGTTGCTCAGGAGCCGCCGGAGCGGAGCGATCAGCTCGGTCGCCCTGGCGACGGCGTCGGCCGGTTCACGCAGGGCCAGCCAGTCCGGCGCGCATCGGCTGGTGCCGGGGCCGGCGCCGTCCCATCGATTGTCTGCCACCCTCCTCTCACGGCCCGCGGCTCACCCCGGTTCACCGAGGAGCCGGTCCATGTCACCCGCGGCGTCCTCCCAGGTCGGCAGCGAAGCACGGCGCAGGCGAGCCGAGCGGCGCAGTGACGCCCGCAGACCAGGCGAACCCAGCCAGCTCCGCAAAGCCGCGGCCAGCGCGGACACGTCCCCGGGCGGGAACAGCAGTCCGGGCACCGAACCGTCCGCGGCCCGCCCCAACGCATCCTCGCCCGCCGAAGCCAGCACCGGAATCCCCCGCGCCAGTGCTTCGGTGACCACCATCCCGTATGTCTCGGACCGCGACGGCAGCACCAGCAGACCCGCCCGGCCGTACGCGCGGTCCAGTCGCGCGCCGGTGAGGGGACCAGTCAACGTCACGCGAGAAGTCAGGTCGTGCCATGCGATCAGGTCCCGCACCCGCTCGGCGAAGGCGGGGGAGCGGCGCAGCGGCCCGGCCAGCGTGCACGTCCAGTCCAGATCGGCGACCGCCGCCAGCGCCTCGACCAGCACGTCCTGCCCCTTGTGCGGCGTCAGCGACCCCACGCACAGCAGCGCATCGCCCTCGGCGAGTGGCGCGGCGTCCGTGCCGGGAACCACCACGCGCGTGGAAGCCAGCCCGTGGTGGCGCACCAGCCACTGCGCGGTCCGCGCGCTCGTGGTCACCACCGCCCACGCCGCCCGCAGCGTCTCCCGCTCCCGCGCGTCCAGCCCCGGGTCGGCACCCGTCTCCTCGCCCAGCGGCATGTGCACCAGGACCACCAGCCGCAGCCGCCGCGCGTGCGGCACCACGACCTCCGGCACCCCGCACGCGACCAGCCCGTCGAGCACCACCAGCCCGTCCGCGTGCCGCAGCGCGCGGTCCAAGGCCGCTCGCGCGGCGGCGTCCGGATGCGGCCACGACCCCGCGACCGCGACCTGCCGCACCGAACGGCCCAGCGCCGTCAGGCCCGCGACGACCCGACGGTCGTAGACGTTGCCGCCGCTGGGCAGCTCCGGATCGTCGACGTCACCCGGCAGGACGAAGAGCACGATCGTAACTCGCCCAGGCCACGTGCGATTCGTGCAGCGTCACCGAAATCCCGGACAGGCCCCGCGCGCCCGCACCGAACGCGCCTTCGTGCACCCGGTCCGCCAGCCGGTCGGCGATCACCTTCGCCAGGAACTCCGTCGAGGTGTTGAGGCCGGCGAACGCCGGATCGTCGTCGAGGTTGCGGTGGTTGAGGTCACCGAGCACGGCGCCCAGCTGCCCGGTCGCCAGGCCGATGTCGACGACGATGCCGTCCGCGTCCAGCTCCGCGCGGCGGAACGTCGCGTCCACCACGAACGTCGCGCCGTGCAATCGTTGCGCGGGACCGAAAACCTCGCCGCGGAAACTGTGGGCGACCATCATGTGGTCGCGGACGGTGACGCTGAACAAGCGATCCTCCTACGGGTAGACGACGCGGTGGCACAGCGCGGGAAGCGCGCCGGAGGCCAGGTCCGGCAGCACCGAGGGCAGGTCCTCGAACACGCACTCGCCGGTGACCAGTGTGTCGAAGGCCGGGTCGGCGAGCAGGTCCAGCGCGAGCGCGAGCCGGTCGCCGGACGTGCGCCGCGACCGCCGGGCCGGGGAAACCATCCCGACCTGGCTGCCGCGGATCGACAACCGCCGCGAGTGGAAGAACTCACCCAGCGGCACGGTCACCCGCCGGTCGCCGTACCAGCTCAGCTCGATCACCTCGCCTTCCGGCGCGAGCAGTTCCAGTGACCGCGTCAGACCGGCGTCCGTCCCGCTGGTGTGCACGACGAGGTCGCATCCGGGTTCGGCCTCGTCCGGCAGCGCGAACCCGGCACCCAGGCGGGAAGCGACCGCGGCCCGCGCCGGATCGAGGTCGACCAGCTGCACCCGCACCGCCGGGAACCGGGCGAGCAGCGCCGCGACCGCGCAGCCGACCATGCCGCCGCCGACCACCGCGATCCGGTCGCCGATCAGCGGCGCCGCGTCCCACACCGCGTTCACCGCGGTCTCGACCGTGCCGGCCAGGATCGCCCGCCCCGCCGGCACACCGTCGGGCACCACGGTCACCGCGTTCGCGGGCACCACGAACCGGGTCTGGTGCGGGAACAGGCTGAACACCGTGCGGCCCAGCAGGTCCGGCGGCCCCTGCTCGACCACGCCCACGTTGAGGTAGCCGTACTTCACCGGCCCCGGGAAGTCGCCCTCCTGGAACGGCGCGCGCATCAGTTCGTGCTGGCTTTCCGGCACCCCGCCGCGGAAGACGAGCGTCTCGGTGCCGCGGCTCACGCCCGAGAACAGCGTGCGGACCCCGGCCTCGCCCGGCCCCGGCTCGGGCACCGTGACCTGCCGGATCTCACCCACGCCGGGTGAGCTGAACCAGAACGCCCGTGCGGCACGTGTCATGGGTCAGACCTCCGGCGAAGGGAACGCGGTCGCGATGATCGTCCAGACCCAGCGTGTCACGATTCCGGCCCGCCAGGAACTGTCCGTGGCCGCGTGCGCCCTGCTCGTGCTGCTGAACACGCTCGCGATGACCGTGGGCCTGGACCCGCTGGGCTGGCTCGCCGGCGCCGGGTACGGAATGGCGCTGTGGGCGCTGCTCGCCGCCGCGTTGCGCCGCGGCGGCCGCCCGGCGCTGAGCCCGGCCGACCACGTGACCCTGACCCGCGCCACGCTCGTCGGCGGAGTCGTCGCACTGGTGGTCACCGGAATCGCGGGCCCGGTGCTCGTCGTGCTCGCGGCGGTGGCGCTCGCGCTGGACGCCGTCGACGGTCGCGTCGCCCGCCGCACCGGAACCGCCTCGCCGCTGGGCGCGCGCTTCGACATGGAGGTCGACGCCTTCCTCATCCTCGTGCTCAGCGCCGCCGCGGCGGTGTCGCTGGGGCCATGGGTGCTGGCGATCGGCCTGATGCGCTACGCGTTCGTCGCCGCCGGATGGGCGATGCCGTGGCTGCGCGGCCCGCTGCCGCCGGACCTGGCGCGCAAAGCGGTCGCCGCCGCGCAGGGCATCGCACTGGTCGTCGTGGTCGCGGACGTGCTGACCTGGTCCTGGACCGTGGCCGCCGGAGCGCTCGCGGCGCTGGGGTGGTCGTTCGGGCGGGACGTGATCCGGCTGTGGCGCACCCGGTGATCGCGCGACGGGTGGCGGACGTCCTCGCGTGCGTGCTGGTGTTCGCCGCGCTGGTCGTGCCGGGCAACCCGCACCTGCTCGGGCCGGGAGCGTTCCTGCGGATCCCGGCGGAGGCGCTGGCCGGGATCGCGCTGGTACTGGTCCTGCCCGCGCGGGCGCGCCGGATCGTGGCCGCCGTGGCGGGCGCGTTCCTCGGCGTGCTCACCCTGGTGAAGATCGCCGACATCGGGTTCTACCGCGCCTTCGACCGGCCGTTCAGCCTGGTGTTCGACTGGTCCTTCGCCGGCCCCGCGCTGAGCCTGCTCGGTGGGGCCGCGCGGGTCGCCACCGTGGCTGGGGTGGTGCTGGCCGCCATCGCCCTCGTGGCGCTGACGACGCTCGCGGCCGTGCGGTTGGCGCGCCTGGCCGCGGACCACCGCGCGACCTCGGCGCGGATCGTCGTCGTGCTCACGGCCGGCTGGATCGCGGCCGCGCTGACCGGCGCGCCACTGGCCGCGCGCACGACCGCCGCGCTGGCCTACCGTGAAGTCCGTGCCGTCGCCTCGGATCTGGCCGACCAGCGCGAGTTCGCCGCCGAAATGGCCACCGACGCCTTCCGTGACACCCCATCGGACAGACTGCTGACCTCGTTGCGGGGCAAGGACTTCCTGCTCACCTTCGTGGAGAGCTACGGACGGGTCGCCCTCGACGACCCCGGCGTCACCGCGCTCCTCGACGCCGCGACCGTCCGCCTGCGCGCCGACGGGTTCAGCGCGCGCAGCGCCTTCCTCGCATCCCCGACGAGCGGTGGGGGCAGCTGGCTCGCACACTCCACAATGGAATCCGGGCTGTGGGTGGACAACCAGCAGCGCTACTCCACGTTCACCGCCGGCGACCGGCTGACGCTCTCCGGTGCCTTCGCCCGCGCGGGCTGGCGCACCGTGAACGTCCAGCCGGAAAACGGGACCGACTGGCCCGAGGGCGCGGTCTACGGCTTCCAGAAGATCTACGACGCGCGCAACCTCGGCTACCGCGGCCCGAACTTCTCCTACGCGACGATGCCCGACCAGTTCGCGCTCGGCGCGTTCCAGCGCGCGGAGATGACGCCGGGACACCCGCCGGTGATGGCCGAACTCGATCTGGTGTCCAGCCACTGGCCGTGGGCGCCGCTACCGGCTCCGGCCGACTGGAACTCGATGGGCGACGGCTCGGCGTTCACCCCCACGGGCCCGTCGGTCGACGAGGTGTGGTCGGACCCCGCGCGCGTGCGCACCGCCTACGGTGACTCGATCGAGTACTCCTTGTCGGCGCTCGTGTCCTACGTCGAAACCTACGGCGACGACGATCTGGTGCTCGTGTTCCTCGGCGACCACCAGCCCAACACCTCCGTCACCGGTGAGGGCGCGGGCCGGGACGTGCCGGTGACGCTGGTGGCCCGCGATTCCGCCGTGCTCGGCAGGGTGGCCAGGTGGGGCTGGCACGACGGACCACGGCCGGGTCCGGACGCCCCGGTCTGGCCGATGAACGCTTTTCGCGACCGGTTCCTCGGCGCCTTCGGGCCTTGACCGCGCTGCGAGACGCGGAGTTGTCTGGAACCATTCCAGACACGGCAGTGCACGGCGAGGAGGGATTTCAGGCATGAACGAACCGAACCGGCTGTTCACCACCACCGATGCGGGAATTCCCGTCGAGAGCGACGAGCACTCCCTGACGGCGGGGCCGGGCGGCCCGATCCTCTTGCAGGACGCGTACCTCATCGAGCAGATGGCCCAGTTCAACCGCGAGCGGATTCCCGAGCGGCAGCCGCACGCGAAGGGCAGCGGCGCGTTCGGGCGGTTCGAGGTGACCGCCGACGTCAGCCGGTACACGAAGGCGGCGTTGTTCCAGCCCGGCGTGAAAACCGACCTGGTCGCCCGGTTCTCGACCGTCGCCGGGGAGCGGGGCAGCCCGGACACGTGGCGCGACCCGCGCGGCTTCGCGGTGAAGTTCTACACCAGCGAAGGCAACTACGACATGGTCGGCAACAACACGCCGGTCTTCTTCGTGAAGGATCCGATGAAGTTCCAGCACTTCATCCGGTCGCAGAAACGCCGCGCCGACAGCAACCTGCGCGACCACGACATGCAGTGGGACTTCTGGACCCTGTCCCCGGAGTCGGCGCACCAGGTGACCTGGCTGATGGGCGACCGCGGCATCCCGCGCACCTGGCGGCACATGAACGGTTACACCTCGCACACCTACATGTGGGTCAACGCGCGGGGCGAGGAGTTCTGGGTCAAATACCACTTCAAGACCGACCAGGGCATCGAGTGCTTCACGCAGCACGAGGCCGACCAGATGGCCGCCGCGGACACCGACTACCACACGCGTGACCTGTTCGAGCACATCGCGGCGGGCGATTTCCCGAGCTGGACGCTGTACGTGCAGATCATGCCGTACGAGGACGCGGCGGGCTACCGGTTCAACCCGTTCGACCTGACGAAGGTGTGGCCGCACGGCGACTACCCGCTCATCGAGGTCGGGCGGATGACGCTGGACCGCAACCCCACCGACAACCACGCGGAGATCGAACAGGCCGCGTTCCAGCCGAACAACCTGGTGCCCGGCATCGGGCCCAGCCCGGACCGCATGCTGCTGGCGCGGCTGTTCTCCTACGCCGACGCCCACCGCTACCGCATCGGCGCGAACTACCAGCAGCTGCCGGTGAACGCGCCGGTCGTGCCGGTGCACTCGTATTCCAAGGACGGCGCGATGGCCTACCGCAAGGTCACCGATCCGGTGTACGCGCCCAACTCCCACGGCGGCCCGGCCGCGGACACCGAACGCCACGGCAGCCCACCCACGTGGGAGACCGACGGGCGGATCGTGCGGTCGGCCTACGTCTCCCACGCCGAGGACGACGACTGGGGCCAGCCGGGCACGATGGTCCGCGAGGTGCTCGACGACGCGGCCCGCGACCGCTTGGTCGACAATGTGGTCGGGCATCTGCTCAACGGCGTCACCGAACCGGTGCTCCAGCGTGCCTTCGGCTACTGGCACAACATCGACGAGAACATCGGCGACCGCATCGAGGACGGCGTGCGGGCCAAGCAGGACGAGAAGGACCCGAAGGCCGCCGAGCAGGCCAACCCGGCCCGCAGCAGCATGCAGCACAAAGCCTGACGACGCGCCCGGGAGCGTGGGACTCGCGGACGGCGCGAGTCCCACCTTCCGGCGCGTGAGTTCCGCGGTCGGGGTCAGTGGGGGGCGGGTGCGGGCTCCAGCAGCAGGACCGGGATCTGCCGGTCGGTCTTCTCCTGGTACTCCGCGTAGGGCGGGAACGCCTCGACCGAGCGCTTCCACCACACCTCGCGCTCGTCGCCGGTGGCCTCGCGCGCGATCATGTCGAACACCTGCTCGCCGTCACGCACCTCGACCCGCTGATCGGCCAGCGCGTTGAGGTACCAGACCGGGTTCTTCGGCGCGCCACCCAGCGACGCCACGGCCGCGTAGACGCCGTCGTGCTCGACGCGCATCAGCGGCGCCTTGCGCAGTTTGCCCGACTTCCGGCCGACGGTGGTCAGCACGATCACCGACAGCCCCTGCATCGACACGCCCTCCGTGCCACCGGAACTCTCGATCTGCTCGACCTGCTTGCGGGAGAAGTCCATCGTGCTGGGTTCGTACTCGCCTGTCAGCGGCATGCGGCCGTCCTTTCGTCGAAGATCGTCCTCGAACAGCCGCAACGCGGTCACCGCCCCGGTGATTCCCGGATCGCGGGCTCGGCCAGGTGCTCCCGCATGAACTGTGTCAGCCAGTGCTGCGCCGGGGTGCGGGCGTGGCTGTGCCGCGTGTATACCGAGACCTGCGCGGGCTCGATGTCCATCGGCAGTTCCAGCAGCCGCACCCGGTGATCCGTCGCGAAGACCTCCGCCACCAGCCGGGGCACCATCGCGACCAGTTCACTGTCCTGCACCAGGTAGGGCAGCGTGGAAAACCGTGTCACCTCCAGCACGATCCGGTCCAGCAGGCCACGCGCCTCCAGCGCCCGCCGGGGGCCTTCGTGGCCCGCGGGCCCGAACACCGCGATGTGCCGTTCCGCCGTCAGCTCCTCCAGCGACATCCGGGTGCCGCGCAGCCGGGGGTGGCGCGCGGCGACCATGCCGACGTAGCCCTCCGAGAACAACGGGATCCGCGCCACCCGCTGCGAGGTGATCAGCGGCGAGGCCACGAACGCGTCGATCTCGCCGCGGCCGAGCTGGTCCACCGCGCTGTCCACGTCCAGTGGCCGGACCGTCAGCGTGACGCCGGGCGCCCGCGACGGCAGTGCCGCCATCAGACGCGGCAGCAGCGACACCTCGCCCAGGTCCGACAGGCACAGCGTGAACCGGGCACGCGCGGTCGCCGGATCGAACGAGTGGGCGCCGCTGACCGTGGATTCGATTTCGGCCAGCGCGTGGTGCAGCGGCGGGTACAACGCCTGCGCCGTCGTGGTCGGTACCAGCCCGCGACCGCCGCGGCGGAACAGTTCGTCGGAAAACCGGCGGCGCAGCTTCTGCAGGCTGTAGCTGACCGTCGGCTGCGTGACGTGCATCGACTCGGCGGTGGCCGTCACGCTGCGGGTTTCGTAGAGCAGCACGAAGGTCCGGACGAGGTTCAGGTCGAAGTCACGCATCATCGATCCCGTCTATGCGGCAGGCCGGCAACATTGATTGGAGCATGTCCGGGTGATCTGCCACGCTCGGGGGAACCCGCCGTCGAGGAGGACATCGCGCATGCCGACCGTCCGCGAGATCGCCCACGAGTTCCTGGAACGCCGTGGTCTCACCACGATCTTCGGCAACCCCGGCTCGAACGAGCTGCCGTTCCTGGCCGAGCTGCCGGACACCTTCGACTACGTCCTCGGCCTGCACGAGGGTGTCGTCGTCGGGATGGCCGACGGGTACGCGCAGGCCACCGGACGCCCGGTGCTGGTCAACCTGCACGCGGCCGCCGGATCGGGCAACGCGATGGGCGCGCTCACCAACTCCGTCCACTCCCGCTCACCCCTGGTGCTCACCGCGGGCCAGCAGGTGCGGTCGGCGATCGGCATGGACGCGATGCTCGCCAACCAGGACGCCACCCAGCTCATGCGCCCGCTCGTCGGCTGGGCCGGCGAACCGAGCTGCCCGGCCGACGTGCCGCGCTCGCTCGCGCAGGCCGTGTTCGAAGCCGAACTGCAGCGGCGCCCCACCTATCTGTCCGTGCCCTACGACGACTGGACCGCCGACCTCGACGACAACGCCGCCGCCACCCTCGACCGCACCGTCCGGCGCGGCCTGGCCCCCGGTCAGGGCCAGCTCGACGACCTCGCCGCCCGGTTCGCCGCCGCCCGCGACCCGGTGCTGGTGCTCGGCGGCGACGTCGACGCGCTCGGCCTGTTCGACCGCGCCGTGGCCTTCGCCGAGCACCTCGCGCTGCCGGTGTGGGTCGCGCCGTCGCCGCACCGGCTGCCCTTCCCCAACCGCCACCCGCTCTTCCGCGGCGTGCTGCCCGCCGGGATCGGCGCGGTGTCCTCCGCGCTCGCGGGGCACGACCTGGTTGTCGTGCTGGGGGCGCCGGTGTTCCGCTACCACCAGCACGTGCCCGGGCCGTTCCTGCCCGAGGGGGCCGAGCTCGTGCAGGTCACCGACGATCCCGCCGCCGCCGCCCGCGCGCCGGTGGGGGAGTCCCTGGTCGCCGGCCCCGGCCCGGTCCTCGACGGCCTGCTCGCCCGGCTGCCCGCCCGAGAACCGGGGGAGACCGCCTTCGTGCCGAACCCCGAGCCCGGCACCGGTGAGCGGGCCCTGCATCCGGAGCAGGTGTTCGCCGCGCTGCGCGACACCCAGCCCGCCGACACCAGCTACGTCGTCGAGTCCACGTCCACGAACTCGGCGTGGTGGCGCCAGATGGACCTGCGCCGTCCCGGCTCGTACTTCTGGCCCGCCGCCGGTGGTCTCGGGTTCGGGATGCCCGCGGCGGTCGGCGTGGCGATGGGCCTGCCCGGGCGGCAGGTCGTCGGGGTGATCGGTGACGGGTCGGCGAACTACGGCATCACCGCGCTGTGGACCGCGGCGCGGTACCGGGTGCCGGTGACGTTCGTGATCCTGCGCAACGGCACCTACGGCGCGCTGCGCTGGTTCGCCGGTCTGCTGGGCACCGAGGACGTGCCGGGCACCGAGATCCCGGGCATGGACTTCACGGCGATCGCCGCCGGGTACGGCGTCCCGGGGACCACCGTGTCCGATGTGGACGATCTACGGGCCCAGCTCAAGACCACACCGGCCGGACCGCGCCTGATCCAGGTCGACACCGAACTCACCACTCCCTAGTTCCCCCATCCCGCAAGGAGTACGGCAATGACGACGTCTCCCTCCCGCTCGGCCTGGACGGCGGTGCTGTGCTGGCTGACCGTCCTGATCGAGGGCTACGACCTGGTCGCGCTCGGCGCCACGATCCCCACGCTGCTCAAGGGGCACCACCTCGGGTTCACCGCCGCCGGGGCGACCGCGGTGGCCACCGTGTCGCTGGTGGGTGTCGCGGTCGGCGCGGCCGCGCTCGGCCCGCTGTCCGACCGGCTCGGACGGCGCGTGATGCTGATCGGCTCGGTGCTGCTGTTCTCGGTGTTCACGCTGGTGCTGCCGCTCGCGCCGAACGTGGCGACGTTCGGCGTGTTCCGGTTCGTGGCCGGGATCGGCCTCGGCGCGTGCATGCCGGTGGCGCTGACGGTGATGTCGGAGAACCTGCCCGCGCGGCGCCGGGCCAGCGCCAGCACGTTCACGATGACCGGCTACCACGTGGGCGCGGTGCTGACCTCGCTGCTGGCGCTGGCCGCGGTGGAGAACTGGCACGTCCTGTTCTACGGCGGCGGGATCGCGGGACTGCTCGTCGTGCCGCTGATGTGGTGGAAGCTGCCGGAGTCGGCGGCCTTCCTGGCGGCGAAGGAGCAGCCCGGCGCCGGGAAGTTCAGCCTGCGCGACCTGCTCGGCCCGAAGTTCCGGCGCATCAGCATCGCCGTGTGGACCGGATCGTTCATGGGACTGCTGCTGGTGTACGGGCTCAACACGTGGCTGCCGCAGCTGATGCGGACCGCGGGCTACCCGCTGTCGACGTCGATCACGCTGCTGCTGGTGCTCAACATCGGCGCGATCATCGGACTGGTGCTCGCGGGCACGATCGCCGACCGCTTCGGCATCCGCCCGATCGCCCGGATCTGGTTCGCCACCGGCGCGGTGCTGCTGGCGCTGCTCAGCCTGAAGATCGGCAGCAGCTTCGTGCTCAACGGGCTCGTGCTGCTGACCGGCGTGTTCGTGTTCTCCGCGCAGGTGCTCATCTACGGCTACGTCGCGCAGGCCTTCCCGGCGCAGGCCCGCGGCTCGGCGCTCGGCATGACCTCCGCGGTCGGACGTCTGGGCTCCATCCTGGGCCCGTTCGTGACCGGCGCGCTCGTCACGGCCGGTGTGGCCTACCCGTGGGGCTTCTACTTCTTCGCGGTCGTGGCGGCGCTGGGGCTGGGGGCGATCCTGTTGCTGGGCGGCGGAAAGCGCGAGGCACCGGCTCCTGAGGCGGCGGAGCTGGGGTCACCGGGCCAGGAACGGCTCCAGCACTGAGAGCAGCGCCTCCGGCCGGTCGAGCGGGATGATGTGCCCACAGTCCTCGATGACGTACGAGGTCAACTCGTCCGTGAACGGGCTCAGCTGGCGGGCGAGCGCGTCGCCGACCGGGTGCGCCCCCACCGCCAGAGTCGGGACCGTCAGCCGGTGCACCCGTGTCGCGGCTTCGAGTTGCCGGGCGCTTTCCGGGAGGGCGCGGTAGTAGGAGAACGCGCGGCGCGGCGCGGCCGGGCCCGTGCAGGCGCGGACGAACGCCTCCCGGACGGCCACCGTGGCGCAGCGTTCCCCGCACGCGCCGAGGATGCCGAGCGCGTCCTCGGCGAGGGTCGCGGCGTCGTAGCCGACCTCGGCGTCGCTGCCGGTCCAGCGCATGTCGGGGGCGAGAACCCGGTACCGTGTCGCGAGAACGCCGATGATTTCCCGCCACACCTGCCAGGTGTGTTGGAAGCCGTGGAGCAGCAACACTGCCGGGACCGCCCCGGCCATCGCCACGGTGGTCTCGATGCCGTTCGTCCGGACACGCCGCAGTTCGGCGGGCACAGCGGAACTCCTCGGTAGGTGGTTACCGGGACGGCTTCGCCACGCGCCGGGCCGAGGACACCGTGCCGCCCCACGTGCACTACCGGCTCACCGGCCTCGGCCTGTCGCTGGAGGCCGCGCTCGCCGTGGTCCGCGAGTGGGCCGAGGCACACAGGGCCGAGATCGACCGGAACCGGAGTTGAACGGCGTTCCGGGGGTGGGCCGGGAAATCGTGTCGCAACTGTGTCGAACCCGCCATTACGCAGGTAGTCCGCCAGAAAGCACCCGAAAACGCGATCTCCAGGTTGCCCGTTTCCACCCCTTCCGCAACGGTAGGTCGACCAATGATTTAGGTTTGACCCGTTCGGGTTAACGAATTCGGAAGGGAGGCCGCGCCGCTCGCGACGGCGCGTGCATATGTCTGCTGACTCTGAGTCTGAGGTCCGCGCGAGAGTTCCCGAGGAAACCGGTGTCGCCGGTCACCACCCGGACGAGCACGTCCCTCCGGTCGTCGCGGCAGACAAGCCCCCCGAGACCGACCGCACCGTCTTCGGCGTGGCCGCCGTCCTGGCGCTGGCGATCATCCTGTGGGGGATCATCTCGCCGACGAGCCTGGCCGACGTGGCGGGCACCGTGCTCAACGACGCGGTCATCCCGTACGGCGGCTGGGCGTTCGTGCTGGTGGCGAGCGGGTTCGTGGTGTTCGCCGTGACGCTGGCGATCAGCCGCTACGGTCGCATCCGGCTGGGCCAGGACGGTGAGAAGCCCGAGTTCCGGACGTCGTCGTGGATCGCGATGATGTTCAGCGCCGGCATGGGCATCGGCCTGATGTTCTTCGGCGTGTACGAGCCGGTGTCGCACCTGGCCAGTCCGCCACCGGGCACCGTCGCCCCGAACTCGGACGACGCCGTGCACACCGCGATGGCCACGACGCTGTTCCACTGGACCGTGCACCCGTGGGCGATCTACGCGGTCGTCGGCCTCGCCATCGCCTACAGCACGTTCCGCCGCGGCCGCAGCCAGCTGATCAGCTCGGTGTTCGCGCCGCTGTTCGGCAAGCGCCGCACCGAGGGCCCGCTGGGCAAGGCGATCGACGTGATGGCGATCTTCGCGACGCTGTTCGGGTCGGCCGCGTCGCTGGGCCTGGGCGCGCTGCAGGTCGGCGGCGGCATGGCCTCGGTCGGCTGGATCGACAACCCGGGCACCGGTCTGCTGGTCGCGATCATCGCGATCCTGACCGTGGCGTTCATCGCCTCGGCCGTCTCCGGCGTCGCCAAGGGCATCCAGTGGCTGTCCAACATCAACATGGTGCTGGCCGCGCTGCTCGCGGTGTTCGTGCTGGTCGTCGGCCCGACCGTGCTGATCCTCAACCTCGTTCCGAACGCGATCGGCGACTACTTCCGCGAGCTGGCCGAGATGTCGGGCCGGTCCGGCGTCACGGGTGGCGCGGAGATGCAGACCTGGTTGTCCGGGTGGACGGTCTTCTACTGGGCCTGGTGGATCTCCTGGACGCCGTTCGTCGGCATGTTCATCGCGCGCATCTCGCGCGGCCGCACGATCCGCCAGTTCATCATCGGTGTCATCGCGGTGCCGAGCGTGGTGAGCCTGATCTGGTTCGCGATCTTCGGTGGCGCGGCGATCGACAAACAACGCTCCGGCGTGGACATCGCCGGGGCCGGCAGTTCCGAATCGGCGACGTTCGAGCTGCTGCAGCACCTGCCGTGGTTCGTGCCGATGGCGGTACTGGTGATGATCCTGGTGTCGATCTTCTTCGTCTCCGGCGCCGACGCGGCCTCGGTGGTGATGGGCACGTTGTCGCAGAAGGGCGCCGTCGATCCGCACCGGAACCCGGTGATCTTCTGGGGTGTGCTGACCGGGGCGGTCGCGGCGGTGATGCTGCTCGTCGGCGGGGAGGACGGGCTCACCGGTCTGCAGAACCTCACCATTCTGGTGGCCGTGCCGTTCGTGTTCGTGATGATCGGGTTGTGCATTTCGCTCTACCGCGACCTGCGCACCGATCCGATGATCATCCGGGAACGCGAGATGCTGCGGTCGCTGGGGGAGATCCACGACGAGCGCACCGGCGAGGAGCGCAAGCACCGGCGGCTGCGGCACCGCAAGGCATGACCGGACGGGGCCACCCGGGGCGGAACCGGGTGGCCCCGTCGGCTCAGCTCAGGCCGAGCGCGTCCATCGCCTCGCCGGCCATCGCGGCCTCGCCCTGGGCGTTGGGGTGCACGACGACCGGGTTGCTGCCCTGCAGGACCGGCTCGATCCACCGCACGTCCGGCGCCTGGCAGGCGTCGTGGCCCTCGGAGGCCTCCGACATGTCGACATAGGTGACACCGGTCGCCTCGGCCGCGCGGCCCACCGCGTCGTTGAGCGTCGCCTGGAGGCCGCGCAGGTAGGGGACGTCGCCGTCCGCGACGGGCATCTTGTCGAAACAGCCGGTCGTGGCGGGCAGGATCCACGGGTATCCGAGGATCGCGACGTCGGCGGCGGGTGCCTTGTCCCGCACCGCTTCCAGTGCGCTCACGAGTGCCGGGTAGGTCGTGTCGCGGATGGTGTCCTCGAAGTAGGAGCCGTAGATGTCGTGGCAGGGGCTGCCCTGGCCGAGCGCCAGGATGCCGGCGCTGCCGCAGGCCAGGATGGCGCTGATGAACACGCCGCTGTCGTTGCCGCCGATGGTCATGGTGACCACGTCGGTGTCCGCGCCCAGGGCGTCCACCTGCGGCGGCACGCCCGGGTACTGGGCGGCGGTGAAGTGCCTGGTCTCCGCGGCGCCGCACGTCACGTCCGTCAGGCTCGCGCCGGTCTCGGCGGCGATGACGTGCGGGTAGTTGAGGCTCGACCGCAGGCACAGGGGCGAGGCGTCCGGATCGGAGGGCTGGACACCGGAGGCGGCGCTGTAGGAATCGCCCAGTGCCACGTACTCCAGGGAGTCGGCGTGGGCGGCGGGTGCGGCGGACAGGACCGCGGCGACGGTGGTGACGGTGGCGGCGAGGGTGGCGCCGAGACGGCGAGGCGGCATTGCTTGACTCCCGGGCTTCGTTGACGGGACACCGATACCTACTGGCGAGTAGGTACGCTGATCGTGGGGGAACGGCGCGTTCTTGTCAATGCCCGGCTCCTGCCACGGGTTGTCCCGGGCTGTCCCGCGGGTTCACCGGCTGTTCGCCGGGATGGAGCACGCTGGGCCGGGACACGTCCGGGACGGAGGAGCGGTATGGAGTTCAGGCATCTCGTGTCGTTCCTGGCGATCGCCGACGAGCTGCACTTCGGCCGCGCCGCCGCCCGGTTGCACCTGACCCAGCCCTCGCTGAGCCAGCAGCTGCAACGGCTCGAACGCACCCTCGGCGTCGAGCTGGTCGCGCGCACCTCCCACGACGTGCGGCTGACCTCGGCGGGCCGCGCCTTCGAGGTCGAGGCGCGCGCGATCGTCGCCCGCGTCGAGAAGGCCGCCCAGTCGGCGCGGGAGGCCGCCGCCGGGCGCACCGGCACCGTCAGCGTCGGTTACAACTTCCCCGCGGGCCGGCACATCCTGCCCGCGACACTGACCAGGATGCACGCCGAGCACCCCGGCGTGACCGTGAAACTGGCGGAGCGGCGCACCGGACCGCAGCTGGCCGCCCTCGCCGACGGCACGCTGGACGTCGCGCTCGTCTACGGCCGCCCGGTCACCGGCGGATTCCGGTACCGGCGCCTGCTGCGCCTGCCGATGGTCGCCGTCGTCGGAGCAGGCCACGAATGGGCGGGCCTGCCGGGCGTGCCGTTCGCGGAGCTGGCGCGGCAGTCGTGCATCCTCTTCGACCGCGACCAGTGCCCGGCGATGTATGACGCGATCCTCGCGGCCGCGGAACGCACCGGCATCCGCCTGACCGTGGCGCAGGTGGTCGACGACCCGGCCGGGACGGGGATCCTGGTGTCGGTGACGCCGCTCGTCGGGTTCGCCTCCGCCTCGCGGGGCATGTTCGCCGGGTCCGTGCCCGGCGGGGTCCGGCCGGTGCGGCTCTTCGACCCGGTCCCGGCGATCGACCTGTACGCCGTGTGGCGCGACGCGCACACCACCCCGTTGCAGGAGGCTTTCCTCGACTGCCTCGAGACGGCCGGCCCGTTCCGGGTACCCGCGCCGTAACGCCGCCCGGACCACTGGCGACAAGCTCATCGACCCGTCGCCGTCCCGATCGGAGCGACCCGATGCCAGGGTCCGGCCCGCCTGGACGTGCCTCGGCGGGGTGCTGATCGGCGCGCCGCGGCCGCGGCGCCCGCCTGCCACAACGCGCCGCTCGAAGGAGCCCCGTTCTACGTGCAGACCACCGAGCAGGGCGTGAACACGCGTGGCGGCGCGGGCAGGCAGTTCGAGCAGGTGGGCCGCTTTCCCCCCCGTCCCGCACGGTCGGCATCGACGGCTACTGCCTTGGCGAACCGCCCGGCGACCTCACGCCGGCGCCGCATCTGCCCGACCGCCGCTGGCTCCGGGTGCACGGGCTGGCCGGCCAGTACGTCCCGGCGGCGTTCGTCGGCTTCCAGGGCGGCGAAGCACCCCTGGGCGAACCCGAGGGCACCTGTCCCGGCGCCCTGCCCGCCGAGCAGGACGCCCGCACCTACGTGCAGGCGGGCCAGTCCAGCGATCGCCACCGTTTCCCGGTCGCCTGCGACCTCGGCGCGGTCAACCCGTTCCCGTCCGGCGCGACCGGCGACGCCTGGCTCGCCGCCGCGGTGTGCTTCGCGGGCAACGCCCCGCAGAACGGCTCCGCGCGGATTGCCGACGTCACGATCACCGACGGCAGGGCGGTCGCGGCGATCCCGGTCACGAAGTTCGTTCCGGACGATATCCGTACCCACCTCGAAGAAGTGGCCTGCGCCCGCTCCGTGGCGCCGTCCGGGTGATCGCCCACCTCAGGGGCGGTAGCGGGCCCGGATGTGGAAACGCTCTCCCTGGGGTCCGAGGATGCTCAGGAACTCCACGGGCCGCGCGTCGGCGTTGCCGAACCAGTGGGGGAGGTGGGTGTCGAACTCGGCGACCTCTCCCGCGGCGAGCACGAGGTCCTCCTCGCCCAGCACGACGCGCAACCGTCCATTCAGGACGTACAGCCAGTGGTAGCCCTCGTGGGAACGCGGGTCCGGTTCACGGTCGTTCGCCCCGGCGGGCAGGATCTGCTTGAACGCCTGCAACCCGCCGGGTTTGCGCGTCAACGGTACGACCGTCATGCCGTGCCGGGTGAACGGACGGGGGTAGACCCGCGGATCGCCGCTGGCCGGGGCGCCGACCAGCTCGTCCAGCGGCACCTGGTGCGCCCGTGCCAGGGGGAGCAGGAGTTCCAGGCCCGGTTTGCGCTGCCCGGATTCCAGTCGGGACAAGGTGCTGACCGGGATCCCGGTGCTCTCCGACAGGGCGGCCAGCGTGGCCCCGCTGCGGCGGCGCAGCTCGCGCAGGCGCGGGCCGACTGCGGCCAGTACGGCGTCGAAGTCTTCGGTCATGCCTCCACTGTGCCCGCGGTTTTGCGGTTTCCGCACAGAACTTTGTCAACCCGGCTCCGCGCGATAGGCAGTGCCGATCGTCCGTTCGGTCCTGTCCGCGCGGACCTGCGGGCGAGGCCGGGCGGCGGTCATGCTGAGGAGCGGTTACGGCAGATCGGAGAGGTCCATGCAGCTCACTGTTCTCGGGTGCCGGTCGGGGATGCCCGCCGCCGGGTCACCCAGCTCCGGCTACCTCGTGGAGACCGGGCGGACCCGCCTGTTGCTCGACTGCGGCCCGGGCATCGCGACCGCGTTGTCCGCGTCGGCGGGGCCGCTGGACGGTGTGGTGATCACCCACCTGCACCTGGACCACTGCCACGATCTGCTGCCGCTGGGCAAGTCGCTGCTCCGGCCGTTGCTGCGCTTCCCGGGCGCGCCCGAGCCCGGCGGCGAGTTCGAACGGGTGCCGCTGCTCGTCCCGGCCGGGGCGAAGGAGCTGTTCGAGCGGTGGGCGCTGCTGTTCCCGATCTCGTCGATGCCGGTGCTGAACCGGGCCTTCGAGGTGGCCTTCGACGTGCGCGAGTACGAGCCGGGGGAGCGGTTCGAGCTCGGTGACTGCGTCATCGAGCTGCACGGGCTGGTGCACGCCAGCCCCAACTGCGGGATCCGCGTGTCGCACGGTGATCGCACACTGGCCTACACCGGTGACACCGGTATGACCGACGCGCTGGTGAAGCTGGCGGCGAACGCCGACGTCCTCCTGAGCGAGGCGACGCTGCGTGAGGCCGACCAGACTGACCACGGCCACCTCAGCGCCGCCGAGGCAGGCCGGGTGGCCGCGGCCGCCGGGGCGGGGGAGCTGGTGCTGACCCACTTCGTCTCCACGGACCCCGCGTGGCTGCACGGCCTGCTGACCGAGGCGACCGCGGAGTTCGACGGCCCGGTCCGCCTGGCCGAACCCGGGATGCGGATCTAGAGCAGCCCCGCGGCGCGGAAGAGGCGGTCGTAGATCTCGCGGATCACGTCCTGCTTGCGCGCGTTGTAGTCCATCACGCGCCCGCCGCCGGGGACCGCGGCCCGTTTGGCGTTCTCGTAGCGCTCGCGGTCGGCGGGAGAGGTGCGCAGCCAGTCGCGGAACATGCGGTGCCGGATGGTTTCCGGGCAGTCCGGTCCGAACACGTGCAGGTTGACGCGTGGCCGCTCCAGCCGCAGGCAGCGGTGCTCGTGGAACGAGGGCTCGCGGACGGTGAGGTCGTAGCCGAGCCGTTCGAGCGGGGGCAGGTAGGTGTCCTCGTCCCGCGGATCGGCGACGGTGAGGTCGATGTCGATGACGTCCTTCGCCGCGAGGCCGGGGACCGACGTGGAGCCCACGTGCGCGAGGTCCAGCACCGCGTCGCCGAGCGCCCCGCGGATCGCGGCCGCGACGGTCTCGTAGCGGTGCGGCCAGTCCGGGTCGTAGCCGACGATGACCACCGTCTCGGGCGCGGGCGGGCCGTGCACCCACGGGTTCTCGTCCGGGTCCGGGTCGTGGTGACGGGTGATCTCCTCGTTCGTGGGCACCGTCGAACGCTACCGCTCGCGCCTTGTCTGCTCTATATTCAGAGAATGGTGAAACTGGATCGGGTGCTCAGCCGTCCGGGCGCCGAGATCTCCTTCACGGACACGGCGCGGACGGGACCGGCGGTGGTGCTCACGCATGGGGCCGGTGTCGACCACGCGATGTTCGACGCGCAGATCGCCGTGCTGAGGGCACGGGGTTTCCGCGTGATCGCGTGGGACCTGCGGGGACACGGAGCGTCGGCGCTCGCCAGGGGCACCAGGTTCACGGCCGCCGACGCGCTCGGCGATCTCACGGCGCTGCTGGACGCGTGCCAGGTCGACGGGGCCGTGCTCGTGGGACATTCTCTCGGTGGCAACCTCGCGCAGGCGTTCACGCGCGATCACGCGGACCGGGTGCGGGGCCTCGTCGTGATGGACTCGACCTGGAACGCCGGCCCGCTGTCGGGGTTCGAGCGCTTCGCGCTGCGGCTCGCGGCTCCCGCGCTCGCCGTCATCCCCGCCCGCACACTTCCCGGTCGCATGGCGCGGGCGTCGGCGGTGTCCCCGGCCGCGATCGCCCGGACCGAAGCGGTCTTCGCGCGCATGCCCAAGGACAGGTTCCTCGACGTGTGGAGAGCCACCGTGTCGTTCGTCGAGCCGGATCCCGGCTACCGGTCGCCGGTGCCGCTCGCGCTGGTGCGGGGCGCACGGGATCGCACGGGCAACATCGCCACCGCGATGCCCCGCTGGGCCGCCGTCGAAGGCGTCACCGAGCACGTCATCCCGGGCGCGGGCCACATCGTGTCCCTGGACGCACCCGACGCCACCTCGGATGTGCTGGTGCGAACTCTCGACGAGTGGGGCGTCACGGCAACGGATCGGCGAGGAGTGCCCGGATGAGTCCCGGCGAGCAGCAGTTCGTGAACGCGATGGGCGACACCCTCGCCACCTGGAACCTTCCGCGCGCGACCGGGCGCGTGTACGGGTACCTGCTGTTGCGAGGCGACGCGTCGAGTTCGGAGCGGCTGCGCGCCGATCTGTCCCTCAGCTCCGGTGCGGTGAGCACGGCGATCCGTGAGCTGGTCTCGTGGGGCCTGGCCCGCACCCTTCCGCAGCCGGGGAGCCGGCGTCTGCTCGTCGAGGCCGCGGGCGGCTTCGAACAGCTCCTCGCCGCGAGCCACGAACGGATCCGGACGTTCATCCGCACACTCCAGGCCGCGGAACAGCTGACCGGGGACGCCCACGCCACGCGCCGCCTCCACGAGGTCATGGATCTGTTCCGGACCTACGTCGAGGCGGGCGAAGAAGTCCTGCGTGGACGCGGGCGGGCCTGACCCGGGAACCCGGCGGTCAGTTCTTCGCCTGGTACGCCTCGATGACCTCGGACGGGATGCGGCCGCGATCGGAGATGTCGAAACCGTTGTCGCGCGCCCAGGCCCGCACCGCGGCGTTCTGCTCACGGTCCGATTTGGACGGGCTCGCGGGCGCCGCGGCCGCCGTGCGGGCCGTGTTGCCGTTCGTGGCGCGGCGTTTGCGGCCGCCGGTCCGGCGGGCATGCCCGACGAACTGGGCCAGGGTGTCGCGCAACTCCGCCGCGTTGTCGTCGGACAGATCGATTTCGTAGCTGACCCCGTCGAGCGCGAACTCGACCGTCTCGTCGGCCTCGGAACCATCCAGATCGTCCACCAAGGACACCACTACTGACCGCGCCATGTCTCCCGCCCGTGCTCGCCAACTTCGGATTCCGCTGGTTTTCGAGTGGAACGTAGCACGTCAATTTCGTCGGAGTGACCGCCGCCGTCCTCGTCGGCGCGCCGCGGCCGACCGGCTGCGCACACCTGGCGCTTGACGTGGCTCAGTTCACCCGCCTATCGTCCAAAACCGCTATACGGTTTTTGAAACCGCAGAACGGTGTGTTGGAGGATGGATGGCTGAGCCCGGGGTGCGCGTGCTGGGGCGCGCGTGCGACGTTCTGGATTGCTTCACCGAGGCCGAACCCCGTCTGAGCGTGGCGGACCTGCGCGCTCGGACGGGGTTGCCCGCGACCACCGTCGCGCGGATCGTGTCCACCCTCCTGCAGGAGGGGCTCCTGGTCCGGGAGGGGGACTCCTACCGCGTCGGGCTGCGGGTGCTGGTCTGGAGCGCCCCGGCGCGCTCGGGGTCGAGCCTGCTCGGGGTCGCGCGGCCGTTCGTCGAGCAGCTGCGGGACGTCACGGGGGAGAGCGCCGGCGTCTACGTGCGTCAGGACGCCACCCGCGTGCTCGTCGAGTCGGCGGCCTCCCGCCACTCGGTGATCTACCGGGGCTACGTCGGCCAGGTGCTGCCGCTGCACGCCGGCGCGGCGGGCAAGTGCTTCATGGCCTTCGACGAGAGCGCGCTCGCCACCGCGCTCGCCGCCGGCCTCGAGCGCTACACCGATTCGACCGTCGTCACGCGCGACGAGCTCGACCGCCAGCTCGCGCAGGTGCGCGAGCGCGGCTGGGCCTTCACCGAGAGCGAGCGGGAGATCGGTCTCAACTCGGTCGCCGCGCCGGTGCCGGGGTTCGACGGCAGGCCGGAGGCGGCACTGGCGATCGGCGGTCCCTCGTTCCGGCTCGACCGCGAGGAGGCCGAGCGCGTCGGCCCGATCGTCGCCGCCACGGCGCGGGCCATCGCCGCGCGCATGGGGCACGTCCCGGCCGAGGAGCCCGCCGATGTCTGACGCTTCCGTCCTTTCCGGACTCCTGCGCCGGGAGCGGCTGCTCGTCGCGCCCGGTGTCTACGACGGGCTGTCGGCCGCCGTCGCCGCTCGGGCCGGTGCCGAAGCGGCCTACGTGTCCGGCGCGGCCGTCTCCGCCGCCGAAGGACTGCCCGACATCGGGCTGACCACCGTCACCGAGATCGCCCGCGCGATCGCCGTGACCCGGCGCCACCTCGACGTTCCGGTGATCGCCGACGCCGACACCGGGTTCGGCGACGAGACCAACACCTTCCGTACCGTGCGCACCTACGAGGACGCCGGTGCCACCGCCGTGCAGATCGAGGACCAGGTGTTCCCGAAACGGTGCGGTCACCTCGACGACAAATCCCTCATCCCCGCCGACGAGTTCGCCCTCAAGGTCGAGGCGGCGGTCGCGGCGCGGCGGGACGCCCTGATCGTGGCCCGCACCGACGCGATCGCCGTCGAGGGTTTCGACGCCGCGATCAGCAGGGCGAAGTCCTACCTCGCGGCCGGCGCCGACGTCCTCTTCGTCGAGGCGCCGCGGACGCTCGACCAGGTCGAGGCGATCCCGGCCGCGGTCGGGGCGCCGGTGATCTTCAACGTCGTCCCCGGTGGCAAATCGCCCGAGGTGACGCGGGAGCAGCTCGAACGGTTCGGCTACGCCGGGGCGATCCTGCCCGCGGCCACCGTCGGCGCCGCGTTCGGCGCGATGACCGAGGCGATGGCCGACATCGCGGGCGGCAGCCTCGTCTCCGGATCCGTCGCCGGGCCCCGCGTCCTGTTCGAGGCCGTCGGACTCGGCGAATGGACCGCCCGGCGCGCACGCAAGGAGCAAGCCGGTGCCTGACACCATCATCGAAGCGACCCTGGCCCGCGCCGCCGGCCTCCCCACCGTCCGACCAGGACAGATCGTCACCTGCGACGTCGACATGACCGTCGTGATCGACGTCCAGTTCGCGCACGACCGCCTCGCCGACGTCCGCGCGGTGCACGACCCGGACAAGGTCGCCGTCGTCCTCGACCACGCGGTCCCGGCGCCCACGCCGCGCGACGCCGGGCACGGTGCCAAGGCGCGGGCCTTCGTCGCCAAGCACGGCATCGACCGGTTCTTCGACGTGGGGCGCCACGGCATCGTCCACCAGGTCATCGCCGAGCAGGGACTGGTGCTGCCCGGCACCGTCGTGTGCTGCACCGACTCCCACACCTGCGCCGGTGGCGCGCTGAACTCGGCCGCGCGCGGGCTGGGGCCGCTGGAGATCCTGCAGATGCTGTGCACCGGGCAGACCTGGTACCGCGTGCCGCCCACCATCCGCTACGAACTCACCGGCACGAAACCGGCGCACGTCAACGGCAAGGACATCTTCCTGACGATCTCCGGGCGCTACGGCGACGCCACCGACCACGCGCTCGAATTCGGCGGTCCCGGCCTGGCGTCCGTGCCGATGTCGGACCGCCGCACCATCGCGACCCAGGGAGCCGAGATCGGCGCCGACTTCACGCTGTTCCCGTGCGACACCGTGACCGAGGAGTTCCTGGCCGACGTGGCTCCCGGCGCTTCCTTCACCCGCAGCAACCCCGATCCGGACGCGGTCTACGCCGACGTGCGCACCCTCGACCTCGGCACCGTCGAGCCGATGGTGGCCCTGCCGGGCACCGTCATCAACAACGCGGTGCCGCTGTCCGGCCTCGACCGGACCCGCATCGACCAGGCGTTCATCGGATCCTGCGCCAACGGCCAGCTCGCCGACCTCGCCGTCGCGGCCGGCGTCGTCGAGGGCCGCAAGGTGGCGCCCGGCGTCCGGCTCATCGTCACCCCGGCCTCGCAGCAGGTCTACCTGGAAGCCGTCCAGCGCGGCTACGTCGCGACCCTCGTCGAGGCGGGCGCGGTGGTCACCAACTCCACCTGCGGCGCGTGCTTCGGCTACCACATGGGTGTGCTCGCCCCCGGCGAAGTGTGCGTCACCTCCAGCACACGCAACTTCCGCGGCCGCATGGGCAGCACCGAGGCGGCCGTCTACATGGCCTCACCGGCCACCGTCGCGGCGTCGGCCCTGACCGGCTACATCGCCGGACCCGAGCAGGTGGCGGAGGTGGCGGCATGACCTCACCCCTGCGGGTCCGCGGACGCGCCTGGGTCTTCGGCGACGAGATCAACACCGACGACATGTACCCGGGCTTCGCGATGAAGCTGCCCGTCGCCGAAGCGGCGCAGCACATGTTCGACGCGACCCGGCCCGGCTGGCCCGCGCTCATCGAGGCGGGCGACATCGTGGTCGCGGGACGCAACTTCGGCCTCGGATCGAGCCGCGCGTGCGCCGAACTGTTCGTCCACCTGGGAATCTCGTGCCTCGTGGCCGAGCAGTACAACTCCCTGTTCCACCGCAACGCGCTGAACTACGGGCTCCCGGCCCTCACCGTGCCGGACGCGCGCGTGCTGATCGACGAGGGCGACGTCCTCGCCATCGACGCGGCGGCGGGCCTGCTGCGCAACGAGACACGAGGGACCGAGCACCACATCCAACCCCTGCCCGCCTTCGTCGTCGAACTCGTCGAAGGTGGCGGGCTGATCAACCGCCTGGAAGCCGCGGGCTTCCTGGATCGCAACGACGCGACCGCAGGAGGAAAACCATGAGGAGCAGGAGAGCTCTGATCGCCGGAGCGGCCACCGCCGCCCTGGTACTGAGCGCGTGTGGCGGCGGAGGTGACGCGGAGGGGGTGACCTCGTTCGACATCGCGGTCAGCAACGCCTCCGAGCCGTACTCGATCCCCTGGCTGGTCGGCAAGGACCAGGGGTTGTTCGAGCGGCGCGGCGTGACGATCGGCGAGATCGTGCCGGGCAAGGGCGGCGGGACGACCGTCCGCAACATGCTCAGCGGCGATCTGCCCATCGCCGACGTCGGGTTCACCTCGGTGCTGGAGTCCAGCGAGGCGGGCACGCCCGTCACGGTCGTGGGCGGCGCCACCCAGAGCGTCTACGGGCTCGACTTCTACACCTTGGACAGCAACGCTGGCGTGCGGACCATCAACGACGTCCGCAACTGGGCCTACACCAACCCGCAGTCGGTCACCCAGGCCCTGTCCTACATCCTGCCCCGGGTCGCGGGCGCCACCCAGGAGATCGAGCGGACCTCCTCCGGCGGGCTCGGCGAAGGGGTCGCGCTGCTGGAGGCGGGTTCCGTCGACGTCGCGGTCGTGCCGCCGTCGGTGGTGGCCAAGACGGACAAGTTCCGTGTCGTCGTCTCCAGCGCGGACTACCTCAAGAAGTTCCAGCAGAGCGTCATCACCACGACCCCCGAGTTCGCCGAGCGCAATCCGGACACGGTGAAGGCCGTGCTCGCCGGATACCAGGACGCCGTGGAGTTCATCCGCGCGAATCCGCAGAAGGCCGCGGAGCTCTACGCCGACTACATCGACATCGACGTCGCCGCCGCGACCACGATCGTCAACAAGACGCTGCAGTACGACAACTGGAGCGCCGGCTTCGACGCCGAAGCCATCGAGCAGGCCGTCGAGGCCCAGCGCCTCGCCATGGACCGCGCCGACCTCCCGTTCTGCGAGCTGTTCCGCAAGACCTACCTGCCCGCGAACGTCCCCGCCACGCTCCCGGCCGAATGCGGGGCAGCGCAGTGACCACGCAGACGCAGGAGCAGCACGGCGCCGCGTCCACCACGTCCACACCGATCGTGCGCGTGGAAGGCGTGGAGCAGCACTTCGGCCCGGTGCACGCGCTCGGGCCCGTCGACCTGACGATCGGCCGCGGCGAGTTCGTGTCGATCGTCGGGCCCAGCGGGTGCGGCAAATCGACCCTGCTCGAAATCATCGGAGCACTGCAGGACCCCGCCCGCGGCTCCGTCGAGGTCGACGGCGCCCCGCTCACCGGCCCGCGCCGCCGCACGGCGATCGTCTTCCAGGAGTCCGCGACCCTGCCGTGGCGCACGGTCGTCGACAACGTCGCCTTCGCGCTCGAAGTGCGCGGCGTCGGCCGGAAGGAACGGCGGGCCCGCGCCAGGGAACTCGTCGAGCTCGTCGGGCTCGGCGGCTTCGAGGACCACTACCCGGCGCAGCTGTCCGGGGGCATGCGGCAGCGCGTCGCCATGGCCCGCGCGATGTCCACCGGCCCCGACCTCATCCTCGCCGACGAGCCGTTCGGCGCGCTCGACGAGCAGACCCGCATGCTGATGGCCGAGGAACTCCTCCGCGTGGTCGAGTCCATCGGGTGCGGGGTCCTGTTCATCACCCACAGCATCCAGGAAGCGGTGCTGCTGTCGGACCGGGTGCTGGTGATGGGCCGCCGCCCGGGCACCTTCCTCGACGAGGTGGTGATCGACCTGCCACGGCCGCGCGTGCACGCCGTGCTGTCCGAACCGGCCGCGGCCGCCGCGCAGGAACGCATCTGGACGCAGATCCGCAACGAGGCCGAGGTCGCGATGAGGAGCGAGCGATGAAGGCGCGCTCGTCCGTCGTGCCGTCCTACGTGCGCCCGGCGCCGCGCCGCGTGGCCGGGCTGCCGTCTCCGATGTGGACGCTCGTCCTGGTCGCCGGGCTCGTGGCCGCGCTGGAGCTGTACGCGCGCTCGGGCGCGGTGTCGCGGCTGGACCTCATCCCGGTCAGCGAGATGGTCGTCCGGTCGGTCGAGCTGCTGGGTGAGCGCGACTTCGTGGTCGACGCGTTGCTGCGCAGTGTCCTGCTGATCTGCGCGAGCTTCGCCGCCTCGGCGGTCACCGGGGTGGCGATCGCCTACGCCATGGCCCGCTCCCGCTGGGTGCACCGGGCCGTCAAGCCCTACGTCAACGTCTTCTACGCGCTGCCGGTCTTCGCGCTCTACCCGGTGATGGTGGTGATGTTCGGGACCGGTGTCGTGCCCATCATCCTGCTCGCCACGCTGTTCAGCGTCGTGATCGTCATCTCCCACGCGCTGGTCGGGTTCGAATCGGCTCCGCCGATCGTCACCAAGCTCGCCCGGTCGCTGGAGATGACCCGAACGCAGCAGCTGCGCAAGATCCTGCTGCCCTCGGCGTTGCCGGACATCCTCGCGGGCCTGAAACTGGGCCTGGCCTACGCGATCATCGCGGTGCTGGCGACGGAGTTCATTCTCGCCACCACCGGGCTCGGGCAGGTGGTCAACCGCGCCTACAACAACTTCGACACCGTCGACATGTACGCCGGGATCGTGTTCGTCAGCGTTTTCGCGCTGCTGGCCAACCTCGCGCTCGGCGCCGCGCTGAGCGCGTTCGACTGGAGGCGGCGATGAGCGCCCGCCGCGGTACCGCCTGGATCCCGCCACTGGTGCTCGCCGCCGCGCTCGTGGTCGTGTGGGCGGTGACGGCGGCGCTGGCCGACAGCGCCGTCTACCCCGGGCCCGGCGAGGCCATGGCGAGCCTGTGGTCGGACCTGGGCGATCCCCGGTTCCTCGGCAGCGTCGCCGACACCGCCCGCGTGCTGCTGCTCTCCTACGTCGCGGCGATCGCCGTGGGTGCCGTCACCGGCATGGTGCTCGGGCTCAGCGCGTTCTGGTCGCGCGCGGTCCTGCCGGTGGTGTACGCGCTCAACAGCGTCCCGAAGATCGTGCTGTACCCGGTTTTCCTGCTGATGCTGGGAATCGGGGACCTGAGCCGGGGAGCGTTCGCGTTCGTGTCGGGCGTGCTGCCGATGTTCCTGATCATGGTGGAGGCCACGGCGGGGGTGAGCCGCCTGCACCTGAAGATGTCGGCCGCGCTCGGCCTGTCGCGGTGGTCGCTGCTGCGGCGGATCGTGGTGCCCGGCGTCCTGCCCTCGCTGGCCTCGGGGATGCGGTTGTGCTTCGGTCTCACCCTGATCGGCCTGCTGCTCGCCGAAATGTTCTCCGGATCCTCCGGTCTGGGCTACGAGCTGCTGCGCAACCTCTCGCTCGCACGGGTGGAGAACATCATCGGCCAGGTCGTGCTCACCGGTGTCCTCGCGCTCCTGCCGACACTGGCACTGCAACAGCTGGAATCCCGCATCCGCAACCGTTACGAGGTGGCCACGTGAGCCCGACCGACCCCGACGGCGTGACCGGACGTCTGGCGACCTGGATCGCCGGCCTCCGCCACGACGACATCCCGGAAACCGTGCGTGAACGAGCGCGGCACCTCCTGCTCGACGGGCTGGTGTGCGCGCTGGTCGGCGCCCGCCTGCCGTGGTCGGAGCGGGCCGTGGACGCCGTGCTCGCGCTCGAAGGCACCGGCGACGTGCCGCTGCTGGGCTGGGGCCGCACCACCTCCGCGCCCGCGGCGTGCCTGCTGGGCGGCACCTTCATCCAGGGCTTCGAACTGGACGACTACCACGTGCGCGCGCCGCTGCACAGCAACTCGCTGGTCGTGCCGAGCGCGGTCAGCACCGCCGCGACGCTGGACCGTCCGGTGTCGGGGCAGGACCTGCTCACGGCGCTGATCGCGGGGTACGAGGTCGGCCCGCGGGTGGGGCTGGCGCTGCACGGCGCCGAAATGCTCTCCCGCGGCTGGCACTCCGGCTCGGTGTTCGGCACCCACGCGAGCGCGGCGACCTCGGCGTGGCTGCGCCGGCTCGACGCGGCACGCGTCGAAGACGCGCTCGGGCTGGCCGCGACCCAGTCGTCCGGGCTGATGGCGGCCCAGTACGAGGCGATGTCCAAGCGCATGCACCACGGCTTCGCCTCCCGCAACGGCCTCTACGCCGCGGCACTCGCCGAGGCGGGCTACACCGGGATCAAGCGCGTGTACGAGCGCGAATACGGCGGATTCCTCGCCACCTTCGGCGAGGGACACGACCCGCGCCCGGAGCTGATCACCGCCGGGCTCGGGCAGGAGTGGGTGCTCACCGACACCGGCGTGAAGGCCTACGCCGCAATGGCCGCCACCCACGCCTCCATCGACTGCGCACTGAAAGCCCGCTCGCGCGGCATCACCGCCGGGGACGTCGAGTCGATCTCGGTCGAGGTGTCGCACGCCGCCTACCACCACGGCTGGTGGAAGCCCGAGCCGCCGCTGGAGACGATCGGCGCCCAGATGAACATCGGCTACGCCGTCGCGGTGGCCCTGCTCGATGGCCAGGTCCTCGCCGAGCAGTTCACCCGTGACCGGATCGCCGCCGACGACGTGTGGTCGCTGCTGCGCCGCACCGAGGTCCACCACTGCCCGGACTTCGACCGCCGTCCCGAGGACCGGTACCGCACCCGCATGCGGCTGACCCGGCGCGACGGCGATCCGGTGGAGATCGAAGTGGACGGTCCCCTGGGCGGTCCGTCGCGTCCGCTGCCGAACGCGGAGGTGGTGGCCAAGGCGCGCCGCCTCGCCGGATCGATGGGCATCACCGAACGCTGGGCGCGCATCGAGCAGATCGTGCTGGATCTGGACACCGTGCCGGACACCTCCGTGCTGGTCGGCGAACTCGCGGCGGAGGTCCCCGCGCTTCCCGTGACGCTCTGAGAGGACTCCTCATGACGAACCTGGCCGCCCTGCTGGACGCCACCGCCGCGAAGTACCCCGGCCGCACGGCCGTCGTGTGCGGTGACGCCCGGCTGTCCTACGCCCAGCTCGACGGCGCCGCGAACCAGGTCGCCCACCTCCTGGTACGGCACGGCGTGCGCCCGGGCGACAAGGTCGCGTTGTCGTGCCCGAACCTGCCGTACTTCACGACCGTCTACTTCGGAATCCTGCGGGCGGGCGCCACGGTCGTGCCGCTCAACGTGCTGCTCAAGCCGGGCGAGATCGCCTACCACCTCGGCGATTCCGGCGCGGTCGCGTATTTCGCGTTCGAGGGTACGGCCGACCTCCCGATCGGCGAGTGGGCGGCGGAGGCCGCCGGGCAGACCGGCTGCTCGCTGTTCGTCCTCCCGGCCGCGGGCGAGCCGCCGTGGGCGGACCAGCCCGCCGGGTTCGACACGGTGGATGCCGATGACGACGACACCGCGGTGATCCTCTACACCTCGGGCACCACCGGCCGGCCCAAGGGCGCGGAACTGCGGCACCGCAACATGCGCGACAACGCGCTCGCCGGAACGGACCTGTTCGCCGCCGACGTGGAGAACCCCGACACGTACCTGTGCACGCTGCCGTTGTTCCACTCGTTCGGGCAGACCGTCGTCCAGAACGGCCCGGTCGCCTTCGGCGGCACCATCGTCATGCTGCCGCGGTTCGACGCGCGAGCGGCGCTCACCCTGATGCTCCGGGAAGGCGTGACCTTCTTCGCCGGTGTGCCGACCATGTACTGGAGCCTGCTGGGCGCACTGGACGACGACATCGACGTGACGAGGCTGGCGGCCGGACTGCGGATGGCGGTGGCGGGCGGCTCGGCGCTGCCGGGCGAGGTGCACCGGGACTTCCGGGAGCGGTTCGGTGTGACGATCCTCGAAGGCTACGGCCTGTCGGAGACGTCTCCGGTGGCGTCGTTCTCGGTGTACGGGCAGGAACCCCGCGTCGGATCGATCGGGGTGCCCATCCCCGGCGTCGAAATGAAGCTGATCAACGACGACTGGTCCGACGCCTCCGGTGAGATCGGCGAGATCGCGATCAAGGGTCACAACGTCATGAAGGGCTACCACGGCAGGCCCGAAGCGACGGCCGAGGCGATCAGGGACGGCTGGTTCCGCTCCGGCGACCTCGCCCGCAGGGACGCCGACGGCTTCTACTTCATCGTCGACCGTGCCAAGGACCTGATCATCCGCGGCGGGTTCAACGTGTACCCGCGCGAAATCGAGGAACTGCTGATGACCCACCCGGCGGTCTCGCTGGTCGCGGTGGTCGGTGTCCCGGACGATTCCCACGGCGAAGAGATCAAGGCGGTGGTCGTGAAGGCGGCGGATTCCGGCGATGTCACCGAGGACGACGTCGTGGCCTGGGCGAAGGAGCGGCTGGCGGCCTACAAGTACCCCCGCCGCGTCGAGTTCCGCGACGCCTTGCCGATGACCTCGACCGGCAAGATCCTCAAGCGGGAGATCTGATCACCATGACCACGCATCCGGCCGCGACCAAGGCGCTCGCGCGGTTCGCTGCCGAGTCCGGTGTGGACTCCTCGGTCACCTCCGGTCTGCCCGCCCTGTTCCTCGACCACATTGGGATCGCGGCCTTCGCGGCGGCGGAGGCCGAGAGCAGTCCGGCGGTGCGCGCCGCCGTCGACCGGCTCGATCCGCACGGTGGCGACGCCACGGTGATCGGCGTGGCCCGCCGGTACAGCCCGCCCTACGCGGCGTTCCTCAACGGCGTCCACGCCCACTCCCTGGACATGGACGACACCAACCGGGCGCAGACCGGGCATCCCGGCGTCGCGATCTTCCCCGCGGCCACCGCCGACGCGGAACGGCTCGACGTGGACGGCCGCACGTTCCTCGACGCGGTCGCCGTCGGGTACGAGGTGTGCTGCCGGATCGGTGCGTCGCTGACGGCGCGCAGCTACGAGCGTGGCTTCCACATCACGGCCGTGTCCGGCGTATTCGGTGCGGTGGCGGCCGTGGCGCGGCTGCGCGGGTTCGACGCGAACACCACGGCTTCGGCCTTCGGTCTCGCGTTGAGCAGGGCGGCGGGCAGCATGCAGTACCTGGCCAACGGGGCGTGGAACAAACGCCTGCACCCCGGCTTTCTCGCCCACGACGCGCTGACCTGCGCGGCACTGGCGGAGACGGGTGCGGTGGGAGCGGCCGAAGCGCTCGAAGGGCGGTACGGCCTGCTCAACGGGTACACGGAGGAAGCGCGGCCCGACGCGCTCACCGACGGCCTCGGGACGGACTGGCTGCTGCTCGGCACCGCCGTCAAGCCCTACCCGTCCTGCCGCCTGACCCACGGCGCCGTCGACGCCGCGCTCGCGTTGCGCGGCACCGTCCCCGAGCCCGGGCGCACCGCACTGCTGGTGGGCATCCCGGCGGCCGCCATGCCGATCATCGGCGAGCCGGGTGCGGCGAAGCGCAGGCCGCAGAGCGTCGTGGACGCCCAGTTCAGCGTGCACTTCCAGGTCGCGTGCGCCTGGCTGGACGGTCGTGTCGACTGGGCGAGCTACCAGCGCCTGACCGATCCGGACGTGATCGCGATGATGGACCGGATCACGGTGACGGCCGACGAGAGCGTCCCCAACGGCGGAGGCGTGCTGACCGTCGGCCCGGGCGTCTCCCGTGCGGTCCCGGTGCCGCTCGGAGAACCGGAGAACCGGATCGGCGACGACGCGCTTCGCGCCAAGTTCGCCTCGCTGGCCGGTCGCGTCTTCGACGACGGCCAGGTCGCGGGCATCGCCGACGGCGTGCTCGGCCTGACACCGGAGTCGTCGGTGCGCGCACTCGTCCGGACGCTGGCGGCGGCATGACGGACCAGCTGACCGTCCACTGTGTGCTGATGCGCGGCGGGACGAGCAAAGGACTGTACTTCCACGCGGCCGACCTCCCGGCCCCCGGCCCCGCCCGGGACGCCGTGCTGATCCGGCTCATGGGTTCCCCGGACCCGCTGCAGATCGACGGCCTCGGTGGGTCCCGGCCGATCACGTCGAAACTGGCGATCGTCGCACCGTCCACGCGCGACGATGCCGATGTCGACTACACCTTCGGCCAGGTCGAGATCGACCGCGCCGCCGTCGGTTACTCGGGCAACTGCGGCAACATCTCCGCCGGGGTGGGCCCGTTCGCGATCGACGAGGGCCTGGTGGCGGCGGTCGAGGGCACCACACCGGTCCGGATCCACAACACCAACACCGGCGCGGTGATGACCGCGCACGTGCCCGTGCACGAGGGAAAGGCCAGGGTGGTCGGCGACTTCGCCGTCCCGGGCGTACCGGGCACGGGGGCCGAAATCGTCATGGACTGGTCCGGCACGGTGGGCGCGAAGACCGGCGCACTGCTCCCCACCGGCAACCCGGTCGACGACATCCTGCTGGAGAGCGGTTCGCTCGTGCACGCCACGATCTGCGACGCCGGAAACCCGTGCGCCTGGATCCCCGCCGCCGACCTGGGGGTCGACGGCGGTGAACTCGACTTCGACGACGCGCTGCTCGAGGTGGTCCGGGAGATCCGTGGCAAAGCCGCGGCGCGCCTTCGCCTGTGCACGAACTGGCGCCACGCCGACGACGAGTCACCCGGGCTGCCGATGGTGGGTTTCGTCGCGCCACCCGGCGACTACCGGACGCTGGCCGGCACGGCGGCGGAGAGCGGTGACATGGACCTGCGGGTCCGGTTGATCTTCATGAACCGCCTGCACGAAAGCATCGCGGGCACCGCGTCGGTCTGTCTCGCCGCCGCCTCCCGGATCCGGGGCTCGGTGGTCGACGCGGTCACCACCCGGCGGCGCCCGGACACCGTCCTCATCGGACACCCATCCGGCGTCACCCCCGCGCGCGTCGCCGTCCGCACGGTCCCGCGGCCCCCGCACGTGGCCTTCGATCTGCTCGGTTTCAGCCGCACCGCGCGGCGCCTGATGGACTGCACGGCCTACTACCCGCGTCCCGCGTAACAGCCCAGCCGGTCCCGGCGCTACTCGCCGGAGTGGCCCGCGAAGAATCGGGTGAGCATGAAGTGGGCCTGGGCGAGAACGGTCGCGTCGCCGTCCCCGTCGTCGGCGAAGGCGAACTGGACGAGTCGTTCCAGTGCGTGCAGGGCGACGCTGCAGTGCAGCTGGGTCAGTTCGCCGAAGCGGGGAGCGTGGCGCTGGAACTGGTGCAGCACGCGGCCGGCCCAGTCCTCGATGCACAGCTCGTCGAGGGTGCGGACGCGGTCGGTGAGGTTCTGGCGCACCCACAGTTCCCGGATCAGCGGGATCCGGTGCTCCTGCGTGTAGTAGTCGATCACCACGTCGACGATCTCGGCCCACCGCTTCCCGGGCCGGTCGTCCAGGGCCTGCTGGAAACTTCCCGTCGCGTCCCGCATCTGCCGGTAGCACAGTTCGTCGAGAACGCTTTCCGGAGTCTCGAAGAAGGCGTAGAACGAGCCCCGGCTGACGCCGGACTTCTCCAGCAGCAGGGTCGGTGACCCCACCACCGCCTCGTAGCCAAGGTTCTCGACCAGTTCCGCCGCGGTGGTCAGGACGTGCTCGATCATCGTGCGGGAACGTTCCTGCACCGGCTGCTTGCGCAGGCCGCCGTCGAGCCGCTCGTGCCAGGCGGCGGCGAGCGTCCGGGAAGCCGGTCGTGACACGAACGCTCCTTCGCGTGGGCTGCGCCGCACGGTGGTGACTCCGGCGGTGGCTCACGAGTGTACGCGTGAACTCCGCGAAGTCGAGCGGTGGACACGACGCGAGTCGTGTATTAATCTACGTCGAACGCGACTGTGGTCGCGTCTCAAATCTCGATCCTAGTCTGTTCCCGCAGTCATAGCGCTACGCGAGGTGATGGCATGGTCGGAACGCACTCGTCGCAACACGTCCCCCCGCCCGCGCCGGCAGGGACCGCCGGTCCCACCGTCGCCGTGGTGGGCAGTGGCCCCTCCGGGTGCTACGTCGCGCAGTTCCTGGCCAAGACCTGGCCGGACTCGGAGATCACCGTCTTCGAATCGCTGCCCGCGCCCTACGGGCTCATCCGCTACGGGGTGGCCGCCGACCACCAGGGCACCAAGGGTGTGGTGCGGCAGTTCGACCGGCTGTTCACCCGCGGCGGCATCCGGTTCGCCGGCAACGTGACGGTAGGCCGCGACATCGGCTTCGCCCGCCTGGCCGCGAGTTTCGACGTCGTCGTGCTGGCGACCGGTCTTCCCGGCGACCGCGAACTCGACGTGCCGCGCGATCCACGGGCACGGGTCGTTGGAGCGGGTGCGCTGCTGCGCGCGCTCAACGGGTTTCCCCATCACGGCCTGCCCCGCACGCCGCTGGGTTCGCGGGTGCTCGTCGTCGGGATCGGCAACGTCGCACTCGACGTGCTCCGGCTGTTGTCCAAGGATTCCGAGGCGTTCACCGGATCGGACATCGACGACGAACTGCTCGGGCAACTGCGCCCGGCGCGGCCGGCGGTCCTCGACGTGGTCGCCCGGTCCGACGCGTCCGGTGCGAAGTGCGACGCGGCCATGCTCCGCGAGCTCATCGCACTGGACGGTGTGGACATCGGGGCCCCGGGGCTGGGCGACCAGGACCGCGGCCCGGTCGCGGACCTGCTGCGGACGTGTGCTGTCCCGGCGCGGGAGGAGCCGGGCCGCACCCGCGTGACCTTCCACTTCGGACTCGTCCCCGAATCGGTGACCACCCGGGACGGCCGGACCGTCCTGACCGCGCGACGCCGGGACGGTGGCGAACCGGTCGAGTTCGTCACCGACTCCGTCGTCACCGCCATCGGGTTCACGCACGGCGCGGCGCAGGACGACGGATGCCCCGGTCCGGACTGGGCGGACGACCACGTGTACCGGGTGGGATGGCTCAGCCGGGGCCCGCGGGGCACGATCGCCGAAAACCGCAAGCACGCCCAGCGTGTCGTCCGGTCCATCGTGGACGACTTCGAAGCCGGCCGGATCACGGCGGGCAGGCCCGGATTCGCCGGCGTCGCGGACCTGCTCGCCTGCCGGGTGGTCGGGTTCCGCGACTGGCAGCGCATCGAGGCCGCCGAAGAGCGGTCGGCGCGGCCCGGCCGGTGCCGTCGCAAGATCACCGACCTCGACCGGATGCTGGCGCTGGCCACCGGCGCTCACTGACCGACGACAGAAAGGACCGGGTGTGAACGAGCTGATCGTCCTCTTCGGCACCGAATCCGGCAACGCCGAACTGGTGGCCGACGACATCTCCGCCGCGCTGCAGGAGAAGGGGACCGCGGTGCGGGTAGCCGACATGGAGGACTACGCCGTCGACGATCTCGGCGAGGCGGACATGGTCGTCCTCGTGGTGTCGACCTACGGCGAAGGCGACCTGCCCGACACCGCCGCGCCCTTCCACGACGCGCTCGTGGAAGCCAAACCCGACCTGTCCGGTGTCCGGTTCGCCGCGTTCGGTCTCGGCGACAGCACCTACGAAACGTACAACCTCGGCGTCGCCACCCTCAGGGCCACCTTCACCGCACTGGGCGCGACCCAGATCGGGGAGACCGGATACCACGACGCGGACAGCGGGCTGAATCCGTCCGACGTCGCGGTCGCCTGGGTGAGCACCGTCCTCGCCGTCGCCACGCCGTCCTGACCGGCCGGGAACGGCACCTGCCACCGCCGCACACTCACCTCCTCCGAAAGAGGCACCAGAAATGAGTGACAGCACGCCCGTCGTCAACCCGCCGTCGACCACGGACCCCGGCACCGGCGCCGTTCCGGACAGGCTCTCGGGCCGGATGGGGGCCGGCTCCCTCATGCTGACCGTACTGGCCTTCTCGGCGCCCATCGCCGTCGTGGCCGGGTTCATCCCGTTCACCATCACCTTCGGCGGGCGGGGCGCCACGCTCGCCTTCGTCGCGACCACGATCCTGCTGCTGCTGTTCGCGGTCGGGTACGTGACGATGACCAGGCGCATTCCGAAACCGGGTTCCTTCTACGCGTTCGTCAGCGCCGGACTGGGCAAGGTCAGCGGACTGGGCGCGGCCTTCCTTGCGGTCGTGTCCTATCTGCTGATGCTCGGCGGGTGTTTCGTCTTCCTCGGCCTCACCGCGACGGAACTCATCTCGAGCGTGAACGGGCCCGCGACACCGTGGTGGCTGTGGGCCGGGATCGCCTGGGCCGTGGTCGGCGTCCTGTGCTACTTCCACATCGAGGTGTCGGCGAGGGTCCTCAGCGTCGCCATGGTGCTGGAAGTCGCGATCGCCCTGACCTTCAACGTGGCCGTCGTGCTGCGCGGTGGCGGCCCGGACGGCTTCTCCGCCACCCCGTTCTCGCCGTCCGCGCTGGCGCACGGTGACGTGGGCGTCACCATGCTCTTCGCGGTCATGGTGTTCCTGGGTTTCGAAGCCACCGCGGTGTTCCGCGACGAGGTCCGCGCTCCGGACCGCACGATTCCCCGCGCCACCTACGGCGCCGTGTTGTTCGTGGGTGTCCTCTACATCCTGTCGTGCTACCTGCTCACCACCGCCTACGGCTCGGGCGCGGTGGACGCGGCGACCAACGACCCCAAGTCCATGTTCCCCGACGCCATCGGGCAGTTCGTGGCTCCGTTCTTCACGCAGCTGACGTTCCTGTTCATCATCACCTCCGAGCTCGCCGCGGCGATCTCGGTCCACAACGTGGTGGCCCGCTACCTCTACAACCTCGGCCGCGACCGGGCGCTACCCGCCTACCTCGCCAAGGTGCACCCCCGCCACCGCTCGCCTGCCCGCGCGTCCACGGTCACGGCCCTGGTCGTCGCCGTGGTCCTGCTGCCACTCGGCCTGACCAACACCGCGGGCACCGGGCTCGACGCGCAGCTGTTCGGGTTGGCCACCGTTGGCCTGCTGACCCTGATGGCACTGGTCAGCGTGTCGGTGATCGCGTGGTTCGCGCGCCACGGCGGGTCCGCCGGGGAGAACTGGTTCAAGTGCTACTTCGCCCCGGGCATGGCGGCGACGGCGCTCGGCACGACCGTGGTGCTCGCCGTCCTGCACTTCGATCTGGTGGTCGGCGGCGCGCCGGGACAGAACCTCGTGCTGCTCACCGTTCTCGCCGTCTCCGCGGTGGCCGGCGTGGGGCTCGCGCTCTATCTGAAAGCGGCCCGGCCGCGGACCTTCGCGGGTCTCGGCCAGACCGCGGGCTGATCAGTCACGACTACGGAAAGGACAACGCCCATGGACGCTCGGACGAGCGCGGCCACCGTTCCGGCGGACTGCCCGGAGGTCACCGGGTTCCTGCCGTGGACCGACCCGCGGTTCCGGATCGACCCCTACCCCTACTACGCCCGCGCGCTGGCCGAAGCGCCGATCATGCGGGACGACGCCGACGGCAGTTTCGTGCTCACCCGGTACGAGGACCTGATGCACTACGGCCGGCTGCCCTCGATCCGCATCGCGCCGGAATGGAAGAAGGCCGGCGCCTGGCGCGTGCTCCTGGACATGGCGCTGGGGCACGACGAACCCGGCCACACCCGGCTGCGCCGCCAGACGAGCAAGTGGTTCACCCCCAAGCGGGTCCGCGAATGGGCCGAGACCACGGCCGGGTTCACCGACCGGCTCCTCGACGGACTCGGCCCGGACGGGCTCGTCGACGGCTCCGACCTGGCGGTGGAAGTCACGCACCGCACGGTCTGCCATGTCCTGGACGTTCCCGCCGACGACCACGACGGGGTGCGGCGGCTGATGCGGCAGGCGATGCCCATCCTCAGCGCACGCCCGGCCCCGCGTGACTTCGAACGGGCCGAGGAAGCGCTGGACGAACTGCGCCGTCGGACCGCCGCGCTGATCGAGCTCAAGCGGGCGAACCCGGGGGAGGGGCTGCTGGACTCGCTGCTGGGTGCGCAGGACCGGGGCGAGATGAGCGCCGCGGAAGTCCTGGCGACGACGCTGTTCTTCTACGTCGTCGGCCACATGGACGCCACCTACCTCATCTGCTCGGGCCTGCACCTGTTCACCCGGGAACCGGAACTCCTGGACGCCTTCCGGGCCCATCCGGACCGGCACGAGGCGTTCGTCGCCGAACTGGCCCGCTTCGACGCGCCCGAGCCCGTCGTGACCCGGACGACGACCGAGGACCTGGTGATCCACGGCGTCCACGTTCCCGCGGGCAGCAGCCTGCGCCTGATGCTCGGCGCCGCCAACCACGACCCGGCGGTGTTCGACAACCCGGACGAGTTCGACTTCACCCGGCCCCCGGAGCAGACCCGGAACCTCACGTTCAGCTTCGGCAGCCACGGGTGCCAGGGACGGCTGCTCGCCGAAGCCGAGATCCGGGTGGTGTTCGAGCGGATCTCGGCCCGGTACTCGCGCGTCGAGCTGACCGCCGAGCCGGACATGCGCAACACCGACGCCTCCCGCCACTACTACACGCTGCCCCTGCGGCTGCACAGCTGACCGTTCACCCAGCGAAAGGAAACAGCAGCGATGACACACACCTCCTCGGTGCCCACCGTGGTCCTCACCGACGCGCGCGCGATCGAGCTGGAGGACTGGGGTCCCCTGCCCGAAGCCACCGGCGAGCCGATGCGGACCGCGGGCAAGAAGCTGTGGACCGGCGACGGCGTGCTCGAAGTCGGCCTCTGGGAGTGCGCGCCAGGGCCGTCCCGCTGGGTCTTCGAGACCAACGAGTCCGTCACCGTGCTCGAAGGCCGCATGACCGTCACCGAGGACGGCGGCCGAACCTACGAGATCAAGGCCGGTGACAGCGCCGTGTTCCCGCTCGGCTGGGCGGGCACGTGGGACATCCACGAAACCGTGTTCAAGGTCTACACGGCTTTCTGACCACAAAGGAGCGACAGATGCCGGGCACACTACGCACCGTCCGCGGGGACATCGACCCCGCGGAAATGGGCTCCACATTGCCGCACGAGCACGTCTTCGGTGCCGTGGACATGTACTGGGACCCGGGGGAGGACCCGCGCGCCTCCGCCGACCCCGGTGCCGGCCCCACGCTGGAAAACCTGTGGCACTGGCGCGAGAACCCGTGCGCCAACCGCGGGAACCTGCACATGGGCGACGAGAAGGACGCGATCGACGAGCTCTCGGTCCTGCCCGGCCTCGGCGTCGGTACACTGGTCACCCTGTCCCCGATCGGCATGGGCCGCAACGCCGCCGGTCTGCGGTACGTCTCCGAGGTCACCGGCGTGCACATCGTGGCCGGGTCGTCCTACTACGTGGCCGCGAGCTGGCCCGGCGAGCGCAGGTCCATGACCGAGGACCAGATGGTCGACGAGATCGCCCGGGACATCACCGTCGGTATGGAGGGCACCGACGTGCGGGCCGGCATCGTCGGCGAGGTCGGCCTGTCCTGGCCGATCGACCCGCTGGAAGAGCGGGCGCTCGCGGCGAGCGTGCGCGCGCACCGGCAGACCGGCGCCGCGTTGTCCATCCACAACCCCTACTACGTGCCCGGAGCAGGCACACTGCTCGAGATCGGCCGCCGCATCGCCGACCTCGGTGCCGACATGAGCCGGGTGATCATGGGGCACTGCGACGGGTTCTCCCGCGATCCGCGGTTCCCGGACGTGGTCGCCGAGCTCGGCTGCTACGTCGAACTCGACCTGTTCGGCTACCCCAGCGGGTACGAGCCGGAGGTGGACTTCGTCTACCCGTCCGACGAGCTGCGCGTGGAGACCATCCTCGGTCTCATCAAGGCCGGTCTCGCCGATCGGCTGCTGCTCTCGCACGACATCTGCTTCAAGACCAGCAGGCAGAAGTTCGGCGGGAACGGCTACGGCTACATCCACCGCGTGATCGTGCCGTGGCTCAAGCGCAAGGGGGCCGACGACGACGTGCTCGACCAGATCCTGGTCCGCAACGCGCAGACGGTGCTGCCGCTGGCCCCGGTCTGATCGCGAGCGCACCAGAGGGCCCCCGGCTGCCGGCCGGGGGCCCTCTTTTCGTTCTGACACCCGCGAAACCTGACTGGAGTCCAGGTTGGTAACGCGACTGCAGTCGTGTAATGTGGTCGTAACAGGTGGAACGGGGGAGTACCGATGAGACGGACCGCGTACGAGCGCAGATCCGGCCCACGTGCCCCGGTCACGGGGGGACTGCGCAAGCTGCCGGTCCAGGAACGTTCCCGCGCGATGGTCGAGCACGTGCTGGAGACCGCGACGGAGCTGGTCGAGAACCTCGGTTACGAGGCGGTGGTGGGGTCACCGACCCTGCTGCTGGAGAAGACGGGGGTCAGCCGGGGCTCGTTCTACGCCTTCTTCGAGAGTCCCGAACGGGTGCTCGAAGAGCTGTGTCACCGCCAGATGCAGAGCTCGACCGAAGGGCTCACGCGCGCTCTGAAAGACCGGCCGGGCGAGCAGTGGACCGAGATCGTCGACATCCTGACCGGCTACTACACGCAGGAACACCGGATCCCGCTGGTCCGCGAGCTCTGGGTGCGGCAGAACCTCACCGAACGCGTCCGCACCCTCGACGAGCTGGTCATCGAGGACTGGGCCGGCCGCGTCCTGGAGCAGTTCCGGCAGCACGCCCCGGCCTTCGACGGGCTCACCCAGGCCCACTGCAGCGTGGCCCTGCACGCGCTGGAACGGCTCGTCCAGTTCGCCTTCACCGACGACGAGGACGGCGATCCCGCCGTCCTCGCCCAGGCCCACTTCATGCTCACGCACTTCTTCGCGGGCCATGCCGCCGTCAGCCCGTCGTGCTGAAAAAGACGTTCTTCACCTCGGTGTAGGCATCCAGCGCGTCCGGGCCCAGTTCACGGCCGAGACCGGACTGCTTGAACCCGCCGAAGGGCGTGGTGACACGCACCGACGTGTAGGAGTTGACCGCGAGGGCACCGGCGTCGACCGCACGCGCCACGCGCAGGGACCGCGCGGCGTCGGACGTCCAGATCGACCCGGCCAGGCCGTACACCGTGTCGTTGGCGCGGACCACCGCCTCGGCTTCGGTGTCGAAGGCGAACACCGACACGACCGGTCCGAAGATCTCCTCCCGCGCCGCCGGGTGCGCGTCATCGATCGGATGCAGCACCGTGGGCGGCATCCAGTAACCGGGCCCCTCCGGTGCGGAGCCGCGGAAGAGCACCGGCGCACCGTCCACATGAGCCCGCACGCGGGCCGCCTGCCCGGCCGACACGAGCGGCCCCATCTGGGTGTTCTCGTCCAGTGGATCGCCGACCACGATGCCGCCGACCACCTTCTCCAGCCGCTCCAGGAATCCCTCCAGCGCGGGCCGCTCGACGAACACGCGGGACCGCGCGCAGCAGTCCTGCCCGGAGTTGCCGAAGACGGCACCGGTCAGCCCGCTCGCGGCGGCGTCGAGATCGGCGTCGGCGAACACCAGCGCGGCCGATTTCCCGCCCAGCTCCAGCGTGACCCGCTTGAGCGTGCCCGCCGCGCGCCGCGCGATGTCCTTGCCGACGTCAGTGGACCCGGTGAAGGCGATCTTGCCGATCCCCGGGTGCTCGACCATCGCCCGGCCGATCGTCCGGCCCGGGCCCACGAGCACGGTCAGCAGGCCCTCCGGCAGTCCGGCGGCGGTCGCGATCGCCGCCAGCTCGCGTGCCGTGAGCGGGGTCAGCTCCGCGGGTTTGAGCACGATCGCGTTGCCCGCGGCCAGACCGGGTGCCACCTTCCAGGACGCGATGGTGAGCGGATAGTTCCACGGGGTGATCAGGCCGACGACCCCGATCGGCTCGCGGAAGGTCATGTCGACACCGCCGTCGACGGGAATGGTGTGTCCCAGCAGCCGTTCCGGCGCCGCCGCGTAGTAGCGGAACGTCGCGGCCGCGCCGGCGACGGCGCCACGTGCTTCGGCGATCGGCATCCCGACATTGCGGGATTCCAGCCGTGCCAGTCGTTCCGCGTTCGACTCGATCGCCGCAGCGACCGCGAGCAGGGCCTGCCCGCGGTACTGCGGGGATTCCGCGGCCCACAGCTTCTGCGCCGTCGCGGCGCGGGCGACGACGGCGTCCAGTTCGGCGACATCGGTCAGTTCGAGTGTGTCGAGCACGCGCTCGGTGGCGGGCTCGATGACGTCGAGGGTGGTCACGCTGGCTGCTCCTCCTTGGCCGTCCGCGCCGCGACCGCGACGAAGACGGTGAGCGCGTGGTGAAGGTGGTCGACCTCCGGGTGCCACTGGACACCCAGGGCGTACTGGCGGGACGGGAACTCGATGGCCTCGGCGAGCCGGTCCGGAAGGGACCAGGCCGTCACCACGGCACCCTCGCCCAGCTCGTCCACCCCTTGGTGGTGATGGGAGTTGACGATCTGCACACCACTGCCCGACAGCGACGCGGCGTGCGAGCCGGGGACCACGTCGACCTCGTGGAAGGTCGCGCTGTCCAGACGTCCGGGGCTGGGCCGGTGTTCGGCGAACCCGGAGTCGGTCAGGTGCTGGTGCAGCGTGCCGCCCGCGGCCACGTTGAGGATCTGCATGCCCCGGCAGATCCCCAGCACCGGCAGGTTCCGGGCCAGCGCGGCACGGGCCAGGGACAGTTCGAACGCGTCGCGCCGCGGCACGGTCGCCTCGGTGCGCGCGCTCTTGGGCGCGCCATACGTCTCTGGCTCCAGGTCGACGCCGCCGATGAGCAGCAGACCGTCGACCCGGTCCAGCACCAGACCGGGCCGCGCCACGGCACGGGGGTCGGGCACCAGGCCGACCGGCAGGCCGCCCGCCGCGCGTACCTTGGCCAGGTAGGTGTCGGGGAGGATCGCGGCCTGCTGGTCCCAGAACCCCCAGCGGGCGGGTTCGAACGCCGCGCAGACTCCGATGACGGGTGTGGTCATGGCGTGTCAGGCGATCTCGTCGGCGAACTTGTGTTCCGCCTCGGTGAGGCAGCGGTCGACGATCTCGATCGCCCGCTCGGCCTCCTCGCGGGTCAGGACGAACGGCGGCGCGAGGTGCAGCACGTCCCACACCCGCGTCACCAGACCCTCTTCCTGGGTGCGCAGTGCCAGGAACTTGATGAACGGGTGCGAGGTGCCCCACGCCTGCTTCGTGCTCTTGTCCTTGACGAAGTCGATGGCGCACAACAGGCCCTGCCCGCCGCGGACGTCGCCGACCGTCGGGTGCTCGCGCAGCCGCTGGGCCAGTTCGAACAGGTAGGTGCCCATCTCGGCCGAACGCTCGACGAGGTTTTCCCGTTCGAGGATCTCGATGTTCTTGAGCGCGGCCGCCGCGGCGACGGCGTGACCGCCGAAGGTGATCAGGTGGTTGAGCGCCCGGCCGTCCGGCCGGAAGTCGTCGAACAGCGACGAGCGCGCCGCGACCGCGGCGATCGGCGCGTAGCCGCTGGACAGTCCCTTCGCCATGGTCATCAGGTCGGGCACTACGCCGTAGTGCTCGGCGGCGAACCACGTGCCGGTGCGGCCCCAGCCGGTGATGACCTCGTCCATGATGAGCAGGACGCCGTAGCGGTCGCAGATCTCGCGCAGCATCCGCCAGTAGACGGGGCCGGGCAGGTGGGTGCCGTTGGCGACCGAGATCGGCTCGCCGATGACCGCCGCGACGTGCTCGGGGCCCTGGGTCAGGATCTCCTGCTCGACGAAGCGGGCGCACATGATGTCGCCGGCTTCGCCCGTCAGGCCGAAGACGTTGCGGTAGTGGTTGGGGGAGGGGACCTTGCTCACGCCGGCCATGAACGGTCCGAAGTACCTCTCGTCGGCGCTGCCGGTCAGGCTGGCGGCGCCGAACGTGGTGCCGTGATAGGACCCGCGCCGGGCGATGATCTTGTACCGCTTGCCGAAGCCGCGCATCACCTGGACCTGCTTGGCGATCTTCATCGCGCTCTCGACGGCCTCCGAGCCCCCGGAACACAGGAACACGCGGTCCAGATCGCCCGGGGTCAGCGAACTGATCTTTTCCGCCAACGTGATCGCGGCGGGGTTGGCCGCGTTGGACGCGGCGGTGTAGGCGATCTTCTTGGCCTGTGCCGCCATCGCGTCCGCGATCTCGGTGCGCCCGTGGCCCGCGGCGACGACGAACAGGCCGGACAGCCCGTCGAGGTAGGTGCCGCCGCGTACGTCGGTCAGCGTCGCGCCACGCCCTTCGACGAACACCCGGAGCCCGCCGTGCGTGAGCTCGTTCCACTCGAGGTCGTTGCTGTGCAGCCACAGGTGTTCCAGCGCGGCGGTCTCCAGCGGGTCCCGGTCGTACGCTGCGGTCATCGGCTCACTCCTCGTGCTCGGCTAATTGGAGCGGTAGACACTCCTTTTGTAAGGGACGGTGCGGGCGGCGTCAAGCGGAACCTTGCGGGCCGCCGAGTGCTTCTGTTAGAAAAAGGCTCATGGTGGAATCCATTGAGGAAGTCGAGGGATGACTATGTCTGCGACAGCCACCACCCCCGCGGGCACGCCGCCCGCCGACGTGCGCTCGCTCCTGCTGCTCTTCCCCGACCTGCACGGCGGCCTGCGCGGCAAGATGGTCGAACCCCGGCTCGTCGACGACCGGGCGCGCGCCGAGGGGCTGCCGACCACCGACCTGCTGCTCGCCGTGGATCCCCGGGACGAACCGATCACGACACTGCCGTCCATGGGGCTCAACGGCGGCGCGAAGGACCTGCTGCTGCGGCCCGACGAGACCACTTGGCGGCCGGTGCCGTGGTTCCCGGATTCCGCACTGCTGCTGGGAGATCTCCACGAAACCAGCGGCCTGCCGTGCGAGGTCAGCCCGCGCCAGGTGTTGCGGCGCGCACTGGGAGCGCTCGCCGACCAGGGACTTCGCGTGCGGGCGGCGTTCGAGTTCGAGTTCCGGCTGTTTCGGGCCGGTGGGTGGGAACCCGCCACCTCCGGTCTCAGCTACAGCCCGTTGACGTTGTCCGAGGTCGCCGGGTTCCTCGGCACGCTGCGGCACTACGCCGACGCCCTCCGGCTGGACCTGTCCGTGGTGCACGCGGAGGGGGCGCCCGGCCTCATCGAGGTCAACGTCGACCCGCAGGACGGCCTGGCCGCCGCCGACACGGCCGCGCTGCTCCGCCTCGCCGCGGCCGAGGCGGCCCGGCCGCACGGGCTGCGGGCGAGTTTCCTGGCCAAACCGTTCGCGCGGGAGGAAGGGTCGAGCGCGCACGTGCACTTCTCGCTGTGGGACGAGAGTGGTGCCAACGTGTTGCGGTCGGCCGAGACGGACCTGGAAGACGAGACCTACCGCCGGATCGCCTGGGGGGTCCTGGCGAACCTGCCCGCGCTGAGCCTGGTCTACAACCCCACGATCAACTCCTACAAACGGCTCGTGCCCGGCTACTTCGCGCCGGTGCGGGCGTCCTGCGGCACCGACGACCGGTCGTTCGCGTTGCGTGCCCTGCTGCGCGGTCCCAGTTCGAGCCGCTTCGAGCTGCGACGCCCCGGCGCGGACTGCAACCCCTACCTGACACTGGCGGCCATCGCGGCCTCGGTCCACCTCGGACTCATCGAACCGTCCATTCCGGACCGTGGCGGACTGGACCGGTACGACGAACCGCTGCCGTCCAGCCTCGACGGTGCCGTGGCCGAGTTCCGGCGGCGCGACGCCGGACTGGACAAGGTGCTCGGCGCCGGATTCTGCGAATACTACCTGCGCACGCGCGAATGGGAACTGCACGCGTGGCAGAACGCCGTCACCGAGTGGGAACGGGAACGGTATTCGTGAGGCCGGGGGCCGGGCCCGGCGCTTGCTAGCATGGGCAGGTGAGTGGTGTCTCTGGGCGGGGGAGCGCGACGGGTGCCTGAGCCGGTGGGGTTGAGCGTCAGCGGGTTGTCTCCGCGTGCGGTCGCGTTGCCGCCCCCGGAGGTCGACGCCAACCGGTACGTGGCCGACCTCGTGCGCCGGGAGATCCGGCTGGGGCTGTTGCCGCCGGGGTCGGCACTGCCCTCGGAGCGGGAGTTCGCCGAGATGCTCGGCGTCGGCCGCACGCCGGTCCAGCTGGCGTTCCGGCAGCTGCGGTCGGAAGGCCTGATCGAACAGCGCCGCGGCCGCGGCGGTGGCGCGTTCGTCCGGGGCGCGAGCGAGGACGAGTCACGCTTTCATGGCGTGATCTCCGAAGCGGTCCGCAACCGCGACGAGATCCGGCTGGCGATGGAGTACCGGTGCCTGGTGGAGCCTGCCGTGGCGAGGCTGGCGAGCGAGCGGCGCACGGCCGCGGAACTGACCGCGCTCCAGTCCGCGCACGACCAGCTGCGCGAGTCGCCGGACGACGCGTCGTTCATGCGCAGCGACGCGGTCTTCCACCTCACGCTGGCCCACATCACCGCCAACCCGTTCCTCGTGCGCGGCATCGAGGAGTCCCGCCAGTGCTGTCACCCCGCGCTCGCGCTGCTCCCGGAGGGCGGCACCTTCCACGAAGCCACCATCGCCGAACACGACGAGATCCTGGCGGCCGTGCGCGGCCGGGAGCCTGCCGAGGCGGAACGCGCCATGCGTGCCCACGTCGAACGCAGCATGTGGAGCGTGCAGAAACTGCTCGCCACGCTCAGGGAACGCCACCCGGAACCCTCTGCCTGACCCCTGTGGCGGCCGGAACCAGTGTTGCAGGCTGGGCTCGCGCGCGCCTTGAGTTGCGGTGCGAGGGCGCGCGGCTTCATGACCCATCTTCCCCAGAGCCATGTCCTGTCCCGCCGCTTCCCCGACAGGACCGCCGTGGTGCACCGTCGCTCGTCGGCCCGGTCGTTTCCGGGGTCGCGCGGGGAAACAGCCGTCCGGGATAGTAGTTTTCCCTCACGATCGAGGGGAGCCGGCGGAGTGACACGTCTGCACGTGGGCTGCGCGATGTGGAACCACAAGGCGTGGTCCGGGCGGTTCCTGCCGCCGTCGCTGCCGGCGAGGGAACGACTGCGCGCCTACGCCGGCTGGTGCAACGCGGTCGAAGGCAACACCACCTTCTACGCGACTCCCGCCCGCGACACCGTCGCCACCTGGGCGCGGCAGACCGGCCCCGGCTTCCGGTTCGTGGTCAAGCTGCCCAAGGTCGTCACCCACGAGCGCCGGTTCGCGGGGGTCGAGGCCGAGATGCGGGCGTTCCTGGACGCGATCGAACCCCTGGGTGAGCGGGCGGTCCTGTGGACGCAGTTGCCCGCCTCGTTCGGCCCGCCGGACGTCGACGCCCTCGTCCGATTCCTGCGCCGGCTCCCCGCCGCGCGCCGGCGCGCAGTCGAGGTGCGGCACCCCGGGTTCTTCACCGATCCCGGCTCGACGTCATTGCTGGAGAGGGCGCTGGCCGCCGCGGACGCCGAGTGGGTGCCGTTCGACACCACCGTCTTCTTCCGGAGCCCGCCGTCCAGCGAGGCCGAGCAGGAAGCCTGGGACCGGAAACCGCGCCTGCCCCGGCGGACGCGGGCACTGACCGACCGGCCGATCGTCCGTTACCTCGGCCGGGACTCGGTCGAGGAGACGGTCGCGGGGTGGCGGCCGTGGACGGCGGTGGTCGCCGGGTGGCTGCGCGAGGGCCGCTCGCCGACGGTTTTCCTGCACACCCCCGACAACCACGACGCACCGTCGCTCGCCCGCCGTTTCCACGACGACGTTCGAGCGCTGGTACCCGGACTCGGCGCACTGCCCGAGCCGGAGCCGGTCGAGCCCGCGACGCTGTTCTGAGCACGGGCAGGGGAAACGGCGGCGGGAAGCAGGAGGCCGGAGGGTCACCGGCTGTCGGGTTCGCCGTTGAGCATCGCGGCCGTCAGGATGGTGCCCGCCACGCCCCACCCGCCGTCGACGACTTCGTCGACGAGCACGACGGTGGTCGGACGCGCGCGCTCGCCGTAGATTTCGGCGTAGAGGTCGGTGGTGCGTTCGACGATCTTCTGCTTGTCCTCGGCCGTGAGAGTACCGGCTGGAACCTTGAAGTTGGCGAAAGGCATGTGACCATCTTGCGGGCAGTGCACCAGGGGAAACAGGGGATGCCGTCCCCTGCTTCGACGTCCCGCCACCGGTGCACACTGGTGAGGTGAGTTCCCGGAAACTGGTCGAGCTGGGCGCGTTCCTCAGGTCCCGGCGTGAGCGCATCCGCCCCGAAGAGGTGGGTCTGGTGGCCGGCCCCCGGCGGCGGGTGACCGGGCTCCGCCGCGACGAGGTCGCCCAGCTGGCCGGGGCCTCGGTGGACTACTACAACGAACTCGAACGCGGAGCCGGGTCCCAGCCGTCGGAACAGATGCTCGCCGCGCTGGCCCGTGCGCTGAGACTGACCGATGACGAACGCCGGCACCTGTATCACCTTGCCGACCGCCCCACCCCCCGGTCGGGTGGTCCGGCTTCCCACGTGCCTCCGGGGATGCTGGATCTGATCAGCAGGCTGCCCACCACGCCCGCTCAGGTCATCACCGACCTGCACGTGACCCTCGTGCAGAACCCGATGGCCGTCGCGTTGCTGGGGGACCAGTCGGGGTTTCGGGGCAGCAGGGCCAGCTTCGTCCACCGGTGGTTCACCGAACCCCGGTCGAGGACGCTCTACCCCGGGGAAGACCACGATGCCCAGTCGCGAGCGTTCGTCGCCGACGTGCGCGCTGCCGCCGCACGCCGCGACTCCGGGGACACCGAAGCGCAGTCGATGATCGAAGATCTGCGTCTGCGCTCACCGGAGTTCGCCAGGATCTGGGACGAACACGACGTGGCGTTCCGCCGGAACGATCGCAAGCGCCTGATCCACCCGTCCCTCGGGCTGGTGGAGGTCAACTGCCTCAACCTCTTCAGCGAGGACGGCCGCCAGCGCCTCCTGTGGTTCACGCCCGCTCTCGGAACCGGCAGCGCCGAGAAGCTGGAGATGCTGGCGGTACTCGGCGCCCAGACCTTCGCCACCGGCCGGAGCTGAGGGGCGGAATCAGGCGAAGAAGTGGAGGATGGAGCTGCGCACGGAGCTGTTGTAGCAGATGGCGGAGGCGGTCTCGCCGATGCCGACGACCTTGCTGGTGGCCGAGGACCCGTCCCAGCAGGCCGCGGCGATGCCGTAGTGGCCGGTGCCCGCCGTGCACACGACGTTGATCGTCTGCCCGCGTGAGCCGGAAGTCCACCTCGTGCAGTCGTCGGGCGTCGCCGACGCGGGCGCGGCGGTCACCAGGGCCAGTGCGCCCAGGGCGGAGGTGAGGACGGTTGCGGCGAGGGCGCGAACGCCCCGGCGGTGCCCCGTGGCGCGGCGTGGAAGGCGCGTGGTGGTCATGTGCTGCTCCTTGCGAGTACGGGGCGAACCTGCGATCGGGGGGAAAGCTACCAGTGCGCCGCACCCGGAACATGCCGAAACGGTGAACTTTGCCTGACATGCACCCGCCGGGCACGCCTGTCCGGTTCGGCGATCGCCGCCGGGTCAGGAAGAGCCGTGCGGCCCGGCCCGGGATGCGAGGCTGCGCCAGGAGCCGCGAGACGCTCGGCGCGCTGGGGCGCGTGGCCCGCGCGGCGTCACGTCACGGGTGGACTTAGCGCTCGTTCAGTCGCTAATCTGTCGCCCGGCTGAAAGGGGTGTTGCGACATGGAGGTCGGCAACGCGGTCGCGGCGGTGACCGGTGGCGCGTCGGGTCTGGGGCTGGCGACGGTCAAGGAGCTGCACGGTCGGGGTGCGAAGGTCATGATCGTGGACCTGCCCTCGTCGCGGGGCGAAGCGGTCGCGAAGGAGCTGGGGGACGGTGTCGCGTTCACCGCGGCGGACGTGACCGACGAGGCCCAGGTGTCCGCGGCGCTGGACGCGGCCGAGCGGCTGGGGACCCTGCGGGTGGCGGTCAACTGCGCGGGCATCGGCAACGCGATCAAGACGGTGGGCAAGCAAGGTGCTTTCCCGCTGGACGCGTTCACCAAGGTCGTCTCGGTCAACCTGATCGGGACGTTCAACGTGATCCGGCTGGCGGCGGAGCGGATTTCGAAGGCCGAGCCGGTGGGTGAGGAACGCGGCGTCATCGTCAACACGGCGTCGGTGGCGGCGTTCGACGGGCAGATCGGGCAGGCCGCGTATTCGGCGTCGAAGGGCGGCATCGTCGGCATGACGCTGCCGATCGCGCGTGACCTGGCGAGCTTGCGGGTCCGGGTGGTCACGATCGCGCCGGGCCTGTTCCACACGCCGCTGTTCGCGACGCTGCCGGAGGACGCGATCGCGTCGCTGGGCGCTCAGGTGCCGCATCCGTCGCGGCTGGGCGATCCGGCCGAGTTCGCGGCACTGGCCCGCCACATCGTGGAGAACCCGATGCTCAACGGTGAGACCATCCGGCTGGACGGCGCCATCCGCATGGCGCCCCGCTGACCGGCTGCGCCCGCAAGCGCGCCGCTCGGGTCGATGCCGCCTGCTGATCCCATGGCCCTGACCCCGCGGAACCCGCTCGTCGCGGCGAATGCCGCCCCCCGCATACCGGCCGGTCAGGTCAGATCCGCCACCTCGATCCCTTCGGCGGCGAGGCGTTCGCGGTAGACGGCGAGGTTGGCGAGTTTGACACCTTCGTACCCGCGCACCAGATCGGGCAGGGTCGCGATCCGGACGGCGCGTTCGTAGTTCTCGGGGGTCAGGCTCTCGGCCAGGCCGGTGACGACCTGGCGGTAGTGCGCGACCAGTGCGCGCTCGAGCCGCCGGACGCGGGCGTACCCGAAGAGGTCGAACGGGGTGCCGCGCAGTCCCTTGAAACCGGCCAGCAGGCGCAGCAGCCGGTGGGAGCGGGGGCCGAACCGGACCTTCTTCTTCCGTCCGAGCGCGCGGAGGATCGGCGGGTGCAGCTGGAAGGTCACCCGCCCGCTTCCGGGGACCTCGGCCGTGGCGGCCTCGGCGAACCCGGGGGCGGTGAGGAGGCGGGCGACTTCGTACTCGTCCTTGTAGGCGGTGAGTTTGTGGAGGTAGCGCGCGACCGCTTCGGTGAAGCGGGTTTCCGGTGTGACGGCACGTTCGGCGTCCCGCACCCGTTCGACGAACCGGATGTAGTCCTCGGCCGTCCGCGCGTTCTGGAACTCGACGAGCTCGGCGGCCCGGTGCTCGACGAGGCGGCGGACCTCGCCGTCGAGTGACGATCCGGCCAGCGCTTCCAGCCGTACGGGAACCTTCGCCCGTCGCGGTGGTGCGATCGCGGCGGCGAAGCGGTCCGGCGCCGCGACGGCGGCCCGGCCCCACCGGAACGCCGCGACGTTGGCGGACACGGCCACCCCGTTGACACCGATCGCCTCCTCGATGGCGTCGGCGGGAATCGTGAGCGCGCCGCTCTGGTACGCGGCACCGACGAGGAGGAAGTTCGCGGCCGCGGTGCTGCCGAACAGGGCCTGCGCGGCGGCGAGGGCGTCGAACGTGTGGAGTTCGGCGCTCACGGAAGACAGGCGCGCGACGAGGTCGTCCGCCGCCGGATGACCGACGGCCGGGTCGTACACCATGTCGCCGGTGGGGGTTTCGCTGGTCGAGGCGATGGCGATGGTCGTGGTGGGGTCGGCGTAGGCCAGGTGACGGGGTTCGGCGGCGGTGAGCAGGTCGAAGGCGAGGAGACAGTCCGCAGTGCCCGGTGAGACCCGGTTCGAGGGCGCGAGATCCGTTTCGGAGAAACGGAGGTGACCGGTGACCGGTCCGGCCTTCTGGCTCAGCCCGGTCTGGTCCAGGGTTTCGACGTCGAATCCGGCCAGCACGGCGGCGGTGGCGAGCACCTGGTTGACGGTGACGATGCCGGTGCCGCCGATGCCGGCGAGGAACACGTTCTGGGCGCCCGGCCGTCCGGACGGCGCGGGGGCCGGGACCTCCGGCGGACCGGGGATCTCGTGCCGCGCCCGCCCGGCACGCGGGTCGATCTCGACGGTGACGAACGACGGGCAATCGCCGTCGAGACAGCTGTAGTCGGTGTTGCAGGAGGTCTGGTCGATCCGCGTCTTGCGCCCGTACTCGGTTTCGACGGGACGCACCGACAGGCAGTTGCTCTTCCGGCCGCAGTCGCCGCAGCCTTCGCAGACGGCTTCGTTGATGACGACCCTGGTCGTGCGCGCGGGCAGCGTGCCGCGCTTGCGCTGCCGCCGGGCGTCGGCGGCGCAGTGCTGGTCGTAGATCAGGACGGTGACGCCCGGGGTGTCCCGCAGCAGGCGCTGGGCTTCGTCGAGCCGGTCGCGGTGCCACAGCAGCGTGCCCTTGGCGAGTTTGCGACGGCGGTGACGGCCCGGCTCGTCGGCGCAGATGATGATCCGGCTGACGCCTTCGCGCGTGAGTTTGTGGGTCAGTGCCTCCACGGGGAGCGCACCCTCGGCGTCCTGCGCCCCGGTCATGGCCACGACTTCGTTGTAGAGAAGCTTGTAGGTGATGTTGACCCCGGCGGCGACGCACGCCTGGACGGCGAGCTGTCCGGAGTGGAAGTACGTGCCGTCACCGATGTTCTGGAAGATGTGGCCGACATCGGTGAACGGTGCCTGGCCGATCCACTGCGCCCCTTCGCCGCCCATCTGGGTGATCCCGGTGACCGACGACGATTTCCGTCCTTCGAGCGTCACCATCGTGTGGCAGCCGATGCCGCCTCCGCCGACGGAGCCTTCCGGGAGCACGGTCGAGCGGTTGTGCGGGCACCCGCTGCAGAAGTAGGGCGCTCGTGAGGTGCTCAGCACGGGCAGCGGGATCGGACCGCGGGCGGGGGCGGCGAGTGGGACGCGGTCGCGCAGCATCCGGCGCAACGGGGCCGCCAGCCGCGCGGCGGTCAGCTCACCGTCGTGCGGGATGAGCGGACGGCCGTCCGCGTCCTTCTTCCCGAGGACCCGTGGTGTGTGGGCGGTTCCGTAGAGCGCGTCCCGGATCTGGGTTTCGAGGAAGGCGGTTTTGTCCTCGACGACGAGGATCTCTTCGAGGCCGGCGGCGAACTTCGCGACGGCGGCCCGGTCGACGGGGTGGATCAGGCCCATCCGCATCACCCTGATCCCGGACCGGCCGAGCTGGGCGTCGTCGACGCCGAGGTCGAGGAGGCTTTGGCGGAGCGCGTCGTAGGTGCTCCCGGAGGCGATCAGGCCGACGGTGGGCGCGGGCGGGTCCACCACGACGGGGTTGAGGTCGTTGGCCGCGGCGTAGGCGACGACCGTGGCCGCGCGCGGACCGTACAGGTCGGCCTCGGCGGACTGGATGTGGCCGGGAGCGAGGTCGACGGTGCGCTGCCGGTAGGTCCACGGTCGTCCGTCCCAGGTGGACGGTGGAACGACGGGCCGGATCCGGGACACGGCGTCGTCGACGGTCCAGGCACCGTCGGCGACATCGGCGACGATCTTGAGCGCGACCACACAGCCCGACGCGCGGGACATCGCGATCCCGTGCAGGCCCAGCGTGACGATCTCGGCCGCGTTGCGCGGGAACAGCACGGGAATGCCCAGCGCCGCCAGCGACCGTTCGCTGACCGCGGGAACGGTCGACGACTTGCTGCCCGGGTCGTCCCCGACGAGCAGCAACGCGCCGCCGTCCGGATTGACGCCGAACATGTTCGCGTGACGCAGTGCGTCGGTGGCGCGGTCCAGGCCGGGCCCCTTGCCGTACCAGACGCCGACCACACCGTCGTAGCGCGAGGTGCCGACCGGAAGGTCCGTCTGGGAGCCCCACACCGCCGTGGCCGCGAGTTCCTCGTTGAGGCCGGGCACGAAGGTGACGTCGTGCGCGGCCAGCGTTTCGGGCATCCCGCCGAGCAGCCGGTCCACGCCCCCGAGCGGGCTGCCCTGGTATCCGGAGACGAACGTGGCGGTCCGGCGGCCCTGCCGCCGGTCCAGCTCGTGCTGCTCGACGAGCAGCCGGGCGATCGCCTGCACCCCGGTCAGCAGCACGCCCGGAGCACCGGTCCGGTACCGGTCGTCGAGGTCGTACCCGGTCGATGCGCGGTGCTGCAGGGTGCCGGTCATCGCGTCCCTCCGTTCCTGGTGCCGTGCGCGTGGTGCGGCCCATGGCATGGGTCACACCGTTGTGGTAACTCTCGATCTACCTGGCGGATCGGTCAACTCATCCGGCAACAACTATGCAGACCGACAAGATACGGTGGTGCTCGGACTGGAGGAGTGGCCGATATGACAACCTTGGACCGGCTCGACGCGGAGATCATCGGGCAGCTCGAACAGGGTGGGCGCACCGGCATCGCCCAGCTGGCGAGCGATCTCGGGGTCAGCCGCAACACGATCCAGGCGCGGATGCGACGCCTGGAGGAATCCGGTGTGCTGCGGGGGTTCCGGCCGGAGCTGGACCTGGCGGCGATCGGCCTGCCGGTGCAGGCCCACATCAGCCTCGAAGTCGACCAGCGCGGGATCCCCGAGATCATCGAAGCACTCGACGAGGTGCCCGAGGTGCTGGAGGCGCGCACGCAGGCCGGACGTGAGGATCTCGTGGTCCTGGTCGCCTCCAGTTCGGTCAGCGACATCCAGCGCATCGCCATCGATCTGGTGAACATCCCCGGCGTCCGGCACACCGACACGACCCTGATCGTCAACACGGTCGTCCGCTACCGCGTATGGCCGCTGCTGGACCGCCTCACGTCGGCGAAGGGATGGGGACGCTCCACCCCGCCGCCGCGGTAGGCCACGCGGGTCACACGGTGAGGACGAGTTTGCCCTGCAGGTGACCGGTGTCCAGCAGCCGGTGCGCGTCGGCGACGCGCTCGAACGGGAACGTCTCCTGCACGTGGACCCGGAGCTTGCCCTGGTCGGCGAGTTCGACGAGACCGCGCAGGGCGAACGGTCGGGGTCGACCCCGATACCGCTGAACCGCATTCCCGCCGCCTCGACCTTCGCGATCAGGTCCGTGTCCTCGTCGGCTACCGCGGTCACGAGGTGACCGCCCGCGCGGAGCACGTCGAGCGAACGCCGGGCGGTGTCACCGCCGAGCGTGTCGAGCACGATGTCGACGTCCCGGACGACCTCGGCGAAGTCGGCCGTCGTGTAGTCGATCACCTCGTCGGCGCCGAGTTCCTCGACGAACTTCCGCTTGCGCTCGCTCGCGGTCGTGATGACGTGGGCGCCGAGCGCTTTCGCGATCTGGATCGCGACGTGGCCGACCCCGCCGCCACCGCCGTGGACGAGGACGCGATCGCCCGCGCTCACCCCGGCGAGGTCGACCAGGCCCTGCCACGCCGTCAGCCCGACGACCGGCAGCGCCGCGGCCTCGACATGCGAGAGCGACGCGGGCTTGCGCGCCAGGTGCAGCGCCGGCGCCGCCACGACCTCCGCGTACCCGTTCGCCGCCCGCGGGAACGCCGGCATTCCGAACACCTCGTCGCCGGGCCTGAACCGCCAGGTCAGCGCCTGTTCGACCACCCCGCTGATGTCCCAGCCGAGGACGAACGGCGGCTGACCGAGCAGGGGGAACTCACCTTCGCGCAGGCGCGCCTCCAGCGGGTTCAGCCCGATCGCCTTGACCCGGACGAGAACCTCGGTCGGCACGGGCCGCGGTTCGGGCGCGTCCACGACGGTGAGCACCTCGGGACCGCCGAGGTTGTGCTGGGTGATGACTCGCATGACTCTCCTGTTTCGGGTGCGTGGAACGATCCGGGGTTCGGGCCGGAAACCGGCCGACCTCCGGCATTCGTCCATGGTCGACGCCCCGAGACAGGGCGTACCACCGGTACCACGCCAGGAAAATGCGATATCCCGCCAAGCCGGCGAACGCGGGCTACGCTGGCACCGATGACCGAGATCATGAACGAGCCGGTGTTGTGGAGCGCCGATTCGGCGGTGTGCGAGCCGTTGGCCCACGGCGAGGGCGTCGCCCCGCACTTCCACGACTTCGGTCAGCTCCGGTACGCCGCCACGGGTGCGCTGGTCACCGTGACCCAGGCAGGCACCTGGGTCGCGCCGGCGAACCGCATCACCTGGGTGCCACCGTTTTCCGTGCACGGCAGCCGCTCGTACGGCGAGACCGATGTCCGGCTGCTCCCGGTTCCGGCGGCGTCGGCCGGGCGGCTGCCGGCGGAGCCATCGGTGCTCGTGGCCAGCGCGCTGATGCGCGAGGCGTACCTCGCGCTCCTCGACGACCGGGAACCGGCTGACGGCCCCCGCGCCCGTCTGCTGCTCGAAGTCGTCGTCACCGAGCTCGCCCGCGCCCCGCGGGAGCCACTGCGCCTCCCGGAGCCGAGCGACACCCGTCTCAAGGCCGTCACCGACCTGCTGCACGCCGATCCGGCCGATCCGGCGACGCTGGCGGAGCTGGGGCACCGGACCGGCTCCAGCGAACGAACCCTCAGCCGCTTGTTCAGCAGCGATCTGTCGATGAGCTTCCACCAGTGGCGCACGCTGCTGCGGGTCCAGCGCGCGGTGCTCGAACTCTGCGAAGGCACCTCGGTCACCGACACGGCGATGCGCCTGGGATGGGCGAACCCGAGCAGCTTCATCGATGCCTTCACCGATCTCGTCGGCCAGACACCCGGTCGCTACCGCGCCACTCAGGTCCAGGCGGCTCGCCATCGCCGGGTCGGCGTGGCGGGCCGGCCGTAACAGCCGGTGCACTCGTGTCGCCGCGGCTGGAAACAGGTCGCGATGCCGGCCGGATCGTGACGTGCCGGGACGGCCGGCCGGCCGGCCACGCTCTGGTCAGAACGCGGGCACAGCGCCACGAAGGGCGATGGACAGCAGTTGTCCCGCCGGGCCGGTCGGGCGGCGGCGTGAACTCCACACGGCGCGCAGCGTGCGGGCGAGGTCGATGTCGGCCGTGGGGACCCGGGTGAGCCCTCCGCTCGCGAGGTCACCGCGGACGATCAGTTCGCTGATCAGCGCGGGCCCGGCGCCGGCGGCGACCGCGCTGCGGACGGCGGTGGCGGAGCCGAGTTCGATCAGTGGTGGCACCGGGGTGAATCCCGCGGCGAGCAGCGCTCGTTCCGCGGTGTCGCGGGTGCCGGAGCCGGTTTCCCGGCTGATCAACGGTGTGGCGGCGAGCTCGGCCGGGCCGATCGGGCGCTGTCGGCGGCTCCACTTGTGCTCGCGGGAGACGACGAGGACGAGCCGGTCCCGCGCCACCACGCGCGAGTGGACCCCGGCGAGCCTGCCCGGTGATTCGACGAACCCCATGTCGATCTCGGCCTGCCGGGCGAGTTCGTGGACCCGGTTGGAGTTCATCACCTGCAGGCCCACGTGCAGGTCGGGGCTGGACCGGCGGAGTTCGCCGATCCAGGTGGGCAGCAGGTGCTCGGCGACGGTCAGGCTGGCCGCCAGTGACAGCTGCGCCGTGTGTTCGCGGCGCAGCGCGTCGACGCCTTCGAGCATGACCGCCATCTCGTCGAGGACACGCTCGGCCCAGCCGCTGACGAGCCTGCCGGTGGAGGTCAGGGTGGACCCGCGGCGCGACCGGTCGAGCAGTTGCAGGCCGAGTGAGCGTTCGAAGCTGCTCATGCGTTTGCTCGCCGAGGGCTGGCTGATGCCGGTCGCTTCGGCGGCCGCGGTGAGGCTGCCGTGGCTGCCGACAAGGACCAGGAGCCGCAGGGACTCGATGTCGGGCAGACGTGTCATGCCCTCAGGCTATGACGCTCGCGTCAGCCGGCGGGTACCGGTACGGCCTGCCGTCGCCGATGCTCCCCGTGCACGCGTGTGACGACGACGTCACGCTTCCCAGGGGCGCGCGGGTTGCTCGCGCGGAGGGATTTCGGCATAGGAGCGGGACCGGTCCACGGCCACGCCGACCGCGTCGGCGGCTCGTTCGTAGCCCCCGGCGGTGAGGGTGTCCGCGAGGTCTTCCACGCACTCGGCCAGTACGCCGGGACCGCGCAGGAGCACGGCGCTGGCCAGCTCGACGGCTCGCGCCCCGCTCAGCAGGAACCGGGCCACGTCCGCGCCCGAGCGCGCGCCGTTCGTGCCGATCAGCGGAACCGACCGGTCGGCCGCGAACGTCTTCGACACCCAGTACAGGCTCACCGGCAGCATTCCCGGCCCGCCCACGGCGCCCCACGAGCCCAGCACCGGTTCGCTGGTCAGCGGGTCCGGCCAGAACCCGTTGAACCGGCCGATCATCGCGACCACGTCCGCCCCGGCCCGGCGCGCCGCCGCGGCCAGTTCCAGCGGGCTGTCGGTCTGCGCGGGCAGTTTGACGATCAGCGGGACGTCGATCGCGGCGCGGACGGTGCGGGTGTAGTGCTCCACCACCTCCGCGCCGGTGACCTGGCGGACAGCGCTCGCCTCGCGGCCGTGCGGTGCGCCGACGTTCATCTCCACCGCCGGGACCACCCCGGCCATCTCACGCGCGATCTCCGCCGCGGGCCCCGGTTCGGCGACGGTGATGCTGCCGATCACGTGCGCGCCGAGCGCGCGGGCGTGCCTGCTGGTGCGTTCGAGCATCGCGAGCCAACCGTCGCGTGCGGCGAGGCCGGACCGGCACAGCAGCGTCTCGTCCCCGCACCGGTCCGGCCAGCCGACCCGGTCGCCGCCGGGCGCCAGCAGCGCGTAGTCGGCGATCAGCAGCTGCCGTGCCGCGGCCGGCGATTCGTTGACCGATTTCGCCACCACCGCACCCGCGCCGGCGTCGAGGCAGGCGAGGATGCCCTCCTCGGTCATGGTGGCCTCCGACGAGGCCGCCATGACGGGATTCTTCAGGCGCAGCGGGCCGATCGCCGTGGACAGATCGCTCACAGGTGGGTCACCCGCCGTCCGATGAGGACCACGCAGACGGCGCTGAGCAGTCCGGTGGCGCCCAGGTACACCGCCACCGGCGTGGCGCCGCCCTGCGCGGCCAGCGCCACCGCGATCAGCGGTGCGAGACCGCCGCCGAGGATGCCGGCCAGCTGGTAGCACAGGGAAATCCCGGTGAACCGGACCTCGGCCGGGAACAGGGCCGCGGCGAAGGCGGGCAGCGGGCCGTAGATGAGCGAGCGCCCGATGTTGAACAGGACCATCCCGAGCCACAGCAGCACCACCACGCCCGTCCCGGCCAGCGCGAACAGTGGAACGGACAGCGCCGCGCTGATCAGCGTGCCCGCCAGGATCACCGGCCGCCGCCCCCGGCGGTCGGCCAGTATCGCCGCCACCGGCAGCGACACGATCTGCACCACGGCCACCAGCATGGTGCCGACGAGCAGGTCGTTCGAGGAGAACCCGAGGTGCTTCGTGCCGTAGCTGGTGAGGAACGTGGTGGACAGGTAGAAGCCGGTGAGGGTCACGACCATGGCCCCGGTGCCGAGCAGCACCGCCGTCCAGTGTTCGCGCAGCACGATGCCGATCGGCAGCCGCACCTTCTCCTTCTTCTCCACGGCCGGGCTTTCCTCGATGCGCGAGCGCACGAACTGGCCGATCGCGATCAGCACCACCGACAGCAGGAACGGGATCCGCCAGCCCCACGAGTGCACGGCGTCCGCGGGCAGGGTCTCCACCGCGGCGAACACCGCGGCCGCCAGCAGCAGGCCGAGCGGCGACCCGACCTGGGCGAAGGAGCCGTAGAACGTGCGCCGGTGCGCCGGTGCCCGTTCCACGCCCAGCAGCACGGCCCCGCCCCATTCGCCGCCGACCGCGATGCCCTGCAGGAAGCGCAGGGCCACCAGCAGGATGGGCGCGGCGATCCCGATCGAGGCGTAGGTGGGCAGGAGCCCGATGGCGAACGTGGACAACCCCATCAACAGCAGGGTGACGATGAGGACGTAGCGGCGCCCGATCCGGTCGCCGAGGTGCCCGAACAGGATGCCGCCGAGCGGCCGCGCGAGGAACCCGATCGCGAACGTCGCGAACGCGGACAGGGTCTGCGCGGTCGGGTTGAGCGACGGGAAGAACAGGTCACCGAGCGCGAGCGCGGCCGCGGTGCCGTAGATGTAGAAGTCATACCACTCGACCATGGTGCCGACGAGCGAGGCCGTCGCGATCCGGCGCAGCTCCCGCCTGCCGGGTGGGACGGTCCGCGCGGGGTTCGTGACGCGTTCCTGGGGGCTGCTCATGCCGTTCCTTCCCGGAGCTGGTCCACCGCCGCCATGGCGTTCGCGATACAGACTGACTCTTCGCATTGTGAACGTCAAGGGGACTGTTGATCGTCGACTCAAGGCGATATCGTGGTCTGTCGTTCAGAGTGCGAACGGTTGACGCGCCATATGGACACCGAGTGGGCGAGGGAGGGCTTCCAGTGACGCGAGAGATCGACGGCGCGGTGTCGTCGGGCGACATCCAGGCGGTCAGCCGGGTCGGGCAGATCCTCGGCCTGTTCTCGGGGGAGAACCCCACGACGACGGTCGCCGAAGCGGCCGGGCGCCTCGGGCTCAACCGCAGCACCACGCACCGGTACTTCACTTCGCTGGTGGCCGCGGACCTGCTCGAACGCGACCACGAGTCGTCGCGGTTCGGACCGGGCGGCCTCCTGCTGCAGCTCGGCGCGGCAGCGCTGGGCCGTCGGCGCGTGCTCGACATCGCGCCGCCGTTCCTGCGCCGCGTCTGCCAGAACACCCACCTCACCACGGTGATCAGCCTGTGGGGCTCGTCGGGCCCGGTCGTCTCCCGCACCGAGGAGGACCCGACGCGCTCGGTGCTGGTCACCGTCCGGGTCGGCACGCAGCTCGGGTTGCGGTCGGCGCAGGCGAAGGTGTTCCTCGCCTTCCTGGCCGACCAGCTGCGGGTGGACCGGCTCCTGGCGACGCTCGGTCCGGAGGAACGCGAGGAACTGACGGCCGAACTGGCGGAGGTGCGCCGGACCGCCATGTCCAGCGACCACCTCGTGGACTCGGGCATCACCGCGGTCGCCACCGGGGTGTTCGACGAGTACGGCATCTGCGCGACCGTCGCGATCGTCGGCACGGTCCGCACGCTGCCCGTCGACAGCGGTCCGTTCCGGGACGATCTGGTGCGTGCGGCCGCCGAGATCTCGGAGCGCATGGGCGGCGCCCGCCCGCGCTGACGGAAACGCGTGACGTGCTTCACGGCGGTTCGCGTCGTCGTGGGGAACCAGCTCACCCGCCGGTGCGACAAGTTGCGCATGGACCTGTCGCACACGGTGAGGAGAACCCGGTGAGAGCACTGCGCTGGACGGCGGCCGTGGCTGTCCTCTTCGGACTCTCGGCCTGCGGTGCGGCCGAGCTCGTCCAGGCACCGGTCACCGCGTCGCATGCGGCGGGGTGCTCCGAGCCGCCCCCGCTGTCCGCGCCGCCGCGACGCGTGGTCACCATGGACGGAGGAGCGGCGGCGATCCTGGAGCGGCTCGGCGTCGCCGACAAGATCGTCGGCACCGCGGCACCGGACTTCTTCGCGGCCTTCACCGGCGAGGAACGCGCGAAGCTGTCCGCCATCCCGGTACTGGACCAGGGACAGGGCAACGCCGAGGCGGTGATCGCGGCGAAACCCGATCTGGTCGTCGGCGCCTCCGGCTACAGCTTCGGCGGTTTCGACGGCACGCCGACGGTCGAGCAGCTGGCGCGGGCCGGAGCGCACTCGCTCATCGCCTGTGACAGCGGTGGCGACGGTGCGGTCAAGGACGTCTCGGCGACCACCACCTTCATCCGTCAGGTCGCGAAGGTCTTCGGCGTCGAGCAGCGCGGTGCCGACCTCATCGCCCGGATCACCGCCTCGGTGGACGCGGCCCGCGGCAACGGTGGCGAGCCGGTGCGCACCCTCGCGTTGTCCGGCCCGCCCGCGCCGGGGCAGCCGGTGTCGGCGCAGGGCGGAAGCGGCCTGGCCAACGGGGTGATCACGCTGGCGGGCGGGAAGAACATCGCCGAGGACGCGCTGCGGGACTTCGCGAGCCTGAGCGCCGAAGAGGTCGTGCGACGCGACCCGCAGGCCATCGTCGTGGTGTCCGGGTTCGCCCCGGGCAGTGACGAGGATCTGCTCGCCGCCGTCCGCGCGAGCCCGGTGCTCGCCGGCACGGCGGCCGTCCGCGAAAACCGGTTCGTCGTCGTGCCGCAGAGCATCCTGCTCTCACCCAGTGTCCTCAACGGAGACGCCGTCGCGAAGATCGCCCAGGCCCTGCGCCAGCCGGCCGCGTGAGGACGGCGGATCCGCGCCAGGGCCGCGGCAGCGGGTTGCTCGGCGCTGTCCCGGTCACGGTCGTGCTGACCGTGCTCGCCGCCGCGCTCGCGGTGTCGGGCCTGGCGGCCATCGGGCTCGGCCCGGTGCCGATCCCGCCCGCGGACGTGGTGTCGATCGTGGGCGGTCACCTGTCGGGGACCAGGACCGCCGGGCCCTACGACTTCATCGTGTGGGACCTGCGGGCGCCGCGGGTCCTGCAGGGGGTGTTCGCCGGTGCCGGACTGGCGGTGGCGGGACTGCTGACCCAGGCGATGGTGCGCAATCCGCTGGCAGAGCCCTATGTCCTCGGGCTCACCTCCGGTGCCGGGGTCGGCGCGGTACTGGTGCTGACCACGTTCGGCGCCGGGGTCGCCGGCCTGCTCACGCTGCCGCTGTCCGCGTTCGCGGGCGCGGTGGCGACGGCACTGGCCGTGTTCGGTTTCTCCCGCGCGCACGGGCGGATCCAGCCCGGCCGCATGGTGATGACCGGCATCGCCGTCGGGCAGATGCTCGCCGGTGTCATGTCGTTGCTGGTGCTGCGTGACGGGGACGCCGACGCGCAGCGGCAGGTCCTGTTCTGGATCCTGGGCAGTCTCGCCGGGGCCCAGTGGCCACTGGCGCTCACCTGCGCGGCGATCGTGCTCGTCCTGGTGGCCGCCAGCGCCACGCGGGCGGGCAGGCTGAACCTGCTCGTGCTGGGCGATGACGGCGCCGCCGCGCTCGGCCTCGACGCCGCCCGCGCCCGCGCCGCGCTGCTCGTCGTGGTCGCCCTGCTCACCGGGACGGTCGTCGCCGTGTCGGGCAGCATCGGGTTCATCGGCCTGATCGTGCCCAACCTGACGCGGCTGCTGGTCGGCGCCGACCACCGGCGCGCGCTGCCCGTCACCGCGCTGCTGGGGGCGCTCGTGATCGTCTGGTCCGATACGGCGGCACGGCTGGTGCTGGCCCCGACGGAACTCCCGATCGGCATCCTCACCGCCGCGGTCGGGGTGCCGCTGTTCCTGGTGGTGCTGCGCCGCAGCGCGGCGGGAACGGTCGGGCTGTCGTGAACCTCGTCTTCGACGGCGTCTCCGCCGGCTACACCGCCGTCCCCGCGGTGCACGACGTCCGGCTCACCCTCGCCGAGGGCGAGTTCACCGCGGTCGTCGGCCCGAACGGCAGCGGCAAGTCCACCCTGCTCAAGACCCTCTACCGCGCGCTGCGCCCGCGGGCGGGCCGGATCGTCCTCGGCGGCGCGGACGTGTGGGGAACCGGCCACCGCGAGATCGCGCGCCGGGTGGGGGTGCTCGGCCAGGACCAGACTGGCGGGTACGACTTCACCGCGCGGGAAGCGGTCCGGCTCGGCCGGTACCCGCACCTGGGCACGTTCGATCGGCTCACCGCGCGCGACGAGGCGATCGTGGCGGAGGCGCTCGACCGCACGGGCGCGGCCCACCTGGCAGGCCGTCCGTTGTCCACATTGTCCGGTGGGGAGCGGCAGCGTGTCCTGCTGGCGCGTGCACTGGCGCAGCGACCCGGTCTGCTGGTGCTGGACGAGCCGACGAACCACCTGGATCCCGCGCACCAGATCGCCGCCCTCAGCCTGGTCGCTTCGCTCGGCATCACGGTCGTGGCGGCGCTGCACACGCTCGACCTCGCCGCCCGCTACGCGACCACGATCGTGGTGTTGCACGAGGGGTTGGTCGTGGCGGCCGGGACGCCGCACGAGGTGCTGACACCGCGGATCTTCCACGAAGTGTTCGGTGTGGACGGCAGCCTCGTGCCGGATCCGGTCGACGGACGGCCTCGCGTGCTCCTGCGTGAGCTGTCCCGGTGACCCGCCGGACGTTCGCGGTCCCGGACGTTACCCGGGTTTTCCCCGGCCCGCACCGGGAACCTCACGGCGCTCCCGCCCGACCACTGGAGGTGAACAGGTTCCGGTCCCGCGTTGCCGTCGTGGCATCGGCGGTGGCGGGGCTCGCCCTGCTGCTGCTGGTCGTCGGCCTCGCGGGTGATGTGTACACCCCGCTGGGAAACGCCGATCCCGGTGCGCCGACCACCTACGGATTCGCGGTCGTCCGGCTCGTCGCCGACGCCGCGGCGGCCGGGTGCTGCGGCGGTCTGGTGTTCGCCGCGTTCGTCGCGCCCGGGCGCCGCGGTGGTGCGTTGTCCGCCGACGCGTTCGCGGCCACGCGGCTGGCGGCCGGGTGCGCGGTGTGCTGGCTGGGCGCGGCCCTGGTGGCGGTCCCCTTCTCGGCTGCGGTGGCGGCGGGCCTACCCGTGTCGCGGACGCTGCGGCCCGAGGTGCTGCTGCCCACGATGAGCGCGACGGAAGAGCCCAAGGCATGGCTGTGCACGGCGGTGGCGGCCGCACTGGCGACGGCACTGGCCTTCTCGGCCATGACGTGGCGCACCGTGGTTTCGGCCGCCGTCCTCGCCGTCGTGGGACTGCTGCCGCCGGTCGTGACCGGCCGGGTGTCCGTCGGGGCCGGGCACGATCTGGCGACCAACGCGATGCTCTGGCACGTGCCCGCCGCGAGTGTCTGGCTCGGAGCGCTGATCGCGTTGCTGGCGCGCCTGCGCCGGGACACCGCGATCCCGGATCTGGTGCTGCTGCGGTACCGCCGTCTGTCGCGGTGGTGTTTCGTGACCGCCGCCGTGTCCGGCCCGGTCGCGGGGCTCGTCCTGGCCCGGCCGGACGGGCTGCTCGGCGGCTACGGCTTGCTGCTGGCGGTGCAGACGGCGGTGCTCGTCGCCGCGGGAACCACTGCGTGGCGAGGACGGCGACCGGCGGCGGAACTGGTGCTGCTGGCCCTGTCCGCCGGCGCTTCGGTGGCGCTGACCGTGCTCGTGCCGCCCGGGTTCGTGAACCACCCGGCGACCGTGCAGGAGACCCTGCTCGGGTACGGACTGGAAGCGCCGCGCACCGTTGCGCGCCTGGTGCTGGACTGGCGGCCCGACCTGCTGTTCGCGCCGGTGGTGGTGCTCGCGGTGACCGGTTATCTGGCCGGGGTGCGGCGGCTGCGGCGGCGCGGTGACCACTGGCCGCCGGGCAGGGTGGTGGCCTGGATCGCGGGCTGGGCCGTGGTCCTGGTCGTCACCTCCTCCGGGATCGGGGTCTACGCGCCCGGCACGTTCAGCCTGCACATGGTCACGCACATGGCGCTGAACATGTTCGCGCCGGTGCTGCTGGTGCTCGGCGCGCCGGTCACGCTCGCGCTGCGGGCGCTGCCCGCCGGGGCGCACGGTGAGGTGCCGGGAGCGCGGGACTGGGTGGCCGCACTGGTGCACGCGCCGGTCACGCGGTTCTTCGCGCATCCCGCGGTGGCGGCGGTGCTGTTCGCCGGGTCGTTCTACGCGCTCTACTTCTCGGACCTCTTCGGTGAGGCGATGCTCTTCCACTGGGCGCACCAGCTGATGAAGGTCCACTTTCTGGTGTCGGGCTACCTGTTCGCCTGGGTGGTGATCGGGGCCGACCGCACCCCGCGCAGGCTGCCGCACCTGGCGCGGCTGGGCGTGCTGTTCGCGGTGATGCCCTTCCACGCGTTCTTCGGCGTGATCGTGATGAGCAAGCAGACCGTCATCGGCTACACCTACTACCACTACCTGGACGTCTGGTGGGCCGGTGACCTGCTCACCGACCAGCGCCTCGGCGGCGGCATCGCTTGGGCGAGCGGGGAGATCCCGATGCTCGTCATGGTGATCGCCCTGCTGGTGCGGTGGGCGCGCGACGACGAACGCCGCGCGCGACGGGCCGACCGTCACGGTGCGGGCGAACTCGACGCCTACAACGCGATGCTCGCCGAACTCGCCGCACGCCGGAACTGACCCACAGAGACCAGGGAGAACTCGCATGACCACCGCAACCCCGCTCCGGCGGGAAACCCGCACCGTCGACCTCACCGTGTCCGGGATGACCTGCGCCGCCTGCTCGGCGCGGGTCGAACGCGCCCTGAACAAGATCGAGGGCGTACGTGCCTCGGTCAACTACGCGACCGAACGCGCCACCGTGCAGGTTCCGGCGGGCATCGGCGACGAGGTGCTGGTCGAGCGGATCCGCAAGGCCGGGTACGGCGCGCGCCCGCGCGGCACCGGCGACGGGGATCCCACCGAGCGGCGGGTGCGTGACCTGCGCCGCCGCCTGATCGTCGCGGCGGTGCTCGCCGTGCCGCTGTGCGATCTGTCCATCACGCTGGCCCTGGTGCCGTCCCTGCGGTTCCCCGGCTGGCAGCTGCTGTGCCTCGCGCTGGCTGTTCCCGTGGTGTTCCATTCGGCGCTGCCGTTCCACCGGGCCGCGCTGCGCAACCTGCGGCACCGCTCGTCCAGTATGGACACGCTGGTGTCGCTCGGGGTACTGGCGTCGTTCGCCTGGTCGGCGTGGGCGACCCTGTTCGGCGGGCAGGAACCCGGGTACTGGGTGGGTTTCGGGCCCACCGCCGCCGGTGCCGACGCCATCTACCTCGACGTCGCCGCCGGGGTGACCACCTTCCTGCTGGCAGGCCGCTACTTCGAAACCCGCTCGCGGCGCAGCGCGGCGAGCCTGCTGGAGGCCCTCGACGCGCTCGCGGCGAAAGAGGTGCGCGTGCTGCGCGACGGTGCGGAGCGGATGATCGCCGTGGGGGAGCTGGTCGTCGGTGACCTGTTCGTGGTCAAGCCGGGTGAGGCACTGGCAGCCGACGGCGCGGTGCACAGTGGACGGTCCACGGTGGATGTCAGCGCGATGACCGGTGAGCCGGTGCCCGTGGAGGTGTCGGTGGGGGACCGGGTGATCGGTGCCTCGGTCAACCGTGACGGGCGGCTGGTGGTGCGGGCGAGCGCGGTCGGCGCGCACACGCAGCTCGCGCAGATGACCGCGCTGGCCGAGCGTGCCCAGGCGCGCAAGGCGTCGGTGCAACGGCTGGTCGACCGGGTGTGCGCGGTGTTCGTGCCGGTGGTGCTCGGGCTGGCCCTGCTCACCCTCGGCGGGTGGCTGCTGGCGGGGCAGCCGGTGCGGGAGGCGTTCACCGCGGCGGTGTCGGTGCTGATCATCGCCTGTCCCTGTGCGCTCGGCCTGGCCACGCCGACCGCGCTGATGGCCGGGATCGGCCGCGGCGCCCAGCTGGGCATCCTGATCAAGGGCCCGGACGCGCTGGAGTCGAGCAGGCGGATCGACACCGTCGTGCTGGACAAGACCGGGACCGTGACCACCGGCCGGATGACGGTCACCGGATGCCACCCCGCGGCCGGCCGCACCCGAGGTGACCTGCTGTGGTTCGCCGGCGCCGTCGAAGCCGGTTCGGAGCACGCGATCGCCGCCGCCGTGGTCGCGGCCGCGCGGGCGGAAGTGGCCGAGCTGCCCGAGGCAGGCGGGTTCACCGCGCTGCCGGGGCTTGGCGCACGGGGCATTGTGGACGGTCGTGACGTTCTGGTCGGCAGCGCGCGGCTGTTCGGCGAGCGCGGCATTGCCGTGACCGGCGAGACGGCGGCGCGGGTCGAGGCCGCGCACACGGCCGCGGCCGTGCCGGTGCTCGTGGCGGTCGACGGTGAGGTCGCCGGGATGGTCGAGGTCCGTGACGTCGTGAAGCCCTCGGCCGCCGAGGCGGTGCATGCGCTGCGGGCCAGGGGCCTGCGCACGGTGCTGCTCACCGGCGACCACGAGAACGCCGCTCGGGCGGTCGCCGGTGAGACCGGGATCGACGAGGTGCGCGCGGGCGTGCTGCCCGCCGACAAGGCCCGCGAGATCGAGGAGATGCGCGCGGCCGGTGCACGGGTCGCGATGGTCGGTGACGGCGTCAACGACGGCCCGGCACTGGCGACCGCGGATCTCGGCATGGCGATGGCGCGCGGCAGCGACATCGCACTGCGCTCCGCCGACGTCGTCCTGGTGCGCGACGATCTGCGTGTCGTCCCGGACGCCATCCACCTCGCGGACCGTACGCTGCGCGTCATCCGCGGCAACCTGGCCTGGGCGTTCGGCTACAACGTGGCGGCCCTGCCGCTGGCCGCGCTCGGCCTGCTCAACCCGCTGATCGCCGGTGCGGCCATGTCGTTGTCCTCAGTGCTGGTGGTGTCCAACAGCCTGCGCCTGCGGTCGTTCGAGGGCCGGTCCTAGACCAGGGTGATCCAGTAGTCCCAGAAGGACTGGAGCACCAGTGCGGCGATCACCACGTACCAGAACACGATGATCGCGGTGTGCAGGCGGCCCAGCGCCGCACCGGCGCGGCGGGTGGCGGGCACCCGCCGCAGGTTGTCCACAGTGGTGTAGAAGAACAGCGGGATGGTCACCAGCCACACGACCAGGCAGTACGGGCACAGCGCGTGGATCTCGTACAGGCTCGCGTGGATCAGCCAGTGCACGAAGACCACGCCGAAGGCCGCCCCGGCCTGCATGCCCCAGCGGTACCACGCCGGCGGCGAGAATCCGGCCAGCATGGCCACGCCGGTGGTCACCACGACCGCGAAGGCCGCGACACCCAGCAGCGAGTTGGGGAATCCGAACGCCGCGGCCTGGGTGCTGTCCATGACCGAACCGCAGGAGATGACCGGGTTCAGCGAGCAGGAGGGCACGTAGGCGGGATCGGCGAGCTTCGCCAGTTCTTCCAGGGTGAGGGCGATCGCGGCGGCCAGCCCGAGTGCGCCGCCGACGAGGTAGGTCCAGGCGAGCCCGCGGTCGTGCCGGGTCCCTCGCGTGGTCGCTGTCTCCGGCGCGGTCACTGTGGTGGTCACTGGGCGAGTGCCTCGTCGATCTGCCCGCGCAACTGTGCGTCGACCTCGGCGTAGGAGCCGCCGGCAGGGTCGAAGCGGGCGCCGTCGACGAAGATCGTCGGGGTGCTGGTCACCCCGGCGCGCTGCCCGTCGGCCCGGTCGGTGTCGATGCGCTGCCGCACGGCGTCGGAGGTGGCGTCGGCGTGGAAGCGGCCCAGGTCGAGTCCGAGGTCGCGCGCGTAGGTGCCGAACAGGGTGGCGGCGCGCGCGGTGTCGGAGCTGACCTCGCTGCCGCCGGGGGCGATCGCCCAGTCCTGGTAGTTGTCGTAGAGCGCGTGGTACATCTCGCGGTAGCGGCCCTGCAGCGCGGCGGCTTCGGCCGCCTGTGCCGCCTGCACCGCGAGCGGGTGCATCTCCAGCGGGAAGTTGCGCGTGACGAACGTGATCCGGCCCGCGTAGTCCTGTTCCAGTTTCCGGGTCACGCTGGCGTAGTAGCCGGCGCAGGCGGGGCACTGGTAGTCGAGGAACTCCACCACGGTGACGCGCCCGTCGGCGGCCTGGGTGAGGGTGTTGCTGTCCGGACCGCTCAACGGAGCCGACGCGTCGGCGTCACCGTCGCGCTGGCTCAGGAGCACACCACCGAACACCACGGCGGCCACCACCACGACGACGATCGTGACGAGGACGTTGGCCGAGGGGCCGCGGCGTGCCGTGACGGGGCTGGAGGATGTGCGGGGCATCGGTTGCGGACGACCTTTCGGGCGGGCACGACGGGGTTCGCCACACTGGTCGCGGCGGCGCGCACGAAAGTTCCCGGGCTACGCCGCCCGGCGGTGTCCCGTCGGACGGCGACGGCGGCGCTGCGGGCGGTGACGCTCGGCCGCGGGTTCCGCGGCGGACGAGCCCGCGTCGACGTGCTCGCCGGGCCGGAGACTGTCCGCGGTGCCGGGGTGGCCGTCCCCGGCGGTGTGCCGGCGCCGCACCACGAACAGCAGCGCCAGGCCGGCCAGCACCAGACCGTGCGAGGCCAGCCGCCCGGCGGTGACCGCGCCGCTGACGACGTCGGCGGTCGAGAGAGCCGCCAGGACGAGGACGAACCCGGACAGCACCGGCAGCTGCCCGATCGCCGCCCTGGGCCGCAGCGCCGCCCACAGCAGGCCGAGGCCGATCGCCGCGTTCCACGCGGTGGTCTCGTGGCTGAGGTGTCCCACCATCGCGCCGGACATCCCGGGCATGCCGGTGGCCACGCCGAACAGCTGCGCGGCCGACAGCGTCAGCTGCGCGATCGCGACCAGCGCCAGCGCGATCCGGGTCCCCCAGCGTTCCCCGGTGGGCGCCGGGATGCGGTCCAGCAGCACCTCGGTGAGGTCGGGCACGTCCGGCGCCGAGCGCACGGTCATCCGGCGCCGGAGCCGCTGCGCGTTCGCGTAGTAGGACCGGCAGCCCGCGCACGTGGTCAGGTGCCGGTCCGTCGTCTCCGGGGGCACCGGCTCCGGCTCGCCGTCGATCCGGGCGGAGAGGGCCTCCCTGGCTGTCTCGCATCGCACGTACAGATAGTCGGGCCCCGGCCCCGGAAGTTCCCCGGCGGGGTGTACTACCGTGAGCGGCTGTGTCGACCAGGCGTGACGAAGACGAGCGGATCACGGCGCTGGCGCTGGCCGCGGGACGCGGCGACCGGCGTGCACTCGCCGAGTGGGTGCGCGCCACCCAGGCCGACGTGTGGCGGCTGCTGGCGCACCTGACCGACACCGACCGGGCCGACGACCTCACGCAGGAGACCTACCTGCGGGCGTTCCGGACGCTGCCCCGGTTCGCGGCGCGCTCGTCCTCGCGCGCGTGGCTGCTCTCGATCGCCCGGCGGGTGCTGGTCGACCACATCCGCGCCGCGGGGTCCCGGCCCCGCACGACGCACCTGGGCTGGGAACCGGTTCCCGAGGAGCGGGTGGCCCGGCGGACGTCCGGGTTCGAGGACATCGTCGAGCTCAGACTGCTGCTGGCGGACCTCACCCCGGAGCGGCAGGAGGTGATCGTGCTGACCCAGATCCTCGGTCTGTCCTATCAGGAGGCCGCGGAGGTGTGCGGCTGCCCGGTCGGCACGATCCGCTCCCGGATCGCCCGCGCCCGTGAGGACCTGCTCGACGCCACCACCGCCCGCGACGACGCGTTGTGACGGATCCGGTCTGAGCCGCGGGGGTGGCTCAGACGGCCCTGCGGATCAGCAGGACGTTGTCGGTGACCGTCGCGGTCCGGCCGTCAGGGCCGGTGGCTTCCCGCTCCGGCCGGTCGGCCCGCTCCACGGTCCAGGCGGGGGGCAGGTCGAGTTCGGCGTGCACCTCGGCGGGGTCCGGGATGTGGGTGCTGTGGTCCTGGTTCCAGGACCAGGGGGCGATGGAGCCGTGGTCGACCACGAGGAGCCGCCCGCCCGGGCGCAGCGCCTGCGCCGCCGCGCGCAGGATCGTGGCCCGGGGCAGGGCGAAGGGCGTGTGGAAGTACTGGGCCGAGACGAGATCGAAGGTGCCGTCCGGGAAGGTGTCCGCCAGGTCGTGCCGCTCCGCCGAGATCGCCTCGTCCAGGCCGGCCTCCCTGGCGAGCCGGCGAACCTGTTCGACGGCCGTCGCCGAGATGTCCACCGCGGTGACCCGCCACCCGCGGCGGGCCAGCCACATCGTGTCGCCGCCCGCTCCGCATCCGAGGTCGAGTGCGGCGCCTTCGGTGAGGCCGGCGGCGACCTCGGTGAGGATCGGGTTGACCCGCGCGCCCCAGACGGAGGCGTCCTGGCGGCGGTCGTGGTAGAGGGTCTCCCAGAAGTCCGCGGGGTCCTGGTCGAGATCGGGGATCACGGGCCGTCCTCTCAGTTGAAAACGATTCTCATTGCAGGGTACGCTGCCGGTCGATGAAGGAGGACGGACCAGGGTGGACAGCACCGAGTTCTACGACCGGACCGGCGAGTACGTGGCGGTCCTGATCCCGCAGGTGTGGCGTGAGCTGGGCCCGGCACTGGGGAAAACGCTGGCCGGGCTGGACGCCACGGCGGGCGCGCTGGTCGATGTCGGGGCCGGGACCGGGGTGGGCACGGCGACGCTGGCGGCGGTGTTCCCGGGCGCGGAGATCGTGGCGGTGGAACCGCATCCCGGTCTGCGCACGGCGCTGCTCGCGCGGATCGTGGACGACGAAGATCTCGCGCGGCGCGTGACGGTGCTGGCCGCCGACGTGGCGCACGCCCAGCTGCCGGAGCGGGTCGCCGGGCTGATCGCGATGAACGTCCTCGGGCATCTGAGCGCGGGGGAGCGCCGGGAGTTCTGGGCACTGCTGGCGGAGAAGCTGACCCCGGACGGGCGGGCCGTGGTCACCATCGCCCCGCCGACGCGACCGGAACCGGTGCCGGAAGCGCCGGTGGCGCGGGCCCGGATCGGACGGTTGCGCTACACCGGCAGCGCCTCCGCCGAGCCCGCCGGTCCGGACGCCGTCACCTGGCGCATGTCCTACGCCGTGTCCGACGGGGATCGGCGGGTCGCCGAGCTGTCGGCGCTCGACCACTGGACGGTCTTCACGCCCGGGCAGATGGCCGACGAGCTCGCCCCGCTCGGTCTGCGCACGGCACCGGTGGACGGTCCGCACGGCCTGCACGTCATCACCCGCCGATGACCCCGGAAGAGGTGTCGCGGAGCACGGCGGAAGTGTTCGACGCGGCGGCGGAAGCCTTCACCCGGTGGACCCCGCTGCTGTGGGGGCCGGTCGGCGAAGCAGTGGCCGGTCTCGCGGCGCTGCGGCCGGGGGAACGCGTGGTCGACGCGTGCTGCGGCAACGGCGCGGCGTCGATCCCCGCGGCACGCCACGTCGCCCCGCACGGTGTGGTCGACGCGGTGGACCTCGCCGGGGAACTCCTCACCGCGGGGCGCGCCAGGGCGAGTGCGAGCGACGTGACCGGCGTCCGGTTCCACCTCGCGGACGTCACCACCTGGCAGGCCCCGCCAGGCGGTTACGACGCCGCGTTGTGCTCGTTCGGGGTGTTCTTCTTCCCCGACATGGACGCCGGCGGACGGCACCTGCTGAACCTGCTGCGACCGGATGGCCGGATGGTGGTCACCACCTGGCAGCACGGCGCCGTCGAACCCATCGTGATGCCCTTCGTGCGGGCGGCAGCGGCGGAACGGGACGCGGCCGGCCTCGCGCCGGTCCAGACCGCGCGGATGCGCGAGGCGAGTGCGCGCGTGGAGCACCGCGACGGGCTCGCCACCTGGTTGCGGGCGATCGGCGGAACCGGCGCGGAAGTGTCCACAGTGGTCCCGGAAGTACCGCTGGATGCCGGGCGGGCCTGGGACTTCGTGATCGGGTCGGGCACGCGCACCATGTTGCTCGGCCTTGACGAGCCCGCCGTGACGCGGGTCCGGCACCGCTTCGAGACCGCCCTGCGCGCGGACGGTGTCACGTCGTTCCGGCCCACCGTCCTGGTCGGACGTGCCGTTCGCCCTTCCTGACCGGTCCCGTGCCCGCCCGGCCGGGGCCGTGCCGGAATGCGCGACGGGCTCGACGGTCACACCGGTGACGGTCGCGTGGTCCGGCTCCGGATCGAAGGGGCGCATCAGACCGGGTCAGCTCCAGCGCTGCGCAGACCGGCGCCCGTTCGTACAGCACGCTCTTGCCGGACGCCACCAGCCGCAGTTCGAGTCAGCGTTTGCCCGGCACGTCGGGGACGTTGTCCCGGCTCGTCCAGCAGCGGATCGTCGGGCCGCGCGGCGACGCCTCCAGGGCGAACGGCTTCTGCCGCGAGGAACCGCCGTATCACCCCGGGCTTCCGTGCCGCGAGACCGTCCCCGAATCCGGCAGGGAATGTGACAGGTCGGGCTGTGACCAAGTGCCGTCCCGTTAGGCTGGTCCGGGTAGTTCCTTCGGCAGGCGGGTGTGAGCTGAGCTCAGTGGATGGCGAGGTCCGGGTGATCGCCAGGGACGGGGTGCACGAGGTGGAGGTCAAGCGCTCCCGATTTCTCTGCACCGTCGCCCGGGTCGGCGATGCCGGGGCGGCCGCGGCGGTGATCGCGCGGGTCCGGAAGGCCGGGCCGGGTGCGAACCATCATGGCACGGCGATGCGGATCGGCGATCCCGGCACCGGTGAGATGACGGTGCGCGGCAACGACGACGGCGAACCGGCGGGCACCGCGGGGGTGCCGATGCTCGAGGTGCTGGCGCGGCGCAATCTCACCGATGTCGTCGCGGTCGTGTCGCGGTGGTTCGGCGGGACCAAGCTCGGCGCGGGCGGGCTGGTGCGCGCGTATTCCGGTGCGCTGGCCGAGACCCTCGACATGGTCGGGGAGCTGCGCCGGGTGCGGCACCGGGAACTGCTGGTCGCGGTGCCGCACGACCTCGCGGGCCGCCTCGAACACGATCTGCGCCAGTCGCCGTACCGCCTCCTGGACACCGACTACGGCAGGGACGTCACGCTGACGGTCGCGGTCACCGACCGGGACGCGTTCGCCGCCTGGCTCGCCGAACGCTCCGGCGGCGCGGTCGAGGCGCTCGACGCGGGCTCGCGGGACCTCTATCTGCCCTGACCGCTGTCTGCGAGGATTCCCGTCGTGCCCGACGAACCACACACCGACACCTCCGTCGTCCCGGTTCGCCGGGTGCTGCCGCTGTACGCGGCGGGGTTCGTGACCGCGTTCGGTGCGCACGGCATCGCCGCGGGGCTCGGTGGCTACACCGCCTCCGAGCATGCGTCGCTGTTGGCGCTGGGCATTCTGCTCGCCGTCTACGACGGCGCCGAGGTCGTGCTCAAACCGGTGTTCGGCTCGCTGGCCGACCGCGTGGGGCCACGGCCGGTGCTGCTCGGCGGGCTGGTCGTGTTCGCACTCGCCTCGGGCGCGTTCGTGCTCGCCGGCGACCCGGGGCTGGTCGGTCTCGTCCGGTTCGGCCAGGGCGCCGCCGCGGCCGCGTTCTCCCCGGCCGCGGGCGCGATGGTGGCCAGGCTCGCGCCGCCCGCGCGGCACGGACGCGCCTTCGGCCGGTACGGCGCGTGGAAGGGACTCGGCTACACGCTCGGCCCGCTGCTCGGCGGGGTGCTGATCACCCTGGGCGGGTTCGCCTTGTTGTTCGCCACCCTGGCCGGGCTCGCCGTGGTCGTCGCGGTGTGGGCCGTGCTCGTGGTGCCCCCGGTCGCGCCGTTGCCGCGTGCCCGGCAGACCGTCGCCGGCCTGGCCCGGCGGCTGACCAGGCCCGGATTCCTCGGTCCCACCGCGACACTCGCCGCCTCCACCGCCGCCCTCGCGGTCGGCGTCGGGTTCCTGCCGGTCCGGTCGGCCGCCGCGGGCCTGAACCCTCTGCTCACCGGCATCGCGGTGTCGGTGCTGGCGGCGGCGGCCGCGCTGGTCCAGCCGTGGGCGGGGCGGGCGCGCGACAGCGGCCGTCTCGCCGACGGCGTGGGCATGACGACCGGGCTGGTGCTGGCGGCGGCCGGCTTCGTGATCGCCGCGCTGGTGCCGGGGCCGGCCGGGATCTTCCCGGCCGCGCTGATCATCGGGGCCGGCGCCGGAGTGGTCACGCCACTGGGGTTCGCCGCGCTGGCCGCGGCCACCCCGCCCGAACGGCTCGGGCAGACCATGGGCAGCGCCGAGGTGGGCCGTGAACTCGGCGACGCCGGTGGTCCGCTCCTGGTGGGGGCCATCGCCGTCGCGACAACCCTGTCCGGCGGCCTGCTGGGCCTGGCGGCTCTGCTCTTCGCCACCGCCGCGGCGGTCCGCTCCTCCTCAGCGGGCGGGAACGGCGACGCGTGACGCCGCGACCGACCGCGCCAGGAGGTAGGCGAGCAACCCGAACGGCGGCAGCGGGATCGTCAGCACCAGGATCGGCGCCAGGAACGCGTGGTGGACGCCCCGCTGCCGCGCGTCGTGGTACATCCAGCGGCCGATGAACAGGTCGAACGCGACTAGGTGGGCCCAGATCGCCGCCGCGCCCTCGGGAGTGCCCCGCGGCGCCCCCAGATCCGGGCTGCTCACCACCGGCCACAGCGTGCCGAACTCGCCGACCGCGAACACCGTGTAGACGGCCAGCGGCGGGAGCACGATCCAGGGCGAGCCGATCACCCGGCGCGTGCCCGTCCAGCCGGGCGCGAAGATCATCAGCGCCCAGAACGGCGCGGCCAGGAAGAAGGTGATCCGGAACAGGGTCGCGGTGCTCACGAGACGCTCACCTTCTGACGAGCGGAGCCGGACAAGGACCAGGCCGCGCCGGCCGCCACCGCGGCGACGAGCGCGCCGAGCGCGAGCAGCGTGCGCGCGTCGGGGTGGATCAGTGGCTGGCCGCGCAGGGCCTGCCAGGTCACCAGCGCGACGACACCGGCGTAGCCGAACCCCGGCGACCACCACCAGCCGGGCCCGCGTGACGCCGGACCGCAGGCGCGCGAACCGCCGCGCCGCCACGAGCAGCAGCAGCGCGACCAGTGGCAGCGCCTGCAGCGCGTGCGTGCCGACGAAATGCGGGATGCGCAGGTCACCGCCCGTCGTGCTCCAGCCGGTGACCGGCATGCTCGGGCCGCCGTCGGCCACGCCCACGCTGTGCGCGCCGACGAGCCCTTCGAACGTGCCGTCCCGCATCGACGCGGTCTGCTCCCGCCTGGGACCGACCATGAGGAATCCGAGTCCGAGCCCGGCCGGCGAGATCAGCGCGCCGAGCCGGATCGCCCAGCGCGGGGGCCGGCCGCCTCCCCTGCCGCGTGAGGGTCAGCCTCACGTCACGGCGATGGAGATCGCGAACTTGAACGGCTTGAGCGTCGAGACCCGGCCGAGCAGGGGTGACAGGATGATTCCCCAAGCGGATAGTTGCGCTATCCACTACGACGGGAACCCACGCTACCCACCCTGGGAGAGTCCACAGCTACGGCAGGAGTAGTGCCGGGGGACGTCCGAGGTCAGCGCGGGTTGTGGCGCGGTTTGATGCGGATGTGCGGCAGCTCGGGCGCGGGCAGCCGGGAGACCCGGCCGCGGTACCCCTCGACGCGGCCGAACTGGTCGGATCCGGCCTGCCACGCCTCGCGGAACGCGGCGATCTCCTCGTGGCTGCGGCCGACGAAGTTCCACCACATCACGATCTCCTCGTCGAACGGCGCACCGCCCAGCAGGAGAGCACGCGCCGGACCGGCGCCGCCGTTGACCAGCTCCACCCGCGCGGCGCCGGGGGCGAGGCAGGCCAGCTCACCGGTGCCGAGCGTGGTGCCCTCGACGGTGAGGCCGCCGATGTCCTGCAACACCCCGTGTTCGAATCCGGGGTCGAGGTCGAGCGCCACGCGCGCACCCGGGTCGAGCGTGATCTCCGCGCCGAGCAGTGGAGTGAACACCGGGACCGGCGAGGTGTCGCCGGCGAGGCTGCCGAGGAAGACCCGCAGCGCCGCGCCGGGCAGGGTGACCAGCGGGGGAGCGTAGTGCCGGAAATCGCGGGCGGTGTCGCGGTGCTCCCCGGGCAGTGCGATCCACAGCTGGACGCCGTGCAGCGTCGCCGTGTCCGGTGTGGACACTTCGGAGTGCGCGATGCCGTGGCCGCCGGTCATCAGGTTCAGCTCGCCGGGGCGGACCAACGCGTGCGCGCCGAAGCTGTCGCGGTGTTCGATTTCGCCGGTGAACAACCAGCTCGCCGTCTGGAGTCCGGTGTGCGGATGCGGGGCGACGTCCATTCCACCGGTGACCGCGACGTCCTCGGGCCCGTAGTGGTCGGCGAAGCACCAGGCCCCGATCAGCGACCGCTGCCGTTGCGGCAGGGTGCGCCGCACGCGCATCGCGCGCGGGCCGCCGAGGGGGACGTCCCGGGGCGTCAGGACGGTCACCGTGCCACGGGGAGCGGGCGCATCCGCGCACACGACCTCGGCGGGGTCGGCCTCGATGTTGCTCATACCGCCATCCTGCCAGTGCGTAGCCCGCGGCGGAGTCGGGTAGGCATGGGAGGTGAGCGACCACGAAGCGAGCCGGGGCATCGCCGCGATGCCGGAGATCGTGCTCAACACCGCCGCCGACCCCGGCCAGGTCAAGGCCTGGCTGACCGACGTCGTCGGCGTGCGGCCGGAGGAGGTGCGCTGCCACGTCGACCGGCCGCGCGTCGAGCTGGAATGGCCGTCCGGGCAGGCCGAGCTGCGCGCCGAGACCTCGGGTGCGGGCGCGAGCGTCGTGCACCTGCGGTTGTCCGCTACCGCGTCCAGCGCCGAGCTGGCCCGCGCGGCGCTGGACGCGCTGGCGGTGCAGGTCGGCCAGAACTTCAACCCCGGCTGAGGTCCAGCGCGCGCAGGCCGGTTTCGTAGCTGGTCAGTGCGGCCCCCACCGCGGCCGCGGCTGTCAGTTCGAAGATTTCGTCCTCGCTGCCCGGCAGCGCGGTGAGGTCGGCGTCGGTGATGCGGTACGAGGCGTCACGGACGAGGGCGGCGTAGGCGCGCCACGGCTCGGCCAGTGGGCCGTCCGTGCCCGCCGCCAGACGCGTTCCGGGCGGGGTCACGGCGGGCGCCTCGAACACCGCGTGCCGCAGGTTCGCGACCGGATCACGGTGGCCGGTCCGGCCCCCGCCCGCGAGGAGGAACGCCGGGAACCGGTAACCGAACCGGTGCAGCGCCCGGGTGCCCGTGTGCACCTGGTCGCCGCGCAGCACGAACCCGAACGCGTTCGCGATCCGGTTGACGACGTTCCACACCAGATCGACGTGCAGGGCGTCCCGCACGGCCGGCTCCGGCAGGTCCACGCGGGTCTCCTCGCCCGACCGCACCGCGTCGAGGAACGCCCGGACCGCCCGCACCTCGGGCCGGACCGGTTCGGTCAGCCCGGCGATGCGGGTCAGCTCGCGGTGCGAGTCGACGCAGAACGGGCACCGGTGCCGCTGAGCGGTGGTCAACGCCAGGTACTCCCGTTCACCCGCGGTCCAGGCGGAGCGCCCGCGCATCGCTGGAGCCGTGATCTCCAGCAGCGGGCGCGCGAAGAACTCCGGCCGGTACAGCAGGGTGCGCACGATGTCCGGCGGATCGCCGCGCCCGGTCGCGGCGAGGAACAGGCGGGCGCGGAGCCGGTGCCCCGTGTCGAGGACGGACAGTCTCATGGGGACACCTCCGCGTCGGACGTGGTGAGCCGTCCGGCCAGGAACCGGCGGTCGGCCGGATTGGGGGCGAGTTCATGGGCTCTCCGGTAGCAGGCGGCGGCTTCGGTCGTGCGGCCGAGGCGCCGCAGCAGATCGGCGCGGGTGGCGTGGAACAGGTGGTAGCGGTCCAGCCCGCCGAGACCATCGACGAGGGCCAGCCCCGCCGCGGGCCCCTCGGTCGCCGCGACCGAGACCGCGTGGTTGAGCGCGACCACCGGCGACGGCGCGACCCGCAAGAGCTCGCCGTAGAGGGCGGCGATGCGCGGCCAGTCGGTCTCCCCGGCCGACGGTGCCCGCGCGTGCAGGGCCGCGATCGCCGCCTGCACCTGGTACGGCCCCGGCGTGCCGTGACGCAGCGCGCGGTCCAGGACGCCGACCGCTTCGGCGATCCTGGCCCGGTCCCACCGGCTCCGGTCCTGGTCGGCGAGCAGCACCGGAGCGCCGTCGGGGGAGTGGCGGGCCGCGGCGCGCGACTCGTGCAGCAGGAGCAGCGCGACCAGCCCCAGCGCCTCCGGCTCGTCGGGCATGAGGGCCGCGACGAGCTTCGCGAGCCGGATCGCCTCCGCCCGCAGTGGCCCGGCGTGGACTGGCTCGGCGGTGTAGCCCTGGGTGAACACCAGGTACACGACCGCCAGAACACCGTCGAGCCGCTCCGGCAGCAGGTGGTCGGCCGGTACCGCGAGGCCGATGCCCGCGTCGCGGATCTTGCGCTTGGCCCGCACCAGCCGCTGCGCCAGCGTCGCCTCGGGCACGAGGAACAGGCGCGCGATCCGCGCGGCGGTCAGCCCGGCCACGGCCTGCAGCGTGAGCGCGACGCGGGCGTCGGGCGCGAGCGCGGGGTGGCAGCAGGTGAAGATCAGGCTCAGCCGCTCGTCGCCCACCGCGAGCAGCCGGTTCTCGTCGTCACCCCGCGGTCCGGTCACCACGGCGGCCGTCTCCTTGTCCCGGCCCGCCCGCTCGCGGCGCAGCCGGTCGACCATCCGGTTGCGGGCGACGGTGAGCAGCCACGCGACCGGGTCGGACGGCACCCCGCCACGCCAGTGCCGCAGCGCGAGCGCGCACGCGTCCTGGAGCGCGTCCTCCGCCAGTTCGAAGTCGCCGAGCACGCGGACGAGTGCCGCGAGCATCCGTGCCCGGTGCTCGCGGTACACCCGCTCGACCGCGAGCTCAGCCGTCGGCCGCGGCATGCGCGGACGGAATGGCGGGCGCGTGCACCAGTGGCCGGACCTCGATGGTGCCCGTCTCGGCCATCGGGCACAGCGCGGCCAGCTCCAGTGCCTCGTCGAGGTCGCGGCAGTCGAGGACGTAGTAGCCGCCGAGGTGTTCGTGGGTCTCCACGAACGGCCCGTCGGTGATCAGCGTGCGGCCCTCGCGCACGCTCACCGTCGTGGCGGTGTCCTCGCGGTGCAGTGGATCGCCCGCGACCAGTGCGCCGCGGCGGCGGCACTCGTCGGCGAACGCGTTCACCCTCGCCAGCGCCTCGGCGAAACCCGGATCGCCCGGCTCCGGCCGCTCGCAGTTGTAGATCATCAGCAGGTAGCGCATGTGTTCCTCCCGTTCGGTCACCCCAGGATGACGAACGGGACCGACAGAATTCGACACTCCGCCCCGATTTTCCCGTCCGGACACACGAGAAGCACAACCGCACGCGCGCGGTTGTGCTTCTCGCGTGGTTCCGGGTGGTTCAGCGCGGGCTGTAGGTGAGGCAGTTCGCCGCGTGGCCGCCGGATCCCGGTCCGACCCGCACGCCCGAGGCCGTGCACTCGAGCTGGGAGTTGTAGGTGCAGTCCGTGCGCGAGCAGGCACCGACCTGCGCCACGACCCGGTCCAGCCCGCCCTTGGTGTTCAACGGCACGAACGTGCCGCAGTCCGCCGCGCCGTTGTCACCGCTCACGGTGATCGCGAACGCGTGGCATCCGTCGTGGTTGTAACCGCAACCGGTGACGGTGCACTCGGCCACGGCGGGCATCTCGGTGCTGGTCATAACCGCTCCTCACGATCAAGGTGGTGGGAATCGTTCGGTGGGCCGAACAATGCCACCGAGAGAAGCGGACGGCAATGCGGCCAGAATTAGGTGAGCCTATCCTGGATTTGCTGGTTTTCCCTGGTCAAGGTGCAGATGGGAATGGCGGGGCAGCGCGCCGGAAATTGATTCCCGCCCCTTCGGGTGATTGTCCATACCACTCACCGGTGGCCGTTGAGCCCGTCCAGGAACACCTGCTCGAAGCGCGCCCCGTCCGCGGCCAGTGCCACGGTCAGCCGGTCGCCTGCCGGATCGGGGCGGGTGCGGCCGGACTGGGGGCCGTCCTGCACCACGACGACGCGTTCCCGGGCGGTATCGGTGACCACACCGTCGTCGTCGAAGGCGAACACCGCCGCCAGCGCGTCCCACCAGAAATAGATCCCCAGTGCGATGCCGTCTCGCATGATCGGGTGCGTCGTGATCGCGTGCACGATCCGTGCGCTGGCCGTCGTGGCCTCCGCGCCGATGCGGTCGACGTAGTCCTGCGTGATCGGCACGGAGTTGGTGGCGTCCAACGGGGTCAGCGTCACCGGCAGGGCCCCGAAGACGTCGCGCGCGGCGGGCGGGTCGAGCCAGATGTTGAGCTCCTGGCTGTTGTCGAACCCGGGCAGCGCCTCGCCGAACAGGTTCCCGCCGACGTGGACCGCGCCGCCCATGACGAACACGTCGCGCACGCGGTGGACGAGCGGGCTGCCGGCGGGCAGCGCGGTCGCGAGGTTGGTGAGCGGACCGGTGGCCAGCACGGTGACCTGACCCGGTGCGGTGGTCAGCGCCCGGCGGATCAGCTGGGGTGCGGTGAGTTTCGCCGGGGGCGGCGTCTTTCCGGCGTCGTCCAGGGCGGCGGTGAGGATGGTCTCCACGTCGGCCACGCTGGACGCGGGAGCCGGGTGCACGCCGGGTTCGGTGCCCTCGGCGACCGGGATGTGCGGGAGTCCGCACCGGTCGAGGATGCTGAGCGCGTGCTGCCGGGCGCGGCCGGGCGTGCCGAACCCGTTGTTGGTCACGGTGACCGCGCGCAGGTCGATGCGGTGTTCCCGGTGCTGCACGCACAGGTAGGCCAGCGTCGAGGCGTCGTCGAGGTCGAGGTCGCTGTCGTAGATCACCGGGACCGGCCGCGGTGCCGCCGGTGCCGCCGTGGCCGGCGGCGCCGCGAGTCCGGAGAACGCGAGAACGAGGACGAGCAGCAGAGCGCGCATGAGAGCCTCCCCAGGCAGGCGGTCAGGTCAGGATAAACCCGGCCAAAGCGCCCACGAGGGGCCAACCGGCGTCAATTCCGCGCGTCCGGTCAGCCCGCGAGGAAGTCCAGCACGCACTCGCTCGCCTTCGGGCGGCACTCCTCGAAGTAGGCGTGCCGCGCTCCCGGCAGCAGGTGCACCCGCGCGTCCGGGATGCGCTCGGCCAGCAGCGCGGCGTTCGCGGCGGGCGTGAGGGCATCGTCCTCGCCGTGCAGGATCAGGGTGGGGGCCGTGACGCGGGAAAGGGAGTCCCAGGCGTCGTGGTCGTCGCTGGCTCGCAGGTGGTGCCGTCGCGCGTGCGGGGGCATCGACGGATCGCCGAGGGTGCGGTAGGGGCCGGGGTGCGTCGCGCGCCAGGCCGGGGTGTACATCAGGTCCGCGAGCGTTTCCCGCCCGTCAGGGCGGATCAGCGCGCGGCGCACGTCCGTGGAGCGTTCCACGGCGTGCGGCCCGCCGGGCGAGGTGCAGCCCAGGACCAGCCGCCGCACCCGCCGCGGATACCGGATCGCCACCCACTGCGCGACCCGGCCACCCATCGACGTGCCGTAGACGTCGGCCTCCTGCACGCCCAGCGCGTCGAGCACCGCGATCACGTCGTCGGCGAACAGCCGCGTCGAGTACGGCGAATCGGGTTTGCCGCTCGCGCCCGTGCCGCGGTAGTCCATCGTGACCGTGCTGGGGAAGTCGTCGCGCACGGCGTCCCACCACGTGTGGTCGTTCGCCTGCCCGGACAGCAGCACCAGCGGCCGTCCGGATCCGGCGCGCTGGAGGGCCAGTGACGTGCCGTCCTGGGCACGGGCGAAGGTCGTGACGGGCATCAGCGCCGATGGTAGCCGCCCGGTTCGGGCCGGTCCGGGGCGGTCGTGCGGTCGAGTACGCCGACAAAACCATGGCAGTTCGGCAACCGGTAACCCGCGCGTCGCCATCGTGGCATGCGCGCGGATCAGCCTTTTCGGCGTAACGCACGAGGAGGACACATGGTGAACAAGCGATGGCGCGCGCTCGCACTGACCGGCGCCGCGCTGGTGCTCACGGCCTGCGGCCAGAGCGCGGCCGGCAACGGCGAGGGCACGCGGAACCCGGACGAGCTGGTGTTCGCGGCGATTCCGAGCGAGGAGTCCACCAGCCTGCAGCAGGACTACCAGTCGGTGATCAACCTGCTGGAGCGGGTGACCGGCAAGACGGTCCGCTTCCAGCAGGCCACCGACTACGCCGCCGTCATCGAGGGCCAGCGCAGCGGCAAGGTCGACATCGCGCAGTACGGTCCGCTGTCCTACGTGGTCGCCAAGAACTCGGGCGTGCGGACGACGGCGATCGCGGCCCAGCTCAAGGAGAAGGGCGGCACGCCGGGCTACCAGTCCTACGGCATCGTGAAGACCGGTTCGCCGATCCACGACCTCGCCGGGTTCAAGGGCAAGAAGGTCTGCTTCGTCGACCCGAACTCGACCTCGGGCTACCTCTACCCGAAGGCGGGCCTGTCCGACGCGGGCGTGAACGCCGACACCGACGTCACGCCGGTGATGGCGGGCGGGCACGACGCCTCGGCGCTCGCCGTGGCCGGCGGCCAGTGTGACGCCGGGTTCGCCTACGACACGATGGTCGACATCCAGCTGCCCGGCAAGGGACAGCTCAAGCCCGGCGAGCTGACCCCGGTGTGGAAGTCCGACATCATCGCCGGCTCGCCGGTCGCGCTGGCCGACGACCTCGACCCGGCGCTCAAGGATCAGATCACCGCGGTGTTCCGCGATCAGGCCAACACCGACTACCTCAGGGCCAACAACCTCTGCACCAGCGAGAAGTGCCCCATCGACGACGCCGGTGACTGGGGCTACGCGCCGGTGGACGACGCCTTCTACGACACCGTCCGCCACGTCTGCGAGGTCACCAAGGCCAAGCAGTGCACGGACGCGTCGGCATGAGCGCCGTCCGCTTCGAGGGGGTGACCAAGCGGTTCGGTCACATCCGCGCGCTGGACGACGTGTCGTTCTCGGTCGAGCCCGGTGAGGTGGTCGTGCTGCTCGGGCTGTCCGGATCGGGCAAGTCGACGCTGCTGCGGCACGTCGACGGCCTGCACACCCCGACCGCGGGCCGGGTCACCGCGCTGGGCACCGACGTCGGCGCGGCCCGCGGCGGGCGGCTGCGGGACCTGCGGCGCCGCATCGGGTTCGTGTTCCAGCAGTTCCACCTGGTCGGCAGCCTGTCGGTGCTGGAGAACGTGTGCACCGGCGCGCTCGGCCGTCTGCGCGGGCCCCGGCTCGGCCTGGTCAGCTACCCGAAGGCGGTGCGGCTGGAGGCTCTCGGCCACCTGGACCGCGTGGGACTGGGCCCGCAGGCGTTCCAGCGCGCCGACACCCTCTCCGGTGGTCAGCAGCAGCGGGTCGCGGTGGCGCGGGCGCTCCTGCAGCGGCCCGAGATCCTGCTCGCCGACGAACCGGTCGCCTCACTGGACCCGGAGTCCTCGGCACAGGTCATGCGGCTGATCCGGGAGATCGCGAGCGAGCGGGACCTGACCGTGCTGTGCAGCCTGCACCAGGTGGAGCTGGCGCTGTCCTGGGCGGACCGGATCGTCGGGTTGCGCTCGGGCCGGGTCGTGCTGGACGAGCCCGCGCGGACCCTGGACCACAGCGCCGCGACGGCCGTCTACGGCGCGAACCAGCTGGTGGCCATCGCATGACGGTGCGCACCCTCGCCCGGCCCAGGACCGGCTCGGTCGCGGCGACGGTCGCGCTGGTGGCGCTGCTCGGCCTGGCCGCGTGGGCCGTGGCCGATCTGCGGATCAACGTCGCGACGCTGACCGACAGCGTCGGCAACGCGGTCGACTTCGCGGGCCGCATGTTCCCGCTCGACTTCCCGCCCGTCGGCGAACTGCTGGCGCTGACCGGGAAGACGCTGTCGATCGTGGTGTGCGCGACGCTGTTGTCGGTGCTGGTCAGCACCGTGCTCGCGGTGCTGGCGGCGGGCAACACGACCCCGCACCGGAGCGCCCGGCTCGGGTCGCGGGCGGTGATCGTCGCGGCACGCGCGGTGCCGGACGTGGTGCTCGCGATCGTGTTCTTCCGGCTGTTCGGGTTCGGCGCGCTGGCCGGTGTGCTCGCGATGGGGTTGCACTCGGTCGGCATGGTCGGCAAGCTCTACGCCGACGCGATCGAGCAGATCGACGAGGGCCCGCGCTCCGCGGTGCGCGCGGGCGGTGCCCAGGGCGGGCAGGAGCTGGTGGCCGGGGTGCTGCCGCAGGTGCTGCCCGCGTTCGTGGCCACCGCGCTGCACCGGCTCGACATCAACCTGCGGGTGTCGGTGGTGCTCGGGTTCGTCGGCGTCGACGGGCTCGGCTACGCCATCGCGACCTCGCTGCGGCAGCTGGACTACCGGCGCGGCATGGCGCTGGCCCTGGTCGTGCTGATCCTGTGCATCCTGGTCGAGCTGCTGTCCGGGGCGCTGCGCCGGACGCTGCTGCGTCCGAAAGCGACGATCCCGGCGCCGCGCCGGGCGGGCCAGACCAGTCCGGAATGGACGTTCGCGCGGGTCCGGAAGACGGTCTACGCGGGGCTGACCGCCCTCGTCGTGCTCGCCTCGGTCCGGGGTGCGGACCTGTCGGTGTCGCAGTTCCTCGGCGGGCTCGGCGACCTCGGGCACACGCTGACGTTCTTCTGGCCCCCGGAGTTCGTCGACGGTCTGCTCGAAGACCTGTGGACCACGGTGAAGATCGCGCTGGCCGCGACCCTGCTGGGGGCCGTGCTCGCGCTGCCCGTCGGCGCGCTCGCCGCCCGCAACGTCGCGCCGAAGACCGCACGCTACCTGCGGATGGTGATCGTGGTGGTGCGGGGCGTCCCCGAACTGGTGCTGGCGATCGTGTTCGTCGTGATCACCGGGCTCGGGCCGGTCGCGGGGGCGCTGGCACTGGCCGTCGGCGCGGTCGGGTTGCTGGGCAAGCTCGTGGCCGACTCGCTGGAGGAGGTCGACCCCGGGCCCGAACAGGCGCTGCGCGCGACCGGCGCGGGCTCGTGGCAGGTGTTCTTCTCCGCGACGCTGCCGCAGGCCGCGCCCGCGTTCGTCGCGCACGTGCTGTACCAGCTCGACACGAACATCCGGTCCGCCACGCTGCTGGGCATCGTCGGTGCGGGCGGCATCGGGTTCCAGCTGCTCAACGCGTCGCGGGTGGTCGAGTTCGGGGTGGTCACGGCGGTGCTGGTGCTGGTGTTCGCCGCGGTGATGGCGGTCGAGTTGCTCGCGGTGTGGTTGCGCCGCGTCGTCGGATGAGGAGGTCCGGTGTTCACGGTCGAGAAGACGGTCGAGGTCCTGCGCGCGCTGGAGGGTGACTACGACGGGGACGAAGCCGTCGACCAGCTCGCCCACGCGCTGCAGACCGCCGAGCTTGCCCGCGCGGCGGGCGCCGACGACGACGTGGTCGCGGCGGCGCTGCTTCACGACATCGGCCGCGCGCCCGGCGTGGTCGAGCACTACCGCGGACAGCCGCACGAGATCGCCGGTGCCGACTTCTGCCTGCGGCACGTCGGCGAGCGGGCGTCCTACCTGGTCGGGCAGCACGTTCCGGCCAAGCGGTACCTCGTGGTGATCGACGAGGCCTACGCCGCGTCGCTGAGCCCGGCCTCGCAGCGCTCACTGATCCGCCAGGGCGGCCCGATGAGTGCCGAGGAGGTGACCGCGTTCGAAAGCCACCCGTGGGCGGCCGAAGCCGCGCGCCTGCGCCGGTGGGACGACGCCGCCAAGGTGCCCGGCGCGCGGGTCCACGAGCTCGCCTTCTACGCCGACGTACTCCGGCGGGTGTGGCTACCCGCGGCGTGACTGTCCCGTCGGCGCCGCAGTCGCGCGAAGCCCCGTCCCGCACTCACCGGCGGGAACCGCACGAATCGCGGATCACCAGTTTCGTCGGCAGTCGCACCGGGGGCGGGGTCTCGTCGCCGTCGAGCATCGTCAGCAGCGCGCCTGCCGCGGCCGTGCCGAACCCCCGCTTGTCCTGTGCCACGGTCGTCAAGGCCGGGTCCACCAGCGACGCCACCTCGATGTCGTCGAATCCCACCACCGCCACGTCGCCGGGCACCCGCAGCCCGGCCGCGCGCGCCGCGAGCAGTGCCCCCACGGCCATCTCGTCGCTGGCCGCGAACACCGCGGTCGGCGGTTCCTTGCGGGCCAGCAGGCGCCGCATCCGCACGAAACCGCTCTCGCGGTAGAAGTCGCCGGTGACCATGAGGTCGTCGCGGACCGGCAGATCCGCCTCCGCCAGCCCCCGCAGGTAACCCTCGGTGCGGGCGGTGGCGGGCGCGTTGCCGCGCGGGCCGGTGATCGTCGCGATCCGCCGGTGCCCCAGCGCCGCCAGATGCCGGACGGCCTCCGCCGCGCCGGCCGCGTTGTCCGACGTCACGTAGGTCGCGCGCGGTCCGGACAGTGCCACGTCCAGCGCGACGCACGGCAGTCCGGAATGGGCGAACACGCTGAACGCGTCGGCGTCGGTCCCGCTGTCGATGAGCACCAGGCCGGCGAGCTGATGGCGCCGCGTCATGTTGACGTAGGCGACCGGGTCGGCCAGCGAGGCGCCGGGGGTGCGGCTGCGGCCGTCGTCGCTCGTCGCGAGCATCAGCAGGTGGTAGCCGTGCGAGCTCAGCGCGGATTTGAGGCCCAGCAGGAGATCCTGCAGAAACGGATGCCGCCAGCTGGGGCGGCGGTGGTCGGTGTCCCAGACGAGCCCGACCATCGCCGAGCGCTGCCGGGACAGCGCCCGCGCCGATTCGTTCGGCGAGTAGTCCAGCTCCCGCGCGACGCGCTCGACGTGTTCACGGGTGGCCGCGCTGACCGTCGCGGGGCGGTTGAACACCCGCGACACGGTCGCGACCGAAACCCCGCAGAGCTGCGCGAGCTGGCGAGCGGTGACCATGCCGACCTCCGAGTGATGTAACGGGTTACATGTCTAGCACACGACCTCTGGCTGCGTGAACGCGCACGGCCGTGATGGTTTCGTTACTTGACGCGGATGGACTGGGAGCGCTCTCATAGGTGCTGCGTTTTCCCCACCGGCCCGTAGAACAACGGAGATCTCATGCGCCCGAAAACGACATCCCGCCGGATACGACTGATGGCCGGCGCGGTGTGCGCCGGCCTGGCCGCGGTCGCCGCCTTGAGCGGCTGCGGAAGCGGTGACGCCGGCGGCGGGAAGGTCAGGCTCAGCCTCGGCCTGTTCGGCAACTTCGGTTACACCGAGCTGATCAAGGAGTACGAGGCCGCCCATCCGGACATCGAGATCACCGAGCGGACCGCCTCCTACTCCGACCACCACAAGAACCTCGCCGCGCACCTGGCCACCGGCGGCGGCGCCGCGGACATCGAGGCGATCGACACCGGGTACGTCGCGCAGTTCAAGGCCACGCCGGACAAGTTCGTCGACCTCAACACCGCGGGCGGCGACCAGCTCAGGGACCGCTGGCTGGACTGGAAGTGGTCGGCGTCGCTGGCCACCGGCGGGCAGCAGATCGGCTACGGCACCGATGTCGGCGGCCTGGCCATCTGCTACCGCAGCGACCTGTTCGCCCAGGCCGGGTTGCCCACTGACCGCGACGCCGTCTCCGCGCTCTGGCCGACCTGGCAGGCGTACTTCGACACCGGCAAGCGCTTCCGGGAGCACGCGCCGAACGGCGTCAAGTTCATGGACGGCGGCCCCACCGTGCTCAACGCCATCATCGGCCAGGCACCCGTCGGCTACTACGACCAGAGCGACCATCTCGTCGTCGCCAGCAACCCGGCGCTGCGCCAGGGCTGGGACCAGGTCGTCGACGCGGTCAAGGCGAACCTCAGCGCCGGGCTGCTCTACAGCACGCCCACCTGGAACACCGGGTTCACGCAGAGCCAGTTCGCCACGGTCACCTGCCCGGCCTGGATGATGCCCAAGATCAAGGACCAGGCGCCGGACACCGCGGGCAAGTGGGATGTCGCGACCGTGCCCGGCGGGGGCGGCAACTGGGGTGGCTCGTACCTGACGGTTCCCCAGCAGGGCAAGCACACCCAGGAAGCCGTCGAGCTCGCCGCCTGGCTGACCGCGCCCGAGCAGCAGGCGAAGATCTTCACCAGCCAGGGCCTGCTCCCGTCGACCCCGTCGCTCTACGACAACCCGGAGATCGCCGGTTACACGGACCCGTTCTTCAACAACGCGCCCGTCGGCAAGCTCTTCACCGACGCGGCGAAAGAACTGAAGCCGCAGTACCAGGGGCCCAAGGCCGGTGACGTGCAGACGGAGTTCGGCAACGCCATGCAGCGCGTCGAACAGGGCAAGCAGGACGGCGCGGCGGCGTGGCAGCAACTGGTCGACGACGTGGCGAAACTGCAGAGTTGATGACCTCCGCGAAGACGCTGACCTGGGCCGAGCGGCGGCACAAATGGAGCGCCACGCTGTCGCCGTTCGGCTTCATCAGCCCGTACTTCCTCATCTTCGGCGCCTTCGGGCTGTTCCCGCTGCTGTACACGGCCGTCGTGTCGCTGCAGGACCGGAACCTGCTCGACGCCGACGGCGCGACGTTCATCGGGTTGGGCAACTACGAGCAGCTGCTGTTCCACGATCCCTACTTCTGGAACGCGATGGGGAACACGGTCAGCCTGTGGCTGCTGACCACGATCCCGCAGATCCTGTTCGCGCTCGGCGTCGCGCACCTGCTCAACCGGCGGCTGCGCGGACGGACGCTGTTCCGGATGGGGATGATCTTGCCGAACATCACCTCGGTGGCGGCGGTGACGATCATCTTCGCGCAGCTGTTCGGACGGGACTTCGGCCTGGTCAACTGGGTGCTGAGCTGGTTCGGGGCCGGCCGGATCGACTGGCAGGCCGGTACGGCCAGCTCGCACACCGCCATCGCGGCGATGGTCGTGTGGCGCTGGACCGGCTACCACGCCCTGATCTTCCTGGCCTCGATGCAGGCGATTCCGACGAGCATGTACGAGGCCGCCACTCTCGACGGCGCCAAGGGGTGGCAGCAGTTCTGGCGGATCACGGTGCCGTTGCTGCGGCCGCAGATCATCTTCTCCACGGTGATCGCGACGACGGGCAACATGCGGCTGCTCGCCGAACCGCTGCTGTTCAACCCCGGTACGGCGGCCGCCACCGGCGGCTCGGACCGGCAGTTCCAGACCGCCGCGCTCTACCTCTACGAACAGGGCTTCACCAAGTACGACTTCGGCTACAGCTCGGCGATCGCGTTGGTCCTGGCCGTCGTCACGATGCTCGTCGCGGGCCTGTCGTACCTGGTGACGCGGCGCATCCAAACGGACTGAGGAGCGGACATGACCACCGTGCTGACCCCGGTCACGCCCGAACGCATCCCCGGGCGGGCCCGGCGGCTCGTCCGGCGCGCCACGAGCCCGTGGACCTACGCCGCGCTGATCGCGATCCTGGCCGGTTCGGCGTTCCCGGTGTACTGGTCGCTGGTCGTCTCCTCGCAGACGACCGAAGCGGTCGGCAGCGTGCCGCCGGTACTCGTGCCCGGCGGGCACCTGTTCGAGAACATCGCCCGCGTCTTCGACGAGACGGACTTCGCACTGGCCCTGGGCAACTCGCTGATCGTCTCGGGCACCATCACCGTCTCGGTGGTGCTGTTCTCGACACTGGCAGGGTTCGCGTTCGCCAAGCTGCGCTTCCGCGGGCGGACCGCGTTGCTGCTCGTCGTGATCGCCACCCAGGCCATCCCGACGGAACTGGGCGTCGTCCCGCTCTACATGATGATGGCCGACCTCGGCTGGGCCGGGCAGCTGCAGGCGGTGATCGTGCCCGGCCTGGTCACCGCGTTCGGCGTGTTCTACATGCGCCAGTACTTCGAGCGCGCCCTGCCACTGGAGCTGCTGGAGGCCGGGCGCATGGACGGCTGCGGACCGCTGCGGTTGTTCTGGCACGTCGCCCTGCCCACGGCGCGCCCGGCCGCGGCGGTGCTCGGCCTGTTCACGTTCATGCAGGCCTGGAACGACTTCTTCTGGCCGCTGGTCGTGCTCGTCCCGGAGAACCCCACCGTCCAGACCGCCCTGTCCACCCTGGCCAGCGGCTACACCACCGACTACACGCTCGTGCTCACCGCCGCGACCATCGGCACCATCCCCGTCCTCGTCGTGTTCCTGCTGTTCGGCCGCCACATCGTCGGCGGCATCATGCAGGGCGCGCTCAAGGGCTGACCTTCCCGGAGATCACCGTGACTTCCCGCTTCCCGCCCGGCTTCCGCTGGGGCGTCTCCACGTCGGCGTTCCAGATCGAGGGCGCCACCACCGCGGACGGCCGCCGTCCCTCCATTTGGGACACCTTCACCCTGGTCCCCGGCGCCGTGGCCGGCGGCGACACCGGCGAACCGGCGGCCGACCACTACCACCGCTGGCGCGCCGACCTGGACCTGCTCGCCGGGCTCGGCGTCGACGCCTACCGGTTCTCGGTTTCGTGGCCCCGGGTGCAGCCGACCGGCCGCGGCCGCGGCGAACGCCGTGGTCTCGACTTCTACCGCAGGCTCGTGGAAGGCTTGCGGGAGAAGGGGATCGAGCCGTTCCTGACGCTGTACCACTGGGATCTGCCCCAGGACCTGGAGGACGAGGGCGGCTGGCGCTCGCGTGACACCGCGGCGCGGTTCGCCGACTACGCCGCCCTCGTGCACGCCGAACTCGGCGACCTCGTCGGGCACTGGACGACGCTGAACGAGCCCTACCCCTCGGCGATCGCGGGCTACGGCGAGGGCCGCCACGCACCCGGGGCGAGGGAGGGGCACGGCGCGCTCGCCGCCGCCCACCACCTGCTGCTCGGCCACGGACTGGCGGTGCGGGCGATGCGGGCGCAGGCGCCGCCGCACCACGAGTTCGGCATCGTGCTCAACCAGTCGCCGGTCGTGCCGGTGTCGGATTCGGCCGGGGACGCGGCCGCCGCGGCCCGGCAGGACACCCTGTTGCGACGCCAGTTCAGCGATCCGCTGTTCGGCGGCCGGTACGCGCCGGGCCTGGAGACCATGTTCAGCGGCGTTTCCGACTTCGCCTTCCGCCGCGACGGCGACCTGGAGACGATCGGGCAGCCGCTGGACTACCTGGGCGTGAACTACTACTACCGCCTGCACGTCGCGGACGCGCCGCACCGCGAACCCGATCCGGCCCGCCGCACGGCGGCCGACATCGGGGTGGACACCTCCCGGTTGCCCGACGTGCCGCGCACCGGGATGGGCTGGCCGGTCGAACCGCACGGCCTCACCGAAGCCCTGGCCGGCCTGCGCGACCGCTACCCGGCGCTCCCGCCGTTGTACGTCACGGAGAACGGCTGCGTCTACCCGGACCGGAGCGACTTCGCCGACCACGAGCGCATCACGTTCCTGCGGGAGCACATCGAGGCGGCCCGCGCGGCCGACGTCGACCTGCGGGGGTACTTCTGCTGGTCGCTGCTGGACAACTTCGAGTGGGCCCACGGGTACAAGCACCGGTTCGGGCTGGTGCACGTGGACTACGCGACGCAGGCCCGCACGCCACGGGCCAGCTACCGCTGGTACCGCGACTTCATCGCCTCCCAGCGGTGACCGGGGCCCGGCCGCGCCGGCCGGGCCCCGCCATCCGGCGGTTCAGGGCCGGCGGGGAGCTGACGGCCCTGAACCGCCCACCTCAGCACAGGGTCTTGCCGTAGCAGACGATCTCGGGCATCCCGGTGTGGAGGCCGAACTTCGGGATCTCGGTGTAGTCCGAGGACGTGTAGAGCGCGATCGCGGCCGGTTGCTTGGTGCCGGTCTCCAGTACCGCGCGTTTGCGGCCGGACAGTACCGCCGTGCGTTCCAGCTCGCGGAGGATCATCCGCGCATAGCCGCGCCCGCGTGCCGCTTCGGTGACGTACATCCGTTTGATCTCGGCGTCGCCCGCGAGGAAGTCCGGCGCCGGGCCGTCGTGGGCCCGCCACGCGCCGCAAGCCACGGCTTCGCCACCCCGGTAGCCGACGACGAACAGCCCGGACGGAGGAGTGAAGTCGTCGGGACCCATGGGCGTGACGTCTTCGGTTCCGTACAGTTCGACGTAGACCTGCTGCACCCTGGCGATGAGTCCGACGGCGTCCGGGTGACCGTAGGGCACCCCGACGATCCGCAAATCGTCCTTGTTGTGCAGTTCCATCACTTCGGCAACTTCCTCCGGTCATCGGCCGCGCCGCGACGCTGCCGTCCGTCCGCGACCTGGTGTATGTAGCGATCATTCTACAGGGTCGGCGGAACAAGCCATCCGGATGTTCACTTGTCCGGACGGGTGCCGGTCACCCCGCGGCAGTTGTGCGGACAAGCCGGGGGACGACTCTGACCGGCATGACGAGGTATCTGGAGATCGCCGACCGGCTCGCCGCCGAGCTGGACGGCTCCGCGCCGGGAACCCGGGTGGCGAGTGAGCCGGAGCTGGCCAGCCGCTTCGGGGTGGGCCGTGCGGCGGCCCGGTCGGCGCTGCAGGAACTGGAACGGCGGCTGCTGGTCCGCCGCGTCCAGGGCGCCGGGACGTTCGTCAACTCCCGCATCGATTACGTGATCTCCGGCAGCCGCCCGCCGTCCTGGCACACCACGGTGGAGGCCGCGGGCGGCACGCCACGGACGGTGCTCAAATCGGTGGACCGCGTGGGACTGCCGGAGGCGGAGGCCGCGCGGCTGGGGCGACAGCCCGGCACGCCGGCGCACCACGTGGTCCGCACCCGCTACATCAACAGCCTGCTCACCGGCTGGGGTGAGGAGTGGATCCCCGTCGACGTGGTGCCCGATCTGGACCTGGGACTGCACGCGGTCGACTCGGTCGATCTGGTGCTGCGGCAGATGGGCCGCGTGTCGCCGGTGCGGGCGTGGTGCCGCGTGAGCCTGGAGCTGCCGCCGCCGCGGGTGCTGCGGGAACTGGAGGTCGAGCCGAGCACCCCGGTCTACCTCATCGAAAGCCTCAGCAAGGACGAGACGACCGGCGCCGGCCTGATGTGCAGCGGCGCCTGGACGCGTGCCGACGCCGTGCGCGTGATCGTCGAAATGAGCGAAACCATCACCCACGAGGAGGAGCGGTGACCGACGTGTTGAGCCGCGAGCAGCGATGCGCGCTGCTCGCGGAGGCCGGGCGGGAGGAGCTCGTGGCGCTGGCCGACGAATGCCTCGCCGACGGCGCCCCGGTGCGCGTGCTGACCGGGCCGGAGGTGGGCGCGGTCGCCGCGCAGGTGCGTGAACCCGTGCTGGCCGAACGGTTCCTGCTCGGCGACGTGCTGGCGTGCCGGGCCGAGGTGGAGGTCGCCGGGCAGCGCGGGTGGTCGATGCGGCTGGGCGACGACCGCGCCGCGACACTGGCCGCCGCCGTGCTCGACGCCGAAGCCGAGGCCACCCGGCCCCAGTCGGGGCGGATCGAGCAGCTGTGCCGTGAGGTCGAAGCCCGCCGCGCCCGCCGCGAGGCCGCCGAGTGGGCCGAGCTCGCGCCCACCGTCGTCGAGTTCGAGGAGCTGACATGACCCGCGTACTGGACCGGATCGCGGCCGCGACGCTGCGCCCCGACGAGTCGCGGACCGTGTTCCGCGCCGTCCTCGACGCCCTGTCCCGGCCCGGCCGCGTCGTCACGCTGCCCGCCGACGGGAGCACGCCCGCGGTGCTGCTGCCCGTGCTGGCACTGGCGGACCTGGGAACCGGAGTCGCGGTGCTCGACGACGGCGAGGACTGGGCCGACGTGATCGGGGTGGTCACCTCCTCGCCCGCGGTCCCGCCGGCCACGGCCCGGTTCGTCGCCGCGACCCGGCCCATGACCCCGGCGGAACTACGCACCGTCCGCCGGGGCAGCGCGCTCGCCCCGGAAGAGGGCGCGCTGGTGTGCCTGTCCGTGCCCGAACTGGACGGTACCGATTGGACACTCACCGGGCCCGGTGTGGACGGATCCTCTCGTCTGTCCGGAGTGGACGGACTACGGGAAGCCCGCGCCGAAGCCGTGTCCGGATTCCCCGCCGGGATCGACCTGCTGCTGATCACCCGGGACGGGCGCATGGCGGGCATCCCGCGCAGCACCACCATCGAAGGGAGGGACCGCTGATGGGCTACTCCGGAGCACGCGGCGGCCTGGAAGCCATCCTCGCGGCCGAGGACCTGGTCCGGCGCGCCCGCGACCAAGCCCCGGCGCCGTGGATGCCGACCGGCCAGATCACCGCGCGGATGCGGCTGCTCGTCGACCGGGTGATGGGTGAAGGCGGCCTGTACCACGAGGACACCGCGGCGGCCGCGCTGCGCCAGGCGGAGGGCGATCCGCTGGAGGCATCGCACCTGGTACGCGCCCACCGGTCGACGTTGCCGCGCCTGGCGGTCAGCGAACCGGTCGACCCGGACGAGATGACGATCCTGCGGCGCGTCGTGCCCGCCTTCCGCGAGCCGGACGGCCCGCAGCTGCTCGGGCGCACCACCGACTACACCGGCCGCCTCCTGGAGCAGCCCGACGGGCAGCCCGAGGCGCGGCCGCACGAGCCGGGTCCGGCCCGCGAGCGCACCGCCGAGCAGCGCACCCCGCGCCGGTTCCTGGACCTGCTGCGCAAGATGGACCTGGTCGCCGACCAGCGCCGCACCGACGACCCGGACCCGGTCGACATCACCCGCAAGCCCGCCCGCCCGCCCGCCGACCGTTCCGCGGTGCTCGCGTCGATGGCGCGCGCGGAGACCGGTGGCCTGGTCGCCCTGTGGTACCGGTCCATCCTCGGCCCCGACGGTGACATCCACGAGGTGACCCTCGGCGACGTGCGGCACGGCCGCGTGCCGCTGCGGGTCCGTCATCCGCACACCGGCAACCCCGTGACACTGGGCGAGTTCCGGGTCTCCGAGGCCGAGGCGATCGAAAACCTCGACGGCGCCGACGAGGACCGCACCCGCCTCGACGTCGGCTACGGCCTGTGCTTCGGGCACAACGAGCGCAAGGCGATCGCGATGGCCAACCTGGACATCGCCAACCGGCGCTTCGGCCGCACCGGACCGCTGGGGCAACTGCTGCTGCTGACCGTGGACGGCCTGGACTCCGCCGGGTTCCTCGAACACCTCAAGCTGCCGCACTACGTGACGTTCCGCTCGATCGTCGAACGCAAGCAGGCCATGCGCACCGCCGCCGAAGCGGGCGAAGGGCCGGCCGAGCGGGTCGCCGAGCCGGCGGGGAAGGAATGCTGATGACGTCCACACTGGACCTGCTCGGCGACGTCGGGACCGGGCAGGGGATCCTGGACGAGGGCGCCAAGCGGGAGATCCGCCGCGCCACGCTCACCGCGGTCTGCGTGCCCGGGTACCAGGTGCCGTTCGGGTCGCGGGAGATGCCGGTCGCGCGCGGCTGGGGCTCCGGCGGGCTGCAGATCACACTCGCGGTGATCGGCGACGGGGACACGGTCAAGGTGATCGACCAGGGCGACGACGCCGGGGTCAACGCCACGAACCTGCGCCGGATGATCTCGGCGACCACCGGGTGCGCCGACTCGGCCGACACGCGTGCGGCGACGGTGATCCAGACCCGGCACCGGATCCCCGAGGAGGCGCTGGGGGAGCAGCACGTGCTGGTCTACCAGGTGCCGGTGCCCGAACCGCTGCGCGGCGTGGAGAAGTCGGTGGCCGAGTGCGCGCGGATGCACGCCGAGGACGACTACGCCAAGATCTGGGTCAGCCTGTACGAGGACCTGGTGCGCAACGGCGTGATCACCAAGGGCAGCGGCTACCCGGTGCTGGTGGACGGCCGCTACGTGATGGCGACCAGCCCGGTGCCGCGCTGGGACGTGCCGCGGCTGGACCACTGCGAGCACCTCAACCTCTACGGCGCCGGCCGCGAGAAGAAGATCTACGCCATCCCGCCGCACACCGACGTCCGGCCCCTGGCCTTCGACGACGTCCCGTTCGAGGTCGAGCACGCGCCCGGCGCGAAGTGCCGCCTGTGCGGCAGCGACGACGTGTTCCTCGTCGAGGCCGGCGCGGGCAACGGGTACCTGTGCAGCGACACCGAATGGTGCTCGCGGGTGCGGGAGCGCGACGCCGATCTCGACGCCCACCGCCGGCGTGCGCCGCTGCACCTGCTGCCCGACCCTCGTGCGCGCGTGGCCGGTGCCGCCGTGGAGACGCCCCGCGCCGAGCGGGTGCGCGTGTCCGGCGAGCAGGAGTGGGCGCTGCGGGTGTCGGGGATCGGCAAGGTGCACGGGCGCGGCGGCGCGGACGCCGTGCCGGGCACCGGTCCCGAGCACGGCACGGCGGTCAGCCCGGCCACCGGCGCGATCGTCGCCGCGTGGGACGTCTCGTTCGACGTCGCGCCCGGTGAAGCGCTCGGCGTGATCGGCGAGTCCGGCTCCGGCAAGTCCACTGTGCTCGGTTGTGTGATCGGCGATCAGGACGCCACCACCGGTCAGGTGCACCTGTCCTCGGTGGACGGCGGTCGCACGGACGTGCTGCGGCTGCCCGCCACCGAACGGCGCAAGCTGCGGATCAGCGAGATGGCGGTCGTGCACCAGGACCCGGCCGCGGGACTGGACCTCGACGTCACCGCGGGCGGCAACATCGCCGAACGGCTCACCGCGGCGGGCTGGCGCGGCTACCACGCGATCCGGCGCCGGGCGGCGGAACTGCTCGACCGGGTCGAGGTGCCACTGTCCCGGATGGACGATCCGGTGAAGACGTTCTCCGGCGGGATGCGGCAGCGCGTGCAGATCGCCAAGGCCCTCGCGACCGATCCGCCGGTGCTGCTGCTGGACGAGCCCACCACCGGGCTCGACGCCTCCGTGGCCGCCGGTGTGCTCGACCTGCTGCGTGGCCTGCTCGCCGAGCGGGACGTCGCGGCCGTGGTCGTCAGCCACGACTTCGCCGTGATCGAGGCGCTCACCGACCGCACGGTCGTGATGCAGCTCGGGCGCGTCGTCGAGCGCGGGCTGACCGACCAGCTGTTCCACGATCCGCACCACCCCTACACCCAGCGGCTCGTCGCCGCGGCCCGGAGGTGACCCGTATGGAACGCGTGCTGTCGGTGCGCGACTTGCGCAAGTCCTTTGTCCTGCACACGATCGACGGCCGGATCGTCGAGTCCCTGCACGGCGTCGACCTCGACGTGCACGCCGGGGAGCACGTCGCGCTGGCCGGTGCGAGCGGCGCCGGCAAATCGTCGCTGCTGCGCTGCGTCTACCGCACCTACCTGCCGGACTCCGGCGAGGTGCGGCTGAGCACCGGCGGGGGAGAGGTCGATCTGACCGGTCTCGCCGACCGGGCGATGGCGCGGCTGCGGGGCCGCGAGATCGGCTACGTGTCGCAGTTCCTCGCCGCGCCCCCGCGCACCGGGCCCTGGGAGGTCGTGGCGGCCGCGGCCCGGCGCCGCGGGCTCGGCCGGGCGGAGGCGCGTGACGCGGCGGCGGTGGCCCTGCGGCGGCTCAACCTCGACGAGGGACTGTGGGATGTGGACTGTGGCGTGCTCTCGGGTGGTGAACGGCAGCGGGTCAACCTCGCGGCCGGGACCGTCCGGCCGCCGCGGCTGCTGCTGCTCGACGAGCCGGTGTCCGCGTTGGACCCGGCCAACCGGGAGGCCGCGCTGGAACTGATCGGCTCACTGGCCGAGCAGGGTGTCGCGGTGCTCGCGGTGTTCCACGACCTGGACGCGATGCGGCGGCTGGCATCGCGGGTGGTGTGGATGTCCGGTGGCCTGGTGGAGAAGTCGGGCAGCCCGGACGAGCTGCTGGCGGGTGTGGCATGACCGCGGTCGCCGAAGCCTGGACGCCGGCGGCGCCGCCCGCCGACTACGTGCTCGGGCACGTCCGCGCCGTCCTGCCGGACCGCGTCATCGACGACGCGCGGGTGGTGGTCCGGGAGGACCGGATCGTGGCGGTGGAGCACCACCCGGCCGGTATCGGTTCCGATGTGGACGGTCAGGGCCTGCTGTGCGTGCCAGGGCTGGTGGACACCCACAGCGACGGCCTGGAGAACGAGCGGCTCCCGCGGCCCGGCGCCGAGCTGCCGGTCGAGTTCGCGATGCTGTCGTTCGAGGGCAAGCTGCGAGCGGCGGGCGTGACGACCGTGTTCCACGGCGTCGGGTTCGAGGAGAGCCACGGCCGCGGCATGCCGCGCACGGTGGCCGGGGCGCAGAAGCTGTGTGAGGCGATCGACGCCTACCCGGCCGGGATGGTCGACCACCGGATCCTGTACCGGCTCGACGTCCGCAGCCCGGAAGGACTGTCGGCGCTGCGGGACCGGCTGGACCAGGTGCCCGACGGTGCGCTGGTGTCGCACGAGGACCACACGCCGGGCCAGGGGCAATACGCCGATCGCGAGTACTACGAGCGCTACCTGATGGGCCGTCGTGGACTGTCCGGAGCAGAGGCCCGCACGCACGTCGACCGGTTGATCGCCGAGCGGGACGGCAAGCTCGACGTGCGGGAGGAGGCGATGACCTGGCTCGCGGAGCGGTCGCCACGGATCCGGTTGCTGGGCCACGATCCGTCCTCGGCGTCGGAGATCGAGGAACTGCGGGGCCGTGGCGGGGCGGTCGCCGAGTTCCCCACGACGATCGGGGCCGCGCAAGCCGCGCGAGCACACGGTTTCCCGGTGGTGATGGGCGCGCCGAACATCCTGCGCGGGCGGTCGCACAACGGGAACGCGTCCGGCCGGGAGCTGGTGGAACGAGGACTGGTGACGGCGATCGCCTCGGATTACCTGCCCTCCGGGCTGCTCGCGGCGGCGATGCTGCTCGCCGCGGAGGGGCTGGCGACCTTGCCGGAGGCGATCGGGCTGGTCACGGGAGGTCCGGCCGAGGTGGCGGGGCTGGCGGACCGGGGCAGGCTTTCGCCCGGTCTGCGGGCGGACCTGGTGCTGGTCGAGCCGCGGCAGCCGTGGCCCGCGGTGCGGACGGTGCTGTCCCCGGGAGGTGCCCGGTGAACCGGTGGCCGGTGCCCGAGCCGGAGATCCCGGACGGGACCCACCCGGCGCTCGCGGCGGTGGCGCGTGCGGCGGTCGGCGCCTTCCGGGACGCGTGTGCCCGGTTCTCCGCGCCCGAGCTGGCGGAGAAGGTCGGCATGGGCGCGGACGGGACGGCGACGACACGGCTGGACATGTTGGTCGACACCGCCGTCGCCGCCGCCGTCGACGTGTGCGGGGTGAACCTGCTGAGCGAGGAGATCGGCGTCATCGACAACGGTTCCGCGGTGACGCTGGTCGTGGATCCGGTGGACGGGACGGCCAACGCGGTGGCCGGGGTGCCGTTGTCGTCGTTCGCCGGGGTGGTCGCGGTGGACGGCAAGCCGGTGGAGTCGCTGACGACGTGGCTGGACACCGGCCGCAGCTGGCACGCCCGCGCCGGTGAGCCGGGGCCGTGGCGCACCTCGGGGCGGCGGGAGCTGGACGGCGCGGCGGTGAGCCTGCTGCGCCCGCACGCCCGGAACGAGGCGGCGTGGCTGCGCGTCAGCAGGCGCGCCGCGCGGGTGCGGATCCTGTCCAGCAGCTGCCTGGAGGCGGCACTGGTGGCGCAGGGTTCGACCGACGCTTTCGCCGACGCCGGTTCCGACACGCACCGGATCATGGACATCGCGGCGGCGGCGGTGCTGGTCCCCGCGGCGGGCGGCGCGGTGATGGACGCGTTCGGCCGCGAGGTGGAGATCGACCCGGACCTGACGCGCCGGTGGTCCGGCGTGGTGGCCGCGACGCCGGAACTGGCCGCCGACCTCGCGGCGACGATCCGCGGTTCGGAGGTGGGGTAGCGGGCGCCGGTCGCGTCGCTCGCCGAGCCCGCATCGCCGTTCCGCCGCGACATCGGGCGTGGAGCTGGAAGTCGCGGACCCCGATGGGTGGCGGCTCGGTGTGGTCCGGGGCGGCTGCTCCGGTCCGCGGCGCCTACGCTGCGGTCATGAGCGTGCCTCCGACCGACCTCGCCGCCACGCGGGCCTTCTTCGGGCCGCGAGCGGCGACCTGGGAGATCAAGTTCCCGGACGACGCGCCCCGCTACCGGCGCGCCGTCGCGGATCTGGCGCCGCCACGGGGTGGGGCAGTCGCGGACATCGCGTGTGGCACCGGCCGCGCGCTGCCCGAGCTGCGGGAAGCGGTCGGTCCGCAGGGCAGCGTCATCGGCGTCGATGTGACCGTGCAGATGATCGAGGAGGCCGCTCGGCGCGGCCGGGACCGGGCCGCGAGTCTCCTCCTCGGGGACGCCCTGCACCTGCCGCTCGCCACGGGATCACTGGACGCTGTCTTCGCGGCGGGGCTGGTGTCGCACCTGCCCGACCCCGTGGCCGGGCTCGCCGAGCTGGGCCGCGTCTGCCGGACCGGGGGACGGCTCGCGGTGTTCCACCCCCTCGGCCGCGCGGCGCTCGCGCGACGGCAGGGACGGGAGCTGAGCCCGGAGGATCTGCGCGCCGAGCCCAACATCCGCGCGGCCCTCACTGCCGCGGGCTGGCACCTGGACATGCTCGACGACGGCGAGGACCGTTATCTCGCCCTGGCCCACCTCCGCGGGTAGCGGCCGGGGTCGCGCGCGGAGCGGCAGTCAGCGGCGGGCTCGCGCTCACCCGCCGGGCGACGTACCCGTTGCGGGGCCTGACGGCGACGGTGCTGGAGGCCGCGGAGGTCACCCGCGACACCCACCGGGTGCTGCTGGGCCTGGCCGAACGCTCATAACTCCGGCAGCATCGCGCGTCCTACCGACAGTTCCGGGGCGTGAAGGCCACGGCCCGGATCCGGGACAGTGCCTCGCGCGCTCCGGCGGGGTCGGGCGGGAACCCGAGCAGGGGTGCCAGACGGCGCCAGGCGCGGGGATGCCGGTCGCGGTAATCCTGCAGCAGCTTCACCGTTTCATCCTGCTCCAGCACCCGTTGCCGCGGCTCCGCCCAGCGTCGCGCGCTGATGCGGACTTCGAGCGCGGGCGCGGCCTGGATGTTGCGGTACCAGTCGGCCCGCTCGCCCCACCCCGACACCACCACGACCTCCGGCAGGCGTGCGTCGAAGCGGACCACTTCGAGGATGACCTCGCGGCGGCGCCCGCTCTTGCGGCCGCGATGCGCCAGATACACCAGCCGGTGCCCGAACAACGGGCCGAACCCGAGCCGGTACAGCGGAACCGGCGCGCGGAACATCGCGCGCAGCAGGCCGGAAGGGGTGTGGTCGGTCAGTCCCATCAGATTCCTTTCTGTCCTGTGTGGACGGTGGCCAGGATCGCCTCGTGGCTGATCCAGCCGGTGAGCGTGCCGGACTCGCGGTCGAGCACCGGCAGCCCGGTCCCGGCCGCGCGGGTGAGCGCGTCCAGTGCCTCGGTCAGCGTGGATTGGCCGGTGACCAGGGGTGGCAGCTCGGCCAGTGCGCCGGTGTTCTCGTCCTGGTCCCCGGTGAGTGCTTCGGCGACCGCGCGGGCCGTGACGCACCCCTGGTAGCGGCCGTCGGGCCCGGTCACCGGCAGGATGCCGTGCCCGGACAGGGCCAGTGCGCGGGCCGCGGGCCGCAGCGCGGTGTCCGCGGGCAGGGGGGCGGGCAGTGGTTCGAGGACGTCGGACACCCGCTTGCCCGCCAGTGGCCCCGGCCGCCGGTCGATGTCGACGCCCCGCCTGCGCAGCTTGAGGGTGTAGATGGTGCTCGGTCCGAGCAGCGCCTTACCGGTGAGCGTGGCGACGACGATGGCGGTCATCAGCGGCAGGATGATCGTGTACTGGCCGGTCAGCTCGAACAGGATGATCACCGCGGTGATCGGCGCGCGAGCGGCGCCCGCGAAGGCCGCGCCCATGCCGATCAGGCCGTAGACACCGGGGGAGGCGGTCATCCCGGGCAGCCAGGCGTGCACCACCACACCGAAGGCCGTTCCGCCCATCGCCCCGATGAACAGCGACGGCGCGAACACCCCGCCGGAGCCGCCGATGCCGATCGTCAGGCTGGTGGCGACGATCTTGCCGATCATCAGCACGAGCAGGAACCCGAACACGTAGTCGCCCTCGACGGCGTTCTGCAGCACCGGGTAGCCCACGCCGTACATCTCCGGCAGCACCAGCAGCAGCCCGCCCAGCAGCAGCCCGCCGACGGCCGGGCGCAACCACTCCGGCCCGCGCCAGACCCAGTCGCAGGCGTCTTCGATCCAGTACAGGACCTTGGTGAACAGCACACCACCCGCGCCGACCACCACGCCCAGCACGATGAAGAGCAGGTACTCCACCGGGTTGCGCAGGGTGAACGGCGGCAGGTCGAGAAACGCGACGTCACCGAACACCGCCCGGCCCACCACGCTCGCGGTGACGCTGGCGAGCACGACCGCGCCGAAGGACTCGACCGCGAAGTCACGCAGGATCAGCTCCATCGCGAAGAAGGGGCCTGCCATCGGGGCGTTGAAGGTCGCCGCGATCCCGCCCGCGGCGCCGCACGCCACCAGGACCCGCAGTCGCCCCTCGGGCAGCCGGAACCGGCGGCCGAAGGTGGAGCCCAGCGCGGAGCCGATCTGCACGATCGGGCCTTCGCGGCCGACCGAGCCGCCCGAGCCGATCGTGAGCGCCGACGCCAGCGCCTTGACGACCGTCACCTGCGCCGGGATGCGGCCGCCGCGCTCGGCGACGGCATACATCACCTCCGGGACGCCGTGCCCGCGCGCCTCGGGCGCGAAGCGCTGCACGAGCGGGCCGTAGATCAGCCCGGCCAGCACCGGGACGATCAGGACGAACCAGGGACCCAGCGCCGTGAACCACGGATGCGGCTCACCACCGGCCGCGGAGTAGTCGGTATGACCGGAGAAGACGTGCGTGAACGTCTCGATGAGCCAGCGGAAGACGATCGCGCCCAGGCCCGCGCCCGCGCCGATCGCCACCGCCAGCACGGCCAGGCCGGACGGGCTCTCCCGCAGCCAGACGCTCCACGACTGCCGGGCCGGTACGCGGACGGGGCGCTGTTCTCGCAACACCTTTGCAGTATGCAACACTTGTGGAGGGCATGCTTAGCGGGTGTGAGGTAGAACTGAGCCATGTCCGCCCCGCACTCCGTCCCGGCCCCGGACGACGTCGATGCCGTCACCGAGGCCGTCCTGACCGCGTCCCGCCTGCTGGTCGCGGTGTCCGCACGGTCGCTGGCTGCCGTCGACGAGTCGATCACGCTGCCGCAGTTCCGGATGCTGGTCGTGCTGAGCAGCCGGGGCCCGCTGAAGGTCACCGCGCTCGCCGACTTCCTCGCGGTCAACCCGTCCACGGCGACGCGGATGCTGGACCGCCTGGTGGCCGCCGACCTGGTCAGCCGGGCGGCGAACCCGGCCTCCCGCCGGGAACTGGTGGTGTCGCTGACCACCGCCGGAGCCGACGTCGTGCACGAGGTCACCGAGCGCCGCCGCCGCGAGATCACGCGCATCGTGAGCCGCATGCCCTCGGCGACGCGCAACGGACTGGTGCGGGCGCTGACGGCGTTCACCGAGGCCGGGGACGAGCCCGGGGTCACCGACCAGGCGGAGACGTTCTGGCCCTGACCGTCCGGGCCTGCCCGAGCCCGGGGAAGCCGGCCCGCACCTCCTGCCCCGGCGCCACGGCCACCTGGACGACGGACCCGGTGATGATCGTCTCGCCGGTGCGGAGCTCTTCACTCATCGCGGCGAGGAGTTCGGCGACCCGCTCGACGCGAGAGGACAGGTCCGCGGGCACCGGTGCTTCCGCGGCCAGCCGGCCGTCGAGGAGCAACTGCCCGACCGGTGCGGTCAGCTCCGGTGCGAACGGTCCGAGCGCGAAGGCGCGGTGGAAGACGTTGCGCGCGACGATGACGGCCGGTTCGTCGGTGCCCGCGAGGTCACACAGCTCCAGCGCCACACCGTAGCCCGCGATCACCCCGCCGGGTGCGATCGCGACGGCGACTTCGGCGTCGGCGTAGGTCGCTTCGCCCGGCCCTGGCCGGTACTCGTCGCCGGAACGCAGCCGCGTCGCCGAGGTGAGGTGCCCGATCACACTGCCGCCGAGCCGCTCGCGACGGCTGGCGCCGACTTTCCAGCCGAGCGCGACGGCGCCCCGCCGCATCAGGGTGTCCCGCTCGGCGAACTGCACCCGCAGGGCCTCGCGCAACCGCTGGTCGACGGGTTCCATCCGGTGCCGCTACTTTTTCTTCGCGGCGGTGTCGACCAGGAGCCAGCCGCGCATCTCGCGTCCGCCCATCACGGCCACCGCCATGGCGCCGTGGATCAGGAATCCCGGTCCGCCGAACATCCGCTGCTCGCTCAGGCCGTCCTCGGAGGCCACCACGTCACGGACGCGAGCGGCGAGGTTCTGGTCGTAGGCCATGGCCCAGTGTGGCCCCGCGCCGCACCCGCCGCCGCACGATCGGGTACACCAGCAGGATCACGGCGAGACTGAGCACGCTCAGGTACAGCTGCGATCGCGCGTCCTCGACGAACACCATGGACACGACGACCGCCAGCGTGCCGGCCAGGGTCAGCCAGCTCAGCCACGGGTAGCCCCACATGCGCAGGGTCAGCTGGTCCGGCGCCGTCCGTTCGATACTGCGGCGCATCCGCAGCTGCGAACCCGCGATGATGGCGTAGACGAACAGCGCCACCGCGCCCGCCGAGTTGATGATGAAGTAGAAGATGGTGTCCGGCGCGACGTAGCTCATGATCACCGCGACGTAACCGACCACTGTGGACAGCAGGATCGCCTTCCACGGCACGCCGCGCCGGTTGACGTCGGCGATCCAGCGGGGCGCCCACTGGTGGCGGCGCAGGGCGAAGAGCATGCGGGAAGCCGTGTAGAGGCCGGAATTGAGCACCGACAGGGCGGCGGTCAGCACGACGGCGCTGACGATCGTCTCCGCCGCGGGAATGCCGAACCGGCCGAACGCCGCCGCGAACGGGCTGGTCTCGCTGGGCACGTCGCGCCACGGCGTGATCATCACGATCAGGGTGATCGAACCGACGTAGAACAGGATCACGCGCCACACGGTCGCGGCGGTCGCCTTCGCCACGGCCTTCGCCGGCTCCTCCGACTCGGCCGCGGCGATCGTGACGATCTCCGTGCCGAAGTAGGAGAAGATGACGATCACGACCCCGTGCACGACGGCGAACCCGCCGGTCGCGAAGAACCCGTCGAGCCCGACGTTGCCCACCGAGAACGACGCGCCCGGCCACAGTCCCAGCACGAACAGCACACCGACGGTGAGGAACACGACGATCGTGGCGACCTTGATGGACGCCAGCCAGAACTCGGTTTCCCCGAACGAGCGCGCGGAGGCCAGGTTGGAGGCGGTGAGCAGCAGCATCAGCACGAGCGAGAACACCCACTGCGGCACCGCCGGGATCCAGCCGACGAGGATCTTCGCCCCGGCGACCGCCTCGAATGCCACCACGCCGACCCAGAAGTACCAGTACAGCCAGCCGATCGTGAATCCCGCCCACCCGCCGAGCGATTCGCGGGCGTACTCCATGAACGAGCCCAGCGTCGGCGAGGCGGTCGCCATTTCGCCGAGCATGCGCATCACCAGCACGACGAGCAGCCCGCCCAGCGCGTAGGACACGATCGCCGCGGGACCGACGGTGTGCACGACGGCCCCGCTGCCGACGAACAGACTGGCCCCGATGATCCCGCCGAGGGCGATCATGCGAACGTGCCGCTGGCGCAGGCCGGGCCGCAGGCCCTGACCGGTCTCGGAATCGGTGGTCCGTCCCATCCGGACGATCTTGACAGGTGAACGGTGAAGAAGAAACCGGATGCGGCCGATCGGCGCAACACGCTCCGCCCGCCGGTGCCGCTCCCCATACCGCAGTGGTGGCGCTGAACGCGACGAAAGTGGCATGGGTGGTGCGGGCGGGGTCAGCGGCGGCGGCGTCTGCGGCTCTTCGGGGCGCCGCGGCCCTGCGAGGCGGGAGGCTTGCGGTTCCCGGCCGGGCGCTTGGTCTTCGGCTGCTTGGGCGCAGGCGGGCGGCCGCGGGTGCTGTTGACCGTGCGGCCGCGGACGATGCCGATGAAATGCTCCATCAGGTCGGTCGTCTCGTCCTCCGGCCAGGACAGCGCCACCCGCGACTGCGGCCCGCCGGTCAGGGGCCGGTAGGTGAGGTCGCGCCGGTGGTGCAGCCGGGCGAGCGACTGCGGCACCACCAGCACACCGACGCCCGCCGCGACGAGCTGGATCGCGTCGGCCGTGGTGGCCGGGCGGTCGAGCGCCGGGCGGCCCGGTGGGTGCTCCCAGTCGAGCGTGTCGTCGAGGGGGTGCAGCACGAGCTCGTCGGCCAGATCGCCGGTGGTCACCTCGTCGGCGGCCGCGACCAGGTGGTCCTTCGGCACGACGACCACCGTGGTCTCGGTGTACAGCGGGATGGCGTGCAGGCCCTCGCGGTCGGCAGACAGCCGCAGGAGCACCGCGTCGGCTTCCCCGTCACGCACCAGTCCGGTGGCCTCGGCGGCGGCGACCTGCACGAGGTGCAGCGGGATCTCCGGGGTGCGCTCCTGCCAGATCCGCACCCACTTGCCCGGCGTCACCCCCGGCACGTAACCGAGCGTGAAGGAAGGCGCTGCGTCCGGCTCTGTCACCACGCCAGGTTACCGGGCGTGACCGCGGTCGATACCCTGGTGGGCATGACGCCGCAGAAGACCCCTCAGACGATGAAGCCCGCGACGGCGGCGAAGAAGCTGGGCGTGTACCTCGAAGCGACCCCCGCGGAGTTCCGGGAGGGCGTCGTCTCGCGTGACGAGCTCAACGCCCTGCAGGCCGACCCGCCGGAGTGGCTGCGCGACCTGCGCCGCAACGGCCCGCACCCGCGGCAGGTCGTCGCCGCGAAGCTCGGGGTCTCCATCAGCGGGCTGGCCCGCGGCGGCATCACCGACCCCCTGACGACCGAGCAGATCGACGCGGTGAAGGCCGACAACCCCGAATGGCTGCAGCGGGAGCGCGCCACGCAGGCCGAGGTGCGCAAGGAAGCCGCGCGGTTGAAGAACCAGAAGTAGCGCCTACCGTCCCGGCCACCGCGCTGACCTCGTCCAGCGGCAGGAAGCTGGCCCCGGCGCCACCCGCGTACCGGCCCGTCCGTCGACCGGGCTCGTGCACGCCGCGACCAGACCCAGTGCGGTGACCAGCAACGTGGTCCGCGTCAGGGATGTTGGTGTGCTCACGGCGCGAGCGTGATCGGACCCGATGAAATCCCGGTGAAACGCCCGTTCACCGTCCGTGGGGAACTCCTAACCACCGGCTGCTCCGGCCCGCCGCTCCCATTCCGACCGTCGCCGTTGCAGCACTTCGACCAGTTCGCTGCGCCGCTCGGCCACCTCGTCGTGGCTGCCCATGATCCCCACGGCGGCCACGGTCTTCCCGTCCTCCACCACCGCGACCGACACGCCGTCGGCCTCGGTCGACGCTCCCGGCGCGGCGACGAGACCGTCGCGCTGGATGTGGGGCAGCTCGGCCAGGAAGTGGTCCACCCGGCCGGCCTCGCCGGGCGGCAGGGCGCTGATCTGGGTCCACAGGTCGCGCTTGTCCATCCCGGCGAGCAGGACCCAGCCGGTCGAGGTGCGGATCAACGACCGTCGCACGAAACCCTCGGCCAGGTAGGCGTAGCGCGGATCCGACGAGGCGTGGTCCACGTAGTAGAGGTCGCTGCCGACGACGATCGCGAGAACCGCGGTCATACCCGTTTCCTCGTGCAGCGCCAGGAGATCGTCGTGGGTGACGCTCGTGACCGTCGGTTTGCCCGCGAGGCGGATCAGCAGGAACGGCGCGGGCCCGAGGGTGTAGCGGCGGTCGCGCTCGTCCAGGTAGCCGGTCGCCACCAGGCCGTTCACCAGCCCCTGGATGGAACTCAGCGGCGCGTCCAGCTCGCGGGCGAACTCGGTCAGCGTCGTCCCGTGGTGCGAGCGGGCTGCCAGGTCGAGGATGGTCGACACCCGGTCGATCATGCGGTGCCGGGGCCTCGGGCGGCCATGCGGCGTGGGGTGCGTCGGCACGGCATCGGTGCTTTCTTGATCGGTTGCGCTCACGGAACCCTACACCGCACTAGGTTGCGTAAATACGTAGGAAGATGTCAATATACGTAGCATGAACATGCCGCTGGACGGAGTCGTCGTCGCCGACTTCAGCCGGGTGCTGGCCGGTCCGCTGGCGTCGATGACGCTGGCCGACCTGGGCGCGACCGTGGTCAAGGTCGAACGACCCGGCTCCGGCGACGACACCCGCGCGTGGGGACCACCCTGGACCGGTAACTCCAGCACGTACTTCGAATGCGCGAACCGGTCGAAGCGGTCGGTGGTCCTCGATCTGGACGACGACACCGACCTGGCGCTGGCCCGCGAGCTGGCCCGCCGCGCCGACGTCCTGGTGGAGAACTTCCGCGACGGCGCGCTCGCCAAGCGCGGGCTCGACTACGAGACCGTCCGGGCCGACAACGCGAAGATCGTCTACTGCTCGGTCACCGGCTTCGGCAGCACGGGTGGCGCGGCCCTGCCCGGCTACGACTTCCTCGTCCAGGCCATGGGCGGCCTGATGAGCATCACCGGCGACGAGGACGGCGACCCGGCGAAGGTGGGCGTCGCCGTCGTGGACGTCCTGACGGCCAAGGACGCCACGATCGGGATCCTCGCCGCGCTGCGCGCCCGCGAGACGACCGGCCGCGGACAGCGGGTCGAGGTCAACCTGCTGTCCAGCCTGCTCGGGTCACTGGCCAACCAGGCTTCGGCCTACCTCGCGACCGGCCGCGCGCCCCGCCGGATGGGCAACCTGCATCCGTCCATCGCACCCTACGAGACACTGCGCTGCCAGGACGCCGTGCTGGCGCTGGCCTGCGGCAACGACCGCCAGTTCCGCCGCCTCGCGGAAGTGCTCGGCGAGCCCGCGCTGGCCGCGGACGCCCGGTTCGCGACGAACGAGGCCCGCGTGCTCAACCGGCCCGCGCTGCGGAAAGCCCTCGAAGACCTGCTCCGGCGGGACACCGCGGGTGCGTGGAGCGCGCGCCTGACCGCGGCCGGGGTGCCCGCGGGCGAGGTCGGCGACCTCGGCGACGGCCTCCGGCTGGCGGACTCGCTCGGCCTGGACCCGGCCGTCGACGTCGGCGCGGCGCCACGCCAGGTCCGGCACCCGGTGACCTATTCGGACACCCCGGTCACCACCTACACGGCACCGCCCCGGCTGGGGCAACACAATGACGAGATCCGCCGCTGGCTCGCAGAGGAGACCCGATGAGCACCACCGCGAAACTGCCGCCGTTCGATCCGCGCGACCCCGCCGGGATCGCCGACCTGCTCAGCACCGACGAGAAGGACATCGCCGCCGCGGTCCGCCGGATGTGCCAGGACCGCGTCGACCCGTTCGTCGCCGGCTGGTTCGAGCAGGGCCGCATCGCCGACATCCGCGGCCTGGCCAAGGAACTCGGCTCGCTCGGCGTGCTCGGCATGCACCTGGAGGGCTACGGCTGCGCCGGGTTGAGCGCCACCCAGTACGGTCTGGCGTGCCTGGAGCTGGAGGCGACGGACTCCGGACTGCGCTCGCTGGTGTCGGTGCAGGGCTCGCTGGCGATGTTCGCGATCTGGCGATGGGGTTCGGAGGAGCAGAAGCAGCGGTGGCTGCCGTCGATGGCGGCGGGGGAGGCCATCGGCTGCTTCGGCCTGACCGAGCCCGACATCGGTTCCGACCCGGGCAGCATGCGCACGCGGGCGCGCCGTGACGGCTCGGACTGGGTGCTCGACGGCCGCAAGATGTGGATCACCAACGGCAGCGTCGCCGACGTCGCCGTGGTGTGGGCGCAGACCGAGGAGGGTGTGCGCGGGTTCGTCGTGCCCACGGACACGCCGGGCTTCTCGGCGCCGGAGATCAAGCACAAGCTGTCGCTGCGGGCGTCGGTGACGAGCGAACTGGTCCTGGACGGGGTGCGCCTGCCCGCCGATGCGGTGCTGCCCGAGGTGACCGGCCTGAAAGGCCCGCTGAGCTGCCTCAACGAGGCCCGGTTCGGCATCGTGTGGGGCGCGATGGGCGCGGCCCGGTCGTGCCTGCACGCGGCGATGGACTACGCGGGCGAGCGCACCCAGTTCGGCAAGCCGATCGCCGGCTTCCAGCTGACGCAGCAGAAACTCGTCGACATGAGCCTGGAGTACACCAAGGGTGTGCTGCTGGCGTTGCACCTGGGCCGCCGCAAGGACGCGGGCACGCTGCGGCCGGAGCAGGTGAGCCTCGGCAAACTCAACAACGTGCGGGAAGCGCTGGAAATCTGCCGCACGGCGCGCACCATCCTCGGCGCGAACGGGATTTCGCTGGAGTACCCGGTGATCCGGCACATGAACAACCTGGAGTCGGTGCTGACCTACGAGGGCACCGTCGAGATGCACACGCTGGTCCTCGGCCAGGCGATCACGGGCCACGCCGCCTTCCGGTGACCGGTGCTCCCGGCCCCCGGGCCCGCTATCCTTCCGGGCGTGGCAGGGCAGCCGGGAGATCAGGGGGACACGCTGCGGGCGCTGGCCGATTCGCACCTGCCGGTGGGTTATCTCGAGGAAATCGAGTGCCTCGTGGTCCGCACCGAGCGGCCGTGGGAGCTGCCGATCGACACCATCGTGGTCTCCGTGGGTGCCACCCTGGGGTATCTGGGGGAATCCATGATGGAGTGGTTGCCCTCCTGGCCGTTGAGATCGGCGCCGTTCGACCGGATCACGGCTGAGTCGCCCTATGTGATGGACCTGCCGAGGGCCACCGATGAAACCCGCTTGGTCCGAGCTGTCCTGGCCACGGCGCATGACGCCGGGCACGATGTGATGGCTAGTGCCGACATGGCGGGTGCCGCGACGTTCGCGGCGATTGACGCCGCGGTGCGGAGCGGCGCGACTGCCATCGGACTGCCGCTGCTGGGGACCGGACGGCTGGCATTGCCCCGCGCCGCGGTCGCTGACGCGGTGGTGTCCGCCGTTGCTCGAGTCCTTCGAACCCCGGTGGTGCGGGCGCGCCTGAGCCGTCTGGTGTTCTTCGACCGCCACACCGCGGGCGAGGAGGCGCTGCGGCAGTCCCTGGGCCGGGTGGTGGCGGACGCGCCGCACGGGATGGCGGACCTCGCGGGCGGGGTGTCGGCCGACCTCGTCGACCCGAATGCCGGCCTGCCGCTGAGCCGCGACCAGCTCGACTTCGCGCCGTACGTGTCGATGCTGGCCACCGTGATCGCCGACCGGCGGACTCCGCTGCCGCTGTCGGCCGGGATCTTCGGCGAATGGGGCTCCGGCAAGAGCTACTTCATGGCGTTGCTGCGCGGCGAGGTGGACCGGCTGGCGAGCTTCGGCGGGCCCGCCTATCACCGCGAGATCGTGCAGATCGGGTTCAACGCCTGGCACTACGCCGACACCAACCTGTGGGCGAGCCTGGGTGAGGAGATCTTCCGCCAGCTCGCCGGGCCCGAGCGCGACGAGGCCGGTCTGCTCCGTGCGGAACTCGCCGAGCGGCTGGAACAGCGCCGGGCGCTGGAACGGGAAATCGAGCAGGCGCGTGAGGCCGCGACGGCCCTGCAGACCGAGGTCGACCAGGCGCTGGGGGCGCGCCGCACCACCGCGGCCGATCTCGTGCGCGCCCTGCACCGGTCGCCCCGGTTCCGGGAAGAGACCGACGCCCTGTGGCGTGACCTGGGCGTCGACGACGAGATCGAGCGGGCCGGGCTGCTGCTCGCCGAGAGCGGCGAGGTCCGGGGGCACCTCAAGGACATCGGACGGACCGCGAAGGGACGCCGCGGTCAGATCGCCGCCGGGACCGCGCTGACCGTGCTGCTGGGGCTCGCCGCCGTCGCGGCCTTCGCCCCGGATGTGCGGGACTGGCTGGCCGCCGCGGGCACCGTGGCCGCCGCCGTTTCGACCTGGGGCCTGTGGCTCGCCGGACGGGCCCGCGCGGGACTCGCCAAACTCGGCGCGCTGAGCCAGGAACTGCGGTCCGGGCTCGACGACGTGGCGGGGGAGGAACCCGCTCTGGCCGCGAAGGTCGCCGCGCTGCGCCGTGCGGAAGCCGACCAGCGGGTCGCGCAGGCGCGGCTGGAGGACGTGGTCACGCGCGTCGGCGAACTCGGCACCCGCCTCGCCACGACGACTCCGGGTCACCGGCTCTACACCTTCCTCGCCGAGCGGGCCGGCTCCGGCGCCTACACCCGTCACCTCGGCCTGGTGTCCACCATCCGCAAGGACCTCACCGAACTGGTGCGGCTCATGGCGCAGTGGCGCGAGCATCCGGGTGGCGAGGCGCGGACGCCGATCGACCGCATCGTCCTCTACATCGATGACCTCGACCGGTGCAGCCCGCGGCAGGTGGTCGAGGTCATCGAAGCGGTGCACCTGCTGCTGGCCCTGGACCTGTTCGTCGTCGTCATCGGGGTGGACCCGCGGTGGCTGCTGCGGTCACTGTGCAGCCACTACGACGAAATCCTGGGCGGCGAGCAGGGCGTGACCCCCGAGGACTACCTGGAAAAGATCATCAACGTGCCGCTGGCCCTGCCCGGCATGTCCGGGGGAAGCCTGACACGGCTGTTGCGGTCGCTGGTGGACGACGAATCCCCGGCGCCGGACGCGCCGACGGTGCCGGAACCACGCACCGGAGCGGCACCGGCGATCACGGTCGAAGCGGGCTCGGAACTGGACCGCCGCCCCGCGGCCACGCCGCCGGCCCCGGTTCCGCTCACGGAGCCGGAGCTGCGGATTCTCACGGCGCTCGACCCGCTCGTGAAAACGCCACGCAAGGCCAAGCGCCTGTTCAACCTCTACCGGATGGTGCGCGCCACGCGGGACCTCTCCCCGGCGGCGCGGTTCCTCGGCGAAAACGACGACGACGGCGAGTACCAGGCCGTCGCGGTGCTCCTCGGCGTCGTGACCGGGTATGGGCCGCGGTACGAGGAGTTCGCCGCGAGCCTCGCCCGAGCGCCGGAGAGCACCACGTGGCCGGACTTCGTGGACGGCCTGCCCGAGATCCACAGTGGACTACGCGACCTGCCGGTGACGCTGCCGGACCTGTCGTGCTTCCGCCTGTGGGCGCCCCGCATCCGGCGCTTCTCCTACTTCCTCGGCGGCTAGAGCGTATGTCGACGTGGCTCGTAGCCGCGGTTTTGGTCCGGCCCCACTCACCGAGCGTGGACCTTCCCGCCGGGAATGCAGAACTCACGCGCGAGAGCGTGGAACTCGCCGACTGGAACGTGGGACTCGCCGACGGCACGCCGGGCCGAGCCACTCTGTCCCGGCTTGACGCGGTGTCCCGGCAACCGAAACGATGGACAGCGGTGCGGCCCACCACCACGATCGCGCCGTAGCGAAGCCGGCGCCCTCAGCCGCGCAGCGCAACAGCCGGCGTAGCGCCAGCCGCGCGTAGCGCACAACCCGCGTAGCGGCGCACCCGGCAGGAGAAGCCACACCCGAACGGCCGATCCGGCTTGGATACAGACCCTAGGTGTGATTGCTCAGCACCAGGGTGCCGGCGGCCATGAACATCCCGCCGTTGCCCAGCGCCACGCTGACCTCGGCGCCCGGCACCTGCGCGGCGGCCTGCCCGCGCAGCTGCCGCACCGACTCCTGCACCAGGAACATCCCGTACATGCCGGTGTGAGTGTAGGACAGGCCACCGCCGTTGGTGTTGAGCGGGAGCTCGCCGCCGGGAGCCGTGCGGCCTTCGGCGATGAACGCACCGGCCTCGCCGCGTCCGACGAACCCCATGTCCTCCAGGCCGTAGACCGGGACGTGCGCGAACGCGTCGTAGATCATCACGTGGTCGACGTCGGAGTGCGTGATCCCGGCCTCGGCGAACGCGTCCGCGCTGGACCGGCGGAACGCCGCGGACGTGGTGAAGTCCGCCATCTGCGAGATCAGCGGTGATTCGAACGTCTCGCCGGTACCGAGGATGTGCACCGGCGGCCGCGGCAGGTCACGGGCCCGCTCGGCGGAGGTGACGACCAGCGCGCCACCGCCGTCGGTGACCAGGCAGCACTCCAGCAGGTGCAGCGGGTAGGAGATCATCTTCGACGCGAGCACGTCCTCCACCGTGATCGGGTCGCGGTAGCGGGCGCGCGGGTTGCGCGAGGCCCATTCGCGCTGCACCACGGCGACCGACGCGAGCTGCTCGGCGGTCAGGCCGAACTCCTTCATGTACCGCAGCAGCGGGATGGTGAACATGCTCGGCGGGCCGGTCACCCCGTAGGGCGCCTCGAACTGGGCGTTGGGGCTCGACGCCGGGAACGCGCCCCGCGCCGCCCCGACCCGGGACCTGCCCGACTCGCCGTGCGTGATCAGCACCGTGCTCGCGTGCCCCGCGCGGATCGCCTCGACCGCATGCCGGACGTGCAGCAGGAACGACGTCCCGCCGACCCCGGTGCCGTCGATCCACCGCGGTGCGACGCCCAGCGCGTGCGCCACCATCACCGGCCCGGGCGAGGACACGCTGGCGATGCCGTCGATGTCGGACATCCGCAGGCCGGCGTCGGCGACGGCGTTGCGCGCCCCCTCCACGTGCAGGCGCAGCGTGGAATGGTGCGGCAGCACGCCGATCTCGTCGGTCTCGGCCGCGCCCGCGATCACCACGTCCGTCATCACGCCACCTCCACCGGGGTGAACTGGGGGATCGTCACGTCGCCGCGCTGTTCGAAGGTCACCCGCAGGTCCATGTCGAGCACCAGATTCCCGGGGGTGTTCTCGACGCCGACGATGTTGGTCATCATCCGGGGTCCTTCGGCCAGCTGCACCACCGCGATCGCATACGGCGCCTCGAATCCCGGCGCCGGGCGGTGCGTGATCGTGTAGGAGTACAGGGTCGCGCGTCCGCTGGTGGTGAACCACTCGAGGTCGGCGGAGGCGCAGAACGGGCAACACGGGCGTGGATGGAAGAACGGCCTGCCGCAGTCGAGGCAGCGCTGGATCCGCAGCTCGCCCCGCGCGGCGGCGTCGAAGAACGGTTGCGTTTCGGGTGTGGGCACCGGAACCGGTTTCACATCGCTCCTCTGTGGACTCAGCGGCGCAGCGCCGGGCCGAATGCCTGCTCGATCCGCGCGGCCAGGGTGTCGGGGTCCCAGGGGCCGGTGCCGAAGATCCGGCTGACCGGTTCCGGATTGGTGTAGAGCGCCACCTGGTAGCCGGCGGTATGCAGGATCCGTCCGGTGATCCAGCCGGACCCGGTGCCCGCCAGGTAGCCCACGAGCGGGGCGACGTTGTCCGGCGAATGCTCCTCGGAGGCGGGGGAACGGCGCCGCTCGCCGGGGATCGAGGCCGTCATGCGGGTGGCCGCGCCGGGGGAGACGGCGTTGACCGTGACGCCGTAACGGGCCAGCGCGTGCGCGCTGGAGTAGGTCAGCCCGACGATGCCCATCTTGGCCGCCGCGTAGTTGGGCTGACCGGGTGCGCCGTGCAGACCGGAGACCGAGGTGAAGTTGATGATCCGGTTCTGCGCGTCGCCGTCCCCGGCCGAGCGCCAGTGCGCCGCCGCGAACTTCGTGGTGTTGAAGGTGCCCTTGAGGTGCACCCGGATCACGTCGTCCCACTCGTGCTCGGCCATGTTGAACACCATCCGGTCCCGCAGGATGCCCGCCACGTTCACCAGCACGTCGAGCCTGCCGAACTCGGCGAGCGCGGTGCCGACGAGCTTCTCCGCGGCCCCGTGGTCGGAGACGTCGGAGGTGTCGGCGACGGCCTTGCCGCCCGCCGCCACGATCTCCTCGGCGATCAGGGCCGCGGGACCGCTGTCGGCGCCCGAACCGTCGAGCCGGGTGCCGAGATCGTTGACCACCACCTGCGCGCCCTCGCCCGCGAGCGATCGCGCCACCGCGGCGCCGATTCCCCTGCCCGCTCCGGTCACGATCGCGACCCGTCCGTCCAGGCGTCCCATGCCGTCCCGCCTTCCGCCGCACGTTTTAGAATGTGGTTCTGGAATTACCTTCGGCCCGGTCGCGGCGCTTGTCAAGGGTCTTGACAGTGGTGTCCGGGATGCCTCTAATAGACGAATCGAATTCTAATATTCGTGTCTGGTCCCACTCGGTCGTGAGGCATCCCGACGCGGCAACGGCGCCGCAGCGAGGAGGAAGGCACGTGCCCCTCAACCACGATGTGATCGGCCTGGAGTCCGAGCCCGCCGAGCGGAGCTGGACCAGCGCGGACACGCTGCTCTACGCGCTCGGGGTCGGCGCGGGCATGGACGATCCGGCCGGCGAGCTGGAGTTCACCACGGAAAACTCCGCCGGGGTCAGGCAACGGGTACTGCCCACGTTCGCGGTGCTCGCCGCGCAGGCGCCCGCCCGCCGCGACCTCGGCGACTTCGACCGGGCGATGCTGGTGCACGCCGAGCAGTCCTTCGAGCTGCACCGGCCGCTGCCGCCCGCGGGCACCGTCCACGTCACCACCACGGTGACCGGCGTCCACGACAAGGGATCCGGCGCGCTGGTGGTCAGCGAGGCGCGCGCGGTCGAACCCGGTTCGGGCGAAACCCTGGTGACCACGCGCAGTTCGGTCTTCATCCGCGGCGAGGGCGGCTTCGGCGGATCGCGGGGCCCGTCCGCGCGGTGGTCCCAGCCGTCGCGGCCGCCGGACCACCGGGTCACCTATCGCACGCGGCCCGAACAGGCGCTGCTGTACCGGCTTTCCGGGGACCGCAACCCGCTGCACTCCGACCCGAAGTTCGCGGCCAGGGCCGGGTTCGCGCGCCCGATCCTGCACGGCCTGTGCACCTACGGGGTCACCGGCCGGGCGCTGCTGCACACGCTCGCCGGGTCGGATCCGGCGCGCTTCGCCGGGATGTCCGGGCGGTTCAGCGCACCGGTGTTCCCCGGCGAGCCGCTCACCGTGTCGATGTGGTGCGACGGCGATACCGCGTTGTTCCGCACCACCAAGGAAGACGGCACCGTGGTGATCGACCGGGGCACCGCCACGGTCCGCCCCCGCTGACCCCGTTCACGCGCTTGAGTCCGGTTCACCCAGGGAAGGGGCCGTGCCATGAGGTTGTTGCCGATACGCGAGCTGACCGAGTATCCCACCGGCGGGCGCCGGATGCGGATCCTGACGATGGCCGTGCTCGCGATCCTGATCGGGTCCTACGAGGCGCAGATCGCGCCGGTGGTCCCGTTGCTGCTGAAGGACCTGCACATGTCGCTGGCCACCTACGGTCTGGTGTCGGCGGCGGGTGTGCTGGCGGGAGCGTTCGCCTCCGCGATCGGCGGCAGGCTGACCGATCACGTGGGACGCGTGCGCCTGCTGGTGCCGTTGATGTTCGCCACCGCGGTGTGCTGCTTCCTGATGGTCACGGTCCACTCGCCGACGCAGCTGCTGCTGGTGCGGATTCTGCTGTCCATCGTGGACGGCATGGCGATGGCGGGCACCGCGCCGCTGGTGCGGGACTTCTCGCCGCGGATGGGGCGGGCGCAGGCGTTCGGGTTCTGGACGTGGGGCCCGGTGGGCGCGAACTTCCTGGCCGCCGCGGTGGCCAGCGCGACGCTCCCGCTGTTCGATGACAACTGGCGTTCGCAGTTCGTGATCATGGGCGTGTTCTCGCTGGTGATCTCGGTGGTCATCATGTTCAACATCGCCGACCTCTCCCCGGAGCTGCGGGCGCGGATCCAGCAGACCGAGCAGCAGGCCATCGGCGCCGTGCGGCCGGGACCGGCGCGGGCGCGGGAGCTGTTCCGGCACCGCAACATCTGGGCCCACGTCGTCGGGATCTCGCTGTGGCTGGTCATCTACATGACGCTGTCGTTGTTCGGCCAGACGATGCTCGCCGAGGCGTTCGAGCTCAACGCCTCCACCGCGTCGGGCATCATGTCCGCGTTCTGGGTGCTGAACCTGCTCACGCTCGTGGTGATCGGGCGGGTGTCGGACCGGCTGCAGGTGCGCAAGCCGATCTGCGTCGCGGGCTCGATCGTGGCCGTGCTGGTGACCGGGTACCTGATCCTGCTGATGGGTGATCCCGGGGTGTCGCACGTGCACCTGATGATCACCGGCGCCCTGCTCGGCGGTTCGCTGGGCGTCGCATACGGGCCGTGGATGGCGAACTACTCCGAGGACGCCGAGGACATCGACCCCCGGCTGCAGGGCAGCGCGTGGGGTTTGTACGGCGCGTTGTCGAAGGTGATGGCCGTGGTGGTGTTGTTCGTGAGCCCGCACCTGGTGGAAGCTGCCGGGTGGCGCACCTGGCTCGGAGTGGCGGCCTTGTGCCTGCTGCTGTTCATCCCGGCGGCCTTCGCCTTCCACGGCCCGTGGCGGCCGCACCGCGGGCGTGCGGCGGTGGCGGCACAGTCCTTGGAGCGGGCGGGGAACTAGGGTTTCTCTCACCCTCGGAAAACCGCCGCCTTGCAACGGAAGCCGCGCTGCGGCACCAGTGGCGTTGAACGCTCCCGATGCCACATTGGTGGCGTTCAACGCCACCAACGCCAGATTGGGGAACGTCTGGATGCCCCGCCGATCCCGGCCGTCGCCCGGCAACGGAAGCCGAGACCCGAACTGCCCGGACCGCCCCCGCCCCTCATCCCCAGCCCGCTTCGGTCGCCGATCAGGCGGGTCAAGGTACTCTTTCCCGCCTTGACGCGTCTGCTCGGCGACTGGAACCCTCCGCGAGGAGGGGCGGGGGGCGGTCTGTGGTGACCGACTACCCGACGGCGGCGTGCCCAGCGGTCACCTCGCCGCCGGAAGCCCGGGTTCAAAGATCAAGGGATAGTCCTCGCCGGACGGGCTGGCTCCGGGATGACCAGGGGTTTCGCAGTCCGGCTCACCTCGGGTGGGTGGTCGCTGTGTGGTCATCCCGTCGCCTTCCGGTTTGTGCCTATCACCTTGAGCCAGGGCCGCAAGGTTGCGTAGCCGGCCGCCGGTGAGCAGAGAGGTTGCGGCCCTGGCGCAAGGTGATCGTCCGGTGTCAGGCGACGCGATGACCACCCAGCTCCGGGGTTACTGCAACTCGCTGGCGCTTGCCCTTGCCGCGTGCGGCGAGGGAAACCAGTACGGCCACCACCGAGGTCGCCGTCATCACGCCGATGGTGAGGCGGTATCCGGTCACCAGAGGGCCGACCTCACCGGGATGCAGGTGCGACAGGGTGCCCGCGAACACCGACGGGCGGATCGCCGCGGGCAGGGGGCTCGTCACCAGGGACAGCGCCAGCGCGGTGCTCATCACGACGCCCGTGTTCTGCACCATCAGGCGCATCGCGTTGACGATGCCCACTCGGTGCGGGGGCAGCTCGTCCAGTAGCGCGGTGGTGTTCGCGGGCATGAACATGCCGGAACCGGCACCCAGGAGAACCAGTGCGACGCCGATCGGGGCGTAGCTGCCGTCGGCGGACAGGAACACCAGCAGCACCACCAGGCCGACGGTGCCGGTGAAGGTGCCCAGTGCGGCCACCGCTCGGGCGCTCATCCGGGCCTGCAGTGGGCCCGCGCACGCCGAGGCGATCATCGCCGCGACCGACAGCGGCAGCACCTTCAACCCGGCCGACACCGGATCTTCCCCGTGCACCGCCTGGTAGAACAACGCGACCAGCAGCACCACGGCCATCCGCGCCACCGTGTTGAGGAACGACGCGAGCAGGCCGAGTGTGAACACCCGGTCGGTGAACAGTCGCACGTCCACCACCGGATGCGGGCTGCGCCGCTCGACGATCGCGAACACCGGGACCAGCACCGCGAACAACGCCACGCCGGTCAGCACCACCGGATCGCCCCAGCCGCGATCACCGGCCTGCGACAGCCCGAACAGCAGCCCGCCGAGCGACACCAGCACGAGCAGGTTGCCCGGAACGTCGATGCCGCGATCCCCGTCCGCGACGGCGGTCCGGCGCAACGTCACCGCGCCCCAGGCCAGGCACATCAGCCCGAGTGGCACGTTGAACCAGAACACCCACTGCCATCCGAACCGGTGCGTGAGAAAACCACCCAGCGTGGGGCCGATCAGCTGGGCCACCGAGAACGAGGCGATGTAGACACCCATGCCACGGCCGAGGTGACCGCGCGGGAACGCGTCGGTCAGGATGGCGGCGCTGTTGGTCAGCAGCATCGCCCCGCCCGCCGCCTGCGCGACCCGCAGCCCCACCAGCCACCACGCCCCGGGCGCGAACCCGAGCAGCAGGCTGGCGCCGGTGTAGGTCGCCAGGCCACACAGGTAGAGCGTGCGGCGCCCGAACAGGTCCGCGAGCCGTCCGAACACGACCATCAGCACGGTGTTGGCCAGCATGAACGACAACAGCATCCAGCTCGCCGCCGCGGTGCCCGCATGGAAGTGCCGCACCACCTCCGGCAGTGCCACGTTCAGCGAGCTGCTGCCCAGCGCGGTGAGGATGCTCGCCATGCTCACCACCGACAACGCCCGCCACGCGTACCGCAGCCGTTCCCGCTCGGACATGGGCACACCCCTCCCAATCCTAGAATCTCATTCGATCCTATGCACCCGTGCGCGGTTGCGGGACTCCCGCAAACGGGTTGATCAGGAGGGGGTTTCACCCCGGAAGGGGCACAAATGTCCTGTTTGGACGCGCTCAGACGTCGAGCGGGTTGATCCGCCGGATGAGCACGATCGCGGCGTCGGTGATCCGGTTGGCCTCACGCTTGGACGACGACGTCGCGATTTCGCGTCCCGCCTCGCCGATGATGCTGGTCAGCACCGCCACCGTGAGCCGGTCGACCGAGCTGGTGCCCTTGCCGAGCAGTACCGCGTTCTGCCGTACCCATTCCCGGCCGCGGGTGCGGCGCATCAGCTCGAACCCGGGCGGGGCGTCGCCGTCCATGAACAGCCGGGACAGGTCTCGCCGCTGCCACGATCCGTCGAGGAACGCCCGCGCGCCGACGATGAACAGGTCGAGCGGGTCCTCCTCGCCGCCCGCCCGCGCCTTCGCCACCGCGGCCGCCGCCGCGTGCTCGTGCGCGGTCTGGTGGTCCTCCCACAGTGCCAGGAACAGCTCGGTCTTGCCGCCGAAATGGTGGTAGAGGCTGCCGACGCTGGACTCGGCCCGCCGCACCACCTCGGCGATGCTCGCCTCGGCGAAGCCCTGCTCGCAGAACACCTCGCGCGCGGCGGCGAGCATCACCCGCCGCGTCTCCGCGGTCCGGCTCCACTGCCAGGCGTTGCCGCTCGACTTCCGTGGCATGCGCGCCTCCTCGCTGTTCCCGACGATGATAGTCCGGTTCGGGTGATGGTCTTGACACCGCGGCGCCGCGGGGACCAATCTGACTCTATTCCTAGAGTTCGGTTCTAGAAATCTCTCAGCGCAGAGAGGACTCCGTCCATGGTCGACTTCTCGCTCTCCACCGAAGAACGACAGATCCGTGACACCGTGCGCACGTTCGTCGACCGCGAGGTGGTGCCGCTCGAACAGGAGGTGCTGCGCAATGAGCGCGCCGGGCGGCCCGGCCTGGACGCCGACGTGCTCAAGGAGCTGCGCGCCAAGGCCCGGCGGGCCGGTTTCTGGGGCGTCAACACGCCCGAGGAGTACGGCGGGATGAACCTGGGCGCGGTGATGGCCGCGATCGTGGCCATGGAGACCGGGCGCACGTTCGTCCCGTTCAGCTTCGGCGGTACCGCGGACAACATCCTCTACTTCGCCAATGAGGACCAGAAGCAGCGCTACCTCGTGCCCACCATCGAGGGCGAGCGGCGGTCGTGCTTCGCCATCACCGAACCCGGCGCCGGGTCGGATGCCCGCAACATCCGCACCCGCGCCGTGCGCGACGGGAGCGACTGGGTGATCAACGGCGAGAAGGTCTTCATCACCGGTGGCAACGAGGCCGACTTCGTCATGGTGTTCGCGGTGACGGACCCCGACAAGGGCGCGAACGGCGGCGTCACCTGCTTCCTGGCCGACCGCGACATGGGCTGGAAGTCCGAGCCGATCCCGACGATGGGCCAGTGGGGCCCGGCCGCACTGGTGTTCGACGACGTGCGGGTGCCCGCGGAGAACGTGCTCGGCGAGGTCGGCCACGGCTTCGACCTCGCGATGCGGTGGATCGGCCAGGGCCGCTACCTCATCCCGGCGCGGGCGATCGGCGCGGCGGAACGGATGTTGAAGATGGCGATCGACTACGCGAACATCCGGCAGTCGATGGGCCACCTGATCGCCGAGTACCAGGCCATCCAGTGGCAGATCGCGGACTCGCAGGTGGAGATCGAGGCGACCAAATGGCTCACGCTGTACGCGGCGTGGCGCGTGGAAAGCGGCATGGACGCCCGTCATGCCTCCTCGATCGCCAAGCTCAACGGCGCGTTGATGGCCAACCAGGTGGTCGACCGGGTGCTGCAGATCCACGGCGGGATGGGGTACACGAAGGAGCTGCCGATCGAGCGGTGGTACCGGGAGCTGCGCTTGCTGCGGATCTTCGAGGGCACCGACGAGATCCAGCGCCGGACCATCGCGCGGAACCTGCTCAAGGGCCACGCGCGGCTCGGCGGGATCGGGGAGTGACCGCATGACGCGATCGCTGCGCGAGCTGTTCCGTCCGGCCTCCATCGCGCTGGTCGGCGCCACCGACAAGTCCGGCTGGTCACTGTCCACTTTCGACAACCTGCGCAATCACCTGTTCGCGGGCAAGGTCTACCTGGTCAACCCGCGCACGGAGGTGGTGCACGGCGAGCCCGCGCACCGGAGCCTGTCGGCCATCGGGGAACCGGTCGACCTGGTCTATGTCATGGTGCCCACGACCGCGGTGCTGTCGGTGCTGCGGGAGGGCGCGGAACTGGGAATCCGCAACTACGTGGTGCTCACCGCCGGGTTCGGCGAGACCGGCCCGGCGGGCAAGCGGCTGGAGGACGAGGTCGTGGCGTTCGCGACCGAGCACGGCCTGACCGTCCTCGGGCCGAACGGCAACGGCTACATCAACGCCGCCGGCTCCACCACTCCGTACGGGCTGCCGATCCCGGCGCCGCTGCTGTCCGGGCCCGTCGGGGTCGTGTTGCAGAGCGGTGCGCTGGCCAGCTCCGTGCTGGCGTTCGCGCAGGCACGCAACGTCGGGCTGAGCCTGCTGACCTCGATGGGCAACGAGGCGATGGTCTCGGTCACCGACGTCATGTCCTACCTGGTGGACGATCCGGACACGTCGGTGATCGCGTTGTTCCTGGAGTCGGTGCGGCATCCGGAGGAGTTCGCGCGGGTGTGCCGCCGCGCGGCGCGGGCGGGCAAACCGGTCGTGGCGCTCAAGATCGGCACCAGCGCGCTCGCGTCGAACACCGCGCAGGCGCACACCGGCGCGCTGGTGGGCGACGACCGGGTGATCGACGCCGCGTTCCGCCGTCTCGGTGTGGTGCGGGTGCACTCGCTGGAGGACCTGATCATCACCGCCGGGTTGTTCGCCGAGGTGCGGCGGGTCGGCGGACCGCGGCTCGGGGTGGTCACGCCTTCCGGTGGCGCGTCGGAGATCATCGCGGACCGGGCCGAGCAGGAGGGCCTGGAACTGCCCGCGTTCGCGCCGGAGACGGTCGACCGGCTGGAGGCGATCGTGCCGGACTTCGCGACCGTGCAGAACCCGCTGGACGTCACCGGGTACGTGGTGGTCGACCGGACCCTGCTGGGCCGTGCGCTGGAGGTGGTGGCCGACGATCCCGGCATCGACGCGGTGCTGCTGCTCAACGATCTGCCGCGCGTGACCCCGGCCGATCCGTCGGTGACGCTCACGGTCGCGGGCGCGACCGCCGAGCGGATCCGGCGGGCGCGGGTGCCGGTGGTGGTGGTCAGCAACGTGCTCGCGGACATCACCGAATTCGGCCGCTATGTGCAGGGGCAGACCGGGTTCCCGTACGTGGCGGGCGGCATCGAGCACGGGATGACCGCGATCGGAAACGTGGTGCGGTGGTCGGCGAACGTGGTGACCGAGCCGCCCGGGTCACTGTCGCCGCTGCCGGTGGCCGCGGTGCCGGGCGAGGTGTGGGCCGAGCACCGTGCGGCGCGTTTCCTGGCCGGGCACGGGATCCCTGTGGTACCCGCCGAGCAGGCCGCGGATGAGGCGGAAGCGGTCGCCGCGGCCGGGCGGTTCGGCTATCCGGTGGTGCTCAAGGCGGCCGCCGAGGGCCTGGGGCACAAGAGCGACCTCGGTGGAGTGCGGCTGGACCTGACCGGCCCGGACGACGTGCGAGCGGCGCACCGCGAGGTGATCGGCGCGTTGTCGGCACACGGGATCACCGGGGCGGCCACCCTGGTGCAGCCGCAGCGGCGGGGCGGGGTGGAGCTGCTCGTCGGCGTGGTGCGCGATCCCGCGTGGGGACTGACCCTGGCGGTCGGCCTGGGCGGGGTGTGGGTGGAGGTGCTGCGCGACAGCGCGTTGCGGCTGCTGCCGGTGACCCCGGACGACGTGCGCGGCGCGCTGGCCGAACTCCGCGGCCACGGCCTGCTGACCGGCGCGCGCGGCACCCGGCCGGCCGATCTGCGGCGGTTGTCGGAGGTCATCGCCTCGATCGGTGACCTGGCGCTGCGGCTCGGACCGGGGCTGGCCGCGCTGGAGGTCAACCCGCTGCTGGTGAACGGGCCGGAGGTGGAGGCGCTGGACGCGCTGATCACCTGGTCCTGGGGACACCACCGCCGCCGCGGTCCGTCCAAGGGGCGCGGCGGCTGGTGGGTCGTGGTGGAGGAGACCAGGGGCATGGGTGCGGGCCCGGAGTGAAAGGTCTCGCTCACCCAGCGCGTCGGCGACCGGGACGCGGCGCGGGCCGAAGCCCTGCGGCTGCTGATCGTTCGACGGTCACCGGCCCTCGCTCCGCAGGGTTCCGGTCGCGGTCCGGCGTCCGTGGATGTCGCGCACCGCGGTCGCCGTTTCGCCGCTGCCCTCCTCGGCGCGGGCGATCAGGCCCTGGTGGTCGAACAGCGGCGAGACCAGCCGGTAGTCCAGCACCTGGTCGCCGCCGCAGCCGGCGGCGCGCGCGGCCTCGGCCATCGCGAGCGCCTGCAGCGGGCCGTGCGTCAGCAGCCCCGGATACCCCTCGACGTCGCGCGCGTAGTCGCGGTCGTAGTGGATCCGGTGCGCGTTGTAGGTCAGGGCGGAAAACCGGAACAGCAGCGTCGGCGACACGTCGAGCGCCCAGTCTCCGTCGGCGGCCGGGACGATCGGCGCACCCTCCGGCGCGGTCGGGTTCGCGGAGGACGCCGGCCGGTAGACGATGTCCTGCCGCTCCTCGACCACGACGTGCCCGCCCTGCTCGATCAGGTGCTCGACCGCGACGAACGTCAGCGGCCCGGACCGGCCCTGCTTCTCCTGCACCGAACGCACTCGCGTGCGCCGCGTCGCGCGTTCACCGCAGCGCAGGGCACCGCGTGCGCGCACCTGGCCGCCCGCCCACATGCGGCGGCGGTCCGGGCCCGGGGGAGCGGGCACGCAGTGCCGCACCGGGTGCCCGTCCGGGCCCAGGTCGGCCTGCGCGGGGTGGTCGAGCAGGTAGAACCAGTGCCACAGCAGGGGAAGTCCCTCGCCGCGGTCGAGATCCGGCACCGGGACGTCCAGCAGAGCACCCAGTGCCTTCGCGGGCCCGGGGAGGAGAAGTTCGGTGCGCTGGACGACCTCGCCGGACGGCCCGGGGTGCGACACGACCTTCTCCTCAGATGCGGTGGCGCTGGACGAGTTGCCTGGCGATGACGTTGCGCTGGATCTCGTTGGTGCCTTCGCCGACGATCATCAGGGGCGCGTCGCGGAAGTAGCGCTCCACATCGAACTCCGTCGAATATCCGTAGCCACCGTGGATGCGCACGGCGTTCAGCGCGATCTCCATCGCGGTTTCGGAGGCGAACAGCTTGGCCATCCCGCATTCCAGGTCCGCGCGGTCCCCGGAGTCGTAGCGGCGCGCGGCGTGGTGCACCAGCTGACGGGCGGCTTCGAGTTTCGTGGCCATGTCGGCGAGGTAGTTGCCGATGGACTGGTGCTGCCAGATCGGCTTGCCGAAGGTCTCCCGTTCCTGGGCGTAGCGCAGGGAATCCTCCAGTGCCGCGCGCCCGACGCCGAGCGCGCGGGCGGCGACCTGGATGCGGCCGATTTCCAGGCCGCGCATCATCTGCCCGAAACCGCGGCCCTCCTCGCCGCCCAGCAGCGCCGTCCCGGGCACCCGCACCTCGTCGAAGGACAGCTCGCAGCTCTCCACACCCTGGTAGCCCAGCTTCGGCAGGTCGCGCGAGACGGAGAATCCGGGAACCTTCTCGACCAGCAGCACGCTGATGCCCTTGTGCGGAGGGTCGGTGTGCGGATCGGTTTTGCACAGCAGTGCCACGAGATCCGAGCGGCGGGCGTTGGTGATCCACGTCTTCGACCCGTTGATCACGTAGGAGTCGCCGTCGCGGCGGGCGTGCGTGCGCAGTGCCTGCAGGTCGGAACCACCGCCCGGTTCGGTCAGCGCCATCGTGGCGCGCACCTCACCGGTGGCCATCCGGGGCAGGTACTTCTCCTGCTGCTCCGGTGTCCCGTAGGTGACCAGGAGCTTGGCCACCACGGTGTGCCCGCCCATCGCCCCGGCCAGGCTCATCCAGCCCCGCGCGAGTTCCTCGGTGACGGCGGCATAGCACTGCGCGGAGACGGCCGTGCCGCCCCACGGCCCGGGGATCGCCAGACCGAAGATGCCCATCCGCTTCATCTGCTCGATGAGCTTCTCCGGGTAGGTGTTGCCGTGCTCCAGCTCTCGCGCGACCGGCCGCACCTCACGGTCGACCCAGTCACCCGCCACCGCCACGATCGCGGCCTCTTCGTCACTCAACCCGTCCATCGGGTGTCCTCCCCTCCGGGATCCGCGGCGCGGGTACCGGGTCATGCCGCTCAGTCGAGGCAGAACTCGTTGCCCTCGATGTCCTGCATCGTCAGGCACGACTCGTTGTACTCGTCGGCCCGCTGGAGATACAGGCGTTTCGCACCGAGCCGTTCCAGACGGGCGCATTCGGATTCGAGGGCGGCGAGACGTTCCTCGCCCACGAGGCCGGTTCCGACGCGCACGTCGAGGTGCAGCCGGTTCTTCACGACCTTGCCTTCGGGAACGCGCTGGAAATACAGGCGCGGGCCCGCACCGGCAGGGTCGGCGCAGACGAACCCCGCGCCCTGGAGCCCGGGTGGCAGCGACCGGTCGTAGGCGTCCCAGCTGTCGAACCCGTCCGGCGGCGGCGGTACGACATAGCCGAGCACCTCGCACCAGAACCGGGCGACGCGCTCGGGGTCCGCGCAGTCGAAGGTGATCTGCACCTGTTTGACCGAGGCCATGGGACCCACCCTAACGGTCGAGCACCGGGGCGCGGACGGGCGTGAAGGTGCCGAAGCGGGACTCCAGCACCCGCGCCGCGGCCAGGCAGGTGTCCTCCCGGTACCACGGGCCGATCACCTGCACCCCGAGCGGCTGACCGTCGACCACGGCGGTGGGGACGGCGACGGCGGGCACGCCGAGGCACGAGGTCGCCGTGCACAACCGCATGCCGAGCATGATCCGCAGTGCCGCGTCGGCGTCGGACGGGTCGGCGTCGAAGGGCCGTTCGGTCGTGACCGGACCGAGGATCAGCGGATACTGCCCGGCGAAGGCGGCCCAGTCCCGCTGCGCGCCGAACCGGGTGGCGGTCGCCGCCAGGTAGCCTTCGAGATCCGCGGGCGGCTGCCGCGCCATCGACAGCTCCATGTGCCGGGCGGACTCGTCGGTCAGCAGCGCGCGGATCGAGGGCCAGCGCAGGCCGAACTCGGCGGTGATCAGCGTGCCGTAGCTGGTGAGCACGTCGGCCAGGCGCGGCGGTTCGGCCTCGGTCACCTCGTACCCGGCGTCGGCGAGCGCGTCGGCCGCTCGCCGGATCTGCTCGCGTACCTGCGGGTGCACGCCGAGCCCGGCGGGGTCGGCGCACACCGCCACCCGCTTCGGCAGCTCCGGTCCCGTGACGGGCGCGGGAACGGTGCGCGGGTCGGCCGGATCGGTCCCGGCGAGCGCACCGAACGCGAGCCCGAGATCCGCGACGGTGCGGGCGATCGGGCCGTCGACGGGGAACACCTGCGCGGCGAGCGTGGGGTCCTGCCCGCCGATGCGGTGGTCCGTCGCGATCCGGCCGTGGCTGGGCTTGAGCGCGGCGACCCCGCAGTACATCGCGGGCAGCCGCACCGAGCCGCCGGAGTCGTTGCCCAGCCCGAGCGCGGTCATCCCGGACGCCGTGGCCGCGCCGTCGCCGCCGCTGGTGCCGCCCGGCGTGCGGATCGTGCCCCACGGGTTGCGGGTCTCGCCGAACAGCTGGCTGACCGTGACGTTCCCGCCGATCGTGAGGTCCGGCATGTTGGTGTGCCCCACCGGGATCGCCCCGGCCGCCCGCAACCGCCGCACCGGTGGAGCGTCGGCCGCCGGGACCGCGTCCGCGAAGTGCGGCACGCCGTGTGTGGTGGGGTGGCCGGCGACGTCGATGTTCTCCTTCACCGTGAACGGCACCCCGGCCAGCGGGCCCGCGCCGGTACCGGAACGCACCAGCCGGTCCACGCGGTCGGCCTCCGCCCGCGCCTGTTCGGCGAACCGCACGGTCACCGCGTTGATCAGCGGGTTGACCTCGTCGATCCGGGCCAGGTGGGCCTCGATGACTTCCCGCGCGGTCGTTTCGCCCCGTCTCACGGCACCGGCGATGTCCGCGGCGCTCGCGTTCCAGATCTCGTCCACGCCGCGAACATACACACCTGTATCCGAATACGCCTCTGTATATTCGGGGCATGGCCAGACCGAGCCGCGCGGAAAGCCGCGCCCGCACCAGGCAACGCCTGCTCATGGCGGCCGCCGAGCTGTTCACCGAACGCGGCGTGAACGGCACCTCGGTCGAGCAGATCGCCGAGCGCGCCGGGTACAGCCGGGGCGCGTTCTACGGCAACTTCGCGGACAAACACGACCTCGTGCGCGCGCTGCTGCTCGAACGCACCCGCGCCGAGGAGCGCGAGGTCCGGGAGATGGGGGCCTCTTTCGAGGCCGCCGCCGGCCGGTTGCGGGAGTGGAACCGCGAGCGCGCGGAACACCTGCCGCAATGGCTGGCGCTGCGGCTGGAGCTGGTGCTGCACGCGCTGCGAGACCCGGACAGCAGGCCGCTCGTCGCCGAGCGCGACCGCTTCGCGCGCACGGTGATCGCCGAGGGCGTCCGGGCCGGCGCGCCGGACGCCGATGCCGAGTTCCTCGCCCTGATCATCCACGCGCTGGAGGACGGCCTGCTGATCCAGCACCTGCTCGCCCCGGACGAGGTCCCGGCCGACATCGTCGTCGACGCGGTGTCCTGGCTGCTCAGACCGGGATCCACACCCGCATCGGGTGCGGGCCGCGGTTCGCCCAGGCGTAGTACGGGATCAGGGTGATGTCCGTGGGCCGCGCGGGTGGCTCCGGGGAACCGAACGGGCGCTGCGGAGTGCCGGGCGTGACCGTGCCGGAACCGTGCAGCACGGTCACCCCGTCCAGCAGGCCCGCACGGTGCTCGGCGCGCAGGGGCGCCGCCGGGTCCAGCCGGATGTCCTCGAGCACCACATCCGGCTCCTGGTCCGGCTTTTCGAGCGCGTAGACCAGCGGACCCCGCGCCACCGCGACACAGCCGCGCGTCGCGTCCACCCGGCTCGCGGACACCAGCAGGCGCGCGTGCAGGGGCAGGTTCAGCACCACCTGCTTGCCAGGGCGGAACGTCCGGCGCACCCGCGCGTACGTGCCCGGTGCGGCCACGGCTCCGTCCACTGTGGAGCCCGAAGCCCACTCCGGAATCCGCAGCGCCAGCTCCACCTCGCGATCCGGCGCCTCCCGGACGGTGACGACGATCCGGCCTTCCCAGGGGTAGGCGGTCGAAACGTCCACCGCGAAGTCCCCGGCGCGCAGCGAGCTGGGGGAGTAGAGGTGGATTTCCAGGCCGTCCCGGGACCCGGTCGCGAGGAGATCCGGCAGCCCCGCCAGCGTCCGCATCACGTTCGGCGGGCAGCAGGCGCAGTGGAACCACGGACGGCGCCCGTGCGCCGCGGATCGCTGGACATCGGCGCGCGCGCCGGTCCGCCGATGCAGCGTGTTGACGTAGAAGTAACCGGCGCCGTCCAGGGACACCGCGGGCAGGACGGCATTGTGCAGCATCAGCTCGATCTGGTCGGCGTAACCCGGATCACCGGTCGCCAGCAGCAGGCGCCACGCCCACCGCACCGCGCCGATCGCCGCGCACGTCTCCGCGTAGGCCCGGTCCGGCGGAAGCTCGTCCGCGCCACCGAATGCCTCACCGTCCCATCGCGACCCGACGGCACCGGTGACGTGCTGCTTCCGCGTTCGCATCGCGTCGTACTGCCCTCGCAGCGCCGCCAGCAACCCGGCATCGCCGGTTTCGACGGCGACATCCGTGGCGCCCGCTCCGAAGTAGACGGCCCGGACGGCATGTCCCTCGACGGTGGCCGCCTCACGCACCGGTACGCGGTCGGCGTAGTGGGCGGGATCGGCGTAGTGCGACGGGTCGAACCCCGGTTTCGAGGCGCGGCCGGACCCACGCGAGCCGACGAAGTGCCGGGCCAGGGCGAGGTACCGGGTCTCGCCGGTGTGCCGGTACAGCTCGACCAGACCCATCTCCGCGCCAGGGTGACCGTCCAGCTCGGGCCACCCATCGGGCCCGAACGTCGCGGCCAGGTGGTCGGCGAACCGGGTGGCGACGCGCAGCAGCCCTGTCTCCCCGGCTCGCGCGCAGGCCACCGCCGCCTGGAACAGGTGGCCGGCGCAGTAGTGCTCGTGACTCATCCAGCGCCGGGCGTAGCGAGGCTCGCCGCGCGCCTGGATCACCGAGTTGAGGTACCCGTCCTCGCACTGAGCGGCGGCGATGGTCCGCGTCAGCTCCCGGAGCCGGCCCGCCAGCGCGTCGTCCGGCGAGTACGCGTGCTCCAGGGCGGCGGCCTCCATCCACTTGTACACATCGGAGTCCCGGAAGCTGGCCCCCTCGGCGGTCCCGGTGGTTTCCCCGGCCGCGATCCGCAGCGCGGCGAGGTTCCCGGCCTCGGCGAGGCGCTGGTGACCCACCGGGATCGCGGCCCGGTTCGCCGCGCGCCGTCGCGCCCAGAAACCACCGGTGATGCGGCTTCCGGGCAGCGGATGCAGCGTCATCGAGCCTCCCGGACGAACCGGACGGCGTCGGCGATGACGACGTTGTCCGCCGCGTCGCTGAGCTCGACATGACCGCCGATGCCGCCGAGGAACGGGAAGGTGCCCAGCGAGACCCACTCGCCCCCGCGGACCAGCGGCGTGCCCGGCACCGTCTGGTCGACCGTCACCGGTGTCGTCCCGCCGGCGTGGTGGACGACGTAGGTCGCGTCGGTGGCGCGGTTGGACGCGGCCGGGTAGGAGGCCAGCACCTCGTACCGGTCGTCACCGGGCAGTGCGGGGCGCCACCGCGCCACATCAGTGCCGTCGCCCCGCGTGTGCGAGGCGTAGTTGAACCCGTAGTACCCGGGCACGCCCCGCCCGCTCGCCCAGGTGCCGGTGACCTCGAAACCCAGGCCGCCGCCGTTGTCCACGGTGAACTCCTCGCGCACGTCGGGCTGGTGCCGTGCCCGCACGAGGGTCAGCTCGTCCAGGCCGATGACCGTGCCGCCGCCGCGACCGGGGCCGGCCAGCGTGAACCGGATCCGGTGCGGGCCGGGCCGCAGGCGCAGCCGGTCGAGCAGGACCACGTCGTAGCCCTCGTCCCGGTAGGAGGTGAGGTCCACGGTGGACACGCGCGGCGCGGCGCCGTCCACGGTCACGCGCACCACTCCGCCGTCGGCCGTCCGGTGGTGCCGCAGCCACAGCTCGTACTCGCGGTCGGGACCGCAGGCGAAGGTGTACTCCAGGAAGTCGCCGACCGCGCCGGGCCGGTACACCGCGCGGGCCCCGGCGGACGCGGCGGTCTCCCGGACGACCTCGACCATGCCGCCGGAGCGACGGGCGCCGGGGGCCCGGTGCCCGAGGTCGAGGGCGCGCTGCGTCAGGTCCGGCCCGGTGGCGAGGCTGTCGCGCCCCTGCGTCAGCCATTCCAGGTTGAACCGCGCCACCGCCACCCGGCCCGGACTGCCGTCGAGGTCACCGTCGCAGCCGTAGAGCAGGACGATCGTACCGTCGGACAGGCCGGCCAGATCCGAGTAGAAGCCGCGACCGGTGTTGACCGAGCGGCTGTATCGGAACGAGGCGCCCTCGTCGTAGCTGACCGAGACGGTCATGTTCCACCGCATCGGCGCGTCCGGATGGCTGAACAGGACCCGGTCGACCTCGGCGCTGCGCGGCCCGCCGGTGTAGCGGACGAGACTGGTGTCCACGCCGTTGAACAGACCGGCGTTGAAGTCCATGACGGGCGCGTCCCAGGTCACGCCGCCGTCGGTGCTGATCGCGATGTCCCGCGGCCAGTCCTGGCCGGACCCGGGCCTGCTGTTGAGCACGACAACCCCGTCGCGGCGCTGCATCACGCGCGCCTCGCCGACGTCCGGGAGGTCGGGGCCCAGCGGGATCTCCCCGCCGGAGAGCCACGTCCGGCCGTGGTCGTCGCTGTACACGGTGGACACGCCGTAGTTGCGCTCGGCCGCGGGCACGCCGGTGATGACGGTGCGGTGCGAGACGGACAGGAGAAGCCGGCCCGAGTCGAGCTGGATCCCGTGACCCGGTCCGGGCCCGTGCATCGCCCAGTCGTACGGGAAGTGGTCGAACAACGAGGTCAGGTCGCGGCGCGCGCTCCAGGTCACGCCGCCGTCGGTGCTCGACGTGACGTACACCGTGCTGGAGTCCGCGGAGCAACTGGTGTTCTCGGGCAGTCGCACGCAGTTGTTGTGGAACAGGAACACTTCGCCGGTGACGTGGTCGACGACGAAGGTCGGGTTGGACCAGCACTCCCCGTTGACCGCCTCCGCGACCGCCCGCGACGCGCTCCAGGTCCGCCCACCGTCGGTGCTGCGGCGGATGAGCAGGTCGTGCGGGCCCGCGTCGCAGGTTTCGTGACGGCCCTCGGTGCAGGCGATGATCGTGTCGTCGGGCAGCACCGCCAGCGCGTGCACGTGGTAGCTGGCCAGCGGGTCGACCGTGATGTCCCACAGGGTCGACTCGGCGAAGAAGGGCGCGGCGGTGGGGGAGGCGAACGCGCGGGCGGGGAGAGCGGACGCGGCGGCGGCGGTGGCGACGCCGAGGGCGAACGTCCGGCGGCTGACGGGCATGACGCTCCTAAGAGGACGGCTCCGGGTGGAGGACGGTGTGCCGCAGCAGGTCACGCACCTGCTCCAGCTCGGTTTCCGTGCAGGGCAGGAACGGCGGGGCGGCGTGCGGCGGGCACAGGCCGAGCAGGTCCAGCGCGGCCTTGACGATTACGACCCCGCTCACCCCCGGCCGGATGGTGAACAGCCCGGTCAGCTGGTCGACGTCGTGCTGGCGGGCTTCGGCGGTGGCGTGGTCACCGGCGACGGCCGCGCGGAACAACCCGGCGCACAGCGCGGGCGCCAGCATGCCCACGCCAGGGACCAGCCCGGCCGCCCCGGCACGCAGCCCGGCGGCGAGCTGCCGCTCGGCGCCCTGGGCGATCCCGAACCCGGGCCGTTCCCCGGCCAGCTCGCAGAACCGGGCGAACAGGCGCGCGTCGCCGGAACTGTCCTTCACACCGACGATCCCCGGTTCGTCCAGGAGTCCGCGCAGCAGTGACGCGGTGACGGGGTTCCCGGTGTAGCCGGGGCTGTTGTAGACGATCACGGGACGGCCGTGCGTGGCCACCTCGCGGAAGTGCCGGTGCAGCTCGCTCTGGCCGTGCCGGTAGTAGAACGGCGCGAGCGCGACCACGGCGTCCAGGCGCACGTCATCGAGAATTTCTAGGCGCCGCAGGGTGTCCCGGGTGCCTGCTCCCGGCACGGTCACCAGTATGCGGGCGGGTTCCCCGGCCAGGTCACGCCACTGGGCCGACACTTCCGTGGCGTAGTCCCGCACCTCGGTGGCGGTCAGCAGCGGCCCCTCACCGTTGGTGCCGCCGAGCATGAGCGTGGTGATCCCGCCCGCGGCGAGGTGCTCCAGCAGCGGGAGCACGGCGGGTGGATCGGGCCGCCCGCGCCGGTCGAGCGCGGTGACCAGGGGGATCGTCACACCGGTGACGAGGTGGTCGGAGCTGTCGGACGTGGCCGTCATGGGCACTCCCTCCGGGAAGTCGTTCGGATGCTAACCGCGGCCGGGGCGGGGGACCAGGGGCTAATAGGAATTAGCAAAATCGGCACGGTGGCGGATAACGAGTAGGACACCAAGTATGCCCAGGATCCTTGACATGCCAGGGATTCGCGGTCAACACTTTGCGACCATCGCACTGGGGCGAATTAGCGGGAGGACGGACGATGAACCGCGGACCGGTCCGGCGGCCGACGCAAGCCGATATCGCCCGGCTTGCCGGGGTCAGCCAGGCCACCGTCTCGCTCGTGCTGAACGACCGTGACTCCGACGTCCGGATCAGTCCGGCGACGCGTCAGCGCGTGCTCGCGGCGATGCGGGAGTGGGGTTACGTCGCGAACCTCTCCGCTCGCTCGCTCGCCGGCGGCCGCAGCCGCATCATCGGGGTCTACACGTTCGAACCGGTCTTCCCGACCACGAGCGTGGACTTCTACTTCCCGTTCCTGCTCGGCATGGAACAGCAGGCCGCGGAGCTGGGGTACGACCTGCTGCTGTTCACCAGCGCGGGCGGGCAGCGGCAGATCTTCCGCGACGGCACCACGCGGCTGTCGCTGGCCGACGGCGCGCTGCTGCTCGGCCGGTACCCCAACACCGAGGAAATCGAGCAGCTGCGCGACTTCGGCTACCCGTTCGTCTACGTCGGGCACCGCGAGGTGTCCGGTCCGCCGGTGTCCTATGTGGCCGCCGACTACACCAGTGCCACCCAACAGCTCACCGAGCGGCTGTTCGGGCTCGGGCACGAGCACGTGGCCTACGCCCGGATCGGCGACGGCGACCTGCAACCGAGCCGGGACCGCGAAAAGGGGTTCCGGCGGGCCGTGCCGTCGGGCCGCGAACGCAGGCTGCCCGGTCCGGTGTGGACACTGGAGTCCACCGAGGACGTCGAGGGCCTGCTCGCTGAGATGCGCCGCGGCGGCATCACCGGCCTGGTGGCCGAGCAGGACCTTCTCGCCGAGGAGATCCTGGCCGTCGCGCACCGGCGGGGACTGTCGGTGCCCGGCGACCTCAGCGTCGTCGCGCTCGGCGACACGATGGGCGCGCGCGGTACCGGCACGGACTGGACCCGGCTCGTGGTGCCGCGGGAGGAAATGGGCAGGCAGGCCACCCGCCTGCTGGTGCGCCTGCTCGAAGCCGACGACCGCGAGGCCGTCAGCGAGAACGTCGAATGCCCGCTCGCGCCGGGCACCACCGTGGGACCACCGGCCGGGGGCGGCGAAGCCCCCAGAAACGGGAGAGAGTCATGACGCAACCCGCCCCCACCGACTGGAACACGTGGGACGTGCGGTACCACACCGCGGCGGCCCACCTGCCCTCCGGGCTGCGCGTCCGGATCGGCATCGGCACTCCGGACGGCGAGGTCTTCGACGGGTTCACCTGGCGGCAGGGCCTGGAACGGCTCGGGCACAAGACGGTCGACGGCGAGTACGCCGAGGTCACCGTCCGGCACGGTGAAGCCGTCCTGCGGCTGGTGTTCACCAATCCGCGCAAGGACGTCCTGTGCGGTCTGGCCGAATGGGCCGGTCCGGTCCCCGAAGGTCATTCCGTCCACCTGATCGTCGACAAGCTGCCGGGCGCCGCCGCGCCGCCGGACACCGAGTGGCGCACCTCGATGTCGGTGGCTCCCACCGTGCACGACGACGACGGCGCCACCCGGCTGGACCTGGGCACGGCACCGTCGTACCGGTTCGCGTGGGCGCCCGCCGGGGACACCGGCGAAGATCTGGAGTTCGACTTCGACGCCGCGCGGGAGCGGGCCGAGTCGGCGGCGATCGGCAGCTCCGGCTGGCTCGGCCGCGCCGCCGAGGGCTACCAGCGGGCCCTGACCTGGAACACGGTGATCCGCACCGATCTGGGCCGGGTCATCACGCCGACCTCGCGGGACTTCGTGTGCCAGGCCCGCGGCGGCTTCTACGGCACCTGGGCCCTGCACGGCTGGGACACGTTCTTCTGCGGGCTGACCGCGACCTGGATCGGGCACGACTACGCGCGCGGTATCCACGAGCAGATCCTGGAGCAGGTGACCGAGCGCGGGTTCGTGCCCAACCGCGTCTCCGACGAACGCGGCCGCACCGACGACCGCTCGCAGCCGCCGGTGGGCGCCTACACGATCCTCAAGTCCTACCTGAGCACCGGGCTGTCCGACGAGACCCGCGACCGGCGCCTGCTCACCGAGACCTACCCGGTGCTGCTGCGCTGGCACGACTGGTGGAGCAGCGACCGGCGGGGGCCGCACGGCATGCTCGCCTGGGGTTCGGACCCGACCGACGATCCCAAATCGGCCACGGTGGACAGTACGCGCCGCGAGTCCGGGCTGGACGATTCACCGATGTACGACGAGATCCGCTACGACCCGGACACCCACACGATGGACCTGGCCGACGTGGGTCTCAACGCCCTGCACGCGATGGACGGCGAAGCGCTCGCCCACATGGCCGGTCTGCTGGGGGACACCGCGACGGCCGAGCGGCTGCGCGCGGAAGTGGCCGACACGCGCAAGCGGATCGACGAGGTCTTCTGGGACGGGGACGCCGGCCACTACCGCAACCGGCGCGCCGACGGATCGTTCGACGTGCACCTCGCTCCGACGATGCTCTACCCGCTGCTGGCCGGTGTGCCGGACGCGGAACGCGCCCTGGCGACAGTGGATACGTTGCTCGCGCCCGACCTGCTCGGCGGATCGCCGCCGCTGCCCAGCGTGTCGCGCAGCGATCCCGGCTACAACCGGCACTACTGCCGCGGCCGCATCTGGGGCCCGATCGCGTTCCTCGTCGTGGAGGGGCTGCGCCGCTACGGGCTGGACGACCGGGTCGGCCACATCGTCGACGAGCTGCTGAGCATCTTCCGCCTGGAGTGGGAGGAGCACAGCCACGTGCACGAGAACTACTTCTCCAGCCCGGATGAGGACATCCACCCCTTCGAGGCGCGGTCGGACTTCCTGCTCAGCTGGGGCAACCTGCTGGCCTACCTGGCGATGCAGCAGCTGGCCGACCCCCGCGCGGGCGGGTGGCGCTTCGCCCACCCCGGCCGCGAAACCGGGCTGACCAACCTCACCCTGCGCGAAGGCCCGCTCGGCGTCGAGGCCACCGCCGGACGGTTCCGGGTCACGCTCGACGGCTCGACGCTGGTGGACGCGCCTGCCGACGTGGTGATCGAGGACTACACGCGCGACGGCGACATGGTGCGTGCGGTGATCCGCAACCCCGGCGGCGGAGTGGTCACCCTCGGTGTTCCGGCGGCGGCCGGTGAAACGGTGACGGTCCGGGGGAGCAGCGTCGCGGTCGAACCCGGCGGCGTGGTCACCCTCGCCGCGGCCGACGGGGAAGTCGTCCTCGGCAGGCCGTCGTGATCCGCGTCGTCGTCAAGCGGCTCCTGATCGGTGTACTGGTGATGTGGGGTGCGGCGTCGCTGATCTTCCTGATCGTGCGGGTCGCGCCCGGCAACCCGGCGACGATCCTGCTGGGCCCGGACGCCACACCGGACCAGGTGCAGGCGCTGACCGCGAAACTCGGCCTCGACCGGCCGCTGATCGCGCAGTACCTGAGCTACCTCGGCGACGTGGCCCGGCTGCACTTCGGCGACTCCTACCGGCTGGGCGGCCCGGCGATGGCGGAGGTGTTCGGCCGGCTGCCCGCGACGTTCGAGCTGATGCTGTTCTCCACCCTCATCGCGGTGGTCGCGGGACTCACGCTCGGCCTGGTGGCCGCGGCCCGTGCCGGCGGGATGCTGGACCGGGTGGTCTCGGCGGGCACGATCGCGTTGCAGTCGTTCCCCACGTTCTGGGTGGGCATCATGCTCATCCTGGTCTTCGCGCTCGTCCTGCGCGCGCTGCCCAGCGCGGGCGCCGGCACACCGGCGCACCTGGTCCTGCCCGCGGTCACGCTGGCACTGCCGTTCACCGCCACCGTCGCGCGGCTGACCCGCACCAGCGTCTCGGAGACGCTGCGCGAGCCCTACATCGCCACCGCCCGGTCGAAGGGCCTGGCGCAGCACCAGGTGCTGTTCGGGCACGCGCTGCGCAACTCGCTCATCCCGGTGGTCACGGTCGTCGGCCTGCACATGGGCGGGCTGATGGGCGGCGCGGTCGTGGTGGAGAACGTGTTCGCGTGGCCGGGGCTCGGCACGCTGGTGGTCGACGCGGTGTCCAACCGCGACTACGAGGTGGTGCAGGCGGCCGCGTTCCTCATCGCGGGCGTCGTGATGCTGTTCAACCTCGTCGCCGACCTCCTCTACTCGCAGCTCGACCCGCGCATCCGGCTGGAGGGAGCGGCATGACCGCGCAGGCCGTCGTCGCGACCACACCACGCCGCCGCGCCGCGGGCCGCTGGTTCGGCCGCGTCCCGCACGTGGTGCTCGCGATCTACGCACTGGTCGCCGTGTTCGGGCCGCTGCTCGTCGACTACGACCCGGTCAGCACGGCGCTCAACGACCGGCTGCTCGCGCCGGGATCGCCACTGTCCACCGGCGGGACCGCGTGGTTCGGCACGGACGGCCTGGGCCGGGACGTCCTCGCGCAGGTGATCTACGGTGCGCGCACGTCGGTGATCATCGGGTTCGCGACGGTCGCGGTGTCCTGCGCCGTCGGCGTCGCGGTCGGCGCCGTCGCCGGGTACTTCCGGGGCTGGCCGGACACGATCCTGGCCCGCGGCATCGACATCCTGCTCGCGTTCCCGGCGATCCTGCTCACCATCGTCATCGCGGGCGCGTTCGAGCGCAGCGTGCTGGTCGTGGTGACCGCGCTGTCGGCGACGGCGTGGATCTCCTTCGCCCGCGTCACGCGTTCCGTCGCACTGTCCACCCGGGAACGCCCCTGGGTGGACGCGGCGCGGGTGCTGGGCGTCGGGCGGTTGTCCATCCTGTGGCGGCACATCCTGCCGTTCACGATCGGGCCGGTGATCGCGCTGGCCACCCTGGAGTTCGCGCTCATCGTGCTCGCCGAGGCCGGCCTGTCCTTCCTCGGCATCGGACTGCCCTCCTCCGCCGTGTCGTGGGGGCAGGTCATCGCAGGCGGCAAGCAGTACCTGGCCACGGCCTGGTGGATCTCGGCCATCCCCGGCATCGCGCTGTCGCTGCTGATCATCAACATCGGAATCCTCGGCGACCAGCTCACCGCGCGGCACGGGCGCGGCCACGTCGGCCGGTAACCGTCCACAGCAGACAGGAACACGCTCATGACCAGAATCCCCGGCAAGGGCAGGACCCGCCGCGTCGCGCTCGCCGTCTTCGCGTCGGCCGCGGTGGCGCTCACCGGATGCGGCACCACCGGCGGGGCCGGTGGTGCCGCCGACGGTGAGATCACGGTCGCCGGCACCTACGCGATCGAGAACCTCGACGCGGCCAGCCCCTCGGGCGGCGGCAGCACCGGCACCCAGCTGGTGTCGTTGCAGATCTTCAGCAGGCTCGTCAAACCACGCGCGGACGGCACGCTCGAAGGCGACCTCGCCACGACGTGGAAGGCCGACCCGACGGCCTCGGAGTGGACCTTCACCCTGCGTCCCGGCGTCACGTTCAGCGACGGGCGCGACCTCACCTCGGCCGACGTCGTCGCCGCGTTCACCCGCTTCCTCGAACTGAAGAGCACGAACGCCAACAACTTCACCGGCGACACGATGACCGCGACCTCGCCGACCGAGGTGGTGCTCAAGTCGCCGAAACCGGACGCGGCGATCCCGTACAAGCTGGCGTTGTTCTACGTCGTGCCGGGCACCGTGACCGGTGAGGACCCGGCCTTCTTCAAGAACCCCGTCGGATCCGGGCCGTTCAAGGTGGAGCGGTTCGATCCGTCCGGCACGGTCGTGCTGGTGCCCAACGAGACCTACTACGGCGGCGCGCCGGCCCTGAAACGCGTGACGCTGCGCAAGATGCCCGAGCTCGCGGCCCGGCTGACCGCGCTGCGCTCCGGCGAGGTCGACCTGATCTGGGGCATCCCGGACGACCAGCTGCCCCAGCTGCAGCAGGACCCGGCACTGACCGTCCAAACGGCACAGAGCACCGCGGTGTTCACCATGTGGTTCAACTCGTCGGTCCCGGCACTGACCAAGCCCGAGGTGCGGCGGGCGCTGTGGCAGGCGGTCGACTTCGCCACGATCATCAAGCAGCTCTACCCGCAGACCGGCACCCTGTCCGAGTCGCCGGTGTCCCCCGTCACCGTGGGATACGTGCCGCAGCAGCCGGTCCGCTACGACCCGGCCGCCGCGAAGGCGGCGCTGCAGGCGGCGGGCTTCGACTTCTCGGCGAAGCTGCGGCTGCAGTTCGCCAACGCCGAGTTCCGCCAGTTCAACCAGGCGGTCGTGTCCGATCTGGCCAAGATCGGCGTCCAGGTCGACCTGCGGGAGAAGGAACAGGCCGTGTTCACCAGCGACCTGCTGGCGATGAACTGGGACATCAACTTCCAGCAGCTGTCCAACCCGACCTTCGACGGATCCAACACGCTCGGCAGGCTCTACCCGTGCGCGGCCAAGCGCACCGGCTACTGCAACCCGGAGCTGGACCGGCTGCTGACCGACGCGGTGGCGACCCCGGACCTGGGCGAGCGCACCCGCCTCTACGGCGAAGCGAGCAAGATCATCTGGGGCGACGCGGTCGGTATGTTCCCGATGGCCGTCAAGTACGCCTACGCGTGGAACAGCTCGCTGAGCGGGGTCGTACCGGATCCCAACGGCCTGCCCGACTTCGCCTCCATCCGGGCCGGCGGGGCATGAGCCGCGCGGCGGCCGCGCAGGTGGTCCCGGCGGCCCCGGTGTCCGAGGCGCTGCTGGAGGTCGACGGGCTGACCGTCGACCTGCCCTCGGCGCGCGGAGAGCTGCGGGTGGTCGACGGGGTGTCGTTCGACATCCCGCCCGCCACGACGGTCGGGCTGATCGGCGAATCGGGCAGCGGCAAGACCATGACCGCGAACGCGGTGATCGGCCTGCTGCCCGGCGGCGCGGGCACCGGGGGAGAGCTGCGCTGGCGTGGCGACGACCTGCTGCGGCTCCCGGCGGCGCGCCGTCGGCGCCTGCGGGGCCACGAGATCGCGATGATCTTCCAGGACCCGCTGGCCGCACTCAACCCGACCCAGACCATCGGCCGTCAGGTGGGCGAAATCCTCCGGCGAGCCGGGCGGCCGCGTGCCGAGGTCCGGCGGCGGGTCCTGGAGCTGCTCGACCTGGCCGGGGTGCCGGACCCGCCGGTGCGCATGCGCAACTACCCGCACGAGTTCTCCGGCGGCCTGCGCCAGCGCGCGATGATCGCGCTCGCGCTGGCCGGAGATCCGGCGCTGCTGCTGGCCGACGAGCCGACCACCGCGCTGGACGTCACCGTGCAGGCGCGCATCCTGCGCCTGCTGCGGAGCGTCCAGCACGAACGGGGGCTGGCGATGCTGCTGGTCAGCCACGATCTGCGGGTCGTGGCGCACGTGGCGCACCAGGTCGTGGTGATGTACGCGGGGCGGGTCGCCGAACGCGGGCCCACCGCGGAGGTCCTGCGGACCCCGGCCCACCCCTACACCCGCGCGCTCGTCGAGAGCGTCCCCGCCGTGCGCACCCGGACCGCGCTGGCGCACCCGCTGCCGGGCACGCCCGCCACCCCGGCGAACCGGCCCGCCGGGTGCGCGTTCCACCCCCGCTGCCCGCTGGCGCGCGACCGGTGCCGCACCGACCAGCCGGAGGTGCGCGAGGTCGCGCCCGGACGGTGGGGCGCGTGCCACTTCGCCGGGGAGGTGCTGGACCGGTGACGTTGCTGGAAGTCCGCGATCTGCGGGTCGGATTCGGCCGCGGCCGCACGGTGTTCGTCGCGGTCGACGGCGTCAGCCTGAGCGTGGACACCGACGAGACCGTCGGCCTGGTCGGCGAGTCGGGGTCCGGCAAGACCACGGTGGCGCGCACGATCGCCGGGCTCGTCCGGCCCACCGCGGGCACGGTCCTGCTCGACGGCCGTCCGCTCGGGCCCGTCGGGCGACGGCCGGCGGCACACCAGCGGGCCGTGCAGATGGTGTTCCAGGACCCGCGTTCGTCGCTGAACCCGCGGATGACGGTCGCCGCGATCGTCGGCGAAGCGTGGCGCACGCATCCGGACTCGGCTCCCGAGGGCGACCGGACGGCGGCGCTGCACCAGCTCCTGGACGACGTCGGCCTCGACTCCGGGGTGGCCGGGCACCGCGCGAGCGAGCTGTCCGGCGGGCAGTGCCAGCGCGTGAGCATCGCCCGCGCGCTCGCCGTGCGGCCACGGCTGCTGGTGTGCGACGAGGCGGTGTCCGCATTGGACGTTTCCGTGCAGGCGCAGATCCTGCGGCTGCTGGTCGATCTGCGACGGCGGCACCAGCTGGCGATGCTGTTCATCTCACACGACCTCGGCGTGGTGCACCAGATCGCGGACCGGATCGCCGTGATGCGGCGGGGCGAGCTGGTCGAGGAGGGACCGGCCGGGGACGTCCTCGGCGCACCGCGGCACGAGTACACCCGCAGTCTGCTGGACGCGGCTCTGGAACTGAACGACGCAGGAGGGGAAGGCACCGGGTGACCACCGAATCGAAGACGGACGTGCTCGTCGTGGGTGGCGGGCTGGGCGGGGTGGCGGCGGCGCTGGCGGCGCTGCGGCGCGGGCGGTCGGTGCTGCTGACCGAGGAAACCGGCTGGCTGGGCGGGCAGATGACCAGCCAGGGCGTTCCGCCCGACGAGCACCCGTGGATCGAGCAGTTCGGCTGCACCGCGAGCTACCGCGCGCTGCGCGAGGCGATCCGCGACCACTACCGCCGGTGGTATCCGCTGACCGAGCAGGCCCGCGCGCGGGTGGACCTCAACCCCGGCGAGGGACGGGTGAGCAGGCTCTGCCACGAACCGCGGGTCGCGGCCGCGGTCATCGAAGCGATGCTGGCGCCCTGGGAATCGTCCGGGTCGCTGCGGGTCTGGTACCACCACCGTCCGGTCGCGGCCACTGTGGACGGTGACCGGATCACCGGTGTCACGGTGGCCGGGCCCGCGGGCGTGACGCGCGAGGTGACGGCCCGGTTCGTGGTCGACGCGACCGAGCTGGGCGATCTGCTGCCCCTCGCCGGCGCCGAGCACGTGACCGGGTTCGAATCGCGGGAGCAGACCGGGGAACCGAGCGCGCCCGAGCAGGCCCAGCCGTCGAACATGCAGGCGTTCTCGTGGGTGTTCGCGGTGGACCACCTCGACGGCGAGGACCACACGATCGACCGGCCCGCGGGCTACTCGTCGTGGGTGCGCTACCAGCCGCCGGGCTGGCCGAACCCGCTGCTCGACCTGACCGCGCCCGATCCGCGCACGCTGGAGACCGTCGAGCGCACCTTCGTCCCCAACACCGACACCGGACCGGTCGTCGCCGACCAGAGCAAGGACCCCGGTGACAAGGACCTGTGGGTGTTCCGGCGCATCCTGGCGCGCCGGGCGCTGCGGCCCGGGTTCGCCGCCAGCGACATCACCCTGGTGAACTGGCCGATGATCGACTACCTGCCCGGGCCGCTGATCGGCGTGGGGGAGGAGGAGAAGGCCAAGCACCTCGACGGGGCGCGGGAACTGAGCCTGTCCATGCTGTACTGGCTGCAGACCGAGGCGCCGCGCCCGGACGGCGGCACCGGCTGGCCCGGGCTGCGGCTGCGCGGTGACGTGATGGGCACGGCCGATGGCCTCGCGAAGGCGCCCTACATCCGGGAGTCCCGTCGCATCACGGCGTTGCGCACGGTCGTGGAGCAGGACCTGTCCCTGGCCGTGCGCGGTGACCGGGGCGCCGAACCGTACGCGGACTCGGTCGGGGTCGGGATGTACCGGATCGACCTGCACCCCTCCACCGGCGGCGACACCTACATCGACGTCGCGAGCTGCCCGTTCCGGATCCCACTGGGCGCGCTCGTGCCGGTCCGGCTGCGCAACCTGCTGGCGGGCGGCAAGAACCTCGGCACGACGCACATCACCAACGGTTGCTACCGGCTGCACCCCGTCGAATGGAACATCGGCGAGGCGGCGGGAGCGCTGGCCGCCCACTGCGCCGGGAACGGCTTGGAGCCGCACCAGGTCCACGCTCGCGAGGAGCTGCTGCGCACGTTCCAGGACGAGCTGGTGGCCGACGGGTTCGAGCTGGCGTGGCCGGAGGTCCGCGGGTACTGAGGATCGCCCGTCACCTCAGCGGGCCGCCGAGGTGACGGGCGACGTCCGGGATGCCCCTCGTCACGGGCGGTGTACTCGGCGGGCAGCCGCATCTGGTGGACCACGCCGCCCCATCCCACCGCGGCGGTGATGTCAGATTTTCCCGGTGCGTTGCTCGGCTTCCAGCCGTTCGGCCTCCTCGCCGCCGATGGCTTCGCCCCGCGCCACCAGCCCGGCGACGTCGGAGAGCGGAATCTGCTTGAGCACCAGCGCCAGCACGAACGCGATCCCGATGAACGGCAGCAGGTACCAGAACACCGGGGCGAGCGCGTCGGCGTAGGCGGTGACCACGCCGTTTCGCACCGGTTCCGGCAGCAGGTTCAGCGCGGCCGGGTCGAGGGTCGCCGTGGCGGCCGAGGCGTCCGAGGCCGAGGCGCCCGCCGCGGTGAAGACCCCGTTGAGGTTCTCGGTCAGGCGCGTGGTGAACAGCGTGCCGAACACCGCGGTGCCGAGCGCGGCCCCGACCTCGCGGAAGTAGTTGTTCGTGCTGGTCGCGGTGCCGATCATGGCGGCGGGCACGGCGTTTTGCACCACGAGCACGACCACCTGCATGATCAGCCCGAGCCCGGCGCCGAACACGAACAGGTAGACGCAGATCAGCCAGATCGGCGTGTCCGCGGACAGCGTGGTCATCAGGACCATCGCGACGCCGGTGACGACGGTGCCGAGGATCGGGTAGATGCGGTAGCGGCCGGTCTTCGTGATCGCCGATCCGGAGATGATCGACGTGCCGATCAGGCCGACCATCATCGGCAGGAGCAGCAGCCCGGACGCGGCCGCCGAGGTGCCCGAGGACATCTGCAGGAACGTCGGCACGAACCCGATCGCGGCGAACATGCCCAGGCCCAGCGCCAGTCCGATCGCGGTGGCGTTGACGAAGATCGGGTTGCGGAACAGGCTCAGCGGGATGATCGGGTCCGCGGCGCGCCGTTCGGTGAGGACGAACGCGACCCCGGACACGAGCAGGCCCGCTCCCCAGGCCCAGGTCGACAGCGCGCCCCAGCCGTGGGCCCGGTCGCCGCCGAAGTCGGTGAAGAAGATCAGGCACGTGGTGGCCAGCGAGAGGAACACGACGCCGGCGACGTCGATCGGCTGGGTGGCCTTCTTGGCCGGCAGCGTCAGCGCGACGAGCGCGATGACGAACGCGGCGATGCCGACCGGGATGTTGATGTAGAACGCCCACTGCCAGGTGAGGTGATCGACGAAGAACCCGCCGAGCAGCGGGCCGCCGACCGCGGACAGACCGAAGATGCCACCGAGCGGGCCGAGGTACTTGCCGCGCTCGTTGGCGGGCACGATGTCGGCGATGATCGCCTGCGACAGGATCATCAGACCGCCACCGCCGAAGCCCTGCAGGGCGCGGAACACCACGAACACCCAGAAGTCCGTGGCGAACGCGCACCCCACCGAGGCGAGGGTGAACAACGCGATCGCGACGAGGAACAGCCGCCGCCGCCCCAGTACGTCGCCGAACTTGCCGTAGATCGGCATCACGATCGTGGTGGCGAGCAGGTAGGCGGTGGTGATCCACACCTGGTGCTCGACACCACCGAGATCACCGACGATCGTCGGCATCGCGGTCGCGACGATCGTCTGGTCCAGACTCGACAGCAGCATGCCGGCGATGAGGGCGCTGAAGATGATCCAGATCCGCCGCTGGGTCAGCAGCAGTGGTCCGGGCGCGGTGGTGGTCATGGCGTCCGTTCGGTCTCGGTGGTCAGGAGTGCGCGCGCGGCGTCGAGCCGTCGCGCGAGGAGGTCGGCGAAGCTGGTTTCGTTGCCCTCGGCGAGGAAGGCGGGCACGGCCGAGGTGGCGAGGGCGCCGACGATCTGCACGGCGGCCGCGGCTCGCAGGTCACCGGGAGGCAGGCCCTCCCGTCGCTCGACCAGCTCCACATCGGACTGCTGGTCGGCGAACAGGTGGCCGACGAACTTGGCGAGCAGCCGCGGTTCCGCTTCGACCGCGGCGTGGATGTCGCGCCACCTCTCGATGGTCATGTCGGCGTCGGCCCAGCGCCGCGCGGTCAGCGTCGCCAGGTCGTCGAGCAGGGTGGGGGAGGCGCCGCGCGCGAGGAACTCGGCCACGTGCTCGTCGTCGTCGCGGTGCAGTGAGCGCCCCAGGACGGCGTCGTCCTTGGAGGCGAAGTAGTTGAAGAAGGTGCGGCGTGAAATGTCCGCCCGCTCGCACACCTCCTCGACGGTGAAGCCGGACAGCCCGCGCTCGGCGGTGAGCTGCCGCGCGAGCGTGGTCACCCGCGCGGCGGTTCGCGCCATCCGTCGCGACCGGCCTCCAGTTGCACTGTTCATCTCAGAGTGCATTATTGCACCATCTCCGAGAGGGTGCAGAAACCAGTCGGTTTCGCCTTCCGTCCTCCCGCGAGATCCGCTCCCGTTGCCCGTGCGTCACCGGCGGCTCGCAGCATGATCGTCCATGCGGAACACTGCGATACGACTCGCCCTCATCGCTCTGCTCGGGTTCCCGGCGCTCGTCACGGGCGGCACGGCCGTCGCGGCACCGGAACCGGGACCCGACGTGATCGCCCACCGCGGCTCCTCGGGGATCACACCGGAGAACACCGCGGTGGCGCTGCGGACGGCGATCCGGCAGGACGCCGACTTCGTGGAGATCGACGTGCAGCGCACCAGCGACGGAAAGCTGGTCAACTTCCACGACTGCACACTGGAGCGCACCACCGACGTCGAGGAGCGCTTCCCCGGCCGCCCGTCCTACCGCGTCTCGGACTTCACCTGGGCCGAGCTGCGCACACTGGACGCCGGATCGTGGTTCTCCGGCCGGTACGCGGGCGAGCCGGTCATCTCGGTGGACGAAGTGATCCGGACCGTGGCCGGCCGGACCGGCCTGCTCGCCGAGATCAGCCCGTGCGACCACTACGACGGCCTGCCGCGGGATCTGGCCGCGTCGCTGCGCTCCCACCCGCGCTACGTCGAGCGCGCCCTCGCCGACGGGCAGCTCGCGGTGCAGTCGTTCGTGGTGGAGGACGCGAAGACCTTCCACTCGCTGCTGCCCGAGGTGCCCATCGGTGTGCTCGACGCGGAGCGGCCGAGCGACGCGGAGCTGACCGAGCTGAGCACCTGGGCCGACGACGTGAACCCGCAGTACACCGTGACCGACCAGACCCTGGTCGACCGGGTGCACGAGCTGGGCATGGGCATCAACGTGTGGACGGTCGACGAGCCGGGCAGCATCCGGAAGATGGCCGGCCTCGGTGTCGACGGCATCATCACCGACTACCCGCAGTCGCTGACGGGGCGGTGACCCGGCGGGGGAGGGCGGTGCCCTCCCCCGTGCGCGGGTCAGTCCGTGCCGGACTCGATCGCGGCGTGGTCGAGGAACTCGTCCTGTTCGGAGGCGCCGCCGCGGGAGGCGATGGTCTCCGCCCCGCCCGCGGGCATCGGCCCGATCAGCCCGGTCGAGGCGGCCTGGGCGGCGCCGACCAGTGTCGGGTGCTGGGGCGCGCCGACCATGCCGAGGCCCGCGTACTGCTCCAGGCGGGCACGGGAGTCGGCGATGTCGAGGTTGCGCATGGTCAGCTGGCCGATGCGGTCGACCGGCCCGAACGCCGAGTCCTCGGTCCGCTCCATCGACAGCTTGTCCGGGTGGTAGCTGAACGCGGGGCCGGTCGTGTCGAGGATCGAGTAGTCCTCGCCGCGGCGCAGGCGCAGCGTCACCTCGCCGGTGACCGCGGTACCGACCCAGCGCTGGAGCGACTCGCGCAGCATCAGCGACTGCGGGTCGAGCCAGCGGCCCTCGTACATCAGGCGGCCCAGACGGCGGCCTTCGGTGTGGTAGCTGGCGACGGTGTCCTCGTTGTGGATCGCGTTGACCAGTCGCTCGTAGGCGGCGTGCAGCAGCGCCATGCCCGGTGCCTCGTAGATGCCGCGGCTCTTGGCCTCGATGATGCGGTTCTCGATCTGGTCGGACATGCCCAGGCCGTGCCGCCCGCCGATCGCGTTGGCCTCCAGCACCAGGTCGACGGAGGTGGTGAACTCCTTGCCGTTGATGCGCACCGGGCGGCCCTGCTCGAAGGCCACGGTGACGTCCTCGGCCGCGATCTCGACGGCGGGGTCCCAGAACCGGACGCCCATGATCGGCTCGACCAGCTCGATGCCGGCGTCGAGGTGCTCCAGCGCCTTCGCTTCGTGGGTGGCGCCCCAGATGTTGGCGTCGGTGGAGTAGGCCTTCTCGGTGCTCGCGCGGTAGGGCAGGTCGCGGGCGGTCAGCCACTCCGACATCTCGGTGCGGCCGCCCAGTTCCGTCACGAAGTCGGCGTCCAGCCACGGTTTGTAGATCCGCAGCGCCGGGTTGGCGAGCAGGCCGTAGCGGTAGAACCGTTCGATGTCGTTACCCTTGAAGGTGGAGCCGTCGCCCCAGATCTGGACGTCGTCCTCCAGCATCGCGCGCACCAGCAGCGTGCCGGTGACGGCCCGGCCGAGCGGGGTGGTGTTGAAGTAGGCGCGCCCGCCCGAGCGGATGTGGAAGGCGCCGCAGGCCAGCGCGGCCAGCCCCTCCTCGACGAGTGCCTCGCGGCAGTCGACCAGACGGCCGATCTCCGCGCCGTAGGTCTTGGCGCGCCCCGGGACCGACGCGATGTCGGGCTCGTCGTACTGGCCGATGTCGGCGGTGTAGGCGCAGGGCACCGCACCCTTCTCGCGCATCCACGCGACCGCAACCGAGGTATCGAGGCCGCCGGAAAAAGCGATCCCGACACGTTCGCCGACAGGCAGAGAAGTGAGCACCTTGGACACGGGAGACAGTATATGCATGCGGATGCATGATCATGCAAACCGGGTCGGTGTGATGTGGGTTGCCCGAGACGGCGGCGCCGGGTGAGACGACGGGCGTCTCACCGGAGTGGGAATCGGGTATTGGACTTGCCGGTGCGGGGATGCGAGTGTCGGCTGACAGCCCGTCGCACCACTGGGAGGACAACGCATGTCCGTCGACGTCGTCATCTGCGAGCCGCTGCGCACGCCGATCGGCCGGTTCGGGGGTGCGCTGGCGGGCCAGACGCCCGCCGCGCTCGCCGCGCACGTGCTGTCCGCCGTGGTGGAGCGCACCGGCGTCGACCCGGAACGGATCGACGAGGTCATCCTGGGCCACGCCTACCCGACGTCGGAGGCACCCGCGATCGGGCGGGTCGCGGCGCTGGACGCGGGCCTGCCGGACACGGTCACCGGCATCCAGATCGACCGGCGCTGCGGATCGGGCCTGCAGGCGGTGCTGGACGCGGCGATGCAGATCCGCGCCGGGTTCAGCGACGTGGTGCTGGCCGGCGGTGCCGAGGTGATGAGCGCCGCGCCGTACTACACGCATGAGGGCCGGTGGGGGATCAAGGGCGCGGGCCTGCAGCTGCACGATTCGCTGGCCCGTGGCCGCTCCACGGCGGGCGGGGTGAACCACCCGGTGCCCGGCGGGATGATCGAGACGGCGGAGAACCTGCGCCGCGAATACTCGATCTCGCGCGAGGACCAGGACGCACTGGCGCTGCGCTCGCAGCAGCGCGCCGCGGCAGCCATCGAGGGCGGCCTGTTCAAGGACGAGATCGTCCCGGTCACGGTCAGGTCCCGCAAGGGCGAGACGGTGGTCGACACCGACGAGCATCCGCGCCGGGACACCACCGCCGAGGGCCTGGCGAAACTCAAGCCGGTGATGCGGCGCCAGGACCCGGACGCGACGGTCACCGCGGGCAACGCCAGCGGCCAGAACGACGCGGCCGCCGCCTGCCTGGTCACCAGCCGCGAGACGGCGGACCAGCTGGGGTTGCGGCCGCTGGTGCGGCTGGTGTCGTTCGCCCGGGCCGGGGTGCCCGCCGAGACGATGGGCATCGGCCCGGTGCCCGCCACGAAGGCGGCGCTGGACAAGGCGGGGCTGTCCCTGGGCGATCTGGACCTGATCGAGCTCAACGAAGCCTTCGCCGCGCAGGTCCTGGCCTGCACGCGCGCGCTCGGCCTGGGTGAGGCCGACCACGAACGCCTCAACGTCAACGGATCCGGGGTGTCGCTGGGCCATCCGGTGGGCGCGACGGGCGCCCGGATTCTCGCGACCCTGGCCCGTGAGATGACCCGCCGCCAGGCCCGCTACGGCCTGGAGACGATGTGCATCGGCGGCGGGCAGGGGCTGGCCGCCGTGTTCGAACGCGTCTGACCCTCGCCGGGCGTCACCCGCCGTTCCAGTCCGCGTAGGAGATCCCATGCCGCCAGCGCGAGCCGGCTTTCGAAGCGGCGCTGCACGCCGGTCACCGGGTCGGTGAACTCCAGCGTCTTCGCGAGCAGTTGCAGTGGACGGCTGAAATCGTCGAGCGGCGTGTCGATCAGGGTGGGATAGAAGCGGTCGCCCAGGATCGGGATGCCGAGGCGGTTCATGTGCACCCGCAGCTGGTGGGTGCGCCCGGTGAAGGGCACGAGCCGGTAGCGGCCGCGGTCGTCGGCGTGCTCGATCAGCTCGACGCGGGTCTCCGCGTTGACCGGCCCGGGCACCTCGCGCGCGGTGATGCTCCCGCGGTCCTTGACGATCCGGCTCCGCACGAGCGCGGGCAGGTCGAGTGCGGGATCGACGGGCGCGACCGCCTCGTACTCCTTGCCGATCCGGCGATCCCGGAACAACGTCTGGTACCGGCCGCGGTACTCGCGTCGCGTCACGAACAGGACCAGCCCGGCGGTCACCCGGTCCAGCCGGTGCGCCGGGCTGAGCTCGGGCAGCCCGAGGTCGCGGCGCAACCGGACGAGCATGGTCTCCAGCACGTGCCGCCCGCGCGGGATCGTCGCCAGGAAATGCGGCTTGTCGGCCACGACGATGTGCTCGTCGCGGTGCACGATGCCGATGGGAAACGGCACCGGCACCTCCTCCGGCAGGTCGCGGTGGAACCACACGAACGATCCGGGCCGGAACGGGGTGTCCGCCGTGACCGGCCCGTCGGCGCCCACGATCCGTTCCTCGGCGAGCATCTCGTCGAGCCGGCCCTCGGGCAGCCGCGTCAGGCGCTCGGCGAGGTGATCGCGGATGGTGGCCCACGAGCCTTCGGCGGGCAGCTTCAACCGCGCCGGGTCGAGCCCGTGGCGCCGCGGCAGCGGCGCCGGCCTCCCGCGGCTCATACCGCCTCCGCTGCCGGTCCGGACGAGAGCGTGGTCAGTGGATGCTCACCGGCTCGCCGGCTCCCGTGGTGCACCGCACGAACAGCGAGGTGACCAGTGCCAGGAGGCCGACGACGCCGGCGACGACGAACGCCAGCCGGAGCCCGGACGCGTCCGGGGTGCCTGCCGGGTCGTTGCTGCCGATCGTGGCGACGCTGACGAACACCGCCGTGCCGAACGCGCCGGCCACCTGCTGCAGCGTCGCGAGGATCGCGCTGCCGTGCGAGTAGAGGTGGTCGGGCAGCACCCCGAGCGCCTCGGTCATCAGCGGGGTCATCATCAGGCCCAGCCCGGCCATCAGCAGGACGTGGATGACGATGACCAGCGCCAGCGGAGAACCCGGGCCGAGCGTGGTGAACAGCCACAACGACGCGGCCATCGCCGTCGCGCCGGGGATCACCAGCGGCCGGGCACCGTACCGGTCGAACAGGGAGCCGACCGGACGGCCCAGCAGGCCGAGGACCAGGCCGCCGGGCAGGACGGCCAGTCCGCTGACGAACGTGCTGGTGTGCAAGACGGTCTGCAGGTACAGCGGCAGCATGATCGAGGCGACACCGAGCAGGCACACGAACAGCAGCGCGGTCAGCGTCAGGGCGATCACGAAGCTGCGGTGGGTGAACGGCCGCAGGTCGAGCAGGGCGCGGTCGTCGCGCTGCAGGCGGGTCTGGCGCCAGGTGAACACGGTCAGCGCCGCGAGCCCGACGACGATCGGCACCCACGGCGGCACCGCGTGGTGGCCGCCGGACTCGCCGACCGCGGCCAGTCCGTAGAGCACCCCGCCGAACCCGAGCGCCGACAGCAGCACGGACGGCACGTCGAGCGGCACCGCGCGGGGGTTGCCGGTCAGGCGGAACCAGACGGCGCCGATGACCAGCGCGGCGAGCGCGAGGGGCAGCACGGTCCAGAACATCCAGCGCCAGCCGAGCCCGGACAGCACGGCGCCGCCGATGGTCGGGCCGATCGCGGGGGCGACGGCGATGACGATCGTGATCGTGCCCATCGTCGCGCCCCGCTTCGCGGGCGGCACCATGCGCATCACCGAGGTCATCAGCAGCGGCAGCATCACGGCGGTACCGCACGCCTGCACGACGCGGCCGACCAGCAGCATCCCGAAGCCCGGCGCGAGGCCGCTCACCGTGGTGCCGAGGCTGAACAGGATCAGCGAGGCGAGGAACACCTGCCGCGGGGTGAACCGTTCGAGCAGGAACCCGGTGGCCGGGATGACCACGGCCATCGTCAGGAGGAACCCGCTGGTCAGCCACTGCACGGTGGGCGTGGACACAGAGAGGTCCACGGTGAGGTCCCGCAACGCGACGCTCAGGATCGTCTCGTTGAGGATCATCACGAACGCCGAGACGACCAGCACACCGATCAGCAGACCGGCTCGCGGCGGGGCCTCGTGGGCGGCGTCGGCCGGAGCGGTCGTGGGGGCGGGCATGCGAGCACCTTCCAGGAATCGTGTGCGGGATCGCGGCGTCGGCGCCGCCGAAGCGGCCGGCGCCCGGGCAGGGGCGAGGGCCGTGTCTTCTGTATACGGCGCCAACGCCTTTCCGGTCCACTTAATTTCCGGCGATCGTGACGAAAGTTCCGGTTCGTCGGGCGAAACCGGCCGCGGACCGGGCACGCTCCGTGGAGCGCGACCGCGGTGGCGCGAGCACGGGGCGGCTCGCCGTCCGGAACGTGGGGCTCACGTGCGGGAAGGTGGGACTCGCGCGAGGTGGGACTGTCCGTTGTGGACGGATGGGTGTCACGGTGCGGGCAGGTGCTGCGGACGGCCGATGAGCGGGGCGAGCGGATCCCCCGCGTCACGGACGCGGTCGAGCACCGTCCGGACGGTCCAGCGGTCCGGGCGCAGATCCGGGTCGTCGAGCTCGTCCCAGGTGATCGGGACCGAGACCGGCGCGCACGGGGCCGGGCGCGGGCTGAACGGCGCGACCAGGGTCTTGTTGATCGCGTTCTGGGTGTAGTCGAGGCGGGCGCGGCCACCGCGCTCGTTCTTGTACCAGCGCCAGCTCACCAGGTCGGGCAGCACCCGGCCGACCACCCGCGACACCTTCTCCACCCGGGCCCGCGTGTCGTCGAAGGTGTAGCCGCCGGCGACCGGCACCCAGATCTGGACGCCGCGCTGCCCGGTGACCTTCGGCATGCCTGCCACGCCCAGGTGCTCCAGCGCCGTGCGGTACGGGCGGGCGAGTTCGAGGACGTCGCCGAAGCCGGTGGCGGGTCCCGGGTCGATGTCGATCAGCGCCCAGGTGGGCTCGTGCACGGTCGGCAGCCGCGAGGTCCACGGGTGCAGCTCGACGCCGCCGAAGTTCACCATCCACACCAGCGCGGGCACGCTGTCCAGCACCGCGTAGCACTGGGTCTCGCCGGGGTCGGCGTCGGTGTTGTGCCAGCGGGTCAGCCAGTCCGGGGCGTGGCCGGGCACCTCCTTGTGCCAGAAGCCCGGCCGGTCCACCCCGTCGGGGTAGCGGTGCGCGTTGACCGGCCGCCCGGCGAGGTAGGGCAGCATGAACGGGGCGATCGACGCGCTATAGCGGATGAGGTCCCGCTTCGTCACCGGTGGTTCGCCGCCGGTGCCGGGGAACAGCACCTTGTCCAGATTGGTGAGCTTGAGCCGGCGGCCGGCCACGGTCCAGGTGCCGCCCTTGCCGAGTTCGTCCAGCGCGGCGAGTTCGTCGTCGTCCGGCGGTTCCCAGCTGCCGGCCGGTGCGGCCAGCGGCAGCTCGGCCTCCTTCGCGGGCACGCCGCTGCGCCACAGCGCCTCCGGTGCCGCGGCCACTTCGTCGTTGGTGCGGCCCGTCTTGACCGAGCGCGGCAGGTCCTCCGGATCCCACCCGGAGGAGGCGTGCTCGTCGTGCTTGTGGATCAGCGGCCACTGCTCCTTGCCGCGGCCCTTGTCGCGGGTGCGCACGAGCGCGAACCGGCCGGTCAGTTTCTCGCCCCGCAGGTCGAAGTGCAGCTCACCGTCACCGATCGCGCGCACCGGATCGGCACCGTCGGCCGGCTGCCAGGTGCCCCGGTCCCAGACGATCACGTCGCCACCGCCGTACTGGCCGCGTGGGATGACACCCTCGAAGTCGGCGTACTCCAGCGGATGGTCCTCGACGTGCACCGCGAGCTGCCGCACCCCGGGGTCCAGCGTCGGCCCCTTCGGCACCGCCCAGCTCGCCAGCGCGCCGTCCACCTCCAGCCGGAAGTCGTAGTGCAACCGCCGGGCACGGTGCCGCTGCACGACGAACCGGCGGCCCGGCCCGGCCTTCGCGGGCGCACCGGCGGGCTCCCCGGTCACCGGGAAATCCCGCTTGGCCCGGTACGAGGTGAGCCGGTCCCGATCCCTGCGTGCGCCCACCACCCGGAGGTACCCAGGACGGTGCCGACCATGCTTCTGATTTTGACCGGCCAAATCAAGTATTGACCGGTCAATTAGTGCTCGGCTAGATTTCTGCCATGGCGATGCCGGCGTACCTGCGGATCCGCACCGAGCTGGAGCAGCGGATCCGCTCGGGCGCGCTGCCGCCGGGAAGTCGGCTGCCCACCGAAGCCGAACTGCAGCGGGAGCACTCCGTCGGCCGGGCGACCGCGCAGCGGGTGCTCACCGAGCTGGCGCAGGCCGGGCTGGTGGAGCGTCACCGCAGGCGGGGCACGTTCGTCGCCTCCGGCGCGCGGCAGGAAAACCTGCTGCGCGTGGCCAACCCCGTGCTGAAAGGACCGGAGATCCCGGGCAGGCACGCGGTGGACGCGGTCACGCTGATCCCGGCCCGCGAGGCCGAGGCCGACCTGCCGGGCGTCGCCGGCGACGCGCCGGTGCACCAGCTGCGGCGGCTGAAGTTCGACGTCGACGAGAACCCGATCGCCGTCGAGCTGAGCGTCGTCCCGTTCGCGGTCGCGCCCCGGCTGCGCGAGGAGGACCTCGTCCACCTCACGATGCACGACTACTTCGCGCGTGCCGGCATCCCGGCCGCGAAATCCCGCGTCTACATCGACCCGGTCAACCTCGACGAGGAGACCGCGCACCGGCTGCGGCTGCCCGCGGGCACGGCCGTGATCCGCCTGCGGCGGCTGACCTGGCTCGCGGACGGCGAACTCGCCGAAGCGTCCTGGTACATCGTCCGCCCCGACCTCGTCGAATACTTCCTCGAGCAGACCATCCCGTAGCCCGGACCCACCGAACCGAGCCGATCCGCCGCGATCGGCCGATGCCCCCTGCCCAGTTTCACGACAGTACACAAAGGAGTGTGACCGTGACGACCCGGCGAATCGCGATCATCGGCACCGGAGTGATCGGTGCGATGACCGCCTGGCAGCTCAGCCGCCGAGGGGCCGAGGTACTGGCCTTCGACGCCCACTCACCCGGCCACGATCGCGGCGCCTCCGCCGGTGAGTCGCGCATCTTCCGGACCGCGTACAAGGAAGGGGCGAACTACGTTCCGCTGCTGCGGAGGTCCGGCGACCTGTGGCGTGATCTGGAACGTGCCACGGGCACCGGTCTGCTGACGCTGTGCGGCGGGCTGACCCTCGGCAGCGCAGGCCACCCGGATGTCCAGGCCGTCCAGCGCTGCGCGCGCGAGCACGGTCTCGCGCACGAGATCCTCGGCGCCCACGAGGTGGCCAAGCGGTTTCCGCAGCACACCGCCGACGAGGACGAGGTGGCGGTGTTCGATCCGGCGGCCGGGGTCCTGCGTCCCGAGCCCGCGGTGCAGGCCGCCCTGCACGCCGCGGTGGACGCCGGTGCGACGCTGCTGCCGCACCACCCCGTCCACGAGGTCGCCGAAACCGCCGCCGGATGGCGGATCACCAGCGAGGGCAGGCACTTCGACGTCGACCACGTGGTCTTCGCGCCGGGGCCGTGGGCTCCGCGCCTCGAACCGCTGCGGGGGCTGCCGGTCGAGGTCCGGATGATCACCGCCTGCTGGTTCGCCGCCCGTGACCAGGCCGCCCACCGCCCGGACCGGCTGCCGATCGCCATCCGCCGCCACCCCGAAGCCGCGTTCTCGTGCTTCCCGTCGCTGGACGGTGTGTCGATCAAGATCGTGCCGCACCACCTCGGGTTCCCGGTGGTGGAGGGCCCGGACGCGCTGCCCCGCACCGCGGCCCCGGAGTTCGCCCGTGCCGCTTCGGCGGCCGCGGCCCGGCTGCTGCCCGGTGTCGTCCCGCACCCGATCCGGATCACCACCTACGCCGAGGGGTTCACGCCCGACGATCACGCGCTGCTCGGCGCGCTCCCCGGAGTCCGCTCCGCGACCGTCATGACCGGGTTCTCCGGTCACGGCTTCAAACTCGCCCCGGTCTTCGGCGAGATCGGCGCCGACCTCGTCCTCACCGGCGGCACCGGCCACGACATCGGCCACCTCGACCCCAGCCGCTTCGGCGCCTGATCCCCGGGAGGCACCCCATGTCCACGGGTTCGACCGCGCAGATCGCCGGGATCGTGCTCGCCAGCCTGCTGGTGATCGGCGCCGGCGCCGCCATGTCCCTCTACTTCGGACGGCGGGCGAAGACGTCGCAGGACTGGCTCGCCGCCAACGAGTCGCTGCCGTTGTTCGTCGTCGTCATCACCCAGTTCGCCGCGGCCGCGGGCGGTGGCGTGCTCATCGCCCACGTCGGGATCGGATACAGCTCGGGCTGGTCGGTGTTCGTCTACGAAGGGTGCGTGCTGGTCGGGTTCTTCCTGCTCATGCTGATCGCGAAGTGGCTGCGCCAGCAACGGTTCACCACCGTGCCCGACGTGGTCACCCGCCTGTTCGGCGAGAACCGGCTGCTCACCTCCATCGCCGCGCTGGCCGCGCTCGTGGTCCCGTTCGGCTGGATCGCGACCCAGTTCGTCGCCTTCGCCCGGCTCTTCGGCCAGCTGACCGGGATCCCGCTGCCCGTGCTCGTCACGGTGATCACGATCGCGTCGCTGACGTTCGTGCTGCCAGGGGGCCTGACCTCGGTGGCGTGGGCCGATTTCGTGTTCGGTCTGTTCAAGATCACCATGGCGATCGCCGTCGCGCTCTACGGCATCCACCTGGCCGGCGGCTGGACGCATCTCACCGAGACGGTGCCGTCCCGGCTGTGGAGCCTGGAGGGCGTCACCGCGGTGGGCTGGAAGCAGATCTGGCTGTGGGCCGCCGCGATCATCCCCGGCACGCTCACCAACCAGCTCTACTACCAGCGCGTCTTCGCGACGAAACGGATCGGCGACGCGCGCCGGGGACTCGCCTTCTCCGGTCTGACGATGCTCATCAGCGGGGTCTACGCCGGCTGCATCGGGCTCGCGGTGCGCGCGATGAACCCGAACCTGGCCGACCAGGAGGACGCGGCCGGGTGGCTGCTCACCCAGCTCCCGTCGTGGATGCTCATCGTCTTCGCCGCGTTCCTCGTCTCCACGATCGTGGCGACCAGCGGCGCCGCCCTGCAGTCGGTCACCGCGAACCTCACCCGCGACGTCTACCAGAACATCGTGGGCAGGAAGCCGGGGGAGCGCCGCACCGTGGCGGTGTCGCGGCTGCTGACCGTGGTCGTGTCGATCGTCGCGGCCGTGCTGGCGGTGGTGTTCCCGCAGGCCCTGCCGTGGCTCGTGGCCACCTACGCCTACTCGGCGGCGGCGCTGGCCGCGCCGATCTTCCTCGGCTACCTGCTGCACCGCCGCCGGACACTGACGCCCGCGACGGCCATCGCCGGCATGGTGGCCGGTATCGCCGGATGCGGCACCGCGCAGATCCTGGACACCACCGTGCCGTACGCGGTCTACGGCATCGCCGCCTCCGCCGTGGTGCTGCTGTTCATGGCCGCCGTGACGTCCACCAAGAGGGCGGCCGCACCCGCGCCGGCCGTGCACCGCGAGATTGTGAGGGAACCATGAAGATCGCCGTCGTCGGCCTCGGAGTCCTGGGCGCGGGCGTTGCCCGCTCGCTCGCGGTGGCCGGCGCCGAGGTGACCGTGTTCGAACGGTCCGCGCCACTGGCCGGGACCTCGGGCACCTCGTTCGCCTGGACCAACTCGCACAGCAAGAACCCGCGCTCCTACCACGACCTCAACGTCGCCGGCCTCGCCGAGCACGACGCCCTCGCCGCGGAGGGACCCTCGCCGTGGCTGGTGCGCACCGGAAACCTCGAGTGGGCCTCGGATCCCGACGGCGCGGACCGGCTCGCCGCGTCGGCCGCCGAGCTCGCCGCCCGCGACTACCCGGTCACCTGGATCACCCCGCGGCAGGCCCGGGACCAGGTGCCCGACCTGCGCGTGCCGGACGGGGTGGCGGACATCGCGTACTACCCCACGGAGGGCCACATCTTCCCGGCCCTGCTCGTGGCGCGGCTGTGGGGTGAAGCCCGTGACCACGGCGCGCGCCTGCGGTGTCCGGCCGAAGTGCTGGGCGTGTCCGAAACGGACAGCGGAGTGCGGCTCGACACCTCCGACGGCGTCGCGGAGGCCGACGCGGTCGTGCTCACCGTGGGACGCTGGACCGAAGCGCTCACCGCCACCACCGGGCATCGTATCCCGATGGCCGACCCCGATGCCGCCGGTACCGCGACCGTCGGCATGCTCGGCTACACCACCCCGCTGCCCACCCGGCTGGACCGCGTCCTGACCACACCGCGGCTCAACGCCCGCCCGGATGGCGGCGGGCGCCTGATCATCCAGGGACTGGACCTCGACGCCGACGCCGACCCGGCCGCCCCGCCCGCGCCCGACGGCCACCATGCCGAAGAGTTGTGCCGTCGCCTCGGCGATCTGCTCGACGGAACCCGGGGCGCCCGGCTGGAGTCGCTGCGGATCGGTCAGCGCGCGATGCCCGCCGACGGCCGCACCGTGGCCGGGTTCCTCGGCGACCGCGGGCGGATCTACACCATCGCCACCCACAGCGGGATCACGCTCGGTCCGCTGCTCGGGCGACTCGCCGCGGAAGAACTCCGCACCGGCGAACCAGCCGACCTCCTCGCCGACTTCCGTCCACAGCGGCTCATCGGCGCCACCGGCCTGCCCGCGCTCCAGCCGGCCCGGTTCGCCGGGCAGCAGTGACCCCTCCGCCGCACCGGGCGGGTGCCCTCCGGCGCGGCGGCACCCGCGTCGGCCGGTCACTCGCAGGTCTCACCCGGTTCCGCTCGCGGTCTGCTTCCCGGCCACGTCAGCGCACTGGGTTACCGTGTCGGCCATGGACGGACCGGAGCGGCAGCCGGGCTGGGGGCGGTGGCAGCGGCCCCGGCCGACGGCGCGTGAGCAGCGGCAGGACGTCGTGCTCATGGTGCTCGTCCTGGTGCTCTCGGCCGGGATGACGTTGCTGACCAACAGCATGGGCATGTTCGTGTTCGGCTCGGCGCCGTCGCTGGCCGAGCAGTTCGCGTGGATCCCGGCCCTGACCGTGCCGCTGGCGTGGCGGCGCCGGTTCCCGCTGGCGGTGCTCGCGGTACTCGGCGTGGTGTTCATCGCCGCGCAGGTGCGCCACGTCGGCGACAGCATCATGCCCTCGGTCGCGCTGTTCCTCGCCATCTACAGCGCGGGCGCCTGGTCCCGCCACCGAGTGCGGGCGCGGTGGACACGGGTCGCGGTGATCGTGGCGATGTTCGTGTGGCTGGGCATCGGCCTGGTGGCCTACGCGGTCTCGCCCGCCGAGCTGCCCCAGGCGGCCGGGCCACTGGACCCGCTGGTCGCGACCGTGCTCCACCAGGTCGTGTTCAACCTGCTGTTCTTCCTCTCCGCCTACTTCTTCGGCGAACTCGCGTGGCGCTCCGCGCGCAGCCGGGCCGAGCTGGCGAGCCAGGCCGAGCAGCTGCGGGCCTCGCAGGAGCAGAACGCGCGCGGCGCCATCATCGCCGAGCGGGTGCGCATCGCCCGCGACCTGCACGACGTCGTCGCCCACCACGTCTCCGTGATGGGCATCCAGGCGTCCGCCGCGCGCCGCGTGCTCGACCGCGACCACGAGCTGGCCGGCTCGGCACTGCGCACGGTCGAAGAGACCGCCCGCACCGCCATCAGCGAGCTGCGCGGCCTGCTCGGCGTGCTGCGCTCGGAGCCGGACACCGGGGAGGACCACGAGGCATCGCCGGGGCTGGCGCAGCTGCCCGATCTGGTGGCGGCCACCAGGTCCGCGGGCCTGGACGTGCGCTACGGCGAGTACGGCGAGCCCCGCCCCGTCCCGGACAGCGTCGCGATGACCGCCTACCGCGTCGCGCAGGAGGCCCTGACCAACGTGGTCCGGCACTCCGGTGCCCGCTCCGCCGAGCTGCGGGTCCGGTTCCTGGAGAACAGCCTGGAGATCGAGGTGACGGACGACGGTCACGGCGGCTCACCGTCCTCCGGGTTCGGCCTGATCGGCATGCGGGAACGGACCGCCGTGCACGACGGCGAATTCGAGGCGGGCCCTCGCCGGGACGGCGGGTTCCTGGTGCGGGCCAGCCTGCCCGCGCCCCGGCACGCGGAAGCGGCGATCCCGTGAGCACGCTGCGCGTCGTGCTGGCCGACGACCAGGACCTGGTCCGCGCCGGCTTCCGGGTCATCCTCGGGACGGAGGAGGGCATCGACGTCGTCGGCGAGGCACGGGACGGCGCCGAGGCGGTCGAGGTCACGCGGCGCGTGCGCCCCGATGTCGTCCTGATGGACGTGCAGATGCCGCGCGTGGACGGGCTGGAGGCCACGCGCCGCATCCTCGGCGACCACCCCGCGGAATCGGCGGTGAAGGTGGTCATCCTGACCACGTTCGACCACGAGGACTACCTGTTCGAGGCGCTGCGCGCGGGCGCGAGCGGGTTCCTGCTGAAAAACGCCTCGCCCGAGGACCTCGTCGAATCGGTGCGCATCGTCGCCCGCGGTGACGCGCTGCTCTCGCCGGAGGTGACGCGGCGCGTGATCGCCCGGTTCACCACGACCACCCCCGCGGGCCGCCGCCCGCCCGACCTCACCGACCGCGAGTTCGAGGTGCTGGTGCTGATGGCCCGCGGCGCCAGCAACGGCGAGATCGCGGCCGAGCTGTACCTGGGCGAGACCACCGTCAAGACCCACGTGTCGCGGATCCTGCGCAAGCTCGGCCTGCGCGACCGCACCCACGCCGTGGTCTTCGCCTACGAACAGGGCATCGTCGCCCCCGGCCTGGCCTGAACCCGGGTCCTCCGCGAGGAGGACCCCGCGGGTCGGCCCGCGGCCGGACGCCACGGCGGCCCTGGCCGGATAGCGTTCCGGTCATGTTGACCGTGACCTCACTCAGCCGGAGCTTCGGCGATCACCGCGTGCTCGACGACGTGTCGTTCGCGGTGCGGCCGGGCCGCATGACCGGCTTCCTCGGCGCCAACGGGTCCGGCAAGACCACCACCATGCGGATCATCCTCGGCGTCCTTGCCGCGCACGGCGGCACGGTCACCTGGCACGGCCGCGAGATGACCCCGGCGCAGCGGCGGCGGTTCGGCTACATGCCCGAGGAACGCGGCCTCTACCCGAAGATGAAGGTCGGCGAGCAGATCGCCTGGCTCGGCCGGCTGCACGGGCTCGACGACGACGCGGCGCGCACGGCCACCGGCCGCCTGCTGGACCAGCTGGAACTGGGCGGGCGCGCGGACGACCGGCTGGAGGAGCTGTCGCTGGGCAACCAGCAGCGCGCCCAGGTCGCCGCCGCGCTGGTGCACGACCCGATGATGCTGATCCTGGACGAGCCGTTCTCCGGGCTCGACCCGCTGGCCGCCGACATCGTGCTCACCGTCCTGCGCGAGCGTGCCGCCTCCGGGGTGCCGGTGCTGTTCTCCAGCCACCAGCTCTCGCTGGTCGAGCGGCTCTGCGACGACGTGGTGATCATCTCCCGCGGGGCGATCACGGCGGCCGGGACGCGGGAGGAACTGCATGCCCGCTACGGCACGTCCCGGTTCGAACTCGTGGTGGACGCCGACGCCGGCTGGGTGCGCGACCAGCCCGGCGTCCAGGTGCTCAGCGTCGACGGGCCGCGGGCGGTGTTCGAGCCCTCGGGCGGCGGTGAACAGCGGGTGCTGGAGGCGGCGCTGCGGCGGGGAGAGGTGCGCAGCTTCCAGCCCGTCGTGCCTTCGCTGGAAGAGATCTTCAAGGAGGCCGTGTGATGACCACGCTGACACCGTCCAAGGTGGACATCCGTCCGGACGGAGACGAAGGGGGCACGTCGTTCTGGACCGCGACGAGGCTCGTCGCCGAACGTGAGGTCCGGTCCTTCCTGCGCACCAAGGGGTTCTGGATCGGGCTCGCCGTGATCGTGGCCGGCCTGTTCGCGGCGGGCATCCTGCCGTCGGTGTTCGCCGGGGGGCCGCCGAGCGTGGCCGCCGTCGGCCCGCAGGCCGCGCAGATGGCCTCCGCGGCGGAGCTGGACGTGCGCGAGGTCGCCGACATCGGCGCCGCCCGTGAACTGGTGCGCACCGAGGAAGTCGAGGCGGCGATGGTGCCCGACGCCGCGAGCGGGGTGCGGGTGCTGGCGCTCAACGACCCGCCCACGGACGTGGTCATGGCGCTGAGCGTCTCGCCACCGGTGGACCTGCTCGAACCCGGTGACGTCGGACCGGGCGCGCGGCAGCTGGTGATCATGGTGTTCGCGCTGGTGTTCCTGATGGTCGGCATGGGCGGGATGGCCATCGCCCAGAGCACGGTGACCGAGAAGCAGACCCGGATCGTGGAGATCCTTGTGGTCACCGTCCCGGTGCGGGCGCTGCTCGCCGGGAAGGTGCTGGGGCACACGCTGCTGACGGTCCTGCAGGTCGCCGTGATCGCCGTCGCCGGGCCGGTCGCGCTCAGCCTCGGCGGCCAGTCCGCGTTGCTCGCGGTGGTGGCGCCGGCACTGGGGTGGTTCGTGCCGTTCGTGTGCGCGGGTTTCGTGCTGCTGGCGGGAATGTGGGCGGTCGCCGGTTCGGTGGTGAGCAGGCAGGAGGACCTCGGTTCCAGCATCGGGCTGGTCATGATGCTGGTGATGGGACCCTATTTCGCGGTGATGTTCGCCTCCGGCAACGCGACCCTGCTCGGTGTGCTGTCCTACCTCCCGTTCTCCGCGGCGGTCGCGATGCCGGTGCGCCTGTTCACCGGCGAGGCGCAGGCGTGGGAAGCGCTGGTGTCACTGGGGGTGCTGGCCGTGTCGGTGGTGCTGATCGTGGCGCTGGCGAGCCGGCTCTACACCGGGGCGCTGCTGCAGACCGGCGGCAAGGTGGCGCTGGCGAAGGCGTGGCGCAGCCGCGAGTGAGGACGGCGCCGGGCCGGCCGGGGCCGCCGGTTAGCATCGGGGCCGGGCACCGGATCGAGGAGGGGCGATGGCCGCGCGCCGCACCGGCGGCAAGCCGACGTTCACCGAACAGGCGCGCCGCCGTCAGCTGATCGAGGCCACGATCGAGGTGATCTCCGCGCGCGGCTACGGTGGCGCGTCGCTGGCCGCGATCGCCGAGCACGCGGGCGTGTCGAAGGCCGCCGTGCTGTACCACTTCGGATCGAAGGACGATCTGGCCGAAGCGACGCTCGGGCACGTGTTCGAGGCGTTCGGCGCGCACGTCCTGGACCGGATGGCGGCCGCGCCGGACACGCGGGCGCGGCTGTCGGCCTACGTGCGCGGCCTGATCGACTACCAGGGCGGCCACCGCACGCACGTCCGGCTCATCACCGAGGTGCTGCTGGACGACCGGGGCGGGACGCGGTTCCGGCAGCCCGGCCAGCACGACCGCAACCAGCGGTGGCAGATGCTGGCCGAGCTGCTCGCGGCCGGTCAGGCCGAGGGCGTGTTCCGCCCGTTCGACGCGAAGACGACCGCGCTCGCCATCGGCGGCGCGATCGACAACGTGGTGTCGCAATGGCTCGCCGACCCCGGTCTCGACCTCACCGCGGCGGCGGACGAGCTGGAGACGTTCGTGCTGCGCGCGGTCGAGGCGAGCTGATCAGCGCCGGGCGAACGGCGGTGCGTGTTCGGGTCGCACCCCGATGCCGCCGAGGCGGGCGGTGAGCCCGCGCAGCGCCGGGAACCGGTCCACGGCACGCAGCATCAACGGCACTCCGTCCAAAGTGCCCTCGAGTGCGGGCCGCAGCAGCGTCTGGTGCTCGCCGTGTTGCTGGGCCTGCGCCACCACCATCGGCAGGTTGCGGCGGCGCTGGACGCGGGCCAGGTCGGGGGTGCGGAGGGTGCCGCGGCGCAGGGGCCCGGCCAGGATGCGGGCGGCGGCGACGGCGTCCTGTACGGCGAGGTTGACCCCGACCCCGCCCACCGGGGACATCGCGTGCGCGGCGTCGCCGAGACAGAGCAGCCCCGGCCGGTACCAGCGGCGTACCCGGTTCACCCGCACGTTCAGCAGCTGCACGTCGTCGCACGTGGTGATTCCGGCGAGCCGCTCGGGTGGCCAGTCGAACAGGTCCGCCAGGTCGCGCCGGAACGCCTCCAGCCCGCGGGCCCGCAACGCGGCGTCCTGGCCCTTCGGGATGAGGTAGGAGGTCTGGTAGTAGTCGCCGCGGTCCATCGTCACCGCGGCCAGCCCGCGGGTGAAGCGGCCGAACACCCGGCCGTCGGTGGTCTCGCCGGCGGGACCGGCCGGGACCCGGACCTGCCACACGTCCATCGGCGCGGGCAGCTCCCGCACCGGCAACCCGGCTTCGGCGCGCACCACCGAGTCGCGTCCGTCGCAGGCGAGCACCAGGGTGGCGGCGATCGTGCCCGTGGTGCCGTCGGTGCCGCGCCAGTGCACCCCGGGCACCCGGTCGCCGTCGTGACGCAGCCCCGGCACCTCGGTGTCGCGTCGCAGCGTGAACGTCGGCTCGCGCTCCGCTTCGCCGGCGAGCAGGTCGAGGAAATCGCCCTGCGGCACCATCGCGATGGAGGGGTAGCGGCCCGGAACCCGCCGGAAGTCGGCGGCGACGACCACCCGGTCGCCGATCCGCATCCGCATCTCCGCCAGGATCCCGCGGGGCAGCGCGGCGAACCGCTCGCCCAGACCCAGCTCGTCCAGCAGGCGCAGGGTACCCGGATGCACCGTGTCGCCGCGGAAGTCCCGCAGGAAATCGGCGTGCTTCTCCAGCACCGTGACCCGCGCTCCGGCCCGCGCGAACAACAACCCGGCCACCATTCCGGCCGGCCCGCCACCCACGACACACACGTCGGTCTCGTCCACGACCGCGAATCTAACCGATCGGTCAGATGTCTGTCCGGCTGGTCAGTAGTGGCGGCCCGCCCAGAAATCGCAGCGGTGCCCGGCGCCGGTGTCCACCGGGGCGACCGCGCCGGGCGCGAGCCGTTGCGCCACCGGGTGCTCCGGTCGGGCGGCTTCCCATCCGGGCCCCGGGGAGCCGGTGCGGGCGAAGGCGGCCCAGTAGCCCACGACGAGATCGCCCAGCTCCCGTTGCGCCGGAGTCGCCCGCAGGTCCCGGCCGCCGAGGTCGAACACCAGCGGCAGGTCGGTGGCGTGCGCGGGGCCGGTCACGGCGACGCCGTTGACGTCGGGCGCGTCCGGGTCGTCGTATTCGTAGGCATAGACGGTCGTGGTGCGGGCCAGCGCGGAGACGTCGGCGCGCGTGGGGCAGGCCCAGGCGGCGTCGGTGGACACGGCCGACCATGCCGCCACCGGCGAGTCGTAGTCCCGCAGCGGGTAGCGGGCCGCCACAGCCGCGGCGGAATCGCCGAACCCGCCGATCAGACCGGGGTAGGCCGCGGCTTCGAACCACTGTGGACGGATCGCGGCCGCCCCGGCCATGAAGGAGGAGGCTTCGGCGCGCGTGCCGCCGTAGATCACCGGGACGCGGGCGGCGCGTCCCTCGCGCAGCACGGCCGCCGGGTCCTCGGGCAGCAGCGGGGTGCCGTAGGCGAGGTTGTTCGCGAACAGCTGGTCGACCGGGGCCAGATCGGCGACCGGACGGGACCGCAGGCACGCCAGCGCGCGCTCGCCAGAGCAGCCCAGCGAAGCCGCGGCCGCGGCGCCGGTGGACCGGTTGTCCGCCACCGGAACGTAGGGCGCGGACTCCGGCGCCGACGGGAACAGTGTGCCGGCGGGCCAGCGCAGCGAGCACGCGCCGGAGGAGACGATCGCGCGATCCACGAGAGCGGCTTCGGGCGAGGTCAGCAGAGCGCAGGCGGCCATGCCCCCGGCGGACTGCCCGGCGACCGTGACATTGTCCGGGTCCCCGCCGAACGCCTCGGCGTTGTCGTGCACCCAGCGCAGCGACGCCACCTGGTCGGCGAAGCCGAAGTTGCCGGACCCGGCCAGGCCGGGCAGGCCGAGGTAGCCGAGCACGCCGAGGCGGTAGTTCACCGTCACCACCATGAGGCGCCCGTCCCCGGCGAGACGGCGGGCGTCGTATTCCGCGCCGCTGCCGCTGGTGAACCCGCCGCCGTGCCACCACACCACGACCGGCAGCCGCTCGCCGGGCCGCACGTCGGGCGGGGTGGTCACGTTGAGGAACAGGCAGTCCTCGTCGGTGCGGGTGCCGGGAACCGCCGCGGGCGACCCCTGCGGGCAGCGCGGCCCGGGTTCGGTGGCCCGCGCGACGCCGTCCCACGGTGCCGCGGGCTCGGGCAGGGTCCACCGGCGCTCGCCGGTGGGCGGCTGGGCGTAGCGGATCCCGAGGAACTGCCGGGCCGCGTCGTCCACCTGTCCCTCGATCAGCCCGCCGGTGACGCGGACGGCCGCCGGATCGGGCGCCGGAGGAGACCCGCAGGCGGTCGCGGCCAGCAGAACGAGAACGAGCAGCCATGCGATCTTCATGCCCGCAGGAGACCAGCCGGAGCCGGTTCGCCGCATCGGCCGCCGGAGCAAACCGGGGTAGCCGAAAGTCGAAGTGGCCTACCGGAGTTCCGCGTCGTGCACCAGCACTGCGATCTGGGTGCGGTTGTCCAGTGCGAGCTTGGTCAGCGCGTGGGAGATGTGCGCCTTGACGGTGGCGACACTGGTGTCCAGTTCGGACGCGATCTCGGCGTTGGACCCGCCCCGCGCGACGGCGAGCGCGACCTCGTGTTCGCGGGCGCTGAGCGCGCTCAGTGCCCGCCGCGCACGCTCCAGGGTGTCCCCGGCGGTGGTGATCCGCCGCATCAGGCGCCGGATCACGCCGGAGGACAGCATCGGCTCCCCGGCGGCGGCCTGCCGCACGGCCTCGACGATCCGGCCGGGCGGAATGTCCTTGAGCAGGAACCCGGTGGCGCCCGCGCGCAGGGCGTGCAGCACGTTCTCGTCGGTGTCGAACGTGGTCAGCACGACGACCTCCGGCGGCCGCGGACGGGCTCGCAGCCGCCGGGTGGCGGTGATGCCGTCGAGGCGGGGCATCCGCACGTCCATCAGCACCACATCCGGGCCGTGCGCGTCGGCGAGCGCCAGTGCCTCCTCGCCGTCGGAGCCCTCGGCCACGACGCGGATGCCGTCGGCGCCGTCGAGCATCATCGTCAGCGCGTTGCGGACCAGCGCGTCGTCGTCGACGACCAGCACGCGCACGGGCCGTTCCGGGTTCCGGGGATCGGTCACGCGGGCCACGGTAGCTCAGCGGTGACGACGAACCGGTCCTGGTCACGACCGTGCCGCAGCCGCCCGCCCGCGATCTCGGCGCGCTCGGCCAGCCCGACGAGCCCGGTTCCGGCGCCGGGTGGGGCGGCGGCGGGCCGCGCGGGCAGTGCGTTGCGCACCAGGATGCGCAGCCCGTCGCCGGGCGCGCCGGACAGGTCGACCTGCACCGGCAGGCCCGGCGCGTGCTTGCGTGCGTTGGTCAGGCACTCCTGCACGATGCGGTAGGCCGCGCGCCCGGTGGACGCCGGAGCCGCCGCGGAACCGGTGTCGTCGGTGAGCCGGACCTCCGAGCCCGCCGCGGTCACCTCGCCGACCAGCGCGGCCACGTCGGCCAGCTCCGGCTGCGGCAGGTTGCCGTCGCTGACCGGCGTGTCGGCTCGCAGCACGCCGATGACGTCCCGCAGCTCCTCCAGTGCCTGGTGCACGCCCTCCCGCACCACACCCGCCGCGCGCGCGATCCGCTCCGGCGGGGCGTCCGGCCGGTACTCCAGCGCGCCCGCCGAGGTGGCCACGAGCGAGAGGCGGTGCGCCAGGACGTCGTGCATCTCCCGCGCGATCCGGGCCCGCTCGGCCGACCGGGCCGCCGCCCGTGCCGCGGCCACCCGTTCGGCCTGGCCGGTTTCGGCCTGGTGCAGGCGTTCCCGCAGCGACGCGACCAGCTCCTGCCGGGTCCGGGCCCACGCGCCCCAGGCCACCAGCGCGGCGTGCACGACGACGTCGAGGACCACGAACCACCCGTAGGACAGGCCCGCCACCGGCCAGATCAGCCCCTGCACGGCATGGGCCGCCGCGCCTGCCGCGCCCATCGGCAGCGCGATCCGCAGGGGCCGCTCCCGCGCCGCCTGCAGCACGGCGACGGTCGCGGCGGGAGTTCCCGCCGGGGACAGGGTGGCCAGCACCTGGAGCGCCGAGGCCACCCGCACCGGCCACCGCAGCAGCAACGGCGCGCCGAGCACCGCGAGCCCTCCGGTGGCGATGTCGAACGGCAGGTTCGCCCCTGCTGTCCCGGTCCGCGTGAGCACGGTCGCCGCGGTCAGTGTCCCGATCCCGGCGAACACGACGGCCACACCGGCCAGGACGGAGCGGATGCAGGGAGGCGGCACCAGCCGAGGGTAACCGCGGTCCGCGGTGTTCCCCATAGCCGAAAGTCGAACGCCGCCGATCGGAAGGCGGGGGCGGTCCGGCCGCCGGTGCGATGTGCCCGGGACGGCGGGTGCGCGATCGTCGGGTGGTGACCGCCTCCGCCCGCACCCTCGCACTGGACATCGCCGCGCCGCTCGCCCTGTTCTACGGGCTGCGCGCGGCCGGTGCGGGCGACGTGCCCGCACTCGTCGTGGGGGCCGTCCCGCCCGCGCTCAACGTCCTGGTCACGGCGATCCGGGACCGGAGCGTCGAGGCGCTGGCGATCGGGGTGCTGTTCGGCACGGTGCTCGGTGTCCTCGGCGCCCTGCTCGGCGGCGGGCCCCGGGAGCTGCTTGCCCGCGGGGCGTGGTTCAGCGCCCCGGCCGGGCTGTGGGCGCTCGCGACGCTGCGCCGCCCGCGGCCGCTGTGCTACGAGGTGACCCGCGCCGTGATGCCCCGCCGCGCGGCGCTGATGGACCGGTTGTGGGACACCGACGAGCGCTTCCGTGCGGCTTGGCGCACGATCACGATCTGCTGGGGCCTCGCCACCCTCGTCGACAGCGCCATCCGCGTGGTGATGGCCTACGGCCTGCCGGTCGCCCTGGTCCCGGCACTGGACACGGTGCTGACGATCGTCACCATCGTCGTCCTGCAGGTGCCGACCCATCTGCTGATCCGCCGCACCGGGCACTGGCACAGCGTGTTCGGGCCGCTGCGCCGCCCGGGCCACGCGCGGTGATCACCCGCCTGCCCGGTCACGATCCGCGCGCGTGTCAGGCGGCCGAGCCGTCCCCGGTTTCCGGCGCGCCCCGCGGACGGATCTTCACCTGCGGTGGCGTGCCACCCCCGCTCGACGACTGACCACATCGGACGGATGCGGCAGGCGTGGCGGACGCCGGGGGTTCCGTTGTGGACGGTTGGCCGCTGGTCGTCGGCGGGGTGCTCGACGTGCTCGGCGGACGGGTGGTCGTGCGGGTCGGCGAGGGTGCCGAGGACGGGGGAGTGCAGGCGATCGAGAACCGCACGGTCACCGTGCCGTCCCCGGCGGGGCCGCCGCTGCCGGAACACGTGAAACTCGCCTGGTACCGCCCGGGCCGGTCGCCCGCCTTGCCGGTGCCGGTGAAGTGGCTGCCCGACCGGGTCAGCGACACCGGCGCCACGAGACCGGGCGAGGTCACGGTGCCCGCGTTCCCGGCGCAGTAGGCGGTGAAGGCCAGCGGCTGCCCCGCCACCGCCGCGGTGGGACTGACCCGCAGGGTGGGCGGTGGCGCGGTCGCGCTCGCCGTGGTCAGGCCGAGCAGGCTGCCACCGAGGGCGAGCGCGCCGGCACCGGCGAGGATCCGGGTCCTGTGCATGGTGTGCTTCCTTTCCCCCGTTCCGCGTGCCCGGTTCAGGCGGGCACGGCGAAGACGATGATGTTGTCGCGGTAGCTGTGCGCGTCCCGGTCGAACGAGCCGCCGCAGGTGATGAGCCGTAGCTCCGGCCCCGCGGTATCGCCGTAGACGGCTTCGGACGGGAAGACGTCCTTGTCGATCTGCTCGGTGCGGCTCACCGCGAACCGGACGACCGAACCGTCCTTCCGGGACACACTGACCTCGTCGCCGGGCACGAGTTCGCGGAGGCGGTGGAAGATTCCCTGCCGTCCGCCGCCGTCGACGTGACCGAGGATCACGGCAGGCCCCACCTCGCCGGGCGCCGGACCGTAGGAGTACCAGCCCGCCTGCCCGGGCGTGCCGACCGGCGGAACCTCGATGGTCTGGTCGGCGTTGAGTCCCAACGGGACGAGCGTCGAGTGCGCGCCGATCCGCGGGATGTCCACGGCACCGGGCTCGGCCGCGGGCTGGAACTGTTGTGCCGTCGAGGATTCGGACGCGGGCGCCGGCCGGTGAGCGGGCGAGCCCGCGCATCCGCCCACCAGCGCGAGGCCGATCAGCACGACCAGCCACCACACCCGTCTGCCCATGACCGCCCCCAGTGAACGACGAAACACTGTCGCTGCGTACTCGTCCGGCGCGAGGCCCCGGTTGCCGCCGAGACCGAACCGTGATCGGCGACACCGCTCGGCAATTGGCTAATATACTTAGGTAATATCCGAAGAAGCGAAGGCGAGGAGGCGGAATGGCACGGGCGGGGCTGACCGCCGAACGGCTCACGCGCGCCGGAGCGGAGATGGCCGACGAGGCCGGGTTCGCGCAGGTGACCGTGAGCGCGCTGGCGAGGCGATTCGATGTCCAGGTCGCCAGCCTGTATTCGCACGTCCGGGGCTCACGGGACCTCCGGACCCGCATCGCGCTGCTGGCGCTGGACGAGCTGGCCGACCGCGCGGCGGACGCCATCGCCGGCCGGTCGGGCAAGGACGCGCTGGTCGCCCTGGCCGACGTCTACCGCGACTACGCCCGCGAGCACCCCGGCCGCTACGAGGCGTCCCGGCTGCGGCTGGACCCGGAGACGGCCGCGGGCAGCGCGGGCGTCCGGCACGCGCGGATGACCCGCGCGATCCTCCGCGGCTACGACCTCGCCGGAGACGACCAGACCCACGCGGTCCGGCTGCTGGGCAGCGTTTTCCACGGGTTCGTCGACCTGGAGGCCGCGGGCGGGTTCGACCACAGCACGCCCGGCTCGCAGGAGTCCTGGTCGCGCATCCTCGACGTACTCGACACCGCACTCCGTACCTGGTCCAGGGGGACACCGTGATCACCACACCCATCACCACCGGACTCGTCCGCGGCGCGCTGGAGCTGGAGACCACCCCGCACGGTCTACTGCCGCACCGGCTGCCGTCCTGGGCACGCGCCCAGGGCTCCGACGCGCAGCTCGCGATGGCCGAATCGCAACCCTCCGGCGTGCGGCTGGTCTTCCGGACCGCGGCCACGGTCGTGGAGCTGGAGACGCTGCCCACCAAACGCGTCTACGTGGACGTACCGCCGCGCCCGGAGGGGGTGTACGACCTGCTCGTCGACGGCCGCCTCACCGCGCAGGCGGGTGCGGCGGGCGGCACCACGATCCGCGTCGACCTGGCCACCGGCGCCACGCGAACCTCGCCCGGCCCGGCCGCCACGGTGCGGTTCGACGGTCTGCCCGCCCGGCCCAAGGACGTCGGGATCTGGTTGCCGCACAACGAAACCACCGAACTCGTCGCGCTGCGCACCGACGCGGCCGTCGAGCAGGCACCCCGCGCCGGCCGGGTGTGGCTGCACCACGGCAGCTCGATCAGTCAGGGCTCGAACGCCACGAGTCCCAGCACCACCTGGCCGTCGCTGGCCGCGGCGCTCGGCGGTGTGGACCTGGTCAACCTGGGATTCAGCGGTGGCGCGCTGCTCGACCCGTTCACCGCCCGCACGATGCGCGACACGCCCGCCGACCTGGTCAGCGTCAAGATCGGCATCAACGTGGTGAACAGCGACGCGCTGCGGCTGCGGACGTTCGGTCCCGCCGTCCACGGGTTCCTCGACACGATCCGCGACGGCCACCCGGACGTCCCGCTGCTGGTCGTCTCGCCGCTGTACTGCCCGATCCACGAGGACACCCCGGGCCCCGGTGCCTTCGACTCCGAGGCGCTGCGGGCCGGGACGGTGCGGTTCCGGGCCACGGGCGATCCGGCGGAGCGCGCCGCCGGGAAACTCACGCTGCGGATCATCCGCGACGAGCTGGCGAAGATCGTGGCACAGCGCGACGATCCGCACCTGCACTACCTGGACGGCCGCGAGCTCTACGGGGAGGCCGACTTCGCCGAACTGCCGCTGCCGGACGCGCTGCACCCGGACGCGGCCGCGCACCGCCGGATCGGGGAGCGGTTCGCCAAGTTCGCCTTCGCGGGCCCGTTCGCCGCCGGTTTCTGACCTACCCCGCCGTTACGATGGCTCGGTGAACGAGGGGCAGTGGTGAGCGTCCGGGTCGAGCGGTTCCAGCGGATGGTCGACGCGCTGGCCGACGTGCAGCGCGGGAAGGGCGGTGAGTACGAAACGTTCGGCGTGCGCGGCAAGCGGTTCGGCTACTACTGGCCGCGCACCCGCACCGTCGGGCTGAAACAGCTGTTGTCCGAGCAGCAGGCGCTGGTGTCCGAGCGGCCCGAGGTGTTCGAGGAGCAGTTCACGGCGGGCGGGTTCGGCTGGGTCGTCGTCCACCTGGAGGGCATCGAGGCCGACGAGCTGTCCGAACTGGTCTACGAGGCGTGGCGGCTGAGCGCACCCGAAGAACTCGTCGCGGCCCAGCCGGCGCCGCCCCGGTGGGCGAGCCGGTGACGGCGCGACCGGGACATGCGGGTGATCCGGGTTCCGCCGCGCCGGTGGTGAGCGTGAAACCCGCTCGCGAGTGGGCGTGCCGCCCGGTAGTTTCGAGTCATGGCCTCACCGGAAGCGCTGGTTTCGGCACTGGCCGATCCCGGACGACTGCGGCTCTTCGCCCGGATCTGCACCGCACCCGACGGGCTTCCGGCGGCGGGTGAACCCGCCAAGCTGGTGCGGCGCCTGGTGGCGGCCGGCCTCGTGACGTTCGACGGCGACCGCTGCCGGGCCGTGCCCGAAGCCTTTCGTGAAGCGCTGGCCAGACCGCCCGCCGACCCGGTGGAGGCACTGTTCCGCGGCGGGCGGCTCGTGACGATTCCCCGCCCTGGCGAGCTACGGCAGGCCCTGTTCGCGAAGCTCGCCGAGCGGTTCGAACCCGGCCGCCTCTACCGCGAACGCGACGTCCGCGAAATACTCACCGCCGTCCACGACGATCACGCCGCGCTCCGCCGCCACCTCGTCGACGACGGCTTCCTCGAACGCAGCAACGACGGCAGCAGCTACGGGCGCCCATCGGAAACGCGGCCCGGCTGATCCCGCCGGACGGCCTACCGAGGAGTCCGTGGTCCTGCGGGGTGGCGGGCCGGGCAGCGACGCGCGCTGCCCGGCCCGCCACCGGTTCAGGACGTGGCGGTGCCGGTGAAGGTCCAGACCGCGGTCGAGCCGGGGCCGACGACCAGCTTCGACTGGCCGATCTGCTCGACGTGCCGCGGTACGGACTTGTTCAGCGTGAACACGACCTGCTTCAACCCGGCCTGCTCGCGGGGGACCGAGTCGTAGCGGATGGTGGTGCCGCCGCCGCTGGCGATGACACTGCCATCGCTCAGGGTGCGCACCTGGACGCCACCGGCCCGCAGCACCGGCACCATGGTGGCCAGGTCATCCGCGGTGACCCCGATGCGGATCGAGGCGATGTCCCGCATCAGGTGGTCCTGGTAGTCGTCGGGCAGGTAGCGCTCCCGGCTGACGTCACCGGCGTAGCTCGCGGGTTCGGTCTCGCTGCGCGGGTCGGCGAAGTACTCCGGCAGGTACTCCATCGCCCAGCCGTCGAACGCCTGGTAGGAGGTGGCGGTGCGGATCGTGTCGAACCAGGGGACCAGTACGCCGTCACCGAAGTCGCGGTTCTGGCGGTAGGGCACCGGCGTGATGCCCTGGTCCTCCAGGCGCTGCGTGACGGTCGCGAGGTCACCCTCGTGCTCGGTCGACAGCGCGGTGCCCGCGGAGCCGAACAACGCGTCCGTACCGGGCAGATCGCCCTCCGCGAACAGCTCGATGTAGGTCTCCCGGCCCTTGAGGTAGCGGCCCTTCCAGGTCAGGCCACCGCCGGTGGTGGTGCGGACCTCGAAGTTCGCGAACTCCCGCAGGTAGGCGGAGTTCTCGATGGCGTCGGCGGTGGGTCTGTCGAGCACGTCGTAGGCGTGGTTGTAGAAGAGCAGCTGCGGTACGCGGCTGTCCTCCTCGGCTTGCGCCGTCACCGCGCCGGACAGAGCCAGCCCGGACACGGCGAGGACGGTGATCAAGCGGCGCATCTTCCTGTGTGCTGTCACGCGACCGAGTGAACCCGGTGCGGTCAAGGGGAAACTAGGACAGGCGGGAGGTGAGGGTGGTGATCTGGTCGAACAGCGTGGTCAGCTCGGCGGTCCGCCGGTCCTGCAGCGCCAGGCTGTCGCCGTCGAAGTCGGCGAACAGGGAGAGCGAGACCTGCGCGCGGACGGCGATCATCTGGAAGTTGGCGACGATCTGGCGCCACTGCTCGACGGCGCGAACCCCGCCGTCGGCGCCGTAGGCGACGAACCCGACCGTTTTGCCCGTCCACTCCGGGCCGAGGCTGTCGACGGCGTTCTTGAAGGCGCCCGGAACGCCGTGGTTGTACTCGGGGGTCACGAAGACGAAGCCGTCGCACCCGTCGACGGCCTGGCTCCACCGGGTGACGTTGGGCGAATCGTACTGGCGGTTCGCGGCCGCCGGGACCACGGGCGAGGTGAACAGCGGCACGTCGAAGTCCCGCAGATCGAGCACCTCGAACCGGGCGTCGTCACGTTCGGACGCCGCCGCCTCCACCCACTTGGCCACCTGTTCGCCCTTGCGTTCGCTGCGCACCGAGCCGATGACGATGCCGATCTTCATGCCGTGACACCTTCCGGTCGTCCGATGTGATCACTACGAACCTACCTCCGGCCCCGCACCGCCGTCCGGGTGAGCCCGGTGTGCGGCGAATGGCGGCCGAGCCTGCCGCCCGCCGTCACGCGCCGCGTGGGCGTGGAATTCTTTGTCACCTCGGCGGGGTCCGCGTCACTTACTGGTGACGCTTGCTGAGGGAGGCTCCGTGAACAGACAGACCGGCACGACAGGCGGGCATGCGAGGAGCGAGCGCGCGCGGCTGCGTGGTGCACCGCCACGTCCGGTGGGGCCGGATCCGGCGTGACGCAAGAGCAAGGCGCCGGGCCGGGGGACGTGGCGGAGCGCGCCGCCACACTGCGGAAGTGCCACTACGTCGAACTGGCCCGGTTCGCGGTCAAGCTCGGCAGCTCGATCCCGGACGCGCGGGTGTTCGCCCGAGGACGCGGTCACCGAACTGGTGCTCCGGGAGTGCCGGGATCCCGGTGCGGAGCCGGTCCGCAACGAGCGAGCCTGGCTGTACCGGGCCGTGCGCAACATGGTGCTGGCAGCCCTGCGCCGGGGATCACGCATCGCCGACCTGGACGCGCACGAGGTGGTGGACCGGGCACAGCAGACGACCTGGTCGTCCCCGGAGCGGCATCTCGAGGCGGTGGAAGCCCTCCGGGCCGTCCGGGAACTCCCGGAGCGCTACCGGGACGCGGTCGTGCTCGCGACGGAAGGGTATTCGGTCAGGGAGATCGCGCAGGCGCTGCGGATCTTCCGAAACCGCGGCGAAACAACGAATGTCGCGGGGCCGCTCCCGGTTGCGGACCCGGCTGGGACGGATCGAGGAGGCGAGGCCCCACGATGACTGATGACCCGTTGTCCCGCCGCCTGACAGCCGCGGACGCCTATCTCGACGCGATCTTCACACCCGATATCGCGGAACCGGCCCGGAACGAGGCGTTCCGGGCGAACGTGGTCGCGCGGACCGGAGGGGCGCGCCGTCCGCGCGCCAGGGTCGATCGGCTGAAGGAATCGGTGAGCGCGGCTGTCCAGGGCGAACCGGCGGCGGTCGAACGGCTGCTCGCCGCGATCCGTCCGTCCGTGGTGCGGTACTGCCGTGCTCGCCTCGGCGGACGGTCGTTCGCTTCCGCGGATGACGTCGCGCAGGAAGTCTGTCTCGCGGTACTGACGGCGCTGCAGTCCTACCGGGAGCACGGGCGCCCGTTCCTCGCCTTCGTGTACGGCATCGCGCGTCACAAGGTGGCCGACGCACATCGCGCGGAACCGGATGCCGAGGTGCCCGAAAGAGCCGGGAGCGGCGAAGGACCCGAACAGCAGACTGGGCTGACCGCGCGGATGACCGGGTTGTTGCGCGAGCTGCCCGACGAGCAGCGGGAGATCGTGGTGCTGCGGATCGTGGTGGGATTTGTCGGCCGAGGAGACCGCCGTCGCCGTCGGCTCGACGCCGGGCAAGGTTCGCGTCACGCAGCACCAAACTCTCGCGCGGCTGCGCACGCTCCTGGCGCGGAAGTCCTCAGCGTGAGCGGCTCCGGTGCAGCAGCCAGACGAAGTAGGGCACCCCGACGCACGCCGTCATCAGTCCGGCCGGCAGTTGTGCCGGGGCGATCACCGTGCGGCCCACCGTGTCGGCCACGGTCACCAGGATCGCGCCCAGCAACGCGGCCACCGGGAGGGCCCTGGCATGACGGCGCCCGACGAGTGCGCGGGCCGCGTGCGGGGCCACCAGGCCGACGAACGCGATGACGCCGACCCCGGCCACCGCGGCCGCGGTCAGCAGCACCGCGCACACCAGCAGCACCAGACGCGACCGCGCCACCGGCACGCCCAGCACCCGCGGTGTCTCGTCGTCCAGTGACAGCAGGTCGAGCTCGCCACGGGCCCGCACCAGCAGCGGCACCACCACGAGCACGGCGAGCGCCATCGGCACCAGGTGCGTGAACGACCGGCCGTAGGTCGATCCGCCGAGCCAGGTCAGCGCCTTCGTCTCGTTCCACGGGTCGGACAGCGTGATCACCAAGGTCACCAGCGCCTGCGTCGCCGCCTGCACCGCGAACCCGATCAGCACCAGCCGTTCGCTGGCGAACCCGCCCCGCGCCGCGAGCGCGAACACGAGCACCGTCGCGGCCGCGGCGCCGATCCCGGCGAAACCGGTCTGCGCCCAGAACGAGATGCCCGGGATGAGCGTGATCGCGGTGACCGCGCCCAGACCCGCGCCGCCCACCACGCCGACGATTCCCGGCTCGGCCAGCGGGTTGCGCGCCACCGCCTGGATCAGCGCGCCCGCCAGCGCGAGCGCGGCGCCCGCCAGCACCCCCGCGACCACGCGGGGCAGCCGGTTGTCCATCACGTTCGTCACGATCGGCCCGGCCTGCCCGCTGACCCAGTTGACCACGTCGCCCAGCAGCAGTTTCGTGTCGCCCAGCAGCACCGAACCGACGACCACGCCCACCGTCGCGACCACCAGGACACCGAGCACCACGCGGAACCGCGTGGGCGTGACACCGCCACGGGTCCCGGCGGCGGGCGGTTCCGCCGCCGACGCGCTGACCCGCACGTTGCGGGCCAGCAGCATCAGGAACACCGCGCCGAGGAGCGTCGTGACCACACCCGTGGGCACCTCCAGCGCGCCCTGCGCCCCGATCACCGCGCGCATCAGGACGTCGGCGCCCAGCAGCAGCACCACACCCAGCGCGGCGGAGACCGGGACCAGCGCGGCGTGCCGGTGCAGACCGGGCACCACCGCCGAGAGCAGGCGGACCAGCGCGGGCGCGGCCAGCCCGACGAACCCGATGGGGCCCGCCAGCGTCACCGCCGCCGCCGACATCAGCACCGCCAGCACGATCGCGCTCGCGCGGACCCGCCCCACGTGGACACCGAGCGTCCGCGCGTGGTCGTCGCCCAGGTACACCAGGTCCAGTCGCCGCGACAACGCGAGCAGCAGCACCAGCGCGCCCCCGACCACCGGCGCGAGCGTTCGTACCCCGCCGAGCCCGTTCTGCCCCAGCGCCCCGGACCCCCAGGCGTAGAGGCCCTGGGTCTCCTGGGCGAACAGCAACAGCAGCACGCGGGTCACCGAGATCATCGCCAGCGCGATCGCCGTGCCCGCCAGCACCAGCCGCACGACACCGGCGCCGCCGGTGCCCGACAGCGCCAGCACGAGCGCCGCCGCGCCCAGCCCGCCCGCGAACGCGACACCCGCCGAACCCAGCAGCGGCAGCGAAATCCCGAACGCCGCGACGGCGACGATCGCCAGGTGCGCCCCGGCGTCCACCGCGAGCGTGTCCGGCGAGGCCATCACGTTGCGCGACACCGACTGCAGCACGGCGCCCCCGACGCCGAGCGCGACGCCGACGAGCAGCGCGGCCAGCAGGCGGGGGAGCCTGGACTCCAGTACGACGGCGGCCGTCCCGTCCCCGCCCTGGCCGGTGACCAGGCGCAGCAGGTCGAGCGCGTCGAGGGCCGAGGTCCCCTGGGTGAGGTGCACCGCCGAGCCCGCCACGATGAGCACGGCGAGCCCGGCGACGAGCAGGGCGAGCCTGCCGCCCCGCCGGGGAGGTGCCGCCCCGGCGGGAGCGGACGGCGGTGCGAGTGTCGCGCTGTCCACTGTGGAACTAGACCTTCAGTGCGGCGATCGCCGCGTCGACGTACTGGGCCATCGACTTCGGGCCGCCGAACATCCACAGCTTGTCCGGGAACCGGTGCACCTTGCCGTTCTCGACGAAGGGCAGGTTCGTCCAGATCGCGTTGTTCGCCAGAGCCCCTGCGTAGGGGTCGGCTTCGGAATCGTTGGCCTCATACCAGAAGCGGACGTCGGGCAGCTGGGTCAGACCCTCCACGTCGGCCTGGGCGAGACCGTAGGCCGGGTCGCCCTCCATCGGCCACGCGTTCTGCAGGCCGAGGCGCTCGAACACCGCCGACACCAGCGAACCCTTGGTGAAGGGGCGGATGGAGACGGTCCCGGAGCTGACGTAGGCGTCGGAGAAGGCGACCTTCTCGCCGGTCGCGCCGAGGGCGTCCACTTCGGACCTGCCCTGGGCCAGCTTCTGGTCGAAATCGGACTTGAGCTGCGCGGCCCTGTCCTCGGTGCCGGTGGCCTTCGCGATCATGTCCAGGTTGGTGAACATCCCGCCGATCGGGTCCTTCGCGTCACCGCCCTGCAGGACGATCACCGGGACGCGCGCCTCGATCTGCTCCAGCGCGCCTTCGGTGAGGCTGTCGGTGACGACGACGAGGTCGAGGTCCAGCGCGCCGAGCGTGTCGATGCTGGGTTCGCCGCGGGTGCCGAGGTCCTTCGGCGTCCCGTCCAGCGGCGCCGCGCTCACCCACGTGCCGTAGCCCTCGATGTCGGACACGCCGACGGGCATGACGCCCAGCGACACCAGGTTCTCGACGCCGTTCCACTCGGTGGCCGCGACCCGCTCGGCCGGTCCGTCGAGGGTGACGGTCTTGCCGCGGGAGTCGACGACCGTGACCGGGTCGCCGCCGCCGGCGCCGGCCTGGCTGCCGGTTTCCTCGGTGGTGCCGCAGCCCGCCGCGAACAACGCGGCGACCACGGACACCCCGATGAGCCCTCGGGTGATGCGCATGATTCTCCTTGAGTGGGGGTGGGGGAGTTCTCAGGCCGGGGTGGCGCGGAGGTCGTTGAAGCGCCCGACCGCGCGCGTGTGGATCCGCCCGTCGGAGGGATCGAGGTGGACGTCGACGCGGATGCCGTAGGCGCGCGTCAGGTTTTCGGCCGTCAGGACCTCGGCGGCGGCCCCGGACGCGGTGACCCGGCCGTTCTCCAGGAGCAGCACGCGGTCGGCGACCGCGGCGGCCTGGTCGAGGTCGTGCAGCACCACGCCGATTCCGACGCCGTGCTCGTCGGCCAGGTCGCGGACGACGTCGAGGATTTCCACCTGGTACCGCAGGTCGAGGAACGTGGTCGGCTCGTCGAGCAGCAGCAGCGCGGTGTCCTGCGCGAGGCAGGCCGCGAGCCACACCCGCTGCGCCTGCCCGCCGGAGAGCGCTTGCACGGGCCGCTCCGCCAGCGCGGTGAGACCGGCGAGCGCGAGGGCGCGGTCGACGGCCGCCGCCCCGTCGGGGTCCTGGCCGCCCCAGCGGGAGCGGTGCGGGTGACGGCCGAACTCGACCAGCTCCCGGACCGACAGGCCGGCGGGCGCGCTGCGCTGCTGGGACAACAGGGTGATGCGCCGCGCGAGCTCCCTGGCCGAGAGGGCTCGCAGGTCCGCGCCGTCGGCGAAGGTGACCGCGCCCGCCGTCGGCGGGTGCAGCCGGGCCAGTGCCCGCAGCAGCGTGGACTTGCCGCTGCCGTTGGGGCCGATCAACGCGGTGACGGTGCCCGCGTCGAGCGAGACCGACGCGGCGTGCACGACGACGTCACGCCCGTAGGCGACGTCGAGTGAGCGTGCGGAGACGCCGGGAGCGGCGTGTGGCGGGAACACCCGCTCACATTAAAGAAAGGCTAACCTAAGTTACAAGCGTGTCGTGCGGCACAGTGCCCGCCGGGGCCGCGAGGCGGCGTGCGGCGCCGAGGATTCGGTTATGAAAGTCGACGAGCTGATCGAGACGGTGAAGAAGTCCGCCGGTGCCGAGACCGGGTACGCCGCGCCGTACGAGAAGGACGGCATCACGGTGATCGCCGCGGCGAGCGTGGCCGGCGGGGCCGCGCCATCAAAGACGGCAAGCTGTTCGGGACCGCGGGTCAGCGGAGCTTGCCCAGCAACGTGCTCGCGGAGAGTTCGCGGCCGACGGCCAGCAGGTAGGACACGGGGGAGTCGCGAATCGTCGCCCGTCGGGAGCGGACCCGCCCGGCGAGGTAGGGCACGACCGACACCGCGACCGCGGCGCCGGCGACGGCCAGCTGGCCGCCCGCCGCGGCGAGACCGCCCAGGACGGTGCCGCCCGCGGCGCCGAGGTCGATCTTCTGGGCGAGCGCGCCTGCCGACGATTCGATCCCGAAGCCGCGCAGCGCCCGCCGGAGCTCGTCGAGCCGCGGCCCGGTCTCCCGTTCGTAGAGCGCTTTCAGGTGTGCCGAGGCGACGGGCAGGCTCTCCACCTCGGCGATGTCCGCCAGCTGTGGCCCGAGGCTCGCGACGTGGTCGTGGAAGGCGGCCAGCTCGGCGCGGTGTCGCTCGCGGAACCGGATCAGCTTCCGCGTGGGCACCCGGTCGAGGTCGTCGGGCACCAGCACGCTCCGCAGCGCCACGTGGAGGTAAGCGCTTTCCGCGCTGTCCAGAGTTGAACGCGGCGCGGGGTCACCGGTCAGCAGTTCGCTGAGCCGGTCGAGGGCGCCGACCGCGGTGTGCATGCGCGGGTCGTCGGTGGCCGGGCGGAGCCGCTCGTGGCGTGCCATCGCGTCGGTGAGCACGGCGAGGTAGACCGAGCCCAGCGGCGGACGCAGGCCCAGCCATGGCCCGGCCGAGCGTCTCGCCAGCCCGGCCCGGACCAGCATCGCGGCCAGCCGGCTCGCCATCTTGGCGCCGGGCGCCTCGGCAAAGACCCAGACCAGTTCGGAATCCCCCGGCTCGGGCTCCGGGGCGCGCTGCGAGGGAGGTGGCTCGTAGCCACGCCAGGCACCGTCGTATCCGAGCCGGTAGCCGTTCAGGATGCGGTCCGGATCGGTGTCGATGACCTGCTCGAATGACGTGGCGACGGTGTCGAGCACCCTGGGACCGGGCGTGGTTTCGACGATGAAGTCGGATTCCCGGCGCAGCTGCCGGACCAGGTCCTGATCCCGGTCGGGCGCGCCCGGCGGGCGGACGCGGACGATCCCGTCCCAGGTCAGCAGGGCGAGTTTCAGCCAGTGGTCGTTCTGGAAGTGCATCCACGGGTAGTAGAGCGCGATCTGCGGCACGGGCCCCCCATCCTGCGACGTCGAGCACAGCGTCCCACGAACCCGGCTCGGCTACTCCCGCGGAACCCCGGCCAGGGCGCGCAGCGCGGGTTTGCGGACCTTGCCCGTCGCGGTCTTCGGCAGCTCGTCCACGAACCGGAACTGCCGCGGCACCTTGAACCCGGCGAGCCGTTCCCGCAACCGTGCCCGCAGCGCCCCGGCGTCCACTTCGGACCCGGCGACGACGAAGGCCAGTCCCACCTCGCCCCACCGCTCGTCCGGAACGCCGATCACCGCGGCCTCCATCACCTCCGGCAGCGCGAGCAGGGCGGACTCCACTTCCGCGGGGTAGACGTTCTCCCCGCCGGAGATGAACATGTCCCGGTAGCGGTCCCGGATGAAGAGGTAGCCCTCGGCGTCCAGCGAACCCGCGTCGCCCGTGCGGTACCAGCCGTCGGCGAGCACCTCGGCCGTGCGGGCGGGGTCGTTCCAGTAGCCCGCCATGACGTTGGGGCCGCGGACGATCACTTCGCCGACCTCGTCGACGTCCGCGTCGTCGCCGTCCGGGCGCACGACCCGCACGCTCGTGAAGAACACCGCTTTCCCGGCGGAACCGGCCTTCCGTTCGGCGTCCGCCGAGTCGAGCACCGTGCACCCCGGTGCGGCTTCGGTCATTCCGTACGCCTGCTGCATCGTCACGCCCCGGTCGAGCCAGGTGCGCAACGTCGGCAGGGGAACCGGCGCACCGGCGGCGCCGATGGTGCGCAGCGCGGACAGATCCCGGCTGTGGAAACCCGGCTCGCGGGCCATCGCGTCGAGCATCGTGGGCACGGCGAAGAACGAGTTGATCCGCTGTTCCTCGATCACCCGCAGCGTTTCCGCGGCGTCGAAGCCACGCACGATCACCGCGCACCCGCCGCGCAGCAGCGTCGGGTTCACCGTGCCGTTGAGGCCGCCGATGTGGAACAGCGGCGCGAGGGCCAGGGTGCGTTCGTGCTGGGTGAAGTCGAAACCGAGGAGCTGGTTGACCGCGTTCCACGTCATGTTGCCGTGGGTGAGCACGGCGCCCTTGGGTTTCCCGGTGGTGCCGGAGGTGTACATGATCAGGCACGGGTCGTCCAGCTCCACCGGAACGTCCCGCGTGTCCGGCTGCGCCGCGGCGAGCAGTTCCTCGTAGGGCAACGATTCCGAGCCACCGGTCACCGGGGGCTCCGCGGCGACCCACCGCACTCCGGGCTGCCGCAGCGCGTCGGCGAGCGGGCCGTGGTCGCGTCCGTGCACGACGACCGAGGCGCCGGAGTCCCCGAGCACGGCGGACACCTCGGGTGCGGTCAGTCGCGCGTTCACCGGAACCCAGATCGCGCCGAGCTGCCCGCACGCGTACAGGGTTTCCAGCGCGGAGGGGTGGTTCCCGCCGGTCCACGCCACCCGGTCGCCGGGACCGGCGCCGAGACCGGCCAGCGCGGAGGCCGCGCGGCGGACGCGAAGCGCGAACTCACCGTGCGAGGTGGTCCGTCCCTCGAACCAGAGCGCGTCCCGCCCCGGGGACATCGCGCGCCGCCGCTCGGGCCACGAACCCAGACCCGCTTTACGCATCGCGCAGCCCGAGGGCGCGGATCGCGTTCTCCTTCATGATCAGCGGGCGGACCTCGTCGCGGATGTCGAGCGTGTCGAAATCGCGCAGCCAGCGTTGCGGGGTGATGAGCGGGAAGTCGGAGCCGAACAGTACCTTGTGCTTGAGCAGCGTGTTCGCGGCGCGAACCAGCTGAGGCGGGAAGTACTTGGGCGACCAGCCGGACAGGTCGACGTAGACGTTGGCCTTGTGGGTGGCGATGGAGATCGACGAGTCGGCCCACGGCACCGACGGGTGCGCCAGGATGATCGTCAGATCGGGGAAGTCGGCGGCCACGTCGTCGACCAGCATCGGGTCCGAGTACCGCAGCTTGATGCCGCGCCCGCCGGGCAGCCCCGCGCCGATCCCGGTCTGTCCGGTGTGGAACAACGCGGGCACGCCCAGGCTCTGGAACTCCTCGTAGAGCGGATAGACGCGGCGGTCGTTGGGTTCGAACGCCTGGATCGAGGGGTGGAACTTGAACCCCCGCACCCCGTGGTCCTCCACCAGCCGCCGCGCCGCCCGCACACCCGACAGTCCCCGGGCGGGGTCGATCGAGCCGAACGGGATGAGCGTGTCCGGGAACTGGGCGGCCGCGTCGGCGATCTCCTCGTTGGAGACCGGACGGTGGCCGGTGGCCATCTCGGTGTCGACGGTGAACACGACGGCGGCCATCTTCAGCGCCCGGTAGTGCTCGGCGATGTCGGCGACCGTCGGCTGCGGCGCCTCTCCCTTGAAATACCGGGCGGCGGCGTCGAGCAGTTCGTCGTCCATCGTGAGATGACCGTGGTCGTCGGCGTGCACGTGGGTGTGGACGTCGATCGCGACGAGCGCGTCCAGGTCGAGGTTCGTCATCGGGCCTCCCTCGCTTCCGGTGGTGACACTAGGCAGATATGATTGAGGTTGTCAACGATTGAGGGAGACCACGAATGCCAGTGCTGACCGACGACCTCGGGTTCCTGCTCTCGCGGGCCAGCGGGCTCGTCGTCCGCGGCACCAACGCCGCGCTGGCGGCGGACGGGCTCCGCGTCCGGCAGTACTCCGTGCTGGTCCTCGCGTGCGACGCACGGGGCGGCGTTTCGCAGCGCGACCTCGCCCGGATCCTCGGTCTGGACCCGAGCCAGATCGTGCAGCTCGTCGACGAACTCACCGCCTCCGGGCTCCTCGAACGCCGGTCCAGCCCCGCCGACCGCCGGACCAAGCTCATCGTGGCCACCGAGAAGGGCCGCATGGCCCGGGAAGAGGCGGCCGGGCACGCCGCCGCCGCGCTGCGCGAATCCCTGCACGCGCTGAGCGCGGCGGAGCGGGAAACGCTGCGGGTGCTGCTGCGGCGGGTGGTGCTCGCGCCGTAACCGCTGGACAAAGTGCCCAGCCGAACCGGACATCGGGCGCCCAGATCGCGCAGGATGAGCAGCCGGGGACGCGACTGTTGCCCACCGCGGATCCCGTTGTGCAGGCTTCCTGCCATGCACACAGCTGATGTCCGCGCGCTGCACCGCCTGATGCTGGTGGCCCGGCGGCTCGACGAGGAGGCCATCGCCCTGCAACGGCAGGGGGCGATCCCCGCGTACGCGCCGTCGAAGGGGCAGGAGGCCGCTCAGGTCGGCAGCGCCGCCGCGCTCGATCCGGCCCGCGACTTCGCGTTCCCGAACTACCGCGATCTCGGCGCGGCGGTCGCGATGGGCGTCGACCTCGTCGCCTACCTCTGCACGCACCTCAATGTGTGGCACGGCGGTCTCTACGACGCGAAGGTCTCCCGGCTGGCCCCGTTCAACGCCGTGGTCGGCGGTCCGGTCACGCACGCGGTCGGGTGGGCGATGGGGGCGAAGCTGGACGACACCGGCGGTGTGGCGATCAGCTGGTTCGGCGACGGCGCCAGCTCGCAGGGCGACATCCACGAGGCGATGAACTTCGCCGGGGTGTACCGGCTGCCGGTGGTGTTCTTCTGCCAGAACAACGGCTGGGCGATTTCCCTGCCGACCGAACGCCAGGTGGCGGGCGGGTCGGTCGCCGCGCGTGCCGCGGGCTACGGCATGGCGGGGGAGCGGGTCGACGGCAACGACGTCGTGGCCGTGTTCGAGGCGACGCGGCGGGCGCTGGACCGGGCGCGCGCCGGTGCGGGGCCGAGCGTGATCGAGGCGATGACCTACCGTCTCGGGCCGCACTCCACTTCGGACGATCCCGGACGGTACCGCGCACTGGAGGACGAGCGCGCGTGGCTGGACAAGGATCCGCTGGCCCGCGCCGCCGCGACCTTGAGCGCCGAGGACGTCGCCGCCGCGGAGGAGCACGCCGCCGAGGTCGTCGCCCGCGTGCGCGAGGGCCTGCTGACACTGCACGAGCGGCCCGGCGAGGAACTGTTCATCCACGTCTACCGCGAACCCACGCACGCGTTGCTGGAGCAGCAGCGCGCCTGGAAGGAGACCGCCGGTGCCTGAGTTCTCCCTCCAGCAGGCCCTCAACCTGGCCCTGTGCCACGCGTGCGAGGACGACGACCGGGTGCTGGTCTTCGGTCAGGACGTCGGTGTGCTCGGCGGCGTGTTCCGGGTGACCGACGGGCTGCAGGCCAAGTTCGGTGAGCGGCGCGTGTTCGACACGCCACTGGCCGAGTCCGGGATCATGGGCATGGCGGTCGGTCTGGCGATGGCGGGCTGGCGGCCGGTGCCGGAGATCCAGTTCGACGGGTTCGCCTACCCGGCGATCGACCAGATCGTCAACCAGGTCGCCCGCATGCACTACCGCAGCCGCGGGGTGCTGCCGATGCCGGTCACGCTGCGGCTGCCCAGCTTCGGGGGCATCAAGGCGCCCGAACACCACGGCGAGAGCCTGGAGGCGCTGTTCGCGCACGTGCCGGGGTTGAAGGTGGTGTCGCCGTCGTCGCCGTCGCAGGGCTACCACCTGCTGCGGCGGGCGATCGCCGATCCGGACCCGGTGATCTTCCTGGAACCCAAGTCCCGGTACTGGCACCGCGAGGAGTTCGATCCGGCGGCGCCCGTTCCGGAGATGCCGGTGGGCACCAGCCGGGTGGTGCGTCCCGGCAAGCACGCGACGCTGGTCGCCTGGGGCGCGATGGTGTCGCGGTGCCTGCGGGCGGCGGAGCTGGCCGCCGAGGACGGTGTCGAGCTGGAGGTGCTGGACCTGCGCTGGCTCAAACCGATCGACGCCGACGGGCTCGCCGCGTCGGTGGCCCGGACCCGGCGCGCGGTGGTCGTCCACGAGGCGCCGCTGACCGCGGGGCTGGGGGCGGAGGTGTCGGCGCTGGTGACCGAACGCTGCTTCGGCGAGTTGCGTGCGCCCGTGCAGCGCGTCACCGGCTACGACGTCCCGTACCCGTCCGGCGCGCTGGAGGACGAGTACCTGCCCGGCATCGACCGCATCCTGACCGCTGTGCAGACCACCTTGGAGTACCGCCGTGGCTGAAGTGACCTTCCCCCTGCCCGATCTCGGCGAGGGCCTGATCGGCGCGAAGGTGCTGGACTGGCTCGTCGCCGAGGGCGACTGGGTCGAGCGCAACACCCCGCTGGTGGAAGTGGAGACCACGAAGGCGGCGGTGGAGATCCCGTCGCCGCAGTCCGGGCGCGTGGCCCGGCTGCACGTCCGGGAGGACGAGGAACTGGCCGTCGGCGACCCGCTGGTCACCTTCACCGTCGACGACGACCAGGCCGGGATCGTCGGCACGGTGCCGCGCGAGGAGCGCGAGCCCGCGCGCCGGGTCCGTCTGTCGCTGCCGGAGGACTGACCGTGTTCGCCACCGCCGCCGACGGCACGAAGCTGTTCCACGACCACCGGCCGGGCCCGCGGCCGGTGCTGCTGATCCACGGGTTCGCCTCGGATTCGGCACGCACCTGGGCCGCCACCGGGTGGGTCCGCGCTCTCGGCGAGCGCGGTCACCTGCTGGTGGACCTGCGCGGACACGGGCACAGCGACCGGGCCGCGTCCGGGTTCGCACCCACCGAGCAGGCTCGGGACGTGCTCGCGGTGCTCGATGCGGCCGGGATGTCGACGGTGGATGTGGTGACCTACTCGATGGGCGGGGTGATCGGGTGGGAGCTGGCCCGCCTCGCGCCCGGCCGGATCCGCCGGATGGTGCTCGGCGGAATCGGCGGCCGCCCCGTCGAGGGCGACGACCTGCGCCGGGTGCGGGACGGCTTGGCCGGTGAGGGGCTGGACGCCTGCATCGAGGCCGTGTCCGGGAGCCGTCTCACGGGCGAGGCGCCGTGCCCGGTCCTGCTGGCCGCCGGTGAGGCCGACGAGATCGCCGCGGACGCCCCGGAGTTCGCGGCCGCGCTGGGCGTGCCGTTCGTGCCGGTCCCGCGGCGCAACCACCTGACGGCGGTGTCCAGCCGGATCTTCAAGCAGGCCGCGCTCGACTTCCTGGACGCGGCGCGCGCCGCGAAGTAGCGGTCCCGGCACGCCGGGTCAAGGGCCGTCACCCGGTCGGTTGGGGCACTCGCTATGATCGCGATCCCCACCGCCGAGAACTTCACAAGGACAACTACATGGAAACCGAGAGCGACCAGCAGGCTGCTTCAGCGGGTGTCCTCAGCAGCGCGGCCCACGCCGCCCGCCTGGTCATGTTGAAAACCATGGAAGAGAAGGTCCGTTACGCCTGCGAGGCCCTGGTGCAGCCGTCCACGTCGGACGTCCTGGCCTTCCTGTTGACCTACGGCGTGGTGACCAACCCCAAGCGCGAGCGGTCGTCCGTGGGCAAGATCGTCGACAAGTGGCGCGAGGAGCGCGGGATGGGCGACACCGGTGACCTGCCGCGGCTGTCCGTCGAGATGCTGAGCGAACTCGACGCCCGCCGCGACGCCGACAAGGACACCGCCGGGGACTCCGCCACCGTCACGCTCCCCGAGGTCGCGCCCGAGGCCGAGGCCAAGCCCGAGGTCAAGCCCGCGGCCACCGTCGAGGTCAAACCGGAGCCCGCGGCCGAGCCGGAGAAGGCCGCCGCCGAGCCGCCCGTGAAGGACGAGGACGCCGGGGCCACCGGCAAGCAGTCCTCGCCCGCGGGCTCGCGCGGCTTCTACCTCGTCGCGTTCATGTCGCTGCTGGTGTCGGTGGACACCTCGTGGCGGTTCTTCGGCGACAAGCTCGGCATCTCGAACATCTACGAGCGGGCCGCGATGTTCGCCGTGGTCGAGGTCGCCCTGATCGCGTGCGGTTTCGCGATGCGCGCCGAGATCCGCAGCCCGAGCGGCAAGCCCGGTCCGGCCCGGCTGATCCTGTGGGCGCTGTGCGCCGCGTCCGGCTACATGGCTTTCGACCTGGCCGGCCCGGTGTCCGGTCTCGCGCGGGTCACGCTGGGCCCGGTGCTCGGCGTCGTCATGCTGCACCTGGCGCTGGGTATCGAACTGCGTCACTCGCGCCAGCGCATCACCACGTGGGCCCGCGTCAGCCGCGAGCTGAAAGAGCGCTTTCTGTCCCGGCTCGGCCTGGGCGACGACGAGCGCGACGCGCTGGCCCGCACCCGCGACCGCGCCGCGCGCCGCGCCGCGCATCTGGCCCGCGCGTCCTGGTTCACGCCGTTCCGCAAGACCCGCCTCGACCGTGCGCTGCGTTCGGCCAACGCGGCGCACGACGACCGGATGCGGGCGCGGCTGATGGCGGAGCTGGCCGCGGTCCAGCACGCCGACGAACTGCGCCGCCTCGACCTCGCCTCCCCCTGGTCGGACTCCCTCACCAACAGCCTCAAGTTCCTCAAGCGCTGACTCTTCCCCACTGCGGCATTGGTGGCGTTCAACGCTACGAATGCCACAGTGGTGGCGTCTGACGCCACGCGGCAGGATGGCGTGGTGGCCGGGGTCACAGGCGAACCGATGGCCCCGGTGCTATGAAGGCGTCGCCGGAACGTGGACGAGGAGATGCGATGCTGGTCGGAGTGCTGAAGGAGGCCGTACCGGGGGAGACCCGGGTGGCCGCGACACCCACGACGGTCGCCCAGTTGCTGAAACTGGGGTACGAGGTCGTGGTGGACCCGGGCGCCGGCGTGGCGGCGAGTTTCTCCGACGAGGCGTACACCGAGGCCGGGGCGTCCACCGGTGAGGCGGTGCGGGCCGACATCGTCCTGGGCGTCAACGCGCCGAGCGCCGACCAGCTCGACGCCATGAAGCCGGGCGCGACGCTGATCAGCCTGCTGTCCCCGGCCCTGAACTCCGATCTGGTCGACGATCTGGCACAGCGTCCGATCACGGCGATGGCGATGGACGCGGTGCCGCGGATCTCGCGGGCGCAGTCGCTGGACGTGCTCTCCTCGATGGCCAACATCGCGGGCTACCGCGCGGTGGTGGAGGCCGCGCACACCTTCGGCCGGTTCTTCACCGGGCAGGTGACCGCCGCGGGCAAGGTGCCGCCGGCCAAGGTACTGGTGGTGGGTGCCGGGGTGGCCGGGCTCGCGGCGATCGGCGCGGCGGGGTCGCTCGGAGCGGTGGTCCGGGCGACCGACCCGCGGCCCGAGGTCGCCGACCAGGTCGCCTCACTGGGCGGGGAGTACCTGTCCATCGAGCAGGCCGACGCCGAAGTCTCCGCGACCGGCTACGCCAAGGAGATGGACGACGACTACAAGGCCCGCGAAAAGCAGCTCTACACCGACCAGTGCCGCGACGTCGACATCATCGTCACCACGGCGCTGATCCCGGGCAAGCCCGCACCGAAGATCATCAGTGCCGAAATGGTCGCCTCGATGCGGGCGGGCAGCGTCATCGTCGACATGGCCGCGGCCAACGGCGGCAACGTCGAAGGCACCGTGGCGGGCAAGGCGGTCACGACCGGCAACGGCGTGACCATCCTCGGCTACACCGACCTGGCCGGGCGGCTGCCGACCCAGTCCTCCCAGCTGTACGGCACGAACCTGGTCAACCTGATGAAGCTGGTGACCCCGGCCAAGGACGGCACCCCGGTGTTCGACCTCGACGACGTGGTCATCCGCTCGATGACCGTGGTGCGTGAGGGCGAGCTGCTGTGGCCGCCTCCCCCGGCGCAGGTGTCGGCGGCTCCGGCGAAAGCCGCTCCGGCCAAGGCGGTGAAGGAGCCGGAGCCGGAGAAGAAGATGTCGCCGCTCGCCCGGCTCGGCCTGACCGCGGTGGTCGGCGCGCTGCTGTTCCTGCTGGTCGCCGTGTCACCGCCGGCGTTGCAGGGACACCTGACGGTGTTCGCGCTGGCCGTGGTCATCGGCTACTACGTCATCGGCAACGTGCACCACGCGCTGCACACGCCGCTGATGTCGGTGACGAACGCGATCTCCGGGATCATCGTGGTGGGCGCGCTGTTGCAGGTGGGTCACGGCAACGCGGTGGTCACCTGGGTGTCCTTCGCCGCGATCCTGCTGGCCTCCATCAACGTCTTCGGTGGGTTCGCCGTCACGCGGCGGATGCTGTCGATGTTCTCCCGCAGCTGAGCCCCGGTCAGGAGACACGGTCATGAACCTCGACTCGATCGCGCAGGCCGCCTACCTGGTGGCCGCCCTCTTGTTCATCCTGGCGCTGGCGGGCCTGTCCAAGCACGAGACGGCCAAGACCGGCAACGGGTTCGGCATCGCCGGCATGGTGATCGCGCTGGCCGCGACCATCGCGCTGGCCGTGCACCGCGACATCTCCGCGCTCGGCATCGTGCTGCTGGTGGTGGCGATGGTGCTGGGCGCGGCCGTCGGCCTGCAGCGCGCCCGCGTGGTGCAGATGACCGGCATGCCCGAGCTGATCGCGCTGCTGCACTCCTTCGTCGGTCTCGCCGCGGTACTGGTGGGCTGGAACGGTTACCAGGAGGTCGAAGCCCATCCGGACGGGGCCGAAGCCCAGGCGCTGGCGGCGCTCGGGCTGAGCGGCATCCACTCCGCCGAGGTGTTCATCGGCGTGTTCATCGGCGCGGTCACCTTCACCGGGTCGATCGTGGCGTTCCTCAAGCTGTCCGCGCGGATCGACTCCAAGCCGCTCATGTTGCCGGGCAAGAACTTCCTCAACCTGGGCGCGCTGGCGGCGTTCGTGGTGCTGACGGTGTGGTTCGTGATCGACCCGCAGCTGTGGCTGCTGATCGCGGTGACCGTGGTGGCGCTCGCGCTGGGCTGGCACCTCGTGGCGTCCATCGGCGGTGGCGACATGCCGGTCGTGGTGTCGATGCTCAACAGCTACTCCGGCTGGGCCGCGGCCGCGTCGGGATTCCTGCTGGAGAACAATCTCCTGATCGTCACCGGCGCGCTGGTGGGCTCCTCCGGTGCCTATCTGTCCTACATCATGTGCAAGGCGATGAACCGGTCGTTCATCTCCGTCATCGCGGGTGGTTTCGGAATCGAAGCAGGTCCGTCCGAGGACACCGACTACGGCGAGCACCGGGAGATCACCGCGGACGGCGTGGCCGAACTCCTCGCCGACGCGAGCAGCGTGATCATCACGCCCGGCTACGGGATGGCGGTCGCGCAGGCGCAGCACGGCGTCGCGGAGCTGACCCGGAAACTGCGTGAGCGCGGCGTCGAAGTCCGGTTCGGCATCCACCCGGTCGCCGGTCGGCTGCCCGGGCACATGAACGTGCTGCTGGCCGAGGCGAAGGTGCCCTACGACATCGTGCTGGAGATGGACGAGATCAACGACGACTTCGCCGACACCGACGTCGTCCTCGTCATCGGCGCCAACGACACGGTCAACCCGGCCGCCGCCGAGGACCCCGGCTCGCCGATCGCCGGCATGCCGGTGCTGACCGTGTGGGAGGCGAAGAACGTCATCGTGTTCAAGCGGTCGATGTCCTCGGGCTACGCGGGCGTGCAGAACCCGCTCTTCTTCCGCGACAACACGGCGATGCTGTTCGGCGACGCGAAGGAACGGGTGGAGGACCTGGTGCACGCGCTGCCCGCCGGTGTTCCCGCCCGCGCGGGAGCCCGCTGACGGCTCAGACGGCGCGCAGGTCTGCTTCGACGGCTTCGAGTTCGGCTGTCGTGCCCTGCACCTTCGGGCCGGTGAACCACCTGCGCGCCGAGGCGAACCACCACACCGCGGCGCCGCCGAGGACGACGAGGAACGCGATCGGCGTGTAGTTGAACGTGTCCACCGTGACCGGAGCGGCCTGGGGCAGCATGAACAACACGAAGATCACCACCACCCACGCCGTCGCGACGATGCCCACCGGGCGGCCCCACCGCCCGAGATGCCAGGGGCCCCGCTCGAACGCCTCGCCCCTGCGGACGCGCAGGAACACCGGGATGACGTAGGCGACGTAGAGCCCGACGGTCGCGATCGAGGTGACCGCGGCGTAGGCGGTCGCGCTCCACAGGTAGGGCAGCGCGAGAATCAGCGCGCCCGCCGCGGCCAGCCACACCGAGTTCGTCGGCGTGCGGGTGCGCTTGTTGATCCGGTGCCACAACCGGGCACCGGGCACGGCGCCGTCGCGGGCGAAGGCGTAGATCATCCGCGAGTTCGCCGTCACCGACGCCATCCCGCAGAACAACTGCGCGCCGATCGCGATCAGCAACAGGAACTTGCCGGTGGTCGCGCCCGCCGCATCGATGAAGATCTGCGCGGGCGGCACGCCGGTCGCCGAGTTCACGGCGCCGTCGTAGTCCTGGATCGCGAAGGTCAGCCCGAGCAGCAGGATCCAGCCCGCGACGAGCGAAACCAGGATCGAGCCGACGATGCCGCGCGGGCCCGCCTTCGCCGCGTTCTTCGTCTCCTCCGTCATGTGCGCCGAAGCGTCGTAACCGGTGAGCGTGTACTGCGCGACCAGCAGCCCGAGCGCGAACACGTACGGCGCGAAACCCCAGCCGGTGTTGTTCACGAAGTGGCCGAAGACGAACGACGCCGGCTGGTGCCTGCCGGGCACGAACACGAGCACACCGACGATCACCAGCACGCCGATGAGGTGCCACCACACGCTGACGTTGTTCAGGATGGCCACCAGCCGCACTCCGAAGGTGTTCAGCAGCCCGTGCACGGCCAGGATGATCGCGAGCAGCAGGATCGTGTGACCCGGCGTCGCGCTGAACCCGAACTGCAGGTCCAGGAACGCGTTGAGGAACAGCGCGGCGCCGAAGTCGATGCCCGCCGTCACCGCGACCTGTCCGATGAGGTTGAACCAGCCGGTGAACCACGACCACGCCGCGGCCGTGCGCGGCGGGGCGAGTTTCGCGGCCCAGTAGTAGAGCCCGCCCGCGGTCGGGTAGCTGGAGCACACCTCCGCCATACCGAGCCCGACGAGGATCACGAACACCCCGACCAGTGGCCACCCCCAGATCATCGCCGCGGGCCCGCCGGTGTCGAGTCCGAACCCGTAGAGCGTGAGGCAGCCGGAGAGGATGGAGATGATGGTGAAGGAGACGGCGAAGTTGGAAAACGCCGACATCGTCCGCCGGAGTTCCTGGGCGTAGCCGAGCTGGTGCAGGCGCGTGCTGTCCTCGTCCACGGGTCACCTCGGTGATCGGCTCGAGCGGTGAAAGCGCGTTCACCGAAGGTAGTTGCGGCCGGTGGAAGCCGCAAGACGCGATCCCGGCCGCCAGGGAAACAGAGCCCGCGGTTGCGGGCTCAGCCGGTCCTGGCGAGCAGGTCGCGCACCGCGTCGGCGGTCGCGGGCGCGTCCTCCCAGACCGGGGTGTGTCCGGTGTGGAGGGTGCGCAGATCGCAGTCCGGCAGGCCCGCCGCGATCGTCTCGGCGTCGGCGACCGTGCGGGCGCGGTCGTGCACGCCGTGCAGAAGCGTGACAGGGCACGTGATTCCCGGCAGGAGCGGGGTCAGGTCCTCGTCCCGCTGGCTGCGCAGCACTTCCAGTGCCGCGGCCCGCGGTACTCCCGCGGCGTAGGCGAGCAGCACGTCCCGGACCTCCGCCGGGACCGGTTCGGCGAACGAGCGGTCCAGCACCGCGGCGTGCAGCCGCGGGCCCCATCCGTTCGCGATGGTGCCCAGGATGCGGTCGACGTCGCCGTGTCCGCGCATGTGCGCGCCGGTGTTGGCCAGCAGCAGTCCCGAAACCAGATCCGGCCGGGCGGCGGCCAGCGCGAGCGCGATCGCGCCACCGGTCGAGTGCCCGGCGACGAGCACCGGCCCGCCGTGCCGCTGCTCGATCCGGGCGGCCACGAAGTCCGCGACGTCGCCGATCCGCCACGGCCCCGGCCCGCCCATCCAGTCGACGGCGTCCACGTCGACCGTGCCCGCCACACCGGCGGCGAGCCGGTCGAAGACACGCGGGCTGCACAGGGTTCCGGGGAGGGCGACGAGGATCGGCACGACCCCCATCCTGCCGTCAGTCCTCGCCGCCGGACCAGCGGTGCAGGTAGGACATGACGAACCCGACCAGCCCGGTCACGGCGGCGGCCGCGGTCATCGGGATGCCGAGCACGCCGACGACATCCTCGACGAGCGCGCCGTCGCCGGACAGGATCCCGGCGGCCTGCACGAGGACCAGGATGATACCGAGCGCGAGGAAGACGACCAGCCCGGTCTTGAAGACCGGCATGGTCACCCGCTTGAGCAGGCCCCGGACGGCGCCGTCGGTCGTTTCGGTGTGTTCGGGCATGGTGTGCTCCAGTGCGAAGAGGGGATCAGCCGAAGAGGGGGAGGACGCCGACCGCGACCAGGACCCCGATGACCAGGACGGGCAGCACGAACCACAGGATGAGCCGCACGAACATCCGGGCCGGGTTCACCCCGGCGATGCCGCTGGCGATGTAGATCGGCGCGGCACCGGGCGGGGACGCGCCCTCGGTGGAGGCGAAGATCAGGATGGCCACGGCCGCCGCGACGGGCGGCACGCCCGCGGCGACCAGTGCGCTGAAGCTGACCCCGCCGACGGCGGCGATCGTCGCGGTTCCGGTCAGCGGCGCGGAGATCACGACGATCAACAGGCCCACCAGCGCCGCGATCACGACCGCGGGTGCGTCGATCCGGTCCATGATCGAGGACAGTTCCCCGACGAGCCCCAGCTCACCGAGACTGGCCGCGGCGGCGAACGCGAAGAACAGCGTGGCGCCGATGACCGCGTACTTCGGCGCCATCGCGCCCAGCAGCTTGTTCCACTCACGCCCGGTGCGGGGCACGCGCTTCCACGCCACCAGCAGCGTACCGAGGATCATCAGCACCGGGATCCAGACGACGATGCTGATCTCGCCTGCCGCGTCCTCGCCGATCCAGCGCTCCAGCAGGCGCTGGCCGGTGTCGATGGTGAGGAACACCGGGATCGCGATGCCGAGGTAGACCAGCAGCGAGGTCCAGCCCTGCCGCCACGCGGTGCGCAACGGCAGGATGCTGTCCGCGGCGACCCGGTCGATCTTGTGCCGCCGCACCCAGATGAACACCACCAGGAAGCGGTAGAGCACGGTCCACAGCCCGCCGGCGAACGCGCCGACGAGCATCTGGTCGGCGGTGAGCACGGGAGCCACCGCCGCCGAGCCGAGGAGCAGGAACAGCGACGAGCTGGGCGGGATGGAGATCCCGAGCCCGGCGTTGCCCGCGACGAGGCTGGCCGCCAGGTCCGGGCGCCACTTCGAGCGCGTCATCCACGGGATGGTCACGGAGCCGACCGAGGCCGCGATGCCCGATCCGGATCCCGCCGCGCCGCCGAGCAGCGCCGCCGCCGCGGTCGAGACGTACCCCGCGCCGCCGCGCACCCGTCCGAACAGGGCGTTGAGCAGCGTGACCTGGCGGTCGATCAGGCCGAGTTCGGTGAGCAGGGAGCCCATGAACACGAACGCGAGCGCGGCGAACACGACCTCCTCCGTCGCCGCGTCACCGATGCCCGCCGCGACCAGTGACAGGACGTCGGTGCCGCCGAAGAGGCAGACCACGACGAAGCCGAGGACCATCGCTTCGCCGATGTTGCGTTTCAGAACCGCGTTCCACACCACGATGACCGCGATGTAGGTGATCAGCGCCCAGACGGCGACGCCCATGTCGTACTCCTTCGTATCGGAGGGCGTGAAAGTGGGGAGGGGTCAGCCGCTCAGGCGCGCGGCCAGGTCGAGGACGCGGCGGGCGCGGTCGACGATCGGCTGGTCGACGAACGTCCCGTCCGGCAGGGCCAGGGCGCCCCGCGCGCCGGTGGCGTCGGCCGCCCGCACGATCTCGCGGGCCCGCTCGACCTCCTCGCCGGTCGGCGCGAACGCCTCGCGCACCACGGGGACCTGGCGCGGGTGGATGACCGACCGGCCGAACATCCCCAGCTCGCGTCCGTGCCGGGTGCCGGCGAGCAGGCCCGCCTCGTCCCGGACGTTGGCGAACACCGACATCGCGGGCGCGGGCAGACCCGCGGCCGCGGCGGCGAGCACCGCCCGCAGCCGCAAGTGGTCCAGCGCCGCGGGAGCGGTGATCGCCAGCGCCGAGACCAGATCCTGTTCCCCGAGGCCGATCCCGGCGACCCGCGGGTGGGCGGCGATCTCGTCGAGCGCGGCGATTCCGCGGGCCGACTCGATCAGCGTGTGCACCCGCAGGTGGTCGGGCAGGTCCGCGGTGATCGTGTCGAGTCCGGCGGCGGATTCGACCTTGGGCACCCGCACGCCGGACAGTCCCGGCAGTCCGGCGAGGGCCGCCAGATCGGCGCGCCCCCGGTCGCCGTCGTTGATGCGGACGTGGACGGGCGGCCCGCCGGGACGCGCGGCGAGGTAGTCGGCGACGGCGGCCCGCGCGCTGTCCTTGTCGGCCGGGGCGACGGCGTCCTCCAGGTCGGCGATCACGACGTCGGCGCCGCTCGCCGCGGCCTTGGCGAAGCGTTCCGGCCGGTCGCCGGGCACGTAGAGCCAGGTCAGCGGGGTGCTCACGCGACCACCCCGGCTTCGCGCAGACCGGCGATCCGGGCGGCGTCGTAGCCGAGTTCGCCGAGGACCTCGTCGGTGTGCCTGCCCTTGGCCGGTCCCGGCCAGCGGATCCGGCCCGGGGTGTCGGACAGGCGGAACTGCACGTTCTGCAGCGTGACCTCGCCGAGTTCCTCGTCCGGCAGGTCCAGGAACGTCCGCAGCGCCTGGTACTGCGGGTCTTCGACGATGTCGGAGGCGTCGTAGACGAGCGCGATCGCGGCCTCGGCCTCCTCGAAGGCGGCGATGACCTCGTCGCTGTCGCGCTCGGCGATCCACCGCGCGACGGCGGAGTCCAGTTCCTCGACGTGGGCGACGCGGCCCTGTCCGGTGGCGAACCACGGTTCGCCGATCAGCTCGGGACGGCCCACCAGCCGCATGACGCGTTCGGCGATGGACTGCGCGCTGGTCGAGACCGCGACCCAGCGTCCGTCGCGGGTGCGGTAGGTGTTGCGGGGAGCGTTGCTGTTGGAGCGGTTCCCCGTGCGCCGCGGCAGGACACCGAGTTTGCGGTACGCGGTGACCTGCGGTCCGAGCAGGCCCACGATGGGTTCGATGATGGCCATGTCGATGACCTGCCCGCGCCCGGTCTGCTCGCGGGCCTGCAGGGCCAGCATGACGGCGTAGGCCATCGCCAGCCCGGCGATGCCGTCGGCCAGCGCGAGCGGCGGGAGGACCGGCGGACCGTCCGGTTCCCCGGTGGAGGAGGCGAAGCCGCTCATCGCCTCGGCGAGCGTGCCGAACCCGGGCCGGTGGGCCATCGGGCCGGACTGGCCGAACCCGGTCATGCGCGCCACGATCAGGCGCGGGTTGATCTCCCGTAGCTCGCCGGGTCCCAGGCCCCACCGTTCCAGCGTGCCCGGCCGGAAGTTCTCGATCAGCACGTCGGTGCGGGCGGCGAGCTCACGCAGGACCCGCTGACCCTCCGGTGTGGACAGATCGACGGCGGCGGCGCGTTTGTTGCGGGACAGGGACTTCCACCAGAGCCCGACGCCGTCGGCGGCCGGTCCGTGCCCGCGTGCCGGATCGCCCCGCTCCGGATGTTCGATCTTGATCACGTCGGCGCCGAAGTCCCCGAGCATCGCGGCGGCCGACGGTCCGGCGAAGAGGGTGGCGGCATCGACGACGCGCAGCGACGACAGTGGGCTCATGAGTCATAAGTTATAAGATGTCGCTGCGGTGACAATGACCTTGTAGCCGCCGTCACACCGGTAGCGTGGCGGTCGGCAGGACAACGAGGAGGAGCGCGGAGATGAACGCAGGTCCGGGGGCGCGGCCGGGACCTCCGCAGAGCAAGGCGGACTACGTGTACGCCTCGCTGCTCGACGACCTGCGCAACGCCCGGATCTCCGGCGGCACCCCGCTGCGGGCCACCGAGATCGCGCAGCGGCTCGGCGTCTCGATCACGCCGGTGCGGGAAGCGTTGCGGCGCCTGGAGAACGACCGCCTGATCCGGTACGAGCAGAACCACGGCGCGACGGTCATCGACCTCTCCGCCGAGGCGCTCGTCGAGTACTACAACGTGCGGGCCGTGGTGGAGGGACTGGGCGCCCGGCTCGCCGCGGACCACATCACGCGCGAGCAACTCGACTCACTGTGGGCCCGCCACGAGCAGATGGTGGCCGACGAGAAGGCCGGCCGCTACGACACCCTCGGTGAGCAGAGCCGCGAGTTCCACCTCGCGATCACCGACATCGGCGGCCCCGCGTTCCTCGGCGGGCACGCGCGCGCGGTACGCAACAGCTTCCCGGTGCCGGCGCACGCCTCGCTGTGGCTCGACCCCGACCAGGCCCGCAACCACCTGACCGTGCACGAGCAACTGCTGAAAGCGCTGCAAGCCGGCGACGGCGCCGCCGCCGAACGCATCATGATCGACCACGTCCGGTTCAGCGGCCACTACCGCCGCACCCGCGACTGACCCCGACGATTCCCCCATGCCACTTTGGTGGCGGGCCGGTGTCAGGCGCGTTCGGCCTTCCGCAACCCGCCGTCCGGCGTCCACCACTCGACCACCAGCATCGTCGCCTCGGGATCGAGGTGGGTGTGCACGACTTCGGTGATGTCGGCGCGGAAAAGGTCGCCTTCGGGGCCGTCGGTGATGGGCCCGGCGGGGACCGCCCGCCCGGCGATCTTCGCCTCACCGGGCCACTCCGCTTCCGCACCGTCGACGGGATCGACGGTGGCGCTGTGCAACGCGAACCGCGGCTCGCGAAGCAGATCCGCGCCCTTGCGGGAGCCCGGCATCGACCCGAAGGTCAGTTCGCCGCCCTCGAACGCCGTTTCGATGCCGGAGATCCGCGGGCCACCGTCCGCCCGCACGGTGGCGATCGTCTGGTGCTTGCGCGCGTCGAACAGCGCCCGTACCGTCCGGGCGAACCGCGGCACCGCCTCCTCGACATCACGCCACGCCGTCACGCGCCCATCGTCGCACGATCCACGTCCGGGGTGGTGACCAGCAGCGACATGCCCTGGTGCGGGTCGAGGTCGAGGCTGAAACTGTGCAGGTCGTCGACCACCGCCACCGGATCGCCCGCGAACATGTCGCGGATTTCGCCGCCGGGCGGCAGCCATCCGGACCGGACGGTGCCCGACACCGGCTCGGCGCGGAAGTTCAGCACCGTCAGCTGCACCTGGCCCGCCGTGGCCAGCTCGTGCACCATGACCAGCAGTCCCTTGTGGGACACGTCCGGGATGTCGACCTGACGGCTGGTCGCGATGCCGTAGTGGCCGCGCACCGCCAGGATCGCCTGCAACTGCCGTAGGAAACTCGTGTCGTCGTCGAGCTGGTCGGGGATCGGACCGTAGAGGCTGCGGCCACGCGGCATCCCGGCCTGGGACTTCGACGCCTCCGGTGCGACGCCCATGAGATCGTGGGCGGCGCGGTGGATCCAGCGGGTGTCGCCGCCCGCGATCAGCTCGCCGACCTCACCGGCGGGCAGCGTGAGCATGCCGCACAGGTCCCACCCGGACAGCGCGAACACACCGGGCTGCAATGCGTTGAACATCGCCAGCAGCAGGTGCGCGCGCCGGATCCGGTGCACGTCGGTGCCCTCGCCGATCGAGTCCAGGCTCGGGAAACCCAGCGTGGCGGCGATGATCGTCGCGGTCGTGCACGCGATGCCGTTCGTGGTGAAGATCCGGTTGTACGGGTGGTCCGGGCCGGTCAGCGCCCCGATGAGGTCCGCCCGGATCCGCCCGGCCAGCTCGCCGCCGGTGACCTCCTCACCCTTGTAGTGGTAGACGTCGTCCTGGTGCCCGGTCGCCCAGTGCACCAGCTCGTAGGTCAGCTCGTCGTGGTTCTGCAGCGCGTGCACCAGCGACGCGGGCTCGACGCCCAGATCCAGCGAGCTGCGCAGCGTCAGTCGCAGGAACTCGGTGTCCCCGGTGGCCAGCGCGTGCTGGTAGGCGGGCCGGTTGATGAAGTCGTAGGACAGGTCCGCGCCCGCTTCCGAGGTGACCCGGATGTCGTCGATGGTCAGGTTCAGCTCCTGGAAGGTGAACCCGCCGACCTTGCGGACCATGCTGCCGATCAGCTGGTTCGCCGCCTCCGACAGCGGATGCCCCTCCGACCACGCGGGCAGGCCCTCGGCGCTCTTCTCCACGCCGAGGAAGCCGTTGGCGTCCAGGCGGAGCCCGCCCGAGCCGAGGTCGGCCAGCGAGTGCAGGGCGTCGCCGATGACCAGGCGCATGCCGGCGAACGACGGGTCCAGCCAGTTGATCGAGGGCTGACCGTCCTTGAAGTAGTGCAGATACACCCACCGGCGGCGCACCCCGTCCGGTCCGGCGACCGCACGGGTGACGCTCCAGTTCGTCTCCTTCACACCTTCGGCGTAGAAGATCACGCGCTGCAGCGGGCCGATGATGTAGCCGGCCTTGTCCAGCCAGTCCTCGCACACCGCGTCGATGTTCACCGAGTCGCGGCCGGGCGGGACCTCGGGCAGGTGCTCCCAGTCCTCCTCCTCGATCTCGACCATGTGGTAAATGCCGGGGTAGTCGCCGACGTTCATCTCGGCGAGGCGGAAGTCGGCGCCCTTGCCGGTGTGGCCGGGCACGACGTCGTCGATGATCGTGCCGCCGTGGAAGGTCGCCATCCCGCACATGGCACGGAACTCGGCTTCGGTGCCGAACGTCGGATCCAGTTGGGTGCTGATCCGGTCGAAGTGGCCGTCGACGCTCGGGGTGTACTCCCAGCCCTGGATGCCGCCCGCCCGCTTGACCGGTCCGGTGTGGACGGCGTCGATCCCGATGGTGGCGAACGCCTTCCACAGGTCCTCGTCGGCCAGCGCGGCCAGGAACGACTCGCCGGGCCGGGTGATCAGCGAGATCGGGTACGCGGTGAACCACACCGACGCGGTTTCCACGGCGTGCCGCGACGCCGGGTGGGCGTAGGGGTTGCGCCACATGGTGCCCTGGCCGGAGAACTGGCGGCTGATCTCGTTGGCGTCGGCCAGCATCGACTGGCTGCGCAACCACTCCACGTACGCCGGGTTCCCGCCGTCGGCCGGGCCGTCGCGGGTGACCGACCGCCGCGTGAACGGCCACCGCACGCGCGGACGGTGCCGCAGACTGCGCGGCCGCGCGGGATGCCGGTACTCCTCGTAGCTGATCTCACTGGGCTGGTGCGGGTGCTCCTCGTCCCCGGGATCCCGTTCGTCGTCCACTGCACTCTCCCCGGACCCGCGTGGCGGGTCGATCGCCGACCGCCCGAGCGTACTTCGATCGGCTTCCTCATGCCCGCTTCGATCCGCCGACCACGGGCGCGAGCAGCGTCGCCGCGGCGACGAGGACGAGCACGACGATCATCGCGTGCCGCAGACCGTAGGCGTCGCCGAGGAATCCCAGCGCGGGCGGGCCGACGAGGAACGCGACATAGCCGACGGTGGCGGCGAGGGAGACCCGCGCGGTCGGGTCCGGTCCGGAATCGCCCGCCGCCGACAGCGCCACGGGGAACCCGAGCGAAGCACCCAGCCCCCACAGGACGACCGCGGAGCCGGCGACGACCTGGTTGTCCACGAAGATCACCAGTGCCAGCCCGGCGTCACCGGCGATCGCGCTCGCCCGCATGACCGCCGCCCGCCCGTAGCGGTCGAGGAAGAACCCGCCGATGAACCGCCCCGCCGTCATGGAGGCGGCGAAGACCGCGTAGATCGCCGAGCCCAGCGCCGGGTCGAAACCGTGACCGTCGACCATCACCAGCGGAAGCCAGTCGTTCGCGGTGCCTTCGGCCAGTGCCATCGCGAGCACGAGAGCGCCGATCAGGAGCAGGCGGGAGTCCTTCCACACCGCCTGGGCCGTCTTCGGCGCCGAGGACTTCTCATGGCGGCCGACCTCGCCCGGGACGTGCCGGATGGCGAGGGCGAACACGGCGACGCCGAGGACGCCGACCGTCACCAGGTGCGCGGCGACGGAGAAGTCCGCCGCGGTGAGCACGATGCCCGCCGTGGCGCCGATCGTGGTGCCCAGGCTGAAAAACCCGTGCGCCGCGGGCAGCACCGAGCGGCCCACGACCCGTTCCAGCGCGGCGCCTTCGACGTTCAGGGCGACCTCGCCGCCGCCCATGCCGAGCCCGAACAGGAAGAGCCCGGCGGCGACGAGCGGGCTGGACGCGAGCGCCCCGCCCAGCCCGATCAGCGGCATGCTGACGATCACCCCGAGCGTGCCCGCCATCGCGACCGGGCGCGCGCCCAGCCGTGCGACCAGCGCGCCGGAACAGAGGATCCCGCTCATCGAGCCCGCGGACAGCCCGAACAGCACCAGCCCCATTTCCGCCGTGGACGCGCCGAGCAGGTCCCGGATGGCCGGGGTGCGCGTGACCCACGACGAGATGGCCAGTCCCGGCAGGGCGAAGAGCGCGTACAGCGCGGATCTGCGGGCGCGCGTGGCGGTGTCCAAGGGGTCTCCGTTCCTCGTGGCGTCTGTGTACAAACGTACACACTTCGGTAGGATCGTTCACGACGGCAGGGAGGGGCATGGCTGGGACGAGACGGGTCGCCAACGATCCGGGACGCCGGGAGCGCATCCTCGACGCGGCGCTCGACGTGATCGCCGGGCACGGGGTGCACAAGACGACGCACCGCCGCATCGCCGAACGCGCACAGGTGCCGCTCGGTTCGCTGACCTACTACTTCGACGGCCTGGAGGCGATCTTCGAGCAGGCGTTCGCGCGGTTGTCGGAGCTGATGTCGCAGCGCTACCGGGACCGGCTCGCCGCCGCGCGCGACGCGGGCGAGGCGTGCGAGGTGGTCACCGACCTCATCTGCGGGCCGGACTACGCCGGCTCGCGCGAGGTGGTGCTGCTGTTCGAGATGTACTCCTACGCCAACCACAACCCGGCCGTGGCCGACATCGCGCGGCAGTGGCTGTTCCGCAGCCGCGATGCCCTGGAACGACACTTCCCGCCACGGGCCTGCCGGGCGATCGACGCGCTGGTCGAGGGCTGGCCGATGCACGAGGTTTTCGAGCGGGCGCCACTGGAGCGCGCCGCGGTGCTGGCCACGGTGACGGCGATCGCCGAGCACGTGTCCTGACCCGGGTACGGTCCGGGGCGTGGCTTCGCAGAGTGCCTTCCTGACCGCCGTGCTCGCTGCCCTGGCCCGCGGCGGGGACGACGTGCTGTTCGGCGGCGACGCTCCGGTGACCTACCGCGAGGCCCGTGATGTGTTGTTCCGCCTGCACGCGGGCCTCGGCGATACCGGCGTGGTGGCCGTCGACCTGGCGAACCGGCCCGACACCGTGCTCGTGCAGCTCGCGGCGATGCTGCGGGGCGCGCGTGTGCTGCTCGTGGCGGCCTCGGCGCCCCGCGCGGACCAGCTCGCCGCGGCGGCCGCGGCCGGGGTCACCACCGTGGTCACCGACCGGCCCGGCGCATGGTCCGGCGACGACGTCCGGACACCGGCCGACCTCGACGGCGAGCCGGTGCCCGTGGTGCTGCCCGCCGCGGTGGACGTGCTCTTCCCGACCGGTGGCACCACCGGCGTGCCGAAACTCATCCGCCACAGCGGGATCTACGACGGTATGGCGCACATCTTCACGCCGTCACCGTCGCAGCGCGAGCGGGTGCTCGTGGTCGCCCCGCTGACCCATCTGACCGGCCACGCGAGCGTCGTCGGCGCGCTGCTGCGCGGCGACTCGGTTTTCGTCCACAAGGGATTCGACGCCGGCGCGGTGCTCGACACGATCGGACGGCACCGGATCACGTCGCTGTCGCTGACCCCGCCGCGCCTGGCCGCGTTGCTCGACCATCCGGCGCGCCCCGGCACCCGGCTCGACAGTGTCCGGTCCCTCTCGCTGGGCGCCGCGCCGTTGCCGCCGCACCGCTTGGCGCAGGCGCTGGAGGTGTTCGGGCCGGTCGTCGGGCAGGGGTACGGCCTCACCGAGGCGCCCATGATCGCGAGCATCTCCGCCGCGGAGCTGGCCGGGCGCCCCGACCGGCTGTCCTCGGTCGGCCGGATCGTGCCGGGCATGGAAGCACGCACCGTCGACGGCGAGGTCCAGGTACGGGGACTGTCCATGATGGACGGATACCTCGGCGCGCCGCCGGTCGGCGACGGCTGGCTGCGCACCGGCGACCTCGGCCGGTTCGACAGCGAGGGCTACCTCCACCTGCTCGACCGGGCCGACGACGTCGTCGTGCTGGGGGAGCACGGCACGAAGGTCGCGCCCGCCGTGGTGGAGTACGCCCTGGCGGCCCACCCGTGCGTGCGTGACGCCGCGGTGTTCGGTCTCCCCGGCGACGACGGACCCATGCTGCACGCCGTGGTGGTCGCCGACGGCCCGGTCAGCGCCGACGAGATCCGGAACCACGCGCGAACCACCTTCGACCGCGACCACTACGTCCCGGCGACGGTGGAGTTCGCCGACGCGCTGCCCCTGACCGGCGCCGGCAAGGTCGACAAGCGGGCCCTGCGCGCGGCGAGGACGGGCCGGCACGCGGAGGAGCCCGCCGACGAGAAGTGAGTGCGCGCTTCACCTGGCCGGAGCAACGCAGGGACTCCGACGGCGGTACCCATCGTGCCTCTTCGGCTCGACTGAACGGACCCTTTCCCGACTTCACGTGGAAATGACAGAAGTCTTCCCTCGTAAGGCGGCAGACACGATCGACTCCAACCGGTTTCTTGGGGATGACAGATCATGTCACGACGGGAGACGGTATGCAGGGGAATCGCCGGATCGGCAATGCGCGGGGCTCCTACGATGTCGATGTCGTCATCTCGGACTTCGGTCGTGCCGTGACTCGCAAGCTCCGCACGGGTCAGGGGTCGCCCGAAAACCATCTCCGCGGACCGTTCGAAAAGATGGTGGCCGCCCTCGCCGCGGGCCTGGGATTGACGATCACCACCATTGGCGAGACACAGCTGCCCGATCTCGCCATCCGGCCGGACTACGCGATCGACGTCAACGGCGCCCGCGTCGGATATGTCGAGTTGAAAAGACCCGGTCATGGAGTGCCGGGAACCTGGTCGAGGCCGGCCAAGCGTGACCGTGATCAGTGGGAGAAGCTCCAGCTGTTACCGAACGTCCTCTACTCCGACGGTGAGCAGTTCGCGCAGTACAGCTTCGGGAAGTTGCAGAGGGAAGTCGCGCATCTGGAACCCGGGCTGACTCATGCCGGCGGAAGACTGCACGCGGTGGGAAGCGGTTTCGCGCGCGTCATGACCGACTTTCTCTTGTGGGAGCCGACCCGGCCGCGCACGCTGAACGAACTCGTCCGCATGGTGTCGAGACTGTGCCGGCTGCTTCGCGACGACGTGGCGGCGGAGATCACGCGCGAACAGGCCGGGCTGTCGGAGCTGCGCACGTTCAGCAGGCTCGCGACGGACTGGCGTCAGGTCCTGTTCCCGAATCTGACCGATGCGCAGTTCGCCGACCAGTACGCCCAGACCATCACTTTCGCGCTCCTGCTCGCTCGTGTCGAAGGCGTCAGTTTCCCGGGCCGGTCGATCGGCGAGATCGCGCGGCTGCTGGGCAAGAAGCACTCCTTGATGGGACGCGCGCTGGCCGTGCTGACCGACCAACCGGACGAAGAGCACAGTCTCGCGCTCACCACGATGCTGCGGGTTCTGAGCGTGGTGGACTGGGCGGAGTTTCCCGATGACTCGTACGAGATGCTGTACGAAGACTTCCTGATGGCGTATGACCCGTCGCTCCGCCGGAAAAGCGGAGTCTATTACACGCCGGCGTCCTTGGTCTCGTTCATGACCCGGTTCGTCGACGACGTACTTCGCGAGCGGTTGGGCCGGCGCCTCGGTTTCGCCGAACCTGACGTGATCGTGGTCGATCCCGCCATGGGGACCGGAAGCTTTTTGGCCGAGGTCGTGAACACCGTCGCTGCCACGGTCCGGGATGACGAGGGGCCGGGTGCGGCTGCCCCTCGCCTCCGCGAGTTGGCAGGCCGCCTGATCGGTTTCGAGAACCAGGCTGCGCCGTACGCTATCGCGGAGTTGCGGATGCACAGCTTGCTGAAGAAGCGCCACCGCGCCGAGGTTCCCAGGAGTGAGCGGCGGTTTCTCGCCGACACCTTGGACGATCCCGATGCGCAGACACTGCCGATCGGGTCGATGTACGAGGCGATCGACCGGTCGAGGCGTGGCGCCAACCTGGTCAAGCGTGAGGAGCCGGTGATGGTCGTGATCGGCAATCCGCCCTATGCCGACAGGGCCAAGGGCACGGCGAAGTGGATCGAGACCGCCACCACCGCCAAGACCGTGCCGAGTCTGCTCGCGTTCCGCAAACCCGGAAACGGACGCCTTGAATACGTGCTGTCGAACGCCTATGTCTACTTCTGGCGCTGGGCGACGTGGAAGGCGTTCGATGCGCACCCTGGCCACCCGGCGGGAGTGGTGGCCTTCGTGTGCCCGGCCGGGTTCCTTTCCGGTCCTGGTTTCGCCGGCATGCGTGAGTACCTCCGTCGCACCGCGGACGAGGGCTGGATCATCGATCTCACCCCGGAAGGTCATCAGCCGCCGATGAACACCAGGTTCTTCCAGGGCAATCAGCAACCGATCTGCGTGGCGGTCTTCATCCGCCGAGGAGAACCGGATCCGGGCGCTCCGGCGCTCGTCCGGCGGACGTCCGTCGAGGGAACGACGGAACAGAAGACGGACGCGCTGGCGACGCTGACCCTGGATGGAGCCGGATGGGACGAGTGTTCGAGTGGCTGGAGCGAGCCATTCCAACCGGGCGGTCCGGGTGCCTGGACGGCCATGCCTTCGGTGGCTGATCTTTTTCCCTGGACGATGCCGGGGGTGAAACCGAACCGGACGTGGGTGTACGCACCGGATCCCGGCACTCTGCGGAAGAGATGGTCCGTCCTCACGCAGGCGCGGCCGGAGGACAGACCCGCTCTGCTCAAGGAAACGCGGGATTCCCAGATCGGCGCCGAAAAGCCCGCCGTTCCGGGCATGGCAGCCCATCGCGGAACCCTTCTCGACGAGACCGGTCCGTGCCCGGCGCTGACGCGTGTCGCCCACCGGCCGTTCGACCGGAAGTGGGTGATACCCGATGCGAGGCTGCATGACAGGCCGCGACCGCCGCTGTGGGGAACGGCGTCGGCGCGGCAGATCTTCCTGGTCGAACAACACGCTCATCCGATCACGGATGGCCCAGCTCTTCTGTTTTCCGCCCTGATCCCCGACATGGACTGTTTCATGGGCCATCACGGCGGCCGCGTCGCCGCCCTCTACCGCGATCGGCCGGGCACGATTCCGAACCTCGCACCCGGGTTGCTCGATCTACTGGCACAGGAGTTCGACCAGACCGTCGAGCCGGCCGATCTCCTCTCCTACGTTGCCGCGGTGACGGCGCACCCCGGGTTCACCCGTCGTTTTGCCGGCGAGCTCAAGGTGCCCGGGATCAGGATTCCGATCACGCGGCGGCGACGTCTGTGGAATGAAGCGGTGCGCCTCGGCCGTGAAACGATCTGGCTCCACTCCTTCGGCGATCGTTGTGCCGATCCGGCCGCAGGCCGCGGCGGCATCCCGAGAATGACCACTGATGGCCCGGTCGTGCGAAGACCCATCCCGGACGACGAGGACGGCATGCCGGAGGTCGTCGATTACGACCCGCGAACCCGGACCCTGCAGGTGGGCCAGGGAGAGATTTCGCCGGTGTCTCCGGAGGTCATGACCTACCGGGTGTCGGGAACCCTCGTGGTCAAGCACTGGTTCGGCTACCGGAAACGGAAGCCGACCGGGGTCCGGTCCTCGCCGCTGAACGACATCACCGCCGGCACGTGGACCGCGGACATGACCACCGAGCTGGTCAACCTCCTGCACCTCCTTGGCCGGTGTGTCGAGTTGGAACCGGACCAGGACAGGGTGCTCGACAAGGTCATGAACGGGCCGCTGTTCACGATCGATGACCTGGAGACGGCGGGGATCCTGCCGGTACCTGCCGCGGCGCGAAAAGCCCCGGCGACGCAGCAGGAGGCCGACCTGTTCTCAGCGGACGAGTAGCGGGCCGTCGTCGTTCGCCGGAAGTGTCACCTGCGCGGTGCGGCCGTGGATTCGCGTACCACCAGGCGCGGTGGGAGTGCCACGGCGCGTGGTTCCCGGTCCAGGACCTCCACGCGCTCGACGGCGGCTTGCACGGCGAAACCGGCCATGCCGGGGATGTCCTGGCGGACCGAGGTCAGCACGATTCCCGGCAGGCGGGCGATCCGGGAGTCGTTGTAGCCGACGAGGGAGAGGTCCCGCGGCACCCGCACACCGGCCCGCACCATCACGTCGAGCAGGCCCACGGCGGATTCGTCGGCGGCCGCGACGACCGCGGTCGGCAGGCCGTCGCGCAGGAGTTCCCGTCCGGCGCGGGCACCGTCGTCCTCGGTGTAGCCGCCGGTGACCACCCGGAGGTGACCGGACAGGCCGTGGGCGCGCATCGCCTGCTCGTAGCCGATGCGGCGTTCGCGCGCGGCGGGCAGGTCGTCGCCGTCGACGTGGGCGATGTCGCGGTGCCCGAGGGAGACCAGATGGTCGACGGCCTGCCGGATCCCGTCGGCGTCGTCGCTGCGGACGACGTCGACGTTGCCCCCGGTGAGCCCCCGGCCCACTTCGACGACCGCGACCTCCGCCGACACGGCGCGCAGTGCGCGGTCCCGTGGTTCCGGGCCGATGACGATCAGGCCCTCGCAGCGGTAGCGGAGCAGTTCGTCGATGACGTGGTCGTGGTCGCGATCGGGCGTGACGGCGCCCAGCACGAGGTGCCGCTCCAGCTCGCGCACCAGCGGGAACAGGTGCTCGACGAACTCGACCTCGAAGGGACGGCGCAGGTCGAACACCACGCCCAGGTGGTAGGTCCGGTTGCTGCGCAGCGTCCGGGCCAGCGAGTCGGGGCGGTAACCGATTTCGGCGGCGGCGTCGAAGACGCGCTGGCGGGTCGCGGCGGAGGCGCCCTCCTTGCCGCGGAACACGAGCGAGACCAGTGCCCGCGAGACACCCGCCCGTTCGGCGACGTCGGACATGGTGGGCTTGCGGCCCCGGCTCGACGCGCGGCCCTTCCGAACCGGCTCAATCCCCGTCACGCTCACCCCTTTCCGGCTCCGACGGCCAGGTTACCGGCCCTCTTGACAGCCACCGTGGCGACGTTCATCATGCTTCTAGATCGAGATACTATCTCGTTCTAGTAGAGAGGCGCGGGATGCGGAACAAGGACAGGCTGGCGCGCTACAGCCTCACCGGCCCGGAGGCGGCGCGCGCGGTGGAAGCCGGGCTCGCCGACGGCGACTGGTTCCGCAGCGCCGTGCCGCGCAAGCGGATGAAGGAGCTGATGCGCCGTTCGGACTGGCCCGGTCTGCGGGACACCGGGCTCTGGCTCGGCCTGATGATCGTCGCGGGCGGGCTGGGGATCTTCTTCTGGGGAAGCTGGGCGGCGGTACCGTGCTTCCTGGTCTACGGCGTGCTCTACGGGTCGGCTTCGGACTCACGCTGGCACGAGTGCGGGCACGGCACGCCGTTCCGGACCCGGTGGTACTCGCAGGTCGTCTACCAGCTGGCGTCGTTCTTCATGATGCGCGAGCCCACCGTGTGGCGCTGGCAGCACGCGCGCCATCACACCGATACCCTCATCCTGGGCCGGGACCCGGAGATCGCCGTGATGCGGCCCGCCCGGCTGGCGCGCCTGCTGGCCAACCTGGCCGGACTGGTCGACGTTCCGGTCGCGCTGTGGGCGATGGTGCGGCATTCGGCGGGGCGGCTCGACGCCGAGGAACGCGTGTTCATCCCGGAATCCGAGTGGCACAAGGTGTTCCGCACCTCGCGGATCTGGCTGGCGATCCACGCCGGCACGATCGCGGCGTGCTTCGCGTGGGGCAGTGTCCTGCCGGTCGTGCTGATCGGCGGCCCGCGGATCTACGGGACGTTCCTGCACGTCGTCTACGCGGTGACCCAGCACGCCGGGATGGGGGAGAACGTGCTCGACCACCGGCTCAACACCCGGACCGTCCACATGAGCCGGATCCACCGGTTCCTGTACTGGAACATGAACTACCACGTGGAACACCACATGTTCCCGATGGTGCCCAGTCACCGGCTGCCCGAGCTGCACGAGGAGATCAAGCACGATCTCGCCCCGGCCTACCCGTCGTTGTGGGCGGCCTACCGCGAGATCGTCCCGGCCGTGCTGCGGCAGTTGAAGGATCCCACGTTCTACGTCCGCCGCGAGCTCCCGCCGGGAGCCGCCCCGTATCACCCGCGGTCCGACGGACGCGCGCAGGCTCACTGAGGAGGGAACGCCGATGTCCCGGTGGATCGCCGCGTGCGCGGCCGACGACGTCGACGACGAGGACGTCGTCCCGTTCCGGCACGAGGGCCGTGACTACGCGATCGTGCGGTCGCCCGCGGGTGACTTCCACGCGATCGACGGCCACTGCACCCACGAACGCGAATTGCTGTGTGACGGGCTGGTCCTGGGTTCCACGATCGAATGCCCGAAACACAACGGGCGCTTCGACTACACCAGCGGCGAGGCGCTCGGCGCGCCGGTCCTCGTGGGCCTGCGCACCTATCCGGCGCGCGTGCAGGACGGGACCGTCCACATCGAGATCGACTGATGGCCGGGCCGGGAATCGTCATCGTCGGCGCGGGGGAGTGCGGCACCCGTGCGGCGTTCACGCTGCGGGAGCTGGGGTGCACGGATCCCGTCACACTGATCGGCGCGGAACCGGCGCCGCCCTATGAACGGCCGCCGCTGTCCAAGAACTGGACGTCCACGCCGATCTGTGACCGGGCGATGCTCGACGACCGCGGCATCGCACTGCTCGACGGGATCGCGGTCAGCAGGTTCGATCCGGCCCGCCGGACCGTGGAACTCGCCGGCGGAACGGTACTGGGATACGACCGTCTCCTGCTGGCGACCGGGGCGCGGGCGCGACAGCCGCCCCCGCTCGGCGCGCCGGTCCGGACGCTGCGCACCCGGGCGGACGCCGCCGCGTTGCGGCCGGTGCTGACCTCCGGTGCCCGGATCGGGGTGATCGGAGCGGGCCTGATCGGGCTGGAGGTGGCGGCGTCCGCGGTGGCGCTGGGATGTTCGGTCACGGTGGTGGAGCAGGGTCCGCGCGCGATGGGGCGTGCCGTTCCGGCGCGGATCGCGGCGGCGGTCGAGCGACGGCACCGCGACGAGGGCGTGCGGCTGCGGTTCGGCACCACCGTCGCCGCTCTCGGGCGGACCTCGTCCGGGATCGACCTCGCCGGTGACGAGGTGGACGTGGTCGTGGCCGGTCTCGGCGCGGTGCCCGAGACGGCGCTGGCCGCCTCGGGCGGGCTGGCCGTCCGGGACGGGATCGTGGTCGACGGGCGGTTCCGCACCTCGGCGCCGGGCGTGTTCGCCGCCGGTGACTGCTGCTCGTTCCCGCACCCGCTGTACCGGACCCGGCTGCGGCTGGAGTCCTGGCGCGCGGCGCGGGAACACGGAGCGGCCGCGGCGCGGGCGATGCTGGGGCTGGACGACGAGCGCTACGCCGGTGTCCCCTGGTTCTGGAGCGACCAGTACGAGCTGACGCTGCAGGTGACGGGTCTGCCCGCGGCCGCGGTGGCTGACGTCGTCCGGCCGCGGCCGGACGGGACGGAGATCTGGTTCGGCCTCGCCGCCGACGGCTCGCTCGTGGCTGCCGCGGGTGCGGGCACGGGCACCACGGTCGCCCGCGACATCCGGCTCGCCGAACTGCTCATCGCGCGCCGGGCCGCGCCACCACCGGCCGTCCTCGCCGATCCTCGCGCCGGGCTCAAGTCGCTCCTGCGTGCTCCGGAGCCGGCGCGTCCACGGTGAGGGACACGCTCGTCTCAGGCATCGCCGAACCACACGGGCAGCCGCACGGCCGGGTCCCGCGGGTCCTTGCCCACCCACGCCACGTGCCCGTCCGGCCGCAGCAGCACCGCGGGCACGTCCAGTTCCGCACGCACCTCGACGACCTGGTCGACCCGGTCCGCCCAGCCCGCTACCGAAAGACGGCCCGGTGCCCGGCCGCGGATCCGCGCCGCCGGTTTCCAGCCCAGGTTGACCACGTCCTGGACAGCGCTCGGGGCGGGCGCGCCGATCCGGTGCCTCCCGTCCCCGGGTGGCATGGCGCCGAACCGCAGCTGGGTCCGGCGCACCCTGGTGACCACCGCGGGCACCGTCTCCGGATCGGCGGTCACCGCCACTTCGCCGAGCAGCGTGTCCACTCGGGATGGTGCACGGGGAAGCCGGCACCGAGCAGCTTGCCCAGCGCGAGGAACCGGTCCAGGATCCCGCGCTGGTCCGGCACCTCCACGCTGCGTGCGTGCTGGCCGAGCGCCCGCACTTCATCGTGCGCCGGTACCGGCACCGCGCCGGACGCGCCGACCGGGGTAACTTGATTCGCTCCAGACAAGTGCTCTAGGGTTCGTCGCGTGACGTCGGACTTCGAGGCGCAGCTGCGGGCCGTCTCGTTGCGCGTGACCCGCCCCCGCCTGGCGGTGCTCGCCGCGCTGCGCGACCACCCGCACGTCGACACCGAACAGGTGATCGCGCTGGTGCGGGCCGAGCATCCCACGGTGTCGCACCAGGCGGTCTACGACGTGCTGCGGGCGCTCACCGACGCGGGACTGGTGCGGCGCATCCAGCCCGCCGGGGCCAACGCCCGCTACGAATCCCGGGTGGGGGACAACCACCACCACGTGGTGTGCCGCACCTGCGGCGCGATCGCCGACGTCGACTGCACCGTCGGTCACCCGCCCTGTCTCACCGCCTCCGACGACCACGGTTACGTGATCGACGAGGCGGAGGTCGTCTTTTGGGGCACCTGCCCCGACTGCGCGGCCGAACGCAGTTCCCACGATTCGCCGGCTCGGAAGGCAAGTAGATGAGCGACACCCAGGACAACGTCCCCTCGAGCGCGCAGGGGGTGGACCAGAAGGCGGCGGCCGGGTGCCCGGTCGCGCACGACTCCGTCACCGCGCACGGCAGCGAGAGCGAGAACCCGGCGATCGACTCGCCGACCTCGAAGACCGGTGGCCGTCCGCGCACCAACAAGGACTGGTGGCCCAACCAGCTCGACCTGACGGTGCTGCACGCCCACTCGTCGAAGTCGAACCCGCTCGCCCCGGACTTCGACTACGCCAAGGAGTTCGCCAAGCTCGACGTCGACGCCCTCAAGCGCGACATCACCGAGGTGCTCACCACCTCGCAGGACTGGTGGCCCGCCGACTTCGGCCACTACGGCGGCCTGATGATCCGCATGAGCTGGCACTCCGCGGGCACCTACCGCATCCACGACGGCCGCGGCGGCGCCGGTGACGGCGCGCAGCGCTTCGCCCCACTCAACAGCTGGCCGGACAACGCCAACCTGGACAAGGCGCGCCGCCTGCTGTGGCCGGTCAAGCAGAAGTACGGCCAGAAGATCTCCTGGGCCGACCTGCTCGTGCTCGCGGGCAACGTGGCGCTGGAGTCGATGGGCTTCAAGACCTTCGGCTTCGGCTTCGGTCGCGTGGACACCTGGGAGCCGGAGGAGATCTTCTGGGGCCCCGAGGACGACTGGCTGGGCGACGAGCGCTACGCCAGCGACACCGAGATGGTGCCCGACCTCGGCGCGACCGAGATGGGCCTCATCTACGTCAACCCCGAGGGTCCCCGCGGCAGCGCGGACTTCATGGCGGCCGGTCACTTCATCCGGGAGACCTTCGGCCGGATGGCGATGAACGACGAGGAGACCGTCGCGCTGATCGCCGGCGGCCACACCTTCGGCAAGACCCACGGCGCCGGTGTCGCCGACGACCACGTGGGCCCGGAGCCCGAGGCCGCCCCGCTGGAGGCGCAGGGCCTGGGCTGGATGAGCACCCACGGCAGCGGCAAGGGCGGCGACACGATCACCAGTGGCCTCGAGGTCACCTGGACCGACCGGCCGACCGAGTGGAGCAACCGCTTCTTCGAGATCCTGTTCGGGTACGAGTGGGAGCTGACCACGAGCCCCGGCGGCGGCAAGCAGTACGTCGCCAAGGACGCTCCGGAGATCATCCCGGACCCCTACGACCCGAACAAGAAGTACAAGCCGACCATGCTCACCACGGACCTGGCGCTGCGCTTCGACCCGGTGTACGGGCCGATCTCCCGCCGGTTCATGGAGAACCCGGACGAGTTCGCGCTGGCGTTCGCCAAGGCGTGGTACAAGCTGCTGCACCGCGACATGGGCCCGGTCAGCCGCTTCCTCGGCCCGTGGGTGGCCGAGCCACAGCTGTGGCAGGACCCGGTGCCGGCCGTCGAGGGCGAGCTCGTGGGTGAGGCCGACATCGCCGCCCTCAAGGCGAAGGTGCTGGACTCCGGCCTGACCACCGCCCAGCTGGTCAGCACCGCCTGGGCGTCCGCGGCCAGCTTCCGCTCCACCGACAAGCGCGGTGGCGCCAACGGTGCCCGCATCCGCCTGGAGCCGCAGCGCAACTGGGAGGTCAACCAGCCCGAGCAGCTCGCGCCGGTCCTGGAGAAGCTCGAAGGCATCCAGAAGGAGTTCAACGAAGCCGGTGGCGCGCAGGTCTCGCTCGCCGACCTGATCGTGCTGGCCGGTTCGGCCGCGGTCGAGAAGGCCGCGCGCGACGCCGGTGTCGAGGTGACGGTGCCGTTCCACCCGGGCCGCACGGACGCCTCGCAGGAGCAGACCGACGTCGAGTCGTTCGCGGTGCTCGAACCGCGTGCCGACGGGTTCCGCAACTACCTGCGTGCCGGTGAGAAGCTGCAGCCGGAGGTGCTGCTCGTCGACCGCGCCTACATGCTGAACCTGACCGCGCCGGAAATGACCGTCCTCGTCGGCGGCCTGCGCTCCCTCGGCGCCAACCACGGTGCCAGCGAGCACGGTGTCCTCACCGACCAGCCGGGCGTGCTGACCAACGACTTCTTCGCGAACCTGCTCGCGCCGGGCACCCGGTGGAAGGGCTCGGAGTCGGCGGAGAACGTCTACGAGATCCGCGACGCGGCCACCGACGAGCTGAAGTGGACCGCCACCGCGGTCGACCTCATCTTCGGCGCCAACTCGCAGCTGCGTGCCCTGGCGGAGGTCTACGCCAGTGCGGACGCCCGCGAGAAGTTCGTCGCGGACTTCGTCGCGGCCTGGACGAAGGTCATGGAACTCGACCGGTTCGACCTGGCCTGATTCGTTGCATCGCGAGCCCGGCCGGTCCCTGATGGGATCGGCCGGGCTCGTCCCGTTTCCGCGCGGCCGTCTCCCGCGGGTGATCGATCCGGTGTTCCCGGACAGTCCGCTCGACCGGTGCGAAGCGCTGGAGCCACGCCTGGGCTGCGCGGTGAGCATCAAGCTCGAAACGGCGAACCCGGTCCGCAGCTTCAAGGCCCATGGAACCGAACTCGTCGCGAGCGCGCTCGCCGGAACCGGTTCGCGGGCCGTGGCGTGCGCCAGCGCGGGCAACCTCGGCCAGGCCCTCGCGTGGTCCGGCCGCCGCCGGGGGATCGAGGTCACCGTGGTGGCTTCCCGCGCCGCACCGACCGTCAAACTCGACCGCATCCGCGCGCTGGGCGCGGCCCTGGACCTCGTCGACGGCGACATCGAAGCGGCCCGTGAGCGCGCGGCCGCCCTCGCCCGGCGGGAGGGCATCCGGCTGGTCGAAGACAGCCTGGACATCGACCGGCACGATCGACACCATCACCGACGGCGCCGCCGGCCGCCACCCCATCCCCGAGGTGCTGGACGACCGGCGCCAGGTCGCCGACGACGTGGTCCTGGTCCGGGAAGCGGCGATCCTGACCGGAATGCGGATGCTGCTCGACCACGCGGGCCTCGTCGTCGAACCCCTCCGCCGCCCTCGGCATCGCGGCGATCCTGGAGAACCGCGAGCGCTTCGAGGGCCGCCACGTGGCCACGATCATCTGCGGCAGCAACGTCGACGCGGACGCTTACCGTCGCTGGACCGCGGCCGGGAGGCCGTGACGCCACGCGTGCCGCACCGTCCACAGCGGACGCTCAGGTTCCGGGCCCGAGCGCGCCCGGGAGGAGAGCGGCGACGGCGGCGCGGTGGGCGGGCGTGTCCTCCCACCGCGGCTCGCGTCCGGCCTCCACCACCCCGAAACCGGCGTGCACCAGCACCCGCGCCTGACGCCCGTCGAGGTCCGGGCGGACCGCGCGCAGGTGCTGTTCCCACACCGCGATGTGCTCACGCCGCGCGACCAGCGGCTGCCGCAGGGACCGGGGGGTCAGCCGAGCAGGTCCTCGATCCGGATCGGGATGTGGCGGACCCGGATGCCGGTGGCGTTGTGGATCGCGTTGGCGACCGCCGCCGCGACCCCGACCGTGCCGATCTCGCCGAGGCCGCGTGCGCCGAGGTCGTTGTGCAGCGTGTCCGGGTACTCGACGAACTGCACGTCGATCTCCGGGATGTCGGCGTTGACCGGGACCAGGTAGCCCGCGAGGTCGGCGTTGGCGAACCGGCCGCTGGGCTCCACCTCGAAGCCCTCGTGCAGCGCCGCCGACACGCCCCAGATCATGCCGCCCTCCAGCTGGCTGCGCGCCGCCCTGGGGTTGATGACCCGGCCGCCGTCGAAGACCCCGAGCATCCGCGACACCCGCGCCTCCCGCGTCAGGCGGTGCACCCGCACCTCGGCGAAGTGCGCGCCGAACGAGCTGAACGAGTGCTTGGTCATCTCCTCGCCGGGCGCCGTCGAACCGACCGCCGTGATGCTGGAGCGGCCCACCGCGCGCAACACCTCGCCGAAGGTCATCGACCCGGTCGCACCGTGCACCCGGCCGTCGGCGTAGGTGGTCTCCTCGCCGTCGAACGGGGCGCCCGGAGCCGAGGCGAGCGCGAGCAGCTCGTCGATCACCTGGGCCGCGCCCGCCATGATCGCCGTGCCCGCGCTGGCCGTGGCGGTCGACCCGCCCGACATGCCGCCGGCGGGCAACGCCGAGTCGCCGAGGCGCGGCGTGATCCGCGCGGCCGGGATGTCCAGCGATTCCGCGCCCACCATCGCCATGACGGTCAGCAGTCCGGTTCCCGGGTCCGCGCCGCTGGTGCCGACGTCGGCGGTGTCGTCCGCGTTCAGCGTGACGCCCACCGACGCCGGGAACCGGAGCGCGGGGAACATCGCCACGGCCACACCCATGCCGACCAGCCAGTCGCCCTCGGCGCGGCCCCGCGGCGCGCGCTCGGACCACCCGAACCGTTCCGCGCCGATGCGGAAGCACTCGTCCAGGTGCTTGCTCGACCACTGCAGGTCCTTGCCGGGCGGGGCCAGCGAGTTGTTCCGCTGCCGCAGCTCGATCGGGTCCATCCCGAGCGCCTCGGCCAGCTCGTCCATCGCGCTCTCCAGCGCGAACGAGCCGGGCGCCTCACCCGGGGCCCGCATGAACGTGGTCGGCGGGAGGTTCAGCGGCACGATCTTCTGGCTGATCGCCAGGTTCCGCGTCGCGTACCACTCGCGGGAGGTGCCGTGCGAGGTCGGCTCGATGAACGAGCGCGCGATGTCGGTGCTGCACCACGAGTCGTGACGCAGCGCGACCAGCGTGCCGTCCCGCTCCGCCCCCAGCGTGATCCGCTGCACCGTCGCCGCCCGGCCCGCGGTCGCCGTGAACACCTGCTCCCGCGTCAGCGACGCCTTCACCGGCTTGCCGAGCGCGCGTGACGCGGCGGCGGCCAGGAACGCCGGCGCGGAGGTGCGGCCCTTGCCGCCGAACGCGCCGCCCACGAACGGGTTCAGCGCCCGCACCGCCGACGGGTCCAGCTCCAGGGCCGTCGCCAGCTCGTAGGCCTGCAGATCGGAGCCCTGGTTTCCACTGTAGACGGTCAGCGTGCCGTCCTCCCACACCGCGACGGCCGAATGCGGCTCCATCGGGGTGTGGTTCTGCGGCGCCGTGTGGTAGGTCGCGTCGACGACCACCGGGCTCGCGGCGAAGGCGTCGTCGATGGAGTCGATCCCGTCCTCCAGCACCGTGAGCGTCGGCGGCGCGTCCGTGTGGCCGGGTGCGGCCTCCACCGCCGTGTCGAGCCCGTCTTCCAGCGACGTCAGCGCGGGCCGCTCCCGGTAGGAGACCTCGACCAGCATCGCGGCGTCGCGCGCCTGCTCGAACGTCTCCGCCACGACGAAGCCGATCGGCTGCCCGACGTAGGCGACCTCCGTGTCACGCAGGGGTACCCACGTCTCGCCGAGCATCGGTGTCGCGACGGGGGCGAGCGCCAGCGGGTCGAACGGCGAGTACACCGCGAGCACGCCAGGCGCGCTCTTCGCCGCGGTGACGTCCATGCTCTCGATCTCGCCGTTGGCGATGGTGCTGACCACGACGTAGCCGTACACCATGCCGGGGAAGTTGTGGTCCACCCCGTACTTCGCGCTGCCGGTGACCTTCAGCGGCGCGTCCAGCCGTGCCGGCATCAGCGGCTCCCCTCGGTGACTTCGAGCAGGGCGCGGACGATCGTCCGCGGCAGCAGGGTCAGTTTGAAAGCGTTTTCCGTCAGCGGCTGCGCGTCCTCGACGGCGAGCGCGGCCGCCGCGGCGAAGGACTCCTCCGTCGCCGGCTTGCCGCGCAGTGCCGCTTCGACGGCGCTCAGCCGCCACGGCACGGTGCCCACGCCACCGGCCGCCACCCGGGCGTCGGCGACGATCCCGTCCCGCACGTCCACGGCGACCGCGGCCGAGCACAGCGCGAACTCGTAGGACTGCCGGTCGCGCACCTTGACGTAGGTCGAGCGGGCGGCCCAGTCCAGCCGCGGCACGATCACCTCGGTGATCAGCTCGCCGGGGCGCAGGTCGTGCTCGACCTCCGGGGTGCCGCCGGGGGTGCGGTAGAAGTCGGCCAGCTTGACGGTGCGCTCACCGTCGGGCCCGGTGAGCCGGATCTCGGCGTCGAGCGCGACGAAGGCGACCGCGACGTCGCTGGCGTGGGTGGCGACGCAGGATTCGCTCGTGCCGAGCACCGCGTGCATCCGGTTCGCGCCGGAGATCGCGGGGCAGCCACTGCCCGGGTCGCGCCGGTTGCACGGCATGGACACGTCGCGGAAGTAGGTGCACCGCGTGCGCTGCATCAGGTTGCCGCCGATGCTCGCCATGGTGCGCAGCTGCTGGGAGGCGCTGAGCAGCAGGGCGCGCGAGATCACCGGGTACACGCCGGGGTGCGCGGCGATGTCGGCCATCCGCTCGAGCGCGCCGATCCGCAGGCCCTCGGCCGTGTCGATGCCGTGCAGCGGAAGCCCGTTGATGTCCAGGACGTGCCGCGGCGTCAGGACGTCGAGCTTCATCAGGTCGACGAGCGTGGTGCCGCCCGCCAGGAAGGTGCCGGTCGAGCCCAGCGCGTCGCCGACGCTCGCCGGGGCGGTCAGCTCAAAGGGTCGCACCGGTGCTCCTCGTCGTTTCGGAAGCCTGGCGCACGGCCTTGACGATGTTCGGGTACGCCGAGCAGCGGCAGATGTTGCCGGACATGAACTCGCGGACGTCGTCGACGTCCTGCTCGACGGCGGCCACCGCGGACATGATCTGCCCGGGCGTGCAGAACCCGCACTGCAGGGCGTCCTGGTCGGCGAACGCCTGCTGCACGGGGTGCAGTTCGTCCCCTGTGGACAGTCCTTCCACCGTGGTGACCGGTTTGGTCACGGTGGCGGCGAGGGTGAGGCACGACAGCACGGGCCTGCCGCCGACGTGCACCGTGCACGCGCCGCACTGGCCGCGGTCGCATCCCTTCTTGGGCCCGGTGATGTCGAGCCGCTCGCGCAGCGCGTCGAGCAGCGTCACACCGGGGTCGACGGTGAGGTGTTCGGGGTTTCCGTTCACTTCGAGTGAGATGTCCACTGAATCTCTTCCCTGACAACGTGGTGGGTGAACGGCCCTGGGCGGGGCCGGTCGGCCGGGAACGTCAACCGGATAAAAATCCGCTTGGGCTGAGATCGACGGTATCGGATTACAATCCGCTTCGCAACGAACAGTACCCCCGGAGTTACTCCAGGTCGGCGGGTTACCGTGATCGGGCACCGGAGGAGGCGAGGGAGGAACATGACGGGTTCGGTCAGCCCACGCCGTGCCGACACCCGGCGCAACCACGAACGCATCCTGGCCGTCGCGGCGCAGACTCTCGCCGCGACGGGCGAGGTGTCGTTCAACGCGATCGCGAAGCGGGCCGGGGTCGGCGTGGGCACCGTGTACCGGCATTTTCCGGCCCCCGCGGACCTCATCCTGGCCGTGTACGAGCGCGAGGTGCGGCAGCTGGTGGACGTCGTGCCGGAGCTGCTGGAGCACGCCGGGCCCGCCGGGGCCTTCCGCACCTGGACGGCGGGCCACCTGGCGCGCTACATGATCACCAAGTGCGGTCTGGCGAAGGCGCTGGCCGCGGCGACCGCGGAGCGGGGAACGCTGCCCGGCGGTGGGGTCACATCCATCGGGAGCGCGATGGACGCCCTGCTGCGCGCCAACGCCGAAGCGGGCCTGGTGCGGCCGGACGTGACGGCCGAAACGGTGATGCGCGGGCTCATGGGCCTGCTCTACCTCGACCCCGACGGTGACTGGGAAGGTCAGGCGGCCGAGCTGGTCGAGCTCGTGTGGCGCGGCATCCGCGCCGGCTGACTCCCGAGGTCCGGCGCGGACGGTCGGTCTGCGCCGGTTCGCGTCCGGCATCCTGTCCCGCTGCTACGAACCGGAGTGCTCCCGCCGCGGTGCGTGCTGCCGCGCCGCATCCTCGCGGACCGCCCGCCTGCTCCGGTAACGCTCCCGTCGACGCACCGGAAGTCTCATGGCCGGTCCGGGGCACTGCCGCGAGCGCGCTTGCGGACAGCGTCCGCAAGTGGTTAGGTTCCCCTTACTGGAGGCGGCCGGTGGCCGACGAGGGGGAGCGGCGGACTGGACCGGGCAGGTGATGTGGCTGCTCGCCGGGTCGACCCCCTGGTCCTGCTTCCCCGCCGCACGATCCGGAAAGGACAGTCGATGACCACGAGACTCACCGTCGCGGCGGTGCTGGTGGCGGCGTTCGCCGTGAGCACCGCCCAGACGATCGTCATCGCGGCGCTGCCCGCGTTCTCCCGCGAGTTCGGGGTGTCGGCCACCGCGGCGCCCTGGGCGCTCACGGCGTTCATGCTCGCCGCCGCGGTCGCCACCCCGATCGCCGGACGGCTCGGTGACCTGTTCGGGTACCGGCGCATCGCGCTGGGCTGCCTCGGGTGTTTCGTCGTGGGCTTGCTCCTGTGCGCGCTCGCCGGCTCGTTCCCGCTGTTGCTGGCCGGACGGGCGATCGCCGGGCTCGCGGCCGGGGTGTTCCCGCTCGCGTTCGGGCTCGTGCGGCGCGCGGCGCCGCCGGAACGGCTGCCGGGTTTGATCGCGCTCCTGTCCGCGATGTTCGGGATCGGTGGATCGGCGGGCATGCTCGCCGCGGGCCCGCTGCTCGGCTCGTTCGGCACGGACGCGCTGTTCTGGCCGCTGCTCGCGCTGGGGCTCGTGGCGCTGGTGCTCATGGCGCTGCTGCCCGCCGGCGAAACCCGGTCCGGTGGACGAATCGACTTCGCGGGTGCGGCCCTGCTCGGCGGTGCCCTGGCCGGGCTGCTGCTGGGCATCAGTCAGGCCAGGGCGTGGGGAGCCGGGCCGGCCGTCGGGGTTTTCGCGGTGACGGCGGGGTTGTTCGCCGCGTTCGCCGCCGTGGAGTTGCGGACGCCGGGGCCGCTGGTCGACCTGCGGCTCCTCGGCAGGCGCGCGATGGCGGTCACGAACGCGGCGACCACGGTGATCGGCGCGGCGATGTTCGGGGTGATCACGCTGGTCCCGCACCTGGTGGCGGAGGACCGGATCGTGATCGCGCTGCTGCCGATGGTCGTCGCGATGCTGGTCGCCACACCGCTCGCGCCGCGGCTCGGCGGCAGGGTCGCGGTCCGGGCGGGCGCCGCGCTGGGCATCGTCTCGTGCGTGGCGCTGGCGTTCGCGCACGACGTGCTGTGGCAGATCGGCGTGGCGGGATTGTTCCTCGGCGCGGGGTATGGACTGGCCTTCGCCGCGTTCGGCACGCTCGTGGTGGACGCCGTCGAGCCGCACCAGACCGGCGTGGCCACCGGAGTCAACACCATCGCACGGACGGCCGGCGGCGCGATCGGTGCCCAGCTCGCCGCGGTGCTGATCACCGGCGGCGGTTACGGCCTGGCGTTCACCGTGTTCGCGGTGATCGCGGCCGTGGCGCTCACGGTGACCACCGCGCTGCCCCGGCGCGCGCCCGCGCTCACACCCGCATGAGACGGCGGTCTCCCTTGGGCATCAAGGAAGAACGGAAACGCTCAGCCGCTCCGGCGGTGCACTGGGCCGGTGTTCCGGTCGAGGTTGAGCGCGGTGCTGATCAGCGCCACGTGGGACAGGGCCTGGGGCACGTTGCCGACCAGGCGTCGTGCGCCGGTGTCGTACTCCTCGGACAGCAGGCCGACGTCGCTGCGCAGGTCGAGCAGGCGCTCGAACAACGCGCGGCCCTCGCCGCGGCGGCCCTGCAGGATGTAGTTGTCGGCCAGCCAGAAGGAGCACGGCAGGAAAACGCCCTCGCCCGCGGGCAGGCCGTCCAGCTCCTGCGACCGGTCCGTCATCGGGTACCGCTGGACGAGGCCGTCCCGCAGCAGGTGCTTCTCGATCGCCGCCACGGTTCCGCGCGTTCTGCGGTCATCGGCGGGCAGGAAGCCCACCGCGGGGAGCAGCAGCAGCGCGGCGTCCACAGTGGATCCACCGTAGTACTGGGTGAACGTGCCCTGGTCAGCGTCGAAACCATGGCGGCAGACGTCGGTGAAGATCTCCTCGCGCAGGGCCTTCCAGCGGTCGAGGGGCCCGTCCAGCCCGAACTGCTCGACACCCCGCACCGCGCGGTCCACCGCCGCCCACGCCATCACCCGCGAATGGGTGAAGTGCCGCCGCGGACCGCGCATCTCCCAGATGCCGTTGTCCGGATCGTCCCAGTGGGACTCCAGGAAATCGAGCAGCGAACGCTGCAGGCGCCAGGCGTCCCGGTCGGGCGGGATGCCGCGCGCGCGGGCCTGGTGCAGCGCGTCCATCAGCTCGCCGTAGGTGTCGAGCTGGAACTGCGCCGACGCGGCGTTGCCGGTGCGGACCGGCCGCGAACCGGCGTATCCGGGCAACCAGGGCAGTTCGGACTCGGTGAGCCGCCGTTCCCCGTCGATGCCATACATGATCTGCATCTGCTCCGGGGCGCCGGCCGTGGCGCGCAGCAGCCATTCGCGCCAGTCGCGGGCCTCGCGTTCGTACCCGGCCTCCAGCAACGTCATCAGCGTGAACGTGGCGTCGCGGATCCAGCAGAACCGGTAGTCCCAGTTGCGCACCCCGCCGAGCCGTTCGGGCAGCGAGGTGGTGGCCGCGGCGGCGATCCCGCCACTGGGAGCGTAGGTAAGCGCTTTCACCGTGATGAGCGACCGCACCACCGCGTCCCGGTAGGCACCCCGGTACGTGCACCGGGCCGCCCAGTCCCGCCACCAGCGGTCGGTGTCACGCAGCGCGGTGACGACGTCGACCGGCTCCGGAGCGGACTGCCGCGCGCCGGTCCACGACAGGCGCAGCCCCGCCCGCTCGCCCTCGCCGACGCTGAACTCCGCGGAGCAGACCGCGCGGTCGTCGTGGCGGTGGGGCACGTCGCCGTCGAGGATCACCGCGTGGGGTCCGGAGATCGCACGCAACCGGTCGTCGTCGCCACGGATCCAGGGGTGGTCATGGCCGTAGTCGAACCGCACCGTGACCTCGCTGCGCATCCGGACCCGCCCGCGCACCCCTTCCACGAGCCGCAGCACCCGCGGATGCTCAGGCCGCACCGGCATGAAATCGGTGATCCGCACGGTGCCCTCGTCGTTCGCCAGCTCCGTCTCCAGCATCAGGGTGTCGTGCCGGTAGGCGCGGCGGACGGTCCGGGCAGCGCCCGCCGGGGCCAGGGCCCACCGGCCGTGCTCGGCCCCGCCCAGCAGAGCGGCGAAACAGGCGCCCGAATCGATCCGCGGCAGGCACAGCCAGTCGATCGAACCGTCCCGGCCGACCAGACCGGCGGTCCGGGTGTCGCCGATCAGGGCGTAGTCCTCGATGCGCAGTGCCACCTCGCTCCCTCCTGACCGGACAGTCGTGGTGGTACCCGCAGATGTCCCCGGTCATGCGTCACCGGCCGCGCGGCGGGTACCCGGGCCGGGGCGGGCGACCGGAAGGAGAACTCATGCGCGCGGTGACGGTGCGGCCCGGCAAGGCGGAGTCCCTGGCCGTGTCCGAAGTGCCGGATCCACGGCCGGGGCCGGGGGAGCTGGCGGTCGACGGGCTGGCACTGGGGATCTGCGGCACGGACCGGGAAATCCTCGCGGGGGACTACGGGTGGGCGCCGCCCGGCCGGGACCACCTGGTGCTGGGGCACGAGTCGCTGGGACGGATCCGCGAAGCGCCGGAGGACAGCGGATTCCGCCGTGGTGACCTCGTCGCCGGGGTGGTGCGCCGTCCCGATCCGGTGCCGTGCGGGGCCTGCGCGCACGGCCAGTTCGACATGTGCCGCAACGGCCGCTACACCGAGCGCGGCATCAAGGAGGCCGACGGCTACGGCAGCACGTCCTGGACGGTCGAGGCGGACTACGCGGTGCGCCTGGACCCCGGCCTGGAACGGAACGGGGTCCTGATGGAACCGGCGAGCGTGGTGGCCAAGGCCTGGGACCAGATCGAACGGGTGGGCCGCCGCGCCTGGTTCGAACCGGAAACCGTGCTGGTCACCGGTGCCGGCCCGATCGGGTTGCTGGCCGCGCTGCTCGGCCGCCAGCGCGGGCTCGACGTGCACGTGCTGGACCGGGTGACGGGCGGGCCCAAACCGCGGCTGGTCGCCGACCTCGGTGCCACCTACCACCACGGGGGACTGGACGAGCTCGGCCGGGAGCTGCGGCCCGACATCGTGGTCGAGGCGACCGGGGCGCCACCCGTGGTGCTGGGGGCGATGACCGTCACCGGCCCGTACGGCCTCGTCTGCCTGACCGGCGTCTCCTCGCCGGGCCGCCGGCTACCGGTCGACGCGGGCGGTCTCAACCGGGAGGTCGTCCTGGAAAACGACGCCCTGATCGGCTCGGTGAACGCCAACCTCGGCCACTTCCGGCTGGCGGCGGACGCACTGGCGAAGGCCGACCCGGAGTGGTTGTCCCGGCTGATCTCGCGCCGCGTGCCGCTGGAACGGGCGGAGGAGGCGTTCCAGCCCCGCGACGACGACGTCAAGGTCGTGCTCGACCTCACCGCGGTGTGAGCGCCAGGGTCACCGGGCCTCCTTGGTGCGTTCCCCGGCCACGTCGCGTGTCGCGGCTTCCGGCTGCCCGCACCAGGCCGCGGTGGCCCGCTCCCGCCCGGACAGCCGGGTGCCCAGCAGTGACAGCAGCATCGCGACCGGGCGTACCAGGAGGATCGCCAGCACCGCGAGGACCCAGCCGCCCGCGGAGAGGTGGCCGAGCCGGTCGGGCGTGATCAGCGCGCCGAACACCAGCAGCGCGGCGAACTTGGTGATCTCGGACAGCAGGTCGCCGAAGGGCTCGAAGCGTTGCGCCGCCGACCGGTTCCAGCACGATCGTGCCCAGGTGGGACTGCTCGTGCGAGGCGAGGGCGAGGAAGATCAGGACGAACGGCAGGGCCAGCCCGTCGTTGAGCCCGGATTCCACTTGAGCAGGCGCCGCAACCGCAGGGGCACGTCGGACCGGCCCACGATCGCCGAGGCGAAGACCGGATCGGTGGGGGAGAGGATCGCGCCGAGCAGGAACGCGGTCGGCCAGTCCAGGCCGGCGAGGAAGTGGGCGGGCAGCGCGATGCCGACCATGGTCAGGGGCATCGCCGGACCCAGCGCCCGGCCGGAGGGCCGCCAGGACTCGCGCAGGGCCCGCAGGTTCGCGCGCTGGCCGTCGGTGAACAGCACGGTGAACAACGCGAGGTCGGCGAGCACGGACACCAGCGGGTCCGTGGGGCCGGTGCTGATCAGCCCGAACCCGCCGTCGCCGATCAGCGCGCCCGCGACGAGGAACATCAGCGCGGTCGACAGGATCGTGCGCGCGGCCAGCCCGGACAGCGAGACGCTGATCAGCAGGACGATCCCGAAAGCCAGGACGAGCGCCACGGCCGTTCCTTCCGGTCGGTTCCCGCAGGGCTACTCCGTGGGCGGGTGCCGTAACTGGCGCGATCACGGTGAGCCCGTCCCGGCCCGGCTCGCGGACCTGGCGTCGCCCAGCCAGCGCACCACCTCGCGCACCGCCTCCCGGCTGCCCCGCAGCCGGATGGCGTGCTCGCCCAGCAGATTACGCCAGCCGCGGTGACCGAGCCACAGGTCGGACAGCGCGCGCAACGTGCAGTCGATGCGCACCCGCGCCGGGAGCGCGGGCGGATCGCGGTGCAGGGAGCAGCCGTCACGTCCGGCCGACACCCACCAGTGCGCCGGTGGCGGGACCTCGACGAACTTGAGGTGGATCGTGGCGGGACGGGCCATCGGGCCCGCCGCCCGGCAGATGTCCAGGAGCAGCGGCTCCGGGTGCCGCGGCGCGCCGGGCGGCGGCAGCCAGCGCCTGCCCCAGTCCCCGAGGTGCGCGATGACGCCGCTGAGGTCCCGGCCGGACTCCGAAAGCCGGTAGATCCCACGCTCACCGCCCCGCGCGAGGATTCCCGCGCGCTCCAGGTGGCGCAGGCGGGTCCGCAGCAGCGGCCGGGAAATCCCGGCCAGGCCACGAACCAGCCCGTCCACTGTGGCCGGTCCGTGCAACAGCTCGCGGACGATCAGCGGCACCCACGGCAGTGCGAGCACCTCGGAGGCCCTGGCGACGGGACAGTGCTGCCCGTAGCGGGTCGTCACGATCAGTCGTGCGCGGCCACCAGCCGGCGAAGCCGGTGGCGGGCCAGGCTGTGCAGCATCTCGGTCACCGCTTCGGACACGACGCGGCCGTCGAGGTCACGCAGCGCGGCGCGGACCACACGGTCGATTTCGCTCGTGGCAACCGCATCGCCGAACTCGCCTGCCAGGCTCGCGCTGACGGAGGTGACCAGATCGTCGTGCCGGTGGCTGAGCATGTCCCTCCTCGAAGTGTTCGGTGACGTCACATCCTCGCACCGTCACGCGGCCCGGCAGCTGACGATCTCCTGACAATGAGGATCTTTCGCGTTTTGTGTGTGGGCGGCGGGATTCCCGGCCGTCCACACGCGCCGTCAGGACGACAGCGTCGTCGTGGCGGGCGCCGGAGCCGGCGGAACGGCCGTCGTCGTCGCCGAGGACTGGTCGGGCCGCTGCGTCAGCCGGGGCGTGGTCGGGGCCGTGGGGGAGGTGGTCGTCAGGGGTTCCGGCTCCTCCTGCGCGGTCACCCCGCACGCGGTGAGAACCACGGCGGCCAGCGCGGCCGCGGCCAGTGACCTCCAGCGAGTCATGGCATGACCTCCGGGAGTTCGACGACGAACCGGGCGCCACCGCCGGGCCGGTCCTCCGCCCGGACCCGGCCGCCCAGCCTGCGCACGTGCTCGGCGACGATGGCCAGCCCGAGCCCGCTGCCGGTGTCCCCGCCGCGCTGCCCGGCCCGGTCGCCGCGGGTGAAGCGTTCGAAGATCTGGTCCCGCAGGTGCTCCGGGACACCGGGTCCCGCGTCGTCGACCTCCAGCCGGACCCGGCCGCCGCCGCTGCGGACGCCCACCCGCACCGGGCCGCCGGCGTAGCGGTCGGCGTTGTCGAGCAGGTTGCCCACGACGCGGTCCAGGCGCCGCCGGTCCGCGCGGACCAGGGCCGGCGTCTCGCTCCCGTCGAGCGGCGGGACGGGCCGGCCGCGGTGCGCGGCGACGTTGGTGACCAGCGCGGTGAGGTCGAGGACCTCCCACGCCTCGTCGTCGCCGTGCCGGTCGGCGCGGGAGATCTCGAGCAGGTCGGTGACCATGTGCCGGAACCGGTGCACCTCCAGCACCAGCAGGTCGAGCGCGCGCCGGGCGGGATCGGGCAGGTCCCGGCGGCGCCGCTGCAGCACCTCCGCGGCGCTGGTCATGGTGGTCAGCGGGGAACGCAGTTCGTGGCTGACGTCCCCGGCGAAGCGGGCGTCGCGCTGGACCCGGTGTTCGAGCGCCTCGGTGGTGGCGTTGAACGTGCGCGCGAGCGGCGCGAGGTCGGCGTCGGCCTGGTCCGGCAGCCGCGCGGTGAGGTCACCGGCCGCGACGCGGGAGGCGGCGGCGGTCAGCGCCGTCAGCGGACGCAGCGCGCGACGGCTGGTCCACAGGCCGAGCGCGCCGCCGAGCACACCGCAGGCCAGCGTGCCGCCCCCGAGGAGGCTGCTGAGGAAGCGGAAGGTGCGGTCCAGTTCGGTCAGCGGGAACAGTTCGATGTAGGCGCCGCCTTCGCTGGGCACCGGCAGGGCGATGGCGAGCGCGGGGTAGTCGTGCACCCGGACCCGCTGCCGCACCGCGTGCCCCGACCGGGCGGCGGAGACGAACGCCGGGGGCAGCGCGGCGAGGTCGACCGGCCGCCCGCTGGTCAGCTGCGTGCCGGGCCGCACGAGGATGATGCTGGAGTTCGGCCCGGTCGCCAGCCCGGTGAGCAGTTCGTCCAGTCCGGTGGAGCGGGTGCGGATGGCTTCGTCGACCAGCCTGCCGTTGACCTCGGCCTGCTGGGTCGCGCTCTGGCTGCGCTGGTCCAGCATGTAGCCGCTGGCCAGGTTCCAGGTCGCCAGCGCGAACATGCCCGCGACGAGCAGCGAACCGAGCCCGAACGCGATCGCCACCCGCCAGCGCAGCGACAGCACGTGCCGCCAGGGCCGTCTCACGGCCCTGGCTCGATCTTGTAGCCCATGCCCCGCACCGTCACGATCCGGCGCGGCTGGTCGGGATCGGTTTCGACCTTGCGCCGCAGACGGCGGACGTGCACGTCGAGCAGCCGCGTGTCGCCGAAGTAGTCGTAGCCCCACACCCGGCTCAGCAGCTGTTCCCTGGTCACGACCGTGCCGGGGGCCGCGGCCAGCTCGGCGAGCAGGCCGAACTCGGTGCGGGTGAGGTGGAGCTGCGTCCCGTCGCGGAACACGGTCGCCGCGTCGAGCCGCACCTCCAGATCACCGGCGTGCAGGACCGCCGGGCGCCCGGGCGAGCGGCGGCGCAGCAGGGCGCGCATCCGGGCGGCCAGCTCGCCCGCGACCAGCGGCTTGGTCACGTAGTCGTCGGCGCCGGCCTCCAGCCCGGCGATGACGTCCCGGCTGTCGGACCGTGCGGTCACGATGATGATCGGCAGGTCCCCGTCGGCGCGCAGCCTGCGGCACACCGTGATGCCGTCCATCCCCGGCAGCATCAGGTCGAGCAGAACGAGGTCGACCCGCTCCGCCTCCACCGCGTCGAGCGCCGTTTCCCCGTCGGGCACGTGCAGCACGCCGAAGCCCTCGTCATCCAGCGCGAGGCTCAGGGCCTGTGCGATGCGGTGGTCGTCTTCCACCAGGAGGACCTGCGTCGGCATGCCTGCCATTGTTACCACCGCCGGAACGGGGCCGGCCCGTGCGTGGCGAGCGCGGCGGCGAAGCGGGGGAATCGTCAGGAACTTGTCAGGTGACCGGAGTTGCGCCGTGGGCAGAGTTGAGGGGTGACGCGTCCACCCGGGGCCGGGCCGTTCGTGGCCGATCTCGCCGGAGGAAGGCCGGAGGGCACGCACGTGCTCCGGCGGTGGGCGGCCGACCGGCTCGGCGGGCTCGGTGAGGACCACCTGCGCGCGGTGCAGCTGGTGCTCACCGAACTGGTGGTCAACGCGCACGTGCACGGCGGCGGTGGGCGCAGCGTTCGCCTGCGACGGCGGGATCCCTGCGTCGTGCGCGTCGAGGTCGAGGACAACGCGGTGTTCCGGTCCGGCACCCGCCAGCGCGCGGGCGGGCGCGGGCTGCTCCTGGTCAGCGCGGTGGCGCGGAGGTGGGGCATCAGCCCCGCACCGGACGGGGGCAAGCGGGTGTGGGCCGAGGTCGACTGCGCGACCTCGCCCGGGCAGCCGTGCGCTTCCCGGGCCTGAACTCCGGTCAGAACGAGTCCTGCCGCTGGTGCCACACCAGCCACCAGGCGTCGCCGCGGCGGACGAAGAGGCTGGAGCATGCGGCGTGGTACTCGTCCCGCGCGCCCGCGACCGCCTGGTAGGTGAGGTAAGTGATCCCGTCGGTGATGGGCACGGCCCGTTCGGCGCGCAGCCGGTGGCGCGGCCAGGTGAGGTTCGGCGCCCAGCGTTCGAGCGCTTCCCGGCGGGTCAGTGGGCCCTCCGGGAGCAGCACCCGTGCGTTGACCGCCATGATCCGGTCGTAGACGTCCGCGGCGCGGCCGCGCAGGGTGGCCTCCCACGCCTGCTGTTCCAGATCGAGGGGCCCGCCGAGATCGGCGCTCACGGGACCGGGGCGGGGCACGGGCAAGTCGGTGAACCTCGGGGAGCGGCGCGCGGGAACACCAGGATCGTCGTCCGCGCGGTCCGCGACGGGGAAGCCGTGCAGCGGCATCGTCAGGTGATCGTCAGGTTGGGGCGGGCTTCCGCCGCGAAGGAGCCGCGTCGGTGGCGCTGGTGCGCGGCGAGGCACCGGAGAGTCCGGTTCTGCCCCGCTCGACGCCGGTCAGCCGCAGGTCACCTCGTCGCGGGGCAGGGTACCCGCCACCAGGAAACTGGTCGTCGTGTTGAGCGCGCACGCGTTGCCGCCGACCACGTAGGCGCCGTGACCGCTGCCCTCGAGGCTCACCAGCCGCGACCGGTCGCCGACCTTCTCGTCGATCAGCTCGCCGCCGCGGTGCGGGGTGGCCGGATTGTGCCGGTTCTGCACCACCAGCACGTTCGCCGGTCCCTCGTCCTCGACCGGGACCGGCGGCTCGGCCGGGGCGTCATCGAGGTGGCCGCCAGCGCGTACGGGCTCAAGCGCGTCCACTTCGTCGCCGAGCGCGGCGGCGAACACGTGCTGCGCCCGCACCACCGTTCGCGGGAAGGACGGCGGGCACGGTTCGCCCAGCGCTTCCCCCGCACCAGCGCCGCGGCCGGCGCGGTCGCCCTCGCCATTCTCCTGGCCGCGCTGCCCGTCACCCTCCTGCACGGCATCGAGACCGTCATCCGGAGCCCGGTGATCGCCGAACAGATCGGCGCGTCCGGCTCCTCGGCTCCGTCGCCCAGCGGCCGAGCCACCGGGCTCCGGCGCGCTACTGGACCCGGGGTGGCCGCCGCCGTCGGCGGTGACGTTGCCGCAGGGCGTCGAACACCCCGGCGAGACCCCGGCGGCGGGACACGAACACGATGCGCTCCCCGCCCGCCCGCCGGTCGGCGCGGAACCGGGCGAGCTGCGCGACGAACTCGTCGGGATCGCCACCGAAGTCCGGGTGATGCGCGCGGACCAGCCGGCGGTAGGCCGCCTTGTCCGCGGCCGTCCAGTCCCGGCCGGTACCGTCCTCGTCCATGCCATCCTCGCGGTTCGGCGCTGCTTTCCCCACATCGTAGAGGTGGGCGGCCCCGTGACGGGCATCACCGGAATCCGCCCGTGACAACCGATCGGCCCCGCGGGTCCTCACCCGAGAGTGGCGCACACGAGGTGCGCCCGCCGGAGGAGGGATGCAGGATGTCACTCGGGGACAAGATCGGGACCACGGCCGAGAACCTCACGGGCAAGGCCAAGGAGGCCGCGGGTGCGGCCACCGGGGACGAGCGGCTGCGCGGTGAGGGCAAGGCCGACCAGGCCAAGGCCGGGATCAAGGAGGCGGTGCGCGACGCCGCCGACACGATCAAGGGTGCCCTGAACAAGGACTGACCGGTGGCGGCCGGGCCGGGGATGCCGTCCGGGTGAACACCGTCACCCGGTCCGGCCGTGACGAATCGGGCGCAGCCGTGTCGGTAGGGCATGGGACGAGGAAGGACGGCGGGATGAGCACGCCCGTACCTGCCGATGCGCCGTCACCGCCGCTGGACGACACGACCCTGGTCGCGCGCGCCCGCGACGGTGACGTGCGCTCGTACGAGGAGCTGGTGCGCCGCTACCAGGCACCGATGTTCCGGCTCGCGGTGCGGATGCTGAGCAGGCAGGCCGACGCCGAGGACGTGGTGCAGGAGGTGTTCCTGACCGCGTGGCGGCGGCTGGCACAGCTGCAGGAGGACGCCGCGTTCGTGGGCTGGCTCTACCGCGCCACGACCAACCGGTGCCTCAACGCGCTGCGTGCCCGCAAACCGGTCGCCGAACTGCAACCGGACCAGCACGAGTCGCCGGGCTCGGCGGGACGTCCCGAGCGGGCGGCCGAGACCTCCGCGCAGATGCGGGCACTGACGGCCGCGTTGCGGGAGCTGACGCCCGAGCAGCGGGCGTGCTGGCTGCTGCGCGAAGTGCACGGCCGGTCCTACGACGAGATCGCGGAGGCGATCGGCACGACCACGACGGCGGTGCGCGGGCGCATCAGCCGTGCCCGAGTGCAACTGGCGGAGGTGATGGCGCCATGGCGGTGAACCCGGCCACGCAGGACTACGCGTTGCCGTGCGGGCGTGACGTGGACCGGCTGTGGGAGCGGCTGGACTCCTTCGGCGACGACCCGCACGAGCGCGACTGCCCGCACTGCCGCGCCGCGCACGGCAGCCTGCGGGTGCTCCAGGAAGCCACCACCGAACTGGCGCACGACACGAGCGCGCCGTCGCGGGACCTGACCAGCCGCATCATGTCCGCCGTGCGTGCCGACGTCCGGCGGCGCGAGCTGCTGCCGTTGCCCACGGCCGAGCCGGGCGAGGCCCGCATCAGTGAACAGGTCGTGGCCGCGGTCCTGCGCTTCGCCGCCGACACCGTCCCCGGTGTGCGTGCGCGCCACTGCCGGGTCACCGCCCGGCCCGGCGCCGCGATCGAGGTCGAGATGGACCTCGCCGTGGCCTACCCCGGCACGTCCGGGACGGCACTGGACCTGGTCCGGGAACGCGTCCACGCCGCCGCCGGCGCGCGGATCGGCGTCGAGCTGACCCGGCTCGACCTCACCGTCACCGACCTCTATGACGCCTGAGAAGATCGACCGGGCACCGGCTGCAGTTCAGGGGAGACCAGCGCAGTGATCACGATCGACCTCGGCGATGCCGCGGAGCCCACAGCGGAGGCCGTCATCGCCGCCCCGGTCATCGCCGCGATCGCCGCGCACGCGGCGGTCGCCGTGCCGGGCGTCGTCCGCACCCAGCCCGGGCTGCGCGGGCTGGCCACTTCGGTCGCCCGCGCCGCGCGGCAACGGATCCAGGGCCTGACGCCCGCTCCCGCGGACGGGGTGCGCGTGCTGGCCGCGGACCCGGACGAGGGCCGCGCTGGAGTGCGGGTGGAGGTCGGCGTCGTCCTGTCCGGGCAGGACCAGGCGGCCGCGGTCGCCCAGGCCGTGCAGCGCGCGGTCACCCGTGCCGTGGAGGCCGCCACGAGCGGTCCCGTCGCGTCGGTGTCGGTCACCATCCTCGACGTCGAGACCCCGGAGGTGCGGCGATGATCACCACGCGCCGCGAACTGGCGCAGGAGGTACTCGCCGCACTGCGGACGGTGCCGGGGCTGCGCCCGGCCGCGCCGGTCCTGCGCCCGGCGGCCCGGTTGTCCTTCGATCTCGACCTCCTCGCCATCGACGTGGACGACGACGTCGTCGAGATCCGGCTCGTCGCGCTCACCCTGCCGCTGCCCCCGCTGCTGCGGCGGGCGGTGGCGGCGCTGCGGCCGGTGCTGGAGGGCACCCGCTGGGCGGACGCACGGCTGCGGCTGCTGGTGACCGGCCTCGACGCCGCCGCGTTCCCGGCCGGTGCCGAGTGACCTGGACCACCCGATCGGGTGCGTGACCTTTTCCCCGCGACCGGGTCTTTCTGGTGTGGACGGAGCGCACGAGGTGCGAAACCGTTCCGGACAGCAGAAAATGATGCGACCGACGCGAGGAGAGACAGTCATGACCAACGCCACCACCGCGAAGCCGGCCGGATCGTCCGGCGGGGACGTCGAGAAGACCGGCACCGGCGCGCTGGTCACCAAACAGGGCACCACCACGATCGCCGACACCGTGGTGCAGAAGATCGCCGGACTGGCCACCCGCGAGGTGTCCGGCGTGCACGACCTGGGCGGCGGCGCGGCGCGGGCGTTCAGCGCGCTGCGCGAGCGGATTCCGGGCGCGACCGCGAGCGCCGGGCAGGGCGTCTCGGTCGAGGTGGGGGAGAAGCAGGCCGCGGTCGACCTGCAGCTGCTCGTCGAGTACGGCGTGTCCATCGCGGACCTGTCGCGCTCGGTGCGGCGCAACGTGATCACGGCGGTGGAGACGATGACCGGGCTGGAGGTCGTCGAGGTCAACATCAATGTGACCGACGTGCACATCCCCGGCGACGACAGTGATGCCCCGGCCGAGTCCGGCCGCGTGCAGTGACCGCGGGCGTCGAGATCGACGCCGGCCGCATCGCCACCGCTGTGCAGGCCTGCCCGCTCGTGGCGGGCCTGCACAGCGGACGGCTCGGCGAGATCGCCACCTACCTGCCCGGCCGCCGCGTGCCCGGCGTCCGGATCCGGCCGGAGGAGATCACCGTCGGGGTCATCGGCCGTTACCCCGCCCCGGTCACCGATATCGGACGCGAGGTTCGCGCCGCGGTCGGGCCGGTGGGCCGGGCGGTCCACGTCTGGATCGGCGACATCACCGCGGACGGCCCACGACCGGCGTGAGCCCACGCAACGAAGGAAGGCGATTTTCGTGTCCACCACTCACATCGGCCTGCTGACCGGCCTCGTGCTCGGCCTGGCGGCCGCGTTCGGCGGGTTCGGCGCGTTCCTCGCCGTGCTCGTCCTCGGCGCACTCGGCCTGGGCGTAGGCCGCTACCTCGACGGCAAGCTCGACTTGTCGCAGTTGACCCGCCGCGACCGCGGCTAGAAAGCTGTTCCGTAACGATTTGCGTGGCGGTGCGGGCGGCGGAACCTGAGGCGGCCCCTGGCTGTGGGATCGCCTCCTCATGAACGCCAGTTCACCACGTCGGCGCTGTCCTCGCCAGGAACCACCTCAGAACCTGCGGCGGTGCCGGTTGACGGCCCACCGCAAGCGGCTCCGCCGCTGAGGAAAACAACCCAAGGGGGTGCCATGACCACCACGACCCAGCCGGCGCCGCCGGACGTCGGCGACCGTGGCCTGACCACCGTCGCCGCACGCGCGGTCGAGCGGATCGCCGCCGAGGCGGTCACCGAGGTCGACGGCGTGGGTGGCGCCGCGGGCCGGGTGCTCGGCATTGCGACCGGTGGCGAGGACTTCGACCGCTCCGCGAAGGTCACCGCCACGGTCGCCCACCACCGGGTGACGCTCACCGTGCGCCTGTCGGTCGTCTATCCGAACCCGGTCGCGGCCACCACCGAATCCGCGCGCCGCCATCTGAGGCGCCGGGTGGAGGAGTTGACCGGGATGCCCGTCACCAGCGTCGACATCACCGTCACCGCGCTGCACAGCGACACCGTCACCACGAGGAGGGTGCAGTGAAACGCCGCCCCCGCCGCAGCCTTCCCGCGGCTCTGACCGCCCTGGTGCTGCTCGCCGCCTCGGTGGTCGTGGCCGCGTCGGCGATCCAGACGCTGCTGCGCGAGAAGCCCTGGATCAGCTACGACAGCGCCGCCCGCACCCTGCACGGTCTGCAGTGGACGGAGCTGCCACTGGCGATCGCCGGTGGCGTGGTCGCGGCGCTGGGCCTGGTCCTGGTGCTGGCCGCGGTCCTGCCCGGCGCGCTCACCATCCTGCCCCTGCGGGCCGGCACCGACGATGTGGACGCGGGCGCGTCCCGGCGCAGCTACCGCAGCACACTCCGGGCCGCGGTATCCACTGTGGACGGTGTCGCGTCGGCGAAACTCAAGCTGCGCAAGCGCAGGGTGTCCGCCCGCGTGCGAACCGACCGCACCAGGCCCGACGGCCTCGGCGACGCGGTGCGGTCCGCGCTGACCGACCGGATCGAGCAGATCCAGCCCGCCGCGACGCCGAAGGTCAAGGTCGTGGTCAAGGCCCCGAGGAGCCGATGATGCCCAGCCTCAACCGTCCCGCCCGTCTCAACCGTGGCCTGCTCGTCGTGACCGGCTTGGTCCTGCTCGCCGCCGGAGCCTTCACGCTGGCCACGCACTTCCGCGCGCTGACCGTGCTCGACCCCGACGCCACGCTGGTGCCCGGCACGGCCGCGCCACCCACCTGGGTCTTCTACGTCATCGCCGCGGGCGCGATCGTCGTCGGCCTGCTCGCGCTGCGCTGGCTGCTCGCCCAGCTGGCGCACAAACCCAGGTCCCGCACGTGGCGTCTGGAATCCGACCCCGACACCGGCCGCACCGAACTGCCCGCCGGGGTCGCGGTCGCCCCGCTCACCGACGAGATCCGCGGCTATCCCGGCGTCCACCACGTGGACGCGACGCTGGCCGGCGGGCGGGACGACGCCGCACTCGCGCTCGTGGTCACCGCCGAACAGGACGCCGACATCGCCACTCTGCGTGAGGAGATCACCGCGACGGCACTGCCCCGGCTGCGTCAGGCGCTCGATCTGGACACCCTGCCCACCACCCTCGAAGTCCGGTTCAGCACCGCGGGCGGTGCGCGCACGGTGCGCTGACCGGGCTTCCGCCCGTGTCCAGGAGAGGAGCCCGGTGCCCGTCCCCGCCCCGCGCCCGCCCCGGATCCGGCGGTCGCTGCGCCGGGTCCTGCTGACCCTGACCCGCTACCGGGAGCGCGACGGTGACCACTACGCCGCGGCGGTCACCTTCTTCACGTTGCTGTCGGTGGTGCCGCTGCTGATGATCGCCGTGTCGGTGGCGGGATTCGTCCTGGCCGGGGACCGGGAGCTGACCGCGCAGCTCGACCGCGTCCTGGCGAACACCTTCCCCGCGGCCATCGGCGACGAGGCCCGCGGTGTGGTGGCGGTCGTGATCGCCGAACGCGGCAAGCTCGGGCTCGTGGCACTGGCCGCCTGCCTGTACTCGGGCTGGAGCTGGATCAGCAACCTGCGCGACGCCGTGACCGCCCTGCTCGGCCAGCCCCGCGGCGCCCGGCCCCTGCTGCGCACTGCGCTGGCCGATCTCGCGACACTTGCGGGCATCGGCGGCGCGTTGCTCGTCTCGTGCCTGCTGGCCTCGCTCACCGGCACCGCCGGGATCTGGCTGCTCACGCTCACCGGTCTCGCGGACACGGCCGGCGCGCACCTCGCCCTCGTCGCGGGCTCGGTGCTGCTGAGCCTCACCGCCAACTGGCTCGTCGTCGCCTGGTGCCTGGCCTCGTTGCCGCGAGAGCGGTGCCCGCTCGCCCCTGGCCTGCGTCCCGCCGCGGTCGCCGCGATCGGCCTCGGCGCCCTGCAGCAGGCCGGCGGGCTCTACCTGCACCTGCTCGGCAGGTCTCCCGCCGTGGCCACCCTCGGCGCACTGGTGGGGGCGCTGCTGTTCGTCTACCTCACCGTCCGCTGGCTCCTGCTCGTGACGGTGTGGACCACGACCGCCGGTCCCCGGCAGGACACCAGCCCGGCCGGGGACGTCCGCCGCGCCAGCGGCACCCTCGCGGCCGGCGCGTCCGCCGGAGTCGCGCTGCGCACCCTGTCCGGCAGGTGAGGGCCGCGTGTCCGTCACCGGGCGCCCTGGTGACGGACACGCGATCGACCGTGGCCGCCCCCGGACGGCCGCGCCCGGTTCCGGGCTGCCCCGGAGGGCTGATCAGGGCTTGGTGAGCCCGACCTGGAGCACGTCGAGGTAGCGGCTGCGGAACCCGGCCTCGGAGTAGGCGAGGTAGAACTCCCACATCCGGCGGAAGGTCTCGTCGAAACCGAGTCCGGCGATGCGGGGCCAGGCGTCCAGGAACCGTTGCCGCCACAGGCGCAGTGTCCGCGCGTAGGAGTCCCCGAGGCTGCGCTGCCCCCCGACGTGGAGCGTGGTGTGGCGGTCGACGGCGTCGGCGATCGCCTCGCGGGACAGCAGGTGCCCGCCGGGGAAGATGTACTTGTGGATCCAGGTGTAGGACCGGCGGGTGGCCAGCATGCGGTCGTGCGGCATGGTGATCGCCTGCAGCGCGGCCCGGCCACCCGGCACGAGGAGCCGGTCGAGCGTGGCGAAGTAGGCAGGCCAGTACTCCTCGCCGACCGCCTCGATCATTTCCACGCTGGCGATCGCGTCGTAGCTGCCGCGCGCCTCGCGGTAGTCGCGCAGCACGACCTCGACCCGGTCGGCGACGCCGGCTTCGGCGAGGCGTTTGCGGGCGAGGGTCTGCTGTTCGGCGGAGATGGTGAGGGTGGTGACCTGCGCCCCGCGTCGCGCGGCGCGCAGGGCCAGCTCACCCCAGCCGGTGCCGATCTCCAGCAGCCGGGTGCCGTCACGGACCCCCGCGAGATCCAGGATGCCGTCGATCTTGCGCCGCTGGGCGGCGGCGAGATCCTCGTTGTCGTCATGGAACCAGGCGGCGGAGTAGGTCATGGTTTCGTCGAGGAACTCGGCGAACAGGTCGTTGGACAGGTCGTAGTGGCGCGAGATGTTGGCCTGGGCGCCGGTGATCGTGTTGCGTTCGGCGCGGGGTTTGCGGGCGTCGACGAAGCGGCGCAGCGCCTGCAGCGGCGGCGGCACCAGCGTGGCCATGCGCGCGGCGAACGGGGTGAGCGCGTCGGCCAGGTCGTCCACGGCGGTGAACTCGCAGGCCAGGTAGGACTCGCCGAAACCGATCTTGGCGTCCGCGCCGAGGCGGTGGAAGAACGCCCGCGGCTGGTTGATGCGCAGCCGCGGCCCGCCCGCGCCGATCCGCTCGCCGCCGGGCAGTTCCACGGTCACCGGCACCCGCCGGACGGCGAAGCGGAACAACCCTTCGGCGATCCGGGCGCGGGCGGGTGCGTGCGGGACGGGCAGGGACGGTGCGCTGGTCATCGGGGGTTCTCCTGGTGGCGGGGGACGATCGGCACGCGGCGCAGCCACAGCGCCACGCCGTGCCGTCGGATCAGGGCCCAGACACGCTGGGGGGTCAGCGGCTGGGTGAGCAGCAGCCGGACCAGACCGGCCGTGGTCGCGGGGCGGCGCTTGCCGCGCATCGACGCGGCAAGGCTGGTGTGCCCGTCCTGGACCAGGGAGATCGTGATCCGCAGGTCGTCGCCGGGCAGCGGCAGGCGCATCCGGTAGCGGCCGTGCACGGGCAGGAACGGTGAAACGTAGAACTCCTTGTCCGCCCCGGCCCGGCCGTCGCCGCCGGGACGCAGCAGGTAGCGGTGGCGGCCGCCGTAGGTGTTGTGCACCTCGGCCACGACGCACACCGGCTTGCCCGCCGGGTCGTGGCACCAGTACAGCGTGAGCGGGTTGAACACGAATCCCAGCAGGGCGGCCTGGGCGAGCATGAGCACCCGCCCGCCCCCGAGGTCGACGCCCTGCCCGGCGAGCCAGTCGTCGAGGTTGCGCCGGATCGAGCGGCCGGGGTCGCCGAGGTGGTCGCGGGCCCGGAACCGGGCGAAGGGCCGCAGCCACCACGGCAGCACCGGCAGCGCGTCGAGGTCGACCAGCCACAGGTGGATGCGGTGCGTGAAGCGGTAGGCGGGGTCGCGGCGGGCGTGGCTGACCTCGGTGTCGTAGAGGGCGGGGACGGTCACCACGGCACACCGAGCGACGCGGCCGCCCGCACCCCCGACGCGCATCCGTCCTCGTGGAAACCCCAGCCGTGGTAGGCGCCGGCGAAGGCGATCCGGCCGTCGTCCAGCTCCGGCAGCCTGCGTTGCGCCGCCAGCGTCTCCGGGGTGTAGACCGGGTGCTCGTACACCATGCGCGCCACCACGTCCGCCTCGGCGACGCGGCCTGCGCTGTTGAGCGAGACCAGGTAGTCCACCGGTTCGTCCAGGCGCATCAGCCGGTTCATGTCGTAGGTCACCAGCACCGGAGCGTCCGCGGTGGCGCAGCGTGGCTTGAGGTAGTTCCACGACGCACGGGCACCGCCGGCCCGCGGCAGCACCGACGAGTCGGTGTGCAGCAGGGTTTCGTTGCGCGAGTAGCGGAACGCGCCCAGCACCTCCCGCTCGGCCGCGGTCGGGGCGGCCAGCAGGTCCAGCGCCTGGTCGGCGTGGGTCGCGACGACGGCGCGGTCGAAGTGGTGCACGGCGCCCGAGGCGTCCCGGATCTCGACTCCGCCGGAGTCCCGGTGCACCGACCGCACCGGCGTGCCGTCCCGGACCGCGGCGAGGTTCTTGGCCACACGCTCCACATAGGAGCGTGAACCGCCGGTGACGGTGCGCCACGACGGTGAGCCGCCCACCGACAACATGCCGTGGTGGTGCAGGAAAGCGAACAGGTAGCGGGCCGGGTACCGCTTGCTCAGCTGCCCGCCCGCCGACCACACCGCCGAGACCAGCGGGATGAGGAAGTGGTCGACGAAGTACCGCGAGTAGCCGCCGATCGCGAGGAACGCGCCCAGCGTCGTGTCCCCGGCGTCGGGGTGGTCGAGCACGCGCCGGGCGTGCCGGTGGAAGCGCCGCACCTCACCGAGCATCCGCAGGTAACGGGGGTTGACCGCGTTGCCGCGTTGGGCGAACAGCCCGGTCAGCTTCCTGGCACCGGCGTACTCCAGACCGCACCCCTGGCACCGCACGCTCATCGACATCTCGGTCTCCCGCGTGCTCACCCCCAGTTCGCCGAACAGGCGCAGCAGGTTCGGGTAGGTGCGTTCGTTGTGCACGATGAAACCGCTGTCCACCGCGATCTCCCGGTCGTCCGGGGTGCGCACGGCGTGCGTGTGGGCGTGCCCGCCGAGCCGGCCGTCGGCCTCGAACAGGGTCACCTCGTAGCGCTTGCGCAGTACGTAGGCCGCCGTCAGGCCGGCGACCCCGGAGCCGATCACGGCGGCCCGCGGCGCGGGGTTCGACTGAGCATCCACGGCCGTGGTTCGCCACCACCGGCCCGGCGGATGGGTGGGTGTGATCGCGAACACGTGGCCCCATCCGCGCGGTCACCGGCGCCGAATAACCGGTGCCGCACAGAAAGGGTCTGCCCGTGTCACCTGCCGCTCCGCTGCTCGCCGAACTCGTCTCCCGGCTCGTCGGGGGCGCGCTGCCCGCCGGTCTGCGGGCCTGGGACGGCAGCACCGCGGGACCCGACGGCGGTCCCGTCGTCGTCCTGCGTTCCCGTCGTGCGCTGCGGCGCCTGCTGTGGGCGCCCGGCGAGCTGGGGCTGGCACGCGCCTACGTCTCCGGTGATCTCGACGTGGAAGGCGATCTCACCGAGGGGCTGCGGCGCGCGTGGGCGCTGTTCCGCACCGGAGCGCTCAGCCGCCCCCGCCTGGGCCCGGGGGAGTGGGCCGGCATCGTCGCGACGGCGGCCCGGCTCGGCGTGCTCGGCCCGCCGCCCCGTCCGCCCGCCGAGGAGGCCCGTCCCAGCGGACGCCTGCACACCAAGGCGCGGGACCGCTCGGTCATCGCCCACCACTACGACCTCGGCAACGACTTCTACCAGCTCATCCTCGATCCGGCGATGGCCTACTCCTGCGCCTGTTACACCGATCCCGGCGACGACCTCGCCACCGCGCAGCGCGCCAAGCTCGACCTCGTCTGCCGCAAGCTGGAACTGCGGCCCGGCATGCGGCTGCTCGACGTCGGGTGCGGCTGGGGCGCGCTGCTGCTGCACGCCGCCGAGCACTACGGGGTGGAGGCGACCGGCGTGACGCTGTCGGCGCAGCAGGCCGGGCACATCCGTGGCGAGATCACCCGGCGCGGCCTGACGGGCAAGGCGACGGTGCGCCTGCAGGACTACCGGGAGCTCTCCGGCGAACCATTCGACGCGATCGCCTCGCTGGAGATGGGCGAGCACGTCGGCGACGGCAACTACCCCGTCTACACCGCCACCCTGCACCGGATGCTGAAACCGGGGGCGCCGCTGCTGTTGCAGCAGATGTCGCGTGGCGCGACCGCGCCGGGCGGCGGCGCGTTCATCGAGTCCTACATCGCCCCGGACATGACCATGGTGCCCATCGGCACCACGCTGGGCCTGCTGGAGGACGCCGGGTTCGAGATCCGCGGCGTCGAGGCGCTGCGCGAGCACTACGTGCGGACCGTGCGCGACTGGTCGGAGCAGCTGGAAAAACACGCCGACCAGGTGGTCGCGATCGCCGGGGAAGGGCAGCTGAGGGTGTGGCGGCTCTACCTCGCGGGCGGGGCGCTCGCGTTCGAGGAGAACCGGATGGGTGTCAACCAGATCCTTGCCCGGCGATGACGTTCGCCTGGACCGCGGTGGCGGTGGCCGCGCTGATCCTCGCCACCTTCGCGGTCGCGTTGCGGCGCCGCCGGTTCGACACGATCGACAGCGCCTGGGGACTGGGGTTCGCCCTCGTCGCCGCCGTGACGCTCGCGCGGGAGGGCGGGGTACCGACCGCGGTGCTGACCCTGGTGTGGGGGCTGCGCCTGGCGGCCCACATCACGTGGCGCAACCGGCGCGGCGGGGAGGACCCGCGGTACGCGCGGATGCGGCAGGAGCCGGGCCGGATCTTCGTGCGGGTCTACCTGACCCAGGGTGTGGTGCTGTGGGTGGTCTCGCTGCCGGTGCAGGTCGCGCCGCACGGTTCGCCGCCGCTGTGGCTGACCTGTCTGGGTGTCGGGGTCTGGCTCGTGGGCTTCGTGTTCGAGGCGGTCGGCGACTTCCAGCTGCAGCGGTTCCGCGCCGATCCCGCCTCCGGGGGGCGGGTGCTGGACACCGGGCTGTGGCGCTACACCCGCCACCCCAACTACTTCGGCGACGCCTGTGCCTGGTGGGGGCTGTACCTGCTGGCCTGCCACAGCTGGCCCGCCGCGGCGACGATCGTGTCCCCGCTGATCATGACGGCGCTGCTGGCTCGCGGCACCGGCAAACCGATGCTGGAGCGCGACCTCGTCACGAGGCGCCCCGGCTACGCCGACTACGTCCGGCGGACCAGTGGATTCCTCCCCCTGCCCCCGAAGCGCGGTCCGGGAACCGTCTGACAAGGAGCGTGGGACTCGCCGACGGATCGGCGAGTCCCACGTTCCCGCACGCGAACTCCACGCCCGGCACCCGGCACCCGGCACCCGGCAACCCGGCACAGTGCCTACCGGCCTTTCCTCTCCCGCAGCCGATCGCCAAAACACTGAAGGATCGGGTCCGGGAGGGGCAATCGGTCGCCGGCAGTCGGGATGCTGGAGGCTCTCCAACGGCGGTGCTGTGTGGCCGGTGGTAGTTGTCATGGATGTTCCAGGCCCCGAGCGCTTCACGGCGTTGATCTTCTGAAGTCCAGGTGCGGGTGTAGGGGAATTCCTCGGAGATGATCCGGTTGTAGCGCTCCACTTTTCCGTTGTGGCGTGGGGTGTAGGGCGTGATGCGCTGATGGCGGGATCCGAGTAGGGCGGCGCGGGCGAATGCTTCGGCGCGGTAGCACGCACCGTTGTCGGTGACGATTCGCTCGATTCGGGTGATTCCGTGTGCGGCGAACCAGGCGCGGGCCCGGTGCATGAACGCGATCGCGGTGACGGCCTTCTCGTCCGATAGCCCTTCGGTGCAGGCGAGTCCGGAGTAGCCGTCGATCGCGGAATGCAGGTAGACGTAACCGCCCCGCTTGGACTTCCTCTTCGATTGCTCGGCGGCCTTGGCTCGCTCGCTCCCGCGTCCGTGGGCCCGCCAGCCTCCGCCGTCGGGGATCCGGCCGACCTTCTTCACGTCGATGTGGACCCTGTGTCCAGGGCGGCGAGCGATGATCTTTTGAGATTCGCGGTTAGTCTCGCCGTTCAGGTCGATGAACTCCGGGGAGGTTGCGGCTGGCTGTGTGCGCGGTGCGGAGGACCGATCGGCGAAGCCAACCGCGCCGAATTGACGGTAGCGGTTGACCCATTTCGATGCACAAGCGCGTGAGATCCCCATCTCTGCCGCGACGTGCGCGATTGGTCTGGTCTTGCAGCGCTCGATCAACCGCCGGCGTCCCTCGATCGACACTGGCGCGTTCGGATGATTCATCCTCAGCCTGCCTTCGGCGTCGCGTCCGTACGACCTGTCCTGTGGGCAGCGGCGTCACGTCGCGTTCTCGTGACCCTGCGCCGGCTGAGCGCCCAAGTGAGTAGTCCGCAGAGGGCAAAGCTTGCGCCGAGAACGGCACATCCTGTCCACCCTGAAGCGGAGTAGATCGTGGTGGTGGCGGTCGCGCCGAGGGCGGAGCCGAGCGAGTAGAAGATCATGTAGCCGCCGATGGCGCTGCTGGTCTGACCCGAGTACGCGGCGGTGAGAAGAGTCTGGTTGCTGACGTGCGCGGCCTGGACCGCGAAGTCCAGGACGACGACACCGACGATCACCAGCCAGAGCGACCAGGTCGCCTGCCCGGATGCGATCCAGGACAGCGCCAACAGAGCGAGCGCAGTACCGGTCACGGAGTTGGCCCGGCCGGTGTCGGCCCATCGGCCTGCCCGTGCAGCTCCCAGTGCGCCAGCGAGCCCGGCGATTCCGAACAAGCCGATCTGGGCCGTGCTCAGCTGCCACGGTTCGGCAGCCAGTGGTAGCGCGAGTCCGCTCCAAAGCGTGCCGAAGGACGCGAAGAGGAAGAACGCGATCAGACCGCGCGAGATGAACAGCGGCTCGCGGAAGAGGTGCCCGAGCGAGGTCAGCACGGCGCCGTAGGTCCGAGGACTCGACCGATGGTCTGCTGGCAGCTGCTTCAACACCGCGATCGAGAGCGCAACGAGGAGCAGCGTGAGCGTGACGTAGACGCTTCGCCACCCCCACAGGTCGGCGAGAACCCCCGCCAGGACGCGCGCCCCGAGGATCCCGATGATGACGCCGGAAGTCACGATTCCGAGCGTGCGACCCCGCTCCGTAGGCGTGGACAGATCAGCAGCAAGTGCGACGGTGGTCTGCACGACGACGGCGAACAGACCCGTCGCGGCGAGACCGACGAGCAACAGCCACAGACCAGGGGCGACCGTGGCCACGAGCATGCCGACCGCGGCGAGGAGGAGTTGGCCCCCGATGAGCTTGCGCCGGTCCAGCATGTCTCCCAACGGGACCAGGGCAGCCAAGCCGACCATGTAGCCGATCTGTCCAGCCGCCACGATCCACCCGAGGTCAGACTTGGGCACTCCCAGGTCTCGCCCAATCTGCGCGAGCACGGGCTGGGCGACGTAGATCGTCGCGACCGCGACCGAGCAGACCGTCGCGAGCAGCATCCTTCGGCCATACGTGAGTCCCACACCATCCCCAATCAGTAGCAATTTGCAACTGATCCGAGTATGGCAGAATGGTTTCAAACTGCAACTCATCGGGAGGCGTGATGAACTCGGTCATGCACGTTGACGACGTGACCTGGACCGACCCGACGTGCCCAGTCGCGCGGACGCTCGACCTCGTCGGAGACCGGTGGACCCTGCTGATCATTCGCGACGCGATGGACAACGCGCGGTCGTTCACCGACTTCCAGCAACGCACCGGCGTCGCACGCAACATCCTCACCGACCGGCTTCGCCGCCTCGTCGATCACGGCATCCTCAAACGAGAGACAGCGATCTCCGGACGACGCCAGGTCTACGTCCTTACCGACGCAGGCCGTGACCTCTTCACGGTCATCGTGGCCATGCGTCAGTGGGGTGAGCGTCACGCGTTCGCCGACGGCGAAGCGCACTCCGTCCTCGTGGACGAGAGCGGCAACCCGCTAGCCTGCCTGCGCCCGACCGACGGTCACGGTCACCAGGTCGACGTCGACTCAACCGAAGTCATACGAAACAGCTAATCGAGACACCCTTGTGGCAACCATGTAGGCCGGGCGTCAGCAACCTGCCGTCCCGCAACACCTAGGACTCCGCTGAACAGCCGACGAGCCGCGGGAACAACCCGCGAATCCCGTGCCGGAGGTCGTCGAGCGCGTTTTCCGCCCCGGTGAGGTGACGTTGCAGTGCCTGCTGGAACAGACCGTCGAACAGGGCGTACGCCTCCGGCGGTGAGCAGGCCGGGCGGGAGCCGGCCAGGTCGGCGTAGGCGGTGACGTTGCGCCAGATCATCTCCTGCAGGCTGTCGTCGATCTCGGCGACGTCGTCGCGGAATGCCTCCTCGAACATCGACTGCGTGCGCAGGTCGTACCACATCCGGTGCATCAGGGGCGCCTCGCTGAGCGCGGTGGCCAGACCCTCCGCGCAGGCTTCGGCGAGCGCGCCGGCCGTGGCGGCCTCACCGACCCCGCCTTCGTACCGCCGCACGCAGGCCGCCTTGTACCGCCGCACGCAGTAGGTGATCAGTTCGACCTTGTCGGCGAAGTAGTAGTGCAGCAGCCCGTGCGAGAACTTGGTGTGCTCGGCGATGGTGCGCAGGCTGGTGCGGGCGTAGCCGAGATCGGCCAAGGCCAGCAGTGCCGCGTCGGCGAGTTCGCGGCGACGCTCCTCGAACTTGTCCACCCGGTTCCGACGCTTCACGGCGGCTGCGCTGGTCACGCAGGCGAAGATACCATCGGGCGGCTCTTCTGACCGAACGTCCAAAAAAATCTTGACAATCGTCCAAATGGCGGCCAAGGTCGTCACCAGCTCCTCCGCGCCGGGGGGAGTTTTCCGGAGGGCCGACGATGTCTCTGTTCTTTTACCTGGAAAAAGGCGCCTCACTGGATCCCGGGGCGCCCTGCCTCACGCTCGCCGGGGTGTCGCGCTCCTATGGCGAGGTCGTCGAGCTCGCCGAGGCCGTGGCTCGTGCGTTGCGGCGCTCGGGTGTCGCGCCGGGGGACAAGGTGGGCATCCTCTCGGCCAACGACCCGACCGCGTTCACCTGCGTGTTCGGCATCGCCAGGGCAGGCGCGGTGTGGTGCCCGATCAACCCGCGCAACGCCGCCGGCGAGAACGCGGAGCTGCTCGACCTCTTCGACTGCTCCACCCTGATCTTCCAGCCCGCCTTCGACGATCTGGTCGCCCGGATCGCCCCGGAGCTGCCGAAGCTGACCACGCTCGTCCGCCTCGGCGACGGCGACGATCTCGCGCCCGCGTTCGACACCTGGCTCGACGCCGCACGTCACGACCCGCCCGCCGACGCCGCGCCACCCGGCGACGTCGCCGCGCTGGTGGGCACCGGCGGCACCACGGGGCGCCCCAAGGGCGTGATGCTCACCGGCCGCAATCTCGAAACGATGTCGGCGATCACGCTGATGAGCTACCCCTTCGCGGGCCGTCCGGTGTACCTGGCGCTCGCACCGCTGACCCACGCGGCCGGAGTGCTGTGCTTCCCGGTCCTCGCCCGCGGAGGCGAGATCGTGATCATGGCGAAACCCGACGTCGGGGAGTTCCTGAACCTCATCGAGCGCCACCGGGTCACCCACACCTTCCTGCCGCCGACGCTGATCTACATGGTGCTCGGGCATCCGGCGCTGGATTCCACGGATCTGTCGTCCCTGCAGTGCTTCTGGTACGGCGCGGCACCGATGTCGACCGCCCGGCTCACCGAAGCCCTCGACCGCATCGGGCCGATGGCACAGCTGTTCGGCCAGTCCGAGGCGCCGATGATGATCTCGACGATGTCGCCCGCCGAGCACCGCCGTCCCGACGGGACAGTCCACACGCGACGGCTGACCTCCGCGGGCCGCCCGTCACCACTGGTCACGGTCGCCATCCTGGACGCCGAGGGGCGGACCGTGCCCCAGGGGGAACGCGGCGAGATCTGCGTGCGCGGCTCGCTGGTGATGGCCGGCTACTACCGCGACCCCGCGGCCACGTTGCAGGCATCCGCGCACGGCTGGCACCACACCGGCGACATCGGCTTCCTCGACGAGGAGGGCTACCTCCACATCGTCGACCGCGCCAAGGACATGGTCATCACCGGCGGGTTCAACGTCTACTCCGCCGAGGTCGAACAGGCGGTGATGGCCCACGACGCCGTCCGCGACTGCGCCGTGGTCGGCCTGCCCGACGACAAGTGGGGCGAGCGGGTCACCGCCGTCGTCCAGCTCCAGCCCGGCGCCGAGCTGGACGCCGACGAGCTCATCGCCTTCGTCAAGCAACGCGTCGGCAGCGTCAAGGCGCCCAAGCAGATCGAGATCTGGCCCGAACTCCCGCGCTCCACCATCGGCAAGGTCCTCAAGGCCGACATCCGCACGACCCTCACCGGCAGTTGACACCGCACCACAGCAAGGAGGCTGTACCACCATGAAACTCGCGCTCTACCTCCCGAACTTCCGGGACAAGGTCACCGTGGCGGAACTCGAAGACCTCACCGCCCTGGCCGAGGACCTCGACTTCGACTCCGTCTGGACGCTCGACCGCATCATCGTCCCGGAAACCTCGGACACCGAGCAGATGCAGCACGCCTTCGGCATGATCGAGGGATTCCCCAAGGGCCTGCCGGTCAGCTCGCGGGGCGAGTTCCTCCAGGGCATGCCGCTCATCCCGTGGCTGGCCGCGAAGACGTCGAAGGTGCGGATCGGGATGAGCATCATCGACACGCCCTACCGTTCGCCCGGGGTCCTCGCCGCGGAACTGGCCACCATCGACCACCTCGCGAACGGCAGGCTCAACGTCGCCGTGGGCTCGGGGTGGATGCCCGAGGAGTTCGCCGCCGCGAGCGCGTCCCACATCTACCCGAAGCGGCACAAGCACGTGCGGGAAACCCTGGAGATCATGCAGGGCATCTGGACCAACGACCTCTTCGAGTACCACGGCGAGTTCGCCGACTTCCAGCGCAGCGGGTTCGGGGCCAAGCCGGTGCAGAAGCCACACCCGCCGATCTTCTTCAGCGGCCTCAAGGACGCGCGTCGCTCGGCGAGCCGCATCGCCAAGTACGGCCTGTCCGGCTGGATCGGGATCCAGGACTCGCCCGAGGACATCCGGCGGTGGCGCACCGAGATCCAGCGCGAACTGGCGGAACTCGACACCGACCGCACCATCGACGATCTCGAGATCTCCAGCATGATCTGGTTCGTCATCACCGACCAGGACGCCGACCAGACCCCGCTGGGCAAGGGCACCAACCTGCTCGTCGGCTCCGAAGCGCAGATCACCGACCAGCTCAAGCGCTACAAGGAAGCGGGCCTGACCATGCCGTTCCTGTGGCCGCCGTTCCAGGACGTGCCGGTCGCGAAGACGCTCGACGACATGAAGCGCCTCAAGGAAGAGATCCTGCCCAAGATCGAAGCCATGTGATCCACCGCCACAACGAAGTGAGAGGAACAAGAATGTCCGAGCTCCAGGGAAAGCGGGTCTTCGTCACCGGGTCCGGTGCCGGGATCGGCAAGGCGATCGCCGCGTTGTTCGTCGAACGCGGCGCCAGGGTCGTGGTCAGTGACCTCAACGCCGACTCCGCCAAGCAGGCGGCCGACGAGATCGGCGCCGCCGGTGTGGCCAACTGCGACGTGACGGACGAGGCGCAGGTGCAGTCCGCCGTGCAGCAGGCGGCCGACCTCCTCGGCGGCCTCGACGTGCTGGTCAACAACGCGGGGGTCGAGGTCGCCTCGCCGTTGCTGCAGCAGTCGACGGAAAGCTTCGACAACATCTTCGCCGTCAACGTCCGCGGCACGTTCGTGACCATGAAGGCGGCCACCCCGCACCTGGTCGAGTCCAAGGGCAACATCGTCAACATCGCCTCGATCGCCGGGGTCGGCGGCAGCCCGCTGCTGGGCTCCTACTGCGCGACGAAGGCGGCGGTCATCCAGCTCACCCGGGTCGCCGCGGTGGAGATGCGGCCCTCGGGGGTGCGGGTCAACGCGGTCTGCCCGGGCTTCGCCGACACCGCCATGGTCGAACGGCTCGTGCCGGACTTCGAAGCGGCGACCCAGGTGCCCTTCGGCGACCTCGTCGCGGCGAAGCAGGGCCGTCTCGGCACGCCGCAGGACATCGCCGAGGTCGCGGCGTTCCTCGCGTCCGACCGGGCGAGCTGGGTGACCGGCAGCCACTACGTCCTCGACGGCGGTCTCACCGCCTCGCTGGTGTGACACGGCGGCCGGCGGGCCTGCCCGAGCGGGCCCGCCGGCCACCCGGTCACCGGAGGGCGACGGTGTCCGTGGGTTCCGCCTCGTCGGTGATGGCGGGGCGCGTGCCCTTCGGGCCGCGAAGAGCGACGTAGACGAGCAGCACGCCCATGACGGCCACGCCCGCCCACATGGCCTGCTGCCAGCCCTCGACGAAGGACTGCCGCGCCGTGTCGATCAGGCCCTGTGCGTGCGCGCCCGTGCCCGGGGCCACTTCGACGGCATTGGCGATGCCTTCGCGGGCGATGTCCGCGGCGGCCCGGGGGACGCCGCCGAGCTCGTCGTCGATGGCGCCGCGGTAGCCGCTGGCCACGAGCCCGCCGAGCATCGCGACGCCCAGCGCGGTGCCGAATTCGCGGGTGCCGTCGTTGAGAGCGGAGGCGACCCCCTGCTTGGCGCGGGGCAGTGAGCCGGTGATGGCCTCGGTGGAGGGCGTCATCGCCAGGCCCATGCCGAGGCCCATCGCGACCATGCCGCCGACGATGGACAGGTAGCCGCCGTCGACGGAGACGAACAGCGCCATCAGTGCCAGGCCGAGTGCGGACAGGGCGATGCCCACGGTCATGGTGGAGCGGGCGCCGGTCTTGGCCGCGATCTTGGGCGCCAGCCCGGACGCCGCCATCATCGTGAGGGCCATCGGCATCAACGCCACGGTGGAGGCCAGGCCCGACCAGCCCAGCACGGCCTGGAAGAACGGGTAGAGCACGACGGCGACACCGGCCTGCACGCCGAAGACGACGAGCAGCGTGACGGAGCCGCCGGCCAGGCCGCGCTCACGGAAGAGGCGCACGTCCAGCAGGGACGCGTCGCGGCGGTGCAGCTCCCATGCCACGAAGGCGATGGCGGCGGCGACGCCGACGGCCAGGCTGATCAGCGAACCGGGGTCGGTCCAGCCGCGCTCGGGGCCTTCCTGCAGGGCGAAGATCAGTCCGATCGCGGCGAGGGCGGACAGCACCGCGCCGACGGAGTCGAAGGTGTGGGCGGAACGTTCGCGGGAGTCCGGCACCGATTTCAGGGTCATCGCGAGCGCGGCGACGGCCAGCGCCACGGGCAGCGCGAACAGCCACCGCCAGTCCGCGACGTCCACCAGGAGCGCGGAGAGGAACATGCCCAGGACGCCGCCGCCCCCGGCGACGCCGGTCCACACCCCGATCGCCTGGCCCCGCTTCTCCTCCGGGAAGGTGGAGGTGATGACGGCCAGCGTGACCGGCATGATCATCGCGGCGCTGACCCCCGCGGCCACCCGGGCGGCGATCATCACCGCGGCCGACGGGGCGAGCCCGGCGGCCACACTGGCCGCGCCGAAGACGATCAGCCCGGCGACCAGCACGGGCTTGCGGCCCAGCCGGTCACCGATCGCCCCGAGCGGCAGCAGCAGGGCGGCCAGGGCCAGGGTGTAGACGTTGATGATCCACAGGACGGTGGTCTGCGGGACGCCCCATTCGACCGCCAGGTGGGTCTGGGCGACGCTCAGGCCGGACACCGAGGCGATCACGGCCATCAGCGCGATCGAGACGGCGATCAGGATCGCGCGCAGCTGACGCGCATCCGGTGTGCTCCCGCCGCTCACGGGCGCGGCCGCCGCCGCGTGGGGAGACTGGTTGCTGGTCATGGTTTCCTTTCACAACGGAGAAGCGGAATCAGCGCCGGGGACGGGTCCGGTCGCCATGCCGGGGTCCGACGGTAAGCGTGCTTTGCCCAAAAGGCATACAATGTTGCCCATGACGCAAGAAGATGGGGCGCTGGACAGCCTCGTACGCAAACGGATCCGCGCACTGCGGGTCGCGCAGGGCTGGTCACTGGAAGAACTGGCCGGCCGCGCCAACCTCAGCCAGTCCTCACTGAGCCGCATCGAGAACGGACAGCGCCGCCTCGCCCTGGACCAGCTCGTCACTCTCGCCCGCGCGCTGGACACGACCCTGGACCAGCTCGTGGAGAACGTGGCCGACGACGTCGTCGTCAGCCCGGTGATCGACGCCACCCACGGCCTGATGCGCTGGCCCATCAAGGGCGACCCCGGTATGAGCGTCATGCGTCAGCGCATGACCGAACCGCCGCCCGCCAACCCGGCCCGGATGCGTGCCCACCCCGGCCGCGAATGGCTGGTCGTGCTGTCCGGCACCGCGATCCTGATGCTGGGCCACCGCCGGTTCCGGATGGAGGCCAACCAGGCCGCCGAGTTCCCGACCATGGTTCCGCACGCGATCGGCGCCGAGGGCGGCCCGTGCGAGATCATGGGCATCTTCGACCGGGACGCCCGCCGCGGCCACCAGCGCGACGCGGGCGAGGCCGAGGGCACGCAGGGTTCCGGCGAGTGACACCCTCGCGGAATTTTCGTCGCTTCCCGGCGATTCTTGCGCGGCGGGCAGCACGGCAAGCTCGTGGTTTGCTGTTTTCGCAAGAACATGTGCGTCAATCGCAAACACTGGTTACCGTGTCGTCATGACCTCCACGCACGAACACCCTCACTACGGCGATCCGCACGGCCACCACCGGGAGCACGACGACGCCGGCCAGGCGGAAATCCTCGACCTGGACGCCGAAGTCCTCGCCGGGCACATCGCCTCCATCACCGCCTGGCTGCCGCTGACGACCGGGCCGCGTCAGATCGTGGACCTCGGTTGCGGCACCGGCGCGGGGACCTTCGCGCTCCTCGACCGCTTCCCCGAGGCGCGCGTCACCGCGGTCGACGCTTCCGTCGGCCACCTGCAGGTCCTGCGCGAGAAGGCGTGTGCCCGCGGTGTCCAGGACCGGGTACGCACGGTGCAAGCCGATCTCGACGACGACCACTGGCCCGACCTCGGCACACCGGAGCTGGTGTGGGCGTCGGCGTCGATGCACCACATGGCCCGGCCCGACCGCGCGCTGCGCAGCGTCCACGACCTGCTCGCGCCGGGCGGGCTGTTCGCCGTCGTCGAGCTGGACGGGTTCCCCCGTTTCCTGCCCGCCGACGCCCCCGAGTACCGGCCGGGACTCGAGGAACGCGCCCACCGGGCGACCGACAGCTTCCATGCCGAACACGTCCCGCACCGCGGCGCCGACTGGGGGCCGATGCTGGCCGCCGCCGGGTTCACGGTCGAGGACGAGCGCACCGTCACCGTGAACATCGAGGGCAACCGGAGCGAGGCCGTCGGCCGCTACGCCCACACCAGCCTGCAACGCATCCGCGGCGCCGCCGCACCCGCACTCAGCGCCGAGGACCTCGCCGCCTTCGACGAGCTCCTGGACCCCACCGGCCCGCGCAGCATCCTGCGCCGCGACGACCTCGCCGTGCGGACCGAGCGCAAGGTCTGGGCCGCGCGGCGCGCCTGACCCCCGGGCTGCCCGGTCCACAGTGGAGGGACCTGCGGCATCCTGGCGGACAGGGCGCACGGTCCGGCCCAGCCCGCCGCGAAACCGGCCACCTTCCGGCGCGCGGCGCGATCCGGCAGGGTCGTCCCGGACACGACCGCGTCGGCGGCGTCGGAGGCCACGCGGACCGCGAGGGCGAGCCGCAGGGCCCGGCCGGGCGGCAGGCACACCATGGCCAGCGCTCGAGGACACCGCGTCCGGCTACCCCGCGCGGATCGAGCCGGAAACGCGGCAGGCGCGTCACGTGCCGCGCGGGCCCGGCCACGGGGGAGCGGTCCGGGCGGGTCGGGTTCGGTGCGGCACCGGGCCCGCGGGCGGCTCGGGTAACGTGACCCCGGTGTTCACGTAATGAACACCACTGTCAGGTAGTCGATCGTCGGGCGGGAGGGTGTCGTGGCCAAGTCGACGCGGTCACCGGAGTCCGCGCGGGCGGATCGCGGCGACCAGGCGGACATCCAGGCCGTGAGCCGGGTCAGCCAGATCCTGTCGTTGTTCGACCCGGCCACGCCGCGGGTGAGTACCGGTCTGGTCGCCGAGCGGCTGGGTCTCAACCGCACCACGGCGTACCGCTACTGCACCTCACTCGTCGCGGCGGGCCTGCTCGAACGCGACCCGGACGGCGGTTACGTTCCCGGCGGCCTGTTGCTGCAGCTGGGTGCCTTCGCGATCGGCCACCGGCGGGTGGTGAGCCTGGCTCCGCGGCACATGCGGGCACTGGCCCGCGCCACGCAGAACAGCGCGGTCCTGAGCCTGTGGGGCCTCACCGGGCCGGTGGTGTCCCGCGTCGAGGAGAACGCCTCCGCGATCGTCGTCGTGTCCGTGCGGGTCGGCAGCCACCTCCCGCTGGACACCGCGCAGAGCAAGGTCTTCCTCGCCTATCACGCCGACCAGCTGTCCATGGAACGGCTGATGGCGAACCTGCCCGGCCCCGCACGCGACGAGCTGCGCGACGACATCGAGCGGGTCCGGTCCCTCGGTCACTGCTCGGCGATGAGCACTCCGGGGGTCGTCGCGCTGGCGGCCCCGGTCTTCGACGAGTACGGCATCTGCGCCAGCCTCGCGATCGTGGGGCCCGACAACACGCTCTCGATGTCCGACGACGCGCCCGAGCTGCGGGTGATCGCGGACATCGCCCGCGAGCTGACCCACGAACTGGGGGGTCACTACCTGCCCGACGACGCCGGACGACGGGCGGTTTAGGGCCGGTCGCGGTCGAGGAGCACCGCCGGGTCAGAGCACGGCCAGCCGGTCCACCAGCAGCTCCCTCCTCCGCTCGGCGTCCTCCGGCGGCAGCCGTCCCGCCCTGGTCAGGGTCGCCAGCCCGTGCAGGGCCGCCCAGAACACCTCGGCGAACAGTCCCGGGTCGATGCCCTCCCCCGCGACCTCGCCGAGGCACTCCAGCAGGGCGTTGAAGGCGTCTTTCAGCGGCTCCGGCGTATCCGCCCGCGCGAACGCGAGGCCACCGTCGAGCTGGAACATGGCGTCGTAGACCGCCGGGTTGCGCGTGGCGAAATCCAGGTACGCGCGGGCGAGCGCGGTGACCCGCGCGCGTGGGCCGTTCCCCGCCGAGGCCGCGGCCCGCAGCGCCGCGGCCATCTCGGCGGCGCCGACGAGGGCGACGGCGCCGATGATCTCGCGCTTTCCGCGGAAGTGGCTGTAGAGGACGGGCTGGCTGTATTCGATGCGCTCGGCGAGCCGCCGGGTGGTGACCGCCTCCCAGCCCTGCTGTTCGGCGAGTTCGCGCGCCGTGGCCAAGATGAGCCGTTCGCGCTCCGCCCGTTCACGCTCCTTGCGTTGCTGTACCGGCATGATCCGATCCTAGCATTGCTAGACAACCGAGCGATGCTTGTACTAGCGTTGCCATATCGGCTATCAATGCTAGGTTTTCCGGAGGATCATATGCTCAACGCACTCGGGGTGTTCACCATCGTGGTCGTCGGGGTGATGGTGGGGGTGGAGTTCTCCGTCGCCTTCGTCATCAACCCGATCCTCGACCGCCTTCCCGATGACGGCGCACTGCGCGGCCGCGCCCACGGGGCCCGGATGCTCGGCGCCCTGATGCCGGTCTGGTACCTCGCCTCGCTCGCCCTCGTCGCGGCCCGTGCCATCGCCGGATGGCGCGGCCACGGCACCGGCCTCGTCGTCACCGCGGGCGCGCTGCTGATCCTTGGCGTGATCATGTCGGTGCTGCTGCTCGTGCCGATCAACAACCGGGGCAGGACGTGGACCCCGGAGAACCGGCCCGCCGACTGGAAGCGGCAGATGCACCGCTGGGACCGCTTCCACTACATCCGCGTCGCCGTCATCATCGCCGCCTTCGCCCTGCTGGCCGCCGCGCCCGGCTGAGCGGCACATCGCGCGCCCGGGTCAGGACAACGCCGGGATCGTGTCGTCGTCGGCCATGTCGACGTCCTTCGTCTCCGGGCCGAGGAACCCGCCGAGACTGATCAGCGCGCCGGCGAGGGCGATGAGCACCGCCGGTGCCAGGTGCGCGGGCATCAGGCCGTCGAACTGCTGCAGGTAGAACTGGTAGAACGCGGGCGCGATGAGCGCGAGGCTGTATCCGACGCCGTAGGCGGTGGACCGGATGCTCGCCGGGAACCGCTCGGTGAGGTAGGCCGCGATCGGGCCGAACGTGCCGACGGTGAAGATCCCGATCATCGCGCCCCAGCCGAGCGCGGTGCCGAGACCGCCGTCGGAGGTCATCAGCAGGGTGTAGGACCCGGCGCCGACGACGATGACCGCGAGGCCGTAGCCGATGTAGAACCGGCGCCGCCCGATCCGCTGCGACAGCAGGCCGAAAAGGGGGTAGCACAGCGCCGCCGACGCGTTGACCACCAGCATCGTCAGCGTGACTTCCTTGCTCGACAGCATCAGGTGTTCCTTGAGCTGCGCGGGCGTCACGGCGGCTTCCATGTTGGTCGCCAGCCAGGTGCCGGTCATCAGCACGAACACCTGGGCCAGCGCACGCGGGTACCGGGTGAGCAGGCGGAGCAGCGGCAGCTTGTGCCGTTCGCCGTTGGCCGCCGCCGGGGGTTCGTGCACCTGCTTGAGGTAGTAGCGGAACAGCACCGCCGCCAGCAGTGCGCCGACCACGAACGGGATGCGCCAGCCCCACTGCACGTAGGCGCTGTGCAGGCCCTGCGACGGCAGCAGCTGCAGCAACAGCAGCGTGATGGCCGCGATCACCGCGTAGGCGGCTGGCGAGGTCGAGGTGATCACCGAGGCGTAGAGGCCGCGTTTGTGCCGCGGGCTCCACTCCATCGCCAGCGGCACCGCGGTGGTGTACTCGCCGCCGAGGAAGATCCCGTCGACGAACCGCAGCGCGATCAGCAGCCCGACCGACCACATCCCGATCGTTTCGTGGCCCGGCAGGCATGCGGTGGCCAGCGTGAGGAAACCGAAACCGCCGACCGCGACGAGGGTGGTGCGCTTGCGCCCCACGGTGTCGGCGAAATGCCCGAAGATCACCGCGCCGAGCGGGCGGCCGATCAGCGTGGAGGCGAACACCAGTGAGGACAGCAGCGCCACGGTTCCCGCGCTCAGGTTCGCCGACTGGAAGTAGGCGGTCGCCGGTGCCAGCACCACGATGGGCAGGTAGATGTCGAACTGGTCGACGAAGTAGGCGAGGGTCCCGCCGCGCACGGCGGCGCGCACTTTGGCGCTGTCGGGCCCGTGCGCCGGGCCGGGACTGGCGAGCGCCGCTTCTCGAGGGTCCGCAGCGGGGGGCGGTGTGGACATCGTCGTCCTCCGGGGTCGGCTGCCGATTCGAACCGAGTGTTCACGAAGTGAACCGATCACACGGTAATCCTGCGCCTGCTCCACCACAAGAGCGACGTGTGGGTTGACAAGCAGTCCTATAGTGAACCCGAACTTCACAATGTGAACGAAGGGTGACTTCATGACTGAGCGGCCCGCCATCGCCGCCGTCCTCGACGGTCTGGTCGACATGCACGTCCACTCCGGGCCGAGCCCGTTCCCGCGCCGCTTCGACCACGTCGAGGCCGCGCAGGACGGTGCCCGCATCGGGATGCGCGCCATGGTCGCGAAATCCCACCACCACAACACGCAGATGGACGTCCTGGCCATGAAAGGGCGCCTGTCCGGCGTCACGGCACAGGTGTTCGGCGGCATCGCCCTCAACAGCACCGTCGGCGGCCTGAACCCGCACGCCGTACGCATGTGCCTGCGCATGGGCGGCAAGGTCGTCTGGTTCCCGACCATCTCCTCCGGCAGGCACATCGACTGCCACCCCGAGGACGGGGCGTTCCCGACCACCACCGTGCCGCTGACCCTGGAGCGCATCGACATCGTCGACGACGAGGGCGTGCTCAAGCCGGAGGTGGGCGAGATCCTCGACGAGATCAAGGAGCAGGGCGCGGTCCTCAACGGCGGCCACATGTACCCGGAGTACATCCGCACGCTGTTCGCCGCCGCGAAGGAGCGCGGCATCAAGCGCATGGCGGTCAGTCACCCCGACTTCGTGATCGGCGCCGACCACGGCATGTGCCGCGAACTCATCGAACTCGGCGCGTTCGTCGAGCACGAGGTCGGCATGTACGACCCCGAGGGCACGCAGAAGTGGGACCCGAAGCAGTTGCTGACCTGGATCGAGGCACTCGGCCCGGAACACACCGTGCTGGCCTCGGACTTCGGGCAGGCGTCCAACCCGAAACCGGTCGACGCGTGGCTGCGGGTCAGTGAAGCGCTGCTCGACCTCGGCCTGCCGGAGAAGGACCTGCGGCGCATGGTCCGCGACAACCCGGCCTTCCTGCTCGACCTCGACTCCTGAAAGGACCGGCTGTGTACGAAAAGGACGATCCGCGGTCGGCGCTGGCCACGGCCACCACGCCCCGGCCGGACAGCGGCGACGCCATCGCGGCCGCGCAGTACCTCGACCTGCGCGAGACCTCGATCGTGCGCGCGCAGAACGTCATCCTGGCCCACACCGAAGCGCGGGCCGGTGACGATCTCGACAACGGCACCCTCGACGGCGAACTCGCGATCATCGTCACCGCCGCCTCACCCGCCTTCACCGTGCTCACCGACGACGGCGCCACCCAGGTCGATGCACCCGGCCTCGTCGTCGTCCCGCCCGGCGCGTCCCGGATCAGCGTGCACGGCGACGGACCGCTCGTCCGCCTCGTCGAAGCCGCTGAACCGGCCTGGCGCGACCGCGCGGCGAACGCCGGCGCCTACGCCGAGGACCACCCGCGCGTCGCGCCGCTGCGGCGGTGGCCGGAACCCGCGGGCCCGCGCCGGGTCCGGTTCTACCCGTTGTCGGAGGTGCCCGACGACCCCGCGCGGTTCGGCCGCATCTTCCGCACCCGCGCGTTCATGGTGAACTTCCTGCCCGAGCAGAACGGCCCGCGCGACCCGCGCAAGCTCTCACCGCACCACCACGACGACTTCGAACAGCTGTCGCTGGCCGTGCAGGGCGAGTACGTGCATCACATCCGCACGCCGTGGCTGCCCGACAGCACCAGCTGGCGCGAGGACGAACACGTGCGCATCGGCAGCCCGTCGGTCACCATCATCCCGCCGCCCACCGTGCACACCTCGGAAGCGAGCGACGCCGGGGTCAACCAGCTGATCGACATTTTCAGCCCGCCACGCCGGGACTTCTCCGAGCGGCCCGGCTGGGTGCTCAACGCCGACGAATACCCGATGCCGTGAACGCGCCGCGACGCACCGGAGCCGGGCTGTTCGCGCCCGGCCGCGCGACCACGCCGGTCGGCACCTGGCTGAAGATCGCCTCGGACGAACCGGTCGAGATCATGGCCGACGCCGGGTTCGACTTCGTCGTGATCGACCTGGAACACGCGCCACTGGACCTGCAGACCGCCTACCGGATGGCGGGCACGGCCACCGCGCTCGGCATGACCCCGCTGGTGCGGGTGCCCGACACCACGCCCTCGACGATCCAGAAAGTTCTCGACGCCGGGGCGATGGGCATCCTCGTGCCCCACGTCGACACCGTCGAGCAGGCCGGCGCGGCCGGCCGGTCGTGCCGGTTCCCGCCGCAGGGCACCCGCGGGGCGGGCGGCACCAGCCGCGCCGGACGGTGGGGCCTGCGGCCGGGAGCGGACTACCTCGCCACCGGCAACGACGACGTGCTGTGCATCCCGCAGCTGGAAAGCGTCGAGGCGATCAAGGCCGCACCGGAGATGCTGGCACTGGACACCGTGGACGCGGTGTTCGTCGGCGCGGCGGACCTGGCGCTGTCGATGGGCACCACACCGTCCTCGCCCGAGGTGCTCGAACTGATCGCCGCTGCGGTCGAATCCGCGCACGCCGCGGGCAAGCGCTGCGGCCTCGCCTTCGGCGGACTCCCGGAGCGGGCCGCGCGGGCGGTCCGGGAGGGCTGCGACTTCCTCCTGCTCAGCAACGACACCTCGATGCTGGCGGAGGCGGCGCACGGGCTGGTCACCGCCTTCCGGGCCGCCACCGAACCCCACCCCGACGAGGAGAGCTGATGCGTCCCGCGGACAAAGTCGTCATCACCACCGCGATCACCGGATCGGTCAACATCCCGTCCCAGAGCCCCTACCTGCCGCTGTCCGCGGACGAAGTGGCCGAGGCGGCGCTCGAAGCGATCGAAGCCGGATCGGCCATCGTGCACCTGCACGCCCGCGAGCCGGACGGGCGGCCCACCGCCGACCCCGAGGTGTTCGAAAAGATCGTCGCGCGGGTCACCGAGCACACCGACGCGGTCATCAACATCACCACCGGCGGCGCGTCCTCGATGACCATGGACCAGCGGCTGGCGGCGGCCCGGCGGCTGCGGCCCGAACTCGCCTCGATGAACATGGGCTCGATGAACTTCGTCTACTCGGGCATCGCGGACAAGGTCACCGAGTGGAAGCACGACTGGGAACAACCCTACGTGCGCAACACCTACTCCCATCCCTTCCTCAACACCTTCGACTCCATCGAGCACACGCTGCGGACCCTGGGCGAGCACGGCACCCGGTTCGAGTACGAGTGCTACGACCTCGGCCACCTGTACTCGCTGGCCCACTTCGCCGACCGGGGCCTGGCGAAACCGCCACTGCTGATCCAGGGCGTGTTCGGGGTCCTCGGCGGCATCGGCGCCGACCACGCGAACCTGGAGCACATGGTGCGGATCGCCGACAAGCTCTTCGGCGACGACTACACCTTCTCCGCGTTCGCCGCGGGCCGTGACCAGATGAGCTTCGCCACCCACAGCGCCTGGCTCGGCGGTCACGTGCGGGTGGGCCTGGAGGACAGCCTGTGGATCGGCAAGGGACAGCTCGCGAAGAGCAACGCCGAACAGGTGCGCAAGATCCGGGCCGTGGTGGAGGATCTGGGCAAACCGATCGCCACCCCGGCCGAGGCCCGCGCGATGCTGGCGCTGCGCGGCAGCGTGGAGGAAGCGTCATGAGCACACCACCACTGGCGGGCAAGGTCGTCCTCGTGGTCGGGGCGAGCTCGGGCATCGGCGCCGACGCCGCCCGCGTCTTCGCCGGTGACGGCGCCTCCGTCATGCTCGTCGCGCGCACCGAGGAACCCCTTGCCGCACTGGCCGAAGACCTCGGCGCCGCAGGTCATGACGTCGCCTACACCACCGGCGACGTGGCGGACGCGGGCAGCGTCGCCGCGTTCGTCGACGCCACCGTCGCGCGGTTCGGCCGGCTCGACGGGGCGTTCAACAACGCCGCGATGGGGCAGGGCGGCCGCCTGGACGCCGTGCCGGAAGCGGACTTCGACCGGATCATGGCCGTGAACGTCAAGGGCACCTGGCTGTGCATCCGCGAGGAGGTCCGGGTGATGGAGCCGCGCGGCGGCGGCTCGATCGTCAACGTCAGCAGCATCGGCGGTCTGCGCGGCAGCTCCGGGATGGGCGCCTACCAGGCGACCAAGCACGCGGTCATCGGCCTGACCCGCACCGCCGCGCACGACTTCGGGCCGCTGGGCATCCGCGTCAACGTCGTCGCGCCCGGGCCGACCGAGAGCCCGATGCTCGACGAACTCCGCCGCACGATCCCCGGCGGGGTGGAAGCCCGTATCGGTGCCACACCGCTGCGCAAGGCCGGGACCGGAGCCGAAGTCGGCGCCACCGCGGCGTTCCTGCTCAGCGGCGGGGCGAGCCACCTCAGCGGCGTCGTGCTCCCCGTCGACGGCGGGTTCACCGCCTGACCCGGGCGGTGACGGCGTGACGCGCGCGACGGTGTCGGCGCGAGCGTGGTGTGCGAGGCTTCCAGGAGCACCGACAGCAGCACCGAACGGATCCGAGCGTGACCGAGCAAGCCACGACCACCTTCGCCGACGTCACCCGCGTCGAGGAGATCGCACCCGGCCGCTTCACCGCCGAGGCCCACCCGGAGTGGACCATCGGCGGCAAGCCCAACGGCGGATACCTGCTGGCGATCCTCGGCGCGGCCGCTTCGCGCTCCGCGGCCCACCAGGACGTGCTCGCGGCCAGCGCGCACTACCTGCGGGCGCCCAAACCGGGCCCGGTGGAGGTGGCGGTGGAGGTGCTGCGGGCCGGTCGTTCGGCGAGCCAGGCACGGGCCCGCCTGACCCAGGACGACACGCCGTGCGTCGAGGCGATGTTCACCCTCGGCGCGCTGACGGCGGACACCGAGCCGTACTGGAGCGCGGGGGCGCCCGAGCCGCAGGGGCGCGAGTACGCCGGCTGCGTGCCGGTGACCGGTCCCGCCGGCGGGGGAACGGGACCGGTCATCATGGACCAGATCGACCTGCGCATCCAGCCCGAGGACCTCGCCTTCGGCCGGGGCACCCCGACCGGGGCCGGGGTGCTGCGGGGCTGGCTGGGCCTGCCCGGCGGCGCGGACTTCGATCCGCTGTCCCTGCTCTACGCCGTGGACGCGTTCCCGCCCGCGACGATGGACATCGTGCTGACCGGCTGGGTGCCCACCCTGGAGCTGACCGCCTACGTGCGGGCGCTGCCCGCACCGGGGCCGGTGCGGGTGCTGCACAAGGCGCAACTGATCGAGGGCGGCCGCGTCGACGAGGCGTGTTTCGTGTGGGACAGCCGCGGCCGCCTGGTCGCGCAGGCCACCCAACTGGCCGGCATCCGCCTCGACCCGCCCGCCTGACCGCCACGGCGGGTGGTCAGTACACCCCGCCCAGCAGCTCCAGCACCTCGGCGGCCGACGGTGTCCGCGGGTTGTTCCGGGTGACCGGATCCTGCACCGCCGCGCGGGCCAGGTCCGGCAGCATGTCCCGCTCGACGCCGAGGTGCCGCAGTGGCTTCCGGATCTCCAGCGGGCCGGACAGCTCCCGCACGGCGGCCAGCGTCGCGGCCGTCCCGTCGCCGCCCGGTGCGGCCAGTGCCCGCGCCGTCTGCTCGTGCGCGGCGGCGGCCGCGGCCGCGTTGAACGCGATCACCTCCTCGAACACCGCGGCCAGCGCGATTCCGTGCGGGGTGCCGGTGTGGGCGGTGATCGCGTGCCCGATGCCGTGCACCAGGCCCAGCCCGGACAGGGTCAGCGCCTGGCCGGCCAGATGGGCGCCCCACATCAGCTGGGCCCTGGCTTCGAGGTCCGTCCCGTCCCGGTGCGCCACGGGCAGCCACCGGGCCACCAGCGTCACGGCCTGCTGGGCGTAGGCCACCGACATCGGGGTCGCGCCGAGGGAGGCGAGCGATTCGGTCCCGTGCACGAGCGCGTCGACACCCGTCGCGGCGGTGGCCCTGGCCGGCAGGCCGAGGGTCAGTTCCGGGTCGAGTACCGCGATCCTCGGGCGCACCGAGGAGTGTCCGATGTAGACCTTGCGCCGGGCGTGGGTGTCCTCGATGACGCCGAACCCGTTGGTCTCCGCGCCGGTACCGGAGGTGGTCGGCACCGCGATCACCGGCAGACCGTCCGCGGCCTCCCAGAGCCGGTCGGCGTCGGCCGCGGTGGCGCCCGGATTGCCCGCGAGCAGCGCGATGCCCTTGGCCGCGTCCAACGGAGATCCGCCGCCGAGCGCGACCACCACCGACGGGCCGAAGGCGCGGGCGCGGGCGGCACCGCGGTCGATCTCGGCGGCCGAGGGATTGGCGCTGATGTCGTCGTGGATCTCGTGCTCGATGCCCGCGGCGTCCAGGATCTTGCCGACCCGCGGCGCGATACCGGCCGCCTGCAGGCCCTTGTCCGTGACGACCAGGGCGCGCTGGTGACCCAGGTCGGTCACGAACCGGGGGAGGTCCGTCACCGCGCCGGCACCGAACTCGACGCGGCAGGTCGGTTCCAGCGTCACGCGCGCAGCGCTCGCGGCGGTCACAGGGCGGCCGCCGGAGTCTGCGTGGCGGCCAGCCGGAACGGCCGCCCGGCCAGACCCTCGTACAACCGCACCGGGGTCATCTCCCCGGCCAGGTCGCCGAACTGCGCCTTGGCGCGCCGGTAGATCTGCTCGACGAGCGCGGACACCTCCGTGGACACGCCCAGTTCGCGGCCCAGGTCGACGGCGAGGCCGAGATCCTTGCAGGCCAGCGCCATCGCGAACGAATCGTCGTAGTCGCCGTCGGCGAGCACCGATTCGATGTCGCGTTCCAGGAAGTTCGACGCGGCGGGGCTGGCCAGCAGCGACGCGCGCAGCACCCCGAGGTCCACCCCGGCCTTGACCCCCATCGCCAGAACCTCCGAGGTGGCCACGACGTGGCAGAACCACAGCAGGTTGATCATGAGCTTGGCCGTGTACCCGGACCCGGTGACACCGACGTGCAGGATGTCGCCGGGCGCGCCCATCGCGGTGAACAGCGGCATCGCGCGCTGGAACTGGGTGGCGTCCCCGCCGACGAAGATCTGCAGTGTCCCGGCTTCCGCGCCGCGTGCCATCCCGCTGACCGGCGCGTCCAGCCGGTGCACGCCGCGCGCGTCGAGGACGTCCTGGGCGACCCGTTCGGCGGCGGCCGGGGTGGAGGTGGACATGTCCACCCACAGTGCACCCGGTTCGAGCGCGGCGGCCGCGCCACCGCGCAGCAGGACATCCTCGACGATGCGCGGGGTGGGCAGCATGGTGATCAGCACCTCGGCCTCCGCCGCGCAGTCCGCGGGGCTGCCCGCCCAGGTCGCCCCGAGCGCCAGGTGCTCGGCCGCCGCCTCGGCACGGGCGTCGTGCACGGTGACCTCGTGACCGGCGTGGATCAGGTGGCGGGCCATGTGCCTGCCCATGTTGCCCAGTCCGATGAATCCGACTCGCATGGTTGTTCTCGCAATCGAAGCTGGTGGGAACCGGCCCCTCAGGACAGGTCGACCCAGGTGGTCTTGAGCGCGGAGTAGGCGTCCAGCGCGTGCAGGGACTTGTCCCGGCCCGCTCCGGTTGCCTTGAACCCGCCGAACGGGGTGATCACGTCACTGGCGTCGAAGGTGTTGATCCAGACCGTGCCGGCCCGCAGATTCCGGGCCACGCGGTGCGCGGTCGTCACGTCACGGGTCCACACCGAGGCCACCAGGCCGAAGTCGGAGTCGTTCGCCAGCCGCGCGCCCTCCTCGGCGTCCCCGTCGAAGGTGATCACCGACAGCACGGGCCCGAAGATCTCCTCACGGGCGAGGGTCATGTCGTTGGATACGCCGTCCACAATGGTCGGCTCGAGGAAGGTGCCGCCCGTTCCGGGATGGATCCGGCCGCCACCGAGCAGCGTTTCGGCGCCCTCGGCCCGCGCGGTGTCCAGGTAACCGAGCACGCGCCGCAGCTGCGTCTCGTCCACGATCGGGCCCATCACGGTCGCCGGATCCAGCGGATCGCCCACCCGGAAGGTCTCCCGCGTGATCTTGACGATCTCCTCCAGCAGCCGGTCCTTGACCGCGCTGTGCACGATGAGGCGGGACCCGGCGTTGCAGGTCTGGCCCGCGTTGTAGAAGATGCCCCACGCCACGGCGGACGCCGCGGCCGGGATGTCCGCGTCCGGCAGCACCAGCTGCGGTGACTTGCCGCCCGCCTCCACGGCGACCTGCTTGCCGTTGGACTCGCCCGCGTACACCTGGAAACGCCGCGCGACCTCGGCCGAACCGGTGAACGCGACCTTGTCCACGTCCGGGTGCCTGCCCAGCGCCTGCCCGGCGACCTCGCCGCGCCCCGGCACCACGTTGAACACGCCCGCGGGCAGCCCGGCCTCGTGCGCGAGCCGCGCCAGCAGCAGGGCGGCCAGCGACGTCTGCTCCGCGGGTTTGAGCACCACCGAATTGCCGGTCGCCAGTGCCGGGCCGAGCTTCCAGGACGCGATCAGCAGGGCGTAGTTCCACGGCACCACCGCGCCGATCACCCCGAGCGGTTCCCGGGTGATGAAGGCCAGTGCGTCCCCCGGCGCGGGCGCGACCTCGCCGTAGGTCTTGTCGATCGTCTCGGCGTACCAGGCGATGGTCTCCGCGGTCTTGGCCACGTCGACACGCAGCGCCTCGGTGATCGGTTTGCCCATTTCGAGCGTGTCGAGCAGGGCGAGTTCTTCGGCGTGCGCGTGGATGGACTCCGCCCACCGCAGCATGATCCGCTTGCGGTCCCCGGGCGGCAGACCGCGCCACCGCGCGTCGTCGAAGGCGGCCCGCGCCGCGCGCACCGCCCGGTCGATGTCCTCCGCGCCACCGGCCTGCACCTCGGTGAGGACCGAACCGTCGCGCGGCGAGGTCGTGGCGAACGCGTCGCCGGACAGCGCGTCGGTGAAGGCGCCGTCGATGAACGGCCGGTTCTCGAACGTCAGGCGCCCGGCGGCGGCCAGCCAGGCGGCGTGGTCGCGCTGGGACAGCTCGGTGCTCATCGGATCCGCCACCTCCGCACGGCGTCCTCGTCGAGTTCGACGCCGAGGCCCGGCGCCTGGGGGACTTCCAGCTCACCGGCGGCGTTGATCATCACCGGCTCGGCCAGCATGAAGTCGCGCCGCTCCGGCGTCCAGCCCGGCGGGTCGAACGGGAACTCGAAGAACGGCCCGCCGCCGACCCCGGCCGCGACGTGCAGGTTCGCCAGCACGCCGATGCCGTTGGTCCAGCTGTGCGGCGTGAACTGCCGGTGCTTGAGCTGCGCCAGTTCGGCGAGAGTGCGGGCGCGGTGCATGCCCACCGCGAGCACGACGTCCATCTGGTAGACGTCGAGCACGTCGTGTTCCAGGTAGCGCACCAACTCCGGCACCGAATGGTGCATCTCGCCCGCCGCGATCCGCACGCCCGGGTTGTCCGTCCGCAGCATCCGGAAACCCTCCAGATCCGCGTAGGGCAGCGGTTCCTCCACCCAGAACACGTCCAGCTCGGCCAGCCTGCGCACGATCCGCCGGGTCTTGACCAGATCCGAGGCGTCCGCGGTGTCCCCGGCCATGCGCCAGGACTGGTTGAGGTCGACCATGATCTCGAAGTCCGGCCCGAGTTCGGCGCGCACCGCCTCGACCGCGGCGATCCCCTCGGCCACCCGGTCGCGGTCGATGCGGATCTTGACCGCCCGGAACCCGGCCGCCCGCGCCGCCAGGGCGGTCTCCACCCGCTCGGCGGGCGACTTGAGCTCGGCGCTGGAGGCGTAGGCGGGCAGCGAGGTGGCCGCGTTGCCGAACAGCGCGGCCACCGGCAGGCCCGCCGTCTTGCCGATGATGTCCCAGAGCGCGACCTCCAGCGGCCAGTAGTGGCCGCCGTGGAAGTTGGCGGTCTCGATCGCCTTCACGTGCCGCACGATGTCGAGCGGGTCGGAGCCGAGGAAGAGGTCGCGGAACGCCTCGAACCCGTCCATGGTGTCGCCCGAGCCGATGCCGGTGACCCCTTCGTCGGTGTGCACCCGCACGATCGTGGCGTCGAAGTGCCGCCGCGGCTCGGGGTCCCACGCGGCACGCAGCGGCGGGTCGAGTTCGAGCCGCAGCCGGTCCAGCGTGATGTCGGTGATCTTCATCGGGCGGCCTCCGGCGCGGACTCGGCGAGCAGGGCGGCGCCGGGCTCGTAGAACGGGTTCGCCGCGCCCGCCCGTGCCGCCGCCAGCACTTCGTCGGCCGTCGGCGTGCCGGCCACGGCCGCGCGGAGTGCACCGAACGCGGCCGCCCGCTGGTTGCGGAAGGACTCGTCGAGGTCGTCCACGCCGGGGTTGACCCAGATCGCGGCGATGATCAGCAGCTCGTCCAGCTCGGCGGCCGGGATCAGCCCGTGCCCGGCCGCGTCGGCGACGCCCTGCGCCAGCCCGGCCTGGGCCGACCCCCAGGTGGCCCGCTCGTGCAGGTCGCCGGAGGCAGCGGCCTTGGTGACGAACAACGTCAGCGGCTTGACCGGCACGCTCGGCCGCAGCACGGCCACGAACGGCACGTGGCCGGCGCTCGGGGTGGCCAGCGCGGTCGCCCAGGCGGTCTCGACGGGACCCCCCTTGCGCCCGAGCACGATGTTGGTGTGCGCGGCGTTGACCCCGGTGCCGACGAACGACTCGCCGACCAGCGCGGTGGGCGCGAAAGTCATGGAATCTCCAGAAGTGGCGGATGGTGGTGACGCACCGGAACGGTAAGGAGCCGGGGGAGGCGTCGGCAAGGCGCCGACGACGATCGCAATGTGCGTTGCGGTGGCGGCAACTCAGGTCGTGACCAGCGCCGTTACCGCTGGTTTACGCTACGGCCGTGAGTTCGGACGCTCAGCGCACCGACGGGGGTGCGCGCAACCAGGGCCACGGTCTGCGGCGGGACGTCGACCTGCTGGAGGCGCTGGCGTCGGAGGAGGCCCAGCACGCGGGCGGTCTCGGCGTGGTCCGCCTGGCGCATCTGGTCGGCCGGGAGAAGAGCCAGGTGTCCCGCGCGCTCAAGGCACTCGCCGAGGTGGGCATCGTCGAGCGCGACCCGGACACGCTGGAGTACCGGCTGGGCTGGCGGCTGTTCTCCCTCGTCGCCCGCACGGTCGAAGACCGGCTGCTGCGCGCGGCCGAGCCGGTCATGCACACACTGTCCGGTGAACTCGAGGAAACCGTCCACCTGTGCGTGCTGCGCGAGAACCAGGTGCTCACCCTGCTGTCGGTGTCCGGGCACTCCTTCCGTGTGCACGGCTGGGAGGGCCGCGGCGTGCCCGCGCCCTGTACGTCGGCGGGGCGGGTCCTGCTGTCCGACGCCACACCGGACGAGTTGTATGTCCGGTTCGGACTGCAGGCCGACCTCGGCGCCGGATGCCCGCGCTCGCCCGTGCGCACGCTGCCCGACCTGTGGTCGGCGATCCAGCGGTCCCGGCGCGACGGTTACGCCGCCGTCCGCGAAGAGTTCGAAGAGGACCTCGTCGGGGTTTCCGCCCCGGTCCGCGACTTCCGCGGGCGCGTGGTCGCCGCGCTGAACGTCTCCGCGCCCAAGGACCGCCTCGCCGCGCGGCTGGCGGACGCCGGGCGGGTCACGGCACGGGCGGCCGGGGTGGTGTCGGAACAACTGGGCTGGCGGATGCGTCCCGTCCCGCCCTCGTCCCGGCGCTTCACCTGAGGCGGTTGTCCTGACCGCAACTCAGATTGCGAAACCGCGGGATCTCTTGCCCCGCAACACCTCCGGCTCATACGTTGCCTCGCGCCAGGTCAGGTTCGTGAGGAGTGCAGGATGGACATCGACGCGATCGCGAAGACCGCAGCGGGGGAGGGCGACCTGTTCCTGGGCGGACGCTGGCTCCCCGCCGCCGACCGCCGGACGTTCCCGGTCGCCGACCCGGCCACCACGGAGCCGGTCCGCGAGGTGTCGGCCGCCGCGCCGGAAGACGCCCGCGCGGCAGTGGATGCGGCGCAGGACGGATTGCGGCGGTGGCGGGCGGTCGCCCCGCGTCGCCGCTCCGAAGTGCTGCACGCCGCTTTCGCCGCGATGCACGAGCACGCGCCGGCGCTGGCGCGGCTGATCACCCTGGAGAACGGCAAGGCCTACCGTGACGCGCTCGCCGAGGTCTCCTACGCCGCCGAATTCTTCCGCTGGTTCGCCGAGGAGGCCGTCCGCATCGGATCCGGGTTCGCTGACGCGCCCGGCGGTGGCTACCGGCACGTGGTGCGCAAGTCCGCGGTCGGGGTCGCGGCGTTCGTCACCCCGTGGAACTTCCCGGCCGCGATGGCCACCCGCAAGATCGCGCCCGCACTCGCCGCGGGGTGCTCGGTCGTGCTCAAACCGGCGCCGGAGACCCCGCTGACCGCACTGGCGATCGCCGGGCTGCTCGCCGAGGCGGGGCTGCCCGCCGGCGTGTGCAACGTCCTGCCCACCGACCGGGCCGCCGACGTGGCCGGTGTCTGGCTCGGCGACGAGCGGGTGCGGAAGTTCTCGTTCACCGGATCCACCGCCACCGGCCGGGTCCTGCTCCGGCAGGCGGCGGACACCGTCGTCAACGTCACCATGGAACTCGGCGGCAACGCCCCGTTCGTCGTCTGCGCCGACGCCGACGTGGACGCCGCCGTGCGCGGCGCGATGGACGCCAAGATGCGCGGCGGTGGCGAGGTGTGCATCGCCGCGAACCGGTTCTACGTGCACGCCGACGTCGCCGCCGAGTTCACCGCCAAACTCGGCGAGGCGATGGCCGCCGTCCCGGCCGGACCCGGGCTCGGCGATGGCGTCGGCCTCGGGCCGATGATCAACCAGGCCGCGGTGGACAAGATCACCGGTCTCGTCGCCGACGCCGTCGCCAGGGGCGCCACGGTGACCGCGCAGGGCCCCCGCCCCGCCGGACCCGGATGGTTCCACCCGGCGACCGTGCTCGCGGACGTGCCCGACGACGCCGAGATCATGCGCACCGAGGTGTTCGGCCCGGTCGCCCCGATCACCACGTTCACCGACGAGGACGACCTGATCGCGCGCGCCAACGACACCGAGCACGGCCTCGCCGCCTACGTCTACTCGGCCGACCTCGGCCACGCCCTGCGCCTCGCCGAACGCCTGGAAACCGGGATGGCCGGCATCAACCGCGGCCTGATCTCCGACCCGGCCGCGCCGTTCGGCGGCGTGAAGCAGTCCGGGCTGGGCCGCGAAGGCGGACGGGAAGGCATCGACGCCTTCCTCGAAACCCGCTACTTCGCCGTCGACTGGCCGAGCTAAGGCTGTTTCGGGAGTGGCTTGCGTGGCGGTGCGGGTGGCGGAACCTGAGGCGGCCCCTGGCTCCGGGATCGCCTCCTCATGAATGCCGATTCACCACGTCGGCGCTGTCCTCGCCAGGAACCACCCACCCGCCAGCCCACCACCACCCTCAACGGACGCGCTCCGCGCGACCCCGCTGAATCAAACCCGCGGCGGTGCAAGTTGACGGCCCACCTCAAGCGGCTCCGCCGCTGAAAAACACGGCTTGGCCCCGCTCCTTCCCCCCTTCACACGAGAACAGGACGGTTCATGGCAGCGTTGCCCGATACCGACACCGGCGGCTCCGTCACCGACGAGCGCGGCCGCCGCCGACTGCGCACCAAACTGATGCTCGCCACCCAGGTGGGTCAGGGCATCGACGGGTACATCCTCGGCGGGATCGGGGCCGCGATGCCCGCGATCACCGCTGATCTGCACATGTCGGACTGGACCGCCGGGCTGATCGGTGCGTCCGCGTTGGCAGGCATCTTCCTCGGCGGGCCGCTGTTCGGCTGGTTCGCCGACCGCTTCGGCAGGCGCATCGTGTTCCTGACCGACATGATGATCTTCCTTCTCGGTTCCGTCGCCCAGTTCTTCGTGGACAACGCGTGGCAGCTGTTCGTCATCCGGCTGGTGATGGGCATCGCGATCGGCGGCGAGTACGCGATCGGCGCGCCCCTGCTGTCGGAATACGCGCCGCGTCACAACCGTGGGCGGCTGCTGGCCAGCCTCGAAGTCAGCTGGTACGTCGGGTTCATGCTCGCCTTCGCGGTCGGCTACGCACTGTCCGGTGTGGACGGTGGATGGCGCTGGACGCTGGGCAGCAGCACACTGATCGCGCTCGTCTGCGTGGCGCTGCGCGGCGGCATCCCCGAATCGGCCCGGTGGCTGCTGAGCAAGGGCAGGCGAGCCGAAGCCGAGCAGCTGATCCGCCGCTACGGCATGGACGTCGACGTGGACACCGAACTCGCCGACGGCGAGCGGCGCAACAGCCTGCGCCTGCTGTTCACCCGCCGTCACCTGCGCAGCACCGTGTTCGCCAGCACGTTCTGGGCGGCGCTGGTGCTGCCCTACTTCGCCATCGGCACGTTCTCCCCGCAGGTGCTCCAGGCACTCGGCCTCGACGACGCGCTCGCCGGTTCGCTGGCCAGCAACGCGCTCGCGGTCGTGGGCGTGGCCGCCGGCTGCCTGCTGGTCGAGCGCATCGGCCGCCGCAAACTGCTGATCCCGCCGTTCTGGATCACCGCGGCGGCGCTCGCGCTGATCGGGTTCTGGCCCACCGCGCCGATCGCCGTGGTCGTCGCCTGCTTCCTCGTGTTCGCCTTCCTCAACGCGGCCTCCAGCGCGCTGACCGCGGTCTACCCGCTGGAGGTGTTCCCGACCGCCATCCGCACCACCGGAGTCGGGTTCGCGACCGCGATGAGCCGCGTCGGGGCCGCGATCGGCACCTTCCTGCTGCCGGTCGCGCTCACCCACCTCGGAGTCGGCCCCACCATGCTGATCGGGGCGGCCGTGCTTGCCGCGGGCGGCCTGTTGTCGCACTTCCTCGCCCCGGAAACCGCCGGGCTCGAACTGAGTCACGCCGCCCGCGCCGCGACCGAGACGAACAGCCGGTAGCCCGTCGCGGCAACCCGCCGCCACGGTTGCCGTTCGCGGCCGGACCCCGCACCGGCGCGACACGCCCGGTGGCGCGGGTGCGGACCACGACATCGCGGCACCGTTCGTGCGGCCCGCTCAGGCGGCCCGGGGTCATCCGGCGGGAGGCCGGTCTCCGGCCAGGTGTGCCAGCAGACGGTCTCGTGCGTGTTCGAGGTGGTGCCTGCCGTGCCGGTCGGCGAGGTCGGCGTTCCTGGCGCGGATCGCGTCGAGGATCGCCTGGTGTTCCTGCTCGATGACGAACGGGTCGAGCAGGTGGTTGTTCTGTACCTGCGCGAGGCACAGGCGCATCTGGTTGATGAGTTTGTCGTGGATGGCGCTCACGCCGGGGCTGCCGAGAAGGCTCACGAGTTCGCGGTGGAAGCACACGTCGGCGTCCACCACCTCGACCACGTCTCCCTCCGTGGCGGCGTTGTGCATGCGCTCGATCGCCTGCTCGGCGGCGCCGAGCTCGCGGGGTGATTCGGCGAGCAGGCGGTACACGCCCGCTTCGATGACCGACCGGGACAGGTACATGTCGGTCACGACCTCGGGCCGGAACGTGAGGACACGCGCGGCGTGGTGCGCGGTGCGTTCCAGCAGCCCCTCGGCGATCAACCGTTCGACGGCGACCCGTGCGCTGGGGCGCGACACCCCGAACTGCTGCGCCACCGCGGCTTCGGCGACCCGTGCGCCCGCCGGGAGCTGCTGGGTCAGGATCCGTTCGCGCAGCGCGGCGGTGAGGGAGTCGGGGACCGAGACCACGGTGAGAGCAGAGGTGTCCGCCATCGGCTCAGGATAGTGGGCATCCGCGATACCCGCATACATGTATTACAATCTTTGGGCGGGAAGGGGAACGGATGCGCGTACTGGTCTCGATGGACAAGCTCAAGGGCACCGCCACGGCGGCGGAGGCGTGCGCCGCGGTGTCCCGTGGTCTGCGGCGCGCCGAGCCGGGACTCGATGTCCGTGAGCTGCCCATGGCCGATGGGGGTGACGGCACGCTCGACGCGCTCCTGCACGGCGGCTATGACCACGACACCCTGGTCGTCCCCGCTGCGGACGGACGCCCGGAGTCCGCGCGGGTGGCCCGTCGCGATGGCACTTATCTTGTCGAGATCGCCGAGATCTGCGGGCTGGGTGGCGCGCGGCCGACGGCGGGGATGGCCGAACGGGCGGACAGCTCCGGGGTAGGGGACGCGATCCGCCACGCACTCGACGCCGGTGCGGGCGAGATCCAGGTCGGTCTCGGCGGAAGCGCCACGAGCGATGGTGGCGCCGGCATGCTGCGCCGTCTCGGTGCCCGGTTCCTTGATCGCGCCGGGCAGCCCCTCGCCGCCGGTGGCAGCGCGCTGGCCGAGCTCGCCGAGCTGGACTGGTCCGGTCTCGACCCGCGGCTTGCGTCGATCCGGCTGCTGGGGCTGTGCGACGTCGACTCACCGCTGCTCGGCGCGTCCGGCGCCGCCGAGGTCTTCGGACCGCAGAAGGGCGCGGACCCCGCCGCCGTCCACCGCATCGAAGCCGGACTCTCCCGTTTCGCCCAGGTCGTCGCACGAACGCCGCCGCCCGCGGGATTCGCCGACCCGAATGCCGCCGGTGCCGGTGCCGCCGGAGGGCTCGGGTGGGGGCTTCGGCTCCTCGGCGCCGAACTGGCCGGAGGCGGGGAGCGGATCGCCGATGCCCTCGGCCTTGATGCCGCCACATCCGGCGCCGATCTCGTCATCACCGGGGAGGGCCGGCTCGACAGGCAGTCCCTGGCCGGGAAAACCCCCGCGGTGGTCGCCGGGGTCGCCCGGCACCATCGCGTTCCGGTCGCAGCCGTGGTCGGACAGGACCGGCTGGGCGAGGAGGCCGCGCGACTCGGCCTGGTCCGTGTCGTCGCGCTCGAACGGATCGCCGGTCCCACCGTCGGCGACCGGGACCGCACCATCCGGGCGCTCGAACAGGCAGGCACCCTGCTCGCCGCGACAGTGGCGCAGGCGCAACGGGACGCACCAGCCCGCTGACGCCGCCGCCCGTCCCCGCCGGAAGGGCAACGATGTCACGTCCGCGACCGCGTAAGGCTTTTCGCGGAGCGGACGCGGGCCCGCTTCGCTGCGGTCGCTTCGGCGGGGACTGAGGTTGCCGTGGCCGCCGGCCAGGACCAGCAGCCGCAAGGGGTCGGCGTCAGGCCCGCCGTGCCATGCACGCAGGTTATGACGTCCATCCCGGTCGGCGGGTACCGGTCGGGCGCGCGACGGCTGATGCTCGGGACATGACAACAACGCGGCATCATCCCGGTCGTCTCGCGCCGGGTTTGCTCGTGACCGCCGTGGGCACGGCTGTCGCTTTCGGATTCGGCAAACTGGTTCCGGCGGTCAGCGCCCTGACGGTGGCGGTGGTTCTCGGTGTCGTGGTGGGCGGGCTGCTTCCACAACGGACCCGCGCGGGGCTGGCCTGGGCCACGAAGAAGTTCCTGCGGTGGGGTGTGGTGCTGCTCGGTCTGCAGCTGGGGCTCGGTGAGATCGCCGGTCTGGGTCCGGGCACGGTGGTCGCGGTGGTGGTGACCGTGCTCGTGGCGTTCTTCGGCACCCTGGCGTTCGGCAGGCTGTTCGGAGTGTCGCGGGGACTCGGGCTGATGGTGGCGACCGGGTTTTCGATCTGTGGTGCGTCGGCGATCGCGGCGATGGACAGCGTGACCGGCACCGACAAGGAGGACGTGGCCACCGGCGTGACTCTGGTGACGTTGTACGGGAGTGCGGCGATCGCGCTCGTGCCGCTGGCCGGGCACGCGCTGGGCCTGGGGCCGGAGCATCTCGGCGCGTGGGCGGGGTTGAGTGTGCACGAGGTCGCCCAGGTGGTGGCGGCGGCGTCGCCCGCGGGGGCGGCGGCGGTGGCGATCGCGGTCGTGGTGAAGCTGACGCGGGTGGTCCTGCTCGCTCCGATGGTCGCGGGGGTGAGCATCGTGCGGCGGCGCCGGCATGGTGCGGGCGCGGGGAAGCGGCCGCCTCTGGTTCCCCTGTTCGTTCTGGGTTTTCTGGTGATGATGGTGATGCGCAGCAGTGGTGTGGTGCCGCGGGCGGTGTTGTCGGCGGGCAGCGTCACGACGACGCTGCTGTTCGCGGCCGCGTTGTTCGGACTGGGCAGCAACGTCCGCGTCGGTGCGCTTCTGCGGACCGGGCGGCGGGGGCTGGTGCTGGGTGCCGTGTCCACGGTCCTGGTCGCGCTGGCGGGCCTCGGCGCGCTCGCCGCCACCGGTGGCGTGTGACGACGGGGCGGTCACTTCGATCACCGACACGACCCCGCCTGTACGTCGACATCGTCTGGCCCGGGGCGCAGGGCGCCTTCGTCCCGGCACGCGCCGGGACCCTTCGGGAGAAAGCCCGCGGCGACGACGCGAGGTCGCGCCGGGCGCGCGGGAACTCGCCGAGCTCTGCGACCGGGGAAGCGTGGCTCAGTGCGCGGTCCACCCGCCGTCCACGCGCAGGGTAGTGCCGGTCACGTACGACGAGGCGTCGCCGGCCAGGAACACCACCGCACCGGCCAGTTCGCTCGCCGCACCGATGCGGCCCTGCGGCACGGCGCCGACGATGACCTCACCCCAGCGGCTGTTCATCAGCCCGTCGGACAGGTCCGTGGCGAAGTACCCGGGCGCCAGCGTGTTCACCCGCACCCCGCGCTCGGCCCACTCCACCGCGAGTACTCGCGTCAGCGCCTCCACACCGCCCTTGCTGGCGGCGTAGGCGGCGATGCGCGGGAAGCCGGTGGTGGCGTGCACCGAGGAGACGTTCACGATGCTGCCCGATCCCTGGTCGAGCATGCGGCGGCCGGCGGCGCGGCAGCAGAAGTACGTGCCGTCGAGGTTGACGCGCAGCACCCGGTACCAGTCGTCGTCGGTCAGCGATTCGCTGCGCGTGAACACCGGGCTGATTCCGGCACAGTTGACCAGGACGTCGACCCGGCCGAGACGCCGCACGCAGTCGTCGGCGAAGCCGGGCTCGTCCACGGACCCGGGCAGCACCACCGTATCCGGCCCGGCCTCCTCCGCCAGCGTGCGCAGATCCTTTTCGGTCCGGGACGTCACAGCCAGCCGCGCACCCGCCCGCGCCAGGGCCAGCGACATCTCCCTGCCGAGGCCCTTGCCGGCCCCGGTCACCCACGCCGTCTTTCCGGTGAGATCGAACGTGCTCACGCGATCACCGGCAGGGACCGCAGGTCGCGCTTGAGCACCTTGCCCGAGGGGGTGCGCGGGAGCTCGTCGAGGAACCGGATCTCGGCGGGCACCTTGAACTTCGCCAGGCGTTCGCGGCAGAACGCGACCAGCCCGGCGCCGTCCACTTCGGCGCCCGGCCGCAGCACGACGAACGCCTTCGGCACCTCACCCCACCGCTCGTGGGACATCCCGACGACCGCGGCCTCGACCACGTCGGGGTGTTCGTAGAGGACGCGCTCGACCTCCGGGGTCGCGATGTTCTCCCCGCCGGAGACGATCATGTCCTTCTTCCGGTCCTCGACGTAGAGGTAGCCGTCTTCGTCGACCCGTCCGATGTCGCCGGTGTGGAACCACCCGTCACGCAGGGCCTTCGCCGTCGCGTCCGGGTCGTGCCAGTACCCGGCGAACACCTTGGGGCCGGACAGGGTGATCTCGCCCAGCTCCCCGGTGGGCACTTCCCGGCCGGTGTCGTCCACGATGCGCACACGCAGGTGCACGACCGGCCTGCCGACCGATCCGGCCTTGGACAGCATGTGCCCGGCGTCGTTGAAGGTGTCGCCGGAGACGGTCTCGGTGAGCCCGTAGGCGTCGGCGAACCAGGCGGTGGGGAACGCGGCGCGGATCCGTTCGATGAGCGGCACCGGCATCTTCTCCCCGCCACCGATGATGAACCGGATCGAGGAGGTGTCGCGTTCGGTGATGCCCGGCAGGTGCAGCAGGGCGTTCATCATGGAGGGGGCGAGCCAGATGTTGCTCGGGCGTTCCCGCTCGATGGTGTCGGCGACCTCGGCGGCGTCGAACTTCCGGGTCAGGACCAGCGCACCGCCCGCGTGCAGGGTGGCCAGCGCGGGCAGGTCGAGCCCGCCGACGTGGTAGAGCGGACCGCACACCAGTGTGGTGTCGGCGCTGGTGATGCCGAACTCGACGATGTGGCCGAGATTCTTGTGCAGCAGGTTGGCATGGGTGATGCACACCCCCTTCGGCCGGGAGGTGGTGCCGGAGGTGTACATCAGGCGCTGCAGCGCGTCCGGGCCGACGTCCTCGATCGGCACCACCTGGCCGAGGTTGCGGGCCACGAGGTCCTCGTAGGACAGCCACCCGTCGCGCTGCGCGCCCAGCAGCAGCCGGTGCCGCACCGGGATCGCCGACGCGGCCTCGGCGAACTCGGGTTCGGTCAGGATCGCGGCCGTCCCGGCGTCGGCGACGATGTAGTCCCATTCGGCGGGGGAGAGCCGGTAGTTCAGCGGCAGGAACGCGGCGCCGAGGTGGTTGAGCGCCAGCACGGTTTCCAGGAACTCGATGTGGTTGTACAGCAGCAGCGCGACGATGTCACCACGGCCGATGCCCAGCTCGCGCAGGCCCGCGGCCAGCGCGTGCACCCGGGTGGACAGCTCCCGGTTGGTCAGGCGGTGCTCGCCCTGGGACAGCACGACCTTGTCCGGGTACCGACCCACATTGTGGTCCAGCATGGCGGCGAAGTTGGCCATCAGCGCTCCTCGGCGTGGAAGCTGTGCAGTTGCGCGCCCGCCTCGCCCCAGTGGATCGTGCTGATCATGCCGCCATCGGCCACCAGGTCGGCGCCGGTGACGAAGGCGGACTCGGGGCCGGCGAGGAAGGCGACGACACGGGCGATGTCGTCCGGTTCGCCCAGCCGCCCGAGCGGGATGTTGTCCACGGTGGCCGACCGGATCGCCTGGTTGCCCAGGGTGTCGCGGTTCAGCCCGCTCTCGACCACACCGGGGCTCACCGAGTTGATCCGGATCCGGTGCCCGGCCAGCTCCGCGGCGAGCTGCTTGGTCAGCGCGAGCACCCCGCCCTTGGCCGCGGTGTAGGAGGAGAACCCGTACCCGGTGTGCCCGGCGATCGAGGCGATCTGCACGATCGAGCCCCCGCCCGCGGCGGTCATGGCCGGGATGACGTGCCGCAGCAGGATGAAGTACCCGGTGAGATTGACGTCGACGACGCGTCGCCACTCCTCGACCGAGCACTCCAGCAGCTTCTTGCGCACGATGATGCCGGCGGCGTTGACCAGCACGCGCGGCGCACCGGGCAGCGCGCCGATCACGTCCCGCACCGCGTCGTCGTCGGTGACGTCGACCGCGTACTCGGCGGCCCTGCCGCCGCGTTCCTCGATGTCCCGCCGCGTGCCGCTCGCCCCGTCCACGTCCAGCAGCGCGACCGTCGCTCCCGTCGCGGCCAGCCGCAACGCGCAGGCCCGCCCGATACCGGAGGCGGCGCCGGTGATGACAGCGCAGTCCATGTGGTGTCCTCTCAACCCATCGCGTATCCGCCGTTGACGTCGACCACGGCGCCGGTCATGTAGCTGGCCGCGGGGGAGGCGAGGAACGCCGCCACCCGCGCGATCTCCTCCGGCCGGGCGAGCCTGCCCAGCGGGCAGTAGTCCGGCCGGTAGCCGCGCCCGGCGACCATCTCGGTGTCCACGACACCGGGAGCGACGCCGTTGGCGGCGATCCCGTTCGCGGCCTCGGTCTTGGCAAGCCACTTCACCATCGCGTGCACGGCGCCCTTGCTGGCCACGTAGTGCGGCCCGGCGAGCACACCGCCGACCTTGCCCGCGACCGAGCCGATGCAGACGACGCGCCCGCCCTGCCGCCGCAACAGTGGCAAAGCCGCCTTGACGGTCCACAGGGTGCCCTTCACGTTGACACCGAGCACGTGGTCCACTTCGGACTCGTCCAGGTCGTCGAGGGACACCGTGTCGCCGTACACCGCCGCGGAGGTGACCAGCGCGTCGAGCGCGGGCAGTCCGGACAGGGCCGCGCGCACCGCGGCCAGGTCGGTGACGTCCACCGCGTGCCCGGCGGCGGTGCCGCCCTCGGCCCGGATGGCCTCGACGGTGCCGGCGGGGTCGTTGACGTCGAGCACCGTCACGGCGGCGCCCGCGGCGGCCAGTTCACGGGCGATGTGCGCGCCGATGCCGCGGGCGGCGCCGGTGACGACGGCCTGGTGGCCGCGCATCCCGGCGGCGCCGCCCGCGGCGAGGACACCGGTCACGAGTTCTCGCCGTTGCGGCGTTCGTGGGCTTCCAGTTCCTCCATCAGCACCGGAACGCCGAGCGTGCAGGTGTGGATGCCCAGGACGCTGGTCAGCTCCAGCACCTCCATGATTTCCTCCTTGGTCGCCCCGTAGCCCAGTGCGTTGCGGATGTGCTGGCGCAGCCCGGGTTCGTAGAGGTGCGTGGTGGAGGCGTCGATCGCGGTGTAGATCAGTTCGCGCACCTTCGGTTCCAGGACCCCCTTGCGCCACGGCACCGACGAGAAGGCCAGGTACGCCTCGAAGAACTCGGGGTCCAGGCTGAGCAGTCCCTCCCAGAAGGGGTTCCAGTAGCCGCGCTCGGACACGAACTGCTCACGCAGCTCGCGCTGGCGGTCGTTGAGCTCGATCGAAGTCATGCTCGTCTCCCTTACTGTGCGGCCAGTTCGGCGCGGCGACGGCGGGTGGCTTCCTCGTCGACGCGCAGCCCTTCCGGATCGGTGCGAGGGTCACCGGTGATGACCACGCCGTAGTCGCGGTAGGCGCCCTCCACGGTCACGTACTCGTCACGCACGTCCCGCTTGACCCGCTCCGGGTCGCGGTCGAGCGGGTTGCCCCAGCCGCCGCCACCGTTGGTGAGGTAGCGGAACACCGCGTGCGGAGTGGTGTGCCACACCGGTGTGCTGGCGAAGTAGAAGTACTCTCCGGCCGGGTCGACGCACTTGGTCTCCGGGTCCAGCATGCCCGCCACCGGGGTGGCGCCGGCGTACACGTCGTCGGAGGTGGGCAGCAGTTCCCTGGTGCGCACGACATCGCGGTCCTCGGCGGGGAACAGCCACGTCGCGCCCAGCGCGCCACTCCTGCCGCCGTAGACCCCGAGACCGCTCGGGCTCTTGGTGTGCAGCGGGCTGGACCAGTGCTCGGCGGCGGTCAGGTACAGGGTGTCCTTCAGTACCGCCGCACCGCCGCGGTTGGTGCCCGCGCCGGAGCTGTCCGGGACGTACTCCTTGCGCAGCACCACCGCGGGCAGCTCGGACTCGATCGCCTCGGTCGCGGGGTCGAGGTTGTTGGCCTGGTAGACCACGGAGTAGCTGTCGGCGTCGCCCGCCTCGGTCGCGCCCCAGGGGCCGTGCTCACCGCCGCACTGCGCGGTGGTCACCCACGGGGTGCCGTCATCGAGCACCCCATTGGCGTTGTGGATGTTGAGCGAGCCGTAGTCACCGCCGACCGCCTTGCGGCCCAGTGCCTTCTCCAGCGCGCGGAACACCGCCAGCAGGACCGGCCCGGTGCTTTCCCAGTACAGGAACACCGCGCCGTCCGGTGGCGTGGCGCTGATGAACGTCCCGGCGGGCAGCACGATGTCGATGTCCCGGTAGGCACCGGAGGTGAACGGCGTGGCCGGGTCGATCAGGAACTTGAGCGCGACACCGACGGCGGTCTTGGTGTCCAGGATGCCGGCGTTGATGCTGGTGCGCGCCTGCGGTGAGGTGCCGCTGAAGTCCAGCTCCATGCGGGGCCCGGCCTTGGTGATCCGGACCTTGATCCGGTACTCCACCGAGTCGTCGACGCCGTCGCAGTCGATGCCCTCCTCGGCCTCGTACACGCCGTCGGGCAGCTCGGCCAGCGCGGTGCTCATCGCTTCGGCGGAGACGTCGGTGCTGTACCGGATCGCGCCGAGGTAGGCCTCGACGCCGTAGCGCTGCACGCTTTCCTGGATCAGCTGCTCGCCCAGCAGCAGGTTCGCGTAGATGGTCTTGATGTCGGGCAGCAGCAGCGCGCAGTAGCGCGCGTTGTCGAAGATCAGGTTGAACGCGGACTTGATCGGCTTGTCGTCCCGGTAGAGCAGGGTCGGGGCGATCACCAGGCCGTTTTCGTAGACGTTGCGCTTGGTGCCGCTGAACCCGGCGGGCACGACGCCGCCCATGTCCAGCTGATGGGCGCGCAGCGTGACGAAGGAGATGATGCAGCCCTCGGCGAACACCGGCCGGATGAAGCAGATGTCGTTGACGTGGTTGCCCGCGCGGTACGGGTCGTTGCAGATCACCACGTCGCCGGGACGCAGGTTCTCCGGGCCGTACTCCTCGATCGTGTTGCGCACCGCCTCCGACATCGTGCCGAGGAACATCGCGAGGCTGTTGCTGACCGAGGACATCGGGTAGTTCTGCTCGGGCGGGCCGGAAATGGTGGCCGCGAAGTCGTACCAGTCGCGCAGGATCAGCGAGAACGCGTTGTTGAGCAGCCCGGTGCACATGTGCTGCACGATGTAGCGCATCCGGCTGGACAGCACCGTCGCGGTGAACCGGTCGGCACCGTAGCGCTGGGCGAACTGCGCGTCGTCGAGGTCCTTGAGTGAAACAGTCATGGTCTTCCCCTTCACGCCTTGCGGATGCGCAGCTCGCCGTGGGAGCCGACGTGGGCGGTCTGGCCGGGCACGAGGAACGTGGTGGACAGCGGTTCCCTGATCACCGCCGGGCCGGGGATCTCGTCGCCGGCGCGCAGGTCGGCCCGCTGGTACTCGTGTGCGGGCAGGTCCTCGTCGGTCAGGTAGCGGATGGTGAGAGTGCGGGTCGGCTCGGGGCTCTCGCCCGCGGGCCGCTCCGGCAGCACCGGGTACTCGACCTTGTCCGCGTTCACCACGGCCTGGACCCGGTAGGTCACCCCCTGCACCGGCAGCGCCTCGAACTTGTTGCCGCTGCGCTCGGCGTAGGCCTCGTGGAAGTTGGCGACCATCCGCTCGACGCCCTCGGCGGTGATCTCGCCGTCGGGCACCGCGATGAACGGGGTTTCCCAGGTCTGGCCCGCCAGCCGCCCGTCGAAGCTGCGGACGAAGGTGACCCTGCCGCGGTCCTTGTCCTTCAGCCGTTCGCTCAGGCGCTGCTCCATCGAGCGGTAGACCTTGTCGATCGACTCGGCGGCCTCGGCGGTGAGCAGGGTGTAGGCACTGCGGCTGTCGGCGTAGACCAGGTCGGTGCTGACCAGCCCCAGCGCGGAGAACAGGCCGGGGTGCGGTGGCACGATGACCTCGGCCGCGTGCACCAGGTCGAGCACCGCGGGCAACAGCATCGGGCCCGCCGCGCCGTAGGCGACCAGGCTGTAGTCGCGGGGATCGACACCGTGCTGGATCGCGATGTTGGTGACGCCCTCGGCGATGTTGTTGATACCGATGTTGAACGCATACGACACGCGCTGCTCGAACGACAGCTTGGTGTCCAGCGCCTCGAAGGCCCGCCGGGACAGCTCCGGGTCGAGCTTCATCCGGCCGCCCGCGAAGCCGTCCGGGTCGATGATGCCCATGAGCAGGCAGGTGTCGGTGGTCGCCGGCTGCGTGCCACCGATGCCGTAGCAGGCCGGCCCGGGATCGGCGCCCGCGCTGCCCGGACCGACCTTCAGCTCGCCCGCCGCGTTGATCGTGACGAGGCTGCCGCCCCCCGCGCCGATGCTGGAGATCTCGTTGGACAGCGCGTTGACGATGAGGTCGTGTTCCAGCTCGAACGTGGTGTTCACGAACGGCTGGCCGTCGGTGACCATGCTGATGTCGCACGAGGTGCCGCCCACGTCGGCGCACAGCAGGTTCCGGGCGCCGATCAGGTTGCCGAAGTGCGCGCTGGAGACGGTGCCAGCGGCGGGGCCGGCGAACACGATCCGGAACGGGTGCTCCATCGCGACGTCGGAGCGCACGAGCTGGGCGGCGCAGTCGGCGAAGTTGAGATCACCGCCGAAGTTCAGCTCGCGCAGTCCGGCGTCGAGACGGCGGGTGTAGTCGCCGTAGATCAGCCGCATGAAGACGTCGACGACGGTGGTGGAGGCGCGGGCGAATTCCTTGGCCAGCGGGGAGACCTCACTGGAGATCGACACCGGGACATCGCCCAGTTCCTCCTGCACCAGCTGACGCAGGCGCTCCTCGTGGTGGTCGTTGACGTAGGCGTTGATCAGGCAGATCGCCACGCCCTCGACACCGCAGCGGCGCAGCACCGCGAGTTCGGCGCGGGTCTGGTCCTCGTCCAGCGGGATCAGCACCCCACCGTCGGCGGTGAGCCGCTCCCGGATGCCGCGGCGCAGGTAGCGGGGCACCAGTGGCCGGTTGGCGTCGCCGTAGGAGCGGCGCCACGCCGGGTTCATCAGGCCCTCGACCGGGCGCCACGTGCGCCCGACGTCGAGGATGTCGCGGTGGCCCTCGGTGGTCAGGAACGCGATCTTGGGCAGCCTGCGGGTGATCACGGCGTTGAGGCCGTGGGTGCTGGCGTGGTTGAAGACCTCGGCGGCCTCCACGCCGATCTCCTGCGCTCCCTGGAGCACGCCGCGTTCGGTGGTGCGCACGTCGGTGGCGACCTTGACGGTCTTGATCTCGCCGTTCTCGATGGCCACGACGTCCGTGAACGTCCCGCCGACATCGACTCCGATCATGGTGGCTTCTCCTCTCTCAGTTCACGTCGAGGCCGTCGGAGGCCAGTGCGATCGGGCCGAGCAACGGGCCCGGCTCGCGGGCGACCGACTCGAGCGTCTTCTGGTGTTTCACGACGGTGAACCAGCCGCCCTCGGACAGCACCGGGTAGCGCCGGAAGTCGGCGGCGGTGCTGCCGGGGAAGTCCCGGGCGAGATTCACGCCCAGCGCGCGCAGGTCCTCTTCGGAAACGTCCTCCCGCGGCACGGAAAGACCTTGCGGGGCAGGGGACTTCTCATCACTCACGGGCGATCACTCCAGTGTGCTGCCGGTGGATTGTTTCGTGTACCAGTCGGTCTACGAAACGGTGACGGGAAGCACTCTAAGGGCCGACCCGGAGCCTGACAAGCCCGGACCGGGTGAGGTTGCGTGATCGGTGCCGACGTTCGGTGAGGGCTGGCGAACGGACGGGCGCGAGCGGAATAGGCTCTGGAGTCATGCCAAGACCACCAGGGCACGGGCCGGGGTACGAGACCAAGCGGCAGGAGATCATCGACCAGGCGGCGCGCCTGTTCGCCAAGCAGGGTTACGCGGCCACCGGGATCGCCGAGATCGGACAGGTCGCCGGCCTGGCCAAGGGCGCGTTGTACTACTACATCGGGTCCAAGGAGAACCTGCTCGTCGAGATCCAGAACCGCGTGCTCAACCCGTTGCTGGCGGCCGCCCGGCGGATCGCGGCACTGGACGAGGACCCGGTGCTGCGCCTGCGCCTGCTGTCCCAGACCCTGCTGGAGCTCATCCTGGCGCGGCTGGACCACATCTGGGTCTACGAACACGACTACCGGCACCTGCGCGGCGCCAACCGCACCCGGCTCCTCCGCCAGCGGCACGAGTTCGAAAAGATCGTGCGGGAGCTGCTCACGGAGGCGATGGAGACGGGTGCGTTCCGCACGATGGACGCGCGACTGGCGATGCTGCAGTTCCTCAACATGCACAACCACACCTACCAGTGGGCCAAACCCGGCGGTGAGTGGGACGCGGAGTTGTTGTCCCGCGAATACTGCGCCACGCTGATCTCCGGTTTCCGCAGCCCGGACTACGACGCCGGCGACCTCGACGAGCGGGTGCGGCGGTTCCGGGAGCGGGAGCAGGTCTGACCCGGTCCGCCGCGACGCGGGGGTGGGGTGCGTGCCCACCCCATCCGGCCCTCCGCTACCCGAGGACGGACTTCCGCACGGCGGCGGCGATCCGCTCGCGGTCGGGCAGCCATTCGCGCTCCAGCGACGGCGCGTAGGGCGCGGGCGTGTGCGCGGCGCCGACCCGCAGGACGGGCGCGTCGAGCGTCCAGAAACCGTGCTCGGCCGCGACGGCGGCCAGTTCCGCCCCGACGCCGAAGGTCTCCACCGCCTGGTGCGCCACCACCAGCCTGCCGGTCTTGGCCAGCGACCGCAGCACCGTCTCGGTGTCCAGCGGCGCGATCGTGCGCAGGTCGATCACCTCGACGCTGATCCCCTCGACGGCGAGTTCCCCGGCCACCGCGGCGCAGTCGTGCACCAGCTTCGAGTACGACACCAGCGTCACGTCGGTGCCCTCGCGCCGGACCGCCGCCTTGCCCAGCGGCACCAGGTGCCCCTGGCGTGGCCGCGGGCCCTTGCGCCCGTAGAGCAGCCGGTTCTCCACGAACACCACGGGATTGGGATCACGGATGGCGGCGCGGAGCAGGCCGTAGGTGTCGGCCGGGGTCGAGGGCATCACCACGGTGAGCCCGGGGATGTGCGCGAGCATCGCCTCCAGGCTCTGGGAGTGCTGGCTGCCCGAGGACTTGCCCGCGCCGAACTGGGTGCGCACCACCAGCGGCACGCTCGCGGCGCCGCCGGTCATGAACCGCAACTTCGCGGCCTGGTTCATCAGCTGGTCCAGGCACACGCCGAGGAAGTCGAAGTACATCAGCTCCACCACCGGGCGCATCCCCGCCATCGCCGATCCGACACCCGCGCCGATGATGGCGTTTTCCGAGATCGGTGTGTCGCGCACGCGGCCCGGAAAGGTCCGCGCCAGCCCGCGGGTGAGGCCGAAGACGTTCCCGCCCGCGCCGACGTCGATCCCGGCCAGGAACACGTCCTCGTCGGCGGCGAGTTCGTGCTCGAGCGCCTCCCGGACGGCGTCCATGGTGCGGAAGACCTCGCCGTCCGGTTCGGACGGTTCCGGGACCGGCTCGCGGGGCACGCCCACGAAGTGGTGCAGGGTCTCCGGTTCCGGTTCGCTCGCCGCCTGAGCCTGCTCGACCGCCGCCTCGATGGTCGCCTCGACTTCCTGGTCGATCTCGGCGACCTGCCCGGGATCCAGCCGGGCGGCGAGCACCGTCAACGGGTCGCGGGTCTTCCACTCCGCGAGCTCGTCCGGTTCGCGGTAGCGCTCCGGGTCACCCTCGTAGTGGCCGTGCCAGCGGTAGGTCTCGGCCTCCACCAGCACCGGTCCCGCGCCCGCCCGCAGAGCGCGCACCAGGCCGCTCATCGTCTCGGCCACCGCGACCACGTCGTTGCCGTCCACGTGGGCGAAGTCGATCCCGTACCCGCGGGCCCGGTCGGCCAGGGTCGCGCGGTGCTGGTCACTGGCCGGGGAGAACTCCGCGTAGTGGTTGTTCTCGCAGAAGAAGACGATCGGCAGCTGCCACACCGCGGCCAGGTTCACCGCCTCGTGGAACGCGCCCTGCGCCACCGCGCCGTCGCCGAAGAAGGCCACGACCACCCCGCCGCGGTCACGCAACTGGGCCGCCGTCGCCGCACCGGCCGCGATCGGCAGGCCCGCCGCCACGATGCCGTTGGCGCCGAAGACGCCCTTGCGCGGATCGGCGATGTGCATCGACCCGCCGCGGCCACCGCACGTCCCGGTGCCGCGTCCCATCAGCTCGGCGAACATGCCGGTGACGTCGAGTCCCTTGGCGATGCAGTGGCCGTGCCCGCGGTGGGTGGAGGTGACGACGTCCTTCTCGTCCAGTGGCCAGCACGCCCCGACGGCGGTGGCCTCCTGGCCGATCGACAGGTGCAGGAACCCCGGGATCTGGTTGGTCCGGTAGAGCCGGGCGGCCCGGTCTTCGAACTGGCGGATCAGCCGCATCCGCCGGTACATCTCCGTCTGCGCCGCGACGTCGGTGACGGCGTCGCTCGCCTGGGTGGAAGTCATCTCGTTCTCGCCCTTGTCTTGCTGGGGTTTCGGCCCGCCCCCTTGACATCTGGCGGGGAACCACGATTCTTGTACCGATTGTTCGAAAAAACAACTCTGACGCGAAGGTGGGTCGGATGCGAGCGTTGCGGTGGCACGGCCGGGGTGACCTACGGCTGGAGGAAGTGCCCGAGCCACCGGAACCGCGGCCGGGCGAAGCGCTGGTGGAGGTCACCTACGCGGGCATCTGCGGCACCGACCTGCACGAGCACGCCCACGGCCCGAACCTGATCCGGGAGGGGCCACATCCGCTGACCGGAGTGCGCCCGCCGGTGACCCTCGGCCACGAGTTCAGCGGGCGGGTCGTCGCGCTCGGCTCCCCGGTGCCGGGCATCGAACCCGGTACCAGGGTCGCGGTCGACCCGTGCCTGCGCTGCGGCACGTGCCGCTGGTGCCGCCACGGCGAGTACCACATCTGCGCCAAAGGCGGGTCCGTCGGCCTGGCCTCGCCAGGAGCCTTCGCGCCGCTGGTCACCGTGCCCGCCTACGGGCTCGTCCCGGTCCCGGACGGGGTGAGTGACCAGCTCGCGGCACTGGCCGAGCCGCTGGCCGTGGGCCTGCACGCCGTGCGCCGGGCGGGCGTGCAACCCGGCGACAACGTTCTGCTCCTCGGGGCGGGCCCGATCGGTATCGCGGTGCTGATGGCGCTCGGACTCGCCGGCGCGGCCGGCATCTACGTCAGCGAACCCGCCCCCGACCGCGCGAAACGCGCCGCCGAACTCGGGGCGACCGAGGTGTTCGACCCGGCTGTCACCGACGTCCGGCGCGAAGTGTTCCTGCGCACCGGGCGGATCGGGCCGGACGTCGTCGTGGAGGCCACCGGACGGCCCGAACTCGTCGAACTCGCGGTGTCCACCGTCCGCCGGGGCGGGCGCGCGGTGCTCGCCGGGATCAGCGGCGGCGCGGCATCGTTGCCGCTGAAGCAGATCGTGCCCTTCGAACGGACCGTGCTCGGCACGCTCGGCTACAACTTCGACATCCCCCGCGTGCTCGACCTGGTCGCCGCGGCCCGGTTCGACCCCGCACCGCTGCTCACCGGCGTGTACCCGCTGTCCCGGGGACTCGACGCGTTCCACGACCTCGGTTCGGGTTCCCACCTGAAGATCCTGCTCGACCCCAAGGAGCACTGAGATGGACTTTGATCTGCCCGCGGAAACCGTTGCGCTGCAGAAGATGTGCCGCGACTTCGCCGCGAAGGAGATCGCGCCCTACGCCGCCGAATGGTCCGAACGGTCCCACTTCCCGGTGCCGGTGTTCCGCAAGCTCGGCGCACTGGGGCTGATGGGCATGCTCGTCGACGAGTCCTACGGCGGGGCCGACGCGGGGTTCGTGTCCTACGTGGCGGCGATGGAAGCGCTCGGCGAGGCGGACCAGTCGGTGGCCTCGGCGTGGAACGCGCACTCCACGATCGCCACCCTGCCGCTGGCGCGGTTCGGGACCGAGGAACAGAAGAAGCGCTGGCTCGTCCCGCTCGCCACGGGCGAGAAACTCGGCGCGTTCGGACTGACGGAGCCCACCGCGGGTTCCGACGCCGCGGGCATCCGCACGACGGCGCGGCGCACCGAGGACGGGTGGATTCTCAACGGCACCAAGATGTTCATCAGCAACGCCGGTACCGAAATGAGCCTCGGCGTGACCGTGCTGGCCGTCACCGGCACCGACGACGACGGCAAGAAGCGGTACGGCACGTTCTTCGTCCCCGACGGCACCGCCGGTTACGAGAAGGGACGGCCGCTGCGCAAACTCGGGTGGCACGCGCTGGACACCCGCGAACTCGTGTTCACCGACTGCTGGATCCCGGAGGAGCACCTGCTGGGGGAGGAGGGCAACGGGCTGCGTCAGTTTCTCGAGGTGCTGGACGCGGGACGGATCAGCGTCGCCGCGCTGTCGCTGTCGCTCGCGCAGGCCGCACTCGACCTCGCCGTCCGCCACGCGGGGGAACGCGAGCAGTTCGGCCGTCCGCTCAGCAGGTTCCAGGCCGTCGGGCACAAACTCGCCGACATGGCCACCGAGGTCGAGGCCGCCCGCTGGCTCGTCTACCGCGCCGCGTGGCTGGGCGATCAGGGCCGCCCGTTCGCCAAGGCGGCGGCCATGGCGAAGCTCTACGCCTCCGAGGTGGCCAACCGCGCCGCCAGCGCCAGCGTGCAGATCCACGGCGGGTACGGGTTCATCCGCGAGTCGGCGATCTCGCGCTTCTACGCCGATGCGAAGATCCTGGAGATCGGCGAGGGCACCAGCGAGGTACAGCGCAACGTCATCGCCCGCTCGCTGGTCCGGACGGGCAAGGAGATGCCGCGATGAGCGACGAGGTGCTGGTCGAGGAAGCCGGCGGGACCCTGGTCATCACGATCAACCGGCCGCACGCGCGCAACGCCGTGAACGCCGCGGTCGCGGGCGCGGTCAACGCGGCGCTGGACCGCCTGACCGAGCGGGACGACCTGCTGGCCGGTGTGCTGACCGGCGCGGGCGGCACGTTCTGCGCGGGCATGGACCTCAAGGCTTTCCTGCGGGGAGAGACGGTCTCGCTGCCCGGGCTGGGCCTGGCCGGGCTGACCGAACGGCACCTGGCGAAACCGATGATCGCCGCGGTCGAGGGGTACGCGCTCGCCGGCGGATGCGAACTCGCGCTGGCCTGCGACCTGATCGTCGCGGCGGAGGACGCGTGGTTCGGCATCCCCGAGGTCAAACGCGGCCTGGTCGCCGCCGCGGGCGGCCTCCTGCGGCTGCCCACGCGCATGCCCTACCAGCTGGCGATGGAGTACGCCCTGACCGGCGACCCGTTCGAGGCGGCGGTGGCGCACCGCCACGGCATGGTCAACCGGCTGACCGAGCCCGGCGGGGCCCTGACCGAGGCGCTGGCACTCGCACGGCGCATCACCGCGAACGCACCGCTGGCCGTCCGGGCGTCCAAAGCCGTGGTCAGCCGCGCCCCCGGATGGGGCACCGAGGTGGCCTTCGAGCGCCAACGTGAGCTGGTGGCGCCGGTCTTCACCTCCGAGGATGCGCGGGAAGGCGCCCGGGCGTTCGCGGAGAAGCGGGACCCGGTGTGGCGGGGCGAATGACGGCGGCTTCGTCCGCGACGCTTCGCCGGGACCTGCTGTGGCAGGGCCCGGTTTGTCACGCCGGAGGCGCTCGCGCGGTGTGGGGGTGCTACCCGATTTCCTGTTCCACCAGCTGGGTTTCCGAGGGCCGGTTCGAGGTCGAGCGCACGTAGATGGCGAGTGCGATACCGCCGGCGATCGCGACCACGCCGAGGATCGCGAAGCCGGGGAAGTAGCTGCCGGTGGCGGCCAGCAGTGCGCCGACCAGCCAGCCTGCCACGATGCCGCCGCCGCCGGCGCCGAATCCGTTGATGATGCCGGTGGCGGGTCCGACCGCGGTGCTGGACAGCCGGGTCACGGCGATGGCCCAGATGTTGGGCGTGTAGGCCGCGGTGAAGTAGCCGACGCCGAGACTGATCAGCACGAACTGGGCCGGAGCGGAGTGCGCGAAGGGCAGGCAGGCGATGAGGATCCCGCCGACCACCAGACCGGACACCGCGATCGGCCCGCGTTTGCCGGTGCGGTCGCTCAACGCGATCATCGGGACGGTCAGCACGAGCGAGACCAGGTACGGCGTCGCCGATGCCAGCCCGCTCAGCATGGGGGACAGGCCGAAACCCGAGACGGTCTGCGGCAGGAAGAGCGTGATGCCCCAGAACAGCATGCCGTTGGCGAAGTAGCTGAACACGATCAGCAGGAAGCGCCATCCGCCGAGTGCGGCGAAGGTGAGCCGTTCCCGTGTCGTGTCCTCGGTGCGGGTGGCCCGTACGGGGGCGAACCGCGGCACGCCGGGCCGGGAACGCAGGAACACCGCGTACAGCGGCACGATCACGACCAGCCCGATCCCGCCGAGCAGCCAGAACAACGGCCGCCAGTCCCACGCCGAATACACCGGGGTGAGCAGGAAGAAGCCGAGCGCGAGCGCCAGGTACTGGCCGTAGTACTGGATGAGCGCGCTGGCCCGGCTCATCTCCCGCTCGTCGAACCACTCCTTGGCGAGGCGGAACTGTTGCGGCCAGTAGAAACCTTCGAACACCCCGACGCCGATCCGGAGCGCCACGAGTACGGGCACGCTGTCGCTGAACCCGATCGCCAGCGTGCACAGGGAGTATCCGGCGACCGAGACGAGCAGGATCCACTTGGCGTCGAAGCGCCCGGTGAGGAACCCGCCGAGCAGGTTGGAGGCCAGGTAGCCCCACAGGAACGCGGTCAGCGTCAGACTCGACACGGCCGGGAAACTGCCGCCCGCGAAGTCGAGATCGCGGGCCACCCCCTTGATCCCGATGGACAGGTTGGACCGGTCGAGGTAGGCGACGAACAGGCCCACCGCGAGCAACAGTCCGATCCGGACCCACCGTTCGCGCCCACCCGGTGTGGTGCGTTCCCTCGTTGTCATCGTCACGCTCCCTTGCGTCAGAACGGGGTCAGGCCGCGTAGCGTCGCAGCACGTCGCGATCGATCTCGATGCCGAGGCCGGGCCCCTCCGGCACGCTCATCACCGGGCCGGTCTCCAGCCCCGCCAGGCCCGAGCGGAACGGGTTCGGCGCCTGGTCGAGCTCCACCGCGACGGGACGGCGGCCGGTGGAGGGCGTGACCTGCGGCAGCGCGGTGATCAGGTGCAGGCCGGCCGCGATCGTGATCGAGGAGCCCCAGACGTGGGGGAGCGTGGTGATGCCGTGCGCGCTGGCCATTCCCGCGATCAGCAGGGTTTCCCGGATGCCGCCGCAGGCCGTGGCGTCCGGCTGCAGGATGTCGACCGCGCGGGTCTCGATGAGTTCGCGGAACCCCCACCGCGTGAACTCGGACTCCCCACCGGCGATCGGCACCGTGGTGGTGGCCCGCAGCTCGCGGTAGCCCTGCAGGTCCTCGGGCAGCACGGGCTCCTCGAAGAACCACAGGTCCGCCCCGGCCAGCTCGCGCAGGAAGGTCTTGGCCTCGGCGGTGGTGTACCCGCGGTTGGCGTCCACCGCGACGCGCACCTCGTCGCCGAGCGCGGCACGGGCCCGGCGCACACGGTCGATGTCGGTCTTGAGGTCCCTGCCGACCTTCATCTTCACGTCGCGGTAACCGGCCTCCAGCACCGACGCGGCTTCGGCTTCGATGTCCGCCTCCCACGGCCCGCCGTAGTAGAAGGCCGACGCGTAGGCGCGCACCTCGGGCGTGTGCTTGCCGCCGAGCAACCGCCAGACCGGCAGCCCGGCGGCCCGGCCCGCCAGGTCCCAGAGCGCGATCTCGATGCCGGAGATCGCCGCGATCGAGATGCCCTTGCGGCCCCATTCGCGGTTGCGGTTGTAGAGCGTGTCCCAGATGTCGGTGAGCTCGCGCGGGTCGCGGCCGACCAGGAACGCCGCGAAGAACCCGTCGATCAGGGCGCGGTTGCCCGCCGCCGGGCCGAAGCACTCGCCCCACCCGGTGTGGCCGTCGTCGGTGCGGATCTCCACCAGGCAGCTGCCGCGGGAATCCCAGTCCCATTGGGACATCCCGAACGGCACGTCGAGCCGGTGCCCGACGACGTGGGTGGTGACGGAGTGAATCTTCATCGCTGTTCCTTCCGCGGCGGCGTGACGGATTCGCGGCGCACCAGGGAGCCGGGCACGACCAGGTGCGGGTTCCGCGCGGGGCGGTCGCCGGCGGCCATCCGCACGATCAGGTCCCCGGCCAGACGACCCATCTCCTCGACCGGCTGGGCCACCGCGGTCACCGAGGGGTGGGCGGCGGCCATCCAGCCGGCGTCGGTGAATCCGACCACCGACAGGTCACCCGGCACGGTCAGGCCCGCTTCCCGTACGGCGACGAGGATCCCTTCGGTGACGGGCACGTTGAAGCCGAGCACGGCGGTCACCCCGGATTCGGTGGTGAGGACTTCGCGCAGGGCGGCGCGGGCGGCGGCCGAGGTGCCTTCGGTGTAGCGGACGAGGGCGTGCCGGTCCGGGTGCCGGCCGGTCGCCTCGTGCAGGCCCGCCTCCCGCAGCCGGGTCGTGGACACGCCCTCCGGACCCATCACGGCGACGATCCGGCGGTGCCCGGCGCTGTAGAGTTCCTCGGCCGCCTGGGCGAACGCCTCCTGCTCATTGGTGACCACGGTCGGCACGTCGATGCCCGGAACCGTCCGGCTGACCAGCACGACGTTGTCGAACACCCCGGCCTGCCGCGCCGAAAAGCGGGTCCCGGTCGCGGGGGAGAGGACCAGACCGGTCGGCCGGTAGGAGGCGAGCAACTCGAGCTGGGCGGCTTCGAGTCCAGCGTCGTCGTCACAGTTGAGCAGCAGCACGCTCAGACCGGCCGCGCGCAGGGGCGTCTCCAGCGCCCGGTGCAGGCGGGCGTAGAACGGGTTGCCGATGTCGGAGACCGCCAGGCCGACCATCGGGGAACGCGTGGACCGCAGACTCCGCCCGAGTACGTTCGGCGAATACCCCAGCCGCGCGACAGCGTCCAGCACACGGCGCCGCGCGTCCGCACTGACGTAGCCACTCTGGTTCACCACGCGCGACACCGTCTGCGCACTGACCCCCGCGGCCTCGGCGACATCCCGCACCGTCGCCCGGTTGCGTCCGGCCAAGGTACCTCCTCACCTGCTTGTGTTAACGATAACACAGCGGTGGACGGGTGCGCGGACGACGCAGTGCCGACCTCGCTCAAGGCGGGAGCCACGCCGGCGGCGACTGGCCCACCTGCCACAGCGTGGCCTTCGACGCCTTCGCCGGGCACGGCGACAGCAACCGCGGGCTCACCAACCGGCTGAACCGGCAGAACCCCCACCGGGGCATCGCCGGCCCGGAAGCGGGGGAATGGTCCGGAAGTGGCTTGCCCGGCGACGTCGGCCCTGTCCATGGCGCCGCGGGAGAACGCGCTGATGCTCGCAGTGGACGAACGAGCCGGAGGCGCCACCACCAATCCCGCGGTACCGGACGACGCCACCCCGAGATCGAGGAATGGTTGATCCGCCACCCCCCGGTTCCCTCCGCACGTCCGGCGCTAGCGCTCCTCACGGTGCCAGGCCCGGCCACCGCCCACGGCGACCTGCTCGGCGAGGGCGCGGGCCGCGTCGCGCACCTGCCCGATCATCTGGTCCAGGCGGGCACCGACGCCGTCCTGCGGGGCGACCGAACTGACCGCGCACACGCACTGCCGGTCGTGCAGCACGGGTGCCGCCACGCCCACGATCCCCGCCGTCAGCTCCCCGTAGGACACCGCGTACCCGTGCCGCCGCACGGTGGCCAGCCGCTCGCGCAGCTGCGCCACCTCGGGGGTCTTCGCCGTGTAGCGGCGCAGCGGCCGGGCGGTGACACTGTCCACGACGGCCGCCGGGGCGAACGCCAGCAGCACCTCCGCACTCGCCCCGGCGTGCAGCGACTGCACCTGGCCCGGACGGAACGTCAGCGGACCCCACGACGGGGGTGACACCACGTCGAGGCACAGCAGGACACTCTCCACCCGCACGCTGAGCAGCGCCGGGCCGTCGGTGGCGTCCCGCAGCGACGTGAGCACCGGACGGGCGACCGTGACCAGGTGCTGGTCGGAACCGGTGCTCTCCACGAGCGACTTGCGGCCCCGGCTGTAGGCGCCGTCGATCCGGTACAGGTAGCCACCCTGCCACAGCTGCCGCACATAGCGGTACACAGTGGACATCGGCATCCCGAAGTGCCGCGCCACCTCGGCCACGGTGGCCCGCGGGGTGGTGGCGAAGTACTCCAGGATGGCCAGCCCCTGCAGCAGCGGTGTGCGCGGGGGCTGGTCGGTCACCGGTTCTCTCCTGCCGGTCGTGCTCAGGGGGTGCCCGCGACGTTACCTTCCGGTCCCGCCAGCGTGGTGTCCACCTGTTCCGGCGTCAGCGGGGCATCCTGTTCGCGTGCCAGCCGGTGCAGCTCGCGCTTGAGGACGGGACGCAGTGCGGCCGGGCACGTCAGCAGGCGCCGCGCGACGAGCGCGGCCGTCTCCTCCGGCCACAGCCGCTCGTGCTCGGTTCGCTCGCGGCCGAGGTCGAAGCCCGGCGTCGCCTTCCGGCGCCGCGCCCGTTCACGCACGGTCGCCTCGGCGTCGACCGTCGTGCCGTCGAGCACCACGCCGTAGTCCTCGGTCGCGCGCGCGGGCGCCAGCAGGCCCGTGAGCACGTCCTCCCGCACCGCTTCCGGGTCGCGGTCGAGAGGGTCGCCGTACCCGCCGCCTCCGGAAGCCTGGATGCCGACGGTGTCGCCACGGTCCAGGTGCAGCACGCCGATCCGGCCGAGCCGCCGTTCGCCCGGCGTGCCCTCGTTGACGACGCTGGAGGTCAGCGATGCGGCCTGCCCGCCGTGGGCGCCCCACGGCGCGAACCTGGTGCGCTCCATACCGCGTGCGGTGACGATGGTGTCCGGGCGGAGCACCTCGAAGTCGAACCGCGCGCCCCAGCCGCCGCGCCGCGCGCCGGCACCCGCGGAGTCCGGCACCAGCTCGTAGCGGCGGGCCAGCACCGGCACGGTGGTTTCCATACTCTCGATCGGCGTGTTCTTCAGGTATCCCGCACACGAGTCGGCCCCGGCGACGCCGTCGGTGCGATGGGTGGCGCCGCCGCCGCCGAACATCGGCTGCAACACGGACACCCGTCGCCGGCCGGTCTCGGGATCGGGCACGGACATCGCGACGATGGCGGCCTGGCCGGCGCCCGCCGCGGGAACCCGGTCGGGCACCGCCCCCGCGAGCGCGCCGAGCACCACGTTGTAGATCCGGTGCGCGGTGGCGTAGCGGACGCCCACGGCGGCGGGGAACAACGGGGACACGACGGTGCCCGGCCGGGTCCTGTTGGTCAGCGGCCGCACGACCCCGCCGGTCACGGGCATCGACGGGTCGTGCGACAGGAAGAAGTTGATCAGACCCTGGCACAGGAAGGGATGCCTCGGCCCGAACGCCGGCACGTTGTAGGCGTTGCCGACCTGCGGATCGGTCCCGTCGTAGTCGAGCACGATCTCGTCACCGCGAATGCGCAGTGTCACCTGGATGCGCACGGGCAGCCCGTCGGAATCGGAGTCGATGTAGTCGGCGAACGTGAAGTCGCCGTCGGGCAGTGTCGTGATCTGCTCCCGCACCGACTGCTCCGTCCATGTGAGCACGTCCTCGCTCGCCCGGACGATCACGTCCCGGCCGTACTTGGCGACCAGTTCGTGCACCCGCCGCTCGGCGGTGCCGAGGCTGGCGATCATCGCTTTGAAGTCCCCCCAGTTCTCCTCGGGCGTGCGGCAGTTGGCGAGGAACAGGTCGAGGAACTCGCGGTCGAGCTCACCGGCGCGGTACAGCTTGCGCGGTGGGATGCGCATGCCCTCCTGGCTGATGTCGTACGCGTCCGGCGAGATGCTGGCCGGCACGAGGCCGCCGACGTCCGAGCAGTGGATGAAGCACCAGGCGACGGCGACGATCTCGCCCTCGGCGAATACGGGCTTGAGCATGTGGATGTCGGGCAGGTGGCTGGCCAGGCCGTCGGTGGCGTAGGGGTCGTTGGTGATGACGATGTCGCCGGGTTCGTAGTCGTCGAAGGCGCTCAGCGCGGTGGCGAGGTTGAGCCCGACGAAGGAGGTGACGCCGAGGTTGCGGGGAAAGGCGAAGATCTCGCCGGCCGGGGTGGCGATGGCGGCCGAGTAGTCGGCCGATTCCTTGATGAACGTGGAGTGCGCGGTGCGTTCGAGCGTATGGCACATGCTCTCGGCGGCGGCGACGAAATGGCTTTTGAGGATGCCGAGGGTGACCCGGTCGGTCTCGATGCGGTCGCTCATGCGCTGGGCCCTTCGAGGAGGAGGTTGCGGGCGTGGTCGGTGCGTGCCAGCCAGCCGGGCGGGACGAGCACGGTGGTGTCGCTCTGCTCGACGATCGCGGGCCCGCCGAGCACGTCGCCGTCCCGCAGGTCGGCCCTGCGATAGCAGCGGGCCTCGTGCCGGGTGCCGTCGACGAGGATCGCACGGGTCGTGAACGCGGTGAGCTCGCCGTCGCGCGGCGAGGGCTCCGGCGTTTCCACCGCGGCCGGCTGGTCGCCCGTCACCCGGGCCCTGATCTCGATCAGCTCGACCGGCGCGTCCGGGTCGGCGTGCGAGAACAGCTGCCGGTGCCGGTCGTGGAACGCCTTCGCGAGGTGCGGGGCGCCCTCGGCCGCGAGCCACTCCGGTTCGACCGGCAGGTCGATTTCGTGGGCCTGTCCCACGTAGCGGCAGGAGGCGGACCACGTGAGCCGGTGGCCGGCCGAGGCGGGTGCCTGCTCGGTGATCCACTCCCGCGCCTCCGCGCGCAGCCGGCCCAGCTGCGCGGGGAGGTCCGTGGGCGGCGCCTCGGCCAGGGCCCACGGCACCGACCGCACGAAGTCGCTCATGACCGGCGCGCCCAGCGCGCCCCGGGCGCACAACGTGCCCGGTGACAGCGGGACCAGCACCCTGGCGAACCGCATCTCCCCGGCCAGCAGGGCCGCCACAACGGGCCCGGCCCCGCCGAACGCGACGAGCGTGAAATCGCGGGGGTCGATACCGCGTCGTTCGACCACTCCGGACAGTTCGGTGTACATGTTCGCCACGGCGACCTTGATGACGGCTTCGGCGGTCTGCGCGGTGTCCAGCCCCAGTGGCCCGGCGAGGGTGGCGAGCGCGGTGCGCGCGGCGTCCACGTCGAGTCTGGCCTTGCCCGCGAACGCGCCGGGGTTGAGGTATCCCGCTTCCAGGAACGCGTCGGACAACGCGGGGCGGGTGCCGCCGAGCCCGTACCCGGCGGGACCGGGCACGGCGCCGGCCGAGTCGGGACCGACTCGCAGCACGCCCACGGAGTCGATCCACGCGATCGAGCCCCCGCCCGCGCCGATCGCGCTGATCCCGATGGCGGGCACGATGACCGGCAGGTCTTCGATCTCCTCCGCGCGGGACAGCTCGGGCACGCCGTGTTCGACAATGGACACGTCGGCGGACGTGCCGCCCATGTCGAGCGTCACGAGGTCGCGCAGGCCCGAGGCCGCGGCGGCCTCGACCGCGCCGGTCACCCCCGAAGCGGGTCCCGACAGCAGGGTGTCGATGGGACGGTCCTTCGCCGAGCCGACGGTCATGATGCCGCCGTTGGAGCGCGTGATGTAGGGGCGCACGGTGACACCCGCCGCGGCCAGTGCCGACTCCAGTTCGGACAGGTAGGCCGAGAGCGTGGGCTGGACGAAGGCGTTCATCACCGCGACCATCGTCCGCTCGTACTCGCGCATCTGGGGCCAGACCTCCGCCGAGGCGAACACGGGCAGTCCGGGGAACGCGGTACGCAGGTGCTCCGCGAGCCGCCGTTCGTGCGCGGGATGGGCGTAGGAGTGCAGAAGCGCGATCACGACGGCATCGGGCTCCAGCGCGCCGATCTGGCCGGCGACCCGACGGCATTCCGTGTCGTCGAGCGGCAGGAGCGGTCCCGCGGGCCCGGTGCGCTCGTGCACGGGCAGTACCCGTTCGCGTGGTACGAGCGGGACCGTGCGGTGGGCGTAGAAGTCGTACGGGATGGGGATGCGCAGGCGGGCCTGTTCGAGCACATCGCGGAAGCCCTCCGTGACCAGCAGTGCCACCCGGGCGCCGCGGCGCTGGATGAGCGCGTTGAGCGCGATCGTGGTGCCGTGCACGAAGTAGCCGATGCCGGCGGGCTCGACCCCGAGGTCGGCCAACTGCCGCAGCCCGTTCTCCACTCCCCGCGCGGGCGCGTCGGGCACTGTCGGGGTCTTGAACTCGATCCGCTCGCCGGTGGTCTCGTCGAGCACTGACAGGTCGGTGAAGGTGCCCCCGATGTCGATGCCCAGCCGGAAACGTGGTGTGTGCACAGGGTGTCCTTTCGTCACAGCGGCCGGTGGGCCGTCTCGCGCATCGCGAACAGCACGGTCAGCCCGGACACGAGCCCGGCCAGGACCATGTAGAAGGCGGGCGAGATCGAGCTGCCGCTGGCGTCGATGAGGAACGTGGAGATGAACGGCGCGGTCCCGCCGAAAGCCGCCACCGCGATGTTGTAGCTGATTCCGAACGAGGTGTAGCGGGTCCCGGTGGGGAACAGCTCGGCCGTCGCCGCCGGCCCGGCCCCACCGATCATCGCGACCATCACCGCGAGCAGGCACTGCGCGGCGATCACGGTGCCGACCGTGCCCTGCGACAGCAGCAGGAACAGCGGGACCGGCACCAGCACGCACAGCGCGCAGAACACGAGCAACACCGGCCGCCTGCCCACCCGGTCCGACAGCAGGCCGAACACCGGCAGCAGGGTCATCATGACCGCGATCTGGACGGCGTTGAGGAACAACGCCCCGGTCAGATCGATGTGCGTGGTGCTGCTGACGAACGTCGGCATGTAGGTCAGCGTGATGTACACGCACACCGTGTAGGCCATGGTGAAGCCGATCGCCTTGAGCCCCTGCCGCCACTGGTCGGCGAACGCCCCGCGCACCGGTGCCGCGGCCACCGCACCGGATTCGGCGAGCTTGCGGAACTCCGGGGTGTCCTCCAGTTTCCAGCGCAGGAACAGGCCGAACGCGCCGATCAGTCCACCGAGGATGAAGGGGATGCGCCACAGTCCGTCGTAGAGCGCCTCCTCCGAGGCCAGCGCGCCGATGAGGGCACCGACGAGAGAGCCGATCAGCGAGCCCGCCGAGGAGCCGAACTGGACGAAGCTGCCGAAGAACCCGCGCCTGCCCCGCGGGGCGTACTCCACCAGGAACGTCGACGAGCCGGACCACTCGCCGCCGGCGGACAGGCCCTGCAGCACCCGGCAGAGCACGAGCAGGACCGTCGCGGCCAGGCCCAGTGAATGGTAGGTCGGCAGCACGCCGATGAGGGTGGTGCCCACACCCATCAGCACGACCGTGGCGGCGAGCGCCCGGCTGCGGCCGTAGCGGTCGCCGTAGTAGCCGAAGACGAACGCCCCCAGCGGCCGTACCCCGAAGGACACCGCGAACACGGCGAACGTCGCGAGCAGACCGGCCGCCGGGTCCGCCGCGGGGAAGAAGTTCGCCGCGAGCACCTTGGCGAACAGACCGTAGATCGCGAAGTCGTACCACTCGATGACGTTGCCGAGCGTGGCCGCGGCCACGGCCCGGCGGCGGGCTCGGGCGGGCGCTTCCCGTACGGGCTCGTGGTCCAGCCGCGACAGGTCGGGTCCACTCATCAGGGCCTCCGGAGGAGTCAGGGGAGTGGCCGGACGAACCGGCCGGAGGGCTCCCGGGCGGTCAGTTCGCCGTCGCGTGCGACGACGCGGCCTCCCACGATCGTGCAGGCGACGGCGGCGGTCAGCGGCCACCCGTGCCAGGTGGTGAGCTTGTTCAGCGTGTGCAGCCGCGTCTGGTCCACCCGGCCCGGACGGTCGAGGTCGACGATCGTCAGGTCGGCGTCGGCACCGCGGCCGAGGCGCCCCTTCGCCGGGTAGAGCCCCCACGCCCGTGCCGGTTGTTCCGCCTGGCGCGCCACGTATTCCCGCAACCCGAGCCTGCCTTCGTTCACCGCGCTCAACATCACCGGCACGCTGGTCTCCACGCCGGGCCATCCGGGGGTGGTGGACAGGATCGGCGCGTCGCGGTGGTGGTAGTTCTTCTCGGCGAAGGTGTGCGGGGAATGGTCGGAGCCGAGCACGTCGATGACGCCCTCGTGCAGCGCCGCGAGCACGCGGCCGGGGTGCGGGGCGGGCCGGATCGGCGGGTTCATCGCCATCATCGGGCCGAACTCCTCCGCCATCCGGGAGGCCTCCATGAGGGCGTAGTGCGGGCTGGTCTCGGCGACCACGTCGATGTCCGCGTCCTGGCGGACCCTGGTGAGCAGATCGACCACCTCGCCCGCGGACACGTGGTACAGCGCCAGGTCCACCCCGGCGGCGCGGGCGAACAGGATCGCCCGCTGCGTCGCCTCCAGCTCGGCCATCGGGGGGCGGGCCGCGGTGAGGGCGAGCGGGGAGGTGTCGCCCGCCTCCCGCAGGGCCGCGGTGCGACGCCGGACGATACCGGCGTTCTCCGCGTGCACCCCGCACCGCATGCCCAGCGCGGCGATCTCGGTGAAGGCGTCGAGGATCTGCCCGTCGTCCAGCGGATCGACCACACCGGCCTTGCCCGCCATGGAGAACCGGAACCCGATCGCGCCGAGATCCGCCAGTTCCTTGAGTCTGCCCAGGTTCTCCGGGACGACGACGGCTTTGAGCGCGTAGTTGCACCACGCCGCCCGATCGCCGGTCTCGCGCTGGGCGTGCCAGCTTTCCGGGTCGCGCACGGGCGAGCCGGTGTTCGGCATGACCATGACGGTCGTGAAGCCGCCACAGACGGCGGAGCGTGCCCCGGTCGCCCAGGTTTCCTTGTACTCCAGACCGGGATCACGGAAGTTGACGTCGGGGTCGACGAGCCCCGGCAGCACGTGCAGTCCCGTGGCGTCGACCACGGTGGCGGCTTCGGGCAGCGTCCCGTCGGTGGGCAGGATGTCGAGGATCTGTCCGTCGCCGACGATCACGTTTCCGTGTTCTTCGCTCGTCGGCGTGACGATCGTTCCGCCTCGGATCAGCATGTCAACCGGCATGCGCGGCAGTATCGGCAGCCGTGGGCGGCTGGCGGAATCGTGTTCTCGGAAATCGAGAATCGGACAGCGGCCCGTTCCGCGATCCGCGGCGCACGGTCGCCGCCGGTCGCCGCCGGCGTCGCCGGCGCGTGGTCCTTCCCCTCTTGCCTGGTGCTCGCCCCCGCGGGCGCATCGTCACCGGACGTCCACCGGGGGGCGTTGCGCACGATCGCTCACCGGTCGTCCGGTAGCCGGGTGGCAAGCCGGAAGCCGTCCCGGACCACCGCGGACGCCGGAACCGGCACCGGTGCCGTGGCGTTCAGCTTTCCGGGGCACCGATCGCGCGCAGGTGATCGATGGTGGCCTTCTTGCCCCGTTCGATGTGGTCCAGCATCGCCGCGGCCGCGGCCGTCGGCTGGTGGCCGCAGAGCGCGTCGGTGACCACCTGGTGGTCGAGCACCGAGCGGTGACGCCGGTGGATGAACCAGATCGCCTGGTACGGCACGCCCGTCCACAGCCGGTCGATGAACTCGTCGAGGAAGGCCGAATGCGCCGCCTCGTACACCGCGCGGTGCCACAGCGCGTTGAGATCCACGACCACGCCCTGCTCGCCGTCCTCCTTCTCGGCCGCGGCCCGGAACTCGGCGTGCAGGCCCTGTATCTCCTCCAGTTCCCGGTCGCTGGCCCGCTCCGCGGCCAGCTTGGTGGCCAGCGGTTCGAGGGTCTCGCGGAGCAGGTAGATCTCTTCGGCGCGGGGGATCGAGTACCGGGTCACGACGTGGCCATGGTGGGGCCGGTACTCGACGAGACCGTGCGCCTGCAGCATGCGGAGCGCCTCGCGGATGGGCGTCAGGCTCATCTGCAACCCGTCCGAGAGACTCTGCAGCGTCAGCTTGGCCCCACCCGGCAACGTGCCGCGTTCGATCTGCCACCGGATCGCGTTGAAAGCCTCCTCGGCCTTCGTCGCCGAGCCACGTTCCCGTTTCGCCGCCATCGAACCCCTTTCCACTGTCCTCAGCAGGACAGTACCGAGATCGGTGTCGGTGCCTGCCCGCCGGAGAGCACGGCGACCACGTTCTCGGCCGCGAGCTGGGCCATCCGGGTGCGTGTCTCGACGGTCGCCGAGCCGAGGTGCGGGGCCAGCACGACGTTGTCGAGCGTGCGCAGCCGTTCGTGGACCTGCGGTTCGTGCTCGTAGACGTCCAGACCGGCCCCGGCGATGCCGCCTCCGGCAAGGGCGTCCGCGAGCGCGGCCTCGTCGACGACCGGACCACGCGCGGTGTTGATCAGGAAGGCGCCGCGTTTCATCGCGTGTAGGGCACCGGCGTCGATCAGGTGCCGGGTATCGGTGGTCAGCGGGCAGTGCAGCGAGACGACGTCCGAGGTGGCCAGAAGCTCGTCGAGGGAGACCGCGTTCGTGCCGGGTGCCCTGCGGCGTGAATGGTGGACCACCCGCATGCCGAAGGCCGCCGCCCTGGTGGCCACGGCCTTGCCGATGTGGCCGTAGCCGATGATCCCCAGCTGCTTGCCCTGGATTCCGGTACCCAGCAGGAACGAGATGTCCCACGACCACGCCGTACCGGACCGCACCAGCCGGTCGCCTTCGGCCACCCGCCGCGTGACCGCGAGCAGCAGCGCCATCGTCAGATCGGCGGTCGCGTCGACCAGCACGCCCGGGGTGTTGGTCGCGACCACGCCGCGGCGGGCGAGGGCAGGCACGTCGACGTTGTCGTACCCGACGGCGGTGTTCGCGACGATCCGCAAGCGGCTTCCCGCCGCGTCCAGCACGGTGTCGTCGATCCGGTCGGAGAGCATGCTGATGACGGCGTCGGCGTCGCGCACGGCCTCGCGCAGCTCTTCGGGTGTCAGTGGCCGGTCGTGCGGGGAGACCCAGACCGACCCTGCCGACCGCAGCGGTCGCAGCACCTCCTCCGGGAGTGCGCGGGTGACGACGATCCGGGGCGCGGTCATGATCGCCCTGCCTCGGCCAGCAGCGCGCGGGCGCGGCGCGCGATCGGGTAGTCGACGAATTCGCCGTCGTCGAGCTGGATCGACGAGACGCCACCGGCTTCGGCGGCCCGGAATGCCTCGTCGACGCGTCGTGCCCAGAACAGCTCCTGCTCGGTCGGCGCGAAGGCCGCCGCGACGGCGGCAACCTGGCTGGGGTGCAGCACCTGTTTGCCGCCGAATCCCAGCGAGCGCGCGTGGGCGGCGGAGGCCGCGAGGCCGTCGTCGTCGGACAGGTCGAGGTGCGGCCCGTCGATCGGCCGCGCCAGTCCCGCCGCCGCGGCGGCGAGAACCAGCTGCGAGCGTGCGACGAACAGTTCCCGCCCGCCGGCGGTCGGCGTCACGCCGAGCTCGCGGGACAGGTCCGCGGGACCGAACGCGAGCGTCCGCACCCGGTCGGCGAGGGCCAGCTCGCGGACCGCGAAAATGCCCGCGGCCGTCTCGACGAGCGGCACGATCCCGGTGATGCCCTGTTCCCGGTGCGCGTGCCGCTCGGCGCGATCGAGCAGGGTGGCCACGGTACGCACGTCGTCGGGGCCGGAGCACATCGGCACGATCACGAGGCCGATGCGTGACAGCACCGGTTCGAGCGCGTCGATGTCGGCCTCCGCGAGCCCCGTGCCCGCACCGTTGATCCGCACGGTGACGAGCGGGCCGCCGGGTGGCAGCGACCCGATCGCGGTTGCCGCGGTGGACCGCGCGGTGTCCTTGCGGGACGCCGCGACCGCGTCCTCGAGGTCGATCGCGATCGCGTCCGCGCCCGCCGCCGCGGCCTTGGGAATCCGGTCCGGCCGGTCGCCCGGCACGAACAACAGGGTGCGGGGTGTCCTCGTGAGTTCCACCGGCGCTCAGTCCTCGTACCAGTTCGGCAGCTCGTCCTGCATGTCCACCCACACCGACTTGACCCTGGTGTAGTGCTCCATCACCTGCAGCCCGCCTTCCCGGCCGTAACCGGACTGCTTGTAGCCGCCGAAGGGGACGAGGTGGTTGATGGTCCGGGTGGTGTTGACCCAGATCAGCCCCGCTTCGATTCCCGCGGCCACCCGGTGCGCCCTGGCGATGTCCCGCGTCCACACCGATCCGGCGAGCCCGTACTCGGTGTCGTTCGCCTTCGCCAGCGCGTCGGCCTCGTCAGTGAAGGACAGCACACCGGTGACCGGCCCGAAGATCTCCTCCCGCATCATCCGCATCGTGTTGTCCACACCGTCGAGCACGGTCGGCGTGAAGTAGTAGCCCTCCGCCAGCGCGGGGTCGGCGGGACGGTCACCGCCGCAGACCAGCGTCGCGCCCTCCCGGGTGCCGCTGTCCACGTAACCCGCGATCTTGTCGCGGTGCTGCGCGGAAATCTGCGCCCCCATCTGCGTCGTCTCCGCCAGCGGGTCGCCGACCCGGATGCGCCGGGCGAGCGCGGTGAAGCGGTCGAGGAACTCGTCGTGCACGGAGTCCTGGACGAGGATCCGGGACGCGGCCTGGCAGGTCTGGCCCGCGGCGGAGAAGATGCCGTACGCCGTGCGGTGCACCGCCGCGTCGAGGTCGGCGTCGGCGAAGATCACCGTGGGTGATTTCCCGCCGAGTTCGAACGTCACCAGCTTGAGATCGCTCGCGGCGGTGGCGGCGATCTGCCTGCCCACCTCGGTGGAACCGGTGAACGCGATCTTGTCCACCCGCGGGTGGGCCACCAGCGCGGCGCCCGCTGACTCCCCGAACCCGGTCACCACGTTGAAGACCCCGTCCGGCAGCCCGGCGTCGGCGATCAGGTGGGCGAAGGCGATCGAGGAGACCGATGTCTCCTCGGCGGGTTTGAGCACGATGGTGTTGCCACCGGCGAGCGCCGGGCTGAGCTTCCAGGCGAGCATGAGCAGGGGCGAGTTCCACGGCACGATCGCGCCGACCACGCCGACCGGCTCCCGCCGCGTGTAGCTGAAGGCCGAGGCGGCTTGCGGGTGGGTTTCCCCGAGCACTGTCTGGCACACACCCGCGAAGTACTCGAAGTAGCGCACGATCGCGTCGATCTCGGCCCGCACCTCGCGCAGCGGCTTGCCGTTGTCGCGGGACTCGATGGTGGCGAGCTCGTCACGGTGCTGGTCGACGATCCCGGCGATGCGGATCAGGAAGCGTGCCCGGTCGGCCGCGCTGACCCGCGACCAGGTTCCGGTCAGTGCCCGGCGAGCGGCCGTCACCGCCCGGTCCACGTCGGCGGCGGACGAGCGGGGCAGCGTGGCCCAGACGCTGCCGTTGCGCGGTTCACGGGAATCGAACGTGGCGCCGTCGGCGGCGTCGATCCACTGCCCGTCGACGAACATGGGCAACGCCACGGGCGCGCCGTGCCCGGTGTCGGCGAGCGCACCGACGAGGCCGGTACCGGACGCGACGGGAGCTTGAGCGGTCATCAGGTGTCTTCCTCCGAAAGGTCGGTGTGATCGGTCAGGGCAGCAGGACCGGCTTGATCTCCTGGAACGCCTGCATCCGGGTGATCACCGTGTTGACGTCCTCGAGCGGGTACCGGCCACTGATCAGCCGGTCGAACGGCAGGTGGCGCGCATAACGGTCCAGGACCGTGAGCGCCTTGTGGTAATGCGACACGTCGCCGGAGAACGAGCCGATCACGCTGAGGTTCTTCTTCGTGATGGTGCCCGGTGCGATCGCGGTGGTGCCGGCACCGAGCTGGCCGACCACGACGTAGCGCCCGCCCTGTGCGGCCAGGTCGATGCCTTCGGCGAAGGCAGCCGGGTGCCCGGAGAACTCGGCGACGAGGTCCGCGCCGCGGCCGTCGGTCGCTTCGTGCACCCTGGCCAGCCGCTCGGCGGGATCGGGCGTGTCCTCCAGCGAGATCACCTCGTCGGCGCCGAACGCGCCGGCGAGTTCGAGGCGGGCGGCGGGCGCGCCGATCGTGACCACGCGTCCGGCGCCCGCGCGCGCGAACAGCCCGGTCGCGAGGATGCCCAACGGCCCGGCGCCCTGCACCACCACCGTGTGCTCGGGTCCGACGCGCCCGGCCTGCTCGACGGCGTTGACCACCGAGCGCAGCGCGCAGCTGGCCATGCTGGCCAGCGCGTCGGGAACCGAGTCGGGGACCCGCACGCGGCCCGCGCCGGGAAGGACGTAGGCGTGCTGGGCGAACCCGCCCATGAGGTAGGGCCAGTCCTGCAGCGAGACGTGGCCATAGGCCTTCCGGTTGAGGCACATCGCCGGTCGCTTGGCGGTGCACATCCGGCACCGTCCGCAGAACGCGTGCGTCCAGATCACCCGGTCCCCGACTCGCAGCCGCTGCCCCACGGAGTCGTGGCCGGCGCCCTCGCCGATGGCGACGATCCGGCCGACCATCTCGTGCCCGAGGATCAGCGGGAGCCGGATGTCCAGCGCCAGCGACCCTTCCCAGCAGTGCACGTCCGTGCCGCACAGCGAGCAGGCCACGACTTCGACGAGCAAGCCGCCCGCCTCGACGGAAGGCGGTACCGCGACCTCCTCGATCGTGATCGGCTCGCCGAACGCGCGGACGACCGCCGCGCGGGTGTGTTCGGGGATGACGCCGGTACCGGTCATGCTCGGATCTCCTTGTCGGAATCGGTGGGGGAGGTACTCGGGGCGGGGGAGGCCGACGCGCGCGTGCGAACCTGGCCCCAGATCCCGACCACGAGCAGGGTCAGCAGGCACAGGCCGACGATGTAGACGGCGACCGGCCACGGTTCCCCGTCCGCGCGCAACATGAGCGCGGACGCGATGAGCGGGGTGAATCCGCCGATCAGCGCGGCGCCGAGCTGGTAGCCGAGTGAGGCGCCGCTGTAGCGGACTCGCGCGTCGAACAGTTCGGAGAAGTAGAGGGTCTGGGCGCCGTACATGGAGGCGTGGCCGATGGCCAGACCCACGATCAGCGCGAGCCACAGCGCGGCGGTCGAGCCGGTGCCGGCGAGCCAGAAGAACGGGAACGCGAAGACCGCCATGAACGCCGCGCCGAACGCGTACACCGGCTGCCGCCCCAGCCGGTCGGACAGGACGCCGAACAGGCCGACGGTGACGATCGAGACGAGGCTGGCGACCAGGACGCCGTTGAGTGCGGCCGTCTCGCCGGGCCCCGAGTCGCGGCTGGCCAGCGTCAGCGCGAAGACGGTGATCAGGTAGAAGGTGCCGGTCTCGGCGGCCTTGGCGCCGAACGTGACGAAAATACCGCGCCCGTTGGTGCGCAGCGCCTCCACGACCGGCACCCTCGCCGTCTCGCGGCTGCTGACCGTCTTCTCGAACTCGGGGGATTCGGTGATCGAGCGGCGCAGGTAGATCCCGACGATCACGAGGACGAACCCCAGCAGGAAGGGAACCCGCCAGCCCCACGACTGGAACTGGGCGTCGGGAAGCAGCATGAACGCGCCGAGGACGAGGTTGGACACGACGATGCCGGCGTAGACCCCCATCTGCGGCCAGGTGCCGTAGAAGGCGCGGCGGCCACGGGGAGCGTGCTCGACGGTCATGATCGCCGCACCGCCCCACTCACCCCCGTGTGCCAGGCCCTGCAGCACCCGCAGAACGACCAGCAGCAGCGGGGCACCGGTGCCGATCGAGTCGTAGGTGGGCAGCAGCCCGACCCCGACCGTGGAGGCGCCCATCAGGGCCAGCGTGACGATCAGCACGGACTTGCGGCCGACGCGGTCGCCGAAGTGCCCGGCGATGATGCCGCCGAGCGGACGGGCGACGAAGCCCACCCCGAACGTCGCCAGTGCCAGCAGCGTGCCGATCGCCGGATCGCTGCTGTGGAAGAACAGCTTGCCGAAGATCGTCGCGGACAGCGCGCCGTAGAGGTAGAAGTCGTAGTACTCGAGCATCGTGCCGACGCTGCTGGCCAGGGCGACACGCCGGATCAGCCGTGGATCCGGGGGAGTGGACGTGGACATGGTGGCAGGTCCTCTCGTCGTTGAGATGAGTGGGAGCGCGGGTCAGCCCGCGCGCAGGGAGCCGGTGCCGGTGGGGGACTCCGGGTGTGGCCCGGGGTCCGCGGCCCTGCCGACCACGCCGTCGGCCACCAGGCGCTCGAACTCCTCACGCGAGCAGCCCAGCTGGTCGAGCAGGATCTCGTCGTTGTGTTCGCCCAGCGCGGGGCCGGTGCCGTGCACACGACCAGGGGTGCGGGTGAGGTTCGCGATGAGTCCCTGCATGCGCAACGGTCCCAGACGCGGGTGGTCGACGGTGGTGGTGCTGCCCCGTTCGGCGAAGTGCGGATCCGAGGCGATGTCGGCGATGGAGTACACCGGGCCGACGGTGGCGCCGAGCGCCTCGAAGGTCGCGAGCACTTCGTCGTTGTCCCGTGCCCCCACCCAGGCCGCGATCGCTTCGTCGATCTCGTCGCGGTGCGCGAACCTGCCGGTGATGTCGGCGAACCACGGCGCTTCGGCGAGGTCGTCCCGTTGGACGGCACGCAGGATGCGCCGCGCCATGGACGTGGTGGCGCCGGAGAGCGCGACCCAGCGCCCGTCACGGGTCTGGTAGCAGCCCCGCGGGACGTTGAAGTCGGTGCGGCTGCCCTGACGTCGGGGTACCAGGCCGAGCTGGTCGTAGGCGGACACCTGCGCGCCGAGGATCCAGAACAACGGCTCGTAGATGGACAGGTCGACGACCTGCCCCTCCCCGGTGCGTTCCGCGTGGCGCAACGCCGTCATCGCGGCGAACGCACCGGCGAGCGCAGCGACGCCGTCCGCCAGTGGCCACTGCGGGAGCACCGGAGGGCCGTCCTCGGGTCCGTTGGTGTCGGCGAACCCGGACATGGCTTCGGCGAGGGTGCCGAACCCCGGCCGGGCTCGGTACGGGCCGGTCTGGCCGAAGCCGGACACCCGGACCACGACCAGGCGCGGGTTGATGCGCAGCAGTTCCTCCGGATCGAGCCCCCACCGTTCGAGCGTGCCCGGCCGGAAGTTCTCGACGAAGACGTCGGTCTCCGACAGCAGCCGGCGCAGCAGATCCGCCCCGCGCGGATCGGACAGCGCCAGGGTGATGTCCCGCTTGTTGCGCCCGACGAGCGCCCACCACAACGATTCGCCGTCCTTGTGCCAGGCCCAGGAGCGCAAGCCGTCGCCGCGCGGGTGCTCGACCTTGATCACGTCGGCGCCGAAGTCGCCCAGCAGCGTCGTGATCATCGGTCCCGCGTAGATCGTGGCGGCATCGACCACGCGCACGCCACTGAGCGGGAGCCGATCGGAAGGGATCGTGTCAAACATTTGATAAAATGTAGCCGACGGGGGGAACCATGGCAACCTCGCCCCGGAGGGCGTTCCCGCGCTCGACCCGGCGGCCGCGTGGTCACCGGCGGACGCCACTGGCGCCGCGTCCGCCGGTGACGACCGTCCGGTGTGCGCGATGCAGGTCAGGCCGGGTGGGACATCTGCCGGTCAACCGCAGCGGAGTGGCTCCGCTCGGCGGCGGTGACGGTGTTCTGCAACAGCATGGTGACCGTCATGGGGCCCACCCCGCCCGGCACCGGCGTGAGGTACGACGCCTTCCGCCGGACTCCTTCGAAGTCGACGTCGCCGACGATCCGGCGGCTGCCGGGCTCCCGGTTGATCCCGACGTCGATGACGACCGCGCCCTCGCGCACCATGTCGGCCGTGACGAGACCGGGCACGCCCGCGGCGACGACGAGGATGTCCGCCAGCCGCGTGAACTGGGCGAGGTCGCGGGTCTTGGCATGGCAGATCGACACGGTGGCGTCGTGGTTGACGAGCATCAGGCTCAGCGGCTTGCCCACGATGTTGCTGGCCCCGACGACGACCACGTTCCGCCCGGCGACCTCGATGTCCTCGTGGGCGAGCAGTTCCAGCACCCCGGAGGGCGTGCAGGGCGGGAAGAGCGGCTCGCCCACCACCACTCCGCCGACGTTGGCGGGGTGGAACCCGTCCACGTCCTTGCCCATGTCGATGGCCTCCAGCACCCGCCGGACCTGCACCTGCGGGGGCAGGGGGAGCTGAACGAGGATGCCGTGGACATCGTCGCGGTGGTTGAGGTTGCCGATCAGCTCCACCAGCTCGGCCGTGGTGACCGTGGCGGGCAGGTCGTACCGGACCGAGGAGATCCCGGCCCGCGCGCACGCCCGTTGCTTGTTGCGGACGTAGACGTGCGACGCGGGGTCGTCACCGGCCAGCAGGACCGCGAGCCCTGGCACCACGCCGGAACGCGCGCGCAGCCGTCGCACGCGGACGGCCAGCTCCTCCCGGATGCGACGGGAGATCGCGTCACCGTCGATGAGGCGGGCGGTCACCTCAGCGGCCCAGCGCGTTCGTGCCGCCGGTGGACCACGCGGAGTAGGCGAAGGGAACCGGGGCCACCGTCGCCCGCACCTCCACCTGCCGGTGCCGCTCCACCCTGGGCTTGCGCGACCCACCACCGGGCTCGCCCCACAGCACGACGACCTCGGTTCCCGGTTCGGCGTGCGCGGGGTCGACCATCGCGAGGGAGAGCATGCGGCGCTCGTTGGCCGAGTAGCCGCAGAAGGTCGAGAGCCCGGCCGGTTCTCCGTCGGCCAGCACTTGGTCACGTTGCCCGAGCGTCGCGTAATCGGCGAGCGGGAAGTCGATGAACTTCGCCGGGGTGCCCTCCTCCAGCAGGGAACCGAGGACCGCCAGTACGTCGTCGCGGTTCCAGACGAGCGTGACCTTGCGGCGTGCCGCGCCCGGGTCCATGCGCTCGAGTGCTTCCCTGCCGATGAAGTCGTGGTCGAATGTGACGATCTTGCCGTAGCCGAGGTCGAACGGTGTCGTGTAGTAGTCCGCGATACTGTCGCCGCGGAAGCTGCCCGCCAGCTGCCACCGCCCCTCCCAGCCGTCCGCGGGCAGCCATTCCCGGTACTCGCGCAGCGCCGCACTGGTGTAGATGGCCGGCACCGGGCCCGCGATCCAGCCCGACTCCTGGGTAGCGCTGTAATAGGCCGTCATACCGCCCTGGACGAGCCCGAATTCCTCGCCGGCACGCAGCAGGGCCTCGTGCACGATCTTCTCAGCGGCGTAGGGGCCACTGATCTCGTACGCCTTGTGGCGCCCCGCCATGCCGTGGCGGAGCACGAGCAGCTCGACGCCCGCGACACTGGTGGTGAAGGTGCGGAAAAGTCCGGGATCGGGGATGGGCGCGCCGGCGGCCTTCTCGAAGATGGCCGCCGCGTGCGGTCCGTCGAGCTGGTAGCGGAACCGGGTCCGGCGGCCGCTGGTGTTCTCGGCCGTGTTGTTGTCCCTGACGAGGTCGACCTTCCAGCCGCCGATACCCGCCTGGTACTCGATCCAGTTCAGCAACGGCATGCTGCTGACGAGTTCGTAGCTGTCGTCACCGTGCGGGTAGAGGATGCAGTCGCCGATCACGTAGCCCTCCGGCGTGCACCCGACGAACTGCTTGGCCCGTCCCGGTGCGAGGTTGGCGAAACTGTTGACGCCGACCCGGTTCAGCAGCGCGCGGGCGTCCGGCCCGGTCACGAACAGCTCGGGCATGTGGTGGGTCTGGTTGAACAGCACCGCTGACTCGCGCCACGCGATCTGTTCGTCACGCCAGTTCGAGAACTCGGCGGGAATCGGGAACCGCCCGGCCTGCGCGCGGGTGTTGAGCCCCGGGCTGTCGTGGTAGAAGTACCCGACGAGGTCGGGGTTGCGGTCGAGCAGATCCTGCAGGGACTGAACGTGTGCGGGCATGACCGGGCCCTTCCTGTGCGAAAAACGGACAATCGTTGATGTGGTGTGCTGGTCACCCGCCGCGCAGGCGTTGTTCGACCTCCAGCGCGAGCAGGTTCCCGGCCACGTCGTGCACCCGCAGCAGGTCGACCCCGTTCGCGGCGAGGAGTGCGCTGAGCACGGCGGTCGCGAGGTCGCGGCGGGCGAGACTCGTGTCCGGCCCGGACACCTCGGTGAGCAGCCGTTTCCGGCTGGCGCCGACCAGAACGGGGAAACCGAGATCGCGGATCGCCTGGATGCGCCCGAGCAGACGCCACGACTGGCCCGGGTTCTTGGAGAACCCGATGCCGGGGTCCACGATGATCCGCTGCGGTTCGATACCGGCGCCGATCGCGGTGCGCGCCCGCTCGTGCAGCTCGGCGGCGACGTCCGCGGCCACGTCGGGGTAGGTCTCGCTCCGGTGCTCGGGAACCTGGCTGGATCGCCAGTGCGTCAGGACATAGGGGGTGCCGAGCCCGGCGACCGCCGGGAGCATCGCCGGGTCGGCGAGTCCGCCACTGACGTCGTTGACCATGCGGGCGCCCGCGTCGACGGCACGGCGGGCGACCTCGGCCCGCATCGTGTCGACCGAGACGCGGATACCTCGTCGTGCCAGGCCGCGGACGACGGGCAGCACGCGCGCGAGCTCGGTGGCCATGCTGGGGCGCCGTGCTCCGGGCCGCGTCGACTCGCCGCCGACGTCGATCCAGTCCGCGCCCTGCGCGGCCATGGTCTCGCCGTGCCGGATGGCCTCGGCCGTGCCGCGGTGCGCTCCGCCGTCGGAGAAGGAATCGGGGCTCACGTTGAGAATTCCCATGACGCGCGGGCGCCCGGTTCCGGCTCCGGCGAGCGCCGGAGCCGGAACCGGTGTGCCGTCCAGCCGCGCGGTCATTTCAGGACGACCGTCTTGTGCCCGTGCACCAGCACCCGGTTTTCGAGGTGGTAGCGCACCGCGCGAGCCAGTGCCAGGCATTCGGTGTCGCGGCCGAGCGCGGCGACGGCGGCGGCGTCCATCGCGTGGTCCACCCGCTGCACTTCCTGCTCGATGATCGGTCCCTCGTCGAGGTCCGCCGTGGCGTAGTGCGCGGTGGCACCGACCAGCTTCACGCCCCGGTCGTATGCCTGGTGGTAGGGGCGGGCCCCCTTGAAGCTGGGCAGCATCGAGTGATGGATGTTGATCACCCGGCCCCGCAGGCGTTCGCACAGCTGCGCGGACAGGATTTGCATGTACCGGGCGAGAACCACCAGCTCGACCTGCTGCTCCTCGACGATCTGCAGCAGCTTGTCCTCGGCGTCGGCCTTGGACGCGGCTTCGACGGGAAGGTGCACGAAGGGGATGCCCGCCACCTCGACGAGGCTTCGCCAGTCGGGGTGGTTGGACACGACGGCGACGACCTCCGCGTGCAGCTGGCCGGTGCGCACCCGGTACAGCAGGTCGTTGAGGCAGTGCCCGAACTTGCTGACCATGATCAGCACGCGGGGCCTGCGGCCGGCGTCGTCCATCCGCCAGTCCATGCCGAACGACCGGGCGACGTCCGCGAAACGGGCGCGGAGTGTGTCGACGTCCGGCTCCTGGCCGGTCAGGGTTTCGGCGGCGATCCGTAGGTAGAACCGGCCCGCGCCGCGTTCGCAGAACTGGTGGCTTTCGACGATGTTGAGGTCCTGCCCGGTCACGAAGGTCGACACCGCCCGGACGATCCCGGGACGGTCGGGGCAGGACAGTGTCAGCACGACCGCGCTCATGCCCGGGCCCCCCGCTGGGTGTCGAGCCAGTCCTGACAGGCCGCGACCTGGTTGAACGTGAAGACGTGCAGCCCTTCGACGTCATCGCCCCGCCCCGGCTGGCCGGCCAGAACCGCTCGCAGGAACGGAGCCGGATCGTAGGTCCGTCCCATGAGGACGTTGCCGACCAGGCCGTGCTGCTTGCCGAGGAAGCGCAGCGACTGGCCGACTCCGATGCGCAGCGACAGTTCGGTGAGCTTGGCGAGCTTCACCGGCCCGGAAACGCCGACGCGGACCGGCAGCGTCACGCCCCGCGCTCGCGCCTGCGTCAGCCACGACGTGAACGCCGTGGCGTCGAAGCACATCTGGCTGACCAGATAGGTGGCGTGGCTCTGCTTGCGCAGCAGTGCTTCCCAGAGGCGGTCGTCGTCGATGTGCGGATGGCCCTCGGGGTAGCACCCGACGCCGATCCGGGTGAACGGGTGCTCCATCGCCGCCAGGTCGTCGAGCAGTTCGGCGGCCTCGTGGTACTTGCCGGCGGGAGTCTCGGCGTCGCCGCCGATCACGTACAGGTCGGTCACCCCCAGATCGGCGACCTGGCGCACGAAATCCCGCAGCGACGCGTGGTCGCGGACCATGCGCGCCGCGAGGTGGGGTACGACCCGCCGTCCGGCGTTCGCGGCCACCGTGCAGTGCTCGAGGGTGCGGCTGAGGCCGAACTTGGGGGAACAGGTCACCGCGACGGTGGCCTTCTCGGACGTGCGCAGGATCTGCTCCTGCGCGCCCTTCAGGGGAATGACCTCCAGCGTGGCTTCGTCCAGCAACTGGAGAAGCCGCTGGGCGGTACCCGGGGGAGTGGCAGGCTGCTCGGCGGTCATCCGGCGTCCTCTCGGTCGGGTGTGCGATGACCAGCAACGCTAGGGACGCCGGAAGGTGGCGGCGAGCCACCAGGCGAACGGGTCGGGGCCGACTGGCGAACTCTTCGCGGGCGGGCCCGCGCGGCAGCTCGCCCATTGTGCGCGGGTTCGCTTTCCGGACCCGTCCACTTCGCTCAGCGGCTCTCCCGCGGGAAGACTCCGCACGGGTGTGGCTCGACCGGGACGCGGCTCGCACCGGCCGCGCGCTCACGAGCGGCCTCTTCGGTGGCGATCGCCGACGCGGAGGTGACCGTGACGGTGCGAACGGGCGCGGCGGGCTGAGGTGGGCGCGTCCTCACCCGGCTGTGGCCTGCTCCGCTCCGGCGGTGCGCCGCCCCGTACTCTGCAGCAACAGCCGGGTGGTCAGCTCGATGTGCTCGGCGAGCAGGGTGGCCACGGCCTCCCCGTCCCGCGCCACGGCGGCCTCGCAGATCGCCCGGTGCTCCGCCGCGAGATCGCGGTGGACCCGTTCGGTCTCCCCGGCCGACCAGTAGCGGTAGACCGCGGAGATCCTGCGCAGTCGTTCGGCGGCATCGAGGAGATGGCTGTTGCCGCAGCCCTGCAGCACCGTGTGGTGAAAGGTTTCGTGGCGGCTGATCCAGTCCTCGCTCACATCGCCGTCCTCGCCGGTGAGCGGGGCGCGGGCGAGCGCGTGGTGGGCCGCGAGCACGGCGCCCTCGTACTCGACGTCCCCGCGTTCGGTGGCCATGCGGGCCACCAGCGGCTCGAGCGCGACCCGGGCGTCGGTGAGGTCGCGGAGGCCGGACTCGGAGACGGTCACGACGCGGTAGCCCTGCTGCGCGGTGGCCGTCGCGAGCCCCTGCTCGGCCAGGCGGGGCAGCACTTCGCGCAGGACGCCGCTGCTGACGTCGTACCGGCTCTGCAGCTCGGCGAGCCGGAGCTTCTGCCCCGGCTCGAACCGGCCGCGGAGGATGTCATGGCGCAGGACGCGGAACACGGCGTCCGCGCGGGTACTGGCTGTGCCGTTCACGGGACGATCCTGCCATGGCTCGCAGTCAGGGTTAAATTGCGAGATTATCTTGACATTTCGAAATGGCCGCGGTCTAGTGGTGTCGCGGCGACGCCGTCGCGGAAAGGGGAATCCGAATGCGTCTCGGATCGATGGATGGTCGCGCGGTCATGGTCGAGGAGGGCGGGGAGCTCGCCATCGACGTGGCCAAGGCGAGTGAGGGCCGGTTCGGTCCCGGTATCCAGCTGATCTACGAGAACTGGCAGGCGTTCACGGAGTGGGCCGCGACCGCCGGACTCGGCCGCGAGCACGCCCGGCCCGTGCGGCGGGACGAGCTCGAGGCCCCGTCGCCCGCACCGCGGCAGGTGTTTGCCATCGGCCTGAACTACCGCGACCACGCCGACGAGTCCGGTCTGGCCCACCCCGAGGTCCCGCCCACCTTCACCAAGTTCGTCTCCTCCTTCACCGGCCCGGAGGGCGAACTGGTCCTGCCCGCGGACACCGTGGACTGGGAAGCGGAACTGGTCGTGGTGATCGGACGGACCGCGCGGCAGGTACCGGCGGCGCGGGCGTGGAGCCACGTCGCCGGGCTGACCGTGGGCCAGGACTACTCCGAGCGCACGCTCCAGCTCGCCGGGCCGGCTCCGCAGTTCTCGCTCGGCAAGTCCCATCCCGGGTTCGCCCCGCAAGGGCCGTGGCTGGTGACGCCGGACGCGCTGCCGCGCCTCGACGACCTGGAGGTGCGGTGCACGGTCAACGGTGAGACCGTCCAGCACGGACGTACCGGTGACATGATCTTCGGGGTCCCCGAGCTGATCGAGTTCCTGTCCTCGGTGGTGACCCTGACGCCGGGCGACGTCATCTTCACCGGAACGCCCGCCGGGGTGGGCGCGGCACGGGAGCCGCGGCGATTCCTCCGGCCCGGTGACATCGTGGAAACCACCATCGCGGGCCTCGGTGGCCTGCGTCAGATCTGCGTCGCGAAATGAGAGCGCCATGCCCCTGCACCGATTGACCCGCGTCACCATCGGCGTGCCCAACGTCGAGCAGACCCGCGCCTACTACACCGAGTTCGGTCTCACTCCCGCCGGCCACGGCCTGGCCACCACCGACGGTGGCGAGCAGTTGCGGATCGAGCACGCACCGCGCCGCCGCCTGCTCGGCATCGATGTCGGCGCCGACGACCGCGATGACCTCGACCGGATCCTCAGCCGGCTGCGCGCGCTCGATCTCGACCCGCTCGACGGCGGCGACCACGTGACGGCGGTGGAGCCGATCTCGGGGATCCGCACCACCGTCACCATCTCCGGCCGGATCAGCCAGGAGCCGGTTTCGACGCCCTACAACTTCCCCGGGAACCCGCAACGGCCCGACGTGCGCGCCCCCGGCGTCCTGCGCGAGGAAGCGGTGCGCCCCCGCAAACTCGGCCACGTCGTGCTGGGTTCGACCGACGCCGCGGCGACCCAGCGCTTCTTCACCGAAGGAATCGGGTTCAAGGTCTCCGATGTCGTTCCCGGCATGGCGGCTTTCCTGCGGTGTTCCACCGACCACCACAACCTGCTGGTGCAGCAGGCGCCGGTCGACTTCCTGCACCACACCTCCTGGCAGGTCGACGACGTCGACGAGGTCGGCAGGGGAGCGAGCGCCATGCTCGCCGCCGACCCGGGCAGGCACGTGTGGGGGCTGGGCAGGCATCACATCGGTTCGAACTTCTTCTGGTACCTCAAGGATCCGGCGGGCAACTTCTCCGAGTACTACTCCGACCTCGACTGCATCGTCGACGACGCGCTCTGGAAGCCGGGCACGTTCGAAGGAACACGAGCGCTGTTCTCGTGGGGCCCGCCGCCGCCACCGTCGTTCCTCGCGCCCGAGGATCTGGCGGCGGTCATGACCGGGGCGCACGCGCCGCACTGACCTCTCGGCATCGAAAAAGGAGCACGACAATGACGTCCACGCCCACCAGCGCCCCCGTACAGGACGGCTGGACCGAGCCACCCGCGCGGGTGGCCGGGCACCTGGCCGCGGTGGCGGCGATGTGGCAGGAGCTACCACAACTGCTGCCGAAGATGATCGCCGCCCCGGATGACTTCTTCGACGCGGAGGCCCCGATCGGTGCGATCGCCCGCCGCCTGGCGGCCATCCCGCGAACCACCGCGCCCCAGCCCTCCGCCGACGGCGAGGTCGAAGTGCTGGCAGGCACCGCGTTCACCCACCACTTCACCGACGCACCCGGCGACGGGGAGACCGTGCGGTGGCACTACGTCGAGAGCGGGCCCGCCGACGCCGAGCCGGTGATCTTCCTGCACGGCGTGCCGGACTCCTGGTTCCAGTGGCACCTGGTGATGGCGGCCATCTCCGACCGGTACCGCTGCATCGCCGTCGATCTCAAGGGCTACGGCCAGTCCGGCAAGCGCACCGGCGACTACCGGCAGGAAGGTGTCGCCGACCAGCTCATCGCCTTGCTGGACACGATCGGCGTCGACCGCTTCAGCCTCGTCACCCACGACCGCGGAACGCCGCCCGCGGATCACCTGGTCGCCAAGGTGCCGGACCGGGTCGTCCGCTACGGCCGGGGCCAGCAGCACCTGTGGCACCTGCACCCCACCCTGCACCCCCAGGAGCTGATGTTCACCGCGCCCACCGCCCCGTTCGTGCTGGAGGACGCCCGCACCACCACGATCGTCGCCTACACGGCCCTCGGGGCGAAACCGGTCGACGACGAACTCCTCGTCCGCACCATCGCGGAGTTCTCCTACCCCGGCATCAACACCGCCGTTCCCCGCTACTTCAACTCCTCGTCCTTCCGGCAGGAGTGGGTGGAGCGCCGCACCCGCCTGATGCCCGCCTGGCGCTGCCCGGTGCTGCTCCTGCAGGGCAGGGACGACCCCGGCCAGCCGTACGAGTTCTACCGCGACCCCGCCGTGCTGGCGATGCTGCCGGAGGGCAGCGGGCTGCACCTGCTGGACGCCGGTCACTTCTGGCCGTTCGAGGCTCCGGCGGAGGCGGCGGAGGTCATCCGCGGTTTCCTGGACGGCGAGAACTGACCACCCTGGCCCACCTTCGCGACGAGGAGTATCCGATGAGCACTGACATCGACGGCATGACCTGGGCGGGGCTGATGGAGCGCTCCCGCGGGCTCGGCCTGCACGCCGAGCAGCTGTTCCTGGTCCGCTCCACACCCGTCGACGGGTTCGGACCGGTCGAGGCGGCGCTGGCGGAGCACCTGCCCTACCAGAAGCGCCTGGAGGACAGCGGCGTGATGTTCGCGGCGGGCCCGCTGGCCTCCGCGGACGGGGCCGAGTGGAACGGCGAGGGCGTGTTCGTCTACCGCGCCGCGGACCTCGACGAGGCCACCCGGATGGCCGAGGCCGATCCGATGCACGCGCGCGGGGCGCGGCGGTTCGAGATCAGGGCGTGGTGCCTGAACGAGGGCAGCACCACCCGGTCACCGTAACCTGAATGACGGGACCACGATTCCCGTGACCGACATCCGGGGGCCGGCATGACCGCATCGATCGAGATCGCCCACCAGCCGCGCGTCGAGGACGCCGTGGGACGCTCACTCGCCGCCTACAAGCGTTACGAGACGCACGATCTCGACATCGCGGAGGTGGAGATCAGGCGGTTCATGGCGCCGGGCAGGCTACGGGCCTGCCCCGGCGACCGTGACGGCGTCGACGCACGCGCCTTCTACGCCGACACCGGTTCGGTGGGGGTCGGGCGGATGAGTTACGGAGCGGAGGTGACCGTCGACCGGCCCGCCGGTTCCCGGTACCTCGGCGTCGCGATCCCGCTGTCGGGCCACCTGCGCCTGTGGCGGGGCCGCGAGGCCGTGGACGCGCGGGCAGGGAAGTCCCTCGTCGTGATCGCGCCGCAGGGGCGCATCGTCACCGAATGGAGTGCCGACTGCGATGCCCTCATGCTGCGCGTCACGACCTCCGCGCTGGCTCGCGCGGCGCGCGTGCTGACGGGAGCCCACGAGCCCGACAGCCCGCCGCGATTCGTGCACCAAGTGCTGACGCTGGAGCAGGGGCACGCCGTGTACAGCGCCGCCAGGCTGCTCGCCGAGGTCTTCGGCCGGTACGACGACGTCACGGCCGTCCCCAACGGAGTACTGCACCAGCTGTCCGAACACGCGCTCAGCGCGGTCCTGCTCGGACTGGAGCACGACCTGAGCCGGCCCACCAGGCCGCCCTACCGCGCGGCACCGAGTGACGTGGTGCGCTCGGCGATGCGGATGGTCGAGGACGAGACCGCCGCGGAGTTCAACGTCAACGAGCTGGCGCGGCGACTGGGGGTCACCGCGCGCGCCCTCCAGCTGGGCTTCCGCCGCGCGCTCGACCGGACCCCGCGCGAATACATCCGACAGATCCGGCTCGAGCGGGCCCATCGCGAACTGCTGGCGGCCGACGCCACCGACGGCACCACCGTCACCGAGATCGCGACCAGGTGGGGGTTCTTCCACACCGGACGGTTCGCCACCGCCTATCGGGCCGTCTACGGCGTCACGCCGTCGGTGAGCCTGAAGGGCGGTACCGAGGAGGAGCGCCCGCCGCGGGTTGTCTGAGCCGTTGTGAGCTGCCGCGGATGCGGGAACGCCCCGTCCGGTGGGGTCAGCGGCAGCGGCGCCGGTCGGCGACACCGCCGTACAGCGCACGGCAACCCGGTACGCCTCGGTCGAATGACCGATGTCCCGTCCGCCATCCGGGCCTACCCTCCTCGCAACCGTCCTCGAGTGGACAGGAGCGGCTCGTGACGCTGCGGGACAGGATCACGGTGGTGACCGGCGCCGCCGGCGGGATCGGGGCCGCCGTGGCGGGCCGGCTCGCCGGGCTCGGTGCCACCGTCGTGCGCGCCGACATCGCCTACGACACCGCGACCCCCGGTCAGGTCCACCTCGACGTCACCGATCCCGCCTCCTGGGAGCGGCTCCGGGACACCGTCCACCGGCACCACGGCCCGGTCGGTCTGCTGGTCAACAACGCCGGGGTCAGTGCGCGCGCCGACCTGCTGTCCACCTCCGACGACGAGTTCACCCACGTGTTCGCCGTGAACGCCTTCGGGCCGTGGCGCGGCATCAAGACCTTCGCCGAGGACCTCGCCGGCACGCGCGGCTCGGTGATCAACGTAGGGTCGATCTACGGCGTCACCACTCCACCGGCGGGCGCCGCGACGGTGCCGTCGTCGGTCGCCTACCAGATGAGCAAGGCCGCCGTGCACCAGCTGACGAAGGTCGCGGCCGTCGAACTCGCGCCCCGTGGCGTGCGCGTCAACGCCGTGCTGCCCGGTGTGTTCCGCACCCCGCTGCTGGCGGACCTCCCGCCGGAGGCGCTGCACGCCCGTGTGCACGGTGCCCCGCTGGCCCGGCCCGGGGAACTGGACGAGCTGGCCGCGGTGCTCGCCTTCCTCGCCGGTCCGGGCTCCTCGTTCGTCACCGGCACGCTGCTGCCGGTCGACGGCGGATACCTCGCGGCCTCCTGACCCCGTCCCTCATGTGAGGAGGATCTGCATGACGGCACAGAACACCGGTCCGGCGGTGACCGACGCCGGCCGCGGGCTCGAACTCCGCGCGCTCGTCTCCGGCAGCGTCGGAAACCTGCTCGAACAGTACGACAACCTCGTCTACGCCTACTCCACCGTCTACCTGTCGGCGCAGTTCTTCGCCGAGGGCAGTGCGCTGTCGTCGCTGCTGTCCACGTTCGCGGTCTTCGCGGTCGGCTTCCTGGCCCGGCCGGTCGGGACCGTCGTCTTCGGGCACATCGGCGACAAGCTCGGCCGTCGTCCCGCGTTGCTGGCCAGCGTGGTCCTGATGGGCACCGCGACCGTCCTCATCGGACTGCTGCCCGGGTACGCCACGATCGGTGTGACCGCGCCCGTGCTCCTGGTGCTGCTGCGGCTGTTCCAGGGCTTCGCGGTCGCCGGTGAGTGGGCGGGCTCCGCGGCGATGCTCGTCGAGTACGCCACCCCGCGCACCCGCGGTCGCTACGGCAGCCTCAACCAGGTCAGCACCGCGGCCGGGTTCCTCGTGGCCGCCGCGGTCGTCGCCCTGAACTCGCTGTTCTGGAGCGAGCAGGGCATGCAGGACTTCGGGTGGCGCGTACCGTTCCTCGTCGGCGCGCTCACCGCGCTCGTCGCGATCCTGCTGCGGTTCGGGCTGGAGGACACTCCGGCCTTCCGCGAGCAGGCGGCCGCGGGGGAGACGGTCGCCAGCCCGCTGAAGCTGGCCCTGCGCACGCAGAAGTCCGCGATGGCCCGCGGGTTCTTCTTCACGGTGAGCTGGACGGTCGCGTACTTCTTCTTCCTCACCTACCTGCCCACCCACCTGCGCAGCCAGGTCGGCGTCGAACCCGGCGTCGTGGAGGCGTCGAACCTCGTGGGCCTGGTCGTGCTCACCGTGGCGATCTTCGGCTTCGGGGTGCTGTCCGACCGCATCGGCCGGAAACCGTTGCTGCTCGTCGGGTCCGGCGGGTTCGTGGTACTCAGCTTCCCGGTCATGTGGCTGTTCTCCACCGGCGACACCGCCGGCGTCTACCTCGGCCAGGTCCTCATCGCCCTCGTCCTGGCCGCGTTCTCCGGGCCAGGGCCCGCCGCGCTCGCCGAACTGTTCCCCACCAACGTGCGCTATTCCGCGCTGGGCATCGGCTACAACTTCTCCGTCATGGCCTTCGGCGGGACCGCCGGGTTCATCGCCACCGCCGTGATCGACGCGACCGGCACCCCGCTCCTCGTGGCCCTCCTCCCGACCACCGCGGCGGTGATCACCTTCGTCACCGTCTGCCTGATGCCCGAGACCTACCGGACCGAACTGAGGTGAGCACCACCATGGACCATCCGCGCATGATCGCGGTGCAGGGCAGCCATCGCCAGATGGGCGAGCAGCTCGGCGAGCGCACCGCGGACCTGATCGCCCGCAGCCTGGAGACCTACGTGGGCCGGTTCCACGACGACGCCGGCCTCAGCGACGCCGACATCGACCGCTGGGGACGCGTCTACCTGGACGTGGCGTCGTCCTATTCGCCGGAGATCGCCGGGATGCTGGAGGGGATGGCCGCCGGATCCGGGCACCCCGCGCACCGGCTCGCGGCGCTCAACGCGCGCACGGAGATGCTCTACGGCACCGGGTACCGCGACGAAGGCTGCACTTCGCTGTCGGTCCTGCCGCGCTACACCGCGGACGGGCACACCCTGCTCGCTCAGAACTGGGACTGGCATCCGGAGCAGGCGGAGGTCACCTTCCTGCTGGCCACCCGCGACGAGAGCGGTTTCAGCGTGCTGTCGCTGACCGAGGCGGGCATGCTCGCCAAAAGCGGGCTCAACTCGGCGGGACTGGGTGTCTGCGCCAACCTGCTGGTGTCCGATCTGGACCGCGGCGGAGTCGGCGTGCCCTACCACTACCTGCTCCGCGCGGCGCTGCAGGCGAAAACGATGTCGGCCGCGCACCGGCGGTTGCTGCCCGTGGAACGGATTTCCTCCGGCAACGTCCTGCTCGCCGACGCCGGCGGGGAGTCCGTCGACTTCGAACTCGCGCCCGGGGTGTTCGGCACCCTGTTCCCCGAAGACGGCCTGATCACCCACTCCAACCACTTCCAGGCCCGGCTGCCGCTGCAGGATCGAAAGGCGGCGACCAGCGCGCTCACCCTGCTCCGCCCGGTGCGGGCCCGGCACCTGCTGGAGCCCGCGCTCGAACAGCGCCGCGTCGGGGTCGCCGACGTGGTCGCGACACTGCGGGACGAGTGGTCCTTCCCGGACGGCATCTGCCGCCACCCCGACCCGGAGATCCCCGTGGCCGACCGCAACGCCACGGTGTACTCACTGGTGATGGACCTGACCGACCGGGTGCTGTGGATCGCGCCCGGCCCGCCGAGCCGGCACGCCTACGCACGCTGGGACCTGGCCACCCTGTTCGACCGGACGTCGGAGGCGCCGCTGGAGTTCCCCCCGAGTGCCGGGACGGTGCTCGCGTGAGCCGCGGGACCGTCTGCCTGACCTTCGACTTCGACGCCATCTCGCTGTGGATCGCGCGCGATCAGACCACACCGGGACCGGTGTCACGCGGCGAGTTCGGCGCCTACGCGATCGGCCGCATCCTGACCTTGCTGCGTCGCCACGGCGTTTCCTCGACCTTTTTCGTCCCCGGGCACACCCTGGAGACCTACCCGGCGCAGTGCGAAGCGATCGCGGCGGCGGGACACGAGATCGCGCTGCACGGTTATGCCCACGAGCCGGTGTCCACTCTGGACCGCGATGCCGAGCTGGCGGTCAACCGGCGGTCGGCGGAGCTGATCGAGAAGCTGACCGGGCGCCCGCCGTCCGGCCACCGCACGCCGAGCTGGGATTTCACCGAGAACACGATCGCGATCCTGACCGAACTGGGTGTGGAGTACGACTCCTCCCTGATGGGCACCGACTTCGAGCCCTATCTGGCGCGTTCGGGCGACCGTTGCGACCCGGACGGACCGTACGCCTTCGGCGCGGCGTCGTCGGTGGTCGAACTGCCGGTGTCCTGGACGCTGGACGACTACCCGCACCTGGAGTTCCTGCGCACAGCGCGGTACGTGATGCCCGGGTTGCAGGACGCGGGGGAGATGTTCGCCCGGTTCCGCCGCGACGTGGAGTACATGGCAGGCACCGTCGACGACGGGGTCGTGACCGTGACGTTGCACCCGCAGGTCGTCGGGCGGGGCGCGCGCATGGTGGCGCTGGAGGAGTTCATCACCGGCTGCCTGGACCTCGGTGTGGTCTTCGCGCGGTGCGCCGATGTCGCGCGGCGGGTCCGTCCCGCTCTCCTGGGGGCATGACCATGGGCGCGGTCCTGGTGATCGGATCCGGCGGCGGGATCGGACGTGCCGTGGCCGCCCGCCTCCGGGCCGATGGCTGGTCGGTCACCGGCACCGACCTGCCCGGGATCGACCTCTCCCGCAGCGGCGTCGTCGCGCCGCACGTCGAGCGGCTGTGGGACGAGCACGGTGGGTTCGACGCACTCGTCCACGCGGCGGGAGTGTTCCCGGCCGTGCCCGTCGCCGAGAGCGACGAGGATCTGTTCGACCGCGTGTTCGCCGTCAACACGCGGTCTGCCCTGAGCGCGGGAGCGCAGTTCGTCCGCTGCTGCCGCACCGGCAACCGGCCCGGGGCGATGGTGTTCCTCAGCAGCGGAGCCGCCCTCCGCGCCCGGCCCGGCACCGCCGTCTACGCGGCGTCGAAGGCGGCACTGGACGCGCTCGTGCGCGGCTTCGCACTCGAGCACGGCCGGGACGGGATCCGCTGCACCGCTGTGGCGCCCGGATTCGTCGACGTCGGATCGGCGCTCAACCCGGTTCCGGAGTCCTATGTGGACGCGGTGCGGGCGGGTAGCGTGCAGGGGCGCCTCGGCCGGCCGGACGACGTCGCGGCGGTGGTCGCCTGGTTGCTCGGTGAGGACGCCGGATGGGTCAACGGGCGCACGGTGCCCGTCGACGGCGGCGACGGCATCGGCTCGGTGACCGCGCCCAGCTGGCTCAGCTGAGCACGGGCGGCGCCAGTCTCCGGTGCGTGCCCCCCGTGATGCGGTACACCAGGTGCGGGTGGCCGCGGGTCGGATCGACGGTGTCGTCGGGGTAGCTGAGCCCACGCTGGCCGCGGCCCTCGAACTGGTGGGCCCCGGTCACGCCGAACGACGCCGTCGAGCGCAGCTGTTCCCGCACCGCGGCGAAATCCCAGGGTCTGCTCACCCGGCTCCAGGCGTGCGCGAGGACGTTGACCATGTCGTAGTGCACGGCCGCGGCGGCCGGGCCCGGCTCGGCGTGGAAGGCTGCCCGGAATCGCTGCTCGAACCCGGCGCACAGTGGGCTGTCCACGTTGCCGATGACGGTCGACCACACCAGTCCTTCGCTCAGTGCGCCGAACCGCTGGGTGAAACCCGGGGCCGCGGGCGACCACGCGGCGTGCAGGAGCGCGTTCTCCCGCAGGTCCCCGGCCGCGGTCAGGAACGCGCGCAACGTCGGTTCGGGGAAGATCGCCAGCGAGACCGCGTCCGGGTCCGCCCGTTCCAGGCGGCGCACGACGTCGGCGAAGCCGAGGGTGTCGTCCGGGACGGCCTCCAGGAACACCAGGTCCCAGCCGGCCTCGGCCGTCTGCCGCTGTACCCGGTCGGGCACGCCCGGGCCGAAGGTGCTGTCCCGGTGCAGCACGGCCAGCCTCCGCCGCCGCGGAGCGAACGCGCCGCGGCGCTCCAGGTGACCGACGGTGCGCAGCAGCCCCGGCACGTACGCGGACTCGGTCGAGCAGACCTGGAACACGCCGCCCAGAGTGCCGGGGTCGGCGTGCACCGCGTCGGACAGCACCTGGCTGGTCATGCTGTGCAGCACGGGCGCTCCGGTGGCCGCCGCCGCCGCGATCGCGGGGCGGGCGAACCGCAGCGGGAAGTTCCCGAGCACGAACGCGTCCACCCCGCGGTCGGCCAGTTCGGTCACCGCCTCGACCAGGCGCTGCGGTGTGCTGGAGACGGTCACGTGTTCCACGGGCCGACCGGCGATCCCGCCACGGAGCTTCAGCTCGTGCACCGCCAGCCGGACTCCGCCGCGCATCGCCTGCACGACGCCGGCCAGCGGGTCCGCCGGGTAGATCGAGGCGAGCACCGCGGGACGCGGCCGTACGGCGCGGCCCGGCCTTCGCGCCGTGCCCGGATCGCGCAGCACGGCGAGCAGCGTGCCGGGCAGGGTCAGGTCCGGGCTGGGCAGCGGGGCGACGTAGGCATCCTCGGCGGCGACCAGCGCGGTCACCAGTGCCCGTGAGGTCGCGCCGGTCTTGGCGAACACGTGTTCGAGGTGCGTGGCGACCGTCCGGCGGGTGCAGCCCAGGACGGTGGCGATCTCCTGGTTGCTGAGCCCGCCCGCGACGCACGTCGCCACCTGCAGCTCGCGCACGGTGAGCCCGAACGGAGCTGGGGTTTCCACGACATCGAGCCGCGCCACGGGCCGGTCGACGTCCGGCACGTCGATCGTCACGCGCCGCACCTCGCTCCCGGCGACGTCGAGGTAGCTCACGAACTCGCCGCGCAACACCCGCGCGGCCCGTTGTGCCACCCGCACGAGGTCGGTCCGGGAGGTGAAGAACCCGCTGCCGCTCCCCGGGCCGGCCGCAGGTTGCAGCCAGCGCCTGCAACCTTCGAAGGAATCAGGATCGTCCACGTGGTCGCCCTCCTCGACCGCCGATTCTCCCTGACGTCCTCCGGTACCGGCACGGGACGCCCGGCACGGATTTCGACCGCGGCGCGGATCTGCCCGGCCGGGAACCTGCCGCGACCGGTACCCGCGGGCCCGCCCGCAGGTGCCGGACGTGGCGACCCGCTCGCCTCGCCTCGGCCCCGGAGGTCGATGCGCGTCATCGCGCCCGGCGCTGGGCTCGGCGTCGCTGCCGCACTCAGGCGGCGCCTTCACCGTGGCCGCTGTGCCCGGGCACGACGCGCTGGTGACCGATCCGGGTCGGACGTGGATCTCCCGCTCGGTACGGCCTTGCCTCAGAACGCGCGGACCTCCCGCAACTCGGCGTCGATGGCGGCGAGGAGTTCCCGGTCGTCGCCCAGGCCGGGGTCGATCGCGACGAGGACTCGTTGCGCGGGCTTCGCGGTACGCGCCAGGCGGACCAGTTCCGCCGCGCGCGCGTCCCGCACATCACGCTCGCGGAGGTAGTCCAGCCAGGCGGCCAGGCCGGCGACCGCGCTGTGCGGTAACCGCCCCCGGGCCCGCTCGCGGTGCAGCACGGGGAGGATCCGGGCCGGAATCTTGTGCGAACCGTCCGCGGCGATCTGGCTGAGCAGGTGCCGGATCCCCGGTGCGGTGAACCGGTCGCGCAGTCGCCGCCGGTAGCTGGTGATCTCACCGGGGGGAAGGGGCAGGTACGCGGCCGCGGTGTCCCACCAGGACTCGATCAGGCCGCCGAGCACCGGATCGCCGGCGGCCTGATCGACAGTGGCGTGCCCGCGGACGAGCCCGGTGTAGGCGAGCAGTGAGTGAGCGGCGTTGAGCAACCACAGTTTGCGCCGCTGGTAGGTGCCGATGTCGCCGACGACCTGCGCCCCAGCCCGCTCCCACGCCGGCCGGCTGCGGGGAAAGGTGCCGGCGATCTGCCATTCCGCGAAGGGCTCGGTGACCACCGCCGCCGGGTCGTGCCGCCCGGTGAGCTCCCGAACCATCCGCACGTCGCGCTTCGTGGTAGCCGGCGTGATCCGGTCCACGACCGTACCGGCGACGGCGACGTCGTGTTCCACCCACTCGGCGAACGCGGGCTCCTGGCACACCTTGCGCAGGAGGGAGCGCAGCACCTCCCCGTTGTCGGCGACGTTGTCGCAGGGCACGAGCGTGATCGGGGCCGCGCCGGCGTGGAAGCGCTCCCGCAGCCCGGCCGCCAGCCGCGACACGGCGGAGTCGGCACCCGGCTCGGGGACGGTGTAGGCGGCCTCGGTGACCGTGATCGTGATCAGCGCGACCTCGGGGGAAGCCACGTCCGCCAGCCACTGCCGGGTGTCCGCACCGGGGTGCGCCCGTACGATCGAGCCCACGGTCTCCACCCGGTCGCGTGTTTCGTCCCGGACGAGCAAAGAGAACAGCCCGTCCTGCCGGGTGAGCAGCCGTGGGAGTTCGGTGTTGCGGAAGGTGTAGGCGGCGATGCCCCACGCGGGGTCGGCCGCGGTGTACCAGGCTTGGTGGGCCCGGTGGAACGCGCCCAGTCCGAGGTGGACGGCGCGGACGGGCGGTGGTGCGCTCGCGCGGGTGAGCCGCGGGGTCACAGCCGGAACGCCTTGCGCGGTTGACGGTCGGTGAGGTCGCGGAGCACTTCCTGGGCGTCGTCCTCGGTCAGGACGTGCTCGGCGACCAGGCCGGCGAGATACGCCGCGTCGACCCTGCGGGCGGTGTCGTGGCGCGCCGGGATCGAGCAGAAGCTCCGGGTGTCGTCGATGAACCCGGCGCTGCGGTGGAACCCGGCGGTTTCGGTGACGGCGTCGCGGAAGCGGCGCATGGCCCGTGGAGCGTCGAGGAACCACCACGGGGCGCCGAGATAGACGGTGGGGTAGAAGCCGGCGAGCGGGGCCAGCTCGCGGGAGAACACCGTCTCGTCGAGCGTGAACAGCACGGTCTGGAACACCGGATGCGTCCCGAACCGTCGCAGCATGGGTTTGAGCGCCTGCGTGAACTCGGCGCGCAACGGAATGTCATGGCCGGTGTCGCGCCCGTACCGGCTGAACGTGGGTTCGTGGTGGTTGCGATCGACGCCCGTGTGCAGGGCGAGCACCATGCCGTCCTCACTGGACATCCGGGCCATTTCGCCGAGCAGGTGCCGCGAGAGGAGCCGCCCGTCCCCGGGGCCGGCTTCTCCGGACCGGACCGCGTCGAACAACCGGGATGCCTCCGCCTCCGGCAGGAACTCCATGCGAGCGTCCGGGGCACTGTGGTCGGTCGTGGTGGCGCCGTGCCGGCGGAAGAACTCCCGGCGCTGCTCCAGTGCGGCGATCGTCCCGCGGTAGCTGCCGGTGTCCACGTCGCTCGCCTCCGCGAGGCGATCCAGCGCGGCGGGCCAGCCGGGGTGCGTGGCGTCGAGGTAGCGGTCGGGCCGGAAGGTCGGCACCACCCGGCCCCGCCAGGACGGATCGTCGGCCAGCGCCCGATGGTGCCGCAGGTCGTCGGCCGGGTCGTCGGTCGTGGCGAGCACGGCGATGTTGAACGACTCGTAGAGCTCACGCGGGCGGAAGCCGGGTTTGGCGAGCCGCTCGGTGAGTTCGTCGAACAACGCGTCGGCCGTCGCCGCGGAAGGGTGGGCCGTCACGCCGAGCACGTCGTGCAGTTCGCCTTCCAGCCACTGGCGCGACGCGGTGCCGAGGAAGAACCGCCAATGGGAGCAGAAGGCGCGCCACACCTCACGTGGCGCGGCGGTGTGCCCATCCCGGTCGCGCAGACCCAGCTCGTGCAAGGGGACGCCGTGGGCGTGCAGCAGCCTGGTCACGTAGTGGTCGGGCGTGACCAGGAGCCCGGCCGGGTCGCCGAACGGAGTGTCCTGGGCCAGCAGCGCCGGGTCGACGTGGCCGTGCGGGCTGATCAACGGCAGGTCGCGCACGCTGTCGTACAACCGGCGGGCGATCGAGCGTTCGGCGGGGTCGCTGGGCAGGAGCCGGTCCGGATGGGGTTCGAGGGCGATCCCTGTCGAGCCACGGTGCATATCCGCAGACTCCGCCCGCGGCCGGCGTCATGCAACTAGTTGCCACCAGTTGTCACCGGCGCGGGGCCGGTCGAGCCGCGCACGACCAGGTGGGCGTCGAAGCGCTGCACGGCCTGCGGCCCGTCGCGTCCGGACAGCTCCTCGCACACCGTGTCCACGGCGCACCTGCCCAGTGTGGCGGTGGGGCCCGCGATCGTGGTCAGTGCCGGCACCGCCAGGTCCGCGCCGAAGATGTCGTCGCAGCCGATCAGGCTGATCTCATCCGGCAGCCGGATGCCGGCCACGTGCAGGCGTTGCAGCGTGCCGAGCGCGATCAGGTCGTTGTAGGCGATCGCCGCGGTCGCGCCGTCGAGGATCAGGGCGTCGGCTGCCTCGTGTCCGCCCTGCTGGTTGGGCGCGAACGGGCCGAGGAAGCCGGCCCGGATGCCGAGCGAGCTCGCTTCCTCCTGAGCGGCGCGCCAGCGTTGACTGTTGACCCAGGAGCTGCGCGGCCCGGACAGGTAGGCGATGCGGCGGTGACCGAGTGCGGCGAGGTGGCGCACTGCCTTGCGCATGCCGGCCGCGGTGTCCACGAACAGGCTCGGCAGGCCGTCGATGTCCCTGTTGACCATGACCAGTGCCCGGTGCTGGGCGAGCTGGCGCACCGCGTCGTCGGACAGCCGCGAGGTCGCCAGGATCCCGCCGCTGGCCGCGGCGAGCAACTGTCGCAGATTCCGCGCCTCGACCTCGGGTGATTCATCACTGTCGGTGAGCGCCAGGGTGAAATTCCGCTCGATGGCCCGCGCCTGGGCCGCCTTGATCAGCGGCGCGTAGTAGGGGTTGGCGATGTCGGTGACCACCAGCATCAGTGTGCGGCTGCGGCCGGGGGATTCGACCCTGGCCAGGGGCCGCGGCTCGTAGCCGACCTCGCGCGCCGCGGCCCGCACCCGCTCGCGGGTCGCCACGTTGACCCGCGCCGGGTCGGCGAAGGTCCGCGACACGGTGGAGGCGGCCACTCCGCAGTGCCTCGCCACGTCGTAGATGGTGACCCGTCCCTGGCGCACGCCCCGCCCTCCGCCCGTCGTGGCAACAGCTGGCAACAGATTGTCATGCTACTGGCGGCCTCCTACCGTCGGGCGATACCTCTTGTCGCGCAGAAGGGAAGCAACGGTGCTTCGACCGATCCTCAACACCTGGCGGGACCGCCGCACCCTCAACGGGCTCTGGCGTTTCGCCACCGATCCCGGCGGAGCCGGCCGGAACCAGAAGTGGTGGCGGGCGCCGCTTCCCGGTCGCGTCGAGATGCCGGTTCCGGCCAGTTACAACGATGTCCTCCCGGACCCGGCGATCCGCGATCACGTGGGCGAGGCCTGGTACCAGACCGACGTGGTCGTTCCCGCGAGCTGGGCGGGAGAGCGGGTTGTCCTCCGGTTCGACGCGGCGACCCACCGCGCGGTCGTGTGGGTGGACGACGAACAGGTGGCAGCGCACGAAGGCGGGTACACCCCGTTCGAGGCCGACGTGACGGGTGTCGTGCGGCCGGGACGGGCCAGCCGGATCACGGTGGTCGTCGACAACCGTCTCGCCTGGGACTCGATTCCGCCCGGATACGTCGAACAGACCCCGGAGGGGTCGCGGCAGCGGTACTACCACGACTTCTTCAACTACGCCGGCCTGCACCGGCCGGTATGGCTGTACACGACGCCTGTCACGCACGTCAGCGACGTCACCGTCGGTACCGGTCTGGCCGGTACGACGGGCACGGTGGACTACGACGTGGCGATCGCCGGCATCGCCGACGGCGTGGAGACGCACGTCGTGCTGCGCGACGCGACGGGTACCGAAGTCGCGCGCGCCGCCGGTCCGTCCGGCACACTCACCGTGAGCGAGGTGCACCCCTGGCGTCCCGGCGAGGGATATCTGTACACATTGGACGTCGAGCTGTGGAACGGCGGGTCACGCGCCGACCGCTATTCGCTGAACGTCGGCATCCGGACGGTCGCCGTCGACGGCACCCGGTTCCTGATCAACGGCGAGCCCTTCCACTTCACCGGTTTCGGCATGCACGAGGATCACGCGGTTCGGGGCAAGGGGCATGACGACGTGTCGATGGTCCACGATTTCGCGCTCTTGGACTGGATCGGCGCCAACTCGTTCCGCACCTCGCACTACCCCTACGCGGAGGAGATCCTCGACTACGCCGACCGCAAGGGTCTCGTCGTCATCGACGAGACCGCGGCGGTGGGGCTCAACCTCGGGCTCGGCGGCGGCATCCTGCAGGGCGCGAAGCGTCCGACCTTCTCCGAGGAGACGATCTCCGACGCCACCCGGCGCACGCACCTGCAGGCGATCCGCGAACTGGTCGCCAGGGACAAGAACCACCCCAGTGTCGTGTTGTGGAGCATCGCCAACGAACCCGAGTCGCACACCGAAGAGTCCAAAAAGTACTTCGAACCGCTGTTCGCCGAGGCGCGGCGGCTCGACCCCGGGCGGCCGGTCGGTTTCGTGAACATGATGCTGTCGCCGTCCGGTGAATGCCTGGTGACCGAACTGGCCGATGTCGTGATGATCAACCGCTACTTCGGCTGGTACACGCAGACCGGTGACCTGGCGGCGGCCGAGCGCGAACTGGAAGCCGACCTGAGGGCTTGGGCGAGCAGGCACCGCAAGCCGATCCTCGTCACCGAGTACGGCGCCGACACCGTGGCCGGCCTGCACTCGGTGGTTCCGCAGCCGTGGACGGAGGAGTACCAGGCCGAGCTGCTGGAGATGTATCACCGGGTCTTCGATCGCGTCGAGGCCGTGGTCGGCGAACACGTGTGGAATTTCGCCGATTTCGCCACTTCGGCAGGTGTCTTCCGGGTGGAGGGCAACAAGAAGGGCGTGTTCACCCGCGACCGCAAACCCAAGGCGGGCGCGTTCACCCTGAGGCGCCGCTGGAGCCGGGCATGAAACTGCGCGTGCGACAGCTCTTCGGTTACGCGGCCGGGGACGCGGCCAACAATCTGGCCTTCGCGATGTCGTCGATGTTCCTGCTGGTGTACTACACCGACGTGGCCGGAATTCCGGCCGCCGCGGCCGGCACCATCTTCCTGGTGGTGCGGATCTGGGACGGCTTCGCCGATCTGGCGGCGGGCCGGCTCGTCGACAAGACCAGAACGCGGTTCGGGAAGTTCCGTCCCTGGCTGCTGTACGCCTCCGTTCCCCTGCTCCTGCTGAGCGTGGCCGCCTTCGCCGTGCCGGACTGGCCGGTGCCGGCCAAGATCGGCTACGCCTACCTGACCTACGCGGCGATGGGCACCGCCTACAGCCTGGTCAACATTCCCTACGGATCGCTCGCCGCGGCGATGACGCAGGACCCCGTCGAACGCACCAAGCTGGCCGGTGCACGCGGGATGGGGGCTGCGGCCACGATGCTGATGCTGAGCTTCGCGGTTTCCCCGCAGATCAGGAACTCCGAGAACCTGCAGCGCTCGCTGCTGCTGACCACACTGGCCTTCGTGGTCGTGGGCGCGGGTCTGTACCTGTTCACGTTCGCCACGGCCAGGGAGACCGTGCCGCGCGCCGTGACGAAGGTCGGCCTGAAGGACAGCCTGCGCACGCTGCGGCGGAACAAGCCGCTGGTGATGCTCTCGGTGAGTTCGCTGTTCTTCCTGACCGCGATGGCCTCGATCCAGACGGTCGGCGTGTACTACGCCCGGGACGTGCTCGGTGATCCGGGCTTCTACATCGCGATCTCCGCACCGCAGCTGGTCCTGATGTTCGTGCTCGCGCCGTTCGTGCCCAAACTCGTCCGCCGGTTCGGCAAGGTCGCCAGTTACGTCAGTGGTGGTGTGATGATGGTGGCAGGCGGCGTCGGGGTGCTGCTCGCGCCGGCCGCGGTCCCGTTCCTGTCGCTGGGGTTCTTCCTGCTGATCGGCGCCGGCCTCGGGCTCGTCAACACCCTGATGTGGTCGCTGGAGGCCGACACCGTGGACTATGGCGAGTGGAAGACCGGGGCCCGCACGGAGGGCACGACCTACGCGGTGTTCTCCTTCGTCCGCAAGATCGGTCAGGCGCTCGGCGGCGCCGCGGCCGCCTACACCATGGCCATCGCCGGATACGCCGGCGGCGCCAGGGTGCAGAGCGAGGGGGCGCTGTGGGGCATCCGCGCAGCGGCCGGCCTGGTGCCCGCCGCCTGCACGGTGATCGCGGTCGTCATCATGATCAGCTACCCGTTGACGGAGAAACGCCTGCGCGAGATCACCGCGGAGGTCGCGCGCCGGCGGCACCAGTTGGTCGAATCATGAACGGAGAACCAGTGCGTATCGATCGCGCCGACGTCATTGTCACCAGCCCGGGGCGGAACTTCGTCACCCTCCGGATCACGACCGGGGACGGCGTGGTCGGGTACGGCGACGCCACCCTCAACGGCAGGGAGCTCTCGGTCGCCGCATACTTGCGTGACCACGTCGTTCCCTTGCTGATCGGGCGGGACGCCCACCGCATCGAGGACACCTGGCAGTACCTCTACCGGGGCGGCTACTGGCGGCGGGGCCCGGTCACCATGGCCGCGATCGCCGCCGTGGACACGGCGCTGTGGGACATCAAGGCCAAGGTCGCGGGCCTGCCCCTCTATCAGCTCCTCGGTGGCGCGAGCCGTGACCGCTGCCTCGTCTACGGCCACGCCAGCGGACGCGGGATCCCCGAACTGACCGACTCGATTCGCGAACACCTCGACCTCGGATTCCGCGCGATACGCGTCCAGACCGGTGTGCCAGGGCTCGACTCCGTGTACGGCGTGGCGACCAGCTCGGCCGCCGCGGTCGGCGGCTCCGCCCGGTACGACTACGAGCCGGCCCGGCGTGCCGCGCTACCCGCGGAGGAGACGTGGGACACGCGAGCCTACCTTCGCCACGTGCCGTCGGTGTTCGAAGCCGTGCGCCACGAATTCGGCCCCGAGCTGATCCTGCTGCACGACGCGCACCACCGCCTCACGCCCATCCAGGCGGCCAGGCTCGGCAAGTCCCTGGAACCCTACGACCTGTTCTGGCTCGAGGACGTGACCCCGGCCGAGAACCCGGAAGGTCTGCGCCTGGTCCGCGAGCACACGACGACCCCGTTGGCGATCGGCGAGGTGTTCAACACCGTCTGGGACTACCAGACCCTGATCCGGGAGCAGCTGATCGACTACGTCCGTTCCCCGGTGACCCACGCGGGCGGTATCACCGGGGTGCGCCGGATCATCGATTACGCCGCGATGTATCAGGTGAAGTCGGGTATGCACGGCCCGACGGACGTGTCACCGATCGGACTCGCCGCGGGTGTGCATCTCGGGCTCGCGGTGCACAACTTCGGCATTCAGGAGTACATGCTGCACAGCGCGGAGACGATGGCCGTGTTCGGCCCGACGTTCATCTTCGACGACGGCGGCTTGCGCCCCGGCGAGGAGCCGGGGCTCGGCATCCACTTCGACGAGGAACTCGCGGCGAGGTACCCCTACGAACCGGCCTATCTGCCCACGAACCGGCTGCGCGACGGGACGGTGCACGACTGGTGACTCACGGCGTGGCCCGCGACCGATCCCGCTGGTGGCGTGCGCGGCACGGGGATCGGTTACCGCATGCTGGCCTCGGCGACCGGTTCAGGTGGGCGCGTCGCCGAGAAGGTGCCGCAGCACGTTGTCGGTGACCGTGGTGATCGCCTGATCGCCGGTGCGAAGCCCGTTGACCCACTCACAGGTCCCGGCCGTGAACACCTCGCCGTCGCCTCGGGAGAACGAGACGACCATGCCCGCACCGCGGGCGAAGCGCCGCCGCGTCTGCTCGGTGTAGTCCTCGCCGGCGATGCTGGCGCGGTAACGGGCGTCACCGTCGCCGAGCATGAAATACGCTGTGTCCTTCTCGCGCGCGTCTTCGGCCGCGGTGGACCAGTTCATGGCGATGATCTGGAGACCGGCCGGTGCACCGTCGGTACCGGTCGGGTGGGGAAGGCCGTCCCGGAACTCGTAGTCGAGGCCGTCCACCTCGTAGGAGAACACCGCGGCACCGTCGCCGAACGTGTCGGCGTAACCGAGGCCGGTGTCGCGCAGGGACCAGTGCTCGGGACGGAACACGACGTAGCCACGCGACGATCGCGGCGCGAAGGCGCCGAAACCCGCGTACATGCCGCGCAAAGCGTTCACACCGAAGGTCGTGGCGCCGGGATTGCCGACCGCCGGATCCTCCCAGGCCCCGGTGAGCAGATGCTGTGCTTCGGTTCCGGCGACCGGATCCAGCCTGCCCGCGTCGTATTTGTAGGTCAGTTGAGTGTCGCGCTGGAGGTCCAGCCGGATCTGCCACATGAAGTTGCCCGCGAACCGGGCGACCCGTCCGCCCGCGGCGACGTAGTCGTCCACATGGGCGCGCATGCGCCCCGTCCAGTATTCGTCGTGGCCGGCGAAGACGGCACAGCGATATGGGGTGAGCGCCGCCGGATCGGCATGGAGGTCCTCTTGCACGAGCAGGTCCACCTCGTAGCCGCGGGCCTCGGCCCAGCGGAAGAAATGACGTTCGAAGCTCGCCCATCCCGACGCGGCATAGTATTTCGCGTAACCGTTGAGGTAAGCCCACTCCGCGAACTCGTACCGAGGTGGCTGGGGGCCGGTCGGCCGGTGGGCATTGACCATGCGCGGCGCGTTGCCGGGAAGCCACACCTGCCCGCGTGCCCAGGGCCGCCGGGCCGACAGCACGGGAGAGCGCCCCCTGGCGGTACCCGGGTGCACGCCGAAGTAGTGGCTGGCGCCGCCCCAGTCGTTGTACGCGGACCAGGTGCACGTGGCGAGAACCTGGACCAGCGCACCCGGGCGCTGCTCCGGGTTGCGCACGACGAAGAAATGGTGCCCGAGAGGGCGCGCGTCCGGTGGCTGGTGCGCGTCACGCAGTTCGACGAGGTACGGCCCGGGGCGCAGCGTCGCGGGCAGAATCCAGGACGTGGTGACACGCCAGTCACAGCCCGACTGGTAGGCGTCGGCGGGCACGGGCTGGAAACCGGCCGAGGCGAGGCGTTCGGTGTGGACGGTGGTTTCGTGCCACCCGTCGCGATAGATCCGCAGCTCCAGCTCCGCGGCGGTGGTGGAGATGTAGAGGTCGACCTCCTCGCCGGGCAGGTATGAGCGTTTGTCGCTGTAGCACCACGCGGCCGGATGGCCCGCTTCGTGCGGGATTTCGACCCAGACGCGCTGGGCGCCGGGCGGCAGGCCCGACACCACCTCGGGTGTGATGTCGCCGCCGGGGCGGGATCCGTTCGCGGTGGGCGTGGTCATGTGGCGTCCTTCCTGACGAGAATCGTGGGCACGGCGGTGGGACCAGCGCGCCGCTTCGACCGGAGGCTGGGTGTATCGGCGTGCGGAGGCCGGGGAAAGCCTGGTCATGGCGGCGGGTCCGACCGCACCGGGGACGAGGAGCCCCCGTCCCCGGTGCGGTCGGACCCGCCGCCGCGTCACGAGGTGGACGGGCTGCGTTCGTCATCACGCTGGTCCGAACCGGCGTCCGTCGTGCGCACGAGGTCCCTTCCGGTCTTCCCTGGAGCGGTCTCGGGCAGGAAGAACAAGGTGGCCAGGGACACGGCCATGGCGACGACGACGTACCAGGCAGGCATCAGGTCGTTCCCCGTGACCGAGATCAGCCAGGTGAGCACGAACGGCGAGGACACCGAGGCGATGACCGAGAGGTTGAACCCGAGTGAGACCCCGGTGTAGCGCACGCGTGTCGGGAACAGTTCCACCCAGGTCGAGACGAGCGGCCCGCTGTAACAGCCGAGCGCGAGCCCGCCGACGGCGAACTGGAGAAGGGCCACGATGCCGACCGCGCTGCCCGGGATGATGAGGAAGGCGGGGATGACCAGGACGAGTACCGCGATGGACGCGCCGAACAGCAGTGGTTTGCGCCCGATCCGGTCCGAGACCGCTCCGGCGACGGGAATGGTGATCGCGTACGCGGCGATGGCGATCGACGTGGTGAGCAGTGACGCGGCCGAGCTGTACCCGTGTTCGGTTTCCAGGAACGTCGGGGTGTAGACGAGCATGACGTAGTAGCAGACGGTCTGGCCCAGCGTGATCGCCGCGACCTTCAGCACGTTCGCCGGTTGGGTGCGCAGGGTTTCCCGTACCGGTGACCGCGCGACCTGTTCGCGGTTTTCCAGCTCGCGGAACGCTTCGGTCTCTTCGAGCTTCAGCCGGATGTAGAGCCCGACCACACCGAGTGGCAGCGCCACGAGGAACCCGACGCGCCAGCCCCACGAGGCCAGCTCCTGCGCCGTGAGCGTGCGGGTCAGGACGAACGAGAACAGCGAGCCCGCGAGGAGGCCGAATCCGGTGCTGGAGGGCATGAGGCTGACCATCAGGCCACGCCGGCGCGCCGGCACGCTTTCGGCGATGAGAGCGGCGCCGCCGGCGTACTCGCCACCCGCGGAGAAGCCCTGCACGATGCGGGCGACGATGAGCAGAACCGGTGCCGCGACGCCGATCGTGGCGTAACCGGGGATCGCGCCGAGCGCGGCGGTCGACAACGACATCATGATCAGCACGATGGCGAGAGTGCGTTTGCGCCCTATCCGGTCACCGAAACGGGCGAACACGACACCGCCCAGCGGGCGGGTGATCACGGGGAGCGCGAAGACGCCGAAGGTCGCCAGCAGTGCCGCGGTCGGATCGCTCGCGGGGAAGAACACGGTCGAGATGGTCACCGCGAGGAAGCCGTAGATCCCGTAGTCGAACCACTCGATGAAGTTGCCGATGCCTCCGGCGACGCTCGTTCTGCGTGCGGTGGTGCTCACGAATCGTTCCTCTCCTGGGCGCCGCGGCTCGCACGGGCGAGACTCCGGCGCGGTGATCGTTCACCGTTCCCGGCACGCTATGTGCAGGCGCGACATAGGGGTAGCCGGTCGACCTTGGGTCAGATATAGGGTTGCCCTGTGGAAAAAGGGGCGCGTGAAGGCGATCGCATGACGCTGAACCAGCTGCGGGCGTTCGTGGCGGCTGAACGACTCGGCTCCTTCACGGCCGCCGCGTCCCAGTTGGACATCGCGCAGGCTTCGGTGTCGGAACTGATCCGGAGACTCGAGGAGGAGCTCGACGCGGTGCTGTTCCACCGTGGTGCCCGGCGGTTGTCCCTGACCGCCGCGGGGCAGGAACTGCTGCCCTACGCCCGTCGCACCGTCGACTCCGCCGACGAGGGAGTCCGCGCGGTCCATTCGCTCGGGTCGCTGGGCGGCGGCACGGCCACCTTCGGGGTGCTGCGCAACGCCGACTACTACCTGCTGGGCAACCTGGCCCACACGTTCCACCGGCGCTATCCGTCGGTGAAGGTCCGCCTGGTCGGGCTCAACTCGGCCGAGACGGCCGCGTCGATCGCCGCGGGGGAGATCGAAGCCGGGTTGATCGTTTTGCCGGTGGACGACGACACCCTGGCCATCACGCCGCTCATGCGCGACGAGGTCCTCTACGTCAGCGCCGATCCCGCCGTCACCGCGCGTCCGGTGACCATCGACAAGGTGGCGGCCGCGCGGCTCGTCCTCTACGACGCGCACTACGGCTGGGCCGATCCGACGAGGCGGCAGCTGGCCGCGCGTGCCCAGCTCGCCGGGGTCCACATCGAGCCCATCCTGGAGATCGAGCATGTGGAGGCCGCGTTGAAGCTGGTCGCCGCCGGGGTGGGGGACACCATCGCGAGTGCGGCCGTGGTCGGCAGCCGGGCCTTCCCGCCCGGGCTGCACACCGCTTCGTTCGACGAGCCGATGTTCGACACGATCGCGCTCGCCCGCAAGCGAGGGCGCCCGCTGTCCCGCGCAACCCGGGAGTTCGCCCGTCTCGCGGAAGACGCCATCAGCGAGATGCGGGGTGGCGCGACGAGGCCCGACCTGGAGTAATAGGGAAACCCGATGGGTGGCTCAGGAGGTAGTCACCTAGTCCTGTGGTCGAACTGTGCTTAACGTGTGCGGCCATGCAGATCACTCCCGCGGAAGCAGATCACCTCGGCCCGCTGACCTGGATCAAGAAGCCGGCCGTCGACGGGCCTCCCGCCCAGCGCCATCCCCAGGTCGTGGAGCGTGTTTCGGAGATCCTGGCCGATGTCGAACGGCACGGCCTCGACGCCGTCCGCCGCTACGCCCGCGAGCTGGACGGCTGGACGGGTGAGCTGGAGATCAGCGCCGCCGAGCTGGCTCGCTCCGGGGACGCTCTCCCCGAGGACGTGCGGTCCTCCCTGGAGACCGGCTGTGACCGGACCCGCCGGTTCGCCCTTGCGCAGCGCGAGCACCTCGTCGACTTCGAGATCGAACTCGCTCCCTCGGTCGTCGGCGGACAGCGCTACGTTCCGGTCAACCGCGTCGGCGCCTACCTGCCCGCGGGCCGTTTCCCCTTGCTGGCCAGTGCGTTCATGACCGTGAACGTGGCGAAGGCCGCGGGCGTGCCGACGGTACTGGCCTGCACGCCGCCCACCGGTGAGCACGGCGCACACCCCGCGGTGCTCTACGGTGCCCACCTTTCCGGCGCGGACCGTGTCTTCGCGGTCGGTGGAGTCCAGGCGCTGGGAGCGCTCGCGTTCGGACTGCTGGGCGAGCAGCCGGTCGACATGCTCGTGGGCGCCGGCAACGCGTTCGTCACCGAAGCCAAGCGGCAGCTGTTCGGCCAGGTCGGGATCGACCTGCTCGCCGGTCCCTCGGAAGTGGCCGTGCTCGCGGACGAGACGGCTGATCCGGAGTGGGTGGCGGCCGATCTGCTCGGCCAGGCCGAGCACGGCCCCAACTCGCCGGCGGCTCTGATCACCACGTCCGAGTTGCTCGGTCGTGAGGTCGCGGCCGCGATCGAACGGCAGCTGGCGGGCCTGAGCACCCGCGAGGTCGCGGGCCCCGCCTGGCGCGACTTCGGCTCGATCATCGTGGCGAGCGATCCCGCGCAGGCCGTGGCCGTGAGCGACGTCCTCGGCCCCGAGCACCTGGAAATCCAGACCGCGGACGACGACTACTATCTCAAGGAACTCACCAACTACGGTTCCCTGTTCCTGGGACGCTGGTCCACGGTGGCCTATTCGGACAAGGGCATCGCCGGGACCAACCACGTGCTGCCGACCGGTAAGACAGCACGCTACAACGCCGGCTTGTCGGTGTCGCGATTCCTCAAGCCGCTGACCTACCAGCGCGCCCGGCGCGAGGGCACCGCGTACCTGGCGCCCGCGGTCGAGCGGATCTCCGCGTTCGAAGGACTGGCTGCCCACGAGGCGACCGCGACGATCCGCATCGAAGAGATCGGCAGGCACTCCGGGGCGTTCGAAGGCACGCCCGCGGTCGACCGTCACTGACCCCACGTCCCGATCGGTTCCCCACGTCGAGGAGCAACGATGTCCCAGCCCCCGGAACGGGCGAACAGCGCCGGTAATACGCTGACGACCGGCCTGAAAGGCCGTCAGATCACCATGATCTCCATCGGTGGGGTCATCGGCGCCGGCCTGTTCGTCGGCTCGTCGGCCGCGATCAGCGCGGCCGGCCCCGCTGTCCTGATCTCGTTCCTGCTCGCCGGCGCGCTGGTGGTTCTCGTGATGCGCATGCTCGGTGAAATGGCCGTGGCGAACCCCGACACGGGCTCGTTCTCGACCTACGCCGACCGGGCGCTGGGACGCTGGGCAGGTTTCTCGATCGGCTGGCTGTACTGGTGGTTCTACGTGCTGGTCATCCCGATCGAGGCGATCGCGGCAGGCAAGATCCTCGGCGGCGCCCTCGGCCTGCCGACGTGGCTTCCGGCACTGGTGGTCATCCTGTTGCTCGCGGGCAGCAATCTGCTGGCGGTGCGCAACTACGGAGAATTCGAGTACTGGTTCGCCCTGCTCAAGGTGGTCGCCATCGTCGGATTCCTCATCATCGGAATCCTCGCACTGACGGGGGTGCTGCCGGCGTCGGACTCCAGCGGGGTCTCCCACCTCTGGGATCGCGGCGGCTTCGCGCCACAGGGGGCCGTCGCGATCCTCACCGGACTGTTGACCGCCATGTTCGCCTTCCAGGGCAGCGAGATCGTCACGATCGCGGCCGCGGAGTCCAGCGAGCCGAAACGCAACATCAAGAAGGCCATCCGTGCGGTGGTGTGGCGGCTGAGCCTGTTCTACCTGGGCTCGGTGTTCTTCGTCGTCTGCCTGGTGCCCTGGGATTCGCCGGACCTGGAGCAGGGGTCCTACCAGGCGGCGCTCGAACGCGTCGGTATCCCCGGTGCCTCCTGGATCATGGACGTCGTGGTGGTGATCGCGGTGTGCAGCTGTCTCAACTCCGCCATCTACACCGCTTCCCGGATGGCCTACTCACTGGCCAAGCGCGGCGACGCACCTCATGTGCTCGGCCGGACCTCGGCCAACGGGACTCCGCGCAACGCGGTCGTCGCGTCCACCGTCATCGGGATCGCGGCCGTCATCGCGAACTTCGCCGTGCCCGACGTGTTCACCTATCTGATCGCCTCCAGCGGGGCCATCGCGTTGATGATGTACCTGGTCATCGCCATCACGCAGTACGCCACGCGCAGGGGCTCCCGAGGCATCGCGCCCGAGGCGCCGATGTGGGCGTTCCCGTACCTGACGCTGCTCACGATCGCGGGTATCGCGGTGGTCCTCGTGGTCATGGCCATCCTGCCCGGTCATCGACTCGAGTTGTGGCTCTCCCTGGGGCTGGCCCTCGTCCTGGTGGCGGCCGGGGTGCTTCTTCAGCGGGGAAGTGCCGGAACCAGGACCGCATCGTCACTTCGAACCGGCACGGACGCTGGTCCGGCGGCTCCGCCCGAGCGATCCCGTTCTTGACGCGGTCGGCCTCAGCGTCCACAAAGGTCCCGGCCGGACCGTCCCGGTTTCCGGTGCGCGAGCGAACGGCGGCGGATAGTCGCCGTCCGGCACGACGGAGGCCGGTCCATCCGGGACATCGCGGGGAGTGATCGGGGACTGGGCGCGAGCCGGCCGGCTCGCGGGCCGGGTGTTCAGGCGCGGACGGGGTCCCTCCAGGGATTGCGTCAGCCCGCGACGCCGAGCTGGTTGTGCGCGCGCAGTTCCTGCGACAGGCCGCCGGCCAGACCGGACAGCTCCGCGGCCGTGGCGAGCAGGCTGGGTGCCAGTTCTTCCATGCGGGCGTTCGGGAACTGAAGGCTCGGTCCGGCGATGCTGACGACTCCCAGCGGCGCTCCGTTGTCCGGGTCGACCAGCGGCGCGGCCATCGCCGAAATGCCCTCTTCCACGCTGTCGTGCACGCGGGCCCAGCCGGTGGCCCTGGCCTCCTGGATCCGTTCCTGTACCTCGGTCAGTGTGCGGGGCGCGTTGTGGCCGGCGGGGTGCCGGTCATCCGGTTTCTGCCGGGCGACCAGGCGGAGCGCCTCGTCGTCGCCGAGCCGCGACAGCCAGGCGAGTCCGCTCGCCGACGAGCCGAACGGGATCTCCGAACCGTGGTCGGGGTCGTAGCGCAGACCACCCCGGGCGCCCTGCGATTTGGCGACCCACAGCAGTTGCTCGCCGTCGACCAGGCCCAGCCGCACCAGTTGCCCGGATTCGGCCGCGAGCCGGGCGAGCACCGGCACGGCCAGTTCGAAGATGGTGCTGCTGGCGAGGTGGCGCAGGCCGAGGCTGACGATCTTCAGCGTCAGCGCGTAGTTCCCGGTGGGCTCCAGCTGGCGCACGAAGCCCTCCTCGACGAGGGTGACGAGGATGCGGTGCGCGGCGCTCTTCGGCAGATCGACGCTCTCGGCGATCCGGGCCAGCGGCACCCCGTCGGGAGAGCCGATCAGGCACTGCAGAACCCCGAGACCGCGTGACAACGCTCCTGCCGCCATGACTCCCGCTCTCCGCCGCACCGCAGTCCGGCAAGGGTAGCCGAGCGCCGCCCTCGCGTCGCCCGGGTGTGGTGACCTCGTGCCCACCTTAGCAGAATGGTGTTCCACTTTCGAATGGTGTTCCGATTGTGTAAGGTTCCGATGTCGACGGAGACCGCCCTCGACGACAGCGGTGTCGGGGCAGAGGAAGGAAGTCAGGTATGGGCAAGGAGATCCCGCGTCAGGGGCTGCTGTACGAAGACCTGTCGGTCGGGCTCTCGTTCCGCAGTCCGGGTCGCACGATCACCGACGCGGACGTGATCGGGTTCGCCGGGCTCACCGGGGATTATTCCGAGGTGCACACGAGCGACGTCTATGCGCGGGCGAGCCAGTTCGGGCGGCGTATCGCTCACGGGATGCTCGGGCTGGCCTACGCCCACGGTCTGATGTGGCCGCGCACCGAACTGCTGCGCGGCACCGCAATCGCGTTCCTCGGCATCAAGGACTGGCGGTTCGTCGCACCGATCTTCCTCGGGGACACGATCTTCGTGAACTACTCCGTCGCGGACATGCGGGATTCGAAGTCCAAACCGGACCAGGCCATCGTGACCTTCGACGTCGAGGTGGTGGACCAGGACGGCCGCGTGTGCCAGCGAGGGCAGAAGGTCGAGCTGCTGTCCAAGGTGCCGCTCGACGGCGTCACCGCGAGCGAGCGGACCGCCGGCTGATGGCGGACCGGTTCGCCGGACGGCGAGCACTCGTCACCGGCGCCGGCCGGGGGATCGGAGGCGCGATCGCCGACCGGCTCGCCACCGAGGGCGCTGAAGTGGTCGTAGCCGACGTCGACCCGGCGCAGGCGCAGGCGGTCGTGAAAACACTGCAGGACAAGGGGGTACGAGCTCACGCGTGCACGCTGGACGTCGCCGTGCCGGCGTCGTTCGACGAGCTGGACCAGCCGCTGGACGTCGTCGTCGCGAACGCCGGCATCCAGACCTTCGCCCCCGCAGCGGAACTGGACGCCGCCGACTGGGACCGCGTGCTCGACATCAACGCGCGAGGTGCCCTGCTCACCCTGCAGCTGGCCGCGAGGCTCTTGCGCGACGGGGGTTCCGTCGTCACCGTCTCCTCCATCCAGGCGCTGCTGCCCAACCCGTTCTCGCCCCACTACGCCGCGTCCAAGGCGGCCGTGCTGAGCCTGACCAGGTCGTTCGCCGCCGCGCTCGCGCCGCGCGGTATCCGGGTCAACGCCGTGGCGCCGGGCCGGATCGACACCGCCATGTCGGACCTCGGCAGCACCGAAACCGGGCGTCTGACCGGCCAGGATCCCGCCGAGACGCTGGCGCGGCGGATCGCGGCCAATCCGCTCGGCCGGATCGGCCGTCCCGATGAGGTCGCCGCCGCGGTCGCGTTCCTCGCCTCCGACGACGCGTCCTACATCACCGGCGAATGCGTCAACGTGTGCGGTGGGGACGTGATGGTGTGATCCCGCTCGACGCCGCACCCTCCGGACACCGACGCTCGGACCTGCACCTGACGCCCGCCGCGGCCGTGAACCTGATCGCCGATGGCGCGACCGTCGCGGTCGGCGGCACAGGATCCCTGCTGCAGGTGCCTGAAACGCTGCTCACCGCGCTCGAACAGCGGTGGGAGACCGACCACGGCCCGGCCGGGCTCGACGTCGTGCACGTGATGGGGCTGGGCGACCACGAAGGCCGCGGCATCGACCACATCGCGATTCCGGGCCTGGTGCGCCGGTTCATCGGATCCCACTTCGTGCTCTCGCCACGGCAACAGGCCCTCATCGCGGGCAACGAGGTCGAGGCGATCGGCCTGCCCGCCGGCACGATCTCCCTGCTGTACCGGGAAATCGCCGCGCGCAGGCCGGGCCTGTTCACCGACATCGGCCTCGGCACCTTCGTCGACCCGCGACAGCAGTGGGGCCGGATGAACAGCCGTACCCCCGAGGGGCTCAGCGAACTGGTCACCCTCCGCGGCCAGGAATGGCTGTTCTACCCGGGCTTCGACCTCGACGTCGCGTTGCTGCGCGCGACCGAGGCGGACGTCGACGGCAACATCGGCATGGACGACGAAGCCGCCATCGGCGACAACCTCGCCCTCGCCCAGGCTGCCCACAACAGCGGTGGCCTCGTGATCGTCGAAGTCAAACGACTCGTCGACCGCGGGGAGATCCCGGCAGGCCGGGTGCGCATCCCGGGCCCCCTGGTCGACCACGTCGTGCTCACCGGCTACCCGAAACAGACACCGGTCACCGTCGACGACCCGAGGCGCACCGGAACCGTGCCCAACCAGCCGACGGAGGTCGAGCCGCTGCCGTTCGACGAGCGCAAGGTCGTCGCCCGCCGCGCCGCGGTCGAACTGTGTGAAGGGGACCTGGCCAACCTCGGCGTCGGCATGGCCAACGGCATCAGCTACGTCGCTCTGGAGGAAGGCTTCCTCGACCGGTTCACCCTCACGGTCGAGCAGGGCATCTTCGGCGGCCTGCCGGGCGTGGGCCTGGACTCGGGCACCGCGATCAACCCCTCGGCCATCGTCGACATGCCCGGCCAGTTCGACCTCTACGATGGCGGCGGGCTCGACTTCGCGGGGCTCGCGTTCGCCGAGATCGACCGGCGCGGCAACGTCAACGTCGCGGCCGCCGGCGGCAAGCCGATCGGACCCGGCGGCTTCATCGACATCAGCCAGAAGGCACGCACGATCGTGTTCTGCGGAACCCTGCGTGGCGGCGGCCTCCAAGTCCGCCTTGACGACGGGAAGCTCGCCATCACCACCGACGGCCGCTACCCGAAATTCGTTCCCGAGGTCTCCCACATCAGCTTCAATGCCGAACGGGCCTGCAGGCGCGGGCAACGCGTGCTGTACGTGACCGAACGAGCCGTGTTCCGGCTGACCGGCGAGGGTGTGGAGCTCGTCGAGATCGCGCCCGGAGTGGACCTGCACCGGGACGTGCTCGACCGGATGGGATTCGCGCCCGTCCTGCGAACCGAGCCCCGGCTGATGGACCCTCGCCTGTTCCGGGCCGGCCCGGCCGGGCTCAAGCCCCGCCCGCGCCGTGACACAGAAAGGCCGCACCACTCATGACCGACGCGTTCGACGGCATCCGCATCCTCGATTTCACCCAGCTCGAACAGGGCCCCTCGGCGACCCAGGTCCTCGCCGACTTCGGCGCCGAGGTGATCAAGGTGGAGCGGATCGACAAGGGTGAGATCGGCCGGTTCCAGCCGCCGTTCCTCGCCGGCGGCTACAGCCCGCACTGGTCGGCGACCAACCGGAACAAGAAGAGCATCAGCGTCGACGTCAAATCCACGGCCGGACGGGACCTGATCCACACTCTCGCCAAGGACGCCGACATCGTCGCGAGCAACTTCAGGCCCGGCGTGATGGACCGCCTCGGGTTGGGCTGGGAACAGTTGTCGAAGATCAACCCCCGGATCATCGTCGCCTACGCCTCCGGGTACGGGCTGTCCGGTCCCTACACGCACCGGCGCGGCCAGGACCTCGCCGCACAGGCGATCAGCGGGCTCATGGCACTGACCGGCAGCCAGGACACCGGACCGGTGCCGACCGGCACCTTCATGATCGACTACCTGGCCTCGATGCAGTTCGCCCAGGGCATGATGATCGCGCTGGCCGCCCGCGAGAAGACCGGCCGCGGTCAGGTCGTCGACTCCAACCTGCTCAACGCCGCCATCACCAGCCACCTGCAGGAAGGCACCACCTACCTCAACACCGGGCAGCGGTTCGACCGCCCTGGAGCTGGCATCGCGCACGCTCACAACACCGCCCTATACGGCTACTACGAAGCCGCCGACGGCCTGTGGTTCACCCTCATCGGCGAGTTCTACGTGGACCAGCAGTGGCAACGCGCCGCCCGGGCCTGCGACCTCCCGCGGGAGGTCGCCGAGGACCCGCGCTTCCAGACCATCGAAGGCCTGCGCGAACATCCCCGGGAGACACACGGCCTGCTCGCCGACGCCATCGCGAAGTACCCGCGCGCGGAGATCATGGCCCGCTTCGAAGCCGAGGACGTGCTCGTCGCACCCGTCCACGACTACGACGCCGTGTTCGACGACCCGCAGGTCCGGCACAACGGACTGGTACTCGAATCCGAAGTGGACGGTGTCGGTCCGGTCAAGTTCGTCGGCATGCCCGTCTCCCTCTCCGACACGCCCGCCCGGCTGCGCCACGTCCCGCCCACCATCGGAGAGCACAACGACGACGTCCTCACCGCCGCCGGCCTGAGCCCGCAGCGGATCGCCGAACTCAAAGCCGCCGGTGTCGTCGGCTCCGAACGCGACCGCGAACGCGCCGGCGGCGCCGCCGCCTGGTCCTGAACGCCTCAAGGAGAACCACTTCGTGACCACTCTCGCCTCGACCGACCTCGTGCTGCCCACCGCCGGCGGCGGCACCGTCCGGCACGCCATGCACGAACCGGTCGACTACCCGCGCCATCCCGCACCGTTCACCTCGCGCACCGTGCTCGCGGCCGCGCACGTCGTCGCCGACGCCCGCGCCGACTACCAGCCCGGTCAGGCGCCGCCGATCGACTGGGAAGCTACGATCGCCTTCCGCAAGCACTTGTTCAGCTACGGCATCGGCATCGCGGAAGCCATGGACACCACCGAACGCGGCCCTGGCGGGCTGCAGTGGCCGCAGGCGAAGGAACTGATCCGGCTCGGTGTGGCCGCCGCCCGCGAGGCGGGCGCGGCCTGCGTCGCCGGCGCCGGTACCGACCAGATCACCTCGCCCCGTCCGGCTCTGTCCGAAATCGTCGACGCCTACACCGAACAGCTCGAGTTCGTGCAGGCGCAGGGCAGCGCCGCGGTGATCCGCGCCAGTCACGCGCTGGTTGCCGCCGCGAAGTCGGAGGACGACTACCTCGGGGTCTACCGGGACGTGCTCGCCAGGACCGACAAACCCGCGATCGTGCACTGGCTGGGCACCGGCTTCGACCCCACACTCGCCGGCTACTGGGGACACACCGACGTGCGCCGCGCGATGGATGTCGTCATCGACATGGCGCGGGAGAACGCCGACCGCCTCGAAGGCATCAAGTTCAGCCTGCTCGACGAGGAACTGGAAAAGGAGTTCCGCCGCCGCCTGCCCACCGGGGTCAAGGTGTTCACTGGCGACGACTACGGCTACACGAACCTGCTGCTGGGCGACGGGGCGCACCACAGCCACGGCCTGCTCGGCGTGCTCGACCCCCTCGCGCCCATCGCCTCGGCCGCGTTCACCGCCCTCGACGCCGGGGATGAGCAGGGCTTCGCCGACACCCTGAACGCCTCGATCCCCATGGCGGTCAAGATGTTCGAGGCGCCCGCCGACCGGTACAAGGTCGGCACGGTCTTCGTCGCCTGGCTTTCCGGGCACCAGGACCACTTCCGGATGGTCACCGGCCGGGAAGGCATGCGGTCACTGCAGCACCTGACCGACCTGTTCGTCCTCACCGACGCACTCGGCCTGTTCCCCGACCCCGAACTCGCCGCGAACCGCATGCGGCTGTTGCTCGCCGTCGGAGGGGTGGAGTGACCACCGCGCCTCTGCCCCCGGTGCGCAGGGTGACCGCCGCCGATGTGCGCGCGGCACTCGCGGGCGCGCGCCGCGTCGTGTTCCTCGACGACGACCCCACCGGTACCCAGACCGTGCGCGACCTGCCGGTGCTGACGCGGTGGACAGTCGAGGACGTGCGCTGGGCCCTGCGCCAGGACACCGCCGGATTCTTCGTGCTCACCAACACCCGCAGCCTCGCCCCGGCCGACGCCGCGGCGCGCGACCGGGAAGTCGTGACAGCCTGTCTGCGAGCCGCCGAAGGAGAAGGCGCCGGGCTGGTCTTCGCCAGCCGCAGCGACTCCACCCTGCGCGGCCACTTCCCGCTGGAAACCGACGTCATCGGCGAGGTGCTCGCCCAACACGGGGACACCGTGGACGCCGTCGTGCTCGCGCCCGCCTTCACCGACGCCGGACGGGTGACGCTCGGCGGGACGCACTACCTGCGCTCCGCCGACGGCCTGACCCCGGTCGCCGACACCGAGTTCGCGAAGGACGCCACGTTCGGCTTCACCTCCTCCCGTCTGGCCGACTGGGTGACCGAGAAGAGCGCCGGCCGCATCCCCGCCGCGGATGTCACCGAACTGACCCTCGACGACATCCGGGGCGGCACCACGCAGAGCCTGTGCGACCGGCTCAACGGCGTCGTCGTTCTCGACACCGCCGAAGACGACGACCTCCGCGCCGGGGTGCTGGCGATCCTGGCCGCTGAGGAAGCCGGGAAGACACTGGTCTATCGCGTCGGGCCGTCGTTCGTCCGGGCCCGCACCGGACAGGACGCCACACCACCGATCGAGGACGACACCCTCGCCACGCTCCTCCGGCCGGACGCGCACGGACTGGTCGTCGTCGGCTCGCACGTCGGGCTCACCAGCAGGCAACTCGCCAGGCTCGGCGAGCGCCGCCACTTCGCCCACGTCGAACTGGACGTCCCGGCCATCCTCGACGACGCCGAGGACCACATCCACGACGCCGTGGCGCGGGCGGTCGAGGCGCTCGGGAGCGACCTGGTCGTGCTGAGCACGTCCCGCAAGTTGGTCGCCGGCGCCGACGAGGCCGAAAGCCTGGACATCGCCCGGCGGGTCAGTGCCGCGCTCACCACGACCGCCCGCCGGATCGTCCAGGCGCGACGGCCCGCGTTCGTGGTCGCCAAGGGCGGGATCACCTCGTCCGACGTCGCCACCGTCTCGCTGGGCATCGACCGCGCGTGGGTCCGCGGGTCGATGCTGCCCGGGATCGTGTCGCTGTGGGAGCCGGTCTCCGGCCCCGCGCGCGGACTTCCCTACGTCGTGTTCGCCGGCAACGTCGGCGACGAGAACTCACTGGCGGATGTCATCGACCGGCTGGAGGCACTGTGACCACACGGATCGTGATCACTGGAGGTTCCGGATTCCTCGGCACGCTCCTCGCCCGGCGGCTGCTGGCCGGCCCCGTGGCGCTCGGCGGAACGGCTCCCGCCGAGGTCGGCGAGCTGGTCCTCGCCGACCTCGTCCCGCCCCAGGAAGACCTGTCCACCGACCCCCGGGTGCGGCCGCTCGTCGGCGAACTCGGCGACACCGTGCCGGAACTCGGCGAGGTGGACGCGATCTTCCACCTCGCCGGAGTGGTCAGCGGCGCCGCCGAAGCCGATTTCGACCTCGGCATGCGCACCAACCTCGACGGCACCCGTGCCCTGCTGGAGTACGCACGCGGCCTGCCGGCCCCACCGGTGCTGGTGTTCTCCAGCTCGCTCGCGGTGTTCGGCAACGACCCCGCGCTGCCGCCGCTGGACGTAGTGGACGACGATACGGTGCCGCGGCCGCAGTCCAGCTACGGAATCCAGAAGTTCATCGGGGAGCAGCTGGTGGCCGACTACACCCGCAAGGGTTTCGCGCGCGGCCGGTCGGTGCGGCTGATGACGGTGTCCGTCCGGCCCGGTAAACCGAACGCCGCCGCGTCGAGCTTCCTGTCCGGCATCATCCGCGAACCACTGGCAGGGGAGCGCGCGGTGTGCCCCGTCCCCGCCGACACGCCGATCGCGCTGTCCTCACCCCGGCGCACGCTCGAGGGCCTGCTGCGCGCCGCCGAAGTGGACGAGGCCACCTGGGGCAGCCGCACCGCGATGAACCTGCCCGCCCTCACCACCACACCCCGCGACATGGCCGCCGCGCTCGACCGCGTCGCCGGCGCCGGCACCAGCGACCTCATCGACTGGACCGACGACCCGCTCATCGGCGTGATCGTGCGCAGCTGGCCCGCCGTGTTCCGCACCCCCCGTGCGCACTCCCTCGGCCTGGAGCCCGAACAGTCCTTCGACGACATCGTCCGCGACTACCTCAATGACAACCCAGGAGCCCGATCATGACCACCGGCAACGAAGCCGCCGCCCCTGCCGGAAGCGAGGGCCGCCGACCCGCCGGCGATTCCGGAACCGTCCGCACCCCGGCGCAAGTCCGTCGCGTCGCCCTTGCCGGCGGCATCGGCACCCTCATCGAGTACTACGACTACGCCCTCTACGGCTACGTCTCGACGATCATCGCGCCACTGTTCTTCCCCGGCAGCGACCCGGTCGCGTCCCTGCTGGCGGTGCTGGCCGTGTTCGCACTGTCCTATGTGGTCCGCCCGCTCGGCGGGATCTTCTTCGGCTGGGTCGGCGACCGCTACGGGCGCAGGCAGGCGCTGATGGTCACGGTGATCGGCATCGGTGTGGCCAACACCGCGATCGGCGTGCTGCCGACCTACGCCGTGGCCGGGGTACTGGCACCGGTCCTGCTCGTGCTCGTGCGCGTCGCCCAAGGGTTCTTCGCCGGCGGGGAGGTCGGCGGCGCCGCGACGGTGATCGCCGAAGCAGCGCCCCGGGGCAAGCGGGCCCGCTACGGCGCCTTCACCCCCATGGGCACCAACGGCGGCTTCGCGATCGCCTCGGCCGCCATCGGCATCGTCTCCGGCGTGCTGGCCACCCAGCAGCTCAACACCTGGGGCTGGCGCATCCCGTTCCTGATCGGTCTGCCGCTGACCGTCGTCTGCTACTTCGCCCGCCGCATGCTGCCCGACATCGACCAGAAGGTCTCGCTCGGCAAGCACGGCTTCCCGCTCGTGACGGCGCTGAAGAGCTACCCCGGTTCGCTGCTGCAGGCCACCGCCCTCGGAGTCGGCGTCCAGGGCGCGGCCTACATCGGATCGACCTTCATCAGCATCTACCTGGTGTCCAACCTGCACTACCCCAAGTCGCCGGTGTACTGGATCACCGCCGGCGTAACTCTCTTCGCCGTGGCACTGATGCCCTTCACAGGGCGCCTCGCCGACCGCATCGGCACGTTCAAGGTCGCCACGATCGGGCTCGCCGGGTACGCGATCGTCACCTACCCCGCGTTCCTGCTGATGGACATCGGCAACCTCGGCCTGGCAGCGCTCGGCTACGTCGCGATCATGGTGAACATGGCGTTCCTGCAGGTCGCCTCGTTCACCCTGACGCCCCGCCTGTTCCCCGACGAGGTCCGCTACACCGGCACCGCGCTGGCCACCAACATCTCCGTCGTCATCGCCGGCGGCACCGCGCCCTACGTGGCCACCTGGCTCGTCCAGCAGACCCACGACCTGCGCTCGCCCTACTACTTCGTCGCCACGACGTGCCTGATCGGCCTGATCGCGATCGCCACCATGCGCAAGCGGCTCGCCTCCGACTTCGCCGCGGCGGGCGCGCGGTGAGAGCAGACCTCCGGGAGCTGGTGACGCGGCAGGTGAAGGCGGGAGCGGCGGTTCCCGCGTTCACCTGCTACGGCGCCGACACCGCGCTGGCCGTCGTCGCCGCGGCCGAGGCTCTGCGGCTTCCGGTCGTCCTTCTCGTCGCGCCCTCCAGCGCCACCGCCGCCTCCGGTCCGAAGCTGATCGCGACGTTGCGGCACATCGCCGACGACTCGGCCGTGCCGGTCTGCGTCCAGCTCGACCACGCCAAGGACGAGGCGGTGATCCGGAGAGGAATCGACGCCGGCGCCGACGCTGTGCTCGCCGACGGATCACACCTGCCGCCGGAGGACAACGCCGCCTTCGTCCGGCGGGTCCGGCAATTCGCCCGACCCGCCGGAGTGGTGGTGGAAGCGGAGCTCGGAAGCGTGCCCGGGGCCGAAGACCAAGCCGGCGCCCACAGCGCCGACATGGCGGGGAAAACCGATCCGGCGACGGTCAGCCCGTTCCTGACGGCCTCGGGTGCCCAGCTGCTCGCCTGCGGCGTGGGCAACGTGCACGGCCTCTACCGGGGCGAGCCCGCACTCGACTGGCGGCTGCTGGCCGCGATACGCGCGCAGGCGGGCGACGTGCCCCTGGTCCTGCACGGCGCCTCCGGACTGGCCGAGACTGATCTGCGCGCCGCGGCTTCCGCGGGAGTCGGCAAAGTCAACGTCAACACCGAGCTGCGGACAGCCATGCTGGATGCGATCGAGCGAAACATCGCCGCGTGCCGGTCCGCGGGAGAGGACATGCTGACGCTGGCCGGTGCGACGGCCTCGGCCGCGGACGAGGTTGCTCGCCACCTTCTCTCCGTCATGGCCGATGTGTCCGCTCCTTCCGCAGGCATGGGTGTCGTCCGATCCCCGGAACCCGCACAGAGCGGGTGAGTGTGTCGCGGGCGGGACATCTCCGCGACCACGCCGTCCGTGATCCGAGTAGCGGTGCCGGGGGCCGCGTGCCACAGGGGCCGGTCCTGCCCTCACGACCGGTCTGGTCAGCGTGCCCGGCGTGCCCAAGGTGCTCGGTCCTCTCCGCGGCCGGCCGCCCCGCGCACGGTTCCCGATGTGCCGGGCCGGACCCGCCGATCGTGAAACAGTCCCCGTCGGGACGCCGCGGGGGAGTGGTCGTGTCCTCGGTATTCGTCCGGGCCTCCCCGATCGCGGTCCCGCGCGAGGGCGGGTCATCCGCCGGTGCCGTGTGGTTGCGCGGGCAGCGAACTGAAGTACCACGCCGCACCGGCGGAACACCCCGGCCTCGTCGTGCGACTGGGCGGCACCAGCGCCTACTTCCCCCAGCTCTCCCCGGGTATGCGGGAGGAACTCCTCGCGCGCGCGTGCGCGGGGGGCGAGGGCCTGCCGGGTGGAACGCAGCTCCTCGGAACTCGGCAAGGCCACAGCCGGGCACTTTGGACTCTATCCGGCCCGCTTCGGCCGGCTCGACCGCGTCGTCAACAACGTCGGCGCCGGCCTGTTCTCCGTCTTCGAGTCCACGCCGGTGGACACCATCCGGGCGCTGTCCGACACCAACGTCTTCGGGATGACGCAGGTGAGGCGGTCCGCTCTGCCGATCCTCGCGGCCCACGGCGGCGGGCACCCGATCGCGATCAGTTCCTGCGCCGGGATCGTCCCTGCGCCACGAGGCAGCCGCACGCGGGGTCTCGGGCAAGCTCGTCGAGCCCGTTCGCGCGGGCGACCAACTTTCCGGCCCGCGCCGCCGAGAGCGCGCCGGCCGCCCCCGCGAATCAGCGGATCGCCTTGGCGCTCGCCGCATCGCGCCCGCGCAACGTCGGCGACGGTCGGGTGAATCGAGTCCCCGAACAGCGCGAGCACCGCGCCGGCCGGCGAGTCGGGCCTGGGGAGGTCAGACGATGGCGACCGGGTCGAGCATCGAGCCGGTCGCTCCCTCGATCTTGATGGGCAAGGCCACGAACAGGAACTCGTACGCGCGGTCGCGGGCGAGCTCTTCGAGGTAGATCGACTCGAAGAGGTAGATCGCGTTCTCGATGAGCAGCAGCGTGTGCACCGGCTGGGGGTTGGCCGGGTTGCCGGGATCGGGAGCCGGCTGCACTTCGAAGGTCTCGGTATCGCTCCCCGCGGCGACGACCCCGCTGTCGAGCAGCCATCGGGCCGCACTGATGTCCGGTCCGGCGGTCGCGTGGCGGGCCAGTGCTTCGCTGTCGGGCCATTTGCCGAGGTAGCCGGTGCGAACGAGTACGACATCGCCAGGCCGCACCTCGGTGTCCTGGTGCCGTGCGATCGCTTGGAGTTCTTCACCGGTGACCGGGTCCGACTTCGGCAAGGCCGCGACGCCCCGGTAGGCGGGCACGTCGAGCATGACGCCGCGGGTGATGAACGGGGGCAGTTTCGCGGCGTCGCCGTGGCGGGGACCGCCGTCGCCGAGGTGCTCGCGAGCGTTGCCGCCGCCGTACCAGTGGTCGTCCTCGCCGATGGTCATGTGCGCCAGCGCGTCCACATGCGCCCCGCAGTGCGAGGTGGCGCTGACCAGTTCGGCCATGTAGCCGAGGTTGACGTCGTTGCGCGGACCCCACGGCTGGCGGCCTTCGGCGCGCAGGCCGGCCGGAGTGCGCGCCATGTGGACCTGAAACGGCGGGTGGGATCCGAACAGCGGCATACCAGTGAACCGGGGCAGGGACAGCGAGTAGACGTCGCCGCGGTCGGGTAACGCCAGCGCGGCCAGGATCTCCTGCGGCTTCCGGAAGGCCGCGGGCCCGCGCTCGGGGTCGATGCCGGCCGGTTTGCTCTGGCGGTCGGTGTTGACGCTCATGAGGATTTCTCTCCCTCTGCTGAGAACGGCGCCGTGGCGGCGAGGTGTCCGGTGGCGAGGCGCTCGCCCAGTCCTTTCAGGAATGGCTCGGCCTCGTCCAGGACCGGCTCACGGCTGGTGCGAAGTCGTCCGGGGCATGGATCGCGTGCGGGCCCGTGGCCGGCAGCCGCTTGATCGGCGGAGCACACCGGCGCGCCCTTGACGCGCGGGCTCCGCGCCTCGGGGGAACCTGCTCCGGCGATCGCCAGGCGATTCCGCGGCGAAAACCGGTCTCTCCGGCCGCTCCGGCGTCCGGAGTCGCACCGTCCGCAGCTGCGTCGCGGGTCCTTGGCAACGACATGGACGCAGGTTATCATCGATTATCGATAATGAACACGTTGGGAGGGACGATGACGGGCAAGGCGCCGAAGCCGGCGATCATTACCTGCGCTCCGACCGGTGCGATCCACACTCCGACGATGTCGCCGGCGCTGCCGGTCACGCCCGAGGAGATCGCGGAGGCGAGCCTGGCGGCGGCCGGAGCGGGCGCGGCGATCGTGCACCTGCACGTCCGCGACCCGGAGGACGGGCACCCGGTCCAGGACGCCGGCCTGTTCAAGGAGGTCATCGCCGCCGTCAAGGACAAATCCGAGGTGATCATCAACCTCACCACCGGCGGCAGCCCGCACATGAGCGTCGACGAGCGGATCGCCCCCGCGGTTCAGCTGGCCCCCGAACTCGCCTCCCTGAACATGGGATCGATGAACTTCGGGCTGTTCCCCATGCTGACGCGCTTCCCGGATCTCGAGCACGACTGGGAGCGTCGGCACCTGGAGAACAAGGACATCGTCTTCAAGAACACCTACGCCGACATCGAGCGGATCCTCAAGCTCTGCGGTGATCAGGGAACGCGCTTCGAGTTCGAGTGCTACGACACCGCACACCTCTACAACCTCGCCAACATGCTCGATCGCGGGCTGGTCAGGCCGCCACTGTTCATCCAGACGGTGCTCGGTCTGTTCGGCGGGACCGGCGCCGATCTGGAGGACCTGGCGCACCTGCGCCGGACCGCCTTGCGGCTGTTCGGAAACGACTTCGAGTGGTCGGTGGTCGGCGCAGGTGCCGCGCAGCTGCGGCTCGGCTCGATCGCGTTGTCGCTGGGCGGGAACGCCCGCGTCGGGCTGGAGGACTCGTTGTGGGACGGTCCCGGCAAGCTCGCCGAATCGAACGCGGCCCAGGTCCGGCGGATCGCGGAGATGGCCCGGCTGCTCCACCGCGACGTCGCCACGCCGGATGAGACCAGGCGCCGACTGGATCTGAGAGACTCGGTGGGCAAGTGACCACCCGGGGCGCCGCGCGCCCCAGGCGCGAGGCCGCGCATCGATGAAGGAGACCTGCCTGATGGCCGAGAACGGCTTGGCTGCCGAGTTCGGTGGAGACCTGCTGTCGGACAAGGTCAAGCGCTTGGTTCTCGACCGCATCATCCACGGGCACTACAAGCCCGGCGAGCGCGTGGTGGAGTTCCAGCTGTCCAAGGAGCTCGGCATCAGCCAGTCACCGGTGCGCGATGCGCTGCGCGAGCTCGCTGCGATCGGGGTCATCACGATGCACGCCCGGCGCGGTGCGCGGGTGCGCATGCCCAGCGCGAAAGAACTCGCCGACGTCAGTCAGGTGCGTGCCGAGATCGATGGTCTGGCCGCGCGCTTGGCGGTCGCGCGCATGAGCCCGGCGTCTCTTTCCTCGCTCCGGGAACTCGTGGATGACATGCTCGACAAGCTCGCCGACGGGGATTTTCCCGCGGTGACCGACGCTGACGTGCGCTTTCACGAGATCATCGTGCAAGCCTCGGGCAACCGTGCGCTCGAGCAGACCTTCAGCCAGCTGGCTCCCTTCGCGCGGACGTTCCTCACCCTGACGCTGCCGGACGTGGACGTCCGGGAGATCGTGCTCGAGCACCAGGGCATCCTCGAGGCGCTGACAGCCGGGGATGCCGACGGCGCGGCCGAGGCCGCGCGCCGTCACCAGCTCAACGTGCGCTCCCTCATGCTCGACCACGCGTCCGCGACCGGCGGAGTCGACAGCGTTGACGGCGCGGCCCAGGTCTCCTGACCTGGGTTTCCCGAAGTTCCAATCGATTATCGATAGTTCATTGACATAGTGCCACGCGGACATTAGGTTTCGATTATCGATAGAACCTCGTGGCACGCCACGGCCCGCGGAGGAGTGGCCCGGCGCTGTGGACGTTCTTCAACCACGAACGACGCGGAGATCCCGAATGACCGACACCATGCAAGCCCTGGTCGTGCTGAAGCCGAACGTTCTCCAGATCCAGGAGAAGCCGGTTCCGCGGCCGGGGCCGAACGAGGTCCTCGCCAGGGTCCGCTCGACCTCGATCTGCGGTACCGACGCCCACCTGATCAACGGGGACTACCCGGATTTCTGGCCCCCGGCGTTCCCGTTCACCCCTGGCCACGAGTGGGCCGGCGACATCGTCGAACTCGGCCCCGGTGCCGGGGAACTCGGCTGGAAGGTCGGTGACCGGGTTGCCGGCACCAGCCACAACGCCTGCGGCGTGTGCCAGAAGTGCGTCGAGGGGCGCTACAACCTCTGCGAGAACTACGGCAAGCCGGGTCTGCACGCCCAGTACGGGCACAACCACCAGGGTGTGGACGCTACCTACGCGGTGCACAACGTCAAGTGCATTTTCCGGCTTCCCGACCCGGTTTCCTACGACGAGGGCGCGATCATCGACCCGGCCAGCATCGCGTTGCACGTCGCGCGGCGCGGCGGCATCGAACCGGGTGACACGGTGGCGATCACCGGCGCGGGCGCGATCGGCATGCTGGCCGCCGACGCCGCGCGGATCTGCGGGGCGGCCCGCGTGATCGTCGTCGGTCGCGGATACCGGCTGCAGAAGGCCGGCGCGCTGGGGTCGGAGACAGTGGACACCGTGGCGGGTGACCCGGTCGCCGCGGTCAGGGAGCTCACCGGTGGCTTCGGGGCCGACGTCGTGCTGGAGTGCGCCGGCGTGCCGCAAACCCTGACCTGGGCGTTGGCGATGCTGCGCAAAGGCGGGCGCTGCGCGATGGTCGGGATCCCCACCGAGGACGTGCTGCTGGCGTGCAAGTCGCTCGTTCTCGACGAACTGGAGCTCGTGGGGTCGCGGGCCTCGGCCGGGGAGATGCGTCGGGTCATCCCGTTCGTCGCCGACGGCCGCATGCAGGTGGGGGAGCTCATCACGCACCGCTTCCCGCTGGCGGAGTACGAGAAGGCGCTGGCGACCTTCAATGATCGCGGCAGCGGCGCCATGAAGATCATCGTGAATCCCTGAGGTGTCGGTCATGACCAGGTACTACCGGCCGCGAAGCAAGGCCGACGCGCTCGCGGTGCTCGCCGAGGAAGGCTCCGGCGCGCGCCCGCTCGTCGGCGGTACCGACCTGCTCGTCGGGGTCCGCCACCGCACCATCGAGCCAACGGTGATCGTCGATCTGAAGGGCATCGAGGATCTGCCCGCGCCCCTGCGGATCGACGACGACCGCGTACTGATCGGCCCGACCCTGACCCTCGCTGAACTGGCCGCAGACCCGGCCGTACGGGAGTGGTTCCCGTCTCTGGCCGAGGCCGCGCTGACGGTCGGTTCGGTGGCGATCCGCAACCGGGCGAGCCTGATCGGCAACTCCTGCAACGGATCTCCGGCCGCCGACACGGTCCCGGCGATGCTCGTGCACGACGTCACGGTGACGATCGAGTCGGTCGATGGTGCGCGCACCGTGCCGTTGCGGGAGTTCTTCGTCGGACCGCGGCGGACGTTGTGCGGGACAGGAGAGATCGTGACCGGCATCGGCATGAACCGTCCCCCGGCCGGCTACGGATCGGCATTCCAGCGCCTGACCCGGCGGCGTGGGGTGGACCTCGCGACGGTCAGCGTGGCGGCCGGAATCGACCGCCACGGCACCGTCGTGCTCGGGCTTGGCGCGGTCGGGCCGCGGCCGCTGCGGACCCCGCTGGACGAGCCGGTCGACCCGGCCGAGGGGGAGCTGCTCAAGCTCGCGCTCGAGCGCGCCCTGACCGCCGCGACACCGATTTCCGACATCCGGGGCGGACGGGAGTACCGGACCGCGATGCTGGCGGTTCTCGCCCGGCGCGCCGTGCAAGCTGCCGCTGACCGGCGACGCCACGAGGAGGTGCCGGCATGACATCCCATTCGCTCGACGACGTGCAGGACGTCGACATCACCGTCAACGGCTGTGCGCAGCGCCTCACCGTCCCCGGACATCGCACCCTGTTGGAAGCGCTGCGCGAAAACCTGGGGTTGACCGGGACCAAGAGCTGTTGCGCCGAGGGGGAGTGCGGGGCCTGCACCGTCTTCCTGGACGGGCGGGCCGTCAATGCCTGCCTCGTGCTGTGCGCGGAGGTCGCCGGTCACGAGGTGACCACGATCGAAGGTCTGTCCGCGAACGGACCGACGGATCTGCAGGAGGAGTTCCTCGCCAGCGGGGCCGTTCAGTGCGGATTCTGTATTCCCGGGCAGGTCATGTCCGCGGAACACCTGTTGCGCTCGACCCCGCAACCGAGCGAGCCGCAGATCCGCGACGCCCTGTCGGGAAACCTCTGCCGCTGCGCCGGTTACCAGCGCATCGTCCGGGCCGTGCAGGCCACCGCCGTGCGGAGGGCGGCCGACCATGACTGAAACACGCGAACACCCCCTGGTCGAGTCGGCTGCCGCACCCGCTCCGGCCCCGCGCCGCGAGGTCGGAGCGCCCGTCGAGCGCTACGGCGGCGCCGATCGTGCCTGTGGGACCCAGCGTTTCGTGGCCGATCTGCGGTTCCCGGCAGCCGCCCAGGTCGTGCTCGTGTCCGTGCCGGTGGGATGCGCCGAAATTCACCACATCGACGTCGGTGAGGCCACCGCGATGCCCGGTGTCCTGGCCGTCATGACCGCCGCCGACCTGCCGTCGCCGATGCCCCGGTTCGGGGTGTCCCATCAGGACCGGCCGGTGCTGGCCGAGGGCCGCGTCACCTACCACGGCGAACCGGTGGCCGCCGTGGCCGCCGAGACCCTGGAGGTCGCGCAGGCGGCAGCGCGCGCGGTGCGCGTGGACTACACCGAACGCCGCGGCGTCTACTCGATCGAGGACGCACTCGCCGACTCCGCACCGTTGGTCCAGGAACCCGCGATCCGCCCCGACGACCCGCTGGCCGGGACCAACGTGCTGGAGCACGCCCGCTTCGCGTGGGGCGACAACGACGAGGCCGAAGCCTGCACCGGCTTCGTCGTCGAGAACGTCTACACCTTCCCGATGGTCACCCATTTTCCGATCGAACCGGGCGGCACCGTCGTCGTGCCCACCGATCAGGGCGGGCTGGATGTCTACTCGCCCGTGCAGCACCCCTACCTGCTGCAACGCACGATCGCCTCGCTCGTCGGACTTCCGTTGACCCGGGTCCGGGTGCTCGCCCCGGATCCGGGCGGGGCGTTCGGCGGCAAGCAGACACCCAAGCTCGAACCCCTGCTGGCCTTCCTCGCCCTGCTCACCGGCCGGACCTGTCGGCTCGTGCTGTCCCTGGAGCAGACGTTCCAGACGATGCGGCGTGCCGGCTGCCGGATCACCGCGCGCACCGGCTTCACCGACGAGGGCGAGATCACCTTCCACCACGTCGGCGCCGACTTCCAGATCGGCGCCTACGCCGACGTCGCGCCCCGTGTGATGTCCAAGGGCTCGTTCGTGTCCGCCGGCCCGTACCGGATTCCCGCGCTGCGGGTGAACGGGCGCGCGGTGCTGACCAACACCACGCCCAGTACGGCCTTCCGTGGCTTCGGCAGCCCGCAGGTCACCTGGGCGACCGAGAACCAGCTCGACGCGGCGGCCCGCCGCCTCGGCCTGGATGGGCTGGAGATCCGTCGCCGGAACCTGGTCGCTCGCGGTGAGGAGTTCATCCGCGGTGACTCGCCCGCCGCGGCCGACGGTGACTGGGCGCAGAGCCTGGAGAAGGCGGCGCAGCTCATCGGCTGGGATCGTCCGCCGGCGCCCAACCGCGGGCGCGGGATCGCAGTCGGCATCAAACCCGGGGCGACGTCCGGGCTTTCGCAGAGCCTGGTGCGGCTGCTCTCCGATGGCAGTGCGATCGTCTACGCGGGAACCTCGGACATGGGCCAGGGCGCGCGGACGCTGTGGCAGCAGATCCTCAGCGACGAGCTGGGGATCCCGCTGGATCGCGTCACGGTCGTCAGCGGCGACACCAACGCGGTCCCCTTCGATCTGCAGACCTCGGCGAGCCGGTCGACGGTGTTCATGGGCTCGGCCGTGGTGGAAGCCTGTCGCGACGTTCGCGGCAAGGTGCTCGAACTGTTCGCCGAGGCGACCGGCGTGACCGAGGGGGAGCTCGGACACGCTCCGGGAGTGCTGATCACACCGGACGGCGATCTTCCGCTGGTCCGGGCGGCACGGCAAGCCCTCGGTTCCCTGCACGGGGAGTTCATCGGACAGGGAACGCGGCGCCTGCGCGGCGAACGAGGGCACCCGCTCGGCGGTGACGCCGCCTTCTACGAGTTCAACGCCACGGCCATCGAGGTCGAAGTCGATGTGGAAACCGGCGAGCTGCTGCTGACCAAGCACGTCACCGTCAGCGACGTCGGCACCGAACTCAACCCGCTGCAAGTCGTCTCCCAGGACGAAGGAGCGGCCATCATGGGTCTGGGGCACAGTCAGATGGAACAGCTGCTGCTCGACGATCACGGCCGCATCCGCAACCTCGGCGCGCTCGACTACCGGATCCCGACGTTCAACGACGTGCCGGTGGAGTTCGTCAGCGCGGCGATCGAGAACCACGACGGTCCCGGTCCCTACGGATCGAAGGGCATCAGCGAAGGCGCACTTCTGTGCACCGCTGGTGCACTCGGCGCCGCGGTCGCGCACGCGACCGGCGTCGTCATTCCGGACCTGCCCCTCACCCCGGAACGCGTGTGGACAGCACTGCAGACCCGGGGCACGAAACCCCTGACCGGAAACGCAAGAACGGCGAACGAAGGCAACGCCGAACAGTGTTGAGCGCCCCATGGCTGCCGCAGTAACAAAGGAGTTACGCCATGCCCCGGAAACCAGTTGTCTGCCTGGCCGGAACCCTGGACACGAAAGGGACCGAGTACGCCTACGTCCGCGACGCGCTCGTCGCCGCGGGGGTCGACGTGCTGGTCGTCGATTGCGGAGTGCTCGGCGACCCCTACTTCACACCGGACATCTCCGCATCGGAAGTCGCCGCCCGCGCCGGCATCGACCTCGACGACTTCACCGCGAGCATCGAAGGCGCGGGTGGCCGCGCGCTGGCGGTCGCCAAGATGAGCGAAGGACTTCGCGGCCTGCTCACCGGACTCACCGCCGAGGGACGCATCGACGCGGTCGTCGGACTGGGCGGCACAGGGGGCACCGACCTGCTCAGCGGCGCGCTCAAGAACCTCGACATCGGTGTTCCCAAGCTCATCGTGTCCACCATGGCCTCCAACAACACCCGCCCTTACATCGGCCATTCCGACATGATGATGATGAACGCGGTCACCGACATCGCCGGTCTCAACCGCATCTCCAAGCAGATACTGATCAACGCCGCCCATGCCGCGGCCGGCATGGCCAACGGCTACCAGGTCACCAAATCCCACGCCGCGGCCAGCAAACCCCTGATCGCGATCTCGATGTTCGGCGTGACCACACCGGGCGTCATGCGCATCCGGGAGCAGTTGGAGCGCACCGGTTTCGAGGTCGTCACCTTCCACGCGGTCGGGGAAGGCGCGGGCATGGAGCACCTCATCGAGAAGGGCGTCATCGACGGCCTGATCGACTTCACCCTGCCCGAGATCCTCAACCATTGGCACAAGGGCATCTTCGACCCCGGCTGCGAGCGCATGAAAGCCGCCACACGGGCCAGGATTCCGCAGGTCGTGGCCCCCGGTGCGGCCGAGTGCTTCAACTTCGGCGCGCGGGACACCGTTCCCGCCGAGTTCGACACCGAGGACCGCGACATCATCATCCACAACCCGAACGTCACCTCGCTGCTGGCCACCCCCGACGAGATGCGCCGCCTCGGTGAGTACATCGCCGACCACGTCAACCGTTCCGCGGGACCGGCCGCGGTCGGGATCCCTCTGGACGGCCTGGACAACTACTTCAAACCCGGCAGCCAGTGGCACGGCGTGGACGTCACGCCGTTGCTCGATTCGCTGCGCGCCGGGCTGGACCCCTCGATCGAGGTGATCGAGAAGAACGCCAACATCAACGATCCCGAGTTCGCCGACGCCGTGTTCGAGCTGTTCCGGAAGCAGTGGGCACGGCACCGCGAACCGGCGCCGGCCGCTCCCGCGGTGAGCGCCTGACCACGCGGCTCCGACCGCGACCCGCGACTCCCGACCGACCAGAAGGGATACCCATGCCACGCCTGCTGCTCCTGCGCCACAGCGAAGTCGAATCCCACCGGGGAGACGTCCCCATCACCGACAAGGGGGTTCGGATCGCCACCGACGTGGGCCGCCACCTCGGGGCCCGAAAGGGCGGCCGGCTGCGGGTCATCAGCGGTGAGACCCGCCGTGCGAAGGAGACGGCCGCCGCCATTGCCGCCGGGGCCGGTGAGGCCGGTGCCGACGTGGTCGACAGCGGTGTCGCGTTCGCGCTGCGCAATCCCGACCTGTACCTGGCCGGCGTGCGGGTGGACATGGTCAGCAGCGCCGAGAAGTTCGCGGCTCAAGTCCCCGGTCTCGACGCCGACGACGTCCTGCGGGTCTCGTTCTTCAAGGAGTGGCTGACCGTGCCGGACAGGGTCGGCTGGTGGGTGGCGCACCCGGATCCGCCGGGGGACACGGCCGTCGCGGTGGCCACACGCATCCGCGCCTTCGTGCGCAGCGTGATCGACCGCCCCGATGACGCGGACCTGATCGTGGCGATCACGCACTCTCCCGTGCTGCGTGCCTGTGCCCTGGATATCACCGGCACCGACCCCGGCGAGCCGAACTGGGTCTCCGGGATCGAGGCGGAGATCCATCACGACAGGTCGACGACGATGCGTGTCCTGTCCGAAGCGCCCTGATCCGGAACATCCCCGCGGACGCCTGTCCCGGGCTCAGAAAAGGAAGCATTCGATGACCGCATCTGTCGTGACGATCCGCGGTCGAACGCCCCGGGTCTGTCCGACCGCGTGGATCGCTCCCTCGGCCACGGTCGTCGGCGACGTGGCGGTCGGGCCGGGTACGGGCGTCTTCTATGGAGCGGTCCTGCGGGCGGATTGGGAAACGATCACCGTCGGCGCCGGGAGCAACATCCAGGACTGCGCCGTCGTCCACGCCGACCCCGGTTTCCCGGCGCGGGTCGGGAACCGGGTCAGCGTCGGTCACGGAGCGGTCCTGCACGGTTGCCGCATCGAGGACGGCTGCCTGATCGGTATGAACGCCACCGTGCTCAACGGCGCGGTCGTCGGCGCGCAGTCGCTGGTCGCGGCCAATGTGCTCGTCCCGCAAGGAGCAGTCATCCCGCCGCGCTCGCTGGTGGTCGGCGTCCCCGGCCGGGTACGCAGGCAGCTCACCGAAGCCGAGATCGAAGACTGCGCCACCACTGCGGCGAGGTATCAGGAACTGCTCGCCTCCTACCTCGCGTTGTGACCGCCCTGACGCGGTGACGAGCGCACCGCCCGGCGCGGGGTGTCCGGCCCACGACGGTGGTTCGGGCCGCAACCCGCAGCGAGTGTCACGACCGACAGCTGCCCGGCCGGAACCGCGGCGACCTGACGCGCGGTGGAGTCGGTCAGGTGCACCGGGACCACCGTCGTCCGCACGTTCGGCGGTGTCGGCGCTCACGCGGCCGCCAAGGGGCAACGGGGTCGTGTGGCCGACGGAAGCCGGCGAGCGATTCGCCGGATTTCGGGCGGTGGGCCGCCCCCGTTGTCCAACGCCTGCGACTCCGCCACCCGGAAGCGCGCGGTGCCCGTCGTGGTCGTCTCCGGACTGTCCACTGCACGGTCGCACGCCGTGGTCGGTGACCCCTACGACCCGGCGGCCTGCTTCGCCACGTTCGCGGGCAGCCGGTCGCGTTCGCGCAACTGGTGTTGCTCGGCGGACCCGTCGCGGGCCGCCTGCCCGATCGTGATGATCCACGGAGGAGGGCTGACGGGTCTGCGCTGGGAGTCCACCCCGGACGGATGCCCCGGCCGGGCGGACTTCTTCGCTCAGCGCGGGTTCCCCACCCATGTTCGCCAGGTTCGGCCGCCGCCGGGCAGGGGTTGCCCGGACGTGAGTTCCTCGGAAGCGCGGGAGTCGATACTGACCACATCCGGCTTGAGGAGGCCGGAGTGACGCCGTTGCCGCCCGGACCGATGACGGGATGGGACCCGAGAGCTGACCGGCCGAGGCGATTCGAGCCACCCGCGTGGTCCGGTCAGACGTCCGCGGCCCGCCGGGGGTGCGCACCCATCGGTCCGAGTCGTTTCCCGGTCGAGGGGGCGATACGGTGGCGTGGTGCGGCCGGCCCCGGAACACCCCCGACCATCCGCCCCGGAGCCGCGCAGGCGACCTCGTTACAGCGTGCCCTCCGCGGCGGCTTGGTGAACGCTGCGAATGACGGGCCGGAAGCCGAGCTCCCGCGCGAGAGTTCCGTCGACGTGCCCCTTCCACGGGTTCTGCAACGGCTCGGCGGACTCCTGGTATCCGGCGCCGACGATGCGGGCGATTTCGTAGACCGTCGTGGGGGCGTCGTCGGAGAGGTTGACGACGCGGCCGTCCATCGCGCCGGTCAGCGCGAGCAGTATCGCGGTTGCGATGTCGCGGTGGTGGATGAGACTCATCGTCGCCGCGGGGTGCCAGCCCCATGAGCCCAGCAGCTGTGGCGCGGACTGCAGGTGGCCGTCCGCGTCGCCGTAGACGAAGGCGAATCGCAGGACGCTCCACGCCAATCCGCTTTCGCGCAGGAGGCGCTCCGCGACGATCTTGCTCGCCGGGTAGGGCTGTCGGGCGTTCGCCGGATCGTCCTCGCGGGCCGGCCGTGACAGGTCCTCGTCGTAGACGAGGTTGGTGCTGGCCATGATGACGCGCGCTCGGGGAGCGTGGATCAGCGCGGCCTCGATGAGGTTCCTCGTGCCCGCGACGTTCACCTGCTCGATCAGCTCGGGTTCGGGAGTGCGCAGGACCGCGGCGAGGTGGATGATCGCGGAGACGCCCTCGACCGCTTCGGGTAGCGTCGCCGGTTCGAGCAGATCGCCCTCGACGGGCGTCACGCCCGCCGGGAGTTCCTTGCCCGCGCGGACGAGCGCGCGGCACTCGATGCCCGCGTCGACGAGGCGGCGGAGCAGGCGGGTGCCCACCAGGCCGGTTCCGCCGGTGATGAGGACCGTCATGATTCGTTTCCCTTCGGAAAGAGGCTGGTGAGCCTGCCGGTCGCCACGCGCAGTACGCGGGTGGTCGTCTCGATGTCGCGTTGCGGGACGCCGTCGAACGCCGTCTGGAGGATCAGAGCGATCGGATCGGGTAACTGACGCCAGAGGGCGGCGCCGGCAGGGGTGGCGGTCAGCACCTTCTGGCGCTGATCGGCGGCATCGGGCGTCTGCGTGACCAGGCCCTTGCGGACAAGGGCGGCCACGACGCCCGTGAGCGTCGCCCGCTCGATCCGGAGCATGCGCCCGAGGTCGCGTTGCGAGGTCGGCCCCACGGTCATGAGCTGGTGCATGACGTACCACTGCGTCGGGCCGAGGTCGAACGGGCGAAGAACCGACTCCATCACGACCCGGGTCGCGAGGTAGTACTTCTTCGCCCACGCGCCCGCGGACTGGTGCTCGGGATCCGCCTGGTTGTTAGCCACCTAGCAAATATAGCTAGGCGCCTAACGAAATGTCAAGCCCGTGCTTCTCGGTCCGGACCCGCGGGGTGAGCAGCCGGGCTGCCGCGTCGAGCGGGGAACGGGAGACGATCGGGCAACGATCGAGAACACGCGGGATGGCGTGCTCGCAGCCAGGCGCGGGTTGGAGAAGCGGTTCACGTTCCACTACCGGATCACCGACGACGAGGACGCCGTCGCCGGGACGCACGACATCCGCCTGCCGCCGGCCGGGTCGCGGGCGAGCGGTCGGCCTGGCCGTCGACGGGTGAGCGCCGTCGTCCGAGAACGACCGGCTACTGCCGGGCGGCCGGTCATCAGGCGTTCGCCGCGGTGGCGAAGCTGACCCGGACCGGGCCGAGGGGATCGCCCAGACAGTCGCGGCCGGTGCCCCGCGAGACGAGTTCGGTGCCGCGGTGGAGCTGCATCTCGACGTCGGCCGGTTCGACGTCGCCGAGTGCCTCACGGGTGTCGCCGAGGACGAACAGGCCGGAGGAGGCGTTGTCGGCGACGGTGTCGACGACGGTGATGTCCCAGCCGGCGATCCGGCTGTCGACGATCTCCAGGGCCGGGGCGAGGAAGGCGGTGGCCGCCCGGACGTCGGCGACCGAACAGGCGGGGCCGGGCAGGTCGGCCCCGAGGATCCGCGCGATTTCCGCCTCCACCTTGGGCTGCGCCCGGCCAGGCGGTGCCCGGCCGCGAGCTGCCGCTCGGTGTGCAGGCGCTGGACTTCGTAGGCGGCGTCGATGTCGCCCACGGCGAACAGGTCACGGACCGGCGGGCAGGGGATGCCGGTGCGGGCAGCGGTGGCCAGCGCCTCCGCCGCCTTGAGGAGGTGGGCAGTCAAGGGATCTACCTCCGGAGGGGGCGGACGCGGACCGGTTCGCCCGGCTACGCCGCGGTGACGGCCTCGCCGGTGCACACGGAGTGCACCGCGGTGTCGAGCGCGTGGCGATGCAGGGCGTCGAGCCGCTCCAGGACCGTCGCCGAACCGGTGGCCAAGGCGAGCTGGACCGTGCACGGGACGCGCGAGCCACGCACCTCCTGCGTGGCCTTGAGCTGACCGAGCAGCTCCGTGGTCAGCCGGTCAAGCCGCGTGCGGATCTGTCCCAGGTCGGGGCGGGTGGTGGGAGCTTCGTCCGGGCGGGCCGTCCACCGCGCGAACAGTCCGCTCTGCACCACCTTGCTCGCCGTGATCTGGTCCCGGAAGAAGGCCGCCGCCGACTCCGGGTCCAGGCCGAGCGTGCCGGCCTGCTGCCGTACCTGGTCGAGCACTTGCTGTTCACGGGCGGGGTCGTCGATCGGCGAGTTCGTGCCGAACTTGGACGCCGCCACGTCGTCGCTCACCCGAAGGCGTTCGACGACGAGGTCGGTCAACGTGCCGAGCCTGCCGAGCGCCTTGTGGGAGGTGGGAGCACCGTCGACGGGCGTGTTCGCGGCCGCGGCCGGGGCAACGGTCACCGACATCGCACCGGCCACCGTCAGGGCGGTGACCGCGACGCCACGAGCGACTCTGCCGTGCTTGCTCACTTGCTTGCCTCGCTTTTCCGGATGGGATCGGACAGGTAGGCGACCTTGGTCAGCCGCTCGGATGCTTCCCACAACCGCCGCTGCAAGTCGGCGTCGTGGGCCAGTTCGCTCGTGGTGACCGGCTCGGGATGGCCGGTGCGCCCGCGCGGGCCGTAGTAGTCGCCACCCCGCGCCCGCGGGTCCGTGGCGGCCCGCAGTGGCCCCAGCGCTCCCTTCGCCGCGCTCTGGGACAGCGTGAGCGCGAGCGGGTTCACGCTGGGTTTGAGCGCGGCCCGGACCACCCAGTGCATGTCACGCCCGCCGTCGGTCCGCGCGAGCCCGGGATGCCCGGCCACCGAGATGGTGCGCGCGCCGGCGGCTCGAAGGCGACGGTCCAGCTCGTGGCTGAAGAGCAGGTTGGCCAGCTTCGCGCGGTTGTAGGCCGGCATGAACCGGTAGGCGGCGCCGGGCTCGGGATCGAGGTCGGCGGGGTCGATCGTGCCCTGCCGGTGCCCGTTGCTGCTGACGGTCACCACCCTGGATCCGGGCGTTCCGGTCAGCAGGTCCAGGACCAGACCGGTGAACGCGAACGGGCCGAGGTGGTTGACGGCGATGGTCGACTCGAAGCCGTCCTCGCTGACCGAGTACCGCACGCGGAAGCCACCGGCGTTGTTCACGAGCAGGTCGAAGCCGTCGTACTCGTCGTGCAGCCGCCGGGCGGCGGCGCGAACCGACTTGAGCGAGGCGAGGTCCAGCGCAAGGGTGCGGACCGTGGCGCCGGGTGCGCCGGCCCTGATCCGGTCGGCCGCGGCGGCCGCCTTGCCCGGGTCGCGGCAGGCGAGCACGACGGAGGCGCCGCGCCGGGCGAGCCCGGCGGCGATCGCGAAGCCCAGCCCGGTGTTGGCGCCCGTGACCACCGCTGTCCGGCCTTGCTGCCCGGGGATGTCGTCGGCGGACCAGCGTTTCCGTGTCACGAGTACGCCTTCCGTGCGACGCGGCCGCGGTTCGTGCCCGCCCGCTCGGCGAACGGCACCCGTTGATCGAGTGGCCTGCTCCCGGTCGGATCCGGTGTCAGGCGCCTCGACCCGGCCGGCGGCGGCAGAGGCCGTGCGGAGCGAAATCCCGGTCGCGGGGGCAGGAGGCTGGCGGTCCCGATGCTGTTCACAGATCTCCCCTCGATCTCAGTGTTGTATGTAGTGATCACTCTAGCCCAGACGCGAACGGAAGGGTAGAACGTTCGGTCTTGACATGTGTCGGTGCACTGGTCATAGTGGAACTGGATAGAACGTTCGGTATCGCGGCCTCGGCCGCGCGTGAGGAAGGACCTCTGCCATGACAAAGCCCGTATACGTCGGCGCCGCCACCTCCACCGGCGACGGCCGGGCGGGGGGACGGGTGAGGACCGACGACGGTCTGCTCGAGGTCTCCCTGGCGATCCCCAAGGAGATGGGCGGCCCCGGCGGTGCGACCAACCCGGAGCAGCTGTTCGCGGCGGGATGGGCCGCGTGCTTCCACTCGGCGCTCAAGGCCGTCGCGGCGCGGCGAAAGGTCGGGATCACCGACTCCGCCGTCGTCGCGGAGGTTCAGGTGCATTCGACGCCCGAAGGCGGATTCACCCTCGGTGCGGCGCTGCACGTCGAACTGTCCGGTGTGGACCAGGCCACGGCGGACCGGCTCGTCGAAGGTGCCCACGCGATGTGCCCGTATTCGAACGCGACCCGCGGCAACATTGCCGTGACCGTCGACGCGACCGTCGGCTGAGGCGGTGACCGGGCGGGCCCGGCCGGCCACGGCGGGATCGGAACGGACGGCCGGCCCGCCGACGGGTGCGTCGAGGGAAACCCGGCCACGCGCCCGGTGGAGCAGTGACGCCCTCGCGGACCTATCATGGCCGAATGGCGAGGGATTCCAGCTCCGCTCCGACGGCTGCCGGGTTGAGCAGTCGCGCGGTCATTCTTGACGCGGCTCGTGCCCTCGTCAGGGAAAAGGGGTACGACGGCATGGCGATCTCGGACCTGAGCGCGCAGTCCGGTCTTCCGCCGAGCTCGATCTACTACCACTTCGGCAGCAAGCTTGGCGTGCTGGCGGCGTTGCTGGACCGGACCTTCGACGAGCTGCACGCCCTGTACCCCGATCCGTCTTCGTTCGACGACCTGGCGCCGTTGGAGCGCCTGGAAGCCTGGTTCTCCGCCGCGTGCGCGTCACTCGACCGGCGGCCGGATTACCTCGAGTTGCTGGTCGCCATCAGCATCGGGCCGCAGAAGAACGCCGAGGCGGTTCAGGCGACCGTCCGGCGCATCCGCGACTACGCCCACGCTTCCTGGGTTCAAGCACTCACCCCGATCTTCGCGCCCCATGGTGGCAAGAACAACCAAGCCCTGGTGCAGCAGCTGGCCGTTCTCGGGCGCGCCCTGACCGACGGCTTGTCGGTGACCAACAGTTTCGACGGCGTGAGCTACAGCTCGCAGGTCGCCCCCTTCGTCGCACTGGTCCGCGGCTTGGCCGAACGGCAGGCCGCGGCGAAGCGGAAGCGCTGACGCCGGCCGTCGCCGCGGTTTCGATCACGATCCGCTCGATCTTGATAATGCTGCCGTCCCTTGTATAGTGAGCGCTACATGCAAGGAATGGGGCGGCACAGTGACGAGTACTCTGGACGTCGGTGACGCGCACCTGGCCTACACCGAAGACGGTTCGGGCAGACCGGTCGTGTGGCTGCACGGATCGGGGCCGGGTGCCACCGGGATGAGCAACTTCGGCGGGAACCTCCCCGCCTTCCGCGACTACCGCAACGTCGTGGTCGATCTGCCGGGTTGGGGAGAATCCCCGCGGCCGGAGACGGACGAGCCGTTGATCTTCCACGCCGCCGACCGCGTATGCCGCGCGATGACGGCGCTCGGGATCGAGCGGGCTCACCTGGTCGGCAACTCCTACGGTGGCGCCGTGGCCATGCGAATCGCGATGCGCTACCCGGATCGCGTGGACCGGCTCGTCCTCATGGCGCCGGGCGGGGTCCTCCCGCCGGACGCGCCGCCCTGGCCCGCCGGGCTCGCGCGCCTTTTCGGGTACATGGCCGCGGACAAGCCGTCGCGCGAGGCCATGGCCGGGTTCGTGCGGCTCATGGTCCACGACCAGTCACTGGCGACCGAGGCGCTCATCGACGAGCGCTACGAAGCCAGCCTCCGGGCCCACCCCGAGTTGCCGATTCCCCCGAACTTCGGGGACCTGACGCCCGACCTGGGTCTGATCGCCGCGCCCACGCTGCTGGTGTGGGGGCGGGAAGACCAGACCGTGCCACTGGCCTGGGCGCGCAAGATCCTCGATGGTATCCCGGACGCGGAGCTGCGGGTGCTGCCGAACTGCCGGCACTGGGTCCAGTACGAGCGCGCACCCGAGTTCAACCACATCGTCCGCGAGTTTCTGCAGGGTGGCGCGGCCGCCGCGCGGGAGGGATGACACGCGGTGGGAATCAGGAAACTGGGCTACGTCGGTCTCGACGTGGCCGACCTCGACGGGTGGACCGACCTGCTCGGGCGCACGCTGGGCGTCGGTGTCACCCATGAGAAGTACGGCACGGACGAACTCGCCCTTGCCGAAATCGACGAGTTCAAGTACCGCCTCGCGCTCTACCGGTCCACTGAGGACCGTCCCCGAGAGCTGGGCTGGATCGTGGACTCGCCGTGGGAGCTCGACCGGCTCACCCAACGGTTGACCGGCGCCGGGTTCGCCGTCGCGGACGGGTCGTCGGAAGAGAAGGAACTGCGTGGTGCCACGCAGCTGCGCTGGTTCACCGACCCGGTCGGCTATCGGGTGGAACTGGCGGTCGGGGAAGCCAAGGTGCGCCTGGGCGTCGACCGCCCCGCACGCGGGCCCGGCGTCACGGGGCTGGGACACTTCGTGCTGGCCAGCCCCAAACTGCGCGAACTGCGCGAGCTCTACGAGTCGGTGCTCGAGTTCAAGCTGACCGACTACCGCGCGCCCGGCCTGTTCTTCTTCCGCTGCAACCGGACGCATCACAGCATCGCTCTCGCGCACGCGGACACCACCTCGATCCACCACCTCGAGTTCGAGCACGGCTCCATCGACGACGTCGGGCGGGCCTACGATCGGGCCAAGGCCAACGACGTACCGATCTCGATCAACTTGGGCAGGCACATGAACGACAAGGCAATCTCGTTCTACATCCGGAACCCGAGCGGGTTCCACCTGGAGATCGGCTGCGGTGGCATCGAAGTCGGCGACGACTGGATCCCGCACGATTTCGGCCGTTCGGACGAGTGGGGGCACCACCACGCCGCCGCGAATCCCTTCGCTTCACCGAGGTCGTGACGATGCCTGATGAATCCGGAACCGACCTGTCCGGCCGGCGCGCGGTGGTCACCGGCGCGGCGAGCGGAATCGGCGCGGCGGTGGCGACCCGGCTCGCCGGGCTCGGCGTCCACGTCGTCGTCTGCGACATCGATGGCGAAGGAGCGGCGCGGACGGCCAGGCGGATCGGTGGCGAGGCGCTGACGATCGATCTGAGCCGGACCGAGGAACTGGCCGCTGTGGAGTTCGACGCCGACATCCTGGTGAACAACGCCGGGATCCAGCACGTCGCGCCCGTCGAACAGTTCGAACCCGACCGGTTCGCGTTCATGTTACGGCTGATGCTCGAGGCTCCGTTCCTGCTGACACGTGCCGTCCTGCCGGGAATGTACGAGCGCGGCTGGGGACGGATCATCCACGTGTCGAGCATTCACGGCCTGCGGGCGAGCGCCTACAAGTCGGCTTACGTCAGCGCCAAGCACGGTTTGCTGGGCCTGTCCAAGGTCATCGCGCTGGAAGGTGCGGCGAAGGGAGTCACCAGCAACTGCGTCTGCCCTGGCTACGTGCGCACGCCGCTGGTCGAGCACCAGTTGGCGGACCAGGCGGCGGCACACGGACTGGGCACTGACGAGGTGCTGTCGGAGGTCCTGCTGGCGAAGTCGGCGGTGAAGCGGCTGATCGAGCCCGGCGAGGTCGCCGGGGCGGTCGCGTACCTGTGTTCACCCGAGGCATCGGCCGTGACCGGCACCGAACTGGTCCTCGACGGGGGCTGGAGCGCGGCCTGACCCGTCTGCGGAGGGGGTGTGGCCCGCGGGCCGCCGGGGGACGGGGTCCGCGGGCCGGCTCGGTCAGGCCGGTCCGGCCATCGGCAACGGCGTGGCGGAGAAGACGCCGTCCGGGTCCACCGCTGCCTTGATCCGCTGCAGGCGGGGCAGGTTGTCCCCGTGCACGCGGGGGATCTGGCTTGCGGCTTCCGGCCCGAGCAGGTTGGCGTAGCCACCCGGGAAGGCATGCTCGGCCAGCCCCGCGGATGCCGCGTCGGCCCAGCGAACGACGTGCTCACCGCTGTCCCGCGCCGGGTGGATGCCGATGATCTCGGCCATGAGGTGCGGCCGGCGCGGCGCGAAGGCGGTGTCTGCGTCGGCGACCCTGGCCGCGGCGCCGTGGAAGTGGTGCAAGGTCAGCCCGGACATCGGATTCGGCAGCCTGCCGCCGAATCGCTCGACGACGCCGATGACGTCGTCACTGAGCCCGGGCACGGAGCGGGTGCGGATGGTGACGTACCTGCCGTCGGGGAACATCGCGTCGCGTGCGGCGATCGCGGCCGCGTAGGGAGCGGTCTCCAGTTGGGTGAGCAGGGGATCGCCGAGCCGGGTCAGCGCCATCACCGGACCAGCGGGGTCTTCGCGCGCCGCGGCGTCCCCCGCCCAGGTCGGCAGCACCAGCAGGGCGGGCGAGCCGTCCGGTGCGGCGATCGCACCCACTTGGATCGTCAGGTCGTCGGGCGCGTCGTGATGTGCCTCGCGAACCCGCTCCAGCACGCGCGTGGCCTGGTGCCAGGGATAGAGCACCAGGCCGGTCATCACGGAGGGCACGGCGTGCAGCCGGACGGTCATCGACGTGACGACCCCGAAATTGCCGCCTCCGCCGCGCAGTGCCCACAGCAGGTCGGGATGTTGCTGGTGGTCCGTGCGCACGACCGAGCCGTCGGCCGTGACCACCTCGGCGGCCAGGAGGTTGTCCGCGGCGAGGCCGATCCGCCCGGCCAGCGGACCGTAACCCCCGCCGAGGGTCAGGCCGGCCACCCCGACCGTCCCGATCGTGCCGGTCGCGGCCACCAGGCCGTGCGCGCCGGCCGCGGCCAGCAGGTCGTTGGCCGACGCGCCGCCACCGACTTCGGCGGTCCGGGCGCCGGGGTTCACCCGGACGTCGCGCAGTGGCCGCAGATCCAGCGTCAAGCCGCCGTCGGACAGGGCACGGCCCGCCCAGTCGTGGCCGCGTCCACGGACCGTGAGCGGGAGCCCGAATTCGCGTGCGGTGCGCACACCGGTCACCACGTCGGCGGTGGAGTTGCAGGTCAGCACGATGGCGGGCCGGTGCCTCACCGCGGCGTTCCACACGGTGATGCCCTCGGTGTAGCCCTTGCCGGAAACGTGGATCTGCTGAGCGGGCAGGAGAGCGCGCAACGCACGCTGTGCCGCGGCGACGGATGGGCGGTCGTCAGTGTGACCGGGCATGGGTTTCCTTCAGTGCGAGAGAGGTGCATTATTGGCAATACCGAAGGTTCTGTCTTCCGTATGTAGTGTTCACTCTAGCACCGAAGCTGGTCCCGAGATCGGCGGATGTCGAGGAGTTGCCGTGGGTCGAGAGGTTGCGCCGGGGAGGGTGCTCATCGGGAGTGCTCCCGGCCGTTCACGTCGCGATGCCAAGCGAATCTGCTGTGGGCAGCCGAGGAGTGAGCACTGGTCAACCCCTCCTCGAGCTTGTAGAGTGAGCGCTACATACAGCGCGTCGAGTGGCTCTTGCCAGCCGCGTTCCACTGCCGCCCATGGCTCTACCGGGCCTGACCGACCGTCGCGACGAAGCGGGGTTTCCCTTGAACGTTCTCGAAGAGGTCAAGAACTCACCGATGAGCCGGGCCCAGGTCGGGGCGGTCGCCCTGTGCCTGGTGATCAACCTGATCGACGGGTTCGACCTCCTGGTCACGTCCTTCGTCGGGCCGGCGATCACCCGCGAGTGGGGTTTGTCCCCCTCGGCAGTGGGAGTACTGCTCAGCGGAGGGCTGGCCGGGATGGCCTTCGGCGGGCTCTTCCTCGCGCCCCTCGCCGACCGCATCGGGCGACGGCGTCTCACTCTCGGCTGTCTCGCCTTGGCCGCACTGGGGATGCTCGCCGCCTCCGCGTCGCAGGACCTCGGCCAGCTCCTCGTCTGCCGGCTCGTCACGGGCGCGGCGGTGGGCGCGATGGCGGCCAGTTTGCCGGTACTCACCTCCGAGTACGCGAACCACCGGCGCCGGGGGCTGGTCGTAGCGCTGATCACCACCGGGTACGGTCTGGGTTCGTTCGTCGCCGGGATCGCCTCGGGCCTGCTGCTGGGTCCGTTCGGCTGGCGGGCGGTCTTCGTGTTCGGCAGCGCCGCCACCGCCGTCCTCTTCGTGGCCGGGCTGCGGTACCTGCCCGAGTCGATGGACTACCTCGTCGCACGCCGGCCGCACCACGCCCTGGACAAGCTGAACCGGATCCTCGCTTCGATGGGCCGCGCCTCCGTCGAGGACCTGCCCGCGGCACCCCCGGCCTCGGCGTCGCGCAAAGTGGCGCTCGATTCGTTGTTCCGCGGAGGCAACGCCCTTCGGACGGCACTGGTCTGGGTGGCCTTCATCGCGGCGCAGATGACGTTCTACTTCGCGAGTTCGTGGACTCCCAGCCTGCTGTTGAAGGCCGGCATGTCCAACCAGCAGGGCATCAGCGGCGGCGTTCTGTTCAGCATCGGCGGGGTCACCGGCGCCGTCCTGCTGGGATTGCTGGTGTCCCGGGTCGGACCGCGGCGGCTCACCGCGGCCTACTTCGGCATCGGCGCCCTCTTCCTCATCCTGTTCTCCGTGTCGTTGTCGACGCTGGCCACCGCTCTGGTCGTGGCCGTGCTCGTCGGACTGTTCCTCAACGGCGCGATCTCGGGGATGAACGTCATCATCCCGAACCTCTACCCGGCCGAAGCCCGCGCGACGGCGCTCGGCCTGGCCGTCGCCGTGAGCAGGCTCGGTGCCGTCCTGGCACCCTTGATCGCCGGTTTCCTGCTGCAGGCCGGCTGGGCCCCCGGTTCGATGTTCCGGATCTTCGCGATCCCCGGCGTGATCGGGGCCTTCGCGGTGCTCCTCCTCGTCCGGTTCAGACGCACTCCCGCCAGTTCTTCCTCGTCCCGCTCCGGAACTGTCGAAAGCGCGGTGGCCGACGCATGAGCAGCCAGGTGATCGACGTGGCCCGCACCGCGGTGCTCGTCATCGACATGCAGAACGACTTCGTGGAGGAAGGTGCGCCGCTGGAGTTCCCGGAAGGGCGGCGCGTCATCCCTGCCATCCAGAAAGTGCTCGCCGCGGCGCGCGGCCGCGGGATGGCCGTCCTGCACGCCACGCACGTCCACCGTCCGGGTGGGGCGGACATGGGAATCCACCGCGACCTGTACCCGCCGGTCGCGGCCGGACAGGCGCTCGTCGACGGCGAACGCGGTGCGGAGATCCATCCCGGGCTCGCCCCGCGGCCGGGGGAGCCGGTGATCAAGAAGCACCGCTACAACTCCTTCTACGCGACCGACCTGGAGATCATCCTGCGCGGACTGGGCGTGGACACGGTGGTCCTGACCGGGATGACGACCGAATGCTGCGTCCTGGGAACGGCCCGGGGTGCCCTGGAGCGCGGGTTCCGCTCCGTGGTGGTTTCGGACGCGTGCGCGTCGTGTGACTACCCGGATCTCGGGGCAGGTCCCATGTCCGCCGGGGAGATGCACGTGGCCGCGTTGCGGGTGATGGCACTGACCTCCTCGCAGCTGACCGGCGCCGACGAGTTCCTCGCCCGGCTGCCGTGAAGCCCGGACCGACGTACGATCCACAAAGGAGGCGCTAGGTGCCGGCCACATCAGATCTCGTGCTGCTCCACGGCGGTGGACCCGGCGTCGACGCGGCGAGCAACTGGTCGAGCGTGCGGTCCCGGTTCGAGGGCGAGTTCCGCTGCCTGGCGCCCGATCTCCTCGGGTTCGGCACGCGGATCGCCGGAACGAGCGGGCTCACCGGGCCGCGGGCCTGGGCGCTGGCCCGCGCCCGGCAGGTACGAGATCTCCTCGACCAGCACGGCCTGGAGCGCGTCCACGTGGTCGGCAACTCGGCCGCGGGCGGGGCCGCGGCATTGGCGTTGCTGTCCATGGCGCCCGAGCGGGTCGACCGGGCGGTCGTCATGGGAGGAGCCGGGACGGGGCCGCTGCCGCCCGCGATTCCGTTCTACGACAACCCCACCAGGACCGCCATGCGAGCCACCCTCGCCCGGCTGGTCGCCGACGAGCGCGTCCACGAAGAACTGCTCGACGAGCTCACCGAGCTCCGGCTGAGGCAGGCACGGCGCCCCGGCGCCGAATCCGCGTTCCGGTCGATGTTCGCCGACGTCGCGGACGGCCCGCCGCCGGTCGACCTCGCGAAGATCACGACCCCGGTGCTCGCACTGCACGGGGAGTGCGACCGGGTCTCGCCGGCCGAGGTCTCCGAGCGCCTGGCGGCGTCCCTGCCCGATGCCCGCCTCGACGTGGTGGCCGGGGCGGGGCACTGGATCCACGTCGACCGGCCCGACGAGTTCTGCACGCTGGTAGGGGAGTTCCTGAGCGCATGACACAGCACAGCGAAGACCGGGCCGGTGTCCTGGTCGTGGGCGCCGGGCCCGCCGGCCTGACTCTCGCCATCGACCTCGCGCAGCGCGGCGTCCCCTGCCACGTCGTGGAAATGACCGAGGAGCGGGGGGTGAACCCCCGGTGCAACACCACCTCCGCGCGGTCGATGGAGATCTTCCGGCGGCTCGGGCTGGCCGGCGAGATCCGCCGGGCCGGCCTGCCGGTGGACCATCCGACCTCGATCCACTACCGGACGACCCTGGGCGGCGAGGAGATCTACCGGATCGATCTGCCGTCCGCGCGTGAGGTACTGGCGGGCGAAGGCAAGGACGGCTGGCCGACGCCGGAGCCGCAGCACCGGATCTCCCAGCTCTACCTCGAGCCCATCCTGGAGCGGCACGCGGGCGCGCTCACCGGGCTGACCCTCGAGCGCGGCACCAGGCTGGTCTCCCTCCGGCAGTGCGACGATCACGTCGAGGCGGTGCTGGAGACCGCGGGTGAGCGCCGCACGCTGCGGTACGCGTACGTGGTCGGCTGCGACGGCGCCCACAGCACCGTCCGCAGGCAACTGGGCATCCGGTACGAAGGCGTCGACGCGATCCAGCGGTTCGTGTCGACCTTCGTCCGCTCGCCCGAGCTGGGCCGGCTCGCCGCCCGCGACCGGGCCTGGACGTACTGGACCTACGGCCACCGGATCGCGTCGCTGATCGCGATCGATGGCGCGTCATTGTGGCTCAACCACGTGGCCTTCGCCCCTGACCACGACACCGAGGCCGAGGACCCGGCACAGCTGCTGCGGGACTCCGTGGGCAAGCCCGTGGAGCACGAAGTGCTCGGCGTGGTCCGCTGGACCGGACGGCGGCTCGTCGCCCGGCGGTACCGCGCGGACCGGGTGTTCCTGGCCGGCGACGCCGCCCACATCTGGATCCCCGTCGGGGGGTTCGGGATGAACGCGGGCATCCAGGACGCGGCGACCCTCGGGTGGATGCTGGCGGCCGTCCACCACGGATGGGCGCCACCGGAGCTGCTGGACGCCTACGAAGCGGAGCGCAAGCCGGTCGGCGAGCAGTTCGCCACCGCGGTCGGTGCCCAGGCACGCACGTCGTTCGCGGACGTCCCGCCGGAGATCCACCTGCCCGGCCCGGACGGCGAGCGGGCCCGCGCGGAGTTCGCCGAGCGGCTCGCCGTCACCGAGCCGCGCCGGTATTCACCCGACGGGTTCAGCTTCGGCTACCACTACGCGGGCTCGCCACTGGTGGTCGGCGGTGGCCACGCCGAGATCACCATGGGGGACTTCCAGGACCGGGCGCGGCCGGGGTTCCGGCTGCCGCACGCGTGGCTCGACGACGACAGGTCGGTGCTCGACGTGCTCGGCCACGGCTTCACCCTGCTGCGCGTGAACCCGCGGACCGCGACGACGTCCTGGACCAGGGCCGCCCGCGAACTCGGCATCCCCCTCGCCGTCGTGGACCTGCCCGGGCGATGGCCCGACCGCTACCCCGCCGAGTTGCTGCTCGTCCGCCCGGACCAGCACGTCGCCTGGATGGGTGGTGCGGAGGGCCGCCCCGAGAAGCTCCTGCCCACAGTCACCGGGCGCGTCCCCGCCCCCCAGCGGTAGAGAACACCAGGAGAAACGCAATGCCATACGCACTGGGCATCGACGTCGGCGGCACGTTCACCGACGCCGTCGCCTCCGACGGCGCCGGCCGGATCGTGTCGGCCAAGACACCGACGACCCCGCCCCACCGCGAGGCCGGGGTCATGCGCGTGATCGAGGACCTCGCCGCCGAGCTGGGCATCGACGTCGGCGAACTGCTCTCGCAGACCGACTACATCGCGCACGGCACGACCGCCTCGATCAACGCCCTGGTCCAGGGTCAGGTCGCCGATGTCGGGCTGATCGCCACCAAGGGCCACCGGGACGCGATCTACATCATGAACGCCGAGGGCCGCACGCTCGGCCGGTCGGCCCACGAGATCCAGGACACTCTCCGGCAGCGCAAGCCCGCGCCGCTGATCCCGAAGTACCGGGCCATGGAGGTCACCGAGCGGATCGACCACGCGGGGCGGATCCTGGTACCGCTGGACGAGGACGAGGTCCGCCGAGTGGCACAGGCCCTCGTGGACCAGGGGGTGGAGGCGATCGCGGTCTCCCTGCTGTGGTCGTTCAAGAACGGCGTCCACGAGCAGCGTGTGCGGGAGCTGGTCCACGAGATCGCCCCGGACACCTACGTCACGCTGTCCTCGGAGGTCAGCCCCCGCATCCGCGAGTTCGCGCGGACCTCCACCACGATCATGAACGCCCAGGTCGGCCCACGGTTGCGCACCTACCTGCTGCCGCTGCGGAAACGGCTCGAGGAAGGCGGGCTCAAGGGACCGCTGCTGGTCATGCAGAGCGAGGGCGGCACCATCACCGCCGACCGGGCCCCCGAGCACGCCATCACGACGGTCGGGTCCGTGCTCTCCGGCGGCGTCGTCGGCGGGATGCGCCTGGCCGGTCAGCTGGGCCACCGCAACGTGATCACCACCGACGTCGGGGGCACGACGTTCCTCGCGGGACTGATCGTCGACGGCGAGCCGGTCATGGCGCCGGGTTCCATCGTCAACCAGTTCCCGATCAACGCGGCGACCATCCGCGTGCACACCATCGGCTCCGGCGGCGGGGCCCTCGCGTCCGTGGACGAGGGCGGAAACCTGCGGCTCGGCCCGCAGAGCGCCGAAGCCGTGCCCGGCCCCGCGTGCTACGGCAACGGCGGGACGCGCCCCACGAACACCGACGCCAACCTGGTGCTCGGCATCCTGAGCGAGCGGGGCCTGCTCGGCGGCCGCAAGCCGCTGCGGATGGACCTCGCGCGGGAGGCGATCCGCGTGCACGTCGCGGAGCCGCTCGGCCTCACCGTCGAAGAAGCCGCCATCGCCATCCACGAGGTGCAGAACGCGCAGGCGGGCGACCTGCTGCGGCGGGCCGTGGTGCAGGCCGGCTACGACCCCCGCGACTTCGTCGCCTACGCCTTCGGCGGCGCCGGACCGGCTCACTGCGCCGGTTACTGCCAGGACCTGGGCGTCAGCGAGGTCGTCGTGCCGCTCGGACCGGTCGCGTCCGCCTTCTCGGCGTACGGGCTCGCGGCCTCGGACGTCGCGTTGAGCGCGGAACTGTCCGATCCGTCGTCCTTCCCGGTCGACCACACCGTGCTCGAGTCCCACTTCGCGCGGCTCGAAGCCGACCTGCAGCGCGCGCTGGACCGGCAGAAGGTGAAGTTCCACGACGTGTCGTTGCACCGCGAGATCGACCTGCGGTACTCGATGCAGGTCACCGAGCTCTCGACCGCCGTCCCGGAAGCGAAGTTCACCGAGCGCACCGGCGAGGAGATCCTCGCGCGCTTCGAGGAGCAGTACGAGCGGGTCAACGGCAGCGGCGCCGGTTACCGGGAGGCCGGGGTGCAGGCGATCACCTACCGCATGCGCGCCAAGGCCGGCCTCGGCTTCCCGGTCGCGCTGCCCGCCGTCCCCGAGGCGGACGGGCCCGACCCGCGAGAGGCCCTGATCGGGGAACGTTCGGTCTGCCTCGATTCGCGGACCGGTTACGTGATGACCCCCGTCTACGACTACGCGCGGCTGCGCGCCGGCCACGAACTCGCCGGACCGGCGATCGTCGACGTCCCGGCCACGGTGGTCGTGGTCCCCGCCGGGGTCACCGGACGAGTCGACCACCTCGGCAACCTCGTGCTGCGCTACCAGTGAGGACAGTTCCCATGACATCCAGGATCCCCGGCGCGGACCAGTTCACCAGCCGGCCCATGCCACGGGACGAGCTGCTGCGGCAGATCTCGTCCACCCTGCCCCTGCACCAGGCCGGCGACGCCGAGGTCGACGCCCTGACCTACGAGGTCGTCCGGCACCGACTCTGGGCGATCACCCAGGAGATGGGGGAGACGCTGCGCCGCATGTCGGGCTCCCACGTCGTCACCGAGTCCAACGATTTCAACTTCTCCATCTGCGATGAACTCGGTGAGCAGGTCCAGGTCGGCACCTACAACATCGGCCTGATCGGCTCGATGGACCTGGCGATCACCTGGACGCTCCGGCACCGCGGCGACAACCCCGGTATCGCCGAGGGTGACATGTTCCTGTGCAACGACCCGTGGATCGGCGGCGGCCTGCACCAGAACGACGCCGCGATCCTCGCGCCGATCTTCCACGAGGGCAAGCTGTTCGGCTGGACGACGGCCATCGCCCACCAGGTCGACCTGGGCGGGCCGCGGCCGGGTTCGTTCAGCCCCTCCGCGCGGGACGTCTTCGGCGAGGCCGTCCCCACGCCGCCGATGAAGGTGGTGCGCGGCGGCGTGCTCCAGCGTGACGTCGCCGACGCCTGGGTCCGCCGCTCGCGGCTCCCGCACCTGGTGGGCCTCGACCTGCGGGCCAAGATCGCCGCCAACAAGAACGCGGCCGAGCAGATCCTGCGGCTCATCGCCAGGTACGGCGCCGACACGGTCAAGTCGGTGATGCGCCGGATGATGGACGACGCCGAGCGCCGGCTGCGGGCCAAGCTCGAGACGCTGCCCGACGGCACCTGGTCCGCGGTCGGCTATCAGGAGCAGTCGCAGACCGGCGACCGCGGTCTGCACGCCATCAAGGTGGCCATGACCAAGGAAGCGGGCACGCTCGTCTTCGACTTCCGCGGCACCGCCGGGCAGACCGGGATCATCAACTGCCCCTACCCGGGGCTGCGGGCCGGGATCGTCTTCACGATGCTGCCGCTGCTGGCCGGGGACATCCCATGGGCGGCCGGGGGACTGATGCGCTGCTTCGAGATCATCACCGACGAGGACACCATCACCAACGCGTCCTTCCCGGCGGCGGTCGGCAAGGGACCCTTCGGTCCGGCCTGGGGATCGGGCAACCTCGTCGCCGAGGTGCTGGCCAAGATGCTGGACGCGGAACCGGACCACCGCACCGACGTGCAGTCCATCTGCAACGGCACCACCGACCTCTGCGTCGTGTCCGGTGTGGACACCCGCGACGGCGCGGGGAAGGGTTTCGTGTCACCGGTCTTCGACGTCATGGCGGGTGGCTACGGCGCCCAGGTGTACCACGACGGCGTCGACACCGGCGGCCGGTTGATCATCCCGTCGGCGCGGGCACCCGACGTCGAGATGACCGAGTACCTCTACCCGCTCGTCGCCCTGTGGCGCCGCGAGGAGACCGACTCCGGCGGGCCCGGCCGCCAGCGCGGGGGGATGAGCGGCTCGGTCTGCTACGTCCAGCATCCGGACCAGAACGGGACGATGTCACTGGTGGTTTCCGGCACCGGCAAGGTCGCGAACCAGAACGTCGGCCTGGCCGGTGGTTACCCCGGCAACTCCCAGCTCGACCTGGTCGTGCGCGGGGTGAACGATCCCCAGCTCGCCCAGGCGTCGCTCATTCCCGCCGGTCTCGACGAGTTGGGCGGGGAGATCGAGGTACTGCCCTGCGAAGGGGAGTCCCACCTGGGACCCGGCGACGCGCTCTTCCTCCATTGGCAGGCCGGTGGCGGGTACGGCGATCCGTTGCTCCGGTCGCCGGAGAGCGTCCGCGACGACGTGCGGCAGGTTCGCGTGACGGCAGACGCGGCCGGGGACGTCTACGGGGTCCTGCTCCGCGAGGACGGTGAAGTGGACGCGGCCGCGACCGAAGAACGACGCGCGCAGCTGCGGCGGCGCCGCGCTTCCGGTGCCGGACTGGCCGGTCAGGTCCGGCTCGCGCCTGCCGGCGAACCGGAGCTGACCGGCCTGCGCCGTCTCGACGACAACCTCGCCGTCCGGGAGGCGCCGGACGGCGGCACGGTGCTGTGCGTCCACTGTGGAACCAGGATCGGGCCACTGGCCGGAGGTGCGTTCGTCGCGTCGCTGGCCCGCCGGGACGCGCCACCGACCGAGGCGGGGCCCCACATCTGGCACGACCCGCTGGACTACGTCGATGCGGAGGTCGTCTTCCGGCAGTTGTTCTGCCCCGGCTGCCTGACCGCGGTGCATTCCCGGATCGTCCCGGTGGATCATCCGCTGCCCGCCGACGAGTACCGCAGCTGGGGTGAACCGGCAGGACGATCGGACGGCCGGCACGGATCGAGTCGCGCCGGGTGACCGCCCTCCGGCGGAAGGCACGGTCGGCGGCTGCCGTGCGAGGCAGCCGCCGCCGCGAACTGGCTGTGCTACGGCGAGATTCCCGGTCGACGCCGGCTGCGGGAATCCCGTTGGCTCGCGGGAGATCAGCCGCTGCGCCGAGGAGGTGTGACCAGGCTGCGGACCGAACGGTTCTCCGAAAGCTAGAACGTTCGGTCTTGACATGGGGCCGCCACCGGTTCACGCTAGGCGGAGATAGAACGTTCGGTCTTCCGAGGGCCGGGCTCTCGTGCTGAAGGGATCATGGTGACTACTGTCGACTCGCCCGCCGTAGCCGGGTTCGCACCGGCTCTTCGCCGGCTGTATTTCGTGCGCTTCGCCTTCGCCATCGTGTGGGCGGTGCTGGTGTTCCTGACGACCAAGTCGGGCCTGGGGGCGGCCGGTGTCGTCCTGGTCGTCATCTACCCGCTGTTCGACGTCGGCGCGGCCATGGTGGACGCCCGGTCGGCGAAGGGCTCCGGGTCGGTTCGCGGGCTGTATGTGAACATGGCGATCAGTGTGCTTGCCACCATCGGCGTGGGTGTGGCGGCGGCGTCGGGTGTTCCGGCGGTGCTGCGGGTGTGGGGTGCCTGGGCGATCGTGGCCGGGCTGGTCCAGCTGATCGTGGCGGTCGTGCGCCGGAGGATGGGTGGCCAGTGGCCGATGATCCTCAGTGGCGGCATCTCGGTGCTGGCCGGCGGCAACTTCGTCATCAGCGCCTCCGGTGCGGATCCGTCGCTGTCCGCGGTGGCCGGTTACGCCGTGCTGGGCGGCATCTTCTTCCTGGTGTCGGCGATCCGCCTCGGTGTCAAGGCGAACTGACATTGACCACCTACGACCTCGGCCTGGAGTCGGCGGCCGCACACCGGTCGCCTGGCTCTACGCCGTGGGCGACGACAACCGGCGGGTTCTGCTCACGCACCAGGGTAAGTACCAGGCAGGTGCGCGACCGGCGTCTCGTGCACCCACCCGGAACCAAGGTCCGCGAAATCAGGCCGGCGCCTCGGGCGCCTTTGCGGTGAGCGGGGCCCGGCCGCCGTCGGAGTTGATGACGACGCCGGTGACGACGCGTGCAGCGGCCGGGTCGGCGAGGTAGAGGAACGCGCCGACGTGGTCTTCCGGCGCAGCCGCGGTCCCGAGCAGCGTGGTGGCGGCGATACGCGCCGGGCGGCCACCATCGGCGTCCACGGAGGACTGCGCGCCGCCGAGCGCGTTCAGGCCGGAGAACCGGGTGCCCGTAGTGCCACCGGGTGCGACGCCGTTGACCCGGACGGTCGGCGCGAGGTCCACGGCGAGATGCTGGACGACGCCGCGCAGGGCCCATTTCGAGCTGCCGTAGAGCACGCCGCCACCGACGGGATGGAACGCGGATTCCGACAGCGTCAACGTCACCGATCCGTGGGCTCGGTGCAGCTCCGGCCACGCCGTGCGCACCGCTACCAGCGCACCGACCACGTTGATCCGCAAGATTTCCTGCGCCGCGGCGACCAGGTCGGCCACCGGCATCGTCCGGATCGAGGCGTAGTGGTCGAACACACCGACGCAGCACGTCAGCTGGTCGACCCGCCCGGCCACCGCGACCGCTTCGGCAAGCACCGCCGGCGAGGTCGCGTCTCCCTCGACAACCGTCAACGGCAGTGAGCCGGCGTCGGCCCGCACGGTCTCGGCGTGGGCGGCCGAGCGCTCCACGACCGTCACCCTCGCGCCTTCGCGCAGGTAGGCCAGGGTGGCGGCCCGGCCGATGCCGGAGCCGCCACCGGTGACGAGGATGCTGAGCCCGGTCAAGCTCATGGCGCGGGCCGCCGTTGGAGCAGCGCTGAGATCAGCTCCGGTTCCTGAAAGCTGAGGCAGTCGAGCGCCACCGCGTCGAGCAGCACCCTCGAGCCCCGACGCGGTGACCAGATGTCCAGGCGCATCCCGTTGCGCGTCTGCACTTTGCGGACCACGACGTCGACGAACTCGTTCGCGATCACGATCGGCCCGTCACCCGGTTCGGCGTCGAGCTCGACGACGTCACCGATCGGCGGGCGTTCGATCCCCGGCTCGTCCACGGGTACCTCCCAATCGAACTGTCAGACGAAGATGGACAGGTTGTGAGCGTTGATCAGCGACTGGTCGAACACCGCCCACCGCCGTGCGAGCCGCCAGCCGTCCGCCGTGCGGCGGACGACGTCCTTGCGCGCCACCGAGTAGAAACTCGGCGTCGGGTCGTCGCCCCGGCTGCGGTAGATGAAGCAGTTGGATGAGACCCGGAACTCGTCCGGGCCCTCGCCCGGATCGGCCAGCACGTTGGTCACGAAATGCCGGGTACGCGACGGCGGTTGCTCGGCCCACGAGAAGTCCGTCTCCAGGCGCTGGATCCGGACCTCGAGGGTGTCGCGGTCGTCGTCGAAGATCCGCGACGTCGGGGACAGCTCCCAGTCGGCGAGGCTTTCCCGCGTGACGCGCACCGGCACTTCGTACCGGATGTCGTCGGTCAGCAGCGCCAGCCAGTCACGAAACCGGCGTTCATCGAGCGCCAGCGCCTCCCGGTAGAGGAACTCCGTCACCGCGGCGACGGTGTCGCAATCCACCGCGCCCATCACGCCTCACCCGCCAGGTAGTCGCCCCACCGGCTCCACATGTTCCGGAAGTTGGTGTCGTTGACGTACGGGCGCACGACGTGCCCGGGCCCGGGGAACTCCGGGACCGGCTCGCTCTCCATCCCCATGATGTAGGGGAAGTCGAGGTCGCGCACCAGACCCGAACCGGCCGAGGCGGTGACCTTGGTCCAGTTCTCGAAGTCGTCCTGCTCGAACGTGCCCGCTTGCCCGAACGCGAGCGTGTACGCACGGTATGCCTCGGCCTTGTAGTCCTCCGGGGCGTCCTTCGGCACGAGGCACCACGAGTACATTTCCATCCGCCCCGGACCGGCCGGGTGGTAGAGCCGCATCGTCACGAACCGCACTCCTGGATCCCCCGGCACGAGGCTGAAGGGCTGCATCAGGAACGACAGGTTCGGGAACACCGTGCCCACGGCGGTCCGGATCTGCGAGAACACCGCCACCTGCTCCGGGCTCATGGCCTCCTTCATCCCCGCCACGACCTGGTCGGGGAACCCGGAGAAGGCCGGGTAGCCAGGGCCGTGACCCAGGCCGATGCCGTGGCCTTTGCCCGGGATGCTCGCGGCCCAGCCCTGGCTGTGCGTGGTGCCCGACGACGGAAAGTACCCGAGGTGGAACCCCCATTGGTGGGCCACCGGGGTGTGGTAGCCGTCGCCGGCGAAGTTCTCGGCGCAGATCTTCCAGTCCGTGTCGGCCACCCAGTGGTCGGGTGGCCCGTGCACCTCGACCCCGCCCAGCCCGTGCTTGAGGTAGAGGTCGAGGTAGAACTGGAACCCGCCGAGGTACTCCGCCAGTGACGGCCCCTCCGGGTCGAGACAGCCGAAAACGAGTCCCTCGTAGGTGTCCACGCGCACCGCGACCAGACCCCAGTCCTTCCGCTTGAGACGGCCTTCGTAACCCTCCTTCATGTAGGGCACGCCGACGAGCTCACCGGAGTTCTTGTACGTCCAGCCGTGGTACGAGCAGCGGAAGTGGCTCGCGTTGCCCATCTCCGACTTGCACATGACGTTGCCGCGGTGACGGCACATGTTGAGGTTCGCATGGATCACGCCGTGCTCGTCCCGTGCGACGATCAGGTTGTTGTTCCCTATCTTGCGTGTCACGTAGTCACCGGGCGACGGGATTTCGCTTTCGTGGGCCAGGAAACACCACGCCTTCGCGAACAGCCGTTCCTGTTCCAGCGCGTGGACGTCCACGTCGTTGAACGCCCGTGCCGGAAACCGGCCCTCGGTGAGCCCCGCGCGGGTGCGGCTCACCCAATCGGCGAGCCCGGTCGCATCGTTGAAGGCGGTCATGCGGTCACCGGCCGGTCGACTGCCGCACGCCGAAGCGTTTCTCGATCTCAGCGCCGATCTGCTTGTAGCGTGCCACGTGCTCCTCGGTCGTGGTGACGTGCTCGGCCGGCACGAGGTCCTCGGTGTAGGGCACGCGGCTCTTGCCGACGTCGAGGTAGCCCGCGCCGTTGACCCGGATCTTTTCCAGCGGCACGTTGTACTTGGCGAACTCGGTGAAGTCCTGGCCCACCAGGAACGGCTCGTGCGCCCATCGCAGGCGCTCGGTGAGCCAGCGCGCATCGTCGAAGCGGCCCTGCCGCAGAGCGTCGCGCAGCTCCAGCACCGGTCCGGGGCCCATCGCGGTCGTCGAGGACCAGGCCATCCCGACGAGCTCCTCGCCGTACATCTCCCACGCGGGGAACCAGTCGGTCTCGATCGGCATGAGCGGGAACCTCGTACCGGTGTGAGCCATGTCGTTGTGGTAGCGGAAGCCGACCGACGCGCCACCCGCGTACTTCACCGCGACGACCTGAGGCAGCTCCACCAATGTCCGGTACACGCGCCGCGGAATGATGCCGCGGAACGCCGCTGTGTTGTCGTAGACAACGATGGCCAGCTCGGGCACGGCCTCGGCGACGTCGCGGTAGAAGCGCTCCATCACCGGCGCCACCATCTCCCCCCACATCGGACGGCCGAGCAGCGTGCCCGTAACGCCCAGATCGGCGAGGAACCGCATGCGCGAGACGGTGTCGCGGGTGTTGAGGGTGGTGGCGCCGATGAAGACCGGGAAGTCCGGGTTGACGGCGCGGACCGTTTCGGCCACGCAGCCGGCGTAGGCCTGCCACTCGTCGAGGGTGAGGGTGGCCATCTCACCGAGGGTGCCGTTGAGGGCGATCGCGTCGACGCCATCGCCGATGAACGCGCGGATCATGCGCTCGGTCTCGGCGAGGTCGACCGTGTTCGCGGCGTCCACGCGCTCGGCGCCCGGCAGCGCCGGGGTCGGGGGATAGGCCATCACGCCACGCATGTCGCGTCCGGTGACCTTCGGCTGCTTGCTCATGTCAGTGTCCTTCTCTTCGGGGTGGGCGTTGCGAGGGGACAGTCAGATTCGGGCGGCGGCGACCGACGTCCCGGTCAACCAGGCGGACACCGGTTCGTAGGCGAGGACGTCGAAACCGGTCGCGGCCGCGCCGGCGGCGACGAGCCAGGTGCGGATCTCGTGCGCCCCGTTGCCGGCGGCGTCGATCTCCTCGCGGGTGAATGCGGTGAGCCTGGCCGGGTCACCGGATTCCAGGCGGGCGAGGAAATCGCGGTCGAACTTCTCGTTGATGTCGCCCGACTCCGGCAGCCCGACCCAATGCGACAGGCCGCCGGTGGCGAGCACGACCACCCGCTGCGCCGCCGTCTGCCGGGCGACGGCGCCACGCAGCATGCGACCGAAGTCGTAGCAGCGCTTGGCGGTCGGCCAGGGCGGGTTGACGCCGTTGACGATCACCGGCACCAGCGGGTAGCGCGAGTCCGGGTCGAGGTGCTTGAGCGGCACGCAGAAGTTCTCGTCGAACTCCAGTCCACCTTGGACCAGCGCGGGGTCGAACTCGGCGTCGAGCGCACTGCTGTAGAGGTGCTCGCCGAGCGCTGCGTCGCCAGGGTAGCGATGCTGGGGCACATTGAGGAACTTCGCCATCTCCGGAGTCGCCGGGCCGAGGTAGTCCTCACCGGTCGCGATGGCGAAAGCAGGCAGGTTGCCGAGGCTGAAGTTGGTGAAGTGCTCCACCGACACCGCGATCACGGCGTCGGGCTCCAGCTCGGCGATCCGCCGGCGCACTTCGGCATAGGCTCCTTCGACAGCCTTGCGGGCGTCCTCCGCCGCTCGTTCCGGCCAGCCGGTGATGCCCGGCGAATGCGAAGCGGCGAACGCCCCGACGATCTTGCCTCCGGTGCGCGGTGTGCTCATCGGGCCTTCACCCCTCGGATACGCGCGTAATAGTCGGCACGGTCGACCTCCAGCTGGATCGCGCAGAAGTACAGAAGGTAGGGGTTGACGTCGTGCTCGTAGAGGGACTTGAAGTCGAGATCCTTCATCCAGGTGCGGAAATCGCCTTCGACGCCGTACTCGTCGAGCACCGCGTCCGGGTCGGACCGGTATCGCTCGGTCACGTCGCGCACCCGGCGGACGTCCCAGAGCAGCTTGTGGACTTCGTACAGGGACATGGCCGTCACCCGAGCCTGTGGACGAACCAGTCGGCGAGCCGAGCCGTTGCGACGGAGAAGTAGTCGTAGCTGCAGTGCAGCGATCCGGCCCCGTCGTAGATGTCGGCCGTGACGTCGTTGCTGGCCAGCGCGTCGATGAAGCGCCGGGCGCCCTTGATGTCCATGATGAGGTCGTCGGTCCCGTGCATCACGTACACGGGGATGGTCAGCTTCTGCGCGACGCCGTCAAGCGTGAACTCGGCGAGTTTGTGCCGGGCCTGCGCGTCGTCGGCAGAACCGGTGAGCCACTGCAGCTGCTTCTGCAGCGGCGGGTAGAACTCGTAGAAGTCGGTGAGGATGCTCCATGTGCCGCACCACGCCGCGACCGCTTTCACCCGCGGTTCGAATGCCGCCGCGCGCGGGGCGTAGTAGCCCCCGAAGCTGACGCCGGCAAGGCCGATGCGATCGGTGTCCACATCGGGCCGCTGCGTGATGAAGTCGAGCACGGCCGCCACCGGAACTTCGTAGTCCGGGCGGCTGTAGAGCTTCTTGAACCGCAGCGAGCTACCGCGCCCGGGGGTGTCGACGAGTACGACGTTGAGGCCGCGCGAGGGGAACTCCGTGCCACCCATGAAGTACAGCTCTTCGGCCCATGAATCGGCGCCACCGAGGAACAGCACGGTCGGGCGCGGGGTGCCGCTCGCGTCGGGCTTGACGAAGTAGCCGTCCATCGTGACGCCCTCGAACGGCACTTCGATCCGCTCGATCAGTCCGCCAGACAGTTCCGCGGCCTTCTGGAAGTTCCGCGTGCCGTTGCGGTAGGCCTGCTCACGGCGGGGGTCGGCGGTGTCGAGAAAGAACTCCGAGTGGCGCCAGTAGCTGCCGGACCGCTGGAAGGCCCGTCGCGCGGTGGTGAGATTACCCTCGGCCAGAGCGGTTTCGGCCGCGGCGGTGATCTCCTCGGCCGTGCGGCTCCACTCGCGCTGCCAGACTTCGCCGTCGGTGCTCGTGTTGCCGATGCGCGCGGCCGTGCGAGCACACTCGAACAGGTCCGCACCCCCGACCGCGACCTGCGCGAGCAACCGCATGGTCTGCAGCGACCAGTCCTCGTCCTGCGGGAAGAGTTCGATGATGGACAACGCGTCACGGTTGGCGGTGACGGAAGAGTTCGTCATCTCGGTCCTTTCTTGTTGGCCGGGTGGGGGATTCACGAGCGCACGAGGCCGGCGTCGAACGAGGTCCGTTCGGCGATGGCCTGGCGCAGAGAGGCAAGCTTTCGCGGCGCGTTCACGCACACGGCGCCGCGCAGTAGTCCCTCGCGGCCGTAAACGACCACGAGCTTGGTCGCGGTGTCGACGAGCACCTCCGTCTCGTCGCCGGGCAGCGGCCGGCCGACACAGCGGAGCTTCGCCTCGAACTGGTCGCTCCAGAAATAGGGCACGGACTCGAACGGCCGCGCGTCGCCGAGGAGTGTGCCGGCGGCGTGGATGCCCTGCTCCACGGCGTTCGTCCAGTGCTCGACGCGCATGGTCTCGCCGAACAGCGCGTTGTGCCACCGCGCCACATCGCCGGCCGCGACCACGCCGGGCACGCCGGCGGCCAGTGTCGGCTCGCACACCACGCCGTCGGCCACGGGCACCTCGGAGCCGCCGAGCCAGGCGGTCGCGGGCCGCGCGCCGGTCGCGACGAGCACGACATCGACGGTCAGCACTTCCCCTGTCGAAAGCTCGGCGCGAGTCCGTGATCCGGCCGGCGACAGACCGGTGATGCCGGTGGAACACAGGACACGCACGCCGCGTTCCTCGTGGCGGGCTTGCAACCATGCGCCCACCCCGTGACCGAGGACGCGGCTCATGGGCGTTTGCGCGACATCGACCACCGTCACGTCGAGACCGAGGCCACGCGCGGTGGCGGCGGTTTCCAGGCCGACGAACCCGGCGCCGACGACCAGCAGCGAGCGCGCGCCGGAGAGCAGCCGGATCAGCCGTTGCGCGTCGTCCAGATCCCGCAGTTCGACGGAACCGGGCAGTACCGCGCGGGCCACGGCCGATCCGGTGGCGATCACGAGCCCGTCGTACTGCTCAGTGGTGCCGTCCTCGAACGCGACGAGGCGGGCGCGGGTGTCGAGCCCGGTGGCGGCGCACCCGAGCTTCAGCGTGATGTCGCGTTCGGCGTACCACCGCGGGTCGCGCAGGAACACGTCCTCGGCCAGGCCGTCGGCGAGCGCTGCTTTCGACAGCGGCGGACGCGTGTAAGGCAGGTGCCGTTCGGCACCGGCGAGCACGAGCTCACCCTCGAAACCCCGGGCGCGCAGTTCGTCGGCCGCGTTGACCCCGGCCAGCGAGCCACCCACCACGACGACCCGGTTCACCCTGCACGCTCCTCGAGCGTGATCGCCTTCGCCGGACAACACCGGGCAGCGGCTTCCGCCTTGCCGCGCAGGACATCCGGCGGGTCGGCCTGGAGCAACACGGCGGAGTTCGCGTCCTCGTCGAAGTCCCAGACCTCCGGGGCTTCGATCAGGCAGTTGGCGTAGCCCTGACACTTGCCGGGCTCGAAGACGACGTGAAGGGACATCGTTGCTCCCCTGTGGTTAGGAACGGGTAGGTCAGTGACCGGCGGCGGCCAGGTGCGGCATCGCCGGCCGCACCTCCGCCAGGCGTGCCGCGCGGGGCGTGTTGCGGCTGGTCAGCGCTCGGACTTCGCCGCTGGTGACGACGGCGGCCACGCCGGGGATGTCGCCGATGGCCAGCGCCCCGAGCGCGTCCGATGCGGTGGAGCCCCACGGCGCGTCGATCACCACGAGGTCGGCAGCCGCGCCGGGCCGGATGAAACCGGCGGGCAGCTCCCAGGTGCGGGCGTTGTTCCCCGTGGCAGCGGCCCACACCACCGCCGGATCGACCGAGGTGAGCGACGACAGTTCGGCGACGGTCTTGAGCACACCCAGGGGCATCACACCGGTGCCGGTCGGGGTGTCGGAGCCGATCACAACGCGGTCGAGGCGGCCCTCGTCGTGACATTTCTCGAGGATCCGCACGGCGGAGCGCAGGTTGCCCGCCTGTACCAGCTGCAGCGCCATGCCGGTCCGCTCGATGATCGTGTCCACGCCGTCCGCCGACAGCGAGGTGGGGCCGCCATTGATGTGGCCGCAGACATCGGGAGCGAGGTGCAACAGATGATCCGGGGTGATCGGTTTGCTGCCCGGGATGCTGGCGCCGCCGGAGTGGCACATGACCGTGATGCCGTGGCGTTGCGCCGAGCGGACCTGTTCGTAGCCGTCCGCGGGGTCCTCGTAGAGGCCGAAGCCGAACTTGGCGAGACGCACGCCGGCCTTCTGCAGGTCGGCGAAGTCCTCGTCGGTGAGCACCGGTTCGAGTACGACGGCACCCGCGTGCACGGTCATCCCGCCGGGGCGGAAGTTGGCGAAGCAGGACTTCGCGGCGATCGCCAGTGCCTTGACCCCGATCGCGTCGTGCGGGCGGCCCTGGGCGTGGATCTCTCCGGGCGACACGACGCTGGTAATGCCACCGTGCACGTAACTGGCGAGGAAGTCCACGGTCTTCTGCCGTGGCGTGTAGTCGCCGAGCACCACGTGGCAATGGGAGTCGATGAGACCGGGAGCGACGGTGGCGCCGTTCGCGTCGAGCACCGCCTCGCTCGCCCCGACCTCCGCGGCCAGGTCCGCGCGGCGGCCCACGCCGGTGATCAGCCCGTCGACACTCACGATCGTGTCGGCGTCGGCGATGATCGGCTGCCGGTGGTCGCCGGAGAGGATGGTTCCGGCGCCGGTCACTGCGAGCCGGCTCATTTCGCCGCCTCTTCGGTCGTCATTCCGCCGACACGCGCGTTGATGCGGCCCCGGTTCGCGACGGCGGCGATGATCACCAGGTCGTCGGGGCGTGGGCTGTCGGGCACCGTGACGGTGAACGCGTCGTAGTGGCTGCGGACCCAGATCTCGTCCTTGTACGCCAGTGGAACGTCGATCATCGCGTCGGGACCCGCCACTTTGGTCACCGAGGTGATCCACGCCTTGCCACCGCCGATGGCGTCGCGAAACGCGTTGCCGAACACCGAGGTGAGGGCGGCGTTCACATGCTCCTGCTCGCCGCTGGTGCCGACGAGCCCGCCTTTTCCGTAGCTTTCCGGTGGTTCACCCAGCAGCGCCAGCGCGCGCTCGCCGAGCGACGTGCCGATCTCCCGCGACGCCTCGACGATCTCAGTGAGGTCCTCGACGTAGCCGCTGCCGGCGAACGGGTTCGCGACCACCGCGCACACCGCGACCTTGCGCAGCGGGCCGCGCTCGTCCGTGCGGCCGGCCACCTCCCGCGTCTCCTCGACCTGTGCATGTGTCTTGCGCACAATCAGACGGCTCACGGGTCTTCCTCCGTAACGGTATCTCCACCACCGTCGTGGTGATGGGAATGACGCTAGGGAGAATTTTCGCCCGGCACCGTCCCCGTTCGGGTGTAATCAGACGCCGCCGGATGGCACTTTCAGTCTACTGTGGACGTTGCGCGGGTGCCGGGCGCGGCCATCTCGATGGCCTCCTCGAGGTCCGTCTCGGCCATCAGATCGGGGTAGGGCAGCACCTGGCCGCGGGCCGGGTCGTTGACGTACTCGAGTGCTTCGTCAACAGGTACCGGGTCCTGTTCGGACACGAAGGAAGTCCTCTCCGGCGGGACCGGGGCCGGCGGTGGATGCTTCCTCGGCAAAGATCCTCGGCAAGGCGGCAAAGCCGGCTTGGGCCACATGGCGGCTTCCGGCGAGCCGAGCACCTTCGGCATCGCCGGCCACGATGGCCTCGCACATCGCTTCGAGTTCCCGAATGCTCTGTTCGGTCCGGCCCGGCACTGCCAGCGAGTGCCGGCGCAGGAGCTGGATGCGGGCATGCAGCCGGCGCAGCGACGAGGTGAGTTCGGGGTTTCCGGCACCGTCGAGGAGTGCGCCGTAGAACCGGTCCTTCGCGGCGAGGGTCTCGTCGATCCCACCCGCGCGCATGGTCGCCGCGGTGAGATGAAGGCTTTCGACGAGCGCGCGCTTCTGTTCCGGTGTGCCGCGACGCGCGAACAGACTGCACGCCAACGCTTCCAGTGCGCCGCGCAATTCGAACAGCGCCTCAGCGTCCTGGTAGGTGATCCGCGCGACGAACGCGCCGCGGTTCGGTTCGACCGCCACCAGGCCCTCGCCCTCCAGCTTGCGGAGCGTCTCACGCAAAGCCGTGCGCGAGACGCCGTGGCGCTCGCACAGTTCGCGTTCGTTGAGCCGCGCGCCGGGCTGCAGCCGGCCGCCGGTGATGGCCGCACGCACCTCGTCGGTCAGCCGCTCACGGGTCGAGCGCTGTCCGGTCACCGTTTCACCGTCCTGTGGAGCATTCAGCGTGATCCTCACCGGGCACGCGGCCACGAGCCTCGCGGGAACTTCCGCCGCAAATTGTATGACGATGATGTCCATGACGGCAACACGCCGGCGCCATCGACTCCGATGATGCTGCGTAGTGCCAGTGTTACGCAGGTGAAATCGTCCGACAAAACTAGGCATTTCACGTCCGCTGGCCTGACTTCCGCGGCCTCTTCGGGTAGCCTTCACGAGGCGTGAGCCACTTCACCAGGCCACCGTCGGCCTGCCGAGAGGAGATGAGGCCGATGGCGCCGGTATCCCCGAAGAACGCGCCGTCGGCTGACGGCGGACATCGATTCGCCGTCGCCTTGCAGTCGGCGCTCACGATCGGTGATGTCGAAGACGCCTTCTTCAACGTCGCGAGCACGGTCATCGCGGCACCCGGCCTCGGCCTGTACCAGATCGACGCCACCTCCGGCGACATGATCGACTTCAAAGCCCAGGTGGACAGCGATTTTCTCGCCGACTACGAGACCTACGGCCGTCAGGATGACCCCGTGCTCGAGTTCGTGCTGCGGCAGAACCGGCCGGTCGACTCCTCACGCGTCGTCTCGCGCCAGGTATGGGAGGGCTGCGGCGCTCGGACGGCCCTCGACGTCGGCGGCTACTACCACTCGCTCGAGGCGCCGGTGATCGTGTCGGGTGCCCTCTACGGCACCATGAACTTCGCGCGGCCGCAGGGTCAGCCGGCGTTCAGTGAAGCCGACATCACAGCCGCCTGGCTGGCCGGCGAGCACCTCGGCCTCGCCCTCGAACGGGCGCTGCGTTACGAGCAAACGGACCGGCGAGCCACCCGGCTCGAGCATGTCCTCGACCACGTGCCACAGGCGCTGGTCGTGACAGACCTCGACGCGCACGTGCTGTTCCGCAACCGGACAGCCCGATCCGCCGCGCACAATGCGTCGACCACCGCGCTCATCGAGGACAGCATCGTGACCGCCATGGAACAGTTCCGCGTCACGAGCAAGCGCGTCTGCACCCGCACGGCCGTCGAGCACCAGACGAGGCGCCGGGTGGTCGTCAAGTCGTTCCGCCTGCCCGGCCGCGACGACGCGGCCCTGACCATGCTGCTCGACCAGACATCGGGGGAGGCCGCCCGGCTTCCGGCCTGGGATGTGCTGTCCAAGCGAGAGCAGGAGATCGCAGAGCTGGTGAGCCAGGGGCTGACGAACAAGCAGATCGCCGAGCGCGCCTTTGTCAGCGAGAACACCGTGAAGCAGCACTTGAAGCGCGTGTTCGCCAAGACGGACGTGCGCAATCGAGCCGAACTCATGCAGCGCATCTGGGCCGCGGGTGGATCGGGCGCCACCGGCAGTTGACCGCACGATCCGGACGGGCCGCTCCTACGTGAGCACGGAACGGCCGCCCTGCACCGTCTTGGTCACAGCACGCTGCTCAGCCAAGCATCGATGCGCTCAGCCAGCTGCGGCCACCCGGGATCCAGGGTGACACCGTGGCCCACGCCGGGGAGCAGGATGTGTTCCGCGCCGAGACCTTCAGCCAACGCGAGCACGTACTCCGCAGGCGTCAGCACGTCGTTCTCGGCGGCCACCACCAACACCGGCGCTCGCACGGTGGCGACGTTTACTTCGGCTGTCCACCTTGTCGCCTGCCACACCGCGGCCGGCGATTCCGCCTGCAGTTTCGGGTACAGCGCCGCCGCTGTCTCGTCGTCGACGCCTGAGTAGAACAGCATCCGGGCGGTTTCCGGATCCGGGGGGTTCCACGGCCGCTCCGGATCCACTTCGATCTCGATCGGATTCAGGGCGTATTGCCGAGGGACCACCGGGGCCAGGAGCACCACCGCCGCGAGGTCGCGCTGGGTCGTCGCCGCGTAGTTCAGCGAGGCCAGCCCGCCCATGCTGTGCCCCATCAGGACGGGCCTCGCGCCGGCCTCGTCACACGCGATGTCGATTTCTTCCCGCACCGAGATGATCTCGCGCCGCACCCACTCGTGGGGCGGCAGCGTCCGCGACTTCCCGTGCGAGAACCAGTCGAACGCGACCGAGTCCCAGCCCCGTCCGGCGAACCAGCCCTGCAGGTTCGCCCACTGCCATGCACCGTGGCAGCCACCGTGCACCATCACCATCGGACTCGGCTTCCGCTCGGTCCCGGGCGCCGTGAACTGCGTCAGTGCCACTCCGCGAACCACGCGTTCGGCCGGAGCGGTATCGATGCTCGTGCTCTCGATGCTCATTTCTGGACATTAGTCAGCGCGACGGCGCGATCGCGTTACCCGAGGGGGTACTTTCGGGGCCGTCACCTACCGCGTGAGCGGGCACGCAGTGCCGTCTGCGTCGTCGTCCGGCCCGAGGTGGCGACCGCCGGACAGGCCGTGCGCCTGGCAGACCTGGAGCCACCGACTTTCCCGGCGACCGGCGGATTCGGTCTGCCGCGTTGGGGCGAACCCCGATCTGGTGCGGGCATTCTCGTCGGGCAGAGCTTCGGTGTGGGCCAGGCGGCAGTAGCCGACACGCAGCCGGAGCGGTACGGCCTTCCCGTTGGACACCCGCCGAGCCCGACGATCGGTCAGGAGGGAGATTCTGTTCCGGCCACCAGACCGGTCTGGTAGGCGATGACAACGAGTTGCGCGCGATCGCGTGCGTCCAGTTTGGACATGGCGCGCTGCACGTGGGCGCGGACGGTGAACGGGCTGAGGTACATCCGGTCGGCGATCTCTACATTGGAAAGGCCGGTCGCGACGAGAGCGACCATCTCGCGTTCGCGCGGGGTGAGTGCGGCGAGTCGTTCGGGATGGCGTGGTGGCGAGTCGGCCGGGGTGGCGAGGAAACGTGCCACCAGGGACCGGGTCGCCGCCGGGGACAGGAGGGTGTCACCGTTGGCGATCGTGCGCACGGCGTCGAGCAGTCCTTGCGCCTCGATCCCCTTGCCGATGAAGCCGCTGGCCCCGGCGCGCAGGGCTTGGGCGATGTACTCGTCGGTCTCGTAGGTGGTAAGGATCAGGACACGGGTGGCACGCAGATCCGGATCGGCGCAGATTTCCGCGGTGGCGGCGAGGCCGTCGGTGCCGGGCATCCGGATGTCCGTGATCACCACGTCCGGGCGCAGCTTGCGGGCCAGGGCCACCGCCTCCCTGCCGTCGCCCGCCTCGCCGACCACGGCGATGTCCTCGGCGCTGTCGAGGAGAGTGCGGAAAGCGCCGCGCAGCAACGCCTGATCGTCGGCGAGGAGGACCCGGAGCGGCGCAGCGTCACCCCTGGCCGCTTCGCCGGTGTTCGGTCCGTCGCCTGGTGTGTCGTGGATCATCGGCCCTCGCGATCGGTCGCTCCGTCAGTTCTGCGCGCCGTCCTGCCCGCGGTGGGAACAGGCAGGCGGGCGGAGACGCGGAAACCCCCTTCGGGACGCGCACCGGCGACGAGGGTCCCGCCGGCCGCGGCCGCCCGTTCACTCATCCCGATCAGACCGTAGCCGGGCGGGCGCTCTTGAGCCTTGCGGGCGCCGCCGCCGTTGTCGGTGACCGTGATGGTCACGTGGTCGCGATCCCAGACCAGGCGTACCTCGGCGCCACCGGTGGCGGCGTGCTTGGTCACGTTGGTCAGGGCCTCTTGGATGATGCGGTAGGCGGTGAGGCCGATCCCCGGCGGCAATGGTCTGGCCGTGCCATCCTCGTGCATCGACACCGCAAGGCCGGCGCGGTGGAAGGTGCTCAGCAGCTCGGGGACCTGCGACAGCCCGGGCGCCGGCTCGGTGAGTGCGGAGGTGTCGGGGGTGTCTTCGGGCTGGCGCAGCAGGCCGACCGTGGCCCGCAGTTCGTCGAGGGCGTGGCGGGTGGTCCCGACCAGTTCGTCCAGGCTCGTGCGAGCCTGCTCCGGGCGGGTCGCGAACAGGTGGGCGGCGACGGTGGCCTGCGCGTTGGCCAGGGTGATCTGGTGTGCCACCAGGTCGTGCAGCTCCCGGGCGATGCGAAGCCGTTCCCCGGCCACTCTCCGGCGTGCCTCCTCGTCCCGGCTTTCCTCGGCCCGGCGTGCCCGCTCCTCCATGACCGTCAGGTAGGCCTGCCGGTGCCGCGTCGAGCGACCGAACACGGCAGCCACGAGTGGTGTCGCGGCCACGGTCGCCAGCCTGCTGGTGTCCGCCCACGAGAAGTCCGTTTCGAAGAACGGGGGGACGGCGACCAGCAGCGCCGCCGCTGGAAGCAGGGCCGCGAGCGCTCGTCGTTCGGCGCGAACGGCCAGCGAGTAGGCGCTGATGGCGGTGGGGGCCACCATGAGCGGGGTCGACAGCAGGCCCATCGGCGCGACGAGCATGCCGCACACGGTGGTGGCGATCACGGTGGCCACGGGCGCGCGGTGCCGCGCCGGGAGCAACCCGGACGACACCGCTGCGAGGAAGTAGGCCGTCAACGGCGGCGGTGTCACCGTGTCGTCCACCCGCAGCGCACCACCGAGTAGGCAGAGCGCGAACGCCACCGCGACGACCGTTCCGTCCCGCCACCACGACTCGATCGGCGGCGTGGGTGACCTACGTCCGTCCGTCATCGATGTCCCTCGACCGCAGCACAAGATCAGCCTAGATGGTTTGTGCAGTGGACGGCCGGCCGCGCGTGTAGTGCGTTCGCACCAGAAACGGGCCGAGCCGGTTCGTACGCACCAGGCGGAGACGGTCTCGGCACACGATGTGTGGCACCGCGGTGCGGGACAGGGTTGGTGGCGGAATCGTCCGGCACCGGCTCGGACGGCACAGCGGCAGGAAGAAGTTCGATGAACCCCGGAAACAGCAGCGACGCGATTCGGCTGACGGCCGTTCGCAAGCTCTATGGGCGGCGCGACAACCAGGTGGTGGCGCTGGAGGAGGTGACGACGCGGTTCGGCCGTGGAACGTTCACGGCGATCATGGGGCCATCGGGTTCCGGCAAGAGCACCCTGTTGCAGTGCGCGGCCGGACTCGATCAGCCGACATCCGGTTCGGTACTGCTCGAGGGGCACGAGCTCAGCGAGATGACCGAGACCGAGTTGACCACGCTGCGGCGGGACCGGATCGGGTTCGTCTTCCAGGCGTTCAACCTGCTTCCGGTCCTGACCGTGCGGCAGAACGTGACGCTGCCGCTGCGGCTCGCCGGCCGCAAACCCGACCGGGACCGGGTTGCGCGGATCCTCGACCAGGTCGGCCTCGCCCGGCGGAGCAACCACCGTCCGGCGGAGCTGTCCGGTGGGCAGCAGCAACGGGTCGCCATCGCCAGGGCCTTGATCAGCGACCCCGCCGTCATCTTCGCCGACGAGCCGACCGGCGCACTGGACACCAGAACCGCGCGGGACGTTCTCACCTTGCTGCGGCACTCGTCGCGCGCGGACGGTCAGACGATCGTGATGGTGACCCACGACCCGGTCGCGGCTTCGTACGCCGATCGTGTCCTGTTCCTCGCCGACGGGCGGCTGGCCGGTGAGCTGCACTCGCCGACCGCCGAATCCGTGGCCGACCGGATGACCCGCCTGGGCGCCTTCGCCGACGAAGGTCCCCGCCCGCAGCCGGTGGCGAACCGGGGAGGGCAGCGCTGATGCTGCAGCTCGCACTGCGCACCCTGCGGTTCCGCGCGGGTCTGTTCGCGGCGGCTTTTCTCGCCGTGTTCTTCGCGGCGGCCATCATGATGGCCTGTGGCGGCCTGATCGAGACCGGCATCCGCACGGCTGTGCCGCCGCAGCGGCTGGCCTCGGCCGACGTGGTCGTCACCGGCGACCAGGAGTACCACGACTCCGGCGGCGACCCCGACGAACCGCCGATCCTGCCCGAGCGGGTCCACATCGACGCGGGGCTGGCGGACACGATCGCGGCGCTGCCCGGGGTGCGGGAGACCGAGAGCTTCGTCTTCGAAGGAGCCCCGCCGCCGGGGACCGTCGATGCGATCGGTGTGGTGGCCGAGCCGGGAGTGGCCGTCAGCGAGCTCCGGCAGCGAATCGACGCCGAGTTGGCCGGCGGAACCGTCACCCTGGTCGGTGACGAGCGGGGACAGGCCGAACTGCGTGAGGCGAAGGCGAGCGGCGTCACCGTGATGGCCCTGGCCGGCGTCTTCACCGCTTTCGCGATCCTGGTGTCCGTCTTCGGCGTGGCCTCCATGCTCGGCCTTTCGGTCGCCCAGCGCCGCCGGGACCTGGCGTTGCTGCGAGCCGTGGGGGCGACACCTCGTCACCTGCGTCGGCTGATCTCCCGTGAGACGCTGCTCCTGGCCGTCGTCGCCACCGCACTGGCCTACTTCCCGGGGCGGTTCCTGGGCGAGTTCGTGTTCGACCGGCTGACCGAGCGCGGGATCGCCGCGGCCGGCCTGGCGTTCCGGCAAGGCTGGATCCCGGCTGTGGCCGCCATGGCGATGGCGATCCTCGCGGCCCTGGCCGGTGCCGTGGGCGCCGGCCGGAGGGCGTCACGCGTCAAGCCGGCCCAGGCGCTCGCGGAGGTCTCGGCCGAGGCCGGGCCGATCGGCCGCGGGCGCCTGCTGCCGGCGGTGCTTTCCCTGGCGGGCGGCATCGCCATGACCATCGTGACCATCGCCGTGGTGAGCGGACCGCTCACGCCGGCCACCGCCGCGCCCGCGGTGATCCTGCTCGCCATCGGGTTCGCCGTGCTCGCACCCGTGCTGACGAAGGTCACGACCTTCGCCGTGCAGTGGCCCGTGCGCGCGCTGGGTGGCGTGACCGGCCAGCTCGCCGTGCTCAACGCGCGTGGCCACGGCGGCCGGACGGCAGCCGTACTGGGACCGGTGATCCTGCTGACCGCGGTCTCGACCGGCATGCTGTACCTGCAGACGACCAACGACGCGGCCGATCGGCGGGCATTCGCCGGCAACCTCGTCGCCGACGCCGTGGTGACCACTCAGGACCGTTTCCCGCCGGGTCTGGTGGACCTGATCAACGACCTGCCGGACGTCGCCGGAGCCTCGGAGTACGTCGACAGCGTCGGCTTCATCGAGGAGCCGGCTGACCGCTCGCCGGGGAACGAGGGCTGGACCCTCCAGGGCGTCACCGCCGAGGGCGCCGACGCCACCACACCGGTCCAGGTCACCGCGGGCCGGCTGGCCGACCTGCGCGACGACACGATCGCGATCGCGGACGAGCACGCCAAGGCGCTGGGGGTCGACGTCGGCGGCACCATCACGCTGCGGATGGGCGACAACACCCCCCTCGACGTGCGGGTGGCGGCCCTGTTCGCCGCCCCGGACGGGTACGACACCCTGTTGCTTCCCGCCGACACCCTGGCCGCGCACACCACCGAGGCGCACGCGACGCGGATCCTGGTCAAAGCCGGCGAGGGCACCGACCCCGGACGGTTGGCGGCGGAGCTGACCACGGCGACCTCCGCCGAGGACGGTCTGACGGTGACCGGCCGCGACGTCCTGCTCCGGGAGTTCGACGACCAGAAGACGACCGCCAACTTCGCGATCTACCTCATGGTGGTCATGATCGCGGGGTACGCGGCGATCACCATGATCAACACGCTGGTGTCGAGCATGACGGCGAGGCGGCGGGAGTTCGGGCTGCAGCGGCTCGCGGGCTCGACTCGGGGCCAGGTGCTGCGGATGGCCGCCGTGGAGGCAGCGATCCTGGCCTTCGGCGGCATCGCGCTGGGCACCGTCGCCGTGCTCGGGATCCTGGTACCGGTCAGCCTCAAGCGCCTCGGGTCGGTGCTGCCCGCCGGGTCCCCGTGGATCTCCGTGTCGATCGCCGCGCTGACCGTTCTGCTGACGCTCGCAGCCACGCTCCTGCCCACCTGGCGGGCCACCCGCGGCCGACCGGCCGAGGCGGCGCTCGCCGTCGAGTAGCCCGGTGGATTCCCCACTCACCTTCTGCCACGGAAAGGATTCCCATGACCACAACCCTGGCTCCTCCGGTGCGGGCCGGGAAGGCTGCGGTCGGGGCTCTCGGCGTGCTGGCCCTCGCCAGCGGTGCCCTGGAGTCGGTCGTGCAGCCAACGCTCCCGCTCCTGCAGCGCGAACTGGACATGGGGCCGGCCGCGGGGGCACTGCTCAGCATTCTGCTCCCGATCACCGGCGCGCTCGTGACGCCGTTGGCGGGCCGGTTCGGCGACCGCTACGGCGGGAAACGAGTCCTGGTCCGGCTGATGATCGTGGTGTGCGTCGGCGGCATGGTGTCCGCACTGGCGCCGGGCCTGCCCGTGCTGCTGGCCGGTCAGGTACTGCAGGGCGCGATGGTGGGCGCGCTGCCCCTGTCGTTCATCGTCGTGCGCAAACAACTGCCCGCGGGAGAGGCGAAGGTGGCCATCGGGGTGGTCAGCGGACTGTTCGTGGGCGGCGGGATGGCGGGCACGCTGCTGGCCGGGCCCGTGGCGGAGCAGCTGTCCCGGCACTGGATGTTCGCGCTCCCGACGATCGCCGTCACCGTGGCCACCCTCCTCGTGAGCCGGCTGGTGCGGGCGGACCCACCGGAGGAGTCGGACGACGCCAGGGTCGACTGGCCAGGACTGGTCCTGCTGAGCGGGGTGTTGATCACGCTCATGCTCGTGCTCGACCTCGCCCCCGACCTCGCTTCGCAACCGCTCCTGCTGTGCGGCCTCGTCGTCCTTCTGGCCGTGCTCGTGGCCGGCTGGATCGCCGTCGAGCGTCGCGCGGCCTCGCCGATGATCGATCTGCGCCTGCTGGCCCGGCCCATGGTGTGGAAGTCGAGCGTGCTGACGTTCACCATCTGCGTCGGTACCTCGATGGCGATCTTCCTCGTCACCCAGCTGTGGAGCGCGTCCGGTGACGGGTACGGCTTCGGGGCCGATGCCACCGAGATCGGCCTCTTCCTGTTGCCCAGCACCGTGGTCGCGACGCTGGCCGGACCGCTGGGCGGGAACTGGGAGCGGCGATCCGGCTCACGTTCCGTGGCCACCGCCGGGGTGGTCGTCATGGCGGTCGCCCTGATCGCCATGTCGGTCGTGCACTCCGAGGCGTGGTACCTCGTCGTCGGCAAGGCACTGGTCGCACTGGCCAACGGCCTGGTCGTCACCGCGATGACGACCAGCATCGCCACCTCCTTCGCGGCGACCGAGACCGGCGTCGCCACCAGCCTGATCCTCGTGACCCGCGTGCTCGGCATGGCCTCGGGCGGGATGCTCGGTGGCGTGCTGCTCGCCGCCGGGACCCCGTCTGGGTCGGACGTCGCGGCCGAATCGTCGTACACCACCGGATTCGTCCTCGCCGGCGTCGTCACGGCGCTGGCCCTGTTCGTCACCCGCACCATGCACCAGGGAGTCAAGGCATGACCAGCACCGCGCCCAAGAGCCGGGTCCTGATTTCCGGGGCCGGCATCGCCGGTCCCACGCTCGCGTATTGGCTGACCCGCCACGGATACGCGGTCACGGTGGTGGAGCGGGCGCCCGCGGTGCGCAGCGGTGGCTATCCCATCGACGTGCGCGGCACCGCGCTGGAGGTCGTCCGGAGGATGGGAATCCTGCCACGACTGCGGGACGCGCACCTCGACCTGCGACGGCTGACCTTTCTCGACCGGAACGGCGCTGAGGTGGCCTCGGTTCACCCGCACGCGGTCACCGGCGGTGTCGAGGGACGGGACCTGGAGGTGCGGCGCGGGGATCTGACCGACGCGCTCTACTCCGCGGTCCGCGACGACGTGGAGGTCCGGTTCGACGACTCCATCGACACCCTGGTCCAGTCCGGCGACGGGGTCGACGTGACCTTTCGCGGCGGCGGCCAACGCACCTTCGACCTGGTGTTCGGCGCGGACGGTACGCACTCACGGACCAGGGAGCTCGTGTTCGGCTCCGAAACGCAGTTCCACCGGTACCTCGGCTACTGCTTCGCCGTGTTCCCCATGCGCAACACCTTCGGGCTCTCCCACGAGACCGTCATGTGGAACACGCCGGGCAGGGCCGCGGCGCTCTACGCGGTGGGGGAGGACGAGGAGGTGCACGCCTTCCTGAACTTCGACCAGCCGGAACCGCCGTTCGACGTGTTCGCGAACCGGGAGGCCCAGCGGGAACTCGTCGCCTCGGTCTTCGCCGACGCGGGATGGGAGGTCCCCGCGATGCTGACCGCCATGCACGAGGCGGACGACGTGTTCTTCGACGGTGTCAGCCAGATCCGCATGCCCCGCTGGCACAGCGGCAGGGTCGCGCTGGCGGGCGACGCCGCGTACGCGCCCTCGTTCCTCACCGGACAGGGTTCCAGCCTCGCGCTCGTCGGCGCGTACATGCTCGCCGGTTCCTTGGCGGGCCGAGACCACACCGCCGGGTTCGCCGCCTACGAAGACGGCACGCGTGAGTTCGTGGCCGTGAACCAGGGGCTGGTCGGCGAAGGCGGCGCCACGCTCTTCCCGACCACCGCCCAGGCTTTGGACCAGCGCAACGACAGGCTGCGCAAGCTCGTGGCCATGCCCGCCGCCGAGCCGCGACCGGCCCATTCGGCCCTCACCCTGCCCGACTTCATGCCCAGGAGGCCCGTGGCGGGCAGGAGGTGCTGATCGACAGCTCGTCGAGGCCCGCTCAGTAGGCCGCGAGCGCGGTCGGCGGGATCACCGTTTCGGTTGCCCGGCCGGCGCCGTCCAGCAGCCAGCCCATGCGTTTGGGCGTGCGGAGGTTGATCGCGTTGTCCCGGGTCCGCAGCCACGGCAGGTGCTCGCCCAGCTTCCGCTCGATGCGGAGCATGTCGTGCGGCGATCGCGTCCAGAAGGTCATGGCGAGGTTGGCGTCGCCGGTGGTCGACACGCACATCCGCAATTCCGGGAAGGTGGCGAGCGCTGCCACGGTCCTGCGGTGGTCGGCGGGCTCGACGTGCGCCGTCCAGGTGCTGCTCACCGTCCAGCTCGAGACTTCCGAGGCGAGTTCGCAGCGGAACGACAGCAGGTCCGAGGCGAGCAGCCGGCCGAGTTGCCTGCGCACGGTGGCGGGGTTCCGGTCCGTCGAACGGGCCAGGTCCGCCGCCGTGCTGCGCCCGTCGACGGCGAGCGCCTCGATCAACGGCCACGCGTCCCGTGGCGGTGCCGCCGGGACGCGCGCCGGTTCGCGGGCCGCAGCCCGGAAAGCGGACTCCTCTACCGGGCTGAGCGCATCGAGGCGCCAGTGGCTGCCGTGCCGGTGCACCGCCGTCGCGACGAAGGTCCGCTGGCGGGCCACTCCGGGAAGCCTCTCGAGATCGTCGAGCACGTACCGGGTGAGCGCGGCGAGGTCCTCGGTGATGACGGTCAGGAGGAGGTCCCGTCCGCGTGTCGACTCTTCGACGGTGACGGCGCGCGGGTCCGCGCACGCGGCGTCGACGACGGCCCGCCGGGCGCCGGGCAGGCAGTCCACCTCGACCAGTGCGAGCGTGACCCGCCGGTAGCTGCCGCCGGGGTGGGCGGTGATCCACGCGAGTCCGCGCTCCCGCAGCCTGGCCCACCTGGCCGCTTCGCCGGCCGCGGTGGTGCCCAGGATGCGTGCGGCCTCGGCCCACGGGATCCGCGGCGCGACCTGGAGGCCGTGGAGCAGCCGCAGCTCCTTCTCGTCAAGGATCGGATGCACGGAAATCACCGAATCAGTCTCTCTGTTGCACGAATCCATCGGAATCACGTGATCGTATCGCGGCAGATCGCATACTCGCTCCTCTCAGACGTTCGGAGGACGAAATGAGTCTGCTCGACGACGCGCACGCCATGCGTGACGAAGTCGTCCGGCTTCGGCGGTTGCTGCACTCCCAGCCGGAGCTCGGCCTGCAGCTGCCGCGAACGCGGGACGCGGTGCTCAACGCCCTCGACGGCCTGCCGCTGGAGATCTCGACGGGCCGGGCGACCACATCGGTCACGGCCGTGCTGCGCGCGAGCGGTGCGCTGTCCGGCCGGCCCCCGGTCCTGCTGCGAGGGGACATGGACGCGGTGCCGGTCCAGGAGGAGACCGGGCTGGCGTTCGCCTCCACCGTGCCGGGTGCGGCCCACGCGTGCGGGCACGACCTGCACACCGCCATGCTGGTGGGCGCGGCCCGCCTGCTGGCCACTCGCCGGGCGGAGCTGGCGAACGACGTCGTCCTGATGTTCCAGCCGGGGGAGGAGGGCTGGGAAGGCGCCAGGGCGATGATCGAGGAGGGGGTGCTCGACGCCGCGGGGGAGCGCGTCGGCGCCGCCTACGCCCTGCACGTCTTCTCGACCCTGCCCCAGGGTTTTCACCTCCGGCCGGGCGTGGTGCTGGCCTCCTCCTCGCGTCTCGACGTCACCGTGTCGGGCTGCGGCGGCCATGCCGCCACACCGCACCTGGCCCGGGACCCGGTGCCGGCCACCGCCGAGATGATCACGGCGTTGCAGGCGCTGGTGACCCGCCGGGTGGACGTGTTCGACCCGGTCGTCCTCACGGTCGGCGTCGTCGAGGCGGGAACGCGGCGCAATGTCATCCCGCCGACGGCACGGTTCGAGGCGACGCTGCGCACGTTCTCCGACGCGGCCGCGGTCCGGGTCGGCGCCGAAGCCCGGCGGCTGGTCGAGGGCATCGCCGCGGCGCACGGGCTCGAGGTCGACGTCCGATTCGAACGTGAGCGTCCGGCCACGGTCAACGACCCCGGTGAGGCCGCGTTCGCCGGGCAGACGATCTCCGAGGTCTTCGGGGGGAGCCTGCTGAGCCGGCTGAAGCATCCGTTCACCGGATCAGAGGACTTCTCGCGGGTCCTGGGCGAGGTGCCCGGTGCGTTCATCGCAGTGGGCGCGTTGCCCGCCGGGACCGATCCGGACACGGCACCGTTCAACCACAGCGGACGGGCGATGTTCGACGAAGCGGTGCTTCCCCTCGGCGCGACCCTTCTCGCGGAGCTTGCGTTGCGCCGTCCCCGTTCCGCCGCGACCACCGAGATTCCGGAGCGTTCACGATGACCACGAACCCGCACGAAGGTGGCCGGCGGCGTGCCGGCCGGACCATGCTCGGCATCTGCCTCGGCCACGCGATCGAGTGGTACGACTGGGGCATCTACACGATCTTCGTCCCCTTTTTCGCCGAGCAGTTCTTTCCCGGTGACACGGCGGGATCGGCGCTACTGGCCGGACTCGCGGTCTTCGCGGTGGGTTTCGTGGCGCGGCCGCTCGGCGGCCTGCTCGTGGGCAGGCTGTCCGACCGGGTCGGCCGGCGTCCGATGATGAGTCTCACGGTCGGCGGCATGGCCGCCGCGAGCCTGATCATCGGCTTCGCTCCCACTTACGCCACAGCCGGCGTAGGAGCGTCGCTGATTCTGCTGGCTTGCCGGGTGCTTCAGGGACTGGCGGCGGGTGGCGAACTCCCCTCGGCGCAGACGTACCTGGCGGAACAGGCTCCCACCCGTCGCCGGGGTCTGTGGTCGAGCCTCATCTACATCGCGAGCGTAGGGGGCAACTCGGTCGGCGTGCTGCTCGGGCTGGCCCTGTCGTTGACCTTGACGCATGAGGAGATGGTCGCTTACGGCTGGCGGATCCCGTTCGTCGTCGGCGGCGTGCTCGGCGTGATCGCGTTGTGGGTCCGGCGTTCCCTCGCCGAGTCCGCGGTTTTCGTCAAGGAGCAGGGAGGTGCGGCGCGGAAGCAGCCGTTCTGGCCCGACCTGCTCCGCCACCGCCGCGCGGCGCTGCAGGTGATCGGCATGTCGGTCGGACCGACCGTCGTCTACTACGCCTGGGTCATCGCGGCACCCGCCTACGCCATCACGACACGGCACCTCGACTCGAGTTCCGCCCTGCTGACGGGGGTGCTGTCCAGCCTCGTGCTCATCGCGGTGCTGCCGTTCTGGGGTGCGCTCTCGGACCGGATCGGGCGGCGGCCCGTGATGCTGATCAGTCACCTGGGTACCGCCGCGACGTTGTTCCCGCTCCAGGCGCTCGATCTCGGGGACGCCGTCCAGCTGGGGATCGCGATGTCGATCGCGATGGTCTTCATCGGAGCCGGGGTGTCGATCCTGCCGGCGGCCTACGCGGAGCTGTTCCCGACGCGCATTCGCACCGCCGGGCTGGCCGTGCCGTATTCGGTGGCGGTGGCTGTCTTCGGGGGCACGGCGCCCTACCTGCAGACGTGGGCCGGACAGACGTTCGGGCCTGCGTTCTTCACCGGTTACGTCGTCCTGCTCCTGCTGGTGTCGGCAGCGACCGTGCTGACGCTCCCCGAAGGACGCGGGGCGGACCTGGCCACCCTTCGCCGGGCGGCTCCCCAGAGCATGAGGAAAGCTGAAGATCATGACACCGCTCGACATGCTGGCTGACGGCGTCACGGTCGTCGACCTCGCTCAACCGCTCGAGGTCGGGATGCCCGCATCGCCCACCCACCCGCCCTTCGAGTTCGCGCTGCGCCACCGTCACGGTGACTTTCCCCATCCGGGCGGGTTCACTGGCTCGCACGAGATCATGGTGCTGGGCGGACACGTCGGTACCCACATGGACGCGGTGAGCCATGTGGCCGTGGACGGCAAGCTCCACGGCGGTGTGCCGGTCGCGGAAGCGATGCACGCGGGTCGCTATCGCGGTCACGGTATCGACCAAGTGCGGCCCCTCGTCTGCCGTGGGGTGCTGTACGACGTGCCGCGGAGCCGGAAAGTCACGCGGCTGGACCCGGGCACGGCCGTGGGGGTGGCCGACCTCGCGGCCGGGCCCGAGCCGAAGCCCGGTGACGTGGCGCTGATCCGGACGGGGTGGGCACAGCTCTGGCACGACTCGCGGTCCTACGTCGGTGACGATTCCGGGGTACCCGGCATCGACCTCGGTGCCGCGGAATGGCTTGCCGGACACGGCGTCGCCGCCGTCGGTGCCGACACCATCGCCCTTGAACACCGCCCACCCGGCCCTGGACCCGCTCCGCTGCCGGTCCACCGGCTTCTCCTGCACGAACACGGCATCAATCTGATCGAGGTGATGGCTTTGGAAACCCTGTCCGAGACGCTGTCGTCCGCCGGCACCGCGGAATTCCTCTTCATCGGCGCACCGCTCAACGTGGTGGGTGCCACCGGAGCGCCGATTCGCCCGCTGGCGGTGGTCGGGGCATGAGCGGCGACACGATCCGGCTGGGAGACGTGACGGTGACCCGCGTGGTGGAGTGGAGCGGGTCGATCAGGACGGTGAGCGCCTTCGTTCCCGACAGCACCCCGGAAGGCCGCGCGGCACTGACCCCGGAGTTCCGCAACCCGGACAACGACGCGTATCACTGCGCCATCCAGAGCTGGGTGTTGCGCAGCGAAGGGCGCACCATCGTCGTCGACACCGGTGCGGGAAACGACCGTGAACGTCCGCAGATCCCGCAGTTCGACCACCTCCAGACCCCGTTCCTGGAAAACCTCCGCCGTGCCGGTGTCGAGCCCGAGGACGTCGACCTGGTGGTGAACACCCATGTCCACTACGACCACGTCGGCTGGAACACCCGGTTGGACAACGACGAGTGGGCACCGACGTTCCCCAACGCCCGCTACCTCATTCCGCGCGTCGACCGCGACTACTTCGACCCCGGGAACGAACACCGCCGTCCCCCGGTGCACACCGACGCCGACCGCCTGCGCCGCCGGGGCAGTCACCTCGTCTTCGCCGACAGCGTCGCGCCGATCCTCGAGCAGGGGCTCGCCACGTTGTGGGAGGACGGTTACGCCGTCGACGGGAACCTGACGCTGGCACCGGCGCCCGGGCACACGCCCGGATCGTCGGTGCTCAAGCTGAATTCCGGCACGGACCGGGCGTTCTTCGTCGGGGATCTCCTGCACAGTCCGGTCCAGGTGGCCGAGCCGGCGGCCAACAGCTGCTTCTGTGAAAACCAGGCGGAAGCGCGGGCAACGCGTTCCCGCTTGCTCGGCGAGGCCGCCGAAACCGGTGCATTGGTCGTACCGGCGCATTTCCCCGGGCGGGGTGCCGCCGAGGTGCGCAGATCGGGGGAAGGCTATGAGCTGCACAACTGGGCCGCCTTCGAGCCGCCTCCCATGGCGGGCTAGCAGGTCGATCAGCTCCGTGTGGCTTCCTGCGCGAGTGCCGGATCCGAGGGCCTTGCTCACCGGCCCGGTCGCGTAGCGGACGCCCGCACGCCGCGACCGTACCGCGCGGACGTAGGTCTTGAGCAGGCTGGCGGTGATGAACGCGGCCAGGAACCCGGCGAAGATCGGCGTGGTGGCCGGGTTCCCGCGCCGCGGCCTGGAAGAGATGGCGGCGCGTTGGCGACCTATCGAGCCCGGACCCGGCAGAAGGAGCAGATGCTCGCGCTCGTCGCCGAACTGCGACGAAAGGGCCGCGGTCGTCACGGCCCTCGCCCTGAACGACTACCTGACCGGCCTCACCTGTGCCGCGCCTGGCCGGCCGGAGTCGAGTACGTGAGGTGTGGCGAAGCCGTCAGAGCCGCTCGAGGGCGGCGGCGCTCGAGCTGCCCGGCTCGGCCGTGTACATCACCAGGGTGTGTCCCGCGCCGGGGAACAGCAGAGTGGCCCGATCCAGTTCCAGTTCTCCCAGAACCGGGTGGTTCACCCGCTTGCGGACGGCGGGGATGGGGCGCACGTCATGGTCACGCCAGCCGGCGGCGAAATCGGCGTCGTGGGCGGCGAATTCGTTGATCAGCTCGGCCAGCGCACGGTCGGCGGGGTGTTTCACGATGGCCGTCCGCAGTTGCGCGGCGAATTGCCGCGCGAAAGTCGCGTCCGCTGCCGGCGCGGCGTTGCACAGGGTGCCGGCCAGCCGCAGAGCGAGCCGGACGGCGTTGCGCTCGCCGGGCGCCACCAGGCCGAAATCCGTGATCAGGGCCACCGCTGCGCGGTTCCAGGCGACGATGTCCTGCCTGCTGTTGACGATGTAAGCCGGAATGGTGCCGAGCCGGTCGAGGATCGCTTGTGCTTCCACGGGGATTCGCTCGTGCTCGCGGTGCGCGTCGGGCAGGATCTGGCCGGCCAGCCCGGCCAGGTGCTCGCGCTCCGCCCCGGTGAGCTGGAGGGCTTTCGCGAGCGCGTCGAGCACCTGCGGAGACGGGCGGGAGGCGCGTGCCTGCTCCAGCCGCTCGTAGTAGCTGACCGAGACCTGCGCGCGGGCCGCGACCTCCTCGCGGCGCAGGCCGGGCGTCCGCCGGGCGCGCTGTCCCGGTCCCTGCGCGCCCCCGGCAGCCTCCGGTCGCAGGCTTTCCCGGCGGCGGCGGAGGAAATCGGCGAGCTCTTGTCCGGACACACCGAGATCATCCCATGCGGCGTCCGGCTTGACCTCGCACTGGCAGTCCGGGGCTAACGCGTGGGTTCCCCGGGTGCATGGCGGCTGGGCACGCTGGTCCGGCAAGCGGAATTTCCCGAGGAGGATGACGTGCCCAGTGCACCGGAGAAAGTGTTTCGGCGGCTGCTCGACCTGATGCTGAACAAGGAGATGAACGCTGTCGCGGATCTTTGGGCCGAGGATGGCACCGCGGAATTCCCCTTCGCCGACGGTGATGCCCCACGGCGACTGACCGGGCGCGAAGAAGTCCGCGGTTACCTGGCCGGATACCCGGAACTGCTGGATGTGCGGGAAGTCGCCGCGCTCACCGTGTGGCCGACCGGGGACACGGACACCGCGGTGGTCGAGTGGACGGCCGAGGGGCGCGCGGTTCGCACCGGCGAGCGCTACCGGCTGGATTACGTCGTCGTGCTGACCGTGCGGGATGATCTGATCACGGTGTATCGCGACTATTGGAGCCCGCTGGCGACGGCTCGCGCGGCCGGGCGGTTGCCCGAGCTGATCGCTTCGCTCGACCGGGGCGATGTCTCGTGACCGGGGTGCTCGTGACCGGAGGCACCGGGAAGACCGGTGCGGCACTGGTCGAACAGCTTCGCGGTGCCGGAGTACCGGTGCGGATCGCGAGCCGGCGCCCCTCCGCCGTCGATCCCGACGCGATCCGATTCGATTGGGAGGACCCGAGTACACACGAAGCCGCGCTGCGCGGCGTGAATCGCGTCTTCCTGGTTCCCCCGGTGGACAGCGTCGACCCCTTGCCCCTGGCCGGGCCTTTCCTGCGCCGGGCGCGGCGGGCCGGCGTGCGCCGGGTCGTGCTGCTCGGTTCCGCCATCGTCCTGCCGAACGCGCCCAGCGCGCTGGAGCTGGCGGCGCAGGTGCGGGCCGAGCCGGGTTGGGTGGTGCTGCGCGCCTCGGGGTTCATGCAGAACTTCTTGCGTCCGCATCCGCTGGGGGAACGCATCAACCGGCTCGGCGAGATCCGCACCGCGGCCGGCGACGGCAAGGTGGGGTGGATCGACGTCCGGGACATCGCGGCTGCCGCGGCGGCTTTGCTGGGGGAGCCCGCGGTCCGCGTCGCACGCGACGACTACCTGCTCACCGGGCCCGAAAGTCTGAGCTACGGCGATGCCGCGGCAGCCATCACCGCCCAGGCGGGCCGCCGGATCCGGGTACGGCGGATCGAGTCGGACGAGCAGGCCGCGGCTTACCGGGCCGCCGGGCTGCCCGCCGAGTTCGCCGCTGCCCTCGCGACCGTCGAGGACGGGATCCGGCGCGGGCGGGAAGACCGCGTCAGCACGGCCGTGCTCGACTTGACCGGCCGACCGCCCCGCACCTTCGCGCGATTCGTTGCTGAGCACGCGAACGAGTGGCGCGCGAAGTGACACGGGGCCGGGTGCCCGTTGGCTCAGGCCGGCAAGGGAAGCCGCTCGGTCAGCGTCGTGACCTGGTTGCGCGGGCCCGCGACGATCACGCCGGCGAGCCCCGGGTCCCAGCGGGAGCCCCGGCCGGGTGCCGATGCCCCGGCCCCGAGGACGGCCGCCGCGTTGACCGACACGGTGATGTCGGCATACCACCCCCGCCACGAGCGGACCTGGTAGTGATCCAGTCCGGTTTCGTTCTCGGCCTGCTGGAAGCATTCCTCGATGCGGCAGCGGGTCCGGCGGTCCAGGCCACGTGCAGCAGGCTCGAGCGGAGTGGTGCGTGGCAGGCCTAGCGGCGGCGAAGCACGGCACGGTGGCCGCGGGTGCGAGCAGGAACCGGGCCGATCACCTGCGGCGGTTCGGCGAGACGTGGTGGACGGCAGCCGCGGCCCTCGCCTCGGCCACTTGCGGCAGGCGGGACCGGTGGAGGCGGACGAGCTGGCCGGGCCAGCCTGGAGCGCGTCGGCCGTCGTGCCTCCCCGGCCGGCCTGGCGCTGCACTACGGCCGCAGGACGAGCTTCCCGGCGGCGTGACCGCTCGCGCTCAGCTCCTGAGCCTTCGCGGCGTCCTCCAGCGGAAGGTTCTCGTGAGCTTGCCCTCGCCCGCGAGGCGGGTGTACTCGCCGAGGCGGGAACCGAACGGGGCGCGGTCAACTCGCTCTGCCACCTGATCGGTGACCGGCTCCGGCTGGCTGTCGGTCGCGGAGGACACAGCAGTTCCGCGGTGCTGGTGGCGTCGGCTCTGGCGTGTCTGTTCCAGGTGGTGGGGATCGGTTTCTACGCGCGCCTTTCCGATCGTTACGGGCGGCGCTCCGTCATCATCGGCGGATCCGTGCTGGGCATCATCACCGCGTACCCCGTCCCGTGGGCCCTCGTGAACGGATCCACGGCGCTCCTGTACGCGGGCATGGTGCTCGGCATGGGCGTGGTCCAGTCCGCTGTGTACGGGCCGGCGGCGGCGTTCATCGGCGAGGTGTTCGAGACCCGCTACCGCTACACGGCGTCCTCGTTGAGCTACCAGCTCGCCTCCACGGTCGGCGGGGTGTCACCGCTGATCGCGGCGAGCCTGGCCATCGGGGGCAGCTTCGTGCCGGTCGCCGGATACATCATGGCCGCGTACGTGGTGGGTGCGATCGCGGCGGCCTTCGCGCGAGAGGGACGGACCTTGAACCTGCGCCAAGGAGCTGTCGACGCGAGCGAGGACCTCCCCGAAACGAGCCTCGGCACCGGGACCGAGCCGGTCGTAGAGCCCGATGAACAGTGCGTAGGCCGAGGGACGGGCCCACTGCTCGGGAAGAAGCTCCTCCGGCAGCTCCGGGTCGCGATCGCGGAAGGCGAGCCATTCGCTCATCAGCTGCGTGCGGTAGACGAGCGGGTTGCCGGTCGGCGCGCGTGTGGCCGCCGGGCGATGCGCGCCGAGGAAGTCCCGGTACGCCTGGTCGAGGGAGTCGAGGTCGTAGATCGAACGCAGCGGCGTCTCGCCGGTGCCGCGCGGGACGTGGGTCGCCCGCAGAACGTGTCCATCAGGCGCCTCGAGTTCGTCGGGCAGCGCCGCCGCCGGCTGCGACAGATCACGCGGGGAGATCCGGATGCCGTCGTGGAGCAGGGCGAAGCCGAGCGCGCGAAGCTTGTTCCGCAGCGCGCCACGGGCCGCGTTCGGCCAGTCCGGCAGCGAAAACGTGAGGACCGTCCAGGTCGACTGTGGGCACTTCCACCTCGGTCGGGTATCACGGCCGGTCCGCTTGCTCAACACATTGAACTGCCCGTGTTCGGTGAAATGGCTGTCGAGGGGGAGGGGTCCGCGGCGATGGACCCGGGACTCGAGGACCGGATCGTGCTGGTGTCCGGCGGAGGGGCGGCATCGGCGCGGGCATCCGGCCTCCCCACCGGCCTAGGGGGTTTCCCAAGCGGGCCTCGTCCAGCTGACGGCGCTCTGTCGCCCGCACCGGCTGACCGGGCAACAGACGGTGTCGCCCGGCGTCGGTGCGTCGCCGGGCGGGGTGGCGGCCGGTCCCGCGCGGAGGCAGCCAAGGATCGCTTGACAGCCGCACCGCACCCTTGCCAATATCAGGAACCCTGATATGCAACATCGGCGTTGGAAAGGATCGGGTATGCCTGAGGACACCCGTCCGAGGCGTCGGAGGACGCTGCTCGTCACCGCTGTCACGCTGGCCCTGCTGGCCGGGGTCCTCGTCGCCGCCGTGACGACGCGCAGCGAGGAAGCGACCGCTGCCTCGTCGCTCGGCGCGTACCGGCCGGCGTCGCAGTACCACGAACGGGTCACCGAGTCGTTCTACCTGCCGATGCGCGACGGCACCCGGCTCGCGGTGGCGCTCGACCGTCCCGCTGTCGGCGGCAAGGCGGCCCCGGGGCGCTTTCCGGTGCTGTGGCAGCACAGTCTGTCGATCGACCGCAAGCCCGAGGACGGCGCGGGCCCGAAGACGGGCGGCATCCAGACGATGCCCACGCTCACCGACAACGGGTACGTCGTCGCGCAGGTCGCGCGGCGCGGGAACGGTCAGTCCTTCGGCGTCCGCCGCGGTTACAACGACCGGATCGAAGCGCTCGACGCCTATGAGGTCACCGAGTGGCTCGCGGCGCAGCCCTGGTCCGACGGCAACGTCGGCATCTACGGCTGCTCGAACACCGGCGACGCGGCCATGCACGCCCTCACCACACGCCCGCCGCACCTCAAGGCCGTCCTCGCCGGATGTTTCTCCTGGGACAAATATGACGCCTGGCGGGCCGGCGGGATCTCCGCGCAATGGGGCTTCGGTCCCTCCCGCACGATCGAGCAGGACATGGCCAACAACCCGGTCGACGGTGACGCGGACAAAACCCTGCTGCACGAGGCCGCCGTGGAGCACCAGCAGTCCACTGTGCTCGCCGACCTGTGGCGCTCGATGCCCTACCGCGACAGTTTCTCCCCGCTCGTCGCGTCCCGCTTCTGGTCCGAAGGCAGCGTCGGCACCTACGCCGACCAGATCCGCCGTTCCGGCGTCCCGGTCTACGTGATCGGCGGCTGGCGCGACGAGTTGCGCGGGCAGGGCATTGCGACGCTGCTGAACGTGCCGGGTTCCCGGCTGCTCATCGGCCCGTGGAAGCACTGCGAGAACGCGGGTTTCGCCCTCGTCGAGGAGGCACACCGGTTCTTCGACCAGCATCTCAAGGGCATCGACACCGGCATCGACGCCGAACCGCGGATCCATTACGCGACCCCGGACTCCGATGTCCCGGACGCGACCGGCCTGGCGTGGAAGTCGGCCGGTACCTGGCCACCCGCGGGCTCCGTGGCCCAGCCGGCCCAGCTCGGCGGCGACGGCGTGCTCGGCTCGGCGTCGTCGGGCACGCGCGCGTTCACCGTCGACACAACGGTCCGCTGCCCGGTCGACGTCGGCAGCGGACCGGCCGCTCAACCGTGTCCCGTCGGCGGAATCGCGTGGACCGGCCCGGCACTGGAGCGTGACACCGAGCTGACCGGGACACCCGTCGCGGACCTGAGCGTGCGGCTCGACCGCGGCGATGCGCACGTCTTCGCCTACCTCGAGGACATCGCGCCGGACGGCACCAGGACGGTGATCACCGACGGGCGTCAGCAGGTGTCACTGCGTGCCGAGCAGCCCGCGCCGTACGCCTTGCCCGCCGGCGTCCCGTGGCAGCGCGCCTATGCCCAGGACGCCGCACCGGTGAGGGCGGGCGAGGTCGTGCGCCTGCACTTCGCGATGTTGCCGACCTCGTACCAGGTGCGCGCGGGCCATCGGGTGCAGGTGACCGTGAGCGGCTACGACACCCGCGAGACCGGCGTCCTGCCCGACGCGAACGGAACCCGGATCGAGGTGCTCTCGGAGCCCGGTGCGCCGTCCTCGATATCGCTGCCCACCACCTGAGGGTCTGCGCAGGCCGTCCGCACAGCGCGGGAGCCAGCGGTGCCACCGCGCACGCGGAACGCTTGCGGATCAGCGGCGAGGACCTGGACGCACACGGGGTCCGTGCCCGCGGCGAAGTGCCCGTCGACGCGGCGCTTGAGGGACCTGATCGACGTTCTCGGGGAAAAACCTGGGCGCAGCACGTTGTTCGCGTAGCCGGGAGCGAGCTCACGTGCGCTGCTTGGCGTGGCGGGAGAGCAGGAGCACCGGGACGATCAGGACCGTCGTCCTGCCGAAGGCGGCCCGGAACGCGAAACCGGACGACTCGGCCGGGACCGGGCCCACGGTCGCCTTGGCCGACGGCGGCATCGAGGTGATCTGGTTCGCGCCGGTGCCGGGATGTCGCGGGCCGCGAGCTCTCCGGTGAGGTGCTGGGTCAACGCGGTCACGAGCAGCGCGCTGATCCGCGATGCCTCCACCGATGAGCTGAAGTGGACCGTCACCCCGGTGGACCGTCACCCCGGTGGACCCTCATCTTCGGTACCAACTCGCAGCGGCGTGCCCTGGCCTGGGCCCGCCCCTTTTCCGCCCACCGCGCGGCACGGGAGGTCGTGCTTGACAGCGCGGCCACCTCGTTGCAAGTATCAGGAAACCTGATACACAACAGCGTCGTTGGAAGGGGATCGGGTATGGGAACCGGACGGGACCGGCGGGCCGTGGTGGGTGCGGCATGACCGCTCCGGCGCCGGAGCGACTGTCCTTCCGGCTCGCCGAAACGCTCACCTCCCTCAAACCCGGCGACCTTCCGGCGGACGTCCTCGACGCCGCCGCGGTGTCCCTGGTGGACCAGGTCGGCGTCGCGCTGGGCGGGGCCGGTCTCGGTGAGGGGTGCGGCGCCTTCGCCGATCTCGCACGGTGCGAGGGCGGCACTCCGCAGTCCACGCTGCTCGGCTTCGGTGGGCGGGTTCCGGCCGCTGCCGCGGCTTCGGTGAACGGCGCGCTCGCCCACGCCCTCGACTACGAGGACTCCGTCGACGGGCTTCCGGTGCATCCGCACGCCCAGGTCGTTCCCGCCGCACTCGCCCTGGCGGAGGCGCACGACCTCGACGGCGCCGCGTTGCTGGCCTCGATCGCGGTGGGCTGCGACCTCACGTGCCGACTCGCCGCCGCGACCGGGACCGAGCTGGCCGGCCACGGCTGGTACCCGCCCCCGCTCGCCGGTGCGCTGGGCGCCACCGTCGCCAGTGCGCACCTGCTCGCCCTGGGGCCAGGGCACACCGTCGACGCGCTGTCGCTGGTACTGATGCAGATGGGCGCCCCGGGGGAGATCAAGTACAGCCCCCGGTCACTGGTCCGCGGCATCCGGGACGGCTTCGGCGCGAACGCGGCCGTACGCGCCGTCCAGCTCGCGGCCGCGGGCATCCGCGGTTTCGACGCGCCGCTGGAGGGCCGGGCGGGATTCTTCGCGACGCACGTGTCCGGGCAGTACCGGCCGGAGGCGCTCCTCGACGGACTGGGGGAGACCTTCGCCGGGCCGCGGGTCAGCTACAAGCCGTGGCCCAGCTGCCGGGGCACGCACTCCTTCCTCGAGGCCGCGCTGGACCTGCGCGACGAGGCGGTTCCGGCCGGGATCGAGGCGATCGACCTCGCGGGAGCCCCGGTGAACGTGATGCTGGCCGAGCCACCGGAAGCCAAGCGCGCCCCGGCTTCGGCGATCGATGCCAAGTTCAGCCTGCCCTTCACGGTGGCCACCGCGTTCGTCGACGGACGGGTCGACCTCGGCTCGTTCACCTCCTTGGAACGGTCCGAGGTGCTCGAACTCGCGCGGCGCGTGACCTTCACCGCCGATCCCGCCTGGGACGTGCCGGACCGCATGACCTCGGCCCGCATGACGGTGCGACTGCGCGACGGGCGCGTGCTGCACCGCCGGATCGACGTCCCCCTGGGCAATCCCAGCCGCCCGCTGAGCGACGACGCGCTGCGGGCGAAGTTCGCCGCCTGCGCTCGCCACGCTCCCCAGCCGCCGCCCGACCCCGCACAGCTGGCCGCCGACCTGCGCGGCATCGCCCGCGAACCCAGCGTCCGTGCCGTCCTGGGCCGCCACTTGCCCGAGGAGACCCGATGCCCGTCGAACTGAACTTCGTCGGTGACCTGATGCTGTCCGCGCCCGGCCCCGCCCGGTACTTCGACAGCGCCCGCACCCGGCTGCGCGAGGCCGACATCGCGATCGGTCACCTCGAATGGCCGCACACCGACCGCGGCCAGGTGTGCGTGGTGGACATCCCGGCCCCGGCGAACCCGCCCTCGGCCATCGACGTCCTCGCCGAGGCCGGGTTCGACGTGCTGACGATGGCGGGCAACCACATGTTCGACCAGGGCCCGTACGGGATCGAGGACGCGGTCACCGCGTTGCGGCGCAACGGTCTGGCGCACACCGGTGCCGGAATGACGCTCGACGAGGCGCGGACACCGGCCGTGGTCGAACGGGACGGAGTGTCGGTCGGTTTCCTGAGCTACAACGCGGTCGGCCCGCGCGAGTCCTGGGCGACGCCGGTCAAGGCCGGGGTCGCGCCGGTCCGGGTGCTGAACCACTACGAGCTGGACGTCGCCTCGCCCGGCAGCGCGCCGGCCGAGTTCACCTCGCTCGATCCCGAGACGCTCGACGCGATGCGCGAGGACATCGCGGCACTGAGGTCCGAAGTGGACGTCGTATGCGTGTCGCTGCACAAGGGGATGGGGTTCGTGCACGCGAAGCTGGCGCAGTACGAGCGCCCGCTCGCGCACGCGGCGGTCGACGCCGGGGCGGACGTCGTCATCGGGCACCACGCGCACATCCTCCGCGGTGTCGAGGTCTACCGCGGGCGGCCGGTGTTCCACGGCATCAACCACTTCGTCGCCGCCTACACGCCGGAGACGGATCCGCTGGGACGCCACGGGAACCGGCCGCGGCCACGCAACGCGCCGAGCCTGGACTTCTTCACGCCCGACCCCGGTGAGGCCCCGTTCCCGTTCCCGCGCGACTCCCGGCACACCATCATCGCGAAGGTCGTGGTGGATGCCGGGGGAGTGGCCGAGGCCGGTTTCGTTCCGTGCCACATCGGTGGCGACGCCCGCCCCGTCCTTCATGGCGACGACGACCAGGGCCGTCGGACGATCGGCTACATGCGGCAGATCACGGCGGACGCCGGCCTGTCGGCGACCATCGTCGAGCGGAACGGGGAGGCGACGTTTTTCACCCGCTCCTGACGAGCACCACGGCGTAGTTCCGCCCCGTCGAAACCGCTCAGCGGCGAGCGGTTCCTCCAGGAAGGTCGCGGGTATGGGCAAGCTCGTTCTCCGGCGCCTCGCGTTCGGGATACCACTCCTCTTCGTCGTCACCGTCGTGACGTTCCTGCTGGTGGCGATCTCACCCGGCGACGCGGCGCGGATACTGGCCGGTCCCGAGGCCGGCCCGGCCGAATACGAAGCCCTGCGGCAGCAACTGGGGCTGGACGATCCGCTGCCGGTGCAGTACTGGCACTGGTTGCAGGACGCACTGCACGGTGACCTGGGCACGTCGATCGTGAACGGCTCGCACGTCGTCCAGTCGCTCAACGACCGCCTCGGCGTCACGCTGTCGCTGGTCGTGCTGGCCACGGTGCTCTCCACGGTGATCGGCATCCTCCTGGGGTGCCTGAGCGCCCACCGGGGCGGGGTGCTCGGCCGGCTGGTCGACTTCGGTGCGGTCATCGGCTCGGCGTTGCCGCAGTTCTGGCTGGGCCTGGTCATCGTCACGATCTTCTCCACCCGCCTGCATCTGTTCCCCGCCGTCGGATACGTGGACCCCGGCGAAAGTCCGGTGCAGTGGTTGCGTTTCCTCGCCCTGCCGGTGCTCACGCTGGTCGTCGGCGGACTGGCCGGGATCGCGAAACAGACCCGGGACGCGATGCTGACCGGCCTGTCCGCCGAGTACGCCGTCGCGCACCGCGCCGACGGTGTGCCGGAACGGGTCATCGTCTACCGGCACGTGCTGCGCAACTCGGCACCGCCGGTCATCGCCGTGGTCGGTATCCACTTCGTGGGCGCGCTGAGCGGCAGCGTGCTCGTCGAGCAGATCTTCGGCTTGCCCGGGCTCGGCAGCCTCGCCGTGACCGCGACGACCCAGAGCGACATCCCGGTGATCCAGGGCATCGCGCTCTACTTCGGAATCATGGTCGTCCTGGTCAACCTCGGACTCGACCTCGTGTACCGGAAGATCAACCCGAAGGTGGACGTGTCATGACCAAGGCCCTCGTAGCCGAACCGCAGGTCCGGGCGCAGGCGCCGGTGACCCGTCGTCCCGGCCTGTTCCGCCGGTTCGCACGCAAACCCCTGCCCGTCGTCTCGGCTCTGTTCCTCCTGCTGGTGATCGTGGCGTGCGTGTGCGCGCCGCTGCTCGCGCCCTACCCGTTCGACGACACCGACTACGTCAACGCCTCCAGCGGCCCGTCCGGCGTGCACCTGCTCGGCACCGACACCCTCGGCCGCGACGTGCTGTCCCGTCTGCTCTTCGGCGGCGTGCACACCCTGTTGTCGGCGGCACTGACCGTGGCGTTCGCCTTCGTCGCCGGGTTTCCGCTGGGGATGCTGGCCGGGTACCGGGGCGGGCGCTGGGACCGGGCGATCGGCTGGTGCACCGACGGTCTCCTGGCGCTGCCGCCGACCATCTTCCTGCTCGCGGTGCTCGCCGTGTTCCCGCACGATCTCAACATCGCCATGGCCGTGTTCGGGTTGCTGATCTCGCCGGCGCTGGCGAAGGTCGTGCGGGCCGTCGCGCTGGGTGTGCGGCAGGAGCAGTACATCGACGTCGCGCGGGTGTCGGGTCTGGGTGACCTGCACATCGTGCGCGCCCACGTCGTCAGCAAGCTCGCCGGTGCCGTCGTGGTGCAGCTGTCGCTGATCGGCGGTGTCGCGATCCTCATCGGCAGCGGGCTCGACTTCCTCGGCCTCGGCCCGCAACCACCCACGCCCACCTGGGGCACCATGGTCTCCGACGCGGCCGAGAGCCTGCACCAGCATCCCTGGCTGCTCGTGCCGACCGGAGGCGTGCTGGCGCTGGTCGTCCTCGCGCTGTGGTTCGCCGGTGACGGCCTGCGGGACTCGCTGGCCGAGCGGTGGATGGGACCGCCGCCCTCGGCCGCGCGACGCCGAATGCCCGCCCCGCCCGCCGGGCCGCCCACTGTCCCGAGTGGACCGGAGGTCTTCCGGCTGGCCGGGCTCACGGTCGGTTTCGAGCGGGCGGGTGGCGTGCAGCCGGTCGTCGAGGACGTGGCGCTGGCGATCGCGGCGGGGGAGATCGTCGCGGTGCTCGGCGAGTCCGGTTGCGGCAAGAGCATCACCGCCCGCGCCGCCGCGGGAGTGCTGCCGCCCGCGGCCCACGTCCTCTCCGGTACGGTCACGCTCGACGGGACGGTGCACGACGCCCGCCGCGGCGGCAGGGGAATGCCCCGCGGCAACGGGGTATCGGTCATCTTGCAGGAACCCGTGGCAGCGCTGGATCCCTCGCTGCCGGTGGGGAAGATTCTGGCCGGCTCGATCCGGCGGCACACCGGCGCGGGCCGGGCGGAGGCGCGCGCCCTGGCGGCCGAGGTGCTCGACAAGGTCGGCATGCCCGATCCGGAGTCGGTCCTGCGCCGTTACCCGCACGAGCTGTCCGGTGGGATGGCGCAACGCGTGTGCATCGCCCGCGCACTGGCCGGACGCCCGAAGGTGCTGATCGCCGACGAACCGACCACCGCGCTCGACGTGACGGTGCAGGCGGGGATCCTCTCGCTGCTGCGGGACCGGCAGGCCGAAGACGACCTCGCCATCCTGTTCGTCACCCACGACTGGGGCGTCGTCGCCGACGTCGCCACCCGATGCGTGGTCATGTACGCGGGCCAGGTCGTCGAAACCGCGTCGGTCGACGAGCTGTTCACCTCGCCACGGCACCCCTACACCCGGGCACTGCTCGCGGCGAACCCTACCGGCGGCGCGCCCGGTGAGCGGCTCGCGACCCTGCCGGGCCGGGTGCCCCGCCCCGAGGAATGGCCCGGCGGCTGCCGGTTCAGCGCCCGCTGTCCACTCGCGACACCGGACTGCGACGCCGCGCCGGTCCCGCTCGTGGACCTGGGCGGTGACCGTGCGGTGCGCTGCATCCGAGGAGAGGCCAATGTCTGACACCACGGCCCTCGACGCGCGCGGCGTGTCGATCGACTACCTCCGGCGCCGGGTGCGGACCCGCGCGGTCGACGACGTCAGCCTCACCGTGCGCAGCGGGGAGACGGTCGGGCTCGTCGGCGAATCGGGATCGGGCAAGAGTTCGCTGGCGATGGCCGCGCTCGGACTGACGAAGCCCTCCGCCGGGACGATCTCGGTCAACGGGCACCGGATCGGCACCCTCGGCCGGCGCGGGGTCGCCGCGGCGGGCGCGCAGGCGGTGTTCCAGAGCCCGTACAGCTCGCTGGACCCGGCGATGACGGTGCGGGCGATCCTGGCCGAACCGGTGGTCCCGTTGCGGATGCGCAAGGCGGAGGTGCGCAGCCGCGTCGAGGAGACCCTCGCCTCCGTCGGCCTCGACGAATCCGTCGCCGAGCGCTACCCGCGCGAGTTCTCCGGCGGGCAGCGGCAGCGCATCGCGATCGCCCGCGCCATGATGGTGCGCCCGCGCCTGCTGATCTGCGACGAACCGACCAGCGCGCTGGACCTCTCGGTGCAGGCGCAGGTGGTGAACCTGCTGATGGACCTGCAGCGGGACAACGGCATCAGCTACCTGGTCATCGGCCACGACCTGGCGCTGATGAACCACCTCGCCGACCGCCTGTACGTGATGTATCGCGGGCGCATCGTCGAGTCCGGGCCGACGTCGGTGGTCCACGGCTCCCCGGCGCACCCGTACACGCGGGCGCTGGTGGAGGCCGCGCCGTCGCCGGACCCGCGCCGTCAGCGTGAGCGCCGCGCCCGCGTCGTCCCTCCACCCGCGGCCCTCGGCACGCCGGGATGTGCCTTCGCGCCGCGCTGCCCGTTCGTGCTGGACCGCTGCACCACCGAGGTGCCGCGGCTGCGGCAGGTGGGGGCGGTCGAGGTCGCCTGCCACAACGACGCCGCACTGGAGGTGGTGACCGCATGATCCGGCGGAGTCTGCTCGCCCTGCTCGGTGTCGTCGCACTCGCCGTGGCCGGATGCGCCGGCGGTTCCTCGGCGAACGAGCCGGGCACCCTGACCGTCCAGTTCTCCGGGCCGCCGATCTCGGGCCTGGACCCGGCGAAGTCCTCGGGCGGCCAGTCGATGATCTATTCGACGCTGGCCTACGACTCGCTGATCTTCGCCAAGCCCGACGGCACGCTGGCCCCGGACCTCGCGACATCGTGGGAGTGGCTCGACGACGCCTACCGGGTGTTCCAGCTGACGCTGCGCGAGGGTGTCGTGTTCAGCGACGGCGCGCCGATGACCGCCGAGGGCGTCGCGCGGTGGCTGCACTACTACCGCGACGCGAAGTCGACGCTGAGCTCCAACCTGCAGATGATGACCTCCGCGACGGCCGTGGACGCCCACACCGTCCGGATCGAGCTGAACGAGCCGCACCCCGATCTGCCGTGGGTGCTGAGCCAGCTCTACGGCGGCGGGATGGTGGCCAACCCCAGCGCGATGACCAGACCGGGGTCGCTGGACATGGCCACCAACGGGACCGGCCCCTACGTCCTCGATCCGGGGCAGTCGGTGTCCGGTGACCACTACACCTACGTCCGCAACGCGCGGTATTGGAACCCGTCGGTCGTGTACTACGACAAGGTGGTGATCAAGGCGATCAGCGATCCGAACACGGTGGTGTCCGCGGTGGCCTCCGGGCAGATCGACGTCGCGTCCGGGAAACCGCTCACGGCACCGACCGCGGAAGACTCGGGAGCCACGGTGACCTCGGCCCCGGGCGCGGTCTGGGCGCTCTACCTCCTCGACCGGGCCGGGACACTCGCGCCGCCGCTGGCGAAAACCGAGGTGCGGCAGGCGATCAACCTCGCGATCGACCGCGGCCCGATCACCAAGGCGCTCAACCCCAACGGCTACGCGGTGCCCACGGCGCAGATGGGCCTGCCCCAGCAGGAGGGGTTCCGGCCCGAGCTGGACACCTACTACCCCTACGACCCGGCCCGGGCGCGGGACCTGCTCGCGCGCGCCGGGTACCCGGACGGGTTCCGCTTCACCGTCCTGTGTTCCAACACGCTCAGCACCTGCCCGCTGGCGCAGGCCGTGGCGAGTTCGCTGGGCGACATCGGGATCACCGTCGACATCGACGCGGAGAACGAGATTTCGTCCTTCAACCAGAAGTTCCGGGGAGGCAAGGCACCCGCCGTGATTTTCTCCAACCAGACCACGGCCTTCATGGCCGCACGGGCGCTGTCCCACCGGGACGTGCTCGCCAACCCCTTCAACAGCTCCGATCCCCGCGTGTCGGCGGACTACGACCGGGTCGCGGCCTCCTCCGGTGACCAGCAGGGCGCGGCCTACGCCGACCTGGTGCGGGACTTCGCGGACCTGGGCTGGTTCGCGCCGGTGTACCGCACGGAGACGATCCTGTTCTCCTCCGGCGTGGACAACGTCGCGCTGAAACCCAAGGCGCCGACCTACTACACGGCGGTCGATCCGACCGGCACGGCGTCGTGGCGGCCGGCGTCATGACCGCGCGCGGGGTGGCGGCCACGACCGCCGGGACGGTCGAGGGACTGGACGTCGACGGGGTCCTGAGTTTCCTCGGAATTCCCTACGGCGACGACGTTTCCGGGACACACCGCTTCCGGGCACCACGCCCGCCGCGGCCGTGGACCGGGGTCCGGCCCGCCTTCGACCTCGGGCCGATCGCACCACAGCCGGTGCGGCCGGGAGGCGCCGCCCGCCACGGCGGGGCTCCGATGCGTGAGGACTGCCTGGTGCTCAACGTGTGGACCCGCTCCCGGCAGGGCAAGCGGCCGGTGCTGGTCTGGCTGCACGGCGGCGGGTTCTTCCAGGGCAGCGGTTTCTCGCCCTGGACCGACGGCACCGCGCTGGCCGCCGGCCGCGACGTGGTGGTCGTGTCGGTGAACCACCGGCTGTCGATGCTGGGGTTCCTGCACCTGGACGAGCTGGGCGGTGCGGAATGGGGTGCCGCACCCAACCCCGGCCTGCTCGATCTCGTCGCCGCACTGGAGTGGGTCCGCGACAACGCCGCGGCCTTCGGCGGGGATCCCGGCAACGTCACCGTCTTCGGTCATTCCGGCGGCGGGGGCAAGGTCTCGGCCCTGCTGGCCTCACCGTCGGCGCGCGGGCTGTTCCACCGGGCCGGAATCCACGGCGGGCCGCCGTTCGGGCTCAAGGACTCCGGTCGCGCGACGCTGATCGCGCAGGAGGTGCTGCACCACCTCGGCGTGCGCAAGGCGGACCCGGACGTCCTCGGGTCGGTGCCGCTCGAACGGCTGATGGAGGTGCAGAGCCTGCTCGGGGTGGGGTCGGTGCCCACCGAGCACGGGATGCGGTTCGCCCCCGTCGCCGGGACGGCGTCGCTGCCCGCGTTCCCGGAGGAGGCCTTCGCCGCCGGCGCCGTGTCGGTGCCCCTGCTGACCGGGACCGCGCTCGACGAGCTGCGCTACATCCTGCTGCTCGACCCACCGTGGGCCCGGCCGGGCCACGACCTCGACGAGGCCACGCTGACCCGGCTGGTCGCCGCGGGTGTCGACGATCCCGGTGACGCGCCGCAGCTGCTGGAACGCTACCGGGCGCTGGGCGATCCCGGCCGCAACGCCGACCTGCTCCTGACCGTGCTGAGCGACCAGTTCCGGATCCGCACGAAACGCCTGGCGCACCTCGCGACGGGGCCGGTGTTCAGTTATCTGTGCGACGCCAACCAGGATTCGCCGCTGGGCGCCTTCCACGGGATCGAGATGCCGCTGTTCTTCGGCAACGTGGGGCGCGGGGCGCACCCGCTCACGGGCGAGGGGTACGACCGGGCGGCCGACGTCGCCACGCGGGCCCTGGTGTCTTTCGCCCGTACCGGGAATCCGGGGTGGCCCGCCTCCACGCCGGAGCGGCCGGTCCAGTTCCGCTTCGGGGACACCGGGTTCGAGGCGGGGCCGGAGACACGGCCGGAACGACTCGCGGTCTGGCAGGGCATCACCACGAGCACGCGCGTGGACCCGTGGGGACGCGCGTTCGGGTCGCTCGCATGACCCTGGACGAGCTTGCCGGCTCCGGGGAGGCCTTCGGCGCGGACGATCCGTGGACCGGCGGGCTCGCCGAACACGGCTACCGCACGCGTGAGTTCCTGCTGCGCGGCGACGGCTTCGCGACCCGGCTGCTGGTGCGCGAGCCTGCTGGTGACGCGAGCGGTGTCGTTGTACTGGAGCCGATGCACTACTCGGGCGGGCGGCCGGTGTGGCGCTCGTGCCACGAGTACCTGCTGCGCTGCCGCCACACCTGGGCCGAGGTCGCCTGCCAGACGACACCCGCGCACGCCATGGTGCGGCGGTCGCCGGACCGCTACCGGGCCGTGCACCTGCCGGGCCGTCCGTCGGCGCTGACCCCGTTCGACGGTGCGGGACTCGGCCTGCGGGAACGTTCCGACCGGTTCTCGCAGGTCTGGTGGGACACCAGCCCGCGCCTGACGGACATCCTGTCCGCGGCGATCCGGGCGGTGCGTGACCTGGGTTGCGGCACCGTCGTGCTCGCCGGGAGCTCGCAGAGCGGGGGAGTGGTGCGCCGCTACGCCACCGCGCTCGGCCCGTACGACGAGGCGCCCGACGGGTTCCTGCCCCTGCACAGCGGAGGCGCGGCGCTGACCACACTGCGCCGGCCCACGGTGGAGGTCCTCGCCGAGGCCGACCTGGAGTCCGTCCGGAGCGCGGCCGGGCTCCCCGGACAGGGCCGCGACCTCGCCCACCGCGGCGGGGACCCACGCCACTACGTCGTCTACGAGGTGCCCGGGATGGCGCACGTCGACAGCCGGTACGCCCCGCCCGAGGCCGCGCCGCCGCCGGGGTCGCGCTGGAGCACCTTCCCCCACACCCACGTCACGCACGCGGCGCTGGACGCACTCGTCGCCTGGGCCCGCGACGGTGTGGCGCCGCCGCGGTCCTGCCACCTCGACGTCTCCTGCCGTGACGCGGCCGGGCACCCGGACGGTGGCTGGCGCACACCGGCGGTGGACCTGCCGAGGGCCCGCTTGGAGGTGATCTCGCCGGGGGAGCACTGGAGCCGCGGCCACGAGTACCCCCTGCCGGCGCCGCGCGGCTACCCCGCCGCGGCCGAGTCGGTGCTCACCCGGCTCGTCGACCAGCGCCGGTACCTGCCCGAGGACGCGGCGACCTGGCTGCGCGAAACCCTGAAAGGATGAGGAGAACCATGACGCAGGCCGGAGTGCACCGTGACATCCCGGAGGACTTCGATCCCTCCAGCAGCGACGATCCGGACGAGGTCCACGCCCTCTACCGTGACCTCCGCGGACGCTGCCCGGTCGCCTTCAGCTCCCGCTACGGCGGCTTCTGGGCACTGACCCGGTACGCGGACGTCAAAGCCGCGGCGCTGGACGACACCACGTTCCGGTCGTCGGTCAAGGCCGTCGTGCCGAGCGATCCGCGGGGACTGCGCCGTCCACCGCTGAACTTCGACGCGCCCGAGCACAAACCCTTCCGCCGCGCGCTGGACGCCACCCTGTCCCGGCAGCGGCTGGATGCCCTGGAACCGGTGCTGCGCCGGCACGCGGTCGAGCAGCTCGCGCCGTTGCTGGAGCGCGGTTCGGGCGACATCGCGCAGGAGTTCGGCGCCCGGTTCCCGGCGTGGGTCACCACGGAATGGCTCAACCTCGACCCCGATCTGGCTCCGGTGCTCGCCGCCACCGCCGCGCGGTGGGTGCAGGCCTGGCGGCTGCAGGACCGCGAGGTCGTCAACGAGATGAGCCAGCGCATGTACCGGATGGCGCGGGACCTGGTGGCCGACCGCAGGCGCACCCCGCGACCGGTCGAGGAGGACCCGGCCAGCTCGTTGCTGGCCGAACGCGCCGACGGCGTCCCGCTGGAGGAGGAACACGTCGTCGGGGCGTTGCGGCAGTCCCTGGTGGTGGGCATGGTCGCGCCGCCGATCGTCATCGGGTCGATCGCGCTGCACCTCGGCGAAGACCAGGCGCTGCAAGCGAAGCTGCGCAACGAGCCCTCGCTGATCCCCGCGGCGCTCGAGGAGTTCCTGCGGCTGTACGCGCCCTACCGCGGATTTGCCCGCACCGCCGCCGAGCCGGTCGAGATCGGCGGGCGCGAGATCCTGCCCGGTGAACCGATCACCCTCACCTACGCCTCCGCCAACCGCGACGCCGCGGTCTTCGACGACCCCGACGTGTTCGTCCTCGGGCGGCCCAACGTCGCCGACCACCTCGCCTTCGGCCGCGGACGGCACCGCTGCCCCGGCGCGTCGATGGCACGGCTCATGCTGCGGATCGCCCTGGAGGAACTGCTCGACCGGACCACGTCGTTCACCGCGACCGGCCGCCGTGAGGGTGCCCGGATGCCCGAGCTGGGCGCGGTGTCCGTCGAACTGGAGCTGGTGCCCGCGCGCCGGGGCTGAGCGGTGCCCGTTGACCGACCTCTCGCGGTGGCGCGACCCGGCGGCGGATCGCGCGGAGTTCCTCGCCCAGCTGCGCCGCGCGGCGCACGTCCCCGGCGGGCGGGATGCGGCCGCGATACCTGGCAACCGAAACGCACGAGGCCGCGCACTTCGTACCCGACTTGGTGCGCGACGGCGGTGGGACCGTGACGATCGACGACTCGCCGGCTCGACCGAACGCGGGCTCCTGGTGGCGCGCCTGTCCTGCATCCGCCGCGTGAATCCCCGAAGCCTGCTCCTCACCGGCCTCACCCGCGACGGCGTCTACCTGATCGAGGACGGCACGATCCCAGGTGCCGCCAACACTCTCCGGTTCAACGAATCGCCCGTCGACCTGCTCGGCCGGATCACCGAAACCGGGGCACCGTTGGATACGTTGTCTCGTGAGGACGTGGAAGACATCCTGCGAGAACGGATGCCTCGCGTTCGCGTGCCGACTTCACCATGACCTCGGTCAGTGAAGCGTCCTGGCTGGATGTCGCGGGTGCCATTCGAACCCGGTGTGGCGCGGCGGTGTAGGTGTGCCGCGACTTCATTCGAGCAGGCTCCCCACGGGCACTACCACGCCGGGGCGGGGCTGCCGGTGTCGCGGGTGTGGGTGACCGCGTCGCCGCACCTGTGGGACCTGGTGGCGGAGGTGCGCGAGACGGTGAACCTCCTGGTGCTGGCCGGCGCGGGAGCACGGTTCGTGAAACTGTCGAACGCGGCCAGGTGCTGCGTGTCGGCACTCGGGCCGGGCTGGTCCTGCCTGCGCACCCGGGCTTCCGGCGGGAAGGTCCTGCTGGCCGCCGGGTCCCCGCCGGTGGCGTCGCGCTCTCAACCGGTGATGCCCACGGCCCGCGTCGACCGCGCCCGGCCGCGGCCTGGGGGGCGGCGTTGTCGGGCGGTGGCCCGCGAGCCGGGGGAGGAGTGGACGACCGGTTCGGTGCAGGACGGCTTCCCGGCCAAACCCGGGCTCGCCTCGAGCGGGGCAGGTGCGTGCTCAGCCGGACGTGTGAACCTGTTCATGCCACCGAGACGGAGTACCCGAACGCGGATCGGGTGCGGGTGCAACCGGCCGGACAGCTGCTCGCTCCGGGTGACCCGGTGGGAGGCGCCGTGCTTGGTGACGACGTCGCTCGCGTCGGCGGGGGACCGGCTCGGCGCTACGCTGGACGCCATGGCCCGCACGCTTTCCTCGATGAGCGATGGGGAATTCGCTCGCCGGCGGATCTTGGATGCCGCACACGCCGTCTTCGCCGCGCGCGGATTTCGCGCCGCGACGGTCGACGCGATCGCGCGACGTTCGGAGCTGTCACGCGCCGGCGTGCTGCACCATTTCGCCAACAAGCAAGCGATCCTCACCGCTCTGCTGGACGAACGCGACGTCGAGTTGGCGCTGGACGAGGACGCCGCGGCCGACTCGGTGGTGTCCTTGATCGCCGGGGTGCGGGCGAGGTTGCGTCGGATCCTGCAGGACCGCGATCTGATTCTGCTCGCTCATGCTCTCCGGGCTGAGGCCGTGGATCCGGAACACCCCGCTCACGAGTGGCTGGTGCGCCGTTCGCGTCGCCTGCGGGCTGCGATGACGACGGCTCTCGAGGCGTCCTCGGCTCGTGGCGAGCTCCGGTCGCACGTCGATCCGCGGCTGCTGTCCGCGCTGCTGCTGGCGGTCATCGAGGGCCTGGAGATGCAGTGGCTCGAGGACCCCGGCGAGATCGACGTCGAGGCCGGCATCGCGTTGTTCGACGAGCTGCTTCGAGGAAGTATCCCGGCTCAGCTGTAGCTGTGATGCCGGTCCCGGAGGGCGCCCTGCGTCGCCGGTAACAGACCTACCAACCTGTCGGTCGGATCTGGTAGCGTGCCGCAACAGCTACGGTGCCGCTGGCCGGACCCGCTGGGTGGATCGGCGACTGCTGAGCTGCAGGTTGAGTCTGACTTCATTGACGAGGAGTCAGCGAAGTGTTGTCTCGTCGGCTCTGCATCCCTTGAAAACTGGAAACCACGATTCAGGGCAATGGTTTGAATCGTTTCATGACACTGGATTCAGTGACACCTGATCTCACTGCACCTTGACCGAGGAGGAGACGGCGTGAGCGCAATGCCCAACCCGACGGCACCGGCAGATCGGGGCGGTCTGAGCGCGGACTACCTCCGCGCGCTGCCGAAGGCCGAGGTCCACTGCCACCTGGAGGGGTGTGTCCCGCCGAGGACGGCGGTCCGTCTCGCCGAGCGACACGGCGTCGCACTTCCCGCCGGAGCCCGGGACGGGGGCGACCGCTACCGCTTCCGGGACTTCGACGAGGGCCTGAAGATCTACCTCGCCGTGTGCAGGTCGATGCAGACTGCCGAGGACTTCGAAGCGGTTACGTACGAGAGCCTCGTGACCGCGGCCGAGGGCGGGCTTCGCTACCGTGAGATGGCTTTCAACCCGCAGAACCATCCCGAGCTGACCTACGACGAGATGGTGGGCGGGATCCTCGCCGGGGCGCGCGCAGCCCGGGAAGAGACCGGCGTCATTTCCCGGATCGTGGTCGCGATCAACCGTCAGTTCGGCGGGGAGGCCGCGCTGAACCTCGTCCGCGAGGTACTCGCGCACCCCCACCCCGAGGTCGTCGCGATCGGGCTGGACGGCGACGAGAAGGCCGGACGGCCGGCGGAGTTCGTCGCGGCCTACGACCTCGCGCGTGCCGCGGGCCTCAAACTCACCGCGCACGCCGGCGAGCACGGCGACCCCACCGAGATGGTCGAGTGCCTGGATCTGCTCGGGGTGGATCGCATCGACCACGGGTACGCGGCCCTGCTCGACTCCGCGCTGCTCGCCCGCACCGCGGCCTCGCGGATCCCGTATTCGGCGTGCTGGTTCATCGATTACCCCGAGCTCGAGGTCGAAGGCAGGCGGCGCGATGTCGCGGCCATGGCGGCCGCCGGGCTGAACCTGTGCCTCAACTCCGACGACCCGGCCCTCATCGGCCCGGAGCTGCACGAGGACTTCATCGATGCGGCCGCGCAGCTCGGCTGGACCGTCGCGGACGCCGAACAGTACGCGCTGGCGGGTCTCGACGCCAGCTTCGCCGACGACACCACCGTTGAACACCTTCGCGCCGAGTTCACCGCCGAGCTCGAGCGTCTCCGCCCGACCGCCTACGGCGCCAACCACCAGTAGGGACCAAGGCCATGACCGTTCAGCTCGACCTTCCCCGGGGCGCGATGTCACGTCGCGGGCTGCTGTGGCTCGGCCTCGCCACGACCGCCGGAGTCGCGCTCGCCGACTGCGGCACGTCGACCAGTCCGGGTTCGGGCGGCGGCCTCGGAGAGCTTACATACGGCTTTTCCTGGCTGTACGACGTCACGCAGGCAGGTTCGTACGTCGCTGACACCAAGGGGTTACTACCAGAAGGTCGGCTTCTCTTCCGTCAGGTTCGTCCCCGGCGGCCCGTCGGCGGTCTCCGTGCTGACCCAGCGGGTCAACGGGGCCGTGCAGTTCGGGGTGTCGTCGCCGACCGAGATCGCCGGGGACAACCGGAACGGTGCCTCGTTCCGGGGCATCGGCGCGATGTACCAGAAGGACCCGCGCCGCATCGTCTCGCTGGCGGGCAAGCCGCGTCAACGACGTCCAACACCGACCACGGAAACACGAGGAGACCCGATGGCCGCGACCGTGGGGATTCAGCTCGACAACGTGACCGAGACCTTCACGCGAGGCGCCGGCGAGTCGACACGCTCGGCGGTGTCAGCTTGACGGTGGACGAGAACCAGTTCGTGAGCTTGATCGGGCGCTCCGGGTGCGGGAAGTCGACCATCCTGCGGCTGCTCGTGCGGTGGCCGATGGGCGGCCCCGCTTCGGCCGGATTCCCGGCGCCGTACCGGGAATCCTCAACGCTGCGCGGATCAGCATCCCGCTCGCGCTCTTCGGCGCGCTGGTGGCCGAATCGCTGGTCACCAGGACCGGGATCTCCCACGCAATGACGATCGCCACCACCACCTTCGACTACACCCGCCTCTGGGCCGATGTGGTCGCCGTGACCGTGACCGTGATCGTGCTCTACGAAATCGTCGCGCTGCTCCATGAACGTGCGCGACGCCGGTTCTCGGCCTGACGACCGGCGCGTACCGCCAGCCCTTCGCCGTTCCCCTCGGCACCCGTGCCGACTCATTCAAAGGAGACAGCAGAACGTGGTTCGCTTCATCGGCCCCGACAACGACGCGTATGTCGCCACCCTCGCCCGGCACGTGAACGAGTACGAAGAGCTCACGGGGGAGTCCGTGGCGCTCGAGATCATTCCCGAGACGGATTACGTCACCAACACGCTCGACGCGCTGCGCAGCCGGCTTCGCGGGGAGTCCGCGCCGGATGTGTTCATGTCGGGACCCGTCTCGATGTGGAAGCTCGCCGGCGAGGGCATCGTCGAACCGCTCGACGCATACCTCGATTCGTGCGGCGACGACTACCGGCCGGGCGACTTCCTGCCGTCCCTCGTGGCCGCCAACCGCTGGACCGGACGGCGTGGCGACGCACTCGGATCCGGTCCCTTGCTCGAAATCCCGGTCAACTGGGAGACCTACAACCTGGCCTACCTGCCGGACGTGCTGGAGCAGGCGGGTCTCGGCGAGCCGCCATCGACGTGGGCGGAGTACTTCGCCGCTGCCGCGCGGATCGCGGAAAAGTTGCCCGGCGTCCGCGGATTCGCGCAGCGCGGCACTGCGACCTGGCACACGATGTACACCGGCTACGCGACCCAGGTGTGGTCCTACGGCGGGACGGACTTCGACGACGCGGGCCGCAGCGCGCTGGCCAGTCCGGAAGTGCTCGCCGCGACCCGGGACTTCGTCGCGGCGGCCAGGGCGTCCGGCCCGGTGCGGTTCCCCGACGGGCACTGGCTCGATGTCGCCCGCGACTTCGCGGCCGGTCAGTACGGCATGATCGTCGACTCCGACCACTACGTCGCCATTGTCGAGGGAGCCGACTCGAAGGTTCGCGGGCGGGTGGCGTACACCAGGCCGCCACTGGGGCCCGGCGGTGAGCGGGCGGCGAACATGTGGACCTGGTCGCTGGTGATGAACAGCGCCTCACACGACAAAGCCCGTGCGTGGAGGTTCATCGAATGGGCCAGCTCCCCGGCCTTTCTCGCGCGGGCGGCGCTGGAGGGCAACATGAACCCGACGCGGCAGAGCACTTGGGACGATGACGCGTACCGCGCCGCCGCCGCCCGGTGGAACGGTTTCGGGGACAACAGCCTCGAGATCCTCCGCGCGACTGCCCGGGTGCTGCCCACTCCCATGCCGGAGTACCTCGACGTCGCGAGCCTGTGGTCGGCGGCCATCGTGCGGGCGTACCAGCAGCCCGATGTCCTGGAACAGATCTTCGGCGAGACCGCGAGCCGCATCGATCGGCTCCTGCACGGCGATCGGACCGGCGCGTCGTGAGGGTCGGTGTGGTGGGCGCGGGCCGGCACGCGAACAACGCCCTGTACCCGTCGATCATCGAGGCCGGGTTCGATCTCGTCGCGGTCCGCGCCCGGACGCTGGGGCGCCGGCAGACACCACACCTCGGTCGAGAAGATGCTCGCGGCGGGCGGACCCGACGGCGTGGTGGTGGCCGTCGCGCCAGCCGCCTACCAGCCGATCCTCACCCGCGAGCTCCGGGATCTGGCTCTCCTTCCCTGGCGCACTTCACTTGCTGCTCCGCAGCGCTGCCGGTGCGCGGATCGGGCGGATCACGGACCGACGACGAAAGCCAGCCAGCGGCGGAAGGCGACGACCGCCGGGGACTGCGGCCGGTCCGCCCGCCACACGAAATAGTAGGTGTAGCGCCCTCGATCGAGGACGAAGTCGAACGGGGTCACGAGCGATCCGTCGGCCAGTTCCTTCTCGACGAGGGCCTGCTGGGCGATGGCGACGCCGTGGCCTTCGAGCGCGGCTTGGTAGGCCAGCAGCGAAGTCTCGTACTTCATTCCACTGTAGGCGTTCGCGGTGTCCATCCCGGCCGCCTCGAACCACACCGCCCAGTCGTCGAGCCGCGCCAGTGAGTGGAGCAGGGTGGCGTCGCCCGCCTTGGCGGCGGTCCGCAGCCGGGGGGCGGCCACGGGCACCAGCTCGTTCCGGATGAGCCGCTGGCTGAACAGCCTGGGCCAGTCGCCGTCGCCGAGCTGGACGCCCGCGTCGATGTCCTCGCGGTCGAGATCGATCGGGGCCGGGGAGGTGGTCAGCCGGACGTCGATGTCGGGGTGGGCGCGGTGGAAACTCGCGAACCGGGGAATCAGCCAGCGCACCGCGAAGGTGGCGGGAGACCGGATCTTCAGCGTGGCGCCCGGAACGCCGGCGCGGACCGCTTCGGTCGCCTTCTCCAACGCGGTGAACAGCGGGGTGATGTCGGCCAGGTAGCGCGAACCCGCCGCGGTCAGCTCCAACCCGCCGTGCACGCGGTGGAACAGGGGCACCCCCAGGTAGTGCTCGAGCGCACGCACCTGGCGGCTGACCGCGGCGGGCGTCACCGAGAGCTCGGCCGCCGCCTTCGAGATGCTCAGCAGCCGCCCCGTCGTCGCGAACACCCGCGTGGGGTTCAACGGCGGCAGGGGATCGCGGCGGACGGTCACGCTCATCAGCGTAATACGCCACCGGAGGTTTCCGTGCTCGCCGAGGTCACCGGCGACGCACCCGGCCGGGTGGTCCGCGCCCGCTCCGAACGGACCCCCCAGAACAGCGTGACGGCCAGGCAGGGGAGCAGGGAGACGATCGAGTAGCCGACTCCCGCCAGCTGGTTCCCCGTCCACGAGACCAGGGACAGGCTGATCAACGGCAGGAAGCCGCCGAAGAGGATGTTCCCGAGCTGCTGGGCGAAGCCGAACCCGGTCGTGCGGCTCTGGGGCGGGAACTGCTCGGTGATGAACGCCGGCAGCGGGGCCATCACCATGGCGGTCAGGATCGCCAGCACGGTGATGATCGCCGTGACGGCCGTCCAGGACGAACCGTGGACCGCCGCCCGGATCCCGGCGAACGCCGGGTAGGCCGCGACCATCCACAGGACAATGCCGAGCAGCATCACCCGGGAGCGGCCGACACGGTCGGACATCGCGCCGAAGAGCGGGTAGCACGGCGCCGCGATCAGGATGGCGATCGCCAGGCAGACGTTGGTCCGGGTCTCGTCCACCTTGAGCACGGTCTGCAGGAAGTAGAGCATGTAGATGACCGAGGTGTAGAGCGTCACCGAGGTACCGCCCTGCGCGCCGAACGTGGCCAGCAGGATGGCTTTCCACGACTTCCACGTGCGCACGGTGTCCAGCAGCGGCGACTTCGCCAGCTGCCCGGAGTTCCGCAGTTCGGTGAAGACCGGCGTTTCGCTCATCCGCAACCGGACCAGGGTCGCGACGAGCACGATCGGCGCGGACAGCAGGAACGGCACCCGCCAGCCCCAGCCGAGGAAGGTCTCGGCGTCGAGGGTCACCTTGAGCAGGGAGACGAGGACCAGCGCGACGAGCAGGCCGACGGTCGCGGTGCTCTGCAGCACGCTGGTGTACCGCCCGCGCCGTCCGGCGGGAGCGTGCTCGGTGACGTAGACGACCGCTGACCCGTATTCACCGCCGAGCCCGACGCCTTGGACGACGCGCAGGAACAACAGGGCGGCCGGGGCGAAGATCCCGGCTGCCGCGTACGTGGGCAGGCAGCCGATGGCGACGGTCGCGACCCCCATCACGCCGAGGGTGACCACGAACGTCTTCTTCCGCCCGATGCGGTCGGCCATGGGGCTGAAGATGACCGTGCCCAGCGGGCGGGCCAGGTAGGACACGCCGAAGGTGGCGGAGGCGAGCAGGGTGGCCACGACCGGGTCGCTCGCCGGCAGGAACAGCTTGGTGAGCGTGCCGGTGAGGGCGACGTAGACGAAGAAGTCGTAGTACTCGAGCATCGTGCCGATGCTCGAGGCCCCGACGATCCTCGTCATCCCGGATGGGGACGTGGTGGTGCGGTTCTTCATGGCATCTCCTCGTCGAGATGGTCAGCGCCGGTTCTCCAGGAACTGCTTGACGGTGGTGCGGTGCTCGTCGCCGGACAGGAGGATGGCCTGCAGCGCGGCCGCCAGCTCCAGCGCGGCGGGCAGGGTGGTCTCCGCCGACTCCCGGACCAGCCGCTTGGCCATGCGCAGCGCGCGCGGTGGCTGGGCGGCGATCGTGCGAGCGAGGTCGGCGGCTTCGTCCCCCAGCCGGGCGTCGTCGACGACCCGCGAGACGATGCGCAGCCCGGCCGCCGCCTCGGCGGAGATGAACTCGCTGGTCAGGGTCAGTTCCATGGCCTTGGCCACGCCGACGGCCCTGGCCAGGAACCACGCACCGCCGATACCGGACACGAGGCCCAGCCGGAGGAAGCTCTCGGCGAACCGGGCGGACCGGGCCGCGACGCGCACGTCGCACATCAGGGCGAGGTCGAACCCGGCTCCGACGGCGGCGCCGTTGATCGCGGCGACCGAAGGGACTTCGAGGTCGCGCAGCGCGCGCGTGATCCGGTGCAGGCCGAGGCGCAGCCGGTCCTGGATGTCGGTGGTCGTCCCGGCCATCAGGTCGGCGCCGCGGGCCATGTCCTTGACGTTGCCGCCGGTGCAGAAGTGCGGTCCCGAGGACCGCAGCAGCACGCAGTGCGCGTCGGGTGTGTTCGGGACGTCCTCGAGCGCTCCGGCGACCGCCTCCGTCATCGCGATGTCGAGGGCGTTGCCGGTGTCCGGGGCGTCGAGGGTGATCGTGAGGACACCGTCCGCGAGGCCGGTCGTCACGAGGGGATGTTCGTCGTTCATCGGCTGTCCGTTCATTCGTCGGCGAAGGCGGGGTCTTCCGCGGCGCGGATCGGCGCGGCGGTCGGGCACATCTGCATCACCAGCGACTTGCCGGCCGCGCGGGGGAGCCGCTGCGTCCCGCCGGCCCCGGGGACGAGGCCGAGGACGACCTCCGGCTGGCCGAACCGCGCGTCTTCGGCGGCGACGACGACGTCGCACATCATCGCGAGCTCGCAGCCGCCGCCCAGGGCGCGGAACGCGGTGGCGTAGTGCAGTGGCGCCATGGCCTCGACGTCCGCGCCCGTGGCGAAGGCCTTCGAGGATCCGGTGAGGACGGTGGCCCGGATCGCGGGATCCGCGTCGATGCGGAGCAGTTCGACCACGAGGTCGTCGGCCAGCGGGTTCAGCGGGTTCGCCGAGGCCAGGGTGACCACCGCGACCCGGTCGTCGTGCGCGGTCCGGACGGGTGGGTGTCGGTCGTTCACGAAACGCTCCTCAGCTCGCGGCGGCATCGGGCCGCCGGTGGTGGTCGCCGATCACGCCGCGGTCGTCCAGGCGGGCCACCTCGGCTTCGGACAGCCCGTACTCGGCGAGGACGGCCGCCGAGTGCTGGCCCGGCCGGGGCGCTGGCCGGTCCGGCGGCCCGGCCGGCTGGGACGGACCGAGCACGAACCCCGGCATCCGGACCCCGCCCGCGGTCGTCTCGACGCCGCTCGAGCGGTATTCCTCGGATTCGACGACCTCCCGGTACCCGGCGACGGGCGCGCACAGGATGTCCCGGGCGGGCAGGATCTCCAGCCACGACGCGGTGGTGCGCCGGGAGAACAGGCGGTTCAGCTCGGTACGCAGTGCCGTCCGGTGGGCGACGCGGTCGGCGTTGGTGGCGAACCGGGGATCCGACGGCAGGCCGGGGGCGTCGAGCGCCCGGCACAGCGCGGCCCAGCGCTTGGGGTCGTAGGCGGCGACCATGATCCAGCCGTCGGCCGTGCGCAGCGCCTCGTTCGGCGCGGCGTAGGGCGCGGCGCTGCCGAGCGGCTTCGGTTCGGTCGCGGAGGTCAGGAACGAAGCGAAGCTGACCTGCTGGAGCATGATCGTCGCGTTGTACAGGCTGACGTCGAGGTGCTGGCCGCGCTTCCCGTCGCGGACTTCGCGCAGGGCCGCGAGGACCGCGATCGCCGCGAGGTAGCCGGTCACCATGTCGGCCACCGGGACCTGCACCTTCGCCGGTCCGGAATCCGGGTGGCCCAGCGTGCTCATCAGCCCGGTGACGGCCTGCATCACCCCGTCGACGCCGGGGCGGTCGCGGGCCGGGCTCTCCTGGCCGAACGCGGAGATCGAGCAGTAGACGAGCGCGGGGTTGATGGCGGAGAGGGAGGCGTGGCCGAGTCCGAGCGCGCGCATGACGCCGGGCCGGAAACTTTCGACCAGTACGTCCGCTCGTGAAATCATCCGCCGTAGGGCACGCTTTCCGTCAAGTGATTTCAGATCGATGGCGAGACTGCGTTTGTTCCGGTTGACGCTCAGGGAGATGACGCTCTGGTCGTCGAGCCACGGCGGGCCCACCCGCCGCCCGATCTCCCCGGTCAGCGGCTCGACCTTCACGACGTCCGCGCCGAGGTCGGCCAGCGTCATCGTGCAGACGGGGCCGGCCACGATGTGGGTGAAGTCGAGCACGCGAATCCCTCGCAGGCTTTCTCGGAACATGTCCCCGCATTTCTTCTTCGGCGTTCGTCCGGCTGAAACCCGAATGGGTGTGCTCAGGTTAAGGAGGTGCTCAGCCGAAGACAAACGACACTTTGTGCGGTCACCTTTGACTATTTGTTCACGCTTTGCTTCCGGTGGGGCGCGGCCGCGATGGGGGCGTCCCGGCGGGCAGGGCATGCGACAGTCGACACACTGTAGAGTTTTCTCTACGTGGTGTAGAGTCGGGGACATGACGAAGCGAACCTTTCTGATCACCGGGGCCAGCAGCGGCCTGGGCCGCGCGTTCGCGCAGGGCGCGCTGGCGGCCGGGCACACCGTTGTCGGCACTGTCCGCAAGCCCGAAGACCTGGAGAAGTTCGAGGCTTTGGGGCCCGGGCGTGCTCATGGTCGACAGCTCGACGTAACCGATGACGATGCGGTCGCCTCCGTGGTTGCCGAGGTCGAGCGCACCGTCGGCCCGATCGATGTCCTGATCGCCAACGCCGGCTACGGCCACGAGGGCGTGTTCGAGGAGTCCCCGATGGCCGAGCTGCGCGCGCAGTTCGAGGTCAACGTCTTCGGCGTCGCGGCCACCGTCCACGCCGTCCTGCCGGGCATGCGCAAGCGGCGCTCGGGGCACATCTTCGCCGTCAGCTCGATGGGCGGGTTGATGACCGTGCCCGGGCTGGCGTACTACTGCGGCAGCAAGTACGCGGTGGAGGGCATGCTGGAGACACTGTCCAAAGAGGTCGCCGGGTTCGGGGTGCGGGTGACGATCATCGAGCCCGGCTCGTTCCGGACGGACTGGGCTGGCCGCTCGATGGTCCGCAGCGACCGGTCGATCGCGGACTACGACGAACTGTTCGAGCCGATCCGCGCGGCCCGTCAGGCCGCCAGCGGCAACCAGCTGGGCAACCCCGTCAAGGCCGCCGAGGCCGTGCTCGCGGTGATCGAGGCGGAGAAGCCGCCGGTGCACCTCGTGCTCGGGTCGGACGCGCTGCGGCTCGTCGCGAGCGGCCGGGCCGCGGTGGCCGCGGACATCGAGGCGTGGGAGGAGCTGTCGCGGTCCACGGACTTCCCGGACGGGCACCAGATCGCGGCGAACTGACCCCCAGTGGCATCGTGAGCGGTACCGGCGGAAGGGGAGAGGCGATGCCCGGCAAGGCGGTCCGGCGGCGGTCCGGTGCGCCGTCCAAAGGGGACCTGCGCGAGCAGAAGATCCTCGAGGTGCTCGAAGACCTGCTGGCGGTCAAGAGCTTCGACGCGCTCACGACCAACGACATCGCCGAGCGCGCCGGGCTCTCCCGCGCGTCGATGTACTTCTACTTCAGCTCCAAGCAGGAAGCCCTGGTCGCGCTTTTCGCCAGGACGGTCGAGGCCCTGCGTGAGAAGTCCCGCGCGGCGGCCGACGACCCCGCGGCACCGCGCGACGCGATCGCGACGGCCCTGCGCCGCACCCGCGACCGCTGGCGCGAGCACGGCCTGATCATGCGCGTCGCGATCGACCAGGCTTCGACCATCCCCGAGCTCGGGGCACTGTGGACGGAGACGGCGGAGATCTTCATCGACGCGATCGCGGCGATCCTGGTCCGTGCCGGCGTGGCCGCCCACGACGCGCCCGACGGCGCCCGGGCCCTCGCGGGCGCGGTGTGCTGGATGGTCGAGCGGACGTTCTACCACGCGTCGGCGGTGTCCATCGAGGCGCTCGACCAGGCCGCCGCGACCTGCGAGGTGGTCTGGCTGCGGATCGCGGCGATCGAACCCTGACCCGCCGGGGCCGGCTTCCAGGTGGCTGCTCAACGAAGCCATGGCCAAGCGCCCGCCCACCCCCCGCGGCGTTGACCACGTACCACGGCCGTGCTCGTCACCCGCGGAGGCGGCCCGACGTGGACAGGCGCCGTCGGCCGGCTGCGCACGCGGGCCGGCCAGATCTCACTCCTCGGGCGGCAGGCCGTGGATCGACGGCGGTGTCGCCGTCAGTGCGGGATGCGCGTGGCCCGCGGCCGCACCGCAGGTCATGGTCGAGGGGCACAAGGTGCACCTGGCGATGGAGTTCAACGGGTTCGCGAGGTACGTGGCCGGCTATCGTGCGTAGCCGGGTGGATGGCGGAACCGGTCCGGGTGAGCGGGCGGGCTGACCGGTCATGACGGCGGGCGGCTGCCGGGACCGTGCGGGTCTGGCTCAGCTGGCGGCCGCCCCGACGATGGCTGGTGCTCGCGTCGGCCAGGCGCCGGGTGCAGCGCACGGCCCGGACCTCCCTATGCCGTAGACGCCGCCGGCATCAGGGCCCGGTTCGCCCGGCGCGGTTCACGCGCCGGAGGTCCTCCCGTGGGCAACCCAACACGCCGTCCACACCCTCACAAGTCACGACAGCCAGGGCAGCCAGGGGCCTGGCCCTGGCAGCCCTCCGCCGTCAGAGCTGGACGAAGCGGGCGCCGCCGTCGACCTCGACGATCGTCCCGGTTATCGAGGGGTTGGTCGCCAGCAGGGCCACCGCATCGGCGATCTCGTCCGCGGTCGACACGTGGCCGACCGGCAGGCCCGCCTCCGCGGCGGTGAACCAGTCGAGGCGGTCCTGTTCGGGCATCTCGTTCCACCAGGGCGTGTCGACCAGTCCGGGGGAGACCGCGTTCACCCGCCGCGGGGCGAGTTCGACGGCCAGCGGTCGCACCAGTGCTTCCACGGCCGCGTTGAGTGCGCCGATGCCCGGCGGTGCCGGGCATCGCGGCATGCGCGCTGATCGCGCCGACGAGTGTGATGGACGCTTGCTTGGCCAGGTGCGGCAGGGCCGCCTGCAGCACCGTCATCGTGGGCCAGAACTTCGCGTCGAAAGCCCGCCGCAGTACGGCGAGGTCGAGGTCGGCGAGCGTGCCGGCACCCTCGGAGCCGGCGAGTGTGACCACCAGAGCGTCGATGGGCGCGAGGCCGGCGGCCAGCTCGGCGACAGCCGCCGGGTCGTTGCCGTCCACGCGGTGGGCGACGAGTTCCGGCGCGGCGTCGGCCACCGCGGCGACCCTGGCGGCGTTGCGACTCGCGACGTGCACGGTGTCGCCGCCGGCCGCGAGCCGCCGCGCGGCGGCCAGGCCGATGCCCGAAGTGCCACCGACGACGAGTGTGGTCCGGGGTGTGTCCAAGGCAGATGCTCCTACGAATCGGAACGGTTCGGTTCGATTTTGAGGCTAGCAGGGCGTTGAGTTAAATCGCTACGGCCCGTCTCGAATCCGTTAGCATGTGCGGTCATGGACGCAGCCGAAGACACCGAGCCGGAGCGGCGCAGGCCGGGCCGCCGACGCAGTGAGGACAGCCGGGACGCCATCCTTCAGGCCGCCACCGAACTCGTCGTCGAACGGGGATACGCCGCGGTCTCGATCGAGAAGATCGCCCAGCGGGCCGGGACCGGCAAGCAGACGATCTACCGCTGGTGGCCGTCCAAGGGCGACGTGCTGATGGAGGCCCTCGCGCGCAAGGCCGAGTTGCACATTCCACTACCGGACGAAGGTAGCTGGACCGCCGACCTGCAGTGCATGCTGGAGGACAGCTTCGCCCTGGCCCGGGCGCCGCAGATCGGCGAGTTGCTGCGCGCCCTCATGGTCGAAGCGCAGCTCGACTCCGCCTTCGGCACACGCTTTCGCATCGAGTTCCTGGAGCGCCGCCGCGCCGCTCTCGCCACACTCGTCGAACGGGCCCGCCGACGGGGCGATCTGCCCGCCACCGTCACGGCGGGCTTCGCGGCCGACGTGGTCTTCGGGGTGCTCTGGTACCGGCTGCTGGCGGTGCCGCAGCCCTTCGACCGCCGCCTGACCGACCGGCTCGTGGTGCTCCTGGCTGACGCTGCGTAGCGCTGCCCCAAGAGGCTTCGAGAAGGACGAGCGGGATCTCACGCGCCGTGCGGACCTGGTAGCCGGCGTATGGGGAAACGCCTCGGCCGCGCGAGGCCACCACGGTTCCCGGCCTGCCCCGAAAGGAGCCTGCCGGCATGGAACTTTCCTCCGGCGCCGTCCTGGAGTTGCACCAGTGGTGAGTCCCTGATGTTGTGGTACCAACTCGGTTCGTCGGTGCGCCGCCGGGGAGGCCACCGCCGGATATCGGCCGTCGTGCTCCACTCGCATTACGGGAATTCCCTGAGCTCGCCCGGGAGCTTGCCGACCGTGGTGCGGAGGACGACGGGCAGACCTCGCACTGTGTTGCCTTCGGCCCGTTGCCGCGGCCCCAGTGGCTGAGGCACCGTGGTGCTCCCGCCGGCGCGGGATCGACCGATCGCATGGTCAGGCGGCTCGGCGAGTAGATCCGTGTAGTTGGCCCCAGCAGGTCGGCCGGGTCGATGGTGCTCTGCCGGTGTCCGTTGCTGCCGATCGTCACCACCCGCGACGCGGGGATGCCGGTCAGCAGGTCCAGCACCCGGCCGATGAACGCGAAAGGTCCGAGGTGGTTCACGGCGATGGTCGACCCGAAGCCGTCTCCGGTGACCTCGTATCGCACGCGAAAGCCGCCGACGTTGTTCACGAGTAGATCGAGGTGGTCGTACTCGTCGTGCAGCCGGCGAGCGGCGGCGCGGACCGATGCGAGCGACGCGAAGTCGACCAGCAGCGTGCGCACGACGGCGCCGGGGGAGCCGCCCCAGATGCGATCGGCCGCCGCGGCTGCCCGTCCGGCGTCGCGGCAGGCCAACACCAGGTGGGCGCCGCGGCGCGCGAGCGCGTCGGCGATCGCGAAGCCCAGCCCGGTGCTGGCACCGGTGACGAGGACGGTCCGGCCGTGCTGGGCGGGGATGTCCTCGAAGGACCAACGTTGCCGTGTCACGGATACACCTTCGACGCTGTATGTAGCGATCGCTATAGCAGGCAAAGACAGAACGTTTGGTATTGCGGTTCACTTGCGACCGAGCACCCGCACTTCACAGTGGATGGACGGTTGCCCCTCAGCGCCGTGCTGCACCTCGGCGTGTCCTGGGGCGGCCAGGTGGCAACGGAAGAGCTGGTGTTGGCGGCCCATGTCACATGCCCCTGCTCCGTTGCGACCCGCGGCGGGGTCCCGGTGTCGGTCACGGTCCGGGCCGGTCAAAGGCTTCGAGGACTACTGTCCGGTTCAAGCGGTCGCCCCGCGCGGCGGCGCCACGCCCACCAGGCGGTGAGGTGCACCTGTAGCCGCCGCCTGAGGTGCCCCGCGTCGCCCATGGAAACATCGTCCTGAAGGCGCTTCCGGTCGTGATGATCGTGGCGTCGCTGAGCTCGCCGGCCTTCTTGCTGCACCGGCCCCGCTCGGCCGGTCGATGACGCTGTCGGCGTCGGCCGGCACGACTCGTACGCAGGAGATGCTGGACTTCCGCGCGGCACGCGGCATCCTCGCCGATGACCTTCCACGGTTGTTTCGCCGAGCGGCAACTCAGGTGTACATGCGTGGTGCGGCCCACTCTGTCCAGTCGTCCGGGTCGTGGCAGATCCACACCCGGGCCGACTCGCGAGTCGCGATGCGTTTGAGAGCCCCGATCGCCTGCACGGCCGCGGTGTGGTCGGTGTCGATCGGCATCGGTAGTTCGGCTTCGTACGCGCAGCGCAGGTGCGTGGTGTCGGCCGTCAGCAGGATGGTCTGCGACGGCAACCGCACGAGGAGCGCGAAGTTTCCCGGAGTGTGGCCCGGCAGGGACACCAAGGTGACAGCGCCATCGCCGAACACATCGTGATCCCCGGCGAGCAGGTGCCAGTCGGCATCGGCCGTCGCGTCGAAGTCCGCTTTACGGACCGCGGGCCCCGGATCGGTGTGCGCGTACCGCCATTCCGCCTCGTGGATGAGAAGCTTCGCGTGCGGGAACAGCCTCAGCCCGCCGGTGTGGTCGAAATGGCAGTGGGAGACCACGACGTGGGTGACGTCCGCCGGAGACTTCCCGATCGAGGCGAGTTGCGCGTCCACTCCCCGCTCCGGGCCGAACCGGGCAAGGACCAACGGCTTGAGGTCGCCGTAGACCTCGTCCTCGCGCCCGGCCGCGGCCGGGTCGAGTCCGGTGTCGAGCAACACCAGCCCTTGCCCGTGCTCGATGAGGAATGTCGGGGCCGGGATCTCCTGCACGCCCTCGCCGCCGGTCACCAGGTCGGCGGTGGCGAGGTAAAGCCGGGCGCCGTCGAGCGCCCACATACGTCTGGCCGTCATGAATCCTCCTGGCGTCGGAACGCCATTCCCTGGTTGGTACGGGACACCGTCCTCGCGGGACTGTTCGGTCATGCACATTTGCGGTTCAGCCGGGGAGCCGTGCGCCGTCGGTGGATCGGCTCGGCTCGGTCCGTTCCCCGATGTCCCGGTCGAAGGCCGCACGGCCGTTCCGCGACGAGGTGCGTCGGAGCCGGGGAGAAGATGAGCGGGAGGGTCCGGCACCTTGATGATCTTCAGGATGGGTGCGGGGCGTCGAACGCCTCGGTGTCGGCCGGTGTGCGAACGGTGCCGACGACGGTGTGGCCGGCGTCGAGGGCCTTGACGGCGAATGCCCGGTCGAGGCCGGAGCTGACGCCGGTGATCAGAAAGGTCTTCGTCTGCGTCATGCCACGAGTCTACACTACGTCGAAAATAATCTGCACACCGTAGAGCCGAGTCGACGTCGAGTATGGCGGAGGGGACGGGTGAGGTGACGGAGGTTCGCAGGCGGCGGCCCAGGGTGTGCCGAACACGGGCGATCTGCGTGACCGCGCGACTCTCGACGCTGCCGAACAGCAGCTGGTATCACCCGAAGGGCCTTCCACATCTACCTCGGGGTCGAGCACGACATCCTCGGGCCGGACCCGCCGCGCGGCCTCGACCTCCAGCGCCCGCCGATGATGGCACGCGGATGCGCGCCGCCGTCGAATTGTCTCCGGCGGTCCCGGCCGTCGACGAGGCTTGGCGTTCCGTTGTGGTCGCGCTCGCCGACCCCGCTCGCGGCATCGCCGAGCGAGCCGGAGTTCGCGCCGATCCGGCCCGCACGACGCCGCGGCGGTGGTGACCGCGCTGGTGTGGATGACCGAGCGCGCCTTCTACCAGGCCACAGTGACCCGCAGCTCGCTGGACGATGCGGCTGCCACGGTGGTTCGCGTGTGGCCCACGACTCTCGGGATCGAGGCGTAGTGACCGTGCTCGTCCACTCGGGGCCGGACCGGGCCGGGCGCGTGGCCGCCGGCCTGGTTCGTGGCAGCCGCCTCAGCTGTCGGCGAATCGCGGGGTGCGCTGTCGAGGACTGCGGTCATTCCCTCCTGCTGGTCGTGGGTGCCGAAGCGGCTGAAGAAGAGTTCGCGTTCGTAGCGGATCCCGTCGGAGAGGGCGGTTTCGAACACGTCGTTCACCGCCTGCTTCACTGCCCGGCTCACCGGGCCGGCCCGTTTCGCTGCGTCGGCGGTCAGGTTCCGGCCGGTCGAGCACAGGTCCATGGCCTTGGCCTTCCCGATCGCCCGGGTGAGGCGCTGGGTGCCGCCGAGCCCAGGGAGGATGCCGAGCTTGATCTCCGGCTGGCCGAACACCGCGGTGTCGGAGGCGATCACGATGTCGCAGAGCATCGCGAGCTCACAGCCTCCGCCGAGCGCGTACTCGCCTCCTCGTGGGTGAGGGTGACCATTTCCGCGATGTCGGCGCCCGCCGCGAACGCCCGTTCCGAGCCGGTGACCACAATGGCGCCGATGTCGGTGTCGGCGTCGAATTCCCGCGCGGCACTGAGCACTTCGGTCTCGACCGTGTGGTTCAGGGCGTTGGGCCGGTCGAGCGGGATCACGCCGACGCCGGGCGCCGGCCGGGTCGTCTCGATCGTCGTGTAGGTGGTCATGCCGCGCCCGCGGTGAGGACCATCTTGCCGGTGGTGTCGCCGGCCTCCATCGCCTGGATCGCGGCCGCCGCGTCGCGCATCGGCAGCTCCAGCCCGATCTGGGGCCGGATGCCGGATCGGGCGACGAATGCCAGCAGATCGGCGAGTTCCTGCCGGGTGCCCATCGTGGATCCTTCCACTCGAAGCTGCAGGAAGAACACCCGCTGCAGGTCCGCGGCGGGGTTCGGCCCGCTCGTCGAACCGCAGACGATCACCGCGCCGCCGGGGCGCAGTGACCGAAGCGAATGCCCCCAGGTCGCTTCACCGACGGACTCGAACACCGCGTCGACCCGGCTGGGCAGCTTCGTGCCGGTGGGGAACACCCGGTGCGCGCCCAGGTTCTCCGCCAGCGCTCGTTTTTCCTCGGTACGGCCCGTGACGAACACCGTCATCCCGGCGGCCCGGCCGAGCTGGACGAGGGCGGTGGACACGCCGCCGGAGGCACCCTGCACGAGCATCGTCTGGCCGGGCCGGAGCCCGGATTTGGTGAACAGCATCCGGTACGCGGTCAGCCAGGCGGTGCCCATCACCGCGCCGTGCGTGGCCGGGACCCCGTCCGGCAGCGGGACCGCATTGCGCGCGGGCACGATCACGTAGTCGGCGAAGGTGCCCTGGTGCAGCTCGGTGAGCAGGGTACGTCGCGGGTCGAGCGTCTCGTCTCCGGTCCACGCCGGGTCGCCGACGACCGGGTGGACGACGACCTGAGTGCCGTCGTCGAGCGTGCCCACGCCGTCCATGCCCAGGATCATCGGGAACCGTTCGGCCTTGATCCCGACTCCGCGCAGGGTCCACAGATCGTGCATGTTCAGGCTGGCCGCGGTGACGCGCACCTTGACCCAGCCTTCGGGGGCTGCCGGTTCGGGCCGGTCACCGACCCGGAGCGCGTCCAGTGGGGCTTCCGGGTTCGGTGCGGCGGCGTATACGGCGAACATGTTCTTCCTTTACTCCTCGGGGCTGGGTTCACAAGCGGAGGAGCCGCTCGCACGACACTCGCTGGACGCGTTCGAGCAGCGTTCCGGTGGCGATGCCCCCGGCACAGCACATCGTGACGAAGCCGGGTTCGGCGTCGGAGTCTTCGAGTTCGTGGATCAGGGTGGTGATCAGCCGGGCACCGGACGCCCCCGGCGGGTGGCCGAGGGCGATCGCGCCCCCGCGGGGGTTGACGCGGTCCTCGTCGGGGCGCAGCTCGGCGAGCCACACCTTGACCATCGGGACGGCGGCCTCGTTGATCTCCACGACGTCGAGCTCCCCGATCTTCATGCCGTTGCGGTCGAGCATCCGGCGCGTCAGCGGGATCGGAGCCGTGAGCATCATCAACGGATCGTCGTCCTGCAGGAGGTGATCCCGGACGCGTCCTCGCGGCCGCAGGCCCGGTTCCGCCGCCTGCGCGGCCAGCCGATGCGACCGAACGGCCCACGCTTCGAGATCGGCACGGGAAACGTGCCAAGCCGGGGCGATCCGCTCCGCCGACGGGCCCCGTCCCACGAGGTTCCGCGCCCTGACCAGACCGAAGTCCTCGATCATCAGTGGCGTGATCGCGTCACCGTACTCCTCCTGGATGCGGACACCGGTGGCGGACGGCACCCGTCCCGCGTGCTCGACGCCGGCGGCTACGACGATGTCGCGCGCGCCGGACGCGATCAGTGCCGCCGCCAGGTTGCCCGCCCGTTGCGAGGCTCCGCACCGCGTGTCGACGGTGCCGGCCGGCACCTCGACCGGCAGACCCGCGTGCAACCACGCGTTGCGAGCGATGTTGACGCCCTGCTCGCCGATCTGCTGGACGCATCCGGTGATGACTTCGTGGACCTCGCCGGCATCGAGCCCGGCGCGGCCGAGCACGGCTTGGTGGATCGCACCCGGCAGGTCGCGCGGAGTCAGGTCCCGGAAGATGCCCTTGACCGCATGGCCGCGCCCGATCGGGGTGCGCACGGCCTCGACGTTCACGACGTCATGGGAGTTGAGCATGCACTGTCCCCTCGAGTCCGCTTCGCGTAGGTGACGATCGCGTCGAGCGCGGCCGGATCGGCCGGGCACGTGGTGTGGCGAGCAGCCGGTCCGGATCGCGGTGCGGATCCGCCGTCGCAGCTCGTCATCGAGATGACCCCCGCCGGCGAGTGCGACCAGCAGGATCAACCTGCCCGGCGCACCCGGCCGCGACAGGTCGACGGCGACGGCGTCGTCCACTTCGGACACCGCGAGCAGCGCCGGGTAGATCTCGGCCGTCCCGGTGCGAACCCCGCCGCGGTTGATCGTCGCGTCGCTGCGCCCGGTGATGACGCCGGTCCCGCGCGCGGTGAGCTCGAGCCGGTCGCCATGGGTCCACACGCCGGGGAACCGGCTGAAGTAGGAGTCACGCAGGCGCTGCCCGTCGTCGTCACCCCAGAAGCGGAGCGGCATCGATGGGATGGGCTGCCCGATGACCAGTTCGCCGACGGTTCCCGTCCACGCTCGCCCGTCGTCGGTGTAGGAACGCAGGTCGACACCCAGCGCGGCCGGGCCCAGTTCCCCCGGTACACCGGCACGGTCGGCACGGCCCCCAGGAAAGGCCCGACGACGTCGGTGCCGCCGCTGATCGACACCAGCCAGGTGCGCTCGGGAAAGGTCCGGCAGGCCCAGTCGTAGCATTCCGCCGCCAGTGGCGACCCGGTCGAACCGATCGCGCGGAGCGCCGTGAGATCGTGCTGTTCGGGCGGCTTCACCTCGTCGTGCAGGCACGAGTCGAGGAAGGCGGCGCTGGTGCCGAGGAACGTGGTGCCGGTTCGCGCTGCCAGCCGCCACAGTGCGTCGCCGCCCGGATTGCCGTCGTACGGGACGATGGCGGCGTCGGGGAGCAGGGCGCCGACCACGATGTTCCACATCACCCAACCTGTCGTGGTGAACCAGAAGAACCGGTCGTGCGGCTGGAGATCCAGTTGCAGGACAGTCGTTTTCAGCAGTTCGAGGAGCATGCCGCCGTGGCTGTGCACGATCGCCTTCGGCGGTCCCGTGGTGCCCGAGCCGTACAGCACCCACAACGGGTGATCGAAGTCCACGGCTGCCGTGCGCGGCCACGGTTTCCGGGGCGTTCGGCAGACAGGCCGCGACCCGGTCTCCCGGGACGATCCCGTGCGCGGCGAGCCCTGCTTGGATGCGCGCGGTTTCGCGGCGTAGTTCGCCCCAGGTCCAGGTACCGTCCCGGTGCGCTTCGTTCGCGAAGCAGATCGCGACCTTCTCCGGGTTCCGCCCCGCGAAGATGTGCTCGGTGAAGGACAACCGGCCGCCGGGAAACCACTCGGTACCCGGCATGGCACCGCGGCCGAGTGCGCGTTCGGGCCGGGTCGACCAGCGCACGCCGAGGAACTCGGCCGCGGCCGCCCAGAACCGTCCGATGTCCGCGATGGACCCTCGCCACAGACTCCGGTAGTCCTCGCTCTGCCCGGCGAATCGAGCGAACCGGCTGACCGCGGCGTCGCGGCACAGGTCTTCGGACGGCTGCCAGAGCGGGACAGCGTCCCTGGCCTTCATGTCATGCCTCTCTCGGACGTTCCTGGTCAGTGCTGTGGAATCGGCATGTCGCGGCACTGATCCTCATCCCGTCTCGACGTTGTGGGAAGCCGGTGAGGCCGCGCCGCGACCCCACCGGCGGAACCGGGTCAGGCGGTGATGTTGCCCTTCGCCTGCTTCTCACGCTCCTCGAACTTGCTCCCGCCCACGGGCGGCGGGAGCACGGGGAATTCCTTGTGCACCTTGCGCAGCACCTCGTCGGCGGAAGCGTTGGACCGGGCGAACAACTCCGGCAGGTCGACGCCGACCAGCTTCCCGTCCTTCTTGACGTGGCGGCCGTCGATGAAGACGTCGAGGATGTCCTGCGGAGTCGACTGGAAGATCAGGCTGCCGACCGGATTGATCGCCGGCTGGCCGGTGAACGTGTCGCTGTTGCCCACGATCACCACATCGGCTTTCTTGCCCACCGTGAGCGAGCCGGTGACCTCGCCCAGTCCGCAGGCCTCCGCGCCGTTGACGGTCACCCACTCCAGGACGTCCATCACGCTCGTCTGGAGCGACTCCGGCATCGCACCGCTCTTGTTGATCGGCTCGTTGCGCGCATGCCGCTCCGCGGCGAGCGCCAGGCGCATCTGCGGCACCAGCGAGCCCGAGTTCAGCGAAATGATGTCACAGCTCAGCGTCGGCTTGATGTCGTGGCGCCGGCAGTTCTCCATCTGCGGCCAGCCCATGCCCATGTTCATCTCGGTCTCGGCGGCGATGGACACTTTCGCGCCCGCCTCGCCCAGGTACCGCCACTCGAGGTCATCCAGCGCGACGCAGTGGATGTGCACCTGGTCCGGGCCGAGCAACCCGGCCTGGTGCAGATCCTTGATCCCGTTGGACAGTGGCGTGCCGAAGAAGCACGCGGTGTGGAAGGCGATGATGCCGCCGGTGTCCCGCGCGGCGGCGATTTCGGCTTCGGTCTGCGAAAACGGAACGAAGCCGAGTTCGTTGACCGAGACCCCGAGGCGGATCCGGGACTGCCCGGAGTGCTTCTCGACGAGCCGCTTGTAGTCCGACACCCGGTCGGGATGGCTCGCGAAACCCTTGACCGGCGGGTCCGAGTCGAAGAAGCCATAGGCGAAAACGGCGCGGATTCCGCTGTCCAGGAGCCCCCCGATCGCGCCGTCGGCGTGGCCGGGGCTGTTGTTGCAGTGCGAGAAGTCCAGAACGGTCGTGACTCCGGCGTCGATCGCTTCGAGCGCGCCGACGAGGTTGCCGAGGTAGACGTCCTCGGCCGTGTAGTTCGGCGAAATGGCCATCCGTAGCGTGTTCATGTAGCCGCTGATGGACATGTCCGCACACAGGGCGCGCATCTGCGTCTGCCAGGTGTGACGATGAGTGTCGACCATGCCGGGAATCACCAGGCGTTCGGTGGCGTCGACGACTTCGGCGTCCGCGGCCTCCAGATTCGTGCCGACCGCCTCGATCGTGTCGCCGCTGATGAGTACATCGCCGGTCTCCAGGACGCCGAGAGCGGGGTCCATCGTGACGACATGCCCACCTCGGATCAGTGTGCGTTTACTCATTGTTCACTCCATCGGTTGGGACAGCGTTGTCTTCCTTGATGGCTATTTGACGGCCAGCCCGCTCAGCGGTGAGCCGGATGCGCCGCTGAGCGGCAGGGGAGGTGCGAGGAACTGGAACTCGTACACGCGGTCGGCCGCGCAGCTCGCCGACAGCCCTTCCAGATCGAAGATTTCCCCCAACGCCAGTCCCATGTGGACCAGCGCCACGGTGTGCAGCGGCTGCACGTGGGCGATCTCGTTGGGGCGGACCTCGACGCCCCAGGTGTCGGTGACCAGGGCGGCGACCTCCTTCTCGTGCAACCAGGGCGCGGTGTGCAGGGACAGGCCGGGGGCCGGGCCGCCGGCATAGTCGCCCCACCGGCCGCGGCGAGCACCAAGGAAACCGGTCCGGACCAGGAGCGCGTCGCCCCGCCGGACCTCGACGCGTTGGGCGTCGGCCACTCGCTCGAGCTCCGCGACGGTGATCGCGTGCCCGGGAGCCAGGCTGAGCACGCCAGCCCAGCGCGCCACGTCGAGCAGCACGCCACGCATCACGTACTTGTCCACGCCGGCCTGGATGCCGTTGCGGGCGCTGCCGTTCGCGGTGGACAGGGTGGCGGGGCGGCCGTTGTACATCTTTCCCTCGAAGAAGATATGGGACAGCGAGTCCCATTGCGTGCCGGCCTGGGTCGGCAGGACGACCACGTCGTCGGAGAAACCGAAGCCTTTGGCCGGGCCCCAGGGGGTCGGCTCCTGGGCGCCGGCGACGTAGTCGGTGCCGGAGGCCCTGACCAGCAGTTGCGGGTTCTGCCGGAAACCGCCGTCCTGGCAGCCCCGCTGATCGTAAGGCAGGCTCAGGGGAATGACCTCGCCCTTCTTGACCAGCGCCGCCGCCGCCCGGACCTGCTCGGGGCCGACGTAGTTCAGCGTGCCGATCTCGTCGTCCGCGCCCCAACGGCCCCAGTTGCTGCAGCGGCTGATGTAGTCACGCAGGATGTCGCTTCCCTCGGGAACTTCGCCCGCTCGCGATCCGGGCAGCTGCCCGGTCTGCTTCTGCGGTGCTGTCACTCGTCGCTCCTTTGCGCCTCGGGACGTCCAGCTTTGGAGCGCGCGATCGCGAGCCGCGGGTGCCGTTCATCCTGGGCCACCCCCTGCCGCGCCACCGCGCGCTGGAAGCCCGTCGAAACGCAGACTCGCTCAGGAGCTGGCCGAGGGTCTATGTTTTCGCGCACAACAGAAGCTACATTTGTTGTGCGTCGCACAATGAGCTGCCGACCCGCCGGCGGAGAGGTTGACACGGTGAGCAGGTCCGCGGTCAGGAGGCTGCCGAGATCGCCCGACGAGGTGCTCTCGGTCTGGATGCGCGCAATGACCGACAGTATTCGCGCGATCAACGCCGAGCAGGATCTGAGCAAGGTGCTGGCCATGATCGCGCGGCAGGCGTGCGAGCTGCTCGATCTGCAGAAGTGTGCCGTGTACGTGCTTGATCCCGAACGAGGGACGTTCTGCCTCGAAGGCTCGTATGGCCTCACCCCCGCCTACGTCGCCGCGGCCAACAGCGCGCCGATGCGCCTCGACGAGGGCACGGCGCGTTCAGGGCCGCCCACGGCCCGCGCCGCGCTCACCGGGCTGCCGGTGTTCGTCGAGGACGCGTTCGTGGAGCCCGGCCTCGACCGGTGGCACCCGAGCATGAATTCCGAAGGGTTGCATGGCATCGTCGCCGCGCCGCTGCAGGCGGCCGACGGCCCGCCGATCGGCACGATCACCGGCTACACGACCACACGCCGCCGATTCGACGTGGATTCCATCGGGCTGCTCACCCTGCTCAGCGAGCACGCGGCCGCGGCGATCGTGGCGGCGCGGCGGCGCGATCGCGAGCGGGACGCGGTGGCGCGCCTCTCGCGCGTCAACGATGAGCTCGTCGAACACCAGCGCACGGTCTCACGCTTGCGCGACCTCCAGCACGACCTCACCAGGCTGCTCCTGCAGGACGTGGGACTGCAGGGGATCGCCGAATTCCTGGCCCGCAAGCTCAACGCCACGATCACCATCGACACCGACGACGGCACCGAACTGGCCACTGCCCCGGCCGGGTCCGGTTCCCGGCACGACATCGCGGCCGTACCGGTCGACGACAGTGTCCAAACGCAGATCGCGCGCATCATCGGCTCCGGGCGAGCCGGGAACCTCGTGTGGCACGGCGCGTCGGCGATCTGTCTGGTTCCCGTGAGTACCGGCGGGCCTTCCCGGCCCCGGCTGTGGGCGGCCCGGAGCTTCCCGGAGCGCTTCGATGACGACGAGCGCTGGGCGATGGAAGGTTGCGCCCTGCTGATCGCGCTGGAACGCAGCCGCGTCGAACGGCGGGCCGAGGCCGAGGCCCGGCTCACCCAGGATCTGCTGTCCGACCTGCTGTCCCCGGCCGCCATGGTGCGCGCGGAATCGGTGATGGCCCGCGCGGCCGCCCTGCGCCACGCTCCGCACGAACCACACACACTGGCTGTGTTCCTGGTGCCGGGAACCGGAAAATCGCCATCGGACACGGCTCGCCGTGAAGCCAGGGCCGAGCTGACCCGCTCGCTGCTCGACGTGGCCCGCGACGTGCAACCGCGGCCGGTCATCGGCTCGGTCGGGGACTACGTCGTCGCCCTGATCCCCAGCACTGCGGCGGACAGTCCCGACGAGTCCGCTTCGCAGTTGCTGATCCGCATGGTCGAGCAGGTCCGGGACCGCACGAGCGGGTCGGCACGCTGCGTCGTCGGGGCAACACTGCCGTCACTGGGCAACGTGGAGCGAGGACTGACCGTCGTGCTCCGCGCCGCCTCACTGGTCACACCCACGTCTCGCGAGGTGACGCGCATGGCCGATTTCGGCGTCCACGGGTTGCTGCTCGAATCGGGCGCGGGCGAGGCGCTTCGTGAGTTCGCCGACGCGACCCTGGCGCCGATCGATCAGCTCGACGAACACGGTAGCGGTGAGATCCTGGCGACGCTGCGCACCTGGTTCGCGTCGAAGTTGTCCAATCGGGAGGCCGGGAACAAGCTCTTCGTGCATCCGAACACCGTCGGCTACCGCATCAAGCGCGCGGCGACCGCGACGGGACTCGACCTCACGAACCCGGCCGACCTCATGACCCTCCAACTGGCCCTGATGGTGCGGGGCATCGGCGGACGCTGACCGGTGTCCGGCGGGACCGGCGTTCGCGTCGATGGTGTCGCAGGGTCCTGAGCCATTCGCGGGAGGACCGTCCACTCCCGGCTGCGAGACGACCGGCGGCCGCGTCGGGTCGAGGTGGCCGGTCGTGCTCCGGTTTATCCGCGGCCTCCTGCGCGCCACCTACGCGCCGCTTGGTGCGGCGGATGTGCTCGGCGAAGACCTCGCACTCGGGCGATGTGCTCAGGTCGACGCCGCGGTGGCGGCCCGTGAACGGCGCGATCCCCACGCGCCAGACCCCACCGTTCCTGCGTGAGTCCGAAATCCTTTTCCTCACAGTGGGATCGGTTGTCTTCCCGCCAGGGTGGCATCCGCAAGACCGGCCGAGACGCAGGGAAGCGTCCAGGATCACCGGCCCTGGTCGCTTGCCGAGCAGCCCGGCGATCGCGGCTTGCGCCAGCTCCGCGTAGGGCTGTGGCATCGAGGTGAGTGGCGGATTGCCGAATTCACCCGCCCGGGTGCCGTCGATGCTGGTGATCGCGAGCTCATCGGGTATGCGGACACCCATGGCATCGGCGGCCGAGCTGACGCCCCGCGCCTGCTCGTCCGACCCGACGAACACGGCAGCAGGGCGCTCTGGGTGAGTCGGGAGCGAGCGTTCTCGCCGTCATTGGTGACGAGAACGTAGGCGGACCCGGTGGGAGCTCCCTCGACGGCCGCACCGGCATCGACACCGGCCGCGGCGAGCCGTCGCCGGAGCTCCCGGCCGTCGACATCGTCGCCGAAGCCGCCGAGGAAGCGCACTGCCGCGCCGGCGCGTGCCGCCGCCACCGATTGGTTCGCGCCTTTCCCGCCCAGCCCGCGTGTGCTCGACCGGCCGTGGACCGTTTCGCCCGCCAGATCCTCAGGACGTGGCTGTCGGCGACGTGGCCCCGGCGCCGAGTCGCGTCAGCTTCGCGTGGTCATCCGAGCCCCGTTCGGCGTGGTAGATCATCAACCTCAGCGGCGTGGGCCCGTCGACGGCCAGGTTCTCGCGGGTCAGGGTGAGCAGCCCGGCCACGGGGTGGGCGAAGCGCACTGGCGGCCGGTCGATCCGGGCGACGACAGCGTGCCCTGCCCACAGCTCACGGAAGTGCGCGTCGCGCGCCGAGAGCTCGGTCACCAGTTGGGTGGTGCGGCGGTCGTCGACGGCGGCGGCGACGGAGGCGCGGAATGACGCGACCAGGTGTTCGGCCACGATCTCCCAGTCGGCGAACAGTGCCCGCTCGGCCGGGTCGAGGAAGACCGACAGCAACCGGTTGTGGCCCGGCTGCAGGGCCGGGGACAGCGCGTGGGCCGTCGTGTTGGCGGCGATGACGTCGAAGTGCTGGTCCTGGATGAACGCGGGTAGGTCCAGTGCCCGCAGCAGCTGCTGGGTGCTGGCCGGGACATCGACCTGGCGCGGTCCGCGGAGGTTACCCGTCGGCGGGTGGCCGAGGGCGATCAGATGGGCCGTCTCGGTGGCGTCGAGCCGCAGTGCCCGGGCGAGCGACTCCAGCACCTGGTCCGAGGGGCTGCGGTCCCGGCCCTGCTCGAGCCGCAGGTAGTAGTTCGCGCTGATCCCGGCGAGCAGCGCGACCTCCTCGCGCCGTAGGCCGGGGACGCGTCGCGGTCCGAGCCATTCGATCGCCGCTTCGGACGGCGTGACCCGTTCGCGGCAGGCGCGCAGGTACTCCCCGAGCAGGTTGTTCCGGCCCATGCCGGCCACTTTATCCGAGGGTGACCCTGGCGTTCCTAGGAAGCGCAGGGGGCAGTCCGGGCACCCGCGGTGTTTCGTAGCGTCGGTCGAAAGAACAGGACGGACCGAGGAATGGACCAGGACGCAGCGTCTGGAGGGAACGAGCGATGTCGGGCACAACGCCACACCGGGTTATCGCGGTCGAGGAGCACTTCGCGACCATCCCGTTCTGGGAGCGGACGGCGAGCCTGCCGGCATTCGCCGGCGAGGAGGCCGAGCGCGCGTATTCGCGCAGCTTCATCCCCAACGAGTTCATCAGCCGCAGGCTGACCGACCTGCAGACGCGGCTCGAGGAGATGGACGGGGCGGGCGTCGACGTGTCGGTGCTGAGCCTGAACCCGCCGGGGGTGCAGATCTGGTCCGACGCCGCGACCGCCACGTCGCTGGCGCGGGAGATGAACGACGCGCTGGCCGACATCGTCGCGGGCAACCCGGGGCGGTTCGGCGCGCTCGCCGCCGTGGCACCCCAGGACCCGGAGGCGGCGGCGGAGGAGATCCGGCGAGCGACGGGGACGCTCGGGTTCGGCGGCGTCCTGATCGGGTCGCACACGGGCGGCCACTACCTCGACGAGCCGCAGTTCGAGCCGGTGCTCGCCGCCCTCGAGGAAACCGACAGCACGCTGTATCTGCATCCGCGGATGCCGAGCCCGCAGATGCTCGAGCCGTTTCAGCCGTACGGGTTGCAGCAGGCGATCTGGGGCTTCCAAGCGGAGGCTGCGACGCACGCGATGCGACTGATCCTGAGCGGTACGTTCGACCGGCACCCGAACCTTCACGTGGTGCTCGGTCACCTCGGCGAGGGGCTCCCGTTCTGGCTGTGGCGTACCGACAACATGCACGCGAAGGCCTACGCCTGGGCGCGTGACGTGCTCGGCATGGTCGCGCTCGAACGAAAGCCCCAGCGAGTACTTCCGCCAGAACATGTGGATCACCACGAGCGGCATGTCCGACCACGACGTGCTGCAGTACTGCTTGACGAAGGTAGGCGCCGAGCACGTTCTCTTCGCGATCGACTACCCGTATGAAGACAGCTACGTCGCGGCCGAGTTCCTGGCCAAGGCCGACCTCGATGACCAGCAGCGCGCCCTGATCAGCCACCGCAACGCGGAGCAGCTCTTCCGGGTGCCGCCCTTGGTCTGACGCCTGCTCGGACGGGCGTCGCGCTCGACCACCCGTGCACGACCCAGGACGCGCACACCGGTCGAGTCGGGGCGAACTCAGTGAAGAGGACGCAATGGAAGAGACCGCCACCCCACCGCTGCGCGCGCCGGCGAGCACGCCCTCGTTCGACGGCGTGCCGCGTGGCGCACGGCGATCGCCGGCACGCTCGGCCTGACCTTCGGGCCGAGCGTGCTCACGGTCTTCGCCTTCGGGACGGCGTTCGGCTGGCGCGCTGCGTTCGTCGGCCTGGGGCCGTCGTGCTGCTGGTTTTCCCCGCGGCGTACGCCCTGATCACCGACGCCCGCGGCGGCCGGCCGCGTCCGGCGGTGACTGCCCTGACGAGGTGCCGGGCGACACGGTGCGCACCGCCGCTCGGACCGGGCGTTCTGGCTCGGCGTCGCGGTGTAGCGCGATGTCCTCCACCTCAACCGCGACCTCACCGCGAAGGAAGCACCGCATCGTCCGCAGCCCGTGGTCGAGACCGCACCCGCACCCCGCACCGTGTCCTCGACATCGCCGTCGAACCCGTCGCCTGGACCGAACGCGACCACCGGCCCACGTTCCGCACCCGACCCATGCTCGAACACGAGAAGAAGACCCTCAGCAAGTTCCCCGTCCCCACCAACCCGGTGCGCGGAAACGGCGCTCGGTCGCCTGGCTGTGGAGATTGGAACCGACCGCAGATACCGGTCGGTTCTGGCTGCATTTGTTGATCGACCGCATGATCGATGTCGATGACTCCTGACCGCATGCGGTGAGCAGTGCTGGGCTGCGCGGTGTCAGGGCAGGTCGGGACGCCAGGTCGTGATGGGTGGGTCTCGGCGCCGGCGAGCCGTCACCGTACGGCTCCCGTGCGCCCCCGATGAGCATCAGTAGCGATCAGCGGTTCAGACCTGCCCGTATCCGCCATCGGCCTGGTAGTCGGCGCCGTTGACGTGGGAAGCGGCGTCCGAGGCGACGAAAGCGATGACCGCGGCCACCTCCTCCGCGGTGCCGGCCCGGGTCATCGGCGTTCCGGCGCCCATCCTCGAGAAGAACGCCTTCCGCGCCTCGTCGCCCGGGGCGAGCTGCGCGATGCCGGGCGTGTCCGTCGGGCCCGGACTCACCACGTTCACGCGGATCCCCCGCGGGCTGAGCTCCAGAGCCCACGTACGGGCCAGCGCCCGGACCCCGGCCTTGGACGCTGCGTAGACGCTCTGCCCGCGCGACGCCTTGTGCGCCGCCATCGACCCGACGAGCACCACGGCACCCCCGTCAACCAGCAACGGCAGCGCCTTCTGGACCGTCATGATCGTCCCAGCCATGTTGACGCCGAACACCGTGTCGATGATCTCCGTGGTGATCGAGCCCAGCGGGGCGGGCACGATCGCCGCCGCGTTGGCGACGAGCACGTCCAACCGGCCACTGCGCTCCTGAACCTGCGCGAAGAGCCGGTCGAGATCGTCGACGGAGGCCGAGTCGGCCTGGACACCGACGACGTCACCGGGGATGTCCGCCGCCGCGGCCTTCACGCGATCCCCGTCCCGGCCCGTGATGTAGACGGCGCCGCCGCGTGCGGCAATCTTCCGGGCCGTGGCGTGGCCGATACCGGCGCTGCCACCCGTCACGACCGCGATCTTGCGGTGAAATGTGTCGCTCATCGAGATCTTCGTCCGTTCATGCTCGGAATCACCAGCGGTCCGAGCTTGAGCCTCCTCCGATACCAGTGCTGAGAGCCTGCTCATACCGGTACTGACACCACCCGGCTAACTGCCGGCGGCTCGGGCACGATGGTGGCGTGACAGCCACCGCACACGGCAGGGAACTCGGGTCGTTCCTGCGGTCACGACGCGAACGGATCACACCCGACCAGGTCGGCATCCCGCCCGGCACCCGGCGGCGCACCCCAGGGCTCCGCCGTGAGGAGGTCGCTCAGCTCGCCGGGGTCGGCATCACCTGGTACACCTGGCTCGAACAGGGTCGGCCGATCAACGCCAGCGCCCAGGTACTCGCCGCAGTGGCCCGGACCCTGCGCCTGACCGACGCCGAACGCGACCACCTCTACCGCCTGGCGGGGGTCCCCCAGCTCCTGGCCGGCGTGGAACCCGCGCTCGACATCCCGGATGAGCTCCACGCCATTGTGCGGGCCCTGGATCCGCTGCCTGCGGTGCTGGTCAACGCCCGCACGGACGTTCTGGGCTGGAACCGGTCGTACGGTGCTCTGCACCATCACCTGGTCAGCGCGCCGGCCGCCGAACGGAACACCATCTGGTACCTGTTCACGGCGCTGCAGGAGCACAGCCGCATCCTCAACCGCGACGAACAGGCACCAGAGGTCGTAGCCGGCTTCCGCTACAGCTACAGCCAGCACCTCAACGATCCGCAATGGCGCGATTTCGTCGCCCGCCTGCGCGACGCGAGCCCGCTGTTCGCCCGCTTGTGGGACACCGAAGACGTCGCCCCGCCCCGTCTGTGCGACAAACACTACGACTTCCCGGAGATCGGGGAAATTCGTCTCCGCTCCACCGGCATGGCCCTTGTCGACCACCCCGGTATCCGGATCGTCGTCCACACCCCCGCCGAGGATCGCAGCCGTGAGCGCATCGATCGCGCCCTCCGTCAGGCGGCGGCCCGATGAGTGCCCGTCGATCGTGAAAGGGCGGGTCAGCGCGTCACGTTCCCCGGCGGTAGCGTCCCAGGTCCGCGCAGCATCGCACGGATGAACGCTCGAACGGATCCAGTCCGCGACGATCAGGCGGTGAAGACCCCGGACCGACGACCGGTCTGCCTCTGGCCGGCGTACCGACCGCACGTTGGTGCTCGCGGAGGGCGGTGGCGAGCTCGCGCACGTGGCGGGCCACGTCCGGCTGGCCGCCCCCGCGCCGCTGCTGATCGTGCAGCGCGGTGAGGCCGCGCGCCGACGCCACGATGTCGTCGCCCACGTGCGAGAGCTACTGTGCCTCGGCGTCAACGTCCTTCGGTGCGCAGGTGGGCTGCGGTCGCCAGCTGGGGCAGAACGCCGCCCGCGCGGGATCTCGAGCACGAGGCCGGGCAGCGGCTTCGTGGTGCCGGTGCGCCGCGACGTGGCCGTCGGAGTAGCGCGAGGTCGCCGGGGCCGAGGTTCCTGCGTGAAACAGGCTCAGCCCTGCCGGTGCGAGCTGAGCGCCGATGGACGCGACGTTGATGATCAGTCCCGCCGCTCGCCCCGCCACAATTGGTGCCAGCGTTCCGGTCAGCACGAACGGTGCGTGTACGTGCACCGCGATCGACTCGCGGAGCTCGTCGCCGCTGGTCGGCTCCATTGCCCCGAAGGTTCCTCCACCGGCATCGTTCACCAGTACGGCGATGTAACCGCAGTCGATTTCCAACGCATTGTGCGCAAGCTGCCTGACGGCGGCCACGTCGCGCAGGTTGGCGACAACGGGTACTGCCGAACTCCCGAGCGAGTGCACCTCCTCGCACAATGTGTGCGCCCATCAGTTCGCAGTCCAGATGGGCACGATCGAGGCCACGAGGAGCAGGGCCAGGACGATGTTGAGCGTCGTCCATTGCCGTTCGGTCCGCAGCACCCGGGCGAGTACGAGTCCGGCGAGGCACCACAGCGTGAGTGATGCCGCAGCGGCCAGGCCGAACGCCGCGCCGAGCGCGCCGGCCAGGAGGGTGGGCTGCGAGGTGAGGGAAGCGAAGGAGGCAGCCGCGGCGACCGTCATCGCCCAGCCCTTGGGGTTGTGCCAGAGCATCCACACGCCGCTGAGGAAGCCGAAGGGGCGCGCGGCGGCCGAGCCGTTGCCCGGGGAGCCGCTGCGCGCGGTCCGGATTGCCAACCACAGCAGGTAGACGGTGCCGCCCAGTTGGAAGGTCAGCCGCAGTGCCGGAGCGGCGAGGACCAGCCCGCCGAGGCCGGCTGCCGCGGCGGCGGCCATCGTGGCGAGCCCCACCGCGATGCCGGCCATCAGCGGGATCGACCGGCGGAAGCCGAAGTGCGCACCCGAGGCGGTGGCCAGGGTGGTGGCGCCGCCCGGTGTGATCGTGGCGACCACCGCGAACACGGCGAGCGTGGTGAGTCCTGCAGCGGTCATAGTGCAGTTGTAGATCGCCAACCCACATCATGACAACGAATGTTGGTTATCCTCAGCATTACAGGTCATAATTCTGGGGTGCCGACCAACCTGGACATGACGCTGCTGCGCACGTTCGTCGCGGTGTGCGATCACGCCGGCATGACCGCGGCGGGCCACGCGCTGCACCTCACCCAGGGAGCGGTCAGCCAGCAGGTCGGCAAGCTCGAGTCGGCCCTGGGCATGCCGCTGTTCGTCCGCAGCCGCCGTGGCCTGCGCCTGACCCCGGCGGGGGAGCGGTTGATCGGACGGGCCCGCGCGATGCTCGCGCTCCACGACGAGGTCTGGGCGGACATGACCGGCTGCGCCGTGGTGGGACGGGTCACCCTCGGCGTTCCGGACGATCTGGTCGCGATGCTGGCACCGGTCGTGAAGGGTTTCGTCGAGGACCATCCCCGGGTGGAGCTGTCCCTGGTCAGTGCGTCCTCGTCGGACTTGTCCGACGACGTCGGCCGGGGCGTCGTGGACGTGGCCGTCGTCGAGGAGCCCCACGAGTCCGCGGTGGGCGAGGTCGTGGCGCTCGACCGGCTCGTCTGGGTCGGCGATCGCGACGGCAGGGCGCGCCTTGCCCGCCCGCTTCCGGTCTCCGTCGTCTCGCAGTTCTGCGCGTTCCGGCCCGTCGTGCTCGACGCACTGCGCCGCGACGGTCGCGACTGGCGCACGGTCTTCGAGAACGGCAGCCTGGCGGCCACGCTGGCCACGGTCCGGATGGGGTTGGCCGTCACCGCGCTGCTGGAGTCGACCGTCCCGGTCGACCTCACAGTCCTCGGACCGTCGGCCGGCCTTCCCGAGCTCCCGCCGTTCGCCCTCACCCTCCGGGTGGGTACCGCGTCGGCGCCCGCGGCCGAGCTCGCGGACCGGCTGCGCACCGGGCTGGCCCGGCGTGGCGCCGGCGCCGGGCCAGCCCGGTACGGAGGGTAGGAACCGTTCGTCGCGGCCACGAACTGCTGACCGTTGGGATACGCCACAGTGCAGGTGACGCTTGCGGTTTGGGTGACGCGCAGGCCAAGACTTGGCGGGATGGCTACATTCGATAGGCATCGCAGGGTTGGCGGCCGTTGAAGTGTCGGTTGCGCGGCCCGGACGTCAATAATCCGCGCGGTCGCGACGGCGGTGCCCGAGGTCCCGGTCGTCGCGTCCGGCGATATCGGTTCGGCGGCGCTCTGGGCGTGTCGACCCGGCGGGTGGAGCGGCTGGCCGAGCAACTCGGCGTCAAGAGCTTGTCTCGCTCCTAGTAACCTCTAACGGCTGCTGGCCTGTGCTTACTGAGCCCTTCCGGCGGCGGATCGTCTGTTCCGCGGATCTCCCGGCGAGGAGATGTCGCAGGTACCGGACTCGGCGGCCTCGTAGCTGTTTGCGCGGGAGGACGAGCACGCGGATTTTGACCCGGTTTGATTCTCGAACCCGGTCCGGCGTCAGCCGGCGCATGCCGGCCACAGCCGCATTCCGCTGCCGCGACCTCCGCGCGGTTTCGAACTCCAGCGGGATTCCAGCGCCGTCTGCTTGCCTGGTGGGGTGGCCGAGCAGATTCACGCGGAGATCGTCGCCAAGGTGATCGAGGTTGCCCGGGGCGAGGGCGCCGACCTCGTGGCCGGTGAGGCGGTTCTGGTGCTGGAATCGATGAAGATGGAGATCCCGGTGCTGACCGGGATCGCGGGCCGGCTGAGCCGGGTGGCGGTGCGCGTCGGGGACGTGGTCCAGGAGGGCGATCTCCTGGCCGTCGTCGAGGGGGCGTGACGGTGGAACGGGCCCGGTCGTGCGGTTGACGATCATCGGCGGTGGCGGGTTTCGCACGCCGCTCATCCACCGTGCCGTCACGGAGTGGGGTGCGGTGCGGGAAATCGCCTTGTACGACACCGATTCCCGGCGGCTCGCGGCCATCGGCGCGGTGCTCGGGGATCAGGCCGTCGTGCCGCACACCGATCTCGACGCGGCGCTGGCGGGCGCGGACTTCGTGTTCTGCGCGGTGCGCGTGGGCGGCACGCGGGGGCGGGTGCTCGACGAACGAGTCGCCCTTGACTGCGGTGTTCTGGGGCAGGAGACCACGGGCGCGGGCGGGCTCGCCTACGGGCTGCGCGGCGTTCCCGTGCTGACGGCACTCGCCCGCCGCATCGCCGAACTGGCGCCGACGGCGTGGGTCGTGAACTTCACCAACCCGGTCGGCCTGATCACCGAGGCGATGGCGGCGGTGCTGGGGGACAGGGTGATCGGGATCTGCGACTCCCCGGCGGGCCTGTTCCGGCGCGTGGCGTGGCTGCTCGGCGTGCCGGCGGAGCAGGCGTGGTTCGACTACGCCGGGCTGAACCACCTGGGCTGGTTGCGCGCGGTCCGCGTCGCCGGTGCCGACCGGCTGCCCGCGCTGCTCGCCGGGGACCGGCTCGGCGAAATCGAGGAGGGCAGGCTCTTCGGCGCTCCGCTGCTGCGTGAGCTGGGCATGATCCCGAACGAGTACCTGCGCTACTACCACGCCACGGACGCCGCGATCGAGAAGGCGCGGACGGGTCCCACCCGCGGCGCGTTCCTGCACGAACGCCAGGAAGCGTTCTACCGCGCCGCGGTGGGCGAGCCGTCCGCGGCGGCGCGGCTCTGGGCCCGGACCCTGGCCGAGCGGGAAGCGACGTACTCGGCCGCGCCGGCGACGGCGAGCGGGGAACCCGCGGGCGGCGGCTACGAAGCGATGGCCGTCGCCGTGATGCGGGCACTGGCGGGCGAAGGCGCGGCGAACCCGGTGCTGAACGTGCGCAACCGCGGCGCCCTGCCCGGCCTGCCCGCGGACGCGGTCGTCGAGGTTCCGTGCCTGGTGGACACCAACGGTGCGCACCCCATCGCCGGGGATCCGCTGCCCGGCGCGCAGCTCGCGCTGGCCCGCGCCGTGAAGACCGCCGAACGCACGACGATCACCGCGGCACTGACCGGTTCTTTAGCGGCGGCCGAGGACGCCTTCGCGGCGCACCCGCTGGTGGGCGACCGTTCGGTGGCGCGACGGCTGGTCGACGGCTACCGGGCGGCGCACCCGGAGCTGGACGCGCTGCGCTGAGGGCGGGTGTCGATCCCGTCGGCTGGCCGCGGCCAGCGAGGCGCACCGGGTGCGCCGAGGGCGGTCCTCACCCGCGTTCGCTGACCGCGGCCAGCGTGGCGCTCGCCCGGCGCACCGGGACCAGGCGGTGGCTCGGCAGCAGCGCTTCGACGAAGGCGTGGTCCCGCCGCAGCTCCTCGTCCGCCTCCCGCCACCAGGTGGCGATGTCGTGCCAGCCCGGCGCCGCCAGCGAGCCCCCGAACTGGCGCACCGACAGCGAAGCGCACAGCGTCGCGAACCGGACCCGGTGCGCCGGCGCCCATCCGGACAGCGTGCCCAGCACGAACGCCGCCGCGAACACGTCGCCCGCGCCCGTCGAGTCGATCGCCTCCACCGGCAGTGCCGGGACCGACACCACCTCGCCGCTCGCCCGGTCCGCGGCGACCACACCGTCCGCGCCGCACGTGATCGCCACCGACGGCACGTGCCGGAGCAGATCGCGCAGCGCCGAGGTGACCGTCGGCTGCCCGGTCAGCGCCAGCGCCTCGTCCCGGTTCGGCAGGAACACGTCGCAGTGCCGCAGCTGGTCCAGCGCCTCCTCGCGGCGCGCGGCCGACAGCTCCCACCCGATGTCGGCGAACACCAGCCCGCCCGAGGCGCGCGCGTGCCGCAGCCAGGTCTGCTCCTCGGTGCCCAGGTGGACGAAGTAGGCGCGCGCTCGCGGCGGACGCCCGATCGCGGTGTCCAGCGGCACCGGCCCGTCGTGGGCGTGGGTCACCATCGTCCGTTCCCCGTCCACCACCAGCGACACCGTCACCGGCGAGTGCCAGCCGGGGAACCGCCGCGACCGTGCCAGGTCCACCCCTTCGTGCGCGGACAGCACGTCCCAGCAGTAGTCGCCGTAGGCGTCGGTGCCGAACATCGCGGCCAGCGAGGTCGACAGGCCGAGCCGGGACAGGGCCACCGCGAGGTTCGCGATCCCGCCCGGGCTCGAACCCATCCCCGGCGCGCGCACTTCCGTGCCCAGCGCGGGAAATCCGCGCAGCCCGGTCAGGATCACGTCGAAGAACACCGTGCCGGCGCAGAAGACGTCCACGCTCATGGCGGGGTCAGGACGCGCGCCGGGCCGAGGGCACCAGCAGCAGGTCGTCGCGGGCGATCGAGCGGGACTTGGTGAACAGCTGCCCCTCGCGCACCACCAGAACGTCGTCGACGAGGCACGTGGGAAGCAAGGTCACCGCACCGTCGGCGTGGGTGAGGGTCACCAGCGCGTAGTACGACACCGTCACGGTGTCCTCGCCCGCCGGCTCGATGAGCAGCTTGTCGAACCAGTGTCTGGGCACCACCCCCTGGTGCTGGGCGAAGTTCGCGCGCAGCGACTCCACGATCGCGGCGCGGCCGCGCACGTCGTCGTCGCGCGACGCGTGGTGCATCCGGCCGTCCTCGGTGAACGTCGCGGCGAACCCTTCGACGTCGGCGGAGTCGAGCAGGCGGATCTGCCGGGCGAAGAAGTGCTGCACCTCCGCGTGGACGCGGGCGCGGTCGGTGACATCGATGTGCGGCATGGCTCCTCCTGGCTCGGGTGTCTCCGCCGAGCGTGGCGCCGCGGCCTGGAGGTTCGCTGGAGACGCGGTCGACGGGGCCGCCCGGCGGCTGCAGTGCGCTTCGACCGTGATTCGACCGTGCGCTGCGAACCTGCCCTGGGGTGGAAGGGATCCACCGGATCGGAGAGCGCCGTGACCGCCACGTCGGAACGTCTCGGGCAGATCGAGCAGGTCGCCGAGGGCGTGTACGCCTACGTCCAGCCCGACGGGGGCTGGTGCGTCAACAACGCCGGGGTGGTCGTGGACGGCGGGGAGTCCGCCGTCATCGACACCGCGGCGACCGAGCGGCGCGCGCTGGCGCTCAGGACCGCGGCGGCGGACGTCGGCGCCGGCCGGCCTTCGGTGCTCGTCAACACCCACCACCACAGCGACCACACTTTCGGCAACGTGTTCTTCGCACCGGAAACGCTGATCGTGGCCAACGAGCCGACCCGCGCCGGGATCATCGAGAACGGGCTCAACATGCAGCAACTGTGGCGCGACGTCGAGTGGGGCGCGGTCGGCGTGCGGCCCCCGGTCGTCACGTTCGAGGAGTCGCTGACCGTGCGGATCGGCGGCCTGCGGCTGGAGCTGATCACCGTCGGCCCGGCGCACACGATCGCCGACACCGTGGTGTGGATCCCGCGGCGGCGCGTGCTGTTCACCGGGGACGTGGTGATGAGCGAGGTCACCCCGTTCACGCTGATGGGTTCGATCAGCGGTTCGGTCGCGGCGCTGGAAGCGTTGCGGCGCCTGAATCCCGCGGTCGTCGTGCCCGGCCACGGCCCGGTCGCCGGACCGGAGGTCATCGACGCGAACCTGGCCTACTTCCACCGGATCCGCGATCTGGTCGCCGACGGCGCCGGGCGCGCGCCGCTGGAGATCGCGGCCGCCGCCGGTGCCGGCCCGTTCGCCGGGTGGCTCGACAGCGAACGCCTGGTGCCCAACATCCGCCGTGGGCTGGCCGAGGCCCAGGGGCTCCCGCCGGGGGCGCCCCTGGACATCCTCGAGGCCTTCGGTGAGATGGTCACCTTCAACGGGGCGGCGCCTGCGTGCCATGCGTGAGCGGCTCGGGCTCGCGGGCGGCCAGGGTGGCGAAGAAGTCCGGCGCCACCTCGGTCAGCTCCTTGAGCTCGGCGAACCAGCCGAGCACCTCGGGGGAGCGCCGGTCGGCGGCGACCTGGTGCGCTTCCAGGTCCCGCCACTCGGCGAGCATGTAGTACTTGTCGGAGTGCCGGTGCGACTGGAAGAACCGCAGCCGCACGAACCCGTCCTGCTCGCTCATGTAGGCCACGATCAGGTCGATGATCTCCCGGAACCGCACCGGGTCCCCGGTGACCGTGATCGGGTTGATCATCGTGGTGGTCGTGAACTCGCTCATCGGGCGTCCTCCTCCTCGTCGCGCAGCGCGGCCAGCACGGCCAGCTGACGGCGGTCGCGTGCGGCGACCCGCTGCTCGTAGCCGTCCGTGCCGTAGGCGGTCTCGGTCTGGGCGATCAGCTCGGCGATGCCCTCGTCGTCCAGATCCGGCGTGCCCAGCTGCGACCAGCCCGCCGCGAGTCCCGCGCCGATGTGGCCGAACCACTGCCGGATGCCGCCCGGCCCGCCGCCGAGGTGCAGGGCCTGGAACGGGCCGACCACCGCCCAGCGCGGCCCGAGGGAACCGGTGATGGCGTCGTCGACGTCGGCCGCGGTGGCCACGCGTTCCTGGATCAGGTGGATGCTCTCCCGCAGCAGGGCGGTCTGCAGCCGGTTCGCGATGAAGCCGGCGATGGGCCGGCGCAGCACCACCGGCGTGCGGCCGAGCGCGGTGAGGAACTCGGTGGTCCGCTCGACGAGTTTCGGCTCGGTGTCCGGGCCGCCCAGGACCTCGACCAGCGGGATGACGTGCGGCGGGTTGAACGGGTGCGCGACGAGGACCCGGCCCGGCTGGGTGAGCCGCGCGCCGATCGCGTCCGGCAGCAGCGTCGAGGTGGACGACAGCAGCAGCGCGTCCGCCGGCGCGGCCCGTTCCACCGCCGCGAAGAGCTCCTGCTTGTCGGCCAGCCGTTCGCTGATGCTTTCCAGCACCACCTCCGCCCCGGTGACCGCCCCGGCGACGTCCGTCGTCACGGTCAGCCTGTCCAGCAGCGCGTCGGCGTCGGCGGCCAGCGCGGGCGCGTGCAGGCGGACCGCCGCGGTGAGCGCCTGCCCGGTTTCCGCCCGGCGCACCGCGACCCGGACCCGGTAGCCGGCGTCGGCCAGCAGGGCGGCCCAGCCCGCGCCGATGGTGCCGCCGCCGAGCACGGCGACGGCTGGGGAATCAGTTGTGCTCATTCGGCACTCCTTCTGTCGGTCGACTCTTCGAGGAGCTGCAGCCACGCCGCCGACGCCTTGTCGAACCGCAGCGCGACGTGACTGGAAGCGGTGTGCACGTCCCGCCAGAACCGTTGCAGCGGACGGTCCCGGGACTGTCCCGCGGTCCCGGCGGCGGTCACCAGCCGGTCCACGGCGCTGACGAGCAGGGACGCGGCGAGCGCGCTGTCGCGCAGGCCGCGTGCCACCTCCGCCGGGCCGGTGCCGCCCCGGTCGGCGGTGACCGCCACGCGGTGCAGCAGCAGGTGCGCGGCGTCGATCTCCCCATCCGCGCGGGCCACCCCGACCGGGACCGGGGAGCCGGGCCGCAGGGTGCCGCGGAAGTCGTCGAAGGCGCCGCGCCCGGCGCCCAGCAGGGGTGCGGCGAACGTGAGCCCGCTGATCGCCCGCAACGGGACCTCGAACACCGGGCCCGGGTTGCCGACGCTGCGGCCCGCGGCCGAGTCGGCGCTGCGGAACACCCGGTGCGCCGGCACGAGCACGTCGTCGAGCACCAGCGTGTGGCTCGCGGTGCCGCGCATGCCGACGGTGTGCCAGCTGTCCGCGGTCGTGAAGTCGGCGCGCGGCACCGCGGCGAATACCGGGCCCCCGTCCTCGGGGCGGGTGCAGGCCAGCGCCCAGTCCGCCGCGTCGATCCCGCTGGTGTAGGGCCAGTGCCCGCTGACGCGCCAGCCCTCCGGTGTCGCCCTGGCCCGGCCGCCCGGCACGAGCGCCGCCGCGACGAGGGCGTCCGGTCCCTTGTCCCACAGCTCGGCCTGCCCGTCCTCGGGCAGGTACGCGCCGAGCCGCGCCGAGTAGGCGAACAGCGAGGCGAGCCACGCCGCGGACGTGTCCGCCCGGCCCACGTCGGCGACCGCGCGGGTCAGCTCGGCGAACCCGCCTGCCCCGCCGCCCCAGCGCGCGGGCACGAGGTGGCGCGCGAACCCGGCCGACACCACGGCTTCCACCGCCTCCGGGCCGACGGCGCGGTGGTCGTCGGCCTGGTCGGCGTGGCGCGCGGCGACGGCACGGGCGTGGCCGGCGTCGAGGACGTGCGGGTCGGCTGCCATCCGCGTCTCCCTGGTGTGATCGGGGTTCCGCGGCGGCGGAACCGGCACTCCCAGGGTGGCGGTGGTCGCTGGAGACCGGGTCGAGCGGCGCTCGCGCTCGGGGTCAGCTCAGCTCGGGGGCGTCCCGGAAGACGAGTTCGGGCCAGGCCGCCGCGGCGCCGGACAGCGCGGTGGTGCCGGGAGCGGCGAGCCCGTCCAGGATCACGTCGAGGAACCGCAGCTGTAGTTCGCCGGCCCGGGCCGCGTCGATGCTGGGCGCCGAGCGCAGTTGCGTCAGCAGCAGGTAGACGTCGGCGGAGGTGACGCCCTCGCGCAGCGCGCCCTGCCGGTGCGCGGCGTCGACCAGCGCCTCCATCTCGGCGCGCAGGCCCGCGACCGCCTCGGCGATCTCGCCGCCCGCGGCGGAATTGCCGATCAGCACGAACAACGAGCACGAGCGCGCCTCGACCATGCAGCGCATGAACCGGCGCAGCGCCGACCAGCCGTCCGGCTCTTCGGCGCGCGCCGCGCGCGCCTCCTCGGTGGCGCGCCGCATGGCGCCGAGGCACATCTCCCGCAGCAGGTCGGTCTTGCTGGGGTAGCGGCGGTAGATGCTGCCCATGCCGACCCCGGCCCTGGCGGCCACCGCGGAGACCGGGGCGTCCCACCCGTGCTCGATGAACACGTCGCGGGCCGCGGCGAGCACGGTCACGTCGTTGCGTTCCGCCTCGGCGCGCCGGCCACCGGCGGACGGTTTGCGAGCCACGGTTGCCACGGGGGAAGTCTACAGGAGCGGATCGTTCCGTTCGATCGACAGCCGCACGAACGGAACGGTATGCTCCGCTCCGGAACATTGCCGCACAAGGAGCTGTCCGTGACCCCCGAAACCAGCACGACGTCCCCACCCGCACCGGCCCGCCAGGCGACCGGCCTGATCCTCGCCGTGTGCTGCGCCGCGCAGTTCATGGTCGTGCTCGACGTGTCGATCGTGAACGTCGCACTGCCCACCATCCGCACCAGCCTGGGGTTCGACGCGCCCGGCCTGCAGTGGGTGGTCAACGCCTACACGATCGCCTTCGCCGGGTTCCTGCTCCTCGGCGGCAGGCTCGCCGACCTCTTCGGCAGGCGGCGCACGTTCCTCACCGGCGTCGCCGTGTTCACCGCCGCCAGCCTGCTGGGCGGGCTCGCGAACTCCGCGACCCTGCTCGTCGTCGCCCGCGCCATCCAGGGCCTGGGCGCCGCCGTGGTCGCGCCGGCGACCCTCACCGTGCTGGCCACGACGTTCACCACCCCGGAGAGCCGGGCGCGGGCCTTCGGCATCTGGGGCGGCGTGGTCGGCGCCGGTGGCGCGGTCGGCTCGCTGGCGGGCGGTCTGCTGACCGGTCTGCTGTCGTGGCGGTGGATCCTGTTCATCAACGTCCCGATCGGCGTGGTGCTGCTCGTGCTCGCCGCCCGCGTGGTGTCCGATGTGGACACCGGGAGGCGCGGGCGCACGCTCGACCTGTGGGGCGGGCTGTCCGCGACCGTCGGCGTGATGGCGCTGGTCTACGGCATCGTCGGCACCGAGGCCCACGGCTGGGCCTCGGTGCACACGCTCGTCGCGCTCGGCGGCGGCGTGGTGGTGCTCGCCTTCTTCCTGCTCGACCAGGCGCGCCTGGCCAAGGACCCGCTGCTGCCGCTGGACATCTTCCGGCACCGCAACGTGGTGGCCGCGAACCTCGTCGTGTTCGCCAGCGGGGCCGCCCTGTTCGCGATGTTCTACTTCCTGACGCTGTTCCTCCAGCAGGTGCTCGGGTACGGGCCGGTCGCGGCCGGACTGGCCTACCTGCCGCTGGCCGCGGCACTGACGGTGTCGGCGCGCGGATCGGCGAAGCTGCTGCCGAAGTGGGGGCCGCGAACCCTGCTGCTGGGCGGTCTCGCGCTGACCGCGATCGGGCTCGGCTGGCTGGCGCTGCTGACCGGCGCGTCGACCTTCGCCGGGGGAGTGCTCGGACCGACGATCGTCGTCGGCATCGGGCAGGGCGCGGTGATGGCTTCGGCGACGATGGCCGGGACCGCGGGCCTGCCGATGCACCAGGCCGGTCTCGCGTCCGGGCTGATCAACGCCACGCGCCAGCTCGGTGGCGCCATCGGCCTGGCCGCGCTGGCCGCCGTCGCCTCGGGCGCGCGCAGCCCGGAGTCGGGATACGTGCTGGCACTGGCCATCGCGGCGATCATCGCGGTGGCGGCGCTGGCCGCCGCGGCGGCCGCTCCGGGGAAGCCGCGGCCCGCGGCGGAGTAACCATCCCAAGCAAGGAAGGGGCGCCTCGTTCACGAAACGAGGCGCCCCTTCCCGTCGAACGGCTCAGCGGGCCCAGGCCGACGGCTGCTCCATCCACAGCGGCAGCTGCTCACCGGCCTCGATCGCGACCGGGAGCGTGTTTCCCGGCGGGGGCAGCGCGCACGTGGTGTACGGCGAAAACCCGCACGGGCCGTTGACCGTGCGGTTGAAGTCCAGCTCGAACTCGAACGCGCCCCCGTTCGCGCTCGCCGGCCGCGGCGCGAACACCAGCCGCGCCCCGGCGAACGTGGTGACTCCGCTGGTGCGGTCCCGGAACGGGATGTGCAGCTCGTGCTCCGGCCCGGCATAGACCTCCAGCGCGTGCTCCCCGTCGCCCAGCTCGAACACCACCCGCCCGAAGACCCCCAGGTCCTTGACCTTGTTCTCGACCATCGACCGCAGCACCACCGGGCGGCGGCCCTCGTAGGGCTCGTACCGCGCCGGGACGATCCACTTCGGATCGAACGGGTAGGTCGGCACCCCCAGCTCGAGCCGCCTGCTGGCCACGTACGGGTCGCGCGGCTGGATCCCCAGCTGCACCGGCTGGGAGGTCTGCGCGGGGAACAGCACCGGGCTGATCACCACGTCACCGTGGCGCACCGTCCGGACCTCACGCGGGCGCGTGGCGTCGAAGACCTCGGCGACCCCGTCGACCGGGCGGTCCTCCAGCACCAGACCGTCGTCGGCGGCGGCGCGCACCAGGAGGCGCCGCGAGTCCTCGACCCACCACGACCCGGGCACGTCGTCGAAGCTCTCGGGGCGGTCACTGAGCCAGTACAGCCCGACGGGGGAGAGCAGGCCGTAGGGCGAGCCCAGGTAGTCCAGCCAGGCACGGCGGAACTCGGTCCACTCGGCGTGCAGGCGCGCGGCGGACCGCGCTGTCCCGGCCGCGGGCTGATCAGACACGGCTCGCCTCCACGTTCTGCTTGGCCAGGTTCAGGGTGGCCAGGCTGTTGGTGCCCAGCGCCTCGCGCACCTGCCGGCGCGCCGAGAAGAGCGTGGCCTCCGAGCCCAGGATCTCGGTGACCTTCTCCGGCCGCAGGACGACGGTGTGCCGCGAGGTGGCCACGACGCCGTCACCGGTCTCGGTGAACCGCCACCGCCCGGTGTGGGCGGACATGATCGGCGGGACCGTGGTCTGCTTGTAGACGATGCTCTCGCCGGGGAAGCACACCCGCACCGACTTGGTGGTGTGCACCGAGCCGTCGGCCGAGCGGGTGTCCATGTCGATCGTCTGCACGCCGCCGTCGTCCTCGGTGAACGCCAGCCGGGCGACGTGGGGCAGCCGCTCCTCCCACAGGTCCGCCCGGTACACGAAGTCGTAGACCTCGGCCAGAGATCCGCGCACGGTCACCGAATCCTCGAACGAGAACACCAGCTCCGCGCGCCGCTGCCCGAGTTCGGCCGCCGCGCGCAGGGCGTCCAGCTCGGCGCCGGTGTTGCGGTCGATGGCCGCGGTGACCCACTCCACGTGAGCGGGTTCGTCGTTCTCGACGGAGAAGTCGTGCCGGAACTCGACCAGTGTCGTGCCGTCGCCCGCGTCGCCGATGAGCCACTCGCCGCCCATGCCGAGCACCGGTGGTGAACTCACCTCCTGGCGGAAGGCGACGCGCAGCGCGACCGGGTCCAGCTCCCGCCGCGAGGTCCAGTCGCGCACCTCGCCGTGGGCGAAGGCCCAGATCCGCAGCACCTCGGAGCGGTCGCCGCCGCCGGCCTTCTCGACGTGCACGGTGGGGGAGAAGGTGTGCGGCCAGCCGGAGGTGTCGGCGACCAGGTCGTAGACCACCCGTGGTGGCGCGGCGATCGCCACCGTGTGGTGCGTGTGGTGCAGTGCCGGTGTCGGCATCGGTGCTCCCTTGGGGTGTCGTGGATCAGTAGTTGCCCAGCCCGCCGCACACGTTGAGCGCCTGCGCGGTGATGGAGGCGGCCACGTCGGAGATGAGGTAGCCGACCAGGCCGGCGACCTCGTCGGCCGTGGAGTAGCGGCCGAGTGGGATCTTGGCCTGGAACTTGTCGAGCACGTCGTCTTCGGTGACCTCCCAGTGCGCGGCGTAACCCTGACGGACCCGTTGCGCCAGCGGGGTTTCCACGTAGCCGGGGCACACCGCGTTGACCGTGACACCGGTCTTGGCCAGCTCCAGCCCGACCGCCTTGGTGAACCCCACGACACCGTGCTTGGACGCGGAGTACGGCGCGCCCAGCACCACACCCTGCTTGCCGCCGGTGGAGGCGATGTTGACGATGCGGCCGGCCGGGCCCGCCAGCAGCCGCCCGGTGGTCAGCACCTCCTTGGTCACGCGGAAGACGCTGGTGAGGTTGGTGTCGATGACGTCGAGCCACAGCTCGTCGGCGATCTTCGCGGTCTCACCACCGCCGTTGCGGCCGGCGTTGTTGATCAGCACGTCGATCCGGCCGTACTGCTCGGTGGCGGCGGTGACCGCGTGGTGGATGTCCTCGGCCGAGGTGACGTCCGCGGCGGTGCCGGAGACCTCCAGTCCCTCGCCGCGCAACTTCTCCACGACCGTCGCGACGTTGCCCGCGTCGCGCGCCACTCCGAAGACGGAGATGCCGCGCTCCGCCAGGGTCCGGGTGACGGCGAGGCCGATGCCGCTCGTCGCGCCGGTCACGAACGCCACCTTCGGGGAATAGCTCACTGTTCTCCAGCTCCTTCGGTGAGACGACGGTTTCGCCCTCAGCGTGTGCCCGCCGGGTACAGGCTGTCTGGAGCCGCTCTCGAAGCGGTGGCCTTCGGGATGGCGTCCAGCAGCTCGCGGGTGTAGTCGTGGCCGGGTTTCGCGAACAGGGCTTCGGTGGCGCCGGCCTCGACGATCCGGCCCCGCCGCATCACGGCGACGGAGTCGCACAGCCGGCGCACCACGGCGAGGTCGTGGGAGATGAACACGTAGGCCAGGCCGAACTCGGCACGCAGCTCGGCCAGCAGGTCGAGGATCGCGCTCTGCACGGTGACGTCGAGCGCGGACACCGGCTCGTCGCACACCAGCAGCCGCGGCCCGGGAGCCAGCGCCCTGGCGATCGCCACCCGCTGCCGCTGCCCACCGGACAACTCGCCGGGCCTGCGGGTGAGCAGGTCGCGCGGCAACCGGACCAGGTCGAACAGCTCGGCCACCCGGGCGCGCCGGGACCGGCGGTCGCCGATTCCCAAAGCGCGCAACGGTTCCGCGACACTGCGCCCGGCGCTGAACCGCGGATCCAGCGCCGTGTACGGGCTCTGCTGGATCAGCTGCACCGTCCGGCGCAGCGCCCGCAAACGGCTCCCGGTCGCCGTCGCCGTGTCCGTTCCGTCGAGCACCACCCGGCCCGCCGACGGGCGGTCGAGGCACGCGATGAGGCGCGCCACCGTGGATTTCCCGGATCCGGACTCGCCGACCAGGCCGAGCGCCTGCCCCGGGGCGACCGCCAGGGTCACCTCGTCCACCGCGGGCGCTTCCTGGCCGGGGAAGGTGCGGCGCAGGCGCGCCACCTCGACGAGCGCGTGTGTGCGGTCCGCGGCGGGCGGTTCGGGCGCCCGCCCGGTGGGGACGCTCGCGACCAGCGCGCGCGTGTAGTCGTGCGCGGGGCGGCCGAGGATCGCCCCCGCCGGGCCGGACTCCACGATTTCGCCCGCGCGCATCACCAGCACCCGGTCCGCCCGCTCCGCGGCGACCGCCAGGTCGTGGGTGATGAGCAGCACCGCGATGCCCAGCTGGCGGCTCAGGCTGCCCAGGTGATCGAGGATCACCCGTTGCACCGTCACGTCCAGCGCGCTGGTCGGCTCGTCGGCCACGATCAGCGCGGGCTCGGCGGCCAGGGCGATCGCGATCAGCACCCGCTGCCGCATCCCGCCGGAGAGCTCGTGCGGGTAGCGCCGGGCCAGTGCCACCGCGTCCGGCAGGCCGGCGGTGGTCAGCAGTTTCACCGCGTCCGCCGCGGCCCGCTGCCCGGTCGCCAGCCGGTGGATCCGGCGCACCTCGGCGACCTGGTCGCCGATCCGCTTGACCGGGTTGAGGTAGGCCAGCGGGTCCTGCGGGACGAGGGCCACCCGGGAACCACGCAGCTGACGCAGGCGCGACTCGGGCGCCCGCGTCAGCTCCTCGTCCCCGAGGGAGATCGTCCCGCCGGTGATCCGGCCACCCGCGGGCAGCAACCGCAGCACGGCGTGCGCCACGGTGCTCTTGCCGGAGCCGGATTCGCCCACCAGCGCGACGGTTTCGCCGCGGGCGACGGTGAAGTCCACGCCCCGCACCGCCTCGGCGCCGCCGTAGGCGACCCGCAGACCGTCCACACGCAACAGTGTCACCAGGACTCCCGGCGCCGTCGTTCCAGTGCCCTGGCCACGCGGTTGGTGGACAGCACCACCACCGCGATCACCAGACCGGGGAAGGTCGTGAGCCACCACGCCGCCCGCAGGTAGTCCCGCCCGCCCGCCACCAGCGCGCCCCACTCCGGCGTCGGCGGCGCGGCACCGAAACCGAGGAAGCTCAGCGCCGACACGGTCAGCAGGATCGAACCGATGTCCAGCGCCGCCAGCGACAGCACCGGACCGGCCGAGTTCGGCAGCACGTGCGTCACCAGCACGGCCGGGCCGCGCACCCCGCCGCCGCGGGCCGCGGTGACGAAGTCGGCGTGGCGCACCGTGAGCACCTCGGCGCGGGTCACCCGCGCGAAGTTCGCGACGCTCACCACACCGACCGCCACCGCGACCTGCAGCACACCGAACCCCAGCGCGGTCACCATCGCGAGTGCCAAGAGCAGGCCGGGGATCGCGAGCAGCACGTCCATCAACCGCATCAGCGCGCCGTCCACCCAGCCGCCGGTATAGCCGGCGAGCGCACCGATCACCGCGCCCGCGACCAGCGCGACCCCGACCGCCACCACGGTCGCGCTGAGCGAGAGCGCCGCACCGTGCACGACCCGCGCGTAGAGGTCGCGGCCGAGGTAGTCGGTGCCGAACCAGTGCTCGGCGCTGGGCGGCCGCAGCCGCTGCGCGACCACGCCCTGGATCGGGTCCCGCGCGGTGAACACCCCCGGCGCCAGTGCCCACGCGATGACCACCAGCAGCACGAGCACCGACAGGACCAGACCGGGTTGCCGCGCCAGCGCGCGCAGCCGGGACCGGGACGGGGTTGCGGCCAGCGCGGTCACCGGGCACTCACCACCGGACGGACCCGCGGGTCCAGCAGCGGGTAGACCGCCTCCACCACGAGGCTGACCACGACGTAGACCACCGCCGCGAGCACCACCAGGCCCAGCACGACGGGCAGGTCCTGATTGGACACCGCGTCCACGGTGACCGAGCCCAGCGCGTGCCGCCCGAACACGGTCTCCACCACCACGGCGCCGCCGAGCAGGTTGCCGACCAGGATCCCGGTGATCGTCACCGCGGGCAGGCTCGCGTTGCGCAGGGCGTGGCGGAACAGGATCCACGTCCGGCTCGCGCCCTTGGCCCGCGCCAGCTGGACGTAGGGCTCGCCCAGGGTTTCCCGCAGGCTCCGGCCCAGCACCTGCGCGACGATCGCCGCGGTCGGCACGGCGAGCGTGATCGCGGGCAGCACCAGGCTCGCGAACCCGTCCCCGCCGGTGGCCGGGAACAGCGGCCAGTGGAAAGCCAGCAGCTGCAACAACAGCAGGCCCAGCCAGAACGACGGAATCGAGACCCCCGCCGCGGGCACCGACTCCAGGATCTGGCGGAGCACCCCGCCCCGCGCCAGGCCCGCGAGCAGGGCGAGCGCGACCCCGGCGGCCAGCGCCAGCAGCAACGCGAACGCGGCCAGTGCCGCGGTCTGCGGCAGGGCACCCAGGATGAGGCCCCGCACCGGTTCCCCGGTCTGCACCGAGGCGCCGAGATCGCCCGTGACCGCCCGGCCCAGCAGCGTCAGGTACTGCTCCCACAGCGGCCGGTCGAAACCGTAGGCGGTGCGCAGCTGCGCCGCCTGCGCCGGGTCGATCACCGCCGTGTCGCCGCCCGCCTTCTGCGCGAGCATCAACGTGACCGGGTCACTGGGCAGCAGGTACAGCGCGACGAACGCGCCGGTGAACGCCGCCCACACGACGAACACCGCCTGACCGGCGCGGCGCAGCGCTTTCGCAAGACCGCCGGGCATGTCAGGACAGCCAGGCGTCGTAGAAGGAGATGCCGGAGGTCGCGGTGAACCCGATGCCGTGCACCGTGTCGCTCACCCCGATCACCTGCGCCTGCTCGTTGACCGGGATGACGTGCGCGTCCTCCACCAGGCTCCGCTGGGCCTCGGCCGCGGCCCGCCACCGCACCTGCGGATCCAGCGAACCGGCCTGCGTGGTCAGCGCGGCTTTCAGCGGGTCGGCGCCGCTCAGCTGCGCGCGGCCGAACAGGGTGCGCAGCACGTCCGGATCGGCGCGGGTCGAGTCGAGCAGGAAGAAGTCGAAGTTGTCCGCGGCGTACTGGGACTGCAACTCGGAGATCTGCAGCTGCCGCAGCGTCAGCTCGATGCCGACGCCCCTGAGCTGCTGCTGGATCAGCTCCAGGCTCTGCGGCCTGCCGAAGATCACGTCCAGGCTCAGCCGGGCCCCGTCGCGCACGCGGATGCCGTCCGGTCCGGGACGCCAGCCGGCCGCGTCCAGCAGCGCCTTCGCGCCGTCGGGGTCGTAGGCCAGTGCCGCGCCGAGGTCGGTGTAGCCGGGGGTGGTGGAGGACAGCACGCTGGTGGCCGGCCGGTACCGCGGGCTGAGGAACGTCGACACCACCTCGGGGCGGTTGACGGCTTTCTGCAGTGCCTGCCGCACGGCCTTGTCCTGCAGCACGGGGCGCCGCTCGTTGGGGCAGAGGCTCAGCACGACGCCCGGATTGTCGTGGCTGAGCAAGGTGAATCCGTTGCCGTCGAACTGCGGCTCGTCCTGCGGGGCGATGTTGCTGCTCACGTCGAGCTGGCCCGAGGAGAGGCTGCCGGTACGGGTGGCGGCTTCGGGCAGCACCTTGATCTCGACGCGGTCCAGGTAGGCGTCGCCGGTGTGCTGCCGCGACGGCGGGCCCCACGCGTAGCCCTGCCGCTTGGACAGCACGATCTCCTGCTTGGCGGTGTAGGAGGTCAGCACGAACGGGCCGGTGCCCACGATCTTGCCCGCGCAGCGCTCGGAAGCGGGCACGGCGAGCGAGGCGCGCGACAGGACGGCCAGCGCCGGGGTCGAGGTGGCCTGGAGGAACTGCGCGTTGGGGGCGCCGAACGTGACGGTGACGGTGCGCGGGTCGGGGGCGGTGACCGCGGTGACACCGGCGAGGCCGGCGCCGGAGTTGCTCGCGGTGGCCCCCAGTTTCGTGATCCCGTCCAGATTGTCCTTCACCACGCTCGCGTCCAGTGCGGAGCCGTCGCTGAAGGTCACGCCCTCGCGCAGGTGGAAGGTGAAGCTCGTCGCGTCGGGCGCGATCTCCCACGACGAGGCCAGCGCCGGCCCGATGTCACCGGAGCGCGGGTCCTGGAAGGTGAGGGATTCCAGGACCTCGAGGTCGGGGCCTTCACCGGCCTGCTGGGGGTCGAGGCAGGAGGGCGTGTAGTCCAGGCCGAGGCGGAGCGTGCCGCCCGGATGCGGGGTGCCCGCCGCACCCGTGCTGCCCGCCGTGCCCGTCGAGCACCCGGCCACGGCCGAGGCGGCGACGACCGCCAGGGCCAGCGCGCTGGTGCGCCTGCGCGCGATGTTTCCCATGTGTCCTGTCCTTCGCTGAGCGCGGCTGTCACGCGCCGGCCGGGTGGTCCTCGCTGCCGAGCGTCGGTTCGGCCGGTCGAAATCCGCTGGAGTCTGGCTGGTGACGCGGTGGGGGTTCCCATCCTTCGGGCACGGCGGTCAGCTCGGCGACGGCGCACGACCAGCTGAACCCCGCGCCGACCCCGGCGAACAGCAGCCGCTGTCCGGGCCGGGCACGCCCGGACAGCACGAGCTGCTCGAGCCCGGCGAACTGGTCGCCCGCCCCGAGGTGCCCGATCGTGCGGCCCCACTGCCAGGTGGTGGCGTCGAGGTCGATGTCCCAGGCCTTGAGGTAGCCGGCCCGCAGGCGGCGCAGGCCGAAGTGCGGCAGCACGAACCAGTCGATGTCCGCCAGGCTGGTTTCGGCGTCCTTCAGCGCGGTGGTCAGTGCCTCCCGCTGGCCCTCGACGACCTTGCGCACCGCCGCGCCGACGCCGGCGGATGCCAGGTAGTCGCGTTTGAGAACCTCCAGGTCCATCGGGGCGCGCACGCTGAAGGGCATGCGCCCGAATGGGTCGGCGCCGCGGTGCATCCGTTCCAGGGTCGGGTCGGACACCGTCGCGACGCCGCGCACCGCGGCGAAACCGCCGTGGTTGGTCAGCACCGCCGCGGTGCCGCCGTCGCCGTAGACGGTGCCCGGATCGCTGCGCCACCGGTCGAATCCGGGCAGGCCGAAGGTGTCGCCGGTGGTCACCAGCGCGGCGGCCGGGCAGTCCTGCCCGCGCAGCACGTGCGCCGCCAGTTCGAGACCGGCCATCCCGCCGTTGGACAGCTGCCGGATCTCCACCGCGGGGCACCGGCTCCCGCCGACGGTGTCCTGCACGTGCGAAGCCGGCGCCCACAGGTCGTGGCCCTGGTAGTGCACGTCGGCGTGCAGCACGATGCGCAGGTCCTCCGGTGGCACACCGGAGCGGCGCATCGCCCGCGCCGCGGCCTCGGCGGCCAGTTCGGCGGCCGAGGCCGTGCCGGACACCGACACCGACACGATCCCGGTCTGCTCGGCCACTCGCCGGTCGCACTGCCCGGCCGCGAGTGCTTCGGCGGTGGGGACCCGATCCGGCAGCGCGCTCGCCACCGCGGCGATGTGGAGTTCGTCGGTGCGCACTGGTTCTTCCCCGTTTCTCGTGGCGGCAGCCGCCGGCCGCACTCGTTCGTGGCGGACACGGCCGGCGGCTCGTGGCGGACCGGGTCGGCCGCCCTGCCGGGCGATGGCGGATCCCGCGGTATCGCCGGCCCGGCCATGGTCGGGCCGTCCGCTGGAGTCGGGGTGGAACGCGCGCTGATCCGCTTCCTGCCCGGACTCCAGCGATTCGCCAGCGGCGCCGGGCAGCATCCGTGCACCGGGAAGGAAAAACGGAGGTGGCCATGACGCGATCGGTCGTCCTGCTGGTACCGGGCCAGGGCGCGCAACACCCGGGAATGGCGGTGGAGCTCTACCACGCGCACGACGGTTTCCGCGCGGCCGTGGACGAGGTCTTCGCGCTGTGGGGTGGAGAAGGCGCGCGCATCCGGGCGGACTGGCTCGGCCCGGACCCGGAGATCGACCTGGACGACCTGCGCCGCTCGCAGCCGCTGCTGTTCGCGATCGGCTACGCGCTGGCCACGGCCCTGCGCGGCGAGGGCATCGAGCCCGTGGCACTGGCCGGGCACAGCGTCGGCGAAGTCGTCGCCGCGGTGATCGCGGGGGTGTTCCGGCTGCGCGACGCCGCCGAGGTGCTGGCCGAGCGGGTGGCGCAGCTGGCCGAGGGGCCGCCGGGCGGGATGCTCGCCGTCGCCGCCTCGGTCGCCGAGGTCATCCCGTACCTGGACGCGGAAGTGCACGTGGGTGCGGTCAACGCGGCCCGGCAGATCATGCTCGCCGGCCCGTCCGGGCCGCTGGCGAACACCGCGCGGCGGCTGCGGGCGGCCGAGCTCACCGTCCGGCCGGTGCGCACCCGCAATCCCTTCCACAGTCCCGTTCTCGCGCCGTACGCCGACCGCGCGCTGCCCACGTTGCGGCGGCTCCCGCTCGCCCCGCCGGCGCTGCCGGTCTACTCCGGGTACACCGGGAAACTGCTGACCGCGCCCGAAGCGACCGACCCGGCGTTCTGGGCCGCCCAGCCGGCGCGGCCGGTGCACTTCGCCGACGCGCTCACCGCGGCGGCGGAGTCCGGCGGGCACCTGTTCGTGGAAACCGGTCCCGGCCAGAGCCTGACGGCACTGGCCCGCCGCCACCCCGCGATCACCGCCGCCGGTTCCCGCGCGCTGGCCCTGCTCCCGGCGCGCGCCGGGGGCGACGCCGCGAAGTTCACCAGCACGGTCGCGGAGATCTTCGCGGCCACCACTCCGACCAGTGAGGCACTCCTGCCATGACCAGACGAGCAGTCATCACCGGGATCGGAGCCGTCGCACCCGGCGGCATCGGCGTCCCGGCCTACTGGAAACAGCTGACCGACGGCGTGTCCGCGACGGCACCGATCTCGTTGTTCGACGCCTCGCCCTACCGGTCGCGGATCGCGGCCGAGGTCGACTTCGACCCGGCCGCCGCGGGGCTCGGGCCGCAGGAGATCCGCCGGCTCGACCGCGCCGCCCAGTTCGCCGTCGTCGCCGCGCGAGAGGCGGTCGAGGACAGCGGGCTGGAGTTCGGCTCGCTGCCCGGCGAGCGCACCGGCGTCGCGCTGGGCACCGCGGTCGGCTGCACGACGGCGATGGAACGCGAATACGTGGTGCTCTCCGACGGGGGCCGCGACTGGCTGGTCGACCCGGACTACGCCGTGCGCGAGCTCTACGACCACTTCGTGCCCAGCTCGATGGCCGTCGAGCTGGCCCGGCTGACCGGCGCGCGCGGGCCGGTGTCGGTGATCTCCGACGGCTGCACCTCGGGCCTGGACGCGGTCGGGCACGCGCTCGACCTGATCCGCGAAGGCAGCGCCGACGTCGTGATCACCGGTGGCACCGACGCGCCGATCTCGCCGATCACCCTGGCCTGCTTCGACGCGATCAAGGCGACCTCGCCGCGCAACGACGACGCCGAGCACGCCTCCCGGCCCTTCGACCGCACCCGCAACGGGCTGGTGCTCGGGGAGGGCGCGGCGGTCCTGGTCGTGGAGGAGGCCGGGCACGCCCGTCGCCGCGGCGCCCGGATCTACGCGGAGGTCTCCGGTTTCGCCAGCCGCTGCAACGCCTATCACATGACCGGCCTGCGCACCGACGGTGTGGAGATGGCCGAGGCGATCCGGCTCGCGCTCGACGAGGCCCGGCTCGCGCCGGCCGACGTGCACTACGTCAACGCGCACGGTTCCAGCACCAAGCAGAACGACCGCCACGAGACGGCCGCGTTCAAGCGCAGCCTGGGCGAGCACGCGCACCACGTGCCGGTCAGTTCGATCAAGTCGATGATCGGGCACTCGCTGGGCGCCATCGGCGCGCTGGAACTCGCCGCGTGCGCGCTGGCGATCGAGCACGACGTCGTGCCGCCCACCGCGAACCTGCACGAGCCCGACCCCGACTGCGACCTGGACTACGTGCCACTCCTCGCGCGCGAACAGACCGTCGACACCGTCCTGAGCGTCGGCAGCGGCTTCGGCGGCTTCCAGAGCGCCGTGGTGCTCACCGCGCCGGAATGGACGGCGGCATGACCGGCGCGGTCGTCACCGGCATCGGCGTCGTCGCACCGACCGGCATCGGGACCGAGGAGTACTGGCGCGCCACGACCGCGGGCGCATCGGCGATCGGCCCGATCACGCGGTTCGATCCGGCGCCCTACCCGGTGCGCCTGGCGGGGGAGGTGCCCGGGTTCGTCCCGGAGGAGCACGTGCCGTCCCGGCTGCTCCCGCAGACCGACCACGGCACCCGCCTGTCCCTGGCCGCGGCGGCGGAAGCGTTGTCCCGCAGCGGTCTCACCGCCGCCGAGGCGCCCGACTTCGGCATCGGCATCGCCACCGCCTCCACGATGGGCGGGTTCGAGTTCGGGCAGCGCGAGCTGGAGCACCTGTGGCAGCTGGGCGGGCAGCACGTCAGCGCCTACCAGTCCTTCGCCTGGTTCTACGCCGTCAACACCGGTCAGATCTCCATCCGCCACGGTCTGCGCGGGCCCGGCGCCACCGTCGTCGCCGACCAGGCAGGCGGCCTCGACGCGCTCGGCGTGGCCCGGCGGCAGATCCGCAAGGGCACGCCTGCCGTCGTCACCGGGGGAGTGGACAGCGCCCTGTGCCCGCTCGGCCTGGCCGGGCAGCTCAGCACCGGCGACCTCAGCGGCGCGCACGACCCGGAGCGGGCCTACCTGCCGTTCACCCGCGAGGCGCGCGGGCACGTGCCCGCCGAGGGCGGCGCGATCCTCGTGGTGGAGGACGCGGAGTTCGCGCGCGACCGGGGCGCACCGGTGCTCGGCGAGATCGCCGGGTACGCGGCCACCTTCGACCCGGACCCGCGCGATCCGGCCGCGGACGGGCTGCCGCGCGCGGCCCGGCAGGCCATCGCCGACGCCGGGCTCGAACCCGGCGACGTCGACGTGGTGTTCGCCGACGCCGCCGGCCGCGCCGGAGCCGACCGGCGCGAGGCCGCGGCGATCACCGCGCTCTTCGGCGCGGGCGGGATCCCGGTCACCGCACCGAAAACCGGCACCGGACGGCTGTACGCGGGAGCCGGCGGGCTGGACACCGCCGCCGCCCTGCTGAGCCTGCGCGACCAGTCGATCCCGCCCACCGTGCACGTCGATGCCACCGACCCGGCCCAGGAGATCGACCTCGTCGTCGGCCGGGCCAGACCCGCCGCGTTGTCCACGGCGCTCGTCCTGGCCCGCGGGCGCGGCGGCTTCAACGCCGCACTCGTCGTGCGCGCACCCCTGCCCGGAAAACCCGTCCACACCAAGGAGTAGCACCATGAGCACACTGACCATCACCGCGCTGAAGGACATCCTGCGCTCGGCCGCGGGCGAGGACGACGGCGTCGACCTCGACGCCGAAATCCTCGACACCCCGTTCACCGAGCTGGGCTACGACTCGCTCGCGCTGCTGGAGACCGCCGCCCGTATCGCCCGCGAATACGGCGTGACCCTCAGCGACGACGACGTCGACCAGATCGACACCCCGCGCGAGCTGCTCGACCGCGTCAACGCGGCGGCGCGCGCGTGAGGCCGCGGCGATGACGGCCGTCGCGGGAACGGACCAGGACGCCCGCGCCCCGCTGGCGCGGATCGGGGCCCTCGCCGACGCGGGCACCGTCGTGCCCCGGGGCGACCGGGACGGCGGGGTGTGGGCCATCGCCCAACTGCGCGGCGTGGTGTGCGCGGTGTTCGCGCTCGATCCGCGAGTCAGCGCGGGCGCGATGTCGGCGGGCAACTGCGACGTCATCGTCGCCGCCTACGAGCACGCGCTGGAGGCCGGACTGCCCGTGGTCGGGCTGTGGCACTCCGGGGGCGCCCGGCTGCAGGACGGGATCGGCAGCCTGCACGCGGTGTCGCGCGTGTTCGCGGTGATGACCCGGGCCTCGGGCCGCATCCCGCAGATCTCCGTCGTGCTCGGCGCCGCCGCGGGCGGAGCCGCCTACGGGCCCGCGCTCACCGACGTCGTGATCATGGCGCCGGAGGCACGCGTGTTCATCACCGGGCCCGGGATCATCCGCGAGGTCACCGGCGAGGAGATCGACGCGGAAAGTCTCGGCGGGCCGGGACAGCACGGGCGGACCAGCGGCGTCACTCACGTCGTCGCGCGGTCCGAACCCGACGCGCTGGCGCGGGCCGCGGCGATCGTGGAACTGCTGGCCGCGCCGGGCCGGATCGACCCCGCTCAGGTGCCCGACCGGCCCTTCGCGCACCTGCTGCCGGAACGGGCCAGGCGGGCCTACGACATCCATCCGGTGGTCGAAGCACTGCTCGACGGGCCACCGGAGGAGCTGCACGCCGGCTGGGCGCGCAACATCGTCACCGCGCTGGGCAGGCTCGGCGGCGCGACGGTGGGTGTGGTGGCCAGCAACCCGATCCGCAAGGGCGGGTGCCTGGACGCGCGGTCGGCGGAGAAGGCGGCCCGGTTCGTGCGCATGTGCGACGCGTTCGGCATCCCGCTCGTCGTGCTCGTGGACGTGCCCGGCTACCTGCCCGGCGTCAAGGAGGAGTGGGATGGCGTGGTGCGGCGCGGGGCGAAGCTGCTGCACGCCTTCGCCGAGGCGACCGTGCCGCGGGTGAGCGTGATCCTGCGCAAGGCCTACGGCGGCGCCTACATCGCCATGAACTGCCGCGGCCTCGGCGCCGACCATGTGCTCGCCTGGCCGGGCGCGGAGGTGGCCGTGATGGGCGCGACCGCCGCGGTCCGGTTGCTGCGGCGGCGCGAGCTGGCCGCGGCGCAGGACCGGGCGGCGCTCGAAGAGCGGCTGGTGGCCGAGCACGAGCGGGACACCGGCGGGGTGCGCGCCGCGGTCGAGCTGGGCGTGGTCGACGAGGTCGTGGAGCCGGACCGGACCCGCGGCGCGGTCGCCAGGGCGCTGCACGAGCGGGGCCCGGCGCGCGGCGTCCACGGCAACATCCCGCTGTGAGCGGTGTGCCGCCCCGGCTGCCCGGGGCGGCACGACCGCGATCAGGCCGACGATCCTTCGAGGCACTGGGCGAAGCCGGGCGCCAGGTCGGCCAGTTCACCCCGCCGTTCGGCGAGCAGATCCAGCGACAGCACCGATTCCGGCCATTCCACCGACGCGTCGAGCCGGGCGTCGCACGTCAGCACGGCCTGGTGCAGCTGCTGCATGCGGGACGACGGTTCCAGGCCCAGCTCCGTGTTCAGGACCGAGCGCAGCCGCGCGATGACCTGCAGGGCCTGCGCCTGGCGGCCGCACCGGTAGAGCGCCAGCACCAGCTGCGCGTGGAAGTTCTCGTGCGTGGGATGCGCCGCGACGAGCGCGGTCAGCTCCGCGAGCACCTCGTGGTGGGTGCCCAGCCGCAGGTCCGCCTCGATGCGTTGTTCGAGCGCGCCCAGCCGGCGCTCCTCCAGGCCCGCGACCCACGCCCGCAGCCGGGGCCCGAGGCCGACGTCGGCGAGCGGTTCACCGTGCCAGACCGACAGCGCGCGGCGGAAGAACAGGGCGGCGCACCCGTCGTCGCGCCGGGCGAGCGCCGCGCGGCCCTGGCCGGCGAAGGAGTTGAACTCGTCGACGTCGAGCTGGCTGGGACCCACCCGCAGCAGGTACCCGCGCGACCGCGTCTTCAGGACGTCCTTGGCGCACGGTGCCGAGCCGACCGACGGCAACGACGCGAGCAGCCGCCGCAGCTGCAGGACGTAGGTCTGCAACGTGGACGCCGCGCTGGAGGGCGGGTTGTCCTCCCACAGTTCGGCGATGCACGATTCGATCGACACCACCGTGTTCGCGTTGAGCAGCAGGAACGCCAGCAGCTGCCGCTGCTTGGGCGCGGTGGGTGTGAACGCCTCGCCGTGGTCGTTGACCGCCAGCGGGCCGAGTACCTCGTAGCTCATCATTTCTCAGATCCCCCATTTCCGAGAACCGTTCCGGGTGTGGTCCGCGATCTTTTTCTCCACATCTTTTCGTACAAGGAAACCTCTCCGCGTGTCGTGGATTCAGCTCGCGGGGCTCCGCCGACGATCTACCCCTGGATCAACCGTCGTCGGGTGAGCCCGTGATCGAGTGGACCGGATCGTCGAGTGGTGATCGCCTCCCTCGGGTTGGCACAGGAAAACGCTTCAGAGTTTACTGTTCGGGCGTCTCCGGCCGAGTGGACCGGAGGACTCCGTTCACGAACTGGGCTGTGAACTAGGTCACAGTGACAGTAGGCTGTTGATCAGCTACCCGCGCTTCCGCGCCATTTCGAACACAGGTGCCGGAAAGTCAGTGGAACTCCAGCCGGTCTCCAGTGCGCCCGGGCATTGTGCCGGGGACGTCAGCCGGAGGGGGAGTAGATCGATGGGCACAGTGACGCGACGCGGTTTCGTGGCGGGAACGACCGCGGCCGGTCTGGGAGTTATCACCGGCGCGGGTGGCGCGGCCGCCGCGACCGGTGGCGGGACAGGCTTCGGCCCGGTCACCGTCCGGCCGTCCGATCCCCGCTACGCCAGCCTGACCGGCGGGTACAACTACCGGTTCCTCGGCAGCCCGGACTACTACCGGCTGGCGGGTTCGGCCGCCCAGGTCGAGCAGGCCGTGGGGGAGGCGCTGCGGGCAGGCCGACGTCTCGCGGTGCGCTCGGGCGGGCACTGCCTGGAGGGATTCGTCAACAACCCGGGCGTCGACGCGGTGATCGATCTGGGCGAGTACAGCGGCGTGTACTTCGACGCCACCCGCAGCGCCTTCGCCGTCGAAGCGGGCGCGACGCTCGGGCAGGTGTACGACACGCTCTACCGCGGGTGGGGCGTCACAGTGCCGGGCGGGGTGTGCCCGCAGGTCGGCGTGGGCGGGCACGTCGCCGGTGGCGGTTACGGCGCCCTGTCCCGGTTGTTCGGCCTCGTGGTGGACCACCTCGCGGCGGTCGAGGTGGTGGTCGTCGGCGCCGACGGCACGCCCCGCACCGTGGTCGCCACCGCCGATCCCGCCGACCCGCGGCACGACCTGTGGTGGGCCCACACCGGAGGCGGCGGCGGCAACTTCGGCATCGTCACCCGCTACTGGCTGCGCTCGCCCGGCGCGAGCGGCACCGATCCGGCCGCGCTGCTGCCCGCGCCGCCGGCCACGATCCTGTTCAGCCAGATCAGTTGGCCGTGGAGCGCGCTGACCGAGACGTCCTTCACCAGGCTCGTCGACAACTTCAACCGCTGGCACGAAGCCAACAGCGCGCCCGGGTCACCGTACGCGTCGTTGTTCGCGACCCTGTGGCTCAACCACGTCAGGACCGGCAACCCCGCCCTGACCGTCCAGCTGGACGGCGCCCGCCCCGACGCGCGGACCCTGCTGGCCGACTTCGTCGCGGCGATCACCGACGGCGTCGGAGTCGCGGCCGTGCCGGTCACCGGCGAGCTGCCGTGGCTGCCGGCGAAGAACCGGCTGGGTTTCGCCGACTTCGGTGCCGGGGTGGGCAAGCGGGTCAAGAACAAGTCGTCGTACCTGCGCACGGGTTACGACCCTGAGCAGCTCGCGGCGATCCACCACCACCTGACCAGAACCGACTACCCCGGCACCTCCGCGTCGATCCTGCTGGCGAGCTACGGCGGCGCCATCAACGCCGTCACACCCGCCGCGACCGCGATCCCGCAACGGGACTCGATCATCAAGGCGCAGTACTCGGTGTCCTGGACCGATCCGGCGGAGGACACCGTCCACATCGGATGGGCGCGCGACCTCTACGAGGACCTCTTCGCGGCCACCGGCGGAGCCCCCGTGAGCGGCCCCGTGAGCGACGGCGCGTACATCAACTACCCCGACACCGACCTCGCCGACCCGGCTCGCAACACCTCCGGCGTGCCCTGGTACACGCTCTACTACAAGGACAACTACGCCCGGCTTCAGGCGGTGAAGCGAACCTGGGACCCGCTGGACGTGTTCCGGCACGACCTGTCGGTGCGGCCGTCCTGAGCGATGCGCGCGGTAGCGCAGGTGGAGCACCTGGTCGCCCCGCAGCAGCCGTCGCTGTCCCGCGCGAACGGCGAGGTGGTCGTGCACGCCCCACCGGCATCGCACCCCGGGAATGCCGGATTCTCCGCGCTACCCTCCGGCCCCATCGGCGAAGACCGTCCCCATGAGGTCGAGCGCCGCGAAGCCGGGGAGTTGCCGCGGAGTGGTGGTCTGTCCGATGGCGGGAATGGCCTCGGCGACGAGGTCCGCGATGTGCGCGACGAGTGCGGGGCGCGTGCGGGCGGATGAGGTCCGGACTGGTCAGCATGGTCCGCCGGAACCGGGCCAGTCGGGATTCGGATCCGAGCGAATCGGGCTCAATCGCGTGCGTAACCCTGTCGGAGGGTGGGCGACACTACGGGACGCGATTCGCCGGTGCCCATACGCTTCTCTGCGCTGGGGTGGTGGCGTCACCGGCAAGCGGTCGACGTACAGATTCTGATTCTGGCGTCCCGAGCCCTCTCGCGCTTACGCTTCGTAGTTGAGGTGTGTTAGAGGGGAGACTGGAATGGAAGCGCTCATCAGGGGCCCGGTCGAACGTCACGCGACTGACCTCCCGCCCGCGGAACCGACGTTCCCGGCGCGTGTGGCGGCGCTGCTCCGGTCACGGCCGATCATCGAGGCCGTCGTATCCGCGGGCAGGCAGGACTGGCCGGACGACACCTACGACGTCGCGACTCTGGCGCTCGCCACGATCGACCTGGTGATCGCGCGACAAGGGTTCGAGGAGGAGGCGACCTATGGGGACCTCGTCGATGGGCTCACCACCCTGGCCGCACGAGCGGCCCCGGCGCGGCCCAGCGCGGAACACGTGCGTGTCGCCGAGTTCACGGTGAACGCGCTGCTCAACAGGCCCGCGCGCGATGCTCCGTTCACCTACCGGATCAGCGACCACACCGCCGAGGGTGCTCATCGGCAGCGCCAAGTGCAGTTCCGACTGCTGGTGGAGCGTGAAGAGCCCCTCCGCGGGGATGTAGTGATCAACGCCAGCCGGGACGCGATCAATGCCCTCGTGGGTGGGCTCGAATTCGATGTCGAAGACGAGCAGGTCGCCAACGAGATCATGCTCGAAAGGCAACTGGCCAAAGGCGCTTTCGACGCCGCCGAGAAGGCGGCTGTGCGGGCGCGGCTGCTGTCCGTGTCCCTCGCCGAGGACCTCGCCCGGTTGCTCAAGGACACCCGCCGCGATCTCCGGTCGGTGCTCGACGAGTGGGCCGAGCACGTGCCCGAGCGGCTCGACCTGGCGCGGCAGCACATCGCGGGCAGGCTCGAATCCGAGCACCGTCTGCTGGCAAAGGTCCGCGAGTCACTCGAGGCCGAGGACCCGCAGGTGACAGCGGCCGCGGCGCGCATCGCCGGACTGCTCACCGAGTCGGCGCGCCGGCACGAATCTCTTCATGCGCAGGTGATCACCGCCCGTAGTGTGTTCCTCGACGAACAGGACCGGCAGGCGTTCCGGCCACCCGCGCTCAGCTACCTGCCCGACCTGAACGGGGAGGTGCTGGAACCGCTCCTGAGGCTCCGCGCCATGACCGCGTTGGAAGTCACCGACCGATGGCTTTCCGACGTCACCGGCCCTCGCCCGCCGAAGCTGCCGAGGCTCTACCGGCTGATCGATGACCTGTGGTCAGCTCGCGAACCGGCCGCACCGGACCCGGGAGCCGGCCTGGAGGAGCTCGGTGATGCCGACCCCCCGACCATCGCCTTTGAGGTGGTCTCCGCCGCAAGGGTCGTCGTCGAGCGCACCGGTCTTCCCGCCCGGCTCTCCGCGCTGCTGGCCGAAGCTCTCACCTCCCCGGATGAAACCGCGGACCAGCAGGCGACGGCCGGAATCCTTGCGCTGGCGGCGTTGTGGTGCTTCGCGCCCGAGCAGTCCGACTCCGAAGAGCCCGCTTCGGCCGATCTCGCTGCGCGTGTCTTCGGTCCCCGAGCAGTCGCCGACACCGACGGAACACGCCTGGACCTGCCCGGCTGGGACGGCGACGACCTCATCGTCGTCGCGCACCCGGACGCTCTGCGGACCGCCGATCCTGTTCCCGTAACGAATCACGGAGTTCGGACGAGGACCGGGCAATGACACTCACTCAAGCCGATCACACCGATCTCGGTCTCTTGCTGGCTTTTGCTCTTCAGCCGAACCAGCGGCCCGGTCGAAGCCCCGAGTACCGCCGGGTGCTCGGGCGGTACCGGACCGAGCCCGACTTCCGGCTCGCGACCGACGCCGTCCTTCACGGCCTGGACACCCGTGTGCTCTCCGACGGCGACTTCGGGCTGGTCTTGGGCGTCAACCCCGAATCGCCGTTCGCCTTCCGTGTCGCTGACCTGCCGAACGCCAACACCAGAAATGGGCGCCTGCTCGCCGGCTTGGTGCTGGTCGGCATCGCGGCGTACGTCTATCCGAGCCCGGCCGACCTTGACGAGCAACGCGTGCGGCGGGTAGCCGAGACCGAGTTCGAGCAGTGGCTGCGTGCGGCGTGCGAACGTCTCCGGGACAGGGATGCCGCAGGGGAGCCGATCCCGGAGGAGGGGCTGGACGAGGCCTGGCGCGCGTACCACGAGAAACCCGCGATCCTGGTCGGTGATCGCGGCAGGGGTGTCGGCCGCCTGTCGTCGAAGTGCACGCTGTACTGGGTGCGAAACACACTCGCCTGGCTCGCGGAGCAGGGCATGGCGCGCCCGGAGAGCACGGGAGGTACGTGGCTGCTGACGGAACGCTTCCGCATCCAGGTAAAGGACATGGCCACTGAACCCGCGTTCACGATGCTCGCCGCGATCGGCCGAGGTGAACACGTGCCGCGGACGACCGTGACGCCGATTTCGCTCGACGAGGAGGCAGGCGCGTGACGTACCACCTCGCGGGTTTCCGGCTGTACTCGGTCGGTGAGCGATCCGCTCGATTCACCGACCTCGACCTCGATCTCACCGCCCCGGAAGGCGGCTCGCGAGCACCGGCCGACACGGTCGTGTGGCTACGCAATGGTGGCGGCAAGTCCTCCCTGTTGTCGTTGTTCTACGCTCTGGTCCTGCCGAACGCGAACGACTTCCTGGGCCGCGTCGCCAAACGCAGCCTCACCGACTACGTGGATACCGGGGATACCGCGCACACGATCGCGATCTGGTACCCGGCCGCCGCCGACACTCTGGACGGCGCGCCGGAGCATGTGCTTGTCACCGGCGCCGTGTACGAATGGGCCGACCTCCGTCGCCCTGTGGAGGCAGACCGGGCTCGGGACAAGCTGCACAGCTCGTACTACGCGTTTTACGCGTTGCCCGGTGTGCTTGACGCCGACCTCATGCCGTTGTCAGACGAGGCGGGATCTCCGCTTCGGCTGAACGCCTTCGTCACCGCGGTGCGCGAAGCCGCGGCCTCGCGTCCGCAGGCCGCGGACCTGGTGGTTACGAGCAAACAGCACGAGTGGACGACCGCCCTGACGAATCGCGGGCTTGACCCGGAACTGTTCCGAACGCAGAAACAGATGAACCACGTCGAAGGCGGCGTGGAGGACATGTTCAAGTTCGCCTCCGCCCGTGAGTTCATCAACTTGCTCATCGACCTCACGGCGACGCCCGAGGACGCCGAGAACGTGGCCAAACGGCTTTCGGCCATCTCCTCGCTGCTGGAGATGAAACCCGCGAAGACCGCGGAACGAGAGTTCTGCCTCGAGTCTCTCGCGGCGCTGGCCCGGCTCGAAGCGGTGCACACCGAGGTCACCGAGGCGCGGCAAGCCCATGACGTCGCCTTCGGCGACGCCGCCGGGCTTGCCGCCGCGTTCACCGCGTCCGAGGCCGAAGCGCGTGCACAGATCGACTCGACCGGTGAAGGCATCGACGAAACGGAGCGCAGCAGGAGTGTGGCCGATCAGCAGCAAGGCATTGCCTACGACCTGCTGTACCTGTACCAGCTGCGTGCCGCGCGCTTCCGCGTCGAAAATGCCGAACGTGTGGAGAGCGGCGCGGGCGAGACGGTGGACGACGCCGCGGAGTTGGTTCTCGCGTGGGAGGTGGCCGGACACCTTGCGGCCAAGCGCCGGCTGGAGGCCGGCCTCGAGGCCAACGCCCGCGAGGCCGGCCTCGAGCGGGCACGTACCGCGCCACAACGACGGGAGCACGACGAGCATGCCGCTCGGTTGCGCGTCCGCCTACTCGCCGTCGCCGTCGAGCACGAGGAGGCGGCCGAGCAGGCCGGAGTGGACAAGGGCGAGGCCGAACGAGCCGTACGGGAGCATCGAACCGAAGCCGAGCGCTTTCGCGGATTGGTACGGAAAGCCGACCAGGCGGCGGCCGAGGCCCAGGCAAAGCTGAAAGACCTCGAAGCTGACATCGAGGTAGCCGTCCGGGCCGGCGCCCTGCCCTCGGCGACGACCGATCCACGAGAGCACGACAACGCGCTGGGACAGAAGCGCCAAGGCTTGGAGGCGACCTTGAAGGCGGTACGGGGGAGGCGGGCGGCGCGGCCCGCTGCTCGTCGGAAGCTGACCGACCGTCACTCGGAGCTCATCACGGAGATCAACAAGCTGGACGGCGAACGAGGCCGGATCGCCGCCGAACAAGCGTCGTTGAAGGACCGGGCCCGGGAACTTTCGAGCGATCAACGGGTTCTCGATCTGACCGAAGCGGGCGAGGACTCACCGGTCGATCTGTGGGGCGAAGCAGACACACTGACCCGGCGCCTCACCGACGAAATCGTGGGCGCGGACGTAGCGCTGGTCCGGCACGAGGCGGAGCGGATGGAGGACCGCCGCGCTGCCGAGACCCACTCGCGCACCGGCCTTCTGCCCACGACGTTGGACGCGGAACGCGTGCGATCGATCTTGCTTGACCGAGGCATCGTTTCGGAAACCGGATGGACACATCTCCTGTCCGTGCTGCCCGATTCCCGGGTTCAGGAGCTGCTGGACGATCCAGACCTGGTTCGAGTCGGCATGGGCGTGGTCGTCGCGACCGGCGACGCCGAGGACGCCGCGCTCATCCTGATGGACGCCGATGCTTCCACGACCGCGCTTGTCGGCCTGTACACCGCCGCCGACGTGGCCGTGCTGGCTCGTGCGGACGTGACGGAGGAGCCTCGGCCGACGGTCGCTCCGGTGTGGACGGGGATGCACCGGGGGCTCGTCGACTCAGCCGTCGCCGACGCGGCGATCCGCCGGATCAACTTGCGCATCACCGACCACGATCGCGATCGATTGGCGCTGCTCGAGGCGCGCGACCGGGACCGTCGGCTGCTCGAGAACCTTGCGCGTTTCCTGGCGGACTCTCCGACCGGTCATTTGGCCGGCCTTGAGCGGCGCCTCGATGATCTCGACGAGACACTCGCCGAGCTGGGGAAAACAGCCGAAGCCGTGCACCAGACCCTCGAAGAAATCGAAGAAGCCGAGGGCCTGGATGCCCAGCAGGAAACTGACACGAGCGCGGAAATCGCGGATATCGGGCAGTTTCGTGTGCTGCTGGCCGCGTTGATTCGCAAGGTGGACGCCAAGGAGGGATGGCGGCTTGCCTGGGAACAGGCCACCGCCGAGTCCGGTCTGGCGGCGGAAAGCGTCGTTCATCACGAGGCCGAGCGCGAGCGGTCGAGCACCGAGGTCACGGTGTACGCCACCGCAGTGAACCGGGAGAACACGGCAGCCGGGGAGCGCCGGAATGAGGTCGGCAGGCTCCGGTTCTTGGACGTCGCACCGGAAATCGATGACGATGAGGCCGCTCAGCTGGAGACGTTGCGCCTCAACTATGACCAGGCGGACCGCGCCTGGGAAGCGCAGGCCGCACAGTCGGTCCTGGCTGAACGGGAACGGATGCTCAACGCCCGGCTCGCCGAAGAGAACGCGGCGCTCCGGGAGACCCATGACCACGTGCGGAAGCGGGCCGCCGCACTGTTGGAGACCAGGTACGGCCAGACGTCGAGTGACCGTACCGCGGCGCTGGCCGAGGCCCGCCGGATGGAGAGTGAGGCACGAACCGCCCTCGGCCGGGCGGAAGGCGAGACGAAGAACCGGCGCAACCAACTGGCGGCCATCAGTCAACGGCGGGCTGAGCCGCCCCGGCGGACGCTGCCGGTGGAGCCGGTCGACGCTGAACACGCCGACGCTCTCGCCATCGAACAAGAGGGGATCGGACAAGCCGCGATCGAGCGCCGTGGTGTAGCGGAGCGGAAGACCGAGGAGCTCAAGGGACAGCGGGTTCGTCTCGAAGGCCGCGCCGGCGCGTTCGCACTGTTGGTTGACGGGCTGCCGGAGGCGGCTGCGATCACAGCGGCTCCTTTTCCCGGCAACGAGAGCGAGGCTCGAGAGCGCAAGCTCGTGATCGCCGGGCGATTGGAGGCGGCGCAGGAGAGGGCGAGGACAGCGGCCGGAGCGCGAACCAGTGCGGTCGGTGAGCTCCGGGCCATCGGCAACCGGTTCCCATCCGTGACCACACCGGCCAAGGACCGGCTCGTGCACGACCCGGAGGAAGTCGTCGCCGATCAGGCGGGAGCCTTGGTCCGGCAGTTGAAGCTGCGCGCCGAGATGATTGAAGGCGAACTGGCAGACATCGCCAAGGACCAAGCGATCGTCGTCAACTCCTTGACGCACCTGGTGTCGGGCACCCTGGACACACTGCGCAAGGCCGAACGCTACTCGCGGGTCACCACTCAGCTCGGCGGCTGGTCCGGTAAGCAGGTGCTGCGGATCGGCTTCACCGCACCAGCGAGCGAAGCCGATCTGCGTGCCTACGTCGACCGGGTGATCGAACGCCGGATCGAAGCAGGGGTCAAGGCCGAGGGCCTGCCGTTGCTGAAAGATGCGGTGCACGAAGTGGCAGGGCCGAGCGGATTCCGGGTGAAGGTGCTGAAGCCCACGCTGGACGTAGTGTCCACCACCGAGGACATCACGCGGCTCGGCAAATGGTCCGGCGGCGAGAAACTCACCGTGTGCGTCGCTTTGTACTGCACCATCGCCGCGCTCCGCGCGGCCAATTCCGGACGCCGAGATCGCTCCGGCGGTGTTCTGTTGCTGGATAACCCGATCGGCAGGGCGTCACATGGAAGCCTTGTGCGACTCCAACGTGCGGTCGCGACGGCGCACCACGTGCAGCTGGTGTACACCACCGGAGTGAAGGACCCTGACGCCGTCTCTCGCTTTCCCACGATCATCAGGCTGGAGAACCGGCCGGGCCGGACGCAACACAGGCGGTACATCGTCGAAGAAGAGAACGGGCAGGCCGGGACCCGGACAGTCGGGGGCGTGCGGGTAGCGCACGCGGAGTCTCCCGAGGCTGTCGAATGACCGGTGACCTGGCCGAGGTGATCGCCGTCTGGATCGCCGGCCAGTCGCGGCGGCACTTCGAGGTGGTTGATCTCGTGCGCTGTGCGACCACCAACGATCCGTCTTTGGTCGGCGATCCCCTCAGTCGCGACAAGATTGCCCGAGCCTTACGGGCGCTGGCCGACGACGAACGGATCGTCCTGCCCAAGTCGCCGTCCGCCTGGGATGACCGAACGCACCCGCCGCTACCGCGGTGGGTGCGTAAGCGCGCCGCGCCGGAAAAGCCGAAACCGACCCGCGCGCTGCGCGTCTGGCCGGAAGTACTGTCAGCCGCGGCAGCCATCGCCACGCGTCCGGACGAACTCGACCTGCTGGAGCGGGTCGCCTCCTGGCTACGCGAAAATCCTGATCCCGAACCGGTTCCTCTTGAAGAACGGGCGTTGGAGTTGTTCGGCGACGAGAAGGTGCTGAATGTTCTGCTCACCAAGCGCCTGTTCACTTCCGGTGCGCTCACCCTCGAACTGCTGGCGTGCTATCAGCCCCCGTTGCTGTTTCCGTCTCAGTATGTCCATGGTGTCGGGCATCCAAGGCTGCTGGTCGCCGAAAACAACGCGACCTTCCAGTCACTGCTCGTCCTTGCGCGGAGCCTCGAACCGGCCGGCCGTCCCGCGGTGCACCTCGGATGGGGAATCGGCAACCAGTTTCCGGTCGGTGTCGGCGCGGTCAGGCTCCTGGAACCGCCACCGCAGGCGCTGTTCTACTTCGGTGACCTCGACGTCGCTGGACTCCGTACCGCTGCTCAAGCTGCCGAAACCGCGATCGAACTCGAGCTACCGCCCCTCCGTCCAGCGACCACGCTGTACCGATGGTTGCTCGACCACGGCGAGCGCCGCCCGGATCGCTCCAGCCGGGGGGCGGTGGACGTAACCGCGTTGACCGACTGGCTGCCGGAAGAGCTTCGTGGCGAGGTGGAACGAATGCTTCGTGGCCGCACACGGATCGCGCAGGAGACCCTTGGCCTCAAGGCGCTCCGCGCGGCCCCGGACCTCATCAGTGATGCCGTGCGCGTCACTCCTTCGTCGAAGGCGAACTGAAGGCTCGGCTCGCTTGACAGGTCAGCTGACTCAGGCGTGGGTCATGCGGTCCTCGTCACCGAGCAGCCCCATGTTGTGAATCAAGGTGGAAACCTGCGTCTGCGCCAAAGCGATCGCGGCGGGACCATGGAGATCGCCGTGTGCGTGCGGGTGCAGGCCGAGCACGGTGCCTTCGACCAGTTCGTCCTGCCGCGGCAGCTCGTCAATCGATCCGCGAAGTAGATCCCGTGCGGCGGTCAGCAGATCGCTGCCCCACCGCTCGACTGCGTCCGCACTCATGTCAACCTGCTCCGCAGAGGCTTCACCGGTCAGCACGCCGTCCTCGGCGAGCATATCGAGGGTGAGTCGCAATTCGGGTTTGCCGTCGGTCAATCGGAGCCGACGGGTAATCGGGTCGTACATCACCGTGAGGCAGTGCTGGGCCCTGCGCAGGAGCACCTCCTCCAGGCCACCCTCCCAGGTCGATCGATCCAGCTCGATCCAGCCCGCATGGGAAAGTACCGTGTCGACGGCGTCGAGCACAGTGTCCGTTGGTTCCGCGGAGTTTGCGGCTCCATACAAATGGAGGTAGTCCTCCCGGATCTCGTCCGCGTCCGCCGCATGCCCTGCCGCGACGAGGGGCAGGAGCAACGAGTCAATGTCGGGCGCATCATATGCGGTGCAGCCACCACGGTGGCACCAGAACTCACCGGGGCATGAAAGCGTCACTCGGTGCACGGTGGCGATCTTGTCGCTCCCGGTACTGGATCTGGTGACGTAGAGCAGATAGGCGTGGAGCGGGTCTGGCACGCCATACGAGCCATCGTGAGCGTGAAATCCCCCGCCTCCCACATGGAGGATCAAACCGCTGGCGCCCGCGTGTGCCCATCCTGCCAGCGCGGCGCGAGCCGTGACCAGAATGCGGGCATCGTCGGACGGATCCCCGCTCTCGAGCTGTCCCGCACCGGGTTTGATGGAGACATCGAAGACCCGGAGGATTTATTGTCATGGCGGCACCACGGAAGTATCCGGATGAGTTGTGTCAGGCGATCCGACAGCTTGAACAAGCTCTACACGATCGAGTGGCCGTCGACGCTTTCGGCTCGGATGGGCCGGTGGCTGCGCGGCAGGGCGCTGGACGCACCTCTGAGCACTACGTCAGCGGCTTGGCGACTGCGCGATCGCTTATGGGGAGCTCGAAGTACACGGGTCACGAGCTCTTTGGTCGTGAACCGCCAGGTCGAGGGATGGTCGATCGGTGCGGGCTGTGCGGTCGGCAGGCGCAGGGGCGCTGATCAGGAAGGCGGATGTTCACAACCGGTGCTTGGCCCGCGCACTGGTGCCAGATTCGAAGGCGTCCCGGGCACTCTCGGACCGTCGATTTGAGATACGCCATGATCGACTCGCTCGGAGACGTGGGGGGAAGCTGAAGGAAGGCGACCCAGGAGCGCTCAACCAGTTGTACGGCGAGCTCGGCGTAGGGCTCCTCTACGAACCAAAGGGGCGCACCGTGATTGCTACGGTGTCGCCCCGTGTGGTTAGCGCGTGTGTCCGAGGGGGGAATCGAACACAAGTTCGCGGCATTCACGTGCGGGATGCGTGTTCATGCGACAGACCATAGCTTAAATCAGCTACGAACTGCCACTGTGTTGCATTCACGCTTGAGTCCCTGGCGCACTACGCGCAGATCTGCACAAGAGTGCGCCCGTCGTGACATCGCATGCGAGCGTTCTTTTTTCCATCTGAAAGGCGACCGACATGTCGGCTGATCCCCATCCGTGGCTTGGCGGGGTCGAGTAACTGTTCGCTCGCGGGTAATTGCCGTAGCGAGAAGGAATTGCCCGTGATCGCTGCCGATAAAACGACGCGCGTCGGCGCCGGTGCGAGAGTCTGTTGAAGGAGGCGGGTGCGGCTGCTGAGGGAGAGACACACACTGCCGCCACGTAAGTTGCAATTCCCACTTTGCGAATGCCATCGATCATTCTAAATGGTCACGATCGCATAATGTCTTAGATTTTGCCCGATCGGCGCGTGGAAAATTGTCCACGCAAGGTTCTCATAATTTGCCAGAAACTACCGGCCAGCGTGGCTGAACATCGGTGTGTCGCGCCGAACTTGCGTCGTGGATGGCTGTCATGATCAGGAGCGGAGAGGGGGCCGGGTCTGTCCCGGTCAACGAGGATCATGGAGGCGCCGTGACGACCAGTCTGAACCCGGCAAAGATGGCCCTGTGGGACGACAATCCGTCGGTCGACGACTTGCTGGGGTTCGATACGGTGGTCACAGCCGTCGAAGGCGCTTTGGCGGTCAAAGATCTAGATCCGCTCACCATTGGCATCCACGCGCCGTGGGGCGGCGGGAAAACGTCGGTACTCGGGATGGTCGAGAAACGTCTCGAGGTTCATTCAGACTATGTGATCGCTCGTACGGATCCGTGGGAGTACGACGATCACGACGATGTGCGCGGCACTCTCATTGCAGAAGTTCTGCATGAACTTGAGGAGAAATTCAAGGACGACGGTGAGGTTGGCGCGAAAGTAAAAGACCTAGTGAGACGGATCAGTTGGTCGCGCGTCACCAAGGCTGTAGCCAAGGGTTCCATTACCATGCAATGGAACCCTCTCGAAATCGTCGAAGCTTTCAAACCCAAAGCTCGTGAAACGCCTGAGTCAATGTCTGGCTTTCGGCCAGCATTCGCAAAATTCCTCAAGGATAATCTACCGAATGTTAAACGCGTCATCGTCCTGGTCGATGATCTCGACCGATGTCTGCCGGATGCCGCCATGGCGACGCTCGAAGCAATTAAGCTGTTCCTGTCGGTGCCCAAGATGGCGTTCGTCCTGGCGGCCGACCAGGAGATGGTGCGGGACGCCATCGCCGCTAGCCTTGATGCCAGCGGGCGAAGCGAGATCTTCGCCAACCGCTACCTCGAGAAGATCGTCCAACTGCCAGTCTCCCTGCCGCGGCTGACAGCGGACGAAACCTCGAACTACGTCGCCTTGCTCCTGTCAGCAAGTTCCAGCCCTGACAAAGTGTCCTACACCACCCTGGTGGAGCACTGCCGCATGCGCCGGCGGGCCGGTCAGACGCCGCTTCTGGCGGACCTCGACCAGTTGCCCTGGCGACCCGATGAATCCGTGCTCCAGCTGGCTGACCAAATCGCGTCCGGACTGTCTTCGGACAGGGCTCGCAACCCTCGTCAGGTCAAACGGTTTCTCAACGCTTTCGGAGTTCGGATGGAGATCGCCAAGACACACGGCCTGACGATTGCACCAGGCGTTCTGGCCAAGCTCTTCCTACTGGAAGACCGCTTCCTTGCCGACTTCGAACATCTGGTGAGCTTGCCAGAGGCGCAGCGCCGGGAGCTGCTCGAGCAGTGGGAAAAGTGGGGCCGCAAGGAAACTGAGAACACGCCGGACAACGTCAGTGAGGAGACGCGGGATTGGGCCGCGGTCGAACCATGGTTGGCCGAGGTGTCGCTCGCGCAGTACCTGACCCTCGCAGCCTCGTTAACCAGTCTGGTCGCTGGCGCCAACCTTACTGACGAGCAGGCGCAGCTGGTGGCCGATCTGTCTTCTCCGACGGAGACCATTCGGACCGATGCTCTGGCGCGCATCAAAGGGAAAGCGCTCACCGAGCAGCGGTCCGTCGTCACCGGCCTGTTCGGCCGCGTGCGTAAGCTCGACTCCATTGTCGACCTCGTCAGCTCGTTGGTCGAGCTGGCCAAGGCCCGGCCCGAGTTGGTCGACGAGATCGCTGAGGGTATCCGGCAGAGCTGTTGGCAACTGCTCGAACCTGCAAGTGCCTTTGAACTGGCTGATAGCGACGTGCCCGCCCTGAGTGCCCTCGCCGACCAGCTCATCGCAGACGAGAACGTTGACCCGGTCACTCGTGAAGCGGCTCGAGCCGCGCGGGGCCAGTAATGGGCACGTCGGGCTCCTATGGTGGCAGCGGGTCCGTTAACTGGCAGAATGCCCGCCAAGGATTTGATGGTCTGGGTGGAGGTGGCGCACAGGACGGTTCAGGAGTTGATGTGTCTCCATCGCTTCCTGACGGGCAACAGCAAGACCAAGATGCCGCAGCGGCAGCTGTGGCGGCTGCGATTGCTGCGGCACTGCTTGCTGAAGACCCGCACGCGCGACGACCTGCCAGCTCGGTTCCCCTTTCGACGCTCCTGTCGCGTAGTCGTGGCGGCGGAGGTGGTGGCGGGGGTACCACTGGCCGGAGCGGCACTTCTGGTCGCGCCGGTGGCGCCTCGCGCCGGCAAGCGCTGTCCGGCGCTCGTCGCGGTGGTGCTGCCCTCGGCGGCGCGTACGCGCTTCGCAATGGGGACGCCGCTGGCCTCCGAGAGTTGGGGCTTGATCTGGGCGAGCTGTCCCGACTCTCGCCTCGTGTTCAGCTGGCCAAGATCATCGACGCCACGATTGGCGAAGCCGGTCACCCTGACGACTATGCACTCAAGCGGGCGACCGTCGAGCACCTCAAGACCGTTCTGCTTGCCGACACGCCACCGCCGCCCGAGGTCAGCATCCGCAACTTCGTCGCTGAGTGGATCTTTCAGCAGAGCCTGGTTGAGCTCCAGGCCGCCCGAGCCACGCGCGGCCGTACCCAGCAGCAGGTCGACAGGGCCGAACGGCAACTGCGCGATTGGCTGAAGCGGCGCGTGCAGCGCATCGAGGTAACTACGCAGGGCCGACCCTCGGTGCAGAACCTGGCCGACATGACGGCCAAGATCACTGGTGAAGCACTGCGACTGATCAAGGCAGGTACGTCATGAGCCAATTTGAACTCCTGCCCTTAGGCGCCAGCCAATTCGATACAGGCGCACGGCCCCTGCACTGGAGCCGTACGGGCGCGTCGACGGGATTCATCAGTGGCAACCTCGACTGGACACTCACCCGGCTGGGGGCGTCGCATGCCGTCGCGGCCGACCTTCTGCGCATCTGCGCAGGTGCCTACCTCGCTGACCGGCTGACCAGCCGCGGCCAGATCTTCACTCGTACGATTGAGCTGACCGTGCACGTGACCGAGATGGCAGCCTGGACCGCGGACGCGGTTGGGCAGGTCGCACACCTTCTGTGGTGGCTGACAGGCGACGACTGGACCGTCAGGGTCGTGTTGGCGGAGCGGGGAGAAGCTTTCGAACCTCCCGCGCAACCGCCAGTCAGTGAGGTGGTTCTGCTCAGCGGCGGTCTCGATTCGCTGTGTGGTGCCGTGGATCGGCTCAACGACGGGACCAGTCGCCTCTTCCTCAGCCACGCAGACGGCACGACAGCCGTTCAGTACGCCCAGCGTCGGATCCGCGACTGGCTTACTGAGCGCGCGGCCACGCCGCCAGAGTTCCTGGCGGTGACGTTCGCGCAGGCCGGCGCGAAGTCGGAGTCGTCGAGCCGAAGCCGGAGTCTGTTGTTCGCAGCCCTGGCGGCCGCTACGGCGACCGCCCACGGAGCGAGCCGTGTAGTAGTGCCAGAGAACGGCTACACCAGCATTAATCCTCCACTGACGACCGCCCGCGGTGGCGCATTGTCAACGCGCTCAACCCACCCGACCACTTTCGCCTACATCAACCAACTTCTGGCCACGCTTGGCATCGGCGTCGCCCTCGACGACCCCTACCTTGGCCTCACCAAGGGTGAGCTCGTGGCCCAAGCAGCGGCCAAGGCGGACGCGACGGCGTTTGCCCAGGTCGTCGCTACGTCGCTGTCCTGCGGAAAGCTCGACGGAACGTACTATAAGGGCGGCAACCCGAACTACAGCTGCGGACTGTGCGTTCCCTGCATCGTCCGAAGGGCGTCGATTACCGCGGCCGGCCTCGACGACCTAACGCCCTACCTAATTGACACGCTGCCAGCAGTGTCCCGCCCTCGGTTGATCGCCAATCGCTCCGACGACGTGCAGGCGGTCCAGGAGGCGCTTTTCCGTGGCATCTCGGAAGATGAGCTGCTGGCCTGCGGTCCTTGGCCGAGTAGCTTTGACCTCGATGCCGCCGTAGCCCTCTGTGCGCGCGCTTTACAGGAGATTGCTCTTGTCCCTCTGCCCTGACCTGCCCCGCCTCGACTGCCACGCCCACATTGCGCCCGACGTCACGGCTGAGCAGATCCGACGGCTCGGCGAATGCGTGGTCTTCGCCGTCTCTCGAACTCTGGACGAGGGCTACGCCGCCCTGCGGCGCCACGACGAACGCCTAATTTGGGGCTGGGGGGCCCACCCAGCGGCGCCGGAGGCGCTCGAGACCTTCACCGCAGAACGGGCAGCCACACTAACCCGCCGACTCTCATTAGTTGGAGAGATTGGCCTGGACCGCCGCGGCTCGAAAGAATGGCAGGCGGAGGTGTTCGCTGCCGCGCTGGAGGTAGCGCAGGGCCGACCGGTCCTAATCTCGGTCCATAGCACCGGTCGCACGGCCGCGGTGATCGACGCGGTTCGTGCCCACCCGCATCCGGGACTGATCCTGCACTGGTTCCTTGGCACTCCCGCCGAAGTTGCTTCAGCTGTCGCCGTCGGGTGCTACTTCTCGATCAACGCAGCCATGCCCACTGACGTTCTGCTGCACATCCCGCCGGACCGGATGCTGCCAGAGACAGACTTCCCGGCCGGTCGGCGCAGAGGTGGTGGTCGGATGCCAGGCGATACTGAGCCGGTTGAGGCCAAGGTCGGTGAACTGCTCGACATGACGCCCTCGCAGGTGCGCCAGCTGTTCTGGAGAAATTTGCGTGACATTTCAGTCGCGAGCGGAGCTTTGGAGCGCTATCCCGATTTCGTCGCCGACATACTCCTGACGCTTTAGGACTGTGCTGAATCACCGGCAGGTCTTCCGGGACCAGTGACCTTCACGACATACCCTGCTGTTGAGACCAGTGGCAGGCATGGCGGTCGCCGAACGGGAAGACGAGCGCTGAATCGCGACTCTGGCTGCTTACGGGCATGGTGGAAACTGGCGCGCCTGACCTCTCGAGCAAAGTGACCATGTACTACGTCGGTGCGAGGGCTAGCGGATGCGGTTCGCCCGTGAGAGCCGCGAGCGCCGTTGCGACCTCTTGGAGGTCGGCTCGGACGTAGGTGGTCGTGGTGCCGGCGTCGTTCTTGCCGGTGTGTCCTGCGTAGGCCCGTGCGACCGCGTAGCCGAAGTTGCGCTCGACCCAGGTGAGCGTGGTGTGCCGTAGCCAGTGCGTGGTGACCTGCTGTGTTGCGACCCAGGGCAGGTGCTTGCCGAGGCGTTGCCACAGGTAGTCGTAGCGACGAGCGGTGAGTGGCCGGCCGTTGCGGTAACGGAGCAGCTGTTCGCGCCTGGTCGATCCTCGCTGCTCGCCGAGGGTGACAAGCTGTTGCATGAGTGTGGGCGACACCGGCTGCCACCTTACTGTTTCACCTTTCTCGTGAAGGAGGACCAGGCACTGCTCGATGTCGAGGTCATCGGGTGCGAGAGCCAAGGCGCCGCCGCGGCGGCATGCGGTCTCGGTGTGGAGGCGCAGCAGCGTCGTGTCGAGTTCGGGGTCGTTGCCGGTTGACCCGGCCACGTGGTTGATCTCGGCGAGCCGCGCGTCGGGAAGGGCCCGCCGCGTGCTCGCGAGTCGCCGGGGTTTCGGGACCCGGATCGCGGGGTTGTCGGACTCGCTCATGAGGCCATCGATCACCGCGTGTCGATAGAGGCAGCGGAGCGACGCGATCAGGTGCTCGGACGCCGTTCGCCCGCTGCGTGCGTTCCTGCGAACGACAGCCTGCGCTTTGATGCGTTCCGCGAGGTGCTGGATTTCGAGTGGCGTGGGCTCGTCGATCCGGCGGTGGCCCCAGACCTCGGCAACCCGGCGCCAGTACGTCTCGTAGACCCGTCGGGTTCCATCCGGGACCGAGGCGGCAACGCGGGTGATGTACTCGCCGATGGTGGGCATCGGGAGCTGGGGCGCAGGTGCGCCGAGAAGCTCCTCGGGGGTGATGCCGAGGCGGCTGAGCAGCAGGCGTGCAGCTTCGAGGTGAGCGTCGTTCATGGTCGGGTCTCTGGCTGCACTCGTGGGAGGACCAACGCTTCGAGAGCGGGAGCCGTATACATAGCAAGGTGGTCAGAACCGGGGAGCACGACGACGAGAACTCGCACGCCGGGCGACAGCCGGAGGGCGTGTCGCATGGCCGCCGGCAGGCGGAGGTGGCCCTGCTGCGTCACGGTGTAGGGGCTTGGTGATCGCGCGGCAACCAGGACTCCGTCGGTCCGCACTGTGAACGTGACCTGGGTCTTCGGGGCCCAACCAAGAACGCGGAGGGGCGATCGGTCAGCCAGGCGCCCCCGGTTGTCCACGGGGGTAGCGGTGAAGTAGATCCCGCTGGTTTTCGGCTGGGCCCGAACTGGCGCGACAGGGAGCGGTCGCGGGGACCGGCTGGACGGGAAGTCGTCCGCCGTCGGGTCCGCGGCGCGACGGGAAGTGGAGCCGAAGGACGCGCGGTCGAGGGTGCTCATGCAGCCCTGCTTTCGCCGGTAGCCTGCTCACCCTTCAGGTCAGTGTGCTGCATCGGCAGCGCAGACCGGGATGCAGGGGACCGCACCCGGCTGGCCTGAGCAAAGGTGTGCACCATCGCCGTGCGGAACACCACGACGTCCTCGTGGGCGATGAGGTGCAGGGGGAGTCCGGCTTCGCGCTGTTTGCGGATGAAGTCGCGTTGGAAGAAGCTGCCGCGGGCGACCAGGTCGGTCTCCGCGGCGCGGGCGAGTAGCGCAACGTTGCGCTCGGTGGGGGTGAGTCCGGCTGCGCGGCCGCAGGCGAGGATCTGGGCGGGCAGGTCGATGAGTTCGGAGTGCTCGCGCCAGGGGCGGATGGTGATGACGACGTGCCCGCCGGGCCGGAGGAAGGTGCGCAGGCCGGCGAGGATCCGGGTGAACCCGGCGAGCAGCCGGTGGTGCCCGATGTTGGCGAGGTTGCCACGGTCGAGGGCGCTGCCGTAGCGGTGCCAGTACTTCTGGATGCCTTCGCTGGGTGCGACGGCCACGCGCCCGTGGGTCGACGGCCCGTAGGGCGGGGAGGTCACGACGAGCGCGGCCTGGCCGACGTACTCCTGCGGCAGCAGCGTGACGAGCTGGCGGGCGTCGCCCTGGATGACGTGCGCGTCGTGGTCGATGCCCTGTTCGCGTGCCAGCTCGAGATTCGATCGGCTGACTGCGACCCAGTGGGGTTCGTACTCCACTCCGACCGCGCGGCGGCCGAGGTGCACGGCTTCGACGAGCGTGGTGCCGATGCCGCACATCGGGTCGAGCACCAGCTCGCCCGGACGGGTGTAGTGCTCGATGGCGTGGCGGGCGATGTCGGGCAGCATCTTGGCCGGATGTGCGGTCGACTCGGGCGTGTACTTGCCCTTGCGTTGGGTTGCGGGCGACACCTGCGCGGTGGTCCACACCGAGAGGTCGCGTGAATCCGGTTGGGCACCCGTCTGGTGGTCGAGCGCGTCGATGAGTGCGCGGGAGATGGGCTGCGTCGGCTCGTCGGCAGGGCCGGGCGAGGACGGAGCGCGGCGGTCGTCTGTCATGGGGTGCCTTCCTGACGATGACGGGTGAAGTCGGGGCTCGGCGCAGGTGCGTCAGGTGCCGTCGACCTGTGACTGGTGGTCGTGTGCGACAACCCGCGAGTTCGGTCGTCCGGTGTGGACGTGCGTGGGCGATGTGCTCGCCTGGGCCTGGGCGTGTTTTCCCGTTTGGGTGGTCGTGAGGCGCGATGACTCAACTTCAGGATTCATGAGCCGATCTCCATCTGGTCGAGGTTGTTGCTGCAGGGGTGAAGGTGAGGGCGGTGGGTTTGGCGCTGGCGGTGGTACGCGATGTCCGCGAGGTGCGGGCGCCGACGAGTCCGGAGGAGCTCGTCGATTTCGAGACCGACGTGCTGGCCGGGTTCGTGCTTGCCCGTGCCTCCGCGGGTCTGGCCGACAGCACTATCCGTGGTGATGTCGGGCATCTGGATCAAGTGCGGGCGTGGCTGGGCAAGCCGTTGTGGGACATGGAGCCCACGGATGGCGACGCGTACTTCGGGCGGGTGCTGCGCGGAGTTCCCAGCGGCACTCGACTGGCGCGGGCGCAGGCGATCACGACCTACTTCTCCTACCTGGAGCTGCGGCATCAGGTGGAGATCCACGCCATGACCGGCCGGGTGGTGGCTTGCCCGCTGGATGAGATGAACCGGCCGCGCGGCGCCAAGCAGGCGAAGCTGCGGATTCCGCCCACCGCGGCCGAGACGATGACACTGTTCGCCGGCTGGTCGGCCGAGTTGGCGACCTGCCGCAAGTACGCGCCGACCGCCCGCAACTACGCCGCGGCACGGCTGATGGCCGAGGTCGGGCTGCGCGTGAACGAGGTCTGCGGGCTGGACCTGAGCGACGTCAAGTGGCACCTCGGGCGGTTCGGGAAGATCCACGTCCGCCATGGCAAGGGGTCGCGCGGTTCCGGGCCGAAGGAGCGGATGGTGCCGCTGATCAACGGTGCCGATCGGACGCTGCGCTGGTACGTCGAGGACGTGTGGGGACACTTCGACGACGACCACACCCGGCCGGGAGCACCGCTGTTTCCCTCCGAGCGGTGCAACGGCGACGGGTCGTGCTCGCGGGTCGGCGATGACGCGCTGCGGCGCGGACTCGCCGCCGCGGCGAGGGACCACCTGCCGAGCTGGCCGGGCGCACTCACCCCGCACGTGCTGCGGCACTACTGCGCCTCGCAGCTCTACCACGACGGCATGGACCTCATCGCGATCCAGGAACTGCTGGGGCATTCCTGGATCGCCACGACGATGCGCTACGTCCATGTCCACCGGACCCGGATCGAAGACGCCTGGACTGCTGGGCAGCTGCGGGCGGCGCGACGGCTGGAAGGGCTGATCTGAATGCGCTGGAACCTGCGACTCGCCGCGGCCAACCGCGGCATCTGGAAGGCCTCGGAGCTGCAACGCAGCCTCGCCGAGCGTGGCTTGGTGATCTCGGCCGGGAAGATGTCCGGCTTGTGGTCGGGGCAGCCGGCCTCGATCAAACTCGACGACCTCGACGTCATCTGCGCGGTTCTGGGCTGCGAGGTCGGCGAACTCCTGCTGCCCGAACCCCACAAGGTCGCAGCACCAGGCGAGACGGAAAGCGCACCGGCCGCGGCGGCGCCGGGGGCCGCGCGGGTGGTCCCCCGGCGGCGGGACGGTCGCTCGCTTCCCCCGGCGTGATCGCTGGTGCCTCAACATCGCGACGCGGCCAGTTGCAGTACCTGCTTCGCCTGGGGCGTGCTCTGGCACGACACGGCGTGCAGGCCATGCTCGGAGTTCGCCGCCCGCCACCCGCAGGCCTCCAACTGCAGTGCCTGCCGACGCCGGCTGCCACTGTTGAAGGGCCATTGCCGGCCCTGCTGGGCACAGGCGCAGCTGGACCGGCCCACCGGCCCCAACACGATGCTGCTGCCGTACGTCCGGCAGGTGCGGCACCACCAGCTGTGCTTCGCCGGGATGCCGCTGCAGCGCACCGCCAGCCCTCGCACGAAGGCACCCGAGGCCATGCCGGTGACCAGGACCCGGCCCGCACTGCCGCAGCCGCAGTTGCTGCTGTTGCCCGACCTGCGCCGCACCTACCGCTACGGCATGGTCGACCGACGGGACCGGCAGCCCCCGACCAACGAGTGGCTGCGCTGGGCGCTGCACCTCGCCACCACGATGGCCGAGGCCCGAGGGTTCACCCCGCAACTGACGCGGACTCTGACCCGCAACCTCACCATGCTGCTGACGCGCTACGTCGACGGCGAACTGATCCGCTACTCCAGCTATCACCCCATGCTGACCGGTCGTGGTTCCAGCCTCGCCCAGACCACCGAGATCCTGCAGACCATGGGGATCCTGCTCGACGATCGCCAGCCCACCTTTGCCCGCTGGCTTGAGGCGAAACTCACCGACATCGCCCCGGGAATCCGTGACGAGACCCGCCGACGGGTGCAGCTGATGCACACCGGCGGGCCGCGCACCCGCGCCCGCAACCACCGGACCCTGCGCGGCTACATCGACCTGCTGCGACCGGTGCTGCTGGCGTGGTCGGAACACCACGACCACCTGCGTGAGATCACCCGCAACGAAGCCGTGGCCGCGATCGCCCCGTCGCACGGCATCCGGCGCCAGATCACACTCGTGGCATTGCGGTCGCTGTTCTCCTGGGCCAAACGCCACGGTGTCGTGTTCGCCAACCCCACCAACCGCATCCGGGTCGGCCAAGTCGAACCCGGTGTCCTGCAACCGCTCACCGCCGACGAGATCACCCGCACGGTTCGCGCCGCGACCACACCCCAGGCACGTGTCTTCGTCGTCCTGGCCGCCGTGCACGCCGCCCGGCCAAGCGCGATCCGCGCCCTGCACCTGACCGACCTCGACCTGGGAAACCGGCGCATCACCATCGCGGGGAGGAACCAGCCGCTCAGCGAGCTGAGCCACCAGACGTTGCTCGCCTGGTCGGACCACCGTCAACTGAACTGGCCGAACACGGCCAACCCCCATCTCATGATCAACGCGATGACCGCCATCGGCACGGGACCTGTGAGTCACGTCTGGGCCAACACGACGCTGCGCGGCTTGCCCGCGTCCCTGGAGCGGCTGCGCATCGACAGGCAACTCGACGAGGCCCTCGTCAGCGGCGCTGACCCGCTGCACCTTTCCGAGGTGTTCGACCTCGACGCCAAGACCGCGGTCCGCTACACAGCCTCCGCCCGCAAACTCCTCGAACAACCTCACGAGGACTGAGCTTGTCCCCGTTCGCCGGACACGTTGGGTGTGGCGTCAGCGATCGTGGTGTGGCGAAGGCCGCTGGGGGTTGCGGGCTTCAAACTCGGCGGGACTGAGCATTCCGTTGCCGGAGTGTCGCCGTTCCGGATTGTACCAGCATTCTATCCATTCGAAGATCGCGGAGGCAAGCTCGTCGCGGGTCGCCCATGCTTTTGTGTCGAGCACTTCGAGTTGGAGAGTTCCCCAGAAGGATTCCATCATGGAATTGTCGTAACAATCGCCCACGCTGCCCATGGAGGGTAGGATTCCGGCGGCACGGAGCCGTTGCCCGAACGCCCAGGCTGTGAATTGCGATCCGTGGTCGGAGTGCAGGACGGTGTTGCCGGATTCGGGTTTGCGGCGGAGGGTGGCCATGCCCAGTGCGTCGATCACCAGCTCGGTGCGCATGTGATTGTCGATGGACCATCCGATGATGCGCCGGGAATAGGCGTCCATGACAGCGGCGCAATATACTTTTCCTTCCTTCGTGGGATGTTCAGTGATGTCTGTCAGCCACAGGAGGTTCGGGCTCTCGACGGTGAACTTGCGGTTGACCAGGTCTTCGGCGGGTTCTTCGGCTGAGTTGCGGACGGTGCAGCCTCGGCGTCGACGTCGGTAGAGGCCCTGGATGCCGGCCTCGCGCATGAGCCGGGCCACCCGCTTGTGGTTGACGTTCACGCCCATTCCGAGCACAAGTTCAGCGTGCACGCGGGGCCACCCATAAGTGCCGCGGGATTCGGCGTGGATTGCCTCGATGTGTTTGAGTAACAATTTATTGTCCTGCTCCCTGGACGAGGGCGGGCGGTCGCGCCAGTCGTAATAGCCCGACCGCGACACCTTCAGTACCCGACAGGCCACCGCGACGTCGAAACCGTCGGCGGCGAGTTCGCGGACCAGCGGGTAGGTTACTTTGGGAGGACGTTCTCCCGTGCGAAGTACGCAGCAGCGCGCTTGAGAATCTCATTTTCCATCTCGAGCTGGCGGGTTTTCTTTCGCAGCTCGGCCAGTTCTTTCTTCTCCGCGCTCGTCAAACGACTCGCTGAGCCGTTCTCATCGGCATCGGCCTGGGCCATCCAGTTCCTCAGGCACGACTCGCTGATCCCCAGTTCTTTGGCCAGCTCGGCCACCGGTTTGGAGCCCTGACGGGCCAACTCGACGGCACGACGACGAAACTCAGGTGGGTGTGGTGCAGGCACCGAGACATCCTTCCTGGTGACCCAAGGCCACCTCAGGGCAGGTGTCCGAGCTGCGGGGACAAGTTCAGACGCCTCGTCCAGTTCCTCACGAACCGGACGGCCCGCACCCGAAGATCGGGGCAACCCACCCGTGGGTTCGTCCTGAAGACCCTTCAATTCGCCTGAACCCACGGGACTCTGGGCCTGGGTGAAGACGAGGACGTCGGAGTGGATGCGGTGATGCGGAAGCGGCAGCCCGCGCACTCGGGCCCGGTGCCGCGCGCGGGTGTTGTCGCCGACGCGGTCCGGGTGCTCGTCGGGGAGGCGGAATCGGCCGTCCCGGACGGGCGTGTGGACGGCGACAATGTGTTGGAGGTAGAGCAAGTCGGCGTTCTGTCCGGCCGCGACGACGGCTCCGGTCGGGTCGGTGAGCTGGCCGGTTGTCCAGTCACAGTGCGTGAGCACCACGAGGATGCCGCCGAGCCGGAGCCGACGGGCTGCGAACAGTGCGATGAGGTCGGCGGAGTGGTCGCCGGAGAGCCCAGGCCGCAAGCTCGAAATGATCAGATCATCACCACTGCTGTGCTTCGTCTCGTCCCCCGTCACGTCGTCGTCTGCGGTGACTGCCGAGGTGGTAGGGACCAGCTCCGGAGTCGGATCGGTGCCTCCGATCAGGTCCGCCCAAAAGGGTGCTGAGTTCGACGTGCCGGTGGTCGCCGGGTGTGACACGCGTTCGATGCGAGCGGTGCGGCCGAGGCGTTCGACGGCGTGCAGGGCATCGGTGAGTTCGGCATCCGGATCGGCGTCGGGAGTGCGGTCGATGACGCCGCCCGGACCCACGGGTGTGAGCTTCGGACGCGGCCCCCGTGGTGACGGCCAGGGGAGTAGGACGACCTGCGCGCCGGGCGTGCTGAACGCGGTGACGACCCGATCGATGAGGGCTGCGGGCCATGTCGCATCGAGGTCGATGGCGGACGAACCGGCAGGCCACACGGTCGCGGGAGTTGGGGTCGGAGCGACGCCGTGTGAACGCGAGCGGCGAGTGGTGTTCGCGGGCTTACCGGGGCTGGGCCGAGTGGTGGTCGGGGCGGTTGGCCAGGGCCTGCGGTCGCTGGTGCGGCGTCGGCCGGCGCGGGTCGAAGACGGGTGCGTCGAGTCGGATCGCTTGCGGGGTGTGCGGCGGCCGGGACGGTCGGGCGTGGTCACGGGTATCCCCTCGGAGAAGGCGAGCGCGTCCGTTTGTGCGTGGCGCTGATGACACCCCTGAACTCCGAAAGAACCGCTTGGCGGGGACACGTCCTGGGGAACCTTTATCCGCGGGCCGGCAAATAGTGCGCTCGGTGCGTAATCAGGGGGATTTATCCCGGGGCATCGAGATGCGGCGGCACCGTGGCCGTGGCGGATTCGAGCGCTGACCAAACTGGTACCGATCTAGTGCCTCGCCAAGGAAGGTTGGCGTTGTAATCGTGTCGCGTGGACATCTGGGCTGCTGATCGCGAGGCTTGCCGGTGGAGGTGAGCCATGGCGCGTCAGCCGGAGGTGTTCGCGCGGTCGTTGGAGCCCGAAGAAGCGCAGCGGCTGGTCAAGATCACGAGGTCGACGCGCGATCGGGTGCGGCTGCGACGGTCCGGGATCGTGCTGGCCTCGTCGCAGGGCCGGTCCGCGGGGGAGATCGCGGTGATGTTCGCGGCGACGGAGGGGTATGTGCGGGAGGTGATCCACGCGTTCAACGACTCCGGGTTCGCGGCGTTGTCCCCAGAATGGAGGGGCGGCCGACCTCGTAAGTTCGGGCCGGCCGCCCGCGATCAGATCTGCCGCATCGCCGCCTGCAAACCGACTGAGCTGGGCTTGCCGTTCACGACCTGGAGCCTGGCCAAGCTGGTCGACTACCTCGCCGAGTACGCGTGGATAAGGGCGAGCACCGAGACCGTCCGCCAGATCCTCCGTGCGGCGGGTGTGTCCTGGCAGGCAACGAAGACCTGGAAAGCCAGCAAAGACCCGGACTTCATACCGAAGAAGACCCGCATCCTCGACCTCTACGATCACCCGCCCGCCGACGGACGGGTGATCTGCGTCGACGAGTTCGGGCCGTTGAACCTGCAGCCCCGTCCCGGCCGCGGTTGGTTCCCTCGCGGCCGACCGGCCCGGCTGCGCGCGACCTACACCCGCACCAAGGGCATCCGGCACATGTTCGCCGCGCTCGACCTCGCGTCCGGGCAGATGTTCTACCGGTTCCGTGACCGCAAACGCTGGCCGCAGTTCCTCGACTTCTGCAAGCAACTCCGACGCCGCTTCCCGGCCGGGAAGCTGTATCTGGTCTGTGACAACTACGGACCGCACGGCAAGGCCGAGGTCGTCACGTGGTGCGCGGCCAACGACATCGAGCTGGTCTACACGCCCACCAACGCGTCCTGGTTGAACTGGATCGAGTGCGAGTTCACCGCGGTCCGCTACTTCACCCTCGACGGCAGCGACTACCCCAGCCACGCCGCCCAGGAAGCCGCCATCGCCGGCTACCTGCGCTGGCGCAACCGCCACTGCCACCCGAAGCGTCACTTCGCCGTCAACTCCAAGATCCGCCGACCGGATTACCTACCCAACGTTGCTTGACCCGGCACTAGTACCGGTGGGGAAAAGGTGCAGGTAGAAGGCAATTACAGGGCGGCGCATCTGATCTTGAGGGAGTACAGGGGTCGGTCGAAGACGATCTTCGATGTGACGGGTTGAAGATCGTCGGTTTGCCGTCGGTACTTGTCCGGTGCCACTTCGGTCAGCGGTTGGTAACACCTCTTGTGGCGTCCTGGGTGGGTCGTTGTTCCGGCCCGTTTGGGAGTCACTTGATGAATTCACGTGATGCCGTTCCGCGCTCGGGTTTCGAGCGTTCTGCGATGCCGTTGGACGCCGCCCGCGCGGCGTTCGAGTGGCTGGTCACCGGGGACCATCCGGTGGCGGTCGATGGCCGGTTGTTCGCCGGGTTGCCGCGGCGGCGTGTGCCGCTCAACGAGCTGCGTGACCGGCTGCTCCGGCGTCGTTGTCCGCAGACGTTGCGGGACGCGGTGTGGGCGCACCTGGTGTTGCTGGCGCGCACCGAAGGCGGCACTTGGACGGTCGGCGCGGTGGGCGTCGCGCTGCCCGCGCTGACCTCGATCGCCGCCACCCTGTCGGCGAGGTTCGCCGGCGATCCCAGTGACATCCATGCGGCGGTGCTCGCCGGATTCGTCGCCGAGCTCGAGACGATCGACCTGCGCAGGCCGCGTATCATGCTCCGGCTTCGGTGGGCTGCCTACCGCGCCGGGCACGCGTGCGTCCGCGAGGCGCTGGACGCCCCCGTGCCATCCGGTCACGGCTTCCGTTCGACGTTGCCGCCACCGCCGTGGGGGCACCCCGATTTCGTTCTCGCCCGCGCGGTGGCCGAGGGCGCGATTACCGCGGCGGAGGCCGAGCTGATCGGCGCCACCCGCTTGGAAGGAGTGCCGCTGGCCGATGCCGCGGCGGAGCGCGACGTGTCGTATCAAGCCGCGAAGAAGGCCAGGCAACGGGCCGAGCGGCGTCTCGTCGCATACCTCCGCGAGGACCTTCGCCGTGACGCGGACACCGCCGATCGCGAGTGCGACGTCGCGGCTCGGGTGGCCGACACGGTGGCCATCACCGACGTCCAACCATCACCGGGCGTAACCACTCTGCGCGCGCGGGCGGGCAAGAAACCCAGCGCGCACGTGTCCCCACGGGGCGCGTCTTCCGGAGTTCAGGGGTGCGGGACGAGACCAGCCTCCCGTGCGAACACCACCCCTTCGCCCGAGCAGCCGCAGCGGCGGCCGGGCTCGACTCCGGGAGAGCCGCGATGCGCCTGACCCGAACCTCTCGCCTGCCGCGCACGCACCACTGGCGCCGCCGGGCGCTGCTGCTGGCCGAACTCGTCGTGCTCGCCCTGCTGACCTCTGGTGCGAGCGCCCGCGGGGACACCGTGGTGCTCGCGCTCGCGGGCAGCGTCGAGGAAGTCCTCAACAACATCCGCAACTGGCTGATGGGCATCCTCGCCGGGCTGGCGACGGTGTTTCTCACCATCGGCGGTGTCCGGCGCGTGTTCGGCGGCGGCGACCCGGGGGAGCAGGAGAAGGCGAAGGAGGCGTTCAAGGCCGCCGGCATCGGCTACGTTCTGGCCGCGCTCGCCCCGCTGGTCGTCGAGGTGCTCAAAGGCATCGTGGGGGCTTGACGCGATGCGCCCCTCGAACACGCCGGACGGTCGAGCACTCACCGCTCCGCCATCACGCCGGAAGGTGCGGTTACCCAAGCTGACTCGTGGCCGGGCGCTGGTGGGGCTGGCGGTGAGCCTCGTCGTTCTGTTCGGTGGCACGCTTGCCGTCGCTGCGCTCAACCCCGGCTCGTCGATGGCGCCGCCGGCTGCCGCGCAACCACTGCCGCTTCCGACTGTCGAGCCATGTGAGCCCGGATTGCCGCTGTGCTCGCGGCCTGCGCCGACCACAGCACCGTCGCTGCCCGAGGTGCCCCTGCCACTGCCGACGGGGGCGCCGACCTCGGTCACCTGTTTCCCCGGTTCACTGCAGGACGGGTGCCTTCCGTCGCCGACTTCGACCGCTCCGCCGTGCACGGGTGAGGGCTGCATCCCGCAGCCCGGCACCAGCACACCGCCCACGGCGCCCGGTGCCGAACAGCCCGTTCCGGGCGAGGAGACCGGCGACGACTGCGGCCTCACGAACATCGGCGCCTGCATCACCGACGTGATCGACCGGTTCTTCCGCGGCATCGTCGAGAGCGCGCTCAACCCGCTGCTCGAACTGCTGTCGAAGACGCTGCTGACCACGCCGACGCCGGACTCGCTGCCGCGGGTGGGTGAGCTGTGGGACAACTCCTGGCAGATCCTGCTCGTCTCCTACGCCCTGCTGATTCTCATCGCGGGTGTCATCGTGATGGGCTACCAGACCGTCCAGACCCGGCACTCGGCCAAGGAGATCGCGCCGCGCCTCGTGGTGGGGTTTCTGGCCGGTGCGTTGAGCCTGTGGGTGGCCACCAAGGGCGTCCAGATCGCCAACGCCCTCGTCGCCGCCATCATGGGCGGCGGGCTCGACGCGAGTGCCGCCGGCGTGGCTCTGCGCGACCTCGTCATGGGCTCACTCAAGGGCGGCATGTGGATCGTCTTCATCGGACTCGTCCTGGCCGGTTTGCTCGTCGCGCTGCTGGTGACCTACGTCGTGCGAGTCGCGTTGACGATCATCCTCATCGTCGCCGCGCCGCTGGCGCTGATGTTCCACGCCCTGCCGCAGACCGAGGGCATCGCCTACTGGTGGTGGAAAGCCTACGGCGGCTGCCTCGCGATCCAGCTCGGCCAGAGCCTGACCCTGATCACCGCGTTGAAGGTGTTCTTCACCCCCGGCGGATTCACCGTGTTCGGGCCGACCGCCTCCGGGCTCATCAACCTGCTCGTCGCTCTCGCGCTGATGTACATCCTGCTCAAAATCCCGTTCTGGATCCTGGGCTCGATCCGCGGTGGAGGCGGCCGCAGCCTGATCGGATCGCTCGTCCGGGGCTTCCTCGCCTACAAGACGTTCGGGCTTCTGGGCGGGGGCGGCGGAAAGCCCCGGAGGCCCCGAGCTACCGGCGGTGGCAACAGCCTTGGCAGCTCGTCCACGCGCTCAGCGGAGCCGAGGACCACCGCGGGCGGGCAGTACGTGTTGCCGCTGCCGGGCCTGCGCCGGACCCGGCCCAAGCCCACACCGAAGAACACTCCGGAGCCGAAACCACCACCGCGCAATCCCGGTCGTCAACTGGCGCTGCCGCTGGGCGATGACTGGCCCGAAAACAAGCCGGTGCTCGGCCGCGACGGGCAGTACCGCCTGCCCTTCGACGTTCCGCGCGCAGCGCCACCTTCAGCGGCCACGGGAGCTGCGGGAACGAGCGGTCGACGGGCGCCTCGCGGGCGCACCGGGAAACAACTCGAGCTGCCGTTCGACCCCTACCAGGGCAACCGGCCGCTCCGGTCCGGCCAGTACCCACTGCCGCTGGACGGACTGCGCAAGGTGCCTCGGCCGGCGAGCCCGCCACCGCCTCCCGCTCGTCGCGGAACCGGCCGGCGCGTGATCCAGCCGCCGCTGCCCTTTGACCCCTACGAGGGCAACCGACCGACCCGGTCCGGTCAGTACCCGCTGCCCCTGGACGGCCTGAAACACGTGCCGCCCAAGCCCGCGCCGCCACCACCGCCCAAGCCACGTGCACCGAAGGCCGGACGGCAGTTGCGACTCCCGCTCGACCTGCCCAAGCCCGCCAAGACGCCGCCCCCGCGCGTGACCCCGCCACCGCCGACGAACGTGCGACGGCGCAAGCCAGGAGGTAGCACGTCATGACCGAACCCGTTCGCATTCCCGCCGACGTCGACATGCACGACCGCGTGCTCGGCCCGCTCACCGCGCGCCAGCTGGGCATCCTCGCCGCGGCCGGAGCGGCGCTGTACCTGGTGTGGCTCGTCACGCGCGCGTTCCTGCCGATCCCGCTCTTCGCCGCCTTCGCGGTTCCGGTCGGCGCGGCGTCGGTGATGCTCGCCCTGGGCAAGCGCGACGGTGTCCCGCTGGACAAGCTCCTGATCGCCGCGATCCGCCAGCGGATCGCTCCGCGACACCGCGTCGCCGCGCCGGAAGGCGTCCGTCCGGCGCCCGCGTGGCTCACCGCGAACGCGGACCAGGGAGCCGGCCGCCGCGGGCCAGCGTCCGAGGCTGAACCCGTCTCCCCGACCGCGCTGCGCCTGCCGGCTGAGGCAGTCACGGAGACCGGCGTGGTGGACCTGGGCCCGGACGGGTTGACGGTCGTCGCCGTCGCGAGCACGGTGAACTTCGCGCTCCGGACACCGGCCGAGCAGGAGGCACTGGTCGCCTCGTTCGGGCGCTACCTGCACTCACTGACCGCCCCGGTCCAGGTGCTGGTGCGCACCGAGCGTCTCGACCTCTCCGCTCAGATCGCCGAGCTGCGCGAGCGCGCGGGTGGCCTGCCGCACCCGGCGTTGGAAGCGGCCGCGGTCGAGCACGCCGACTACCTGGTCCAGCTCGGGCAGGAGTCCGATCTGCTGCGACGGCAGGTGCTGCTCGTGCTGCGGGAACCGCTCGCCGCAGCCGACCCTCCTGACGGACTCGGCGGCCCTGGGGCGCTGGCCGCTCTGCAGGGCCGCCGCAACCGGACGCCCGGCCAGGCCGACGCCGCCGCACGACGAGCGGCCGAGTCACGCCTGGTGCGCCGCCTCACCGAAGCCGTGGAGCTGCTGTCCCCAGCCGGGATCACGGTGACCCCGCTCGACGCGGGGCAGGCCACCGCGGTCCTGGCCTCGGCGTGCAACCCCGACAGCCTCTTGCCCCCATCAGCCGGGCTCGCCGGCGCGGATGAGGTCATCACTACCGCTTCGGACCCGGCGGATGACGACGCCGCCCGGTGGCGTGCGGATGCACGTGCAGAGGACGAGCCCGCGTGGGGCGAGGACGACTGGGACTACGAGGACGAGCGAGAGGAGCAGTTCTGATGCGCCATCGCAGCCACCACCGTCGGCCTGGCCAACCGGCCTCCCCGGCCGCAGCCGCATTCACGCCGGACGCCCTGTCGGTGGGGGCGCGGCACCTGGAGGTCGGCGGCGAATGGGTCGCCAGCTTCGCGGTCATCGGCTACCCGCGCGAGGTGCACCCCGGCTGGCTGGCTCCGCTGCTGACCTACCCCGGCCGCTTGGACGTCTCCGTGCACGTCGAGCCGATCGACCCTGCCACCGCCGCCGCCCGGTTGAAGAAGCAGCTCGCCAAGCTCGAGGCCGGCCGACGCCACACCGCCGAGCACGGCCGGCTGTTCGACCCCCACGTCGAGGCCGCCACCGAAGACGCCTACGACCTGTCCTCCCGCGTCGCCCGAGGCGAGGGCAAGCTGTTCCGCGTCGGGCTGTACCTGACCATCCACGCCACCACCCAACGCGCTCTCGCCGAGGAAGTCGCGGCACTGCGGTCACTGTGCGCCAGCCTGCTGCTGGACGCCAAGCACACCACCTACCGCAGCCTCCAGGGGTGGGTGTCGACCTTGCCGCTGAGCCTGGACCTGATCGGCATGCGCCGCACCTTCGACACCGCAGCGTTGTCGGCCGCGTTCCCGTTCACCAGCCCGGACCTGCCCGCGCCTGATCCGACCTCGGTCGCGGCACCGGCCGGGGTGCTCTACGGGTACAACATCGGCTCCCAGGGGCTGGTCCACTGGGACCGCTTCGGCGAGGGCATGCACAACCACAACTCGGTCATCCTTGGCCGCTCGGGCGCGGGGAAGTCATACCTGGTCAAGTTGGAGCTGCTGCGTTCGCTGTACCGCGGGATCGAGGTCGCCGTTGTCGATCCGGAGGACGAGTATGCCCGGCTCGCGGCCGCCGTCGGGGGAACCAACGTCCACCTCGGCGTGCCCGGAGTTCGGCTCAACCCGTTCGATTTGCCCATCCACACGCGGCCGGACGGACGACGCACCGCACCGAAGGACGCGCTCGTTCGGCGCAGCCTGTTCCTGCACACCGCGATCGAAGTTCTTCTCGGCGGTGAACCGTCGGCAGCCGAGCGGGCCGCGCTGGACCGCGCGATCGCCGCGACCTACCAGAGCGTGGGCATCACCACCGATCCCCGCACCTGGACCCGACCCTCACCCGAGCTGCGCACACTGCGAGAAAAGCTCGCTAGCTCCGGTGACGGTGCCGGCCGCGAGCTCGCCGCGCGGTTGCATCCGTTCGTCGAGGGCGCGTTCAAGCAGCTCTTCGACGGGCCCAGCACCGTTCAACCCGAGGGACAGCTCGTGGTGTTCAGCCTCCGCGACCTGCCCGACGAGCTGAAAGCGATCGGCACGCTGCTCACGCTCGACGTCATCTGGCGGCGAGTGTCGAACCCCGCGATCCGCCGGCCGCGGATGGTGGCGGTGGACGAGGCATGGCTTTTGCTGCAAGACAAGGCCGGTGCCGAGTTCTTGTTCCGTTCGGCGAAAGCCTTCCGCAAGTACTGGGCCGGTCTGACAGTGGCGACCCAGGACGTCGACGACGTCCTCGGCACCGACCTCGGCAAAGCCGTCGTGGCCAACGCGGCCACCCAGATCCTGCTCCGGCAGGCCCCGCAAGCCATCGACGAGATCGCCCGCACCTTCACCCTCTCCGCCGGAGAACGCCAGTTCCTGCTCGCAGCCGACCGCGGCCAGGGACTGCTGTCGACCGGAACCCAGCGCGTGGCCTTCCAGAGCATGGCGTCGCCGACCGAGCACTACCTGATCACCAGCGATCCGGCCGAACTCGCCGAGCAAGACGACGACCAGGCTGCCGCGTTCGTCGACCTCGGTCCTCAGCCCGTCGAGGGCGAGGAAATCAGCCTCGATGCCCCTTGATCACTGGGAGACGCGTCCTATGTGGATACGTTCCGCTTCCGCCGATTGGCTAGAGAACTACCTGCGTGACCCTGCTGGTGCGTTGGTCGCGTTGCTGAGCCGACTCCGCGATCTCGCCGTGGATGAAGGCCCGATCGCCGTGCCGGTGCTCGCCGTGCTTATCGCGACGCTCTTCGCCGGGCGAAGGTGGTGGGCGCGACGGTGCCACGAGCGACTCGTCGCCGACGCACGTCAAGTCACCGTGCTCGCCCCTCCCACCGTCGATCCAGCCGGCGGCGCCGCGCTGTGGTCCAACCTCGTGGGCCTTCTGCGGCCCGGCTGGCGACGGGCGCTCACCGGACAACCGCACGTGGCCTGCGAGTACGTGTTCTCCGAGGCAGGGGTTGCGATCCGGTTGTGGGTGCCCGGCGCCATCCCACCCGGCCTCGTCGAGCGCGCCCTCGAGGCCACGTGGCCCGGCGCCCACACCCAGGTGCGGCCTGCTGAGCCGCCACTGCCAGCTCCCCGCGACGGCGAGCGGCGGCTCGTAGTCGGCGGCGAGCTGCGGCTCGCGCGGTCGGAGGCACTGCCTATTCGCACGGCCTTCGAGGCCGACCCGATCCGCGCGCTGATCGGCGCGCCGGTCGGACTGGGTCGCAACGAGCACGCCTGCGTGCAGGTCCTGGCCCGCCCGGTCACCGGCCGCCGCGTCCAACGAGCCCGCCGCGCCGCCCGGCAGGTCCACACCGGCAGTTCGGTGCGGCTGGTCGGCCGCCTGCTGGACGCGGTCACCCCTGGGATGTCACGAACCCGCCGCACGACGCTGCACCGCACGAAGACCGGTGCTCTGCATAGCGACCCGCAAACCTCGCTCGAGTACGCGGCACAAAACCGGGCCATCGTCGCCAAGCAGCGCGGCAGCCAGTTCGAGACCGTCGTCCGCTACGCCGTCGCCACCATCCTCCCTCAAGTGCCGACGCCGACGCTGTCAGCGCAGCCCGAGAGGTCGCCCGCGGGCGCGCACACGCCCTCGCCGCATCGTTCGCCTCCTACACCGAGCACAACCACTACACGCGACACCGCCTTCGCCGCCCCGAGCAGGTGATCGGCTCCCGGCTTCTGGCGCGGGGCGACCTGCTGTCGGTGCCTGAGCTGGCCGCGATAGCCCACCTCCCGACCGACGAGGCCATCCCGGGGCTGCAGCGCGCCGGGGCCCGCGCCATTGCGCCTCCACCTGGCATCGCCGTCCCAGGGCCCGAAGCCAAACCGCTCGGCGTCACCGACACCGGCCACGAACGGCCCGTCGCCCTGCGAGTCCCCGACGCCCGACACCATCTGCACGTGCTAGGCGCGACCGGCTCCGGCAAATCGACCTTGCTGGGCACGATCGTCCTGGCCGACGCCGAGGCCGGCCGCGGAACCGTCCTGATCGATCCCAAAGGCGATCTCGTCACCGACGTCCTGTCCCGGCTACCCCGCTCCGCGGCCGACCGGGTCGTGCTCTTCGACGCCGACAGCAAGGTCCGCCCACCATGCCTCAACCCGCTGGACGGCGGCGAAACCGACCTGATGGTGGACAACCTCGTCTCCGTGTTCCGCCGGGTCTACTCAGCGTTCTGGGGCCCGCGCACCGACGACGTGATGCGCGCGGCCTGCCTGACCCTCCGGTCCCAGGAAGGCGTCGCCACCCTCGCGGACCTGCCGAAACTGCTGGCCGACGAAGCCTTCCGCAGCCGCGTCACCGCCGGCATCACCGATCCGGTCCTACGTGGCTTCTGGTCCTGGTATGAGGAGCTCACCGACTCGGCCCGCTCGCAGGTCATCAGCCCGTTGATGAACAAGCTCCGCGCCTTCCTGCTGCGCCCCTTCGTCCGCGCCGCCATCGCGGGAGGACACTCCACAGTCGACCTCGACCAAGTGCTCGATGGTGGCATCTGTTTGGTGCGAATCCCGAAGGGCTCATTGGGGGAGGAGACCACCCGGTTGGTCGGGTCGCTGGTCGTGGCGCGCACCTGGCAGGCGATCACCGGCCGCGCGCGCATCCCTCAGCGTCGTCGCAGGGACGCGAGCCTGGTGATCGACGAGTGCCACAACTTCCTCAACCTGCCCTATCCGATCGAGGACATGCTCGCCGAGGCCCGCGGGTTCCGAACCTCGATGACGCTGGCGCACCAGCACCTCGGCCAGCTTCCCCGCGAACTCCGCGAAGGTATCTCGACCAACGCACGCAGCAAGATCTTCTTCAACGCCTCGCCCGAAGACGCACGTGAGCTGGCCCGCCACACCGCGCCACGGCTATCTGACCACGACCTGGCCCACCTCGGCGCCTACCACGCCGCCGCCCGACTCGTCCTGAACGGCGAAGAGGCACAGCCGTTCACCCTTCGCACCCTGCCGCTCCCGCCACCGGTTCCCGGTCGCGCACGCGCAATCCGCGCCGCCGCTCGTCGCGCCACGCCCGTCACCAGGCTCGGCACCACGAGGCTGAGCGGTAGGTCGCCGGGCAGCGCGGCACCCGCCAACCGCACCGAGCGAGTCACCGGCGCACACAGCGCTGATCCCCGGCGGCGCAGCTGAACCCATCCAACTTGACCTCGTTGGAGGCGACCTTGATCACCAACCCGACTCCCCAGCGAGCGCTGCGTGGACACAGGCCCGCTCGCCCGAGCCCGCGCGTCGCGAATTCGGCCGAGCACCAGGCTGCGCTGGCGGTGCGGCTGACGCCGCGGGACAAATGGATCGCCCGGATGCTGTGGGAGCACCGGGTCCTGACCTCGCACCAGGTCACCGCCCTCGCGTTTCCCAGCTTCAGGTCAGGACGCCAGCGGCTGCGCGAGCTCTACCTGTGGGGCGTGGTGGACCGCTTCCAGCCGTTCGTCACCGTCGGGACAGCGCCGATGCATTACGTGCTCGCCCCGGCCGGCGCCACGGTGCTCGCCGCTGAGGACGGCCGGGACGTCAAGGAGATGGGCTACCGGCACGACCGCGCCTTCGCCGTCGCACACAGCCTGCGGCTCGCACACACCGTCGGGGTGAACGAGTGGTTCACCACCCTCGTCGCCCGCGCACGCCACGAGCCGGGCGCCTTGACGGCCTGGTGGTCCGAGACACGGTGCAGCCGTCACTTCGGCGACCTCGTCCGGCCCGACGCCTACGGCCGGTGGCAGCAGGGGGACCGGCAGATCGAGTGGTTCCTGGAGTACGACTTCGGCACCGAGCCCCTGGCCAAGCTTGCCCGGGAAACTGTCCGGCTACGCCGCCCTGGCGGAAGCCACCGGCATCACCACCCCAGTGCTGGTGTGGCTGCCGACCTCGCGCCGGGAGGTCAACGCCCGCCGGGTACTCGCCCGAGCTCAGGCTCAGCTGACCGAGCCGCACACCGTGCCCGTCGCGACCGCGGCGGCCGCCCTGCTCGACCCCGACGCCGCACACCCGAGCCCCGCCGACGAGGTCTGGCTTCCCCTCGACCCCGAGGGCCGTTGCGCCGACGGACACTCGCCGGCCTCGCCGACGCCTGGCCCGGCCTCCCGCCACCGGTCGCCGCGGACGACACCGCGCCCGGCCCGGTGCCGCCTCCGCCTCGCCGATGCCGCCCCCGCCACAGCGGTAGGCGCGCAGGTGTCCGCTTCAGTCAAGACGGCGGCGGTCGCGGCGGCCGTGGTGCTGCTCATTCCGGTTCTGATCGGCGCGGCCGCCGCCGGTGTGGTCGCCTCCCTGTTCACCAGCGGTGGCGGTGCTGACTGTGCTCCCGCCGGTGCCAGCCCGCGACCGGAAGTCGCGGGATATGACCCCGAACAGCTTGCCAACGCCGCCACCATCGTCGCCGTCGGCAAGCAGATGCGAGTGCCCGAGTACGGGTGGGTGATCGCCATCGCCGCGGCCATGCAGGAGTCCCGGCTGCACAACCTCGACTATGGGACCGGGACAGCCTCGGCCTCTTCCAGCAACGGCCCTCGCAAGGCTGGGGCACCCCGGCGCAGATCCTCAACCCCAGCTACGCCGCCACCCAGTTCTACGAGCACCTGCTCGCCGTGCCGAACTGGCAACAGATGAGCGTCACCGGCGCCGCGCAG